>NZ_JAMJWG010000024.1 GCF_024435355.1 Streptomyces odontomachi
CTAGTCGACGGCTGCTTGGCCGCCAGCGGACTGATCGCGGACGGCTTATCGGCAGGCTGATGGAAGTGGGCCCAGAAAACTGCGAGCGCGACAACACGCGGTGCGCGAGACTTGCGTGATGATCACAGACGTCAACGTGCGCGAGGCTGACGCGGCTGATGCGCCAGTACTGGCCCGTCTGCGCTGGGCGTTCAAGCAAGAGGACCATGACGGGGACCTCTCCGAGCCGGTCCGTCCCATGAAACACGCCGAGGACTGGATCCGGGACCGGCTCGCAAGCAAACGCTGGCTGGCCTGGGTCGCAGAAAGCCACGGCGAGATCTGCGGGCATGTCTTCCTCCACCTGGTGGAGAGGATCCCGGAGCCCTACGAGGACAACACCCCGGTCGGCTACGTCACCAACTTCTACGTGGTGCCTGAACACCGCAATCGCGGGTTCGGGGCAGCCCTTCTTCAAGCCCTGAGAAGGCATGCACAGGACAGCGGCATAGACGTCTTGATCGTCTGGCCGTCAGAAGGCAGTGTCCCGCTCTACCGCCGATCCGGGTTCCAGTCTCCGACCGAGTTGTTGGAGGCACGGTAAACCGACCACAGGTCAGCGCGGACGGTGCCAGACGTCGAGCCGGAGGACCCTTCTTCGCTGGGTGCATCGCTCAGCCCATCGCCCTGCGCGTACCCCACGCCCCAGAGCTACCGGAGCTGACCCGCCGCTGTCTGGCGAGCGGCCCAACATCACTCAACCAACTTCAGTAGCCAGTCGCCCACATGCTCGTCGGTGACCTGCAACACGCCATCGAATATCCGAAGCGCGGCTTCGCCGTCGAGCAGGACGTACCCGGAGACGTATATGACACCTACGAGCGCCTCCTACACGCCGGCTTCGACAGCCGCCTCATCAACACCTGAACGGTTGCGGTGTGCTTGCGGTGGGCGCCCCGCTGATCGGCTTTGACAACAAACAACCCCCGGGCCTCTGGCCTGGGGGTTCGCGATGGAGCGGGTGACGAGAATCGAACTCGCGCTCTCAGCTTGGGAAGCTGGGGGCATTTGAGGAGACTTCGCGCACTGACCTGGGCGAACGGCCCCGGCGCGCCCTCGTCGACCCCGGCTACTTTCACCGTGATTCCCCGCTGTTCCCCGCCCGTTCTGGTGCGCTTGTGGTGCAGACCTGTCGGCGTGGGTTTCTACTAACCTGCGCATCTGCAAGTGCCTCAGAGGTGTTGTTTGGCTGCCTGGACCAGTCGGCTGATCTCGTCACGGGTCCGTACTCTGGCTTCGTCGAATTCGGCTCTGCGGCTTGTCTTGGGCAGTGCCATAACGCCTGCGAGCGCGTCCTCTGCGGCCCCGCTCAGCGTCTCGTCATCGGTGAGCATCTGCACCCGGAACAACGCTTCTTGGGCGTTGGAACGCAGATCGTAGGCGCGGACCCGCACCGTGTCGGGGTCCTCCGGTGGTGGCTGTTCGTGCTCACAGAACCAGAGGTGAACCAGGCAACGGCGGTAGTTGATCAACGCGCCGGCGTAGGCTGAGTAGGCATCGAGTCGCTCCTGCCGGAGCTTCTCCCGGCGGGTGAACTGGTGGCTCCTGTCGGCGGTGCACTGCTGGAACGCAAGGGTGATCCCCGAACCAAGTAACGTCCCCAGGACGGCTATGCCGCTGGCGATGATGGTCTCCACGTTCCAAGCTGATCACGCATCGCCCTCCTCGGCAGGTGTTAACCCGACTCCGATGCCCAACACGCTTTCCAAGTCTGTTGGTCGTCTCCGGGACCATGCACAGGGCCGTTCACCTGCGTTCGTGGACGGCTCGCCACCAGTTCGGGATCGGCTCCCGGTCTCGGCTGACCGGCCGTGAACCACGCTGAATGAGACGGAAACTGAGACGGTCGGTGCAGCGGTACGGCATCCTCCCAGCCCGCCTTACGGAAAGCCACGTCAGGTGGCACCAACTGCAGCAGTCCCGTCACACATAGTTCCCACGGCTGCGACCCATCACCGCCAGCCCTAGGGTTGATAACCAGCCAAGCTGGGCCATTTCGCCACTCTTGACTCCAATCGCCAACCGGATCTAATATGGAGTCAGCTCGGTGCCCGTCGCACACAGTGGCATGCATTGCACTACGTGATCTTCGGGTATGGACTTGGCTTCTTCGCTCTCGGGAGCGATCTTTTATTTCGCGTCGAGGTCTGCAAACCTCGACGCGAAATAAAAGATCGCTAAGGGCTTCCGGCGCAACGATCCCTTGTCTTGAGGGTGAGCCTGCGCTATCTCCAGTAGTGCATCCGCTCGCAACGGAGATGGTGGTAGCTAAATTCGAGTCTCCATCTCCACATAACTGCATATGTTTCAATTTTGCGGTCTGATTTCTATTGCGATGCATTTAATCGCAAAAGAGAAAGCGGGCCTTTTTGCTGTCTAGGTGACTGCAATATGTGAAGGAGAACGTTAGCCATAATGAATTTGGAGAAACAAATGTTTAAGATGATTGACGGATTTTAGAGAACGGTCCGCTACGCCATCGATGACGAGGGGCGGACCGCCCGCCTCAAGTCCCTGCTGGTAACGACTGCCATCGTTGCAGCTGGGTGCTACGCCCTGTTTACCGGTCGCGGGGCTGCCTAGCAAGGCAACGGAGTCCCGGGACATGACTAGGGTACGGCGGGCTGCGGTCTCCTGGCCAGGGCCCGCCGTACCCTAGTCGACACATGACAGGTAAGGCCCCTCTCCCGAGTGGCGGCGTATTAGCGATTAGGCGAGGGCCATGTTCAGCTCGGGACCTCGATCTATGGATCGCTGCCTGGGAGACGGGCCGGTCGGCAAGAAGTGCTTCACCTTGTCCCGCCCGCTCTTGCACGGAGTCACGTCAAGTGCGGCAGAGGCGCATTATCGATCAAGCGAATGAGCCTCTAGCTTACGTTTCGACGTCCGGGGAGTCTTAACGGGCTGGAAATTTTCCTCCAAACAGAAGATTGAGATAGGAGAAAGCTGTTTGAGCGTCATTCCCGCTGTGGGCTTCCAATGCTTTACGTGCCCGTGTAGCACCCGTTGATAGCTTAGATAGCGCATCCGACTTCTTGACCTCTGAAGAGCATGCGCTGAACCTGCCTGATGCACCCAAAGGGTCGTTCATCGAGGCTAGCTGCATTCTATCGAGATCTTCAAGGAAATAGCATATATCGAAAACCGGGATGAAAGATTTCTGTGTAGACATGTAGTTGGCCGCACGCATCTCAAGATAGAATGACGAGATGGGAACGTTGTTGTAGTATTTCCAGGCCTTGGCGAGGCGGGCAAGCTGTTTGGCGGCTCCTTTAATTTCGTTCTGGGTGTTAACAGTGGTCACGTACTTTAAATGTGCGGTCGGTGCCGAATCGATCCAGCCGGAAGATGGGCCGGGAATGTTGTATACCGAGATGCTGTCTGACCCTCGGTCAGTGATGAATCCCGGCAGAATTTCCCAAGTTTCGGTTCCACTAGCGAATTCCACCACGACTGTCGGTCTACTGATTCTCACCGTTGTGTTAGGAAAACTCATCGACAGAGCAGTTTTCACCCACGACAGGGCGGTGTCAGGGCTTGCTGGTTGAACGCGTCCAATGCTAGCCAGAAGGTCTACATCCGTATGATTCCGCACTCCCGTTCCATGCGTGAACGACCCAGTCTCACAAAACAGCCGAATGGGCATCGCGTTACTCAATGAGCTTTCGACACTAGCCCTATGACTAGCGGCCGCGTCGCGTTGAGACCGGAGCGGTACCAGGCAGTCCAAGAATAGGCTGAAACCTTCTGATATCGTGCGGGCCATATAAATCCCCCCGTTTCTTACGGCTCTACGACTCGTCAACGGCGTACGTTTGTCCACCGCTATTGATGTTCTTCTGGGCTTTCTTGTAAGCCCTTTTATTGGGCACTTCCGCCGTCTTGTTCTGCTCGTCTCTGCGCGCAGTTAGCTCTGCGAGTGTATTCCTTACGTCTTCGATCGCTTCGTAAGGCAGATCAATTTCGCGGACCTGGCGTGCGGCCGTTTGTATCTCCAGGTATGCATTAGCCGCTGACGCCGCCTGGTTCATTCTATGTGAGGCATTTACCGTAGTCAGAATTGCCCCAAACGCTGCCGAAGTCAGAGCACAGATCCCCGCAGCGATGCGACCACTTGTGTTGACAAGGGCAGCAGTCCCGGATATGGCGGCGAGTAGTGTAGCCGGAATTCCGAGAGTGAGATTTATTCCTCGCCATTGTTTCGTTTGTTCAAACTGGATCTGCGCACTGTACATTGCGCTTTCTTCCAGGCGTTTAAGCTCGTTCTCTATTGCCTTGCGTCGCTCGCTGCTTTGCCCTACGTTCACGGCGGTCACGGGGTCATGCACCTCGGTCGATAGTGGGTGGTGAACCGGCCTTCGCCGCCTGCCCCAACGCTGGGGATGGCAACAATAGCGGTGTCTTTCCCTTGATGTCACTAGTTCACCGGACATAAGACGTGCACGGGTGTTGAGGCTCGGGAGACATCAAGGTCGGTGGAGCGGCTTTGGGGTGGCGCTGCTTTGGTGCGAGTGATCATGGCCCCGTAAGCTTGCGGCGCGTCGGGCAGTCTGTGGACCTGCCCGGTAAAACACGACGTTGGGGCCATGATCTTCGAGGCTCGCGCCAAAGTGGCTCCGTAAAGCTGCGGAGCCGACCGCCCCAGCCACGACGTACCCCTGGCATCAGTTGGCTGATCGCTGTGTGCGCGGCACGGGTGCCGGCCGGGCTGGAGCGGGGCGGAGACTGGAGCGCAGGCCCGGCCGGGGGCCGGGCCGCGCGCGGTGAGCGGAGCGAGCCGCCTTGAAGTCGTAGAGAAAGTTGTAACTCAGTGGTCTTGGGTGCGGTGTCTTTCCTGAGTGCGGTGCTGGTGGCCGCAGTTGACGGGATGCCTGAGTGTGGGGCGAGTGGTGAGTATGTAGCGGGTGCCGTCCTCGAAGGCCATGGAGGTGTAGGGGCGGCCAGCCGTCAGTAGACGTAGTGCCTTTTCGTGCTCTTGGCGGTCCTGGAGCCAGTGGCGGACGGGTGCAGCTGCCGGGGTCGAGTTGGCCAGCGATGTCCTGTGCGCGGCTGCGGAGCCATCAGCGGGGCGAGGCGTGGTGTGGTGGCTGAGCGGGAGCCGAGCCAGTACGTGTTGACCACGGGGGCCGCCGGCTACGGCCTCGGACCAGTGAACCGTGCCGTGCTGCCGTAACGGCGCTGTGCGGTGCCGTTGAAGGAGTCTCAGCACGGCTGGCGTTCCCTGGCGGTGGCGGTGGACGCGTCCCAGGCGTTGTTGCGCGGCTTGGGGTTGTGCAGGGTGGCGATGACCGCATGGCCGTGTACCCCTTTGCGGATTTCCATACGGTCGGCCAGGGCTTCGACCAGAGCCAGGCCGCGGCCTTGGAGAGCCATGCGGCGCGGGTGCTGGATGTGGGGTCTGGTGGGTGCACCGCCCGAGTCGGTCACCGTGATGGTGATGGCCTGCGGGGTGCACGTGACAGTGACGCTGAACGAGTTCCGGCTGAGGCCGCTGTCGCTGTGCAGCAGGGCGTTGGCGCTCAGCTCCGTGACGATCAGGGCCGCATCGTCGGCGTGTGGACTGTCGCTGAGGACGTCACGGGTCCATCGGCGAACGCGGCCTACCTCTTCCAGGCGCCCGGGGCAGGTGACCTCCCAGATGCCGGTCTCCTCAGGTCGTGCCGGTTCCCGGAGGGTGGAGAGATACGTGGTCTTGATCGCTTCCATGGCGGTGGCCTGCGTCTTTCCTTGGTGAGCGGGTCGGGTTCGTACGTGCGGGCCGCGCGCCCGCCTGCGGTGCCGTGGGACGAATAACGATCAGCCGAGTGTCCGTCGCCGCTATCTGCGCTTCGCGTTCCGCGGCGATCTGCCGGGAGCCCAGGTGATTGCGAGCGGGGACGACGGCACCGTAGGTGTCCGGCAGTCCGAGGGTGTCGAGGAGGCCGACGAAGGCGGCGGAGCGGACGGTGGCGTGCGTCTCGCGTTCGGTGAAGACGCCGCCAAACGTCAGCTCATGCTGGCCGCAGTACTCGACGAGGCAGTCGGTGAGGGCCGTGTGGCGGGCCGGGCTTCCGGTGACGTGGCGTAGGTAGCCGTAGACCTGCGGGCCGGGGATCGGGCGGCGTTCAGTGATGAGTGCGTCTTCCATGCCGCATAGCGTCGGCCTGCCGGCGCGGCCGCGAAATGACCCGCTGTTGTACTTCCGTTGCACTTACCGCTCCGGACCGTCACGGACAGTGCTTACATACATGGCGGAGGGAGGTCAGCCGTGATCGCTGTGCAGCAGTGGACCGGCCGTGAGGCGAAGGCCCTGCGGGCGGCGCTGCGCATGAGCACCCGCGCTTTCGCAGAGCACCTGGGCGTGGCGCTGCGCACGGTTGCCAAGTGGGAGGGCCTGGGCGCCGAGACCCGTCCACGGCCGGACTCGCAGGCCATCCTGGACACCGCCCTGGCTCGCGCTGGGGCCGAGGCACAGCACCGGTTCGAACGGTTCCTCCGCCCGGACGAGACGACCGGGCGACCCGCTGACTACGAGACCTGGACCGACGACATCGAACGCGCCGTCGTCTCCATCAGCCGCCAGGACTTCCCTTTCGCCACCGCGCTCCTCAACCGCTGGCTGAGCCGCCACGACCCGCACGCCCTGGACGACAAGGGCCGCTACCTGCACGGACGCTCGCTCGTCCTACTCGGCGACCTGCAACGCGACCAAGGCGCGATCCTTGGCCCGCTCTCCGCACGCCACTCCTACCTCAAGGCGCGCAGCCTGTTCGGTGAGCTCGACATCCCCCGACGGGTGGCGCAGATCGACCTCTCACTCGCCGTCGTCCAGGAGATGTCCGGCCACCTCGAAGCCTCCGCGCACGCCTACGAACAGCTCGCCGCCGACGAACGCCTCAGCCCCCGTGACCGGGCCAGGGCCCGGCTCTGGGTGGGAACCGCGTTGAGCAAGAAGGGCAACCATGAGTACGCAACCGGCGTCATGACCGGGGCCAGCCGCCAGTTCGAAGACTTGGGCGAACCGGAGGACTGGTCCGTCGCCCACCAGAAGCTGGCTCTCGCCCACCGCGGTGCCGGAGACCTTCCCCAGGCCCTGCACTGCATCGAGATCGCCCGCAACACCGGCACCGTCGACTCTCCGATGCAGCGAGTCCGGCAGGACACCGCCTACGGGCACATCCTTCTGTCGGATGCGGCAACCCGGAATCATGGGCTGTCCGTCCTCGACCAAGCCGCACAGCTGGCCCGGCAACACGGGCTGAGCCACCAGCTGCGCAGCATCGAGGGCATCCGAGGGGGCCAGCGAGAATGAGCCTGACCAGCCAGGGAGCGGACGTGCCGGAGCACCAGCAGCGCCAGATCACCGACGAGCAGTTCCACGACGCGACGCTGATCTGGAACTACCACCAGATGGGCCACCGGCTGCGTCCCTGCTCGGCGGCGGTCGGCCTGGGCAGCCACGACCTGGGTGTCGCAACCACGGCCGCGCACCTGTACCGCGCCGGCGTCTTCCCCGTTCTGGTCTTCAGCGGCGGCAACAGCCCCACCACCCACGCCCGTTTCCCTCGCGGCGAGGCAGTCCACTACCGCGAACACGCCCTGGCTCTGGGTGTTCCCGACGAGGCGATCCTGGTCGAGCCGAAGGCCGCGAACACCGGTCAGAACATCACCCTCTCCCGGGCACTGCTGGCGAGAGCGGGAGTCGAGGTGGATTCCCTGTTGCTGATCTCCAAGCCGTATATGGAACGCCGCTCGTATGCGACATGCCGCAAGCTGTGGCCCGAGGCCGACGTCGTCTGCACCTCCGAGCCGCTGGAGCTCGACGACTACATCAAGTCCATCGGCGACGAAAAGCTCGTCGCCGACATGCTCGTCGGCGATCTGCAACGCGTCATCGAGTACCCGAAGCGCGGCTTCGCCGTCGAGCAGGACGTACCCGGAGACGTATATGACGCCTACGAGCGCCTCCTACACGCCGGCTTCGACAGCCGCCTCATCAACACCTGAACGGTTGCGGAGTGCTCGTGGTGGGCGCCCCGCTGATCGGCTTTGACAACAAACAACCCCCGGGCCTCTGGCCTGGGGGTTTCTCTTTGGAGCGGGTGACGAGAATCGAACTCGCGCTCTCAGCTTGGGAAGCTCGGGTTCCCTAGGGGCAGTTGGGCTTCTGATCTGCTGGGGGACGGGTTGGAGCTCCTCGACGATGCCGGCTCGTTGCCCGCCGTTCCCCGTGGCTCCCCGCCCAACCTGGCACGGATGTGGCACGGCCCAAGCTGAACGCTGGATGGGGCCAGTGCTTGGCCGTCTCGGAGCGAGTGAGTTCAGTTCTCCGCCGGGCTTAGGCATGGCTCTACCAGTCCGCAGAGGAACGGGCGTGGCCTCGGGGCGTCGCCTGGGACCTCTGTCACCGGCTCTCTCCGTTGGTCACTGTTGTGCGGCCTTGGACGGCCCAGAGACTGACCGAAACCCCAGACAGCGCCCTCAGCCTCCTCCAGTGCCTTCTGGATCAGGTTGTTCGTGTGGGCCGAACTTCCGTTGAGGCGCTTCGCGTAGAAGCCATAGAGCACGGCCACCACACCGTCGACGCTACCTTGAGACCGGACAGGTCTGGGACGACTCGGCTCCCACGCGCCTCCGACCGGCGCGAACGTCTGGACCGTCGCAGGTCCTCACATCGGATAAGTGCTGGACGTCCCGGACGAAAAGTTTGGATCGGTGGACAGGGATGCCTCCTCGTTGTCACGCTCTTCCTGTTCCACGGAAGCAGTTTTACGACCTTACAGCTGCCTGAAGAGGGGGTATCGGTGCAGCGATATGGAATGCAAGATCGAAATGCGAGGATCGGACCTTTACAGTCCTGGCTAATTCAGGAAAAGTATCGTGCTGGCCTCAGTTTCGAAGAACTCGCCGCGTTGACATTTATCTCGAAATCTTCGCTGCATCGCGCCACGCAAGGGTTCGAAATGCCTAGTCGGCAAGTATTCGAAGCATTCGTTCGAGGTTGCGGCTCGGACTTCGAGACTGCCGAGGAGGTATGGAGGAAGGTCGAATCGGTAAACTCTTTATTTGGCTTCGCGGCAATGTCAATTCACCCCGATGACGTTACCACTCACAACGAGTTGCGTCGGGCCCTGGGGCGCCTCGTAAAGCGGAAGGGGTTGACCTTGCGGCAGATCGAAAAGATTGCTGAGCAGCGAAGCGTTAAACTCCGCAGAAGCACGCTCGGCGATGCTCTTAGTGGGCGTCAGAATTTCAGCCGTAGTTCAACCATCGAGCTTGCGCGCACCTGCGGCGAGACGGAGAGTTCGGTCCAAGTATGGGATGAGGCATGGGAGCGCGCTGAGCGTGATAGAAGAAGCAGAAGCGGTCATCTGGGTGGGATGCACAAACTGCCAGCGGGCGCCAGGCAGTACGTTGAGCTCGGTATTGAAGAGATATTTCAGGTCTGCGAGCGATACAACATCCCGAGCGCAGAGATAGATATGTATATTCGCAGGCGAATTGAGCTCAGGCGTATCTCGAATTCGAGAACTTTCTGGGGTGATCCTCCCGAGTCGTGGAGGGTTTCTGTGTCGAACCCCGCCAATGATGTATCGGGTCTAATTGAAGAGGCCCTTAGGGGGGTTCTGGTGAAGAGACTTCCCTTTCCCTTGGACTGGTCGCTGTTGCGTGGACTCACGAGTTCCGTTCTTCACGCGCTCGGGAAAGGTGCAGACACCGATGGAGTCAGCGGCGTGGAAATGGGTAAATGAGCAGCCCGGTCCTCTTGAGCGCTGCGCACCCGCCGTCGATCTGTATGCAGCGGGTGGCAGCTTGCTTTGACAGTTCCGTCAAAACAACACTGGAAGAACAGGAGGGGCATGTGGTGGAAAGCCCGACCGAGCGGAAACCGCGCAGGAGTTGGACTTGGCCCGAAAGGTGGCAAGTCTCACTAGCTGCGGCAGGTCTGCTGGTGGCGGTCGTCGCCACGGTGGGGCAGTTCGTCCATTAGGGCGTCCACCTACAAACCCGTCGCGATCGGGCTCGTGAACTGCGCGGAGGGCTTGGCTCTGACAGGAGCTGGGCCCTCTGTTTGCTTGTCAAGGCTAATTTCATAACTCATTGCCAAGCAAAGAGAACAGTACAGCGGCGGGAGGCTGAAAGCCATGGTACGTCGTTGAGTAGGCCTTTTAGGGAGAGCAGAGGTGTGTTCTCGCATTGCTGATCTGTCAGTCCGTCGTGTGCCCGGAAGGCGCTACGCGCAGAGCGGCCTCCCGCGTGAAGCGGCTCAGATCGACGGGCTCAGCATGTCGTCCCCGTGGTTCACCGGTGTGTGGGGCACGCGAGGGGCACGGGCACCTTCTGATCCGCAGCTCTATCTGGGTCGGGCAATGAAGGTCATACCGGCCACGTCGGAGGTTCTGGGGGGCACTGCCGGTCAGGGGCGGTTGCTGGGGTTGCTGTATTCGGCTGCTGTACAGCAACATCCCGGCGGAGGTGGCCGCATGGAGCGGGAGCAGCTGGAACAACTATTGGCCGGCGACGACCAAGCGTCCGTTGATGCTCTAGCGGCGCTCCGCAACGGCGGTTCGTTCGTCGTATGGGATGGCGCGGGCCCCGCTGAGTCGCTCGCGAGAGTGTATGAGCGCCGCCTCCGGTACACCCGCCGGAAGGGCGCCGAGACCACCGGGCTGGAACGCGCAGTGCGCCTCCTCTGGCAACACGGCAAGCCGGTACTCCTCGGGCAGATCAGGTCCGCGGATGGCTCCTGGTCCTTCATGCTGTTCATCGCGGAAGACAGCAGCGCCCTGGTCACATGTACGGGCGTTCGTCGAACGGGCGAGTGACCGCTTCGACTGAAACCGGCCTCCTCCGCCGTAGATCGTCACCCCGCCAAGGCCATCAGTTTGGGAAGCTGCGATCACTTAAGGCTCGGGCGCTGACCTGGGCGGATAGCCAGGATGGGCATCGTCAAGCTCGGCCTTCTTCACCGTGGTTCCCCCGTTTGATCTGGTGGCTTGTCGTGCCGCCCGGCAGATTCGTCGTAACTTGCCGTTCAACTGACGGATCGTTCGCTCCTGCCCTAGACTGATGCGCCCAAGAACACCACATATCAGTGTGACTGTTACTAAAGATGTGTACGAGGGGGGTGCAACTGAAGTGTCACCACTTGCGGCCCCGCGGTTCACCAAACGTTTCCGCCGGTTGTGCCAGGTTGCCGCGATATCTGGAACTGAACGAAGCCAGCAGGTGGTGGATGGTCTTCTACCTGTTTCCATGGTTTATGGAAATGGGCCATGGCGGGAGCCGGAAGACTGGATGGGCGCCATCGAGTCGTTATTTGGCCTGTCTCTTTCAGAATCCGATGTTTCGGCCGCTCGCGATCGCGCAATTCAAGCAAAAACTCTGTCCTACAACACCTTCCGCGGCGAGTATGCACTGAGTTCAGAGGCTCAGCGAGCAACAACAGACCGAATCCAAGCGGGGGAGGATCTGGAACGCCGAGCACAGACGTCTTGGCTGGCCGAGGTGGAACACTTGGTTCCAGAACAGTCAAGCGATGCTTTGTGGTCTTGCCTTCTGGCGTACGCGGGAAAGGCTTTTTTGAGTCACGGAATGGACGCGGTAAAACTCTTCGATCCATCCGTTAACAATTATTCTGATTTTACAGGCGACGAAGCACCAGATGCCCTACTCAAAGCGGCAGTCTCCGAAACCGGCTTAGCAGATAACCTGCTTCCCGAGATTTCACAATCGATCGCAGTATTCTTCGATGGTCGCGACCCTGATCGCGTGGAGTACATTTTAGAGCTTGTAAATAGTACGTTCAACTTCCTGGCCCTGGGTCTTGATGAAGAAACCCGCGGGAGTCTCGCAAACAACGTCCCCGAATTGACTATTTTCGTGGACACCAACGTAATTTATAGCATTATCGGAGCGCACGCGAATCCTCATGACGCCATCTCCGTGGACCTGTTTAATCTGCTGAAGCAGGATAAATTTCCATTCAAGATATTTTATCATGAAAAGACGCTGAGCGAACTAGAAAAAACCATGTCGGCCGCCGAGGACCGGCTGCGCCAACTGCATTACACACCCGCCCTCAGTCGTGCGCGCCTCAACTTCCCCCGCGCAATGTCGAGCATTGAGATGAGATATCATCAGCTCAACAGTGAAGTTGCCACCCCTGTGGACATATTCTTCGGACGTTATTCAAATCTTCCAGTCCTTCTCGCGCAGTTTGGCCTCACCATTTTCCGCGAGTCAGGCACGTCTCGGGAAGAGAGCTACAAGCGAGCCGAGCTCGTGGAGGAGTACAGGGCATACCTGACTGAGAAATCCCATAGAGAGAAGCCATACGCTACCCTCGACCATGATGTAGCTATCTGGCTGACGGCAGCTAATCGGCAAAAACCGCGGGGTAAGGGCCCTCTATTCTCAGGGGCTCTCATCGTTAGCGCAGATAACATATTCCGCAAGTTTGACCGGGATGTCTTGTCGCCAGTCTATGGATCAGGCACTTGGATCGTCACACGTCCTGACACCCTCGCGAGAGCGCTGCGCATATTCCTGACCCCAAATCGACAGTCTGATGCCGCATTCTCTCAGATCTTTGCCATGCCGGAGTTTCGGGGAATTGGGCAAGACCGCAATGAGATCGTGAGTAGGGTTGCTGCTTATCTAGCAACTTATGCAGACTTGCCGGAGGAAACCGCGACGAAGCTCCTGGCAAACGACTTGCTCATATCGCGCATGAAAGACGCCGATAATAGAGACGGAACTTTCGAACGTCTCATTCAAGAGGAGCTCGTACGGGAGAACGAGGCGCTCGTGGAGGAGCGCGAATCCACTCTAGCCCAAATGCGGCGAGTGACTAATGACGCACAAAAGGAAATGGCTAGCATTTCCAGAGAGTTGAGCGCGCGGGGCGACCCGGAATTGGTTGACCGCATGGAGGAACTGCAGAGACTTATCGGTCAGAGCTTTTCGGTGAATATTGGAAAGGTGGTCATGGCGGACGAATACTCGGGTGGGTATTTTCAGAACATCCAGAGTCAGATAGGTGCTCAGGGGCCTAACGTGAAAGCGCAAGATTTCACTCAGCAGGCAGACCAACGTCAGCTGACAGCGGATATGCCAGCGTTGTCTCTAGAGCTTGAGAGCCTCAAGCAGCAACTTGTTACTGAAGCAGCAAGCGCAGATGATTACCGCGCCGTGGCTGAAATTCAAGCTGCGAGAGAGGCTGCCGATGAGGGAAACGAGGGCGGGGTCCGCCAACACTTGGCGAATGCTGGCCGATGGGCTCTCGAGGTAGCAGTCAGGGTTGGCACGTCAGTAGCGGAGACCGCGCTTAGGCAGGCTATAGGCGCTGGATGACAAGAGCGGGTCCGACGCTGCTTTCGCGCTGGTTGCGGACACCACACAAGCAAGGTCGGCGTAACGGCTTTAGGGTGGCGCTGCTTTGGCGCGAGTGATCATGGCACCGTAAGCTTGCGGCGCGTCGGGCGGTCTGTGGACCTGCCCGGTAAAGCACGACGTTGGGGCCATGATCTGCGAGGCTCGCGCCAAAGTGGCTCCGTAAAGCCGTGGAGCCGACCGCCCCAGCCACGACGTACCCCTTCTCTGGCATCAAGCGGCTGATTGCTGTGCGCGGCACGGGCGCCGGCCGGGCTGGAGCGGGGCGGAGACAGGAGCGCAGGCCCGGCCGGGGGCCGGGCCGCGCGCGGTGAGCGGAGCGAGCCGCCTTGAACCCGTAGAGAAAGTTGTAACTCAGTGGCCTTGGGCGCGGTGCCTCCCCTGACTGCGATGCCGGCGGCCTCGGTTGACGACGAGTCCGAGTGTAGGGCGGATCGTGAGCATGTAGCGGGTGGCGTCCTCGAAGGCCGTGAAGGTGTAGGGGCGGCCAGCGGCCAGTAGGCGTAGAGCGGTCTCGTGCTCCTGGTGGTCCTGGAGCCAGTGGAGGACGGATGCTGCAGCGGGGGCGTCGAACTGGTCCGCGATGTCCTGTGCCCGGCTTCGGAGCCATCGGATGGCGAGTCGTGGCGTCGTTGCTGCGTGGGAGCCGAGCCAGTGGGTGCTGACCAAGGGGACGACCGCTACGGCCTCTGCCCAGTAGATCGCGCTGTGCTGGTGTAACGGCGCTGGGGACTGTGGTTGGAGAAGTCTCAGCATGGCTGACGCTCCCTGGTCGTGGCGGTGGTCACGTGCCATGCGTCGTTGCTCGGCTTGGGGCTGTGCAGGGTGGCGATGACGGCGTGGCCGTGGACGCCCTTGCGGATTTCCATGCGGTCGGCGAGGGCTTCGACCAGGGCCAGGCCGCGACCGTGCAGGGCCATGCGGCGCTTGTGCTGGATGTGGGGCCTGGTGGGGGAACCTCCCGAGTCCGTCACCGTGATCGTGATGGCCTGCGGCGTGCGCGTGAGAGTCAGGTTGAACGTGTTCTGGCTGAAGCCGCTGTCACCGGCACCCTCGACCGCCGCCTGAAGTTCGCCGCCGAACTCGCCCAACTCGACATCACCCCGCACGCCGAACGCCTCATCCGCACCGCCTGGGCCCTCGGCGCCCGCAAGGACCTGGAACACCTCCGCCTGCGCGCCTGGGCCCACATGCTCGGCTTCCGCGGCCACTTCTCCACCAAGACCCGCCGCTACGCCACCACCCTCGGCGCCCTCCGCGAAGCCCGCGCCCAGTGGCGCCGCCTCCAAGCCGCCATCGCCCGCGGGGAAACCGCTGCCCATCCACAGCCTGTGGGCAACGGCCCCACTCCCGTCGAGACAACGCTCGTCCTCGCCCACTGGGCCTATGCCGGAACCGGCCTCACGCCCACCGAGCGATGGCTCACCGCATCCCTCGCCCCCGCCAACGCAACGCCGAAGGAGGTTCCTCATGGCCACTGACCGCCTGCTCACCGTCGACGAGGTGGCCGCCAAGCTCGGCACTTCCGCCCGTTTCCCCCGCCGCCTCATCGAGGAACGCCGCATCACCTTCGTCAAGGTCGGCCGCCACGTCCGCATCCCCGAGAGTGCCGTGCAGGAGTTCGTCACCGCCCACACAGTGACTCCGCTGCGTCGTCCCCGCCCGCGTTCCCGATACGGGAGGGCTGCCTGATGGCCAACGCCAAGGGCAGGCGCCGCAGGTTCGGCGCGATCAGACGTCTCCCTTCCGGCCGGTATCAGGCACGCTATCCGGGCCCGGACGGCGTCATGCGCCCGGCGCCGTTCACGTTCGAGACGACGGCCGACGCGGACGACTGGCTCGCCGAGAAGCAGACCGAGATTCGGCGGGGCCAGTGGCGCGACCCGGACGCGGCGGCCGTGAACTTCGGTGTCTACGCAGAGAAGTGGATCGAGGAACGTGACCTCGCCCCGCTCACCGAAGACCTGTACCGCTACCTCCTGAGCAACCACATCCTCCCCACCTTCGGCACCGCCGACCTGGACCACATCACCGCGCCCGCCGTCCGCGAGTGGCGCACCGAACGCCTGCGCAGGACGGGCGCCAAGACGACGACGGCCAAGGCGTACCGGCTCCTCAAAGCCATCATGGAAACGGCCGTCGACGACGACCTGATCCAGCGCAATCCGTGCCGCATCAAGGGCGCTGGCAAGGAGAAGGCCGCCGAACGGCGCATCGCGACCGTCGCCCAGGTCGACGCGCTCGCCCACGCCGTCGGCATGCGCTGGCGCCTCATGGTCTACCTCGGCGCCTACGGGCCCTTACGGCCGGAAGAGCTGGCCGGCCTCCGTCGCCGTGACGTCGACCTGGACACGCTGCGCATCCGCGTCCGCCTCGCCGAGCCGGAGCGCACGAACGGCCGACGGGTCCAGGGCGACACCAAGTCCGAGGCGGGCACTCGCACCGTGGTCCTTCCCGAGTTCCTGCGGCGGGAGCTGCGCTGGCACCTGGAGTCTTACGCCGAGCCCGGCCCGGACGGGCTGCTCTTCGTCGGTGAGCGCGGAGCCGCTTTCCGGCGCAGCACGTTCGGCCGGAGGTGGCGGAAGGCTCGCGAGATGGTCGGCATGCCGGAGGGCTTCCGGTTCTATGACCTCCGGCACACCGGTCACACCCTGTCGACGCGTTCGGGCGCCACGCTCAAGGACACGATGGTTCGCGCCGGACAGTCCTCCGAGAAGGCGGCGTTGATCTACCAGCACTCCGACGACGAGCGCCAGGAGCAGGTGGCCGCCGGCCTCGACGCCACCGTACGGAAGGCTCGGGCAGCCACCGCCAAGCAGGCGCCTGATGAGGCACCCGACGGGCCTTCTGGCACGGATCTGGCACGCGACACCTGACCGGTCTGCAACCCACCCGCACAACAAACAACCCCCGGGCCTCTGGCCTGGGGGTTTCGCGTGGAGCGGGTGACGAGAATCGAACTCGCGCTCTCAGCTTGGGAAGCTGATGTTCTACCATTAAACTACACCCGCAGTGATCAGGAAGCCGATGCTAATCGCCTTCCCAACGTCGCTCACTGTACCTCATGCCAGGCCTCCGGCGCCGTGACCCGGGGGCCTTCGCGCTGTCCAGGGCCGTCCCGGGCAGTCCACGGCTGTCCGTGGTGGAGGCCCCGTGGCGGAGGCACCGTGGCGGGGATAGCGGGAGGCGACGGGTCGGCGGGGCGGGGTCAGGGTGTCGGGCCTTGCCGGGGGGCGGGGGCGTGAGAGTGTGGGCACGCCGGTGCCCGGGGCCTCGAGGGGCCTCGGCGTTCGGGCGCGTGGGCGGTCAGGTGGTGTGCGGCCGAGCCGCTGGTGTCCGCTGGCGTCGGCTGGCGGGTACGGGGCATCCAAGGAGGCCACGAGGGCGGCGCCGAACCCCAAAGGGTGTTCAAGGTGGCTGCACCCCTCTAGAAGACGGACCCATTCATCCCGTAATGTGGCATTCGTTCGGCCAATCCGCATCCCGGGAAAGGGACTTGAGGGCTTGATGGAGCACACCGTCGTCCGATGTGCCGAGGGGCACGTGTTCAGTACCGTTTCGTTCCCGATGCAGCGGGCCGAGCGACTCGGGCCCGGGCGGCTCATCCGGTGCCCGCATTGCCATCGGCTCAGGAACGCGGTGCCGGTCGGACGGGCATCGGAACCGGCTCCGGCTCCGGCTCCGGCTCCGGCATCGACGCCGACCGCACCGTCGCGCGCCCCACGAACCGGCTCCTGAAGCCGGCTCCGCGACGAATCCGCGTCGAATCCGCGACGGCTCCGCGCCGGGAGCACGCATCCGGGTCGGACCCGGCGCGCACCGGGCTCACACCCGGCCCGCGTCCGTGACCAGCGGCCTGCCCGCCCCCGCCCCCCGGTCAGCGCCCCGCCCGGCGCCCCAGCCGGCCCGGGGTCCGGCCCCCACCACGCCGCCCACACCGTCCATGCCGCCCGCACCCTCCCCGCCGCCCACGATCCGTAGCCACCCGCCGACACAGCGCCACAGCGCGACCGGGGTCGCGGCACCTGAGCCGCGACCCCGGTCGCCCGCGTTGCCGAGGGTGTGCCCGTACTGCGTATCCTCGGGGCGTGCTTCTCTCAGACAAGGACATCCGGGCCGAGATCAACGCCGGACGGGTGCGGATCGAACCGTACGACGAGTCGATGTTGCAACCGTCGAGCATCGACGTGCGGCTCGACCGGTACTTCCGGGTGTTCGAGAACCACCGCTATCCGCATATCGACCCCTCCGTCGAGCAGGTGGACCTGACGCGGCTGGTGCAGCCGAAGGGGGAGGAGCCGTTCATCCTGCATCCCGGGGAGTTCGTGCTCGCCTCCACCTACGAGTCGATCACGCTTCCGGATGATCTGTCCTCGCGGCTGGAGGGCAAGTCGAGCCTCGGGCGGCTCGGTCTGGTGACGCACTCCACGGCCGGGTTCATCGACCCGGGATTCTCCGGGCACGTCACGCTCGAGCTGTCCAACCTCGCCACCCTGCCGATCAAGCTCTGGCCGGGGATGAAGATCGGGCAGCTGTGCATGTTCCGGCTCACCTCGCCCGCCGAGTTCCCCTACGGATCCGACCGGTACGGTTCCCGTTACCAGGGCCAGCGCGGGCCGACGGCCTCGCGTTCCTACCTCAACTTCCACCGGACGAAGGTGTGAGCATCCCGGTGAGCCCCGAGAACTCCCCCGAGCTTCGCGAGAACCTCACCTACGAAGCCTTCGGCACCGCCGTACGCGAACTCGCGCAGACCATCGCGGACGACGGCTACGAGCCCGACATAGTGCTGTCGATCGCGCGCGGCGGCGTCTTCGTCGCGGGCGGACTCGCGTACGCGCTCGACTGCAAGAACGTGCACCTGGTCAACGTGGCCTTCTACACGGGTGTCGGTACGACGCTCGACATGCCGGTGATGCTCGCGCCCGTCCCGAACGTGATCGACTTCACCGACAAGAAGGTGCTGATCGCCGACGACGTCGCCGACACCGGCAAGACGCTCAAGCTGGTCCATGACTTCTGCGTCGAGGCGGTGGCCGAGGTGCGCAGCGCGGTGATCTACGAGAAGCCGCAGTCGCTGGTGAAGTGCGAGTACGTGTGGCACCGCACCGATCGGTGGATCAACTTCCCGTGGAGTGCCCTGCCTCCGGTGCGCAAGTCGGGAGAGCCCGTCACGCCGTCGAGAGAAGCGCTGTGACCGACCTGGTCACTGGCCGATGCGGTCGGCGGGGTCCCAGATGCGTACGGTGCGGTCGTGACCGGCCGAGGCGAGGAGAAGGCGACCGCCGGACGCCACGAAGGCCGTGACGGAGAGCACCGCCGCGGTGTGACCGGTGAGGGGGGCACCGAGTTGGGTGCCGGTTTCCGGGTCCCAGATGCGTACGGTGCGGTCGTGACCGGCCGAGGCGAGAAGAGGGCGGCCGTCGGGCGCCGCGAAGGCCGTCACGGCCCAGACGCTGTCGGTGTGTCCGGTCAGGTTGCAGACGGTTTGCCTGGTGTAGGCGTCCCAGACGCGTATCGTCCAGCCCGGACCGGCGGTCGCGAGGAGGCGGCGGCCGTCGCGTGTGGAGACGGCGGCCACCGCCCAGACGGGTTTGGTGCCGCCGACGAACGGTTCGCCGAGCTGGGTGCCGGTTTCCGGGTCCCAGATGCGTACCGTGCGGTCGTGGCTGGCCGTCGCGAGCAAGGTGCTGCCGTCGAGCGACGTGAAGGACGTCAGTGCCTGTACGGAGGCCGTGTGGCCGGTGAGCTCACCCAGCAGGTCTCCGGTGGCCGGGTCCCACATCTGGACCAGCTTGTCCTCACCGGCTGACGCGAGCAGAATCCGTCCACTGAGCTCGAACGGGGCCACAGCCCGCAAGGGTCCCGGCGCGGTCGGCCGGCTGTCGTCGGTGAGCCGGCCGACGACACGACCGGTGAAGGGGTCCAGCAGCAGTACCGTCCGGTCCTTGCCCGTGATGGCCAGGGCGGGATGTCCGCGGAGGAGGAAGGTCGTCACCGAGAGCACCGGGCTGCCCCGGTCGCCGGAGTACATGCTGGTCTGGTTGCCCGTCGCCGGGTCCCAGATGCGCACGGTGCCGTCCTGGTTGGCGGTGGCCAGCAGGGGGCTGTGACCGGGCATCGCGAAGGAAGTCACCGCCCACACGGTGCGCGTACCGTCGGCACGCAGGATGGGCCTTCTGGGCCTGGGCGGGGCGCCTGTGTTGAGCCGGTCCAACAGGTCGACCAGGGCCTGCGCGTGCAGTCTGGGGGGCAGGCCGTCGGCCAGTTCCTCCAACTCGGCCCGCTGGTACGGATCCGAGCTGCGGAGCCCGTCACCGAGAGACCACCGAAGGTAGCCGAGGATGTCATCTCGGCTGAGTTCCCCCAGCCGTATGACCTTGGCGTTCGGGTGCTGCCACCCGTTCAGGGAGTCGGTGGTGGCCACCGTGCAGCCGCGACCGTATGCGGGGAAATAGCGGGGCAGGGCGTCCCCGACCCCGTCCCCTTCCTCGTAACGAAGCAGCCAGGCTTCTGGTGGGACGCCGTCCAGGATGACGAGCCAGCCTCGATATCGGGCCAGCTCGGCCCAGAGCCGGTCGGTGGAGACGTCGGCGCCGGCTGGTCCGGCCATGCCGAGCGCGCGCCACAGACCGACGAGCCCTGCTTCGAGGGAATCAGGGCTGCGCGCATCGATCCAATGGGTGAACGTGTGCAGCTCGCCGTTGTGTCGGAGGTATTCCTGGATGAGGCGCATGCGGCCCACGCCCGGAGGCCCCTCGATGATGGCCAGCGCGGGGCTGCCGCGCTCCGTCTGCTGGAGCGTCGCCTGGAGGGTGTTGAGCTCCGTCGTCCGACCGATCAGGTGCGGGGGATCGAGTGGGCCGATGGGCCGTGGCGGGGTGAGGAACTCCGGGTGGGGCGGGGACGTCATGGCGGCGTCACCGCGGGCCGCGGCGGCGAGTTGCCTGGCGACGGCTCCGTGCCGGCCGGCGGCGTCGCTGAGGACGGTCGCGGCCACCTCGGCGAAGGGAAGGCTGCGCGCCGGCAGCTCCCGGGCCGCGCTCCGCCCTGGGGTGTCAGCGCCGCTCACGCGGGCGGCGAGAGCTCGGAAGTCCAGGGTGCCGCCGAACGTGGCAGCGGTGTGCCCGGACACCTTGGCCAGCACGTCCTCGAGGATCCACACCGAGTCACGGCGCGTCATCTCCCCCAGTAGTTCGTCCCGTACACCGCTCCGGAAGTCGTAGACCACGTCGTCCGGGTCCGTGGAAGCGGTGTGCCGCCGCTGGATGAGGCCGGAAAGGAAGATCTCGGCCAGCTCGGTCTGCCCCGAGTCCGGCACGGTGGCGGCCTGCACCAGCCGCATCACGGGCAGGCTGAGGGGAGCTGCGGCCAGCCGGCAGGCGAGCCGGTATGCGTTCGGGGAACACCCGGCGCGGAAGCGGGCCACGCGTTCGGCCGCCGGCGTGGCGGCAGGTGGGCGACGCGAGACCGGTGCGGAGCCGGGCGGTCGGGCCACGCCGTCGAGCGGCGCGGCCAGCATGCTGACCCAGGCGGACGCTCGCCCTGCGACGAGGTGTGCCCAGGGCGCGAGCCAGGCACCGTCCAGCTCCATGACGGGAAGCCAGCCCGTCGTCGCGCCGGTTGAACCCGTCGTCGCGCCGGTTGAGCCCGTCATCGTCCTGGCCGAGCCCGGCGTCGCCCTGGCTGAGACGGACTCCGATGCGGGGGTGCGGAAGACCGGCACCGGAATGGTCGGATCCGCAATGCGGGCCTGGACAGGAGCCGCGCGCAGCGCCGTACGGTGCCACAGCCTGCGCGGCAGGACCTGCAACGCCGCCGCCGGGCGGCCGCGGGACAGGCGGGCGAGCGAGCCCGGAAGTTCCGTACCGCGCCAGGCCGGACCGACCCCGTCGGTGAGAACCAGCAGGATGCGCCGCCCGGTGGAGTCGTCGAGTGGACGGTCCCAGCGCGTGCCGGATCGGTGTGCGGCCCTCCGGACAGCCGAGCGGCGGTGGAAGGAGGCGAGCCGCGGCGTCGGCCGGTCGGTTTCCAGCGCCCAGCACCGTACGTCTGCGAACGACCCGTGCCGCTCCAGGGCCGTCCAGAGCTCACCTGCGAGGCGGTGCCAGACGGCCATGGTGGCACCCGTGTCCACCAGCAGGTCCACGGAGAACCTCGGTTCGTCGGCCGGCCGCCACACGGGCAGCAACAGTCTGGCCTCGCTGCTCACCTGAACGGTGCCCGCCTCGTCGAGCACCGGCGGCCCGGCGCAGTCAGCCAGCTGGCGCAACGGCCTCAGTGCCCTGGCCAGCTCCAACATGCCGGTCAGGGCCGGCGGCCCGGCCACCTTGACCTCGTGGGCGGACCGCGTGCGTCCGCTCCCGGTGCGAGCGGCGTCGACGAAGGGATGGATGGTGGTGGTGGAGGAGGAGGAAGCGGACGGGACCGGTGGACGGTGCGGGGTCCTCGTCGGCGTGGGGGTGAGGGCGCGAGGTGCCGGCGTCGACGGCGTGGCGTCAGGCCGGCGGGTGTGACGAGTCGGTGGGGTGGGGGGTGAGGCGGCGGTGCCGGGGGAGGGCTTGAGGCGCGGGCTGTCCGTCGGCGACTCGGTGGCCTTGCGGGGCTGCCCGGTCCCTGGCCTCGTCGACGGCACCGATGGGTGGGGCGGCTCCTCCTGTCGGGTGTCGTCCCGCTGTCCGATCCGCTCGGGAGTTGCCGCTCCCGCCGGACTGCCGCTGTCAGAATGCGCCGTGATCCCCGCGATCCGGGCGATCCACAGGGCGTCAGCGAGGTCCTCGGGAAGCGGCCCACCGCTTCCGAGGTCGAGCAACTGGAAGATGGCGTCCCGCAGCTGCGCTGACGCCAACGTCTGCTCGGGCGCTGTCTCTCGTGGTCCGGGCACTCGGTCGCTCACTCCTGGCTGCTCACTCCGGGTCACTCACTCTGGCCCGGCTGCTCACTCCGGGTCACTCACTCTTGACCGCTCACTCCTGGTTGAGCGGGCGCAGAAGGACGTTCCGGACCAGGTGCTGGCCCTCTTCGCCGTCCCACAGGCCCCGTCCCGCCATCAGCAGGGCGTTGAGCAGTTGATCGTTGGCGAGCTCGGCACCGTCCTCACGTTGTCGCCGTAGGAACTCGGCGATCAGCTCTTGCGCGCGATCGGCCGCGTCCTGCCCGTCCCCGCCCATGTGACCCAGGTGCGCGGCGACCATCGCGGCGAGCCTCGCCTCGTCCGGGGGTGCCATGTCGAGCCTGACGCAGCGTCGTAGGAACGCGGTGGGGAACTCCCGCTCGGCGTTGCTCGTGAGGACGACGAACGGGAACTGGGAGCAGCGCACCACGCCACCGGTCACCATGGCGGTGTGGTGCGGGTCGGCCGTCATCACCCGCTGTCTGCCTGGTCCGAGCCTGGCCAGCTCCGGGATCTCGAACTCGCCGTCCTCGAAGATGTTCAGCAGGTCGTTCGGGAGGTCGAAGTCGCTCTTGTCGATCTCATCGATCAGCAGAACGCGCGGCAGGCGCCAGGGCAGCAGCGCGGTGCCAAGGGGGCCCAGCCGCAGGTACGAGCCGATACCGGAAGCCATGCGCTGCCTGCGGGGCCTGACCAGCGCACTGCCGTTTCGGATCCCGGCGTCGTGCAGCCTGCCGATGGCGTCGTAGGCGTAGAGCCCGTCGCCGAGCGTGGAACGGCTGGTGATGGGCCACCGCAGCACCGGGCCGAGCCCCAGCTCATGGGCGACCGCGAAGGCGAGGGTGGATTTCCCCACGCCCGGCCTTCCGGTGACGAGCAGCGGCCGCCGGAGGTGCAGGGCGAGGTTGACGAGCTGGATCTCCTTCTCGTCCGCCTGGTACGCCGCAACCTGACGGGCTCGACCCAGCCGACGTGCGGTCGAGCCGTCCACCGGCTCCGATGGTGGCTCACGGAGGGTGTCCCCTTCGCCCTCGAACGCCCGCGCGAAACGTCGCCAAGGAGGAGCCTCGGGCAGGTCCTCGACGCGTCTGTGCGGCACCCCCGTGCCCCGGTAGACCCACCATGCCTCTTCGCTCATGCCATCCCCTCGTACGGCGAGTCCTGGGCCGGATCCACGCAATGTGGATCGTCGTACAGCAAAGTGATGCGCTGGCTCACGTGCTCTTCGTCGAACCGGCCGGCTTTCCGGCATTGCAGGACTGCTTCGGGAAGCTCGGACAGGTGCTCCGGTCGGTGCCGGCGCAGCGCGGCCATGACCTCGTCCGGATCACCGGCGTCCCGCCGCCACAGCATGACGGGGACGCCTTCCATCAGCAGTGCGTCATGCACGGCCTCCCGGGCGGCGGGCGTCAGGTCGTTGTAGGGCACGGACAGACCGATGCAGGCCAGATCGCTGCGCTCACTCAGCCATTCAGCCAGGTCTCCCGGCTTCTCCAATTCCAACGAGGGCCATTCGATGCCGCTCAATACGTCGGCGTCTTGGTTCGATACGTCGGCGTCTTGGTTCGATACGTCGGCGTCCTGGTTCGATATGTCGGCATCCGGTCCCGACGACAGCAGATTGCCCCATCGGCGGCGCCAACTCGTCGGGTTGATCCAGGGGTCGCTGTAGCGTTCCAGCGAGCGGATGACGACCGGATAATTGTGCCCGAGCGCCTTTCTGGAAGGCCCGACGGTCCAACATTCGGCCTCGTGGCCCAGCAGGGAAGCGGGCAGCAGGAATTCGATCCTGACCCTGCCGCCGGCTCGATGTACCTCGTGGGCCAGTTCTGCCCAACGGGCCAGCTGTGGAGGGGCTTTGCGGATGAGCTCGTCCTTGCTGTAGGCCTCGTCATGCATGAGGATCCTGATCCGCTGCAACGGGCCGTCGGGCAGCCGCTGCCGGTAGTAGGCACTCCGCAACAGGTACCGGCTGTTGGGCAGATGGTCCGGGCCCGTGGCCTCCAGACGGATCTGGATGATCAGGCGGTCGTCGGCTCCCTCCGCGGGCGGCGCGTTCAGATCGGCCAGCAGGTCCCGCAGGTGCGACCCCTGCCGCGTGCGCACGACATGCGGGTCGTCGCCGAGCAGGGCGACGAAGCGGAGGAGGGGCTCGGCGACCGCGGGTCCGCGCCGGTCCGCCAGCCACAGCAGGATCTCGGGGACGGTCCGGTGGTCTGCGGCGAAGGTGCCACCGCCGCTCTCCGCCGCGTACCGCGTCAGCGTGCAGGGCGCGAGGCTGTCGTAGGGGATGCTCCGCAGCACCTCTATCAGCCTGAGCATGCTCTTCTCCGGCAGTGGGGCGAATCCGGCCATGGCCAACACGGTCAACTCCAGCCACGGCAGGGCCCGGTCCTCGGGCGCGTGGTGGCGCAGGGCGTCTCCCAAGGGCATCAGGCTGCCGGAATCCAGCACGGCTCGCACGATGGCCTTCACGTGTTCACGCGGCACGTCACGTTCCGCCACCTCCATGTGGAGCCCCATGGTGGTCAGGACGTCCCTGCGGAATTCGCGGCGCTGCATGTCGGGGAACGCGCAGAGCAGCGTGCACAGCAGCGTCTCACGGAAGCGCTGCGTCACCTCTCGATCGGTTCTGCTCACCCCGTGCCGCCCCGTCTTACTCGTCGCCCGCACGGTCTCCGACGGCCCGCCTAACGAGCAGCCCGAGCTGGTCCAAGGCGCGGTCGTGCGGTGCGAGTTCCGCCATGGCGTCGTACATCGCACGCAAGGCCGCCCGCTCGTCGCGGTAGTGCCGACAGCGGTGCACGAGCCGCCCGAGGTGCTCCCTGCGGCCGGCCCGTTCGTCGACTTCGAAGGCGTACGGCATCCCCAGGTTGCGGCCCATGGCTTCCAGGAGGTCCTGCCGCCCGTCCTGCCGCCCCAACGAGGGGAACGCCAGAAGACTCTCCACCAGCTCGGAGTCGCTGGGTGACGGCGGCGGTTCCCGCCGGAGGTTCTGCCCGTGCCCCGCCGCGTGGAGAACCTCCCGCAAGGCCGATACCGGAACGAGCCAGCCGCCCCTGTCACTGCGGTAGTCCCGGCTGCCTTTCAGCACGCCCACCGTCGCACCGTCCGGGCCGAGCAGCATGCTCCCGCTGAAGCCCGGACGCACCCCGTCCCCCAGGAGGCGTCGGTACTTCCCGGAAGGGCCCGCGACGTGGAGCCGCAGCGTGTCGGGCTGAACGCCCGGCGTCGGAGTCTCCATCGAGAAGCCGAGGGCCGCCACGGGCAGACCCGGCGCGGGATCCGCGGTGGCCAGGTCGGCGATCGGATGCCCGACCCAGCCGGGCACTTTCAGCAGCGCCAGATCGGGATAGGGGTGGAAACGGGGGTGGCGGGCTTGATCGCGGGCCTGGCCGCGGTCCTGGTCGGGAGCTTGGTCGCAGGCCTGGTCCGGCGGCCATGCTCGGACGTCCCCGGGCAGGACCTTGTGCGTTCCCGAGGCATGGTGGATGACAAGGTCCCCACCACGCCCGCCGCGTACGACATGGGCAGCGGTGGCCACCAGGCCGGGTGCGACCAGGAAGCCACAGCCCTGGAACGCCTCTCCCCCGGCGATCCACACCGCGCAGGCGTGCGTCACGTCACGTGCGCACACTTACCGCTCCTGCCCCTCGCTCCTACCGGTACCGGCCGACGCCCGGCGCGAGGCCAGATCCCAGGACAGCCGGACGGTGAGGCCGGCCTCGCTGCCGGCCTCGGCGACGATCCCCATGAGCCGGCCGGACTTCACCGCGAGTTTGAGCCCGAACTCGACCTCGCAGGCGTCCGGATCCCCCGCCGCCGGGCCGGTCACGGTCTCGGCGGCCCAGCGACCGAGGTTCCGCACCGTGTCACGTACCTGGTCCAAGGTCAGGGCCACGGCTTCGCCCGTGCGGGCGGCGGCCCGAGTACGAAAGTCGACGTCGCCGTAAGCGTCATCCGACTCCTGGAATCGCAGCTCGCCGATCACTTCGGCTGCCACGGTGGTGCCGTCGCCCAGGTCGATCGTGACCGTGCCGGTCTCGGTATCAGTCACCGGAGTTCCCCTGTAACCGGAATCGCCAGAAAGTCTTTACATTGGCCGAAATAGCCGAAAAATCTTTACCAACGTACGCCAACGACGGGCGGAGCGAAGGGCTTTCCCGCATTCCGCCCGATGCATCCGCTGCATCCGCCAGCTCCGCATCGTCCACCGACGGTAGCGGCACGACGACAACCGACGGTAGCGGCACGACGACAACCGAACGGTAGCGGCACGGCGACAGAGGGGGATGCGGGAACAGCCACGACGGCTCCCCACCTCGGGTCGCCCCTTCCGGCCGCCCTTCCCGCCGCCCTTCCCCGAGCCCCCCGAGCCTTCGTTCCCCTTCCCCAGCGCTCCGCCGGGGGATCAAGGGAACGAGCAGGCTCAGAACGTGCCCAGCTTCAGCAGGGACAGCAGGGCGACCAGCTGGATCGCGGACGCGCCCAGCGCCTTCGGCCACGGCAGGTCGTGGGAACGGGACACCATGAGGGTGAGCAGGGCGCCCGCGCCGATCCAGGTGACACCGCCGAGGACGCGGACGAACGACTCGTCGCCGCCCATGAAGACCGCGAACAGCAGCCGCGGTGCGTCCGTCAGCGACATGATCAGCATGGAGAGGCCGACCGTCGGCTGCCACGCACCGTCACCGCCGAGTTGGCGGGCCAGTGTGTGCGTCACCACACCCATGATGAACAGGCTGATGACCAGCACGACGCCGGTCGTCAGGACGATCGGCACGGCCGTGGAGATCGTGGAGTTGATCGCGTCCTCGCGGGCGCCGTTGAAGCCGAACACCGCCAGCAGACCGTAGAGGAACGTCACGGTCAGCGCGGTACCCCACATCGAGTAGTCGCGCATCTGCATGAACGTCTGCCGCGGGCGCAGTACGACGCCGCTGATCAGGTCCTTCCAGTGCAGCCGCGGGCCCACGGGCGGCGCGGCGGCCTGGCCGGCGCGGTAGGTGCCGCCCTCGTTGTACGGGTCCTCGCCGATGCTGAAGGACTGGGTGTGCCCCGGGTTGTTCGCCGCGTAGGAGTCGGGGCCCGAGCCTCCGTAGCCCTCCTCCTCGCCGAAGTACTCCGGGCCCTCCGGTCCGGCCGACGCCTGGGCCGGCTGCGTCCACGACTGCCCGTAGGGCGGCCGGGAGCCCGTGGCACCCTGCGGCGGCGCCTGGGTGTGCGGGTACCCGTAGCCCTGCGAGGGCTGCGGGTACGACGGGGGCGCGGCGGGGCCGCCGTACTGCGGCGAGGCCGCGGCCCGGCCGCCGTGCGGGGCCTGCCCGCCGTACGGTTGCTGTTGCGATTGCGCTTGGGGGCGGCCCGCCCGGCCGCGCCCGATCCTGAATCCAGCCACGTCATCGAACGTACCCGCTCCGAGGAACTGCCGTACGGGCACCGAGCGTCGGGCCCCTCATTGCGGCCGAGCTGTGACATCCCCTAGGGGTGGCCGACGGGGGTCCCCGACGGGTTACGCAGGCATGACCGCAGGCTGCCCCCGAGGGTCCTCGGGGTTCCCTCTCGGTCCCTCTGGGTTCCCCTGGATTCCTCTCGGTCCCTCCGGATTCCCCTGGATTCCTCTCGGCCCCTCCGGATTCCTCGGGGACAGCCCCTACGCCGCGCCCGTGCGTCCTTTCAGCTGCTCGTCGATCACGGTCACGGGATCAGGCGGTCGGCTACTCGTCGACCGCCGCCCCGTACGCCGCCCCCGTGTGCGGCGAGCCGAGCGAGCCGAGGCCGTAGCTCCACGAGCCGGTCGCCGTGATGCCGCCGGAGGCGGCCGGCAGGAACCACAGCACTCCGTCGCCGGAGTTCTCGCCGGGGGCGGCGGCGAGCAGATCGGAGCGGCCGTTGCCGTCCGGGTCGACGAGGCGCACCTGGGCGCCCCAGCGGTCGCCCGGCTCGTCGGCGCCCGGGATGTCGGGGCTGTCCTGCGACCAGGTCCGCACCCCGGTCGTCACCAGCCCACCCGGGTCGCCGCGCAGCACCGTCACGCTGCCCGCGTCGGCGACCGCGTCACGGTCCTCGCCGGGTGCGCCGATGGCGACGTCCGCGTAACCGTCACCGTCGGTGTCGGCGACGGACACGTCCGCGCCCCACTCGTCGCCGGGCTCGCCGACGCCCGGGATGTGCAGGGAGTCCTGGGACCAGTACTGGTCCTGGGTGTCGGCGACGCCGGGCCCGTCCGGGCCACCGAAGTGCACGGCGATCATGCCGCCGACGTACCGGCCGCCGTCCAGCGGCTGGGGCGCACCGGCCACCAGGTCGTCGTAGCCGTCGCCGTTGATGTCGCCGGAGGCGACGGCCGGGCCGCCGGGCAGGTCCCGCACCCAGGACACCCCGTCGTCGGCACCCGGCAGGTACGCGGACCAGCCGTGCCACACGTCCGTGCCGTCCGAGGCCTGGCCCTCGTCGACGCCTGAGATGACCAGGTCGGCGTAGCCGTTGCCGTCGTAGTCGCCGGTGGTGAGCGAGCGTGGCGTCAGGACGCGGCTGCCGTCCTGCTGCGTCTGCTGCGTCTGCTGGCCCTTCTGGGTCTGCTGGCCCCTCCGGGACTTCTGGGGCTTCTGGGTGTCCGTGCCGGCCGGCAGCTTCAGCTGCTGCACCGACCAACGCGCCGGTTGGCCCGCCGCGGACTCGGTCTCCTGCCGTAGCGTCCCGGTCACTCCCCCGGGCCGCGTCTCGTACGTGAACAGCCGCGCGTACTGCTCGTCGAGCACGGCGAGCGTGTCGCCGGGGGTGGCTCCGCCGAACCGGGCTGCCGTGACCGCGCTGCCGAAGTGCGCGTCGGGGGTCGGGTCCAGGGCCACGAGGAGGGTGCTTTTGACGCCGCTGAGGCCGTCCGCCGAGCCCCAGAGGATCACGACGCCGCCGGCGTTCGACCTGCCGCTGAAGTCGTCGCCGGGGATGCCGATGATCGCGTCGTCGTACCCGTCGAAGTCGAGGTCGCCGCTGGCCACGGACGCGCCGAAGTGGTCCTGCGGGTTCGCGACGCCCTCGATGCCGGGCGTGGCACGAGTGAAGACGTGCGCGTGGGTGGTGTCGAGGCCACCGCGCCCGCCGTACTGCACCGAGACCAGCCCGGCACCCTTCGAACCGCTCGCAACGGCGTTCGGCGCGCCGGTGAGGAGGTCGTCGTAGCCGTCGCCGTTGAAGTCACAGTTACGGTCGTCGGCGCGCGTGCCGCCGGGGGCGCCGGCGGAGGCGACCGGGGCGGTGAGGATGACGGCGCCCGTCATCAGCAGTAACGAGGCCGCGACTGTCGCGGCCGAACGGTGGATACGCACGAGTACGGCTCCCAGGTCCGGAGGTGGCCGGGCGGGGTGGGGGGCTCCCGGACTTGGGCCCGTTCCTGGTCCGGCACCCTCTTCGACACCGGTCGGGACGGAACGGTTGCACGCGGTCGTGTTCGTATGCGTACGGGGCGTACAGCGGCGCGCGTGCACGGCTGTGCGTGACGGTGGAGACGCACGTGGCCCTCAAGCACGCACGGGGCGGCCGCCGGGGTTCCTTGGAAGGATCCCGGCGGCCGCCCCGCGCATGGCTTGGCTACCGGCTAGTCGACGGGCTCCGGCTTGGCCGCCCCCGTCGCGCCGGAACCGCCGGAGCCGCCGGAACCGCCGGCCTCTGAGCCCTCGGCTCCCTTCGCTTCCTTGGCACCCTTGGCTTCCTTGGCACCGTTGGCTTCCCTGGCCCCCTTGGCTTCCTTGTCGCTCTCCGACTCCGTGGAGCCGGAGTCCGTGGCGTCAGCAGAGCCGGTGGAGCCGGCAGAGTCCGTGGAGCCAGCAGAGTCCGTGGAACCCGCCTCCGAAGACGCCTCCGGCTCCGAGGAACCGCCGCCTTCACCCTCAGGACCCTCTTCGTCCGCACCCGAATCCGCATCCGCCCCCGAGTCCGCATCCGCGGCACCGGCCGGCGTCCGAACCGAGTCAAGCAGCAGCTGCGCCACGTCGACGACCTGCAACGTCTCCTTCACCGCGGTGGCCGTGCCCGAGGCACCGGCTCCGGTACCGGCTCCGGTGCCGGCGCTCTCCGCCGCGGCCTTCTTCCCGTTGACCGAGTCGGTCAGCATGACCAGGCAGAACGGGCAGGCCGTGGAGATGATGTCGGGGTTCAGGGAGAGCGCCTCGTCCACGCGCTCGTCGTTGATGCGCTTGCCGATCCGCTCTTCCATCCACATCCGGGCGCCGCCCGCGCCGCAGCAGAAGCCGCGTTCCTTGTGGCGGTGCATCTCCTCGTTCCGCAGGCCCGGCACCTTGGCGATGATCTCGCGGGGCGGCGTGTAGACCTTGTTGTGGCGGCCCAGGTAGCACGGGTCGTGGTAGGTGATCAGGCCTTCCACGGGGGTGACGGGGATCAGCTTGCCCTCGTCGACGAGGTGCTGGAGCAGCTGGGTGTGGTGGATGACCTCGTACTCGCCGCCGAGCTGCGGATACTCGTTCGCGATGGTGTTGAAGCAGTGCGGGCAGGTGGCGACGATCTTCTTCGCGGACTTCGGCTTCTTCGTCGACTCGTCCTCGTCATCCTCCCCGAAGGCCATGTTCAGGGTGGCGACGTTCTCCATGCCGAGCTCCTGGAAGAGGGGCTCGTTGCCGAGGCGGCGGGCGGAGTCGCCGGTGCACTTCTCGTCGCCGCCCATGATCGCGAAGTTGACGCCGGCGATGTGCAGAAGTTCGGCGAACGCCTTGGTGGTCTTCTTGGCCCGGTCCTCCAGGGCACCCGCGCAGCCGACCCAGTAGAGGTAGTCGACCTCGGTCAGGTCCTCGACGTCCTTGCCGACGACGGGAACGGGGAAGTCGACCTCCTTGGTCCACTCGAGGCGCTGCTTCTTGGCGAGACCCCAGGGGTTGCCCTTCTTCTCCAGGTTCTTGAGCATCGTCCCGGCCTCGGACGGGAACGCGGACTCGATCATCACCTGGTAGCGGCGCATGTCGACGATGTGGTCGACGTGCTCGATGTCGACCGGGCACTGCTCGACGCAGGCGCCGCACGTGGTGCAGGACCACAGCACGTCCGGGTCGATGACGCCGCCCGCGGGGAAGCCGCTGTCAGGGTCAGAGTCAGCCTCAAGGGTTCCCACGAGCGGGCGCTCGGCCTCGGCGAGCGCGGCGGCGGGGACCTGGGCGAGCTGCTCCTCGGTGCCCTTCTCCTCGCCCTCCGTCGTCTTGCCGCCGCCGGCCAGCAGGTACGGCGCCTTGGCGTGGCCGTGGTCGCGCAGCGACATGATCAGCAGCTTCGGGGAGAGCGGCTTGCCGGTGTTCCAGGCGGGGCACTGCGACTGGCAGCGGCCGCACTCGGTGCAGGTGGAGAAGTCCAGCAGGCCCTTCCAGGAGAAGTGCTCGATCTGGCTGACGCCGAAGACGTCGTCCTCGCCCGGGTCGGTGAAGTCGATCGGCTCGCCGCCGGAGGTCATCGGCTGGAGCGCGCCGAGGGCCGTGCCGCCGTCCGCGTCCCGCTTGAACCAGATGTTGGGGAAGGCGAGGAAGCGGTGCCAGGCCACGCCCATGTCCGTCTTCAACGCGACCGTGATCATCCAGATGAAGGACGTACCGATCTTGATCAGCGCAACGAGGTAGACGAGGTTCTGGAGCGTGCCGAGGCCCAGTCCGCGGAAGGCGGCGACCAGCGGGTACGACACGAGGTACGACGCCTCGTAGCCGCCGACGTGGTGCAGCGCGCCCTCCAGACCGCGCAGCGTCAGGATCGCCAGACCGATGATCAGGATCACGGCCTCGACGAAGTAGGCCTGGCCGAGGTTGGAGCCGGCGAAGCGCGACTTCCGGCCGGCCCGGCCGGGCAGCGAGAGCTGCCGGATGGTGATCAGGGTGAGGATGCCGAGCGTGGTGAAGATGCCGATGAGCTCGACGAACACCTCGTAGGGGGCCCAGTCGCCGATCAGCGGCAGCGCCCAGTCGGCCTGGAAGAGCTGCCCGAAAGCGTTCACCAGCGTCAGTACCAGGGTGAAGAAGCCGACCGCCACGAACCAGTGCGCGACGCCGATGATGCCCCACCGGTTCATCCGGGTGTGGCCCAGGAACTCCCTGGCGACGGTGCCGGTACGCCGAGCTGGATCGTCCGACCTCGTCCCCGCCGGCACGGGCTGGCCGAGCCGCAGGTACGCGACGATCTGCGCGATGGCCCGGGCGAACAGGGCCACGCCGACCACGGCGAGAACCAACGACACGATGATCGCGGCGAGTTGCATGGAGGCTCCTCGAACCTGGGGGTCCCTCCCTCCCAGGCCTACGGCGCCGGGGGAGCGAGCGGATGACCAAGCCGTTCGGCAAGCGCGGACAGGACACGTTTACTGAACGGTAACTTAAGCATTCCGTTCGAGCGTACCCAGTTCTTGCCATGCAATGTAGCCAGCGGAACGGTGATCTACGTCGCCTGCCGTTCCCGGGTGTGGCACGTGTGCAGGTGCGGCGCGGGATGCTCATGCCCGGCGGGCAGAGGTCCTGTGGCTGGCAGACGTTCTGTGGTCGGGTGCGCACGCGCCCCGACCGCGCGGCGCGGGCTACTGTGCCGGGATGACCATCGACCTCCCGCCCGCCGCGGAACTGGCCGCGCTGCCGAAGGGCGAGTTCGGATTCCCGGGGCCCCTGCGGGACCGGCTCGTCGCGGCGATCCTGGACGGCTCCAAGACCTCCACGACGGGACTCGTCGTCGACTACGAGCACGAGCGGGAGCCCCTGCCGAAAGCAGGGGAACGCGAGGTGGTCGTCGACTCGGACGACCGCCCCGTCGCCGTCATCGAGATGACCGAGGTACGGATCGTCCCGCTCGCAGAGGTGGATCTCGCACACGTCCTGGACGAGGGAGAGGGCCACACCACCATTGCCGAGTGGCGGACGGACCACGAGCACTTCTGGCACGGCGAGGAGATGCGGGCGGCGCTGGACGATCCCGGGTTCACCGTGGACGACTCGACACCGGCGGTACTCCAGCGGTTCCGCCTCGTGGCCGCCGCCCGACCGTAGGTTTCGTCGGAGGTTTCGTCGGAGGTGGTGTCGGAGGTGGTGTCGTCGGACGGTCAGCCGTCGGACACCGGCTGATCACGCCGGATCAGCTCGGCGACCTCCGGAGCGGTCCAGTGCCCGGCGCCCGGGCAGGCCACGAGGTACGCCGCGACGGCGTCGACGTCCCACGGTCCTGCCTCGGCCAGCCCCGAGGCCAGGTGGCGCAGGTACGCGGCCGACGGCGGCCGCCACGTCACGTCGGACATGCGCCAGGGTGCGGTGAACGTCACGGCCGGGACCCCGGCCACGTGCCCCGGGCAGACCAACGTCTCGTAGCGCCCGTCGCCCAGTGCGGCACGCCCGTGGGCCAGCGCCCCGGACAGATCCAGCCGCCCCCCGGACTCCGCCTCTGCATCCGCCTCTGGCTCTGGCTCTGGCTCTGGCTCCCGATACATCTCCTGGGCGACGATGTCGGAGAACTGCGCCACGGAGATCAGATGCGCCCGGGCGAGCGTGCGCCCCGGCGCCTCCGGGTCGTAAAAGGCCCTCGCGCCCTTCCACACCGGCGACCAGGTGGCGAAGTACACCGCACCCCTCAGGGTCACCGGAATCGACCGCTGCGGCATCCGGTGGTCCCGGCAGCCCGGGTAGACCGTGTCGGTCCCCGGCAACCGGCCTCCTCGGATGTACAGGGCCAGCCGGTCGAGTCGCATGTTGGAGCCGTAGGACACGTACCAGATGACATCGGGATCGCTCGCTCCGGAGGCGAGGCCGGCCGGCGGGACGGGTTCGACGGGGACCGGACTCTTCATCGCGTGCTGGCTCCGTTGCTCCACCTCGTGATCATGCCCCCGGCCCCGCAGGGAATTCGTTGGCGCGGCGCGGAGGGGCGTCACTACAACGGAGCGATGGGGACATGGACCGACGAATTCCTCGCACCCGCCGTACCGACCCTCGTGGCCCCCGACACGTTCGGACGCCTGGTGGTGGACCTGGCCAGGGAACGCGTGGTGCGCACGCCGTGGGCGCTGCTGGCGGGCACGCTGTGCGTCAACGCCAGCCTCAACTGGGGCAGCGTGAGCGGGATGGCCCGCTGGGACCGCCCGCCGGTCGGAACGGTACTGCGTACGAAGGAGGTTCCCGAGGACCTCCGCGACGACGATCCCCCGCCCTGGGGGGATTCGCATGAGGAGGCACGCCTGCTGGCCGCCGGCGAGCGGATCCTCGACGTGCTGCCGGCGCTGCGCTCGGCGCCGTACGGGAGGCGGGACGTCGCGGTGGCGTTCGCCCGGATGGACTTCGGCAGGAAGGCCGTCCGCCGACACTTCTGGTGGGAGGACCACCGCACACCGCTGGTGGCCTTCGCCCTGGCGGCACCCCAACACCTGCCGCTGGCCGCCAACCGCTTCGGGGAACCCGACGGCGACGGACCGGCGCACCCCGTTCAGACCTGCGTGGTCCACACCTACAAGCACCTCCCCATGGACGGCCCGCCACCTCCCCTCGCCGCCGTGCTCTCCCGCCACCTCGGCCCCGAGCTGGTCAACGGCAAGACACGGGGGTGAGGCACTACGGCGGGAACCGCCACACAGGCACAGCCACAACGGCAGGGGCAGGCACCACGTGAGAAGCAAGCGCCACGTGAGAGACAGGCGCCACGTGAGAGACAGGCACTACGGCAGCTGCGGCAGTTCGAGCCAGTCCTGCCAGGAGATGTCACGCCCCAGGTAACGGGGCTGCCGGAAGGGCCAGTCGGCTCCGATCCACCGCGGAACGAGCGCATCCAGCGCCTGCTCCAGCTCACCGCCGACCAGCTCGTCCACCACCCACCACGAGATCTCTGCGTCAGCGCCGACCCGCTCGGGCGGATCGATGTAGACGCAGCCGAGGACGGCCTTCTCCTCCCGCCCCAGCAGCGCGTAGTTGAAGGACTGGTGCGCGGCTGTCTCCCTCTCATGCCGCAGCAGATCGACGCGGTCCTCTTCATAGGTCATCGTCTCCGGGGGCCATCCCCACGCCGGCCCGAAGATCGCCCACAGCCGCTCCCGCGAGCCCATCACGGCGGGATAGTCGATCTCGACATCGGCCTCCCTGATCGGCCGCAGATGGTGGGCCCCGTCGGGCAACGGAACATGCACAGGGTGGACGAAATCGCCAGGAAGCCAGCTCATGCGCGGAGGCTACTACCGCGCCTACCGATCCATGACCGCCGGATCATCCCGTACTCGACATACGGCTGTTGGTACTCGATATACGGCTGTACTTCGTACTCGACTTACGACTGTACTTCGTACTCGATATATGCTCCAGTGGCGACATGACGAACATGCGGCTCACCAAGCCGACGATCGCAGTCCTGGAAACCCTGCTCTCCTCGACGAGAGACGATCCGGCCTGGGGCCTCAGCATCTGCCGCAAAGCCGATCTCGGCCCCGGCACCGTGTACCCGATCCTCGACCGGCTCGCCGAACGCGGCTGGATCACCAGCCATGAGGAGACCGGCCCGCATCCCGGTCGCCCTGCGCGCCGCTTCTACGAGCTCACCGGCACCGGGCGTCAGCAGGCTGCCGAAGCGCTGGAGAACCGCAGGGATCGCCGGTTCAAGCTCGGCTTGGCAGGCGGTGGAGCGTGAACGAGCTGCCGATGGACTTCTCCGTCTTCCACGGGATGTACCGCGAGCGCTTCGTCCGCTACGCCCACGCCCTCGTACACGACCCGCACGACGCGGCGGAAATCGCCGACGCCACGTTCGAGCAGCTGTACCGCGGGTGGGACCGGATCCTCGCCTCCGGGAACCCCACCCGGTGCGCCTGGCGGGTGCTGCGCAACAAGACCATGGACCACTGCCGGGCCCGCAACCGCCGCCCGCTGATCGACGCCGCGTTCGACATGGAGGCGGTGCGCCAGGCCGTGGACCCCGTCCGCCAGATCGAGGAGTCGATGGCGCTGTGCCGCGCCTTGGGCGAACTCCCCGTGCGACAACGCGACGTGATGACGCTGCACTACTTCCTCGGCCTACCGGTGGACAGCGTCGCGGACACGCTCGGCATCACCCCGGCCGCCGTACGTTCCACCGCCCGGCACGCCAAGCACCATCTGCGCGCGATCCTCGCACCTGGGACGACGGTTCGGGATCCCCATCCTCACGACGACAACGAACCGTTCAGCTCTCAGACGGCCCTCGACCCTGACGGCAACGAACCCCTCGCCTCCCAGGTCCCCCGAACGGCTCGCTCCACGGCCAACCTCGCCGCCCAACTGGCCGGATCGACCCGACCGCACCTTCGCGACGAATGGGAATCCCTGCTGGCCGGCAATCCTGAAGACGGCGTCAACCCGTCACGGACCCAGCAGCAACTGCTCGCTGCGGGCTTCCTGGTCGCGGCTCTTCGCATGCGGCTGCGTGACGTCGTACGCCCTGCCTGGCGTCCCGTGGACTGGTTGCTTTGCGCGCCGTCGCGCACGCATGCGTTCATCTCGGCGACCGTCGGTGTCCAGGCGATTTGTATCGTCCGGGGCAACGGTCTGGCCGCCTTGGTGACAGACGCGTGGGAGCCTTGCGGCATCGCCGGCACCGCACTGTTCGCCCTGGCCCGCTGGCTACGCCGTGTGCGCGGCATCGAGCCGGCCACACCGGAGAGCGATCCCACCGAGGAATAGCGCGCAGCCGTTCGATGTCCTCGGTGGCACCCCGGAGGGGAGGGTGACCTGACCGTGCTGCCGGTCGTACCGCTGGCCATCGCGGCGCCGGCCTGGGGTGCCCTGCTCTGGAGATCAGAACGGGACCTTCAGTCCTGCCCCATCCTCCGCAGCGCCAGTGCGACGTGGCTGTATCCGGGGATGGGCGCTCCACCGGCCTTCTCATAACGGACGGCTTGTGCGAGCCCGAGCTTCTCTCCGGTGGAGAGGGTCCGATTCGCGGTCCACAGGAGCGTTTTGAGCTGCTCGTTTTCGATGGTGAGGAGCGGTGCGGCTGGTTCCAGCGACAGGTTGGTGAGGGCGCACCAGTCCGCCACCGCGGTCCAGAACGTGGTGAGCGTGTCCCAACAGACCGTGCTTCGGGGTCCGAGCAGCGCACGTATCTCGTCGGGAGAACGGAACGTGTCGAGGCCGTGGGACACAAGGTTCTGGAGGTCTTCCAGAAAGGCGACGACGAATTCGTAGTTGGCCTCGTCCTCCAGCAGTTCCTCGGCGACGGCCAGGACCTCGACGGTGGCGCCGTGGTCGCGCCGGGCCACCCGCGAGGCGATCTCCCGGCAGATGGCCGGCTCGTCGGGATCCTCCACGGTTTTGGGTTCGATCCCCGCGGCGGCAAGGAGTCGCCCAGAGCGGCCGGCTGACCGTCGGCGCCATGGAATGCGCATCGTGACTTCTTTCGACTGTGCCGTCGCCCACGACCGCACGCCTGGTGGTCGCTCAGCATGACACGGCGTTGCGAACAGGCCGTCCACCGGGCCGGGTGTGGCCTCCCGGGAGGCCGGCGACTCGGTGCGTTTCTCTTCTGCTCAGCGGCCCATCAGCCGCAGCAAGCGGGCCTGAGGGCTCTCCTCGGCCAGGGGCAGAGCCCCGGGGGCGGCGAAGAAGCGGTGGGTGGTGTCGAGGGAGACAGGTGACTCCGCCAAGCCGGCGTAGATTTCCGTGAGGTGGTCCGAAATCCAGGTGACGAGCCCGGGGTCGAGCTCCTCGGAAGCGTGGATAGCCCGGGCCAGGTCCCAGGTGTGAACGGTGGTGTCCGTGGCGCGGACGGCGAGAGCCTGTTCTCCGGTCACCGGGCCGAGGGGGTAGTCCAGGATCTGCCGGAGGGCACCCGGCCTTCGGAACGCCGCCGCGCACTCCCGAACTGACCGGACGTACGCGCCCACCGGATCGCCGTTCAGGGCGTCCTCGTCCCGGAGTCGGAGGAAGTCGGCCGCTGAGCCGCCGTCCAGAAGGGAGACGTAGTTGAGGTTTCCCCGGGTCATGTGGTTGACCAGGTTGGACACCTGCCACTCTGCGCAGGGCGTGGGTGCCGTCCACTGCTCAGGCCGTACCGCTCGCAGCCTGCGGGTGAACTCGGAACTGGTGAGTAGATAGCGGTCGACGATGCCGGCGAAGCGGTATGACATGGCCGCAGCGTAGGAGCGCCGGAGGCGACGTACTGGCGGAAATCCGTCACGGCCCCCAGGGCACGCCCTCGGCGTCCACCCGTCGTGGTCCCGCCCCCGGCGCATCCTGCCCCCGGGCATCCGGGAATCGCCGCTCGCCGCCGAGTTCGCGCTCGCCGCCGAGTTCACGCTCGCCGCCGATTTCGCGCTTGGCCTCGACGGGCCTCCGCCCCCTCATGTGCACAGTGGCCCGCTTGTACTGTGCATACCGGAACCTCTGAAAGGAAACCGTCCTGAAGACCTTCACCATGCCCGGTACCGACATCCTCGCGCCGAACATCGTGCTCGGCCTGATGCGTATCGCCGACAAGACCGACGACGACGTCCGAGAACTCGTCCGCACCGCGCGCGACGCGGGCATCGACTTCGTTGACCACGCCGACGTCTACGGCGGCGAGCTGCACAATTGCGAACGTCGCTTCGCCGAAGCGATGGCGCTGAGCCCGTCGCAGCGTGACGAGATCACGATCCAGACCAAGGCGGGAATCGTCACGGACGGGCCGTACTTCGACTTCTCGTACGAGCACATCGTCAAATCGGTCGAGGGCTCACTCGCGGCCCTGCGGACCGACCGCATCGACATCCTGCTGCTGCACCGCCCCGACGCGCTCGTCGAGCCTGAAGAGGTGGCCCGCGCCTTCGATGAGCTCGAGTCCTCGGGCAAGGTGCGCGCCTTCGGTGTCTCGAACCACACCCCACGCCAGATCGACCTGCTGCGCAGGTACGTGCGTCAGCCCATCGTGGCCAACCAGCTTCAGCTCTCGATCACACACGCGCCGATCGTCGCTCAAGGGGTCGCTGCGAACATGCTCGCGGAGCAGCAGTCGGCCACCCTCGACGGCGGAGGGATCGTCGACTACTGCCGCCTGCACGACATCACCGTCCAGGCGTGGTCTCCCTTCCAGGCCGGTTTCTTCACGGGTGTCTTCCTCGGTTCGCCGGACTACCCCGAGCTCAACGCCGTCATTGACCGCCTCGCCGGCCAGTACGACGTCCCCGCCATCGCGATCGCGACTGCCTGGATCACCCGCCACCCCGCCCAGATGCAGGTCGTGCTCGGCACCACCAACCCGGAGCGCGTCGCGGGCGCCGCGCAGGGCTCCGATCTTCGACTCACCCGGGCCGAGTGGTACGAGCTGTTCCGCGCCGCGGGCCACCTCGTTCCCTGAACCCGGCCGCGGGGCGCCACCTGATCACCCGGTCCGGTCGCCCGGGTCGCCCCATGCCCGTCGATGTCAGCGCTCACGTCATGCGACATCCATCCAGCGTCATGCGACATCCAGTCACGAAAAAGCCCCCTCCGTGATCTTGGAGGGGGCTTTCGTGCTGTTCACCTGCGGTGGCTGGGGCCGGGGTCGAACCGGCGACCTTCCGCTTTTCAGGCCGGGTCGGGGCTCGCGGGAGGCTGGTGTGGTGGTGCGGGGACGGTAGCGGGGGTACGTAGTTGTGCGCTGGTGTTGGCGTACGGGTTGGCGTACCCCAACAGCCGGACTGTACGGCAGGACCGGCAACTTTCCAGCACCGCCCAGTCGTCCACCAGACATGGCCACTGCATCCCCTGAACCGCCACCGCCCACCTCACCGCCGCCGTGGCCGCACTGCGGCCACGGCGCCACTGCAACGGATCCAGTCGGTTGCCCCGGTATCCAGATGCAGGGGCAGACCGTGTGCCTGGCGCACATGGACGTGGCAGACCGCGAGATCTACCTGTCCTCCTTGTCCCCTGACAGCCCCCTCGACCACCGCGGTACTCCCTTCAACGAAGACCTGTTGGCCCAGTTGCTTAACGCCCTGCGTGATCCAACCGGAAAGCCCAACCTTGGCCGCTCCAGGTTTGACTGGGCAACCTTCTCCGGCGACGCAGATTTCGACCAGGCAACGTTTTCCGATGAGGCTCGTTTTGGCGATTCCACCTTCTCCGGCGACGCCTTGTTCAGCAATGCAACATTTTCTGGTACCGCTTACTTCAGGGGAGCCACCTTCTCCCACGACGCCCAGTTCGGTCAGGCAATCTTCTCCAGCGATGCCCACTTTGGCCAGGTGACGTTTTCCCGAGCCGCCCATTTCTATGGTGCGAATTTCTCCAATACCGCACATTTCTACGGCGCAACATTTTCTAGCGCCGCCTTCAGTCAGGCCATTTTCTCCGGCGACGCCTTGTTCAGCAATACATCGTTCTCTCGCAACGCCCATTTCTACAGAGCGACCTTCTACCTCGGCGCCATGTTCGATTGCGTGGTATTTTCCGGCAACGTTTTGTTTCGCGAGACGCAATTCAAGCAAGCATCGCAAATTGGACCGCTAATCTGCGGGAAATGGGTAGCGTTGGATCGCGCCATGTTCCAGTATCCGGTAACGTTAGAAATTTCCGCGCGCCAGGTTAGTTTCGTGCGTACCCGGCTGGCCTCAACTGCCAAGCTCCAACTGCGCTACGCGGAATTAAATCTTCAAGATGCGGTCTTCGAGTACCCAGTGTTGATCACAGGACGTCCTACTCCTTTCCACAATCCCGGACCAGAAGATCCACTACCAGAGAGGGAGCTTTCCGATCTGGACCCTGGTGTACGCCTGACATCTGTAAGCGGGGTCGACGCCGCTTACCTCGCACTGCATGACATCGACCTGAGCGACTGCCGATTCACCGGCGCCGTCCACCTCGACCAGCTACGAATTGACGGCTGGTGCACCTTTGCGACCACCCCCACCGGCTGGTTCCGACACGCCCCCTGGCATTGGAGTCAGCGAAACACACTGGCCGAGGAACACCACTGGCGAGCACGTATCGCCCGCCGGCCCACCCCCTCCAACGGCTGGACCCTCCCATCGCCGGACACCCCCGAACTGCGCCCGGCAGCAGTAGCCGCCCTTTACCGGCAGCTGCGCAAGTCGCTGGAGGACGGCAAGAACGAACCAGACGCTGCCGACTTCTACTACGGCGAGATGGAGATGCGTCGGCATGATGCCACAAGGCCCCGAAGCGAACGGGCTTTGCTGACCGCCTACTGGGCCGTCTCCGGATACGGGCTGCGCGCAACTCGGGCTCTGGCCTGGTTGGGGGTAGCTATGACTGCCACGATTGCAGCCATGACCTTGTGGGGTATTCCAGCCAACGAACCAAAACCTCATACCACCGGTCGCCAGGTCACTGCTGGACAGATGATCACTCTAACCACTGACACTCCCGCTCCGGTCAACCCTGTCGGACCGTGGACCGAGCGAGTCACTACCATGCGATTTGAAAGATCTCTGCGGGTAGTGATCAACTCAGTAGTGTTCCGTTCTTCGAATCAGGACCTGACCACCACCGGCACCTATACCGAAATGGCCTCCCGCCTCGCTGAACCCGTCCTTCTTGGCCTAGCACTCCTAGCTGTGCGCAATCGCGTCAAACGTTGACCACCAGCGATACGGAAAACCCTTTGATCACCTAAATTATGCGTCCACAGCACGCGGAATTAAACACGAAAGTATTTGCTGTCATCAACGCGCAGCAGGGCGATTTTGCGCCCTCATAACACCTACGCAAGTCGGAGTTGTAAGTGGCGTCTGCCATTGTCCAGGGAGTTGATGCCAGGCTTGATGTCACCCGACGGGGGCGTCGTCTGGAGGGAGCAGCAGATCGCGTTCCGGGTGCTTCTCGCCGGTGATGCTGCCGCTCACGCCCAGATCGACCCTCGCGGCTTCATGTAAGGCCGTGATCGCGCGGAACCCGACGCGGTTCCGCTCACGCCAGGCTTCGAGGGTGTCCGTGGTCTTCCCGCTCGCCTGCCAGTCGATTTCGAGCGTGCGTGCGTTCAGCTCGTGTGCCGCCTCCACGACGTCGTCCCCGCCGAGGAGCAGCACCCGCTCAAAGGCCCGGCCCCGCAGCCGCGCCGCGTCCGCGAGGTCCGCGGCGAGTTCCTGTTCGGGCCGCCCGGTACTGCGTATCCCCTCTCGTTGCTCGTAGAGCTGGACAGCGGCGAAGATGCCGGCGCGCACCTCATCGATGTAGGTGGCGTAGGCGTCGAGCTTCTTTTCGTCCCAACGGGTCCGGTACTCGTGACGGTGGCGACTGCGCTCCATGAGGAAATTGGTGATGTGGGTGGTGATGGCGCCCAGCAGCACCGCGGCGACCGTCACGAGCTGCTCGCCCGTATCCACGCTTCCCCCAGGTAGGCTGCACTCCTAAAGATGACTGGGCGATCGTATGAGAGGTTCGGCCGGCTCGGGTATGGATGGCTGGAACAGAGAGTGGTACCGGCTACGTCTCGGCCACCGAGGACGAGAACGGGAGTGACGCTGTGACGGGTGTGACAGCCTTGCCTGTTCCAGCCTCTCCCCCGGCCCTGCCGCTGGGATAGGGCGCCCCGTGGAGCTGCGGAGAGGCGAGCGGATGAAGAACCCCACTGCGGAGGTACTGGCTACCCTCGGCCGCAGCTATGTGCGCAATGCTCCCGGCACGCTGGGCAAGTCGCCACTCGTCGCTCGATACCTGAACCCGCGGCTGCGAGACCATCCGCGACGGCGGGTGGTCGAGTCGCTGTTCGGGTCCCGGTTCGCCGTCGACACCCAGGACCTCATCCAGCGGTACTTGTACTTGTTCGGCGTGTGGGAGCCCCACATGACCGCCTGGCTCCAGCGACGGTTGCGACCCGGGGACGGCTTCGTCGACGTCGGCGCGAACATCGGGTACTACAGCGTGCTGGCGTCGCGGCTCGTCGGGGAGACAGGGCAGGTGACGGCCATCGAGGCGTCTCCCGCGTTTCACGAGCGGCTGCTGCAACAGGTGCGTCTAAACAGCTGCGTCAATGTGCGAGCCGTCAACGCGGCCCTATCCGACAGCCAGGAGACCTTGAGGTTCATCTTGGCCAGTTCACGGAATATGGGCGCCAACTCGATAGTCCCGTATGACGGCCCTGCCGAGTCCACATTCGAGATTGAGGCCCAGCCGATGGCGGCTGTGCTCACGGAGGACGAGATCGCCAATGCCAGGGTCATCAAGATCGACGTGGAAGGGGCGGAGGGAAGCGTAGTGCGCGGTATGGCGCCGCTGCTTGGAAAACTCCGGCCGGACGCGGAGATCACGGTGGAGGTGACTCCGGACCGTATGCAGCAGCTGGGCGAGTCAGTGAACGACTTGTTGAAGACTTTCAAAGCCCACGGCTTCCATGCGTATCGGCTCACGAACAGCTATGCATCGGCCAGCTACCCGGAGGCGCTGCGGCACGCACCGGCATCCCCAGTGCGGTGGCAGGAGGCCGTGGCAGAAGAAAGCGATCTGATCTTTTCCAGGGTCGATGCAGAGACGCTTTGACGCCCCACGCCTTGCGGCAAGCAAGTTATCTGGGAATGCGACCCGTCGTATCGTGCGGGTGGCCACCGGGAGGACCGCCGGTCAATTCGACGTGCTGCACTGATCCGCTGCCCCGCATGGAATATTCCCGGGCCAGACCAGTCTTGTGCAGCCGTGCCAGGTCGGCGTCGGAAATATTCATGCCCCCTACCGGAGCGTGTTTTCCGGGATCCCAGTTGTACCGGTCCCAGACGTTGACCTGGTAGTCAAGGGACACGTGGGGTTTGCCGTCTTGGCCGGGCGTGACGGTGACCGTGCCAGTGGTGTTGGTGTTGGCTCTGCCGACGGCCAGGTACCAGTTGCCGTCGGAGTGGGTGTAGCCCTTGGGAGCGGTCTGAACAGGGATGGCGACGGGTTTCCCGCCCGACTTTGCAAAGGCGGCGAGGGCCTGCCGCCGCCACTGCTCCTGCTGCGCGCTGTCTATCGAGCCCGCTGCGACCTGGCGGAGTGCAGCGTCGTCGTTCAGCATCCGGTCGACGTCCAACTGCACCGGCGAACCGGAACCGCTGAGGTAGTGACTCATATTCCGTGCTGCATCGGGGTACCCCCTGAGATAACCCCCCACCACCATCGCCTTGGCCTCCTCCAGGATGAGGAAGTCGTGCGGGTTCGGCCAGCTGACGTTATAGCGGCCCGCCCCGTCGTCATTCGTCCCGGTGTAGACCGTGGGGGAGAGTACGCCCGCGAGGATCAGGGCATCGCAGTGTGTTGCCCACAGCTGGGCGCGGCCCTCCGGAGTCAGCGACGCCCAGAGCCAAGTAAGCTCCTTGCGCTGCTGGGCGGTGATGTCGCCGCCGAGTGCGATCAGCTTGAGAGCTTGGGGCAGCAAATCCTCATCGAGCGAGGTGTAGGCCTTATGCCCGGCATTGTACGGATCGTTTCCATGGCTTGCGGCGAGCGCACGGACGACTGACGCGTCGACCTCGGTCGCATGCCCCACCAGATCCGTGATCCGGTCCGCATACCATTGCGCTCTTTCCTTGGCCTTTTCGCCACTGGTCGGTAATTTCACGGTGTTCATAACCTGGGACACCCTCACGGTGCCGTCTTTGTGATCCACGACCGAGAAACCCTCTTCGCGGGCGTTCGCAACGAGGTTACGGACCTGGCGCTGCAGTCCCACCAGCTCGATGTGGGCGTCGTCGAGGATGCTCCAGATGCTCTTGGCCTCGGTGTGGAGGTCACCGAACTCCTTGGCGGTCTTCTGGACGAAAGCGCGAGTGACCGTGGCATTGACGCCGGCCCAGCGCGCCCTGTCCGATTTCGCCTGCATACCCTTGTGGGCGTCGCTGGCTAGTGTCTCCAGTCCTCTCGTGGCGTGTTTCCAGTCGGCCGCAGCGTCGCCCAGCTGTCGAGGTCGGCCTCCGACAGGTCGGTGTAGTCCATGGCGTAGGGCCCCCTTCGTCGGCAAGGGAGCCAAGCAACAGGCGTACACCGCCGGACGCCCCGACCGGCACCTGGACGACGACCTGTTCGGCTACATGGTCGCGGTGAAGAAGGAGAGCTACCAGCGGGACACGGTGCTGGCGACCGGCACCTTGGTTTCCGTCGTTCCCCAGCGCCCCACCCTGGACTTCGGCACCATGAGCCGCGATTTCCCGGCCGGGGAGCACCCGGTCATCCACTCTCACGAGCTCTACAGCGCCACGCTGGCCGGGGATCTACTGTTGGACCTGCCGCGCGTCGGCGTCTTCGAGACGGATGGCAACGGGCTGCGGGTAGCCATCAGCCAGGACGTGGCCGAGGAAGCCAAGACGTCGGGCGCGGAGGAGACCACGCTGCGCGGCACCGCCGCCGTGCGCCTCCCGGTCGGGGAGCGCCGCCGCCGGATCGCCACACTGCTGAGGACTTTGGCTGCCGTGCGAGGTGGCGCCAAGAAGGCCCAGCACTATGGCGACCGGACCCCGTCGCTCGTCCTTCTCGCTCCGCTGAAGGGCGGAGTCAATCCGCTCACCCGCGTCGTGGGCGGACGGGACGGGAAGACCGTCTTCCTGCCGGACGTGCTGCGTGAGGAGCTGGCCGCCTGGAGTGACGAGCTGGAAGACGGCCCGGTCCTGCTTGGCTGGGCACCCGGCTTCCTAGGCGACCAGCGTGAACAGATCCGTCGGGAACTCAAGGACTTGATCGACGAGAACCGTCTGGTCCTGGATCATCCGCGTGTGCTGTTGAAGCGGCTTGCCGGCGAGTTCGAGCGGGGTGAGCACGACACGTGGTTCGAGGACTCGGCGGCATGACCGCGGAGGAGGCGGAAGCGCCCTCGGCCGCGGGACGGACGGCACTGGAGGTCACGTTCACCGCACCGGTCGTGTCCTTCCGCAACCCGTTGTATGCCGGTGTCCAGGTCAGCCTCCCGTGCCCGCCGCCCGCCACCGTCGGAGGCGCGCTGGCCGCCGCGGCCGGAGGCTGGGCGCAGGTGGACCCGGGCCTGCGGTTCGCCATGGCCTTCAGGGCCGGCGGCAAAGGGATGGACTACGAGACGTACCACCCGCTCGACGGCAGCGGAAAACGGACCTCGCCCACCCCGCGCAACCGCGAGTTCCTCACCGACGCCAGGCTGACGATATGGCTCGTTGACGAGCCGGAGCTGTGGCGTCGCAGACTCCGCCGTCCGGTGTGGCCACTACGACTGGGACGAAGCCAGGACTTGGTCGGCCTGGAGATGCACCAGGTCTCATTGCGCGCGGCGCCCGGGTCTCAGCGTCACGCGGTTGTCCCAGACGAGCGCGGTGCCCCGGGCACGTTGCTGCGACTGCCCACGGCGGTCGCGCATGGCCGGGGACGCACCCAGTGGGACGCCTACCGGTTCGATTCCTCCGGCCGTGCGGAACGTCCCGTCACCGACAGCCTGTCCACGGACGACGGCCAAGCCGTCGCTCTTCTCCCCTGCACGCACCCCGACACCGGGCTGCGTTCCTGACCCGTACCACCCGATCCGGCCGTACCGTAGCCCGGTGCGGCCGGGTGAGAACGGATTTCTGCACCATGACAGACCCGCTGTCCGCCGTCTGGGCCAAGAGTGCTCAACGGCACCGGCCTCCCGAGTTACTCACCGCCCACCTCTCGGCCGCCTACGCCGCGGCAAACCTGCTTCGACGGCGTGTGGGCCGTATAGACGTGGCAGAGGCGGTCTTCGCCGGCAGCTTCTGGCCGACCGTGGAGCTGGCCGACCTGACGCACGACGCAGGCAAGGTGGCCGGAGGCTTCCAAACCATGATCAGCGGCCGGGCCCGCCGCTGGGGCGAGCGCCACGAGGTCGCCTCGCTCGGCTTCCTGCCCTTCCTCGTTGAGGACCCGGACCTGCTCTCCTGGGTCGCCAGCGCGGTCGTCACCCACCATCGCGCACTCACCGGAGAGAACGGCCGTGATGTGGAGGCGCTCTACGGAGTGGCCACAGCGGCTGAGATGGCCGCCCGATTCGCCCCAAGCGAGCCACTGGCCCTCCCTGCCTTGCAAGCGTGGCTTCACGAGGCGGCCGCCCGTGCGGCCCTGCCGGTGGACGCCAACGCTGGTGACAGCAAGGAGGCGACCATCGACCGGCTGGCAGGGCATGCTCACCGGTTGCTGGGAGACGTCCTGGACCGCTGGGCAGACCCGGTCGACCGTGACGAGGGTCTGGCAGCCGTCCTCCTTCAAGGCGCCGTGACCCTCGCGGATCACCTGTCTTCGGCTCACCGCTCTCTGTCCACAGCACAGCCTCTTGATGACGGCTTTCGCAGTCGGCTGGAGCAGCAGTTCGCCAACCGCGGCAGGACGCTGCGCAAGCATCAGCTCCAGGCCGCCGACATCACCGGTCACCTACTGCTACGGGCCCCGACCGGAAGCGGCAAGACCGAGGCGGCGCTGCTCTGGGCGGCCCGCCAGGCCACCGCCCTTATGTCCTCTGGCTGTGGAGTGCCACGGGTCTTCTTCACCCTGCCGTACCTGTCGTCCATCAACGCCATGGCCACGCGGCTGGCTGACGTGCTGGGCGACCCCACGGCCGTCGGGGTCGCGCACTCCCGAGCCGCCTCGTACCACCTCGCCGTGTCCATCAGCCCGGAGGACGGGGACGAAGAGGACGAGACCGGTGGCCCCTGCCGCGTCGATGCCGCCGCCAAGGCGCTGTCCCGTGCCGCCGCCACCAAGCTGTTCCATGAGAGCGTCCGTGTCGGCACCCCGTACCAACTGTTGCGGGCCGCTCTTGCAGGCCCCGCCCACTCCGGCATCCTCGTCGACGCCGCGAACTCCGTGTTCATCCTCGACGAGCTGCATGCGTATGACGCTCGTCGCCTCGGCTACCTCCTGGCCAGCGCACGCCTATGGGAACGCCTCGGCGGGCGCGTCGCCGTGCTGTCCGCGACCCTTCCCACCGTTATGGCCGACGTCTTCAAGGAAACCCTCACCGCGCCGACCGCCCTCCTAGAGGCCACCGACCTGGGCCTGCCGATCCGCCACCTGCTCCACACGCGCCCTCACCACCTCACCGACGAGGCCGCACGCGAGGAGATCAGAAAGCGCCTGTCCAACGACGAATCCGTCCTGGTCATCGCCAACAACGTTGCCCATGCCCTGGAGCTGTACGCCGACCTGGCCCCGGCCGTCCGGGAACGCCACGGCGAGGAGGCAGCGCTCCTGCTGCACTCACGTTTCCGCCGGAAGGACCGCTCAAGCATCGAGAAGAAGATCAGCGAGCGGTTCGGCACCGTTGCACCGGATCGCCAGCACACGCGGCGACCCGGGCTGCTGGTCGCCACGCAGGTTGTGGAAGTAAGTCTCGACGTCGACTTCGACGTGCTGTTCACGGGCGCGGCGCCACTTGAGGCACTGCTCCAGCGGTTCGGCCGGGTCAACCGCATCGGCGCCCGGCGGCCGGCCGACGTGATCGTCCACCGTCCCATCTGGAACACGCGCCGAGGCGACCGGAGCCACGAGTACGCCGACGGGATCTACCGGCGCGAGCCAGTGGAGAGCACCTGGGACATCCTCACCCGCCACGCCGGCGAAGCCGTCGACGAATCCGACGCAACCGAGTGGCTCAACGAGGTGTATGCCACGGACTGGGGTGTCGAATGGCGCCGGGAGGTCATGGAACGACGCGACGAGTTCGACAGCGCCTTTCTCCGGTTCGCCTACCCCTTCGACGACCGATCTGGCCTCTCCGAGACGTTCGACGAACTCTTCGAGGGCACGGAGGCGATCCTGGAGGAAGATCGAGACGGCTACGTCGCGGCACTCCAGGAGGCCGGCACCGGTAACCAGGCCGCCGGCCGACTCCTGGCGGACGAATTCCTCATCCCCATGCCGCACTGGGCCGGCCCACTCACCCGCTACGAGAAAACCCTCCAGGTCCGCATCATCGACGGCGACTACACCCCGGACCGCGGACTGCTCTCCGTGCGCGGACGCCCCCAGCAGACCTACCAGCCCGGAGAGGTCCTGTGATGGAGGCGGCGGACGTAGGCGGCGTACACATCAAGTACCTCTACCACTGCCGCCGCCAGCTGTGGCTCTACGTCCGCGGGATTCGCCCCGAACACCTGAGCACCGCGGTACAGCTCGGCGAAGCCGTACACGACACCTCCTACACCCGCCACTCACCGGTCGACCTCGGCGCCGCACGACTCGACTTCGTCGACGGTGGCCACTGGGTGCACGAGGTCAAGTCCTCGTCACGCGCCAGCCCCGCCGACCAGGCACAAGGTCGCCACTACTGCCACCGACTACGCGGTTTGGGCATCGAAGCCCAGGGCGCCGTCCTGCACTACCCGAAGACCAGGCGCACCCAGCGCTTTCCTTACACCCCCGAAGCGAAGGCCCAGGCCGAAGCGGACATCGTCGAAGTCCTGGCGGTGGCCGCCGCGCCCACTTCCCCAGAGCGGCTCACACGTTCCGCATGCCGCGGTTGCAGCTTCACCGACTACTGCTGGACGGAGTGAAATGCCCGCCGCCGCCCGTACGTACTGGCTGACCACACCATGTCGGATCCGCCGCAAGGACCAGTCCCTGCTCATCGAGCGCGAGGACGCCGGCAACGTCCACATCCCGATCACGGACGTCCGCGACATCGTGGCCTGCGCTGAAGTCGACATCAACACCGCGGTGGTCTCCCTCCTCAACCGCCACCGCGTCAACGTCCACCTGCTCAGCTACTACGGCGACTACACCGGTTCACTCCTCACCTCGGAGACGAGCACGTCAGGAGAGACCGTCCTCGCCCAAGCCCGACTCGCGGAGAACCCGGAGCGAAGCCTCCAGGTCGCCCGCAGCATCGTCGAGTCCTGCGCCTTCAACGTCCGCCGTGTCGTCGACCGCACGTTGCTGACCCGCCCGTACAAGGTGCTCCAGGAGTCCATCACGCTGGCCGGTACTCCGGAACAGTTGATGGGCGCAGAGGGCACCTTCCGCCGGTCCGCCTGGGAAGTGCTGGACACCAAGCTTCCCGAGTGGCTTCAACTCGGCGGCCGCAGTCGCCGCCCGCCGAAAAACGCCGGCAACGCGTTCATCAGCTACGTCAACGGCATCACCTACGCACGGCTGCTCACCGCCCTGCGTCTGACACCGCTGCACAGCGGCATCGCCTTCCTGCACAGCAGCATGGAACGACAGCGGCACTCGCTGGTGCTCGACCTGTCCGAGATGTTCAAGCCGCTCTTCGCCGAGCGTCTCCTCCTGCGCATGGCGAAACGCAACCAGCTCAAGTCCCACCACTTCGACAGCGACACCAACCAGGCCATGCTCAGCGAGCCCGGCCGAAAGCTCGTCGTCCAGACGGTCCGTGACGAACTCGCTGTCACGGTCGGCCACCGCACCCTCGGACGCAACGTCTCATACGACGAACTGCTCTACCTGGACGCGTTAGCCCTGACCCGCCATTGCCTAGAAGGCTCGCCGTACAAGCCGTTCCGGATCTGGTGGTGAGGCGACATGTACGTGGTCGTCGTTTATGACACGCTCGCCGAACGCAACTCCAGAATCCTGCGAACCTGCCGCAAGTACCTCCACCACGTGCAACGCAGCGTCTTCGAAGGCCAACTCAGCGAGGCGCAACTACGTCGCTTCCAGGCCGACGTGGAAGACGCTCTCGACCTGTCCTACGACAACGTGCTCGTCTACACCTTTCCCCCTGGCGCGGTTCCACAGCGCCTTGAGTGGGGTGCGGTGGAGCCGGCACCCAGCGACATTCTTTGACTCGGGCCAGGGACCTTGCTGATGCCTCCGGCACGCGACTTTTCAGCGCCACACCGGGATCGGCTGCATTACCGGAGGTCTGCTGCAAAGAGGCCCGGATGCGGTCTTGATGGATCGCGGGTGACCTGTGGCTTTACCGTGGGGTCCTCATCGCCCCTGAGAGGGGTCGCAACAAGAGGGAAAGGGTGGGTCCGGTGGGTCCGGTGGGTGTCCTCATCGCCCCTGAGAGGGGTCGCAACGCGGGGTGCCGAAGAGCCCCGCGGCCGGGTCGAAGTGTCCTCATCGCCCCTGAGAGGGGTCGCAACTCCGAGGTGATCGGGGAGAGCTGTGCCTCCAGAGCGAGTCCTCATCGCCCCTGAGAGGGGTCGCAACGTGGGTGGGCTGGACATGAAGGCCATGGCGGCGTTGCGTCCTCATCGCCCCTGAGAGGGGTCGCAACATTGCGACGGCGGCGGGCAGGGTCTCGGGCTCGACGAGTCCTCATCGCCCCTGAGAGGGGTCGCAACACCGCATCGCTCCCGCCGAACTGGACGAGACCACCCTGTCCTCATCGCCCCTGAGAGGGGTCGCAACTAAGGGGGTCAGGATGGGCACGCCGACGGGCCCGTGGTCCTCATCGCCCCTGAGAGGGGTCGCAACATATCCCCGAGCTGACCCGGCCCGCTGACACCCTGGGGTCCTCATCGCCCCTGAGAGGGGTCGCAACATGAAGATCTTCACCTCGGCGCCGTGCAGGGTGCCGGAGTCCTCATCGCCCCTGAGAGGGGTCGCAACCCGTGCACCGGTTCGCCGATCCCGAGCTTGGTCGGGCCGGTCCTCATCGCCCCTGAGAGGGGTCGCAACTTGATCGTCACACCCCAGCTGACGACTTGGGCGCTGGCGTCCTCATCGCCCCTGAGAGGGGTCGCAACATCCAGTCCGCGATCCGCTCCAGCACACCCGGCCGCGTCCTCATCGCCCCTGAGAGGGGTCGCAACGCGGTGCCCATGGCCCGGATGGCCCCGGCGACCATGTCCTCATCGCCCCTGGGAGGGGTCGCAACTCCACCGGCCGGGCGGACTGGTGCTCCACCGACCAGGGTCCTCATCGCCCCTGGGAGGGGTCGCAACCACCGTTGGTGCGATCCGGCCGTGCGCCGCCGTCGTCGGTCCTCATCGCCCCTGGGAGGGGTCGCAACATGTAGGCCCAGGTCTTCATGCCCTGGTCCTGAGCCCACGTCCTCATCGCCCCTGGGAGGGGTCGCAACGTCTATCGCCTCGGTCCATGCAGCGGGAGTCGGCACTCGTCCTCATCGCCCCTGGGAGGGGTCGCAACGCAGCGCATGAGCCTATATCGCACGGTCCTCGCCGGTCCTCATCGCCCCTGGGAGGGGTCGCAACTTGATCTGCTGCGAGCCCTGCGCCCCGCCGGTGACGGTCCTCATCGCCCCTGGGAGGGGTCGCAACTCGTAGGTGCGCTCTGGCAGGCCCCGCTGCTCCTGGTCCTCATCGCCCCTGGGAAGGGGTCGCAACTGCAGCACCAGCGGGACCTTGCACATCCGGGCGGCAGCTCATCGCCCCTGGGAGGGGTCGCAATGGGACGATCAGCGCCACGTCCGGCAGGAAGCGGGCCGTCCTCATCGCCCCTGGGAGGGGTCGCAACCGGGTAATCAGCAGCACCTGGCGCTGCTGGCCACGGCGTCCTCATCGCCCCTGCGAGGGGTCGCAACGTCAGGGCACGCGTGTCCAGTGGCCGCTGTGCAGCTGGTCCTCATCACCCCTGCGAGGGGTCGCAACATGGCACAGTGCTTGGTGTCCATCAGCTGGCCTCCGCTTCCTCCTCGCCCCTGGTAGAGGTCGCAACCCGCCGGCACCGTGGACGACCGGAACACCGTCACCCGTCCTTATCACCCCTGCGAGGGGTCGCAACGCCGAGGCCCGGCCGCTGCGGTGCCGTTGCGCGAAGTGTCCTCATCGCCCCTGTGAGGGGTCGCACCTCGCCGACGTACCGACGTTGTGGACCGCGCCCCGCTTGTCCTCATCGCTCCTGCGAGGGGTCGCAACGCGTAGCGGGCCACGTCCTCGGCGGAGCCGGTGACGCCCTCATCGCCCTACGAGGGGTCGCAACATCACGATCAGAACGAAATGATCGTGACGATCCGGCTCTCATCGCCCCTACGAGGGGTCGCAACTCAACTTGCGGGAGCCTGGGGGCCTGTGCTTGCACGCACCCTCATCGTCCCTGTGAGGGCTCGCAACTTGTGGATGCGGGCGGAGGGCATTTGCAGACCGGCGTGTCCTCATCGCCTCTGCGAGGGCTCGTACCATACCGACGGCTGCGACCAGGACAGTGAATGAGAACGAGGCAGCGCGGCCCGGCTCCCTGGCACGGGAGTCGGGCCAGCTGGCTGTATCAGCATATGTGGGGAGAGCGCTCAGGCCTTGAAGTGTTCCCCTGTCCCGTTATCCTCCTCTTCGCCACCGGATGTCGTTGGCTCGACATCCGGCGCCGGCAGCCGCTCACCGCGGCTTTTCGCGATCAGCAGTATGTCGCCTAGCGACTCGGTCGCCCGCGCCAGGGCAAAACGCATTTCCCGGTATCCCGACCGCTTGTCGCCGAGTACCGCTTTGGCCGCGCCCAGTACCTCATGCGCCGCTTCGGTCTGCGAATCCTCCACCTCGTCAGCAAGTCGGGAGAGGTACCCAGTGTTGTCGTCAGTACTGAGGTAGCAGGGCGTACCGGCCTCGCTGGTCCAGGGCAGAAGGCGCAGGGAAACGGAGCTGTATCCCGCGAGTGTCAGCCTCGCGATGTCGTCGTCCATGTCAGCCGTCACTTCTTCGCCTCCGCTTCGTCGACCGGCATGTGGGTGCTGAACACCGCTTCGGACCGGTGGCCTGGTAGGACCAGGACCGCTGCCTCAATGACCCGGCCGTCGGCGTCCATCGATCTGCGCCGGATCGCCAGGACGGCTGTGCCGGAGCCGATCCGGAGCTGCCTCTCCTCAGAGGGCTCCGGGAGTCGGGCGGCGATGTGCACGACGGTCGATGTCGGCCGGATGCCCCGGTCAACCAGCTGGGCGCGGATGTCGTCCCCCAGGGGTGACCAACCGGTTGGCGGGACGGTGAGTTCCGCGACGCTGCACGGGACGTAGACCTGGGCCAGGCTGTGCGGGGATGTGCCCTGGCGGCTGAGGAAGACATACCTGTTCAGCCGGGTTCCGACGGGTACCCGCAGCTGTGTGGAGAGCTGCACATCGGCCTCGACCTCCGTGGTGGTGATCTCCACGGTGAGTGTCGTGGTGGTCGGCGTCAGCCCGTCCGTCACCGACTTGTCGTTGGTGTAGGTGATGCGTTCGAAAGGCCGTAGAACGTAGTTGCCGTTGCCTGGCACCTTCTCAATGAGCCCGTCGTTTTGCAGACGGCCCAGGGCCAACCGGACTGTCGGGACGCTTGCCCCGAACCGGTGCGCGAGCTGAGTTTCCGCAGGCAAGGCCTTTCCCGCGGGGTAGGTGCCGGCCGCGATGTCCGCGCGTAGTGCTTCGGCGATTTCCTCGTGTCGGTGCTTCACGTCGGCCATCACCGACCTGGGATGGTGCGGACGGGGACGACCACCGTGGTGCGGATCGCTGCGAACCGGGAACCTGGGTGCATGGTCAACAGCTCGCCCGTGTGGAGAATCAGGACCTTCGAGCCGTCCAAACGTTCACGCAGGTCGACCACCTCACACTGCCGACCGCCTATATCTATGACGTCGCGCAGACGGACCGTGCTAGGTGTGATGTCCACAGCTTCGATGCGTGGAGCGTGAGTACGCAGCATCAGACTGTCCCCCTGCTGGTATGGGTCGTGTTGTCGCTGGTGGCGGGGGTGTGGCAGGTGCACTGGCAGATCTCGTAGATCAGCGGGAGATCGGCGGCGAACTGCCGCGGTTCGCCTTCACCGCACATGTGCGTGCCGATGCGGCACTCGACCGAGCGGTAGGGCTCCAGCTGGCCTCCGCGGGCGGTGCCCGGAAGCTGAGGTGAGGGCATCACTGAGCCTCCAGCCAGGCGGTACCGCGCGGGTGAAGGTCGGAGTGAGGGCGGTGCGCGCCAGGGCAGATGCCCTCACACGGCCGTGATTGGGGGAGGTTGTAGCACTGCCTGGCTCTTGCAGTTGCACAGCAACTACTCTCGAACATGCTGATCAGCTCCCTGTAGCTGGTTGGCCTTGCCCCCGTACGGCGCCGCTTGCCGTCTCGGGGGCTTCTTTGCTGATGGCGGCCCATGCAGTGCGGCCGCGTTCGCTGCTGTCGACCAGGCCGAACCAGTCGGCTTCCTCCAGCAGCCGCAGTAACCCCTGCCAGGACTCCTCGGACTGGCCGTCGGGGACTTGCGTCTCGACGGACATGTGGTCGCCGTGATCCAGGACTTGCGGGGCGAACCCGGCGGCCAAGAGCTGCTTACGCAGATGCTCTGCGCGAGCTTCTGGTGAGGGCACAGGCTGGCCTCCGTCGCCGAGGAATTACTGTCCGTATAGCTAGTTAACTAGATTAGAGCTAGTGGACTAGATTTTCCATATGCGTTCGCAGCCTCCTTACCTCCGCGTCGCCGATGTGCTTCGGCAGCGCATCGCTGACCAGGAGTGGACTCCAGGCGACCGGCTACCGTCCCGGCTCCAACTCGCACAGGAGTGTGGGGTGGGAGAGAACGTCATCCGCCGTGCACAGGAGCTACTGATCTCGCAGGGGGTGTTGGAAGGGCGCGCCGGCTCGGGCACCTATGTCGCCGAGCCGCGGGAGCGCGTACGCATCGTGCGCTCTACGTGCCGCGAGCAGGTGGGCGGCTCGCCTTTCGTGGCCGACATGGCGGCACTACGGAAGCGGGGTACGTGGGAGAGCCGGACGGATGCGAAGGTGCCGGCGCCCGAAGACATCGCGGCACGGCTCGGCATCGCCGAGGGTGACTTGTGCGTGCGCACGGCGTACGAGTTTCTGGCGGACGGCAGGCCGGTTCAGCTGTCGACGAGTTGGGAGCCCTACGAGCTGACGGCCGGGACGATCGTCGTGTTGCCGGAGGGTGGACCGCACGCCGGGAAGGGTGTCGTCGATCGGATGGCGGAAATCGGGATCACGGTCAGTCGGGCTGTGGAGCGACCTGAACCTGGGCAAGCAACCGCGGAGGAGGCTCACCTCCTGGGCGTTCAGCGAGGAGCGTTGGTGACGCGGATTCAGCGGACGTACCTCAGCGATGAGGGGCAGCCAGTGGAGACCGCGGACATCGTGGTGCCAGCGGCCTTGTGCGAGATCGTTTATGAGGTACCGATTCAGCCGTAAGCATTAACGAGTGTTGTCCCATTACAGCCCAAGATGAAGGTTCGATCGGCGACGATGCGGTCGCTCAGCAAGGACACCTCTCAGCAGAACGAGAGCCCGCTGCGATACGGGGTCTGATAGTGGTGGGCTCGCATATTCAACTGTCGCCAGTCCTCCAACTAGACAGAGGTGAACCTCACTCTCTGTAGCTACTGAACTTAATCGGGCGATGTCGGGTGATTGCCTGACAGGTGAGGGATGGGTCCGGTAGATGTGTGTGCATGAATAACTCCACACCCGAGGATGGCGAGCCCTCCTCCTTCGTTGAGAAAGCGAAGAACCTGTGCGGGAGGCACAAGGGGAAGATCCTCGCCGCCAGCACCGTCTTGGGCGGCGTGGCCCTGACCGTCGTTACCGTGGTCACTAGGCAGGCCATGGAACAGAACGCCACCGAGGACACCGGGCCAATCGCCGACCCTGCGGCTGTGAACGAACGACGGAAAGCCCCCGTCAAGCACCCGGTAGTAGGGCACACGAGGACCCTTGCTGATGGGCGGGTTATTCCCGTTGCGGGCTACGACCGGGGCGGCTCTGCAGATGACAACGATGAGGACGGGGACTCCGGCGTAGCCGCAGCCTGAGCGCCGCCCCGGACTCGGGCCGTCACTCCGGCCCGGACAGGGACTACTCAATGCCCGGGGGGCCGGACGGCCAGACAGCGTCGATCACCCAGGGCCAGACCACGTCCGCCAGTTTCTCCGAGAACTGGTCGCCGCCGCCCACGGCCAAGTAGGCAGCCCACTGCCGTACCGCGCCCGCCGCCCAGTCCGCCAGCTGGAGCTGTGGATGGGCTTTGCTGTCTGCGAAGTCGATCCGAGTAGCCGGAAACGGATCGTTAAATTGCCCTGGGTGGGCAAGATCCGGAAACAGGTGCGCCATACGCAACAGCACCGCGTTGCGGTCGATCACCTTGGACGCGTCGTGAACGAGACGGAATTGGCCAAGGGATTCGCCAAAGCTGGTGCACAAGCAGTACAGCGAGGGCACTGCCGGGTCGAGTATGTCCCGCTGTTCGCCGGCCGCGAGGTCGGCGGCGGTCTCATCGGCCACGCCCCGGCAGTACTCCAGCAGACCAATCCACTCGGCGAAGTCGCCGTAGTCCACCGACACCGACGCCTTGTATGCGGTCACGGCTGCGAACAATTCGTCAGTTGAGACCCGCTGCCGCACCCAGTTCACGAAGGCTTGAAGTAGTTGACGGTAGGCTGCAGCGTCCCCGAAGACCGGCCCGCACATGTGCAGCAGTTCGGCCAGAGCCAGCGCCTGCTTGTCCTCGTACAGGTTGAAGCCGTCCGCATACGCCAGCGGCTCAACCAGAACGTCGACCAGTTTCGTCGTCACCATGAACCGCTTGTGCATCAGATAGCTGCGGGTGCTCCCCTCAGGTAGTTGCTCGAAGGCCCGCAGCAACGCTTTCCGCCCTCGGGAGGACCGAGCCAGGGAGCCGTACTTAGGCTCTCCCTGGGTGGGGGGAAGCTGGGCCCGGACCTCGTCCACGATGGACGCGGCCAACTCGTCGGCCAGATGGACCCCGGCCACCGTGAATACCGGCTGGTCCGGGTCTAGCAGGTTCTGTCCTGAGTTCGAGGACTCGTCCGCGTAGACAACAGGGAGCGAGTCAGAGGGAGTGTTCATTTCCGGAGCATGCCGGACAGACGGGTGAGACAGCCACCGGTTTCGAGTTTCGGACAAGAACGAAGGAACGGCAGATCTCCCGCACATGCCTGGCGTGCAGGGCTAAACTGTGCGATTTCTGGCGACCCTTGGAGTGGCAGTCGGTATCAGTGCCCGGAAACAGGCCGCTGGGGTCTGCAGCACGAAGAGATCCCCTGGACAGTGACTCCGCTGGGAGACGAGAGAGTAAGGGTATCGACCTTCGGTGCCGCTATGCGACGGAATTACATGAGGCCGGGCATGTCCGACTCAGAGGCCGCTCTACTGGGGGCTTTCCTATTGTCGCCGGTACCCAGCGCTCTCGGATGGTCTCCCCAGTCAGGTATCAACGGCTCGGGGATTGACGATGGCCCAGGTTGCTGCCTCCAGGAGCAATGTAGGCAACATCAGTTGCGTGCTGTGAGTCATGGTGACCGCCACGCAACCACGCAACACACCGGTGGCCGCCTCCTCGTAAGGCCACTATCCAGAGGGTCCACGAGTTGCGTAACAGCCTCTCCTCCCGTTACCGGTGGCACACTTTTGCTCCGGCACCTCGCTACGGGAAGTGGCGCTATACCAATGCGGCAGTTGCGCGACTAGTGGCCGAAGGGGTACTCCCACCGCAAGTACGCCAGTCCGCGAGCACGGGCCTCCACCACAGCCATGCGTGCATCACGTTCGCCCGCGTCCGTGTGCGCGCTCTGCCCCGTCGCCTGCCCTGGCCACTTGCGGTACAAGAGACCGACCTCCGAGGAAAACCAGCCGCGGGTAACCGCGTTCAGTGCTAGGAGGAGGCCCGTGTCCTCCGAGGCCGGCAGGGCCATCCAGCCGCCGAGGGCCATGAGAAGGTCTCGGCGCATGAAGAGCGTGGCGGGGTGGACCTGAGCGCGGTAGTCGTTGGCCTTCCAGTAGTCCAGGACTGCGCCACGTCGGATCGGCCCTTCGGCGGGGTCACCCGGGAAGCCCACCGTGGAGCCGTCGGGCATCAGGTCCAAGACGCGGGAGGTTGCCCAGCCGATCGTCTCGTCGGCCTCAAGCGCCGCCAGGTCGCGGGCGAGTACGCCTGGGGTGAATTGGTCGTCGGCGTCCAGAATCTTGACGTACTCGCCCTCCGCGTGAGCAAGGGCCATCGTGCGCGCAACGCCGGGGCCACCCGGACGGCCCTGCCGGAACGTCACCCGTTCGTTGTCGGGTATGTAGGGGGCGACCTCGTCGCTCTTGCCGTCTTCCTGAATGAGCCACTGCCAGTCCCAGCCGTCCGGGAGTTCCTGGGCCTGGAGGGACTTGTACGCCTCGGGCAGGTACGGAGCGGACGGCGGGTGGACGGCCGTGACGACGGTGATGATGCCCATGGCGGTCACCACCGTTCCAGGGGAGTCACGAAGACCATTTCTGTGCGGTCTCCGGGGAGCGTCACGTGGGAGTACTCCACGACGCGGTCGTTGGTGTCATACGACTTCTTGCGGAGGAACAGGACCGCGGTCCCGGGGGGTAGGTCCAATTCCTCGGCCTCTTCCGGCGTCGGGGGGCGGGCGGTGACGTGTTCTTCTATGCGGTCGAACTCGATGCCGACCGTGTGGAGCTGGTTCTGGGTGCCGCCGGGCCAGGGTTCGTTCGCCGCGTCCAGGAGGGCGGGGTTGTCGGCCACCATGTCGCGGACGAGGTGTGAGGTGACCAGGGTGAACGGGGCGCTCTCGGCGGCATAGCGGGTGCGGTAGGAGCGTTCGATGATGGCTGTGCCCTCGGGGACGCCGAAGACGTCGGCCAACTCCTCGTTTGCCTTGATCTCGCGGTACGAGGCGTGAAAGACCAGGTCATCGAGTTCTAGGCCGGTGTCGTGTTCCGTGGAACCGGTCTTGCGGCGCTCTTCCTCGGACTGGCGGGCGCGGTTCTTCTCCCACTGATGGCGCAGGTTCGTGCGGATCGCCGGTGTGCGCGCGCGGCGGACGAAGTTGCCGCGGCCGTGTTGCTTCTCGATGAGTCCTTCGTCCCGCAGAAGCCGTAGCGCGTCCCGGATGGTCGGCACGCTCCGCTTGTACTGCTCGGCGAGCTTCGTCTCCGCGGGCAGGCGGTCACCTGGTCGCAGCTGACCTGCGCGGATGGATGCGCGGATCTGGTCCGCGATCCGTTCGTACGCCACTGCCATGCGGGTCCACCGTCCCTTCGTGACCTCCGGCGAGGTGAGCGCCTCCCTGGCTTGCTCACTTGCTTTAGCAAGCCAGGGAGCAAGCGGCTCGGTTGGCTTAGCAAGTCGGACCCTAGCTTACGACTCCTAAAGAGGTCTTGACGACTGGCGAGACGTACGTCATAGTCAAAGCAACTCCTAAAGAAGAGTTGAGGAGTGCAAGACCTTAGCTCCTGATGAGTTGCTGCGCCCGTTGGAGAGCCCTGCGGACATCTGCGGGGTGCGTACGGCGGCAGTGCTCGTTGCTTGAGAACTCCACAGAGTGCCTGGACGAACGAGTGATTTTGATCTTCGGTCCGTCCGCCCTGGTCAGCGCCATGTATCGCCATGTGTGGTGGTGAGGGCGGGGTGGGCGGGCCGGAGGTGATGGCCGCTCGTTGATCGTTTCTTGATTGGCGGGTGGTCTCCCTGATCCCCCGGCCGTGGCGTGGCGGGTCCACTCGTCTCGCCTGCTCGGTCGGTTGCCTCTGTTCTCGAAGGGAGTCCCCTCCATGCAGCTCGCCCTCGGCGATGTTGTCCGCGACCGGACCGACCTGGCCTTAGGCACCGTCGCCGGTGTCGCGAACCACCCCGGCGGCAGCCTCGTCGCGGTGTGCCTGCCCGGTGATGCCGTACGGCTCTGTCCACCGAGTGATCTCGATGTGGTCGCTCGGTACGCGAGGCCGGTGACGACCCGGCAGGGCGTGATTGCCCTCGGCGTCATACTCCTCGGCTTCGTCGGGGCCTATGTCGGCTCGGACTGTGCCAGTGAGTTGGGGGCCAGCTGGCCCCTGGTCGTCATGTCCGGACTGGGTGGCTACACGGCGGTCACGACCGCGTACGAGTGGGCGCTCCGCCTCACGGGGCCCCGGCGCTTCCGCGTCTGAGCGCGCCACGACCTCACGACCTTGGGACGACCGCAGCACGCCCCTGCACGACATCACCACAGCCGGTCGCGGTGGACCGACGGGTCAAGGACGCCCACCGGGCCGGCTCTCCCATCCCATCCACTTGAGGATCTTGGAGAGATCGCATGCGTACATATGTCGGCCACCTGGTGGCCGCGAACATGGTTACGCCCGATGAGTCCGCCTTCGGCGAGGCCGAGAATTCGGGCTTCGGGGCGGAGGACTTCCGAACGCTGTTTGTCGGTAAGCCGGGCGAAACGGCCGAGGAGGCGGATGCGCGGGCGGAGGTTGCCCGCGAGGTGTTCGCCGAGCTGATGGACGAAGGCGTGGACGACGAGATCGCTCGCCTGGATGCCGCATACGCGGCATGGCTCCTCTGCGCGGCTTCCCTGCGACGGTACTCGTACCACGAACCGGTTCGGGACGTGGCCAGGGTGGAGGCGGCTGCGTAATGCTGCCCGATCTTCCTGTGCACGGTGCCGTCGCGTCGCTGGTAGCGGCCGTCGCCGTTCTGCTCGTCGCATGGTCGGCCTGGCGTGCTCTGCGCCGGCTGGGCGGCGGCGGGAAGCGCGGTACGCCGGCTGTATGGGCTGCGTCCGTCGCCGCGGCAGGCTGTACGGCCTACAGCGCGGACACGTCGTGGCGGTTCGCCGCTGATTACCTGGACATGAGCGGCACGGCGGAGCGTGCGGGGATGTTCGGTGCCGCGGAACTGGCCCTCTTCGCCACCGCGCTCATGGCCAGGCAGAACCTTAACGGGCCTGCGCGGGCGCCCGGCGCTCCGGGTGTTCTCGTCTGGCTGATCACCGGCGTTCAGATCATCCCCGCGTATGCCGAGTCCGGTGCTGTCGGCGGCACGGTCCGGGCCTTCGTCGGGCCCGTGATGGCCGCGATGCTGTGGCACCTGGCCATGGGCATCGAGCTACGGCACCGCAAGCCGGACGCCGCCTCGCGCGGCGTGGCGGCCGTCGTGGGTCGCGAGCTGCGCGAACGGATGCTCTCCTGCCTCGGGATCGCCGCAAGTAACCGCGACGCCGCCCAGATCACCCGGGACCGGGCCACAGTCCGGGCCGTCGCCCTGGCCGCCCAGCTCGCCGAGAAGACCCCGGAGCAGCGAGGCCGGCGAAGTGGTCGACGCGCCGCGCGCCGCCTGGCCGTGGCGGTGGCCCGAGCGTCCGTGGGCACCGACCGCGAACAACGTCGAACGCTGCTTGACCAGCTCGCCGCGCGCCGACACGCCGCCGCCCTCGCGACGGTCGACCTGCCGTCGCCGTGGGAGGAGTTCACCACGGATCCGGCGGCCTCGGCGCTCGCCGCGAACACGCGCGAGCAGATGCGGCACGCAACGGACACGATCCGGCGCCATGGCGCCCCGTCTCGGTTGCTCTTCGCCGACGTTGTTCCTGCGTACGGGGTGAACGGTGGCGGCTGTTCACCTGAACACCGGACGCCCGTCGGCTCGTCGGCGGCCGAGGGCCCAGCGGCCGAGAAGCTGGATACGGCCAAGGCCCACGCCGCCATCGAGGACGGCTGGACCCAGGGCCTCACGATCCGGGAGACCGCCAAGCGAGCCACCCGCGCACCGAGCTACGTACACGGCGTCTTCGTGCGGCTTGAGGAGGAACGCGGTCCGCGGCCGGCTTCCGATCAACCCGAGATGGGCGACGACGCCGACGAGCCGGACGCCGAGGCAGCCGAGCCGGCGATTCCCGAACCTTCCGCCGTGGCAACGCCCTGACCGGCGGCCCTCCGGCGTCCACCCGCACACGCACCACTTCGCACCGCACACACCCACCACCCACGCCGTGGCCCGGCCGCTGCTTTGGCCGGTAGGGCCGGGCCCGGCGTTCCTCCACTGAAGGAAGGAAGCACCAGTGAAGCACGGGGACAACGACGACGAGCGCGACCTGTTCGCACGCCTGGAGCAGGAAATGCAGGCCGACGACTCCGACGACGAACCCGACGAAGACGTAGAAGCCGACACGGCCCACCACCGGGGCAGCAGGGACAAACACACGACGTCCGCGCACCCCCGCCCCAGCACCGCCGATCAAGACGACCCGGACAAGGCCACGATGGTCGACTGCCCGGGTGGGCCCTCGGGCCCCACCCTCATGGACCGCGTACGCGGCGCACGCCGCCGCCCCGTGGTCCCGGCCTGGGCGAAGTCCGTCCGAGAGTTCAAGGCGGCCGGCAAGGGAGTCGCCGAGTACGGCTGGCATGTCACCGCGTACCACGCCGTACGCACCCCCTGGTACGCCGCCCGCCTCACCCTCCAGGCGCCCCGCGGCACCGCCACTTTCGTCGGCAACACGCTGCGCTGGGCGAGGGACGCCGAAGGCGAGCACCTGCGCCAACTCGCCGCCACCGCCGACGACATCGACGGCTACCTGAAGCTGTCCCGCCAGCGTGACCGCCGAGTCCGCTGGCGCACCCTCGTCACGATCGCCGCATCGCTCACCGGCACCGCGACAGCCATCGCGATGTACGTGCTGGCCCCGACCTGGCTCCTCGCCCTCGGCTCCGCCGTGGCGACGCTGGGGCTGGGATGGCTCGGCCAGCCGGCCGACGCCCCGGTCATCCACAGGGCTGTGGAGATCCCACGGGCCACGAAACTCACCAGCGACGTCGTGCTGCGCGCCCTCGGTGGCCTCGGTATCAAGGCGATCAACCAGGCGCAGGCCCGCGGCGAGGACGGTTTCGTGTTCTCGGCGCCCATCACCCGCGACGGGCCCGGCTGGCTCGCCGAGGGCGATCTCCCGTACGGCGTCACCGTCACCGACGTGATCGAGCGCCGCGACCGCCTAGCATCCGGCCTGCGCCGCCCGCTGGGCTGCGTCTGGCCCGATGCCGTACCCGACGAGCACACCGGGCGGCTCCGCCTGTGGGTCGGTGACCAGGATCTCTCGAAGGCTCCGCAGGAAGCCTGGCCGTTGACCAAGGCCAGCACGGTCGACCTGTTCAAGCCGGCCCCCTGGGGTACCGACCAGCGTGGTCGGTGGGTGGACGTCACGCTCATGTACATCGCCGGCCTGATCGGCGCGATCCCGAGGATGGGCAAGACCTACCTCTTGCGCCTCCTGCTCCTCATAGCCGCCCTCGACCCACGCGCCGAGCTGCACACGTATGACCTCAAGGGCACCGGCGACCTCGACCCGGTCGGCGAACACGTCTCCTACCGCCATGCCGTCGGCGAGGAAACGGCAGAGATCGAGTACGCGATCAAGGACCTCCGCGAGGTCCAGGAAGAGTTGCGCCGCCGGGCGAAGGTGATCCGCTCCTTGCCGCGCGACCTCTGCCCGGAGTCCAAGGTCACAAGCGAACTCGCCTCCAAGCGATCGCTCGGCCTCCACCCGATCATCATCGGCGTCGACGAGTGTCAGAAATGGTTCGAACACCCCAAGTACGGGGCGGAGTTCAAGGCCATCTGCACGGACCTGGTCAAGCGCGGACCGGCCACCGGCATCGTGTTGCTCCTGGCCACCCAGCGCCCGGACAAGGACAGCATCCCGACCGCCATCAGCGCGAACGCCTCGGCCCGCTGGTGCCTGAAGGTCATGGGCCAGACCGAGAACGACATGGTGTTGGGCACCGGCGCCTACAAGCGCGGCGTGCGCGCCACGCTCTTCGCCTGGCTCGACAAGGGCATCTGCTACTTCCTCGGCGAGGGCGCGGACGCCCGGATCGTCCGTGCGCCGGAGATCGACGGCGTGATGGCCGACGTCATCGCCCTGCGCGCCCGTCACCTTCGGGAGCGCGCCGGCACCCTCGCCGGATACGCCCTCGGCGAGCAACCGGACACCGGCACAGCAGCCTCGTACGACCTCTTGGCCGACGTCTTCGCAGTCATGACGGTCGACGAGGCAAAGGTCTGGTCGGAGACCGTCCTCGCCCGCATCGCCGAACTACGGCCCGACGTCTACGACACCTGGACACCGGAACAGCTCACCGCGGCACTCAAGCCGTACGGCATCCGCACCGGCCAGGTCTGGGGCACCACCGAGGACGGCAAGGGCGCCAACCGACGCGGCATCAAGCGCGCTGACGTCCTCAAGGCAATCGCGGACCGTAACGGAATGTCCGACGCCGCATAGCCCACACCACGCCGAACGCCATCGCTAGACCTAGCGGCACGCCCGCTAGGTCTAGCACCCCCGCTAGCGACACATCACGCCTCTGAGCTGCGCACTAGCCCCTAGCGGCCCACCCTGCGCAGCCCCCATTTCCCGCCTGACAGGGGACTTCCATGCCCTTCGGCCTCGACTCCATCCCCGGCCTCATACTCCTCACCCTCTGCTACGCCGCACTGTGCGCGAAACGCCCCTACGGCGTCTGCCGCAAGTGCCAGGGCTGGGGCTCCAAGATCTACACCTCGCGCTTCACCGGCCGCCTCAAGCGCGGCCGTGCCTGCCGCCGCTGCCGCGGATACGGCTACCGCCTGCGCATCGGCCGCCGCCTCTACAACGCCGTCACCCGCCTCCGCCGCGACGGCACCCGCTGAAACTTAACGAACTGAAAAAGAGGCCCCGTCATGGTCCTTTCCATTTCCGCCCTCCTCCTGTTCGGCCTCTTCGTCGTCCTGCTCGTCCGCTTCAAGGCGGTCGGCGTCGGCGCCGCCATCGTCACCCTCCTCTTCGGCTTCTACCTCGCCCGCAGCGGCGCCGCCGAGCCCATCGACCAAGTCATGACCGCCGTCGCGGACGCCGTCCGCGACATCGGCAACTGACGCCCGTCACGCCCGCCGTACCACCCTCACCGCACCCGAGGAGACCAGCCCATGAACACCCTGCCCAACACCACGACCCCACTGCGCATCTCCCTGATGGCCTGCGGCGAACTCCGCGACGCGCTCACCGCCATCGAGGAAGGCAAGACCCCAGCCGCCGTAGCCGCCCTGATGGCCATCGATCCCGCCTCCTGGCAGGGCATCGAGAAGCGCCTGACCGCGATGGTCGGCAACGACCTCCGCGCGCTTCTCGTCGCCGTCCGCAGCGCTGGCACCGACGCAGCGGTGCACGCGACCGCCAGCTGACGGCCTCTCCGTGCGGCCTCACCGTGTGCCCGTCGACGAGACATCCGACGAGCCGGTGGGACCGCGCGGAGGGATCGGACAGCCCGGCCCGCACCCATCCGCACGCCGACTCCTCACGGAGGAACCGCCCATGCTCACCCGTACGGCCCCTTGGTTCCACAGCCTCACCGAAAGCGTCCACGCACTCGACATCGCGGCCCGGGAGTACCGCACCGCCCACCAGGCCGCCACGGTCGCCGCCTGGAACCTGGAACCGGCGCGGCTCCTGCCCCTCGACGGCTTGGTCAACGTGCCCGAACGCCACTACGTCAGCCCCCACGACGACGCCGTCACCAAACTCACCGACGCCTACCGCAGCCTGGAGACCCACACCAGGAAGCTGTACGAGAACACGGCCCCGGCCTACGCCTACGGCACCGCCTCAGTCCTCCAGGCCGTTCTCCTGGGCGAACGCCCGTCGCACATCGCCCTCAGCCGCCGCGACGGCCTCTACGTGCGCCCCGCCCCGTGCCTGCCCGACCTCAGCACGGAACTGCGCGACTGGCCCGACGTCCACCGCCTGATCGCCCTCCGCCAGGACGTCATCGAACGAGAACGCGCCGCCGCGGTCGTACAGGACTGGTCCTTCTACGCCGACCTCGCCGACTGCCAGGACCCCGACCTCACCGCGGCCACCAACCTCGCTGCCGGCCTGGCGGACACCGCCTTCGCCTACGGCGAGACCGCGGAGAGCGCCCTTCACCACACGCTCATGACGGCCCGGAGCGACCAGCTCGACGAGGCGGACGGGCCCGGCGAAGGCGCCGCGTGAACCGACCGATGCCCGGGACAGCGGCCGACGGGTCAAAGACGCCCGCTGCCCCGGTTCCTCCCATCCCATCCAAGGAACCAGGAGGCACCACAAGAATGCACCACCATGCACCCCGCCCGCTGCTCAACGCGGCACTCGCCGCAGCAGAACGCGGCTGGCACGTCTTCCCGCTCCTCCCCGGTGCCAAGCAACCGGCCATCCGAAGCTGGGAGTCCCGAGCGACCACCAGCCCCCGTCGCGTCAGGCGCTGTTGGACGATGGCGCCCTACAACATCGGCATCGCCACCGGCCCGTCCTGCCTGATCGTCGTCGACTTGGACGTGCCCAAGCACCGCGCCGACGTTCCGCCCGCCGGCACTCCGGCGTCGGTGACCGACGGCGCTGACGCCCTTGCCGTCCTCGCCGAGGCGTACGCCGCGCCCTACCCGACCGACACCTATACCGTCCACACGCCCACCGGCGGCACCCACCTCTACTTCACGGCTCCCGCCGACGTGGAGCTGCGCAACACAGCCGCCACCCTCGGCTGGAAGATCGACACCCGCGCCCACGGCGGCTACGTCGTCGCCGCCGGCAGCACCATCAACGGCCGGCCGTACAACGTCGTACATGACGCACCCCCGGCTCCACTGCCGCAGTGGCTCGTCACGCTCCTCACCCCGAAGCCCCTGCCACCCCAGGCCCCGCTGACCGTTCCGCTCCTGGCCGAGGACCGCCACGGCCGCTACCTCAACGCCGCCGTACGCGCCGAGATCCGCCGCGTCCGCACCGCCCACCCCGGCCAGCGCAACAACGCCCTTTACATCGCTGCAGTCGCCCTCGGCCAACTCGTCGCCGGTGGAGAACTCACCAAGACCGAGGTGACCAACAGCCTCACACCCGCGGCCCTGCACGCCGGCCTCCCCGAACGCGACACCCACCGCACCATCGCCTCGGGCCTGCGCGCAGGAGCCAAGAAGCCCCGCAGCATCGAACGGAGGACCGCAGCATGACCACCGCTTCCGAAGCCCCCGTCACGACCTCCGACCAGGCCGCGGCCCTGCGCACGATGCTCACCCTGGCCGAGCAGCACCCCGCCCTACCCGCCGCCTACACGGTGATCACTACGGGTTTCCCCGACGAGGTAGACGTACAACTGCACGGCCCGAGTGAGCTGGAGGCATGGCGAGTCGCCCTCGACGTGGCGCCCGAGCACGTACGGTTCTGCACCGAGTCCGACCGCTACTACCTGCGGTTCAAGGCGCAGATCAACGGCGTCATGCTCAAGGCCTACGCCGCCTTCACCTCCGCGTCCGAAAACTCGGGGAGTGCGGCATGACGACCGACCCATACGACCCGCCGCACCTGTACTCCGTGGCCCCGTCGCAGTCCGCTCCGGAACCGCGCCCGCTCCAGCCCGCCCAACAGCGCATCCGCACCGCTTGGACGGCGGACGAGCTGATGGCCACGGAGTTCCCCGAGCCGAAGTGGGCGGTGCCCGGGATCATTTCCGAGGGTGTGAACCTGCTCGCCGGCCCGCCGAAAGTCGGCAAGTCCTGGCTCTCCCTGGGCCTGGCCCTGGCCGTCGCAGCCGGCGACCGGGCCATGGACAGCGTCCCCGTGGACGGCGGCCCAGTGCTCTACCTCGCCCTGGAGGACACCCCCCGCCGCCTCCAGACCCGCATGCGCAAGATCCTCGGAGCCGGCGGCCATGCCCCACGAGGGCTGACTCTGGCGACGTCCTGCCCGCCCCTCCCCCAGGGCGGCAACGAGGCCATCGCCCAATGGATCGACCGCAACCCGGACGCGCGCATGGTCGTCATCGACGTCTTCGCGAAGATGCGCGGCACATCCGCGCCCGGCGCGTCCGCCTACGACGCCGACTACGCCGCCGTAGGCCACGCAAAGCGCATCGCGGACCACTACGGCATCGCCATGGTCCTGGTCCACCACGTCCGCAAGGCCGGCTCGGACGACTTCCTCACCGAGGTCTCCGGCACCAACGGCCTGGCCGGCGCCGCGGACGCCACCCTCGTCCTGAAGCGTTCCCGAGGCCAGGCCGACGGCGTCCTACACGTCACCGGCCGAGACGTCGACGAAGCCGAATACGCCCTGCGCTTCTACGCCGAGGCCGGCGCCTGGCAACTCCTCGAAGGCCCGGCAACCGACCACACCCTCAACGACACCCGCGCAACGATCCTCCGCTACGTCCGCGCCCACCCGGGCGCCAAGCCGAAGCAGATCGCCGACGACACCGGCCTGGCCTCGGACCTGGTCCGCCAGACCTGCGCCCGCATGGCCAACGACGTCCAGCTCATCCGCAAGGACGGCGGCTACACGGCCGCCCGTGAGAACGGGGGACAGGAATGACCAGTCACAGCCGTCACAGTGTCACCGCCACCAACTCTCAGCGCAGCCCTGGCCCTCGTCGTCCCAGCGGGCCGACCCGCACGAAACTGCCCACCACCCACACAGCCCTCACGGTCCCCGAGGTCATGGCCGCCCTGCGTCTCAGCCGCTTCAAGGTCTATGACCTCATCCGCTCGGGCGAACTGCCCAGCTTCCGTATCGGAAGGGCCCGCCGCATCCCGGCCGATGCCGTTCACGCCTTCATGCAGCACCAGATCGAGGAGGCGGCATAGTGGCCAAGCGCGCCAATGGCGAAGGAAGCATCACCCGGCGCAAGGACGGGACTTACCACGGTCGCGTCTTCGTGACGACCACCAGCGGCATCCGCAAGCGGGTCTCCGTCTACGGCAAGACGCGGGAGGAGGTGCGCCAGAAGATCACGGAACTCCAGTCGCAGGAGAACCAGGGGATCCCGGTTCCGGACACGAACATGCGGCTGGAGGAATACCTGGTCTACTGGCTGGCCACGGTGGTCAAGGTCCATCGGCGGCCCAAGACGTACCAGGGGTACGAGAGCGTGGTCCGGGTGCACATCGTGCCCGGACTCGGGCGGAAGAAGATCCGGACCCTCCGTGCCGCGGAGGTCCGTACGTGGCTCGCCGGAGTCGCATCCGAGTGCCAGTGCTGCAAACACGGCTGGGACAAGGAGCGCCGCGAGCCCGAGTGCTGCGCGGCGGGAGACTGCTGCAAAACGCTGCTGTCCCGCCGCATGGTGCAGTCCATCCACGCCGTACTGCGCAACGCTCTCCAGAACGCCGTTCGGGAGGAGCTGATCGTGCGCAACGTCGCCCAGCTCGTACAGGTCCCCACACCCGCATACGACACGGGTAAGGGTCTCCGTGTCGCGGAGGCTCGGCTCCTCCTCCGGGAGTCCTCGACGGACCGCTTCCACGCGCTCTACGTGCTCGCTCTGGTCATGGGCCTGCGCCGGGGCGAGTTGCTCGGTCTGCGCTGGGATGCCGTGGACCTGGAGCGCGAGACGTTGACCGTGGAACGGGCGCTTCAGCGGGTGAGCGGGGAGCTGAAGCTGGTCATGCCCAAGACGGCGTCCTCGATCCGCACCGTCCCGCTCCCCCCGCTCGTGGTGAAGGCGCTCACGGAGCACCGCGAGCGGCAGGCGCAGGAACGGGCCTCGGCCGGCATGGACTGGAAGGAGCACGGGCTGGTCTTCACGTCGCGCGTGGGGACTCCGCTGGAGCCGGACAACCTGCGGCGGAGCTGGTACCCGCTCCGGAAGCGGCTGGGGCTGGATCTCCGGTTCCACGACCTGCGGCACTCGGCCGTCTCGCTGCTGCTCGACCTCGGGGTGCCGCCGCACATCGTCCGGCAGATCGTGGGGCACAGCGACATCGGCGTCACGATGAAGATCTACGCGCACGCGTCGCTGGACGAGCAGCGGAAGGCGCTCGGAAAGCTCGGGGACGCCCTGTCCTGAGCCTGGCCTTGGAACCTGCTGGCGTGCCCGTCAGAGCTGAGAGCTGATGGCGTATGCGTTGGCGTAAAAGACCCCCGCCGAAGACTTCGGCGGGGGTCTTTTTGCTGGTGGCTGGGGCCGGGGTCGAACCGGCGACCTTCCGCTTTTCAGGCGGACGCTCGTACCAACTGAGCTACCCAGCCGTGCGACACACGAGGGATCGCAGCGGTCCTGACGGGATTTGAACCCGCGGCCTCCACCTTGACAGGGTGGCGAGCACTCCAAACTGCTCCACAGGACCAAGCTTAACTTCATCGGTGCGGGACTTAGTCTCGCACACCATGGTGCGTGCCCCCAACGGGATTCGAACCCGTGCTACCGCCTTGAAAGGGCGGCGTCCTAGGCCGCTAGACGATGAGGGCTATCGGCCCGCCTGGGCGCTTCTCAGCGCGTCGGGGACGTGAGAAGCATATGGGATGGTGGGAGGGATCGCCAAAACGGTTTATGGAGTGGTAGGGGCTGCTGGTTGGGAGGGGAGGGCTGCGGGGGTCGTCCGTGCCCGCGGACGTGGCCGTCGCCCCGTCCATCGACCCGCCCGTCGCCCAGTCGAATGACCCGTCCGTCACCCGGTCCGTCACCCAGTCCGTCGCCCCGTCCATCCGACCCGCCCATCGCCCAGTCGAATGAAGCGTCCGTCGCCCGGGCCGTCATCCGGTCCGTCACCCGAATGGGGTCCGTCGGGTCGCACGGTCGTGACGGTTACGGGGCCGGGCTGGGAGGGGGGCTGCTCTGGCCGGGGCTTGTGGAGGTGTGGGGGGTCGGCTTGGAGCTGGAGCGGGGGCTGGCGGCGGGGTTCGGGGTGGCGCCTGGCTGGTTCTCCTCCGGGAGGTGGCGGCTGACCTCGGCCGTCGACAGGCCCAGGCCGCCCAGCTTGATCTCGTCCCAGGCCTGGAGGCGTTTGGTGTCCCGGTCCAGGTAGAGGACGGATGCCTCGATCGGGTCGGGGTACTGGCCCTCCACCGCGCGCAGGCCGCTGCCGCCCGTCGAGCCCTCCACCCGCAGCCGGGTGCCGAACTTCATGAGCTCCATCTGCTCGTGGTGGATGTGGCCCGCGAGGACCAGTGGCACGGTGCCGTCGGTCTCGCGCGCCGCGACCGGTTCATGGGCGATCGCGATGTTCACGGGGGTGCCCGCGGCCTTCTGGTCGCGTACGGCGGCGGCGAGCCGGGCGCCGGCCAGTACCTCGGCCGGGTCGCCGGCGGCCTTGATGGAGCGGTCCGGGGTGTACTGCGGGTCGCCGATTCCGGCGAACCGGAGGCCGGCGACGGTCACGGCCCGGCCGTCGTCGAGCACGTGCACGTTCTTCATGTGCTCCAGGTACTTCTGGGTGGTCTTCGAGTCGTGGTTGCCGCGTACCCACACGTACGGCGCGCCGAGGTCCTTGATCGGGTCCAGGAAGCCGTTCTCGGCGGCGCTGCCGTGGTCCATCGTGTCGCCCGAGTCGACGACCACGGAGATGTCGTACTGCTCCACGAGCGATTGCACGATGTGCCAGCTGGCCGGGTTGAGGTGGATGTCGGAGACGTGCAGCACCCGGATGGTGGACGGGTCCGGGCTGTAGGCGGGCAGCGTGGACGTGACGTCGTAGAGTTTGGTCACGTTGGTCACCAGGCGGGCCAGTTCGCGCTGGTAGACGTCGAACTCGCTGACGATGCTGCGGGCGCTGCCGACCACCGAGGGGGCGCCGGAGAGCAGGCCGGAGAACTTCGGTTCCAGGACCGACTTCGGGTTCCAGGTGGCCCAGGCCGTCGCGCCGGACGCGGCGAGCAGGGCGAGCGAGAGGCCACCGGCGGCGAGGGCACGGCGCGGGCGACGGTAGACGATCAGGCCCAGGGCGGTGGCACCTACGGCGACCGCCGCGCTGGAGCGCACGGCCAGGTCGACGGTGCCGTGCACGACGTCCGACGCGACCTCCGTCTGGAGTCCCGAGATCCGCTCCGGGTGCTTGACCAGGGCCTCCGAACGCACCGGGTCGAGCCGGTCGACGTCCACGTCGAGCCGGAGCGGTGCGACGTGCGAGTCCAGTTGCAGCGCGCCGAGCGGGGCGACGTCGATCTTCGTGCCGCCGGTCAGGGACGGCCGCAGCGCCATCTGGGTGTCCATGGGCCCGACCGGCGTGTGCACGCTGCCGACGGTCAGCAGCCCCAGCCAGGCGCCGAGCAGCACCACACAGACGAGGATCAGCCATCGGAGGAACGGGTTCGCCGGTCCGCTGTCGCCCGGTCCGGGGAGCGAGATCTCGACGCGGGTCGACCCGGACCGGGACCCGGACCGGGCACTGCCGCCCGGGCGACGGCCGTCGGCGCGGCGGCCCGCCGGACGGGGGGTGCGTCGACCGCGGACGAGGCCGGAAAGGCGCGGCGAGGAGCGGCGGGCGGCCGGCCGGAGGCGGGCGGAGGCGGCCTTGACCGCGGTCCTGACCGCGGCTGCCGCTCGGGCGGCGGATCGGGCGGCGGCAACGAGGGCGTGGGCGGAGACGACATCGCGTGCGCGGGCCATTCACCCCGTATGCCCAAGTGCGGTGGCAGATATGCCGGTGGCCGAGATACGCGGCGGGGCGTACGCGGGGTGTCATACGCGGCGTGTCCTACGCGGTGGGCCATACGCGGCGGGTCATGCCGGGTCGGGGTGGGAAGCACACGGCTGCGTCCGTATGCGCCGTCGTGGTCGACAATGGCGGTGTGCTGGAGATGACGCGCGAGGACTTCGAGGAACTGGTCTCCGAGGCGCTGGACCGGATCCCGCCGGAGCTGATGCGGCTGCTGGACAACGTGGCGGTGTTCGTCGAGGACGAGCCCGACCCGTCGGAGCCCGAGCTGCTCGGGCTCTACGAAGGGACACCGCTCACCGAGCGCGGTGAGTGGTACGCCGGTGCCCTGCCGGACCGCATCACCATCTACCGCGGTCCGGCGCTGCGCATGTGCTCCTCGCGCGAGGAGGTCGTCAAGGAGACCGAGGTGACCGTGGTCCACGAGATCGCCCACCACTTCGGCATCGACGACGTCCGGCTCCACGCGCTGGGTTACGGGTGAGCCGCAAGGCACCGCCGCCGTACGGGCGGGGGCGCGTGTCCTCGCGCCGGTAGTGGGAGTTGGGCAGGTGGATCCGTACCCCCGCGTCCCGGAGGTGGCTGCCTGTGCGCCCTTCGTACGTGTCCGATCGCCCACCGCTCCGCGTTTCCGATCGCCCGCCGCTCCGCGCGTTCGATCGCCCGCCGCTCCGCGCTTCCGTGCTCGTGTTCGCGTTCGTGTTCGTGTTCGTGTTCGTGCGGCTTATGCACCTCAAGCGTCTCGCACTTCTCGGACGTCTCGTCGTGTGTCTCATGCGGCTGGTGCGCCTCGGCCGTCTCGTACGTCTCGTGCGCGTCGCTGCTGCCGTGGCGGTCGTCGCGGCGGGCGCGGGGTGCATGAACTTCGGCGACGGGACGGGGCCGGCCGCTTCGGTGCCGCCGTCGCCGTCCGGCGTGCATCCGGGCGGGGTCAGCACGGCCGGCGGCCCCACGGCGCAGGGCGACCCGGCGACGCGGAGCGGACTGGACGCGGCCGGGGACGACGGAGAGCACGGCAAGGCGCACCGGAGGGCCGCGCGGAAGGGCGTCGGCGACGGCCACGGGGACGGCAGGGGAGAGAAAGGTAAGGGAGAGAGAGGTAAGGGGAGAGGGGAGACGGGGGATGGCACAGGGGGAGACGGAGACAGCTCCGGGTCTGGGTCCGGCTCCGGCTCCGGCTCGGGGGCGGGGCACGGGGGCGGCGGCGGGGCGGGGTCCGGCTCGCACCCCGGGTCCGGCGGCGAGCCGACCCCAGGCCGGCCCTCCGACTCCGGCAGCCCGCAGTCGCCCGGCTCGTCCGCGAGTCCCTCGGGCGGCGGCACGGGGCCGTCCCAGCCGGGTCCGGCCCACTCGCCGACGGGGACATCGGTACCGTCCACGGGGACGTCGGCGTCCCCCGCCTCGTTCACGCCGAGCACGTACTCGGTGTCGTCTGCGTCACCCGGGTCCACCGACCGCCCTGCCGCCCACGTCTCCCCCGTGTCGTCCGGGTCGGCGGTGGACAAGGCGCACACCTGGGAAAAGGCTTCGGGAACGTGCCCGCCGCGGCCATAAGCCCATAGATCCGTAGGCGCGCCGCCTTGGGCAGGGGTGTAAGACACGGTTTGGCGTTCCGGGCGGAGGGTGCGTATGGTGGTAGATCGTTTGATCCCAGTTGCCAGTTGCCAGTTGCCCGGCGCATTCCTCAACCGAACGAGGACATCGACGCGCCGATTGTGTGGCGCGTACTCTCCCTTGCCGTGGCAGGACCGCATAGAGGCGGTCGTCTATGACCTCACGGAGTTTGGGCGCGTGCCGAGAACTCCGGAAGGTTTCGTTTCGCATGTCTGTATCCAGTCCTGACCACGTCGTCGTGCCCGAAGACGGCGCGGAGCCCGTGGCGGCCTCCGTCACCGAGGCGCCGGTCTCCGAGGCAGCGGTCTCCGAGGCGCCCGCCACCGAAGCACCGGTCACCGAGGCGCCCGCCGCTCCCCGCGAGATCACGTTCGCCGACCTCGGGCTGCCCGACGGCGTCGTCCGCAAGCTCGGCCAGAACGGTGTGACCACCCCGTTCCCGATCCAGGCCGCCACCATCCCGGACGCGCTGGCCGGCCGGGACATCCTGGGCCGCGGCCGAACCGGCTCCGGCAAGACGCTCTCCTTCGGGCTGCCGCTGCTCGCCCTCCTGGCCGGTGGCCACACCGCGAAGAAGCACCCGCGCGGTGTCGTCCTCACCCCGACCCGCGAGCTCGCGATGCAGGTCGCGGACGCCCTCCAGCCCTACGGTGACGTGCTCGGCCTGAAGATCAAGGTGGTCTGCGGCGGCACGTCGATGGGCAACCAGATCTACGCCCTGGAGCGCGGCGTCGACATCCTCGTCGCCACCCCGGGCCGGCTGCGGGACATCATCGGCCGGGGTGCCTGCTCGCTCGACAGCGTGCAGATCGCCGTGCTCGACGAGGCCGACCAGATGGCCGACCTGGGCTTCCTGCCCGAGGTCACGGAGCTGCTCGACCAGGTGCCCGAGGGCGGCCAGCGGATGCTGTTCTCGGCCACGCTCGACAACGACATCGACACCCTCATCAAGCGTTACCTGCACGACCCGGTCACCCACGAGGTGGACCCGTCGGCCGGTGCGGTCACCACGATGAGCCACCACATCCTGATCGTGAAGCCGCGCGACAAGGCACCGGTGACCGCGGCGATCGCGGCGCGAAAGGGGCGCACGATCATCTTCGTCCGCACCCAGATGGGCGCCGACCGCATCTCGGAGCAGTTGCGGGACGCCGGCGTGCGCGCCGACGCACTGCACGGCGGCATGACCCAGGGCGCCCGCACCCGCACCCTCGCCGACTTCAAGGACGGCAGGGTCAACGTGCTCGTCGCCACCGACGTCGCGGCCCGCGGCATCCACGTCGACGGCATCGACCTGGTGCTGAACGTCGACCCGGCCGGCGACCACAAGGACTACCTGCACCGTGCCGGCCGCACGGCGCGGGCCGGTCAGTCCGGCACCGTCGTCTCGCTCGCGCTGCCGCACCAGCGGCGCCAGACGTTCCGCCTCATGGAGGACGCGGGCGTGAGCGCGGGGCGGCACGTCGTGGGTGGCGGCGGGGTGTTCGACGCCGAGGTCGCCGAGATCACCGGCGCACGGTCCATGACCGAGGTGCAGGCCGAGTCGACGGGTCGCGCCGCCCACCAGGCCGAGCGCGAGGTCAAGAGCCTGACCAGGGAACTCGAGCGTGCCCAGCGTCGCGCCACCGAGCTGCGCGAGGAGGCGGACCGCCTGCTGGCACGGGCCGCCCGGGAGCGCGGTGAGGACCCTGCCGTGGTGGTCGAGGCGGCTTCGGTTTCGGTTTCGGCTTCGACGTCGGCGGGGGCCGGGACATCGGCGGTTACGGCTGCGAGTGCGGCTGCGGATGCTGATGCGGGTGCCGATGCTGCTGTGGTGGCTGAGGTCTCTGGGGCGTCTGGGGAGAGGTCGGCCGTGGCGGATTCCGCCACCGGGTCCGACGCGGCCGGCGTGAACAGCACGACGGACAGCGTGTCCGGCACGGGCGCCGGGGCGCCGTCGGTGACCGTGCCCCGTCAGTCGGGTCCTCGTGACACCGATCGATATGACCGGTACGACCGTTCCTCGGCCCGTGACGACCGCTCCTCGTACGAGCGCCGTGACCGTGACGGGGACCGGAACCGCGGGGACCGGGACCGCTTCCGTGACCGTCGGTTCGACCGCGACCGCGACCGCGACCGCGGCGGGTACGACCGGGACCGCGGGTTCGGCCGGGGCGGGGACCGGGACGGCGACCGTCGCTTCGGCCGCGACCGGGACCAGGACGGCAACCGTGGCTTCAGCCGCGACCGCGGTGACCGTGGCGGTCGCCCGTACGACCGGCGCGACGGTGACCGGGACCGCGGTGCACGCTCCTTCGAGCGTCGGGACCGGGACGGCTTCCGCCGCGACGGTGACCGCGGTGGCCGGTCCTTCGACCGCCGCGACGGTGACCGCGGTGACCGCGGTGGCCGCAGCTTCGAGCGGCGTGACGACCGTGGTGGCGCCGCGCGCTTCAACGACCGCGACCGTGGCTTCTCACGCGACCGGGACCGGAACGACCGGCCTGCCGCCTCCCGTGATCGCGGTGCGCGCGACGGTTTCCGGCGTGACGACCGCGACGGGCGCCGCGACGGCGGTCGGCCGTGGGACGGCGAGCGCCCGCACCACAAGGACCGTCCTTTCCGGCACGACCGGCCCTACCAGCGTGATCACCGTGATCGGCGCGATGAGCGGCACGATCGGCCGTCCGGGGGGCCCTCTGGCGGGCACCGGTCGGGCGGTGCGCCGGATCGGCCGTACGGGCGGCGGGACGATCGGCGTGGTGGCTCCGGATCCCCTGCGGCTGGGGGTGCCGCCGGGGGGTTTCGGCGGCGGGAGGACAAGCCGCGTTGGAAGCGGAAGGGTTGATGTTCGGCCTGCGCGGCCGGCGCCCCGCGTCGAGGGTGACCCCGGCCGGGCGGGGCCTGCGGGTTCCGGGCTTTGGTGGCCTGGGGCGCAGGGGGCGTAGGTAACGCGGGATGCGCGCGGGCCGGTGGCCGGTACCGCCCGGACGGGGCGGTTCGGTTTCTTCCGGACCACCTGCCGGTGGTCGGTTTTTGCGCAGTTCCCCGCGCCCCTGAACAGGTGGGTGCGGTCCGATCGGAAGCATCGGCCGGTGGTCGGTTTTTGCGCAGTTCCCCGCGCCCCTAAGCAGGGCCCCGCGTCCCTAAGCAGGGCCCCGCGTCCCTTTGGGGTGGGGGGCGGTCTCAACGTCCCCGTGCATCCCCGTGCATCCCATGCATCCCGTGCATGCTCATGGGGCGCCGTGGGCCTTACGCAACGAGTCGGTAAAGGCGGTGTGGATCGCGGTGCAGTCTGTGTGCCGTGGGGAATCGCGGTGGCATGACTCACGATGCGCATGCCTCGGGTGGCTCTTCCGGTGCGGACTCTGAGGGGCGGGGCGGGGAGGCCCGTGCTTCTGATGAGGAACGGCTCGCGCAGCTTGGATATACGCAGGTGTTGGCGCGTCGGATGTCGGCGTTCGCCAACTACGCGGTGTCGTTCACGATCATCTCGGTGCTGTCCGGGTGCCTGACGCTCTATCTCTTCGGGATGAACACCGGCGGGCCCGCTCTGATCACCTGGGGCTGGGTCGGCGTGGGGCTGATGACGCTCTTCGTGGGGCTTGCGATGGCGGAGATCTGCTCCGCCTATCCGACCTCGGCGGGGCTCTACTTCTGGGCGCACCGGTTGGCGCCGGCGCGTACGGCGGCGGCCTGGGCCTGGTTCACCGGCTGGTTCAACGTGCTCGGGCAGGTGGCGGTGACCGCCGGGATCGACTTCGGGGCGGCCTCGTTCCTCGGCGCGTATCTGAACTTGCAGTTCGGGTTCGCGGTGACACCCGGGCGTACCATCCTGCTCTTCGCGGCGATCCTGGTGCTGCACGGGCTGCTGAACACCTTCGGGGTGCGGATCGTCGGGCTGCTGAACAGCGTCAGCGTGTGGTGGCACGTGCTGGGCGTCGCGGTGATCGTCGCCGCGCTCGCCATCACGCCGGAACGGCACCAGTCGGCGTCGTTCGTCTTCGCGCACTTCGTGAACAACACCGGCTGGAGCAGTGGTCTGTATGTGGTCCTGATCGGGCTGCTGATGGCCCAGTACACGTTCACCGGCTACGACGCGTCCGCGCACATGACCGAGGAGACGCACGACGCGTCGACGGCCGGCCCGAAGGGGATCGTGCGGTCCATCTGGACCTCGTGGGTGGCCGGTCTGGTGCTGCTGCTCGGGTTCACCTTCGCGATCCAGTCGTACGACGCCGAGCTGGGTTCGGCGACCGGGGCGCCGCCGGCGCAGATCCTGCTGGACGCGTTGGGTGCGACGGCCGGGAAGCTGTTGCTGCTGGTGGTGGTCGGCGCGCAGTTGTTCTGCGGGATGGCTTCCGTCACGGCCAACAGTCGTATGATCTACGCCTTTTCGCGGGACGGTGCGCTGCCCTTCTCGGAGCTGTGGCACACGGTCAGCCCACGCAGCCGGACGCCCGTGGCGGCCGTGTGGCTGGCGTCCCTGGGCGCGCTGGTCCTCGGGCTGCCCTACCTGATCAACGTCACGGCGTATGCGGCGGTGACGTCGATCGCGGTCATCGGGCTGTACATCGCCTATGTCATCCCGACGCTGCTGCGGCTGCGCAAGGGCGACGCGTTCGAGCGCGGGCCGTGGCACCTGGGCCGCTGGTCGCGGGCGGTCGGGGTGGTCGCGGTGGTCTGGGTGGGCATCATCACGGTGCTGTTCATGCTGCCGCAGGTGTCGCCGGTGACCTGGGAGACGTTCAACTACGCGCCGGTGGCCGTGCTGGTCGTCCTCGGTTTCGCGTGGACGTGGTGGCTGGCGTCGGCCCGGCACTGGTTCCTCAATCCGAAGCACAGCCGGACGCTCGCCCGGGAAGCGGGACGGGCGGGGAAGACGGGGAAGACGGGGGAGACGGGGAAGACCCGAGAGACGGGGGAGACGGGGGAAACGGGCGCGACTACGCCGCCTCGGGCATCCGCGTGAGGGGATGAGGAAAGTCGGAAGCGCGGGTCGGCCGCGGATGTCAGGATGGCAGCGCGCACGGGTCCGGTGACCGTGGGTCGCACTCGTCACGCGGCCGTCTCGCTCTCCCGGGTGTTTGCCCAGTTCCCGCCGGGGACGGGCACAGCATGCCGTGTGCAGCCCGCTATGCTGCGGGTTGCGGGCCGTTAGCTCAATAGGCAGAGCAGTGGACTTTTAATCCATTGGTTGTGGGTTCGAGTCCCACACGGCCTACCGCTGAACCCCTGGTCAGACTTGGTCTGGCCGGGGGTTTCGGCTTTCCGGGAGGGTGGGAGGAAGATCACCGTGACCCGACTCGCCGACTACTACCGCGATCGTGCCGCCGAGTACGACGCCGTCTACGCCAAGCCCGAGCGGCAGGACGACCTGGCGCGGCTGCACGGCATGCTGCGGGGGCTCGTCGCAGGTCAGCGGGTTCTCGAGGTTGCCGCGGGCACCGGGTACTGGACGCACACGATGGCCACGTCCGCCGCTGCCGTCACCGCCACCGACCTGGTCCCCGAGACGCTCGACGTGGCCCGCGCACGTGCGTACGGGCCGGCCCCCGTCACCTTTCGGACCGCCGACGCCTTCGGGCTCGATCAGGTCCCGGGGGACTTCGACACCGCGTTCATCGGGTTCTTCTGGTCGCACGTCCTGCGGGCCGACGTCCCGCGTTTCCTGGCGGGGCTGCACGATCGTCTCGGCTCCGGCGCCCGGGTGATCGTCCTCGACAACCGGTACGTGCCCGGCAGCAGCACGCCCGTCTCGCGCACCACCGACGCCGGAGACACCTACCAGCGCCGCACGCTGAACGACGGGCGCAGCTACGAGGTCCTGAAGAACTTCCCCACCGAGGACCAGTTCACGTCCGACGTCGCCGCCAGCGCCGTCGACCCGCAGTGGACGCAGTTGCCGTACTTCTGGCTGGCCACCTGCACCCTGCGGTGAGGGCGCTGAGGGCGGTGAGGGCGCTGGTGGCGGTGAGGGCGCCGGGGGCCGGCGGGCGTCAGTAGGAGATGCAGGCGGTGCGCCACTGGGTGTAGAAGTCCCAGACCTGGAGCGAGCATTCGGCCGGACCGTACTGGGACTCCTTCACGCCGACGTGCGGCATGTGGGGGTAGGCGCCCACGCCCGGACGGTTGACGTGGAGCATGCCCGCCTCGACGCGGTCCAGGGCCGCCAGGGCGAGCGAGGTGTCCCGGGTGAAGATGGCCGCCGCCATGCCGTAACGCACGGAGTTGACGATGCGCAGCCCGTCGTCGAGGCCGTCGCACTCGATCACCGAGAGCACCGGGCCGAAGATCTCCTCCTGGGCGATATGGCTGTCCGAGCGCACCCCGTCCAGGACGGTCGGGGCCATGAAGTAGCCCTCCGGGAGGCCGTCGGTCAGGCGCTGCCCGCCGGTGGCGACGACGGCGCCCTCCGCGGTCGCCTGCCGGACCCCGGCGAGGCACGCCTGGAGCCGTTCGGCGCTGACCACCGGGCCCAGCCGGGCTTCGGGATCCATGCCGCCGCCCACCCGCAGGGCCGCGGCGCGCTCGGTCAGCCGGCTGACCAGCGCGTCGTGCACGGTACGGTCCACCACGACCCGGCTGGTCGCCGAGCAACGTTGGCCCGCCTGACCGAAGGCGCCGGACACGATCGCGTCGGCGGCCTGGTCGAGGTCGGCGTCCGCGAGTACCAGGGCGGCGTTCTTGCCGCCCATCTCCAGCTGGGTGCGCAGGAAGCGCGGGGCGCCCGCGGTGTGGATGGCGCGGCCCACCTCCACCGAGCCGGTGAACGAGATGCCGGCCACGGCGGGGTCCTTGACCAGGGCCTCCCCCACCTCGCGCCCGCCGTGCACCAGGTTGAGGACACCGCCCACGGCACCGGCCGCCACGAAGCACTCCACCAGCAGCGCCGCGGTCTGCGGGGTCAGCGGGGAGGGCTTGAGGATGGCGGGGCAGCCCGACAGGAGGGCCGGGGCGACCTTCCACGCCGGGATCGCCAGCGGGAAGTTCCACGGCGTGATCAGACCTACGACCCCGATCGGGTCGCGTCGGGTCAGCGCCACGGTGCGCGGGTCGTCCGCGGGGAGGGTGGCGCCGCCCAGCCGGCGGCCCTCCCCTGCCGTGTACTCGAGGAGGGCGACGGTGCGGTCCACCTCTCCGAGGGCCTCCCGCAGCAGCTTGCCCTGCTCCCGGGTGATCGTCTCGGCGAACTCCTGACGGCGCTCGCCCACCAGCCGGGCCGCACGCATCACGATCTCGCCACGCCGTACCGGGCCGAGCGCCTGCCAGGCCGCCGACCCGGACCGTGCGGCCTCGACGGCCGCCTGCACGTCGGTGGCGCCGGACTCGGCGCTGTGGCTGACCACCTCCGTGAGATCGGCCGGGTTGCGGTTCTCCTGGGTGCGGCCCGAGTCGGCGTCGCACCAGCGGTCCGCGATGTGGTTGCGGACCTGGGCGATGAGCGGGCCGCCGTCGGCTCGGCGAGGCTCCATCGTGATCCCTTCCGTGGGGAGGCGGGTTGTGGGGCGGGGCGGTCGGGTCAGCCGAGGGCCGAGTAGGTCTCGGTCAGCTCGTCGTGGCGCTTCTGCCGGATGAGCAGCTCGTCCACCTTCTGGAGGGCGAAGACGTCCTTCAGGGAGGCGATGCTCCCCTCCACCCCGTAGGTCGAGCCGTCGCCGCCGATCCGGGCGAGCACGTCGCGCATGGCGGTGATCGAGGCCCGCAGGCCGTGGTTGGCGTAGATGACCCCGCCGAAGCCGCGCTCGGACAGCTCGGCCGCGGTCACCTCCGGGTAGGTGGTGGGGACGACGATGATCGGCAGCTTGCCCTGGTAGGCGTCGCGGAACGCGAAGACCTCTTCCGGAGTGCTGCGCTTGGAGTGCACGAGCAGCGCGTCGGCGCCGGCCGCCTCGTAGACCGAGGTGCGGCGCAGCGCCTCGGCCAGGCCCGCCCCGGCGATGAACGCCTCGGTGCGCGCCACCACGACGAAGTCCTGGTCGGTGCGGGCCTCCTTGGCCGCCGTGATCTTCGCGGCGAAGTCACCGATCGGCGCGAGGTCCTGGTTGCCCTCGACGAAGCTGTTCAGCTTGGGGAACTGCTTGTCCTCGATGCAGACGCCGGCCAGGCCGCGGGACTCGTACGAGCGGACCATGTGGGCCACGTTGCCCACGCCGCCGAAGCCGGAGTCGCAGTCGGCCAGGACCGGGACGCTGACCGCGCCGGCGATGTCCGCGGCGGCGGCCAGGCACTCCGTCATGGACAGGATGTTCGCGTCCGGAAGTGCGCGTGCGGCGGATATCTCCAGGCCGCTGGCCCAGACGGCCTCGAATCCGGCCTCTTCGCCCAGCTTGGCGCTCAGTGCGCTGTGGGCGCCCATGAGGCGGGTGAGCACGGCGGACTGGAGCGCCTCGCGCAGGACACGGGTCTTGGACATGGGAAAGCTCCTTCGGGGTGGGCGGGGGAGGTTCGGGAGGTTCGGGAGGTTCGGGATGTGCGGGAAGCGGGATCGAGATGGGCGGGGAGCGGGTTCGCGAGGTGAGGGTGCGAGAGCGGCGGGTGGATGGCGGATGGTCGGCGGGTGGTCGTGCCGCCGGTCAGTTGAGTGCGCCGTGGACCCGCTCGACGATCTCCTGCGGCGTGTACGTCACGCGGCGGCCGGGACCGTCCGTCCGGGGCCCGGTGAGGGCGTGCAGCAGGACGGGGCCTGCGGGCAGCCGGGCGGCACGCAGCTCGGCGGAGTTCTCCACGCGCACGGCGTCGCGGTAGCCGGCCGCGCGAGCCAGCGCGACGAAGTCGCTGCGCTGCACGGTGGTCTGACCGCCGGTGCTCTCGTGCATGCCGTTGTCGACGACCACGTGGATCAGCTCGGTGCCGGACGCGGCCACCAGCGGGAGCACGCCGAGGTTCATCAGGAGCGAGCCGTCGCCGTCGAGGGCGATCACGGTGCGCCCGGGCCGGGCGAGAGCGATGCCGAGGGCGACGGGCGCGGCCATGCCCATCGAGCCGACGAGGTAGAAGTTCTCCGGCCGGTCGGCCGCGTTGAACAGCTCTCGGCTGGTGAACCCGCAGGTGGAGACGGTGATCGCGGCCGGGTGGCGGGTGAACAGCTCCGTGACCACCTCGGTGAGGCTCAGCGTCGGAGCCGCGGCGGCAGCAGCGGGGGCGGCGGCGGGGGCGGGCAGCTGTGTGGGCATCAGATGCCTTCCCGGACGACGAGCACCGCGCAGCGCTGCTCCTTGTCCATCAGGTCGATCACATGGGAGACGGACCCGGCCGGGTCGGCGGGGTCCAGGACGGCGTGCGGCAGCCGGAACAGGTCCAGCAAGCGGAGGAGTTCGGCGCCGATCACGTCGTGCTCGACGGCGTCGTTGCCGTCGTGGCCGCGCCAGCTGACGATGAGCAGGACCGGCACGTCGTAGATGAGGTTGAACGAGGTGAGGACGTTCAGGCAGTAGCCGAGCCCGGAGTTCTGCATGAGGACCACGGCGCGTTCGCCCGCGACCACCGCCCCCGAGGCGACGCCGACGGCGCTGTCCTCGCGGGGCGCCGGCACGTAGGTCAGCCCCGCCAGCCGCGGATCGCCGCCGGCCTCCTCCAGCAGCCGGAACGCACCGTTCAGCAAGCTGCACGGGACACCCGTGGCGAGGGTGTAGCCGTGGTCCACCAGGCTGTACAGCAGATCGCGGGCCGTGCTCGGGCCCGTGGTGGAAGCGTGCATGATGACCTTCCGTCAGTTATTGCCGACTTCATGAATGCCGCACATGTCGGCGGCGGGTGTCAGGGCGCCGAGGGCGTGAACTTCACGACGCTGCCGTCGGCGGAGGACACGAGCTCGGCCTCGTACGCGTCCACCACCCGTTCCGCGGTGGCCAGGCAGGACTTCACGTCGTCGCCGGTCACCATGAACGTCAGGAGGCTGTAGGGGCGGTCCGGGTGCAGCTCGGTGCCGGGGGTGAAGCGGGTCTTGCAGAACGCCAGCTCGGGGAAGTCGGCGAGCAGTTGCTCGCGCGCGGTCTGGCGGACCAGGGTGACGGCCTGGCTGGGCGGCGGCACCGCGCGGTACAGCGCGAACCGGGTGGCCTGGTAGTCGCCCTCGGCGGCGCGGCCGAGCGCCAGGCGCATGATGTCCGCCTCGATGTCGCAGCCGGTGGTGGCCCGCAGCAGATGGCCGATCGGGCCGCCGAGCCGGGCGTTCAACTCGATGCAGGCCGGCCCGTCCGGGGTGAGCTTGAGTTCGACGTGGGTGGCGCCCCAGCGGATGCCCAGGGCCTCGATAATCCGTCCCGCCTGGTCCAGGACCTGCCGGTGCCGGTCGGCCGGGAGCGAGGTGGGCATGACGTGGCCGATCTCCACGAACGCGTCCAGCGGAAGCTTGTCGGTGACCGCCACATGGGTGATGCGGCCGTCCTCGACGAGCGATTCGACGCTGACGTAGTTGCCGAACCCGTCCTCCTCGTACCACTCGTCGCCCACCAGCAGCCGCTCCACGACGAACGACGGCTCCGGGTCGAACAGCGGCGACGTGCGGTACGCGGCGAGCGCCTCGTGCAGCTTCTCGAGCAGCTCGTCCGCGCTGTGCACCTTCGTCACCAGGAAGCTGGCCGCGCCGTGCACCGGCTTGAGCACCGCGGGGAATCCGACCTCGGCGGCGGCCGCCGGCACGTCCGCCGGGCCGGTGATCTCCCGGAACGGGATCCGTTCGATGCCGGCCTCCCGGAGCCGGCGCCGCTGCGCCAGCTTCGACTGGGCCGTGCGGACCGCCTCCGGTGGATTGCCGGGCAGGCCCAACCGCGCCTGCGCCTCGGCCTGGACGACGATCAGCGGCTCGCCGAAGGTGGCGACACCGTGCACGGGCCTGCGCCGGTGGAGGTCCGCCAGCAGGTCGGGGATGTCCAGGTGCCGGTCCGTCGTGAGCCACTCGCCGTCGAACGTCTCGCCCCAGTCGGCCCGCAGCTGCGCCACCGCGGTGGCCGGCGTGCCGCCGTCGTACCAGACCACGCTGACCTCGGACGTCACCTTCCGTGCCGCCGCCAGGGCGGAGGCCGGGGAGACCCCGCCGGCGCCCAGCAGCAGCACCAGATGGGTTCCCGCGGCGCTCACCGGGCACCCGCCGGCGCCGCCACGGGTGCCGCCGGGCCGGCCGGCGGCGCGGGCAGCAGCACTTCGGTGACCAGCTGCTCCATGTCCTGCTCGTTGTGCGGGTCGACCAGCCGGACACCCATGCCCTTGCCCACCCGTTCCCGGGCCGCCAGCACGTTGCGGTGCGGCACCCCGTGCACCGGCGGGATGCTGATGCCGGTCTGCTCCAGCCAGGTGGCGGCGCCGAGCGAGGCCATGGTGTCCGAGGGCACCAGCACCAGGGCGCGGGCCGCGGCCACCAGGCCCGGGTCACGGAGGATGTCCGGGATGCCGGCTCCCCACAGGTCGCCGCCGAGTTCCGCGACGATGATCTCGGCGCCGTCGTCCGTCAGCCGGTTCATGAGGTGCCGGGCGGCGCCGACCACGGCGTCGGTGGAGTGGCCGTAGGTGGTGCCCAGACCGGCGTCCACGAAGTCGGCGGCGCAGTGGGCGCCCGCGTCCGCCAGGGTCAGCAGGTCGCGCAGCCGGCCGGTGCCGGCCAGCTTGGTGACGCCCACCCGAAGGTGGTGCCGCCCTGCCAGATGGTGGACCAGCGCCGATGCGAACGTGGTCTTGCCGACCTCGGCCGCGGTGCCGCCCACCAGCACCACGGGGGTGGCGGCGACGGCCGGCGCGGCCTGCCGTTGCAGGCGCACCACCTGGCCGTCCTCGCCGGCGGCCAGGCCGACGAGTTCCAGGGCGGTCGCCGTGCCGAGCGACTCCGGAGAGGACGCCGCGATGCCGACGATGCCGCCGACCGCCAGGAGGTCCGCCGCCTTCCCGGCCTCGACGGGCAGCCCGCCCTCGGGCAGTCCACCGTAGATGGACGTGGTGGAGTGCCGGTCGCCCAGCACCCCGACGACCTCGTCACCGACCCGGATCCGAACGTCCCGGCCATGGGTGTTCTCGACCCGCGGATAGGCCCCCACCCGCACGACACGGGCGATGACCAGATCACCGGCGTGCCCGGTGCCGTCGACGGGCGTCAGCCGCGCGGGCAGCTCCCGCGCTCCACGCGTACAACTCGCAGTAAGTGTGCTCATGCCTCGTTCCAGGTGGGAGGGTTACGGAGAGGTTGGGACGGTTGCCGGGGTCCCGGCGATTCGGACTACGGGGGTTGGCGGATCGCGGCGAAGCCGCGCAAGAAGGGGCGCAGGACTGTGTCGATTTGCGGCTCCGCCGCGCGGGCGCGACCGGCCACGACGGTCCGTCAGGGTGCCACCGGCTCAAAAGGGCTCGGCCCAAAGGGGCTCAGGCCGCGTCCGGCTCGACCGCAGGCGAGCCGGACCCCGTTGCGGTAAGCAACGGCGTCCGCTCCAGCAACCCCCGTCTGATCGCCGTCTCCAGCCAGTTGCCCGCCATCAGCGACGTGATGACGGCGGTCAGCACCAAGGTGGTGAACAGGGTCGCGTTGACGATGCCGGCGTCGTACGACAGCGTGGCGAGCACGATGCCGGGGCCGCCCCGGGCGTTCATGGCCACGGCGAGGTTGAGGGACTTCACGGGCGCGCAGCCCGCCCAGCGCGCGCCCGCGTACACGCTGCCCGCCTTGACCACGCAGGCGAAGGCGATGAACGCCACGGTGAGCAGCGGGGCGAAGGAGTGGACGAGGTCGAGACGCAGGCCGACCACGGCGAAGTACACCGGGATGAAGAAGTGGGTCGCGAAGGTGTTGACCGCCTGCGACGGCTCGCTCCCGACGCCCATCGCGTCCCGGCCCCAGCCCATGACCAGGCCGACCACGAAGGCCCCGTACATCGGCGTGACGCCGAGGAAGATGCAGAGCGCCGCCGCGGCGAGGACCAGGGAGAGCTGCACGGCGACGGGGCCTGACCGCAGGTCGGCGGCGGTTCGCCCGCGTGCGGCGAGGAGGCGCCGGGCCAGCAGGCCGGCCGCCGCCAGCAGGCCGAAGAAGCCGAGCGAGACCGCCGCGTGGTAGACGACGCGGGCGTTCCCGGAGCCGATCCCGAGCAGGGCCGCCGCCCCGAACGCGTCGTGTCCCGCGCCGCCCGCCATGCCGAGGGCGATCGCGATGACGACATTGAGGGCGATGTCCTCCAGGACGGCCACGGAGAGGACGACACGGGCGAAGTCGGTGCCGAGGATGCCCAGGTCGAGCATGATCCGGGAGATCACCGGGATGCTGGTGATCGCCACGGCGCAGGCCAGCACCAGCGTCAGCGCGCCCCGGTCGCCGGCCCGGCCCATCAGCTCCGACAGGTCGATGACCGGCGCGAGCAACAGCCCGGCGGCGAACGGGACCGCCATGCCGACGACGGCGACCAGGCCCACGGTGCGCCCGTCCCGCCGGGAGAAGACCGCGCGCATCTGGGTTCCGGCGAGGAACATCAGCAGCAGCGTGCCGAGTTGGTAGATCAGCACGAGTCCTGAAGCGGCCGGCCCGGTCGCCGGGAAGAGCCAGGCCTGCGCGCGCGGCGCGAGCACCCCGAAGAGCGAGGGCCCGAAAAGCAGACCCCCGGCGATCTCACCGATCACCGGGGGCATGCGGCAGCGGGCGAACACCCGACCTAAGAGGTGCGCGGACACCAGGAGCGCCACGATCCCGGTCAGGAGTTTGAACAGGTCGAGGTCGGACATCGCTCCTCCAGTGCTGGGTGACGGGGCCGGCCGGGCCCGGGGTTACGGGTGGTGCCGTCCCACTGCTGGCTCAGCGGGAGGGTGCCGGCGCACGGTCCGTTCCGCCGAGTGCGTCGGCGCCGACCGGGCGGGTGCTGACGGTGGTGATCGCGAACAGCCGGCGGATCCAGCCCTCGACCTCCGCCGGGTCGACGGCCGCGACCACGCCGGACAGCGGCAGGTGCTCCGGGCGGAACGAGTGGCTGAGCGGCGTCGCGGCGTTCGGGTCCCGCAGCCGGTGGCTGACGACGATCGGCTCGTCCAGGACACCGTCGGGCACCTGCACGGTGACCCGGGCACCGTCGTACACATGGCCGGGGAAGAGGAACCAGCCGTGGCACAGGTCGGTGCGCGCCGGGCCGATGAACCGGGTGGCCAGGGCCCCCTCGATGTCCGACGCCATGTCGAGGGTGTGCAGGTAGGCGCCGGTGCGCAGCTCGGTGCAGCGCACGATGTTGCCGCCCCCGCAGCGCGCGGCGACCTCCAGGAACACGGGTCCTTCCGCCGACCTGATCGCCTCCAGGTGGAACGTGAGCGTCTCGCCGCCCAGCGCACGGACGCACCCGACGGCCCAGTCGGCCAGGTCGGGTTCGTCGACCTGGAAGGAGCCCAGCGGCTCGCCGTGGTTGAAGTGGAACGTGGTCCCGACGTACTCGGAGGCCTGGACGACGGCCACCTCGCCCTCGAAGAGGAAGCCGTCGATGTGCAGGATCGGGCCCTCGACGTACTCCTCCAGTTCGTGGCGGTCGCGGAACGCGGCGCCCGCCGCGGCCTCCTGGGCCCGCACGAAGTCCACCGCCGCCTCGACCGAGTCCAGCAGCACCACGCCCTGGCTGCCGCGCCCGTCACGCGGTTTGACGATCGTCCTGCCCCGCCAGGGCACCCGGCCCGCGTCGAGGTGGTCGAGGGAGTCCAGCGACAGGTACTTCGGCACCCGGAACCCGGCGGCGTCCAGCGTGTGCTTCATCGCGACCTTGTCGCGGAAGTTGCACGCCACCTCCGGCTGCATGCCGGGGATGCCGAACTCGGCCCGCAGCTCGGCCGCCGGGGTGATCAGCTCCTCGTGCCGGGCGATGACCCGGTCGTAGGGCGGCCGGGCGGCGAGCAGGGGCCGCAGCTGTGCGACGACCGGCTGCGCCGGGTCCCACGGATACGTCTCGCACCGGATGTGCTCGGGGATGTTGGCGAGGTATTCGGGTGCGCCGGCGTAGGTGACCTCGTGCACCGAGTGATCGATGACCTTCTCGTAGCCGAGCCGGTCAAACAGGTTCTGGTGAAGGACCAGTATCCGCACCGGATTTCTCCTTGAGAGTGAAGTGGACGACGGTCCAGGCAGCCACGCCGCACAGGCCCATGAAGACGAAGAGCACCGTGCTGGGGAAGAGGGCCAGCACCAGGCCGCCCACGGCCGGTCCGGTACCGAAACCGAGGTTGCGCAGCGTGGCGGCACCGAAGTAGGTGGCGCGCATGGTGTCGGGCGCCAGCTCGTCGACCACCACGCTGGCCGTGGGCACCACCAGCACCTCGGCCATGCTGATCAGCACGATGAGCGTGACCAGCGCCGCCTTGCCGAACCCGACGAAGAAGAAGAGCAGGCACACCAGCGTGAACAGGGCGTCGCCCAGCAGCAGCGCCCTGCGCTCCCCCACGCGCTTGGCGATGAACGACGCGACGGGTTGCAGGACGATGACCGAGACCGCGTTCACCGTGAGCAGCACGGAGAAGAACCGCACCCCGTCGGTGAACCCGCGGCTGACGATCACGGACAGGTTCGACTCGATCTGGCAGTACGCCAGGGTGAACAGGATCATCGAGAGCGTCAGCCCGCGGAACATCCGGTCGGCGCCGAGCACCTTGATCGCCCCGAGAAAGCTGCGCCGGGTGGCCGGCTCGTCGGACCGCCCGAAGCTGGTCCCCCGGGTGAGCCACCAGAACGAGACCGCGAAGACCAGGAAGCAGCTGCCCGATATGACGAACGCGGCACGGGCGGACGCGATCCCGAGGAACGCGCCCACCGGCGGCCCGACGCCGATGGCGAGGTTGGTCAGCATGTAGCGGTGCCGGAACACCACCGGGCGGCGCTCCTTGGGCAGGCTGTCGGCCATCAGCACCTGGGTGATCGGCCAGAAGAACGCCGACATCACGCCGTAGCAGGTGTTCAGCACGCCGAACAGCACGGGCAGCGCCGGTGACCCCTGGAGGAGCCCCGACACCAGGTAGTAGAGCAGGAAGACCGCGGAGCTGCCGAACAGGCCCACGAGCAGCACCCGGCGCTTGCCCACCCGGTCCGCGAGGACACCGCTGAAGAAGCCCGCGCTGAGCGACCCGATCTGGTTGAGCCCGACGATGATGCCGATGACGTACGCCGGGGCGTCGACGTTCTTGCTCAGGTAGATCGTCATGAACGGTACGCAGAGGAAGGCCACCAGCTTCAGGAAGAAGGTGCCGGCCATGGTGACCGAAACGAGCGGGTTCCGGTACACGACGAAGTCTCCACCGCGCGGCTGCGTCTGCGGCTGGGTCTGGCCCTGTGGTGCACCGTTCATGAACTTCCTCTCCACCCCGGCGCCACGAGCCCCGGCGCTGTCGATCCCGGCGCTGCGAAAGGGCGCCGCAGACCGAGAGCGCCGAGCTGGGCCGGTGACCACCGGCCCGCTTCGACGCTCTCCGACTGCCGCGTGTCGTGTTGTTCAGCGATTGTTCGTTCCGACGTTCCGGTAGAACGGGGCGTCGTGCGGGCCCGTGTAGTCCGGGCGGTACCAGGCCGCCGGGCGCAGCGAGTCGGCGATCGTGTCGGCGACGCCGAGCACCGAGGCGAACAGCGCCATCCGCATCGGGATACCGGCGTCGGTCTGCCGGAAGATCGCCAGCCGGGGGTCCTCGTCGAGGTCCGTCGACAGGTCGTTGGAAGCGGCTCGGCTGTCCCGTGGCAGCGGGTGCATGATCACCGCGTCCTCCCGGCACACCCGGCTGACCAGCGCCTTGTCGATGCGGAAGGCATCGCTGTACGGCAACGGCTGGTCCGCGAAGCGCTCCGTCTGGAGCCGGGTGGCGTACACCAGGTCGGCGTCCTTCAGGCCGGTCTCCGGCTGCTCGCTCACCTGCACCCGGTGCCCCCGGCTCTCGGCCAGCTCCAGCAGTCCGACGGGCATCCCCAGCGGCTCGGGCGCGACGCAGACGATGGTCAGGTTCTCGTAGCGGGTGACCAGTTTCATCAGCGAGTGCACCGTGCGCCCGTGCCGCAGGTCGCCGACCAGGGCGATCCGGCGGCCGTCCAGGGTGCGCCCGGTCCTGCTGAACTCCCGGTGCAGGGTGAACATGTCGAGGAGCGCCTGGGTCGGGTGCTCTCCGGCGCCGTTGCCGCCGTTGATCACGGGGACGTTGGTGGCCGCTGCGAACTCGTGCACGGCACTCTCCAGGGGGTGCCGCATCACGATGAGGTCGCAGTACCCGCTGACCACCCGGCTGGTGTCGGCGAGCGACTCGCCCTTGGCGATGGACATGATCTCCACGCCGGTGCTGCTGATCACGCCGCCGCCCAGCCGCAGGAACGCGGACTCGCAGCTGAGCCTGGTACGGGTGCTGGCCTCGAAGAAGAGGCTGGCCATGACGGCGCCCTCCAGCACCCGGGTCACCTTGCGGCCGCGTGACACCGGCGTCAGCAGGTCCGCCAGTGTGAAGAGCCGCTCCAGCTCGTCCCTGCCGAAGAGGTCGCTGGAGAGGACGTGCCTTCCGGTGAGTGACATGGCGGAATCGACTTCCTTCGGGTACCGGGATGCGGGCAAAAGCGCCGCCAGTGTAAGCGGTCCGGGTGCGACACCCGCCGGTTCCGCCCCGCCGTCGGCAACGCACGGGGCGGATGTGGCACGGGCGGGTCAGCCGGCGGCCAGCGCGACCAACTGGACCGACGAGACGTTGCGTTGCTCGACCTCCTTGAGCGAGGCCACGGCGGTGTCCAGGGACTGGGCTGCCGCGTTGTCCTGGGAACCGCTGATCAGGCTGTCCAGCTCGCCCTGGAGCTCGGCGCAGACGGCGGCCAGGTCGGCCTGCTCGTCGCCGGCACCCGACGGTGCCGCCGCGGTGTCGGTGGACGTGTCGGGGGAGGTGTCCTCGGTACTGCTCATGTGGTCGGTCTCCTTCCTGATGGGGGTGGCTCTTACTGGACCGTGACGCTCCACAGCTCACGGTTGTTCGTGCGGGCCTCGCCGTCGACGACGTACTCGCCGACGATCTTGCGTCGGCCGTGCGCGAAGCGGTGGTTGTCGAGCAGCAGCAGATCGCCGCTCTCCATCGGGAAGCAGGCGAAGAACCGGTCGTCGTCGCTGTTGTCCAGCAGGTAGTGCAGGGACGTCCGGTACGCGTCGAACTCCGGGATCTGGTCCCTGATCCCCTCGATCTTGTCGCGCAGGTCCTGCTTGAGCCGGACGCCGACGTCGTACGGTCCCGTGGCGTCGTCCAGCGGGTAGAGCAGCGGCTGGCTGCTGAGCTCCTCGCGGACGTTGTTCGCCTGGAACGTGATCGGCGTGCCCGACAGCCTGGCGAAGTGGTCCTGGAACACCTGGCCGTCCCGCTCGGCGAGCCGGGTGAAGAGGTCGTTCCAGCTGAGCACCACGGACTCGCCGCGCTCACCGGCCGGCGCGTCCCGCCAGCCCGGCTCGACCATCAGCATCGCGAAGCACTCGGGGCGCGGGGCGCGCCAGGAGCGCGCCGTGTGCGGCCGCAGCCCCCCGGCGACGTAGTGCACCGACTGCGCGCCGGTGACCTTCTTCTTGTACTTGACCCGGTTGATCTGCGGGTGCGGGTCGGTCTTCTCCAGGGCGCTCAGCGAGGAGTAGTTCGTCAGCGGCTCCCCGAACCGACCGAGGAAGGCGAGATACCGGTCCGGGTCGAGCGGGAAGCCGCGTACCAGGCAGATCCGGTTCTTCTCCATGGTCACGCGCGCCTCGGCCGCGACTTGTTCGACCGGCTTGCCGCCGGCGTCGATGTGTTCGTCCTGGATGACCCGGCCCAGTTGGCTGTCCACGTGCATCATCCGTCGCCTCCTTGGCGTGTGAGGGTGAGTGTGTTGGGGCGCGGTTGGGGGGCGCCGAAGGCGCCATCAAGGGGCGCGGAGCTGTGTCGATTTGCGGCTCCGCCGCGCGGGCGCGACCAGCCACGACGAACCGTCAGCTCGTCACCGGCCAGACCCCCGCAGTCGCGTTAGGCGGCGGCAGCCGCCCCCGCCGCCCGCCGCTGGAAGTCCCGCGCCTCCTCAAGCCGCCCCGCCCGCGCCAGCAACGACGCATGCGTAAGGAGTGTCAACCGATCCGCCCCCGCCCTTTCGGCCTGCGGCCGAAGAAGCACCAGCGCCTCCGCCGTCCGCCCCCGCCCGGCAAGGAAGTTGGCGAACTCGATCCGCACATCGAGTTGGCCTTCGTTGGCCGCCAGGCTCTGCCGGTAGAAGACCTCCGCCAGCTCCGGGTCGCCGTTCCGCTGGGCGGTCAGCCGGGCGAGCTTGCCGAGCGTGTAGGGGTGGTTGGGGCGGACGGCCAGCGCGCGCAGCATCAGCTGGCGGGTCCGGTCGGTGTCGTTCTCGTGCTGCCATACGTGGAGCGCGTAGTTGCACAGGGTGCGCGGGTGCGCGGGGTCCAGGCGCAGGGCCTCCCGGAAACGCCCGCCGGCGTACTCCGGGTCCTGCTTCTTGTGCTCGGCGAACAGGGCGAAGTTGCTGTGCACCCGGGCGTACCGGGTGTCGGCGGGGACGGGGCGGCCCGCCGCCCTCTTCTTGTCGTCCGGCGCCCAGTGGATCTTCTCGGTCCACAGCGAGAGCAGCCGCAGGTCGTTGGCGTCCTGCGGGTAGCGTTCCTGGATCTCGGCCAGGGCGATCGGGTCGGGCCGTCCGGCGAGGTAGCCGAAGCGCCGCATCGTGTCCCACTCGGAGAGGGTGATCAGCTCCTTGAGCTCCTCCGAGTAGTCCGGCCGGATCGTGGTCGCGTTGATCCGGCTCCCCTCGGCGAGCACCGACCGGTCGAACTTCTCACCGGCGAGTTCCAGGAAGCGGGCGAAGTCCTCCTGGAGGTTCTCCTGCCTGCCGACGAAGTCGACCTCCTCGTCCGGGGCGCCCACGTACGAGGTGTAGATGTTGCCCAGGGCACCCGGGAGCGTGGTCACCGCGCGGCGCACGAAGGTCTCGAAGTCGTCGCTCTCGCAGTGCTCGTCCAACGGGTACTGCGGTCGCCAGCCCTTCTCCATCCGGTAGGACCAGTACGAGCGGTACCACTCCAGCGGGTCGCGTACGAAGGCGCCGATCACGCCGTACCGGGAACGGTCGAAGTCGGCGAGCAGGTCGTGCTCGCGCATCGCCGGGTCCCCCACCTCCGTGAAGGCGAGGCCGAGTTCCTTGACCTTGCGGCGGATCCAGGTGCTGCCCGTCTTGGGGGTCAGCAGCAGAAGGGCGTTACTGCCGGTCAGGTGAAGTGCCATGGTGCGCTCCAGAATTCGGCGTATCGACCGCCTTGCGACGGGCGGCGCGTGGTGAGTCGAAAAGCTTCATCGTGGTGTCCGGTGGTGTGGCCTGCGCATGCTCGCCCGGCACCGCCGGAGTCGCCGGAGTCGGCGGCTCAGCGGTCTGCCCCAGCCAGCGGTCCAGGTAGCCGGCCAGCAGCGCGTCCAGTGCGGCGCGGTTGCCGGTGCTCACCACCTCGTGGCCCTCGTCGGGGAAGAGGGCGAGGGTGGCGTCGCGGTCGGCCTGGGCCAGGGCCATGAACATCCGGGTCGCCATCTCGGCCGGCACCCGGCTGTCATGGGCGCCGTGCGCGAGCAGCACGGGGCACCGGAAGCCCTCCGGGTGGTTCACCGGCGAGGCCGCCGCGAGGGCCGCCCGCTCCTCGGGCACGGCGGGGTTGCCGACCCTGCGGTGCAGCATCGGGGTCGCCGTCCGCCAGAAGGCCGGCGGCTCCTGGAGGAACCGCACGAGATCGGTCAGCGGCGACGTCGCCACGACGCAGGCCAGCTTGCGCCGGGTGGTCGCGGCCATCTGGAGCACCGCGTACCCGCCGTAGCTGCCGCCCAGCAGGGCGATCCGGTCCGGGTCGGCGTGGCCTTCGGCCACCGCCCAGTCCAGGGCGTCCTCCAGGTCGTCCTGCATGGCGGCGCCCCACTGCCGGTCCGCTGCGTTGATCCAGGCGGAGCCGAAGCCGGTGGAGCCTCGGAAGTTGGGCTCGATCACGGTGTGGCCGTGCGCCGCCAGCCAGGCCCGCCGCTCGGCGTACTGCCAGCGGCTGCGCCGCCAGGGCCCGCCGTGCACCAGCAGCACGGCCGGGCCCGCCCCGCCCGCGCGCCACGCCCGGGTTCCCCGGGTGACGTAGGTGACGGCGTGGCCGCCGTCCCGGAGCGGCACCCGGGCCGGCCGGCACTCCACGGGCAGCGGTCGCTGTCCGGGGCGCGCCCGGCTGAGCGGCCAGGTCTCGCCGCGCTCCGCGTCGTGGACCGCGTAGTGCACGTCGCGCTCCGGGCGGTGCGCGGCGACCAGCCAGCTGCCGGCCCGGCGCTCCAGCACCGCGGGTTCGGTGCCGAGCGCCCGGCGCAGCCGGTCGACCGCGTCCGCGCCCTGCTCGTTCAGCGGGACGCAGCTCAGCCGGGCCCGCTCGACGTGCAGGAGGTCGGGGGCGCCGGTGGCCTCGTCGAACAGGATGTCCGCGTAGTCCCCGCCGCCCTCGATCAGGTGCAGCGGTCGTGGCGCGCCCGCCGGCTCCCCCGCACGGCAGTCGAGCTCGGCGAGCTGGACGCCGTCCGGGCCGGCCGACAGCACCATGTACAGCGTGGCCGGGTCGGCGCCGAAGCGCAGGAACCGCGTGGTGAGCGCCTGCCCGTGCGGGATGTCCAGGTAGCGGTCGCCGGTCTGCCGGCCTGGCGGCGGGACGTGCCGCAGCTCACGCGAGCCGTCCTCCCGCACGGTCTCGGTCAGCCTGGGGTGCAGGGCGCGGTCGAAGTACACGGCCGCGTGTGCGGAGTCCCGCAGCACCGCGGTCGCCTCGCCGGTGTGCAGCGAGATCCGCAAGTAGTCGCGGTGGGCCGGGTCCTGGCCGGCGACGCCGACCACGACGTCGTCGGGCCGCCGGTCGGAGAGTTGGACGATGCGCATCCGGGTCGTCGAGGCGTCGCCGAGCCGGAGCCATTCGCCGGAGGCGACCCGGACCAGGAAGAGGGCCCGGCTCTCGGTCCCGTCGGCGTCCGCCTCGGCCAGACCGAGGCCGGGCAGGTGGGTCCAGGTGAAGGCGCGACATCGGGCCGCGTCGACGTGCGCACGACGCACCTCGCGCCGCTGGGCCAGGTCGTACAGCACGAGCCGGGGGGCCGCCGCACCGCTGCTCAGCCAGCTGGCGAACCGGCCGTCGGCGCTGAGCGTCGGCGGCCCGTTGACCTCCTGCGGCGCTGTCACGGTTGTGCCAGGGGCCGGCCGCCGGCCGCCGCGTGGACCCGGGCGACGCAGGCCACGATGGTGTCGACGTCGGGCTCGGGCGGCACGCTGATCCGTACGCCCTGCGGCCAGTCGGCGGGGTAGTTCCTGAGGTCGTGCACGAGCCGGGTGCGGTAGCCGGCCTCGTGCAGCTCAGCGACGATCTCGGCCGCGTGCGGGCTCTCCAGGCAGAGGTAGTTGGCGTCCGAGGGCCAGACCCGCAGCCCGTCGATCTTCTCCAGGCCCGCCACCAGGTTCTGCCGGCATGTGATCGTCCGGTCGATGCTGTCGCGCACGGCGTCGGGGCCGGCCAGCAGCCGTAGCGCGGTCTGCTGGGCCACGCCGGCGACGCTGTTCGGCATCAGGAAGAACGGGAAGTCCTCCCGGGCGAACGCCTGGGAGACGGCGAACCCGATACGCAGGTTCGCCAGCCCCCAGGCCTTGGAGAACGTCCGCATCACCACGAGGTTCGGGAACGTGGACGCCAGGCGCAGCGCCGTGTCGGGCGCGAAGTCGGCGTACACCTCGTCGAGCACCACCAGGCCACGGGCACGCTCCAGGAGCGCGGCGATGTCCCGCACGTCGAACTGGTAGCCGAGCGGATTGCGCGGCGAGCACAGCACGATGATCGCCTCGGGCCGGTCCAGGTACGGGTCGAGCGCGGTGAGCAGCTCGCCGGGTTCGCGTACCGGCACCTCCTGGTAGTTCCAGCCCTGTTGCCGGGAGACGGTCGCGGTGAGGTGGAAGTTGGGGGTGACGTCGACGACCAGGCCCTGGTAGGCGCAGCGCAGCAGGATGTCGATGAGCTGGGTGGCTCCTGCGCCGACGCGCACGAACTCCGCGGGCACGTCGAAGTACGCGGACACGGCGGCGGCGACGTCGCGGCTCCAGACGTCGGCCCTGGTGGTGATGTCCGTGGCCGCGGTGGCCGCTCTCATCAGGTCGGCCTGCTCACGGGCGTCCAGGAAGTGGTTGCCGGTCCACGTCAGATTCAGAGTCATCAGAGTCTTCCGCCTAGGTACGGGGGTGGAGGGGCTGGATGGTGGGCCCGCAGCCGGCGCCGCCACGGGTCGGCTCGGAACCGGCACCGCCACGGGTCGGGCCCGCAGCCGGCACCGCGGCGGGTCGGCTCAGAGCTGGAACCGCCGCTTCTTCCCGCCCGGCGGGGTGATGCGCGCACACTCCTGGAGCTCGATCTCCTCGCCGGGCAGCAGGTCGGACATCCGCCGGCGCAGCGTGCTCGCCAGGGCCGCGGGCTCGGCGCAGGACGCCTCCGCCGACCAGCGCAGCAGGGTGCGCCGCCGGTCGTTCAGGACGAACTGGAAGTCGGCGAGTCCGGGGAGGTGGCCGATGGCCCGCAGCACGTCGTCGGCGGGCAGCTTTCCGGTGCGGAAGCAGACCGTCTCCGGTTCCCGGCCGCGCAGCCGCAGCAGCCGCTGCGAGCCGTCCGCCGCGGTCGCCAGCTCCGCGAGGTCGCCGGTGCGGTACCGGGCGAAGACGGTGCTGCGGTTCACCAGGTTGGTGAGCACCAGCTCGCCCCGCCCTGACGGTCCGGTCCGGCCGGCGTCGTCAAGCACTTCGAGCCGCACGTTCTCGGCCAGGACGCGGTACGTCGTCTCGTCGGGGGCGGTCGCCGCGATCAGGCCGCCTTCGGTCGAGGCGAGTGCGTCCACCACGGGTGCGCCGAAGTAGCCGGTGAGCCGGTTGCGGTCGTCGGGGTGCAGCGGCTCCCCGCTGACCAGGAGCAGCCGCGGTCGCCAGGGCGCCTGGTCCGCTCCCTGGCTGAGGAGCGCCGCCCGCAGGTCGAGCAGGTACGTCGGCTTGCCGTACAGGACGGGTGCCCGGAACTTGTGCAGGAGCGCGAGGGTGGCCTGCGGTGACTCGGGGAGTTGCAGGCGCAGGTAGAGCCCGTCGTTCAAGGAGGGCAGAGGGCGGACGAAGCTGGGCCGGCCCGGTTTGTTGCTGACGAAGAGGACGGCGGGCCGGCCGCGCCGGAAGGCGTCGTCGGGCAGCCCCGCCAGGTCCCGGATCTGCGCGAAGAAGTGGTAGTTGACGGCGTACCAGGCGGCCGCGTCCAGGGTGACCTCGAGCGGCTGCCCCGTGGTGCCGCTGGAGGACAGCCGGTGGACGGGACCGGAGGTGTCACGCGACCGGAACCGGTCACCGTCCGCCTGGTGGTCGGCACGGCTCACGAGCGGCAGCTCGGCTGCCGGGTCCAGGGCGCGGTAGAAGGCGACGGTGCGACGTATGTGTGCCACGAATTCCGCGTGTGCGCCGGAAGGGGAGACGCTGCGGCGGCTCTCCTCCCAGGCCTGCTGCACACGGCGGACTTCCTCTATCGAGTTCGCGATGACATCGTCCGAGTCAATGACCATGAACCCTGCCTTCTTGAGGGGCTGACAGGTGGCTGCATGCGGCACGTGGCGTGAAAGGCGAATGGGCGGCCGGGGCGGAAAGGCGACGACCGGGACGTCTCGATGGACCGCGCACATCGAGGAGAGGAGCCGCAGGCCGCGTATTGGGCGCACTTCTTCCGTCGGCAAGAGCGTGACATCTTCATGTCGCGGTGTCAAACATCAGGGAAAGCAGACGATTTCGACCCTCGGCGACCCTCAGCAATTCCGAGAAACGCCCAAAGGGCCTTGCCCAGCGCATTGAAATCGCTGAACAAAGCCTTGGGGGAGTCTTCTCTTGCCTTACCGAAAACGGGTTATCCGGTCGCCAGGGCAGCCAGCTCCTCGACGTCGTACTCGGCACGGGAATGGCTTCCGTACCGGGTCAGCTTGCCGCGGCTCGCCCATTTGCGGACGGTCGCCTCGGAGACGCCCACGGCCTGGGCCGCCAGTCTGGTGGGCAGGGTCCGGCGGGCTGGAGCGGTCTCCGGTGCGTCGCGGGTGAGGGTGTGGCGCAGCGCCAGCCACTGCCGGGCCGGCCAGGTGTGGCCGGCGCCGCAGCGCACGTCACCGGTCGGTGCACCGTCCGTGCCGGCGCCCACGTCCGCGTCCGCCACCGAGGCCTCCACGGTGCTCCCGCAGCCGGTGCGCGGACAGGGTCCGAGCGTGACGTGGCCTGCGGGGTGCCGCTGGACGACGCGCCGGGCCCGGGTGATCAGGGCGCGCATCTCCTCCGCCAGTTCGGCCGCCGCCGGATGGACGACCAGCAGGTCCAGGTGGCGGAGGAGGAACATGGCCAGCGGCCCGACCGCGCGCTCCGGCGCCGGGCCCGGCAGCAGCCGGGTGAGCGTCCCCGCCCAGGAGGCGAGCACCCCGGTCATCAGCGCACGGACCGCGGAGGCCTCCTCGTCGAACACGGGCCCGAGCCGCCGGGTGCCGCTGACGCGTTCCCCGCGCGGGGTGGTCGCCGGCTCCAGCAGGTAGCCGATCTCGCGGTGCAGCCGGGGCAGTTCCGTGAGGGTCGCGGCAAGGTCGGCGCGACACCTCCGGCACAGTTTCGGGGAGCGGGTGTGCCACGTCGTCGGTGTGGCGCGTTGGGGACCGGTGGTGCACTTCGGCGCAGGGCAAGAACTGTCGCCTAAAGCGTGGGACATGGTTTCCTCAGGCGCGGAGTCGGTGGTCGGGGGAAGCGGGAAAGCGGTGCTGCGATTAATCCCAACCCCAGCTGAAGGAAGTGGCCCGGCGGTGTGGCTCCGCCATACCGAGCCCAAACGGATCCGACCGTTCCGTCACAGTGGTGATCAGCAGCGTCTCGATCTCCGCCGTGGGACCGACGAACGGAATCGGGAAGCGCATAGACATGGAGATCCTCTTCATGAGTATGGCTGGTGTTCCTGGAACCGTGATTCAGGACTCACGGAGGCAGGGGGCTCCGTATGATTTCTCGTTACCTGAAATCCACCCGCACGCCGCATCTCTACGGTGACACACCGTCTGGCGCCATCTCCACCCGTTCCGCTGGCCTCAAGGTGCCCCGGCATCAAGGTGCCATTCAGGCCTGGTCGGCCTTCGCGGTCACCGGCAGATGCGTCACCCGGACCGTGGCATCGCAGAGCCCGACGGTCCGCGGATCGGTGGACGTCACCAGATCGGCCTGCATCCGGCGTCCCCCGATCGCTCTGCGCACCGCCGCCAGCACCCCCTCGCCCGCGGCCACCACGGACGAACCTGCGACGTAGAGCACGCCACGATGCCCGTTGCCCCGGGATCCAGGCGCGTAGACATGCTGCAACAGACAGTCCGGGGTGCCGGACAGCTCTCGCGCGATGTCGTGGATGTCCAGCGGGTCCCGCTCGGGGACGGCAAGCCGGATGTGGATCGCGTACATGGCAGCACATGGTGGCACGGCGAGATCCGGTACGTCGGCCGTCCCAAGGCCGCTAACTGCCATGGCACCAGACGGCCACGGCAGGCGCGGGGCGCCCGTAGGGGTGCGGGGAACTGCGCGTCCAGCCACGACGCGACCCTGCGGGTCGTCACCTGCCCGAAGGGGCTGTTCCTGTCGTGACCGGACCTCCCCCACTCTCGGCTTCGCTCGAGCGGGAGGTACCCCCATGCCGGTGGATGGTTGCTCGCGCCCGCGCGGCGGAGCCGCATATCGACACAGCCCCGCGCCCCTCAACCGGCGCCTTCGGCGCCGTTACATCCAGCCGGCCCGTGCCGCGAGCACCCCGGCCTCGAAGCGGCTGCGGGCGCCCAGCCGTCCCATGAGTTCGGCCATCATCCGCCGCACCGTGCGCAGCGAGACGCCGAGCCGCCGGGCGGCGACCTCGTCCGTGCTGCCCAGCTCCAGCAGCCTCAGCAGTTCCAGCTCTTGCGCCGTCGGCTCGTCGGGGGCCGACGGCCGCGCCCCGTCCAGGGGGTGGCCCCGCTGCCAGGTCATCTCGAAGAGGTGCACCAGGGCGGCCAGTACGCCGGGGGCGTGCAGCACGACGGCGCCGGCGCGACTGTCCTTGGGGTCGGCGGGCAGCACCGCCACCGAACGGTCCACGACGAGCATGCGCACCGGAAGCGAGGGGATGGTGCGTATCTCGCCTCCGAGGCCGGCTAACCAGCGGGCGTACTCGGTGCTGGCCCGGTCGTTGCGGACGCTGTCGAGGTAGAGCGTCCGGATGCGGACGCCCGACGCCAGGCTCTTCTCGTCCAGCGGCCGGCTGGCCTCCATGGCCTCCTGGCTCTGCGCGCCGCCCGGTGCGAACGACAGCAGTTCCTCGCGTGCCTGCACGGCCAGTTCGGACAGCCGGGCCCGTACCGAGGCGAGGTCGTCGAGTTGCTCCAGGCCGAGGTTGCCCCACTGCCCGCGGTGCGCGGAGTAGGCCGCCACGAGTTCGGCGGCCTCCGCGCGAGCCCCCGCGAGCTGGGCCTGCTGGGTGCAGATCTCCCTCTCACGCTGGTTCAGCAGCGCGGTCAGACCGACCTCCGGGCTGAGCGCGACGGGCGTCGCCGTGTAGTCGGACGGATAGAAGAGCATGGACAGCTCCGCCAACTCGTCCAGACAGTCGTGCACATCGGATTCGGTCATGTGCAGTTGGTGCGCGATCTCGGCGGTGCCCCAGCCGGGGCGGGTCACCACCGTGCGATAGATGTCCAGCAGACGGCCCCGCTGCCCCAGCAGAGCCGCCAGCAGACCCGGCTCCTGTCCACCCATGTCGCCGTGCGCCGCGCCCATAGCCCCCAGCCCTCTCGCCGGTCCAACCGGTGAAGATCAAGATCACGCAGCTCCTCATCGGATGGTAGACAAGGAATGTAATGTTCCGGCCAAAAGGCGTGATGAGCGGTGATCGGCGGCAGGTGATCGGTGGCATCGGAGGCCGCCGCGAGGCGGTCAAGCGCCCGGCGGCACCCCGTCCACCAACTCCACCGGACCGGTCCCCGACGTCAGCGCCGCCAGGGACTCCTTCAGCTGGCCCCACCCCGCGTCGGTGAGCAGTTCCTCGGCCTCTCCCGGCGGACACATCCGCCACTCGGCCAGCTCGTCCTCGTCCAGCCGGATGCGCGCCAGCCGGTGGTCCGCCAGCCGTCCGCCGTCGAAGACGTGCACCACACGCGGCCGGTCGTCCGGGCGCGTCACCCAGTCCACGCTCAGCAGCCGCCCCGGCGTGCAGTCCAGCCCGAGCTCCTCCGCCGTCTCCCGGACGGCCGCCGCACGCGGGCTCTCCGACCCGGTCTCGACGGTGCCGCCGGGCAGCCCCCAGGGGCGCTCCCCCACCGGCTGGAGCCGCACCAGCAGCACCCGGCCACGGCTGTCGGTGAAGAGCATCCGGGCCTTGACCAGGGCCGTCGGCCGCTCACCCGCCCGGGGAAGCGCTTCCGAAACGGCCGGGTCGAGGGTCGCCGCGGCCGGCTCGGCCGCACGACGGCTGGGGGTACTCCCCCACTGCTCTCCACGGGCGTGGGAGGTGCCCCCACCCACGCCCTTCAGGCGGTGGGGGAACATGCCGGGCCGGCGCCGGTGCACGGTCAGGTAGTACAGCCCCCGTTCGCCCGCGGTCAGCGCGCGTCGCGCACCGTGCGGAAGCCACAGCAGGGTGCCCTCGGTGAGGCGCTGGGGACCGTCGACGGTGGCGAGGGTGCCGTCGCCACCGAGGACCAGCAGCATGACGTCGAGGAGGGGTTCGGCGTGCGGGTCCACGCCCCGACCAGGGGGCAGGTGGACGACGTTGGCATCGAGCTGCCGCCCGGACTCGGCCAGCTTCCACAGGGCGCCGGCGGATCCTTCGTCGGTGCTCTCGACCAGCTCCCGTACGTCCGCCAGCACCCGCGGGACCGCATCCTCCGGCCCACCGCCCCCCGGCCCGCCGTCCTTCCGCACACCGCCGGGCACGAGGCCCCCGGCTCCGGCTCCTTCGGTCATCGCCCCTCCTTTACGGCCGGTTCAGACCAAGGGCCATTATGACGGGAGAGGCGGTCAGGGACGACCAGAAACAGTCAAGTAGCGTCACAACGGCAACGATCAACACGTACCGAACGCAGACGGGACAGAAGAGGGTGAATACGGACGATGAACGGGACCACGGCAGCCGTAGCCGGTGCGGTGATCTTCGTATGGCTGGGGATGGTGCTGGCGATCTCCTTCCTGGAGGCACCGCTGAAGTTCCGCGCACCGGGCGTCACCGTCCCCGTCGGGCTGGGCATCGGCCGGCTCGTCTTCCGCGCGCTCAACATCTGTGAGGCCGCCTTCGCCGTCGCCGTGCTCGGGCTCGTCGCGGCCGGCGGCCCGAGCACGGCCGTCGTCGTGCTCACCGCACTGTCCGCCGCCCTGCTCGCCGCCCAACTGGGCGTGGTCCGCCCCGGCCTCAACCGGCGCTCCGACCGCGTCCTGGCCGGCGAGGAGCTACCGCGCTCCCGGGCGCACCTGTACTACATCGCGCTGGAGGTCGCCAAGGTCGCGGCGCTCATCGCACTCGGCGTGATCGTGCTGGGCGCCGCGGCGGGCTGACGTCGGGGGGACGGCGAGCGGACGTCACTCGCCCTTCGGCACCGACGCCGGCTCGCCGCCGAACCAGGTGCGGTACGCCTTCGCGTACTGCCCGTTGCCGCCCGCGTCCGCCAGCGCCGCGTCGATCTGCTTGAGCAGGGCGGTGTTGTCCTTGCGCACGGCGAAGCGGGCCTGGAAGCGGTCGCCGAACTCGCCGCTGGCCGTCATGCCCCAGTCGGGGTGCTCGGCGACGATGTTCATGGCCCGGGCGTTGCTGGTGACCACGGCGTCCATCTGGTTCATGCGCAACTGCCCGTAGAACTCCTCCGGCATGCGGCTCCGGGTGACCTTGATCTTCTTGCTGTGCGTGCTGTTGTACGTGTCGAGGGCGTCCGGCTGACCGGTGTCGTTCTCCGAGGCGCCCACCCGCTTGCCGGCGAGCGCGTCGAGCGAGGTGTAGTGAGCGCCCTGCTTCGAGAGGATGGCCTGGTCCTTGGTGAAGTACGACACGCTGAAGGACATCTCGGGGAACGAGGCGGGGCTGTCGGGTGCCACACCGCCGACGATGTCGCACACGCCCTGCTTCAGCGCCGTGCCGTCGATCATGTGCATCTCGTCGTTGTAGCCGCTGATGACGGGCACCGCGCCGATCCGTTCGCCCACCAGGGTGAGCAGGTCGACGTCGAACCCCTTCTCGTGGGTGGTTCCGCCCGCGGCCGACCCGGTGCTGTCGGTCCCCTCGAAGAAGGGCGCTCCCGCCGGGCCCTGGCAGACCGTGAGCCTGCCCTTGATCTTCAGCCCCGCGTCCGTGCCGGCCGGCATCTTCGCCATCGGCTTGGCCGGCGCGTGGGTCGGCGAGGCCGACGGGGACCCGGATGCGGCTGTTCCGCCTTTCCCCCCGTCGTTCGACTGATCGCTCCCCCCGCCGTCGGAGCCGCTTCCGCACGCCGCCGTCAGCAGCAGGGCCAGCGCTGCCAGGCCGCCGCCCACGATCTTCCGGTTCCCGGTCATCGGGCTCATCCCCCGCCCTCTCGCTCTCGATTGACGCGTGCCGCGGTCCCGCCGCGCTCATGCGCGCAACGGCGGCACGGACCGGGTCAGCGTGCACGATGAGCCCCCACCGGGCGCCAGCGGGTTTCCCGCACGCGAAAAACCGCAGGCCACGGTGCGGCGGGGGACGCCGGCTGCATAGCCGGCGAGGTACACGTGGAACCAGACACGACCGGCAGAACTCGATGGAAGCGTGTCGCGTCCCGCTGTGCTCACGCAGGCGAGGGCGGCACGGACCGGAGCAGCATGCAGACGGGTCCGCACGGCACGCCAGCAGGTTTCCGCCTCGGGAAAAGACGCCGGCCGCGGTGCGACTCGTGGGTGCGGTGCGCGCCGCCGGAGCGAGCGTCACGCCCGCCCGGGCTCGAGTGCCTCGGTGAGCCTGCGTGCCGTCGTGAGGTTGCAGCGGCCCAGGTCGAGCAGGGGACGCGGGTGGGATTCCGCGTAGGTGAGGGGGTCCACCGCGAGGGACGGCAGCACGATTCCGGCACCGTTCGGTGCCGCGGAGGGGTCACACCGGCTTCTGGACGCGGGCGGCGGTCAACGTCTCGTAGTGCCCGCACAGCGCCCGCAGCTCGCGGGCGAGACTCCGGGCGTGTCGGGTGGCCGAGACGAGACCGGGGCCCGGCCCTGCGGCCAGACATGCGCGGGCGTTCTGGACGGCGACCAGTGCGGACGCGTCGGGCTGCGCCCGAGCCGCGGCCTCCAGGGCGGGGATCAGGTCGTGGAGGTGCGTCCGCAGGCCACTGGCCGCCTCGGCGAGGTCGTCGAAGCGTGGGAGGGGCCCGTCGGCGGTCAGCAACTCGTTCGCGGCGATGCGCATGCGCGCGATGTCCCGCGTGGTGATGGTCACGTCGATCACGCTACGGAGCGGAGTGACTACATCACAGTGACGAGCCGTCCCAGTCTGCGAACCGGGTAGGACAACGTGCCCTACCCCAGCAGACCCAAGCGGTCCGCGAGGCCGTGGACCGGAGCGTCCGGACGGCGGGCACGCCCCCGCAGTTCGTCCACCAGACGTCGGGATGTGGAGTGGTGGCGCATCCATTCCGGGGCGTCCCGCTCGGCCACCAGCAGGGCGTTGACGGCCGCCTGGTCCTTGTTCATGTCGCTGTGGGCCAGGGCCCGGTCGACGTGGAGGCGGGCCCGCCAGGTCGGCGGCAGGGAGCCGAGGTCGGGGATGGTGCGCGCCGCGCGCACGGCCTCGTCCGCGTGCTCCATCTCCACGAGGAAGTTGACTCGGGCCACTGCGGCGTTGGTGGGCCCGAAGGGGGTCGCGTACAGCAGCAGGTCCTTGTCCATCGTCTCCGCCGCACCCTTGGCCAGGCGGAGGAGGCTGAGTACCTGGTCGTGCTTGCGGCGCCGGACGGCCGCGGTGGCCGCGCGCAGCAGCAGGATGCCCCACAGGCCCAGGTCCTTCGAGGTGCCGCGGAAGCCCGGTTCGACGCGTTCGGCGTGTTCGAGGGCGACGCGCTCGGCGTCGGCGAGACGCCCCTGTTTGGCGAGGACGTAGGAGAGCGTGGAGGCGGCCATGGCTTCGAGGTCGGGGTCGTCGCCGTCCCGGACCGCGGACAGTGAGCGCTCCATGGCGGTGAACGCCGCGTCTTCCTTGCCGAGCCCCGTCAGCGTGACCGCAGCGACCTGGTAGGCCACCGCGAGGACGGAGTTGGCGGCGGCACGTTCGCTGCCCGTGGAGGCGTGCACGACGGCACGCGCGTCACGGATCAGGGGCGGCAGCAGGACGCCCACCTCGGCCATCCGGCCGTCTCGGCGGATCGTCTCCGTCGAACGCAGCGATTCCCGCAACTGGTGGATGTCCGGCGGGTCCTCGGGGTCCGGTTCGCCGTCGAGCAGATCGCCCACCGGCGAGATGGCGCCGCGCAGCGCGAGGACCGACGGCGACTCCTCCGTGTTCGCGTTGCGCACCTCGAAGGTGGTGGGCTGCCCCACCAGGTGGCTGGGCTCGGTGTCGAGGGCGTGGGCGAGCGCGTTGACGGTGACGAGGCGTGCCGTCTTCCGCCGGCCCTGCTCGAGCTTGCGCACGACGTCCACGGAGACCTGGGCTCGCTCGGCGAGTTGTTCCTGGGTGAGACCGCGCCGGTACCTGAGTGCGGCGATGCGGTCGCCCATGCCCGAATCCAACGAAGCGTTCACGGCTGCCCCCGCCAGAAGGTGGTCCGTCCACCGTACCCTCGCCCCCTCGCAAGGGATCGTTGTCGCACCCGCCCGCTACGTTGAACGCATGAGCGAAGCAGAACGCACGATCGAGCGTATTCGGCCACAGCAGTTCCATGGGACCGCCGGTCTGGAGGACTGGCGTGTGGTGGGCGAGGGGGCGTGTGCGTTCTTCCGGGTGCCGTCGTTCGGGGTCGGCGCCCGGCTCGTGCAGGGGATCGGGGCGTTGCCGGGCGTGCCGGGCCCGGGGGACGACGCTCCGCCGGACGTCGACCTGCGGCGCGACGGCGTGACGGTGCGGTTGATCACGGTCACGGGCGACTACTACGGGCTGACCGAGCGGCATGTCGAGGTGGCCCGGGAGATTTCCGCGCTGGCGCGCTTGCTGGGCGTCGTGGCCGATCCGTCCCGTGTGCAGACCGTGCAGGTCACCGTCGACGCTCTCGTCGGGGCCGACGTGGTGCCGTTCTGGCGTGCGCTGCTGGGATATGAGAATCGGGCGGGCAGTGACGAGGACCTGATCGATCCGCGGCGTCGCGGGGCGCCGTTCTACTTCCAGCGGATGGCCGCGCCGCGCCCGCAGCGCAATCGGGTCCACGTCGACGTCTGGGTGCCGTATGACCAGGCCAAGGAGCGGATTGCCGCGGCGCTCGCGGCCGGGGGGCGGTTGGTGAACGACGCCGACGCGCCGTCGAACTGGGTGCTGGCGGATCCCGAGGGCAACGAGGCGTGTGTGGGCGTGGCCGGGCCACCCGGGGAGGACTTTGAGTGACTCCCTGAGTGACTCCTTGGGTGGCTCTTTTCGGGTCCCGCCCACCGTTCTTACGTCTGTTCCAACGCTATTACGCACACGAATCGTTCCCGATTTCCGTGTGACCTTTACCGCTGCCCGAATGCCTTTTCGGTAGCCCTCACCACCCTCATACTCCCAGGTCAGCAGCGCAGTGACCACAATGCAGGGGGAATGGTGACGTCAGACGTGCCCGGTCAGGTACCCGACCAGAACTCCGATCCCGTGTCCGATCACGTGTCCAACCATGCGTCCGATCATGTGCCGGAAAAACAACCGGCTGTCGAATGCCCGGAAGGGGCGAAGGAATCCTGGCTCGTCGCGCACGGCATCCTGCTCGAGCCCGGCCCGCGGCGCATCCTGGCGACCGCCAGTTTCATCAACATGCTCGGCAGCGGGGTGTTCACGCTCAGCGCCGCCGTCTTCTTCACCCGCTCCGTCGGGCTGCCCGTGGCGCAGGTCGGCCTTGGTATGGGCGGGGGCGCCCTGGTCGGGCTGCTGTCGGGGATCCCGGTCGGCCGGATCGCCGACCGGCGCGGTCCGCGCGAGGTGTATCTGCTGACCCTGACCGCGCAGGCCGTTGCGATGGCGATGCTGGTTCTCGTGCACTCGTTCTGGCTGTTCACAACGGTGATCTGCCTGACCCAGCTGGCCGGTTCGGCGAGCCAGGCGGCCCGCGGGCCCATCGTGCGGGGGCTCGCGGGCGAGCGACCCGCCCGGTTCCGGGCCTATATGCGCGCCGCGGTCAATCTGGCGACCAGCATCGGTGCCCTGGTCGCCGCGCTGGTCGTCCAGCTGGACACGCATGCGGCGTATCTGTGTCTCGTGCTGGGCAACGCGGTGAGCTTCCTGGCCACGGCCGCCGTCGTGAGCCGGCTTCCGTCCCTGCCGCCCGTTCCGTCTCCGCCGGGTGACGGGCGCTGGTCGGCGTTGAAGGACTACCGGTACATGGTGGTCACGGCGCTCGACGGCGTCATGTCGATGCACGGCGCCGTCCTGGTCTTCGCGCTGCCGCTGTGGATCATCGGACACACCCACGCGCCCCGCTGGTTCGTCGGTACGAGTGTCCTGGTCAACACCCTCATGGTGGTCTTCCTTCAGGTCAGGGCGAGCCGTGGCATCGACTCCGCCGACTCCGCCGCACGGGCCTGGCGGCGCGCCGGCTGGGCCTTCCTGGCCGGGTTGTCGCTGATCGGGCTCGCCGCCGGGCTGCCCGCCTGGGGTGCGGTCCTGCTGATCCTGGCCGGCGTGGGGGTGCACACCTTCGGCGAGCTCCTGCATGCCGCCGGCTCGTTCGAGCTGCGCTACCTCCTTGCGCCGGCGCACGCGCAGGGCCAGTACTCGGGTGTCTTCCGCTTCGGCAGCGGCCTGTCGAGCGTCGCCGCGCCCTCCGTCCTGGCATGGCTCTGCCTCGACGGGGGCACGGTCGGCTGGTCCGTGATGGGCGGGGTGTTCCTCGTCGTGGGACTGGTGGTGCCGGGGGTGGTGCGCTGGGCGCAGCCCGCCTAGGCGCGTGGGTCCGTATGCGCCGGTGTGTCGGTCCAGGCGATCTCGAAGTACCTGACGCGTTCGTCCTCGCCGACCGGCTGCATGCCGGCGGCCAGCATGACGTGGTGGGACGCGAGGTTGCCGTGGTCGGCGTCGCCTTTCACGGAGGTGACGCCGCTGGCCCGCGCGAACGACAGCAGGCCGCGGAGGGCTTCGGAGGCGTATCCCCTGCCCTGCGCCGACCAGACGAGGCCGTAGCCGATCGTGACGCTGCCGTTCTCGTCCGCGGGCCCGTGGAAGCCTATGCCGCCGATCGCCTGGCCGTCCTCGCGGCGACGGATCTCGTAGTTGCCGAACGGCTGGGGATCATCCGTGCTCGCGCAGACCATCAGGAAACGCCTGGCGGCGGACACGTCGCCAGGCGTGGGGTATCCGCGCGCCCATCCGCTGCCACCGCCCGAGTCCCCCGCCGCCACGCGCTCCGACTCGTCGACGGTCAACGGATGTAGCACGAGCCGCTCTGTCACAAGATCGCCCATAGTAGGGGGAAGGGTACCGGTGTCCCCAAGGGCGGACGGACACCGCCCCGACGGCGGGGTCGGACAGGCACCGCCTACAGGCGCCACCCACCGCAAGCACCGCCTGGTCGCGCGGCTCTCCTTCCGCTCACCCGTCCGACCCGTCTGCCCCGTCCGACTCGTCCCCGTCCCCCTCGATCGCCCCTTCCACCTCCAGGAACGCCTCCCGCAGGGCCGCGAGGACCTGCGGGTCCGGCTTCTCCCACATGCCGCGGGACTCGGCCTCCAGGAGGCGTTCGGTGATGCCGTGCAGGGCCCAGGGGTTGGCGTCCTGGAGGAAGGCGCGGTTGACCGGGTCCAGGACGTACGTCTCGGTCAGCTTGTCGTACATCCAGTCGGCGACCACGCCGGTCGTCGCGTCGTAGCCGAAGAGGTAGTCGACCGTGGCGGCCAGTTCGAACGCGCCCTTGTAGCCGTGCCGGCGCATCGCCTCGATCCACTTGGGGTTGACGACGCGGGCGCGGAAGACCCGGGAGGTCTCCTCGGTGAGGGTGCGGGTGCGGATGGTCTCGGGGCGGGTGGAGTCGCCGATGTACGCCTCGGGCGCGGTGCCGGTGAGGGAGCGGACCGCGGCGACCATGCCGCCGTGGTACTGGAAGTAGTCGTCCGAGTCGGCGATGTCGTGCTCGCGGGTGTCGGTGTTCTTGGCGGCGACGGCGATGCGCCGGTAGGCCGACTCCATCTCGGCGCGCGCCGGGCGCCCGTCGAGCCCGCGGCCGTACGCGTAGCCGCCCCAGACCGTGTAGACCTCGGCGAGGTCGGCGTCGGTGCGCCAGTCGCGCGAGTCGATGAGCTGGAGCAGGCCGGCGCCGTAGGTGCCGGGGCGGGAGCCGAAGATGCGGGTGGTGGCGGTGCGTTCGTCGGCGCCTGCGGCGAGGTCGGCCTGGGTGTGGGCGCGCACGAAGTTCTGCTCGGCCGGCTCCGCAAGGCCGGCGGCGAGACGGACGGCGTCGTCCAGGAGCCCGACGGTGTGCGGGAAGGCGTCGCGGAAGAAGCCGGAGATGCGCAGGGTGACGTCGATACGCGGGCGGCCGAGGTCGGCGAGCAGGATCGGCTCGAGGCCGGTGACGCGCCGGGACGCGTCGTCCCAGACGGGGCGCACGCCGAGCAGGGCCAGCGCCTCGGCGATGTCGTCGCCCGCGGTGCGCATCGCGCTGGTCCCCCACAGGGACAGGCCCACGGAGGTCGGCCAGGTGCCGTCGTGGTCGGCGCGGTAGCGCTCCAGGAGGGAGTCGGCGAGCGCCTGGCCGGTCTCCCACGCGAGCCGGGACGGGATCGCCTTCGGGTCGACCGAGTAGAAGTTGCGGCCGGTCGGCAGGACGTTGACCAGGCCGCGCAGCGGGGAGCCGGAAGGGCCCGCGGGGACGAAGCCGCCGTTCAGGGCGTGCACGGTGCGGTCGAGTTCGGCGGTGGTGCCGGCGAGACGGGGGACCACCTCGCGGGCCGCGAAGGCGAGGACGTCCGCGACCGGCTGCGGGTGGCCCGCGGTCACCTCCGGGACCGCTTCCGGGTCCCAGCCGGCGTCCTCCATCGCCTGGACGAGGCCGCGTGCGGTCTCCTCCGCGGCGTCCGCCGTGCTGCGGGTCGCCGCCGACTCGTCCAGGCCGAGGGCCTCGCGCAGTCCGGGCAGCGCCTGTGCGCCGCCCCAGATCTGCCGGGCACGCAGCATCGCCAGGACGAGGTTGACGCGTTCGGGGCCGGTCGGCGCGGTGCCCAGGACGTGCAGGCCGTCGCGGATCTGGGCGTCCTTGATCTCGCAGAGCCAGCCGTCGACGTGCAGGATCAGATCGTCGAACCTGTCGTCCTCCGGCTGCCCGCTGCCGGTGAGTCCGAGGTCGTGGTCGAGCCGGGCGGCCTGGAGCAGCGTCCAGATCTGGGCGCGGATCGCCGGCAGCTTCGCCGGGTCCATGGCGGCGATCTGGGCGTGCTCGTCGAGGAGTTGCTCCAGGCGCGCGATGTCGCCGTAGGAGTCGGCGCGTGCCATCGGCGGTACGAGGTGGCCGACGAGGGTGGCGTGCGCGCGCCGCTTGGCCTGGGTGCCCTCGCCCGGGTCGTTGATCAGGAACGGGTACACCAGCGGCACGTCGCCCAGCGCGGCGTCCGGGGCGCAGGCCGCCGACAGCCCCGCGTTCTTGCCGGGCAGCCACTCCAGGTTGCCGTGTTTGCCCAGGTGGACGATGGCGTGGGCGCCGTAACCGCCGTCCTCCTGGGCCGCGGCGAGCCAGCGGTACGCGGCCAGGTAGTGGTGGGACGGGGGCAGGTCCGGGTCGTGGTAGATGGCGATGGGGTTCTCGCCGAAGCCGCGTGGCGGCTGGATGAGGATCAGGACGTTGCCGAACCGGAGGGCGGCCAGGACGATGTCGCCGTCCTCGTCCTGACCGCCGGCCGCACCGCCCCGCTCGGGAGTACGGCTGCGGTCGACGAACATCTCACCCGGCGGCGGACCCCAGTGCTCCTCCACGGCGGTCCGCAGTTCCTCGGGCAGGGTCGCGTACCAGCGCCGGTAGGTGCCCGCCGGGATGCGCACCGGGTTGCGCGCCAGTTGCTCCTCGGTCAGCCAGTCCTGGTCGTGGCCGCCGGCGTCGATGAGCGCGCGGATCAGCTCGTCCCCGTCGCCGGAGACGAAGCCGGGCACGGCCGGCAGCCCGGCCGATTCGTCGGCCGCGGGATCGGCCGCGGGATCGGCTTCGGAGGCGGCGGGCCCCAGGTCGTAGCCCTCCGCGTGCAGCCGGCGCAGCAGCGCGATGGCGGAGGCGGGGGTGTCCAGGCCGACCGCGTTGCCGATCCGGGAGTGCTTGGTCGGGTACGCGGACAGGACCAGCGCGAGGCGCTTGTCCGCGGCCGGGACGTGCCGCAGCCGCGCGTGCCGCACGGCGATCCCGGCGACCCGGGCGGCACGCTCGGGGTCGGCGACGTAACTCGGCAGCCCGTCCTCGTCGATCTCCTTGAACGAGAACGGCACCGTGATCAGCCGCCCGTCGAACTCGGGCACCGCTATCTGGCTCGCCGCGTCCAGCGGGGACACCCCTTCGTCGTTCTCCTCCCAGGCGGTGCGCGGGCTCGTCAGGCAGAGCGCCTGGAGGATGGGCACGTCAAGCCCGGCGAGCGCACCCGCGTCCCACGCGTCCTCCTCCCCACCGGCGGACGCGTCCGCGGGCCGGCTGCCGCCCGCGGCGAGCACCGTGGTCACGATGGCGTCGGCCGGGCGCAGGGCGTCGATCAGCTCGGCCTCCGGGCTGCGCAGCGAGGCGACGTAGAGCGGGAGTGGGCGGGCCCCGGCGTCCTCGATCGCGCGGCACAGGTCCGCCACGAAGGCCGTGTTGCCGCTCATGTGGTGGGCCCGGTAGTAGAGCACGGCGATGGTCGGGGTGTGCGGTGTGCCGGCGGTCGCGGATTCCGGTCCCGGTTCCGGTTGGAGGGGCGTGGGCTCCAGCGGACCCCAGGTGGGAGCGGGCGCCGGCGGGTCGAAGCCGTGGCCGGTGAGGAGCACCGTGTCGGAGAGGAAGCGGGCCAGCTGCGCCAGGTTCTCCGGGCCGCCGTGCGCCAGGTACGCGTGCGCCTCGGCGGCGATCCCGACGGGCACCGTGGACGCGGCCATCAGCTGGGCGTCCGGGGCCTGTTCGCCGGTGAGGACCACCACGGGAAGGCGGGGGGTGGGCGATGCGTCCGCCCCGGTGGGGGCGCCGAGCAGCAGGTCGAGGCCGTCCTGCCAGGCCCGGATGCCGCCCAGCAGGCGTACGACGACCAGCTCGACGCCGTCCAGCAGCGCGGGCAGCTCGTCGAGCGGGAGCCGGCTGGGGTTCGCGTACCGGTACGGGACGGGGCCCCGGGCCGCACGGGCGCTGAGCAGGTCCGTGTCGGAGGTCGACAGCAGCAGGATCATGCGTGCTTCAGGCCTTCCTCGGGGTGTCCGCGCCCCGGGTGGTCGGAAGAACGGCAGGAGTTCCTGACTCACCCGTCCCCGGCGGTGTGCGTCGGGGACGGGCTCACAGTGGCGGGACCGTGCCGGATTCGCACCGGCTTCCTCCCTCGGGTCCCCGGGTACCGGGGCCCGTGCCGTCTCGGGCGGTGGCGGCCTGGCCTGCGTGCCGGACCGCCGGAGTGCATCGTAAGTCCTCGCGGTGACGGACCGCCTCGGTCACCGGCCATAACCGGCTACCGGCCACTGCCGGCGCCCGACCACCGGCCGCTACCGGCCGTCACCAGCACCCCTGCTTCTGCGCCGCGTGCGCGAAGTAGGAGCGGAAGAGGGTGAGGGCCGCGCTGCGGCGGTCCGCGGTCTTCCCGGGGGTGTCGGTGGCCAGGTCCAGCTCGACCACGTACTGCTTCCGCTTGCCCTGGTGGGTGCAGTCGGTGACGGCGAGGGCGCCGTGGTCGGTGAGGGTCGCCCGCTTTCCGACGTGCTCCACCTGCTCGGGGTGTCCCTGGTCCAGCAGGCCGGCCTCGTTCACCTTGAACGGGTCGGTCTCGGGCTCGGCGAAGTCCCCGGAGAACCGCATGACCTGCGAGTCGTCGACGAGCACGGTGCACCGCGGTGCCCCCGGTTCGGACGGGTACCGGTCCTGCTTGAGGGTGCCGCCGTCCGGCAGCAGCGGCGCAAGGTCGGCGGAGTGCACGGGGACCCCGCAGAGGCTGTCCGGCACGGTGTAGTCACGCGACGAACCGCACCCGGCGACCGCGGCCAGGGCCACCGCCGCGACCAGCGCGGCCACGGTACGCCGGGACCTGCCTACCGAGGCCGGCCGGGAATGTTTCATGATCAGCTGTCTCCCGCGGTCATGGTCAGTTGTCCCCCGCCAGGCCCTTGGCCTGATGGTTGGCGTCGTAGGCGTCGCCGTTGATCTGCTTGACAAGGGTGTAGTCGTCGAAGTCGCGGCCACGGCCCACCTCGTCCGGATACCGCTGCTTCCAGAGTTCGGCCATCTGGTGGAGCTCTTTCTCGCGCCCGCCGAAGACCTGCCGGGTCTGCTCGATGTGGTCCTGTTCGATCCTCGCCTTCTCGTCGTCCTGGAACGCCTGGGTGACCAGGTCGGCGCCGCGGCCCAGCGGGCCACCGACCTCCGGGATGAAGTTGAGCACGGCGCCCGAGCCGTGGGAGATGAACCGGTACTTCCAGGTCGGGTCCGGCTTGTCGGTGCCGAGGGCCTGGTAGCGGGCCTGCTCCATGAATCCCACGGTGGAACCCGCCCTGCTCAGGGACTCCTTCGGGTCGTCGGGGTTGGCGGTCGCGATGTAGTGGGCGATGTCCTTGCTCAGGCCGGTGTTGAGTTCGGCGTAGGAGCCGCCGTCGCGGGAGATCTGCTTGGTGACCTCCAGCAGGTGGTGCCGGTCCAGCAGGTTGGGGTCGTTCGGGTCGTCGTACTGCGCGCTGGCCGAGTGGATGTACTCGGGGCCGTAGTTGGACAGCACCCTGGCCATGTCGTCACGGAACTCGGAGTGCATGTCGTCGCCGGCGCCGGCCAGGATGCCGAGCGACCTGTCGAGCGCCTGGCGCTGCTCCGGCGTGTGCGGGAGGTGCTGGGGATGCGGGTCGTTCGGGTTGATGCCGGTGGTGGCGGCGGTCAGGGCGCGTCCGGTGGCCTCCAGGGTCTGGTTGCCGTCGTGGGTGTTCTGCGGAGTGGTGTCGAAGACGCCGCGGTCCTTCAGGACCCACTGGGCGTTGTCGTTCGGCTGCTTCTCGTTGAAGAAGTGGGTGGACTCGTCCGGGCTGTTGGACAGGGCCTGCATGAAGCCGCCCATCGGGTCGTGGCCGTTGTCCTCGCCGATGAAGTTCAGGTTGGGGACCAGGCCCTTTCCCATGTTGCTGCCCCAGAGGACCTCAGCGCGGCGGGCCTTCTTCTCCATCCCCACCAGGGCGTTGCCGTACCTGTCCAGGTACTGGTCGTCCCAGTCGCCGACCCGCATCAGGTTGCTCATCACCTGGAACCCGTACGGCTTGGAGACCCGGGTCTGCAACTGGTCGTCGCCCAGCTTCACCATGTCGTCCTCCCACTTCTGCATGGCGGGGGAGTCGGACCGGGTGGCTCCGGCGAGGGTCATGCCGAGGTTCTTCTGGAACTCGGCGAGCTGGTCGTGGCGGTCCCTGCCGACTCCCCCGTCGGTCGTGTCGGCCAGGTCCGCCCAGAAGTCGAGGAGGCCGCGCGGGCCCAGGGTGGTCGCGAACTTCTCCTGGAACAGCGGGTCGTTCTTGTGCGCCGCCAGGATCTTGTTGAGCCGGTCGAACTCCTCGGGAGACATGTCGTCTCCCTTCTTCCTGATCAGGTCGGCGTACTTCTCGGCGTCCTCGACGGCCTTCGCCGCGGTGTCCCGGTCCTTGTACGAGGCGTCGGAGAAGCCGTACGGGGTCTGCTTCATCAGCTCGTCGAGGACCTTGGCGGCCGAGTCGTCGCTCTCGGTCGCGCCCTTGAGGATGTTCTGGACGCGGTCGCGCAGCGCGTTCTCGTCCTCCACGGTGTGGTCGGGGACGTGGGTGCCCTTGGCGGCGCGGTCGGGGTGGATGTTCATGGTGACGGTGAAGGTGCCCTTGCCGGTGTCCGTCACGGTGAGGTTCTTCTTCAGGCCGTCGGAGATCGCGCTCTGAAGCTGCTTCTGGTACCTGACGAGCTCGCCATGGGTGTCGCTCAGGACGTTGTGGACGGTGCCGGCCTCGGTGTGGGCGTCCGCGAACTCGTTGGCCGTCTTGGTGATGAACTCCTTGGAGACGGTCGCGTTGGAGCCCTTCCAGTCGGCCTTGTCGGCACGGCCCTTGAGACCGTCCTTCGCCTCCTTCGCCAGCGTCTCGAGCTTCTTCACCATGGCCGCCCAGTCCGCGACCGCGGTGCCGAGGCTTTCGAACTTGCCGTAGCGGAGCGTGTCGAGGTCCATCAGGGCCTGGTCCTCTCGTCGAAGCCCTTGTCGAGCGTGGAGATGCTGCTCAGCTGGCCGTAGATGTAGTGCTCGTCACCCTTGTGCGCCTTCTCCGTGAAGTCCATGTGGTTGGAGATCTGCGCGCACGCGTCCAGCAGGGTCTTCAGCTGGCTCGCCCACTGCCTCTGGGTGGTGTCCAGCGCCGGGCCCAGCTTGAACCCCTGCGCCTTCAGGTCGCCCGCCGCCTTGGTGGTGCTGGCGTCGGCGTGCTTGCCGTCCTTGCCGAGGTGGTCCCAGAGCTTGAAGGCGTCGTCACCGATGGCGGCCAGGTCCTTGAAGCCGACCTTGAGGTCGCCGCCCGGCTCAGCGCTGCCTCCCGGGCTGTCCGGCAGCTGGTTGAGCCGCATGTGCGTGTCGTGCTTCCGCGCCGCCTCCGACTTCAGCTGCTCCCATTCGTCCCAGGCCATCCGTCCCACGCCTCCCCGTTGCCCTTCGCCATGTCCTCCAGAAGGGGCCCGTACGCACCTCATGGCACGGGCGGTCCTCATTTCACAGTGGGGACGGGCACGGAATACGTCAACGAGTCCAGAAACTGCTCCACGGACGCAACACACCCATGAAGAACCGGCGCGGCTCCCGCAACCCCACCACCGCCTGGCCGAGCAGGCCCGCCCGCCCGCCTGACTGCCTGCCCGCCTGCCCGCCGGCCCGCCGGCCATGAGCAAAGGACCGGCAGACCGCACAAACCACAGAACACGTCGGACAGACCCGCGCACACTAGGGAACATGTCGGACACATGGCGCCCCGAAGACCGGATCAAGACCGTAGGTATGCTCGCCGATATGTCACCCCCCGCCCTTTCGCACCGCCCCGCGGGCATGCCCTCCACCCGGGAACGGGCCGACGCCTGCCCGGGCGTGCTGCGCCTGCACCGGGCCGAGGACGGCTGGGTGGCCCGGGTACGCACCCCCGGAGGTGCACTGACGTCAGGTCAGGCCGAGGCGTTGGCCACGGCAGCCGAGCAGCTGGGGGACGGCCGCATCGGGCTCACCTCGCGCGGCAACGCCGAACTGCGCGGCCTCGCCGAGACCGCGGGCCCGCAACTGTCCGCCCTGTTCGACGCTGCCGGCCTGCTGCCGTCGCCCCGGCACGAACGGGTGCGGAACATCATCGCCAGCCCGCTGTCCGGACTCGACGAGAACGGCCACGCCGACGTCCAGGCGTGGGCCGCCGCGCTCGACGCCCTGCTCTGCGCGCAGGACTGGACCGCGGAGCTGTCCGGGCGGTTCCTGTTCGTGCTCGACGACGGCCGCGGCGACGTCGCGGGCCTCGGCGCCGACGTGACGCTGCACGCGGCGCCCGGTGACCGGGCGATCCTCCGGATGGGCGCCGGCCCGCCACACGTCGTCGCTGCCAGCGACGCACCGCACGCCGCACTCGCCGCCGCGCAGGCGTTCCACACCGCGGCGCAGGCCGCCGGTACGGGCGCATGGCGGGTGCGCGAACTGCCGGCCGACCACCAGCCCGACGTGGCGGCGGCGCTGCGCGCGGCGGGCGTGGCCGTGACCGGGCCGGTGCCGGTACCGGAGGTGGGCGGCGTTGCGGGCGGCCGCAGCGCGCGGCCGGGTCCCGGTGTCCTGCCCGGTCGGGGAGGCACCGCCGTCGTCTCGGTGTTCGCGCCGCTCGGACGGCTCTCCGTGGTGCAGTGGCGCCTGCTGGTCGGCGCGTCCGGCATGGCCGGCGTGCTCCGCATGGCCGGCATGTCGGGGGGTTCCCACGGGTCCGTCGGCGGGCTGCGCATCACGCCCTGGCGGGGCGTCCTCGTGCCGGGGCTCGCATCGGACGAGGCCGTGCGCAGGCTGCGGATCGTGCACGCCGCCGGGGTCCTCACCCCCTGCTCGCCGGGTCTCGGGGTGAGCGCCTGCACCGGACGGCCCGGATGCGCCAAGTCCCGTACCGACGTGCGGTCCGACGCGGCGGCGCTGACCATGGCGCCGCCGGCCGAATCCACCGGCGCGCACGAGGGCCTCCTGCCCGTCCACTGGTCCGGCTGCGAGCGCCGCTGCGGCCATCCCCAGGGCGACTGGGTCGACGTCGTCGCCGTGGCGGGCGTGGCCGACGCCCCGAACAGGGCCTCCGACATCGCCCCGGACGCCGGCTCCGATTCCGCCTTCGCCTCCGCTTCCGCTTCCGCCTCCGCCTCCGCCTCTGTCTCTGTCTCTGCCTCTGCCTCTGCCTCTGCCTCTGGCTCTGGCTCTGGCTCCGACGAGGCTGGCCCGCCCGTCGTGGGCTACCGCGTGACCGTCCGCCGTGCCGCCGGCCCGGACCTGCCCGTTCCCCTCCCCGTTCCCGTGCCGGACACCGGCCTCGCGCGGGCCGTTGCCGCGGCACGCGGGACCACTCCGGCCGCCGTACCGGCCCCGACCGCACACCCGCCCGTCACCACGACGAAACGAGCGAGATCCCAGTGACCGTGTTCGAGTACGACTACGAGTACGAGAAGGACGGGGCGGCGATCTACCGACAGTCGTTCGCCACCATCCGTGCGGAGGCGGATCTGGCGGGGCTGCCCGCCGACGTCAGCCAGGTCGCCGTCCGGATGATCCACGCCTGCGGCATGGTCGACCTGGTGCGCGACCTCGGGTACACGCCGGGGGTCGTGGCCCGCGCACGTGCGGCGCTGCGCTCCGGCGCGCCGATCCTGTGCGATGCGCAGATGGTCGCCAGCGGTGTCACCCGCAAGCGGCTGCCCGCCGACAACGACGTGGTCTGCACGCTCTCCGACCCGTCCGTACCCGACCTCGCCGCCAAGCTGGGCACCACGCGCAGCGCCGCCGCCCTGGAGTTGTGGCGCGACCGGCTCGACGGCGCCGTGGTCGCCATCGGCAACGCGCCCACCGCCCTCTTCCGGCTGCTGGAGATCCTCGCCGAAGGCGGTCCTGACGGTCCTCGCCCGGCAGCCGTCATCGGGGTGCCGGTCGGCTTCGTCGGCGCTGCGGAGTCCAAGGAGGCGCTGGCCGCGCACCCCACCGGCCTCGACCACCTGGTGGTACGCGGCCGGCGTGGCGGCAGCGCGATGGCCGTTGCGGCCGTCAACGCGATGGCGAGCGAGGCGGAATGAGCACCGGAGTGGGCGGCGAGCGGCTCGGCAAGCTCTACGGCGTCGGGCTCGGCCCGGGCGACCCCGCGCTGATGACCGTACGCGCGGTGGAAGCCATCGCCGAAGCGGACGTGGTGGCGTACCACAGCGCCCGGCACACCCGATCGATCGCGCGATCCATAGCGGCGCGCCATCTGCGGCCCGACCACATCGAGGAGCCGCTGGTCTACCCCGTCACCACGGAGGGCACCGACCACCCGGGCGGCTACCGGGGCGCGTTGGACGAGTTCTACGAGAAGGCGGCGGCTCGGCTCGCCACGCACCTCGACGCGGGCCGCACCGTCGCGGTGCTCGCCGAGGGCGACCCGCTCTTCTACGGCTCGTACATGCACATGCACAAGCGGCTGGCGCACCGTTATCCGACGGAGGTGATCCCCGGCGTCACGTCGGTGAGCGCAGCGGCGGCCCGACTGGGCACCCCGCTGGTGGAGGCCGAGGAAGTGCTGACGGTGCTGCCCGGGACGCTGCCCGAGGAGGAGCTGACGGCGCGGCTCGCCGCGACCGACGCCGCGGTGGTGATGAAGCTGGGCCGCACCTTCCACACGGTGCGCACGGCCCTCGACAAGGCCGGCCGGCTGGACGAGGCCCACTACGTGGAACGGGCCACGATGCCGGGCGAACGCACCGGCGACCTGGCCGATGTCGACCCCGACTCGGTGCCGTACTTCTCCGTGGCCGTACTGCCGAGCCGGCGCGCGGGCGTTCCGGTCGGGTCGGGGGAGGCGGGGTCGGGGGAGGCGGTCGGGCCCGGCGGGACACCGGAACCCGAGGAGCCGCAGGCGGCGGGCGAGTCGTGCGACCGGGGTGAAGTCGTCGTCGTCGGCACCGGTCCCGCCGGCCCGCTCTGGCTGACACCGCAGACGCGCGGGGCGCTGGCCGCCGCGCAGGACCTGGTCGGCTACACGACGTACCTGGACCGGGTGCCGGTACGCCCCGGTCAGGTGCGGCACGGCTCGGACAACAAGGTGGAGGCGGAACGCGCCGAGTTCGCGCTGGACCTGGCGCGGCGCGGGCGGCGGGTGGCCGTGGTGTCCGGCGGCGACCCGGGCGTGTTCGCGATGGCGACGGCCGTGCTGGAGGCCGCCGGGCAGGACCGGTACCGCGAGGTGCCGGTGCGGGTGCTGCCGGGGGTGACCGCGGCGAACGCGGCAGCCGCACGCGTGGGTGCGCCGCTCGGCCACGACTACGCGACCCTGTCCCTGTCCGACCGGCTCAAGCCGTGGGAGGTCATCGCCGAACGGCTGCGTGCCGCGGCCGCCGCCGATCTGGTCCTCGCGCTCTACAACCCCGCGTCGCGCAGCCGCACCTGGCAGGTCGCCAAGGCGCGCGAACTCCTGCTGGAACACCGGGCCCCGGACACACCGGTGGTCGTCGCCCGCGACGTCGGCGGGCCCGGGGAACGGGTCCGTGTCGTACGGCTCGCCGACCTCGATCCCGCGGAGGTCGACATGCGCACCCTGCTGATCGTCGGGTCCTCGCAGACCCGAGCGGTGCGGCGCGGACCGGCGGACGAGCGCTCAGGCGAGCCGGAGCCGGTCGTGTGGACGCCCCGGAGGTATCCGACCGGGTGATCCGGAGGTATCCGACCGGGTGATCCGGAGGTATCCGACCGGGTGATCCGGAGGTATCCGACCGGGTGATGCGGGCGACGACGGGGCACCGACCGTCGCTGAGTTACCGTCAGGGCGTTGTGTATCGAGTCCAGCGCCCATGGACGTGATCGCCTTGGCCGCTTCCTCGACGGTGACGTCCTGGCCGGTGGGCTGCTGCTCTGCGCTCTTCGAGTTCATACGTATCGGTGTGTCAGTGCCCCGGCCGGGCGGGTATGGAGGACCCGGCCGGGGCGACGGTCGCCGCGGGAGGACGGCGACCGCCCGTCCTCGGAGCGGCGCGGTGCGGGCAGCTGCTACGAGGGTCTTGCGGGAGGCCTGCACCGGCCGCTGAGGATCGGTCGAGGGCGGGCCCGTGCCCGGCCCCGGCTCCGCCGTGGACACGACGGGGGACGCGTGCTTTCGGGCGAGCGGGGCCGGGCGGTCAGGGTGCCGTCCGGAGCGCCGGACGGGGCTGGGCTTCCTCGCCGTCGGTGCTGTCGCGGTTGCGGTTGCGGCTGTGGGGGTCGTCCCGCGGTGGCACTGCCGTATCCGTGCCCAGAAGGCCGGTCAGCAGGGTGCGCATGGCCGCTTCGGCGCTGTTGGCGTCGTGGTGGAGTACGGCGGTGGTGACGGCGTCGTGTTGTGCCACGGAGGCTGGGCTGAGGTGGCAGTCGGCGTGCGGTGTCGGGTCGGCCGGGGCTTCAGGCACGGTCTTGGTGACGATCGCGTGCAGGTGCCGCATCATCTGGTTGCCGGAGGCCTGGACCAAAAGCGTGTGGAACTGGTCGTCCGCGCGGGCGAAGGCGACCGGGTCTGCCCCGTGCAGGCTCCAGGTCATAGGGCGAACGCTCGCGCTCAGCATCGCGCGAGTCTCCTGGTTTGCGCGGTGGGTGGCGAGACGGGCCGCGCACGTCTCGATGGTCCAGCGCAGTTCGCGAAGCTCGCGGCGCTGGTCGTCGGCCTGCGGGCCGAGAGAGCGCCAGGTGATGATGTCGGCGTCGAGGAGGTTCCAGTCGCTGGCCGGCCGTACCCGGGTACCGACGTTGGGACGGGCACTGATCAGGCCTTTTGCTTCCAGCGCGCGGAGCGATTCCCGCACGACGGTGCGGGAGACGTCGAAGGTGTGGCAAACGTCGTCGGGCACCAGCGGGCCGTCGCCCAGCTGGCCCGAGGTGATCATTTGGCCGAGCTGGTGGACAAGGTGACCGTGCAGGCCGCGTCCGCGGCGGGCGGTTGCCCGGTCGGTGGCGGGCAACAACCGGGGCGAGTGAGGGGCGGGCGGAGTGCGGGGCCTGTCGGTGCTGACGGCGGGTGACGGCGGCGGGCAGGTGGGGTGTGTGTAGGTGTAGCCGGTGTCGTCGTCGAGGTCATGAACCTTGTAGGGCTCGTCAGGCGGTATGGCCTGGTCGCAGGCGGTGCAGTGCAGGAGGATCACAGGCTTTCCGCGGATCTGGTGGACAGTGGTGGTGGGGTGGCCGAGGGCTAGAGGCCCGTCTCGCTCCAGGGCCGAAGATCGTGCTCCTGACGGCAGGGTGCGCAGGCGTAGACGCTCATGCCAGGTCCGGAGCCCTGCTCGATCGCGCCGACCATGAGGCCGGTGGCCGTGTAACCCTCGTGCCACTGGCACCAGGTGAAGGTCTGAACCGGGAGCCGGGAAGGCTGCTCTTCGTACATGTCGAACTTTCCTGATCTGATGGGTCAGCGGGAGAGCAGGACGTGGGCGATCTGGACGGCGACCCAGCCGTCGATCGTGAGCACGAACCCGAAGAGGGCCACGGTCTGCCAGAGACCGAAACTGGTGCGCTGCGTGAGCTCGTCATCGGCGCGTCGACAGGTGCGGTACGGGTGCCGGACGGCGACGCGCAGGATCCGGGTGGTCCGCGATCGGCATCGTGGTCGGGCGTGCGCACTCACCGGACCGTCTCCTGCTCGTACAGGGGGTTGGTCGGTGCGGGTTGGGTGACGAGGTCTGCGCTGATGATCTCCCGGTAGTACCGGTGACCTCTGTCAACCGTGTGACGCAACGCCCACCGGTCCGTCACACCCTGCTCCGGGTTCGCCCCTGAGGTCTCGCCGCAGTCCCGGCACTGCACCTCGCGCAACCGGACGGTCATGTGCCCCTCGTCGTCCCGCTCCGGCCCAAGCATCCACTCCGCAGACGCGGACCCCGTCATGCCAGCCCCCGTACCGGGGCACCGGTCAGCGTCTCGTGGTGGTCGCACAGGTCGCGCAGTTCCCGGGCCAGACTCCGGGTGTAGAGGGTCGCGGACTGGAGACCGGAACCGGGGGATGCGCTCAGGCGCGCCTGGACGTTCTCCACCGCAAGCAGCGCGGCCACCCGCGGCCCGTCCCCGACCGGCAACGCCCGCGCGGCGCTCCCGACCGCAGGGATCAGGTCCCGGAGGTGGCGGCGCAGTTCGTCGGTACGGTCGGCCAGCTCGTCAAAGCGCGGCAACGGCTCATCGGGCTTCAGCAGCGCGGCGGCAGCCGCGCGCATCGTCTGGATGTCCGGGAGGCCACGTTGCAGGGCCGCAGGGGCGCCAGCTCCCGGCGCTGTACTCAAGTGATCGCTGTCTGTGACCTGCGTCATGTCCAGGAACGTACGGAACCCCGGTGCGTGCCTCAATGGCTACTTTGCCCAGGTGGGGTTCGGAAGTGCTACTGCGTCAACCAATCACACCGGCACGCCCGTAACGTCAGCCAGCGTCCTCATCTGCGGCGTCAGCGTGCGCCGCCTCTTGATCACCCGGCTCATAATGTCCCGCGCGTACCGCTGCTGCGGAAGCCACTGCGGAGATGCCACGTTGATTCCGTCCAGGACATCGACCGCCTCCGCGTAGTGGCGTAGCCGAGCGTGAGCGTCCGCCACATCCAGAAGGTGGCGGTTCCAGTTGTTGCTCGTGGGCGGCATCTCAGCACTCCGGATCTGCTCCGCCAGTTGCAGAACCACGTCCGGCCGCCCGGACACCGCGGCGTTCTCGGTGCGCTTCAACGTCACGGTCGTCGGCCCGAACGTCCGCAGGAAGTCCCCCCCGGGGGTGTGCTCCCGGCCCAGAGCCGCAGCCGCGGCCTTGGCCATGCGGAGCGCGTCCGCCGCCTCCTCGGGCCGTGCATCGCGCACCGCAGCAGCCGAGAGCCGTAGCGTCAGCCAACCCCACGACGACAGCTCATCCGCAGTGGCCCGGGACAAGCGCGGCTCAACGTCATCGGCCCACCGTTCCGCCAGCTGCCGCGCTTCGGCCAGACGGCCCGTGCGCAGCATTAACCAGCACTGCGTCGTGATGGTGGCCGCGCCGTCCTGCTCATCCACAGCGACGGCAAGGGCCCGGGTGAGGGCGTGTTCGGCAGCGTCGAACTGCCGCATCTGCGTCAACAACCAGCCGGTCAACTGGAGCAGGCGGCCACGGCAGGCGCGCGCCAAGGGGTCGACGGTGTCGAGGACACCGGCGTCTCTGAGGAGCGACGGGAGAACGGTAGCCAATTCGGCGAATCGGTCGCTGGAGAAGAGCGGGCCAGCAGCCTGGAGGGCGGCGTGTAGCCCACGGGCAGTGGGCGCGCCCTCGCCTGCGTACGTGGGCGTAGGGGACGTCATCAGCGCGGCGCGCACCTCAGCCCACTCGTCCCCGGCCGGTTCGTCAGCGGGGGCATCGCGGCGCAGCAGCGTGGACGTGCTCACCTGGAGCGCGATTGCCAGAGCACGTAGTGTTTCCAGCCGTGGCTCACCGCCGGTCCCCTGCTCCAACTTCCTGATCGTGGCGAGCGAGACAGCGGATGCGCTGGCCAGTTCCCGTTGCGTAAGACCTCGGCGCTTCCGGAGTTCGCGGACGTGCAGGCCGATGCGAGCGCTCTTGCTATCAGGCATACTGGTGCCTTCCGTTCAGACTTCGACACTCCGAACGGTACTCCGCCGAAAGCCCGGCGGGACGTCGCGAGGCCCTGTCGCCACACGGAGGCAGGGCCTCAGCGCTGCCTGAGCATGACGAAAGCGCCCCCTACCGCCCCGGGGGGCGGATTACAGCGATCGTCGCAACGCGTGCCTGGTGCTCATGCATCTCACCGGGCCCGGGGACGACCCGCGCTTCGGCCGCGACTACGGCACCTGGGGTGCGTTGACGATCCTGGTGACGTGGACGGTCGCCGCCCTCGCCGCCGGCCACCTGGTGCTGCGCCGCCGCGACGCCTAGGGCATGGCCGTGCGGGCGCACCGTACCCACTCCACCGCCTCCTCCGCGGTGGCGACGGCCGGCACGCCGTCCGGAAGCGGGGGTCGGTCGACCATGACGACCGGGACCCCCGCCGCACGGCACGCCGTCAGCTTCGCCGCGGTCGCCGCGCCGCCGCTGTCCTTGGTGACAAGGACGTCGATACGGTGCCGGCGCAGCAGCTCGCGCTCTCCGTCCAGCGTGAACGGGCCGCGGTCCAGCAGCACCTGCATCCGCGGAGGGCAGGGCGGCTCGGGCCGGTCGACGGAGCGTACGAGGAACCAGAGGTCGTCGAGCGCGGCGAAGGCGGCGAGCCCCGTCCGGCCGGTGGTGAGGAAGACCCGCCGGCCGAGCGCGGGCAGCAGCGCTGCGGCCCCGGCGAGTGAGGCGGTGCGGTGCCAGTCGTCACCCGAAGTGGCGACCCACCCGGGACGGCGCAGCGCCAGCAGGGGAACATGGGCACGGGCGGCGGCCTCCGCCGCATGGCAACTGATCGTTCCGGCGAAGGGGTGGGTGGCGTCGATGAGCACATCGACCCGGTGGGTGCACAGCCACCGCACCATGCCGTCGGTCCCGCCGAAGCCACCGATGCGCACATCGCCCGGAGGTGTGCGGGGTGCGGCCACCCGCCCGGCGAGCGAGCTGGTCACCCGGAGGCCGGGAACGACCACCGTCCCGGCGCCCAGCGCCGACGGACCCCCGCACAGCAGCTCCGCCACCCTCCGGCCCTCCGTCGTGCCCCCCAGGACGAGAACGTGCATGACAGCGAGCTCCCTCCATGACTGAGGCGGCGGAGACGGCGGACGTGGCTGAGACGGCTGAGGCAACGGAGACGGCTGAGGCAACGGAGACCGCCGAGGCGGTGGACGGCGCGGCGCGCGGCGGTCGCCGCGCCCAACTGAAGCACACCGGCCTGCGGCCGGGCTGGACCACCGGCGCCTGCGCGACCGCGGCGGCCACCGCGGCGGCGACAGCGCTGGCGACCGGCGAGTTCCCCGACCCCGTGACGATCACGCTGCCCGGCGGCCAGACGCCCGCGTTCGCCCTGGCCGTCGAGGAGCTGGACGAGGACCGCGGCCTGGCCACGGCGGGCGTGGTCAAGGATGCCGGCGACGACCCGGACGTCACGCACGGCGCCCTGGTACGGGTGACCGTGCGCGCTCTGCCCCCCGGTTCGGGCATCGCGTTCCGGGCGGGCCCCGGCGTGGGCACCGTCACACGCCCCGGCCTGCCGCTCGACGTCGGCGAGCCCGCGATCAACCCGGTACCGCGCCAGATGATCCGCGACCACCTGACGCAGGTCGCCGCCCGCCACGGAACGTCGCCGGGACTGGAGCCCGGCGCCGAGATCACGATCGCCGTGGACCACGGTGAGGAGATCGCCCGTTCCACGTGGAACCCTCGCCTCGGCATCGTCGGCGGCCTGTCCATCCTGGGCACCACCGGCATCGTCGTGCCGTACTCGTGCTCCGCGTGGATCGACTCGATCCGGCGCGGCGTCGACGTGGCACGGGCGGCCGGCCGCCGGCACGTGGCCGGCTGCACGGGCTCAACCTCGGAACGGACCGTCGTCGCCGAGTACGGGCTGCCGGAGGACGCGCTGCTCGACATGGGGGACTTCGCGGGCGCGGTACTCAAGTACGTACGCCGCCACCCGGTCGAGCGGCTCACGCTCTGCGGCGGCTTCGCAAAGCTCTCCAAGCTGGCGGCCGGACATCTGGACCTGCACTCGGCGCGCTCGCAGGTGGACAAGGGTTTCCTGGCCGAACTCGCCCGCCAGGGCGGCGCCGACGCGGCCCTTTCAGCGGCCATCGAGTCCGCCAACACCGGCCTCGCCGCGTTGCAGTTGTGCCGGGCCGCAGGCGTACCACTCGGTGACCTGGTGGCCGAGCGAGCCCGCGACGAGGCCCTGTCCGTACTACGCGGCGCACCGGTGACGGTGGACGTGATCTGCATCGACCGCGCCGGGGCGGTGGTCGGCCGCAGCGGGGTGCGCGGAGCGCACTAAAAGGGCGCGGGACCGTGTCGATCTGCGGCCCCGCCGCGGGGGCGCCGAAGCGCCTCTAAGGGGCGCGGGGAACTGCGCGACCAGCCACGACGAAACCGTCAGGTCGACACAACCCCGAAGGAGCTGCTCCTGCCGCAGCGGGGAGCGCGCAGCGCGCTAAAGGGGCGCGGGGAACTGCGCGACCAGCCACGACGAAACCGTCAGGTCGTCACCGTCCCGAAGGGATTGTTTCTGTCGCAGCCGGACCACCGGCCGGTGGTGGGCTGGTCGCGCAGTTCCCCGCGCCCCTTGATCCGGCTGCCTTCGGCGCCCCCGCGGCGGAGCCGCTGATCAACCGATCGTCACCACCCGCGCCCACGCCGGCGGCGCATCCGGCCGGTATTCGGGATCGTCCTCCCGCCAGGACGATCCCGCCCGCTGGCGCGAGAACAGCCCCACCACCGTCCGGCACGACGGCCGGACATCGGGCCAGGGCGTCTGCCCGTCGGTCAGGACGACGACGACGTCGGGCCGCGGCCGCGCCCGAAGCGCCGCGGCGAATCCCGTGCGAAGATCCGTACCCCCGCCGCCCACCAGCGGGATCCCCTCCGCACCGCACAACGCGTGCACGGTCTGCGCCGCCGCATCGCACGGCAGCACGCTGACCAGGTCACGCCGGCCGCCCACGGCACGGGCGATCGCGGCGACCTCCAACAGGGCGCTGCCCAGCTCGGAGTCGCTGACCGACCCGGACGTGTCGATGACCACGGACACCCGCGGCGGCCTGCGCCGCAGGCTCGGCAGGACGACGCCGGGCAGCGCCGCCGAGCGCCGCGCCGGGCGGCCGTAGGTGTAGTCCTCGCCGACGCCGGGTCCGGACGCCGCCGAGCGGACCGCGGCGCCCAGCAGCTCCCGCCACGGCTGCGGCGGATGGAACGCCTCCTCGGCCCACCGCCGCCACCCCTTCGGGGCGTTGCCGGGACGGCCGATGATGCCCTGTGCCACCCGGAACCTGACCGCGTCCCGTTCCTGGTCGCTCAGGCCGTGCGCGCCGTCGGGGCCCAGGTCCCAGCCCCGTTCCAGACCGTCGGCGCCGCTGCCGCAGTCCAGCCAGGCCAGCGCCTGGGTGTGCGGCCCGAGGTGGAACCTGCCGAGGTACTCCTCCATCAGCTCCTCGACGGGCAGCCCCAGGGACTTCGGCGTGACGGCGCCTTCGGGCCGCGCCAACCCGTCGCCGTACACGTCGTCGTTGATCTCGCAGTCCGCCGCGATGTTCATCCGCAGCCGCTCCCCGGTGCCGGTCAGCGCGTGCTCCTGCGCGTACCGGTCGCTGCGCCCGTGGTGGTCACGGAGCAGGTGCGACACCTCGTGCACCCAGACGCCGGCGAGCTCCTCGACCGGGGTGCGGTCCACGAACACCGGTGAGACGTAGCACCGCCAGTGCTGGTCGACGGCCATCGTCGGCACCCGCCGCGACTCCACGGCGTGCAGGGCGAACAGGGCCGTGGCCAGGTAGGGCCGGACACGGGCGGCATGCAGCCGGGCGGCGAACAGCTTGTCGCGGTCCAGGGTGCCGGGGGCACGTACGCGATCGTTCATCGGCCCCCTCTCCGTCAGGGCCTCCTTCGTCGGGGCCTCGTGCGTCAGGACCCCGTTCGTCAGGGCCCCGTTCATCGGCCGGCCTTCGCCGTGACCGCGGCCCGCGCCGCCGCCCGGTCCGCACGGCGGGACAGCGACACCGCTCCGGCGAGCCGCTCGATCGAGGCCGGAATGTCCCAGTCGGCACGGCGGAGCGTGGCGAGCGTCGTCGCGGGGACGACCACCAGGTCCGGTGCCCCGGTCTCCACCGCCCTGACCAGCAGCGTCCACGCCGCATCCCAACGGGACTTCTCCGGGCGCCCCCGGACCGCCGCCACCACACCGTCGAGCACGGCCTGGCGCAGGTCCCCGCGCTCGGGCAGCTCGGCGCCGGCCGGATCGGCGAGCAGGTCCTCCGGGTCCGGCAGGTCCATCCGGTCCATGCTGGCCAGCAACTCCAGCCCGGGGCCGTCCCCCACCGTGCCCCTGACCAGCAGGGAGAGCACGTCGCGCGAGGAGCCGGCCGCGGTCGCGAAGGCGATCAGGGACATGGTCATCTCCCAGCTCCGGGGCGACGGCCAGGCGCCGCCCCGGCGGCCTTCGTCCTTGGGCAGCCGGTGCACGAGGGTGGGACGGGCGGACAGCAACCCGCACACCGCGCGGCGGGCGAAGGCCACCGCATCGGGCAGGCCCCTCGGGTTCAGCCGCGGCAGGGTCGCGCGCGGCCACGTCCCGCCCAGGCCGCGCACCACGACCTCGTGGTCATGGGTCCACTGGAGATGGACGAACCGGTTGGCCAGCGGCGGGCTGAGCTCCCAGCCGTCGGCCGCGGAGGAGCGCGGATTGGCGGCGGCCACGATCCGGACCCCGGGCGGCAGCCGCAGGGCACCGATCCGCCGCTCCAACACCAGGCGGAGCAGGGCGGCCTGGACGGCCGGCGGTGCGGTGGACAGCTCGTCCAGGAACAGCAGCCCGCGACCGGCCCGCACCAGGCGCACCGCCCAGTCCGGCGGCGCCATCGGGACACCGTCCTGTGCGGGGTCGCCACCGATGACGGGCAGGCCCGAGAAGTCGGACGGCTCGTGGACGCTGGCGATCACCGTGGTCAGCGGGAGGTCCAGGGCCGCAGCGAGCTGGGTCAGCGCCGCGGTCTTGCCGATCCCCGGCTCACCCCACAGCAGCACGGGCAGATCCGCTGCCACGGCCAGCGTCAGGGCCTCCAGCTGGATGTCGGGGCGCGGTTCGGTGCCGGTGTCCCGCAGCAGGGCCAGCAGGTCGCCGGCGACGTCGAGTTGGGTGGCGGGTGCCGGGTCGAGGTCGAGGCGGACGCCGATGGAGGCGTCAGCGGCGTCCGTGGAGCCGGTGGACTCAGTGGCGTCCGTGGAGCCGGTGGACTCAGCGGAGCCGGTGACGCCGTTGGAGTCGGTGGTGGCGAACGGGGCACAAATGGTCAATTGTCATCACCTTTTGGTTTCGTAGCGGGCCGAGTGGGCCGAGTGGGCCGGCGGTGGGGATGGGATGAACGTCGTGGGCCGGCGATGGGGGAATGGGGCGAAGGGCCCCGGGTCAGCGAACGGTCGCTTGGCGCGGGTGTGAGCGGTGGTCACCGGAGCGGCGGCGCGCACCGTCGCCGGCCCGGTCGGGGCCGGGCCCGACCCCGACCGGGCCCAGGCCCGCCCTGAACAGCCCGTGCGTGATCCGGCGTTGCGCGGCCGTCTCCAGTGCGTCCCGCAGCGCGCCGCTGCGCAGCGTCGCCTCGGGCCCCAGCAGGCCCTCGACGATGGCCAGCGCACCGGCGGTGTCGCCGTGGTCCAGGCGTTCCCGGACGCCGGCGAGACACTCCGGGTGGCGGTGCGCCTCGTCGATGGCCTGGAGGCAGGGCACCGGAGCGCCGCCCAGCGCGCTGAGCAACTCCTCCCGCCGGACCTCGGCCGGGTCGTGGTCCAGCGCCGCCAGCACGCCGTTCACCAGCCCGATCCGGTGCTGGGCTCCCCGGCACTCCACCAGGCGTGGTTGCCCCACGTCCTGCTCCGGGAGCCCGGGCGCACGGGCCGGCGCGGGTGCGGGTGCGGGTACCGGCTGGCCCTGCGACCGTGCCGCACCGGCCGGTGCCAGCGCCGCGGCGACCAGCGGGTGCAGCCGATCGACGTCGATGAGACCGGCACGGATCAGTTCCAGGTCGGGGAGCACCCAGGTCGCCGCGTCCGGCAGGACGGGCAGTTCCGAGGCGCCCCTGTCGGCCAGCGAGACCGCCGCGATCCGCGGCGCGGCGGACCCGGCCGACCCGGGTGACCCGGGTGACCCGGCCGACCCGATCGACCCAGACAACCCGACCGACCCGACTGACCCGACTGACCCGGGTGACCCGATGGCGCCGTCGCGCTCCGCGGTCAGCTCCAGGGCCAGCCAGTGCCGGCTGGCCAGCCGTACGGTCACGGTCCCGGCGTGCGGCAGCCCTTCGGCGTGGAGCAGGATCGCCGCCTCGGCCGCCCACCGGTCGACGGCACAGTGGTGCCCCGGCGGCAGCAGCCGTAGCAGCTCCGGGGGCGACTCCTCGTCGGCACCGCCCCCGTTCCCGTCCCCGGCCATGGACCCGGCCTCGAAACCGGCCCCGAACCCGGACCCGGCCTCGAACCCGGTGCCGGACCGAATCCGCAGCTCACCGGCGCTGCGCGCATCCCACCGATGGCGGTGCAGGTCCAGCCGGAACCGCCGGTTGGGATGGGGATGGGGATGCTGGAGCCGAGGGCCGTGGGCACCGGCGCCGCTGTCGGACCCGTCCCACAGCGCGAGGCTGATCCGCTGGCCGGCGTCCGCCCACGCCGGCGGAGTCCGGACCACGAGGTGGACGGGGCTTTCACCGTCACCCCCGCCGTCAGGCCCGGCGGCGTCGTACCGCGCCAGGGTGAAGGTGAGGCCGGGGCGCAGCAGCCCGTCGGGAGCGATCCTGGGCATGTGCCAGCGGAGCAGGTCGGGAGCCAGGTGGCGGAGGTCGGCACGGAGTCTGGTGACGAGTTCCCGGCCATGGGTGCGCGCCAGGGTGCGCAGATGGAGATCGACGTCGACGCCTGCGGCGGCACACGCTCCGGCCCAGTCACCGGCGCTCCGGCGGGCGGTCGCAGTCTCGATCATGGAGGGCGGCACGGCGAACTCGCGCACGCGCTGCCAGCGGGAGAGTCGGGAAAGCCCGTTCGCTGCCTGAGTGCCCATCAGCACTCACCTTGCGCGAACGATGCCCCCAATCCGACATGAGGTTGAGTCATCATCGTGTGCGATCGTATCGCCCACTCTTTTGATACGCCAGGTTTTCCGAGCCGAGCCGAGCCGAGCCGACCCGTCTCAAGCCGCCCCGACCCGGCTCGACCCGTCCTGGCCCCGGGTCCGGTCCCTGAGGGGGGCCCAGACCCAGACCCGGACCCGGACCCGGACCCGCCTCAGGGTTCGCTCAGCACACGTGCCGCTCCCGGTCGCTCGAATACAGATGGCTGTCGCGGAACTGCTCCGCCCCCAGCGACCGCCCCACGATGATCACCGCGGTGCGGGTGATGCCGGCGGCGCGTACCTGGTCGGCGATGTCGTCGAGGGTGCCGCGCAGCACGAGTTCGTCGGCGCGGCTGGCGAAGGCGACGACGGCGGCGGGACAGTCGGGGCCGTAGTGCGGCAGGAGTTCCGCGACGACCCGGTCCGCGTACCGCACCGCCAGGTGCAGCACGAGCAGGGCGCCGCTGCGGCCGAGGGTGGCCAGGTCCTCGCCGGCCGGCATGGGGGTGGCCCGCTGGGCGACACGGGTGAGGACGACGGTCTGGCCGACGGTGGGCACCGTCAGCTCCCGCTTCAGCGCGGCCGCGGCCGCCGCGAACGCGGGGACCCCCGGCACCATCTCGTACGGCACCCCCGCCGCGTCGAGCCGTCGCATCTGCTCGGCGACCGCGCTGAACACGGACGGGTCGCCGGAGTGCAGCCGCGCCACGTCGTGGCCGGCGCGGTCAGCGGCGACCAGCTCGTCGGTGATCTGGTCCAGGTTCAGCTGCGCGGTGTCGACGAGCCGTGCGTCCGGCGGGCAGTCGTCCAGCAGCTCGCGCGGCACGAGGCTGCCCGCGTACAGGCAGACGGGGCTGGTGGCGAGCAGGCGTGCGCCGCGCACCGTGATCAGGTCGGCGGCGCCGGGCCCGGCGCCGATGAAGTACACGGTCATGCCCGCTCTCCTCGCGATGTCGCTTTCGTGACCGCCCACTGGGTCACCGGCATGGCCTGGCGCCATCCGGTGAAGGCGCCGACCGGTGCGGCGTGCGCCACGGCGAGCCGTACCAGTTCGCCGCCGTGCCGGCGGTACCAGTCGGCTAGCAGCGCTTCGGACTCCAGTGTCACCGCGTTGGCGACCAGCCGTCCGCCGGCGGGCAGCCCGGCCCAGCAGGCGTCGAGCAGCCCGGGCGCGGTGAGCCCGCCGCCGACGAACACCGCGTCGGGGGCCGGGAGTCCGGCGAGCGCTTCCGGTGCCGTGCCGGTCACCACCCGCAGCCCCGGCACGCCGAGCCGCTCGGCGTTGTGCGTGATGCGTGCGGCCCGTCGTGCGTCGCGTTCGACGGTGACGGCGCGGCAGTCGGGGTGCGTCCGCATCCACTCGATGCCGATCGAGCCCGAGCCGCCGCCGACGTCCCACAGCAGTTCCCCGGGTTCGGGTGCGAGCACGCCGAGGGTGACGGCGCGGATGTGCCGCTTGGTCAACTGCCCGTCGCTGTCGTAGGCCGCGTCGGGCAGCCCCGGCACGGCGCCGAGCCGCACGGCGTCCGGGGCGCGGCGGCACTCGACGGCGACGATGTTGAGCGGGTCGCCGGGCGGGCGCGCCCAGGTGTCGGCGGTGACGACGCCGCCATCGCCACCGCCGCCGTCCTGGCCACCGTTCCCGTCGCCCGGGAAGCCGTCCCCCGCACCCGGGCCACCGTTCCCGTCACCCGGGCGACCGTCCCTCGCGCTCGGGAGGCCGTCCCCGCACGCCTCGGTCACCGTCTCCAGCGGCCCGCCCAGCTGTTCCAGTACCCGCATGCGGCTCGGCCCGAAGCCGCGGTCCCGGAGCAGCGCGGCGACCTCGGCGGGGGTCGTGGCGCCGGCGCTCAACACCAGCAGCCGCCGCCCGTGGTGCAGTGCGGCGGCGAGCCGGCCGAGGGGACGGCCGACGAGCGTGATCACGTCGACGTCCTCCACCGGCCACCCGAGCCGGGCGCACGCGTACGAGACGGACGACGGGTGCGGCAGCACCCGCCACCCGCCGGCGTGCTCCCCCGGCGCCGCGACCTCCGCCACGATCGCCCGCCCGATGCCGTGGAACAGCGGATCCCCGCTGGCCAGGACGGCGATCCGGCGCCCGGCGTGCGCCGCGAGCAGCCGCGGCACGGCGGGCCGCAGCGGCACGGGCCATGCCACGCGTTCCGCCGTGCAGCCGGCGGGCAGCAGCGCCAGCTGGCGCGCCGCACCGATCACCACCTCGGCACCACGGAGCACCTCGCGCGCCTGCTCCGTCAGCCCGGCCCAGCCGTCGGCGCCGATGCCTATGACGGTGACGGGCGGTGGGGACGACCCGGCGGCCATGCGGTCACCTCGTTAAGGGATCTACAGGTCTGATCTGACATCGACACCGGCACGGGAACCGGAACCGGAGCCGGAACTAGCCACGTCACGTCGACCGGAACTAGCCACGTCACACAGACCGGAACCGGCGGTACCAGCGCCGTGACCAGCGCCGTGACCAGCACCTTACTGACCAGCCACCGCCCGCCCGGGAACCCCCCGGGCCCACCGTCTCTGTCCCCGTCTCCCTTGGCCGCCCGGTCACTCCACCACGGTGGACCGTCCCAGGTACCACACCGGGCCCGGATCCGGCACCGTCAGCTCCCGGAAGCCGACGCGGTCGTAGAAGGCGCGGGCGCGGGTGTTGGCGATGGACATGCAGAGGTGGACGCCCGGCACGCCCTGCCCGTTCAGCTCGTCCAGGAGCCGGTGCATCAGGGCGCGCCCGAAGCCCCGGCCCTGCCACTCGGGCAGCAGGTCGATGTGCAGATGGGCGGGGTGGTCGACCAGTTCGGGCCAGATCATCCGCTCGGGCGTGTGCAGCAGGTTGAGCATCGACTCGGTCGGGGTGGCCGGCGGCCCGCTCGGCGCCGGGTAGCGCTCACCGATCTGCGGGAGCCAGGTGCTGCGGAACCATTCGACGAACCGCGCCGTGTCCGCGGTGCCCACGACGTAACCGACCGCGTTCCCCGCCCCGTCGTCCAGGACGAACGTCAGCTCGGGTTCGAGCACGGCGTACGGCACGGCGAAGATGGTCGCCAGCAGGTCGTGGTCCGGGTAGACGTCCCGGGCGTCGCCGCCCTCGTGCGCGGTGCGGATGCAGATGTCGTACAGGGCCGCGCGGTCGTCGGGCCGGTAGCGGCGTACGGCGGGAGACAGGGTCACCTCCGCATCTTGACCCACCGGGGAGCGCTCTCACAAGGCCGGATCAGTCCGCCGGAACCGCCACATCCAGTGCACGCAGCCGCTCCGGATCCGCGTGGACGGTGTACTCGGCGATCCGGTCGCCTTCGACGGTCGCGGTGACGGTCACGGTGAGCGCGAGACGCAGCCGGCCGTGCGGCGCGACGACGAGTCCGGGGCGACCGTCGATCAGGGCGACCGCCGCGACCTGCGCGTTGCGGGCGAGCTGGACGGTCTCGCGGCCCACCGCCTCGGCGCCACGGGTCTCGGCCGGTGCGCCGGGCGGCAGCGCCGCGGGGTCGGCGTGCCGGACGACATCGGGGGCGAGGACCGCCAGGAGCGCTTCGATGTCGCCGTGCCGGGCCGCGGCGAGAAAGGCGTCCACGACGCCGCGCTGCCGGGCCAGGTCGGCCGCCGGCACCGCGGGGGTGCCACGCACCCGCTGCCTCGCCCGGCTCGCGAGCTTCTTCGCCGCCGCCCGCGACCGGTCCAGGATCACGGCGATCTCCTCGAACGGCACGGCGAACAGGTCGTGCAGCACGAACGCCGCCCGTTCCGCCGGGCCGAGCCGGTCCAGCACCACCAGCAGGGCCCGACCCACGGAGTCGATCAGCACCGCCTCGTCCTCCGGAGTGCTCACCTCACCGGAGCCGAGGCCAAGGCCGGAGCCGGAGCGGGAGCGGGAGCCGGAAACGCCGCCGCTGGCCACGCCACCGCCCGCGGTCACACCACCGTCGGGCGGCCGGTGACCGACCGGCTCCTCGGGCCGTGCCCGGCGCGCCCGCAGCATGTCCAGGCAGATCCGGGAGACCACGGTCGTCAGCCAGCCCGGCAGGTTGTCGATGGCGTCCGCGTCCACCCGGCTCAAGCGCAGCCAGGCTTCCTGAACGGCGTCGTCGGCCTCGGCGGACGACCCGAGCATGCGGTACGCGACGGCACGCAGGTGGTCGCGGTGCGCCTCGAAACGGCGGGCCAGCGCATCACTGCCGCCGGCCCCGGATCCTCGTCGCTGCGTCCCCATCGATCCCGGTCACCTTTCCTCGACGCGCCCCGTCACGGTCATGACGCCCCCGTCCGAAGAAAAGTGACCCACCCAGGAAAGACACCCGCCCAAGAGGGAGACCTCCCATGATCGGCACACCCCCGACGACGACCGTCCCGCAGCCCGCGGGCCACCCCGCCCTCCTCCACCTGGACGCCAGCGCCGGCCCGCCGGAGGAGTCCGTCACCAGGCGGCTGACCTCGCTGTTCGTGGACGTCTGGCGCCGCGACAGCGACCGGCGGGACGCACCACCCGTGCCCTCCCCCCGCTACCGTTACCGCGACCTCGCCGCCGACCCCGTACCGCCGGCCACCCCCGGTTACGCCGCCCTGGGCCGGCGCGTCGAGCGGCACGGCGGCATACCGCCGCACAAGGTGGCGGCGCTCGTCGAGGGACCGGACGAGGAGCGCGAGTGGGCGCTCACCCTGCCGCTGATCGAGGAGTTGCACGCCGCGGACACGCTGCTGCTCGGCGTGCCGATGTACAACTTCTCCGTGCCGGCCACCCTGAAGGCGTGGATCGACCGGGTCACCTTCCCGTCGGCCTTCACCGACCCCGACACCGGCGACCCGCTGCTGCGCGGCACCCGGGTCGTGGCCGTGCTGGCACGCGGCGGAGCGTACGGTCCCGGCACCCCGCGCCACGACCACGACTTCCAGGGCCCGTACCTGCGCGCCTACTTCACCGGCATCGGCGTCGCGCCCGACGACATCCACCTGATCCCGGCCGAGATGACCATCTCCGACGTGGTCCCGGCGCTGGCCCGCTTCCAGGACATGGCGGCGGAGTCGCTCCGCGCGGCCCGTGGCGCGGTACGGGAGCTGGCGCTTGCGGAGCGCGGGGGCGGACGCTGACCGTCCCGACGGGCCGCAACGGCAGCGCAGCGTCCGCCCCCCGCTCCGTACAGTGAGAACTGACGGACGGGGGAGGTGGGCCGTGGCGGAGCAACGGCCGGGGGACACGTACAACTCGGTGAGCGGTGGGGTGCACTTCGGTGCGGTGGTCCAGGGCCGGCAGGTCAGCCTGCGGCTGCCGCCCGAGGTGGAGCCGGCGCTGTCGGGGTTACCGAAACCGGCGTCCGGGTTCGTCGGACGGGACGCGCACGTCCGGGAGCTGCTGGAGGCGCTCGCACCCGAGCGTCCGCAGGAAGCGGTGCCGGTCGCGGCGGTGGCCGGGCTCGCCGGGGCCGGGAAGACCGAGCTGGTCGTGCAGACGGCCACGCGTGCGCTCGCGCGGGACGGGTGGTTCCCCGGCGGGGTCCTCTTCGCCGACCTCAACGGCTACGACGCGGAGCGGCGGCTGACCGCCCAGCAGGTGCTCGACGGTTGGCTACGGGCCCTCGGGGTGCCCCCGGAGCACATCCCCGACGCCGAGCAGGACCGCGTCCGCCTGTACCGGTCCGTGCTCGCGGCCCACGCCGCGCAGGGGCGCCGGCTGCTCGTCGTCATCGACAACGCCGGCGCCGACGACCAGGCCCGCCCCCTCCTCCCCACGGACGGCACCACGGCCGCACTCGTCACCTCCCGGCACACCCTCGACATCGGCGCCCGCCTCCATGACCTGCCCGTTCTCGACGGTGCCGAGTCCGTGCAGCTGCTGCGGCAGGCGCTCCGGGAGGCCCGGGGCCCGGACGGCGGGCGACGGATCGACGACGAGCCGGACGCGGCGGGGCGGCTGGCCGAGCTGTGCGCGGGGCTGCCGCTGGCGCTGCGGATCGTGGCGGCGCTGCTCGCCGACATCCCGAACCGGCCGGTCGCATCGCTGGTCGCGGCCCTGGAGGACGCGCAGACCCGGCTCGACCGGCTGAGCCGGGCGGACCGCGCCGTCCGGGCCGCGTTCGCCCTCTCGTACCAGGGCCTGCCGGGCGCTCAGGCGCGGCTGTTCCGGCTGCTGGCGCTGAACCCGGGGCCCGAGATCTCGACGGCCGCCGCGGCAGCCCTCTCGGAAGCCGCCGCGGACGGCACCGAGGGGGTGCTCGGCGATCTCGTCCGGGCCCACCTCGTGGAGCCGGCACCGGTGTGGGGGCGTTGGCGGCTGCACGACCTGATCCGGCTCTACGCCGACGAGCAGGGCGTGCGGCAGGCCGACGAGGACGGGCGGGACGCCGCGTACCTTCGCCTGCTGGACCACTACACGACCGGCGCCCGCGCCGCCTGCTGCCACCTCATGCCCGACGTCTTCTCGTCGCTCGCCGGGAACGCGGACCTGTTTCCCGACCTGCGCACGGCCCTGGCGTGGCTGGACGCGGAACGCGACAACCTGGTGGCCGCCGTCACCACGGCCGGCACGGCCCATGCCAGCCTGAGGGTCACCACCGCCTCGGTGCTGGAGCCGTTCCTCTCGCTGCGCCGCCACCACGACGACTGGCTCGCCACCACCACCGCCGCGGTCGACCTCTGCCGGGCCATCGGCCGGCGCGACCGCGAGGGCTGGGCGCTGAACAGTCGCGCGACCGCGCTGACGGTGCTGCACCGGTTCGACGAGGCCGCCGACACGCTCACTTCGGTCCTCGCCCTGCAACGCTCGACGGGTGATCGCCAAGGTGAGGGCAGGGCCCTGACCAGCCTCGGCGCGCTGCACCTGGAGGCGCACCGGTGGGACGAGGCCGTCGAGACGCTCACCGCGGCCATCGCCGTCCACCGCGAGACCGGCGAACGGTACGGCGAGTGCAAGGCGCTCAGCAATCTCGGCACGTCACTCTTCGCGGCCGGCCGGCCCACCGACGCCGTGGACATCCTCACCCGAGCCGCGGACCTCGCCCGGTCCCTCGGAGAACGGCGCGGCGAGGCCGTCATCCTCACCAACCTCGGCAACGCGCTGGGCGTGCTCGGCCGCCACGACGCCGCCGTCGAGGCCCTGACCGACGCCATCGCCCGCTATGAAGCACTCGGCGATCACCACGGCGTGGGCATGGCCCAGAACAACCTGGGCAACCAACTCCGGGCGCTGGGACGGTCCGACGACGCGGCTCGGGCCTTCTCCGTCGCCGCCGAACTCCTCGGGCAGGCCGGTGACCGGTTCAACTGGCTGAAGGCGACGACCAACCTGGTGCAGTTGCAGCAGCCCTGACCAACACGACGAAAACGGACCGTCACGGTGCCGGGTGCGCGATCGGGGTTCCAGGAGTCACGTATCGCGTGCGATGCGCGATCGCAACGAAAACCGCAAGGGACCTCCCCCACCTGATCGTTGACCTCTGGTACCACTGTGTACAAGCGCAGGCAGGCACCCCCAGGAGCGGGGGGCACACCGAGGAGCTTCCTTGCACACCTCGCACCACACGCCCGGATCCACGCCCAGAACACCTGGAACGCACCGGCGTAAGAAGACCCTTCGCTGGATCTCCGCGACCGTCGCGGGCGGAGCCCTGGCCGCCGGCGCGTTCGCGCTCCTGCCGGCGCTGGCGGAAGCCGACGGCACGAGCGCCGCCACGCACCCCGGAGTGCAGGGCGCGTACGAGGCCGCCGCCGCCGAGTACGACGTACCGCTGGCCGTGCTGATGGGCGTGGCGCACGAGGAGTCCGGGTGGCAGGTGCACCGGGGCTACAGCGCGGACGGCGGGTGGGGGCCGATGAACCTCACCGACGTCACACCGGACATGGTGGCCACGGGTGCCCCGGGAGCCGCCGGCCGGGCCGACGCGAAGGCGTTGGCGGGTCGTGCGTCGGCGCACACCCTCCAGAAGGCGGCCGAGCTGACCGGCATCGACGAGGACGACCTGCGGCACGACGCCGAGAGCAACATCCGCGGCGGCGCCGCGCTGCTCGCCGCGTACCAGAGGGACCTGGGCGGCGCGGCGTCCGAGCAACCGGCCGACTGGACGGCGGCCATCGCGCGCTACAGCCGGATGACGGACGAGAAGGCCGCCACCGCGTTCGTCGACGACGTGTTCCGGACGATCAGGGCCGGGGCCCGTCAGCGGGTCCGGCAGGCACCGCCGACCGGGAACGCGGCCGCCGCGGAGGCCAGGGCCGCCGACGCCACCGGCGCGGACGGGCGGACGGAGACGAAGTCGGCCGAGACCGTCACCCTGGCCGCCGCCCCCTCCGCCCGTCCGGCCACCGGCCAGCTGGACAAGCTGAAGTTGGCCGACGCCGCCTCCCCCGAGGCCGAGTGCCCGGCCTCGATGAACTGCGCGTTCGTCCCGGCCGACCCGTCGAACGGGCAGGTGGCCGACCGTCCGGCGGACGGCATCAAGATCACCGAGATCGTGCTGCACACCACCGAGGAGACGTACGACAAGACCATCAACATCTTCCAGACGCCGGGCAACGCGTCCGCGCACTATGTGATGCGCGCTTCGGACGGCGCGGTCACGCAGATGGTGGCCGACAAGGACATCGCCTTCGGGGACGGCAACTACTGGAGCAACCTGCACTCCGTGCAGATCGAGCACGAGGGCTACTCGGCGCGCGGCGCCGACTGGTACACGGACGCGGCGTACCGGCAGACGGCCACGCTGGTGCGGTACCTGGCCGCCAGGTACGGCATCCCGCTGGACCGCCAGCACATCGTCGGCCACGACAACGTGCCGGCACCGTCGGACAAGGGGATCGCGGGGCAGCACTGGGACCCGGGGTACGCCTGGGACTGGTCACGCTTCATGCGGCTGGTCGGCGCACCGGTCGACGCGGGCCGGCACGGCGTGGGTCCGGTGGGGACCGCGGTCACCATCGCACCGGGCTTCGCGGCGAACCGGCAGACGTACACGGTCTGCCCGGAGGACGACCCGACCGGCGCCACCACCGCGTGCACACCGCTGACCGCGCCGTCGAACTCCCTGTTCGTGCACAGCGCGCCCGGTGAGGACGCGCCGCTGCTGCTCGACCCGGTGCTGCATCCGAACGCCACGGCCGGCACCGACCGGGTCAACGACTGGAGCACCACGGTCCAGGACGGCCAGCAGTTCGTGGTGGCGGACCGGCAGGGTGACTGGACGGCGATCTGGTTCGACGGGCAGAAGGGCTGGATCCACAACCCGGGTGGCCGGAACACCGTGCCCGCCCACGGTGTGCGGATCATCGCCGCGGCGGCCGGCAGCGAGGCCGCGCCGGTGTACGGCACGGCCTACCCGAACGCGGACGAGTACCCGGCCGGCCTCTCCCCGTCGACGCAGGCCCCGCTGACCGCCGCCGGCTACCGGATCCCCGCGGGCCAGGCGTATGTCGCCAACCAGGCGGCGGTCCCCAGCGACGACTTCTTCCCGTCCAGCGGGACCGTGGTGCACGGCGCCCGGACGTACTACACGATCCAGTTCAACCACCGGTACATCCAGGTGGATTCGGCCGACGTGACGGTGTCGCGGGGCAGGGCAGGTCGATGACCGACTCATCACGCTGAACGGTACATGTAGTACATACGCGGCACATAGGCGGCGTATACGCGACACACATACCGCCCCGGTCCTTTTGGGCCGGGGCGGTTTCCGTTCGCCTTCATTCGCCTTCCATTCGCCTTCCCACTCGCCTTTTCGTCCACCTTTTCGTCCGCCTTTCGTCCGCCTTCCGCGCGCTCGATTCCCGGCAGACGCCCATGGCCCGCGGGGAGTTTGATCAAGAAATGAATGGCTTGTACATCGCACGGACACCCCTCAAGACCCCTCGCACCCGCACACTCCGCCGTCAGGTCTGTTCATCATGTGAACACGGTCAACTAATTCAGCCCACTGTGGCTTGACTCCTTGACGTCCGACATGTCCACGAGGTTGGCTTTCTGCCGACCTCGGCCGGCACCTGCGGGCCGCTCAGGGAGGTACGGAGACGTGGAGAACGTGACGCGCGGGCCCGCAGCGGGCAAGGCGCGAGGCAGGGGGAACGGGGCACGGCGGGGCAGGACGCGTGGCACGGCGGGGGGCGCGATACGGGGCGCGGCCACCCTCGCCGCCGTCTGCGCGCTCACCCTCGCGGTCAGCTCGTGCTCGAGCGTGCTGGGCGAAGACGACACCACGCAGCACAAGGGCGACGATGTGAAGATCGGCCTGTTGCTGCCCGAGAAGGAGACGGCGCGGTACGAGAAGTTCGACCGGCCGGTCTTCGAAAAGGAGGTCCAGCAACTGACCAACAGCAAGGGCTCGGTCACCTACGCGAATGCGGACGGTAAGGCGAGTACGCAGGAGGAGCAGTTCTCCCGCATGATCGACCAGCACATGGACACCATCGTGGTCGACTCGGTGGACGCCAAGACGATCGCTTCCCAGGTCCGCACGGCCAAGGACGCCGGCATCAACGTCATCGCTTACGACCGGCTCGCCGAGGGCCCGGTCGACGGCTACGTCACCTTCGACGGCGAGCTGGTCGGCCAGGAGCAGGCCCAGGCGCTCACCGAGGCGCTCGGCCTCAAGCCCGGCGAGAACGACCAGAAGACCAAGATCGTCATGATCAACGGCGCATCGAACGACCCGAACACGGCGCTGTTCAAGAAGGGCGCCCTGCGCGAGCTGTCGAACCGGGTGACGATCGCCAAGTCGTACGACACCGCCGACTGGAAGCCGTCGAACGCGCGCGCCCACATGGCCGACGCGATCAAGGAGCTGGGCGGGCAGCAGATCGACGGGGTCTACTCCGCCAACGACGGCATGGCGGGCGGCATCATCGACGCCCTGAAATCCGCCGGGATCAGCCCGCTGCCGCCGGTCACCGGACAGGACGCCGAGCTGACCGCGGTACAGCGGGTGATCAGCGGCGAGCAGTACATGAGCGTGTACAAGCCCTACCGCGACGAGGCCGCCGCGGCCGCCAAGATGGCCGTCAAGATCTCCCAGCACCGGATGGTCGAGTACGACGCACTGGCCATGGACCGGTCCCAGAACTCCAGCACGAAGCGGATCCCGTCCCATCTGGTCCAGGTCCAGCCGCTGACCAAGAGCACGGTCAAGGCCACGGTGGTCCGGGACAAGATCTACACGGTGCGGCAGATCTGCACGTCGAAGTACACCCTGGCGTGCCAGGAGGCGGGACTGGAGTAACGGTCCGGTCGGCGGGGCGCCGGGTGCACAAACGTTTCGTTGCACCCGGCGCGTGCCCTTCGCCAGGCGGTCGTCACGTGCTCGTGGTCGACCGTGTGTCCCCGAGCGCCGCCGTCTCGATGCCGAGCCATTCCCGCAGGCCCGTCTCGCCGGCCGGCAGGATCCGCAGGGCCCGGCAGTGCGGGGCGCGCCCCAGCCAGCCCCTCTGCACCAGGGCGTCCAGGACGGCGGCACCGACGGCGCCGGACAGGTGGTGCCGCTGCTCGGTCCAGTCGACGCAGTAGCGCACCATCCGCCGACGGGTCCGGGGGCGTGCCACGCCCGCCTCCGCCAGTCGCCGCCAGCCGTGCGGAGTGATCTCGTAGGCGAGGTCGTGTCCGGTGGAGGCGAGCCGGTCCCGCTCGGCGCGCTCCAGATCGTGCCGGCCGTCGCCCCCGACCACGGCACCGTCGTCGATCAGGGCGCCCAGCACGGCGACGCCGAGGTGTCCCGCGATGTGGTCGTAGCAGGTACGGGCGGTGCGCAGGGCCCGGGCACGGGTGCCGGCGCGCAACGACCGGGGCTGGAAGGGCTCCGCCAGACGGGCCAGGGCCTCGATGGCGCCGGCCACGTCGGGGGAGGCGAGTCCGTAGTAGCGGCGCCGGCCCTGGGTCTGCACGCGCAGCAGGCCGCCGTCGACGAGTTGCGTGAGGTGACCGCTCGCCGTGGACATCGCCACGCCGGCCTCCGACGCGAGCATGGACATCGGAAGCAGGCGGCCGTCGAGCAGGGCGAGCAGGATGCGCGCTCTCGTCCGATCACCGATGAGGGCGGCCGGGTCGACGAAGTTCACGTCTCCGGACAGGTCGCGCACGGGAAACCCTCCTTTCGCCGGGTCCGTCTCTCGTCAGGCCCGGTCTCTCGCCGGGTGCGGTCTCTCGCCGGGTCCTGTCGTCACGGGTCCGGTCCCGGGCCTCCATCCGAGTCCCGCACGATCCCGACCCACGTCCAGTGTCACGCCTACATGCTTCGGCGCCCACCGAAGTCTTCCGGCCCTAGCGTGCCAGTGTCAGGACGAGGCGCCGTGGACGGTCGGCGCACCTCGTCGACGCACCACGGTCCCGGAGGGAGGGTCTGCGTTGGTGGGCGACAGGCTGGTGAACGATCGGGCGGTGTCCGCGCCGTCGTCGCGCCGGACCCGGCTGCCGTTGATCTCGCTGTGCATCGGCTACATCATGGTCATCCTGGACGCCACCATCGTCACGGTGGCGCTGCCGCCCATCGGGCGGGAGTTCCCGACCGCCGGCGGTGACCTCTCCGGCGTCCAGTGGGTGGCCGACGGCTATACGGTGATCTTCGCGGCGCTGCTGCTGTCGGCGGGCTCCATCGGGGACCGGTTCGGCGGGCGTTCGGTCTTCCAGGTCGGGCTCGCGCTGTTCGTCGTCACGTCGGCGGGCTGCGGGCTCGCCCCGTCACTGGGCTTCCTGATCGCGATGCGGCTGCTCCAGGGCGTGGCTGCCGCGCTGGTCGTGCCGACCTCGCTGGCCCTGATCCGCGCCTCCTACCCGGACCGCGTCTCGCGTGCCCGTGCCATCGGCGTCTGGGGCATGATGGGCGGTCTTGCCGCGGCGTCCGGGCCGGTGCTCGGCGGGCTGCTGGTGGCCGCACTCGGGTGGCGGGCGGTGTTCTTCGTGAATCTGCCGATCGGCGTCCTGGGGCTGCTGATGACCGCCCGGCATGTGGTCGCCCCACGGCCCGTCCGCACCTCCCGGCTCGACGCGCCGGCCCAGTTCCTCGCCGTCGGGACGCTGGGCGGGCTGGCCTACGGGATCATCGAGGCCGGGCATGCCGGATGGACGGCCCCCGGTGTCCTGGGCGCGCTGGCGGCGGCCGTGCTCTGCCTCGTGGCCTTTCTGCTGCGGGAGAGCCGCGCCACTGACGCCATGCTGCCGCTCCACCTCTTCCGCGACGCCGCGTTCTCGTCCGCGACCGCCATCGGGTTCCTCATGAACGTGGGTTTCTACGGGCAGCTGTTCGTCGTCAGCTTCTACTTCCAGCAGTACCGCCATGACGGCGTGCTCCTCGCCGGCCTGGCGATGCTGCCGCAGACCGCGATGGTCGCCGTCTCCTCGGCGCTCGGCGGGCGGCTGACGGCACGCAGCGGGCCCCGTGCGCCGATGCTGGTGGGCCTGGTGACCGGTGCGCTGGGTTTCCTGGGACTGCTGGTGGCGGGACGCACCACGCCGTACGCGGTGCTCGTCCTGCCGTTGGCGGCGATCGGGTTCGGCACGGCCTTCACGATGCCCGCGGCGGTCGCGGCCGTCGTGGAGTCGGCGCCCGGCGACCGGGCGGGCCTGGCGTCCGGGGTGCTCAACGCGAGCCGGCAGGTGGGCAGCGCCATGGGCGTCGCGGTGCTCGGCGCGCTGGTCGCCCAGGGCTCCGACTTCGCCGCCGGGATGCGCACCGGCGCGTGGATCAGCGCCGCCTGCTTCCTCGCCGGCGCCGTGCTCGCCCTGGCGGGCGGGGACGGGCAGCACGGTGAGGAACCCCGCGGAATCCCGGCCTAGGCCGACAGGGCCTAGGGAGTCCAGTCCCGTCGGCGGGCCCAGGGAACGCCGCGTACCTCGTCGGCCTCGTCGGTGCGGCCCAGCGCGCGAAGGGTTCGGACCAGCCTCGCCTGCGCGTGTTGGGTGCTTTCGTGACTCATGCCGAAGAGGTTCTTGTAGTCGCGGTAGACGCGTTCGTACACCACCCGCGCCGATTCGTGGTCGTCGAGTCTCTCCAGGGTGAGGGCCACGTCCGAGGCATCCCGCAGCGCGTCGAGTGCGGTGGGGCCCTTGGCCGCGGCCCGTCTGGCCGCGACGTCGCGAAAGATCGTCAACGCCGCCGGGTACTCCTGTAGGCCGAACAGGCTCGCGCCCAGGTGGCTGGCCGCGTTCAGCGTGATGTCGTCGTCGGGGTCGAGTCGGGCCCGGCAGCGTCGCAGCGTCTCCTGGTTCAGCCTGAGCGCGGCATGGAAGTCGTCGAGGTCGTTGAGGCAGGTGCCGAGGTTGACCGCCGCGTTCAGCGTGGTGGGATGGTCCTTGCCGAGGGTGGCTTCGCGTTGGGAGAGGACTTTCTTCATGACGGCCGCGGCGGCTTCGCCCTCGCCCAACTCCAGATGGCACGCCGCCTGGCGTTCCGCCACGTAGATGACGTCTACATGCGATTCGAGGAGCCGCCGCGACCATTCGCCGTAGACGGTCCTCGCAAGGATCAGGCCGGCCTTGGAGCGGTTGGCCATGGACAGGTAGTACAGCACGTTCATGACGAGGGTTCGGAAGGTTCCAGGCGTGCTGCTCGGCACACCCGATTCCATCAGATACGAAAGGAGGGTCTGGAGATCGGAAGTCAGAATTCGGTACGTTTTCCAGTGGCCCGGGTCCTCCGGATCGAGGCGCGGCAGCGCGGCGTACTCGTCACGCGCGGCCCGGCAGGCTTCTGCCACGTCGCGATGCGGCTCCCTGAAGAGCTGCCGGATGTTCTGGTGCGCGTCGCGTATGAGCGCATGGGATGCCGTGCTCAATGCCGTGCTCCCGTCGGACCGTCGGGCAGGCGCCTGTCGTCGGGCAGGAGCCTGCGGAAAGACACACCGTTCGCGGCTTCGGGAGCGGACCCGTCGGCGGCGACGCAGGCGAGGCCACGTTCGAGCGGTGTTGCGAGGCGTGCGGCCAGTTCTGCACCGAAGGTCGCCTGCAAGTCGTCGATCGCCTTCTCCAGCAGGGTCATGGCGTGGCTCCACCGCACGGTGGCCGCATCGTAGAGCGCCTGCAAGGCGGTGGACGGACTGCGCCGCAGCAGCGCCGGATAGAGCCGTGCGGCCGCCGCGTCGACCAGTGCCTGCTTTCCGTAGATGCTGAACTCCTTCCGCTCCGTCTCCTCGAAGAGCGCGACCGGGTCCACCAGGTCGGCGAGAATCGGCGCCGCCGCCAGATACGTCAACGCGTCGACGCGGTCGGCGCCTTCCAGGTCGTCGGCTGCCGCGATCGTCTCCTTGCCGAGGTTCAGCAGCAGATCCCGCAGCTCGGGACGGATCTCGGCGGCGAACGCGAGCAGGCCGGCGGCAGCCGCCACGTTTCGATCGGCGAGGACTCGGCGGATTCCGGCGGCGAACGCCGGTCCGGGCAGGCCGTCCTCGGTCGGTGCGACGCATTCCATGGCGGTCGCGTAGATCGGGTCCTCGATCCGCATGCGGTTTTCGACCGGGGCGTAGCCGGGCAGCTCCCGGATGACCTGGAACTCGCGGAGCGCCAAGGCGGCGCGGGCGCAGTCGATGAGCACGTTCCCCTGCGTGCCCTGGAACCAGTCGGGGCCAAGCGCCTGCGTCAGGAATCGCCGCAGATCACGCGGAAATCGCTCACGTTCGAAGAGGCCCGCGATGAAATGATCGACGACATACATATAGAGGTGGAGACTGCGCGCGAAGGAGAGGTATTCGACTTCTTCGAGTGCGGTCACGTCCCGCTCGCGACAGTCGAGAGCGCTGAGTGCCACTTCGAAGCGCACCCGGATATCCGGACGGCCGTAAGCGGTGACACGGCGTTTGTCGGTGTCCCATGGGGGCGACGTCCGGCTGGGCGCGGGCAGGACCGCGAGGGCCCGATCGAGCTCGCGGGAGAGTTCCTCGGCCCTGGGCCCGTGACCGGGATCGTGCGCGGCCAGATGGAGCACGGACAGGCCGATCGCCCGCTCCCCGATGTCGTCGAGCGCGCGGACGATGTGCGTCGAGGTCTCCGGGTCGCGCGCCCGGAGGTGCTCGGCGGCGACGCGCAGCGTTCTCGCCAGCGAACCGGAGGCCGTCGACGCCACTCGTACGATGTCGGCGGGGCCCCGGAAGAAGTGCCGTGATACGAACGCTCTCCACTCCTCGGATGCGTTGAAGGCCGCTGTGATGCCGGCCAGTTCGTCGTGCGTGAAGCCCTTGCCTTTCGCGCGCTGCCCTTCCTGTTGATCTGCCGCCCGTAGCTCTGCCCGTTGACCTGCGGAGTCCTCCGGTGTGTGCGGATGTTCCGAACGGTCGTGCTCGACGGTTCCGAATTGGCTGGAGTTCTCAGCGTAGAAGGCGAGCGTCTCTTCGAGGATCGCGATCGCTTCGGATCGTTCGCCACGGTTCAGGTGCAGGTGCGCGATTCCCGAGAGCATCGAGTACCGGTCGTTGGCGTAGATCTCATGCGTTCGGCCGGCCTCGTCGTCTTTCCCCGACAGCCAGGGGAGCGGTGTGTATCCGCCCCAGTACCAGTCGGTCTCCGGCGCCCCGCGCGCGACCTCGGCCGCACGCGCCAGGTCGTGTCGCGCGAATCTCGTGACCACCGGAATCAGGCGGAGGGTACGGAGTTGGCCGCCCACCGTGCCGGGCCGGGCGCCCGCGTTCTGGAGGGTGGCGAGCGTCTGCTCCACCGCCTCCAGCGTGTCGTCCGAGGCCGGCTCCGGCGTGTCGTCCGAGTCCGACTCCGCGCCGGCGCCGCTGCGCAGGTGCGCGGCCTTCGCCAGGTCGTCCTTCGTCGCGTCCGGCTCGAGGTCGAAGCGGGCAAGGAGCATCCTGGCCGTGCTCGCGTCCACCGGCGCCACGCTCATTGCGGCGGCGACGAGGGTGCTCCCCAGGTCCTGGACGCCACCGGCTTCGAAGACCTCTGACCGCAGCTCGGCCAGCAGCCGTGCCGCGGCCATGTCGTCAAGGCCGTGCCAGGCCCGCACCAACCGTGCGAGCGAGCGGACGCGGGCGAGCGGTGCTGCTTCGGCCAGGCTTCTCTCGGCAGCCTCCAGGATCGCGCGGGTCTGCGCGGAATCGATCTCACGTGACGTGAGTTTCAGGTAGGCGTCGCATCGATCGTCACGGATCTTGCCGGTCAGCGTGCGCGCCCGCACGATGTCCCGCTCCGCGTCGGCGGCCCTGCGGTAGAGGTCGTCCGGGGGCTCGTCCCCCTTCCCGCCGCGCCGCCGTTGCTCCTCCTGCGCACGTTCCCACAGGCGCAGCGCGCGTTCGACGTCGTAAGGGGCCAGCAGGCGTGCCGCGTAGCCCAACGCCTTCTCGGCATCGGGCCACCCGGCGTCCCGCTTGCCCGGTGGAATCATCAGGGCGCACTCGACGACGCGCTCGTTCAGTTCCTGCCGGGTGGGCTGGCCCGGCCCGCACTCGGCGTACCGCGCGATCTCCGCGAGCGCTGCGAACTGGTGGAACGACGGGGTGAGCTCCGAGGCCCGTTCGAGCGCTTCGTTGAGCCGACCGACCCGGGCCATCAGGCCGAACGCGCGGGCGGGTATGGACTTGTTCCAGTGCACCGCCTGGTTGCGGACCACGGACAGGTACAGGATCGGGCTCAGGCCGTGCTCGACGTCCCCGGTCTGGGCGATGTGCCGGGCGATCTGGTCGACCGCGCCGAGGAAGGGCCGCTCGGCCCCGAACTCCGCCCGCACGGCCTGGAGGAAGCCGCCGCAGATCAGGTCGACGGCCCGTGCGCGCGTACGTGGCTTGGCGCCGAGAACGTGGTCGGGCAGGTACTTCAGTCCGTAGCGGTCCACCTTCGACCAGTCGACATCGGCCCAGGCCACGGCCGGCCCCTGGTAGTGCCGTGCGATGCGCTCGTGCCACTCGACCTGGTCGAGCCAGCAGTCCGTGTGCTTCTCCCGGGCGATCGGCCCGGTCAGGAACTCCCCCACGGAAGCGTGGAAAAGGGCGACCCGTCCGTTGTGCCGACGCAGCAGCCAGCGAAGCCGTGCGAGCACGTTGAGAACGGAACGCTCCCAGACGCGCGCCTCGGTCAACCTCATGAGCTGCGCCTCGGTCAGCGGCTCGCGCGCGACGGTGAGCACGCCGAGGATCGGCTGCCCGACGCCTTCCCACGACGGGGTGTACCGGTCCTCCGGCCTGAGCGGGTTCTCGATGTCGAGCAGCCCGAGCCGGTCGATCTCGACGCGGGCCAGTTCCACGAAGAGCCCGTAGATGCCTGCGAGCGTCGGCGGCACGTCCTCCAGCTTGAACAGGCGGTCCGCCAGGTCCGTGTCGTCCGACGCGATCGCGTCCTTCAGGGCCCGGACGTAGCTGACCAGATAGAGGAAGTTCCCCTCCGCACGGCGCGCCGCCTGCCGCAGGAACTGGTCCGGGAACAGTCCCCTGGCCTGGGCCGCTCGGGTCACCTCGGCCGTGGCCAGCGTCTTCTCTGCGTAGGCGAGCAGGTCGCCGGCCACCCGGCTGTCGTGGCCCTCGACGGCGATCTCGGCCAGCCTGTGGTCCGCCGCGGAGCGCAGCAGCCCCAGGGCGGACTGCGGCCGCGAGGTGATCACGATCTTGACGTTGTCCGGCAGGCGCGGCCCGGACGCGAGCCAGGTCAGCAGTTCGGTGTCGCGGTCGACGCGGGCCGCTTCGTCGAGCGCGTCCAGCAGGATGACGATGTCGGGGCCGTCGGGATCGTCGTCGGCCAGCACGCCGGCCGGGCCGAGCAGGGCAAGGTGCGCGAGGTTGTCCGGCTCCAGGAGCCGGGGCTCGACGTTCGCCATGCCGATCTCCACACCCGTGACCCGCCCGCTGAGGCGTCCCACGTGCTGCTCCACGGTCAGCCGCGCGGTCCGGTAGAACGGCGAGACGGTGAGGTCGTCGATGCGTATCCCGGTCGCGCTGCCCTGTGTCTCGATGTCCCCGATGCGTTGCCGGACCGCCACCTCCAGCGCGGCGGGCTCGAACAGCGCCGGGCGCTGTGCGGCCAGTTGGTGGCCGACGGACAGCAGGAAGGAGCCGATGTCGCCGGCCGCCGGGGCGCCCGCGTTCTCGGCGCCGATGAAATAGCGCAGCCAGCTGGGATGCGCGGTCGCCAGGCCCGCCATCAGGCTCGTCTTCCCGGTGCCGGGCTCGCCGCTGATCAGGACCAGGCTCGTGCCCGGCGCGGCGACCGCGGCTTCGATCTCGTCGGTGAGCCAGTCGCGTTCGACGAAATCTCCGCCGGAACGTTCGGCGACCAGCTCTTCGAAGGCGCGTTCCACGGCTCACTCCCCGCCGACGATGTCTGCGGCGATCACTTCTCCGCCCGCCTCGATCCGGCCCGCGCGCGCGTGCGCGTCGATGGTGGCCGAGACGACCTTCGCCCGGACGCCGATCAGGATGCCGGCGACCACGTCGGCTTCCACGCTCCCCCGCACCACCTTCGTGCCGGCGCCGCTGAGCTCGTCGGCGAAGACGATCGGCACCTGATGCACGGCACCGAGCACTCGGCGCAACGCGTCCGCGACCTCGATCACCTGGGGGTCGACGGCGCCCTGAAGCAGCGCGTCACGTCGCTCTCCGGTCACGAACGGTTCCAGGTACGTTCGGCAGAACTCGAGGTCTGCGCGAAAGCCCTCGACGAGCTCCGGGTCCGGCGGGGGTAGTTCACGCGGCTCCGCGACGACTTCGGGTACCACCGATCGCTCTCGCCGCTCGGCCCTGCCCTCCCGGTGCTGCCTGATGACCTCGCCCGCCTGCCCGTACAGAAATCGGATCCCCTCGGTGAGCACGGTCGCGCTGAGGCCCGCCAAGGTCAGGGAGTCCGCCATCTCACACTCTCCTTCGAGGAACGCCGTCGATCAGCCGCGCGACGTGATCCGCACCGGAGCGCTCGCCGGCGAGTTGGCCGAATGGCTGCTCATGACTCGCGTTCATCGCGGGCTCCGTTGCCGATCCGCACTCCGGTGACGTTGCCGGTCTCCCCGATCGAGCCGAGCCGCATCTCGCTCCGGATCTCAGCGCTGCGGTGGTCCGAGAGCTCGGCGTCGACTCCGATGAGCCTGCCGTCGACGGTGTCCGCGGTCGTCGTGGCCTCCGCGCGCACCGGCGCCGCCGAGGAGCGGACGGGGTTGCCGGGCACCGCCTCCGCAGGGTTCGAATCGTCGGCGCAGGGCGGCACGTCGGTGCAGGGCGGCAGGCTCCGGGACGGGACGTGGACCCATGCCCGGCCCTGGAACTTCGCCTCGTCGATTTCGAGCGGCCGGAAGTCCTCCTGCCGCAGCGAGGTGAGGCGGCTGAGCACCAGCTCCTCGTAAAAGCTCTCGGACAGCGCCAACACGAGATTCGCGCCCGATTCCTCGAGCGCCTCGCGCAGGGCCGCCGAGTCGAGCAGCCGGGAGACGTGCACCGGCGCCGGCCCGGAATACCCGTTGGGGGCGTCGACCGCCACGCCGTGATGCATCGCGATCCGCAGCCGCAGCCTCGCGTCGGGCAACCGGTCCTCGTTGAAGGCCGTCAGCTGCGCGTCCAGGTGACGCACGAACGCGTCGACCACCAGCCGCTCGTCCTGATCGCCCGGCAGCACGGCGAGTTCCCCGTCGCCCTGTGGCTGTAAGGCCCATTTCATGCGGTCGAGCCCGGCATCGAAAGCGGCGGCGTCGAGCATGCCCAGCAGGTCGTGCTGTAGTTCGTACTGCCCCTTCGCCGCACGCTTGCTGTACCCCTTCGCGTCGACCGTGACGCACAGGGCACGGAGCTTATGCGTGATCTGTCCTTCTTCCACGAGAACATGATGCTCCGCGACCGGCCTCAGCGTTCCGGTCTAGTGCGGATTCAGCGCCCGGCGATCTCGCGCAGGCGCGCGGCGCCCGTGATGATCAGGTATCGACGGCGGCGCTCCAGGAGCCGTTCCTGCTCGAAGTCCTGGAGCAGTTGCTCGACGGTGCGCAACGAGACCACCGCCAGCGAGGCGAGATCGGCCTGGGTCAGCTCGGGGCCGATGCGCGGGCCCGCATCCGTCTCGTCACCGATCATTTCGATGACGTCGACGAGGACGGCGGCGACTCGCTTCTTGGCCGTCATCGACTGGTACTCGGCTCTGCGTTCGTTCGCCCGTTGCAGCTTGCGTGCCACGACCGCGGAAACCCGCATCGCCTGCTCGGGATGCTGACGCAGGAACGCGGCGAAACCAGCTGCCGGAATCACCCTGGCCCGCACGGATGTCGCCGCCACGACCAGCGCACTGCGCGGTGAGCCGGTCACGAACCCCAGCTCACCGAGCAGGTCGCCGCGGGTGCGCAGGCTGAGCAGCAGCTCGTCCCCGGACGCGGAGAGCGAGCTGACCTTCGTGAGCCCGTCGATCAGGACCATCACGGAGCGGCCCGAGTCGCCTTGGCGCAGCAGAACGTCCCCGCGCGCGTAACGGCGTTCGGCTCCGAGCCGGAGGACCTCGCGGCGCAGCACAGGGTCGAGGTCCGCCACGAACGACGCGGCGGGCCAGTCTTCCGGGTCCGCAGACACAGCCGGAAGATACCCCGGATCACCGTCCCGGGAACGATGCGAGCCGCTGGTGCGGGCCCAGGAAGTTTTCCGGTTTCCCCGGGTAGGGGGGCTGGTCGCCCCCACCCGTCGGAGCCTTTACGAATGGGCGCAACGCGCCCACCCCTTAGGGGCGCGGGGAACTGCGCGAGCAACCCACCACCGGCCGGTGGTCCGGACACGACAGGGTCAGGCCATCAGGTCGGGATCCGCTGGTCGCGCTGCGGATACGTGGCGTAATACCGATAGGTGTCCGGCGGTACCGCCGTCGTGTAGTAGCGGTAGAACATCATCAGGGCGATCCCGCCGGCCGTGAGCAGCGCGATGACCACGGTGCGGAACATGGACGCGTCGCTGAGGGAGTACAGGTATCCGAACGCCGCTCCCGCGAAGGCGCCCCACGCGGCGGCCCGCAGCTCGATCGGCACCCAGCGCGGCAGCTGGTGCAGCAGGAAGGCGAGCGCGGCGACGACGATGCCGCTCACCACGCCGAAGACGACGTTTCCGGTGCTGATCGGCCCGGGCGCTGGCGTGCTGCGGCGCACCTCGGCCGCCCAGAAGCCGTAGGCGATGCCGAGCAGCAGCGGGAGCGCCCAGGCGGCGGTGCCGATCCGCCGGCTGCCGGGCGGCCCGGCCCCGGACCGACCCGCGGGAAGCCCGCGGGGCACGAGTTCCGGGTCTCCGGGTGACGGTACCGACTGGGCCATGGCGGACTCCTCTCGGTGGCGCGTCCTCGTCACGGGCGTCCGTGTCGCGACGGTGTCGCCGTCGCGCACGGCCCGTGTCGCGCGCGTCCGTGCCACCGCCGTGCCCGTGCCACGGACGTTCCTGTCGCGGTACCCCTTTCCGGGACGGCGATGCACGGAGCCGCGCGCCGTGCGCCACCCCGAGCCGGTATCCCGCGTGCCCGCTCGGCGTCCCGGCGCCCCGGCGCTCCCCCCGTCGGCCGGTCCCCGTACCCCCGTCCGGGTCACCCCGGCACCCATCCGCAGTCCTCCCGCTCGCCCCCGGCCCACCGGGGGCGATGTGCTGGGGGGTATGTCCCGGATGCGGCCGTGGGCCATGCTGCGGAACGTTCTGTCGGCGGTGCTGCTCACCGCCGCCTGTGCCCTGGCGCCCCTCGCCTCGTTGTCCCTCTGGGCGCGGTACGAGATCGGCGACACCGACGCCTACGTGGCCACCATGGCCCCGCTCGCGTCCTACGACCCGGTGCAGAACGACGTGGCGACGGCCGTGACCGAAGCGATCATGACCCGGGTGGACCAGCAGGAGGAGCGCTCGGCCGGTGACACCGGCGGCCCGGGCCCGCCCCGGCACAGCGTCGAGGCCTTCGTGCACGACGCCGTACGGTCCTTCACCGGCACCCGGACCTTCCGGACCGCCTGGAACGCCGCCAACCGCGCCACGCACCAGGCGGTGCTCCGCGCCCTGCGCACCGGAGACGACGGCAAGGTCGGCTTCGACATCGCGCCGATCAGCGCGCACGTCAAGGCGCAGCTCATGGCGGACTCGGTGCCGTTCGCCAAGCGCATCCCGGTCGAGCACACGGACGTGACCGTGCTGCCGGCCCACGACCACACGATGTCCCGGAAGGGGTTCCACGTGCTTCAGGTGACCGGCGTGTGGCTGCCCGCCGCTTCGGTGGCCTGCGCCGTGCTGGGCCTGCTGCTGGCGCTACGGCGGCGGCGAGCGGTCGTGGCCACGGCGGCCGGTCTGGCGCTGGGCGCCGGGGTGCTGCTGGCGGCGATCGCGATCGGTCGTGACCTGGCCCTCGGCGACCTGCCGTCGGACGTCTCGCGCGCCTCCGCGGGCGCCGTCTACGACGCGCTCACCCGCACCCTGCGGATCACGTCCTGGGCGGTCCTGGGCACCGGTGCCGTGGTGGCGCTGCTGACGCCCCTGGCCCGGCAGGCGCGGGTGCCGGCCGCCGGCTCCCGCCGGGAAGCACAGGGCGCCCCGGCGGAAACCGCGTCGCGGCGGCCGTGAGGACCCGCCTCCTCGGGGTCCCGTGCGGACCTGCCTTCTCGGGGTCCCGTGCGGACCTGCCTTCTCGGGGTCCCCTGCGGACCTGACCCCTCGGGGCCCCCGCCACCTCGGCTGGATGGACGGGGCAGGTCAGCGAGCGCTGCTGCGGACCGGGTCGCAGGGGGTCGCAGGCGATCGCAGAGGGTCGCAGGGGGCGATAAACGGCTGGTGAACGGCTGCTACACGGCTGTTAGCCTGGCCTCCTGGGAGGTGACGATGAGCGCAGAGCCGCGCCTTCCCGAGCAACGTCGCCCGCCGGCGGCCGACGAGGACCCGGCGAAGATCCCCCGGCTGCGCTTCCGCGTCCTCGGCCCGGTGCAAGTGTGGCGAGGGCACGAGAAGTTGTCCATCGGCAGCCCGCAGTCACGCGCCATGCTGGCCGCCCTGCTGCTGAGGGACGGCCGCACGGTCACCGCGGCGGAGCTGATCGACGCCCTGTGGGGCGATGTCGCGCCCCCGCAGGCACTGGCCGCCGTGCGCACCTACGCGTCCCGGCTGCGCCGGAGCCTCGGCCACGGCGTCCTGGTCAGCGAGTCGGGCGGGTACGCGATCCCGGTGACCGCCGAGTCGCTCGACCTGCTGGACGCCCAACACCGCTGGGACGCCGCCCAGGTGGCGCGTTCCGCGGGTGACCTGCCCAAGGCCCGCCAGCAGCTGCACGCGGGGCTCACGCTGTGGGACGGCGAGCCGCTGGCCGGCATGCCCGGTCCCTTCGCCGACACCCAGCGCGCCCGCCTCAAGGAGTGGCGGCTGCAACTGCTGGAGGCCCGGCTCGACATCGACCTGGAGCTGGGCCGGCACGGCGAGGTGGTCTCGGAGCTGACCGAGCTGGCGGCCGCGTACCCGATGCGCGAGCGGCTGCGGGAGCTGCTGATGCTGGCGCTGTACCGCAGCGGCCGGCAGGGCGAGGCGCTGGCCGTCTACGCGGACCTGCGCCGGCTGCTCGCCGAGGAGTTGGGCGTCGATCCGGGTCCCCACATGGCGTTCCTGCAAGAGCGCATCCTGGCCGCCGACCCGAGCCTGACCCGGACCGGGGTGGAGCCGGCGGGCGAGACGGCGCCGTCCTCCGCCGGGCAGGTGCGGCCGACCCAGCTGCCCGCCACCGTCCCCGACTTCACGGGGCGCACGGAGGTGGTGGAGCACCTGGTGGGGCGGCTCACCGAGACCTCCGCACCGTCGATGGTGATCGAGGCGGTCGTGGGCTTCCCCGGCGCGGGGAAGACGACGCTCGCCGTGCATGTCGCGCACGCGGTGCGCAGCGCCTTCCCGGACGGCCAGCTGTATGTGCACCTCCAGGCGCCGAACGGCCGCCCGGCCGAGCCCGCGTCGGTGCTCGGTGCCTTCCTGCGCGCCCTGGGCACCGCCGACACGGCGATCCCCGACACCCTCCAGGAACGCGCCGCGCTGTACCGCTCCATCCTGACCGACCGCCGGGTCCTGGTGCTGCTGGACGACGCCCACGACGCGGCCCAGGTGCGCCCCCTGCTGCCCGGCACCGAAGGCTGTGCCGCCCTGATCACCTCGCGGGTGCGCATGGTCGACCTGGTCGGCGCCGACATGGTGGACCTGGACGTGATGTCCCCCGAAGAGGGACTCAGGCTCCTCACCGCCGTCGTGGGCGAGGAGCGGGTCGCCGCCGAACAGGAGGCGGCGGTGGACGTGGTGGCCGCGTGCGGTCACCTGCCGCTGGCGATCCGCATCGTCGCCGCCCGGCTGGCCGCCCGCCGCACCTGGACCATCGCCCACCTCGCCGCCCGGCTCGGCGACCCGAGCCGCCGCCTGGACGAACTCCAGGCCGGTGACCTCGCCGTCCGGCGCGTCCTCGAACCGGCCTACGGGCGACTCGGTCCCGCCCAGGCCCGTGCCCTGCGTCTGCTCGGCCTGCCGGACGGCCCGGACTTCTCCCTGGACGCCGCCGCTGCCCTGCTCGACCTGCCGGCCGCGCGCACCGAGGACCTGTTGGAGACCCTGGTCGACGCGTCCCTGCTGGGGTCCACCGCACCGGGCCGCTACCGCTTCCACGACCTCGTACGCCTCTACGCCCGCTCCTGCGCCGAACGCGACGAGACGCCCGCGGAGCGGGACACGGCGCTCTCCCGGTTGCTGGACTTCTACCTGGCCACCGCCGCCGGCGTCTACGGCATCGCACGCCCCGGCGACCGGCTGGTGGAGCATCTGGAACCCACCGAGCACCCCGGGCTCGCCTTCCCCCACCGAAGGGCCGGGCTCGACTGGCTGCTCGCCGAGTCGGGTCCCCTGCTCGCCTGCGTCAGGCAGTGCGCCACCGGACCCTTCCTGCGCAAGGCCGCCGATCTGCTCATGGCTGCGGTCGACCTGACCGAGTCCGGGGCGCACACGCAGCAGTACGAGGAGGTGGCCCGCACGGTGGACGCCGCCGCGCAGGCCGCCGGCGACCACCGGTCGAAGGGACGGGCCCGGCTGTTCCTGACCCTCGTGAGCAGGGCCAACGGACAGCTCCAGGAAGCCGACGACGAGGCGTTACGGGCACTGGACGCCGCGACGGCGGCCGCGGACGGCCTGGTGCTGTCCTGGGTGCCCAGCCAGCGCGGCACCATCGCCCTGCACGAACACCGCTACGCCGCCGCGCGTACCCAGTTCGAGCAGGCCGTCACCGCGTTCCACGACGACGGAAACCGGCCGGGCGAGGCGACCGCCCTGTCCCACCTCTCGCTGGTGCACCTGAAGCTCGACGACACGACGACCGCGTCCGCCCTGGCGCAGCGCGGCGCCCGGCTCTCCTCGGGCCAGGGCCCGGACCTCCAGTTCGTCGACAACAGGTACGCGCTCGGTCTCGTGCTGCTCCGGGAGGGGCGGCACGCGGCGGCGATGAAGCACTTCACGGACGCGCTGGAGATCCTCCGCGAAGGCGGCCAACTGCGCGACGAGAGCATGGCCCACTACCGGCTCGCCGAGGTGCACCTGGCGACGGGGCAGCCCGCCTCGGCCGTGACCCACGCAGAACAGGCGCTGGCGCTGGACGTGCCGGGCATCAGATGGCGCCGCGGCGCCTTCCTCACGGTCCTCGGCAAGGCCCTGCTGGCGACCGGCGAGCCCGGGCGCGCGGGAACCTGCTGGCGCGAGGCCCTCTCGGTGTACGAGACGTACGGCAGGCTGTCCACACCGGAGGCGGCGGAGGTGCGCTCCCTGCTCGGCAGGACGCCCGCCTGAACACCGGCCGACGGCCGCGGTTCCCCGATGGCCATACTCGTCGGGGAAGGCCCCGGGGTAGGCCTCGGGGCAGGTCGGCAGAGATCCGCGCATGTGGGCGGTGTGGACGGTGGAGCGTGGCAGACGAGGCCGCAGGCGCCTGGGCGGGGGACGACGACGCGCCGGGCGGTGCGCCGCCCGGCGGTGACCGGCGGACCCGGCGCAGGGGCGGCGGCATCCGGGCCTGGCTCGCGGCCCTGCTGCTCGCCGGGGTCAGCGTGCTCGCCGGCTGCCGGGCCGCCGACACGGACGCGGTCACGCCCGTGCCGCAGCTGCTCGCCTTCTGGCCCTGGCTGCTCGCCCCCACCCTTCTCGCGCTGCTGCTCGCTGCGCTCGCCCGGTCCCGCACCGGCCTGCTCTGGGGTCTGCTGCTGCTCGGCACCATCGCCTGGTTCATGGAGCCGTACGGCAAGGTGACGGAACCGCACGGCGCCCCGGTCGCCGAGCTGCGCGTACTGACCTCGAACGTGGAGGTCGGCCGGGCCACCGGGTCCCTGATCACCGCAGTGCGCCGCGAGCGTCCCGACCTCGTGTTCGTCGAGGAGTGCGACGCCCGCTGCTTCGACCTGCTCGACGACGCCTTCGGCCCGGCCCGGACGACGGCCGGCAAGGAACCGGCGCCCCGGGGCGGCTACCCCTACCGGCAGGCCGTCCGGGCGCCCGGTTCGCACGGCTCGGTGATCCTCAGCCGCTACCCGCTCCGGCCCGCCGCCGCCGTCCGCGGCACCATGGGCATGCCCGGTGCCGTCGCCACGGTGCAGGGGCGCCCGGTACGGCTGCAACTCGCGCACCCGATGCCTCCGCTGCCCGGCGGGCTCGACGCCTGGCGGTCCGAGCTGGGGGCGCTGCGGGACTTCGCCGCCCGGACCGGCGGCGACGACCCGACCATCCTCGCGGGCGACTTCAACGCCTCGCAGGACCACGCCGCGTTCCGGCGGATCCTGGACACCGGCCTGCGGGACGGCGCACGCCTTGCCGGTGCCGCCCGCGCGCCCAGTTGGCCGTCGCGCACCACGCCGACGCTCGGCGCGCAGATCGACCACGTGCTGGTGAGCCCGGGCTTCTCGGCCCACGACGCCCGTTTCCTCACCCTCGCGCACACCGACCACCGGGCGCTGCGGATCGATCTCGCGCTGCACGGCTAGGTTCCGTGTGTCGGCCGGACGTGGAGCCGGCCTCCCCCGGCTGCCCAAGGCATGCGGACCGCACGGTGGGAGAGCGGCCCGCACGGTGGGGGGTGGCGGCGGGGGGAGGCCGGAGCTGGTGACGACGTGACGGCTGGTGCCCTGTGAACTGGCTTGTGTCGTGGGGGGGGGGGGGGGGGGG
>NZ_JAMJWG010000025.1 GCF_024435355.1 Streptomyces odontomachi
GGCCCAACCCCGGGGCGGCGGGGGGGGGCGGGCCGGTTCCCCGGGGGGGGCGGCCGGGGGGGGGGGCCCCGGGGGGGGCCCCCCCCCCCCCCCGCCCCCCCCCGCCCCCCCCCCCCCCCCCCCCCCCCCGCCCCGCCCCCCCCCGACTTGACCCTGACGCCGCTGGAGACTTGAAGCTCGTGCCACAAGCGACCGCCGAGCCTCCCGGAGGGCCCCGTCATGCGCGGCACAGGCATTCACTACGACACCGGCACCTTTCCCAACGGCGACACCTCGCGCCCCGTCTTCGACCCCGACGTGGTCGAACGGGACATGCGGATCATCGCCCGGGACCTGAACTGCACCGCGGTCCGCATCACGGGCGGCGACCCCGATCGGATCGAGACCGCGGCACGGCACGCGGTGGCGGCCGGGTTGGAGGTGTGGTTCTCGCCGTTCCCCTGCGAGATGACGAACGAGGAGATGCTGCCGTACTTCGTCGACTGCGCGGAACGGGCGGAGCGGCTCCGCCGTGACGGTGCCGGCGTCGTCCTCGTCACCGGCTGCGAACTGAGCCTGTTCGCCCGTGGCTACCTGCCCGGGGACATCTTCAACGACCGCATTCCGGTACTGGCGGGACCCGACCGGGAAGCCGCCCTCCGCCCCCTGCCCAAGAAGGTCAACGCCTTCCTCGGCGAGCTCGTCCCCGCCGTGCGCGCCCGCTTCGGGGGCCTGGTCAGCTATGCGTCCAACCCGCTGGACGGGGTGGACTGGAGCCCGTTCGACATCGTCGGCGTGGATCACTTCCGGAGCGCGCGCAACGCCGCGACCTACCGCGACGAGCTGCGCAAGGAGTTCGGCCACGGCAAGCCGGTCGCCGTCCTGGAAGTGGGCTGCTCCACCTTCCGCGGCGCGGGCGACTACGGCGGCGCCGGCTGGTACGTCGCCATGGAGCCGGACGGCGTCACCCCCAAGCCCGACCTGGTGCGCGACGAGGGCGAGCAGGTCCGGTACCTGGACGACCTGATGCCGATCTTCGAAGGCGAGGGCGTCGACACCGTCTTCTGGTTCAGCTTCGCCGGTTTCGGCACCCCGCACCGCCGGAGCGGACCGGACCCCGACCTCGCCTCCTACGGCATCGTCAAGATGCTCGACGAGCAGAGCGGGTACCCGGCGGACGAGCGCACCCGCCCCGACATGCCGTGGGAACCGAAGGAGGCGTTCCACGCACTCGCGCGCCACTACGAGGCGCTCAGGCAGGCCAGCTAGTTTCCCCTGGTCAGACAGGTCTACTTGCGTAGACCGCAGATGTTCATATCATCGCACCCAATGCGGGCGGTGATCCCCCCAGGAGCGCGGGCTGGGCTGGATCCCATGGATCCATGGGAGAGCCACATGTCGTCAGTGTCGATGACAGGGCGGGTGGGACGGCGTTTCCACCTTCTCGTCGCGGGCAACGCGGTCTCGGCGTACGGCTCCTACCTCAACCTCGTCGCGCTGAACCTCTTCGTCCTGAAGACCACCGGCAGCGCGCTCGCCGTCGGGATCTTCCTGATCATCCGCATCTGCTCCTCGTTCCTCGCCGGGTACGCGGCCTCCCGTCTCGTCTCGCGTCTCGACCGCAGGCACCTCATGGTCGCGGGGGACCTCACGCAGGCGGTGGCGCTTCTGTCGTTCGCGCTGCTGCCCACCGAACCGCGCGCCACGGTGCTGTACGGGCTGGCCGCCGTCATGGGGTGGTGCGGCACCCTCTCCGGCGTGGCGCTGCGCAGCAGCGTGCCGGACATCGTCGGCCAGGACCTGCGGGTCCGGGCCAACGGGCTGCTGGTGACGGGGCGTTCGGTGGCGATGGTGCTGGGTTTCGCGTCCGCCGGCGTGGTGGTCGCCGCGGCCGGCTACACGTCCGCGTTCATGGTCGACGCGGGCAGCTTCCTGTGCTCCGCCACCGCCTACGCGCTGTTGCCGCGGACGGCGGGTGGCCGTCCGGCGCCGCAAGACGAGACTGCGGAAGACGGGACGGCGGAGGACGCGGCCGGGGGCGCCGTGCCGGCGGACCCACCGGGCGAGGGAGCCGCCGAAGGTGCCGCCGCGGCCGAGCGGGGCCGGCTCGCGCGCTGGTTGCGCGGGCGGCGTCGCACGCCGGCGCGGCTCGCTCCCTTACGGGTCGCGCCCGTGGTGCTGTGCCTGGTCGCCGTGCGGGCGGTGGACAACATGGGCTCCGCGTCCCACCAGGTCGGCCTCCCGGTGTACGCCGCCGGAATCGACGCGGACCACGCGGCGGCCTTCGTCGGCCGGTTCTACGCGGTGTGGGCGGTGGGCTGTCTGCTCGCCCACCAACTCGTCTCCCGCGTACCGCTGGTGTCCCGCTGGGCGGGGGCGCGGGAGAAGGAGGGCGGGCCCGGCGGGGAGCGGGCCTTCGCGGTCGGGACCTGCCTGATGTCCGGGTTCTTCATCCTGGCGTTCACGGGCCTGCCGCTGCCGGCCCTGCTCGCCGTCGCCGTCGGCGCGGGTCTGGCGGACGGGTTCACGGAGATCGTCTACAACTCCCGCCTCCAGGCGTTGCCCACCGAGCAACGCGGCCGGGTGCTCGGGCTCGCCGCGATGGCGGAGACGGCGGCGCTCGGCGCGGGCACGGTGGGATGCGCCTCGCTCCTCGACCACCTCACGCCGTTGACCGTGGTGGCCCTGGCCCACGGCACGGCCATCGCCCTGGCGCTCGCCCTGCTGGTCCTCCTGATCACCGTTCGCGCGCTGACCGTTGAGCACGGTGGCGCGATGGCGGAGGACGGGGACGGGAGCGGGGACGCGGGTGAGGGCGCTGGAGCGAACGGCACCGCGGCGGAGAGCACGGAAACGGAGAGCGGGGCGGTGGCCGTGGACTGACCCGGCCGACCGGACGTAAGGCACGACGCGCAGAACCCGCCACCCCGGCACACGCACAACACGCGAAACCCGCACGCCCATGTGCCCCACCACATGCCCCACCACGCGCCCACCAGCGCATCACGGCCCACCACAGCGCACCACGACGCACCACGACGAACGAGGAAGGGAACCATGGCCATCGACCATTCGTCGGTCCTGCTCGCGGCTCGGCTGCGTGGGCTGCGGGACGTGTTGGACTGCGGGATCGTCGCCGTGGGCGCGTCCGGACCGCCCGCCGCGTTCGTCGTCCCGGCACCCGGCGCGGAGGTGGCACGGCTCAAGCGGCGGCTGACCGCGGCGGCGGTGGAGGCCGGTACGGCGGTCGTTCCGGTCCTGGTGGACGAGGTGCCCCGGCGGGCCGACGGCACGGTGGACACGGACCGTCTGGCAACGGTGCCGGTGCTCGGCGAAGCGGAGTTGCGGGAGTACCGGGAGCAGTGCGCGGCGGCCGGCCTCGACGTCGACGTGGCCCTCGCCCCGGCGGTCCGCGCTCCGGGCCGGCTCCATCTGGCCGGCCTCGACCCGCAGCCGCCGGCCCTGGCGGACGTGCCCCTCCCCCGTGGCTCGGCCACCGCCCCAGCGCGGACGCTATCCGAGGAGGCGTTATCGGCCGCCGACGCGGCCCGACCCGCCAGGCCGACGGCCGCAGCGGCCCCCGCCCCCGCCCCCGCCCCTGCCCCTTCTCCTGCCCATGCCCCTTCCCCTCCCCCGACGGCAGTCGGTGCGCCGCCGCAGGCGCTGAGCAGCGGTCCGGCGCTACCCGCGGACCCCGACGGTCCGCGTACCCTCCCCGAGGCGTTGCTCCGCACCGCCGCCGCGTATCCGCAGCGGGGCCTGCACCTGGTGCCGGCGCCGGACCACACCGTCTTCCTGTCCTATCCGGAACTGCTCGAGCGGGCACGGCGGATCCTGGCCGGCCTCAGCGCGGCGGGCCTGCGCACCGGTGACCGGGCCATCCTGCAAGTCCCGTCCCTGGATCAGTACTTCCCTGCCCTGTGGGCCTGCCTGCTCGGCGGCATCCTGCCGGTCACGGTGGCCCGGCCGCCCGACTACGGGACCCCCGGGCCCACGCTCGACAAGCTCCACCACGCCTGGCAGTCGTTGGACCGGCCCGTCGTGATCGGCGGTGGGACCGCGGTGGCGGGCGTGGAGGCGATGGCCGACCGCTACGCGATGATCGGCGTGCGCGTGCTGGACGTCGCGCTCCTGGAGCGGACCGAACCGGCCACGGTGCCGGCACACGCGGCCGACCCGGCGGACGCCGCGCTGCTCCAGCTGTCCTCGGGCAGCACCGGCCACTCCAAGGCCATCCAGATCACCCACCGCGGCGTACTGGAGTACGTGGCGGGCGCCCGTGCGCAGGGGTGCGGGCCCGACGACACCACCGTCAACTGGCTGCCGCTCGACCACGTCGGCGGCTTGGTCATGTTCCACCTGCGGGACACGGTGCTCGGCTGCACGGCGGTGCACGCGCCCACCGAGTCGGTCGTCGCCGACCCGTTCCACTGGCTCGACCTGCTCGACCAGCACCGCGCCGCGCACTCCTGGTCGCCCAACTTCGGCTACCGGCTGGTGGCCGAGGCGCTGCGCAACCGGCCGCAGCCGGCCGGCCGGTGGGACCTGTCGTCGGTGCGGTCGCTCATCAACGCCGGTGAACAGTGCACGCTGCCGGTGGTGACGGAGTTCCTCGCGGCGACCGCCCCGTACGGGCTGGCCGCCGACGCGATGCTGTGCGCCTGGGGCATGGCGGAGACCTGCACCGCCATCGCCTACAAGCGGTTCACCGCGCCGGGCGCCGTGCACCACGTCCGCAAGGCGTCGCTGACCGGCACGCTGGAGTGGACCGGCGCGGAGGTTCCCGCCACCGAGCGGACCACGTTCCTCGGCATGGGCCGGCCGGCACTCGGCACCCGCTTCCGGATCTGCGACGACGCCGACCGGGTGCTGCCCGAGGACCGGGTCGGCCGGCTCCAGGTCGCCTCGGGCCGGGTGACGCCCGGTTACCTGGGCAACCCGGCGGCGAACGCGGAGGCGTTCCGTGGCACGGACTGGTTCGACACCGGCGACCTGGCCTTCCTCCATGACGGCGAACTGGTGATCACCGGCCGCCGCAAGGAGGTGATCATCATCAACGGCAACCACTACCTCTGCCATGAGCTGGAGGACGTGGTCGGCGCGCTCGACGGAGTGACGGCGGGTTCGGTGGCCGCCTGCGGGGTGCCCGAGGCCGACTCGGGCAGCGAGCAGTTGGTGGTGTTCTTCGTGCCGGCTGACGACGCGGCACCGGACGCCGGGTCCGCGGTGCAGCGCGGCGCCGCCGCCCGGGTCGACGCGGTGCGCCGGGTCAGGGCCGAGCTCGCGCGCCGTTTCGAGCTGTCCGCGTGGCGGGTCGTGCCGGTCGGCGCCGCCGCGTTCCCCAGGACCACGAGCGGCAAGATCCAGCGCGCCGCGATACGCGGCCGGTTCCTGGACGGTGCCTTCGACGACGTGCTGCACGCCCTCGACCTCGCGGAGGGCGGTGCCCGTACCGTTCCGGACGCCGTGCACCGCGCCGTCTGGGAGCCGGTGGCCGGGCCCGCGGCGCTGCCGGTGGCGCGGCTCGACCCCGCCGCCACGCTCGTCATCGCCGACGACCTCGGCCTCGCCGACGCTCTGACCCGCCACGGCGGCGCCTTCGAAGACTCCGTCGTGGTGCGCGCCGGCGCCCGCTACACGTGCGAGGGCCCCCACCGCTACACCGTCGACCTGGCCGACCGGGACCACTGGGACGCCTTGTGGGCCGCCCTGCACGCGTCCGGTCGAACGCCGACCGCGCTGCTGCACCTTGCGGGCTACACCGCCCCGGTACCGGACGGCCTGCCCGACGACCGGCTCGCGTCCCTGCTCACCGGCGCGAGCACCGCGCTGGTCCTCGCCGTGCAGACGCACGGGGCGCACGGCGGGGGCGCACCGCGCGTGGTGACGGTGAGCCGGGGCGTGCACCGGGTGACCGGTGCCGAACCGGTCGGCAGCCCCGGGGCGCTCAGCGCCGCGGTGGCCCAGTGCCTGGCCCTGGAGTGGCCGGACGCCGAGGTCCACCACGTCGACCTGCCCGGCGAGCACCCGGACACGGACGCCGCCGCGCTCTGCACGGCCGTCGCCACCCTCCCGAACGGCACTCCGCCTCCGGAGGCCTCGGACGCGGGGCTGCGGGTGCCGGCCACGGAGATCGCGCTGCGCTCCGGCCGTGCCTACCTCAGGCGCCTGGCGAAGGTGGTCCCGCGGGCGGCGAGCGGCGCCGAGCCGGCTTCGCCGCTGTTCGCGCACGGTTCCTGTCTCGTCGTCACCGGTGGCCTGGGCGGCGTCGGGAGCGAGGTGCTGTCCGGGCTGCTGCGCCGCTTCCGGCTGCGGCTGCTGGTCCTCGGCCGTACGCCCCTCCACGTCGAGCGGGACGACGGTCCGGACGACGAGCGCGGACGCAGCGGTGCGGGCGACGGCCCCGGGTCCGACGCGGCCGGTACGCTGCGCCGGCTCACCGCACTGGCCGGTGGCGAGGTCGCGTACCGCGCCGTCGACGTCACCGACGGCCCGGCCCTGGCGGCGGCCGTCGAGGAGGCCGAGCGTGCCTGGGGCCGGCCGCTCGACGGCGTACTGCACCTGGCCGGCGCCCACGGTGCACGGCCGCTGGCCGAGGAGGACCCCGAGCAGTGGTGGTCCGTGGTGAGCGCCAAGACCGTCGGGGCGGTGCGGCTCGCCGGGCTGGTGCGGCAGCGGCCCGGGGCGCACTTCGTGTCGTTCTCCTCCCTGCTGACGCTCACGCCGGCCGCCGCCACGGCCTCCTACGTGGCGGCCAACCGCTTCCTGGAGGCGTACGGGGACCAGCTCGCCGCGCAGGGCGTGCCGGGCCACTGCGTGGTCTGGGGGCTGTGGAGCGGGATCGGCATGAACCGCGACAACCCGTACGAGGAACTGGCCCGCCGGCGCGGCATGCTGCCGTTGACCGCGGCCGAAGGGCGGGATCTGGCCCGGGTGGTGCTGGCGCAGCCGCCCGGCGGCTACTTCGTCGGCCTGGACGAGACCGCACCGGCACTGCGCGGCCTGCTCCGACCCGACCGCCCGGCGGCGCTGGAGCGGGTGGTGGTGCACGGCGCCGACCGGCAGACCCTGCCGCCGCTGCGGGACGCGCGGGGCCGGACGGTCCCCGTCACGGCGGAACGACACCGGAGCCCCGCGCCGGCGGACACCCGGACCACCGGAACCCCGCCCGCCGACGCCCTCACGCCACCCACCCTCGCGTCACCCACCCCCGCGCCGCACGCACCCGCCCCACCACCCGACAGCCCGCCGCCTCACGACCCCGCGGGCATCCGCCGCCTGGTGCTGGCCGCGCTCGCGGACGCGGCCGGGGACGAGGTGGACGAGCGACGGGCCTTCTACGAAAGCGGCCTCGGCTCGCTCCAGCTGCTCCGGGCGCACGCCGGGATCGAACGCGCCCTGGGCCACGAGATCCCCCGCACGCTGCTCTTCCAGTTCCCCACGGCCGTCCAGCTGATCGACCACCTCAGCCGTACGGAGGCCGAGGCGGCTCGGGAACGCGCCGCTGCCGGCACCGCGACGCACCCGAACGCCGCGGTGCAGGGTGCCGGCGCACCGGCCGGGGCGCCCTGGGCCGTCCCCGACGACCGGCGTATCGCGATCATCGGCATGGCGGGCCGCTTCCCCGGTGCCGACGACCTGGACGCCTACTGGCGGCTCATCGAATCCGGTGAACGTGCGGTGCGTGCCTTCACCGCGGAGGAGCTGGCCGCCGCCGGGGTGAGCGAGACGGAGCGTGCCCGGCCGGACCGGGTGCCGGTCGGCGGGGCGTTGGAGGGCGTGGACCTCTTCGACGCCGGGTTCTTCGGGATCAGCGCCCGGGAGGCCGCGACGATCGAGCCGCAGCAGCGGCTGCTGCTGGAGATCTGTCACCAGGCCCTGGAGGACGGCGGTTACGCCCGCCCCCTGGGGGACACCAGGGTCGGCGTCTACGCGGCCACCGGCATGAGCCTGCACGCGCTCCAGACGTATCTCCTCCACAACCTCGTGCCCACCCAGGACCTGGGCGATCCGGTGACCGCGCTCCAGCTGGCCATCGGCAACCAGGCCGACTTCGCCGCCAGCCGGGTCGCCTACCGGCTGGGGCTGCGCGGCCCCGCGGTCGGTGTGCAGACGGCCTGCTCCAGCGCCCTGGTGGCGGTGCACCTGGCCGCCCAGTCGCTGCTGACCGGCGACACGGAACTGGCGCTGGCCGGCGCCTCCGCCGTGCATGTGCCGCAGCACGCCGGTTACCTCCACGTGCCCGGCTCGATCCTGTCCCGCACCGGTGTCTGCCGGGCCTTCGACGCGGCGTCGGACGGCACCGTCGGCGGCAACGGCGTGGCCGCCGTCCTCCTCAAGCGCCTGGACAGGGCGCTCGCCGACGGCGACACCGTGCACGCGGTGCTGCTCGGCTCGGCCGTCAACAACGACGGCGCCGGCAAGGTGGGCTTCACCGCGCCGGGCGTCGCGGGACAGCGCCGGGCCGTCGCCCAGGCGCTGCGGGCGGCCGGCGTGGGCGCTGACACCGTCCAGTACGTCGAAGCGCACGGCACGGGGACGGAGCTGGGCGACCCGATCGAGTTCCAGGCGCTGACCGAGGCGTTCCGGGAGAGCACCGACCGGCGGGCCTACTGCGCGCTGGGCTCCGTGAAGCCGGTCATCGGCCATCTGGACACCGCGGCGGGCCTCGCCGGCCTGATCAAGACGGTGCTGGCCCTGCGGCACCGTCGCATCCCGCCGTTGACCGGCTTCGACCGCCCCAACCCGGCGCTGCACCTGGACGGCAGCCCGTTCGTGCTCTCCGCGTCCGGACGGGCCTGGGAACGCGGGGACGCCCCGCGCCGGGCCGGCATCAGCTCGCTGGGCGTCGGCGGCACCAACGCCCACGTGGTGATCGAGGAGCCCCCGGCCCCGTCCCCCACCCCGGACCGCCCCTCGCACCCGACGGGCCCCGGCCTGCTCCCCCTCTCCGCCCGCACCCCGCAGGCACTGACCGACCTCGCCACCGCCTACCGAACCCGCCTCCGCACCACTCCCCCGCCCCTGCCCGGCGACGTCTTCACCACAGCCGCACTACGCCGCACCCACCACGAGCACCGGCTGACGGTATTCGGCGAGACGACGGAGGAACTGGCCGCGGCACTGGATGAGTTCGTGGCGAACGCGGCGCCGAAGGCGCCCGAGACGGGGCGCGGGGAACTGGGGGTACCTCCCACGTCCTCAAGACAGTGGGGGAGCGACCGGCCACGACGAGCCCCGCAGACCGCCACGACCCCCCAGGGGCACCCCTGCTGGGTGCGGGCCACCACCCCCCGCGACCACCCCCGCCTGACGTTCGTCTGCACCGGCCAGGGCGCCCAGCGCAGCGGCATGGCTCGGGAACTGCACCGCAGGTTCCCGGTCTTCCGCGAGGTGCTGGACACCTGCGAGCAGCTGTACCAGGACACCTGGGGCAGCTCACTCATTGCACCCCTCCTCGCCGAGGAGGGCACCTCCAGCCCGGACCGGGCCTGGTCCACCGACCGGGCCCAGCCCGCGTTGTTCGCCTTCGAGTCCGCCCTGCTCCGGCTCTGGGAGTCGCTCGGCATACGCCCTGACCTCCTCGCGGGGCACAGCGTCGGCGAGTACGCGGCGCTCACCGCGGCGGGCGCGCTCTCCCTGGAGGACGGCCTCCATCTCACGGCGATACGCGGCCGGCTGATGCAGCAGCGCTGCGCGCCGGGCGCGATGGTGGCGGTGCTCGGGGACCGTGCGACGGTGGACAAGGTCGTGGCCGAGGTGCCCGGCGTGGCGCTGGCGGTGGTCAACGGCGCCGTCAGCCACGTGCTCGCCGGCCCTCCCGGCGACGTCGCCGAGGCGGTCCGGTTGCTGGAGGCGGCGGGGCTCGCGGTGCGGACGCTGCCGGGCGACCGGGCGTTCCACCACCGTCTGGTGGAACCGATGCTGGCGGAGTTCCGCGACCATGTGGCCGGGGTCCGCCTGGCCCCGCTGCGCATCCCCGTGGTCAGCAACCTGGGCGGCACGGTGCTGCCCGTCGGATGGCTGCCGGACGCGGAGTACTTCCGACGCCAGGCACGCGAGCGCGTCGACTACGCGGCCGTGCTGGACCGGTGCGTCGAACAGGGCGCCGGCACCTTCCTGGAGATCGGCCCGGACGCCACGTTGACCGGGATCGGGCGGCGCGCGCTGCCCGACGCGGACCATCTCGCCTCGCAGCCGCGTGGCACGGCAGGCACCGCGGGGCTGCTGCGGGCCGTCGCCGAGCTGTACGGCCGGGGCTTCGAACCCGACTGGCACGGGCTCGTCCCACCGAACGATCCCGGCCGCCCCGCCCCCCTGCCCACCTACCCCTTCCAGCGCACCTCCTACTGGATCAGCGCCGCCGCTCCCACCGCGCCGGCCGGAGGCCCCCCGATGACGATCGACGACAGCACCCGGCACGCACCCGCGACTCCCTCGGCCCCTGCGGCTCCCGGGGCTTCCGCGCCTCCCGAGGTTCCCGCCGTTCCTGAGGCTCCCGCCGCCGAGTCGAGCGACCTCCTGCCGGATGTCGTGCTGGCACGGGTGCGGGAGCTGGCGGCCGACCAGCTTGCGCTGCCCGTGGAAGAGGTCGCACCCGATGTCGCGTTCTTCGACCTCGGCGCGGACTCGCTGCTCCTGATCAACATGATCCGGCGCCTGGAGACGGCCTTCGGGGTGCGGATCGCGATGCGCGAGCTGTTCGAGGACGCCGACAGCCCGGAGCAGCTCACCGCCCTGATCACCGACCGGATCACACCGGAGCGTGCGGCGGAGCTTCGGTCCGAAGCCGCGAGCGCCGCGCCGGACGCCACCGGCCACCCCACCCCACCGGACGCCACGCCCACCCCACCGGACGCCTCGCCCGCCCCGGGCCAGCCGGCGCCCCCCGCGCCCACGGTCACGCCGGCGACGTTCGCACCCACGCCACGCGAACAACACACGCCCCCGCCCCCGATCTCCTCGCCCTCCCCCGTCTCCTCTGGCTCACCGACCTCCTCGGCCTCCCTCATCTCCCCTGTCCCCCCGGTCACCCCCGCCGCCGCATCCCCGGCCACCGCGCCCCTGACCGGCGACGTCGCCCGCTTGGTGGACCGGCAGTTGGAGCTGATGGCCGGGTTCTCCCAGCTGATGCACCACCAGCTCACCGCGCTGGGCGGCACGCCGGCTCCGGCCTCACCGGCCGTCCCCCCGACCACGCGGACCGAACCCCCCGCAGACCCCGTGCCCACCGCACTCCCCACGTCCCCGGCACCCCCCTCTCCCGGCACCGCGCCCACCGCCGCCGAACCTCCGGCCTCTTCCTCCCCCGCCCTGCACGGCCCCCGGGTCACCGTCGCCCGTTCGTCCGGAATGGCGGCGGGGACGTTGACCGAGCAGCAGCGCGCCCATCTGGACGATCTGACGCGGCGGCTGAACGCGCGCACCGCCACGTCGAAGGAGATCGCGCAGCGCCACCGCCGGGTGCTCGCGGACAGCCGGGCCGTCGTCGGGTTCCGCAGCGCCACGAAGGAGTTGCAGTACCCGCTGGCGGCGCGGGCGGCCTACGGTGCGCATCTGGAGGACGTCGACGGCAACCGTTACGTCGACATCACCATGGGTTTCGGCGTGCTCCTCTTCGGCCATGAGCCGGACTTCCTGAACGAGGCGGTGCGCCGCCAGCTGTCCGGTGGGCTGCGGCTCGGGCCGCGCGGCGAGGAGACCGGCCGGGCCGCCGAACTCCTCGCGGAGCTGACCGGTTTCGAGCGGGTCGCGTTCGCCAACTCCGGTACGGAGGCCAACTCCGCGGCCATCCGGCTGGCCCGCGCCGCCACCGGCCGGGACACGGTCGTGATGTTCCAGGGCTCCTACCACGGTCACGCCGACAACGTCCTGGGGCGCTCGGTCACGGTCGACGGCCGGCGGCAGACGGTGCCCGTGTCCTCCGGCATCCCGGCCGGTGCGGTGGGCGACCTGGTGGTGCTGGAGTACGGTGCCAACGCCTCCCTGGACGTCATCGACGGGCTCGCCGGGCAGGTCGCCGCCGTGCTCGTCGAGCCGGTGCAGAGCCGGTATCCGGGGCTTCAACCGCGGGAGTTCCTGCACCGGCTGCGTGCTGTGACCCGGCGGCACGGCAGCGTCCTGCTCTTCGACGAGATGCTGACCGGCTTCCGCCCGCACCCGCGCGGCGCGCAGGGCGTCTTCGGTGTCACCGCGGACCTCGCCACGTACGGCAAGTGCATCGGCGGCGGCTATCCGATCGGCGCGATCGCCGGGCGGGCCGATCTGATGGACGGGATCGACGGCGGCTTCTGGAGGTACGGCGACGACAGCCGCCCGCCGCGGGACACCACGTTCTTCGGCGGCACCTACATCCAGCACCCGGTGGCGATGGCGGCGGCGCACGCGGTGCTCGGCCATCTGAAGGAAGCGGGCCCCGGCCTCCAGGAACGCCTGAACGCCACCACCGCACGGCTCGTGGACACCCTCAACCGGTTCTTCGAGGACGAGGAGTTCCCCGTCCGCGTCGCCCGCTTCGGCTCGCTGTTCCGCTTCGAGTACCGCGGCAACCTGGAGCTGTTCTTCCACCATCTGCTGCTGCGCGGCGTCTACGTCTGGGAATGGCGGAACTTCTTCCTGTCCACCGCGCACACCGAGGACGACGTGGCGTTCCTGGTGCACGCCGTCCGCAACGCCCTGTTCGACCTGCGCCGCGGCGGCTACCTCGCCCCGCAGGGCGCCCCGCGCCCCGTTCCCCCCTACGAGCCCGCACGCGACGTCCCCGCCACACCCGGCCCACGCCCCGGCACCCCGAACCCGCCGGTCACCGTCCCGAACCCACCGGTCACCGCGCCATCCGCGCCCTCCGCGCCCTCCGCGCCATCCGTCAGTCCGTCCCCGCAACCCGCGACCCCACCGCGCGCCACCGACGCGCCCGACGCGCCCGACTTCAGCCTGTACTTCTTCGGCGACTACCCGCGCGACGACGACCAGTCGCACGAGGACGGGGGCAAGGACCAGGACAGACACGCAGACAAATACGCGATCGTCCTGGACGCCGCGCGCTACGCCGACCGGCACGGCTTCCACGCCGTCTGGCTGCCCGAGCGGCACTTCCACTCCTTCGGCGGGGTCTTCCCCAACCCGTCGGTGCTCGGCGCCGCGCTCGCCCGCGAGACCGACCGGATCCGCATCAACGCGGGCTGCGCCGTCCTGCCGCTGCACCATCCGGTGCGGGTCGCCGAGGAGTGGTCGGTGGTCGACAACCTCTCCGGTGGCCGGGTCGGCATCGGGTGCGCCAGCGGCTGGCACGCCAACGACTTCGTGCTGCGGCCGGAGACGTACGGGCGGCACAAGGAGGTCATGTACGAGCACCTGGACACGGTGCGCCGGCTGTGGCGGGGCGAGGAGGTGCCGGGCCGCAACGGGCACGGGGACGCGGTGGGGGTGCGGCTGTACCCGCGGCCGGTGCAGCAGATGCCGCCGTTCTACACCGCGATCGTGTCCAACCCGGACAGCTACCGTGCCGCCGCCCGCCACGACATCGGCGTGATCACCAACCTGATGACGCAGTCCGTCGACGAACTGGCCGCGCACGTCGCGCTGTACCGGAAGGAGCGGGCCGCGGCGGGCCTCGACCCGGCCGCCGGGCGCGTCGTCGTGCTCGTGCACAGCTATCTCGGCGCCGACCTGGCGCGCGCACGGGCGGAGGCGCTGCCCGCGTTCAGCCGCTACATGCGCTCCTCGCTCTCCCTGTTCGGCCAGGTCTCCAACAGCCTCGGCCTGGAGATCGACTATGCGAACACGCCCGAGGAGGACCTGGAGTTCCTGCTCGCGCGCGCCTACGAGCGGTACTGCGCCGACCGCGCCCTGATCGGCACCGTCGACAGCGCCGTCCCCGTGGTGGACGCGCTGCTCGCCGCCGGCGTCGACGAGATCGCGTGCTTCGTCGACTTCGGGGTCACACCGGAGCAGGCCCATGCCGGGCTGCCGTACCTGGACGCGCTGCGCCGCCGCTACCAGGAGCCGGCCGGCGACAGCGCGGCCCCGGACTCGAGCCTGAGCCCGAACCCGAACCCGAACCGGGGCCCGGAGGACCCGGACCCGGAAGGCACCCCGCTCTCCTACGCCCAGCAACGGCTGTGGTTCCTGGACCGGATGCACCCCGGCCGCACCACCTACAACGAGTGCGCCGCCGTCCGGCTCGACGGCCCTCTCGACGTGGCGGCCCTGCGCACCGCCCTGCGGCTGGCCGTGGCCCGCCACCCGGCGCTGCGTTCGGTGTTCCGCGAGACGCCCGACGGCCCGCGCCAGGTGGTGACGGACGCGCCGTACGACGGCCCGGAGCTGGTGGACGTCGCCGACCGGGACCAGGACACGGCGCTGCGTCGGATCACCGAGGAGGAGAACGCGCACCGCTTCGACCTCGCGCACGGGCCCCTGCTGCGCACCCGGCTGCTGCGCTGCTCGCCCGAACGGCACGTCCTCGTCCTGACCGCCCACCACATCGTCTTCGACAGCGTCTCGGCCGCCGTGCTCACCCGCGACCTGGCCGAGTACTACACGGCCGCCGTCGAGAACCGTCCCGCCCGGCTGCCGGCGCACACCGGCGACGCACGGGCGTACGTGGCACGGGAACGGGCGGCCGTCGCCAGCGAGGCGGGCGGCCGGGGCCTGGCCCACTGGCGTGAGCGGCTGGCCGGTGCGCCCCCGTATCTGGAGCTGCCGGCCGACCGGCCCCGGCCGCCGGTGGCCACCGGCCGCGGCGGCTCGGTGCACGCCCGGCTCGACGCCGCGCTCACCCACCAGGTCCGGGCGCTGGCCAGGCGTGCGCGCGCGACGCCGTTCATGGTGCTGCTCACCGCCTTCTACGCGACCGTGCAGCGGCTGACCGGCCAGCACGACCTGGTGGTGGGCACCCCGGTGGCCAACCGCCCGGCCGGCACCGAGGACCTGGTCGGCTTCTTCGTCAACACCCTCGCGCTGCGCACCGACCTGAGCGGCGCCGGCACCTTCGCCGAAGCCCTGCGCAGGGCTCGGGCCACCGCTTTCGACGCCTACGAGCACCAGGACGTGCCGTTCGAGGTGCTGGTGCGGGAGCTGAACCCGGAGCGGGACACGGGACGTTCGCCCGTGGTCCAGGTGTGCATCGAGTACGAGACCGAGGCACCGCTGGTGATCGACCTGCCCGGGATCACCGCCACCGCGCTGGAGGTGCCCACCCAGAAGGCACCGTTCGACCTGACGCTCTTCCTGACCGATCTCGACGACGGGCTGCGCTGCCGGCTGGAGTACAGCACCGACCTGTTCGAAGCCGCCAGCGCGCAACGTTTCCTGGACTACTTCGAGCTGACGCTCACCGCGGGCGTGACGCATCCCGAGCGGGCACTCACCCCATCCTCCGCAGCCGCTACGACGAGCGAGGACGCCCAGGACGCCCAGGACGTGCTCACCCCGGCCGACCGTGCCCTGGTGGCCGCCGCGGAGGCCAGCCCCCCGTACACCGGCGCGCACCGCGGCGGCACGGCCGGCGAGCCGGTGCACCTGCGGGTGCTGCGGGCCGCCGCGGCCACGCCCGGCGCGCTCGCCGTGGCGCAGGACGGTGCCCGTCTCGGCTACGGCGACCTGGCGCACCGTTCGGCCGTCCTGGCCCGGCGGCTGCGGACGACGGGCTGCGGCCCCGGTGCCGTGGTCGGCGTCCTGCTGCCGCGCGGCCCGCTCGCCGCCGTCGCCCTGCTGGCCGTGCTGCGCACCGGCGCCGCGTATCTGCCGCTCGACCCCACGCATCCCGCCGCCCGGCTGGCGTACATGATCCGGGAGAGCGGTGCGTCGGTGCTGCTGACCGGAAGCGGTGCGGACGGTCCCGGCGGCGCACCGCAGACGGGGCTGCCGGACCTCCCGCGCCTGGCGGACCCAGCCGGCCCAGCGGAACCGCCGGCTCTCCCGGCCCTGCCGGACCTGCTGGACAGGGGCGTCCGCGTGCTGCGCGTCGACGACGTGGTGGGCGCCGACGACGACGCGGGCGCCGACGGCGGCGTACCGTTCGACGACCACAGGCCGGGGCCCGACGACACCGTCTGCGTGCTCTACACCTCGGGTTCGACCGGCCGGCCCAAGGGCGTCGCCCTCCGGCACGGTGGGCTCGCCAACATCGTCGACTGGCATCACCGCGAGTTCGGCACGGTGGCCGAGGACCGGGGTTCGTGGATCTCCAGTCCCGGCTTCGACGCCTCCGCGCTGGAGCTGTGGGCGCACCTCACGGCAGGGGCGAGCGTGCACACGGTGCCCGATGCGGTGCGCGCCGCCCCCGAGCGGCTGCGCGACTGGCTGGTGCGGGAGCGGATCACCGGTTCCTTCTTCACCACCTCGCTCGCCGAGCTGTTGCTGGCGCTCGAGTGGCCGGCCGGCAGCGCGCTGCGGCTGCTCATCACCGGTGGTGAGCGGCTGCGCCGCTGGGCCCCGGCCGGCGCGCCGTTCCGGCTCGTGAACATCTACGGCCCGACCGAGAACACCATCGCCTCCACCTGGACCGAGGTCCCGACGCAGCCGGCGATCGCAGGCGGTGCCGGGCGTGCCGACGGACCCGCCGGGGTGCCGCCCATCGGCCGCCCGGTCGGCGGTACGTACGCGCTGGTGCTCGATGCCGGGCTGCGCCGGGTGCCGGTGGGCGTGCAGGGCGAGTTGTACGTGGGCGGGGTGCAGGTGGCGGCGGGGTACGTGGACCGGCCGGAGGAGACCCGTGAACGGTTCGTCCAGGCACCGGTCGGTTCCGGCGCACGGCTCAGGGGCCCGTCGTATCGGACCGGTGACCTGGTGCGCCGTCGCAACGACGGCCAGCTGGAGTTCCTGGGCCGCGCGGACCGCCAGGTGAAGGTGCGCGGCCACCGCATCGAGCCCGGCGAGGTCGAGCAGACGCTGCTGCGGCGGCTGCCGTGGGTGCGGCAGGCCGCCGTCGTCGCGCCCGCGACGGCCGGCGAGCGCACCGACCTGGTCGGCTACGTCGTGCTCGCCGACGGGGTGCCCGGCGCCGCGTCCGAACGCGCGGTACGGGACCGGATCACCATGGACCTGGCCCGGGTGCTCCCCGCCTATCTGGTGCCACGCACCTGGGTCTTCCTGACCGACCTGCCGCTGAACGCCAACGGCAAGGTGGATTACGCGGCCCTGCCGCTTCCGGACTTCACGGCCGGGGCCGCCGATGCGCCCCCGGCGAGCGACCTGGAGCGGCGGTTGCACAGCCTGTGGACGGCCGAGCTGGGCCTGCCGCGGATCGCCGTGGACCGCTCGTTCTTCGAGCTCGGCGGCCATTCGCTGAACGCGGTCCGGCTGCTCAACCGGGTCCGCGCCGAACTCGGCGTCGAACTCCCGGTGCTGGACTTCTTCCGCAACCCCACCATCCGCGGCTCGGCGAGACTGCTGGAGCGTCAGGACGACCGGGCCGCCGGCACGCCAGTGGCACCGGCGCCCGTGGCGCCCGCCACCCCCGTGGCGCCCACCGCGTCCGCCCCGCCCGCGGAGTCCACCGAGAGCACCGTCCCCACCGCCGGACGTGTAAGGGGCACCCTGTGACCACCGCCGACCTCCCCTCCAGCGCCACGGGCGCCCCCGACGTCCGCGACCTCCCCACGCTCCTCGCCCGTCTCGGTCTCCTGGACGTCCGGCTCACCGCCGACGGCGGCGCGCTGCACTACGACGCGCCGGCCGGCACCGTCACGGACGAGCTGCTCACGCTGCTGGGCCGGCACAAGGCGGACCTGCTGCGCCACCTCGCCGCGCACGCCGGCGAGCCGCAACCGGAGTCCACCGGCCCCGCCAGCTTCGCCCAGCGCCGGATGCACAGCAGGTACACGGAGGCGGACCATCCCGCCTCGTACAACGTGGCCTCCCGGATCGAGCTGGCCGGGCCGCTGGACGTCGACGCGCTGAACCGGGCGCTGACCGCGCTGCTGCGCCGGCAGGGCGCGCTGCGCACCCGGTTCGCCAGGTATGGCGGGGAACTGGTGCAGGAGGTGATGCCGCCGGTCCCGGTCCAGCTCGGCGTGACCGACCTGCGCGACGCGCCGCCGCAGGAGCGTGCGGCACGGGCCCGGGAGTGGCTGCACGGGCAGGCGACGGCGACGTTCGACCTGTCCACGGCGCCACTGCTGCGGGGCGCGCTGCTGCGCACCGGGCCCGAGCGCTGGACGTTCGCCCTGGTGGTCCACCATCTCGCCGTCGACGGCTGGGGCCTCGACGTCCTGCTGTCCGACCTCGGTGCGCTGTACGCGGCGGCGCTGCGCACGCCGGCGCCCGCGCTGCCCACCGACGCGGCGGCGGGCCTGCCGCCGCTCGCCGTGTCCTACGTCGAAGCGGCCCGCCGGATGGCGGCCCACCTGTCGGCGGCCCGGCTGGACAGCCTGCGGTCGTGGTGGCGGCAGGCCCTTGCGGGTGCGCCGATGGCCCTGGACCTGCCCTGCGTCCGGCAGCACCCCGACCGGTCGTCGGACGAGGGCGGCATGGTGGCGCGACGGGTCGGCCGGGAGCTGGCGGACCGGCTGGCGGCGCTCGCCAGGGCGCGGAACACCACCCTGTTCACGGTGCTGCTGAGTGCCTACGGCACGCTGCTGTGCCGGCTCACCGGCCAGCCGGAGGTGGTGGTGGCCGCCAACGTCGCCAACCGGATACGCCACGAGTACGAGCCGCTGGTGGGGATGTTCACCAACAACATCGCGCTGCGGCTGGGCACGGCGGACACCGCCGGTGACGGTGCCGGCGCGGCCGCGGGTGCCGGCGCGGTCTCCGGCGCGGGCGAGCGGATCGGTGCCGCGATCGACGCCGCCGCCCGGACCTTCTTCGCGGCGGCCGACCACCAGGAGTACCCGTTCGCCATGGTCGTCGCGGACCACGCGGACGCCCGGCCCGCGCACGGGCCCGGCTTCCCGCAGGCCGTCATCGTGATGGAGAGCCAGGGGGTTCCGGTGCTCGACCTGCCGGGGCTGACGGCCGAGGTCCGCGACGTTCCCATCGCCGGTTCCGTGACCGACCTCTGCCTGACGCTCACCCCGGACGCCGACGGCATCGAGCTGTTGCTCCTCCACAACAGCGACCGCGTGAGCCACGCGACCGCCGAACGCTGGGCCACCGACTACACGGCGCTGCTCGGCGAGTACGTGCAGGTGGCGGACTAGCGCCCGCCTTATGGATCATGCTCGGCCCGTGTGGCGTACCGGACATACCGCCTCCTACACTCAAGGGCGTGGCCCGGTCGAATGACGAGGTCGAGGCGGTCCTCCAGGAGTACGCCGACCTCATCGCGATCACCGGAGGCGACGCCTTCAAGGCGCGCGCCTACGAGAAGGCGGCCCGTGCGATCGGCGGCCACCCCGGCGATGTCTCCCGCCTCGACGCCAAGGAGCTACGGGAGATATCCGGCGTCGGCAGGTCGATCGCCGACAAGGTGGTCGAGTATCTGAGGACCGGCACGATCGACGTCGTCGAGGAGCGTCGCGCGGCCATCCCCGCCGGGGTACGCGAGCTGATCACGATCCCCACCCTGGGCCCGAAGAAGGCCCTGACGCTCTACGAGGAGCTGCACGTCTCGTCGGTCGCCGAGCTGGCCGAGGCCATCCGGGCCGACCGGCTGCACGACCTGAAGGGCTTCGGCAGGAAGACCCAGGAGAACCTCCAGCACGGCATCGACCTCATGGCGCAGGCCGGCAGCCGTATCCCGCTGCACATCGCCATGGACCCGGCCGAGGAGATCGTCGCCGAGCTGTCCCGGCTGACCGGTTGCGTCCAGTGCACGTACGCGGGTTCGCTGCGCCGTGTGAAGGAGTCCGTCGGCGACATCGACGTCCTGGTCGCCGCGGAGCGGTCGGACCCGTTCATGGCCGCGCTCGGCGAGCTGCCGACCACCGCCGAGGTCATCGCGCACGGCCGGAAGAAGACGTCGATCCGCACGGTGCAGGGGGTCCAGGTCGATCTCCGGGTGCTGCCGCCGGACTCGTGGGGCGCGGGTTTGCAGTACTTCACCGGTTCGAAGGCGCACAACATCCGCACCCGCACCATCGCCGTCCGCAGCGGGCTGAAGCTCTCCGAATACGGACTGTTCGAGATGGAGAGCGGACGGTCGGTGGCGTCCCGTACCGAGGAGGAGGTGTACGCCCGGCTCGGACTGCCGTGGATCCCCCCGACGCTGCGCGAGGACCGCGGCGAGATCGAGGCGGCGCTGCGCGGCGAGCTGCCCGACGTGGTGACCGAGCGGGACATCAGGGGCGATCTGCACACCCACACCGACCTCACCGACGGGCTGGCCCCGCTGGAGGAGATGGTGAGCGCCGCCGCAGCGCGCGGCTACCGCTACTACGCCGTCACCGATCATGCGCCCGACCTGTACATGCAGCGCATGACCGACGAGAAGGCGCTGGCCCAGCGCGCGCGGGTGCGGGCGCTGGACCGCGCGCACCGCGGCATGCGGCTGCTGCACGGCACGGAGCTGAACATCGGCCCGGACGGGGAGGTGGACTGGCCCGACGAGTTCCTCGCCGGTTTCGACCTCTGCGTGGCCTCCCTGCACTCGCACTTCGGGCTCGGCCGGCGCGCCATGACCCAGCGTCTCGTGCGGGCCTGCGAGCATCCGCGGGTCAACATCATCGGCCATCCGACCACCCGCCGGATCGGCAAGCGGCCCGGTGTCGACGCGGACTGGGACGAGGTCTTCGCGGCCTGCGCCCGCACCGGCACCGCGCTGGAGGTCAACGCCCAGCCGGAGCGGCTCGACCTCGGGGACGAGGACATCCTGCGCGCCAAGGAGTTCGGCGTGGTGTTCGCGGTGAACTCCGACGCGCACGCCGTCCCGCACCTCGGCCAGCTGCGGTACGGGGTGGGCACGGCACAACGCGGCTGGCTCACCGCGGGCGACGTCATCAACACGTGGCCCCTGACGAGGCTGCGGCGCTTCCTGCGGAAGGCCCGGGCGGCCTAGGCCCGTCGTCAAACTCCCGTCTGCCCGGTGGCCCTTCGGGCAACGACGGGAGTTTGACGACAGGACCCAGGGGCGGCTCACGGCATCCGAAGCGTGAGGGCGCAGTCCGCGCCGCGGACGATCCGCGTACCGAGATCGCCTCCTTCGAGCGCCCCGCGCAACCAGTCCGCGTCCGCTCGCCCCGCCCGTTCCAACCGCATCCGCCGCACCCGCAGCGGCACCATCCGCGCCCCGGCCAGCCGGCCGCTGTCCGGCCGCACGGACACCAGGTACAGCAGCCGCAGCTCGTCCCGGTACTCCTCGTGGCCGCCGATGCCCTCGTAGTCGTCGACGAGGTCACCGCAGCCGTACAGCACGAGCCGGTCGCGGTAGACCTCCAGCGGGCGCGGATGGTGCGAGGAGTGGCCGTGCACGAGGTCCACGCCCGCGTCGACGAGGGCGTGGGCGAAGCGGACGTCGGTGGCGGAGACGTCCCAGTCCCAGTTGGCGCCCCAGTGGACCGAGGCGACCACGATGTCACCCGGCCGCTTCACCGCCCGCAGCCACCCGGCGAGCGCCGTGGCGACGGACGGCGCCGGCCGGGCCGCGAAGTCCACCCCGGAGCGTGTCGCCGTGGCGGCCCAGTCGACAGGGATTCCGCTGGTCATCATCCCGATGGCGAACACCAGCAGCCGTCCGCCACCGGCCAGCGGAACGACCGCCGGCTGCCGCGCCGCCGCGCCGTCCCGCCCCGCACCGGCCGTCCGCAGCCCCGCGTCCGCCAGCGCGTCGAGCGTGTCGCCAAGACCGCGCCGGCCGAAGTCGAGGACGTGGTTGTTGGCCAGCACGCAGACGTCCGGGCGGACGGCGGCCAGGCAGGGCAGGTTGGCGGGGCTCATGCGGTAGTGCACGCCCTTGCCCGGTGCGAAGCCGCCGTCGTCGGTGACGGCAGTCTCCAGGTTGACCACCCGGGCGTCGGGCTCCGCCTCGTCCAGGGCCGCCAGCGCCTCGCCCCACGGCCACCGGAAGTCGACCGGCTGCGGGATCGGCCCGTTCGCCGCCTCGGCGAGTTCGACGTAGCCCCGCGCGTCCCGGACGCTGATCTCCCGCAGCTCGGGATCGCCCGGGCACGGCAGGATCTGATCGACGCCCCGGCCAAGCATGACGTCACCGCAGACGAACAGGGTGACGGTGCCACCGTCCACCCCTCCACGGTACGGGCGGCGTGGCTCGTGGTGGGCGGGTGCGGCCGCCACGGTTGTTGCGACCGTTTGCGGCCGTGCAGTGTCGGAGCCCGCTGGCGCCCGGCAGAGGAGCGTCTCGAAACGTCGTCCGACGCGTCACGCGACCGGCGCCACCAGGGCGTTTCATGCAACGTGCACCCGGCGCGTCGTTGATCACACATCGTGATTATTTGCATACGCTATGCAATGCCTTGCGTGATCACTCGTCACGGACCGGCGCCGCCGGTCCCCCGTTCCCCCGTTCCCCCGAAGGAGCATCCTCATGACCACTGCTGTCCACGCTCTCGCCCGCCGTGTGGCGACGGCCTTCTCGGTGGCCGGTCTCGCGGCCGGGCTCGCCCTGGTCGCGCCGGCGACCGCCGAGGCCGATCCGGGCGTCACCGTCTCGTGCGAGTCGGTCGGCCAGATGCGCTTCAGCCCCGGCGTCCAGCTCTTCCCGCTCCCCCAGCACATCATGTTCGACGGGCAGACCGGCACCTGCGACGACAACAGCGGTGTGGGCATCCGTGCCGCGAGCCTCAGCGCCGACTTCAAGGGCGTCGTGATCAGCTGCGAGGCCGGCGGCTTCGACACCGGAAGCGGCACCGGGACCATCACCTGGGTCCTCGAGGACGGCAGCGTCGTACAGAGCACGGTCGAGCTGGAGTTCAGCCACAACGTCGGGCCCCTGGTGGCCATCTCCGGCACCATCACGTCCGGCCTCTTCACCGGCCACACCTTCAGCAGTTCCTACACCACCGACCTGTTCGGCGGCGCCGGGAAGTGCACCCTCCACATTCCCTTCGGCGGCTTCAAAGAGGCGACCTTCGAGGGCCAGTTCTCCATCGACTGAACCGCCGCAGCACGGCCGGCAGGGGTGCGGGCGGCAACGCCCCACCCGCATCCGCCGCCCGTCACGGAACCCGTGGCGGGCGGCGCGCGGCAGGCCGTCACCCGTGTCACGCACCACACGCACCACTCGGGTGCGCCGCCGCGCCGGGCGCGCCTACCGGGTCCGGGCCGCCGCCCCCGCCCCGACGTCGTCGAGGATCACGGCCAACGCCCCCCGCACGGCGGAGTCGTCGGGGAACACGCTGGCCACCACCTCCGGCGGGAACGGCACCGCCTCCCGCACCCGCGCCTCCAGTGCCGCCAGCACCCGCCGCCCCGAGGCCATCATGCCGCCGCCCACCGCGATCCGCTGCGGATCCAGCACGGTCGCAAGGTTGGCGACGTGCACCGCGAGCTGGTCCAGCGCCTCGTTCACCAGCGCCTGCACCCGCGCGTCGGTCGAGGCGAACAGGTCGGCGGCGGTCGGCGCGCCCCCGAGCAGCTCGGCGCCGCGGCGGGCCAGCCCGATGCCGGAGACGTACTCCTCCAGCGGCGCGCGCCCCGAGGCGACGCCCGCCGTGTCGGCGGGGCCGCGCAGCAGGTAGCCGATCTCACCGGCCGCGTCGTGCGCGCCGCCCAGCACCCGGCCACCGACGATCAGGGCCGCCGCGAGGCCGGTGCCGACGTTCAGGTAGATGCCGGGGTCGGCGTCGCGGAGCGCACCCCATCGGGCCTCGGCGAGGCCACCTGCCTTGACGTCGTTGGCGGCGGCCACCCGATCGATGCCCAGGCCCTCGCGCAGCAGCGCGGGCAGGGACAGGTCCTCCCAGCCGGGGATGTTCGGGGCCAGCAGCACCCGGTCCTCGTGCACGACGCCGGGGCTGGCAGCGCCGACACCCAGGCAGCGCCCGCCGGTCGCCGCCGCGGTCTCGCCACGCAGCCGCTCGGCGGTGTGCAGGGCGCGGTCCACGGTCTGCCGTGCGCCGCGTGCGGCCTCGGTGCCGATCCTGGTCTGCCGCAGGATGCGACCACGCAGGTCGGCGGTGGCGACGGCGACCTTGGTCCCGCCGACGTCGATGCCGAGCACGAAGTCCGTCGGCCGGTCGTTCACGTGATCTCCTGCGGGGCCTGCGGGGTGTCGGGCCGCTGCCCGGACGCGCCGGCAGGGCCGGCCAGGAAGTCCTCGCGGATCTCCTTCGGTCCGAACGGCCAGACGTGTTCGACGCGGGCCCACACCAGGAACGCGACGACGCCCAGCGCCACCCACGCCAGCGACCACTCGATGGGGTGCAGCCCGGGGTTGTTCTTGTCGGCGAAGACGTAGACGGTGAGCCAGCCGGCCAGCGCGACGAGGCTCGGCAGCGGATAGAGCCACATGCGGTAGGGGCGGTGCAGCCCGGGCTGCCTCCTGCGCAGCACCGTCACCGCGGCGACCTGCGCGAAGGACTGCACGATGACCATGGTCGTGGTGAGCAGGGTGATGAGCACGGTCAGCGGCGGGGTCTTCTCGGACGTGCCCACATGGCGGCTGATCAGGAATGCCGCCGCGGTGATCGCCACCATGCTGACCAGGCCCAGCACCGGGAAGCGGTGCTTGCGGTGCAGCCGGCCGAACTGCCGGAAGAAGACCTTGTCGCGCGCCGCGTCATAGGGCACCCGGGAGCCGCCGAGCAGGCCGGCGAGGACCGAGGTGAAGGCGGTGATGAGGATCAGCACGGTGATGACGTCCGCCGTGGTCTTCCCCCACGCCTTCTCCAGCACCACGGCCGCGACCGACTGCGACGCCGGGTTGGCCGGGTCGATCATGTCCTTCCAGTTGATCACCCCGAGCGTGCCGATCTGCATCAGCAGGTAGATCACCATCACGCCGCCGATCGCGAGGACGATGGACCGCGGTATCACCCGTCCGGGGTTCTTGACCTCGGCGCCCAGGTACGCGGTGGTGTTGTAGCCGAGGTAGTCGTAGATGCCGATGGTCAGGCCGGCGGCGAAGCCCAGCCAGAACTTGGAGGTGCCGAGCGCGAAGGCGCCCGCCGGGTACGTGAAGGCGTCATGGGCGTGGAAGTGGGTGAAGGAGGCGATGATCACGCACGCCACGCTGACGATCATGATCAGCCACAGCACGGTGGCGAGCCGGCCGATCGACTCGATCCGCCGCCACAGCAGCACCACGACCGCCAGGCACATCGCCAGGCCCACCAGATCGCCCTGCCCGCTGCTCATGGACGGCCACAGATACGTCAGGTACTGGACGAAGCCGGCGACGCCCGTGGACATGATCAGCGGGATGAAGAGCATGGCGGTCCAGGTGAACAGGAACGGCATCAGCCGCCCCGTGCGGTACTGGAACGCCTCGCGCAGATAGATGTACGAGCCGCCGGCGCCGGGCATCGCGGCGCCCAGCTCGGCCCAGATCAACCCGTCGGTCAGGGCGAGGACGGCGCCCGCGACCCAGCCGATGACCGACTGCGGGCCGCCGAAGGCCAGCACCATCGCCGGGATGGTGATGAACGGGCCGACGCCCACCATCTGGCTCATGTTGATCGCGCTCGCCTGGAACGGGCCGATCCGTCGCACGAACCCGGGATCGGTCGTCCCGGACCCGCCATCGGCCCTGCCGTCCGTACCGGCCATCGAGCCCACCTCCTCCGGCTGCCGCAGCGCACCGCCAAGACATCGTCGTCAAGGGAAGAACGGGAAGCGTCCTCCCGTCCAGCATCAAGTTAAGGTGCTTAACAAAATCAGGTCAACAGTCCGGCCCAAACCGGCGGACCCGACCCGCCCCACACCGCCACCGCACTCCCCGTCTCGTAACCTGGACCTCGCGCGCGGCCGCTACGCAGGCCACACGCACCACACGGAACGGCGGCCAGGGGGACGATGCGCAGCGGGGTGACCGGGGACGACGGGCCCGTTACCGGGCCGGGGGACGACGGGCCCGCCACCGGACCCGAGAGCGACAGGGCGACCACCGGACCCGAGGACGGCGCATCCGTCACCGGGCCCGAGGACGACAAGCCCGCCAACGGACCCGAGAGCGACAGGGCGACCACCGGGCCCGGGAGCGACAGGGCGACCACCGGACCCGGGAGCGACAGGGCGACCACCGGGCCCGAGGACGGCGCATCCGTCACCGGGCCGGCGGACGGCCTACCCGCAACCGGGACGAGGGGCGAAGCGCCTCCGACCGGGACGAGGGGCGCCGTCCCCGGCGGCAGGGCGGCGGACGAGGCGTCCGGCGGCGGCGTGCGGCCGCCCGTGCCGGCCGCACGACCGTGGCACCGCGGTGTCCTGCGCAGCTTCAACGAACGCACCCTGCTGGACGCCCTGCGCGCCGCCGGCACCACCTCGCGCGCCGAACTGGCCCGCGCCACCGGCCTGTCCAAGCCCACCGTCTCCACGGCGCTGGCCAGCCTGGAGCGCGCCGGCCTGGTGCGCCGCACCGGGGAGGTCGCCCGCGGCCGGGGGCGCGGCCGGGCCGCCGTGCTCTACGAGGCGGACCCCAGGGCGGGTTACGTGATCGGCGTGGACGTCGGCCGCCGCTGGCTGCGCGTCGCCGCGGCCGACCTGGACGGCACGGTCGTCGGCCGCCGGGACGCGCCCAACACCGCCCGGACCGCGGACGCGATGGTGCGGGACGCGGCCCGGCTGGCCCGCGCGGTCGCCGCTGCGGCGGGGCTCGACTGGCAGCAGGTGGTGCACACCGTCGTCGGCAGCCCCGGCGTGACCGACCCGGGCACGCACCAGGTGCGGTACGCGGTCAACCTGCCCGGCTGGGGCCGCAGCGGGCTCCTCGAACGGCTCCGCGCCGAACTCGGCACCGGCCTGGACGTACGCAACGACGCCAACCTCGCCGCGCTCGGCGAGTACGCGCGCGGCGCCGGGCAGGGCACCCGGCTCTTCGCCTACCTCTGGGTCGGCACCGGCCTCGGCGCCGGCATCGTCTCCGACGGGAAGCTGCTGACCGGGGGCCGCGGCGCGGCGGGCGAGATCGCCTACCTGCCGCTCTTCCCGCTGCCCGAGCCGGCCGAGGCGGCGCCGCCGGCCGGCGAGCCGGCGGACGGCACGGTACCGCGTGGCTCGCTCGAGGACGCGGTCTCGGCCGGCGCCGTGGTGCGCCTGGCGCACGCCATGGGGATGCCGGCGGATACGACGCGCACCGCCAAGGACGTGTTCGCGGCGGCGCGCGCCGACGATCCGACCGCCCGGCGCGTCGTGGCACGTGAGGCCGTCCGCCTCGCCCACGCGGTCGCGGCGCTGGCCGCGGTGCTCGATCCGGAGCTGGTCGTGCTCGGCGGTGGCGTCGGCCGCAACGGCGACCTGCTGCTCGCACCGCTGCGCGAGGCGCTGCGCGAGCTGACGCCGCTCCGGCCGCGGGTCGTGTCGTCGTCGCTCGGGGACGATGCGGTGCTGCTGGGGGCGGTGGCGATGGCCGCGGAAGCCGCTCGGGAGCGGGTGTTCGACACCCGCACCCACGGGTAGGCGCGTCTTGCCCTGGAGGCGCCCGCTGCGCCTCATGCGCGGTCGCCGTCGGCGACAGGCAGGACGCGGCGTGCCGTAACGCCCGCCCTCGTCTCCCGGCATCGACAATGGATCACGGCAGGTCGCGCCGCCGGGGAACGGAAGCCGTGGCAAAAGGAGCCGTATGAAGTTCGGGATCTCCACCTTCATCACCGACCAGAGCATCCGGCCGGTCCCCCTCGGGCGGGCGTTGGAGGACCGCGGGTTCGACTCGCTGTTCATCGCCGAACACAGCCACATCCCGGCCGGCCGCGAGACGCCCTATCCGGGCGGTGGTGAACTGCCCGACATGTACTACCGCACGCTCGACCCCTTCGTGGCGCTGTCCGCGATCGCCACCGTCACCGAGCGGCTGCTGGTGGGCACCGGCATCGCCCTGGTCAACCAGCGCGACCCGATCCACACCGCGAAGGAGGTGGCGTCGCTCGACCTGATCTCCGGCGGGCGTGCCGTCTTCGGTGTCGGCGTCGGCTGGAACCGCGAGGAGATGGCGAACCACGGCACCGACCCCGCGACCCGCGGCCGGCTCGTCACCGAGCGCCTGCGCGCGATGCGGGAGCTGTGGACGAAGGAGCAGGCCCAGTTCCACGGCGAGTTCGTCGACTTCGACCCGGTCTACGCCTGGCCCAAGCCGGTGCAGCAGCCGCACCCGCCGATCTACGTCGGCGGCGGCAGCGGGGCCTTCCCGCGGGTCGCCGAACTCGGCGATGCCTGGCTCGCCAACAGCCTCCCGCCCGAGGAGCTGGGCCCGATGATCCAGGACCTGCGGGACCTGGCCGGCCGCCAGGTCCCGGTGACGGTCTACGCGGTGCCCGACAAGCCCGAGGTGATCGAGCGCTATGCACAGCTGAACGTGGAACGGGTGCTGTTCTACCTGCCCTCCGACCCCGAGCCCGCCGCCCTGACGCATCTCGACCGTTTCGCCGAGGTCGCGGCACGCTTCGGCTGATGCCCGCACTGACCGCGGCCGAGGCACGGACACGGTTCGCGGCATCCCGCGTCGCCCGCCTCGCCAGCACCGACGCGGCGGGCGTCCCGCACCTGGTGCCGGTGGTCTTCGCGGTCACCGGCGACCTGGTGATCATGGCCGTCGACCACAAGCCCAAGCGTTCCACCCGGCTGAAGCGGCTGGCCAACATCCGTGCCAACCCGGCCGTCTGCCTGCTCGCCGACGACTACGAGGAGGACTGGGACCGCCTGTGGTGGGCACGCGCGGACGGCCAGGCCCGGGTGCTCCCGCCCGCCGAGGAGTCCGCGCCCGCCGCGCACCACGTGGAGCTGCTCGTCCGGAAGTACCCGCAGCAGTACGCCGGGCACCCACCGACCGGCGAGGTGGTGGAGGTCCGGGTCACACGGTGGACCGGATGGCGGGCGTCATAGCCGCGGCCGCCTCACCAGGGGCCTAGGACGACGGCCCCGCAAGGCGCCGGCTCGGTGACGACGTGGCCCTGCACGTGGTCGACCTGCGCGACCGCCTGCCGTTCGCCGACGGCGCGTTCGACGACGTGGTCGCCTCGCTGGTGCTGCACTACCTGGCGGACTGGGGGCCGACGCTGGCCGAGTTCCGGCGCGTGCTCAGGCCCGGCGGCCGGCTGATCGCGTCCGTGGATCACCCGTTCGTGGCCTACACGTTCGAGGAGCCGCGGCCCGACTACTTCGCGACCACCAGCTACACCTTCGACTGGAGGTTCAACGGGCAGTCCGTCCCGATGAGGTTCTGGCGCAAGCCCCTGCACGCGATGACCGACGCCTTCACCACCGCCGGTTTCCGCCTCACCGCCATCAGCGAGCCGCAGCCCGACCCGGCCGCCCGCGAGCTGTTCCCCGACGGCTTCCACGACCTTTCCACCAAGACCACCTTCCTGTTCTTCGTCGTGGCGGCACCAGGGCCGGCCACCGGCTCGGACGGCCAGCCCGAGAAGTAGCTCGTCCGGTCATGCCGGACGGCCCGCCAGGGCAGGACCGGCGGCAGAACGAGTACGTCCGCTACCGCAAGCCGCTTGCCTGAGACGGCGAAACCCCCGGCAGCACACCGGGCCGCCCACCGGCCGGCGAGGTGGGCCGGGTGGCGGGCGGCACAGCGGGGTGCGGTCAGTACTCCACGGCGCCGATGTCCGGTGCGCCGTGGTAGAGGCTCGTGCCCCGGTAGTCGACGCCGCCGTTGTCCGTCACCGTCGCGCCGGCGTCGATCAGTGCCGAACCGGCCGTGGGGGCCCAGCCCAGCGCCGTGTCCAGTTGCGGGCCGGTGTCGGCGGTGCCGTAGGGGCCGGACACGGACGGGGCGGCGAACCGGGCTTCGCCCTTGACCGCATGGGTGTCGCCGGACGGGATCGGCAGGGTCGCGCCGCCGTAGAAGTCGGTGTCGTAAGTAATAGTGGAGCTGGTGGTGAGGGCGGCTCCTGCCGTGGTCGAGTAGAGGGCGTTGTCGCGCAGGGTGTAGTGCGCGGCCAGCGAGGATCCGTAGCCGTAGACGAGGGACGTGCCGCCGTTGTCGTTGTAGACGGTGTTGTTGTGGATCAGCGCCGTCGCGGCCTTGTCCGAGTGCAGGTACAGGGGGTACCGGGAGCTGCGGGCGACGATGTTGTAGCGCGCGGTGACGTCGCCGAAGGCGAACTGGCAGAAGAGGATGCCGTCGCCGTTGTCGTGCACGAAGTTGTACTGGAGGGTGACCGCCGTGGTCGCCTTGTCGGCGTCGATGCCGTTGAAGTCGGCGCCGCCGGCCTTCTTCACCGTCCCGTACACCTCGTTGTGCTGGATGGTGACGTCGTCGGCGAAGTAGGTCTCGATGCCGGAGGTGCCGGCGTGGTGGACGACGTTGTGGTCGACGGTGGCGTGGCGCACGTCGGTGAGGTAGACGCCGTTGCAGCCGTAGTCGGTGCCGGCCTGGCTGATGAAGTTGTCGTGGATCGAGACGTTCGTGTGCGGGGCGAAGGCCGCGTCCGAGGCCGAGGTGCGGGTGCCCCAGCCGGTCGCGGTCGCCGACGGGGCGTCTCCCGTGTACTGCTTGACCACGATGCCCGCGAACGAGGTGTTGCTGATCGTGGAGTGCTGCACGGTGATGTCGTCGAGGGTGGTGGGCGTCGCGGGCGGGTTCGCCGGGTCGGGGACGGTCGTGTCGAAGACGATGCCGCCGGTCTTCTTGGAGCGGTCCCAGCCGGTCTGGAAGTGCACGCCGGTGGCGTCGTCCGCGGTGTCCCCGCCGATCCAGTTCACCTCGCCGGTGACGTCGTGCACGGTGACGCCGTCGACGAGGACGTGGCCGAGCCGCTGGGAGTCGTCGCCGGTGACATGGATACCGCGCAGGTCGGCCAGGTTCGCACCGGGCGTGCCCGTCGCCGGTGCCATGTTGCTCACGTCGATGCCGCGGATCGTCCAGGAGGACTGGTTGAACAGCTTCACGGCGTCCGCGACCCGGCCGCCTCCGGCGATCGCGGGCTGGGCGCCGGAGCCGTAGGAGTCGACCGTGATGGGCTCCGCAGTGGTGCCGGAGCCCTTCGGCCACAGCTGGCCGGTCCAGGTGCATCCGGACTTCAGCAGGACGCTGTCGCCCGGCTGGAAGGTGGTGGCCGAGACCTTGGCGAGGCTCTGCCACGCGGTGTCCGGCGAGGTGCCGGCGCGGGCGTCGGCGCCGCCGGAGCAGTCGACGTAGTAGGTGGTGCCCGTGGCCGCCGCGGCGGGCGTGGCGGCGGCGGTGAGCGCGGCGCCGGCGGTGAGCGCCAGCGCCGCCAGCAGGCCTGCGGCGTGACCGAGTACGGCCCTTGCGCGTGGTGCCCGGTTCGGTATGGACATGGTTGTGTCCACCTTCTGGTGAGATATGCCGTAAGTCCTTCGGACCTCCTCCCGCCGACACCCAGACAACCAGAGGTTTGAAAGGTTTCACAGCCCGCATGCGACCCAGACCGGTGGCGGAGCAGGTTCAGGACTCGAGCGCCCCACGCGTACGCGCCCGCCTCTCACGCCGCCCCGGTGCCCGTCCGGCCCGTCGTGGCCAGCGCGTTCAGCACCCCGGCCGCGAGCGCCGCCCGCTCCGCCAGCGCCGCCGTCTCGGCGTACTCGTGCCGGGCGTGGGCGCCGTCGCCGACCGCGCCCAGGCCGTCGAGTACGGGCAGGCCCAGCGCCGCCGCGAAGTTGCCGTCGCTGGCGCCGCCGACCGCGCACTCGGCGAGGTCGACGCCCAGGTGCGCCGCCACGTCACGGGCCAGCGCGTACAACCGGGCGGTGCCGTCGAGGCGTTCCATGACGGGCCGGTTCCAGCCGCCGTGCACCGTCACCGACGCCCGGGGGTCGTGCGGGCGCAGCGCCGCTAGGGCGGCGTCGACGCGGCGGGCCTCGGTCTCGCTGGCCACCCGGACGTCCAGCTCGGCGCTGGCCCGTCCGGCGATGACGTTGGGGCGGGTGCCGCCGTGCGCCACGCCCGCGTTGACGCTGGTCCCGGCGGAGAGATCGGTCAGGGCGTGCAGGGCGATGACGGCCCGCGCCAGTTCGTCGACGGCGCTGGCACCCGCGGCCGGGTCGAGCCCGGCATGCGCCTCCACGCCGCACACCTCGACCTGGAACAGGCCGACGCCCTTGCGGGCCGTCTTCACAGCGCCGCCGGCAGCCGCCTCGAAGACGAGGGCCGCGCACGCCCCGTCGGCCTCGGCCTCGATCACCGGACGGGAGGCGGGGGAGCCGATCTCCTCGTCGCCGCCCAGCACCAGGCGCACGGGTGGCGCGGGCAGGCCGGCGGCCCGCAGCGCGCCGAGTGCCCACACCGCCTGGACCAGGCCGGCCTTCATGTCGAACACGCCGGGTCCCGTCATCCGGCCGTCCGCCACGGTGAACGGCCGCTCGTGCAGCGTGCCGAGCGGCCACACGGTGTCGTAGTGGGCGAGCACCAGCACGGGGGCCCCGGTGCCGGCGTAGTGGTGGACGACGGTGTCGCCGTGCGGGCCACCGTCGATCCGGCGAGCCGACTCCGGTGTGCCGAGGCGCCACGTCAGCCACGCGAGCAGATCGTCCAGGCCCCGGTCCAGGCTGGCCTTGTCGTCGCTGGGCGTCTCCCGGCGCACCAGGCGTGCCACGTCGTCGATCAGGTCGTCGTGGTGGGCGGTGAGCCAGGAGTGCAGGGCGGTGACCGGGGTTTCCTGGGCCGGGTCGGGGGTCGTCATCGGATCGCCGTGCCGCATGCCGTCTCCAGGTCGGTGAGGTTGTGCTCGCTCATGGCGCGCTCGCCGGACTCCACGGCGGCCAGCTGCTCCAGCAGCGCCGTCAGCAGGGGGACGGCGACCCGGTGCCGTTCCGCAAGGGCGAGCACCGGCCGGTAGTGGTGGGGGACCTCGGCCGGCCGCCTGCGCACGGCGATGTCCCGCCAGATACCGCTGCGGTCCTTGGGCTGGGTGCGCAGCCAGGCCACGAGACGGTCGGTGGCTGCGGCCCGCGCCGCGGGGTCGGCAGCGGGGAGGTAGGCGGCCGGGTCGAAGGCGTCGAACGGCTCCAGGGTCAGGTCCAGGGCACCGGCGACGGCGAAGGCCTCACCGGCCAGGGCGTACATCAGCGGCCGGCGGGCGTCGATGACGTCGGCCATCGGTGCGTCGACGAGGGCGGTCGCGGTGAGCATCGCGCCGAAGCCGAGCTTGGCCCACAGATGGCCGGCCACGTTGCCGGTGGCGCGGGCCGGGCCCCACGCCTGGAGGTCCGCCACCGTCTCCTCGACGCGCGGCGTGATCCGGCCGTCCGTCTCCCCCACCACCAGGGCGCCGGCCCCGCCGTCCCGCACCACGCCGGGCTCGACCACGTCGGCGAAGAGGTTCACGAACGCGCCGACGGTGCGCTCCGTGCCCACGTGTGCGGCGATCCGCTCCTCGTTGAGGCCGTTCTGGAGCGAGACGACGAACCCGTCGGGGGCGAGGCGGGGCGCGAGCCAGCGGGCGGCGGTGTCGGTGGCGCCGGCCTTGACGCACAGCAGCACCCGCCGCCAGGGCCCGTCGGCCTCCTCCAGGGTGCGCGCGGTGACGGGGACGGTGCGGTCGCCGTCCGGCCGGCGCAGCGTGAGACCGCGCTCGTTCAGGGCGGCGACATGGGCCTCGTCGGCGTCGACGACCAGCACGTCGTGCCCGGCGCCGGCGAGGTGGAAGGCGAGGGTGCCGCCGATCGCGCCGCCGCCGATGACGGTGTACTGACGGCTGGTCATAGGGGGTTCTCCTCGGTGGTGTCGAAGGGCGACGAGGCCTGCTGGGCGTCGGACGGCGGGGCGGCCTGCTGGACGTCGGACGGCAGCGAGGCCTGCTGGACGTCGGTCAGGCCGCTCCAGTGCAGCGGTAGCGCCGTGGTGCCGGCGGTGGCGCCGCCGTCCACGCGCAGCACGGTCCCGGTGACCCAGCCGGCCTCGTCGCCGGTGAGCCAGCGCACGGCGCCGGCGATGTCGTCCGGGCGTCCACGGCGGCCCAGGGGGTTGGCGGAGACCGCCGCCGCGTACTCCTCGGTGACCGGGTTCGCGGTGGAGTCCACGGTGACGAAGCCGGGGCTGACCGCGTTGACGCGGATGCCGTGCTGGCCGAACTCGACGGCGCAGGACCTGGTCAGCATCTCCAGCGCGGCCTTGGACGTGCAGTAGTGCGCGGCGCCGGGCCGGGCGCGCACCGCGGCCCCGGAACTGATGTTGACGACCGCGCCGGGCAGCCCGGCGGCGACCCGGGCGCGGGCGTAGGCGACGGTGGTCAGCAGCGCCGCCCGCACGTTGACGTCCATGACGCGGTCCCACAGCCGGTGCGTCATCTCCAGCAGCGGGACCGCCGGGTAGATGCCGGCGGCGTTGACCAGCGCGGTCACCGGGCCCGCGGCGTCCGCGGCGCGGCCCACCACCGCTTCGGCCTCCTGCGGGTCGGCCAGGTCGGCGACGAGGTCCAGCACCTCCACGCCGTGCCGCCGCCGCACGCCGGCCGCCGTCGCGGCCAGTTCCGCGGCCCGCTGGTCGACCAGGGTCACCCGCTGCCCGGCGGCGGCGAACGCGTCGGCAACGGCCGCGCCGATCCCGCTCGCCGCACCGGTCACCAGGACGTGGCCCGGCTCGCTCATGTCAGCTCCTTCGCCTTCGTCTCGGGCATGGTGGTGTAGACGACGACGCCGACCAGCGCTGCCGCGGCGACGTAGACCCAGATCAGGTCGTGGTGGCCGTGCGTGCTCAGCCAGGTGGTGACGTACGGGGCGGTGCCGCCGAACAGGGCGACAGCGAGCGCGTAGGGCAGGCCGATGCCGGTGGTGCGCACCTCCGGCGGGAACTGCTCGGCCATGATCACCGCGCAGTTCGCCGAGTAGCCGACGATGAACACCATCCCGACCAGTTCGATGCCCAGCAGCGTCCAGAAGCCCGCCGACAGCAGGTGCAGCAGGGGCCAGGCGAGCACCAGGAAGCCGGCGGCGAAGGCGGTCAGCGTGGGCTTGCGGCCCAGCCGGTCCGAGAGCAGCCCCCCGAAGGGCAGCAGGACCAGGAAGACGGCCAGCGCGATGGTGTTGGCCAGCAGGGCGCGGCTGAGTGGCGCTCCGGTCTCGATGTGCGCGTAGGACGGCATGTAGCTGACCCACACGTAGTAGATGAGGGTGCCGGCGACGGTGATGCCGACGACGCGCAGGGCGGCACGCGGATGGTCGACGAGCATGCTGCGCAACGGGTTGCGCCGGGTGCCGTCCGACGCGGCGAGGCGCCGGAAGGAGTCGGTCTCGGGGACGTTGAGCCGCAGCCAGAGCCCGACCAGGCCGAGCAGCCCGCCGACGCCGAAGGCGATGCGCCAGCCCCACGATTCCAGGGCCTGCTCCCCCAGGAGCGCCGTCAGCACGGTGCCCATCAGGGAGGCGATGAGCGCTCCGGCACCGACCGACACCTGCTGCCAGGAGCCGGCGAAGGCGCGGCGGCGCGGCGCTGCCGACTCGATGAGGAACGCCGACGACGTGCCGAACTCGCCGCCGGCGGAGAACCCCTGCACCAGCCGGGCGACGACGAGCACGACCGGCGCGGCCACCCCGATGACCCCGTACGGCGGGCAGACGGCGATCAGCAACGAGGCGCCGGCCATCAGCGAGATGGTGAGCGTCATGCCCTTCTTGCGGCCGTGCCGGTCGCCGTAGGCACCGAGCAGCGCGCCGCCGATCGGGCGCATCACGAAGCCGACCGCGAAGACCAGCAGGGTCGACAGCAGGCTGGTGGTCTCGTCGTGGGACGGGAAGAACTGGCCGGCGAAGAGGGTCGAGAAGGTCGTGTAGACGGCCCAGTCGACCCATTCGACGGCGTTGCCGATGGCCCCGGCCACGATGGCCCGGCGGCGGGCAGGGCCCAGCCGGGTGCCGGTTGCGTCCGACGGTTGCGCGGTGGCCGGGTTCGGGGCGGTGCGGTGCGCGGTCATGTCGTCCCTTCCTGCGCCGGGGCGGCGTGGTCCAGGACGTACCTGGCCAGGTGCTCGTGGGTGGCGAACCAGACGTCGTGCGCGGTGATGTGCCGCAGCAGCTCGTCGAGCACGGCCATGCGGGAGCGGTGGCCGATGATGTGCGGGTGCAGCGTCAGCTGGAAGACGCCGCCCTCGGCGAGCGCCTGGTCGAACTCGTCCCGCCAGATGGACAGCACGCCGCGCGGCGGGGTGTAGGGCCGCAGGGCGCCGTAGCGGTCCATCATGAAGTAGGGGGCGTCGTCGCGTATCCACTCGACGGGGATCTCCACCATCCCGGTGGGCGTGCCCTGCTGCACCAGCTCGTAGGGGTCGTCGTCGGCCATCAGCGACGAGTCGTAGAGCAGGCCGAGCTCCCGGGAGATCGTCAGGGTGTGGTCCGAGAAGTCCCAGGACGGCGTGCGCAGGCCGACCGGGCGACGCCCGGACAGCTGCTGAAGCGTTTCTGCGGCGCGGTGTGCCAGCTCCCGCTCGACGGACTCGTCGAGCAGCATGTTCCGCTCGTGGATCCAGCCGTGCAGGGCCACCTCGTGCCCGGCGGCGGCGTAGGCGCGCACCTCGTCGGGGTGCAGCAGCGCCGAGACGGCCGGCATGAAGAACGTGGCCGGCGCCCGGTGGCGCTCCAGCGTCCGCAGGATGCGCGGCGCCCCGACCCGGGAGCCGTACTCGCCCTGCGCGAGCGCCCCTGGACGGGTCTCGCCGTCGCGCAGCGGGATGGTCTCGTGATCGGAGTCGAACGACAGCGCCACGGCCACCCGCGCCCCGCCCGGCCAGTGCGCCGGGCGCAGCGGCCGCCCGGCGCGGATCGCCTGCACATGGCCGCGCCAGACGGCCTCGTCCCACTGCCAGGGGTGCGGTTCGGTGTGCGTCATCGGTCGCCTTCCTTGTCTTTCCTCGTGGCCGGCGGAGGGAGGGGGCCGTGCCCGGACGGCCGGCCTTCGGAACCCGCGGTGGGCGTCGGGGTCCAGGCCCGCTTGAGTGCCCTGGTCTGCAACGTCACGTCGCTCGCCCGCAGACCGGGCAGGCCGCCGACGACCTGGGTGGTGTACGCGTACAGCTCGCCGTAGTGGCGCAGCACGATCTGGCCGACGAGATTGAAGCGGCCCGTGGTGGCGGACAGGTACTTGGTGCCGGGGTGCCGGGCGAGCAGGGTGCCCGCGCGGTCCAGCTCGCCGGGCTCCACGGCCAGCCAGAGCATGAACTCCACGCCGTAGCCGAGGGTCGCGGGCTCGGCCAGCGTCCTGAAGCGCAGACAGCCCCGCTCCACCATCGACTCCACCCGGCGGGCCGCGGTCCGCTCGCTGCACTCGACGCGCTCGGCCAGCTCCTTGAACGGCATCCGCCCCACCTCGCCGAGGGCGCGCACGATCCGCAGGTCGAGCGGGTCCAGCTCCTCCGGGGCCTGCTCCCAGTAGCGGTCCTCGAACGGCCCGGGGGCCGCGATGCGCAGCTCCTCGACGGCCGTCCCGTCGAGGATGCCGGGGTCCCAGTCGTGTGCGGAGGTGAAGGTGTGCATGACGGGCAGGGACTCGGTCTCCACCACGGGAAGCTCCCCGAGGTCGCCGCCCATCACCTCCCCCAGATCCTGGTAATCGGGCACGACCAGCTCGGCGACGCAGTCGGTGCTGCCGGCGACCGCGGCGACGAACCGCGTCTGCGGGCGCCCGGCCAGCGCCGCGGCCACCTCCGGTGCGGTACCGGGCCGGCACCGGCAGCGCACCAGGGCCGGTACGCCGAGCCCGCACCGCAGCACGTCGACGACGCCGATGACCCGCAGCAGACCCGCCTCTTCCAGGCGCCCGGCCCGCCGCATCACCGTGCGCGCCTCCGCACCGACGTGCCGGCCCACCTCGTTCCAGGTGGCCCGCCCGTTCAGCTGCAAGGCCGCGATGATCGCCCGATCCAGCGGGTCCAGCCCGTTCGACGTCTGCATGCGAGACAGCATGGATGTCCGAGAACGACCATGGCAAGTCTATCCATGACATTTTCCGTCACCACAGCCAAGTGATTTGCCGCTCACGGGCACCGAGGGTCGACCGGTCCCCCGGAGAAAGCACGAGGCCCCGCCCGCACCTACGGGTGCGAACGGGGCTGTTCCGTGTCATGTCCAGGCAGCGGGCCGGTCGTGGGTTGCTCGCGCAGTTCCCCGCGCCCCTTCGAGGTGGACGGGGCCACCGTTCGCCGAGCGACGCGCAAAAAGGGGCGCGGGGAACTCCGCGACAAACCCCGACGAAACCGCCAGATCACCACCACCCGAAGGGGCACCATCGACCGAGGCCCGGGCCGCAGGCCCGCCAATGAAAGCACCCGCAGCACACGGCACACGCCGCCCCGCAGGGAGCCGGCCATTCGACGCGCGGCGCCGAAAAAAGGGGCGCGGGGAACTGCGCGACAAGCCACGACGAAACCGCCAGATCACCACCACCCGAAGGGGCACCATCGACCGGGGCCCGGGCCGCAGGCCCGGTAATGAAAGCACCCGCGGCACACGGCACACGCGGCCCCGCAGCGAGCCGGCCATTCGACGCGCGGCGCCGAAAAAAGGGGCGCGGGGAACTGCGCGACAAACCCCAACGAAACCGCCAGATCACCACCACCCGAAGGGGCACCATCGACCGGGGCCCGGGCCGCAGGCCCGGTAATGAAAGCACCCGCGGCACACGGCGCACCGCACCGCGCAAGCGGGCCCCGCCTGCCGGGAAACCGGTCAGGCGGACCGCTCCGCCACCTTCGCCTCGAACGCCGCCAGCGCCGCCGCCCCCACCGCCTTGTCCTGCGCACCGTTGCCGCCGCTGACGCCGACCGCGCCGATCACCTCGCCCTCGTGGACGATGGGGAAACCGCCGACGAAGGCGGCGAAGCGGCCCGGGTGCATGTGCTGGATGCCGAACGCCTCGTTGCCGGGGAGGGCCGGCCCGTTCGGTGTCTCGTTGAAGAGGTGGGTGGCGCGCTGGTGGCCGGCGGCCGTGAACGCCTTGGCGATGGCGATCTCGACGCCGGTGAGGCGGGCGCCGGTCATGCGGTGCAGCGCGATCGGGTGGGCCCCGTCGTCGGCGATGCAGATGGTCTGCTTGACGCCGATCCGGGCGGCCTCCGCTTCGGCGGCCTCCAGCATGACCAGGGCATCCTCCAGGGTCAGACGGAAGACGGAGTACATCAGCTCTCCTGGTAGTCGCAGTAGACGGTCTTGGTGTCGGTGACGAAGTCCAGCGCGCCGCGGCCGCCCTCGGGGAAGGCTCCGGAACTGGCGGCGCCCCAGCCTCCGAAGGGCGGCGCGACGCCGTTGCCCGTGGTGCGCTCGTTGACCTTGACGATGCCGCAGCGTGCCCGGTGCATGAAGCGTCCTGCGGTGCCGAGGCTGGTGGTGTGTACCGCGGTGACCAGGCGGTTCGTCGCGGAGTTGATGGCGGTGACGGCCTGGTCGGTGTCGTCGACGGGCAGCACGGAGAGCAGCGGGCCGAAGATCTCCCGGGTGTTGATCGGGTGGTCGGCGGGCACTCCGGTGAGGACCGTGGGCAGCACCCAGTGCCCGTCGGGGTCGGTGTCGGGCGCGAGCGCGGCCTGGCCTGCGACGGTGGCGCCGGCCGCCGTTGCGGAGTCCAGCAGGGCGGTGAGCCGGTCCCGTTGGGCGGCGGTCGCGGCCGGGCCGACGTCGGCACCCGGGTCGTCGCCGCGGCCGGCGGTGAGCTTGGCCGCCTGCTCGCCGAGGAGGGCGGTGAACTCGTCCAGGACGTGCCGTGCGACGAAGACCCGGTCGGTGGCCGTGCAGACCTGGCCGGTGAGCCCGAAGGCGCCGCCGGCCACCTCCCTGGCGGCCCGCGGCAGATCGGCGTCCGCGCAGACCAGGACCGCGTTGTGGCCGCCCAGTTCGAGCTGCAACCGGGCGCCGGGCGCCGCGGTGCGGCGCAGCGCGGCACCCACCGCGTCCGAGCCGGTGAACGACACGGCGCGCACCTCGGGCGCCCCCACCAGGGCCTGCATCGCCTCGGGGTCGTCGCCCTGCACGACGTGCAGTACCTCCGGCGGGATCCCGCCGCGATGGCAGGCGGCGGCCAGCCGGTCACCGACCGCCGGGGTGACCGGTGATGGCTTGAACACGACGGTGTTGCCCGCGGCCAGCGCCGGGGCGATCTTGCGGGCGGCCAGCGAGATCGGGAAGTTCCACGGGGTGACCGCCACGACGACACCGAGTGGCACCCGCAGCGTCCAGGACGCGGCGCCCGCGGACTCGCGGGGATACGTGCTGCCCTCGACGAGGAAGGCGAGCTGCGCCGCGAGCCGGAACTGCTCGACGGTCTTGGCGACCTCCCCCCGCGCCGAGCCGAGCGTCTTGCCCTCCTCCCGGCAGATCAGCAGCGCGAGATCCGCGGCGTCGGCGGCCAGTTCCTGGGCGGCGCCGTGCAGTGCACGGGCCCGCTCGCCCGCGGTGGCAGCCGCCCAGTCGACCCAGGCGGCGTCCGCCGCGCGCACCGCTTCCGCGGCCTGTCGCGGGGTGGTGGCAGGCAGTTCCGTGACCACCTCGGACGGGGCGGCCGGATTGGTGGACCTCATGACACCACCACCGTCCGCTGGCCGCTGGTTGTCGCCCTCTGGCGCACAAGTCGTTTTCTCGACAAGATGGGCCTCCTGGTCCGATCGATCGGGCGCCGGCGCCGTCTGCCACACGCTGACCGGTTTGCTCGTCCTCCCCACCCAGCTTTGGGGCGCCCGGCCCCAGCGGCTTCGTACAAACCGCACCTTCGCCGCGGGAGGATGTAGGCAGATGGCACAAGACGGTTCCGATGTGACGGTCGAGACGCTGCTGGGCGAGCCGGTGCTGCGTGGGCGGCTGCTGGGCGGCAAGGCCGGCCTGCGGAGGCGGGTGAGTTGGTGCCTGCCGCTGTCCGAGATAGCGCCGACGCCGGTCGGGCAGGCCCCGGACGAGGAGGACCTGGCGGGTATCGCGGTGTACGCGGCCGCGGCCGAGGTCGCCGCGGCCGGCGACCCGAAGACGCTGCTGACGTCGCTCGCCCGGCGCGGCGCCGCCGTGCTGTTCGCCCGGACGCAGGGCGGTGCCGACGTCGACCTCGGCCCGGTGATGCGGGCGGCGGACAGCGCGCGGCTGCCGCTGGTGCGCCTGGCGCCGGAGGCCGACTACCACGTCATCGGGCGGCTGGTGGCGGTCAAGGCCATCGCGGGCACCGCCCATGTGCTGGAGTACAGCGTGCGGGTGCACCGCACGCTCGGCGAGGTGTTCGCCTCCGGTGCCGGCCTGCCGGCGCTCGCCCAGGCCATGTCCACGCTGTCCGGGGCGACCGTGCTCATCCTCGACCAGGACGGCGAGCCGCTCGCCCGGGCCGAGCGGGACCGCGGCGCGACGGACCAGCAGTGGCGGGAACTGGCGAGGGTGCTGCACGGGCAGCAGGACGGCCGGCCCGCGGAAGGCCGCCACCACCCCACCGCCCAGGACGCCGTGGTGGTGGCCCCCTGGGGCGGCCGGGTGCATGTCGTCAGCACACCGGTGAGCGTCGCCGGCGACGCCTACGGCAGCGTCGCGGTGATCGAGTCCGCGCTGCCGCCCGACCCCCATGACCTGGCGCAGCACCGGGTGATCGTCGAGCAGGGGGCGCCGCTGGTGGCGTCGGAGATCCTGCGGCAGCGCTCGGTCACCGAGGCCGAGGAACGCTCGCGCGACGACTTTCTCGACACCCTCGTGCACGGGCGGTTCAGCGACGCGCACGCGCTCCAGGCCCGCTCCCGGCACCACCGGTTCGACTGCGGGGCGCGGCACGCGGTCTTCGTGGCCGCCCTGCCCCCGCTCGGTCCGGCGCGGGCGCAGCAGGTGCAGCGCGCGGTGATGGCGGCGCGTGGCGTGGCCGGCAAGGGGTTCACCATCGCCGGTTACGTCGGCCAGTTGCTGGTGCTCGTACGGGAGGTGGCGGCCGGTGACGCTGGTGCCGGTGCGCAGCTGGCCGCGCCGGCCGAGAAGGGCGAGCTGCGGCGGCTGGGGCGGGCGGTGTTCCGGGTGCTCTCGGAGCGCACCGGTACGGACGTGCAGGTGGCGCACGGGCGGGCCGCGGACGGTGCGGCGGGCGTCGCGGCCAGCTTCCGGGAGGCGCGGATCGCGTTGGAGCTGTCCCGCCGGGTGCAGGTGCCGGAGGTGTGCGGATACGACGAGCTGCGGGTCTTCGCCGCCATCGAGGAGGCGGCGGCCGGGGCGCAGGCGCAGGCGTTCGCGGCCGAGGTGCTGGGGCCCTTGCGCCGGGCCGACGGGCAGACCGGCAACCTGGAACAGGTCGTCCTCGCGTACATCGCGGAGTCGGGCAACCTGAACGCCGCGGCGCGCCGCCTCCAGCTGCACCGCAACACCATGCTCTACAAGCTGGAACGCGCCTCCCGCGCCCTCCAGATGGACGTGCGCTCCGCGGAGACCCAGTTCACGGTGTGGCTGGCGCACCGCATCCAGACGCTCAACGACTCCCTCCAGGTGCTCCGCTCGGAACTGACCCCGCCGGCCTGAGGCCCGTCGCCCGGGTCGCGAGCCCGCCGCGCCCCGGAGCCGCCCCCCGGCGCGCCGCCGGGCGCGCGTGGTCGTGCCCGGCCGGCGGCGGGTCGACGGGGTCGGTGCCCACATAGGTGAACGCGTACGAGGCGAGCGCCACCGCGGCACACACGGTGAACACCACCACCAGCTGCTCCGGGCGGGTGCCGAGCAGCGCCACGCACGCGGATCCGAGCGCCATCGCGCAGAACCGGATCAGGTTGAAGACGCCGAGGCCGGCACCGGTGCGGCCGGCGGTCGAGCGGGACGCACCGGTCGCGGCCGGGGTCTGCACGAAGGCGATCCCCACACCGGTCAACAGCAGCGCGCCGACGAGTGGCGGCAGACCTCCCCGCACTCCGGTCATGGCCGCCAGCAGGCCCGTTCCGCTGAGCAGCGCCAGCAGCCCGCAGCGCATCACCGTCCGGCCGCCGAACCGCTCCGTCGTCCGCCCTGCGACGGGCGCCAGTACGGCCATGGTGAGCGGCAGCGCCAGCATGGCGAGCCCGGTGCCGCCGGTGGACATCCCGTGGGTGCGCACCAGGTACACCGGCACCGCCAGCAGCGTGGCCCCCAGCACGAACATCTGCGCGAACACCCCGAACGACGAGCGCACATAGCGGACCTCGACCAGCTGCCGCGGGTGCAGGAACGCATCGGCCCTGCCGCGCTCGACCGCCACGAACGCCACAAGACCTGCCACGCCGAGCGCCGCCCCGACCCACACGGCGGGCGAGCCGACGCCGAGCGTGGGCACCGCGGAGGTCGCCGCCATCAGCAACGCGGCCCCGACGGTGAGCAGCAGCGCGCCACGCCAGTCGAGGCGGGGCAGGCCCCTCGCCGGGTCCACCGCCTGCCCCGGCGTCCGCCCCGTCGTCCGGTCCGTCGCGCCATCCGTCGCACGGCCGCTCGTCCGGTCCGCGGGCAGCAGCCGGCTGCCGGCCAGCACCAGCAGGCTGAGCGGCACGATCTGCCAGAACACCGCACGCCAGCCGAGGGCGGCGGCGAGCAACCCGCCCGTGGTGGGCCCGAGCGCCTGCCCGGCGCCGTTGGCCGCCGCCCACAACGACATCGCCCGGCCGCGCCGCTGCGGGCCCAGCACCTGGACCACCAGCACCATCACGACGGGTGTCACGGGCGCCGCCGCGAGCCCCTGGAGCATCCGGAACGCGACCAGCTGCCCGAGGCCGTGCGCGGTGGCCGCCCCCACCGAGCCGACGATCATGCACACCATCGCCCCGCACAGCACCCGGCGCCGGCCCAGCCGGTCGCCGATCCAGCCGGACAGCGGCATGAGGGCCGCCAGGGTCACCGTGAAGGCGGTGGCGACCAGCACGCCACGGCTGAGCGGGGCGCCCAGCTCGCCGAGGATCGCGGTCATGGGCACGTTGACCACGGTGTTGGCCATCGTGGTGGTGACGGTGGCGGTGAGCAGCGGCAACAGGGCCCAGCCGGCGCTGCGGGCGGCGCCGCTCACGGCTCGGCCCGCACGGCGGCGGTGAGTTCGACCTCGACGGGCGCGTTCTGCGGCAGGGTGCGCACCCCGATCGCGGAACGCACCGGCAGCGGGACGCCAGGGGCACGCGGATCCGGGTCCGGCGGTCCGGCGCCGTCCCCCGTCACCAGGTCGCCGTAGGCCGCCACCAGCCCCTGCGACGCCCCGTCGGCCACGGCGGACAGGTCGTGGAAGTCGTCGGTGCACGCCACGTACACCGTCATACGCAGGAAACGGCGCAGCCGGCCCGGGTCGCCGAGGGCGGCGACGAGAGCCGCGACGGCGTTGCGGGCGGCGAGGCCGGCGGCCTCCCGTGCGGCCGGCAGATCGAGCTCGGCGCCGACCCGGCCGCGTGCCACCAGCGTGCCGTCGACGCGTGGCGTCATGCCCGCGGTGAAGGCCAGCGGGCCGTCGACGACGGCGGCGGTGTAGGCGCCCTGGGGCCGCGGCGCGGCACGTCCCGCCGCCGGACCGCCCCGCCCCGTCGCCGCGCCACCGGGCCCGACTTCCCCGTCCGTGCTCCCCCGCATATCCGTACTCGACTCCATGCGTCCAGTATCCAGGTCGAGTTCAGCCGTGAACCATGTGCACGATGACCTGAAAGGACGCGGATGCATGGGCGTCCCGCACAATTCACAGGCGCCGCAACTCCGCAGCGTGTGCGCGGAAATGGGAGGGAAATGCGACGGAAACCCGGGGAATCACGAGGGCGCACTCTGCACAATTAGACTCCCGCACAATGTGCACTGTTCCTCTGTGGCGTGGCAGCGCGGCTCGTCAGCATGCCGGACAATCAACTTGACGTCGGCCCCTGGGGCCACCCCGGGGGCCGGGTAGGGAGTGCGGACGTGGAACTCACTGCTGCGCACTGGACGTACCTGGCAGGTGTGGTTGTCATCATCGGCGTGATGGTCGGACGGAAGAACGTCGTCGTCCCGGCCGTGCTCGCCACCTTCGTCACCGCCTGGGTCTACAGCGGAAGCCTGATCAAGGGCTTGACCGCCATCTTCTCGGCCAGCCTCACCGCCGCCTCACAACTCTTCAGCATCTTCCTCATCATCGCCCTCATCACGGCGCTGCTCGGTGCGCTGCGCGCGCTCGGCGCCGAGCACCGGATGGTCCGGCCGTTCCGGGGGCTGATGCGCAACGGCACCAGCGCCTTCTTCACCATCGCCGTGGTCACCTACTGCATCAGCGCGTTCTTCTGGCCGACGCCCGCCGTTCCGCTGATCGGCGCGATCCTGCTGCCCGCGGCGATCCGCGCCGGGCTGCCCCCGCTCAGCTCCGCCGCCGTGATCGCCATCGCCGGCCAGGGCATGGCGCTCTCCAGCGACTACGTGATCCAGGTCGCGCCGGGGCTCTCCGCCAAGGCCGCCGGGACCAGCACGGCAGCGGTCGCCGACCGGGCCATGGTGCTCTCGTTGATCACCGGCATCGTCGCGCTGGGCCTGGTGTACCTCAAGGGCCGCCGCACGTTCGTACCCCTCAGCGACGACAACGAGGAGCGCTGGCTCGCGTCGAGCGTCGCCGTGGAGGGCGCTGACGAGGTGGCGATGGCCGGCTCAGGCGGGTCCCGCCGGATCATCAGGTCCACCGCACGCAAGGCCGCCGCCGGCGAGGCGGCGGCCACCGGTACGACGTCCGGTACGCCAGCCGGCACGGCAGCCGCGGCGTCCGCCGGAGACGGCGCACCGCCGACCGCCACCCTGCTCGGCCCGCCGCCGGGCGGCGCGGACGACGAGCAGCAGGAGGCCGGGGCGGCGGCGGGCCGGGCGTCCGGCGGGGTGTCCGGCGGCACGGCGGTGCCACGCGCCGGAGGCGAGCCGGTGCGCCGCTCCCAGGCGTTCGCGCTGCTCGTACCGGTCGCGTTCGCCGGCATCGTCGTCTACATGCTGCTGGGCAAGTTCACCGACGCGGTGCCCGAGGTGCCGAGCGACGACACGGCGGGACTGGTGGGCGGCGTCGCCATGCTGCTGCTGTTCGCCGCCGCCCTGAGCCGGGACGGCGCGCACGGCCTCACCACCGCGGCGGAGCACGTCGTGGACGGGCTGGTGTTCGCGTTCAAGGCCATGGGTGTCGTGGTGCCGATCGCCGGCTTCTTCTTCCTCGGCAACCCGGACTTCGTGCGGACCATCGCCGGATCCCACGGCACTCCGCCGGCGTTCCTGTTCGACCTGGTGACCAAGGTCGAGCACGTCATCCCGGACAACGGCTTCTTCATGGCGTTCGCCATCCTGCTCATCGGCATGGTCACCGGCCTGGAGGGCTCCGGCTTCGCCGGGCTGCCGCTGACCGGCTCGCTCGCCGGTGCGCTGGGTCCCGGCGCGCACGTCGACCCGGCGACGCTCGCCGCGGTCGGGCAGATGGGCACCATCTGGTCCGGCGGGGGCGTGCTCATCGCCTGGTCCTCGCTGCTCGCCGTGGCGGGTGTCGCCCGGGTCCCGGTGCAGGAGGTGGTGCGGTTCTGCTTCCTGCCCGTGCTGGCGGGCCTGGCCGCCTCGGCCGCGCTGTCCACCCTGCTGTTCTGAGCACGCCCGTCCCGCACGGCGCCGGCACGGCACCCGCACGGCACTGTGCACAGAGATGTCCCGGCACGCTGTGCACAACCGCCATCCAATCAATCGGCGCCGCGACCTACTTTTGAACCACAGCACCGGGAATTCACGTCATGGAAGGACGGCCGGAGATGGCAGAGCTCCTGTCACGGGAAGAATTCCGTACCGCTCTGGAGGAGGCCATAAAAGGCCGCGAGGCCAAGAACGCCTCGTTCAGCCTGGCATGGGCGGAAGGTCGGCTCAAGCGCGAGCACTTCGCCCGCTGGGCGGAGAACCACTACCACTACGTCGGCCCGTTCGCCGACTATCTCGGCTATATCTACGGGAACACGCCGGACGAATTCACCGGCGCCAAGGACTTCACGCTCCAGAACATGTACGAGGAGGAGCTGGCCGACATCCGGCACACCGACCTCCTCATCCGGTTCGCGGAGGCCTGCGGCACCACCCGGGAGCGGATCGAGGACCCCTCGAACATGAACGCGGTCACCCGCGGCCTCCAGTCCTGGTGCTACGCCGTCGCCATGCGGGAGCACTTCGTGGTGGCGACCGCCGCCCTGGTCGTCGGCCTCGAGTCGCAGGTGCCCAGCATCTACAAGAAGCAGATCGTCCCGCTGCGGGAGACCTACGGGTTCAGCGAGGACGAGATCGAGTTCTTCGAGCTGCACATCACCTCGGACGTGGTGCACGGCGAGCGCGGCTACCAGATCGTGCTCGACCACGCCGACACCCCGCAGCTCCAGCAGCGTTGCCTCCAGTTCGTCCGCTGGGGCGCGGAGATGCGCTTCGCCTACACGCAGGCGCTCTACGACCACTACGTACGCCCCGACCTGGAGACGCTCGCCGCCTAGGGCCTCGTCGACGGGTCCCTGAACGGCCCGTCGACGACAGCCCTGGAACGGTGCGTGCACGGCGGCGGACCGGCCGGTCGCGGGTGTCCCGGCCGGTCCGCCGCCGTCCCGTCACCGGGCGACCCAGCCCCGAACGAGCCGGCGCCGCAGCCGGTGCGAAGGACCGGAGGAGTACATGTCCGACTGGGTGCACGTGGCCGATCTCGCGGACCTGGCCCGGCGCAAGAAGAAACTGGTGACCGCGGGCGCCACGAGCATCGCGCTGTTCCTGGACGACGGCGAGGTGTTCGCCTTCCAGGACTCCTGCGTCCACAAGGGCCGGCCGCTGTCCCGCGGCACGCTGCTGAACGGCCGGGTGATCTGCCCCGGCCACCAGTGGGCCTTCGACCTGCGCACCGGGCAGGCCGACGACCGCCCGGAGTGCCAGCCGGGGTTCCCGGTGCGCGTCGCGGACGGCCGGATCTGGGTACGGACCGAGCCCGCCGCCCCGGCCGCCACCGCGGCCGCGCAGCCCGTGCCGTCAAGGGCTCCCCAGACCGCCGTCCAACCCGTCCAACACGTCCAACACGTTCAGCCCGTTCAGCCCGTTCAGGAGTGACCATGCAGGACATCCCCCAGACCGTGGTCGCCGTCGGCGCGGGCCAGACCGCGGCCGTCGCGGCCCGTACCTTGCGCCGCCGGGGCTTCGACGGGCGCATCGTCCTCGTCGGCGACGAGCCCCACGCGCCCTACCAGCGGCCCCCGCTCAGCAAGGAGTTGCTGGCCGGCGAGCAGCAGCCTGCGGACGTCTGCGTGCTCAGCGAGCAATGGTGCGCCGACCACGGCGTCGAGCTCCGTCTGGGCGCCGCGGCCCACCGTATCGACACCTCGGAAGGCGCACTGGAACTCGCCGACGGTACCCGTGTCCCGGGCGACCGCTTCCTGCTCGCGACCGGTGCGCGGGCCCGCCGGCTCCCCGGCGTGGACGGCGAGCGGGTCGTCCACCTGCGGGGCCTGGACGACGCGCTGCGGCTGCGCGCGCTGCTGCGCCCCGGTGGCCGGGTGGTGATCGTGGGCGCCGGCTTCGTCGGGTCCGAGGTGGCGTCCACCGCGCTCGCCGCCGGGGTGCACCCGGTCGTCCTGGAGCAGGCCGAGGTGCCGCTCGGGCAGGTGCTGGGCAGCGAGATGGGCGGCTTCTGCGCCCGCCTGCACCGTGCGAGCGGTGTCGAGCTGCACACCGGGCAGACCGTCAGCGCGGTGCACGAGAGCGCGGACGGCGTGGTCGTCACCACCGAAGCCGGGCTGCGCGTCGAGGGCGACGCCGTGGTGGTCGCGGTCGGCGCCGTGCCGAACACCGACGTCGCCCGGCGGTCGGGGCTCGCCGTGTCCGACGGCGTCCTGGTCGACGAGGGCTGCCGCACCAGCCACCCCGCGGTCTACGCGGCCGGCGACGTGGCCAACCAGCACCATCCCCGGCACGATCGCAGGATCCGCGTCGAGCACTTCGACAACGCCACCAAGCAGGGCATGGTCGTCGCGAAGAACATCCTGGGCCGGAGCGCCGTCCACGACGAGCCGCACTGGTTCTGGTCCGACCAGTTCGGCCTCAACCTCCAGCACTGCGGCCACGCGGCCCGCTGGGACCGGCTCGTGGTGCGCGGTTCCCTCGACGAGCGCGACTTCATCGCCTTCTACCTGGACGGTGACGTCCTCACCGCGGCCTTCGCGGTCGAACGCGGCGGCGACGTCTTCGCCGTCAAGGAGCTGCTCGCCCGGGGCGCGGCGCCCGATCCACGGCTGCTCGCCGACGAGGACGTGGAGCTGGCGGAACTCCTCGACGAGACCGGCGCAGACGCCGACGCCGACGCGGGCGCCGTGCCGGTGGGAGGCAACTGACCATGGAGTTCCACCGCCTGGCACGCTCAGGACAGGTCCCCGAGGGCGTCGTGCGGCGCTTCTTCCTGGACGACCTGGAGCTGGCCGTCTCACGCTTCGAGGGCGAGGTGCACATCAGCACCAACTACTGCAGCCACCTCGCCTGCCTGCTCTCCTCCGGCAAGGTCACCGAGGACGGCCTGCTCTGCTCCTGCCACGGCAGCGTCTTCGACTACGCGACGGGTGAGCCGCTGTCGCCTCCGGCGGTGAAGCCGATCCGGGTGTACCCGGCGCGTGAGGTGGCCGGCGAGATCTTCGTGGGCTTCGAGGCCCCGGAAGCGCCGTAACGCGCCGGCGACGGCGCCCCATAGGGGCGCGGGGAACTGCGCGAGCAACCGGCCACCGGCATGGGGGTACCTCCCGCTCGAGCGAAGTCGAGAGTGGGGGAGGTCCGGACACGACGGAATCAGCCCCTTTAGGCCGGTGGCGACCTGCAAGGTCGCGTCGTGGCCGGTCGCGCAGTTCCCCGCGCCCCTCATCAAGCGCCTTCGGCGCCCCTCAGGGGCGCGTCGCGTGCGCCGTAGCGCAGTCCTTCTCCGTGGTCCCCTGATACAGGCACACCCGCACATACGGCGCGGTAGCCGTCCCGGCAGCCGCCCGGAACGTCCCGCACTTGTCCGCGTACGCGCCATCCGCCCCGGTCAGCACGGCCGTCCCGCCCGACGTCGTCGAGACATAACCGCGTACTCCCCAACCGTCCGCGAGGTCGTCGCAGACCCGCAGCGCCACGCTGCCGTCCGTGTAGCCGGTGACGTGGGCCGCGCCGGCACGCGACGCGGTGCCCGCGAGCGCGACGCCCGCGGTGTCGACGGCGGTGGAGTGGACCGTCAGCTGGGTGACCACCGGCAGGTGGTCGGAGGCGCTGGTCTGGACGGTGTGGGCGCTGGTGACGTCGAACGCGGGCGTGGCGTACGTGTAGTCGATGCGGGCGTCGTCGCCGTCGCCGGGGTGGGTCTGGGAGTCCGGGCCGGTGTTGGCGTTCACCTGCGTCCAGGCGTCGAGCCAGCCGGCCGCGGCGAACCAGGGGCGGATCTCGTCGTCGGGCCGGACGTTGAAGTCGCCGGTGAGCAGCATCGGGGTGGCCATCAGGTCGGCGGGCATCTTGTCGATGACGGCCTGCGCCTGCCGGTTGCGCCGCTCGGTCGCCTCCGTGCCGAGCCCCGGTGAGAGGTGGGTGGTGTAGATGCGCACGTCGGTGCCGCCCACGTTGATCCGGGCGCCGCCCAGGCTGCGGCGGACCGCGGTGGTGTCGGCGGGGTACTGCGGCAGCAGGTACGTCAGCTTCTCCAGGATCGGGTACTTGCTGACGATCAGGTTGCCGGCCGAGCCGCCGTAGGCGTTGTCGTCACTGCGGGCGTAGTGGGCGTAGTAGCCGGGGAACGCGTCGAGCAGCAGCTGCCACTGGTTGTCCCCGCCGATGTTGCTGTTGTCGTGCAGTTCCTGGAGGGTGATGACGTCCGGGTTCTCCTGCTTGATCACCGAGATGATGCGGTCGAAGTCGATGACGCCGTCCGTGCCCTGGCCGCCCTGGACGTTCCAGTCCAGGACCTTCAACGAGGTCGCCGTGACCGCGCCGGCGGGGGTGGCCAGCGGCGTGGCCACCAGTCCGAGCGCGGCCAGCGCGAGCACCGCCAGCAGGGCAGTGGCGCGGCTCAGCACCGCCGCCAGTCCGTTCGAGCCTCGTTCATCGGTCACCGACGTCTCCCCTCGCCGTGCATCGAACTCCGCGTGCCCGCGCGACGGGTCGGCGCGGCACCGGCTCCGCGGGCCGGCGCGGCAGTGTGTCGCGCCGGCACGCGCGCGGTCAAGAGCGCCTCGACGTAACGGTGTCGGGCCTGCGCACCGGTGCGTCGATCGCGTCGGGGCGCGTCACTTCGGTGCCGGCACCAGCACCCCGACCTCACTCGCCGCCGCGCTGCCCGACGTGCTGGACGCCGCCGTGAGCCGCACGTACCGGACGTCCTGCGGGCTCGGTAGCCGCACCGTCTTCGTGGCCGTGGTGGACGGCCAGACGCCGGAGGCGACGTCGGTGAAGTGCGTGCCGTCCCGGCTCACCGACAGGGTGTATCCGGTGATGGCGTCGGGGGCGCCGCCCGCGGTGAACGGCGGCTTGTACAGCAGCCCTTCGATCGTGCGGGTGCGGTGCAGGTCCAGCGTGAGGGACTGCGGCAGGGCGGCCTTCGGGTCGAAGTCGCTCTTCCACTGGTTCTCCACGACGCCGTCGACCGCGTACGCCGCCAGGTACCGGTGGTGCTGGTAGACGCCCGCGTGCTCGCTGCTGGCGGTGGCGGTGATCTCCTGGCGGGGCACGAGACGGGGCTGTGGCGCGGTGGCCGTGACGGTGACGTCGTCGAACTCGGCGTGCTGGTAGGAGGGGACGGCGATGCCCGCCTGGCCGGAGCTGTGGGTGCTGTCGTGGATCGTGCCGAGCGCCCGGCCGTCGACCGAGGGCACGATCGCGTCCCCGTGGAAGGACAGCGCCAGCCGGTGCCACCGGTCGACGCCGAACGCGGCGTCCTGGCCGGACGCGAGGGTGGTGTCCTTGCCGGTGCTGTCCTCCGTGTAGACGCTCCACGCGCCGCTGTCGTCGATCCGGAAGTGGTAGCCGGAGGTGGACACGGCGTCGTAGTTCTCGATCCGGCCCACCACTTCGACGGCACCGGGCTGTTCGAGCAGAGCGTCGGCGGCCACCTCGTAGTCGCCCCACCACAGGGGGTCGCCGACCACGCTGGTCGGCTGCTTGCCGCCGGCGTGCCACTTCAGCGGCGGGGTGGTGATCACCTGGCGGTAGCAGGTGCCGGGGCGCCCGGCACGGCACGGCGCGGCCTCGAACGCGCCCTGCTGGTCCAGGAAGTACGGCGCCATCCGGGTCCGGTCGAGGTGCTCGAAGTCCTGCCGGAACGGGAGCGGGAGACGGGAGTCGGCGTCGACGCCCGGGGGCGTGCGCAGCTCTCCCTTGTGCTGGCCGCGGGTGGTGCTGAGGGTGTAGACGCGGCCTGGTCGGAACGTGGCCGTGAAGGCGCGGTCGTGGGGGCGGACGTCGGCGCCGCGCACGAACCAGTCGGCGTCGTCGTCCGACGTGAGGTCGGTGGACCACTGGTGCAGCGTGGCGTCGGAGAGCCCACCGGAGACGTCGAAGCGCGCGGTGTCGGTGGCGGTCGCGTCCAGGGTCTCGACCACGATCGTGTAGTCACCGGTCGCGGGGTCGTGCAACGTGACGTAGCTGCCGCCGTCGGGCAGGTATCCGCTGGCCTGGTCCAGGTAGCGCCAGCCCGGTGCGGTGAACTGGGTGGTCTGCGCGTCGACCCAGACGCTGGCCGACCGGGTGACACGGCCCGACCAGGGCCATTCGGTGAGCAGCAGGCCGGTGCCGCCGGTCGCCGTGTCGCCGTAGAAGCCGCCCACCAGGGCCCAGTTGAGGTTGCCGGTGATCCGGGCGTCCAGGTAGTCGCGGTTCATGGCGCGCGCCAGCGGTCCTGCGCCGTCGTGCGCGGTCTGGGTGCTCTGCTCGCTGTTCCACAGCGGTTTGCCGCTGTCCAGGGCGTCCTGGTTGGCGTGGCAGTGCTGGTAGAGCGAGCGCCAGACGCACACGTCGTGCTCGCCCAGTACGTCCACGGCTGCGGCGTAGTCCGGATCGGCCTTCATCTGGGTGGCCGCTGCGAAGTAGTCCGGCGGTACGTGCTCGTCGGTGGCGACGATCTTCGTCTCCGGGTGGGCGGTGGCGAGCGCCCTGCGCAGGTCCTTGAAGAACGCGGCGGACGGCGGCGGGGTGTACGACTCGTTGACCCCGCCCACGTACCCGATGTCCAGGCCGTGCCGGGCCGCGCAGTCCAGCCAGTCGACGGTGTAGCCGACCTGGTCGTGCGACCACAGTCCGCCCTCGAACCAGCCCGGCGCGCCCCACATCAGTCCCGCGAACCGGATCGCGGGATTGCGCCGGTGGGCCTCCTGCATGAGCCACCACTCGATGCCGCGGTCGCAGTCGACGGCGCCCCGGGTGCGCTCGTGACTCGGCTCGGAGGTCACGGTGGAGTTGGTGTCACCGCCGATCTCGACCTTGAGCACCTGGAGCGAGGCCCCGTGGTGCGGCAGGAACAACGCGTCCAGGATGCGGCTGCGCTGCGGCTCGGGGTAGTCGTACAGCAGTTTCGAGGAGCTGGAGCTGATCGCGCCCACCCCGTCGAAGACCCGGCCGGGACCGGCGCCGTCGACCGGGATGCGGACGGGGTCGGCCGCAGCACCCGCGCCGGCACCGGCGCCGGCCTCGGCGGGACCGGCGAGCGCGGGACCGGCGAGCGCGGGACCGGCGACCGCGGGGCCGGCGAGCGGGGGACCGCCGAGCAGACCGGCCGCGAGCGCCGCGAGCATCACGAGTACGGAGGGGATCCGGGGTGTGCGACGGCGCCGTGTCATGTCGTTCTCAGCCCTTCTCATGTCGTGCTCCCGGTGCGGCCTGCCGGAAGGCGTCGTACGCGAGCTTGGGCCGGCGGGTGGCGAAGCTCGTCAGGCCCATCACGGAGACGCCGTTGTACTCCTGGTTGTAACCGGCGCGCTGCTTGTAGTCCTTGAGCAGCCAGTAGGTGTAGCCGGCCACGAACGCGGCGCGCTCGCTCACCTGCGACCAGTGCGCCCGCAGCGACGCGGCCTGCCACTCCTCGGTGCCCTCGGTGGTGTCCGGGCCGTGCGTGCCCGCGATCGACCAGGTGCCGTTCTCCGTGATCAGGATCGGCCGGTCCGGGTACTTCGCGTGCACCGCGTCCAAGGTGGTGCCGAGGTCCGCGTCGGCGCCGTAGAAGTAGCCGAAGTACTCGTTGAACCCGATCACGTCGGCGAGGTCGAAGGCCGGGTCGTTGCTGCTGGAGGACGCCCAGGTCACCGGCCGGGCGGCCAGGTCGACGGAGCGGATCGCCGCCTTGAGGTCGGCGAGCCAGGCACGGTAGACCGGGGCGCCGCCGGGGTCGATCTCGGACTCGTTCTGGAGTCCCCACAGGATCACCGAGGGATGGTTGTGCTGGGTCCAGGCCATGGTCAGGGCGAGGGCGCGGGCGAGCCCGTACTGCTCGGTCTGGAGCCGTTGCTGGGCCGTGTTGAGCCACATCGTGTCGATGTCGTCCAGCATCGTCACGCCGTGCCGGTCGGCCCAGTCGTAGGCGTACGGGTGGCGGTTGTAGACGCAGTTGCGGAGCAGGGTGACGCCGAGGTCGAGGGCGGGGGCCAGTTCGGCGTCGTACTCGTGCGGCGTCATGGCGCGACCGTGCGCCGCGGTCTCCTCGTGCCAGTTGATGCCCTTCAGGAAGAGCGGCACGCCGTTCAGCCGCAGTTCGGAGCCGACCACGGACACCTCGCGCACCCCGTAGCCGCCGGAGAGCGTGTCGACCCGCTGGCCGCCGGCGCCGGTCAGAGTGGCGCGTGCGGTCAGCAGCCGCGGGTCGGACGGCTGCCAGCGCGGCGCGTGCGGTACCGGGATCCGCACCGCGACCACTGCGGCCGACCCGGCCGGCACCGCCGCTTCCACGGTGCCCGCCGCCGCCCCGCTGCCCCGGCCCGGCGCCACCGTCAGCCGCCCCGCGAAGTCGGCCGCGGTGCGGTTCTCCAGCACCGCGTGGGCCGTGAGCGTGCCGTCGGCGGTGGTCAGCAGCAGCTTGGCGAGGGTGACTTCGGGCACCGCCTCCAGCCATGCCGAGCGGGTGATGCCGGCGTACGGCCAGTAGTCGACGGGCTTGTACGGGATCTCGTGGTCGTCGCTGACCGGCTGTGGCGGGACGGCGGTGTAGTCGACGTAACCGGCCCGGCGGAAGACCCGGACGGCGATCGTCCGGGGGCCGGTGGCCACCTCGGGCGGCACCGGCAGCGAGAAGGGCGAGTTGGCGCCCTCGTGCTTGCCGAGGTGGACACCGTCCAGCCAGATCTCGGCGCTGTAGCCGACCGCGAGGCAGTTCATCCGCACATGGCGGCCGCGCCAGGACGCCGGCAGCCGGACCCGGGTGCGGTACCAGGCGTATCCGTCGGTGAACGCCGTGCCCGCGCCGAACCGTTCACCGTCCAGTGACCCGAAGCCGGGGGTGTCGAGCAGGTCCCACGTGCCGGGCACGGCGATCGGGTCCCAGGCGTGGTCGTCGTGGTCCGGGGTCTGCCAGCCGGCCGCGAGTCCGGTGCCGTCCGGGTCGAAGCGGAACCGCCACCGGCCGTCCAGCGCCAGGTAGTCCCGGGTGGGTTCGCGGGTGCGCCATCCGTCGAAGGCGGGCAGCACGGCGCCGTACTGGAACACCACGCCGATCCCGCCGACCCGGCGCACCGTGGTGCCGGACGGCTCGGTGGCGGGGTGCGTGTCCAGGACCGGCGCGTCCGGGGCGGCATCGGGCGCCCGGTCGGCGGCCCGGGCTGCCTGCGGCCGGACCGGCAGGGCGATCGCTCCCGTGGCCAGGGTGGCCACCAGGGCACGACGGCGCGTCAGACCCGCACCTGAGCTGGGGTTTTCACGGAGTGCCATACATCCTCCCCGAGGACGACACGACGACCGGGTGGGCGGAGGGGCGTGAAGAGAGTGGCGTAGAGAGCGGCGTGAAGGGAGCGGCTTGGAGGGAGCGGCTTGGAGGGAGCACGGAGGAGCGCTGAGGGAGCACCGAGGGAGCACCGAGGGGGGCCTGAAGAAGCATGTGTTTTGCGCCATGAGCATTCGGGCATGAGAGGGCCCTGTCAAGAAGTATTAGTAATAAAGTAATTCTCGTACACCCCGTCAGGCCCTTGCTACGCCCTCGGTTGCACCCTCGGCTTTGCCCCTTCTCATGCCCTTTCGTGACGACCCGGCAGGTGACACATGAGCGCGCACCACCCGACCGCCGACCAGGCCAGCGGCCCTTTCGGCGACCGACTCGCCATCTCGCTGTGGGACTTCAGCTGGTACACCAGGGCCGGGCCCGGCGAACCCTTCGAAGACCTCGACCGGGCCTTCGCCGAGGCCGTGGAACGCGGCTTCAACACCGTCCGGATCTGCGCCATGCCGTTCCTGCTGTTCTCCGGGCGCGTCCCGGACCCGGACGCGGTGCACATCCGCGGTCTGGGCGCGGACTTCGGGCAGCGCACCCGCTGGTACGACGTGCGCGGCGGCTACCGGCTCGACGGCCTGCGCCGGCTCACCGACCTCTTCGAGGCCGCGGCCCGGCACGACTGCCGGGTGATCGTGTCTTCCTGGGAGTACCAGCAGTCCCCGTGCTTCGCCGACACCGACGGCTGGCACCGCGCGCTGGCCACCGTGCCGGGCCCGGAACGCGCCGAGGCGATGGCCGCTGCGCTCGCCGCGCTCCTGGACCACCTCACCGCGCACGGCCTCGCCGACCGGGTGGCCTACGTGGAGGTGCACAACGAGGTGGACAACTGCGCGCTGGTCCCGGCGGACCCGTCGACGCCACGCGCCGAAGGCGAGAGCCGTTACGCACGGCTGCACGGCCCGCTGTCCCGCGCCCTGGACCTGCTGCGCACCCGCCATCCGCACATCCCCGCCAGCTACTCCATCGCGGAGACCGACCCCCTGGACCTCGCCGACCTGCCGGAACAGGCGCAGGTGGCGCACTTCCACTTCTACGTGTACGGGGTGCTGGGCGCGCTGTACCGGGCCGTCGGGCTCGGTCACGGCAGCGAACCGGCACCGGACGCGGCGGCGTGGCCGACTCCGGAGCTGGCGGCCATGCTGCGCCCCGACGCCCCCGCCTTCGCCGACCACCGGCCCGACGACGCCTGGCAGCTGGCCGCGACCGGCATCCCGCGCGAGCTGTTCTACGTCCACGACTGGGTGGACCCCGACCGCTGGGACCTGTGGCTGTACGAGCACTACCTGCCGCACCGTGCGGCGATGCGCCAGACGCTGGACCTGTGGATCGACGCCGTGGCCGGCCTCGCCCGCCGCCGCGGAGTGCCCGCGGTGCTCGGCGAGGGCGTGCTGGGCTACACGCCACGGCTGGCGCGTTTCGAGGAGGACCCGGTCGGCAAGGACCTCGCCGAGTACGTCGTCGACCGCTGCCTGGCGGCCGGCTTCCACGGCACCGTCCTGACCTCCAACGCGGCGCCGCACCACCCGACGTGGCGCACCGACGCGGCCTGGATGCGCCGGGTGAACGCCCGCATCACGGGGGCGGCTGCGGGCGCCGAAGTTCATGACCGACAAGGAGAGGTACGGAGGTGAACATGCCCAAGCGAAGAACGGTCCTGGCATGGGGCGCCGCGTCCGCAGCGCCGGCCGCCCTCACCGGCTGCGCGGAGTCCCCCGGTGCCGTCCGGATGAGCGCCCAGACCCGGCGCGGCCCCGGTCAGCGGGTCAAGCTGGTCTTCTGGACCTGGATACCCATTCAGAACGTCGTCGACGTCTGGAACAAGGCCCACCCGGACATCCAGGTGGAGCTCCAGATCGTGCCCGCCAGCACGTCCGGCGGCTACCAGAAGATGCATGCCGCACTCCAGGCCGGCAACGCCCCGGACATAGCCCATGTCGAGTACGGCATCCTGCCGGAGTTCATGCTGGTCAACGGCCTGACGGAGCTGAGCCGGTACGGCGCGGACAAGCTGAAGAGCGCATACGTGGACTGGCAGTGGAAGCAGTGCGTCTTCGGCGGGAAGGTGTACGCGCTGCCGCAGGCATCGGGCCCGATGGGCTACTTCTACCGCAAGGACGTCTTCGACCGTCTCGACCTTGCGGTGCCCGCCACCTGGGACGAGTTCCGGCGGGCCGCGATCACGATCAGAAAGCGCGGCGGTGGCGCCCGGATCTGCTCCTTCCCGCCCGCGAACGCCGGCTGGTTCGCCTCCTTCGCCTGGCAGCGCGGTGCGCACTGGATCCGCGCCGACTACCCGAGCGACACCTGGATCGTGGACGTCACCAGCCGGGAGTCCCTGGAGGTCGCCGACTTCTGGGACGGCATGATCCGCGACGACCTGGTCACGGTGATGGCGGACTCCAACAGCGCCTGGTTCAACGCGGTACAGCGCAGCAAGATCCTCAGCTGGGTGGGCGCGCAGTGGTGCGACGCCCTGCTACGGGTCAACACACCCAGCCTGAAGGGCAGGTGGCGGGTGGCGGACATGCCGCAGTGGGAGGCCGGCCGGCAGACCTCCAGCAACTGGGGCGGCTCCTCGGTCGCCGTCCTCCAGGGCAGCCGGCACCCGGTCGAGGCCATGCAGTTCGCGCACTGGCTGAACACCGATCCGACCAGCATCGACATGCTCATCGCCGCGGGCTACGGCTGGCCGGGCGCCCGTGTCGACTTCCACACGACGAAGCTGGGCAAGCCGGACCCGTTCTTCGGCGGCCAGGTCTACAACGAGGTCTTCGCACGCTCCGACCGCCGGGTCGACACCTCCTGGCAGTGGTCGCCCACCAACACCCAGTCCATCGCGCATGTCTCGGACGCCTTCGGCCAGGCGATCGCCGAGCGCTCCACCCTCGTCGGCGCGCTACGCGACTCCCAGCCACGGATGGTGGACGACCTGAAGGCCAAGGGCCTGAAAGCGAGGGCCGCATGATGCCCGGTTCCCCCGAGGCCACCGGGTCCGGCGCCGGTGGGCGGGCGGGTACGGGTGCGGGCGCCCGCCGCTCCGCCCGCCCCGACCGGGCCGCCTGGTCCTTCCTCGCACCGTTCCTCGCCGTCTTCGCGTTCACGTTCGTGCTGCCGATCGGCTACGCGATCTACCAGAGCCTGCTGAAGGTCGACCGCAGCGGCCCGATGGGCCTGGGCCCGGCCAGGGTCGGCTTCGCGGGCCTGGACAACTACGCGTTCGCCCTCCAGCAGGTCGGGTTCATCGAGTCCTTCGGGCGGGTGCTGCTCTTCGGCATCGTGCAGATACCGGTGATGCTGCTGCTCTCGACGGTGCTGGCGCTGCTGCTGGAGCACGTCCCCGCACGGTTCTCCGGGCTGCTGCGGGCCTCGTACTTCCTGCCGTACGGCATCCCGGGCGTGATCGCCACCCTGCTGTGGGGCTTCCTCTACATTCCGGGCATCAGCCCGATCACGGATCTGCTCGGCGACGCGGCACCGGACTTCCTGGGCTACCACGACCTGCTGTGGTCCATCGCCAACATCGTCATCTGGGAGTTCGCGGGCTACAACATGCTGATCATCGTGGCCCAGCTGAAGTCCATCCCGCAGGAGCTGCTGGAGGCCGCGACGATCGACGGGGCGGGGCCCTGGCAGACGGCGCTCCGCGTCAAGCTTCCGCTCGTCCGACCGGCGCTCATCCTGACCTGCGTGTTCTCCATCATCGGCACCTTGCAGCTGTTCGTCGAACCGCTCATCCTCAAGCCGGTCGCGCCCGCCGTGATCAACGACTACACGCCGAACCTCAGCGCCTACAACGACGCCTTCAGCAACGCCAACGTCTACCCGGCGGCGGCCAAGGCCGTGCTCCTCGCGCTCGTCGCCAGCGCCCTGTCGTTCGGCTTCCTCACCCTGGTCACCCGCAAGCAAAGGAGCGAGCGGTGAGCGCCACCACCCCGGGCACCGCCACGGTGCCGACCCCGGCGCCGGCACCCCCCGCCGCCGCGCACGGCGCACCGCGCCGCCATCCCCTGCGGCCCGGCCGTATCCTGCTCGTCGCCGTGCTGGCGATCGCGGCGGGCTACTTCCTGCTGCCGGTGTACTGGCTGCTGATCGCCGCCACCAAGTCGACGGACAAGCTGAACGGCAGCTTCGGCCTCTGGTTCGACCACCCGCAGCTGCTGGACAACCTGCGGCACGTCTTCACCTACGAGGACCACATCTACCTGCGCTGGGTGGCCAACTCGGCGCTGTACGCCGGGGTCGGCGCGACCCTGGCCACCCTGCTGGCCGCCGCGGCCGGCTTCGCCCTGGCCAAGTACCGCTTCCGCGGCCGGGAGGCGATCTTCAGGATCGTGCTGGCGGGCGTGCTGCTGCCGCAGACCGCGCTGGCGCTGCCGCTGTACCTGGTGTTCAGCCAGCTCGGCCTGGTCAACACGTACTGGGCGGTGCTGATACCGAGCATCGGCTCCCCGTTCGGGGTCTACCTGTGCCGGATCTACGCCGAGTCGGCGGTCCCGGACAACCTGCTGGAGGCTGCCCGGGTCGACGGGGCGCACGAGGGGCGGATCTTCTTCGGCCTGGTCCTGCGGATCATGTCGCCGGCCCTGGTCACCGTCTTCCTCTTCCAGTTCGTCGGCATCTGGAACAACTACTTCCTGCCCCTGGTGATGCTCTCCGACCAGCGCAAGTACCCCATCACCCTGGGCCTGGCCACCTGGCAGACCGCCGCCGACCGGGTCCCCGAACTCATCCAGTACACCATCGGCGGCGCCTTCGCCTCCGTCATCCCCCTGGTCATCGCGATGCTGGTGCTCCAGCGGTACTGGCGCACCGGGCTCACCGAGGGCAGCGTCAAGGAGTGACTTCCTCCCCCCTCGTGAACGGCGAGGGGCGGAAGCCGCCCGCTCCCCCTTCCCCCCTTCCCGCTTCCGGCTTCCCGCTTCCGGCTTCCGGCTTCCGGCTTCCGGCTTCCGAAGGAATGTGCTCGACCTTTGCGCTTCCGTAGGATGCTCGTGTCTTGCGGGGGAGGCGAGATGGAGTTCCGACTGCTGGGACCGTTGGAGGTCGTCGGGGACGGGGAGCCGGTGTGCCTTGGCGGGCCGCGGGAGCGGGCCGTGCTGGGGGCGTTGCTGCTGCGGGCCAACCGGATCGCGACCGTTCCCTATCTGGTGGACGCGGTGTGGGACCGGTCGCCCGCCTCACCGGAGACCAATCTGCGCACCTACGTCACCGGGTTGCGGCGGCGTCTCGGTACGGCGCCCGACGGCTCCGCCCGGCTGCTGACCAAGGACGGTGGCTACCTGCTGGTCGCCGGGCGCGACGAGCTGGACCTGACCGTCTTCGACGACCTGGTCGAACGGGGCGACCGTGCGCTCGCCGGGAACGACACGGAGGCGGCGGCCGAGTCGTTCCGCTCGGCCCTGGACACCTGGCGCGGTGAGCCGCTGGACGGGTGCCGCACGGGACCGGGGCTGCGGGCCGAGCTGGCCCGGCTGCGGGAGCGGCGGCTGCACGCCGTCGAGCAGCACGCGAAGGCGTGCGTCCGGCTGGGGCAGCACGGGGCGGCCATCGACGACCTGCGGCGGCTGGTCGTCGAGCACCCGCTGCGTGAGGAGCTGTGGGCGCAGCTCATGATCGCGCTGTGCCGGTCCGGCCGGCGTGCCGAGGCCCTGGAGGCCTATGCCACGGTGCGGCACCGGCTCGTCGAGGAGCTCGGGGTGGATCCGGGCGCGCGGCTGCGCACGCTGCACGCGGAGATCCTCCGTGACGACCAGGACAGCCCCGAGGTCGGCCCGCGGATGGCCGCCGAGCCGGCGGTCCGGCCCGCACAGCTCCCCGCCGACCTGCCCACGTTCACCGGTCGCGACGACGAGCTCCGCCGGCTGCACGACCTGCTGCGCGCCGATCCGCCGTCGACGGTGCGAGTCGGCGCGATCGACGGGATGCCCGGCATCGGCAAGACCGCGCTGGCCGTGCACACCGCGCACCAGCTGACGCCGCACTACCCGGACGGGCAGCTGTTCGTGGACCTCCACGGCCACACCCACGGCATCGAGCCGACCAAGCCCGCCAAGGCACTCGACCAGCTGTTACGTGCCCTCGGCGTGCCCGGCGAGATCGTGCCCGACGAGGTGGAGCCGGCCGCGGCGCTGTACCGCAGCCGGATCGCGGGCCGGCGCATCCTCGTCGTGCTGGACAACGCCGCGGACGAGGACCAGATCGAACCGCTGCTGCCCGGCACCCCCGGCTGCCTGGTCCTGGTCACCAGCAGGCGCCGGCTGACCGGCCTCGACCACGCCGTCCCGCTCAGCCTCGACGTGCTGCCGCTGCCCGACGCGGTCGCCCTGTTCACGGACATCACCGGCCCGCAGAAGGACGTCGAGCCGGTACGCGACATCGTGCGGCTGTGCGGGCAGCTGCCGCTCGCCATCCGGATCGCGGCGGCCCGGCTGCGGGCCCGCTCCAGCTGGACCCTCGACCATCTCGTCGACCGCCTGCGCGACCAGCGTCGCCGGCTGGGTGAGCTGTCCTCCGGACAGCGCGGTGTCGCGGCGGCCATCAGCCTGTCCTACGGCCAGCTCCGCCCGGACCAGCAACAGGTGTTCCGGCTGCTCGGCCTGCACCCGGGCGCCGACGTCGACGCCGCCGCCGCTGCCGCGCTCACCGGCACCGGGAGCCCCCAGGACGCCGAAGACGTCCTGGAGACTCTGCTCGACGCCCATCTGCTGCACCAGCACCACACCGGCCGGTACCAGTTCCACGACCTCGTCCGTGCGCACGCCGCCCAGACCTGCCACGAGCACGAGCCGGCAACGGCCCGGCAGTCGGCCCTCACCCGGCTGCTCGACCACTACGCCGGCGCCGCGACGGCCGCCATGGACGTGGCCTACCCGAACGACATCCACCGCCGGCCCCGCTGGTCACGGCCCGCCGCCGCGCCGGCCGACGAGACCCGGGCCACGAGGTGGCTCGACGACGAGCAGGCCAACCTGCTCGACATGGCCGCACACGCCGCCGGACACGGCTGGCCCGCGCACGCGGTGCACCTGTCGGCCACCCTGTCCCAGCACCTCGAGACCCGAGGGCACCTCATCGGCGCCGAACGGTTGCACACCGAGGCGGTGACCGCCGCACGGCGGATCGGCGACCGCGCCGGCGAACTGGCCGCTCTGAACGCGGCCGGCCTCGTCCACCGGCTGCGCGGCCGGCAGGACCCGTCCCGTGACTGCTACCAGCGCGCCCTCGACCTGGCGCGCGACCTCGGCGACCGGCAGGGCGAACTCAACGCGGTACGGGGCCTCGGCAACAGCCACCACATGCAGGGCCACTTCACGCAAGCGGCCGGCCACTACCGGCCGGCGCTGGCCCTCGCCCGCGCCATCGGCGACCAGGGCACCGAGGCCGACGTGCTGCGGGGCATCGGTGACATCCACCGGCTGCGTGGCGAGCACACCGCAGCGGCCGACCACTACCAGCAGGCCCTGGAGATCGCCATCGCCTACGGCGACCGCAACCGCGAGCTGCACGTGCTGTTCGGCCTCGGCAACGTGCACTACTCACGCGGCCAGTTCGAGCCGGCCGCCGAGCACTACAGGCGCAGTCTGCGCCTGGCACGCGTCACCGGCGACCGCAAGGGCGAGCTGTACGCACTCCTCGGACTCGGTGACATCCACCGCATGCAGGGCCGGCCGGAGGCCGCGCTCGACACCTACCTCCAGGTGCTGGACCTCACCAAGACGATGGGCAATCTCAACTACCAGTTCGAGGCCCTGCACGCCCTCGGGCACGCCTACCTGCTGGTCGGCGACGCCGACCGCGCGCTCACCCACCAGCAGGACGCCCTTGCCCTGGCGTGCAACCTGGAACAACTCAGTGACCAGGCCCGCGCCCACGACGGCCTGGCCCGCGTCCACCACGCACTCGGCCAGGGCGAGCAGGCCCGCCCGCACTGGGCACGGTGCCTGGCCCTGCTCGACGAACTGGGCCTGACCGAGGTCGAGGACGTCAACGCGGAGTCGGTCAGGGCCCAGCTCGCCGAGCACATCCACGCCCCGTAGCGGCGCGCGGATCGCCCGTAGGGGCGCGGGGCTCAGAGCGCCCACCGCACCACGTCCTCCAGCAGGTCCACGCCCGGCGCCGGCGCCGCCTCGTCGAAGTGCCGGCATCGGTCCCGGGCGCGCCGCCGGCCCCCGTCAGGCGGACTCCGGAAGGTCCGGTATCCGGCCGTCGACGGGCAGCGTGGGCACGTCCACCGGCACCGTCTCCGGGTACTTCAGGCCGGCTCCGGTGTTGAGCACGACGACCTCCTCGTCGCCGCGCAGCCAGCCCGACGCCCGCAACTGCTCCACCGCGGCGAAGCAGGCGGCGCCCTCCGGGCAGATGAACGCGCCTTCGACGCGGGCCAGCGCCGCCTGCGCGGCGAGCAGGTCCTCGTCGGTGACGGCGATGGCGGTACCGCCGGTCTCCCGGACCGCGTCCAGGACCAGGAAGTCACCGAGCGCCTTGGGCACGGTGATCCCGAACGCCACCGTGCGGGCGTCGGGGAACGGCTCGCTCTCCCGTGCCCCGCGCTCGTAGGCCTCGACGATCGGCGCGCAACCGGTCGCCTGCACGGCCACCAGGCGGGGCAGGTCACCGTCGATCCAGCCCAGCTCGCGCAGCTCCAGCAGCGCCTTGTGGATGCCGATGATGCCGACGCCGCCGCCGGTCGGGTAGAGGATCACATCCGGCATCCGCCAGCCGAGCTGTTCGACGATCTCGTAGCCCATCGTCTTCTTGCCCTCGATGCGGTAGGGCTCCTTGAGGGTGGAGATCTCCTGGTAGCCGGTGCGTTCGGCGACGGCGGCGGCCACCAGCCGGCCGGCGTCCCCGATCAGACCGTCCACCAGGTACAGCTCGGCGCCGGAGACCACGCACTCGGTGCGGGTGATCTCGGGGGCGTCCGTGGGCATCGCGACCAGGCTGCGCATGCCGGCCCGGGCCGCGTACAGCGACCAGGCGGCGCCGGCGTTGCCGTTGGTCGGCATCGCGATGCCGGTGACCCCGAGTTCGGCGGCGCGCGACACGCCGACCGCCGCACCGCGTGCCTTGAAGCTGCCGCTGGGGATGAGGCTCTCGTCCTTCATCCTCAGCGCGGGAACGCCCAGCGCCGCGCCGTAGCGCGGCAGGTCGAGCAGCGGGGTCATGCCCTCGCCGAGGGAGACCACGTTCCTCTCGGACCGTACGGGCAGCATCTCGTGGTACCGCCACAGCGAGGCGGGGCGAGCGGCGATCTCCTCCTTGGTCACCGTGGCCCGGACCCGTTCCACGTCGTACCGGGCCAGCAGCGGCGCGCCGGCCGGGGAGGTGCCCTGGATCACGTCCGGATCGTGCCGGCTGCCGGTCCGTGAGCATTCCAGATGGGACAGGGCGGAGTACGCGGGCATGGGGTCCCTTCGCTGGTCTGGCCCGCACCCGGCCCGCACACGGGCCGGCCGGGGCTCGGGTGGCGGTGGCCATCCAGAGCAGATCCCATGCCGCGTACATCAGTCAAGCGTTCAACTTGCTCGGGGAGCGGCGGGCCCGAGCACGGACGAAGACGGATGAAGACGGATGAAGCCGAACGAAGAACGAAGAAAGGCGGACGAGGGCCGTGGCCGAATGGGGGGCGGTCACGACCCTCGTCCTGGTTCCGGTGCACTCCGGCTCAGGGTGCGCACCGGACGTGGGTGGGTGCGCCGCGACTACCGGTTCCCGTGCACCGGTCCGACCCGCAGGTTCTGGACGGTGGAACCGACGCACTCGTCCTTGTTCCACGGGATGTTCGTCGACTCCTTCTGGTTCGGCGGGTAGACCCGCAGCGTCGGAACGTTCGTCAGGTCGCACTCGTCGGCCGAGTAGCCGCCCTGGCCGTTGACGGTCTCCACCTCGGCCCAGGCGTGCCCGTTCGGCAGCAGCGTCACGGACTTGGTGCTGCCGGCGGTGCGCACGGCCGCCTTGCCGAGCTGGGTGTTGTGGGCCTTGACGAAGGAGACGCCGGGGTAGCCGGTCAGGGTGCACGGCTGGCTGCCGGTGTTCTGGAAGACGATCTGGAAGCCGGTGTGGCCGGCGGCGCTGCTGGTGTTCTCGGTGGTCGTCTTCAGCCGGCTGGTCGCACAGGCCGCGGGCCCACCGGCCGCGGACTTGCCCTGGGAGCCGGCGGAGCCGGACGTGCCGGACCCGCTGGAGGACTCGGAGCCGCTCGACGACTCGGAGCCACCGGACGAGCCGGTCGGCCCGGACCCGGTCTTGCCGTTGGACGTGTCGCTGTCGCTCGTCGCGGCGGACGAGCCGCTGGTGTCGGACGAGGACGAGGCGTCGTCGGGCCCGCAGGCGGTCAGCGCGAGTCCGAGGGCGACGAGCACGACGGCCGGAACGCCGCGGCGAGCGGTCTTGGTGAGCATGGCGGTTCCTCTTCTTCCGTAGGGGGTGGCGGTTGTTCCGCTGGGGAAGACCTTGCCCGGCTGCCCTCGGTCAACGTGCGTTACACGCCGGATACGAAATACGTACGGCGCGAGCACATTCGAGGAGACGTCCACGCCGTTCGACCGCCCGGGTGCACGGCGCGCCCGCCGGCGTCCCGTCCGACCGCGCGACGGGCGTCCCTGGCCTGGCCGGTCCGCGCCCCTCTGGGGTCGGCGGCACCCGCGGTGGAGAAGTAGGGTCTGGCTCGGTCCGCCCGATCCCCTGTTGGAGTCCCCGATGAGCACCCCACCCTACCCACCGCCCGGCGCACAACCCCCCGCGTCGCCCGCCGCCCCTCCGGCCTACGCCGCGCCCCCGTCCGCGTACGGAGCCCCCGCCCCGCAGGGCGCACCGCCACAGCAGGGTTACGGCTACCCGGGACCCCAGCAGGGCCATCCCGGGCCCCAGCAGGCGTACCCGCAGAACGCCGCGCAGGCGTACCCGCAGCAGCAGTCGTACCCGGCGCCGCAGCAGTACGGTGCACCGCCTCAGCAGTACGGCGCGCCGCCGCAGCAGATATCGCCCCAGCATGTGCAGCAGCAGCCCTACGGGGGCATGGCGCCCATGCCGATGCCCATGGGTGCCGGTGCGGGTGCCGGTGCCGCCGGCTGCGAAGTCTGCGGGGCCGCGCCCGCCGCGCAGGTCACCATCCGTGGCCACCAGGGCATGGTGCTGATGATGCGCTTCCTGAAGCGCCGCGGGGTGTTCTGCCGCAGCTGCGGCCTGGCCATCTGGCGTGAGATGCAGTCCGACACCATGGTGCAGGGCTGGTGGGGCATGGCGTCGGCGTTCATCACCCCGCTCACGCTGCTGTTCAATCTCCTCGTCCTGTCCACCATCCGCGGCGTCCCCGCCCCTGCCGCCATGGGATGGCGCCCGCCCGCCGACCCCGGCAAGCCGGTGATGCTCCGGCCGGGCGCCCTGTTCCTCCTCCTGCCCCTGGTGCTGATCATCGCGATCGCGACGTCTCCGTGACGCCGTCCCGGCAGCAGCCGAGAATTCGGGAGCGGAATCTCGGGGGCGTCTGGGACAGTCATCGAGTGGGGACGAGTGCGGATGGCACAGCGCGGGCCGAGTGCGCGGCGCGGGCCGAGTACGAGGCTCATGTGACGGTGCGCTGCGCGGAGGGCGACCTGCCCCGGCTGCGGTCGTGGGCCGAGGACGCCGGGCTGAAGCTGACCCGGATCGTGCTCGCCCGCGGCCGGATGGTGTCGCAGCCGATGCTGACGCTGCGCGGAGCGGAGAGCTTCGACGGGCAGCGCAGGGCTGCCGAGGCGCTGGCGGAGCGGCTGGGCCGGGTCGGTTTCGCGTCCTCACGGGTGAAGATCGAGGCCTCGCCGTGGGCGCCGGAGGTTCCTCAGGACGACTGCGAGGCGGCCGGTCTGGGCCCGGGCCGCTACTTCGAGCATCACCTCAAGCTGCTCCTGGACACGGGCGACGACCTCGAGGAACTGGCCGCGCTCGCCAGCAGGCACGGCGCACACCTGTCCTGGAACGCTCGCCGGGTACGGGCCGCCGGGCGTCACGAGCGGTTTGTCACCCAGCGCTGCCATGGTGTGGGGGCGCGCCGGGCCGGGCTCAGGCTCGCGGCGCTACGCGATGCGGTGCAGGTGGCCCATCATGTGCTGTCCGTGGAGCGGGAGTTCGTCCTGTACGACAGCAATCCGTCGGTCGACGACGGGTGGATCACGGAAGGACCGATGCCATGACCGGTGCGGAGTCCGGCACGACCCGGACTTGGTATGACCACGGCTGGCGCAAGTCGGTGCTCCCGACGGAACCTCTCGGCGAGGAGGACCGCACGGCCATTGGCCTGCCGCGAACCCTGCGGCCGTTGGCGGGCGAGGACCTGACGCAGGGCACGGTGTTCGATCCGGCGCTCAAGCAGTACACCAGCGCGTACCGGGCGGCGGATCCGTCGTTCGATGACCCGGCGAGGACCGGTGCGTGGCGAGCGGCGCGGCGCCAGGCCATGGACCTGGTGCTGGCGGCGATCGCCGGCTCCCCGTGGGCCGCCTCGCTGGTCCTGCGTGGCAGCGTGCTGATGGCGGCATGGTTCGGCGAGGCCGCCCGGGAGCCGGGCGACCTGGACTTCGTGGTGGTACCCGCCGACTGGGGCATCGAGGACGACCGCACGGCCGCGCTGTTCGACGGCATCCCCCAGGTGGTGCAGGGTGCGGCCGAGGAGTGCGGGAGCGGCCTGCGGCTGGCGGCCGAGGACGCCGTCAGCGATGACATATGGACCTACGACCGGGTCCCGGGGCGCCGTCTGGTGCTGCCCTGGTCGGCACCGGGGCTGCCGGGCGGCCAGGTGCAGATCGACTTCGTCTTCAACGAGCAGCTGCCCAGGGCCGTCACCACGACCCGGGTCCCGGCCCTGGGCGGCGACGGTGAGGGCGCGCTCCTCCGGACGGTGACCCCGGAGCTCTCCCTGGCCTGGAAGGTCATGTGGCTGATCAACGACAGCTATCCCCAGGGCAAGGACCTCTACGACGCCGTCCTGCTCGCCGAGCGGTACCCGCTGCCGTACGCACGACTGGCGGAGGTGTTCCGGCTCTCCGGCGAGTGGCCGCACGCCGACCGGCAGGACGTGCGTCTGGAGGACTTCGACGAGATCAACGAGTACGTCGAGTGGGAGGACTTCCTCACGGAGTACCCGCATGTCGACGCGACGGGGCAGGAGTACGTGGGGCGGTTGGTCGAGGCCCTGACACCGACGTTCGCGCGTCCGTAGGGCCGTTCCGTAGTCCCTGGGTCCCCGCTGGGGGGAGGGTCAGCAGCCTCCTCGCGTGTCGCCTCGTCCGACGGGCGAGGAGGAGAGGATCGGATTGAGGGGTGAAGCGGGCACCTCCCCCACGCCCACCCCCGGCATCCAGCACTTCAGGTCGTTGCGCTGGGCGTCGTTGGTGGGCTCGGCGATGGTGTTCCGGGCGTCCATGTAGATGACGGTCATCACCTTGCGGGCGGACGCGGACCGGTTGGACGCGGCACGGTGGAAGGTCCAGCCCTGGTGGAAGCTGACGTCGCCCAGCCGGAACGGCGTCTCCACCAGCTCGAAGTCCTGCTCGGCCAGCGCCCGCTGCACCTCACGCTCGGAATCGTCGCTGATCGGCAGGTCACGTCCGAACGCGAAACGGTGACTGCCGGCCGCGAACGCCAGCGGCCCCATCTCGTCCGGGGTGTCCTGCAACGGCACCCACGCGGTGACGGTGCGGTCCGTGGCCAGCGGCCAGTAGTACTGGTCGGCGTGCCAGGGGGTGATGCCGCCGCCGGGCTCCTTGTACAGGGCCTGGTCGTGGTAGAGCCGGACGTCGTCCACGCCCAGCAGCTCGGCGGCGATACGCGCGAGGCGTCGCGAGAACACGAACTCCGCGACCCGCTCGCTGTGCCGCCACAGGTTGATGACCTGGAGGAACGCCTTGCCGTAGGTGTCACGCTCGGCGAGCGGCAGGTGCTGCGTGTTCAGCTCGATCACCTTGCCGGTGATCTCCGGCTCGTACGCGGCGAGGGTCTCGGGCGACAGTACCCCGGACAGCTTGACGAAGCCGTGGTCGTCGAAGTGCTGGCGGGAAACGGCGTCCAGGGCGTAGGGCTGGTGGAGGTCGTAGGGGACTGCCGACTCCGTCTCAACGGATTCCGTGGATGTCATGCACCCAGGCTGGCCGCACGCCGCGCGACCGGCCACGCCTGTGATGGCGAATACCGGTACTTTCTTGCCCGCATTCCGGGTTGCGGGCCGGGGAACGGGGCATCACGGCAGGATGCGAGCGACGTTCGAGCATGTCGTCCCCACGCCCGCGATGTCGTGGAAACTCTGGGTGCGCAGCGAACCGCGGTTCTCCTCACACTGGCACTTCCACCCCGAGTTCGAACTGACCCTGATCACCCGCGGCACCGGCACCCGCGTGGTCGGCGACAGCGTGCAGGACTACGGGCCGGGTGACCTGACGTTGCTCGGCCCCGACCTGCCGCACTCGTACGCGTCGGCGCCGCCGGCGCCCGAACGGGACGGTCCGGGCGGACATCAGGTACACGAGGCGGTCGTGGTGCAGTTCCGCCGCGACTTCCTCGGCCCGGACCTCTTCGACCGGCCCGAGTTCGCGCCGGTGGGCGCGCTGCTGGAACGGGCGTCGCGGGGCCTGCACTTCCCCCGCCCTACCGACCCCGTCGGCTCCCCCGCCCCCACCGACTCCCCCGAGGAACTCCTGGGCCTCCCCCCGGCCGAACGAACCCTGGGCCTGCTCCGCCTCCTGGTCCACCTCGCCGACCGCGACGACAACCGCCCGCTCGCCGGCGCCCGGTACAGCCCGTCGCTCAACCGTGCCGCGGGCCAGCGCATCGACGCGATGATGCGGCTCCTGCACGCGTCGTACGCGCGCCCCATCGCCCTGGAGGAGGTGGCCGAGGCGGCGCACATGGCCCCCACGTCGGCCAGCCGCTTCTTCCGCCGCACCACCGGCACGACCATCACCGGCTACCTCAACGGCCTCCGGGTGCAGGCCGCGTGCCACCTGCTGGCGGAGACCGACCGACGCATCGCCGACATCGCCGCTGACTGCGGTTACGGCAACCTGGCCAACTTCAACCGGCGCTTCCGGGAGGTGCGGGGGATGGCGCCCCGCGAGTACCGCGCCCGGTTGCGGGAGGGGTGAGCGACCGCTCCCGGCCCGGTCAACCACCGCCGTGCAACGGCAGCCCCGCGACCACGGAGGTGCCCCGGACGGGGCGGGGTCGGACCGTCCAGGCGGCGGCCAGCCGGTCGACGATGACGAGGCCCCGGCCGGCCTCGGCCGCCGCGTCCGGGTACCTCAGCGCGGGCAGCTTGCCGCCGGGGTCGCCCGGGTCGGACACGGCGACCCAGTAGTGGCCGTCGGCCGGCCACAGCACGAGTTCGACCAGATCCTCGTCCTCGGCGTCGGCCCCGTATCGGATGGCGTTGGTGACCAGCTCGGAGGTCAACAGCCCCAGCTCGTCGGCGAGCTGGCCCCGCACCCCTTTGGGCAGCGCACCGGCCACGGCACACCGGGCCCGTCGCACGGAGAGCGGACGGGCGGGGAAGCGCCAGTGGGCGGGTACGACGGGGATTTCGGGCATGACGAACTCCGTTCCGTGCGTGGTGAGGGTGGGCGAGCAGGGCAGCTGGGCGTGCTCGCGCGGTGCGCTGCCGGTGTTGCAGTGTGTAGCTAGCGCGGTACTGACCGTAGAGCACCGAGTGATAGATTGGCCACCGGCTCGCACACATTGGCCCCAAAGCGGTGAACGGACGCCTGGCAGCGCTGGCCTGACGTCACGTCAAGAGAGGAACGCCATGCCCCCACGGACGATGCCGACGGAACGGCAGAAGCGACTGGGTAGCGAGTTGCGACGTATCCGCACAGCGGCGGGCATGTCAGCGGAGTTTGCGGCGGGTCTGTTGGGCGTTGACCGCAGCAAGATTTCCAACATGGAGTCGGGCATCCGAGGCATTAACGCCGACCGTCTGCGCACCCTCGCCTGCAATTGCGATCTGACGGACGAGGAGTACGTAGAGGCGCTCATCGAGATGGCTCAACCGAGCACGGGCTGGTGGGAGCGCTATCGGGGCAGCCTGCCCCACGGGCTACTGGACATCGCAGAGACGGAAGCCCACGCCAAGCGGATTCGCGGCGCCAACACTGTGCATGTGCCTGGGCTGCTCCAGACACCGGAACACGCCATGGCCATTTTCCGGGCCGCGGTTCCTTCGTTGCCCGAGCATGAGGTTGCCCTGCGGATGGCGCTTCGCTCCGAGCGTCAGCAGGTGATCACTGGCGACAAGGCCATCCCGTACGTGGCCGTCGTCCACGAAGCAGCTCTGCGCATGGAATTCGGCGGCTCCGTCGTCGCCCTTGCCCAGTTGGAGTACCTGATTGAAATCTCGGAGCGGGAGAACGTGACGGTGCTCGTGTTGCCCTTCAAACGCGGAGCCTTCCCCGGAGCTGGACAAACGCTGGTTTACACGGAGGGGGCTACACCCCAACTCGATACAGTGCAGGTGGACAGCTCCCACGGGCCGGCCTTCCTGCATGCCGAAGCGCAGTTGGCGAAATACAGGGCACAACTCGATCTGTTGGAAAAGCTGTCCCTGCCCCCGGAGCAGTCCCGTGACTTCATCCGGGAGATCGCACGCCAACCGTGAGGAATAGCCCCATGTCCGAGATCACTTGGGAAGCCCCCTTCTGCGCCGAGGGAAGCTCCTGCTTCCGCCTGGGCACCGACACCGAAGGCAACGCCTACATAGCCGTCTCCGGAGCGGAGGACCACTACATCACCGACTCCACCGAAGCCCTCCGCACCCTCATCACCGACATCAAAGCCGGCAAAGCCGACCACCTGCTGTAGCAGCCGTCACCCAGGCGTGGGCCGGGCGTCCACGCCTCACCCTGCCCGGCAGTCGCAACGGCTGCGGCTGCCGGGCGTGGCTACACAACCTGCCACTATTCAAGAATCGGCCAGAGGTAGACCATGCCCACGATGCAACCCGTGGCCGACACGGCGATCCAGTACAGGGAAAAGGTGTTGAGAGGCACCTTTTCCCAAGGCTTCTGCTCCTGTTCCAGGATGTCGGCCGCAACCCTCTTCGCGACCGGCGCCAGCATGATGACGAACATCAGCAGGGCGCAACTGTAGAAGTACAGGGTGTGCGAGACGGAGTAGCCCTTTATCGCGGCGTTGGGCAGCAGGAAGATCCAGCCGGCGACCGGGGCGAAGAGCATGCTCCGCTTCGCCTTCGGGGTCGGCATGCACCAGCGCATCGCGACCATGTAGATGATGGTGGAGACAGCAGCGATGAGTATCCAGTCGTCTGTACTCACATGCGAAGGCATGCTCACGGGACTCTCCTAAACCGTGCCGACACGGACCGGGCGCGGCGGGGCCAGGATCACGAACCGTCCCGCAGTTCGCGCAGGCGCTCGCCGGTGAAGTGGATGTCGTCGAAGGTGACGAGACAGCCGTCACCGGTCGGGGACTGCGCCTCGAAGCCGATGGAGACGGGCCTGGACATGTCGTCGATGGTGAAGAAGCGGATCAGCCGCCAGGTCCTGCCGTCGAGGGAGGCATGGTAGGCGAAGGCGTGATCGATCCGGGAGACACGCAACCACACGGTCCGGCCGTCGACGACGAAGGCGTTGGCGTCGTCCGCGACACCGCGGGCGACCACGGAGACGATCATGGGTTCGCCGTCGGGGGAGTACTCGAAGCAGAGTTTGCCCCAGCGGCGGTCATCGACCCACAAGAGCAGCACGCCGGCGTCATAGGTGGAGGCGAACTCGACCGTGACACGCGCGCTGAACTGGAAGTCACCGTCCGGCGGGACACCGAGCAGGGTCGCGGCGTTGAGCATGGACTCGGCATTGAGCTGGGTGCCCGCACCCGGGTCGATGAAGATATCGCTGCGAGCGGCCGCCGCGGCCTTCACCGTTGCGGTCGCCTCCTCGACGGTCCACGCCTCGTCGGACGACGGCGAGAGAGCGAAGGGAAGCCCCGGCACGGTCCAGGCACTGGTCATATCGTCTCCTTCTGGATCTGATCACTGGCCCATCCACGACACGAACGCCACTGGCACCGTGACCGGACGGTTCGCGGACGGACCTGCCGCCCGAGCAGTGCGAGGCAACCATCGTCTCCTGCTGCTTCCTGCGCTCCCCCGCCTGCCCGCCGTTCAGGTGGGCGGCTCCTCCAGTACGAGCCCCAACGCGGCTGCGAGGTCGATCGTTCTGCGCGGTGTGGGGCACTGCCTGGCCAGGCTGGTCCCGTCGAGTCGGCCGGCAAGGGCTTGGAAGAGGATCTTCGCGGCGGGGTGCCGGCGCAGTTCGTCCCTGGTGAGTTCGTCGGCGACTCGATGCGCCGTGGTGACCAGGGTGGGGAACGTCGACTGGAGGCCCGCGGCCCACACCTGGAGCCTCTCCAGCCACCTGCGTGCGTCCGTGTCGGGTGCGCAGGAGAACCGCTCCGTCGCCTGACCCAGCTCCACCCAGCTGGCGTCACGCCAGGGCCTGGTCTTCAGGACGGGCAACTGCCAGCGGCGCTTGGTGGCCGCCCAGTGGTCCGCGTGCGCTCTCACCGAGTGGACCGTGCGGTCCGGAAGGCACAGCGCGGTCAGGTTCCAGCCATGGCATGCGCCGGTGTCCAGGCCGAAGATCCTGCCGTCGCGGGTCATCGGCTCCCGGCCGGTCACGTGATGACCGAACACGACCGGCTTGGCATCGGTGTAGTGGTCGTACCAGTGGCCGTCCGGGAACAGCGTCGCGAGCTCTCGTTCACCCTTCGTCGAGCCGCAGAGGACTTCCTCCCTCTGGTCGGCCAACGGAATGCCGGGCCGCAGTGCGGCGTGGACGACACGGACGTGCTCGTTCTCGAAGTAGTACGGCAGCGTCCGCATCCAGTCGACCGATTCGGCGTAGTCGTCGCCCAATTGCAGGCGGGTGATCTCCTGCGCGTAGGAGAAGACCCCGCGTACGTGCTTCCGCTCGTGGTTGCCCATGACCACGACGGAGTTCGGGCGTTCGCGGAAGAACCGGACCACCTCACCGGGTGCCGGCCCGCGGTCGACCAGATCGCCCACGCTGACCAGCAGGTCGTCCGGTCGGATGGCGACTTCCTCCAGCAGTTCCACGAGTTCGTCGAAGCAACCGTGGATATCACCGACGATGATCACGCGCCGCATGCCGGCGATCCTAGGGAGGCATCGGTTCGGCGTACAAAGGAATTTCGCGCGGCGCCCGACCGCCGGGACGGCACCCAGAGGGCAATCCGCGTCCTCGAGAAGGCGTCGACACAGCCGTCACCGGAGCCCTGCCGGGTGTCCAGGCATAAGGTACTTTGCGGAATGTGCATGGTGTTGGGGGTGGCCGGTGAGCAAGAGACACGTGCGCGCGATGTTGCGCAAGATCGCGAGTGGCGAGCGGGTGAGGATCACCAAGCGGACGGGCTCGGTCCGGAGCCTTGCGCGACTCGCTTTCGTCGCCGAGCAGTTCGGTTACGCGTACGCCGACGCAGGGCTCGGCGGATTCAAGTCCGCGGAGCTCGTGCTGGAGCTCGTGCCCGACCCCCGGCCCGAGGCGCAGGCGCGCGCCACGCGGAACCGGGCGTCGTACCCGAACGCGGGCGACGGGGTCTCGCTGCCGCCCCCCGTAGCTGAGGAGATCGCGCTGCTCGAGGCCCGCATCTCCTTCGACCTCGCCAGCCAGTTCACTCCGAAGCAGCGAGTGGCGCTCGGGGTTCCCCTCATGACCGCCTTGGCGGCGGCCCCCTGCATCCGGTTCGGCGTACACAGCACGGTCGCCCTGGTCGCGGGCCTCCTCTGGGCCGTCTTCATGGCCTGCGTGCCCATCGGACTCGCACACACCCGGCGCAAACGCGCCAGGTACGCCGCCGTGTTGGAGGCCGCGGGCCTCACACCGGTCACCGACATGCTCGGACGGTTGCGGTACGTCTCGCCGGGCGACCGGCGGCCCGTCCTGGGCAACCCCTCCGCCTGAGAAGGCCGCGGTGTACGGGCCGGCATGAAAGCACGGCGCGGGTCCCCTCGTCGGCCAGGCACGGCCATGAAAGGCCATGAACGGCCCGGAGGAAAATCCGGTGTCATGAGTTCCCGCCAGCGCCGACAATGACCGCATGACTGACGCCGCCGCGACCGGCGCCGCCGCGGTCGCCGACCGCACGCCCCGGCTCGCGGTCCTCACCGGGGCGGGGATCTCCGCCCCGTCCGGGCTGCCCGTCTACCGCGGCGGCAGCGGGATGTGGGACCGCGACCCGAAGATCGCGGAGCTCACCACCGCGTCCCGCTGGCACGGCAGGGCCCGGCAGGCATGGGACCACTGGAACGAGCTTCGCCGTGGCGCGTCCACCGCCCGCCCCAACCCGGCGCACGAGGCGCTGGCCGCCGCCGAAGCCCACTTCGACGTGCACATCGCCACCCAGAACGTCGACGGGCTGCACACCCGGGCCGGGTCCACGAACGTCACCGAACTCCACGGCAACGTGCTCCGCAGCCGTTGCTCCAGAAGGGCGTGCCACGCCCGGCACGGTGCCTGGCCCGACGAGGAGATCCACGAGAAGACCGTGCCCACATGCCCGCACTGCGGGCGCACGGCCCGCCCTGACGTCGTCCTCTTCGGCGAGCCGCTGCTCTCCAGGAAGATGCGTGCCTCGATCGACGCGGCGCGCCGCGCCGACGTGTGGATCGCCGTCGGCACGTCCGGGACGGTGTTCCCCGCCGCCGGGCTCATCGAGTACTGCCGCACCGGCGCGGTCCGGGTGCTCGTCAACGCCCAGCCGTGGGCCGACGACGCGGCCACGTTCGAACGTGAAGTGCTCGGTGACGCCGCCGACGTTCTGGGAGACGTGCTCGCCGAACTGCACGCGGCTGCCGTGGGGTCGGCCAAGGTGGCATCGGGCATGTAGGACCGCCTGGCACCGCGTTGGACCGGGTAGCGCCGAGTTGGACCGAGTTGGACCCCACAGGACCCTGGGGAGGGGCATCCGGATGCGGTGGATGGACACGTTGGTGCAGGAGGCCGAGGCGTGGCTGCCTGCTCCCGTGATGACCTACTTCCGGCAGGGCGCCGGGGCCGGCCTGTCGGCCGCGGAAGCCGAGGCGCACTGGGACGCGCTGCGTCTGCTGCCGCATGTGTTGCGGGACGTCAGTGACGTCTCCACCCGGACCGCGGTGCTCGGCACGTCGGTCGACACGCCCGTCCTCGTCGCCCCCACCACCCTGCAACGTCAGGCCCATGAGGAGGGCGAGGCGGCCATGGTGCGCGGTGCCGCCGACGCGGGGTCGTTGGTGTGCGTCTCCAGCAACGCCGGGACGCCGTTCGGGGCGCTGGCGGGCTCCGGGCCCTGGTGGGTGCAGGCCTACGTGCTGCGGGACAGGCAGCTGACCCTGGAGATGCTGGGCCGCGCACGGCAGGCCGGGGCAAGGGCCGTGGTGCTGACCGCTGACACCCCCGTCGTCGGGGAGAAGTACGGCAACGGGCCGAGCGTGTGGGAGACCGTTCCCGACGACCATCTGATGGCCAACGTCGCCTGGCGGGGGGTGGAGGACACGCAGCTGGAGAAGGCGGCCGACCTGACGCCCGCCACCATCGACTGGCTGCGTACCGCCACCGGCCTCCCCGTGGTCGTCAAGGGTGTGCTGCGCGCGGACGACGCACGGGAGTGCGTGGCCGCGGGCGCCTCGGCGGTCTGGGTCTCCAACCACGGCGGCCGGCAGCTGGACGGCGCGGTCGCGACGGCCCGGGCCCTGCGACCGGTCGCCGACGCCCTGGCGGGCACCGGCGCCGAACTCTACGTCGACGGCGGCATCCGCACCGGACGGCACGCGCTCGTCGCCCTCGCGCTGGGGGCCACGGCGGTGTTCGTCGGACGGCCGACGCTGTGGGCGCTGGCCGTCGACGGCGCCGCGGGGGTGACACGGCTGCTCACCGAGCTCACCGCGGAGCTGGCCCACGCCATGGCCCTGGCGGGCGCACCGGACGTCGCCTCCGTCACCCGCGATCTCGTCCACGACGCAAGCCCGACGCGCCACAGGTCATAGGCGTCACGCGCCGTCCGCGCCCGCCTCCGCCTCCACGTCCACCTCCAAGGCCTCGCGGATGTCGTCCGCCTGGGGAGTGTGCGGAGGCCAGCTCGCCACCAGGCGTTCGAGGAGGGGCGATGGGTGTCGAGGTGGGCGGTGAGGACGAGGGCGCCCGCCGTCTGGAGCTCGGTCGGGTTCCCCGTTGAAACGGGGCGGCCAGGTCGTGACCGGCATGAAGTCGTCGATCACGAGCGTGCCGCCGGGGATGAGGAGGCGGGCGGGGTCCGCGGTGCCGTCGCCCTTGGCCTGGCCTCCGCCGTCCAGCACGAGGAGGTCGTACGGGCCGCCCTCCTCGACGCGCTGCCAGTCGCCGTGGCGGACCTCGACGTGGGGGTGGTCCCGGAAGAGGTCCGTGGCGATGCGGGCGCGTTCCGGGTCCCGTTCGACACTGACCAGGCGGGTGCCCGATGGGGCGCCGGACGCCAGCCAGGCCAGGCCGACGCCACAGCCCTACCGGTCTCGGCGATGCCGTGGGGTGCACCGGCGGCCAGCAGTTGGAGGAGGCGGCCCTGCTCGGGCCGGCAGGAGTGGGCGAAACCGTGCGTGCGTGCCGCGTCGACGGCCCGCTGGACCAGCGGGGCAGTGCGGGCAACGCGCTGCCGTCCCGGTGCCGGTGCCGGTGCCGGTAGGAGTCAGTTCCGTTCAGCGCCGTTTCCGGCATTGTTCCTGCCCCGCGTCCCGTTGCGGCAACGGTGGCAGAACCGGCTCCGGCCCCCGGCACGCGACGGATAAAGTAGCCGAATGCCAAATCGGGGGAAGAACAAGCTCAAGCTCACCATAGCCCTGGCCGTCACCGCGTTGGCACTCACCGGCTTCGCGCCGGAGCGCGGCGGGCACGGCGGGCACAGCGGCCACAGCAGCCACGGCGGAGGCGGGGGCGGCGGGTGCAGCAGCTCGCACTCGGATCATGACAGTTCGTCGTCGAGCAACGACTACGACGGCAGCTCGTCATCGGGGTCGGCGTACGGCGACGACGACACCTACACGGACGACGACGACACGTACGGCAGCAGCACCAGCGGTGGCTCGTACAACCGGTACCCCACCCACCACTCCACCAGCTCGCCCACCGGCAGCAGCACCGACGACCTGAAGGACGCCAAGGTCAGGCTGGTGAGCTGTGCGAGCGAGTCGAAGCCGTACGCGACCGTCCAGGTCACCAACGACAACGAGCGGAAGGGCCACTTCCAGGTGTCCGTCACCTTCCTGGACGCCGACGGCTCCGTCGTCAGCAACACCACCGAGCAGGTGGACGTATCCGGCAAGGGCAAGAAGACCAGCAAGATCGAGCTGGCCTACCCCGGCGACGCGGACTCCGTCGACCACTGCGACGTCGTCCCGACCGCCACCCCCTACCAGTAGGGCCACACCCGAGGGCCCCCGCCGTCCGGGGCTCGGTCGGGCTTTCGGTTCGGGACCCCTCCCCGGCATCGCTTGCCACGCTGGTCCACGGAGTCCCGCGGCAGTGCACGCCGCACCGCATCCGACGAAACCGGCAGGGGTCGGCGGGGCGTCCTCGGTCAGGGAGCACGGCGGCACCACCGTGGACGGCCACCGACGCAGGGTCGGGCTGAATCAGGGGGAAGAAGGACTTGCCTCAGGCACCGCAGCACGCACTACAGAGCGCGTCGCAGAACACACCACGCCACGCGCCGCAGCGCGGGCTGCTCACCAAGGACGTCCTCGCCACGCAACTGAACAAGCTGGCCGACGAACCCAGGATCACCCCGCGCGCCGCCGAACTGCGCGCCCTCGCCCATGACTTGCAGCACGGCACGCATCTCGACCAGTGGGCCGAAGTCGACCTGGTGCACTCGTTCGTGCGCCCGGAGAGCCTCGCCCCGGCGTCGTCCGGTGGCGGCGCCGGTCGGCTGCGGGCCCTCGTCGACTACCTGCGCACCACGGGACCCCGGAACCGCTCGTTCACCGGGATCGTCCGCTGGCTGCGCGACGGGCTGCGGCAGCAACCGGTGCGGGACGGGGCGCTGGAGGCCATGATGGGCGTCCTGGTGTTCATCCCGCTGCTGGTGACCTGGATCGGGCTGCGCGAGGCGGTCGGCGCGTACGGCGAGCTGAGCAAGGTCGACCGGAAGGAAGCGGCGCGGCCCTTCCTCCAGTTGTGGCAGTCCGGGTTCGGCGGGCACCTGTCGCCCATCGGGCGGTTCGAGAACGTCGCCCTGGCCACCGTCGTGTTCATCACGCTGCTGGTCCTGCTCGCCATCTGGCAGGCGCGCGCCCGGGCCCGCGCCGAACGGCAGGAGACCGAGCGCCACGAGGCCGACGAGCACCTGCTCGGCAGCCTGGCCGCCCTGCTCACGCAGGCGCAGTTCGCGCTGGTGCCGCACCGTGCCGCCGGGCCGCAGCAGTTCGCCCGTGAGCTGACCGGCGCGGCCAAGCGGCTGGGGTCGCTCGCCGCCCAGGCCGAGGCCAGCCACAAGGCGCTGACGACCACCGGCACCCTCATCAAGCAGGCCACCGACGACCTCCAGGCCGCCGCCCGTGGACTGACCGCCGAGATCCCGAAGATCGGCGGGGTGGCGAGCCGGCTGGAGACCGTGGTGCGCTCCGGCCAGGAGGCGATCGTCCGGGCCGGCAAGGAGAACACCGCGGCGGCCGACGGCATCGCCGAGCGGATCAAGGCGGCCGGTGCCACGGTCGAGTCGGCGCTGGGCACCCTGGCCACCGCCCAGCAGGCCCTCGTCGCGAAGTCGGAGACCGTCGCGCAGGCCAGCGAGCGTGCCTCCCAGGCGCTGCTGGCCAGCACGGCGCGTACGAACGAGGCCGTCGACGGCATGCGGGACGCCACCGAACGCTGGGACGCGGTGGCCGCACACTGGCAGGACGCCGCCGCCCGGCTCGACTCCGGCATCCGCACGCTCACCGGAAGCCGCAACGGCCTGCACGGCGGCGACGACGCGGGCACGCCGGCCTTCGACGCGCCGGCCGACGGCTACGGTCACCACGGCACGCCCGCCGACGGTGACGACCACCAACGCACCCCCGCGGACGCTTACGGCCAGCCCGGCACTCCCGCCGCCAACGCACCCACCGTCGACTACGGCCACTACCGCGCGCCAGCCGGCGTCGACAGCGGGTACGGCTACGGCTACGATCGCGCGCCCGGCGCCGACCCCGACCACCCGGTGACCAGCCCGAACGGCGCCGGGTCCGGCCATGCCGGCACGCCCGCACCCGCACCGGCACCCGCGCCCGCATCGGCACCCGCACCCGCACCCGCACCCGCACCCACGTCAGCACCTGCGCACGCCCCGGCGCCCGGGACCCCGCAGGTGCCGGCGCACGGACCCGGCTTCGGGCACGTTCCGCCCGGCTCGGGTCCCGGGACGACGGTGCCGCTGCTGCCGGACCCGGGCACCCCGCAGCCCGACCCGTCTCCGCCCCAGCCCAGCCAGCCACCCACCGTTCCCGGCAGCGGCAGCGGCACCGGCACTGACGGGACCCAGCCGTGACCCGGCGCCGGGGCCGGCTGGGCCCCGTCGCGCTGGCCGGTTGGCTCTTCGCCGATCTGCTGCTGGTGCTGGCCGTGGTCACCCTGGCCGACCGGCCCGACCCGCTGGCCGCCAAGCCGCGTGCGTCGGCCAGTCCGTCCGCGTCGCCGTCCCCGTCGCCCTCGCCGTCGAAGAAGCCGCAAGGACCGCGCTCGCTCGACCGTAAACGCCAGTCGTTCGAGGTCAAGGGCAACAACGACAAGTCGCTGGTCTCCCAGATCCGCAAGGCCACGGCCAAGTGGGACGGGAAGGAGGCGGCGCTCGTGCAGACCTTCGGCGGCGGCCAGGGCGGTACGCACTACGCGCACCACGTCAACTCTCTGCTCAACAAGGCACGGTCCGGCATGTTCCCGCGCAAGGCGGCCACCGACGACTTCCTCAAGCTGGGGAGAACGCCCTCCACAGCCGAGGTGTGGGTCTACTTCTACACCACCTGACCACGACCCGACCGCGCCCCGACGCCGCCCGGTTCCGCCCCGCCCGCACCCACGGACACGATCGGGCGCGACCCACCCGATGCGCGACCCACCGACCGAGAGGACCGACGAACGTGACGGTGACGCAGTGGCGACCAGGGCTGCGGGGGACGGATCCCGGCCTCCGGCCGCCGCTGCCCGGCCTGCCGCGTTTCCCCGGCGTGCGGGGCTTCATCGAACTGCACGACGCCATCCTGCGGCTGGGTTTCCGGCACGCCGTCGACCTGCTGCGCGCCGCCCCGGCCGAACCGAGACCGGCCGCCGCCCACACCGCCGCCTTCCCCCAGTCCACCTCCGACGACGGCTTCCGGATCCTGGACGGGCTCTGGATCCCCGGCCGGGGCAACCTGTGGCGCCGGGTGGACCTGGCCTACGTACGCGGCTGCCGGGCGCGTTGGAAGACCGACGGCGACGCCTCGCGCGCCACGGCCGCTTCGGACGCGGTGGGCGTCCTGGAGAGGGTGCTGCACGGGGATCCGATGGGGCTGCGGCGGATCGTGCTGTGGCAGCTCGGCCGTCTCCTCACGGACGGCGGCGACGGGCCCACCGCCGCTGCGGCCACCGCCCTCGGCGTGCACGGCAACGAGGCCGAGGCGCTCGCGGCCGCCGTCGCGGCCGGTTTCCCCTCGCGCGACTCGGCACGCCGCCGGGCCGCCGAGACGATCAGCGAGATCTGGCCGGGCGACCGGCCGTACGGCGTCCTGGAGGTGGCCCGGGACCTCGACCCGGCCGACGACCACGTCCTGGCCGCCCTCCTCACCGCCGTACAGGCCCGGTGCGCCCGCGTGGAGCACCTGATCGCGCAGGCCGGACGGCTTGACCGGACGGGCGAGCCGCACGCCCGGACCGCCGCGTGGTTCCGCATCCTGCGGCTGGCCACCGACAGCGCCGACGCGCTGGCCGGACTGCTCGGCGCCGCCACCGCCGTCGCAGACGACCCGAAGACCCCGCCCGAGGCGATCGTGCGCGCCGACCCCGGTACCCGCACCATCCGCCTCGCCTGGTCCCCGGCGCACCGTCACACCGCCGACGTGACGTACCGGGTGGTGCGTTTCCCCGACGGCATGCCGGAACGGGCCGTCGAGGTACGCGGTCCCGACACCGCGACCACCGCGCAGGACACGGACGTTCCCCTGGGCGAGCCGCTGCGGTACGCCGTCATCCCGCTGTACCGGTGCCGCGGCGCCGGGGTGCCGCGTACCACGGCGACCCCGCTGCTGATCGCCCCGGACGTGACGCAGGCGGGTGCGGAGCCGGTGCCGGACGGGCTGCGGCTGCGCTGGCGGGCGAACCCGGCCGCTGTCGAGATCCGGGCGGTGCGCACCCGCCGGGACCGGGTCGCCGCCGGGGTGTCCGTCGAGTGCGGCCCGACCGGACTCGTCGACCGGCCGCTGCCCCCGGGCACGTACGACTACCGCATCACCTGCGGCTACCGCGGCCGGGACGACCGGCTGGTGTGGTCCACCGGTGAGCACGTGACCGGCACGGCCGTGGTCTGGCCCTCCCCCGTCGACTCGCTCACCGTGCACGGCGCCGGCCCCGGCGTCCCCCTGAGCGTCAGCTGGGGCGAACCGGAGCGCGGCCATGCCCGGGTGGTGTCCTGGCCCACCCCGGTGACCCCCGGCACCGACGTGTCGGACCGGCTCTCCCAACTCACCGCCGCCCCGGCCGCCACGGCACCGGCCGGCGTCACCGTGGCGACGGCCGGCGCCGACCGGGACGTGGACCACGCGGCGCCGAACGGAACGGCCTCGGACGGCACGACCCCGAACGACACGACCACGACCACGACCACGACCACGGACACGGACGCGGACGCGGACACGGACCACGCGATCCCGAACGGGACCGTCCCGAACGACACCGTCCCGAACGGCACGGCCTCACACAGCGCGCCGGGGGCATCGGCGCCCACCGACCCGCTCCCCGTCACCCTGGTGCCGCCGCTGCGGGGCAGGACCCGGGTGACCGCCGTCAGCGTGCTCGGGGACCGGGCGGTCGCCGGGTCGAGCGTGGTCGTCGAACACCCGGGTGCCGTCGAGGAACTGACGGCCGTCCGGGTGGGCGCGGACCGAGCCGAGATACGGTTCCGCTGGCCGGAGCCGGCCGTGCTGGTGCTGCTGGCGTGGGACCAGGCCGACGCGGGCCACCGGGAGCAGCGCCTGGCGCGCAGCCGTCACCTCGCCGCCGGGGTGGCCACGATCCCGGTGACCCGGGAGGCGTGCCAGGTCACCGTCGCCCCGCTGCCCCGCCCCGACGCGGTGGTGGTGGCCGCCGCACCCGCCCGGACGACGCTCCCCGCGCTCCCCGCGCCGGACCCGTGGGGCGCTTCAGGGGGGTTGGCGCAGCACTCCAACGCCCTGCCGTGGACGTGGGCGTGGGCGCGGTGGCGTAGCTGGTGGCGAACGCTGCGGCAGCCGTCCCCGTGAGCCGATTTTGCGTTGCGCCGACGGGGCGGTTGCCCGAACGTTGGTGCCATGGAGCAGACTCCGACGTTCGACGACATCGTGGCCGCACGGGAACTCCTGGCCGGCCGCCTGCCCGCCACCCCGATGTGGTCGTATCCCGCGCTCGACGCGGTAATCGGCGCGACCGTCCACGTGAAGCACGAGAACGTGCAACCGGTGGGTGCGTTCAAGGTGCGCGGTGGGCTCACCCTGCTGTCCGGGATGCCACCGGAGCAGCGCGCCCGCGGCCTGGTCACCTACTCGACCGGCAACCACGCGCAGTCGATGGCGTACGCCTGCACCGCGTGGGGCGTGCCGTGCACGGTGGTGATGCCGACGGCCGTCAGCGCGACGAAGGTACGGGCGGCACGGTCGCTCGGGGCCACGGTGGTGCTGCACGGGGACGACCTGGGCGGTTCGCAGGAGCGGGCCGAGAAGCTGGCGGCGGACGAGGACCGGCTCCTGGTGAGCCCGGGTGACACGCCGGCGCTGCTGGCCGGTGTCGGCACGGCGTACCTGGAGGTCTTCGAGGCCCGACCCGACCTCGACGCGGTGGTGGTACCCATCGGCAGCGGCACCGGAGCCGCCGCCGCCTGCCTGGTCGCGGCAGAGCTCGCCCCGAACTGCCGGGTGATCGGGGTGCAGTCGGCCGAGGCGCCGGCCGCGCATGACTCCTGGCGGGCCGGCACCTGCGTGCAGCGCCCCAACCGCACGGTCGTGGAGGGCCTGGCCACCGGACGGGGATTCGCCCTGCCGCAAGGCGTCCTGCGTACCGGACTGGCCGACTTCCACCTGGTCTCCGACGCCGAGATCGCCACGGCCCAGCGGCTGCTCGCCAGCCATGCACACACCCTCGCCGAAGGCGCCGGGGCGGCGGCGCTCGCCGCCGTGCTGGCCCACGCGGAGGAGTTCGCGGGCCAGCGCATTGCCGTGATGTGCTCGGGCGGTAACGCGTCTGCGGCGGAAATCGCCGCGCTCGCGGACGCGCCACCGGCCGGTGGCCCGGCCCCGACCGAAACAGCCCCTCCGGGACGGTGACGACCCGACGGTCTCGTCGTGGCTGATCGCGCAGTTCCCCGCGCCCCTATTAGGTGGGCCCGGGCCCCCGAACGGCGCCACAGGCGCCCACTTAAGGGGCGCGGGGAACTGCGCGAACAACCCCCACCAGCCGGTGGCCCGGCCCCGACCGAAACAGCCCCTCCGGGACGGTGACGACCCGACGGTCTCGTCGTGGCTGATCGCGCAGTTCCCCGCGCCCCTATTAGGTGGGCCGGAGCCCCCGAACGGCGCCACAGGCGCCTGCTAGGGGGCGCGGGGAACTGCGCGAACAACCCCCACCGGCCGGTGGTCGCGCCCACGCGGCGGAGCCGCAAATCAACACAGCCCCGCGCCCCTTACCGGGCGCACCCGCGGCGGAGCCGCATTCACCCCCGCACGTTGCCCTCCGCGCCGCCGCCGAACTCCAGTAGCAGGCCGGCCCGCAGGCCCGCCGTGCGACCGGGCGGCACGTTCTGGACGGTCCCGTCGTTCTGCCGGACCGTCCAGGTGTCACCGTCGGTGCGGTTGGTGAGGCCGTAGCGGCCCGGCCTGGTGGGGTGGGCGGTCACCTCGGCGACGACCGCCGAGAAGTCGTGGCGTTCCGGGTCGTCGATCAGGTGGTGGGCGTACAGGCGGGTGCCGGGGGCGAGCCGGACGGTGCGGTGGCTGCGCAGCGCGCCCGTGCCCGTCACGATCTCCAGGGACGGCGGCTGCCGCAGCTGGGTGCCGCACTTGGGGTGCCAGCACTGCGGCAGTGCGCCGTCCGGCTGGGTGAGGTTCTGCCGGCCGCAGGACTGGCAGACCACGATCGCGTCCAGCACCCGGCCCAGCGCATTGCGCCACTGGGTCTCGCGCACCCGGCGCGAGGGGTTCGCCAGGCCCTCGGTGAAGGTCTTCACGAAGAGGTCCTTGAGGATCTGCGGCAGCACCTTCCAGGAGGCGATCACCACCCGGTGGTCGTCCGGGTCGGGGCGGTTGCGGGTGTCGTTCGGGTCGTAGACGAACACCGGGTCGGTGCCGTACAGCTGCGCCTTGGCCTCCGGGCCCTTGCAGTGGATGCGGTACTCGGCGGCACCGTCCAGCGGGTGGCCGGTCATCAGCAGCATGAACAGCAGCACGGCCAGCGAGTGCAGGTCGCTCTGGATGCCGGGCCGCACGCCCGCGTCACCGCGTACCAGCTCGGGCGCCATGAAGTCCAGGGTGCCGGCGACCCCCGCGTCCTCCCCCTCCACCACCGCGTTGTCGTTGTCGCAGATCAGCACGGAGCCGGTGGCCGGGTCGAAGAAGACGTTGCCCCAGTTGATGTCGCGGTAGGCGATGCCGCGTGAGTGCAGGGTGCGGTAGGCCTCGACGGTGTGCAGGGCGGCCGTGAGCAGCGAGCGGACGGTCACGCCGGCCACCGCCGGGTCCCTCCGGAACAGTGCCGGCAGGTCGTGGAAGCGTGCGGGACGCACGTCCATCAGGTAGCCGAAGCCGGGATGGTGGCCCGACGGGTCCACCACGGTGGTCTGCGGCCACAGGAAGCGGTCGTCCGCCCAGCCGCGTTCGATGAGCCCTTGCAGGATCTCGTGCTGCCGTGCCGTGGCGAGCTGCGGGAAGTACCACTTCAGGGCGCGGTCGCCGTGCGGCGTGCTGACCCGGTAGACCTCACCCTGGCCGCCCGAGCCGAACAGCTCCGCGACCTTGATGCTGTCGCCGGACTCGGTCACCAGCTTCTGGCCGGCTGCGAGCATGCCGTTCACCGTGCTGTTCCCCTCTGTCTGGGCTGTCCGGGCCGACGTTGCCATCCGGCCCGGCCGACCCGTCTGATCGATGCAGACGGGGTCCGTGGAACCCGTCGCGTCCTTGTCGTCCGTGCGGAGTCCGGCCCCCGGTCGCCCGGCCGGGAAGACCCCGACCAGGGTGGTGTCGTCACCGGAGTAGCCGGCCGCGCGCTTCAGCCAGTCCGCCAGTTGTTCCTGAACGGTGCCGATGCCCTGCTCGACGACCCTGGTTCGGACTCCGGTTGCGAAGTCCAGGAACTTGTGGTGGTCGGCGAAGCTCTTGGACAGTCCGTCGGTGGAGAGCAGCACCGCCGGCGGCGCACCGCCCGGGAGCGGCCGCCAGAACAACCGGGCCTTGCGCCAGGCGTCCTCCTCGCAGAGGGAGTCCGTCTCGTCTCCGAACTCCGGTCCGGTGAAGAAGGGCGTGTGCGGTGCGCCGCTGTCGTCGACGAGCACCACGTCCCCGTCGCCGAGCTGCCAGCACACCAGCAGGTGCTCGGTGACGACCGCGCCGACGAGGGTGCTTCCGTACGCCGTCAGGTCGACCACGGAGTCGGCGGCGGGCGGCATGCTCAAGACGGACGGGCCGGCCGGGAGGGCGGGTGGGCCCGGCGCGGGCGGTGCGGTGGGGAACGGGCTGCCGTACGGGTTGCCGTGCGCCGGAGAGTTGGCGTCGTGCAGCAGGACCCGGGCGCGCCAGCGGTGCACCACCCAGTGGGGCAGCCGGCGGGCCAGCGCGAGGAGTCCGGGCCAGCGCGCCGCGTCCCCGCCGTGCCGCAGCACCTCGCGCCCGAACGCCTCGGCGCACACGGTGAACTCCTCGACGGCCCAGCTGGCGCCGAGGTCGCTGCGGAAATGCGGAGCCGACCCGTGGCCGTCGGCGACCGCGAGGACGACGGCGGGTCCGCCGTCCAGCGGGAGCAGCCGGGCCACCGAGCTGTCCTGGCTGTGCTTCTTCGCCACCCCCTTGACCGCCCCGCTGAGCAGCTCCCAGCCGGCGGTCGTCCTCCCCCGGTCGCTCACCAGACGAGGTCGCCGCCGTCGTCGGGGGTGTCCTTGACCAGGTCCACGGGCGGGTTCATGCCCTTGTCGCCGCCGCCCTTCGGGGTGGACGCGTTCTTCACCACGGCCGTCGACATCCAGCGGATCGCCTTCGCCAGCTGCTTGGGGTTGCGCGCCTGGAGCGGATCCAGCTCCGGGTTGGCGAGGAACTCCTTCAGCATGCTCTTGTCCGCGTCCTCCCCGATGGCCACCGCCACCCGGACCGCACGCTTGCCCCAGGGGGTGCTGTCGATCGCGCGCAGCCCGGCACGCCAGTCGTCGGTGGGCTGCCCGTCGGAGACCAGGGCCAGCACCGGCGGCAGGGCGCGCTGCGGCATCGGCGGGGTCTGGAGGGCGTCCGCCGCCAGCCGGAAGGCGGCGCCCATGTCCGTGACCCCGTAGGTGTGCACGTCCTCCCAGGTGAACTCCTGGACGCGGGTCTCCTTCTTGATGTGCCAGCTGGCTCCGGTGGCGAAGGAGATGGCCCGGACCAGCAGCGAGGCCGCGGGGTTGGACTCCGCGGCCTCCTGCATCTCGGGGATGGCCTCCCGGATCGCGAAGTTCAGCTCACCGATCTTGCCGTTCACTCCCATGGAGCCCGAGCAGTCGAGCATCCAGATGAAGTGCACGGGGCGGCTGGCCATGGCCCCCTCGCCGCCAGGGATGTCGAATGGTGTGGTCTTGTCCGTCACGCCGGTCCTTCCCCCGATACCGGGCCGATCGATTGGCGGGCTGATCCGTGCCGGGACTCACCCATGGTCACTGTGGTACACCGCAATGCGGTACCGGGCAGTTCCCGATTGCCGACAACCAGTGTGGGTAAACGGGTCAACTCGCCTGGTTCCTAGCTTAATTGGCAGTACGTCCGTACACTCCGCCGGCCGGCGAAATCCGCGTGCCTTTCCGTGGCCCTTTCCGGTCACACTGCATCGTCCTCATGAACTCCGGGAGGGGTCCCGGGTGGGTGGGATCACCGGGGGCGGCCGGTGCGGGCTCGTCGGTCATTGGACGGTGATGGGCGGTCATGGACGATCGTGGACGATCGTGGGCGGTCATGGGCGGTCATGGGCGGTCACTGCGGGCCCAGGGACCGTAGCCAGTGTTCCCAGGTCCCCGGGGGGTGGTCTCCGCGGCGGCGCAGGTGACGGGCCACCTCCGCCAGTCCCCGGTGGTCCATCCGCAGCACGGCACGGCCGAGCACCTCCGTCAGCAGCCGCCGGGAGGTCCGGCGCCACTCGTCCTTGGCGTCCGCACTGTCGTAGTGCCATACGCAGAACAGCGCGGCGACCGACTCCGGCCGAGTGGCCAGCAGGTCCGTGCCGGGACCGGCGGGGTACTCCTGCAACACCGCGGAGCCGTAGCTGCGGGCCACGTCGGAGTGGAAGGCGGCGAGGAACGCGGGTACCGGTCGGGTGCTCAGGTCGGTCGGCGGGGTACGCGCCAGGCCGATGGCGAGCAGCGCCACCACGCCCTCCCACAAGGGGCCCTCGCAGCGCATGTGGCGGGCGTCCGTCATCATCCACACCAGGTTGTTGATCCGCTCCAGGGTCGCGACCACGGGGACCCGGCCCTGCTCCAGGTCCCGGACGAGCACCAGCAGTTCGGCGGTGTTCCGCTGCTGGGGGGTCAGCCAGGCCTGGTAGCGCAGCATCTCGCGTGCGTAGTCCAGCAGTTCGAGGTCGACCCGCACCATCGGGTCGGCGAGTAGGTCGGCGACGAGCCGCCCCAATCCCGCGGCGACGAACCGGCGGGGCGGGCAGACCCGGATGACCTCGGGGAGGTCGGCGCGGGCGGGGCGGCCGTCCTGCCACACCAGCGCGCACACCGTCTCCAGGGTCCGCGGATCGGCGAGCGGGCCGTCCGGGAACGCCTCGACCAGCCGGACGAACAGCCCCGCGCCGCGCGGGCCCTCCGGGTCCGCGGCCCAGCGTGCCGCGGCCAGCGCGAGCCGGACGGTGAGCGGTGCGGTGTCGAAGTCGAGGTCGGCGGTGAGCCGCCGGCCTTCGGGCGAGGCGGCGAAGCGCCGTAGGGCGTGCACGTTCCGACCCGAGCCGTCGGCGGCCAGCCGCTCCAGGACCCGGCGGGTCAGTCCGGGGTGAGCGAGTCGCTCCAGGAGCGCGGCGGCGTCGGCGCAGTCCCGCTCCCCCGGGTGCAGCAGCGCCCAGGACAGCCTGGCCACCGCGTCCGCCACGGCGTGCCCCGTGCCGCCGCCGAGGGTCAGGACGAGGTGCAGCGGGCCGGCCCAGGCGGCGAACGGGCCCGGCAACCGGCGCCGCAGCTCCGCCTCGGCCGAGACCGCGACCTCGCCCCTGAGCACCCGTCTCGCCTCGCCGGTCAGCGGCAGCTCGTCGAGCAGGTCGGGGCGGCGGACGTCCGGGCCGTGCCGCTGGGCCGCGGTCAGCCAGACCCGGGCCAGCGCGAGGGCCAGCGGCTCGATCACGCCGGGCTGGCCCGGCTCGGCCATCTCCTGACAGGTCGTGACCAGCTCGTCGAACCGCTCGCTGTCCAGTTCCACCTGGCGTGCGGCGTCCGCCAGCACCGCGACCGTGCCGCGCAGCGCCTCCCCGCTCAGGTCGGCCAGCGCGCCCGCGGACGCGACCTCCAGGAGCTGCGGTGCCAGCCGGTCCGGCGCGAACGCGTCGACGCCCGGGGCGGCCGCCGCGGACGGCGGGTAGGCCGGTCTGCGGCCCGCGACCCAGAGCCGGGCCACGACGTCCGCCCACGGGTCGGGCAGCGGGGGGCTGTCGGGGCCGCCGGTGCCGTCGTGCACGCGGTACCGGTGGGCCTGGTCGGGGCCGCGGTCGAAGGGGGTGTCGGGGCCGATCCCCAGGATCTGCTGCGGCGCGCGGTGCGGATCCATGGTCCGGGTGGTGAAGGTGAGGGCGCGGCCGTGCTCCTCGGGCAGCGCGGCGCAGGCCAGGGCGATCCAGTGGGCCACCGTCTCGGGTTCGTCCTCGATCAGGACGATCTGGCGCCCGGCCGGGTTCGCGAACAGCCGGCGCACGTCGGCGAGGAAGGGGGCGACGCGGGGCGCGTGCTCGCGTGCGAACTCCGCCAGGAGCTCGTGGGTGAAGCGCCCACCGGGCCCGGGCAGGTCGGCGGCTGCGTCTGCGGCGTCCTCGTCGGCCCGGTCGGCCCGTTCGGCCCGCTTGGCCCGGTTGGCCTCGAAGTGCTCCCACGCGGGTGAGCACCAGGTGTCGATCGGCCAGAAGTGCTGGCGCTCCGCCGCGCCGGCGGACAGGTAGACCGCTTCGATGCCCACCTCGGGTGAGGTGTCCTGGGTACGCGCCGCACAGAGCAGGGTGCCGCCGCCGGGCAGCCGGCTACAGCTCAGCGCGGCGGTACGCTCCCGCGCGCCACGCCGGGCCCACCGTCCGCGACGGCGCTCCGGCGCACCGTCGTGCACCATGCCGCGGTGGGTGAGCGTGATGGCCCGTTCCATCCAGTCGAACGGCAGGTCTCCGGGGTCGGACTCGGACCCGGTGCCCGGGTCGGGCTGCAACCGGAGGTCTCCGGTGGCCGATTCCGGGGCGAGGCGGTAACTGAGGCGGCGGATGACCATGCCCCATTCTGACCGCCGCCTGCCGGGAGGGGGCCCGATTCCCTGCATTCCGGCGCCGAGCGGGCGCATTCCGCTGCCGAGCGGGCGCATTCCGCTGCCGAGCGGGCGCATTCCGCTGCCGAGCGGGGGCATTCCGCTGCCGAGCGGTGCTTCTCGGCCCCGCCGACCCTTCCCGGCGCCCGCCCACACCTGTGCCACGGTCGACCACCCCGACCACCCCAACCGCCCCACCGATTACTGAAGTTCGCCTGCCGGGCTGGTCGTTTCCCGGTAGCGTAGAAAGCGCTTACCGGGGCGGTGTTCCAGACTGGAGGCACAGCATGGCAGGACGAGGCATCGGGCTGGTGGCACTGGCCGCCCTGGTGACGGCGGCGTTGACGTCGGGGGCGGCGGCTGACGCCGCCGGTCCGACCGTCGCGTTTCCCGGCGCGGTCGGGTTCGGCAGCGGCGCCACCGGAGGCCAGGGCGGCTCCGAGTACCACGTGACCAACCTGAACGACTCCGGTTCGGGGTCGTTCAGGGACGCCGTGAGCAGCGGGCACCGGACGATCGTGTTCGACGTGAGCGGGTACATCCGGGTGTCGAGTCCGGTGAGCGTGGCAAGCGATCTCACCATCGACGGCACCACGGCACCCGGCAACGGCGTCGGGATCATGGCCGGCGAGGTGTCGTTCGCCGGCTCCGGCAACGACATCGTGCGCAACTTCCGGTTCCGCGAGGGCGACCTGGACCCGGACGAGAAGAAGAGCGCGGTGAACCTGTACAACGCCAGCAACATGATCTTCGATCATGTCTCGATCGAGTTCGGGCAGTGGAACAACATCGACGCCGTCGGCGCCAAGAACATCACGGTGCAGGACTCGATCATCGCCGACCCGATCGGGCAGCAGTTCGGCGCCCACACCGAGGGCGACTCGTTCACCTGGTACCGCAACGTGTGGGCCAACGACCACAACCGCAATCCGCTGGCAAAGGCCAACACCCAGTTCATCAACAACGTGGTGTACAACTACCAGGCCGGCTACACGGCGGGTAACTCCAGCGGCCACTTCCTGCACGACGTGATCGGCAATTACTTCATCGCAGGACCGCGGACCACCTCGGCGTCGAACGCCTACTACCAGATGGGCAACCAATCCATCTACAACAGCGGCAACCTGCTGGACAGCTCGCTCGACGGCCAGCTGAACGGCAGCTCGCTGGCGGTACGCGCCGGTGGCACGGAGCTGGGCTCCCCCTGGTCGAGCAGCACGTCCGGCATCTCCGCCAGCAGCGCGGCCGACGCCTACGACTCCCTCGTCTCGGGTGCCGGGGCACAGCCTCGCGACCAGGTGGACACCCTGGTGATCGGCGACGTCAAGTCACTCGGCAAGACCGGGCAACTGTGGGCGCACCAGACGGACACCGGGCTCGGCAACAGCGGGTACGGCAACCTCTGACCCTTGCCCACGCGTGTCCACGTGTTCCCCGTGCTCCGGAGGCCGACCCGACGGGCCTCCGGAGCACGGCTGCCGGCAGCGGACCTCCGGAGCACGGGGGACCGCTGCCGCCGCCCGGTCCGGGCGTCAGGTGGCGGTGATGGAGAAGACCACCCGAATGCCCGTCGTGCTGTTGATGCGTTCGTTGATGCCCCACAGGCGGTGTGCGGACGGTGCGTAGCCGAGGTTCTCGGTCAGGACCGGGGACGTCGTGTAGACGTGCGGGGCCTGGTTCGGCTCGGCCCGGTGGATGCAGGAGTAGTCGATCGAGTCGCCGGAGCCGCCGCCCACGCCGGAGGGGCAGTCCCCGGCGAGGTACCAGTAGGTTCCGTCGGTGGCGGCGCCCTGCATGTGCCAGATGGGCGAGGTGTAGCCGACGGTGGCGTGGCTGGTGCCGACGCCGGAGGTGTCGGACGTCGAGGGGAGCGTCGTGGCGGCGTCCAGCGGCCAGCGGATCACGCGTCCACCGGCCGCGTTCGAGGCGTAGTACTCGGCGGAGACCAGACCGTCCTGGCCCGACCTGTCCAGGCTCAGCGAGTTGAGGCAGGGCGCCGTCCCGGTCACCGGGGTGCAGGCGGTGCCGTCGGACGCGGTGGTGCGGTAGCGGCCGATCATCGGCAGGGCGTAGTTGCTCCAGCGGGCCGACGAGACACCGCCCGAGATGCCCACCATCTCCTGGTTCGACGTCACCTTCCAGATGTGGCGCAGGTCGTAGACCTGGAGCCAGCGCCCGTTCGCGACGAAGACCCGGTTGCCGTACCAGACGACGCCGTCGGCGTGCGTGCCGGCGGCGGCCCGGAAGTTGCCGCCGGCACTCTGGTCGCCGGTGGGCTCGACCAGCAGCATGTGGTTGTAGGTGATCGCGCCGTTGTCCGCGTTGACCAGCGTCAGCCGGGCGAACGCGTTGCTCTGCGGGTTGCTGCCGCCCAGGTCCTGGTCGAAGTGCCAGGAGGCCAGGTAGGCGGTGTGCGAGGTGGTCTGGTTGTCCCACTTCCCGTTGGGCTGTGCGTCGTAGGAACCGGTGATGCCCTGGGGCGTCCAGCCGCCGTCCGGTGTGTAGGAGTTGGAGGTGTCGTCGGCCTTGTCCCAGCAGAAGCCGGTCGGGGACAGGCTCGACGAGAGCCCGGTCCCGTGGCACAGCCCCGTCGACCCGGTGCGGCCGCCCGACGCCAGCACCTGGTTGGCGTCCATCACGTGCACCGCACCGCCCGCCTCGACCGCGTCGATCGCGGCGCCGTAGCCGGTGAAGGAGGTGCCGGGGTCCAAGGTGAACTGGTTGACGGTCGCCGTGTCGATGGCCGCGAACGGTGTCGCCGCCTGCGCCGTCCCGCCGCCTGCGACCGCTGCACCGACGATCAGCAGACCCGCCGCGACGAGGGTGCGGACGCGCATCCCGATTTGTGTCATGGACATGAGAGTACGCAGAGCATGCCGGGGTGGCAGCGTCTTCGCCGCCCTTCGCGGCGCGGCCACGGTTCTGGACGGTGTCCGGAAGGCGCCGGTTGCGCCGTGCGGGGCGGCAGGCACCGGTGCGGGGTGGGAGGGGCGCGTGGCAGGGTGCCAAGTGACATCCGATCCTGCCGCCGTCCTGCCGCCGTCCCGCCGCCGTCCCGCGTCCGACCTTGCCTTCGTCCCTGTCCCCTGTCCCCTGTTCCTGTCTCCGCCCCCCGTCTCCGCCCCCGTCCCCGTCCCCGTCCCAGGAGCACACATGTCGCCTCTCGCCGAGGAACTGGCCGCGTGGGCCGTGGCCCTCGACCCGTCACCGGACGACCTCGCGCTTGCCGACCGGGCCCTTCAGGACACCGTGGCCGTCGCACTCGCCGCCCGTGACCACCCCATGGCCCGGCTCGGGGCCGAACTGCCTGAGGCGGCGCGCTGGGCCGCGGTCGGCCACGTCCTGGACTTCGACGACCTGCACCTGCCGTCGACCGCCCACATCAGCGTCGTCTGCGTGCCCGCGGTACTCGCCAGCGGCGGCGGCGCCCGGGAATACCTGGCCGCAGCGGGCGTGATGGCCCGCCTCGGCACGGCGCTGGGCTGGCGGCACTACACCCAGGGCTGGCACGCCACCTGCACCTCGGGCGCACCGGCCGCCGCGGTGGGCGCCGGGCTCTGCCTCGGTCTGGACGCGGCGGGACTGGCACGGGCCGTCGCGCTCGCGCTACCCGCGGCAGGTGGGGTGCAGCGTGCCTTCGGCACCGACGCCAAGTCGCTCCAGGTCGGCTTCGCCGCCGCGGCGGGCGTGCGGGCCGCCCGGCTGGCCGCCGCGGGCGCCGGCTCCGACCCGGCCGCGCTCGACGCGTGGCTGCCGCTGGTGGGCGGCGATCCGGCCGCGCTGGGCGCCGGCGTCTGGGACCCCTCGGGGCCCGCCGTGCCGGACGGCCTCGCCACGAAGATCTTCCCGTGCTGCTACGCGATGCAGCGGCCCATCGGCGCGGTGCGCGCCCTGCTCGCCGGTGCGGCCGTGGCACCCGAGCGGGTCCGCCGGATCGTCGTGCGCACGCCCCCGGCCGCCGTGCACCCGCTGATCCACGACCGTCCGCAGACCGGCCTCCAGGGCAAGTTCAGCCTGCCGTACGCGATCGCCGCCGCGCTGCTCGACGGGCATCCCGGCTTCGCCTCCTTCACCGACGCGCAGGTGCGCCGGCCCCTCGCGCTGTCGCTGGTCGAACGGGTCGAGACGGTGCTGACCGGGGACGGTTCCGGGCTGCTCACCGGTGAGACGGTCGTCGACATCACCACGGACGACGGCGCCGTGCACAGCGCCGCGCTCGCGCTGCCGCCCGGCTCGCCCGGGCTGCCGGCCACCGGCGAGGAGTTCGACGCGAAGCTTGCGGACTGCGGGGGCGATGTGGTCGGGCTGGTGGCCGGGATCGGGTGGGAGCGGGCTGCGGGGCTGCTGCGCAAGAGCTTTCCCGGGGATGGCCGGGAGAGCGCATGACCACGTGAACGACCGCGTGACGTCGCCCCCGCGCTCCCTCCTCGGCCGCGCACGGGCGGGCGCTTCGGTGCCGTTCCCGGGATGGATAGCGTTTGCCTTGGCGCGGGGCCGCGCGGTGATGCGGGTGGCGGCCGGTCGCCAACCAGGGAACGGCTCGCTGGATCGTCGCGGATGGCCGCAGCCTGTGGGATCTGGCGAAGAGCATCCACGACGAAAAAGGCGAGGCGTGACGGCACCGACGGGACCGTCAGTAGGGGCCTGACCCCTCCGGGCGGTGCAGCCGGGCGAGGAGGTCGGCGATCTCGCGGGTCTCCTCATGGTCCTCGCCGAGGAGTACGCACATGTCCTCGTGAAGGGCGTCGAGGACGCCCTCGGCCTCGGTGCGGCGGCCTTCGGAGAAGAGCAGGACGCCGATGCTGCGGCGCAGGTCGAGAGCGGTCTCGGAGCCGTCTCCGTCCGTGTCGGACACGGCCTGAAGCACTTCCTGGAACTCCCGAAGGGCTGCGGTGGCCTGGCCCAGGTTGGCCCGGCAGTGGGCGGCGTGCCGGCGGCACTCCAGTGCGCTGCCGCTGGACGGTCCGGCCGTACGGGCGTAGACGGCGGCCAGCACGTCGAACTCCGGTAAGGCACGCCGGAAGTCCTCGCCGGCCATGAGGACCGCCGCGCGCTGCCGCCGCAGGCCGAGCACCCGCGGGTTGTGCGGCCCGAGGGTGCCGGCGGCCCTGGCGATCGCCGCCTTGAGGGCGTCCGCGGCCTGGGCGAACCGTCCGCTCTCGGCGAGGTCCACGGATCGGGCGTAGGCGTCCCGGATCGCGTCCCGCAGCGCGGTGTCGGCGCGCACCGCGATCGGCGCGGATGACGCGGGCTCGGGCGAGGGCGCGGGTGGCGTGGTCCGCCGCAGGGGTGCGTTCGGCTGCCGGTAGACCAGGGTCGGGTCGGGCACATCCGCAGGGGATCCGCCGTGGGAGAGGACCACGGCGTCCGTCGCTGAACCCGGCGGCGGCAGGTGCGGCGACAGGCGCTCGTACACGGCGTACGCGTCGGCCGGGCGCTGCTCGGGCGTCTTGGCCAGCAGGTCGAGAGTCAGTGCCTCCAGGTCCTGCGGCACCTCGGGCCGCAGGGCGCGCAGCGGCGTCGGCGGCACGTCCATGTGCTGCTGCATGAGCTGGTAGTCGTTGTCGCCGCCGAAGACCGGCTCACCGGCAAGCAGTTCGTGCAGCACGCAGCCGAGCGCATAGAGATCGCTCAGCGGCGTGATCTGCGCGCCTTCGATCTGCTCGGGCGGCATGTAGCGGCTGGTGCCGATCCGGTTGCCGGTGGCCGTGAGCCGGGTGACGTCCGTGCCCAGCAGCTTGGCGATGCCGAAGTCCAGCACCTTCACCGTGCCGTCCGCGGCGATGAGGACGTTGTCCGGCTTCAGGTCGCGGTGCACGACCGGGATCGCGTGCGCGTACGACAGAACCGTGCAGATCTGCGCGGCGATCGACGCGGCCCAGCTCACCGGGAGCCGCGCCGTCGCCCCGTCCTCCGCACCCGCGAGCACCTTGCGCAGGGAGATCCCGCGCACGTACTCCATCACCAGGTACAGCCGGTCGTACGACGCCTCGTCCAGCACCGCATCGAACACCTGCGGCACGCCATGGTGACCGATCCGTGCGGTGACGCGCGCCTCGCGCTCGAAGCGGCGGGTGAACTCCTTCGCCTGCGCGGGTGACACGACGACGTCGGGCCGGATGAGTTTGACCGCGATCTCCCGGTCGAGAATGGCGTCGTAGCCGCGCCAGACCGTGCCCATGCCGCCGGACTCGATCTCCTCGATCAGCTCATAACGACCCTGCTCACCGATCCTCCGAGCCTGCGCCACGCGTCGCGCCCCCGTTGCACTGATGCTTCGTTACCCGACAGCCGTACACGGTACCGACCTGGCGGTGCCGAGCGCTGGCGTTCCTACAGCAGGTGGTCGGCTTTGCCGGCCTTGATCTCGGTGACGAGGGTGCGCAGGGCTTCGAGGGAGTCGGTGAGGTAGTGGTCCTCCTGGCCGGCTACGGCTATGTAGGCGTTGCCGTCGGCGTCGGTGCCGAGACGGAAGCAGTTGCTTCCGTCGGCGCAGAAAGGCACTTCCCAGGTGATGTCGGGCATGAGGTCTCCTCAGAGGTTGCTGGCGATGGCGTGGATAAGGTCCCGGGATTCCTCGGGACTCAACGAGTGTTCGTCCATCCAGGAAAGGTAAGAACGGTACTTTGCGAGCTGGGATTCCGCGTAGGTGAACTCGGGCCTGCGTGTCGAGTCCAGTTGAACGGTGTCGAGTTGCGGTACGGCGCCTTCGGCGTAGCCGAGCGCATGTCCCGAGCCCGGGAAGCCCGCGCAACTGGTGGGAATGACGCGCACGGTGATGTTGGGGCGCTCTGACATGATGCAGAGGTACCGGAGTTGCGTCTGAGCGACTTTGCTTCCACCGAACGGGATACGAATGGCCGCTTCGTGAACGTAGGCGATGTAGTCGAGCGAGACGGGTGGGTCCAGAACCTGCTGCCGTTCCAATCTGAACTTCACGCGCAACTCGATCTCAAGACGAGACATGGGCGGCAGCCCCACGCTGAATACGGCTCGTGCATAGTCCTCCGTGTGCAGCATGCCCGGCAGGTGAACGATCTGTCCGGTACGGAGACGCTTGGCATGCCATTCGAACTCGGCAATGTCGAGTAGTTCCGCGGGCAGAGTTCCACGGTACTGCTCCCACCAACCGGGCTCGGACTCCTCGGCCATCGCCGCCAACGCCTCGATGTACGCATCGTCCGAGCAGTCGTAGTTGTTGGCCAGGGTGCGTACGCGCGCTGCGCTGATGACCCGAGTACCCGCCTCCATATTGTTGATCTTGGCACGGTCCAACCCGAGCAGGCTGGCCGCATACTGCGTACTCATGCCTGCCGCAATGCGGAGTTTGCGCATCTCGGCACCGAGGCGCTGCTGCCGCTCCGTGGGTGCGCTTCGCATCGACATGCGGTCCCCTCCACTTGACCCGGCCGGATCTGCCGCGTCCAAGAATCGTGCCGAACCCGATCGTGGCAATGTGCCACTGAAACAGTAGCGCGGCGCCTAACCGTCCGCTAGCGTTCCGTTACGCGCACGCTACACACCGCAACGCCGGAAGCGCGCCACGCGGGCATGCCCGCCTGCCCTGGGCGGGCGCGCCCGCGGCCAGGGCGGTAGGCCACCGGCGACCTCGATCCCTCCACCACAGCAATGGAGCTCGCCATGCCCGACATTCCCGCCGTCCCCGCACACTGGCGCTTCCCCGCCCGCCCCGCCTCCGCGCGGCGGGCCCGGCACGCCGTCACCGAGTCGCTGCCGCACGTTCACCGGCGCCACCTCGGCGACAACCTGGGCCTGTTGACCTCGGAGCTGGTGACCAATGCCCTCCGGCACGGGGCCTGCCGCGAGGACGAGGACCTCATCGAACTCGTTCTCTGGCCGGCCGACGGACACTACTGGCTCGCCGTCTCCGACCCCGGCGCCGGAAAGCCCGTACTGGCCCACCCGGACGCGGACTCCGAGAACGGCCGGGGTCTGATCCTCGTCGACCATCTCGCCGCCGCCTGGACCGTCCGGCCCCGCCCCACGTGCGGAACATCCGTGATCGCGGGCCTCTCATTCCAGCAGGGTGGTTGACCTGGGAGTGGTCGGCCGGGAGGGTGCGGAAGGCCGGGAGGCTCAGGCCGTCTCGTCGTCGATGTTCTCCTCCCGGCGGATCATCCGCCAGGCCGCCCGGCGGGCACTCTGGTTGAGCGACTGCTTGAAGCTTTCGTCATGGCTGAAGTACTGGCGTCCCATGTCGGCGATGGTGTCGATGTGTTCGGCCATCTTGTCCTCGAAGACCTCGTCGAAGACGAGCCCGAAGTTCTCCTCGTCGTTGACGGCCGCCGCGCGGACCTTCGGGTCCGCCTTGGCCTCCGAGAACGGCGTGATCACGTCCTGTTCGGTGAAGTCGGTGCCGAACTTGTCGTTGAACTTCTCGATCAGCTCAGACAGAAGCGATTTCTCGTGCTCCTTGGTGCCTCCCGCACCTTCGCCGAAACCTCGGAGCTCGGCCGGTCCCTCGGCGGTCAGGGAGAGGTCGTGTTCGCCGGTCCTCTGCACGCGCAGATGGCTGAGGTCGACGTCGCCTATGTCCACGCCGCCGTCCCCGCGTCGCGGCAGGCGGTTGAGCAGGTGGCGGCCGTACAGGTAGAGGCATTCGAGGTCGGCGTCGCGGTAGGGCACGATCTGCGAGAGGAAACCGTATTTCCGCACGTAGTCGTTGAGGTCCGCGCGGAACTGCTCGGCGGCTTCGCGGGCATCCTCGTCCGGGTCACCCGCCTCGTCCTTGCGGTCCAGCAGCTCGGCGAACCGATCGACGGCGGGGCCGAGGTGCCGGTACAGCTCGGCGTGCAGCTTCTCCCAGCGGGCCGCCGAGCCCGCCGCCTTCTCCTCGGCCGTCAGATAGGCGTCGGCGAAGTCCCGCATCTCGTCCTCGACGAGGATGTCGGGCTGCATGACCCGGCTCTGCGCGGTGTAGAGGAGGTTGGGGTCGGAGGGGAGGGTGTTCGCCTCCTCGAAGTACGGGCGGAAGGACTCCTTGATGTCCTCGGCGTCGTTGACGAAGTCCAGAACGGCCAGGTCCGCCTGCGACTTGCGGTCGGCGGTACGGTTCAGACGGGAGAGGGTCTGGACGGCATTGATGCCCGCGAGTTTCTTGTTCACGTACATCGTGGTGAGCAGCGGCTGGTCGAAGCCGGTCTGGTACTTCTCGGCGACGACCAGGATGCGGTACTCGCGCTGCGTCGCCCTCCCGCCGGTGCGCACGGCCTTGTCGTCCTTGCGCGTGTACGCGAACGCCTTCGGCAGCGCGGACTCGGCCAGGCCGCCGTTCTCCTTCGGCTCGGTCGTCTCCTCGCCGTCGTACGTGAGGCTTCCGGAGAACGCGACCAGGACGCCGGGGTCGGGATACGCGCGGTCGTCGATGTACTTCCTGATCGCACGGGCCATCTGCACGGCACTGTGCCGGGACGCCGTCACCACCATGGCCTTGGCGCGCCCGCCGAGCCTGCCGGCGGTGTGGGTGCGGAAGTGCTCGACGACCACCTGTGCCTGCTGCGCCACGGTGGAGTCGTGCGTGAGGGCGTACCGGGCGAGCAGCGGGTTCGCCTTGGAGGGGTCCACCTCGCGCTCGTCCGGGTTCTTGTTCACCAGCTTCCAGTACGTGTTGTACGTGACGTAGGTGCGCAGGGGGTCGAGGATGAAGCCTTCCTCGATGGCCTGGCGCATCGAGTACGTGTGGAAGGGGAGGTACGTCGGCTTGCCGTTGACGTTCTCCAGGGTGCCGAAGAGTTCGAGCGTCTTGGCCTTGGGTGTGGCGGTGAACGCGAAGTAGGAGAGGTTGGAGGCCTTGCTGCGCTGGACGGCCTTCCTGCGGAGCTTGGCACCGGTGGTCGCCGCCGCTGCCTGTTCGGTGGCCCCCGGCTCATCGGAGTCCGAGTCCAGGCCCATGTCACGCAGTGCCGCGCGGACGTCCGTGGCCGCGCCGCCGGACTGCGAGGAGTGCGCCTCGTCCACGATGATCGCGAAGTTATGGCCCTGGATCTCGGTGGGGTTGCGGCGCAGGTAGTCGATGAGGGCCGGGAAGGTGTGCAGCGTAACCGTGATGATCTTCCCGGTCTCGCGGGACAGCGCCTTGGCAAGCTGGTCGGACTTGGCCCCGTGCTTCTCGTCGATCTTCACGACCAGACCGGCGGTCTTCTCGAAACTGCCGACGGTCTCCCGGAGCTGAGCGTCGAGATTGCGCCGGTCCGTGATGATGACGACCTTGTCGAATACGGGCGCGCCCGGTTTGAGCCCGGCAGCCATAGCGTCGGGGTCGATCTCGGTCGGGTCGGTGGGCGTGTGCAGTGACGAGAGGCGGTGGGCCAGCCATCCGATGGTGTTCGACTTGCCGGAGCCGGCGGAGGCCATGCCGAGGTAGTTGTGACCGGCGCCGTGGCGGGACGCGTGGTCGGCGAGCTTCTTGACGATGTCCCACTGGTGGTAACGCGGGAAGATCAGCTTCTTCCGCGTCCGCCCGTCCGGCCCCTTCTCCTTGCTGAGGTGCACGAACCGCTCGATCAGATCCAGCCAGGTGTCCCGCTCCCAGATCTGCTCCCACAGGTACGAGGTCGCGTAGGTCCCGGGGACGGTGGGCGGCGGGTTCCCTGCGCCGCCGGGCTCCCCCGGGCCTTCCGACCCGGTGTTGAACGGCAGGAACCGCGTCGGCTTGCCCCGCAGCTCCGGCGCGACGAACACCAGGTCCGTGTCGATGGCGAAGTTCGCAATCACGCGCCGCGTGAAGATCAGCTCGGTGGGGTCGCGGTCGGTGCGGTACTGCTCCTTGGCGGCTTCCACACCCTGGCGCGTGAGGGCGTTCTTCAACTCGGCGGTCGCCAGTGGAATCCCGTTGAGGAAGAGGGTGAGGTCGAGGCGCTTTCCCTTGTCCGCCTGCTTGGCGGCGTACTCCAGCTCCTTGACGAAGGTCAGCCGGTTCTTCCGGTAGTCGTCCAGGACCGCGTCCGACGCGACGAGCGACGGCTTGAAGTACGCGAGCCTGATCAGGACGCCGTGGTCCTTCACACCCTTGCGGAGTACGTCCAGTACTCCATCGGTTCCGATCGCCTGGTCCACGCGCTTGGCGAACCCGGCCTGGGCGGTGTTGGGGTCCCCGCCGTAGAGGGCGATCAGCTCACTCCAGTCATCGGCTTGTGTCTTGCCGATGAACTCGAACAGCTGGGCGGTGTCCAGGCCGAGGTGGGGGCGGTAGTCCTGCCGGTTTCCTTCACGCCAGCCGCGCTTCTTCATGGCGGCGGCTATGGCGTTCCCGAAGGTTGCTTCGTCGTGCACGGGCATGAGCGGTCATTCCCCCCGCTTTCCGGTGATCAGGTAGCCGATGTCACGGCAGAACTTGTCGAAGGAGAGTGAGTTGGCGCGAGCGAGGTCGAGATCGATGACGTCGGCCAGTGCCGCCTGGTCCACACGCGGGCGGTACCGCACCCCGTCGCGCCGGTGGTGGGTCAGCCAGCCCTTGCAGTCGCGTAACGTCTCGCTGTTGGCCGGGACCTCCAAGTGCTCGGCGAGCCCGGCCCGGCCGCCGAGGGACGGCGCCGACGCGAGGAACCACGCCTCGAACTCCCGGTTCGCCAATACGACGGCCGTGCGGCGGTCCGGCCGGGTGGCTTCGGCCCGGGCCAGCAACGAGGGCCCGAGGCTTGCCGGGCAGTCGTCGTCGGCGTCGATGACGACCAGGATGCCGCCCGGGTGGTCGGCGGGCACGCGGCGGGCCTGAGCCTCCACGGCGGCTTCCAGGCCGCCCGGTCGGACCAGCCTGCCGCGGTCGACCAGGAAGGGCGGCTGGATGTCCGCGTCCCAGATCTGCGCCTCGTACATCAGCCGTCGGAGGAGGACGGGCAGTGCGCTGATCTCGCCCTCGCCCTCGACGACGGAGGCGATCGTGGCCCTCGGGTGGTTCACTCCTCGTCCTCCGGCTGCTCGTCGGGCTGGGTGAGAGGTTCGACCACCGGGCGCAGCTGGTCGGAGCGCAGGAGTTCGGCCGTGGTCGCCAGGCCATCGGCGACGATCGACCGGCTCACGGGGTCCACTTCGCCGATCACCGTCACGCCGTGCTCGGCGGCGACCACGCGGATGGCCGACAGATCGGCCTCCTTGCGGTCGAACAGCTCCGCGCTCTGCGTGGTGGCGAGGACCTGTACGTACTCACTCGCTTCCGTGAGCGCGTCGTAGAGGGCTCCGGCGGCAAGCGGGTGCAGGGCGAGTTCGGGCTCTTCGACGGCGATCAGCGGAATCCAGCCTTCCCGGGCTTCAGGCTGGAAGAGGGCGGTCAGCAGACCGATGGCGCGGATAGTCCCCTCCGACATGGACTCAGCCCGGAACACGTGCGGTTCGGCCTCACCGTCGGTGGCGAAGCTGATCCGTGCCGCGATGTAGTCAGCGGAGGGGTCCGTGGGACCGACCTCCACGACTCCGGGCACGACCACCCCCAGGTACTGCGAGAGGCGGTCACGCTCCTGATCCCCGAGTGCGGCCAGAGCTGGACCGAGCTCGCTGCCGTTCTCACCGAGAGCTCCGGCGGTCGGTGTGTTCGGGCTGGCCTTGCGGAGATGGGACAGGTCAGGGCTGTAGAAGAACATCTCCGTGAGAGCCGAGTGAAGCTCGGTAAAAGGCTCTGCCTCACTCATTCGCGAAAGTTCCAACAGCTTGTGACGGCGCCCCTTCCCCGTGCGGTCGCGCATCAGGAAGTGCTTGGTTTTTGCCTGGCCCCCGTCGCCAGGGTGGCGCATCTCGCAGAACTCCCGCTGGATACGGACACCGGGCCCCGCGTCGTGCCCCGCCCCGGGGGCGATCGACGGCGCGAGAGTTACCTCGTACTGCCCCACCCAGGGATTTGCCTCGGGAGTGGTCGCCGACAGGTGAAATTCCAGCCCGATCGTGCAGGATGTCGCCGACTCAGGCACCCTGCGCAGCACCTCCGTCCATCCGCCGCGCGTCGCCACGGCTTCGGCCGGAGATTTCACCAGCGCGTCACGGATGAAGCGCAGGGCGTCCAGGAAGTTCGACTTGCCTGCGGCATTCAGCCCGAGCAGGACGGTGAACCGGCCGAGCTTCACGTCGCAATGGGCGATGGATTTGAAGTTGTCGATCCGGACACGAGTGAGGAACGGCATCGGGCGATGGGGCGCGGCGGGACTCATGACGCAATCATTCCTCGATCCCTCGTCCGCTGGCGGTGGACACGTCGATCTGACCGGTTACGGCGGCGGTGATCAGGGCTTGGCGGCGCTCGGCGAGAAGGGTCTCCCTCATCCTGAAGAGATGGCTCCTACGGCTAAGTTGGTCTTCCGCTCTGGTCAAGTGGGACACAATCCTCTGCTGCTTACCCAGGTCTGGGGTGGGAATCCTTAGACTCCTGATCAACTCTTGGCTAAGGTTAGGCTGACCGGCTCCTTGAGCAAGCATTACAATTCCTTCTTTGTGTGCCCGGAACCAGTAGCGGGCGTACTGGGTAGAGATTTCTCCAACTGGAGATAGGACACAGCATGCTTGATTTACACATGCACTGTTCGTTAGCAATCCCACTTTCCCCTTGGTGGCGCCCTGTCCGTACATCGCAATCACCAAGGAGCCGGGACCGTGGAGCTTCAATGCGGGAAAGTCGACTATAGCCTTATTTGTGATCGTCTTTTCGCTTGATGTGACCTCTCCGTCGTTGAGGTCGCTACTGTTCACCCACCAGTAGGGGCCATCGAAGTACTCGGCGACCGTTGATGTGGGGGTCGTGCCGCTTCCTGTCATGAACTGGTGGCCCACCTTGAGGAGACTCCAGCCGGAGCTCATCTCAGGCATCCACGGGATCATTGTCGGCTTCACCTCGTCATTGGCTACCGTCGTCCAGAAGCGCATTTTCTCGTGAAATTGGTTCTGAAGGAGCGCTAGTTGACGAATGAATTTCTGCCTAAGGTCGTCTATGCGGGCGGTTTCGGCGTCGAGGAAGTCGGCGATGCGGCGCTGCTCTTCCTTATCCGGGAGCGTGATCGGAAGATTTCCGATGTCGGCCGCGTTGATGGCCGGATAGCTTACGCCCACTGATCTAGCAACCACTTCGTCAATGAAGGTCTGAGATCGGCAATAATGGGCTAGGAATCGGCTGTCGATCTGGGTGCCCGCCTCCAGTACAGCGAATCCAGTCGAGAAGACCAGGGGTGCCGCGACGTCAGGCACCGCCGCGATGGCACGTAGGTAAGTTCGCACCGTTGACACGACAACGGCACCAGCTGGCGCAAGACGGCGAGCTCGTGACGGAGCAGACTTGAAATCCATCTCCTCGTCAGGAATACTTATGCGACCAAGGTCATCAACTGCACCAATGTCGATATAGCGAAAACGAAAGTTCGACTCTGTATTTTCGGAGAGCACACTCCGGTTAATTCGAGTGACATCCTTAATCCTGAATGATGTCACTCCGTCACCTTCCCCAATAGCGCCTGAATCTCCGCCTCCAGAGCCTTCAACTCCGCATCAATCTCCGCCAACGGCCGCGGCGGCTTGTACACGTAGAAGTGCCGCGTGAACGGGATCTCATACCCGATCTTCGTCTTGCTGTCGTCGATCCACGCGTCCGGGACATGCGGCAGAACCTCCCGCCGCAGGTACTCCTCCACGTCCTCGTCCAGCGGCACGTTCTCGTAGTCACGCAACTCCGGATCCGGTTCCGGCTCGCCCTTCACGCGCTGGACCTCGCCCTCCGGGTCGCGGACACCGACCGCCTCGCGCAGCGCCTTGATGAAAGGCGCGCCCGCCGGCCACAGTAGGCCGGCCGCGACAGCCGCGTCCTTCAGGTCGAGCCACGCGTCGGACTTCGTCGTCCAGGACTTGCCGACCAACGGGCGCAACGCCGCCACGAATGCCTCGACGTCCGTGGCCCGTGCGATCGGCTTTGACGCGGCGATCGCCGTCAGCGTCTCCTCCGTCACCTCGAAGCGGAGCTTCAGGGGCCGTTCGACGGTGATCCGGCGGTACCCGAAGTCCTCGTTGCGGAAGACCTTGATCTTTCCGGCCCGGTCGGCGAGGTCGTGGCCGCCGCCCCTCTCCCCCGCGTCGAGGACCGCCAGCGCCTCCGTGTAGAGCCGGGTGATCTCGGAGATGTGCTCCTCGCCCAGTTCCTTGCGCTTGTCGCCCAGCGACTTGCGCATCTTGCGCCAGTAGTCGCGCGCGTCCAGCAGGACGACCTTGCCGCGCCGGTCCTTGGCCTTGCGGTTGCTGAGCACCCAGAAGTACGTGGAGATGCCCGTGTTGTAGAAGAGCTGGTCGGGCAGGGCGACGATGCCTTCCAGCCAGTCGTTCTCCATGATCCACTGCCGGATCCTGGACTCACCCGACTCCGCCGCGCCCGTGAAGAGAGGGGAGCCGTTGAAGACGATCGCGATGCGGCTGCCACCCGAGCCCGACGGGTCCACCGGCTTCATCTTCGAGATCATGTGCTGGAGGAAGAGCAGCGAGCCGTCGTTGATGCGCGGCAGGCCGGCGCCGAACCGTCCGCTCTCGCCGAGGTGTTCGTGTTCGTACTCGACGGCGCCCTTGACCTTCTTCCACTCCACGCCGAACGGCGGATTGGCCAGCAGGTAGTCGAAGGTGGCTCCGGCGTGGCCGTCGTCGCTGAAGGAGTTGCCGAACTTGATGTTCTCCGGGTCCTGACCCTTGATCATCATGTCCGACCGGCAGATGGCCCAGGACTCGGGGTTGAGTTCCTGGCCGAAGACCTTGACCGTCGCGTCCGGGTTGAGAGCCGTGATGTGCTCGTCGGCCGCGCTGAGCATGCCGCCGGTCCCGCAGGCCGGGTCCATGACGGTACGGACGGTGCCCGGCAGGGCCAGCGCGTCGCTGTCCGGGGCAATGAGCAGGTTGACCATCAGCCGGATGACTTCGCGCGGTGTGAAGTGCTCACCGGCCGTCTCGTTGGACTGCTCGGCGAAGCGCCGGATCAGCTCCTCGAAGATGTAGCCCATCTGGTGGTTGGTGACGATCTCGACCGGCTTGCCGTGCTCGTCGAGTACGACATTGCCGTCCGCGTCCCTCTTCACCGGCCGCAGGTCGAGGTCGGCGAACCGTCCGACCACCTCGTACAGCAGGTTCGCCGCGTCCAGCCGCTTGATCTGCTGGGCGAACTCGTACCGCTCCAGGACCTCCCGGGCGTTCGGTGAGAAGGCGCCGTAGTACTCGTTGAGGTACTTCGCGGCGTGCGAGGGGTCGCCCGCGATGGCCTTCAGCGTGTAGGCGCTGGTGTTGTAGAAGCTGTGGCGGGACGCTATGCGCAGGAAGCGGTCCGGGTTGATGTCCTGGTTCTGGTAGCGGGCGGCGACTTCCAGGACCTTGTCCTTGGTCGGCGCGAGGACACACTCAAGGCGTCGCAGCACGGTGAACGGCAGGATCACCTTGCCGTAGTCGGACTGTTTGTAGTCGCCGCGCAGGAGGTCGGCGACCGACCACGCGTGGTTCGCCAGTTCCGTGTGCTTACTGCTGTTCAACGGAGTCCTTCCGGTGTTCGCCGTCCCGGCGGGGCAGAGACGTCAAGTGTGGTGGTTCGCGGTTCCGGGCCGCACGTTTCACGCCGATTCGTGGTCGTCCGGCAGCAGTGCGCCGCCGGTGAGGCCGGTCCTGAGGAGACGGGAGACCTCGTCGGCGGCCCGATCGGCGCGGCGGGCGGCCGTGCGCAGGGCGTGCAGGCGGCGGAAGGCGGCGCCGTAGCGCTGCTGCTCGGTCAGGGGGAGCAAAGGAACGCGCAGGCGTCTCGGGTCCACCCGGACGAGCGAGGTGCCGGTGGCGGCGGCGTTGACGTTCTGCTCCGCCGCCAGGAACCCGGCCAGGAACCAGGGGTCGAGCCGGCGTTGGTCCGGGCGGAAGAGGAGAAGGTGGGGTCCGAGGAAACAGCCCCCCTCGCCCGACTCGACGACCCGGGCCACAGCCGTACGTCCCACCCGGAGGATCTCCGTAAGCAGCACGTCACTTGCCTGGACCAAGGGGCGGGCACCGCCGGTGGGAAGGTCCGCTTCGGCTCCGGTGGCGGGCCGGTCCTCGAAGACGTCGGCAGCCGTGAGAGTCGGCCGGGTGGCCGGTTCCGCTTCGGGCCGGGGCTGCGGTTGGCCGCTACGGGTCCGGCGGCCTGGGGGCGCGGTGTGGAGCAGGCGGAGAGCGCCACCGCGCAGAAGGTCCGCGACGGTTGCGGTGCGCCAGTCGCGAGGCCGGTCGTCGGCCGGCGGCCAGTTTCCGTCGGTGCTGAGGCCGACCAGGTCCGTGGCTCCTTGGCGGAGCTGGTCGTACAGCTCTGATGCCTGCCGGGCCAGCAGGGCGGGGCGGAGTGCCTGCCGGGAAACCGTACGGATGCGGCGGGCCGGGGTGAGGTCCACGGCCTCGTCCAGGAGGTCGGTGACCGGCATGGCGGCGGCGACGCCCGGGGTGCCCGTGAAACTCTCCTGGTCGTCGAGGTAGGGCCGCCACGCCGAAAGCACGGTGTCGTTGACGGTGTCCCAGTTGAGGTCCCGGGTCTCGGCGGCGGCGTCCACGAGCAGGACCGTAGCCGGGGCTTCGGCCTGCGGCTCGGGGCGTTCGAGTATCCACAGATGCAGGCCGATGTGGAGCGGGGTGGCCGCTCCTTGGGGAAGCGAGACGATCGCGCGGAGGGCTCCGTCGCGTACGAGCTGGGCCCGGATGCGCCGGCCGGCCGTGCGCTCGGCGACGGCGGGCGGCATGAGCAGGACGGCAAGGCCGCGGGGGGTGAGGTGGGCCAGGCAGTGCTGGGCCCAGGCGAGCTCGGGTTCGCCCTTGGGAGGCACGCCGTAGGCCCAGCGTTGGTCGTACGCCAACTCGTCGTGGCCCCAGTCACGGACTCCGTACGGCGGATTACACAGGACGGCGTCCGCGGTGAGGCCCCTGAAGGCGTCGGCACGCAGGCTGTCTCCCGTGCGTACCGAGATCACCGCCTGAGGGGCTCTCAGCCGGAGCCGTACTGCGGCTTGGGCGGCCTGGCCGACCAGGACGTCCTGGCCGTGCAGTGCGGTCGCGCCGGCGGACGCCGCCGCGGCGAGCAACGATCCGGTGCCGCACGCGGGGTCGAGAACGCTCGCGGGGAAAGCTCCCGCGCTGCCGGTCAGGAGCCGGGTCATGAGGTCGGCCAAGGGGCGCGGCGTGCGGTGGGTGCCGGTGCTCCCCGTGTCCTCCATTAGGCGTTCGGCCAGGACATCCGTCGCGGCCTCGGCGCCCTCGGTGGCGACGCACCGCAACAAGGCCCTCAGCGGTCCGGCCGCCTCGGGACCGTATGCGGCGTCCTCGGTTCCCGGAACGTCCTGGGCTCCGTCTTCGGCAGCCGACCTGGCCCATCGCAGCAGTGCGTCGTCACATAGCTCGGGAAGGGCTTCGCGCTCCTTTCGGCCCAGGCCGGCAGTCGCGAGTACCGCGAGGAGCAGGTGCAGGGCCTGCTCGCCGTCGCGAGAACGGGCGCGCAGCGCGGTGCGAAACTGGTCCAACGTCGTGGCCTCAGGGAGTTGGCCGCGGGCCGAGAGCCAGGCACGTACCGCGTCGAGGTCGTAGGTCGGGCTGGTGTCTGTGCCTCCCGCAGGTGCCGGAAAGTCCGGATGCCGGCGACGCCAGTTGCTCACCGTGGCGCGGGTCACTCCGGCCAGCCGGGAGATGTCGGCGGCGGTCACGAGGGCACTGGCCTGCTGGTTCATGGGCTCCTGCCGGTGACGCGGGGCGGGCGTGCTGGACGGGTCCCACTCTATACCGGTCCCCCTTCACCGTGAAGCATTTGACAGTGCTTTCAGTTAACGCTCTACTGAAGACGCTTTCACTGGCCGTCCCGGCTGCCTCTGGACTCCCGGGGCTACGCCCTGCCCTCAACACCTCGGATTGGAACGGCGCCATGGCCCCGAATACCTCCAGCACGTCGAAGCGCACCCTGTACCGGCTCACGGGTGTCGCTCCCTCGGTCGACGCGATGTTCGAAGCCCTCGACCATGCTCGCCTTGACGCCGTCCGCGCGGAACTGGGCTTTCCCGAGGCCCGGTTGGGGGTTCCGGCGCTGCTGGTCACCGGCGGCTTCGAGCAGCCGGTCGCCAGTTGGTGTGATGAGGTCAACCGCACCACAGGGTGCGAGGTGTCGCGCTCCGTCAACCGGTCGGCCGGTCTGCTGATGCTCGCGATCGACGGCGCGGTATACGCCATCGGCTACGACCAGGGGTTCCGCCTGGTGCCCGACGACATCAAGGACCGCCGGTTCGGGCTGAGCTTCGTGATCCGCAGGGTGGACCCCGCCCAGATCCGCGACCTGGTCTCCCACACGCCGGGCGGCGGACGGACCGACATCACCCTTGTGCCCGGTGGCACGCCGGTCTGGAGCCTGGGTGTACAGGAGCACGCGCAGATCGTGCGCCGGCTGGGCGGTCGGCTCGATGGCATGCAGCTCACGATCGCCAAGGACGACCGTACGAAGATCTCCAGCGTCGAGGGCGGTACCGGGCTGCGGATGCGGCTCGGCGTCGACGCCACGGACCTGGTCGCGGACATCCGTGCCATCGCCCGTGTCCTGCGGGAGGAGGCCCCGAACCCGGAGCTGGAATTCGTCGAGCACATCGTCCCCGTCAAGGACGCCGACGTCCTCACGCGGCTGGAGGAGCGGCTCGACGCCCTGCTGGGCGAGGAGCCCGACGGGCGCATCGCGGTCGCCGTCCCCTCCGACCACTGGGACGACTACACCGCCGCCCAGCTGTTCGCCACCAGGGTCAACCGCTCGGCGGCCTATCTCACGGACGACTTCAGCCTGGAGTACGTCCTCAACCGGGCACGCGTGCACAGGCCGGGACGACGCCTCGCCGCGCTCCGGGACGGCACCGTCACTCTCTTTTCGCACACCCGAGCGAACAGGGATGACGTTCTGTGGACGTCCAACGTGCTGCGGTGGATCGAAGCCTGGGTGACGCTCGACGGCCGCCGGTTCTTCCTGCTGGACGGGCAGTGGTACGAGATCGGCGAGGCGTACCGGAAGGCCATCCGCTCGCAGATGGAACGGCTCATCACCGGCACACCCTCGGTCGACCTTCCGGCCTGGGTACTCGGCGACACGGAGCGGACGTACAACGAGTCGGTGCCTGACATGCGGCCCGGGTATGTCTGCTTCGACCGTGACAACGTACGAACCGCTCTGCACCGGGGCAACGGCGTGGAGATCTGCGACCTGCTGAGCCCGGACAACGTTCTGATCATGGTGAAGCGGGCCAAGGGCTCCGACGCGCTGAGCCATCTCTTCGGTCAGGCGGTGGTCGCCGTTCAGACCCTGCTGCACTCGCCGGAGGCCATGGACGAGTTCGCCAGGAAGGTGGCCGCTGCCCGGCCCGGCCGGGCTCTGCCGGACGGCTTCCGCCCGTCGAAGGTCGTGTTCGCGATCCTGCTGAAGAGTGGAACCGACCTCACCGCTGACACGCTCTTCCCCTTTTCCCAGGTCACCCTCGTACAGACGGCCAAGACCCTCGCAGCCTGGGGCGTCGAGGTCGAGGTCGTCGGGATCCGGGCCGCAGCGGTGGCTCCGAGCCGAGCGGGAATCCGCCGCCTGGCCGCATAGCGGAGTGTCGGAGGCGTAGGCGCCCAACTCTGCCTTCCGTTCGGCGCCGGCAGGAGGCTTGTCGTCGGACGCAGCATCACGTCTGTCATGGCGGACAACACAGCACCGGCCGATTGTTTCGTCTGCCCACCTCCACGTCCACGTGATCCCTCGCTATCCGGGACTCCGAGCGAATACCCCTGGGACCGGCTCGATCCATGGCCCGAAGCGCCCCGGAGTGGGGAGTCCGAGGCTGCGGCACTGGTGGAACGGTTGGCTTCGGTCGTGCACTGACACAGGGGAATTCGGCACGCGTCACGGGCCCAGCTCCCGGATACAGCGGGCACAGCCCCGTCCCACCCCCGCTGGGTTCCCTCAACCGCCCGCCGGCTCCCCCGTCGGCAGCCCGAGCCGCGTAAGGATCTCGTGGGCCTGCCGCCAGCAGGCCCGCGCCCGCTCGGTCTGCCCCAGCTCGTCCAGGACATCGCCGAGAAAGCGCAGGATCCGGGCCTCCACGGACGCGAACTTGATGTCGCGTACCAGCGCGAGCGCACGCTCCGCCGCACCGACCGCCTCCCGGGGCCGGTCGACCAGGTGCAGCGCGTGTGCGAGGCGGAACAGATGGCCCGCCCGCAGCAGCCGGGGTCCGTCCGGTTCGATCAGGGCCAGGCCCTGGTGGTGGGTGTCGACCGCCTCCTGCGGCCGGCCGAGCTGCCGCAGCACCTGCCCGAGCCGGAGCAGCGAACGCGACCTGGTGAACGGTTCGCCGATCTGCTCGGTGATCGTGAGGTGGTGCTGGGCGGCGGTCAGCAGCGACGCGTCGCCGTCGCCCCGGTCGAGGCGGGCCTGGATGAGGTTGCCCAGCGCGTAGTCCTCGACGCCGCGGTCCTCGATGGCGCGGCTGATCTCGACGGCCTGGCCGAAGTGGTCGATGGCGGTGTCGGGATCGCCCTGGTAGGAGGCGTGGGCGCCGCACACGTTGAACGTCATCGCCAGGGTGACCCCGTCGTAGCCGGCGCGTGCCTGGGAGAGCGCGACGCGGGCGTGCTCGTTCACCTCCCCCCACCGGTCCAACTGCATCAGGGAGCCGGCGAGCATGTAGCGCATCCGCCCCTCGGCCCGCCGGTCACCCACCAGCCGGGCGGCCGCGATGAGGGCGTGGCAGGCCGGCACGGCGTCCTGCCAGCCGAACTGCTCCTCCAGCACCGGGTCGAGCGCCCAGAGCAGGTCGGCGGCGACCGCGGTGAGGGTGGCCGGTCCCCGGGCGGCCACCTGTGCCGTGAGGGCGAGCAGGCCCGGCAGCTCGCCGTGCGCCCAGGCGCGGGCCGCCCCGACGTCGGCGAACGACAGGCCGGGGGCGACGGTGGCGCTGAGCGCGTCGGGGACGGTGTGGGCGGGGCGGATCAGCCGGTAGGCGGTGCGGGCGGTGGCCAGGCAGAGGTCCAGCAGCCGGGTCAGCGCTGCGTCGGCTCCGTCGTCCGCGGTGCCCTCCTGTTCCGCGCGCTGCCGGGCGAACAGCCGCAGCAGGTCGTGGAACCGGTAGCGGTCCGGCGCCGGGGACTCCAGCATGCCGACGTCCACCAGGTGCTCCAGGACGTCCTCCGCCGGGCCCGGGGCCAGGTCCAGGAGGGCAGCGGCGGCGGGCAGGGAGATGTCGGGTGTGTCGGGGAGGGCGAGCAGCCGGAAGGCGCATGCCTGGTCGGTGGTGAGCTGTGCGTAGCCGAGCCGGAACGAGGACTCGACGGCGAGGCTCTCGGCGCGCAGTTGGGCGAGGCGTTGGCGCTCGTCGGACAGCCGGTCGGCCAGGGCGGCGACGGACCAGCCCGGCCGCACCGCCAGCCGGGCGGCGACGACCCGCACCGCCAGCGGCAGCCCGCCGCAGGCCCGTACGACCTCTAACGCCGCGGCCGGCTCGGCGGCGGCGCGTTCCGCGCCGACGATCCTGGCGAGCAGGGCGAGCGCGGGCTCCGGGGTGAACCCGGTGAGGTGGACGCGTCGGGTGGCGGGGAGCGCGGCGAGCCGGGAGCGGCTGGTGACGAGCACGCCGCAGGAGGCGGAGCCGGGCAGCAGCGGGCTGACCTGGTCGGTGTCGTACGCGTTGTCGAGCAGCACGAGGATGCGCCGTCCGGCCAGCAGGGAGCGGTACAGGGCGGCCCGTTCGGCCGGATCGCCGGGGAGTGCGTCGTCGGCGGCGCCGAGGGCGCGCAGGAAACCGGCCAGCACGGTGTGCGGGCTGGCCGGGTTCTCGTCGGCGCCGCGCAGGTCCGCGTACAGCCGGCCGTCGGGGAAGGCTTCGGCCAGCGCGTGCGCGGCCTGCACGGCCAGCGTCGTCTTGCCGACACCGGCCATGCCCACCACGGCCGTGATCGCCGCTGCCGGTGCGTCGGGCGGGGTGCGCAGCGCCGCGCGGAGCTGCTCGATCTCCTCGTCCCTGCCGACGAAGTCGGGTATGGCGCCGGGCAGCTGTTCCGGGCGGACCCGTGCGGCGGTCGAGGGTGGGGTGGCCGGTGCGGGCCCTGCGGCCAGTTCCGGGGCGGCGGCGAGCATCCGGGCGTGCAGGTCCTTCAGCGGGGGGCCGGGTTCCACGCCCAGTTCGGACACCAGGGTGCGCCGGGTGTCGGAGAAGACCGCGAGCGCCTCGGCCTGCCGGCCGCAGCGGTAGAGCGCGAGCATCAGGAACTGGCACAGCCGCTCGCGCAGCGGGTGTTCGGCGACCAGGGCGGTCAGCTCGGCCACCAGCTCGTCCTGGCGGCCGAGGTCGAGTTCCACTTCCAGCCGGGTCTCCAGCGTCCCGAGCCGCGACTCGGCGAGCCGGGACCGTTCGGCTTCGGCGAACGGCCCGGGTATGCCGGTCAGCGTGACCGGCTCCCAGCCGTCGAGTGCGGTGCGCAGCAGCGCCGCGGCCCGCGGCAGGTCGCCGGCGGCGCGTGCCTGCTTCGCCTCGGTGACGTGGTGCTCGCGCACCCGGATGTCCAGGGCGTCCTCGGTGAGGTGCAGCCGGTAGGCCCCGGCCACGGAGACCAGGACGCGCGGGGGCCGGCCGGTCTGCCGGTCCGGTTCCAGCACCTTGCGGAGCCGGGAGGCGTAGGTGCGCAGGATCGGGACGGCGGCGGACGGCGGTTGCTCGCCCCACACCGCGTCGACGAGTTCCTCCGCGGTGACCGCACGCCCGCCCCGCAGCAGCAACGCCACCAGCATGGCGCGCTGCTGCGGCGAGCCGAGCTCCAGCTCCCGTTCGCCCCGCCAGGCCCGCACGGGCCCCAGCACGGTGAAGCGCAGCTCAGGTTCGACCGGGTCGGGCATGGCCTCACGCTAACGCGCGTGTCACGGCCGCACCGGCTTTCACACGGTTCACCCAACCCACCTCCCCAGAACCGCCCCCAGGGGCCGCGCGGCCCCGGTGCCGGGGCTCGGCTCCGCCTCGCTCCGGCCGTCAACTTCGCAGGTAGGAGGCGCCGTTGACGTCGATGATGGTGCCGCTTGCGAAGACCGCTTCCGGGGAGGCCAGCCAGAGCACCGCTGCGGCGACCTCCTCCGGCCGGGCCACCCGCCCGAACGGCGACTGCTGCCGGATCGCCTCGCCCTGCGGCCCGTCCAGGATCTCGCGTGCCATGTCCGTGTCCACGAAGCCCGGTGCGACCGTGGCCACGCTGATGTGCTGCGGGGCGAGCGCCAGCGCCATCGACTGGCCGAAGCCGTTCAGGGCCGCCTTGGACGCGCCGTACGCCGGGTGGTCGGGCTCGCCGCGGAACGCGCCGCGGCTGGAGACGTTGACGATCGTCCCGCCGCCGGCGGCGCTCAGGTGCGGCACCGCGCAGAACGTGGCGTTGGCCGCCCCGGTGAGGTTGGTGGCCAGCGTCGCCGACCACACCTCCTGCCACTGCTCGTACGACGTGCTGAGCGGCGGGTGCGCCAGATAGACGCCGGCGTTGTTGACCAGCACGTCCAGGCGGCCCAACCGCTCGGCCGCGGTGTCCACGGCACGTCGCACCGCGGCCGCGTCGGCCAGGTCGGCCTGGACGACGACGTGCCCGTCGCCGTGCAGTGCGCCGGCCACCTCGCCGGCCTGCCGGGCCGCGCTGTTGTAGTGCACGGCGACCCGGTCCCCGGCCTTCGCGAACGCTTCGGCGACGGCGCGTCCGATGCCCCGGGACGCGCCCGTGACCAGTACCCCTCGTGTCACCCGGCCACCTCGGCGACCCCGGCGAGCAGCCGCTCCACGTCTTCGTCGTTCGAGTACGGGGCGAGGCCGGCCCGGATCGCTCCGGTGTCGCCCAGGCCCAGCCAGCGCGAGGCCTCCAGCGCGTAGAAGTGGCTGGCCGGCGCGTTCACCTTGCGCTCCGCCAGCCGCTGGTACACGTCTGCGCCGGGCACGCCGGCCACGGAGAAGTACGCCGTGGGGGTGCGGCGGGCCGGCGCCCCGTACAGCCGCACGCCGGGGATGCCCGCGAGTCCGGCGAGCAGCTTCCCGAACAGCGCCTCCTCGTGCTGCTCCACCGCGCGCAGCGACTCCAGCAGCCGGGTGCGGCGGTCGGGCGCCGTCGACGCGAGGCCGGCGAGGTAGTCCACGGCCGCCTCGGTGCCGGCGAGGAACTCGTAGGGCAGGGTGCCGAGCTCGAAGCGTTCCGGTACCTGGTCGCTGGAGGCCAGCAGCTTGTCCGGGTGCAGCCCCTCCCACCGGCCCGGATCGGCGACGACCACCCCGTGGTGCGGGCCGAGGAACTTGTACGGCGAGCAGGAGAAGAAGTCGGCGCCGAGCGCGGTGACGTCGACCGGGGTGTGCGCGGCCAGGTGCACCCCGTCGACGTACAGCAGCGCCCCCACCGCGTGGACGGCGTCCGCGATCGCCGGCAGGTCGGGCCGGGTGCCCAGGATGTTCGACGCGCCGGTGACGGCGACCAGCCGGGTGCGGTCGGACAGCTGCTCCCGGACGGCGTCGACGCCCAGCTCGCCGCTCTCCCGGTCGAACCCGGCCCACCGCACCACCGCGCCTGCGGACTCGGCGGCCTGGATCCACGGGCGCACGTTGGAGTCGTGGTCGAGCCGCGTGACGACGACCTCGTCACCGGCGGCCCACCCCCGGGCCAGCGCCCGGGCGACGTCGTACGCGGCCTGCGTCGCCGACCGGGTGAGGACCACCCCGCGCGGGTCGCAGCCGAGCAGGTCGGCGAGGGCCTGCCGGGCGCCGGTGACGATCCGGTCGGCACGGCGCTCGGCGGCCGTCGTCGTGCCCCGGTTGGAGACGCCCGAGCACATCGCCGCCGCGATCGCCTCGGCGACCTGCCGGGGCACCTGGGTGCCACCCGGCCCGTCGAAGTAGGCCACACCGTCCTGGAGGGCGGGGAAGTCGGCACGGATCCTGGAGACGTCGAAACTCATGCGTCCATCCTGCCTCGCCGGGGCCGCGTGCGACCTCGCAGGTCCGGGGCGCCGGGGGCGCGCCCTTCGGTACCGGCCGGGCCGGCGCGTCGGCCGATGCGCCGGGGCCGCGCCATCGATGGCGTCGATGGCACGGCCCGGCTCCGCGCTCTGGCATGCGCGGGGGCCTGTCGGCGGACCTTGCCGCGGTCGGCGGCCACCGACCCGTCACCCGTGTGAACAACCCGGCGGTCCCCTACCCCTAGCGGCCGTAGCCGACCGAGGTGATGTTGGCCTGGACCGAGTTCTCGGTGCTGTCCGACGGGTAGCCGGAGGTCATGACGCCCTCGTAGAAGGTGCCGGCGGAGCCGTTGCTGTTGTCGCCGCCGATGCCGAGGATGATGGCGCCCTCCTTCTTCATCGGGTTGTAGCCCGAGGCGTTGGGGCGCGCGCCGTTGTAGTAGGTCGACAGGCCGCCGGACTGGGCGTCGCCGGCCCGGATGGACCAGTGGTTCGACTCACCCTTGACGATGGCCGTCAGGTAGCGGTGGTTCACGGACGGGTCGTTGGAGTTGTAGCCGGGGTTCACCCCGGAGAACAGGCCGTTCTCGAGGTCGGCCATGACCCAGGGGCCGTTGCCGGTGCCGTAGCCCCAGACCTTGATGTTGCCGAAGTAGATGGCCTCCATGGTGCCGTTGCCGTTGTCCCGGCTGTTGGTCTCGGCGTTGCCGTAGTCGAAGCAGCAGCCGCCGTTGTAGTGCGTCCCGTCCAGGATCGCGTACATGCCCTCCGGCTGGTCGCCGGTCGCGATGCCGTTGGTGTTGTTGTTGCGGTAGCCGGTGCCGGCGGCCACGTAGACGCCGTAGGCCTTGTGGCCGGCGATGGTGATCGGTGCCGCCTTCGCGTCGGCCAGGTTGTCGTAGCCGCCTGCCGCCGGGCCTGAGAAGCCGCCGGGGGGCGCCTGGGTGAGGTCGTTGCCCCGCCCGGTCTGGTCGTAGATCCGCGTGATGACGCACGAGGTGTTGGCACAGAACGAGTCCTGCGCCGAGGCGTCGGGGTAGCCGCCGGCGGTGGTCGGCGGGAAGCTCTTGTAGGTGTTGTCCGAGGCGCGTCGCACCTGGTAGATGGGCCCGGTGTAGGACGAGAAGAGGGCCCGCGTGGTGCTGTGCGCGGCCACGCAGGGTGTGCCGCCGGCGGCGTAGATGTCGCAGGGCAGCGAGCCCGCGGTCACCGCGGTCGTGCCCGCGTGGTGCACGGCGGTGGGCGTGGTCGCCGCCGGCCCGGTGGCGGACGCCTGACCGCCGAAGAGTGCGGCGGCGCTGGCGAGCACGAGCACGGCGAGCGGCTTGGCCCGTCGTATGCCGGTCGGAACGAGAGACATGCGGATCTCCTCGGGAGGCATTGAGTCATGTCCATGTCATTCGTGCGGTCACAGGCCTCCGGGGTCGATCGAAGACCTGCGCCCACGTCCGCGGAGTCCGGGAAGTCTGCGGAGTCCGAACGGGGGCACGACGGGCACGGCAGACAAGCAGGCACAGGGGCACTCGGGAAGGCCAGAAAGGTGCTCGCCCGGCATCTCTGAGTTTCGGTATTTCGAACACTGGTCGGACTCTCGGACAGTCATAGATGATAGAGGGGCCCCGAAGCGTGTCAACACCCCTGGCGCGACCGGGTGACGGGCCCGCCGAAGCGCGGTCCGCTTCGTGCACCGGGTATTGACAGGTTCGGTTCCGACGTCACAATCATGCAGTGTTGTGACCGCTCACACCCGCTGCACGGGCACGCTGCGTGAGCGACAGAGATCCCCCCTCAAGGCAGGCCCCTCAGCCGGCGGTGGCCACTCCCGCCGCTGTTGGTGCCTGGCGGCGCGGTACTCCTTCACCCCACACCGGGAGTCACAGATGTCGTCCGTACACACCTCCACGTTCTCGGCCGGAACGGCGAAGCGATGGCTGCGCACCGGCACGCTCGCGCTCGCCGCCGCCCTCACCGTCGCGACCGCGTCGGCCGTCACCCTGACCACGGCGCCCCCGGCGTCCGCGCTGGGCAACGGCCTGGCCCTGACCCCGCAGATGGGCTTCAACGACTGGAACGCCTACGGCTGCAACGTCACCGAGTCACTGATCAAGTCCACCGCGCAGGCCATGCACGACAACGGCATGCAGGCCGCGGGATACACCTACGTCAACATCGACGACTGCTGGATGACCCACGCACGCGACAGCAACGGCCGGCTGGTCCCCGACTCCGCCAAGTTCCCCGACGGCATCTCGGGCACCGCCGACTTCGTCCACTCGCTCGGCCTGAAGCTCGGCATCTACGAGGACGCGGGCAGCGCCACCTGCGCCGGATACCCCGGCAGCCTCGGCCACGAGACCACCGACGCGCAGACGTTCGCCTCCTGGGGCGTCGACTACCTCAAGTACGACAACTGCAACAACGACGGCTCCTCCGCCCGCACCCGCTACACCGCCATGCGCGACGCGCTGGCCGCCACCGGCCGGCCCATCCTGTTCAGCCTGTGCAGCTGGGGCCAGGAGTCCGTGTGGACCTGGGGCGCCGACATCGGCAACAGCTGGCGCACCACCGGCGACATCCAGGCCAGTTACTCCAGCATGCTGTCCATCTTCAAGGCCAATGTGGGCCTCGCCGGCTACGCGGGACCCGGCCAGTGGAACGACCCGGACATGCTGGAGATCGGCAACGGCAGCATGTCCGTCACCGAGCAGCAGACCGAGTTCAGCCTCTGGGCGGAGATGGCCGCTCCCCTGATCGCCGGCACCAACATCCCCCAGGCGTCGGACACCACGCTCGGCATCCTCACCAACAAGGCCGTGATCGCCGTCGACCAGGACCCGCTGGGCAAGCAGGGCACCGAGGTGTCGTCCGCCGGCGGCCACCACGTGCTGGCCAAGCCGCTGTCCGGCGGCGATGTGGCGGTGGCCCTGTTCAACGAGACCGACTCGACCGCCACCCTCAGCACCACAGCGGCCGCGATCGGCAAGAGCGGCGCCTCCAGCTACCAGCTGACCGACCTGTGGACCGGCGCGACCCGGACCACCGGTGACACCATCAGCGCCTCCGTCCCCGCGCACGGCACCGTCCTGTACCGCGTCAGCGGCGGCACGACCGCGCGCTGACCGGGCGACCACGGCAGGGCCGACCGGCACGGACGGCGACGTCCGCCCGGCACCGGCCGGCCCTGCCCGCCCGACTGCTTCGCCGCCCCGGTCACGGAGCGCAACCCGTCATCCGCCGTATCCGCCGAAGCGTGCGAGCGCCTCCAGGATCACCTGCTGCATCGAGGGGCTGCCGGTGTGCCCCGAGTCGTCGATCACCTTCAGCTCCGCGTCGGGCCAGGCCTTCGCCAGTTCCCACGCGGTCTTCAGCGGGCTGCCCAGGTCGAGCCGGCCGTGGATCAGCACTCCGGGGATGCCGGCCAGCCGGTGCGCTTCCCGCAGCAGTTGGCCGTCCGCCAGCCAGGCGTCGTGCCCGAAGTAGTGCGCGCAGATCCGGACGAACGCCATCGCCGCGTCGTCGGGCCGGTTGCCGTAGGCGCCCGGGTGGCCGAGTGCCTCGTGGGCGATGACGGCGTCCTCCCACGCCAGCCAGTCCCGCACCGCCCTGGCCCGGACCGCCGCGTCGGGGCTGTTCACCAGCCGTCCGTAGGCCACCACGAGGTTGCCGTCCCGGTCCGCCTCCGGAAGGCCGTCACGGAACGCCTCCCAGGCGCCGGGCAGCAGGCGTCCCACGCCGTGGTAGAGCCAGTCGGTCTCCTCGGGCCGGGTCATGGTGACACCCGAGATGACGATCTCGGAGACCCGCTCCGGGTGGCGCTCGGCGTAGGCGAGGATCAACGTCGATCCCCAGGAACCGCCGTACAGCAGCCAGCGTTCGATGCCCAGGTGCGCGCGCAGCCGTTCCATGTCGGCGATGAGGTGGTCGGTGGTGTTGTGCTCGAGGCCGACGGTCGGGTCGGAGGCGTGCGGCCGGCTCTGGCCGCAGCCCCGCTGGTCGGCCTGCACGATCCGGTAGGCCTCGGGGTCGAACAGCCTGGCCCTGCCCCGTGATGTTCCGCTGCCCGGTCCCCCGTGCACGACCAGGGCCGGCTTCCCCTGCGGGTTGCCGCTCTCCTCCCAGTGGATCTCGTTGCCGCCACCGACGTCGAGGAGGCCCTGCGCGTGGGGATCGATGGGCGGGAAGGGCTCGGCCATGGCGGTCTCCTGGGGAAAGGCGGGCGGGCGGCACAACCTCGCGAGGCTAGGGGAGGGTTGCGGCGATGTCGCCCGAGTTTCCGCGCCGCGCCCTGCACCCGACGACCGGCCTAGAATCCCGGGATGGCTCCTGAGCTGCTGGCTCTCACCGTCCTCGGGTCCGCGACGCCGTACCCGGCCGTCGACAACCCGTGCTCCGGCTATCTGGTGTCCGGTGGTGACACCCACGTCTGGGTGGACGCGGGCAGCGGCACCCTCGGCCCGCTCCAGCGCCACGTGAGGCTGGACCGGCTCGACGCGATCTGGATCTCCCACCTGCACGCCGACCACAGCGCCGACCTGCTCACGGCGTACTACGGCGTCCTGTACGCGGACATCCGGCGCGCGGCGCCGATCCCCCTCTACGGCCCGCCGGGCACCGCCGACCGGCTGGCCGGCTTCCTCACCAACACCCCGGCCCGCAGCCCCGTCGAGTCCGCCTTCGCGGTCACCGAGTTGCACGACGGCCACCGGGTGAGGGTCGGCGCGCTGACGCTCACCAGCCGGGCGGTGGCGCACGGCATCCCGGCCTTCGCCCTGCGCGTCGAGGCGGCCGGCGGGTCGCTGGTGTACTCCGGGGACACGGCGCCCTGCCCGAGCCTGACCGAACTGGCCGCCGGCTGCGACGTGCTGCTGTGCGAGGCCGAGAGCGATCGGGCGCCGGTCGACGACGAGCAGGTGCACCACACTCCGGAGGACACCGGCGAGACGGCACGTGCGGCCCGCGCGGGCCGGCTGGTCGTCACGCACGTCGGACGCTCCCTCACCCCGCAGCAGGCGGTCGCGCGTGCCGCGGCGCGGTTCGACGGTCCCGTCGAGTACGCCGCCCCCGGTGCCACTTTCCCGATCGGCCGGAGTGCAACCGGCTCCTGACGGCCGTCATGGCCGTCACGCGACGATGTCAAGGCTCGGTTATCGGCCGTGATCATCAGGCGGTTTGCCCCGGCAGCCGTCCCGGCCCGCCACGAACACCCTGCTGGCCCGGCATGACCTGCGCCGATCCCGCTCGACACACCGTTCGTGGAGCGGCTGAAAGGAAGCCTAGGCCAGCGGCGATACCCGTGCGACCGTCGGTGCATTGCGCGTTTACTCAGGTTTCCCGCGTGATGTCCGCGCCGGTCGCCCCGGCTGGCCTGCTTCTCCGGCTGGGGGTCCGGGGGGTCGTCCCCCGGGAAAATGCAGTACCAGGGGTGCCGTGTGCGCGGCACCAGCGGCGCTTCGGGGGCGATGCCCATGTACCGAGACAATCCGTCCGTCGCGGTGGTCGATGCTCCCGGCGCGGGGTACGTCACCACCACCGACCTGGAAGAGCAGATCATCGCGCCACGCGGCGAGGTCCACCCGTTGATCGTCGCCCAGGACGAACGCGATCGCCTGCACGACCTCGACGCGGAGTACCTCATCCTCTGGCACCGGGTCTCCTTGGACGCGGCCTTCTTCGAGCGGAACAAGACCTGCCGCGCCGTGGTGTGCGCGAGCGTCGGCTACGACCACGTCGACACCGACGCGGCCCGCACCAACGGCATCGCCGTCTACCACGTCCCGCACTACGGCACCGAGGAGGTCGCCGACCACACGCTGGCGCTCTTCCTCGCCCTGGCACGTCGCTTGCAGGGCCTCCAGGAGCATGCGCGCGACGGCGGGTGGGACTGGCGGGTGATCGGTGCGCCGCGCCGGCTGCGGGGCATGGTGTGGGGAGTCGTCGGCCTGGGCCGCATCGGGCTCGCGGTGGCACAGCGGGCGGCCGCGTTCGGCATCCGGGTGGTCTTCCACGACCCGTACAACCACCCCGGCGTCGAGAAGGCCCTCGGCATCGAGCGCCGGCACCAGCTCGACGAACTGCTCCGGGAGTCCGACGTCGTGAGCCTGCACGTGCCGCTCGCGCCGGACACCCGGCACCTGCTGGACGGGGTGCGACTGCACCAGATGAAGCAGGGCGCGATCCTGCTCAACACGGCACGGGGCGGGTTGATCGACGTCGCCGCGCTGCGTGCCGCGCTCGCCGAGGAGCGGCCGGCCCACGTCGGCCTCGACGTGGTGGAGGGTGAGCCGGCGATCCCGCAGTGGCTGCGGAGCCATGAACGGGCACTGCTCAGCCCGCACGCCGCCTTCTACTCGGTCGAGTCCATGGCCGAACTGCGCACCCGGGCCGCGGAAGCAGTGCTCCAGATGATCACCGGCGCTCCGGTCACCTCCGCGTTCCCCGTGGCCTGACCTCCCGGCCGCCCCACCCCCCCCACACGCTCGACCCATACCCCTAGGAAACCAGGATGACCAGCAACATCATCACGCCGAACACCACCAGCGAACCCTGGAACGACTGGCGGTGGCAGCAGCGCAACGCGGTACGCACCTCACGGCAGTTCGAGCAGCGTTTCCCGCGCTGCGACCGGGAGTTACTGGAGCGCATCGACCAGCACACCGTCAGCAGGAGGTTCCAGGTCACCCCGTACTACCTGAGCCTCATCGACAAGGACCCCGACACCGGCGCACCGCTGGCCGAGGACCCGCTGTGGCGGCAGGTCGCCCCGCTCGACGAGGACAGCAGCGACGACCCGTACCGCTACGACGGGAAGACCGAGAACTGGGAACTCGCGCACGAGATGGTGACCCCCATCGCGCAGCGCAAGTACGACAACCGCCTGATCGTGCGCTACGCGAACGTCTGCCACGCCTACTGCCAGTTCTGCTACGAGGCGCTGCGCACCCTCGACAAGGACTCGTCGAAGGAGACCTTCGACCACGACCACTGGCGGGACACCCTGTCCTACCTGGTGCAGCACCCGGAGGTCGAGGAGATCATCCTGAGCGGCGGCGAGCCGCTCATGCACGGCAACGAGCAGATAGACGCCCTGCTGGACGAGGCGCGGCAGGCCCGCCCCGACCTGATCCTGCGCATCCACACCCGTGCGCTGACGTTCAACCCCTACCGGGTCGACCCCGCACTCGTCGCGGTACTGGCCCGGCACGACGTGACCGCGATCGGCCTGCACATCACCCACCCGCACGAGCTCAGCCGCGCGTTCGACACGGCCGTGCGACGGCTGCATGAGGCCGTGCCCATCATCTTCGCCAACGTCCCGCTGCTGGCCGGGGTCAACGACGATCCGGCCACCCTGCGCCGGTTGTGCATGGGGCTGTACCGGCGCGGCGTGCACGCCGGCTACCTGTACCACTTCATGCCGCACAGCCCGGAGTCCGAGTGCTTCCACGTGCCGGTGCAGCGCGGGGTGGAACTGGTGCGCTCGCTGAAGCGGCACATCTCCAACCCGGCCGTCCCCGAGTACGTCCTGCCGCACTCCACCGGCAAGTACACGGTGCCCCTGGTCGACATCGACGCGGCGGACGGCTACCCGCGGCACACCGTCGACGACCACGGCTACCGGGTGCTGGAGCTGGTCAACTGGCAGGGCAAGCGGGTCCACTACCCGGACCGGGACCGGGCATGACCGAGACCGCGGTCCGCTCCTCCCCGGCCCTGCTGGCCGCGGCCCGGCTGGCGAAGACCGTCTCCGGCGACGCGATCCGCCACAACGTGACCGTGCTGCGCTCGGCCGCCGGCGGCCGGCGGATCATGGCCGTCGTCAAGGGCGACGCGTACGGGCTCGGCGCGCCCGCGGTCGGTGAGCTGCTGGTGGCGTCGGGCGTCGACGCGCTTGCGGTGGACACCGTCGCCGAAGGCGTCGCGCTGCGGGAGCACGGCAGCACCGCGCCGCTGCTGGTGATGGACGTCGACGTCGACGAGAACGCCGAGGCGTGCGCCCGGTACCGGCTGACGCCGGCGGTCGCCACCGTCGAGCAGGTGGCACGCCACGAGGCGGTGGCGCAGCGGCGCGGGGCACCCGTGCGCGTGTGGCTGCGGGCCAATGTCGGCTTCAACCGTTTCGGGCCGCGCGAGGAGCGGGACTTCGACGCGGTGCTCGACCGGTTGCGCCAGGCACGCCCCGCGGTGCTCGTGACCGGGTTCTTCGCGCACCTGTCGAGCTCCGCGCACGACGCGGCGGAGACCGTCGAGCAGGCCGCCACGTTCGCGTCCCGCCTCGAGCGGGTGCGTGCGGTGCTCGGTGCGGGCGTCGCGGCCAGTCTTGCGGCGACCCACGGGGTGCTGCACCCGGCGGCGTTGCACGGCACCGACTGGGTGCGCCCGGGCATCGGGCTGTACGGGCTGCTCGTGCCGGCCGGCCGGTCCCTGCCGGGCTGGGACGGCTCCGGGCTGCACCGGCTGCGCCCGGCCGTCACCGTGCGGGCCCGGGTGCTCGACGTCGTCACGCTCACCCGTGCGGAGGGCCTCGGCTACGACCGGGTCGCCGCCGTCGCACCCGGCCGCCGGGTCGCCTCCGTGGCCATCGGCTTCTCGCGGGGCCTGGCCGGGGCGCCCGCCGGGTTCACGGGGCTGCTGCACGGACGCGGCTGCCCGATGGTGGGCCGGCCCGGTATGGACTGCACCCAGTTCGATGTGACCGACGCGCCCGGGGCGCGCCCCGGCGACTGGATGACCTTCATCGGGTCCGAGCCGGACGGCCGCGGCGCGGCACGCACCGCCCAGCAGGTCGCCGCCGAGCTGAACCTGAGCCTGTACGAACTGCTCGCGACGCTGCGGATGCCGGTACGGCTCGACGATTCCGTGGCGGACATCAGGTGAACACATCGGGTGAAGACATCGGGGAGACAAGTGATCAAGGGAGCAATGCCGTGATCGACGACCTGTCCTTGGAACGCGTCCCGCCCCGTGCCGGCGTGCTGCGCTCGGCCGATCAGGTCCCGCCGGGGTCGGTGGAGAGCCTGCTGGGCGAGAGCCTGCGGGGCCCGACGGAGCCGCTGGAACTCAACCCGCACCACCGGACCCTGCTGGCCACCCTCCGCGAGCGCCTCGACCTCGGGCTGCGCGGTGGCGACGAGGACGCCCTGCTCGACGTGCACCGCAGCGCGTACACGGTCTACGAGGCCGTGCTCGGCCACCCGCTGGGCCCCGCCGTGCACGAGCGCAGCGCCTGGTTCAACGCGTTCCGCTCGATCTACGAGGACGCGGTGCTGCGCGGCGACGTCGAGGAGATCACCGACCGGCTGCCGCCCGAGGGGGACGCCACCCGCCCGGACTTCGTGCGGGACTGGTTCCTGACCGAGGCCAAGCAGCGCAACGCGCTGGACCGCACGGTGGAGACCGCGCTGGCCGAGCGGGCAACGCTGGACCAGCTGGCCCGCTTCATCCAGGCCGACGGCTACCTCAACTACCGCTTCTACGACGCCCTCGTGCTGGCCCAGCCGCACTTCATGGAGACCGTCAAGCACGAGATCAGCCAGCACATGTGGGACGAGTGCGGCGAGGGCACCCAACACCGCGCCCACACCCTCCAGTTCACCCGGGGCCTGCGCACCCTGTCGCTGTCGCTCCCGGACGTCCCCCCGTGGGAGGACTGGCGGCCCTACGCCGGCCACAACCTGTACTTCGTGCTCGCCTGCAACCGCCGGCACTACTTCAAGGCGCTCGGCAGCCTCGCCATGCCCGAGCTGTTCGACGTGGACCGTGACGCCGCGGTGGTCAAGGGCCTGGAGCGGCACGGCTACACCGGGTCGGAGGACTTCGAGTTCTTCCACAGCCACATCGAGGGCGACGCCGAGCACGGGCCCGAGTGGCTGGACGGCGTCATCCTGCCCATCGTGGCCGCGGAACCCGACGCGGGCATCGAGCTGATCACCGGTGGCGCGCTGCGGATGCTCGCCATGCGCCGCTACAACGAGTACCTCGCCGAACGGCTCGGCCTCGGCGACCCAGGCACCGCTGCGAGCCCCGGAGCGGCGACGGAAGGACCCGAGTGAGCGCGGACGTGGAGAACCCGTTTCCCTCCCTGGAGATGACCGAGCGTGCCGTCGGCCGGCAGGCCAGGGAACGGTTGAGCACCAACGAGAACGAGTTCGGGCCCGCCCCCGAGGTGGTCGAGGCCATCGCGGCGGCGGCGGCCGAGGTGCACCGCTACCCCGACTGCGACCACCTCGTGCTGCGCGAGCGGCTCGCCGGCCGGCTCGGGGTGTCCCCGGACGGCATCCGGATCGGCTCCGGCGTGGACGGTCTGATCGGCCAGGTCTGCCGTACCTTCCTGGGTCCCGAACGGGACGCGGTGACCAGCGACGCCACCTATCCGACCTTCGGCTACTTCGCCCATGCCGCCGGGGCTGAGGTCCACCAGGTGCCGTACCTGTCGGACGCGCCGAACCTGCGGGCGCTGGTGAAGTGCGCGCACCGCAGGCGGGCCGACGTCGTCTACATCGCCGACCCCGACAACCCCTCCGGCGCCCTGCACGGCCGGACGGCCCTGCTGGCGCTGGCGGACGAACTGCCGGAACACACCGTGCTGGTCGTCGACGGCGCCTACGCCGAATACGCCGCACACGCCGACCCGGCCACCCAGCTGACCGCCGACGACCTGGCGTCCCGTCGCATCCTGTGGCTGCGCACGTTCTCCAAGGCGTATGCGCTGGCCGGGCTGCGGATCGGGTACGCGGTCGGCCAGCCCAGGTTGGTCCGTGCGCTCGCGGACGGTGCCGAGCACTACGTGGTGGGCCGGATCGCGGAGGCCGCGGCGCTCGCCGCGCTCGACGCCGGCGAGCACCTCACCCGGGTGCTCTCCGAGACCGCCGCCGGCCGGGCGCACTACGCCACCGCCTTCGACGAGCTGGGGTTCACCGTGCTGCACGGGCACACCAACTTCGTGACGGTGCGGCTGCCCTCGCCGGCCGACGCCAAGCGGCTCGCCGAGGAGTTGCAGGCGCTCGGCGTCTTCGTACGGCAGCTGGCCGCCGCACCGGGGCTGACCGACTGCCTGCGGATCAGCGTCGGTCCGGCCCGCCAACGTGCCCTCGTCCTGGACGCCGTCGCACGCAGCGGTGTCCGTCCCTCCCCCGTCTCCCCCTAGGGCCTGTCCGGCGGATCTTGCCGCGGTCGCGGGGTTGGCACGCCCTCCCCCACTGCCTTAAAGGCGTGGGAGGTACCCCCAGCGGCGTTGTCGTCGGTTTCCCCCAAGCTCTCAACTTCGTTCGAGCAGGGAGGTACCCCCGTCGCTCCGCGTCGACGCCCTCCTCCGCCTTGCAGCATGGGGGCACCTCCCACGCCTTTAGGGCAGTGGGGGAGCACCAGACCCCGCTCACGTGCACCGATAAGGGAACCGTTACCCGAATGCGGCCTGATCCGCCGGACAGGCCCTAAGCCGAGGAGTCCGCATGGTTCAGCCTTCCGCCGAGCCGACCGCAGTGCAGATCGCCGAATCGGTGTGCCCCGGGCACCCCGACAAGGTCGCCGACCAGATATCGGACAGCGTGCTGGACGCCTTCCTCGCCACCGACCCGTTCGCGCGGGTCAACTGCGAGGTGCTGGTCACCCGGGGAACCGTGGTGGCCACCGGGCAGATCACCTCCACCGCCGACGTGGACGTGGAGGCCACCGTCCGCGGGGTGCTGGATCGGGTGGGCTACCACGACGAGGCACGGCACGGCCTGTCGGCCGAGCGCAGCGAGGTACGCCTGCTGCTGGACCGGCAGTCGCCGGAGATCGCCCACCGGGTCGACGAGGGCGGTGCCGGTGACTCGGGCATCGTCTACGGCTACGCGACCGACGAGACCCCGGAACGGATGCCGCTCAGCTGCGTGCTGGCGCACGACATCGCACGGCGCGTCAGCACCACGCGCGACGACGACGGTGCCCGGCTGCTCGGCCCGGACGGCAAGGTCCAGGTCCAGCTCTCCGGCAGCGCGGCCGACGAACGCACCGGGCAGCAGGCCGTGGTGGTGGTCTCCGCACAGCACCCCGCCGAGCTGGGCCTCGACGAGCTGACCGGGATGGTCGCCGAGAAGCTGGTGGGCCCGGCGCTGCGCGAGCGCGGCGTCGCTCCCGCCCGGGTGTACGTGAACCCGGCCGGCACGTTCGTGGTGGGCGGTCCTTCGGCCGACGCGGGCCTGACGGGCCGCAAGTTGATGGTGGACGCCTACGGCGGCCTGGTGCGGCACGGTGGCGGGTGCTGCTCGGGCAAGGACGCGACCAAGGTCGACCGCTCGGGCGCGTACGCGGCCCGGTACCTGGCGGTGAACCTGGTGGCCGCCGGGCTGGCCCGGCGCTGCCGGGTCGGCCTGGGCTACGCCATCGGCGAGCCGCTGCCGGTCTGGGTGGACGTGGACTTCCTGGGCACCGGGAGCATCGGCGCGGCGCAGGTCGCGCAGGCGTTGCCGAACCTGGTAGACCTCCGGGTGGAGGCCGTGATCGAACGGCTGGGGCTGCGCAAGGTGGCGTTCCTGCCGACGGCGACCTACGGCCACTTCGGCCGGCTCGACACGGCCTTCCCCTGGGACGGGACCGGCCTGGCCGCGGACCTCCAGGCCCATTTCGGTGACACCACGGCACACTGAGTTTTCCCGGGGGACGCTGTGGTCCACAATCGCTCCGCGACGGGCCGGACCCCCGGCCGACTGCATGTCCCGGGGGATGACCCCCGGACCCCCGGCCGACTGCATGTCCCGGGGGATGACCCCCGGACCCCCGGCCGACTGCATGTCCCGGGGGATGACCCCCGGACCCCCAGCCGGAAAAACGGGCCAGTCGGGTGACCGGCGCGGGCATCGCGCGGGAAACCTGAGTAGCTCCAGGCCCGGTCCGGTGACACGACAGCACAGTAAGGGAGACCTATGAGCGACGCGGGCGGGAACTCCGGCACGAACGGGCGGGCCGACGGCGACACGGACGGGTCGGCGGGCAGCGAGGCGGGGTTGAGCACCCTGAGCACCCAGGGTCTCGGTCTGGCCGGCGTGGTCGGCTTCAGCCTCACCCTCCCCGTCACCCGGTACGCCGTGCCCGCGTTCGGTCCGGAGCTGGTGGGGCCGGGGCGGGCCCTGCTGGCGGCGCTGATCGCGGTGCTGCTGCTCGTGGTGCTGCGCCGTCCGGTGTTCCCGCCCCGGCGCTCGCTCGTGTCGGTCGTCGTCGTCGCCATCGGGTCGGTCGTCGGCTTCCCGTTGCTGACCGCGCACGCGCTCAAGTCGGTCTCGGCGAGCCACGCGGCCGTGATGATCGCCTTCCTGCCCGCCGCCACCGCCGTGATGGCGACGGCGCGGGCCAGGGAGAAGCCCACGCTGGTCTTCTGGGCGTGGTGCGGCGCCGGCACCGCGCTCATCGCCGGCTACCTGGCGCTGGGCGCCGACAGCCAGTTCGGCGCCGGTGATGTGGAGCTGATCCTGGCGGTGCTGCTGTGCGCGCTGGGGTACGCGGAGGGCGGGGTGCTGTCCCGTGAAGCGCCCGGCTGGCTGGTCACCTGCTGGTCGCTGATCATCGGGTTCCCCGCCGTCCTCGCCATCGTGCTGGTCACCGGCCTGCCGTCGGAGGCGTCGCTGACCTGGCGCACCGTCGGCGCCTTCCTCTACCTGGCGGTGGGCAGCTCCCTGATCGCCTTCTTCTGCTGGTACCGGGCGCTCGCCGCGGGCGGGGTGGCGAAGGTCGGGCAGATCCAGCTGCTCCAGCCCATCCTCACCATGCTGTTCGCCAGCCTGCTGCTGGACGAGCCGCTCAACGGCGTGATGCTGCTGGTCGGCCTCGGGGTCGGTGGCACGGTCCTCATGGCGCAGCGGACCCGGGTACCTGCTGCTCCGGCGCCGGCTGCGGCCGGGGCGACGGCCGGGAGCGACGACTCCGTAGCATCGCGCCGGACACCGTGAAGGCCACCAGCACGTTGGCCACGAGCGCGAAGACCCCGCTGTTGAGCTGGGCCAGCTCGGTGGGCAGCACCTTCTGGAGGTCCGCCACCGTCACCGCGTTGAAGGCGAAGAGGCTGGCGACGACGACGCCCACCACGGCGCCGACGCCGGCGCCCCAGCGCTCCAGCGGGTTGCGCGGCAACAGGCTGGTGAGCAGGGCCGGCAGCAGCTGCACGATGTAGGAGTAGCCCACGATGAGCAGGCTGACCAGCGTGGAGCCGCCGTAGAACACCAGCAGCGCGGCGGCCGCGACGACGAGGACGACCGCACCGCGTGCGACGCCGGCGAGCTGCCGGTCACCGGTGCCGGGGCGCAGCGGGCGGTACACGTTGTTGGCGAGCAGGGTCCCGGTGGTGGTGGCCAGCACCGCACCGGGCACCAGCGCCGTCAGCAGCCCGGCGGCGCCGACCAGTCCGACCAGCCACGGCGGCAGCGCGTCCTTGACCAGCCGCAGCAGCGCCAGGTCCTGATCGGTGCCGGACAGACCGGGGATCCGGGCGAAGGCGGTGAAGCCGACCAGCAGGGCGAACAGCAGCATCAGGTTGTACAGCGGCAGCAGCACCGCGTTGCGCCGGAACGTCTGCTCGTTGCGGGCCGCGAACGACGCCGTGAACAGGTGCGGCCACATGAAGAACCCGATCGCGCTGATCGTCACGGTGGAGATGAACCAGGTGACGCCGTGTCCGGTGGCCACCCGCAGCGTGGCGTGCCCGGGGTCCTTCAGCTGCACGGCCCGGAACATGCCCTCCCAGGAGCCGAAGTAGTGGTGCGGCAGGTAGACGACCAGCGCGATGACGGTGGCCAGGATGAGGATGTCCTTGATGGCGGCGTTGAGCGCGGCACCCCGCATACCGCCGGCGACCGCGTACGCCACCAGCAGCGCGCAGGCGATGAGCACGGCGGGGGTGCGGCCGAGCCGGCCGTAGGACGCCTCGGAGGCGATGATGCTGATGCCCTGGAGCTGGAGCGTCATGTAGGGGATCATCGCGCCGACGCCGATCACGGTGACCAGCACGCCGAGCACGGGGCTGTCGTACTTGCTGGTGAAGAAGTCGGACTGGGAGATGGCTCCGGTGGCCTTCGCATAGCGCCAGACGACCGGGAGCAGCCAGTAGGACACCACGTAGGCCAGCGGCGAGTAGGCCACCACGTACAGGGCGGCACCGCCCTGCCCGTAGGCCCAGCCGCTGCCGCCGAGGAACGCGAACGTCGTGTAGATCTCACCGGCCAGCAGCAGGAAGATCAACGGTGCGCCGAACCGCCGGCCGCCGATCGACCACTGCTCCAGGTCGACGTTCCGGGAGCGGCTGAGCAGCGCGATGACGAGGGCCACCAGGCAGACGGCGGCCATGCAGACCAGGCCGGCGTTCATGACCGCCGGCCTTCGTCGGCCACTGTCGCAGCGGGCGCGAGCAGGTGGACCAGCCCCATGCAGACGCTGGTCAGCACCGTCCAGGCGCCGATCCAGAAGACCAGGAAGGGCATACCGAGCACGTAGGGCTCCACCTGGTTGACCAGCGGCACGGCGCCGCACATGCCGAGGAACGGGACCACGCTGAGCACCACACGGAGAATCAACAATCCCTTGCTACCGCTGCCGTGACCGCTGCTGCCGCCGCCGCTGCCACGTTCGCTTTCGATGCTGCGCGTCATGAGCCGCCTTCCTGGGGGCACCTCCCACGCCATCGCGGTGTGGGGGAGGTCGGTGGGGCCGATGTGCCGGTCGAATTCACCCTGCCAACGCGCGCTGCGGGTTGACGGTGAGAATCTGTGTCACCTCTTCCGCGTCCAGGCCGGCGTCGGTGAGCGCGCCGGGCAACCGTTCGGGGATGAACGCAAGGCCGGTGCCGCCCGAGGAGCGCAGGTGGTCGGTGCGGAACACGTCGTGCGAGACCAGGACCTTCTCCAGGTGCCCCGCCCGCACCAGCCGCACCATGGCCTCGACACGCGCCCGCAACTGGCCCGCGTCGGTGCACCGGTGGAAGGTGTCGAACTGCACGTACGCACCGCGCCGGGCGATCTCCAGGTGGTACTCGGGCAACGGCACCAGGTCGCAGTGGCCGATGACGACCCGGTGCGGGTCCACGCCCTCCGCGGTCAGGATGTCCAGTTGGGCCAGTCCGACGGGCCAGCGCATGGCATGCGTGGTGATCATGACGCCGGTGCGCAGCTGGGCACGGGCGGCGGCGCGGAAGGAGCGCTCCTCCGCCGCCGAGACGTACCACTGCTCGGCGCCGATCTCCCCGATGACGCCCGCCCTGACCGCCGTGCCGGGAAACCCCTCTTCGAGATCCCTGACCATCAGCTCGGCGATCTCGTCGGCGCTGGTGCGGTCGAACCAGTCGCGGTCCAGGTACGGGTCCCGGTAGTGCCCGGTGCCGAGCACCACATGGGCGCCGGTCTCCTCCGCCAGCCGCGCCAGCGCCAGGACGTTGGCGACCGGCCGGGTGCCCGTGGTGTCCGCCGCCGGACGCCTGCGCTTCGCCCGGTCGTCCAGGACACCGAGCGGATCCGGCGCCGCGCCCTGGGCGATCTCGGCGGGCGTCACGTCCACGATGGTCCCGCCACCCGCCGCCACGAAGGCGCTGACCTCGGCGGACATCACCGCCATGTCATGGAGCAGTCCGGTGGCCCGGTACTCCCGGATCGTGTTGGACAGCAAGTGCTCATGGGGCAGGACGGTGCCCAGGTGTGCCGCCCCCAGCAGACCTGTGGTGGTCATGACATCCAGCACCCTTTCAATCTAGGGCGCACGGTGGGGCGGGGCAATGATGCCGACGGGCTCCTGACGAGGCGTACACACGCCCCGCCGGGCCCGTTATCCGTTCGCATACGGAACGTTACGTGCAGGCGGGCATCCATGGCCCCCGCAGGCAGGTCGGACGAGAGACAGAAGGAGTGGCTGGAAGGCGAGGGACGCACATGGACGCACGTGGAGCCGCACACGCCCGTGGGCTGGTGGTGATGCTGACGGTGGGCCTGTCGGTGATTGCTTGCACGGTCTCCGTGCCCGGCTCCGGAACGGGGGAGGGCCTGCCCGGGTGGTGCGCCGACGGCACTCCCGCGACGAGCACCATGTCCGCCTCCGCGCGGCACCCTGACGGGCCACGCCACGACGACTTCAACGGCGACGGTTATTCCGACGTGGCCCTCCCCGTCCCCAACACGACGGTCGAGCACCTGAAGCAGGTGCCGGTGACCGAACTCGGCACCGGGTACGTGGCCGTCCTGTACGGCTCGGCCTCCGGCCTGCGTGCCTCGTCGAAGCGGCTCATCCACCAGAACGGGCCCGGCATCGTGGGAACCGCCGAGCGCGGGGACGGCTTCGGCACCTCGGTGACCACCGCCGACCTCGACCGCGACGGGTACGCGGACCTGGTCGTCGGTTCCGGGGGTGAGGACTCACCAGTGGATCCCCGGACCAACAACGTGGTGTTCGCGGGGGCGCTCACGGTCGTCTGGGGCGGCCCACACGGCCTGTCGGGTTCCGCCGCGCTGCCCAGCCGCGCAGAGCCGGGTGACGGCGTCGGGTGGACGGTCGTGGCGGGCGACTTCAACGGCGACGGCGCCCCGGACCTGGCGACCCGGATCGGGTCCCACGACGACCTGCGCCTCCTGACCGGTCCGTTCGGCCGCGACGGCACACCGGCCGGCGGCGTACACGACGTGCGGGGACCGAGGAACGCCGGAGGCATCCGGACCATGGCCGCCGGGGACACGAACGGCGACGGCATCACCGACCTCGCTGCCGTCAGCACCGGAGACGGCACCGTCAACGGCCTCGTCCACTGGCCGGGCAGCCACCAAGGCCTCACCTCTGGCACCCTCCTGACCAGGCCCGACGGCTCCCGTGTGGACGTGGCCGGCACCGTCGCCACCGGCGACGTGAACGGCGACGGATACGACGACATCGTCGCCGACGACGACTTCCAGTACGTCGACGCCGACGGCGGCGGAGTGGCGGGGGACGGGGACGTCGACAGGTACGGCAGGGCACATCACGTGCCGAACATCAAGGCGGGCGCCGTCGTCTACGTGCCGGGTGGCGGGAGCGGCCCCGACACCGGGCACATCACCACCTACAACCAGGACACTCCCGGTGTCCCCGGAGTCGCCGAGGAGGAGGAGACGCCCGACGGGGACATGATGGTGTCCGACGACTTCGGCGCCGCCCTCTCCGTGGCTGACATCGACGGTGACGGACTGGCGGACCTCGCCGTCGGCGTACCGAACGAGAACGACGACCGGGGACGTGTCGTCATCATGCGCGGCACAGCACACGGCCCGACCGGGGAGGGCGCACAGACCCTCGGCGAGGGCACCCGCGGTGTGGCGGGCGCCGCCGTGAGCGGCGGTAGGTTCGGGGCGGCGGTCAGGCTCGTCGACACCGGCAACGACGGCCGGGCCGACCTGCTCGTCGGCGCCCCGCAGCAGGGCAAGGGCGCCGAGACCCGCGATGACGTCTCCGGCGCGGCCTGGCAGTTCCTGTCCGCGGCCTGCGGGGTGACCACAAGGAACGCCCTCCACATCACCCCGCGCACCCTGTCCACGCCCACCGGGCACTGGGACTGGATCGGCGCGGACTTCAACTCGTGACGCGGTGCCGGGCGGGTGGCGCGGTCCTGCCGTCGCGGCCCCGTCGCCCCTTGCTCTCGCGTCCGCGGCGTCCGTCGCGCCCCTTGCTAGCCGGCCTCCCCCTCCGCGAATCCCTCCCGCGCATGGGCGAAGGCCCGGCAGAGGCGGTCACGGTAGTCCATGTCGCGGTGGTCGGAGGCCGCCTGGCTGGCGACGCGGAGGGTGGCGAGGAAGGTCGACGCGATGACGCGGGCGCGCAGCGGGTCGGTCGGGCCGCCGGCGGGGAGGCGCCGGGCGACGGCCTCGGCCAGATCCTGTTCGGCGGCGGCATAAGTCGCAACGATTTCGGCAAGGAGCGCGGGATGGCGGCGCAACTCCCAGTACCGTTCCTCCCGCACGGGATCGGTGGTGTGCCCCGCGGCGAGCTGTTCCGCGGCGTGGACGAGAGCGGTCGCCGGGGTCTCGTGCGCAGGGCGGGCGCGGACGTGCTCGACGAGCCGGGCGATGCTGGCCCGGTCGCGGTGCATCAGCGCCTGCTCCTTGCTGGCGAAGTAGTTGGAGAAGGTCCGCCGCGAGACGGTGGCCGCATCGGCGATGGCTTCGACCGTGAGGTTCTCGACGCCCCGCTCGGCGGCGAGGCGTACCGCGGCGTCGTGCAACGCCTCCCGGGTCGCCGCCTTCTTCCGTTCACGCAGGCCAGAGCTCATCACGGCGAGCATACGGGAAGAGTGAAGAATTTCCCATGGGGAAAACTTGCGCAAAGGGAAGGTCTCTGTGAGGCTGGCGCGGAGCTGATCGCCCTATGGAGGCCCGATCGTGTCCCATGCCCTTCCCCGCCCCTCCAGCGAGGGGATGCCCGCGGCGCCGCGGGTGAACGCTGTCGTGGCGGTTCTGGCCTTCGGTGGGATCGTCGTCGCGACGATGCAGACCCTGGTCATCCCGATCGTCCCGGAGCTGCCCCGCCTGCTGAACGCCTCGGCGTCCGACGCCGCCTGGGCGGTCACCGCCACCCTGCTCGCCGCCGCCGTCGCCACCCCGATGATGGGGCGCCTCGGCGACATGTTCGGCAAGCGCAAGATGCTGCTGATCAGCCTGATCATGCTGGTGGCCGGCTCGGTCACCGCAGCGCTCAGCGACAACCTGCCGCCGATGATCGTCGGACGCGCCCTCCAGGGCATGGCGTCCGGTGTGATCCCGCTCGGCATCAGCATCATGCGCGACGAGCTCCCCGTCGAACGTCTCAGCACCGCGACCGCCGTGATGAGCGCCTCGCTCGGCGTCGGCGGCGCGCTCGGACTGCCCGCCGCGGCGGTCATCGCCGAGCACTTCGACTGGCACATGCTGTTCTGGGCCTCGGCGGGCCTGGGCTTCATCGCCGTCGTCCTCGTACCGATCCTGGTACCGGAGTCGCAGGTGCGCACGGGTGGACGGTTCGACGTGGTCGGCGCGATCGGGATGGCGGCCGGCCTGTCGTCCCTGCTGCTGGCGATCTCCAAGGGCGCCGACTGGGGCTGGAGCAGCCGCACCACCCTCGGCCTGTTCGGCGCGGCGGTCGTCATCCTGCTGCTGTGGGGCGTCTTCGAACTGCGCAGCAAAGAGCCGCTGGTTGACCTGCGCACCACCGCGCGCCGCCAGGTGCTCTTCACCAACCTGGCCTCGATCGCGCTCGGCTTCGCGATGTTCGCGATGTCCCTGGTCCTGCCGCAGCTGCTCCAGATGCCCAAGGAGACCGGTTTCGGCCTGGGCCAGTCGCTGCTCTCCGCCGGCCTGGTCATGGCGCCGTCCGGCCTGGTGATGCTGGCCCTGGCCCCGGTCTCCGCCGCCCTCTCGAAGGCCAAGGGCCCGAAGATCACGCTGATCGTCGGCGCCCTGATCGTGGCCCTCGGCTACGGTCTGAACATCGCGCTGATGGACGAGGTCTGGCAGCTGGTGGTGGTCTCCTGCGTCATCGGAGCCGGGATCGGCTTCACCTACGGCGCCATGCCGTCGCTCATCATGGCCGCCGTGCCGTTGTCCGAGACGGGCGCTGCCAACAGCCTCAACACCCTGATGCGGTCCATCGGCACCTCGACCGCCAGCGCCGTCGCCGGCGTCATCCTGGCCCAGATGACCATCAGGCTGGGCACCTTCGAGCTGCCCTCCAAGGACGGTTTCCGCACGGTCCTGGTGATCGGCGCCGGCGCCTCCGTGCTCGCCGCGGTGCTGGCCGCGTTCATCCCGCGCCACCAGCCGGCCGCCGTGACCCGGACCGCGGCACTGGCCACGGCGCCGGCCCCCGTGCCGGACGGCACGACCACCGCCGCGCAGCCCGCGCCCGGCACCGCCCCCGTGCCCGCCCAGGACCAGCCGGCGCCGCCGGCCGGCACCGGCGTGAACGGATACGTCGGTGGCGTGATGCACGGACTCGCCGGCGGGGTCCGCATCGACGGGCGCGTCCACACCGCGGACGGCACGCCCGTGCCCGGCGCCGCGGTGACGCTGATCTCGCCCACGGGACGCCAGCTGGGCCGGTCGGTCGCCGAGGGCGACGGCGCCTACACCGTGTCCGCGCCCGCCTCCGGCTCCTACGTCCTCATCGCCTCGGCGGGCGGCTACCAGCCCCAGGCACTGACGGTCTTCGTCTCCGACGCGCCGTTCACCTACGACATCCAGCTGAGCGGCACCAGCGGCCTGACCGGTCTGGTGCGGTCGGCGGACGACGGCACCCCGGTGCCCGGCGCCGTGGTCATCGTGACCAACGCGCGCGGCGACGTGCTGGCCACCACGGAGACCGACGGCGTGGGCGAGTTCGCCATCCCCGACCTGGTGCCGGGCACGGTGACCCTCGCGGTCAACTCGGCCCACCACCGGGCACTCGCCCAACCCGTCGATGTGGGCGGCACCGGGGCCACCCGGGTCGAGATCGAGCTCCAGTCCGGGGCGCACGTGCGGGGCACGGTGCGCGGTGCGGGCACCCCGTTGAGCGGTGCGCGGGTCACGCTGGCGGACGCCTCCGGCAACGTGGTCGCCACGACGACGACCGGCGCTGACGGCGCGTACGCGTTCTCCGACCTGGAGGGCGGGGCGTACACGGTGACGGCGGCCGGCTACCCGCCGGTGGCGGCCGGTCTTACCATCACCGGGCGCCGGATCGACAGCCATGACATCGAACTCGTCCACCAGGGCGAGTAGGACGCGCCAGCAGGTCACACAGGTGGGCCGGGCCCGTACGGGTCCGGCCCACCTGCCGTCGGCCCACGTGTCGTCACTCCACGCGGGCCGACGGGCTCCGTCACGCCATGCCGTCGGCCGCGAGCGCCATCCGGATCAGCTCGTCGGTGTCGGCCGTGTCGATCGCGTCCGGCTCGTCGGCCTCGCCGGCGGTCGGATCGGCGGCCGGCGCTGTCCCGGGCGCCGCGAACCCGGCCAGCTTCAGCAGCGGTTCGAGCAGCCCCGCGGCGCGGAACCGGTCCAGCGGCACCGCGGCCAGGGTGCGGCGCAGTGCCGTCTCGTCCACGGCCGCCGACTCCGCGTCGCCGGTGCCCAGTCGCTCGTGCAGCTGCCGGGCGATCGCCTTCGGGGTCGGGTAGTCGAAGACGAAGGTGCTGGGCAGCTTCAGACCGGCGACCGCTCCCAGGCCGTTGCGCAGCTCGATGGCGGTGAGCGAGTCGAAGCCCATCTCCATCAGGCCCTGCCGGGGATCGACGGCACGCGGGGTGCCATGGCCGAGCACCGCGGCGATCTGGCCACGGACGGTGTCCAGGATCAGGTCGTACTGCTCCTGGGACGCCAGCCCCGCCAACCGCTCCGGGAGGGTGGCCCGGCCGGCCGGCCCGGCGGCGGTCTCCCGGCGGACCGGGGCGCGCACCAGGTTCCGGAAGACCGCCGGGACGGTTCCCGCGGCGCGCAGGGCGGCCACGTCGAGGCGGAGCGGCACCACTGTGGCGCGGTCGGCGGCGAGCGCCGAGTCCAGCCACCGCAGGGCCAGTTCCGCACCCATCGGCGCGATGCCGGAGCGCCGCAGCCGGGCCCGGTCCTGCCCGTCGAGGCCGCCCGCCATCCCGCCGGCCTGCTCCCACAGCCCCCAGGCGAGGGCGAGCCCGGGACGGCCGCCGGCCCTGCGGTGCTGGGCCAGCGCGTCCAGGTAGGTGTTGGCGGCGGCGTAGTTGGCCTGCCCGGGTGCGCCGACGGTGCCGGCCGCCGACGAGAACAGCACGAAGGCCGCCAGGTCCGACTCCCGGGTGAGGTCGTGCAGGTGCCAGGCGGCGTCCACCTTCACACGCAGCACGCCCGCCAGCCGCTCGGGGGTGAGCGACGGCAGCGTCGTGTCGTCCAGCACCCCGGCCGAGTGGAACACGGCGGTGAGCGGATGCGCGGCCGGGATCCGGGCCAGCAGCCCGGCGAGCGCGTCCCGGTCGGTGAGGTCGCAGGCCGCCACGGTGACCTCGGCTCCCGACGCACCCAGTTCGGCGACGAGCTCCGCGGCGCCCGGGGCCTGCGGACCGCGCCGGCCGGCCAGCAGCAGGTGCCGTGCGCCGTACGTGCCGACCAGGTGGCGGGCGAGCAGCCCACCCAGGGTGCCGGTGCCACCGGTGATCAGCACGGTGCCGTCGGGGTCCAGCGCCCGGCCGGTGCCGGGTGCCTCGGACGCGCGGGCCAGCCGCGGTACGAAGGCCTCCCCGGCACGCAGCGCGAACTGTTCCTCGTGCGCCGCCGCACCGCCGGCGAGCACGGCCGGCAGCTTCTGCCAGGAGGCGGTCGTCCCGTCGTGGTCGACGAGCACGAACCGCCCCGGGTTCTCCGACTGCGCCGCCCGCACCAGGCCCCAGACCGGCGCGTTCGCCAGCCCCGGCACGGTGTCCCCGGCGCGCGCCGCGAGGGCGCCCTCGGTCAGGACCACCAGTCGCGTCCCGGCCAGCCGCTCGTCGGCGACGAAGCCCCGCAGCACCGCGAGCGCCTCCTGCGCCGCCCCGTGCGCGGCCTCGACCGGCCCGCCGTCCGCCGTGTCGCCCGCCGTGCCGCCCGGCGCACCGCCCGGCGCGAAGTACACGAGGTCGGGGAGGACCGCCGGGTCGGGCGCCCCGGTGCCGTCCGCACGCGTGCCCGCTCCGGTGCCCGCCGCGTGCGGTGCGCCCGTCGCGGCTGCCGCGCCCGCCGGCTGGCTCGCCTCGCCGTACGCCGCGGCCAGCGTGTCCAGGTCCGCCCAGGTGCTGAGCGCCCGGCCGGCGAGTGCGTCCGGTACGGCGCCCAGGACACCGCACCGGCTGTCCGCGACCGGCAGCGCGGTGCCGGCCGGCATCGGGGTCCAGTCCAGGTACAGCGGTGCCGGCTCCTCGCCCGCCGGGCCGAACTGGGCGGGGTCCACCGGGCGGACGGCCACCGACTCCGCGGTCAGCGCGTGCGCACCGGTCACCGGGTCGGTGAGGGTGAGCCCGACGGTGCCGGGGCCGGTGGGCGACATCCGCAGCCGCAGCACCGTGGCGCCCGTCGTCCGCGCGCCGAGCCCGCTCCACGCGAACGGCAGGCGCAGCCGCGGCCCGCCGCCGGCAGCGCCGTCACGGTCGCCCTTGTCACCCTTGTCGTTGCCGTAGGCGTTGTCGTCGCCCTTGCCGTCCGGCACGGTCAGGGCGATCGGATGCAGGGCCGCGTCGAGCAGCGCCGGGTGGACGGTGAACCCGTCGGGTGCGACGTCGTCGCCGAGCACGACCTCGCCGTACAGCTCCTCGTCGTGCGTCCAGGCCGCGGTCAGCCCGCGGAACACCGGGCCGTAGCCGATGCCCACGTCGGCGAGGACGTCGTAGAGCGCGGTCAGGTCCACGGGTGTCGCGCCGGTGGGCGGCCAGGTGCCGGCCTGCTCCGCCGGCCGCCGCCCGGCGGTGTGCGGCTCGTCCGCCGCGAGCCGTCCGGTGGCGTGCCGGACCCACTCCCCCGTCTCGCGGTCCGCGGACCGCAGGCGGCTGTGCACGCTGAACGGCCGTTCCCCGGGCTCGGGTTCACCGGCCGCGTCCGCCACCGCGTCCACCAGGACCCGAAGCTCCACGCCGCCGCGCTCGGGCAGCGCCAGCGGGTGTTCCAGGACCAGCTCCGCCACCTGCCCGTAGCCGAAGCTGCCGGCCAGGTGCAGGGCGAGATCGGCGAACGCGGCCCCGGGCAGGACGGGGCCGCCCAGCACGGTGTGCTCGGCCAGCCACGGGTGCCGTTCCAGGGACAGCGTCCCGGTCAGGAGGTGGCTCCCGTCGGGCAGTTCGACGGCGACGTCCAGCAGGGCGTGCCCGGCGGCCTCGAGCCCGGCGCTGCCGAGGTCACCGGCCGGCCGGGTGGGCGAGAGCCAGTAGCGGTCACGCTGGAACGGATACGTCGGCAGCGCGGGCGCCACCCCGGCTCCGGCGGCCGGCACGAGCGGCTCGAAGTCGACGGGGACGCCGCCCACGTGCGCCGCGGCGAGCGCGGCCAGGAAGGTGTGCGTCTCGGGGTGCTCGCCGCGCAGCGCAGCGACGGCGGCCACGTCCTCGTCGACGCCGTCCAGGGTGGTCCGGGCCAGCGCGGTCAGGACCGGGTCGGGGCCGAGCTCCAGATACGTACGCGCCCCGAACGCGTGCAGGCTGCGCACCGCGTCCGCGAAACGCACGGGCTGGCGGACGTGCCCGCTCCAGTACGCCGGGTCGGTCAGCTGGTCGACGGTCGCCACCTGCCCGGTCACGTTCGACACCACCGGAATCGACGGCTCCCGGAACGTGAGCCCGGCCGCGACCTTCTCGAAGTCCTCCAGTACCCCGTCCATGTGCGGCGAGTGGAAGGCGTGGCTGACCTGGAGATGCCGGGTCTTACGGCCCAGCTCGGCGAAGTGCCCGGCGATGCGTGCCACGGTGTCCGCGTCCCCGGAGACCACCGTGGAGTCCGGGGAGTTGAGCGCCGCGATCGACACGCCCGGCTGCTCGGCGAGGTGCGCCAGCACCTCCTCTTCGGTCGCCTGGAGAGCGACCATGGCTCCGCCCGGGCGGGCGCCCTGCATCAACCGGCCCCGGGTGGCCACCAGCACGCCCGCGTCCTCCAGGGAGAGCACCCCGGCGACATGAGCGGCGGTCAGCTCGCCCACGGAGTGGCCGGCCACCACATCAGCCCGCACCCCGAAGGACTCCGCCAGCCGGTACAGGGCCACCTCCAGCGCGAACAGCCCCGGCTGCGTGTACCGCGTCTCGTCCAGCCGGGCGCCGGCACCCGCGCCCTGGTCTCCCCACAGCACCTCCTTCAACGGGGACTCCAGGTGCGGGTCCACGACCTCGCACACCGCGTCGAAGGCCCGCGCGAACTCCGGGTGGGCCGCATACAGCTCGCGTCCCATCCCCAGCCGTTGCGCGCCCTGCCCGGTGAACAGCACGGCGAGCTTCCCGCCCCGCACCGGGCCGGACACGACACGCTGCGAAGCGGTGCCTTCGGCGAGGTCCCGGAGTCCGGTCAGGACGTCGTCCCGGTCGGCGCCGAGCACCACGGCCCGCTGCTCGAAGGCGCCGCGGCCGGTGAGCAACGCAGCCGCGACGTCGGCGGACCGTAGCTCGGGCCGTCCGGACACGAACCCGTGCAGCCGGCCGGCAAGGTCGCGCAGCGCCGGCTCCGTCTTCGCCGACAGCACCCACGGCACCACCGAACCGGCCCCGGTCGGTGCGTCCGTGGCCGGTGTCTTCGCCTCGGGTGCGGACTCCAGGATCACGTGCGCGTTGGTGCCGCTGATGCCGAACGAGGAGACGGCGGCCCGGCGCGGACGTCCGGTCTCGGGCCACGTGCGCTCCTGCGTCAGCAGTTCGACGCCGCCGTCCGCCCAGTCGACGTGCGGGGACGGCTCGTCCACGTGCAGGGTCTTCGGCAGCACCCCGCGGCGCAGCGCCTCCACCGTCTTGATCACACCGGCGACACCGGCGGCGGCCTGCGCATGGCCGATGTTCGACTTCAGCGACCCGAGCCACAACGGTTGCAGCGGGTCGCGGTCCCGCCCGTAGGTGGCGATCAGCGCCTGCGCCTCGATCGGGTCGCCCAGCGTCGTGCCCGTGCCGTGCGCTTCGACCGCGTCGACGTCGGCGGTGGACAGTCCCGCGTTCGCCAGCGCCGCCCGGATGACCCGTTCCTGGGAGGGGCCGTTGGGGGCGGTGAGCTGGCTGCTCCTGCCGTCCTGGTTGACGGCGGAGCCGCGGATGACGGCGAGGACCGGGTGGCCGTTGGCCTGGGCGTCCGACAGCCGTTCCAGCAGCACCATGCCCGCGCCCTCCGCCCAAGCGACCCCGTCAGCGGCACCCGCGAAGGACTTGCAGCGACCGTCCGGGGACAGCCCGCGCTGGCGGCTGAACTCCAGGAAGGTGGTCGGCGTCGCCATCACGGTGACGCCGCCGGCCAGCGCCATCGTGCACTCGCCGCCCCGCAGCGCCTGCGCCGCCAGGTGCAGGGCGACCAGCGACGACGAGCACGCGGTGTCCACCGAGATGGCCGGGCCCTCGAACCCGAAGGTGTAGGCGATCCGGCCGGAGGCCACGCTGCCCGCGCTGCCGGTGCTGAGGTAGCCCTCGAGGTCGTCCGGCACCCGGTCGGCGAGGCGGGTTCCGTAGTCGTAGTACATGATCCCGGTGAACACACCGGTGTCGCTGCCGTGCACGGTGCCCGGGTCGATGCCGGCCCGCTCGAAGGTCTCCCAGGT
>NZ_JAMJWG010000026.1 GCF_024435355.1 Streptomyces odontomachi
TTGCGTTTTACGGCGCGGCCTTTGCGTATTCGACGCCGAGTTTCTCTCGTATTCATACGGGCGGCGAGCACTACAGCAGTCCCGAGGACTTCAGTGACAGATAGGCGTCTGCCAGATCCGAGGCGAGATCATCGGGAACGGCGTCTACGACCGTCACACCGTGGCGTAGGAGCTGCTCCGCCGTGCGGCGACGCTCCTCCTGGGCCTGCGCAGCCGCTGCGGCCTGGTAGACGGCATCTGTGGTGCCGCGGTCCGCTGCCATGCGGGCGATATGAGGATCGGCGACCGAGGCCACGAGGACCGTATGGCGTTGGGTGAGCTGGGAGAGCACGGGAAGCAGGCCCTCCTCGACCGGGGCTGCGTCGAGGCTCGTCAGCAGTACGACGAGTGAGCGACGCGATGCTGAGCCGAGAGCAGTGGCAACAAGGCCCCGGGCGTCGGTCTCGACGAGCGCGGGTTCCACCGTGGCCAGGGCATCGACCATCGCCGGCAGCACATCGCCTGCCCTTCGACCCTGCACGAGGGCTCTGATCCCACGGTCGTAAGCCAGCAGGTCCACCCGGTCACCGGCGCGCGAGGCGAGTGCGCCGAGCAGGAGGGCCGCGTCCATGGCGGCGTCCAGGCGCGGGGCATCCCCGACACGGCCCGCCGACGTACGACCGGTGTCCAGGACGAGCAAGATGCGGCGGTCACGCTCCGGGCGCCACGTGCGGACGGCCACCGTGGACTGACGGGCCGTGGCTCGCCAGTCGATCGAGCGTGTGTCGTCGCCGGGGATGTACTCGCGCAGGCTGTCGAACTCGGTTCCCTCGCCGCGTGTCAGGACGCTGGTGCGGCCGTCGAGTCCGCGGAGCCGCGCGAGCTTGGACGGCAGGTGCTTGCGGCTGTGGAACGGAGGCAGGACACGTACCGTCCACGGAACCTCGTGGCCCCCCTGGCGGCAGAGCAGACCGAGGGGCCCGTAGGAGCGGATCGTGACACGGGCGGAGTGATGGTCGCCGCGGCGCGTGGGGCGCAGATGGGTGGTGAGACGGCGACGCTCGCCCGGGGGCACGGTCACGTCGTGTCGGGCGGCGGTGATCTCCGTTCCCGGAGCCCAACTGCTGGGCGGCCAGGCGTCCCGGAGCCGTGCCCGCAAGGGGCGACGGGTCGGGTTGGTGAGGGTGAGAGTGGTGGTGGCCGGCTCACCGAGGCGTACGGCCGTGGCGCCGGAACGGGCGAGACGGAGCAGCCGCACGGGGGCGGCCAGGGTGAAGTCCAAGAGGCACAGGACGACTAGGGGAACGTTGACGGCCAGGATGCCCGACCAACTGGGTGCGAGGACGCCAACAAGCAGAGCGGCGAAGGCCGCCAGCAGGGCGGTGCGTCCGGTGAGTGCCATGGATCCTCTGGCGGGTCAGCGGGTCAGCGGGTCAGCGGGTTGGCGGGTTGGCAGGTCAGCAGGTCAGCAAGTCAGCGGGTTGGCAGGTCAGCAGGTCAGCAAGTCAGCGGGGGACCGGGACTTGGGCGAGGATCGCGGTGATGACGGAGTCCGCGGTCACGCCTTCCATCTCGGCCTCGGGACGGAGCTGAACGCGATGCCGCAGCGTGGGCAGGGCCAGCGCTTTCACGTCGTCGGGGATGACGTAGTCGCGGCCGGTCAGCCAGGCCCACGCGCGGGACGTGGAGAGCAGGGCCGTGGCGCCGCGCGGGGAGACGCCGAGGGTGAGGGACGGTGAGTCGCGGGTGGCCCGACAGATGTCGACGACATAACCGGTGATCTCGGACGAGACGACGGTACGGGAGACAGCCTCGCGCGCCGCTTCAAGGTGTGCGGAAGTGGCGACGGGGCGCACGCCGGCGGCGCGCAGGTCGCGCGGGTTGAAGCCCTCGGCGTGGCGCTTCACTACGTCGATCTCGTCCTGGCGGGACGGCAGCGGAACGTTGAGCTTGAGCAGGAAGCGGTCCAGCTGGGCCTCGGGAAGTGGGTACGTGCCCTCGTACTCGACGGGGTTCTGGGTGGCGGCGACCAGGAACGGCTCGGGAAGCGGACGGGGGGTGCCGTCCACGGTGACCTGGCGTTCTTCCATGGCTTCGAGCAGGGACGACTGGGTTTTCGGCGGGGTTCGGTTGATCTCGTCCGCGAGCAGCAGGTGGGTGAAGACGGGGCCGGGTTGGAAGGAGAACTCGGCGGTGCGGGCGTCGTAGACGAGGGAGCCGGTCACGTCGCTCGGCATCAGGTCGGGGGTGAACTGGACGCGTTTGGTGTCGAGCTCGAGGGCGGCGGCCAAGGTCCGAACGAGGAGGGTCTTCGCGACGCCGGGGACACCTTCGAGGAGGACGTGGCCGCGGCAGAGCAGAGCCACGACGAGGCCGGTGACGGCGGGATCCTGGCCGACCACGGCCTTGGCGATCTCAGCGCGCAGGGTCTCCAGGGCGGCGCGGGGGTCGCCGGAGTCGGCTGCGGGAGGGGCGTTGTCAGTGGTCGGGTCCATCATGAATGGCGTACCTCTCGTTCGAGAGCGTCGAGGTGGTCGGCGAGGGCGATGAGCGCTGCGTCGTCGTGGGGTGGCGGGCCGAAGAGGAGTGCGTGCAGCTGCCGTTCCCGGCCGTACGGGTGGTCGGCGGGCCGGTGCGGTGGTTCGGAGGGGGTGCCGTTGGCGGGGGACCGGGCCGCCAGGGCGGGGAGCAGGACTTCGGGGGTGTGCGCCTGGGCGGGCGGAGTGCCCAGGAGGGGGGCGAGACGGGTGCGGGTGGCAGCGCGCAGGGCTGCGGCGGCGCGGTCCCGGGCGTCTGCTTTGCGGTAGAGGCGGGCGCGGCCCTCGGCGGCCTCGGATGCGTGGATGACGACGGGGAGGCGTTCGGGGACGAGGGGGCCGAGCCGGCGGGCGCGCCAGGCGGCGGCGAGGGCGACGGCGATGGTGAGTTGCAGGGCGCCCCAGAGCCACCCGGGCGGGATCAGATCGTAGAAGCTGCGGTGGCCACCGTCGGTGGCCTCCTGGTCGGTGAGTGTGGGGAGGTACCAGACCAGATGGGGGCGGGAGCCGAGGAGTTGCAGGGCCAGCGAGGCGTTGCCCTGCTGGTCGAGGCGATCGTTGAGGAGGATGTCGGGCGCGCCGATGACGATGGTGTCGCCCGCGTTTCCCCCGGCCGGGACGCGGACGAGGGAGGGCAGGCCGTCGCTGAAGTAGCAGGTGTTGGCGTCGGCCGAGGAAGTGTTGTAGCGGATGCCACCGGTGTCTGCCGCGCCCGCGCGCCGAGCCGCCGGCCAATCGCAGCCGGGGGCGAGCGTGGAGTCGAGACTGGGGGCAGGGTCCGCGGTGACTTCGGGCGCGAGCGTGTCGAGGGACGGCTGGCCGGGCGCGACGAGGACGGTGCGGCCACCGGAGCCGGCGGTGGCCGCGTGGAGCAGGTTTTGCTGATGGCCGGTCAGCAGGTCGGGGGAGGCCACGAGGAGGGTGGTGTTGGGGCCCGTGGCGGCCCGAGCGGCGGCGGTCGTGGTGACGACGCGGGTGGACACGCCGTTGTCGGCGAGCAACTCGGCGACGGCGCGGGAGCCGAATGGATCGGCGGAGCGCGGGTCGAGCCGGCCGTGTTGGGCGTCCGAGCGCAGCGCGGCGAGCACGACCGCCGCGACGAGGAGGACGACGGCGCCGAGCAGCAGCCCCCGGGCGCGGGCCCATACCTGACGAACGGTAGGAGAGACCGAGGTCGGCGTCGGCCGATGAGAGTCTTCGACCGGTGTGGGGCGGGGCTTTCCTTGCGCCGCCTTCGGCGCGGGCGGCTCATGGGCCGGTGCCGCGGGTGCCTGATGGGCCGGTGGCTCGGGTGGCTGCGGGTCGGTCGTGCCTGGGGTTCCTGGAGTCTGCGTCATGGGCGGTCGATGGTGGGGACGCCGGGTGTGGTGACCACGGGTCTGGCGCGTGCCAGGTCGTCGTCGAGTGCGGACAGGCGGTGGTACGTCTGCGGGTCACCGCTACGGCCGCCATATGTGACGTGGTCGAACTCGCGTGCGGCGGCATGCAGTCGATCTTCGTACGCCGGCAGTGCGGCTGCGGCCTGCGCGGCGGCCTCGTCGGCGGTGCGCCCGGGGAGGTGGTCGAGCAGGGCGCGTTCTTCCAGCGCGCGGACCAGGGCACGCATCCGTTCCTGCATGGCCTGGGTCCAGTGGCCCTGGGTGGCGTGTTCTTCGGCGGCGGCGCGGTGCTCGGCGGCGGTGCGGGGGCGGTGGTCGAAGAGTGGCGCGGGGGTCGTGGTGGGAGTGCGGTGTGGTGTGCCCAGGCGCCACCAGAGCAGTGCCGCGAGCGCCAGCACGGCGAGCACGATGACGAAAAGCCCGAGTCCGCCGCCGGGTGTGGCACCGGATGCTGCGGCGAAGAGGTGCTCCACCCAGTCCCAGACGCGGTTCAGGGCGCGCAGCAGCAGGCTCGGTTCGTGGTCGTGGTACATCCGCTTGGACAGCTCGTGCTTGGCGGCCGTACGGCCGGGGTCACGCGGGACGGTCACCGGCGGTCCGTCGCCGCCTTGTGACAGCAGACCTGTCGGGGAGAGCCGGAGGTGCGGGCGGCCCGCCGGGAAGAGTCCGCCTGCCGATGACAGCCCACCCCGCGGTGCTGGTGGGTCGGTGGAGGGCAGTGGGCCCGTCGGGGACAGCGGTCCCGTCGGTGACAGTAGGGACGTCGCTGACCGTGCCTGCGTCGGGAGCGGCCGGGGCGCCGGTGTCGGTGGCCCGGACGGGGCCAGCCGGTCGGCGAGGAAGACCAGTCGTGGACGTGGCGGCGTCCCGGTGCGCGGCGGAAGGGGCACCGGCGGCAGACCGGTGCGGGCCAGTGCGCCGGAGCCCGGCACGGCATCCTCCCCCGGCGCTGCGGCCGGGCCACCGGGGATGCCCGAGCCGGTGAGCAGTGCCGCCGTGAGCGGTCCCGCCGCGTCGGACACGGCCTCAGCCTCCGGGTACGGGGCCCGGCGCTTCGGAGCCGTAGCCCTGGAGGCCGGCAGCCCGGGCGAGTTCCAGGTCGAGCGCCTCGCGGCGGATGCGCTGGTCGATGTAGAGGAGCACGGCGACCCCGGCCGTGATCGGAATGGTGATCATGGAGCCGATCACCGATCCGAGGCCGCTGATGATCAGGTACGACCAGCCGTGGCTGCCGGTGCTGCCGAGCAGGCCACCTGCTGTGTCGCCGCTGACCGCGCCCGCGATGAGGGAAAAGGGAATGAGGATGATCGACGAGACGATGTTGGCGATGATCGTGGCCAGCAACTGAATGCCGAAAACGCGCCACCAGGAACCCTTGACCAGCTTGGCGGAGCGGCTCAGGGACTTCACCACGCTCTGCTTCTCCAGCATCAGCGCCGGCGACGCGAGCGCGAAGCGGATCGCCAGCCACAGTCCCACGATCACCCCGGCGAGCCCGCCGAGCATGGCGAGCGCGAGCGCTCCCCGTCCCAGCCCGGCCACGGAGAGCAGGAGGCCGGGCAGGGTGCCGACCACGACGACGGCTATGACCAGCAGCGGAAGCAGCAGTGTGAGCCCGAACAGGCGGGGCACCTGGGGTCGCGCGTCGCGCCACGCCTCGGAGACCGTCACCGCCTTGCCGAGCACGGCACGGCTGGTCACGGTCGTCAGCAGCGCCGTGGCGATGATCAGACCGAGCAGGCTGACGATCAGGATCACGCCCGAGCTGATCAGGGCGTTGCGCATCGCGTGGCCGATTTCGCCGAGGGTTGCGCTCTGGTCGTTGAGGGCGGCCGTGTCCACGGTGTCGTTGAGCACAAAGCCCTGAAGCAGGACGAGTACGACCTGGATCAGCACGGCCACGGACAGCGAGATGCCGAGGACCGTCCGCCAGTACGTGCGCATCGTCGAGACGGCGCCGTCGAGGATCTCGCCGACGCCGAGCGGGCGCAGCGGAATGACACCGGGCTTGGCCGCCGGTGGACGGCCCTGCCAGCCGCTGCCCCAGCCGGGAGGGGGGCCGCCGGGACCGCCGGGACCGGCGGGGCCTTGACCGCCGCCCCAGCCGGGGCCGGGTCCGCCGGGACCCGTCGGGCCCTGGCCTCCCCAGCCCGGGCCGGGCGGAGGCGGGGGCGGGTCGCTGGGGCGCGGTGTGCCGGGTGTGCCAGGTGTAGCCCAGGAGCCGGGCGGGGGCTGGTCCTTCGCCCACTTAGCGGCCGGACCTGCGGGGGCGGTGGAGGTGGCGGAGTCGGCTGCGGTGCCGTCGCCGGGTGCGGTGGCGGCGGCCGTGTTGGGGGACGTGTCGGTGGACGTCTCTTCGCCAGCGGCGGCCGACACTTCCTTGCGCTGTGCGCCCTGCTGTTCTTCGTGGGGCGTTTGCGGGGTCTGGCCGGTCGTGTCAGGGCGATCGTCCGGTGCCGTCGGTCCCGGGCCGTCAAAGGAGCCGGGCCGACCGTCGGGAGTGCCGGGTCGGTCGGAGGGGGCAGATCCGGGCGAGGCCCAGCCCGGAGTGTCGTTCATCTTCGCTCCTTCGCGGTGCCCGTCCGCGGTTGCGGCGGCAGGTTGGGGGCCATCGTGCCATGGGACATGCGCCATGGGACCGGGCGGAGTGCGCAGACCGGACAGCCGGGGCCTCGGCCACCTTCAATTGGTAGGTGGTCACCGGGCAGACTGGGGCGATGGCTGATCAGTACGCGCGACCCTCCCAGGGCCAGGCCCCAGGCTCGGCCGACAGACCCGCCAGTACGCCGCTGATCCCGGTGATCCGCTGGGAAGAACCCCCCGAAGGTCCCGTCGTGGTCCTGCTCGACCAGACCAGGCTGCCGAGCCAGGAAGTCGAGCTGGTCTGCACCGATGCACCGGCCTTGGTGCGGGCCATCCGGACCCTCGCGGTCCGCGGCGCCCCCGTGCTGGGGATCGCCGGCGCCTACGGGGTGGCGCTGGCGGCCGCCCGGGGCTTTGACGTGGACGAGGCCGCCGATGCGCTCGCAGGAGCGCGTCCCACCGCTGTGAACCTCGCCCGAGGTGTGCGCGTGGCACAGGCGGCGTACCAGAAGGCGCTGGCGGACGGCGGTGACCTGGCACGGGCCGCCGCGGCGGCGCTGGACGCGGCCCGCACGCTGCACCGGCAGGACGCTGAGGCCAGCAGCCGGATGGCCCAGCACGGTCTGGCACTGCTGGAGGAGCTGGTGCCCGGCGGTGGCCACCGCATCCTCACGCACTGCAACACCGGGGCGCTGGTCTCCGGTGGCGAGGGCACGGCGTTCGCCGTGGCCCTGGCGGCCCACCGGGCCGGCCAGCTGCGCAAGCTGTGGGTGGACGAGACCCGCCCCCTGCTCCAGGGCTCGCGGCTCACCGCGTACGAGGCGGCGCGGAACGACATGCCGTACACCGTCCTGACGGACAACGCGGCCGGAGCGCTGCTCGCGTCGGGTGAGGTGGACGCGGTGCTGATCGGGGCCGACCGCATCGCAGCCGACGGCTCCGTGGCGAACAAGGTGGGCAGCTATCCGCTCGCGGTGCTCGCCAGGTACCACCACGTTCCGTTCATCGTGGTCGCGCCGGTGACGACGGTGGACCTGGACACGCCGGACGGTGCCGGGATCGAGGTGGAGCAGCGCGCCGCACATGAAGTGACGGAGATCGCCCTCCCGCCGGCCTTGGCGGCCGTCGCAGCGGTGACGCCAGGGGCGAAGGGCGCAGCCGATGGGGCGAGTGTGCCAGGAGTCGGCGGAGTGGAGACCGGGGGCGCAGAGGCCGGCGGCGAGATTCCGGCGGCCACCATGGGCATTGCGCTCGCTCCGCCCGGAGCGCAGGCGTTCAACCCGGCGTTCGACGTCACGCCCCCGGAGCTGGTGACCGCGATCGTCACGGAAGAGGGCGCCGCGTCGCCCGTGACGGCCCAGGCGCTGGCCGAGCTGTGCGCCGGACCACGCCAGGCCGCGGTGGGGTGACCCGGTCGAGGTGCGGGGCCTGGCACGGGTGAGCTGACCGAGCGGTGGTGCAGGTGGCGGGACGCCGGGGCCGGCCCGGGCCGCGCCGACGGAGCCGCACGCGGCGGACACACCGGTCAGGTCCCGTCAGACCCTGACCGGCTCCAACCGGCACCAACTGGCACCAACCGGGCCCGACCGGGCTTGATCGCGCTCCTCAAGGCCCGATCAAGCCCGGTCGCCCGTCGTGCCTCCGCCACCCGCCACCCGCTACCCGCGTGCCGCTACCCGCGTGCCGCTACCCGCGTGCCGCTACCCGCGTGCCGCTACCCGCGTGCCGCTACCCGCGTGCCGCTACCCGCGTGCCGCTACCCGCCACCCGGCGGCCGGCCCGTCCCCGGCTGATCGTCACTGTTCCAAGAGGGAACGGTTCATGCCCAGATTGCTCACCAGCAGCCCGCCGTCGACCGGGAGCGTCACCCCCGTGATCCACGCTGCGTCGCGCGACGCCAGGAAGACCACGGCGGCGGCGATGTCGGCGGGCTCGCCCACCCGGCCGAGGGGGTAGTGGTCCTTGAGGTGTTCGAGGGCGTCGCCGCGGCCGGCCCAGGCGTTGGTGCGGACGGTGCCGGGCTCGACGATGTTGACCCGTACGCCGCGCGGGGCGCACTGGACGGCGAGGGTGCGGGTGAGGGAGGCGAGCCCGGCTTTGGCAGCGCTGTAGGCGTGGCCGCCGAGGAAACGTTCGGCGTTCACGGAACCGATGTTGACCACGGCGCCGCGGCCGCCGGCTGCCGCCAGATGGGGCAGGGCGGCGCGTATGCAGCGGTAGGCGCCGTGCAGGCAGATGTCGAAGTCCAGGTACCAGGAGTCGTCGTCGTACTCCTCGAAGCGGACGGGATCGCCCGTGCTGGCGTAGGCGTTGTTGACCAGCACGTCGAGGGTTCCGAAACGGTCGACGGCGCGCTCGACGGCGGCCACTACTGCTGCGGGGTCCGCGACGTCACAACCGTAGGGCTCGGCCGAGCCGCCCTCGTTGCGGATCGCTTCGGCCACCCGCTCGGCGCGCGACGGGTCGCGGTCCGTGACGAGCACGCGCGCCCCCTCGGTCGCGAAGCGGTGCGCCGTTGCCTCGCCGATGCCCTGGCCTGCGCCCGTGATCAGAACGCAGTAGGTGTCGAATCGCCTCATGACGTCACCGTAAGCAGGGCACGTGGGCCCGACCAGGGTGCGATACGCGTTCTCGATCGCCCTGCCGGAACGGCCCCCTCCTGGGGGTGGGCCGCGACTATGCTCCGAGCATTGCCTGGGGTCGCCCGGCACCGAGGGCTCGCAGACGACTCCGCGGGACCCTACGAACGACCGATTGTCCGACTGACCGACCGACTGACCCCGACCGACTGACCCCGACTGACCGGCTGATCCGCTGCTCGACGAGCCGCCGTGGGACCGGGAACCGAGGGCTGACGGCCGAGGGGGCGAGGAGCGTCCCGGGGCACAGCGGTCGCGTGGCGGCTGCGACGGCGCGGCAGGGGGAGCGGCAGGGGGAGGCGAAACGGTGAGGGGACGGGGAGAGGGAACGGATCACGGAAGAGGGCAGGGGAATGGCCGGTTCAGGGGGGCGGCCACCGCATACGGGCACCACCTGTTCGGCGGCGGAGACCATCGCGTACCGAGTCCGGTCTACGACGCCCCTGCCGTCGCCGGCAGCGGACCGTGGCGATCACCTGTCCATCGAAATGATCGTCGCCGCAGGTCAGTGAGGTGGGTCACGCACGTGCACGATTCGAAAATGAAAATGGGATGATGTCGTTATGAAGGGACGAGTCCTTGTCGTCGACGACGACACCGCACTTGCCGAGATGCTCGGGATTGTGCTGCGTGGTGAAGGGTTTGAGCCGTCGTTCGTCGCTGATGGCGACAAGGCGCTCGCCGCTTTCCGGGAGACCAAGCCGGATCTGGTGTTGCTCGACCTGATGTTGCCCGGTCGGGACGGCATCGAGGTGTGCCGCCTGATCAGGGCGGAGTCCGGCGTGCCGATCGTCATGCTGACCGCCAAGAGCGACACCGTCGACGTGGTCGTCGGCCTGGAGTCCGGCGCGGACGACTACATCGTGAAGCCGTTCAAGCCGAAGGAACTGGTGGCCCGCATCCGGGCACGGCTGCGTCGCTCGGAGGAGCCCGCACCGGAGCAGCTGACCATAGGCGACCTGGTCATCGACGTGGCCGGGCACTCGGTCAAGCGGGACGGGCAGGCGATCGCGCTCACCCCGCTGGAGTTCGACCTCCTGGTGGCCCTCGCCCGCAAGCCGTGGCAGGTCTTCACCCGTGAGGTGCTGCTGGAGCAGGTCTGGGGCTACCGCCATGCCGCCGACACCCGCCTGGTCAACGTTCACGTGCAGCGGCTGCGCTCGAAGGTCGAGAAGGACCCCGAGCGCCCGGAGATCGTGGTGACCGTCCGTGGCGTCGGGTACAAGGCCGGGCCGAGCTGACATGTCGCGGGACGACGGAGCCGCTCCGGCCCCCGGCTCGCCGGGAAGCCGCCCGGGGCGGCCGGTCGGCCTCGGCAAGGCGATGCAACAGATCAAGGCGGCCAAGCAGATCAAGGCGGCCAGGCGGGTCAAGGCGGTCTGGCAGGCCAGGGCGGTAAGCCTGGTCGGTTCGGTCGGTCGGCCCGGGTCCGCCGAGCAGGCCGGGCAAGACGGGCAAATCGGTCGAAACGGGCGAGCCGGGCGGAATGGGCAGGCAGAGGAAGCCGGCCGCGTCAGGACCGCCCAGCCCCCGCGAGCCGGCCAGGCCGACGTGGCCAGGCAGGTGTCGGCCGGGCAGGTCAGGACGGGCCGGCGGGTCACGGCGGCCAAGCAGGTCAGGCAGGTCAAGCACGGATTCGGGCGGCTCGTGGAGGACGGGCTGCTGCTCCAGGGGGGCGTGCAGGGCAGCCCGGTGCTCCGCCTGTTCACCCGCTGGGTGCGCCGTCCGCTGTTGCCCGCGGCGCGTCTGTGGCGGCGCAACATCCAGCTTCGGGTGGTCGCCACCACCCTCCTCATGTCGCTCGGCGTCGTTCTCCTCCTCGGCTTCGTCGTCATCGGGCAGGTGCGCAACGGCCTGCTGGACGCGAAGGTGAAGGCCTCGCAGAGCCAGGCGGACGGCGGTTTCCGCGCCGCCAAGGACAAGACCGACACCGCGGCGATGGACAGCGGCGGCCAGGCGGGTACGCCGGACTCCGACGGCTGCCTCGGGCAGAATGCGGCAGCCTGGATGAACTGCCTGGTGAGCCAGCTCTCCAGCGGCGGCCAGAGCGCCTTCGACGTGGTCACCCTGAACCCGGGCGCCGACGGCTCCGCCGCCGGAGTTCGCGGGCCGCGCGCCTCCGGCGGTGTGGACCCCATCGAGAGCGTGCCCGAGGACCTGCGCAGCAGGGTCGCCCACTCCGCGGGTGCCTCGCAGAGCTACACCCGGATCAAGTACAGCGACGGCCAGGACTCCCAGCCGGCGCTGGTGATCGGCAAGCAGCTGAACGGCCTGAACGGCGACAACTACCAGCTGTACTACCTCTTCCCGCTGGCCCAGGAGGAGAAGTCGCTCAGCCTGGTCAAGGGCACCCTGGCGACCGCCGGACTCTTCGTCGTCGTGCTGCTCGGCGCCATCGCCTGGCTCGTCGTCAGGCAGGTGGTCACGCCCGTGCGCATGGCCGCGGGGGTCGCCGAGCGGCTCTCTGCCGGGCGCCTCCAAGAACGGATGAAGGTCACCGGCGAGGACGACATCGCACGGCTCGGTGAGGCCTTCAACAAGATGGCGCAGAACCTCCAGCTCAAGATCCAGCAACTGGAGGACCTGTCGCGGATGCAGCGCCGCTTCGTCTCGGACGTCTCGCACGAGCTGCGTACGCCCTTGACGACGGTTCGGATGGCCGCCGACGTCATCCATGAGGCCCGGACGGACTTCGACCCGGTGACCGCGCGCTCGGCCGAACTGCTGGCCGACCAGCTGGACAGGTTCGAGTCACTCCTCGCCGACCTGCTGGAGATCAGCCGCTTCGACGCGGGAGCGGCCGCGCTGGAGGCCGAGCCGGTCGACCTGCGGGACGTGGTGCGGCGCGTGGTCGGCGGTGCCGAACCACTCGCCGAACGCAAGGGGAGCCGGATTCGCGTCCTCGGCGACCAGCAGCCCGTGGTCGCCGAGGCGGACGCCCGGCGCGTGGAGCGGGTGCTGCGCAACCTCGTGGTCAATGCCGTGGAGCACGGCGACGGCAAGGACGTGGTCGTACGGCTCGCCACGGCGGGCGGCGCGGTCGCGGTGGCGGTGCGGGACTACGGAGTCGGCCTCCGGCCCGGCGAGGCCACCCGTGTCTTCAACCGGTTCTGGCGCGCCGACCCGGCACGCGCCCGCACGACGGGCGGCACGGGCCTCGGGCTGTCCATCGCCCTGGAGGACGCCCGGCTGCACGGCGGCTGGTTGCAGGCCTGGGGTGAGCCCGGCGGCGGCTCGCAGTTCCGGCTGACCCTGCCGCGCACGGCGGACGAGCCACTGCGGGGCTCCCCGATCCCGTTGGAACCGGACGACTCCCGCCGCAACCGCGGCCTGAACGAAGCCGGGCTGCCCGAGGGCGGTGGCTCGCCGCGCGGAGGCGCAGGTACCGGCTCGTCGCAAGGAGCCGTCGAGCCGGCGCACGGGGGTGCAGAGCAGGCGCACAAGGGTGCGGTGACGGCGTCCGGTGGTGCAGTGGCGCCACGCGATGACGCGGATGACTCGGATGACTCGGACGGCATGGGGCACGGAACGCGGACATCGGAGCCGGAGAGCGGTCCGGGTGCCGCGCCGCGGGCGCAGCACGACGGTGCGCGGGCGCAGCACGACGGTGCGGCGGACACCGCGGCCCTTGGGGCGACCGGGAGTGCGTCACCGGCCACTGCCACCCCGGCCCGGGCCGGCCAGGGCGTAGCCGTCGGACCGGCAGATGGGCAGGTCACCGAAGGAGAGGCCACTCGTGGGTGAGGAGCAGCCCTGCGACGGGCGGCAGGAGCGGCCCGGCAGCGGGTGGTGGGTCCGTGGGCGGTCGGACGACGGGCAGCCGGAGGAGCCGGAGGACGCATGGCCGGAAAGACCGCGGCGCGGCAGCGCGGGCGAGCCACAGCGTGACCGGACAGGGGCGGTACGGCGTGGCGGGGGCCGGCCGCAGGATGCCGTCGCCCATGGCGGTACGGCGCTGAGGCGGCCCATGCGTACCGCGCTGCTGCTGGGCTCGGCCGGCGCACTGCTGGCCGGGTGCGCGTCCATGCCGGACAGCGGGGACCTGCGCGGGGTGGAGGTCTCACAGCGGCCGGATTCGCAGGTACGGGTCTTCGCCATGCCGCCGCGTGGGAACGATGGCCCCGACGAGGTCGTACAGGGCTTTCTTGAGGCGTTGACCAGCGATGATCCTCAGTTTGAGATCGCTCGCAAGTATCTGACCAAGGACGCGTCCAAGAAGTGGCACCCGGAGCGTTCCACCACCGTCCTTGCGGACGGCCCGAACGCCGAGGCGATCAGCGACCACAGCAGCTACGGCGCTGAGAACGGCCGCCAGTTCGCTCTCAAGGGCCACCGGCTCGCGGTCGTGGACGCGCAGCACGCGTACCAGCCCGCCGAAGGCAACTACAGCGAAAGCGTGCACCTCAGCCACGAGATCAGCGGGGGCCACCGCGAGTGGCGCATCGACCGCCTGCCGACCGGGATCGTGCTCGGCGCCTCCGACTTCCAGCGGATCTACCAGCCGGTCGACACGTACTACTACGCCGCGCCCGCCGGCTCCGGCTCCTCCGAGGCCGGCGCGGCGAGCAGCACCGGCACCCAAGGGGCGCTGGTGGCCGACCCGATCTACGTACGGCAGCGGGTCGATCCGGTGACCCAGACACTGCGGGCCCTGCTCGCTGGGCCCACGAAATGGCTTGATCCGGTCGTTCAGACGGGTTTCCCTGCCGGAACGCGTCTGAAGGCGGGCGTCACGGGATTGGAGCCCGACGACCAGAACACGCTCAAGGTGCCGCTGAACGCCAAGGCCGACCGGGTCGGGCGGGCCCGTTGCGAGCAGATGGCGGCGCAGGTCGTCTTCACCCTCCAGGACCTGACGTCGACCGGAGGAGCCCAGGTGACGCTGCTGCGTTCGGACGGTTCGACGCTGTGCGAGCTGTCCGCGGACGGTGCCGAGGCGGTCGCGCCGCGCCACAGTTCCGGCGGCGCCGCGTACCAGTACTTCCTCGACGCCGACCACCGGCTGATGCGGATGACCGCGGCGGGCGGCGATCCGCGGCCGGTCCCGGGACCGTTCGGGAGCGGCGCGAAGGAGCTGGGCAAGGTCGCGGTCTCCCATGACGAGGACCGTGCCGCGGGAGTCTCCCCGGACGGGCGGCAGCTCTACGTCACCGATCTCGACGCACAGTCCTCACTGGGCGATCCGGTGCTGCACAGCCGGGCCGACGCGAAGGACGAACGCCTCACCGCGCCCAGCTGGGACGGCCACGGCGATCTGTGGATCGCCGACCGGGACCCGGACCGTCCGCATCTCCTGGTCCTGGACCATGGCACGGGCGACCCCGTCGAGGTCAGCACACCGCGGCTCGACCCCGGCCGGATCGAAGCGGTGCGGGTGGCGGCCGACGGCGCACGGATCGCGCTCCTCGTCGACAAGGACGGCAAGGAGCACCTGTACGTCGGCCGGATCGAGCGGGAGGACGACGCCGGCGAGAGCACGGTCAGGATTGCCGGGCTGCGCCCGGGAGCGCCCCAGATGGAGCAGGTCACGGCGATGTCGTGGGCGGGCGGTAGCCGTCTGGTGGTCGTCGGACGCGAGTCCGGCGGCGTGCAGCAGGTGCGCTACGTCCAGTGCGACGGCTCGGCGCCCGCGAGCGGAGTGCTGCCCGGTCTCACCGGCGTGGCGGAGATCGCGGCGGCCGACGACGAGCAGCTTCCGCTGGTGGCGCTCTCGGACGACGGGATCGTCCGCATGCCGCAGGGTGCCCCTTGGCAGACCGTCGGCAAGAGCGGGGTGGACGGCACGTCGCCGGTCTATCCCGGGTAGCTACGCCCACCCCCCGGGCCGCCGTGTACCTCGCGGCCTCGTCGCGCGTCGCGCGCCGCGAAGTTATCCACAGGGAGTTATCCACAGGGGTGACAGGGCGGCGGGCGCGTTGGCACAGTGGTGCGCATGAGGGGGTGGTGGCAGGACCTCATGGACCTTGTGGTGCCGGCCGAATGCGCAGGCTGCGGGCGGTCTCGTACGACACTGTGTGCCCGATGCGAGCGGGCGCTCCACGGCGGGTCGCCGCGCCTGGTGCGTCCGGTTCCCGAGCCGCCGGGGCTGCCCGCCGTGCACGCCGCCGCGCCGTACGCGGACGAGGTGCGCGCGGTGTTGCTGGCCCACAAGGAGCGCGGTGCGCTCGGCCTCGCCGCGCCGCTGGGCCGGGCCTTGGCGGGGGCGGTACGGGCCGGCCGGTGGCAGTCCGCGCCGGCGGCCGGACGGTCCCCGCGGGGCCTCGACGGCTGCTGGCTGCTGGTGCCGGTGCCGTCCGCGCGGCGGGCGGTGCGGGCCCGGGGGCATGACGCCGCGTGCCGCATCGCCTATGCCGCGGCGGGCGTGCTGCGGCGCTCCGGCGCCCCGGTGCGGGTGCTGGCGGCGCTACGGCAGCGGCGCGGCGTCGCCGACCAGTCGCGCCTGGGCCCCCGGCAGCGTCGGGCGAATCTTGCCGGCGCGCTGGAGGTGACCGCCGGTGCGGAGCGGCTGCTGCGGGGCGCACGCCGGATCGTCCTCGTGGACGATCTCATGACGACGGGGGCCTCCCTGGCGGAGGCGGCGCGCGCCGTGCGGACCGCGGGGGTGGAGGGGACGATCACCGCAGCCGTGATCGCGGCTGCTCCCGGTTCGTTCGGGAAAGCGGAAGCGATCAGCCCGGAAGGGAAGGTTCCGGAAAGGTGTGATCCGGCGGCGCGCGAGTGGATAACGGGGCGGCTGGAGGGGAAGAAGCGGGAGACCAGAGAGGTCTCGCAGCCGGCGAGTGCTGGTGAAGCTGGTGAGGGTCGACTCACCGGGACGGAGGTATGGCGAGGAAAAGGGTGACGCCATCCGCGCAGGCGAGATATGTTCGATTGTGAGGAATGGCAGATATCGTCCCTTATGTATCGAAACCCTGAAATGCCGGATTTCGAGCTCAGGTCATCACTCGAACCGGTGGGGTGGGCTTCTCGCCCGCGGGGGAAGAGGAGGTGGACGTCACCGAGTCCGACGCCCCGGGCCCGTCCGGGGCTTGGTTGGTGCACAAGGGAGCTGCTCCGCAACGAAGCGGAGCATTCCGGGAACGGAGTTCTGCGTGGACATCGTCGTCAAGGGCCGCAAGACCGAGGTGCCCGAGCGGTTCCGGAGGCACGTGGCCGAGAAGCTGAAGCTGGACAAGATCCAGAAGCTCGATGGCAAGGTGATCAGCCTAGACGTCGAGGTGTCCAAGGAGACCAACCCCCGCCAGGCCGACCGTTGCGAGCGCGTGGAGATCACGCTCCGCTCGCGCGGACCGGTGATCCGGGCGGAGGCATCGGCCAGCGATCCGTACGCGGCGCTCGATCTGGCGACGGACAAGCTGGAAGCACGGCTGCGCAGGCAGCACGACAAGCGGACGCGCCGCGGCCACGGCAGGGTTTCAGCCGCCGCGGTTCCCGAACACGTCCCCGAGGCGGCCGAGTTCAACGGCGACGGGACCATCGCCAGGAAGGAAGAGCCGGACGCCGTCCCCACGAAGAAGATGGGCTCCCTGGAGGTCATGGGCGAAGGCCCGCTCGTGGTCCGGGAGAAGACCCACGTCGCGTCGCCGATGACACTCAATCAGGCGTTGTACGAGATGGAGCTGGTCGGGCACGATTTCTATCTGTTCGTCGACTCCGAGACGAAGGAGCCGAGCGTCGTCTACCGCCGTCATGCCTACGACTACGGCGTCATCCACCTCAGCACCGACCCCATGATCGCCGGGACGGCATCACCCGAGGCGGGCGACTCGCTCGGCGGCTGAGGCGGCCGATCCGGCGGACCTGCCGACGCGGCCGGTCAGCCTTCCCGCAGGCTGGCCGGCCCGCCGACAACCCCCATCTTCCGCCCCCGCGGCGCGGCCTGTGAGGACCGCACCGCCCGGGCCCGGTGCCCCTGGAGCGCGCGTGTGCGCCCCAGGGGCGCCCCCGTGCCCCGACATCCACGGGCTCACCGTCGCCGTACTGTCACCTGGGCATGAAATCATGGGCGTCTGCCCAACCGGGGTGTTGCCGACCCGGCTTGGACCAGGACCGCACGGCAGCGAGCAGACGGGCCATGGCCTTCAGGGGGAGGAACGATGGCGGACAGTTTCGGACCACTGCGCGGCGCCCACCACCTTGACGCCAAGGCCGCCGCGGACGAGGCGGAGGAAGGGGCAGCCGGGCCGGACGCGGATGCGCCGGACCGGGAGCCGATCCGGGTCCTCGTGGTGGACGATCACGCCCTCTTCCGCCGGGGCCTGGAGATCGTGCTGGCCACCGAGGAGGACATCGAGGTGGTCGGGGAGGCCGGCGACGGCGCCGAGGCCGTCGACAAGGCGGCCGACCTGCTTCCCGACATCATCCTCATGGACGTCCGGATGCCGAAGCGCGGCGGCATCGAGGCGTGCACCTCCATCAAGGAGGTGGCTCCCAGTGCGAAGATCATCATGCTGACGATCAGTGACGAGGAGGCCGACCTCTACGACGCGATCAAGGCGGGCGCCACCGGCTATCTCCTCAAGGAGATCTCCACCGACGAGGTGGCCACCGCGATCCGGGCCGTCGCCGACGGGCAGTCGCAGATCAGCCCCTCCATGGCGTCCAAGCTGCTCACCGAGTTCAAGTCGATGATCCAGCGCACCGACGAGCGCCGTCTGGTCCCCGCGCCGCGGCTCACCGACCGTGAGCTGGAAGTGCTCAAGCTCGTGGCCACCGGGATGAACAACCGGGACATCGCCAAAGAGCTCTACATCAGCGAGAACACCGTGAAGAACCACGTCCGCAACATCCTGGAGAAGCTTCAGCTGCACTCCCGGATGGAGGCGGTCGTCTATGCGATGCGCGAGAAGATCCTGGAAATTCGCTGACCGCGCGGGCGTCCCCGGCCTTCTGCGGCGTCCGTCATCGCAGGGCTCGGGCCAGCTCCTCGCCCAGGGCGGTGCGCAGCTCCGGGGCCTCCACGCGCTCCAGGCGTACATCGGAGCAGCCCACCCAGCCCGCCGCCTCGACCAGCGCTTCGGCCACGCCGCGCAGCGCCTTGCCGTCGGTCCGCGACAGGGACACCTGCTTCGCCACGAGCGTGCTCCCCTCACGCGCCGGGTCCACCCGGCCCACCAGCCGCCCGCCCGCCAGCACCGGCATCGCGAAGTACCCGTACACCCGCTTCTGCCGGGGCACATAGGCCTCCAGCCGGTGGGCGAACCCGAAGATCCGCTCGGTTCTGGCGCGCTCCCAGACTAGCGAGTCGAACGGTGACAGCAGGGTCGTGCGGTGGCGTCCGCGCGGCACCGTCTCCAGAGCAGCGGGGTCGGCCCACGCGTCCATGACCGCCGTCCCCGAGGCTCCCCCCGCACGCGCGGCGCGCCCGGAGCCGCCCCGGGCGCCGCTCGACGTCCTGGACCAGCCCACCACCCGCACGGGGACCAGGCCGGAGTCCGCGATCACCGCATCGACCTGCTCGGCCTTCAGCCGGTGGTAGTCCGCTATGTCCGCACGGGTGCCGACGCCGAGTGACCGGCCGGCCAGGCGCACCAGGCGGCGCAGGCACTCCCGGTCGGTGAGGTCGTCATGCCGGAACTCGGCGGGGATGGCGCGCTCCGCGAGGTCGTAGACCCGCTTCCAGCCGCGCCGCCGGGTGCACACCACCTCGCCGTACATCAGCGCGCGCTCGACGGCGACCTTGGCGGCCGACCAGTCCCACCACAGGCCGCCGTTCTTCGCGCCGCCCAGCTCGGTGGCGGTGAGCGGGCCCTCCGTGCGGAGCTGCTTGATCACCTGGTCGTAGGCGCCGTCGGGCAGGTGGTGGTTCCAGTGCGGCCGGGCGAGGTAGGCGCGGCGGCGGAAGGCGAAGTGCGGCCACTCCTCGACCGGGAGCACGCACGCGGCGTGGGACCAGTACTCGAACGCGTGCGGGGCGGCGCCCGGGCGCGGGTTCCAGTACGCGTCCTCCACGGTGCGGCGGCCGACGGCGCCGAGCCGCGCATAGGGCACCAGCTCATGGCTGCGGGCCAGCACGGAGATGGTGTCGAGCTGCACGGCGCCGAGGTGACGGAGCACCCCCTGAACGCCCCCCTTGCGGTCCGGCGCGCCCAGCAGCCCCTGTGCGCGCAGCACTATGCGGCGGGCCTCATCGGCGGAGAGCTCGGCGACCGGTGGCGGCAGACTCGTCATGCCGCACACGATAAGGGCCGCCACTGACAATCCCACCCGGATCCGCCCGCCCCACCGGCCGGGCGGATGTCAGGCCTGGCGCTGCGGCGTCGGGAGGTATGCCTGGGCCGAGCCGAGCCCCAGGTCGGAGGGGAGCAGCGAGCCCACCCAGCAGTCACGGCGCACCCCCTTGTTCACCAGGCCAGAGCGCAGCACGCCCTCCATGGTGAAGCCGGCCCGCTCGGCCACCGCACGCGAGTCGGCGTTGCCCACCTCGGCCCGCCACTCCACCCGGTCGATCGCGACCCGGGTGAACGCCCAGCGGGTCAGGGCAAGGGTCGCCTCGGTGACGTATCCGCGTCCGCGGTGCTCCGGAGCCGCCCAGAACCCGATCTCGCCGGTGCCCAGGCCGCGCAGCGTGATCCCGAGCATCGCGACGAGCGGCACCGTCCCGTTCCCCCCGGGCCGACCGCCCCGCGCGGCCCACTCTGCGGAACCGTCCCGTCCGCCCCGACCGGCACCCGTCCCGGACACGCCCGTAACCGCCGGATCCGGCAGGACCGCAGCCGCCGGGGGCGACGGGCGTGCGTCCACCGAGCCCGATACCGCCCCGTTCACCAGAAATGCGCCGAATGTGAACATCGTCCCGGTGCGCCAGCCGTCCGGGACCTGCTGGGTCAGAAAACTCTCCGCGTGCTCGGGCAGATACGGGGACGGAACCGTGGTCCAGCGCCTGATGAGGGGGTCCTGGCAGGCCGCGAGTACGGCGGGTGCGTCCTGCGCGCCCACGGTCCGCAGCAGCAGCCGGGCGGTGGTCAGTGTCTCTGGTTCCATCTGGTGATTCTGCGCGTGGCACAGTGGGCACGCCATGGCTTTTCGGTGCGAGCGTGCGGCACTTTCCCCGACTCCCGGGCGTTGTCCGTGTGGCCGTAGATGCGGCAGACCTCCCGGGGCGGCGGGGTCCTCGCATACGATGGCCGTTGCCCAACCGACCGCGCCAGGCCCGACCGGCAAGGAGACCGAGCCCCGTGTCCGTCCTCACAAAGATCATGCGTGCAGGTGAAGGCAAGATCCTGCGGAAGCTGCACCGTATCGCGGACCAGGTCAACTCCATCGAAGAGGACTTCGAGAGCCTCTCCGACGCCGAGCTGCGGGCCCTCACCGACGAGTACAAGCAGCAGATCGCCGACGCGCTGGAAGCCGAGTCGGACGAGTCCAAGCATGACGCCGTCCTGAAGAAGGCCCTCGAAGACCTGATGCCCGAGGCCTTCGCGACGGTCCGCGAGGCCGCCCGCCGCGTCCTGGGCCAGCGGCACTACGACGTGCAGGTCATGGGTGGCGCCGCGCTGCACTGGGGCCATGTCGCCGAGATGAAGACCGGCGAGGGCAAGACCCTGGTCAGCACCATGCCGGCCTATCTGAACGCCCTGTCGGGCCGCGGTGTGCACCTGATCACGGTCAACGACTACCTGGCCGAGCGCGACTCCGAGATGATGGGCCGCGTCCACAAGTTCCTGGGCCTGTCCGTCGGCTGCATCCTGGCGAACATGACGCCGGCCCAGCGCCGCGAGCAGTACGCCTGCGACATCACCTACGGCACGAACAACGAGTTCGGCTTCGACTACCTCCGCGACAACATGGCCTGGTCCAAGGAGGAACTCGTCCAGCGTGGCCACAACTACGCGATCGTCGACGAGGTCGACTCCATCCTCGTCGACGAGGCCCGCACCCCGCTGATCATCTCCGGCCCCGCCGACCAGGCCACCAAGTGGTACGGCGACTTCGCCAAGCTCGTCCTGCGCCTCAAGCGCGGCGAGGCGGGCAACCCGCTCAAGGGCGTCGAGGAGACCGGCGACTACGAGGTCGACGAGAAGAAGCGCACCGTAGGCATCCATGACTCCGGCGTCACCAAGGTCGAGGACTGGCTGGGCATCGACAACCTCTACGAGTCGGTGAACACCCCGCTGGTCGGCTACCTGAACAACGCCATCAAGGCCAAGGAACTCTTCAAGAAGGACAAGGACTACGTCGTCATCGACGGCGAGGTCATGATCGTCGACGAGCACACCGGCCGTATCCTCGCCGGCCGCCGGTACAACGAGGGCATGCACCAGGCCATCGAGGCCAAAGAGGGCGTGGACATCAAGGACGAGAACCAGACGCTCGCCACGATCACCCTCCAGAACTTCTTCCGCCTCTACGACAAGCTCTCCGGCATGACCGGTACGGCGATGACCGAGGCCGCCGAGTTCAACCAGATCTACAAGCTCGGCGTCGTCCCGATCCCGACCAACCGTCCCATGATCCGCAAGGACCAGTCGGACCTGATCTACCGGACCGAGGTCTCCAAGTTCGACGCGGTCGTCGACGACATCGCCGAGAAGCACGAGCTGGGCCAGCCGATCCTGGTCGGCACCACCTCGGTCGAGAAGTCCGAGTACCTCTCGCAGCAGCTGACCAAGCGCGGCGTCAAGCACGAGGTGCTCAACGCCAAGCAGCACGACCGGGAAGCCGTGATCGTCGCCCAGGCGGGCCGCAAGGGCGCCGTCACGGTCGCCACGAACATGGCCGGCCGCGGGACGGACATCAAGCTCGGTGGTAACCCGGAGACGATGGCGGAAGCCGCGCTGCGTGCCCAGGGCCTCGACCCGGAGGAGCACATCGAGGAGTGGGCCGCCGCGCTGCCCGACGCGCTGGCGAAGGCCGAGCAGGCCGTCAAGGAGGAGTTCGAAGAGGTCAAGGACCTCGGTGGGCTCTATGTGCTCGGCACCGAGCGGCACGAGTCGCGCCGTATCGACAACCAGCTGCGCGGCCGCTCCGGTCGTCAGGGCGACCCCGGCGAGTCGCGGTTCTACCTCTCCCTCGGCGACGACCTGATGCGGCTGTTCAAGGCCCAGATGGTCGAGCGCGTGATGTCCATGGCCAACGTCCCGGACGACGTGCCGATCGAGAACAAGATGGTCACCCGCGCCATCGCCTCCGCGCAGTCCCAGGTCGAGCAGCAGAACTTCGAGACCCGGAAGAACGTCCTCAAGTACGACGAGGTCCTCAACCGGCAGCGTGAGGTCATCTACGGCGAGCGCCGCCGCGTCCTGGAGGGCGAGGACCTCCAGGAGCAGATCCAGCACTTCATGGACGACACCATCGACGCCTACGTCTCCGCGGAGACGGCCGAGGGGTTCGCCGAGGAGTGGGACCTGGACCGGCTGTGGGGCGCCTTCAAGCAGCTCTACCCGGTGAAGGTCACCGTCGAGGAGCTGGAGGACGAGGCGGGCGACCGCGCGGGCCTGACCGCCGAGTTCATCACGGACGCCGTCAAGGACGACATCCGCGAGCAGTACGAGGCGCGCGAGGAGCAGCTCGGCTCCGAGATCATGCGTGAGCTGGAGCGGCGCGTGGTGCTGTCGGTGCTGGACCGCAAGTGGCGCGAGCACCTCTACGAGATGGACTACCTCCAGGAGGGCATCGGCCTGCGTGCCATGGCCCAGAAGGACCCGCTGGTGGAGTACCAGCGCGAGGGCTTCGACATGTTCACCGCCATGATGGAGGGCATCAAGGAGGAGTCCATCGGCTACCTGTTCAACCTGGAGGTCCAGGTCGAGCAGCAGGTCGAGGAGGTCGAGGTCGAGGAGACCGAGGATGCGGTGGCCCTCGAAAAGGAGGTGGCCGACGCCGTCCCCGCCGGTGCCGGCGCCCGTCCCGAGATCCGCGCCAAGGGCCTCGACGCCCCGCAGCGCCCCGACCGCCTGCACTTCTCCGCGCCCACCGTGGACGGCGAGGGCGGTGTCGTCGAGGGCGACTTCACCAACGACGACACGGGCCCGGTCCGCTCCGAGGCGGACGGCCTGACCCGCGCGGAGCGCCGCAAGCAGCAGAAGGGCGGCCGACGCCGCAAGAAGTGACGTCGCAAGAGTCGCTAGAGTCGCAAGAACTGACGGTTCCCGGCGAGACCGGGCATCCGTAGTCCATCGGGCTCATCCGGGGCCGGGCATCCTTGAGGGTGCCCGGCCCCGGCGTTTCGGCAGGGTGCCCGGCCCGGCGTTTCGGTGCGTGGTGTTGCGGCCGTCGTTGCACGAAGGGCCGCCCCGGCGGCTCCCGGTGGAGCAAGGGGCAAGAGGGGGTGTATGCGGGGCCGTGCGTGGGCCGCGGCACCCGCGAGTCACCCGGAGTCGGCCCGAGCCCTCAGTCCCCGGGCCACCGGAAGCCAGCCCGAGGCCCCGTGCCGAGCCTCCCGGGCGCCGAGCTCGCGCGCGATGGACGAGGCCCGGGCCGGCTCGGGACGGCTCAGCGTTACTCCGTCACTCCGCCTCGGCCGGTCGGCGTAGGTCCGGGCCGCCGAGTTCGATGGCGGTGCACCGCCATCGGTGGTCGGCGCCGCGCTCCAGGCGGAACGCCATGGCGCGTACCCGATCGCCCGTGGCGATCCGGGCGAAGGCCTCGACGGCACCTGCCCGGGGCAGGAAGTAGCCGACGTCCCGGACGACGGGGCGCGCCGTGCCGGTGGCCAGCGGCGAGCGGTCGGCCAGCCAGGCCAGCTCGTCGTAGGCGCGGCCCGCGGTGTGTCGCAGCATCCAGTGCACCGGACGTTGCCCGCTCAGCACGGCCAGCAGCTTCTCGGCGAACACATCGGTGGGCCGCGGTGGGCAGGGCTGCGGCACGCGGGGCTGCGGGGCCCCGTGCTGCGGCACGCCACGCTGCGATTCGCCCGATCGTGTGAGCCGGGGGTGGGCGCCGGATGCCCGTTGCGGGATGCCGCCGGGGCGCCGTGGGTCGCGGCGGCCCGGCGGACGGTTGTTGGTGCGGGTGCCCGGGCCTCGGATCGCGGCCTGGCCGCTGCTCCTGGTGCCGCTCGCCACCCCAGCCGTATCGGCCCGGGTGGCCGCCCTCGTCATGACCTTGTCCATCTGACTTCCCCCGTTCGACACCCGGTCGTCTACCGGGCGGTAGCTTGTGCTGGGGATCTTGTACGAGGCCGGGGGCGGACGGTGCAACAGGCGCCGGGCGGGACGGAACGAGGCCTGAGATTCACCTATCTGGGGTACCGGTCGGCTGCCGGTCCCGGGAACCGTCTCCTCCCCGGCACCGGACGGCTGCGATCCGGGTGCGCTGCGGGCCCACGTATTCTGTGGCCCCTCCGTGCGGTGCGACCGAGCGCGGCGGCATGACCGAACGTCGACGAAAGCGGCCAGAGATGCGTGTCTATGTCCCCCTGACCCTCCCCGGCCTGGCCGAAGCACACCGGACGGGCGAGCTGGGACCGGCCCCGCTGACCGCGTACGCCGTGACGCCCGCCCTGCGTGAGTGGTACCTCTCCGACGACATCGAGGAGCTGGAGTACGCGGCGCTGAACCGCGCCGCGCTCGCCTCGCTGCGGCTGCTCGCCACCCGGCCGGAGACCGCACGCCGGCGCGTCGTCATCGCCGCCGACGTCCCCGACGGCGAGGCCATGCCCGACCCCGACCGCGGGCTCGACCCGGGCGCGCTGGGTGAGGTGCGCATCGCGACGCCGGTCCGCATGACGAAGGCGGCCGCCGTGCACGTGGACGGCGACGACGCCGAGCCGGACGTCTCCGCGGCGGCCGCCGCGCTGGGCGCGGCGGACCAGGGCGACGACGACGCCCAGTTCACCGTGGACGGCGCCGAGGACCACGAACTCCTCTGGTACGCCACCCAGGAGATCCCCAACCTCATCGCCCTGGGCGAGAGCTGACCTGCCCGTGGCGCGGCCGGTCGGCCGGCACGTCCCGTTGTCAGTGGCCCGCGATACCTTCGATGGATGAGCTCGCACGCAGCACACATCGTCTGGGACTGGAACGGGACGCTCTTCCACGACATCGAAGCGGTCGTCAGCGCCACGAACGCCGCGTTCGCGGAGATCGGCTACCCGCCCATCACCCTGGAGAAGTACCGCGAGCTGTACTGCGTGCCCGTGCCCAAGTTCTACGAGCGGCTGACCGGTCGGCTGCCGAGCGGAGCCGAGTGGGAGGCCATGGACCGGGTCTTCCACCGCCACTATCAGCATCACCGGCTGGTCTGCGGCCTCGCCGAAGGCGCCCGGGCGCAGCTCGCCGGATGGCAGTCCGCGGGCCACAGCCAGTCGATCCTGAGCATGTACGGGCACACCGAGCTGGTCCCGCTGGTGCGCGATTTCGGCATCGAGCCGCACTTCATACGCGTCGACGGGCGCACGGGCCCCTCCGGGGGGACCAAGGCGGAGCAGATGGTGCGGCACCTCGCCGCGCTGGAGGGCGTGGACCCGATCCGGACCGTGGTCATAGGCGACGCGTCCGATGACGCGACGGCCGCCCGGCACGTCGGTGCGCACGCGGTCCTCTACACGGGCGGTTCGCACAGCCGTCGCAGCCTGGAGGCGGAGGCCGACGGGGTTCCGGTCGTCGACACCCTCGCCGAAGCGGTCGAGACGGCCACCCGCCTGGTGGCGTAGGGGAGGACCTTGGCCACGGGGCGGCGCCCCGGCCGTCCCGCGTGGCCCGCACGCCCCCACCCTGCTCCGCGCATCCAAGCCGCCCGCGTGCGCCCCCGGTGTGTTTCATCTCACCAGTCCGGAGCAACAAGGGGGATGAACTGCCCGCCACCCAGGGCACCGTCGCGGGGATCGCCCCCCGGGTGGGTCCGCCCAGGTGCGCCCGGCATCCCGTGTTTCCGCGTGGTTCCGGAGCATTCCGCCAAGTTTCCGGCCGTGGATTTGTGCAGCCATGGCCGATGACACCAGCACCCCGAAGAGGGGTAGCGTGGGGGCGTGATCAGCGCGATATCCCGCGGGGGCATCGCCCCTGCCCTGCGCCCGGAGAGCACGGAGTACCACCGTCGCCGGGTCTTCGCTGGTCTTCGTATACACGGGGTCGAGCGTCATAAAACGCCAAAATCCCCCTGTTTCTCTCCCATCGAGACCTACTCTCGACGTCGACCCGAGATCCGGCGTCACGGCGATATATTTCACTATTTTACGTCACGCAACGGCGCGCGACAGGAGCTAGAGGACAATGCACACCAAGCTGGACGAAGCCAAGGCCGAGTTGCTCGCACGAGCCGCTCGGGTAGCTGAGAACAGCCCGGCAGGGGGGCGCCTTCCGACCGGGACGACGGGAGCGGCCAGCCCGGGCGCTCCCGGCGCCGCCGACCAGGAGACCGTACTCGCGTTCCTCCAGCGCTACTACCTGCACACGGCCGCAGAGGACCTCACCGACCGCGACCCGGTCGACGTCTTCGGGGCGGCCTTCTCGCACTGCCGGCTCGCTGAGAACCGCCCCCAGGGCACGGCCAACGTCCGCGTCCACACCCCCACCGTCGAGGAGAACGGCTGGACGTGCAGCCACTCCGTCGTCGAAGTCGTCACCGACGACATGCCCTTCCTCGTCGACTCGGTCACCAACGAGCTGTCCCGCCAGGGCCGCGGCATCCACCTCGTCATCCACCCGCAGATCGTGGTGCGCCGTGACATCACCGGCAAGCTCCTCGAGGTGCTGGCGGACCGCGCGCCGGGCGCCGGTGCGCCGGAGCTGCCGCACGACGCGCACATCGAGTCCTGGATCCACGTCGAGATCGACCGCGAGACCGACCGCGCCGACCTGAAGGAGATCACCGGCGATCTCCTGCGGGTCCTGTCGGACGCGCGCGAGGCCGTGGAGGACTGGGAGAAGATGCGCGCCGCCGCGGTGCGCATCGCCGACGGCCTGCCCACCGAGCCCACCCCCGGCGACCTGCCGGCCGAGGAGATCGAAGAGGCCCGTGAGCTGCTGCGTTGGCTCTCGGCCGACCACTTCACCTTCCTCGGCTACCGGGAGTACGACCTGCGCGGCGAGGACCTGCTCGCCGCCGTCCCCGGCACCGGCCTCGGCATCCTGCGCGCCGACCCCCGGCACGACGGCAACGACGACCATGCGCTCAGCCGGCTGCCCGCGGACGCCGGCGCGAAGGCACGCGAGCACAAGCTGCTCGTCCTGACCAAGGCCAACAGCCGCGCCACCGTGCACCGGCGCTCCTACCTCGACTACGTCGGCGTCAAGAAGTTCGACGCCAAGGGGAACGTGACGGGGGAGCGCCGCTTCCTCGGGCTGTTCTCCTCCGCCGCGTACACCGAGTCGGTACGGCGGGTGCCGGTGATCCGGCGCAAGGTGCAGGAGGTGCTGCGCGGCGCCGGCTTCTCGCCCAACAGCCACGACGGCCGTGACCTGCTCCAGATCCTGGAGACCTACCCGCGCGACGAACTCTTCCAGACCCCGGCCGACGAGCTGCGGTCCATCGTCACCAGCGTGCTCTACCTCCAGGAGCGCCGGCGGCTGCGGCTCTACCTCCGCAAGGACGAGTACGGGCGCTACTATTCGGCGCTCGTCTACCTGCCACGCGACCGCTACACCACCGAGGTGCGGCTGCGGATCATCGACATCCTCAAGGAGGAGTTGCGCGGCGCCAGCGTCGACTTCACCGCCTGGAACACCGAGTCGATCCTGTCCCGCCTGCACTTCGTGGTCCGGGTCGCGCCCGGCAGCGAGCTGCCGCAGGTCGGTGAGGCCGACCGGGAGCGCATCGAGTCCCGTCTGGTGGAGGCCGCACGCAACTGGGACGACGGCTTCAGCGAGGCGCTGAACGCGGAGTGCGGCGAGGAGCGCGCGGCCGAGCTGCACCGCCGCTACCAGGGCGCGTTCCCGGAGGGCTACAAGGCCGACCACTCCCCGCGCGCCGCCGTCGCCGACCTCGTCCACCTGGAGAAGCTCTCCGGAGCCCAGGACGGCGAGCCGGACTTCGCCCTCTCCCTCTACGAGCCGGTGGGCGCCGGCCCCGACGAGCGGCGGTTCAAGATCTACCGCGCCGGGGACCAGGTCTCGCTCTCCTCCGTGCTGCCCGTGCTCAGCCGCCTCGGCGTCGAGGTCACCGACGAGCGCCCCTACGAGCTGCGCTGCGTCGACCGCACCCGCTCCGCCTGGATCTACGACTTCGGCCTGCGGATGCCGCAGATCGGCGGTGCCGCCGCCGGCTACCTCGGCGACGACGCACGCGAGCGTGTCCAGGAGGCCTTCGCCGCCGTGTGGACCGGCCAGGCGGAGAACGACGGCTTCAACGCGCTGGTGCTCAGCGCCGGACTGACCTGGCGCCAGGCGATGATGCTGCGCGCCTACGCCAAGTACCTGCGCCAGGCCGGCTCCACCTTCAGCCAGGACTACATGGAGGACACCCTCCGCAACAACGTCCACACCACCCGGCTGCTGGTCTCCCTCTTCGAGGCCCGGATGTCGCCGGAGCGGCAGCGCGCCGGCACCGAGCTGATCGACGGGCTGCTGGAGGAGGTGCAGGGCGCGCTCGACCAGGTCGCCAGCCTGGACGAGGACCGCATCCTGCGGTCCTTCCTCACCGTCATCAAGGCGACCCTGCGGACCAACTTCTTCCAGAGCGCGGACGGCACGAGCACGACCCGGGACCGGAAAGCCGGTGCCAAGGGCGGCGCACGGGGCGGCAAGGCCACGGCCGCCGGCAAGCCGCACGGCTACGTCTCCATGAAGTTCGACCCGCAGGCCATCCCGGACCTTCCGGCACCCCGGCCCGCGTACGAGATCTGGGTGTACTCGCCGCGGGTCGAGGGTGTGCACCTGCGGTTCGGCAAGGTCGCGCGTGGCGGACTGCGCTGGTCGGACCGGCGTGAGGACTTCCGCACCGAGATCCTCGGCCTGGTCAAGGCGCAGATGGTGAAGAACACCGTCATCGTGCCGGTCGGCGCCAAGGGCGGCTTCGTCGCCAAGCAGCTGCCCGACCCGGCCGTCGACCGGGACGCCTGGCTCGCCGAAGGCATCGCCTCCTACAAGACGTTCATCTCGGCACTGCTCGACATCACCGACAACCTGGTCGGGGGCGAGGTCGTCCCGCCCGCCGACGTCGTCCGGCACGACGAGGACGACACCTACCTGGTGGTCGCCGCCGACAAGGGCACCGCGACCTTCTCCGACATCGCCAACGAGGTCGCCCAGTCCTACGACTTCTGGCTCGGTGACGCCTTCGCCTCCGGCGGCTCCGCCGGCTACGACCACAAGGGCATGGGCATCACCGCCCGGGGCGCCTGGGAGTCGGTGAAGCGGCACTTCCGGTCGGTCGGCCACGACACCCAGACCGAGGACTTCACGGTCGTCGGCGTCGGTGACATGTCCGGGGACGTGTTCGGCAACGGGATGCTGCTGAGCGAGCACATCCGCCTGATCGCCGCCTTCGACCACCGGCACATCTTCATCGACCCCACCCCGGACGCGGCCACCTCCTACGCGGAGCGCCGCCGCCTGTTCGAGCTGCCCCGCAGCTCCTGGGCCGACTACGACACCTCGCTGCTGTCGTCCGGCGGCGGCGTCTTCCCGCGCTCCGCCAAGGCCATCCAGCTCAACGCGCACATCCGCGAGGCCCTCGGCATCGAGGCCCCGGTGGCCAAGATGACGCCGGCCGACCTGATGCGCGCCATCCTCCAGGCCCCCGTGGACCTGCTCTGGAACGGCGGCATCGGCACCTACGTCAAGGCCAGCACCGAATCCCACGCGGACGTCGGCGACAAGGCCAACGACGCGATCCGGGTGAACGGCTCCGAGCTGCGCGTCCAGGTCGTCGGCGAGGGCGGCAACCTGGGTCTGACCCAGCTCGGCCGGATCGAGTTCGCGCAGGCCGGCGGCCACGTCAACACCGACGCGATCGACAACAGCGCGGGCGTGGACACCTCCGACCACGAGGTGAACATCAAGATCCTGCTGAACGCGGTCGTGGCCAACGGCGACCTGACGCTCAAGCAGCGCAACAAGGTCCTCGCCGAGATGACCGACGACGTCGGCAGCCTCGTCCTGCGGAACAACTACGCGCAGAACGTCGCACTGGCCAACTCCATCGCCCAGGCGCCCTCGCTGCTCCACGCCCACCAGCGCTTCATGCGCCGGCTCTCCCGCGACGGCCACCTGGATCGGGGGCTGGAGTTCCTGCCCACCGACCGGCAGATCCGCGAGCGGCTGAACGCGGGCCGCGGCCTGACCCAGCCCGAGCTGGCCGTGCTGCTCGCCTACACGAAGATCACCGCCGCCGACGAGCTGATCGGCACCACCCTGCCCGACGATCCGTACCTCAAGCGCCTGCTGCACGAGTACTTCCCGAAGGCGGTGCGCGACCGGTTCACCGAGCAGATCGACGGGCACGCGCTCCGCCGCGAGATCATCACCACCCTGCTGGTGAACGACACGGTCAACACGGGCGGCTCCACGTTCCTGCACCGGCTGCGCGAGGAGAGCGGCGCGTCGCTGGAGGAGATCGTGCGGGCGCACCTGTCGGCCCGCGAGATCTTCGGGCTCGGCACCGTCTGGGACGCGGTCGAGTCGCTCGACAACGTGGTCGCGGCGGCCGTCCAGACCCGTATCAGGCTGCACTCGCGCCGGCTCGTCGAGCGTGGCACCCGCTGGCTGCTCAACAACCGCCCCCAGCCGCTCCAGCTGGCCGAGACGGTCGCCTTCTTCGCCGAAGGCGTCGCCCAGGTCTCCGCCGACCTGCCCAAGCTGCTGCGCGGCGGAGACGCCGAGTGGTACCAGTCGATCCGCGACGAGCTGACCGCCGCCGGCGTGCCCGACGAGCTGGCGCAGCGGGTCGCCGGGTTCTCGTCCACCTTCCCGACGCTCGACATCGTCGCCGTCGCCGACCGGATGAAGAAGGACCCGCTGGACGTCGCCGAGGTCTACTACGACCTCTCCGACCGGCTCGACATCGCCCGGCTGATGAACCGGGTCATCGAACTGCCCCGCACCGACCGCTGGCAGTCCATGGCCCGCGCCTCCATCCGCGAGGACCTCTACGCGGCGCACGCCGCACTCACCGCGGACGTCCTCGCGGCCGGGAACGGCACCTCGACACCCGAGCAGCGCTTCAAGTCCTGGGAGCAGAAGAACGCGGCGATCCTGGGCCGCGCCCGCACCACCCTGGAGGAGATCCTCGGCTCCGACTCGTTCGACCTGGCGAACCTGTCGGTGGCCATGCGGACGATGCGCACGCTGCTGCGCTCGCACAGCTGAGGGCCGCTGAGGGGAGTACAGCTGAGGGCGCACCCGGCCGGTGGTGACACCGGCCGGGACCGTCCGTCCCCAGTTGGTCCCGGTGCTATCCAGTTGATGGCCATCACCGGGATGACCTGCAAGAATTCACAGTCGTCCGTCAAGTGCGGCAGCGCCCGTCGTTACACTGGCGTAGCTCTTGGGTGCCGTTGATTGCCGTTGGCTGTTCTCGGTCGTGTCGGTGACATGTGGATAGGTGGTACGGGTGGCAAGTGAGGGAAGAGAATTCCGTCCCGGCCAGCGGCCCGGTTCGCCGGAATTCGCCAGGGCTCTTCGTGACGCGGAAATCCTGACCGCCCCGCACGTTTCCGAGGAGCTGCGCGGCCAACTCCTCGACGTGTTCGCCGCATTCTCCGGAAGGCGGCAGCCCGAACGGCAGCAGAAGGCGCCGGAGCCGATGCCGGCCGAGGCAGGGGCGGACCGTCCGATCGTCTTCGTGGGGGCAGGGCTCCCGGCCGACCTCCGCGCCGCGAACGTGCTGTGGTTCCACAGCACCAACGCCGGTGTCGACGGCGTGCTCGCCGAAGGCGACTGGCCCGCGGACATCCTGTTCACCCGGACCGTCGGCGCCATGGACCGGCGCATCGCCGAGTACACGCTGACCTGGATGCTCGCCGACTGCCAGGCGGTCACCGGCTACACCGACCAGCAGCGCGCCCGGGTGTGGAAGCGCCAGCCGGTGCGGCTGCTGCAAGGGGAGACGGCCGTCGTCTTCGGTGCCGGAGCCATCGGCCGTGCGGTCGGCCGGCTGCTGAAGGCCTTCGGGATGCGGACCATCGCGGTCGCCACGAGCGAGCGGGAGAGCGCGGACTTCGACCGCGTCGTCACCCACGACGACATCGCCAAGGTCGTCCCCGAAGCACGTTGGCTCATATCCACCCTCCCGCTCACCCCGCAGACGCGTGACCTCTTCGACGGGAAACTGTTCGCCAGCGCCGAGGACGCCTGTTTCATCAACGTGGGACGGGGGGCGACGGTGAACCTGCCGGCGCTGCATGACGCCCTGACGGCCGGGCGGGTGCGCAGCGCGGTCCTTGACGTGCTCGCCGACGAACCCGCCGGCCCGGAACACCCCTGCTGGAACCTGCCCAGGACCGTGATCACCCCGCACACGGCGGGCGTGTCGGCCGACAGCGACATCCGGGACGACTTCGCCGCGTGCCTGGCCGCGGTGCAGGCCGGCCGCACTCCCGAACGGGCCGTCGACCCGGGGCGCGGCTACTGAGCGGACCGAGCGGCGGCCAGCACCGCCGCGAGGCCCTCTTGCAGATCCCTGACGAAATACCCGGGAACCTCCAGCGACGGGAAATGCCCCCCGGTTTCAGGTGACCTCCATTGGACGATCCGCCGGTACCGCTCCCGCGCCCAGGGGCGCGGGCACTTCTCGATGTCGCGGGGATACACGACGATGGCCGACGGGACGTCGACCCGGAGTTCGGGGTCGAGCGAGAGATGACTTTCGTAGTAGATGCGGGCCGACGACGCGCCGGTCCGTGTCAGCCAGTACAGGGTGACGTTGTCGAGAAACCTGTCCATGGAAATCGTCTCGAACGGGCTGTCTTCGGTATCCGTCCACGCGGCGAACTTGTCGAGGATCCAGGCGAGCAGCCCGACCGGTGAGTCGACGAGCGAGTAACCGATGGTCTGCGGCCGGGTCGCCTGCTGCTTCGCGAACGCCGCGCGGGGGCCGTCCCAGAAATCGCGGGTCTCCTCGGTCCAGCTGCGCTCGGTCGCCGTCAGCCCGTCCGTCGTCAACCCGGGCGGTGCCTGCGCGGTCGTCGTGTGGATGCCGAGGACGTGCGCCGGGAACCTGCCGCCGAGGACCGTGGTGATCGGGCCTCCCCAGTCGCCGCCGTGGGCCACGAACCTGCCGTAGCCAAGCCTTCCCATCAGTTCCACCCAGGCGGCCGCGATCTTTTCGAGGCCCCACCCGGTGGTGGCCGGCTTGTCGCTGTAGCCGAAGCCCGGCAACGACGGGACCACCACGTGGAACGCCGGCGCGTCCGCATCCTTCGGATCCGCCAGCTCGTCCACCACGTCGATGAACTCGGCGACGCTGCCCGGCCAGCCGTGCGTCAGGATCAGCGGGGTGGCGTCCGCGCGCGCGGATCGGCGGTGCAGGAAGTGGATTCCCAGGCCATCGATGGTCGTGCGGAACTGGCCGATCCGTTCGAGGCGCGCCTCGAACGCCCGCCAGTCGTACCCGGTGCGCCAGTAGTTCACGACATCGACGAGGTCGGCGAGCGGAACGCCCTGGTCCCATCGGCGAGGGTCGGGCGCGGCGCGCCGGACCGTCTCGGCTTCCGGGAGTCGCGCCGCGGCCAGCCGCGCGCGCAGATCGGCGAGGTCGGCGTCGGTTGCGCGGGCTTCACATGCTGCCACGTCGCTGGTGGGGCGGGGCATGGGACCTCCTGGCCGTCGCGGAACCGGCTACGACCCATCGAGAACCGGCTAAGACGGTTCTAACAGTTCTCCGGTCCATGCTGCAACCGGCTAAGGTGGTTCCATGCCTGCTGTGTTCCCTGACTTCCGCCTCGGTAGCGTGCTGGCGACCAGCTTCACGGGGACCCTGTCGGAGCGGCACGGCGTCCCCGTGGAGCGCATTCCCACGCCGCACCGCCTCGTCGACTGGCTGGTGGTGAACGGCCTCGCGGTGGACTCCTGCACCGCTGTCCAGCTCGACCTGGCTCGGGAACTGCGGGAGTCGATTCACGCCGCCGCGACAGCGGCCGCGATCCAGGACGCTCTCCCCGCATCCGCCGTCCGGGTCATCAACGACTCCAGCGTTCAGGGGCGGGCCGCAGCGATCCTGACGCCCGAGGGGCATCGGCGGTGGCGGCTCAGCTCGGCTTCGTGCGTGGAAGATGCGCTCAGCGTGATCGCCGCCGACGCGATCAGCATCATCTCGGGCGAACGGGACGGAAAGCTGGCCTTGTGTGCGTCACCCACCTGCCAGGCCGCCTTCTTCGACACCAGCCAAAGCCGCACCCGCAGATGGTGTGACATGAACACCTGCGGGAACCGTCAGAAGAAGGCGCGCTTCAACGCCAACCGGCGTAAAAACTCCAGGTCAGCGGAGTGATCGTCAGTAGTCGATCGACCAGAGCGTGACCTTGCCCTCCACCGTCGGGGCGTCACTGTCGTACTCGGAGGGCGTGATGCTGTCGATCACGAACATGGCGAGGTTGCCCTTCTGAGTGATGGTGCACAGCCGGTCACCCTCGTTGATCATGCTGTCCTTCCTGCCGATCTCGCTGAAGGAGACCTGGCTCGGCAGGACGTCGGTACTGGCTCCCGCGGCGCATTCCTGGGGGGTGTCACCGGAGCTCTTGCCGAACGTGGTGGAGAACTGCCAGGCGTCGTCGAACTCCGAGACCTGGAAGTCCGTGGTCTCGTCGTCCATCGCGCCCTTGGCGTCGACCTTCGGCTCGTCCAGGTCGACGTCGACGGTCGCGTACTCGTCCCCCGGAGGGCGCAGGGTCAGTTTCTTGCCCGGGAAGACAACGGTGTACGTGGCGCCGGGCGGTGGCGAGGACAGGTCGGAGCCGGGGCTCTCGGAGCCCGTCTCGTCGCCGCCCTGACCGGCCGGGGTGCTGGAATGGGACGGGGACTTCTTGGGGCCGCCCTTGCCGTCGTGCCCGGCCTGGGAGTCGGTGGTGTCCTTGTCCCTGCCGATCCACCACACCGCCGTACCCGCGCCCGCGCCTACCGCGACGACGAGGGCGGCGGCCAGCAGGGCCATGCGCCAGCGGCGACGCGGCCGGCCGTTGGCTGGAGCGCCGCCCACCTGGGCGGACGGGCCGGTGCCGCCGGGAACACCGGCCTGACCGAGGGCGCCCACCACGCCCTGCCCCTCGGGCGCACCGAACTGACGGGTGGCGTCACCGCCCAGGGCAGGACCGGGGGCGGCGGCCTGCGGATAGCCGTAGCCGGGGCCGCCCGAACCGGCGGGCGTCGCGGGATAGCCGTAGGCGGGGGAGCCGGTTGCCGGGTAGCCGTAGGCCGGTGTGCCGGGCGCGTCCGGCGGCGTGCCGGGGTGGGCGGGGCCGGGGGCGGCGGTCGGGTGGGCGGCAGGCGCCGCCGGGCCCGGGGCGGACGGCGCCGGCGCCGTCCGTGGTGGGGTGGCCGGCGCTCCGCCGGGCATCGGCGGGACACTCGCCCCCGGGGCGGCGCCGGCGACCTGCGGCGCGCTGCCCGGCACGGGCGGCGCCGTACCGGGCGCCGGCGGCATGGCGGCCGGCTGCGGCGGGGTGGCCGGGCGCTGGGGGTCGGCGGGCGGCGGCGGGGACTGGAGGCTCTGCTCGCGCCGCGCGATCTCGGCGCGCAGCGGCTCAGGCAGCCATTCCCCCAGGTCGTTGAGGGGGCGGCCGGCCAACTCCTGGCAGCGGGCGGTCAGTTCCTCGGTGCCGATGCGCTCCGCCGGGTTCGGGGCCAGACACCGCTCCAGCAGGGCGCGCAGCTGGTCCGGGTACCCGGACAGATCCGGCGGGCGGTGCGCGGAGTTGGCGATCTGGGCGGCGACCGTGATCGCGCCACCGTCGCCGTACGGGTGCCGTCCGGTGGCCGCGACGGCCGCGATCAGGCCGAGCGAGAACACGTCGGTCGCCGGGCCCACCTGCTCACCGAGGGCGTGCTCGGGCGACATGTACTGCGGGGTGCCGACCAGGCCGCCGCTCTGCGTCAACTGGGTGGCGTCCGCGGCGCGGGCGATGCCGAAGTCGATGACGTACGGCCCGGCGGGGCCCAGCAGGATGTTGCTCGGCTTGAGGTCGCGGTGCACCACGCCCACCGCATGGATCGCGGTCAGCGCTCGTGCCGCGCAGCCGACCAGCTGGAAGACGCTGGTCAGCGGCAGCGGGCCGGACATGGCGAGGGCGTCCTGCAACGGCATGCCGGGGATGAAGGTGGACGCCAGCCAGGGCAACTCGCCGCCGGTGTCATGGTCGACGACCGGCACGATGTGGTACCCCTGCACGCGGCGGGCCGCCTGCACCTCCTGCTCGAAGCGGCGCCGGAAGTCGGGGTCCTGGCCGTACTCGCGCCGGATCACCTTCAACGCCACGGGCTGGCCGCCGCGGGTGTACGAAAGGTAGACGGTGCCCATGCCGCCCTCGCCGATCCGCGCGATCAGGCTGTAGCCGGCTGCTTCGCGTGGGTCCTGCGGGCCGAGGGGACCGAGCAAGTCACCAGTGCTGCCAGAAATGGGAGCCTCCCCCGAGTAGGACCCGTCCGGTGCCGAACTCTTTTGCGGACATGTGAGGTACGCAGAGCTTACGACACCGTATGGGGCGGCGAGGTTCCCGTGGTACGCGGTGACTTGGGGGTTCGGGCGGGCCCCGAACCCCGGGCTCGCCGGCGTCGCTGCCGAAGCGGTCAGGTACCGAGTTCCCCGGCCGTACCTGCCGTGCCTGCCGTGCCTGCCGTGCCTGTCTTGCCTGGCTTTCCGCTCTGGAGGGTGCGGTAGCCCGGGTGGACGCCCGGTGCGAGTTCCTGCTGCTCGGCGATCCGCCGCAGCAGCGCGGCCAGTTGGCGGTGCTCCTGGGGCGAGAGCGCCTGGCAGATCTCCTGCTCGTGGGCCATGCCAGCGGTGCGCAGTCCGGCGAGCAGCTCGCTGCCCTGGTCGGTGAGGTGCAGCGCGTAGAGCCGCCGGTCGGTGGGGTTCCTGCGGCGCTCGATCAGCTTGCGCTCCTCCAGCTTGTCGGCGAACGGGACGAAGCGGCTCGGCGGCATGCCGAGTTGGTCGGCGAGTTCGCGCTGGCTGCGGCCGGGGTTCGCGGCCAGCAGGCGCAGCAGTCCGGCCTGTGCGGGCGTCAGGTCCAGGGACGCGATCCGCCGGGCGAACCGCGTGGCCGCGTGCGCCCCGAGCTGGGCCAGCAGAAACGCGGCACCGCCGCCGCCCGGATCCGGACGTACATCCTCATCAGTCGTAGCCATGGAGGCATCGTACTCTGTTGACATCGTTCCAAAGTGTAATGATTATCTGGTGTGTAGTGATCGATCGAGGAGCCCACCATGACCAGCACCCCACCGACCTCCGCCCCCACGACCGCCAAGCGCCGACCTCAGTCCGGCCCGCCGCTGCTCGCCCCCGTGCTGGCCTTCACCGCGCTGACCATCGCGTACGTGGTCGCCAACCGGTCCACCCCGCACCCCGACGCCACCGGCGCAGACGTGCTGCATTACGCCGTGACGCACGGCACCACGATCAAGCTCGGCGCCTTCCTGCTGTTCTCCTCCGCCGTGCCACTCGCGGTCACCGCGGCCGTGCTCCACCGGCGGCTGCGTTCCCTCGGCAGCACCGCGCCAGGCTCGGCGATCACCCTGGTCGGTGGGGTGCTGGCGGCCGCGGCCCTGACTCTCGGCGCGCTCTTCGGCTGGACCGGCGGACGGCTCCCGGCGGACGCCGACCCGGTGCTCGCCCGCGCCCTGGCCGATCTCGCCTTCCTGGCCGGCGGCCCCGGCTACACGGTGACGTTCGCGCTGCTGATCGCCGGCGTCTCGGTGACCGGCCTGCTCGCCGGGCTGCTGCCGAAGGCCGTGACCTGGACCGGTCTTGCGCTCGCTGCCGTCGGCGTGCTCTCCGGCTTCACCCTGCTCGCCGCCGGCTTCGGTTACCTGCTGCCGGTCGTCCGCTTCGGCGGCCTGATCTGGCTGGTGGCCGCCGCCGCGCTGCTGCCGCGCACCCGCCCGTCCCGTCACCAGTAGGAGGTCCAGATGTCCGGCAGCTACCCCGACCTGGCCGGCCAGGTCGTCGTCATCACCGGCGGCTCACGCGGCATCGGCGCACGGACGGCACGGGCCTTCGCCGCCCAGGGCGCCGAGGTCTGCGTGGTCGGCCGCGACCACGACGCCCTGGACGCGGTCGTCGCCGACCTCACGGCGGGCGGCGCCACCGCGATCAGCGTGGCCGCCGACGTCACCGACTCCACCGCCCTGGACACCGTCCGCGGGACGGTGGAATCCCGCCTCGGCCCGGTCGGCGTGCTCGCCGCCTTCGCGGGCGGGCTGGGCTTCCCCGTCCCCTCCGCCACGCTCACGGAGGCTCAGTGGCGGCAGATCCTCGACTCCGACCTGACTTCGGCCTTCCTGACCATCCAGGCCTTCCTGCCGGGCATGCTCGAACGCGGCCGGGGCGCGATCCTCACCATGTCCTCCGCCGCCGGCCGGCAACCCAGCCAGGCCAACCTCGCCTACGCCGTCGCCAACGGGGGCCTGGTGACGCTGACCCGCCACCTCGCCGCCGAGCTGGGCCCGGCCGGAATCCGGGTCAACTGCATCGCCCCCTCCTCGATCCTGACCGAGAAGGTGCAGGCCCGCATGCCGGCCGACGTGCAGGAGAAGGTCGCCGCAGCCCACCCCCTGCGCCGCCTGGGCACCCCGCAGGACGTCGCCCAGACGGCCCTCTTCCTGGCCTCGGACGCCGCGGCCTGGCTGACCGGCCTGACCATCGACGTGGCGGGGGGCCGGGTGACGGGGTGAGGCTGTCACCCGTTGGTGACCGACTGCTCTCGGCAGACATGCCGTTCTACTGGGGGCTTTGTGGAATTTGGGGATCTTGGGGACTTTGCGGACTCTCGGGCTCCGCCTTCCGCCGAACCCGGCGCAACCACTCCGAAGCGGTCTCCGCCTCGGGGTCCTGCACCGTGATCGGAGCCGTCGCCGGCAGGCTCCGTACCGTCGGTGCCTCGGCGAACGCGCTGAGTCCCGCCACCGCCCGCTCCACCCGTGTCACTTCCGCGGCCAGCGGCTCCGGCAGCCAGCCGGCGAAGTCCCGTACGTCGTGCCGTGCCGCGCCGGCGCAGTACTGGGCGAGGGTGGCCGCGCTGGGCCGGTGGCCGGGTGCGGCGGCCAGGCAGCTGCGCACGATCGCGCGCAGCGGCTCGGGCACGTCGTCCAGGACGGGTGGTTCGCGGTCGGTGCCGGCGATCCGCGCGGCGACGGCCAGGGCGTTGCCGCGGCCGTACGGGTGGCGTCCGGTGGCCGCCTCGGCGGCGACCAGGCCGAGCGCGAAGACGTCCGAGGCAGTCGTGGCCCTGCGGCCGAGCGCATGCTCGGGAGACATGTAGCGCGGGGTGCCGACCAGCCGCCCCATGGTGGTGAACGTGGCGGCGCTGGCCGCCCGTGCGATACCGAAGTCGAGCAGCCAGGGGCCGTCGGCGGCGAGCAGGATGTTGCCCGGCTTGACGTCGCGGTGCACCACGTCGGCGGTGTGCACGGCGTGCAGGGCGCTCGCGACGCAGGCCAGCAACTGGAGGGTGACGGGCAGCGGCAGCGGGCTGCCGCCGCCCAGCGCCGCATCGAGCGGGATGCCGGGCACGTACCGGGTGGCGAGCCAGGGGTGTTCGCCCTGCGTGTCGTGGTCGACGACGGGGAGCAGATGGTATCCGGACACCCTGCGGGCCGCGGCCACCTCACGGGTGAACCGCTCCCGGAACGCGGCGTCCTGCGCGTACTCGGGCCGGATCAGCTTGATGGCGATCGGCTGCCCGCCACGGGTCCGGGAGAGGAAGACGGTGCCCATGCCGCCCTCGCCGATCCGGGCGTGCAGGGGATAGCCGGCGATGGTGCGGGGCTCCCCGACGCGCAGGGGCACGGGCAGTGGTGTGGTGTCCTGCTTCATGTGCGGCGCCCCCCTCGTACCCGCCGTGGACCTGCCGGGCCGTGCCCGACGGGATGAACCCGACGGGCCGCCGCGCCCGGTCTTCGTAGGCGGAGCCTAGCCGCCCCGCAGGGCCGGGGGAGCGCCCGCCCGGCTACTTCTTGCCGCTGGTGAACGCCTCGTACTCCTTGAGGACTTCGTCCGTCGGGCCGTCCATGCGCAGGACCCCGCGTTCGAGCCACAGGACGCGTTCGCAGGTGTCGCGGATGGACTTGTTGTTGTGGCTGACGAGGAAGACCGTGCCGGCCTCCTTGCGGAGTTCACGGATGCGGGCCTCCGAACGGCGCTGGAAGGCGCGGTCGCCGGTGGCCAGGGCCTCGTCGATGAGCAGCACGTCGTGGTCCTTGGCTGCGGCGATGGAGAACCGCAGCCGGGCGGCCATGCCGGAGGAGTACGTGCGCATGGGCAGGGTGATGAAGTCGCCCTTCTCGTTGATCCCGGAGAAGTCGACTATGCCCGCGTAGCGTTCCTTGATCTCGGCGCGTGACATCCCCATGGCGAGGCCGCCGAGGTGGACGTTGCGCTCGCCGGTGAGGTCGTTCATCAGGGCGGCGTTGACGCCCAGCAGGGATGGCTGGCCGTTGGTGTAGATCTTGCCGTTCTCCACCGGAAGGAGTCCGGCGACGGCCTTGAGCAGGGTCGACTTGCCCGAGCCGTTGGTGCCGATCAGGCCGATGGCCTCGCCCTTGTAGGCGATGAACGACACCTTCTTGACCGCGTGCACGGTCCGCACGCCCGACGCCTTCGCGGCCTGCCCGGGCCGCAGGATCCGGCTGAGCGCAGCGGTGGCGGTGCCGCGGGTACGGGTGCCGTTCACGCGGTAGATGATGTCGACCTCGTCGGCGATGACGGTCGGCACGCCCGCGATGTCCTGGGCGCCGGCGGTGGCCGCCGCGTCGGTGCTGGTGCTGGTGCTGGTGCTGGGGTGGGTGGTGGTGTCAGCCACGGCCGTACGTCTCCTCCGCCTGCCAGAAGAAAATGAAGCCGCCGATCCCGGCGAGCAGTGCCCAGCCCAGGGCCAGCGCCCACACGTGCGGCGGCAGCTGGCTGGCGTGGAAGGTGTCGATGAGCGAGAAGCGCATCAGGTCGATGTAGACGGCGGCCGGGTTGGCCTGGATCAGCAGCGTCACGACGCTCGGCAGATGGTGGCCGGAGAGCACCTTCTCGATGCTCCACATCACCCCGGACGTGTACATCCACGTCCGCAGCAGGAACGGCATCAGCTGGGAGAGGTCCGGAGTCTTGCTGCCGAGCCGGGCCATGGCCAGCGCAAGGCCGGCGTTGAACGTGAACTGGAGCATCAGGACCGGGATCGCCAGCAGCCAGGACAGCGCCGGGGGCACCCCGAAGGCGAGGCAGATCACGACCAGCGCGCACATGGAGAACAGCAGCTGCTGGAGCTGTTGCAGGCAGTACGAGATCGGCAGCGCGGCGCGCGGGAAGTGCAGGGCGCGCACCAGGCCGAGGCTGCCGGAGATGGCGCGGGTGCCGGCGAGCACCGACTGCTGCGTGAAGGTGAACACGAACACGCCGGTCACCAGGAACGGGACGAAGTCCGGCACGCCCCGCTTGGAGTTCATCAGGACGCCGAAGATGAAGTAGTACACCGCGGCGTTGAGCAGCGGTGTCATGATCTGCCACAGCTGGCCGAGCTTGGCCTGGCTGTACTGTGCGGTCAGCTTGGCGGTGGCGAAGGCGGTGATGAAGTGCCGCCGCTGCCACAGCTGCCGCACATAGCCGGCCAGGCTCACCCGCGCACCGCTCACCGTCAGGCCGTGCAGTGCGGCCAGCTCGGCGGGGGACGGGGCAGCACGGCCCGGGGGGTCGGCGGGAGAGGACGGGGGCGGCGTGTCGAGTACCTGACTCACATCCGTGGGCTTTCGCTCGGGGGTGCCGGGAGGGGACGGGCGTGCACGTCACGCTCTCGTGCACGCGGCATGTGGACCGGCGCCGTACGGGGTCGTGGGTGCGCTTCGTGCGGAACGCGGATGCGGACGGGGACGCGTCGCGACGGTGGTCCCGTCCCGGCGTGGCCGACGTCGCAACGGTTCCGTATCGACGCAACGTCGAGAGTAGAGCGGATCTGCGTCGCAACGCAACCGTTTCGTTGTAACGTCGAATCTATGCTGTCGTCCATGACCACGCGCCCGACGAACCGAACGGAACCCATGCAGTCGGCGAACCCGCAGCAGGCCGCGGCGGGCTCGGCGGCGTCGGCGGGCGCGGAGCGGGCGGCAGGGAGAGCCGGGCGAGCCGGGCGAGCCGGGCAAGCCGGGAGATCGGGCGGGGAAGCCGCGGGGTCGGCCGTGGCGGGGTCGGCGGGGGAGCCGGCTGGCGGATCGGGACCGGCTGCCGCGGCCTCGGGGCGCGAGTCGTCGAACAGCGCCGAAGGACGCCCGGCGGAGGGTTCCGGGGGCCGGGCAGGGGAGTCGACGGGGGAGCCCGAGGCGCCCCGGCCGCGGCGTCGGGCCCCCGCGGGCGCCGCGGTGCTGCGGGCGGAGAAGACGGAGGCGATCCGGGCCGCCGTCTTCGAGGAGCTGGCCGCCGTCGGCTACGCCCGGATGTCCATCGAGGGCATCGCGCGCCGTGCCGGCGTCGGGAAGACCGCGGTCTACCGCCGCTGGAGCTCCAAGCTGCACCTGGTGCTCGACCTGGTCTCGGCCCTGGCCGTGCAGGGCCTGCCGACTCCGGACACCGGCTCCCTGGAGGGCGATCTCCGCCAGCTCTACGAGCTGACCGCCCGTGCCCTGCGGCACCCCGTGGCCTCGCAGATCCTACCCGACCTCCAGGCCGAGGCGGCACGCAACGCGGACATGGCCGAGGCGCTCCAGAACGCGCTGCGGGCGGGTCAGCACAGCGTGGCCAGCGGCATCGTCCGGGCGGCGGCGGCACGCGGCGAGCTCAGCGCCGACCTCGACGAGGACCTCGCGCTCGACCTGATCTCCGGCCCGCTCTACTGGCGTGCGGTGGTGATGCGCGGCAAGCCCCCGAAGGGGTACCTGGCGCGGCTGGCACGGGCCACGACGGCGGGACTGCGGACGCTGTAGTTACCTGACGTCTGCGATGTACCTGACGTCTGCGATGTACCTGACGTCTGCGATGTACCTGACGTCTGCGACCTACTCGTCCACGACTTCGAGCCAGCCGTTGACCATCCGCACCGGCTTGCCGAGGGCCTCCGATATGGCGGCCTGCCAGCGCGGTTCGTGGTCGAAGGCGGTGCGGATGGAGGTGAACGGCGCACGGCCGCGCAGCCCCGCCGGGTCCAGGTCGGGAGAGGTCTCACCGAGCATGAGGTCGGTGAGGGCCGGGAGGTCGGCGACGTCGCCCAGGTCCGCCAGCTCGGGGCAGTAGCTGCTGAACAGGCAGCGCAGCACCGGCAGGTCGTGCCCGGTGCCGAAGGTGCGCAGCCGGGGTGCCTCCGTCACGTCGAGGATGTCCAGCGACGGCTGGGCGGGCAGCCCGTCGAGCGTTGTCAGGTTCTCGCAGTGCTGGAGGGTGAGCTGCCGGAGCGCGACCATGGAGGGCAGCGCCGACAGGTCGCTGAGCTGTGGCAGTTCGCGCAGGATCAGGTTCTCCAACGCGGCCGGCCCGCCGAGCGCGGACAGCTGGCGCACGCCGGGGCTGGCGATCACGTTGACCTGTTCGAGCGCCATGAGCCCTTCGACGCCGTCGAGCGAGGTGAGGCGCTCGCACCCCTCGACGCTGAGCCAGGTCAGGCCGGTGAGCCGGGCGACGTCCCGCAGGTCGGTCAGGCCGGTGCAGCCGTCCAGGTCAAGACGGGTGACGTTCGGGTGGGCGCCGATGCCGCGCAGTGAGGTGAGGGCGGTGCAGCGGGCGATCCGCAGCTCGGCCAGGGACGGCTTGCCTGCCACGCCGTCCAGCGTGGCCAGCTGGGAGCAGTCCGAGACGTCGAGATCGGTGAGGGCGGTGAGGCTGTCGAGGTCCGTGAGGGTGGTGATGCGGGTCGCGGCGAGGCTGAGCCGGACGAGGCCGGTGAGTCCGCCGATCGGCGTGAGATCGCTGATCGCCGTGCACTGGCTCAGGTCGAGGTCGGTCAGCGAGGCCAGCTTGGCGAGCGGGGAGAGATCGTCGACGGCGGTGTGGTGGAGGTTGAGCGAGGACAGCCGGCTGAGACCGGCGAGCGGGGCGAGGTCGGAGACGTTCCGGCAGCCGTCGAGATCGAGGGAGGTGAGGCCGACGAGGCCCGCCAGCTCGCTCAGGTCGACGATGTCCTTGCGGCGGTAGGCACGCAGGCGACGCAGCGTCGTCAGGTGCCGGACGCCCGGCAGGCAGAGCTTGCGGCCGAGGTCCAGCTCGGTCCGGCCCTCGCGCGCGAACGCCGGGGCCAGCAGCAACCGCGCGAAGGCGTCCGGGTCCGGGGCGCTCGGCCAGAGCTTCAGCAGCTTCTCCGACGGCGGCTCGGCGACGGCGGCGAACCGGGCGGCCAACTCCACCGCCCCCTCGGTGCCCGGCCCCGTCATACCGGCCAGCTCACGCACCGCCCGCCACGCCCGGGCCGGCGACGGCGGCTTCGCCGGGTTCGCCAGGGCGTCGTACCAGAGCGCCAACTGCGGCGCGACGGGGGCCTGGAGAGGGGCCTGTACAGAGGCCTGCGCAGAGGCCTGCGCAGGGCCAGGGGTCTGCTGCGCCGTGGGGGCGGTCGCGTCGGGGTGCGTGTCCATGGGGGTGAACGTAGTGGCTGGCACTGTCAGGCCCGGGGGGCGCGGAGTGCCCGGATGCCGGTGCCCCGGGGCCCCTGCGGCTTTGCGGCCCGGGCCGCCCGATGACCCGGCGGGAGCCGAGTCGTGGACTCCGCTCCCGCCGGGTCTGTTCCGCCGGGCCTCGGTGGCGTGGGTTCGGCACGGCGCCCCGTCCCACCGGGGCACATGGTCACCTTGCGCCCGGCCCCCGCCGTGCGCACCCCAGGTGATCACGCCGAACCCGGCACCGCGCCGGCGACGTCACGACAGCGAGGTCACTTGCCGCCGGTCGACCCGCCCTTGCCCGACCCGCCCGGCTTGCCGGGGACCGGCGGGCACTTGGGCAGCTTGCCCTTGGCGCCGGAGACCTGCTTGCCGTTGACGTAGACCTTGCCGTCCCGTACCTCGGTGGTGGTCTTCTCGCCCTTGTCGCCCGCGCCGTCCTTGTGGACGATCACGCAGACGTGCTTGCCCTTGCCCGGCTTGCCCGGCAGGTGTGGCAGCGGGCACTTGTCGCCCTTCGGCGGCTTGCCGTTGCTGACCTGCGTGGCGCCTGCGGCGCTCGCGGTGGCGGTGGTCGGCGTGCTGACCTTGTCGTCCTTGCCGCCCTTGCCGTCCTTGTGAATGATGATCACGCAGACGTGCTTGCCCTTGCCCGGTATCCCGGGCAGGTCGGTGCACTTGGCGTGCGCGTCGTGGGTGATGTCCTTGCGGTGCGCGACCTTGTCGGTGGCGGGCCGCTGGCCGGGCTTGCCGTCACCCTTGTGGACGATCACGCAGATCCGCTTGCCCTTCTGGGCCTTGCCGGCCTGGGTGCCGTGCTCGTCGGCGCCGCTGGCGGAGGCGCTCGTGACACCCGCCAGGACGAGGCCCGCCGTCAGGGCGAGGCTGGTCGCGACCCGATGCCTGCGCAGGGTCTTGATGGTCTTCATGGGTTCTCCCGTTGCGGTCCTGGCGGGCGGCGAGTCGCCCGCCAGGACCGGTTGGTCCGGTTGATCTGACGCCCCGTAGCCTCCGTCCGGCCCGCTGAAGTCACCCTGAAGAAGACACAGGTGATCTTCATGTTCGCCTTAGGCGGCCCCCGGCACGCTTCCGGTGTGCGGATACTCGTGGTGGAAGACGAACGCAGGCTGGCTGAGCTGCTCAAGGACGGCCTGACCAATGAGGGCTTCGCGGTCGACCTCGCCCATGACGGGCGGGAGGGGCTGTGGATGGCGACCGAGCAGCCGTACGACGTGATCGTGCTGGACGTGATGCTGCCGTCGCTGCACGGCTACGAGGTCTGCACCCGGCTGCGCGAGGCCGGGAACTGGACGCCGATCCTGATGCTGACCGCGAAGGACGGCGAGTACGACGAAGCCGAGGCCCTCGACACCGGCGCGGACGACTACCTGGCCAAGCCGTTCTCGTACGTGGTGCTGCTGGCGCGGTTGCGGGCGCTGATGCGACGCGGGGGGCGGGAGCGGCCGACGGTGCTCACGGTGGGGGACCTGCGGGTGGACCCGGCGGGGCTCAAGTGCAGCCGCGGTGACATCCAGATCGGGCTGACCCCGAAGGAGTTCGCGATCCTGCACTGCCTGGCCCGGCACCCGGGCGAGGTGGTGAGCAAGTCCGAACTGCTCGCCCGAGCATGGGACTTCGCCTACGACGGCGATTCGAACGTCGTCGAGGTCTACATCAGCGCCCTGCGCCGCAAGATCGACAAGCCGTTCGGACGAACCTCGCTGACCACGGTGCGCGGCGCCGGTTACCGGCTGGAGGCCTGACATGGGAGTACGCCTGCGGACCACGCTGGCGGCCACGGCGGTGGTGGCGGCCGCGCTCTGCGTCGCCTCGGTGGCCCTCTTCGCCGCCATCGACGCCAGCCTGGCCGACTCCACCCGGAAGGCGGCGGTCCAGGACGCCGACAAGAAGGCGGCGAGGGTGGTCTTCCTGGCGCAGTCCCCCACCGGGGACGTGACGAAGTACTCCTGCGGGGGCGGCGGAGGCGGCGGTGCGCGCGACGGAGCCTCGGGGAAGCAGACCGGTGGGAAGGCGGGCCAGGACAACTGCCGGGACGTGGGCCCGGACCCCGATGGTGGCGCGGGGAAATACCCCGGCGGGCAGGCGCCGCCGGGCAAGGGCACGGTCGCCGGCCAGCCCGCCGGGTCGAAGGTGGCCATCGACGCCGCCGGGATCCCGAAGGTCACCAGGGTCACCAAGCTGGTCGAGACGGAACACGGCCTGGTCAGCGTCACCGGCACCGCCTCCACTGAGCCGGCCCGCGCCGCCCTGGCCACCCTGAAGACGGTACTGCTGCCCGGCGTGCCCGCGCTGCTCGCCCTCGTCGCGCTCGCCACCTGGCTGGCGGTCGGCCGGGCGCTGCGCCCGGTGTCCGCGATCCGCGCCAAGGTCGCCGACATCACCGCGTACGACCTGCACGAACGCGTCCCTGAACCGGACACCCGGGACGAGATCGCGGCCCTCGCGCGTACCGTCAACACCACCCTGGACCGGCTCCGCACCGCCGTCGAGGCGCACCGGCAGTTCGTCGCCGACGCGGCGCATGAGCTGCGCAGCCCGATGGCGATCCTGCGGACCCGGCTGGAACTCGCCAGGCCCGCGGAACGGAAGCTGGCCGCCGCCGCCCTGGACGACGTCGGGCGCCTGCAATCCCTCACCGCCGACCTGCTCCTGCTCGCCCGGCTCGACGCACGGGAGCCGCTGCGTGCCGAGGAGCTCGACCTGGCGCAGGTCGTCGCCGAGGAGGCCGCCCGCACCCGCCCCCGCACGGACGTCCGGGTCGCCCTCGACCTCGTACCCGACGTCCTGGTCGACGGCTCCTCCGACCGCCTGCGCCGCCTGGTCGCCAACCTCGTCGACAACGCCGTCCGCCACGCCACCGCCCGCGTCGACGTCGTCCTCACGATCGACAGTGCCCAGGCCGTCCTGGAGGTCGTCGACGACGGCCCCGGCATCCCCCCGGAACACCGCACCACCATCTTCGACCGCTTCACCCGCCTCGACCACGCCCGCGCCCGCGACACGGGAGGCTCCGGCCTGGGCCTCCCGATCGCCCGGGACATCGCGCGGGCGCACGGGGGGACGTTGGAGGTGGTCCCCAACGTCCCCGGGGGGTACGGGGGCCCGGGTGCCGCCGTCGGTCCGGCGGGACCCGGCGCCCGGTTGCGCACGGTGTTGCCGCTGGCGGGGCGCGGTGCCCTTGGGCGGGCGGCGGTGGCGGTTCCGGTGCCGGTGCCGGTGGGTGGCTGAGCGGTGGTGGTGTGGCGATGAGGCGGTCAGGGGCGCGCCCCCGGTGCCCCGGCCTCGGCGGTGCCTGCCGGTGCCCCGGCTTTGAGGGTGACGAGAAGGGCGCGGAGGGTTGCGGGTGGGGCGGTGAGGACGGTGGCGGGGGAGTCGCTTTCGCGGAGGTGTATGTGGGTTGCGGTGGTGGCGGAGGTGGCTATTTCGAGGCAGTCGCCGCTTGAATTGCCGTCCGAGAAGGACGATTTCTTCCATGTGGCGGCGAGTTCCAGACAGTTGTCGCCGGAGCCACCTCCGGAAAATGTTGACTTCTGCCAGGACGCTGTCAGCTCTAGACGGTTTTGTCCTGAGGTTCCCCCGGAGAACGTCGACTTCTGCCAGCCGTTATCAATCTCCATGTCTGTGACCTTTCACAGCTCTTGAGTAATTCGGATAACGAGATCTCTTGAAGCTTGCGGTGACAAAGCTGTCGACTCGACGCGAGCATAACGTCGACGGTATTGCGTGAGACGAGTTTCCGCGTCGACGAAGACTCCTCCATGGCCAGTGTCGACGTGAACCGTGTCGAGTTGGGGAACCGGTCCACTTGCGTAGAGCATGGAGTAGCCGGCTCCCGCGAAGTCTTCGCTGGAGAAGGGCACTACGCGGACTGCGACGTGGTCCTGCTCGGACAGTTCGGCGATGTGTCTCAGTTGGGCCCGTGCCGTGTTCCGACCGCCGACCCGGAGGCGTAGAGCAGCTTCGTGAATCACTGCTTCGACCGACTTCGGCTGGGCGTTTTTGATGATCTCCTGTCGCCTCGTTCGGAACTCGATGAAAGCATCGATCTCTCGGAGTGGCAGATCGGGCGACATGTAACTGAACGCTGCCTTCATGTGGTCCTCGGTCTGGAAAAGACCCGGAATGTGAGACATCTCGAAGGTGCGCAAGTGGGCGGCGTGCTGTTCGAGTTCTGCAAGATCGGGACCGAGAGGGGCTACGACGTCGCGATACTCCTCCCACCACCCCTTCCCGCGCTCGACCGCCATGGCCGCCAACGCGTCGACGTAGGCGGTGTCGTCGCATCCGCAGTGATCGGCCAGTCGGCGAATGCGTTCCTCGCTCACGCCGAAGCGTCCGGCTTCCGCGTGGCTGACCTGGGTCGGACCCGACCCGAGGATCTTGGCCGCCTCGCGAGCGGTCACCCCTGCGGCCTCGCGCATCTTGCGCAGTTCGGCACCCAGGCGCACCTGTCGTGCCGTGGGGTTGGGCCTCGGCGGCATCTCTCGTCCCTCGTCCGTCCGTTGCGTGTGCGCCCCGCGCAGAGGTGACCCGTACGGGTGAGTCGGGACGTTCATGGTTGTTACGTATCAACCTTGAACGCTACCTTCGGTGAAGGTTGCTGCACGCACTGTCGTGGCAACTATGCAACTCCGTCGTGCTCAAACGCCAGTTGGAAGTGCACCCACGTTCGTGCCGGGCGTGGGCGATGCCACCAGCCGGACTCCACGAAGTGACCCTGCAAGGGAGTTGATCAGCCATGCCCAAAATCACCCCACAAACAGGCCCCCGCCACTACACCCTCTACTGCTCCACCGACCTCACCGTCCCGCGTACCGCCCGGACCTACGTCACCGCCGTACTGCACCGGCACGCGCTGACCGGCCTCCTCGACGACGCCGTGCTGTGCACCTCAGAGCTGATGGCGAACGCGTGCCTGCACGCGAGGGGGGCGGAGGGCGCCGTGTTACGGGTCGCGGTCGACGCCCGTGGCCCCGTCGCGCTGCGGGTCACCGTCTACGACGGGGACGCCCGGAGGGCGCCGCGCCTGCTGGAGGGCTACGACCCGGAGTCCGGCCGCGGGCTCTGGCTCGTGGACATGCTGAGCCAGGGCCGCTGGGGCACCGTCACCGGTGCACCGCTGCCGGGCGGCGGCAAGGGGGTCTGGTTCGAGCTGGGGGCACCGGGCGCCGACGACTCCGCGTCGACGGGGAATCCGTTCAACCCGTGCGGCCCTGCCGTCGACCGATGAGAAGCCGGCTTCCGCGCAGTCTGCCCTTCGTATGCGTATGGGCCCGGCCCGCCGAGCCGGGCCCCTGAGCGGAGGGAAAACCTGCCATGGCTTATGAACGTGTGCTCGCCGTCGCCCCCGTCACCGATATCGACACCGCGGTGAGCTGGTACGAACGGCTCCTTGGGCGGCCCGCCGACACCCGGCCCATGCCGGGGCTCGCCGACTGGCACGTGAGTGCCACCGGCTGGGTCCAGGTGTTCAGCTCGCCGGAACACGCGGGATCCACCCTGCTCAACCTGGTGGTGGACGACCTGGACCAGGCCCTCGTCGACCTCGCGTCCCGCGGCATCACCGCAGGGCCCGTCCAGCCGGGCGGCGAGTCCGTGCGCTTCGCGGCCGTCCATGACCCCGACGGCAACCGGGTCACCCTCATCGAGAACCCCATCGAGTGAGGCACGGGATCCGGGGGATGTGCGACCGTGGAATGCAGAGCCCGACCGGCTCCTGGACGAGGTGCGTCGTACCCAGTCATGACAAGACGGCGCGGGGAGTCAGTCATGGCATGGATCGTTCTGCTGGCGTCCGGCGTGCTGGAGGCCGTCTGGGCGACCGCGCTGGACAAGTCGGAGGGGTTCTCGCGGCCCTTGCCGAGCGCCGTCTTCGTTCTCGGGCTGGTCCTGAGCATGACCGGCCTGTCCTATGCGCTGCGCACGGTACCCGTGGGTACCGGCTACGCGGTCTGGGTCGGCATCGGGGCGGCGCTCACCGCGGCCTACGCCATGGTCCTGGGCGGTGAGAACGTCAATCCGCTGAAGGTGGCGCTCCTGGCCGGCCTCGTCGCCTGCGTGGCCGGCCTGAAGCTGGTGCACTGAGACCGTCGGCTAAGACCCCGTGACCCCGTCGATCGCCTCGCGGATCAGGTCCGCGTGGCCGTTGTGCCGGGCGTACTCCTCGATCAGGTGGACGAGGATCCAGCGCAGGGAGACCGTGGGGCTGCCGACCAGCGCGGCGTCCTCCTCCGAGAACCGGCCGGAGTCGTCCAGGGCCGCGTCGGCGGTCAGCTCGCGAGCGCGGTCGATCTCCGCGCGCCAGGATGCCAGCGCCTCGTCAAGACCGTGGGCCGCGGAGACCTGGAAGCCGTCGTGCGGGTTCATGCCGTACAGCCGGGGTACGTCGAGGCCGGCGAAGATGCGCTGGAACCAGTTCCGCTCGACCTCCGCCATGTGCTGGACCAGGCCCAGCAGGGTCAAGTCGGAGGGCGCGACGGAGGCCGTGCGCAGCTGGTCGTCGGTCAGGTCCGCGCACTTCAGCGCGAGCGTCTCGCGGTGGTAGTCGAGCCAGGTCTCCAGCATCGCCCGCTCGTCGGCGTGCAGCGGAGGTATCGGGCGCCCATCGGGCAACGTAGCCATGCCGACACCCTTACATGGGGGGCCGGGGCATCCAAAGGGGCGCTCGGGCGTGCGGATCGTCCTGACGGTGGCCGTCGCGCCCACCGCCGTCGCGCTCAGGGGCGGATCACCGTGGTCCGGAAGGGGCCGCCGTGCGTCGCGGCGTGGGCGACGGCGTCGTTCGCCTCGTCGAGTCCGAACTCCGTGATCTCGAAACCGTTCAGGTCGATGAGACCCGCCCTGACCAGCGCGATCAGCCGGGCGCGTGCCTCGGGCGGGTACATCCACTGGCCGCGGACGGTGACGCTGTTGCGCATGAGCCACGGGTAGGGCAGCCGCAGGTCGTCTCCGCCCGTGCCGCCGACGCCGCCCATCAACACCACCCTGCCGAACTCGCGCACCGTCATGGCGGCGGCCCGCACGGGCGTGGCGTCGGCCAAGGGCGGCAACAGGTCGAGCACGCAGTCGATCGGGCCTGCCGCCGCCTGCTTCATCCGCTCCCGGTCCGCGTCCTCCGCTCCGGTGAGCTGCACGGTCCGTACGCGCGGTCCGAAGCGGCGCGTCAGATCCTCCAGGACCTGCGTGTTCCGGCCCGGCGCGACGACGCAGCCCGCGCCCATCGCCAGCGCCACGGCGACCGCGGCGCTGCCGAAGTGCCCGGTGGCGCCGCTGACCAGCAGGGTCTCGCCGGCCATGAAACCGGCCGCGAGGAGTCCGCCGTACGGCACCAGCAGATCGCCGATGGCGGACCACCGCCCGGCGTCCGCCGGGTCGATCGGGCCGAGCGGCTCGGCGTTCTCCGTCGGGATCAGCATCCGCTGAGCGAAGGGGCCGTGCCGGAAGTGCCGCTGGAGACGGAGGCCTCCCTCGCCGCGTGCGGTCCAGCCCTGGAGGACGATGTCGGGGGTCAGCGCGTCGTCGCGGGACCGGACGGTGGGGTCGCAGAGGACCCAGTCGCCGGGCGCCAGCCGGGTGGCGTCGGGCCCCACGGCACGCACCCGGCCGATCGCGCCGACGCCCGGCACCGCGGGCAGGTCCAGCTGGTAGCGGCGCCGGCCGCTGAACGCCTCACCCGCGTAGGACAGCACCCTGGCTGCCACGACGTCCACGACCAGGTCCCCGGTGCCGGGCTCCGGGTCCGGCAGGGTCTCGACGGTCAGCGGTGCACCGAATGCCTTCAGGACTGCGGCTTTCACGTTCGTTCGTTCCTCTCGTACGGTCACGCGTGACGCGTCACGCGTGGGGAGTGGTCCGGCCCGTACGGTGTGTTCGTGCCGGGGGTCGAGACGCACCACGCTCGCAATCTCCGGCGTCGGTAACCAGGACCGGCGTGATCCTGGGACTGGCCGGACCCACCCTGGACACGGGGAGGCGACCGGGGAGAGGAGCAGTGCTCGTGCCGGATGCCAACCGCTCCGGGCTCGGTGACTTCCTGCGTTCGCGGCGGGAACGGCTGAGCCCCGAGGCCGTGGGGCTCACCACCGGTCCGCGGCGGCGCGCGAGAGGCCTGCGGCGCGAGGAGGTGGCCGAACTCGCCGGCATCGGCGTCGACTGGTACGTCCGGCTGGAGCAGGGCCGGGCCGTCACCCCGTCCGTCGCCACCGTCGACGCGCTGGCCCGGGTGCTCCGCCTCGACCCGGCGGAACACGGCCACCTGCGCGTACTGGCGGGCGCGTCGCGGCGCCCGGCCTTCGCGCGCGAGCAGGTGCCCGACGGGGTCCGGCGCGTCGTCGAGGGCCTTACGCAGCCGGCCTACGTGACCGGCCGCCGGTGGGACGTGCTGGCCTGGAACTCCGCCGTGGCCGACGTCTTCACCGACTACGGCCGGATGCCCGAGGAGGACCGCAACATCCTCGTCTACCTGCTCACCGACCCGGCCGCCCGGCGCATCTTCGCCACGGCCTGGGAGGAGTACGCCCGGGGCGTGGTGGAGCAGTTCCGCGCGGCGCACGACCTGTGGGCGCCGGATCCCGCGTTCACCGGGCTGCGGGACCGCCTGAGCCGGGAGAGCCCGGAGTTCGACGGGTGGTGGCAGCGGCACGGCATCCGCGGCACGGGCTCCGGCCGCAAGACGCTCCATCACCCCGGCAAGGGTGTGCTCCACTTCGCGTACACGACGTTCCAGGTCAACGAGGACCCGGGGCTACGGCTCTCCGTCTACACGCCCCTGTGACGTCCGTGCACGCGGCAGACCGGGGGTGCGCGGGCGTGCACGCTACAGGCCGGGGGTGCGCCGGCGGATCACCGCATCAACCGGTCCGCCACCCGCGCCGCCGCCCGTCCGTCGTCCAGGTCGCAGTACGCCTCGCGGAACGCCGCGTACGCGTCCGCGTGGCGGGTGGCGAGGGCGTCCAGGTCGGTGAGGGCGGTGAGGATCTCGTCGGTGGTGGACAGCAGGGGGCCCGGCGCGCGGTGCGCGAAGTCGAAGGTGAAGCCGCGGACGGCCGGGTCGCCGTAGTGGGCCAGGTCGGGCGTGAGGAAGAGCATGGGGCGGCCGGTGTGGGCGTAGTCGAACATCAGTGACGAGTAGTCCGTGATGAGGACGTCCGCGACGAGCAGGAGTTCGGCGACCTGGGGGTGGCGGGTGACGTCGCGGGTGAAGCGGGCGGCGGCGACGTCACCCGCCGGCGTTTCGGACAACGGGGTCGATGCCCCGGGGAGGCCGCCCGGGGCGTGCGGGTGGCTGCGGACCAGGAGGACGTGGTCGGTGCCGAGGGCGCGTTCGGCGGCGCGGACGTCGAAGGCCGGCGTGCTCGGGTAGCGGCTGTACGCGTGGTGGTGTCCGTCGGTGTGGCCGGCGTGGCCCATGTGGTTCGTGTGGTCCGTGTGGCCGGCGTACAGGTCGTACGTCTCGTGGCCGCCGTACGTGCCACCCAGGCCGTCCGAACCGCTCAGTCCGTCGAGGGCGTCCGGGTCGTACGTCCCGCCGGGATCGCCGTCCGTGCCGTGCCCGAGGTGGTCGCGGTGCGTCGGGGCGTAGAGGATCACCCGGTGGCCGTCGGGGATGCCCAGGTCGTGGCGGACGCGTTCGGCGACCTTGTCGCGGTCCGGGGAGAAGAGGACGTCGTTGCGGGGCGAACCGGCCTGGAGGAGTTCCCCGTCGTAGGCGAGGGCCCGGCACAGGTGGCCGGTCGCGAAGCGGTTCGGGGAGACCAGGACGCTCCACTGGGCGGCGAGCCGAGGCAGCGCCGCGAGGCGGGCGTGGTGGACGTACCGGGTGCCCTTGAGGTCGGCGCCGAGGCGTTTGAGCGGGACCCCGTGCCAGGTCTGTACGACGGTCTGGTCCGGGCGGCGGACGAACCACTCCGGCAGGTGGTCCGAGGCCACGATGCGGCGGCAGCGCGCCAGCGCCTCGTACCAGGCGGTGCTGTGCTCGGCCACGGCGTGCGCCAGCGGCGGCACGGGGGTCTGCTGGTCGCGGGTCACCCACAGGTGTTCGACGTCGGCGCCGCGGCGCACCAGTTCCTCGTGCACGGCGCGCAGCGAGTCGTTGCCACGGCCTGCGGTGTAGAGGACGGCGTCCCGCACCGGCTCGGTGCGCTGCTGCGGGTAGTGCAGGGTGCGGAGCCGGTGGCGGCGGTACGGGCCGCGGTCGGCCGGCGGCAGCACCGATCCGGCCTCGATGATCAGATGGTCGCCGTGCCGGCGGTGCACGGTGAACTCCCGGCCCTCGACGGTGCGCCGGAGCGGCAGCGCGGCGGCGAGCGGGGCGAGGACGCAGAGGGGGACGTCGACGGGGGTGGGGTCCGTTTTGGGCGAGTCGGTGGCGTCGGTGGTGTCGGTGGTGTCGGTGGCGTCGGAGGTGTCGGAGGTGACGGTGGTGTCGGTGGCGTCGGCGGCTCCGCCCTCGCGGATGTACGCGTACCAGCGGCCTTCCCGGAGGGTGCCGCCCCCGGGCGTGAACGTTGCCGTGAAGGCGTGGCCTTCGCCGCGGAGCAGGGGGACCGCGACCTCCGCGTCGAGCCCGCCGTGCCGCAGGACCAGTTCCGGGCCGTTGGCCGCTCTGGTGCCTGTCGTGCCAGTCGTGCCCGTGGTGCCGGAGATGGTCAGTGTGCCGTCATCGGCCCACGTGACGGTGGTGGCGATCGGGCGTCGGGTGACCTCGATGCGCAGCCGGCCGGTGTCGTCGGCGGTGGCGCAGAGCGCGCGGCCGTCGTGCAGGGCGTACCGGCCCGGGGGCAGGCCGGGCGCGGCGGCCGGACGGGTCAGGGTGCCGTCCCCGAGGACCAGGTCGGCCCGCCAGGGCTCGGTGTACGGCGGCGGGACCTCCTTGGGGGCGCGGTGCGGCGCGGGCGGGATGTCGGCCAGCTGGGAGAGCGGGATACGGACCTCGATGACGTCGCCGTTGCCGTTCCCGTCGCCGTTCCTGTTGCCGTTGCCGTTGCCGTTGCCGTTGCCGTTGCCGTTCTCGGCCGGGGCCGGATCTGGGGCCGGCGGGCGGGTCAGGGGGGCCTCGATGACGATGCCGACGTTGCCTCTGGACGTCGTGGTGCCGGTGCCGCCTCCGGACGCCGTGCCGACGCCGCCGTCCTCCGCGTCCTGCCGGGACAGCCGCAGGGCCCGGGGCGCGCGGGGCGTGTCCGGAAGCGGTCGGGTCGCAGCGGCGCTTTCGCCCTCGTCTTCGACCCTGCCAACGACTCCGCTCCCGGCGCCGTCGACCGGTCCGCCGTCCACGACGTTTCCGTCCTGCTCCTGGCTCCGGTCCCGGTCCTGGCTCCGGTCCCGATCCTGGTTCCCGTCCAGGTCCCGGCTCCGGTCCCTCCGCCTCCGGTCCCTCCGGTCCCTCCGGCCCCGCTCCCCGCTGCCGTGGACCCGCCCGACGAGCACCAGGTCGTTGCCCTCGCGGCGGTGGTCCTCGATGACCACCGGGTGTTCGACGACGCGCAGTCGTAGATGGCGATGCGCGTCGAAGCCCACCTCCAGGCGCACTCGCCCACCGCCGGGCCCGGCCACGAAGGAGGCCTCAGAGGCCTCGGCGGAACCCTCCCCGGAACCGTTCCCGCCCAAGTCCCGTACGACGGACCGGGCCGCGCCGTCGTCCAGGGCCTGGACCGGAGCGTGGCGGATCGTGCCGTGGCCGGCGATGAGGATGCCGAGCAGCCAGTCGCCGGGCTGCCAGGCGCCCCTGACCTTGAGTTTTGCGGGGTCGATGGTCATCTCGAAGCCGGCGTGGTCGTAACAGTGCAGGTACTGGCCGGACTCGGCGGTGACGTCCGGGTCGGGCACCGTCCGGGTCGGCACTCGGCGCATCCGGCGAACCCCGAGCGCCCCGCGCACGCCCGGAACGCGTTCCGTGTCGTCCATGCCCGGCAGCCGACCCAGGCCGCCGCTGCGTCCCGGTTCCGGCGCGGACAGCAGCACGCCGAACTTGAGGGTCTGCCGGGACCGGGCCGCCGCCAGGTTGCGGACGTACGCGTAGCCGGTGATCCGCAGCCGTCCCTCCGCGTCCCACGTGAGGTCACGGATCCGCGCGAGGGCGGGCAGTTCGGCGCGGCCGAGCCGGGTCGCGCGCGCCCGTCCCGGCTGGAGTGCCCGTCCCGGCTGGGGCGCGCGACCGGGGCCGCGGCGTGCAACTCCGGCCGGCTTCCCGCGCACCGGTGCGCCCCCGTCGCCCGTCCCGGCGCCCGCCACGTCCTGCGCATCCGCGCACTGCGCATCCGGGAACGCGGCCCACTTCAGCAGCCGTCCCCGCACCAGGAAGGCGGCGTCGTCACCGGTACCGCTGCGCAGGCCGTCACCGTGCGCGTGGCCCAGGCCGCCCGTGCCCGCAGGCCCGGCGGAGAGGAAGGCGAGCAACTCGGCCGTCCTGCGCTCCCGCACCAGCTGCCACGCCACCCGCAGTCCCGCCGGCAGTGCGTCGAACGCCTCCGGGGAGACCCGGCTGACGAAGTCGGCGGCCTGCTCGACGAAGGCCTGCCGGTACGCGGGCGGTCCGGCAGGCAGTGCTTCGAGGAACGGCAGCAGGTCTTCGCGCAGGCAGGACACGTCGTAGGGGGTCTTGTGCGCGGGTTGTTGCACGGCGAGGAAACGGCTGATGTGGTCGCAGGCCACCAGCCGGTCGCGCACCACCTTCAAGTCGGTGCCCGGCGGCGGCGACCCGGGGCCGCGGCGCAGCCGCTGGTACGAGACGTGCTCGGTCAGGACGTCGACGCAACCGGCCAGGAAGTGCGCGGGGATCACGACGCGTGCGGACCCGTAGCGCCGGCCCTCGGGGAAGGCGAGGGCGTGCCGGTCCCAGAAGGCCCGGCGGAAGACCTTGTTCCGCGCGGAACGGTCGGCGAGCAGCCGTGCGTCGCGGGTGACGTGGGTCCGGGTGCGTGGCTCGGTGAGCCAGCCGTACGCGGGGTCCTGGCGCCGCCCGTACGGGCCGAGCCGCCACACGTTCCCGACGGCGAAGGCGGCACCGGTGGTGTCCAGGCTGGCGATCAGGCGGGCGTACGCGTCATGCGGTACGACGTCGTCGGCGTCGGCGAAGGCCAGGAACTCGACGGTGCGGGGGGTCTCCCGCACCCCGGCGTTCCGCGCGGCGGCGACACCGCTCGCCTGCTTCCGGCGCACGAAGCGGAAGCGCGCGTCGCGGGCCGCGAAGTCCCGGGCGATCGCGGTGCCACCGTCGGCGGACGCGTCGGCGGATTCGTCGCCCACCAGCACGGCCTCGAAGCAGGACATCGTCTGGCCGGCGATCGACTCCAGGCAGGCCGTCAGCTGCTGTGTTCCGACGGGGGCGCCCCCATGAGGGAGGATCGGCACGACGACACTGAGACGCGGCTGCACGGTGACGGACCTTTCGTAGGGCCGCCGACTGCTACGGCGGGCGACGGAAACGACGGGGATGGCGGACGGCCGGCGTAACTATCCCCTTTGTCCCTTCACTTCACGTACTTTGCCCTGATTCACCCGCCCGGTCCGTGTGACCGGCCCACACGGCGTGTCGCGTGCGCCGCTCACTCGCATGCGCCGCTCACTGCATGTCCCGCACCAGCGTCTCCCTCTCGCCCTTCTCGCCCTCCACGTCCTTCCTGCTCCCCACGGACCCCCCGCTCTTCCTGTCCGTCCCGCACAGCTCCGCCCGTGCCTCCTGGGGCGCACGGGCGAAGCGGAAGAGGGTGCGGTCCCAGGCGCCGGTGAGGTTGTGCCAGAAACGGGACGGGGTCAGGGGCGCGCGCACCGACTGGTTCAGTTCGGCGAGGGGGCCGCAGTGCAGGGCGGCGCGGGCCGCGCGGAGGTCGGCGCGTGTGACGCCCGCGCGCCGCAGGTCCGTCGCGTCGGGCGCGGGCGGCGCCCAGTCGGCGAAGACCCAGTGGTTGCGCAGGAACTTCTCATGGCCGGGCCATGCCCAGCGCTCCAGCGCCAGATGGGCGCCGATCGGGCTGGCCAGGCCCCACGCGTCGTTCACGTAGTCGTCCAGCGGGACCGCCGCACCGGTGACGCCCAGATGACGGCCCACCATGACCACGTGGTAGCGCGAACCGGCCGGCATCGGCGTGGCGTGCGGGCGGCGGGCGGCGTCGAAGTAGAGCAGCGTGGGGCGCCCGGCGTGCACCGCCTGCGCCACCATCGCGTTCGCGTTCGGCAGCCGGGGCCAGTGGTGGACCCAGGTGGCGCTGCGCACCGGGTTGTGGTCGTGGGTGTAGCCGACGTCGGAGCTGCGCACGTTGAACGTCGTCGCGGAGCCCCGTAGGTCGTACGGCTGGCGCAGCGGGCTCACGGCCAGCGCGAGCCACACCAGCAGCAGCCCGGCCATGGCCCCGGCGAGCCGGGTCGCGGGCACCGCGAGGAAGGGCAGCAGGAGGAGGAAGAGGGCCGGCAGGATCATACGGGCGTGCATGTAGTCGCCGCCCACGCGCATCACGTACAGGGTGAGGAGGGTTCCGGCGGCCACGGGCGCGAGGAGGACGACGCCGGCGCGCCCCGCGGTGGGCCCCGTCGCGCTCACCAGCCGGGACCCGTGGCGTTCGGCGCGCAGGGTGGCCCGGACGCGTTGCACCGCCACCTTCGCCATCAGCGTCGCCGCCGGCCAGATCCAGTACGGGCCCATGGTCTCCTGCACGTAACGCGCGCCGCGGCCCCAGTCGCTGGCTCCGGCTTCCTTCGCGATCGCGGGCAGCGGGAGCAGCACGCCGTAGTACCCGGCGCGGAACACCTCGTAGGCGAACGGGACCAGCGCCGCAGCGCCGAGCAGCCGTGCCGCGCGCGCCGGCGCGGGCCGCAGCAGCCACCACTGCGCGGCCAGGAAGCACACCGAGACCACCAGCAGGTCCGGTCGGACCAGCCAACCGAGACCGAAGGCGCCGGCCGTGACGTACGGCTCCCAGCGGGTCCGGGCGCCCACCGTCCGCGTGCTGGCGCCGACGGCACCCGGCGTACGCCCGCCCGCGTGCCAGGTCCGCACCAGCAGCCACCACGCCAGCCCCGTCCAGAACGTGCCGAGGCCGGATTCCAGACCCGAGGTCATGTACGACCAGAAGGGCGGCACGGCGAGCAGGACGAGGATGCCGGCGGGGACGAGGAGCCGGGCGCTCGCCGGGCCGCCGTGCAGCCGGCACGTCGTCCACAGCGCCAGCCCGTACCCGGCCGTGCTCAACGCCAGGCCGAGACCCACCGCCAGGAACGCCGGATCCGTGCCCGAGACCCAGGTGACCAGCGTCAGCAGCCACTGCCACAGGGCGCCGGTGGAACTCTCCGCGCGCTCGCCGACGTTGAAGACGGGGCCGTGGCCCGCCAGGATCTGCCGGACCGGTCGCAGGTAGATCAGGCCGTCGTCGCAGATCCACCGTCTGCGGTAGCCGAGCACGAAGAGGGCGGCGGTGGGCACGGCCACGAGCGCGTACGTCCACCAGGTGGTGACCCGGCGCCCGCGTGGCACGGCGCCCGGCCACCACGTGCGCCCCCTCGCCCCGGCCGCCGCCGGCGCCGTCGCGGTGCCCGAGGCATCCGGCGCGATCCCCGCCCCCACGGACGCCCCCGCCTGAGTCGTCACGGCTCGTCCACCTCACCGACGGGCGACGGGGCCCCGCCGTGCCCGCCCCGCACCGCGGGCGCGTCCGAAGCGATCGGCACGGCCGGGAAGCCGGCGGCGTCCGTCACCCCGGCCGCGGCCAGGCTGCCTCCCGCGTCCGGTACCGGCTCGCCCAGGAACACCGTGCGCACCACCCGTTCCGCCGCGTGTCCGTCCTCGTAGGTGCAGAACCGTTGCCGGAAGGCGCTGCGCAGCCGGGCGGATGCGGTGTCGCGCCAAGCATCGGAGCCCTCGGCGAAGAGGGCGGCCAGCTCGTCGAAGGTGCGGGTGACATGGCCCGGAGGGCTGGCGGTGACGTCGAAGTAGGTGCCGCGTACGGCGCGGAAGGCGTGCCAGTCGTCGGCGTGCACGATCACCGGCCGGTCCAGCAGTACGTAGTCGAACATCAGGGCCGAGTAGTCCGTGATCAGGACGTCGGAGGCGAGCATCAGGTCCTCCACCGACCGTTCGTCGGTGGCGTCCACGAGCAGCCCGCGGCGGTGCAGGTCACGCGGCACCAGATCGCGCGCGGGGTGCTGGGCGAGCGCCGGGTGCAGCCGCAGCACGAGCCGGCGCCCGGGGCCGAGCGCGTGCGCGAGACGCTCCAGGTCGATCCGTTCCACGTACCGGCCGCGCCGGTAGTCGCGGGGCGTGGGCGCGTAGAGCACCACCGTGGCGTCTTCGGGGATGCCGAGGCGGCGCCGGGTCGCGGCGGCGCGGTCCACGGCGCTCGGGGACTCGGCGTGCACCAGTACGTCGTTGCGCGGGCTGCCGCTGCGCAGCGAGCGGAAGCCGCACGGGAAGGCGCGCTCCCAGATCTCCTCGGCGTGCCGGCTGGCGACCAGGCTGATGTCCCAGCGGTCGCTGCGCCACAGCATGGCCCGCACGTCGAAGCCGTACCGCGCCCCGGGGCGGTCGCGCAGGTCGACCCCCATGTGCTTCAGCGGGCTGCCCAGGTGGGTGTGGACGTGCACGGTGCCGGGGCGTTTGACCAGGCTGCCGGGCCAGTTGACGTTGTTCACCCAGTACGTGGCGCGGGCCATGGTCTCGTAGTAGCGGCGCGAGCCGATGGTGACGCAGTCGGCGTCCGCCGGCACCTCGCCGACCGCCTCCGGGTGGACCACCCACACGCCGTGCAGCTCCGGCGCGAGCCGGCGTGCGCAGGCGTGGATCGCGGCGGGGTCGCCCGAGACGCTCCGGTGGTGTCCTGACGCGTAGACCACGAGGCGCGGGTCGAGCGGGCGGCGCAACTGGGCGGCGTAGAAGCGCGCGTCGGTGCGGGCCGTCACCGCCTCGCGCACCCGGCGTGCCCCCTCACGCAACGGCGCGCGTGCGCCGTGTACCCGGTGCAGCGCGCGGTACGCGGCGTACGGGGCGCTTGCCAACAGCCGCATCTCTGCACCCCGCAGGCCCCCGGGCGGGCGGAAACCGGCGGGCCGGTGGCGGCGGTGGAAGTCGGCGGTGCGGAAGTAGAAGTCGGGGCGGTCGGCGGGCGTCACCCGCTCGGGACGTGCCAGCGTGAACAGCATGTGGTCCAGCGCCCGTTCGAACAGCAGCGGCTGTGACCAGGACAGTTCGGGCCGCGCCGCCAGTTCGGCGAACAGGTTCTCGTACTGCGCGAACATGTCGAAGTGCTTGCGCCCCGGGGTGCGGGTGATCGCGCCCTGCCGCCGCTGCCGGTACTCGACGCCGACCCGGTCCAGGAACGCGATCCGCTCCGCCGTCACCATGGCCCGATAGGTCACCGGCGCGTCCTCGTACAACCCCGGCGCGTACGCGAAGTCGTGCGCCAGGTAGAAGTCACGGCGGAACGCCTTGTTCCAGGCGACCAGGAAGACATGCAGGTACTCGGGGCTCTCCTGGATCCGGAAGGTGTCCGTACCGGCCTTTTCCAGCAGGTCGGCGCCGGCACTGCGGCCGCTGCTGCCCCACCAGTGGGTGCGTACGTGGTCGAAGACCAGGATGTCCGGGTCACCGGTCGCGGACAGCCGGTCGGCGACGGCGGCGAGGATGCCGGGCGTGTACGAGTCGTCGCTGTCCAGGAAGAGCACGTAGTCGCCGGTGGCGTGCGGAACCCCGGCGTTGCGGGCCCGGCCCAGGCCCACGTTCTGCGGCAGGTGCAGCACCTTCATCCGGGTGTCGCGGGCCGCGTACTCGTCGAGGATGGCACCGCTGCCGTCCGGTGAGCAGTCGTCGACGGCGATCAGTTCCAGGTCCGTGCAGGACTGGCCGAGCACCGAGTCGAGGCAGGCACGCAGATAACCCTGCACCTTGTACACGGGCACGATGACGCTGAAACGGGGCACGGTCAGCCCTTCTCCGGGTGGGGTGGCGGGGGAGCGGCGGGGGCGGCGGTGGGCGCCGCGGCCAGGGAGGGCGGCGCCGGGCGGGCCGCGGGGGCGGGGGTGCGCGCGGCGAGCGGGACCACCGCCGGGATCGCCTCCGGTGGCTCACCCAGCAGGACCCGGCGCACCACCCGTTCCGCGGCCCGCCCGTCGTCGAACGTGCAGAACCGCTCCCGGAACCGCTCCCGCAGCCCGGCCGCGTGCCCGTCGGCCCACGAGCCGTCCCGGAAGACCCCCGCCAGCTCGGACCCGGTCCGGGCGATCGGCCCCGGCGGGAAGGCGGTGATGTCGAAGGTGACGCCGCGGGTCTCCCGGTAGACGTCCCAGTCGTCGGCGTAGACCACGATCGGGCGGTCCAGGTTGGCGTAGTCGAACATGATCGACGAGTAGTCCGTGACCAGGGCGTCGGCGGCCAGGCAGAGCTCCTCGGCGGACGGGTGCCCGGTCACGTCGATGATGCGCCGCTCGCCGCGCGCGCCGGGGGCGGTGTCGGCGGCATCGGTGTCCGCTTCGTAGAAGTAGTGCGCCCGCAGCAGCACGACGAACTCCTCACCGGCCGCCGCCAGGAAGGCGTCCAGGTCCAGCTGGGCGCGGAAGGCGGTGCGGTAGTCGCGGTGCGTGGGCGCGTACAGGATCGCCGTGCGGTCCTCGCGGACGCCCAGCTCGCGGCGGATCCGGGCGACGTCCGCCGCGGTCGCGTGCTGGTAGACGTCGTTGCGCGGGTAGCCGTACTCCAGCATCTCGTAGTCCGCGGGGAACTCCCGCTCCCACACCTCGGTGGAGTGCCGGTTCGACGAGAGGTTGTAGTCCCACCGGTCGACCCGGGTGAGCAGCTTGCCGAAGCTGCCGCTGTGCGCGGCGACCACCGGGTACTCGGCCTGCTCGATGCCCATCCGCTTCAGCGGGGTGCCGTGCTGGGTCTGGAGGTGGACGGTGCCGGGGCGCTTGACGACGGCGTTGGCGAAGTTGGCGTTGTTGACGAGGTACTTGGCGCGGGCCAGCAGCTCCCAGGCGCGCGGCGTGTCGAGCACGGCGTACTCGACGCCGTCCGGCATCCGCTCGGCCGCCTCCTCGGTGACCAGGAAGACGGAGCGGATGTGCGGCGCGAGGCGGCGCGCGGCGGCGTGGATGGCGGCCGGGTTGCACGTGTAGCCGCGGCCCCAGTACGAGCAGTACACGGCGAGGTTCTCGTCGATGGGCCGGCGCAGGGCCGCGCGGTAGGCGCCGTTGCGCAGCGGCACATGCCGGCGGGCCCGGCCCGCCGTCGCCCGGGCCCCCCGCACGGCGCGCCACGCCTGCCGGTGCGCCTCGCGTAGCGCCGCGAACGTCCCGTACGCCCCGGCCGCCACCAGCCGGTGTTGCACGCCCAGGCGCCCCGGGGGCGGGGCGAACCCGGCCGGCCGGTGCACCCGGTACAGCTCGGCCGCCCGGTCGAAGAACTCCCGGCCGCCGCGGACCGGCGCGTCGTTCGGCAGCAGTTCCGGCGCGGCGGCGGCGGTCCGCAGGATCTGCGCCATGAGATGGGCGAAGAGGGTGTGCAGACGGGCGGGGGACACCTGCGGCGGTGCCGCGCCGGCGCCGCCGGCGCTGAACGCCGTGGCCCGGGTGAGCACCAGATCCGCCTGCTCCAGCAGGTCGAAGTGGTGCGCGCCGGGCGACCGCAGCAGATTCCCCTGGCGCCGCAGCAGATGCCGTACGCACACCCGCCGCAGCACCGCGATCCGGTCGGCGGCGAGCAGTTCGAGACCGCCGAAGCCGACGTCCGTGTACCCGCCCCGGGGGAACGCCAGCGCATGGTCGGCCAGGAAAGCACGCCGGTGCACCGCGCTCCACGCGGGCAGCGTGGTGCCCGACAACCAGGGCGCGTCGTCCGGCGCGAACACCCCCTCGGGCGCTCCCGCCATCTGCTCGCCCAGCGGATCACCCGGCTGCGCCCCCTTCCACCAGTGCACCCGCTCGTGTCCCACGAAGAGCAGGTCGACGTCGCCCGTGGCGTCCAGCCGGTCGGCGACGGCGGCCAGCGCGCCGGGCGCGAGCGTGTCGTCGCCGTCCAGGAAGACGACGTAGTCGCCGGTGGCGGCGGCGAGCCCGGTGTTCCGCGCGCCGCTCAAGCCGGCGTCCGGCGCCGAGCGGACGGGCTTCACCCGCGGGTCCCGGTGCGCGTACCGGGCCGCGATCGTGCCGTCCAGGGTGTCCGCGCCGGCGCACACCGGGATGACCTCGATCCCGACCGGGCCTCCCGCCCCGGCGAGCCCCGCCGCCTCTGCCGCCCGGCCGGCCCCGGGCCACCCGCCACGACCCCGGAAGGACTGCGCCAGCACCGAGTCCAGCGCCAGCGCCAACCGCCCGGCAACCCCGTGAGCAGGCACGACGACACTGAACCTGGGCGCGGCCCGGGGGACGGCTTCGGGGGCGGAGGAGGGCACGGGAGAGGGTTCGGGCACGGCGTCAGGCGCGCCGCGCGGCCCGGCGGTCGGTGCGGCTTCGGGTGCCGGGTCAGGTGGTGCGGTCGGTGCGGCTTCGGGGGTGACGTCGGGGGTGACGTCAGGTGCGGCGTCGGGTGTGGCTTCCGGGGTGGCCTCGGGCAAAGGGCGCCTGGGTGACTCGGGCATACATCACATTGTGCCCATATAGGTCCGGTGGGAGGGGGTCGTTACGCCGTTCGTGGTAGAGGCGGAGTCCTCGGGGTGCGGCGGGGCGGGGGGTGTGGGAGGTCCGCGGCCGGCGGTGTGCCCGCTGCGTAGGATCATGCGCATGACATGCAGTTTCTACGACCTGGCCTTCGGCGTGGGCTCCGGTGGTGCCAGGAAGGACACCCACTACGTCCGAGGCAGCCTCGAAGAGGTCCGGCAAGACCTTGCGGCGGAACTCGCGGAGGAGATCAACCTCTACCTGCTCTGCTGGTACGGCGCCCGCCTGAGCCTGGACGTGTACCAGCAGGGGAAGCAGACCGACTCGATCGACCTGCATCCCTTCCTCGCCATCGCGGTGGCGGGCTACCCGACGATCACCTTCACCGGGCCCGAGCAGCCGGTGGGGTACGACTTCGAGGCGGACGAGGAGGCCGAGGACGAGACGGACACCCTGTCCTACCGGATGTTCGCCGGGGAGTTGGGGGACACGGTCAGCGTCACCGTCGACTGGGACCGCGTGCAGGTGCCGCCGCTGCGTGGGAAGGCCGTGGGCGAAGGGGACACGGTCGCGCTCCACGCGCTTCCAGGACACTTTTTCCACACCGCCACCTACGGCTATCAGGACTTCGAACTCTGACCTTGGGATCGGGGGAGGAATGGACAAGTTCGACGCCTGGCTGGACGGCATCGGCGACAAGGCGGACGAGTTCGCCTACCGGTACATCTACGCGGCCTACCTGTGGGCCTGCCACGGTGGCGCCGACGCCCCCTACGGCATGGTGCTGGAGGCACTGCCCGACGGTGGCCATGTGCTCCGGTACGACGACGAGCTGGAGTTGCGGCTGGTGGACGACGACGAGCGGGTGGCGTTCGCCGAGCACCTCGTCGCCCGGTACTGCGGCGACAGGTATCCCAGCATGGCCGCCTGGGAGGACCGGCAACACGGCTGGTACGTCGAGGATCTCGACTGGTGAGCCGAGCGGCGGGCCCGGTCAGGCCTCGTGCAGCCAGACGCGGAGCGGGCCGAGTGCGCTGAAACCGCTCGCGCGAGCGTGCGCGAGATCGTTCCCGTGCTCGTAGCCGACGAGGGGCAGGCCGGGGAAGTGACGGGCGGCCGCACTGATCGCCGACGACCAGACGGCGGCGACGTCGGTGCCGTTGACGGCGAAGAGGTTGGAGAGGCCGACGAGCCCGGCATCGTGATTCAGGACGACACCGCCAGAGAGCTCGTCGCCCTCGTGGAAGGCGAGCACCCGCACGGAGGGTTCGTCCAGCAGCGGTGGGCGGAACACGTCCGGGCCGCCGTCACCGCCGTGCCACGCGACCTGCCAATCCAGCAGCCGGGCGGCGGTGGAGACCCGCGCGGTGCGCAACGCCGACGTCTGCGGTGCGGGGAGTTCCGGCGCGCGGTGGATCCACTGGGCGTCGAAGAGTTCGACGAAGCCGCTCGAGCGGAGATCGAGCGTGGCGAAGCTGTCCTTGACCGAGCAGCCGGGGGCCGCCGTGTCGAGCGGGGTGAGGAAGTCGGCCGGCACCGCGTCCTGGTGGAGCGTGATGGCGTCCGGGTAGTACGGCGGTGTGCGACGGGCACTCCACCAGGCCATCGGGCCGAAGGTGCCTGGAACGCCGTGGGAGCGGCAGAGCGCGGCACACCAGCCGGCGTTGTTGCGGGCGGCGGCGGTACGGAGGGCGTCCGTGTCGGTTGAGGTCACCGGGACAGACTGGCATCCCGACATCCCGCGGCCGAACGAATGTGCCAGCCGGGTGCACCGGATGCCCTGGATACGCAACTGATGCCGCTTGTCTCCGCATTCAGGCGTTCTTCACAAGTGAGGGCCGGAGGGTCCGGCCTGCCTGCGATTCTCTCTGGCGCTCGGTCATGTCATCACGATGCGGAAGATCACGTGAATGATCATGCGTTCGAGTATGTTCCCCATCTGACGGGTCACCAGATCACTGTGACCGAGGACCTCTCGGAAACACTCAACTCGCTTGAGAGACAGGTGAGTTGATGGATGTCGATCTCGTAGGAGCAGGGTATGGGTTTCGTCGCTGTCGTCAGTGTTTTCGTCGCCTTCGCGGGCTGCGTGGGGCTCCACTGAGGTAACGCGCTGCCGTCCTGGAACCGGGGCGGCGACGGGACGAGGGCTCGGCCGGTCGGCCGGGCCCTCGCCGTCGTCACGCCCGGTCAAGGAACTCTCTCACCATGGCGCCCAGCTGTGCCTGGTGCGTGATGTAGAAGTCGTGGTGCCCGTCGATCGTCACGACTTCCGTGCCGGGTCGGCGACGGGCCATCTCCTCGGCGTGGTCGCGCGGGACGACCGTGCTGCGCCCGCCCCTGACCACCATCAGCGGCTGCTTGGCTGCGATGAAGTCGTCCCACCAGGTGCCTCGGACGGCGGCCTTGGCGGCGTGTATCTCCTTCGCCCGCCACAGGAACCGCCAGCCCTCCGGTTCCTCCACGGCGCTCTCGGTGAAGTGCCGGGGCTCGTCCACGAACGCCAGTGCGTCCAGCATCGCCCGCATGCTCGGGAAGCGGGCCGGCAGCGCGGCCAGTTGATCGTCGCCGATCGGTGCGTGGTACTCCGCCGGAAAGTCCAGTACGACCACCGCCGAGACCAGTTCCGGTCGTCTCGCCGCCAGTTGGTACGCGGTGATGCCGCCGAGCGAGTGCCCGACGATCGCGACCGCCCCGAGTCCGAGGTGCTCGACGAGCGCTGCCGCGTCGGCGACGAAGCCGTCGCGCCCGTAGTCGTCGGGATGGTCGGAGAGCCCGTGGCCGCGCATGTCGAGCGCGATGAGCCGGTATGCGGGGCCGAGGTGGTCGGCGATCCCGAGCATGGCGCGGCCGCGTCCGTAGGCGCCGTGCAGCGCGAGGACGGGGCGGCCCGTGCCGCCCGTGTCGAGACAGGCGAGCCGAACGCCGTCCGGGGTGTGGAAGTACCGCGTGGTTGCCATCGTCATGACTTTGACTCTAACAGAGCTATCTCTATTAGAGTCAAACGCGGGAACGTGGCTAGGGTGGACAGCCACGACGACCACGAAGTTCGCACCTCGGAGGCCCGGTGCTCACCCTCTGCATCCTTGGATTTCTCAACGAGAGTCCCCTCCACGCCTACGACCTGCGTGCCCGCATCTCGGGCCTCAGCGGCCATGTGCGCCCCGTGAGCGACGGCGCCCTCTATCCGGCCATCAAGCGCCTGGAAGCCGCCGGGCACATCACCCGCCACACGGAACCCGGCGAACGCGCCACCCCCCGGCAGGTCCTCACCCTCACCGGATCCGGCCGGGACGAGCTCATGCGCCGACTGCGCGAGCCCGCGGACCCCGAGATCACCGACCGCAACTCGTTCTTCGTCCTGCTCGCCTTCCTCGGCCAGCTGTCCGACCCCGCCGACCAGGTCCGCGTCCTGCGTCGCCGCCTCGCCTTCATGGACGAGCCCGGAAGCTACTTCTACGAGGACGGCCGCCCGCTGCGCGCCCGCGACATGACCGACCGGTTCCGCCGCGGCATGCTCCAACTCGCCGGTGCCACCAGCAAGGCCGACCGCGCCTGGCTGGAGCGCACCATCGCGGAGCTGGGGAGCGGCGCCCAAGGCGGCTGACGCGCCTGAGGCGCCTGAGGCGCTTGCCGTCGCCGGAAGCCTCGATGTGGCTGGCGCATGGTCGTGCGCCCCGCCGTCGAGTGCGCCGTGTGCGCGGCGCACGCTTCCTTTTCCCTTCTGCGCGTACTTCCGCGGCGTTTTGGATGACCTGAGCCATGGCATGTTTCCGGTGGATCTTTTGACCGGCTGTACGCGACAGGAATGGCAGAGCGCATGGTTCAGTTGCTGTTTTCCGTGGGGAATCTGCTATGGCTTGCTGTTTATATTATGATCATTCGCGTCGGGCTTCGTGATCGCACCTACGGCATGCCGCTCCTCGCGCTCTGCGGAAATCTGAGCTGGGAGGCGAATTATGCTTTCATCCGCCATTACAATATGCCGCTTTCGCTGACGTCTCTGATCTGGCTCCTCCTTGACTGCGCGATCCTCTATACGGTTGTCCGGTTCGGGCCCGCCCAGTTTCCCTGGCTGCCCAGATGGCTGTTCTTCTGCGGTCTCGGCGTCATGATGGCCATGTGCTGCGTGGGCATGGAAGTGCTGATCCGGTACTTCGAGGCCGGCGGCAGGGAAGCCGGCGGCAACTATTCGGGTCTCACCCAGAATTTGCTCATGTCGGCGCTGTTCCTGAGCATGCTCGTCCATCGCCGCTCCACCTCCGGGCAGTCCATGGCCATTGCCGTGTGCAAGGCGCTGCCCACCGCCTTGGGTGCCGCTGCGGTGTACCTGTGGGTGAAAGACGGAGGAGTGGAAAGCAGCCCGCTGCTGATCTTTCTGGGGGGTTCCACCCTCGTTCTCGACATGTCCTACGTGGCCGGGGTGTGGGCCGTCCGCCGGTCGACGGCAGCTGTCGCAGCGGGGACTCCCGTCGCCGCGACGGCCTGAAGGAAGGGCACATCATGTTTGCCGTCGAGCCGTTGACCGACAACTGTCGCCGCATTCTCGACCAGGGCGAGCATGTGCTGATCGGGGTGTCCCCGAGGAACAGCTACTTCACCGAGGCCCGCATCACCGAGCTGCTGCGCTGGTCGGCCAAGTCGTTCCGGTTGATCGACGTGGTGATCCCCGACTTCGCCGAGGTCGAGACGTGGCTCGCCCTCGGGTACCCCGACACGAAGGCGCATCGGAAGACCAGGTCCAAGGCGGCCCACATCCGCAATCGTGTGATCCGGGCCGGCGACGCGGCGGCGGTGCCGGCGAGCCGGCTGCGCGTCCTGCTGCTCTCGGACCTCGCCGCCCGGCCGGACTACCAGAGCGCACTGCGGCGTTGCGAGGAAACGGTGGCGCAGGACGCCGTCCTCCGCGAGATGTGCCTGCGCCCGGCACGGCACGCCCTCCGGTGCCATCTGAACGGCTCCGAGCCGACCCCCGCGCAGGTCGACCGCGCCATGCGCTACATCATCGCCGAGATGCCGCTGATGCTCGACGTGCCGGGCATGCTCGACGTGGACCACTCGACCCTCATCTACCACCAGCGCCTCGAGTTCATCGACTGGATCTTCTTCGGCAACACCTCCCTGCGTATGAGCGAGCGCCAGGCCTACGTCGTGGTCCGTCCGACGGAGACGGGCGAGGCGCAGGGCCGGAAGTAGGGAAGGGCAAGGGGAAGGGGAAGGGAAGGTGGCGGACGTGGGGACCTCCGAGGCCATGAACACGATCGACCGGGAGCTGGACGCGGCGAAGATCTTCGACGCGCAGGTGCGGCGCGCGTACGCGCACTGCGCGCTGCTCCTCGCCAGGAAGAACCACGCGGCCCAGGCATGGATGCGGTCCCTCCTGCCGGTGGCAGCCCGGGCGCCCTGGGATGCGGTGTTCGCTTTCTGCGGATACGCCGACGACCTCAGCGACGACCCCCGCCGTAGCGCCGAGGACCGGCGCCGCAGCTACGACCGCTTCGCGGCCAGGTTCTTCGGCGTCCACCGCGCGGCAGCAGTCCACGAGGACACCAAGGGCGCGGGGCGCCACCAGGACGCGGCGCACACCGACCCGGCCGACCACTCGGAAGACTCCGACCACTCCGAAAACTCCGACCAGTCCGAAGACTCCGAAGACTCCGAACTTCTCGTGTGCCTGGCGTTCAGCGACGTCCTGCGTACCTGGCACATCGGCGAGGACAGCGTCGCCCTGGCCAGCCAGGCCGTACACGACGACATCGGCGTGTCCGCGTACGCCACCGTCGCCGACCTGGAGCGCTACATGAACGGCGTCAGCGGGCAGCACGCGATCTGGGTCAGTACCGTGCTCGGCCTGACCGGCCCGGACGATGCCGTGGGCACCGCCGGGGCGACCGCCTGGGGTTTCACCCTCCAGACGCTGGACTTCCTCATGGACCTGGAGGAGGACCTGCGACTGGGCAAGCTGTACCTGCCCCTGGAGGATCTCGAGCGCTGCGGCACGTCACGCGACGAGATCGAGCACGCCGTGACCGCCCGCCGCGCCACCGCGCCCCTGCGCCGCACCATCGGCCTCCAGGTCGACAGGGCCGAGCACTACCTGGCCAAGGCCGAGCAGTGGGCGCGCCACGCTGCCGCTCCGGCGGGCCAGGTGGTGCTGACCTCGCTCGCCGGCGCCCGCCAGGCCCTCGACGACGTCGCCCGCGGCGACAACGATCCGTTCCCCCTCATGCCCCCGCCGGCCGGTTGACCCGCAGAAGGCGCGTCAGTGGTGGTGGCCGTGCCGGCCGAGGGTCTCCTCGGGGGTCGCACCGGGGCGGGTCCACTGCGGTACGGGGCGGCTGGTCGGGCCCCAGCCGGCGGTCCCGTCGGCGTCCGAGCGCCAGTACCAGCAGATCGGCGCGCCGTGTCCACCGACGGGCGAGCCGGCCTGCGGGGCCTCGGGCCAGCCCTCCGGGCTGTCCTCCCACGCCTCGCGGCGGCCGTAGGGCGTCATGTCGAGCAGGCTCAGGGACCCGTTGACCGGCTCGTTGCCACGGCCCGTCGTCGCGTAGGTGAGGAACGTACGGTCGCCGTCGCGCAGGAAGCAGGTGAGGGAACCCATGCTGTCGCCGACCGGTGCCGCCACGTCGCGCACCGAGTACCAGGGCTGGGTGTAGCCCATGAACGCGACGTAGGAGGCCACTTCGTCCCACCGGCCGCTGGTCAGGACGGCGAACGAGACGCCTCGGGCGTTGAGGTAGACCGTGTCCTCGACGTTCTTCAGGTGCCAGGCCGTGGTGGTGCAGCCCTCGCACTGCCCCTGGTGCGGCGCGCCGTCGTACCACATGTGCTTGTAGACCACGAGCTCGTCGCGGCCCTGGAACAGGTCCAGGAACGGGACCGGGCCGTCGGGCCCGACGACCTCGACCGTCCCGTCGAACTCCACCATCGGCAGCCGGCGACGGGCCGCGGCGATGGCGTCCCCCTCGCGGGTGTGGGCCTTCTCGCGGACCAGCAACGTGTCACGTGCGGCCTGCCAGGTGGCCAGGTCGACGACGGGCGGCCGGCCGGACAGCGGGGCGGTCCGGTCATCCGGCGTGGGCGTCATGGTGTCCTCCGTGGTGTCTCGTGCCGGGCAGCGTCGTACGGCCGTGTACGACGGTCACCGGAACAGACTCGGGATCCCACGGAAACTCATCGCGGGGGACGGACACCGGCCTCAGGCGAGATCCTTCAACACCGCCACGATGCTCTCGCACGCCTCGTCCAGCAGGCCCCCGAAGTCGGCGCCGTCCATCGGCCCTGACATGGCCTCCTCCAGACGTTGCCGGATCGCCGTCAGGCGTGGCTCCCGCACACCGCAGGCGTCTTCGAGCAGCTCCAACGCGCGGCGCCCGCCGTCGGCGCACCGGGCGACCCCGTACGCGGCGGGCTCGTCCATCAGCCCCCGGCCGCTGCTCAGCAGGAACGCCGCCAGCAGCACGATCCCCTCGACCACCTGGGGCGATTCCTGCTCCTCAACTCCACGTTTCATAACGGATCACTTCCTCGCGTGGCCGCCGCCGGGTGGGTTCGAGCGCCCGTGCGGGACGTCCCAGGGCCACCAACAACAGGGGTTCGAGATGCGGGGGAAGGCCCAGCAACTGCTGTACCGCGACCCGCCGGAAGCTGCCGACGGGGCAGCCGCCCAACCCTTCGGCGTGCGCCGCGAGCAGCAGGTTCTCCACCGCCATGGCCACGCAGAGCATCCCGGCGTCCCACGGCACCGAGTCGTCCCTGGTGGCCCGTGCACGGTCGAAGCAGGCCACCACGACCAGCGGCGGCAGCCCGATCATGCCCGGCGCGAACGCCCGAAGGCGCCGTACCGAACGTGGATCGCGCACCGCCATGAACCCCCAGGCCTGCTTGTTGGCTGCGGTCGGCGCCGTGACCATCACGTCCAGGAGCCGGTCCAACAACGCGTCGTCGACGGGCTCCATCGTGTACCGGCGCACCACCGAGCGCTCACGCAGCAGCCGCAGCAGCCCCTCGGAACCGGTCGACTCCACCAGACCCCCCTGTGCATGGTCCATCCCTGTGCAGGGTCCATCGTGGACGTGACCTACCCACGCGGCTCGCCGGATCCGCGCCACCCCCCGACGATCACCCTTTCGTGCCCACCGGGTCGAACTGCTGCGTCATCCCGGGTCATCCCTGGTCGTCCCGGGCCATCCCGGTCAGGGTGCCCAGGCGTCGCCTCCATCGCCGTAGGCGGCGACACGGATTCCGGGTCGGGTCATTCGGTGCCGTCCGAGGTCGTTTCCGTTCTGGTGTGGAGGACCGCGCGGGCCTGGTCGGCGGCGCGGGTGATGCTCTCGCTGATGAAGTCGAGGAAGCGGGCGATGTTCTCCAGCCGGTTGGCGGCCGGGGTGTGGGGGCCGAGGACGGCGACGCCCTGGCGTGCGGTCGCGACGAGCTGGTCGTTGGCTCGGGCGCTGGCGATCGTCGCCTGGTAGAAGAGCTCGTCGTCGACGATGTAGCGGTCGCGGCGGCGTTCGTCGCGTTCTCGACGCACCAGGCTCTGGCTCTCCAGGAAGGCGATCGCCTTGGAGACGGACGCCGGGCTGACCTGGAGGTGCTGGGCGAGCTGGGACGCGGTGAGGCTGCCGGCGTCGGTGACGAACAGGCAGGTCAGCACCCGGGCGGTCATCTTGGGCAGGCCCGAACCCATGAGAACGGTGGTGAGCGTCTCCTCGTACTCGGCCACGGCCTCGGCGTCGCGTCCGTGTGGCTGGGGGCCCGAGGCCGACCTCCGGGAGGCGGCGGCGGGCCTGCTCCGGTGTGCGCGGCGTTCGGTGGCGCGGTGGGCCAGGTCGGCGCGGTAGGCGGTGGGGCCGCCGTTGCGCATCACCTCACGCGTGATCGTCGAGGTCGGACGGTCGAGGCGGCGGGCGATCTCGGCGTAGGGGAGGCTGTCGGCCAGCCCCAGCGCGATCTGCTGGCGTTCCTGCTGGGTGAGCCTGCCTCCCGGCATCGCGGTCTCCTTGCTGATCCTTCGTGGCGGTTCCCGACGCCGCCACCATAGCGTTCATTTCTTACCCATTGCAATGATCGAGATGGCGTTCGTTGCGTTGTAAGTGAAACCATTGCAATGAATTGATGCTGTCTACCTGCATGAATGCTGATTCTTCGCAACGAGTATGTTGCCGGCTTATGGAAAGCAACGTAGCGTTTCCGGTGTCAGAAAGAACGAGGGAACGAGCACAGGAGAGCACGATGCAGAAGTTCGACACCACCGCCCCGATCTCCGCCGTCCTGGACATTCCCGCCGGACGCATCCAGCTCATCGCCGCCGACCGCGCCGACACCGTCGTCGAGGTCCTGCCCGCCGACCCCGCCAAGAGGCGCGACGTCCAGACCGCCGAGCGCACCACCGTCGCTTACGCCGACGGCGTGCTGCGGATCCAGGTCCCCGAGCCTGAGAACAAGCTCCTCGGTGCCTCCGGATCCCTGGAGGTCACCGTCCAACTGCCCGCCGGCTCCCGTGTCGAGGCCAAGGCCGCCAGCTCCGAACTCCGCGGCGTCGGCCGCCTCGGTCACGTCGCCTTCGAGGGCGCGCACCGCCAGATCAAGATCGACGAGGCCGAGAGCGTGCGCCTCACCGCGATCGACGGGGACATAGAGGTCGGTCGGCTGAACGGTCCCGCGGAGATCAGCACCGCACGGGGCGACATCCGGATCGCCGAGGCCGTGCGCGGCACGGTCGTGCTCCGCACCGGCTCCGGCGACATCTCGGTCGCTGCCGCCGCCGGCGTCTCGGCCGCCCTGGACGCCGACACCGGCCACGGCCGCATCAACAACGCCCTCAAGAACGACGGCACCACCGAACTCGACATCCGCGCCACCACCCCCCAGGGCGACATCACCGCCCGCAGCCTCTGATCGAGCGGAGCCGGAATCGGAGCCGGAGCCGGAGCCGGAATCGGAGCCGGAACCAGGGCCCGGAACCAGGGCCCGGAACAAGAAAAACCACAACCAGAACCCAGTCGTACAGGACGACTTCACGAGATCAGGTGGAACACATGACGCAGAACAGCAATCACTCGACCCCGTCGAACCCCTCGACCCCGTCGAACCCTTCGACGCCTTCGAACCGTTCGGACTCCTCGAAGTGGACGGGCATGGTGCCGGTCGACGACACGGCCCTGGCCGTCACCGACACCGGCGGTCCCGGTGTCCCCGTGGTCTACCTCAACGGCCAGTTCGCCACGCAGGGGTATTGGGCGCGGGTCATCGCCGAACTGGGTCCACGGTGGCGGCACATCACCTACGACGAACGGGCGCGCGGGAGAAAGTCGAAGCGTTCGGCGGACTATTCCTTCGAGGCCGCCGTCCGGGATGTCGATGCGGTGCTCGCGGCCAGGGGCGTGGACCGTGCGCTGGTCGTGGGCTGGTCCTACGGAGCGTTCGTCGCGGCGCACTGGGCCAGCCGGAACCCGGAACGTACCGTGGGCGCGGTGCTGGTCGACGGTGCGCAACCGTACGACTGGTTCGACGACGCCATGGAGCAGCGGATCCGGAAGCTGTTCCGGCGGATGGGCTGGTTCCTGCCGCTGCTGCGCCCCACGGGCCTGACCCCGCGGATGACCGCGGAAGAGCAGGCCGAGAGCAACATCGAGCTCGGCAAGCTCGCCCGCGAGCGCGAGCTGGGTCCCGTGCTGGACGGCATCACCGTCCCGGCGCGGTACGTGGTCGCTTCGGGGACCTCCTTCGGAAGCCGCGGTGACGAGCAGGAACGGATCCGCGCCAGCCTCGACGCGGTGACCGCCCGCAACGCGAACATCAAGGTGAGCGCGAAGGTCGCCAGCAACCACGGTGCGATCCTCAAGAAGGACTTCTCCGCGATAGCCGAGGCCGTACGCGAGGTCACCGCCCTCGACGGCGAGAAGCGCTGACGGGACGCCGGGACGGGGCGCGGACGGCGGCGGTGGGCTGGTCGGGGTGCAGACCCAGGCGCCACAGGGCGTCCGCGCGCACCCGGACGCCGTACCAGCCCTGCCGGCGTCCGGCGGCGTCGATGCCGCAGGACAGCCGGCACTCCACCTCGTCCAGGGTGAACGGCATCCAGTCGATGCCGCGGTCACGCAGCCAGCCGCGCAGGGCCGCCGCGGGCCGCGGGCAGCCCGGCGCGTTCACGTAGTCGGCGACGAGGATCCACTCCGGGTGCGATGCGTTCACGAACCATCCTCCCCGGCCGTCCGTCCCCCCCCGTCCCCATCCTGATCCCCCTCATGACACCGGCTCACGCCACCGGGCTCAAGTCCTCCGCCGGGATCCGCACCGCCGTCCCGCTCACCCGTACCCGCGGATCGCCGTCGCGCAGCTCCACCGCGAGGGTGGACGGGCGACCCAGGTCGTGGCCCTGGTGGAGGGTGAGGAGGGCGTCGCTCTCGACGAGGCCCAGTTCGCGCAGGTAGGCGCCGAGGGCCGCGGCGGCCGCGCCGGTGGCGGGGTCCTCCACCACACCTCCCACCGGGAAGGGGTCCCGGACGTGGAAGACGGTGCCGGACTCGCGCCAGACGAGCTGGAGCGTCGTCAGGTCCAGCCGGCGCATCAGGGCAGCGAGGCGATCGAAGTCGTAGGCGAGGTCGGCGAGCCGGGCGCGGCTCGACACGGCCAGGACGAGGTGGCGTGCGCCCGCGTAGGCGATGCGCGGCGGCAGGGCCGGGTCCAGGTCGTCCGCCTGCCAGTCGAGCGCCGCCAGGGCCTCGGTCACATCGGCCTGTGCGGCATCGGCGACGTACGGAGGCACGCTGGTCAACGTCGCGTGCAGGGCGCCGGGTTCGGGAGTCGGCCCGGACGCCGACCCGGGAACGGATCCGGGAGTCGCCCCGGGGGCCGATCCGGAAGCCGGACCGGGGGCTGACTCGGAGGCCGAGCCGGGAGCCGCCCCGGAAGCGGAGTCCGCCGCGGTTCCGTCGGCCGTCACTGTCACCGGTACGGGGCCGGCGGGGGTCGAGAAGAGCAGTTCCCCCGGGCCGAAGCGCTCGGCGAGGGCGACGGCCGCCGCGACGGTGGCGTGACCGCAGAACGACACCTCCGCCTTCGGGCTGAAGTACCGCACGGTGAACGCGCGGGGGGACCCACTACCGGCGTCCGGAGGGGCGGCGTCGTCCGGCGGGGCGGTCAGGAAGGCCGTCTCCGAGTAGCCCACCTGCGCGGCCAGGGCGAGCATCGTGGCGTCGTCGAGGCCGCTCGCGTCGAGCACGACGCCGGCGGGGTTGCCACCGGCCGGGTCGGCGGAGAAGGCGGTGTAGCGCAGGACGTCGGGTGTCGAGATCGTCATGCCGACGCCAACAGGGCAGCGGGGCCGGCTGTTCCCGGGGCATCGGAAGCGGGTGTCGGGTGTGGGTGTCGGAAGCGGGTGTCTGGTGCGGGCATCGGATCAGGGCATCGGATGAGGGGCCGGACGCGTGGGGGCGGGTGCAGCCGAAACCTCCGGTACCGGATATTCCGGTTCGGTCGAAAAACACTCCCGGACCCTCTTGACGCGAGCCCCGGCCACGTCCGATGTTGTTATCGATAACAACATCTCCGCGCCACCCACGACCTCCGGTGCACACCTGCGCACACCCCGCGCACGCACCGCCCCGGCGCTCCCCCCCCGCACCGCCCACCACCAGGAGCAATCCCCGTGACCCCGCCCCGCACCCGCCCTTACGACCGCAACCCCCGCTACGCCGCCGCCGGTGGCGCGGTGGCCCGCGGCTGGGCCGCCGCCGTGCGCGAGCTGCCCGCGCGGCGCGCCGTGCTCGCCGTCGACGGGCCCGCCGCCCTGGACTGGGACGGCGTGGCCCGCGGCATCGTGGCCGCGCTCGCCGACCGCGGCACCCCGGTGGACCTGCTGGACCTGCGGGAGTACGAGGCCGACTGGGACACCGTCCGCGAGCGCACCGGCGATGCGCCCGGGCCGGCCGCCGACCCGTACTTCCTGCCCCTCGCCGAGGGCCCGCTGTCCGTCCTGTACCGGGAGATCCCGCAGGTCGGCGCCCCCGATGAGGGGTTGCTCGTAGTCGTCGGGCCGGGTGCAGCGCTCGCCCGGCACGATGTGCTCTGGTACGCCGATCTGCCCAAGCGGTACGCGGAGGCGGCCGTCGTCGCGGGTGAGCTGCCGCTCGGCGTCAACCTCGGGCGGCACGGCACGCCGGGCGACCTGCGCCGCCTGTTCTACGCCGACTGGCCGATGATCGACGCGCACCGTGACGCCCTCGCGCCCCGTATCGACCGCTGGCTCGACCTCCAGGACCCGCACGCACCGGCCTCCGTCGACGGCTCGACGCTGCGCGCGACGCTCGCCCACCTGGCCGGCGGGCCGGTCCGTACCCGCCCGTACTTCAACTCCACCCCGTGGGGCGGCCAGTGGGCCGTCCGCGAGCTGGGCTTCGAGCCCCCCGCCGGCAACACCGCGCTCGGCTACGAGCTGATCGCGCCGGAGGCCGGCGTGCTGGTCGGGGACGGCCCCGAAGCGGAGGTGGAGCTGCCGTTCCAGCTGCTGTGTGTGCTGCACCCGGAGGAGTTCCTGGGTGCGCCGGTGCACGCCGAGTACGGCACCTCGTTCCCGATCCGCTACGACTACCTGGACACCGTCGGAGGCGGGAACCTCTCCCTCCATCTGCACCCGGTGGCCGCGTACATGCGCGAACGGTTCGGCTGGCCGTACACCCAGCACGAGACGTACTACGTGACCCGGAACGCGGGCGACGATCCGCGGGTCTTCCTCGGGCTGCGCGAGGACGCCGACCTGGCGCTGATGCGCAAGCAGGTCGAGGCGGCCATCGAGCACGGCGAGCCGATGGACGTCGAGGAGTTCGTGCAGAGCCACCCCTCCGAAGAGGGCCGGCTCTACATGATCCCGGCGGGCACCCCGCACGCCTCCGGCGCGGGCAACCTGGTCCTGGAAGTCAGCGCCACCCCGTACCTGTACTCGCTGCGCTTCTACGACTGGCTGCGCAGGAACGCCCAGGGCGCGCCCCGGCCGCTGCCGTACGACCACGCCTTCGCCAACCTCGACACCGGGCGGCAGGGCGAGGCCGCCCGCCGGGACCTGATCCAGGAGCCGCGCGAGCTGCGCTCGGGGCCGGGCTGGCGCGAGGAGGTCATCGGTGCGCTTCCGGAGATGTTCTACGAGGTCAGGCGGCTGGTCCTGGACCCTGCCGCGGAGTCGGGCGAGGCGCTTGCGGACGACACGGCCGGCCGCTTCCACCTCCTCAACGTCTCCGCCGGCGCCGGCGTCGTGATCGAGACGGCGGGCGGGCGCACGCACGATCTCGCCTTCGGCGAGACGTTGACGGTTCCTGCCGGGGTCGGCGCGTACCGGGTGCGCCCGGTGGGGGACGCACCCGTGCATGTCGTGAAGTCGCTGGTCCGGTAGCCGCCGGTCGCCTTGCGGCCTGTGCCTTGGGGCCTGTGCCTTGCGCACTGCGGTCGGCGGCCTGCGGCGCGCCATCCGCCCCGGAGGGTGGTCTCGGTTGTTTCCGGACCACCTGCCGGTGGGGGCTGGTCGCGCAGTTCCCCGCGCCCCTTAATTTCCGCACCGTACGCCCTAGGCGCGCCCCACTTCGTTATCGATAACACCCCACGCCTCCCACACTCCCCACCCTCCATTCCCTACCCCCGCTCCCCACCCGCCCTGCGAAGCCCCCATCACCATGTCCCAGAGAAGAGGCATCACGTGAGCCGCACCACCGTCCCCACCTCCGCGGGGCACCGCGAAGCCGTCAGATCGGGCACGTCCCGGTCCGTGGTCACCGTTGCTGTCATCGCTGCCCTTGGCGGGCTCCTGTTCGGCTATGACACCGGGATCATCTCCGGTGCCCTGCCCACCATCGCCGACGACTTCCAGCTGGGCGACACCGGTCAGCAGGTCGTGACCAGCGCCATCATCGTCGGCGCCATCGTCGGCGCCTGCCTGTCGGGGCGGCTCGCCGAGCGCCTCGGGCGGCGTCGGACCGTGGTCTGGGCCGGCGGCATCTTCGCGGTCAGCGCGGTGCTGGCCGCGATCGCCCCGGAAGCGTGGACCCTGGGCCTGGCCCGGCTGGTGCTCGGTCTCGCGGTCGGTCTCGCGTCGCAGGCCGTGCCGCTGTACGTCGCCGAGCTCGCCCCGCCGGCGCGCCGTGGCTCGCTCGTCGTGGCCTTCCAGCTCGCCGTCACGCTCGGCATCCTCGCCGCCTACCTGGCCGGGTACGTGCTGGACGACGGGTGGCGCTGGATGTTCGCGCTCGGTGCGGTGCCGGCCGTGGCGCTGCTGGTCGGCATGGGCCGGCTGCCGGAGAGCCCCCGCTGGCTCTTCACGCACCAGGGCCAGGACGCGGCGCGCGCCGTGCTGGTGCGGGTGCGCCCGGCGGGCGCGGACGTCGACGGTGAGCTGCGGCAGCTGGCCGCGACCGCCGAGGAGAAGGGCGGCCGGGGACTCGGCGCGCTGCGCGCCGGCTGGCTGCGGCCCGCGCTGGTCGCGGGCATCGGCCTGGCCGTCGCCTCACAGGTCACCGGGATCAACGCGATCATCTACTACGCGCCCACCATCCTCCAGGACTCCGGCTTCGGGCACTCCGCCGCGATGCTCACCACCGTCGGCGTCGGTGTCGTGAACTTCCTGATGGTGATGCTCGGGCTGTGGCTGGTCGACCGGATCGGCCGCCGCCGGCTGCTGCTGGTGCTGCTGCCCGGTGCCGTGCTCTGCCTGGCCGCGCTCGCCGCGGTGTTCGTCGGCGGCCAGGCACCGACCGGTGGCGCCCGCTGGATCGTGGTGCTCGGCGTGATCGGGTACATCGCGTTCAACGGCGGCAGCCTGTCCGTCGTCGTCTGGCTCGCCGGACCCGAGATGTTCCCGCTGAAGGCCCGGGCGGTCGCGGTCGGCGTGTCCACGTTCGCGGTGTGGTTCTGCGACCTGGTCGTCAGCCTCACCACGCTCTCCCTGACCAGCGCACTCGGGGTGTCCGGTACGTTCTGGCTGTTCGCCGGCGTCAACGCGCTCGCGTTCCTGTTCGTGTTCCGGTACGTCCCGGAGACCCGGGGGCGCAGCCTGGAGGACATCGAGGCCGCCCTGCGCGCCGGCACGTTCCGCGCCATGCGGTGACCGGCCGCCGTCGCTCTCGTTCCCCCGCACACGGCACGCACAAGGACTGCCCGCCATGAACCCGAACCCGAACCCGAACTCCGCCCCGTCCCTCCCGTTGCCCGCCGGTGCGCCCGCCGCGCTCGCCGGTGCGCCCTGGATCAGCTCCGCCGCACACCAGCGCTGGCTGGCCGCCGAGTCCGACCGGCTGGTGGACGGCCATGCGGCGGCAGCGGCCGACCCGCGCGGCGGCTTCTCGTGGCTGCGCACCGACGGCACCCCCGACCGGGACCGGCCGCAGGACCTGTACGCCTGCGCGCGCCTCGTGCACTGCTTCGCGCTCGCCCATCTGATGGGCCGCCCCGGCGCGCGTGACCTGGCGCTGCACGGGCTGCGTGCGCTGCGGGCCGGTTCCGGGGCCGGTTTCCACGACGACGAGCACGGCGGCTGGTACGCCGCCGTGGCGCCCGGCGGCGGCCCGGTCGACGACACGAAGGCCGGATACGCGCACGCCTTCGTGCTGCTGGCCGGGGCGACGGCCGCGCAGGCCGGGCTGTCCGGCGGCCGGGAGCTGCTCGAGGAGGCCGCCGAAGTCGTCGACCGGTACTTCTGGCGGCCCGACGAGGGCGCCGCGCTGGACAGCTGGGACCGCGCCTGGAGCGCACCGGAGGCGTACCGCGGCCAGAACAGCAACATGCACCTGACCGAGGCGTACCTGGCCGCGGCTGAGGCCACCGGCGACGCGTCGTTCACCGCGCGGGCGCTGTCCATCGCCGACCTGGTCGTGCGGCAGCACGGCGCCGCCCACGACTGGCGGATCCCCGAGCACTTCGACACCGCCTGGCAGGCCGTACCGGACTACAACGCGGACCGTCCCGGCGACCCGTTCCGGCCGTACGGCTCGCTGGTCGGCCACTGGCTGGAGTGGGCACGGCTGCTGCTCACCCTCCACGCCCAGGCAGGGGAAGCGGCGGCGTGGACCCTGGACGCGGCGCGTGCCCTGTTCGCCCGCGCCGTCACCGAGGGCTGGGACGCCGCCGGGGGCCTCTACTACAGCGTCGACTTCACCGGCCGTCCGGTGCTGCGCGACCGGCTGCACTGGACGATCGCCGAGGCCATCGGCGCGGCGGTCTACCTGCACCGGGCGACCGGCGAGAGCGCGTACGAGCAGTGGTACCGCACCTTCTGGGACTACGCGGAACACCGGCTGATCGACCGTGCGGGCGGCGGCTGGTGGCACCAGCTCGACGCCGACGGACGGCCCGCCACCAGCATCTGGGACGGCAAGCCCGACCTTTACCACGCGCTCCAGGCCACCCTGTACGCGCGCGCCCCGCAGCACCTCGGCCTCGGCGAGGCGGCCCGCCGGGGGCTGATCGCGTGCTGACCACACCGGTCCTGGAGGTCGGCGGCACGCATGTCACCGCCGCCCTGGTCGACGTCGCCGCCGGCCGCACGGTCGGCCCGGTGGTGCGCGACACGCTCGCGGCGCACGGCACCGCAGAGGAGATCCTGGACCGCATCGCCGCCACCGCCGACCGCATCGCGGCACCCGAGGGCGCCCGCTGGGGCGTGGCCGTGCCCGGCCCGTTCGACTACGCGGGCGGCATCGGTCTCTTCAAGGACGTCGGCAAGTTCGAGGCGCTGTACGGCGTGGACGTCGGCGCGGGTCTCGCCGCACGGATCCGGTCCCGGCCGGCGGCGCTGCGGTTCCTCAACGACGCGGACGCGTTCGGGGTCGGCGAGCACGTGGCGGGCGCCGCGCGCGGGGAGCGGCGGGCGGTCTGCCTCACCCTGGGCACGGGGGTCGGCTCCGCGTTCCTGGACGCCGGGGTGCCCGTGAACGACGGCCCGCTGGTGCCGCCGGACGGCAGCGCCCACCTGCTCGTCTACGCGGGGCGTGCGCTGGAGGACACCGTGTCGCGGCGCGCCATACGAGCCGCGTACGCGCAGGCCGCCGGCGTCGAGGCCGGCGCCGAGGCGGGCTCGGACGGGACGGGCGCCGGCGGGGCGGGCGCCGGCGGGGCTTTGGACGTGCGGGACATCGCCGCGTTGGCGCGGGGCGGCGACCCCGCCGCGCGGGCGGTCCTGGACGGCGCGTTCCGGGCGCTCGGCGAGGCGCTCGCGCCCTGGCTGGACCGCTTTGCGGCGACCGCGGTCGTCATCGGCGGTTCGATCGCCGCGTCGTGGGACCTCATCGAACCCGCCCTGCGCGCCGGTCTGGCCGCCGGCCTCGGGGCGCGGCGGGCGGACGGCCTGGCGTTGCGGACCGCCCTGCGCGGGGACGATGCCGCACTGCTCGGGGCGGCCCGGTGGGCCGAGGAGCCGGACGGCTGACGGAGAATGGGCGGTGGGAACTGACGGAGAACGGGCGTTTTGGAAATGAACGTCCATGAAACGTCCATGCAGGAAGCGAAGACCGTGGTGAGCCCTTCAGGACAGCAACACGCAGGGCCGTCGGGCCCCGGCTTCGCCGGCCCCACCATGCGGGACGTGGCGGCCCGTGCCGGGGTGAGCGCGATGACGGTCTCCCGCGTGCTGAAGGAGCAGAACGTCAGCGCGGCCACCCGCGAGCGGGTGCTGGCCGCGGTCCGGGAACTGGGCTACCGCCGCAACGAGGTGGCCCGCAACCTCCGCCTAGGCCGCCCCAGCGGCACCATCGGCCTCGTCGTCACCAACCTGGCCAACCCGTTCTACTCCCGCCTCGCGCTGGGCGCCGAGCAGATCGCCGACGAGCACGGCCTGCGCGTCGTGCTCGGCAACACCGGCGAGGACGTCCAGCGTGAACGCGCCCTCGTCGACGACCTGGCCGCCCGCCGGGTGGACGGCATGATCGTGGTCCCCGCCACCGCCGACCACCGCCACCTCGATCCCGCGGCACTCGGCGGCACCCCGGTGGTGCTCGCCGCCCGGCCCCCGTCGCGCATCGAGGCCGACACGGTCCTCGTCGACGACTTCGGCGGGGCCGGCGCGGCGACCGCGCGGCTGCTGGCCGAGGGCCACCGCGCCATCGGGTTCCTGGGCAACCGGCCCACCGTGTTCACCGGCGCCGAGCGGTACCGCGGCTTCTGGGCCGCCCACGAGGAGGCCGGGCTCACGCCCCGCGAGGAGTGGGTGCGCCGCGGACCGCACGACATCGCCAGCGCGGAGGCCGCGGCGCTGGACCTGCTCGACCGCGCGGACGCCCCCACCGCGCTGTTCTGCACCAACAACCGCCTCACGCTCGGCGCCTACCGTGCGGTGCGCCGGCTGCACAGCGGTACCGCGCTCGCCGGCTTCGACGACTTCGACCTGGCCGATCTGCTGGACGTGCCGGTCACCGTCGTCTCCTACGACGCCGACGAGGTCGGTCGGCGGGCGGCCCGCCTCCTCCTTGAGCGTCTCGCCCAGACGCCGGAGGCCCCTGTCGGGCCGCCCCGCAGCACGGTCGTGCCGACGACGATCGTGCGCTACGGCGCGGGTGGCGCCTGACGGCGCCGGTGGCCCGTAAAGGGGCGCGGGGCTGTGTCGATTTGCGGCTTCCGCCGCGCGGGCGTGCTCAGCCACAAGCGACCTTGCAGGTCGCCACCAGCCGAAAAGGGCCGTTTCCGTCGCATCCGGACCACCGACCAGTGGGGGCACAGTTCCCCGCGCCCCTGTTCAGGCACGGCCGCCGCCACGACACTACGGGGCACGGCGTTACGCGCATCTGCCCACGCGCTCCGCAGCCAGGCAGGCGCGGACCATTGTGATCCGGACCGTGGGACCGCCGATGCCGCACTTGATGACGTAGAAGAGGAAGATGTTGGTCGCGGTGACGGCCAGCGCGTAGACCCATTCGTCGTGCAGGACCCCCGCGTAGAGGAAGCTGCCGATGGTCAGCACGATCACGGCGTAGAAGAGCGACGTCGGCGCCCACTGGGAGAACGACAACAGACCGGTGATCTTGGTGTCGTCACGGGCGACGGTGCTCAATCCGAGCTGCCGTGAGCGGGCGACCACCGCCTGGATGAAGGCCAGGGTCAGATAGTTCGAGACCGCGGTGATGCACTGCCCGATCGCGGAGTTGATCGGCCACCAGCGCACGTCGACCAGGGTGGCCGTCATCACGAGCGTGCACGGTGCCACGGCCATGATCCGCATGATCGTCTCGGCGCCCAGGGCCAGCCTGCTCGTCCGGCCGGCCCTGCGACCAAGGACCAGCGGCGTCAGACCAGAGAACAGCATCTCGTAGTACTTGGGCGCCGCGATGGCGTAGGAGAGCCCGACCATGCGCTCGGGCAGGTTGGCCCGCCAGTCGGGCACCGTGTAGCCTCCGTGCCGCCACCGGTCGACGATGGGCAGCTCGCCGGGTCGGTGACTGACGTGCTGGGCCAGGTCGACCAGGTGGTTCCCCCAGGACAGGTTCAGGTCTCGCAGCAGCCAGGTGATGACGGTGGCGTTCGTGATCGCCCAGATCACCGCCGCGAGGAACGACCAGGCGAGCAGCCAGTTGGTGAACGGCATGCCGTTCGCTGCCCCGCGCACACCCTGCTGTCGGCGCATCCGCCACAGCCGCCACTCGCGGCCCGGGGCTCCGGCCAGGGGCCGGACGAGTTCGCGAAGCGCCCGCCAGCCCGTCTCGGTCCGAAGCTCGGTGGTGCCCTCTTCGGCGGCCTGCACCATCTCCAGCTCCGCCAGGAAGCTGTCCTTCAGCCGGGCGAACGAGAAGTCCGATGCGTCACCGGGGGTGAAGATGAGCAGCCGGCGTGCCGGACTGGCGTCGATCAGGTCCTCAAGGAAGCGCGCCAGCAGCATGGCGCGCACGTAGAAGATGTCCGGAACGATTCCGTCGGCGCTGCCACGTCCGCAGCCGAAGAAGATCAGCAGTTGACCGAGCGAGTAGAGGTCTGCCCGCGCGATGTCGTGGTCGCCCGCCCTGACCTCCGGAGCGATGAAGGCCGCGTCGGCGCTCGTCGTCCCGGTGATCGCATGGGTGTAGAGGTAGTTCCGGCCGAGGTCGATGAGCTTGAACGCGCCATCGGCGTCGGCAACGATGATGTTGGAAGGCGACAGGTCCGCGTGGACGCCCTGGAACCGGTTGGCCTGCGGATCCTCCCGGGCGATGCGCTGGAGTTCCTCCAGGGCCTCGAAAAGCAGCAATCCCTTGGATCTGAGCCGGTCGAGCCGGAGGGAACGCTCCGTTCCCGCACCGCCGTCCTCCTGGACCGACTCCTCGTGGATGATCTCCGTGAGGGTTCTCCCCGCGACGAAGTCCATCAGGATCCAGCTGTCGAAGCTCGCCCAGATGTGCACCAGATGGCGGGCGCTGGTACCTGAGGTGTCGTACTTCTCGGCGTACTCGCGGGTGGCGTGTGCGATGGTCTGGATCCTGGTGAACGGGTAGAGGATCAGCTTGAGGGCGAAGCTCGGGCGGATGCCATGGACGCTTCGTGCGGTGCTGCCGCGCAGGATGATCGAGGTACTGCCGTGCCGGTGGAACCGCAATCCCCGCCACTCCATGGCCTGCCACTCCTGCACGGCGGAACCCAGCCCGGCGGACGGTGCCGCGCGCCGCTGACCGGGCGGCGGCTGCGGGCTGTAGACCTCGCCGATGGTCTCGGCCAGCGCCGCTTGCCCGATCAGCACGCCGCATACGCCGTCGCAGTCATGCGTGAGCGCCCACCCGCTGCGATCGGCCATGCCCGACGGGTGCGGCACCGAGCGGCGCGCCTCGGATTCGGTGAGGCTGAGCAGGGTCAGCAGGAAGAGAGCAACGAACCCGAAGGGCGCGGCTGCCGTCTCCTGCTGCCGGTCATCCAGCTCCCGGTAGCCCAGGCACCAGGGAACCAGGGTGTCGATGGTGGCTTCCCTGCTGCCGATCCCGAATCTGCCGTCGAATGAGCGCTGGTCCACTGGGATGTCCTGGAGTAGCCGCCGCCACAGCTCAAGCCGGCGCGTCCGGCGCCGGTTGGTCTCCTGAAGGCCGCTCGGCGGTAGCTCCAAGAGATCGCTCAGCTGTGTCAGGTGCGGGTCGTCGTACCCCGTCAGAGTGCGTAACGCCGCGAGGAGTGGATCCAGCGAAGCGCTGTGGTTGGCCATCTGTGGTGTCCACCATCGTCAGTTTCGGCATGGCACGGATGCTGCTGCGGCGAAGCTGTACGGAGGGCCTTCCCTCGGTGGCGCAGAACGCGATTCCGTAGGCCGTTCGGGCATTTTCCAGGAGCTGGTGGTGGCGCAGCTCATGCCGCTTCAGCTCGGTCATCCACGGCAACGGCGCCAGGTCGAGGACGTAGGCCGGATCGGCCTCGGGAGCCGTCCGCGTGCGGTGCAGCCATGCCTGGTCGCTGTGTTTCTGGATGATCGCCGCCAGGTAGCCGTCGCCGAGACCGCGGCTCATGCGCTCCAGGTGCGCACGGGTGTACCGGTGCATCAGGGTGAAGCCGTCGCTGGGTTCGCGCATCGGCCGGGTACTGAGGGACAGGACGTGTGTGCAGCCGTCGTTGATCGCAAGCCGGAACGGCAGGGCCGTGAGCACTCCGCCGTCGACGGCGCGCCGGCCGTCGGCCATCTGCACCGTGCCCGGAACGGCGATGGGGAGCCAGGCGGAGGCCCGCAGCGCCTCCTTGAGCTCCGAACGGGACGCGAAGTCCCTTAACACCACGGTCTGGAGGGCGTCGACATCGGTGATCGGGATCGCCAACGGAATCTCTGACCTGAGGACCGCCTCGTAGTCCAGCGGCTTGACCCGCTCCATGACATGGTCGAAGGCGTAGTCGAGGCCGAGGATCGGAAGCCGGCGCAGGGCGCGGGAGAAATCCACGAATTTCTTGGTCGTCAGGTCGTCGTAGTAGATCGACAGGGGGTACCAGGTCTCTCCGGCCAGAAAGTAGGCGCCGTTGATCCCCCCGGAGGAACAGCCGTAGACCACGTCGAAGGCGTCCTTGAAACCGTAGTCTTCGAGTTCGGTCAGCATGGCCGCCGAGATCACCCCGCGCATACCACCGCCCTCGACGGCCAGTGCCACCTTGGCGCCGTCGTCGCGCTGCCCGGGCCGGCTCCCGGACGCGCGGCGGGCGCGCAGGACCTCCAGGACCGGATGTGCTGGATCCCAGTGTTCGGATGCACCGTCAACGTCGCTGGTCGGCATGGCCCCCCACAGTCGATCAGGTACCTGATTCCCACGGCACGGCACGCTCAAATCACTGTGCCAGACCCGACCTTCGCTTCTCGCCAAACACAGGAAAGAGGGGGGCGGACCGTTCCGGTCCGCCCCCCTCGGGGTGCGAGGGGACTGACCCCCCTCAGCCGTTACTTCACCGCCCCGGCCATCACGCCGGACACGAACTGCCGCTGGAAGGCGAAGAACACCGCCAGCGGGATCACCATGGAGATGAACGCGCCGGGCGCCAGGATGTCGACGTTGCTGCCGAACTGCCGTACCTGCGTCTGGAGCGCCACCGTGATCGGCTGGCTGTCCGCGTCGGAGAAGATCAGCGCGACCAGCATGTCGTTCCACACCCACAGGAACTGGAAGATCCCCAGCGAGGCGATGGCCGGGCCGCCCAGCGGCATCACGACACGGAAGAACAGCCGTAGCTCACCCGCGCCGTCCAGCCGTGCCGCCTCCAGCAGCGACACCGGGATCTCCGCGAAGAAGTTCCTCAAGAGGAAGATCGCGAACGGTAGACCGAAGCCGACGTGGAAGACGATCACGCCGATGATCGAGCCGAAGATCCCGATGCTGCCGAAGAGCTTGGCGATCGGCAGCAGTGCCACCTGCACCGGCACCACCAGCAGCCCGACCACCCCGACGAACCACCAGTCGCGGCCGGGGAACTGCATCCACGCGAACGCGTAGCCCGCCAGCGAACCGATCACCACGACGAGCAGCGTCGCCGGAACGGTGATCAGCAGCGAGTTCACCAGGGAGTCGGTGATGGACGAGTTCTCCAGCAGGTTCTGGTAGCTGTGGAAGGTCAGCTTCGACGGTTCGCTGAACACCGTCCACCAGCCGCTCGCCGACATGTCGGTCGGCGTGCGCAGGGACGACAGCAGCAGGCCGATGGTGGGCATCAGCCAGAACAGCGCCACCACGATCAGGGCCACCTGGAGCACGCCACCGCTGACCCGGCCCGCGATCCGTGCGCCCAGCGACCGCTCGTCGGCCGGTCCTGAACCGGCGGTGGACGGGGCGGGCTTCGGCGTCTTGACGACCACGTCCTGCGCGGTCTGGCTCTCGGCACTCATCGCTGCGCCTCCTTCCTGAGCCGTCGGATGTTGAACCACATCACCGGTACGACCAGCAGCAGGAGCAGGATCGCGATCGCGCTGGCGACACCGGGCTTCTGCTCGGCGAAGGCCGAGCGGTACAGCTGGAGCGCCAGCACGTTGGCGTCGTCCTGCGACGAGCCGGGGGCGATGATGAAGACCAGGTCGAAGATCTTCAGCACATTGATCATCAGGGTGACCAGGACGACCGCGAGCACCGGCGCCAGCAGCGGCACCGTGATCCGGCGGAACACCTGCCACTCGTTCGCCCCGTCGACCCGGGCCGCCTCCAGCAGCTCCCGCGGCATGCCGGCCAGGCCCGCCGCGATCAGCACCATGGCGAAACCGGCCCACATCCATACGTACGAGCCGATGATGGCGGGCGTCACGAGCGTCGGGCCGAGCCACTCGACCCCGTTGTACGGCTCCCGGAAGTTGCTGCCGGGCAGCCGCAGCTGCGCACCGTCCGCCTTGGCCGACAGGGTGAACGTCCCGTCGGCGGCGGCCGTCGTGGAGTCCACGACCTCGCCGCCCTTGACGGCCTCGATCTTCATCCCGGAGTAGCCCAGCTCGGACGCGTCCACACCCCCACGGGTGCCGACGCCCTTGCCGCGGGTGAAGTCCTGCCACGTCGTGCCCGTCACCTTGCCCGACGCGGTCTTGGCGGCCTTCGCGGGCTTGGCGGCGTTCGGCATCTGCTCGGGCGCGACACCCACCATCGGCAGCACCACCGGCTGCCCGGCGTGCACCGTCGCCTTGGTGATGTACGCGCCCCCGTCCGCCGGCTTCAGCGGCGACTCGGCGCCCGGGTGGGCCTTGGGGAAGGAGGACGACTCCGCGAAGGTGTCGTGCACCCCCACCCACACGGCGTTCGCCGCGCCCAGCTCGGGGTCCTGCTCGTACACCAGCCGGAAGATGATGCCCGCGGCCAGCATGGAGATCGCCATCGGCATGAAGACGACCAGCTTGAACGCGGTGCCCCAACGGACCCGTTCGGTCAACACCGCGAAGATCAGGCCCAGCGCGGTGGCCACGGTGGGCGCGACCAGCACCCAGATCGCGGTGTTCTTGATCGCCGTCAGGATGCCGTCGTCGCTGAACAGGCTCTGGTAGTTGTCCAGGCCGACGAAGCCGCTCCCCGAGTTGCTCAGGAAGCTACGGACCAGCGAATACCCGATCGGGTAGACCACGAGCGCACCCAGCAGCACCAGCGCGGGCAGCAGGAACAACACTGCCACCGTGCGACGGGTGCCGGTCACGCTCTTGCGTTTCTTCAGCGTGGGAGGCGCCGTTTCACCGACGCCTCCCACGGCGGCCGACGTCATCAGCCGTCAGCCCCCGTACGCCTTCGCCGCGTCGGCCTCCAGCTTGGCCTGCGCACCCGCGACGTCCTTCGGGTTCGCCAGGAAGTCCTGGAGGTCCTTCCACTCGCCCTTGCCGGGCGTGCCACCGAACGACTGCGGCGCCTGGTCCGACATGTCGTAGCGGAAGTTGTCACCCGCGTCGATCAGGGCCTTCGCCATCGAGCGCTGCTCGTCGTTCGGGTACGCGGTAAGCGGCACGTTCTTGTCCGGCGACAGGTAGCCGCCCGCCTGGGCCCAGACCGTGGCCGCGTCCGGCGAGGCGAGGAACGTCAGCAGGGCCTGGCTGGCCTTGGAGTCCTTCAGGACCACCGCCGCGTCACCGCCACTGACCACCGGGGCCTCCTGGCCGACGGCCGGGAACGGGAAGATCTTCGCGTCCGTGCCGACCTTCGCCTTGGCGTCCTGGACGTTGGCCCCGGCGAAGTCCGCCTCGAAGACCATGCCCGCCTTCGGCTGGTCGCCACCGGTGAACGTCTGCTTCACCGAGTCGGGGAACGCCGTCTGGAGCGTCCCCTTGGCGCCACCCGCCAGGTAGTCCTTCTTGCCCCAGTACTCTCCGAGCGTGGTCAGCGCCTTCTTGACGGACGGGTCCGTCCACTTGATCTCGTGCTTGGCCAGCTTGTCGTACATCTCCGGGCCGGCCTGCGAGAGATAGACGTTCTCGAACCAGTCGGTGAGGACCCAGCCGTCCGAGCCGCCCACCGACATCGGCGTGACACCCGAGTCGTAGACGGTCTGCGAGGTGGTCTGGAAATCCTTCCAGGTCTTCGGCTCCTTCGCCCCCGCGTTCGCGAAGACCTTGGTGTTGTACCAGATCAGCGACTTGTTGGCGGCCTTGAAGTACACGCCGTACTGCTTGCCGTCCACCTGGCCGATCTTCTGCCAGCCCGGCGAGTAGTTCTTCTTCAGCTGTGCCACGGCGTCGGGTCCGGCCGGCTTGGCCCACTTCTTGTCCACGGCCTGCTGGATGGCGCCGACCTGCGGCAGCATCGCCACGTCCGGCGGCGCACCGCCCGCGATCTTCGACCCGAGGTAGTTGATGATGGGGTCCTGGCCGGCGACATAGGTCACCTCGGCGCCGGTGCGCTTCTCGAACTCTGCCAGGACCTTCTTGAAGTTCTTCTGCTCCGTGCCGGTCCAGACCGCCGTCACCTGGAGCTTCTCACCGTCCAGCTTGGGGAGCTTGACCGTGTTCGGGACGCCCCCCGTGGCGCCCGTCTGGTCCTTGCCGCCCTTGTCCGCTTTGTCGTCGCCACCGCCGCACGCGCTGAGGGTGAGCACGAGCGCACCGGCGACCACCGCCGCCGCGGCCCGCGCGCTCCGCGCGGCTCTGGGCTCCCGCCCCATGGCGTTGCCCGACTGACGAGCTGTCTTGCGCATCACGTCCCCGTTCCGTTCTCCATACGCGCCCGTGCCTCGCACAATGGTCGTGGGCGCTGTTCTGTGCGCTCTGGTCTACGCCCGGCCGCCAGCAAGCGGCAAGGGCGGCAACCCTACCGATCCGTTGATCGTGACGGGGTCGTGATGTGTTCCGGGAACCAGGTTCTGCGGCGATTCCGCTTTCGCCGCGGTGCGGCCTCGGCGGTTGATCGGCGCGGGGCGCGAAGGCGGCGCCCGCGGCGCCGCGCGGGGCTCCGGATGACGGGGGTTGCCGGGAGGGTGTGAGGCTGTGCGGAGGCCTCCTGACGTGCCGTCGACGCGTCGCCTGTCGATCACCGTCCCAGCGGCGCCAGCAACGGCCAGGACATACCCGTTCGTAGGCGCCGGCCACGGCGAGGACCAGCGCGTCCTGGTGGCGGCGGCCGACGATCTGAAGTCCCACGGGGGTGCCGTCGACCCGTCCGGCCGGCACCGAGACCGCCGGCCGGGTGGCCGGACAGGTCGAACGGATAGGTCAGGCCCAGCGCGCCCCAGTGGTCGGTGTCCCGGCCGGCGGTGCTGCGGGGCATCGGGCCTTCGGCGGGGAAGGCGGCCGGCCGGGTCGTCGGGGTCGGCAGCAGGTCGAACCTGGCGAAGCCGTCGGCCAGTTCCCGCACCAGCCGGTGGCGGGCCTCGTGCGCTCCGATCACCTCGTCGGGCGTGGGGCGGCTTCGGCGTACCGGCGCGCCGTCACGTCCGACCGCGCCAGTTCCTCGGGCGCGGCGTGCCGGACCATCCGGCGTACCTCGGGGCCGACAGGGTACGGAACGCGGCGCCGCACCGGCCGTCCACCGTCACCTCCGCCGGCACCTCGCGGCCACCGATGGCGCCCGTCAGCGCCTCGGCCGCGCCCCGCACCACGGCCGCCACACGCGGCTCGCAGGGAACGAAGCCCAGCCCGGTCGACGGGGCGATCCGCAACCCGCCCGGGTCCACGGTCGCCAGCTGCTCCTCGAAGGGCCGGGCGGGCGCGGGCAGCGACGCCGGGTCCGTCTCGTCGGTACCGCGGACCACGTCCAGGAAGCGTGCGGTGCCGCGCACCGTGCGGGTGAGCACGCCGTGGTGGTCGTTGCCGGCCGAGCCGGGGAAGGCGGGACCCCGGGTCACCCGCCCGTACGTCCCCCCTCGGCCGCGCGTCCGACGGGCCTTCGCCCGACGGTGATCAGGCCGTCCTCCCCGGCTCCCACGGCGCATCGGGCCGCAAGCGAAGCCGAGCTTCGCCTGGGCGCGCCAGGGGGCATCGAGCGGCGCCGAGCGTCGCGGAACTCGCCGAAGGGCGCCGGCGGCGCCAGGGTGCCGGCGTCGGTTCCCGCCGCCGGCCCGCCTCAGGTGCCCCCGCTGCCGGCAGCCCGTGCCGCCCTTTCCAACGCGCTGGCGAGCAGGGCGAGATCCGTCGGCCCGTTGCCCAACTCCCGTACGCTGCGGCGGGCCGGCGGGTCGCCCATGCGGTCCCACTCCAGCGGCATCACCGTGGGCCGCAGGGTCCCGGTCCTGGGGATGCGCCCGGTCACCCGCCCCGCCTGGAAGGCGGTGGTCGTGCCGTCGGGGCGGCGTACCCGCCCGCGTCCCGGCGCCGGTTCCTCCGCACCGCCGCCCGACGGTGCCTCCAGCACCACGCGCAAGGTGGCATGGCGCGCCAGCTCGGTGTCCTGCACCCGGCCGCCTGGCGTGCCGGCCGTCGCCACCAGGTGCACGCCCAACCGGGCGCCGTCCCGGGCCACCGCCTCCAGGGCCCGTACGACGGAGCCCGCCGCCGGCCGTCCGGGCGAGCCGAGCGGCGGCGCGAGCAGCGCGTCCACGTCGTCGACGAGCACCACCAGGCGCGGCATCGGCGGGTCCTCCTGGGAGGCGGTGCCCGGCAGTCCCGCGTCCGGCGCGGCGGCGCGCGCCGGGACCGAGCCGGCCGGTGCCGACCCCGCGCGGGACCCCGGTGCCGGTTCCGGTCGCTGCCGCACCACGGCCTCGGGCCGCAGCCGGAGCGTCACCCCGGTCTGGGCCTCCACGGCGGCGGTCTCGGCCGTCCGGCCGCCGCGGTGCCCGGGCGCGCCCCGCCCGGCACGCGCGGCGTGCCACGCGGCGAAGTCGAGGGCGCCCAGCACCTCCGCGCGCCGTTTCAGCTCGGCGGTCAGCGACTGTGCGAACTCCCGCATCCGCACCGGGTCCTGCACCGCGAGATGCGCGGTGGCATGCGGCAGATCCAGGCATATCCGCAACCCGTCGCCGGTGCCGGACCGGCCGGCAGCACCGCCACCGCCGCCGCCCGCCCGCTCACCGCTGTGGGCGCCCGCGGCGCCGCCGCCGATGCCGCACGTGGTGTCCCGGCCGTCGATCAGGACCAGCCCCAGCCGCTCGGGCCGCTCCGCCGCGGCCAGCGATGCGGCGATCGCGCACAGCAACTCCGTACGCCCGCTGCCCGCCGGTCCCTCCACGAGCAGATGCGGTCCCTCCGCCACCAGGTCGGCACCGACCGGGCCACGGGTGCCTGCCCCGAACACGGCCGAGGCACGGCCGCCGGGGGCCATGGCGTACTTCCGGTGGCCCTGGGGCGACGGCTGCCCGTCGTCGGCGGCGGCGGCCCACCGGGCCAGCAGGGACGCCGGGGTGGCACGGGCCAGGCCCAGCTCGTCCAGCAGCCGGGCGGTCGCCGGCAGCGGCGCCGAACCGGGCGTCCGCTGCCCGCCCGTGGCGCCCTCCGGCCGCAGCGGGGCCAACGCCCGGGCGAACCGCTCGGCCCACGCCGCCGACACCGCGTCCACCGCGGCAGGGGGCACCTGCCCGGCGCCCGCGCCCCGGGCGGAGGCGGCCTGGCCGGTGATCCTGCCGTCGACGGTGCGCAGCAGCCGCAGCGCCGTCGCGACGTCACCGCTCAGCACCGCCACGGCCCGGCAGGAACGGAACACCGGTGACGCCCCGCAGGCCGCCTCGTACGTCGACTCCAGCGGCGCCGGCGGCGCCGGTGGCGTGGGCGCCGGGGTCTCGGCGAGACACAGCACGTGCATCCCCGCCGCCGCCCCCTGCACGGCCAGCCAGTCCACCGCGGCCCGCAGCTCGGCCGAGCCGGGGTCGCCGTCCACGACGACCACGGTGAACGTGTCGTCGGCGCACGGGTGGGGGCTCGCGCCGGGTGGCTCGTCCTTCGCACGGAACGGGGTGCTCCGGGCGTCGTCCGGGCGGTGTCGCGCGCCGTCGTGGTCGGTGCGGTCGTACGGGGTGCCCTGTGCCGGCCGGGCATCGGGGGTGCCGCCGGCGGCCGGCGCGCGGCCCTGGCCGGGGACGGCGATGCCGGGGGCGCCGGCTTCGCGGCCGTCGTCGGCGTCCCACAGGCGGTTCTCGTCCCGTAGGCGGCCCTCCAGCCGGCGGACCAGCTCGCTCGTGCGGGCGGCGGCCTGGTCGCGGTCGAAGGCGAGGAGCAGGCGGCAGTCCTGGCCGTGCGCGGGGCGCAGGTGGGGGAGCCAACCGAGCCAGGCCCACTCGGCGGTACGCACCTCGGTGGTACGGGAACGGTCCGTACTGATCAGGACGATCTCCAGGATCTCCGGCGAGTGCAGCGCCGCAAGCTGCGCGACGACGGACCTGGCGAGCCCGGAGAGCCGCTCGCGCGGCCCGGCGAGGCCCAGCGCGCCCACGTCACGCAGCCGGACCGTGACCGGCAGCGCCGGCAGCCGGCCGGTACCGCCCTGCGCGGGTCGGTCGACGGTGCCGAGCCGGATCGTGAGCGCCTCCGGGTGACCGGTGCCGCGCTCCCAGAGCCGGGTGCCCGGACCGAGCGCGGTGAGCAGCAGCGACGCCGGGTCGGGCCAGACGGCGGCGGCCTCGGCGAGGGCCTCCTCGTCGCCCGGGTCCGCCGGGTACGGCACGCCGTCGCGTCCCATGGCCGCTCCGTGACCGCCGTACCAGCCGTACGCGTGCCGGACGCTCGTCGCGTCCAGGTCGTGCCCGACCGGCCCTTCGCCGTACTCGCCCTGTGCGTCGTCGGGCCGGCCGCCCGTGATGCGCCGTGCCCACGCTGACAGGCCACTGCGCCGGCGCGCGCCGCGCGGCCCAGGCGCTCCGTGAAGGGGGTTGTCCTGGACATGCGTCCCGCCGTGGCCCTGATCGGTGTGCCCGTGACCCTGATCGGCGTAGGGCGTGTCGCCCCGATCGGCGTACGGAGCATCGGGCCGGGACGCGTGCCCCGAGCCGTCCCGATCAGCGGGCCAGGGGGTGTCCGCGGCACCGGGGCGCTGCGGGTACGTTCCCTCACGGGAGTCGGCGGTCCGCTCGTACACCTCCCGTGCCACCGACTCCGGAGCGGGACCTGCGCCCGGGCCGGGCCGCCGTCCGCCGGTCTCATGGCCACGCGCGGCCGTCGCCGCCGCCCCGCCCGGCTCAGCGGCGCCCCCCGCGGCGCCCCAGCCGGCCGAACCGTACCCATGATGCGTACTGCCATCGGGCGCCGTGCGCGCCCCGGGCACCGGATGGCTCGCGCCCCGGACGGCCTCCGGACCGCCGGTGCCGCCCGCACGCCCCGCCCCGTCGTCGCCTCCGCTCCCGTCCCCCCGCACCCGTACCCGCACCTGCCCCTCGCCGTCGGGGACCGTCGGCAGGGTGCCGGTGGCCTCGGCGGTGGCCGGGGTGCTGGTGAGACGGAGGGTGGACTCGCCCAGGCGCAACGGAGCGCCGGGCGGGAGGCGGACCGGGTGGGTGGTGACGGGGATGCCGGCGATGGTGGTGCCGTTCGTCGAGCCGAGGTCGGTGACGGTGACCTCGCCACCGGGGGCGACCGTCACCGCGCAGTGCAGCCGGGAGACGTCGGGATCGTCGAGCGGGACGTCGGCGTGGGCGGAGCGGCCGACGCGGATCTGGCCGCCGTGCAGCAGGTGCACCCCGCCGGCGTCCGGGCCGGCGATCACGTGCAGCTGGGCGGCGGCACCGACGGCCGGGTCGGGGCCGGGGTCGGCGGGGGCGCCGACGCTGAGCATCGCCCCGTCGAGCAGCGGTGGCTCGCCGAGCGTGGCGCGCCGGGCGTCGAGCCGCTCGTGACCGGCGTACAGCACCACGGGGCCGTCGCTGCGGTCGACGCCGACCGCGGCGGCCAGATCGGCGGCGATCGCGGCGAGAGCGGTCCCGGTGGGCGAGGTGACCAGCACATCGCTCGCCGCCGGGCGGCCCGCTGAGGGCTCGCGGCGTGGCCCGAGGACGGTCAGCCGGATCTGCATCGCGTCGGCGGTCCCTTCTGCGCGGGCGCCCGGCGCGGGGACTGCACTTGTGAGATTCCCCCCACCGCACACGGGCTCGTGGCCAGTACTCAGGGGCATCCTCGCACCTGCCACCGACAACACGCCCGACGGTCCCCAAGGAATGATCTTGAATGTTCGGCTCTGCCCGCACAAGTGCGCGTTCGGCCCTCGCGCCCCGTGACGCCCCTAAAGCCCGCACGTCACACCCGACGGCAACCAACGGCACCGGGCTCGCGTCTTCCCGTCGAACGGGGCCGCGGGCCGGGCCGGGCGGCAGCACCTCGCCGCGCGGCGGTCCACGACGACCGTCCGCCACCTCGCCCACCTCGACGAAAACCGACTGGAAACCGACCCGAGAGCAACCGAAAACCGACCACGGACGGATGCCCTGGATGCGGACCTGCACCGCCACGCCGCTGCCCCCACGTGTCCGGCCGGCCACCGCGAGGCCAGCCGGTGTCACAGCACGCGGCACTACAGTGGAGGATCGGACCCTCGCCGGGGCGGTTGCTCGGGTCCGGCCCGAACCCACCCGGGCCCTACGGCACCCCGACCACCCCGTCCACCCAGACCCTCCAGGGACCTCTCTGACCAGCCCAGACGATCTTCAGATCAGCCTCGGACAGCTCCGGACCCCCGGGATCTTCACCACCCGGGAGCTCCGGGGCCGGCATTACGGAGTCCGGGGCCGCGGCCACAAGGCAGGCCCCAGGGCTTCCGGATCACCGGAACGCCGGGCAAGGTCGGGTCGGACCATCCATCTCCGAGCAGCAGGGAGCGCATGACGTGCGGCCGGTAGGCAGCAAGTACTTCCTGGAGGAGCCGCTCGGGCGCGGCGCCACAGGAACCGTCTGGCGGGGCCGCCAGCGGGAGACCGCGGGAGCCGAGGCGGCCGTGCAGGGCGCGCCGGGCGAGACCGTCGCGATCAAGGTCCTCAAGGAGGAGCTCGCCAACGACGCCGACGTCGTGACGCGCTTCCTGAGAGAGCGCTCCGTGCTGCTCAGGCTGACCCACCCGAACATCGTGCGGGTGCGCGACCTCGTCGTGGAAGGCGATCTCCTCGCCCTCGTGATGGATCTCGTCGACGGGCCCGACCTGCATCGCTACCTGCGTGAGAACGGCCCGATGACGCCGGCGTCCGCGGCCCTGCTGACGGCCCAGATCGCCGACGCGCTGGCGGCCAGCCATGCCGACGGCGTCGTGCACCGCGACCTGAAGCCGGCGAACGTCCTGCTCAAGCAGGACGGCACCGGCATGTACCCGCTGCTCACGGACTTCGGCATCGCCCGGCTGGCGGACTCGCCCGGTCTCACCCGCACCAGCGAGTTCGTCGGCACGCCCGCGTACGTGGCGCCCGAGTCAGCCGAGGGCCGCCCGCAGACCTCCGCGGTCGACATCTACGGCGCCGGCATCCTGATGTACGAGGTGATCACCGGCCGTCCGCCGTTCGCCGGGGAGACCTCCCTCGAAGTGCTGCACCAGCACCTGAGCGCCGAGCCGCGCCGGCCCTCGACCGTGCCCGATCCGCTGTGGACGGTCATCGAGCGCTGCCTGAGCAAGAACCCGGACCGCCGCCCCAGCGCCGAGAACCTGGCCCGCGCCCTGCGCACCGTCGCCGAAGGCGTCGGCGTGCACGCCACGGCCGCCCAGATCGCCGCGGCCGAGGGCGTCGCGGCGCTGCTCGGCCCGGACCCGGACCCCGCGGCGGTGCCGGGCACCGGGACACCCGGCGCGTCCGACCCGACCGTCCCGAACGGCCTCGGCGGCTTCGACCCGAACGCCGCGACCAGCGTGCTGCCGCACACGGCCGGCGCGAACGGTCCCGGCGGCCAGGGTGGCGGGAGCGACGCCGAGCCCACCTCCGTACTGCCGAACACGGGGGCGCCCGACCCCACCGCGGTACTGCCGCCGGTCCCGCAGGCACCGCCCGGTCCGGGCCCCGACGACCCGCACCCCTGGCAGAACCAGCTGCGGGCGGCCCGCGACCGCAACGAGCAGACCCAGATGCAGTACCTGGACCCCGGCGAGGACCCCCTGCGCCGCCGCCCCCAGCGGCAGGTCGCACGGCCCCCGCAGCAGCCGCGACAGCCGGCGCAGTACGCGCCCCCGCAGCAGCCACGGCAGCAGCGCTACGCCCCCGCGCCCCAGCCGCAACCCCAGCCCCAGCGTTACGCCCCGCCGCCCCAGCAGCCGGCTCCACCCCGGGAGTCGCGCCGGAGCAACCCGAACCGGATGAAGATCCCGGGCCTCGGATGCCTGAAGGGCTGCCTGTTCACGATCGTCATCCTGTTCGTGGCGGGCTGGCTGGTCTGGGAACTCAGCCCTCTCCAGGACTGGCTCCACACCACCAAGGGCTACTGGGACCAGCTCACCACCTGGTACCACGACATCACCCACTGGATGAGCAAACTGGGCGACACCGGAAACAACTGGATGCACAAACTGACCAACAAGCCCAACCCTTAGCACCCCACCCGCCCCGCCCCGTCCCTCTCCCCACCACCCCCAGAAAGAGGGCCAAACTCCCCACCCCCGACGCCCGGACGATAGGGGCGCGGGGAACTGCGCACACAACCACGACGAACCGTCCAGTCCGCGACCGACCAAAGGGGGCACCCCGCCCCGCCGGTCCAGGCGCCCCCTCTGGGCACACGCCGCCGGACAATTGGGGCGCGGGGAACTGCGCACACAACCACAACGAAACACGCAGTCCGCGACCGGCCCGAAGGGGCACCCAGCTCCGCCCCGCCGGTCCAGGCTCCCCCTGGGCGTACGTCGCCCGGACAACCAGGGGCGCGGGGAACTGCGCACCCCACCACGACGAAACACGCAGTCCGCCACCGCCCTCATGGGGCACCCCGCCCCGCCGACCACCCCCCTCGACAACCACCCGACAGCACACCCCCCGAAAGGGGAAAGCCGAGGGCCGTCAGGCCCAGACCCCGCCCCCGCGAGGGGAAAGCGGGACCGGGCAGGCGAACGCCACCCCGTCCCGGGCAGACGAACGCCGCCCCCTCCCGACAACCGGGCCCCCGGGAGTGATCCCGGAGAACCCCACCGTGGGGATTTGTCGACACCCATGGGGTATTTTCCTCCGCGGACATGAACGTTGCCGCCCCAGCCGCGTAGCTTTGTCGCCAACACGCGTCCGTAGGAGCAGTCTTGGCACGGAAGATCGGCAGCCGGTACACCGCGAACCAGATCCTGGGGCGGGGCAGCGCCGGCACGGTGTGGCTCGGCGAGGGACCCGACGGCCCCGTCGCCGTGAAACTGCTGCGCGAGGACCTCGCATGCGACCAGGAACTGGTCAACCGCTTCGTCCAGGAACGCACCGCGCTACTCGGCCTCGACCACCGCAACGTCGTCGGCGTCCACGACCTCGTCGTCGACGGAAACGACCTCGCCCTGGTCATGGACCTGGTCCGCGGCACCGACCTGCGCACCCGCCTGGACCGCGAGCGCCGCCTCGCCCCGGAGGCGGCCGTGGCGATCGCCGCAGACGTCGCCGACGGCCTCGCTGCCGCGCACGCCGCCGGCGTGGTGCACCGCGACGTCAAGCCCGAGAACGTGCTGCTCGACATGCAGGGCCCACTCGGCCCCGGCGGCGCCCACCCCGCCCTGCTCACCGACTTCGGCGTCGCCAAGCTGATCGACTCGCCGCGCCACACCCGCGCCACGAAGATCATCGGTACTCCGGACTACCTCGCCCCCGAGATCGTCGAAGGCCTGCCGCCGCGCGCCGCCGTCGACATCTACGCCCTGGCGACGGTGCTGTACGAGATGCTGGCCGGCTTCACGCCGTTCGGCGGCGGCCACCCGGGCGCCGTACTGCGCCGCCATGTGACCGAGACGGTCGTCCCGCTGCCCGGCATCACCGACGAGCTGTGGCAGCTGGTCGTCCAGTGCCTGGCCAAGGCGCCGGCCTCCCGCCTACGCGCCTCCGAGCTGGCCGAACGGCTGCGGGAGCAGCTGCCCCAGCTGGCCGGGATGCCGCCGCTGGACGTCGACGAGCCGGAAGAGGCCGATCCGGCCGAGGAGAGCGGCGAGCCGCCGGCCTCCGAGCCACGCCGACCGCTGGTGCGGCGCGGCGCCGTGTCCCTGGTGACGGGGGCGGCGCCGGACTCCAACCGCGACACCCACACCAGCATGCGGGTCCCCGAAGCGGACGAGCTCGCCGGCGGCGCCCGGGGCACGGCGCGTGCGCCGCGCGCGACCGGAAAACCGAGACCCGGCTCCGCGCGGAACCGCACCGCGGGCCGGCGCCGGGTGCTGCTGGGCGCCGGAGCCGTGGTCATCCTCGCCGTGGCCGGCATCGGCACCTGGCTCGCCACCTCCGACGACTCCGACACGCCCCCGGACCGCTCGACCCACTCGTCCTCCACGCCGTGAGCCCCGTGAGCCCCGTGAGCGCCGCGAGCGCCGTCAAAACCCCGTAGCTCCGTAGCTCCGGGGTCACGCCCCGCCCGTCCAGACCGTGACCGCAGGTCGCCCGCCACCGTGACATCCGCCACCCCCCGCCGCATCGCCACGGCGCCCCCCGCGCGACCGACGTGAACCCACGGTGGGCGCCCGAACACGACCGGGCACCGTCCGTCCCCCGCCGGCTCGCCCCGCACGCCCCGGCGGGCCCAAGCTCGCTTGCCCGAACCGTTAGGCTGGGGGACGTGGCAGTTGTCGACGTATCCGAAGAGCTCAAGTCCCTCTCCTCCACCATGGAGTCGATCGAGGCCGTCCTGGACCTCGACAAGATGAGGGCCGATATCGCCATGCTCGAGGAGCAGGCAGCCGCGCCGTCCCTGTGGGACAACCCGGACGAGGCGCAGAAGATCACCAGCCGGCTCTCGCACCTCCAGGCCGAGGTCCGCAAGGCGGAGACGCTGCGCGGCCGGATCGACGACCTGGCCGTGCTCTTCGAACTCGCCGAGTCCGAGGACGACCCGGACACCCGCGCCGAGGCCGAGGGCGAGCTGACCGCGGTCCGCAAGGCACTCGACGAGATGGAGGTCCGCACCCTCCTCTCCGGCGAGTACGACGCGCGCGAGGCCGTGGTGAACATCCGCGCCGAGGCCGGCGGCGTCGACGCCGCGGACTTCGCCGAGCAGCTCCAGCGCATGTACCTGCGCTGGGCCGAGCGGCACGGCTACAAGACCGAGATCTACGACACGTCGTACGCGGAGGAGGCCGGCATCAAGTCGACCACCTTCACGGTCCAGGCTCCCTACGCCTACGGCACCCTCTCCGTCGAGCAGGGCACGCACCGCCTCGTGCGCATCTCCCCGTTCGACAACCAGGGCCGCCGCCAGACCTCCTTCGCCGGCGTCGAGGTCCTGCCGGTCGTCGAGCAGTCCGACCACGTCGACATCGACGAGACCGAGCTGCGCATCGACGTCTACCGCTCCTCGGGACCCGGCGGCCAGGGCGTGAACACCACCGACTCCGCGGTGCGCATCACCCACCTGCCCACCGGCATCGTCGTCTCCTGCCAGAACGAGCGCTCCCAGATCCAGAACAAGGCGACCGCCATGAACGTCCTCCAGGCGAAGCTGCTGGAGCGCCGCCGCCAGGAGGAGCAGGCCAAGATGGACGCCCTCAAGGGCGACGGTGGCAACTCCTGGGGCAACCAGATGCGTTCGTACGTCCTCCAGCCGTACCAGATGGTCAAGGACCTTCGCACGGACCACGAGGTCGGCAATCCGCAGGCCGTTCTGGACGGTGAGATCGACGGTTTCCTGGAAGCCGGAATCCGCTGGCGCAAGCAGCAGGACAGGTAATCCGCCGGTCCGTCCCGACGCAATGAGCGGGCGACGAGTGGCGATGGTTTTGTAGACAAGGTAACTCGCCACCATTTGCTATACGTTGGAATCTCCCGCTCCTGTTTACGTCACATTCACATACCCTTGCGTAGGTCAACTCACTTCAATGCGGACATCGTTCGCCAAATGACCTTGACGTCGCCTTCAAAACTGGGAAGGCTGACCGCGGCATGCGTATCTCCGGGGCACGCGTGAGCGGGGGCCGCCCATCACAGCTACTCCCGACGACCCAGTCCCGGGCGCTGCACTACTGACACTGAAGCTACTGGGGGTAGCAGGCAGATGACGAAGAAGACGCGGGTCCGCGTTGCGCGGGTGGCCGCCGGTGCGGTGATCGCCGTAGGCGCGTCACTGACCGCCGCGGGTGCCGCCTCGGCGCTCGACGCTGACGTCAGTGTGCTCGGTATCGACGTTGGCGTGCACACCGGCGGCGAGGGCAACACCGTCGTCGGTGACACCACGGGTGGCGGCGATGACCAGGGCGGCGACAACCAGGGCACCTCCGAGGGTGGCAACCAGGGCACCTCCGAAGGTGGCAACCAGGGCACCAGCGAGGGTGGCAACCAGGGCACCTCCGAAGGTGGCAACCAGGGCACCTCCGAGGGCGGTAACCAGGGCACCAGCGAGGGTGGCAACCAGGGCACCTCCGAAGGTGGCAACCAGGGCACCTCCGAGGGCGGCAACCAGGGCACCAGCGAGGGTGACGACTCGCAGGGCAACACCACCGGCAACGAGACCGGTGGCAACGACAACACCGGCCCCGACAACAACGGCTCCCAGCCGGTCGAGCAGGGCCAGGGCAAGGACGGCCTGTCCGACAGCGGCTCGCAGCCCGCGGCGCAGGGCAAGGGTCAGGACCAGCTGGCCGAGACCGGTGCGGCGGAGACGTCGTTCCTGATCATCGGTGCGGCGACGATGATCGCCGGCGGTGTCGCCTTCCGTATCCTGCCGCGCTTCGTGGCCGGTCGCGGCGCTGGCGTTGCGTAAGTAACGGCGGCCCGTGCGGGCACGGCGGGACCCCGCGTGACGGGGTCGTGACACGCCGTGTGGCATGGCTGGCAGACGAGACAGTGCTCGGGGAATTCCCCGGGGCATGGTCAAGGCCCGGAGCTTACGGCTCCGGGCCTTGACCATGTTCAAGTCTCTGTGTCTCTGCGGGTGGGTGGAGCGGGTGGGTGGAGCGCACAGGCGTCTGTGGTGCCCCTGGGCCCGCTCTCTGCGGGGTGGAGCGTGAACATCCCCCCGGGGGCGCCGTCAGTGCGCCAGCAGGGCGACCGCCGCGATGAGCACCGCCAGCAGGGCGATCAGGGTCATCGGGCTCAGGGCCGACCAGGGGTTCTGCTGCTGTAGACGCTCGCGGCTCGCCCGGCAGACGGGGCAGCGGCCTTCACTGACCGGTGCGGCGCAGTTTGCACACACCAAACGGTCATAAGTCATGCGGACTCCTCCTCCCTCCTCCACTGCCTCAAGGGCTCCCCATCGCCCGAAGGCCGTGGCGGGTACCCCAGAGGTACCCCCAGGCTGGGCCTGCCGCACCAGCGTTCTGAAGAAGTAACGCTCCAAGTGGCGCAACCGTTCCCTCCACTGTGCCAGTTTCCCCGGAAAATGGCGCGATTCCCACCTGGAGCTTGACACGGTCCAGGGTGCCCCAGGGGGGCGAGTCGGACTGCCGTTTCGGCCCGTTCACGCTCCGGCACGCTCCGGGACCTGTCCGCATTCTGCCCGGTTCCGGGCCGGAGCCACCCTTTCACGCACGGTTCCGCCGCGGTCGGCGACCCGATGCCGAGCACGCTGTGAAATGCGACATCCCATTACGTGACAAATTCCGCAAACCCCGCGTAACTCATGGCGTCGACTGCGGACGCGTACCCGGTTCGCGTATGGTCACGCTCACCTACCCCAGCGACTTGTGGTGTATCCGTGATCCGATTCGACAATGTCTCCAAGGCCTACCCCAAACAGACCCGCCCCGCTCTCAGGGATGTCTCCCTGGAGGTCGAGCGTGGCGAGTTCGTGTTCCTTGTGGGGTCCTCCGGCTCCGGAAAGTCCACCTTCCTGCGGTTGGTCCTGCGCGAGGAGCGCGCCAGCCACGGTCAGGTGCACGTCCTGGGCAAGGACCTCGCCCGGCTGTCCAACTGGAAGGTGCCGCAGATGCGCCGCCAGCTGGGCACCGTGTTCCAGGACTTCCGCCTGCTGCCGAACAAGACGGTCGCCGAGAACGTGGCGTTCGCCCAGGAGGTCATCGGCAAGTCGCGCGGTGAGATCCGCAAGTCCGTGCCGCAGGTGCTCGACCTGGTCGGGCTCGGCGGCAAGGAGGACCGGATGCCGGGCGAGCTCTCCGGTGGCGAGCAGCAGCGCGTGGCGATCGCAAGGGCCTTCGTCAACCGCCCCAAGCTGTTGATCGCCGACGAGCCCACCGGCAACCTCGACCCGCAGACCTCCGTCGGCATCATGAAGCTGCTCGACCGGATCAACCGGACCGGCACCACCGTCCTGATGGCGACCCACGACCAGAACATCGTGGACCAGATGCGCAAGCGCGTCATCGAGCTGGAGACCGGCCGGCTCGTCCGTGACCAGGCGCGCGGCGTCTACGGCTACCAGCACTGAGAGCCCCGGTATGTCCGCGCAGTCCCGAGTCCGCAGCCGAGCCCGGTCGAACCCCGGCACGGTGACCTCCCCCGAGGCCCCGCGCACCCGCCGGGCCGTCGCCCCGGCCATGCTCCGGACCGTCGCCCCGGGCACCCCCCGGGCGGCGGCCTCGGCACTGATCCACGGAAAGGCCTGAGAAGACGCCATGCGCGCCCAGTTCGTCATGTCGGAGATCGGTGTCGGTCTCCGCCGCAATCTCACGATGACCTTCGCGGTCGTCGTCTCCGTGGCCCTGTCCCTCGCGCTGTTCGGCGGTTCGCTGCTGATGCGCGACCAGGTGAGCACCATGAAGGGCTACTGGTACGACAAGGTCAACGTCTCGATCTTCCTCTGCAACAAGAGTGACGCCGAGTCCGACCCCAACTGCGCCAAGGGCCCGGCCACCACCGAGGAGAAGACGCAGATAAAGGCCGACCTCCACAAGATGAACGGCGTGGTCGAGAAGGTCATCTACGAGTCCAGCGACGATGCGTACAAGCACTACAAGCAGCAGTTCGGCGACTCCCCGCTGGCCCGTTCGCTCACCCCGGACCAGATGCAGGAGAGCTACCGCATCAAGCTCAAGGACCCCCAGAAATACCAGGTCATCGCGACCGCCTTCGACGGGCGTGACGGTGTGCAGTCGGTCCAGGACCAGAAGGGCATCCTGGAGAACCTCTTCGGGTTGCTGAACGGCATGAACTGGGCGGCGCTGGCGGTGATGGCGCTGATGCTGGTGGTCGCCATGATGCTGATCGTGAACACGGTTCGGGTCTCCGCCTTCAGCAGACGGCGGGAGACCGGCATCATGCGGCTGGTCGGCGCGTCGAGTTTCTACATCCAGATGCCGTTCATCATGGAGGCCGCCGTCGCCGGGCTCATCGGCGGCTTCGTCGCCTGCGTGATGCTGATCGTCGGCCGGTACTTCATCATCGACCACGGTCTGGCGCTGTCTCAGAAGCTGAATCTCATCAACTTCATCGGCTGGGACGCGGTGCTCACGAAGCTGCCCTTGGTGCTGGCCATCGGGCTGTTGATGCCCGCCCTTGCGGCTTTCTTCGCCTTGCGCAAGTACTTGAAGGTGTGACGAACGCCGCCACACCGGGATGGGCAACCACCCGTGCGGCGGCTCGGCTTGTCCTAGACTCACCGTCATGTCCGACCCCGACCATTTCGGCAGACCCCGCCGCAGGCGTCACGCGGCGGCACTGACACTGGTCTTCGCGGGAGTCCTCGCGACCGGCGCGGCCACGGACGCCTGGACGAACCCGAGCGACCAGGACGGCAAGCCCACCACGGTCCCCGCCGGCGGTTCGACCGCCGCCGCGTACCAGAGCGACGTGACCCGGGCCGCCGCCGAGGCCATGGCGGACGGCAAGTCGCCGACCGACGCGGCCCGGCGCGAGGTCAGCCGCAGCGGGGACCGCTGGAGCGCGGTGTACTCCGAGGGCGAGTACGCCGAGTTCGAGCAGGCGCTGGACGGTGAGTACACCGGCGTCGGCCTCTGGGTCATCCGCGGATCCGACGGGCACATAGAGGTCGCCCGGGTACAGCCCGGTGGGCCCGCCGACCGTGCCGGCATCCGCGGGGGCGACCGGCTCACCGCCATCGACGGCCGCCATGTGGGCGGCCTGCCGGTCACCGAGGTCGTCTCCCTGCTGCGCGGCGACGCGGACGGCGGGAGGGCCCCGGCACCGGGCAGCACCGTCGTCCTCGCCGTGTCCCGCGGCGGCCACGCCTGGCAGCAGACGCTGCACAGAGCCCGGCTGTCCACGGACTCCGTGACCGTCGAGCAGCTCGGGCCGAGCGCCGGCGGCGGGGTCCTGATCAAGGTGGCGTCCTTCACCAAGGGCTCCGGCGCACAGGTGCGCAAGGCGGTGCGCGAGGCGCCCGACGGCGCGGGGATCCTGCTCGACCTGCGCGGGAACTCGGGCGGCCTGGTCACCGAGGCCGCCGAGACCGCCTCCGTCTTCCTCGACGGCGGCATCGTCGCCACCTATGACGTCGAGGGTGAGCAGCGCTCCCTGCACGCCACGCGTGGCGGTGACACCCGCCGTCCCGTCGTCGCCCTGGTCGACGGCGGCACCATGAGCGCCGCCGAGCTGCTCACCGGTGCGCTCCAGGACCGCGGCCGTGCCGTCGTCGTCGGCGCCCGCACCTTCGGCAAGGGCTCCGTGCAGATGCCCAGCCGGTTGCCCGACGGATCCGTGGCCGAGCTCACCGTCGGCCACTACCGCACACCCCTCGGCCACAATCTCGACGGCCTCGGCATCGAACCGGACCTCGAGGTCCAGGCCGGAGCCAGGAAGCAGGCCGAGACGGTATTGAGTGGCCTCGGGTCCCCCTCCTAGTGCGAAAATGGCCACACTATGGCTAAGGAAAAAGGGCGCAAGCTGATCGCGCAGAACAAGAAGGCGCGGCACGACTACCACATCCTCGACACCTACGAGGCCGGCCTGGTCCTCACGGGCACCGAGGTGAAGTCGCTGCGCCAGGGCCGTGCCTCCCTCGTCGACGGCTTCATCCAGCTCGACGGCGGCGAGGCGTGGCTGCACAACATCCACGTGCCCGAGTACACCCAGGGGACCTGGACCAACCACAGCGCCCGACGCAAGCGGAAGCTGCTGCTGCACCGCGAAGAGATCGAGAAGCTCGACGCGAAGTCCCAGGAGACCGGGCACACCATCGTCCCGCTCGCGCTGTACTTCAAGGACGGCCGCGCCAAGATCGAGATCGCGCTGGCCCGAGGCAAGAAGGAGTACGACAAGCGGCAGACGCTGCGGGAGCGGCAGGACCGCCGCGAGGCCGACCGCGCCATGTCGGACGCGCGTCGGCGGGGGCGGGTGCGGGCCTAGGAGGACCGCCCCCGGCACCCCGGACCCCGGACCCGCAAGCCGCGGGCGTCACCCACCGGCCACATATCGAGATATCGTGGTGTGTCGGAACGACTGGCGAGAGATGCCGGGCGGGAGACGCCGGGCGGGAGATGTCGGCCGAGAAGTGTCTGGCGAGAAGTGTCTGGCGAGAGGGGTGGCCCATGGCCGCGACGGCAGGGCTGGGCGCGGGTGATCTGGTCGAGGTGTTCAAGGCCCTCGGCAACCCTGCCCGGTTGCAGATCATGCAGTGGTTGAAGGACCCCGACATGCACTTCGGTGCCTACGAGCCGATCGCGGACCGCCAGTCGGTCGGCGTGTGCGTCACGCACATCCAGGCGAAGTCGGGGCTCGCCCAGTCGACAGTCTCCAGCTACATGACCACGCTCGAGCGGGCGGGGCTCGTGACTCCCACCCGGGTGGGCAAGTGGACGCACTACCGGCGGGATGAGGGGCGGCTGGCGGAGTTGGCGCGAGCGATCGGCGACGACCTCTGATTGACATATCGCAATACGTCGATATGATTTCTCCATGTCGACCTTCGATGCTGCTCCCACGGCCCTGATCGTCCACGCTCACCCCGAGCCCCGTTCGTTCACCACCGCACAGATGACCACTGCGGCCCAGGCCCTACGCGATGCCGGCTACCGGGTCGACGTCCTCGACCTCTATGCCGACGCATGGGCCCCGACGCTCGCCCGTGACGAGTTCGCCCCCGTGGAAGGCCACTTCAAGCCGCAGGCCGAGCAGATGCGCGCCGTCAAGGACGGGACGCTCGACGCGGCCGTCCAGGCCCATCTGGATCGGCTGCTCGCCGCCGATCTGCTCGTCCTGTCGTTCCCGATGTGGTGGTTCTCGCTGCCCGCCATCCTCAAGGGCTGGGTGGACCGGGTCTTCGTCATGGGCGGGGTCTTCGGCGGCGACCACGGAATCTTCGGCGACGCGGCGCTCGCCGGCAAGCGTGCGATGCTGCTGTTCACGACGGGCGGGTCCGGTGAGTCGTTCAGACCCGGCGGCGGCTACGGCTCGATGGACGACTTCCTGTTCCATATCCACCGCGGAATGCTGGAGTTCACCGGCTTCCAGGTCCTCGACCCCGTGATCACCCACGCGCCGGCCCGCATGACCGGGCAGGAGCGTGCGGCGGCGCTGGATGCGGTCAGGGAGTCCGTCGCGCTCGTCGCCGCGGACCGCCAGACCGTCGGGCAGTGACCCCGACGGCGACGAAAGCCGTGCCGGGCGCCCCCGGGACGTCACGTGGTCGCCTGCGACGCTGGGTCACCGCATCGTGTCGTGGTTGCTGTGCGTAGGCGCACGCAAGGCGGTTTGTGTGGGGCGTACCGGGTACGCGAGCGTGGAGGTTCGGTGCGCGGGAATGGACTGGCCCCCGCGCCCGTTGTTCCGTACGATGGCATTCGCCCTGCACACCGGGGCGCCAAGCCCTCCAGGCGAGGGCGCGGGATTGAAAAATCAACATGGGGATGATCGGTTTCGACAGCGGCTGTCGAAGCAGGGGAAGCGAGCCGAGGAAGCGGCCATGATCTCGTAAACCACAGGCCGAAACCAATAATCGCCAATACCAAGCGCGATTCCTTCGCCCTCGCTGCCTGAGCAGCGACTCGCGAAGTGTCAGCCCGGGGCCGTTCCCGACCCGGATCCTGGCATCAGCTAGGGGACTAAACCTGTAGACCCGGTCACGGGGCCTACAGGGACATCAAACAGTGACTGAGCCCGTCGGAGACTTGTCCGCGTGATCTCCGGGGCCGAGAAAATCGCAGCGGACTGCGCTCGGAGAAGCCCTGATTCCGCACCGTTGGACGCGGGTTCGATTCCCGCCATCTCCACTCGGCGAGGGGCGAGGTGTGCCTGCGGAATGCGCAGGCGGCCTCGCCTTGTCGTGTTTTTGCGCGGCTTTGCCGCGCGTGTGGGGGGCTTTGCCCGCCCACGCCCCCTTGGCGGCCGCGTGGGTGTGGGGGGCGTTGGCCCGTCTGGTGGGGCGAGGTGTGCCTGGGGAATGTGCAGGTGGCCTCGCCTTGTCGTGTTTTTGCGCGGCTTTGCTTGCCTATGTCCCCGTTGGTGGCCGCGTGGGTGTGGTCGTTCGTCTGCCTGGTGAGGCGAGGGGTGTCTGCTGGTGGTGCAGGCGCTGCCTCGCCTTTTTGGTGTGGTGGGAGCCGTCCTGGGTTCGTGGGCGAGGGTGCACACCCGTAGTCGTGCTGGCGCGTCGGCGTGCGTCGGGGTGTGTGCGGAGGGGGCGGCGGTTGACAGGTAGGAAATTTCCTACGCATAGTGGGGGCATGGCAGCATCCGTGTCTGAGGATCGTGTGTTCGCCGCGCTGGCCAGCCCTGTGCGTCGTGAGGTGTTGCGGCTGTTGCGGGAGGAAGGGCCGCAGCCGGTGGCGGCGCTGGCCGGGCGGTTCGACATGGCGCGGCCCAGTTTCTCCGAGCATCTGCGGGTGCTGCGGGAGTGCGGTCTGGTCAGCGAAGCCAGAAGCGGACGGCAGCGGTGGTACCGGCTACAGGCGGCGCCGCTGGAGGACGTACGGGACTGGCTCGGGCCCTTCGAGCGGTTCTGGCGTGACCGGCTCACCGCGCTCGGCGCGGTGCTCGACGCCATGCCGGACGACGATTCCGCGCTGGACGGCCATCCCCTGCCCGACGGCAAGACGACAGTAGTGAGTGAAGACGACGATGAGTGACGAATTCGCCCCGGTGGATCCCGCCGACCCGACCCACCTGACCGGTCCGGCCGACCCCACCATGATCCGGGTCGACCAGTTCCTGCCCCATCCGCCGGCCAAGGTGTGGCGAGCGTTGACCGAGCCGGAGTTGATCGCCGGCTGGTTGATGCCGGGCGACTTCCGCCTGGAGGTGGGGCACCGCTACACCATGCAGGGCGTGCCCATCCCCGCGACCGGCTTCTCCGGCACCGTGCAGGCCGAGGTGCTGGCCTTCGAGGAGGGGAAGTCGCTGCGGATCGGCTGGCAGGACGCCCACCCCGCCGAGGGGGCGCAGGTCGACTGGGCCATCACCTGGACGGTGGAGGCGGAGGGGACCGGTACGCGGTTGTTCCTCGTCCACGAGGGGTTCGATCCGGACAACCCGGTGCAGCAGCGAGCCAGGACCATCATGGGCGGCGGTTGGCGCACGGGAATCATGTCGCGACTGGGCGCCGTGCTGGAACGGATCTGACCTGGGGCATGGTGGGCGCACGCCCGGGTGGTACCCGGGTGTGCGCCCTCTTCGCCTGCCGGGGCCCGATGGGTCAGCTGCCTGTGCCGGAGGGCGCGGCGTTGCGCCAGACCGTCAGGTCCAGCGTGATGTATTCGCTCGGAGAGTCCTCGGCCGACTTGCCCTTGATCGTGACGAGGGCCAGGTGTCCGGTGTCGGTGGTGACGCAGATCTGGCGGCCCTTGGAGAGCTTGCTCACCTCGATGGTCTGGGTGAACCGGGTGTCCGTGCGGCAGGTGTCGAGCGACCCCTCCTCTGCCGGGTCGAGCAGCACCATGCTGCCGCCCTCGTACCCGACGGAGACGTACCCGACCTTGTGGTACGACAGGTCGTCAGTGTCGTCGGCGCCGTTCTGGGGGCGCACCGGGTCGTCGCCGAGCGTCAGGTGGTAGCCGGCCGTCAGGTTGATGCCGTCGTAGACGGCGGGTTTCGGGTCGGGCTTGGAGCCGCCCGGCGTGGCGCTCTCGCTGCTGTCCGCACCGCCGGAGCCGCTCTGCTGGTCGTGCGTCGCATGGTCGGTCGCACCGCTGCCCTGCGGCGACTTCTTGCCGTCGTCCTTGAGCAGGTACACCGTGCCACCCACGCCGACGCCGAAGACCAGCGCGGCGACGACGGCGATCAGGGCGACCCGCTTCGACTTCCCCCCGGACTTGGGGGCTCCGGGAGCGCCCTGGGGATGCGGCGCCCCGGGCACCTGGGTCGCCGCGTACGGCGGATGCCCCTGCGTCGGGAACTGCGTCGGGGCGTAGGCCTGGGCCTGGGCTTGCGGCGGGACGGGCATCGGGGCCGAGCCGGGGAAGGGCCCGGCGGGCTGCGTCGGCTGGTGCGCGGCGGACGGGCCGTATCCCGGCGGCGGGGTCGTCGGGGACGCCGGAGCCGTGGGGGAGTAGGCCACCGAGGGGCCGTACCCGGGTGGCGGGGTGGACGGGGACGCCGGTGCGGTCGGGGAGTAGCCCGCCGAGGGCCCGTAGCCGGGCGGTGGGGTCTGGGCCGGAGCCGGGGCCGCCGCGCGCACCGTGATGTCGGCGGAAACGGGACGCGGCAGCCACTCCTCGGGGCGGCGCAGCACCGTCTCCGCGTTGGCGGCCTGGCAGAGCTGGAGGATGTCGGTGAGGGACGGCCGGCCCGCGGGATCCTTGGCGAGGCAGCGCGTGACCAGCTCCCGCAGCTGCGCCGGCAGCCTGCTGAGGTCGGGCTCCTCGTGGACGATCCGGTAGAGCATGCCGTGCCCGGTGCCCTCGCCGAACGCCGGGCCCCCCATCGCCGCGTACGCCGCGACCTGGCCCAGCGCGAAGATGTCCGTGGCCGGTGTGACCCGGCTGCCCGACGCCTGCTCGGGGGCCATGAACGCCGGGGTGCCGATGGTGACGCCGCTGCCGGTGAGCGAGGTGGCGTCGGCGGCGTGGGCGATGCCGAAGTCGATGACGCGTGGCCCGTCGGCGGCGAGCAGCACATTCGACGGCTTCAGGTCGCGGTGCACGATGTGCGCGCCGTGGATGACCTGCAACGCCTCGGCGACCCCCGCGACCAGCAGGAGCACCGTCTCGGTCGGCAGCGCCCCGTGGGTGACGACCGCATTGGCGAGCGAGGGGCCCGGCACGTACGCGGTGGCCAGCCAGGGCTGCGGGCCCTCGGCGTCCGCGTCGATGACGGGCGCGGTGAACAGCCCCTGAACCCGCTGCGCCGACTGCACCTCCTGGGCGAACCGGCGGCGGAACTCGGCGTCCTCGGCGAACTCGGGCCGGATCACCTTGATGGCGACCGGCCGTCCACCGGGCGTGTACGACAGGTACACCTTGCCCATGCCACCGGCGCCGAGCCTGGCCGCCAACCGGTATCCGGCGACGGTGGCAGGATCGTCGCCGGCGAGCGGTTGGAAGATCTGCTCCCGCTGCTGACCGCCCGTCATCTCACAACTCCCCCCGAGGAATGCTCATGTCCGGGGGAACTGTATCCAAGGGCGAGCCGGTAGTGCTGTCCCGCGCTCGCTGCAATGCTGTTTCAGAGACGCACGGCCCTCCGCCGGCCCGACGCGTACGGGAACGATCGCCGCATGCGGATCTGTGCCCTGCCCCTGTCCCTGGGCACCGCACTCGGGGATGCTCCTGTGGCATGAGCAGATCAGTGAGAGAGCGCGTCCCCGGGCGGGGGCGCAACAGACTCCGCGGTCTCATCGCCGCACTCGCGCTGGCCGCACTGGCCTGGAGCGCGCCCGCAGGCAGTGCGGGTGCCGACGGTGACGACAGCGGACTGCCGCAGGCACTGGACGGCATCCTGGCCGACGCGCGGATGTCCGGTGGGCAGGAGAGCGTGACGGTCGCCGACGCGGACAGCGGCGACGTCCTCTACCAGCACACCTCCGGCAACCGGCTGATGCCCGCGTCCAACACCAAACTGTTGACGTCGACCGCCGCCATGGCGGTGCTCGGGCCCGACTACCGGTTCAGCACGGACGTCCTGAGCACCGGCAGGCAGCACGGCACGGTGCTGAACGGCGACCTGTACCTGCGCGGCACCGGCGATCCCACCCTGCTGGCCGAGGACTACGACCAGTTGGCCGCCCAGCTCGCCGGCGCCGGGGTCAAGCAGGTCACGGGCAGGCTGGTCGCCGACGACACCCGCTTCGACGACCAGCGGCTCGGCCGCTCCTGGGCCGCCGACGACGAGGCGTCCTACTACTCCGCGCAGATCTCCGCGCTCGCCGTCGCCCCGAACACCGACTACGACACCGGCACGGTGATCACCACCATCACCCCGGGCGCCGCGGTGGGCGACAAGGCGAAGGTGACCGTGACCCCGCCGACGCACTACGTGCACGTCGACGTCACGGCCACCACCGCGCCGGCCGGCGACGACGGCGGCATCACCGTCGACCGGGCGCACGGCACCAACGACATCACCATCAGCGGCAGCATCCCGGCCGACGCCGACCCCGACATGGAGTGGGTGACCGTCTGGGACCCGACCGGCTACGCCGCCGCCGTCTTCCGGGACGCGCTCGCCGCGCACGGCGTCCACGTCCTGGGACCGACCAGCCTGGGCAGGGCCACCCCGGACGGCGCCCGGACGCTCGCCACGCATGACTCGATGCAGCTGAAGGACCTGCTCATCCCGTTCCTGAAGCTGTCCAACAACATGCACGCCGAGATCCTCACCAAGGCCATGGGCGTCAAGACCGCAGGCGAGGGCAGTTGGGACGCCGGCCTCGCCGCCGTCGACGACTACCTGAAGGGGCTCGGGCTCGACACCGCACAGCTGCGGCAGGTCGACGGGTCAGGGCTGTCGCGGATGGACAACGTGCCGGCCGAGACGTTCGCGGAACTGCTGGTGAAGGTGCGCCACGAACCCTGGTTCGACGACTGGTACAAGGGGCTTCCGGTGGCCTGCGACCCGGACCGGTTCGTGGGCGGCACCCTGCGCTCCCGGATGTGCGACACCCCGGCCGCGCTCAACGCACGCGGCAAGACGGGCACCCTGACCGGGGCCAGCTCCCTGTCCGGGTACGTGACCGACGCGGGCGGCCGCAAGCTCGTCTACAGCATCCTGCTGAACAACTTCCTCGCGGACAGCGTCACCGACATCCAGGACGCCATCGTGGTCACCCTCGCCTCCTCCAGCGCGGACAAGGCGGTCACGGTCTCGCCCCGGTCGCTGCACGAGGACAAGGCGGCCGAGCAGGACGGCGCCGGGCTCGAGTGCGCATGGCTGAAGCCGCAGATGTGCTGAGGCCGTAGATGCGCTGAAGCCGCGGATGTGCCTGGGCCGCATAAGTGAAGAAGCCGCAGGTGTGCAGAAGTGCGGCGGCGATCCGTGGACCCCCCGGCCTGCGGACCGCCGCCGCGTTCTGGCGGCGGCAGGCGCCCTGCCCCCGGGCGCCGGCACACCGTCAGCCTGTGGGCGTCACACGGAAGTCCGACAGCCTCAGCCCCTTGCCCAGCACCAGGTACACGTCCTGGTCACCGGCCTTGACGTGATGGCCGGCCTTCTTCCGGTGGCCGTGCAGCGCCGCCGGGACCGTCAGGCCGGCCGTCACCGTCCGGTACGTGTACGGGGAGCCGGTGGCCGGCGCCTCGGCGGTGCCCAGCAACGGGCCGTCCGGGGCGCCCAGGTGGACCTCGACGGTGCCGGCGCCGCCGGCCACCTCGGCGCTGAACTCCGCGGCACCCGGGGTGAGCCGGGCGTCGGCGAACTTCAGCCAGGCGTCGGCGCCGGTGGCCTCGACCGCGGTCCCCGCCGCCTTCGACTCGTCCACCAGCCGCACACCCGCGTAGTCGTCGAAGTTCTCGGCGCGGGTCGCCCGGGTCAGATCACGCGGCGGGATCGTCTCGCCCTGCACCTGCGCCTGCGTACGGCTGCGGATGTCCGTGGCGGACGCGCCCGCCATGACGTCGTACGTGCCGGACTCCACGACCCACTTCGAGCGGGTGACGTCCCAGTGCGCGAGGTCCTGCGTGGCGAGCTTCAGGGTGACCGTCCTCGTCTCGCCCGGCTTCAGCGACACCCGCTGGAACGCCTTCAGCTGCCGCACCGGCTGCTTGTCGCGCGAGGTCTGCTGGTGCACGTACAGCTGCACCACCTCGTCGCCCGCCCGGTCACCGGTGTTGGTGACGGGGACCTGGTAGCCGCCGTCGACCGGGGTGAGGGCGCCGTAGTCGAACGTCGTGTACGACAGGCCGTAGCCGAACGGGTAGAGCGGATCGCCCTGGAAGTACTGGTAGGTGCGGTCGTCCTTGATGATGTCGTAGTCGAGCATGTCCGGCAGGTCGTCCTCGGACCGGTACCAGGTCTGGGTGAGCCGGCCCGCCGGGTCGGCGTCGCCGAACAGCACGTCGGCCAGGGCGTGACCGGTCTCCTGGCCCGCGTGGGTGGTCCACAGCAGCGCGGGGGCGTCCTTCTGGAGGTCGCCGAGCGTGGTCGGATAACTGTTCTCGACCACCACGACGGTGTGCGGATTGGCCGCGGTCACCGCCTTGACCAGGGCTTCCTGGCTGGGAGCCAGGGCCATGTCGGGGCGGTCGTGGGCCTCGCGGCCGTTGATCGCCGGCATCGAGCCGACCACCACCACGGCGGCGTCCTTGTCCCGCACCGCCGCCACCGCCTGCTCCGTGCCGCTGCGCACCACGTCCCTGGCGAAGTGCGCCGCCTGCTCCTTGTCGACCAGGCCCAGCGTGCCGTCCGCGTTGGGGCCGAGATAGGTGCCCTGGGACCACCAGGACTCGCCGGTCTCGTAGCCGGCGTAACGCAGCAGGTAGCCGCCGTCGTCCTGCCGCTCCAGCGCGAACTGCTGCTGCACGTACCAGCCGTTCGGCTGGTCCTGGTCGTTGGGGAAGCCGCCGTTCTTCAGGCCGACGTACTTGCCGTTGGCCACCGCGCGCAGCGTGACGATGCCGGAGCCCCAGTCGAAGACGTCGAACTGCGCCTCGTCGGAGGCGGTCGTGGCCGACTCCTTCAACGGGGCGCCTGCGGTGCCGGTGCCCGCGGTGACGTACTTCCCGGTCGCCGTGTCCTTCAGGGCGATGCGGTCCACGGCCTCGCTGCCGGTCACGGAGCCGGACGACCCGACCCGGGCGGTGATGCCGTCCTGCGGGGTGACCTGGTACGGCATGGTGCCCGAGTACCAGTCGGTGTAGAGGGTGTCGGAGAGCGGGCCGACGACCGCCACGTCCTTGTCGTCGTCCGACGTCAGCGGGAGGGCGCCGGAGGAGTTCTTCAGCAGCACCATGGACTCGGCCGCCGCCCTGCGCGCCAGCGCCTGGTGCTCGGGGCTGTTGACGACCGACGCGTCGATCTTCCCGTACGGTCCGCCGTCCGGGTCGAACTCGCCGAGCCGGAACCGGACGCTCAGCACGTGCCGGGCCGCTTCGTCCACGTCCGACGCGCTCAACAGTCCCTTGTCGAGAGCCGTCCTGATCGCCGTGGTCGTCGGCTCGGAGTTCGCGTCGTCGGAGGTGAAGCTGTCCACGCCGGCCCTGAGCGCCGCCGCGTCACCCTCGGCGAGCGTGCCGTAGTACTTCTGGGGGCCGGTGGTCAGCAGGTTGTTGGGCGCGCCCGCGTCGGTGACGTTCAGCAGGGCCCTGCTGCCGCCGCCGGCGTTCCAGCTGCGCACGTCCTCGTCCAGCAGCGGATCGACGGTCGCCGGACGGCCGTTGACCAGGTTGTACGAGGACATCACGCCGGTCGCCGCGCCGGCTTCGATCGCCGGCTTGAATGCCTGCTCCTCGTACTCCTTCAGTACCCGCGGGCGCAGGTCGGAGTCGCTGCTCTCACGGTGCGCCTCGACGTTGTTGCCGAGGAAGTGCTTCAGGGTCGGCGCGGTCTTGAGGTGATCCGGGTCGCCGCCGGTCAGCCCGGAGCCGTACGCCGTGGCCATCGCGCCGGTCAGGTACGGGTCCTCCGAGTAACCCTCCTCGTTGCGGCCCCAGCGCGGGTCCCGCAGCGGATTGACCACCGGCGCCCACAGGTTGAGGCCCCAGCCGGCCGGCCGCTCCTGCTGGAATCCGCGGTCCTCGTCCCCGACCGCCGAGCCGACCTGCCGGATCAGCTCCGGATCCCAGGTCGAGGCGAGCCCCAGAGCCTGCGGGAAGACGGTCGTGTCACCCAGCCAGGCGACCCCGTGCAGCGCCTCGGTGCCGGTGCGGAAGGCGGCGATGCCGAGGCGGGGGACGGCGGGCTCGTACTGGTGCAGCAGGGAGATCCGCTCGTCCAGGGTGAGCCGGCCCAGCAGGTCGTCGATGCGGGTGCCGAGGGCGAGGGACGGGTCGCGGAACGGGTACGCCGGATCGTCCGCGTGGGCCGTGCCGGCGGTGCCTGCGGTACCGAGCCCGGCCAACGTCAGGGTGGCCAGGGCCGCCCTGACGCATCGGGGCCACCACCATCGGGTTCCCGCGCCCCGGCGCGGTGCGGTTCTTGTCGTCTGCATCGGGCGTCCCTCTCACCTTGTCGTCGACGTGGACCAAGGACCGGGGCCTTGCGGCCCACGGTGCCCACCGAAAAGGGGCGCGGGGAACTGCGCGACCGGCCACGATGCGACCTTGCAGGTCGCCACCGGCCGAAAGGGGCTGTTTCTGTCGCGTCCGGACCACCGGCCGGTGGGGGCTGATCGCGCAGTTCCCCGCGCCCCTTAAGTGCAAGTGCGCACCCCCGACCGGAGGTCACGCCCCCCGCCCGGGCGTCACGGGCGCACCCCCGCCGGGAGGTCACGGCACCGGCCTGGGTGCCGTGCTCGCCCGGGCCGTGAGCCGGGGCGGCAAGAGCGTGGCCTCCGGCACCTCCTGGCCGTCGAGCTTCTCCATCAGCAGCTCGACGGCCCGCGTGCCCACCTCCGCCGTCGGGATCGCGACCGAGGTGACCGGTACCCGGGCGCGTCCGGCCAGCTCGTCGGGGCAGATCGCGGTGACCGACAGATCGCCCGGCACCCGCAGTCCGAGCTCCTCGAACGCCTCGATGAGCGGATCGATGACCGGTTCGTTGTGCACGACGACACCGGTGAGCGCGGGATGCTCGCGCAGCAGCCGTTCGGCGACCGCCCGGGCCGCCGCGGGGCTCGCCTCGCACGGATGGATCGACGACGTCAGACCGTGCCGGTCGGCGGCGGACGTGAAGCCCTCGGCGACCCGCCGCGCGAAGCCGGTCTCGCGCACGTACACCTCCGGTGGCGAGCCGATCAGCGCCACGCAGCGGTGGCCGAGCAGCGCCAGCTGCTCCACGCATGCCGCGCCGGCCGCCCGGAAGTCCAGGTCGATGCAGGTCAGGCCGGCCGGCTCGGCGGGGAAACCGATGAGCACGGCCGGGCGGTCCAGGCCGCGCAGCAGCGGCAGGCGGTCGTCGTGCATCTGCACGTCCATCACGATCAGCGCATCGACCAGCGCGGTGTCCGCGACCCGCCGCAGCCCGTCCTCACCCTCCTCCTGGGTGAGGAGCAGGACGTCGTGGTCGTGCTGCCGTGCCGTGGTCACCACGGACACCGCGAACTGCATCACCACCGGTACGTGCATCCCGGTGCGCAGCGGCACCACCAGCGCCAGCACGTTGGACCTGCTGCTGGCCAGCGCCCGCGCCCCGGCGTGCGGGCGGTAGCCCAGCTCGCGGATGCTGGCCTGGACGCGCCGGCGGGTCTCGGCGGAGATGGAACGCTTCCCGCTCAAGGCGTAGCTGACGGTGCTGGGGGACACCCCGGCGTGCCGAGCCACATCTGTGATCTTGACCAAGGTGTCCCCCTCAGGGCCGCCCGCGGGCGCCGGCTGGTCCCGCTGTGTGAGTGCCGCTCCGTCGGGGCGGCCGCGTTCGCGTCCGGCCCCCACGCCTCCGTACCGTTGGACGCACCGGGTGCGTCCGAGCGTCCGATGCAGCGGGTGCACCCGATGCACCCGTACGCGTCCGTTACGCGTCCGTCTCCAGCTCCAGCGAGAGGAAACCGGCGCCGGCCTCGGCCCGTACGGTCTGCCCGGCGCACTGAAGCGCCCACGGCGCCGACGGGTCGTTCACCGAGGCGCGCAGCGTGTGCCCCTCGCGCGCCACGGTGAACGTCACATCGCCCACCGGCACCGTGACCTGCGCCCCGGGTGCGAGGCCGAACGCGCGCAGCGTCACGCCGTCCGGGTAGGCGTAGTCGGGCCGGTCGTCGATCGCGCCGACCGGGATCACCGCACCGGGCCGTACCAGCAGCGGCACGCTGAGGAAGTCGTGCCGCTCGCGCACCCAGCGCGGCCCGGTGACCTGCTCGCCGGTCACGAACTGCGTCCAGACGCCCTCGGGCACGTAGTACGTCACCTCGCCGTCGTCCGAGAACACCGGAGCGACCAGCAGGTCCGAGCCGAGCATGTACTGCCGGTCCAGGTGCGCACAGGTCGGGTCGTCGGGGAACTCCAGCACCATCGCCCGCATCATCGGCACACCGTCGGTGTGCGCGGTGCACGCCGCCCTGTGCAGGTACGGCATCAGGCTGAGCTTCAGCTTGGTGAACACCCGCAGGACGTCCACCGCCTCGTCGTCGAACAGCCACGGCACCCGGTACGACGACGAACCGTGCAGCCTGCTGTGCGAGGACAGCAGCCCGAAAGCGATCCACCGCTTGAAGAGGCCCGGGTCCGGGGTGCCCTCGAAGCCGCCGATGTCATGGCTCCAGAAGCCGAAGCCGGACATGCCCAGGCTCAGGCCGCCGCGCAGCGACTCCGCCATCGACTCGTAGGTGGACTCGTTGTCGCCGCCCCAGTGCACCGGGAACTGCTGGCAGCCCGCGGTCGCCGACCGGGCGAAGACCACGGCCTCGCCCTCGCCGCGGTGCTTGTTCAGCACGTCGAAGACGGTGCGGTTGTACAGGTAGGTGTAGTAGTTGTGCATGCGCTCCGGGTCGGAGCCGTCGGCGTAGGCCACGTCGACGGGGACGCGCTCGCCGAAGTCGGTCTTGAAGCAGTCGACGCCCATCGCGAGCAGCGCCTCCAGCTTCGCCGCGTACCACGCGCAGGCCGCCGGGGAGGTGAAGTCGACCAGGGCCATGCCCGGCTGCCACAGGTCCCACTGCCAGACGCTGCCGTCCGGCTTCTTCAGCAGGTGCCCAAGGGCCCGCCCCTCGGCGAACAGCGGCGAGCGCTGCGCGATGTAGGGGTTGATCCACACGCAGATGCGCAGGCCCTTCTCCTTCAGCCGGGCCAGCATGCCCGCGGGGTCGGGGAAGACCCGCGGGTCCCACTCGAAGTCGCACCAGTTGAACTCGCGCATCCAGAAGCAGTCGAAGTGGAACACCGACAGCGGCAGGTCGCGCTCCCGCATCCCGTCGATGAACGACGTCACCGTCTGCTCGTCGTAGGAGGTGGTGAACGAGGTGGACAGCCACAGGCCGAACGACCAGGCGGGCGGCAGCGCCGGGCGGCCGGTGAGCGCGGTGTACTTGCGCAGGATCTCCTTCGGTGTCGGGCCGTAGATCACGTAGTAGGTCAGCCGCTGGCTCTCCACGCTGAACTGCACCCGCGAGACCTGCTCCGAGCCCACCTCGAACGAGACATGGCCGGGATGGTCGACGAAGACGCCGTAGCCCGCGTCGGTCAGGTAGAACGGCACGTTCTTGTAGGCCTGCTCGGTGGCGGTGCCGCCGTCGGCGTTCCACATGTCGACGACCTGGCCGTTCTTCACCAGCGGCCCGAAGCGCTCGCCGAGGCCGAAGACCGAGGTGCCGACCTTCAGGTTCAGCTGCTCGCGCAGGAAGTGGCCGCCCTGGGCGTCCTGCATGATGCCCATGGCCTTGGAGCCACTGCCGGTCAGGGCGCGCCCGCCGACCAGGAAGTCCAGGTTCCACGGCCCGGACTTGGCCACCCGCAGCGACAGCGCGCCGGAGGTGAGCAGGGCGTGGTCGTCGTCGTAGCTCACCTGCGGGGTGTGTTCGGGCTGCTCGTGCACCGTGAAGTGCGGCTCGCGATCCTGCTCGCCCGCGAAGTGGGTCAGCGTCACTCCGATGACGTCGGGCATCGGGGCGTGCGCGCGGACGGTCATGACCGGTCCCTTCAGCAGGTCACCACGGTGGCGGATGGGCTGCGTCGGCGCATGGATCTCCAGGGAGCCCGGTCCGGGGGCGATGTCCAGCACCTCGACCGGGTAGGCGGCGGTGACACCCTCGCGGAGCATCCAGTAGCCGTCGGTGAACTTCATTCGGAGCAAACCCCTCTTACTTGACGGCACCCACGGCGATGCCGCGAGTGAGAGTTCGCTGGAACAGGAGGAAGAAGAGAAGAGCGGGCAGCACGCCCAGCAGGGCGGCGGCGTTCGTCATCGTGGCGTCCATCAGTTGCTGGCCCTGGAGCACGCCGAGTGCGACGGACACCGTCTGGTTGTCGTTGGAGATCAACATCACCAGCGGCAGCAGGAACTCGTTCCAGGTCCAGATGAAGAAGAAGACCAGCAGCACGCCGATGGTCGGCCGGGACATCGGCACGACGATCCGCCACAGCACCTGCCAGCGGCTCGCCCCGTCGATCCGGGCCGCCTCGATGACCTCTCGGGGGAAGGCCCCCAGCACCGAGGAGAGCAGATAGGTGCCGAACGCGGTCTGCAACACCGAGAAGACGATGATCACGCTCACCCGGGTGTCGTAGAGGCCGGCCTGCTTGGCCAGGAAGTACAGCGGGTAGACCAGCGCCTCCTGCGGCAGCAGGTACGCCAGCACGAAGAACGCGAGCACCCAGGTGCGGCCCCGGATCCGGCCGATGCCGATCGCGTACGCGTTCAGCACCGAAAGGACCACGGCGAGGACCGCGACACAGCCGCTGATCAGCACGGAGTTGGCGAGCTTCTGCCCGTAGTCGACGCGCTGCCAGAAGTCCTTCAGGCCGTCCACGTACATCCCGTCGGGCCAGCTCAGCGGGCCGTGCGCGGCGTACTCGGTGGGCGACTTCACGGCGTTCACCGCGACGATCGCGAACGGCAGCACCATGAAGATCGCCGCGATCAGCAGCGCGGCGAGCACCGGGTAACGACGCAGCGCCCTCACCTCGCACCACCCTCCTGCGAGTCCTCGCTACGGGCCTGGTAGCCGAGGCCCACCAGGGCCAGCACCAGGATGAGCACGGTCAACACGGTCGAGACGGCGGAGCCGTAGCCGACCTGGGTCTTCTCGAAGAAGTTCTGGAAGGAGAAGTACGAGGGGACGTCCGTCGCCCCGCCGGGCCCGCCCTTGGTGAGCACGTACACCGCGCCGAACACCTTGAGCGCGGCGATCGTGCACCACATCAGCACCACCGCGATCTCCGGCCTGATCTGCGGCAACGTCACATGCCAGAAGCGCCGCCACCAGCCGGCGCCGTCCAGTTCGGCCGCCTCGTGCAGCTGCGGGTCGACGCGTTGCAGCCCGGCCATGAACACCACCAGCGGGAAGCCGAGCTGCACCCACACCATCACGGCCATCACGCTGTACAGGGCCATGTCCGGGTCGCCCAGCCAGTCCTGCTGGAGCGAGCCGAGCCCGACCGCCTTCAGCAACGCGTTCAGCGAGCCGCCCTCGGGCGCGAGGATCCAGCTCCACACGATGCCGGCCACCGCGATCGGCAGCACCTGCGGCAGGTAGAAGCAGGCCCGCAGCACGGCGGCGATCCGGCTGCCGAAGTGCTTGCTGACGTAGTCGAACAGCGCGGCGGCCAGCACCAGACCGAGCGCGGTCGGGATCACCGCCATCGCCACCACCATGGCGAGGCTGTGCCGGAAGGACTCCCAGAAGGCGGAGTCGGAGGCGAGCTTGCGGTAGTTCGCAAGGCCCGTCCAGTGCGCGTCCCCGATCCCCTGCCAGTCGGTGAAGCTCACCCAGGTGTTCATGACGAACGGGACGATGACGACGGCGAGGGCCGCCAGCACGCCGGGGAGCAGGTACAGCGCGTACGGGGCGTCGGCGACGCGCCGGCGCACCCGGGTGGGGCGGGCCGGGGCGTCGTGCCCCGGCCCGCCGGGGGCGCCGGTGGTGCGCCCAGCGCCCTCCGGCTGCCCCGACGGGCCCGTCTTGTGGACCGTGCCGCTCATGTGGTGGCTCACGACTTCTTCGGCACGCCGTCGTCGTACGCCTTCTGGAGCGCGTCGAGCACCTCGTCCGGCTTGGCGCTGGACGTGATCAGCTTCTGCACCTGGGAGGTCAGCACGTCGTAGAAGCCGGTGGCGGGCCAGTCCGGGTAGTACGCGAGGCCGTTGCGGCCCGAGATCGCGTTGAAGTTCTCGATGAGCTTCTTGGCCCTCGGGTCGGTGATCGCGGATGCGTCGGCGGCGATCGGCACGCCACCCTTGTTGCCCAGCAGGTTCTGGATCTTCTTCGTCATGGTGATGGCGATGAAGTCGTAGGCGAGCTTCTTGTTCTTGGCGCCCTGCGGGACCACCCACAGGTTTCCGCCGGAACCGGTCGTGAGGTCGGCGCCGGGCCACAGGAACGTGTCCCAGTCGAACTTCACCTCCGACTCGAACCGCCCGAACCACCAGCTGCCGGAGAAGAACATCGGGTACTTGCCCTGCATGAACGCGGTGCCCGCGTCCTCCGCCTTCACGCTGCTCGACGACTTGGGGACGTAGCCCTTCGTCACCCAGTCGGCGAACGTGGTGGCGGCGTACGTCCAGGCCGCGTCGTGGAAGTTCGTCTTGCCCTTGTAGAGCTGGTAGGAGTCCACCCAGGCGCGGTCGGCCTTGGAGAGCGCCAGCTGGTACAGGTACTGCTGGGCGACGTACTCGGCGCCGCCGACGGAGAACGGGGCGACGCCGTTCTTCTTGAAGGTGCCCATCGCCGCCGTCAGGTCGTCGACGGTCTGCGGAACCTTCACGTGGTACTTGGTGAAGAGCTCCTTGTTGTAATACACCATCTCGTACTCGGCGTAGTTCGGTACGCCGTACCACTTGCCGGAGCCCATGACGCCGCTGGTGTCGTACTGGCTCGTGGTGCGCACCCCACCGGTGACCTGCTTGTCCCAGCCGCGCTTGGTGACCTCGGCGGTCATGTCGGTGAGCAGCCCCTGCTTGGAGAGCGCACCGGCCGTCGCGTTGCCCTTGTTGTACTCCATCACATCGGGTGCGTCGTCGGAGTTGAGGACCATCGGGGCGGTCTTCTGGATCTGTTCGAAGCCCTTCTCCTCGAACTTCACCTTGACGCCGGGATGCTGCTTCTTGAACTCCTTGATGGCCTCGTTCCAGGCCACGCCCATGGCGCTGTTGGGGGCCTCGTAGTGCCAGAGTTTCAAGGTGTTCGGGTCGGAGTCGTCGCCTGAGCCACCGCAGGAGGCCAGCAGCAGGCTCCCCGCAACAGCCGCCGCGACCGCAGCCGCCGTGCGCCTTCGTGCCGTCAACATCCGTGCCTCCGGAGATGGTGAGGGGCAGTGCGTTGATCGAAGCGCTTCGATCACGTTCGTCGAAACGCTTCGACGCGGACCGTAGGGGTGGGACGGGGGTACGTCAATGGGGTGGGCAGGAATTCGCGGCGATGTTCGACGCACCGAACGGATCGGGGTCCCGTGAGCGCTCCCGGGGTGCGGCGGGACCCGACAGGGTGCTCGCTTGCTCGCTACCGCTCGCCTCCGTGCCGCCGTACGGCACCCGGCAGCAGGACGAGCAGCGCGATGGCCGCCGCGGCGACCGGTACGAGGTAGCCGGTGGCGGTGGACGGTGCGTGTTCGACCAGCCAGCCGCCGGTCGCCGAGCCCGTCGCGATACCGCCGAGCAGCGCGGTCACGGCCAGCGTCATGCCCTCGTTCAGCCGGCCGGGCGGGGTGCGGTGCTGGACCAGCGTCATGCCGGTGACCATGGTCGGCGCGGTCGCCATCCCGGCGACCAGCAGCGTCCCGGCGAGCAGGACCAGCGATCCGGTCAGTCCGGCGGCCAGCAACGGCAGCATCAGCAACACCGCCATCGCGGCCACGCAGACACCCATCCGGCGCTCGGGCGGACCGGCGAACCGCAGCGTTCCGAAGAGCAGTCCTGCGGCACACGACCCGGCGGCCTGGAGCGCCAACACGACGCCCGCGGCGGACCGGTGCCCCTGCGCGTCCGCGAAGGCGATGGTCACCACCTCCATGGCCCCGAAGACCGCACCGGTGGCGAGGAACGCCCCCAGCAGGGTGGGCATCCCGGGAGCCCGCAGCGGCGCGCCGGCGGCCCGTGGGCCGTCGACGGGCGGCTGAGTCGAACGCTGCCCGGCGAAGATCAGCACCCCGGTCACCATCAACACGGCCCCGACCAGCGTGCCCGCTTCCGGGAACACCGCCGAGCACAGAAAGGCGGCGAACACCGGCCCCAGCATGAAGCACAACTCATCCGCCGCCTGCTCGAACGAATTCGCGGTGTGCAGCGCCGCCGGGTCGTCCTTGAGCAGGTACGCCCAACGGGCCCGTGACATGCCGCCGGTGTTCGGCGTGGTGGCGGTCGCGCCGTACGCGGCGAACAGCGTCCAGCCAGGCGCTCCGCCGTACACGCACACCACGAGACCCACCGCCCCCAGCGCCGCGAACACGGTGGCGGGCACGGCCACCCGCGCCTGCCCGTACCGATCGACCAACCGCGCCGTCCACGGCCCCACCACGGCCGTCGCCGCCATCCCCGTCGCGGTCACCCCACCGGCCAACGCATACGACCCCCGCGCCCCGGCGATCATGATGACCGCACTCACGCTGAACATGCCCATGGGAAGCCGGGCGATCAGATTCCCGACGGTGAAGGCGAGCGCCCCGGGGATGCGGAAGAGGCGGAGGTAGGGGGCGAGGGGGGAGGGGCGGCCGGTCGGGGGCACGCTCGCGGACGGGGTGGTGCGGGTCGGCTCGGGCATGGGGCCACGGTGGTACGGGTGGCGGGTGGCGGTCCAACACCTGTTCGGGGCCGATTCACGCGGGTGGGGTGTGAATCGGGGGCGGGCGGCGTCAGGGATACCCCTCACGAGGGCCGTTGCCGGCACCCGAACGCCCCGACGCGCGTGTGGGTGCCGGTAACGCCCCTTGCGCTGGCTGGTCCTCGGGATCAAGGAGACCTACGGTCGCCGCCGTCCCCCCGGGCCTGCGCGGGGAGGAGCTGGCCCAGCTCGCCGGGGAGTCCCGCGGCCGCTGGCCGAACACCCTCAACTCCGGCGATTCCACCGTGGCTTGCCGGTAAGCTGGCTTATGTTGGTGACTTCACCGGGGGGTTCCTTGGCCAGCGCAGACTCGATGATCGTGAGGCTTGAGGGCGCGCCGGACGGAGACCACGAAGAACTCGACGAACTCGCGGTGCAACTGCGAAGAGAGCTCCTCGAACTGGACGTTGATCGAGTAGAGCGCGTGCGGCAGCAAAGCAACTCCGTAGGGTCCAAGTCCGGTGACGCGATCGCCCTTGGTGTGCTGACGGTCACGCTGTCCCCGATAGCACTACGTGGTGTGTTCCGGCTCCTTGAGGTATTCGTCAAGAATCGGCCTGTTCGCAAAGTGCGGGTCGACTTCGGAGACGACAGCATTGAATTGGAGCATGTCTCACCGCTTGACCAGAGGCGGCTTGTCGACGCTTTCATCGCTGCTCATCAACCCCGCCCGGACGAGCAGTCGCAGACGGAAGAAGAGCCGTCGGGTAGCTGACGCGCCCCTGACCGAGGAGAGACCAGATGGCTGGCGGACATGCCTGGTAGCCGCCGGGCACTGCTCATCGCCACGGGCGAATACGAGTCTCCCGCCTTGCAGCGGCTCCGCTCTCCGGCACGCGATGCTGCGGGGTTGGCCGAAGTGCTACGAGATCCACGTGTCGGTCAGTTCGGCGTCACCCAGGTGATCGATCGTCCCCAACATGAGGTGAATCGCCATCTTGAGGGCTTCTTCATGGATCGGAGCCGCGACGACCTGCTGCTCCTCCATATGTCATGCCATGGAATCAAGGATGACAACGGGAGGCTCTATTTCGCCGCAAGGGACACGGACAGGCGACTCCTTGCGTCCACGGCGACCTCCGCGGCATTCGTGCATGACCAGCTACGCCATTGCCGGGCAAGGTCGATCGTCGTGCTGCTCGACTGTTGTTACAGCGGGGCTTTCCTGCCGGGTACCAAAGGAGACGACGCGGTCCACGTGAGCGAAGAACTGGCAGGCCACGGCCGGGCCATTCTCACCGCGACCAACCGCACCGAGTACGCATGGGAGGGCGAGCACCTCACCGCGTTGTCACCTGAACCGTCGTGGTTCACCGGTGCCGTCATCGAGGGTCTGGTGACCGGCGAAGCCGACCAGGACCAGGACGGCCTCATCGGTGTGCAGGAGCTGTACGAGTATGTCTACGAGCGGACGCTCACCGCAGGTGTGAGACAGCGACCGCAGATCTGGGCGGAGCTCGAATACCGGGTGATCGTCGCGAGATCAGTCAGGAGCAGGCCGGACCGGCTGGTCCCGGGCCTGCCGGCCGCCTCCGCGCCGCCGTCGCCGGCTGCTTTCGACACGCACGTCAGCACCGCCTTGCACGCGATCACTGCGATGCCGACGACGGCCGAACCGCCTGCCGTTGACGTCGCCGCGGCCGCAGCCGCCGCACGGAACGGGCGCGTGCTGCACGGCATGCCGAGGTGGCCCGGCGACATGCCGTACCGGCTGCCCTCGCTGGACCTGCTGGAGCGCGGTGGCCCGGGGAAGGCGCGCAGTGCCGCCAACGATGCTGTGGTGGG
>NZ_JAMJWG010000027.1 GCF_024435355.1 Streptomyces odontomachi
CCCGAAGACGCCAAGACCACCCCGGGACGGGGGCGGCGGCGCGCAGCGCACGCGGCGGGGTGCCCCGCAAAAGGGAACCGGGGTGCCCCCGAAAAAAGGGGCACCCCGGATCGTCGGCTGAGCTCGCCGCAGGCGTTACGCCTCGAACACCTCACGAACCAACTGCTCCTGCTCCGCCTGGTGCCGCTTGGCGGAGCCCACCGCGGGGGACGAGCTGTGCGGCCGGGAGATCCGCCGCAACCGCTCGTCGTGCGGCACGTCCGCGCCGACGGCCAGGTCCAGGTGGTCGATGAGGTTGAGCGCGATGAACGGCCAGGCACCCTGGTTCGCGGGCTCTTCCTGGACCCACAGGTACTTCTCCGCGTTCGGGAACTTGGCGATCTCGGCCTGCACCTCGGCACCCGGCAGCGGGTACAGCCGCTCCAGACGGATGATCGCCACATCCGTGGCACCGCGCTTCTGCCGCTCGGCGTCCAGGTCGTAGTAGACCTTGCCCGCGGTGAAGACGACCTTGCGGACCGCGCTCGGGTCCGTCGTCCCCGCCTCCACGGCGGAGTCACCGATGACCGGCCGGAAGCCGCCGGTGGTGAACTCCGACGCCTTCGACGCCGCGGCCTTCAGCCGCAGCATCGACTTCGGCGTGAAGACGACCAGCGGCTTGTGGTGCGGGTTGTGCACCTGCCAGCGCAGCAGGTGGAAGTAGTTCGACGGCATGGTGGGCATGGCCACCGTCATGTTGTTCTGCGCGCACATCTGGAGGAACCGCTCCGGGCGGGCCGAGGAGTGGTCGGGGCCCTGGCCCTCGTAGCCGTGCGGCAGCAGCAGGGTGACGCCGGAGGTCTGGCCCCACTTCTGCTCGGCGGACGAGATGAACTCGTCGACCACCGTCTGCGCACCGTTGACGAAGTCGCCGAACTGGGCCTCCCACATGACCAGCGACTCGGGCCGGGCCAGCGAGTAGCCGTACTCGAAGCCCATGGCCGCGTACTCGGAGAGCAGCGAGTCGTAGACGTTGTAGCGGGCCTGGTCCTCGGAGAGGTACAGCAGCGGCGTGTAGTCCTGACCGGTCTCGCGGTCGACGAGGACGGCGTGCCGCTGGCCGAAGGTGCCGCGCCGGGAGTCCTGCCCGGACAGCCGGACCGGGGTGCCCTCCAGGAGGAGGGAGCCGAGCGCCAGGGTCTCGCCCATGCCCCAGTCGATGGCGTCCTCCTCGACCATGGTGGCCCGGCGCTGCAACTGCGGCAGCAGGCGCGGGTGGACGGTGACCCGGTCGGGGATGTTCACCTGGGACTCGGCGATCCGCTTGACGACCTCCTCGGAGATCGCGGTCTGGACGGCGACCGGGAACTCCGGCTGCACCTCCGGCACCTCGGCGCCGCTCGGCTGCTGGGTGGCTTCGCGGACCTCGGTGAAGACCTTCTCCAGCTGGCCCTGGTAGTCCTGGAGCGCCTGTTCGGCCTCTTCCAGGGTGATGTCGCCACGCCCGATCAGGGACTCGGTGTAGAGCTTGCGGACCGAGCGCTTCTTGTCGATCAGGTCGTACATCAGCGGCTGCGTGAAGCCCGGGTTGTCGGACTCGTTGTGGCCGCGGCGGCGGTAGCAGATCAGGTCGATCACGACGTCCTTGTTGAACGCCTGGCGGAACTCGAAGGCCAGCCGCGCGGTGCGGACCACGGCCTCCGGGTCGTCACCGTTCACGTGGAAGATCGGCGCCTCGATCATGCGGGCCACGTCGGTGGCGTACATCGAGGAACGGGCCGACTCCGGCGCGGCGGTGAAGCCGACCTGGTTGTTGATCACGATGTGCACGGTGCCGCCGGTGCGGTAGCCGCGCAGCTGGGACATGTTGAGTGTCTCGGCCACCACGCCCTGGCCGGCGAAGGCCGCGTCGCCGTGCAGCGCGACGGGGAGCACGGTGAAGTCGGTGCCGCCCTTGCCGATGATGTCCTGCTTGGCGCGGGCGACGCCCTCCAGGACCGGGTCGACCGCCTCCAGGTGCGAGGGGTTGGCGGTCAGCGAGACCTTGATCTGCTCGCCGTCGAGGCCGGTGAAGGTGCCGTTGGCACCCAGGTGGTACTTGACGTCGCCGGAGCCGTGCATCGACTTCGGGTCGAGGTTGCCCTCGAACTCGCGGAAGATCTGCGCGTACGACTTGCCGACGATGTTCGCCAGGACGTTCAGCCGGCCGCGGTGTGCCATGCCGACGACGACCTCGTCGAGCCGGGACTCGGCCGCGGCGTCCAGCACCGCGTCCAGCAGCGGGATGACGGACTCGCCGCCCTCCAGCGAGAACCGCTTCTGGCCGACGTACTTGGTTTGCAGGAACGTTTCGAACGCCTCTGCGGCATTCAGCCGGCGCAGGATGCGCAGCTGCTCCTCGCGCTCCGGCTTGGCGTGCGGGCGCTCCACGCGGTCCTGGATCCACTTGCGCTGCTTGGGATCCTGGATGTGCATGTACTCGATGCCGACGGTGCGCACGTAGCTGTCGCGCAGCACACCGAGGATGTCGCGCAGCTTCATCATCGACTTGCCGGCGAAGCCGCCGACGGCGAACTCGCGCTCCAGGTCCCACAGGGTGAGCCCGTGCTCGTTGATGTCGAGGTCGGGGTGCTTGCGCTGGCGGTACTCCAGGGGGTCGGTGTCGGCCATGACGTGGCCGCGCACCCGGTAGGAGTGGATCAGCTCGAAGACCCGGGCGGCCTTGGTGACGTCGTCGTCGTGGGAGGCGTCGATGTCCTTGAGCCAGCGGACCGGCTCGTAGGGGATGCGCAGCGCCTCGAAGATCTCGTCGTAGAAGTCGTTCTCGCCGAGGAGGAGGTTGGCCACGATGCGCAGGAACTCGCCCGACGCTGCGCCCTGGATGACGCGGTGGTCGTAGGTCGACGTGAGCGTCATGACCTTGGAGATGCCCAGGCGGTTCAGGGTGTCCTGGGAGGTGCCCTGGAACTCGGCCGGGTACTCCATCGCACCGACGCCCATGATCACCGACTGGCCCGGCATCAGCCGCGGCACGGAGTGGACGGTGCCGATGCCGCCGGGGTTGGTCAGCGAGACGGTGACGCCGGAGAAGTCGTCCATCGTGAGCTTGTTCTCACGGGCGCGGCGGACGATGTCCTCGTAGGCCTGCCAGAACTCGAAGAAGTTCAGCGTGTCGGCCTTCTTGATGCCGGCGACGACCAGCTGCCGGTCGCCGTTCGGCTTCGTCAGGTCGATGGCCAGGCCCAGGGTGACGTGCTCGGGCTTGACGAGGGTCGGCTTGCCGTTCTTCTCGGCGAACGACCAGTTCATCGACGGCATGGCCTTGATGGCCTGCACCATCGCGTAGCCGATCAGGTGGGTGAAGGAGATCTTCCCACCGCGGGCCCGCTTGAGGTGGTTGTTGATGACGATGCGGTTGTCGAAGAGCAGCTTCACCGGCACCGCGCGGACCGAGGTGGCCGTCGGCAGTTCCAGGGAGGCGTTCATGTTCTTCGCGACGGCGGCGGCGGGGCCGCGCAGGGCCACGTACTCGGGGCCTTCGGCGGCCTCTGCGGCGGGCGCGGCAGCGGGCTTCGCCGGCGCGGCCGGCGCCGGCTTGGCGGCGGGCCGCGCGGGTGCGGCGGGCGCTGCGGCCTTCGGCGCTGTCGTGGCGGCCTGGGGCGCGGGCGCTGCGGTCTTCGGGGCGGCGGGCGCCGGTGCGGGCCTGCTCGGCGCCGCGGGGGCCTCACTGGTGGCGGTCCCCGCCGTCTCGGCGGCCGTGGCACCGGCCGTCGAGGTGGAGGCGGTGGCGGCGGCACCCGGCTTGTAGTCGGCGAAGAAGTCCCACCAGGCGCGGTCGACGGAGTTCGGGTCCTGGAGGTACTGCTGGTAGATCTCGTCGACGAGCCACTCGTTGGGACCGAAGGAAGCCGCAGGGTTCTTGCCCTGCCCCTCCTGGTCGGTCCGGGAAGTACCACCCGCGCTCAGGCTGGGGGAGCTCGCATTACTAGGGGACTGTGGCGACACGGCGGCAACCGCCCTCTTCCGCTTCACAAGATGATGGGACAGCGGGAATAAAGGCTACGCCTCTTGGGGTGGGACCTGCAGTCCGGGCCGGTCATCCGTCGTGTAAGTCACACCGAAGAGGGTGTTTCACGGCGATGGCGATCGGGAAAAAGATTCAGTTTCGTTCGCACGGAGAACCTGGCCGCGCAGGGCCGTCCCGAGGTGCGCCTACGGGCCTCGGGCGCCGTGCCGCGGCTTGATCCCGGCTCCTGGTACGCCTGCGGCACGCCGCGGCCCCGGGTGCCCCGGCTGCCCGGGCCCGGCTCCGTCTTTGCATGTGCATGGCATCTACGAAAGGGGTGCGTGACGTCGACCACGCCGCCTGCATGTGGGTGACGTCACGCATCCCGGCGTTGACCTCGTCCGGTCGGCGCCCGGCGTAGCCGGCACGCCTCTCACACGCGGGCGCGCGGCTCGCCCGGCAGGGAGACCTGGATCCGGCAGCCGCGGGTCGACTCGGCCACCCCGATCGTGCCGCCGTGCAGGTCGACCGCCCAGCGCGCGATGGCGAGACCGAGCCCCGTGCCACCGTCGCTGCCGGAGCCGTGTCCCCCCTGGGCGGCACCGGCGCCGCGGTGGCGGCCGCGGTTGAAGCGCTCGAAGACGCGGTGCCACTCGGAGCGCGGAATGCCGGGCCCCTCGTCCAGCACCTCCAGGTTCAGCGACTGGGGGCTCGTGCCGCGCCGCGCCCGTACGGTGACCCGGCCGTGCGGCGGGCTGTGCTTGACCGCGTTGTCGATCAGGTTGGCCACCACCTGGTGGATGCGCTCCGCGTCCGCGTACGCCGTCAGCTCGGGCGGGGAGACGTCCAGGTGCAGGTGGACGTCGGTACGGGTGTGGCTGCCGGAGCCCGAGGCGATCCCGGCGCGCGCCGAGGCGACCATGTTCGCCTCCTTCAGCACGCCCGAGAGATACGGCCACACCTCGAAACGGCGCGCCTTGAGCGGCACGACGCCGTTGTCGAGCCGGGAGAGGTCGAGCAGCGTCTCGACCAGCCGTCCCAGCCGTTCGGTCTGCTTCAGGGCGGTGCGCATGGTCTCGGGGTCGGCCGCGGAGACACCGTCGACGACGTTCTCCAGGACGGCGCGCAGCGCGGCGATGGGGGTGCGCAACTCGTGCGACACGTTCGCCACCAGCTCCTTGCGCTGCTGGTCCTGCGCCTCCAGGTCGTCGGCCATGCGGTTGATGGTGGAGGCGAGGTCGCCGAGCTCGTCGCGGCGGCTGTCGCCGCTCACCCGGCGGGTGTAGTCGCCGTGCGAGATCGCCCGGGCCACCGTGTTCATCTCGTCCAGCGGCGCCGTCAGGGAGTGCGCCACGAACTGGGTGATCAGCAGGGTGGCTATCACCGAGAAGACCGTGATGAAGCGCAGCTCGGTCTCGGTGCGGACCGCGATCATCAGCAGTCCGGTGGTGATGAAGACCGAGACGACGACCAGCATGCCGAGCTTGGTCTTCACGGAGAACGGCCGTACCCCCGACGCCCACAGCACGATCTGGCGGCCGGCGTCGTTGCCCTGCTGGGCGCTGAGGGTCTCCCTCAGGTCTGCCACCGCCTGGCCGGCCGCCTCGACGGCCCGCCGTAGCCTGGCCGGGCGTCGGACACGGCTGTCGTTGCAGGTCGTGGAGTGCGCCGGAGTGCGGGCGGCCCGCAGGCGCGCTCGGGCCCGCGCTGTCATGCCGGTGGCTGCACCGGTGTCACCGTCGGTGCTCTTGGCGTGGTGGCCCTGCTGGGATGCGTCCCCCGGGCCGCCGGTGCCTTCTGTGGGACTCGTTCCGCTGATCCCGCTCATCGCCAGCTACCGTCGGGACCTCTCATGCCGTCGGGCTCATCGTCTTGGGCTCATGTGGTGCTCACGGGTTGGGCGTCTCCAGGGCGTACCCCACACCGTGCACGGTGCGGATCCGCTCGGCGCCGATCTTGCGGCGCAGTGCCTTGATGTGACTGTCGACGGTACGGGTCCCGGAGGCGTCTGCCCAGTCCCACACCTCGGCGAGCAACTGCTCGCGGGAGAGCACCGCGCGGGGGGTGTTCGCCAGGCACACCAGCAGGTCGAACTCGGTGGGTGTGAGGTGGACGTCCTCGCTGCGCACCCGAACCCGGCGCTGCGCGTGGTCGATCTCCAGTTCGCCGAGCCTGAGTATGCCGCTGCGCGGTGTGGTGGCGGCCAGCGCCGCGCGCTCCACCCGGCGCAGCAGTACGTGCACCCGGGCCGCGAGTTCACGCATCGAGAACGGCTTGGTCATGTAGTCGTCGGCGCCCACGCCCAGGCCGACCAGCATGTCCGTCTCGTCGTCGCGAGCCGTCAGCATGAGTACCGGCACCGGCCGCTGTGCCTGCACCCGCCGGCAGACCTCCAGGCCGTCGAAGCCGGGCAGCATCACGTCGAGGATCAGCAGATCGGGCTGCCATGCCTCGGCGGTGTCCACGCCCGCAGGGCCGTCCCCGGCTGTCTGCACCAGGAAACCCTCGGCACGCAGCCGGGCGGAGATGGCCTCGACGATCGTCGGGTCGTCCTCGATGACCAGCACGCGGCGCTGTGCGCCGGAGGCCGCCGTGCTGCCGTTGTGGGAGGTGTGTGTCTGCTCCATCGCCCCGCCCCTGACTGTTGCTTTTCCGGAATCGTGGGGGTGATCCCTGCCGTTCGATTGACGCTTGAATCATCCGTGCGCCGGTCAGCAGCGTACGGGCCCGGGCCCTGCCACGGCTATCGGGGCCCGACCGCGATGTGCACCGCGTCGGGAACACCCCGAGACACGGGGATCTCTTTGGTGTGAACCGCTCGGAATCCGGCATTGCGCAAGGCGGTTTCGAATTCCGGCGAGGGTTCCGCGGACCATACAGCAAGAACGCCGCCCGGCGTCAGGTGGGTCCGGCATGCGGCGAGTCCCGCGGGGGAGTACAGGTCGTCGTTGTCTTCCGTGACGGTCCACCCCGGGCCGTTGTCGATGTCCAGGCAGAGCGCGTCGTACCGTGCGCCGGTCGTGCGCAGGTGCGTGAGGAGATCGGCGTGCACGATCTCGGTACGCGGATCGGTGCGCGCCGCGGCGGAGATCTCGGCGAGCGGGGCGGCGTCCGGTGCCGAGGGGCGGCCCGGGCCGCCGTGCCAGTCGATGATCGCCGCCTCGCGCTCGACGACGGTGATCTGGCCCCAGCGCCGATCGGCGGCGGCGTGCGCGAGGGAGAACCCGACGCCGAGTCCGCCGATGAGTACGGACGGTGCCGGGCGGCCGGCTTGGGGCTCCGGGGCCTCCCCGGCCTCCCGGGACTCCAGGGCTTCACCGGCCTCCCGGGATTCCAGGGTCTCCAGGGCGACGTCCATGAGCAGTCGCTCCGAGCGGCCGTCCGAGGTGTCCATCAGGAAGCACCCGTTGGCGATGATCTGGAGCAGCGTGCCGTGCCGCCGCAGCACCACTTCGCCGTAGGGGCCCTCCCGCCGGTCCAGGACGACGGGCGGGCCGTCGGGCGCGGGCGCGGTGGCGGGGTGGGGAAGGTGCGCGGCGTGCATGGGGCCATCTTCTCGACTGGGGAGGGGTGGGGCCAGGGGCGGGGCGGCGTGGCGCCCCACCATGGAGGACGGGCGGCGTGCCGTCCCCTTACGGGGGTCGGGTGGCGTGCCGCCCCACGACGGGGGTCCGGTGGCGTGCCGCCCCACGACGGGGGTCCGGTGGCGTGCCGCCCCACGACGGGGGTCCGGTGGCGTGCCGCCCCACGACGGGGGTCCGGTGGCGTGCCGCCCGACGACGGGGAACGCGCCGGGGCGCGTCCCCTCGGCTCAGTCGGCCGCCGGGGTCCACACGTACGGTGTCGTCGTGGTCACCGCGGCCAGGCCCAGGCGGCGCAGGATCGGGGCGCTGTCGTCGGAGGCGTCGACCTGGAGGTACCGCACACCGCGTGCGGCGGCGCTGCGGGCGCGGGCGGCGACCAGCGCGCGGTAGATGCCCCTGCCCCGCCACTCGGCCAGCGTCGAGCCGCCCCACAGGCAGGCGAAGTCGGTGCCGGCCCGGTACACCAGCCATGCCGCCGAGACCACCGTGCCGTCCGCCTCGGCGACGAGTACCTCGATCTGGTCCGGAGCGGCCGCGATCCGCGCGCTCAGGTCGTCCGCGAGCCAGGACCAGTCCTGACCCCAGACGATGGACTCCATCGCGGCGATCCGGCGCAGCTCGGCGTCGGCCGTGACCTGCCGCAGCGTGACGCCGTCCGGCAGGCCCGGCGCGGCGGTCAGCTCGGCGGCGCGCCCGATGAGCACCGTCTCGCGCTCCTCGGGGACGAAGCCAGCCGAGGTCAGCCGGTCGGTGAGGTCGGCCGGCAGGTCATGGCCGCGGGTCTTCCACTCGACCGCCTCTCCGCGGGCGGCGAAGTAGTCACGCTGTCGCGCGATCAGCAGGTCCAGGTCGGTGCCTCGGACGCCCATGTCGCGAGGGGTGGCCACGAAGCCGCGGAACTGCCCGACGATCCGGGTGAGCGGTCCGTCCCGCTCCGTGTGCACCCCCGTGGGGAGGGACGGCGGTATGCCGCGCAGCTGTGCGTCGTAGGCGGTCAGGAGGTCGGCGTCCGCCGCGGCGAGTTCGGTCACCCGGGTACGGAAGAGCACTCGGCTGTCCGCCGCAACCCGTTTTCCGATTCTCGGGGCCCGGACCGGTCCGGCGGGGCCCGACCTCGCCGGCACGGGATGGAACGCGGCTGGGGAACGGTTGGAACGGCTGGAACGGCTGGAACGGTCGAAACGGTCACGAGGTGGGGCGCGACCAAGGGTGGCTGATCGCTCACAGCGAACGCCACGAAGGGTCGGGAACATCCGGGGACTCAGGTGCATTGAGTCTGCATAGCTCAACTTGACTGCCGAAGGGGAGATCATGCCTGCTGAGTCCGCTGGCACCGCTACATCGTTCGCCCTGCCCGTGCTGCCGCTCGACGACGATGTGGTGCTGCCCGGGATGGTGGTTCCGCTCGACCTCAGTGACAACGACGTACGGGCCGCCATCGAAGCCGCCCAAGCGGCCGCCAGAACCGAGCCCGGCAAGCCCAAGGTGCTGCTGGTGCCACGCATCGACGGGACCCTCGGGGGTACCGGTGTGCTCAGTACCGTCGAGCAGGTCGGGAGGCTCGCCGACGGTGATCCCGGGGCGCTGGTGCGCGGCCGGCGCCGGATGAAGATCGGCGCGGGCACCACCGGCCCCGGCGCGGCCCTGTGGGTCGAGGCGACCGCCGTCGAGGAGTCCGTGCCCGAGCCCCTGCCCGGCGCCGTCACCGATCTCGCCAAGGAGTACAAGGCGCTCGCCACCAGCTGGCTGCGCAAGCGCGGCGCCTGGCAGATCGTGGACCGCGTCCAGCAGATCGACGACATCGCCCAGCTCGCCGACAACTCCGGCTACTCGCCGTTCCTCACCACCCAGCAGAAGGTGGACCTCCTGGAGACCGGCGACCCGGTGGCCCGGCTGAAGCTCGCCACCGAGCAGCTCCGCGAGCACCTCGCCGAGCAGGACGTGGCCGAGTCCATCGCCAAGGACGTCCAGGAAGGCGTCGACAAGCAGCAGCGTGAGTTCCTGCTCCGCCGCCAGCTGGAAGCCGTTCGCAAGGAACTGCGTGATCTGAACGGCGACGGTGGCGAGGACGAGTCCGACGACTACCGGACCCGTGTGGAGTCGGCCGACCTGCCCGAGAAGGTGCGCGAAGCCGCACTGAAGGAAGTCGAGAAGCTGGAGCGGTCCAGCGACCAGAGCCCGGAGGGCTCCTGGATCAGGACCTGGCTCGACACCGTCCTCGAACTCCCGTGGGACACCCGCACCGAGGACGCCTACGACATCCAGGGCGCCCAGGGCGTCCTCGACGCCGAACATGCCGGCCTCGAGGACGTCAAGGAACGGATCGTCGAATACCTGGCGGTGCGCAAGCGGCGCGCCGACCGTGGGCTCGGCGTGGTCGGCGGGCGACGCGGCGGCGCCGTGCTCGCGCTCGTCGGGCCGCCCGGTGTCGGCAAGACCTCGCTGGGCGAGTCCGTGGCCCACGCGATGGGCCGCAAGTTCGTCCGCGTCGCGCTCGGCGGCGTACGGGACGAAGCCGAGATCCGCGGGCACCGGCGCACCTACGTCGGGGCGCTGCCCGGTCGTATCGTGCGCGCCATCAAGGAAGCCGGCTCGATGAACCCGGTCGTCCTTCTCGACGAGATCGACAAGGTCGGCTCCGACTTCCGCGGTGACCCGGCGGCCGCGCTCCTCGAAGTGCTCGACCCGGCGCAGAACCACACCTTCCGGGACCACTACCTGGAGGTCGAGCTCGACCTCAGCGACGTGGTGTTCCTCGCCACCGCCAATGTGCGCGAGGCCATCCCCGAGGCGCTGCTCGACCGCATGGAGCTGGTCACCCTCGACGGCTACACGGAGGACGAGAAGGTCGTCATCGCCCGTGACCACCTGCTCCCGCGCCAGCTGGAACGGGCCGGTCTCGCGGCGGACGAGGTCACCCTGGAGGAGAGCGCGCTGCGCAAGCTCGCCGGTGAGTACACCCGTGAGGCGGGGGTGCGGAACCTGGAGCGTGCGGTCGGGCGGCTGCTTCGGAAGGTCGCCGCCCGTCAGGAGCTGGGTGAGCAGGAGCTCCCGTTCACCGTCGGCGAGGACGATCTACGCGGCCTGATCGGGCGGCCGCACCACGTGCCCGAGTCCGCCCAGGACCCGGCCGAGCGGCGTACGTCCGTGCCCGGTGTCGCCACCGGGCTCGCCGTCACCGGTGCGGGTGGGGACGTGCTGTATGTGGAGGCGTCGCTGGCGGATCCTGAGACGGGTGCGTCCGGGCTGACTCTGACTGGTCAGCTCGGTGACGTGATGAAGGAGTCCGCGCAGATCGCGCTGTCCTTCCTGCGCTCGCGCGGTGCGGAGCTGGAGCTGCCGGTGGCCGACCTCAAGGACCGCGGCGTGCACATCCACTTCCCCGCGGGTGCGGTGCCCAAGGACGGGCCGAGTGCCGGGGTCACCATGACGACCGCGCTGGCGTCGCTGCTGAGTGGGCGTCTGGTGCGGACGGACGTGGCGATGACGGGGGAGGTGTCGCTGACGGGGCGGGTGTTGCCGATCGGTGGCGTGAAGCAGAAGTTGCTTGCTGCGCACCGGGCGGGGATCACGACCGTGGTGATACCGAAGCGGAACGAGGCGGATCTGGACGACGTGCCTGACGAGGTTCTTGCGAAGCTTGACGTGCATGCGGTTTCGGATGTCAGGCAGGTTCTTGAACTGGCCCTTTCGCCTGCGACGGCGTCGCGGGAGGCCGGGGTTCCGTTGGCTGCGGCGTAGCTTTTGCCGCTGGCTGGGGCGTGGGTCTGGGGGCTTTGCCCCCAGGCCCCCTTTTTTCGGCCTTGACGGCCTCTGTCCTCAAGCGCCGGACGGGCTGTTCATGGCGCGTGAGGCTTCGTTGCGGGTCGGGGGCGCGGGGGATGCACGTGCTCGGCCGGCGCGATGATCCTGGACCGTCAGTTCACCGGCACTCAGCGGCGGTCCTGCGCGCGCACATCCCCCACGCCCCCTGCCGTCTCGTTCGCGTCTGCGGCCCGGTGGGGACTTCTACTGCGCCTCCCGCGTTACTCCTTCGGAGGCCCGGAGAGGAACGCGGTCCACGCGGCGGCGCTGACCGTAAGCCCAGGGCGGGCTATGTCCTTGGAGTCTCGTACGTGGATGTGGATGGCGTGCGGGCAGGTGGCTATTTCGACGCACTCGCCGCCCTCCTCGCTGCTGTAGCTGGACTTGTGCCACTCCAGAGCGACTTCGACGCACTCGCCTCCAGCCCCGCTGCTGTAGCTGCTCTTGACCCATAGGCGCTCAGCGGCACTCTTCCTGAATTCGGTGTTCATAGCTCCCTCAGCAGCTCCTCAACGTAGTTGAGCGACGCCTGGGGCGTGAGTGCCTGGGCGCGTAGGATGCCGTATTTGATCTCCAGCCCTCTGACCAGCCGTCGCTCAGTGTGGACCTGGCTCACGTTCTGGACCTCAACGTAAGCGATCCTCTGATTTTCGTCTGTCTCGATCAACGTGAACGGCCCAGCGAGTCCAGCGTTCTGCTCACTGCTCAGTGGCATCAGCTGAATCTCAACTGCCCGCTGGTGCCCGGCCAGCAGTATCTTCTCTAACTGGCCGCGCAACACTTCACGACCACCAATCGGCCTGCGAAGCACCGATTCATCGATAACGAAGCTCATGAGCGGTGTTGGATGCTTAGCGAAAAGCTCCTGACGCGCGAGGCGAGCCACTACCCGCTGTTCGATTGTGTCCTCGTTCAGCGGTGGACGCATCATCCCGAACACTGACCGTGCGTACTCCTTCGTCTGCAACAGCCCAGGCACAGCCTGGTTCGCGTACACGTGTAGCTCGACCGCTTTCGCCTCCAACTCCGCCGCGTCCTGGAAGAACGGTGGGTACTGGGCCTTGGCGACCTCGTCTTTCATCTCCAGCAGGACGCCGCCGGCGTCGAGGAGTTCGTCCGCTTGGTCGATGAAGCGGGGCGGGGGGATGCGGCGCCCCTGCTCGAACGCGGCGATCGTGGAGGCCGAGTAGCCGACCATCGCGCCGAACTCCGGGCGTTCAAGGCCCGCGCGCACGCGGCACCGTTTCAACTGGCGGCCGAACACGCGGAGGATGGCGGAGCGGGCACCTGGATCCGCTCCGGCCCCCGCTCCTGTCTCCGGTTCCGGTCGCTGTTCTCCAGGACTGGACTCCGCGTCCCACGTGTCCGTTGGTTCACTCATCGCCCTATCACCTCCGTGGGCCAACGCGGCCTGGCGCAGGCCGTCACGCTCCACCCCGCCGACATCCGCGCACCGGCCACGTACAGCGACCTGCCGTGTGCGCGCCGTGTCTCGTCACGCTAAAACGAGGGCGGCAGCGTGGACCCCATGAACAGCGAGAAGTCCCTCGAACGCGACGTTCCGGTCCGCCCTCAAGGGCCGGCACTCGACGCCGTCGACGATCCCGGCCACGAGTTTGCGATGCGCTTCACGTCATCGCGCCGTGGTGCCCGCCTGGCGCGCCGCCTCGTCTCGCATCGGCTGGATACGTGGGGCCACCCGTACGGCAGCGTCATCAATGAGGAAGTCACCTTGATCGCGGCGGAGTTGTGCGCCAACGCCGTGCGTCATGGGCATGTGCCCGGCCGGGACTTCCACGTCCGTCTGACAGAGGTGGCGGGCACGGTGCGCGTTGAGGTCACCGACACCCGTACCGAGCGCGTGCCGTCGATGGCATGCCCGGAGCCGCCGGGGGACGCCGAGGTGGGCCGGGGGCTGCTGATCATCGCTCGGTTGGCGATGCGGTGGGGGGTTGCGCCGCGCACCGGAGCGCCGGGGAAGGTGGTATGGGCGGAGTGCGTCGCCGTTCCAGCGCGTTAGCATGCCGCCTTCCGCAACGGGCATGTGGTGTCGACTCGCGTCACGAGGTCGGCGCGTAGCTCGGTAAGGCCGGCTATACGCTCGTCGATGATCTGGATCTTCTTCTGGAGCAGAGCGGACAATGCCTCGTCGTCGTCCGGCGTGTTGCGGAGTTCTTCGCCATAGCGGGCGATCTCGGCCAACGTGAAACCAAGGCTCTGCGCGGTGCGGACGTAGTGCAGCCAGGCGACCGTTTCCGGCGGGAAGTCACGGTAGCCGTTCGCCAGCCGTTGACCTTCGACGATGCCGATCTTCTCGTAGAAGCGAATGGTGTCTTTGGTCGTACCCGTTCGTTCGGCCAACTCTCCGATACGCATGGTTTCCCCCTCGACCTTGACGGCGGACCTTACTCCACTGTTCACGAGGGACCACCGGGGGAGAGCCGCGAGTGAGACGGAAGGTGTCGTGGGGGAGTACATACCCCCACGACACCGACCCACCCACCCCAGCGAAGGCGGCCCTTCGGCACCCGAGGACAAGGGGGCACCGCACCCCTACCCTTCTGTGGGCAGTCGTTCCGCAGGGCGGAACGGGTGGGCACAGCCCACGACGCACGGTCACGTGAACGGCACCGGGCGCCCCGGACGACCGGCGTAGCCACACCGCACGGGCACGTGAACCGCACCGGGCGCCCCGGGCAACGCCCGGGAACAAATCAACCGTTGGCCAACGCCTGTACCCGGTCCAGCGCACCGTTGAAGTGGTCGTGGTCGCCCACGATCGGACCCGTCGACGTGTACTGCCAGATCGTGTAGAAGCCCCAGCCGGCCGGCAGCGTCCCCACGTCGGAGGCGTACCGGGCGATCGCCAGCGGGTTGACGCTGCCGAAGGCTCCGGAGTTGCCCGTGCACTCGGTCCACCAGCTGGTGGCCGTGTAGATCACGGGGTCGCGACCGGTGAGCGAGCGGTAGGTGGTGGTGAAGTCCTGGATCCACGAGACCATCGCGCCCTGGCTCAGGCCGTAGCAGTCCCCGCCGTACGGGTCCCACTCGATGTCCAGCATCCCGGGCAGCGTCTTGCCGTCCTTGGACCAGCCGCCGCCGTGTGCCACGAAGTACTGGGCCTGGGTGGCGCCGGACGTGGTGTCGGGGGTGGCGAAGTGGTACGAGCCGCGGATCATGCCGACGTTGTAGGAGCCGTTGTACTGCTGCGTGAAGTACTCGTTCTGGTAGTACGTGCCTTCGGTGGCCTTCGTGTAGGCCCACCGCACGCCGCTGTTCCACAGCCCGGCCCAGTCCACGTTGCCCTGGTAGCTGGCGACGTCGACGCCTTCCGTCTGCTCGGCGTCGGCGTGCAGCGGCCCGGCGGGGGCCCGGCCGTCGTGTTCGACGACGCCCATGCCCAGGTAGGCGGAGCCGCGTTCGGGCACCGTGCTGTGGTGGTCGGCGGCCTGGGCCGCGGCGGGCAGGGCGACGAGCAGGCTGAGCGCGGCGAGGAGGGCCCCGACCGCCGTGCGGGGTGAGCGGCGGGTCGTCAGGGGTCTGCGGACGCGGACATGCATGGTGTGCCTCCGAATGCCTGGCGGGCGCACGAGCCGGCACGGCTCGTGGGAGCCCGGATGGGGGGACAGGGGGGAAGTTCGGTGACTCTGGCGCGACCCACGGGTGGGGATGGGTGGCGTCTCAATCCGACGATTTGTCGGTTGCATGACATCAATGCGATTCTACGCACGTAGAACCCTTGCGGGAAGGGCCGCGGTGATCGCCGGTGGTCTACGCCTACGGAATACTGGCCGAGCTGGGGCGACGACCGTGTCCGCCGGAAACGGCAACCGAAGTCGGCGGAACTTTCAGATCGGGAACCTCGTAATGCAGAGCATGGATGCAGACGTGCGCGGAGACGGAAACAGCGCGGAACAGGCTGCGGAAACCGGCGCGCCCGAATCCCGCGTCGACCCGGAGTTCCTGGCGTTGGAAAGGGAGTTGACGGTTTTCCTGCGCCGAGCCCGGGCGTCTTCGGGTGAGATGGCCCGAGCCGTCCACCCGGACCTGGAGCCGTCCGCCTACGGTCTGCTCGTCTGCCTGGACGAGCTCGGCCGGCAGCGGGCCACCGACCTCGCCGGGTACATCGGCGTCGGCAAGGCCACCATGAGCCGGCAGCTGCGCGCCCTGGAGGCGCTCGGCTTCGTCGCCAGGGAGCCCGACCCGGCCGACGGGCGGGCCTGGCTCATCCACCTCACCGAGCGCGGCGGCCACCGGCTGCGCACCGTACGCGACGCCCGCCGCGCCCGCTACGTCCGCGAGCTCTCCGACTGGGACCGCACGGAGGTCGCCGAGCTGGCGCGACTGCTGCACCAGTTGAACGCGGCGGCGGGGGCGGAGTGAAGTGAGGCGGGCGTGATCGGCGGGTGGTGTGGCGGGTGCGGCAGTGGACGGCGCGGCGGGCCGCGTGTCAAAGCTCCGCGTAGATCACCGCCGCGTCGTCGTGGGTCTTGCTGCGGCGCAGGAAGACCCGCTCGGTGTCGGCGCTCTCCAGCGCGCGCACCCGGTCGACGAGCGCCTGTGGCCCCTCCTTGCGCAGCAGGGCGACGCAGTCCGGCCAGTCGCCCTCGCGGAACTTCTCCACCCAGCGCGCCGCCCCGTCTGTGAGCGCCGCAACGGACTGCACCTCCGTGCGCGGCCGCGTACCCGTCACCGCACGTGCCGCCACCTCCGGGTCGGCGGCCGCGGTGAAGAAGCCGCCCTCCTTGTTGCGCACCGTCGCGTCGGCGATGGCGTCCGAGGCGAGGGAGGCGCGTGGCACGTGGGCGAGACGGCCGTCCAGGACCGGCTCCACCCGGCCGTCCGGCGCCGTCACCAGCAGGACCGAGTCGGAGAGCACCAGATGTTCCACCCGCTCGTCGTCCCAGCGGACCAGGACCACCGTCGCCTGAGGGGTGCGCGGGTGAGAAAGGTCACAGGTCGCACGGTGTGCGTCAGCGGTGCGCAGAATCGCCTTGTGAAGAACGTCGGTCAGGGCTAGTTCCGGCCGGGAAACGGACAGTTCGCCGAGCGCGCCACCCAACCGGGCGGTGAACCAGGGGACGGAATGCAGACACCCGTATGCGTCGCGCGGCGGGGTCACACCGTCCAGGAGTACCAAGGCGCCACCCCGTCCGAAGGCGGGCAGCGCCACCGATGCGTAGTCCTCGTTGGGGTGTGCGGGGGTGCCCGGTGCCGTGGCCAATTCGATGCGCATTCGGCCAGTCTGCATGACCGGATCCGGCTGGTCCGAGGCGGCGCGGCAGGGTGCGAGAATCGGACAGTAGCCGCAGGTCAGGCGGCCCCTTTGGGATAGATTGAGGCGTCCGTGCACGGAGCGGCGGGGCATCTTGCCAAAGGCGGTGCGCAACGTCCAACTGGCCTGGCACGCATGCCTGCTGCGTATGACAGGGGAACTTGCCGACGACTCCCCGTCCAGGTTCACTCCTTCGAGTGGCGGGTGGTGCGATGCGCGTCCACTTCTCACGGGCACTGGGATGGTCGGGAACCGTACCCGGAGACTGCTCGTGTTGACGGATCGTCACCCGGGTCTTAGGGCAGACGACGAGATTGCGAGCACCGGTGCAGAAGAAGCGGCCGCGGCGCGAAGGCAGGCAGCAGACGGTGTCGGCGGAAGCCACGGGCGGCCGCACGCCGGATGGTCCCACCGGGCCGGCGGACCCCGCGGGCACCACCCCGGGTGACCAGGCCCCCGGGCTCGACGACCTCCACCCGTGCCCCACGGTCCGGGGCGCACGACCCGCGGTGCGCGGCGGGGGCGCCGCCCGCAGAGCCGAGGACGCCACGCCACCCGCCGGTGTGCCGAAGGCACGTGCCGTGGACGCGCACGCGGACCCGAGCACGCACGCGACCACGGATGCGACGGCATCCGGTCCGGCGGCCACCCCCACCGATGCGGATAAGGACGCCGGTACGATCATCAACCCCCACACCGATACCGACTCCGGTGGCGACGCCGTTTCCGGCTCCGCCGCCGGCAAGGACGTCAAGGGCAGGGGAGACGGCAAGGTGGCGACCACAGGGGCCGAGACCGGCACGGGTGGCAAGGGCGGCACGGGTCGGAAGGCGACCGCGGGCACGAAGACGACCGCGGACGCCGGGGTCGCCACGGAGGCCGGGGTCGCCACGGATCCCAAGACCGCCACGGGCCTCAAGGCCGGCAAGGGCGCACCCGCTTCGAGCGCCCCCCGTCCCCCCGCCCCCGTGGGCCGTGGCCGGCGTGCGCGGGTGCGGAACCGGCTCGTCGTCGCCGTTGCCGTGGTGGCGGCCGCGACCGCCGCGGCGAGTGCGCCGGGGCTGATCGACGCCTCCGGACGGCTCAGCGATGCGCAGGCGCTGCTGGACGACGCCCGGCGCACCCAGCGGGCGCTCACCCTCGCCCACGCGCTGGCCGACGAGAGCCAGGCGGTCACCGCGTACGTCGCCGCCGGGCGGCCGCACGGGAGGGCTCCGGCCGACACGCACAGCGTCCCCGTCGACCGGCGGATCGCCGAGCTGCGCGCCGACGACGACGCACCGGCCGCGCTCCGCCGTGACCTGGATCGGGTCGCCGGGGTGCGCAAGTCGGCGTTGAGCGGCAAGAGCAGCGCCCTCACGGTGCATCAGGCGTACGCGGACGTCATCCTCGCCCTGCACCACCTCGCGGAGGACCTGGCGGACCGCATGCCGCCCGAGGCCACCCGGGGTGGGCATGCGTTGGCCGGTCTGGACACCGCCGTCGAGCAGGCCGAGGCCACCCGTGGGCTGCTGCTCGCCGCGCTCGCCGTGCCCGGTGCCACCGGCACCACCACCGTCATCGACCCGGCCACCGGACTGCCGCGCACCGTCCCCAACGAGCCCGCGTCCGCCACCCGGCAGCGCAACGAGCTGAGCGCCGCAGCCCAGCAGGCCCGGCTGCGTGAGACGGCCGAGCTCGCCGGCTTCCGGGACCGGGCGAGCGACGCGTACCGCAGCACGTACGACACCACCGTCACCGGGCCGGACGTCACCGCGGCGGAGAAGGCCCTCGCCCGGCTCACCGACCAGCCCACCCTGTCCGACGACGACCGGGACACCGACGCCGAGAAGCTGGCCGGCACGCTCACCGCGCGGATCGACGTGATGCGGAGCGCCGAGGCCTCGCTGAACGTGGACCGGATCAAGGAGCTCGCCGGGCTGCGCGACGACGCGGTGACGGCGTTGGAGATCCGTGTCGCGCTCGCCGGCGTCTGCCTGCTGCTGGGCGTCGGCATCGTCATGGCGATGGCACGCGGGCTGACCCGCCCGCTCGCCGTGCTGCGCCTGGGCACCGCCCGGCTGGCCGCCGACCCCGTCGCCGCCGAACCCATCCGCTTCACCGGCCGCAACGACGAGTTCGCGCAGGTCCTGCGCTCCGTCAACGCGCTGCACGCGCATGCCGTCGAGCTGCACGCACAGGCGCACGGCGCCGCGGCGGACGGCACCCCGGCGGGCGGTTCGCAGCGGGCCGTCGCACGGGAAGACGCGCACGTGGCGGAGGACGTGGCGGAGACCGCGGCGGACGAGGAGGCGGTCGACGGCGCTGAGGAGGGTGGCGGCCAGCGCACCCTGGTGAACCTCGGGCTGCGCACCCTCGGTCTCGTCGAGCGGCAGCTCGCCGTCATCGAGAAGCTGGAGGAGCAGGAGGACGACCCCGACCGGCTCGCCACGCTGTTCCGGCTCGACCACTTCGCCACGGTCATGCGGCGGCACAGCGAGAACCTGCTCGTGCTCGCCGGTGCCGACCGCGGCCACCAGCACGCCGGTCCCGTGCCGCTGATCGACGTGGTGCGCGCCGCGGTCAGCGAGGTCGAGCACTACACGCGCATCCACGTCGCCGCGCTGCCCGCGCAGCCGCACATCGCGGGGCTCGCCGCCGACGACCTGAGCCATCTGCTCGCCGAACTGATGGAGAACGCCACCTCGTGCTCGCCGCCGGACGCCACCGTGGAGGTCTCCGGCTGGCTGCTGGAGAGCGGTGACGTGATGCTCTCCGTCGCCGACCAGGGCATCGGCATGGCGCCCGAGCGGCTGACCGGGATCAACGCGGAACTGGCCCGGCTGGTCTCCAGCGCCCAGGCGACGCGTTCGACCGGGGACCTCGCGGCCGGCCCGGACACACCGGACGGGCTCGGGCTCGGTCTGTACGTGGTGGCGCGGCTGGCCCAGCGGCACGGTGTGCGGGTGCGGCTGCGCGAGCAGCAGCAGGGCGGCATCGCGGCGGTCGTGTGGGTGCCGCGCTCGGCGCTGGGCGAGTCCGGAGCGGGTGTCGTGGCACCGCCGAGCGAGGTGCGCGTGGTCGGGGGACCGGCCGCCGCACAGCAGGGGCCCGGTGCCGCGACGGAGGCGAACTCGCCGGTGCTTCCCGGGCGCGGCCTCGCCGACTCCCTGATCGCGGCGGCGGAGAGCGCCCTCGCCGATGCCGCCTCGCAGGGCGAGCCCGCGGCGTCCGGCCCGCACCAGGCCGCGGCGTCCGCCCCCGGCCATGCCCGTACGGAGCCGGCCGGGCCGGCGGGTCCGGAACAGGGCGCGCCGGCGGGTGCGCAGCCGACCGGACACCGCTCACCGACGCGGCACGAAGCCCCCCTCACCCCCGACCACCCCATCAACCCCTACGCCATCGGCCCCGACGCCCACGAGCGGACCCGGGACGCCGCCGCGCCCACCGCGCCGCAGGACCCCGCCGCCGCACCCGGGGCCCCCGGAACCGCCGCCCCCCAGCGGCTGACCGCCAAGGGGCTGCCGAAGCGGACGCCCCGGATCGCCCCGCAGGCCGGTGAGCCGATGGAGCGCACCGGTGGCGTGGACGCGCAGGAACTGCGCCGCAGACTCGGCGGGTTCCAGCAAGGGGCCAGAGCCGGGCGGCAGGACGCGGAGGCGGACCCCGCCACCGCACCGGCCGGCTCGTACGACGACCCGACACCGGCGGGCCGCCCCGCCACCGGACCCACCACCCCCCGCCCCGCGTCCAGCACGCGCACCCCCCGTCGCGCGTCCGACGCACCCACGACGCCGCCCGCCGTACCCCACCCGCGCGCTCCGCAGCACCCCCTCACCACCACCACGACGACGCGGCAGAATCGGCACGATGGACCAGCTCACGCGGCCCGACCAGTCGCGGACGCCCAGGGGGACACAGTCGAGGAGGCAAGCAGTTGACTGCGCCCAGTACGCACGGCCTGAGCAGGGAAGCCCGGAATCTGCACTGGTTGCTGGCGAATCTCGTGGAGGAGGTGCCCGGACTGCTGTCGATCGCGGTGGTCTCCTCCGACGGACTGCTGCTGCTCTCCTCCGACGCGGAGGGAGGCACCCACACCGGCCGGGACGACGGCGGTGCGGGCGGCGCGGCGCAGGGGCGATCAGCCCGCGCCGCCGCGACGGGCGGACCGCGGGGGTCCGCGGCCGACCTCGCCACCATCGTCTCCGGGCTCGGCAGCCTCACCCTCGGTGCGGCCAAGCTGATGGACGGCGGCAAGGTCAAGCAGACCGTGGTCACCATGCGGGAGGGCAACCTCTGCGTGATGGCGATCAGCGACGGTTCGCTGCTGGGCGTGCACGCCACCCCCGAGTGCGACATGAGCATCGTCGCGTACCACATGGCGTTCTTCGTCAGCCGTGCCGGGCACGTCCTCACCCCCGAACTCCGCAGCGAGCTGCGCCAGTCGATGGAGAACGGGGCGTCGAACGCGGCACGGGACGAGCGGGTGCCCGGTGCGGTGCGCCGGTCCGTCGCCGAGCCGGCCCGGTCGATGGCGCGTGAGCCGCTGGCGGGTCGGCCCGCGGGGCGTACCTGATGGGCGACGGTTTGCCGCGCCGCGGTGCGGGCTCCAGGCCCGCCCGCGTGCGCCCCTACTCGCTCACCGGCGGTCGTACCCGCTTCGGTCATGTGCTGCTCGTCGAGACGTTCGTCGCCGCCGTCGAGGCGCCCGAGGGGCAGCCGTCCGGGCCGCCGCAGGGCGGTGCCCGGATGATGCCGGAGATGCGGTCCATCGTCGAACTCTGCCACCGGATGCGGACGGTGGCCGAGATCGCGGCGCTGTTGAGGATCCCGCTCGGCGTGGTCCGCGTGCTGCTGAGCGACCTGGCGGACCAGGGAAGGATCCGCGTGTACGGAACCGGTCACGGCCCGGGAGCGCCGGACCGCGTGCTGTTGGAAAGGGTGCTGAGTGGACTTCGCCGTCTCTGACGAGACCGTCTCCGACGAGACCGAACCGCCCGACCGTCAAGGCGGCGAGGGCACCGACCCGGGCGGTGGCGACACCGGCGCCGCCCGTGGCACGGTGCTGCCCGGTGGCGTCGACGAGCCCGAGGACTGCCTGCGGCCCTGGCAGTTGGACCGTACCCGGGCGCCGGTGGCCACCAAGATCGTGGTGGCCGGCGGGTTCGGCGTCGGCAAGACCACGTTGGTCACCACCGTCTCGGAGATCAGCCCGCTGGAGACCGAGGCGCTGATGACGGTGGCCAGCGAGGAGATGGACGACCTCACCGCGACACCGGACAAGTCGACGACCACCGTCGCCATGGACTTCGGTCGGATCACCCTCGACGACGATCTGGTGCTCTACCTCTTCGGCACCCCTGGCCAGCGACGTTTCTGGTTCATGTGGGACGATCTGGTGCGTGGCGCGATCGGCGCCGTCGTTCTGGTGGACACCCGCCGGCTTCAGGACTGCTTCCCGGTGCTCGACTACTTCGAGAGCTGTGGCATGCCGTACGTGGTCGCGGTCAACCACTTCGAGGGCACGGAGAAGTTCGCCGCCGAGGATGTGCGGGACGCCCTGACGGTGCCGGTGCACGTTCCCGTACTGGTCATGGACGCCCGGTTGCGGATCCCGGTGGTCGAGACCCTGCTCGCCCTCGTGGGCCATGCCCTGGACGCCACTCCCGCCTGACGGGTCGCCGCTCGCCGCCACCGGCCCCGGAGAACCGATGCCGGGGTTCGCGCTCGAAGAACCAGCAGGAGGAGACCCCGCATGCGGAAGGTACTCGTCGTCGGAGCCGGCCAGTCCGGACTCCAGCTCGCCCTCGGCCTCCAGGGGCACGGGTACGAGGTCACCCTGATGTCCAACCGGACGGCGGACGAGATCCGCTCCGGGCGGGTGATGTCCACGCAGTGCATGTTCGACGCGGCGCTGCACCACGAGCGGGATCTGGGCCTGGACTTCTGGGAGTCCGAGGCGCCCCGCATCCACGGCCTGGGCCTGTCCGTCGCGGGCCCGCCCGACGCGTCCGGCTCCTCGTCACGGGTCATCGACTGGCTCGGCCGGCTGCCCGGCCACGCCCAGTCGGTGGACCAGCGGCTGAAGATGGCCGGCTGGATGGACACCTTCGTCGAGCGCGGTGGCCGGCTCGTCGTGCACGGCGTGACCGTCTCCGACCTGGACTACTTCGCGCGCTCGAACGACCTGGTGCTGGTCGCCGCCGGCCGCGGCGAACTCGGCTCGCTCTTCGCGCGCGACGCCGCCCGTTCCCCGCACACCGAGCCGCAGCGTGCCCTCGCCGTCGCGTACGTGCACGGTCTCGGCCCGCGCCCCGAGCACCCGGACGTGGAGGCGGTGCGCTGCAACCCGATCCCCGGGGTGGGCGAGCTGTTCGTCATGCCCACCCTGACGACGTCCGGGCGGGCCGACATCCTCTTCCTGGAGGGCATCCCCGGCGGCCCGCTCGACGTCTTCCAGGGCGTCAAGGACCCCTCGGAGCATCTGGCGCTGACGCTGGAGCTGATGGAGCGGTTCACGCCGTGGGAGTACGCGCGCGCCACCAAGGTGGAGCTGACCGACGAGCGCGGCACGCTGTCCGGCCGGTTCACCCCCACGGTGCGCCGGCCCGTCGGGCAGCTGCCGGGCGGTGGGGCGGTGCTCGGTGTCGGCGACGTCGTCGTCACCAACGACCCGATCACCGGCCAGGGCTCGAACTCCGCCGCCAAGTGCGCCGCGCTCTACCTGGACGCGATCCTCGCGCGGGGCGACGAGCCCTTCGACGAGGCGTGGATGACGGCCACCTTCGACCGCTACTGGTCCGAGGTCGCCCAGCACGTCACCAAGTGGACCAACGCGATGCTCGCCCCGCCGCCGGAGCACGTCCTCGGCCTGTTCGGCGCGGCCGGCGAGCACCAGGAGGTCGCCGACCGGGTGGCGGGCGGCTTCAACGACCCGTCGGACTTCGAGAACTTCTTCTACGACCCGGAGCTGACGGGGCAGTACCTGCGGCAGGTCGCCGGCCAGGCCTGACGGGCCACCGGGCTGCCCGCCACGTGCCGGCGGCCGTTCCCCGGGCCGGCCGCCGGCTCAGCCGGGGCGTACCGCGCCGAGGACCGGGTTGGAGCGCACCGGTGACACCTTGACCCGCTCGCCGGGACGCGGGGCCTGTACGACCATGCCGCCGCCCACGTACAGGGCGACGTGCGTGGCGGTCGGGTAGTACACCACCAGGTCGCCGGGGCGCAGCTGGTCCATCGACACCCGGGGCAGGCTCCGCCACTGGGCCTGGCTGGTGCGCGGCAGCGTCCGGCCGGCGTGCGCCCATGCCTGCGAGGTGAGTCCGGAGCAGTCGAACGCGTCGGGCCCCGCGGCGCCCCACCGGTAGGGCTTGCCGATCTGCTGCACCGCGTACCGCAGCGCGGCGGCGCCGGCCTTCGACGGTGGGCGGGAACTGCTGAGCGCCCTGCTGAGCAGCGAGCGGGCCGAGCCGGTCAGCCCGGTGAGGCTCGCGGCTGCTGCGGTGGCCTGCGTGCTCCGTTCGGGCTCCGGCCGGGTGTCGGGTCGTGCGGTGCCACGGGCCGTGGCCTGCGGTGTGGCGCCGAGCGCGGCGAGCTGCTTCTCCACGGCTTTCAGACGGGCCCGCGCGGCGTCGCGTTGCCTCTTCTGGCGGGCCGCCCGTGCCTCCTGCGCCTTGGTCCTGCGGTGCGCGTGGGCCGCGAGCGTGCGCGCCCGGCGTTCATCGTCGGTGAGCCGGTGCACCACCGAGGCGCGCGCCGCGGACACCCGTTGCAGCATGTGGCCCTGCTCCAGCGCGTGCTGCGGGTCACGGGCGAGCAGCAGCTGGACGTACGGCGAGAGCGCGGTGCTGCTGCCCTGGTACTGCAACCGGGCCAGCCGCCCGGCGGCCACCTTGCTGTCGTGCAGGGCACGCTGGGCCCTCGTCAGCCGCCGGTTCAGGCCGGCGGAACTGCCGCGCCGGCGTTGCAGCGTGCGCTGCGTCGTGCGGTAGGCGGTGTCGGCGGCCTCGGCGGTGGCGTAGAGGCGCCGTAGGTCGTTCAGCAGCGCGGTCACCGAGGTTTCGCCGGCGCCGGGTGCGCCCGGCGCGCCCGGTGCGGCAGCGCGGCCGGTGGTGGCACGGTGCGCGGTGTCGCGCGTCGTGGTGCCACGGTCCGCCCCGGCGCGGTCGGTCGTGCCGCGGCCGGCGCCGGCGCGGGCTGTACCGCCGCGGTCCGTGCTGTCGCGGTCCGTGCTGTCGCGCTCCGGCGCGCCGGCCCGTGCGCCGCTGCCGGCCGCCGGACCCGATGGCGCCGGCACCGGTCCGGGTTGCGCGGACGCCGGCGTGCCCGCGACGAGTGAGCCTGCCGCGACAGCGGCCGCCGCGGCCGTACAGATCCCCCGTACGAGCCTGCCCGTCATGTGGTCACCTCCGCAGCGGGCGACGGGAGGTCCGTGCGCACCGCACGGTGGAATGTCCCGGGCCCGGGGGGCGACGCTCACCTGTGCTGGGCGGTTCGGCCCAAAGATCTCACCCGCGCGGGGCGGGAACGGTGACCTTGCCGGCCACCGGAGGGCAGCCGATCGGGTGACCCGGGCGGGAGGTGGACGGGCGGGAGACGGAGGGGCGGGAGACGGAGGGGCGGGAGACGGAGGGGCCGCGGGGGAGGGCAGGCGTCCGTCCTGCGGTCGGCACGCGCTCGCTGCACGGGTGGTGCGTCAGGCCGTCGGCCCGCTCGCCGGTCGGGTCCACGGCCACTTGAGGCGGCCGCCGCGTCCCGAGGCGGTGCCCTCCGGGTCGTACTCGTAGCGCCAGCCCAGTTGCAGGCCCAAGCGCCTGCTGTAGCCCGCGGCCACCCGCCGGTAGACCAGGACGGCCGGGGCGCCGCCCGCGGCGTCCGGCACCGGGACCCGGTAGACCTTCGGCGGCTGGCCCGTCGGGCCGACCAGCACCGGCAGCACCCGGCCGTCCAGGGGACCGCCGACGAAGGCGGTGTCTTCGCTCCTCACCGCACCAGTGTCACCCGGGCGACGGGACGCCGGGCGTGCGGGTGGCTTACGGGGGCGCGCGATGGCACGCGCACCGGTCGGTTGCCGTGCCGTGGGCGCCGGTCACGCCAGCAGGCCCGCCGACTTCCACATCCGGCGGCCGACGCCGCGCAACACACCCACGTCGTCCAGGAAGTCCGTCAGCCGCTTGGCGCCGGCCTGCATCACCTCGCGGCGGTGCGGGCTGGCCTTCACCTGGGCCACCGCCTCGTGCCGGTCGAGGCCGGCGTCGGTGTAGACCTGCGGGTTGACGAAGGAGAGCGCGAAGACGCGCGCGGACTGGCCGGACGTCACCCGGGTCATCCGGCGCTGCCACTGGGGGGCGGTCACCATCTGGCGGCGCAGTTCCTCGCGCGCGTAGCGCACGTGGCGGGCCTCCTCGACCACATGGATCCGGGTCACGCCGCGCACCAGCGGCTGGACCCGCTCGTCGGGGAAGGTCAGCCGCTGCATCCAGTCCAGGATCTCCTCGCCGAGCAGGGTCCCGGCGAAGGAACCCGGGGTGGTCGACACCGTCTTCATCACCCGGGCCAGGTTGTGGTGCAGCGGGGTCACCCGGTAGGTGGGCAAGCCACCCTTGTGGATCAGCCGGGCGAACATTTTCGAGTGCCGGCACTCGTCGGCGATCTCCGTGAGTGCGTAGCGCACGTGTGAGCTCGTCGGCGACATGTCGTAGATGTGCCGCACCAGCAGCTGCATGAGGATGACCTCGAACCAGATGCCGAGGGAGGCGAGCGAGGCGTTTTCGAGCCGGGCGAGGTTCATCCGCTGCTCTTCTGACATCCGCCGCCAGAGCGGTGTGTCGTAGAGGGAGACCAGCTCCGGCGGCCAGAACCACTTGCCTTCTTCGAACGGTGCGTCCCAGTCGAGCTCCGTGTCCGGGTCGAAGGAGTGCTGGTCGGAGGCGAGGAGCAGCCGTTCGGCGACCTGCTCCCGGTCCTTGAGCACCCCGAGTGCGTCCCGCAGCTTCGCCTCGTCCGGCAGGGTCGTCATGCTCTCCCACTCCGTTCATCCGGCCGTGCTTCGGCACACCCCGGGGTGTTACCGCCGGTCACACCTTCATGAGATCGCTCCGGGTCGGGGGCGTCAATCCCTTGAGGGGAGTTACTGCGTTTTCCCGGGGATGCTGTGGTCCACAGTCGCTCCGCGACGGGCCGGACCCCCAGCCGGAAGAGCAGGCCAGCTGGGGTGTCCGGCGCGGACATCACGTGGGAAACCTGAGTATGCAGGCGTGCGGGACCGTCGTTCGCGAGCAGTGCGCCCAGCCGCGGTCTGCCCGACGAACGCGCCGCCCGGCCGGGGCCGTTGTCGACCGGCGGCGTGCTTGCCGACGCGCCGCCGGACTTGGTCCCATGGTCGGGCACACCGCGGTCCGGACCGGGCGCCGGCCGGGCGCGGGCCGGGCACCCGGCAGACCCGGATCGGGGCACGGCCGTGCCGGACCGGCGTGCGGGACCGGTGTGGGGGGACTTGGCGAGACCCGGTGCGGCTGAGACCGGGGTGCCCGCGGGTTACCGTGCGGGTGAGGCGGCGGTGAATGAGGAGGCGAGTGGTGCAGGCTGGGTGCGGGCGCACGACGATCCCGGGATGCCGGCGCACGACAGGTCCAGGACACAAGCGCACGACGGATCCGGGGCGGGAGCGCACGATGGACGGGGAGAGGGACGGTGACGGGGGCGCACGACGACCCCAGGGCGCGCGCACGGAGGCGGGGCCGGCATGAGTGAGCTGCGCGTCGTACCGTCCTGGCGGCACGGCCGGGCGCGGCTCTACGTGAGCCTCCCGGACGGCGGAAACGTCGCCTGGTTCGACCGGGACGCCTCCCGGGTGAACATCCTGCGCCAGGACCTCACCGAAACCGTCCTGGAGGCCCTGGCGCCCTACCTGGCCGGCGATGTCACGGTCGGTCCGCCTCCGGTGCCGACGCCCGCCGAACTGGCCAGGCTCGCCCTGCACCCCGACGACGACCTCGCCCCCAACCGTCCCGGCGAGGCGCTGCGCGTCTCACTGGAACGCGAACCGGCGGCCGTCCGCCGCCTCCGCCCCGACCCGCGGCGCCGGGCACTGGCCGCCGAAGAGACGGTGGGCGAGGCGCTCGACCGGATGGAGGCCGCGGGCTGGCGCACCCTGCACTCCCTCCTGCTGCCCGGCGCCGACCGCATCCACCACCTCCTCATCGGTCCCGGCGGGCTCTTCGCCCTGCACGCACTGCATGCGCACCGCCGCCGGGTGCGCATCACCCCGCCGGTGGTCGACCTCGGCCGCGGTACCCACGCGCCGCCGCTGTCCCGGCTGCGTGCCGACGCCGACCGTGCCGCCCACGCCCTCGACGTGGAGGTGCGCCCCGTCCTGGTGCTGGTCGACCCGGCCGCCGTCGAGTTCCGCACGCCCGCCCGCGACGTGCACGTCATCCGGGACACCGAGCTGCCGATGCTGGGCCGCGAAGGCGTCGTCCTCAAACCGGCGGAGGTGGAGACCCTGTACGGCACGGCACGCGACCGGCACACCTGGCTGCGGCTGTGAGGCAGCCGGGGGAGGGCGACGGGCCTGACGGGTCGCCCGCCTCCGGGCTGCACGGCTGCGGGTTTCACCCCTCGGGCAGCGTGCCCGCCCGTTCCTCCGCCAGCAGGGGCGCGAGCAGGTCGCCGTGCTCGTGCAGCCGGTCCGGGACCTCGGCGGCGGTCACCACCAGGTGCGCCGGGTCCCGGCACGCGGCCACCTCGTCCCAGGTCACCGGCGCCGAGACGGTCGGCTCCGGCTGGGCGCGCAGCGTGTACGGGGTGGCGGTGGTCTTGGCGGCGGCGTTCTGGCTGAAGTCCACGAAGACCCTGCCGGTGCGCAGGCTGCGTTTCATCAGATGGGTCACCAGTTCGGGGAAGGCCCGCCCGGCCGCCACGGCGAGCCGTCTGGCATAGGCCGTGACCTGCGACGACGCCACCGGCTCCAGCGCCACCAGCAGATGCAGCCCCTTCGATCCGGAGGTCTTGGGATGCGCCTCCAGGCCGTCCTCGGCCAGCCGCTCGCGCAGCCACAGCGCCACCCGGCAGCACTCGACCACGGTCGCCGGCGCCCCGGGGTCCAGGTCGAACACCAGGCGGTCCGCCACGCCGTAGGCGCCCGCCCGCCACTGCGGGGTGTGGAACTCGGGCACCAGGTTCGCCGCCCACATCAGGCTGGCCAGGTCCGACACCAGGACCTGGCGCGCCGGGCCGTCGGAATGGGGCACCTCGGCGGTCCTCACCCAGTCGGGCGTGCCCGGCGGCACGTTCTTGGCGAAGAACCGCTGCCCCTCGGGCCCGTCGGGGAAGCGGAGGAACGACACAGGGCGGTCGTCCAGCTGGGCCAGCAGGGGCTCGGCCACCGTCGCGTAGTAGTGCAGGACTTCCGCCTTGGTGAAGCCGCTGCGCGGATAGAGGACCTTCTCCAGATTGGTCAGCGACAGCCGCCGTCCCTCCACCTCCGTGATCGGCGTCATACGACGAGCGTCTCATGAATGCCGTGAAATAACATGAATCCACTGATACGCACTCGGAACCATGGCAAAGGTGCGGAACGTGCGATCCATCTGGAACGGAGCCATCTCCTTCGGCCTGGTCAACATCCCCATCAAGCTGGTGAACGCGACCGAGAGCCACTCGATCGCCTTCCGGCAGATCCACACCGAGGACGGCGGCCGGATCCGCTATCGCAAGGTGTGCGAGCTGGAGGACCGGGAGGTCACGCAGGACGAGATCGGCCGGGGCTACCAGGAGCCGGACGGCTCCATCGTGCCGATCACCGACGACGATCTCGCCGCGTTGCCGATCCGCACCACCAAGACCGTCGACATCGTCGCCTTCGTCCCGGCCGAGCGCATCGACCCGTTGCAGATGGGCACCGCGTACTACGTGCAGGCGAACGGGGCCCAGGCCACGAAGCCGTACGCCCTGCTGCGCGAGGCGTTGCGGCGCAGCGGGCGGGTGGCGATCGCGAAGTTCGCGCTGCGCGGGCGGGAGCGGCTCGGCATGTTGCGGGTCGTCGGAGACGTGATCGCGATGCACGGCCTGCTGTGGCCCGACGAGATCCGCTCCCCCGAGGACGCCGCACCCGAGGTCGAGGTCACGGTGCGCGATGCGGAGCTGGACCTCGCGGACACGCTGATGGCCACGCTCGGCGAGGTCGACCTCGACGAACTGCACGACGACTACCGCGCGGCCCTGGAAGAACTGATCACCGCGAAGACCTCGGGCGAGCCCCTGGAACAGCCGGCCGGGCCCGAGACCGGCGGCAAGGTCATCGACCTGATGTCCGCCCTGGAGAGCTCGGTACGCGCTGCGCGGGAGTCCCGTGGCGAGGGTGCGCCCGAGGAGGAGGGCACGGAGCCTTCCGCCGGCCGGCGCCGGGCGGCGCGCAAGACCGCGAAGTCGACGGGGAAACAGGCGGCCAAGAAGACGGCGGCGACCCCGGCCCGAAAGACGGCCGAACGGAAGACGGCGACTGCGAAGAAGGCCGCGACCCGGAAGAAGTCGGCGACCACGAAGAAGACGGGCCAGCCGAAGAAGACCACCACCCGGGGACGGAAGTCGGCCTGAACCAGCGCCGACCCTCGGCCCGCGATACGCCCGCCCGCTGGTCGAACCCGACGGGCGCAAGTCGGCCTGGGCGTCGGTGCGCTGGCCGCGATGCGCCCCTCGGTCGGTGGAGGCCGCTGGGCGTGTTCTGGCTGGCTCGCAAGTCGGCTGAGCGGAAGGCGGGGGCTTCGAAGGAGCCTGCGATCAAGGCTGTGCCCGTGCGGGAGAGGTCGGCCTGAGTGCCGGTTTCCTGCCCGCGATGCGCCCCACGGTCGGACGAACCGACGGGAACCCCCTGAGCGGAGTGGCTACGGCGTTCCCGTCGCGCTGGGGAACGTGCTCGGATTCCTCGTGCCGGGCCCTTCCTCGGCCGTGGTCCGGTGGATCCGACGGTCGGGCCTGGTGGTTCCCTTGACCCTCTCGTCGTTCCTGTCCTTCCCGGGTTCGTCGGTCTTCGTGGCCCCGTCGTTCTTCTTGCCCTTGTCGTTCTTCCTGGTCTTCTTCTGGCCCTTTCCCTGGTCCCCGGCAGCACGCCCCTTGGGCGTCCTGTCCTCGTTCCCCTTCCCTTTCGCCTTCCCGTTGTTGCCCTTCCCGCTGCTCCTGCTCCCGGTCGCGTCCCTGTTCTTGTCCGCCTTCTCGTGCTGCTTCCCGTGCTTGCCCCCGCCCGGCTTCCGGGTGCCCTCGCCGGTGCCGGGCGAGGTGGGTGGGTGCGGCGCGGGGTGGGGTGAGGCGTGGGTGCCGAGGCCGGCCGACGGGGACGGGGAGGTGTGCGGGGCCGTGGGGTGCCCGGGACGGTGGGGGAGGGTGGCGAGGGCGTAGGCCACGCCACCGAGCGCGAGGCTGACCGCGAGGGCCAGTGCGGCGGCCCGCCGGGCACCCTTGAGCCCTGGGCGCACGCCGGGGTGCCAGTCGTCGCGTTTCCGGGTGCGGGTTCGGACCGGGGGGCGGGCCGGCGGGGTGGGGTGCTGCGCGCCGCGGAAGGCTTCCAGCGCCCGCTCCAGGGCAACCGGATCGATATCCTCCGACCGTGGCACCACGCGCAGCAGCGCCTCCACGACGCGCTGCTCCACCGGTTCGTCCGGCCGCCGAGACGTCTCGTTCATAGCGACTTCCCCAGGGTGTGGGGCCCGCCCTCCGGCACGCCGCGGTCACCTAACTGCCGGGCCAGCCGTTTCAGCCCGCGGTGGGCGGCAGAGCGCACGGCTCCGGGGCGTTTGCCCAGCACCCGCGCCGCCGCGGGGCCGGTCAGCCCGACCACGACCCGCAACAGCACCGCCTCCGCCTGGTCCTGCGGCAGGGCCGCGATCAGCCGGAGCGCCTGCTGGGTGGTGATGGCCTCGATGGCCTGGTCGTGGGTGTTCAGCCCGCCGGGCAACTCCAGCATCGACGGGTCGACGAAGGCGGACCGGGGGCGCACCTTCTGCCTGCGGAGGTGGTCCAGGGCGCGGTGCCGGGCGATGGTGGCCGTCCAGCCGCGGAAGCCGTTCGCATCGCCGCGGAACCTGCGCAGGTCGCGGGTGATCTCCAACCAGGCCTCCGCGGCGACGTCCTCCGCGTCGTCGCCGACGAGGCCGCGCGTGTAGCCGAGGATGCCGGGGTGCACCGTGCGGTACACCGTGGCGAACGCTTCCTCGTCGCCTTCCTGGGCGCGGGTGATGGCCTCTTCCAGCACGCGATCCTGCGGCCGCTCGCGGCGGACACGGCCAGCCTGGTTCACAACGCCCCTCTTCGTACTGGTCCGGCACAGGTCCCGTGCACCCCCGGCACGCTGCCCAAAGCGTGGGGGAGGTGCCAAATATCACATGAACATCAGGGTCCTGTCGCTGACTTCACGAAGTCAGCGCTCCGGCCCGACCGCCCCGGGAGCCGTGACTCCCCGACGGTCGGGCCGGGTGTGCCGCCTGGTGGAGGGCAGGTCAGGCGTGCTTGGCGGGGGCGACCGAGCCGAAGTTGTGCACCGCCTGGTAGTACGTCCACGCCGTGCCGTCGCAGGCCGACTTGGTGGCGCCGCTGTAGGTGGCGCAGACCCGCTTCAGGTCCTCGTACAGGGCGCTGTCGAGACGGTCCTTGTTGGCGGGGAACTGTCCGGCGTCCTTGTAGTTGCGGTACCCGAAGTCATGGCGGGAACAGGCGTCCTTGAACGGGAAGCCGAACGGGTTGTCGGGGGAGTCGCTGCAGTAGTCGGTCGACCAGTCGAACCCGTAGGCGGACCAGGCGCCTTGGTTGTTACGGGCGGCCATGAAGGCGTTGTAGCTGGCGGCGCTGGTCTGGGTCCAGCTGCTGAGGACCTGGAGCTTGTCGGCGGGGGCCGCGGAGGCGGAGGCGGTGGGCAGCAGGGTGGCGGCGAGGGCGAGACCGGTGGCGGCCAGCGGAAGCGCGAATCTGCGACGCATGAGCGGTGAACTCCTCTGTGGGGGACGGTGCGGTGCCGACGGCCGGATCGGCCGGGACGGTCACAGCGTTCGGCGCCGCGCTGTCGTGGTGTCGTACGACACGTGGACGCGCGGCGACATGTCACCCGCGTGGTGGTGACGACCGTCCCGACCGTCAAGTCCGCCCGGGTGCCTCAGACTTACCCCGATGTGACGCGCGTAACTCCGGTCCTGAGCCGGATTGTTACGCGCGTAGCGCATACCGCCGTGCGACTCGCGCGGGATGGTGCGCGACGGGTGGAATGCGCCTGCGAATACGGCGGACGCGCCGGCGGAAGCGGTGCCCGGTCACAGAAGGGCGCCGCTCCCGCGGGCTCGATGCGTTCTCCCTCGCGCGCTACGTCAGCGCGTCACCGACTGAAGTCAGTACGCCACCGGCCAGCCGCTGCTCCAGTCGAGCAGGTTGACGCCCAGCTTCGGCGTGCCGTTGTCGTTGCCGTCGTAGTAGTGGTAGACGAGCAGGTCGCCGTCCACGTCACTGAGCACCGACTGGCCACCGGGGCCGATGTAGCGGCCGTGCGACTCCAGGACGGGCGTGCCGCCGCCGTTCATCAGGGCGACGCCGCTCTTGTCCGTGTACGGGCCCGTGACGCTGGACGAGCGGCCCACCTTGATCTTGTACGTGGAGCTGGTCCCCGCGCAGCACTTGTCGTACGAGCTGAACAGGTAGTAGTAGCTGCCGTGCTTGATGACGTACGGCGCCTCGATGGCCGTGCTGCTGGTGGTGGCCAGCGAGTAGCGGGTGGTGTCGCTGCCGGACTGCTTGCCGGTGGAGGAGTCGATGCGGATCATCTTGATCCCCGTCCACCAGGAGCCGAACGACAGCCACCAGGAGCCGCTGCCGTCGACGAAGAGGTTCGGGTCGATGGCGTTGTAGTCGCTGGAGGAGCTGGACGTGTACACCGTGCCCTTGTCGCTCCAGCTGCCCGCCTGGCCGGTGCTCGACGTGGCGAGCCCGATGGCGGAGGTGTTGGAGCCGAACGAGGAGACGGCGTAGTACAGGTAGTAGGTGCCGTTGTGGTACGAGACGTCGGGCGCCCAGGCGTCCGTCCCCGAGGTGTACTTGCTCCACCAGCTCGGCGCCGACGAGAAGGCGGAGCCGCTGCGGCTGAAGGCGGTGCGGTCGCCGGAGGTGCGCAGCTCGAGACCGTTGTGGGTCGAGTAGAGCAGGTACTGGCCCGAGGGGGTGCGGGCCATGCTCGGGTCGTGCACGACGATGTCGCCGCTGACCACACCCGGGTTCGGGTAGGCCGAAGCGGCGGTCGGCAGCAGGGCCAGCAGCAGGGCGGCCGGCAGGGCGGCCAGCGCGCGGGCGGTGCGCCGGCGGGTTAACCGCGGCGTGGCGCCGAGGCGCCGGCGGAGGGCGCCGGTACGGCTGAGGCGACTCATGCGTGTCTCCTGAGGGGGTCTGTGATGTCAGGGTGTCCGTGGTGATGAGCGGCCCCGGGATGCAGGAGTGTGAGGGGCCGATCACTGGCCCGCGAGGCCCGTATGGGCGACCCCGCGGACGATCTGACGCTGGAAGAGCGTGAACACGACCAGCAACGGCAGCCCCGCCATGACGACCGAGGCCATCATCTGCGCGTAGCGCACCCCGTACGAGGACTGCACGTTGACCAGGCCGACGGGCAGCGTCATCCCGTTCGGGTCGGTGGTGACCAGGAACGGCCACAGGAAGTTGTTCCAGGTCGAGATGAAGGTGAAGATCGCCACGGCGGCGAGCACCGGGCGGGACAGCGGCAGCACGATGGTGAAGAAGACCCGCCAGCGGCCCGCCCCGTCGACGAAGGCGGCCTCCTCCAGCTCCCGCGGCACGCCGTCGAAGAACTTCACCAGGATGAACACCATCGCGGGCACGGCGACCTGCGGCAGGATCACACCCCAGTAGGTGTCCACCAGACCGAACTGCACCATCTCCGCGAACAGCGGCGCGATCAGCACCTGCGGCGGCACCATGATCCCGGCGAGGACCACCGCGTAGAGCACCTTGCGACCGCGGAACTCGGTGCGGGAGAAGCCGTACGCGGCCATCGAGCAGAGCAGGACGGTCAGCAGGGTCGTCATCACCGAGATGTACGCGGTGTTGAACAACCAGCGCACCAGGTCGCCGGAGTCCCACACGCGCTGGTAGGCGTCGAACGTGAGGTGCGAGCCGATCCACTTCAGCGGGGTGCTCGTCGTCTCGCTGTCCGGCTTCAACGAGGTGGCCAGCGCCCACGCCAGCGGCAGCACCCACACCACCGCGAGCAGCAGGGACAGCGCCAGCATGCCGATACGGGCGGGCGTCCAGCGGGGCCGGCGACCGCTGTCACCGGAGGCGGAACGGGTGGCACGGCCGCGGGGCGCGGCGTTCACACGGGCGAGGGCACTCAACGGGACTCCTCACCGCTCCGCCGGGACAGCCGCAGCTGCACCAGGGAGACGATCACGATCAGCGCGAAGAAGATGTACGAGACGGCGGACGCGTAGCCGATGCGGTAGCCGGTGAAGCCGGTCTGGTAGACGTACTGGAGGATCGGCCGGGTGGAGTTGTCCGGGCCGCCGCTGGTCATGATGTAGATCTGGTCGAAGACCTTCAGCGACGCCAGGACCTGCAACACCAGCACCACCCCGGTGGTGCGCCGCAGCATCGGCAGCGTGATCCGCGTCAGCCGCTGCCAGCCGTTCGCGCCGTCCAGCTCGGCGGCCTCGTACAGGTGCTGCGGGATCGACTGGAGGGCGGCGAGGTAGAGCAGGAAGTTGAAGCCGACCGTCCACCAGACGGTGGTGAGCACGATCGACAGCATCGCGTACCGCGTGTCCGTCAGCCACCCGATGCCCGGGTGCAGCCCGAACTCGGCGAGCAACTGGTCGGCGAAGCCGAAGTCGGACGGGTAGATCACCCACATGAAGAGCAGCGAGACGACACCGGACGGCAGCAGGAAGGGCGCGAACCAGGTCAGCCGCCACAGCCACTGCACCCAGCGCAGATGGTGCGCGAGCAGCGCGAAGACCAGGCCCATCACCACCAGCGGCACGGTCGAGAGCACCGTGAACCACACGGTGTTCCACAGCGACGACCAGACGTTGGAATCGCCGAGCGCCTCCACGTAGTTGTCGAAGCCGATGAACTGGCCGCCCGAGCCGGTGATGTTGTCGTCGGTCAGGCTCATGCCGACGCCGAAGACCAGCGGCCAGAGCAGGAAGAGGCCGTAGACGAGGAAGAACGGGGCGACGAACATCAGCCCGTGCTCGGTCCACTTGCGGCGCACGGAGACCGGTGGGGTGGCGGACGCGGTCCGCGCGGTCTCGTCGGGGGTGGGCACGGTGGCCGTGGTGGTGGTCATGAGGCCGCTCCAAGGCCGCCGAGCGGGTCGGGCGTGGACAGCAGGTCACGCAGGTGGGACTTGACCTCGGCGAGGGCGTTCCGGGGTGAGCGGGAGCCGGTGAGCACGCCCGAGAAGAAGCCGGCCAGGTCGATCTGGGCCTTGGACGCTGACCCGGTGAACCAGGCCGGGTCGTCCAGCACCACGTCGTCGATGACCGACCGGTAAGCGGACTGCGGTTCCAGGTGCAGATACGCCGGATCCTTCCGCACCGGCCCGTACGCCGGTATGTGCCCGCCCTTGGCCCAGTCGACGGAGTGCCGCAGCATCCAGGCGACGAAGGTGTGCGCCGCCTCGTTCGGCTTGCCCGAACGGTCCTCCTGGTGCGGCAGGACGAAGGAGTGGCAGTCGGCCTGCGCGGTGGGCCTGCCGAACAGGGCGGGGATCCGGGTCATGGAGAACGGCAGGCCGCTGTTCTTGAACGTGCTGACCTCCCACTCGCCGTTGAGGAAGAAGCCGGTCTTGCCGCCGTTGAACACCCCGACGGTGCCCGGGTAGTCGGCGCGCCGCACCATCAGGCCGTCGCCCGTCAGCATCGCCATGTAGTCGAGGACCTTCAGCGCCTTGGCGTCGTCGATCACCAGCCGCTTGCCGTCCGCGGAGAGCACGCGGCCGCCGGTCTGCGAGTAGAGGGTGGAGAACAACCGCCAGGGTCCTACCGCGTCCGGGCCCAGCGTCTCCGCGGTGCACCCCGGGGCGCCGGTGGCCTTCTTCGCGGCCTTCAGGGCGGTCACGAAGTCATCGGCGCCGCTGATCGGGCGGAGCTTTCCCGACCCGTCGAGCAGGCCCGCCTTCTTGCAGACCTCGGTGTTGTAGAAGAGCACCATGGGGTGGGTGTCGAGCGGGATGGCGAACTGCCGGCCGCCGGAACGCCCGCGTTGCCAGATGTCGGTGGGGAACTGCTCCGGCGTGACGCCACCCGCGGCGAGCTGGTCCAGGTCGAACGGGTCGAGCAGCCGGCCGGGTGCGAACCCCACCAGCCGCGACATGTGCAGCACCCCCACCTCCGGTGCCCGGCCACCCGCACCCGCCATCGCGAGCTTGGTGTAGTACGGGGTGCCCCACGCCAGCTGGGTGGCCTGGATGTCGATGTCCGGATGGGCCCGGGCGAAGGCGTCGACCAGTGCGGTCATGTTGACTCCGTCGCCGCCGCCGAACAGGTGCCAGTAGCGCATCCTGACCTTGCCGGCGGCGACCGACTCGGGTGCCGCGCACCCCGCGGCGCCAAGGCCGGTCACCCCGGCGGCGGCCAGTCCGCCGAGCCCGGTGAGCGCACCGCGCCGGGTCAGGCCCGTGCGGCCCGGGCCCACACGGCTCGATGCCGCACGCTCCGGAGCCCCGCGGTCCGTCGGCAGCGCAGAGGAAGGCGGTCCCATATCCACCCCAGACGTTCAGAGTTGTTCGATCATGCGCGTTCGATATGTCGAAAATTGCTCGTAACTGCGAACGCTGACCGTAGAATCGAACGCCGTGCGCGTCAACGATTCGCGCAGAGATTCACCGGTATCGATTTCAGCATCGTTCCCGGTATCTACCTCCGAAATCGCCGTCAACCGCAGTGCGGCTGAACCCCGCGTGCGGGCCGGACCCGGACGGGTCCGGTCACGCACCGTACGGCCAAGTCACACCCGGCGCACCACATGCAGCAGATACTGCTTGCGGTCGAGCGGATCGTGATCGGTGCGCGGCCGGGCGGGAGGCGTGCCGCGTACCCGCCGGTGGTGGTCGAAGGCGCATTCCAGGACGCCCTCACCGCGCGTCAGCGTGGGCAACTGCTGCTGGAGTTCGTGCACCCGGGCCGCCGGCACATCGCCCTCCAGCAGGTATCCGGACCCGTGCGCCACGGTCGACGCCGGCAGCGCGTGCAGCCGTGCCAGCACCGGCAGCATCGCGTCGAGCACGTCGCCCGGGATCTCCAGCCGGAAGCGGTGCACCGGCTCGTACACCTCCGTGCCGGCCTGTTGCAGGGCGGCGGCCAGCACCAGGGGGGTCAGTCCCCGGAAGTCGCCGGCCGTGCTCGACATGCTCTTGTCGAAGGTGCCGTGCGCATGGCTCTGCCGGGCCCAGTAGCCGGAGTGCGTGAGGGTGACCGTGCAGTCGACGACCCGCCAGCCGTACAGGCCCTGGTGCAGGGTCTCCCGGACGGTCTCCTCGATCGCGGTCATGAAGGCGGCCGGCATCGAGCCCAGCTCGACGGCGAGCCGGAAGGCCACCCCGGAGCCGACCGGGGCAGGTTCGACGCGCAGTCCCACCGTGCCCAGGAACGGATTGGGGTCCACGCCGATGAACTCCACCGCGGCGCCGGTGCCGGCGGGCCGCTCGATGTGGATCGTGGTGCTCGCGCGGAAACCGACCCGCACCCCGAACTCCTCGGCGAGCGTCGCCTCGATGACCTCCTTCTGCACCTCCCCGTACAGGGACACGAAGGTCTCCCGCCGGATCGGGTCCTGCCGCAGGTCGATCAGCGGATCCTGTTCGGCGAGCCGGGTCAGCGCCGTGTGCAGCGCGGCCCGGTCGGCCGCGCGCCGCGGCACCACCACCGTCTCCAGCGTCGGCGGCGCGAAGTGCCGCTGGGCGTGCGGCCCGGCGCCGGTACCGATCGTGTCGCCCACCCGGATGCCGCCGAGCCCGCGCACCAGGCCGATCTGCCCCGCCCGCACGGCCTCCCCCGGCACCGCACCGTCCGCCTCGAAGACCCCGACCGAGGTGACCTTCCCCTCCTGGACGGGCTCGTCGGGCCGGCCCCCGCCGAAGGGCACCCGGTCACGGACCCGCAGCTGCCCGGAGAACATCCGGACATAGGCCACCTTCTCGCCGGCCGGCCCGCGCTCCACCTTGAAGACCGAGCCGGCGAGCGGGCCCTCGACGTCGGCCGCGGCCGCCGGCAGCAACTCGGCGATCCCGGCGATCAGGTCGGCCACGCCGGCACCCGTGACGGCCGAGCCGAAGAAGACCGGATGCACCAGCACCCGCCCGGTCTGCGCGGCCAGTTCCGCACGCAGCCGGTCCTGCGGGAGCGCCCCGCCGGCACGCAGCCACGCCGCGAGCAGGGCATCGTTTCGCCGGGTCAGCAGATCGGCCAGCCGGGTGGCGAACGCCGGATCGCCGGTTCCGTACGGCGAGACGGCGGCGGAACGGGCGCCGGCGCGCTGGACGCTGCCCATCGCGACCACGGCGGGCGTCAGCCGCCCGGCGATGTCCCGCAGCACCCGGGTGGCGTCCGCGCCGCCCCGGTCCAGCTTGTTGACGAAGATCAGCGTGGGGATGCGCAGCCGGCGCAGGGTGCGCAGCAGGACCCGGGTCTGCGCCTGCACGCCCTCCACCGCGGACACCACCAGCACGGCGCCGTCCAGCACGCTGAGCACCCGCTCCACCTCGGCGATGAAGTCCGGGTGGCCGGGGGTGTCGATGAGGTTGACCGCGAGGTCGTCACCGATGACGAAGGACGCCACCGCCGACTTGATGGTGATGCCGCGGCGGCGCTCCAGCGCCAGGGGATCCGTTCGGGTGCTGCCCGCGTCCACGCTGCCGAGCGTGTCGATGACGCCGGTGGCGTGCAGCAGCCGCTCCGTCAGGCTGGTCTTACCGGCGTCGACATGCGCGAGAATTCCGAGGTTGAGCGTATGCATCGAGCTCCATGTCCAGGTAAAGGCGGAAGTTTCCCTCTGGTGCGGACATGTGTGCTCGGCGCATTCTCACTCCTGGTCCTCTGGCGGTCTTCTTCTTCCGGTGCCGCGCGCCGCCCCGCGGCGTTCGTGCTGCCGGCGGCGCCCTTCTTGCCGGCTTGGGCCAAGCTCCGACGGCCGGGGGTGCTCTCCCGGCCGCGGTACGACCCTCCGGCGGGCGAGACACCCGGATCCGGACGGCGGTGGCGGCGTGCCCGACCGTACCGGAGGCCGGGCCGTGGCGCCGCCCAATTACCGGGGCGCCCCGGCCGGGCAGCGGTTCCTCAGGGGCGTGCGACGGGCGCGTGCGGCGCCGTGGCAGGAGCCTTGGACCGCATGGACGCACCAGGTCAGCGCGATGCCATGGGCCCGCCCGGTGTGCCGCTGCGTGCCACCCCCGCGGCCATGAGCGAGCATGAGTCACTGGCGTACGCCGTACGGCCGATGGGTACCGGACAGGCGCACCAAGGCCGTGAGCCGCCAGGGCACGAGGCCCGGGCGGCCGTTCGAGCAGTGGTTCACGTGGCAGTGCACGCGGCCGTTCACGTGGCGGTGCGAACGGCAGTTCAGCTGGCGATCAGTAGGTACGACCGATGTACACCGAAGTACGAGGAGGCGGTCCGGTGACCCCGTCGTCCGAGCACCCGTCCACACCCGGTGCGCCGGGCCCGCCCGGTGCCCCCGGGCCGGCCCGGGGCGGGCCCGGGGGCGGCGCTGGCGACGGCGTGCCGGACGAGCGGCGCTGGAAGGCGCTCTACGTGTGCCTCGTCGCGGGGTTCATGACCCTGCTCGACGTCTCCATCGTCAACGTCGCCCTGCCGTCCATCCGCACCGGCCTGCACGCCGGGATCGAGCAACTCCAATGGGTGGTCTCCGGATACGCCCTCTCCTTCGGGCTGCTGCTGATCCCGGCCGGCCGGATGGGCGACGCGCGCGGCCGGCGCATGATGATGATGACCGGCCTGACGCTGTTCACCCTGGCATCGGCGGCCTGCGGGGCCTCCCAGTCGAGTACCTGGCTGGTCACGGCGCGGGTGGCGCAGGGGCTCGCGGGCGGGCTGATCTCGCCGCAGATCTCGGCGCTGATCCAGCAGATGTTCCGCGGCGCCGAGCGCGGCCGGGCGTTCGGCATGTTCGGCAGCACCATCGGCCTGTCCACGGCCGTCGGGCCGATCCTGGGCGGCCTGATCATCCATGCCGCCGGACCCGACGAGGGCTGGCGGTGGATCTTCTACGTCAACCTGCCGCTCGGCGCCGTCTGCCTCGTGCTGGCGCACCGCCTGCTGCCCGACACCCCGACGGCCGGGCGGCTCACGATCCGCCGTCTCGACCCGGTGGGCGTGCTGCTGCTCGGTGCCGGCGTCTTCACGCTGCTGCTGCCCTTCGTGCAGGCCCAACAGTGGCACGGCCCGCGCAAGTGGCTGCTGTTGCTGCTGGCCGCCGGGCTGCTGTTCGGCTTCGTGCGCTGGGAACGGGCCTGGGGCGCCCGCGGTGCCGAACCGGTGCTGCAACTGTGGCTGTACCGCATCCGCAGCTACACGGCGGGCAGCCTGCTGATCCTGCTCTACTTCGCGGGCTTCACCTCGATCTTCTTCGTCAGCACCCTCTTCCTCCAGAACGGGCTCAGGTACTCGGCGCTGATGGCCGGGCTCACCCTCACCCCGTTCGCGGTCGGGTCCGCCACCGCGGCGACCATCGGCGGCCGGCTGGTGTCACGCTTCGGGCGGCCCCTGGTGGTGATGGGCCTGTCGGTGGTCGCGCTCGGCCTGGGCGGCACCGCGCTCGCCGTGCACATGGTGCCGGGCCGGGGAGCCGGCTGGGCGATGGCCCTGCCGCTCCTCTTCGCCGGCCTCGGCAGCGGCCTGGTCATCGCCCCCAACCAGACCCTGACGCTCTCCGAGGTGCCCGTCTCCTCGGCCGGCAGCGCCGGCGGCAGCCTCCAGACCGGGCAGCGCGTCGGGGCGTCCATCGGGATCGCCGCGGTCGGTTCGGTGTTCTTCAGCCGGATGATGGACGAGGGCTGGGCCGCCGCCTACGACACCGGGCTGCTGGTGTCGGTCGCCTTCGTCCTCGTCGCGCTGCTGGTGGCCATCGCCGACGCCGGGGCGCGCCGCCACGACCGGCGCAGCGAGAGCCGCGTCCGGAGTTCGAAGCTCGGCCGTACGGCACGTGAATGACGGTGCAAGAAGGAGAAACCGATGTCCGACATACCGCTGCTGCCCGCGGGCGTGGGCCTGTCCCGGCTCCGCGTCTACCCGTGGGAGACCGCCGACCGGCTGCACGGCGGCTCCCCGCACATGCACCTGACCTGCACCGAGTGCTACGCGGTGCTGGGCGGCCGGGGGGAGCTGCACACCCTGACCCCGGAGGGGCTGCGGCGGGTTCCACTGGCCGCCGGTGACGCCGTCTGGTTCACCCCCGGCACCATCCACCGCGCGGTCAACGTCGACGACCTCCAGGTGCAGGTCATCATGCAGAACGACGGCCTGCCCGAGGCCGGCGACGCCGTCCTGACCTTCCCTCCGGAACACCTGGCGGACCCGGAGACGTACGCCGCCGCGGTCTCCCTCGGCGACGGCCTGCCCGCCGAGCGCCAGGAACGCGCCCGGGCCCGCCGGGACCTGGCGATCAGCGGCTTCGAACGGCTCGTGGACGATGTGGAGAACGGCTCGGGCGAGGCGCTGCGGGACTTCTACCGGACCGCGGCCGCCCTGGTGTCCGGCCGGCTCGACACCTGGGAGGCGGCCTGGCGCGCCAAGGCCCTGGCAGCCGCCGAGGCGACCGGCGAGCAGATCGCCGCGCTGCGCCGGGGCGACGTCGACCACCTCGGCCGGGCCACCGTGGCCCGGATCCCCGCCCCCGAGCAGGACACCCTGGGCATGTGCGGCTTCCTGGCGGTGTATCCGCGGGACCGGGCCGGGAAGGCGGAGGGATAGGGAGAGTGGGATCGCGGGACAGCGGGAGGCGACGGCCTCCCGCCACCGTGCCGAGTTCGGGCGCCGAGTTCGGGAAGCCCCCTGCGTGCGGCGCTCTCCGACCCGCCCGGCGGCACGAATCCGGTCGATCCGGGCCGGGGATCGACCGGATCACCTTTCAGGGCCGTCCGTCAGGCCCGTCGGGTCCGTCCGGTATCAGGACCGATGCCTTCGGGACCGACGTCGCCTGTCCTGTCCTCGCCTAGACCGGCTTCGTCTGGACGGTGACCTTCGCCGACTCGTTGCCGGACGTGTCGACCGCCCAGACCGTGACGGTGAACGGAGCGGTGGCCGTGGCCGAGGTGACCCCTCCGCTGACGACCTGCCTCGGTGCATAGGGGTCGTCGGTGACGACGACGTAGGTCAGGTCGTCGGGAGCGTCGGTGTCGTCGGTGGACGCGTCCCAGTCGATGATGGTGACGAGGCGATCCGTGAAGTACGTCGAGGTGACGTTCGTGGGTGCCGAAGGCGGCTGGTTGTCGGTGCTCTGCGCCGACGCGGGGACCGCCACGGCCAGCGCGACCAGTGCCGCCGCCGGGACGGCCGCGGTCGCCCGCAGCCACCGGAATGCCGAGTTGGACATGCACGTCCTTTCGTCGCAGCGGGCCCCTGTGACCCGCCGGTTCGCTGTCCTTTACGGCGGCGGCGGTCGAATGGCTCACCGCGACGTCCGGGGGCACCCGGTGATCTCCGGGAGGCGACCCGACCCCGGCGGGGCGGGGTTGCCGCACGCCGCCGAAAAAGCCTTTACCGCCTGCTCGCATCGCCCGGTACGGTCTCGGGCGTGGTCCCGCTGCCGGGGCCCGGGAACTCCGCGCGGCCACCCCGGCCGTTCCCACGCTGAGCGCCGTGCCGGACCAGCCGCCCTGGCACCCGGCCGCCGACCGCCGGCGCCGGGCGGCACCTGAGCGGCCCGGCAACGACCCGCCGTCGAGACGCCCCGGCACCTGAACCGCGGAACGCGCCTAGGCTCCAGCCCATGCTTCTCGAACACCGCGGAAACCGTCCCGTCGTCCCCGAGTCCGCCTACGTCGCCCCCACCGCCGTGCTCTGCGGCGCCGTGGTGCTGGGCGAGCGGACCCGGATCCTGCACGGCGCCGTGCTCACCGCGGAGGACGGTGAGGTGCGTACCGGCGCCGACGTGGTCGTGATGGAGAACGCGCTGGTCCGTGGGCGGGCGGACCATCCGGCGGTGCTCGGCGACGCGGTGCTGATCGGGCCGCACGCGCACATCAACGGCGCGGTCGTCGAGGACGAGGTCTTCGTGGCGACCGGAGCGTCGGTGTTCCCGGGCGCGGTGGCCGGTACCCGGTCCGAACTGCGCATCAACAGCGTGCTGCACGTCAATTCACGGCTCGCGCCCGACACCGTGCTGCCCATCGGCTGGATCGCGGTCGGCGACCCGGCCGAGCTGTTCTCGCCCGACCGGCACGACGAGCTGTGGGAGGTCCAGCGCGCGATGGACTTCCCCGGCACCGTCTACGGCACCCCACGCGGCACGGGCATGCGCACGCTGATGGCCCGGCAGGCGGAGTTCTACGGTGCGCATCGGGACGACCGGCGGATCGACGAGTGAGGGATGAGCGCGGTTCGAGGGCGGACGGCCGAGCGGCCGACGATCCGACGACCGACGACGCCTCTGGTGATCGACGACGCAGGCCGGTGCCGAACCACCGGGTGTTGCCCGGCTGCTCACCGCCGACCTAGGGTTTGCGGAAAGCGGTTTCTATCCGTGGTCGGGCCAGCTCTGACCTCGGAGGACGTCGCCGACCGCCCGACCGTCCGACCAGGAGCGCCCGTTGTCCGTCAAGCCCTTGCGTACCGCCATCGTCGGCACCGGGAACATCGCCGGCATCCATGCGTCGTCGTTGCAGCAGATCGCCCGGGAGACGGGCGGCGTGGAGCTGGTCGCCGCGGCCGACACCGACCCGGCGCGTGTCGCCGAATTCGCCGCCGCCCACTCCCTCACCGGATACGAGAGCGTGCACGCGCTGCTCGCCGCCGAGCAGGTCGACCTGGTGCACGTCTGTACCCCGCCCGGCTCCCACACCCCCATCACGCTGGCCGTTCTCGAAGCGGGCGGGCATGTGGTGCTGGAGAAGCCGGCCACGTTGACGCTCGCCGAGTTCGACCGGCTGGTCGCTGCCGAGCAGGCCACCGGCCGCCATGTCGCCACCATCTCCCAGCACCGCTTCGGCTCGGGGATACGGCGGCTGCGCGGGCTCCTGGAGTCCGGCGCTGCGGGCCGTCCGCTGCTCGCCCTGTGCGACACCGTCTGGTACCGCGACCAGGCCTACTACGACGTGGTGTGGCGCGGTCGCTGGGACACCGAGGGCGGCGGGCCGACGATGGGGCACGGCATCCACCAGATCGACACCATGCTCTGCGTGCTCGGCGCCTGGACCTCGGTCAGCGCGGTGGCCCGGCAGCAGGCCCGCGCCGTCGACACCGAAGACGTCTCCCTCGCGCACGTCACCTTCGAGAACGGTGCGGTGGCCTCGGTCGTCAACAGCGTCGTCTCGCCGCGTGAGGAGAGTTACCTCCGCTTCGACTTCGAGTTCGCCACCGTGGAGGTACGGCACCTGTACGGCTACGGCGACGACGACTGGACGGTGACCGCGGCGCCCGGGCACGAGGAACGGGTCATGGCGGCGTGGGACAGGGGGCCGACCCGGGTGCGCAGCGAGCACATCGCGCAGTTCCGGGAGATCGCCACCGCCCTCCATGAGGGTGTGGCGCCACCGGTCACCACGACCGACGCCCGCCGGACGCTGCAACTGGCCGCGGGCATCTACGCCTCCGCCTTCACCCGCCGTCCCGTCGAAGCAGCGGAGCTCGGCGCGGACTCCCCCCATTATGAGCTGATGCAGGGAAATGGGCCGGTCTGGTGATGTGCGGTCGTGTGTGACACGTTCGCTGTGCACCGGTGGGAGATTTCCGGTCTGCTCGCGACAGTCCCGATTTCGTCGCCCGCTTTCCCTCCCCGGACCCCGCGCCGGGCCCCATGTCGTTCACCTGACGGTGTGTCGGTTATGTGCGTTCCCACTGCTGACGGTGCGTCTGCCGGGCAGTCGCTCGGGTGCCTGCCATGGCCGTCCCGCCCCCGCTCCCGAGGCCGGATCGTGTCACCAGGGAGACACGATCGTGTCCCGAATCCGACACCCGGCTCTGGTGCCCGGTAGAGCTTGGTGAAGCGTGGGAAGCCGCTGGTCATGAGCCGTTGTGGAGGCCGCTTAAGGGGGCGGTCGTAGGATGGGGAAGCGTGGCCCGGGTAACAGATACGGGCAATAGTCGTGAGGTTTTGAGCAGTCGTATTCCGTCTCTGGCTCAGACGGCACTAGCATCACGCCACCTGTGACGCCGTGCAGCGAATACGGCGTCAACTGCCGTAAGCGCTGCGGGGGAACATGTCTTCGCGTACACGCGAGTCGAAGCAGAAGCAGAGGCGAGACCGTGACCAGGTCTCCCGGCTCGGCTCGCTCCGGATGGTGCTCGTCTTCCTCACCGTCATACCCAGCATGGCGCTGCTCGGCCTGTGGGGCCTGAGCACCGCCCAGCTCGGTATCGACTGGCAGAGACTCGCCCATCAGGACGACCTCTATGACCGTAGCTCCACGCTGGCTCGCAACGTCACCGCGCAGCTCCAGGAGGAGCGCCGACTCACCGGCCAGATGCTGGCCGTGCCGGGTGCCTCACAGGACGCCGTGAAGACCCAGCGCAAGCACACCGACGTCGCGATCAAGGCGTTCCTGGGGACCACGGACGGCGACCTCTCCTCGCTGCCCCGCCAGGGGCTGCGCGACGCCGTCACGCAGGACCGCCATGACCTGGGGCGGCTCGACGGCATCCGTGCGGCCGTCGACCAGCACACCATCACCGACGAGATCTCGGTGCAGTCGTACACCGGCCTGATCGAGAGCAACCTGGGCTTCTTCGAGGCCTTCGGCCACGCGGACAACGAGGACCTGGCCGACTCGTTCAAGCCGCTCACCGACCTGATGTGGGCGGACGAGATGCTCTCCCGCGAGGACGCGGTGCTGTCCTACAGCTGGGCGGCGGACGAGTTCCGGGACCGGGACCGGACCGGCCTCAGCCAGTGGATCGGCGCCCAGCACTTCCTCATCGAGAGTGAGATCACCAACCGGGTGAGCCTCCCCGAGCGCGCCGAACTCCAGGACCTCGAGGGCAACAACGCCTGGGACACCAAGGAGATGGTGGAGAGCGCCCTGATCGGGCACCACCCGACGGACCCGGAGCTGCTGCCGTGGACCAGCAGCGAGTGGCGGCACGCGATGCAGACGCTCAAGCCGCGGTTCGACACGCTCATCCAGCACCGCTCCACGGTCGTCGAGGACGTCACCGACGAGTCGGTCGACGACCTCAAGGGCCGGATGCGGACCTACGCCGTGATCTGCCTCGGCACGGTCGTGGTCGTAATCGCCCTGAGCGTGGTGCTCACCAACTCGCTGCGGCGCCGCATCCTCGGCCTGCGCGACGAGGCCGCCCGTCTGGAGACGGAGCTGCCGGGCGTCATGGCGCGGCTGCGGCGCGGCGAGGACGTGGACGTCGAAAAGGAGGTCCGCGAGGTCCGGCACGGCCAGGACGAGATGGGCAAGCTGGGCCAGGCGCTCAACCTCGCCCGGCGCACCGCCGTCGAGACCGCGGTGCGCGAGACCGAGCAGCACCGCGGCTTCCAGCGCATGCTGCAACGCATCGCCCGCCGCACCCAGTTGCTCATCGGACTCCAGCTGAAGAAGCTGGACGAGATGGAGCGCGGCCAGGAGGACCCCGAGATCCTGGAGGGTCTGTTCGACCTGGACCACCTGACGTCCAGGCTGCGCCGCTACGAGGAGAACCTGGTCGTGCTCGGCGGCGGCCAGCCGCAGCGCCGCTGGCGCCGCCCGGTGCGCGTCATCGACGTGCTGCGCGCCGCCCTGGGCGAGGTGCAGGACTACCGGCGGATCAGCATCGAGGTGGCCGAGGAGTCCTGGCTGGCCGGGCGTGCCATCGGCCCGCTGGTGCACATCCTCGCCGAACTGATGGAGAACGCCGCGGCGTTCTCCAAGCCGCCGAACCCGGTCGAGGCGCGCGCCACGCTGGTCGGCCGGGGCCTCGCCGTGGAGGTCGAGGACCGGGGCCTGGGCATGGACGCCGAGGACTACGACGCCCTCAACGCGATGATGGCCGAACCCCCCGAGCTGGACGTGGTCTCCCGGGCCGAGGACGCCCGGCTCGGCCTGTACGTGGTGTCCCAACTGGCGTCCAGCCTCGGCCTGAAGGTGGAGTTCCGGGCGTCGGTGTACGGCGGTACCCGGGTGATCGTGATGGTGCCGGAGGAGCTCGTCGCCGAGCCGCCCGAGGGCGCCGACGACACGGAGAGCCGCGGCGTCCGGGCGACGACCCCGGTGACCGGGGCCGACGCGCTGTCCGGCGGCCCGGCCGGCGACCTGCCGGGCGAGGACCTGGCCGGGACACCGGCGGCCGGGGCGCCCACGGGCGGCTGGCCGGCACCCGCGGGACACTCGGGAGTGCTCGCCGGATACCCGGGAATACCCGACCACGGGGGAGCGAACGAGCAGGTGGTACCGGACGGGACGGGGAGCGGGTGGGCCCCGCACGACGGGTTCGGCGCGAGCGTGCCGCGGCCCAGGGACCCGTACACCGAGCACGCACGCGCCGAGGCGGCCCAGCCCGAGCCGGCCGCCCCGGCCCACGGGACCCTGCCCGCGGATGCCGCACGGCACCCCGCGACGGAGTACCCGGCCCAGTCCGACCCGGCACGGTACCCGGCGGGCGCGGGGTACCCCGGTGCCGCGGCGCCGGCCGGGGCACAGAGCGGGGGCGACGCCGCGCTGCCGCCGCAGGGCGCGTCCGCACCCTCGATGCCCGGGCTGCCGGCCCGGGCACGTGGCCGCGCGCTGGACGCGGTGACCGCCAGCGGGTCGCGCGCAGGGCAGGTGAGCAGCACCGACGGGCCCCAGGGGAACGCGGGCGCGGGGCAGCACCGTGGGCCCCGTGACCACGGCACGGCAGACCAGGCCGCGCACAGCGGGCCGAAGCACCGCCGGGTCGCGCCGGAGCCGTCCGAAGACGTTCGGACGGGTGTACCGCCCGGCCCTCCGGGTGGGTTGCCGCAGCGGGCGCGCGGTGTCGCCGCGGACCCGGGCGACGAGGAGCAGACGGCGCCCGGTCTGACGCCGCTGCCCAAACGCGTCCGCCAGGCCAACCTCGCCCCCGGGCTCAAGGAGCCGCCGCGGCCCCGCAGGCACCGCGACGACGAGCCGCCGGATCCGCAGGACGACTCCCGGAGCGTCCGTTCCGGCGCCGCGATCGGCGCCTTCCAGCGGCAGTCCCGGCTCAACCGCGGCCCTGCCCGCGCCGCCGACGACCAGGTCACACCCGATGTCACGGATGCCATGCCGGACACCCGTTCGAGCCACACGGAAGATGCCCCATGACACAGCGCACCACCGCCACCAACCCGGACCTGGACTGGCTGCTGGACGGCTTGGTCGCTCAAGTACCGGGCACCCGGGCCGCCATCGTGCTGTCCGACGACGGTCTGGTCGTGAGCCAGTCCGACACCATCGAACGCAACGACGCCGAACGACTCGCGGCCATCGCCACCGGCCAGCAGAGCCTGGCCCGTGGCGTCGACGACCTGTTCGACGGCGGCGCGGTGCGGCAGGTCATCGTCGAACTCTCGAACCTGTGGCTGTTCATCACCTCGGCGGGCCGTGGCACCCACCTCGCCGTGGTGGCGTCGCAGGACGTGGACGCCGAGATCATGGCGGTCGCCATGCACACGCTGGTCCAGCAGGTCGGGAGGAAACTCGGAACCGAGCGCCGCGCGGAGACACTTGCGGGTGACATCCCGGCTGACAGGGGTGGACGTGTGTGAGTCACTGGACGGAGGGCCTTGAGCAGGACGACGACGACCCGCTGGTCCGACCGTTCACCATCACCCGCGGCCGCACCGCGCCCCAGCGCAGCGACCTCGGGCTGATCACCGTTGTCATCACGATCATCCCCGAGGAGGAGGTCACCCCGCGGCCCGGCATCGAGCCCGAGCACCGCAGGATCCTTCAGCAGTGCCGTGAGCCTGCCGTGGTGGCAGAGGTCTCCGCGGCCCTGAAACTTCCGGTGTCCGTGACGAAGATCCTGATCGGCGATCTGATCGAGGCCGGGTTCCTGATCTTCAGGGCACCGGCCCGGCCCGGTGCTGACGGAACGTTGGACCTGGACCTGCTCCAAGCCGTGCGGGAAGGCCTCGAACGGCTCTGAACGGATCGGGTGCGACGCGGGGGCGGCACCCGGACGGGCGTGGCGGGGGCGGGACGTGGCGGTGTCGGTCGGGCAGGATCGGTGACGGTTCGAACGGCGGCCGGCCCGGAGGCGATCAGCAGCGGTGACCGGGTAGGCGGACCGATGGACGACGACCCACGGGAGACACAGGCATGTCGCGGTACGACGAGATCAAGTTCCGGGCGGTGACGACGCTCCAGCGGCGGGTCGCCAACCCGTTGCAGCGCCGGATGCCGCTCCAGACGCTCCTGGAGACCACCGGCCGGGTGTCCGGGCAGCCACGGCGGACACCGGTCGGCGGCCGCATCGTCGACGGTGCGTTCTGGCTGGTCTCCGAGTACGGCGAGAAGTCGCAGTACGTCCGGAACATCCAGGCGAACCCCGGGGTCCGGGTCCGCGTCCGGGGCCGCTGGTACACCGGCACCGCCCACCTGGTGCGCGACGACGACCCGCGCGCCCGCCTGAAGCAGCTGCCGCGCATGAACAGCACGGTGGTACGGGCGGTGGGCACCCATCTGCTCACCGTGCGGGTGGACCTGGACGACACCCCCTGAGGCCTGCTCAGCCGCCGTCCTCCGTCAGCCGCAGGAGCAGCGCGTACGGTGCCCGGGGCAGGGAGACGACGAGCTCGCCCCGGTCGGTGTCGAACGCGGCGGTCCCGGCCGGCGCGGACGGGTGGAGCACGTCGACCCGGTGGGCGCGACCGCGCAGCCGGGGCAGCGGGAGGCGCTGCTCGACCGGCCCGCCCCGGCGCCAGACCGCCAGGTGGGCCGCCCCTGCGCCGGTCTCCCCGGCGGTGCGCAGCCCGAGGGCGAGCCAGGGGTCCGTCCAGCCGGGCAGGCCCAGCGGCCAGAACGGCACCGACCGCGGGATCTCCGGGCGCAGCGCCTTGTACACCGTCATGGCGTCCTTGACCTGCGCCCGTTGGGCGGGGCTCATGCGGTCCAGGTGGCCGGACAGGTGGACACGGCCCAGCAGGGCGCCCGTCAGGGTGAAGGCGATCTCGTCGTCGCTGAACTCCGGTTGCGGATAGGCCCACACCGCGGCCTGCTCCGGCGCCACGGCGGTCGGTGCGGCGGCGGCGATCGGCGGGTAGGCGAGCGGGTCCTGCTGGTCGCTGGTCGACTGCACCTGGGAGATCGAGAGCAGGGTGTGGTCCATGCGCATACCGCCGGAGGCGCAGTTCTCCAGGACCAGGTCGGGATGGCGGTCGAGTACACCGGTCAGCCAGGTCCGGTAGGCCTCGGAGTGGGCGAGCAGCCCGGCGCCGGGGCTGGTGCGGCCGCCGGTGTCGGTGCCCGGGGCGATGCTGACGTTGTAGTCGAGCTTGAGGTAGCCGACGCCCCAGTCAGCCACGATGCGGTCGACGGTGCGGTCGAGGTGCGCCACCGCGGCCGGGTGGCGCAGGTCGAGGTGGTGGCGGCCGTGCTCGGTGATGCGCACCCCGTCGCGCTGGAAGAACGCCTCGTCGGGCAGCCGGGTCGTGACCGGGCTGCGCACCCCGACGACCTCCGGTTCCAGCCACAGTCCGGGCACCATGCCCCGGTCCCTGATGCGGTCCAGGACCTCGTGGATCCCGCCGGGGAACCGGCGCCGGGACGCCTCCCAGGCGCCGACGCCGTCCCACCAGCCGGCGTTGTCGTCGTACCACCCGGCGTCGATCACGAAGTACTCGGCGCCCACCTCGGACGCCGCGTCGATCAGCGGGAGCAGCCGCTCGGTGGTGGGGTCGCCCATGAGGGTGTTCATGTAGTCGTTGAAGATCACCGGCAGGGTGCGGTGGTCCGGGTGGGGGCGGCGCACGGAACGCCGGTAGGTGGTGAGGCGTGCCGCCGCCGCGTCGAAGCCGCCGTCCGCCGTGTCACGGGACAGCGCGAGTGCGGCGGGGACCGTGGAGAAGGACGCGCCCGGGTCCAGCCGGCGGCGCCACTGGTGCCGGGCGTCGTCCGGGCCGAAGAGGGCGAGGTAGCTGCCGCCCGCCCGCTCGCCGGTCTCCCAGTGCCAGCCGGTGCCGGACTCGATCTGCCACAGCCAGGTGCGGCCGGTGGCGCGCTCCGTGAGCGCGCCCATGGGGAGGTGGCCGTCGGTCGACCAGCTGCCGCGGTTGCCGAAGGCCAGGCAGCAGCGGGTGTCGTGGTCGTGCACGGCGCGGTTGACGTCGACCAGCCGGTCCCGCAGCGGGCCGTGCTGCCAACGGCACTCGGCCAGCCAGTCGTTGCGGGCCCAGTGCACGTCCAGCGCTTCGGGTGCCGGCAGCCCGCCCAGGGCGAGGCTGCTGACGGACTGCACCACGATCGGCCGCGTCCCCTCGTTGCTGACGTCCACCCAGGTGCGCAGCACGGGCAGCCCGTCCGGGGAGGCGAGGTGGACGTGTGCGGCGAGTCCGCTGTCCGGGTCGTGCAGGTCGATGGTCAACCGGTGCCAGCCGTCGGCGTCCCGCGTCCGCCGGTGCCCGCGGTGCCGCAGCCGGGCGCCCAGTGCCGAGTCGATGCCGCGCTGACCGGAGAACGAGCTGCCCCATCCGATCGCCAGCACCTCGACGAGCGGCAGCGCGGCCGCACGGCGTGACGCGTCCGGGTCGGTGGCGGGCACCGGGGCGCCGGGTGCCGCCGGGTCGTGCGGGGGCGCCGGTCGGCCCGCGGGCACCGGATCGCCCGGGTGGTCGAGGCGTACCAGCCGCAGGGTGCCGTCCGGCGCGGTGCGGAACTCCGCGTGCAGCCCACCGTGTCCCCAGTCGAAGGACGCTGCGGCGTCCCTGGCCTCCACGGCATCCGTGGCTTCGGTGGCTTCGGTGGCTTCGGTGGCTTCGGTGGCTTCGGTGGCTTCGGTGTGCGTCGTGTCCGGTGTGCTGTCCGGTGTCGCGCCCGATGTCGTGCCCGCCAATGCGACCCCCTCGCGGATCGAGTCGTCCGGTCCCTTGACGCGTTCTGTGTGACCGGTCACAATCCTGGCATGAGTGTGACCGGTCACACAAGCCGCCCGCCCAGCATCCGCGATGTCGCCACCGCGGCCGGGGTGTCGTACCAGACGGTCTCCCGGGTGATCAACGACCACCCCAGCGTCCGTCCCTCGACCCGCGAGCGCGTCCTGGCCACCATCGCCGAGCTGGGCTTCCGGCGCAGTGCCGCGGCGCACGCGCTGGCCAGCGGACGCACCCGGGCCCTCACCGTGCTGAGCGCGAACACCACGCTCTACGGGTACGCGGCCATCCTCCAGGGCATCGAGGAGGCGGCGCGCGCCGCGTCGTTCGCGGTGGGCATCAGCGTGCTGGAGGTGTCGGACGGGACGGACGGGGCCGACGACGCCGTGCGGCGCGCCGTCGAGACGGCGGCGGACGCGGCCGGCGGGCTCATCGTGATCGCGTACGACCCGGGCGGGGTCCGCGCCCTGACAGCGGTCCCCGCCCGGGTTCCGATGGTGGGCGTCGTGGAGACCCCCGCCGAGCCGCCGGGACCCGGCAGCCCCTGGGTGTGGACCGACGACCGCGCAGCGGCCCGGGACGCCACCCGCCACCTGCTGGACCTGGGGCACCGCACCGTCCACTACGTGTCGATCCCCTCCAGCACCCACACCGGGCAACGGACGGCCGGCTGGCGTGACGCGCTCCGCGCGGCCGGTGCGCCCGAGCCCGCGCCGCTCGCCGGATCCTGGGATCCCGCGAGCGGTCATGCGGCGGGCCGGCGGCTGGCCCGTGACCCCGACGTCACGGCGATCCTGTGCGGCAACGACGATCTGGCGCTCGGCGTGTTGCGGGCGCTGCACGAGGCGGGACGCGCGGTCCCGGGCGAGGTGAGCGTGGTCGGGTTCGACGACGCGCCGCACTCCGCGTACACCACCCCGTCGCTCACCACCGTCCGGCTGGACTTCGCCGGTCTGGGGCGAGCCGCCTTCGCCCTGCTGCACTCGGTGATCGAGCAGGACGCCCCCGTCGATCCGCATCCCGTCTCGACGCCGGAACTGGTGGTCAGGGAGAGCGCGGGCCCGCCCGGCGGCCGCGACCCGGCCTTACGGTAGCCCGCCCGGTCCGCCGGGTCGCCGGCCCACGTGGCCGGCCCCACCGTCCCGACCCGCTCCCCATCGCTCGGCATCCGTATCCGCCCGCCCGACGCAGTGAGGCAGTATGCCCGTGAAAGCCGCGATCGCACGCACCCTCTCGGCGCTGTCCCTGATATGCGCCACCGCACTGACCGCAGCCGCCTGTAGCGACAACACCGCGGCGGGCGGCGACCAGGACCAGAGCACCCAGCGGAAGGTCGACCCGACGGCCCGGCTCGACGGCGTCCATCTGACGATGTGGACGGCGCAGAACACCGTGGGCGCCCCCAAGCAGGTCATCAAGGCGTTCGAGAAGGCCACCGGAGCCACCGTCGGCACCCAGGCCATCCCGGACCAGTACGAGCAGAACGTGCCGACCAAGCTTGCCGCCGGGGACCGTCCGGACCTGATGTTCTGGCAGCCCAGCATCAGCACCCTGCCCTTCATCCACCCCGAGCAGAACCTGCTGCCGCTGGACGACGAGCCCTGGGTGGCCAAGCTCGGCAAGACGGAACGGTCGCTGGGCACGATCAAGGGCACCCGTTACGCCGCGATCGTCACCACCCCGGCCATGCTCGGCGTGTACTACAACAAGGCCGCCTTCGCCAAGGCCGGCATCACCGCGATGCCCAGGAGCTACGACGAGTTGCTGGCCGCCGCCGAGAAGATCAGGAAGCGGGTTCCGGACGTCGCCCCGTTCTTCGAGGTGGGCGGCGACAAGTGGCCCTTGCAGTGGCAGGTCCAGGTGCAGCTCACCGACCTTCCGTCGACCTGGTGGGACAAGCTCAACAAGAACCAGGCGAAGTGGACCGACCCGGTCGTGGTGAAGGCGATCAGCACCTACCGGGACCGCCTGCTGGGCGCCGGTCTCGCCCAGCGCTCCTACAAGACGGCCACGTTCGTGCAGCAGGGCGACGCGCTGATGCAGGGCACGGCGGCCATGGCCCTGAACGTCACCTCGCTGCAGACCGAGATCCAGGCCAAGCACAGCACCGCGCAGATCGACAGGACGCTCGGCTGGTTCCCGATCTCCCGCTCCAGCGCCACCGGCATGTACTCGCCCGACCAGACCAACGGCGTGGTCGCCTTCAAGACCGGTGACACCAGGCGGCAGGACGCCGCCCGCCAGTTCCTGGCCTTCTGGCTGGGCCCGGACTACGCCGACTACATCAAGACCATGAAGATCCCCTCCGTCGAGCCCGCGGTGCCCAACCCCGGCGGCCTCCCGCAGACCGCCAAGGACCAGGCCGCGGCACTCGGCAAGGCGGTCGGCGTCTTCCAGGCCAAAGCGATCGTCGCCCCGGACCTCCACCTCGGCCTCGCCGACATGATCTACGGCAAGAAGACGCCGCAGCAGGTCGCCGAGTACGTCCAGAACGAGTTCTCCCAGATAGCCAAGGCCCAGGGCGCGCCCGGGTTCTGACGGGCCACGACGTCGACGGAGGGGTACGGCATGGCGGAGACCGCCACCGTGAGGGCCAGGAGGAACGGGGCCCGGCGCAGCCGCCGCACCGGCAGAGCGGGCGGGGGAGCGGGCGCGGGGCCGGGCCGCGGGCGTCCGCCGGGTCGGCTGCCGCGCGCGGCCGTGCACCACCCGTGGTGGTTCGCACTGCCCGCCGTGCTGGTGTTCGGCGTCTTCTTCCTCGTCCCCAACCTGCTGAACTTCGTCTATCCGTTCACCGACTGGTCGGTGTACCACCAGGCCATCCACGGCGCCGGGCTCAGCAACTTCCGGACCATCGTCCACGACGGCTCGCTCCTCGCCGATCTGCGCACCACCCTGCTCTACGCGGTGCTGGCGGCCTTCTTCCAGAACGGGTTCGGTCTTGTCCTGGCGCTGCTGCTGGAGGAGGACAGCCGCTTCAACCGGTTCTTCCGCGCGGTGTTCTTCCTGCCGGTGCTGATCTCCGCGCTCGCGGTCGGCTATCTCTTCCAGGCGCTGCTGTCGCAGGACGGGGCGGTGAACGGGGCGCTGAGCGCGCTCACGGGACACCACGTCGACATCCCGTGGTTGGGCAGCACGACCTGGACGCTGGTGCTGGTCACCATGGTGCACGGCTGGAAGTGGATGGGCCTGGCCATGCTGATCTACCTCGCCGGCCTCAAGGGCATCCCCGGCGACATGCTGGAGGCGGCCCGGGTGGACGGGGCGGGGCCGTGGCGCACCTTCTGGTCGATCCGGTTTCCGATGCTGGCCCCGGCGGTCACGTTCAACGTCACCACCGCGCTGATCGGCTCGATGAACACGTTCGACATCGTCCAGGCGACCACCGGCGGCGGGCCGGCGTCGTCCACGGAGGTGTTCAACATCTACATGTTCCGGGTCTTCGGCCAGGGGCTGTACGCCCAGGCATCGGCGATGAGCCTGGTGCTCTTCCTGGTGGTGCTCGTCGTGGCGATCCCGCTGGTGACCGGTCTGCGCCGAAGGGAGCAACTGCTTTGACTCCTCCCCCTCTTGAAGGAGGGGGATTCCCAGCTCACGTCGCCTGCCCTCCGGCGGAGGTGCGGGTCTTAGACGATCAGCACTAGCCGGGTACGAGACCAGCCCGGACCAGCATCACGCGGGCGGAGTTTTTATCGCGAGGCGATACGGCTCCGCATGCGGTGCAGGCATACGTCCTTTCGGAAAGGGGGAGTGCGTGCTTGGTTCTCGCTCCGCACTGCGCACAGTCCATCGTGGTGTGCGCGGGGTGCACCAGGCGGACCTCTCGCCCGTGCTTGCGGCCCATCTCGATCAGAGCCTTCTTCGTCGCGCTGATCGCCGCGTCAGCGGCCTTGCGCGCCATGGTGGTCTTTGCCAGGAACTTCGGCCGGAAGTCCTCCACTGCGAGGGCGTCATGGTCGCGCACGACCTTCTTGGCCCACTTGCGGCCGGTGTCGGTCCGCTGGTTCGCGACCTTACGGTGCAGCTTGGCAGTCTGCCGCTTCGCCTCCCGGTAGCCCTTGGAAACGGCCTGACTCATCGCCGGTCTGCGCCGGGCCATCATCCGCTGATACCTGGCGAGCTTCTGCGTGGCGGTCTTCCCGTGTTGGGCATGGGGAAGGTCGTGGTCGTCGCTCGTGGTGGTGGCGGTCTCCTTGACGCCCCAGTCGATCCCGATCACACGGCCGGTCGCGGGCAGTTCTTCGGTCGCCGTGGCGATGACGAACGACGCCCACCAGTGCCCGACCGCATCGCGATACACGCGCACCGAGGATGGCGGCTTGGGAAGCTCCCGCGACCACACCGGCCTCACCCAGATGCCCCCGGCCAGGTGCAGGCGGCCGTCTTTGAGGCGGAAGCCGCGCTGGGTGTAGTTCAGGCTCGGCAGGGCGTCGCGCTTCTTTTTGTACCGGGGCATCCCGGCCCGCTGCTGCATCGGCAACCGGGCCTTGATGTCCTTCAGCGCCTTCGCCCGCGACTTGCTGAAGTCCCGTATTACCTGCTGCTGCGGAACGCTTGCGCCCTCCGCAAGCCAAGGTGTCACGCGCCGAGCCTCGGTCAGCATCTTGTCGAGCTGCGCCGGGCCGCAGGTCAGCTTCTTGCCGGTGGCCCTGCTGAGCACGTGGACCTGCTTGGACTTGGCGACCGACTCATTCCAGACCCACCGGCAGCGGTCCCACTCCGCTTCAAGAGCGGTCCGCGCCGCCTTCGACAGACGCACACGGAAGGTGTACCGGGCGTGCCCGGTGGCCTCCGTGGTCGCTTCTGCCGTCATGCATCACAACCTACCGGCGAGGTACGACAGTTGGGTCCGATTGCTCTGTGTGGTGTCTCTCACCTGCGGTTTTGGTGTACGCCGATCCGCCCTGGCGGCGAATCGGCTTTCCCTGCCCCGCTCCCGCGGGAGCTTCGATTTCTCCCCCACCTGAAGGTGGGGGCCTCCTCGAAGGAGACTCGGTGAGCGGCGTACGTGCGCATCCGAACCGTGCCACCGCGGTGCGTGGCCCGGTGCTGTGGCGCAGGCTGCGGCCCGCGCTGGTGGTGCTGCTGGCAGCGCTCGCCGTCGGTGTGCCGCTGTGGCTGGTCCTGGCGACGTCGGCCAAGCCCCAGGGCGAGGCCGTACGGCCGAACCTCACCCTGCCGCACCGCTGGCAGCCCGGCCGGAACTACCACGACGCCTTCGACCAGGGCCACATGGTGCACGGCTTCGTCAACAGCCTGCTGGTCGTGCTGCCTTCGGTGCTCCTGGTGCTGGTCCTGGGCGCCGGCGCCGCCTGGGTGTTCGCCCGGCGCGGCGGCCGGCTGGTGGCCGCCGCCTACGCGGTCACCATCAGCGGGCTGCTGCTGCCGCCCGCGGTGATCACGATCGTGCTGGAGCTGCGGCAGCTGGGCCTGGCGGGCACCCGCCCTGGCATGGTGGCCCTGTACACCGGGATGTACCTGTCGACCTCGGTCTTCTTCATGACCGGCTTCATCCGCACCATCCCCCTGGAGCTGGAGGAGGCGGCCCGCATCGACGGTGCGAGACCGCTGCGGATCTTCCTGACGATCATCCTGCCGCTGCTCAGGCCGGTCATCGCCACCGCCACGATCATGGTGATGCTCTACGCCTGGAGCGACATCTTCTACGCCTTCTTCGTGCTCGGCGGCGGAAGCCGGGCCACCCTGCCGCTCAACCTCTACCAGGTCGCCACCGCGCAGCTCTATCTGAACAACTGGCACCTGATCTTCGCCTACGTCGTGGCCATGAGCCTGCCGATGGCCGCCGTCTTCCTGGTCGCCCAGCGCCGGATCGTCTCCGGCATCACCAGCGGAGCGGTCAAGTAGCGCTGGCCGCCACCTGCGCGCGACACCCACGCACGCGACCCCAGGACATCACGAACAAGGAGCCGCGATCCATGACTGCCAAGACACTCCATCACCTGCCCGGACGCCTGCTGCGCCGCACGACCTCCGGTGAGACCGCCCCGGGCACCGCCCGCAGACCCGCACGGCCCGCACCCGCCCGGACCGCCCTGCGGAGCACCGCGCTCGCCGCCACCCTCGGCGTGCTCCTCGGCGCCGGGGGACTGGTCACGGCGCCGGTGGCCACCGCGGGCACCCAGACGATCGTCGTCGACCTGGGGGCACCGACCGGTGACGTCCTGCACGGGGCCAACGGTGCGCTGTACGGGCTGAGCGACCCGTCCGTGCCCAGCGACGCCATCATCCAGCCGCTCGAACTCAGCACCGTCTCCCAGAAGCCGGAGGGCGGCACGCAGCACCCCAACGGCGACCACCTGACCGTCGGCCCGTACTTCTTCCGCAACGGCGGCGGCGACGTCAACGTCCTGATGCAGGACGACTATCCCACCTGGCCCTACGACGACCTGGGCATCGACGACTTCCTGGGCAGGGTCGACAGGATCACCCGGCAGACGGCCGCAGCGCCGGACCACGACAGCTACATCTACGTGCCGTTCAACGAGCCCGACTGGATCTGGTACAAGTTCGGCGGCGCCGACGACCCCGACGCCTACGAGGCGGCACGCGACCGGTTCCTCGCCGACTGGACCACCGTCTACCACCACATACGCGCCCTCGACCCCGGGGCCAGGATCGCCGGACCGAACGTGGCCACCTACAGCAGCCGCTTCTTCGGTGACTTCCTCACCTACGCCGAGGCGCATGACGTCCTGCCGGACGTGACGACCTGGCACGAGCTCAGCCCGGACTCCCTGAAGGACTTCCAGACGCACTTCGACGACTACCGCTCGCTGGAGAAGCAGGCGGGTGTCTCCCCGATCCCGGTGAACATCAACGAGTACGCCAACCGCCGCGACCTGTCGGTGCCGGGCCAGCTCGTCCAGTGGGTGTCGATGTTCGAACGCAACAAGGTCGACGCCGACCAGGCCTACTGGGACGCCGCGGGCAACCTCAGCGACAACGTCGTCCAGTCGAACATCCCCAACGGCGGCTGGTGGTTCTTCCGCTGGTACGCCCAGCTGACCGGCCGGACCGTGCAGGTCACCCCGCCGCAGGCGAACACCGTCGACACCCTCCAGGGCATGGCCGCGCTCGACACCGGAAAGCGCCGGGCCCAGGCCATCGTCGGCGGTACGTCCGGTGACACCGACGTCGTCGTCCGCCATGTGGACCCGGCGGTCTTCGGCTCCGCGGTGAACGTCACCGTCAGCGCCGACGACTGGTCGGGCTACGACGGTGCCGCCGACGCACCCCGCACCCTGACCCGCGCCACCGTGCGGGTGGGTCCGGACGGCACGGTGACCGTCCCGCTGCACGCCATGGAGGCGATGTCCGCCTACCGCGTCGTGCTCAGTCCGGCGGGCGACGGGGCCCCCGAGACCCCCTCGGTGCCCTGGAGCGCGTCCTACGAGGCCGAGGACGCCGCGATCACCGACGGCGAGGTCTTCACACAGGGCACCGTGGAGAACGCCAACGGCTACGCCACCTCCGGCACCAAGGACGTCGGCTCCCTCGACCGGGACACCAGCAAGGTCGCCTTCACCGTCGCGGTGCCCACGACCGGCGACTACGACCTGGGCGTACGCTACGGCAACCAGTCGGGACGCCCCGCCACGCAACAGCTGACCGTCGACGGCGCGCACCCGCAGACCGTGCGCTACCCCTCCACCCTCAACTGGACCTACCGCGGCAACCAGCACACCAGGGTGCACCTGGCCGCCGGCACCCACACCCTCACCCTGGCCCACGCCACCGACGAGGTCACCCTCGACCGCATCGACCTGACCGCGGCCACCACACCCCGCACCCGGTACGAGGCCACCCTGGCCGACACCACCGGCCACCCCTCCTACGCCTACGCGACGACGACCCCGACCGGCACCGGCGCCCTCGTACTGCACCGGGGGGACACCGCCACGTTCGACGTGGACGCACCGCGTGACGGCTACTACACCGTCGCGTCCGACCACACCGGCGGGAAGCTCGACCTGTCCGTGCACGGCACCACCGTGACCACCGCGCCGCACCAGGCGCACCGGCTGTTCCTGATCGCGGGCAACAACCGCATCACCGCCCGCCCCACCACCGGCGACACCGCCCTGCGCAGCCTGGACGTGCAGGGCTCCGGCGACGGCACCGGGATCGCCTCGTACGAGGCCGAGGACGCCGCGCTCGGCGGCACCGCCCGGAGCGCGGCCAGCCCCTTCGCCTCCGGCGGCGGCTACGTGGAGCAACTCGGCGGCACAGCGGACGCCACGGCCCGCTTCACCGTCCGGGCCCCCTCCGCCGGGCGCTACATGCTCGTCGTCGACTACTCCAACAACGAGCGCGGCGCCGGCCACCAGTACAACACCAACATCATCTCCCGCGCCGCCGACCTCACCGTCGACGACGGCCCGGCCCAGCGGGTGAGGTTCCACAACACCAACAGCTGGGAGGACTTCTGGGGCCTGGGCATCCCCGTCGACCTGTCCAGGGGAACCAACACGATCACCCTCGGCAACGCCGACGGCGCCGCCCCCGACCTCGACCGGATCCGGGTGGCGCGGGTCGCGGGCTGAGCCGTCGCGGTTACCGGACGGTGCACCGCACCTCTGACACCCACCCATGCCGCCGGGCCGCTCCGGTTCACGCCGGGACGGTCCGGCGGCACGGGGTGCAGCGCTGAGCGCACTGTCCCGGCAGGCCCTACTGGCTCGCCGCCACTTCCTCCTGGTGCGCCGCGGGGTCGAAACCCTCGGGAGCCCGGTCGAGGAACGCGACGACGGAGCCGATCCGACCGTCCTCGTCGAGCTGGATCACATCGGTTCCGGTGGCGAAGGACGCGCCGTCACCGGTCAGGATCTCCCACTGGAGCCTGGCGCGGTCGTGGTGCACCTGCGGCCGGGCGCGCAGCCGCAGGGCGACGTCGCCCATGTGGGCGGTGAACTGGTTCCGGAAGTTCATCAACGCCTGCGCGCCGGTGAGGATCCCGATCTCCGCGCAGTACTCGACGCCGTCGCCGAGGGCCGCTGCCGCGAGCCGGCGCTGCTCCTGCTCGGTGTCGGCGTTCCAGAACCGCACGTACTCCTGGAGCTGTTCGAAGCCCTCGACGGCGGTCTCGGCGTCGGTCAGGGGCTCGGTCGAGGGCTCGGTCGGGGTTTCGGACCCTGCTGTCGTCTCGGTCATGGCCGGTGTCCCTTCGTCTGGCGGACCGCTGCGTGGCGGCGGTCCGGTGGATCACTGCGCTGCTGAGCCGTCCGGTGGACCGCTCCGCAACGAGCTGCGCTTCCGGTTCACGACTGTGGGCGCCGCCGGTGCGCACTGTCGATGACCTGCCAGGTCATTGCCGTGCTACGCACGGCAGGGCAGCCTGAAGGCCATGACGACCACCACCGAGCCGGTCGGGGCGCTGTTGCGGCAGTGGCGCCGGCGTCGCCGCCGCTCCCAGCTCGACGTGTCGCTCGCCGCCGAACTCTCCACCCGCCATCTGAGCTGCATCGAGACCGGGCGCGCCAACCCGAGCAGGGACATGATCCGGCGGCTCTGCGACGAGCTGGACGTGCCGCTGCGCGAACGCAACGCCCTCTACCTGGCAGGAGGCTTCGCCCCGATGCACGCCGAGCGCGCCTTCGCCGATCTGGGTGTGGCGCGCGCCGCGGTGGAGGCCGTCCTGACCGGGCACGAGCCGAACCCGGCGCTCGCCGTCAACGTACGCTGGGAGTTGCTGGCCGCGAACCGTGCGATGGGGCTGTTCCTCGCCGAGGTGACGGGGGAGTTGGCACGGCCACCGTTCAACGTGCTGAAGGCCACCCTGCACCCCGACGGCCTGTCCCGACGCATCCGGAACCTGCCGCAGTGGCACGCGCACGTGCTGCGTCGGGTGCGCCGCCAGCTGGAGCGGACCTCGGCCGCCGGCCTGGCGGAGCTGCTCGCCGAGCTGGAGAGCTATCCGGTGCCCGAGGCGGAGACGAGCGGGTCCTCCTCGGCGGGGCCTTCGTCGGCCCGGTCTTCCGCGGATACGCCTTCCTCGGACGGGCCGGCTTACGACCTGGTGGTCCCGCTGAGGATGTCGTCCGCGTACGGCGAGCTGGCGCTGCTGTACACCACGACGGTGTTCGGTTCGCCGCGGGACGTGACGCTCGACGAGATCGCCATCGAGACGTTCTTCCCGGCGGACGCGGCCACGGCGGCTCTGCTGCGGGCGGCGGCCGGCCTGAATCCTTGAGGGTTTCCTGAACTCTCCCTGCCGTCACGCCGGTTGACACCGCCCAGGGCGTCAGCCATGGTGGGAGCGCTCCCAAGCCTGTCGTGTCCCCACCTCGCGGCCGCGCCGCCCACGTCACCGAACCGATCGCCGTGACGCGGTGGGCGGATCCGCCCGATCGACCGGGACGCCGGCCGGGAGCGATCACGCATCCGAGCGGACAGGGGTTGAGGGCCATGGGTGTCGGACGGCTGCCGCACGCGCGGAGGTCGGAAACGAAGACGGGACCGGGGAGGCCGGGGTCGGGAATGCGGGCCCGGATCAGGACGCTCGCCGTGGCCGGCGTCGCCTGCCTCACCGTGGCCCTGCTGACGCAGGCACCGGCCGGCGCGGCCACCACCCCGCCGGTGCCCCCGGTGGACGAGCCGGTCACCGGCAACGCCACCCACTTCGACGCCCTCGGCTCGCCCTACGGCGGCTGCGGACTGCCCCAGGCGGAGCTGCCGACGCAGGACTTCGTGGCGCTGAACGTCTACAACACGCCGGGCGACTACAACTACTACCCGCGTCCCATCCCGGCCGACCAGGCGGACAAGATCGGCCTGTGGGACAACGGCCACAACTGCGGACGCTGGGTCCAGGTCGACATCAGCGACTTCTGCACCGGCACCAACGACGGCGCCCCGAGCCAGCCGTTCTGCCGCAACGGCGACTGGGTGTCCGACGCGTACAACGGTGCCACCCTGAACATGATCGTGGCCGACAGCTGCGGCGACTCCAACGCCTGGTGCCGCGACGACCCGTACCACCTGGACCTCAGGACCGGCTCCCTGGAGAACTTCCAGCTGGACGGTGCCCCTGTCACCGGCCTCGCCGACCACTGGAACAACCGCCACGTCACGTGGAAGTTCATCCCCGCGCCCGACTACACCGGAGACATCAAGATCGGCTTCCTGTCGGGCGCGCAGACCTGGTGGTCCGCGATCGCCATCAGCAACCTGCCGAACGGCATCCACGGCGTGCAGTACCTGGGTCAGGACGGTACGACCTGGAAGGACGCCAAGATGAACAGCGACATGGGCCAGTCGTTCATCATCGAGCCGACCGTCTCCGGCGGCACCCACTACGAGATCCGCGTCAGCGACGTCGACGACGCCCTGCTGGGCGACGGCCGCGTCTACTCCTTCGACCTGCCGGCGTCCTGCGGCGACAAGTGCAGCGCGGCGTTCACGCAGACGACGTACACCACATCGGACGGCTCGGGCGCCACGCCCTGACGAACGGCTGCGGTCGGGCTGCGGTGCCCCGGGACCGGTCCCGGGGCACCGGCGTTACGTTCCGACCATGCCCCCACCGCACGCCCCGCGACCGCGCGAGCCGGAGCCGCCGCCGAAGCCGTTGGTGCTGCTGATCGCGGTGGTGTCCCTGCTCTTCGCCCTGGTGGTAGGTGGCTGCGAGGACGACGGCAGCACGAATCCGCGGCCGCACTCACCGATGCCCACACGGTCGGCAGCTCGCCTCGACCCCGAGAAAACCGGTGGAACAGCGCCGCCGTGCGCCTTTACCGTGCTGCCGAACCACGTCGTCTAGGCAAGGACGTGCCGTTGTACACCCTGTGAGACCTCCCGAGCGCTGATGTGTCGCGCGTCGCCGTCCGTGCGCCGCGCCCCTTTCTGCTGCGGACTTCTCACTGGGACCGGTGTACTTCTGTGCTCAATACCTGGGTGGTCATGCCCACCTGCCTGCCGCTAGTCCTCCGCCGTTGCCACGTCTGCGCGTCCGGGCGCTTCCGGACGGGCGGTAAGTTCCGTGTCAACGCACACCACAAGCTCATCGACGCCTGGCTCCTCGCGCTCTGCACCGCCTGCGGGGAAACGGCCAAGCTCACGGTCCTGGAGCGGACGAACGTGCGCTCCGTACGGCCTGAGCTGCTGGACCGGCTGCACGACAACGACCCTGGCCTGGCAGCCGAGCTGCTCCAGGATCCGATCGTGCGGAGCCGTAATCGCATCGCCCTCGACTGGAACGGCGCCTGGCGCCTCGACACCGGCGGATCGGATCTCCTGGACCGCGTACGGAGCCTCGCCCATCCGAGCGAGACGGAGAGCTCGGGGAAGATCGACGTCTCGGTCCACTTCGCGGCCCGGATACCGGTCCGGCCGGTACGACTGATCGCTGAGGGCTGCGGTCTTTCACGGGCCGAGGTCGAGAGGCTGATCACGGCGGGGAAACTCGTCTCGGCGGTCCGGCTGAGCGGCAAGCTCTCCGGCGACTTCACCTTCGTGCTCAAGCCCTGAGCGCTCCTCGGGCCCGGGGCCCGTCCGGCAAGCTCGCCCGGACAGGCCCTGGGGGAGGCGGCTGGAGCGTGGCGTATCCTCGCGCACCTGTATCACCCCACCCCCACGATCCCCGTTCCCGCTTCCCTCCTCCGGAAGGCACCCCGTGGCCACACACGCAGAACTCGTCCAGGTCTTCGGCGAGGACGGTGTCATCACGCTGGACCGGTCCGACGTCGCGTCCCACGGGGTTCGTTCCGCTGACGCCGACGTGCTGTGCTCGGTGGGGATCCCGGTGACCGCGGACATCTTCTTCACCATGAAGGTGGACGGGCCGTACGAGGCATTCACGGTGTTCGAGGCCGAGACGCAGGACAGGCCGGCCCGCTTCCTGGTGCTGGGCCAAGGGAGCAAGGGCGACGAGATCGCCCACGCGGACCAGATCCGCTACGCCGTGGAGCTGGAGAGCGGCAACGTCTTCATGCTCGCCCTCGAGGACGGCGAGTTGACCAGCCACGTCGACACGATCAACACGACACTCGAGTCCTTCGTGGAGGTCCTCTACCGGATCGAGCTGCGCCGACAGGAGCTGGCCGGGTCGTCCGTCGAGGAGGCCCGCCCCTACACCGAGAAGCTCATAGCGGAGCTGACGTCCCGTGACGAGCGGGCGCTCGCCCCCGACGCCTTCTGGGGCGGCGTGTTCGAGACGCTGCTCCGGACCGGCGTACCGGAGATCCGCGAAGGCAGCCGCATGGCGATCGCCAAGGCCCTGGACGCCCTGCTCCCCGAGGGGCAGCCGCTGCGCTGGGCGACCGGAACAGCGATGGGTGAGGGCGTCCAGGAGCTGAGCGCCCACCGCGCGGACGGCTACTGGCTGCTGGTCACCTGGGGCTTCAGCGACCTGGACGGCGATCTCGACCTCGACACGGGCACCAGCGGCCTCGGCTTCGAACTGACGATGCGGGTCCCTCGCGAGGCCGACGAGGAGATGCCGCCCGGCTGGGCCCTCCAGACGCTGCGCAACCTGGGCACGTACGTCTTCGGCGAGGGCTACCCGTTCGCCGACGGGCACCGGATGGGCGTCGCCGGCACGCTCGGCCCCGAGGGCAGCCGGTTGGGCGCCCTGGCCTTCGTCACCGACCCCCACCTCGGCACGCTCGACGCCCCCAACGGCCGGGTCGAGTTCGTCACCGCCGTCGGGATCACCCGCGAGGAGCTGGCCGAGGCCAAGGCCACCGGCAACGAGGCGGTCCTGGCCCGGTTCACCGGCGAGCACGGGGTGCCGCTCACCGACGTCAGCCGCTGACGGGGCGCGGCGACCGAGGCAGGGGAGGCGGCGGGAGGCGATCAAGGCAGGTAGAGGGTGTACTTCGCGTCGAACATCTCGTCACCGCCGAAGGACACGCCGGTGGACTCCCGCAGGTACGTCATCGCGACGGTCTCGCCGTCCTCGTAGTCGCACGGGGCGATCTCCAGACAGGCCGCCAGATCGTGCGCCGCCACGATCGGACGGCCGTCGCGGTAGTGCAGGATGACGGGGTCATAGGGGCTGCCGGCGATCCTGACCAGGTGCAGCTCGGTCGACTCCGACGCTTCGGCCAGGTAGCCGGCGTGCCCGGAGAGCCGGCAGTCCACGTCGATGACGAGGACCCACTCGCCGACCTGCGCCGCGCACAGCCCCGGTGCACGCGAGACCGACGTCGCGTCCTCGAAGCACATCGAGGCCTCCTCGGGCACGAAGACGTCCGGCACCGCGTCATCGGGGTGATCCGTACGGACGGCGACCACTTCCAGGTTCCAACTCATGCGCGGAGCCTAGCCAAAACCGTTCGTCCGCCGAGCGGTGCGCCTCCTACCATGCGGACGCGTGAGTGGGAGATTGCGCGGGATCGCGGATGCCAACGCCCGGATCGTCATGGCCGGCGCGTACACGACCGACGACGGCACCGTCGTCGGCATCGACCCGGAGCTGGCGGCGGCGACGTCCGGCACCGTCAGCCATCCGCCCGACGGGTCCCTGGAGCGGGCGGCCACGGCGACGGGTCACCGCACGTCCTTCGAGGTGACCGCCGAGCGCAGCCTGGCGGCGGCACAGCGGCTCCACCACGCCGGCGCCGGGCAGATCGCCGTCCTCAACTTCGCCTCGGCCCGCAATCCCGGGGGCGGCTACCTCGGTGGCGCCAAGGCCCAGGAAGAGGACCTCTGCCGCAACGCCCTGCTCTACCCCTGCCTCCTCCAGGCCCCCGACTACTACGAGGCCCACCGCGCCTCCCGCGACCTGCTCTACAGCCATCGCGTCATCTGGTCTCCCCGGGTTCCCGTCCACCGTGACGACCGCGGCCGGCTGCTGAACGAGCCGTACCCCGTCTCGTTCCTCACGTCGCCGGCTCCCAACGCCGGACAGGTGCTACGCCGTGATCCCAGCGCGCGGGACCGCATCCGGCGCGCACTGCACGAGCGCACGGAACGCGTCCTGTCCGTCGCCGCCCACCACGGCGCACGCCAGCTCGTCCTCGGCGCATGGGGCTGCGGCGTGTTCCGCAACGACCCGCGCGAGGTCGCCGCGGCCTTCCACGCCCACCTCACCGGGGGCGGCAGTTTCGCGACGGCGTTCGAACGGGTGGTGTTCGCGGTCTGGAGCCCCTCGCCGGACTCCGCCAACCGGGACGCCTTCGCCGACCGTTTCCCCTCGGCGGACGAACCGGGCCCCGAACCTCCGAAAGTCTGACTGCCGACGACTGGCGAAAAGGTGGGGGTCAAGGCTCGCCACGTCCCTGCGAGCATGGCCTGATGAGCGCTCACCTCGGACTCGTCACCCTCGTCGTGCGGGACTACGACGAGGCCATCGCCTTCTACCGGGACGTCCTCGGCTTCGAACTCCGGGAAGACACCCGGATCGACGAGGAGAAGAGATGGGTGGTGGTCGCCCCGCCGGGTGCCCGGGAGACGGGTGTGCTGCTGGCCAGGGCCGTGACCGGGGAGCAGGAAGCCAGTGTCGGGCGGCAGACGGGAGGGCGAGTCGGATGGTTCCTGAACACGGATGCGTTCGAGCGTGACCACGCGCGCATGCGGGCGGCCGGGGTCGTGTTCGAAGGGGCCCCACGGCGCGAGTCGTACGGCATCGTCGCCGTCTTCCGGGACCTGTACGGGAACCGCTGGGACCTGCTCCAGTTGAATCGTTGAGCAGCGAGACCTCCCAGTGGTGCGCGAGTTCCCGGGGGAGGTCAAGGTGCCCGGGGCGCCGTCGGTGCAACGGCCGACGGCGCCCCGGGGAGCAGAGCCACGACGCGCGGCGCGGCGCGGACGCCTACCGCTTTCCCAGTGCTTCCTCGCCGGTCGCTGAGTCCGTCTCGGTCTCCGTGTCCGTGTCCGTCTTGGTCTTGGTGTCCGTGTCCGCGCCCCCGGCGTTTCGCGTGCCGGCCCCGCCCGCGCTCGGCGGCACGTCCTTGCGCTCGGTGACCGTGATGCGGCCCTTGCGGATGGTGGCCAGCCGGGGGGCCTTCCTGGCTATCGACGAGTCGTGCGTGACCATGACGAAGGTCAGGCGGTGCTCCTCCCACATGGCGTCCAGGACGTCCATGATCTCGTCGCGCATGGACTCGTCCAGGTTGCCGGTCGGCTCGTCCGCCAGGAGCACCCTGGGGTTCTTGACCAGGGCACGTGCGATGGCGACCCGCTGCTGCTGGCCACCGGACATCTCCGAGGGAAGGTGCCGCAGCCGCTCGCCTAGGCCGACGGAGTCGAGTGCCCGTGCGGCCCGCTCGCGTCGCTCCCCGGCCTTCACGCCGAGCGGCACGAGCGCCGTTTCGACGTTCTCCTGGGCGGTGAGGGTCGGGACGAGGTTGAACGTCTGGAAGACGAACCCGATGGACTCCGCCCGGACCCTGGTCAGCCGGGCCTCCGGCAGCTTCGCCAGGTCGGTGCCGTCCAGTTCCACCCGGCCGGACGTGGGCCGATCGAGCCCGCCCAGCATCTGGAGCAGCGTGGACTTGCCGCCTCCCGTGGGCCCCTGGATGACGAGCCGGTCCCCGTCGCCGATGGTCAGGTCCACGTCGGCCAGTGCGTGGATGGTGTCCTTTCCTCGTCTGTACTGCTTGGTGACGCCGCTGAGCTGGTACATGGTGCTTCTCCTGCGCTGCGCGTGTGCACGATGGGTGAGGGTGTCCGTCACCGCCGGTCGCGGCGACGGGGGAAGGCGGCTACTCCACCCGGCGCAGTGCGTCGGCTGGCCGCAGCCGGGCGGCACGCCAGCCGCCGAAGCCGCCCGCGACGAGCCCGCCGGCCACCGCGAGGACGACCGCGAGCACGAGGGTGGTGACGCCGACCGGCGCCGACAGCGCGATGTCGAGGGTCTTGCCCGCGGCCTGGCGCAGCTGCCCGGGACCACCGCCGCCGAACCGGCCACCGCCGAACTGGCCGCCACCACCGGCACCTGCGGTGGCACCGAGGTGGGCGGTGAGCGTCGGAGCGGCCTCGGTGATCGCATAGGCGCCGGCCAGGCCGACGGCGATCCCGAGCACCCCGCCGACGATGCCGTTGACGACCGCCTCACCGATGACCTGCCGGGTCACCCGGCCGCTCTTCCAGCCCAGCGCCTTGAGCGTGCCGAACTCGCGCACCCGGCGGGAGACGGCGGCCGAGGTGAGCAGCCCGGCCACCAGGAACGCGGCCACCAGCACCACGATCGACAGCCACTTGCCGACGTTGGACGCCAGGCTGGAGGCGGTCGACAGGGAACCGGAGACGGTGTCGGCGAGGTCGGCCGACGTGGTGACGGTGGTGCCGGGGACGTTCTTCTGGATCGCGCTCTTCACGTCGCTGATCTGCTGGGAGTCCGTCGCCCGTACGTAGACGGTGGTGATCTGGTCCTTTGCGTCGGCCAGCGTCTGGGCCTGCTTCAGCGGGATGTAGACATCGGCAGCGGCGTCGCCGCTGTCGGCGGTGGCGATGCCGACGATGCTGAACTTGGTGTCCTTGACGGTGACCTTGTCACCGACGGACAGCTTCTCCTTCTTGGCGTACGCGCTGTCGACGACCGCCGTCCTGGCGTCGGTCTCGGACGGCTTGAAGCCGCGGCCCTTGGTGATCTTCGACGAGGTGAGCGGGCCGAGCGTGGCGTGGGTGACGTCGGTGCCGTAGAGCGTGAAGGAGTTGACGTCGAACTGCGCGCCGCCACCGGTCACCTTGCCGCCGCCGGCACCGGACTGGCCGCCGTAGCCGCCGCGCCCGGACGGCCTGCCCTGCTGGAACTGGCCCTGCTTGAAGTCGCCGTTGACCTTGAGGTCGGTGAGGCTGAGCCCGCCCACCGCCTCGTCGACCCCGTGCTGGGCACCGACCTTCGTGAGCGTGGCCGACTTCAGCGTGCTGAAGCCCTGGACCATCAGCCGGTCGCTGCTCTGCTCCTTGCCGTCGTCCCTGGACCCGAAGTCGAACCTGGGACGCTCCGGCTGCTCCCCCTCCTTGGGCGCCTGCTGCGCCTTGGTGACGGTCATGTCCGTGCCGAGTCCGTAGAGCGACTGGAGGACCTTGCCCTGGGCCTGCTTCATGCCGGACGACACGGAGCTGACCACGATGACCAGTGCGATACCAAGCGCGAGCCCGGAGGCGACAACCAGCGCCGCTTTTCTTCGGCGGCGCAACTCGCGCCTCAGATAGGTGAAGAACATGGGCGAACGGTAGGGAGGCTGCGTGACGAATGGTTAAGACCGGGCTGAGAGCAGCATGAGAGCGGCCCGCCGGCTCACCCGGCGGCGCACGTAGGTACCGCACGTGGTACATCCGCGTAGGTACGTCCAGGTGAGTCCGGTTGCATCCGGCAAGGGCACCCACGGCGCACAGGACCGGGGGCCAGGTGTACCCGGACGGGCCCGGGGCGTCAGGCCGCGGCGCGTGGCGCCGTCGAGCGCCGCACGTGGAGGACGGGGGTGATCGTGTGCCGGCGCGGCTCCGTGCGGCCCGCGATGCGCTCGAGGAGCATCGTGATCGCCTGCCTGCCCATCTCGGTGCCGGACTGGTCGACCGTGGTGAGGGAGATGGCCGGGTGTCCCGCGAGGTCGATGTTGTCGTAGCCGACGAGCGAGACCTCGCCGGGCGGCAGGCCCAGCTCGGTGATGGCCGCCAGCGCGCCGACGGCGAGTTGGTCGTGGCCGGCGAAGACGGCGGTGGGGCGGTCGGGCCCGGCGAGCAGGGCGAGCGTGGCCAGGCGGGCGTCCGCCTCCGTCTGGCCGGTCCGTACCACCTGGGCGAACCGGTCGAGCCCGGCGGCGGCCATGCTCTCCCGGTAGGTGAGCAGACGCAGGGAGTGGGGCGAGCCCGACCCCGGCTCGGTCACCGCCTCGCGCTCCGTCAGGTGGGCGATCCGGCGGTGGCCGAGTTCCAGCAGGTGGGCCATGACCGCACGGGTTCCCTGTACGTCGTCGCCGACCACCGCGTCGTAGTGGCTGGCCGCGCCGTGCCGGCCGAGCATGACCACGGGCAGCGTTTCGGCGAGCCGTTCCAACCAGGCGGGCTCCACCAGGGGCGAGACGACCACCATCCCGTCGACCTGGCGGTCCGCCAGTGCCTCGATCGCGCCGTACTCCCGGCCTCCGTTCGCCGGGGCCATGACCAGCTGGTACGGGGTGCCGTCGAGGGCCTGGCCGGCGCCGTTGACGATCTGGGTGAAGAACTGGTTGCCCGGGGGCGGCGTCTCGATCCCCAGCGTGTAGCTGGCGCCGCGCATGGCGCGTGCGGCCACGCTCGGGCGGTAGTCGAGCTCCTGGATGGCGGCGTTCACGCGCACGCGCATGGCGGTGCTGACACCGGACGCGTTGCGGATCACCTTGGAGACCGCCGCCCGGGAGACACCGGCGGCCTGGGCCACGTCCTCGATCGTGACCGACCGGCGGCGGTTGCTGCGCTGGGACACGGCATCTCCCCTGGGTCGGTCGTAGGTCGGTCGGTCGTACGTCGGCCGGACGTTGGTCGGTCGTAGGTCGGTCGGACGTAGGCCGGTTGTCGTTCGGCCGTCGTTCGGCTGTGGGGCGAGCGACGTAGATCGGTCTTCGTCAAGCGAAGCCTTCCGCACCACGCCAGCGGCGCGCAAGTCCGGTCCAAGCGGGTTGGAATCAGCCGGCCGACCGTGACTGAGCAGGCGACAAGAGGTCGTGACCGGGCCATTGTCGGCCCATGGAGAACGCTCTACGCTGATGCGTGCGCCGACGGAGAACGATCTACGCCGCCCCGGCACCCGATTGGCACCCGGTTGGCCAGCGATCAAACGGACCGCGTTCTAGTTCCAGCGGAGGTCGTCCATGAAATCCCAGACGAGGGTGCGCGGGCGGTGGTCCTTCGCCGTCCTCACGGTTGGCGCGCTGGTCCTGTCCGGCTGTAGTGCCGGTGGCCTGGTCGGCGGTGCGGACGACGAGGGCGGCGGTGGGACGCTCACGTTCCTCGCCGACGACTCCGAGGCCAGCACCGCGCTCGCCAAGGGGCTCGCCGACGCGTTCGAGGCGGCCCACGAAGGCGTCACCGTGAAGGTGGAGAGCCGCCCCCAGGGCTCGGAGGGGGACAACGTCATCAAGACCCGGCTGTCCACGGGGGACATGTCCGACGTCTTCATGTACAACGCGGGATCGCTCTTCCAGGCGCTGCACCCGGCACAGAAGCTGGTCCCCCTCGACCGCTCCGCCGACCTCGGCGACGTCGAGGACTCGTTCCTGAAGACCGTGACGGACCAGGGCAAGGTCTACGGCGCCCCGTTCGGAACCGCACAGGGCGGCGGCCTGCTCTACAACCGGGCCGTCTACCGCGACCTCGGTCTGAAGGTGCCCCGCACCTGGGACGCGTTCATGGCGAACAACGAGAAGATCAAGAAGTCCGGGCGCGCCCCGGTGATCCAGACCTACGAGGACACCTGGACCGCGCAGCTGTTCGTGCTCGGTGACTTCCACAACGTTGCCGCCGCGGACCCCCACTGGGCGGACAAGTACACGAAGAACCAGGTCAAGTACGCACAGGAGCCGGCCATCGAGGGCTTCCGGCACCTTGCCGAGCTGCACAAGGCGGGCTACTACAACAAGGACTTCGCCTCCGCCAACCTCACCGACGGGCTCGAACTGCTCGCCCAGGGCAAGGGGGTGCAGTACCCGATCCTCAGCGGGTCGCTGCCGGGCCTGACCAACGCCTTCCCCGACAAGGCGAAGGACGTCGGCTTCTTCCCCGTTCCGGGCGACGACGCCGCGAAGAACGGCCTCACGGTCTGGCCGGGTCTCGCCGGCGTCTACGTCCCGAAGACGACCGAGGGCGACAAGCTCGACCTGGCCAAGGAGTTCGTCCGCTTCGTGGCCAGCGCCCGGGGCTGCACCGCGCAGGGCAAGGCATACGCGCCCACCGGGCCGTACCTGGTGAAGGGCTGCACGCTGCCCGCGGACGTGCCACCGGCGGTCAGGGACATCAAACGGTACTTCGACGAGGGCAGGACCACGCCGGCGCTGGAGTACCTGTCGCCGGTCAAGGGCCCGGCGCTGGAGCAGATCTGCGTCGAGGTCGGCTCCGGGATCACCAGCGCGGACAAGGGCGCCCGGCTCTATGACGAGGACGTCAAGAAGCAGGCGCAGCAGCTCGACCTGCCCGGATGGCAGTGACGGGCCGGCAGCCGGGTGCGCCCGGCACGGGCCGGCCGAAGCGGGCGGCGCGGGGGACGCGGGGGACGCGGGCACGCAGCCCCTACCCGCTGTGGTTCCACCTCCCGGCCGGCGTGGTGTTCGCCGTGCTGTTCGTGGTGCCCACCGCGGTCGCGTTCTACTTCAGCCTGACCCGGTGGACGCTGTTCGACTCGGAGTTCATCGGGCTGGAGAACTACCGCACCTTCCTCCAGGAGCCCGCCCTGACCAGGGGCCTGGTCAACACCTTCATCTACGCGTTCCTCACCTCCGGGCTCAAGGTCGTCCTCGGCATGGCGCTCGCCGTGCTGCTGACCCGGAAGATCTTCGCGCGGGGCTTCCTGCGCTCGGTGGTGTTCTTCCCGGTGCTGGTGAGCACGGTCGGTGTCGGGCTGACGTTCCAGGCGCTGATGGACCCGTCGAAGGGGTTCGTCAACGAGGCGCTGGGATGGGTCGGCATCGACGGGCCCGGGTGGCTCGTGGACCCCGACTGGGCGCTGTACTCGATCGCGCTCACGGACGTGTGGAAGGGCCTCGGTCTCGCCACCCTCATCTACATCGCGGGCATCACGGGCATCCCCCAGGAGTACTACGAGGCCGCGCGTACCGACGGAGCCGACGGCTGGCAGACCTTCCGGCACATCGTCCTGCCGCTGTCGTTCCCGGCCACCTCGACGGTCATCCTGCTCTCCCTCATCGGCGGGCTGCGCTCGTTCGACCTCATCTGGGCGATGACCGGAGGCGGCCCGGGATTCACCTCCGACGTCGTCGGATCGGTGATCTACAAGCAGTACCAGGCGGGCTTCTACGGCCTGTCCACGGCGGGCAACGTGATCCTCTTCCTGCTGGTCACCGCGATCGTCTTCCCGCTGATGCGCTTCCTCAACCGACGCGAGGTGGACCTGTGAGAACGATCCGCTCCCTCGCCGGCAACGCCGTCACCTTCGTGGTGATCGGTGTCGTCTTCCTCGTCCCGTTCGCGTTCATCGTCCTCCAGGCGGTCAAGCCGCCCGAGCAGGCGCGACGGCTGTCGTTCGACTGGCCCGGCGCCTTCCCGATCGTCGGCAACATCAGGCAGGTCTTCCAGGCGCACGACTACATGCTCGTGGTCGCCCTCATCAACAGCACCACCCTCACGGTGTGCAGCGTCACGCTCATGGTCGTGTTCGGGGCGATGGTGGCCTACGTGCTCCAGCGCCGCGCGAGCCGCTGGAACGCCGTCGTCAACCTATGCATGCTGATGGGTCTCGTCATCCCGCCCGCGGTGGTGCCCACGGTGTGGGTGCTCCAGGGCATCGGGCTGTTCAAGACGATGTCGGGGATGGTCCTCATCGAGGTCGCCTTCGGACTCGCCTTCTGCGTGCTGCTGTTCAGGGCGTTCATCGGCTCGATACCCCGGGAGCTGGACGAGGCGGCCGTCATCGACGGGGCAGGGCCGCTCCGGTTGTTCTTCACGGTGATATTCCCGCTGATCAGGCCGGTGGTCGTGACCGTGGTCGTGGTGCAGTCGGTCACCGTGTTCAACGACTTCGCCAACCCGCTGTACTTCTTCCCCGGCGACGCCAACGCCACGGTGCAGCTGACGCTCTACAACTTCCGCAGCCAGTTCACCACCGCCTACAACCTGCTCTTCATGAACATCCTGCTCATCACGATCCCCCCGTTCATCGCCTACCTGGTCTTCCAGCGGCAGATCGTGTCCGGGATGACCCAAGGCGCCGTCAAAGGCTGACCCCTGCGAAGGATGGACATGTCTGTGCAATGGTCCGCATCCATGATCTCCCCGGCGAAGGAGCTCGGCAGCGCGCCGCTCCTGCGCAAGGAGTTCGCGCTCGACCCCGGGCACGGGGAGGTGCGCGACGCATGGCTGCACCTCTCCGCCCTCGGGGTCTTCGAGGCCTCGGTGAACGGAACGCCGGTCGCCGACGACGTGCTGAGCCCGGGGTGGAGCGCTTACGAACGGCGGCTGCGGTACCGCAGCCACGACGTGGCACCGCTGCTGCGCGAGCGGTCCGCGCTCGGGGTCGCGCTCGGCAACGGCTGGTACCGGGGCCGGCTGGCCTGGACCGGCGCACGGGCCCTGTACGGGGACCGGCTCGCGGCCATCGCCCAGCTGGAGATCACCTTCGCCGACGGCCACCGGCAGGTCGTCGGCACCGACACCACCTGGGCGGCGGGCCCGTCGGCGGTGACGGCGGACGACCTGTACGACGGGCAGACCGTCGACGCACGCCGGCACGACCCGTCCTGGGCCCACCCGGGCCAGGTGCCCGAGGGGTGGACGTCGGTGGTGGCCCTCGACTTCGCCACCGACCGGCTCACCCCGTACATCGGCCCGCCGGTGCGCCGGCAGGAGGTCGTGCGCCCGCAGCGGATCTGGACGGCGCCGTCCGGACGGACCCTCGTCGACTTCGGGCAGAACCTCGTCGGCTGGCTGCGCTGCACGGTCCGGGGCGAGGCCGGCCGGCAGATCACCATCCGGCACGCGGAGGTCCTGGAGGACAGCGAGCTCGGCGTCCGGCCGCTGCGGACGGCGCAGGCCACCGACCGGTTCGTGCTGAGCGGCGGGGAGGACTTCTTCGAGCCGACGTTCACGTTCCACGGTTTCCGCTACGCGGAGGTCGACGGCTGGCCGGGGCCCCTGACCGAGGAGTCGCTGGAAGCCGTGGTGGTCCACTCCGACCTGCGGCGCACCGGCTTCTTCGAGTGCTCCGAGCCGCTGCTGAACCAGCTGCACCGCAATGTGGTGTGGGGTCTGAAGGGCAACTTCCTCGACGTCCCCACCGACTGCCCGCAGCGCGACGAGCGGCTCGGCTGGACCGGTGACATCGCGGTGTTCGCGCCCACGGCCGCGTTCCTCTACGACGTGGACGCCCTGCTGCGGGACTGGCTGCGCGACCTCGTGGTGGAACAGGAGGCGCACGGGTTCGTCCCGTTCGTGATCCCGGACGCGCTCAAGTACGTGCCCGAGGCCACGCACTTCCCGGACCCCGAGGCCACCGCGGTCTGGAGCGACGCCGCGGTGTGGGTGCCCTGGGCGCTGTGGTGGGCCCACGGCGACCGGACGGTCCTGGACGCCCAGTACGACTCGATGGCCGCACACGTGCGGCGGGCCGCGTCGCTGCTGTCCCCGACCGGCCTGTGGGACCGCGGGTTCCAGTTCGGCGACTGGCTGGACCCCACGGCGCCGCCCGACGACCCGGCCCGGGCCAAGGCGGACCCCGGGGTGGTGGCCACCGCGTGCCTCTACCGCAGCGCCCGCACCGTCGCCGAGGCCGCCACGCTGACCGGCCGGGCGGACGACGCGGCCGGCTTCGCCGCGCTGGCCGACCGGCTGCGCACGGCCTTCCGCAGGCACTACGTACGCGACGGCGGGCGCGTCCACAGCGACGCGGTGACGGTCTACGCGCTGGCGATCGTCTTCGGGCTGCTGGACGAGGACGACCTCGCCGGGGCGGGGGACCGGCTGGCCGAGCTGGTGGCGGAGGGCGGCTACCACGTCGCCACGGGGTTCGCCGGCACGCCGTACGTCACCGACGCGCTCACCCGCACCGGCCACGTCGACGACGCCTACCGGCTGCTCCTGGAGCGGAGCTGCCCGTCCTGGCTCTACCCCGTCACGATGGGCGCCACCACGGTCTGGGAGCGCTGGGACAGCATGCTGCCGGACGGCACGATCAACCGGGGCCAGATGACCAGCTTCAACCACTACGCGCTGGGCGCCGTGGCGGACTGGATGCACCGCACCGTCGGCGGTGTCGCCCCGCTCACGCCCGGTTACGCCACGGTGCGTGTGGCGCCCCGCCCGGGCGGCGGGCTGACCTGGGCCACCACGAGCCTGAAGACCCGGCACGGGGAGGTGGAGGTCCGGTGGCGGCTGGCGGACGACGGCGGGCTGTGGGTGCGCACCACGCTGCCCGACGGGGTCACCGGAGTGCTCAGCCTGCCCGGCCGGGACGACGTCGCACTCGGCCCCGGCACCGTCGAGCACACCGTCCGCTGAGGCACCCCCGGGGAAAGGGGGAGCCGGGGCGCCGAGGAGAGCCGGGCCGCTACAACACCTTCTTGCGCACCAGCGCCGTCAAGGTGAGCGCGCCCGGCAGGAGCGGCAGCCAGACGGTCAGGACGCGGTAGCCGATGACGGTGGCGGCGGCGAGGGCCGCCGGGGCGCCGAAGGCGGTGAGGGTGAGGACCAGGGCGGCGTCCACCGAGCCGAGGCCGCCGGGGGAGGGCACGAGGGCGCCCAGGGCGTTCGCCGCGAGGTAGGCGAGGATGATGTCAGCCCAGGGCAGCGGCAGGTGGAGCGAGGTGCCCACGGCGGCGACCACGCTCCCCTGGAGCAGCGGGAAGGCAAGCGCGCCGCCCCACAGTGCGAGGATCCGGGCGGGGCGCGTGTGCAGCCGGCGTACGTCGGTGCGTGCGGTGCGCAGGAAGTCGGTGACGAGCCGGCGCAGCGGGTGCACGAACGTCAGCAGCAGGGCCGCCACGACGGCGGCGACGCCCACGGCGGCGCCACCGATGGCCAGCGCGGTGCCCGGGTTGTCGGGCAGCAGCCGGTCGTACGGCACGGTGTGCGGGCGCAGCGCCAGGAACGCGGTGGTCACCACCGTCGTGGCGATCGACTTGGTCAGCGAGTACAGCGCGATCGACGCGGTGCCGCGGTCGAGCGGGATCCCGCGCCGGTTCAGGAAACGCAGCGTGACCGCGTGCGCACCCAGCCCGCCCGGCAGGACGTGGTTGGCGGCACCGGCCGCGAACTGGGTCGCGTACAGCAGCCCCGACGGCAGCCGTTCCAGGACCGCACCCTGCCGTACGCAGGCGGCCGCCGCCCAGCACAGGCAGGCGAAGAGCAGCCCGGTCAGCAGCCATTTCGGGTCGGCGGAGGTCAGCCGCATGGCGCCGGCGTACATGGTGTGCCAGTGCGCCGCCATCCATGCCCCGATCATCAGGAGCGGCAGCATGCACAGGGCCCGGTGCAGACGGTTGGCCGGGAAGGACACGCGGGCGGGCGCCGGCGTGGCGGGTGCCGGCGTGGCCGGCGCAACCGCGGCGAGCTGGGGTGAGGACACAGGCGAGCCGTTTCTGTGCCGGGTCCGCGGACGGCCGGACGGCGGGCACGGAGGGGGGAGCGGGCGGGGACGGTGCGTGGGGGACGAGAAAAGGTTTCCCATCCTGTGTAACGGTTCGGTGTCCGAAAACAGAAGAAGAGCCGGCGATGTGAAGGTGACGGTAACCGGGTGGCGGCGGGCTCACCCCCTTCTGACATGCGCGGGGCCGAGGATCGGCGCGGTTTTGTGCGTTTGCTCACCGCACGCCGCCAGGGGCCACCCGTGGTGTTCGTGCGGTCCGACGCGGTCACCCAGGTCGACACCGGCTGGTGGGGGTACCTCCCGCGCGAGCTGGTTCGAGCGTGGGGGAGCCCGGAGGCGAACCGAGCTCCAAAAAAATTGACTGAACCAGTCAGACCAGATTACGCTCCACGTCGATCACTGGTCCTCAAAGGAGCTCTCTGGTGCGTGTCACGCCGACCCTGTTCGCCGATCCGGAGAGTCTGGGCAGCGCCCTGGCCGGACGGATCGCCGATGAGATCGCCGATGCGGCGGGACGACGCCGGTACCTGCTGGGCTGTCCGGGCGGCCGCACCCCGCTGAGCACCTACGAGGCCCTCGCCGACGAGGTGGGGCGACGCGGCCTCGACCTCTCCCACGTGGTCGTGGTGATGATGGACGAGTACGTCGAGGAGGGCCCCGACGGGACCTTCCGGCGGATCGACCCGGCGCTGGCGCACAGCTGCGTCCGCTTCGGCGCCGAGGAGATCGTGCAACGGCTCACCGCCGCCGCCCGACCCGGCCGCGGCATCACCGCCGACCGCTTCCTGGTTCCCGACCCCGCCGCCCCCGAGGCGTACGACCGGCGGATCGCCGAACTCGGCGGCATCGACCTGTTCCTGCTCGCCACCGGCGCGGGCGACGGCCACATCGCGTTCAACCCCGCCGGCGCCGCACGCGACTCCGGTACCCGGGTGGTGGCCCTGGCCGAGCAGACCCGCCGGGACAACCTGGCCACCTTCCCCAGTTTCGGAGGGCGCCTCGCGGACGTGCCCCGGTACGGCGTCACCGTCGGCATCGGCACCATCCGGGAGCTCTCCCGCAGCGTGGTGATGCTGGCGCACGGCGCGCACAAGGCGCCCGCGGTGCGGCGGCTGACCGCGGCGGAGCGGTACGAGCCGGACTGGCCCGCCACGGTCTTCACGGAGTGCGCCGGCGCCCGGCTGTACGTCGACCGCGCGAGCGCCCCCGCCGAGCCCGTCCACACCTGAGCCCATCCGAGCCCACCCACCCCGGCCGTCCACGCAGTTCACAAGGAGAGACATGGCCTCCATCAAGATCGCCTACCTCGGCGGCGGCTCCTCGCGCGCCCCGGGCACCATGGCCTCGTTCATCCATCACGGTGCGGAGTTCGAGGGCTCCGAGTTCGTGCTGATCGACCTGGACCCCGACCGGCTCGAGGTGGTCAGGACGATCACCGAGAAGATGGCCGCCCACGCGGGCGTGAACATCTCCGTGCGGGCCACCACGGACCTGCGCGAGGGGCTGCGCGACGTCGACGCGGTGCTGTCCAGCTACCGGCCCGGCGGCTTCGAGGCGCGCGCCCTGGACGAGCGGATCCCGCTGAAGCACGGCGTGATCGGCCAGGAGACCCAGGGGCCCGGCGGCCTGATGATGGCGCTGCGCTCGATCAACATCATCAAGGACGTGTGCGCGATCCTGCCCGAGGTCGCCCCGAACGCCCGGATCTTCAACTACACCAACCCGGTCAACATCGTCGCCCAGGCGGTGGCCGACAACAGCGACATCCCGATCGTCTCGTTCTGCGAAGGGCCGATCGTCTTCCCGCCGGTGGTCGCCAGGGCCGCCGGCCTGGACCCGGCGAAGCTGAAGGCGACCATGGCCGGCGTCAACCACAACTGCTGGTCGACCGAGGCCACCTACGACGGCGAGGACGTCTTCCCGATCCTGCGGGAGCGCTGGGAGGCCCTGAAGGACCAGCCGACCGAGAACGTCGGCGGGATGCGGGCGCTGCACCTGGCCGTCGCCATGAACTCCATCCCGGCGGACTACTTCAACTACTACTTCTTCCGCGACGAGATCCTCCGGGAGCGCCAGCTCGCCCGCACCACCCGCTCCGAGGACATCATGGCGGCGCTGCCGGACTACTGGGAGCACTACCGCGAGCAGGCCACCAAGGACGCGCCGGAGCTGGACCAGGCGCGTTCGCGCGGCGGGATCCACGAGCTGGAGCTGGCCATCGAGGCCATGAGCGCCTTCTACAACGACACCGGTGACCGGCTGCCGTTCAACGTCCCCAACACCGGCGGCGTGCTGCCCGGCTTCGACGAGACCACCGTGGTGGAGGTGTGGGGCACGGTGGACGCCAAGGGCTTCCACCCGGACGCGCAGAAGCCGCTGCCGCACTCCGTCCTGGGGATCACCCAGCACCTCGCCGAGTACCAGATCCTCGCCGCCAGGGCGGGCTGGGACGGCGACCGGTCGGACGCGGTACGGGCGATGGCGGCGCACCCGCTGGTGCCGTCGCTGACCGTCGCCGAAGCGCTGTACGACGAGATGGCCACCGCCCAGGCCCGCTGGCTTCCGCAGCGGCTGCACCCTGCTTCATGATCCCCTCCATGACCCCTCTCTACCTCGGCGTCGACGCCGGGAACAGCAAGACCGCGGCCATGGTCTGCGCCCCGACCGGTGAGGTCGTGGGCGCCGGCCTGGCCGGCTGCGGCGACATCTACGGCGCCGAGACCCCGCAGGACGCCGTCGACGAGGTGTTCGCCGCGGTCACCCGGGCGCTGGACGAGGCCGGCGCGAAGCTCGAGCAGCTGGCCGGCGCCGCGCTGCGGCTGGCCGGCGTGGACTGGCCGGAGGACCGGGAGTTCTGGCACGACACGCTTCTCGCCCACTGGCCGGCGGCGCTGCCGCGCTCGATCCTCAACGACGGGTACGCGGCGATCCGCTGCGGTGAGCCGAGCGGGACCGGAGTGGCGGTCATCGGCGGCACGGCGGCGGCCGTGGCCGCGCGCGGGCCGGACGGCGCGCTGTGGGAGCTGGCCTGGTGGGGCCAGCATCCGATGGGGGCGCTCGGCCTCGCGCAGGAGGCCTTCCGCGCGATCGTCCTCGCGGAGCTGGGGGAGGCACCGGCGACCGAGCTGGCCCGGGCCGTGCTGGACTTCTACGGCCTTGACTCGGTACGGGAGCTGAACCACTGGCTCACCCGCCGGGTCGGGGCCGCCCGCCACCCGGACCGGGCCCGCTGCGCCCCGGCCATCACCGCGGCGGCCGTGCACGGCGACCCGGTGGCGATGGGTCTTGTGGCCGAGCAGGGCCGAAGGTTCGCCCGGTACGCCGCCGTGGCGGCCCGGCAGGTGGGTCTCTCGGGCGACGGGCGACCGGTCAGCGTGGTGCTGTCCGGGTCGGTGCTGACGGCGCAGGACTCCCCGGTGACGTCGGCGCTGCTGGGCCGGTTGCCGGCGTACCTGCCGGACGCCGTCGTGCACCAGGCCGTGATACCGCCGGTCGGCGGGGCGGCGTTGGACGCGCTGGCCGAGGGCGGGGCGGCGCCGGACCAGGACGTGCTGGAACGGCTCGCCCGGAGCGTCCAGGAGCGGGGCGCACGGCGGTAGGCCCCCCGCGACGGCGGAACCGGCTCGCGCGCACGGGGCGGCCGGACCCGCGTCACGCACGCACGGGCCGGAACAGGTCCGCCTGGAACCGGTAGGCGTCCGCGCGGTAGCACATCACCCCGCAGAGCACCGGGGTGCCGTCCACCGCGTAGGTGATCTCCTCGCCGACCAGGACGGGGCTGCCCGGCTCGATCTCCAGCAGCTCGGCGGTCTCCGGCGCCGCCGCGTCCGCCCGCACCGTGTACGCGCTGCGGGCGATCTGCACGCCGCAGGTCCCCTCCAGCACCCCGTACAGGGACCGGTCGGTCAGGTCCACCTCGGCCAGCGCCGGGGCCTGCTCCAGGACGACGACGCCGGTGTCCACGCACACCGGGACCTTGTCCAGGCTGCGCAGCCGCCGTACTTCGAGGACGCGCGAGGCCGGGGCGATCCGCAGCCGGCCGGCCTCCTCGAAGGTCGCCGGGCGCTCGCTGCGGGACAGCACGCGCGACTGCGGGGTCAGGCCGCGTGCGTAGGCCATCTCGGAGAAGCTCTGCAAGGTGCTCGGCGGCTCACCCACCATGCTGCGCGGCACGAACCAGCCGCGCTGCGAGGAGCGTTCCAGCGCGCCCTGCTCGGCGAGCCGGCCCAGCGCCTGGCGGAGCGTCGAGCGGGAGACCCCGAGGGAAGTGGCGAGGTCGCGCTCCCCGGGCAGCCGGGTGCCGGGGGCGAAGACCCCGCGGTGCAGCGATTCGGTGAGCTTGCGATACGTCTCGTCGACGGCCGTGCCACCGCCCGGCTCCGCATCACTCGTCATGACCGGATGGTACCAGCCGAGTACCAGTAGGCACTCAAGCACGACTATGGACTAACTGGTCTACCGGTGCCTATGCTCCGGTCCACGCTCCGGGTCCACCCCTGCCAGGGCCTGCCCGGCTTCTTGGGTCTGCCGGGCTCCTGGCCCTGCTGGGCCCGCGCTGGGCCTGCGGTGCCTTCCGGATCTCCTGGCGGGCCACCGTCCGGCGGACCTGGTCGACCACCGACGTAAGGGGAGCTGGATGCAACGCGCTGGGATGTACGGCCTGCCACGCACGGCGAAAGGGACCGTGCTCGGGATCTCCGGCACGGCGAGGAAGACCGCGATCGCCCTGTCGCTCGCCGCGGCGCTCGGCCTGTCCGGCTGCGCCCCGGGCAGCGGTTCCGCCGCACCCGCCGAGGCGCCCACGGGGCCGGTGGCCACCGACCCGGCGAAGCTGGGCAAGGTCCACCTCAAGGTGCTGGACACCTTCGCCGGCGGGGTCGACGCCCCGTGGATGAAGAGCGTGGTGGCGGCCTTCCACCGGAAGTACCCGAACATCACCATCGACCGCACCAGCCAGCCCTGGGGCGACGTGATGCAGGAACTCCCGCTGAAGCTCAAGGCCGACGACCCGCCCGACATCGTCCCCGCGAACAACGGCTGGCAGTCGCTGGGCGAACTCGTCCAGGGCCATCTGGTGCTCAACCTGGACCGCTACGCCGACGCCTACGGCTGGCGCAAACACATCCCCGAGTCGATCCTGCGCCAGCACGAGTTCTCCACGGACGGCAAGAAGATGGGCACCGGGGCGATGTTCGGGACGCCGGTGGCCCGCGCCTCCCTGATCGAGGTCTACTACAACCGCCACCTGATGGAGAAGATCGGCGCCAAGGTCCCCACCACCCTGGCCGCCTTCGAGAAGGACCTGGCCAAGGCCAAGTCGGCCGGCATCACCCCCATCGCCATGGGCAACTCCGACAAGGCGGGCATGACCGAGCCGCTGTTCTCCGCCATGAACTCCTACGGCTCGCAGCCGAAGATCTCGAACCTGGTCTACTCCCAGGGCGACGTCCCGCTCAGCGAGGCGGGTTTCCCCGAGGCGGTCGACACCGTCCACGACTGGTCGAAGAAGGGCTACTTCACCCACGACTACCAGGGCACGCCCATGCAGGACGCGACGCAGGACTTCGTCGACGGCAAGGGCCTGTTCATCTTCAACTACTCCGGATCCCTGCCGGTGACCAAGGAGCAGGGGAGCGACTTCGGCTCGTTCTTCCTGCCGCGCGCCCACGGCGGCGACCCGGTGGCCACCGCCGGCTCCACGACCAACTTCTCGATCTCCGCCAAGTCCAAGCACCCCGACGCGGCCGCCGCGTTCCTGAACTTCGCCGCCGGCCACGAGGCGGCACGGCTGGCGGTCGACCACGGCACGATGCCCATGCTCGCCCCGGACCTGAAGGCCCCGAAGGGCAACCCGATGTTCGCCGACGACGTGGCCAACGCCGCCGAGATCACCGCGCACGACTCCTCGGTGCCCTACCTGGACTGGACCACGCCCACCCTGCTCGACACGATGAGCACCCGGATGCAGGACATGCTCGCCGGCAGGATCTCACCGGCCGACGTGGTCGACGACGTGCAAGAGGACGTCGACGGCTTCCGGGCCAAGCTGAAGTAGCGGGGCGACCATGCCGACCTCCACCCGCCCCGCCGCCGCGCGGCCGCACCCGTCCTCCGCCGCCACGCCGGCCGGCCGTGACCGCTCCACCGGCACGGCCGGCGCGTACCGGCGCACCGCCTCCCGCGCCTCGGCCCGGCGCCGTCTGCTCGGACTGCTCTACCTGGCGCCCGCACTGGTCGTCTACGCCGTCGTCACGCTGGTCCCCGCGGGCCAGGGCGTCTGGCTGTCGTTCTGGCACTGGGACGGCGTCACCCCGGCGACCTGGGCCGGGTTCGCCAACTACACGGGCTTCTTCACGGACCCCCGGCTGCGCCAGGCCCTCGACCACACCGGGGTCTTCCTCATCTTCTTCTCGGCGCTACCGATCGCGCTCGGCCTGCTCAGCGCCGCCCTGACCGCCCGCCGGGAGGTGCGCGGCGCCGGCATGTACCGCTGGGTGATCTTCCTGCCGCAGATGCTCACCCCCGCGGTGACCGCCGTGGTGTGGAAGCGGATCTACGCCCCCGACGGCCCGGTCAACCTGGTGCTGCGCGACCTCGGGCTCGGCTCCCTGGCGCACGGCTGGCTCGGCGACTACACCTGGGCGCTGCCCGCCCTCGGCCTGGTCGGCACCTGGACCACCTTCGGCCTGTGCATGGTGCTGCTCGTCGCCGGGATGCAGAACATCCCCACCGAGCTCTACGACGCGGCCCGGGTCGACGGCGCAGGGCCCGTGCGGGAGTTCTTCAGCGTGACGCTGCCGGGCCTGCGCGGGCACCTCGCCGTGGCGCTGACCCTCTCCGCGCTCGGTGCGCTGCGCGTCTTCGACATCGTCTGGCTGACCAACCGGGGCGGCCCCGGCACCTCCACCATCACCCCCGCGATCCTGCTGTACGAGCGCGCCTTCACCAACCCGGACATCGGCGCCGCCGCCGCCATCGGGGTGGTGCTCGCCGTGGTCTCCCTGCTGGTGACCCTCTGCGTGGCCAAGCTCTCCGAGGAGAAGTCCTGATGATCTCCACCCGGGAGAAGATCTCCAACTACGTCGTCCTCACCCTGGTGGCGATCTGCGTGGTCTTCCCGCTCGTCTGGATACTCGGCGTCGCCGTCTCGCCCAGCGTCAACGGCAACCTGGACCTCGCGCACATGCACTGGGGCAACTTCGCCACCGCCTGGCACGAGGGCGGCTTCGGCAGGTACCTCAAGTCGAGCCTGATCATCACCTTCAGCGTGGTGGGCATCGCCACGGTGCTGGCGATCGGCTCGGGATACGCCTTCGGCGTGCTCGGCGTCCCCGGCGAGAGGCTGCTGTTCCCGCTCGTCCTGCTCGGCATCATGCTGCCGATGGAGACGATCATCGTCCCGCTCTACTACGACTTCCAGTCCTACGGGCTCATCGACACCTACCAGGGCATCATCCTGGCCCAGGTCGGCCTCTCGGTGAGTTTCGGAACGTTCTGGATGCGTACCGCGTTCCGTGCCGTGCCGCGTGCCGTCGGCGAGTCGGCCGCCATGGACGGTGCGGGCAGCTGGGCCCAGCTCTGGCGTATCTACCTGCCCATCGCCCGGCCGGCCGTGGTGACCCTGGTCCTGCTGAGCTTCATGTGGACCTGGAACGACTACTTCCTCTCCCTGGTCCTAGTCTCCGACCCCGCCCACCAGCCCCTCACCCTGGGCCTGGGCGTCTTCTCCGGCCGCTACCTGGTCCATGTCAACCTGCTGGCCGCTGCCGCCGTCCTGATCGCCCTGCCCATCGTGGTGCTGTACCTGATCTTCCAACGGCACTTCATCCGCGGGGTGCTGGCGGGGGCGTTGAAGGAGTGACGGTCGGCCACGCGCCCGGCTCCCTTGCGGCGCTCCCGGCACGGGGCTTCACTGTGGCCATGGGCCAGCACGCCGGACCGCGCACCACCTACGACACCGCGATGGCCGCCGCCTACGTCGCCGGGCGCGCTCTGCCGTCCTCGGCCGTCCAGGCCTGGATGACCGCCGCCCGTCCCCATCTGCCGGGCCGGTCGGGCAGGCTGCTCGACATCGGTGCGGGAACGGGCCGCTTCAGCACCGCCCTGGCGCAGGCGTGTCCGGCCACCGTGGTCGCCTGCGAGCCGTCCGCCGCCATGCGCGCGGCGTGCCAGGCGTTCTGCCCGTCTGACGTGCGGATCGTCGCGGGCACCGCCGAGGCCCTGCCGTTCGCCGAGGACACTTTCGACGCCGTCTGGGCGTCCCAGGTCGTCCACCATGTCGAGGACCTCCCGCGGTTCGCCCACGAACTGCGCCGCGTGCTGGCCGAGGGGGGAGCGTTCCTCCTGCGCGGCGGGTTCGGTGCCGTCACCGACATCCCCCTGTACCGCTACTTCCCGGGCGCGTGGTCCGCCGATTCGACGCACCCGTCGCTGCCCCACATCACGGACGTGCTGGCGGCGGCCGGTCTGGGCCGGGTGGCCCATGCGCAGGTCCCGCAGGTGTTCGCGGCCGACGGCGACGAGTTGCTGTACAAGGTCGGCACGCGATCCCTGAGCCCGTTGGCCGCGCTACCCGACGCCGAGTACCACGCGGGGGTGCGCCGGCTCCGGGCGGACGTGGCGCGGGGGGCCTTCCCCGGGCCGGTCACGGAGCGCCTGGACCTCGTGGTCTTCCGGTGAGTGCCGGCCTCTTTCCGGCTCCGGGGAGGCGTGCGGGACGATCCCGCACGCCTCCCCCGCTCATCGCTGGGCGCCGTCCTGCACGGCGTCGCCCGTCAACGGCGGAGGCTGGGCCTCCAGTGCCGTCAGCTCCTCGTCGGTGAGGAGACGGGACCTGAGGAGGAACCGCACCCCTTCGGGGGCCTCCAGGGAGAACCCGCTGCCCCGGCCCTCGACCACGTCCACCGTCAGATGGGTGTGCTTCCAGTACGCGTACTGGCTGGCGCTCATCCAGAACGGGGTCTGCTCGGCGACCTCTCCGAGCAGGACGTCGGCGGCCCCGACCCGGAACTCGCCGCGCGGGTAGCACATCGGCGAACTGCCGTCGCAGCACCCGCCCGACTGGTGGAACATCAGCGGGCCGTGCTGCCGGCTGAGCTGCTGCACGAGCCGTTCGGCGGCCGGGGTGAGTTCGACGCGGGCGGGCGGCCCACCGTCGCCTGCCGTGCCCATCAGAAGAATCCGAGCTTCTTGGGGGAGTAGCTGACCAGCAGGTTCTTGGTCTGCTGGTAGTGATCCAGCATCATCTTGTGGTTCTCGCGGCCGATCCCGGAGTTCTTGTACCCGCCGAACGCCGCGTGCGCCGGGTAGGCGTGGTAGCAGTTGGTCCATACCCGGCCGGCCTTGATCTCGCGGCCCATCCGGTAGGCGGTGTTGCCGTCCCGGGTCCACACGCCCGCGCCGAGCCCGTACAGCGTCTCGTTGGCGATCTTCAGCGCCTCGTCCACGGAGTCGAAGGTGGTGACGGACACCACCGGGCCGAAGATCTCCTCCTGGAAGATCCGCATGTCGTTGGAGCCGCGGAAGACGGTCGGCTCGATGTAGTAGCCGCCCTCCAGACCGGGCACCTTGCGGGTGCCGCCGCCGGTCAGGACCTCCGCGCCCTCCTGCCGGCCGATGTCGATGTAGGACAGGATCTTCTCGTACTGGTCGTTGCTGGCCTGCGCGCCCAGCATCGTGGCGGGGTCCAGCGGGTCGCCGCCGACGATGGCCTTGGTGCGTTCGAGGCAGCGGGCCATGAACTCGTCGTAGATCGCCGAGTGGATGAGCGCCCGGGACGGGCAGGTGCAGACCTCTCCCTGGTTGAGGGCGAACATCACGAAGCCCTCGATCGCCTTGTCCAGGAAGTCGTCGTCGGCCGAGGTCACGTCGGGCAGGAAGATGTTCGGGCTCTTGCCGCCCAGCTCCAGCGTGACCGGGATGATGTTCTCGCTGGCGTACTGCATGATCAGGCGCCCGGTGGTGGTCTCACCGGTGAACGCGACCTTGGCCACCCGCGAGCTGGACGCCAGGGGCTTGCCCGCCTCGACGCCGAAGCCGTTGACCACGTTGACCACGCCCGGCGGCAGCAGATCGGCGATCAGCTCGATCACCAGCAGCAGGCTGGCCGGGGTCTGCTCGGCCGGCTTGAGCACCACGCAGTTGCCGGCCGCCAGCGCGGGCGCCAGCTTCCAGGTCGCCATCAGGATCGGGAAGTTCCACGGGATGATCTGCCCGACCACGCCGAGCGGCTCGTGGAAGTGGTACGCCACCGTGTCCGCGTCGATCTCCGCGACGCTGCCCTCCTGGGCGCGGATCGCGCCCGCGAAGTAGCGGAAGTGGTCCACGGCCAGCGGCAGGTCGGCCGCCAGCGTCTCGCGCACCGGCTTGCCGTTCTCCCAGGTCTCGGCGACGGCCAGCTTCTCCAGGTTCTCCTCGATACGGTCGGCGATCTTGTTGAGGAGCACCGCGCGCTCGGTGGTGGAGGTGCGGCCCCAGGCGCCGGCCGCGGCGTGCGCGGCGTCGAGGGCGAGTTCGACGTCCGCGGCCGTCGAGCGTGCGACGTTGCAGAAGACCTCGCCCGTCACCGGGGACCGGTTCTCGAAGTACCGGCCCTCCACGGGGGCCACCCACTCGCCGCCGATGAAGTTGTCATAGCTGCTGGCGTAGCTGACGATGCTGCCTTCGGTGCCTGGCTGTGCGTAGACCATGCCGGTGCTCCTCGGGATAGAGGTGTGGCGGGTGCCATGACGGATCGACCGCCGTGGCGGGCACACTGTGCGCCGAAGAGGTTGGCTCCAGGTTGGCAGGCTGGTCAGCTGTGTGATGCGGGCTGGTCAGCCACGTGGCGCCGGCTCCGGTCGGTGTGGGGACCCCGGCTCGTCAGCTGCGTAGGGCCGTCGTCAGCCGGCCCGCCGCGATCCCGCGGCGCGGGTCCCCCGGACCGAGCATCCGCAGCGCGTGGGCATGGACCTCGGCGTCGTACGGCGCCCGCTTGCCGTAGCGCAGCACCAGCTCCGGGCGGGTGCTGGCCAGCACCGCCTCCCGGACCGCCACCGCGATCTGCTCCCGCCAGTCGAGGATCCCGGGCGCCTCCGAATAGGGGAGCAGCGGCCCGCGGTACAGCTCCACGGCCGTCGTCGTGTCGCCACGCTCCAGGGCCCGCAGCACCTCGACCGCGTCGCACACCACGGGCACCGTCAGCTCGTACTGGCGGGTGGTGACCCGTCCGCCGAGGGCCCGCCGCAGATGCGACACCTCCGCCTTGAAGGTGGACGCGCTGACCGGCCGCTCGCCGTACAGCGCCGCGCGCAGCCGCTCGGGGGAGAAGCCCTTCGGCTCCAACGCCAGCAGCGTCAGGATCTCCAGCTGCCGCGGCGGCAGGTGCACCGCGGCGCCGTCGCGCATCACCTTCTCGCTGCCCAGGCAGGTCACTTCCAGCCTGCCGCCGCCACCGGTCCCCGCGGCCTGCCCCGCTCTGCTGCGCAACGCGCCCTCCACGGCCGACGCCATCATGCGCACGGTGGACATGGCCAGCGGATGCGACCGGTCCCAGGTCGTCGAGAGGTCCAGCACGCCCAGCACCCGGCCGTCCGGGCCGTGGATCGGGGCGCAGTAGCAGACCCAGCCGTGCAGGGCCGCCACCAGGTGCTCCGCGGAGAACACCGTGCTGGGCAGGCCGGTGCGCAGCGCCAGCGAGAGCGCGTTGGTGCCCATGGCCGGCTCGCCCCAGCACCCGCCGGGGGCGAAGTTCACCCGTTCCGCGCGGTGCCGCATCACCCGGCCGCCGCAGGTCCACAGGATCGTGCCGTCCTCGTCGGTCACCGCGGCGACGAACCCCGCGTCGTCCGCCACGCTGCGCACCTCGTCGGCCAGCGTGTTCACCGGCTCGTACAGCGGCGAACGGGACCAGAGCGCGTGCACGCCCCGGCTCGACACCGGAGCGCTGTCCCGCGCCGGATCCACCGTCTCCACGGAGCGGGCCCAGGACTCGGTGACCTCGTGACGCAGCGCGAAGCCCGCACCGAGCGGTCTGCGGCTGGCTTTCAACTCCGGTACGACACGGGCCCACTGGCGCTCCAGTACGGTCCGCCGCTGCGACAGCTCTCCCTGCCCTGACATCGGCATCCCCAGCTCGCTGATCGTCGAGGTATGCACGGGCGGTACCGATCCGGGGGGATCGGTCACCTCCCGATGTAGCGGACCGAGGGGAACGCGCGGACCTCCAAGGAGCCACTGTGCAGTCCGCATGGTCGCCGTCGGTCACTTGTGAGGTGGCTCTCATGCTAATGGCGTACGGCAGGAAGGCGGAGAGGGCGATCTGGACCAGTTCGACGGGTGCACGGGCCCGTGGGGATACGGGGGTTGCCGGGGCGGGTGCCGGCTTCCGAGGTGCGGCGCGCGCTCGTCACTTCCCCGGCGCCACGTCCTTGACGTCCACCGGCCGATCGTTGCGCAGTTCACCGAAGAGTTTCCTGGCCTGTGGCCCGTCCCATTTGACGGCACTGCCCTTCGAGGTGGGGAAGGCGAGGGACGCCACGGGAACGTTGATCTTCCGGCCGTTGCCCGCCGTGACCCCCTTCATGGCCTCGAAGAGCGTCCCGAGGGTCGGCAGGCCCGTGTCCTCGTCCACGACGAGCGAGTCGAGACCCGCGCTCATCGTGGCGGAGACCTTGACCGGGTTGGTCAGCACACCCGGTGTGGCGGCCTTGCGCGCCAGCGCGGCGAGGAACTTCTGCTGGTTCCTGCTGCGGCCGAGGTCGCCCTCCGCCTCCTGGTGGCGCTGCCGGACGAAGGCGAGCGCGCTGCGTCCGTCCAGGTTGTGGCACCCCTTCGTCAGGTCGAGGCCGGACTTCTCGTCCTTGACGTCCTTGTCCACGCACATCTCGACGCCGCCGACCGCGTCCACGATGTCCACGAAGCCGGCGAACCCCATCTCCACGTAGTGGTCGACGCGCAGCCCGGTGTTGCGTTCGATGGTGCGTACGAGCAGTTCCGGGCCGCCGTACGAGAACGCCGCGTTGAGCTTGTTCTTCGACGCGCCGTGGTGCGTGCCGGTCTGCGGGTTGACGTACGGCGGGATGGTCACCCACGAGTCCCGCGGCAGGCTCGTCATCGTGGTGCCGTGGGAGCCGGTGTGCAGCAGGATCATGGAGTCGGTGCGGCGCCCGTCGTCGGCCGACCCACCGGTGTGGAGCCGCTTGCGGTCCTGGTCCGAGAGGCCGATCCGGCTGTCCGAGCCCACGATCAGGTAGTTGGTGCCCTTGCCCTGCGGCGCCCGGGGGCTCGGGAGCCTGCCGAGGTCGACGTCCTGGTTGAGCCGGGTGCCCGCCCAGACGTAGGCGCCGACGGAGGCGACGAGGAGCAGGCAGACCACCACGACCACGGCCCGCAGGATCCGGCGGGCCCTGCGGCGCGGTGGCCGGGGAGCCCGGCGGCGCCTGCCCGCCGCGAGGGCGCCGGCCGGCACGCCGTCCCCGTCGTAGCCGGGCCGTGCAGTCGTCCGGTCACTCATGCGGATCCTCGGTCGTCTCGGGCTCGTCTGGTCTGGGCTCGTCGGGTCCGGGTTCGTCGGGCCCGGGCTCGGTCGGGTCGGAAACGCGTCGTCCTGGGACCCGTCGTCCCGGGACCCGTCGTCTCGGGGCCCGTCGTCCCGGTCGTCGTGCACGGCTGCCCGCTCACAGGCGTGAGGGCGAGTACTCGGGGCGTCGATGCGTCGGCATGGCGGTGCCGGAGCGCTGCATGCGGTGCCACCTCAGTCGGGTGCCGAGCAGCAGCGCGACCACCGACTGGATGATCACCAGGTACATCAACTGCCGGTAGACGAGGAACTGGAACGGCAGCGACCACAGCGTCCGCACCCGCTCACCGTCCAGCCGCAACGCGTAACCGGCGCAGATCAGTTGGACGACCAGGAAGCCGCACCACACCCCGACCGACTGCCAGGGCGTCGAGAACAGCGCCCCGTACAGGGCGTAGAGGTCGACGACGGGAGCGAGCAGCGGCAGGGCCACCTGGAAGACCAGGAGATAGCTCAGTCCGCGGCGGCCGAAGCGCCCGGCCGGACCCACTTCGAGGGCGGCGCGGCGATGCTTCCACATGGCCTGCAAGGTGCCGTAACACCAGCGGTACCGCTGCCGCCACAACTGCCGCAGCGAGCTCGGCACCTCCGTCCAGGCGATGGCCGTCTCCTCGTAGACCACGCGCCAGCCGGCCCGCCACAGCGCCATGGTCAGGTCGGTGTCCTCGGCGAGGGTGTCCTCGCTGATGCCGCCGACGCCCATCAGCGCATCACGGCGGAACGCCCCGATGGCACCGGGAACGGTCGGCATGCACTCCAGCACCTCGAACATCCGGCGGTCGAGGTTGAACCCGGAGACGTACTCCAGGTGCTGCCACCGGCCGAGCAGCCCCCGCCGGTTGCCGACCTTGGTGTTCCCGCTGACCGCGCCGATGGCGGGGTGCGCCAGCGGTTGGATGAGCTGCTGGATGGCGTCCCGCTCCACCACGGTGTCCGCGTCGATCATGACGATGATGTCGTGCCGGGCATGGGCGAGACCGGTGTTGAGGGCGGCGGCCTTGCCCGAGTTGGGCTGCCTGATCACCATCACGCGGGGGTCGTCGATCCAGGTCGCCAGGTCGGCCGTCTCGTCCGTCGACCCGTCGTCGATCACGATGATCTGGAGGTGGGGGTGATCGGAGGCGAGCAGCGAATGGACGGTCGCCTCGATGCCCGCGGCTTCGTTGTGCGCAGGGATGAGAACGGTCACCGGCTCATTGACCTGGCGCAGCCACGGGGACCCGGGCCGGAAGCGGGTGAGCCGGCGCACATGGGCGCGCGCGAACAGCGCGAGCATCAGCAGCCGGAGCACGCCCAGCGCGCCCGCCACGGCAAGGACCCAGCCCATGACCTCCACGAGACCGCGCCCCGCGGCTGCGGCCCAGACCAGCCCGGTGCCCGTCCACCGGTCGAGGGTGGACGCCGGTGCGTTCGACGACGCGGGCGCTGCGGGCGCCGCTGTCCGGGTCGCCGCGTGCGACGACGCGTGCGCCGGCGTGTTCGTCGATGCCCGGCCGAGGCCGGCCGAGACCGTCGTGAACCGGTTCGCGCCGGCCGTGTCGAGCAGCTTCTTCGTCTCCGCGTACGCCGTGCCGGTCTGGCCGTACTGGCGGATGGCGCCCAGCGACGGCTTGCGCTTCGGCCGGTCCGCCGCGACCAGCAGATAACCGTCGGCTGCGGCCCGCCGTGCCGCCGACCACTCGGCGTCACACACCGTGTTCACCGTGGTGGTCTGCGGCATGCGCAGCAGCTTGGTGTGCACGCCCGCCGTACCGGCGATCGCGGACCGGGCCAGCGACAGCTCCGCCGGAGCCCTCAGCCGCGAGGCCGCGCCCATGTCGGCGCCCGTGTAGGTGTTCGAGCCGATCTCGTGGCCCGCGTCCCTGATCCGGCGCATCAGGCCCGGGTACCGGGCCGCCTGGGCACCGTTGACGAAGAAGGTGGCATGGGCGTGGTGCCGGCGCAGCAGGTCGAGCAGCCGCGGCGTCCACACCGGGTCGGGGCCGCCGTCGTAGGTGAGCGCCACGGTACGGGCGGGCATGGCATACGACTGTGTCCGCTTGCCGTCGATGCGCACCACCGGTCCGCCCTGCGCCACGGGCTTGGGCACCGGCCGGGTGCAGGCGGGCCGCGTCGTCGCCGCGTCCACCTCGTGGCTGGTCCACCCCTCGAAGAACAGGGCGACGAATATCACAGGAAGGGTGACGATCAGCAGGAGCCAGTGCGCACGCGGATCCCTGGACCGTGCGTGCCGCCTCCGGGCCTGCGCCGGCCGGGTCCGGTCCGGCCGGGTCTGGTCCGGTCGGGTCTCCCGCGTTCGGTACTGCCGCGATCCGGCTTCCTGCCCCCCTGGGAGCTGCCGTGTCTCGGACCGCTGGACATGGACTTGCCGTGCTTCGGCCTGCTGTGCTCGGGCTTGCCGCGCTCGCATCGGTCGTCTCACACCCTCCCGTCCCGTGTGCCGGGGGCTGGGGTGCGGCTGTCATGGCCCGGAGTGCGGACGCGGCGGGAGCCACGAGGGGCGTATCTCTTGTGGAGCTCTATGTTCCGGTTGCCGTGACACATGGGGGGCGAGTGTAGTCACGGCGAATCTTGTGCGCATTTCTGGGATGTGATGTGACTGCGGTCTCGTGACGGACGAGGCAGGTAGGGCCCGGATCCCGTCGTGTACCGTGCAGTTCAGCCCAGACGATCTTGACCAGCGGTGTCCTGGTTCACATCACTCAGCGTGGGGACCCCGTCGCCTCGGGGACTTCGGAGGTGTCCCGGTCTTGCGGGTCCTCCGGATCAACGGAGTCCCTTCCGGCTCGGCGCTCGGGTTGGACACGCGCACTTCCGCGTCGACCGCGAACCGGTCCTTCTGATGGTCCCCGGTGAGTTCGAGGTCGGTGAGTTCGAGGGTCGGTGAGTTCGAGTCTCCCTGCCGGGCCGGTGTTGGGTCCGTGGTCGACGACGGCCCGGTGGTGCGCGGGGGTCGCTCCGTGCGGCGCGCGAACCCGCCCCCGAGTTCGTCCTGTTGGCCCGCTGCTTCTTGGCCCGCTGCTTCCGCAGGGCTGCCGAGGGGTGCCGCCCGGGTACGGGCGAGAAATGGCCTGCGGAGCACTCTCTTCCATGGCCGATCGAGCATATTCTGACATATATGAATACGGGGGATGAGTTGCTCCTGCTCGCCACAGTCCCGGGCAGATGGCGCATACGGATACGCGGCGAGGGGCGGCTCGGATTCGCCCTGCGTGCCGCCGAGTTGGCGGACCTGAGCCTGGCCGGACGGATCACCGTCGGGCCCCGGCGGATCGAGGTGGTGGACTCCCGGTACATCGAGGACCCGCGCCTGAGGGAAGTCCTGCGCCGTCTGGCCACCGCGACGCCGCCGCCCAGCCTTCAGGGCTGGCTGCGCCGGACCCCGCCCTCCCTGACCACGGCGTACCTCTACCGACTCCGGGATCGCAAGGCGGTGCGCCTGCGTCGCTGGCGGGACTCCGGCGGCCGTGTCCGGCACCGCGTCACCTCCGTCGACCTGGCGCGCCGCCGCGCGCTGCTGGCCCGCGTCGACGCCGTGGTCCGCTCCGACCCGGCGACCTCCGCCGCCGACCGCGACGTCACCCTCGCCGTGCTCGCCCAGGCCGCGGGCCTCGCCTCCGCCCTCTACCCGGGCTTACGGGGCCGCCCCGCTCGCCGTCGCCTGGCCGCCCTCACGGCAACCGACCGGCTCGCCACGACCGACCGGCTCGCCGCGCACTCCGGTGCGGCCGCGGCCGCCGACGAAGAACTCGCCGAAGCCCTCTCCACCGGAATGGAGACCCTCACCACCCGCCTCTTCGACGAACTCGGCGACATCTACTCCGACCTCACCACCGGAGGCCATGGCCTGAGCCACGACCTGAACCCGGGCGGCTGGTCCGACGGCGGCTCAGGCGGGATGGGCCACTACGGAGGCGGGCACGGACACGGCGGCGGCCATGGGCACGACGGCGGCGGTGGACACGGTGGCGGGGACGGTGGCGGTGGCGGCTGGTGACCCCGCCCTCCGAGGACCGCGCGACCGCCACGCGGGTCGATCCCGCACACCACGGGTCTCGGCTGGCATGATCGATTCGAGGGCCCTGCCGGCGGGAGACCGTCGCCGCCGGAACCCCGCGGCACGGACGCACGGACACGGCAGCCCCGACGCGCGGTCCCCACGCCCACGACCCCGCCGGCGACTCACGCGCCGGCCTCGCCCACCCGCACGAGGAGGGGCTGGTGCCAGAGCAGCAGCCGGGCGGCGCGGGCCCAGCGGGGGCGGCAGCCGGGCCGGCCGGCACGGACCCCCTGGCAGCGCTGCGCAGCAGGGCCTACCTGTCGCTGCTGGTCCTGGCGGCGCTCCTCGGGGCACCGCTGGCGGCTGGAGCCTACGGCTTCCAGGCGGCGGTCAAGGAGTTGCAGCACCTGTCCTTCACCGCCCTCCCCCGATCGCTCGGCTTCCACGGCCAGCCGTTGTGGTGGCCGCTGCCGCTGCTCGCCGTGGCCGGCCTGCTGGTGGCGCTGACCATCCGCTTCCTGCCCGGTATCGGGGGACACGAGCCGGCGGAGGGGTTCGTCATGTCGGGGGCGCCCGGTGGCCGCGAACTGCCCGGGGTGCTGCTGGCCGCAGTCGCCTCGCTCTCCCTCGGGGCGGTGATCGGTCCCGAGGCGCCGCTGATCGCGCTGGGCGGTGGCGTCGCGCTGCTGACGGTACGGCTGCTCGCGCGCGGTGCGGACGCCAAGGCCCAGGCAGTGGTGGCCGCGTCAGGGAGCTTCGCCGCGGTCAGCGCGCTGCTGGGCTCGCCGCTGCTCGGCGCCTTCCTGCTGATGGAAGTGGTGGGTCTCGGCGGCCCGACACTGGGAGTGGTGCTGCTGCCCGGCCTGCTCTCCGCCGGGATCGGTGCGCTGGTCTTCGTCGGACTCGACTCCTGGGCCGGCCTCGGAACGGACTCGCTGTTCCTGCCGGACCTGCCGCCGGTGGGCGACCCCTCGCTGGCGGAGCTGGGCTGGGCGGTCGCCATCGGACTGGCGGCGGCCATGGTCGGCACGGGCGTACGCGTCCTCGCCAAGGCGCTCCAGGTGCGCGTCGCCCGCCGCAGGCTGCTGCTCAGCCCGATCGTCGGCCTTGCCGTGGCGGCCCTGGCCATCGCCTACGCCGAGGGCAGCGGCTTCCCTTCATCCGACGTGCTGTTCTCGGGCCAGACGGGGATCGGCCCGCTGATCGTCCACAGCGCGCGGTACTCGATCGGCACGCTGCTGCTCCTGCTCGCCTGCAAGGCACTGGCGTACGTGGGGAGCATGGCCGCCTTCCGTGGCGGCCCGGTCTTCCCCGCCCTGTTCCTCGGCGCCGCCGGCGGCATCGCCTTCTCGCACCTGCCCGGCATCGAGCTCGTCGCCGGTGCGGCGATGGGAATGGGCGCGATGACCGTCGCCGTGCTCGGGCTGCCCATGAGTTCCCTGCTCCTGGCCACCCTGCTGATGGCCAGGGACGGAGTGACCGTCATGCCCCTGGTGATCGTCGCCGTGGTGGTGTCCCATGTCGCGTCGGTCAGGTTGAGGCCGGCGGCGGTGCACGAAGACGACCGTGGTGCACGATGACGCCCACGGGCCGGCCTCACGGCGTACCGCCGGCGTCCGTACCGGCTTCCGTACCGGCGTCCGCCGCACCTTCGAGGTGTCCCAGCACCGCATGTGCCTGGGGTTCGAGGTCGAGTTCCCGGTAGATCGCCAACGCCTGACGCCAGTGCGCCTCGCTGGCCGCCAGCCCTTCCCGTTCCTCGACGATCCGGGCCATGGCCTCCAGGGTCGCCGCTTCCTCGTACCGCTGGTTCAGGTCCCGGGCCATCCGCAGGGCCCTGCGGTAGGTGGCCAACGCGGTCTCGCTCTGTCCCGTCCGGTGCTGAAGAGCGGCGCAGGCGGCGAGGATCCGTTGCCGTTGACTTTGGTCGTCGATCTCCTGCGCTATCGCGTCGGCCTGGGTGAGGTGTCCTCGTGCGTCTCCGTAGCGGCCCTGGCCCTGCCAGGTGATGGCCAGGTTGATCAGCGAATCTATCTGACCTGCCCGGTCTCCCATGGCCTGGTAGTTCTCCAGGGCCATGAAGAAGTAGTCCACCGCCTGTGCCGTGCTTCCGCTTTCCCTGTGGATGATGCCGAGGTTGTTGTAGAGGATGGCCAGTTCCTGACGGCCGCCGAACACCCTCACGAGCGCCAGTGACCGCTCGTAGTACTCCCGGGCCTTCGCGTGCCTGCCCTGCATGACGTGCACTTCGCCGATGTTGTTCAGCGCCTTTATCTGCCCGTTCGTGTTGCCGCATCTCTGGTGTATCTCCAGCGCGGCCTGGAAACGGCGTGACGCCTGCACGCGATGCCCCAGGTGCGCCAGGGCGATCCCCTGATGGCCGAGCGTCTCGGCCTCTCCGGCTTCGTTCCCGGCCCGCTGGTGCAGCGGTCGGGCCTCCTGGAAGCGCTTCAGCGCGTCGGGTAATCGGCCGGACACCAGATCGACGATGCCGATCTGGTCCAGGGCTTCACCCTGCAACCACTCGTCACCCACCCGCTGGCCGAGGGCAAGCGCCTCCGTGGCGTAGGAACGGGCCTCGCCATGGGCACCCTGGGGGCGCAGCACGGCTGCCCGTTCCACCAGAAGTTGGCCGGTCAGCGCCCGGTCTCCCAGCACGCGCGCTCGGCCGAGCGCCGCGGCGTTCATTTCTGCCGCGGTCTGCCACATGCCCCAGGTGTGGAACGAACGGTCCAGGACGTGGGAGAAGTACATCGCGTGTTCGGAATCCCTCGTCGCCGCCAGTTGCGCCGCCGCCAGAAGGTTCCCCCGGTTCAGGTCGAGCCAGGCCAGTGCCGCATCCGAACTGTCGATGTCGGGCAGGCTGCCGGCGGTACGCGCCGCGGCGGGGTCCAGCCGCCGGCGCTGCGGGTAGGCCAACCGGTCGCTGCGGTCGGCGGCCATGAGGTAGTAGTCCAGGATCCGCTGCATGACAGCGTGCCTCTCCTGGAACGTGTCGTGCCGTCGGCCGACCGTCCGCGCCATCTCACGGACCACGTCGTGCAGCCGATACCGGTCCTTGATGGGTTCCTCGAGCATGTGGGCGTTGACGAACTCCGCCACGCCCTTCCGCGCCTGTGCGGGTTCGATGTCGGCCAGGCTCGCTATCGCGTCGAGCGTGAGGTCGGGCCCGGGATGGAGGGCCAGCGCACGCAGCAGTTGCCGATCGGCTGCACGGAGCTCTCTGTACGAGAAGTCGAACACGGTGCTGATGCCGGGCTGGGCGTCGATCTCGTCCATCGGGCTGGCCGACTGCATGAGCAGTTCGGCAAGGTCGTGGGCGTCCCAGGCCTCCCGATGACGGCAGAGGCTCGCCGCCAGACGAATGGCCAGGGGGTAACGGTTGCAGATGTCGACGACCTGCCGAACGGCTTCCTGGTCCGCTGCGCGCTGGGCGCCGGCGATCCGGCTGAACATCTCGGTGGCTTCGGCGATGTCGGGAACATCGAGGTTGAGCGACTGGGTGCCCTCGAGATCGGCAAGGCGATAGCGGCTGGTGATGAAGACCCGGCAGGTGGGGGAGCCGGGCAGCAGCGGCCGTACCTGTGCGGCGCTGCGGGCGTCGTCGAGCAGCAGGAGGACGGAGCGGTGAGCCGTACGCTCCCGCCACAGGGCCGCCCGGGCGTCCAGCGTGGGAGGCAGCTTCTCCGCCGGCACGCCGATCGCCGGAAGCAGCCGGGCGAGTGCGTCGGCGGGGTCGATCGGCGGTTGCTCGTGGTGCGCGCGGAGGTGGAGGTGAAACCGCCCGTCGGGATAGTGGGAGCGCAGCCGGTGGGCGGCATGGGTGATGAGCGCGGTCTTGCCCACCCCACCCATCCCGTGGACGACCGTGACGGGCAGGGCGGTCGTCTCCCCCTGCGGTCTCGACAGGAGGACCGCCAGTTCGTGCTGGCGCCCGCTGAAGTCGCCGATGTCCCGTTGCAGGTTGTCGGGAGGCCCGGCGACGGCGAGGCGGCTCGGCCGCGCGCGCAGAGCCGGATCCCGGGTCAGGATGCGCCCCTGTAGGCGTTCGAGTTCCGGGCTGGGGTCGGCACCGAGTGTCCGGCTCAGCCACAGCCGCGTGTCCCGGTACACGGCGAGCGCGTCGCCGTGCCGGTCGCAGCGGTGCAGGGCGAGCATCAGATGCCGGGCGTACGGCTCGTGGGCGGGTTCATGGGCGAGCAGGTCGTACAGTTCGGCGACGAGCTCGGCGTGCCGGCCCAGATCCAGCTCCCAGGTGATGCGCTGCTCCCTGACCTGGCGCAGGTCCTCGATCAGCCGGCGTTTCATGGCCGCGGCCCAGGCTCCGCTGAACTCGGCCAGGGGCTCGGCGCGCCACAGCGACTCCGCTTCGCGCAGCAGGAGGACCGCCCGTTCGATGTTGCCCTCGGCCGCCGCGGCACCGGCCTGGCGGCGCAGGGTCCGGAAACGTCGGCGATCGACCGTGTCGGCCGGCACGTTGAGGGTGTAGTTCCGTGCGCTGAACTCGATGCCGACACGGTCTCCGACGGCGTCTCGGAGGCGGGAGCGTAATCGCGAGATGTTGCTTTGCAGGGTCGCAGCTCCGCTCGGCGGTGGGTCCGCGGCCCACACCCGCCTCATCAGCGTGTCCACCGGGACGGGAGCTCCCTCTGCGTACAGCAGAACGGCCAGCAGGAGCCGCTCCTTGACCGAACCGAGATGGTGCCGCGAACCGTCCGCCCACAACTCCAGCGGTCCAAGTAACCGGAATTCCACCCAGCGTCCCCTCCGCCGGTTGCACCCCGCCCGTATGGGAACTGCTCTTCGAGTGTGGCACCACTTGGTCTGCTTCGGCAGGGTGCCGTGTCGGCCACTTCGCGGTCATGGCATATTCTTCTGGCATATTCTTCGATGAGGTGCCTCGTTGACACCCCTGGATCTGTTTGTTTGCGTCCGGAGTTGGGCAAACGATCGATCACTGGTGTGCGCGCCGGTGCCTTTGTGTGTCTCGGCCTGAGGGGCGGCCTGAGGGGGGAGGGTACGGCTATGTCGCACGAGGCGGCTGATTCCACATGGACCACGAACACTCTCTCCGGCTCGGTACACGGCCACAGTGTCCAGGCGGGAATGATTCACGGAGATGTGTTCATCGGTGCCGACGCCGGTCGTTTTCGGCCTGTGCCACGGCAAATTCCGCCACCTCCCCGGCACTTCACCGACCGCACCGACAGCCTTGCCGCTCTCGACGTGTTGTTGGAATCACCCGCGTCCATGGCCCTCATCACCGGTCCGGCCGGTGTCGGTAAAACCTCACTCGCGTTGCGGTGGATGCACGAGCACCGGGCCGACTGGACCGACGGGCAGCTCTATGTCGACTTACGCGGACACATGTCCGAAGACCCGATTGTCCCGAGTACCGTTCTGCCGCAGTTCCTGCGCGCCCTGGGTGTCCCCGTCGAGCAGATTCCCACCGACCTCGCGGAGCAGACCGCCCTGTATCGCACGGTCGTCGCCGACCGCCGCATCGCCGTGCTGTGCGACAACGCCCTGTCGGCGGCGCAGGTCCGACCGCTGGTTCCCGCGTCCGAGAACGGTGTCTGCCTGGTGACGAGCCGATGGCAGTTGACGCCGCTGCTCCTGGACGGGGCGCACCTCGTGTCGCTGGATCCCTTCGACACCGACTCCGCGGTGGAACTCCTCGGGCAGATCGTGGGACAGGACAGGGTCGCAGCGGACCGCCGCTCGGCACGGAGCATGGTCACCGCGGGCGGCTGCTTCCCCCTCGCGGTGGCCGTGGGAGCCGCGCTGCTGCTCAGCCGCCCCGAGTGGAGCCTCGCCTCGGCCGCCGCCCGGCTGACCGGCCTTCGCCCGACGGACCATGACGAGGAGATCTCGATGAACGCCAGCCTCGATCAGTCCTACGGAGCTCTCCCCCCGGATGCCGCGCGTCTGTACCGCCGGCTGGGTCTCCATCCCGGCACCGTGTTCGGTAAGCAGGTTGCCCAGGCGGTGGCGGCGACCGCACCTGTCATTGCGCATGTGGAGGACAGCCTGACGGCCCTTGTCGACGCGAACCTGCTCGCCGCCCCCGAGCCGGAGCGATTCCGCTTCCACGACGTCATCCATCGTCATGCCCGGGGCTGCGCGGAGACGTATGAGGGGGAGGACCAGCGTCGGGAATCCACCGAGCGGATCGTCGACGCGTACCTGTTCCTCGCCGATGCGGCGGACAAGGTCCTCTACCCCCAGAGAAGACGCCAGCCCGCGACCTATCTGCACCCGATCGACCTGCACATCGACCATCCCGACTCCCCCACCGCACTCGCCTGGTTCGAACGCGAAAGAGAGAGCCTGGTCGCGGTGCAACGCCTGGCGGCGCAGTTGGATCTCCACGGGGCGACGTGGCAGCTCGCCGACGCCATGTGGACCCTGTTCATCCACCTCCGCTATCACCAGGACTGGATTTCCACCCACGAACTGGGTGTGCGAGGGGCCGAGTGCTGCCGGAACTTACCGGCCGAAGCCCGCATGCGTACCGGTCTCGGAATCGCCCTGCGCGATGCGGGCCGAACCGAGGAGGCGCTGGCCGAGTTCGAGAGGGCCCTCGCGTTACGCCACGCCACGGACGACCGGCGCGGTGCGGGACTCGTCCTGCACAACGTGGGCCTGACACATGTCCGTAGGGGCGACTGGGCCCGTGCCCGGTCCACTTTCGGTACCGCGTTGTCCATCCGCGAGCAGGCGGGGGACAGTTACGGTGTCGGACGCGCCCATCTCGCGTTGGGCGAGGTGGAGAGCCTGGCCGGACGGCACACCGAGGCCCTGTCGCACCTGACGCAGGCACAGCGGATACTGCGGGACACCCAGGGCCCCTACGAGGCGCTGACCGAGCGACTGCTCGGGGAAGCGCGGATGCGCTCCGGTGACCTTGCAGCCGCTCGCGCCCACCTGAACAAGGCGCTCGGCATCCTTGAGCAGGTCGGCGACACCTACGACGTCGCAGCCGTCCACGAAGTGCTGGGCGAACTCTCCGAAGCCGAGCAGGACGGGCCGTCGGCGCGGACGCACTATGCCCGGGCCGAAGCCGTCTACACGCGTCTGAGCGCCGAACCCGAGGCGCGCCGCGCCGGCGAGCGCATCCGCCGGCTCGACTCCGCCACCGGTGGATGACGCCTCGGCCCTGGTCCTACCGCCACCTTCCCACTCGGGATCGAACCGGGCAGACCAGGCGCAACGCGGCGAGTTCCCCCGCGGTCAGGAACCCTTCCGCCGCCGTTTCGGCCCCGATTTTCCAGCCGGCGAAGAGCGTCGCGGACTCCAGCGCTTCCACCGGTTCACCGGAGGTCAGCCACCCGTGCAGGAACGCGGCGAAGAGCGCGTCCCCGGCCCCGTCCGTGCTGCACACCCCGCGAGGCGCGACCGCCCCGGTCTCGACCAGTCTGCCGTCCCGCAGGCCCATGACGCAGCCCTGATCGCCGCGGCTCACCACGGCGATGCTGCACCCCGGGTAGCGGCTGAGCACATCCGCCACCCACTCCTGCGGGGAACAGCTGAGCCCCTCGTGGCTGCGGAAGATGATGTCGGCACACTCCAGCCACGGCTTCCTGCTCATGTCGTCCGAGTCGCCGGCCGCATGCAGGTCCGTGGCTATCGGCAGGTTCAGGAGCCCCTTCGCCACGGGCAGGAAGGGCTCGCCGAAAGGATTGCTGGCGACCACCACCAGATCGGCGCCGACGGCCTGCTCGATGAAACGCTCCATGGGGTACGGCAGCGACGGTCCGCCGCTGCACCAACTGCGGGACACCCGGCCGCCGGACTCCACGAAGATGGTTGTCTTGGCCGACTCCGGCACGGTGACGACACCACGCCCTTCCAGGCCGGCTCGGCGCAGGGCCGCCCTGATCGTGTGCCCTGCGTCGTCCGACCCCACCGCCGTGCAGAGCCGAGAGGTGTCCCCCAACCGCGCGACCGCACTGGCCACGTTGTAGGCGCCGCCCACAACGGAACACCGCATCCACGAAGCACGGCGATAGGCGTGGAACTCCACCGGAAAGCGCTCGACAGGCACCGTCATGGAAAGGCGCGTCACACCCACGCTAACTATGTGCACCATTACTTCTTCTGTCTCCCCCGTTACTCATTGCTCCGGTGCCGGATCGTGAAATCCGGCGCTTTGAACGACGGACCGCGTGATCCATCCGTCGCCCATTCGAGGATGGGGGAGGGGATTGGACAGAAGGCTTGCAGCATGCCTGCACAAGGCTTGCAAGGGCAGCGGCGGTTACGTGATCAAGGGCTGATCGCCAGCGCCGGTCGCGTGTGCCTGGCCGGAGCCGGCAGCGCCGAGACGGACGGCCGAAGGGCAGCGGAGTGCCAGGGGCATCTGCCTATGGATTCCACGGTACCGCGGATGCGGGCGGGGTGGCGCCGCTTCGGGCAAGGACGGGCGAAGAGGCATGGGAAAGGCCTCCACCTGGTGAGGATCCAGCGGAGGCCTAAGGAAAAGGAGAATTCAGATCATGAAGCGGTCGATGGTGGGAGTCGCGACCACGGTGGTGGAAGTGGGCTCGACGTGATCAGAGCGTTCCACACCCACGAACAGCCCGGAAATGACAGCCGCGCCCAGGAGGGCCGCAAACACGTAGTTCCTGAACACTCTTATTTCTCCAAGGTGATTTAGGAATGAAAGTGACGGAGGAATGAGCGGAGTCGCCGGAAGAGGCGCGTGAAGGGACCCCAACCGCGAAAGTCGCAGCCCATGGGGGGTTTGAGGCTGATCACCCTAGCAGGGGTGGCGGTCTCGGTCGGACTGGGCCGAGAGCTGCCGATATGCGCCTTGTGAACCGTTTCTGACGGCGCGGCCGCAGCCGTTTGCTTTCGCGTGGCGCCGTCTTCCCGATGGGGATGACGATCATGATTTGCCGCGAAAACGCACAAATTCAGGAGAACGCAACCAAATGTAAAACCCGAACTCTTTCGAGCATCGCCGGATGGAGCAGCCGGTCGACCGACCGGGCGGTCGACCGACCGGGCGGGTGCCGCCGCACCACTCCCATCTCCCACCGCGCGCGTTAGGATCCGGCCATGGCGCTGACCATGAACGACGTGGACCGGTTCGAGGCCGCCAGGCCTCGCCTGGAGGCCATCGCCTACCGCCTCCTGGGCTCCGCCGGCGAGGCCGAGGACGCCGTGCAGGACACGTTCCTGCGCTGGCAGGCCGCCGACGTCGACCGCATCGAGGTCCCCGAGGCGTGGCTGACGAAGGTGCTCACCAACCTGTGCCTCAACCAGCTCACCTCGGCCCGCGCACGGCGGGAGACGTACGTGGGCCAGTGGCTCCCCGAGCCGCTGCTCGCCGGGGATCCGATGCTCGGCCCGGCCGACACCGCCGAACAGCGCGAGTCGGTCTCGTACGCGGTCCTCGCCCTGCTGGAGCGCCTCTCCCCCAACGAGCGGGCGGTGTACGTGTTGCGGGAGGCCTTCGACTACCAGCACCGGGAGATCGCCAGGATCCTCGACATCACCGAGGCGTCCAGCCAGCAGATCTTCCACCGCGCCAAGAAGCACGTCGCGGCAGGCAAGGCCCGCACCGAGATCGACGAGGCCGCCGCCCGCCGGATCATCGGCGAATTCCTCGCCGCCGCCACCAGCGGTCGGACCGAGCCGCTCGTGCGCCTGCTCACCCAGGACGCCACCGCCGTCGGCGACGGCGGCGGGAAGGTCCCGGCACGTGCCAAGGCCTTCGAAGGCGCCGTTGCGGTCGCGACGTTCATGCGGGGGTTGTTCAAACCCGCCCAGGCCAAGCGCGCCTTGGCCGGCGGCTCACCCGAGGTCTACGCCACGACCGCCAACGGCGATCCCGCCATCGTGGCGGTCGTCGACGGCCGCGTCATCGGCGTCATGTGCCTGGAGATCACCGCCGACGGCATCGCCGCGTTCCGCAACCAGGTCAACCCCGACAAGCTCGAACGCGCGACCCGGCGATGGGCGGCCGGCGAGCACGGCGAACCCCTGCTCCACGCCTTCTGACCCTGCTGCCCCGCTCCTGCTCCCCCTCATGTGAGGTGCTTCACATCTGCTTGCTGTCAGGAAACGGCGGGCCGCCCGGTTCAAGGGGCGAACCGCTGAAGACAGGAGCCAGGAAATGCAGCACCGCATCATCGTCCTCGGAGCCGGATACACCGGAGCGACCGCGGCCGGACGCCTCGCCAAGCGGCTGACCAGCGACGACGTCGCCATCACCCTCGTCAACGCCGAGCCCGACTTCGTCGAGCGCGTACGGATGCACCAACTCGCGGTCGGCCAGGACCTCGAGCCTCGGCCATTCAGCGAGATGTTCGCGGGCACCGGCGTCGAACTGAAGCTCGCGAGGGTGACCGGCATCGACGTCGACCGCAAGACCGTCACCGTCACCGTCACCGACACGCATGACGGGAACGGCGGCAGCGACGCGTCGGAGCCGACCACCGAGGAGCTGGCGTACGACACCCTCGTGTACGCCCTCGGCAGCGGCTGGAACGACCAGGGTGTCCCCGGCACCGTCGAGCACGCCCACGAGATCGCCAGCCGCCCCGGGGCGCTCCGGTTGCGTGACCGGCTGGCCCGCCTGACCGCCGGAGAGCACGTGGTCGTGGTCGGCGGTGGCCTCACCGGCCTGGAGGCCGCGACCGAGATCGCCGAGGCCCGCCCGGACCTCGCCGTCGCCCTCGCCGCCCGCGGTGGTCTGGGCGACTGGCTCGCGCCCAAGGGCCGTCGACACCTGCGGAAGGTCGTCGACAAGCTGAGCATCACGGTGCACGAGAACGTCCACGTCACCGCCGTCGACGCCGACCGGGTGGCCACCGCCGACGGCACGTCCATCCCGGCTGCGGTCACCGTGTGGACCACGGGTTTCGCCGTCCACCCGATCGCGAAGGCCACCGCCCTGGAGGTCACCGACAGAGGCCAGATCGTGGTCGACCGGACCATGCGTTCGGTCTCCCACCCGGACGTGTACGCCGTCGGTGACGCAGCCATGGCGATGGGCCCCGGCGACAAGCCGCTGCGGATGTCGTGCGCCTCGGGCGTGCCCACCGCCTGGCAGGCCGCCGACGCCATCGCGGCCCGGCTGACCGGCGCAAAGCTGCCGAAGGTGGCGGCGCGCTACTTCAACCAGTGCATCTCGCTGGGCCGCAAGGAAGGCCTGATCCAGTACGTCACCGCCGACGACCGCGCCGTCCGGGCGGCCCTGACGGGGCGGACGGCCGCCGTCTACAAGGAACTGGTCTGCAAGGGTGCGGCCTGGGGAGTCGCCAACCCGACGCTGATGATGCCGAGCCGCCGGCGCCGCGTCGTGGCGGAGGGGACCCGGACGGGGGCGGCGGCGGTCAAGGCACCGGCCTGACTGCCACGGCCGACGGGACGGGGCGCCGGCTCGACCCGCACACCGGCGGGCGCCCCGCTCCCACCTGCCGTGTTCGAGATCGAGAAGGTCGTTCGGGGAAGTCACCCGTCATGTTCGAGGGCGTCGTTGAGAGCCGCTCGAAGCTGCAACCAGGTCGGATCTGCCGGGGTTGCGGTGGTCACCGCCTCCAGGTCGTCCGACTCCCAGGTGCGGGATCCGTCGGTCAGGACGAGGTGCGTCTCCAGGTCGCCGTCGTCGGGAACCTCGGAGGTGGCCGCCGAGAACGCGGTGACGGTGGCCCGCAACGCATCGCCGTCCGCGGTGCCGGCCGTGGCGGAGCCGTCGGGCACCGACACGAGCACGAGATCGCCCCCACCGCTGGCGACGACGAGCTCGCCGGCCGCCGTCGTGCTCAGCGCGGACACCGGGGAGCCGGCCAGCACGTCGTGCTCGACCGCGTGCTCGTTGTCGAGGTCGACTTCGATGAGGGCTCCGGTGGGCGTGCCGATCCAGAGCACGCCGGGTCGGCCTCCGAAGGCGACGTTCTGGCTCGACCAGGCGTTCATCTGGTCGAGCCACTCCTGCGGGTACGGATAGCCCGGGTTGGGTTCCCCGAGAGTCGTCGCCAGAATGCGGCGCAGCGCGGGAAAGTCGAACACTTCCAGCGAGTTCTCGTACGCGTTGCCTCGAATCGCCAGATGGCGTCCGTCCGGGCTGAAGACCGGCGTCCCGTAGCCGTCGGCATCCAGGATCAGCGCCCGGCGGAGCACGCGCAGCGTGGAGGGCACGGTGCCGGCCTCGACCCGCGCGAAGAGTCCGAGAGTCGCGCCCTGATCGCTGGCGAGCGTGACCACCAGTCCGCCCGCGGGATGCTCCGCGATTCCGGTGTCCCACCGCGGACCGGTACCGACGGTTCCCGAGGCGAGATCGACGACGTCAGAGCTCTCCCATGCGCGGTCTCCCTCGCCTGACGACGGAGACCCCCACAACGTCCGGCCGTCCGGGCTGAACGCCAAGCTCCGGTACTTGGCGAGTCGCGGCAGACCTGCCGGTTCGGAGCGCTCGCTCTCGCCGGGCGTCCACTGCACCACTCCACCCTCGCCCGCCACGACGAGCAGCGGCCGGTCGGGATGCCATGCCACGGCGGGTGTGCGCTGCCGCCGCTCCCAACCGTCGGCATCCCCGTAGCCGGCCGACTCGGCGCCAACCGCACCGATCTCGTGCAGCTGCCCTGCCTCACAGTCCCAGACGTGGACCATCGGACGTTCCGAATCCAGGCCGGCGACCAGGGGACGTCGCGGATGGCACGCCAACTGCTCAACAGAAGCCCCGCCACTGACGCGCACACGCGCCACGGTCTCAACAACAGTCACTCCCATACCGTAGGTGAGGGGTGCTGCGACAAATACACAGAAGCGACCGAAGCCGGCGACCAGAGAGGTCAGCGACCAGAGACGGTCGGCGGCCGGAGAAGGTCAGCGGCTGGAGGTGGCACAAAAGTGGCTGATAGGACAATCATCTGAAAGCCTGTCAGTAGACTGCGTCCGGCAGGCCGAAAGTCCGGCAGTGTCGACAGCCGGACGCGAACGACTGGAGGGGGACCGAGCGTGTCGCTGTATCCGGAGCGCGAGCCGGTGGACGTGGAGATCGCCGGCTTGGAAGTCCTCGTCCGGGCGGATGAAGTGGAGGACCACGGAGCTCCGGGCATGCGGGGCGGCACCAAGGGTCTCCTGCGTCGAGACGGGGGCGAACTCGCTTCCGTGTCGGTCCGCGTGGAACAGCTCAAGGACAGCCTTGAGGGCACCGTCGCAGCGCTCAGGGACCTGTTCGGGCGGGTCGCGGGAACCGAGGGGCGTTTCCCGCTGAAAGAGGTCCAGGTCTCCTTCGAGGTCACCGCCAAAGGCGGCATCCGTCTGATCGGTACCAGCGAGGTGGAGGGCAAGGGTGGGATCACCCTGGTGTTCGGCGCGCGCGACCAGGGTGCGGCATGAGCGCAGCCGGCGGTCGGCATCGCGCCCTGCTGCTCTTCGTGCCGCGCTACCGGTCGCCCGAGTGGATCGATCTCGACTTCCTCGAAGGGGAGTACGCGGATCTCCGCACGACGCTCGAAGACCGCGGCTACCTCGTCGACGAGGACAGTACCTGCGACCCGGAGCAGTTGACCCGGGCCGATGTCACCCGCCGGATCAAGAACTTCATTTCGGGCGCGCGTGCCCGTGAACACCTGCTCGTCTACCTGAGCGGCCACGGATTCCACCACAACGGGCGCTCCTGGTTCGCCGCCTCCGACTCCGATCCCGACAGCGACAGCGACGAGGTTCTGGAGAGCGGCAACGTCCCCCTCAGCGACGGCTGGGCGAAAGCCGTGGAGAACAGTCACGCGGACAAGGTCCTCTTCGTCGTGGACGCCTGCCGTGAACGCCTCGTGCACGACCGAGCCACCCGCCGGATCCCCGTCACGCCGCCGCCCGAGACGGAGAAGCTGAGCTACCTCATGGCCTGCGAGCCGGAGGCGTCAGCCGCCTACACGGGCGAGGTCCCCGAGTCGCAGGAGCCGAGCTTCAGCCTTCTCACCAGGGCACTGCGGGACATCGTCCGTGACGTGCACGGGGAAATGGCGACCGACAGGCTGCACGAACTCCTCCGCGAGGAAATGGAGGACCTGGGGAGGAGGGTGGAGGACCGGCTGCCCAGAGGCTTCCGGCAGGAGCCTCGGCTGAGTGGCGAGCGCGGCCGGGACGCCTTTCCGTTCCTGCCGTTCGGGGCTCGACCGGAGGACGAGCGTCTGCACGTGCTGCATGACCACCGGGTGTGGAAACAGGTCGAAAGGCGGGCGAGCCAGCGGCTCCGCCAGGACACCGAGAGCGTCACCACCGCGATCGGCACCCGCCTCAGAAAGGAACGCTGGCGCCTCGCCGACGATCCCTGGCTCGACTGGGAGACGGACCAGCGGGCGTCCAGGTGGGTCGGCTTCCTGATCGAGGAGTTCCTGCCCGAGGAGAAGTTCAGCACGGCGGAGGCCGCCGTCCTCGCGTTGGCGCCCATGCTCTACCACGCGTTCAAAGTGCACCGGGTGCAGGACCTCGACCTGCAACTGCGGCGGCTGGACGTGGCGTCCGAACCCTGGGACAAATACGCGCAACTGCTTCAGCGGACCTCTCCCGACCGGGAGCCACGACCACGCAGCAGGGATCACCGCACCGTCCGGGCCTGGATCCTGCACCAGGAGTACTACCGGCTGGACGACGACTCGCGCGGCCCGCTGGACGGGCTGCGCGAACTGCTGAACTACGCCTTCCAGGACACGTGGGAGCTTGCGGAGGTCCTCGACGCGGAACTGCTGGCATGGGTCTTCCGCGCCATGCAACACGGCGGCAGCGTTCTCGGCGAGCCGCCGGAGCGCGGCTCGGGAATGCAGCAGCCGATGCGCCGCCGCCTCGTGGGCTACCTTCTGGCCGCTGCCCAGACCATGGCACTGGACATCTGCGAACTGCCCCGTGTCCTGGTCGAGCACACCGGCGGCCACGGGCGGATGAACCTCGTGCAGGCCCGCAGGAGCATCGCGGCAGCCGACTGGCACCGCTCGGGGCAGACCCTGCGACTGAGCGCGGTCTGCGGGCACCAGGCCGTCATGGTGGCACTCCAGGAACGGGCCGACTACCTCGACGGGCTGCTCCACCACGCCAGTACCCGACTGAGGGCGACCGGGAGCGCGGACGACGACGGCACCGTCGCCGGCCTGCCACACCGCGCGTCCGGGGAAGCCGTCCTGCCGGAGAAGGACCCGGTCAGCGGCACCATGAAGTTCCTCCCCGTGGCCACCCGCTTCGGTCTCGACGGTACGCGGGTGCGTGACCTGCTCACGGGTGAACAGCTCTACCGGGACCGCCGGCTCGCCATCCGCGAGCTTTACCAGAACGCCATGGACGCCTGCGCGGTGCGGCAGGCCCGGGAGCAGTGGCGCCCACCGCCCGCGGGCTCGGCACCCTGGGAAGGGCACATCACGATCCGCCAGGGCGGCCACGGCAACCGCACCTATCTGGAGTGCGTGGACAACGCTTCCGGAATGGACCGCGAAGAACTGCTCTATGCGTTCGCACAGGGCGGCGCGCGCCTGTCCCACCTTGCCTCCTTCCGGCAGGAGCAGCGCGAATGGGAGAAGGATCCGCGGATCTCCTTCCACCCCAACAGCCGATTCGGCATCGGCGTGCTGAGCTATTTCATGCTCGCGGACGAGATCGAGGTGACCACCCGGAAGTTTCACCGGGACCGCTCGCCCGGCGAGTTGCTTCGCGTCACCGTGTTCGGTCCCGACGACCTTTTCCACGTGGACGACCGTCTGGACGACGCCGACTTCCTGGGGGAGCCGTGCGGCACACGGGTGCGGCTGTACCTGGATCGCAAACGTGCCGCCGACGTGTCGTGCGTCCAAGCGCTCCGCGAGGTGCTCGGCGTCGCACGCTTTCGCACCACTGTCGAATTCGAGTCGCAGAACGAGAAGGAGGTCTGGGAGCCGCAGGAATACCGGTCACGGGCCCGACGGGACGTGGCTGGATCCGGGCAGATCGTGGCGGACCCCGGAGGCGACGTCTTCTGGTGCGAGCGTGGCGGCGCCCTGCTGGTGGACGGCATCGCCGTCGAGGCCCGCTGGGCGACCACGGACGACGCCGCGCCTGGCGATCGGGTCGAGCTCAGCAGCGCCGTGGTCAACCTGCGCGGCCGCATCCAGATCCCCGGCAGAGGGCTGGTCCTGCCCCGCCTGTCGGTCGACCGCGGCGAAGTCCTGGACGACGTCACCAGGCCGATCGTGAGCAGGCTGCGTCGGGCGGTGGACAGCCTGGCTCGCAGCAGCCTGCTCACCGACAAGTGGCTCATGAACGTGGCACACGACGACATTGCGATCGCCGATGCCATCGTCTCCGAGCTCACCGGGACGTCTGCCGACGTGGTGGGCGAGCACGGCAGCTATCAGATCGCGTGCACGGGATTCTTCCCGGGGGACATCGAGCTACGGTCCGCCTGGACGGCCTTGAGCCCTCCTCGACGCCGCAACTTGACGTGGGACGAGCGAGGAAAGGTCTGTCGCCTCCCCAGCCATCTGGCCCTGTGGCGCTACACCGCGCACTTCCCCCAGGACGTTGCTCGTGCCTTGGGCGATGTCTCCCCTCCCGATCTGCCGACCGCTCCCTTGCTTCCGGCCCTCCCCTCACACGCCCGCGCCCTCGGGCACGACCTGCGATTCGGCGATATCGAGAGTGAGCCGTCCTGGGATGCCGTCGTCCTGGTGGGCAACATGGAGAACTGCGCGTACGAGCTGCATGTCTCCATGGACGAGATGGAGCGGAGGATCGATGCTCTCAACCTGCGCATGGAGGCCCCCGGTCCACAGCCCAACATCCCGCTCCCCAGCCTCCTTCGTCTGATCAGCAGGGACGGCGACGCAAGTTGGCCGTGGCAGCGGCCCGGTGATCGGATTGCGGCATATCTGGTCCTGATGGTGTGTGACAGCGCCGGTTTGTCCGTGCCGGAGATCGTTCGACAATTGGACGGCATCGGGTACGACATGGAGTCCAGCGCCTGTTTCTCGGACCCTGGCTCGGACGCCGACCAAGCGGCCCGGCTGCTGCTCAGTGAGGGCGTGGACGGGCAAGCCCCGTGGATCTCCTTCGCGGGATCGGAGCGCATCCGGGCCGTGGCAGGGAAGTTGGACCTGCCCGTTGCCGAGGTGCGACGGAGGCTCGCCGAGTTGGGCGTGGAGGTCGTCTCGCCCACGAGGCAGCTCACCGGACGGGACAGGAGGGTGCTCGACACGCTCAACGTTCTGCTGGGCCGTAGCTACCGGACGGATCCGCCGGAGCAGCCCCTGAGCAGGACGCACGTGATGTGGACGGCGTGGCGTATGGGGTCTGACGTACAAGAGGTGGCTCTCCACCTGGCCGCGCTGGGCTACGTAGTGCCGGACGACGGTCTGACGGACACGGTCTCGCCGCACCTCGATCTACTGGGCGCCTCGATCTGGGGTAGCGACTGGATCAATATCGGGTGGCCGGTTCCGCTGCCGGTGCTCCAGTCACTGGGCAAGCTCTTCGGGCGACCCATGAGCGTCGTGGCCGGACAGTTGCGGGACCTGGGTCTTGACGTGCCGTTCCACAGTTTTCCCGAGTCGCTGGACGAGGCGGACAACCTGTTGCTGAGCCAGAACGTCCGGCTGTCCCGTCAGCCTGTCTGGCTTGACCCCAGCGCGCCGGTTCCGCCCGCGCACGTCGTGCTGGCCGCGGCGACACTCGGGATGACGGTCCAGCAGACGATCGACCGGCTGCGCACTCTGGGGATGCAGGTCGACCAGGCCCTCGGGCCGCTGCCTGAGCCCGATACCGAGACCCAAGAGCGCGCGACAGCCGAGGGGTGGATTCCATACTCCGCCACCGGCGAATCACCTGCGGTTCCATGGGCACACGTTCTCAGCATTTCAGTCGAACGCGGATGGGAAGTCCGCGAGACGCTGGAGCACTTCGCCGAGCGGTGTCTGCCGGTCGGACCGCCTCCTCCGGAGCGACAGGACTTCGACAGCGACGTCGACCGAGTACTCCTGAGCGAGCAGGCGAACGGTCGACCTCCGTTCAGGAACCCGCGGCAGACGATGGACACATGGAGTGTGATCACCGCGGCCCGAGAGGTGGGGCTGCCCGTTGCCGAGGTCCGGGCACGTTTGCTGGAGCTCGGAGTTTCCGTTGTCTCGATGGAAGAAGCGGCGGCTTTCCGTGACTCACCGGACCGCAACCTGATCGCCGGTCAACACCGAATTCGACTTGCGACAGGGATGTCCGTGCCCTCGGCGTACGTGAGCATCGTCGCCGCACAGAACCTGCTCACCCTCCGGGACGCGGCCGGCAGGCTCGCCGCCGCGGGCCTGGCCGTCCGGGAGGCCGAGTACAGCGACCACCACCCACGTCAGGAAGAGCTACTCATCCTGCGAGAGAACGCCTCGCCCTACAGCGACTGGATCAACCCGTACGAACCGGTCGGTCTGGAGCACCTGCTCGTGACAGCACACCGGCTCGGCTCCACCGTCTCGGAGACGGCGGAGCGCCTACGAGAGTTCGGGCTGACCGTGCCCGACGTCCACGGCATGGTGGCGGAGGCCTGGGCGCTGGTGCCGAAGGCGTGACGGGTCGAACACCCAAATGCCGGCTCAGTCACCAGTTCGACGATGAGTGCGACTTGATGCCACTGTGGCTCAAGAGTTACTTGAAGTATTTCATCACCGGTGTGACCGGGGTTACACTCCGTGCCTGTTCCCTTCCGAACGGTTCCAGTTGAGGCCATGGGACCCTTGTCGGCTGCCGTGAGTGGACTGGCCTCTCACGGCTCTCGTCGCGCGTCAGTCGGTCGTTGTCGCACGACAGGAGCGCCACCGGTGGGAACTGGCTGCCCCGACCTCCTCGCTGCCCCACCCTCTGAGGACCGATAGATGTCAGCAGACGTAACCAGCCAACCCCTGCCAGAGCGTATCCTCACGCTTTATCCACTACGTCTTCTTCTAGCCACACTGATCGTTGCCGGAGGCGTGACCGCGTGGGTGATCAGCCTGGTGCCGGCCAGTGGGCGAACCGGGGTGGCCTCAGCGGGTGCGGCCGTGGTCGTGCTGCTCGGTGCTGGGGTCCTGATCGCGGCATCCGTCGCGCGCACGGCGCGCCGGTTGCGTCATAGGGTGGCCGAGTTGGACGCCGCCGCGGACACGCGGGACGCCACGATCACCCACTTCGCCCACGAGTTGCTGCCGACCGCGATCAAGCGGCTGCGTGACGGCGCATCGGTGGACTCCGTGCTCGCGCAGTTGCCGAGTGCCGCCAACCCTCATCACCACCTGGTGCTGAGGACTGCCATCCAGGAGGTCGGCCGTAGCGAGCGCATGCGTGCTGCGGTCATGCTGGCCTGCGCCAACGCGGCCGGCCGGGTGCAGGCGTTGGCCACCACGATGCTCGCCGACCTGCGGAAGCTGGAGGACCGCTGCGACGAGGAACTGCTGGGCGACCTGCTGCAACTGGACCACACCACCGCACAGGCGGGCCGGCTGGCGGACAGCATTGCCGTCTTGACGGGGGCGCGTTCCGGGCGACGCTGGACCAAGCCCATCGTCATGGAGAGCATCCTGCGTGGCGCGGTGGGCCGGATCAGCGCCTATCGACGCGTACGGGTGCACTCGGCCAGTACCGTCGCGATCGTCGGCTACGCCGCCGAAGGCGTCATCCATGTCCTCGCCGAGCTCGTCGACAACGCGGCCAACTTCTCGCCTCCGTCGGAGCAGGTCCACGTGTACGTGGAGGAGGTGCAGGCCGGCGCCGTGGTCAACATCGAGGACAGCGGCCTCGCCATGCGGGAACAGGCACTGCGTCGTGCCGAGCAGAGCGTCTCAGGTGATCCGCTCGACCTCACCCAGCTGCCCGGCACCCGACTCGGGCTCGCGGTGGTCGGCCTGCTCGCCCGCAAGTACAACCTCACCATCACCTTCCGACCGTCCTCACGCGGCGGCACCGGAGTCGTCGTGTTGATCCCGCGGCATCTGCTCACCGAAGCCAGGCCGCAGGCCTCGCGTGACCTGCCGCGCCACGCGACGGCCAGGGACGCACAGCCGACCGGGCTCACCCCACCCACGGAGCCCGTTGCCGTGCTCGACGATGCGTCACCGCGGGTCGGTGCGCTTGCGGACCCTGCCGTGCCCGAGGAGGACGCGGGCCTCGGGGACCTGCCGATACGGCGCCGCGGACAGACGTTGGCGGAAGCCGGCGGGCCACGTCGGGCGCCGAGTGCCACCCCCAAGCGCCCGCGCGCCGACTCCGGGGCCCGATTCGGTTCCTTCCGCCAGTCGGTACGCCGCACCCCCAAGGCCGCCGACCCTGCCAGTACCACCGACCCGACCCCCACCACCGATCCGACCCGTACTACCGATCCGACCCGCACTACCGACCCGATCCGTACTACCGACCCCGCCAAGAACATCGACACCGGTAAGCGCCCGCCAGCGGACGACGACACCGAGTAACCGACTTTCCGCCTGATAGTGGCGTTTCCATGCATTCCCGTCAGCGGCAGCGGGCTTGTCGCTGAACGGGACTGAGCAACAGATTGGAGGGCGGGGCCGGTTGCCCGGGATCAACACCACCGGGCAGAGCCCCAGACATGCAATGAGCACGGTAGACGGTGACCTGGACTGGCTGCTGGAGAAACTGATCGAGAAGACACCCGGGGCTCGTCATGCCCTGGTGCTGTCGAAGGACGGCCTGAAACTCTGCCGGTCATCCAGCCTGTCGGTGGATCAGGCGGATCAACTCGCCGCGATCGCCTCGGGAATCCAGAGCCTGACACACAGTGCGTCAGCCGAGTTCGGTGATGGCGCCGGCGGGGCACGGCAGGCCATGGCGGAGTTCCATGGCGGGCTGTTGTGCATCGTGGAGGCCGGAGAGGGCGCGCATCTGGCCGTGGTGGCGCACGAGGACGCCGATGTCGGTGTCATCGGGCACAACATGGACGAACTCGTCGAGCAGTTGGGCGACTATCTGAGCACCCCGCCGCGGTCGTCGAAGAAGGCCAGCAGGCCCGCGTGAGCAGGCAGATCCTCGACGGTGAGGACCCGGATCGGCTGTATACCGTCACCGGCGGGCGCAGCCGTGCGGAGGAGAACACCTTCGACCTGGTGACGCTGATCGTCAGTGAATCCGATCCGGCTCCCGGAATGCAGTCCGAGTACGTCAAGATCCTTCGGCTGTGCCGCTACCCCTGCGCGGTCGTGGAGATCTCCTCAGACCTGGGTCTGCCCGTGAGCGTGGTGAAGATCCTGCTCTGCGATCTGCTCGACCTCGGCCACATCACCGCACGTCATCCGAGATCGGCCGTTGAGAAGGCACGGTTGCCCAGTACCGAAACCCTGAAGCAGGTGCTCGTTGGACTCCGCAAGCTTTGAGCAAACGCCCCGTACCCCGCTCATGGACACCACCACGGACGCTCTCAAGATCGTGATAGTCGGTGGGTTCGGGGTCGGCAAGACCACGATGGTCCAGTCGGTGAGCGAGATCCGTCCACTCAACACCGAGGAGACAATGACCCGAGCGGGGGTCGGAATCGACGAGGTGGACGGGGCGCCGCGCAAGACCACGACGACCGTCGCCTTCGACTTCGGTCGCATCAGCCTCAATGAGCAGATGGTGCTCTATCTGTTCGGCGCCCCGGGCCAGCAGCGGTTCTGGTTCCTGTGGGACCAGTTGTTCTCCGGGACGCTGGGCGTGGTGGTCCTGGTGGATATACGCCGCATTCAGGACTCGTGGTATGCCATAGACCGCTTGGAACACCACAAGATGCCCTTCATCGTCGCCCACAACAATTTCAGCGGAGAGCCCTATCCGTTGGACAAGCTCAGAAAAGCGCTCGACCTTTCCGATGATGTGCCCATGATCGAATGCGACGCCCGGCAGCGTGACTCCAGCAAGGCCGCGCTGATCGCACTGGTCAATCACCTCTATGCTCTGTCCTCCGCGCAGGAGACAACACTGTGACGAATTCCCAAGCCTCCCAGGACGCAGCTGGCGGATCACTCGCGCCACCTCCGGGCTGTCCCGCGCACGGCGGTGCCACCCCGGACGGTGCCACTCCGCTGTACGGACCGCGGTACCGGCGGCGCCCGATGGACATCTACCGGGCGATGCGGCGCCAGCACGGACCGGTCGCCCCGGTCCGGCTGGAGGGCGACCTCCCCGCCTGGCTCATCCTCGGTTACCGAGAGATGTACGAGGTGACCAGCAACACCAAGCTCTTCGAACGGGACGCCCGCCGCTGGCGCCACTGGGACCGGGTGCCGCAGGACTGGCCGCTGATGCCGTGGGTGGCCTACGGCCCCTTGCTGCTCTTCACCGAGGGCGAGGAGCACCGCAAGCGCGCGGCGGCCATCGTCGACGCCATCGCCGAGGTCGACCAGTTCGAGCTGCGGTCGTCCTGCGAGCGCTTCGCCGATTCCGTGATCGACTCGTTCGCCGAGGCGGGCGAGGCCGAGCTGGTCAGCGCGTACGCCTACCCGGTGCCGGGGCTCACGCTCGTCAAGCTGTTCGGGGTGTCCGAAGACGAGGCCGACAGCCTGCAACAGGACATGACCCTTTCGGTCGTCTCCGATGACGACGCCAACTCCGCCATGGGGCGTGCCATGGCCGCACTCGGCCGGTTGATCAAGACCAAGAAGGAGCGGCCGGGGCCGGACCTCACGTCGTACTTCCTGGCGAGGTCCACGGATCTCACCGATGAGCAGCTGGCCGGCGACCTGATGGCGATGATGACCGCGGCACTGCCCGGGGTCGCCAACTGGATCGGCAACACCGTCCGGCTGATGCTGACCGACAGCCGGTTCGCGCTGACGCTGTCGGGCGGCCGCCACAGCGTCAACGAGGCCTTGAACGAGGTCCTGTGGGTGGACAGCCCCCTACAGAACCTCATCGGACGTTACGCCACGAGGGACACCACGCTGGGCGGTCATCGCATACGCACCGGCGACATGGTGATCCTCGGTCTTGCCGCGGCGAACACCGACCCGCAGCTGTGGCCCGACCCCACTGCCGGTTTCTCCGGCAACAACTCCTACATGACGTTCAGCCACGGCGACTACGGCTGCCCGGTCGGCGCGCCACAGCTGGCCAAGACGATGGCGCAGGCGGCGGTCGAAGTGCTCCTCGACCGGCTTCCCGACGTGTCGCTTGCGGTGCAGCCGGAGGAACTCGAATGGATGGACTCCATCTGGTACCACGGCCTGACCGCGTTGCCCGTCACCTTCGAGCCGACCTACGTCACCGGTAGGGACGGCGATTGACGGGCGCCTCGGGACGGCGAAAGCTGATGATGCGTAAACAAGTAACGCCTCGTTACTGAGTTGCCTTCCTTAGCCGCGTAACATGCCGGGTGTGCAAGCTGGACGACCACGGCGGCAGGTGGCGGCCAGGAGGGAACCAGCAGAGGAGCCGGGATGCCGAACGAGGTGGACAGCGCCGGTCAGCAGCCACTGTCCCGGCGGGAGCAGCAGCGCATCGAGTTGCGCCGGGACGCGACCGAGGCCGCCCGCCGCGAGCTTGCGGCGGGCGGCATCGAGCACCTGACCCTGGCGGCCGTCGCCCGAGAGGTCGGCGTCACACCGCCCGCGCTCTACCGGCATTTCGGCGGTGGACGGGAGGGCCTGATCAGGGCCGTCTACGACACGGTGACGGACGAGTTCGTCGATGTCGTCGCCACGGCGGCCGCCTGCTACGACGAGTCCGACGTCAGCGCCCGGCTCCATGCCGCCACCCGGGCCGTCCTCGACTGGTCGCTGGCCCACCGGGCCGAGTTCGACCTGCTGATGGGGTCCAACTACCCCCGGATCGCCGCAACCGAGCTCGGCATCCCCGTGGTGCTCTCCCGGCAGCTCGGCGGGCTCTACGGGACCCTCTTCAGCCGCTTGCTGCACGACCACGACCTGCGGTACCCGGCGGACCACGAGATCAGGCCCGGTCTGCTGCCGCAGCTGCGGACCTACCGGGAAGGCATGAACCTCGACTTCCCGCTGGGCGTCGTCTATCTGATGCTGAAGTGCTGGCGCCAGATCTACGGCGTGGTCTGCATGGCGGTGTACGAGCACCTCGCGTTCGCGTTCGCCTTCGACGACGAGGAGGAGCTCTTCGAGGACATGATGGTCAGCATCCTCGGCCTGCTCGGCCTCGAGCGCAGCCCCGCGTACCGGAGGTAGGCCGCCGCTGTCATTCCCGCGGGTGTTCCTCCTGCCGCAGACCCTCGGTGAAGGCCAGAAGCAGTTCGGCGGTCCGCGGCGGGTCCTCGAGGTTGGGTGAGTGGCCGAGGCCGGGCAGCGTCCTGACCTTCGTACCGGGGACGGCGCGGTAGTCGGCCGCGGACGCCGGGTTCCACCTGCGATCCTCCGCGCCGAAGAGCACCAGCAGCGGCTTGCCGAGCGGTGCCAGCCGCGCCGGGAGCGACCGTTCGCCCAGGAACGCCCGGATCGCCTGCGATATGGCTCCGAACGCATGGAAGTCGATGTCCCGGAACTGGTCCACGAAATCCTGGGGGATCGCGAAGCCCTCGTGGAACCCGTCGCTCACGGCCAGCCGGATCTGGTCGTCCGTCAGGTCCGTCCATGATCCGGCGCGGAGGGGGACCTCCTTCGCGATGGAGGCGGCCATGTGGGGCCCGGTGTTGATGAGTACGACCGCGGACACCAGGTCGGGGCGCTGCTCGGCGAGGGCGGTGGCGAACACCCCACCGCTGGAATGGCCGCCGACGCAGGCGTGGTCGACGCCGAGCCGGTCCAGCACCGCGGCGACCCGGCGCACCTGGTCCGCGACCGCGTAGCTCGCGCCGTCCGGTTTGCCCGACCGGCCGCACCCGAGCAGGTCGATCCGGATGACCCGGTGCGAGCCGGTCAGGAGCGGAACCATCGGTTCCCACGAGCGGGCCGACGCTCCGGTCCCATGGATGAGCAGGAGCACGGGGGCCTCGCGCGGGCCGTCCTGGCAGACGTGGATCTCGCCGTCGGGCAGGGACAGGGTCGTCTCCTCGGCGGCGAGGTGTGACGTGTTCTCGGAAGTGGTCATGTGAGCACTGTGGTCGGCGACATGGGCCGACGGCTTGGACGAATGTTCCGGTCCCCGGGGCGGGTACGGAGACGAGCCCCGTACCCGCCGTGCCGCGCCATGTCGGCTGTGCCGTGCCGGTCGGGCCGTGCCGTGCGTCAGTGCACGTTCAGGAAATTGCTGTCGATGTTGAGGGTGTGACCGCCGTGGGTCTCGTTGTGTCCGCCGCGGTACTGGTGCACGCGCTGCCGCTGGTTCCACTGGCCGTCGGGGACGTAGGGCTTGAGGTCGGCGTTGGCCTTGCCGTTCCACCACGCGGCCCAGATGTGGTTGGGCCGGGAGTAGGAGTCCGAGGCGTAGGTGTTGGAGAGCGCCGTGACGCCGGAGCTGATGCTGGAGTAGACGCCTGACCGGTAGTTCTTCCTGTGCAGCTGGTTGGTCCAGCCGCTCAGGAAGTTGAGCACCGCCTTACGGCATGTGTCGTTCCCGTTGTCGAAGCCCTCGATGTCGTAGTAGATCACCGAGTCCGCACCGATGCCCTTCGACTGGGCGGCGCTGATCGCCGCCCCCGCCGCGTTGCGCCCCTGGCCGCGTGCGGTGTCCGCATTGCTGGACATCCGGTGCGCGAAGCTGGTGCAGGGCGCCTGGAGGCCGACGTAGATGGGCAGGACGTGCCAGCCGCCGGCCGTGCGGGTCTTCACCCAGTCCGCCGTGAGGTTCGGCTGCGCGCAGGCGCGGCTGACGCCACCGATGTAGACGCCCACGCCGCGGAAGTTGGTGGCGCTCTTCCAGGCGGCCATGGTCGCGCCGCTGGGCGCCGCGCACGCGTCGAAGCCGCGTCCCTTGAAGGTGCCCGGCGCCTCGACGGCCGACAGCGGCTCCGCGGTGCCGGACGCGGTCGATGCCGCGGTGGCGGTCCCGGTGCCGGCTGCGGCGGGCCTGGCGCCGGCGGTGAGGGTCGCCGATTCGAGGCGCTTGGCCGCTTCGGCCCCGCCGAAGGACGTCGCCAGCACTCCGGCCTCGCGTACGACGACTTGGCTCTCGCCGTCGGCGTCCGGCTGAGTCGCGACGGCGGCACCGCGCTCCGGGGTCCGTGCCCCGGCGGTGGGCGTGCCGGCGTCCAGCGGCTGGATCCACAGGCTGGGTGCACCGCCGACCGCGTGTGCCGGGCAGTCCTGCTGGTCGCCGGCGCGGCCCACGTACACGGTCGAGGCGTCGAAGATGATGCAGGCCGACGGGTTCTCGTCGAGGTTGACCACGCGCCACGACGCGGGCACCGTGACGTCGTACCCGCGGTAGGTGACGTGCTGCGTTTCCTGCTGCACGGATGCGGGGGCGGCGGACACCGAGGGCACGGCCGCGATCATGGCCGCTGCCGTGCCGGCGAGCGCTATCGGAAGTCTCTTCATGCCAGCTGCACCCGTTTCCTCTTCTGGTTGCGCTCCAGATGGCCGTCGCCGTGGTTGTGGCCCTTGGTCGTGGGGAAGGACGAGATCGTCTGTGCCGCGGCGGCGGCCGGGATCGCGACGGCGAACGGCGGCGCTTGCGCTCGCGGTGGCCAGTCTTCGGCGAAGATGTCGGTGGATGGCGGCCTCCTCGGTGTCGATGGTTCGACGATTGAAGGAGGCGGCCATACAAAGCGGATACATGCGTCGCCGACGCCATCGTGAAAACGCAGCTGTGGCGGTGGCCGGCTGTCGAGCAGCCCGCCACCCCCCCCACAGGGCCCGGGGGCGACAGAGCCCCCCCCCCCGCGGAGCCCCCCCCCCGGCGCGGGGGGGCATCCCCCCCCCGCGGGGGGGGGCGCGGGCGGGGCCGCCCCCCCCCCCACGCCGGCAGACGGCCCGCCCCGGCGGGCACCGACCGCCGCTACGGATGCGATAGCCG
>NZ_JAMJWG010000028.1 GCF_024435355.1 Streptomyces odontomachi
CGCGCCCGGCCCAGACCAGCCCGACGGCCGCTGCCGGCAACACCACGAGCAATAACGCGATCAGCATGGGCGTGGGTTGCCCTTCCACTCTCGTCGCCGCGCTGACACGGCGACGACGGTCGCACCCCAACGGTCGTACCGGTCGAGTCAACCATCAATCCGGCGACGAGTAACGGGGTTGCAGCCTCCCTTGCGTGGCGCGACGCGGCGCCGACGGGTGGACGCCGTGCACCGTGATCGCCACGGCGATCCGCCTACAACCGCCCCGCCTCCGTCACCCGCCGCAGGAACTGTCGGGTGCGTTCCTGCCGTGGTGCGCCGAAGACCTGTTCGGGTGTGCCGCGTTCGAGGACGACGCCGTCGTGGAGGAAGCAGACCTGGTCGGCGACCGTGCGGGCGAAGGTCATCTCGTGGGTGGCCAGCACCATCGTCATGCCGTCGGCCTTCAGGTCGCGGACGACCGTCAGCACCTCGCCGACCAGCTCCGGGTCGAGGGCCGCGGTGATCTCGTCGAGCAGCAGCAGCCGGGGGCGCAGGGCCAGGGCGCGGACGATGGCGGCGCGCTGTTGCTGGCCGCCGCTGAGGCGGTCGGGGTACTCGGAGGCCTTGTCGGCGAGACCGAGGCGGGCGAGCAGCGTGTGGGCACGCTCCTCGGCCTCGTCGCGGGGCAGGCGGAGCACCCGGCGCGGGGCGAGGGTGATGTTCTCCAGGACGGTCATGTGCGGGAACAGGTTGTAGGCCTGGAAGACGACGCCGATCCTGCGGCGCACCGCGTCCGCGTCGGTGCGCAGGTCGGTGATCTCGACGCCGTCCAGGTGGATCGCACCGTCGTCGATCTCTTCCAGCAGGTTCGCACAGCGCAGCAGTGTCGACTTGCCGGAGCCGGAGGCGCCGATCAGGGCGGTGACGGTGTGCGCGGGCACGTCGAGGGAGACCTCGCGCAGCACGACGTGACGGCGCCCGAAGCTCTTGCGCACCGACTCGAAGCGCAGCACGGGGCCTTCGGCGGGTGGCTGAGGGGACTTCTCCAGGGAGAGGGAGGGGGCGGCCTGAGGGGAGCCTTCCGTGGGTTGTCCCCGGCCCGCGGCGTCGGTCATACGGTTCCTCCCTGGGCGCTGCGGCGGTCGAGACGGGCGGTGATCCAGTCGGTGAGGCGGGTCATCGGGATCGTCAGCGCGACGAAGACCAGGCCGGCGACGACGTACGGCGTGTAGTTGAAGTCCCGGCCCGTGATGATCTGCGCCGCGTACACCGCGTCGACGGCGCCGGCGATGGAGACCAGACCGGTGTCCTTCTGGAGCGACACCAGGTCGTTCAGCAGCGGCGGCACGACACGGCGTACCGCCTGCGGCAGCACCACGTGGCGCAGGGTCTGCGCGCCGGACAGGCCGAGCGAGCGGGCCGCCGCCCGCTGCGAGGGGTGCACGGACTCGATGCCGGCCCGGAAGACCTCGGCGACGTACGCGGTGTAGTTCAGCACCAGCGCGGTGCCGCCGAGCACCACCGGATCGGTGGTGACCCCCTGGAGACGGAGCGCGGGGACGCCGAAGACGATCAGCAGCAGGCAGATGATCAGCGGGAGTCCGCGGAAGAAGTCCGTGTACGCGATGGCCAGCGCACGCAGCGGGAAGAAGACCGGGCCGCGCAGGGTGCGCACGACGGCCAGCAGCATGCCGAGCACGAGCACGCAACTGCCGCAGACCGCGAGCAGTTCCAGGTTGAGGAGCAGGCCCCGCAGGACGTCGGGCAGGGCGATCCGGGCGTAGTGCGCGTTGAAGAAGGTCTCGCGGGTGCGCGGCCAGCCGGGGGAGCGGGTGATGAGCAGGTAGAGCGCCGTGGCCGTCACCACGGTGGAGAGCGCGGCGACGGCGGCGGACCGGCGGGCCCGGGCGCGCCGGTGCCGCTCGCGGGCGAGCCGTCGGGGTGAGGGGGTGTAGGCGTCGGCGGCGTCCGGGCCGGCCTTGGCGGGGGTGCCGGCTCCTGCTTCGGCGTCGGGGGACGAGGCGTCCGGTGTCACGTCAGCTCCGGTGCCGAGACGGCGTCGGAGAGCCACTTCTTCTCCAGACCGGCGAGCGTCCCGTCCTGCCGCAGTGCGTCGACGGCCTTGCTGACGCAGGTCGTCAGCGCGCTGTTCCGGTCGAGGACGAGGCCGAACTGCTCGGCCCGTCCCGAGTCGTCCGGGAGCTGACCGACGATCCGGGCGTCGGTCACCTCGGCCGAGGTGACGTAGAAGGCGGTGGGCAGGTCGAGCACGACGCCGTCCACCTGGCCGTTGCTCAGGGCCTCCTTGACGAAGTCGCTCTTCTGGTAGACGGCCGCCTTCGGACCGGGCTTGATGACGTCGTTCACGGTGTCGAGGCTGGTGGTGCCGACCTGGGCGCCCAGCTTGGCGCCCTTGAGGTCCGCGAGGCTCTTGGCGTGCGCGTACCGGGACTTCTTCAGCGTCACGACGGCCTGGCGCACGGTGTAGTAGCCCGAGGAGAAGTCGACGGCCCGGCGGCGCTCGTCGCTGATCGAGACCTGGTTGATGTCGAAGTCGAACTTCTTCTCGCCGGGGGCGAAGGAGTTGTTGAACGGGACGGTCTGCCACACGACCTGGTTCTCGGCGAAGCCGAGGCGGTCCGCGACGGCGTAGGCGACGGCGGACTCGAAGCCCTTGCCGTTGGACGGGTCGTCGTCCTGGAACCAGGGTGCGTAGGCGGGCTTGTCGGTGCCGACGGTCAGCTTGCCGCGGGTCTGCGTGGCGAGCGAGCCCTTGGCACAGGAGGCGGCGGACGCCCCGGACTTCGACCCCGCCCCGGCACCGTGCGTGGTGTCGGGTTCGGGCGCGCAGGCGGCGGCGGTGACGAGGAGGGCGGCCAGCAGCGCGGAGAGCAACGGCGCGTGCGGCGGGGTACGGAGCGACTGGGGCGTCCGGACGGCGTTCGACATGGCGGGAGCGTGCCAGCAGCCGGGCCCGGCTGTCGAGACGATTCCGGTGTGCGCGGGCGGTCCGGTAGGCGTGTGGACGGCGATCGGTCACCGTCCGTACGCCGAACGCGCCGTTCCTACGCCGACCGAGCGGTTCCCACCGCCCTGAGCCCCATGCCCAGCATCCCCGCCAGCAGGACCAGCGTCCCGGCCAGCGTCGCCGTCAGGCCGAAGGCGTCGGCGCACCGGCCGACCACCACCGGGCCGATCAGCAGGCTGCTGTAGGTGAGGGTGCTGACCCTGGCCAACGCCGCCGGCACTCCGACCCTCGCCGTGAAAGCGGGTCGGCAACGGGCTGTGAAGCAGAAAGCTCAACCCGTGAGGGAAGAATCTCCTTGCGCCAGCTGGGAGAGAGGTCAAGAACCGGTGTCATGCGGCGTGGCGTGGAGCATCGGGCCGGCGATCGGCGCGCTGCTGGATGGTGGCGCGCGCTGAAGGCCGGTCTGTCGATCGCTCAGCAGTATCTGCTGGTGGTGGTCGCCATGGTGGCGCTCGGCGCGATGGCCGGGCGCCACCTGCCGACCGGACCGACGCCACTGAAGCCATCGGCCACGCCGAGGGGACCGACCACTCCGGCCCTGACGCACCGTTGCCGCGAAGGGCCGGAAACTGGCCGACCATCGGTCCTACACAGGCTCCACAGACCTGACTTCCCGCCAGCCCGGCGGTAGACCCGGCCGACTTGGTTGTCGCCGACCAGGCACTGCCGCCTGATCACCGGGCTGGTCTTCGCAAGCTACTTCGTACGGATCCCGTCGCTGAAGATCGAGCTGGGGCTGTCCGACGGCCGGCTCGGCATCCTCCTCATGCTGCCCCTCCTGTCGGGCCTGCTGGCGATGCAGCTGACCGGTCGGCTGGTGGCGCGGCTGGGCAGCGCCTCGATCGTGCGCACCACCATGGTCGCCCCGCCCCTGTCCCTGATCGGTCTCACGCTGGTCGACGGCGCGGAGGAAACGGACTCCCCCGGAGCAGGGCAGAGCGGGAATTCACCCCCGGAGGGAGAGGCCGTTTCGACGGCACCGGAGCCGCCCATGGGACGCGGCTCGGGCGGGTGGGTCGGCCGGGCGGGACAGGTGGCACGCCATCGTCGAGCGCCGTCATCGCGGGGTCGTCCTCTCTGAGAGGCACTGCCGGCGCAGAAGATTGCCATATGAATTGCCAAGGATGCAAAGAGTTATGGCAATATTTGGCAAGGTGCTGACGGCGCTCAGGGAGGGGGTGCCGTGTCGCCGGGCAGCCGGCGGAGCCGCGGCGCCCGGGTCGCGCCGCGGACGGCCCGAGCGTGCGTCGGGCCGTCCGCGTGCGGTGTCACCAGCGGTGGTGCACCTGGGCGCGGATCCGGCTGTCGTACAGCTCGGCGATCTTGGTCAGGGTGGCGTCGGAGAGCGCGGGCAGCTGCGCGGCGGCGGCGTTGCCCCGCACCTGCTCGGTGTTGCGGGCGCCGGGGATGACGGTGGTGACGCCGGGCTGCTGGACGATCCAGCGCAGCGCGGTCTGCGCCGACGTGGCTCCCTCGGGCGCCAGCGCCGCGAACTCCTGGGCCGCGGCCACCCCGGTGGCGTAGTCCACGCCGGAGAACGTCTCGCCCACGTCGAAGGCTTCGCCTTGGCGGTTGTACGTGCGGTGGTCGTCGGCCGCGAAGACGGTGTCGTTCCGGTACCGCCCGGACAGCAGCCCCGAGGCGAGCGGCACCCGGGCGATGATGCCCACCCCGGCCTCCCGCGCGGCGGGCAGGACGCGCTCCAGGGGCTTGCGGCGGAACGGGTTGAGGATGATCTGGACGCTGGCCACGTTCGGCCGGGCGATCGCCGCGAGCGCCTCGTCGCACGTCTCCACGCTCACGCCGTAGGCGGCGATGCGCTTCTCGTCGACCAGGGTGTCCAGCGCGTCGTACACCGCGTCCGAGGAGAACACGGGGGTGGGTGGGCAGTGCAGCTGGACCAGGTCGAGGGTGTCGACGCCGAGGTTCTCGCGCGAGCGGTCGTTCCAGGCGCGGAAGTTGTCCAACGTGAACGCGGCGGGTTCGTGCGGGTCGGCGCGGCGGCCCATCTTGGTCGCGACGAGCATGCCCTTGCCGCGGTCCGGGCCGAGCTCCCGCAGGAACCGGCCGATGAGCCGCTCGCTGCGGCCGTCGCCGTAGACGTCCGCGGTGTCGAAGAAGGTCACCCCCGAGGCCACGGCGGCATCGAGCAGCGCCAGCGCCGCGTCCTCGTCCACCGCTCCCCAGTCGGCACCCAGCTGCCAGGTGCCCAGTCCGACGACGGACAACTGCCGGCCCGTCCTGCCGATCGTTCGCTGCTCCACGGGAACCGTCCTTAGGAAGTGGGGAGGTGTTTCGAGGTGGTGCTGTGGGTCGGTCGTGCTGAGTGGTGCTGTGGTGAGGGGCGTCAAGCATCCTGCCATCCGCGCACGAACGGCTCGTCGGGGGCCGGGAGGCGGAGGTGGCGGAGGCGGCGGGGAACGTACAGGCTGTACAGGTCGCGCGGGCGGTCAGCCGTGTCGACGGTGCGCCGGGCGAACGGTCCGCCGTGTCGACGGTCAGTCGTGCGGACGGTCAGCCGTGCGGGCGGTCAGCCGTGCCGTGCCGTCGGGCCTGGCGCGGTCCGTTCCAGGCAGGCCACGACCTCGTCGTCATCGGTCTGGGTGAAGTCGGCGTAGAACTGCCCGATCGCGAAGAAGTCCAGCGGAGTCTCCAGGCAGACCAGCTCGTCGGCCTCGCCGCCGAGCCGCTCGGCCCAGTCCTGCGGAGCCACGGGCACCGCCAGCACGGTGCGCCCCGCCCCGCGGGCCCGAACGATCCGGCAGGCCGCACGCGCCGTCGAACCCGTCGCCACCCCGTCGTCGATCACCACCACGGTGCGGCCGGCCAGCGGGGTCGGCGGGGCCTCGCCCCGGTAGCGGCGCGCCCGGCGCTCCAGCACCGCGCGTTCGCTCTCCTCGACCTCGGCCAGTTCCTGGGGCGTGACGCGCGCTTGACGCAACACGTCGTCGTTGATCACCCGCACCCCGTCCTCGCCGAGCGCCCCCATCCCCAGCTCCGGCTGGAACGGTGTCCCCAGCTTGCGCACCAGGCACACGTCCAGCGGTGCACCGAGCGCATCGGCGACCTGCCGGGCGACCGGCACCCCGCCCCTGGGCAGCCCCAGCACCACGACGTCCTCGCCGCCGAGGTGCCGCAGCCTGGTGGCCAGCCGGCGTCCCGCTTCGACACGATCCACGAACACGATGCGCTCCTCTCCCTGCGACGGAGCGTGGGCCGCTCTCCCGGACGATCGCCCGCCACCCCGCCGACCGATCACGCCGGCCGCGGGCGCTCGGCAGCCACGTCAGTTCCGCACGCTCCCCTTCCACTGTGACTCCGGTCCGCGGACACGGCACATCCCGTCTTCCGCCCGGCCTCCCGCCGGTGTCCGTGAGCAGAGTGCGGCCGAGCGGACACGCACGGGTGGGCAAAGGCCACGGGGACCATGCAGGGTGTCAAGGAATTGACAGCTTTCGGTGCCGGTGAGGAAGGACGCCGGCATGATCAATTGTCAGCGGTCGTGGCACGAGGTTTGCCGGGCCGACTGAGGGGCGGATACGGTTCAGACCTCGCTGTCCTGCCTCTTTGTCTCTTTGGTCAGCAATCCTGGTCAGCTTCGTGCTCGATGTCCTGGCCGGTGTCAGCGATCTTGGTCAGTATGCAGGGGCAGGAATTGCCTGACTGGTAGGTAACCGGATACATCACCGCACAGTGGGTTCATCATGATGGAGCAGCCGGACTTCGGACGTCGTCTCAGGGAGCTGAGGAGGGAACGCGGGCTCTCCCAGGCCGCCCTCGCCGGTGAGGAGATCTCCACCGGATATCTGTCGCGGCTGGAATCGGGTGCCCGCCAGCCCACCGACCGGGTGGTCACCTATCTCGCCGGCCGGCTCGGCGCCGACCGCACCGTCTTCGACGCGCCGTCCAGCGGCGGATCGCTCACCCGGGCGTTGTCGATCGTCACGTCGTCGGAGGGCGAAGCGGCGATCGAGAGCCTCGTCACCGCGCTGGCCGCATCCGCCGACGAGAAACCGCTGCCGCGCTGGCAGGCCCTGTGGCTCGTCGCCCGGCACTGGCGTGGCCGCGGTGAGCGTGCGAAGGAGCAGCCCTGCCTGGAAGAGCTGGTGCAGATCGCCGACGAGCTGGAACTGCCCGAGTTGCAGTGCCGATCCCGCGCCCAGCTCGCCCGCTGCCTGCGGACGGCCGGTGAGGCGTCGCGCGCGATCGACATCGCCACCGGTGCCTACCGGTTGGCCAAGGACGCCGGGCTGGCCGCCGCCGACACCGGACGGGCCCTGCTGACGCTGGTCTCGGCGGAAACCGAGGCGGGCCGGCTGCCGGACGCCAGCAGCCGTGTCGACGAGCTCGTCGCCCTCGTTTCGAACGACGACGCGCACGGCGCCCTGCGGACCGAGGCCCTCTGGTCGGCTGCCACGGTCCGCTCCCGCCAGGGCGACCACCCGGCCGCCCGGGACTTCCTCGAACGGGCCATGCAGGGCCTGCACATCGAGACCGACCTGACCCTCTGGGTCCGGCTGCGACTGGCCGCGACCTCGCTCTACCTCCAGGCAGAGCCACCCCTGCTGGACCGCGGACGGGCCTGCCTCGCGCAGGCGGAACAGGCCGTGGCGCTGGTCGGCACCCCGGTCCTGCGGCAGGAGATGCTGCTGTTGCGCGGCTGCCTCGCCCTCCTGGAAGGCCGCACCGGCGACGCCCGGACGGCACACACCGAACTCACCCGGGAAGAAGTCCTGCTGGACCACCGCGACCAGATCCGGATGTCCGCGCTCGACAGCCAACTGCTGATCCTGGAAGGCCACCGCGACCAGGGCCTGAACCAGCTGAAGAAACTCGGCGAGCAGGCCCGCCAGGCCGCCAACATCGACCTCGCCGCCTACGTCTGGCGCGTCCTGGCCCAGGCCCTGGAAGCGGTCCTGCCGGCGGCGAGCGACCCCGCCTGACGCCCGCGTCCGAGAGCTGGGGATCGGGGCCTGGGGGCTTCGGGCCCGGGTGGTTTCCCGGTGGACGGCACGGCGCGCCGGACCCCCCGTCCCGGCGCGCCACCCCCGGCCCAGCCCCGTACCCGTTCCGAAAAGCGCCGGGGCGCGGGAGGCGGTCCGGCCCGTCAGCCGCCGGCGAGCGGCGCAGCGGCCGTCGCGTGCGGCGCAGGCAGGGCGGCCAGGCGGTGGTGGTCCAGGGGGGAGGAACGACGCTCCAGGCGCTGCTCCAGGCGGGCGCGTGCCGCGTCGTGACGGCCGCCGGACACCAGCGCGTACAGCAGGGTCTCCTCGACGATCTCGCGCTGCGCGGCGCTGCCGCCCACCGGGCGCAGCCGCGGCAGCAGGTCCTCCAGACGCCGCGCCGCCGCGGACCAGTCCCCCTCGACCAGGTCCGACAGTGCCAGGCACAGCGGTGCGATGACGTCGCGTTGGAGCGCGTCGGCGGCCAGCGCGTGGTCGTGCAGGCGGCGCAGGCCCGGCAGGTCGGCGGCGGCGGCGAGGGCCACGGCGCCGTGCAGGGCGACGAAGGCGTTGGCGGGACGTTCCAGGGCCGATGCGGGGACCACGTCCATGACCTGCTCGATCGGGATGCCGCCCGGCCAGCAGCCGACCGTGCGGGCCCGCCACAGCAGCGAGCCGGAGTCCACCAGGGCCCGGATGCCCGACACCTTCGACGGCGCCAGCTGCTCGCTCCACCTGCGGCGCATCGCGGCACCGTCGGCCAGGGCCAGCTCGTGCAGCCCCGCGTGCCAGGAGAAGTGGGCCCGGTGCGAGCCACCACGGCCCTGGTGCCCCAGCCAGCGGTCCAACTCGCCGCGGCCCTTCTCGTGCTCACCGCGCTCGTAGCGCACATGGGCGAGCGCGTGCATGGCGTGCCCGGAGCCCGGCTCGGCGTTCAGGGCCCGCTCGGCGAGCTCCCCGGCCTCGTCGAAACGGCTCTCTTCCTGGCGCATGAAGGCGAGCAGCGAGGTGTGGAACCAGTGCCCGTCGTGCGCCGGCGCGGTCTGTTCCACCAGCCGCAGCGCGGCGCCGTCTTCGAGGCTGTACAGACCGGAGAAGGCGATGGTTGGCACCGCGAGGGCGAGCGCCAGCGCATCACCCGGGTAGCCGTCCAGGTGGCGCACCAGCGCGGTGTCGCCGTCCGCCGGGGCGCCCTGCACCCGGCGGGCGATGACCTCGGTGAACGCACGCTCGTGCTCGGTGGCCCGCTCGCGTACACAGCGCTGCGCGTCGGCCAGGGCACGCTGGACGTCGACGGCCGCGCCGCACTCGTGGCCGATCAGCGCGAGCGCGGTGTGCGCCAGCGCGAAGCCGGGGTCGAGCCGCGCCGCCCGCAGAAACGCCTCGCGGGCCCCCGCGCGCACCTTCAGCAACCGCTCGACGCCGGTGCGGTAGGCCGCGGCGGCCGCGGCGTGCGTGCTCAGCGGGAAACCGGAGACGTCCAGGGGGCGCCGGCCGCGGCGGGGCGCGGGGGCACCGGGGCCACCGGACGAAACGGCGGCGGCAGCGGGCGCCGCGGGGGCGGGGTCGGCCGTGGCCGCCGGGGCGGGCCAGGCCGTCAGGACGGCCCGGGCGATGCTCTCGGCCTGGACCCGTATCTCCGGCACCGCGGTGGTCTCCCACAGTTCGCCGCGGCGTGGTGCGCCGAGCGTCCACAGGGCACGGTCGGTGCGCCCCGAGGCGGCCACGAGCCGGCCGCCGTCCGTGCCGACGCCCATGCCGAGCGGACCCGGCACGACCGCCCCGCCGGCCAGCAGGCTCTGCCAGAACGGGTCGGTGGTGTCCGTCAGCCGCAGTCCCGGACCGGTACAGTCCAGCACCCAGCCCACTGACAGGGTGCGCAGCTCGCCGTCGTCGTCGATGGTGACGTCCAGGCGGTCGCCGGCCGCCGGGGCGACGGCGGTGATCCGGCCCGCGTAGGGGCGCAGCCGGCGGGTGCGGCGCATCCGGGAGACCGTCTCCGCCGTGGCCGGGGGCATGCGGTGCCGGTGCACGTTCCACAGGGAGCCGTCGCGCTCGATGAACTCGGCCCGTTCCTCGGCCGACAGCGACGCCCACAGCTGTGCGGTCACCGGGCGCAGCCCGTCCAGCGCCGGACGCCAGTCGCCGTGCGCCCGCATCACCCCGGCGATGTGCCGGCGCACGGCGGTGCGCAGCGCGCCCAGGGTCAGGCCCCCGAGCGGGGGGCAGGGCGCGGCGGGCAACGGCGCCACGGCATGCGGCTGCGGCAGCCGCCCGTGCCGGGAAAGGGCGTGCACGGTGCGGCGTGGACGGTCCAGCGTCAGGGCCATGTCGATGGCGGTCAGACCGGTTCCGACCAGCAGGACGTCATCGGGGCGGCCCTCGTGCTCGGCCTGCCGCACGGTGTCGAGGGCGCCCGGCGCCCACGGGTCGGCGATGAAGCGGGCGCTGTCCCGCAGGGCCTGCGGTGCCCAGCCGGCGTCGGCCGCGAAGGGCCCGGTGGCCAGCACCACGCGGTCCGCCTCGACGACGGCGCCGTCGGAGAGTTCGATACGGGCACGCTCGGAGCCGTCCGGCAGCGGCGTCCAGCGGCAGTCGACCGCCCGGGCGCGCAGCCGGCGCACGGTCACCACGCCCTGGGCCGCCATGATGGCGCGGCCGAGGCTGTCGGCGAGATAGGCGCCGTAACGGTGCCGCCGCACGAAGTCGGCGGCGGTCACGGCGGGTTCGCCGTGACTACAGAGCCAGCGCACGAAGTGACCCGGGTCGTCCGGGTAGCAACTCATGTTGCCGGCCGGCACGTTGAGGCGATGGCGGGCGTCGGGGGTCGCGTACGCCGTGCCGCGACCGGCCTCGGGGGCCGGGTCGACCAGGGTGAGGTCGAAGGGGATCCGGCGCCGTGCCGCGGTCTCGCAGAGCTGCATGGCGACCATCGCACCCGCCGCTCCCGCCCCGATGACGACCACGCTCCTGCCCTGCCCGGAAGCCCGCCCCGTTGCTGCCACGCCCAACCTCCCGCCCGGCCCCGCACGTTGGCGCAGCCGCTGGTCGCTGTCGGCGCCGGTCGCAGCGCCGCCGCGATAGTACAGTGTTTCGGTGAACTTAATGATGTTAGCGAGGTCTTGAAGAGGTCAAGGGGTCGCAACGGCGGTGCCCCGTACGGGCGGTGCGCTCGGACGCGTCCGGCGCACCACGCGGATCCTCGCCAGCGCCGTCGTGCGCCCCTGCCCATAGGCCTCTGACCGGGGAAAACGTGGCGGCGTGGTAGGTTGCGGGCGTGCGGATCACAGCCAAGACGGATTACGCGGTCCGGGCGATGGCCGAACTGGCGGCGGCGGACGGCTCACCCCTCACCGCCGAGGAGCTCTCCTCCCGGCAGAACATCCCCATCCGTTTCCTCTTCGGCATCCTGCGCGAACTCCGCCTGGCCCACCTGGTGCGCAGCGTGCGCGGTCCCACGGGCGGATACGCCCTCGCGCAGGCCGCGGCCGAGATTACCCTCGCGGACGTCATACGAGCCATGGACGGACCGCTGGCCAGCGTGCGGGACCTGAGCCTGAGCGACCTGGAGTACCCCGGTGCGGCCGCGGTGCTCCCCGACGTGTGGCGGGCCGTGCGCACCAGCCTGCGGCAGGTCCTGGAAACCACCACGTTCGCCGAACTCGCCGCCGGCAACCTCCCCGAGGTGGTCCGCACCCGCGCCCGCGACTACATCGACGACGTCCGCACCTACGGCGAGTGACGGCCGGAGCGACGGAGCCCCCGCGGGACGGGAGCGTCCCACGACCGGCTCCCGCCCCGAACCGTTGCCGCCGACCGTCCCCGATGTTCGCCTCGATGACACCCCGCCGTGGCCCGGCGTTCGACGCCGCGGCGCCCGCCCGACATGGCATGGGCGTGGCATGGGCGAGGTGCGGACGAGGAGCCGACGGTCCACGCCCGGGATCAAAAACCGGCACCCCGGTTTAGCATGGCGCGCCGGGACGGGCACACCACCCACCACGTGCGCCGCGCCCCGCAGCACGCGCTGATCGCATGACCCCGTACACGCCGAGCGGGGCGTGCGGTGAGGGATGCGCGAACGAGATATGCGGCGAACGGGATGTAATGGAACGTAAGGAAGACCGTACGGCCGAGGCACCTGCCGAAGCCGCCGCGGACCCGCCGGAACGTCGCCGCTGGTACCGGCACCGGAGATGGGCGCTGTCGGCCGGCGCCCTGGTGCTCGCCGCGGCGTCCTTCACCACGGTCGTCCTGGTCACCGGGGCCGACGGCGCCCGCACGGACGACCGGGCGGGCGCGGCCACCCGGATCGACATCTCGCTCGGCTCGTGCGGCGGCGACTGGACGGGCCCGCACCCCGGCACCCAGGTCTTCGAACTGCGCAGCACCATGAACAGGGCCACCGAGGTGCACCTCGTCAACGCGCGCACCGGCGCGGTGTACGGCGAGATCGAGGGGCTCGGCCCCGGCACGACACGCCGGATGACCGCCTCCCTCGGTGCCGGCACCTACCGCTTCCAGTGCCTGCCGGACGACGCCCCGGCGGCCATGGGTCCCGTCGTCCACATCACCGGCGCCGGCCACGCCGGTCAGTCCGGAGTCGTGCCCGTCAACCAGCACGACCTCATCCCGCCCACGCTGGACTACCAGAAGTGGATCGGCGAGCGGATGTCGGACCTGGTCGACACCACGGACCGGTTGCGCACCGCCGTGCACGACGGGGACCGCGCGAAGGCCCGCACCGCCTGGCTCGCCGCACATCTGGTGTACGAGCGGATGGGCGCCGCGTACGGCACCTTCGGCGACGCCGACGAGGCGATCAACGGCACCGACGCGGGCCTGCCGCGCGGCGTCCACGACCCGGGCTTCACCGGCTTCCACCGGCTGGAGCAGGGCCTGTGGCACGGCGAGTCGACCTCCGGACTGCGGCCGATCGCCGACCGGCTCGACAAGGACGTGCGCGCGCTGCGCGACAGCTGGGCCGAGGAGCGGATGGACCCCCTGGACATGGGCCTGCGGGCGCACGAGATCCTGGAGAACACCCTCCAGTTCGAGCTGACCGGACGCACCGACCACGGCAGTGGCAGCAACCTCGCCACCGCACGTGCCAACCTCGACGGCACCAAGGCCGTGCTCACCCGGCTGCGCCCGCTGCTGCGCACCCGTTACCCGCATCTCGCCCGGCTCGACGACTCCCTGCACCACCTCGGGGAGCTGCTCGACGCCCAGCACCACGGCACCCGGTGGACCCCGCTGGACCGGCTGTCCCGGGCGGAGCGCCAGGCGATCGACGCGGCCACCGGAGACGCGGTGGAACGGCTCGCGGACATCGCCGCCATCTGCGACGTACGGAGGACCGCGTGACCGCGACCCCAGACGACGAACGCGACCACACGGGTGCGCAGCGCACCGAAGGCGCCGCGGCGGGGACGCGGTCCCGCAGCCGCCGCGGCTTCCTGCGCGGCGCCGCCGTCGCGGGCACCGTCGGCGCGGTGGGCGCGGCGGGCGCGGCCGGCCTGGCCGCCCGGGACGCCCTGCGCACCGACGACACGGCGGCCCCGGCGACCGGGCGACGGGTGCCGTTCCACGGCGCCCACCAGAGCGGCGTCCTCGCCGCGCCCTGCCGCAGTACCGCCTTCGTCTCCTTCGACGTCACCGCGGAACACCGCGCCGACCTGGCCGACCTGCTGCGCACGGTGACCGACCGGGCCCGGTTCCTGACGGCCGGCGGGACCCCGGAGCCGTCCGGGATCACCGCGCCGCCCACCGACTCGGGCACCCTCGGCCCCGAGGTGCCCGGCGACGGCCTGATCGTCACCGTGGGGGTGGGCGCCGCGCTCTTCGACGAGCGGTTCGGCCTGAAGGACCGTGCCCCGCGGCGGCTGACGAAGATGGCGCCGTTCCCGGCCGACGACCTGGACGAGGCCTGGTGCGACGGCGACCTGAGCGTGCAGTTCTGCGCCGACCAGCCCGACACGGTGCTGCACGCGCTGCGTGACCTCACCCGCCACACCCGCGGCGGGCTTCAGGTCCGCTGGCGCCTCGACGGCTTCTCGGCACCGTCGCGGCCCACCGGAACGCCCCGCAACCACATGGGGTTCAAGGACGGCATCGCCAACCCCGACACGACGGACCGGCGCGCGATGGACCGCCTGGTGTGGGCCGGCCCGTCGTCCGGCGAGCCCGAGTGGGCCACGGGCGGCAGCTATCAGGCGGTGCGGCTCATCCGGATGCTCGTGGAGTTCTGGGACCGGGTCTCGCTCACCGAGCAGGAACGGATGTTCGGCCGCAACCGGGACACCGGGGCACCCCTGGACGGCAACCACGAGACGGACGTGCCGCGCTTCGCCCAGGACCCCAAGGGCGACGTCATCCCCCTGGACAGCCACATCAGGCTGGCCAACCCGCGGACCCCGAAGACCGACGACAGCCGGATCCTGCGCCGCTCGTACAACTACGACCGGGGCATGGACGTCAACGGCAACCTCGACATGGGGCTGCTGTTCTGCTGTTACCAGCAGGACCTCGGCCGGCAGTTCAAGGCCGTGCAGCAGCGGCTCGACGGTGAGCCGCTGACGGACTACATCTCACCCTTCGGAGGAGGCTACTTCTACGCACTGCCCGGAGTGCGCAACGCGGACGACTTCTTCGGCCGCGCCCTGGTGACCTGAGTTCGGCAACGCCGCGCGTCAAGAAGAGATTGCGGCGTGCTGGACAACAGGTAACTCGACCTTCACTTTGGTGTCACGGCAGATCCGCGTCGCGGTCGCGGAACGGTCCGAAACTTCTTGACACGGGCCACCTGCCGACCACAGGTTCTCTTGAGCGAGGGAAGCGAAAACATGGCGAGAGATGCACGACTACCCCAACGCAAGCGCCGGCTGCTGACACGTGTCGGCGGGCTGGCGGGGGCGGCAGCGCTGACCGTGTTCAGCTGTGGCACCGCCTCCTGGGCCGCGCCGCACCACACCGGAACGGCCACGCCGATCAAGCACGTGGTGGTCATCTTCGGTGAGAACATCTCGTTCGACCATTACTTCGCCACGTACCCGAACGCCACGAACGAGGACGGCACCCCCTTCAAGGCGGCCCCGCACACGCCCAAGGTGGACAACCTGGCCAACGCGGGCCTGCTGAAGAAGAACCCGAACCAGTACCTGCCCAAGCGGCTCTCCGCCAAGCAGGGCGTGACGTGCGACCAGAACCACGCCTACTCGCCCGAGCAGTACGCGTACAACGGCGCCAAGGCGGACAAGTTCGTCCAGTACACGGACTCCGGCAAGTGCTCCGGCAACCTCTTCGGCGAGCCGGGCCTGGTCATGGACTACTACGACGGCAACACCGTCACCGCCTGGTGGAACTACGCCCAGCACTACGCGCTGAACGACCACTCCTTCAGCGACGTGTACGGCCCGTCGACGCCCGGCGCCATCAACGTGATCTCCGGCAACACGCACGGCATCGTCTCCATGGACTCGACCACCGGCACGGAGAACCCGAAGCAGACCGACGAACCCGACCCGTACACCGTCGTCTCGCCGGACGAGAACGGCGTCGGCACCATGATCAACGACCCGGACCCGGCCTACGACGACTGCTCCGGCAAGGACCACACGTCGACGGACGCGCTCGGTGCCTACAAGTCCAGCAAGAACATCGGTGACCTGCTGAACGCCAAGCACGTCAGCTGGGGCTGGTTCCAGGCCGGCTTCAAGCCCGGCACCGCATGGGACGGCCAGCAGGGCCACTACGCCGAGTGCGGCTCGGTGACGCACGCCAACTACAACGGCGCGCAGGTCGAGGACTACAGCCCGCACCACGAGCCGTTCCAGTACTACAAGTCCACGGCCAACCCGCACCACCTGCCGCCGAAGAGCGTCAAGGAGATCGGCCACGACGGTCAGGCCAACCACCAGTACGACGTGACCGACTTCGACGCGGCCCTGAAGACGGGCAACCTGCCCGCCGTCAGCTACCTGAAGGCGGCGGCCTCCCAGGACGCGCACGCCGGGAACTCCAGCCCGATGGACGAGCAGCGCTTCCTCATCAAGGAGATCAACGCGATCCAGCAGTCGCCGCAGTGGAAGGACACCGCCGTCGTGCTGGCCTTCGACGACTCCGACGGCTGGTACGACCACGTGGCGGCCAAGGTGCTCAACGGGTCGAAGGACAGCACGGCGAACTCGAAGGGCGACGCCATGGACACCCCCGCCTGCCAGTCAGGACCGGCCGCCGCGGGTGGCTACGCCGACCGGTGCGGGCCCGGAACGCGCCAGCCGCTGATGGTGATCTCCCCGTACAGCAAGGTCAACGCCGTCGACCACACCCAGACCCAGCAGTCCTCGATCGTGCAGTTCATCGAGGACAACTGGAACCTGGGGCGGATCGGCGACTCCTCGTTCGACGCCGGTGCGCGCTCCCTGAACGGCCTGTTCGACTACCGCCACCCGCACCAGGAGCGGGTGCTGCTGAACGACGACGGCTCGGTGAAGTCCGTCAGCCGCACCCCCGCGCACGTCGCCGTACAGAGCGCCGCCGCCGTGGACGCCGCCCAGTACGCGGGCAACGACCTGGTGGTCGCGGACGACGGGCCGGGCGTCCCGACGTACGCGGCAGCCACCGCCGCCGCCGTCGTCGTCCTCGCCGGCGCGGGCGTCGGCTACGCCGTGATCCTCCGCCGCAAGACCCAGGCGGGCGCCGCGGGCTGACGGGCGGTACTCCTACCGACGCACGAATCCGGGGCCGGTCCGCACAGTGCGGGCCGGCCCCGGACGTCGGTGACGGCGGATCAGGTCGCCGACGGCTGGGCGGCCAGGGCCGGTTCCGCCAGCGGCAACAGGGTGCGGTGCGCACCGGTGTCGAGCACCACCGGCACCACCTCGTCGGTCCGGTCGTCGATCACCGTGACCCGCACGGCGGGCCGCGCGGTGGTGTCGACGGTGGCCGAGAGGTCGAGCGCGAACAGCACGCTCACCGGCCGCGCCGCCTCGTCGCCCCCCTTCCCGCCCGCCTGTTGCCCACCCTCGTACACGCCCGTGTAGCGCAGGATGCGCCAGCCGTCCTCGGTCCAGTGGTCGACCAGGGCCGAGCGGACGACGGGCAGGGTGGCCTGCCAGGCGAGCGAGCGCTCCAGCAACTCCACGGAGGCGGCCACCGGAGCCTCGGCGCCGGAGCCCGCCAGCGGGTGCCCGAAGACCTTCAGGCGCATCCGGCGCAGCGGCAGCAGCCACAGCCGGTCCACCTCGTCGGAGAGCACCAGCAGTACCGCGGTGGCCACCACGACGAAGGCCACCGACGCCACCGGGTGCCCGCCGAGCTTCGACCACCACGGGGTGGCCGCGGCCAGCGCGGCCAGCCCGCCGGCCACCACCAGGGCGGCACGGGTGAAGGCACGCCAGCCGATCGGGCCCTCGGACTTCGCGCTGCACCCGCAGGACGACTCGGGCGCGGTCGCCTTGGCGTACCCCAGGTAGCCGAGGAAGCCCACGCCGAGCGCCGTGGCCGCCATGCCGGAGACCGCCGCCGCGGGTGCGGCGAGCAGCGCCGCCGCGACGACGAGCTCCACCGCGCCGGTGGCGCGCAGCACCAGCGTGGCGCGTCCCGCGGTGCCCAGGACACGGAGCAGGACGGTGTTCGCCGCCAGCTGTGCGGTCCGGCGGCCGAAGAGCTTGCCCCCGCCGGTCACGGCCAGCAGACCGGCCAGGACCAGCGGAGCCAGGGAGGTGACGAGTGTGATCATCGGTTCCTCCCTCAGTGACCCGCGGTCACTCGGGCGATGTCGATGCCGCCGTCCTCGGGCCGCCAGGCGCCCAGGATCTGGGCGGTCTGGCCGATCCGCAGCCGGGACAGGTCCGAGGTCTGCGCGCTGCCCAGGTACGACGCGGTCGTGGTGGTCGGGTGGATGTGGCCCACGAGCGCGTGGTCGCCATGAGACAGGTGGAGCCTGTCCTTGGTGATACCGCGGATCGTGGTCACGAGGTTGACGATGTTGACCCAGACGGCATCCGCCGCCAGGGTCCCGTCCGGCATGGTCACGCCCCGGGCGTACATGCCGTCACCGGTGTGGATCGACTCGGCCGTGGTGGTCGTCAGCTTCCAGATGCTGGTGGCGTTGGTCAGCTGGACGAGGTGCCGCTCGCCGTGCGAGCCGTGCACCTCGAGGACGCTGCCCTTGATCTGTCTGACCACCCCTTCGGCGAAGGTGGCCTTGGCGATCGCGGGGTCGAGCGAGGGCATCGGCTCGGCGAACGCGGCATCCGCGTCGATTCCGCCGAGCGCCGTCGCGCCCACGATGGTGGCGCCGCCGAGTGCGGCGGTGGTGAGGAAGCGCCGCCGGTCGAAACCCCGGCGGCCGTCGGACGGGCCGTGCTGGTGGGTGGCACTCATGTCGCTACTCCTCCGCACGCGTCGATCACTCGTAGATGTAGACGGGCACCATGCCCGAGCTGAGGTTCCCGATGGCCGAGAAGGCCGACGGGGTGAGGTCGATGACCCGGTTGGTCCGGCAGGCACCGTTGCAGCAGGTGGCCTCGCCGCAGAAACTCTTCGTCCGGGGACCGCAGTCGGCGATGGTGACGCACACCGTGGCGCCGGAACACTGGTGCTTGACGTTCATCGTGGAACCGCAGCCGCGCCGCGGGATGTTCTCCCCGCACAGGTCGGGGCGGGTGATGTCCCAGCACGCCGCTGAGGCGTTGGGCCAGGCCGCCATGTGCTGGCTGGACTGGCAGGTTCCGCAGGCGCCGGTTCCGGCGCTGCCACAGGATCCCCATGCGTTGCCGCAGCAGAACCATGTGGCTTCCCCAGCCCACAGGCTGGTAGATCCGCAAGCCATCTCGCTTCCCTTCACTGATGCGGTCCGTACGCCGCGCAGGCCGCTGGTGCCGGTGGAGCGGTGGAACGTGGAGCATCCCCGGTGGTGGAGCCGGTGGTGGAGCGAGGTGGCACGGGTGGTGCGGGGTGGTGCCGAGGTGGGGGGAGCCCCGGGTGGGACAGGGCGGCGGAGCGTGGCCGATGCCAGGTCGGCGCATTTCGGTATACAGACCGCGCTGGACTGTTGTGTGGACCGGCACGCGACATCCGGCATCCGCGCGGCCCGCACCTGGCAAGGGTGGGCTCGCGTGATGCCGTGGGAGGGCCGGCGAGATTGCATGCCCATGACAACTCGGCCGCGCCATTGCGACGTTCGCGCATGTCCGGGGGCTGCCTCGTCGGCGGGCCTCCTGCTGGTGCCGGGTGGGGCAGATGCGTCGGCAGTGCAGGTGGAGCACGCACATCATGCTCGCTTCTACGCGCGTCCGCCAGAGGGCGTCGGTCACCTTTTCTACGCGCGTCAGCCACATCCGGCACCCCGCCGCTACGCGCGTCCAGGGGCATCTCCGGGCGTACCGGGACCATCGGGCGCGCCGGCCGCCGCACCGGTGCGGGCGGTGCCGACCGCACCGGCCGGACTGCCCTGAGCGTGCCGGCACGCCACCCGCTCCCGGTTGCAGCGGCCCGGGGCTCGCGCTACCACGGGATAAGACCTCTGCCCTTTGGGAGTAGGTATGGCCACAGAAATACCGTCCCTCGTACAAGGCTCGCGACTGAAGGCCCGGGGCGGTCTCCTGGGCGAGCTCATGGCCGAATTCCTGGGCACCCTGGTGCTCATCGCGCTCGGATGCGGTTCCGTGGCGATGGCCGTCGCCGCACTGCCCGGCTCGGGCCGCACCTCAGGCCCCACCACGTTCTTCCTGGGAGCGGGCGACTGGCTGCTCATCACCTGGGGATGGGCCTTCGCCGTCGTCTTCGGCATCTACGTCGCCGGCGGCGTGAGCGGGGCGCACATCAACCCGGCCGTGACGCTCGCGTTCGCGGTGCGCCGTGGCTTCCCCTGGTACAAGGTGGTGCCGTACTGGTTCGCGCAGTTCCTGGGCGCGTTCGCCGGCGCCGCCCTCGTGTACGCCGTCTACCACGACGCCATCAGCACCTTTGACGCGGCGTCGAAGCCACCGAAGACCAACGGGCACACCCTGGCCTCGTTCTCGATCTTCGCGACCTTCCCGGCGCAGTACTTCCACGGCGGCATCTGGGGGCCCCTGGTCGACCAGATCGTCGGCACGGCGATCCTGGTGATGCTCGTCGTCGCCCTGATCGACATGCGCAACCAGGCCGTCAAATCCAACCTCGGACCCCTGCTGATCGGCTTCGTCGTCGCCGCCATCGGCATCTCGTACGGCGCCAACGCCGGCTATGCCATCAACCCGGCCCGTGACTTCGGCCCGCGGCTGCTCACCTATGCGGAGGGCTGGGGCAGCCTGGCCTTCCCGGGCTCCCTCGCCGGAACCTTCAGCGCGTACTGGTGGATCCCCATCGTCGGCCCCCTGGTGGGCGGCGTGGTCGGTGTGCTGGTCTACGACCTCCTCATCGGAGACGTGCTCAACGCCCGCACCCGCCTGATGGAGAGCCGCGAGGTGGGCGAGGCGGGGCAGCGCTGACGAGGGGGAGCCGACGGGGACGGACAGGAAACGGGGCACGAGCGGTCGTTCCCGGCCCGAACCGGCCGGGAACGACCGCTCGTGTCGCGTGGTGGCCCCTTCGCCCGTACGCCGACCGCGCCGGCACGCGGCCCGCCGCGGTGCACACGCGCCGTGCCGCACCGTGTCGCTATTGGGCCGATCGGGTGAGGTCGCGTAAGAATTGACCGGTGCGGCAGTCAACGAGCGAATCCGGATGGGGTGGGCAGTGAGCGACCACGACGCCACCGACGAGCAGTGGGAAGGACTCGCCCAAGTGGTCCCGCTGCGCGGCGGCCAGGGCTGGCCGAGCTGGCCAGGGCATCGGGCCATCCCCGAGCCACGGACGGAGACGCGCCGCCGCTTCGTGGTCCTGCGGGTCAACGTCTTCGCGGACGCCCGTGAGGTCGCCCAGACCCTGATGGCCCGGATCCCGGTCCTCCTCGACCTGAGCGGCGCGGAGACCGAGGTGGCCAAGCGGGTCCTGGACTTCAGCAGCGGCGTCGTCTTCGGCCTGGGCAGCGCCATGCACCGGGTGGATCGCAACGTCTTCCTGCTGGCCCCGGCCGGCACCCAGGTACAGGGGATGGTGACGGACGCGGCGGTGTGAGGAGCCGCCGGCCCGGGCGGTGGCGGCGTGCTCGTAGGGACCGTCGGGGACCTCAGGACGTCGCGTCCGCCTCCCCGTCCTGCGTGCCCTGCGCGACCGGCGTTTCCTTGCGGCGGCCGACCGCGGTCGTGACCGCGACCACCAGCGCCAGCGCGGTGAGCACGGAGGCGACGAGGAAGCCGCGATCCACCCCGTCGGCCAGCGCCTGGTCGCCGGACGGCGTCCGGTCCGCCGCGACGGTGGTCCAGGTGACCGTGCCGAGCAGCGCCAACCCGATGGCGCCGCCGATCTGCCGGGCGCAGGTGAACACCCCGGACGCGATGCCGGTGGTCCGCTCGTCCACGCCGGCCAGGGCTCCCACCATCAACGGGGTGCCCACCATGCCGAGACCGGCGTACATGAGCGAACTGGGCCCCAGCAGGTCGGTGAGGTAGCCGCCGTCGGCATCGAGCCGGGAGAGCCACACCATCCCGACCACGGCCATGGCCAGGGCGCCGGTCAGCAGCGTACGGGTGCCGAGCAGCCGCATCAGCGGCCCGCCGGCGCGCGCGCCGGCGACCAGCAACCCCTGCATCGGCAGGAACACCAACGCCGTGTTCAGCGGGCTGTACTCCCAGACCCGCTGCACGAACAGGGTGATGAAGAACGAGATGCCCACCATCGCCATGCTGTACAACACGGCGGTGACATACGTGCCCAGCCGGGCGCGGTCGGCGAACAGGTGCAACGGCACCAGGGGCTGCGCGCTGCGGTGCTCCACGGCGACGAACACCGCCATCAACACGGCGGCGCAGCCGAGGGCGCCGAGCACGGTCGGCTCGGCCCAGTGCACCACGCCATGGGAGTCGGCCGCCGCCCTGGTGAGCGCGAGGACCAGCATCGTCATGCCGAGCGTGCCGGTCAGCGCACCCGACACGTCGAAGCCGCGGCCCGGCCGGTGGTCGGTGTCGCGCAGCACGCGGGGCGCGGCGGCCAGGATGACCGCGCCGATGGGCACGTTCACCAGCATGATCCACCGCCAGGACAGGAAGCTGGTGATCAGGCCGCCGACCAGCAGCCCGACACCGCCCCCCGCGGTGCCCAGCGCGGCGTAGATGCTCACCGCACGGTCACGCAGCGGCCCTTCCGCGAACGCGGTGGCGAGCAGCGACAACGTGGCCGGGCTCGCCGCGGCGGCACCGACGGCCTGCACGCCCCGCGACACGATCAGCTGCCAGGGCGCCTGGGCGAGGCCGGCGGTCAAGGACGCCACCGTGAACAGCACGAGACCGATGACGAAGACCCGCCGACGCCCGAAGACGTCACCCGCCCGGCCCCCCAGCAACAGCAGCCCGCCGAACACGAGCGTGTAGGCGTTCTGCACCCACTCCAGCTGGGGCCCGGAGAAGTGCAGACCCGCCTGGATACGCGGCAACGCGATCGTCACGATCAACGTGTCCAGCAGGAACATCATCTGCGCGCCGCAGATCACCGCAAGCGTGACGGTGCCGGCCGCGCGCCCTCCCCCCGAGCCGGCGGGGCCGTCGGGGGAGGTGCGCGCGGTCGGCGCCGGTGTGTCGCTCATCGGGGCGCCGCGGCCAGCTCCAGGCGCTTGCGGAGCGGGGCGCGCAGGATCTTGCCCACCGAGTTCCTCGGCAGCTCCCGCACGTACTGCACCCGGTCCGGACAGCTCAGGCGCGTGATGCCGGTCGCCGCGAGGAACTCGTGGATGGCCTCCAGGGACGGTGGCTGGTCGGTGGGCACGACGACGGCACAGCACAGCTCGACGCCCGGTACCGCGGGGTCGGGATAGCCCACCAGGGCGAGCTCGGCGATGTCGGGGTGCTTCAGCAGCAGCCCCTCCACCTCCAGCACCGGCACCTTGAAACCGGTGGCCCGGACGATCATGTCGTCGCGCCGCCCGACGATGCGGATGCCGTCCCGCCCGTCCGGGCGGGCCATGTCCCCGGTGTCGAACCAGCCGTCGTCGTCCAGGCAGGCCGCGTACGTCTCGTACTGGCCGAGGTAGCCGAAGCACTGGGAGGCGCCGCGTACCAGCAGCCGGCCGGCGCTCGGATCGTCGTCGAGGTCGATGCGCACCTCCATCCACGGCTCGCCCCGCCCGTCGCTGCTGGTCGCCCAGTCGTCCGGGTCGTCCGGGCGGGTCATGGTCACCGCGCCGTTCTCCGTCATGCCCCACAGGGCGTGCAGCGGCACCCCCAGGACCTCGCGGGCCGCGGCGACGAGCTCCGGCTGGATCGGTGCCGAGCCGGTGACGATCCGCGCCAGCGACCCGGTGTCGTGCGGCTTCGCCCGGTTGGCGGCGAGCAGGTCCACCAGATAGGCGGGCGACATGTACGCCCAGCTGACCCGGTGTCGCTCGATCATGTCGAGCAGCCGTGCCATGTCGGTGTGCTGGAGGTCGGCCAGGCACGTGCCGCCCAGGTGCAGCGGCATGAGCACGCCGTAGGTCAGACCCGCCATGAACGCGTGCGGATGGGGCACGGCGATCACGTCGTCCGCGCCGAGACCGCACGGCTCGGACACGCTGCGGATGGCGGCGTAGAGCGTGTTGTGGCTGTGGATGGCGCCCTTCATCCGGCCGGACGTGCCGGAGGTGCACACCATGACGGCCGGATCGTCCGGGCCGAGGGCGAGCGCGGGGTCGGGCGCCGGATGCGTGGTGTCGAGGAAGAACTCGGTGAAGTCCACGGCGCCGGTCGCCGCCGCGTCGCCGATCACCACCCGGTGCCGCAGCGTCTCGGGCGCCGCCTGCTCGAGCCGCTTGCCGAAGTCGGCGGAGTTGAACTCGTCGACGGTGATGCAGACGGCGGCCTTGCTCATCTCCAGGTTGAACGCCAGCTCCCGCTGGGCGAAGAACGGGTTCAGGATCCCGCAGACCGCGCCGATCCGGGCACATGCGTAGACCAGCACGGGCAGCTGCCACAGGTTCGGCAGATACAGGACGACGACGTCGCCGCGTCCGACCCCGAGCGCGGACAGGCCGGCGGCGAACCGCTCCACGAGGGAGGGGAACTCGCCGTAGGTGACCGTGCGCACCGTGTCGTCGCGGTAGGCGATCATCGCGGGATGTGCCGGCCGGGTGCGGGCCGCATCGGCGAGATCGTCGAGGAACGTCTCATCCCGCCACCAGCCGGCCGCCCGGTACTCGGCCAGCACTTCGGCGCTCGGCAGATGGAGTGACGCGACATCAACCATGGTCCGCCTCCGCGTCGTGGCCCCGCCGGTCGGACAGCGAGCCGAGTTGCTTCTCCACCCAGTCGAAGATGCCGGCCAACCCCTCGGTGCAGCCGGGCTCGCCGAACATGTTCAGGAACCCCGGCACCGCGTTGACCTCGAGGATCACCCAGCCACCTGAGGGGTGCGGCAGGATGTCGAGGGCGGCGTAGGTCAGTCCCATGTGCCGGGTGGCACGGATCGACAGGTCGATCAGCTCATCGGGTGGGTCGATGCGCTCCCAGCTGGCACCCTCGTACGTCTTGCACCGCCAGGTGTGGGCCGGCGGCAGCTTCAGCATGTTGATCGGGGTGGTCTCGCCGGCCACCGAGATCCGGTACTCGCCGTACTGCGTGGAGTAGAACGGCTGGCACATCATCGTCCCGTGCGCCTTCAACAGGCCCTCGACCAGGTCGCGATCGGCCGCCAGGTCCGTCACCCGCTCGACGTTGATGCCGCGCAACCCGTACGACGGCTTGATGATGACGTCGCCGTCCCAGTCGGCCAGGGCCTCGGCGACCTCGTCCATCGTCGTCACCGAGCGGAACGGCGGGACCGGGAAGCCACCCTCAGCGAGCCGGTGGAGCATCAGGAACTTGCTCCACACGTTCAGCCAGGTCTCCACCGAGTCGAACAGGCGCGGCCCCAGCGCCCGGCTGATGATGCTGAGCCGTTCGACGCGGTCCCGCCAGGAACTGGTGTCGTGCAACGCGTCGTGCCAGTGGTCGCCGAAGAGGTTCGCACGCGAGATCACCGCGTCGAAACGGTCCGCGTCCACGCCGCCGAACAGCACCTTCGCCGCGCCGTCGGACCGCCGCACGCTGACGTCCTCCAGCAGGAACGTCGACATCTCGTGCCCGTGCGCACGGCCGTACTCGATCAGGCCGGCCCCGTCGGTGTCGATGCCGGATTCGTCCCAGAGCAGTATGCCGACCTTCATGACGTCGCCCCGCCCTCCGCCGAGGCCTCGGCCGTGGTGAGGGTCTCGATCGGTGCGGGGACGCTTTCGGGCGCCAGGGTGAGCAGGGCGAAGTGCTGGGGCAGATGGACGGCGAGGCCGATGCGGCCGCCGGCCTCGATCTCGGCCAGCTCGTCACCGCGGCGCAGGGTCAGCGTGCTGCTCGTGCCGTCCAGGAGCGTGACGCCGGCGCGGAAGTCGCCGAGCAGGACCTGCTCGGGCGCGATCATGCGGGTCCGGGTGATGCGCAGCCCGGCCGCGTCCAGGGTGGGCAGCGCGCCCAGGGCGACCAGCTGCCAGTAGACGCGGGGGTGCATCACCAGTGCGTCGCAGGAGCCGCCCTGGTCCTCCACGTCGGCGGCTGCCGCCATGATGCTGCCGAGCAGGTCCGGTCTGCCCCGCAGATGGCGCAGGCCCGGCAGCCGGAGCAGACCGGTGACGGCGCCGTCGGCACTGCCGTGCAGCAGGACGTCGTTCTCCACCGTGCACAGCCGCACGATGACCCGGTGGTCGAAGAACCTGGCCAGCAGGGCCGGATCGCGGCAGATCTGGTCCGGCAGCGGGACGCGCACGGAGACGGTCGTGAGCGCCGCCTTGACCGCGCGGGGCTGTTGATGGGCCTCGGGAGTGCCGGCGTACGCCGTGTCCCGGGTGGTGACATGGGCGAGGGCCTGCCGCTCCTGGACGAAGCTCACGGACTCGTCGGTGAGCGTGGCCGACTTCAGCAGATCACGGATCGGCGGCCGGGGCCGTGTCGAGGCGAGCGGAAAGTGTCGGGCCAGGGGCTCGTGCACGGTGGTGGCCACAACGCCGGTGCCGGAGCGGCTGGCGGCGATGGCGAGCTCTTCGCCCGGTGTGCGGCTGGCCAGTGCAGGATCGTCGATGAGGTAGTGCACCAAACCTCTTTCTCCGCCGGGCCCGCCGCAGGTCCGGATGCGGACCAGGCGGAAACCCAGAGCCGTGTCGGTGTGGAGGTGTGCCGCGCCGCAGTGAACGCGCTGTCGATAGCGGAACATTCGCGCCACTCGGCAGCCGAACAGTAAACCCACCCTCGGAGTGTTGTGAAGTGACGTGCCCTCACCAATCCCCCATGCCCGGTTCATGCCGATCCGCGCGTCCCGGGCGCCGTTGCGCAACCATTTCCCAAGCTCCAACGGGACGGTGACGGCGCTGCTCAGACGCGCTTTCCGGGGCGCCGCTGACCCGTCGGGAGCAAGGTCAGCAGGAAGTGGGCGTGAGGTATGTCTTGCCAACTGGCCTGGTCCTGCTGTCGGATGACCCGGCACCGGCATATGGCCGGAATGACAGACCGAACGTTCGGACCAGTTGTGGAGGAAGTCGCCGATGACCACACCGACGCGCACCGCACCACTGGCGATCGACGGCGGGCCACCCATCCGCCAGAGCGTCTGGCCGACGTACGACAACGGCGACGCCTACGTCTTCGAGGAAGACATCGCCGCCGTTGTCGATGTTCTACAAAGCCGTCGTTATTTCCGGTATGACACGCGTAGACACGAGGACACGGAGACCGGCGCACTGGAAGCGGCCCTGTGTACCCACTTCGGGTCCGCGCACGCCCTGGCCTGTGCCAGCGGGACGACGGCGCTCGCGCTGGGACTGCTCGCCCTCGACCTGCCGCCGGGCTCGGAAGTGGCCTGCCCGGCCTTCACCTTCGCCGCCACGCCCAGCGCGATCATGCTCGCCGGCCACCGCCCGGTGCTGGTCGAGTGTGACGACAACCTGCACCTGGACGTCGCCGACCTGCGACGCCGGATGGCGGGCGGGGCCCGCGCCATCGTGGTGGTGCACATGCGGGGGTTCGCCAGCGACATGCCGGCGATCTGCGCCGTCGCCGAGGAGTTCGGCGTTCCGATCGTGGAGGACGCGGTGCCGGCGCTGGGTGTCCGGCTGCACGGCCGCCCGCTCGGCACCTGGGGGAGGTTCGGCGCCTTCTCCACCCAGTCGGACAAGGCGCTCAACACCGGCGAAGGCGGATTCCTGGTCACGGACGACACCGAGGCCTACGCCCGCACGCTGGTCTACTGCGGTGCCTACGAGTCGCGGATGGCACGGCACTTCGTCGACCCCCCGAGCCTCGACGACCTGGCGCTGCCGCTGTTCAGCTGGCGGATGGACGAGATACGCGCGGCGCTGGCACGCACCCAGCTCGGCAGGCTGCCGGACCGGCTGGCCGCGCACCGGCACAACTACGAGCGGGTCGCCGCCGCCCTCAAGGACCGCGACGACATCGTGGTACGGCAACCCGTGGCGCCCGGCGCCTACCTCGGTGAGGCGCTGCTGCTGCGGCTGCCGGACGCACCGGTCTCCACGGTCTCCTGGTTCGCGCGCGCCCTGCGGGCCGAGGGCATCTGCGTACGCGCCCTCGGCGACCCGGACGACGTCAACGTCCGGGCGTTCTGGAACTGGCGCTTCCTGTTCCCCGACGCGGCGGAGGCACGCGCCGCGTACCCGGTGACTGCCGCGTTCGTCGACTCGACGGTCGACATCCCCCTGTCGGCGAACCTGACCGACGCCGACTGCGACCAACTCGTCGAGGCGCTCTGCAAGGTCGCCGACGCCCTCCCGGGTCGGCGCCGGTGACGACACGGCCCGTCGTCGTCTACCTGACCGGCTGGTGCCGCAGCGGCACGACCCTGATCGGGAACCTGATCGGCGAACTGCCCGGCGCCGTCCACGTCGGCGAGGTGCATTACCTGTACCGCCACGGCGTCCTGACCGACGGGACCAACGACAGCTGCGGCTGCGGCACCCGGATCGCCGAATGCCCGCTGTGGTCGGGGGTGCTGGCCCGGCTGGGCGCACCGGACTCCGTGCCCGAGCTGACCGGGCGGCAGCGACGGTTGCTGCGCACCCGGCACACCGCGGCACGGCTGTCCGGGGCCGCGGGCCCGCGCCGGGCCACCGCGGCCGCCCTGGCCGACCTGGAGCGTCTGCACACGGCGATCGCTGCGGAGTCGGGCGCGTCGATCATCGTGGACAGCGGCAAGTACCCGGCCGAGGCCGCGACCCTGTGCGGCAGCACCGCCGTGCGCACCCACGTCCTGCACGTGGTGCGCGACCCCCGCGCGATCGCGGAGTCATGGCGGCGTCCGAAGGACTACATCCCGGCGATGTCGGCGTGGCGCAGCACCGCTTACTGGGTCGCGTTCAACCGGGCGTCGCACCTCGTCGGTCAGGCGTTCCCCGACCGGTACCGATGCATCCGGTACGAGGACTTCGCCGCCGAGCCCCGGGAGACCCTCGGCGCCGTGCTGGCGGACTGGGGCCTTGCTGACGAGCCGCCCGTGACGGCGGACGGCACCGCGGAGCTGTCGGTCAACCACACCGTCACCGGCAACCCCGACCGCTTCCGCCACGGCGCGGTGACGATACGGCCCGACGATCGTTGGCGGGCCCGGACACCACCGGCGACCCGGCTCGTCTCCGGGCTCGTCGCCGCGCCCTGGCTGGGCCGGTACGGATATCGGCGAACTGTTGAAAAGGGTTGATAAAGGGAGGTTGACCATGGATCTGGGGATCGCCGGCAGGGTGGCCCTGGTGTCCGGAGCCAGCAGCGGGCTGGGGCGTGCGATCGCCACCACGCTGGCCGCCGAGGGCGCCCACGTGGCGATCTGCGGCCGCGACGCCGACCGTCTCGCGTCCGCGGCGGACGAGGTGGCCGCCGCCGGATCCGGGCGGGTGCGCGCCGACCAGGTCGACGTCCGCGACCACGACGCGGTCCGCGACTGGGTCGACGCGGTCGCGGCCGACCTCGGGGGACTGCACATCGTGGTGACCAACGCCGGCGGCCCACCGGCCGGTCCGGTCACCGCCTTCGACCTGCCGGCCTACCGCGCCGCGGTGGAACTGTCCCTGCTCTCCCACATCGGGATGGTGCAGACCGCGTTGCCGCACCTGCGCGCGGCGGGCTGGGGCCGCGTCCTGCTCGTGGCCTCCGAGACCATCCGCCAGCCCAGGCCCCAGTACGGGCTGTCCAACACGGTACGGCCCGGACTGCTCGGCTTCGCCAAGTCGCTGGTCCCCGAGGTCGGCCCGGACGGCATCACCGTCAACGTCCTCGCCCCCGGCTACCACCGGACGGGAACGCTGGAGGCGCAGTTCGCCGATCCGGACAAGGGCCTGGCCGAGATCGCCGCGACCCTCCCCGTGCGACGTCTTGGCACCCCGGCCGACCTGGCCGCCACCGCCGCGTTCCTGGCCAGCGACCGGGCCGGCTTCATCACCGGCAGCACCGTGCTGGTCGACGGCGGCGCCACGCAGGGAATGTGACCGTGCGCCCCGTGGCGCCGCCGCACCACCGCCCCGAATCCCCCGAACGTGGGAAACCTCCCTGATGTAACGGTTTATCTGATCATCGCGTCCCTACGGTCCTGCGCATGACCGTGCCGACCGCCGCAGCCCCGACCGTCACCCGTCCGGCCCTCACCCGACTCGACCTCACCGCGTTCGCGGGACACCACAACACCACCCTCCAGCTGGCTCCGCTGACCTTCGTGGCGGGCCCGAGCGGCAGCGGCAAGTCCACCGCGCTGGCCGCGTACGCGGCCCTGGCACGGCTGGGCGCCGGCGCCGAGCTGGCGGAGGCGTTCCCCGATCCGCACGCCTGCGTCCCCGAGCGGGCCCGGCCCGAAGCGGGCCGGCGGGGCTTTCGCATCGGCTGCACGGCGGGCGGGCCGGTCGGCCCGGTCCGGCTCGACCTCGCCGTCCAGGTCGAGCCGGACCTGCGCATCGTCGGCGAGCGCCTCACCGCAGGGGGCCTGACCCTCCTGGAGACCGCTCTGAGCCACCCCGGCCGGCCCGCCGTGCAGGCCGCCTGGCACACCAGGGGCGCCGCACCGGTGACCTACGGCCGGCTGCCTGACGACCGGCTCGGCACGGCCCTGCTGCCGCTGCGGGTGGCCGGCAGCACCGAAGGGCAGCGGCGGGTGGTCGCGGCGGCGGAGCAGATGGTGCTGGCGCTGCGGTCGGTCTTCGTCTGCGACCCACGCCCGCGGCTCATGCGGGCCGTCCCTGCGGCGGCGTGCGGGGGACGGCTGCTGCCCGGCTGCGACAACCTCGCCGAGGTGGTGGCCAGGACCAGGACGGAGTGCGGACGGCGACACGCCCGCCTGGTCGCGGCGTTACGGGCCGGCTGCGCGGGTCCGGTGCGTGACCTGTGCGCCCGGCGGGACGGCGAGGGCGTGCTGCGGGCGGTCGTGGAGCGCGGCGAGGGCGTTGCGACCCCCGTCGAGCGGCTGGGCGACGGTGAACTGCGGTACCTGGCCCTCGCGCTGGTGCTGCTCACCGGACCAGCGGTGCTCCAGGTCGACACGGTGGCCGAGGTGCCCGCCGCCTATCAGACGCTCACCGTGCTCGCCGACGGTTTCGACCGCTGCCTCGACGCGCGCCAGACCCGTGAACTGACTCGGCTGGCGGGCGACATGTGCGGTCGGGGACACATCCGGCTGGTGGCGACGGTGGCCGGCCGCCCGTCGTCGGCCGGGGGCGGGGGAGCGGCAGAGGACGGTCGAGCGACAGGAGGCGGGGGAGCGGCAGGAGACGGGGGAGCGACAGGAGACGGGGGAGCGACAGGAGACGGGGGCAAGGCGGCGACGATGGGCCGGGCCACGGTGGTAGACCTGGGACGGTGACGGACTCCTCTGACGCTTCGCCGACTTCCGCCCCCGCCTCCCCTCCTTCTCCCCACCCCGCACCCGCCCCGGCCGCCGGCGGCGCCCTGGACGTGGCCACCCTGCAACGCAGGCTGGTCGACTTCGCCGCGGCACGCCGCTGGCAGCCCTTCCACACCCCCAAGAACCTGACCTCCGCGCTGATGGTCGAGGCCGCCGAACTGGGCGAGATCTTCCAGTGGCTGACGCCGGAGCAGTCGGCCCGGGTGATGGACGACCCGGACACCGCCCACCGCGTCAGGGACGAGACGGCGGACGTCCTGTCCTATCTGCTGCAACTGTGCGAGGTGCTGGGGATCGATGTCCTGGAGGCACTTCAGGCCAAGATCGACCGCAATGAGCGGAGATTCCCGGTGCCGGATGATTCCTCCCCGTCCGGTCAGGCTTCGTGAGCGCTGCCGCCTTCACTGATCTTGCCCGGCACGCCCGTTCGTCACTCTCCGGAGTTACGAACTTATCAACATTGGATTTTCTGTCCACAGATTTCGGGTTTCCTCTGGCTTTTCGTCACGGCGGGCCTCACTCTTAGTAGTGACCACGGGAGTTGGGAAAACCGCGCGACGCTCGCGTGGCGGAGGCCCTTCAGGAAGACGGGGACGGCGGATGGATGCGGTGCGGCTCATCGGAGTGGGCAGACGTGCACTGGCACAGAGCCATGAGGTCCCGGACATCGTGGCCGAGGCCTGGCAGGCACAGGCCCTGGCGCAAGCGGTCGGCAGCCGGCTGGCGGTAGGTGGTCCGCCGGAGCTGCGGGGCGAGGCACTGGGCCTGAGCGAGGTGGGCGGTCGAGGCTGCGGAGCCCTCGGCGACCCGGAGTTGAAGACCGAAGAGATCCGAGCCAGCCAGCTCACGGAGATAGGCGACGCCCGCCAGTCCCTGCTGGAACTGGGCGTGATGCTCGGCGAAGTCGGCATGGCGCTCGTCGGCATAGCCTGCTCGGCCGAGGAGGACAGCGTCTACTGGCAGTGCATGGAAGGCATCGACGCGGCCGACGAGGCACGCGACCGCGTCGTGGACATGCTCCGCAAACTCGCCGCACGCGACGAGAACCTCCCGGAGCGCGATTCGGCAGGCACCCCGTGACCCGGACACCACCTCGCGCGCGTGGCCGCCAGGCGATCCGCTGCGTCAGGGCGCGCGGCGCACCGTCCGGGCGGTGCGTCCGCCCCCGGGCGTCCGCCCCTTCCGTGCGGGCCGGACGGTGGAAACGGCCCACCACCCGTGCCGGGTCGCATCCTCACCATGCAGGATGTGGGCATGGATCTGCGTATTTTCACTGAGCCCCAGCAGGGCGCTTCCTACGACACCCTTCTGACCGTGGCCAAGGCGACCGAGGATCTGGGCTTCGACGGGTTCTTCCGGTCGGACCACTACCTGCGCATGGGTGAGGTGGACGGGCTGCCCGGGCCGACCGACGCCTGGGTCACCCTCGCCGGGCTGGCCCGCGAGACCCGACGGATCCGGCTCGGCACGCTGATGACCGCCGCCACCTTCCGGCTGCCCGGTGTCCTCGCGATCCAGGTCGCCCAGGTGGACCAGATGTCCGGCGGCCGTGTCGAGCTGGGCCTGGGTGCCGGCTGGTACGAGGAGGAGCACACGGCGTACGGGATTCCGTTCCCCGCGGAGAAGTTCGCGCGGCTGGAGGAGCAGCTGGCGATCGTCACCGGCCTGTGGGCCACGGAGGAAGGCAAGACCTTCAGCCACCAGGGCACGCACTACCAGCTCACCGACTCGCCCGCACTGCCCAAGCCCGCCCAGGCCAAGGTTCCGGTCCTCATCGGGGGGAGCGGGCCGGTCCGCACCCCGCGACTCGCCGCCCGGTATGCCGACGAGTTCAACATGCCGTTCGCCTCGATCGCCGACAGCGAGAGCCAGTTCGGCCGCGTCCGCGCCGCCGCCGAGCAGGCCGGCCGCCAGGGCGACGACCTGGTGTACTCCAACGCCCTGGTGGCCTGTGTCGGCCGTGACGAAGCCGAAGTGGCACGCCGGGCCGCCGCCATCGGCCGGCAGGTCGACGAACTCAGGACCAACGGCCTGGCCGGCACCCCGGCCGAGGTCGTCGACCGGATCGGGCAGTACGCCGCGGCCGGATCGCAGCGGATGTACCTCCAGATCCTGGACCTGGCCGACCTGGACCACCTGGAGCTGATCGCGTCCGAGGTGCAGAGCCAGCTGCCCTGACGGGCCGCACGGGGCGTGCGGGGCGTGCGGGGCGCACGGGGCGTGCGGGGCGTGCGCCCATGCCGCCCGGACGGAGCACCGCGCTGCCGTACGTCGCACGGTGCCGTGTGCCACGTGCCCCGTGGCACAGGGCCCCGTCGCACCAGGGGCCCGTCCAGCCGCGCCGTGCCGACTCGCGCCGTGCCGGTCGACGGCGCGCCCTTCGTCCCGACCCGCGCCGCGCCGTGCCGGTTGACGGCGCGCCTCTCGTCCCGACCCGCGCCGCGCCGTGCCGCAACGTCATGCAAGGCCTGCCCACCCTGCCCACCCTGCCCGCCCTGCCCCGCACCCCGAAGCGGCGGGGCGGGCCGCGGCGACCGGGAGGAAACCGGAGCGGCTTCGACCGGGCGGCGTCCTTCACCCATTCGGCAGGCGCCGCGATCCGCCCGATAACTCGTAGCCAAAACCCCCTGCCGGGCCTCGGAAACCCAGGAACGCCGGGCTCGTGAGGTCGATCGCCCTGCTTGTGCCGCGCCATGGCAATCACCATGGGAACCGGGCACGAGTAGTTGGTTTCGTCTGGTGATGCTTTGGTGGCTTTCGTCGGGGTGTCACCTATGTGGCACCACTTTCGAACCCAGGGAGCAAGACATGCTCGACCAGGCTCTCAAGACGACCGGCCTCGCACTGGATCAGGACATGCTCGAAGGGCTGATGCTCCAGCCCTCGACACCGCTCAGCGACGCACCCGTCCCGTCGCCCGACGGCAAGGGATTCCTCCTCGCCCTGCTGCTCCTGGCCCCGAAGGAGCCGAAGGGCCGGTGATCACCGAGCGGGCCCGTACGGCCCATCACAGTTCGGCCGACGGGTTGGCCCGCCGTGCCCTCGGTGTCCTCGCGGACGCCGAGGGCACGGCGCCCGTTGCCGCCGCCCACCTGGCGGAGGCAGCAGACCGGTCCGAGGGCGATCTCGCGGTCGCCCTCGGCGCCGTGCGCATGCTGGGCGCCGACGTCCTCGCACCCTGCCTGCTCGCCGGTCACGCCGCGCCGCCCGACGAGGTGACGGCCGTCGGCCTGGCCCTCGCCGCCCTACCGCCCGCCGACCCGCCGCCCCCGGCACCTCCCGAGGGCTCCGAGCAGGCCTGGGTACGGGCCTGGCTGGACTGGGGCCTGGTCACCGCGCTGTCCCGGACCGGTGCCGAGTGCACGGCGAAGGCGCCGCTGCCACCCGGACCACCGCTGTGCGACGACGACGCCGACCACGGACACCCGCCCACCACGCACGCCCACCCACGCGAAGGCTGGCTGCCGTGGTCGGAGCGGATGGGCCAGCTGTCGTCGCTGGCGCTGCCCGGTCTCGACTCCGCCGTGCACGACGCCGCGCGCGCCGGCGTACTGGGTCTCGCGCGCGGTGCCACCCGCGCCATGCTGCGGCGCGACTTCCCGACCGCCGGACGGATCGCCCGCTGGCTGGCCTGGCTCGGTGCCGAAGGCGCGGTGCTGCCGCTCGACCTCGTCCCCCTGACGGCCCGTCTCGGCCTGCTCGGCGGTGGCGAACGACTCGCCCTGGACGTCGCCATCGCCCGTCGGCTGCTCGACCTGGAGCACGAATGAACCCCGCATCCGCACGCCTGGCGCACGACGTCGGATCCCGCGCCCTGGCCTGGCTGCACGCGCACCGGGAGTACGGCACGCTCGACCGGCTCATCGACTCCTACCTCGGTGAGGACGCCGACGCCTACAAGGCCCTCGGGGAGACGGCACTCGCCGCCTCGCTCGTGCTGCGCGGCGGCCTGGCCGGCGCCGCCGACCTCGAACGCGCACGTGACCTGCTCGACTTCGGCTGGGCCCAACTCGGTGAGGGAAGCCTGCTGTACGAGCGGCTGCTGCGCCATCCGCTGCACACCGATCCGCTGGAGCTCTACCTCCCCTTCGCCCGCGCCGGCTACCGGTACCCGCCGCTCGACCGGCTGCTCGCCCACACCCGCACCCTGCCGTCCGTGCACGCCGTGGAGATGCTGCCGAACCGCCGGCTCGCCATCGCCAACGCGCTACGCGTCACCGGCTTCGACGACGGCGGCAGGACGACCGACTGGGCAGCGCTCGCCCGCGCCACCTGGCTCGGCAACACGCCCGAGCCATGGAACATCGACTGGATCACCGGCTACACCGTCACCCACACCGTCTTCCACCTCACCGACTGGGGTGCCCTGCCCGACGGCCTCCCGAAGAACCTGGCCGGCTACGTGGCCAACTGGCTTCCGGTGTGGACGAACGTCTGGGCCGAGATCGGCCAGTGGGACCTGATGGTGGAACTCATGATCGTGGGCGCCTGCCTGCCGGAGCCCCAGATCACGACGGACGCCTGGCAACGGCTCGCGGGACTCCAGCACGACGACGGTCTGGTGCCGCGCGACGGTGAACCCGTGGAGGAAGACCCGGCCCGCCGCTTCCACGCGCATCAACACCCCACCGTGGTCGCCGCCGTCGCCGGCACCCTCGCCCTCATGCGGACGCTCGACACCCCCCGGCCCGCCTGATGCCGCCCACGTCCCGCCGGCGCACCCACGGCGACGACGGGCCCACCGGCACGCACCCCCCTGCGCTCCATGGGCCCACCGACCCGAACGCGCAAGAGCAACGCCCCCGTCACGCCCGTCACGCCCGCCGCGCCCGTCCGGGGCAAGACCCCAGGCAGGCCCCCGGGCCAGACCACCACGCGAGTACGGGACGGTCCCCGAAGGCCTCCCTCGACCCCGCCACCGTGCGCCGTCTGACCCGTCCGCTGCTGACGGCCGCCCCGGGTGCGAGCGCGCTCGCCGTCGGTCTCCATCGGGACGGGCAGCGGGCGTTCGTGCTGCGCGGCACCACCGCGCACGGCGGCGGGGTGCCGGTGGGGGCGGCGACCCGGTTCGAGGTGGGGTCCGTCACGAAGACGTTCACCGCGCTGCTGCTGGCCGAGCAGGCCGGCCGCGGCGAACTCGCCTGGCACACCCCGCTCGCCGCCCTCCTGCCGCCCGGCACCCGCATGCCCCGGCGCGGCGACGCGATCACCCTCACCCAGCTGGCCACCCACACCGCCGGCCTGCCCCGGCTGCCGCCCGGCCTGCTCGGCAGCATCGGCACCCGCTGGTTCTCGAACCCGTACGCGGCCTTCGGCGCCGAGGACGTGCTGGCCGCCCTGGCACGCACCCGAGTGCGCTCCCGGCCGGGCTCCCGCGTGCGGTACTCCAACTTCGGGGTCGGCCTCCTCGGGTACGCGCTGAGCGGCGCGGCGGGCGGCACACCGTACGGGGCCCTGCTCGCCGAGCGAGTGCTCGACCCGCTGCGGCTGCGCGACACCACTGCCTGCGCCACCCCGCCGGCCGGCACCACCCAGGTCACCGGCCACTGGCACGGCCGCCCACGACCACCGTTCCACATCCCGGGGCTGCCGGCGGCCGGCGCGGTCCGCTCCAGCGTGCGGGACCTGCTGACGGTCACCGAGGCGCTCATGGGTCCATATCCGGACATGGACCCGAACCCGAACCCGGGCCCGAACCCGTACCTGGACCTGGACCTGGACCTGGCCACCGACCCGGACACGGCCGACGCCCCGGTGCCACCGCCCGCCGTCCTGCGCTCCGCCTTGCGCTCCGCCCTGCGCGAGGTGACCGTCCCCCGGCTCGTGCGACCGCACGGCCAAGGGCAGCTCGCCCTGGTGTGGAACATCCGCCCACGCCCCGACGGCTCGCGGCTCTACCACCACTCGGGCGGCACCCGCGGCTGCACCGCGTTCATCGCCTTCAACCCCGAGCGGCGCACCGCCCTGGTGGCCCTCGCCAACACCGCCCCCAGCTGGGACAACAGGCTCATCCAGCGGGCCTACGAGGCCGTACTGCACCTCGCTGGCAGCGGCTGACCGGCCCACCGACTGACCGACTGACCGACTGACCGGCCCACCGGCCGACCGGCGACCGGCCGGCCCGCCCGCACGCCCCCGACAGTCTCAGCCCCGTCCGGTGTCGATCACGCAGAAGCGGTTGCCGTCCGGGTCGGCCAGGACCACGAAATCGGGGTCGTCCGGGTACAGGTCCCAGTCGACCCGGCGGGCCCCCAGCGTCACCAGCCGTTCCACCTCCGCGGCCTGGTCCGCCGCGTCCCCCGCGTACAGGTCCAGATGGATACGGGGGTGCTCCTGGACGGGCGTCTCGCTGCGGCCCAGCGAAAGATGCACCCCGCCTCCGGCACCGTCCACGGGCTGTAGCACCGCCCAGCCGTCCTCGACCTCGCCCCGTGGCACCAGCCCCAGGGCCTTCGTCCAGAAGGCGACCGCACGCGGCACGTCCGAGACACCCAGGACAACGGATCCGATTCTCAACATGGACCGATTCTGGCCAAGACCGACCTCCCTCGGAACCGGAAGCCGTATCCCGCACGAAACGGCCCATGACGGAAAGTCCATAGCCAGGCCCTGTGGACGCCGCGATACTCAGGCAGGTGTTCTTGACGATCGGTACCACCGGAACCCCTGAGCGGCCGGCGAGCGACCTCGGATTTCTGCTGCACAAGCACCCCGACCGCGCGCAGGCCTTCGCCACGTCCTACGGCACCGCGCACGTGCTCTACCCCGAGGCGTCCAAGGAGCGGTGCACCGCCGCGCTGCTGCTGGAGGTCGACCCGGTGGCGCTGGTGCGGCGCGGCAAGGGCAGAGGGCGCGGGGGTGCGCCCGACTCGGCGCTCGCCCACTACGTGAACGACCGGCCGTACGCCGCCTCGTCGCTGCTGGCCGTCGCGCTCGGCAGCGTGTTCTCCAGCGCCATGAAGGGCCGCTGCGAGGCCAGGCCGGAGCTGGTCGACCAGACGCTGCCGCTGCACATCGAGGTGCCCGTGCTGCCGGCACGCGGCGGTGCCGCGCTGGTCACCCGGCTCTTCGAGCCGCTGGGCTGGACGGTGACCGCCGAGCCGCTCCCCCTGGACGACACCTTCCCGGACTGGGGGGACTCGCGGTACGTGCGCCTGGTCCTGGCCGGCGAGCAACGCCTCTCCCAGGCGCTGTGCCACCTGTACGTGCTGCTGCCGGTGCTGGACGCCGCCAAGCACTACTGGGTCGCACCCGACGAGGTGGACAAGCTGCTGCGCGCCGGTGCGGGCTGGCTGCCCGGGCACCCGGAGGAGTTCCTGATCACCAGCCGCTATCTCGCCCGCCGAAGGACGCTGACCCGCGAGGCCCGCGAGCGCCTGGAGCTGATCCGGCTCGCGGAGTCCGACGACAGCGAGGTCGACGAGATCGACAACGCGGTCGACGGGGACGTCGACGGAGATACCGTGGAAGAGGACGCGACCACCGGAAAGGCCATGCGCCGCGGCTCCGACGAGGCGGCGGGAGCCACGTCCGAAGCGGTCTGCGACCCGGGTGCGCAGAGCGCCGCGACGTCCCCGCCGCCCCTCGGGGTGCAGCGGCGCGCCGCGCTCGTCGCCGAACTTCGGGCCGCCGGTGCCGGCCGGGTACTGGACCTGGGCTGCGGCGAGGGCCACCTGGTGCGCGAGCTGCTGGCCGACGCCCGGTTCACCGAGGTCGTCGGCGTCGACGTGTCGCTGCGCGCCCTGGCCGTCGCCGGCCGGCGGCTGCGTCTGGACACCATGGGCGAGCGGCAGGCCGAGCGCGTACGGCTCCTCCAGGGCTCGCTCGCCTACACCGACCAGCGTCTGAAGGGCTACGACGCGGCCGTGCTGAGCGAGGTGATCGAGCACGTGGACCTGCCGCGGCTGTCCGCCCTCGTCTACGCCGTCTTCGGCGCAGCCCGGCCCCGTACCGTGCTCGTGACCACGCCGAACGTCGAGTACAACGTGCGCTGGGAGAGCCTGCCCGCCGGGCACGTGCGCCACGGCGACCACCGCTTCGAGTGGACCCGCGAGGAGTTCCGCGGCTGGGCCCGGGCCGTCGCCGCACGGCACGGATACGACATACGCGTCGAACCGATAGGCCCCGACGACCCCGAGGTGGGCCCGCCCACCCAGATGGCCGTCTTCACCCGGGTGGACCGGACCGAGGGCACCCGGGACGGCCAGCAGGACGAGGCCCGCACGGACGGCACGGCACGACCGACCACCGCGGCCGTGCCGCCCCGGTCACCCGCGCCGACACCGCAGCTGGCGCCCTCGGCCCTGGAGCCGACACCGCAGCCGGCACAACAGCCTCAGCAGGCCCCGACGGCACAGGAAGGACGGGTGGCATGACGACGACCGCCACCGGCACCGACACGCGCGCCCGCCGTGTCCTGGCCGTCACCGACCTCGCTCTCGTGGTGCTCGTCGGCGCCTCGGGCTCCGGAAAGTCCACCTTCGCCCGCCGGCACTTCAAACCGACCGAGGTGATCTCCTCGGACTTCTGCCGCGGCCTCGTCTCGGACGACGAGAACGACCAGGAGGCCAGCCGCGACGCCTTCGACGTGCTCCACTACATCGCGGGCAAACGGCTCGCCGCCGGCCGGCTCACCGTCGTCGACGCGACCAGCGTGCAGAGCGAGAGCCGCCGGCAGCTGGTCCGGCTGGCCCGCGAGCACGACGTGCTGCCCATCGCGATCGTCCTCGACGTCCCCGAAGAGGTGTGCGTCGAGCGCAACGCGGCCCGCGCCGACCGGGCGGACATGCCGCGCCGGGTCGTGCAGCGCCACATACGCGAACTGCGCCGCTCGGTGCGCCAGCTGGACCGCGAAGGCTTCCGCAAGGTGCACGTCCTGCGCGGCGTGGACGAGGTGGACACCGCGGAGATCGTCCGTGAGCGGCGCTTCAACGACCTCAAGCACCTCACCGGTCCCTTCGACATCGTCGGCGACATCCACGGCTGCGCCGCCGAGCTGGAGGCCCTGCTCGGCAAGCTCGGCTACGTCGACGGGGCGCACCCGGAGGGCCGTACCGCGGTCTTCGTCGGCGACCTCGTCGACCGCGGCCCGGACACCCCCGGGGTGCTGCGCCGGGTGATGTCGATGGTCGCTTCCGGAGACGCGCTGTGCGTGCCCGGCAACCACGAGAACAAGCTGAGCCGCTGGCTGAACGGGCGGACGGCGCAGGTGAGATACGGCCTCGCGGAGACCGTCGAGCAGCTGGGACGGGAGAGCGAGGAGTTCCGCGCCGAGGTGCGCACCTTCATCGACGGACTCGTCAGCCACTACGTGCTCGACGGCGGGCGGCTCGTGGTCTGCCACGCCGGGCTGCCCGAGAAGTACCACGGACGCACCTCCGGCCGGGTCCGTTCGCACGCGCTGTACGGCGACACGACCGGGGAGACCGACGAGTTCGGCCTGCCGGTGCGCTACCCCTGGGCGCAGGACTACCGCGGCCGCGCCGCCGTCGTCTACGGCCACACCCCGGTGCCCACCGCGACCTGGCTGAACAACACCATCTGCCTGGACACCGGCTGCGTCTTCGGCGGCAAGCTCACCGCACTGCGCTGGCCCGAGCGGCAGCTCGTCGACGTACCTGCCGAGCGCGTCTGGTACGAACCCGTGAAGCCGCTGCGGACCGAGGCGCCCGGTGGCGGCGACGGCCGTCCGCTCGACCTGACGGACGTGCACGGGCGCCGGTCCGTGGAGACCCGGTACGCGGGACGCGTCACCATCCGCGAGGAGAACGCGGCGGCGGCACTCGAAGTGATGAGCCGCTTCGCCGTCGACCCCCGGCTGCTGCCGTACCTGCCACCGACGATGGCGCCCACCGCCACCGCCCCCGCCCGCCGGGAATCCCACGGCCCGGCCGTCGACGGTCCCTACCTGGAACACCCCGCCGAGGCGTTCGCGCACTACGCCGCGGACGGCGTGGCGCGGGTCGTGTGCGAGGAGAAGCACATGGGCTCCCGTGCCGTGGTGCTGGTGTGCCGGGACGCCGGCGTGGTGCGCGAGCGCTTCGGGATGGACGGCGCCGGCGACCCCACGGGCGCGCTGTACACCCGGACCGGCCGTCCCTTCTTCGACGACCCGGAACTCACCGAGGAGATCCTGCGACGGCTCCGGGCCGCAATCGACCAGGCCGGCCTCTGGGAGGAGCTGGCCACCGACTGGCTGCTGCTCGACGCCGAGCTGATGCCCTGGTCGCTGAAGGCCTCCGGCCTGCTGCGCACCCAGTACGCGGCGGTGGGCGCCGCCGCGCGAGCCGTCTTCCCGGGTGTGCTCGACGCCCTCGAAGCGGTGGCGGCGCGTGGTGTCGACGGCGCCGGGGAACTGCTGGCGCGCCAGCGGGCTCGGGCCGAGGCGGCCAGCGCGTTCACCGACGCGTACCGGCGTTACTGCTGGCCGACCGACGGTCTGGAAGGGGTGCGTCTCGCCCCCTTCCAGATCCTGGCGTCCCAGGGCCACAACCGCGCCCTGTTGCCGCACGACACCCAGCTGGCCCTGATCGACCGGATGGTCGAGCACGACGTCGATTCGCTCCTGCACACGACGCGGCGGTTGTATGTCGACACCGGTGAGGAGGCGTCGGTGCAGGCGGGCGTTGACTGGTGGCTGGAAATGACCGGGCGGGGCGGCGAGGGCATGGTCGTCAAGCCGGTCGGCGCGGTGGTCAGGGACGAGCGGGGCCGGCTGGTGCAGCCTGGCCTCAAGGTGCGTGGCCGCGAGTACCTCCGCATCATCTACGGACCCGAATACACCCGCCCCGACCAGCTGGAACGGTTGCGGTCCCGGTCCCTCGGGCACAAGCGGTCGCTTGCGATTCGTGAGTACGCGTTGGGGTTGGAGGCGTTGGATCGGTTGGCGGACGGGGAGCCGTTGTGGCGGGTTCATGAGGCGGTGTTCGGCGTCCTCGCCCTCGAGTCGGAACCGGTGGATCCCCGGTTGTAACTGCTGCCCGACATCGACGGTCCGGGCGTCCGGGCTGTCGGAGCCGTCCGCGAAGATCCCGAGTTCGGATGGCTACGCTGGATCCGCAAGCTGGAGGAGGTTGCGATCTGTATGGGTGACGGGCCCGGGCCCGGACGGACTGAGCAGGAGGACGGGCTCGGGGCCGGATGGGAGAGGCACCGGCCCGCGGTTTTCGGTGTGGCCTACCGGCTGCTGGGGAGCGTGGCCGATGCCGAAGACGTGACCCAGGATGTCTGGCTGCGGGCGGCCGGCGCGGATCTACAGAGCGTCGATGATCTGCACGCCTGGCTGGTGACGGTGGCCGCGCGGCGGTCGTACGACATTCTCAAGAGCGCTCGTTTCCGGCGGGAAACCTATGTCGGGCCGTGGTTGCCGGAGCCGCTGCTGACGGGGCCGGACGCGTCGCAGCCGGTGCTCGTCGACGAGTCCGTCAGTTCGGCGATCCTCCTGATCATGGAAGAGCTGAGCCCGCCGGAGCGGGTGGCCTTCGTCCTGCACGATGTCTTCGGTCTTGAGTTCGGCCGGATCGCCGAGGTGCTGGACGTCTCCGTGCCGGGTGCCCGGCAGCTCGCCTCCCGGGCGCGACGGCGGGTGGCCAAGGCGAAGCGGTCCACGCCGCAGGCGTCGAAGGCGGAACGCGAGAGCGTCCTGGCGGTTTTCCGTGCCGCTTACGAGGCCGGGGACCTGGCCGGCCTGATCAGGCTCTTGCATCCGGACGCCGTCTACGTCACCGACGGCGGCGGCAAGGCCTTCGCGGCACGCAAGATCATCCACGGCGGCGAGCGCGTCGCCGAGGTCATGGTGCGGGTGGGGCGCCAGTGGCATCCGGACCGCATCGACTTCGCGGAGATCGGCGGCGAGCTCGCCCTGGTGTTCTACCGCGAAGGGCGGGTCTACTCCGTGGACACGGTCCAGATCACGGACGGTCTGATCACCGCGTACCGCCGGGTCATCAATCCCGACAAACTCGGGTGCGTCTGAGCTGTCACACCCGCAGGGGCTACCTCGTCTCCCTGGTGAAAAGCAGAACGGACGACGAGGAAGTGCGCGCGAGCGGATGCCATCGATCCGATGGCGAGCCGCGGTGACCCCTGCATGTGCACGGGCTGTGCGCTTGAGTCGCCCCTCCCAGTAAGGACCTGTATGCAAGCCATCACTGTTCGGGACCGTGACGCCGGTACTGCCGGGATGTCCCTGACGGACCTGCCCTACCCCCATGCGGCCGAGAACGATGTCATCGTGCGCGTGCACGCCTCGGGATTCACCCCGGGCGAGCTGGACTGGCCGGCAACGTGGGCCGATCGCGCCGGCCGCGACCGGACGCCGAGCGTGCCCGGGCACGAGCTGTCCGGTGTCGTCGTGGAGCTGGGGTACGGCACCACCGGCCTGAGCGTCGGGCAGCGGGTGTTCGGCCTGGCCGACTGGACCCGCAACGGCACGCTGGCCGAGTACACCGCGGTGGAAGCCCGCAACCTCGCCCCCCTGCCCGCGGACATCGACCACACCCTGGCCGCCGCACTACCGATCTCCGGGCTGACCGCCTGGCAGGCCCTGTTCGACCATGGCCGCCTCACCACCGGTCAGACCGTCCTGATCCACGGCGCCGCCGGCGGCGTCGGCTCGATGGCGGTACAGCTCGCTCGCGAGGCCGGCGCCCGCGTCATCGGTACCGGCCGGTCCGCCGACCGGGACAGGGCACTCGGTCTGGGCGTCGACACCTTCCTGGATCTGCAGGCAGGGAGACTGGAGGACGCGGGCGAGGTCGACGTCGTGCTGGACGTGATCGGCGGCGACATCCTCGACCGCTCGGCCGCCCTGGTGCGCGCGGGCGGCACGCTTGTCACCATCGCCATGCCGCCCAGGGTCCAGCCTGCGGACGGGCGGGCGGTCTTCTTCGTCGTCGAACCCGACCGCGCCCGGCTCGCCGATCTCGCGACGCGGGTAAGGGACGGCCGGCTCAAGCCGGTCGTCGGCGCTGTGCGGCCGCTCGCCGAAGCACCCGCCGCGTTTGCGCCCGGCAAGCGCACATCCGGCAAGACGATCATCCGCGTCACGCAGGACTGAACAGGAGACCGCTCGTGATCGGAACAGTACGCGAACAGCCCCCTCGGGCTGCCCGAGCTTGCGCACGTCGTTGAGCTTGGTGATCTAGGCCAGCAGAGAGCCCGGACCAACTGCGCCCGGGTCGCGCTTGGGCGTGGCGAGCAGGTGGCGCCCGGGTAGTTCTGGGCGGTCAACGGCCGGAACGAACGAGGACAAGGCTCAGCCCAACCCTCTGCGGGCAGTCGTTCCGCAGGGCGGAACGGGTGGGCACAGCCCACGACGGATGGTCGCGTGAACGGTTCCGGGCGCCCCAGACGAACGCAACCCACGACACGGTCACGTGCGACCCGGGCGCACCGGACAAGCGGCCCAGCCACACCGCACGGTCACGTGCGACCCGCGCACCCCGAAAGACTCCCGATGCCCGGGGCACCGCAGGAGCCCCGGGCGCGGCAGGATGGACCCATGGGATTCCACGTCGACTCCGAGGCGGGCCGCCTGCGCCGCGTCATCCTGCACCGCCCTGACCTGGAGCTGAAGAGGCTCACCCCGAGCAACAAGGACGCTCTGCTCTTCGACGACGTCCTCTGGGTGCGTCGCGCCCGCGCGGAGCACGACGGCTTCGCGGACGTCCTCCGCGACCGTGGCGTGACCGTCCATCTCTTCGGTGACCTGCTCACCGAGACCCTGGACATCCCGGCCGCACGGGAACTCGTGCTCGACCGGGTCTTCGACGAGAAGGAGTACGGGCCCCTGGCCACCGATCACCTGCGCGCCGCTTTCGACGCACTGGACTCGGCCGAGCTGGCCGAGGCGCTGGTGGGCGGGATGACCAAGCGCGAGTTCCTGGACCGGCACGCCGAACCCACCTCCGTGCGCTTCCACGTCATGGACCTCGACGATTTTCTGCTCGGCCCACTGCCGAACCACCTGTTCACGCGGGACACCTCCGCCTGGATCTACGACGGCGTGTCGATCAACGCGATGCGCTGGCCGGCCCGGCAGCGCGAGACGGTCCATTTCGAGGCGATATATCAACATCACCCGCTTTTCCACGGCGATCGGGCGGGGCCGTTCCGTATCTGGTCGCGAGGGCAGGCGGACTATCCGTCCACCATCGAGGGCGGTGACGTGCTGGTGATCGGCCAGGGCGCCGTACTCATCGGGATGAGTGAGCGGACCACACCGCAGGCCGTGGAGATGCTGGCGCACAAGTTGTTCGCCGCCGGTTCTGCGACCACCATCGTGGCCCTGGACATGCCGAAGCGGCGGGCGGTGATGCACCTCGACACGGTGATGACGATGATCGACGGGGACACGTTCACGCAGTACGAGGGATTGGGCATGCTGCGCTCGTACACCATCGAACCCGGCGACAACGGCAATGAGCTGAAGGTCACCGACCACCCTCCGGAGCACATGCACCGTGCGATCGCCGCGGCGCTCGGACTCAGCGAGATCCGGGTGCTCACGCCCACCCAGGACGTGCATGCCGCGGAGCGCGAGCAGTGGGACGACGGTTGCAATGTCCTGGCCGTCGAGCCGGGCGTCGTGGTGGCTTATGAGCGCAATTCCACCACCAACACCCATCTGCGCAAGCAGGGCATCGAGGTGATCGAGATTCCCGGTAGCGAACTGGGCCGGGGAAGGGGCGGTCCCCGATGCATGAGCTGCCCGGTGGAGCGGGACCCGGTCCGGGCCTGAGTTCTGAGACCGAGCGCAACGAGACCGAGCCCGGCGAGGCCGAGCCCGCCGCGGCGGGCTCGGAGCCGGCAGTCGGGCCGCGGGTCGAGAGTCGGCTCTGCGTCGGGGCCTGAGAGTCGGTTTTCGGCCGTGGTTCCTCTGGGTGATCCCGGCCACTGGTCGGGGTCGGAGGGGCGGTCTCGGGGCTGCGCCAAAGATAGGGGGTGCATAGAAATGCTGAGTAACGTATATACTTTCACCCTTCGATCACCTCAGGAGCACCCCATGGCGACTGTCCCGACCAAGCTCATCGGCCGCCACTTCATCAAGGAGCTGGACTACACCGCCGAGGAGTTCCACGGTCTGCTCGAGCTGGCCGCTGAGCTCAAGACCGCCAAGCGGGCGGGGAACGAACCCCGGTATCTGCATGGCCGGAACATAGCGTTGATCTTCGAGAAGACCTCCACCCGCACCCGGTGCGCCTTCGAGGTCGCCGCCGCGGACCAGGGTGCCTCGACCACCTATCTCGACCCGTCCGGCTCGCAGATCGGGCACAAGGAGTCCGTGAGGGACACCGCGCGGGTGCTCGGTCGGATGTTCGACGCCATCCAGTACCGCGGGGACAGCCAGGCGAACGTGGAGGAGCTGGCCTCCTACGCCGGGGTGCCGGTCTACAACGGTCTGACCGACGACTGGCACCCCACCCAGATGCTGGCCGACGTGCTCACGATGGTGGAGCACGGCAGCCGGCCCGTCACCGATCTGAGCTTCGCCTACCTCGGTGACGCCCGCTTCAACATGGGCAACTCGTATCTGATCACCGGCGCCCTGCTCGGCATGGACGTCCGGATCGTCGCCCCCGAGGCGTACTGGCCGAATCCCGAGGTGGTGGCCGAGGCCCGCCGCCTCGCCGCTTCCAGCGGTGCCGTCGTCACGCTCACCGAGGATGTCGCGGAGGGGGTCCGGGGCGCCGACTTCGTCGCCACCGACGTCTGGGTCTCCATGGGCGAGCCGAAGGAGGTCTGGGGCGAGCGCATCGCCGCGCTCCGGCCGTACGCGGTGACCATGGACGTACTGCGCGCCACCGGCAACCCGGACGTGAAGTTCCTGCACTGCCTGCCGGCCTTCCACGACCTCGGTACCCGGGTCGGCCGTGAGATCCACGAGCGGCACGGCCTGGATTCGCTGGAGGTGACGGACGAGGTGTTCGAGTCCGCTCACTCGGTCGTCTTCGACGAGGCGGAGAACCGTATGCACACCATCAAGGCGCTCATGGTCGCCACGCTCGCCGGCGCACCCTGACCGGCGATCGATGATCCCCGTGCCGGCTGGCCCGACCGGCCGGCAGCCGGGTCGATGCGGTTCGCCATGGGTTGGCGTGATCCGCTCCCTTTGCGGCACATCCGGGATGCGGCGGGCGGTGCGTTTGCGAAGGCGAGCGTTGGCCGGCGTTCCGGAGCGTCTCCCGGCCCGGTCCGTGCGCGAGGCGCGTGAAGTGTGCGAAGTGCGCGCCTTGGGACCGGCGCCCGGTCGCGGCTCCGCGTGTTGGGCAACGTTCCTCGTCAGGAGCGTGCCCGACCCTTTGCCGGGTGGTCGGACCTGCCCGCGGTGGGCCTGACGAGTCCCGGTGCCCGGCCTCCTGACGGCCCTTGCGAACGATCTTCCTGGACGGCCCCCTCGCCTGCGGATCTGCTGCAAGATCTGCGGACCGTCTTGCCACAACCCCCAACTGCCCCCTACAGTCCGGCACCGGGAGAGTTTGGGAGCGCTCCCATGGCGCGCAGGGAAGCTTCCGAACCTCAGCCCGACATGTGCGCCCCAGATGTACGCCCCACCTGTGCGTGAGAGCCCCAAGCCACTTGCGCACGCCTGCTCCACTCGCTCCACCCGTTCAACCCCGGTTCCCCCCACGCTCCCCCACTTCATTCGAAGGGACGACCGAATGAACCCCCTTGCTCGTGCGACACGCCCCACACGTGCCGCCCTGGCCTCGCTGGTCCTGGCCGTGGGTTCGCTCACGGCCGTGGCGACGACGACGGGCTCCGCCCACGCCGACACCCAGATCTGTGAGGCCTACGGCACGACGACCATTCAGGGCAAGTACGTGGTCCAGAACAACCGTTGGGGCACGAGTCAGGCCCAGTGCATCAACGTCACCGGCAGCGGCTTCCAGGTCACCCAGGCCGACGGGTCCACCTCGACGAGCGGTGCCCCGAAGTCGTACCCGTCGGTCTACAACGGGTGCCACTACACCAACTGCTCGCCCGGCACCAACCTGCCCAAGCAGATCAGCCAGATCGGCAGCGCTCCGAGCAGCGTGTCCTACACGTACGTCAGCAACGCCGTCTTCGACGCGGCCTACGACATCTGGCTCGACCCGCAGCCGAAGAAGGACGGGGTGAACCAGACCGAGATCATGATCTGGCTCAACCACGTCGGCCCGGTGCAGCCGGTGGGCTCCCAGACCGGCTCGGCGAGCGTCGGCGGCCAGAACTGGGCCGTGTGGACCGGCAACAACGGTGGCAACGACGTCGTCTCCTACGTGGCGTCCTCCCCGATGTCGAGCTACAGCTTCGACGTCAAGGAGTTCATCCGGAACGTGATCAGCCTCGGCAAGGCCCAGGACTCGTGGTACCTCACGAGCGTCCAGGCCGGGTTCGAGCCGTGGGAGAACGGAGCCGGCCTCGCCGTGAACTCCTTCTCCTCGAGCGTGAACTGATCGACATGACCACGGGCTTCGGGCGCCCGCCTGCGCGCTGAAGCCCCTTCCGCCGGGCCGCCGACGGGCCGCCCGGCCCCGCCCCTGCCCCGCCGCTCCGCATCCGGCCGGGCAGGGGCGGCCATGTGTCCGGCAGCTGTCCGGCGAGCCCCGGCGGGTGCCGGCGGGCCGCCCCTCTTCCGATGAGCCGGTCTACGCCGGACGCTGCTGCTGCCGGGGCAGCGACGAGAGGGTGAACCACACGGCCTTGCCCGACTCGGTGGGGCGGTGCCCGCAGGCCGAGCTGAGGGTGCGCAACAGCAGCAGCCCCCGGCCGTGCTCCTGCCACGGGTCCGGCGCCTCGGAGGGACCCGGCAGGCCGAGCTCCCCGGGCGGCACGGGGTCACCGTCGTGCACCTCGACGTGGCAGCCGCCCGGCAGTATCCGGACGACCAGCTCTATGGGCCCGCCGGTCACGGTGTGCTCCAGCGCGTTCGCGACCAGCTCGGCGGTGAGCAGCTCCGCGGTGTCGCTGTCCGTGGGGCGCCCGGTCGGCCCGGGGCGCCGCTCGTCCGCCAGCGCTCGGCGCACCAGCGTGCGGGCGACCGGAACGGCGGCCCTGTCACGCGGCAGGGCCAGGCGCCAGACGGTCTGAACAGGTGGTGTGTGCACGACGGAACATCCAGGAGAAAAATACGGACCGATCCATGGCCGAGCCATCTTTCGGCCTTGTGCATGGTACGGGGGGTATGGGAAAACTCTCCCGGCGGGTCCGGTTCGACTGCTCTGACCTGCGTTTTCAGGGCGATCGTCAGGCGTGTCGACGATCATGTGTGGTGCGGTGGTGACCATCGGGTGAAGCCGTGGCGACCGTCGTGCACCGCCGCTGTGCCCGCCGATCGCACGGGCTCGGACGGTGTCGTGGGCACGCTCTGCGCGGGTGTCGTCGTTGTCGCCGTCGCCGTCGCCGTCGCCGTCGCCGTGTGCGGTGCGCCCCGTAGCGCGCCTGTCGCTACGGGGCGTGTCCGCGGTGTCCGCGGTGCGTGGAACCGGTGGTGCGTGGGATCGGTGGCGCCGGCGCTGGGCCTCAGACGTCCATCCGCGCCGCGATCTCCTCCACGCACGCCTGCAAGGCGGGCACGTGCGCGTGCAGCTCATCGGTTCCGGTGAGCACGACGGTCGCGCCCAGCGACACGGCCAGGAGCGGTGCCGGGCCACCGGAGCCGGCCGGGGTGGGCACCGCGGCGGCGATGGAGCGGACCCCTATCTCGTTCTCCTCGTCGACGTCCGCCCAGCCGGTGAGCCGGACCCGGGCCAGCTCCTCGCGCAGCTCCTGGGGGTCGGTGCGGGTGTGCGGGGTCACCGGGACCAGCGTGCCGGCGAGCAGGTCCTCGCGCGCACGCTCGGGCAGCGCCGCGACCAGGGCCTTGCCCAGCGCGGTGGCGTACCACGGGTTACGGGTGCCTTCGGCGCTGCGCAGCTGGAGGTGCTGGGTGCCCTGCACGGTGAGCACCAGCACGACGTCCTCGCCGTGCAGCACGCCCGCGATGGCCGGCAGCCCGGTGGCCGCCGCGAGCCGGCGCATCGGTGCCGCGGCCGCCGAGTAGCCGGCCGGGGAGCGCTGGAAGCCGCGGGACAGCTCCAGGACCCGGATGCCGAGGGAGTAGCGCCGGGCGCCCTCGTCGTAGGTGACGAACCGCTCGGCCGCCAACCGGCCCAGCAGCCGGTGCGCGCTGCTGACGGGCAGCGCGGCAGCGCGGGCGGCCGCGCTGACGCCCAGTCCGTCGGGGTGGTCGGCCAGCACCGTCAGCAGCCGAAGGCCGCGGCCGAGCATGTCGTCTCCGGCCGGCCTGGCTTCTCGCACGATTCGCGCCCCGGATCCTCCCGGCGTCATTGCCACCCCCGTGCCCTTCCCCTCATCGCCCGGCCGTCGCCGAGCGCTGCGGCTTCACCGTACCGGCAGCGCGCCCCGCGTCGCCCGGCTCCCGGACCGCCAGCGTCAGCACCGCGGAGGCCAGGGCGCACACCGCCATGAAGGCGAACGCGCCCGCGTCGCCCAGCGAGGTGCCGCGCACCCAGCCGACCAGGTAGGTGCCCGCGAACGAGCCCAGCGCACCGAAGGAGTTGACCAGCGCCACGGCCGCACCCGCCACACCGCGCGGCGCCAGCGTCGAGACCAGCGCGAAGTACGGCCCGTAGGGCGCGTACAGGCAGGCACCGGCCACGACCAGCAGGGCGAAGGCCACCGGGAAGTGCGGTCCGGCCGCGTACGAGGCGAACAGGGCGATGCCGCCGCCGGCCAGCCACGGCCACACCGCCGCCCTGCGCCGTCCGCTGCGGTCCGACTGGCGGGAGTTCAGCAACATCACCAGGGTCGCGACGGCGTACGGCACGGCGGTGAGCAGTCCGGTGGCGCCGATCCCCTCACCGGAGCCCTTCTTCACGATCGCGGGCAGCCAGAAGATGAAGCCGTACATGCCGAACGACCAGAAGAAGTACTGCGCCGCCATGATCAGTACCGGCTTGGAGCGCAGCACCTTGCGGTACTCCTCGCGCAGCGGCCCGGCCAGGCGGGGCGCGTTGGCGCGCTCCTCTTCCAGGGACTGGCGCAGCGCGTGCCGTTCGCTCTCGGCCAGCCAGCCGGCGTCCTCCGGGCGGTCCTTGATCAACCAGAGGCAGGCCACGCCCCAGAGCATCGACGGCAGTCCCTCGGCGACGAACATCACGCGCCAGTTCGACACCTCGATGAGCCAGCCGGACAGCGCCGAGAGCCACATGACGGTGACCGGGTTGCCCAGGATGAGGAAGGTGTTGGCGCGGCCCCGCTCCCGGTGGGTGAACCACCGGCTGAGCAACATCACCAGCGACGGCAGTACCGCGCCTTCCACGATGCCGAGGCAGAACCGCACCGCGATCAGCTGCCCCGGGCTGCTCAGCAGACCCTGGAGCACGGCGAGCAGCCCCCAGGCGATCGTCGAGAAGGCGATCAGACGGCGCGCGCTGCGCTGCTCGGCGTAGATCGTGCCGGGAATCTGGAAGAAGAAGTAGCCGAGGAAGAAGGACGCGGCTATCAGCGAGTCGAGTCCCGCGGACAGATGCAGGTCGTCCGCCATGCCACCGGCCGACGCGATCGCGTAGTTGGACTTGTCGAGGTAGGCGAGCGAGTAGGTCACGAAGGCGACCGGGATGAGGTACCGGGCACGCGACGAGCTCCAGAAGCCACCGCCTTCCGCGCTCCCGGCGGCGCCGGAGGAAGTGGGGGACGCGGGCGGACCGGGAGAAGGCGACGGCGTTGTCATTCCTGCCTCTTTCCGTCAGGTGGAAAATGTTTCACTAGACGGGATGTGACGTTACGAGAAGGAGCGCCCGATGACCAGAGCCAATCTCGACGTGCTGATTCCCTGGCCGGACCTGGCGGTGCGGCACGGCAGCTGGCCGGACGGCCTGGGCGTGCACGTCTGGGACGCTGTGACGCCGGACTCCGAACCGGACCAGGAGGTGCTGGACCGGATCGGGCTGTGGGTGATGCCCTACGGCGTGGGTGGCGCCGAGCGGTTGCTGGAACGGCTTCCTGCGCTGCGTGCCGTGCAGTCGCTCAGCGCCGGTGTCGAGAGCCTGGAGCCGCTGCTGCCGGCGGGCGTGCGGTTGTGCAACGGCCGTGGTCTGCATGACGCTTCGACGGCCGAACTCGCCCTCGGGCTGATCCTCGCCGCCCAACGGGAGCTGCCGCACTGGGCGGCCGAGCAGGCCGCGGGGCGCTGGGCACCGCACCGCACCCGCTCGCTCGCCGACAGCCGGGTCGCCGTGATCGGTTACGGCTCCATCGGCTCCGCGCTCGCGACCCGGCTGCGGGCCTGCGAGGCCGAGGTCGTCCCGGTGGCGAGCCGTGCCCGGCCGGACGAGGGGGTGTACGCGGTGAGTGATCTCACAGCGCTGCTGCCCGACATCGACGTCGCGGTGCTGGTGCTGCCCGAGAACGCCGCCACCGTCGGGCTCTTCGGCGCGAAGCAGCTGGCCGCGCTGCCGGACGACGCCCTCGTCGTCAACGTCGGCCGCGGTCGCACCCTCGACACGGACGCCCTGCTCGCGGAGGTGGCGACCGGCCGGTTGCGAGCGGCCCTCGACGTCACCGACCCCGAGCCGCTACCGGCCGGGCACCCGCTGTACACGGCGCCCGGCGTCTTCATCACCCCCCACGTGGGCGGCGGTTCCGCCGCTTTCCGGCCGCGCGCCGAGCGGCTGATCGTGGCCCAGGTGCGGCGCTGGGCGGCGGGGGAGGAGTTGCTGAACCCGTTCCCGCGGGGCTGAGCCGCGGCGAAAGGGCGCCCCGGCGCGCGGTGCTGCGCGGGTGGTGCGGTGCCGTGGGCGGAAGCGCCGTGCGCCCGGCGCCGTCACGCCGTCCTGGTGCGTCCGGCCGGGTGTCCCGACGCCGCGGCCGGGCCGACGGCGTGTCACGTGGCCTGCCAGGGGCGTCTCCTGCCGGACCGGCGTGGCGTGCGAGGTGCGGGTTGGCCCGGTCGGCTCTGCGGGTGCCACACGTTCGACATTCCCGACATGACAGTCCGTGGGTGGGTCAGTACGTTCAGTCACAGGCCGGTTCTCTGCCGGCGTCTCTGCAACAAGGAGAAGTGACATGAGCAAGCGTTATGTCGCCGTGACCGCAGCCGCTGTCGGCGCGGCGGCTCTGGCTGCCACCGGCATCACCTATGCCTCGGCCGCTCCCACCACGAAGGAGGCAGCCCCGGTCGCCGAGGCTGCTCCGGTGGCGGTTCCCATGGGGGGCGACAGCGGACGGCACGAGGAGGAGAAGGAGAGGGGATTCATCCACTTCAACGAGCGGACCTACTCGGCCGACCCGGGTGGCTGCGTCACCGTGGTGAGCGGTCTGGGGTCTACCAGCTTCAACGTGCGTAATGACAGCAAGAAGACCGTTGAGGTCTTCACCGGAGCCACCTGCGACAACGGCGCCCCGATCGCCACCGTCGGTCCGCACAGCTCGGCCAACGGCGTCGTCACCGGCACCGTCATCGGTGGCGTGATCGTCCCCGGCGGCGTCGTCGGCAGCTTCCGCGTGGTCGACAACCACGAGGGCGACAGGTACTGACCGCGGCACTTCCCGCTCATGGAACCCCGGCCCGCCGCAATCGGGCCGGGGTTCCGGCATAGGGGGCGGCCTTCCGGACCCGGCCGGCCGCTTCGCGTGGCGCCGTGCCGCGTGCACCGCGCCACCCCCGCGACCGGTGTCCGAAGGTGTGGTCCGAGGGGGACGATACTCGCGGTGCCTCCGGGCGGGGTCGACATGGAGGCCTTGCGGCGGCTCAGCGCTGCCGCATTCCTCCATTCAGGGAAATCGGCAGATTATATGCGCGTCATCTGCGCGTCCCTGTCGGAATGCATGGGCCGGGCGGCCACCATGGATGCACTGCCCGCCGACGATGAGAGCGCCATGACACGGTTGCCCACTTTCTTCAGACAGTCGAGGAACTCGGCTGACGCGGCGCTGTCGCGGCGACTGGAGGAAAGCATCGAAAGCGCCGGCTACTGGGTGCAGAGAATGCCGAGGGAAGCCGCTCGCCTGGCGCGCCGAGCCCGCGTGTGCACCGTCGCCGCGGCGGTGCTCGCCCTCCTCGCCGGCCTGCTGGTCTGGCCGGTCATCGCCGAATCGTCGCAGCTCACGGCACAGGTACTGCTGTCCGCCCTCGCCGGTCTCGCCGCACTGGCCTGCGTCGCGCCGCATCTCATGGGCCTGGCGGACCGCAGCGACGAATCCATCAGACTGTGCGCCACGTACGCGACCATGTACCGCGAACTGCTGGACACGAAGACCATGCTCAACGATGGATCGATCAAGGATCCGTCCCATGTGGCCGATATTCTCGGCCTGTTCGATCGCATCCATGCCCGCAACGGAAAACTCGCACTTCCGGCGGGGACGGAATCCGCGGACGACGCGCCCGCCGGGCCTTTTGCGCTGGAAGGCGGGCGGCCGGAAGAGCATCCACCGGACCTCGCGTGGCGGGAGCCCGCTGAGCCGTCGATGCCGCCGGAGACGTCGCACACCCGGCCGGCGGTGGCGCCGGCGGGCATCGACGCCCAGGACCTCCTCGCCGCACTCCTCCAGGCGCTGACCAACGGTCACTTGGAGGTGCAGCAGCGTATGCCCGCCATTCACGTGTACCGCCGGTTCCCCTTCCGGGCGCGCATCAGGCGCTCTGGTCGAACGCTGCCGGGCGGGACGCGGGTGCTGCTGGACCCGTCCAGGATGCGGATCACCGGGGACGGCCGGCCCGCTGGTGCGGGATTCGTGGACGACGACGGTGGGGTATCGGGCGCGGGCGTACGCCTGTTGCCCGGATCGCCCGGATCGCCCGGATGGCGCGGATCGCCCGGCGCACCCCGTGTGCTCGACGGTTCGACGAGCGCCGCCCCGTACGCGTCCGTCTGAAGGATCGGCGGCCGGCCTGCACGCGCGCTGGGCGCCGAGCGGGGGTGAGCGCCGTCAGGGGAGGATCGAACGGACCGCTTCTTCGGAGCGTCCGATCACGGTGGTGCCGTCGTCCGCGGTGATGATCGGCCGTTGGATGAGCGCCGGGTGGGTGGCCAGGGCCTCGATCCAGCGGTCGCGGGTCTCCGGTGCGCGCTCCCAGCCCGCCAGGCCCAGCTCGGCCGCCACCGACTCGCCGGTGCGGGTGATGTCCCAGGGCTCCAGGCCGAGCCTGGCGAGGACGTCCCGCAGTTCCTGCGCGGTGGGCGGCTGCTCCAGGTAACGGCGCACGGTGTACGAGGCGCCCTCGGCGTCCAGCAGGGACAGTGCGGAGCGGCACTTGGAGCAGGCGGGGTTGATCCAGATCTCCATGGACCTCGGTCTCTCGGTCTCTCGGGGGTTCTCGGGTTCTCGGTCTCTCGGGGCGACGCATGCCCGTGTGCGGCATGTGGCGGACGACGCCCGCAGGTTATCGGTGTGGAGGCCGGGCGGGGTACCGGTGGGCGGGTCGCCGGGGGGACGTGACCTTGGCCGCAGCGGAGCCCGCGCCTTTGAACTCTCGCCATTAATTCATATTTAATATCGGCTGTCCCTCAGGCCACCGTGATCCGCCGGAGTCCCCCGTGAGCACACCTCTCCCCGCCGCGCCGACAGCCGCGGCACCCCGATTCGACGGCCGGTGCGCCCTGGTCACCGGGGGCGCCTCCGGTATCGGAGCGGCGACCGTGCGGCGGCTGGCCGCCGAAGGCGCGGGCGTCCTGATCGCCGACGTCGACCGGGACCACGGCGAAAGCCTGGCCGACGAGGTGCGGAGCGTCGGGGGGCGGGCCCACTTCCAGTACGGCGACGTCTCCGACGAGACCTCGTGGGACGAGCTGGTTGCCGCGGCACACCGCACCTTCGGCCCCGTCGCCATGCTGGTCAGCAACGCCTACACGGTGCGGGTGGCGCCTGCGGACGCCATCGATCGCCAGGAGTGGGACCGGCAGCTCGGGGTGTCCCTCACCGGCTCCTTCCTGGGGGTGCGCGCCTGCCTCGACGATCTGCGCGCGACCGCCGGAAGCGCGGTGCTGGTCTCCTCCGTGCACGCGCTCATCGGCCTGCCCGGACGGCCCGCGTACGCCGCCGCCAAGGCCGGGCTGACCGGCCTCACCCGCCAGTTGGCGGTGGAGTACGCCCCTCGGGTGCGGGTCAACGCCGTCCTTCCCGGCCCCGTCCTGACCCGCTCCTGGGATGGCATCGACGCGGGTGACCGCGAGGCGAGCGCGCAGCAGACGGCGACCGGCCGGCTCGGCCGGCCGGAGGAGGTCGCCGGTGCCATCGCCTTCCTGCTGTCGGAGGACGCCTCGTTCGTCACCGGCACCTCGCTCGCCGTCGACGGTGGCTGGAGCGTCTACAAGACCTCGTCCTGACGGCGGGTGCCGAGAGCACCGCGGGCCCCGCCCCTTACGGAGGCGGGGCCGTCGCCCTACGGATGCGGGCCCTTCGCCGACCGGATCAGGGCCCGATGGTGGTCCGGCCCGCCACCGGCGCGGGTCCCGCCCACTCGTCGGGGCCTGACCAGCCCTGGGGCGCCGGCCACGTCTTGTCACCACCCCAGTTGCGCCAGTCGCCCAGTTCGCCGTCGTGCGCCCCGACCGCCGTCGGGTCGAGCGCGGCGCAGTCGTCGGCCAGGAGCGTGTCGGACCGGTACAGGAACTCGCTTCCGTCCAGTCGCGCGGCCAGGATCCGGCCGCCGAGCTGCGGCGCGAGCACCGGGGAGAGGCGCTCGTTGGCGAGGTCGACGACGGTGGGGCCACCGGCCCGACAGGACTGCGCGCGCACGCCGCCGCTGGTCATATGGGGTCTCCTCAGTCCTCGAACGTGGCCGTCAGTCCTCGAAGACCAGGCACACCTTGCCCGCCGCCCGACCCGCTGCCGCCTCGTAGGCTCGATCGGCCTCGGACTGCGGGAAACGGTCGCTGACCAGCTGCTCCGGGTGGATCTCCTGGCGGGCCAGCAGCTCGGCCAGCCGGGTCATGCCCTGGACGGAGGTGACCCAGGAGCCCGAGATCAGCGCCTGCTTGTGGAGCACGTCGTCGGAGACGTCGATCGTCATGTCGCCGCCTTCGCCGACCAGCGCCAGCCTGCCGCGTGTCCGCAGCGCCTTGAGGGCCAGGGAACGGGCCGCCGCGTTCCCTGAGCAGTCGACGGCGGTCTCGACACCGGTGCCGCCGGTGAGCCGTTCGACGGTCTCCAGGGGTGCGTCGCGCGAGTCCAGCACCTCGTCGAAGAGGCCGAGCCCACGGGCCCATTCGATGCGCTGGGGCACCACCTCGGCGCCGTACACGGTCGACACGCCCAGCGCCCGCGCCACCATCGCGGCCGCGGCGCCGACCGGGCCGAGCCCGGTGACCAGCAGCCGGTCGGCGCCGCTGACGGCGATCCGGGTCAGCGCCTCGTACACGGTCCCGATGCCGCAGGCGATGAACGCGCCGTCCACGAACGTCAGCGGCTCGGGGAGCGGAACGCAGGTGTTCTCGTCGGCGATCAGGTAGGGGGCGTGACCACCGTCCCGCTGCCAGCCGTACGCGTGACCTGCGTCCCTCGGGTCTCGTGGGATGCCGAGGGACGGGCTGGGTAGGCCACGTCACGGCACCGTGCCCGTCTTGCGCGGTGCCGTGACGGGCTGGTTCGCGCAGTGTGTGCGGGGTCGTGCGTCCGGGCGCCCCCTGCGCATCCGCCGCCGCGTTGCAATGATCTTTTCTTGGTCATAAGAATTGCCGCGCGGCACGGCCCACGTCGTGGCCGTGCCGGAAGGGAAGAGGCGCAGATGGTGTTGTACGCGGGCCGGGGCGTGCACGGGCAGGTGGTCGAGAGCCTCGGCTACCGGATCGTCTCGGGTGCGGTGCGCGAGGGCGTGACCCTTGATCCGCGCGCCTTGGGGGAGGAACTGGAGGTCAGCCTCACGGTGATCCGTGAGGCGTTGAAGGTGCTGGCGAGCAAAGGACTCCTCGCCGCGCGCCAGAAGCGGGGGACCTTCGTCCTGAGCCGCGCGGACTGGAACATGCTGGACTCCGACGTCATACGGTGGCGGGTGGCCGGCGGCCAGGGGGAGTCACTGCTGCGGGACCTCGCGGAGGTGCGCGCGATCGTGGAGCCCGCGGCGGTGCGGTGCGCCGCCCTCCGCCGCTCGGAGGACGACCTCGCCGTGCTGGAGAGCACGCTTCAGGACATGGCGGCGGCGGGTGACGACGCCCACGCGGCCGTGACCGCGGACACGGCGTTCCACCGCAGGCTGCTGGCCGCCTCGGGCAACGAGATGCTCACCGCCCTGCACCAGCTGATGGAGCCCGCCCTACAGGCGCGCGACAGCATCGTGCACACCACGCACGCGCACACCGGCGACCCCGTCCCCAGCCATCGCGCCGTGCTCGACGCGATCCGGGACGGCGACGCCGACCGCGCAGCCGAAGCCATGGTCGGTCTGCTGGCCAAGGCGTCCGCCGACTTCGACCTCGCGGTCCGCAGCGGCCCGCCGGCCGACGCCACCACGGCGCCACCGGCCGCTCCCGCACCCACCAGCTGACCCCGCGCGCACCCCTCCGCGCCCCTCGCGCGCCCACATCCGCGCGCCCCGCCCTCCGCACACCACACGGCTCGGCACCCACGCACTCCGCCCGACCGGCACGCAGGCCGGTCGGGCGGAGGGGGCAGCGGATGTGCCGGTCACGCTGTGCCGGTCAGATGTCCCGGAACGTCTCGATCTGGGCGCCCACCGAGTTCAGGCGCTCCGCCAAGTCCTCGTACCCGCGGTTGATCACGTAGACGTTCCGCAGGACCGAGGTACCGTCGGCGGCCATCATCGCGAGCAGGACGACGACCGCCGGCCGCAGCGCCGGTGGGCACATCATCTCGGCGGCGCGCCACCGGGTCGGGCCCTCGACCAGCACCCGGTGCGGGTCGAGCAGCTGGAGCCGGCCGCCGAGGCGGTTGAGGTCGGTCAGATAGATCGCGCGATTGTCGTAGACCCAGTCGTGGATCAGCGTCTTGCCCTGCGCGGATGCCGCGATGGCCGCGAAGAACGGGACGTTGTCGATGTTCAGGCCGGGGAACGGCATCGGGTGGATCTTGTCTATCGGCGCCTGGAGCTTGGAGGGCCGGACGGTGAGGTCCACCAGCCGGGTGCGGCCGTTGTCGGCCACGTACTCCGCGCCCCGGTCGTGGTCAAGACCCATCTCCTCCAGGACCGCCAGCTCGATCTCCAGGAACTCGATCGGCACCCGGCGCACCGTCAGCTCGGACTCGGTGACCACCGCGGCGGCCACCAGGCTCATCGCCTCGACCGGGTCCTCGGAGGGCGAGTAGTCCACGTCCACGTCGATGGTGGGCACGCCGTGCACGGTGAGCGTGGTGGTGCCGATGCCCTCCACCTTCACGCCCAGGGCCTCCAGGAAGAAGCACAGGTCCTGGACCATGTAGTTGGACGAGGCGTTGCGGATCACGGTGACGCCGTCGTGCCGGGCGGCGGCCAGCAGCGCGTTCTCGGTGACGGTGTCGCCGCGCTCGGTCAGCACGATGGGGCGCCCCGGCGTGACGTCGCGCTGCACGACCGCGTGGTAGAGCCCCTCGGTCGCCGTGATGTCGAGCCCGAAGCGGCGCAGCGCGATCATGTGCGGCTCGACGGTACGGGTGCCGAGGTCGCAGCCGCCGGCGTACGGCAGCTTGAAGTGGTCCATGCGGTGCAGCAGCGGCCCCAGGAACATGATGATCGAGCGGGTGCGCCGCGCGGCCTCGGCGTCGATCGCGTCCATGTCGAGCCGGGCGGTCGGCACGATCTCCAGATCGACGCCGTCGTTGACCCAACGGGTGCGGACCCCGATCGAGTTCAGCACCTCCAGGAGCCGGTAGACCTCTTCGATACGGGCCACCCTGCGCAGTACGGTCCGGCCCTTGTTGAGCAGGCTCGCGCAGAGCAGCGCCACGCAGGCGTTCTTGCTCGTCTTGACGTCGATGGCGCCGGAGAGGCGGCGGCCGCCGACGACGCGCAGGTGCATCGGACCTGCACAGCCTAGGGAGACGATCTCGCTGTCCAGAGCTTCTCCGATCCGCGCGATCATCTCAAGGCTGATGTTTTGGTTCCCGCGCTCGATACGGTTCACGGCGCTCTGGCTGGTGCCGAGTGCCTCGGCAAGATGCGTTTGCGTCCAGCCACGATGCTGACGTGCATCGCGGATGAGCTTGCCGATGCGTACGAGGTAGTCATGTGACATAAGCGCAGGGTATCTCAGATATGAGATGACGCGCATTGAGGGGTGCGCTGGCGGGGCGGGCCGGCACAGCGAAAGGGGGATGGGGGGAGAGGGTTGGCGTGGGGGGTTGGAAGGTGGTGTGGGGGTGACGGGGGTGCGGGCACGGCCGGAACATGCCCGGGTCGCGCGCACCGTACGTCCTTCGACAGTCCGTCGAAAAGCTCCCGCGCGCAACCGAGGTGGAACCGACCGGGTGGTGCTCCTGCCCTTATCCGTTGCCCGCGGGGCCGGCGGTTCAGTCGTCCTGCCGGGCGCTGGTGTGCGGGCGGCACGCGGCGGGCGGGGCCGGCCGGTTTCCGCCAGAGGAAAAACCCTGGTGTCCGGAACCGCGACACCCCCTAGGGTCCGTGTGCTGCCGGCTCCAGTGGGGGGCGGGGGCATCCCAGGGGAGGGACACGTGGGGACACTGGAAAGGCGCACCCTTGCGAGGTGGGGGCGGCGGCGCGCGGCGGTCAGGGCCGGACTGCTGGCCGTGTGCGGTGCCGTCGTCGTGTCGTGTTCGACCGGCACGGACGACGCCGACCCCGAGGCGACCGGCACGGTCAAGGTGCTCCCCGCCGACTACCGCACCACGGAACCGGCCGGCAGCTTCGACTATCCCGGCACCAGGAAGTACCCCGGCGGCTCGGCCGAACTCGTCGGCCCGCACTACGCGATCCGCTTCGACGAGGTGGCCACCGCGACGTCACTGGATCGCGACCATGCCTTCAAGTTCTACGACCCCGACTGGAACCACCCGGAGGACTTCGCGACCATGAAGGCGGCGCCGGGGCACCGTCTCCTGTTCCTGCACGGTGTCGAGCCCCGGCGCAAACCCGCCCTGCCCGAGTACGCGGAGGCCAACGCGACGGCCGAGAAGGTCAAGGCCACCGTGCGGGTGGGGGACGGTGCGGGCCGGGCGATCCCGGGCGGTCTGGGCGGGCTCACGGGGGCTTCCGGGGCGACGCTCGTGATGAGCGTGCCCACCGGCGCCCATCCCGTCCTGTCGGTCGAGGACGCCGGGCGCACCCAGTCCATCGACCTGATCACCGGCAAGCGGGATCCGGACGCGCCTGCGGGCTACTACCCGTTGCGGCACGGCGGCGACTGCAACCTGCGCAGCACCCACCAGACGAACCGGGACGCCCAGCAGCTGGAGGCCGACTGCAAGGGATACACCCTCCAGCCCTACGTCCCGGACGGCGGCTGGGCGCCGAAGGGCAAGGCGTGGCTGTACCTGGAGGGCAGCCTGTACGGCGCGTCGACGGACGTCAGCGGTGCGGCCAAGACCTTCGGCGCCGACCTCGACGCCGGGCGCAGTTTCTCGCTCACCTTCAAGGGCACGACGGTGACCGGACGGGGCTTCGCCGCCACCTCGGGCAAGCCGACCGGCGGCACCGCGGCCGGCACCGTGGACCCCGGGTCCCTCGGCGTCCGGTTCCTGGTCCCCGACGCGTTCCGCTCCGGCACGCTCCACTTCACCCCGCAGGGCACCTTCACCTACGACGGCAAGCGGATCTCCTGGCAGCCCGATGAGCCGACGCCTCCCTTGGACATCCGGCTGAGCTGACCCGCGCACACCGGACGGGACCAGGACGGGCCCGTGGACGTGCCCGGCACCACTGCGGGCGAAACGCGGGGCTCCCTACGCCCCACAGGTCACTCGGGGCCCGCCTGCGCGGCCCTCCCCGCCCCTCCGGACATGCCCGCCCCGGCCCCATGTACTAGAGTTATCTCGACATCGAGATATCTGCCGGGCGCACCGGCCGCCGTTTCGGGTACCGGAGGGGCGGGGGAGCCGTGACGGCACCGCGCGGTGGCGGTCGCACCTGTACGGTGCGACGGCCGCAGGCATGCGCGTACACGTAATACACGAAGGAGACTGTCGTGTCGGCGAACAGCTTCGACGCCCGCAGCACGCTGCGCGTGGGCGACGAGTCGTACGAGATCTTCAGGCTGGACAAGGTGGAGGGCTCCGCGCGCTTGCCCTACAGCCTCAAGGTGCTGCTGGAGAACCTGCTCCGCTGCGAGGATGGCGCGAACATCACCGCGGACCACATCCGGGCGCTCGGCACCTGGGACTCGCAGGCGCAGCCCAGCCAGGAGATCCAGTTCACGCCGGCCCGCGTGATCATGCAGGACTTCACCGGTGTGCCCTGTGTCGTGGACCTGGCCACCATGCGTGAGGCCGTCAAGGAGCTGGGTGGCGACCCCGCAAAGATCAATCCGCTGGCGCCGGCCGAGCTGGTCATCGACCACTCCGTGATCGCCGACAAGTTCGGCACGCCGGACTCCTTCGCGCAGAACGTGGAGCTGGAGTACGGGCGCAACCGTGAGCGCTACCAGTTCCTGCGCTGGGGCCAGACCGCGTTCGACGAGTTCAAGGTCGTCCCGCCCGGCACCGGCATCGTGCACCAGGTCAACATCGAGCACCTGGCCCGTACCGTCATGGTCAGGAACGGCCAGGCCTACCCGGACACCCTGGTCGGCACCGACTCGCACACCACCATGGTCAACGGCCTCGGCGTGCTCGGCTGGGGCGTCGGCGGCATCGAGGCCGAGGCCGCGATGCTCGGCCAGCCGGTGTCGATGCTGATCCCGCGGGTCGTCGGCTTCAAGCTCACCGGTGAGCTCAAGCCCGGCACGACCGCCACCGACCTGGTGCTGACCATCACCGAGATGCTCCGCAAGCACGGTGTGGTCGGCAAGTTCGTCGAGTTCTACGGCGAGGGCGTGGCCGCCACGTCGCTGGCCAACCGCGCCACCATCGGCAACATGTCCCCGGAGTTCGGCTCCACCGCCGCGATCTTCCCAATCGACGACGAGACGCTGAACTACCTGCGGCTGACCGGCCGCAGCGACCAGCAGGTCGCCCTGGTCGAGAGCTACGCCAAGGAGCAGGGCCTCTGGCTGGACCCGGCCGCCGAGCCGGACTTCTCCGAGAAGCTGGAGCTGGACCTGGCCACCGTCGTGCCGTCCATCGCCGGCCCGAAGCGCCCGCAGGACCGGATCGTGCTGGCCACCGCCGCGCAGCAGTTCGCGCAGGACGTGAAGAACTACGTCGCCAATGACGAGGAAGCCGGCAAGGAGTCCTTCCCGGCATCCGACGCGCCCGCCACCACCAACGGCGTGCCGACCCGCCCGACCCCGGTGACCGCCCCCGACGGCACCACCTACGAGCTGGACCACGGCGCCGTCACCGTCGCCGCGATCACCTCCTGCACCAACACCTCCAACCCGTACGTGATGGTGGCCGCCGCCCTCGTCGCCAAGAAGGCCGTCGAGCGTGGCCTGACCCGCAAGCCGTGGGTGAAGACCACCCTCGCCCCCGGCTCGAAGGTCGTCACCGACTACTTCGAGAAGGCGGGCCTGACCCCGTACCTCGACAAGGTCGGCTTCAACCTGGTCGGCTACGGCTGCACCACCTGCATCGGCAACTCGGGCCCGCTGCCCGAGGAGGTCTCCAAGGCGGTCAACGACCACGACCTCGCCGTGACGTCGGTGCTCTCCGGCAACCGCAACTTCGAGGGCCGCATCAACCCCGACGTCAAGATGAACTACCTGGCGTCCCCGCCGCTGGTGGTGGCCTACGCCCTGGCCGGCTCGATGAAGGTCAACATCACCAAGGACCCGCTGGGCACCGACCCGGACGGCAAGCCGGTCTACCTGTCCGACATCTGGCCGACCGAGGCCGAGGTCAACGACGTGGTGGCCGGCGCCATCGGCGAGGACATGTTCAACAAGTCCTACGCCGACGTCTTCGCCGGCGACGCCCAGTGGCAGGCGCTGCCGATCCCGACCGGCAACACCTTCGAGTGGGACGCCGAGTCCACCTACGTCCGCAAGCCCCCGTACTTCGAGGGCATGGCCATGGAGCCGTCCCCGGTCACGGACATCTCGGGCGCCCGGGTGCTGGCCAAGCTGGGCGACTCGGTCACCACCGACCACATCTCCCCGGCCGGCGCCATCAAGGCCGACACCCCGGCGGGCAAGTACCTCACCGAGCACGGCGTCGCCACCCGTGACTTCAACAGCTACGGCTCGCGCCGCGGCAACCACGAGGTCATGATCCGCGGCACCTTCGCCAACATCCGGCTGCGCAACCAGATCGCCCCCGGCACCGAGGGCGGCTACACGCGCGACTTCACGCAGGACGGCGGACCCGTCTCCTTCATCTACGACGCCGCGCAGAGCTACCAGGCCGCGGACGTTCCGCTGGTGGTGCTGGCCGGCAAGGAGTACGGCTCCGGCTCGTCGCGCGACTGGGCCGCCAAGGGCACCGCGCTGCTCGGCGTGCGGGTCGTCATCGCCGAGTCCTTCGAGCGCATCCACCGCTCGAACCTGATCGGCATGGGCGTGCTGCCGCTTCAGTTCCCGCAGGGCGAGACCGCCGAGACCCTCGGCCTGACCGGCGAGGAGACCTTCACGTTCACCGGCATCACCGCCCTGAACGACGGCGCCACCCCCGCCACCGTCAAGGTGACCACCGACACCGGCAAGGAGTTCGACGCGGTCGTGCGCATCGACACCCCCGGCGAGGCGGACTACTACCGCAACGGCGGCATCCTGCAGTACGTGCTGCGCAGCCTGATCACCAAGTGACGGGCCACCAGCACGCCTAGCACACGGACACCGGCACGGACGGGCCGCACTCCCCTGGGGGTGCGGCCCGTCCGCCGTGTGGGCACCGGGGTCGGGCGCGATTCCGGTGCGGAGAGGGACGGGCGGGATGACGGTTGTTCCGGATACCGGGGCACACGAGCCCAGGGATGTGAGGAAACATTTCTTCCGTGGGCCGGGCAATCTCCCCGCCGTGCAGGTGGATATGAATATTGCATATGCCTGTAGTATTTAGGCGTCGGCGTCACGTGGCGCGTCTGAGTCGTTGCTCCGCTTGGTCCAGGCACCTAAAATGCGCTGGAGATCTCATCCACGACGACTGGAGGCGGCCATGGCCCGTGCATGGGAGGCGGATCCGTCCGCGTTATTCGAGCGCCGACTGGGAAAGTCAGCCGCAGAGTTGGGGAATTCCGACGGCCACGACGAATGCCCGGACATCTGGCAGCTTGACAACGGAGATATCGCGGTGATCGGAAGAGACCTCACCACGGCTTATGCGTCACGCCTGCCCCAAGGTGTGGCGATTGGTTGCGATGAGCGACTCGTCGTCATTCCGGGAAATATGCTCAGCGCGGCACGATCGGATATTCCTGATGCTTGATCTGCGCGCACCCACGCTCTCCGTCGACCGGGGCGAGCGGCTCACCCGGGAAGGGTACCGACGCGAATTCCGGGAACGCGACGCCGCGATCAGGAACCGGGACTCCTGGAAGCTGGAGCGGCGCCAGCACTTCGAGGAACTGGGCAACGAAAGTTGGGCGGCGGTACGCCGAGGGGACTGGACCGAAGCGCTTCGGCTCCTCGACACCGAGCAGCGACGGAATGCCCTGACCGAGGTCCACCAGGGCGACGTGCGTCGCCGTACCGTCTTCCATCGGGTACGCGTGGCTCAGAAGCCGCTGACTCCCTACATGCAGTGGGAGCTGAATTCGCAGCGGGTACGCGCAGAATGCGGCGAGCACATTCATGTGGTGAGTGCGGACCAGGTCGCCGAATCGGAGCGCGAAGGGCTCCTGCCCGAAGTGGTCGTGCTCGGTGGCGGCACGCTCTACCACGTGATGTACAGCGAGACGGGCGTTCCGGACGGAGCGATTCGTCATACGGATCCCGAACTCATCGAACGCTGGGAGAACTACATCCGAGCGCTCTACAGAATCGGCGAAGACGTACGCGACTACGTCCGGCGTGAAGTGGCGCAGCTGCCTCCGCCCGAGCAGTGGAACACTGCAACCGACGCGAAGACACGGGTGGAGTAGAGACATCAACGAGCCCACAAACGATCGGAACCAGCCCGGCAGAACCGAAAACGATCTGTCGGGCTCGTCGCACGATGTGGTGCAGGCGGGAAACATCAGTGGAGGAGTCCATTTCCACGGGAAATCCGCGACCGGAGACCGCGGCATCGCCACCCCCACACCGCGACAATTACCCGCCGATATACATGGTTTCGTCAACCGCAGCAGCGAACTCGCCCAGCTGGACGCCGTTCTCGCGGACGGCGACGGCAGCCCACTGGTCATTTCGGTGTTCGTCATAGCCGGAACCGCCGGAGCCGGAAAGACCTCACTGGCCCTGCGGTGGGCGCACCAGGTGCAGAGTCGCTTTCCCGATGGACAGTTGTACGTCAATCTGCGCGGCTACGATCCCGCGGAGCCGGTCACGGCCCAAGAGACCCTCCATCGATTTCTGAACGCACTCGGCGTACCCGCTTCAGCGATTCCCCCGGACCTGGACGCGGCCGCCGCGCTGTACCGGTCCATCCTGGCCGACCGCCGCATCCTCGTCGTGCTGGACAACGCCGCCACGGTGAGCCAGGTCCGGCCCCTGTTGCCCGCCAGCGCGGGAAGCCTGGTCATCGTCACCAGCCGGAGCCGGCTGTCCGGTCTCGCCGTCCGTGACGGGGCACGCCGGCTCACCCTTGGCACGCTGCCCCAACCGGAGGCCGTCGCTCTCCTGCGCGCCGTCACCGCCGGATACCGTCCCGAGGACGACGAAGAACAGCTCACCGAACTCGCAGAGCTCTGCGCCCGGCTTCCCCTGGCCCTGCGCATCGCTGCGGAGCGCGCCGCGGCCCACCCGTATCTCCGGCTGCACGACCTGATCGCCGACCTCCGCGACGAATCCGCACTCTGGGACGCCCTGAGCACGGGAGACGACAAGGAGGCCGAAGCCGTACGGACCGTGTTCGCATGGTCCTATCGAGCGCTGTCCGCGGATGCCGCCCGACTCTTCCGGTTGCTCGGACTGCACCCGGGCCCCCACTTCGGCCTCCACGCCACGGCCGCCCTCGCCGGTCTACCCCCGAACCGCGCACGACAGTTGCTCGACTCCCTCGTCGGTGCGCACCTCGTGGAACAGACCGCCCCGGACCGTTACGAGTTCCACGATCTGCTGCGCGCCTACGCCACCGACCAGGCTCAGCACGAGGAACTGCCCCAGGACCGTGACGCCGCGCTGCACCGCGTACTGAGCTGGTACCTCCACTCCGCTGACGCCGCCCAAGGCTGGATCAACCCGTCGGAGCCCCGGCTACCGCTCGGCGCACCACCCGAAGGCGTGCAGGCCACGCCCTTCGCCGACTACGACGCGGCGGTGGACTGGGCGGAGCGCGATCACGACAACCTGCTCAGGGCGGTGCGCGCCGCGTCCGACGCAGGGCATGTCCGGCTGGCCTGCCAGCTCTGCGAGATCCTCTGGTACGCAGGGTCCCCCTCCGCCCCCGGAGCCGACTGGATTGCGATCAGCGACATCGGCCTGTCCGCGGCCGAGCGCCTGGGGGACCGGGGCGCAGAGAGTCGACTGCTCACCGCCCTGGGCATGAGCTACACCAGAATCAGCCGGCCCACCGACAGCCTCAGGTGCTACCGCAACGCGCTGAGCATCTGCCGTGAGACCGGTGACCGGCTCGAAGAGGCGCACGCGCTCAACCTCATCGGCCTCGTCCATCTCGCCACCCGACGTCTGGCCGAGGCGGCAGACCACTTCCAGCAGGCCATCGACCTCTTCCACGAGCAGGGCTCCGACCGCTGGGAAGCCGGCGCACGATCCAACCTTGCCAGTGCGTACCAGGGCGCCGGCCGCCCCGACGCCGAGGCCGCCATCCGTGCCGCGCTCACCGCGCACCGTGCCCTGGCCAACCAGCGCGGCGAGGGCAACATCCTGCGGGTGCTCGCCGAGTGGCAGGTCGAGCACGGCGAGGTCGAGCAGGCCCTGGTGTCCGCTCAGGCGGCACTCGACCTCGCCCTCGGCCTGCGCGATCAGCGACTGGAGGCCTACTGGCTCCTCACCCTGGGGGACGCCCAGCAGACCGCGGGCCATCTGGAGGATGCCCTCACCTCCTACCACCGCTCCGCCGTGCTCCACCGCCGCCTCGGCAACCGCAACCGCGAGGCCCGGGCCTGGCACGGCACCGGCGAGACCTGCACGCGCATCGGCCGCGCCGAGGAAGCCGTCCACTTCCACCGCCGTGCCGCCACCGTCCACCACGAACTCGGCGACCCCTGGAACGAGGCTTTGGCCCTGGTCGGCCTGGCCGCGGCCCTCGAGGACAAGGACCAGGAGGCGGCACGTCAGGCCTTGTCGCAGGCGGTCCGACTGCTCACCGAAGCAGACTTCCAGGACCCTCGGGCGGTGGGCATGCGGGAGCGGCTCCGTCGCAGTCTGGACGGCAACGGGTCCTGACTACGCCGCCGTGAGCTGCACCTGGCCACCCACTTCCGTGATTTCCTGGGCAAGCTGACGGCCTCCCAGGCCGTCAGCGTTGCCGCACTAGTAGGTCACCGTGGCACTGATCAGCCGATGGTCCGACGCGCTGGAGTCGGTGACGGTGCACGCGTAGGAAGCCGCCTTGGAGCCGAAGACGTAGTCGATCTTCAGGGTGCCGTGGGTCGGGTCCCCGGACCTGGGGGAGTCGGCCGCGGGCTGGTCGCACTCGTGGTAGCTCGCGTAGAGGGCGGTGAGGGTGGAGCGCACGTCGGGATTCTCGATCGTGCTGGAGTCCGGCGGGATGACGTTCAGGTCACCGCCGAAGAGCGGCTCGAACCCGGCCTGTTGAACGCCCTGGATGTCCGCCTGCAAGCTGTCGGCCTGCTTCTTGCGCCAGGTGCCGTCCGGGTCGTCCCAGTTCGCTCCGCCGGAGCTGAAGTGGGTGCCGCAGTAGGCGATGCCCTTGGACGGCACGGTGGCGCACAGCGCCGGTCGCTGCTGCTTGCCGGTGGGCGAGGGCAGCAGGTAGGCGCGGTACCAGGTGTTCTCGTCCGGAACGGCCACCGCGATTCCGAAGGCCCCGCGGTCGACGCCGGCGGTGTCGTTCTGGCAGTTCTTCTGCGCCATGAGACCGCTCGCCCCGCTGACCTCCAGGTAGACGGGCGCGAACCGCACGTCCCAGCCGAGGCCCGTGTCCTGCTCCAACCGCAGTTCGAGCGGCTTGGCCGCCTTTTCGCAGAATTCCTGGAGGAACACCGCCTCCGGGCCGTTCTTCTCGATCTGCGGTGCGATGGTGTCGGTGATCCTGGACGAGGTCGCCTGGTCGAGTGAGCAGCTCCCGTTGTGGTCCGCGCAGACGTTCCAGGAGGTCACGTGGTGGGTGCCGCCGGCCGCACCGCTGGGTGCCGGCGGTGCGGTGGTGGAGCCGGTGCCGCCGGCCTTCTCCAGGGTGATTCGCTCCCAGGACCCGACCGTGTCGGAGCGGGCCCGCAGCAGCCCCTCGTCGTCCCCCGTGAAATTGAACTCGGCGGTGACGTACTTCCCGTTCGCGGCCGACTTGAGGGCATAGCTGCCGTCGCTGCCGGGGACGACCTCGAAGCGTTCCCACGAGCCGGTGGTGGTGCCCCGGGCCCGCAGCATGCCGGCGTGGTCACCGCTGTCGTTGATCTCTGACGACACGTACAGCCCGTTGGCCTGGGACCTGATCGTGACCGTGTCACCGCCGGTGTCCGTGTGCAGCGTGAACTCTTCCGTGCCGCCCGGCGAGGTCGTCCGGGCCCGCAGCTTGCCCGCGTCGTTCCCGGACGCGTCGATCTCGGCTGAGACGTACAGCCCGTTGACCTTGAGCCGCCATTTCTGCCCGGTGGCGGAGAGCGGGGCACCGGCCGCCTGCGCGGGAGCGGACGACGACACGGCGACGACACCGGCGGCGAGCACCGCCAGGACGGTGACCAGGACGAGACGTAACCGGCGCATCCCGAACGGGGTTCTTGAGAGCACGTGGATCCCTTCCGTGTTGATGCGAGCTTGATGCGAGCGCTGTTGAGACGCGAGCACCGTCGATTCGAGCAGGTGGAGAGTGGCGGGGGAGCCGGAGGCTGCGGAGGCGCGGGGGCGCAGACGGTCGGACCTCTCGAACGCCCTCCCCCCACGGGCGCTTCCGCGCGCCGTTTCAGCCCAGCAGTTCCACCTCCGCCAGCGTCCCTTCGCCGCCCCCGCCGATCACCAACCGGTAGTGCGGGTACGAGCCCGGCTTCGGCACCGAGAACACGCGGGTCTGCCGGTCCCACGGGAAGGACTCGCCGTCGCGTCGGTCGACGTCGGTCCAGGTGCTGCCGTCCTGGGACCCCTGGAGGACCCACGACGTCGGCGCCTTCGTGTGGTCGGCGGACGTCAGCGTGTACTGGACGGCGCGGGTGGCCGACGGGACCGGCAGGTCCACGGAGGTCACGGGCGCCGAGGTGTCCGACGTGTCGTCGAAGAGGGGACCGTCCCCCTCGATGGCGTCGGCGCGCGGCGTCGGCACCGTGTCGTCCTGGGCGATGGAGGTGGGCGCCGCGTCCGCTCCGGAGCCCCAGGCTGACGGCTTCGGGCCCATCGTGAAGTCCAGGGTGCCGCCCTTCGCCAGCAGCGCATGCGGCAGAGCGGTCGACGACCAGGGCCTGCCGTTCACCTTCAGGCCCTGCACGTACACGTTGTGCGCGCTGTTCCCGTGGGCGTTGACGACCAGGTCATGGCCGCCGTCCAGGTGCACCGTCGCCTTGGTGAACAGGGGGGAGCCGACGGCGTACTCGCCGCCCCCCATCACCAGCGGGTAGAAGCCGAGCGCGGAGAAGACGTACCAGCCGGACTGCTCACCGTTGTCCTCGTCGCCGTGGTAGCCCTGACCGATCTCGCTGCCGGTGTAGAGCCGGGAGAGCACCTCACGGATCTTCTCCTGCGCCTTCCACGGCTGGCCGGCCGCGTCGTACATGTACGTCACATGGTGCGCCACCTGGTTGGAGTGCCCGTACTGGCCCATCCGGACGTCACGGGCCTCGCGCATCTCGTGGATGACGCCGCCGTACGAGCCGGGGAAGGCGGCCGTCTCCGGGGTGGCGAAGTACGTGTCCAGCTTCTTGGCCAACGCGGGCCGGCCGCCGTAGAGGCTGGCCAGGCCGCGGGAGTCCTGCGGGGCCGTGAACGCGTAGCCCCAGCCGTCCGTCTCGGTGTAGTCGTAGCCCCACACGCGCGGGTCGTACTGCGCCGAGGGCACCCGCCAGTCGCCGTTGGCATCGCGCCCCTGGAAGAAGCCGGCGTCGCGGTCGAAGAGGTGCACGTAGTTCTGGGCGCGGTTCAGGAAGTACGCCGACTCCTCGCGGTACCGGGACTTGCCGGTCTTCTGATAGAGCGCCTGGCCCATCCGCGCGATGCCGTAGTCGTTGACGTAGCCCTCCATGGCCCAGGACAGGCCCTCGCCGGTGTCGGTGCTGGTGTAGCCGAGGAACGGTGAGGTCGTCATGCCCTTGCGGCCCACGCCCGACGACGGCGGGACGACGGTCGCGTTCTTCACCGCGGCCTCGTAGGCGGCCTCCGCGTCGAAGTGCACGCCCTTGACGTAGGCGTCGGCGAACGCGACGTCGGAGGAGGTGCCGGTCATCAGGTCCGCGTAGCCCGGGGACGACCAGCGAGACGTCCAGCCACCGTCCTTGTACTGCTGGACGAAGCCGTCGACCAGCTCACCCGCCCGCTGCGGGGTGAGGAGCGAGTAGGCCGGCCAGGTGGTGCGGTACGTGTCCCAGAAGCCGTTGTTGACGTACGGGCGCCCCTCGACGATCTTCGCGCCGGTGCGGGTGGGGGTGTTCGCGCCGGCCGGCGGCGAGAAGGGGCTGGCGTACTCGTCCTTGCCGTCGACCCGTTCGAAGGCGGAGTTCGGGTACAGGTACAGCCGGTAGAGGTCGGAGTAGAGCGTGGTCAGCTGGTCCTGGCCGGCACCCTCGACCTCGATACGGCCCATCAGGTCGTCCCACTGCCGCTGCGCGGCGCGCTCGACCCGGTCGAAGGGCGTGCCGGTCGGGATCTCCCGGTGCAGATTGGCCCTGGCCTGGTCCGTGCCGATGAGCGAGGTGGCGAGCCGCAGCGTGACCGTGTGGTCGGCGCCGGGCCGCAGCCGCAGATAGCCGGTGTTGTCACCGCCCTCGTCACCCGGCAGGGCCCCGCCGTCCGTGACGGGCGCGTCGAACTCTCCGTAGACGAACAGCCGGGTCGCGCCCGTCGACAGCCCGGACTTGACGTCCGAGTAGCCCGAGACGATGCCGTGGGCGCGGTCCAGCGTGAGTCCGCCCTGGTCGGTGACGTTGTCGAAGATCACGCTCGCCTCGTCGCCGGGATAGGTGAACCGCAGCATCGCCGCATGATCGGTCGGCGTCAGCTCAGCCCGCAGACCGTTCACGAAGGTCACCCCGTAGTAGTACGGGCGGGCCGTCTCGTCCTCGTGCCGGAAGGCGAGCGCGCGGCCCGTCCGGGACGCGTCCGGGGTGCCCTTCGCCACCGAGGGCATCACCTGGAAGGTCTGCCGGTCACCCATCCACGGGCTCGGCTCATGGCTGGCGCTGAACGCCTGGACGGTGGGCAGGTTGTCCGCGTTGTTGCCGCGCGCGTACTCGTACAGCCAGCTCAGTGACGAAGCGTCGGTCACCGGCGTCCAGAAGTTGAAGCCGTTCGGCACGGCGGTGGCCGGGAAGTTGTTGCCGCGTGAGAAGTCACCGCTGGAGTTGGTGCCGCGGGTGGTGACCGCGTAGTCCGACAGGTGCGCCTTCGGCGGCTCGGGGCGGTGCGGCTGGAGCGTGATGTCGTCGACCCAGCCGTGGAACGCCGCGGGGCCCCGGGGCGAGTCGTAGGCGACGAGGATCCGGTCGACCGTCTTCCCGGCGGCGACGGCTCCGATGTCGGCGGCAACGGCGTTCCACTCGTTGACGTACAACGACTTGGCCGTGCCCTGCCCACGCGGACTCAGGCGGAAGCCGTGCTGGTCGACGGCGCCCGACTCGCTCAGGTAGGTGCCGTCCGTGAAGGCCAGGTCCACCGACGCCCAAGTGGCGTCGTAGTCCCGCACATCCTCCGCCATCGCCGGAAACAGCTCGTACGACAGCCGGGTGTCCTTCCGCACGGCCACGTCGACGTCGAAAACCTTGGTGGTGGCGTACGCCCGGCCGGCCGAGCGGTGCGTGCCGCCGTAGTACAGGGCGTGTCCGCCCCTGAAGCCGGCGTTCGTCTTGGCGGTGGGGGAGGAGGTCGGACCGGTGTCCAGGGCGGACTGCGCACCGTCGACGCCCGACGCCTTGGGCGTGCCGTCAGGCAGCGTCTCCAGCGTATCGGTCCAGTCCGGCGCCGGATCACCGTCCTCGAACGACGAACGGAACTCGCCGGCACCGCCCGGACCGTCCACCGCCCGGCCCGCCCCGGCGAGCGCGGCCTGCGGCGTCCACGCGACGAGCAGCCCCGCCGCCACACACCCGGCGACCACAGCCATGGCCCTGCTGCCGACTCTGCGCCGAACGCGCCACAACGGTGTGCGTGACATACGGAACCCCTCCTTGCGATCCGACCTCGCGGTTCGGGTCCCGGGCCGGACACCGTTTCATCACATCGCTGGACAAGCAGGTTCAGTAGTGCGGCAAGTGAACGGCGATGTCAAGGCGTCAGCGGAGATGTCCGGTAGGGCGGGGGCGAGTCAGGTCCGGACGGGGGTATGTGACGGACGGGAAACGGAGCGAGCGAGGGGAGCACTCTGAAAAAGGCGGGGAAGGGGGCAGGGAAAGGGGCGGGGACGACAAAGGGGGCCGAGGGCAGAGCCCCCGGCCCGAGTGGAAACGGCCGACGTCAGGCCGTGACCACACCCCCCGCCAGCGCAGCGCTCGGCGCCCCCGTACGCACCCGCGTCAGGGTGATGCCGGTCACGACCAGCCCGCGCCGGGCCAGCCACCGGCCCGTGAACGAGTGCACGGGCCGGCCGTCCACCGTCGGACAGGGCACCAGGAGCCGTGCCGTGAACGTGCCGGTCAGCGGATCGATCCGGATCTCCGCCTCGTCGAAGTCGAGCTCCCGCCGGGTCAGCGGAAACCAGGTCTTGTAGACGCTCTCCTTGGCGCTGAACAGCAGCCGGTCCCAGCACACGCCGGGGTGGCAGTCGGTCAGCTCGCGCAGCCAGATGGCTTCCTTGCGCAACGCGATCGCGTCCAGCACCCCTGCGGGAAGCGGCTGGTCGGGCTCGGCGTCGATGCCGACCGAGGCGACGTCCGCGCTACGGGCCACCGCTGCACCGCGGAAGCCCTTGCAGTGGGTCATGCTGCCGACGATGCCGTCCGGCCAGACGGGGGCGCCCCGGCGGGCCCACACCAGCGGCGCGGGCGGCAGTCCCATGCGGCCCAGGGCGCGCCGTGCGCAGGCCCGTACGGTGGCGAACTCCTGCCGGCGCTCCGGCACGGCACGCGCCACCAGAGCGGCCTCCTCGGGGAACAACCCGAGTTCGGGACCGGACGGAAGGTCAGAAAAAGCTTCTTCGGCGACAACCCGGTCAGGCACTATCTCCTCTATCACCTGGCCATCACCTGGTTCCTCGTCATTCTCCCCACGGACCGCACTCCCCCGATCCTTGAACAGCCCGGGAGCTTCCCGGCCCAGTGCCGGAACGGCCTGAGACATGCCCCCGTTGCCGCGCGTCTTCGATTCGGCAAGTTTCTCGCGCATCGGCAGGTGTTCTTACGCATTCGGTTCGCACGCTCACCGCCCGTATCGGGCTCACGCCTTACGGACGGGCGCCGCTCTGCATGTCACGCGGCCGTTTCCGCGGGCCACGGGAACACCTGCTTCAACTGTCCATCATGGTGTGCCGGCCGGGTGTGGGGTACCCCTGTTTCTCGTCCCCCTACCCCTATAAAACCCTTATGTTTGCAGGCCAGGGCGGTGTAGGAGTGACCTGCGTCACTTCGGGGGCGGGGCTGTGGGGGGTGGCGGTGCCGTACCGCCCAGGAGAATCACGAGGCGTATTCCCCTACGGGTTAGGGGGACGATTTCGACGCCGAGTTAGGGGGAGCTAGGGGTTACCCCCGTCGACACAGAACCGTAACCTGACTGGCCGTAGAAGTGGGACGGCCAGCTGAGGCGAGACGGGAAAGGAGAGCCCGACAGTGAGCGATCTCCAGTATTGGGAAGAACTTCGTTCCGCGGATTCGGATCAGCTCGTTCTCGTTGTCGACTGGCCGGTCACCGAGACCGATGTAGAGGGATACCGCGACCTCGTTTCGCTGATGGACACCCCGCACACCGTCTGGCGTACCCGGGGGACAGCGCGCGCCCTGCCATGGGATGCCGAGATCGAGGAATACGTCCGGCCCCTGACCCGGGAAATACGGGAGAGCGGCCTGAAAGTCCGTGCGGTGCTCGCCTGCGGCGTGGCCGGTGTGCTGGCGGCCGTGCTCTCCGAGACCGTGGCCGCCTGGCAGGAGACCTTTCCCGAGATCCTGCTGATCGACCCGGAGTTCGTGGACACCGACGGCGTCTACGACGAGTTCCTCGCGCTCATCGACGATCTCTCGCAGCCGGCCGGACCGGATCGGCTGACGCGGCTGAGGGAGAGCGCCGCCTCGGTGGTGGCGGCATGCGGCGACGATCCGACCGCACTCGCCACCCGACTGCACGCCCTGCTCGTCGAGGCCGGCACGTCGCCCACATCCGCGGCGGACCGACCGTCAACCCCCCGGACCACCATCGGCACGCCGTCCACCACGCAGGTGAGCGGGGCCATGGGCGCCCTGGAGCGGGCGGCTGCCCGGCTCTGCGTGCTCGCCGTGGCCGACCGGGCCGACGTGATCCAGCTGTGGGCCCGGGGCACCGCCCTGTGCTCGTCGACCACCAGCAGCGGACTGAGCCGCACCCGCGCCGCGCTGCTGCTGCCGGAGGCCGAACTCGTCGGCACCGAGATCACCTTCGACATCGAACACGACGGGATGCTCAAGGACGCGTCCGTCGCCCGCACGGTCCGCGAGCTGATAGGCGCCTGACCGGAGCCGACCACCCGCAGGACCGCACGGCCGCACCCGGAGCCGTTGCCGTACGACCGTTCACCGCTGCCGTCGCGAGACGACCAGGAATCGAAGCCACCGGCACGCGGCCTGAACGGAACCCTGACCCGAACGGCCTCATGACCTGAACGGCGCCGTGAAAGGCCGACCGTCACGGAGCCGCGACGGGGTGCCGGTACGCGACCGCGCGCGGCGGTCGCCACAGCACCCCGAAGGGGGACCGATTCCATACCGCAAGGGATGACGAAGACCATGACGCCGTCACAGCGCCTCCGACGCATCCATCGGATGCAGATCGAGGCGCGCCGGCAGATCCTGGCGACGCGAGATGTTCAACTTGCGGTAGACACGCGTCAGATGCTGCTCCACGGTGCTCACGGTGATGTGCAGGATCCCCGAGATCTCGCGGTTGGTGTACTTCAGGGCCGCCAAGGACGCCACCCGGCGCTCCGACTCGCTCAGGGTCGAACCCGCCTCCTTCTCCCGCCCGGCAACCGGGTGGACGGTACCGGGCTCGATCCGCGGGCCGAGCTCCGGCGGGGCGCCGTGCAGGATCCGCTCATGCAGCACCGCCGCCTTGCACTCCGCCGCCAGGCTCAGGGCCTCCTTGCGGATGGTGCGGGCCAGCGGATCGCCCAGCGCGACCAGTGCGTCGCCCAGGTCGGCGAGGGCACGCGCCAAGGCCACCTTGTCCCCGGACTTCCGCAGCTCGGCGATCGCCTGGTGGAGCAGGTGGGGCCGGCGCTTGGGGTCGCTCGTGGCGGCGCGCAGCCGCAGCGAGGTGCCCCGGACCCAGGGGTGGCGCCCGTCGGTCATGGAGAGTTGCCGGTGCACCAGCTGCTCGGCGCGGGCGACCTGGCCGAGCTGGAGCAGTACCTCGGCGACGTCCGTGCGCCACGGCAGGACCAGAGGACGGTCGATACCCCACTTCTTCATCAACCGCCCCACCTGGAACAGATCGATCAGCGCCGCCTGGAACTGCCGGGTGGCCATGTAGTACTGGGCACGGGAGCGGAAGTAGGCCAGGCCGTGAACGGTCAGGTGCAGGGTGTCCGGGACCGGCTGCTCCACGATCGCCGCAGCCTCCGCGTACTTCCCCATCTCGGTGCGCGCCCGCAGCAGCGTGGAGAGCACGGAGTACGAGAAGTCGCTGGGCTTCTGGTCGGAGAGCCGGTCCAGCGCCTCCAGGGAGTGCTGCTCGGCACCGGACAGATCCCCGAGCCGCAGCAGCCCCTGGGCATGCAGCCCCGAGAACAGCGACTGCCAGCCGGGCGCGTCGAAGCGCTGTGCCTCATCCCGGAAGACCCGGCACCAGTGCGCCCCGCGCTCCAGGTCCTCCGACGTGGTCAGGGCCATGATGGCCTGCACGATCGGCGGCACCGTGGCGCCGGTCAGCTTGGTGCTCTGCAAGAACCGCGTGATGTCGGCGCTGCTGGAACCGACCACGGCGAACGCCTGCTCGTCGTGCTGCTGCGCCGCGGCCAACTCGTCCGGCGAGCCGGCCAGCCGGGTGGGCAGGAGGAAGTCCGGTTCGGTGCCCACCGGGGTGCCGTCCGGGTCCATCGCCGCCCGGTACACCCGGTCCGAGGCGTCCGCCGTGACGTCTTCCGGCAGCGACGAGATCAGCCCGCGCACGTCCGCGGCCTCCGCCATCCGGCCCTGCGCCACCAGCAGGTGCAGCAGCGGCAGCAGCTGGGACACCGGGACCGCACCGGAGCGGGCCCCCTGGACCGCGTCCGCCAGGTGCTGCTCCGACAGGCCCGGGTCGAGCCGCCAGACGATGGCCGCCAGCCGGGTCTTGATGGCCACGCGTTTCTCGGTGTCCGCACAGGCGTGGTGGGCGAGCTCCAGCAGCCCGACGGCCTGCTCGATGTCGCGCTCCACGAACTCCTCCGCGGCGCTGCGCAGCACGTCGCCGGCCCACGTAGGGAAGTCCGGCGTACCGCCCTCGGAGACGACGGCCAGCAGGTGTCGTGCCACCTCGCTCGCGTCACAGCCCTGGGTGTGCAGGATGTCCGCGGCGCGGCGGTGCATCTCGGCCAGCGTGCCGGGTGGCAGATGGTCCAAGACGGTGGTCCTGACCACCGGATGCCGGAGCCCCTCGCCACTCAGCCCGGAGGACTCCAGCGCGGACATGCCCTGCGACACGGCGGTCCTGGTGGTGCCGATCAGCCGGGCCAGCAGCGACGTGGTGGCGAGCTGCTCCAGGACGATCATTGCGGCGGCCAGCGTCAGCACGTTCTGCCCACAGCTCTGGAGACAGCTGACCACGGCACGGGCGAACGCCCCGCCGGGCTGCGGCTCTATGACGGTGGGCCGCAGGGCGGCCGGCGTACGCACACCGGTGTGCTCGGAGAGCAGCGCGCGCAGCAGCAGCGGATTTCCCCCGCTGATCCGGTGCAACGCCGCCGCCATTCCGTCCTGCTCGGTCAATCCCGGATAACGGGAAAGTGCGTGCACCACTTCATTGGCGGTCAAGGGCTGAGGCTGAAGTCGACTCAGGGTCGGACGGCGCAGGAGTTCCGTACTGAACTTCGCGTCGAAAGGGCTGTAATGCAGAGTCTGCGTGACGACCAGGAGAATCCTGGTCGAACGATTGTGATGGCGTGCCACATAGACCAGGAACTGTTGTGTGGCGTCGTCCACGTATTGCAGATCGTCAATGCAACAGACAACGGGAGCACACTCCGAGATCGAACAAAGGCGCAAGTGCAGCTCGCGCATCCCTCCGATCGAGAGGGGGCCCGTGCCCTGCCTGTGCACCTCGTCCAGATCGAGCGAGGGTATGCCGTCGAGCAGCTGACGCAGCGTGCTGAGAGGTACCTCCCGCTCTGCGGTGGAACCCGTCGCGAACAGTACGTTTGCCCCCGTGGCCGTGGCTTGCTCCGCAAAGGTCGCGAGAAGCTCACTCTTGCCGCATCCGGCGGCGCCCTCGATGAGGACGATTCGGTTCCGGCCGTCCCGACAGTCCTCCAGAGCAGACTCCAGAGCCGTGATCTCGGCCTTTTGGTCGATGAGTTGCATGGATCCCCCGATGTACCCATATGCATCTGTGTGCAGTCTTGCTGCGTCGTTGCCGTCGTTCGTGCAGAGCCCTCTCGTTATCCTCCTGGACGCCCATGTGGTGGGATCCGGGACGCTTTAGCGCCCTGGGCACGGGAACAATCCAGCCAGCAGCCAACCCGCAAGCGGAGGCGAGTCTAGATCGCGCACAGATTGATCCGCGCGGCAACAACCTGCATGGCAGGAAGTTCCTACCTGCTTGTTACAGGCTTATCGCTTGGTCAAGACATCCTCAACCGTCCCTCCTGTAATGCGATGAGTGGTAGGCCGGACGCCGGCGTGGACGATAAGGGACAGGCCAAACGACCGTCCTCGCATCCGCACCCCCGACACCCTCCTGACCACGGCGGACGCGCGGGGAGGCGGCTGTCGGGACAGGGTCCCGGCGACTGCCGGAACCCCGCGTCACCTCATCGCGACGAGTGCTGTCAGGCCACGTCCGAGTCGGTCTGCTCCCATGTCACCGAACCGGCCAGGGCCAGCTTCGCGCCCGCCTGGAAGCGACTCGCCGCGTCGAGTTCATCCATGATTTCCTTGACATACCGTCTGCACTGACGTACAGACAGGCCCAGTCGCCTGGCCACGACTTCATCCTTGTGACCCTGAGCCAGCAGGCGCACGATCGCCACCTTCAAGTCGTCGGTGACCGAAGCGTTCCTGGCGGTGCCTTCGCCGAAGGGTTTGGCATCCTGCCACAACAGATCGAAACCGGCGCCGAGTGCGGTCAGCGTGGTGGGCTCGTTGATCGTGACGGCCATGGGCCCGTCCTCGCAGGCCTCGGTCGGACCTGTGGGCCGGGTCGCCGGCCCGTCACCGGCAGTGGCGTCGGTGGCGTGTGCGTCCGTGTCCTCGCGTGCGCCCGCCTCGGCACCCAACCCCTCGTTGAACACCACGGCGAACTCCCGGTCGACGATGACCAGTCGACCGGCCACCTCCGGACGCGACCGGATGCTGGCGCCCAGAGCGGCGAGTTCGGCCGTGCAGGTGAGCGCGGCGGGATCCGCGAAGGTGGCGTGGCTGCAGAGCACGCGGATGCGGATGCCGCGCCGGGAGGCCTCGCGGAGCTTCTCCCGGACGATCTCCAGGATGTCCTCGGGTACGGGTACGGAGGTGCCGCTGATCAGGATCTCGCTGCGGCACTCGCTGAACTGTTCCTTGAGCACCCACTTGATCTGACCGGTGGCCGTGATCGGCTCGAACCCGCGCCGGGCACGGCTCAGCTGTCTTCGGCCCTCGCTGAATGCGGGCGTGAGCCGGCCCAGACGGAGCTTCACCTCGTTGATGCCGGCGCGGAGTTGGCGTATCTCGTGCTCCGCCGGGCTGGTCAGCTCTGTCGCTGCGACATCGGGGTGTACCGGAATTAGTAATTCCGGATTATGCGCGGACGGCTGGAGGAGGCCCAGGTCCCGAAGTTCCTGACGAATGGTCTCGACCGTTTCGAGCGGAACTCCGAGTGATTCGGCGATACCGTCGGCGTGAAAATATCCGATACGTGCGGCTTGCCCGAACACCAGAGCGCTCATGTGATCACGATCGGCATATTCAGACATGCGTGCTTCCCCTCCGAGCTTCGCGCGCCCCTCCCGCGGGTGCGGGGTGCCTCCGGCGGTTCGGTGTGATGCCTCCGGTGGTCCGGCAAGGGCGCTGCCCGGGGTCACATTAGGGGTTGGAGATGTCCTGCGACGAACGGGAGTCACTCCGTTGGGGGGAATCGGTGCCGTGAGGGGTTTAAACGGTGCCCTCTCCTCGGGGCGCCGCCCCGTGGTTGCCCCGCTGGGGGCTTTGCCCCCAGGCCCCCCTTGTCGGCCTTGACGGCCTCGTCCTCAATCGCCGGACGGCTTTGATGCGCGCGGCGTGTGCCGGTGCGCGTTGCCGACTGCGGGTCGGCTCTGGCTGGGGTCGCCTTCTGTTTCGTTGTGGGTCGGGGGCGTGGGGGATGTACGTGCTCGGCCGGCGCGATGATCGTGGACCGTTAGTTCACCGGCACTCGGCGGCGGTCCTGCGCGCGCACATCCCCCACGCCCCCTCCCGTTTCGTACGCGACCCGCACCCCGGTGGGGCTTGTTCCATGCCCGTGGGGGGCGACACCCCGAAAGGGGTGGAGGAAGGAATAACGAACCACCGGGGGAGAGTCGCGAGTGAGACGGGAGGTGTCGTGGGGGTATGTGCGCGCGCAGGACCGCCGCTGGGTGCCGGTGAACTGGCGGTCCAGGGCAATCGCGCCGGCCGAGCACGTACATACCCCCGCGACACCGACCCACCCACCCCAGCAAAGGCGGCCCTTCGGCACCCCAGGACAAAGGGGTACCCCCGAGGCGGACCGCATTCGGCTCGCGCAGGGGCCCGCGGGAGGTGCGTCCCGCGGGCCCGTGGTGCGGTGGTCACGGGGGCTGCGCCCGTGACCCCGGTCGTGCGCGGGTCAGCCGTTCAGGCCGAAGAAGGCGATCGCCTGGGCGGCCTGGCCGGACAGCGGCAGGGAGTGCCCCACGCCCGAGATGCTGTAGGCCTCCACGGGCGCCTGGGTGGAGTCGGCACCGTAACGGGTCCGGGTGGTGTTACCGGACGTCTGGGTCGACACGGGCGTCTGGCTCACGCCCAGCACGTTCGTCCACTGCTTTATCTCCTCGCCGAAGTTGTGGTAGTTCAGCGTCGTGTCCGACGTGCCGTGCCACAACTGCACCCGCGGCCGCGCCCCCGAGTACCCCGGGTAGGCGTTGCGGACCATGTCGCCCCACTCCTGGGCGGTGTGGGTGATCTGCCCGCTGGAGCACTGGCTGTTCCAGCCCGAACCATCCGTGGTGGCGAAGCACGCGAACGGCACGCCCATGAACGCCGAACCGGCCTTGAAGATGTCCGGGTAGTCCCCCAGCAGCACATCGGTCATCATCGCGCCCGAGGAAGCGCCCGCCACGAAGACCCGGCTCGCGTCGGCCTGGTTGTGCTGCTCGACGTACGTGACCATCGAGGCGATCGACGTCGGGTCGCTGCCACCGTCGTGCTTGAGCGCCTGCGGCGAGGAGACGTCGAAGCACTGGCCCGAGACGTTGGCGTCCGGGTAGATCACGATGAAGCCGTACTGGTCGGCCAGCGAGTGGAACTCGCTGCCGGAGAAGAAGCCCGGACCGGTACCGGTGCAGTAGTGCACCGCGACCAGGATCGCCGGGTTGGGCTTGACGTTGCTCGGAACGTACTCGTACATCCGCAGGTTGCCCGGGTTGTTGCCGAAGTTCGTCACCTCCTGCAACGAGGCGGTGGCACCGGACGGCGCGGCGCTGGCCGACGTCGCGGCCATCGCACCGGCGGTCAGCAGCAGCGTGGCCGCCACCGCGGTCACGGTTGCCCTCAATCTCTTGAGCATGAGCATGCCCTCTCTAAACTGATGGGTGTGAAGGGGTTGCTGCTGCGGTTGTCGGCCCTGGACGCGGATGCAGCTGCCGCGGTCCGGGTCATCGCCCACTTCCAGGCACTGCTCGGCCGGGGCCTCGATGCGACCGCGCTGGTGCGGTCCACCGCGGGGCTCGCCGAGTGCCCGGCCGGCCTGGAACTGGCCGACGGGCGGAGCGTGCGCGCCGGTCCGGACGGCACGGCGCTGACCGGTGGACCACGGCGGATCTCCGGCAGTACCGGCCTGCGCCCGACCGGCCGTGTCTGGCTGGAACGGCCGGGCGTGCCGGGCCCGTTCGACGACCTGGTGCTCGAATGGATGGCGATCGCCGCCGGAACCCTGGAATCGGGGTCCGGGCACGGCGTCGCACCGCAGGTGGCCGATCCCGCGCTCGTCGAGCGGGTGCTCTCCGAGCATGAACCCGTCGCCGACCGGGCGCATGCGCTGCGCGGGCTCGGTCTCGATCCCGCTGCGCCGCTCCGGGTGACGACGGTGACCTGTTCGGACGGCGTGGACGCCGGGCTTGCGGCGGTCGCCCTGTTCGGCCGCGGGCGACTGCCCGGCACCGTCCGGGTGGCCCGGCTGGGAGCCGAGGCCGTGGTACTGCTGCAACGCAGGGACGGTTCGGACTCGCCCTGCGAGACCTTGCGCACGGTGCTGTGCGAACGGGCCGGGGAGCGCGCCGTCCGCCGTGGCCGGCCGGCGGGCCGGGAGGCTCGTCCGGGTACCGCGGCTCCACTGCCCGGGACGGTCGCCGGCGAGGTGCGGGCCGGGGTGGGGGGCGCGGCGCCGGCGCTGACCGCGCGCACCAGCTGGAAGCAGGCCCGCAACGCACTGCGGTTCGCGGTGGCGGAGCCGCCGCAGGAGGCGATCGTCGACCACGACGAGCTGGGTCCGGTGGCACTGCTCGCCGAGATTCCGCTGCCGCAGCTGCGGGACCAGCCAGATGTGCGGGCCCTGGTGGCGCTCGCGGAGCAGCCGGGCGGCCGGGCGGTGATCGAGGCGCTGGCCGCGTTCTGCCGGACCGGCTCGCTCCGCCAGGCCGCTTCGGGCATGTACCTGCACCACAGCTCGGTCGCGGCACGTCTGGTGCGCGCCGAGCGCGCGCTGGGTCGCGGGCTGAGCGACCCGCAGGACCGCTTCGCCGCGCAGCTGGCGCTGTACGCGTACCGGCTGGGCACGGCGCCGCTGCCCTGACACCACCGCGGGCCACGCCGCTCGGGTACGGAGCCTGCGCCGCACCGCCCCGGCCTCATGGCGACAACGCCCGGCGCAGCGCCGCAGTGGCCTCGTCGGTCACCCGGCGGATGACCGCGGCGTGCTCGACCATGACGGCGCCGTGGAAGGTGCCCGGGTACACGTGCAGTTCGGCCAGTACACCCGCGGCGAGCAGCTCCTGCGCGTAGTGGATGCCCTCGTCGCGCAGCGGATCGAAGTGCATCACCGTGACCAGCGCGGGCGGCAGGTCGGTGAGCTGGCCGGCCTCAGCGCGGGCGGGCGCGGCGTACACGGGGACGTCCTCGGAGCCGGCTGCCTCGCCCAGGTAGGCCCACCAGCTCAGCTCCGCGTTGCGGCGGTTCCACACCGGTGTGTCGGTGCAGGACACGGCACTGGGGGTGGTCAGGCGGTCGTCCAGGGCCGGGCTGCACAGGTACTGGAAGCAGATCGAGGGGCCGCCGCGGTCCCGGCTCAGCAGGGTCAGCGCGGCTGCGAGCCCGGCACCCGCGCTGTCCCCGCACACCGCGATCCGATCGGGCCTGAGGTTCAGCTCGGTGGCGTTCTTCTCCAGCAGGCACAGGCCGGCGTAGCAGTCCTCCAGGGCTGCCGGGTACGGGTGTTCCGGCGCGAGCCGGTAGTCCGGGGAGACCACGAGGACGCCGAGGTCGCGGCAGAGGCGGAGGTTGGTCTCGTGGTCGACGTCGGGAGAGCCGAGCACGTACCCGCCGCCGTGCAGCGAGTAGAGCACGGGCAGCGGCCCGGGGCACGGCGCGGGATCCGGGCGGTACAGGCGCAGCGGCACGTCGGGGGCGTCAGCGGGCCCCGGCGCGCGCAGCTCCGTCACCATCACACCGGTGGTGTCCACGGCCGCCAGCCGTGCGGCCACCTCGCGTGCCTGGGCGGCTCGGGCCGCCGTCAGGTCGGTGATGTCCACCTCGGCCATCATCGTCAAGGCCGCGGCCAGCTCGGGATCGTAGGGGTAGCGCATGCCCGTCCTTCGGTAGGTCACACCGCCGCACGGCGGTGTTACTCAGGTTTCCCGCGCGATGTCCGCGCCGGCCACCCCGGCCGGCCTGCCTTTCCGGCTGGGAGTCCGGGGGCATCCCCCGGAAAACGCAGTATCGGCACCGTGCCACGGTGTTCACCGGCCGGTCATCAGACGGCCGTCGGAACCAATCGCCCGATGCCCCGACAGCCGTTCGCCAAGCGCCGTATGGTCTCGCGCGAACGCTGCGAACCGTATGAGACTCCGGGCACCCCCCGCACCGGGTGGGGTTCGCCAGCCAGGAAGGCGCACACCACTATGAGAAGACGTTCGTGGATCACGGCCGGCCTGTTCGGCACGGCATCCTTCGCGGTGTCATCCGCAGGGTCGACCGTCGCGCACGCCGCCGGCGGAGGCGATCCGGGGACGGCCACCCCGTCCACGGTCACCGCCGATCCGGCCGTCGCCGGCGCGCGGCACCACCCCGAGCCGGCGACGGACGCCCGCTGGGTGCACACCTGGACCGCGATGCCGCAGCTGACCGAGCCGTCCAACATGCCTCCGGCGCCGTTCACGCAGTCCGGTGGGGTGCTCGTCGACAGCACCCTGCGGCAGACCGTGCACGTCTCGCTCGGGGGCGCGCAGGTGCGGCTGCGGCTGTCCAACGTGTTCGGTGGCGCCCCGCTGCCCGTCACCTCGGTCTTCGTGGCCCTGCCGCAGGACGGGAGAGCCGGTGTGGACCGCATCCAGGAGGGCACCTCCCAGCAGGTGACCTTCCAGGGCCGGAAGTCGGTGACCGTGCCGGTCGGGCAGGAGGCGGTCTCCGAGCCGCTGGAGCTGGCGGTGCAGCCGGACTCGAACCTGACGGTCACGATGTACCTGGCGACCGGGCAGGCGTCACAGGACATCACCTCGCACCCCGGCTCGCGCACCACCTCGTACCTGCTCGCCGGCGACCACGGCCAGGATGCCGCGCTGCCCGGTGCCACCACCGTCGAGCACTGGTACTTCCTCAGCGGCGTGGAGGTCACGGCCCCGGGCTCGGAACGTGCCACCGTCGTCCTGGGCGACTCGCTCACCGACGGCCGCGGCTCCACCACCAACGGGAACGACCGCTGGCCCGACCAGCTGTTCGACCGGCTCAGGGCGAATCCCGGCACGGCGGGCGTGGCCGTGCTGAACCAGGGCGCCGGGGGCAACCGGGTCCTCAACGACGGTCTCGGCCCCAGCGCGGTGTCCCGCTTCGACCGCGATGTGCTGGGCCCGAGCGGTGTCACCTCGGTGATCGTCTTCGAGGGGATAAACGACATCGGAACCGCCGGCGCCACCAGTCAGGCGCAGCAGGCGGTGACCGGCCAGCTGATCGCCGCCTACGGTGAAATGATCACGAAGGCCCACGACCGTGGGCTCAAGGCATACGGGGCGACCCTGACGCCCTTCGGCGGCAACGGCTACGACGACCCCGGGGGGACCCGCGAGGCGGCCCGGCAGGCGGTCAACGACTGGATTCGCACGAGTGGCCGTTTCGACGCGGTCGTCGACCTCGACCGGGCCGCACGTGATCCGCAGCAGCCACGGCGGCTGAACCCCGCGTTTGACGTGGGGGACCACCTCCACATGAACCCTGCGGGTTACGCGGCGCTGGCTGGGGCGTTTCCGGTGGAGCTGTTTGCGTAGGCTCTGCGGCCCGGTGGCCGAATACGGCTGAGACAGCCCCCTTGGGACGGTGGCGATCTGACGGTTGCGTCATGGCTGGTCGCGCAGTTCCCCGCGCCTCTCATAGGTGCGCCGTGGGCGAGGATGGCGCCGAAGGCGCCTGAACAGGGGCGCGGGGAACTGCGCGACCAGCCACCCACCGGCCCGGTGGTCCGGACACGACACAAACCACCTCCCTCGGACGGAGACGCCCCCCCGGCACAACCGGAGCGAACCCGCCGTCCGGGTGGCGTCCCCGGCGACACGGCCGGCGGTCGGAAGGGTGCGCGCCGGGCGCGCATACCGTGGCGGGGATCCCGCGCGCGGCGGCAGGGCGAGGCGGTCCCCGGCGCCGGCACCTGGAGGTACGCAGATGCGCCTGCTGCTCGTCCACCCGAGCGCCCTGATGTACTCGGAGATCTTCCTCCGTCTGGAGCCCCTCGGCCTCGAACGCGTGGCGGGCGCCGCGGTCGCCGCCGGGCACCAGGTGCGGATGGTCGACCTACAGACCGACCGGCACGCCATGCTCACCCGTGAGCTGACCGGCTTCCGGCCGGACGCGCTGGGCATCTCGCTGAACTACCTGGCGAACATCCCGGAGGCCATCGACATCGCCCGGAGCGCCAAGCGGCTGCTGCCGGGCGTGTTCGTCTTCTTCGGCGGGCACAGCGTGTCCTTCGTCGCCGACGACGTCATCGAACAGGCCGAGGGGGCGGTCGACGCGGTGGTGCGCGGCGAGGGCGAGACGGCGGTCGTCCCCCTGCTGGAGGCGGTTCCGGACCGCGCTGCCGCCGCCGGGGTGCCCGGCGTGGTGACGCCGGACGGCAGCGGGCCCGCCCCGCAGATGCTGCACAGCATCGACGCCCCGAAGCCCGCGCGCGATCTGCTGCGGCACCGGCGCCGCTACTTCATCGGGGAGCTGGACCCGTGCGCGTCGATCGAGTTCACCCGCGGCTGTCCCTGGGACTGCTCGTTCTGCTCGGCGTGGACGTTCTACGGGCGCAGCTACCGCAAGGCGTCTCCGGAGGCGGCGGCCGAGGAGATGGCGAGCATCCGCGAGCCGAACGTCTTCGTCGTCGACGACGTGGCCTTCATCCGGCCCGAGCACGGCGACGCCATCGCCGCCGAGTTGGAGCGCCGGCGGATCCGCAAGCGGTACTACCTGGAGACCCGCGCGGACGTGTTGCTGCGCAACACGGAGGTCTTCGAGCGGTGGGCGCGCCTCGGCCTGCGGTACATGTTCCTCGGCATGGAGGCGATCGACGCCGAGGGCCTGGACCTGTACCGCAAGCGGGTCAGCCCGGACGACAACTTCCGGGCCCTGGAGGTGGCGCGGCGGCTCGGCATCAGCGTCGCCATCAATCTGATCGTGGATCCGGCCTGGGACCACGAGCGGTTCCGGACCGTCCGGGAGTTCGCGCTGGCGGTGCCGGAGATCGTCCATCTGACCGTCATGACGCCCTATCCGGGCACGGAGGTGTGGCACACCGAGTCGCGGCGGCTGACCACCCGGGACTACCGGCTGTTCGACATCCAGCATGCGGTGGTGCCCACCACGTTGCCGCTCGCCGAGTTCTACCGCGAGCTGGTGCGCACCCAGGCCGTCATCAACCGCAAGCACCTCGGTCTGCGGACCGCGGTCGGCGCGGCCCGGGTGCTGGCCGGGAACCTGGCGCGTGGCCAGACGAACTTCGCCCGGATGCTGTGGCGGTTCAACCAGGTCTACAACCCGCGCCGCCAGCTGGCAGACCACGCCCGTCCGGTCCGCTACGAGCTGCCGCTGCCCGAGCGCCTGGACGTGGGCGACCGGCGGCAGCTGTTCATCCACACCCGGCCGACCGGTACCCGCCCGGCGAAGGGCGCGGCGTCGGCGCCCACCGAGACGGAGGAGGCCGCGGGAGACACCGCGGAGTAGTCGCCGGATCGGCGGTGCCCGCGGCCCGCCGAAGCGGTCACCGACGTCAAACGGTCACCGCCGTCAGGGACGCGGCGTCGCCCGCAGCATCTCGATCACGCTGTCCACATGGGTTCGGGCGGCGGCCTCGGCGCCGGGCGGATCCCCGGCCACGATCGCGTCGATGATCGCCAGGTGCTGCGGCAGCGACTGGGCGGGGCGGCCGGGGCGCAGCGCGAGCCGGAACTGGTAGCGCACCATCTGGCCGTTCAGCCGGTCGAGCAGGGTCTGCGCCACCTGCTGGCCGCTCACCTCGGTGATGAAGTCATGGAGCCGGCGGTTCAGCGCGGAGTAGGCGTCCCGCTCGCCGTCGGCCACGGCCCGGCGCATCTCCTCGCCGATCTCCTTCAGCGTGACGCGGTCCGCGTCCGTGGCGCGTTCGGCCGCACGCCGGGCGCACACGGCCTCCAGCGCGGCGCGGCACTCGGTGATCAGGACCGCCTCGTCGACGGAGATGACGCGCACCCTGGCGCCGCGGCGGGGAACCAGCTCCACGAGACCGTCGGCGGCGAGGTCCTGGAGGGCTTCGCGCACCGCGCTGCGGGTGACCTGGAAGGTCTCGGACAGCTCCTGCTCCACCAACCGCTGTCCGGGCACCATGTCGCCCACCGCCAGTGCTCGACGGATGCCCGCGCAGACCGCGCTCCGCCCCTCCCGACCGGTGACCTGGTTCTGCGCCACCGCTACCGCCTTCCCTCGTCGTCCGGACGCAACCGAAACGCAGTCTAACGACGCCGTCCGGGCCATTGAAACTTTTTCGTCGAGCATATTGTCAACAATTTCGTCAATGGTTAGGTTGGGCGCGGGGGCACCTCCCACGCCCGTTCAGGGCAGTGGGGGAGACCGCACAGCAAGGGAGAGCAATGGTGCAATCCAGGACGACCCGGCCGGCCGGCGTGCGCAGAGGCGCCCTGTCACCGAGCGAGGCCCGGCGCCGGCCACACCGTGAGGAGCAGCGATGATCATCGACTGCCACGGTCACTTCACCACGGCACCACCGGCGCTCGGGCAGTGGCGCGAGGCGCAGATCGCCGCGCTCACCGACCCGAGCGCCACCGCCCCCACCCATGCCGACCTGCACATCGGCGACGACGACCTGCGCGGCGGCATCGAGCCCAACCAGCTTCGGCTGATGGACGAGCGGGGCATCGACGTCACGGTCTTCTCGCCCCGAGCCTCGTTCATGGCCCACCACGTCGGCGACTTCGAGACCTCCGCACGCTGGGCCGCGCTCTGCAACGAACTCTGCTTCCGGGTCAGCCGGCTCTACCCGGAGCGCTTCGTGACGGCCGCGATGCTCCCCCAGTCGCCCGGCGTCGACCCGGCCACCTGCATCCCCGAGCTACGGCGCTGCGTCGAGGAGTACGGCGCCGTCGCGGTGAACCTCAACCCGGACCCGTCGGGCGGCCACTGGACGGCCCCGCCGCTGACGGACCGTTCCTGGTACCCGCTGTACGAGAAGCTGGTCGAGTACGACGTACCGGCGATGGTGCACGTGAGCACCAGCGTCAACCCGGCCTTCCACACCACCGGGGCGCACTACCTCAACGCCGACACCACGGCGTTCATGCAGCTCGTGCAGGGCGATCTGTTCCGGGACTTCCCCACCCTGCGGCTGATCATCCCGCACGGCGGTGGCGCCGTCCCGTTCCACTGGGGCAGGTTCCGTGGTCTGGCCATGATGCTCGACAAGCCGCCGCTGGAGGAGCATGTGCTGGGCAACGTGTTCTTCGACACCTGCGTCTACCACCAGCCCGGCGCCGACCTGCTGTTCGACGTCGTGCCGGTGCGCAACATCCTGTTCGCCTCGGAGATGATCGGCGCGGTCCGCACCGTCGATCCCCGCACCGGCCACCACTTCGACGACACCCGCCGCTACGCGGAAGCCGCCCGGCTCTCGCCGGATGACCTGGCCGCCGTGCAGGAGCACAACGCCCGGGCCGTCTACCCGCGCCTGGACGCGCTGCTGAAGCGTCAGGGGCGCTGAGGAACCCCGCCCGCGAGGGCCGCCAGAACCCGTCCGTCCGCCCAGGACCCGTCACAGGAAAGACCGGACCATGCACGAACTCGGAGTCGTCCACCGCTCCATCGCCCGCCCGTCGCCCGCGGACGTGGCGGCGCTCGCCCCGTTCGGGGTCGCCACCCTGCACGAAGCGATGGGCCGCACCGGCCTGATGCGCCCCTACCTGCGGCCCGTCTATCCGGGTGCCCGGTTGTGCGGCCCGGCGGTGACCGTGCTGATGCAGCCGGGCGACAACTGGATGTTGCACGTGGCCGTGGAGCAACTACAGCCGGGTGACGTCGTCGTGGCGGCCTGCACCACCGAGTGCGAGGACGGCTTCTTCGGTGAGCTGCTGGCGACCTCGATGCGCGCGCACGGCGGCAGCGGCCTGGTGATCGACGGCGGCTGCCGCGACGTCGCCGAACTGGCCGAGATGGACTTCCCCGTCTTCAGCCGCGCGGTCCACTCCCGGGGCACGGTCAAGGCCACCATCGGCTCGGTCAACATCCCCGTCGTCTGCGCGAATGCGCTGGTCAACCCCGGTGACGTGGTCGTCGCCGACGCCGACGGGGTGGTCGTCGTACCGGCCGGGGAGGTCCGCTCGGTCGCCGAGGCCGCCCGCCGCCGCGAGGACAACGAGGCCGACAAGCGCCAGCGGCTCGCGTCGGGCGAGCTGGGGCTCGACATCTACGAGATGCGGGACCGGCTCAGGTCCGCCGGCCTGCGCTACGTCGACTAGTCGACCAGCGGACACCGATCACCGCCACAAGGCCCGGAGAACCACCATGAGCACACCGTCCCCCAAGACCGCGGGCTGGCTGGACTGGCACCCGAACCCGTCCGAGCCCGCCTTCCGCCTTCCGCCGGGCACCGTGGACGCGCACTGTCACGTCTTCGGCCCGCAGGCCACGTTCCCGTTCGCCCCGGAGCGCAAGTACACCCCCTGCGACGCCGGCAAGGACCGGTTGTTCGCGCTGCGTGACCACCTCGGCATCGCCCGCAACGTCATCGTGCAGGCCACCTGCCACGGCGCGGACAACAGCGCCATGGTCGACGCCGTGCGGGCGGCCGGCGGCCGGGCACGCGGCGTCGCGACCGTCCGCCCCGACGTCACCGACGACGAACTGCGCAGGCTGGACGCGGCCGGGGTGCGCGGGGTGCGGTTCAACTTCCTGCGGCGGCTGGTCACCGCCTCCCCCAAGGACGACCTGACCACCATCGCCAGGAAGGTGGCCCCGCTGGGCTGGCACGTCGTCCTGTACTTCGAGAGCGCCGACCTGCCGGAACTGGCGGACTTCTTCGGCGCCCTGCCCACCGCGCTGGTGGTGGACCACATGGGGCGGCCGGATGTCACCGAGCCGGTGGACGGCGAGCAGTTCACCGGGTTCCTGCGCTTCGTCGACCGGCACGACGTGTGGGTGAAGGTGAGCTGCCCGGAGCGGCTCACCGTCACCGGTCCCGCGGCCCTCGACGGCGAGCGGAACGCCTACACCGACGTCGTGCCCTTCGCGCGCCGGGTCGTGGCGGAGTTCGAGGACCGGGTGCTGTGGGGCACCGACTGGCCGCACCCCAACCTCACCGACCACATGCCGGACGACGGCCTGCTGGTCGATCACGTGCCGCACGTGGCCACCACCGCGGCACGGCGGCAGAAGCTGCTGGTCGACAACCCCATGCGCCTGTACTGGCCCGGCGAGGCCAACTGATCCGCCCCGTTCGGGGCTCGATCCGCCCTCCTCCCCCTGACCCTCCCTGACGACAAGGGCCCCGTCATGCCACACACACCGCAACCGCAGCACGCCAATGCGCTGAACCGGCTGGACAGACTGCCCATCGGCCGGTTCCACAAGATCACCCTGCTGGCCGTCTCGTTCGCCTACTTCTTCGAGTTCGCGGACATCAACAGCTTCGCGACGACCGCCCCCAAGCTCATCGATCTGTGGGGGGTCACGGTCGACCAGGTCGCCTACGTCACCTCGCTGTCGTTCGTCGGCATGTTCCTCGGCTCGGTCGTGGCCAGCACCCTCGCCGACCGGTGGGGGCGCAAACGGGCACTGGTCTGGACGACGTCGTTCTTCGGGGTCTTCTCCTTCGTGTCGATGTTCTCCTGGGACATCGTCTCGCTGGGGGTGTTCCGGGTGCTCACCTCGGCGGGCCTGTCCGCGATGACGGTCGTCGCGGTCATCTACGTCAACGAGATGTATCCGGCCGCCGTGCGCGGCAAGTACCAGGCGTACGCGATCGTCATCGGCATCTGCGGCACACCGGCCACCAACTTCGTCGCCAGCGGGGTCGTGCCGCTCACCGACTGGTCGTGGCGTCTTGTCTACCTCTGGGGCTCGCTCGGCGTCCTCCTCGTGCTGTTCACGCGGCGTCTCAAGGAGTCACCGCGCTGGCACGAGAGCCGGGGCGACCATGCCACCGCCGATGCCGTGCTGAAGGAGATCGAGGCCCAGGTCGCCGCCGAGCAGGGGCCGCTGCCCGAGCCTGCGCCGCCCGTCGACGAGGCTCCGCAGACCAAGGCGCCGCTACGACTGCTGCTCCAGAAGAAGTACCTCGCGCCGACCCTGCTGCTCACCGTGCTGTGGGTGACCCAGACCATCGGCTTCTTCGGCTACTCCAGCTGGGCGCCGACGCTGCTGGCGAAGGAGGGCTTCAGCGTCGAGAAGTCCGTCTTCTACGTGGCCCTCACCACGGCCGGCGCCCCGCTCGGCTCCTACCTGGCCTCGCTCGTCACCGACCGGTTCGAGCGCAAGTGGTGCCTGGTGGCCTTCGGCACGGTCATCTCGCTCTGCGGACTGCTGTACGGCCTGACGTTCGACCCGGTGCTGATCGTGGTCTTCGGCTTCCTGGTCAACCTCTTCGAACGCGGCTACACGGCACTCGGCTACGCCTACTCCCCCGAGCTGTTCGACACCCGCGGCCGATCCCTGGGCACCGGGGTCTCCTACGGCCTCGGCCGGCTCTCGAACGCCGCGGGACCGCTGATCATCGCGGCCCTCTACCAGGGCAGCGGCTACCACAGCGTCTTCTTCTTCATCGCCGGCACCTGGCTGCTGGGCGCCGCGATCCTGGCCGTCTTCGGCCCCCGCACCCGGCCGGCGGCCCGGCCCGCCCCCGCCGAGCAGGCCGGACCCGGCGATTCAAGGTCCGTTCAAGATGTGCCCCGGGTGGGTCGTGCAGAGTGAGTGCCTCGTCGACGGGCTCCGCCGGAGCACCGTGCTCAAGGGGGTTCACTCATGCGTATGTCCGCCTTACCAGCACTTGCCCTGACTTGCCTGGTGTTGGGAGGCGCGGCGCCGTCGGCACCCGTCGCCGCCGCCACCGACCCGGGCGGGATCACGGTCTACGTGAACCCGGCCGACTCCGTGCGGAAGGACGCACGGGCCCAGGACGGCCGCGCCCCTGAGCGACCCGCCGCCTCCTTCGCCGCCGTGCAGCGACTCCTGGCGGGCATGGGTGCCACCGAGGCCAGGGTCCTCATCCACGGCGGCACCTACCATCCCCGGGAGGAGGTCAACTGGACCTACTCCCCGCCCGGCGGGCACATCACCTTCGCGCCGGAGCCCGGCACGGGACCGGTCGTCTTCGACGGCTCACGGCTGAAGCCGAGCCGGCTGAGCACGGCCGCCCGGCAACGGCTCGTCAACGATCCGGCAGCGGTCGCCGCCGCGCCCGGCTACTTCATGACGATCACGTCCGCCGGCAGTGGCATCACCATCTCGGGCGAGACGATCCAGAACTACGTCAACGGCGGCATCCGGATCCGCGGCGCGGCCGGAGACCGCGTCACCGACGTCACCGTCAGCGGCAACACCTTCCAGCACCTCGGCAACAAGTACGTGTCCGGAGGCACCGGCTACGGCGGTGTGCACATCACCAACTCGTCCCACACCGTGATCGAGAACAACAGGTTCTACAACCTGGAGAACACCACGAGCCCGGGCAACATCCACGGCGTCTACCTGGCCGACTACACCAACGACAGCACGATCCGCGGCAACAGGTTCGGCTACGTCTCCGGCGACCCCGTCCGCACCCGGCACAACAGCAAGGACAACCTCGTCGACGGCAACAAGTTCTGGCACACCGGAACGTACGCGATCTTCAGCGACTGGCGGTTCGACGGCGAGGACTGCGGCCGGGGCAACGTCTTCAAGAACAACCAGGTCGGCACGGTCTCCTACTACGGCAAGAAGTTCAGCTCCGGCACCCAGGGCCAGGTGAGCCCCATCAAGGTCTGGTTGTGGGGCCACGACGACCCGAAGAACGCCAACCTGGGCGGCTGCACGCCCGACCCCATCACGAGCGGCGGAGGCAACGCGTACGTGACGACCCGTCCCTGGTGACGGCGCCGTCATCGTTCTCCCGGTCAACGTGTGCGGCCGTCGCCGAGGACGTCGGCCGCTGCCGATCGCAGGCCCTTCACGGCCTGGTACAGCAGGTGCTCGCGCTCGGCGGCGAGGGCGAGGTCCGCGGCCTTGCGGGAGGTGTCGCCGTCGTGGGCGTCCCGCACCATCCGCCGCGTGACCTCGGCGAGGTCGTCGGCCGCGTGCACCACACCGTAGAGCGCCTCCACCACGGACGACGGCCCTTCGAGGAGGACGAGTTCGGCGGCGCGGTGAACACCGCGGGCCCGGGTGGCGAAGTGTTCCATCTTCTCTTCGACGTCCCGCAGGTCCGGCCGGTCGGCCCGGAGCGCGTCGCGCACGGCGTCCAGGGCGACATCCCGGTCGTACACCGCGCCCAGGTAGTTCGCGTAGGCGTCCCGGCGGTGCTGCCGGCGCCACTGGCCGAACTGCGCACGCGCCGTCGCGCGCCCGGTGACCATCGCGGAGCCCAGGGTCGCGAGGGAGCCGACCGCGGCGCCGAGCAGTGCGGTGAGTCCAGCGTCCATGGCCCCATTCTGCCGACGGCCGCCGCGGCGCCGGAGCCACGGTGGGTGTGGGGACGTCAGTCCACCGGCGGTGTCCCGTGGGTGTGGAACGACGCGATCGTCTTCAACCCCCACGCCTGTCCCTTGGCCCGCTCCGCCTCCGTCCAGGTGACGAGCGGCCAGTCGGGGGCCAGCACCAGCCGGGTGAGCGGGTTGCAGAGCTCGACGCGGTTGCCGCCGGGCTCGTAGACGTAGAGGAAGAACGTCTGCTGGATGGCATGCTTGTGCGGGCCGGTCTCGATGTGGACGCCGTTGTCCAGGCAGAGGTCGGCCGCGCGCAGGATGTCCTCGCGGCTGTCGGTGGCGAACGCCACGTGGTGCAGCCGGCCGTGCGCGCCGGACCAGTCCTCGGTGTAGACGATGTCGTAGGACTTGTTGGTGAACGTCAGCCACTGCGCGGCGGTCCGGCCGCTGTCGAGCACGATCTGCTCGGTGGGGCGGGCGCCGAGCACCTCGTGGGTGAAGGCGGCGTTGGACGCGACGTCGGCGGCGAGGAAGTTGACGTGGTCCAGGCGGCGTACCCCCACGCCCTGCACGGGCTTGGCCTGCGGCTGGTTCTTCAGTCCTGGCCGCAGTTCGTCGGGCGCCTGGTACCACTCGCTCTCCCAGTACAGGGCCTCCTCGTGGCCGTCGGGGTCCTGGGTGACGTAGAGCTTGCCGATGCCGGGTTCGTCCTCGACCCAGCGGCCGGGCAGCCCGGCCTGCCGGAGCGCCTCGACCCGGCGTTGCAGGGCCGCTTCGCCGGAGGCGCGCAGCGCGGTGCGCCGGATGCCGGACGTGGTGTGGGCGGTGAGCGTGAGGCTGTGGTGCTCGTAGTCGTCCCATGTCCTCAGGTAGACCGAGTCTCCGGAGCGGCCGTTCTCGGTGAGCCCGAGGATCGTGGTGAAGAACCACAGGCTGCCGTCGAGGTCGGGGGTGAGCAGCTCGACGTGGCCGAGATGGGCGATGTCCCCCAGCGGCGGTGCCATGAGGACCTCCTTCAGCGGAGCGATGGCGGGTGGGCGGCGGTGCGGTGGGCGGCTGAGCGGACCGGGCGGGGTCAGGTGGGCCGGGGGAAGACCGTGCCGTCGAAGATCTTCCGCGCCGTGCGCACCAGGGCCGTGTGGCGGGCCACGGGGACGCCGGAGGTGCCGAGTGCCACGGCGCTCTCGACGTCGAGGAAGCCGGTGGGGTGCTCGATGCGCAGCGGCTCCCCCTCCGCGGGCAGGTCCGCCACGCCCTCGCCGACGCTGCCGGGGATGCGCACCCCGGCGGCGACGCTGGCCGCACCGAGGACGCCGATGGCCGTGTGGCAGCGCACGGGGATGAAGGTGCGGGTCATGACGGTGCCGCCGTGCACGGGCGGCGCCAGCAGCGTCAGCTTGGGCACGGTCGTGTCGTGCACCTCGCCCAGGCCCATCAGCGGGCCGGCGGCCAGCCGTATCTCGTTCAGCCGGGCGGCGAGGTCCTTGTCGGCCTCCAGTTCCGCGGGTTCCTCGTAGCCGCTGACGTGGAGTGCGGACGCGGCGATGAGCACGGTCGGCATGCCGTTGTCCACGCAGGTGACGGGGGTGCCGGCGATCGTGTCACGGGCCCGGCCGGTGGGCAGCAGGGCCGCGGTGCCCTGTTCGAACCCGATCACGACCGCCGCCGCCGCGCCCGGTACGCCGGAGATCTCCGTGCTGCCGGTGTAGTCCACGCGCCCGTCCACGGTCGGGAAGGTGGCCGTGGCGAGGCCACCGGTGTTGAGCATGCGGATGCGCACCGAGGTCTGACCCGACCCGGCCGGGACGAGGCCGCGTTCGACGGCGAAGGCGCCGATGCCGGCGAGGAGGTTGCCGCAGTTCTGCCGGTCGGTGACGGTCGCCTCGGCCACGCCGAGTTGCAGGAACAGGTAGTCGACGTCGGCCCGTTCGTCGTCCGATGCGCTGACCACGGCGACCTTGCTGGTCAGCGGGTGGGCCCCGCCCAGGCCGTCGATCTGGCGCGGGTCGGGGCTGCCCATCACGCGCAGCAGCAGATCGTCCCGGGCGGCGGTGTCGGCCGGCAGATCGTCGGCCAGGAAGTAGGCCCCCTTGGAGGTGCCGCCGCGCATCAGCATGCAGCGCACCTCGGAGTAGGTGCCCGGACGCGCTTCGTTCGGCATCGTGCCCTCCCTGGGTGAGTGCCTGTCGACCGTAAGTCCCGCCCCGAAAAATTGTCAACAATTTTGTTGCTCATGTCGCCGACAGGGGTGGCGGACAATGCCGCTCCGCCCCTCCCCCGCCACGGGAGGACTCGGGCACGGGGCCGGGGAGGACTCAGATACGCGGCGCGAGCAGCGCGATCGACGCCTGGACCGCGTCCTCGGCGATGTCGCCGGCACGGCCGCCGTCCTCGACCGTGGTCGCGATCAACTCGCGCAGACCACCGAGCAGGACGACCGCACGCTGCCGGGGCAGCGGGCCGATGCCGGCGGCGCGCAGCTGCTCGGTGTCGCACAGCGTCTGCATCATGACGACGAGGGCTTCCATCATCTGGCGCTGCAACCCGCGCGCCCGGGCGCCGAGCGAGGGCAGATCGCGGATCCAGCTCAGCATGGTGGCGGGCCGGGACTCCGCGCAGGCGATCCACGCCTCGATGGCCTGCCGTACCTGCGTCTGCCAGGGTGCGGCCGGGTCCACCGCGTCGGAGATCTGTTGCACCATCGCCGCGTTCGCGTCGGTGTGCAGGGCGATCAGGCAGGCTTCCTTGTCGGCGAAGTGCTCGTAGAACGTGCGGCGCGAGGTGCGCGCGTGGCGGACGATGTCGGCCACGGTGGTGTTCCGGTAGCAGTCCTCGGCGATCGCTGCGGCGAGGCCGTCGAGCAGCCGCCCACGCGGTCCGACCGCGCCGCCGGACGCGGGCGCCGGCCGTGCCGCGGGGTGCCCGTCGCGCGCAGTCGTCACGGCGCCCACGCTACACGCTGCGGTCGGAAGCCTTGACGGACTGGTACGTCGGCGTACCGTACGAGTGGTACGTGAACGTACCACTGGAAGGTGCTCGCGGATGGCGACGACTGGGACACTCCCTCCGGGCTCCACCGCACCGCGCTGGGCACAGGGCGCGTATGCGCTCTCCATGCCCCAGCGCGGCATGCGGCGGTTGCGCGACCGTTACGGCGACACCTTCACCGTCGATGTGCCGATCTTCGGCCGCAGCGTGGTCATCAGCGAGCCCGCCGAGGTCAAGCAGCTGTTCCAGGCCGGTACCGACGACGTCGACAACCTCGAACGCAACCTCGGCAGGGTGCTCGGCCCCGGCTCGCTCTTCGCCCGGGAGGGCGAGGACCACCGCCGGCAGCGCAAGCTGCTCGTGCCGCCCTTCCACGGTCGCCGGCTGGCCGCCTACGAGAGGATCGTGGAAGAGGAGACGGTCCGCGAGATGGCCGGCTGGCCGCAGGGCCGGGCCTTCGCCACGCTGCCGTCGATGATGCGCATCACCCTCAACGTGATCCTGCGCGCGGTGTTCGGCGCCGAGGGCGCGGAGTTCGCCGAGCTGCGCGCCCTGCTCCCCCGCATGGTCACCCTCGGCTCCCGGCTGGCCGTGCTCCCCGTCCCGCCGCGTGGCCGCTTCAGCCCGTGGCGGCGTTTTCGGGCCATGCGCCGCGAGTACGACGCGATCGTCGGGCGGCTCATCAGCGCGGCGGAGCGCGACGGTGCCCTGGACGAGCGCGACGACATCCTCGCCATGCTGGTGCAGAGCCGCTACGACGACGGCTCGGCGATGGGGCGCGGCGAGCTGGCCGACCAGCTCATCACCCTGCTCACCGCCGGGCACGAGACCACGGCGACCACCCTGGCCTGGGCCGTGGAGCGGCTCCGCCGCCACCCCGCCGTGCTGCACGACCTGGTCGCCGAGGCAGACGCCGGCGGCAGCGCGCTGCGGGAGGCGGCGCTGCTGGAGGTGCAGCGCACCCGCCCGGTCATCGACATCGTGGGCCGCCAGGTGAAGGCCGACGGCGTCACACTCGGCCGCTGGACGCTGCCCAAGGGATACACGGTCCTGGTCAGCATCGTCCTGATGCACGACGACGACCGGAACTTCCCCGACGCCCGGGCCTTCGACCCGTCCCGTTTCCTCGGCAGCAAGCCGGACCTGTACCAGTGGGTCCCGTTCGGCGGCGGCAGCCGGCGCTGTCTCGGCGCGGCCTTCGCCACCATGGAGATGAACGTCGTCGTGCGCACCCTGCTGCGCGACTTCGTCCTGGCGCCGACCGACGAGCGGGACGAACGATGGCACTCCCGAGGGGTGGCCAGCGCCCCGGCCAAGGGCGGCCGCGCCGTGGTGCACCGCCGGGCCCACCGCGCTGCGCCGTCCACCGCAGCCCCGGCCGCCGCGCAGTCGCGCACCCCGGCCACCTCCCCCACCGATCCGACGGAGGCCGGATGACCGACACGACCACCGGGCAGGACGAACCCGCCGCGGACGCAGACGTCCGGGTGGACGTACTGATCATCGGAGCCGGGCTGTCCGGCGTCGGGGCCGCCCACCACATCCAGACGGCCTTCCCGCGACGCAGCTATCGCGTCCTGGAGGCACGCGACAGCATCGGCGGCACCTGGGACCTGTTCCGCTACCCCGGGGTGCGCTCCGACTCCGACATGCACACCCTGGGCTACCGGTTCCGGCCCTGGACGCAGGCGAAGGCCATCGCGGACGGGCCGTCGATCCTCGCGTACATCCGTGCCACCGCGACCGAGGCCGGCATCGACCGGCACATCCGCTTCGGGCACCGCGCCGTGCGTGCCGACTGGTCGAGCGACGACGCGCACTGGACCGTCGAGGCGCGGCACGACGGCCGCACGGTCCGGCTGACGGCGCGGTTCCTGTACGTCTGCACCGGCTACTACGACTACGACGCCGGCCATGAACCGCACTTCCCGGATGCCGAGCGGTTCACCGGGACGGTCGTCCACCCCCAGCGGTGGCCCGCCGACCTGGACCACAGCGGCAAGCGGGTCGTGGTCATCGGCAGCGGCGCGACGGCCGTCACGCTGGTCCCCGCGCTCGCCGAGCGGGCCGCCCACGTGACGATGGTGCAGCGCTCGCCCACCTACGTCCTCGCCGCCCCGGCCCGGGACCCGCTGGCGCACCGGCTGCGCCGGCTGCTGGGCGCGCGCCGCGCCTACACCGTCACCCGGTGGAAGAACATCGCCGTGGGCACGGTGATCTACCGGCTCAGCCGGCGCCGCCCGACCATGGTCACCTCGTGGATCCGCAAGGCAGCGATCCGGCAGCTGCCGCCCGGCTACGACGTCGACACCCATTTCAAACCGCGCTACCGGCCGTGGGACCAGCGGCTGTGCCTCGCTCCCGACGGCGACCTGTTCACCTCGATCCGGCACGGCCGGGCCTCCGTGGTCACCGACCAGGTCAGCGCCTTCACCCGCACCGGGCTGCGGCTGTCCTCCGGAGCGGAGCTCGACGCGGACATCGTCGTCACCGCGACCGGGCTGCGGCTGCTGGCGTTCGGCGGGCTGCGGCTGTGCGTCGACGGTGCCGACGTCGAACTGCCGCGCACCATGGCCTACAAGGGCCTGATGCTCAGCGGGGTGCCCAACTTCGCGTTCACCATCGGATACACCAACGCCTCCTGGACCCTCAAGGCCGATCTGGTCGGCGAGTTCGTGGTGCGGCTGCTGCGCCGTCTCGACGCGCACGGCTACGACCAGTGCGTGCCCGTGGCCGACGATCCCACCGTCACCGAGCGGCCCCTGCTCGACTTCGACGCCGGCTACGTGCTGCGCTCCGTCGACGCCTTCCCGCGCGCCGGATCACGGGCACCCTGGCGGCTCGGCATGAACTACGCCCACGATCTGCTGACGCTGCGGCACGGCCGCGTCGACGACGGCGTCCTGCGCTTCAGCCGGCGCCCCGCGGCACCGGGCGCCGCAGGGACCAGCGACCACCCCACGGAGCGCACCGCCACACCGTGACGCCCGCCGTCACCCCATGAACAGCGACTCCAGCCGCTTGGCCGCCGCCGCCAGCGGCGGGTGCAGGGCCAGCACCTCCTCGCGTGCCACCACGAACGTCACCGTGGAGATGCTGACCGCGCCCATGACCCGGCCGTCGGCGCCGTGGATCGGGGCGGCGATGCAGCGGACGTTGGGCTCGTTCTCCTGGTCGTCGAGGGCGAAGCCGGCGCAGCGGACGTGGTCCAACTCCTCGGTGAGGGCGGGCAGCGTCGTGCGGGTGTGGGGCGTGCGGCGTTCGAGGCCGGTGCGGGCGACGAACTCGGCCAGTGCCGCCACGTCCAGGTCGGCCAGGATGCACTTGCCGATGGCGGTGGTGTGCAGCGCCTGCTGCATGCCGACCCGGGAGGCGATGGCGAAAGGCTGGTCGCCCTCGACCTTGTGCGTGTAGACGACCCGGTCGCCGCTGCGCATCCCGACGTGCACCGTCTGTCTGACCTGGTGCTGGAGATCGACGATCACCCGCTCCACGCTGTCCTGCCGGCCCGTGCTGGTCAGCGCCGCGCCCATGCCGCGCAGGGCGGGCCCGATGCCGTAACGGCCGCCGTGGTGAGCGATGGCCCAGCCCTCGGCGGTGAGCACACCGAGCAGGCGGTGGGCCGTCGGCTTCGACAGGGCCGCCGCGGCGGCGAGGTCGGCCAGGCGCATGGGTTCGCCCGCGTAGCAGAGCACGTCGATCAGCCGGAGGAGCCGCCGGGGGCCGGCTCCGTCGCTTGCGGAGGCGGACGACGGTGCAGCTGAAGCGGAAGACGACTTACCAGAAGGCATTGACACCACCACGGGCTCTGAATAGCTTCGGCCGCATTCTACTTCTCGGAACTCCATTCCGGGAGGCGAAACGTACGACGTGTAGGACCAGTCCCAGGAGTCCTCTTGACCACTCAGGCAGAGCTGCGACACCTCTCCGATGCCGCGGCACGACATGTCCTCAGCGAGCACGGCACGAACACCGGCCGCCGTACCGGATGGCTGATGATCTCCACGATCCTCATCGAGGCCTGGGATCTGTACGCCATCTCCTTCCTGCTGCTGTTCGTGCAGGACGATCTGCACCCCAGCTCCAGCATGCTGGGCCTGGCCTCCGGAGCGGTGCAGGCGGGAGCGCTGATCGGTGCCGTCTGCGGAGGCTGGTTCGCCGACCGGTTCGGCCGGCGCAAGGTCTTCATCACGACCATGAGCCTGTTCGTCGTCCTCGCACTGGCCCAGGCCTTCGTCTCCAACATGTGGGAACTGGTCCTGGTGCGGTTCCTGCTGGGCCTGCCGCTCGGCAGCGACATCTCCACCGGGTACACGTACATCATGGAGACCATGCCCAAGGGCAAGCGGGAGGTGATGGGCAACCGCTGGCAGGGCATGTTCGGCCTGGGTGAGATCGCCGCCATCGCCGTCATCACCACGATGTACCTCAGCGGCATGGACCACAGCCTGCTCTGGCGCGTCGGGCTCGGCATCGGCGCCCTGCCCGCCCTGATCCTGCTGATCGGCCGTCTCGACGTGCCCGACACCGCCCTGTGGCTCATCCAGCGCGGCAAGTTCAAGCAGGCCAAGGCCGTGGCCACGAAGATGTTCGCGGACAACCTGGAGATGCTGCCCGACGAGGACTTCGTCATGGAGCGGCCGCGCACCAGGGACTTCCTCGCCGGCATCTGGAAGGACCGGACCCGCCGCCGGGCCAGCATCTTCGCCTGGATATCCAACGCGATGCAGGGCGCCGAGTTCGCCGCCTTCGGCTTCTACCTGCCGTTCATCCTGGTGCTCACCGGTGTCTCCGGGATCGGCGCCACCAACTTCATCACCGGCGCCATCTACATCCTCGCCACCATCAGTGGCTTCGTCGGCCCGGCCATCACGCCCAAGCTGGGGCACCGCGGCATCGCACGCTGGGGCTACGGCACCGCGTTCGTCTCCCTGCTGCTGGCCGCGGCCTTCCTCCAGGTGCACTGGACCGCGCTGGTGCCGTTCGCGGCGGCCGGCCTGATGTGGGGTCACTACTGGGCGGCGTCCAACGGCATGACGATCGCCTCCATGGTCGCCCCGAGCCGCTACAAGGCGACCGCGTCGGGCTTCGGCTACGTCTTCGTCAAGCTGGCCTCCTTCGTGTCGATCTTCTTCTTCCCGATCCTCTTCGACCACCTGGGCGTGCCGCTGGCCACCGTCATCGTCTCCCTGCTGTCCCTCACCGGGTACCTCGCGGCCACGTACATCCTTCCCGAGGTGTACGGCTACGTGGAGCAGGAGGACAAGGAGGGCGAGGGGGCGTCCACGCCGCTCGCCGGGGAGGCGCATTGAGCAGCTCCGTGCAGGCCGTCGTCGTGCACGCCGCCGGAGACGTGCGCATCGAGGAGCGTCCGAGGCCCGTCCCCGGACCGTCGGAGGTGCTGCTGGCCATGAGCCATGGCGGCATCTGCGGATCCGACCTGCACTACTACCGGCACGGCGCGGTCGGCGCCTTCACGCTGGCCGAGCCGCTCACGCTCGGCCACGAGGTGGTCGGCACGGTGGCCGAGGACCCCTCGGGGCGGCTCGCCCCGGGGACGGCGGTCGCCGTGCATCCCGGCACGTCGTGCGGCGACTGCCCCGAGTGCGGTCGCGGGCTGCCGCAGGTGTGCCGGGACTCCCGCTATCTGGGGTCCGCGGCGCACCGGCCGCACACCCAGGGCGGCTTCACCGGGCAACTCGCCGTGCCGGGCGACCGGCTGCGGGTGCTCCCGCCGGAGCTGCCGCTGTCCCGGGCGGTCCTGGTGGAACCGCTGGCCGTCGGCATCCACGCCGTCGGGCGCGCCGGCGACGTCACCGGGGCGCGGGTCCTGGTCAACGGCGCAGGGCCGATCGGGATCCTGGCCGGGGTGGCCGCGCGGGCGGCCGGCGCCGGCGAGGTGTGGGCGGCCGATCTGCTGGACCACCCGCTCCGGTTGGCGGAGCGGACCGGCGCCGACCGGACGGTCCGCATCGGCGCCGGCACCCTGCCGGAGGACTTCTTCGACGTCGTCGTCGAAGCCTCCGGTGCGCCCGCCGGACTGGCGTCCGCGCTGGCCGCGGTGCGCCGTCGCGGGGTGATCGTCCAGCTGGGCTCGCTGCCCGGCGGCCCGGTCAACGCGCCCCTCGCCTCGCTCGTCGCCAAGGAGGTCGACCTGCGCGGCACCTTCCGCTTCGACACGGAGATCGACGACGCCATCGCGCTGCTCGCCACGACCGACGGTCCCGAAGCGGTGATCACCCACACCTTCCCGATGCGGGACGCCGCCGAGGCGCTCGCCGTGGCCGGCGATCCGGCGGCGTCCGGCAAGGTCGTCCTGCGGCTCGACGGATCCTGAGCCCGGCCGGCCCGTCGCCGCACCCCGTCCGCACCCGGCCCAGCCCGCACCACCCCCCGCTCGCACACGGAAAGCCCCACCCATGACGAAGCTCCAACGCCAACTGCCGCGCCGCAAGGACCTCGCCCCGCTGCTGAAGTTCAAGCGCCGGGTCGGCGACGCGAACCAGCGGCGGCTGGCGACGGCACACACCATCTGGGACCTGCGCCGGCTGGCCAGGCGACGCACTCCGGCCGGCCCGTTCGACTACGTGGACGGTGCGGCGGACGGCGAGGTGGGGCTGCACCGTGCCCGTGAGGCGTTCGAGGACCTGGAGTTCCGGCCCGGCATCCTGCGGGACGTCTCCCGCACGGATTTGTCCACGACCGTGCTCGGCGCCCGGTCCGCGCTCCCGTTCGGCATGGCGCCCACCGGCTACACGCGGATGATGCACGCGGCCGGCGAGCCTGCCGTGGTGGCGGCGGCCGAACGCGCCGGGATCCCGTACGCGCTGTCCACCATGGGCAGCACCTCGATCGAGCAGGTGGCCGAGACGGCGCCGAGCGCGCGGAAGTGGTTCCAGCTCTACCTCTGGAAGGACCGCGAGCTCTCCCTCGAACTGGTCGCGAACGCCAGGGACGCGGGGTACGAGGCCCTCATCGTCACCGTGGACGTGCCCGCCATCGGCAACCGGCTGCGGGACCTGCGGCACGGCATGACGATCCCGCCCCAGCTGACGCTGCGCACCTTCGTCGACGCGTCGTACCGGTGGGAGTGGTGGTTCAACTTCCTGACCACCGAACCGCTCAGGTTCGCCTTCGACAGGAAGGGCGAGGGGGCGCTCACCGACATCGTGGCCAAGCTCTACGACCCGACGGTCACCTTCGACGACCTGGCGTGGATCCGCGAGGCCTGGGACGGGCCCCTCGTCATCAAGGGGATCCAGACGGTGCGGGACGCCGAACAGGCCATGGACCACGGCGCGGACGGCATCGTCGTGTCCAACCACGGCGGGCGGCAGCTGGACCGCGCCCCGGTGCCGCTGCACCTGCTTCCGGAGATCGTCGACGCGGTCGGCTCGCGCGGCGCCGTCATGCTCGACACCGGCATCATGAACGGGGGTGACATCGTCGCGGCCCTCGCCCTGGGCGCCGACCTCGCCCTCGTCGGCCGTGCCTACCTCTACGGGCTGATGGCCGGTGGCGAGGCGGGGGTGACCCGCTGCATCGAGATCCTCGCCGCGGAGGTCGAGCGCACCATGAAGCTCCTCGGCGTCAGCTCCGTCGACGAACTCGGCCCGGACCACGTACGGCTGATGACCCGGCGGATGCCGGTCTGACCCGACCCCGCCACACCGCCCACCGCCCACCGCCCACCGCCCATTGACAGGCGCCGGGCCCCTGTTACATTCCCGATGGATAGATCCGACCTTTCAACCCGTCGCTCCCGCAGATGGGCCACCCCACAAGGAGGATCATGAAGAGGCAAGCTGCCACACGCCGCTTAACTCGCTTTGACCTGCGCACACTTCGGTCCGCTCGGAGCGCCCTGGGAGACCCCGGCAGGTTCCGGCCAGATGACACCTCGGAGCTTATGGGACGAGGCGCGCCTACCGTAGGCGTCCACGGCACCACCCGTAGGCACCCCGCGCTGCTGCTGCTCGCGGCGGTGCTCTGCCTCGCCGCACTGCTCACCACGCCCGCCGCACGCGCCGCCGCCCCGCCGGCCGCTCCGGCTCCCGGCACCTCGGCCGCCGCGACCGACTGGTCGGTGGCCATGGTCGAGTCGACGATGGCCCGCTACACCGCCGAGTCGATCGGCGGCTGGTCGTACCCGACGGGGCTCTATCTCTACGGCCAGTACCTGGTGTACGAGCGCACCCACGACCCACGCTACCTGGCCTACCTCAAGCGCTACGTGGACCGGTTCGTCGACGCGGACGGGAACATCGACCAGAACTTCGACAGCCTGGACAGCATGCAGAACGGTCGACTGCTGGTCATCCTGCACCACGAGACCGGCGAGCAGCGGTACCAGACCGCGGCCGACACGATCCGCAAGCGGCTGGACAGCTATCCGCGCACCTCCGACGGCGGCTTCTGGCACGCCACGTCGGCATCGCGTGCGCACCAGCTGTGGTCCGACGGGGTGTACATGGTCAACCCGTTCCTCGTCGAGTACGGCGCCGAGTTCGGCGACACCGCATACACCTCCGACGAGGCCACCCGGCAGCTCGCCGTCTACGGCAGCCACCTCCAGGTGGACAACGGGCTCCTCAGGCACGCCTACGACGAGTCGAAGGCGGCGAGCTGGGCCGACCCGAGCACCGGCCTGGCGCCGGAGCACTGGTGCCGCGCCATCGGCTGGTACGCGATGGCGGTCGTGAACGTCCTGGACGCCGTGCCGGCCGACCAGCCGCGCCGGCCGCAGTTGCTGTCGATCCTGGGCAGGCTGGCCGCCGGCATCGAGCACTACCAGGACCCGGCCACCGGCCGCTGGTTCCAGGTCGTCGACAAGGGCTCGCGCACGGACGACTGGACCGAGACGTCCTGCTCCAGCATGTTCACGTTCGCGCTGTCACGCGCCGCCGAGCAGGGCTACGTCGACGCGCACTACGCGGACGTGGCCGAACGCGGCTACCAGGGCGTACTGGCGAGGATCTCGCTGGGAGACGACGGCCGCACCAACCTCACCGACATCTCCGTCGGCACCAACGTCGGTGACTACGCCTTCTACGTGGCGCGTACCAGGGCGACCAACGACTTCCACGGCCTCGGCGCCTTCCTGATCATGAACGAGCAGATGATCCGGCAGGGCACGCAGGAGCGAACAGGGCGGCACATCACTCCGCTCTGCGCGAACGGTCACCCCATGTGAGGGGTGACAGCGGTACGTGCCGCTATACCTCCCCCATGCGCACCATCGAACTGTCGCCTCGGCTCCACCTCATCGGCTTCGACTTCGGGCAGGCCTACCTGTGGCGGGACGCCGACTCGCTCACCCTGATCGACACCGGGACGGTCGGCTCGGGTGAGGTGATCGCCGAGGCGATCAGGGGGCTGGGGCTGGTTCCGGGAGACCTTGACCGTGTGGTGCTCACGCACGCGCACGAGGATCACGCGGGCGCGGCGGCCGAGGTCGAGGCCTGGCCGGGGGTGACGGTGATAGCGCACCGGCTCGACGTCCCCGTGGTCCGCGGCGAGAGCACCGCCGCGGCGCCGGTGTTCGACGGGGCACCCGAGTGGGAGCGGGAGCTGTACGCGAACAAGCCCGCGCTGCCGCCCGCCCCGCCGGCCCGGGTGGCGAGGGAGCTCGAGGACGACGAGGTGCTGGACTTCGGCGGTGGCGCCCGGGTGATCGGGGTGCCCGGGCACACCGCCGGCAGCATCGCGCTCCATCTGCCGGAGAGCGGGGTGCTGTTCACCGGGGACGCGGTGGCGAACGTGGGCGGGCGCACCACCCTGGGCGTCTTCAACACGGAGCGCGCCCGGGCGGTCGCGTCCCTGCGCAGGCTGGCCGAACTCGACGTGGAGACGGCCTGCTTCGGCCATGGCGAGCCCATCACGCGGGGCGCGTCCGTGGCTCTGCGGGACGCGGCGGCCGCACACGTCGCCGGCGGCTGAGGGACGCGCCCGGTCCCGGACCGCCCCGGCGGGCGGGCTCAGGCCCGATCCGGTCGACGGGTCAGGACCAGTCCGGCTGCGCGACGCTCTCCAGGATGGCGCACCCGAAGGAGAAGCCGGTACCGACGCCGGAGAGCAGGACCTTGTCGCCCGGGCCGACGGCCTTCGTCTCCAGCAGATGGCTGAGCCCGGCGATCTGGTCGCCCGCTCCGAGGTGACCGAGTTCGCGCCCGAAGTCCCAGGTGGTCTGGGTGATGCTGATGCCGGAGGTGCGTTCGACCATGTCCCAGTCGACCACCGACCGGCCGGCGTGGGCGTACACGAACCGCGCGATGTCCTTGACGTCGACGCCGGCGTCCGCCATGGCCCGGTCCATGGCCGTCTGCTGTCCCACGCCCAGGGAGCGGGCCAGGTCCGTCACGTCCACGCCGGTGCTCAGGTACTGCTTGAGCCGCTGGCGCATGTCGACGGGCCAGCCGTGCCCGCCCGCCTCGGCGGTCCACGACCGGGTGCCCCGGTAGGCGCCCTCGTGCGTGGAGTCGGAGACGACGGAGGTGGCCAGCAGCCGGGCCACCCCGGAGCCGCGGGTGAGCACCAGGGCCGTGGCGCCGTCACCACGCGGCAGGCCCTTGTCCGACCGGTAGCGGTCGAACATGGGCGGCTGGTACTTGTCACTGGTGGTGATCAGCGCGGCGCAGGGCGCCTGGCGGACCGTCAGGTGTGCCGCGGCGAGGTCGAGCGCCGCGATGGCGCCGTTGGACGCCTGCTGGATCTGGATCGCCGAGCCCTGGCCACCGACGGTGCGGGCCTGGATGTAGGAGGCCGGGATCCAGTGGTCGAGGCCCTGGTGACCGGCGCTGGTGACATGGGCGACGAGGTCGAAGTGCTCGTGCGGCGTACGGGTGCGGCCCAGCGCGCGCTGGGCCGCGGCCACGGCCATGTCCGGTTGACTCATGTCGTCGACGACGCTGACGCTCGCGAAGTCGTCGGCCCGGCACTCCTCGGCGGAGTACCGACCCTCCGCCACGGCGTCCCGTACGTCCTCCCGGCGGCCGGTGAAGACCGCTGCGGCGTCCACGTAGACATCGTTCCAGCGCATCGGTCAGGCCTCCTGGTCGGCTGGGGCGGTGGGGGCGGGTGCCTCGGCCGGAGCCGGCTCGGGGGAGGCCATGCCGAGCGCGGTGGCGGCGCTCACGCACATGCACACCACGATCGCGTACCAGACCCGCATGAAGACGGTGTGCGTGGCGTGGTAGGTGAGGGGTGCGCCGATGAGGGCGACGAAGAGGCTGACGCCCAGCACCGAGCCGACCTGCCGGCTCATGTTGACGATGGCGCTGCCGGTGGCCAGCCGTGGCCGGGGCAGGTTGGCGGTGGCCAGGCCGAGCATGTAGGGCAGCGAGAGGCCCACGCCGATGCCGCCGACGAACCAGCCGGGCAGCAGCTCCGTCGCGTAGTGGGGCGTCCGGCCCAGCAGGAGTCCCTGGCTGAGCACGCTCGCCGCGATGACGACGCATCCGAGCGCCGCCAGCCGGGCCGGTGGCACCCGCTTGGCGAAGCGTCCGGCGAGCTCGGTCACCAGCGGGACCACCACGGGTCCGGGTGCGATCGCCAGCCCGGTGCGCAACGCGGAGTAGTGCCAGACCTGTTGCATCCACAGGATGGCCGCGAGGAGGTTGGCGGCGAAGCCGATGCTGAACACCAGGGCGGTCGCGTTGGCCCAGGCGAAGCTGCGCACGCGCAGCAAGGCCGGCTCCACCAGCGGGTTCTGATGGCGCAGCGAACGCAGCCAGAACGCGCCGCAGGCCAGTACCCCGGCGCCCAGCGTCAGGACGGTGTCCAGCGCTGACCAGGTGCCGATCTGCACCATGCCCAACGACACCAGGCCGATGCCGGCGGTGAGCAGGACGGTGCCGAGGGCGTCGGGCACCCGCTCGCCGCGCTCGTCCCGTGAGCCCGGCAGGATCTTCGCGGCCACGGCGATCACGACCGCCCCGATCGGGAGGTTCACCAGGAACACCCAGCGCCAGGAGACGCTGGTCAGCAGCCCGCCGATGACCGGGCCCACGGCGGCGGCCAGGGCGCCGGTGGCGGCCCAGGTGCGGACCGCGCCCGCGCGTTTCTCGGGTGGCAGCACCGACAGCAGCAGGCCGAGGCTCGCGGGGGTGAGCATCGCCGCGCCGGCCGCCTGGACGAGCCGGAAGACGATCAGCAGCCAGAGCGAGGGTGCCGCGGCGCAGCCGAGCGAGGCGACGGTGAAGACGGCGACGCCGAGCAGGAATCCGCGCTTGCGGTCGTACCGGTCGGCGAACCGGCCGAGCGGCACGAGCAGTGCGGCGAAGATGATCGCGTACCCGTTGAGCACCCAGGAGACCCGGGACAGCGGCGCATCGCCGAAGGCGGCACTGATCCTGGTGAAGGCCACGTTGACGATGAAGAGATCGAGACTGCCCATGAAGGCGGCCAACGACAGGACGGCGAGAGCCGTACCCGGGTGCACCCTCCTCGGCTTGGCTGCCGAGGAGGACGATGAAGACGATGAAGACGATGAAGACAAGGAATCCTCTGTCCGTCGGTCCGTTCTTCTCTTCGTGGGAACGCGCGGCAGGCGCAAAGGGGAGTCTAGGTCGCCGCACAGCCGGTCATCCAGGCAGTCAGAAGCCTGGTATTCCTACTGCCAGGATGACATCGGAATCTCCGAACAAATACGGACGGGCGCCCACGAACAAGGCGGATGACGGCTCGGAACATTGAGGCTTTTCCCCGGGGACGCACCAAAAAAGATTGCGGAATCAACAATTCTATTCCACGCCATGGGGCCCGGTATAGCATCGATAACGGCAAGCTGGTTATCGGCCATCCACGCCATGGCTAAAACCAAACCCCCTTGTCTGCCGCACATCAACCGAGTACTTTTTAGGTCACTTTTGATCATTACGGGGGAGGGCATTGTGTCCGAATCTGACTTCCATCGACGGGAGCGCGCACACTTCCTGCGCACTCGCCGGGAGTCGGTGACGCCCGAGGCCGTCGGTCTGCCGAAGGGCGCACGAAGACGCACACCGGGGTTGCGCCGCGAGGAGGTGGCAGTGCTCGCCGGGGTGAGCCCCACCTGGTACACGTACCTCGAGCAGGCAAGGGATGTCTCCCCCTCGCAGGAGGTGCTGGACAACCTCGCACAGATCCTCGGCCTGTCGGACTTCGAGCGGTTATACCTGCACAACCTGTCCCGTGCGGCGCCCCCGCTGACCGCCGGAGCCACCCACCGCTCGGTGGTGGTGGAGAACCTGACCCGGGTCGTGGAGTCGCTCTCCCCGCTCCCCGCCTATCTCTGCTCCCAGCTCGGTGACCTGATGGCGTGGAACGACGAGGCCAGGGACTGGTTCGGCGACTTCACCTCGCCCCACCAGGCGCTTTCCCAACCGAACCTGCTGGTGTGGATGTTCACCTCGGCATCCGCGCGCGAACGCTTCGCCGACTGGCAAGATCAGGCCAGGAACATGGTGGCCTGTTTGCGGGCCGACACCCTGGACTGTCGTGACGCCGGACGTGTCACCTCTCTGGTGCACCGGCTCACCGAACTCAGCCCGCACTTCCGCCGCTGGTGGGACGAGCACGCGGTGGACGGGCAGGGGCTGTGGCAGTGCACCATCCGGCATCCGCGCGAGGGCACCGTCACCCTGCGCCGGACCGACCTGCGCCACCCTGCGGTGCCCGAGCCGCTGAAGCTGGTCATTCATATGCCGGTACCGGTCGGCGTCCCCTGCGAGGTGCCCTTCGGCCCGGCACCGGTGGGCTCCGAACTACGCGGTGCCGGCGCCCACTGAGCCGTCGGGCACAGCGGATTCATCGCCTGGGGGCGGTTACGAACATGGGGGTGCCTCCCACGCCCTTCAGGCAGTGGGGGAGCTCAACATGGCGTGGAAAGTACCAGGATATTCACTTTCTGGATAGCCGCCCCCGGGCTGCGGAAGTCTGTGCAGCGGCCGCGTCCGGGCTTCCGGCCGCTGACCGGTGTGAGGGCTGGCGAGCGCACTTCCTCCCAGCCAACGCTTTCCCGCGTAATGCGGCTGCTCTTTCGGTGGCACAGGCACGGGATGCCGAAGGCTGTTCTGGGAGGAATTCCTTTGTTGACACGCCGTACTGAGATCCATTCCTGTCTGATGTCGGGAACCGACGTGTCACCCGGGCAACGCTCCCGCCTGGACCGGCTCAGGCGGTCACGGCTGGAGGCGCTGGCGGAAAGCACCGGATGCGATCTGCCGCCGTGGGACGCCCGGCGTTACCCCGTACTCGCCGTGCTCGCCCCGGTCATGACATCGACGGAAGGCGAGATCACCTACCCCGGCGACCCGATGTGCCTGTACGCCGCCCTCTCGGTCGCGGTCGACCACGCACTGCTGTCAGCCCGCCAGGGCGCCGGCCCGCACGTGCCGTTCAGCGATCTCTGCCCCGACTGGGGGGAGGTGCCGAGCAGGCCCGAGCGGCTCGCCGCCGAGCATGTGTTACGCGCGTGGAACGAGCGGGAGAGCGTCGTCGACCGCACCGTGTTCGACCCCCGCGTCTGGGATGACGCGGCGCAGCACGCGTACCGCCGGGAACTGCGCAGCCGCAGCCCGCGGGTCCTGCTCATCAGCACGGTCTCGCCGGGGCACCGCTACGCGCTGGAGATGGCCCGGATCGCCAAGGAGGAGGTACCGCACTGCCTGGTGGTCCTGGGCGGCCGGCACATCGACGAGACGATGCGCTACCTGCCGGCGGCGAAGAACCGCGCCGGGGACCCGGCCGCGGACGCACCGGATCCCCTGGGCACCCTGGACGTGCAGTACAGCAGTCCGCTGCGGGCCATGACCGACGGGCGGATCGGCCCCGTCGTCGACTTCCTCGTCGCCGGGGAGGGCCACCTGGCCCTGGACCTGCTGCTGCGGGCGGTGTCCCTCACGATGGACCTGGACCGCCGGCGGGCCGATCCCACCGATGTCGTCGGCGTCCTGGACCTGCTCGGCGAGGCCGGCGAGCGCATCCCCGGCTCCTCCCTGATCTGCGCGGTCACCGACGACGCCGTGCACGCCTTCCCGGTCCGCGGACCGGCCCACGACCTCGCCGACCTGCCCTCCCCCTACCAGGGCTTCGCGATCCGCTCGCGCTTCCCGGTCTTCCCGCTCGCGGACGGCTCCCCCGCCCGCACCGCCCATCTGACGGTGTCCAACGCGTGCCCGTACCACTGCGACTTCTGCTCCGAGGCGGCCACGGTGGTCGGCGGGCTCAAGCGGTTCGGGCGGGATCCGGCGGCCGTCGCCGTCGAGCGGGTCTGCGAGTACGTCAGTTACGGTGCGCAGGCCGTCTTCTTCGACGACTCCATCTTCTGGTCCGGCACCTTTCCCCTCATCCGGGCCTTCTGCGCCGAGCTGACCGCGGTACGGCAGGCCACCCAGCCCGACGACCTGCCGCCCGCCTGCCTCAAGTGGATCACCGAGGACGACGACTGGCGTCGCCTGCGCGGCCTTCAGTTCGGTGCCCAGGTCACCGTCGATCTGATGACGGTGCTGCACAAGGAGGACGAGGTACGGCAGGTGCTGGCCGCGATGCGCGAGGCCGGCTGCACCTACATCTACATGGGCATCGAGAGCATGGCCTCCGATGTCATGCAGCATGTGCACAAGAACGTCCGCCGGGTGGCGGGCCGGCCGTGGAAGGCGAAGGTGCGCCGGGCCCTGGAGCTGATCAAGGAGGCCGGCATTCCGGTGGGCAGCTCCGTGCTGTTCGGCCTGGAGGGCGAGACCAGGGAGACCATCCAGGAGACCGTCCACGAGGTCGGTCTCCTCATCGACGACGGCCTGATAGGCCTGGCCAGCCCGAACATCCTGACGTACCACCCGGGGACCGCCATCACCCGCGCGCACGGCATGGCCGACCGGCTCGACTACCACTCCCCGCAGGTGGAGAACCGGCCCCCCTACATCTACTTCGAGGAGGCCTTCCCCGAGGTGGTCTCGCGGCGGCTGACCGAGGACGACATCTGGTTCATCCACGAGGCCACGGCGAAGCGCTGGGGCATCGTCCGCAACTCGGCCGCCCCGGACTGACCCACCGCCGGCTCCCCGCGCACCATCCCTCCCTCACCGTCCCTCCCTCACCGTGCTGGAGCGCATCCGTGCCAACCATCGTGGACACCTTGCGGACGATCGTGGCCGAACGCAGCCACGACCTGCCGGACGACGACTTCCGCCTGCGCGCGCTGTGGGGGGTGGACTACCGCGCCCAGCCCACCCCGTACGAACGGTTCATGGTCTACAGCTTCGTCATGGCGCAGACCCTCCGGCAGGGCTGCTGCTACGCCGACTTCGGGACGGTCTCCATCGACGCCGGCAGTGACGCGTTGATCGGCGGCGATGCCCGGGAGACCACCGGCCGCACGCACGAGGAGAGCATGGCCATCCTGGACGCGGCCTTCGCCGTGCTCCCGCACGATCCGCAGCGGCGCCTGGTCATCGAGGGGCTCCCGTCCGGCAAGGCCCTCGCACGCGCCGAGGTCATCGTCGAGGAGACCATGCGGCAGTTGCGGCGCACCGGCGGCGGCAAGCGCGTCGCGCAGATCGGGGTGCTGGGCAACCTGCTCCACCTGCTCCAGCAGGAGGACGTCACGCTGGCCGCGAGCGACTTCGACCCGGAGCTGATCGAGCACGGCATGCTGGGCGTGCCCGTGCAGCACGGCGACCGCAGCGCGGAGCTGGTGGCCGACGCGGACGTGGCCCTCGTGTGCGGCGAGACGCTGGCCAGCGACACCCTGGACGAACTCGTGGCCGCGGCCCGGGAGCACGGCACGCGGATGGTGGTCTTCGCGGTCTCGGGCTGCCATTTCGCCGAGGAGTACGTCCGTACCTTCGGCATCGACGCGGTGGTCTCCGAGCCGCAGCCGCAGTACCTGTTCCAAGGGTCCTCGGTCCTGGAGGTCTTCCGACGCGAACCGTGAGCTCCGGCACGCCGCGCCCGGGTGTCTCACGACGACACGGCCGTACCGCCCTCCTGAGGAGAGCGGTACGGCCGTCGGCATGTCGTGGCGTGCGCTACCCGTCGAGCTCCCCGTGCAGGTACTCGGCCAGCTCGGCCGTGGTGGGGTAGTCGAAGACGAGGGTGCTGCTCAGCCGTAGTCCGGTGAGCCCGTGCAGGCGGTTGCGGAGTTCGACGGCGGTCAGGGAGTCGAAGCCGAGGTCCATGAGCTCCTCTTCGACGTCGACCTCGGCCACGGAGTCGTGGCCGAGCACGGCGGCCACCTCACCGCGCACCGTGTCCAGGACGAGGCGGGCGCCGTCGGGACCGTCCAGTGCGGCCAGTTGCTCCCGCAGCCCCAGGGGCGCCGCCGGCTCCGGCTGCGCCGGCACGTCGGTGTCCGGGACCAGTCGGGTGAGGAGGGGCGGCAGGTGCCCGCCGGCGGCGGAGGCGGCCAGCGCGGTGGGGTCGAAGTGGGCGGTGACCGGCGCCGGGTCCTGCGCCGCCAGCGCCATGTCGAACAGGGCGAGGGCGTCACGGGTCGACAACGGCGCGACGCCGGCGCGGGCCAGCCGGGTGCGGTCGGCCGTGTCGAGGTGCCCGGTCATGGTGCTCGTCTCGGCCCACAGCCCCCAGGCGAGCGAGTGGGCGGGCAGGCCCTGGGCGCGGCGGTGCCGGGCCAGCTGGTCGAGGAAGGCGTTGCCGGCGGCGTAGTTGGCCTGTCCGGGGGTGCCGATGACACCGGCGGCGGACGAGAACAGCACGAACGCCGACAGCGGCAGTTCCCGGGTCAGCTCGTGCAGGTGCCAGGCGGCGTCCGCCTTCGGCCGGAGCACTCCCGCCAGGCGTTCCGGCGTCAGGTTCGCCACGGTGGCGTCGTCCAGCACACCGGCGGTGTGCACCACCCCGCGCAGGCTCGGCGCGAGCGACGCGACCACCTCGGCCAGGGCGGCCCGGTCGGCCACGTCACAGGCGACGGCACGCAGCCGCACGCTCCCGCCGCTGCGTTCCGTCAGGTCGGTGAGGTCCTCGGGGAGCCGGCCGGTGCGGCTGAGCAGCACGAGGTCACGGACGCCGTGGCGGTCGGCCAGGTGGCGGGTGACCAGCCGGCCGAGGGTTCCGGTACCGCCGGTGACCAGGACCGTGCCCTCCGGCGGGAAGACGGGGCCGGCGGCCCGGCCGGCGCTCGGGCCGGCGGCCGTGCCGGCGGCCGGACGGTCCGCAGGGCCCGGCTCGGAGGCGAAGGCGGACGCGGACGCGAATGTGGCTGCGGCGTGGCGCGCCAGGCGGGGCACGAACAGCGTGTCCTCGCGCAGCCGTACGTGCGGCTCCCCGCCGCGCAGCGCGGCCGCCAGCAGCGGATCGGGGATCTTCTCGGCGGGCATGTCGGTCTCGACCAGCACGAACCGGCCCGGGTGCTCGGCCTGCACCGACCGCACAAGGCCGCCGACCGCCGCCCCCGCCAGGTCGTCCGGCGGTACGACGACGACCAGGACACGGTCGCCGGTGAGCTGTTCCCGCACCCGTTCCAGCACGGTGGTCACGGCCTGGTGCACCGCGGTGAGCGGAGCGTCGAGGTCGGCGGAGGTGAGGGGCGGTACGCCCACCACGACGGTGTCCGGCGGCTTCGGGGCGCCCGGGACGACGGCGCCCGGTACCGGCTCCCACCCCACCCGGTGCAGCAGGGCGGCGGGCGTGAGGTCGGCCAACGGCACGGGGGCGACGACCATCTCGTCGACCGTGGCCACCAGGGCGTCTGCCGCGTCCGTGACCTTCAGACGGTGGCTGCCGGGGCCCGCGCCGGTCGGCGTGAGGCGTAGGCGCAGGTCACCGGCGGTCCGGTGGGCGGGGGCGTGCAGCCGCGCGCCGTGCCACGACGTCGGCAGGCAGACCGTTCCCACGGGCGTGTCCGCGGGCAGCAGCGGACGCAACGCGGCCTCCAGCAGGGCCGGGTGGAAGGCGAAGCCGGCGCTGTCGGCCACCGTCACCTCGACGGTGGCGTCATCGGTGCCGGCCGGGGACGCGGCGGCGCCGGCTCGGCCGGCCTGGGGGCTCAGCAGCCCACTGGCGTGCCGGGTCCAGGGTTCGTCGGCGCGCCGCGCATGGAGGGTGAGCGCGCGCCGCCCGGAGGGGTCGGGAGCGGCCACGGTCACCTGGATGTCGACCGTGCCCTGCGCGGGCAGGGCCAGCGGCCGCTCCACCGTGAGGCTGTCGAGGTGCGGCGTGCCCTCGCGCTCCGCCACGCGCAACGCGAGTTCGAGGACGGCGGTACCGGGGAGGTGCGCGGTGCCGGCGCGCTGGTCGACGCACCAGGGGTGGGTGTGCGGCGCCAGCCGACCCGAGTAGACCGTGCCGAGACCGCCGGCGAGTTCCAGGACCGCACCGAGCAACGGGTGCGGTGCGCCCGCGGCACCGGTCCCGGACGCCTCCGGGGAGCGGTCGCCGGCCAGCCAGTAGACGTGGTGGTCGAAGGCGTAGGTGGGCAGGGTGACGGGCGCGTGCGGGGGTCGGGTGAACCATGCGCGCCAGTCGACGCGCACGCCGGCGACATGGGCTCGGGCGAGGGCGTCGAGCAGCCGCGCCGGGTCGGGGGTCACGGCGGCCACCAGGGGCGTGGCGGTGGTCGCCGGTGTCGCGTCGGTCGCCTCGTGCGGTGCGTCGAGGATGCCCTCGATCTGCTGGGTCACGGTCGGGTGCCCGGCGATCTCCAGGAAACCGGTCGTGCCCGCCTGACGCAGGTGGCGGATGGTGTCGGCGAACCGGACGGTGCGGCGGATGTGGGCGCTCCAGTAGCCCGGGTCGGCGAGTTCGTCGTCGGTGGCGGTACGGCCGTCGACAAGGGACACCAGCGGGATGTGGGGTCGCCGGCTCGGCACGGCGGCCGCGACGCGGCGGAACTCCTCGACGGCGCCGTCCATGTGCGCGGAGTGGAAGGCGTGGCTGACGCGCAGCCGCGTGGCGCGCCGGCCCTGCGCCCGCCAGTGTGCGGCCACCCGTTCGACCTGGTCGGCGTCGCCGGAGACCACCGTCTGCCGGGGCCCGTTGACGGCGGCGACGGCGACCGTGTCCTGGCCGGTCGAAGCGGTGAGGGCGGCGCGTACCTCGGCCTCGGTCGCGTCGAGGGAGACCATGGCACCGCCGGCCGGTGCGGCCTGCATCAGCCGTCCGCGTGCGGCCACCAGCCGGGCGGCGTCCGGCAGCGTCCACAGGCCGGCCACATGGGCGGCCACCAGTTCTCCCACGGAGTGTCCCGCGACGCACGCGGGCCGGATGCCGAGGGATTCCAGCAGCCGGTACAGGGCGACGCCCACGGCGAAGATCGCGGGTTGCGCGTAACGGGTCTGGGCCAGCGTCTCGTCGTCGGCGTCCGCGGCAAGGACCAGGTCCCGTAGCGGCCGGTCCAGCAGCTCGTCGAACGCGCCACACACCTCGTCGAACGCCGCCGCGAACACCGGGCTCAGCGCATACAACTCCCGCCCCGCCCCGGCCCGCTGGCTGCCCTGCCCGGCGAACACGATCGCCGCCTTCCCGGCACGCGCGTGCCCGACCAGCAGGCCCTGTCCCGGCTGCCCCGCCGCGAGGGCTTCCAGCGCTCCCGGAAGGTCCCCGGGGCCCTGCCCGACGAGCGCCGCACGGTGCTCGAACGTGGCACGGGTGGTGGCCAGTGCGTGGGCCACGGAGTACGGGTCCACGTCCCCGCCCGCGGCCAGGACATCGGCGAGCCTGCGCGCCTGGTTGCGGAGCGCCGGTGCGGAGGGCGCCGACAGGTTCCACACGACGGGGGTCGTGTCGGTGCCGGGCTCACCTGGCGGAACGGGGTGACCGGCGGGGGCCTGTTCGATGATCACGTGGGCGTTGGTGCCGCTGATCCCGAACGAGGAGACCGCGGCGCGCCGGGGCCGGTCGCCGTGGTCGGGCCAGGGCCGGTCCTCGGTGAGCAGCCGTACCGCTCCGGTGCTCCAGTCGACGTGCGGGGTCGGCTCGTCGACGTGCAGCGTCCTGGGCAGTACCCCGTGCTGGAGCGCCATGACCATCTTGATGACCCCGCCGACACCGGCGGCGGCCTGGGCGTGCCCGATGTTCGACTTCAACGAGCCCAGCCACACCGGCCGATCCTCCGGATGCTCGCTGCCGTAGGTGGCCAGGAGCGCCTGCGCCTCGATCGGGTCACCGAGCCGCGTACCGGTGCCATGCGCTTCGACGGCATCGACGTCGGCACCGGTCAGACCGGCGCTGGCCCAGGCCTGCCGGATCACCCGCTGCTGCGACGGACCGTTCGGCGCCGTCAGACCATTGGACGCACCGTCCTGGTTCACCGCGCTCCCGCGGATCACGGCCCACACCCGGTGCCCGTGTCGCACCGCGTCGGAGAGCCGCTCGACGGCCAGGAGGCCGACGCCTTCGGACAGCGCGGTGCCGTCGGCTGCGGCGGCGAAGGCCCGGCAGCGGCCCTCGGGAGACAGCCCGCGTTGCCGGCTGAACTCGACCAAGGTCGACGGCGTCGACATCACCGTCACGCCACCCGCGAGCGCCAGATCGCACTCCCCCAGCCGCAGCGCCTGACCGGCAAGGTGCAACGCCACCAACGACGACGAACACGCCGTGTCCACGCTCACGGCCGAGCCCTCGAACCCGAAGGCGTACGCCAACCGGCCGGCGGCGACGCTGCCGGAACTGCCGTTGACCAGGTAGCCCTCGAGGTCGGCCGGAGGCCGGGAGACACGGGTCGCGTAGTCGTTGTACATGACGCCGGTGAAGACTCCGGTACGGCTGCCGCGGAGCGCGTGCGGGTCGATGCCGCCGTGTTCCAGGGCCTCCCAGGCGGTCTCCAACAGCATGCGCTGCTGCGGATCCATCGCCAGCGCCTCGCGCGGGGAGATCCCGAAGAACTCGGCGTCGAAGCCGGCGGCCTCGTGCAGGAACCCGCCCTCGCGGGCGTAGAAGGTCCCGGCGTGATCGGGGTCCGGGTGGAACAGCGCCTCCAGGTCCCAGCCACGGTCGGTCGGGAAGCCGGTGATCGCGTCCCGGCCGTCCGCGACCAACCGCCACAGGTCGTCCGGGCTCTCGACCCCGCCCGGGAAACGGCACGCCATCCCCACGATCGCCAACGGCTCGTCCACGGCCGATGGGCTGACCTCTGCGGTGGCGGTTGCCCGGGTGCCGCGGGCCGGGTCGGTGAGGTCGGCGGATGCGACGAGTTCGGTGCGGAGGTGGTCGGCGAGGTCGTGGATGGTGGGCTGGTCGAAGACGAGCGACGCGGGCAGGGCGAGGCCCACGGCCGTGCTCAGCCGGTTGCGGAGGTCGACGCTCATCAGCGAGTCGAAGCCGAGTTCCGAGAAGGCCCGGTCGACCGGCACCGACTCCGCGTCGGCACGGCCCAGCACCGCCGCGACATGCCCGCGCACCAGGTCCGCCACCCTCTGCCGCTGCTCCTCGGCAGCCAGGCCACGCAGCCGTTCGGCGAACCCGGCACCGGCCCCCGCACGGGCCCGCCGGATGGCCCGGCCCGGACTCTTGACGAGACCGGCGAGGAGGGACGGAAGGTGTCCTTCGGTGGCGGCGGTGCGCAGGGCCGCAGGGTCCAGACGAGCGGCGACCACGGCAGGCACCTCGGACACCACAGCCGCGTCGAACAAGGCCAGCGCGTCCGGCGTCGACATCGGCCCGATACCCGCACGCGCCAAACGCGCCCGATCC
>NZ_JAMJWG010000029.1 GCF_024435355.1 Streptomyces odontomachi
ACAGGAACGCCACCTTCGCCTCGCTCGCCGCCGTCCCCCGGGTCACGGCCGCCGAGGCCTGGCCCTGGGCCAGCGCGCCGAGGCCGGCGAGCAGGTCGTCGCGGCTGCCGTCGACCGTGCTGACCGCGGCGCGGTGCGGGAAGTGGGTGCGGGTGGTGGCGAGCGCCTGCCCGAGGTCGGCAGGGACGGTGTCGGGGCGCTCGGTCACGAAGTCCCGCAGCCGTGCGGCCTGGTCCCGCAGGGCCGCCTCGGTCTTGCCGGACAGCACCCAGGGCACCGTCGGCGTGCCGGCCTGCGCGTCGGCGGCCGGGGTCTCGGTGGCGGGACCGGAGGTGCCGTGCGGGGCGGCGGCGGGTGCCGCCTCCAGGATGACGTGCGCGTTGGTGCCGCTGACCGCGAACGAGGAGACGCCGGCGCGGCGCGGATGGCCGGTCTCCGGCCAGGCCCGTGCCTCGGAGAGCAGCCGGACGGCGCCCTCGTCCCAGTCGACGAACGGCGAGGGCTCCTCGCAGTGCAGCGACTTGGGCAGCCTGCCGTGCCGCATCGCCATGATCATCTTGATCATGCCGCCGGCGCCGGCCGCCGCGATGGTGTGGCCGATGTTGGACTTGATCGAGCCGAGCCACACCGGCTCGTCCATCGGCCGGTCCTGGCCGTAGGTGGCGAGCAGCGCCTGGGCCTCGATCGGGTCACCGAGCGACGTACCGGTGCCGTGTGCCTCGATCGCGTCGACGTCGGCGGTGGTGAGCCGTGCGTCGTCGAGCGCGGCCTGGATGACGCGCTGCTGGGACGGGCCGTTGGGGGCGGTGAGGCCGTTGCTGGCGCCGTCCTGGTTGACGGCGGTGCCGCGCACCAGGGCGAGGACGCGGTGGCCGTTGCGGCGGGCGTCGGAGAGGCGCTCCAGCACGAACGTGCCGGCGCCCTCACCCCAGGCCACGCCGTCGGCCTGCGCGGAGAACGACTTGCAGCGGCCGTCGGCCGCGAGCCCGCGCAGCCGGCTGAACTCCTGGAACATGCCGGGCGTCGAGTGCACCGTGGCGCCGCCGACCACCGCCAGCGGGGTCTCCCCCGAGCGCAGCGACTTCATGGCCAGGTGCAGCGCCACCAGCGACGACGAGCAGGCCGTGTCGACGCTGACCGCGGGGCCCTCGAAGCCGAGGGTGTAGGCGATCCGGCCGGAGGCGACGGAGGAGGAGGTGCCGGTGAGCAGGTAGCCCTCGATGTCCTCCGGGCCCTCGTGGCCGAGCAGCAGGTACTCGTTGGCGGAGATGCCGACGAACACGCCGGTGGTGGAGCCGCGCAGCGCCGTCGGGTCGAAGCCGGCGTTCTCCAGCGCCTCCCACGCGGTCTCCAGCAGCATCCGCTGCTGCGGGTCCATCGCCATGGCCTCGCGCGGGTTGATCCCGAAGAAGGCGGCGTCGAACGCGTCCGCGTCGTGCACGAAGCCGCCGCGGCGGCCGTAGGTCTTGCCGCGTGCGTCCGGGTCGGCGTCGTAGACGCCCTCGATGTCCCAGCCGCGGTTGACGGGGAAGTCGGAGGTGGCGTCGCGGCCCTCGTCGAGCAGCTGCCACAGCTCCTCGGGGCTGGTGACGCCGCCCGGGTAGCGGCAGGCCATGCCGACGATCGCGATCGGCTCGTCGAACGCGGTCTTCGCGCGTGCGGCCGGCCGGCCGGTGCGGGGCGCGGCCTCGGCCGGGACGTCCTCGAGGCGGGTGACCAGGAAGCCGGCGAGGGCGTTGGCCGTGGGGTAGTCGAAGAGTGCGGTGGCCGGGAGGCGCAGGCCGGTGGCGGAGTTGAGGCTGTTGCGCAGCTCGACGGCGGTGAGCGAGTCGAAGCCGAGGCTCTGGAAGGCCTGCTCGGGGTCGATGGCGCCCGGCGTGTCATGGCCGAGTGCCTGGGTGGCGTGGGTGCGCACCAGCTCCAGCAGGATCTGCCGCCGCTCGGTCTCGCTCTTGCCGGCGAGCTGCTGCCGCAGCTGTGACGTGCCCCCGCCGGAGGACCGCCGGGCGGTCCGCCGGGCCGGTGCGGCGCCCTGAGGTGCGGTGACGACCGCGGGGACCAGCGTCGGACGGTCCCGGTGGGCGGTGAGCGCGATGTCCAGCAGCTCCAGGGCCCGTTCGGGCTCCAGCGTCTTGACCCCGCTCTTGTTGATGCGGGCCTGCCGGTCGGTGTCGAGGCCGCCCGCCATGCCGCTGCCGGTGGCCCAGGGTCCCCAGGCGAGCGAGGTCGCGGGCAGCCCGAGGGCGTGCCGGTGGTGCGCGAGCGCGTCCAGGTAGGCGTTGGCCGCCGCGTAGTTGGCCTGGCCGGCGTTGCCGAGGGTGCCGGCGACGGACGAGAACAGCACGAACGCCGTCAGGTCGAGATCGCGGGTCAGCTCGTGCAGCTGCCAGGCGGCGTCGACCTTCGGGCGCAGCACGGCGTCCAGACGATCGGCGGTCAGCGACGGCAGCGTGGTGTCGTCCAGCACGCCGGCGGCGTGGATGACGGCGGTGAGCGGATGCTCGTCGGGGATCGCGGACAGCAGGGCACGCACCTGCTCCGGGTCCGTGCTGTCGCAGGTGCTGATGGTCACCTCGGCGCCGAGCGCGGTGAGGTCACCGTGCAGTTCGGCGGCGCCGGCCGCGGCCGGCCCGCGCCGGCTGACGAGGTGCATCCGGCGCACGCCGTGCCGGGTCACGAGGTGCCGGGCGACCAGCGCGGCCAGCGCACCGGTCCCACCGGTGATCAGGACGGTGCCCTCCGGGTCGAACGGCACCCCGTCCGCGTTGCCGGCGGCGTCCGTGACCGGCGTCAGCCGCGGCACCAGCACGCCGCCCGCCCGCACGGCCGTCTGCGGCTCACCGCAGCCGAGCGCCGTCACCAGCGCGGCCGCGTCCGGGCCCGCACCGGCGCCGGCACCGAGGTCGACGAGCAGCAGCCGCCCGGGCTCCTCGGCCTGGGCGGTGCGGACCAGGCCCCAGACGGGGGCGGCGGCCAGGTCGGTGACGGTGTCGCCGGTGCCGGTCGCGACGGCGCCGGCGGTGACGAACACCAGCCGGCTCGCGGCCAGCCGCTCCTCGGCCAGGAAGGCCTGGGCGCGGGCGAGGGCGTCCTGCGTGCGGGCCCGCACCACGGCGGGGTCGGCGGCGGTGCCGTCACCGGAGGTGGAGGCGGAAGCGGTGCCGTGCGCGGTGAGGACCACGTCCGGGACCGCGGCGCCGTCCGCCACCGCGGCGGTGAGCGCCGCCAGGTCCGGGTACGCCTGCCCGGTCAGGCCGCCGACGTCCAGCGCGGCGGCGAGCGGTGCCAGGTCGTCGCCCAGCAGCGCGTACGAGGTGACGGCCGCGGTCGCTGCGGCCTCGGGCAGCGGCGCCCAGGTCAGCTCGGACAGGTCCTGCCGCTTGGGCGTCGCGGCCAGCAGCGCCTCGGGGCTGACCTGGCGTGTCGTCAGGGCGTCGACGCTCAGCACGGGAGCGCCGGTGCCGTCCGCGAGGGTCACGGTGAGCGTGTCGGCGTCCACGATGCCGATGCGTACCCGCAGCCGGCCCGCGCCCGACGCGTGCAGCGCGACCCCGGCCCACGAGAACGGCACGCCCAGCTGGAACGCCGCCCGGTCGCCCCCGGCGAGGCGCAGCTTCTCCGCGAAGAACGACTGGATCGACGCGTCCAGCGCACCCGGGTGGATGCCGAACGCCCCGGCGTCCGCGTCCTCGGGGAGGGCGACCTCGGCGTAGATGGTGTCCCCGGCCAGCCAGGCCGCCTCCAGGCCCAGGAACAGCGGTCCGTAGCCGAAGCCGATGCGGGCCAGCCGCTCCTGGAGGTCGTCGACGTCGACGGGCGTGCCTTCGGCGGGCGGCCAGGCGGTGAGCGGTTCCGGCTCCGCCGGGCTGCCGGCCGCGATCAGGCCGCTGGCGTGCCGGGTCCACTCGGTGTCCTGCGGCGCGTCCTCGCGCCGGGAGTGCACGGTGAAGGTGCGACGCGCCGCGTCGTCCTGCGCGCCGACCGTGACGCGCAGCTGGAGCGCGCCCTGCTCGGGCACGGCGAGGAACACGTGGTGCGTCAACTCGTCGATGTGGCCGCCGCCGGTCTGGTCGGCGACGTGCAGCACCAGGTCCACGTAGGCGGTGCCGGGCACGATCACCGCGCCGCCGATGGCGTGCTCGGCCAGCCACGGGTGCGACGACAGCGCGATCCGGCCGGTGAAGACGTACCCCTCGCCGTCCGGGAGCTCGATCGCGGCGTCCAGCAGCGGGTGGTCGGTGGCGGACTGCCCGAGACCGCTCGGGCTGGTGATCACGCTGGACCGGATCCAGTAGCTGCGCCGCTGGAACGGGTAGGTGGGCAGGTCGACGCGCTCGGCCCCGGCGGCGCACGGCAGCAGCGCCGCCCAGTCGGGCGTGGCGCCGTGCGCGTACGCCGTGAGCACGGCCCGGGTGAGGGTGGCCGGCTCGGCGCGGTCCCGGCGCAGCAGCGGCACCAGCGCGGCCGGCTGCCCGCCGCCCTGCGCGTCCGCCTCGCGCAGCGACTCCGTGGCGAGCGCGGTGAGCACCGGGTGCGGGCCGAGTTCGAGGTAGGTGGTGGTGCGGTGGTTCCGGTGCAGGTAGGTGATGCCGTCGTGGAACCGCACCGCCTGGCGGATGTGGTCGGTCCAGTACCGCGGCGACGTCAACTGGGCCGCGGTGGCGGCGGTTCCGGTGACGTTGGAGACGACCGGAATGCGGGGCGCGTGGTAGGTGAGGCCTTCGGCGACCTTCTGGAACTCGGCCAGGACGGTGTCCATGTGGGCGGAGTGGAAGGCGTGGCTGACGGTGAGCCGGGTGGTCTTGCGGCCCTGGTCCTTCCAGTGCGCCGCCAGTTCGAGCGCCCGGTCCTCGTCGCCGGCGACGACGATGGCGTGGGGGCCGTTGATGGTGGCGATGCAGACGCGGTCGTCGTCGGTGAGGGTGGTGCGGACTTCGTCTTCGGTGGCCTGGATGGCGATCATGGCGCCGCCGGCCGGTGCGGCCTGCATCAGCCGTCCGCGGGCGGCGACGAGCGTGCAGGCGTCCTCCAGGGAGAGCACGCCCGCCAGGTGGGCGGCCGTCAACTCGCCGATGGAGTGGCCGATCAGGTGGTCCGGGCGTACGCCCCAGTGCGCCAGGAGCCGGAACAGGGCGACCTGGAGGGCGAACAGGCCCGTCTGCGTGTACTGGGTCTGGTCGAGCAGCGCGGCGTCGTCCGTGCCCTCGGCTGCGAACATGACCTGCTTCAGGGGCCGGTCGAGATGCGTGTCGAGGTGACCGCAGACCTCGTCCAGGGCCCGGGCGAAGACGGGGAAGGCCTCGTACAGCTCGCGTCCCATCCCGGGCCGCTGGCTGCCCTGCCCGGAGAACAGGAAAGCCGTCTTGCCGTCCTCCACGACCGTGCCGGGTACGACGGCCCTGCCCTGCTCGCCGCGGGCGAGCGCGTCGAGCCCGGCGAGGAACGCGTCACGGTCGCCGCCGGCCGGGGCCACGGCGGCGCGGTGCGCGAAGTGCGTGCGGGTGGTGGCCAGCGAGTGGCCGATCTCGCCGATGCCGAGATCGGGCCGCGCGGCGACGAACTCCCGCAGCCGGGCGGCCTGCGCCTTGAGTGCCTGCTCCGACTTGGCGGAGAGCACCCAGGGCACGGTGGGCAGCGCGGTCGCGGCCGTCGTCTCCGCGCCGTCCACGGCCTGCGAGGCGCCGCTCGCGTCGGTGGCGTCGGTGGCGTCGGTGGCGTCGCCATCCGAGGCCGCGGCGGCGTCCTCCTCGCCGGGGGCCGGCGGGGCTTCGAGGATGATGTGGGCGTTGGTGCCGCTGATGCCGAACGACGACACCGCAGCGCGCCGCGGGCGGTCGACCTCCGGCCACGGCCGGGCGTCGTCGAGCAGCCGGACGGCGCCCGCCTCCCAGTCGACGTGCGGCGTCGGCTCGTCGGCGTACAGGGACTTCGGCAGCAGGCCGTGCCCCATCGCCTGCACCATCTTGATCACACCGGCGACACCGGCGGCGGCCTGGGTGTGCCCGATGTTGGACTTCACCGAGCCGAGCCACAGCGGCTGCTCGGCGGGCCGGTCCTTGCCGTAGGTGGCGAGCAGCGCCTGCGCCTCGATCGGGTCGCCGAGGGTGGTGCCGGTGCCGTGCGCCTCGACCGCGTCGACGTCCGCCGTGGTGAGCTGGGCGTTGGTGAGGGCGGCCTGGATGACGCGCTGCTGGGACGGGCCGTTGGGCGCCGTCAGACCGTTGCTGGCGCCGTCCTGGTTGATCGCCGAACCGCGCACCAGCGCCAGCACCCGGTGGCCGTTGCGCCGCGCGTCCGAGAGCCGCTCCAGCACGAACATGCCGGCGCCCTCGCCCCAGCCGGTGCCGTCAGCGGTCGCCGCGAACGGCTTGCAGCGGCCGTCCCTGGCCAGCCCGCGCTGCCGGCTGAACTCCAGGAAGATGCCGGGGCTCGGCATGATGGTGGCACCGCCGGCCAGCGCCATCGTGCACTCGTCGTTGCGCAGCGCCTGGCAGGCCAGGTGCAGCGCGACCAGCGACGACGAGCACGCCGTGTCAACGGAGACGGCGGCGCCCTCCAGGCCGAGCACGTAGGCGGGGCGGCCGGAGGCGACGCTGGCGGCCATGCCGGTGAGCACGTAGCCGTCGGCGCCGGCGCTGCCCGGGTAGCGCATGGAGACGTACTCCGAACCGCCCACACCGGCGAAGACGCTGGTGGGGGTGGAACGCAGCTGTGACGGGTCGATCCCGGCCCGCTCGAACGCCTCCCACGCGGTCTCCAGCAGCAGCCGCTGCTGCGGGTCCATGGCCAGCGCCTCGCGCGGGCTGATCCCGAAGAACTCCGCGTCGAACTGGTCCACGTCGTGGACGAAGCCGCCCTCGCGCGCATACGTCTTGCCGGGCACGTCCGGGTCGGGGTCGTAGATGTCGTCGTCCCAACCGCGGTTGGTGGGGAAGCCGCTGATGGCGTCGCGGCCCTCGGCGACCAGCTCCCACAGCTCCTCGGGCGAGGTCACCCCGCCCGGGAAGCGGCAGGCCATCCCCACGATCGCGATCGGTTCCCGCTTCTTCGCCTCGATCTTCCGCAGCTGCCGGCGGGTCTGGTGCAGGTCAGCGCTGACGCGCTTGAGGTAATCGCGGAGCTTGTCCTCGTTCGCCATCCCCGGCCGGTCCCTTCCAGGAAGATCAGGTCACGAGGCATTGAGGAAGCTTCGTGACGTAGGTGAAGCAGGTGGTCAGAGTTCGTTGTCGATGAACGCGAAGAGGTCGTCGTCCGACGCGTCGTCGATCGTGGCCGAGAGGTCCGCCTCGTCGTCGTCCGCGCTGCCGGCCGGCTGGCCCGGCGCCGCGGTCAGTTCGTGGAGGAAGGACTTCAGGCGGGCGGCCAGCTCGGTGCGGGTGTCGTCGTCCGGCGGGGTGCCGAGCGCCGCGGCCTTGAGGCCGTCCAGCTGCGCCAGCAGCGCGGCACCGCCGGCGGCCGGCCCGGACTGGGCAGGATCGGGTGCCGCCGCGGCCAGCTCCGACTTCAGGAACTCGGCGACCGCGGCCGGCGTCGGCCGGTCGAAGACCAGGGTGCTGGGCAGCCGCAGCCCGACCGCGGCGCCGAGCCGGTTGCGCAGCTCCACCGACGTGAGCGAGTCGAAGCCGAGGTCCTTGAAGGCGTGCGTGCTGCCGATCGACGACGGCGAGGCATGCCCCAGCACCGTCCCCGCCTCGGTGCGCACCAGCTGCACCAGGGCGTCGGTCTGCTCGGCCGCCGGCAGCCCGGCGAGCCGCTGCGCCCACTCGGCGGACGCCGACGCCGCGTTGCCGCCGCCCCCGGCGGGCCCGACGACCCGGCGGACCCGGCCGGCCCTGACCAGCGCGCGCAGCATCGGCGGGACGTCCCCTGCGGTGCCCCGCAGCGACGCCGTGTCCAGCTTCACCGGCACCAGGCAGGCCCGGCTGCCGGCGAGCGCCGCGTCGAACAGCGCCAGCGCCTGCTCGGTGGGGAGCGCGGCCACGCTGCCGCGCGTCACCCGCGACAGGTCGGCGCCGCTCAGGTGCCCCGTCATACCGCTGGCCTCGGCCCACAGGCCCCACGCCAGCGAGGTCGCGGGCCGGCCCTCGGCGCGCCGGCGGTGCGCGAGCGCGTCCAGGAAGGTGTTGGCGGCGGCGTAGTTGGCCTGGCCCGGGTTGCCCAGGGTGCCCGCCACCGACGAGAACAGCACGAACTCGGCGAGGTCCGCGTCCCGGGTCAGCTCGTGCAGGTGCCAGGCCGCGTCGACCTTGGGCCGCAGCACCGTGTCGAACCGCTCGGGCGTCAGCGCGCCCACCGTCGCGTCGTCGATGACGCCCGCCGCGTGCACCACCGCGGTCAGCGGGTGCTTCGCCGGCACGGCGGCCAGCAGTGTGGCCAGCGCCGTACGGTCGGCGGCGTCGCAGGCCGCGACGGTGACCTCGGCGCCCAGCGCGGTCAGCTCGCCGGTGAGCGCCGTGGCCGCCGGGCTGTCCGGGCCCGAGCGGCTGGTCAGCAGCAGGTGCCGGACGCCGTGCTCGGTCACCAGACGGCGGGCGATCAGGCCGCCGAGGGTGCCGGTGCCGCCGGTGATCAGGGCGGTGCCGTCCGGGTCGAGCGGCGCCGGCACGGTGAGCACCACCTTGCCGACGTTACGGGCCTGGCTCAGGTAGCGGAACGCCTCCGGGGCGCGGCGGACGTCCCAGGTGGTGATCGGCAGCGGCCGCAGCACCCCCTGCTCGAACAGCTCCACCAGCGTGGCCAGCATCTCCTGGATCCGGTCCGGGCCGGCGTCCTGAAGGTCGAACGCCTGGTAGGCCACGCCCGGGTGCTCGGCCGCGACGGTGCCGGGCTGGCGGATGTCGGTCTTGCCCATCTCCAGGAAGTGGCCGCCGCGCGGCAGCAGCCGCAGGCCGGCGTCCACGAACTCGTTCGCCAGCGAGTCCAGCACCACGTCCATGCCGGCACCACCGGTCACCTCGGCGAACTTCGCCTCGAAGTCCAGGGTGCGGGAGTTGGCGATGTGGTCGTCGGCGTAGCCCTGGGCACGCAGCACCGGCCACTTGCCGGAGCTCGAGGTACCGAAGACCTCCACGCCCCAGTGCCGGGCGAGCTGGGTCGCCGCCATGCCGACGCCGCCCGCCGCCGCGTGCACCAGCAGCCGCTGGTCCCGCTTCAGCCCGGCCAGGTCGGTGAGGCCGTAGAACGCGGTCAGGAACACCACGGACACCGACGCGGCCGCCGCGAAGCTCCAGCCCGCCGGCATCCGGTGCAGCAGCCGGTGGTCGGTGACCGCCACCGGGCCCATCGCCCCGGCGAACAGACCCATCACCCGGTCGCCCACCGCGACGCCGGAGACCCCGGGGCCCGTCTCCAGGACCACACCGGCGCCCTCGCCGCCCAGCGCCTCCTGACCCGGATACATGTCCAGGCCGATCATCACATCGCGGAAGTTGAGGCCGGCGGCGCGCATGCCGACCCGGACCTGTCCCGGCTCCAGCGGCGCCACCGCGTCCGGACAGGCCAGCAGCGCGAGATTGTCCAGCGCACCCTTCTCGGGCATGTCCACCCGCCAGGCGGCCGGCCGCCCGGCCACCTCCGCGGCGTCCGCCGGCACCACGAGCGCCGTGTCGGCGCCCGCCCGGACCAGCCGCGGCGCCAGCAACACCCCGTCGCGCACCGCGAGCTGCGGCTCACCCGCCGCGCCCCCGGCCGCCCCGGTGGCCACCGCCACGGCCGTCGCCAGCCGCTCCACGGAGGACTCGAGACGGTCCACGTCGACCACGCAGAACCGGTCCGGGTTCTCCAACTGCGCCACCCGCAGCAGCCCCCACACCGGGGCGCCCGCCAGGTCCCGCACATCCTCGCCACCCTGCGCCACGACCGCGCCCCGGGTCACCACGACCAGACGCGACCCGGCGCACCGCTCCTCGGCCAGCCACTCCTTGACCAGCGCCAGCATCCGGTGCGCGGCGTCGTGCGCGCCCTCGGCGGCGCTCCCCGAGCCGTCCACGCCGGCCTCCGTGCCGGCCTCCGCTACCGCGTCCCAGGGCGCGAGCACCGTGTCCGGCACCGCCTGCGCCGCGTCCGCGGTCAGCGCCTGAAGGTCCGCGTACGCGCCGACCTGCGCCCCGGCCGCCGTCAACGCCGCCACGAGCGCCGGATGGTCCCCGAGCACCGCCAGCGACCCGGCCGCGACCTCCTCGGGCGCGGCCACCTCGCTCCAGTCGACGTGGTACAGGTCCTGCTGCCCGGCGTGCGCCGCGACGGCGAGCTGCTCGGCCCGGATCGGCCGCAGCTCCAGCGAGGCGACCGAGGCCACCGGCGCACCCAGGTGGTCCGCGATGTCGATGGCCACCGACCCGTGCGCGGTGGGCGCCAGGCGCACCCGCAGCCGGGTCGCGCCGGTGGCGTGCAGCGAGACACCCGCCCAGGCGAACGGGATACGCACCCCGCCCACCCCGGCGTCGTCCAGCCCCAGCGGGTGCAGCGCGGCGTCCAGCAGCGCCGGATGCAGCGCGAACCGGGCCGCGTCACCCGCGTCCGCCCCCTCCGGCAGCGCCACCTCGGCCCACAGCGCCCCGGCACCGTCCCGCCATGCCGCGCTCAAGCCCTGGAAGACCGGCCCGTAGGCGAGCCCGTTGGCGGCCAGCTGCTCGCGTACCGCGTCGACGGCGACCGGTTCGGCGCCCGCGGGCGGCCACACGGTCAGCTCGACCGGTGAGGCCGATTCGGACTCAGTCTCGCCCGGCGCGACCACACCACTGGCGTGACTCGTCCACTCGGCGTCCTGCGGCGCGTCCTCGGGCCGGGCGTGAACGGCGACGGTGCGCCGGCCCGCGTCGTCCGCCGCGCCGACCGTGACCCGCAGCCGCACCGCGCCCTCGTCCGGCACCACCAGCGGCGCCTCCAGCATGAGGTCCACGATCCGGTCACAGCCGACCCGGTCGGCGGCGTGCAGCAGCAGGTCCACGTACCCCGTGCCCGGCAGGATCACCGTGCCGTGCACCACGTGGTCGGCCAGCCACGGGTGGGTGCGCCGCGAGACGCGCCCGGTGAACAGGTGCCCCTCGTCGTCGGGCAGTTCGATGCCGGCGGCGAGCAGCGGATGGTCGTCCGGCACCTGCCCGAGCCCGCTCGCGTCCGCGGGCGCGCCCGGCGCGTCGAGCCAGTAGGCGGTGCGCTGGAAGGCGTACGTCGGCAGCTCGGCCAACTCGACCGGGTCCAGCGGAGCCCGATCGGCACCGTCCGCAGCGTCCGCCGCGCCCAGGAACGCGTCCCAGTCCGGCACCACACCGTGCGCGTACGCCGACAGCACCGCCTTCACCAGCGTCGCCGCCTCGGGCCGGTCCCGCCGCAACGCCGGAATCAACGCCGCAGCCGCGGCCCCGGACTCCTCGTCCCGCAGCGAGTCCGCGGCGACCGCCGTCAGCACCGCGTGCGGGCCGATCTCCAGGTAGGTGCCGATCTGGTGGTGCTGGTGGAGGTGGGTGATGCCGTCGTGGAAGCGGACGGCGTTGCGGATGTGGTCGGTCCAGTACTGGGGGGAGGTGAGTTGTTCGGCGGTTGCCGTGGTTCCGGTGACGTTCGAGACGACGGGGATGCGGGGGGCGTGGTAGGTGAGGCCTTCGGCGATCTGCTGGAACTCGGCCAGGACGGTGTCCATGTGGGCGGAGTGGAAGGCGTGGCTGACGGTGAGGCGGGTGGTTTTGCGGCCCTGGGCGCGCCAGTGGTCGGCGAGTTCCAGGGCCTGGTCCTCGTCGCCGGCGATGACGACGGCCTGTGGGCCGTTGATGGTGGCGATGGTGACGCGGTCGTCGTCGGTGAGGGTGGTGCGGACTTCGTCTTCGGTGGCCTGGATGGCGATCATGGCGCCGCCGGCCGGTGCGGCCTGCATGAGCCGTCCGCGGGCGGCGACGAGCGTGCAGGCGTCTTCCAGGGAGAGCACGCCGGCCAGGTGGGCGGCGGTCAGCTCGCCGATGGAGTGGCCGATGAGGTGGTCGGGTTGTACGCCCCAGTGTTCCAGGAGCCGGTGCAGGGCGATTTGGAGGGCGAAGAGGCTGGTCTGGGTGTACTGGGTCTGGTCGAGCAGTTCGGCCTCGGGGGTTCCCTTGGCGGCGAACATCAGCTCCTTCAGGGGCCGGTCGAGGTGGGCGTCGAGGAGCGCGCAGACCTCGTCCAGGGCGCGGGCGAAGACGGGGAACGTCTCGTACAGTTCCCGTCCCATCCCGGGCCGCTGGCTGCCCTGCCCGGAGAGCAGGAACGCCGTCTTGCGCTCGTCTCCGGCCGCCTCCCCCTGGACCAGGGCCCGGTGCGGAAGGCCGTCGGCGAGGGCGTCGAGGGCGGCCAGGTAGGTCTGCCGGTCGGTGTCGGCGGGGGCCACGGCGGCGCGGCGGGCGAAGTGGGTGCGGGTGGTGGCGAGGGCCCGGCCGAGGTCGGCGACGTCGAGTTCGGGGCGGGCGGTGATGAAGTCCCGCAGCCGGGCGGCCTGGGCTTGGAGGGCCTGCTCGGTCTTGGCGGACACCACCCAGGGGGTGACGGGGGCGGGGCTGGCCACGGTGGGCGCGTGCTGCGCCGTCTCGTCGCCGGCCGTCCCGTCCGGCTGCGCGGAGGCGGAGCCGTTCTGCCCGGTCGGCTCGCCCTCGGTCGCCGCCTCGGCGGTGGGAGCGGGCGCGGCCTCCAGGATGACGTGGGCGTTGGTGCCGCTGATGCCGAACGAGGAGACGGCGGCGCGGCGCGGCCGGTCGGCCGACGGCCACTCGGTCGGCTCCGTGAGCAGCCGCACGGTGCCGCTCGCCCAGTCGACGTGCGGGGAGGCCTGCTCGGCGTGGAGCGTCTTGGGTAGCACGCCGTGCCGGATCGCCTGGACCATCTTGATGATGCCGGCGACCCCGGCGGCGGCCTGGGTGTGGCCGACGTTGGACTTGATGGAGCCGAGCCACAGGGGGCGGTCGGCGGGGCGGTCCTTGCCGTAGGTGGCGAGCAGTGCCTGGGCCTCGATGGGGTCGCCGAGGGTGGTGCCGGTGCCGTGTGCCTCGACGGCGTCGACGTCGCCGGCGGTGAGGCGGGCGTTCTCCAGGGCGGCGGTGATGACGCGTTCCTGGGAGGGGCCGTTGGGCGCGGACAGCTGGCTGCTGGCGCCGTCCTGGTTGATCGCCGAGCCGCGCACCACCGCCAGGATCGGGTGGCCGTGCCGCTGCGCGTCCGACAGGCGCTCCACCAGCAGCATGCCGACGCCCTCACCGAGCGCGGTGCCGTCGGCGTCCGCGGAGAAGGGCTTGCAGCGGCCGTCCGGGGCCAGGCCGTGCTGCCGGCTGAACTCGATCAGGCTGGTGGGCGAGGACATCACGGTCACGCCGCCGGCCAGCGCCATGTCGCACTCGCCGCTGCGCAGCGCCTGGCAGGCCAGGTGCAGCGCCACCAGCGACGACGAGCAGGCGGTGTCCACGCTGATCGCCGGACCCTCCAGACCGAGGGTGTAGGCGACCCGTCCGGAGACCACGCTGTAGGAGCTGCCGGTGGCCAGGTAGGCCTCGAAGTCCTCGGGGGAGCGGCCGGTGAACCGGGCGCCGTAGTCGCCGTACATGACGCCGGTGAACACGCCCGCCTTGGTGCCGCGCAGGGTGGCCGGCGGGATGCCGGCCCGCTCCAGGGCCTCCCAGGCGGTCTCCAGCAGCAGCCGCTGCTGCGGGTCCATGGCGAGCGCCTCGCGCGGGCTGACCCCGAAGAACTCGGCGTCGAACTCGGCGGCGTCGTGCAGGAACCCGCTCTCGCGGATGTAGATCTTGCCGGGGGTGTCCGGGTCCGGGTCGTAGACCTCGTCCCAGCCACGGCCCTCCGGCAGCGGGGAGATCGCGTCGGTGCCGTCGCTGACGAGCCGCCACAGCTCCTCCGGCGTGCCGGCCCCGCCCGGGTAGCGGCAGCTCATCGCCACGATGGCGATCGGCTCGCGACCTGCGGACTGGGCTTCCAGGAGGCGCTGGCGGGTCTGGTGCAGCTCGGCGGCGACCCGCCGGAGATAGCCGCGGAGCCGGTCAGAGTTCGTCTCGGTCGTCTCGTTCGTCGTCATCTGACGCTCGTCCTTCAAGCGGTCCGGAAGCTCGCGGAACCCCGAGCCTCTTCGCGACGGCGCCATCGGTCGAGATTCACATGTCCTGGCGTCCCATCGGGTGACGTCGCATCGCTTCCGCCCCCGTCCGTGATGCCCGAGCTTTTAGGTGGTGCCGGCCAGCCAACCGGCATACGGCCTTATCCATACTGGGAAAGACCTCTTAAGTGGCTCTAGACCGCAGCTTGCGCGGTCGGCCGGGCGGTGCCGTCCGGCGTGCCCGGGCGGCCGCCCGTTTCGCCCCGCCGCCGGTCTGACGGACCGTACGCTGCACGGACGACGCCGTTCCACGGCATGGACGACGCCGTTCCGGTGGGCGGTCGCGCCGCTTTAGAACTGCCCCGCGCCTCGCTTTAGCCGCTCTTGGTGTCCTGGGCGCCGCACCGGTACCCGCGGCTGCCGGCCGTCCGTCGGCGCCGTTTTCGTACAGCGAGCGTAGGCAATCCCTGGAGCACTGATGCGCGTACTGATGATTCCGGCTGCCGCGGCCGGACACTTCTTCCCGATGGTGCCGCTGGCCTGGGCGCTGCGGACGGCCGGTCACGAGGTGTGCATCGGAGCGCAGCCGGCCATCAGCGACGTGGTCCTGCGGACCGGCCTCAACACGGTCGTGGTGGGGGAGTCGTACGACCTGATGGGGTCGATCGCCGAAGCCGACCGGGAGGTCAGGGCGAAGCTGGGGAAGTCACCGGCGACCTTCGCCGAGCTGGCCGCCATCGACCCGGCGGTACGCAAGTGGCACGGCGAGCTGCGCACCGCCCCGCATGCGCACGCCGCCGCCGCGATGTCCGACCAGCTGGTCGAGTTCGCCCGCGCCTGGCGCCCCGACGTCGTCGTCAGCGACCCGATCACGCTGGTCGCGCCCCTGGTCGCCGAGCTGGCCGGGGCGGTGCTGATCCACCACCAGTGGGGTCCTGCGGAGCCGTCGCTGGACAAGTTCGCCGGGTACGGCGCCCCCGTCGAGCGCTGGCATCCGGTGCTGCGCGCGCTGTACGACCGCTTCGGGGTCGAGGCGCGCACCGACTACAGCCCCTTCAGCCTCGCCTCCTGCCCGCCCAGCCTCCAGACGGCCCACCCCGAGAACCGTCACACCTCCCGGTACGTGCCCCACAACGGCTCCGGCGCGCTGGCCGCGTGGACCGGCGCACGGCCCGAGCGGCCCCGGGTGTGCGTGTCCTGGTCGACCTCCAAGGCGCTGAACCGGGACGGTGCAGGACACCCGGTCACGGCGATCGCGCGAGCGCTGACGCGTCTTGACGTGGAGCTGGTCGTCACCGTCACCGCCGACGACCGTGCCGCGGTCGAGGTGCCGGACGGGGTGCGCCTGGTGTCGGAGATGCCGTTGCAGGCGGTCCTGCCGAGCTGCACGGCATCCGTCAACACCGGCGGCGCCGGGAGCATCCTGACCGTGCTCGCCGCGCACGGCCTGCCCCAGGTGGTCGTGCCGCAGGGTCCCGGGCACGCGTTCAACGCCGAACGGGTCGCGGCCGTGGGCGCCGGGATCGGCCTCGGCTTCCACCCGGACGACGTGGCGGAGCCCGCCCACCTCGACGAGCTCACCGAAGCCGTGTCCGTCGTGCTCACCGAGGAGCGTTACACGAAGGCCGCCGAGGACGTGCACCAGGAGAACCTGGCACAGCCGGCGCTCGCCGAAGCGGTGCGCCGCCTGGAAGCGCTGGCCTGAAACGGGAGCCGGTATCCGCGCACCGGCGGATCGATTTCCGTACGCGGCCGGCCTGCTCCTCAGGCCGGGGGTCCGGGGGTTGTCCCCCGGAAAGATGCAGTCGGCGGACCGGTATGAAAGCCTTCACAGGAATCACGCGGAATCTTCAGCACCGGTCTCATCCGCGAACAGCCCCTCACAATTCGACTTTGGCAGCACCTTGTTCCGGCTTCAGCCGGCGGTGCTGTGCTGTATCTACAACGGATGGGAAGACCACAGTGCCCGCAGGAGCATCCGCCGATGCCTGGAGACGCGAAAGCGGCGTGAACCCGATGTCACCACTCGCCACCTCGGTGGCCGGCCAGAACGGTGCCGACGCGGCCGCTGTCGCCTTCGACGCCTGGTGGGCGCAGCGGCACAAGGCCAACAAGTTCGAAGTGACTCCCATTCCGTTCGCAACGCTCGACGACTGGAAATTCGACCCGGCCAGCGGAAATCTCGGGCATATCAGCGGACGATTCTTCACCATCGAGGGCATCCAGGTCGCAGCGGAAAGCCCGCACGGGGTATTCGACTGGCGCCAGCCGATCATCCACCAGCCCGAGATCGGCATTCTCGGCATTCTGGCCAAACGGTTCGACGGTGTCCTGCACTTCCTGATGCAGGCCAAAATGGAACCGGGCAACATCAACACCCTCCAGGTCTCGCCCACCATCCAGGCCACCCGCAGCAACTACACCCGGGTGCACCGCGGCCGTAACACCCGCTACCTGGAGTTCTTCCGCGGCCCGCAGCGCGGCAGGGTGATCGTCGACGTCCTCCAGTCCGAGCAGGGCTCCTGGTTCTGGCGCAAGCACAACCGGAACATCGTCGTCGAGGTCGACTGCGACGTGCCCGAGCACGAGGACTTCATCTGGCTGACACCCCACCAGATCGGGCAGCTGCTGCGCGTCGACAACCTGGTGAACATGGATGCGCGCACGGTGCTGTCCTGCATCCCGGCGCTGTCGTACCTGGGCGTCGACGAGGACGCGGCCGACACCGTCGACGACCCGTTCACGGCCGCGCTGCTGCGCTCCCACCGCGCCCCGGCGCAGGATGACCACGCCACCGGACCGGCGCACGCGCTGCACACCAGGACCGAGCTGCTCAGCTGGTTCACCGAGATGAAGACCCGCCACGAGTGGCGCACCCGACTCATACCGCTGAACCAGGTCGACAGCTGGTCGTGTACCGACGACGAGATCGTCAGCAAGGACGGGCGCGGCACCTTCCGGATCATCGGAGCCCGGGTCGCCGCGGCCAACCGCGAGGTCTCCAGCTGGACCCAGCCTCTGCTCGCCCCCTGCGAGCAGGGGCTCGCGGCGTTCCTGGCGCGCCCCATCAACGGCGTGCTGCACCTGCTGGTCAAGGCCCAGCCCGAGCCCGGCCTGCTGGACACCGTGGAGCTGACGCCCACCGTCCAGATGCCGGCCGCCGAGTTCGGCGGAGCCCCGGTGCCGTTCCTCGACGAGGTCACCAAGGCCGACCCGGCACGGGTCAGGTTCGACTCGGTGCTCTCGGAGGAGGGCGGGCGCTTCCACCACGCCGAGACCCGCTACCAGATCATCGAGGCCCCGCAGGACTTCCCGGTGGAGGTGCCCGAGGCCTTCTGCTGGATGACGGTCGGCCAGCTCACCGAACTGCTGCGGCACGGCCACTACCTGAACGTCGAGGCTCGCAGCCTGCTCGCCTGCCTCCACAGTCTCCGGTGAACGGAAGAGAGAACACCATGGCCCCACAAGCGACCGGCACCCCGCTGCGCATCGGCGTACTGGGCTGCGGCGACATCGCCTGGCGGCACACCCTGCCCGCCATGGTCCGGGTGCCGGACGTCGCACCGGCCGCCGTCGCCAGCCGCGACCTCGCCAAGGCCGAACGCTTCGCCGCCGAGTACGGCGGCGTACCCGTCGAGGGCTACGAGAACCTGCTCGCACGCGCGGACGTGGACGCCGTCTACATCGCCCTGCCCGCCGGGCTGCACCACGAGTGGGCGCTGCGCGCCCTCAAGGCCGGCAAGCACGTCCTGGTGGAGAAGCCCGTGACGACCACGCTCGCGGAGGCCGAGGACCTGGTGGCCACCGCCGAGAAGTGCGGCCGTTGGCTCATGGACGGCTTCATGTTCCTGCACCACTCCCAGCACGCCGCGGTGCGCGCCCTGCTCGACGAGGGCGCGATCGGCGAGCCACGGATGTTCTCGTGCGCCTTCGGCATCCCGCCCAGGCCGGCGGGCGACGTGCGCTACCAGGCCGACCTGGGCGGCGGCGCGCTGCTCGACGTCGGCGTCTACACGGTGCGCGCCGCCCAGCTGTTCCTGGGCGACGACCTGAGCGTGGTCGGCTCCATGCTGCAACGCGACGAGGAACGCGGCATCGACCTCGGCGGCAACGCGCTGCTCTGCTCCGGCGACGGCGTCCCCGCCGAGCTCTCCTTCAGCTTCCGGTCCGGGTACCGCTCGATGTACGCGATCTGGGGCAGCAAAGGCCGCCTCAGCCTGCACCGGGCGTTCACGCCGCCCGCCACGCTGCGGCCGATGGTGCGGGTCACGCGGCAGAGCGGCACCGAGGAGATCAGCCTGGCGGCGGACGACCAGTTCGGGAACATGCTGCGCGCCTTCGCCCGAGCCGCTCGCGGCGAGACGGAGTTCGGCCCGTACCGCGACACCGTGCTGCACCACATGGGGCTGATCGACGAGATCAGGAGCCGGGCGCGGTGGGTCTGAGGCCGGCACCGGTGAAGGGGAGCCCGGGGAGCGACGCAGCACTGTCCGGTGTGAAGAAGCGCAAAGGAAACCAGCTATGAAGGTTCTGTTCGTTCCGTGGGGGCTGGCCACCCACTACTTCCACATGGTGCCGCTGGCCTGGGCCATGCGGGCAGCCGGACACGACGTGCGGATCGCCAGCCAGCCGCCCTGCGCCGACGCCGTCAAGAGCACCGGCATGCTCCATGTGACCCTCGCCGAGGACCATGACTTCAACGCGGAGTTCGTGGCCCTCGCGGAGCGGCTGCGCGGCGCCCACAAGAAGCTCGACGAGAACGAGCTGAAGCTGAAGGTGACCGACGAGGACCGGGCCGCACTGCGCAAGATCCGCTTCGTGCCGTTCGTGAACTCCGCCATCCACATGGCCGACGACCTCGTGCGGTGCGCCGAGGAGTGGCGCCCCGACCTGATCGTGGCCGACCCGATCGTGCTCGCCGCCCCGCTCGCCGCCGAGACGATCGGCGTCCCCATGGTGCACTACATGTGGGGGCCCGCACTGTCCCGCCAGATCGGCCTGCCGACCAACGGCGTCCCGGTCGACGAGTGGAGCGAGGACCTGGTCGCCCTCTACGAGCGCCACGGGGTCAAGCCACGGCCCGAGTACCAGGTCGGCACCGTCGACACCTGCACGGCCGACCTCCAGATCCCGTCGGTCACGGACCGCATCCCGATGCGCTACGTGCCCTACAACGGTCCCGGTGAGGTGCCCGGCTGGCTCGCCGAGCGGCCCAAGCGGCCCCGTGTCTGCGTCACCTGGGGCACCACCACCACCGAGATGGCCGGAGACGGCAACTTCGCGATTCCGACCATCCTCAAGGGCCTGGCGGAACTCGACGTGGAGGTCGTGCTCGCGGTCGGAGCCGCCGAGCGTGAGCGGCTGACCGACCTGCCCGACTTCGCCCGCGTCGTCACGGGCATGCCGCTGAACCTGCTGCTGCCCACCTGCGACGGGCTCATCCACCAGGGCGGCTCCGGCACCCTGCTCACGGCGGCGGCGCTCGGCGTGCCGCAGACGATCGTCGTCACCATGCCCTACCAGCAGCTGAACGCCAAGCAGCTGGCCAACGTCGGCTGCGGCATCCAGCTGTTCTCCCGGGACATCGTGGAGGACCGGATCGCCTCGGCCGTCTCCAGCATCCTCTACGACGATGCCATCCGGGCCTCGTCGCAGCGGCTGCGCGAGGAGATCGGCGCCCAGCCGACGCCGGCCGAGACGGTCGGCACACTCGAGAAACTGATCTAGGGGGGATCGTGAAGGCTCTCGTGTTGTCGGGCGGGGCGGGAACGCGACTGCGTCCGCTCAGCCACAGCACACCCAAGCAACTGGTGCCGGTCGCCGGCCGGCCCGTCCTCTTCCACGCTCTGGCCGAGCTGCGCTCCCTGGGCGTGCGGGAGGTCGGCGTCATCATCAGCGAGGGGACGCACGGCCAGCAGATCCGCATGGCGGTGGGGGACGGGTCGCAGTTCGGCCTGGAGGTCACCTACCTGCCCCAGGACGCACCGCGCGGCCTGGCGCACTGCGTCATCATCGCCCGGGAGTTCCTCGCCGACGACGACTTCGTGATGTACCTCGGCGACAACATCTTCGCCGGTGGCCTCGCCGAGCCGCTCCAGGCGTTCCGGGCCGACCAGCCGGCCGCGCAGCTCGTCGTCACCAAGGTCGGCGACCCGTCCGCGTACGGCGTCGTCGAGGTGGCCTCCGACGGCCATGTGACGGGCCTCCAGGAGAAGCCGAAGGAGCCGCGCAGCGATCTCGCCGTGACCGGCGCCTACTTCTTCACGCCCGCCATCCACGAGGCGGTGCGGGCCATCGAGCCCAGCGCACGCGGCGAGCTGGAGATCACCGACGCCATCCAGTGGCTGGTGACCGGCGGGCAGGACGTGCGGGCCCGGCAGTTCGCCGGGTACTGGGCCGACACCGGCACCCTCGAATCCGTGCTCACCTGCAACCGGGTCCTGCTCGACGACCTCACCGGGGACGTGCGCGGCAGCGTCGACGAGGCGAGCGAGCTGTCCGGACCCGTCGTCGTCGAAGAGGGCGCGCGGGTGGTCCGCTCCCGGATCACCGGGCCGGTGATCATCGGGGCGGGCACCGTCGTCGAGGACAGCCGGGTGGGCCGCTTCACCTCGATCGGCAACGGCTGCCGGCTGCACGACGCCGGAGTCGAGGACTCCATCCTGCTCGACCAGGCATCCGTGCACGGTGTCGGCACCCTGCACGGCTCCATCATCGGAAAGGCCGGGGACGTCCGCCGGCGTGAAGACGGTTCGGCGACGCACCGATTGCTCGTCGGCGACGACTCCAGAATCGATGTGCCAGCATGAAGAAGATCTTCGTCACCGGCGGTGCCGGTTTCATCGGATCGCATTTCGTCCGCAGCGTCCTGGCGGACCGCTATCCCGACCTGGCCGGCGCGCACGTCACCGTCCTGGACAAGCTGACCTACGCGGGCAACCTGGCCAACCTGCCTCTGGAGAACCCGCGGCTGTCCTTCGTGCACGGCGACATCTGCGACGCCCGCCTGATGGCGTCTCTGGTGCCCGGGCACGAGATCGTGGTGCACTTCGCCGCCGAGTCGCACGTCGACCGGTCGCTGATGAACGCCCAGCAGTTCGTCATGACCAACGTGCTGGGCACCCAGACCGTGCTGGAGGCCTGCCGGCTCGCCAAGGTCGAGCGGATCGTGCACATCTCCACCGACGAGGTCTACGGCTCCATCACCGAGGGCTCCTGGACCGAGCAGTCCCCGCTGGAGCCCAACTCGCCGTACGCCTCCTCCAAGGCGTCCTCCGACCTGATCGCCCGTTCGTACTGGCGCACCCATGGCCTGAACCTGTCGATCACCCGGTGCTCCAACAACTACGGCCCGTACCAGGACCGTGAAAAGGTCATCCCGCTCTTCATCACCAACCTGCTCGACGGCAGGGACGTACCCCTGTACGGAGACGGCCACCATGTCCGGGAATGGCTGCATGTCGACGACCACTGCCGGGCCATCCAACTGGTCCTGGCTGACGGCAAGCCAGGGGGTATATATAACATCGGCGGCGGCGTCGAGCTTGCCAACCGTGACCTGACCAAGCGGTTGCTCGAACTGTGCGGTGCCGACTGGTCCCGGGTCAGTCATGTCCCGGACAGGAAGGCGCACGACGAGCGATACTCCGTGGACACGACCAAGATCCGCGAGGAGCTGGGCTTCGCCCCACAAGTCCCCTTCCAGCAAGGGCTGGCCGACGTGGTGGCGTGGTACGACGACCACCGGACGTGGTGGGAACCCCAGCGCCGTCGTGCGGAACTGACCGGGAGCCGGTGAACCGGCCCCCCTTTCGGACAACATAAGGACTAACCAGTGGCAGCAGCGCAGGCCGCACCTGCAAGTGCACCCGCACAGGGCGCCCAGGCCAACACGCGTGTAGGTCTCCCCCCAGCGGTCATGAAACTCGTGGGTGTCATTCTGCTAGGCACGGTCCTCGTGCAGCTGGATGCCACGATGACCAACATCGCGCTGAACACCTTGAAGGACACCTTCAAGATTCAGCTGTCGACCCTCCAGTGGTTCGGCACCGGCTACATGCTGGCGATGGCCTGCGTCATCCCGGCCACCGGCTGGGTGATGGTGCGATTCGGAGCCCGGAACGTCTGGATGGGCTGTACCGCCCTGTTCCTGGTGGGCTCGGCCCTCTGCGGCATGGCGTGGTCGGCGCAGAGCCTGATCGCGTTCCGCGTGATACAGGGCCTGGCCGGCGGCATGGTCCTCCCGCTGGGCACCGCGATCCTCGCCCAGGCCGCCGGTCGGGAGAACCTCGGCCGTGTCATGAGCCTGATCGGCATCCCGGCGGCCATCGGCCCGGTGCTCGGGCCGATCCTCGGTGGCCTGATCATCGACGGTCCCGGCTGGCGCTGGATCTTCTACGTCAACGTGCCGATCTGCGTGCTCGCCATCGCCTTCGCCCGCAAGATGCCCAACCAGAAGATCCCGATCCGCAAGAAGCTCGACTGGTTCGGCATGCTGCTGCTCTCGCCCGCGTGCGGCGTGATCGTCTACGGCTTCTCCGACGCGGGCAGCAAGGCCTCCTTCACCGCCGAGCGCCCGCTGCTGATGATCGGCGTCGGCCTCCTGCTGGTCGTCGCCTTCACCGTGTACGCCCTGAAGAAGCGCAAGGGCGAGCCGATCATCGACCTGCGGCTGCTGAAGGTCCGCTCCTTCGCCGCCTCGTCGCTGGTGCTGTTCCTCGCCAGCATCGCGCTGTTCGGAGCGATGGCGGTACTGCCCATGTACTTCCAGCAGGTGCGTGGCTACGACCCGCTCAAGGCGGGTCTGCTGCTCTTCCCGCTGGGCGCCGGCATGGGCCTGTCGCTGCGCTTCACGCCCAAGCTCATCCGCCGCTTCCTGCCGCGCTCGATCATGCAGGCCGGGCTGGTGCTGACCGCCATCGGCATCGTCGTCTACACCCAGCTCACCCCGGGCACCAATCAGATCCTGCTGAGCGGGGCACTGGTCGTGAACGGCCTCGGCATCGGCGCCGTCATCGTGCCGGCGATGACGGCCGCGCTACGGGACATGCCGCCCGCTTCGATCCCCGGCGCGACCGCCGAGAACCGGGTGTTCATGCAGCTCGGCAGCTCGTTCGGGTCCGCGGTGCTGCTGGTCGTGCTGCAAACCCGCTTCAAGAAGATCCCCGACATCATGAAGGCGACGAAGGGCAAGGCCGACGTCCACGACCTGATCGCCGACGCCTTCGCGAACAGTTTCTACTGGGTCATGGGCTTCGCCGTGGCCGCGATGATCGCCAGCGTGCTGATGCCGGGCCGCAAGAGCGGCAGGCACGCCCGTCCGCGCCGCTGGTCCTGATCGCCCCCGCCGCGCCCCCCGGCGGCCCTCCGGGAGTGCCCCCGACCCCGGATGCCCCTGACCCATCGACCCAAGGAAGTAGGAACCATGTCGGCCGAAGTGCCCTCCCGTCCCCTACGCACGGTCGCCGTCATCGGTGCCACCGGCTGCGTCGGCAGAGAGGTGTGTGCGGCGTTCGCGCGCCAGGGCCACGACGTCCTGGCGATCGCCCGTCGCCATGTACCGCACATGGACGCGTACAAGTTCGCCGAGCTCGACCTGGCGGCCGTCGAACCGGCCGAGCTCGCCGAGCTGCTGACGGCGCACCAGGTCGACGTGGTCGTCAACGCGGCGGGCAGCTGGGTGTCCACCGAGGCCGAGATGGACCAGGCCCACGTGCGGCTGGTGGAGAACCTGGTGGCCGCCGGAGTCCTGCTGCCGAGGCCGCCACGGATCGTCCAGATGGGCTCGATCCACGAGTACGGCATGCTGCCGAACGGCACCTCCGTCGCCGAGACGGCCCCCTGCGAACCGGACACGCCGTACGCCCGCACCAAGCTCGCCGGCGCCCGGACGCTGCTGGACGCCACCCGCGAGGGCCGCGCCGACGGGGTCGTCCTGCGCCTGGTCAACGTCTGCGGGCCGCACACGTCGACGGCGAGCTTCCTCGGCGCGGTCACCGCGAAGCTGCGCAGCACGTCCGTCGAGAAGCCCCTGGAACTCGACATCGCCGACGCGCGACGCGACTTCGTCGACGTACGGGACGTGGCGGACGCCGCCGTGCTCGCCGCCGAGCGGCCGGTCGCCGGCGAGATCATCAACATCGGCCGCGGTCAGGCCGTCGCCATCAGCGAGCTGGTGTCCCTGCTGGTGTCAGCGGCCGGGCTGCCCGCGGACGTGATCCGCGTCCGCGGTACCGAGGTGACCACCCAGAACGGGAACAAGGTCTGGATCCAGGCGGACGTCTCCCGCGCCGCCGAACTGCTGGGTTGGCGCCCGCGGGTCGATCTCGCGGCGTCGATGCGCGGGATGTGGGAGGCGGCGGCTCAGGAGTGACGGCGTCTGCTGACGGACCAGGTCACGCGGTGACCCGCCGCGCCGACGCACGCACTCCAGCCGGTCGCCGCGCACCGCCACGGTGCGGTGAACAAGCCATCAGAAGCCCGTCGGACGGGCCCGCGCGCCGGGCGTGGCCGTGCTCGTACGACGGACAGTCGAAGGAAGGCCCCAGCCGGGATGCAGGTACGTCAGCTCGCCGTGCGCGACACATATGTGATCACCCCGAAGGTGTTCCGGGACGACCGTGGCCTGGTCGTCTCGCACTACCGGGAAGAGCCGTTCGCCACGGTGACCGGGCGGCCGTTGTTCCCCGTCGCGCACGCCAGCCACAGTGAGTCGTGCCGCGGCACCGTGCGCGGCATCCACTTCACCGCGACCCCGCCGGGCACCGCGAAGTACGTCTACTGCCCGCGCGGCAGAACCCTCGACATGGTCGTCGACCTGCGCCTCGGCTCGCCCACCTTCGGCACCTGGGACAGCGTCGTGATCGACCCCGTGGACTTCGAGGCGCTGTACCTGCCGGTGGGCGTCGGGCACGCCTGCGTGGCACTCGAGGACGACACCATCGTCACCTACATGTGGTCCGGGGACTACGTCGCCGAGCAGGAGCTGGCCATCGACATCTTCGACCCCGCGATCGGACTGCCGATCCCCGACGACATCGAGCCGCTGCTCTCCGGCCGCGACCGCGGCGCGCCGACGCTCGCCGAGGCGGAGGCGCGCGGCCTGCTGCCCCGGTACGAGGAGTGCCAGAAACTCGACGAGGCCCTCGCGTCGGCCTGGGGGCGTCCGACCGGCACCTAGGGTCCGGCGGCGGGCCCCGATACCGGAACGCCGCCGCCCGACCGGTGCGGGACCGGCCGGGCGGCGACGGAGGATGGACGGGTCGGGGGCCGGTCGCCCGGCCCCCGCAAGAACGTCAGTGCACGTTCTCCTCGCGCAGGTCGAAGCGGGCCAGGTACTCCGCGCGTGCCGCACGCCGCTCGTCCACGTCGAGACCGAGGTCCGTCAGACGGTAGTCCACCCGGCCGTGCCGGCCGCGGCGGTGCGTCGCCAGGTACTCCTCGATCGCGGCCTGCGCCTCGGCCGTGTACGGCTGCCCGACCGTCTCGTAGATGCGCCGCACCGTGCCCGTCTCGTCCGCCATGAACTCGTGGAAGCGCACGTCGATCGACTGCTCCGCCGGCACCAGTTCGCGGTCGCGCATGCAGCCGTCCAGCAGGTCCTGAAGCCGCGCGGCCCAGTACTTGCCCACCGCGTGCGGGTCGGGGGTCGCCGTGGTCATGCGCAGCGCGTAGCAGACCATGGTCGCCATCGACGCGGTCACGGCGACCGGGTCACGGTGCGTGAAGACGACGCGGGCGTCCGGGAAGACGTTCATCAGCGGGCGGATCTGCTCCAGGTGCTGCGGGCACTTCAGGATCCACCGCGTGCCGGCCTTCTCACCGCGCAGCCAGGTCATGACCTGCATGGCACGCTTAAGGTAGGCGTACGCGGGCGTGTGGTCCTGGGCGAGGTACCAGTCGCGGTACGACGGCGCCAGCACCTGGGTCTCGAAGTGCATCGAGGCGAACTCCAGCGCCAGCACGTTCAGTTCCTCGTGCGCGTACGTGGGCGTGAAGTCCAGCATCCGCTTGAAGTGCGGCATCGCCTTGTGCATCAGGTCCAGCGTGCCGGCGGCGCGGGCGAGCCGCGGCGCCGGGTCGTCCAGCGCCTCACCGGGCGGCGGCACCGGCTCGTTGGCCTCCCACAGCTGCAACTCGCGCATCGCGGGGTCGGCGGACAGCACGTTGTGCAGGTGCGTCGAACCGGTGCGGAACAGGCCGGTGATCACGATCGGCTTCTCGATCGGCACCTCGAGGATCTCCGGGTGCTGGCGCACCAGGTCCTCGATGCGCAGCCGGTTCTTCAGCAGCTCGACCATGGAGAAGTACTGCGCGGTGCGGCCGGAGTCGCTCAGCCCCGCCTCGTTCTCCAGCGCCTCGCAGAGCACGCCGAGGCCTTCCTTGAAGCTCGGGTCGCCGAACTCGCTCAGGCCGGTCTGCTCGGTGGCGGCCTCCAGCAGCGCGCTGGGCTCGAAGGGGAGGTTCGGCGCCATGGTGGCCATCGCGTCGAAGATCTCCCGAACCTCGGGTGAGAACTCCGGCTGCGCCAGATCCTCAATGTGTACGGTGTCCACCCATCACTCCGTTCTTGTCCCCCTGGGGGCGACTCACGTCCTGGCCCCGCGGGGCGACTCACGATCATCCCGGGATGGCGGCGGTCCGGTGGTTGCACTCCGAGAGGCGGTCCACGCTGCGGCGGTACGGTCGGTGCACCCCCGGCGGGCGAATGCCCGTGCGGGCCGGGCGGATTCCTCCACCATCGAATCACTACCCAGGTTCTCGCCCCGTCCTTAAGGTCCGCTAACCCGCGGCAAAAATGTCGGCGGTGATTTTTCCCGGTCGGGGCGGGATGGCCGTCCCGCCGGCCTCGTCGCGTTCATCCGGCACCGTGGTGACCTTCGGTGCCGTGGTGCTCTTCGGCACCGCCGGGCCCATCGGCGCCCGCGTGTTCCTCGGCATCGACGGCGTCAGGGGTATCAGCGGTGTCACGGGCATCGGCGTCGATGGCGTCGATGAGATCGAGGAGGCTGCTGAGGTCGCCGAACCCGGTCATCGCGGCCTGCCCCGGCCGGGTCCCGGCGGCCTCCGCGCGACGCTGTTCCAGGAAGGCGCGGGTCTCCGCGAGGTAGTCGCGCGCCATCAGGTGGTCCATCACCAGCGACCACCACGCCTCCGCATCACGGAAGGCAACCGGGTCCAACTCCTCCAACACCCGGGACAGCTCCTCGGTGCGCTCGCGGAGCGCGTCGTCACCGGGCGCGGCCTGGAGCGCCGCCTGACGCAGCCTGATCCCGTGCAGGAACGCCACGAAGCTCTCCAGGGAGCTGTTGATCTGCTCGGCCTGCGGCTCCTCGTCGAGCGAGAGCAGGCCGACGGCACCGCTGCGCAGATCGAGGAAGTACCGGCCGCCCGGCACCCCGCCGAGGATCAGGATGTCGACGTCCCCGTGTCCCGTCTCGCACACCACGAGGGAGCCGACCTGGAGTTCGTCGACGATGTCGGCGGTGAACGCCTCGTCGGCGCGCACCGGCAGCCCGACTTCGGAGAGGATGCGCGCGTCCGTGTCGGAGAGCCCCTTCGCACGGGCCTGCATCACGTCCAGCAGTATCAGGCCCTCGTCGCCGAACGCTTCGGTCATTTCTCGGTGGGTTACCACGGGACTCAACACCTCTCTGACATCCTCCCGGGTCTGAAGGCCCGGGGTTCCATCCGCCCGCGTGGTGCGGGCCCTGGTGGGTTCCTGTTTCCTCACTCACCGCCCTGGCTAGGCAGGGTCTTACACGCGCTCCGCAGGCGTTTTACCTCTCGGCATGCCCTGCCGCGAGGAGGCGCCGTCCTTCGCGCCTGATGTTGAGTTCGGCGTTCTCGTCTCGGTCGTGGACGGATCCGCAGCAGCACACCCAGCGCCGGGTGGAGAGTCCGGCCAGTCCCTTGGGTCCTTGGACGCTGCCGCAGGCGGAGCACATCTGCGTGGACGGGAAGTACCGGTCGACCTTGGCGAAGCCGCGCCCGTAGCGGGCGCACTTCGCCTCCAGCGTGCGGGCGAACATGCCCAAGCTGTGGTCGTGGAGGGACTTGGCTCGTGTGCCCTTGGCCATGCCCTTCACGTTCAGGTCCTCCAGGTAGACCGCTTGGCTCTCGCGGACGATCCGGGTGGTTTCCTGCTCGATGAAGTCGCGTCGCCGATCGGCGATTCGCGCATGAACCTTGGCCACAGCCAGCTTGGCCTTGCGCCGGTTGTTCGAGCCCTTCTGCGCGCGGGAGAGCTTGCGCTGTGCGCGGCGCAGCTTCTTCTCCTGCCGGCGGAAGAACTTCGGGGAGGCGATCTTCCGGCCGCGTAGCACCGCGTAGGAGGACAGGCCGAGGTCGATCCCGGTCTCCGTCTGGTCCAAGTCGAGTTCGGGTAGTGGCCTGTCGTCGGTCTCCACTACGAACGAGGCGAAGTAGCGGCCCGCTGGGTCCTTGATGATCGTGACCGATGACGGGTCCGAGGGCAGCGGCCGTGACCAGCGCACTTCCACGTCGCCGAGCTTGGCGATGAACAGGCGGCCGTTCTCGCGCAGTGTGAACCCGTTGCGGGTGAACCGCAGCGTCTGACGGCCGGTCTTCTTCTTCATTCTCGGCGGAGCGATCTTCGGGCCGTGGCGGACACCCCGCTTGGAGGCGAGGAAGTTCCGGTAGGCCGCATGCAGATCCTGAAGCGACTGCACCAGACACACCGACGATGCTTCCTTCAGCCACTGCCGTTGTGGGGTCTTCTTCCCGGCCGTGATCACCATCTTCTGCAAGGTGACGTCCGAGATGTAGGGCTCGGAGCTGTGGAACGCGCCCCGCCGGGCCCGAAGACCGTCGTTGTAGACCACGCGGGCGCAGCCGAAGAAGCGCGCCAGGTTCCGCTGCTGCGAAGGGGTCGGGTAGATCCGCTCGTTGTAGCGCAGTTTCATGGCCCACCTCCCCAAGCCGGTCGTGATCAAGACGCGTGAGTCGTACGCCGGACAAGTGACTAATTGTCAACTCATGTACCTGCCGCATCTGCGGACCGTTCCGGCCATCTCGGCCCTGAAGGACCGGGCTTGCGCCGTCAGCTAATTGGGTCATGGGTGGGGGACGGATGACGGGTGGTGGGTGGTGGGTGGTGAGCGAAACGGTGGTGGATGTGGAGAGTGGGGCGACGTTCCAGCCAAGTGGCGGTCGTACCACCTTAAAGAGGGTTTCGTCCTGCGCGTAGTGGTCGGTTCTGGGTTATGTGTTTCTTTGGTGCGCGCGGGTGTGCCTCAGAGGGTGATGAAGGGTGAGTGCTCAAGGAGCAGGAGCCTGTGCAGGGACGAGCGGAGGCGGGAGAGCAGGCGGCGTCGTGGGGACGCCGGTGCGGACGCGGGCATGGGCACAGGTGTGGATGCAGGTGTGGACATGATTCTCCCAGCGGTAAGGTATGGCTAGTGGCGTACCTGAGGGATGAAGGTACGATAGAAGACGTACCTTGTCGAGAGGTGAATGATGGCGTCGAGCGAATTGCTGCATCCCCCGGTTGAGGAGCTGGAGGTCGGACCGCTCCTTCTGGCGCTCGCCGACGGGAACCGCCGTCGTGTCGTGGCGGAACTCGCCGAACGGCCCGACGAAGAGCGGCTGTGCGCTTCCTTCGACCTGCCGGTGAGCAAGTCCAGCCGCACCCATCACTGGCGGGTACTGCGCGAAGCGGGCCTGGTGTACCAGCGCGACGCCGGGAACAGGCTGTACATGCGGCTGCGCAAGGACGACCTGGACCGCAGGTTCCCGGGTCTGATCCGGGCCGTCATCGCTGCGGACCAGGGTCAGGACCAGGGTCAGGACCAGGGCCAAGGCCAGGGCCAAGGCCAAGGCCAAGACCAGGGCCAGGGGTAGGGCTGCCGCCAGGAGCGGGACTCGTTCGGCTCCCGGGTCGGAATGCCGCGTTCCAAGGGATTGCCCGCGGATCGGCGTGCTGTTACGTTCGCGTACCGCGCGTCGATCGAAACGTTTCAACTGGTTCAGCTCAGCTGGCTCGCAATCCTCTACAACCTGCCTTCCGGGGTCGTACGGGCGCCCGGAGGCCCGGGAGCGTGCGTATGGCAGTCGATGGTGGGAACCGTGAGCCGCAGGACCCGAAGGCCCGGCGGTCCCCGCAGGTCCCGCGGAGCAGCGACCGGCAGGCCGTGAGCCGCCGGGCCTTCACCCGTACCGGCGTGACCGGTGTGGCGGCCATGGTGGTCTCCGGCTGGCGGATCGGCGACGTGGCCGCAGCGGCGGCGGCACGGCAGGGGTCCGCGGGCGACGACCCGGCGGGGGCGGCAGCCTCGGAAGGCCGGGGCGACGGCGGCTCGGCGCCGATCGACCGGCACGCCCTCGTCGCCCGGCACACCGTGGTCCGCACCGCGAGCAACCCGGACACCCCCCTCCAGGTCGGCAACGGCCGGCTGGCCTTCGGCGCCGACATCACGGGGCTCCAGACCTTCGTGCCGTTCGCCACGATGTCCGACTGGGGCTGGCACGAGGATCCGCTGCCGCCCGACGAACGGCTGTCCGACTACGCGGGGCAGACCTGGGACACCCACGGCCGCCCGGTGCGCTACGCCATGCCCGACCCTGATCACCCCGCGATCTCCCAGTGGTTGATCGCCAACCCCAACCGCGTCAACCTGGGCCGCGTCGGCCTCGTGCTGCTGCGCGCCGACGGCACCGAGGCCACCGAGGCGGACCTGGGGGACCGGCACCAGGAGCTGGACCTGTGGACCGGGATCCTGCACAGCCGGTTCACGCTGGACGGCGTCCCCGTCACGGTCACCACCAGCTGCGACCCGGACCGGGACGCGGTGGCGGTGCGGATCGACTCCGCGCTGGTGGCCGACGGACGGCTGGCGGTGTTCCTGGACTTCCCGTACGCCACCGGTGAGCAGAAGTTCTCAGCGCCGTACGTGGGCGTGTGGGATCGACCCGAGGCGCACACGACCCGGCTGCACACCCGGGGCCCCGGCCACGCCGACCTCACGCACACCCTGGACGGCGCCACCTACCACGTGGGACTCGCCTGGCAGGGCGCCGAGACGTGGGAACGGGACCCGGACGGCACCCGTCCGCATCGGTATGTGCTCGGCGGCCGAGCGGCGAGCGCGCCGGACGCCCCCTCCCCGGGCTCCTCAGCCGTCTCCCACCACATCGAGCTGACCTGCCTCTTCACGCCCGGCGCCGGCATGCCCGGTGCGGGTGACGAGGGAGACGGGGTACCGGCCGACGGCGAGCAGGCGCCCCCCGCCTCCGCGGTGGCCGCGTCCAGCGCCCGCGCCTGGCCGGCGTTCTGGCAGTCCGGTGGCGCCGTCGACCTGTCCGGCAGCACCGACCCGCGCTGGCGCGAACTGGAACGCAGGATCGTCGTCAGCCAGTACCTGATGGCCGTCAACGAGGCGGGCGCCACCCCGCCGCAGGAGTCGGGCCTGGTCAACAACGGGTGGTACGGCAAGTTCCACATGGAGATGTACTGGTGGCACGCCGCGCACCAGGCCCTGTGGCGCCGCTGGCCCCTGCTGGACCGCAGCACCGGCGTCTACGGCACCTTCCTGGAGTCGTCCCGGCGGCGCGCCGCCCGCCAGGGCTACCGCGGCGCACGCTGGCCGAAGATGACCGACCCGTCCGGACGCATGGCACCCGGCGAGATCAATGCCCTGCTCATCTGGCAGCAGCCGCACCCGGTCTTCCTCGCCGAACTCGACTACCGCGCCCACCCGACCCCCGAGACCCTGCACCGCTGGCGGGACGTCGTGTTCGCCACCGCGGACTTCATGGCGTCGTACGCGTACCGGGAGTCGGGGACCGGCTCCGGGGCGGAATCCGACCGTTACGTGCTGGGCCCCCCGATGCACCTGGTCTCGGAGAACAGCAAGCCCAAGGTCACGGTGAACGGCGCCTTCGAGCTGTCCTACTGGCGTTTCGGGCTGCGTGTCGCGCAGGAGTGGCGCCGGCGCCTCGGCCTGCCCGCCGACCCCGACTGGGCGGCCGTCCGTGCAGGCCTTGCCGAACTGCCCGTGCAGGACGGGGTATACGTCGCCTACGAGGGCGTCGAGGACATGTGGACCGCGTACCTCTTCGACCACCCCGCCCTCGTCGGCCTCTACGGGTGGCTGCCCGGTGACGGCGTCGACACGGCGACCGTCCGCGCCACGGCGCACAGGATCTGGGACGTCTGGGCCTGGGACTCGGCCTGGGGCTGGGACTTCCCGATGCTGGCCATGAACGCGGCCCGCATCGGCGAGCAGGATCGCGCCGTGGACTTCCTCCTGCACGACAACTTCGCCTTCGACGACGCCGGCTACCCGATCGGCGGCTCGCGGGTCCCCACCCCCTACTTCCCCGGTTCCGGCGGCCTGCTGTACGCGGTGGCGATGATGGCGGCGGGGTGGGACGACGGTACGGAAGGCGGCGGGGAGGACGACACGGACCACGCCACCGCCGCCTCCCGGGCGCCCGGGTTCCCGTCGGACGGGACGTGGCTGGTGCGGTGGGAGGGGCTCGGGCGAGCGATCTAGCGTCGTGGACGGGGTGCCGTGTCGGGGTTGCCGTGTTGGGGTGCCGGGTAAGGGTGCCGGGTCAGAAGTCGCGGCCCTCGGCGACCCGATTGAACCCTTCCTCGTCCCAGAGCGCGTTTCCCTCCTCGTCCCACACGATCCAATCGGTGTCCATCGCCTCGTCGAGGTTGACGTCGACGCCGGGCAGTGCGGTGCGTACCCGGTCCCTTGCCGGTTCGGTGAGGTAGTGGTGGTGCAGGTCGAGACGGGTGAGATGGGTCAGTGGCCGGCCCTGGAGCAGCCCTTCGGCGCCTCTGTCGGTGAGGGTGCCCAGCGCCAGGCTCAGTGACCGTAGTCGGGGCACCACGGCGGCCGTGGCGATGGCTCGGGCGACGTCATCCTGGATCAGGCTGTTCTCCACGCCGAGGTGTCGTAGTGCGGGCAGCCGTTCACCGTCGAGAATGCGCGTGAGGTGGATCTCCTCGAGGTCACCGTGTCCGGCGTCTTCGGCGCCGAGCCACAGATCGAGGTGTTCCAGGGCGGGCAGATCGCTGGCGGCCACGGCGCGGACGACGTCACCGGGCAGCCGGCACGACTCGAATCGCAGGGTCTTCAGCGTGGAGCTGCTGAATTCCCGTAGCCGGAGGCCGGCCTGGCCGCGTACGTCCAACCGTTCCAGGAGCGGGAAACCCTCGAAGACGGGGGTGATGTCCGCGTGCCACAGCTGGTCGAGCGCTTCGTCACCCAGGAAGAGCGCCTTCAGCCGGGGAAACGACGCCGCATGGGCCAGTAGGGGGCCGGCGGGGTCGGGGCCTTCGTAGCCGGTGTAGCCGACCACCAGGGTGGTGACCCGAGAGGTGTCGACGGTCTCCAGGAACCGTTCCAGAAGCCAGGTGTAGTCGGACTCACCCAGCTGGTCCGCGCTCAGGTGCCAAGCTCGGCTGTCCAGCGCTGCGGCCGGTGTTTCACCCGGCTGGAACTGCACCAACGGCCGCCCATGAAACGCCTTGGTACGCATGTACCTGAATGCTGACATCGATCTCCGCACCTCTCCACGCCACCCGTACTGCGGTTGCGATCGCCGGTCTTCATCCGATCACCGGTCCGCAGCCTAGGGTCGCCCCCGCCCCCGCCCCGGCAGCGGGCTTCCGCGCCACATCCGGATCCGGTCGCAGGCAGGTGCGCCTTGGGTGGGGGAACGGGCCCCGGTTAGTCTGCCGGGGTGGTTGATGGGGGAGACGACGACGGTCGCGATGGTGCCGAGCGGACGGACGGGACCGGCGCGGGCGGCGGTGCGCCGGCGTCCGTCGACGGCGGGCACGACGGCGGGCACGAGGCCGGCGGGAGCGACGCGCCGGCCGACCAGGCCACCGGTTGGCGTGCCCGGCTGAAGCGGCACCGGCTGCTCGCCTCCGGCGTCGCCGTGGTGGTGCTGGCCGCTGCGGTGCTCGTGCCGTTGACGGTCGCGGGTGACGACACACCCTGCTGGCAGGTGCCGGACTCGGTGCGGGCGCTGGCCGACGATCCGGCCGCCGCCACCAAGGCGCTCGACCCGGGGCCCGACCTGGAACGCATGTCCGACGTCAAACGCCTGCTCGTGCACGAGGAGGTCTGCGGCGACGGCGCCACCGTCCTGGGCCGTGTGGTGACCGCGGCGACCGATGCGTCCTCCCCGACGGCGACACACACCGAGGCGCAGGCCCGCAGCGTCTACGCGGTGGCGGACGCCTACGAGTACACCGACCCGCCGGCCGGGCTGGCGCCGACCCTTGCGCGGATGCTGGCCGAGTACGTGGTCGACGTGGTGCGGGACTACCAGTTCGCGGACGACGACGTGCCGAGGCCGGCCGTGGGCGCCGAGGAAGAGGTGCCCGCCGAGGACGGCTGGGTGTGGGTCGGCAGCTTCCTCGCGCCCGGCGAGGCGCACGTGGCCTTCGGGTACCGGGGCGAAGGAGGGGATGTCAGCCTCCAGCCGATGATCAGGTACCTCCTCACCGACCCGGCGGCGTTCGCCGTCCTGTACGGCGCCGACCGTGCCTACCTCGCCTACTACCTGGAGCGGCTGACCGACGACGGCCGCGACCCCGCGGCCCACCGGGGCAAGGACGGCAACTGGACGGATCGGGCCACCCGCGACCTGGGCAACATCGCCGAGTGCATCGGTGAACTCATGGGCAGCCGCACCCATTTCGCCCAGGAAGGCGACATCCCGGACCTCGACTCCTTCGACCGGGTGGTACGCGGCCTCACCCCGGGCGTCTACCACCCTGCTTCCCGCCAGCTGGACACGCGACCCGCATCGGGCACCATCGCCGCCCGCCCCGTCAACGGCCCGCTGCGCGGGGACCTGACGGACGGTCGCCATCAGATGTTCACCGTGTTCGACACCTGGTCCGAGCAGCGGCACCTGGCCGCACCGCGGCGCAAGGAGCTGCGGCAGCTGCTCGACACCTGGTACGTCAGGGGCGTGTGGTACGCGGCCTCGGCCAGGTCCTGACGGATCCGGCCCGGGCCGGCCGGGCCGTGGTCGGACGTCGACTGCCCGTCAGTAGGTGAAGTGGAGGTCCGAGCAGCCGTGCCGGCGCGCCCGGTCCGCCACGAACCGCTCCAGCAATCCGTGCAGGGCGGTCTTGCTCACCGGCGTCGACTCGTCCGTGTCCACGGCGAAGTTCGCGGTTTCGGTGCCGCACCGTGCGGTGGCCGTCATCGGGTGGGGGTCACCGTCGTACTCGTCGAACAGGAAACGGCCGCCCCAGTCGCCGTACCAGGCGTGGAAGCCGACGTACGTGCTGTCCTCGTCGGGGTCGTGTCCGGCTCGCCCCGGGGCCTCCACCGCGCAGTACTCGACGGGTGACGCTCCGGCCGGCTCGGCACGGACGTCCCAGTCCCGGCCCGCGGGCAGTTCGGCCCGGGTCAGCCAGGAGCAGGCGGTGCCCTTCGTCTCGGCCCAGGAGACCTGCCCCACGTCGTGCACCCCGCCCTCGTCGGGCAGGACCGCGTCCTTCGACGGGGCCTTCAGGGGCTTCGCACCACAGCCCAACCGGTCGGAAGCGGCGCCGGCGAGCGCGACCGCGACCTGGTACGGAACGCCGCGAACCAGTCCGTGAGGGCGGTACCCGAACCCTGTCTGGACCAGCATGTGGCGCGCCCTGCCGTCGTCGTCCTTGCCGAGGGCGGGGCAGGGCACCAGCAGGTTGATGTCACTGAAGTCGTCGATGAACCCGGGGAGCCCGCCGGGCAGGGCGGCCACCCGGTCGAACCCCCGGTCCTTGAAGATGCTCATGAACTTGCGGTCCTGGTCGTCGCGCCGCGTCCAGGCTCCCATGGTGAGCGCGTAGCCCGCGTTGTCCCCGTCGTCCTCGTCTTCCAAGGTGACCTCGCACCGGTACCAGCCCACCTCGTCGACCTGGTCCGACGTCTCGTCCCTGAGGCGCTTGCCGTCCGGTGTCAACGCATCGAGCGCGCCGTCGGGCAGCGCCCCGCCGCAGGCGTTCGAGGTCACCCGGAGGTGGTGGAAGTAGGGCCGGGTGAAGAGTCCGACGACCGTGAGGACGACCGCGGCCCACACCGCCGTCACCCGCGTGGTCCGCATCCAGCGCGGCGTCTCCCGCCGCTCCCAGTCCCGTCCCTGCATCCGTGCCCGCCCCCGTCGCACCCGTCACGTTCGTCGTCCGCACCGGTATCGCTCCGGAACGCCTCGATCCTGCCCCATGCCCTCGCATGCGCCTGCTCCAGGTACGTCCCGGACCTTCCGGACCTTACAAGGCCGCCTCCCGGCGCCTTCGGGACGGCATGGGCGCCCCAGCGAGACGCGCGTAGACAAATCGCAGGGAGAGGAGCAGGGTTCTCCCTTGCATGCGTTCTCCTCGCTCACCCAGCTCGGCCTCTCAACCGGACGACAGCGCAGCGCCGTTGGCGGCCTCGACCGCGCACGGTGCCCCGGAAGGAGTTCCCTACATGAGTCACAGACGAGTGCCACCTCACTGGCGGCGATGGGTCACAGGAGCCGCCATGGCGGCGGGCCTGCTGGTCGCCGGGCTGACGCCCGCCCTCGGCGCGGTGCCCGGCGGGGACCGGCCGGACGCCACGGCGACGACGACAGCAGCGAAGACGTCCGAAGCGACGGCGGATGCCGCACTCGCCGCCGACCCCTACAGCGAGGCCGCCGACTTCCCGTATCCCGGTGCGGACACCATGGTCCTGCCGAACGGGTCGAACAAGTACGTCACCTACGGGGCTTCGGACGGTGGACGGACGGTTCCGTACACGATCAGCGGCAGCGGGGACGTTCCGGCGTCGTCGGCCACGGTCACGGGAGACGCCTGGAAGGGGGTGGTCTTCCCGAGCGGCTACTGGGCGAAGACCGGGTCGGGGATCTGGACCCCCGGGGCGTGGACGATGGAGAAGGGTGGTACGCGTTACTACTACCTCTTCTACACCGCGGTGAAGGCGGGCACGGACGACAAGCACTGCGTCGGTGTGGCCAAGGCGACTCAGCCGGGCGGCCCGTTCCATCCGCAGGCGGCCGCCCTGGCGTGCCCGAGCAAGGAGACCCGCTGGGCGATCGACGCCGATGTCACCCAGAAGCCTGGTGGCGCGATCTGGATGACATGGCGGGACGGGGAGCGCACCGCAGGCGGCCAGGACTCGGCGCTGTCGGTGATGATGCTGAAGTTCGACGACAACGGGAGCGTCAGCCGGGAGACCGATCCGGTGGTCATGCTCGGCACCGAGCAGCTCAACTGGCCCGCATACCAGGACAACAGCGGCGTGATCGTGATCGAGAACCCCAGTGCGGCGTTCATCAACGGCTCCTGGTACCTGTTCTACTCCGGAAACAGCTTCACGGGCCCTTACTACGCCACCGGAATCGCCTACTGCGGTGCCACGATCGACCACCGCTGCACCCCGATGCCCGGCCCCAACAAGGCGTACTTCGCCTACTCCGGACCCTCGGACGGCAACACGATCTCGAAGCCGGACAGCTGCAACCCGACCGGTGTCCGGCCGCTGAACACCACCACGTACCCCGCCGACATGAGGGTGCGCGGGCTGCCGGGCAACAAGCGCAGCATCGGCGCCATGGATGTGTACACGGCGCGTGACGGCGAGTTCTGGGTGACGTGGAACTACCGCAGCGACTCCAACTGGTGCTCGCGCAAGAGCCGGGTGGGGCATCTGCACATCAGCGGTTCGGGAGCGAACGCGACCTTCACCGTCAGCCTCACCTGAGTCGGGCTCACCTGGGTCGGCCTCACCTGAGTCGGTCTCATCTGGCGACGGACTCGTGCCGTGCGGGACCTCGGGCGACAACGCCTAGACCTGCACGGCACGGGCCGGTTCCGGATAGGGCGTGCGGAAGGTGAACGCCTGGGGTCCGGGCCCGTGTGCGCGTACGCTCGCGACCCGCTCCATCGCCTCGGCGACACTCGGGCGGTGGCCGGCGGGGACCCACCACAGGGCCTGGTGCGCCTCGATCATGCGGTGGAACCACTCGCGGCGGCGGCTCAGTACGCGTAGATGAGCGCTCTGGTAGGTGAAGTTCCGCAGGGCTTCGACGGACTCCCAGACGGAACAGTTGATCAGAAGCATGTCGTCGTTCCCGTCGGGACGGAAACCGGTGGCGTCCTCGCCCGCATCGTCGACCATGCGCCACACGAACCCCGGGCTGCCGTCGGCGAGCGCGTTGATCTCCGGCAGCTGGGCGACGAAGTCGGCGAGCTCGGGGCTGTCCAAAGGGGCGATGATGCGGCCGATGTTGACCTGCGCAAGGTGAAAGCCAGTCATGAGCCCAGGATGGGCCGACCCGCTTCTATAGTCAACGCATTTTGTTTTTAGACCTGTTGCCGGACGTGCTCGTCGGACGTGCTCGTCGGGCGTGCTCGTCAGGCGTGCTGCTCGTCGGGCGTGCTCGTCAGGTGTCCCTGGACAGGGCCACGCAACACCCGCCGGGGCACGGGTCCATCGCCGGCGTCCACTGTTCGGGTGCCAGGCCCTGAAGCAGTGCGAGGTTCATCCCGCAGACCAGGGCGGGGAACTCGTCGGCCAGCGCGCGGAAGGGGCAGTTGTGCAGCCGTAGCGTCGCGCCGTCCCAGAAGGGCTGGTAGCCGCGGGCCCGCAGCACCTCGACCAGGTCACCGGCGGTCGCGTCCGGATGTGCCGCACCCGCGGCCTTCGCCGCGGCCTGGAGTTCCCGGTCCAGGCCGGCGTTCTCCACCACCTCGGCGAGCAGCCGTCCCACCGCGTCGTAGGACCGCGGTGGGACGGACACGGCGTGCTCACCCTCGGCGCGCCGGTACACCTTGGCCGGCCGCCCCGCCCCGGGGCCGCTGCGTCCGGACAGCCGCCGGAAGGACACGGCCAGCAGCTCGGCCTCGACCAGCTTGTCCAGGTGGAAGGCGGCCAGCGAGCGGGATATCCCGACGGCTTCCGCGGCCGCGTCGCGTCCCACCTCGCCCGGAGCGGCGGCGACGTGTCGATAGAGCCGGCGCCGCACGGGGTCGCTCAACACGCCCAGCACCGCGAATGCGGAGTCTTCAGCAGTCACGCGCCGATTCTATGAACAGCCGGAGTATGCGAAACAGCGCCACGGCGCCGCCCCCGTCAGCGCTCCGCCGGCGCCGCCTTCCGGAACACCCACCCCAGGCGTGGCTCGACCACGTACCGGAACACCCGCCTCACCGGAGGCGTGCACAGGAGGGTCACCGCCGCGGCGGCGGCCACGGTCACCGCGGTCTCGCCGACCGGGCCGTGCACCCACGGGTGGTCGTACCCGCCGCGGTACAGCGCACCCTTGACGAGGAAGCCGTGCAGCAGGTAGCCGTACATGGTGCCGGCGCCGAGCGCGGTGAACCAGGTGTGGCGGCGCGGGACCCAGGCGAAGAAGCAGGCGGCCAGGGCGAGGGAGCAGACCGAGAGCAGCAGGGTCATCACCGGCCCCGTCCACCACGGGGCGCCCAGCTCCTGGGCGCTGTCGTAGCGGTAGAACCACTCGTAGTTGATGTGCGGCGCCACCTTGTACGCGACGAGTCCGGCGGCGGCGATGACGGGCAACGACAGCAGGCGCACGGACCGGCGGTGCAGCAGATCGATGTGCTCGGGGCGCAGCCGCAGGCCGAGCACGAAGAACGGCAGGAACTGAAGGACGCGTTGGAAGTCGAAGTCGTCGCCGATGGCGGGGGACAGGGCGGCGAGGGCGGCGATGACCATCGACAGGGCCAGCGGCCAGCGGATGGTCCGCCACAGCGGTGCCGTCAGCCTCCAGACGAACAGCGCGGGCAGGAACCAGGTCAGGAACCAGGGGTCCAGCAGGCTGATCGGGTTGTCCGGGGTGTCGCCCACGTACCGTTCGAAGAGCGCGTAGGCGGTCTCGAAGATCACGTACGGCACGGCGACGCCGGTGATCAGGCGCCGCAACCGGTCGGGGCGGGCGTCGAAGCTGCGGGAGAAGTAGCCGGAGACCATGATGAAGGCCGGCATGTGGAAGGTGTAGACGAACAGGTAGAAGGCCTCGACCGTACGGCTCCCCGACTGCAACGGCTCCCATGAGTGGCCGATGGCCACGAGCACGATCGCCAGGTACTTGGCGTTGTCGAAGAACGGGTCCCGGGCGGCTGCGGACCGGGATCTTCCGCGGGGCGACGCGGACGAGGACGATTTCCGCTCCGACCGCTCCGATGGTGACCGCGGCCCCTCCCGGGCCGGTGCCTGCGGCGTCGCCGGCGCGGGGTCCTTCGTGGGCGCCGGTGGGGGAGTTCGGGCAGTGCTCGGGTGCACTCCCGTCGCTGGGGTGGAGCCGGACATCGTCTTCACCGTATTCAGGTGACCCGGTTCCGGTGAAGCATGCGCTGGTTGCTGTTGCGAAGGTCACACGCAGTCAGATGTCCGCTCCGATGCCGGAACCGCCCGTTCGGGGGAAGGGGAGGCGGCTTGCGGGCCGGTCCGGGCGGGCAGGGCTGACGGAGTCGAGCGCGCACAGCACCCTCATGCACCTTATGTACGACGATACGCAGGACGATCAGCACCGGAGAGCCAGGAAGGCCATTGCCATGCCCGAGTCAGAGTCCGACCCCGGCCAACGGGCCACGCAGCCGGTCGACGGGGCCGCCGGGCCTTTCACCACCCACGATCGCAAAGCCGCCGCCGCCACCGACCTCGGCGACGGACGCGGGAGCGGATCCGGGACCGCGCCGGTCATCCGCGGTGACGTACCGGACTCGTTCGCCCGGAGCGTGCTGGTCGAGCGGCACCCGGCCCTGATCGAAAAGGTACGTGCCGCCTTCCCCTATGGCCCTGACCAGCAGCGTGCCCTGGACGCGCTGCTGGACGAGGTCCACCGCGACGTGATGGAGCCGCTGCCGCCCGACGCCCACGACCGTGCACGGTGGGCGGCCTGGGGGTGGGAACACGTCGGCCGGTCCTGGCTGTCGGCGCCCTTCCTGTGGGCGGAGAGCTACTTCTACCGCAGGCTGCTGGACGCGGTCGGGTACTTCGCTCCGGGGCCGTGGCAGGGCGTGGACCCCTTCCGCCCCTTCAAGGTCGCCGAGCTCGACACCGCCGAGGCACGCGAGGAGCTGGCCGTCCTGGACGAGCTGGCGCTGCGGCCCGTCGACGACCAGGCCACGGCGCTGCTGCACGGCTCGCTGTGGGGCAACCGCGCCGACCTCGGCTTCCAGGTCGGCCGTGCCGCTGAGCAGGGACGCGGCGCGGACACGCCCCTCGTCGCCGACGACTCCGCGGCGCTCTGGGACCTGCTGCCGCTGCCGGCCGGCACCGGCGGCGAGACGGCGGCCACCGGCGCCTCCACCGGGGCCCGCACCGTCTGCCTGGTCGCCGACAACGCCGGACGGGAACTCCTCCCCGACCTCCTGCTCATCGACCACCTGCTGCGGCACCGCCGCGCCGGCCGGGTGCTCCTGCACGTGAAGGCGTACCCCTACTACGTCTCCGATGCCACCACGGCCGATGTGCTCGACTGCCTGCGGCGGCTGCGGCAGGGCGGCCGTGCCGCGGCCGAGGCGGGCGAGCGCCTGTGGACGGCCGCCGTCGACGGCCGGCTCACGCTACGCGCCCACCCCTTCTCCTGCGCCCCGCTGGGCTACTCCGACCTGCCCGGTGACCTGCGCGAGGAGTTCGCCGGGACGGACGTGACGCTCTTCAAGGGCGACCTGAACTACCGGCGTCTCGTCGGCGACCGCCGCTGGCCCCCGACCGTCCCCTTCGCCGAGCGAACGGCGTACTTCCCGTCCCCGGTGGCCGCCCTGCGCACCCTGAAGTCCGACGTGATCACCGGCCTCACCCCGGACCGGGAGACGTCCCTGGTCACCGCGTACGGGCAGGGGTGGCGCACGGACGGCACGCATGCGCTGGTGCAGGTACGGGGGTAGCGGCGAGGTGGCCGGTACCGGAGATCGGGTCGGCACCGGCGAGCGACCGACCGAAACACCTGCCCGCCGTCGTCACCGCCCCAGCAGCACCCGCACCGCCGCCTCCGTGCAGACCCGGGACGCCCCGAAGGTGCGGACCCAGCCGCGGAACGCGCTGAAGTCGTCGTGCGGCACGCCCATGTCGACCACCACGCACTGCGGATGGCGGCGCAGGACTTCGGCGAGCACGGGTTGCTGCCAGGGGAAGCGGTGCGGGCTGCGGACCTGGAGCACGACGTCCGCGCCACCCGCCCCGTCCGCGGCGACCCCGCCACCCGCCCCGTCCGCCCCGCCCGCCTCGTCATCCGACCCGTACTCGTCGAGGAAGAGGTCGATCTCCGCCTTGATGATGCCCTCGGCGTTGTACGTGTCCCCTGCCACCGCCAGGGCCTCCACGCTCACCCCGGCATCCCGGAGCTGCTCCTCCACACCCCAGGAGGCGCCGCCCTGCGCGGGCGAGTGGGTCGGGTCGAACCGTACGACGAGCACCTTGCGGCCGCGCAGCGCCGGGTCACCGTGGACTTCGACGACGTCCCGGGCGAGCCGGGCGCCCACCGTGTCGTCGCGGTCGGCGCCACGGGCGCGCGGTCGGGTGCCGAGCCGGGCGACGCGTGCGTGTGCCTCGCGCAGCCGGGCCACCGGCAGGACGCCGTCCGTGACGGCCCCGACGAGTGCGGACACGGCGAGGTCCACGTCGGCGCCGAACGACCATGCGCCGAGGCAGAGCGCGTCGGCGCCCGCGGCGATGGCACGTACCGCCGCCTCGGGCAGGCTCGCCACGTCGCGGATGCCGTGCATCTCCAGGGCGTCGGTAATGACCACACCGTCGAAGCCGAGTTCGTCCCGCAGCAGCCCGGTCAGCACGGCCGGGCTGATGGTCGCCGGGACCGAGTCGAGCCGGCTGAGGTGGACGTGCGAGACCATGATGCTGTCGACGCCGGCGCCGATGGCCGCGCGGAACGGTGCCAGGTAGTCGTCAACCAGCTCCTGCCGGGACAGGTCGACGCGGGGCGTGCCCAGGTGGGCGTCGGTGGAGCTGAGGCCGTGGCCGGGGAAGTGCTTGGCGCAGGCGCTCACGCCCGCCGCCTGGAGCCCCTCCACCCAGGCCGCCGCGTGCACGGCCACCCTGGCGCGGTCCGGGCCGAAGCAGCGGATGCCGTTGGGGCTGAGCGGGTTGACCGCGGTGTCCACGGCGGGCGCCAGGTTCCAGTCGATGCCGGCCGCCACCAGCGACAGGCCGATCTGGTAGGCGGCCTCGCGGGTCAACTCCGGGCGGTCGATGCGGCCGAGCGCGTGGTTGCCGGGTACCGACGTGCCGCCGTGCGGCTCGAGACGGTTGACGTCGCCGCCCTCCTCGTCGAGCGACAGCAGTACGTGGTCGCGCAGCCCGTGCAGCGCGCCGGTCAGCTCCTTGATCTGCTCGGCGGAGACGAGGTCCCTGCCGAACAGCACGAAGCCGCCGAGCCCCGCCGCGATACGTGCCCGCGCCCACTTGGGCACGGTCGGCCGCCCCAGCGCGGGAAACAGCACGCCGTGGGCCAGCCGTGCCAACTCGTCCGTCATGTTCCTGCCTTCCGTACGAACCGGCCCGACGCTGTCCGTGCGGGCAGCCACGCGACCGACCTTCCTTGCGATGGATCTCGATCCGCCCCGCGCGGCGGGCGCCGTCACCCCTTGACCGCCCCGCTCGTCATGCCGCCCACCAGCCGGCGCTGCACGAGGAGGAAGAACACCAGCACCGGCAGCGAGAAGATCGTCGACGCCGCGATCATGGCGCCGTAGTCCACGCTCTCCGCGGTCTTGAACGACACCAGCCACACCGGAAGCGTGTAGTTGTCCTGCGACTTCATGATCACGTAGGCGAAGAGGTAGTCGTCCCAGGCGTTGACGAAGGCGAAGATCGAGGTGGCGACGATGCCGGGCATCAGCAGCGGGATCAGTACCCGGACGTACATCTGGAGCCGCCCGCAGCCGTCGACCAGCGCCGCCTCCTCCAGCTCGACGGGCACTCCGGTCACGAAGCCGCGCAGCGTCCACACCGTGAACGGCAGCACGAACGTCAGGTAGGTGAGGACGAGGCCCGGTACGAAGTCGAGCGCGTTGATGGAGCGCAGCATCAGGTACACCGGGATGACCATGGCGGCCCCCGGCACCATCTGGACCAGCACGAGGACGGCCATCAGGGCGCGGCGGCCGTGGAACCGGAAGCGTGCGATGGCGATGGCGGCGAACAGCGAGATCACCAGCGACAGCACCACCGACGACAGGGTCACCGTCAGGGAGTTGCGCACGAACACCCAGAAGTGCGGCTTCGCCAGGGCCCGTGCGAAGTTGTCCAGGCTGAGCGGCCAGGGGAAGAACTGCGGCACGGCGCTGAGGATGTGACCGCGCTGCTTGAGCGAGGTCGCCAGCATCCAGTAGACGGGGAAGACCAGCACGGCGGAGACGGCCACCGCGATGGTGTTGTTGACCGTGCGCCGCCGGCGGGCGGGGGTCAGGCGGGAGCCGGTGGCCGTGCGGCGGGGGCGCCGGCCCGTGCGTGCCCGCGTGTCGTGCACGTCGGCCTCGTTCATGCCGCGTCTCCCCGCTCCGCACGCGTGGCCGTACGGCGGACGTACGCGGTCGCGAAGACCGCGAGGATGAGGACCGTCACCACGGCGACGGCCGCCCCGCTGCCGTAGTCGTTGCGGCTGAAGGCGGTGACGTAGGCGTAGACGCCGAGGGTGGTGGTGGCGCCGTCCGGGCCGCCCTGGGTCAGCACCCAGATGGGCGTGAAGGAGTTCACCGACCAGACGACTTCGAGGACGGTGAGAATCGCCAGCACCGGACGCAGGATCGGCACGGTGAGGTGCCGGAACGTCTGGAGGGTGCCCGCGCCGTCCAACCGGGCCGCCTCGTACAGCGACTCCGGTATCTGGCCGCGCGCCGCGAACAGCGTCAGGGCCACGAACGGCAGCCCCTTCCAGACCGTGAGCAGCACGATGAGACCGAGCGCCGGGACGGGGTGGGAGAACCAGTCGTACGCGGTGAGGTCGCCGAACACCCGTACCTCGGTGAGCAGCCAGTTGGCGACGCCGTACTGCGGCTGGTACATCCACTGCCACACCAGCGTCGCCGCCACCATCGGCATCGCCCACACCAGCACCAGGCAGACCGTGGTGAGCAGCCGGGCCCAGGGCGAGACGCCGATGAGCAGATGGGACAGCAGGAAGCCCAGCACCATCAGCAGCGCCACGCACAGCGCGGTGAAGACGACCGTGCGCAGCAGCACCGCACGGAAGTCGGGGTCGGTGAAGATCGCGGTGAAGTTGTCCACGCCGACGAAGTCGGCCTGCCCGGTGAACAGCGAGCGCGGGCCGAACGCCTGCGTGGCCAGCACCAGCAGCCGCACCAGCGGATAGCCCTGGACCAGCAGCAGGGCGAGCACCGCCGGGGCGATCATGGCCCAGGGCAGCAGGCGCGGCCGGGTCGCCGAGGCACGGCGGCGCCCGGCCGGCGCGGCCCGGCGGGCGGCACCGCGGGCCGGCGGGCGGTGCCGCTTGTCAGTCATTGCCATGGGAGGTCCATTGCCATGGGGGGTCCGGGGGGTATGCCACGGGAGGTCCAGAGGTACGCGGTCGTCGGCCGTTTACCGGCCGGCTACTTGTCGCCGAGCGCGTTGAGCGCCTTGGTGGCGTGCTTGTCGTAGGCGGCGGACGCCTGGGCGATGTCGGCGCCGCCCGCGATCTTCGCGAAGAACTGCTCGTTGTACCGCTCGGTCTCCAGCGTCGCCTCGCCCGGGCTGTTGGGCAGCGGCTGGCTGACCTTGCTGGCCTGGGCGGCCACGGTCAGCTGCCGGGGCACGCCGGCCGGGGTGAAGTCGGGCGAGATCGGCAGCAGGTTGAGCTGCCGGGCCACCTTCTGCTGGACGTGCTCGCTGGTGATGATCCGCAGCCAGTCCGTGGCGGCCTTCCGGTCGGGGCTGTTCGCCGCGATGCCGATGGTGGACCCGGAGACGATCACCGGCATGGTCAGCTGTGCGGTGAAGCCCGGCAGGGCGAAGAAGCCGATGTCGTCCTCGAGCTTCGGGTTCTTCTCCAGGACCGTGGCCGGCTCCCAGGCCTTGACGTACTCCATGGCGGCCTTGCCGTCGGCGAACAGCTGGTCCTGGTCGGGGCTGTCGGTGTTGACGCCGCGGGACGACCTGGTGGAGCAGGTGTTCTGGAACGTGCGCCAGGCCTTGAGCCCCGCCTGGTTCTGCGGCGCGCTCAGCCGCGCCTGCCAGGTGTCGCCCTTCCTGGTGGCGACGGTGCCGCCCTTGGCGAACATGAACGGCATACCGTTGAACCAGTACTGGCCCGGCAGGTAGAAACCGGAGAAGTCGGCCGTGTGCGCGTTGGCCTTCGCCAGCTTCCCGCAGTCCTTCTGGAGCTCGTCCATGGTCTTCGGCGGCTGCGCTATGCCCGCGTCCGCGAACATCTTCTTGTTGTACATCACGACTTTCGTGCCGCCGTACAACGGCACCGCGTAGAGCTTCCCGTCGTACGTGGACGGGATCGTCAGTCCGGGGAGCCAGCCGTCCGAGCCCTCGAAGGACTTCTTGTCGGCGGTGAGGTCGGCCAGGCCGCCCGAGTAGGTCTGGAGCGGGGTCTGGGTGTTGCCCATCTCGACGATGTCCGGCGGGTTGCCGGCGGCCAGCGCGGTGGTGATCTTGGTGGCGACGCCGTCCCACTGCTGGATCTGCACGTCGACCTTCATGCCCGGGTACTTCTTGCCGTACTTCTTCTTGAACTCGGCGGTGACGTCCTTGATGAGCGGGCTGTCACCGGGACCGCCGGTCATCATCCAGACGGTGAGCCGGTTGTCGGAGTCGGACTGCTGGCCGCTGCCGCCGCAGCCGGTCAGCGCGAGGGCCATGACGGGGAGCGCCGCGAGCGCGCACTGCCACCGTGAGCGGCGCGCTCCGCGCACCCTGGTCGAGCCGTCTGCCTTTCCCATCTCTCCCACCCTTCTCACCCTTCTCACTCTTGCGTGGTTGCCGTGTCGTTCGTGCTGGTCGTCTCGTTCGTGCTGGTCGTCGTCGGGCATGCGGCGAGCTGCCGGACGCGCGCTGCGCGGTCCACCTCGACGCCCGCCAGGTGCGCGGAACTGACACCGAGCGCGCGGTAGAGCCGGCCGAGCGAGGACGCCGTCGCGCCGACCAGTCCCGCCCAGTCGCCCAGCCCCGACTTGCGGACCGCGCTGCGCACCCCCACGTCGTCCGCGACCCGATCCGCGATCCGGCCCAGCCGCGCCGCGTCGAACGAGTCGGAGAATCCGCCCGTGAGCACCACCGTCGCCGGCTCGTAGGCGAGCGCGACGACCGTGACGAGGAACGTCAGCGCCTCGTGCACCTCGTCCAGCAGCGGGCCGTACCGCTCGGGGTCGGCGAACAGGCGCTGTGCCCGGGAGACCGCGACGCCCTTGCCGCGTGCGTACCGCACCAGGTCGGCGCCGGAGAGCAGATCGCGCAGCCGCAGATCACGGCCGGGCAGCGGCAGCCGCCCGAACTCGCCGAGCAGCCCCGTCCGGCCGGCGAGCACCTGCCCGTCGAACGAGACGGCGGAGCCGAGACCGGTGCCCAGCGCGAGCAGCACCGCGGTGCCCCGGTCCGTCAGCGACCCGTAGGTCAACTCGCCGAGCAGGGCGAGGTTGGAGTCGTTGCCCACCGCGGTGTCCACGCCCATCAGCGCGGAGAGCGTCTCGATGAACTCGGTGCCCTTGATCTGGCCGAGGTTGTGCGAGTTGACGACGGTGCCGCCGTCGCCGGTCACCACGCCGGGCAGGCCGATGGTGACCGTGTGCAGCGGGATGCCGTCGCCGTGTTCGGCGACCAGGCCGTGCACCCGGCCGGCCACCCAGCGGGCGAGCCCCGCCGCGTCCTGCTCGCGCGGTGTGGCGTCCCGGCTCCTGATCACGGCCCGGCCCAGCGCGTCCGCCACCACCACCCGGCAGTGCGTACCGCCCAGGTCGATGCCGCAGACCAGCGCGGAACGGCCGTGGAAGGCGACGGAGGTGGACTGGCGCCCGGGGCCGCCGCGCACCAGGCGCCGGCCCTCGCGCACCAGGCCTTCGGCCTTCAGGTCGTCCACGACCCGGAAGACGGTCGCCCGGCTGAGTCCGGTGTCCACGATGAGCTGCTGTCGGTCCGTCTCGGCGCCGGAGAGCAGCGCGGCGAGTACGGCGCTGCGGTTGGAGGCGCGCGGGAGCGAGGCAGACGGGGAAGCGGCCACAATTCCTCTCAGGTTGAGATTAATTGGTGAGGCCACACTTTAGTCATGCGACGGCATAAGAAACCAGCCATGCGCATTACGTTCCCGTAAAGCCGCGCGCCCGCCGTCCTGGTGGGGCGGCGGGCGCGCAAGTGCCAATGGAGGGCGGGGTGCTGGGCGAACCGGCGGTGCGGGCCGGTGTCGACCGGGCCGTCGTCGACCCGGAACCGGGCTGGTGACCGGTGGTGAACCGGGTGCGGTGCTAGAAGACCATGACGCCGTACGCGCTCAGCGGTTCCACCACCGGCTGGAAGAAGGTCTCGCCGCCCGAGGTGCAGTTGCCGCTGCCGCCGGAGGCGATACCGAGGGCCGTGTGGCCGGAAAACAGCGGACCGCCGCTGTCGCCGGACTCGGTGCACACGTTGGTGTCGGCGAGGCCGGTCACGATGCCGTCGGCGCCGTAGTTCACGGTGGCGTTGAGGCCGAGGACGGTGCCGCAGTGGTAGCCGGTGGTGCGGCCCGCGGTGCAGACCTGCTGGCCGACCCCGGGGCTGGCGGCGTCGCTGATGTCGATCAACGTGCCGTTGGGGCCCCGCACGCCGCCCTCGGCCTGGCTGGGGTCGGTGTACCGGATGAGACCGTAGTCGTTGCCCGGGAAACTGCTCGACCACACCGGACCGATGGGCCAGTCGGGGCTGGCGGACGTGCAGTGGCCGGCGGTCAGCGCGTACTTGGTGCCGCTTGCGTCCTGCACGTTGAAGCCGACCGTGCAACGCAGGCCGTCCGGCGTGGTGATGGGGTCACCGCCGGCGATCCGCTCGGCGATCCGGCCCGGCGTCCGGCGGATCTCCAGGGCCCCGCCCGTGCCCTGCACCGCGTCCTCGATCCGGGCGATCCGGTCCGCGCCGACCGTGCGGTCCGCGACCACCACCAGGGCGCCGCGCGCCGGGTCGACGTACCAGGCCGTGCCACCGACGTCCGCCTTCCGCACGGCCGCGTCGGCCGCCGCGAGCCGCCCGGCGTCTGCCCGGCCCGTGCCGGTGCCGCGGGTCGTGTCCTGGGCCGACGCCTGGGCCGACGCGGGCGTCGACGCGTGGGCCACGGCCTGCGGGGCGGTCGTCAGAGCGGCGGCCAGGAGGCCGGTCACCAGGGCGGTGGTGGGAATGCGCCGGGCGGGTCGTCTGCTCACGGTGACCTCCATGGGTCGGGTCGGGTCGGGTCGCGCCGGGTCGGGGAGCGGTGCACGGTGATCGGCGATCATGTCCGCGTCAAGTCGCCGTATGTCGTGCATCGTCACCGCTGTGCCCCGGCCCGGCAAGACGAGGTTCGGCCGGGGCGGGGCGGGGCGGGGCGGGAGGCGCGGGTGCCGCCCCCTCGAGATTCGGCCAACTGTGCAATGAGCCGCGCCACCACCGGGACCACCGAGCCGTTCCGCCTCTATGCGGGACACGGTGCCCGACGGTTCAATGGCGCGGCGCGCGGGACGAGTTGGTGGCCCGAACCCTGCGCCCTCCACCTCCCGCGCGTTCCGCACCGTCCCCGCGCAGCCGAACGAAGGAGACCGACATCAACACGCTGTGGAGACCCCTCGTCACCGCCGTGGCGACCCTTGCCCTGGTCGGCGTGGCCTGCGTGACGCACGCTGCGGAGCGCCCCGAGCGGCAGCAGTCCGTCGCCGCCGCCGGCGACTACTGGATAGCCGCGGGTGACCAGGGGGCCAGGAAGATCCTCGCCTTCGACCCCGCCGCGACCGACTGGAACAGCTCCGGCGCGGTCAAGTGGAGCTGGCAGGCCACGACCGGACACGGCTTCTCCGGCGACGAGGCCGCGGCGACGGGGCTCATCGCGGACTTCAAGCTCCGTGACCGGCCGTCCGGAGCGCAGAGCTTCGTCGTGGCGGACGGGCGCGGGCTCGCCGCCGTCGTGGACTATCCGAGCGGCACCCGCCAGTGGGCGAAGATCATCTCGGGGAACCTCCACTCGGCGGAGCTGCTGCCGGACGGCAACATCGCGCTGGCCGCCTCGGACGGCGGCTGGGTCCGGGTCTACGCCGCCTCGCAGGGCGCATCCGCCGGCAGCTACGCGCAGTTCGACCTCGTCCAGGCGCACGCCACGCTGTGGGACCCGGCGATCCGGCGGCTGTGGGTGATCGGCGACGACGCGAGGACCGGGGCGCACATCCTCACCGCGCTGGTGGTCGGCGGCACCGCGGCCAAGCCCACGCTGGAAGAGGACACCGCACGGCGCGCGACGCTGCCGACCGCGGGCGGCCACGACGTCTACTCCTACGCCCATGACGCGAACAAGCTCTGGGTGAGCACGGGCAGTGCCGCCTACCTGTACGACAAGACGACGAAGACGTTCGGCACGCCGGCCGCCGCCAACCGTGCGGCCGTCAAGTCGATCGGCAACCAGCCGTCCGGGCAGATCGTGCAGACCCGGCCGGACAGCGCCAAGACCCCGCCCGGTGCCTGCACGGACGACACCTGGTGCACCGACACCGTCGAGTTCCACTCGCCCGACGCCACCCGCACCCGTACCGGCGCCGCCTTCTACAAGGCGCGGGTGTGGACCCCGTACTACAGCGTGGTCGACCGGCCGCTGCGCGGCACCCTGTGGGACCGCACCCGCGGGGCGGACGGCACCTGGTCGGCGTCGGCGGCGGAGGTCGACGACGGCGCGACGCTCGGCTCGGCGTCGGCCGCCGCGCTGCCGGACGGATCGCTGCACGCCTTCACCGTGGTTCCGGGCAGCGGCGTCTGGGAGCGCACCCGCAGCGCGTCCGGCGGCTGGTCGTCCGCCACGCAGATCGACTCCAACGGGTCCGTCTCCAGGGTCGCCGCCGCCACCACACCGGACGGCGTCCTGCACCTGGCGTCCCTCGTCCCCGGCAGCGGCATCTGGTACAAGACCCGCAGCACCGGCGGCACCTGGTCGTCGTCGACGAAGATCGACGGTAACGGGGCGATCTCGGGGCTCTCGATGACCGCACTGCCGAACGGCACCATGCAACTCGCCGACGTCGTGCCGGACAGCGGCGTCTGGGTCAAGACCCGCAGCGCCGCCGGGACCTGGTCATCGGCCACGAAGGTCGACGACGACACCGCGGTCACCGATGTGGCACTGGCCGCGTTGCCGGACGGCACCGTGCAGCTCGCGGACGTCGTCCCCGGCGGCGGCATCTGGGCCAGGACCCGCAGCGCCGCCGGGACCTGGTCGGCGGCCGGCCATATCGACACCAATGGCTGGATCACCGCGGTCTCGCTGGCCGCGCTCCCGGACGGCACCGTGCAGCTCGCGGACGTCGTCCCCGGCAGCGGGGTCTGGGTCAAGACCCGTGGCACCGGCGGGACCTGGTCATCGGCGACGAAGGTCGACGGCAACGGCAGCGTGCTCGCCGTCTGCACCGCGGGGCTGCCCGACGGCACGCTGCACCTCGGCACCGTTCCCGACCTGTCCTGAAACCGCCGTCGCCACCACCGCCCCACCGCCCCACCGGCCGCTCCGGCCGCCCGTGCCGGTCGCGGTGCCAGGCCCTGTCGTCAAACTCCCGTCCGCCTGGCGGCGCCATGCACGCTCCCCCGCTGCCTCAGGGGCGTGGGAGGTACCCCCACTCGCCGCACCGGGCGCAAGCCCATGTACTCCCCCACTGCCTGGACGGCGTGGGAGGTGCCCCCATGCGTACGCGGACTCGCGCCCGCCGCGCCGAGAGCACGCACTGGGGGTACCGCCCACGCCCTTCAGGCAGTGGGGGAGCCATCAGGCCGCCCTTCGGGCAACGACGGGAGTCCGATGACAGGACCTAGTGCCCGCGCAGGTGCGGGCGGTGGAAGGCCATCGCCGGGCGGCGGGGCCGCTCGTAGGACGTGGAGCCGGCGTGTGCCGACTCTTCCGGGGTGCGGGGGATCTGCTCCTCGTGCCCGGTCTCCTGGAGCCGGCTAGCCATGACGTCGCGCTGCGCCGCGAGCTTCCGCGTCTCGTGCCGGGCGTGCCGCCGCCGCTGGCCGCGATGGCGCATGAGGGCGCCGCCGCCCAGCATCAGCCACAGGCCGACGCCCAAGATCGTCGCCAGTGCGAGACCGCTCGCGAAGGCCCCGAGCGTGCTCATGGAGAAGGGGTGGTTGCCGAGCAGGTTCACGGAGTAGTCCGGACCGCCGCCGGTGTTGTACGCGATCGCGAGCCCGATGAAGGCGGCCGTGGCCGCCACCAGCAAGAGCCCCAGCAGAAGCAGAAGCAATGGCATGTCTTCACCTCATCCTCGGCGTCCGTACGAGGGTCGGGTTACCCGCGGCATGGCGGGTAAATCATAATGAGAGGGATAAAAGGGATAGGGGATTCCAGGGCGGCTGTCGCGCCCCCACAACGCCCCCTTTCGTGGCATCCCGCCCGGCCGGGCCGCCTCTCACGCGCGCTTCCGTCCGCCGGCACGGTGATGAGGCTGCAAATTATTTTCTTGGGCCTTGTGGAAAGTGGGAAGTTTCCTTCACCGTGGACGTCGCGACCCGGCGAGGGCGCTCCCGTATCGGCTCCGGCCAGGGTGAATCGGCAGTTCGTGAAGGAGAGAATGTCATGAGCACGGCGAAGAACCCCTTCAGCAGGCGTGGCGCTCTGCTCGCCGGAACGGCGGCTCTGGCCGGCGGTCTGGGCATGGCGGCGCAGGCGCACGCGGCCGTGCGGACGCCGCAGGGCGCCGCCGACCCGCTGGTCAGCCTGACCCCGGCGCAGCGCGCCGGACAGCGCGTCATCTACTCGTATGCCGGGCTCACCCCGTCGACCCAGCTGATGGATGCGATCAGCGGGGGCCGTATAGCCGGGGTGATCTTCTTCGGCGAGAACATCCAGAGCGCGAGCCAGATCAAGGGCGTCATCCAGGACATGATCGACGCGAGCGCGTCCGCCCCCATCAAGGCGCCGCTGCTGTTCATGACCGACCAGGAAGGCGGCCAGGTACGCCGCCTGCCGGGCGAGCCGGTGCTGTCGGCGAAGGACGTAGGCTCCTCCAGCGACCCGAAGGGCGAGGCGACGGACACCGGCACCGGCGCGGGCGACAACCTCCTGAGCGCCGGCATGAACGTCAACCTGGCACCGGTGCTCGACGTGTACCGCACGGCAGGTGACTTCGAGGACCAGTTCGAGCGGTCGTACAGCAAGGACGCGTCCGTGGTCAGCACCTGCGGCTCGGCCTTCATCAAGGCCCAGCAGGCCACCGGCGTGGCGGCCACCGCCAAGCACTTCCCCGGCCTCGGCCCGGCCTCGTCGAGCCAGAACACGGACCTGCGGGCCGTCACCCTCACCACGTCCGCCAGCACCCTGCGCAGCGTCGACGAGGCGCCGTACACGTCGGCCATCTCCGCCGGGGTGAAGCTGGTCATGCTCTCCTGGGCCATCTACCCCGCCCTGGACTCCAAGCTGCCCGCCGGCCTGTCGCCGACCGTCGTCGGCGAGCTCCGCAACCGGCTCGGCTTCAAGGGCGTGACGATCACCGACGCGCTGGAGGCCGGGGCGCTCCAGTCCTTCGGCGGCGTGGGGGAGCGTGCGGTGGCGGCCGCCAAGGCCGGCATGGACCTGATCCTGTGCTCCGGACGCGACTCCGACCAGGGCCACGACGCCGTCGCAGCGCTGCGCGACGCCCTGGCGGACGGCTCCCTCGACGGGACCGCCTTCGACGCCGGGGCGACGCGCGTCAACGCCCTGCGCAGCAGCCTGGCCTGACGCCCGCACGGCCCCGTTCACGCGCCGGCCGCACCACACACGAGCCCCATCAGCCCTACCGGTCCCACCGGCCGCACGACCCGCGCCGTACGGTGGGCGACCCGATCGCCCACCGTACGGCGCGGCTTTTCGTAACTCTCACCGATGAAGGTCTCTATGCGGATTCCTGCGTACACCACGGTGGCGGCGCTGCTGGCCGCCTCGCTCGCGTTCCCGGCGAGCGCCACCGTCGGACCCCTCGTGTCCCAGGCGGGCAGCAGCGCCGACCAGGCGGCGGTGCACGGCGACGCGCGGTTCGACCAGCCGTACACCGGCTTCGCCCCGGCGAGCACGGTGCTGCACCCCGGCACACCCGGCCAGGCCGGGCTCGACCCGGGCCCGATCGAGGCGTTCCAGCGCTCGATCACCACCTGGGAGGACCCGGCGAGCGGCGCCGACTACCTCTTCCCCGGCGCCACCAGCCTGATGGTGCACAACGGAACCGTGGTGGAGCGCGCCGCCGACGGCTACGCCGTGAAGTACGCGGACGCCACGACCGAGCTGCCCGACGACCAGAAGGTGCCGGCCCGCACCGACACGATCTACGACCTGGCCTCGCTGTCGAAGCTGTTCACCTCGCTGGTGGCCGTGCAGGAGCTGGAAGCGGGCCGCCTCGACCTCGACACGCCCGTCGCGCACTACCTGCCCGATTTCGCCGCCAACGGCAAGGGTGACATCACCATCGAGCAACTGCTCACCCACACCTCGGGCTTCGACGCCGACCCGGTGCCGTCGCTGTGGAAGGGCTACCCCGACATCCCGTCCCGCCGGAAGGCGATCCTCGACACCAAGCCGATCAACCCGCCCGGCACCACCTACCTGTACTCGGACCTGAACATGCTCAGCATGCAGCTGGTCCTGGAGCAGGTGACCGGCAAGCCGCTGGACCAGCTGGTCGGCGAACGCATCACCGGACCGCTGCACATGACCGACACCGGCTACAACCCGCCGGCCGCCAAGCTGCCCAGGATCGCCGCCACCGAGTTCGAGGCGACCCCGCCGCGCGGCATGGTGCGCGGCTCGGTGCACGACGAGAACTCCTGGGCCCTGAACGGGGTCGCGGGCCACGCCGGGGTCTTCTCGACCGTCGACGACCTCGCCGTGCTCGCCCAGACCATTCTGAACGGGGGCGTGTACAAGGGCCATCGCATCCTCAGCGAGCACGGCGTGCGGCTGCTGGAGCAGAACTTCAACCAGGCCTTCCCGGACGACTCGCACGGCCTGGGCTTCGAGCTGGACCAGATCTGGTACATGGGCGGCCTGTCCGGGCCGCAGACGCTCGGCCACACCGGTTTCACCGGCACCTCGCTGGTGATCGACCCCGCGTCCCGGTCGTTCGCGGTCCTGCTGACCAACCGGGTCCACCCGACCCGGAACACACCGTCCACCAACCCGGCTCGGCGTGGCATCGCGCAGGCGCTCGCCACCGCGATGAAGGTCGACGCCCCCGGCGGCGGCCGGTCCTGGTACGCGGGGCAGGGCGGCGCCACCACCAGCACCCTGACCACCGGCAAGCTGGCCGCGTCGGGACCGGCCGCGGTGGACTTCAGCACCTTCGTCAACACCGAGTCCACCGACCTGCTCTCCCTCCAGGCCAGCACGGACGGCGGCACCACCTGGAGCCCCGTCACCCTGCGGGTGACCGGCAAGGGGGCGCCCTCCGGCGAGGTGACGGCGCTGTCCGGGCAGTCGGTGCGCGCCTGGTGGCGGGTGCACGCCGAGGTGCCGCAGGCGTCCGACGGCCTGCAACTGCGCTGGAAGTACACCACCGACCCGAGCTACGAGGGCCGTGGCGTGAACCTCACCGGCCTGAAGGTCAGTGACGGCTCGCACGTCCTGCTGGACAGCAACCGACCGGACGCGGCCCTGACCGCGGACGGCTGGCAGCAACTGCCGGGGCGGTAACCAGCCAGGCCCGTGCGCCCCACGGCACGCGGCACCGCGACCCCGGTGGCCGTCCAGGACCACCGGGTTCGCGGTCAGTCCAGGACCACCTGGTTCGCGCTCAGTTGACGGCCGGTCGGGACGCTGCCGCCGCCCTGGAAGGGCATGGGTCAGGAGGAGGAGCGGACCTGTAGGGGCGTCACAGGCGCGAGCCAGAGGCCCATGAGCGCGTCGATGAGGCCCGTGGCGCACTCGTCCCAGCTGGAGCGCGGGGTGGGGGCGGCGTCGGCCAGGGCCCGTTCCCGATCGGCCATCACATGCACCAGCAGATGGCGTGCCATGTCGCCGCGCTCCCGCCGCACGGGGGGCGGGAGCACGGGGCGGCAGCGGTTGATGCCGTCGAGGGTGTGCTCCAGCGCCGGGTCGGTCATCTCCTCGATCACGATCCAGCGCAGTACGGGGTCGGCCATCACCTGGGCGACGCAGCGCGCGTACCAGGTGGGGTTGCCCAGCTCGGCCAGGTGCTCGGTGTGGGGGCGTACCAGGCAGGCCACCCAGTCCCGCATCTCCTCGGAGCCGCCGATCTCCTTGAGCATCCGCTGCCGCAGCTCGTCCATCGGCGCCCGGTGCCTGCGGATGATGGCGCGCAGCAGCTCGTTCTTGGTGCCGAAGTGGTAGGTGACGGCGGTGTTGTTGCCCTGTCCGGCGGCCTCGCTGATCTGGCGGTTGGAGACGGCGACCACGCCGTGCTCGGCGAACAGCCGCTCGGCGGCGGTGATGATCGCCGCCCGTGTCCCACTGGCCCGCTCGGTGCGGGCGGTCCGACCGGCCATGGTCAGCACCCTACCGGCAGCACGATCGCCGTTTCACCGTCAGTTCGCCCAACTCGCGGTCGGCGGCGCCCGAACGGCCCGCCACGGCGCCACCGAAAGGCGGCACCGTGGCGGTCACGTCGATTCTTACGCGTGAGGCGCCGTCAGGTGTTGTTGGCGAGGTTCTGCAACCCGCTCATCGGGCCGTTGAAGACGTCCTGGTCACCGGGGAAGGTGCCGGAGTCGGCGAACTGCCAGAAGGTGTAGAACCCCCAGCCGGCCGGCAGGGTGCCGGGGGCCGAGGCGTAGCGGGCGATGAACAACGGGTTGTTGGCGCCGTAGTCGCCGGAGTTGCCGGTGCACTGGGTCCACCAGTCGGTGGTGGTGTAGATGGTGACCCAGCGGCCGGTCTTGGCGTGCATCTCGTTGACGAAGTCCGTGACCCAGGTGCGCATCGCGGCCTGGCTGAGGCCCCAGCAGGTGGAGGACGAGCCGTACTCGATGTCCAGCATCGGCGGCAACGTCTTGCCGTCCGCCGACCAGCCGCCGCCGTGCGCGGCGAAGAAGTCGGCCTGCGCGGTACCGCTCGAGGAGTTCGGGTTCGCGAAGTGGTAGGCGCCGCGGATGAAGCCCGCGTTGTACGAACCCGTGTAGTTCGCCGAGAAGTTGGGGTCCTGGTACGTGGTGCCCTCGGTCGCCTTCATGTACACGAAGCGGGCGCCGGCACCGTAGGCGCCGGCCCAGTCGATGGCGCCCTGGTAGTGGCTGACGTCCATGCCCGGGACGGTCTCGGCGAGGCTGGCGGAGCCCGGGGCGGGCGGTGCGCCCTCGCCCTCGTGGGCGGCGACGGTCGAGCCCATCCAGTGCAGTTCGGGGTTGTCGCTGGTGGCGGACGCGGGCGCCTGCGGGGCCGCGGTCGCGGTGCTGGGCACCGTGACGGTGAGCCCCAGCAGACCGAGCACCGCACCGGCGGCGGCGAGCAGGGTGCGGCGGCCGAGGGGCGAGCGGCGGCGTGGGGTGGTTCGAGTGACGCGCATGGGGTACCTCCAAGGGCTGTGGGGGGTGACGTGTTGCTGCCCTGGCGTGAACATGTCACGGCGCACGGTACGCGCGTAGATCTCCGGGTGGAAGAAGTGCCGGAGATTTGGATGAGGTTGCTTTGGTGAACGTCGGTGTCACAAGGCCCGGCGATCGCGTGCCGCACGGAGCTGGTCGAGCCACTCTCTGCCCAGCTGGCGCCCGTTGGGGAGTTCGTCGCCGCGATCCCAGCGCCACGTTGTGATCATCGCCAGCACGAGCATCCGGCACTGGCGCAGGACGTCGTGACGGACTCCCGGATAGTGCGCGCCGACCTCTTCGGGCGCATGCGCGAGATCGAACTCGACGGGCCCACGGCAACACGTCTCAAGGTCTATGAACAGCAGCCCGTCCTTCGTGCCGAGCAGGTTGCCCGGGTGCGGCTCGCCGTGCAGCAGCTGCTCGGCGCCGCCGCGCTCGCCGATCACTCGCCGCAGGCTTCGCAACGTGTCGCCGAGCAGCTCCCGGTCCGCGTCGGCGAGCGCCGGGGTGCGGTCGGGGTCCGCCACGAGCTGTTGCGCCTCCTCGACCCGATCCGTGTAGTGCGGCGTCGGGACGTCGAGCGTGCGCATGCCGGCATGCAGCCGCTCCAGCGCACGGGCGTAGTCGGCCGGCGGGACCTCTTGGGACGCCACGGGCTCGTAGTGGGTCCACAGCGTGACCAGGAAGCCGTCACGCTCGTGGACGCCCGGCTCCACCCGGGGCTCGAGTGCGGCCACCGGGCACCCGGCTGCGGCAAGCCGCTGGGCGAGCTCGACTTCGAACGGTGCGGCCTGATGCGCCACGGTCGCCACCCGGGCCAGCACGTCACACGGCAGCAGGCGCAGAGCCACCCTGTTCGAGTTGTGGAGAACGATCGCGTCGTCGGCGGCCAGGCCGAGTGACGAGGCGATCGACAAAGCCGCGGCCACCGCACGCGAGACCTCTGACGCCAGCATCGTCGCGTGGCCCCTCTCCCTATGAACGTCGCCGCTCCTCCGGTTGCCAGCCGCCAGCTGACTGCCACCAGCCGCCGGCTGACTGCCACCAGCCGCCGGCTGACTGCCGGCAACCGGCAACCGGCAACCGACGGCCGACAGCCGTCAAACAGTACAAACGATCCCGGTCACGGCACTATCCATTATTGGCGAGTCGCTGGAGCGCACTCAGCGAGCCGTTGAAGTCGACCCCGTCGCCCGGGAACCTGCCGGTCTCCGGGTGCTGCCAGAACGTCCAGGTGGCCCAGCCGGCCGGCAACGTACCGGGGTCGGTGGCGTTGCGCGCGATGAACAACGGGTCGTTGGTCCCGAGGCCGGCGAAGTCGCCGGTGCACTGGGTCCACCAACTGGTGGTCGTGTAGACGACGGGCCACCGGCCGGTCCTGGCGTGCACCTCGCCCACGAAGTCCGTGAGCCAGGTCCGCATGGCCGCCTGACCGAGTCCCCAGCACGCGCTGGACGCGCCGTTCTCGATGTCCAGCAGGGGCGGGAGCGTCTTGCCGTCCGCCGACCAGCTGCCCCCGTGCGCGACGAAGTAGTCCGCCTGCGCCGTACCGGTCGACGTGCTCGGCGTGGCGAAGTGGTAGGCGCCGCGCAGGAAACCGGCCTTGGCCGCGTCGGCGGAGTCGGTCGGGAAGTCGGGGTCCTGGTACGACGTGCCCTCGGTGGCCTTCAGGTACACGAAACGGGCGCCGGCAGCGTAGGCGCCGGCCCAGTCGATGGGGCGCGCGAGGCCGCCGATCTCCAGACCGGGGGTGGTCTCGGCGAGGGCGCCATGGTGTGCGGAGCGTACGGCGCCGCGGTCGGTGGCGGCCGGTAACGCCTGCGGGGTCGCCGTGGCCGAGTCGGGCGCGACCAGGGTGAGCCCCATCAAGCCGAGCACCGCGCCGGCGGCTGCCAGGAGGGGGCGCACCATGGACGATCGGCGGTAGCGGGAGGTGGGGCGGGGTCGGGCGGGGTGCATAAGGGCCTCCGAGGGTGGGGTGACGTCTGCCCTGCCGTGCACGTATGCCGCCGAATGTACGCGCGTAGACATCCGGCGCGGAAGACGGCGCCGGGGTGACGGAATTCCCCCGCGGTACATCGAAGGGCAACCCGCCACACGATCTCGCGGACACGTCCCCTTCTCGGGCGCCATCCACGGGCCGCCCAGCTAGTCGACGTCGGCGGTGACCACGGTCCAGCCCGCAGCCTCGGGGCCGTCCAGGCGCAGGTCGAAGGCGAAGCTGAGCGGGCGGCGGTGGTGGGCGTCGCCCTTGAGGACCTGCTCGGTGCGGCGGTCGACCTCGTAGAAGACGCCCTCGGCCCGGACCGTGACGCGGAAGACGATCGGCTTGCGCGACACGAGCGATCTCACCGTGATCGACGTGACGGCTGCGTCGCGCATCACGGTCCGGTTGACCGTGTGGACGGACGTGAAGTCGAGGCTGCCGTCGTTCATCACCCACTCCTCGATGAACTGCTCGACGGCGATCTCCAGGACCGCCTTGTCGAACCGTCCGTCGAGCACGCTCAGGTCGCCGGCCGCGGCGTCGGCGTCACCGCTCCACGACAGGTTGGTGAGCGAGAGGATGTCGCCCGCGCCCCGGACCGAGGTCTTCCCGGCCACTTCCAGCACGGCCTCCCGGGCGACCGCCTTCTGGTCCCAGCCGTCCGTCTCGACGGCGCCGGTCAGGTGGTGGGCGCCCTCGGCCGCCTGCTCCACCGAGGAGACGATCCACTCGCCGGTCGGGCTCTTGCGCAGCGTCCAGTACTCGACGGGGCGGGTCGAACCGTCCTTGCGCTCGGCGGTCGCGCCGCGGTCACGCACCACGTAGTCGTTGAGCGTCGCACTGATCCGGAAGGTGACGGTGTCGTTCACCTCGCCGGTGCGGTTGGCCAGGTCGACCAGCTCGACCACCGGGCCCGAGACGATCTCCACGACGTTGGTCTCGCCGCGCGACTCGTAGTGGTGCAGCTCCTCGGCCCACTTGCCGTAGAGCGCCGGGGACATGATCTGCTGCAAGGTGGCGTGATCACGTGCGGTCCAGGCGCGTTGGGCGGTGGTGTACAGCCAGGCGGCCCGCTGCTTGAGCGGTTCGAGGTCGAAGGTCGCGTCCGTCTGGGCGAGGTCGGCGACCCGGGCCTCGACCTGCCGGGCGCGATCGCGCGCCTGCTCGTCGCTGCGGTGGGCCGTCCGGTCCGAGCCGGTGTTCAGGCCGCTTTCCCGATCGGACTTCTGCCGCCGCTTGACCAGCCACACGATCAGCACGATCACGGCCACGAGCAACAGCACGCCGAAGATCCCGCCGCCGCCAGAGCTCGAACCGTAGCCGCCGACGAAACCCCCGCCGGTCGACCCGTGGAACCCGCCGCCACCCCCGCCGCTCCCGCCGAACCCGTGGCTACCGCCGCCACCCCGGGCGTACGCGACCGACGGGCTGGCAAGCGCGAGCATTCCAGCGACCACACATATCCGCAGACCGGTACGCACCCGCGTCCTCTCCGACATTCACCGACACCTCGGAAGAGCCTACAAGTCGCCCGCGCGCCCTGAACCTCCTCGCGCGCAACGGCGGCGCGGCGGGGGCCGGGTCGGTGTTGGGCGCGGCCAGGGTACTGAGGAGGTGGCGGGCGTCTTCGGTGGAAGAGCACGGGCCCGAAAGCAGGTGGCCACCGCCACTCACGCTCATGTTTCCCGAGGGTTTTGAGCCTCCGCTCAGCGAGACGCAACTCGGCTGGCTGCGAGCCGAGTGGGAGGGGCGGCCTCAGCTGCCCTGCCCGGCGCTGTTCACGACATCAAGGCCGCCCGCACCCACGGCATCATCGAGGGTGCCGTCCTTGCTCCGACTCAGGTCACTGGATTGCGGTGGCGCTGGTCACCATGCGGTGATGACCGGCGCGTCGGGTTCGTGCTGCCGCCATGCCTCGTTGAGGCGCGCGAGCCGGTCCGCGGCGGCGATGGCGTGCAGAGACGCGACCTTGCCGTCGCTGACCTCGAACGCCACGGCACCCACGACCCGGTCGTCCACCAAGGCGAGGACGGCTGGGGAGCCGTTGACCAGCGCGATGTGGAACGCGGGGGAGCCTCCGGCCAGCCGCCGTTTCGCCGGTGTGGGCTTGAAGCCGGCCCGCACGTAGGCGGCGATGCGCTCTCGGGTGTCGTACCGCAGCAGCCGCCTTGCCAGTCCGTAGCCGTCCGAGACCGCAGTCGCGTCGTCGGTGAGCATCGCCACCAGCCGTTCGGTGCGCCCCGACACGGCGGCGGCGAGGAACTCCTCGACAATCCGGCGCGCGGACGCGGGGTCCACCTCGTCGCCGCCGCGGCGCTCGGCGGTGACCCGGCGCCGCGCCCGGTGGACATGCTGCTGGCTCGCGGACTCGGTGATGTCGAGGATCCCAGCGATCTCGGCGTGCGGGTACGAGAAGGCCTCGCGCAGGACATAAGCGGCCCGCTCGACCGGCGAGAGGCGCTCCATGAGGATCAGCACGGCCAAGGACACCAATTCGCGCTGCTCGAAAGTATCGGCCGGACCGAGCATCGGGTCGCCCTCAAGGAGCGGCTCGGGCAGCCGTACACCCGCCGCTCGCTCGTGCCGCGCCTGTGCCGAGCGGAGCCGGTCGACGCAGAGATTGGTGACGACCTTGGTCAGCCACGCCTCAGGCACCTCGATACGTTCCCGGTCCGTGGCCTGCCAGCGCAGGAACACGTCCTGCACGGCGTCCTCGGCGTCGGCGGCCGAGCCGAGCAGACGGTACGCGAGCGAGGCCAGCCGGCCCCGGCTGGCCTCGAACCGATCGATGGCTGCGCTGTCCATGCGGAGCAGCCTAGGCGGCAGCCCCCACACCAGCCCCGTCAAGCGAGTCGGCCAGGCGGTGCCTGCGCCTGGGCATGCCGAAGGTCGGGTGGGCGATGCCCCACCCGGCCCCTTTGAGTACGCCCGACTTGAGCCGCGCGGCGGTCCGGCCGCCCAGGTACCAGGACTTCGACCGGACGTTCCCGTCCACCATCTGGAAGATCGCGTCCCGCCGCCCGAGGCTGATGTGATTGCCGTAGTACTTCAGTCCGGTAGTCGGGACCTTGCTGCCCGTCAGGCGCGCGATGATCGCGGCGGTCGCCTGCATGTTGCCGACGCCGGCCGAGGCGCAGGACATCGGCAGCGGCCGACCGTTGTGGCCGATCGCGTAGGCGCAGTCACCGGCGGCGTAGACGTCCGGATGTGAGACCGAGCGCATGCTGCCGTCGACGACGATCTGGCCGGTCTCGGCGACCTTCAGACCGCTGCCGGCCGCGATGGGGTCCACGGCGAAACCAGCAGCCCACACGGTCAGGTCGGCCGGGACGGACGTGCCGTCGGCGGCGATCGCCCCTGCCGGCTCGACGGCTTCGATGCCGGTGTGCTCGTGGACGGTGATGCCGAGCCGCTCGAAAGCTTGGCGCAGGTGACGGCGGGCCCTCGGGGAGAGCCAGGCCCCCAACTCGCCGCGGGCGGCGAGCGCGACCGAGAGGTCAGGCCGGGACTCGGCGAACTCGGTCGCGGTCTCGATGCCGGTCAGCCCCTCACCGACGACCAGCACGGCGCCGCCCGCGCCCAGTTCGGCCAGGCGTTCGCGCAGACGCAGCGCCGAGGACAGGCCGGCCACGTCGAAGGCGTACTCGGGCACGCCCGGGACGCCATGGTGGGCTACGGAGCTGCCGAGCGCGTAGAGAAGCGTGTCGTACATGACCTCGCCGTCGCCGTCCTCGCCGGTCACGGCGACGGTCCGGCGCTCGGGGTCGACGCCGGTGACGCGGGCCAGGCGCAGGCGCACCCCGGTGCCCGCGAATACGTCGGTGAGCTTCCGGAACGTGAGGCCCTGGCCGGTTGCGAGTTGGTGGAGCCGCATCCGCTCAACGAAGTCGGGCACGGCGTTGACGACGGTGATCTCGGTGTCGGCCGGAGAGAGCCGGCGGGCCAGGTTTCCGGCGGCGAAGGCCCCGGCGTATCCGGCTCCGAGTACCACGATGCGGTGCTTCATGGCGTTGCTCCTGTCTCGTTCGCGTGCCCTCTGAACGAGATGGCGCCCCGATTGCTGACAGGAGCTGGGTGTGACGCCGGTCACCGAACTAAAACGGGCGGCTGAGCCGCCGGCAGGTGCCTGGGCCTGCGTTGGGCAGTCGAAACGGAGAGATGGTGGACTAAGGATCGGCATCGCAATGGGAAAGGGCTCAATGACGCGCCGTTTTCCCACGCCCCCATCGAGATCCCCTCGTCCCTCGTAGCGAAATGAGGATTTCAGTGCAGGTGGGCTGTGCCTACTCACGGCAGGCCGAACGGCTGAAGCGGCTCGCATACCGCCCGCGTAGGAAACTACCGCTCGCCACTATTCCACCCGATGTGCTCGCTCGCACATGGAGCTGCGCGCAAGCCGGTGCGAAAGCATCGTCGACGGGGCCGGCCCCCGCGGGTTTCAGGAGCGAGCTGAGGCCGCCCGGCGCGAACGCATCGTCGAGGAATGAGCGCCGATGGGTCACCCCGCCTGCGCCCTGTCACGACCGCACCTACGGTCGGGAACATGACCGCCTTTCCCGCTCACGCAGACGTCGTTTTCGTGGGCGCTGGTCACAACGCCCTGGTCGCCGCCGCGTACCTGCTCGATGCCGGGCGCAGCGTCTGCCTTTTCGAGCAGATGCCCCGGCCGGGCGGCTGGGTGCAGACGGCCGAGCTCGGCGCTCCCGGATTCCTGCACGACCGCTGGTCGGCGCTGCACCCGGCCTTCGTCGGCGGCCCGGTCTGGGCCGAACTGGGGCCGGACCTCGAGCGTCACGGGCTGGAGTACGTCACCGCGCCGCTGGCCACCGCCTCCTCGCTACCCGGCGGCCGGACGGCGATCGTTCCCGTCGATCCGCGGTCGTTCGCCGAGGAACTCGACCGGCTCGGCGAGCGGGCCGGGTGGGACGCCGCAACCGCCGAGGCGTTCGCCGATCGCGTGCTCGCCGAGGCCGAGGCACACGTCCCCGGCCTGTCCGGGCTCGTGCTGGAACGCCACCTGACCACGCCCGCCGACCTCGCCGCGCAGAGCCCGAACGCCGGCCCCGGCGACCACGGCGCGGGCGAGAACTCCCTCCAGCAGGCGCTCACCCAGCGTCCCATCCCCGCCCACCGTGGCGGTCACCGCACGCTCCTGCCCGGTGCCTGGCTGATCGGCGCCGCGACCTGGCCCGGTCCTGCCGTCAGCGGTGCCTCCGGTCGTGCGGTCGCGCGGGCACTGATCGCGGCAGCCTGACCCGATGCGCCCCTCGATTCGCCGACCGGTCCGACCGAACCGCTCAAGGAGTCCGCCATGCCGATGCCGGCCAACCCCCCGAGGACGCCGTCGAGCCCCTTCGCGTCCTTCCGCGGCCACCACGCGGCCATCCGCGTCCCCGACTACGACGCCGCGAAGGATTGGTACACCGGGAAACTGGACTTCCGGGTACTGCACGAGTGGCCGTACGCCGACATGAAGCTGGCCTACCTGAGCCTGCCGGACGACGACGCCTTCCACCTGGAACTGCTGGCGGGCCCCGTCTCCTTGCCCCGGGAGGTCCCCGACGACCTGGGCGAGAGCCTGCGGCACGGCGGCTACCACCACGTCTGCATGGCCGTCGACAGCGTCGACGACACCCGGGTCGAGCTGGTCCGCCGCGGTGTCGACGTGCTCGGCGAACCATTCGAGATCGAGCAGATCAGCCGCCGCCTGGCCTTCTTCCGCGACCCCTGGGGCACCATCATCGAGCTCTCGGAGAATCTCCCCGGCGCGGGGGCGTGACACCAGCGGAGCCCGGGCCCGGCCGTTGTGCAGAGCCCGGGGCGGCAATCCGGGTGATGGCCTCGTCCGTTTCGCCAGTGGGTCGTTCCGCCGCACCGTTCACCGGCATCCGTGCCCCTCCAGTACCGCGTCGTAGCACGAGGCCCTACCCGTACCCACTGCCCGGACAGCCCGGACAGCACAGGACAAGTCCCGGACAATCACCGTATCCAACCCCGCTGTTACGCTTCACTGTGCATACGATCAGGCACGCTGAGTGATGCGAACCGGGGAATTGCCGAGTCCGCGGTTCAAGCTCAACTCGGCCCGGGCGTCCCGAACTTCAGCGTTCGGCTGTCGTCCACGCCGCGCGGCGCCCGTCTCGTCCGGCTGCACGCGGGAGGCGCCTGGAACCACCCGCACATGTAGGGGCCACACCGAGAAACCACCGAGAAACCACCGAGAAACCAGAAACACCAGAAACACCAGAAACACCGGAAAAAGCAAGGAACGCGCCATGGTCAGTCCGCCTCACGAGGCGATGCACCGCATCTTCCAGCACGACCCCGGGCTCTTCACCCGAGTCTCCGAGGTGCTCGGGATCGCCGTCCCCGCACCCGACAAGGTGACCGTGATGCCCACGGACCTCACCGAGACCAGCGCCGTGGAACGCCGGGTCGACACCCTCTTACGCCTGGAGAGCGCGGAGCGGGACGCCTTCCTGCTGGCCGTCGAAGCCCAGGGAAAGCAGGACGCCGCCAAGCCCGCCAGCTGGGCGTACTACGTCTCGTACCTGTGGACGAAGTACCGGCTGCCCACCGCGTTGCTGGTGGTGTGCCAGGACCATGCGACGGCCCGGTGGGCGCAGCGGTCGGTGTCCAGTGGGCCATCCGGGTTGCCCACGCTGACGCTCAGCCCGGTCGTGGCGGGACCGCACAACATGCCGCTCATCACCGACCCGGACGAGGCCCGCGCCGACCTGGCCCTGGCCACCCTGTCGGCGATCACGCACGCGGCGAACCCGGACATCGGTGCCATACTGAAGGCCCTGTCCACCGCGCTGCGGGGCATTCCCGAAGACGTAGCAGACCCCATCGTCGAACTCACCGCTCAGGGGCTGGGCAACCGCCCGGCCAAGCACATCTGGAGGAATCTGGTGGCTGTGGACCTCTCTTTCTACAAGTCGTGGCTTTCGGAGGAGATCCGCGACGAGGGTCGCGAGGAAGGCCGTGCGGCAGGCCGTGCCAAGGGCCGTGCGGAGAGCATCCTGCTCGTTCTGGAGCAGCGAGGCCTGTCCGTGTCGGATGCGGTCCGCACGCGCGTCATGGAGTGCGTTGACGATGACGTCCTCCGTCGCTGGCTGGTCCGTGCCGTCACCGTGTCCTCTGCGGAAGAGATCTTCCAGGGCGACTGAGAGGGGAATCTGGTGGCTGTGGACCTCTCTTTCTACAAGTCGTGGCTTTCGGAGGAGATCCGCGACGAGGGTCGCGAGGAAGGCCGTGCGGCAGGCCGTGCCAAGGGCCGTGCGGAGGGCCATGCGGAGAGCATCCTGCTCGTTCTGGAGCAGCGAGGCCTGTCCGTGTCGGATGCGGTCCGCACGCGCGTCATGGAGTGCGTTGACGATGACGTCCTCCGTCGCTGGCTGGTCCGTGCCGTCACCGTGTCCTCTGCGGAAGAGATCTTCCAGGGCGACTGAGGCGAGAGGCACCGTGGCCTGGTCACACGGACCGCGGGTCCCCGTCGTCACCCGGGCGGGGACCCGTGCCGTCCCAGGCCCGCACGGTCGGAGCGGCACCCACGGGTTTGCCACCCGTGCCGCAGAGGTACCGGACTCGGGCGCACCGCCGGTCACCCGGGCCGGCCCCGCGGGGAGGAGGCAACCGCATGGCGATGCCGCCGCCCCTCCCCGGCGTCCTGGCCGGGCTCGCCCCGCTCCTCGACCGTTGGGGCTACCTGGCCGTCGGCGGGCTGATCTGCGCGGAGGACTTCGGGATCCCGCTGCCGGGCGAGACGGTGCTGATCGTCGCCTCGGTCTACGCGGGAGCCGGCCGGCTGAACGTCTTCGGGGTGGCGTGCATCGCCTGGTGTGCGGCCGTCGTCGGGGACAACATCGGCTACCTCATCGGCCGGACGGGTGGCCGCCGCCTCGTCGAGCGCTTCGGCCGCTACGTCTTCCTGACCCCCGAGCGGATGGCCCGCGCCGAGTCGTTCTTCACCCGCCACGGCGGGAAGGTGATCCTGGCCGCGCGCTTCATCGAGGGAATGCGCCAGGCGAACGGGATCATCGCGGGCATGGCCCACCTGGCGTGGCCCCGCTTCCTGTTCTACAACGCGCTCGGGGCCGCCCTCTGGGTGGGAACCTGGGTCGCCCTGGGATATCTGGCCGGCCAGCACATCGGCAGCCTCTACCCGGCCATCGAGAAGTCGGAGCTGGGCCTGCTCATCGCCACCGGGGTGATCGTGGCGGCCCTCATCGCCCGCCGTGTCCACCGCACCCGCCGTAGGCACCGGCAGAGCCACGAAGACCGTCAAGACAGTGGTGACGGGCAGAACGACGACCGCTGACGGCAGTGAGCCACCACCGCAGACGGACGATGCCGGCCCCGAAGGACCTCGCCCCAGGCGCGGGGCAAGGAGGCCGGGGCTACCGTCCGCCCTGCCGCTCCACCCCCAGGAACCACTCGCGTGCCGCCGCGGCCACCTCGTCGAGGGCGCCGGGTTCCTCGAAGAGGTGCGTGGCGCCGGGGACGACGTAGATCTGGTGCGGCGCGGTGAGCAGCCCGGCCGCCGCCTCGTTGAGGCGCAGCACCTGCTGGTCGTCGCCGCCGATGATCAGCAGGACCGGTGCCCGTACCCGTCCCAGCGCCTCGTCGGCCAGGTCGGGGCGTCCGCCGCGTGACACCACGGACCGGATCCGCCCCGGGCGGCCGCCGGCCGCCACCAGGGCCGCCGCAGCCCCGGTGCTGGCCCCGAAGAGTCCCACCGGGAGGTCGGCGGCGCCGGGGTGCTCCCCGAGCCAGTCGATGGCCTTGACCAGGCGGTCTCCCAGCAAAGGGATGTCGAACCGGTGCTCCCCGGTGACCATGTCCACGCGTTCTTCGTCCTCGGTGAGCAGGTCCATGAGGAGGGTGCCCAGGCCCGCCTCCTGGAGGGCCGCGGCCACCGCCCTATTGCGCGGACTGTGCCGTGAGCTGCCGCTCCCGTGGGCGAACAGCACGACGAGCCCCGCCCCGGGCGGGACCACCAGATCACCGGCGATCGAGGCCCCGTCGACCGGGACCGAGACCGCTTCGGTCAGCGCCGTCACCGTCACCGCCTCCCTCCGGGCGACCACGGCCGCGTGCACGACCACAGCCGCGTACACGCCATGGGCCGCGTCCGTCGCCGCCGTCCTCCGACGGGTAGCCGGCACGCGGCCCGTCATGCAGCCCGATGCGGTGGCGCCCCGCCCCTCGTGTCGCCGCCGCCCCTCACTCCTCCCGGTTCCGTTCGAAGATCATGTGCGTGACTCCGGACGGTGTCGTCACGGACTCGATCCGGAACCGCTGCTCGATGCCTTCGAGGCCGTCCCACAGCCGTTCGCCGCGGCCCAGGACGATCGGGACGACGACGATGTGCATGCGGTCGATCAGGTCGGCGGCCAGGAACTGGCGGACCGTGGTCGGGCCGCCGCCGATGCGGACGTCGAGGCCGTTCGCCGCCTCACGCGCCTGGCGCAGCGCCTCCTCGGGCGTGGCGTCGATGAAGTGGAACGTGGTGCCGCCCTCCATCTCCACCGACGGGCGAGGGTGGTGCGTCAGCACGAACACGGGCGTGTGGAACACCGGATCCGGGCCCCACCACCCCGTCCAGTCGTGGTTCTCCCAGGGGCCACGCTGCGGGCCGAACTTGTTCCGGCCCATGATCTCCGCGCCGATCCCGTCCGCCCAGGTGCCGGCGAGCGCCTCGTCGACGCCGGTGCCACCGCCATCCTCGCCGTGCATGCCGCGGAACGTGCGGGTGTGGAAGAACCAGTCCATGAGCCGCCCGCCGGCGTGGCCGAACGGAGCTTCGAGGCTCTGCCCCTCGCCGGTGCTGTAGCCGTCGAGCGAGACGGCGAAGTTGTGGACCCGTACGCGGGACATGATGGGTGCCTCCTTGTTCAGGCGCCGGACCGGCGCTGACCGCCGGGGTGGATATGGCGACGGACGCATGGAACCACGGAGGATCGCGATGCGCGTCGCATGACACGTTCTGCCGTACGACGGCGACCTGTCCAGCGCCCCGGGAGCGAGGCCACCGCCGGCAACACGGGCTGACGTGGAGGCAGTTGTTACCCTGCGCGGCACGCTTCCGTTGACCATCGACCGGGACATGTGCCACATGACGACGAACGCCCCTTTCAGCGATGCCCTGTTGACTTCGCTCGCCCCCTGATCCTCTGGTCCGTCGAGCAGCACGACCTCTTCCAGGAACTGGTCCCGCTCGACGCACCCGCCGTCGACCGGTCCGAGCCGCGCGTCGAATGCCCCGTCGGGCCCCTGCGGGCCCATCTGCTCGGCACCCTGGACTCCGCGGGCACCTGGCGGTGGGCCTGGGCCGACGAGCGGACCGCCGGCGCACCGCCTCGACGAGGGCTGGTTCGCCTGGGCGGACGGCACGGACGACGTACGGAACGCGTTCCTGGACGCCGTCCGCCAGGAGGCAACCGCCCAGGGCGCAGACCCGGCCGCCCCGGTGCCCGTCCTGTCCGAGCCCCGGCTCGCCCTGACCCGCTACCCCAAGCCCGAGACCGTCGCGGTCCTGCTGGCCCGTACCGCGGCCGTCGTCGCCGGAGGCGCGTTCACCTCGCTCGGCAACCAGTTCCTGGTGGTCTCGGACGACCGTCTGCCGCAGCCCGGCACCGACCCGGAAAGCGCCGCCCGGGACATCCACGCCGGCGCCAGCTGGCTCACCGGGATCGTCCCGCCCCGGACCCGCGCCGAGACCATGCGCACGGCGGCGACGGCCTACTTCGAGCACTACGGCATGCAGGTCAACCACTACGGCATGCCCGACTTCCTCAGCGGCATGACGGGGCTCTACGAGGTCCGGGTCCACCTCGCCCCGGACGGCACGATCGTCGACGCCCGGCCGGGCATGGCGTTCATGCCGCAGTAGTGACGGCGTTCATGCCGCAGTAGTGACGGCGTTCATGCCGCAGTAGTGAGGGAGAGCGAGGGGGGACGAGGGTGACGCGGGGGGGTCCCGTGGACCGGGTGGGAACCTGGAGAGAAGGGGGCCGCGCCTGGTCGAGGGAGGTGGCGCAGGTGGATGCCGAGCCGCATGCCCAGGTGCCCTCGTCCATGCGGGCCTGGGTGGTCACCGGCGCCCGCACCGGGACCGTCGAGCTGGTGGAGCTGCCCGTGCCGGTGCCCTCGGCCGGCGAGCTGCTGGTCAGGGTGCGGGCCTGCGGGGTGTGCCGGACGGACCTGCATGTGCGCGACGGCGACCTGCCTCCCCAGCGGGAGCGGGTGGTGCCCGGCCACGAGGCGGTCGGCGAGGTCGTCGCCACCGGTGGCGAGGTCACCGGTGGCGAGGACAGCGGCGGGGAGGCCACCGGGCAGCCGGTCGGCACCCGGGTCGGGATCCCGTGGCTGCGCAGCACGTGCGGTGCGTGCCGGTACTGCACCCGCGGGCAGGAGAACCTGTGCCCCTCGTCCGTCTACACCGGATGGCACCGGCACGGCGGCTACGCGCAGTACGCCACCGTGCCCGCGCCGTATGCCTACCGCCTGCCCGAGGGGTACTCCGACGAGGAGCTGACCCCGTTGCTGTGCGCGGGGATCATCGGCTACCGGGCGCTGCGCCGCGCCGAGCTCCCCGCGGGCGGCCGGCTCGGCATCTTCGGCTTCGGGGGTTCCGCACACCTCACCGCGCAGGTCGCCCTCGCCGAGGGCGCGCAGGTGCATGTCTTCACCCGGTCCCCGGACGCGCAGGCGCTCGCCCTGGAGCTCGGTGCCGCGTCGGCGTCGGACCCGGCCGCCCGGTCACCCGAGCCACTGGATGCGGCGATCCTGTTCGCGCCGGTGGGGACGCTGGTCCCGGTGGCGCTGGAGGCGTTGGACAGCGGTGGGACGCTGAGCATCGCCGGCATCCATCTGACGGACGTCCCGCCGTTGAACTACGAGGCCCATCTCTTCCGCGAGCGCACGGTGCGCAGCGTCACCGCCAACACCCGCCGTGACGGCCGGGAGTTCCTCGCCACGGCCGCCGCACACCACCTGCGGCCCACCCTCACCCGCTACGACTTCGACCACGCCGACCGCGCCCTGGACGACCTGGCCGCGGGCCGGGTCAGGGGCGCGGCGGTCCTGAGGATGCCGCGGTAGCGACTGCGCCGCGGCCGACGCGTCCGGGTGCGCTCAGACCTGTGCCACCCCGACGTACAGCATGTTCTTCTCGTACGGTGGCGGCGGTGTGTCCCGGTACCAGCGGCAGGCCTCGACCACTCCGGGCTCCACCAGGTCGAGTCCGTCGAAGAAGCGCTCGACCTGGGCGCGGGTGCGCAGTTGCAGGGGCATGCCGCCGCCGCGGTAGGTCCGGTTGAACTCTTCCTCGATCTCCGGGTGGAAGTCGTAGGTGCCGTGCGTGAGGATCAGATGGCTGCCGGGGGCGAGCGCGTCGACGAGGGTGCGCACGATGCCGTACGGGTCGTCCTCCTCGACGATGAAGTGCATCAGGGCGATCAGGGACAGCGCGACGGGACGGCTGAAGTCCAGGAAGTCCTGGGCGTGTTCGAGGATCCGCTCGGGCTCGCGGACGTCCGTCTCCACGTAGTCGGTGGCGCCGTCGGGGGTGCTGAACATCAGGGCCTGGGCGTGCCGCATCACGAGCGGGTCGTTGTCGGCGTAGACGACACGGGCGGACGGGTGGATCTCCTGGACGACCTGGTGCAGGTTGGGCGGGGTCGGGATGCCGGTGCCGATGTCCAGGAACTGGGTGGTGCCGAGCCGGGCCGACCAGGCGGCTGCGCGGTGCATGAACGAGCGGTTCAGCTGGCAGCCGCGCTTGGTGTGTTCGGGAAGTTGCTCGGCCAGCTGGCGGTCGACGAGGTAGTTGTCCTTGCCGCCGAGGAGATAGTCGTACACCCGAGCCGGGTGCGGCTTGCTGGTGTCGATGTGCGGGAAATCGGTCTCCATTGTGCCGCCAGCCACCTCTTTCGGCCCTGCGCGGAAGCGGACGGAACCACGCCAGCTCAAGTTATCACCGGGCCTGTTCGGCGGGGGAGTTCGTGGTGGCGGGCTGGTGAAGGGTGAGTAACCGGCCGCGGGGTGACGGCCGTTGGGTGGCGGACTCTCGCCCTTACCGCTCGCTCACTCCTCGTGCAGAATCCTTCACATGTTTCACCCGATGGAGCGAACTGACGGGTTCGCGCGACTGGCGATGGCCTGATCAGCCGACGATGTTCCTTGTGAACCGAGGGCAGCGTGTGTGGCGTTCATGGGTCCTGCTCGGGGTCCTTCTGCTCGCTTCGACGGGGACCGTGGCAGCGGGGGCGGCATCGGCGGTGGACCGGGGCGCGGGCGACGCGTCCGCCGTGCCGACCGCGCCACCGCCGGCGGCCGGGGTCGGTGCCACCGCCGATGCGCCGGATGCCGGGGTGGGCGTGGGCGTGGGGGTGGTCGTCTGTATCCCCGTCGTGCTGGGCCGCTGCCTGTGCATCGTCGTGCGGACCGGCCTGGGCGGCAGCGGGGGACACCACGCGCACTGTCCGGCCCACCACCCCCCGCCCCCTCCACCCACGCAGACCCCGACGCCGCCGCCCAGCGCCACGCCGACCCCGTCGCCCACCCCCACCCCGTCACCGACCCCTTCGCGGCCCCCCGCAGCCACCCCCGCACCCTCGCCCGGGCACTCCGCGCCCCCGCTGTCGCCCGCGCCCTCCAGGACGCAGGCACCTCCGCCGGGCGCCTCACCGCCCCCGTCGCCCGGTCCCAGCCCCTTGGACCTGCGCCGCCTGCACCACACGGCCCCGCGCCATGCGTCTCCCACGGGAACCTCCGTGGTCACCTTCACCCTGCTGATCGTCGCGCCCGCCATCTTCGCGGCCGCCGCACTCCGCCCCCGCTCGCGCTCCGCGGCGGCGGGTCGTGCAGGCGGCTGACGCCGCTCGCCAAAACCCTTGGCCGAAGCCCGTCGCCGTCGCCGTCGCCGTCGCCGATGCCCCGTCGCCGGCGCGGCCGACGCCGCACCACCGTCCCGTACCGGAGGTTGCCCATGCCCGTCTGGCTGATCCTGACCCTTCTCACGCTGGCGGTCTGCGCGATCGTGGTGCTGCTCGCGGTGCTCAACGCCCGCCGGCTCGGCGAGGACGACGACCCCAGCGAGACGCCGGACGTGCTCGACTACATGATCATGATGATCGGCGTGATCTACGCGATCGTGCTGGGTCTGGCGATCGCCGGGGTCTGGGAGGCGCGCGGCGCCGCCCAGGACGGCGTACAGGTCGAGGCGCAGGCGCTGCACGAGGTGAGCGAGCGGGCCGCGGTCTACCCGAAGCCGGTGCGCGACCACATCCGGTCCGACGTCAACGCCTATGTGCACTACGCCGTGGACCAGGAGTGGCGCGGCATGATCGACCACGGGCAGCTCACCGGGCGCGGCACCACCCTGCTGAACACGTTGCGGCACGACGTCACCCAGGCCACCCCGCACACCGATCTCCAGACGCTGGCCTACCAGCCGATGGTGGACGGGGTCGCCGCCGCGGACGCGGCACGCCATACCCGGGAGCAGAACGCGGGCCCGACCATGCCCCCGGTGGTCTGGGGCGGCCTGGTGCTCGGCGCGGTCCTGGTGATCGGCCTGGTCTTCACCCTTCAGATCCGCCGTTCCCCCCGTGAGCTGTTCCTGTCGGTGATGTTCTGCGCCCTCATGGTCTTCCTGCTGTTCCTGGTCTGGGACTTCGACGAGCCCTTCGGACGGGCGGTGGGCGATGCCACGGGGCCGTTCACCGCACTCTTCCCCGGGGTGACGAAAGGCGGCTGAGGCGACGGCGGAGGCGGCGGCCGGGGGAGGGGCTCCGCGGGCCCGGCGGCAGGCCCCTCCGGAGGGCGTCGTTCCGCTGTGTGAACGTGTCATGCACACATAAGCTCGCTCCCGGAACAGGCAGGCCGGCGGATGTCGGCAGATGTGTCGCCAAGACGGGAGCTCCATGACCACGTTACGGATACGCGCCCAGATAAGACGCCTGACCGGCCTGCTGGCCGGCACCGCGGCGGTGCTGGCCGGCATGCTGATACCGGCCGGAGGCTCCGCGCAGGCCGCCACCACCGCCACCGTGCCGACCGGGGCCGTCTTCAACAAGCCGACCGGGAGCACCGCCGAGCAGCAGGCCATCCGTACCCAGGTGCAGACCATCGTCGCCAACGCCGACAGCGGCTCGATCATCCGGGTCGCGATGTACCACCTGTGGGACGACGGCCTGGCGAACGACCTGGTGGCCGCCAAGGACCGTGGGGTCAACGTCCGGCTGGTGCTGGACCACAGCACCCTCGACTACCCGTCCTCCTACAACATCCTCAAGGCCGCGCTCGGCACCTCCACCGGCACCGCCTCGTGGGTGAAGCTGTGCACCTCGGGCAGCTCCTGCCTCGGGCCGGCCGGCACCGGCATCAACCACAACAAGTGGCTGCTGGCGAGCAGCGTCGGCGGCGGAGCCCAGACGAACGTGGTGGCCCAGCTGACGTCCAACCTGACGCCGTCGAACTACAGCAAGTACTGGAACAGCTCGGTGACCGTGGCCGGCAACGCCGACCTGTACAACGGGTACGTCGGGTACTTCAACAAACTCCAGGCCGAGAGCCGTGGCTCCTGGTCCTACACGTACGGCAACGCGGGCGAGTACAAGTACTACTTCTTCCCGCGCGCCGGGAGCACCGAGTCGAGCGACACCATCGTCAACGCGCTCGACAACGTCACCTGCCGCTACTCCGATGCCTCGGGCGCCCACCAGACCAGCATCCACATCGCGATGCTGAAGATCACCCGGCAGGCGGTGGCGGACAAGCTGAAGAGCCTGGGTGCGGCCGGGTGCGTGGTCGACATCGTGTACAGCGAGACCGACTCCGGTACCTGGCCCGTGCTGCACTCCACCGGCCTCACCAACCGGTGCTACCAGCACGACAACGACGCGGACAGCAGCACCCCCAACCGCATCGTGCACTCCAAGAACATGCTGATCAGCGGCATGTACGCGGACGTGGTGCAGAAGGTGATGTGGACCGGCAGCCACAACTTCAGCGGCCCGGCGCTACGGAACAACGACGAGGCGATGCTGCGGATCACCAACGCCTCGGTCTACGCGGCGTTCGAGTCGAACTTCCAGGCCGCACGCGCCGCCGCCGTGCCCGGAACCAGCGACAACGTGACCATCTGCAAGACCGAGAGCTCGTGACCACCCGCGAGACCGGGAGCTGACCCGCGGCCGGTGGGCCGTACGCGCGACGGCGGCGTACAGCCCACCAGGCCCCGTGGGCCGGTCCCGCGCCACGGTGTGCGCGCCTGAACATACGCCGCCTCCCGCCCGTACCCCCTACAGAGAGACGGGACGGGACAAGGAGTTCCCATGCGGCACAATGACAGGACACTCGCGGTGGCCGGCGCGGCCATCGTCGCGGCACTCACCCTCGCGGGCTGCGGCTCGGACGGCTCGGGGGGATCGGACGGCTCGGGCAGCTCAAGTGGCAGCAGCAGTGACGGCCGCCATGACCAGGCCGGGAGCACGTCAGGTGGCGGCAGCGGTGCCGGTGCCATGGATTCGACCACCCTCAAGACCGCCGGAACCTCGCTCGGCACCGTCCTCGTGGACGGCAAAGGCCGCACGGTGTACCTGTTCACCGAGGACCGCGCCAACACCAACGCGATGCGCTGTGACGCGGCATGCCTGAAGGAGTGGCCGCCGGTGCAGGGCAAGCCCAGGGCCGGCTCCGGCGTCGACGACGGTCTCGTCGACACCACGAAGGTGGGGAGCAGGACCCAGGCGACGTACGCGGGGCACCCGTTGTACTACTACGCCGACGACAAGGCCGCGGGGGACGTCAAGGGGCAGGGGATCGACAAGATCTGGTACGCCCTCGACGCCTCGGGGCACGCGGTCAAGAAGGCGTCGAACGCGTCCGGAAGCGATGACGACGGCGACACGGGTGACGACCACGGTGGCGGTGCCGACGGACCTGGCGCCGGCGCCACCGGCGGTTACGGCTACTGAGCCCGCCCCATCGCACGACACCTCGGCCCGGGCCGCTCGCGGTCCGGGCCGACCGCTGTGCCCGGCGGTTCGGTGCGTCCGACCCGTCTTGTCGCGTTTACGCAAACACGAGTCCCGTCCGGCCCCTTGACGCACCCCGCCCTCCCGGTCCTACCGTAATGGTTGCGTTAACACTCTGACCGAGCGGAGCCGCCGGTCACCTGCGAACGTCGCCGCCTACGCGCCCGTGTTCAGCGGCCCGGCCGCGACCGGACGCAGGGACCCGCAGCAGGACCCCGGCCGAGGTCCGCCCCGCTCGTCCGCGCCACCCCGGAACCACGCACCGCCGCGGTCGACTCGACCGCATCCCGCGCACGACGTCGCCGGCTCCCCGTACGCCGCCCTGCGGCAGCCGTGGCCGGCACGAGGCCCGACCGGCACCCCTCGGCTCACCGGCGCCCCCGCTCACCGGCGCCGACGGCCCGGAACCGCCCCGAACCGTCCCGCGTCGGGTCGGGGTCGGGCCAGGTGACCGTCCTGCCCCGCCCGGCGCGGCCTGCAACGACCCGTTCGTATCCGTATGCCAGGAAGGTGAAAAGGCCATGACCAGGCAGATCAGACACTCCCTCACCACCCTGCTCGCCGCCTCGATGGTGCTCGCCCTCGGCTGGACCGTCGACACCACGCCCGCGCACGCCGCGACGAATGACTTCCGCGGCGTCAACTGGGCCGACGAGCGCGACAACTTCGTCGACGGGGTCCTCGTGCTGGGCGGGCTCAGCACCTCGGACAGCTACGCCACCACCCAGACGAAGGCGGACAAGATCCTCAGCGGCTTCCAGAACAACCTGGGCGCCAACACCGTCCGCATGCCCGTGAACTACGCGACCGTCTCCGGCTCGTACTGGAACTCCTACACCGGAGCGATCGACAAGGCCACCAGCAAGGGAATGAAGGTCATCCTGAGCTACTGGGAGGGCGACAGCTCCCGGGACGGCAAGGTGGACAACACCTCGCAGTACTGGTCGATGTGGCAGACCATCGTCAACAAGTACAGCGGCAACGGCAACGTCTACTTCGAGCCGTTCAACGAGCCGCACGGCTACAGCGACAGCGACTGGAAGAACCTGGCGGCGCAGTGGCTCGGCAACTACTCGGGCGTGCCGCGCGGCCGGGTCATCATCAGCGGTGCCGGCTACAACCAGCGGCTGACCACCATCGGCAGCGACAGCAGGTTCGACGGCTGCCTGATCTCGCGCCACACCTACCAGTTCTTCAACAACAGCCTGCACACCAAGCAGGCCTGGAAGGACGACCTGGGCAACAGCATCGGCAGCTACGCGAGCCGGGTCATCGTCACCGAATGGGGCGCGCCGATGACCGACGGCAGGAACTACGACGTGGACGCCGACAACCAGGACGACTTCGTGGCGTTCATCCGCGGTGTGTCGTCCGAATCGCGGGCGCTCGGCCTCGGCACGGTCTACTGGCCGGGCGTGCGCCCCAATGACACCTACCGGATCCAGACCATCAACGGCAGCGGGACCGACATCTCGCTCACCACGACGAACTCCACCGGACGGGACCAGTTGAGGTTCTCCTGGGGGATCTGACCTGCTCGGGCGGGCGTTCCCCGTCGCCCCGGGCCCGTCGCGCGCCGTGCGTGACGGGCCCGCACGCGGGACGTGGGGGACCGGCCCGACGGTCGCCGGCGGAAGCCGCACATGTCAGACTTCCGGTGGCCGGGTGACCCGGTCGACACCTGCGGCTGTGAGGTACCCGACCGAAGTGGACGACATCGCTGCCACGGAGCACCCCGACGGCACGGCCGGACCGCACGGGCAGGCCGGTACGGACGCCTCCCCCGTCCCCCGTGCCCGGCAGGCCCGCAGGGCGTCCATGACGGACGTCGCCCGGCTGGCCGGGGTCTCCGCCCAGACCGTCTCGCGGGTGTCCAACGGCTTCCCAGGAGTGCTGGAGTCGACCCGGCAGCAGGTGCTGGCGGCGATGAAGGAGCTGGGCTACCGGCCCAACAGCGCGGCCCGGGCGCTGAAGCGCGGCGAGTTCCGCACCCTCGGCGTGATCCTCTTCAACATGTCCACGACAGGCAACATGCGCACGCTGGAAGCGATCGCCCTGTCGGCGGCGCGGGAGGGGTACGCCACCACGCTGCTGCCGGTGACCGTGCCCACCCGTGACGAGGTGCGCGGCGCCTTCACCCGGCTCGGCGAACTCGCGGTGGACGGCATCGTGATCGTCATGGAGGTGCACCTGCTGGACTCCGCCACGGTGACGTTGCCACCGCATGCGCAGGTGGTCGTCGTCGACTCCAACGCCGGTGACCGGTACTGCGTCGTCGACACCGATCAGGTCGGCGGTGCCAGGGCGGCCGTGGACCACCTGCTCGGGCTGGGGCACCACACGGTGTGGCATGTGGCGGGGCCGGAGGACTCCTTCTCGGCCGAGGGGCGGGTGAGCAGTTGGCGCACCGCGCTGGCCGAAGCGGGGCGGCCGGTGCCGCGGCTGCTGCGGGGGGACTGGTCGGCGGAGTCCGGCTACCATGCGGGGCTGCGGATCGCTTGCGATCCGCAGTGTACGGCCGTTTTCGCCGCCAACGACCAGATGGCGCTCGGGGTGCTGCGCGCGCTGCACGAGTGCGGTCGTCGTGTGCCGCAGGACGTGAGCGTTGTCGGGTTCGACGACATTCCCGAGGCGGCGTCCTTTGCGCCGCCGCTGACCACCGTGCGTCAGGACTTCACGGAGGTGGGGCGGCGGTGCGTGGAGAGTGTGTTGCGGCAGATTCGTAACGGGGTGGCGGAGCGGGGGACGTCGTTGGTGGCGCCGCGGTTGGTGGTGCGGGCCAGTACCGCCGCACCACCGGGTGGTTAGGTCGGTCGTCCGGGGGGCCCGGTGCCGTTGCACGTGACCGTGCGTCGTGGTCTGTGCCCACCCGTTCCGCCCTGCGGAACGACTGCCCACAGAGGGGTTGGGTTGGGGTGCCCCCGTCCGCAGAGGGTAGGGGGCGGTGCGGTGTCCCCTTGTCCCGGGGTGCCGAAGGGCCGCGTTCGGTGGGGTGGGTGGGTCGGTGTCGCGGGGGTATGTACGTGCTCGGCCGGCGCGATTGCCCTGGACCGTCAGTTCACCGGCACCCAGCGGCGGTCCTGCGCGCGCACATACCCCCACGACACCTCCCGTCTCACTCGCGGCTTTCCCCCGGCGGCCCTTCTTTTCCTTCCTCCACCCCTTTCGGGGTGTCGCCCCCCTACGGGCATGGGGCAAGGCCCCACCGGGGTGCGGGTCGCGTACGAGACGGGAGGGGGTGTGGGGGATGTGCGCGCGCAGGACCGCCGCCGAGTGCCGGTGAACTAACGGTCCACGATCATCGCGCCGGCCGAGCACGTACATCCCCCACGCCCCCGACCCACAACGAAACAGAAGGCGACCCCAGCCACAGACGAACCCGCACTCGCCACACAACACCAGCGCACCGGCACACGCCGCGCACATCAAAGCCCGTCCGGCGATTGAGGACGAGGCCGTCAAGGCCGAAAAGGGGGGCCTGGGGGCAAAGCCCCCAGATCATCAGTCCGTCGTGGTCTCGCGGAACAGCCACGCCGACTTCAGCTCCGCATACCCCGGCTTGATCACATCGTTGATCATCGACAGCCGCTCGTCGAACGGGATGAACGCCGACTTCATGGCGTTGACCGTGAACCACTGCATGTCATCCAGGGTGTACCCAAACGTGTCGACGAGGTGCTCGAACTCCCGGCTCTGGCTGACGCCACTCATCAGACGGTTGTCCGTGTTGACGGTGACCCGGAAGTGCAGCCTGCGCAGCAGCCCGATCGGATGATCGGCATACGAGGACGCCGCACCGGTCTGGAGGTTCGACGTGGGGCACATCTCCAGCGGGATGCGCTTGTCGCGGACGTACGAGGCGAGCCGCCCGAGCACCACCCGGCCGTCGTCCGCGACCTCGATGTCGTCGATGATCCGCACACCGTGGCCGAGCCGGTCGGCGCCGCACCACTGGAGCGCCTGCCAGATGGACGGCAGTCCGAACGCCTCACCGGCATGGATGGTGAAGTGGTTGTTCTCGCGCTTGAGGTACTCGAACGCGTCCAGGTGCCGGGTGGGCGGGTACCCCGCCTCCGCACCCGCGATGTCGAAGCCGACGACCCCCAGGTCACGGTGGAGGTTGGCGAGTTCCGCGATCTCCAGGGCCCGGGCGGCGTGCCGCATCGCCGTGAGCAGGGCGCCCACCCGGATCCGGTGACCGCGCTCGCGAGCGCGCCGCTCGCCCTCGCGGAAACCCTCGTTCACGGCCGTGACCACCTCGGGCAGGGTCAGGCCGGCTTCCAGGTGCTGTTCGGGCGCGTAGCGGACCTCCGCGTAGACGACGCCGTCCTCGGCCAGGTCCTCCGCACACTCGGCGGCGACCCGGGTCAGCGCCTCTTTGGTCTGCATCACGCCGACGGTGTGCGAGAACGTCTCCAGGTAGCGCTCGAGGGAGCCGGAGTCGGCGGCTGCCCGGAACCAGTGGCCGAGGCTGCCGGCGTCGGTCTCGGGAAGTCTGTCGTAGCCGCTCTCGCGGGCCAGGTCCACGACCGTCTCAGGACGCAGTCCACCGTCGAGGTGGTCGTGCAGCAGCACCTTGGGGGCACGGCGGATCTGCTCGGCTGTGGGGATCTCCAGGCTCCTGGCGGGGGTTCCCAGGGGGTTCGCAGTGGGCTTGCTCATCATCTCCGTACCCTAACGCCTACGCGCGTAGACACAACTCTTTCGCAGCCTCCCGGCCCGGCGCCGCCGTCACGTACCACCGGACGGCCGCCGGAGCGCGCCGTCCGACGGCCGGGGCAACCAACCGACCGGCGGCGGTGGTCACATGGCGGACCGGCAACAGTGATACGTAACAGTGATCCCCTGGACAGCTCGCGTACGCGTGTGCTTCTGACACTGTTCTGTCATGGCACAGCAAGCGACGCCGGTGCGCACGGCCAGGCTGGGGAGGGCGATCGGCTCCGAGCCGACGGCGGTGGGCGGCGTGGTGCTGCTGCTGCCGCGCGGCGCCGAGGTCTCCGCCCGCCGGCCCGCACCGCTGCCCTCGGCCTCCCTGCACACGTTAGGACGCACGCTGGCCCGTGCCGGACGCTCGGAGGGCCTGGTGGCGCACGTCGTGCGGTACCGCTACCGCGGCTGGAACGGCGCGCAGGCCCAGCTCGCGCGGGACGCGGCGTGGGCCGCCGACGAGGCCGTACGCCGTTACGGTGATGTGCCGTTGTGCCTGGCCGGGACCGACATGGGTGGCCGGGCCGCTCTGCACGCGGGCGGCCATCCGGCCGTGACCACGGTGGTGGCGCTCGCGCCGTGGCTGCCCGAGGACGATGTGGCGGCGCCTCCCGAACCGGTCAAGCAGCTCCAGGGCCGGCGGGTGTTGATCGTGCACGGCACGAATGACGAACGGACGGATCCGGAGCTGTCCTTCCGGCTGGCCGCCCGGGTGAAGAAGGCCAACCGCGACGCGTGCCGCTTCGAAGTGCACACGGACGGGCACGGGTTGCGCCAGTACCGTTCCGAAGTCCTGGCGCTGACTGCGGACTTCGTCATGGGATCGCTGTTCGGTCACCCCTGCTCCCGCCCCGTCGAGGACGCCCTCGCCGCTCCCCCGCCGCTGGGCCTGCGGATGCCGTTGGCATCGGGGTTCGCGGGGGCGCGGGCACCGGGGGTGTAGCACGCCGGCGCACCGGGGTCAGTGCGGGAGCAGCTTGTCCCTGCGGGAGAGCAGGAACTTCTTGAAGGCGGCGACCGGGGGCGCGTCCTGCCGGCCGTCCAGCCAGGCGACCCCGATCTCGCGGACCGCGCGCGGTGCCGTGACGGTCAGCTCCACGACGCCCGGCCGGGGCACCGCGGGCGGCGGCAGCAGGGCGACGCCGAGCCCGGCGGCGACCAGGCCGCGCAGCGTCTCCGTCTCCTCGCCCTCGAAGGCGATCCGCGGCCGGAAGCCCGCTTCGCGGCACAGGTCATCCGTGATGCGCCGCATGCCGTAGCCCGACTCCAGCGTCACGAAGGCCTCCTCCGCCGCCTCGGCGAGCCGGACGCGCCGGCGGTCGGCGAGCCGGTGGTCGTCGGGGACGACGAGCCGTAGCCGCTGCTCGTCGAGCCGGCGGGCGACAAGACCTGGCTCGTCGGGCACCGGCGAGGTGAGGCAGAGGTCCAGCTCACCGGCGCGCAACCGCTCCAACATGGCCTCGCCGTAGTTCTGCACCAGGCTGAAGCGGATGCCGGGGTGGTCGGCGCGGAAGGCGCGGATCAGGCCGGGTACGGTCTCGGAGCCCATGGTGTGCAGGAAGCCGAAGGCGACCTTCCCGGAGGCGGGGTGGGCGTCGGCGCGCACCGCTTCGGCGGCCCGTTCCACCTCGCCGAGCGCCCGCTCGACCGAGGTCAGGAAGGTACGGCCGGCGGGGGTGAGCGAGAGGGTGCGGCCACGGCGTACGAACAGGTCGACGCCGAGGTCCCGTTCGAGTCGTACGAGGGCGCGCGAGAGGGTCGACTGCGGCACGCCCATCTCCAGCGCGGCCCGGGTGACGTGCTCCCTTCGGGCGACGCCCGCGAACTGGGCCAGCCGCGGCGCCAGAAGCGTGACAATGTCATCTGTGTCACCGGCAGGTGACATCCACGACGCTGACCTGCGATCATGCACCATGGGATCGATTATCTCAATTCCATGCATTGGACGCATCAGCGCCGCGGCCATACGTTCGAAGCATGCCTGCTGTCGATCGTGAGAATGACGTCCCTGCTCCTCCTTCTGATCCCGCCCGGGCCACCGAGCCCGCTACCACCTCCGACGGCGACGACGACGGCCGGCTCACCCCGGGAGGCCCTGGCTACCGCCGGATGAGCCTGGCGCTGTTCCTGGCCGGGATCGCGACCTTCGCACTTCTCTACTCCACGCAGGCACTGCTGCCGCTGGTCTCCACGGACTACGGCTCCACGGAGGCGACGGCGAGTTGGACGGTGTCGGCGGCGACCGGCGCGCTGGCACTGTGCGTGCTGCCGCTGAGCGCGCTGTCCGAGCGGTTCGGCCGGCGCGCGACGATGACGGGGTCGCTGGCCGTCGCGGTGACGATCGGCCTGCTGGTGCCCTTCGCGCCCTCGATCGGCGCACTGATCGCCCTGCGTGCGGTGCAGGGTGCGGCGCTCGCCGGGCTCCCGGCGTCCGCGATGGCGTACCTGGCCGAGGAGGTCAGGGCCAAGGCGCTGGTGGCCGCGGTCGGACTGTTCGTCGCGGGCAACAGCATCGGCGGCATGAGCGGCCGCATCGTCTCCGGCTGGATCGCGCAGGCGTGCGGCTGGCGGGTGGCGATCGGCGTGATCGGCGTGATCGCGGTGGTGTGCGCGGTGCTCTTCCGCGTCCTGCTGCCGGCGCCCCGGCACGCGAGCGCGGCTCCCGGTGCGCGGGACGCGACGGACACCCGGGCGCTCGTCCGCGCCGTGCGCGACCATCTCGCGAACCCGCTGCTGCGCCGCCTCTACGCGATCGGCGCCCTGTTCATGACGGTCTTCGGCGCCTCGTACACGGTCATCGGCTACCGCCTGACCGACGCCCCGTACTCGCTGCCGCAGGGCCTCGTCGGCTCGATCTTCCTGGTCTACCTCGTCGGCACGGTCTCGTCCGCGACGGTGGGCCGGCTGGTGGGCCGGCTCGGCCGGCGCGGGGCGCTGTACCTGGCGGCCGGTACGACCGCGAGCGGTCTGCTGCTGTCGCTGGCCGGCCCGCTGGTGCTCGTCCTGCTGGGCCTGGTGCTGATCACGGCGGGCTTCTTCGCCGGCCACACGGCCGCCTCGTCCGCCGTCAGCCACACGGCCACGCACGGTCGCGCCCAGGCCTCCGCGCTCTACCAGTCCGGGTACTACCTCGGCTCCAGCATCGGCAGCACGCTCGGCGCGATCGCCTTCCGTGCGGCCGGCTGGGGCGGCACGGTGGCGCTGGGACTGCTGGCCCTGTGCGGAGTCATCGTGGTCACCCTGTACGGCACCCGGGCGGCGGTCCGGGCCACCGGCGCCACACGGGCCGCGAACGCCGGGACCAACGCAGCGGGCACCCGTTCGCCCAGCACCGCCCACAGCTGATCGACCGCCCCCACCTGATCGGGCAGGGGGCTCCACCCGCCCGGGGCGTCGCGGCACCGGCGAAGGCGCCGCGACCAGGGGGAACGTGCCAGGTGGGAGCCGTTGTCAGTGGGCTGCTGTAGCTTCCGAGGTATCGGAGCTGACGGAGTCGTGCGAAGTCCCGCACCGGCACCCCAGCTGTCTCACACGAACAGGCCGCAGGCTGGGCAGCCGCAGGCCGGGTTGGGCGATGAGCGACATGACGGCGACGACGGACACGGACCGGGACCAGGCAGCCAGGCACCTGGAGCAGTACCGCACCGAGCTCACGGGCTACTGCTACCGCATGCTCGGCTCGTCCTTCGAGGCGGAGGACGCCGTGCAGGACACCATGGTGCGAGCCTGGCGGGGCTACGACCGCTTCGAGGGCCGCTCGTCCCTGCGCTCCTGGCTCTACCGCATCGCCACCAACGTCTGCCTGGACCTGCTGAACGCAGGCAATCGCCGCGCCCGCCCCATGGACCTCACCGAGCCCCAGGCGGCCGCGTCGGCGGTCCTGACGGAGCGCCCCGAGCCGACCTGGCTGGAGCCGGTGCCGGACGGCCGGGTACTGCCCGGCTCGGCCGACCCGGCCCAGGCCGCGGTGGCCCGCGAGTCGGTGCGCCTGGCGTTCGTGGCGGCCCTCCAGCACCTGCCGGCGAAGCAGCGCTCGGTGCTGATCCTGCGGGAGGTGCTGGCCTGGCGGGCCAGCGAGGTGGCGGAGCTGCTGGACACCTCCGTCGCCTCGGTGAACAGCGCGTTGCAACGCGCCCGTGCCACCCTCGCCGCGGCCCGCGCCCAGGACACCGACACCCTCCAGCCGATGGACGAGGAGCAGCGCAAGCTCCTGGACCGCTACGTACAGGCCTTCGAGGGCTATGACATGGAGCAGCTCACCGCCCTGCTCCACGAGGACGCGGTGCTCTCCATGCCGCCGTACGACCTGTGGCTGCGCGGCCCCCGCGAGATAGCGAACTGGATGCTCGGCAAGGGCTGTGGCTGCCGCGGCTCCCGCCTGCTCCCCACGGTGGCCAACGGCACGCCGGCGTTCGCCCAGTACCGCCCCAGCGAGTCCGGCACCGGGCATGACGCCTGGGCGCTCCAGGTCATCGAGATATCAGCCGGCCGGATCACCGGGCTCACCTCCTTCCTGGACACCGCCCGGCTCTTCCCTGCCTTCGGCCTGCCGCTCCACCTCGAAGCTGAGGCCGGTCAGGAGTAGCAGGGCCGGCAGGTCGGGAGGCGGATGCCGAAGTCGTATGTGCCCTCCGGCGCGGCGCGCGGTGAGCTCCAGCCGGGCCAGCAGGTCGACGGCGGCCAGACCGCGCCCGCCGAGCGCCCGCGCATCACAGAGGACGACACCGCACCCGGCCACCGCCAGCCGGGCACGCACGTCGCCGCAGAGTCGGGCCAGGCCGTCGGGGCCGACGACGGCCGGCAGGATCAACGCTGGGGATGCCATGGGGTCCACAGCAGGTAGACCGTGCGGGAGCGCGGTCCTCATCGGTGCAGCAGGCACGGGTACCGGGCAGTCCGGTGGCTGCCGGCGTCCTCGGGGTCGGGCGGGCGTCAGCCGGTTTCGACACAGCCGGTTTCGCCCCGGGGCCAGGCCGCTCAGTGCCTGCCCTGGGCCAGCCGGCTCAGCGCCTTCATGGCGTCACGCTCGATACGTGAGAGATCGCGAAGGATGTCGCCGGCCTGTACGAGGCACTGCGCATCGCCTGCCGTACCGGCCTGCGTGACCAGTGCTGCGACTTCCGTCCACAGGGTGGCCGCCTCGGTGTACAGCTCGTGACCGGTGCGCAGGTGGCTGCTGTCGAGCAGGTGGGAGCATTCGGCGAGGAAGTCCCGGTAGAGGTTGCGGAACAGGGCGCCGCCGGTGCCGGCCTTCTCCATCAGAAGGGCGGCCTGGGGCAGGTCGCGTTCCGGGTCGTCGGTGCGCTGGAGCCAGGTCCGCACCAGCTTGCCGGCCTTCTCGATGCCTCGGTGACCCAGGTTGGCGATGGGCGGGTTGAGGAAGGCGTCGGCGCAGGCGGTGATGGCGGGAACGATCTGCCCCTGCGGCGCGGCCAGGTCCCCCGGAGCGGTGAGGGTGAAGGACCGCTGCCTGGCGGTCATCGGCCCGCGCGCGGCCCTGGCCTGGGCGAGGCTGGTCAGGCTGGTGGACACCGTGCCGCCCTGCTGGGCGGTGTCCACCAGGTAGGCGGTGTGGTCGTCGTAGCCGTACATGGCGACGACATGGCCGCCGAAGTGCACCTTCGTTCCGAAGTAGTCCAGGTGGTAGCTGTCGAGTTGGAGTCCGACCGGCTGGCCGGCGTCGATGGGCGCCGCCACGTTCTCCCACGCCTTGCGGGGGGACGCGGTCTCCTGGACCAGGAGCTCAAGACCGAGCGTGGTGGCCAGGTTCTTCGTGAGCTCGAAGGGCTTGACCCGCCCCCCGAGGAAGGGAAAGCCCATGTTCTTGCTGTCCCAGTAGATGAACGACAGCCCGGAGCCGAGTCCGAAGATCATCGGCTCGGACAGGTCGAGCCCCTGGTGCCGCAGCAGCACTCCGAGAGCTGTCGTCTCGCAGTGCTGCGATGCACGGCGGTCGATGTCCAATACGGTGGCCACACCACACCCTGATCGCATGAAGGTCAGCTTTCAGACACCGTCGGGGAACTCGCTGGTGTCGAGATCCAATCCGATGGGCTTCGGGATGCTGATCGTGTCGCCGAACTTCACCGCATGGTGTACGCGGTACACCTCACCCACGGGCTCTTGATAGAGGGTCACGGTGGGACCACCGGGCGACCAGGCATCGATGAGCAGGTAGAACGGGACACCCGCTGCGGCGTACCCGGCGGTCTTGGTGATGCGGTCGGCCGCGGCGTTCGATTTCGAGGTGATCTCGACGACCAGTTCAGCCGCAGCAGCGGGGATGTAATACTCCGACTCCGCATCCAGGAGCGCCGCCTTAGGGGCCACAGCGATATCCGGAATGAACAACCCCCGCCTCGAAATCACAGCGGTCCCAAGGGTTTGAAAAACACCCCAGTCAACCGGAATGACGTTATACAGCGACCGGTGGACCAGGTCGGCAATGAGATTGTGGACATTCGACGGCGGCGGAACCACGGTGACGATCCCCTCGATGATCTCCACCGTGCAGCCCTCAGGTACGTCCGTCTCCTCCCAGATCCGGACCAGCTCATCCCACGTGTACTCGTGGCCGCTGGCCCACGCGTGGTCGACGGTGAGTGCGCTCATGGCGGTATCTCCAATCAGTACGCCACCGACTACAGCATGCCGGACTCGATCGTCGCCGGTCTACCGAACACGTTCGCCCGAAAGGGATATCCCAGGATCAGCCAATACGTTCATGCACAATCGGCCCCACCACGAACTCCGTCCCCGCCGGGGCGATGTCGTAGGACGAGGTGAGGGACTCGAGGGCGTGGGGGATGCGGTCGGGGGTGTCGGTGTGGAGGGTGAGGAGGGGGGCGCCTTCGGTGACGGGGTCGCCGGGCTTGGCGTGCAGGACGATGCCGGCGGCGGCCTGGACCGGGTCCTCCTTGCGGGCCCGGCCCGCGCCGAGGCGCCAGGCGGCGACGCCGACATCGTAGGCGTCGAGCCTGGTCAGGACGCCGGACGTGGCAGCGGTGACGGTGTGCGTCTCGCGGGCGTCGGGCAGCGGTGCGTCCGGGTCGCCGCCCTGGGCCGTGATCATGCGGCGCCAGGCGTCCATCGCGGAGCCGTCGGCGAGCGCCTTCGCGGGGTCGGCGTCGGGCAGCCCCGCCGCGTCCAGCATCTCGCGGGCCAGCGCCAGGGTGAGCGCGACGACGTCCGCGGGGCCTTCGCCCGCCAGTACCTCCAGGGCCTCGCGGACCTCCAGGGCGTTGCCCGCGGTGCGCCCGAGCGGGGTGGACATGTCGGTGACCAGCGCGACCGTGCGTACGCCGTGGTCGGTGCCGAGGCCGACCATGGTGCTGGCGAGTTCCCGGGCGTCGTCGAGGGTCTTCATGAAAGCGCCGGTGCCCACCTTCACGTCCAGCACCAGCGAGCCGGTGCCTTCGGCGATCTTCTTGGACATGATCGACGAGGCGATGAGCGGGATGGACTCCACGGTGCCGGTGACGTCGCGCAGGGCGTACAGCTTGCGGTCGGCGGGCGCGAGGCCCTCGCCGGCCGCGCAGACGACACAGCCGGCGGAGCCGAGGACGTCCAGCATCTCCTTGTTCGACAGGCTGGCCCGCCAGCCCGGGATGGACTCCAGCTTGTCGAGCGTGCCGCCGGTGTGGCCGAGGCCGCGGCCGGAGAGCTGCGGCACGACGGCACCGCAGGCCGCGACGAGCGGGGCGAGCGGAAGGGTGATCTTGTCGCCCACGCCACCGGTGGAGTGCTTGTCGGCGGTGGGCCGGGCGGCGCCGCCGGCCGCGGAGAGGTCGCCGGCGATGTCCAGGCGCTCGCCGGAAGCGATCATGGCGGCGGTCCAGCGGGCGATCTCCCTGCGGGTCATGCCGTTCAGGAGGATCGCCATGGCCAGGGCGGACATCTGCTCGTCCGCGACGGTGCCGCGGGTGTAGGCGTCGATGACCCAGTCGATCTGGGGGTCGGTGAGCTCGCCGTGGTCGCGCTTGGTGCGGATGATGTCGATGACGTCCATCAGGTGGGTCCTGGGGGTCGGTGCGGGAGATCTGAAAGTGCGGGAGATCCGAACGTGGGGGTGGGCCCGGGGACGGCCGCGGGATCCGGCGGCGCGGGCGGCCGTCAGGTCGTCAGCCCATCAGCCCAGCTTGTCCGGGCCGAAGGCGTCCGGGAGGAGGTCGCCCAGCGGGCGGAAGCCGGACGCGGTGTCGAGGATCAGGGTCGGGCCGCCGAACTCGTAGAGCAGCTGGCGGCAGCGGCCGCACGGCATCAGGGTCTCCCCCTTGCCGTCGACGCAGGTGAAGTGGGTGAGCCGGCCGCCGCCGGACAGGTGCAGCGCGGAGACGAGGCCGCACTCGGCGCACAGTCCGAGGCCGTACGAGGCGTTCTCCACGTTGCATCCGGTGATGGTGCGCCCGTCGTCGACGCGGGCCGCGGCGCCGACCGGGAAGCCCGAGTACGGGACGTAGGCCCGGCGCATGGCGCCCCGCGCGGCCTCGCGCAGGGCGTCCCAGTCCACCTCCGTACCGGCGCGCGCGCCGCCCTGGTCGCCCGGTGTCACGTGCACCGTCCCTGGCTGCCCTGCGTCATGTGCCCTGTCCCTTCCGGTAGCGCATGCCGTCGGCCCTGGGCATCCGCAGCCGCTGGGCGGACAGCGACAGCACCAGCAGGGTGACGACGTACGGGGTGGCGCCGACGAAGTCGCCGGGCACCGAGTCCGTCAGCAGGTACCAGGCCAGCACCGCCACCGCGATGACGGCACTGGTCACGCCCTGCCACAGGGCCTTGCGATACAGCTTCCAACCGGCCAGCAGCGCCAGCAACACGACGAGCAGGAGCAGCAGCGCGTGCACGGTCTCGCCACCGTTGCGCAGCTGGAGGGCGTCGGCGTAGCCGAACAGGCCGGCGCCCATGGCGAGTCCGCCGGGCCGCCAGTTGCCGAAGATCATCGCGGCCAGGCCGATGTAGCCGCGGCCCCCGGTCTGACCCTCCAGGTAGATGTGCGAGTTGACCAGCGCGAGGAAGGCACCGCCGAGCCCGGCGAGGCCGCCGGAGACGGCGACGGCGGCGTACTTGTACGAGTAGACATGCACGCCGAGGGATTCGGCGGCGACGGGGTTCTCGCCGCAGGACCGCAGGCGGAGCCCGAAGGCGGTGCGCCACAGCAGCAGCCAGCTGCCGACGAACAGCACCACGGCGACGACGGTGATCACGGAGAGCCCGGTCACCAGGCCGCCGAGCAGGCCGGCGAGGTCGGAGACGACGAACCAGTGGTGCTTGGCCACCGAGCCGAGACCGTCGGAGAGACCGGGCACGGTGATGTCGCCGAGGCTCTCGGCGGGCGGGGACTGCTTGGGGTTGCCGCCCTGGTCGACGGCGTCCCCGGTGGTGAAGCTGATCTTGGCCAGGTACTGGGTGGCGCCGAGTGCGAGGAGGTTGATGGCGACACCGGAGACGATGTGGTCGACGCCGAAGGTGACGGTGGCCACGGCGTGCACCAGACCGCCGATGACGCCGAAGGCGATGCCGCAGATCAGGCCGAGCCACGGATTGGTCTGCCAGCCGAGCCAGCCGGCGCCGAACGTGCCCAGGATCATCATGCCTTCGAGGCCGATGTTGACCACGCCGGCCCGCTCGGACCACAGGCCCGCGAGACCGGCGAGCCCGATCGGCACGGCGAGTTCGAGCGCGGCGCCGATCTGGCCGACGGAGGTCAGCTGGTCGGCGCCGGTGATCAGGCGCACCACGGAGACCAGCGCCAGCGCACAGCCGAGCGCGAGAAGTATCTTCGCGGGCGTCCAGCGCCTGCTGCGCGAGCCGGCGCGTGCCGCGGGTGCGGCGGGTGGCGTCTGGGGCGCCTTCGTGATCTGGGTGGTCATCGCGCCACCTCCTTCTTCACGGTGGGGGCGGTGGCCTGGCGCGGTCCTGCGGCGAGCCGGCCGGCGGCCAGTTCGGCGCCGACCCGCTGCTGCTGCCGCCTGAGCCCGTAGCGGCGTACGACCTCGTAGGCGATGACGACGCAGAGCACGATGACGCCCTGGATGACGCCGAGGATCTCCTTGTCGTAGCCCTGGAACTCCAGGTGGTTCGTGGTGCGTTCCAGGAAGCCCCAGAGCAGGGCGCCGAGCGCGATGCCGACGGGGTGGTTGCGGCCCAGCAGGGCGATGGCGATGCCGGTGAAGCCGACACCGGCGGGGAAGTCGTTGCTGAACTGGTGGCTGTCGTTCAGCAGGGTCGGCATGCCGATCAGGCCAGCCACGGCGCCGGAGAGGATCATGCTGGTGGCGACCATCTTCTTCACGCTGACACCGCTGGCCGCGGCGGCCGACTCGGAGCGGCCCACGGCCCTCAGGTCGAACCCGAAGCGGGTGCGGCCCAGCACGAACCAGAAGAGGACGCCGACCAGCGCGGCGATCACGATGAAGCCCCACAGCTCCCCCGCGGGGCCGGCGTTGAAGGCGAAGAAGTACGACGACTTCGGCAGCGGATGCGTGGACACCAGCGTGCCGGCCTTGTCGAGCTGGCCGAGCTGCTCCGGCTGGAGGAGGTAGCCGATGATCGCGGTGGCGATGGAGTTCAGCATGATCGTGGCGATCACCTCGCTGACGCCCCGGACCACCTTGAGCAAGCCCGCTATCGCCGCCCAGATGGCACCGGTCGCCATCGCGCAGAGGATGATCAGCGGGACGGCGACGATCCCCGGCAGGGTGAGCGCCCCGCCGAGCACCGCGGCGAAGAACGCGGCGAGCCGGTACTGGCCGTCGACCCCGATGTTGAAGAGGTTCATCCGGAAGCCGATCGCGACCGCGACTCCGGCCAGGTAGTACATCGTCGCCTTGTTGAGGATGTAGACCTGGCTGTCGCTCGCCGAGCCGTAGCTGAGCATGTCGCTGAAGGCGGCGAACGGGTCCTTGCCGGTGGCCAGGAACACCACGGTGGTGACGACCAGCGCGGCGACGATCGCGAGGACCGGCGCCGCCAGCGCCAGGAGCAACCGCTCCTTGTCGATGCGTGCGGTCAGCTTCTTCATCGGGCGTCTTCGTCTTCCTGTGCTGCGGCGTCCGTGCGGGCGACCCCGGCCGCGGCGGCCTCGGTGGGGTGTTCCAGGTGGCCGGTGGCCGCGCCGGTCATGGCGGAGCCCAGCTCTTCGGGGGTGATGGTGGCCGGGTCGGCGTCGGCGACCAGGCGGCCCCGGTACATCACCCGCAGCGCATCGGACAGGCCGATCAGCTCGTCCAGGTCGGCGGAGATCAGCAGCACCGCCAGGCCCTCGCGGCGCGCCTCGCGGATCTGGTCCCAGATCTGCGCCTGCGCGCCGACGTCGACACCGCGCGTGGGGTGCGCGGCGATCAGCAGCTTGGGCCGGTGGCTCATCTCGCGGCCGACGATCAGCTTCTGCTGGTTGCCGCCGGACAGCGAGGCGGCGGTCACGTCGATGCCGGGGGTGCGGACGTCGTACTCCTGGACGATCCGTCCGGTGTCGGCGCGTGCCGCCTTGGTGTCGATGAGGCCGCCGCGCGAGTTGGGCCGCTCGGTGACGTGGCCGAGGATGCGGTTCTCCCACAGCGGCGCTTCGAGCAGCAGCCCGTGACGGTGCCGGTCCTCGGGGATGTAGCCGACCCCGCTCTCCCGGCGGCGCCGGGTCGGCAGGTGCGCGATGTCGCGCCCGTCGAGGCTGACGGTGCCGCCGTCGGGCTCGCGGATGCCCATGATCGCCTCGACGAGTTCGGACTGGCCGTTGCCTTCCACGCCGGCGACGCCGAGCACTTCGCCGCGGTGGATGGTGAACGCCACGTCGTCGAGGATGACCCGTTCGACCCCGTCGAGATCGGTCTGCGTCAGCCGGAGCCCGTCGACCTGGAGCACCGGGGTGTCGGTGACCGTGGACTCCTCGGTCTGCGGCGAGGGCAGTTCGCTGCCCACCATCAGCTCGGCGAGCTGCTTCGACGTGGTCGTGCGCGGGTCGGCGGTGCCGACGGTGGTGCCGCGCCGGATGACGGTGATCTCGTCGGCGACGGAGAGCACCTCGCCCAGCTTGTGCGAGATGAAGATGACGGTGAGGCCCTCGGACTTCAGCTCCCGCAGGTTGTCGAAGAGGGCGTCGACCTCCTGCGGCACCAGCACGGCGGTGGGCTCGTCGAGGATCAGCGTGCGGGCGCCGCGGTAGAGGACCTTGAGGATCTCCACGCGCTGCCGGTCGGCGACGCCGAGCTCTTCGACGAGCAGGTCGGGCCGTACGCCGAGCCCGTAGGCCTGGGAGATCTCCGTGATCTTCGCTCGGGCCCTGGCCCCGATGCCGTGCAGCTTCTCCGCGCCGAGGACGACGTTCTCCAGCACCGTCAGGTTCTCGGCGAGCATGAAGTGCTGGTGCACCATGCCGATACCGCGGGCGATGGCGTCGGCGGGGGTGTGCAGGGTGACCTGCTCGCCGGCGATGGTGATGGTGCCCTCGTCCGGCCGCTGCATGCCGTAGAGGATCTTCATCAGGGTGGACTTGCCGGCGCCGTTCTCACCGCACAGGGCGTGCACGGTGCCCTGGTGGACGGTGATGTCGATGTCGCGGTTGGCGACGACACCCGGGAAGCGTTTGGTGATGCCGCGCAGCTCCACGGCGGCGGCCTGCGGTGGTGCGGGGCTGGACGCGTTGATGGCGCACTCTCCTCGAAGGGGGTGTCCGAGTCTCGGGAGGGTGGGGGTACGAGCCTCGGGAGCCGGTCGCATGGGGCTCGGGAGGGCGGGAGCGAGTGATCAGCTCGGAGGCGAGCACCGGCTCGGGAGGTGAGCCGGCGGGTCTCGCGGCGAGGGGGCGGCGAGGGCGCCGCCGTCCGGGTCAGCCCCGGTGGCGTCGGTGGGTGGCCGACGGCCGGGTCCCGCGCGGGGAGTCCCGGCCGGGTGGGCGCCGCGCACCGCTGAGTCCCGGCCCGGTGGCCGGGACCCGGTGCGCGGCGGGTCCCACGGCGAGGGTCACGGAGTGGTCTTGACCTTCACCTGGCCGCTGACGATCCGCTCCCTGGCGTTGTCCAGCTTGGCCTGGATGTCCTTGATGTAGCCGCCGCTGGTGGCGAGCGAGACACCGTTCTTGGCGAGCGTGTAGGTGCTGACGCCGGTCTTCGGGCTGCCGTCCTTGACCGACTTGACCAGGTCGTAGACGCCGATGTCGACGTTCTTGACGACCGAGGTGAGGATCGAGGAGCGGTACTTCTTCAACCCGGGGACGTTGTACTGGTCGGAGTCCACGCCGATCGCCCAGGCGCCCGTGACGCCGTGCACCGCTTCGATCGCGCCGGTGCCGGAGGAGCCGGCCGCCGTGTAGATCACGTCGGTGCCCTTGTCGAGCATGCCCTGCGCGGCGGCCTTGCCCTTGTCCGGGCTGGCGAAGCCGGAGGTGTCGGAGCCGTGGCTGAGGTACTGCCGCTCGATCTTGATGCTCGGCTTGGTGTCCTTGACGCCCTGGACGAAGCCGGCCTCGAACTTCTTGATCAGCGGGACGTCGACGCCGCCTATGAAGCCGACGTGGTCCTTCTTCGTCTTCAGCGCCGCGGCCACGCCGGCCAGGTAGCTGCCCTCGTTCTCGGCGAACAGGATGTTGTCGACGTTCTTGGCGTCCACCTGGGAGTCGACGATGCCGAAGGTGGTCTTCGGGTGGGTCTTGGCGACCTTGGCCATCGACGCGGAGTAGGCGTAGCCGACGCCGATGACGGGGTTGTAGCCTGCCTCGGCGAGTTCGGTGAGGCGCTCCTCGCGGTCGGCCTCCGTGTCGGTGGTCTTCGCGGTGAGTTCCTTGACCTCGCCCTTGAACTCCGCCTTGGCGCGGTCGACGCCACGGGCGGCCGCATCGTTGAAGGAGTAGTCACCACGCCCGCCGACGTCGAAGGCTATGCCGACCTTGATGGCACCCTTGCCCCCGGAGGAGTCCGAGTCGGAATCCTTCTCGGAGGATGTACTGCCGCACGCGGTGGCGGTGATGGTGAGTGCTGCGGACGCGAGACACGCAGCGGAGAACTTGGCTACCCGGCGCAAGGAAGGCTCCTTCAACCCGACCTGGAGCGCCACGTGCGGCGCTGGTTTCCGGCCGCATCGTAACGCGCGTAGAATCCAGTTGACGCCGGTCTTTCCAACCCGTTACCGGATCGACGCGAAGCGCCCCGCGGCGGGGCCGGAAACGGCACGCGCGACCACCCACCGGACGGTGGCCGCGCCGGCAGTCACCCGCTCCCCCGCAGGGCACGCGTCATGGCTGAAAACCATGGCCTCGGGCATGACTAGAACCGTTCGGCGTCGAGGAGTGCCGCTGCGGTGAACATCTCCACGCCGACCGTGATCGCGTACTCGTCGGCGTCGAAGTCGCCTTGGTGGAGGTCGCGGACGCCGCGGTCTCCGGGGGTGCGGACGCCGAGCCGGGCCATGGCGCCCGGGACCCGCTCCAGGTACCAGGAGAAGTCCTCGCCGCCCAGGCTCTGCGGGGTGTCCTCGATGGCTCTCGTGCCGCGCCGGGTGGCCATGGCGTCGTGCAGCAGCTCGGTGATGAGCGGGTCGTTGACGACCGGCGGGACGCCGCGGACGTAGTTGATCTCCGACTTGGCCCGGTAGAGGTTCGCGATCTCGTCGATGGCGGCGTGCACCAGGTCGGGAGCCTGCCGCCATGAGTCGAGGTCGAGGCAGCGGACCGTGCCGGACAGCTCGGCGTGCTGCGGGACCACGTTGCAGGCGTGTCCCGACTCGATGCGACCCCAGGTGACCGCCAGCCCCGAACGTGCGTCGACCCGGCGGGCGACCAGCGCGGGCACGTCGGTGGCGACGCGGGCGGCGGCGGTGACGAGGTCGGTGGTCAGGTGCGGGCGTGCGGTGTGCCCGCCCGGGCCGTCCAGGGAGATCTCCAGGCGGTCGCAGGCCGAGGTGATCGGCCCGTGCCGCAGCCCGATGCGGCCGGCGTCGACCTTCGGGTCGCAGTGCACCGCGATGATCCGGCCGACGCCGTCCAGCGCGCCGGCCTCGATCGCGTCGGGCGCACCGCCCGGCAGCACCTCTTCGGCGGGCTGGAAGAGCAGCCGCACCGGGTGCGGCAGTGCGCCCCGCCGGTGCAGGTCGGCGAGGACCAGGCCGGCGCCGAGGACGACGGTGGTGTGCACGTCGTGGCCGCAGGCGTGGGCGCGGTCCGGAACGGTGGACCGGTAGACACAGCCGATCTTGGTGTCCGGGATGGGCAGGGCGTCGATGTCCGCCCGCAGGGCCAGCATGCCGCGGGTGCGCGGTGCGGCGTCGCCGGTGCCGTGCACCGCGTCGTCGTCCTCGGCGTCACGTCCGATGTCACAGATGAGCCCGGTGCCCGTGTTCAACACCCGGGGGTGCAGACCGGCCAGTTCGAGCCGGGACTTGAGGGCCGCCGTGGTGCGAAACTCCTGGTTCCCGAGCTCGGGGTGCATGTGCAGATCGCGCCGAAAGGCGACGAGCTCGGAACGGAGCTCCTCGGGCAGCGTGCCGGGCAGCGCAGCGCCGGACGACAGGCCCGGCGGCACGGCTTCCCCTGGCAGATCGACCGGGGACTCGGAGGACGTCAACTGGTTCACCCTTTGAAGGGTAGGCCCCATCGGGGCGCCGCCACCTCTCGATCACCATAATTTCGGCCAGACAGCCGAGAAAAAGGCTGCGTCCCATGCATGGGACCGAATCAGATCGGGTATACCAGCCCTTTCTTTCGCGTTTCCTTCGGCTTGCTTCGTTTTCCTCGGCTTGCTTCGTTTCCTTCGGCTTGCTTCGCCTTCCTTCGCTTCGGTCGGCTTGTCTCCCTTATCTCCCTTGTCTCCCACGGCTCCCATGACTCCCATGTCCTTCTCGCCGTCGTTCGCCTGGGGCTCGGTAGGGCTCGGCTGGCTGCACGGGGCGACGGGAGTGGTTCACGGGAGTGGTTCGACCGAGTCCGCTTGTGCCGTGACGGTGACCGATGGCGCGGTGACGGTGTCCGATAGCGCTGGATCGCTAGCCTCTGCGGAAGAGCTGGATCGCCGACCTCTCCGCCCTGGTGGGCGCGCCTGCGCGCGGCGGCACATGACCCGCCGGTGGCCGCGGGGTGTGGGTGCGGTGGGACTTGGGGATGAGGTGCGGCATGATCCTAGGGCCCGTACCAGAGTTGGCCTCACTAGCCGGGCGTCAAGGCCGTAACGTGGCAGCGGTCGCGCGAGGCCGGTCGGCGCAGGAGTCGTTCGGGTCGTCTAGATCGTGGGTGATGGGGAGATCCGCATGGGGCAGGGAACTGACGGGCAGCGCGATGCGCTTGCGGCGCTCGGCGACAGCCGCGGCGCCACGGCCGCAGTGCCGAGCGCGCCGCTCTCCCTGGGAACGTTCGACACGGACGGCGACAGAAGCACCACGGCGCTGAAGAGGGACACGGTGACCGACGGGATCAAGCGCACGGTACCGGTGGGGATCTTCACCTTCGACGACGAGCCGACGGACCGGGACGGCCGGCCCGCGGTCGGTGCCGGCGGCACGAGCGGCGCCGCAGGCGGGGCGCCCGCGGACCCGGTCGACGGCGACGGCGACGGCGACAGTGCGTCGTCCGGCGGTACGCCGTCCGGGGGGTCCGGGGAAGCGGCGGGGGACGCTTCTGGTGCGGGTGGGCCCGTCGCTCGGGACGGTGCCGATGGTGCCGCTGGGTCCTCACCTGCCGGCGGCTCCGCTGCGGGCGGTTCCTCTCATGAGGACGCGACGGGGGCCGATGAGGCCCCGGCGACGGCGGCTCCCGAGTCCCGGGACGACGACGACAACACCAACGGCGACGACGCCGGCGCACCGTCCGCCGATGCCCCGTCGCCCGCCGAGTCCTCCGCCGACCTGCTGGGAGACCCTCCCACGACGAGGCTGAAGCCCGGCACCGTTGACCGGTCCAACCGGCTGGACCAGCCGACCGCCCAGTTCATCACGGGCCACGGCGCGCTGGCGTCCCCGACCCCCGCCCCGGACGTGCCGGACGCGGCCCAGGCGGAGGCAACGGCCCAGGAGGATGCCGGGGCCGAGGTCGACACCGTGGGCCAGGACGACACCTCGTCCGCGGACGACGCCGGGTCCCCGGACGCCGGATCCCCAGTCGACGACTCGTCCCAGGAAGAGGACGCCGGCTCCCCCGCCGACGACCTGGCCTCGCCCCGGGACGACGAGCCCGGGCCGCAGCCCGCCGACCGCACGGATACGGAATCGGGTCCGGACGCGGAGCACGGCTCCCCCGCCGACTCCGCCCCGGTCAAGGAGCCCAGCCCCGCCGATACGGAGAACCGCTCGGGTTCGGACGGTGAGAGCCACCCGGACACGGAGCCCCACCCGGGCACGGAGCCCCACCCGAGCACCGAGACCCACCCCGCCGAGAAAGCCGATCCCGACGCGGAAGCCGGTCCCGGCGGCGAATCCGGTCCCGGCGCGGAAGCCGACCCCGACGGCGAATCCGGTCCCGACGCGGAAGCCGGTCCCGGCAGCGCATCCCGTTCCGACACGGAAGCCGACCCGCACAAGGGGCCCGACGCGGACGACGAGTCCGCTGTCGGATCGGCTCTGATGGTCTACGACCCCGAGGCCGTGGTCACGACGCCCACGTTGCGTATCCCCATGCGCCTCTTGAAGCCGACGTCCGACACCGCCGAGGATCCCGCGGCCGACGTGCAGGCCGCTGTCCCCGCGGCGCCGATCGACGCCACCGCCGCCCCGGCCGCCCCGGCCGACGCCCCCGTGCCGCCGGCCGGTGCCGCTGCCGCCGCGTCCCCGGTCATGCCGCCCCAGCCCGCCGGAGCCGGCGGGCCCGTGGCCGGGCCGGAGACCGCCGCTCCGGGTGCCGTGCCCATGCCCGGTGCCGTGCCCATGCCCGGTGCCGGGGCCCCGCCCGAGCCGGTGCCCGGCGCGGCCGGCCCCATGCCCGGTGCACCCGGCGCCGCCGGTGGCGTTCCCGTCCCGACGCAGGCCGCCTCCCCGGTGCCGACGAGCCCGGTGCAGCAGCCGGACGTGCCGCAGGGGACCGTTCCCACGCAGTCGGGGTACGGGTACGTGGCGCTGCCGACGCCGGAGCCGATTCCGACCATCGACCCGCGGCTCTCCATCGCGCTGGGGAAGCCGCAGCACGGCGACTCCGTGAAGCGACGCACGGGGCACTCGCTGCGCCGGACGGTGCGGGGCGTGCAGGAGCAGGAGCAGGAGACCCGGCGCAGGCTGGACGTGGCGCTGCCGGTGCAGACCGGGCGGGTGATCGCGGTGACGTCCATCCGCGGTGGCGTCGGCAAGACGACGGTGGCGACGCTGATGAGCAAGGCGTTCAACCGTTACCGGCACGACCCGGTGCTGACCCTGGAGGCGGACGCCGCGCTGGGCACGCTCGCGGTGCGGATGGGGGCGGAGTCGGTGCGGTGGTCCTGCATGGACCTGGCCCAGATCCTCCACCCGGAGATGCGGCTGACCGACATCACCGGCTACATGGTGCAGGTCAACGACGGCGGCTGGCTGCTGCCGGCCAGCCAGGGACGGGTCGGCGCGCCGCTCGACGTGCAGACGTACTTCCGGGTGGTGGCCATGCTGCGGCGCTACTTCGCGGTGACGGTGGTGGACTGCGAGACGCTGCCGGGGGACGTGGCGCGCACCGCCATGGACACCTCGCACGCGCGGGTCGTGGTCGCCCCGATGACGGCGGAGGGAGTGGACAGCACGCGGGTGGTGCTCGACTGGCTCGCCCACCTCCCGCACTCCGCGCTGGCCAGCACCGTGGTGGCGCTGACCGCGCACTCCCCCGACGTCACCCTGGACACGAGGACGGCCGAGGAGCATCTGCGGGAGACCGGGGTCGCGGTCGTCACCTTCCCGTACGACCGGCATCTGGCGCAGGGCGGTCCGATCCACGCCCCGAAGCTGTCGCACACGACGCGTGACGCGGCGGTGGTGCTGGCCGCGGAGATGGTGAAGCGCTCGATGGCGACCCCGCACTGAGCCCTCCCCGGCGAGGGAGACCGATCGGAGCCGGCCGGGCAGGCCGTGCGAGCGGCCGGGCAGGCCGTGCCGAGCCGTCGGGCCGGCTCAGAACGCGTACTTGTCGCGCATGTGCTGGAAGAGGTGCCAGCCCGCGACGTCGTCGCGCCCGCTCAGGAGACCGCCCTGCGTGGTGTCGTAGACCCGGCAGTCGAGCGCTTCGGCGAGCCGGAAGATCGGCTCCATGACGTCGTCACCGCTGCCGCGCACCAGGAGGCCGAGGGTGCGGACCGGGTCGTCCGGGCTGGCGAGGGGCAGCTCTATCGACCAGGTGGGGCCCTCGAGGACCCACCAGGTCGGATCGGACCGATCCAGCTCCGGCAGCACCCTGTGCACCGTGTCCAGCACCTGGCTGCGCGGGCCGAGAGCCGGCCCTTCCGCACCGTCGTCCCGCTCGTCCAGTTCGTCCGGCTCGTTCAGTGCGTCCAGTTCGTCCAGGGCTGTGACACCCTCCGGCAGGCGCATCAGCGCCACGTCCCAACTCATGCGTCTTTACATATCACTTGGCTTTACGTGGCACTCTGCCCGGCCGCCCGCGGCGAGGGTCACGCCGGTGTCGGGCGCCCCCCGCTCACCGTCCGTCCGTCGTGCCCCGGTTGGGCGGGGAGTTCGGGGCGGGCGTCCGCGGGGGTGGCCGGATCGGCTCCCACCCGGTGGACGTCGCGTGCCGTGCCGGTGACGTCGGCCAGGAAGCCCTCGGCGCGCGGGGAGGCGTGCTCGGTGAGCCACGCGGGGTCGATGTCGCAGACCGCGACCTGCACTCCGGTGCCGGTGAGGGCCAGCGGGAGGGTGTGCACGACCGTGGAGGGGAAGCTCAGGACCGTGCTGCCGATGGGGCCGCGCCGGGCGATGAGCTCCAGCGGCAGATCGGGCCGGACGATCTCCAGGCCGCTCTCGGTGGCGAGGCGGTGGAGCTTGTCGGGGTGCTCGCGGCGGTGTGCGAAGTAGCGGGTGGCGCCGTACGCCCGGGCCAGGTCGCGTACCGCTGCCAGGTAGCGTTCCAGGTCGACGACGCCGGTTTCGACGAGTGAGGTGCCCACCAGGTCGGCGCCGGCGGCGACGCGTGGCGGGCCGAAGCGGGCGCGGGTCCAGGCGAAGTCGTTGCGGGTGAGGCGCACCCCTTCGGGGGCGTCCGCGACGGGCATCGCGGAGAAGACCTCGACGCTCCGGCGGCGACCGGGCGTCAGGCGGCGCCGGGCGGACGCGGAGACCGGCGCGAAGACCAGCTCGCGCGGTCCTGGCCGGCCGCCGCTGCGGTGCCACCGCACCAGGCGTTCGCCGCGGGCGAGTTGCGCGACGAACTCCATGGTGGCCGTGCCGTCGTCGACGACGACGAGGTCACGGGCCCGGGTGATGGTCAGCAGGAGTTGGACGTACCGGGAGAACGGGTCGCCGACGACGATCCGTCGCGCGGCGCGCAGCAGCGGCGCGAGCCCGCGCACGGTGCTCAGTGGCGCGGTGGCGGCGCCGCGCGCCTCCTCCCAGCGGATCTGGTGGCCCTCGTCGCGTGCCAGTTCCGTCATGCGGCGCAACTGGCCGCGGGTCATCGGGTCGGTGGGGGCCAGCACGACGACGGTGACGGTTCCGCTGTCGGCCGGCGGCGTGCCCGCCGCGGCACCGGCGTCCGGTGCGCCCCCCGGCGTCGCGCCGGGCGCCGCGCCGTCCCCCGTGGCGCCGGGCGACCGGGCGTCCCCCGCACCCTCCGACGCCCCGTCACCCCGCGCCCCCGGCACCCGCACCGGCACGTCCCGGGTTCGGGTCCCCGGGCCCCCGGGCGCCGGCACCGTGTCCGACGGTCCGGTGGCCACGGCGGCCGCACCCGCACCGTCGCGTGCCGCGCACGCTCCGGCGGCCACCCCCGCCGCGCCGTCCCGGGCGTCCTGCGCCGGGGCACCCGGAGGCGTGCGGGCGCTGCGGTGCGCCCACTCCAGCACGTTGAGGAGCTGGACGGGGCTCTCGACGAAGGCGAGGGTCTCGGTGGGCGCTCCGAGGGCCGCGGTGAGGGGGGTGGCGATGGTCGGGCCCGGCCGACCGGTGCGGGGGCTCATGGTGAGGGGGTCGTCTTCTCGCCGGCGGGTCAGACGGCCGCCGGCTCGCGCTCGGCGTCCAGGGCCGCCCCCTCCTCGGCCTGCGCGACGACGCCCTTGACGCGGCGCAGCTTCTTCATTGGCGCGAGTTCCGATTCGTAGACCTTCTTGACGCCGTCGCCGAGCGAGGCCTCGATGGTGCGGATGTCGCGTACCAGGCGCGTGAGGCCCTGCGGCTCCACGGAAGCGGCCTGGTCGGAGCCCCACATGGCCCGGTCGAGGGTGATGTGCCGCTCGACGAAGGCGGCGCCCAGCGCCACCGCGGCCAGCGTCGTCTGCAAACCGGTCTCGTGCCCCGAGTAGCCGATCGGGACGTTCGGGTACTCGGCCTGGAGGGTGTTGATCACCCGGAGGTTGAGCTCCTCGGCCTGCGCCGGGTACGTCGACGTGGCGTGGCACATCAGGATGTTGTCCGAGCCGAGCACCTCGACCGCGTGGCGGATCTGCTTCGGCGTCGACATGCCGGTGGAGAGGATGACCGTACGGCCGGTGGCGCGCAGGGCGCGCAGCAGCTCGTCGTCGGTGAGCGAGGCGGAGGCCACCTTGTGGGCGGGCACGTCGAACTTCTCCAGGAAGGCGACGGCCTCCGTGTCCCACGGGGAGGCGAACCAGGCGATGCCCCGCTCCTTGCAGTGCTCGTCGATGGCGCGGTACTCGTCCTCGCCGAACTCGACGCGGTGCCGGTAGTCGATGTACGTCATCCGGCCCCAGGGGGTGTCGCGCTCGACGTCCCACTGGTCACGCGGGGTGCAGATCTCCGGGGTGCGCTTCTGGAACTTCACCGCGTCGCAGCCGGCTTCGGCGGCGGCGTCGATCAGCTTGATGGCGTTGTCCAGCTCCCCGTTGTGGTTGATGCCGATCTCGCCGGTGACGTAGACGGGGTGGCCGGGGCCCGCGGTCTTGGCGCCGAGGGTGCGTAGCCGGGGGTGCCGGGGGGTGTTGGTGCTCATGACGGCAACTGTCCTTAACTGTCGAGGGGGTCGAGAGAAGGGCCGAGGATCCAGCTGGCGATCTCTCGGATCGCGCCGTCACCCCCGGGACGGGTGGTGACCGCGCGTGCGGCGCCGCGCACGACGTCATGAGCGCTCGCGACCGCCACGGGCCAGCCGACGAGGCCGAAGCACGGGAGGTCGTTGACGTCGTTGCCGGCGTAGAGCACGCGCTCCGGCGCGATGCCCTGCTCCTCGCACCACTGCTTGAGTGCGAGGTCCTTGCGGTCGATGCCGTGCAGCACGGGGATCTTGAGCTTCCGTGCCCGGGCGGCGACGACCGGGTTCTGTTCCGTGGACAGGATCAGCAGGGGCAGGCCGGCCCTGCGCAGGGCGGCGATGCCGAGGCCGTCGCCGCGGTGCACGGAGACGAACTCCCGTCCATCGGAGTCGATCAGCACCCTGTCGTCGGTCTGGGTGCCGTCGAAGTCGAGTACGACCGCGTCGATGTCGTCGCGGGTCGGGTGGGGGACGGCGTCGGGGGCGCCGGCCTGGGCGGGCACGGTGCCGCCGAGGGCCGGCGGGCCCGCGTAGCCGTCCTGGTCCGTGTGCAGGTGGTGGCGCTCGGCGTCGAAGAGGGGCGCCAGGGCGCGGGCGCGCGCGAGGTCGTGCGGGTCGTCGACCTCCAGGACGCGCGCCGGGTCGGTGCGTACCGGTTCGGTGTGGCCGAAGAAGCGGTGCTGGTGCTCGCGGAAGCTGGTCGCGTCCATCCCGTAGACCGCGCCGGTCTCCAGCAGGTCCTGGGGGCGGTCCTGGCGGCGCGGGCGGAACGACTTGTCGTGGTTGACGCCGTAGCCGCCGCGGGTGGTCGAGCCGGTGACGGCGGTGGTGGTGCCGCCGACGGCTCCGGTGCTGCGGGTACCGAGGACGCTGGGATCATCGGCGGCGTCCCGCCAGACGAAGCCGTGGAAGGGCGCGACGGTGAGCGCGGTGTCGGCGCCGTGCTCGATGATCGCGGCGGCCACCCGGTCGACGTCCTCGCAGGTCAGGAAGGGGCTGGTGCACTGCACCAGCAGCACGGTGTCGACCCGGGCGCCGTGCAGCGCCTCGTGTGCGTCCATGGCGTGCAGCACGGCGGCCTCGCTGGTCGCGGTGTCACCGGCGATGGCGGCGGGCCGCAACACGATCTCGGCGCCGGCGGCGCGGGCCACGTCGGCGATGGCACGGTCGTCGGTGGAGACCACGACATCGGTGACCCGCCGCGCGGCCCGGCACTCACGCACCGCACGCACGACCAACGGCGCACCGCCGACCGGGGCCAGGTTCTTGGCGGGTACGCCCTTCGAACCACCGCGTGCGGGGATCACGGCGAGGACCCGGCGGGCTGGCGCCGTGGTGTCTGCTTCCGGATGGGTCATGGCAGAGCTCCTAGAGGGGACGGTGGGGGGCGGTGGTGGAGAGGCGCTCCGGCCCCGGGAGAGGCGCTCCGGCCCCGGGAGAGGCGCTCCGGCCCCGGGAGAGGCGCTCCGGCCCCGGGAGGGGCGCGGGGAACTGCGCGACCGACCACGACGAGGTCCGCAGGTCGCCACCACCCGAAAGGGGCGGCCCAGGCCGTATCCAGGCCACCGGCCTGGGACAGCCCACCGGCCTGGGACAGCCCACCGGCCTGGCACAGCCCACCGACCGGACGCAGGCCACCGACCTGGCACAGGCCACCGACCTGGCACAGACGACTGGCCTGGCACAGGCCCCCGCCCTGCCGCGAAGCGCAAACGTCATAGCTCCCCCATCCGCCGGATCACCGGCGCCACCCGCTGCACCCCGTGCCGGTAGGCACCGCGCGCGGCGCGCCGTACGACCTGGCGCACCGCCCCGGGGGCCTTGTCCACGCCGGGTGCGCCGGGCAGCGGGCTGCCATCGGGGGCGAGGTGGTGCCGGGCGAGGATGCCGGGCAGGTAGCCGGGGGCGGTGACGGTCGTGTAGTACGGCGCGAGGGGCGCCGGCACCTCGCGCGCCCGCAGCTCGGCGATCCGGTCCCGGGCCGCGTCGAAGGCCTCCTCGTATCCCCCGTCCGCTGCGACGCCCTGGCGGGCCAGCCAGTCGCGGTCGGGCTCGGGCGCCTCGCCGGTGTCCAGGCGGTCCCAGGAGGTGAGGCAGCCGGAGCCGAGGAAGTGGTGGTTGCCGAGCTTCTCGCGCACCCCGAGGTCGGTGAGGACGGCGGTGGGGATGCGGCGGTGCAGGGACTCCAGGGCGGCCGTGGAGGAGACGGTGACGAGCAGGTCGGTGCGGTCGAGCACCTCGCCCATGTGGCCGTAGACGGTCTGGAAGTTCTCTGGCAGGGGGCCGAGGCGCTGGGCCAAGCGCTGGTAGGGCAGTTCCTCGATGTGGGTGGTGTGCTCGCCGGGCTTGCTGCGCAGCTTGAGCAGCACCTGCCGCTCGGGGTGCAGCCGGGCGTGCCGCACCAGGCGGTCCAGCAGGTAGGTCCGCTCGGCGCGGGTCTCCGGCACGGAGGGCTGGGCGGCGAAGACGACGGTGTACGGGTCGTGCGGCGCGGTGTGGGCGGCGCCACCGAGGAAGGGCAGCGCCACCTCCACGACCGAGGAGGCGTCGGCGCCCACGCCCCGGTAGACGCCGCGGAACCGCTCGGCGTCCTGCCGGGAGTTGGCGAGCACCAGGTCGGCGCCGTGCCTCAGCAGCAGGCCGTCGGCGAGCTTCTCGTAGACCACGCCGACGTAGCCGGTGACGATCAGCGGGCGACGGGTGCGGCCCTGCCAGGCGTGGGCGAGGCCGTGCAGCATGGCCTGGACGCCGCCGCCGACGAGGGCGAGCACGATCACGTCCGGGAGGCGGCCAGTGCTGCCGCCTGCCAGGTGGTCGGGGGTCGCGGTGCCCGGCGCCGGTCCTTCGCCGCCCATGTCCCGCAGGAACTCCACCGCGGTGACCTCGCGCAACGAGTCCGCGCGTACCCCGACCTCCTCCAGCTGGCGGGGCGTGGGGGTGGCACGCCCGCGCAGGAGGTAGCCGTCGAGGTGCGGGTCCGCGGCGATGCGGGACGCGGTGAGGGCGCCCCATTTCCATCGGGTGTCGGAGTCCGCGAGCACGGCGACGCGCAGGGAATTCGAGGTACTTGCTGGCACGTAGGTGACGCTAGGAAGCCATTCGTAGCCGCAGCCCAACCCAAGGGCAACAAAGGGTTAACAGCACATCGACGGATGGGTAATCACCGAACTGATGATCCGCACAACAAACCGGTTCACCAGACCGCCACCACTCGTTCACCTTCCATATCACCGAGGGAAAGCACGAGATCCGGGCCGACACCTAATGTCCCCTGCGTGGTTAAGCTCTCCGTCATCGTGCCGTTCTACAACGTGCAGCAGTACGCGCCCGACACCCTCAGAAGTCTCCGTGCAAACGCACGCGACGACATCGAATTCATTTTCGTTGACGACTGCTCGAAGGACGGCACTCCGGACATTCTCCAGCGTGCCGCGCAAGAGGTTCCCGGCGCCGTCCATCTCACGCACGAGAAGAACGGCGGCCTCGCAACCGCCCGGAACACCGGTATCGACGCGGCACGCGGCACGTACCTGACGTTCCTGGACGGCGACGACTGGCTCGCGCCCGGGTACTACCCGCAGCTGCTCGCCGCGATCGAGGACCTGGGGTGCGACTTCCTGCGCACCGATCACGTGCAGTGCACGGCACGTGCCCGCACCATCCACCGGGTCCCGCACGGCCGCCGCGGCGAGGTGATGGACCCGCGCGACGCGATCCTGCCGGCGGACCGCTCCACCTCGGTCGACTACGCCTACGCCTGGGCCGGGATCTACCACCGCAGACTGCTCGACGCGGGCCTGCTGCACTTCAGGGACGGGTTGCGCACCGCGGAGGACCGGCCGTGGATCTGGCGGCTGCACCGGGAGGCGAAGTCCTTCGCCGCGGTCGACCTGCTCGGCGTCTTCTACCGGCGCGGGGTGGCCTCCTCGCTCACGCAGATCGGCGATGTGCGCCAGCTCGACTTCATCCGCGCCTTCGACCAGGTGATCTCGGAGACCGCACAGGACCCCGACGCCGACCGGCTGCTGCCGAAGGCGGTGCGCACGTACTGCGCGATCATCTCCCACCATCTGGGCTCCGTCGAAAGGTTCGAACCACCCGTGGCGCGCAAACTCAAGGCCATGAGCGCGACGGCGCTCAAGCGGATGCCGCAGCGCATCCTCGAAGAGGCCCTGGACTCGATGGACATCCAGCGTGCGACGCGGCTGCGCAGGCTGCGCCGGCGTCCGGTACCGGCCGGGGAGGCCGCCGCGTGAGCAGCACCCTGCCCCGGGGCACGACGACCACCGCCCGCCGCCGCACCACCCGCATCTACTGCGCGTCCACGCTGTACGGCGCCGCCACCCTCGCCGCCGCGCTCGACGCGGACTGCTTCACCGCCCCCGACCGCTCGATCCTGCTGGTCCTGAACAACGCGGCGACGCCTGAGACCACGCCCGCGCTGGACGAGATGCCCGGCTTCGAGCGGCTGCGCCACCGCTTCGACGACATCCTGTCGTGGAACGAGACGATCTTCCCCTTCCACCCCGGCGGCTGGGCGCCACGCCCGGACGACGTGCCGCTATGGGAGAAGTACCTCCGGCTCGCCTGGCGGCTCGGCGACGACGCGATCGAGTTGGCCGTCGAGTCGATCCAGGTCAACCCGTCCCTGGCGATCAGCCAGATCTTCACCGGCGCCCCCATCGACGTCTACGCCGACGGCCTGATGAGCTACGGCCCCACCCGCAACAAGATCGATCCGCTGGTCGGCACCCGGATCCGCCGCCTGCTCCACCTGGACCTGGTACCGGGCCTGAAGCCGCTGCTGCTCACCGAGTTCGGCGTACCACCGGAGGTCGTGCCGACCGAGGTCTTCCTGAAGGTGCTCGGCGAGCTGGGCGACACGGTCGCCACCGGCCTTCCCCAACTCCACCGGCCCGCACTGCTGCTCGGCCAGTACCTGTCCGCGCTGGAGATCCTCACCGCCGAGGAGGAAGAGGACCTACATGTGCGGATGCTGCGCGGTGCCGTCGAACTCGGCCACCGGCAGATCGTGTTCAAGCCGCATCCGATGGCGCCCGCGCGCTACTCCCGGGCCCTGGAGCGCCAGGCCGAGCAGCTCGGTGCGGAGCTGACCGTCCTGGACACCCCCGTCCTCGCCGAAGTGCTGTTCCAGAAGGCCCAGCCCGCGCTGGTCGTCGGCTGCTTCTCCACCGCGCTGTTCACCGCGTCCACCTTCTACGGCCTGCCGGTCGCACGGCTCGGCACCGATGCGCTGCTGGAGCGGCTGGCCCCGTACCAGAACAGCAACCGGGTACCGGTCACCATCGTCGACGCGCTGCTGCCGGAGCTGACCGACCGGCCGATGGTCGAGGCTCAGCTCATCGACCCTGCGGAGAAGGAGCTGACCGGGCTGATCGCGGCGGTCGGCTACGCCATGCAGTCGAAGATCTACCCGGACCTGCGGGACGCCGCCGAGCACTACCTCGCCCGGCATCTGAACGCCCACACCTGGCGCTACTTCAAGCGCCGCCGGCTCACGTCGCTCGCCCTGCCGGGCGCGATCCCGGCGCAGCTCGCGTTCATCCCACGCAACGCCCGGCTGCGGAGGGTGGTGCGCCAGGCGCGGGCGTTGCGGAGGACGGCACGTAAGTAGGGGGCAGGCCCCTCTTGTCGTGGGTGATGTGGTGACGGCCTCGTCGGGGCCGGGCGCGCGACAGCTGCGCGGGAAGGGGCCGGGGTGGGGTGCCGGCCCCATGAGGCGGCGCTGCACCGGCCTGATGAGTGAACAAGCTCATCGGCCGGTGGCCAGCATCCAGATCCCGATGGCCGTGAACAGGCTGCCGACCGCGAGAGGAAACGCGATATCCCCGACCCTTCTCCTGGTGAGGTCGATTCGCGCGCCCTTCGGGGCGTCCGGAAGGTAGCGCACCGGGACCGCACCGCCCACAGGAAGGCCCCTGACTCCGGATGACCTGGCCTGGAACGTGTGCCGACCACCCTGTACATCGACGAATTCGACCACCGCGAAGTAGACGGGGCCGTCCTTTCCGGAGTGCACGCGGTGGCGGACCACCCGGCCCCTGGCACGGATCCCCGCGCGGCGGAGGCGTCGCTGGATCATGGCCTCATGGGTACCGGCACCGAGCACGACGAGACCCGCCACCAGCGACATCGCAACCCACACGGCCGTCTCCCCCTCCCTGCTTGGGACGACTCTCCGGGCACCTCCTGTCGCAGGAGTGGACGCTCCATCGGCTGGGGAAGGTTCCTGGTGCAAGCGAGGACAACACCATGGGGCACAGCTGGAATCACAGCTGGAATGCGTGCGGTCCGACGACCCGGGGGGCACCGTCCGTGCCGGGTGCAAGGTGACATCCAGGCGACGGCCCGGGAAACGTCGCCGTGCCGTAGGTGAACTCCTGGCGCCAACCTCGGAAACGCATATTTTCGTACCGATACGCGCGGAGCGCGGGATTTACGCTGGCCCAGCCGGGCGTCGCCGCACGGCGCCGTCCCCGCTCGAGCCGAAGGTGAACCGTGACGATCACTCCCGAGGAGCCGCGTGCCGCGCTCGCCGAGGACACGCAACCCGGTCCCGGGACCCCCACCGTTCACCCGCCCTACCAGCCACGCGTCCGCCGCATGACCACCCTGGCCGCCGCACCCGCCCGGGCGCGCGCCGCGGTGCGCGCGACGAGCGCCGTGGCGGCCCCGGCTTCGGACACCCGGGCCGCGCGGCGCGACACCGGGCGGCTCCGTGCACTGGACGGACTGCGCCTGATCGCCGCGCTGATGGTGGCGCTGTACCACTACGGCGGCCGTAGCGGCGACATCAGCCGGGCCTGGGGCGAGTCGCCCCGCAGCCTGTTCCCCGCGCTGCACGGCTTGTTCGCCTACGGCTGCCTCGGCGTGCAGATCTTCTTCGTGATCAGCGGTTTCGTCATCTGCATGAGCGGCTGGGGGCGTCCGTTGCGGGCCTTCTTCGCTTCCCGCGTGGCCCGGCTGATGCCCGCGTACTGGTGCGCGATCGTGCTGGTCACGGCGGTCTTCGCGCTGCCGCCCGTGATCTACGCGGCGGTCTCGCCGAGCGATGCGCTGCTGAACCTCACCCTGCTCCAGCAGCCGTTGGGCGCCGACCGGGTGCTGGGCGTGTGCTGGACGCTGTGGATAGAGATCCGCTTCTACGCCCTCTTCGCGCTCTGCCTGGTGCTGCCCGGGGTCACCCGCCGCCGGGTCGTGCTGTTCTGCACGGTGTGGACGATGCTGGCCGCGATCGCCCAGGCGTCCGGCGAGCCCACCCTCGATCTGATCCTGATGCCCCAGTACGCCGCGTACTTCATCGGCGGCATGGGCCTGTACCTGCTGCACCGCAACCGCCGGGACACGACGGCCTGGGGCATCGTGGTGATCAGCTGGCTGATCGGGCAGCACTACGCGGTGGCGAGCCTCTGGCACCACCACGACCCGGCCGCCTTCTCCCACCGCTCGGCCACGGTGATCATCGCGATCGTCACCGCCGGCTTCGTCCTGGTGGGTGCCATCGCGCTCGGCGCCCTGAACTGGGCGAACTGGCGCTGGCTGACGGTCGCCGGGGCGCTCACCTATCCGTTCTACCTCGTCCACGAACACCTGGGATGGGTGGTCATAAGGCAGCTCCACCATGGATTCGGGATATCCCCGTGGGCGACTTTCTCCGTCACGGTGGCCGGAATGCTCGTACTGGCCTGGCTGATGAACCGCTACATAGAGAAATGGGCGACCCCGCTGTTGCGCCGCTCGCTGACGACGAACGGCGCACGATAACGCACGGGAACTCCCTCAGCATGCACGTGGACCGGAAGTGCCTCCGCATGTCCGGGACGGAACGGCGAAGAAAGCCAGTGCCGCGAGGGCCGCGGTCATCGCCGCGCATGTCAGAGCGGCGGGCAGGGACCGCGTCGCGAGAGGTCCGGCAAGCGCCGCGCCCACGGCGAATCCGGTGATTTTCACGCTGGCGCCGCTGGTGAAGATCTGACCGCGCAGGTTTTCCGGCGCCTCCCGATGACGGACGGCGAACACGGCGGCCAATTGGGGGCCTTGCCCGATCCCGACGGCGAGTGCGGCCACGATGACGACGGCCGGTCGCGCCGAGACGGCCAGGGCCAACGCAGCGGCCTGGACGAGCGCGCCGGTCCAGATGATCGTGTCGGGGGCGACCGAACTCGGGAACCGGGCGAGTACGGCGTTGGCCACCAGGGCGGCGAGCGCCACGCAGGAGAGCAGCACCGCGCCACGGTCGGCCCCGCCCAGGACGCGCTCCCCCAGCAGCGGAACGCAGACCGTCAGCATGCCCTCCGCCGTGCAGCAGCCGACCGAGGCGAGCGTGGCGCGGGCCAGTGCGGGTTTCCCGACGATGGCCCGCGTTCCGGCAGCGAGATCGCCGATCACGGACGTCGTCCGAGCACCGCGGCCCCGGCCCGGACCGGTGGGCAGCAGCCACGCGGCGGGCAGCGCCAGGCCGACGAGGACGGCGGAGACCAGCACGGCCGACGGGGCGCCGACGGCCTCTGCCGTGCCGCCGGCGAGCGCCGGCCCCGCCAGGCTCGCCACGCCGAACGTCAGCGCGTCGAGCGCGTTCGCCCGAGGCAGGTGGTCGCCCGGCGCCATCCGGGGGACCTGGGCCGTCCAGCCGCCCGACAAGGCCGGCCCCAGCAGCCCCGTCACCACGGCGATCAGGAGAGTGGCGGCTGACGGCAGCCGACCGAGCCCCGCGAGGATCAGCCCCAGGCCCACCGCGTAGCCGACGAGTGCGCCGGCCAGCAGTCGGCCCGGCTGCCCCGACCTGTCCAGGAGTGCCCCCAGCACCGGCCCGCCCACCGCGGCGGACACCGTGACGGCCGCGAGCAGCGCGGACGCTTCAGCGGCCGACCCGGTCACGGCGAACCCGGCCAGCAGCAGCGCCGGCCGTGACATCTCGTCGCCGGTACGCGCCGCCACCGCTCCGGCGAGATAGCAGGGAAGCGCGTAACGCCATCTCATCGGGCAGACGTTACGGCGGTAACGGAAACCTGATCAATATGCGTTACAGTCCGCTGCATGCCCTCCGCTGCCGCCACCGACGACGGCTGGTCCACCCGGCACTCCGTGCTGGCCGTGGCCCGGCGGACCGCCGCCCTCGTCAACGTTCTCGCCGGCGACCGTCCCGACCCGGCCGACATCGCCGACGTGCTCCGCGCCCACGGCGAGGCGGGCCCCATCGAGCTCACCCCCCGCGACGTCGCCGGGATGCGCACGGCCGCCGCCCTGCTGAGGGACGTCTTCGCCGCCGAGGACGTGGACGGCGCCGCACTCGCCCTCAACCGCCTCCTGGCGGATGGCACCGGCCCGCTCCGGCTGACCGCACACGGCGGCGGCACCCCCTGGCACCCCCACCTCGACCGCGACGACGACGCCGCCTGGAACGAGTGGTTCCTTGCCTCGTCCTGCATGGCCCTGACGGTCGTCCTCTGGGACCGCCAACGCCCGCCCGGCAGGCTCTGCTCGTCGCCGAGCTGCCGGAACGTCTTCATCACGCAGGGCAGCGGCCCGGAGCGCCGCTACTGCTGCCGCCGATGCGCCACCCGCGAACGGGTAGCCGCCCACCGCCGCTCCCGGCCCTCCGCTTAGTCCTGCTGGAGATTACTTTTCCTGGAGATCAGTTCCGCCGGAGAAATGAATTCCGCGTGACGCCACGACGACGGAACACTTCACCTTCCCGACGGCAAGGCGCCATCGCCCGAACGGCATAGTCACCGGGGCCCCGGGCAGCCGCTGCGTCATGAGCCCGGACGATCGAGCCGGCGCGCCCCCCGACGGGGTGGGCCCCGCACCCGTACGGCGGATACGGCGGCGCGCGTCCCTCCAGCACCGTACTCATACTGAAACCGTACAAATAGCATGATTCTTGCGTAAGCCCCTCCCTCTTCTCCCCCTCCCTCGCTCATCTGCCTACGCCCCACGCCCCACGCCCCACGCCTCCGACAGCATCGCGAAGGTTCGTTCCATGACGACAGCGCACGACACCGCACCGCTTCCCCGGGAACTCAGCGACGTCCGCGGCTGGTTTCCCGCCCTCGACCAGGTCCTCTTCGAGTGGCTGCTGACCCGGCAGGAAAACCGCGGTGAGCGCGGCGACCTCCTGGAGCTCGGCGTCTTCATGGGCAAGAGCGCGATCTTCCTGGGTCGCCACCTGCGGCCCGGTGAAGCCTTCACGGTCTGCGACCTCTTCGAGTCCGACGCGCCCGACCAGGCCAACACCAAGGAGATGGCCAAGTCGTACGCGTCCCTCACCCGGGAGGCGTTCGAGCGGAACTACCTCTCCTTCCACGATGCGCTGCCGACGGTGTTGCAGGGCCCCAGCTCGCTGGCGGCCGAACACATCAAGCCGGCCTCCTGCCGCTTCGTGCACGTCGACGCGTCACACCTGTACGAGCATGTGCACGGCGACATCGCCACGGCCCAGCAGGCACTGTTGCCGAACGGCATCGTGGTGCTCGACGACTTCCGCTCCGAGCACACCCCCGGGGTGGCCGTCGCCACCTGGGAGGCCGTGCTCAACCGCGGTCTGCACCCGATCTGCCTGAGCACGCAGAAGCTGTACGGCACCTGGGGCGACCCCGGGCCCGTGCAGGACGAGCTGATCGCCATGGCCGACGCACGTGAGGACTGCGGGCTGAGCATCCAGGACGCGGCCGGCCACCGCATCGTCCGGCTGCGCTCCCGGGGCATGCCCGCGCCCGACTTCCCGTACTCCCGGCACGGCGCCCCCGTCGCCAAGGACCGTCCGGCCGCGGTCGCCGGCACGTCGTCGGCACCGCAGACGCGTCCGCCGGGCAAGAAGCCGGGCCGCTCTCCGGTTGCCCGGATCGCGGTTGACGTGTTGCCGCCGGTCATCACGCGGGCGGTGCGGCGGCGACGGTCCCGCCGTTACTGAGGTTCAATGCGCGATGTCGCGGGGCTCTACCTCTTGAACTGCGAAGACGGGTTTCCGCTGCACGGCATCATGCGAAGATCACCCACCAGTAGATGAGCGGACTGTAGCGCCCGCTCTGATCCCCCTGCCTGTGGGTGGCGATGATCCTGCGCCGGAAAACGATGTTCCGGTGGCAGACGAAGTCATGTGCGGGCGTTCAGGTCTCGGCCAGTTGAAAGTGCCAGATGATCTCCACCGGAACCCCGGTGTTGGCCGCTGTAGCAGCCTCGGGTACCAGGCCCATCAGGCACCATGGCCAGTCCTCCCACGGACCCAAGTCGATCGTGAGCTTCCGTGGCGGATCCTGTGACCCGGTCCGTCCCCCGTGTTCCTCACA
>NZ_JAMJWG010000003.1 GCF_024435355.1 Streptomyces odontomachi
ACTCAAGCACATGGGCGTCCCCCAGGTGGTCAGCGGAGACGCGGAGTCGATGCTGAAGTGGCTGCCCATGCAGCGCGCCATGGACCTCGTCGACACGGCGATGCAGCGCGCGGGCCAGGGCGCCCTGACGCAGTCCACCCCGGACGCCCTCGCGGACGGTGCGCAGGGGACGGACGATCAGGGGACGGGGCAAGGGACGGGCCAGGGGACGGATCAGGGCACCGATCAGAACGGCGACACGGCATGAGGCGGCGCGCAGCGCAAGAGTTCACTCCCCCAGGCTGCGCAGCGCCTCCGCTATCTCGTCGACCCGCCGCTCGTACCCCGCACAGTCATGGGCCGGGCGGAAGTCCACGAAGTACCGGGTGGCGGCGAACTCCGGCAGCCTGACGTCCCCCACCACGACGGGGATGAACCGCACGCCGTCCTCGATCGACCGCTGCATCAGCGCGGCGTACTCCTGATCCACCCACCCGTTGCCCACCGATGCCGGGCTGAACACCAGCAATCCGTGGGTGGCCGCCCGGATCGCGGCCTCCACGGTGTGCACCCGGATGCCGCCCGGCCGGCTCACCACCTCGTCGTACGCCACCCTCAGCCCCTTCTCGCCGAGCCGCCCTGCGAACGTCCGCACCCACTCGGCGTCCTCGGGTCCGTACGACACGAACACGTCGTAGGTGCCGTCGCCCCGCGGGGTGGGCTGCTGCGCGGGTTGCTCCGCGGGTTGCTCGGAACGGGTCCGGCGCCGGGTGAGTTCGTTGCGCACGGCCACGTAGCCGAAGTAGGCGCTGATGACGCCGGCGACCGTTCCGATGATGCTGAGGACCAACCCGGTCGTATCCACAGCCTTCAGATTACTGTCGCGCGGGGTGGATTTCCGCAGTTGAGCCCGCTGCCCGGCGCAGCAGGGATCGAGATGCGCCCCCCAGGCGTTTCTGCGTGCCAGTCGACGACCTCCCTCTCTGAGCCTTTCCGCCACCCCGCCGGCCATCTACCGTGCCGCCGCCGTCGCTCCGGCGCCGTTGCCGCCCCGGTGCCGTCAGGAGGCGCCGGCGTTCGACGGGCCGAAGAACTCGATCTCGGCGATGGCCACCTGCTTCTTCTCCGAGGTGGCGTAGGCCGACTCGACGGTGAAGCGGACCTTGGTGACGTCGCCGAACCGGAACGCGCGGGTCTGGTCTCCGGCGCCCTGGTCGAGGATGAGTTCCTGGTCGACGGTCTTGCCGTCCTTCATGGTGATCGTGGCCTTGACGCGGTGCGGCAGGGCCTCTTCGGAGAGCTGGTCGGCGTGGGTGGAGACACCGGGTGTGATGACCAGGTTCAGCAGCCGGGTGGGCTCGTTGAAGCGGGCCTCGATCCACTCGCCCGTGCCCGCCTGCGAGACGCCGGGGCCCCACCAGGTGTTGTTGTAGGTGTCGAAGGCGAGATGCGGCTTGTGGCCCGTCCACGAGTGCGAGGCGCTGAACCCGTCGGGGACGACCGGCGCGCGCTTGGCGAAGTGGTCGCGGATGGCCTGTACGGCGGACGGCGCCTTGACGCCGGCGTAGATGGCCCCGGCGACCAGGACCGCTGCCACCACCCAGGTGACGATCCGGTCGAAGGTGCGGCGCATCCGGGGGCGGTCGCCGGCCCACGGGGTCGCACGGTTCCGGAAGTCCAGCATCCGGCGCCACCACGGGCGGCGCTCCGAAGTGGCCCGGTTCTCACCGGCCATCGGCATCGCGCAGCGGGCACAGAAGTGCCGGTCGGGACGGTTGGGGGTGGCGCACCAGGGGCACGGCGGGCCGTTCTCGATGCTCTCCTGAGGGCCGGGGACGCGCGTCTGGGGACGCTCGGCCTCCGGCCGGCCGGGGAGCACCGGGGCGACCGACGGGGTCGCGGCGACCCGCTCCTCCGGGTCGGCGACGGGAACCAGCAGGGAGCGGGCGCGGGCCGCGGCGTCGACCGCTTCGGGGGAGTCGGCGGCCGGCACGGGCTCGGTCGGGGCGGTGTCGCCGGATGCCGCTCCGGGCCCCTGGTCGGTGCCGTACCCGGGGGTGGAGCCGGCGTCCGCACCGGATGCGGCGGCGTGGCCGGAGCCCTGGTACGCGGCGCCTCCGGTGGGCCCGGCGGCCGGGCTGCCGGCGCCCGGTGGCATGGCCCCTGCCACGCCGGTGCCGCCCGGCGCGGCGGGCGCGGGCGGACCCGACGGGGCGGGGGCGGCAGCAGGGCGCTGTGCCGTTGTGCCCGGCGTACCGGTGGCCGCGGCGGGCGCACCGCCCGGGCCGGCCGCCGGTGCGGTGGTCGGGTTCCTTGTGCTGCCGTCGGCGTGCCGCTGCTCCTCCCCGGCACGGCTTCCGGCGCGTGCCGGTTCCGTCCAGCTCAGCACGGCTCCGCACGCGTCGCAGAACGCCTGGCCGGGTTCCGCCCGGGTGCCGCACTCGGGGCAGTTCTGGGTGGTCATCTCTCCGGGATCCTTTCGGCAGCGGTCACCTGGACCGAGTACGGCATGTGGGCGGGGCGGGCGGCCGCCACCAGGGCGTCCAGACGATGCTGGTCCGCGGGGCTCGGGTCGGGCAGGCTGATCGCGACGTGCAGCCGGGGCTGCGGGTCGCCGGGGAACGGGCCGAGCGGGCGGGCGCTCCAGGCGGCTCCGCCGCTCTCGGATATCTCCGGCTCCACGCCGAACGCCAGCCACACCGCGGCGGACAGGCCGCGCCGGGTGCCCCGGACCCGGTGCAGGTAGGCGGCGGCGGCCACCGCGGCCCGCAGCCGGTGCTCCGGTTCGGTGCCGTCCGTCTCGGCACCGACCCAGCCGGTGAGCCAGCGGGTGAAGTCGACGGGCGCGAGGGCCGGGTCGAAGTACGCGGGCAGGCAGTCGAGCACGTTCAGGATCGGCGCGATCACCTCGTCGAGCCCCGCCACGAAGCGCTGTGCGAGCTCGTCGTCGGCGAAGACCGCGGGCAGCATCATCCCGATCGGCGCGGACGAGCCGAGCCCGTCGATGGAGCCCCTCATCTGCCACCTCCCTGCAACGGCGACGGCGACGGCGACAATTCCGGCCCGGAACGGCGCGCGGTGCGGGGGTTCACGAGCCGTCTCCGATCACCCGGACGCGATGGTCGAAGGAGAAGACCAGGGACGGCGGTTGCAGGTCGATGCGGTCCGTGGCGTCACCGCGCTTGCCGGTGAGCGGGTCGGCGGGGTGCAGGGTGACCTGGTCGACGAGCTCCACGCCCGGCACCCGTTGCAGCACGGCGAAGACCTCGCCGGACTGCACGGGCCGGCCGAACGGCCAGCCGCGTCCGTCGGCGCCGCCGGTCAGCGGGTCGAGGTGGCGGTAGAGGGCGTCGTGGGCCTGGCGGCGCACCCGGTCGGTGTCGACGCCCCGGAAGGCGTGCACGGTGGCGACCACGGTGACGCCCTGGTAGTACGGCGGCCCGACCGCGAGCCGGGTGCCGATCAGCCGGCGCTCGTCCAGGTGCCGGGTGATGCGCTCCAGCAGGGCGTCACCGGGCACCAGTTGCTCGAAACGGAGCCGGCCGCCGGGGTCGGCGACGGCCTGCGGCACCACCAGCACCCGTACCGCGTACGACCCGTGCTCGTCCGCCTCGCCCTCCAGGCAGGTGATCCGGGCGGTCTCGGGGGCGGCGCGGCGGGCCAGCTCCTCGTAGTCCCGCAGGGTCACCGCGCGTTCCTGGGCGCGCAGCGTGATCGGTGCGCGTATCTTCGCCTCCGCCACCGTCTCACCGTCGACGCCCCCGCGTGCCGCCTCCCGGTTGACGACCTCCGAGACGAACGGGATGGAGGTGCGCAGCACCTGGACCGCGCCGCGGGCGACGTTGCCGGCCCGGCCGCCGCCGGTGCGGTAGCGGCGGGCGCGTATGACGGCGCCCTTGGGGGCGACGGCACCGTACTGGCGCAGGCTGCCGTCGGGTTCGCGCACCGCGGGGCCGAAGGCGATCTCGCCGGTGGCGGCGTCCAGGGTGAGATGCCGGTCGTTCGGTCCCGAGGCGGCGAAGTGCGGGACGACCTGCCAGTCCTGCCAGCCGTCCTGCTCGGCGGTCTGCAACAGCAGGGCCGGTTCGCCGCTGACGACGGGTGCGTGCGCGAGCTGCAACCGCTGTCCCGGCAGTCCGGTGGACTCGCCGAGCGCCTCGTCGTACACGGTCTCGGCGTGCAGCGCCGGGGCGGTGCCTCCGATCGTGCAGGCGTCGGCCGACCGCACCGTCGGCGAGGTGGTGTAGAAGGGCTGGCGGGGCAGCGGCTTGGTGACCCGGCAGCGCAGCCAGCCCGCCTCCTGGCCGCCGGAGCGTGACAGCACATGGCCGCCGGGCACGTGCAGCACCACCTCGCCGGGGCGGTTGAGGCCACCGGTGCCGTCCCGGTCGACCTCGCAGGCCTGCCAGCCGTCCTCCGTCCACGCCTCCCACACGAGCGGCGGCTGCCGGGGGTCGACGCCGACACCGTCCACCCGGCTGTCCAGCTCCAGCGCCACCGCGCAGTGCGGTACGGCGGCGGTGAGACCGAGCAGCATGCAGTCGCCGGGCTGCGGGGACTCGGCGAAGCAGAGCAGGTCCTTGCCCTCGGCGATGTCGGTGGTCCGGTCGGCGACCGGCTGCCCCTGGTGCTGCACCACCAGGTACCTGAGCGAGCTGGGCACGACGGACAGTTCGCGCTCGGTGGCGAAGACCACCGCCTCCTCGCTCTCGGTGCGCACGGTGGCGATCTCGGTGCCCACCGGCAGCAGGACGACCTCCTCCTGCGGCGCCGACAGCCAGAACGTGATGTCGGTGCGGGCCGCGGAGGGCGGGAAGAGGGTGATGCCGACCAGGTCGAGGAAGGCCAGGTGGTTCTTCTCCGGCACCCGGTTGAGCCGGTACACGATCTGGTCTGCCATGTGGGCGACCGTCTCGACGAGCGTGATGCCCGGGTCGGAGACGTTGTGGTCGGTCCACTCGGGCGCGCGCTGCTGGATGTAGCGCTTGGCGTCGTCGACGAACTGCTGGAAGCGGCGGTCGTCGAGGTTGGGGGAGGGCAGGGCCATCAGCGGTCGCTTTCGGGGGAGGTGCCGGTGCCTTCGGGCAGGTCCGGCTCCTCGTGGGAGGGGATGATGTAGAAGGGGAAGACGAGGCTGCGCGGGTTGTTCGTGCCGCGGATCGAGTAGCGCACGTCGATGTAGAGCACGCCCTGCTCGGCGCCGGCGGTGACCTCCACGTCGGAGACCTCGATGCGCGGCTCCCAGCGGTCCAGGGTGGCGTGCACCTCGTACTGGATACGGCCGGCGGTGGCCTCGTTGACCGGGGCGAACACCAGGTCGTGGATGGCGCAGCCGAACTCGGGGCGCATCGGGCGCTCGCCCGGCGCGGTGGCCAGCACCAGCCGGATGGCCTCCTCGATCTCGCGCTCCCCGCTGACCAGCGCCATGCCCCCGGTGGGCCCGATGCGCAACGGGAACGCCCACCCGGAGCCGACGAACTGCTCGGACATCAGATACCCACCGTCCCTTCCGCGTGTTTCGAATGGTTCGAGTCGTGCCTCAAGGCGGCCCTCACGGCGATCTTCATGTCGGTCACAGCGGCGGATACGGGATTCCGTTGGCGGTGAACATGCCCATGACCGGCACGGAGACGGCCCGAATGCCCACGTTGGCGATGGAGGTGAGCTGGATGCTGCCGCCCGCGGTGACCGAAGCGGCGCCCACCGCCTTGAGGTTGAGGGCGCCGATGGCGTCCAGGGTGACCGCGCCGGTGAGCGACTTGACGTTGACCATGCCGCGGCCCTCGATGTCGAGCATCCCGCCGCTCTTGATGGTCAGCTTCCGGGCCGCGCTGAGCGTGAGGTCCGTGCCGGCCTCCACGGACACCGCCCGGCTGCCCTTGATGCTGACCGTCCCCTTGCTGTCGACGGTGATCTCGGTCTTGGTGCGGTCCAGGTGGATGGTCAGCTTGTTGTCGCCGCTGGCCAGCCGCACCCCCTGCTTGCGGCCGCCGGTGCTCTGGCTGAGCAGGTCCACGCGGTTGCCCTCCCGGTCGGACAGCGTGTGCCGGGCCGACTGGCGGCGCGCACCGGCGTTGTGCAACGGCACGTCCTTGACGGGGGTCGGGACCCACTTGTTGTTGTAGAGGCCCCCGATGACGTACGGATGGTCCAGGGCGCCCCGGTCGAAGCCGACCAGCACCTCGTCGCCCACGTCCAGCGGGAAGATCGAGCCGCCGGTCTTGCCGCCCCACTGCATCACGCGCGTCCAGTCGCTGATGTAGGCGTCGTCCAGCCACGGGAACCGCAGCTTCACCCGGCCCTGCTTGAGCGGGTCCTGCACGTCGGTGACCTCCGCGTTGGCCACGCCGGGCAGCCTGTTGCCGCTCTGCGTGCCACCGCCGGAGGACAGCCCGTACAGCGAACGCCACTGCCGTCCGCTGACGGTGATCCACGCCTCGTAGTGCCGCCCGTCGCCGAAGACGTGCCGCACCGACGTCGCCGTGTACTTGCCCTCGAAGGGCGCACCGACCTTGGCGAGGGTGACCGGCACCCCCGGTCTGAGCTTGGGGTTGCCGCGCGCCACAACCTCCAGTTCGGCGAACGAGGAGGTGATGTCGTCGGCGAGCGCCTTGGCGGCGGTCTTCGCCTCCGCGGGGCGGTCGTAGGGCGTGCGCGCGTCGACGAGTTTGGCCTTGCCGAACACGCCGCCGGCCTGGCCGGGTGTGGTGCCGATGGTGATGCCGGGGTTGGTGGTGGCGGGCGCGGTCTCGGCGATCTTCTGCGCCTTGGTGACGTCCCAGCCGCGTGCCTCGACGGTGCCGACCTGCTCGGCCGCGGTGACGGCGGCCCGCAGCTTCAGGATGTCGTTACGCGCCTCCAGCACGAACGGACTCCTCTCGCCCGGCGTGCTGGCCGGCGGTGCGCCGGACGCCGGGTCCGGCTTGACGAACTGGAACTTGCCCTTGGCGTCGACGAACATCACCATCTCGTTCTCGTCGGCGAGCCGGGCGAGGAAGTCCCAGTCGGTGACGTTGGCCTGGCTGATGAACTCGTAGACGGGCTTCGTCGGCTCGATCTTGCCGATGGGCACGCCGTCCATGCCGGCCAGCCTGCGGGCGATGTCGGAGGCGCTCTGGTTGCGGTAGGGGGCCACCCGGCGCTGCCGCATCAGGCGGTGGCCGCGGTCGTAGCCGCGGATCACGGTGAACGTGCCGGTGCCGTCGTAGTCGACCTCCAGGCCGGTCACCTCGCCGGTGAACAGCGGGTCGCCCTTGCCCTTGCCGTCGGCGATCGGGGTGATCACCACCGGGGTGCCGAACCTCACGCCGAGACCGCTGAGGATCAGCCGGTTCGGGTCGCGGAAGGTGAGCCGGAACGCGGCCGGCACCCCCATGCCCTGGTCGACCCAGCCGTCCACCAGCAGCGGGGCGTAGTCCCGCGGCAGCTGCTGGCCGCCGATGGTGATCTGGATGATGCTGGAGAAGGCGGACTGCACCATCAGCCACGCACCTCCTCGGACGCCGGCAGCACCAGCTCGATGCCGGTGGGCAGCCGGGTGGGGTCGTCGATCCCGTTGGCCTCGGCGATCGGGCGCCAGGCGGACGCGTCGCCGTACTCGCGCCAGGCCAGCGACTGCAACGAGTCGCCGGCCACCACCCGGTGCACGCGCTGCGCGGTCAGCGCACCCGACGTGGGGTTCTGCCCCTTGGTCTTGCTGGGGATCTCGTGCAACCGCACCTGGCAGGTGGCACGGATCGGCACGCCCGTCGTGCCGAACAGCGTGTAGTTCGCCTCCACGCTGCTGACGTAGGCGGTGAAACGGGCCGTGGAGAACGACCCCCACTGGAAGACCACCCACGGCGGCGAGGGCTGCTTGACCGCGATGCTCTTCGCGGTCACCTCGCAGCAGGCCATCAGCGACTCCACCTTCTTCAGCACGTCGTTGCTGCCCGGATCGTCCGAGCGGTCCAGGAAGATCTCCACGGTCATCTCGCGCGGCTCGGGCCCCATGAACTCCGGCACCGAGCCGTCCCGCACCGCCGCCGTCGGCGTCACCTTCCACTCGGCACGGCGCCCCAGCGACAGCTGGGACGGGTTGAAGTCGAACCCGAACGACTTGATCAGCCCACCCGGCGTGGTGCTCGTGCCCACCGGCGGCTCGTGGATCGCGAGGGTGGCGCGTACCAGGCTCTTGCCGGCACCGCCCTTGCTCCCCTTGGCCATGACAGTCCTTCCTCTCCCCTGTTTCAGCCCGTGAGCCGTCGTCAGTCCGTTGTCAGTCCGTGAAACCGTGGTGGGTGATCTCCAGGACCTCCGTGGCGACGCCCGGACTGGCCGGGTCCAGGGACGGCCCCTGCCAGCTGACCGGCAACACGTCGATCAGCCCCCAGCGTGCGACCTCGGAACCGTCCGCGCGCAGCGCCGCGATCTGGGCGGTCGGCCGCGTCACCCCGGTCGCCACGGACGAGATCCACTTGGCGACCTTGGTGGTGTCCGGGGTGAGCGGCCGGGTCAGCCGGATCGTGGAGAAGGTCACCCGGGAGGGCAACTGCCAGACGAAGCCGTTGTTGCCGCCTTCCTGACGGTGCTCGATCTCCACCGTGGACGACAGCCCCTCACACCCGTTGAAGTAACCGAGGCTCTCGCCGTCGATGGTCAGGGTGAAGAAGATGGTGGAGCCCGGGTCGAGATCGCTGGGCATCGAGGGACCTTTCTTCGGGCCGCCCGCACCTGGTGCCGGGTTCGTCGGGTGCCGGGTGCGGTTCGTCGTCTGCTGCTGTGGTGCGTGGTGCGCTGTCCGTGGTGCGTGGGACGTGGCGCGCTGTCCGTGGTGCGGTGGGTGTCGCCTGTCGTGCGGTCAGTTCCTGGGGTCGCGGAGCCTGCCGATCCGCTCCCGGTCGAGCCGTAGTTCGGTGCGGAGCAACCGGGTGATCCGGCCGGTGAGCCGGTGGGTCAGCTCGTCCAGCTGGAAGTCGGTCAGGGCACGGGGGTCGAAGCCTCCGCGGGAGGCGTCGGGGCGCGCGGTCGGCCCCGCCCCCGCACCGTGCCGCGCGCCCTGGGGCGGCGATGGGTTCGGAGGCGGAGCCGTGGACTTGGACGTGGTGGAAGGAAGGGGCGCGGCTCTGCGCTGAACCGTCGGCGACCCCATGGTCGGGGGCGGCGGTACCGGCAGGGCGGGAGGCGCCGGGGTGGCGGCGGGCGGAGTGGTGCCGGCGGGCCGCGCGGGGAGTGCCGTCGACGCCGGTGCCGGCAGGGGCAGACGCTGGACGACGGAGGTGGCGGAGCCGGCGGCGGGCTGCGGGGGCGACGGGATGCCGGCGGGTGCCCCGGCGCCCGTGCGCCCGGGGGCGGCGGAGGCCCCGGCGCCGGGGCGCGGGTGCGCGACCGGGCGCGCGTCCCCGCCGGGCGCCGAGCGTCGCAACGCCACGGCGGGCGCTCCCGCGTTCGCGCGCCGTTGGACGGTGGGCGGGAGCAGCGGCGCAGACGAGGGGGACAACGGGGACGAGGTCGGGGGCGAGGGCGGGTTCAGCGGCGACGTCGGCGGCCGGCCGGTGACGGCGATCGGCGGCGGCGTCCGTAGCACCGGCGCCCCGGGCCGGTCCGTACCGGCCGCGGCGAGCCCGGGCGGGACGGTGGCTTGCGGCGTCGGCAGGGGCGGTGGGGTGGCGCCGGACGCGGACGGTACCGGACCGCTTCCGGGGAAGGGTGCCGGCACGGGCGCGGTGGGGAGCGCAGGGGCGCGCTGCACGCCGGTCACCGGCGCGGGAACGTGCGGAACACCCGGTCCGGGCACGGGCGTCCCGGTCGGCGCGTTGGTCGGGAACCCGGTCTGAACGGTCGGGAACCCGGGCTGAGCCGACGCCGCGCGGGAAGCGGGAGAGGGCCCGGCAGCCGCGGGGGCGGCCGGCTGGACCGCAGGGTTCCGGGATGCGACGGCTCGCTGCACGGCACGCGGACCGCCCGGCGCACGAACACGCGGACCGCCCGACGCACCGAGCGGCACCGCGTCCGCAGGACGACCGGCGAGGGGCGCCCCGAGCGGCGAACGTGCACGCACCGCGGCGCCGGCGGAGGAAGGCGGGGTGGGCGTCGCGGGGCGTACCGGTGTGGGGGTGCTCCCCGGGCGCGCGGTGGCCGGGTCCGCAGGGGTGCGGGCGCCGGTGCCCGGTAGGGCGGTGCCAGGGGTGAGCGGTGCGGGCGGGGTGGAAGGGACGGAGGGTGTGGCGGACGTGGCCCGTTGGACGGGGGCAAGGGGGGCTCCGACCGTGCCGGGCACCGCGGATGCCGTTCCCGGACGGCCTGCCCCGGTGCCGGCACCGGGGGCGATCCCGCGTGAAGTGGGCACTCCGAGGCCACCGCGACGCCGCACGGACGTCGCACCAGAGGTGCTTTCCCGGCTGCTCGGCACGGCATCAGGGGAGGTCGACGATGCGGTGGCAGGGCGCAGTTGCACGGCCGCGGGCACCCCCGTCGCGCCCCCGGACACGCCCCGCGTTCCGGCAGGGGTCGCGGAACCGCTCCGCCCCGTGGGCTGCCCAAGCCCGCCGGCGGTCGGTGCGGCTCCGGCTCCGGCTCCGGACACGGGCTCAGAGCCGACGGCTGCCGTCGACGTCCTCGGTGCCATCGGTGCCGTCGGTGCCGCTGGCGGTGTCGTCGGCGCCACGGGTGTCGTGCGGGCGGACGGGGCCGGTGGTGTGGTGGCAGCGGAACGGGGGGACGGGCGGCCGGACGGCGTCGATCGCTGCACGCCGACCGGGGACGGGCCGGACCCGGCGGCCGGGCCGGCAACACCCCCCGGGCGGGGCGAAGGGCCACCGGACCGGGGTGAAGGGCCATCAGGGCCCGACGCCTGCGTGGTGGCCCGGGGCGCCGGAAGGCCAGGGCCACCGGTGGGCGCCTGCGGGCTCGCCGGGCCGGTGGCCGGGGACTGCGATCCGGGGTTCCCGGCCGCTCTGCCACCGCCCGCATCGGGCGCCGGCACGCGGGGTGGGGGCGAGCCGGCGCGTCCCTCGGCCGCGCGCTGCACGCTCCGTCCGCCCCCTGCCGGCCCCGGAGAACCGGAACCCGCAGGACCGGAACCCGCGGAAGGCGCAGGTGCACCGCCGCCACCGGAACGGGCGGAACCCGTAGGTGCGGGTCCGGGCGCGGCGGACGTGGCCGGCGGGGTCGTCCGGGGCCCGGAGGCGGGCGCACGGCCGCCGGGCGCCGGCGTGACCGGTGCCACCGCCGGGCCCGTGGACTTCCGTTCGGGTGCCGGCACACGTGCCGGCGCGGGGCTGCCCGCGGGTGTCACAGCGCGTCCGATCGCCCGGGTCGTCCCGGACGTCCCGGTCGCCCCGGGACCAGCCGCCTGCGTACCGCCCTGCGGAGCCTGCGTGCTCCTTCCCCGCGGGGTCACCGCACGCTGCACCGGCCGCCCGTCGGGGCCGCCGGTGGGCCGGGGCATCACCACGGCCGCCTGCTGCGACCGGCCCGACGAACCCTGGCCGACCGCAGCGCCCTTGCCAACCGCAGGCCCTTGGCCGGTCTGCGCACCCGGACCGGCTGCCGCTCCCCCGCCCGGCTCCGAGCCGTCCTTGCCGTCCTTGCCGTCCGCGCCCCCGGTCGCGCGAGCGGGGGGTGCCGGAGCGGCGGTGGGACTGGCGCTGGTGGGACCGGCGCTGGAGGCACCGGACGGGAGCCGGGCGGGCAGCGTGCGGCGTTGCGCGGGGACGGGCGCGGACCTGGTCAGCGGGACCGGGGCGGGGTCTGGATGCGGGTGCGCCGGGGACACGCGGATGCCCCGCGCCGGAAGCGCGGGGGTGGCCGGTGGGGGTGCTGGGGACGCGGGGTCCGGCCCGGCCGGTGACGGGGCGCCCGACCGGACCGGAGCTGGGGGTTCGGGAGCCGTCGAAGGGTGTGTTGACGTGGACAGCAGGGTTCCGGCGGGGCCGCCGCGTGCCGCGTCCAGGACGGTGTGCGGGACCGTGCCGGTGAAGGACGGGTTCTGCCAGGTGGCCAGCCGGCTCCCGAAGCCGGCGTCGGCGACGCCTGAGGCGCCGCCGGTCACCGCCCGCTGGATGGGCGGCATCGTCGACCAGGCGGCCCGGACGACAGCGGGCGGACCCGCCGCACCGCCGGCCTGAGCACCGGGCACCGTGGCCGCACCGCTCACGCCGCCGGCCGACGCGCCCTCACCTGCGTCGACCGACCGGTCACCCGTACCGGTGCCCGCCGTACGCGACGGCGCACCCTGCGTCGCCGAGCCGGCGCGCGTGCCCCGGAAGCGGTCCAGGAACCCCATGTGTCAGCCCTCCGCCCCGCCTCGGGACACCAGGGCCGCTATGTGGTCCGCGTAACGGCGCCGGTCGTGGTGTTCCAGGTCCAGGATCTCCGCCTGGCTCCAGTGGAAGTGGTAGGCGACGTACGCGATCTCCTCGTGCAGCCGGTCGGTCGCGTACGTCACGATTCCCCCAGGCGGCTCCCGCCGAGTTCCACTTCGAAGGGCTCCGAGCAGTGCGGGCACTCCACTTCGGCGCGGGTGTGGCCCTCTGCGTTGATCTGGCGGTAGAAGTCCTGGAGGAACGCCAGGTCGGAGGCGAACATGTTCTCCACGATGCCGTCGTGCACCATCGCCAGCGTGCCCAACCGGGTGATGACCCGGCCGAGCAGCACCACCGACAGGTAGGCGGGGTTCTCCTGCACCCGGACGTCCCGCAGCGGCACCAGCTCGTCGCGTGCGGTGGACAGCCGCATCACGCCCTCGCGGTGCACCGTGCCCGACTCGTCGACGTAGCCGCGCGGCAGCTCGAAGGGGAACTCCGTCTGGAGGCGCTGCGCCGGCAGCGCGGTCGGCGCGCCGAGGGCCGGCGCGCCGACCGCGGGGCCCGGAGCCCCGCCGGGGGTTTGCGGGGCCTGCGGCACCCCGTCCGACGGTGCGGACGGCGACGGGACGGGCCCGCCCGCCGTCCGAACAGTCGTACGTCGCATTACTCGATGACCAGTTCTTCGAACGTGATGGTCACCGTCTCGGTCAGGGTCGACGCCTCACCGGCCTTCACCGTGCTGGTGTCGATCTTGCTGCACCAGGCGTTGCGCATGTTGTACCGCTTGACCGGATTGTTCTGGTAGTCCATCACCATGATCGTGGCGTTCTTGCGGGCGGAGCCCATGGCGCCGTTGACCGACTGGGTGATCCACTGGTTGAAGGCCGCGGACTGCGTCATGCCGCGCACGACCGTGCAGGTGCCCGCCTTCTTGGTGCCCGGCATCTTCTTGGTGACCGGCTTCCCCTGCGCCGAGACCTGCTGATACTCGATGACGTCCTGTTCCAGGCTGAGGCCGCTGACCTCGGCGAGGTACTCGACCATCACGCCGTCGATCTGGAGACCGAAATTATGTGAGGTGAGGGCGTCACCCGGCTGGAGACTCATGTGTTGGCCGTCCTTCTTGCTGTCCTGCTGGAGTGTTGACGGGGGCGGTTGGCGCCGTTACCGGAGAGTGGGCCGAACGAAAGGCCCTACTCCTCCAGTTCGCCGTTGCCGCTGGAGAACTGGGCCAGCCGGAAGATCACGAACTCGGCGGGCTTGACCGGTGCGATGCCGATCTCGCACACCACCCGGCCGACGTCGACGGACTCCGCCGGGTTGGTCTCCTCGTCGCACTTGACGTAGTACGCCTCCTCGGGGGTGGCGCCGAAGAGGGCGCCGCTGCGCCACTCGCTCACCAGGAAGGCCGAGATGTTGCGCCGGATGCGGGCCCACAGCGCGTGGTCGTTCGGCTCGAACACCACCCACTGGGTACCGGTGAGGATGGACTCCTCCAGGTAGTTGAAGTACCGGCGGACGTTCACGTAGCGCCAGGCCGGGTCGGAGGAGAGCGTGCGCGCGCCCCAGACCCGGATGCCGCGGCCCGGGAAGGCGCGGATGCAGTTCACGCCGATCGGGTTGAGCAGGTCCTGCTCGCCGCGGGTGATCTGGATCTCCAGGTCGACGGCGCCGCGCACCACCTCGTTGGCGGGGGCCTTGTGCACGCCGCGCTCGGCGTCGTTGCGGGCCCAGACGCCGGCGACGTGGCCGCTCGGCGGGATCAGCCGGGACTGTCCCGAGGCCGGGTCGAAGGACTTGATCCAGGGGTAGTACAGGGCGGCGTACTTGGAGTCGTAGCCGGCCGTCTCCTGGCGCCAGACGCGGATCTGGCGGGCGTTCAGGCCGGGCGGCGGGTCGATGATCGCGACCCGGTCCCCCATCAGCTCGCAGTGCGCGATCAGGCCGAGCTGGACCGCCTTGACGGCCTCCAGGTCGATCACGCCGCGCTGGTAGGCGGCCATCAGGTCGGGCACCGACACCATGGACACCTCGTCGACGGCCTCCAGGCCGCCGAAGCCGGTGCGGTCGGCGCTGTCGCCGAGGTACTGGGCCGGGCCGGCCTGCGCGGGGGCGGCCTCGCCGGCCGGGCCGCCGGGCGCTGCGGCGGACGGCGCGGCCAGCGTCACCGTCTGGTTGTCGGGGCGGGCCAGCTGGCCCGACGGGGCGGCCTCGGCCACCGTGATGAGCTTCGAGCGCTCCTTGACCTGGGTGACGACGTAGGCGCGGTTGCCCTTCTTGGCCGTCACGTCGAAGGTCTCGACGGCCTTGTCGCCGTCCTTGACGATCAGCTTGAAGCGCTCGGCGGGCCCCTCGCCGTCCGGGTCGGCGACCTCCACGCTCAGCGGACCCTGCTGGCCCGCCGCGGTGGCCGTCACGGTGAACGTGCCCAGCTGCTTGGGCTCCCCGGCGGGCAGCGCGGCCTGGCCGGACGAACCGGTCAGCGCGGCGGCCTCACCTGCGGCGCCGGCCGCGGCGCCACCGACCCGGACGACGTACGCGGCGGTGCCGCCGTTGTTGAAGAAGCCGTAGACGGAGTGCGCCAGGTAGTACCCGTCGGTGAAGTCACCGAAGGCCGCGACGTACTGGGTCCAGTTGGTGACCAGGGTGGGCTCGTTCAGCGGGCCGGTCGGGGCGAGCCCGACGAAGGCCGCCACCGAGGTGCCTGCCCCCTCGATCGGGCGGGAGCCGCTGGCCACCTCCTCGACGTATACGCCGGGCGACAGGTAGGACGGCATGCGCGGTATCTCCTCGGAGTACGAGTCAGGACACCCCCCACCATCACGCGTGCGGGGTACCTGCCGACACGTCCCGCGGTGCCGTACCGGGGGCACCGTCGTTGCCCCCAGGGGCAAACCGGTGACCTGTGGTGCGTCGGATACGCGTGTCGACGCGGCTGCCGGGTCCGCCGGCCCTGCCGATGTGCCGGCGGTCCGGCGGGGCGAGCGGGTACCCGGGCAGGCGAGGGGGCTGTTCGGGCAGCCGGGGCTGCCCCGTAGCCTCCTGACGGTACTTCACACGCCGCGTAGCGTCCGTGTGGTGACTCTTTGGACTTCGCTGGAGCCCGCCTCCGCCACCGTCGACCCCGGCAACAGCACGACCGTGCGGCTGCGGCTGCGCAACACCGGGGACATCGTCGAGGAGTACCGCTTCGAACCCGTGGGTCCTGTGGCGCCCTGGACGACCGTGGAACCGCAGACCCTGCGGCTCTACCCGGGTACGACGGGCACGGTGGAACTGACCTTCGCGCCACCGCGCACCCCCGACGCGACGGCGGGACCGAACCCGTACGCGGTGCGGATCACGCCCACCGAGCACCCGGACGAGGTCACGGTCCCCGAAGGAGTCCTCACCGTCACGCCGTTCACCGAGCTGCGTGCCGAACTCGTCCCGCCCACCGTGAAGGGCCGCTTCCGCGGCCGCCCCAGGCTCGCCGTCGACAACCTCGGCAACAGCCGGCTCACCGCCTCGATCAGCGGGACCGACAACGGCGAGAACCTGGCGTACGAGCTCCGTCCCGGCAACGTCCAGATCGAGCCCGGCCGCGCCGCGTTCGTGGACGCCACGCTGCGACCGCGGCAGACGATCTGGTTCGGCTCGTCACAACAGCGGCCGTACTCGATGCTGGTGCGGCGCTCGGGTGTGCCGCCGCTGACGGTGGACGGCACGTTCGTACAGCGCGGGTTCCTGCCGCGCTGGCTGATGACGGTGCTGAGCCTCGTGGTGGCGCTGGCGATCGCGTTCGTGGCGCTCTGGCTGGCCTACAAACCGCGGGTCGACACCCGCGCCACGGAGAAGGTGGCGGCCGGCAGCAGCGCGCTGCCCAGCCCGCCGCCCTCGAAGGAAGCGGAACCGCCGAAGGACAACACCCCCTCACAGCCCCCAGCGGGTGGCGGCTCCGGCCAGACGACACCCCCTGCCGGCGGCGGGGGCGGCGGCGGATCAGGTGGCTCCGGCGGGGGCGGCGGCGGCAACAAGGGCGGCAGCGGCACCACGCAGCACAAGCCGGCCCCCGGCGTCCTGATCATCGGCGACGGGTCGAACCGCTGCGTCGACGCCACCGCCCAGGGCAAGGACGGCACCCAACTCCAGATCCGGGACTGCAAGGGTTCGGACAGCCAGAAGTGGGACTTCCGCCCGGACGGCACGGTGCGCTCGCTCGGCTACTGCATGGACGTCGCCTGGGGCTCGTCGGACGACGGCGCGCACATCCAGATCGCCCGGTGCAGCGGCAACCCGGCCCAGCAGTTCGTGATGAGCCAGGCGGGAGACCTGGTCAACCCGCAGGCCAACAAGTGCGTGGACGTCATGGACAACAAGACAGCCAGCGGCACCAAGCTCCAGCTGTGGACCTGCTCGGGCACCCCCAACCAGAAGTGGCACACCCAGGGATGACCCGGTGACCCCGACGGCGTGACCGTCCCTTGACCCCGACGGCGTGACCGCCCCTCGCCCGCGGAGGCCACCGGCCCTCCGCGGGCGCTGCCGTTACCAGGTGGCTTCGCCCGGGACCAGCCGGCCCGCCTTGCGGTACTCGCGGCGGGCCCCTTCCAGCAGGTCGTCGGCGCCGACCGGTTCGTCACGGCCGGCGGCGAGGTAGGCGGCGGTCACCACGGCGCTGCGGATCGATCCGCCGGCCAGCTCGAACTCCCGCGCCAGTGGCGCCGGGTCGATGTGGTCGGCGCACGGGACGTGGATCAGGCCGTGCCGCCACAGGGCCAGGCGCTGGTCGACGTCCGGGAACGGGAAGTCGACCACCAGGTCGAGCCGCCGGGTGAACGCCTCGTCGATGTTGGCCCGCAGGTTGGTGGTGAGCAGCGCGATGCCGTCGAAGGACTCCAGCCGCTGGAGCAGGTAGGCGCTCTCCATGTTGGCGTAGCGGTCGTGGGAGTCCCTGACCTCGGAGCGCTTGCCGAAGACCGCGTCGGCCTCGTCGAAGAGCAGCACGGCGTCGGTGCGGTCGGCCTCGGTGAAGATGCGCTCCAGGTTCTTCTCGGTCTCGCCGATGTACTTGTCGACGACCGAGGACAGCTGCACGACATACAGGTCGAGCCCGAGTTCGGCGGCGACGACCTCCGCCGACAGGGTCTTGCCGGTGCCGGACTCGCCGGCGAAGAGACCGAGGACGCCCCGGCCCCGCCCGCCGCCCGCGCTGAGCCGCCAGTCGCCGAGGACCCGGTCACGGTGCCGGGCGCGCAGGGCCAGTTCGCGCAGCTGGGTCAGCGGCCGGTCGGGCAGTACGAGGTCGGCCCAGCTCACCGCGGGCCTGATCCGGCGGGCGTGCTGTTCGAGGCCCGACGCCGACTGCTGCCGGGCGGCGAGCCGCACGTGCGCCGCGCCGAGCGGGACGCCCTCGAACGCGGCGAGGCCACGGGCGGCGCGCGCGGCGCGCCGCATCCGGTCACCGCCGAGACGGTACGGGGCAACGGCCGTGGCCAGGTCGAATCCGGTGGCGTCAGGGCCCAGGGCCGCCGCCCACGCGGCCGTGCCGCCCGCCCGGAGCCGTGGGGCCTGGAGGACCAGCGGATCGGGTGCGCACCACTGCGGGTCGTACGGGCGCCGGTCCGCCAGCAGCACCGGCACGTCCGGCGCCGCGGCGAGCGCCTCGAGCAGCGGGCCCGGCTGCCGGGGGAGATCGGTCAGCACGATCGCCCGGCCGCCGAGCCGGGCCTCCCGCAGCAGTTCGGGGATGTGCTCCTCGGGACCCGAGAAACGCAGGGCGTCCCTTTTCGCGGTGCTCAGCGCTGCCGCGATCCAGGCCAGGCCGTCGCCCTCGCGGTGCTCGCGCAGGTAGACGGTGGACGGGCCCTCGTGGAGCCGGGCGGCCAGCCGGTGGACGAAGTCCGTGCCGTCGGTGTCCGGCAGTGGCTCGGGCAGCGGGTGCAGGTGTCCGTGCAGCGCGGCGTCCGGGGTGTCGTCGCCGAGCAGATGCGCGATCAACCGGTCGGTGACGTGCAGCGGGCGCCCGAGGAAGGGGCGTTCGGGTTCGGTCACCTGGAGCAGGCCGAGGGTGCGCAGCGGCGCGGTGGGGTGGAAGCGGGCGCGGGCCGCCGCCGTGTGCGCGGGCAGCCCGCACAGGTCGAGGGCGAGCCCCGTGGTGGCCCGGCGCCGGCTCACGTCGTCGTTCAGATAGCCGTACAGCGACTCGAAGGTGCGGTCGAGGTCCGGGGCGACGGCGATCAGCAGGATCGCGGTGTCCAGCTCCGTCAGGCCCAGCCGGACTGCCAGGTCGGCCAGCCGGTCGCCGGACCCGAGCGCGGCCGTCCCACCCGCGAGGTCGGCCGGCCCGCCGTCCCCGGGGGTGGCCGGACCGTTGTGCAGCAGGTGCTGTACGGCGTCGTCGGACAGGTACAGGCCGCGTAGCGGGTCGGCGGCCGTGGGGTCCCCGGCGGTGCGTCGCTCGACCAGCGCGGCGACCCGCTCCCGCAGCCCGGCCAGCCGGGCGAGCAGCGGACCGCCCTGCTCGTCCACCGGCGTGCCGGCCGGGCTCCCCGCCGTCTCGTCGGGGGCGGCGGCGGGCGACGGTGTGGTGGACGGAGCGGTCATCGTCGGTCCTGTGGGGTGCGCGAGGGGGTCATCGTCGGTCGGTGCGCGCCGCCGCGGCCTCTTCGCGGGCGGCGCGGGCCGCTGCCACCTGGTGGGGCCGGTGGGCGCGCTCCCCGTCGTGGGGCGGGTCGCCGTCCAGGCCGCCGACGCGGACCGCGGCGCCCTCGGTGACCGGCGGCCCGGCGTCGTACTCGGGGTACGCCGGGAAGGGCGCGGTCACCACCAGGTCAAGGGAGGGCTTGAGTTCACCGCCCAGCGCTGACCAGATCTCGGCCAGGGAGCGGGATTCGGTCTGGATGCCGGCGACCGTGAGGGGCACCGCGAGGCCCAGCTGGCCGAGCGCGCCGGGGAGTTCGCCGGCGGACAGCAGCTCGCGCGGGATCAGCGTGGCCAGCACCGCCGACAGCAGCCGGTGTTCGTCCTGCGGCGTCTTCGTCCAGGCGGTCACCAGATACGACAGCCGGAACCAGCGCGGTGGCTGGCGGCGGCGCACCACCACGTCCCGTTCGTCGCGGATGGAGACCTGGCCGCGCTGCCGACGGGCCACGTCCTCGCGGATGTCGTACAGGTAGGTGTTGATCACGGGTGCGTTACGCCGGGCGGCCCAGTCGCGGGTGGGGGCCTCGAAGGAGACGTCGATGCCGGAGCCGGCCAACGCGCCGCCGCCGATGAGGTTTTTGAGGACCTCGTCCACCTCGTGGATCACCGTCGCGCTCCCGCCCTGCCGTATCGCCGGCGCCGCGTGCTGCCGTGCCGGTGTCGATGGTGCCCTGTGTGGCGCCCGGGACGCAGGCGCGCCGGGGTCGGTGGCCGGGCAGAGCCTGTTGCCCGCGTGTTCGCCTTCGTTGCCCTTCCGGTCAGATGTAGCCTTCCCTTAGGGCATAGGCGACAGCGTGCGCCCGATTGCGCAGGTGCAGGCGTGTGGTGAGGCCGTGCATGACGTTCTTGACGGTGCGTTCGGAGTAGGACAGCTTGCTGGCGATCTCCCCGGTGTCGAGTCCCTCGGCGACCAGTCGTAGGACGTCCACTTCGCGGGGCACGAGGCCCAGCGAGGGGGCGCCGGGTTGTGCTGCCGTGCCGCGGTGCAGTGATCCCACCTGGCTGATGAGCCGGCCGAGCAGGTCGCGTGGCAGGTCGCCGTCGCCGCGTGAGGCGGCGAGCACCGCCTGCACCAGCCGGTGTTCGGTGGCCTCGCGGCGCCAGACGATGGCGCCGACGCCGCATCCGATGACGTCCAGCAGCTCGTTCTCGCGGATCGTGCCCACCACGAGCACGGCGCGGGCGCCCTCGCTGCGCACGATCCGGCGCAGCCGGGTGAGTGCGGCCTCGTCGAGCGTGTCCTCGATCAGCAGGGCCACCGTGTCGCGCCCGAGCTCCTCGTGGAGCTCGATCTCCGGGTGCCGGCGCAGCTGGCTGACGGCACCCTCGCGGGTGATCGGGTCGGGTGCCTCCACCGTCACGGGTATCCGACGCCCGGTGCCGGTGGTGCCGGCGGCTGTCGTCCGGGGTGTGCTGAGCAACCCTTCCCCCCATGGTCGCGGGCTCGCCAGCAGACGAAGACCGATTGCGGATGAACGTCCTTTACATTCCTTCGCCGATCACGGCACGCGCAATCGTGGAGGACCACGAGGCGGACCACGAGAACAGCCGGCCCATCACCACGAATGACCTTCACCGCACCCACATCACCGCAGGTGAACGAGGGGGCGCGCAAAGGCGCGCGACCCTGAGTGGGCGCGCTCCCACACCACCGTGAGCCCCACCACGGTGGCCGTCGCCCTTGCTCTCCACGCTCCACGGCCCACGCGGGCAGCGACGCCCGCGGCGCAACCGACTCCGCCGCGCTTCCCTCTCCCGGGATGCCCGATCGACCACAGGAGGCAGTGATGACCGGACCGTTGCTCGCCCGCGACGACGCGTTCGCGCTGCTCGCGTCCGAGACCGAGCGCGCCCGCGCCGGAAGCGGCCGGCTCGTCCTGCTGCGCGGGGCCACCGGCACCGGCCGCACCGCCGTGCTGGAGGCCACCGCCGCGCACGCGGCCGACCGCGGCCTGCGGGTGCTGCGGGTGCGCTGCTCCCCCGAGGACACCACAGTGCCGTTCTCCGCGGTACTGCATCTGCTGGGTTCGGTCCCCGAGTTCGCCGATGTTGCCCCCGGGGGCGACGATCGGGGCAACGCGGCCCGGCTGTGGCGGCTGTTGCGCTCGTACGCGGCCGATGCGCCGGTGGTGGTGGCCGTCGACGACGTGCACCTCGCCGACGGGGCCTCGCGCCGTTGGCTCGTCGAGGCGGCCCGCCGGGTCGACCGATTAGGGGTACTGCTGGTGGCCACCGAGCGCAGCCAGTACGACGTCAGCCCGCCACCGGTCGGTCTCACGCACGCCCTGTCCCCCGCCCTGGTACGCACCCACACCCTCGCCCCGCTCACCGACGAGGCGGCGGCAGCGCTGGTCAGGCGCGTGGTCCCGACCGCCACCGACCGGTGGACGGCGCACTGCGTGCGGGCCGGCGCCGGCAGCCCGCTGCTGCTGCGCGCCCTGCTGGACGACCTGGTCGGCTCCCCGCCGCCGGCCGTCCCCGACACCTGCGCCGCGCTGTATCCGGGCGCGTACCCGGCGGCCGTCTCGTGGTGGCTGGACAGTGCGGGGCCGGCGACGGCCGGGGTGGCACGGGCGCTCGCGGCACTGGAGCAGACCGGTACGGCGGCACCGGAGCAGAACGGTACGCACGACACCGCCGACGGCCTGGCGCATCTGCTCGCCGAGGCGGCCGGCGCCGACCCCGCCCGGGTCACCGGCTGGCTCACCGCCATGACCCGGCTCGGGCTGCTGCGCCCCGGCCCGACGGGCGTGCCCCACTACGCGCATCCGCTGCTGCGGGACGCCGTGCTCACCGGCTGGCCCGCCGCCGCGCGCCGGGAGGTTCACCGGGCGGCGGCGGAGGCCATGCTGGCCCGCGGCGACCAGGTCGAGGCGGTGGCCGGGCAGTTGCTGGGCACCACGGCGGTCGGTCTGCCGTGGGCGCTGGACGTGCTGAGGGACGCCGCGCTCGGCGCGGTGCGCGAGTCACGCCCCGACGACGCCGTCGGCTACCTGCGCCGGGCGCTGGAGGAACCGCTGCCCGACGACCTCAGGCAACGCCTCCTCACGGAGCTGGGCTCCCTGGAGTACGCGCGCATCGACACCCCGAGCGGCATACCCCACCTCACCGAGGCGCTGCGGCTGCCCGCCGAACCCCGCGACCGGGTGCGTACCGCCATAGCCCTCAGCACGGCCCTGGTGGGCCGGGGCCAGACCGGGGCCGCCCTCCAGGTGCTGCGCCAGCTGGAGGACCAGCTGTCCGACCACCCCGAACTGGCCCGCACCGTGCAGACCGCCAGCGCCCTGCTGTCCGACCAGGACCTGACGGCCCGCCGGGAGGCCTACCAGTGGCTGAGCGACACCGCGAAGCACTCCCGGGAGCTGGTGGGCACCGCCGGGCAGGCGCTGCTGGTGCGGCACGCGGCGACGGCCGGGTCCAGTTCGGCACAGGCGTCGATGCGGCAGCTGCGGGCCCTGCTCGCCGAGCCGTCCGACCCGCTCGCCGAGCCCTTCCTGCTGGGCACGGCCGCCGCCGTCGCCCAGTGGGCCGACGACCTGGACGAGGCGGACCGCCTCGTGGAGCGCGGCCTGACCGGTCAACGGCCGCCGCTGCTGCACCCGATGGAGAAGGCCCTGCTGGACACGCGGGCGGACATCGCGGCGGCACGCGGACAGTACGACCGGCTGCTCGCGGCCCATCCGACGCGGGCGGCCGGCCACCCCGGCGGGCCGTCCAACGCGGACGCGCACACCCTGCTCGCCCTCGTCGAGACCGGTCGCACCCAGGCGGCGCGGCAGCTCGCCGACGGCTTCGACCTGCGTCGCACGCCGGACTCCTGGGAGTTGAACCGGTTCCTCTACGCACGGGGCATGCTGCGGTCCGTCGAAGGCGATGTCTCCGGCGCCCTGCACGACTTCCTGGAGTGCGGCCGGCGGCAGTCGGCGCGCGCGGTGATCAGCCCCGTCGTCACACCGTGGCGGACGGCCGCCGCCGAGTGCCGGCTGGCGCAGGGCCGCCCCCAGGAGGCGCTGGTGCTGGCGGAGGAGGAGCTGCGACTGGCCCGGATCTGGGGCACCCCGCGCACCGTGGGCCGGGCGCTGGGGGTGCTGGGCCGGGTGACCGGCGGGCGGCGCGGTCTGGAGCTGGCCCAGCAGGCCGTGGACACCCTGCGGGGGTCACCGGCCCACGTCGAGCTGGTCGGCGCGCTGCTCGGCCAGGGCCGCCTGCTCATCGCCGCTGGCGAGCGGGCACATGGCCGTGACCGGCTGCGGGAGGCGGCCGGGTACGCCGAGCGGCTCGGCGCCGTACGGTTGCGCCGGCAGGCCGAGGAGGGGCTGCGCGCGGGCGGTGCCCGCCGTTCGGCAGCGGCGCTCACCGGCTCCGGTTCCCTCACCGCCAGCGAGCGCCGTATCGCGGCGCTCGCCGCCAACGGCCACACCAACACGGAGATCGCCGGCCTCCTGCACGTCGCCCGGCGCACCGTGGAAACCCATCTGACCAGCACCTACCGCAAGCTCGGCATTCGCCGCCGGACCCAGCTGCGGGCCGCGCTGGGCAAGCAGCGCGAGGGGTGGGAAGAAGGCCAACCGGCGTAGCGGAGGTGGGGTCGAGCGGCGTAGGTGCAGCCGGTCAGGCGGTGTAGATCTCGGGGAACGCCGCCTTGATGCTGGACACGGTCTCCTCCACGGTCTGGTGGCTGTTGTCGACTTCGACGTACCGGTAGTCGGCCGTGGCGCGGCGGAACGTGGTGTCGTCCGGGTATGCCGCGTCCACGTGATCACGCCATTGTCTGCTCGTGGGTTTCCCGCGATGGATGCGCCGGTGGTCACGTACCGCCTTCGAGGCCAGCAACCGGACGACGAAGACGGCGGCTTCCTCCGGCAGCAGGGCGCGGAAGGCCAGGTACTGCGCGTGGTCCTGGAGGAAGCTGCCGGCGACGACGTTGTGGTAGCCGGCCTGCCAGAAGTTGCGCACGAGGCAGGCGACGTTGCGGCGGTGCAGCTCCCGGAAGGCGTCGTCGAAGACCCAGGGGTGGACCTGGCCCACGTCCTCCGCGTCGATCTGTGCGCCTTGGGGCGTGTGCCGGAGCAGCGCCCGCACCAGGGTGGACTTCCCCACCCCCTCCTGGCCGTTGACGATGACCAGCCTGTTCGCCTGCACGACTGCGCCCTCCCCGTGTCCCGCCCCGTCCCGACCGAAAGACCCTAGGCGCAGGACGGGCACAGCCCGCGGTAGGTGATGTCGGCTTCGGTGACCCGGAAGCCGAAACGCTCCTCCGTCGGGAGGTCGGTCAGCGGATTGCCGCTCGGGTGGACGTCACGGATGGTGTCGCAGTTGGTGCACACCAGGTGGTGGTGCGGGCGGTGGGCGTTGGGGTCGTAGCGCTTGGCGCGGCCGTCGGTGCTGACCTCGATGATCTCGCCGAGCAGGACGAGCTCGCCGAGCGTGTTGTAGACGGTCGCCCGGGAGATCTCGGGCAGGCGTTGTCCCGCGCGGGCATGCACCTCGTCGGCCGTGAGGTGGACATGCTCGCCGTCGAGGACCTCAGCGACGACACGTCGCTGAGAGGTCATCCGCCAGCCACGTCCCCTCAGTCGCTCCAGCAGGTCACTCATGTCGGTTCACCCGTTCAGGTTCAGTGGGATACCGGAAGATTACCAGTAGATGTCCGAGTTACGATCGGTTACGGGTTTGGCGTGCTTCTTGACTTGGACTTTGTCCATTGTAGGATCGGTTCCGACCATAACCGAGGGACGGGAAGATCCCAGTGCGGCAGGAGAGAGAGACGTGACAGGACGACCGTCGAGCCGGCGCGCGGTGCCGGCCCACGGATGACTCCGGCCCGCGTCGCGCCGCCCGAGAGGACCGCACGGGACGGTGATCGCCGAGAAGATCCACTCGGCGGTCGGCCCGCCGGAACGGCGACCACCTCCCGGATACGCGACCACGTGGGCCATGTCTCACTTCCGTCCGGACGCGCGGCCCCGTGCGGGTTCGCCGCCACGGGACGTCGCCCCGTCGCACCGGTCGACGACCACGACCCGCCACCGGTGAGAGCGTCACAACCGAAGACCACGGCTCCTCGATTTCCTGATCGAGGAGACGGATGCGATCACCACCGAGGTGATCTACTGGGGCCTGTGCCCCGACTGTCCGACCGCCCGCAGTGCTTGAGCACAGTGATCTAGTCCGGAAGGATTCCCCACCTTGTCCGAGAACCCAGACGCAATCGTCACAGACGCCAAGACGGAGGGCGGTGGCTGCCCCGTCGCGCACGGGCGTGCGCCCCACCCGACGCAGGGCGGCGGAAACCGCCAGTGGTGGCCGGAGCGGCTCAATCTGAAGATCCTCGCCAAGAACCCCGCCGTGGCCAACCCGCTCGACGAGGGGTTCGACTACGCCGAGGCGTTCAAGGCACTCGACCTCGCGGCCGTGAAGCAGGACATCGCCGAGGTGCTGACCACCTCCCAGGACTGGTGGCCGGCCGACTTCGGCAACTACGGCCCGCTCATGATCCGGATGGCGTGGCACAGCGCGGGCACCTACCGCATCAGCGACGGCCGCGGCGGCGCCGGCGCCGGCCAGCAGCGCTTCGCCCCGCTCAACAGCTGGCCGGACAACGGCAACCTGGACAAGGCCCGCCGGCTGCTGTGGCCGGTCAAGAAGAAGTACGGCCAGAGCCTGTCCTGGGCCGACCTGCTGATCCTCACCGGCAACGTCGCCCTGGAGACCATGGGCTTTACGACCTTCGGCTTCGCCGGCGGCCGCGCGGACGTCTGGGAGTCGGAGGAGGACGTCTACTGGGGCCCCGAGACCACCTGGCTCGGCGACGAGCGCTACACCGGCGACCGTGACCTCGAGGAGCCCCTCGGCGCGGTCCAGATGGGCCTCATCTACGTCAACCCGGAGGGCCCGAACGGCAACCCGGACCCGATCGCGGCGGCCCGCGACATCCGTGAGACGTTCCGCCGGATGGCGATGAACGACGAGGAGACCGTCGCCCTCATCGCCGGTGGCCACACCTTCGGCAAGACCCACGGCAACGGCCCGGCCGACGCCGTCGGCGACGACCCCGAGGCCGCCCCGATCGAGGCGCAGGGCCTCGGCTGGGCGAACAGCCACGGCACCGGCAAGGCCGGCGACGCGATCACCAGTGGCCTGGAGGTCACCTGGACCAGCACGCCGACCCAGTGGGGCATGGGCTTCTTCAAGAACCTGTTCGAGTACGAGTACGAGCTGGAGCAGAGCCCGGCCGGCGCCAACCAGTGGGTCGCCAAGGACGGGGCGGGTGCCGGCACCATCCCGGACGCCCACGACCCGTCGAAGAGCCACGCTCCGCGGATGCTGACGACGGACCTCTCGCTCCGGTTCGACCCGATCTACGAGCCGATCTCGCGGCGCTTCTACGAGAACCCCGAGGAGTTCGCGGACGCCTTCGCCCGCGCCTGGTACAAGCTGACCCACCGTGACATGGGCCCGAAGTCGCTGTACCTCGGCCCGGAGGTCCCGGAGGAGACCCTGATCTGGCAGGACCCGCTGCCGGAGCCCGAGGGCGAGGCCATCGACGCCGCCGACGTCGCGGCCCTCAAGGCCAAGATCCTCGACTCGGGTCTGACCGTGTCGCAGCTGGTGTACACCGCCTGGTCCTCGGCCTCCACCTTCCGCACCAGCGACAAGCGCGGCGGCGCCAACGGTGCCCGCATCCGCCTGGAGCCGCAGCGCAACTGGGAGGCGAACGACCCCGACCAGCTGGCGCAGGTGCTGCGCACCCTGGAGGGCATCCAGGGTGAGTTCAACTCCGGCGCCAAGAAGGTCTCCCTCGCCGACCTGATCGTGCTCGGCGGCTCCGCCGGCATCGAGAAGGCCGCCAAGGACGCCGGTCACGACGTCGAGGTGCCCTTCACGCCGGGTCGCGTGGACGCCACGGACGAGCACACCGACGCGGAGTCCTTCGTCGCGCTGGAGCCCTCCGCCGACGGCTTCCGCAACTACCACGGCAAGAGCAACCGCCTCCCGGCCGAGTACCTGCTGCTCGACAGGGCGAACCTGCTGGGCCTGAGCGCACCCGAGATGACCGTCCTCGTCGGCGGCCTCCGCGTGCTGGGCGCCACCCACCAGCAGTCGTCGCTCGGTGTCTTCACCGAGAAGCCGGGCACGCTGACGAACGACTTCTTCGTCAACCTGCTCGACATGGACACCACGTGGAACGCGGCCTCCGAGGACCGCACCACCTACGAGGGCCGCGACGCCACCGGCAAGGTCCGGTGGACCGGCACCCGTGCCGACCTCGTCTTCGGCTCGAACTCCGAGCTGCGGGCGCTCGCGGAGGTCTACGCGAGCGACGACGCGTCGGACAAGTTCGTGACCGACTTCGTGTCGGCGTGGGCCAAGGTGATGAACGGCGACCGGTTCGACCTGGTCTGATCGACGGGTGCGAGCGGCGCGGCCGATCTCACTCCCCTGATCACCCGCGCTGCTCGCCCCGTGCACCGGATGAGGGCGTTCGGCCCGGCCACGACGGCCGGCCCGGGCGCCCTCATCGCCGTTTTTGCCGTTCCAGCAGGGCCCGGCACTCAGGCCAGCAGCTCCAGCAGCCGTTCGGCCTGCCGTTCCACCGTTCCCGGTGGGTTGCGGGGGCACTGCGGATCGTCGCCCGCCAGCAGGAACAGCCAGACGAGCGCCAGCAGTCGACGGCACTCCCGCAGGCGGGCGGTCTCCGCGGCGCAGAGGTCGAAGTGGCCGAGGAACGCGGCGACGTCCAGCGGCTGCTCCACCCAGCTGGCCACGTGCTCGGTGATCTCCGCCAGTTCGAAGGGCCGGTCGCTGCGGCCGGAGTCCTCGAAGTCGACGATGCGCACCCGGGAGCCGTCCCACAGGTAGTTGGCGAGGTTGCCGTCCCCCGGGCCGAAGACCGCACGCCCCTCCCCCGTGCCGCCGGCCGCGAGACCGGACCGGCCCAGCCACCCCATCCCGGCATCCATGGCCTGCCTGACCAGGCCATCCCATGTGGGCCTGACGGTCTCGCCCCACACGTCGAGATGTTCGATCAGCCGTACCTGCCGGCCGGGCCGCGGCAGGACCCCGTCGAGGACGTCGGCCGGCACGGCCGAGTGCAGTAGGGTCACCGCTTCCGCCAGGGCCTTCACCTGCTCGTTCCCCAGGAGACCGGCGCGCAGCGGATCGCCCGCGATCCGGGACATCACCACCACCGGCTCATCGGCCGCGAGGTCCGCCTCCCAGGGCTCGGGGGCCAACCCCGGGGCGTGCGCGGCCAGCAGCGTCAGCGCCCGCCACTCACGCTCGGCACGCCCTTCGTCGTTCTTCGGGAACCGCTTGACGACCCGGTCGCGGGTCATCTCGATCGCGTGGGTGCTCCACCGCTGAGCGCTCATGGACCTGCATCCTGCCAGGCCGGCGAAGCCCGGCGACGGCCCGCCCGACCGGACCGGAATCCCGGGCCCACCCCTCTGACCAGGGCGAACTTCGACCATTGACAGTCGTCAGACGGCTGACGCGCAACGAATGTGCCGCCTTCCAGAGGCGACCTGAGCCACCCGGTCGACGCGAGGACGGAGAAGGACGTCGCCGCGGTCCCCGACGAGGCCGCTTCCCTCGGTGCCGGGGCGTAGGCGTAGGCGTAGGCATAGACGTAACGGAAAGAAACTTTCTTCAAGAACGGCAGAGAATTTATACGGAGCCTGCCAGCGGACGCCGGTCCGGCACCGTGGAGTGCCAGAATGACGCTGTCCACGCACATGACGTCGTTCAGGCCGCTTTCGCCCCGCGCCAGCCGGGCGTGCGCGGTCCGGGGATCGGGAGAAGGCGACCTTGGCGGACCACACAGCGGACCACACAGCTGATGGACCGGTGGCGGGGGCGCCCCATGCGGAGCCCGCGGAGGAGCCCAGGGCGGATCCCACGGAGGAGCCCGCGCCCGGCGACGCAGCCAGGCCGGTCACCATCGCCTATATAGCGGAGTCCGCTGGGGTGTCCGTCCCCACCGTGTCGAAGGTGATCAACGGCAAGTCGGGGGTGTCGGCGGACACCCGCGCCCGGGTCGAGGAACTGGTCAACCGCTACGGCTACCGCAAGCCTGCGGGGGCGGGCCGCAGCAACGTGGTGGAGCTGGTGTTCCGCGAGCTGAAGGACATGTGGGCCGTGGAGATCATCCGTGGTGTGGAGCAGGTGGCACGCAAGCACCGCGTCGGTGTCCTGGTGTCCGAGTTCGGACTGCACGACACCACCGCACCGAGCTGGGACGACACGGTCTCCCGGCGGCCGAACTGCGTCCTGTCCGTCGCCCAGCTCACCGACGCCGAGCGCGCGCAGCTGACGGCGAAGGGGATCCCGTTCGTCGTCTTCGACCCGACCACCGAACTGCCGGACGACGTCCCGTTCGTGGGCGCCACGAACTGGTCCGGCGGCCGCACCGCGACCCGGCACCTGGTCGAGCTCGGCCATCGTCGCATCGCGATGATCAGCGGCCCGGAGGACGTGCTGTGCTGCTGCGCACGGCTGGACGGCTACCGCTCGGCCGTCCAGGCGGCCGGCCTGCCCGCGGTCCCCGACCTCGTGGTGCACGCCGCCCTCACCCGCGAGGCGGGCTGCGCCGCCGCCCGCGGGCTGCTGGCACGTGCCGACCGGCCGACCGCCATCTTCGCCGCGAACGACCTCCAGGCGCTCGGGGTCTACCAGGCCGCGCGCGAGGCCGGTCTGCGCATCCCCGACGACCTGAGCGTGGTCGGCTTCGACGACCTGCCGGTCGCCGCCTGGGTGGACCCCCCGATGACCAGCGTCCACCAGCCCCTCACGGAAATGGCCGTGGCGGCGACCGAGATGGCGCTCACGCTCGGCCGGGGCGAGAAGGCGCCCCAGACCGGACTGGAGATCGCGACCACCCTGACCGTCCGGTCCAGCACGGCGCCGCCGCGGGGATGACCGCGCGCCGCGGAGCCGACCCACGCCCCTCCCGGACGGAGCCGACCCGCCCCCCGAGGGGCGAGTCCCCCCACCTCACCGGCCACACCACGCCATCTGCGCCCGGCCGGGTTGCGGACTGCCCTGCGACCGCGTCAGCCCGCGGCAGCCAAGCGCCCATTGACCGCAACGGGTGTCCTCACTAGCCTTCCGGAAACAATCGGGCCATAGCGATGGAGAGTTTCCGTCGATTCGATCGACGGCTTCCGAAGACCGCGCCCATGGACCTGCGCCCAACCGCTCAGGCAGGTCCGCCCCAGGAAGCCACGCCCGGATCCACGCCTCGCACCACGTAGTGCACCCCCGGAGGTATTCATGCGCAGATCAAGCCGTGTGCGCGCCATATGTCATGGACACATCACTCGATTGGCCGGTCTGTCGGCCGCCCTGCTGCTGGCCGCCGCAGGCACGTCCGCTGCGGCCCCGCGGTCCGCGGCGCCCCCGTCGCCCGCGACCGCCGCACCCGCCACGTCCGCCACCACCGCGTCGGTGTCGATCGACGCCGGCCAGGCCCTGGCGACGATCCCGGCCACCGGCGTCGGCATGAACGTGGCGGTCTACGACGGAAACATGAACCACCCGGACATCTCCGGGCTGTACAAGGCCGCAGGTGTCGGCATGGTCCGTTACCCCGGCGGCAGCTACTCGGACGGCTACCACTGGCAGACGCACACCGTCGAGGGCGGCTACGTGGCGCCCGACACGGACTTCGACACGTTCGTCGGCTCGGTGCACGCCGCGCACGCCCAGCCGATCGTCACCGCGAACTACGGCTCGGGCACCCCGGACGAGGCCGCCGCCTGGGTGCGGTACGCGAACGTGACCAAGCAGTACGGGGTGAAGTACTGGGAGATCGGCAACGAGGTCTACGGCAACGGCGAGTACGGCGCCACCTGGGAGACCGACCACCATGACAGCCACAGCGCGACGACGTACGCCACGAACCTGTTGAGCTACGCGTCGGCGATGAAGGCGGTCGACCCGACCATCAAGATCGGCGCGGTGCTGACCACCCCGGGGGCCTGGCCGGACGGCATCACCGGCACCGGCGACTCGATGGACTGGAACCACACGGTCATGTCGATCGCCGGCCAGAAGATCGACTTCGTGATCGTGCACCACTACCCCATCGGCAACAGCCAGGCGGACCTGCTGGGCAAGCCGCAGGCCGAGATCCCCGGCATGGCCGGCACGCTGCGGCAGTTGATCGACCAGTACGCCGGGAGCAACGCGTCCCACGTCGGGATCGCGGTGACCGAGGCCAACGCCAACGCCTACAAGGACACCGCCCCGAACGGTCTCTTCGCGCCGGACGAGTATCTGACCTGGCTGGAGAACGGCGCGTTCACCCTCGACTGGTGGGACCTGCACAACGGCACCGACTGCTCCAAGGTGACCACGGTGGAGGGCGCCACCGACTACGACGACGGCGGGATCCTGTCCAGCGGCGCCTCCTGCGAGCCGTCGTTGAACACCCCGTTCCCGCCGTACTACGGCGTCCAGATGGTCACCAAGCTGGGTTCGCCGGACGACACCCTGGTCAAGACCAGCAGTTCGACCTCGCTGGTGTCCGCGCACGCGGTCCGGAGCGCGAACGGCGACGTGGCCGTCATGCTCATCAACAAGGACCCCGGCAACGACACCACGGTCAGCCTGTCGTACCACGGGTTCACCCCGTCGACGGCGACGCCGGCGGTCCACTCGTACCTGAAGAACGCCACGTCGATCGGTTCGACCACGGCGGGCAGCGCCACCAGCCAGACGGTACCGGCCTATTCGATCGTGGTCGTGCGTCTGCACCCGGGTTCCTGACCTCACCCGGCGTCCCGGCCGGCGGGCCCATCTCCGGGTCCGCCGGCCGGATTTGCCCGCCTGACCTGGGTCTACCCCACCGCCACCTGCGCCGTTCCGCGCGGGCACGGAAGCCGCACGAAGGGTTGACAAGCTCGCTCGGCGCCCGTCAGTCTCGTCCCAGGTTCGTAGTTAATACGTATTAATAACACGGCTTCACCGAACGGTGCCATGAGTGAGCGAGGTTGGATATGAGCACGGCGAGCGACGAGACCGTCGTGAGTGCCTGGCAGGTCTTCTCTCCGTCCGCTTTCGAGGGTGAGGTCGCCTTCGTCACCGGGGCGGCCGGCGGTATGGGGTTCGAGACCGCGCGGGCGTTCGCGGCCTGCGGCGCGCGGGTGGTGCTCGCCGACCGGGACGCCGACGGGGTGCGGCGGGCGGCCGCCCGGATCCCCGGATCCCGTGGCGTGGCGCTGGACGTCGCCGACGAGGAGCGGGTGGCGCACGTCGTCGACGAGGTCGCACGGGAGCACGGGCGGATCGACCATCTCGCGCACTGTGCCGCCGTGATCACCTCGCAGCACAGCAGGACGGCGGACGCCGGGCACTGGCGCCGCGTGCTGGACGTGAACCTGGTGGGCACGTTCGCCGTGGCCCAGCAGGTGCTGCGGCACATGGAACCCGCCGGGCGCGGCTCGGTGGTGCTGGTCGCCTCGGACGCCGGGTTCCGCGGCGGTGGCGGTCTGATCTGCGACTCGGCGTACGCGGCGAGCAAGGCCGGCGTGCTGTCCCTGGTGAAGTCCCTGGCCCGCGAGTTCGCCGCCAAGGGCGTGCGGGTCAACGCGCTCGTGCCGGGGCCCAGCGACACCCCCATGCACACGGGCGTCCCCGATGACCTCAAGAAGCGCATCGCCGCGAACATCCCGCTCGGCCGGATGGGCCGCCCGCAGGACATGGCCGCCGCGATCCTCTACCTGTGCTCGCCGGCCGCCGCCTTCGTGCAGGGCGCGGCCCTCGACGTCGACGGCGGGTTGATGCTGCGGTGAGCCCCGGCAACGGCGCACCGCGGTCCGGCCGGCCCCGGCAGGCGGACATCGCCCGGCTGGCCGGGGTCTCCCAGGCCACGGTCTCGCTGGTGCTCAGCAACAACGAGGTGGGGATGGCGCTGGCGCAGTCGACCCGCGAGCGGGTGCTGGAGGCGGCCAGACGGCTCGGCTACGTCGCGGACCCGGCCGCACGCCGGTTGGTCTCGCGGAACAACCGGCTGCTCGGCGTCCACACGTTCATGGCCACCTTCCCGGTGGACTTCCGCAACTCCTACTACCCGTTCCTGGTGGGCGTGGAGGAGGAGGCCGCCGCGCAGGGCTACGACATGCTGCTGTTCACCGGCTCCGAGGCGACCCGGCCACACGGGGAGGCGGCCGGGCTGAACCGGCTGCGCCTGGCGGACGGCTGCGTGCTCATCGGCCGGCACGCACCCAAGGACGAGCTGGTGCGCCTGCTCGACGACGGGTTCCCCCTGGTCTACGTCGGACGCAACGACAGCGTCGGCACCCGGCTGCCGTACGTCGGCGCCGACTACGTGCGGGCCGCCGCCGACGTGGTGGCCGAGCTGGCCCGGCTGGGGCACCGGCGTCTGGTGTACGTGCGCGAGCCCGACCAGGCGATCGCCTCGCTGGACCGTGAGGAGGGCGTCCGCCTCGGGCTGCGGGAGACCGGGATCGACGGCGAGGTCGTCCTCACCGACGGGGGCGACCTCGACCAGGCGCGGTTGCACGGCTGGTTGGCGGACGGCGCCACCGCGTTCGTGGTGGAGGCCACCGACACCCAGGCGGCGCTCCACGCGCTGCGTTCCAGCGTCTCGGCGGCCGGGCTGCGCTGCCCGCAGGACCTCTCGCTCGCCCTGCTCGGCGAGGAGGTCAACGCCCCGTCCGGGACGCCGGTGCTGACCGGGTTCGCCGTGCCGCGCCGGGAGATGGGCCGCCGGGCGGCGCGGATGCTGGTGGAACTGCTCGCGGGGGACGGCGGCGCGGGGCGCCAGGAGCTGCTCGCCTGCCCGCTGGCGGTGGGTGACACCACCGGTCCGCCGGCGCGCTGACGCGCCGCCGCCCCGTTCGAAGAAAGCTCGCGAAGGTTCGCGAAGGCTCGGGAAAGCCCGCGAAGGCTCGGGAAGGTCCGAGAAAGCCGGCGAAAGTCCGAGAAAGCCAGAGATCGAGAAGTCCAGGGAGAAGGGAATTCCGTGTCCGAGATCCAGACCGACGTGCTCGTCGTCGGTGGTGGGCTGGGTGGCGTCGCCGCCGCCCTCGCGGCCTGCCGGGCGGGCCGCAGGGTCGTGCTCACCGAGCCCACCGACTGGCTGGGCGGTCAGCTGACGAGCCAGGCGGTGCCACCGGACGAGCACCCGTGGATCGAGCAGTTCGGCTGCACGGCCGCGTACCGGCGGCTGCGGGAGGGCATCCGGGACCACTACCGCACGCACTACCCGCTCAACTCCGCGGCCCGCGCCCAGCGTGCGCTCAACCCGGGTGCCGGACGCGTGAGCAAGCTGTGCCACGAGCCGCGGGTGGCGCTGGCGGTGATCGAGGCGATGCTCGCACCGCACCGCGCGGCGGGCCGGTTGACCGTGCTGCTGGAACACGTGCCCGTCGAGGCGCACACCGACGGCGACACCGTCCGCGCGGTCACGCTGCGGGACGAGGCGACGGGCGAGCCGGTGACCGTCCACGCCGGCTACGTGCTGGACGCCACCGAGTGCGGCGATCTCCTGCCGCTGGCCGGGGTGGCGTACGTGACCGGTGCGGAGAGCCGTGACCGGCACGGGGAGCCGAGCGCCCCCGCCGTCGCCGACCCGGCGAACATGCAGGGCATCACCTTCTGCTTCGCGATCGAGCACCGTCCGGGCGAGAACCATGTGATCGACCGGCCGCGCGACTACGCCTTCTGGCGCGACTACCGGCCGGACTTCTGGCCGGGTCCGCTGCTGGGCCTCAAGGCCCCCGACCCGCGCACCCTCAGCGTGCAGGAACGAATCTTCAACCCCGCGCCCGGCGACGACCCGACCGCGGTCCAGGCCGACCAGCGCAAGGACCAGGGCGACAGGGACCTCTGGCTGTTCCGCCGGATCATCGCGCGCGGCAACCATCTGCCGGGCGCGTTCGACTCGGACGTCACCCTGGTCAACTGGCCGATGAACGACTACTGGCTGGGCAACGTCATCGAGGTCGCCCCCGAGACCGCGGCGCGCCACATCGAGCAGGCCAAGCAGCTCTCGTTGAGCCTGCTGTACTGGTTGCAGACCGAGGCACCGCGGGCGGACGGCGGGAGCGGGTTCCCGGGCCTCAGGCTGCGGCACGACATCGTCGGCACCCGCGACGGCCTCGCGAAGGCGCCCTACGTCCGCGAGTCCCGCCGTATCGAGGCGGTCACCACGGTCACCGAGAACGACGTGTCGCTGGCCGTGCGCGGCGAGCGCGGCGCCACCCGCTACGCCGACTCGGTCGGCATCGGCGCCTACCGCATCGACCTGCACCCCTCGACGGGCGGTGACACCTACATCGACGTCGGCAGCCTGCCGTTCCAGATCCCGCTGGGTGCGCTGCTGCCGGTGCGGATGCGCAACCTGCTGCCGGCCGGCAAGAACATCGGCACCACGCACATCACCAACGGCTGCTACCGGCTGCACCCGGTGGAGTGGAACGTCGGCGAGGCGGCCGGCGCGCTGGCCGCGCACTGCCTGGCGCACGGCCTTCGCCCGCACCAGGTGCACGCCGATCCGAAGCTGCTCTCCGCATTCCAGTCCGACCTGGTCAGGCAGGGCTTCGAGCTGGCCTGGCCCGACGTGAGGGGCTACTGAACATGACTGCTGCGACAACGCCCGGGACGAGCGTCGAGTTCGCCCGCACCCTCCCCGTCCTCGACCCCGTGGACGTGCTGGTCGTGGGCGGTGGGCCCGCGGGGATCGCCGCCGCGATCGGCGCCGCACGGACCGGGGCACGCACCCTGCTCGTCGAGCGGTACGGCTACCTCGGCGGCAATCTGACCGCCGGCCTGGTGGGTCCGTGCATGACGTCGTTCTCGCTGGACGGCTCCGAGCAGCTCATCCGCGGTGTCTTCGACGAGTTGATCCGGCGGATGGCCGCTGAAGGACAGGCACGGCACCCCTCGGAGATCCCGGCGGGCAGCGCGTACTGCGGGTTCATCGAGTACGGCCACGACAAGGTCACCCCGTTCGAGCCCGAGGCCGTCAAGGTGGTCGCCGAGCGGATGTGCCTGGAAGCCGGGGTGGAGCTGCTGTTCCACACCTTCGTCGCCGATGTGCTGACCGAGGACGACCCGGCCGGCGCGGTGACCGGGGTGGTGTGCGCCGGCAAGGGCGGGCTGCGCGTGCAGCCGGCCGGCGTGGTGGTGGACTGCTCGGCCGACGCGGACGTGGCGGCGGCGGCCGGTGTGCCGTTCGAACAGGGGCGGGAGTCCGACGGTCTCACCCAGCCGATGACCACGTTCTTCCGGGTGCGCGGCGTGGACGACGCACGTGTCGAGGAGTACGTGCGCTCCCACCCCGACGACTACCGGCCGTACGCCTCCATCGTCGCCCGCGCCACGGCGGAGGGCCGGTTCCCGTCGCCGCGCCGCGGGATCGGGCTGTACAAGACGCTGCGGCCGGGCGTGTGGCGGATCAACACCAGCCGCATCCTCGGCAAGGACGGCACGGACCCGCGCGATCTGACGGCCGCCGAGCTGGCGGGTCGCGAGCAGGTCCACCGGCTGGTGCGGTTCTTCCAGGCCGAGTTGCCCGGCTTCGAGCGGTGCGAGCTGCTCGACACCGCGGCCACCGTCGGCGTGCGCGAGACCCGGCGCATCGTCGGCGAGCACGTCCTGTCGCTGGCCGACCTCCAGCAGGCCCGGCACTTCGACGACGTCATCGCGCTCTGCGGCTACCCCGTGGACATCCACGACCCCACCGGCGCCGGCGGCGGCGTGGACGAGGCGTACGGCACCGCGAACGCCTACGAGATCCCCTACCGCAGCCTCGTGCCGCTCCGGGTGGAGCGGCTGCTGGTGGCCGGGCGCTGCCTGTCCGCCACGCACGAGGCGATGGCCGCGACCCGGGTGATGCCACCCGCGTTCGCGACCGGGCACGCCGCGGGCGTCGCGGCGGCACTCGCCGTCCAGGACGGCATCACCCCCCGCAAGGTCGACATCGACCGGCTCCAACGCTCCCTCCTCGCGCAGGACGCGTACCTGGGGCCCGAACTCACCCCCCACGCGTAGGCGCGCCCAGCGCACAGGTCAGCGGCGGCCCGCAACGCGGCGGGTCGCCCCCACAAGGAGGCGGTTGAAATGCCCGCACGCATCCGCGTCGGCATCGATGTCGGCGGCACGTTCACCGATGCCGTGGCCATCGACGCGCAGACGCTCGCACTCGTCGGCCAGGTCAAGGTGCCGACGACCCACCACCATGCCGAAGGCGTCGCGCAGGGCATCGTCGACGCGCTGACGCGACTGCTCGACCAGACCGGGGCCACCGCCGACGACGTCGGGTTCCTCGCGCACGGCACCACCCAGGCGACCAACGCGCTCCTGGAGGGCGACGTCGCACGGGTCGGGGTGGTCGGCCTCGGCACCGGCTTCGACGGCTGGCGCACCCGGCGGCTCACCCGCGGCCAGGACATCAGGCTGGCCCCCGGCAAGCACCTCAAGGCCGCGTACGCGCACGCCGAAGGCCTCGGAGCCGCGGTGGCCGATGCGGTGCGGAAGGTCGTCGGCGAGGGGGCCGAAGTCGTCGTCGGCGCCGAGGCGTTCAGCGTCGACGACCCCGCCGGCGAGGACGCGGTCGCCGCGTGCGCACGCGAACTCGGCGTCCTCGCGTCGACCAGCCACGACATCACCAAGCTGTACGGGCTCAAGACCCGGGTGCGCACCGCGGTCATCAACGCCGGCATCCTGCCCCGGATGCTGACCACCGCCGAACTGGTCGACAAGAGCATCAAGGCGGCCGGCATCACGTCGCCCCTGATGGTGATGCGGTGCGACGGCGGGGTGATGGACCTGGCGCAGATGCGGGCGCGCCCCCTGCTCACGGTGCTCTCCGGACCCGCCGCCGGGGTCGCCGGCGCCCTGATGGGCGAGAAGATCAGCGAGGGCGTCTTCCTGGAGACCGGCGGCACCTCCACCGACATCAGCGTCATCCGGCGCGGCAAGGTCGCGGTGCGGCACGCCGAGATCGGCGGCCACCGCACCTTCCTCAACGCGCTCGACGTGCGCACCGTGGGCGTCGGCGGCGGCTCGATGGTGCGCCTCGGCGACGGCCGGGTCACCCACGTCGGCCCGCGCAGCGCGCACATCGCGGGACTGCCGTACGCCGCCTACGCCGACCCGGCCGACCTCGCCGGCGCGACGCTGGTGACGGTGCGCCCGATGGGCGACGATCCGGACGACCACGTGGCCGTCGACGCGGCCGGCGGGCGCTACGCGCTCACCGTCTCCTGCGCGGCCGTCGCCCTCGGCCTGGTCCCGGAGGGCGACCACGCCCATGCGGACCCGGCGGCCGCGCGCGCCGCGTTCGAACCGCTGGCCAAGGCGCTCGGCAGCTCGGTCGACGGGGCGGCGAAGCAGGTGCTGGAGGTGGCCACCAAGGCGGTGCGCGAGGTGGTGCAGACGCTGGTCAAGCAGTACCGGCTCGACCGCGACGCCCTGGTGCTCGTCGGCGGCGGGGGCGGCGCAGCGGCGGTCACCCCGTTCCTGGGCGAGGGCATGGACCTGGCCCATCGCATCGCCGCGCACAACGAGGTGATCAGCCCGATCGGGGTGGCCCTGGCGATGGTGCGCGAGCAGGTCGAGCGGGTCATCCCGCAGCCGTCCCAGTCCGATGTGCTGGCGGTGCGCCGCGAGGCCGAACGAGCCGTCGTCGCGCAGGGCGCGCACAGCGACACCGTCGAGGTCGACGTGGTCATCGACCCGCGCCGCAACACCGTGCAGGCCATCGCCACGGGCGCGACCGAGCTGCGCACCAAGGACCTGGGGGAAGGCCCGCTGTCCGAGGAACGGGCGCGCGAGTGCGCGGCGGTCACCGCCCGCGTGGCACCGGCCGACCTGCGGCTGCTCGCCGAGACCCCGCACTACCGCGTCTTCGGCGTGCCGGACTCCCGCAGCGGGGCCGCCCGGTACCTGCGCAAGGAGCGGCTGCCGCTGCGGGTGGTGGACCGCGAGGGCGTGGTGCGGTTCCAGTCGCCCGACGGTCAGGTCCGCGCCTCGACGTGTGCGGCGGCGCGGGACACGCTCGGCAGCGTGCTCGAGGAGTTGACCGCGTACGGCGACGGCGGGGCCCGGCTGCCCGCCGTGCACCTGCTGCTCGGCGGCAGGATCGTGAACCTGGCCGGGATGACCAGGGCCGAGCAGGTGCTGGGCGTGGCGGAGACGGAGCTGTCCGGCCGGGACGGTGCCGAACCGGTCGCGGTCATCGCGGAGGTGCCGGTATGACCGCCACGCTCGCCCCCGACGCGGTGCTGGACGACTGCGCGGCCCTCGCCGATCTTGACGACACGGCGCTGGCCGCCCGGTTCCTCGCCACCCAGCAGGTGCACGCGCACCGCGCACCGGAGCAGTTGCGCCACTGGGCCGGTGTCGCGGCCGAGGCCGGCCGCGCGCAGGCACGCACGGCGGGTGCCGACCCGCGCGCGCAGGCGCGCAGGTCGGGCCTCACCGTCGTCGACGCCGCCGACGGGCTACGCCCCGGCTGGGTCGTCGTCGCCGAGTACCACGAACGGCAACGCGAGGTGCGCCTGCACCACGACGCCCTCGACCTGGCGGAACGGCTGGTGGACCGGCTCGGCTGGCGCGCCTGGTACCCCGCCGGGGCGCTGCGGGACGCGGCCGTCACCCATGAGCTCGGCCACCGCCTGCTGCACGGCCCCGCCGCCCGCGAGTTGCGTGCCCGGCTCGGCCTGGTCACCTTCCGGCTCGGCCGCGTGCAGCGGTACGGCCATGTCGGCGGCGCCCACGAGGTGTTCGCCCACGGCTACGCGCAGCAGGCCTGCGGGCTCGGCCGTTCACCCCTCCTGATCACCCACGCGCTGGCCCTGGTGGCCGGTGCCCGCACAGCGAAGGACGACGGCTGATGGGTTTCCTCATCCTCGCCCTGATGGCGGCATGCGTCGCTCTCATCCTGACCAAGAAGCTGCCCACCGCTTTCGCGCTCGCGCTCCTCGCGGTCGGCATCGGGCTGCTGGCCGCTGCGCCGCTGACCGGCGGCGAGCACAGCATCACCGACGGCATCCTCCAGACCGGCTCGGCCATGCTGGCCGACACGATCATCGCCATCGCGCTGGGCTCCTGGCTCGGCGCCCTGATGGACGTCACCGGCATCGGTTCGACGGTGGTGCGCAAGACCGTCGAGCTCGGCGGCGACCGGCCCTACGGCGTCGCCGTCGGCGTCTTCCTGGTCGCCACCCTCACCGGCACCGTGACCGGCTCCGCACCGGCCGCGATGCTCGTCGGCCTGATCGCGATACCCGCCATGATCGGCATCGGGCTGCCGCCGGTGACCGCCTCCGGCGTGGTGGTGATGGGCCTGTCCGCCGGGAACCCGTTCGAGCTGTCCTCCTGGCAGTTCCTGTCCCAGGCGGTGGGCGTGCCGGTCCACGTGGTGCGCGACTTCCAGATCACGTTCTTCCCCATCGTGCTGGTACTCGGGCTCGCCTTCGTGTTGATCGAGTCCCGCCGGCGCGGCACGGTGCACACCTGGGCCATGCCCACGGCCGCCCCCGAACCCGCGGTGCGCAAGGCCCGCACGGACGCCCCGTGGTACGCGCTGCTCACCCCGCTCGTGCCGATCGTGCTGGCCCTGGTGTTCCAGGTGGCCATCGTGCCCTCGCTGCTCGTCGGCATCGTGTACGCGCTGCTGACCACGACCCGCCCCGGCAAGCTCTCGTCGACCGCGCTGCGCACCGCCTACCAGGGCTTCGAGGTGGCCGCCGCCCCGATCATGATGTTCCTCGCGATCGGCATGCTGCTCCAGGCGGTCCAACTGCCCGGCGCCGTCAAGGCGCTGCGGCCCCTCGTCGACGCCGTCACCCCGCACAACCCGGTGGTGTTCGTGCTGGTGCTCGGCCTGCTCGTGCCGCTGTGCCTGTACCGCGGCCCGTTCAACATCTACGGCATGGGTGCCGGCGTGGCCGGCGTGCTGCTCGCCGGCCACGTGTACCCGGCGGCGGCGGTCCTCGGGGTGATGGCCTCGTACAACCAGGTGCTCGGGGTCTCCGACCCGACCAGTACGCAGACCGTGTGGAGCGCCGAGTACGCGGGGGTGCGCCCCGAGAAGGTGCTGGTGCGCACGCTGCCCTACACCTGGCTGATCGCCGTCGCAGGCCTGTCCCTCACGGCGGTTCGCTTCCTCAGCTGACGTCGCGGGGGGTGCGAATGAATCCCGGCATAAACCCGCGGTCGCCAAAAGGGCGGGCCCATGAACTCCGTGTCCCCGTCGACCCGATCGGCCGCGTACCGGCGGCCGGCCCGGGAGCCGGTTCAGCCGGGGACCTGGCCCAGCCAGTGCAGCATGCGGCGGATCTCCGTGGGGAACGCGTGCTGCGGCCCGTGCAGCCGTTCGGCGTCGTAGAGGAGGTGCGTGAGGGTGTCCCGGGCGCGGTCGCGTTCGCCCTGGGCCAGCAGCAGATGGCCGATGGAGCGCCGGATCTCCAGCGGGCGCGTCGGGTCGTCGGTGTAGTACTCGAAGGACGGGAGCAGCGTGCGGTAGGCCTCCAGGGCCTGGGCGACCTCGCCGAGTTGCTCCAGGCACTGGGCGGCCTCGTAGTGGAACCGGAGCGCCTGGCGGGTGGCGCCGACGCCGGTCTCCTTGCCGTACTCAGCGGCCAGCAGGCGGAGTACGGGCAGCGCCTGGCGGTACTGGCCGTTGTCCATCAAGGTGGCGGCGTACTGCTTGTGCAGGCTGCGGACGACCGGTGAGTGGGCGCCGTGGCGTTCGGCCGCGGCGGGCAGGATGCCGCCGAGGATGTCCACGGCGCGGGTGACCAGGCCCTGGTCGAGCAGCCGTTTGACCTCGTCGACGGCGGCCCCGACGTCGGGCCCGGCGGACGCGGCGGACGCGGCGGACCGCTGTCCGGGCGGCGCGGCGGCAGGAGCGGCGGCCACCGCGGTCCAGGCACCGGCGCGGGCCACGTCGGGAGCGACGGGGGCGACGGGCTGGGGGCCGGCCGGCTCGGCGGGCCGCGGAGCCGACACGCGCGGGTCGGACACCGGCACCGGGCGTACGGCCGCCGCACCGGTGCCTGCGGGAACGGTCGACGGGTGGGCGCGGTCCGGTGCGTGGGCGCGTGCGGGGAGCATCGGCCAGGGGGCGTGCGGCTGGCGGAACGGCCGGGTGGGGTCCATGGGGGCGAGCGGTGCGGGCGCCGGCTCGGCCTGCGGTCCCGCGACGGACGCGGGCAGCAGCGGAAGCAGTGCCTGGTAGACCTGCTGGGCGCTGCCGGGGCGCGCCTCGGGGTCCTTGCGGAGCAGGTGGAGGATCAGGGTTTCCAGGGCCTCGGGAACGTCGGGGCGCAGCCTGCGCACCGGGACCGGTTCCTCGTGCAGGTGGCGGTGGAGCACGTCCATGGGCGTGGGCCCGGCGAACGGGACCTGGCCGCTGAGGAGTTCGTGGAGCAGCACGCCCAGCGCGTAGAGGTCGGTGTACGGCCCGACGGTGCCGCCCATCGCCTGCTCGGGCGCCATGTAGGCGGGGCTGCCCACGGGTGAGTCGGTGCGGGTGAGCTGGGTGGTGTCGGTGCCCAGCGCGGAGGCGATGCCGAGGTCGAGGACGACGAGGGTGCCGTCCGGGCGGATCATGACGTTGCGGGGCTTGAGGTCGCGGTGCACGACCGGCACCGCGTGGACGGCGGTGAGCACCGCGCACAGCTGTGCGGCGACCGCGGCGGCCCAGCGCCACGGGTAGGGCTCGTGCTCGGCGAGGTGGTCGGCGAGGTCGGCCCCGTCCACGTACTGCATCACCAGGTAGAGGTCCTCGGCGTCGCTTCCGGCGTCGTGGACGGTGACGAGTCCGGGGTGGTCGACCTGTGCGGTGACCCGGCACTCGCGCACGAAGCGACGGCGGGTCTCCGCGGCGTCCAGGGTCCCGGTCACCCGGTCCACGCGCATCAGCTTGACGCCCACCCGACGGTCGAGGCGCCGGTCGTAGCCCATCCAGACCTGGCCCATGCCGCCCTGCCCGAGCGGCGTGGAAAGTTCGTAACGCCCGCCGATGACCTGACCGTTCACCGTGCTGCCTCCGTGCGGCACGGGACGGGCGGGACGGGTGCGGGGTGCTGGCCGGGGAACGGTGCGGGCGACATACGGATCTCGATCAGGGGAGTCACGGGTTCCGGGGCGGACGCCCTCGTCCGGCTGGGACTTCGGGCGTGGAGCGGAAGTGGGCCCGGGCGACCGCGACGGGCCGCGGGAACAGGTGAGCGAGCCTAGCAGGACGACCGTGCACCGCGGGGCCGGATATGACGGCGGACGGCGAGGAACGGGGTGCGGACGTAAGGGTCGCCGACGGGCCGATCGCCGGCACGGCGTTCGCCGGATGTCCGGCCGCCGCAGCGGAGCCCGCGGACCGGCCCCGGACCCGGGATGGGCCCGCCGCACGCGCTCAGTCGGGCGTGACCGAGCCGTCCGTCAGCCCGTCGTAGAACCCCTGCACCAGTTGCTCGCCGAGCCGGGACGTCAGGCGCAGCGCGCCCTCGAACGCGGCCAGCTCGCTGAACCGGCGTCCGTAGCGGCGCTGTTCGGCGAGCGGCAGCCGGGGCAGCTGGATCCTGCGCACGTCGAGCCGGCTGGAGGTGAAGGCGTAGCTGCTGGCCTGCCGGGTGTTGGCGGTGCCGCGCAGGAAGCCGGCGAGGAACCAGGGGTCGAGGGCGGCCGGGTCGGGGCGCAGCAGCATGAGGTTGCGGCCGAGTGCGGCACCGGCGGTGGCCTCGTCGACGACCCGGGCGATGGCCCCGCCGCCCAGGACGGGAACGACGACGTCGCCGGCGTCGAGCAGCACGGGCTCCTCGGCGGGCGTGGCCGCGGGTGCCTCGGGGAGCGTGCCGGAGGGTGCGTCGCCGCCGATGACGTCGTGGTCCGTGAGCACCACCGGGGCTCCCCCAAGTTCTCGGCTTCGCTCGAACAGGGCGGTACCCCCACCGGAGGCCGCCGTGCCGGAACCGCCGGAGCGCAGCAGCAGGGCGCCGGAGCGCGCGAGTTCACCGATCGTGGTCAGGGGCCAGCGGCCGGACGCGGTGGTGCTGGGACCGGGACCGGGCGCGACGGCGCCGTCCGCGGGGCGGGGGGCGAGTTCGGTGGTGCGGGCGAGGGTGTCGGTCAGCCGGTCGTGCACCCGGGCGAGTTCACCGGGGCCGCCGGCCGCGGCGGGCGGCGGCAGGTGCCGGGCGGGGGCGAGGTCGACGTCCTCGCCGAGCAGGTCGATGACGGCCAGCGAACGGCGCACGCCGGGCGTTTCCTCGATGTCACCGTCGCGTTCAAAGGTCTGCCACGCCTCGATGGCGGTGCCCCGGACACTGGCCCAGTCGGCCTTGTCGTGGCTCGCGGTGTCGACGACGAGCAGGTGCGGGTTGGGTGAGGTGCTGGCGCCGGGCTTGCGCAGGACCCACAGGTGCAGGGGGATGCCGTTGGGCGGGGCGGCGCCGGCGGGCAGCGCGATCACGGCGCGCAGCGCGCCGCGGCGCAGCAGGTCGGCACGGATCCGGCGGCCGGAGCGGCGGGACGCGGCGGCGGGCGGCATCAGCAGGACGGCGGTGCCGCCTTCGCGCAGCCGGGCCAGTGCATGCTGCACCCAGGCCAGCTCGGACTCGGTGCGGGCCGGCAGGCCGTACTCCCAGCGGGGGTCGTAGGCGAGTTCCTCGTGACCCCAGTTGCGTTCGTTGAACGGCGGGTGGATCAGTACGGCGTCGGCGGTGACCAGGGGAAACGCATCGGCGCGCAGGGTGTCGGTGGCCTGCGCCCGGACCACGGCGCCGGGCGCGGCCAGCGCGAGGCGGAGCGCGGCGAGCGCGGCCAGGTCCGGGTCGGCCTCCTGCCCGTAGAGCGTGACGGGCGGGTCCCCCCGGCGCCTGCCGGACGGCCGGGGGACGGCGGTGAGCAGCGCGCCGGCGCCGCAGGCCGGATCGAGGACGGTGCCCAGCGGGCCGGCCTGCGCGGCCAGTTCGGCCATCAGGTCGGCGAGCCCCGGCGGGGTCAGGGTGTACTGGCGGGGGTTGGTCGCCAGGTGACGGCCGAGCAGGAAGTCGTACGCCTGCGCGGCGCCGTCCTGGGCGGCGAGGTCGCCGGTGGCCCGGGCGAGCGCGGCGGACGGGGCGAGGGCCTCGCCGGTCAGCCCGCCGACGGGGTGTGCGTCGCCGAGCCGGTCGGCCAGCACCGAGTCCAGCACCGCGGGCAGGACGCCGGTCAGCGCGGCGTCATCGGTGGCGCGCAGCCGTTTCCACACCGTGGGGCGCTCGTGCACCAGCAGCAGCACGGCACCGGCCTGGCGTAGCGCCGCCGGTGCGCCGGCCGGGTGCCCGACGAGTTGCTGCCAGACCTGCTCGCGCAGCGGTACCTCGGCGAGTTTCCCCTGGTCGCGCAGCCACTGCTCGATCTCGTGCAGGGCGAAGGCGGGACTGGACTCGGTGCCGCCGACGGGCTTGGGGAAGTCCGCGTGGCGGCGCCGCCAGTTGCTGACCGCGGCGCGGCCGACGCCGGCGAGCCGGGCGATGCCGGTGGCGGTCACCTGAGCCGGGCGATCCGCCGACCCGGAGTCCGCGGCCTTGTCCGGTGCTGCGCCGTCCACCGCCTGGCTGGCTCCCATGCTCCTCCTGCCGTGAGGGGTGGGTGGGAGCACCTCCCACGCCTGTAAGGCGGTGGCGGAGTACTCCCAGCCCGACCTACCCGACCTGCCCGCGCCCCCGAGTCCTTCACGGTCAGCATAACAATCCACCTCCAGCAATCACCCTTCACAGCGTGAACCATGCATCTTTCTTTACTCGTGTTGACTCGATTCACAGGCTCTGCTCTGATTGACCCATCGCTTCAGCGACTACCCAGTCGAGTGGCCGGAAGGGGCCCACGCATGTCTCAGCAAATGCAGTACCAGCCCAGCCCGCAGGGGCCGTACGGCGCTCCCCCGCCTGCTCAGATGCCCCAGGCAGCCCGTAACGGGCTCGGCACCGCCGCCCTGGTCCTCGGCATCATCGGAGCGCTCAGCGGTATCCCGATGATCCTTTTCTGGCTGGCCGCCCCGCTCGGCATCCTGGCGCTGATCTTCGGCTTCGTGGGCCGCAGCCGGGTCAAGAAGGGCCAGGCCACGAACAAGGGCGTGGCGATGACCGGGCTGATCCTGGGCGTGATCGCGATCATCCTGTCGATCGTCGGCGCCTGCGTCACCGTCTTCGCGGTCAACAAGGCCACCGACGAGGTCCAGAAGCAGGTGGACCAGCTCCAGGGCCAGCCGAAGGACTCCTCCGGCAAGAGCGCCCAGAACCTCGCCCCGGGCGCCACGGCGAAGTACAACAACGGCGTCCAGGTCACCGTCTCGAAGACCAGCCCCTACACGATCGACCCGAACACGCTGATCGACGGCCACGCCGACGGCAACAAGGCGTATCTGGTCACCGTGACGGTCAAGAACGGCGGCAGCAAGGTCTTCGACGACCCGCTCGTGCAGACCAAGGCCCGGGTGGACGGCAAGGAGGTCCAGGAGGTCAACGACGACAAGCACGGTGTGCTGCACGCCGACTTCGGCGACTCGATCGCCGTCGGCGAGTCGGCCAGCGTGGAGATGGTCTTCGACGTGCCGCCGACCGCCAAGGAACTGGACGTCGAGGTCACGCCGGACCTGCTGCTCGACGGCGTGCACTGGAAGCTGGGCCTCTGAGGCACGCGCCGCACGGCCACGCTCCTCCCCCCTCCTCTCCCTCCCCTCCCCCGACCGGTCCGGCACCGCGCTCCCGCGGTGCCGGACCGGCGCCGTTCACAGGGCGGACCGCCGCCCGGCGCCCGCCGGCCGTCTCACCAGTCCAGCGGAAGCGTCGCCAGGTAGTCGTCGAGCAGCCCCGAGATGATCCGGTCGTCGTGGACCGAGGGGTGCCAGTCGCAGCCGAGCCGGTCCAGGCTCGGATCGTCGTAGTACCAGTAGCCGATCCGGTCGTCGCCCCGCTGGTTGCGGTCCGCGACGATGCGCTGGGCGGTGTCGGCGAAGGCGGTGGTGCCGGACACCGCCGTGGCGCTGACCACGAGGAACGAGCCGGCGCCGTACCGGGCGCGCAGCTTGTCCAGGAAGCCGTGGTACGCGCTCTCGTAGTCGGCGATCAGCTCGTCCTGGGTGCTCCACTTCTCACCCGCGCCCAGCGCCGTCGAGAAGTCGTTGATGCCCAGACCGATCACCACGACCTGCGGGCGCCAGCTGCTCGGCACCGACCAGACGTCGCCCTCGACGTTCAGCAGGGCGCGGTCGTAGTAGGTGCGGAAGTCGGTGCCGGGATCGCCGCCGCCGTAGTTGCGGACCATGCCCCGGCCGGAGAAGGCGTTGATCTGGTAGTCGGCGTCCAGGCCGTGCGCGGTGAGGGCGCCGAAGGAGAGGTCCGCGTCGGAGTTGCGGTTGACGCCGCCGTTGCTCGAACAGTCCCGGGTGCCCGAGACGTTGCCGTAGCCCGCGGTGTAGGAGTCCCCGATGAACTCGATCTGCCTGCTGCGCGCCGCGGGCGGGGCGAGGACCTCGCCCCCCGGAGCGGCGACGAACCCGCCGAACCGGCCGGCGGCCCAGGTGCTCTCCGTACGCTTCACGAGCCGCACGCTGTGCTCGGCGTCCGCAAGCTGGTCGACCCAGTAGGTGGTCTGGCCCGGAAGCACCAGGGTGGCGACCGTCGCGCCGTCGACCTGGACGTCGTAGTCGTTGTCGGAATCGGCCAGGACGATCCCGACGCCCGTGCCACGGAACCGGCCCTCGAAGTAGATGCCGGGCCAGGTGTACTGCACGGTGCCGTCACCGGCGTCCTTGACCCGGCCCACCGTGTGGAACCCGGACTGCGCGCCGGACGCCTGCGAGGGAGAGGCATGCGAGGGGGAGGCGATCGCGGTGACGGCGCCCGCGGCGGCGACCGCGAGGAAGGTCCGCCGGGAGAGGTGACGAGATGGGGGCATGGGCCCTTCCTTGGTGGGGGGACGGACGAGCGGGAACCCTCGAATGGGAGCGCTCCCATTTTGTTCCCATTGAGGGTGACTGGCCGCCTACGTGCCCGTCAATCCCCGTGCACGACCGACCCGTTGGCCGGGTCGGATGGGGTGGCGCGGCCAGCTGACATCCCTTACCGTTCCTGTGTACTGGGCCGCGGTTGAGGCCTGGGGGCAGCTTCGACGAAACATCGTGGTCTGGTGCACTTCCCACAAACTGGCGTGCACCGGCGGGCATACAGCTTGAAGTCGCAGGGCGACCGTCGAGTCGTGACGCGGCTTCGCGTGGCGACACGGCTTCGTGCCGTGCGGCAGAAAGGCTTGTGTTGTCGAGTGCGCGCCTCCCTATGGAGGTCCCTCAGCATGCGCTTCCATCGATATCGGCCCCGGGTGTGGATCGCGTCGGTCTTCGTGGCCGCAGCGAGCCTGGTCATCACCACCCCGATGGCACAGGCCGGCGTCGCCGACAGTGTCAGAGCCCCGCAGGTCCAGGCCGGTGGTGTCGAGGACGACGGCACCGACTGCCAGGTGCCCACCCCGACCACCACCAACAACTCCAAGCTGCCGGACCCGTTCACGAAGATGGACGGCTCGCGCGTCACCGCCAAGTCCGACTGGCGCTGCCGGCGCGCGGAGATCAAGAAGATGGCCGAGACGTACGTCTACGGCACGAAGCAGCCCAAGCCGTCCAGCGTCACGGGCACGGTGTCCAGCTCCAACATCACCGTGAACGTGTCGGACAACGGCAAGAGCTCCAGCTTCTCCGCGTCGGTCTCCCTGCCGAGCGGTACCGGTCCCTTCCCGGCCGTCGTGGTCCTGGGCGGGTTCGGCGCCGACACGTCCACCATCAAGGCCGCCGGCGCAGCCGTCATCAACTACGACCCCCTCGCGGTCGGCAAAGAGGGCACGCCGAGGAACAACAAGCAGGGCGCGTACTACAGCATCTACGGCTCGTCGAGCACCACGGGCCTGCTCGCTGCCTGGTCGTGGGGCGTCAGTCGCATCATCGACGTCATCGAGCAGTCCGGCGGCAGTGTCCTCAAGGCGGACGCGGTCGGGGTCACCGGATGCTCCCGGTACGGCAAGGGCGCCTTCGCGATCGGCGCGTTGGACCAGCGCATCGCCCTGACCATGCCGATCGAGTCGGGCACCGCCGGTGTCCCGATCTACCGCGGCATCGCCCAGGAAAGCGGCTCCCAGCCGCTGAGCAGCGCCTACTCCGAGCAGCCGTGGTTCGGTGACGCGTTCAACTCCTTCACCGGCAACCCGAACGCGTTGCCGATCGACACCCACGAGATCATCGGCCTGATCGCGCCGCGCGGCCTGTTCATCATGGAGAACCCCTCCATCGACTGGCTGGGCGCCAAGTCCGGCAGCGTGGCGGCCCTGGGTGGCGCCGAGATCTACAAGGCGCTCGGCCAGCAGGCCAACATCAGCTACATCTCGGACGTCCAGGACGGCACGCACTGCGCCGTCCGGCCCGAGTGGAAGACTCCGCTGACGCAGAGCATCCAGACCTTCCTGAAGGGCTCCGGCACCCCGCCCGGCGTGTTCAAGGTCTCCAGCAAGAAGCCCGGCGACCTGTCGCAGTGGCGGACCTGGACGACTCCGACCCTCAGCTAGTCGCTGCGACTGACGCGGTGAAAGGACCCGAGGCCCGGCGCGCGAGCGTCGGGCCTCGGTGTGTTTGACTGCGGTCCACGTACGGCTCGCTTCACCTCGTTCCAGCCACTCCCGCTCGTTTCAGCTCGCTGCACCCGTGAGAGGCCGACATGCCGGAATTCACGTTCACGCTTCGGATCGAGGCGCCCATCGAGCGTGTGTGGGAGGTGGTCGCCGACATCGAGGGATGGCCCGAGATGACGCCGTCCGTGGATTCGTCCCGGGCACTGGATGCGAACGTGGTGGCGACGGGCAACCGTTTCCTGCTCAAGCAGCCGAAACTGCGTCCCACCGTCTGGACCGTCACGGAGGTCCGTGCCGGCGAGTACTACTCCTGGGAGTCCCGTGCCGCCGGCATCACCACGCGGGCTGACCATCTGCTGGTCGCCGAGGACGGCGGCGTGCGGCTTGAACTCCTCATCCGGCAGGACGGGTTGCTGGCGGGCCCCGTCGCCCGGTTCACCGGGGCGATGACCCGGCGGTACATGTCCTACGAGGCGAACGGCATCAAGCGGCTGAGCGAGCAGCGGGCGCAGGGCGACGGTGGCTGACACCGCGACGGCTCGCCGCCTGGGCTAGCCGGCGCTCGTCAGCCCGCCCAGAGGTGTGCGGCGTGGTGACAGCTTGCGGTGGTCGATCCGCCAGCCGTCCGGGGTGCGCACGACGGTGTCGTCGTAGGAGACGGAACCGCAGGAGCCGTCCGCCTGGACGCCGAGGCCCTTGGAGCGGACCCGTACCCGGCCGTCCGCCGACGCCGTGATGACGACGTTGGTGACGTGGTGCGCGACGGGGTTGGCGGCTCCCAGCGCCCACGCCGCCTCCCGGATGGCCGCCACCCCCACCAGCGGCTCCTGGCCGAACTCAGTGACGTCGTAGACGACATCGGGGGTGAACAGCTCGTCCAACCGGTCGAGGCTGCCGTCGTCGACGAGATGACCGTGCAACGAGATCAGTTCCGTGATGGCCAAGCGGTCTTCAAGAGCGAGTGACACGGGCGTCCTCTCCGGGCTGGCGCGGAACGGGGCCAGCCCGAGCGTCGATCCTTCAACCAGGCGTCGATCCTTTCATTCCGGTGGCTGTCAGTGCCGGGTGGCACGATGCCGGTATGACAGCACCAGGAGGGTCAGCGGGACCGGTCGCGTCGATGGCGCCGGTGGAGGCGGCCTGGGAGCGCATCGAGACCTGGCTGGCCGGGCACGCGCCGGTCACCTTCGCCGCGCTGGCGCCGCCGGCGGAGCGCGCCGCCGTCGCCGCGGCGGAGGAAGCGATCGAGATGCCCTTCCCGGAGCCGTTGCGCAGGTCGCTGCTGCGGCATGACGGCACGACGGATTACCGCACCCTGCTGCCACCGTTCTGGAGACTGCTGAACGTCGCGGAGATAGCGAACAGCTGGCGTATGCGGACCGACATCCACGGAGACCTGTGGCCCTCGGACCAGGACGAGGAGGAGGACGATCCGGACGCGGACCACGGGCCGTGGTGGCACCGGCGGTGGATACCCTTCGCCGCCGACGACTGCGGGGACTACCTGGTGGTCGACGAGCGCCCGACCGCCCGGCGCCGCGGGCGGATCGGGAACGCCGACCACGAGGACGGGTGCAACTTCCGGCAAGGGCCCATGTGGACCTCGCTGCCGGCGCTGCTCGCCATGACGGCCACCGCCCTGGAGACCGGCGAGCAGGTGGGCGGCTGCAAGCCGTTCGTCACCCCGGAGGGCAAGCTGGACTGGGACATCCTCTGACCCTCGCCCACCCCTCGCCGGTCCTCAGCGTCAGCCGTCCTCATCCCTGCCGGCCCTCACCCCTGGCCGGCCGGTGACCGGAAGCCGACGCGGATCTCGTCGATGGCCAGTTTCCGGTAGAAGTTCGGCACCGTCTCGGCCGCCCAGGTGGTGTCGACGGTGAGCCGGACGAAGCGGGTGTCGGGGACGTCCAGGTCGATGAAGCGGACACCGCGCGCGCTCTCCAGCACGCCGGTCAGCACGGGGGCGCCCCAGTCGGCGCCGTCGTCGCTGATGTGCACCTGGTAGTCCTTGATACGGGCCGAGTCCTCCTTGCGTCCGAAGGTCTCGCGGTTGTACGTCGGCGAGTTCTCGCGCTGGTTGACGGCGAGGAACGTCACGGGCCGTCGGCCGTGCAGGTCGAGGGTGAGCGAGACCGGCAGGTTCGTGTCGTTGTCCCACCAGGTCAGGAACGAGCCGTCGGTGACGTTCTCACCCCCGTGGCCCGCCGCGCCGGCGCTCGCCGTCGAGCTGATCGAACCCTGCGGGTAGAAGCCCTCGCGGTCCCCGGTGAGGACCGTCAGCACGGTGTCGTACGGGTCCCAGTCCGTGATGCCGGTGATGGACACCCAGCCGTCCCGCTGGGTGAACGACAGCCGCTTGCCGGTGCGCAGCTCGCTCACCCGGCGGATCCGGTAGCCGTTGTCGCGCAGCATGAGGGCATCGGTGCTCGGCCGGGTGGTGACGTGGATGTACTGGCGGAACGGGTCGGACTCGCTGATGGTGATCACCCCGTACGCGCCGTCCCGCCACGCGCCCGGCTGGAGCCCGCCGTACATGTACCCGCCGCCGAGGGTGCCGGAGATCGACTCCCAGATCGGCGGCAGATAGCCGGCCATGAAGTCGTTGAAGGCCTCCTGCTTGTCCGGGAACCTGCCGTTCACCTGCGCGGTCTCGGCCATCAGCGACTTGATGGAGGAGCCTGCGTTGGTGATGTAGCGGCCGACGTTCAGCCCGAGGTCGACGTCGGAGTCGGAGCCGTCGAACCACCACGAGCCCTTGCTGGGGAGCTTGTAGTCCGCCTCGACGATGCGCGGCATCGGGGTCCACACGGCCGCCGGGTAGTCGTACGGCGGGGTCATGCCGACCTTCTGCTCGTTGCTGACGGTGTCCATGATCGACGTGTCTTCGTTGTTGTTGGAGAGCAGCATCTCCGGGCGCTTGTTCCGGATCAGCTCGTAGAGGCCGTTCTGCTCCCAGTACTCGTTGTCGTTGTCGATCCAGAAGCCGGCGAGGTCCGGGTAGCCGTCCATGACCTCGACGAAGTTGTCGAAGGAGAACTCGCCGAACCCCATCCGGGTGGTCAGGTCGACCTCTTTGCCCTTGTAGGCCGAGTACGCGGCGGAGTCCAGCTGCTCGAAGCCGCCCTGGTCGTGCCACTGCGGGTCGTCGGTCATGTAGAGGATGACGTGCAGGCCCTCGGCCTTGGCGGCGGCGATGGTCTCGCCCAGGAAGTCCCGTTGGGTGCGGGCGCTGCCGGGGATCCTCGACGGCCAGGCGCGTGCGTATCCGAGCCTGCTGTGGAACGTGGTCAGCACCAGGTAACTCGCGTGCAGCTTGCGTGCCTCGGCCACCCAGTAGTCGGCGCTCCAACCGCCGTCGGTGACCGCCGCCTCCCAGGACGCGCCGTCCTGGTGCTCGGGGACGGTGCGCATGCCCCAGTGCAGGAAGAGGCCGGCCGTCGCGGCACGCAGCCACTTCTGCCGGGGGTCGAACAGTTCCTCGGGGAGGTCGGGGAGGTCGGAGGGGTCGGCCGGGGCACCCTTCGGGGTCGTGGCGGTGCCGGAGTCCGGCGCCCCGGGCACGGCCGCCGCCCGCGCGGTCGCCACCCCCGGCAGCGCACCGGACAGCGCCACGGCACCGGCAAGGGCGCCGGTCGCCTTGAGGACGGTGCGTCTGGACGCCCTGGCCAGGCCATCCGCGCTGGGCGTCCGTGCCTCGCCATCCATGTTCGACGTCATGCTCGTCACCTGATTCCTTGACGGTTGTTGCGTTGATTGAGTGGGTGAGGTCGCACCTACTGGGGCAGGCGGCGCAAACGCACCAGCGCGCTGGCCCAGTCGCCGCTGCCGAGGCGGTCGCGGATCGGCAGGCCGGCGTGCATGAGGAGGCGGCCGGTGACGGGGGAAGCGGAGGCGGCGCCGTCCCCCTCGGGCGAGGTGCCGACCTCCTCGTAGCGCGCGTCCGGGTCGAGCCCGGCCAGCCGCAGCACGCCCGGGGTGGGCCCGAGGTCGGCGTGCGGACGGTAGAGGAGGACGACGACGTCGCCACCCTGCACGTACTGGACCGCTGACAGCCCCCGGCCGGGCTCGGCGCCCAGCCGGTGCTGCTCGCCGAACTGCACGGCGGCCCGGATCTCCTTGTACCGTCCGACCAGCCCGCGGGCTTGGGTGAGTTGTTCCGGTGCCCAGGCGCGCAGGTCGCCGCCGATGCCGAGCACGCCCGCCATCGCCACGTGGAACCGGTAGGCAAGCGGGGTGCGCGCCGCGTCCGTGACCCAGGCCGCCATGACGCCCGCGGGAAGGATCTGGCTGAAGCCGTGCTGGATGGACTGCCGGTGGTGGCCGTCGGTGTTGTCGGAGGTCCACACCTCGTCGGTGCGGGCCAGGATGCCGAGGTCGGCGCGGCCACCGCCGCCCGCGCAGGACTCGATGCGCAGGGCGGGGTGGTGGGCGCGCAGCCGGTCCATGACGGCGTACACGTTGCGGGTGTGGTCGATCCACAGGCGATCCTGGTCGCCGTCGCGCGCGCCGTCGCCCGCGGTGTCGGGGCCGGCGGCCCGCTCCGGCCATCCAGCCTGCGCGAAGGCCCGGTTCATGTCCCACTTCAGGAAGCTGATGCCGTGGTCGCCGACGAGCCGGTCCAGCCAGTCGAAGGCCCACTCGCGCACGTCCTCGCGGGCGAAGTTGAGTACCAGCTGCCCGCGCAACGTGTCGCGGTGGCGGTGCGGGTGGTGCAGCACCCATTCGGGGTGCTCGCGGTAGAGGTCGCTCTCGGGGTTGACCATCTCCGGCTCGACCCAGATGCCGAACGCCATGCCGAGCGTGCGCACCGCGTCGGCGAGCGGCCGCAGGCCGTTCGGGAAGCGGTCCGGGTTGGGCCACCAGTCGCCGAGCCCGGCGGTGTCGTCCAGCCGCCCGCCGAACCAGCCGTCGTCGACCACGAAAAGCTCGGCGCCCAGGTCGGCCGCCTTCCGGGCGAGTTCCAGCTGACCGGCCTCGGCGACGTCGAACCCGGTCGCCTCCCACGAGTTGTAGAGCACCGGCCGGACCTCTCCCGGACGGGGCAGCACACGGGTGCGTGCGTGCCGGTGCCAGGCGCGGCTCACGGCGCCGAAACCGCCGTCGCCGTACACGCCGAGCACGGGCGGGGTGGTCAGCTCATCCCCCGGCCCCAGCCGCCAGGTGACGCCGTCGTGCCCGAAGCCCGCGGTCACCGCCGCACGCCCCTCGAAGCGTCGCTGTGCGGTGAGCCGCCACGTGCCGCTCCAGGCGAGCGCCACGCTCCACACCTCGCCGCGTTCCTCGGTGGCGGTGCCGTCGTCCACCATGATCCACGGGTTGGCGTGGTGGCCGGTGATGCCGTGCCGGCTGCCCAGGGTCAGCTCGCCGCCGGGCAGGCGCTCGCGGCGCAGCTGGCTCTCGGCGGCCCAGGCGCCCCAGACCGCGCTGTAGCGGTAGTCGGGCAGCTCGGGCAGCAGCCAGCTCCCGGAGTCGGCGCGGTGCACGGTGAGGGCGACGTCGTGCGGCCACCCGGCCGGGTCGGTGTGACGGAGCGTCACCCACCGCTCGATCGCGTCCGAGCCCTCGCTCACCCGGTGGTGCAGCACCACCCGAAGCGGAAAGTGCCGATCCGTGAGAACGAGATCCAGCCGCCTGCCGTGCTCCTCCTCCACCACGTCATCCGAGATCAGGACGAGTTCGAGCGAGCGCACCCCGCCGGGGAACGTCACTTGCAGCGACGGCACTCCCCAGCGCAGCCCGCCGTCCACCGGCAACAGCTCGGCGACGTCCAACGGCAGCCCGTACGGCGCCGTGGTGAACGGCTCTCCCGACCGCCCGGCGAGGCCCACCGCATCGGCCGTGCTCAGCCGGGCGCCCCAGTACAGCTGGACGAGCCGGTCGTCCGCCGCGGCGTGCACGACGTAGCTGGTGGTGCCGGTGGACAGCACCCAGACGCGTCGCTTGCGGTCGACGGCAACGGAGGCCATGGCCCGTCCTCTCGATTCTGGCGCGCGACTCGGCGGTCCGTGAGCGTTCACGTGAGCGCTCACGTGCGTGGCTCACGGACGAGCCTGGGACGGCCGGTACCGAGTGTCAACCCCCGTGACGGCAGCGGCCCGACCGACGACAGCGGCCGGACCAACGACTGCGGCCGGACCAACGACTGCGGCCCGACCCCACGAGGGCCGGGCCGCACATGTCTGCCCGCTCAGGCGGGCATCTCAGGCGGGTATCCGGCCTGCGACGACCGCAGCCGCCTGCTGCGCGATGTCGCAGGTCTTCGGCGGATCCACGTCGTGCGTGACGGTGACGTCCACGAGCTCGTCGGCGGTCACTTCGAGGACGACGTTGCAGCTCTTCAACCCGCCGACGTTGGTCTCCGACAGGGCGGCCCTGTGCCCTGCCATGTCGGGCAGCGCCTTGACCGTCGAACCGTGGAAGTCCATGTCGTAGACGTCCTTGCTGACGTCCTTGATACGGATGGCGAAGTCGTAACCGCTGCACGTGTCGCCGCTGGAGGTGGGCTTGAAGGTGCTGTCCTTGTTGAGTTCCGGCACGTCGGCGGGCTTGAGCAGGGTGCACGGGTCGGTGCCGGCGAGTGGTGCACCCCTCTTGCCGCTACCCTCCGCGTCCGACGTGTCGCCGCTTCCCGGGCTGCTCGAACTCCTGACGCCGCCCACGCCCATGCCGTTGCCCTTGCCGTTGCCGCCGCAGGCTGCGAGCCCCAGCGCGCAGGCCAGGATCGCAGCAGCCGCCACCACACGTCGCATTGAGTGTCCCCCCTCAATTCCGGTCAAGGCCGAATCGTATCGGAGGGGTCGTCGGGGTGCTTCCTCTCGGGAAGGCGTCCGGGACGGTTAGGGTTCCCCCGTGGCTACGACGAACAGGCCGCGCCGCGTCACCATCGACGACGTGGCACGTGCGGCGGGGGTCTCGCGGCAGACCGTGTCCCGGGCCATCAACGACAAGCCCGAGATCGACCCGGCCACCCGTCAGCGCATCCTCGCCGCGGCCCAGCGGATGGGCTACCGCCCCAGCCGCTTCGCACGCGGCATGGTCCGGCAGTCCACCACCACGCTCGGCCTGGTGATCGCGGACGTGCTGAACCCGTTCTTCCCCGAGGTGGTGGCCGGCGTCCTGGAGGCCGCCGACGCCCGCGGCTGGCACGTGGCCGTCTACACCACAGCGTCCCGGATCGCCCGTGAGCAGGAGGTCGCGGAGACGGTCATCGACCACGCGGACGCCTGCGTCGCCTTCCTCCTCGACGACGCCGCCATCGCCCGCATCGCCTCCTCCGGTCTCCCCTTCGTCCTCCTCGGCAACGAGGACCGCCCGGTTCAGGCCCCGACCGTGCGGATCGACTTCGGCTCCGGCATCCGGCAGGCCTTCGCCCACCTGGTCTCCCGCGGCCACCGCAGGATCGCCATGATCGACGACCGGGCCCGCGCGGAGTCCGGCACCAACGACGTACGCAGCACGCTGTTCACCGAGGTCGCCGCCGAGTTCGACCTGCCCGTCGAGCCGGGCTGGCGCCAGCTCGCGGACAACTCCGTCGCGGGCGGGGCGGACGCCATGGAACGCCTCCTGACGACCGCCCCCGAGATCACCGCCGTCGTCTCCTACAACGACATGATCGCCATCGGCGCGATGCGCCACGCCCTCGCCCGCGGCCACGCCGTCCCCGCCGACCTCGCCTTCGTCGGCTTCGACGGCCTGGCCCTCGGCGAACTCGTCGACCCCCCGCTGACCACCCTCGCCATCGACAAGCACCGGCTCGGGCGGGCGGCGGTGGAGCAGGTCGCGGACCAGATGGCCGGTACGACCGGCGGTTCGGCGGGCGGTTCGGCGAACGGGACGCCGGACACCGTGATCCGGACGGAGTTGGTCGTACGGGGGTCTACGTGACGGGTCGGCCGTCGTCCCCTCGTCCCTGCCGCTGCCCCTGCCCTCGCCACTCCCGTAGGTCCAGTTCCGCCCAGACGGTCTTGCCCGGACCGACCCGCTCACCGACGCCCCAGCGGGTGGTGACGGCGTCGACGATCAGCAGGCCCCTGCCACCGTCGGCCAACGTGGCCGCCTCGTCCGACGGTTTCGTGGTCACTGCCGGCCACTCCTGATGCGTGTCGGACACCGCCACGCGGATCACTCCGGCCTCACGGTCGTAGGCCAACCGCAGCTCGAAGTCGCGCCCGGGAACGCATCCGTGCGTGACCGCGTTCGCGGCCAGCTCCGCGACCACCAGCGCAACGGTGTCGGAGATCGCCGAGCCGTACGGCAGCCCCCAGTGGTCGAGCCGCTGTGTGGCCAGCCGGCGCGCTAACCGCGCCCCTCGACGCGTCGACGAGAACCGCTGCACGAACCCACTGACGGTGACGGCCTCCTGGGCCGATGAGCCTGGCATGCGCCCAGCGTTCCGACCCGAATGCCCAGGTCGGCAGGCACGACACCCATACAGTCCGGGCTGTATCAGTACGTGCACGGAACTGTATGGGTCGGTCCACGTAACCCCGTATCCCCAGGCCAGTTGAACACATAACCGAACGAACGGATCGGTGCAACGGGAGGCGGACGACGATGGCACCAGACCACCACACCGAAGACGGCAACCACCAGACCGAACCCGAACTCTCCGACGGCCTCAAGACCTTCGGCGCCGTCCTGAAGGCACTACGGGAGGCGGCTGGCCTCACCCAGGAGGAACTGGCGACGGAGGTGCGGTACTCGGCCGCCTACGTCGCCAAGTTCGAGCAGGGCAAACGGTTCCCACCGGCGGATCTTCCGACGCGGGCGGAAGGTCCGTTGGGGGACACGGCCGGGAAGGTGCTCGCGGCGGCGGCGAAGACGTTGCGGCGGAAGGCGGGGCTTGCGTCGTGGTTCCTCCAGTGGGCGGGGATCGAGCAAGAGGCGATCTCCCTATACGCGTATGAGTGTCGGACGGTTCCGGGGTTGTTGCAGCCGGAGGGATATATCCGGGCGGTCTTCGAGCGCAGGTTGCCGTCCGTATCGGAAGCGAAGCTTGAACAGGAGGTCGCCGCACGATTGGAACGCCAGCAGCTCATCATGCAGAAGCCCGATACGACCTTCAGCTTCGTCATCGAAGAGGCTGTGCTGGAGCGCCGTCTCGGAGGCCCGTCCATCACGGTAGGCGTCATCGACCACTTACTAAACACCGGTCAGCGTCCCAACGTGGATATCCAAATCATGCCGCTCCGAAGGGAAGACCACGCCGGCGCCAACGGTCAGATGTACTTGGCTGAAAGCCCTCAACACGAGTGGTACGGCTATGTCGAAGGCCATCGGTCGAGTGCACTGATCACGGCCCCCGGGGACGTGAGTGTGCTCCAGCAGCGTTATGGCAAGCTCCGTTCCCAGGCCCTGGATTGGCGGGCTACTGTGAATCTGCTGGAGCAGACGCGAGGAGCGATATGACCACCACCCCTAAGCTGAACTGGTTCAAGAGCAGCTACTCCGGCGACGAAGGAGACAACTGCATAGAGGTGGCCCTGAACTGGTCCAAGAGCAGCTACAGCGGTGGAGGCGGCGGCAACTGCATAGAGGTAGCCCTACACCCCACCACCGTCCACATCCGCGACTCCAAAGACACCGCCGTCCGCCCCCTCACCGTCACCCCCGCCGCCTGGTCCGCCTTCACCGCGCACGCGGCAACGAGGTCTCTGCACTAACCGATCACGCCCAGGGCAAGTGCGTGGGCGCGGTCGAGGGCGTCGGCGGCCGGGCAGGGGACGTCCGGCTGTACGCCGACGCCTTCCCAGTTGGTGCCGGAGACGGGGTTGACCGCCCGGCCGACCGGGATGGTCGCCTCCAGGTGCGGGTGCACCGTCCAGCCCTCGCGCGGGTGCGCCCCACCGCCGGTCACCTCACCGACGACCTGGGCCCGATCAAGCTGTTGCAGGTCGTAGGCCAGCTCCTCGCCACCGGAGAAGGTGGCCCCGCTGGTGAGCACGTACAGCGGCTTGCTGCCGCCGAAGCGCGCGCCGGGCACGTACGGCGGACTCCAGAACTGGTCCTGGCGGTTGCCCTGGCGCGAGTGCAGGGTGTTGAGGTGGGTGCGCTCGTCCAGCAGATAGCCGCAGACGAAGGCCACCGTGTCCGGGCTGCCGCCCGTGGTGCGGCGCAGGTCCAGGATGAGCGCGTCGGCGCGGGCCGCCAGGGTGAACGCGGCGGCGAGCGGTTCGGCGCACCATTCCAGCGGGAACAGCTTCGGGGCCAGCTCCAGCACGGCGACCCGGCCATCGAGCAGCTCGACCCGCGGGGCGCCGCCCAGTGAGGTCTCGAACTCCCGCCGCATGGACGCCAGGGCCGCGGCACCCGCGTCCGGGGGCACCGGCTCGTCGTGGTGTTTCAGCCGCAGGTGCAGGTCGCCGTTGATCGACTGCATGTCGGTGGTCACCAGGGCGGCCAGGGTCGCGGCGTCGTCGACGTCGTAGGCGCCTTCGGCCAGGCGTCGCCGCAGCAGGCCGGCGAGCTGCTCGCCGACCTCGGGGAAGACGTAGTGCTCGACGAGGAGCCGTGCGGTCTCGTCGACGACGGGGGCAGCGTCGACAGAAAGGGCAGTGGTCATGGCGAGGAGTAGAGCACTGCCGTTGAAAAAGCGTCAAGAGAGTTAGACACTTAGCCCATGACCGATCAGCGTCCGAGCCACCCACCACCACCTGCCGAGGTACAGGAGATCGGCGAGCCGGAGCAGTTCGCGGCGCTCGCCCACCCGTTGCGTCAGCGCCTGCTGTTCGCGCTGGCACGCAGGCCCGCCACCATCAGCCAGCTGGCCGTGCAACTGGACGCGCGGAAGGGCAACGTGGCCCACCACATGAAGGTGCTGCGTGAGGCCGGCCTGGTGTACGTCGCCGAGACCCGCCAGGTGCGCGGCGGCACGGAGCAGTACTACCAGCGCACGGCACGCCGCATGTTCGTCGCCGAACCGCAGGCGGCCGGGACCGCGGCCATGCTCGGAGCGGTCGCCGAGGAGTTGGACCGCTCGCCGTCCGAGACCCACCTGACCCTGCGACACCTGCATCTGAGCCCCGAGAAGGCACAGAAACTCGGCGAGACCCTGACACGGCTGGTCGACGAGCTCGAGGAGGACTCAGCGGACCAACCCGTGCACGGTGTACTGGTGACCCTCTACCAGCAGGCGCATCGGTCCGACGACGGGGCTACTCCGTAGGGGCGACGGGCTGGGCGGCCAGGGCGTCAGAGGGGCTGTAGCCGGCGGCGCAGCAGGCAGAACTCGTTGCCCTCCGGGTCGAGTAGGACGTGCCAGCTCTCGGTGCCGGTCTGGCCGATGTCGGCCGGGCGGGCGCCGAGTGCGAGCAGTCGCTCCAGCTCGGCGTCCTGGTCGCGGTCGGTGGCGTTGACGTCGATGTGCAGGCGGAGCTTCTCCGGGCGCGGGTCGCTGGTGGGGCTGAGGATGAGGGTGGGCTGCGGGCCGCCGAAGCCGGCGTCGGGCGGCCCGATCTCGATGCTTCCGTCGTCGTCACGGTCGAGTTCGACGTAGCCGAGGACCTCGCTCCAGAACGTGGCGAGGCGGTCGGGGTCGGCGGCGTCGATGACCAGCTCACTGATGCGGCATGCCATGCCCGTCAGGGTACGTGGACGGGTTCATCACCGGCGCCATCAAAGGAACCTCAGAGACCCGGATCGCAGTCCTTCCGGATAGACCGGATACACGATCGTAGAGGTGAGGAACATGGTTCTACTGGCACTGCTCGGCATCGCGGTACTCGCTGTCGGCGGCGGTTGCGTATGTGTGGTGTGGGCGGAGCGCGGCGGGCCTCGTTGGGCCCGTGGCGTGGCGACCGTGACGCTCGCCGCAGGAGAGCTGCTGCGCCAGAACCGTCGCCGGAGCCTGAACCGGCCCGCGAGCGGCGATGACGGTGACTAGTGGACAACCCCTCCTAGGCCCCGGGAACGTTGTTCTGCACCCGCCCCAGCACGAGCCCCGAAATGCCGGCGACGGCCACCACGGCGAGTCCGACCGTCGCGCGGACAACGCTCCCACCTGCCCAGTCGTCGCCCACGTAACCGAGCGCCCAGAGAGCAAGGAACAGGGCCGAGACGGTCCCCCAAGGGGCGGCGGCCAGATCGCCGCGCAGGACCTGGCGGATGGCCACGGCGGCCAGCGCCGTGAAGAAGGCGGCGAGCGACAGCACGGCGGTCATGACACCGAAGGCGCCGGAACCGGTGCGCGCGAACCCGGGGAGGAACACCGCCAGCAGCGTGGTCAACGCCGCCCAGAGCAGGGTGACCACGCCCAGGCACCACACGGTTCGCCGGAGGGTACGCGGGGCCGGCCCGGGCGCCGCCGCGTCGGCATCGTCGGCACCGTCGGAGGCGGAACGATCTCGTTCCCGCACATCCGTGAGCAGCCGCCGTATCCCGCTCGCGGCCCATACGCCGATGACCAGACCCACCACGAGCCAGGGCCATCCGCCCGCGTCACCGGTCAACACGGCATGGCAGCCACCGGCGACCAGGCCGATCGCCAACGGAGCGGATAACCCGCTGACTTTGGAGTTGAGCATGCGTCCCCCCGGATACCAAGGCCCCGCTTGGAAGACAAGTGTGCTGGAGCGGGACAATTCAGTCCAGGCTCCCGCGGCCCGGGGGTGGAGCCGGAACGGAGCCGGAACGGAGCCGGGACACTCCGTCAGCTCCCGGTGACGGGCTCCCAAAGGCCTTCCCAACCCGGCGGCGCCTCCCACGCCAGGGCGCGCAGGTTCAGCAGCCCCGGTTTCTCGCCGTCCACCAGATCCGGAGTCTCGAGGCGGTCCGCCATCTCCTCCAGGTAGGTCGTCAGCGACTCATACCGCGGCGAGCGGTCGCCGTACCGGTCCCAGCTGCAAATCCGTCCGGTCTCCGCGTCCAGGTAGAGACCTGAGGCGTGATCGGTGACGCCGGCGGAGCAGAAGGGGATCCAGGCGGGCCGCCAGAACGGGTGCTCCTCGTCACCGTCACTGCGCTGGAGGCCCATCATCATCTCGTACACCTGGACCAGGGCCTCGAAGTCCATCAGCACCCAGTCGCCGAGCATGAACGGGGGCCATGGCACCGGGTACATCCCGGCGTGCTCCTTCCAGAGCGCCAGCAGCCCCGGGCGTATCCGTACGCCGATCCTGTCTCGCACCTCGGCGACCTCCGATGGGAGAGCGCCGCGACGCAGCACGGCCAGCGTCCCGGGCGCGTACCGGCCGAGCCACGCCTCTATGCGCTGCCACGCGTCGGCGACCTGCCGTGCCTCGACCGCTGCCTGCCGCGCCTCCGTCAGGCGGCGCTCCGTCTCGTCGTCCATGACAGTCAACGTATGCCAGAGGTATGTCAAAGGGCGGCGTACGCCGACGTGGTGTCGGAGTACGCCGCCATTTCCCGCTTACTTCAGGTGGGGTCGGGTCACCTCGGGTCCTGGTTGAACTTCGAGGTCGACCAGAAGTAGCCGAGCACGGTCAGCGCCACGCACCAGACGACCGCGAGCCATCCGTTGTGGCCGATGTCGGTGCCGAGCAGCAGCCCCCGCAGGGTCTCGATGGCCGGGGTGAACGGCTGGTACTCGGCGATCGGCTGGAACCAGCCCGGCATCGTGTCGAGGGGGACGAAGGCGCTGGACAGCAGCGGCAGCAGGATCAGGGGCGTTGCGTTGTTGCTGGCGGCCTCGGCGTTCGGGCTGATCAGGCCCATGCCGACGGCGATCCAGGTGAGCGCCGTGGCGAAGAGCACCAGCAGCCCGAGGGCCGCGAGCCAGTCCAGGACGGTGGCGTCGGTGGAGCGGAACCCGATCGCGACGCCGACGGCGCCGACGAGGACGACGCTGATGATGGACTGCAACACGCTGCCGATGACGTGTCCGACGATCACGGAGCCGCGGTGGATCGCCATCGTGCGGAAGCGGGCGACGATGCCCTCGGTCATGTCGTTCGAGACGGAGACCGCGGTACCGACCACGGTGCTTCCGATGGTCATCAGCAACAGGCCCGGGACGATGTAGGCGATGTACGCGGAGCGGTCCGGACCGCCGCCGCCGATGCCCGCGCTCATGGTGTCGCCGAAGACGTAGACGAAGAGCAGCAACAGCATGATCGGGGTGAGCAGCAGGTTCAGGGTGAGGGACGGGTAGCGCCGCGCGTGCAGCAGGTTCCGGCGCAGCATGGTGGAGGAGTCGCGCACGGCGAGGGAGACGGAACTCATCGGACGGTTTCCTTAGGCTGGTCGGAGGGGTCGGACGGGTCGGACGGGTCGGACTCGGATGACCTGGCTGACTGGGCTGACTGGGCTGACTGGACGGGCACCGTGGAGCCCGTCAGCGCGAAGAACACGTCGTCGAGGTCGGGCGTGTGCACGGTCAGCTCGTCGGCCTCGATGCCCGCCGCGTCCAGCCGGTCGAGGATCACGCGCAGCTCACGCTGGCTGCCGCCGGCGCTGGGGATCTGGAGCGCCAGTGCCTCGTCGTCCCGGGTGACGTCACGCAGCGCGGACGCGGCGGACCGGTACGCGGCCGGGTCGGTGAAGCGGAGCCGGACGTGTCCGCCGGGGATGAGCCGCTTCAGCTCGTCGGCGGTCCCCTCCGCGGCGATCACGCCGTCGTTGAGCACCGCGATGCGGTCGGCGAGTTCGTCGGCCTCGTCCAGGTACTGGGTGGTGAGGAAGACGGTGACGCCGTCGGCGACGAGTTCGCGGATGATCCCCCACATGTTGTGGCGGCTGCGCGGGTCGAGACCGGTGGTCGGCTCGTCGAGGAAGATGATCCGCGGGTTGCCGACGAGGGTCATGGCGATGTCCAGGCGGCGCTTCATGCCGCCGGAGTAGGTGGAGGCGGGCTTCTTCGCGGCCTCGGTGAGGTCGAACCGCTCCAGCAGCTCGGCGGTGACCCGCCGCCCCTCCCGCTTGGAGAGATGGTGCAGGTCCGCCATGAGGAGCATGTTCTCCTCGCCGGTGATCAGCCCGTCGACGGCCGAGAACTGCCCGGTGACGCCGATCGCGGCACGCACGGCCTGCGGGTCGGTGGCGATGTCGTGGCCCGCGACCTGGGCCTGGCCGCCGTCGGCGGTGATGAGCGTGGAAAGGATCTTCACGGCGGTGGTCTTGCCGGCCCCGTTCGGCCCGAGCAGCGCGAACACGGACCCGGTCGGGATACGCAGGTCGATCCCGTCGAGGACGGTCTTGTCGCCGTACGACTTGCGCAGGCCGACAGTGGAGACGGCGGCGGGCGACGAGTGATCGCCTCCTCGCCTTTTGGACGTGGACATGACAGAAGAAGGCATGGAGTCCTCCCGTTCGAGGGCGTTGTCGAGGATGTCGTCGAGGACGTTTCCGAGGACGTTTTCGAGGGCGTTGGAAGGCTGAAGGCGCCGACGACGTAGGTGAGTTGAGGCGGAGGCCGCTGGGATCAGGCGGCGGTCTTGGCGCGGCGGACGTCGATGTTGCCGTACCGGGTGCGGGCGCGGATCTTGACGGTGTCCTCGGTCTCCTCCGGGGCACCGGACGCGGTGAGCGCGTTGCGCACCTGGCCGGAGGCCGAACTGGCGTCGAGCCAGGCGGCCGTGCCCTCGCGGACGCCGATGTCGATGGCGCCGTAGGAGGTCTCCAACTGGACGGTGCCGCGGGCCACCTCGTCCACGCGGAGGGTGCCGTGGGCGGTGGTGGCGGTGACCGAGCCCTCGGCGCGCCGGATCTCGATGTCACCGTTGGCGCCGCTCACGCGCAGTTCGCCGGTGACGGCGCCGACGGTCGTGGTGCCGTGCGAGTTCTTCAGGACGGCGGTGCCGTCGACGAGGCCGACGCGCAGGCTGCCGGAGCTGGTGGTGATCTCGGCCGCGCCCTCGACCCGATCCACGGTGATCGAGCCGTGCGACGCCTTCAAGTGGAGCGGTCCTGTGGTGTCGAGGCGGACGTCGCCGGACGAGGTCTTCACGTCGACCTTGCCCAGGCGGCCCTCGCCGAGCACCTGGGCCCAGGCGCCGGTCATGTCGATACGCGAGCCGGAGGGCAGTTCGACCGTCACGTCCACGGTGCCGGTGCGGCCGAGCCCGAACAGATTGCCCTTGGGCGTCCTGACGGTCAGGGCGCCGCTCACGTAGGTGACCTCGGTCGCCTCGGCCGCACGCACGTCCAGGTCCCGCTTCGGATCACGGGGCCGCGCCTCGACGACGGTGTCGGAGCGGTCGCTCGCGGTGAACTGGATGGAACCGGCCTCCACGTGCGCCGTGGCCGAGATCGGTTCGGGGGTGTCGAAAGAAGGCATGGCTGTCCCGTCCTCTTGGGTCTTCGGGGCGTCCCCGCTGGTGGGACGTGGTGTGAATGAAGTGGTGTGGGCGAAGCGGCGGTGCGGGTGAAGCGGTGTGGGTGAAGCGGCGGTGCGGGTGAAGTGGTGGTGCGCCTGGGCGGGGGCCGCGGTTAGCGCACCCAGCCCGTGAAGCTCTGTCCGAGGCTCTGGCTCTTCTCCGTCGTACGCGGCCGGGTGCTGCCGTCGACCGCGGCCGACACGGCGCGCACCAACCACGCGTTGACCGACAGGCCCTCGCGGGTCGCGGCCTCCTCGGCGCGGGCCTTGAGGTGGGCCGGCAGCCGCAGGTTCACGCGGGCGGTGCCGCCCTCGTCGGCGTCGGCGGGGATCGGGGTCGTGAGCGGTTCGACGGGCGGGGCCGGCTCCACGGGGCCGCCGACGTCGATGGGCGGCGGTGTGACCACGAAGTCGGGGTCGAGCCCGCGCAGCCGTACGTCGACCGAGCCGGGGGCGAGTTCACGGGTGATCTCGTCCATCGCGGCGGAGAGCACGTTGAGCATGGTCAGCCGGGTCGCCGACTCCAAGGGAGCGGTGAGCCTCTCGGCCAACTCACGAGCTTCATCGCCACCGGCTTCGGCGGCCACCGCAAGTTCACGGCGGAGAGTGTCGACGTACGGGGTGAGGTCCATGACGCCATGATGGCACCACCATGGCGCCATACGCAAGCCCGAATGGCGCCACCTCGGGAGGGCCGCCAGAAAGTCGCCCCTGAACTGCGGAAACATGACATCGACGAGGCGAGTTTCCGCGGCGTCGCACGGCTTCACGCGCCTCCGAAGGCGCCATGTGGCACCGGATGGCGCCAACCAGTGACACTGGATTGACTCCGGCCGGCACCGGTCGGCGATGTCGCCAAAAGCGCCAGGGTGGCACCATCTGGCGCCACGTGGCGCCACCCATGCCAGGCCGGCCGTAAGCCCCCATTGTTCTCAATTTCGAGAACGTTATCAAACATGAGATCATGAACGCATGGCACCGTCGAACCTTCTGCTCCACCCCGTACGGGCGCGCATCCTGCAAACCCTGCTGGGCGCCGACGAGCTGACCACCGCTCAGCTACGCGCCCGGCTCCCCGACGTCTCCGCGGCCACCATGTACCGGCACGTCGCCACCCTTGCGCAGGCCGGCATCCTGGAAGTGGTCAGCGAGCGGCGGATCCGAGGCACCATCGAACGCAGCTACCGGATCCGCCAGGAAGAGGTTCTCGTCGACGACGACACCCGCACCAGCATGACCAAGGACGACCACCGGCAGGCCTTCACCGTCTTCACCGGCGCCATGATGGGCGACTTCGACCGCTACCTCTCCCGCGACGACGCCGACCCGCCCCGGGAAGGCGTCCTCTACCGGCAGGGTGCGGTCTGGCTGACCGACGACGAGTTCACCGAGCTCGTCGAGGAGATCGAAGCCGCCGTCGCCCGCCGCACCCGCACCACCCCGGGCGACGGCCGCACCCGCCACATCCTCAACCTCGTCCTCGTCCCCGACAAAGCCGCCACCGCCACCGCCACCGGGACCGAGGACGGATCCGCCCGCGGGCACCTCATGCACGACCGGTAGCGCGCCGCACTCACTCCGCGGGCGCACTCCGCGGGCGCACTCCGCGCACTCACTCCGCGGGCTCGCGCTCGGCCGATCCGGCGCGGATCGAGTCGTCGGTGGTGGCCCCGTTGTACACCGCGTCGAAGGCGGCGCTGACGATGCGCCGTGCCCACCCGAGATCAGAAGGACAGGTCCCAGACCCGTACGACCCCGTCCCGGCCCGCGGTCACGGCGACCGGGCGATCCCGCAGCGTGGTGATCGTCACGGCTTCGACGCTCGCCTCGTGACCGGTCGCCGGGGGTCCGGCGGGGCGCCCGCCGGCGAGGTCCCAGAACCGCACGGTCCCGTCCGCGCCACCGGTCACCACGATGGCCCGGTCACCGACCGTGGCGACGTCCAGGGCGTTGATCTCACCCTCGTGGCCGGTCAGGGGTTCGTGGATCGGATCGTCGTCCTCGTCCCCGGAGAGGTCGAACGCGTAGACGTTTCCGGAGTCCGTGCCCGCCACGACGACGGGGCCGCCGTTCAGCCGGGAGAAGGCGACGGCGTAGGCCCGCTGCTCGTCGTCCAGGTGGAACGAGGCGACCTCGGCACCGTTCGCCACGTCCCAGACCGCCACCTCCTCCTCCCCGCCCCCGGCGACCAGCGGACGGCCGTCTATCCGTGCGCTGGCCAGGCCCCAGACGGAGCCGGCGTCCAGCTCCACCGAAGGCACGTCGGCGGACGGTCCCAGCACCCGGAGCCCGTCCCAGTGGACCCCGCTGCCCACCACGAACAGGGCTGGGCCCTCCCCCCGCACCGCGGCTATGGACGAGACGTAGGGCTCGTCGTAGGACGCCCCGCGGAGCAACGCGCCGCTGGCCAGGTCCCAGACGGCCGGTCCCTGCTCATCGCCGCCGGCGGCCACGACCACCCGCCCGTCGGAGACGGCCACGGCGACCGAGTCGACGTCGTTCCTGGCGTCCGGGTACGCGGCGGCGAGGGGATCTTCGGCGAAGGCGTACGCCAGGGGCCGTTCCAGCCATGCGTCCTGCAACGGCGCCCAGCTCCACACCGTGTAGAAGCCGGTGCACACCACCAGCGGCGCCCCGTCGACGTCGACCACGGCGAGGTCGTCGATCCGGTGCTCGCCGGGAGCCGCGCTGCTCAGAACCAAACGATCGTCAGACACGCCGGCAGGATAGGCGGCGGGTGTGACAGGCCCCCTCGGGCCCCCTGAGTCCCCCGAGCCTCCTTGGCACCCCATGTGGCACCCCGTGGCTCACCCCTGATCGGCGATGCCGGGAGACACCGGCCGTTCGAAGAACGTCTCCAGCACCACCGTGGCCCGCGTCCCGCTCACCCCGTCGATGGCGTATATCCGCCTCAGCACGTCCTGCAACTGCCCGGTGCTCGCGGTCCTGACCTTCACCAGCACCGCGGCGCTCCCGGCGATGACGTGCGCCTCGACGACCTCGGGGAGCGCGGCGAAGCTCTCCGCGGAGTCACCCATCCAGGACGTCGAGTCCACCGTCACGTAGGTCAGCACGCCGCCGCCGACCGCCGCCGGGTCCACCTCGGCGGCGGTGCGGCGGATGACACCCTGCTCCCGCAGCTTCCGCACGCGTTCGTGGGCCGCACCGGCGGAGAGGCCCACGGCCTGGCCGAGTGTGGCGTAGGACTGGGTGGCATCCTGCTGGAGATGTGCCAGCAGGGCACGATCTATGTGATCCATGACTCTGTGATCCACGACTCTCCGTTCGGACCGACCTTGCAGCGACCATACGTCATCCAGCAGTCTTCACTATGAGCCGAAGCACATTCGACGCTCGGCGCACGGTATTCGGCACCCGTCCGGCTGGGAAGGACCCGCATGACCAGCGAGCACGCAGCACCGCTGTACGAGATGCTCGACGACCGGTTCCGCACCGGTCGCTGCATGAACGGCGATGACGGCCTGGAGCTCCTGTACACCGGCTGCCGCTGGGCCGAGGGCCCGATCTACCTGCCCGCCTGGCGGCAGGTGATCTGGAGCGACATCCCCAACGACCGGATGCTCCGGTGGGACGAGGAGACCGGCGAGGTCAGGGTCTTCCGCCGCACCGCCGGCCACACCAACGGCAACACGCTCGACCGCGAGGGCCGGCTGATCAGCTGCGAGCAGGGCAACCGCCGGGTGACCCGGACCGAGCACGACGGCACCCTCACCGTGCTGGCCGACCGCTGGCAGGGCAAGCGCCTGAACAGCCCGAACGATGCGACGGTGAAGTCCGACGGCTCGATCTGGTTCTCCGACCCGGACTTCGGCATCCTCACCGACTACGAGGGTTACCGCGCGGAGAGCGAGATCGGGGCCAACAACGTCTACCGCATAGATCCGGCCACCGCCGAGGTGCGGCTGGTCGCCGACTGCTTCGGCGCTCCGAACGGCCTGGTCTTCTCGGCCGACGAGCGGCGGCTGTTCGTCTCCGACACCCGGGGAGGCGTCATCCGGGTCTTCGACGTGCGCGAGGACGGCACGCTGTCGGACGGTGCGGTCTTCGCCGAGGCCGCGCCCCGGGAGCGGGCCCGTTTCGACAACATCCGCTTCGACGACGCCGGCCGGCTCTGGGTGGGCGCGATGGACGACGGGGTGCACTGCTACGACCCCGACGGCACGCTGATCGGGCGGCTCAACGTTCCCGAGGCGGTCGCCAACATCAGCTGGGGCGGTGCCAAGCGCAACCGTCTCTTCATCACGGCGGAGACCAGCCTCTACTCGGTCGTCATGGGCGTCACGGGTACCCACCCGACCGGGCCGGGGCGCAGGCCGTGGCTGGACGCCCGGTGACAGGACACGGAGGGCCGATGAACTTCTGGTCGATCTACGAGCACGGCTTCGCGCGGGTCGCCGCGTGCACCGGCCACGCCACCATCGCCGACCCGCAGCGGAACGCGGAGGCGGTACTGCGGCTGGCGAACCGCTGCGCGCAGGAGGGCGTCGCCGTCGCGGTCTTCCCGGAACTCTGCCTGACCGGCTACTCGATCGAGGACCTCCTGTTGCAGGACGCGCTGCTCGACGAGGTCGAGACAGCGCTTGCGACGGTGGTGGCCCGCTCGGCGGAGCTGCTGCCGGTGCTCGTCGTCGGCGCCCCGCTGCGCCATCGCCACCGGATCTACAACTGCGCGGTCATCGTGCACCGCGGCCGGATCCTCGGCATCACGCCCAAGTCGTATGTCCCGAACTACCGCGAGTTCTACGAGAAGCGGCAGATCGCGGCGGGCGACGACGAGCGCGGTGGAACGATCACCGTCGGCGGCGCGACGGTCCCGTTCGGCGTCGACCTGCTCTTCGCGGCCCAGGACGTCCCCGGCCTGGTGCTGCACGTGGAGATCTGCGAGGACATGTGGATTCCGGTACCGCCGAGCGCGGAGGCGGCGCTGGCCGGCGCGACCGTCCTCGCCAACCTCTCGGGCAGCCCGATCACCGTCGCGCGCGAGGATGACCGGCGGCTGCTCTGCCGGTCGGCGTCCATGCGCTGCCTCGCCGCGTACGTCTACGCCGCGGCCGGTCTCGGCGAGTCGAGCACCGACCTGTCCTGGGACGGCCAGACGATGATCTACGAGAACGGGGTGCTGCTGGCCGAGACGGACCGCTTCCCGCTCGACGACCAGTACGCGGTGGCCGACGTCGATCTCGACCTGCTCCGGCAGGAGCGCCACCACACGGTCACCTTCGACGACAACCGCCGCACCCACGCCGCCCGCACCGACGGCTTCCGCCAGATCGCGTTCCGGCTCGACCCGCCGCGGACCGACCTCGGGCTGCGGCGCCGGGTCGAGCGCTTCCCGTTCGTGCCGGCCGACGCGAGCCGTCTCGCCCGGGACTGCTACGAGGCGTACCACATCCAGGTCGCCGCCCTCCAGCAGCGGCTGGCCGCGATCGGCGGCCCGAAGGTCGTCATCGGGGTGTCCGGTGGCCTCGACTCCACGCACGCGTTGATCGTCGCCGCCCGCGCGATGGACCGTGCAGGGCGCCCGCGCAGCGACATCCTCGGCTTCACCATGCCCGGCTTCGCCACCAGCGACCACACCAGGGGCAACGCCCACAAGCTGATGCGCGCCCTCGGCATCACCGCGGCCGAACTCGACATCAAGCCGACCGCACGGACCATGCTGGAGGAGATGGGCCACCCGTTCTCCGCCGGCGAGCCGGTGTACGACATCACCTTCGAGAACGTGCAGGCGGGCCTGCGCACCGACTACCTGTTCCGGCTGGCCAACCAGCGCGGGGGCATCGTGCTCGGCACCGGTGACCTGTCCGAGCTGGCGCTGGGCTGGTGCACGTACGGCGTCGGCGACCAGATGAGCCACTACAACGTGAACTCCGGTGTGCCGAAGACGCTCATCCAGCACCTCATCCGCTGGGTCGTCAGCAGCGAGCAGTTCGACGAGGAGACCGGCGAGACGCTGACCGCGATCCTCGACACGGAGATCAGCCCCGAGCTCGTCCCCGGGGAGGAACTCCAGTCCACGGAGGACAAGATCGGCCCGTACGCGCTGCACGACTTCACGCTCCACCACGTGCTGCGGCACGGCATGCGCCCGTCGAAGATCGCCTTCCTGGCCTGGCACGCCTGGCACGACCGCGACGCAGGTGTCTGGCCGCCCGGCTTCCCCGACCCCAAGCGGAAGGCCTACGACCTGCCGACCATCCGGCACTGGCTGGACGTCTTCTGCCGCCGCTTCTTCGGGTTCGCCCAGTTCAAGCGCTCGGCCCTGCCGAACGGGCCGAAGGTGTCGGCCGGCGGTTCCCTCTCGCCGCGCGGCGACTGGCGCGCACCGTCCGACAGCACGGCACAGGTGTGGCTGCGGGACCTCGCGCGGTTCGACGAGCCGGGGCCGGAGGGGCACCGATAATGACTTGACCCGCCGATCAGGCCCTTCATACGTTAGTCGTCTTGCCCTTTTCGGGGTGGGGTCGCACGAGACGCTGCACGGCAGCGCGGTGCGGCTGGATCGTCCCGAAAGGGTTCCACCGTGCGCGCATGGCTCCCCGACGCCCGCGGCCACCGACGACTGTTCTCGGCACTGTCCATCGACGCCCTGGGCACGGGCCTCTTCCTGCCCTTCTCGGTCCTCTACTTCACCGCGACGACCGACCTGACCCTCGGCAGGGTCGGCCTTGCCCTGTCCATCGCCGCGTTGATACGCATACCGGCCACCCCGGCCTCCGGCATGTTCTGCGACCGCTTCGGCGCCCGCACCACGGTGATCGTCTCCAACGTCACCCAGGCGATCGGCTTCCTCAACTACCTCCTGGTGGACTCCTCCTTCGCCCACCTGCTCGTCGCGGCGATCGTGGTGCAGGTCGGCAACTCGGCGTTCTGGGTGGCCTATCCGGCCCTCGTGCACGACGTGGCGGAAGGGAAGCAGCAGGAGTCCTGGTTCGCCCTGATCACCACGTTGCGCCATGCGGGTCTTGGCGTCGGGGCGCTGGGCGCGAGCCTCGCCGTGGCGGTCGGCGGGAAGAACGGGTACTTCGCGATCGTCGCGGTCAACGCGGTGTCGTTCGCGGTGGCGGCGGTGTTGACGCGGCTGGACGCCGCGCGCGGTGCCCACCCGGCAGGCGACTCGTCCTCCCCCACCGCCGGGAACGGCCTGGACGACTCCGATCTCCCGGAGCCCCCGGCCAGTTGGGCAACCACCCTCCGAGACCGCCCGTTCCTGGGCTTCGTCGCCCTCAACTTCGGCCTGGCGCTGCTCTCGCTCGCGTTCGGCCTGGCCGTCCCCGTCTTCCTGGTCGACACGGTGCACCTGCCGCCGTGGATCCCCGGCACCGTCCTGGCGGTCAACGCCGTACTCAGCGCGGCGGGCGCCACCCCCGTGGGCGCTGCCATCACGGGCCGCCGCCGGCACCGCAGCCTGCTGGCCTCGCAGGCCGTCGTCGGCGGCGCGTACGTCGTGGTGCTCTGCTGCGCGTACGTACGGTCCGCCGCGTTCAGCATCTGCCTCGCGCTCGCCTCGGTCGTCCTGATGACCGTCGGCGAACTGATCCAGAGCCTGGTCGTCTCCCCCATCGTCAACGACTGCGCCACCGCGGCGAGCCGAGGCCGGTACAACTCGCTCTCCCAGATGGCCTTCAGCATCGGCGACGTGGTCACCCCGGTCCTCATGACCACCCTCCTCGCCCACGGCCCGGCCGCCACGTGGCTGCCGATGGCGGCCCTGGCCCTGGTCGACATGCTCGGCATCACCCTCCTCGCCAAGCGCCTTCCGGCGATGCGACGACGGGTCAACCAGGCCGACCCGACCGAACCGGACAGCCGGCTCATCGAGGCGGACGGGTTGTAAGGGGGTGCAGGCGAGCGGGCCGACGGGTTCATGGCCCGCGTAGGCCCGCACGAACGACGTCGGCCCGCAGCAACGGCGATCAGGCCACGGCGCCGCCCACATCACTGCCCGACGGCCACCCGGCCGGCTGCGCGACCGACTGGCTGCCCAGGGCACCGTCGAACACCCGCACCTCCTCGACCGCGCCGGCGAAGTACTCGCTGCCCGCGGCGCCGGTGCCGTCGCGTCCGACCTGGAGACCGGTGGTCGACAGGTCCCAGTCGTCGGTCCACTTCACGGCGGAGCCGTCCCATTGGCCGTTCACGTAGTACCGGACTCCTCCGAAGGCCGCGCGCATTCGACATCTCGAACGATGGCCGATTATCCGGACAGCATGCGATAATAAGCGGCCCCCAGGGCACGTCAATACCTTCTGCACGACCTGGGACAGGGGACCAGCCCGCCCCCGGTCCCGAAATCTTTCGCGCATCTTGACCCCTGAGAGGGCGTCATCTTCGCACTACAGCAGGGCTTTTCCGAGGCGGTCGCCTCGCTCGGGCCGTGAACTCGCCCCGCAGGGGCTCTTGCAGGACGAAAACAATCGGGGGCAGACTCCGAGATGTTTCACCGTGGGTCGCCACCGCCTCAGCCATCACCGGTACCGCTGAAGCCGCGACGCTGCGGGTACCGCCGGAACCGCCAGACCGACGGTGCCGACGGTCGGCCCCGGGCCGACCGGCTCCGCTACACCCCCGAACCACCCCTCGGCGGCGCCATGCCGGCTGCCCGCCTGACCTGGTCCTCCGCGAAGGAGGGCCTTCAAGGAGATGGAAAGGAGACGGAGCATGGCAAGAACGAAACGTCTGCTCACCGGCTTCATCGCGATCGCGTCCATGATGCTCGCGCTGCTCACCACCACCGCCACCACCGCCCAGGCCGGGACCACCGAGTCCAACGGCGGGGTGAAGGTCATGCCGCTGGGCGACTCGATCACCGACGGCATCACCGTGCCGGGCGGCTACCGCATCGACCTCTGGAACAAGTTCGTGTCGGGCGGCTACAAGGTCGACTTCGTCGGCTCGCTGTACAACGGCCCCAGCAGCCTCGGCGACCACGACCACGAGGGCCACTCCGGGTGGACCATCGCCCAGATCGACCAGAACGTGGTGAACTGGCTGCGCGCCTCCACGCCGCACACCATCCTGCTGCACATCGGCACGAACGACATCTACGGCAGCGACCCCGGCGGCGCGCCGTCCCGGCTCTCCACCCTGCTCGACCACATCACGGCCACGGCACCGGACGCCGAGGTGTTCGTCGCGCAGATCACCCCACTCGCGTTCGACGACTCGATCGTCCGCTCCTTCAACGCGGCCATCCCCGGGATCGTGCAGAACAAGGTGAACGCCGGCAAGCACGTCCACATGGTCGACATGTACGACGCACTCACCTTGTCCGACCTGGCGGGTGACGGGGTGCACCCCAACGCCAGTGGCTACAGCAAGATGGCCAACGTCTGGTACAACGCGCTGCTTTCGGTGCCCGGCAGCATCGGCAGCAAGTCGGCGGCGGCCGTGCCCGGTCGGGGATGACGCGTCCTGCCGACCGCTGATCGCGTGCGAGCACGCGCTCCGGTGCGGTCCGCCTCCCCCGCGGGCCGCACCGGAGTCATGTCATCGTCAGGAGCGCGATCGTGCGGGCCGCCGCGTGCGCCGTTCCACCGCCACCCCGGCCATGACCAGCAGACCGGGCAGGACCATGACGAACGCCGGTGCGTGCGCGGCGACCACGCCGAGCACCACGAGGGCGCCGACCAGCATCAGGCTGCCCGGCCAGTCACGCAGCACCAGCGGCGCCGCCTCGGCCAGCACGGTGCGCCAGCTGTCGCCCGGCCGCCACCGGGCCGCGGCGCGCACCCCGGTGAGCAGGACCGCGACGAGCGCGAGCGCCAGGGGCGGCCCCGTGACCGTGCCGCCCGGCAGGCCGGCGAGCAGGGCGAGGGTGTCCAGGGCGGCGACGGCGGCGACCGCGAACGGGGCGAGCAGCGCCACCGGTTGCCGCAGCGCGCCGCCGACGAGGTGCAGGAAACGGCGGACGGTGGGCGTGCGGTCGTCCGCCACCAGTTCCCGCAGCAGGACGGCACCGGCGCCGGCCGCCGCCAGCGAGGTCACCACCGGGAGCGCGGCGACGCAGACCAGTACCCCGACGAGCAGCACTTCGGCGGGCAGCCGCAGGTGCCGCAGCAGTCCTTCGGAGGAGGGATCGGGAGCCGCTTCCATCGCCTTCGGCCCCCTCAGCCCTTCAGCCCCGACGTGGACACGCCGTCCACCAGGAACCGTTGGAAGGCGAGGAAGAACAGCCCGATGGGCACCAGCGCCAGCACCGACATGGCGAACATCGGGCCGAACGCGGAGTTCCCGGTCTGGTCGATGAAGATCCGCAGGGCCAGCGGGACGGTGAACTTGGCCGGGTCGTTGAGGTAGATCATCTGGGTGAAGAAGTCGTTCCAGGTCCAGATGAACGTGAAGATGGCGGTGGTGATCAGGGCCGGCCGCAGCAGCGGCAGGATGACATGGCCGAAGGTCCGGTAGGGGCCGCAGCCGTCGACGGTGGCCGCCTCGTCCAGCTCGCGCGGCAGCGTCCGGATGAACTGCACCATCAGGAAGACGAAGAACGCGTCGGTGGCGAGGAACTTCGGCAGGATCAGCGGCCAGAAGCTGTTCACCATGCCGAGCTTCTGGAACACGATGTACTGCGGGATCAGGACGACGTGCTGGGGCAGCATGATCGTGCAGATCATGAAGCCGAACAGCGGTCCGCGCCCGCGGAAGTGCAGCCGGGCGAAGGCGTAGGCGGCCAGCGAGCAGGACAGCACGTTCCCGGCCACCGCGCCCACCGAGACGGCCAGCGAGTTGCCGAAGTACCGCCAGACGCCGTACCCGGCGACGCCGTGGAGGACCTCGGTGTAGTTCCCCGTGGTGCCGTGCTCGGGCAGCAGCGCCAGGCTGGAGAGGACCTCGTCGGCGGGCTTGAACGAGGTGGAGACCAGCCAGCCGACCGGGTAGAGCAGCAGCAGGACGACGGCCACCACCAGCACGTGCCAGAGCACGGAACGGCCGGCACGGCCCGCCGACCGCTTCCGGGCACCGGCCGGCCCGTGGACCGCCGTCACCGTCGTCGCCTCGGCGCTCATCGCTTGTCCTCCCCCGCGTAGAAGACCCACCTGCCGGCGCTGGCGAAGAGCAGCGCGGTGATCAGCGCGACGACGATCAGCAGCACCCAGGCCATCGCGGAGGCGTAGCCCATCCGGAAGTCGGTGAAGCCGCGCTGGTAGAGGTAGAGCGTGTACAGCAGCGTGGAGTCGCTGGGTCCGCCGCGGCCACTGCTGATGATGAAGGCGCTGGTGAACGACTGGAAGGCGTGGATGGTCTCCAGCACCAGGTTGAACAGCAGCACCGGGGAGAGCATCGGCAGCGTCACCGCGAAGAACCGGCGCACCGGCCCTGCACCGTCCAGGGCTGCCGCCTCGTAGAGGTCGCGCGGCACCTGCTTCAGGCCGGCCAGGAAGATCACCATCGGGGCGCCGAACTGCCATACGGCCAGCGCGATCACGGTCAGCAGGGCGTACCGGGGCTGGTCCACCAGGCTGCCGGTGTGCAGCCCGAAGGCGCCGAGCACCCGGCTGACGACACCGCCGTCGCCGTACATCGCCCGCCACACCAGGGCGACGCTGACGCTGGCGCCGAGCAGCGACGGGGCGTAGAAGGCCGAACGGTAGAAGCCGGTGCCGCGCCGGCGCTTGTTCAGGAGCACGGCGACCGCGAGCGCGAGACCGAGCTTGAGCGGCACGGAGACCACCACGTACTCCAGGGTGGTCGTCACCGCGTGCCAGTAGCGGTCGTCCTCGCCGAACATCTTGACGTAGTTGTCGAACCCGACCCACTTCGGCGCGTCGAACAGGTCGTAGTCGGTGAACGACAGGTAGAGCGACGCCAGCATCGGGCCGATGGTCAGCAGGCTCGCGCCGATGACCCACGGCGACAGGAAGACATAGGCCGTGCGGTCACGACGGCGGCGCCGGCGCCGCTGGGCCGTCGCCCCGGCGCCGACCGGTGCGCGGTCGGCCACCGGTCGCGTCAGTGCGGTGTTCGCCATCGGTCACCCTTCCTCCGTCGCCGGTGGCCGCCCGGCGCTCTCCCTCTGACCCGGGTTCACGAGTCCAGCGAGTCCTGGGCGTCCTTGACCACCCGCTCCGCGGCGTCGGCGACGCTCGTCTTGCCGAAGATCACGTCGTCGTAGACCTGCTGGAAGTCGGTCTTGATCGCCGAGGAGCCGGTGGGCCACAGCCAGGTCGCCGAGGGGCCGAGGCGGTCGGTGACGCTGCTCTCGTAGTCGCACACCGCCTTGTCGCCGGCGGTCGCGGCGTCACACACCCGGGTGCGGATGTCGGTGTTGGCCGGCAGTCCGCGGGTGGCGCCCAGGGCCTTGCCCGCCGCGGGATCGTTGACGAGGAAGTCGAGCAGCTTCTCGGCGGCGTCCTTGTGGGAGGAGTGCTGGGCGACGCCGTAGTAGACGGGCGGCAGCGCGGCCATGCCGGTGCGGTCGCTGCCGGCGGCACCGGGCAGCGGGGCCGCCTTCAGGGTGCCCTTGTACGAGGCGTTGTACGACGTCAGGTTGGAGTCGTAGTTCATCTCGGACGCGGCCTGCTTCAGCACCAGCGCCGACGTCTGCATGGAACCGTCCATCTTCGTGGTCGCCTGCGGTGCGCTGACGCCCTTGGCCTTGCGCATGTCTCCGGTGAGGTTCCAGAACCTCGCCAGGTCGTCCTTGGTGAAGGCGAGCTTGCCCGCACTGGTGTAGAGCTGCTTGCCCTGCGCGTGCAGCCAGGACTCGAACCAGTCGACGGCCCAGCCGAAGTCGGTGGTCCCGGGGGTGCCGGTGGCGGAGCCCACCTTGTTCATGGCGGTGGTGAACTGCTCCCAGGTCCAGCCGTTGCCCTGGGACGGCAGGGTGACGCCGGCCTTCTTGAAGAGCGCGGTGTCGTACACCAGCACCTGCGCGGTCTGGCCGGCCGGGATGGCGTACTGGGCGCCGTCGACCTGACCGCCGGACAGCAGATTGCTCGGGATCTTGTTCACCCGGATCGCCTTCCCGGCGTCACCGAGATCGGCCAGCACATGCCGGTGGACGTACTCGCCGAAGGTCGGGCGGTCCAGCTGCATCACGTCGGGGGCCGCGCCTCCGGCCATCTGCGTGGTCAGCTTCTGGACGTAGTCGGCGTAGCCGCTGAACTCCGTCTTGACCTTGATGTCCGGGTACTTCTTCTCGAACAGCGCGACGGCCTTCTCGGTCGCGTCGGCGCGGTCCTGCGCACCCCACCACACGAACCGGATGGTCTGCGGACCGTCACCCCCCGACGACGAGCCGCACCCGGTGAGGACACCGGTGAGGGTGACCGACAGCGCGGCCACCGTGGTCCAGACGCCCCGGCGGGACCATTTACCTGGCATGGCGTTCCCCTATCACCCGCACGGGCTAGGTCTGAATCGTTTCACGGCCACGCACGCTAAGGCGACTACGACGGCTAGTCAAGAGATTTGGAAAGCGCTATTCGTGGCGGGGAGGAGGTGGGGCGACGGTTTCGCCGTCACCGCGCCGCCGACGAAGAGGTCTCCGCACCGGCGCTCATAACCATTACCAATAGGACGAAATCCTCCCATGGACGCGCTCCCACCCCGGACCCCCGGACACCCCCATCGACGCGGCCAACGAGGCCGAGGGAGCCGCAGCCGACGGCAATTACGTGCCGTATGCATGAGATTTTCGAAAGCGCTTACTGTTTACCGCTCCATCCCTTGACAAGGCCCCACCTCGGACTTTAGATCGATTCAGCATTCCCGCGTTTCTCGCTGCACCCACACGTCACGGACACCACGGCCACGTCGTCACGCACCCGGACAGGGAAGTCCCGAGCCCCGTCACGCGCCACCTCGACGCACCGTCCGCGGAGGTGACGGCGCCCCGCGCCATCCCCATGCCGCCCATGCCGTCCCACTCCGCACCCGTCCCGCGCCGTGCGCCCGCCCGAGTCCGTACCCCGCTGCCGGAGGCCAGCCATGCCCGCGCCGTCGTCGCCCTCACCATCTCCGTCGCCGTCGCCGTCGCCTGCGTCCTCGGCGGCGCCGTTCGACCGCCGCAACTTCCTCGTCGGGGCCTCCGTGGCCACGGCCGCCTTCGCGCTGGGCCCGGCGGCCCGTGCGTCCGCCGCAGGACCGGGCGCGGCTGCCGCCGCCGGACCGGCCGGGCCCGCCAGGGCGACCGGGCCGGCCGAAGGCGTCGACCTGCACTGGCTGGACGGCGCGCCGGCGGCCGGCACCGGCACCGCGTGGGGCGTTCCCTGGCCGAAGGGGACCATGGCGAAGGACGCCACGTTCGCCCTGCGGGACGACGCCGGCACGGCGGTCCCGGTGCAGTCCTGGCCGCTCGCGCACTGGCCGGACGGATCGCTGAAGTGGACCGGGCACGCCATCGCGGCCGACACCGCGGCGGACGGCTACCACCTCGCGCCCGGCACCCCCGCCGCGCCCGCGCACCCCGTGACGGTGAAGTCGACCGGCACCGAGATCGTGCTGGCCAACGGCGTGGTGGAGGTCCGGCTGTCGAAACGCGGGCCGATCGCGATCCGCTCCATCAGCCGGGACGGCCGCACCACCGCGCACGACGGCCGGCTGGTCCTGCTGCTCCAGGACCGGCCGGAGGACGACGACACCCCCGTGCGCACCGGCTGGACCGGAGTCGTGGAGTCCGCCGTGGTCAAGGAGGCGGGAGCGGTGCGTGCCATGGTGGAGCTGTCCGGCTCCCACCACCGCGACGAGGGCACGGCGCACGGCCGCGGCGGGCGGGCGATCCTGCCCTGGGTGCTCCGGGTCTACCTGGGCGCGGGCGCCGAATCGCTGCGCCTGGTGCACCACTTCACCTGGAACGCCGACACCTCCCGGGACTTCGTGCGCGGACTCGGACTCCAGCTGGCCGTCCCCATGGCCGACGAGGCGCACAACCGGCACATCCGCTTCGGCACCACGTCGGGCGGCGTCTGGGGCGAACCCGTGCGGGTCCTGACCGGGCTGCGCCGCGACCCCGGCGAAGCCGTCCGCACCGCGCAACTCGCCGGCACCGCCACACCACCGGTCTCGGAATGGGCCCAGCAGGTGCGGGACGGCTACCAGCAGCTCGCCGTCTGGAACGACTTCACCCTCTTCCAGGGTTCGCCCGACCACTTCTCGGTGTGGAAGCGCACGTCGTCACACGGCAGCTGGCTCAAGCACGCAGGACACGGCAAGCGGGCCTCCGGCTACGGCTACGTGGGCGGCGCCGGCGGCGGGCTCGGCGTCGGCATGCGGGACTTCTGGCAGCGTTTCCCGCGCGCCCTGGACGTCCGTGGCGCCGGCACGGACACCGCCACGGTGACCCTGTGGTCGTGGTCGCCGCTCGGCGGCGCGATGGACCTGCGCCACTACGACACCACCGGGCACGGACTCGACCTCGCCTACGAGGACGTGCAGGAGGGGTTCAGCACCCCCGAAGGCATGGTCCGCTCCACCGAGATGGAACTCTGGGCGCACGCGGCGACCCCGTCCCGCAAGACCGTCGTCGCCCTGTCGACCGCCGTCGCCGCCCCGCCGCAGCTGGTGGCGGCCCCGGAGTGGTACCACGCCGCCGGGGTCTTCGGCCGCTGGAGCCTGCCCGACCGCAGCACCCCCGCACGGGCCGCGCTGGAGGACTCCGTCGCCGCGGACGTGGAGTTCTACCGCAAGCAGGTCGACGAGCGGGAGTGGTACGGCTTCTGGGACTACGGCGACGTGATGCACACCTACGACACCGACCGGCACACCTGGCGCTACGACGTCGGCGGCTACGCCTGGGACAACGCCGAGCTGGGCACCGACGCCATGCTCTGGTACGCGTTCCTGCGCAGCGGTGACGCGGCGACGTTCCGGCTGGCACACGCGATGACCCGGCACGTATCCGAGGTGGACACCCACCACACCGGACGCTTCGCCGGGCTCGGCTCCCGGCACAACGTCATGCACTGGGGCGACGGGGCCAAGGAGGCCCGTGTCGGCGAGTCGTACACCAAGCGGTTCATGTACTACCTCACCGCCGACGAACTCCTCGGCGACCTGATCCGCAGCTCCCTGAAGGCGGACGAGACCCTGCTCACGGTCGACCCGCTGCGCGAGGTGCTGCCCCCGCAGGACAAGGCGCCGGCCCGGGTGCGGATAGGACCCGACTGGTACGCGCTGATGGGCAACTGGCTCACCGAGTGGGAACGCACCGGCGACACCAGGTGGCGGGACCGCATCGTCACCGGCATGCGCGACATCGCCACGTTCCCCGCCGGCCTGTTCACCGGTGAGGCGGGCGGTGCGGTCGGCTTCGACCCCGGCACCGGGCACCTCGTCAACTTCGAGAAGGGCGACTTCGACGGCGGATACAACCTGTCGATGGCGTTCTGCGGCGAGCAGGCCCTGTGGGAGGCGCTCGACCTGGTCGACGTACCGGAGTTCCGCCAGACCTTCCTCGACTTCGCGCGCTACGTCCAGGCCCCGTCCGACGAGAAGATCGCCCGCTACGGGCGCGACTTCAATCCCGGCGCGTTCAAGACGATCTACTCCCGCGTCACCGCCTGGGCCGGTGAACAGCTGGACGACCCGGCGATCCGGAAGCGCGGCTGGGACCAGTACCTTGCCGACCCGGCCGGCAAGCCGTGGCCGTCGACTACCCGCGTCGACGGCGATGCGGTGCCGGAGGCGGTCGACGAGGTCCCGAACGCGGCGACGAACGATGCGGCGCAGCGGGGGCTTGCGATCATCTCGCTGCTCGCGGTGGCGCCTGGGGAGGCGCCTGCGGTAGCGCTGCGCTAGCGGTGCCCGGTCGTCCGGGGGCCCGGTGCCGTTGCACGTGACCGTGCGTCGTGGCCTGTGCCCACCCGTTCCGCCCTGCGGAACGACTGCCCACAGAAGGTTTGGGGCGGTGCCCCCTTGTCCCTGGGGTGCCGAAGGGCCGCCTTTGCTGGGGTGGGTGGGTCGGTGTCGCGGGGGTATGTACGTGCTCGGCCGGCGCGATTGCCCTGGACCGCCAGTTCACGGCACCCAGCGGCGGTCCTGCGCGCGCACATACCCCCACGACACCTCCCGTCTCAGACGCGGCTCTCCCCCGGTGGTTCCTTTTCCTTCCTCCACCCCTTTCGGGGTGTCGCCCCCCACGGGCATGGGGCAAGGCCCACCGGGGTGCGGGTCGCGTACGAGACGGGAGGGGGCGTGGGGGATGTGCGCGCGCAGGACCGCCGCCGAGTGCCGGTGAACTGACGGTCCACGATCATCGCGCCGGCCGAGCACGTACATCCCCCACGCCCCCGACCCACAACGAAACAGAAGGCGACCCCAGCCACAGCCGACCCGCAGTCGCAAACACGCACCAGCGCACCGGCACACGCCGCGCACATCAAAGCCCGTCCGGCGATTGAGGACGAGGCCGTCAAGGCCGACAAAGGGGGCCTGGGGGCAAAGCCCCCAGAGGGGGGCACCCACGGGGGCGGCCCACGTGGAAAGACACGTACGGGACCGTTCTGGGGGCACTATGACGGAATGGCAGCCGCGCGAGCGACCCTGACGCCAGACGGTTCGGCCCCCACCCGCCGAACCGTCCTGCGTACCGTCCACACCCTCACCCGCGCCCTCCGCTACCCCGTGACCGCCACCCTCCGCAGCATCCGCAAGGCCACGCACGCCCACGGCGCCGGCGAGTCGGGGCTCGCGAAGTTGATCGAGTTGCACGGCGTCAACGGCGCGGGCGACGTCATGATCACCGTCGCGCTCGCCTCGACGGTGTTCTTCTCGGTGCCCACGGGCGAGGCCCGTGGCCGCGTCGCGCTCTACCTCGCCGTCACCCTGGCCCCGTTCGCCCTGCTCGCGCCGGTGATCGGCCCGATCCTCGACCGCGTGCCGCACGGCCGCCGCGCCGCGATGGCGACCGCGATGCTCGCCCGGGTGGTGCTCGCGCTGGTGCTGTCCCGCGCGGTCTCCTCCGGCACGCTGGAGCTGTATCCGGCCGCCCTCGGCGTGCTCGTCGCCTCGAAGGCGTACGGCGTGGTGCGCAGCGCGATCGTGCCGCGGCTGCTGCCGCCCCGGTTCTCGCTGGTGAGGGCGAACTCCCGGGTGACGCTGTGCGGGCTGCTGGCGACCGGCGCGGCCGCCCCGGTCGCGGCCTGGCTGCATCTGGTCGGGCCCGCCTGGCCGCTGTACGGCGCCTGCGTGATCTTCATCGTCGGATCGGTGCTGTCGTTCCAGTTGCCGCCGAAGGTCGACTCGGGCAAGGGCGAGGACAAGGCGCTGCTGGCGGCCGACGAGGCCCATCTGCGCGCCTCGCGGATACGGCGGGAGCGCCCGCGCCGGGGCCTGCGGTCGGTGGGCCCCGCGGTCATCCCCGCGCTGGCGGCGAACGCGGTGCTGCGCTGCCTGTCGGGTTTCCTGATCTTCTTCCTGGCGTTCCTGCTCAGGGAGCACCCGCTGGCGGGCCAGAGCGCGGCCGTCTCGCTCGGCATCGCCGGTGTCGCGGCGGGCGCGGGCAACGCGCTCGGTACGGCGGTGGGCGCCTGGTTGAAGTCGCGCGCCCCCGAGGTGATCATCGTGACGGTGGTGGCGCTCGCGCTCGGCGTGGCGGTCGCCGCGGCGATCCTGTTCAGCACGGTGCTGGTGGCGGCGCTGTCCGCGATGGCCGGTTTCGCGCAGGCGCTGGCGAAGCTGTCGCTGGATGCGTTGATCCAGCGGGACGTGCCGGAGGCGGTGCGCACGTCGGCGTTCGCCAGGTCGGAGACGTTGTTGCAGATGGCGTGGGTGGTCGGTGGCGCCGTCGGCATCGCGCTGCCGCTCAACGGCACGTTGGGACTGTCCGTCGCCGCGGCGATCGTGGCCTCCGGGTGGCTGACGACCGTCCGGGGGCTGTTGCGCGCGGCCCGGCACGGGAGCCCGTTCTCCCGTACGCGGGTGATCTGAGGACATGCGTACGCGGGTCATCTGAGGTCATGTTCGAGGCCCGGCGCGACCGGCGCGCGGCGCGCCGGGCCCCGCGCACCGCGCGCCCGCGCCCGGCCGGATAACCTGCGCCTATGACCTCCCAGCCCACGGCAAGACGGCATCCGCGGTCGCCGCACCGGCAGCCGCGGCCGTCGCGGTGCCGGCCGCCGCGCCCGACGCCGACGCGGGCCGGGCGGCACCGTGCCGTGGCCAGGCTGGGCACGTTCGGCGCGGTCTGCGCGGGGCTGGCCGTGCTCTCCGGCTGCCAGAAGCCGACGCCGTTGGTCACCGTCACCTCCGGCCGGGACTCCGTGCACGCGGAGACCGACTGCTACGACGACGGCAGGCAGTTGCCGACGTCGGCGCTGGAGCGGTGCCTGCGCGGCCGGCACAAGACGCTCGGCGTGGACCCTGACGCCATCGTGCGGTTCGGCGTGGATCCGGTGGTCGCGGACAGGGGCTGGGCGATCCTGTTGAACGGCCGGCCGCTCAGCGACGTCAGCCACAAGACGTACCGCACCATCCCGGCCAGCGTCTTCTTCGACCGGCAGTACGGCGCCACCGGACCGGCCAGCACCGCGAGCGTGCTGGAGGGCAGCGGCCGGAAGTTCACCGGGCTGTGGTCGTTCACGTTCACCAGGAAGAGCTGATCGGGGCATGCGGATACTCGTCGCCACCGCGGTACCACCCGAACGGGATGCGGTGATCGCCGCGTTCGCGGCCCCGGTGCGGGAGTCCCGAATCCCCGGGGCCACGCTCGTCACACCGCAGCCGGCCGGGGGGTCCGGGGAGCCCCACGCGGCGGCGGCGCGCTGGGACCTGGTGGCCGCCGGGGTCGGGCCGGCCCGGGCCGCGGCCACCACCGCGGCGGCGCTCACCGCCGCGGCGCTCGTCGGGCAGCCGTACGACCTGGTGGTCAGCGCGGGCATCGGCGGCGGTTTCGCGCCGGCCGCCCCGGTGGGCGCCGTGGTCGTCGCGGACGCGATCACCGTGGCGGACCTGGGCGCCGAGACCGCGGACGGCTTCGTGCCGGTCACCGCGCTCGGCTTCGGCACCGTCACCCACCACCCGCCGCCGGACCTGGTGCGGGCCGCCGCCACCGCGGCCGGCGCGGTCACCGGCACCGTACTGACCGTCTCCACCGTCACCGGCACCGCCGCGCGCGCCGCCGAGCTGCGCACCCGCCATCCGTCCTGCGTCGCCGAGGCGATGGAGGGCTTCGGGGTGGCCGAGGCGGCCGCCGCGCATGGCGTGCCGGTGCTGGAGGTCCGTGCGATATCCAATCCCGTGGGCCCGCGCGACCGGGCGGCCTGGCGCATCGACGCGGCGTTCGCCGCGCTCACCGAGGCGTTCGGGAAGCTCCGTACCGTGCTCGAAGGTCCGTGACGGGCCCGTAGTGAGAAAGAGGCGAGGCAGCATGACGTACCCGACTGACACCCCTTCCGCGCAGCCGTCCGGCGGCCGCCCCCTGCGGATGGCCTACTCGCCCTGCCCGAACGACACCTTCACCTTCCACGCCTGGGCGCACGGCCGCGTCCCCGGCGCACCGCCGGTCGAGGTCACCTTCGCTGACATCGACATCACCAACGGCATGGCCGAGCGCGGCGAACTCGACGTGCTCAAGGTGTCGTACGCCGTGCTGCCGTGGGTGCTCGACCAGTACGCGCTGCTGCCGTGCGGCGGTGCGCTGGGCCGTGGCTGCGGGCCGCTGGTGCTCACCCGCGAGCCGGGCCGTGACCTGCGGGGTGCCACCGTCGCGGTGCCGAGCGAGAAGTCGACCGCCTACCTGCTGTTCCGGCTGTGGGCGGCGGCCACCGTGCCGGGCGGGGTCGGCCGGATCACCGTCCTGCCGTTCGACGAGATCATGCCGGCGGTGCGGGACGGCCGCGTCGACGCCGGCCTGGTCATCCACGAGGCACGCTTCACGTACCAGAACTACGGGCTGCATTGCCTGGCTGACATGGGCGAGCACTGGGAGGCGACGACCGGTCTGCCGATCCCGCTGGGCGCGATCATCGCCCGCCGCTCGCTCGGCGAGGCCACTCTGAAGCAGCTCGCGGAGTCGGCACGCGCCTCGGTCCGGATGGCCTGGGACGAGCCGGAGGCCTCCCGCGGGTACGTACTCGAACACGCGCAGGAGATGGACCCCGCCGTCGCCGACCAGCACATCGGCCTGTACGTCAACGAGTTCACGGCCGACCTGGGCGAGGACGGCTACGCGGCCGTGCACGGCCTGCTCACCCGCGCGGCGGCCGAAGGCCTGGTGCCGGCCATCGCCCCGGACGCGCTGGCCTACCCGTAGCCGAGGACGTCGTACCTGTACCCGTACCGGTACCCGTACCCGTATCCGTATCCGAGGCCGTCGTGGGCGGCCACCCGGCATGTTTCCGTCCTGCACCGGGGGCCGGCCGCCACGTACGGGGCTGTGGCGCTATACGTCCAACTGGTCCGCGACGGCGCGCAGTAGGTCGGCGATCTTCTTGCCGGACGCCTTGTCCGGGTAGCGGCCCTTCTCCAGCATCGGGGTGATGTTCTCCAGCACCGTGGTCAGGTCCTGGACGATGGAGGCCAGTTCGTCGGGCTTGCGGCGCTGGGCCGCGGCGACGGACGGGGTGGGGTCGAGCAGGGTGACGGAGAGCGCCTGGTCGCCACGGTGTCCGGTGACGACGCCGAATTCGACCCGCTGCCCCGGCTTGAGCGCATCCACACCGGCGGGCAGTACGGAGGAGTGAACGAAGACGTCGCCGCCGCCGTCGCGGGAGAGAAAGCCGAAGCCCTTCTCGCTGTTGAACCACTTGACCTTGCCGGTGGGCACCTGAAGTCCTCGTCCTCGTAACTGGTCATGCCGCATCATCCGATGGAATACGGCTCCGGATAGCACTACAGCGGGTCACCCGACCCGCCGTCACCAAGGCTAATGGTCCCGTGGCTGGTGACAAGACGCCGCCGGAGTGCCTACCCGCTGGGAACTACCCGGCTCGGGTGCGGCACAAAACCACGGCCGCCGACACCCGCCCACTGATCGGCCGGTTTCGAATGATCGGCCGGTTTTCCCTCGCCGGTTTCCCATCTGCCGTTACCCGTTGGGACGGTGGTTTTCCCGCGCGGTGGTGAGGACGCGGTACCGGGCTGCCGGGCAGCGCTGCGCGCCCCAACTGCCGGGCCGACGCGTGACGGGATGCCGCGTGCTGATGTCCCGTGCTGATGGACCGTGCTGATGGACCGTGCTGATGTCGCGTACTGATGTCGTGTGGAGATGTGGTGTGGAGCGGATAGCGGGGACTCTTCGGTGTTGTCCGGGCGCGAGTACTTCGACTCGGGATAGCGGGCCGGGTCGGGATACGAGGCTTTCCGGTTTCCGGTCGGATGGATTCCGGTTCGGCGTTCCCGGATCCCCGGATTTCGGGTGTCCGGGTCGGTTTCCAAGCGACCGGTCCGCGTTTCGGGCCGTCGTTCCGTTTCCGGTTCGGGCCGACAGAGTTAGGTGCTTACTACACCATTACCGGATGCTCAGACCGCCGTCGCCCGGTACTGCGTGAGCCAGGCGGGGAAGGCCAGCAGGTCGGGCAGGACGGTGTCGGCACCCGCCGCGCGCAGCTCCGCCGCGCTGCACGGTCCGGTGGCCACCGCCACGGACCGGGCGTTCGCGGTGCGCGCCCCGCGGACGTCTCCCGTGTGGTCGCCGACGTACACGCCGGCCCCGTGCTCGCGCAGCGCCTCGGCCTTCGCCTCCGCCCACAGGTTTCCGACCACCACGTCGGCGTCGATGCCGAGGTGCTTCACGTGCAGCAGGGCGTTGGCCTGGTACTTGGCGGTGACGACGACGGCGCGACCGCCGGCCGCGTGCACCGCGTCGATCGCCTCGCGCGCGCCGGGCATCGCGAGCGTCGGAGCGATGGCGTGGTCCGGGTAGATCGCCCGGTACCGGTCGCTCATCTCCGCGACCCGTTCGGCCGGGAACCAGTGCACCAGTTCCTCGGCCAGCGGTGGCCCGAGCCGGGTGACGGCGAGATCGGCGTCTATGTGGACTCCGGTGGCCTCGGACAGGGCCAGGTAGGCGGCGCGGATGCCGGGTCGGGAGTCGATCAGGGTCATGTCCAGGTCGAAACCGACCGTCAGGGCGCGCGAATTCATATGACTTATTCTGCCTACTCCGGCGCCACTTTCCGGCGAGGCGTCCCTCACATGCGGCCTCGCGACCGGTTCATCCACGGCATCACGAGCGGTCATCCGCGGCCTCGCGACGGATCATCCACGGCCTCACGACCGGTCGTCCACTGCCGCACGAGCGGTCGTCCGCGGCTTCTCGTCCCGGCGTCCGCTGCCTCACGACCGGCGGCGCTGCGACCTCCACACCAGGAAGGCGGCGGACGCGAGGGCCGCGCCGCGGACCACCCAGGGCCAGGTCTGGGCGATGGCGTCGCTCATGTGCTCCTGAGCCAGGTCGGCACCCCAGCGGTGGTGCTCCCTGCCCCAGAGCCAGACGATCCCGGCGGTGACGGCAAGACCGGGCAGCACCATGACCGCCCACTTGACCTCGGCCGCGGTCAGCCGGCGCGACGCGTAGGCGATCACCCAGCCGAAGGCGAGCGCGAGCCAGCTGCTGAGCACGGCACCGGCGACGAGGGCGGCGGCCGCGAGCAGGAGCAGCGGGTTGTTCCAGCTGAGCCGCGCCCGGCTCGCCGGCGCCACGGCGTCGGCCTGCGGCGCGGTACGGCGCCGCAGCAGGCGCCGCAGTCCACGTGGGCGGGGGGCGGCGGGCGCGGCGCCGCCCTCGGCTCCGGCGGCGGCCGGGTCGGCCGGTGCGCCGGTGCCGGGGCCCTTGCCGGTCGTCTCCTCCTTCGGCGCCGGGGGGCGCAGTATCTCGGGGATCTCCACGCCCCCCGTGAACCCGGGAGCGATCTCCATGCCGCCCAACGGAGCGCTGTCGATGCGCCACCAGTCCGGCTGAGCACTCGGGTCACCCAACTCGCCGGTGGACGCGAGGTGCGGCGGCGACGGTGCCTGGGCGGCGGGCGGTTGGGTCGAACGGGAGTCGGGCTGTGCGTTCGGGGTGGCTCCACCGGGGCGGGGGCGCGGCACCTTGCGCAGGGACGGCTTGCCGCGCAGCACCTTCGACCAGGGTGCGCGTGCATCGCCGGCGCCCTGGCCGGGGCGGGCGTCCTTCGGGTGCTGGGCGGGGTCGGCGACGGTTCCGTCGTCGGATCCCGCCACGGTGCCTGAGGCGTCTGACGTGCGTGAGGTGCGCGAGGCCGGTGCGACGGGGGCGGCGGGTGCCGCGGGTGGTCCGGATGCGGCCGCCGCGCCGTGGGGCGGGGCCGTCGGCTTCGCCGCCTGGTGGGCCGTGCCGGTGCCGGCCGCCTCGACCACCTCGTCAGGGGTGCCGAGGCGGGCGAGGATGCGCCGGACCGCGGCGGGGCTGTCAGGGGTGGTGGCCTTGGCACGGCGGCGTTCGATCTCGCCACGCAGTTCGTTGACGAGGCGCATGCGGGTGCCGGACGGGAGCTGCTGCTGTTGAGCGAGGTCGCCGACCCTGCTCAGGTAGTCGAAGACGAGCTGATCACTCTCGATCCCCACGAAGTCCCCTCCCGGGCGGGGTTTGCGACGTCGCCGCGTCCGTCCTGCCGGTCCTTCGCCTGCCCGCGCGTTTCGGTCCTCGGCCTGCCCGCGCGTGACGTTACCGCGCCGCAGGGTCCCGGCGTCGGGTTCCACGCCGGGTCGGTTCCGGTGCGGCGGGCACGTGCCGCACGGTTTCGGGCCACCCCGATCCCACCGGCACGTCCCGCGATGTCAGCCAGACCCGTTACCGTGAACGAGATGAGCAGCCACGTACACCCGGACGGCGGGGGTGTCGCCCCTCGTTCGCTCGCGGAAGCGCTACGCTCCCGCGCCGACGACGCGCTGGCCGCGCTGCTGCGCGCCCGGCCCGACCTGCTCTCCCCGGTGCCGAGCGACATGACCCAGCTGGCCACCCGCGCGGGCACCCGCGCCTCCGTGGTCCGTGCGCTGAGCCGCCTGGACCGGTTCGCCCTCCAGACCGCCGAGGCCCTGGCGGTGGCCCCCGAGCCCACCCCGTACGACAGCCTGCGCACCCTCATGATCGGCGACGGTACGCAAGGGGACGACCCCGATGCGGCCACCGTCGCCGCCGCGCTCCCCCACGCCCTGGACACCCTTCGCGGGCAGGCCCTGGTCTGGGGCGCGGACGATGCGCTGCGGCTGGTCCGCACCGCACGCGAACTCCTAGCACCGGCACCTCGGCACCCCTCGCCGACCGGGCTGGGACCGACCGTCGCCGAGGCCACCACGGGCATGTCACCCGGGCGGATACAGGAGATCGTGACGGCCGCAGGCCTGCCCACGACGCATGACTCGGTGTCGGCGGTGGCCGCGCTGACGGAGCTGTTCACGGACCGCGCGCGGATGGCGGCGTTGCTGAGCGAGGCGCCGCCCGCCTCGCTCGACGTGCTGTCCCGGCTGGTGTGGGGCCCGCCGTACGGGCAGGTGACCGCCGATCCCGCCGCGCATCTGCGCTGGCTGCTGGACCGCGGTCTGCTGCTGCCCACCTCACCCGGCACCGTCACGTTGCCCCGCGAGGCGGCACTGCACCTGCGCGGCGGCCGGGCGCACCGCGCCGTGCACCCGCTGCCGCCCCCGATCGAGCCCGCGACGCCGCACGACCCGCACACGGTGGACAGCGCCGCGGCCGGGCAGGCGCACGCGGCCATCGGCACCGTCGAGCAGCTGCTGAAGGAGTGGGGCGAGGCGGGTCCGAGCGTGCTGCGCGCGGGCGGGCTGAGCGTGCGCGACCTGAAGCGGGCGGCGGTCACGCTGGACGTTCCCGAGTACCAGCCGCTGCCTTCAGGGGGTGAGCCGTACCCCCTGGCCGCGTTCTGGGTGGAGCTGGCCTATGCGGCGGGGCTGCTGGCGTCGGACGGCGGTCTGGCCGACGGGTCGGACGACCCGGAGGCGACCGGCGGCGCACGCCGGGAGGGTGAGCGGTATGCGCCCACGCCGGCGTACGACGCCTGGTTGGAGCTGCCCGTCGCCGAGCGCTGGGCGGCGCTCGTCTCGGCGTGGCTGACCGCGACCCGCACCGCGGGCCTGGTCGGCGGCCGGGATGGCAAGGACCGCACCCTGTCGGCGCTCGGCCCCGGCCTGGACCGCTCCTCGGCACCGGAGGTGCGGCACCGGGTGCTCACCCTGCTCGCCGAGCTGCCCGAGGGCGCGTCCCCCGACCCGGCCGGGCTGATGGACCGCCTGCAATGGGAGCGCCCCCTGCAAGGCACCACCTCGATCGCCACCTCGCAGCCCGGCCCTCCGCCGCCTCAGCAGTCCGGTCGGCCCCGGTCGGTCGGCCGGGCCCGCCCGACCGGCCGCGCGGCGTCCGCCCCGGCTGCCCCCGAGGCCCCGCCGCCACGCGACGACCTGCGGTCCCGCATCGCCCGGTGGACGCTGGCGGAGGCGGAGCTGATCGGCGTCACAGGCCGCGGCGCCCTGTCGTCGCAAGGCCGGGCCCTGCTCGGCACGGCGCACGCCGGCCCGGACGCGGTCACCGGCCCGGACGCGGTCGCCAGCGCCGCTTCCCGCTCCGGTCCCGGCCCGGCACCGGAGGTCGCCCCCACCCCGGCCGAGCAGGCCGTGCAAGCCGCCCGCGCGGCCCGGCTGCTCACCCCGCTGCTGCCCGAGCCGCTGGACCACATCCTCCTCCAGGCCGACCTCACCGCCGTCGCACCCGGCCCGCTGCTGCGCCCGCTCGCCGACATGCTGGACGTGCTGGCCGACGTCGAGTCGAAGGGCGCGGCCACCGTCTACCGCTTCACGCCCGCGTCGGTGCGCCGTGCGCTGGACGCCGGGCAGTCCACCGCCGATCTGCACGCCTTCCTGGCCAAACACGCGCGCACACCGGTGCCGCAGCCGCTCAGCTACCTCATCGACGACGTGGCCCGCCGGCACGGCCGGCTGCGGGTCGGCGCCGCGTCGGCCTACGTACGGTGCGACGACGACGCCGTGCTCGGCGAGATCCTGGCCGACCGGCGCTCGGCCGCCCTGGGACTGCGCCGCCTCGCCCCCACCGTGCTGGCCTCCCGGGTCGACCCGACCACCCTGCTGGACGGCCTCCGGGTGATGGGTTTCGCACCGGCGGCCGAGTCCGCCGAGGGTGACGTCCTGATCACTCGCGCGCAGGCCCGGCGCACCCCGCCACGCAGGGCACCCGAACCCGTGCCGGAAGGACCTCCGGTGCCCGACGCCACGCTCCTCGGCGCCGCGGTGCGGGCCATCCGGGCCGGTGACGCCGCCTCGACGGCTCCCCGCAAGCCGGTGCAGGACCGGACGGCGCCCGAAGGGGCGGGGCGCGAGACGGGCCCGCCGCGTACCACGTCCGCCGACACCCTGGCCACGATGCAGGCCGCGGTGCTCGCGGGCGAGCGGGTCTGGATCGGTTACGTGAACGCGGAGGGGACGGCGAGCCAGCGGGTGATCGAGCCGATCCGGGTCGAGGGCGGGTTCGTGACCGCCTTCGACCGCACGGCCGAGGAGGTCCGCACCTTCCCCCTGCACCGCATCACGGGGGTGGCGGAGCTGGCGGGCGGCGAATAGGGCCGGTAGGGCCGTTCCGGCCGATAGGGCTGTTCCGGCCGGTAGGGCCGTTCCGGCCGGTAGGGCAGATAGGGCCGCGCATAGCTCAGCTCGGCTGGCGCACCTCAGCCGGCACGCGCCGGCACGCGCTGGCACGCCTCAACGGCGTGGCGTGCGTCGTGCCCGACTCGGACCCGGCGACTCGGGGGCTGCCCTGCTGTGGCCGCGCAGGAATGTTTCGGCCCCACGGCGATGTTCCCGACAGCGACCCTGTGCAGGCCGTCCGGCCCCCGGGATGGCGAGACTTCCCGCTTCCCGGCCGACACCGGGTAAAATCACCTCTTTGGTGTCCTCGCACATCAAAGAGGCCCGTCCAAAAGGCCCGTCAAAGAGGCCCGCGCGCCGGCGCCCCACCGCGCGCAGGCCCCTACCAGCTCAACAGGCCCCACCACGAGGCCGCCGCCCCGAGGTCTCCACCCGAGACCCGCCACCGCCAGCCCACCACGAGGCCCCATGGCCAGCCGGAGGTATGCGTGTCCTGCCTGATCGTCCAGTCGGACAAGACCCTGCTCCTGGAAGTCGACCACGAGCAGGCGGACGCGTGCCGCCGTGCCATCGCCCCGTTCGCCGAGCTGGAGCGGGCCCCCGAGCACATCCACACCTACCGGGTGACCCCCCTCGGCCTGTGGAACGCCCGCGCCGCCGGCCACGACGCCGAGCAGGTCGTGGACGCCCTCGTGCAGTTCTCGCGGTATCCCGTGCCGCACGCCCTGCTGGTCGACATCGCCGAGACGATGGACCGCTACGGCCGTCTCACCCTGAGCAAGGACCCGGCCCACGGTCTCGTCCTGACCACCACCGACCGCCCGGTCCTCGAAGAGGTGCTGCGGTCCAAGCGCGTCAAGCCCCTCGTCGGTGCCCGCATCGACGCCGACAGCGTCGCCGTGCACCCCTCCGAGCGCGGCCAGATCAAGCAGACCCTGCTGAAGCTCGGTTGGCCGGCGGAGGACCTGGCCGGGTACGTGGACGGCGAGGCGCACCCGATCGAGCTGGCGGAGGACGGCTGGGCGCTGCGGCCGTACCAGAAGCAGGCCGTGCAGAACTTCTGGCACGGCGGCTCCGGCGTCGTCGTGCTGCCCTGCGGTGCCGGCAAGACGCTGGTCGGCGCCGGCGCGATGGCGCAGGCCAAGGCGACCACGTTGATCCTGGTCACGAACACGGTCTCGGCCCGCCAGTGGAAGCACGAGCTGGTCGCCCGCACCTCGCTCAGCGCGGACGAGATCGGCGAGTACAGCGGTACGCGGAAGGAGATCCGCCCGATCACCATCGCCACGTACCAGGTGCTCACCACCAAGCGGAAGGGCGTCTACCCGCACCTGGAGCTGCTCGACTCACGCGACTGGGGGCTGATCCTCTACGACGAGGTGCACCTGCTGCCGGCGCCGGTCTTCAAGTTCACCGCCGACCTCCAGGCCCGTCGCCGCCTCGGTCTGACGGCGACGCTGGTCCGTGAGGACGGCCGCGAGTCGGACGTCTTCTCGTTGATCGGGCCGAAGCGGTTCGACGCGCCGTGGAAGGAGATCGAGGCGCAGGGCTACATCGCGCCCGCCGACTGCGTCGAGGTCCGGGTGAACCTCACGGACTCCGAACGCCTCGCCTACGCCACCGCCGAGACCGAGGAGAAGTACCGCTTCTGCGCGACGACCGACAGCAAGCGCAAGGTCACCGAGGCGCTGGTGCGGCAGCACGCGGGCGAGCAGACGCTGGTCATCGGGCAGTACATCGACCAGCTCGACGAACTCGGCGAGCACCTCGACGCGCCGGTCATCAAGGGCGAGACGACCAATGCCCAGCGCGAGAAGCTGTTCGACGCGTTCCGGCAGGGCGAGATCTCCGTGCTCGTCGTCTCCAAGGTGGCCAACTTCTCCATCGACCTGCCGGAGGCGACGGTCGCCATCCAGGTGTCCGGCACGTTCGGCTCCCGCCAGGAGGAGGCGCAGCGCCTTGGGCGGGTGCTGCGGCCCAAGGCGGACGGTCACGAGGCGCGCTTCTACTCCGTGGTGGCGCGCGACACCATCGACCAGGACTTTGCGGCGCATCGCCAGCGGTTTCTGGCGGAACAGGGGTATGCGTACCGCATCGTCGATGCGGATGATCTGCTCACGGGTGAGCTGGAGGCCTGACGTGTTGCTCGCGCAGTTCCCCGCGCCCCTGAAACGTGGGCACTGCGTGCCCGACACCCGGCCCAAGGAGGGGCGCAACGCGCCCACCCCTTAGGGGCGCGGGGAACTGCGCGAGCAACCCACCACCGGCCGGTGGCCCGAACACGACACACACCGCCCCCTTCGGACGGTGACGACCCAACCGTCTCGTCGGGACTGATCGCGCCCACGCGGCGGAGCCGCAGAGTGTCACAGCCCCGCGCCCCTGATAGGTGGACCGGGGGCACCCCGACCCGAACGGAGTCCCGTCGGGCCGGCCCGGCGGGACCGGGCCGAGAGCGTTCGCTCGTACGTGCAGTGCGCCGCACTCCGGCGCACGCAGGTGGCGACCCCCCTACGGTGGATGCCGGTGCGGCCGGTATCCAAGACGTGGTGAAGGGACGGGGTCGGGCTCGTGGACGAGGAAGAGGACCGGCGACTGAGGGAGCTCGCTCCCGTGATCTCGCAGACCACGGTCGCCCTGTTGCGCAAGGTGGTGGGCCTGGAGCCCGCCGAACGCATCCCGCAAGAGGCCCTGTACGTCGCCGATGACGTGCTGGAGAAGTACGGCACCGACGGTCTGCGGCTGCTGGTGATGAGCATGACCGGCTGGGCGGCCGTGGAGATCGAGCGGGACGCCATGCTGAGCGGCCGGACCCATGAGGCGCTCCTCGACGACATCGCCCTGACCTGCCTGGAAGCCAACCCGGACGGGTGAGGCGGCTTCCGGCCGCACTCCTCCCCACGTCCCCGGCGGGACCGGTGGACCGGCGGGACCGGCGAAAGGAACCGCTGCGGACGCTGTCCGCTCAGCGGCGCCGTACGCCCGCCTTCTCCGTCTCCTCCGCGTACTCACCGAGCACGGCGACCTCGAACGCGGTGATCGCGTACACCCTGATCGCACGCAAGGTGTTGCCCAGGCGGTGCGGGTGCACGGTGCCGGTGGCGGCCGTCGCTCCGGGCGGGCCGGAACGGTTCGGCCGCCGTGCCGGCAGCGAAGCCGGAACGTGCGAGAAGCCCGATGCGCTCATGTCTCCAGCATGGTTCCGGTACGGGTCGCGCACATCGGCCCACGGATGTAATCTGCCGAGCTTCCCGCTACGCCCTCGCCCCCGCCCTCGTCCATCCTGAGGTGGACCCCGGCTCTCCCCCCATCACCGAAACACGGGACCACCGGGCCACCGAACCACCCCGCCGCCGGGCCGCCCACCGAACCACCGGGCCACCGGGCCACCGGGCCACCGGGCCACCGGGCCACCGGGCCACCGGGCCACCGGGCCACCGGGCCACCGGGCCACCGGGCCACCGGGCCACCGGGCCACCGAAATAAGCGTTGGCGACCGCCACACCCCGTCGCCTAGACTCCCGCTCTTGCCCGCCTCCCCTGTGGAGCGCCGTCGCCCGGACGGAAACCGGCCGACCACTCGCCGTGCACGTTCCCCGCCGCTCACGCAGTCCGGCGGATCCGGCGCGGCGCACCGTCCGACCGTCCGGAGGCCGCACCCGTGTCCATCCCGCCCGCCGACTCGCCGTCCGGCGCCGCCGTTCCCGCGTCCGCCGCCGTTCCCGAAGACCCCGGCCCGTTGGGTCGGGAGCGTGCTCATCTGGCCGCGTCGCGGGCCGCCCTGCGGGCCATGCGCGAGGACGTGCAGTCCCTGGACATCCGCGACGTGACGGCGAACTGGGTGAACGCGGAGGTGCTCCAGCACCAGATCGACGCCCGTATCAAGGCCCTCGCCGACCTCGCCCACACCCCGCTCTTCTTCGGCCGCCTCGACTACCGCCACGACCCGGGCGCCGAACCGTCCCAGCCGGCCGAGCGGGCCGAGGAACCCTCGTCGGCCACCGCGCTCTACATCGGACGGCGCCACGTCCACGACGCCGTGGGCGACCCGATGGTGATCGACTGGCGTGCGCCGGTCTCGCAGGCGTTCTACCAGGCCTCGAAGAAGAAACCGATGGACGTGGTGCTGCGTCGCCGCTTCGGTTACACCGGCGGTGAGCTGACCGCGTACGAGGACGAGAACCTGATGGACCCGGCGGAGGCGGACCGCACCAGCCGGCTGCTCCAGGAGGAGATCGAGCGGCCGCGTGTCGGTCCGATGCGGGACATCGTGGCGACCATCCAGCCCGAGCAGGACGAGATCGTCCGCTCGGAACTCGCCGGCACGGTGTGCGTGCAGGGCGGTCCCGGCACCGGGAAGACCGCGGTGGGCCTGCACCGGGTGGCGTACCTGCTCTATGCGCACCGGGAGCGGCTGGCCAGGACCGGCACGCTCGTCATCGGCCCGAACGCCTCCTTCCTGCGCTACATCGAGCAGGTGCTGCCCGCGCTGGGCGAGTTGGAGGTGCAGCAGGTGACGGTCGGGGAGCTGGTCGGGCGGCTGGTGGCGGTGCGCGGCGCGGACGAGCCGGCGGCGGCGCTGGTGAAGGGCGACGCGCGGATGGCCCAGGTGCTGCGCCGGGCGCTGCGCGCGCAGGTGACGATGCCGACGGAACCGCTCGTCGTGGTGCGCGGGTCGCGTCGTTGGCGCATCCCGGCGTACGAGTTGGAGGAGATCGCGGGCGAGTTGCTGGCCCGCGACATCCGCTACGGGGCGGCACACGAGGCCTTGCCGCAGCGCATCGCGCACGCCGTGCTGGTCCGCATGGAGCAGGCCGGGGAGGCTCCGGACGACCGGGTGCAGGACGCGGTGGCCCGCAACCCCGCGGTGAAGGCGGCGGTCAAGGCGATCTGGCCCGTGGTGGATCCGGCCAAGCTGGTGTGGCGGCTGCTCTCCGACGCGGACTTCCTCGGCGTCCACGCGGAGGGTCTGCTGACCGCGCAGGAGCAGAAGACGGTGCTGTGGGCGAAGCCGCCGCGGAGCGTGAAGTCGGCGCCGTGGTCGGCGGCCGACGCGGTGTTGATCGACGAGGCGGAAGACCTGATCTCCCGCACGCCCTCGCTCGGGCATGTCGTCCTGGACGAGGCGCAGGACCTGTCGCCGATGCAGTACCGCGCGGTGGGCCGACGTTGCTCCACGGGGTCCGCCACGGTCCTCGGCGACCTGGCGCAGGGCACCACGCCCTGGGCGACCCGGGGGTGGGACGAGGCCCTGCGTCACCTGGGCAAGCAGGACGCGGTGGTGGAGGAGCTGACGGCCGGTTTCCGCGTGCCGCGCGAGGTCATCGCCTACGCGTCGGCCCTGCTCCCCGCCATCGCGCCCGGCCTCGCACCGGTCGCCTCCGTCCGTGAGTCGCCCGGGTCGCTGTCGGTGCGGCACGTGCCGGACGCGGCCGTGGCGCCAGCCGCGACCGCGACCGCAGCCGGAGACGGCGGCGAGGACGGCGGGGCGGCGGTCGCCGCGGTCGTCGCCGCCTGCACCGAGTCGTTGCGGCAGGAGGGCTCCATCGGTCTGATCGCCGCCGACGCCCGGGTCCCCGCCCTGGCCGCCGCGCTCACCGCGGCCGGGCTCACGCACCTGTCTCCCGGTGAGGAGACCACCGAGGCCACCCGCCTGACCCTCGTCCCGGCCTCCCTCGCGAAGGGCCTCGAGTACGACTACGTGGTGCTGGACGAACCCGCCGCCATCGTCGACGGCGAACCCGACGAGCGCACCGGCCTGCGCCGCCTGTACGTGTGCCTGACCCGCGCCGTCTCCGGGCTGACGGTGCTCCACGCGGCACCGTTGCCGGAGCAGCTGGTCCAGCAGGCCTGACAGGGGGCGGCCCACGGGACGGCGGACGCCCGCCCCGTGGACCACCTCCAGGTGGGCCACCTCCAGGTGGGCCTCCTCCAGGTGAGCCACCCCGGCCGGTCCACCCGCTACCCGAAGATCCGCAGCTCGTCCTCCGTCGCCCCCACCAGTTCGTACCGCGTGCCCACCAGCGGCCGACCCGCGTAGAGCCGTACGAGGGTGGCCGCTGCGCCGAGGTAGCGGGCCGGCGGGCCGTCGCCGGAAGGCGTGCCCAACAGCAGCGGCTCGTCCTGGTCGTCGAGGTCGGCGTGCAGCGCGAGGTGCTTCTTCCGGCGGGCCGTCCTGCCGAGCAGGAGCAGGGCGTACGGCAGCCCAGCGCCGCCGTACGCGCCCGGCTCGCCCAGGGCTTCGCGCACGTCCCCGCCGTGCACCCACTCGCCCAACGCCACACCGTCCAGCACGCCACCCGCGCCGGCGATCACCGGGCCGGCGTCCGTCATGCCGCGCTCCACCTCGTCCAGGACGCGTTCGAGCGGCCAGTCGGCGCGCTCGGCGACGTCCTTCGCGTTGGCCTCGGGAGTGAACGCGCCCTTCTCCAACCGGCCGTCCACGACCCGTGTCAGCGCCGCACCGCAGTGCGCGAGCACATCGCGGACGGTCCAGCCGGGGCAGGCGGTACGCAGCGCGAAGTCGGCCTCGTCACGGGAGCGCAGCAGGGGCAGCAGCGCGTCCCGTTCGACCGCCAGCAGCCGGCCGGGCAGTTCGGCGTCCGGGATCTCCGCGATCTCCTGGACCTCCTCGACTTCCTCGACCTCCTCCATTGCCTCGATCGCCTCGGTCTCCTCGGTCTCCTCGGCCGACCCGCCGAACTCGGGCTGCGGGGTGGCGCCCGGTGCCTGCGGTATGTCTCGTTCCTGGCGTTCCTGAGCAGTCATGCCCTCACGCTAGGGGGTGTCCCGGCGAGGCACCTGCCGTATGCGGCGGGCGATAATGGCCGTATGGCCGGTCCGCCCCTGCCCCCGCACCCCGCCCACGACGACCTGCGCGCCCGCTGGCACACCGCCCTGATCGCGGCGCGCGGCGGTGCCGCGGGGCCCGACCCGGCGCCGTACGCCGAGCGGCTGCTGGCCTGCTGGGCCGAGCCGCAGCGCCGGTACCACACCACCGACCACCTTGCGGCGGTCCTGGACCGCATCGACGAGCTGGAGCAGTACGCGGACGACCCCGCCGTGGTCCGGTTGGCCGCGTGGTTCCACGACGCCGTCTACCGCCCGGACCGCTCCGAGAACGAGGAGCGCAGCGCGGCGCTGGCCGAACGCGCGCTGCCCGAGGCGGGCCTGGCGCCCGACGCCACCGCCGAGGTGGCCCGGCTGGTCCGGCTCACCGTCACCCACGACCCGCGGCCCGGCGACACCGACGGCGCCGTGCTGTGCGACGCGGACCTGGCCGTCCTGGCCGGCCGGCCCCGGGCGTACGCCGCATATGTGGCAGCGGTTCGCGCGGAGTACGGCTTCGTTCCCGACGACGCCTTCCGCACCGGGCGCGCCGGCGTACTACGCGAACTGCTCGCACTCCCGGCACTGTTCCGCACTCCCCACGGAGCACGCCACTGGGAGACCCCGGCCCGACACAACCTCACCGCCGAGCTGGCCTCCCTGGAGTCCCCGGAGGTGTGAGCCGTCCCCGGAGGCGTGAGCCGTCCCCGGAGGTGTGAGCCGTCCCCGGAGGTGTGAGCCGTCCCCGGAGGTGTGAGCCGTCCCCGGAGGCGTGAGCAGTCCCGGAGGCGTGAGCAGTCCCGGAGGTGTGAGCCGGCGCGGCGCCCAGGCCCGGGTGCCGAAACGTGAGCCGGCGCACCCCCGAGCCCGGGTACCGGGCGTGGTGATCGTGGGGGGAATGCTTCAGGGAACCACCCCGTTGGCGTTCATATGCCCCGACGTTTCTCCTCTCGCATGCCCCTGGCTGTCTACGTGCTCGGCACGTCCGTCTTCGCGCTGGGGACCAGCGAGTTCATGCTGTCGGGGCTGCTGCCGCCGATCGCCGACGACATGCAGGTGTCGATCCCGCAGGCCGGGCTGCTGATCTCGGCGTTCGCGATCGGCATGGTGGTGGGCGCTCCGCTGCTGGCGGTGGCGACGCTGCGGCTGCCGCGCCGCGCCACCCTGCTCGCCCTGCTGGCGGTCTTCGGCGCCGGCCAGGTCGCGGGGGCGCTCGCGCCCACGTACGGGGTGCTGTTCGCGTCCCGGGTGGTGAGCGCGCTGGCCTGCGCCGGGTTCTGGGCGGTCGGCGCTGCGGTGGCGATCGCGACCGTGCCGGTGACCGCGCGGGCGCGCGCGATGGGCGTGATGATCGGCGGCCTGTCGGTCGCCAACGTCGTCGGGGTGCCGGCGGGCGCCTTCCTCGGTGAGCACCTGGGCTGGCGTGCCGCGTTCTGGGCGGTGGGCGCCGCGTCCGCGCTGGCGCTGGTCGGCATCGCTGCGCTGATCCCGCCGATACCCAGGCCGGCGGAGCTGCCGCGGCTGGGTATCGAGATACGGATCTACCGCGACCGTCAGCTCTGGCTGTCGGTCACCGCCATCGCGCTGTCGGCGGGCTCCGTCATCTGCCTGTTCAGCTATCTCTCGCCGGTACTGACGGAGGTGGCCGGTCTTGACGACGGCTGGGTGCCCACGGTGCTGGCGCTGTTCGGGGTCGGTGCGCTGGTGGGGACGACGGTCGGCGGGCGGATCGCCGACGCGCACCTGTTCGGGGTGATGATCTTCGGCACCACGGTGACCGCGGTGCTGCTGGCCTGCTTCGCGCTCCTGAGCCAGTACGCGGTGGCCGCGGTCGGCCTCTCCCTGCTCCTCGGGTTCTCCGCGTTCTCCACGGCGCCGGCCCTCAACGCCCGGATGTTCAACGTCGCCGGCGCCGCCCCGACCCTGGCCGGCGCCACCACCACGGCCGCCTTCAACGTGGGCAACACCGGCGGCCCCTGGGTCGGCGGCACGATCATCGACGCGGGCTTCGGGTACGCGGCCACGGCCTGGGCGGGCGCCGCCATGGCCGTGGCGTCGACCGTCGCGGTCACCGTCTCCCTGCGCCGGCACCGCGCGGACGCCCGGCGCGGTGCGCAGGACGGCCTCACCGTCGCTTCCGGCGCCGCAACCCCGCAGCCGTCAGCAGCCGTACCACCTCACGGCTACTGACCTGCACGGCACCGGCCCGTATCGCGTCGGTGTACCGGTGCGAGGGCAGGTCGTAGTGGTCGCGCTCGAACGCACGGGCCGGCACGCCCAGCGCCGCCGCGAAGACATGCAGTTCGGCGAAGGACACGTCACTGATCAGGTGCGACCACATACGGCCGTGCCCGGGCCAGGTCGGCGGGTCGATGTAGACGGTCATGAGGGGGCGTTGCGGACAGCGGTCGTGCGGGCCGTCGTGGAGAGGGGTGCGACCGCGCCGTCCACAGGCTGTGGATCGACGGAGCCGGTCGGGCCGGCCGCGCACCGCGGGCCCGTGCGGGTGCTCACGCGGGCGACGCCCCGGAGCCTCCGACGCCGTGTCCCGGCACCCGGCTCAGGCCGCCGACCGCCGCCACCCGTACACCCGCCTTCCCGCACACCCAGTGCGGGTCGGGGCCCAGCTCCGGCTGGACGTCGAGGGCGTGCGGGTCGCCGGCGCCGCACACCGGGCAGAGCGGCCAGCGCCCGTACCGTTCGAGCAGCGCGTCCTGGACGTCCTGGGCGACCAGACCGGCCAGGTACGGGAGGCCGTCCGGCCATTCGTTCACCCACCAGCGGCGGTGTGCCACCGAGTCCTCGACCAGGGAGACGACGTCGGCCTCCGCGACCCCGCCGGCGACGAGATCGGCCAGCACCAGCGCACGCGCCGCGTGCAACGCCTGCTCCAGCGCATCGACCGGCGCCGCCCCTGAAGAACCCGACATGCCCATACCTCCCTGTTCTCCATTGTGCGGCACCGCACACCCCGCCACCGCCGCACACGTCCGCCACGGCCGGAACCGTCCCCCGCCCCACCCAGCCCTCTTGACCCCGCCCCCGTCCGAAAATATCTTTCACACGTGACCTCGAACGTGAAGGAAATTTTCGTGGGCGAGACGCCGCCCGCCCCTGCGGCCCTGGCGGCCAAGGTGCGCACGCTCGCGCCCTCCATGACCCGCTCCATGCAGCGCGTCGCGGAGGCGGTCGCCGGCGACCCGGCCGGCTGCGCCGCCCTCACGGTCACCGGCCTCGCCGAGCTGACCGGCACCAGCGAGGCCACCGTCGTGCGCACCGCCCGTCTGCTCGGCTACCCCGGCTACCGTGATCTGCGGCTGGCCCTGGCCGGCCTGGCCGCCCAGCAGCAGTCCGGCCGCGCCCCCGCGGTCACCGCGGACATAGCAGTCGACGACCCGATCGCCGACGTCGTCGCCAAGCTCGCCTACGACGAGCAGCAGACCCTGGCGGACACCGCCGCCGCACTCGACACGGTGCAGCTCGGCGCCGCGGTCAACGCGCTCGCCGTCGCCCGCCGTATCGACATCTACGGTCATGCCGCATCGTCCCTGGTCGGCCAGGACCTGGCCCAGAAGCTGCTGCGCATCGGCCTGATCGCGCACGCCCACGGCGACCCGCACCTGGCGATCACCAACGCGGTGCAGCTGCGCGCCAAGGACGTGGCGATCGCGATCACCCACTCCGGTTCCACGGGCGACGTCATAGAACCCCTGCGGGTCGCGTTCGAGCACGGCGCGACGACCATCGCCATCACCGGCCGCCCGGACGGCCCGGTCTCGCAGTACGCCGACCACGTGCTGACGACGTCCACGGCGCGCGAGAGCGAGCTGCGCCCCGCGGCGATGTCGTCGCGCACCAGCCAGCTGCTCGTCGTGGACTGCCTCTTCGTGGGCGTCGCACAGCGCACGTACGAGACCGCGGCGCCGGCCCTCGCCGCCTCCTACGAGGCCCTGGCCCACCGCCACACCCCACGTGCCGGAACGGCCCGCTGACCCGCTGACCCGCTGACCGCCACCCCGGAGCCACGGAGCCACGGAGCCACGGAGCCCCGAGATCGCTCGCACCGCCGTCGTCATCGTCCGTCCCCGCCCCGCCACGCGCCCCTGTGGCCCGGCACCCCGTGGCCCCGGCCCCCCCTTCCCGGCACCGCACTCCCCCAGCGCCCCCTCCCTCCTCTCCTCCCGGCCCCGCACCCACACCCGCCGCACGGCGAACCATCGAAAGAGCCGCCCCTCATGACCTCCACGACCGACGACACGGACAGCGCAGGCCGCACGGACGGTGCAGACGGCGCAGACGGCTCCGGTACCCCCGACACCGCCTCCGCCGCCGCCCGTTCGAGCGAATCGCACACCTACACCGCCCTCCGCGCCGAACTGGCCACGCTCACCACCGAGGCCTTCCGCGACGACCTCGCCGAGATCGACCGGCTGCCGACGAAGGAGATCGCGCGGATCATGAACGGCGAGGACAGCTCCGTCCCCGCCGCCGTCGCCCGGCAGCTGCCGCGCATCGCCGCCGCGATCGACGCCGCCGCGCAGCGGATGGCCGGCGGCGGCCGGCTGATCTACACGGGCGCGGGCACCGCGGGCCGCCTCGGCGTGCTGGACGCCAGCGAGTGCCCGCCCACGTTCAACACGGATCCGTCCGAGGTGGTCGGCATCATCGCGGGCGGCCCCGGCGCCCTGGTGACATCGGTCGAGGGCGCCGAGGACTCCGCCGAACTGGCCGCCCAGGACCTCGACGAACGGAGCCTGACCGGCGCCGACGTGGTCGTGGGCATCTCCGCGTCGGGCCGCACCCCGTACGCGGTGGGCGCCGTGCGGCACGCCCGCGACCGCGGGGCGCTCACCATCGGCCTGTCCTGCAACGCCGACAGCCCCCTCGCCGCCGCCGCGGACCACGGCATCGAGGTGGTCGTGGGCCCCGAGCTGATCAGCGGCTCGACCCGTCTGAAGGCGGGCACGGCCCAGAAACTCGTCCTCAACATGATCTCGACGATCACCATGATCCGCCTCGGCAAGACCTACGGAAACCTGATGGTGGACGTCCGCGCCTCCAACGACAAGCTCCGCGCCCGCTCCCGCCGCATCGTCGCCCAGGCCACCGGCGCCCCCGACGAGACCATCGAGAACGCCCTCCTGGCCGCGGACGGAGAGGTCAAGCAGGCCATCCTGATGATCCTGGCGGACGTGGACGCGCGGACGGCCGCCGACCTGCTCGACCGATCCCGGGGCCGGCTCCGGGAGGCCCTGGAGACGGCCGGTTCCTGACGGCTGCCGGGCTGCGGGTCCCCGGCGCGGCCAGCCGCGGACAAGGCGGCTCACCGGCTCAGGCGTGCTCCGCTGCGCCGTCCAGATGGTCCTCGTAGACGGCGACCTTGTGGCCGATCAGGTCGAGACAGCGGTGGAGTTCGGCGATCTGCGCCAGGACCTGCGTCCGGTGCTCGCGCAACAGCGCCAGCCGGTCGGGCATCGTGCCGTCTCCCTCGCGGGCCAGCTCGGTGTAGCGGCGGATCGCGGGGATGGGCATACCGGAGGAACGCAGCACGACGCAGAGGCGGAGCCACTCGACGTCGTGCTCGGCGTAGACGCGCCGGCCTCCGACGCCGCGCCGTACGGGATGGGCGAGGATGCCCTCGCGCTCGTAGAAGCGCAGGGTGTCCGCGCTCAGTCCGGTACGGACGGCGACCTGGCCGATGGTCAGGGTCGGGTGGGAATCGTTCACAGGGCACAGGATGGGACTTGAGCTGGAGTCGGGTCCAGTTCCTAGGGTGCGCTGGACGAGCGAGAATCCCCGATCTTCGCAGGGAGCACCATCATGCGTTACCGCTTTCTCGGCCGCACCGGTATGGAGGTCAGCGTCCACTGCCTGGGCACCATGATGTTCGGTGCCGTGGGCAACCCGGACCACGACGAGTGCGCCCGCCTCGTGCACACCGCGCTGGACGCAGGTGTCAACTTCGTCGACACCGCCGACATGTACTCGGCCGGCGAGTCGGAGGAGATCGTCGGCAAGGCCCTGCGCGGCCGGCGCGACGAGGTCGTGCTGGCCAGCAAGGTGCACTTCCCGATGGGTGAGGGCCGCAACCGCGGGGGCAACGGCAGACGCTGGATCACCACGGCGGTCGAGGACAGCCTGCGGCGGCTGCGCACCGACTGGATAGACCTCTACCAGGTGCACCGCCCGGACCCCGCGACCGACATCGAGGAGACCCTGTCGGTGCTGACCGACCTGGTGCGGCAGGGCAAGATCCGCGCGTTCGGCTGCTCGACCTTCCCGGCCGAGGACATCGTCGACGCCCACCACGTCGCCGAGCGCCGCGCCCTGCACCGCTTCCGCACCGAGCAGCCGCCCTACTCGATCCTGGCCAGGGGCATCGAGGCGAACGTGCTGCCCACCTGCCGGCGCTCCGGCATGGGGGTCCTGACCTGGGGTCCGCTCGCCTCGGGCTTCCTCACCGGCAGGTACCGCCAGGGACGGCCCGTCGATCTGGGCACCGGGCGTGCCGCGCTCACCCCGGCCCGCTTCGATCCGGCGCTGCCCGTCAACGCCACCAAACTGGAGATCGTCGAGCAACTCGTCGACATCTCAGCCGGTATCGGCTGCACCCTGCCCGAACTGGCGGTCGCCTTCGCCGCGGCGCACCCGGCCGTCACCTCGGTCATCATCGGGCCCCGCACCACCGCGCAGTTGGAAGCGCTCCTCAAGGGCGCGTCGCTGCTGCTGGACGACGAGACGCTCGACCGCATCGACGCCGTCGTGCCGCCGGGCACCAACGTCTATCACCCGGACGGGGCGTGGACCCACCCGGCGCTCACCGACATCGCCGAACGCAGAAGGCCGGCGGTGGATCGGCCGGCGGCCTAGACGAGCGTGCCGTGCCGGGGGGCACCGCCGGGGGTCACCCCGTGTACAGCCCCCCTTCCTCCCACCCCCGTAACTCCCGATAGTCCCGGGCGACCTCCTCCGGCGTGCCGGCCAGGTAGGCGTAGCCGGGTGAGCTGAGCAGGTCGACGGTGACGGGGAGCCGGCGGTCGGGGTGGGCGCCGTGGCTGAGGGCGGTCAGGGTGGGGAGGCCGCGTAGCCGGTGTTCCCAGGCCAGCGACCGTACCGGCGCGTCCACGTGGTTGATGAGCGCCACGTTGCGCAGTTCCGCCGGGCCGGCCGCGCTCCCGTCGGACTCGTCGAAGCGCCGCAGCGCGTCGGGGTCGACGAGGGTGTCGGCCAGGAGTGCGGTCTGGGAGACGCCGCAGTACTTCTCCACGACCCACGGCAGGGTGGCGCCGCCCGGTCGGGCACCGCTCTCGATCAGCACGGGGCCGCGCGCGGTCACCATCACCTCCGTGTGCGCCGCGCCGGAGACGATGCCGAGCGCGTCGAGGACGTGGGGCACGAAGCGGCGGACCAGATCGCCCTGCGCGTCGCCGACCGGGACCGGTAGTTCGTAGTCGTAGACCGGGCGGCCCGAGCTGCCGGTGCGCTTGGTGTACCGCCACAGCTCCGCGACCCGGTGCAGACCGTCGTGGCTGACCGAGTTGGCGTAGTACTCGGTGCCGTTCAGCCGTTCCTGCACCAGCACCGCGCCGTTGCGCTCCGCGTAGAGGTTGCGCGACGCCAGTACCCGCGCGCAGGCCCACGTGACCTCCGCGCGGGTGCGACAGAACCAGACGTTGTCGCTGCCCGCGCTGCGCGGTGGCTTCACCACCACATCGGTCATCCCGCTCGCCGCGTACCAGGTGCCCGCCTCCCGTTCGTCGCCGAAGTCCGCGCCGCGCGGGACGGCCAGGCCCGCCGCGGCCACCGCGCGGGCCATGGCGCTCTTGTCGCGCCGGGCGGCGACCGTCTCGAACCGGTGGCCGGGCAGCCCCATCAGGTGGGTGAGGGTGTCGGCGAGTTCGACGCCGGACTCCGTACCGGCCACCACCCGGGTCACGCCGAGCGCCGTCAGCCGCTCGGCGAGCGCGGGCGGGCCCGCGTCGCCCATGACGGCGTCCGCGGTCAGGCAGGTCTCGTACTGGCCGGGGTCGAAACCCCGGGTGAAGTACTCCGGCATCCCGTCCGCCGAGCTGACGTGCACGGCGGGCGCGCCACGGCGCCGGACCGCCTCGGCGAGCACCCGCCCGGTGGAGTAGCCGTCGATGAGGGCGATCTTCATTGGGCGGTCTTCATTTCGCTCCGTGGGCGGAGTCCGACATCCCGGCCGGCACGCGGACGGGCGGCACGGCGGACCTGGACGTGGCGGCGGACGCGGACGCGGGCCCGGGCGCGGACACGGGTGCCGGCTCGTGCAGGCAGCAGCCGACCCTCGCGCCGCCGCCCATGCTGACCACGCCCACCTGCGGGTCGAGACTGCCGCGGATGATGCAGCCCGCGTAGCCATCGCCCCCGGCCACCGCGGGATCGGCGTAGAACACGCCCCAGTTCAGGTACAGCTCCTCGGGGGCGGCGCCCGGCGCGCCGGGGAACCGCTCCGCCATCGGGTGCACCCGGCGCTGGAGCACGTACGGCCCGTCCAGTGCCTCGTCGAGGTGGGCCCGCCACCGTGCCGCGTCGACCGTCCACCCCGCCACCACACCGCTGCCGCCGTGCAGCAGCGTGGGCTTGAGGATCAGCTCCTGCTGCTCGCGCACCGCGTACGGCAGCAGCGGGAGTTCACCGCCGTCGCCGTCCGCCACCATGCGCCGCACCGGTCGCGTCCACGGCAGGAACCGGTCGACGCAGGCCAGTTCGGCGGCGTTGAAGGCGTCGCGGTGCCGGTCGTCGGAGAGCATCGCGAGCGCGCCCTTGTTGCCGTACAGCTCCGCGTCCAGGCGGCTGAACATGCCCACGCCGCCGCGCTCGACCGCCCGCAGCACCGGCTCCACCAGCTCCGCGTCCTGCGCGGTGGCGATCTCCTCGACCAGGAAGAAGCGGAAGACGATGTCGACGGTGCGCCCGCCGACCTCCAGGCGGTCACCGCGCGCCCGGATCTGGCCGACGTGGCAGGGCACCGCGTCGACGCCGAGACGCTCCAGCAGCGCCGCCCACACCCGCAGCCGGGGCTCGTACGTGCGGAAGCTCTCCGGCCAGTCGGTCAGCGCCACCACCGGGCGCCGGCCCTCCGGCAGGAAGGCGGCGCACTCGGCGAACAGCGCGTCGCGGATCGTCCGGATCGTGTCCGGGTGGTCGAGCCCGTGCGCCTCGGCGAACTCCGCGAGCGCCGGGTGGTGCAGCATCGCCCGGCAGATGTCGGCGTTCTCGAACCCGCCCAGGGCGCTGGTGATGTTCAGCTCCAGCAGCCGGAACCCGTCCTCGTCCCGGTACAGGTCCGAGCGGGCCAGCGGCACCAGCGGGGCGCCGGTGGCCGCCGCCCGGCACACCACGGAGGTCTGGTGCTCGTTCATGCCCACGCCCCGTGCCAGCGCGGCCAGGTCGCCGCCGAACAGCCGGTTCGGCAGGTCGGTCAGCAACGCGTACAGGGTGCCCAGGTCGTCGGCGAGCCGGGTGCGCTCGGCCGCGGAGATGAACACCGGCGCCGGCAGGAACCGCCCCCGGTAGGCGACCGAGAGCAGGTCGGACGCGGCGGCTTCCGCGATGAGGTCGGCCGGCGCTGCGCCGCGCCGGGCGACGTGGTCGAGGTACTCGGCGCCCAGCGACGACCTGGTCAGGCGGTCCGGGTGCGGGGGCTGGCTCATCAAGGATCGATCCCGTCTGTGTCACGAGGAGGGGCACGGAGGAACGGAGGAGAGGGGCACGGAGGAACGTAGGAGAGGGGCACGGAGGAACGTAGGAGAGGGGCACGGAGGAACGTAGGAGAGGGGCACGGAAGGAGGGGCCGTCAGGCGCGACGGGGTGGGCGGCGGAAGCGGGGGTCAGCCGGAGAGGAGCAGGTCGGCGAGGACGTCCCGGCAGGTGACGAGCTCGGTGCGGGAGACCACCTCGTCGGGGCCGTGGGCGAGTTCGGAGTCGCCGGGACCGAAGTTCACGGCCGGGATGCCGTGCGCGGCGAAGCGGCCCACGTCGGTCCAGCCGAGTTTCGGCCGCGGTGCTTCCCCGGTCGCCGTGCACAGCCGCGCCACCAGGGGGTGGTGCAGGTCGGGCGGGGCGGGCGGCGAGGTCAGCAGGACGCGCCTTTCGTCGGCCTCCGGCGCGAGGCCGGCGACCAGGTCGGCCGCTGCGGCGCTGTCGCGGGTGGCGGCGTGCCGGTAGTTGACGCGGATGGTGCACCGGTCGGGCACCACGTTGCCCTGGACGCCGCCTTTCACGGAGACCACCGAGATGGACTCCCGGTAGGCCAGCCCGTCGATGACCACCGGCTCCGGGTCGTACGCGGCGATCCTGGCCAGGGCGGCCGAGGCCCGGTGCACGGCGTTGACGCCGCGCCAGGGGCGTGCGGTGTGCGCCCGTACCCCTTCGAAGTCGAGCTCGACGACCAGGTTGCCCTGGCAGCCGGCCTCCACCAGGCCGTCGGTGGGCTCCAGCAGGATCGCGAGATCCGCGTCTACCAGGTCACGGTGCTCGGCGAACAGCAGGTTCATCCCGCTGACCCCCGAGCCGATCTCCTCCTTGTCGTAGAAGACGAACCCGAGCTCCACGGGGGCGTCCGCGGCGCGTTCCGCCAGGTCGAGCATGACCGCCAGGCCGCCCTTCATGTCCACGGCACCCAGGCCCGCCACGGTGTCCGGCTCGCGCGGCACGTCCGGGCGCGGCATCTGCGGCACGGTGTCCAGGTGCCCGGCGAGCACCACGCGGGGGACGCCAGCGCCGCGTGGCCGGGTGCGGGCCACCAGGTTGTTGCCGTGCCGGGCCACCGTCAGCGCCGGGGCCCGGCTGCGTAAGCGGCGTTCCACCAGGTCGGTGATCTGCTCCTCGGCACCGCTCACCGAGGCGACGCCGACCAGGGCGGCCGTCAGCTCCAGCAGGTCGGTGGCGGCGAGGACGTCGCCCGCCGGTCCGGTGCTGCGCCCGGCGGGTGCGGTGTTGTGCCCGGTGGGTGTGGGGCTGGAGCCGGCGGGTGCGGGGCTGGCCGCGGCGGGTGCGGGGCTGGCCGCGGCGCGTCCGCCGTCGGTCGGGGTGGCGTCGGTCATGGGTTCACCTTCTGCTTTCTGCTTCGTCCACTGTTCCGGGACCCGCTGCACTACCGGCATCTCCCGTTCCGCCACCGGATCCGACGCCGCCCGATCCGACGCCCTCCGTTTCGCCACCGTCCGTTTAGCCACCGCCCGTCCCGCCACCGTCCGTTTCGCCGTCGCCCGTCCCGGCACCGTCCGTCCCGGAATCGTCCATCCCGGCACTGTCCATCCGGGTACCGTCCGTTCCGCCGCTCTCCGTTCGGGTCAGCCAGCCGGCCCGTACGCCGAGTGCGAGCCGTATGGCCATGGCGGCCGTGACCACCGCGCCCGCCGCGAAGACGGCGGGCGTGCCGGCGGCCTTCGACAGCACGCCGGCCAGTGCGGCGCCGATCGGCATCGCGCCCCAGGCCAGCAGGCGGTAGACGCTGTTGACCCGGCCCTGGAGCTCCTTGGGGATGAGCGTCTGGCGCTTCACCACCACCACGACGTCCCAGGTGACGCCGGCGCACGCGGTCAGCGCGAGTGCCGGGCCCACCGCCCAAGCGGACGGTACGAGCCACACCACCAGGTTCGCCGCGCTGATGGCCAGCGCGACCAGCACCAGTGACCAGCCGGGACCGGCCCGCCGGGTCAGCTCGGGTGAGAGGCGTGCGGCCAGCACCGCGCCCACCGCCTGGCAGGCGAGCAGCAGCCCGTAGCCGGTGTCGCCCAGGTGCAGCACCCCGCGGGCGTGCACCACCAGCACCGCGAGGCCGCCGGTGACCACCAGGTTGAGCAGCCCGGCGGTGACCGCCAGGTTGCGCAGCATCCGGTGCCGCAGCAGCCAGGCGGCGCCGGTCGCCATGTCGCCGAGCAGCCCGGTCCTGCCCGTCCTCGTCGCCTTGCTCGCCGCCGGCCGGCAGGTGATCCGCAGGCTCGTCAGCAGGCCGGCCGAGACGTAGAAGCTGACCGCGTCGAGCGCGAACGGCACGGCTCGGGCCAGCGGGAAGAGCGCCGAGCCGAGCAGCGGGCCGACGAACTGGTTCGCCGCGGTCTGCGCTCCCATCAGCCGCCCGTTGGCCTCCACGAGACGGGTCTCGGGCACCACGGACGGCACGATCACCTGCGAGGCGTTGCGGAAGAACGTCTCGCAGGTGCCGATCAGGAAGAAGCAGGCGTACAGCGCGGGCAGCCCGGCCCAGCCGTAGGCGAGCGACAACGACAGCAGCAGCATGAGCGTGCCGCGGAAGAAGTCGATGCCCAGCATGGCGCGCCGCAGCTCGGTGCGGTCGACCAGCACGCCGGCCGGGATGCCGAACACCGCGTACGGCAGGGTGAGCGCCATGGTCACCCCGGCGATCAGACGCGGGTCGTCGGTCAGGGTGCTGGCCAGCAGGGGTGCCGCGGTCAGGCTGACGCCGTCGCCGATCGCCGAGGCGGTCGAGGCGGTCCACAACCGGGCGAACCCGCCGCCCGCGCCGCCCAGTCCGGGCCGTTGCCCGGCACGGCCGCCGGTTCCGCGCGCCTTCGCCGACGCGGCGGTGGTCCCGGTCGACGGTGGATCGTCGGTGATCCCGGTCGACGGTGGATCGGCGGTGATCCCGGCGGCGGTTCCGGTGGTCGCACGGGTCGGCGCCGTGGCCACGGCTGCCTCGCCGGTCGCACCGGTCGCAACGATCACCGGCAACTCGCCGGCCGCACCGGTCACCGGCAACCCGCTGGTGGTGCCCGTCTTCGGCAGCCCGCCGTCTCCGGAGGGTGCCTTCGCCGGCCCGCGTGCCGTGTCCGGTGGCGGCGGGTCGGTCGTCTGGTCGTCCGGCGGCAGGGAGGAGGTGTTCAACGATCCCTGCCTCCCGTCGCTGGCGGGTCCTCTCCCGTCGTGACGTGTACGGCCAGCTTCCGGCCGCCTTGGAACACGTTCACCTTGGCGTGGTGGCTGCCCTTCGAGCCGAAACCGGCCAGCCGCCCGCCCAGCAGGTAGGCGTCCAGGCTGATCGCCATCATCTCCACCTGCGGCGAGCCCGCGGTCACCACCGGGTAGCGCACCGGCTGCACGCGCCGCTGGGCGAGGTGGCCCTCGTCCGCCGCCCGCCGCACGGCCGCCCGCCAGTCGCCGCGTGACACGGCGTCCCCGATGGTCACGCCGTCGCCGCGGATGTCGTACGGCTGCTTGAGCACGTAGTCGCCCTGCCGTTCCAGCAACTCGTCCACCAGGGGGGTGGTGCCGTCCGGGCCCCTCGCGCCGGTGCCCAGACGCCGGGTCCACGGCAGCAGCCGGGCGGCCAGGTCCCGCTGCGCGGCGTCGAACAGGTCGGCGAACCGCGGCTCCTGGACGAAGGCCAGGCTCAGCTTGTTCTCCGCCACGTACCGCGCGCCGAACGGGTTGACGTGCACCAGCGGGGTGTCGCGCAGGGCACGCTCCCAGACGGTCACGAAGTCCTGCTCGGCCGCCATCGCGTTCCAGGACACCGTGTTGACCTTGTTCCAGCACAGGTCGGCGACCCGGCCGTCGAACCGGGCCCGGCCGCCGGTCACCGTCAGGGTGCGGGGGTCGGCGAGGAAGGCGTCCAGGCCGCGCTGCCGGAACTCGTCCGCCATCTCCCGGCTCTCCCGGTTGGCGGCCCCCGACGGTTGCAGCACCGCCACGCTCTCGGGGTGGGCGTTCTTGCCCGGCACCCGTGCGGCGGCGGCACCGGCCGCCGCACGCAGCGCGCTCAGGAACCGGTCGTCGCCGCCGTAGGTCAGCGGCGACAGCTCCGCAGCACCGTTCACCCCGGCGGCTCCGGCCGCGTCCGGTGCGAGCGAGGCGGCGACCCGGCGCACCGTGTCGTTGATGCGCGCCGTGAAGAGGGTGCCGGCGGGGGCGTCGGCGTTGTTCTCCAGCAGCACCAGCCGTTCGGTGCCCTGTTCCAGGTAGCCGTCGAGCCGGCACACCCACGGCGCGTCCCCCGGCCCCGGATCGGCCGCGATCAGCCGTTCGGCACCGGGCGGCAGCGCGAACCAGGCCCGCACCTCGGCGTGTTCCCGGTACAGCCGCACCACGTGCCCGAGCAGGTCGCCGTAGCGCTCCAGGGGCTCCCGCAACTCCTGGGCGGCGGAGCCCCGGACGAAGACGGGCAGCGGGGAGAGCGGGAAGTCGCGGTTCTGGAAGCACGGCGCGTCCACCAGGACCGCGGCGACCGCGGCGGCGGCCGTTCCCGGGCGCGCCACCAGGGCCTGGGCGTGGCCCAGCGCCCTGGGCCAGGCGATGGTCGGTCCCGTCGATCCCGTCGGTCCCGCCGACCCCGTCGATCCCGCCGGTTCCGTCGGTTCCATCGGTTCCGTCACCGGGCGGCCCCCTCGACGGTCGCCGGGCCGTCGCCGACCGGCACCGAAGCGGCGGCTGCCACCGTCGTTGCGCCGGCAATCCGGACGGCACCGTCCCCGCCCGACGCCGCACCATCCGCACCGTCCGGCGCCGGCCACCGCACCGGCGTGATGGGGCACTCGCCACGTGCCTGGCGGAAGTAGGTGTCCACCAGCGACTCGGTCACCGGGTGCGCGGGCCAGGTGCCGCACGGGGCGCCGTCCACCTCCCGCACGGGCGTGAACTCGGCGCCGGTCCCGCAGAGGAAGACCTCGTCCGCGGCGCGCAGCCGCTCCACCGTGACCGGTTCGGCGGCGGCCCGCAGGCCGAGCTCCGCCGCGACCGCCAGCACCCAGGCACGGGTGACGCCGGGCAGCACCGCGTCCGCCAGCCGCGGGGTGACGAGACGGCCGCCCTCGACGAGGAAGACCGTCGCGGTGGGCGCCTCGCTGATCAGCCCTTCGTCGGTGACGAGGACGCAGTTGTCGTATCCGGCCGCGCGCGCCTCGGCGACCGCGAGGCGCGGCCCCGCGTAGGCGGAGATGTTCTTCGCCGCGGCCGGGAAGACCGCGTTGGACGGCCGCTGCCAGGCGCTCACGGACAGCCGGGCGCCGGTGCCGGTGGCCAGCCACTTCTTGCGCCCGGACGGGGTCACGGACACCGTCAGCGCGCACTCCGCCGCGTCGGTGATGCCGCCGGGGTTGGCCGCGCTGACGGCCACGCGTACGTAGCTGTCCTCGTCGACGCCGTTGACCCCGACGAGTTCGTCGACGATCCCCGGCACGTCCGCGCAGCAGCCGTCGTCGAGGCCCATGAGCCGGCAGGAGTCGCGCAGCCGCCGCAGGTGCTGCTCGATCAGCCAGGCGCGCACCCCACCGGACGGGACATCGGACGGGCCATCGGACAGCCCGCCGGCCGTACCGCCGGACAGCCCGCCGGCCGTACCGTCGGACAGCCCGGTCTGCCGGTAGAGCCTGATGCCCTCGAAGACCGACACGCCGTATCGCAGGGCGATGCTGCCGACCGGCAGTGTCGCCTCGGCGGGCGGGACGAGCCGGCCGCGGTGGTGCACGAGGCGGCCGGCAGCCGGCGTCGCCGCCGGCGCTGGCACTGGCACTGGCACTGGCACTGGCGCCGGACCTGACGCGCTTGACCGTTCGGACGTCACTTGCCGTCCCCGTGGCCGAAGACCGGCTCGGCGGCGTCGTAGCCGGTGGCCAGGATCATGTCGAAGTGCCGGTGGCGCAGCTCCAACGCGGTGGCCAGGGCGTCGACGGCCTGGGCCTTGAGCACGTCGGTGGTGCAGTAGCGGCGCAGCAGCTCGCGTGCGGCGGCGGCGTGCTCGTCCTCCAGCTCGCTGACCGCGTCCGAGGCGGCGTCGGACGAGGCGTGGTGAACGAAGAACTCGTACCCCTCGGGCGGCAGCTGGTAGACGTCCCGCATCACCGACAGCATGCTGGCGCCGTCCTTGCGGACGATGGGCGGCTGGCCCTCCATCAGCAGCAGCACGGACGCGATGCCGGCGGTGAAGTGCACCTCGCGGCTGTTGCACACCCGTACGTTGTGCGCCACGACGGCCGCCGTCTCGGCAGCCAACGGCGGGTTCTCGAGTTGCTCCGGCGTGACGCCGACGGCGGCCCCGAACGCCGCGAAGGTGTCGAGGTGGCGGCCGGAGTTCGACAGTGCGCCGGTCTCCTCCTCGTAGATGTTCTCGATCAGCAGCCTGCGGATGGCGTAGTCGTCGATGTGCGACGCGATCCCGAGGATGTTGCGCGTCCACAGGCTCTTGATCGGCCAACGGTGCAGCACGAACGACTGGAGCAACCGTTCGGTCGCCTTGCCCGCCAGGATGGTCTGGTAGAGCGGGCTGGTCATCTTCTTCCGCTCGGCGATCATCCGGTCGAGGACGGCGACGAAGTCGGTCGTGGGGGCGGTCATGAACAAGGAGACCCTTCTGCGGGAGTGATGGCTGGTAGCGGTGGTACGAGCAGGGGATGGGGAGTGCTCGCGGCCGGCCGAGCGCGGTGCCGCCGCGGAGCCCAGGGCTGAGGGCTGAGGGCTCAGGGGACTCAGACGGCTCAGGGCGCCGGTGTGGCCGGAGCCGGGGTGTACGCGCCGGCGCGCAGCAGTGCGTCGTAACCGCGCCGGGCGGCCTCTTCCTGGAAGCCGCGTAGCTGCTCCAGGCTGACGTCGAGGATGCCGGTCATCAGCGCCTTCGCACCGGCCTCCATGATCATCTTGAGTCTGACCGGAGTGGTGGTGGGGTCCTGCACCAGCGGATCGATCGAGTAGTCGGCGCCGGCGTGACGCACCAGATGGGCGGCGATCAGTTCGAGCCGCAGGTTGCCGCCGCCCTTGCCTATGCCGCCGATCGACGCGTCGATGGCAGCCGCGCCGGCGTCCAGGGCGGCGGCGGTGTTGGCGAAGGCCATGCCCAGGTTGTCGTGCGGATGGAAGCCGATGACCGCCCCGCCCGTCCCGTCCGCCCCGCCCGCCCTGTCCGTCGCCTCCGTCGCGGCGGCCTGCACGGCGGCACGTATGCGGGAGGCCGTCTGCTCCGGGTACAGGCTGCCGTTGGAGTCGGCCAGGTACACGATCCGGGCGCCGGCCCGGGCCGCCTCGGCGACGGCGTCGGCCAGCCGCTCGGCGGGGAACCTGCTGGCGTGCGTGAGGTTGACGGCCGGGATCAGACCCTCGGCGACGGCGGCCTCGACGAAGGGGACGGCCGCGGGCACGTCCAGCCGCGCCGCCAGGATCCGGACCATGCCGACCCCCGAGTCCGCCAGCCCCTTCAAGGCCTCGGGCTCGGTCTCACCGGGCCGCACCATCACGACGAGCCGGGTGTCGCGGGTCTCGGCGGCGAGCGCGTGCAGGTAGTCGGGTTCGCAGCGGGCGGCGGGCGTGAGGGCGCCCCCCGTGGCCTGCCGCAGATAGCCGACCTCGACGAACGGCACCCGCGCGGCTTCCATCGTCCGCACCACGGACCGCGCCTGGGCAACCGTCCAGTCGTGCCCGTTGACGTATCCGCCGTCTCGGATGGTGACGTCGAGGAGTAAGGGGGACGGTAAGGCTGAGGCTGAGACTGAGGCTGGGGCTAAGGACGTGGTCGAGGAGTGATCTATAGGCGCAGCGTTCATGGCGTCTCCTGAAGCAGCCTCGCGGAGGCCGGGGGGGTGTACTGCGAACGGAAGGCCGGGAGGGTGATCACGGTGGAGTGGGTCAGGAGTTGGGTCGGGGGTCGATCTGCGGGTTCGATCTGCGCGGGGTCGGTCGAAACGGGAGGGCCGGAGAGGTCTGCGGTACGTCGGCGGGAAGCGCGGGAAGCGGAGTGCCGCGAGGGCCTGCGGTGGGAGCCGGCGAGCGGCCGCGGTGGGAGGCTGGGTGGTGGGAGGTCGGGTCGTCCACGGGAGCAGACGCGTCCTGATACTCCGTCCGGCCACAGCGGACACCCCATACGGTTTTGAGACAGATGTGAATCAATTCACGCTATGGGAGGGGGCGATGCGTCAGCGGTGAGGCGCGAAGGCCATCGAACGGAACTTACAGGTCATTAGCCCCGTACCACCGCACAACTCCTCCTGTGTACGCGCTTCGTCACAGTGCGCCCGAAAGAGCGCGGCGGCCGGCGCGGAGCACCATACGCTCGCGCGCATGAACGAGGTGAGGTGTACGTACTGCGGCACCGTGGGGCTGGCCCCGGGGGCGTTACGCATGGGTTACGAGACCATCGTGTGGCGGGACGAGACACCGCTCAGCGGTCTGGCGGCCGTGCGGGAGAACCTCACGGGCCGCACCTGGCAGGTCGATTCGTACCGCTGCCCGTCCTGCGGTCATCTGGAGCTGTTCTCCGTGACGAAGAACTAGAAGCCCCTCGATGCCCTCCTTCTCCCCGCTCAGGGAACGGCGACGCGAAGGGCGACGCGTCAGGGAAGGGCGATGACGGCGCCGTCCCGCGTCACGACCTCCCCGTCCCGGAGGCACCGGTGTTCCAGGCCGGCCTGCCCGAGCCAGGCCACGGCGGCGTCGACCGCTGACGCGTCCGGATGGTCCGACTGCCAGTGCGGCACGATCCGGAACGGCACGAGCCCGAGGCTGACGGGCCGCGCCGCCGCAGGGTAACCAGGAGGGACGATCTCCTCGTCATCGACGAACCCGAGCCCCTGGAGATCCGGCCCGGCCACGCAGGCCCCCGCCGAATACCCGCCGTAGACGAACTCGGCCCTCCCGGACTGGCGTTGCAGGGCGGCATGGAACCCGGCCGCATGCATGGCCCTGGCCAGCACGAACACGTTGCCACCGAGCGCCCACACCATGTCGAGCCCGGCCAGCCGCGCGGCAAGCGCGTCGGGCGAGCCGGACGGGCCGGACGGGCCGGTCGAGCCGGGTGAACTGGGCGCGCCGGATGAGCTGAGCGATTCGGATGAGCCGGGCGCGTCGGGCGAGTCCGGCGATGCGAAATAGGCCCGCAGGTCGAGTTCTTCGGCGCGGTAGCCCCACGACGCCAGGGTCTTCTGCTCCCGAACGAGCGCGTAATCCCGCGTGGCACCGTACTGGTCGAGCGCGTTCAGGATGATGCCCGCCCGGCCCGTGACGGTCGTCGCCGGCAACATCCGGGGACGCTGCACACCGGTGAGCACGTACGAACTGAGCAACAGCTCCACGCCGGAACCTCCAAGACGCGCCGGGGCCAGGGATGCGCCCCCCATTTGTACCCGCACGGAACGGCGAGCCGACGACATCTGGACGTTCCAGAAGCTTCCAGACGCGTCCAGCCTCCAAGCCCACCCGCACATCCCCCACACCATCGCTTTCGGACACGTCCGGCACCGCAAGGAGCATCCCGGCCGCCCCTCGTCCAGGCGCGTTCCGCCGCTTCACCACCAAGACACGTGCTGGACGGCGCCGTCCTGTGGATCGAGTCCCAACTATTGACGTGCCCATGGCGCCCGCCTAGCGTAAGGAAGCGCTTCCATAGTAAGCGCTTTCTACACCGCACAGTCAGACACACGCACCCATGCACCCGTGCCGCGGACCCTCTCCGCGCCTGCCCCGCGGGCCACCTGGAAGAAGGACGAGACGCCAATGAAGTCGAAGACCCCCCTGTCCTTGGCGGCATGCGCGGCCCTGGCGATCGGCGCGGCCCTGGCGCTGCCCGGTGCCACGGCGACGGCGGCCGACAGCACGCTCTACGTGGCACCGAACGGCAGCGACAGCGCGGCCGGCACGGAGTCGGCACCGACCACGCTGACCTCGGCGATCAGCCGGATCGCCCCGGGCGGCACGATCTACGTGCGCGGCGGCACCTACAACCTGTCGAGTACGGTCACCATCCCGGCGGGCAACAACGGCACCTCCAGCGCCCGCACGAACCTGACCGCCTACCAGGGCGAGAAGCCGGTCCTGAACTTCTCGGCGCAGGCCGAGGACTCGGCGAACCGCGGGCTCGCCGTGGACGGCAACTACTGGCACGTCTACGGTCTCGCCGTCGAGCACGCCGGTGACAACGGGATCTTCGTCGGCGGCAGCAACAACGTCATCGAACGTGTCGAAACGGCCTTCAACCACGACTCGGGCCTCCAGATCTCCCGAATCTCCTCCGACACCCCGGACAGCCAGTGGCCGGCCAACAACCTCATCCTCAGCTCGGAGTCGCACGACAACGCCGACTCCGACGGTGAGGACGCGGACGGCTTCGCGTCGAAGCTCACCTCGGGCAACGGGAACGTCTTCCGCTACGACGTGTCCCACAACAACATCGACGACGGCTGGGACCTCTACACCAAGACCGACACGGGACCCATCGGCCCGGTGACCATCGAGCACTCCCTCTCCTACGGGAACGGTACGCTCAGCAACGGCCAGCAGAACGACAGCGGCGACCGCAACGGCTACAAGCTCGGCGGCGACGACATCAAGGTCAACCACGTCATCCAGCACGACATCGCGGTCGACAACGGCCACCACGGGTTCACCTACAACAGCAACCCCGGCTCGATGACGATCTCGAACAACGTCAGCATCGACAACGCCGAGCGCAACTTCTCGTTCGACGCGGGCACGTCCGTGTTCAAGAGCAACGTCTCGTGCCGTTTCAGCGTCGACGGCTCCAACGACAAGACCATCGGCACCGTCGACAGCTCGAACCAGTTCTGGAACGAGGACACCGGGAACGGGTCCGGGTGCTCGTCCTACAGCGGCACCCTGGGCTGGTCCTTCGCCTCGGACGGCACGCTCAACGTGACGTTCGGGGGCAAGGTGGTGAACCCGTAGGTTCGGCTTTACCCCGTCCGCTCATCCGGGTTCGCCCGGGTGGGCGGACGGGCCGTCACGGGGCCTCGCGCGACCGCAGGAGACCGCACGAGACCTCACGGTGGGAGCAAAGGCCTCCTTCTCCCTGGAGGGAGTCGCTTTTGCTGTTGCCGATGCAGCCTGCCGAGGGCGGTCAGCTGGCGCTGCTCCCGTTCGGTGGCGGGCCGGAGACGACGGTAGTGAACGCGCCAGGCGCAGCCCGTCGGGCGTTCGAGCTCGACGACCTGACCGTCGACGTTGCGGACCCGACCGGGCATGTCACGGTCACGGTCGTACAGCACCGAGCCGATCCCGATCGCCGCGGGATCGGCGAAGACCCCGTTCGGGCAGGGCCCTGGGGTCACGGCGATGGCCGCCGCCCGTAACGCCTCCTTGCCGGCCGGCGTCTTCGCCCTCCTCATCACGCCGCCCCTTCCTTCTTGAGCGCGCTGGTCAGCAGCCGTGCCGTCTCGAGGTTGCAGCGCCCCAACTCGACGAGCGGGCGCGGCCAGGCGTCCGCGTAGGCCGCGGGTTCCACGCACAGCGACGGCAGGGTGACGCCGGCGGCGTGCAGCGCGGCCCACAACTCGTCGCGTACGTCTTCGGCTTCCCTGAGCCGCTCGGCGGCGGTGATCGGTCGCTTGATGGTCCCGTTGGTGTCTGCCTCAGTCATTGCATGCCTCCGGCTGTGGTATTGGTGCAGGAATCCTTGGCTTCTGGGCCAGTCAAGTTCTCGTAGTGGTCGCACAGAGTGAGCAGCACAACGGCGAGGCTTCGCGCGTACTTCACAGCAGAGACCAGCCCGTCGCCGGGGCCTGCGGCAAGCCGCGCGCTCGCCCCATCCACCGAGGCCAGAACAGGGCCCCGTACGGCGTTCTCGTCGGATAGTGCGTGCGCCGCGTCACCCACCACGGAGACGAGGACCACGATGTAGTCGCCTAACTGCTTGGTCCTCGCAGAGAGATCGTCGAACCGCGGAAGCGTCGCTTCGTCTGCCAGCAGCTCAGCCGCGACGCTCCGCATCGCCCTCACATCGATTGGTCCTGAGGACAACGGGCCACTGGCAATGGCATCTGGGGAAGCAGCCATACCACCCTCCTCCACTACGGAAAGTGGTGTGACGGTGACGTAAGGCATCCTGGAAGGGCCAACACTGATCCGTGCGGCGCATAGACGTATGCAGCAGTCGCATAACCGGGGTGCCATGGCACGCCGCACGATGTACGAATCGGGGTAATGGTGAACTGGTCGAATCAGGCGGTGCGCGCCGCCTCCGGCAAAGGCGATTACGGGCGGGTGATCAAGCTGACGCGCCTCGACGCTCGAGTCAGTCAGCGGCAGTTGGGTGAAGGCTGCGGGATCAGCCAGTCGGCTGTCTCCCGACTCGAAGGCATGGGCGCAGACGGCACCTACAACATGTCTCTTCTGGCGAGGGCTGCCCAGCACTTAGGCATTCCTCTCCAGTTCGTCGGTCTCGCCGACCAGACGGCAACACCTACCACCCACCTGGGCGGATCGGGGGTGGAACGTCGATCGTTCCTTCAGGGGGCGGCAGCCGTTGCCGCAGTCCCCGGCATCGCTTCTCTCGGAAATCCTCATGCGCACACGACCGACAACGCCCAGGCGTCAAGCCTCCGCTTGGCCACCTCCGCGTTCAGAAGGCTTGACGGCACCACTCCTTCTCGGCACCTGCAAGAAGCTGTGCTTGCGCATCTTCGGTTGACGCAGATCACCGCCGCCGAGGCGCACGGCGGAGAGCTGAAGAGGCGGTTGGCCGCGGTCGGGAGCGAAGTAGCCAGTTTGGCCGGATGGCTGGCGTGGGATATGGGCGACAGCGGTTCGTCTCGCACCTGGTACGGAGGCGCCATCAAGGCCGCTCGTCGAGCGGGTGACCGTTTGCTGAGTGCATACCAGATTGGAAGCCTGGCGCAGTTCGAAGCCCACGCAGGCAATGCCGCACAAGGGCTCGCTTTGATTCGGAAGGCTCGCCTGGAACTTCAGGACCATCCTCTTGCCATCGCCACTGCTTGGCTATTCGCTATCGAGGCTCTGGCCCATGCTGCGGCAGGCGATCAGCAAGCGGCAGACCAGTCCCTCACGCAAGCAGCACGTGCTGCTGAGCAGGCACCAGCAGAAGAGCCCGCACCGTGGCCGTGGATATTCGCCTTTAGCGGTGCGAAGGTGGCCGCCATGCGTCTGACCTGTGGTGCCCTACTCGGCCTGCCCAGTTGGGTGACCAGCAGTATGAGAGATGCAAAGGAAACCCTTTCCTCGGGGCACGAAAAGCAACGTGCTTTGCTGATGCTCGACATCGCTTCAGCGCAGGTGGCCGCCGGCCGGGTGGACGGAGGATTCTCACTGGCCACTCAGGCGCTCGAGACGGGTATTCGTTACCGTTCGGGTCGGATCGTTGAACGCGCCCGCTCCGTTCGCCGCCAGTATCCCTCAGCTAATCCTCGTGTCGTCCGCGATTTCGACGACCGCCTGCACGACGTCTACCTGTAACCGTCACCCGAAAGGAACATCATGCGTTTGGGTATCACCGGCCACCGCGGCATGCCGGCTTCCAGCCAAGAACTGATTCGCACCGAATTGGCCAAGGTAGTGCAAGAACACAACCCCAGCCAACTCGTCGGGGTCTCCTGTATCGCGGACGGACCAGATGCCTGGTTCGCGCAGGAGATTCTCGCGCATGGTGGACGGATTGAGGTGGTCGTTCCGGCCGAAGAGTATCGGGCAGGACTCCCCGAGGACCATCACGCTGTCTATGACGAACTGGTCGAGCATTCCGGCAAGGTTCATTCGACCGGCATGAAGGCATCCACGTCCGAGGCGCACCAGGCAGGCAGTGAACTCCTGGTCAACCTGGTGGACGAACTCGTCGCGGTCTGGGACGGACTACCGGCCCGAGGGTACGGCGGGACGGCCGACGTGGTGGCCTACGCCCGCCAGACCGGCGTACCGGTCAGGGTGATCTGGCCGGAAGGAGCATCCCGCGATTGAGCACTTCACGTTAACCGTTAACCGTCCTGTCGGTGGCATCGCCCAGCGACGCTTCCCCAGCACCACCATTCGACGATTTCTAAGGGATTTCAGAAATGCCGCACTCAATACCGTCAAATCATCGCCGTTCGTTCACGATATCTCACAGGAAATGTGAGCGGCACAGCGTGACTCGCGCTGCGCCCTCACCCCACATCAACCCCAGCAGTCGGCCCCCGTGACCCACATCCGGATCTCCCGGGCCGCTCAATAATCTCAGGAGCCCGGATGCTGCATTGGCACGGTTACCACTGGCAGGGGGCAGGCGCCGAGTTCGGACGGGAGTCCAACCGCCGCCCGGGCCCGGATCGCGGGGACCCGCACACCGAAGCCTTCATCGATTCCCGACTTCCCCCACTCCTCCTCGGCAACGCGCTCCTGCGAAGACCCGACCCCGGCTGTACCTGGACCGATCCGAAGGACGCCGTCGCCTGGCTCCGGATGCAGCACGAAGCCCATCCCCCGCCTCGCCGTTCGAACGGCATCACGCCGGGCCCGCCCCTCCATGACCGCGCCGCCCTTGCCGTCGGCCGTCTCGCCGACGGCTCCGAAGTCGTCTGGGCCCACTGGAACGCCTCCGGCACCACGATGACGCACCACCTTGTCGTGTCCTGCCCGAGCAGGACCACGCCGCAGCACCCGTGCCCGGAACCGCCCGCCTGACCGGAAGGCACCATTGCGTTGCGCGGGTCCAGGGCGACCCCGCGGCGCGCGGACCCGCTCAGGGCGGACCGCTCAGAAGCGTCCAGCCTGCGCATCCCGACGCCACACGGCCGGCGGCCTGCCGTAGCGGTGCTTGAACGCGCGGCTGAACGCCGCCTCTGACGTGTAGCCGACGTTCTCTCCGATGGTCCCGGCCGGAAGGGACGTGTTGTGGAGCAGGTCGGCGGCGGCGTCGAGGCGTACGTGTGCGAGGTACGTGGCCGGCGGTTTGCCGACCCGGGCGACGAACCGGGCGGCGAAGGCGGAGCGGGAGAGGCAGCACGCTCGGGCCAGTTCCTCGACTGTCCAGTCGTGGCCGGGGTCCCGATGGACGGCGCTCAGGGCCGGACCGATCTCGGGGTCGAGCGCGCCGGCGAGCCAGTTCGGCTCGGCGTCCGGGCCGGCAGCCCAGGCGCGCAGCACCTGGATGAAGAGCAGATCGAGGATGCGGGCGATCATCACCGCCGACCCCTGTGAGGGTGACTGCATCTCGATGAGGAGCATCCTGCGGGCCACTTCAAGGCCTTCGAGCGCTGGGCCGCGGGCGCCGCGCAGGATGATCACGGCGGGGAGGCTCGAGAGCAGATGGCTCGCCTGCGGGTCGCCGATCGTGAACGTTCCGGAGAGCCAGCGCGCCGACCGAGGTGCGGGTGCGTCGTGCTCGGATGCGTCGTGCCCGGACGCGCCGGCGCGCACGGTCGCGGGTGCGCGCTCGCCCGCGTCACCTGTGCGGTCGCCCATCGCGTCACCCACTCCGCCTATGTGGTGCGGATCGCCGCGCGGGAGCAGGACGACATCGCCGTGACGCACGCGCTCGGCCTGCGGGGAGCCGTCCATCCGAACCACGACCTCGCCCTCGTCGACGATGTGCAGGGCGCCGATACCGGAGAAGCCGACCGGGAAGGTGCTCAGCGGACCGTAGGCGGCGATCCGCTCTCCGCCCAGACGGACGTTCCGCAGCAGTTCCGAGAGCAAGTCGTGCGGCTGACCACTCAGGTCAGGGCCGAGTGCCGCGTCCGCTGGACGATCGGCAAAGTCTCCCGGCGGGACGATCATGGTTGTCTTCCGTTCCTCCGCCTAAGTTCGAATCACAGCAAGTGATTCGTGCGGGCTCCGGGCCCACGCTGGGGCGCTCTGTCTACCACGTCGTTCGACGGGACACGGGGCGGCTGCGCGCCACCGGAAGTTCGTCCGACACCTCCGACACCTCCGACGCCACGTCAAGGTCGGGGTCCGCCCATGCGTATCGCATGCGTATCGACTCACGCGTATCGACGAACAACGACGACCAGGAGCCATCCGTGACCGCGCAGAGCAACCCGACCAAGATCAGCTTTGTCTACTCCAACCCCACCGACCCGGAGGCGTTCGAGGTGGCCTACCCCGAGCAACTCGCGCTGGCGCGGAAGCTCCCCGGCCTGACCCGGTTGCAGGCGTCGAAGGTCTGGCCGAAGGAAGACGGCAGCCCGACGCCGGCGTACCGACTGCTGGACCTGTACTTCACCGACTACGCGGCCGCCAGTGCCGCCGCCGCGGAGGCGGGTCCCCTCGTCGCCGCTACCCGCGAACACGCCACCGGGGGCATGGTGATCGCCTTCGCGGAGGTCCTCGAAGACGCCTGAGCGCGCCGCACGCCCCGCACCACGGCCGTACGCGGCCGGGTTGCGGGGCGTGCGTGCGACCGGCTCATCCACCCGACGGCCTGACATCGGCGGGCGCACCCGACCAGGCTCCGTACCACCTCACCACCAGGATCAATAGCTCAGTGGTCCCACGCAGATATGGCGCACGACGGTGCCGTCGTCCTCCGCGTACCACTCGGCGTCGTCCTCGTCGACGTCCACCTCGACACCCGCGGGTTCGAGCGCCTGGCGGATGCGCTGGCGGAGCGGCTCGCTGAGGTAGTTGTGGTGCAGGTTGAGCTTCTTGAGGTGGGTCAGCGATCGGCCGGCGAGGAGGGCGGTGGCGCCGTCGTCGCCCAGGGTTCCCAGGGACAGGTCGAGCACCTCCAGTTGGGGGACGATCGGGGCGGACGCCACGGCGGCGGCCACCTCGTCCTGGATCTCGCTGTTGCGCAGCGCCAGGTGCCGCAGCCGGGGCAATCGGGCACCGGACAGGATCGGCTCCAGGTCGGCCACCTCGTGGTCCGCACCGTCGTCCGGGCCGCCCAGCCACAGCTCCAGGTGTTCGAGCGCGGGCAGTTCACTCGCCCCCACACCTTGTATGACCTCGGCCGACAGTCCGCTGCTCGCCACGACGAGCCTGCGCAGCGATGCGTGGCGCAGAGCGCGGAACCTGAGCTTCAGGACGATCCGTCGCTCCTCGTGGTCTTCCCCCATCTCGATGCCCGGCGTCTCGTCTCCCGCGCGCAGGCCGAGTTCCTCCAGCGCGGGGAACCCTGCCAGGAGCGGTGTGACATCGGTCTGGGTGATCCTGGAGAGCTTGCACTCCTTGTCCGTGATGTCCCCGAGGTACAGCGACCGCAGGGCGGGCATCCGGTCGCGCACGGCCAGCAGCGCCTCGACGACCTCGGAGGGATCGGTGTCCTCCGGGTCGCCCCAGACGCCGACGATCAGGGCGCGGACCCGCGCGATGTCGACTTCGGCGCAGAAGCTGTCGAAGGTGTCCACCCACAGCTCCTCGGTCGTCCACCGCTCGCCGCCGATCCGCCAGGCCACGGCGTGGGGCTCGGGCAGCGTGGTCGTCACGCCGCAGTGCTCGGGAAAGGTGAAGGCGGGGAGGCCGTACAGCTCCTCAAGGTGGTGGTCCTGGGTCCGCATGCTGTCCGCTCCTGCCGTACGACGTGTCCGAGGTGATGCGCGCGGCAGTTCTACCAGGGGTGAGCCCGGCAACTCCGGATTGTCGGTGCCGCTTGCTAGCTTTCACGTCCGTTGATGAAGCACGTCCGTTGAAGCACGTCCCTTGAAGCACGTCCGACAATGCCAGGAGGCCCCGTTGCCCGCGCTCCACGACTTCGCGACCTGGGAGCCGTTCCTGCGGTCCATACGGACGGCCAACGCCGACGAGATCGCCGGCGGCGGACTGCACGTGTCGGGGCACGTCCAGCGGCACGGCGGCTTCGGGGCGAACGCGCACCTCGGCGACATGGCCGCCCTGTTCCAGGTCGTGACCGACATGGGGGAGGCGTTCGACCAGGCCGCGGTCGACCGGGTGGCGTTCTCCGTGAGTTTCGCTCCGGACGGGCGCACGGTGCTCCGAATATGGGGGAGCAACCCCGCCGTGACCAGCGGGATCGGGTCGCCCATGGGGGCGCTGCTGCTGGTGGACGGGGCGGTTCCCGAACCGTGGCGGCGGCTGCCGGAGAGGTTTCCCGACGTCGCACCGGACGCGTCGGCGGACGCCGACCTGCTGGAGCGGACGCTCCGCGAGCGGCTGCCGGAAGCCGTCGGCGCGTCGGAGGAGGAGCTGTCCAGGGCTGAGGCGCGCCTGGGCGTCGCACTGCCCGAGGAGGTGCGGGCCCTCTACCGCGTGGTGGGCGGGGAACCGCCGCTCCACGGCGACCTGGACCTCGACGCCTTGGGGCGGGAGGCGACCGCGGTGGGGTTCGAACTGTTCCCGCTGAAAGAGGTGTACGTCGCGTATGCGGCGTCCCGCCACTTCCTCTGGCAACACGGGGCGATGGAAGTGGCCGCCACCGTGCCCGGCGCCGCCGTGCAGGACCTGCCGGGTTCGCCCGGCTGGATCGTCGTCGGCGACACCGGCGGCGGAGACCGCATCGCCGTCGACCTCACACCGGGCCCGGGCGGGCACACCGGGCAGCTCATCGTGATCAGCCATGAGGAGAGCGTCGGCGCTGACCACGTCGCACCGTCCCTGACGGACTGGGTGGTGCACCACGTCCAACGCGGGGCAGGCCGACGCCGCGGAGACCAGCCGTACGTGGCCCACGTCAACCACGCGAGCGTGACCAGCATCGAGGCCGCAGCTCACCCGGAACTCCAGGTGCTGAGCCTCGGCGTGTGGGACGGCGAACCCTTCAGCCTGGCAGCCGTCACGGGCCTGCCGCGGCTGCGCACCCTGGCGGCGTACCCGGGGACGCTCGCCGACCCGCTGGAGATCGCCGGACTGACCGGCCTCGAATACCTCGAACTCAGCTCCACCGACTGGCGTGTCCTCCTCGACGCCGACGCCGTCCCGCGCACCCTGCTGGCCGCAGGTGTCGAGGAACGTGGCCGGCCCGACCCACGTGGAACGGTGGAGGTCGCGAACGCGCTGCTGGCCCTGTGGGGGCGGGAGCCGATCGGGGGGAAGGTGGTCGAAGGCCACCTCGGACGTTCCGAGTGACCAGTCCGACCGGTCCGGGCAGGAAGACCAGTCCGACCGGTCGGGGCAGGAAGACCAGTCCGACCGGTCCGGGCAGGGAGACCAGTCCGACGGTCCCGGGAGTGACCTCGGTCTGACCGTCACCCCAACGGGGGCGCCCCGAACGTCGGGCGCCCCCTTGACGCAAGCGCTTACCCCGCACGGTGGGGGCACCCCACCGCACCCCGCCCGAACCACCACGCCCCACCCGCCTCCGGCTCCACCCCCCGACCTCACCCGCACCTCCCCCGCCCCGACCAAATCCCACCCCCCTCCTACCTCTTGACGATCCTTTGACAAACGCGCCACGATGCCTCGGTGGGAGCGCTCCCATACCCCGATGCGTCACGCATGTGGGGGCGCTTCCCCAACCCAACCCCCCGGGAGGATCCGACCGTGCCCCAACCACCCGCTCACCCCACCCCCAGCGCGCCGGACGCGCTGGGTATCGCGCCCCGTGTGCGGCGCAGTAGAACCGTGGTCCGACTGGTCGCCGCCGCTGCGACCGCCGGGCTGCTGGCCGGAGCGCTGGCCGGCGGTGCCTCCGCCGCGCCGACCGTCAAGGCCGAAGAGGTCATCAACGGCACCTTCGACAGCGGTGCCACGGCACCCTGGTGGTGGACCGAGAACAACCCGGCCTCCGTCGTCGACGGCCGGCTCTGCGCCGACGTGCCGGCCGGGACCAGCAACCCGTGGGACGCCATCATCGGCCAGAACGACCTGCCGGTCACCGCGGGCGAGACGTATGCGCTGACGTACACCGCGAGCGCCACGTCGCCGGTCACCATCACCACCAACGTGCAGCAGGCCACGGACCCGTACACGCAGTACTTCACCTCCGCCGACCAGCTGACGGCCGAACCGAAGACGTACGAGCAGACGTTCACGGCGAAGGCCGACGACGACGCCGCCCAGCTGGCGTTCCAGATCGGCGGCAGCAGCAGCGCGTACACGTTCTGCGTGGACGACATCTCGCTGGACAGCGGCGCCGAGGTGCCGCCGTACGACCCGGACACCGGCTCCCCCGTGCGGGTGAACCAGGTCGGCTATCTGCCCGACGGACCCAAGAAGGGCGTCTTCGTCACCGACGGGACCGACCCGGTGGCGTGGTCCCTGAAGGACGCGAACGGCGCCGAGAAGGCGAGCGGCACGACCACACCGAAGGGCGTCGACGCGTCCTCCGGCAAGAACGTGCAGACGTTCGACTTCAGCAGCTTCAGCACACCCGGCGAGGGCTACACGGTCACCATCGGCGACCAGGTCAGCGAGCCGTTCACCATCGCCGCCGATGTCTACAGCGAGCTGCGCACGGACGCGTTGCAGTACTTCTACGTGGAGCGCAGCGGGATCGCGATCGACGGCAGCATCGTCGGCGACAAGTGGGCACGGCCGGCGGGCCATGTCAACGAGGGCGCCAACCAGGGCGACAACGGCGTGACCTGTGTCGCGTCCGACCCCTGCGACTACACCCTGGACGCGGCCGGCGGCTGGTACGACGCCGGTGACCAGGGCAAGTACGTCGTCAACGGCGGTATCGCCGCCGCCACGCTGCTGTCCAGCTACGAGCGGACGCTGACCGCGCCGGGCGCCAGCAAGGACGCCCTGGGCGACGGCAAGCTGCGGGTGCCCGAGCACGGCAACAACGTGCCGGACATCCTGGACGAGGCCCGCTGGGAGCTCTCGTGGCTGATGTCGATGCAGGTGCCGGAGGGCCAGCCGCTGGCCGGCATGGCGCACCACAAGCTGCACGACGCCCAGTGGACCGCGCTGCCCACCCAGCCCACGGACGACGACCAGCCGCGTGAGCTGCACCCGCCGTCCACCGCAGCGACGCTGAACCTGGCGGCCGCCGCCGCGCAGGGTGCCCGTCTCTTCCAGCCGTACGACGCCGCCTTCGCGGACAAGCTGCTGGCCTCGGCCCGCACCGCGTACGCCGCCGCCAAGGCGCACCCGGCCGTCTACGCCCCGGCCACCGACTCCACGGGTGGCGGCGCGTACAACGACGACAACGTCACGGACGAGTTCTACTGGGCCGCTGCCGAGCTGTACATCACCACCGGTGAGGACTCGTTCAAGAGCGACCTGACGGGCTCGGAGCTGTGGGGCCAGGGCGAGGACGTCTTCCCGAAGGGTGGCTTCTACTGGGGTTCGACCGCCGCACTCGGCGCCCTGGACCTGGCGACCGTGCCGAACAAGCTGGCCGCCGACCAGCTCACCGAGGTCCGCAGCGAGGTCACCGGTGCCGCCGACGGCTACGCGGCGGACGCCACGGCTGCCGCCTACGGCCAGCCGTACGCGCCCGAGAAGAACGCGTGGGTGTGGGGCTCCAACAGCTCGGTGCTCAACAACGCCGTGGTGCTCGCCACGGCGGCCGACCTGACCGGCCAGGCGAAGTACAAGAACGCCGTGCTGGGCGCGATCAACTACATCCTGGGCGACAACCCGATGAACCAGTCGTACGTGACCGGCTTCGGTGAGCGCGCCACGCAGAACGAGCACAACCGCATCTACGCCCACCAGCTGGACGCGGACCTCGCCAACCCGGTCCCCGGCTCCATGGCCGGCGGCCCGGACAACGCGCTGGAGGACCCGACCGCGCAGGCGAAGCTCGTCGGCTGCGTCGGGGCGATGTGCTACATCGACGACATCCAGTCGTACTCGACCAACGAGATGGCGATCAACTGGAACGCCCCGCTGGCCTGGGTCGCCTCCTACGTGGACGACCTGGGCACCGTTCCGACCGTCGCGGGCGACGGGGGCCACCACGGTGGCCACCACGGGGGTCACCACCACTGAGGTCAGGACCTGAGGTCACGGCCTGAGGTCACGACCACCGAGATGAACGGCTGAACGGACGGCCGGGGCGACCCGTGGGACATCACGGGCACCCCGGCCGTTCCCCTGTGACGTTCGCCCGGCCGCCGCGGCGGGACCGCCGACTCAAGTAGAGTCGCGTCGTCTCCCCCGCGCGTTAGGACGAAAACACGTGAGCGCCATCAGCGTCGGCCAAGCCACGGTCCTCGGGATCGTCGAAGGGGTCACCGAGTTCCTGCCGGTCTCCTCGACCGGTCATCTGAAGATCACCGAAGGGCTCATGGACATCCCGGTCGACGACAAGTCCGTCGTCGCCTTCTCCGCGGTGATCCAGGTCGGTGCCATCGCCGCGGTGTTCGTGTACTTCTTCCGCGACATCGTGAGGTTCGTCTCGGCGCTGCTGCGCGGCATAACCGACCGCGAGGTGCGACAGCACCACGACTTCAAGTTCGCCACCTGGGTGATCTACGCCACGATCCCGATCGTGATCGTCGGACTCGCCGCGAAACCGCTGATCGAAGGGCCGCTCGCCTCGCTGTGGGTGGTGGCCGGCTCGCTGATCGTCGGCAGTGGCGTGATGTGGGCCGCGGACCAGATGGGGCGGCACAAGCGCGGTGAGGACGACACCTCGTTCAAGGACGCCATGCTGGTGGGCTGCTCCCAGATCCTGGCGCTGCTCTTCCCCGGCTTCTCGCGCTCCGGGGCCACCATGTCGACCGCCCTCGTCCTCGACCTCGACCGGGTCGCCGCGACCCGGTTGTCGTTCTTCCTCGGCCTGCCCGCCCTGACCGGCGCCGGGGTCTACGAGCTGAAGGACGCGGTGGGCGGCGGCGCCCCCGTGCTGCCCCTGGTCGTGGGCACCGTGGTCTCCTTCATCGTCGCCTACGCGTCCATCGCCTGGCTGCTGAAGTTCGTCGCCAAGCACTCGTTCAACGCGTTCGTGCTCTACCGCATCGTGATCGGCGTGCTGCTGTTCGCGCTGCTGGGGATGGGGATGCTGGGGGCCTAGGCAGTGCGGCCGTCGATGGCTTTCGCACAAGTCCTGGAACCACCGTGCAGGCCGGAACAGTCATTCCCCACGTGCCCACTCTTCCGCAGCAAGCGTCCACCGCCGGCCCCGGCGATGCCACCAGGCCCACCGGGGCCATGGTGGTGTGCGGCGGTGACGCCCTGGCGCTCCGGCTCGCTGCCGAACTGCGCGGGCTCTACGGAGAGACCGTCACCCTGATCGTGCCGGGTGCCCCCGCCGCGCCCGGGCAGCCGGTCGGCGGGCTGGCCCGCGCCTCCATGCTGCTCGGCCGGATCTCGGCCGTCGTCACCCGCGCGGCCGGCAGCGGGGGCGGAAGCGGCGGCAACGGCTCGGGGAACGGGTCCGGCACCGGGTCCGGCACCGGCGCCGGGAGCGGGAACGGCGGCGCGGGCGGCGGCGCCGGGCGCGCCGGGGGTGCGTCCGATCCGGGTGCCGCGGACGGCGGTGGCGCGGCGGCCGACCGGATCATCGCGGCGCCGGAGCCGACCGAGGCCGTGCTCGCGGAGGCCGGGGTGCGGCAGGCCGCGGCGCTCGCCCTCGTCCACGACGACGACGAGACCAACATCCGCGCCGCGCTCGCCGCCCGCCGCATCAACCCGCGGGTGCGGCTGGTCATCCGCCTCTACAACCGGCGGCTCGGCCAGCACCTGGAGGCCCTGCTCGACCAGGCCGCCACGCTGGCCCAGCCGGACCAGGACCCCGCCGACGCTTCCACGACCGTGCTCTCGGACGCCGACACGGCCGCCCCGGCGCTGGCCGCCTCCGCGGTCGCCGGCTCCAGCAAGGTCGTCCAGGCCGGCGGGCTGCTGCTGCGCGCCGCCGAGGTCACCCCGGGCCGCGGGGGCGACGCCGGGCAGGGCCTGTGCACGCTGGCGCTGCTGTCGTCGACGGCCGCCGACCCGGCGGGTGCCGAGGGTACCGAGGGCAGCGGCTCGGACGGGCCGCGGATGCTGCCGGACAAGGCGTCGGTGGCCGCGGCGCCGGCACGGGGGCGGGTGGTGCTGACCACGGTGTCGTCCTCGGGCGCCGCGCCGGCCCGGCCCCGCAGCGTGCCGCTCGGTTCGCTGCTGTCCAAGCGGCTGCGCTGGTCGTTCACCGTCCTGGTCGGCGCGGTCCTGGCACTGGCGGTGGCGTCCATGCTGGTCACCGGCGACCGCCCGCTGACCGCCACCTATCTCACCCTGCTCGACCTGTTCGCGATCAACGATCCGGCCGTGAACGAGCCGGCCGGCCGGCAGATCCTCCAGCTGCTGTCGGGGCTGGTGGGGCTGCTGTTGCTGCCGGTGCTGCTGGCCGCCGTGCTGGAGGCGCTGGGCAGCTTCCGCAGCGGGTCCGTGGCGCGCCGCCCGCCGCGCGGCCTGTCCGACCACGTGGTGCTGCTCGGGCTCGGCAAGATCGGTACCCGGGTGCTGGTGGAGCTGCGGCACCTGAACATCCCGGTGGTGTGCGTCGAGGCCGACCCCGAGGCGCGCGGTGTCGCCGTGGCGCGACGGCTACGGGTGCCCGTGGTGCTCGGTGACGTCACCCACGAGGGGGTGCTGGAGGCCGCCAAGGTCAGCCGGGCGCGCTCCCTGCTCGCGCTCACCAGCCTCGACACCATCAACCTGGAGGCGGCGCTGACCGCACGCGCCGTCCAGCCGCGGCTGCGGGTGGTGCTCCGGCTCTACGACGACGACTTCGCCACCGCGGTGTACCGCACCCTGCGCGCCGCACACCCGCGGGCACGGACGCGCAGCCGCAGCGTCTCGCACCTGGCGGCGCCCGCGTTCGCCGCGGCCATGATGGGGCGGCAGATCCTGGGGGCCATACCGGTGGAGCGGCGGGTGCTGCTCTTCGCGGTGGTGGACGTCGCCGGGCATCCGATGCTGGAAGGCCGCACGATCGAGGACGCGTTCCGGCCCGGGCAGTGGCGCATCCTCGCGCTCGACCGGGCCGCGCCCCGGAACCGGCGCGGCGGCGCGCACGCGGACGGCGAGTCCGCGCGCGGGGAGTCCGCGCGCGGGGAGTCCACGCGCGGCGAGTCCACCGGGGACGGGGGGCGGGCGCTCGACCTGGTCTGGGAGTTGGATCCCGGGCGGGTGCTGCGGGCGGACGATCGGGTGGTGATCGCGGCGACGCGGCGGGGGTTGGCGGAGTTGCTGGGTCGCCACGGGCGTTTTTCTTGAGGCGGTCGCCCCTGTCCACTGGGGGCTCTGCCCCCGGTGCCCCCGAAGCGGGGCGGTGGCCCGGTGCGAGCGGGTGCCGCGGGCGCGGGTGCTCCGGGTGCGGGCGGGTGGCCCCGGGTGCGGGCCGGTGGTCCTGGCCCGGCAGCGGTTGCCCCTTCGGGACGGTGACGAACTGACGGTTTCGTCGGGGCTTGTCGCGCAGTTCCCCGCGCCCCTGTGTACGTCGGGGTGCCCTCGACTCATGAGGTACCCCGCGCCCGCGAGTGCGTCGGGGCGCTCTTCGAAACGCAAGAATCACCCCGCCCCGTTCGCCTACGGCTTCTCGAAGCCCGCGTCGCTCAGCAGCTTCTGGCCCTCCGTGGTCCAGAGCCAGGTCAGGAATGCCGCGGTCTCCTTGGGGTGGCCGGCAGCCTTGAGGGTGCCGGCGGGGTAGGGGATGTTCACGTTCTGTGCGGCGGGGATGGGGACGCCTGCCACCTTCGTCGGTGCGGAGGCGATGTCGGTCTTGTAGACGAGGCCCGCGTCGGTCTTGCCCATCGCGACCTTGTCGAGCACCGCCCGTACGTTGGGCGACTCCGCAGCCGGGTGGACGGTGACGTGCTGGGCGTCCAGGACCTGGTGGCTGTAGCGGCCGGCCGGCTCCTCGGGTGCGGCCAGCGCCACCTTGAGCTTCGCACCGGCCAGGTCCCGCAGATCGTGGATCTTCTTCGGATTGCCCTTGCCGACCGCGATGACCAGGCTGTTCCTGGCGATGACCGAGGACTTGCCGACGATCTTGGACTGCGCGTCGGTCATGGTCTTCTGGTCGTCGGTGACCAGGGCGTCGGCTGACGTGCCCTGCTTGACCTGGGCGGCCAGCTGCTCGGTCCCGGCGAAGGAGAACGCCAGACGGACGTTCGGATGCTTCTTCTGGTACGCCGCGCCCGCCTCCTTCAAGACGTCGGTGAGGGAGGTGGGGGCCAGCACCGTCAGGGTCACCGCCGACCCGCCGTCCGCGCCACCGGACCCGCCTGACCCGTCTGAACTGCCTGATCCGCCGTCATCACCCTTGCCGTCGCTGCTGTCACAGCCGGCCAGCGGCACGAGGAGGGCGGCGGTCAGAGCGGCTGCGGTGGCGCGGCGACTGAAGACGGTCGGCATCTGCGGACTCCTTGGCGGGCGAACGAACGGGACGGGGCGCGGCGATGGGGGCACCTCCCACACCCTTGAGGCAGTGGGGGAAGGAGCACATGCGTCAGTGTGGGGGAACGGGCCGCGTCAGACGCGGTCGATGTGCACGTTCGTAGCCTTGACCCGTGCCGTCGCCTCCATGCCCACTTCCAGGCCGAGTTCCTGAACGGCCTCCCGGGTCAGCAGGGACACCAGTCGGTGCGGGCCCGCCTGGATCTCCACCTGTGCGGCGACGTCGCCGAGTTGGACGGCGGTGACGATACCGGGGAAGGAGTTGCGCACCGAGGTGCGGGGCGTCTCGTCGTCTCCCCCGCCGCCCTGGCCGGCCTCCACGGCGAACGCGGCGAGGTCCCGGCCGTCGATGAACCGCCGCCCGCTCTCGTCACGGCGGGTGGCGACCCGGCCGGCGTCCGCCCAGCGGCGGGCGGTGTCGGGGCTGACGCCCAGGAGGCGTGCCGCCTGACCGATGGTGTAGGACTGCATACGCGTCAATGTAGGAGAGGATGGCTTGCATTTGCAAGGGGATTTACTTGTTTGGCTTGCAGATGCCGTTTAGTAGAACGGGGTTGTTCGGGCGTGCTCCGCGTGGTTGCGCGTGGTTCCGGGTAGGCGTGCGTGAGCTCCGAGGGTGCGGTGAACCCGTTCGGCCCAACCGTTGGGCAGGTCGTCACACTAAGCGTCATCACCGTGACCGACGGTGCAGCGCGGCGTTGAAGGCAGTGCGTCCGCTGATCAAGCGGGCGCCCTCACCATCCCTTTGAAGGAGATCTTGATGTCTCGCATCGCCAAGATGGCCGCCATCGCTGCCGGCGCGGGTGCCGTGGTCCTCTCCGGCACGGGCCTGGCCATGGCCGACTCGGGCGCCAAGGGCGCTGCCGTCGACTCGCCCGGCATCGTGGCCGGCAACGTGGTCCAGGCCCCGATCGACGCCCAGGCCAACGTGTGCGGCAACACCGTCAACGTCATCGGTGCGCTCAACCCGGCGTTCGACAACGTCTGCGTCAACTCGGACGACGACCACAACCACTGAGGCGGTCGTCCCCCTCGCACACCGCGTAACACCGCCCCCGGCCATCCCTGCCGGCGACCCCCGTCACGGGCCGCCGGCGGATCGCCGGGGGCTGTTCTCAGGTGTGGGCCAGGAAGCAGGCCACAAACGGGTCAGGAGCAGGTCAGGAGCGGATCAGGACCGGGTCAGGTGTACTGGTAGATCGACGTCACGTCCTCCATCTCGGACGGTTTCACGTTCCACGGCGGCATGGCCTCGTCGCGGGCGACGATGCGCTGGTACTGCTCGTCGTCGGGCCCCGGCGGCTTCGCCGGAAGGTACGCCGACGTCGGGTTGGCCTGCTGCCAGCGTGCCCAGACCCGGTCGACGAAGGCGTGGTGCAGCCAGAAGACGGGGTCGTTCGGGGAGGCGCCGCCGAGCATGTTGCCGCCCACCCAGCGGTGCACCCGGTTGTGGAGCTGGTACTGCTCGTTCCCCGAGCCGTCGCCCCACCCCTCCAGCCTGTTGCGGAACCCCGACTCGGACGTGGAGTTCCACGGCGCGACGTCGTAGGTGGTGTCGCTGACGGCCGCGTCCAGCTGGGCCTGGGTCGGCAGGTCGATCGGGTCGGTCGGGTGGCCGAAGTCCCGCACGAGGAAGTCGTCGTCGGTGACGTTCTCCTTGAGCGTCCAGTCACCCGTCGCGTAGGCGAACGGGCCCGTCGTCACCTGCCGGTCGCCCCCGCTGCCGTTGCCCCCCATGAAGTCCTCCGCCCACAGGGACGCGGCCGGCGTACGGTCCACCGTCCAGTCCCAGTACGGCACGGTGACCGACGGGTCGATGCGTTGCAGCGCCGCCTCGAACTCCAGCAGGAACTTGCGGTGCCACGGCAGGAACGAGGGCGTCATGTGGGCGACCCGCAGCCCGCTCTCCCCGTCCGAGACGTAGTACGTGATGTGGGTGCGCACGAAGGGGTCGTACTCGCCCCTGCTCTTCAGTTCGAGGAGCGCGGCGACGAACTTCTTCCTCTCGGCAGACGTCAGCGCGTTCTGGTTCTTGCGGATGTAGGCCATGCCGACTTCCTTCTCAGGTGGCCGCGGGGGTGCGGCTGCCGGCCTGCCCGGCACCGGTGGCCGGGCCGGCGGTGTCCTCGCGTGGCAGGCGTGAGGTGCCCAGTGCGTCGACGGCGCCGCGGGCGGCGGCCAGCGCGTTGGGGTACGAGCTGAAGTGGTCGACCATGCTCAGGTAGCTGCCGTCCGCCCGACGCATGAGGTGCAGCCTCCGCCCGTCGATCAGCACCTCCACACGTTCGACGTGCGTGTGCCCGTACCGGTCGGGAGGCGGCTGTTCGTCGTCGCCCAGCCGCCGGCCGCTGATGTGGCTGCCGCGGTACATCTCCTCGAAGAGCACCTCCCGCATGGGGCCGGGCGCCTGACCGTCCATGGCCCCCGGCCCTGACGGCGCGCCGGTCATGCCGGAGGCCGTGACGACCGGGACCAGTACGGCGGCCGCGGCGACGGATGCACCGGAGGCGGCCAGGACCCGGAGCAGGGCCCGGCGACGGTGGGCGCTCATGGCCACCGCACCGGGGCGGATGGCGAGGGCGTCGTCTCGCTCGGGTGTCATCTCGGTTCGGTCCCTTCACACTGGGCGCGGGCGCGGCAGCCGTGCTTGCACTGCCACGCCTTTCTCCCACGTGACGGACCCTTCCCCACGCGGATGACGGCCCGTGCACGCCGAAGCGGCACCGGAATTCGCCCGGCCGCAGCAGTGCGCGGAGGCGTGCGGGTGATGCGGACGGCTCCCCCGCACACGCGAACGTCGTGCCGGTCCGCGCGGGGACCGGCACGACGTTCGCGTGGGTGCCGGGGGGTGGTCGGTCCTAGTCCTGGGGCTGGGCCTGCGAGCGGGACTGTGGCTCGGCCTGTGACCGGGACTGGGGCTCGGCCTGTGACCGCGACTGTGACGGGGCCTTGGCCTGGTCCTGGCCCTGCGCCTGGCCCTGGGCATGGGGCGACTGCTGCCGGGCCGGCGAGTTCTGAGCGTGCTGCTGCTCGCGCTGGGCCTGCGGCTCGCGGGCGTCCTGCTGCCGGCTCTGCGGGTGCTGGGCCGCCTGCGGGTGCTCGCGCTGGGCTTGCGGGTGCTGGGCCTGCGGGTGCTGTGGACGGCCCTGGCTCAGGCTCTGGCCCTGGGCCTGGGGGTGGGCCTGCGGGCGGTCGGGGCGCTGCTGCTGGTCGGCGTTCGGGCGCTGCTGGCGCTCGGTGGCGTTCGGGCGCTGCTGGTGGCTCTGGTCCTGGGCCTGCGGGTGCTGTTGGCGGCTCTGGTCCTGGGCCTGGGGGTGAGCCTGGGTGGCCTGCTGGCGCTGGTGTTGCTGTTGCGGGCGCTGCGGGCGCTTCTGGTCGGCGTGCGGCTGCGGGTGGGCCGCGGACGGGGCGGAGACCCGGGGCAGGCCCTGCATGCTGGGCGAGGGCAGGTCGCCGGCGGCCAGGGTGGCGGTCACGAAGTTCACCGCCTCGCTCACGACCACGGGAATCTGGCGGTCGACCGCGGCACGGTCACCCGCCGTCGACGACCGGGCCAGGGCGTCGGCGGCGGTCTGGAGCCGGGTGAGGGCCTGGGTGCGCAGCTCGGCCGAGGCCTGCGGGGCGGCCGGTGCCGCGGTGTCCCGGGCGGCCTGCTGCCGGTGCGCCGACTGGCCCTGGCGCGCCTGGTGGTCGCGTGCGGAGGAGTGCGCGCCCGCGGGCTCGCGGTAGTCGGGCAGCGTGGTCGCGGTGTGCGTCGCACCCGAGGCGGCGGGCGCCTTGGCGGTGGTGACGGCCTTGTGCACGGCGTCGGTGTACTTCTGCGCCTCCGACGGGGCGAGCTGGTGGTTGTCGGCCTTGAGCACGGCGTCGAGCAGCTGGCTCACCGGGGTGAGCACGTCCGCCGTCTGGTGCAGCATGGCGGCCTGGCCGAGCAGCGCCGCCGCGCTGGGTGCGGCGGGGGCCTGGGCACCGTCGCGTGACGGCGACTGGTCGGCGGCGACCACCGGGGCCGCGCCGCCGAGGGCGAGCGCGGCGCAGACCGCGCCGGTCACAAGGGGGCGTACGGGCAGATGACGCATGGTGTTCCTTTCGGTGGGTGCGTCGGGTGCTGAGTTCACCGTGCGAGCGACCATCGCCCCACGCAACCGATCGAATACGGAACGTGACCAATGTCAGCTGGAATCCGATCACGGGGAAGCCGGTTTCGCCAGGTGAGGTGACATGTGCGAGCGGGCGCTGCTGGCCGTGACGGACACCCGCCGATCGGGTGGTCCTGCGGAAGATCACGGCGCGCCTCTGCCGGGAAAGGGTCGCGCCATGCCCGACCGCGCCAAGCCCTCGCGCGCCGACCGACGTACCCGCCGCGTTCGAGCGGACCGGCACATCGACACGCGTGCCGGCCGCACCGGACGCGACACCCGGCATTCTGCGCATCATCCGTAAGTCATTCGGATCTACGCAGTCCGACACACAGGATTTCAGAAAATGTCTGAAATGTTCACAAAAGGGGCTAGAGTTGCCACTCGCCTGAAGTAGCCCTGCGTCCCCGGGCGTTCGCCCGCTTTCACTTGCTTTCACTTGCTTTCATCCGCGTCCACCTGCACCACACGCACCCGCACGACACGCACCTGCACCACACGCACCTGCACCACACGTGATCCGCCCGGGCCGCGTTCCGGGTCTTCACCACCCGAAAGGGCAGAGTCGGCCATGCGCACTTCTCTTGGTCTTCCCCTCACTCGTCGTCCCGTGGGCACACCACCCGGGCCTCGCCCTTCCGGTCACGACGCGCACGCCACCGCAGCCGCCGAGCACAGCGCGCACGTGACAGCCGCCGATGACCCCCGGTAGCGCCCGCCCGCTGCCTGCCCGCCCGGCCCGCCCGCTCTCCGCGCCCCCCGCGCGCCCCGCGCTCCGCGTGCTCCACGTCAGCCAACCCGTCGGCGGCGGGGTGGCACGCGTCGTCACCGACCTGGTGGCGGCCGCCCCCGCCGCAGGTCTGCACGCCGTCGTGGCCTGCCCGGCGGACGGCTGGCTCGCGGGCGCGGTACGCGAACGGGGCGGTGAGGTGCGGACCTGGGAGGCCACCCGATCGCCGGGGCTCGGTCTCGGCGGTGAAGTGCGCCGGCTCGCCCGGATCATCGCCGCGGTGCGGCCCGATGTGGTGCACGCGCACAGCGCCAAGGCGGGACTCGCCGCACGGCTCGCGGTGCGCGGTCGGGTGCCGACCGTCTTCCAGCCGCACGCCTGGTCCTTCGAGGCCGCGGACGGCATCACCGGGCGCCTGGCACTGCGTTGGGAGCGGTACGCGGCGCGTTGGGCGACGTGCACCGTGTGCGTCAGCGAGGCGGAGCGCCGGAGGGGGGAGCGAGCCGGGATCCGGGGCGGGATCCGGGCGGGGATCCGAACTGGGACCGGGGCCAGGACCCGGGCCGGGACCGGAACCTGGGGCAGGGCCGGAACCGGGGCCGGCGCCCCGGCCAGGACCAGGATGGCGGCCACGGCCCAGGCCGCCTGGGAGGTGATCCCGTGCGGCGTGGACACCGAACGCTTCCGGCCCTCGCCCGCACCGGCCGCCGACCGCCGCGCCGCGCTGCCCCTCCACCCCGACCTGCCGCCCCCGCCGCCCCTGCGGCGCACGGCCGGCCCTGGGGGCTCGGACGGCGGCACGGAGCGTCCGCTCGTGGTCTGCGTGGCGCGGTTGTGCCGGCAGAAGGGCCAGGACGTGCTGTTGCGCGCCTGGCCGGCCGTGCCGCGCGCGGTGCCCGGCGCCCATCTCGTGCTGGTCGGCGACGGGCCGGACGAGGCCGCGCTGCGAGCCGCAGCGCCCGGGTCGGTGACGTTCGCCGGGCCCACCGTGGACGCAGCCGCCTGGTACCGGGTCGCCGACCTCGTGGTCCTGCCGTCCCGTTGGGAGGGCATGGCGCTGGTCCCGTTGGAGGCGATGGCCTGTGGGCGGCCGGTGCTCGTGACGGACGTCGACGGTGCGCGCGAGAGCCTGCCGCCCGGCCAGGCGCGGCACTGCCTGGTGCGCCCGGACGACCCCGCAGCCCTCGCCCACGCCATCGTCGCCCTGCTGCGCAACGCGGCCCTGCGTGACGCCCTGGCGCACGAGGCCCGCCCCCACGTCGTGGCCCACCACGACGTGCGCAACGCCGCCGCTGCCTTCGCGGACCTGTACCACCGCGTGCGGGACGGCCGGTCGGCGGCGGGCCACGCGGAGTCCGTCGCCGCGGCGGGCCCCCACGCGGAGTCCGTCGCCTCGGCGGGCCCCCACGCGGAGGGAGGCGCCGGCCACGCGGCCGTACCCTGCACCGGGCGCCCCCAGCGCACCGCCGGGTCCGCGCCGTGCGCCGCGCCCGGGGCGCCTCCCGCGCACGCGGCATTCGGCGGGTACGTCGATCGCAGGGGGTCCGACGTCCCGTGACAGCGGAAAGCATCGTTCCGTCCGGTCCCGGCGGCCCGCCCCGGGCGACCGGGGGGCTCTCCCCCCTGGCGCCCGTCGCCACCGCCGCGCCCACGGCGCCGGTCGCGCCCACGGCACCGGCCACGCCCCTCGCACCCGTCGCCGTCGTCGGCCCCCGTGCCGCCGCACTGTCACACCGCGGACGCCGCCCCGAGGCGCCGCCGTCCGCCCTGCCCCTGCTGACCGTGGACGTCCTCGCCGCCCTGCTCGCGAGCGCCGTCCCCGGCACGGGGCGAGCGGGGGGCTGGGCGACCGTGGTCCTGGTGCTCACCGTCAGCGCGCTCCTCGCGCGCGCCGGCCTCTACGGCGCCCGGAGCGCGCCCCCGCCGCCCCGCGCGCCCTTCCTCCTCGACGAACTCCCCGCGCTCTGCGCTCGGATCGCCGCCGGCTGGCTGCTGCTCGCCGTCCTGCTCGCGGTGCTGGGCCCAAGGCAGGCCCTGACGCTGCCCGCGCTCGCCACCGGCTGTCTGGTGCACTCGGCGGCGAGCAGCGGGGGGCGCGGCACGGTGCACTGGGCGCGCCGCCGAACAGCCGCACGCCGGCCCCACCCGGCACTCGTGATCGGTCCCCCGGCCCCCGCCCAGCGCGTCGCCGCCGCGCTGCTGCGCCACCCCGCGTGCGGGGTACGGCCGGTGGGGGTGGCCACGGCGGGGGTGCCGGAGGGCGACGGGTACGGGGGCGCCGGCAGCGGGGCCGGTCAGGACGGGTCGCTTCGCGACGGCGCGCCGCCCGCACCGCACACGCCGCTCGCACCGCACACGCCCCACACGCCGTACGGCCCGATCGCCCCGGGCGGCCCCGGTCTCCTGAGCACCCCGAGCCCTCCGGTCGGCGAACTGCCCGTGCTGCTCTCCCTCCCGGACGTCCGGCGCGCCCTCGTCCAGAACGGCGTGCGCACCGTGCTCGTCCTCAGCAGCGCGTGGCGCGTCCCGTACGGCACATCCGAGCCCCGGGACCCGTACGCACCCCTGCTGTGGACGCTGGCGGAGCACGGCTGCCGGGCCTGGCGGCTGGAGACCGAGCCGGCCGGGCATCCGCACGAGTACGCGTACCCGCACACGGCGCCGCACGGCTACGGCGCCCGGCATCTCGCGGGCTTCCCCTGCACGCCCCTGCTACCGCCTCCGCCCCCTCGCACGCCCGGCAAACGGACCCTGGACGTCATCGTCTCCGCGGTCCTCCTGCTGCTGGCCGCACCGGTGCTGACGGCCTGTGCGGCGGCGGTGCGCTGGGCGGACGGACCCGGCGTGATCTTTCGACAGGAACGTATCGGCAAGGACGGCAGGCCGTTCACGCTGCTGAAGTTCCGCACCCTCCGTCCGGCCGATTCGCACGAGGCGACGATCCGCTGGAACATCGCGGACGAGCCGCGCATGAGCCGCGTCTGCCGTTTCCTGCGCCGGACGTCGCTGGACGAGCTGCCGCAGTTGTGGAACGTCTTCCGGGGCGACATGAGCATGGTCGGGCCCCGGCCGGAACGCCCCCACTTCGTGGCGGAGTTCACCCGACTGCACCCCGGTTACGCGGCCCGCCACCGAGTGCCGGCCGGGGTGACCGGGCTCGCGCAGATCCACGGCCTGCGCGGGGACACCTCGATCGAGGACCGGTGCCGTTTCGACAACGCGTACATCGACAACTGGTCGCTCTGGCAGGACGTCTGCATCCTGCTGCGCACCGGGGGCGCCCTGGTGCGCCTCACAGGGAGCTGAGGCCGGTGCGCGAACCCGCGACCGGAACGGCGCTCCCGCACCCGCCGAGGCGGTGGGCGCCCCCGCCGGCGTGCGGGCCGCTTGGCGCGCTGCACCGGCTCACCCCGCTCTTGCCGCTCCTGCCCATCGCGCCGCTCGTCCTGCTCATCGTCGCCGTCGGGTTGCCGCCCGCGCTCCTGGCCTGGCCGGGGGGCGGCCCGGCGGCTGCCGGTGGTGGCGCGAGCGACGGGGGCGGGGGCGGCGGCGGGGGCGGCACGGTGGCCGACGCGGTGTCCGCACTCGTCGTGCTGTACGCCGTGCTCCGCGCCGTACGGCATCGACGGCAACCGCTGACCAGGGCCGCCGCGGTGGTGCTGGGGCTGCCGGTGGTCGGTTTCGCGGTGGCGGCGACGGGGGCGGCCGACTCGGTCACGGCACTGGCCGGCCTGGTCCGTTACGCCCAGGTCTTCGTCCTGGTGCCCGCTGCGGTGCTGCTGCTGATCCGCGACCGGACCGACTTCCGGCTGATCGCCTGGACGCTCGTCGCACTCGCCGGCTGGCAGGGCGGGCTCGGCGTGCACCAGTACGTCACCCGTACCGGTGCCTCGTACATGGGCTCCGACATCCGCGCCGTGGGCACCTTCGGGCCGACGGACGTCATGGGGATGGCGACGGTGGTGGCGTACGGGGTGGTGTGCGCGGTCGGCCTGGCGCTCGCGCCCGCGCCGCACACCGGCGCGGACCCGTCGCCGGGAAGCCCGCGGCGCACGGCGCGGATCGCCGCGCTCGGCTGCGCCCTGCTGCTCCTCGTGCCGCTCGCCCTGTCCTTCAGCCGGGGGGCGTGGATCGCCACGGCGGTGGCGTGCGGTGCACAACTCGCGCTGGTCGGACGCCGGCCATCCCTGCGGACCGGCGTCGCCCTGGCCACCGCGGCCGCGGCGCTGGCCGGCGGGCTCGCCCTCGGCCCGATGCTGCTGCGGGACGCGATGCCGCACCCGTCGATGCTGGGGCAGCGGCTGGACAGCATCGCCCATGTCACCGACCGGCCGGACCAGTCGGTCGTCGACCGCTACACCCTGTGGGTCACGGCCCTCGACATGTGGCGCGCACGACCGGTCACCGGCGTCGGCCTGAAGGCCTTTCCCGAGCACCGTGACACGCACGCCCCCCTCGCCCTGTCCGCCGGCAGCGACACGGACGGCGCGGGCGCCTCGTTCCGCCGCCAGCCGCTGCTCTCGCCCCACAACATGTACCTGCTCGTCCTGGCCGAGCAGGGCCTCCTCGGCCTCACCGCGCTCACCACCGCGTGGGCGGCCCTGCTGGTGCTCGGCGCACGGCGCGCGCTACCGGCACGCACCCGCGACCTGCGACCCGGCATGCAACGGGCGGGCAGGGCGGCGGAGGTGCGGGGGGTACGCCAGGGCACGGCGGATCGCGCGGGGGCGCGCCGGGCGGCGGGGGACGGAGGACCGGCCCGGCCTGCGGGGGCGCCGCAGCGGCGGTGGTCCGGGTGGGCTCGCTGCGCGGTCCGGGTCCGCTTCGGTCGCGAACGCTGCGGCGTGGGGTCACACGGGGTGCGACGTGCGCGGGCGCTCGGCGCGGACGGGTCCGCCGGCGCACGGCCGCGCGCCGAGGACGCGGTGCGCGACGGCCGCCGGCACCCGTCCGCGGCCCGTGCGCCGCACGGCGTGGATTGCGCCCTGGTCGGGTGCGGGCTGCTCGTCTGGCAGCTGATCGACTTCGTGTACGCCGACATCGGGGGCCCGTCGACGGTCCTGACCGCGGTCGTGCTCGGCGTGGCCGCATGGTGGTCGCTCGCCCCGGCCACGGGAGTCTCCGGGGCACCCGACGGCGGAACGGCACGCGGCGGAACGGTCGGGGAGACGCCCGGGGACGGAACGTCCGGCGGCGGAACGTCCGGCGGGGGTGCGGCCGGCAGGGGAGCGGCCGGTCGGGGGTCCGACGGGGACGGGGTGGCCGGCCGATGAGTCCACACCGCACCGAGGTCACCGAGGTCACCTGCCCGGCCGGCGCCGGCACGCCGAGGTCCGCCGCCGTCCCGTCCCGGCGCTTCCTCCTTCGCGCCACGCTGGTCACCGCCGCCCTCACGGTGGCCGGTGCGCTCCTCGGGCTCGCCCGGGACCGTACGCTGGCGCGGCTGTTCGGCGCCGGGCCCGACACCGACGCGTTCCTGGTCGCCTGGACCGTGCCCGAAGTCGCCGCGACGCTGCTCGTCGAGGACGGCATGGCGTTCGTCCTCGTCCCCGCGTTCAGCAGGGCCCTGGCCCGGGGCGGCACCGCCACCGCCCCCGACCCGGTGCGCGCCCTGGTCGCCGCTTCGCTGCCCCGTCTGCTGCTCGTCCTCGGTGCGGCCGCGGCGCTGACGGCGGCGGGGGCACCGTTGCTGGTCGGGCTGCTGGCGCCGGGCCTGCCGGAGTCGGGGGCGGCCGTGGACTGCATGCGGCTCACGGCGACCTGCGCGCTGTCGTTCGGGCTGGCCGGGTACGCCAGCGCCGCCCTGCGGGCGCACCGCAGCTTCGTGCCGCCCGCCGCGATCTACGTGGCGTACAACCTTGCCATCATCGCGGCGATGACCGCGCTCGGCGGCCGGCTCGGCGTGCGGGCCGCGGCCGTCGGTGTCGCGGCCGGCGGCTGCCTGATGGTGGCGGTCCAGGCACCCGCGCTGTGGCGCCGGTTGCGTCGGGGCGACCAGCCGGCGCGGCCGGGGCGATCAGCCCAGCCCGTGCAGCCGTGGCAGCCGGGTCGGCCACACGAACGCCGCGGCATCGAGTCCGCCCTCGTCGCGACCGTGGTGCTGTTCGCGCTGTGCCGTCAGTCGCAGGTCCTGATCGAGCGGTACCTGGCCGCGTCCCTCCCGCCGGGCGCCATCTCCCATCTGAACTACGCCCAGAAGGTCGCCCAGTTGCCGATGGCGCTCTCGCTCATGCTGTGCGCCGTCACGTTCCCGGTGGTGGCGCGTGCGCTGGCCGAGGGGGACGCCGAGCAGGCCGGTCGGCGGGCGGAACGGGATCTGACGGTGGCCTCGGGGGTGGTGCTGTCGGGCACCGCTGCCCTGGTGGCCTGCGCGCCGGCGGTGCTCGAAGTGTTGTTCCAGAACGGTGCGTACACCGTGCGGGACACCGCGGCGACCGCGGCCGTGCTGCGGGTGTACGCGCTCGGGTTGCTCGGCCAGACCGTCGTCGGGGTGCTCGCCCGTGCGTACTTCTCGGCGGCCCGGCGTACCTGGTACCCGTTGGGCGCCATGGCCGCAGGTGCCGTCTCGACCGCGGTCGTGGGCGCCTGGGCCGCCGGCACCTGGGGCGCAGCCGGCATCGCCGCGGCCAACGCGGTCGGCATCTCCGTCACCGCCCTGCTCCTGCTGCACGGCGCGAACGGCAGGCGTGGCGGCGCGCTCGTGTCCGTGCGCGCCTCCCGGGTGTTGCGGGTGATCGCCGCCCAGGTCGCCGCGGCGGTGAGCGCCTGTGGCGCGGGGCTGGCCGTCGCGCGCCGGGCGGACGGGGCGGTGGCCAGCGTGCTGGTGTCCGGGACGGCCGTCGGCATCGTCTTCGTGCTCGTCCTCGGCGCCCTGCACCCCGGCGCTCGCGCCACCGCCCTGCGCGCTGTGCGCCGCGCCCCACCCCCTGTGGCCGCCGTCTCCGCCTCCCCCGCCCCCACCCGAAAGCGCTCCCATGCCCCCTGACACCGACACCACGGCCGCCCTCGGCACCACCCCGTGGCGCGCCGCACCACGTGTCGCGCCCCGCCCCGCGCCACGTGCACTCCCCCGCCGCGCCGGCGCCCGTTCCTGGATCGCCATGTACCACTCCGTGACCGCGCACGGCGACGACCCGTACCAGGTCACCGTCTCGCCCGGGCGACTGGACGAGCAGTTGGGGCGGTTGCGGCGGCGTGGGCTGCGCGGCGTGGGCGTGGGCGAGCTGCTCGCGGCGCGTGCGGTCGGCGCGGATCGCGCCCTGGTGGGGCTGACCTTCGACGACGGCTACCGGGACTTCGCCGGGAACGCGGTGCCGTTGCTGCGCGCGCACGGCTGCACCGCCACCGTCTTCGTGCTGCCCGGCCGGCTCGGTGGCGAGAACGACTGGGATCCGCTGGGTCCGCGCAGGCCGCTGCTCGACGCGGCGGCGATCCGGTGGGCAGCCGACGCCGGCATGGAGATCGCCTCGCACGGCCTGACCCACACCGACCTGACCCGCGTCGACGGGGCACGGCTCACCGCCGAGGTCGCGGAGAGCCGCGCACGGCTCACCGAGTTGACGGGGCGTACGGTGCACGGCTTCTGCTACCCGTACGGGGCGGTGGACCGGCGCGCGGCGGACGCCGTACGCCGGGCCGGCTACCGGTACGCCTGTGCGACCGCCCCCGACCGCATGCTGTCCGGGGTCTTCGCGCTGCCCCGCGTGCACATCGGCCAGGACGACACCGACTGGCGGTTCACCGCCAAATCCTTCCTGGCCCCGCTGTACCGGCCCCTGCCCCCCGTCCCGTTCCCGCTCCCGGGCCCGGGCCCCGAGGCCGGGGAGGCGTCATGAGGGTGTTGCAGGTCATCACCGGGCTCGGGGTGGGCGGTGCGGAGCAGCAGGTACGGCTGTTGCTGCGTCAGCTGCGCGTCGACGGGGCCGTCGAGTGCGACGTCGTCACGCTCACCCACCCGGGTCCGGTGGCCGAGGGGCTGGCGGCCGACGGGGTACGCGTCACCCACATCGGCATGGCCGGCAACCGCGACGCCACCGTGCTGCCCCGCCTGACCAGGCTGATCCGGGCGGGCCGCTACGACGTGGTGCACACCCATCTGTACCGGGCCTGCCTGTACGGGCGGGTGGCGGCCCGGCTCGCGGGCGTCCGGGCGGTGCTGGCCACCGAGCACTCGCTGGGCGAGACGCTGATGGAGGGCCGCCCGATCACGCCGGGCGTGCGCGCGCTCTACCTCGCCTCGGAGCGGCTCGGCCACGCCACCGTCGCCGTCTCGCCCACGGTGGCCGCACGGCTGCGCCGCTGGGGCGTGCCGGCGCACCGGGTGCACATCGTCCCGAACGGCATCGACGCCGCACGCTTCCGCTTCGATCCGGCCGTCCGGCACCGGGCGCGGCGGCTGCTCGGGTTGCCGGAGGACGCGTGCGTGATCGGCGGCGTGGGCCGGCTGGCGCCCGGCAAGCGGTTCGAGATCCTGCTGCACGCGCTGACCGCGCTGCCGAACCAGTGCGTGCTGCTGCTGGTCGGAGGCGGTCCCGAGGAGGATGCGCTGCGCCACACGGCCCGCCGCCTCGGTCTCGTCGACCGCGTCATCTTCGCAGGTGAACGCCCCTACCTGCCGCCCCTGACCGTCCCCCCGCGCACCCCGCGCGCACCCCACGACCCACGCGCCACCGCCGGCGACGGCGCCGGCGCCGGCCTGCCCTCGGCGTCGGAGCTGGCCGCTGCCCGTACGCTGCCCGCGCTGCTGGCCGCCATGGACGTGCTGGCCGCGCCGTCCCAGGAGGAGACCTTCGGGCTCGCCGTCATCGAGGGGCTCGCGGCGGGTCTGCCGGTGCTGTACGCCGCATGCCCGGCGCTCCAGGACCTGCCCCCGAGCGCGGCACCCGGCGCGCGGCGCATCGCGAGCACCCCGCAGGCCTTCGCCCGCGCCCTGTACCACCTGTACGCCGAGGCCCGGAACGGTCCGCAACCCCAGGCGGCGCGGCTGCCGCAGGGCACGCACCGCCTCCCCGTCCCCGACGCCGTACGCCATTACGCCATCACCCGCACCGCGGACCGGCTGAAGCGGATCTACGCGACGACCGTCGCCGGCACCCACGCGACCGCGCCCCCACCCGCCGACACCGGCCCACCCACGACCACCCCCGCACCTGCCCAGGACCGGACCACCCCGAACGCGGGCGGCCCCACCTCGTTGGGAGTGACCCCTTGATGCCCCGAACCCCGAGCAGACGGCGCAACACCACCGCAGCGCGGGTGCGAACGCCCGCACCGGCGCCGGCTCCCGCCCGCGCCCCCGAGCCGGTACCGCATCCGCCGGGTCCGGAGCCGGCGGGTGCGCCGGAGCAGCGGTGGTGGCGGGCGCGCCGGTGGCTGCCGTGGCTGGCGCTGCCGGTCTGCCTGGCCGTCGGGAGCCTCACCGGCGGTACGTACGGCGCGCTGCGGACGCCCCAGTACACGGCCACCGCCTACGTGATCGTCGTCCCGGAGGGCAAGTCGGAGCCGTCCACGGCGCTCGGCTTCGCGCAGACCTACGGCAGGACGGCCACGCAGTTGGCGGTGCTCGGGGATGCGCCGGTGTGGGCCGGGGTGCCCGTGCGCACCCTGCGCGCCAGCGTGCGCGCCGAGACCTCACCGGACGCGCCGATGATCGCGCTGACCGCCTCCTCGCCCCTTCCCGACCGGGCGGCGGACATGGCCAACGCCGTCTCCCGGGCGTTGATCATCAACGCGAACGTGACGCACCGCGACACCCATGTCCGCGTCGTGCAGTTCTCCCGCGCGATCCCGCCCACGGAGCCCGCGTCGCCGTCCGCGCTGGTGACCGCGCTGGTGGGGGCCTGCGCCGGCGGCCTGCTGGGCGGTCTGGCCCTGCTCGTCCGGCACCCGGAGCGCCCCCGGTCCACGGCCGGGGGCGCTCCGGTGCCCGGCCCTGCGACCTCGGCCGACGTACGCGGGAGACGCTGATGGTGCCGCACGGGGAACCGGTGCCGGGAAGCGGGGCGATCGCCCGCGCCACGTCGCCCGGGACCCCGGCCCCACCGCCCCGCACCCCGGGCACGCCGGGCACGCCCCTGTGCGCCCCGCCCGCACCACCAAGCGCCCCGGCAAAGCGGATTGGCACCCTGCCCCGCACGGAGCTGAGCGTCGAGGTGTGCACGACCTCCGACGGGTTCGGTGCGCTGGCCGACGAATGGGGCGAGCTGTGCGTACGGTGCTCCGCCGCGACCCCGTTCCAGACCCATGCCTGGCTGCATGCATGGTGGCGCGCGTACGGCACCCGGCGGTTCGGACGGGACCGCGGCCTGCGGATCGTCCTCGTCCGCGCGACCGACGCGCCGGCGGCGACCGGTACGACGGCCGGCATGCCGGCCCAGGGGCCCGGCGCGGCGACCCCGGGGCCCGGCGCGGCGACCCGCGCGCCCGGATCCGCCGCCCCTCGCGGGGTACTGGTCGCCGCCGCCGCCCTGCGGCGCACCCATCGCCCGTGGCCCGCGCTGGTGCCGTTGGGCGGTGCGATCTCCGACTTCACGGACGTGCTGGTGGACGATGCGCACGCCACGCGGGTCACCCCGGTGCTGGCCGACGCGCTCGCCGAGGTCGCGGGCGGCGCGCTGATCGACTTTCCGGAGGTTCGGCCGGGCGCGGCCGTGGAGCGGGTCTTCGCCGGCTGGCCCGGGCCACGGCGGGGGCTGCCCGCCTCGGTCTGCCTGGAGTTGCCGGGCGGGTCGATGGACGAGCTGGTGGCCCGGCTGCCGGCGTCCCGCGCGCAGCGGGTGCGTTCGAACCTGCGCAAGCTGGCCGCGTTGGGGCCGGAGCGCCGGGTGGTGCCGCCCGACGAGGTGCCCGGCGCCCTGCGCACCCTGCTCGACCTGCACCGTGTGCAGTGGCAGGGGCGCGCCAGGAAGGTGACGCGTGAGCACCTGAAGCCGCGGTTCAGGGCGCACCTGGAGCGGGCGGTGCACGCCATGGTGGTGCGCGGGGAGGCAGTGGTGACCGAGTTCCGCTTCGACGGTGCGCTGCTCGCGGCCGACCTGACCCTGCTGGCACCCCGGCTGACCGGCGGTTACCTGTACGGGGCCGATCCACGTCTACGGGGCTGGAAGGTGGACGTGATGACGATGCTGGTGCAGTCGTGCATCCTGCACGGGGCCGGGAGTGCACCCGGTTCCGCCGGCACCCGGGTGCTGAGCCTGCTGCGCGGCGACGAATCCCACAAGCACCACTGGCGCCCGCAGAGGGTCGTCAACCGGCGGCTCCTGCTGGCCGGCCGGCGCACCGCCGTGCTGCTGCGCGCGACCGTCTGGGCGCACGCGGCGCGCACCCGCGCCAAGGCGCTGCTGCGCGCCGTGCGGGAGCGGGCCGCGACACGACGACACGGCACCGCGGCCGGGACGAGTCGTCCTTGACTCCCCCGGCCGCGGTGCCGTGTGACACCGCCCGATCGATCAGGCGCGGGCGGCCACGGCCCTGCCCCGGCGGTAGAGCACCACACCGCCGGTGAGCAGCACCGCGCCGAGGCCGGCCGCCGCGATCGTGGTCGGGTTGCCGCCGGTCTCGGCCAGCTGGGGCTGGGCCGGCAGGGTGCGGGCCTGGACCGGTTCCGGAGCCTGGTGGACCGGTGCCGGGGTGTCCGGCTTGGCCGGCTCGGTCTCCGGCTGGCTCTCTTCCTTCGGCTTCTCCTTGTTGTGGTCGTCGTCGACGTTGGCGCAGTGGGTGCCGAATGCCGGGTTGAGCGCGGCGATGATGTCCAGGCTGTTGCCGCAGATGTTCACCGGAACGTTCACGGGCACCGAAACGCTGTTGCCCGACGCCACACCGGGCGAGTCCGACACGACCGCGTCCGCGTCCGCATCGGCGAACGCGAAGGCGCCGGGCACGGACAGGATGCCCGTCACGGCCGCTGCCGTGAGCATTCCCTTACTGAGGACCTGTCGCAATCTAGTTGTCTTCCTGCTCGCAATGGGAGCCGGCCCCACGGCTGACCGTCCAGGTCCGGCACTGACACAGCCTGGCAGGCTGCTACGGCTGCCACGTATTTCTTCGCGTGGGCGCGCAATCACGGTGGCGGCCATATGATGCTGCTTTTCCTACTGCATTTACCGCATTCCATGTCCGCCGACCGGGAACGCGCCCCCGTGAACGTTGGCATCTGCTCAACTGCCGTGCACCCGAATGGTTTCGCCTTGTCACCCTGCCGATGTTCCATGTGTTTTTCCGGGAATGTTATTTCCACTCGGGAATCGGCGGACCACACCCCGATCCGGCCGCCCCAGCCACCCCAGACCGGCCCAGACCCAGCCACCCCACACCACCCCAGAACCCCAGACCCGGGTACCGCTCACCGACCCAGACCCAGCCCCCACACACCCGGCCAGGCCCAGGCGCCGCTCAACCGCGCGGCCAGTGATCACGTGACACGAGCGCGTTCCACTCCGGGTCCGGCCGACCCGGCAGGGTCCTGCCCTGGCGGCGCCAGGACTCCATCAACGCGGCGTAGAGCGGCTCCGGTACCGGATTCTCACGGGTGCGTCTGCTCGCCGGAATGAATCCCTGCCGTTTCCAGCGGCCATTGGATTTCGTCATGCTCCCTCATTGCTTGCTCCGGCGGCCGTGCACACACGGGTGATCCCCTACCGATCCCTGCTGATCCAATACCGAGCATGCCCCACGGCACCCGTGACGGCACGCATCGGAAATTAAGCCGTATGAAGTCGTATGAATATGACCGCTCGGGAGACACATTCGCGAAAACGGCTCTCCCGGGGCACCGCACCGGAATTCGGCGCCACCACCCCGGTCGCCGGACGAGGTCCCCGTCGTCCGCGCCCGTATCGGGGCCCCGTACCGTGGAGGGGTGTACCGGTTCCTGCTGACCCCCCGCTGGTGGGCGATCAACGCCTTCCTGCTGCTCGCCGTGCCGCTCTGCGTCTTCATGGGAACGTGGCAGCTGAGCCGGTTCCAGGACCACGTGCACGCCCAACGCGCCAGCGACCACGCCGCCGAGGCCGCACACACCGCCCGCCCCCGGCCGCTCGGGTCGCTGCTTCCCGTGACGCAGGACACCTCCGGCAAGCGGGCCAGCGTGACCGGCCGCTACGACCGCCAGTTCCTGGTCCCGGACCGTCAGCTGAACGGCAGGACCGGCTCTTACGTGCTGACCCTGCTGCGCACCGGCGACGACAAGGCGCTGCCCGTGGTGCGCGGCTGGCTGCCCGGCACCCCGAGCCCCTCCGCCACCCCGGCGCCACCGACCGGCCAGGTCACCGTGACCGGCGCCCTGCAAGCCTCCGAGAGCCCCGGGTCGAACGGCGTGAGCGGCGCCGGCGGGCTGCCCGCCGGCCAGGTCGGCATGATCAGCGCGGCCTCCCTGGTGAACCTCGTCCCCTACCAGGTGGACGACGCGTGGATCACGCTCGACAGGGCGGACGACGGGATGAAGGCGGTACCGGCCACCGCCCCGGAGGGCAGCGGCCTGGATCTGAAGGCGTTCCAGAACCTCGGCTACACCGGCGAGTGGTTCGTCTTCGCCGGCTTCGTGCTCTTCATGTGGTTCCGGTTGGCACGGCGCGAGGCGGAAGCGGTACGAGACGCCCGCCTGGGGTTGGTCCCGGACGAGCCGTCGGACGAGCCGTCGACGGCACCCGCGGACGTTCCGTAAGCGGACGTTCCGTAAGAGGACGTTGCGTGCCGGGCCGGCAGGCTCTCAGGACGTCGCCAGCAGCCCCGTCCGGTAGAGCGTCCCCGCGCAGGCGTGCGGGATGGTGGTGGTCGCGCTGGGGGCCCCGGGGTCGGCGGTGTGCGAGACGGTGACGCTGCCTTCGCCCGGTGTGACGTCCTCGCTGTAGAGCTGGGTGGACATCTGGCTCCCGTCGGAGCTGGACGGCGCCATTTCGGTCCGGTCGCTGCCGGAGTCGCCGCCCGTGCTCGGGGTCGGGTCGGCCGTGGGCCCGCCGCTGCCGCCTTCGGGCTGGCAGGTCTCCGAGGGCACCCAGGCGAACTTGATCTCGTAGGCCGCACCGGGCTGGAGGATCAGCTGGGCCGGCTCTGCGGCGGGCGAGGGCAGTCCGCTCGCCGGGTCGCCCGCGGTGTGGTCGACCACGTTGATCTTCGACGGGTCCGCCGCGCCCTGGGCGACCGTGGCGACGGTGCCGGCGCCTTCGATGGTGCAGTCGCTGTCTGAGACGTTGGTGACGCGGAAGCTGCCGTAGACCCGGCCGTCGGCGTCGGCCGTGCCGATGGTGGACTGGACGTTGCCGAGCGCGGTGGCGGCGCAGGCCGGGGAGGTGGCGGCCAGGGTGCGGTCCGGGTCGGGTCCGCTGCTGGCGCCGCCGCTCTGATCCGTGCCGTCGCCGGTGCCGTGGCCGCTGCCCTTGTCGGCGCCGCCGGTCGTGCCGCCCGTCTGGCCCGGGCCCTGCCGGCCGCCGTCGGTGTCCTTGCCGCCCGACGTGCCGCCGTGCACCGCCTCGCCGTGTCCCGCGACGGATGTGTGGTCCCCGCCCGAGCCGCCGGACCGTGTCACGTGGATGACCGCGGGGACGGCGGTGCAGAGCAGGACGGCCGCGGCGACGAGCCCCACGAGGGCCTGCCGCTTGCGGGCACGCCGCGCGGGCACCGCATGACGCAGGTGATCCAGGCTGCCCGGCCGGGGCTCGACGTCCTGCACGGCCTCCTTGAGCAGCCGGCCCAGCGCCAGTTCGTCGGCGCCGAACGCGGGGTCGCCGGACCCGTCGGGATCGAAACCGCCGTCATCCGGGCCGCCGGTACCGGGGCCACGCCTGCCGGGACCGCCGGGCCCCGCGGGGGCACCGGGTCCACGAACGTTTCTGTCGCCGCTTTCAGCGCTTTCGGCGCGGTCGGCGCTTCGGCCGTCTCGGGCGTGCGGCACGCCGAGGGTGCCGTGCTGCTCCGGGGGCTCGGGGGCGCCGGGCCAGGCCGGGGTGCCGGATCCAGCGGCGCCGGTTGCGTTCCCCTCGGGGAGGCGGTCGGTGGGGCCCTGTGTCACGGAATGGTTCCCAGCGTGCTGCTCGTCTGTGGGACGGCCGCCCAGGTCGGGCGGGCCGTATCGGCTGTCGGGATGGTACCGGCCGAGGTCGCGCCCGTCGCCGTACCGGCCGGCCCGGCCCGTGTACCGGCCGGACGCGACACGGCCGGCGCCGGGGCCACTGCCGCCGCGCTTGTCCCTGTCGTCCCCCGGTCCGGTGCCTTTCATGCCGGCGCCCCCATGGAGACGCGCAGGGCCGCGATGCCGCGAGATCCGTACGCCTTCACGGAGCCGAGGGAGATGCCGAGCGTCTCGGCGACCTGGGCCTCGGTCATGTCGGCGAAGTAGCGCAGCACCAGCACCTCGCGCTGGCGACGCTGGAGCCCGCGCATCGCCTTGATGAGGTCGTCGCGCTCCAACTGGTCGTACGCGCCCTCTTCGGCGCTGGCCATGTCGGGCATCGGCTTGGGGAGCAGCTTGAGCCCGAGGATGCGGCGACGCAGCGTGGAACGCGACAGGTTGACCACGGTCTGGCGCAGGTAGGCCAGGGTCTTCTCCGGGTCGCGCACCCGCTTGCGGGCGGAGTGCACCCGGATGAACGCCTCCTGCACGACGTCCTCGCAGGACGCGGTGTCGTCCAGGAGCAGCGCGGCCAGGCCGAGGAGCGACCGGTAATGCGCGCGGTAGGTCTCGGTGAGATGATCAACTGTGGTACCGGCGGCCATGACGTCGTCAGCGCCCTCGCGCTGCAACGGAACACGGGTGGGCCGCGCCGCGGGGGCGATCACCGGCATGCCGCCGGAGACACGCGTGCGCCGGGGCGGCCGTAGAACGGCGCCGACCGCGGGCGCCACTGAGATGTCGAGAACCTCTGCCACGCCAGTTGGACACTCTTCCCCCTGTCAGGGTTGTACGCGCCTGCAGAGTCGTACACACCGTTTTCGCCACACCGCCCGCACCCTATGCGGTCCCGGCGCCCGGCCCCGCCGGGGGCTCCCGAAGCCCCCTCCGGCGTGCGCTCCGCCTGCGGTGCACCGCGGTGCGTCCCCGGGGTGGCACGGTGGTGGGTTCCCGTACGCTCCCGAGGTCTCGGGCAGGGCGCGGGAGCCGGTCTACCCGGCACTGCCGCCAGCGTCGCGCCGCCCGCCGTCATGTGCACCAGCTCTTCCCTTTTACCCCGCGCCAACCCATTTCCGCCGCGGGCGCCCGCCACCACTGGCGGCGGTCCCGAAGACGCAACTCATCCCCATGCGGTTCCGGAAACGAACAAAAATATCCTTCATCCACCCACGTAGTCGAGAGCGACGCCCACCGCACGGTCAGCCGGACCTCGTGGTCCTTCACGCCCAAGCCTGAACAGGTGCGCGGTGGACTCGTTACCGTGCAGGCCCTCCAGGGCGGCCTTGCCCAGGTGTTACGGCCGGGAGCCGTCCCTGAGCATCATCGTGCGTTGCCCGGTGTGCCGGGCGATCGCCTCGAAGTCGCGGTCGCAGTGCAGCAGGATGAGACCGGACAGTTCGGCCACCGCCGCGACAAGAAGGTCGACCGGTCCGGCGCTGCGGTGCTCGCCGTGATCGACCAGAAGCTGCTGGACCAGGGCCCGCCGGAAGGTGCCGTCCGGGATCGGCACCCAGACGTAGAACCCGCTCAGATACCTCTCCAGCACGCCGCTCAAGAAGGGAGCGGTTCACCCACCGATTTCCGCCGCGACCAACTCCGCCACCTGCACCGCGTTCAACGCAGCCCCCTTACGCAGGTTGTCCCCGCACACGAACAACTCCAGCGCGGTCGGATCATCGAGCGCGCGCCGCACCCGCCCGACCCACGTCGGATCCGTGCCGACCGCGTCCGCCGGGGTGGGGAACTCACCGGCTTCCGGGTTGTCGAAGAGCACCACTCCGGGCGCGGTCGCCAGGATCTCGCGGGCCCGGTCGACGGTGACCTCGTCCTCGAAGCGGGCGTGGACGGTCAGCGAGTGGGTGGTGACGACGGGCACCCGCACACAGGTGACGGCAACCTTCAGCCGCGGCAGTCCGAGGATCTTGCGGGACTCGTCCCGTACCTTCATCTCCTCCGACGACCAGCCGTCCTCCCGCAGGGAGCCGGCCCACGGCACGACGTTCAGCGCGACGGGTTCCGGGAAGGGCCCGGTGTCGTCGCCGATGACGCGCCGTACGTCTCCGGGGACGGTGCCGAGTTCGGAGCCGGCGACGAGGGAGAGCTGGCGGCGGAGCGTCTCCACTCCGGCCTGTCCCGCGCCGCTGACGGCCTGGTAGGACGAGACGATCAGCTCGCGCAGCCCGAACTCGGCGTGCAGCGCACCGATCGCGACGATCATGGAGAGGGTGGTGCAGTTCGGGCTGGCGACGATGGAGCGCGGCCGGATCCGGGCGGCGTGCGGATTGACCTCGGGCACCACGAGCGGCACGTCCGGGTCCATCCGGAAGGCCGCGGAGTCGTCCACGACGACGGCACCGCGCTCGGCGGCGAACGGCGCCCAGTGCGCGGCGACGTCGTCGGGCACGTCGAAGATGGCGACGTCGACGCCTTCGAAGACCGCCTCGTCGAGCGCCAGGACCTCGACCTGCTCACCGCGCACGGTCAGCTTGCGGCCGGCCGAGCCATGGCCATGGGAGTCCCCCTTGCCCGAGCTCGGTCGAGAACTCGGAGGAAGGGGATGGTCGACGAGTCTGATTTCACCCCAGATATCCGCGTGTTGGGACAGAATCTGGAGCATGACCGCGCCGACCGTCCCGGTCGCTCCCACGACTGCGAGCGTCGGCCGCGCGGAGGCAGCCATCAGCGGCCGGTGCCTCCGTACACCACGGCCTCGTCCGTCTCGGAGTCGAGCCCGAAGGCGGTGTGCACGGCGCGGACGGCCTCGCCCACGTCGTCGGCGCGGGTGACGACGGAGATGCGGATCTCGGAGGTCGAGATCAGCTCGATGTTCACCCCCGCGTCGCTGAGCGCTTCGAAGAACGCTGCCGTGACCCCGGGGTTGGTCTTCATCCCGGCTCCGACCAGGGAGATCTTCGCGATCTGGTCGTCGTAGCGCAGGGACTCGAAGCCGACGGTGGGCTTGATCTTCTCCAGGGCGTCGATGACCTTGCGGCCGTCGGTCTTGGGCAGCGTGAAAGAGATGTCGGTGAGCCCGGTGGACGCCGCGGAGACGTTCTGCACGATCATGTCGATGTTGATCTGGCCATCGGCGATCGTGCGGAAGATCTTGGCGGCCTCTCCCGGCTTGTCCGGCACGCCGACGACCGTGACCTTGGCCTCGGAGGTGTCGTGCGCGACACCCGAGATGATGGCCTGCTCCACCTTCTGAGCTCCTTGTGCGTGTGGCTCGTTGCTGACCCAGGTGCCCGGCAGTCCGGAGAACGAGGACCGGACGTGAATCGGGATGTTGTACCGGCGGGCGTACTCCACGCAACGGTGGAGCAGCACCTTCGAGCCGGAGCTGGCCAGCTCCAGCATGTCCTCGAACGAGATCCAGTCGATCTTCCGCGCCTTCTTCACCACGCGCGGGTCCGCGGTGAAGACGCCGTCGACGTCGGTGTAGATCTCACAGACATCGGCCTCGAGGGCCGCGGCGAGCGCCACGGCGGTGGTGTCGGAGCCGCCACGCCCCAGCGTGGTGATGTCCTTCTTGTCCTGCGACACACCCTGGAAGCCGGCGACGATGGCGATGTTGCCCTCGTCGACGGAGGTGCGGATGCGCCCCGGGGTGACATCGATGATCCGGGCTTTGGTGTGGACGGAGTCGGTGATGACGCCCGCCTGGCTGCCCGTGAAGGACTGGGCCGCGTGGCCCAGGTTTTTGATCGCCATCGCCAGCAGCGCCATGGAGATCCGCTCTCCGGCGGTCAGCAGCATGTCGAACTCACGGCCGGCAGGCATCGGGGACACCTGCGCGGCGAGATCGATCAGCTCGTCCGTCGTGTCGCCCATCGCGGAAACGACGACAACCACCTGGTTGCCGTTCTTCTTCGCTTCCACGATTCTCTTGGCGACGCGCTTGATGCCTTCGGCATCGGCTACGGAGGAGCCTCCGTACTTCTGCACGACAAGGCTCACGTGCGCTCCTCGCTCCATCTGTCTGTTTCACGCACTTTGCACAAGTGCGGCACCGGTCATTTTACCGAGTGGCCGGGATCCGGCCCGTGCGTACCACATCGCGAGACCTGGGCCCGCGATGTGGGCGGTTCGGGGTGGGACGGTCCGTGGTGTCCGGGCGGGGCGCCCGGCGGCCCAGACGGGCATCTGCCCCGGTTCGGTGACATCCACTCGCGTCTGCGCGAAAAGTGGCCCGGGTCACCCCGGGCCACTTCGGGGCCTCACGGTTGGGGGTTGCCCCGGCGTACCCCGGGGGTGCGAGGCTGTGACACTTCGCGGCTCCACCACGTGGGCGCGACCGGCCCCGACGAGACGGTCGGATCGCCACCGACCCGGAGGGGCTGTTCCTGTCGCGTCCGGACCACCGACCCGGTGGCCGGTTGCTCGCGCAGTTCCCCGCGCCCCCAGAGGGTGGGCGCGTTGCACCCCCCTGGACCCCGATGTCGGGCACAAAGTGCCCACCCATCAGGGGCGCGGGGAACTGCGCGACCAGCCCCGACGAAACCACCGGATCCCCACCAACCCGAAGAGACTGCTCCCGTCGCACCCGGACCACCGACCCGACGGCCAGTCGCTCGCGCAGTCCCCCGCACCCCCAGAAGGTGGGCGCCTTGCGCCCCCCAGACCCCGATGTCGGGCACAAAGTGCCCACCCATCAGGGGCGCGGGGAACTGCGCGACCAGCCCCGACGAAACCGCCAGATCGCCACCAACCCAAAGAGGCTGCTCCCGTCGCACCCGGACCACCGACCCGACGGCCAGTCGCTCGCGCCCACACGCCGCGGAGCGGCATATCGGTACAGCCCCGCACCCCTTGTATGGCGCCTTCGGCGCCCCAAGGGGGCCGGCAGGCCCCACCCCACCCGTTCGGAATGCCGAACCACGGTCAGAACTACGGACGCAATCCGTGTGACATCTGTTGACTCTGAACCGATTCAACGCTTCCATCGGACGACTGGGAGCGCTCCCACATTTCCCCCACCCCCGTGAGAGGAGCCACCCGTGCCACCTGTCATGACCCACCCGGCCTGGAAGGCCGTCCGCCGCCTGCTGCTCGTGGCACTGGCGGCCACGCTGACCTGGGCCCTGGCCGCCGCGGGGGCCTTACCCGCGCACGCCGCCAGCACCGCCAGCACGGCCGTCACCGGAAACGGGTCGGTGAGTGATCCCAACATCGACTACGTCGGGCGCTGGACCATCGGGTCCGGCACCGCGGTGCCCAACTGGACCGGCGCCTACCTGCGGACCGGGTTCACCGGGAGCACGGTGAAGGTCGTCGCCCGGGACGCGGTGAACTTCTACGTCAGCATCGACGGCGGCCCCGACGTCTTCTACGCGGGCGTGAAGGGCACCGTCGACCTCACGCCGACCAAGCTGTCCTCCGGCAACCACACCCTGCGCATCGAGTACCGCTCGGGCGACACCGTCTTCGAGGGCCTCCAGTTCGACAGCGGCGCCGGCACCATCGCGCCGTCGGCCTCGTCCGGGCTGCTGGAGTTCGTCGGGGACTCCATCACCGCCGGCTACCTCACCGACCGGCTCGCCATGGACGCGTACGGCTGGAAGACCGGGGAGCTGCTGGGCATGCGGCACACCCAGATCGCGCGCGCCGGCTACTGCCTGGTCAGCAAGGACGGCTGCGTCGGTCTTGACCAGCAGTTCTTCAGGACGGCCAGCACCGGCACCGAGAGCTGGGACTTCTCGCGCTACCAGGCGAGCGCGGTGATCATCAATCTGGGCACCAACGACGTCGGGCACACCGTCACCAGCGCCGAGTTCCAGTCCGCCTACACGCAGCTGCTGCAAGGGATCCGGGCGAAGTACCCGAACGCCCACCTGTTCGCGATGCAGACGTTCAAGCAGCGCTACGTTCCCGAGACCAAGGCCGCGGTGGACGCCCGGCGGCAGGCGGGCGACAGCCGGGTCAGCTATGTGGACACCACGGGCTGGCTCACCGACGGCACCGACTACGAGGACGGCAACGGCCACCCGAACGAGGCGGGCCACACCAAGGTCGCCCAGAAGCTCGCCCCGATCATCAGCGCGGCGCTCGGCAGCAGTGCACGCAGCGCGCGGGCGACGACGGCGACCGCGACGGCCACCACGGCGGCCACCGCTGCTGCCCCCGGGCAGCCCGGCGACCCGAACATCACCTTCGTCGGCCGCTGGGACACCACCAGCTCCAGCACCGCCTACACGCCGTACTGGGCGGGCGCCTACTTCCGCACCGGGTTCACCGGGACCACCGTCAAGCTGAAGCAACGCAACACCATCGACCTGTGGGCCAGCATCGACGGCGGCACCGACGTCTTCTACGACGACGTCTCCGGCACCGTCGATCTCACGCCGAACAAGTTGTCGTCCGGCAACCACACCCTGCGGGTGCACTACCAGGTGGTGGCGGGCTCGTACCACGGTGACGCGGTCTTCCAGGGGCTCGTCCTGGACAGCGGCGCCAGTACGTTCAAAGCGGCGACGCCCTCGCATCTGATCGAGTTCGTCGGTGACTCCATCACCGTCGGCACCACCACCTCGCAGAACGCGAGCACCGCCTACGGCTGGCTGATCGGCGAGAAGCTGGGCGCCGACCACACCCAGATCGCCCAGGGCGGCGCCTGCCTGGTCGCCACCTCGGACGGCTGCGTGGGCCTGGAGCAGCAGTTCACCAAGCTCAATCCGAACGCCGCCACGCCCAGCTGGGACTTCTCCCGCTACCAGGCGAACGCGGTGGTGATCAACCTCGGCACCAACGACGTGGGCCACTCGGTGTCCACGACGACGTTCCAGAGCGCCTACACCAGCCTGCTGCACAAGGTCCGTGCCGCCTACCCCAATGCGTGGATCTTCGCGTTGCAGACCTTCCGGGGGCGGTACGTGCCGCAGACCCAGGCCGCCGTGCAGGCGGTGAACGGCGAGGGCGACAGCCGGGTGTCCTTCGTCGACACCACCGGCTGGCTGAGCGACGCCGACATGTCCGACAGCGTCCACCCGAACGACCAGGGCCACCGGGTGATCACCGACCACCTGGCGCCGATCATCTCGGCGAAGCTCTGAGCACGGCCCCCGCGCCCCGCACAGGGCGCGGGGGCACCGCTCACTCGCCCTTGTCGCGCAGGCCCAGTGGTGCCGCGATCTCCTCGGCCATGACCCGGCCGGCCTCCTCAGCGAGGGAGTCCTCGCCGAGGTCCTGGTCGGTGTCGAGGCCGTCCAGCTCCTCAAGGGGCTGGTTCAGGCGGACGTGCGCCACCAGGGACTGGAGGGCCCGCAGCGCGCCGGACGCGGTGGCGCCCCAGTTGGAGAAGTACGAGAACTGCCACCACCACAGCGCCTCGGGCGCCCGGCCCGCGCGGTAGTGCGCCATGCCGTGCCTCAGGTCCGTGACGACGTCCGCCAGGTCGTCGGAGATCCGGCAGGCGACGGGCGCCTTGCGGGGCTCGTACGGGTCGAAGACCTCGGAGTAGACGTCGATCGGCTCGAGCAGGGCCGCGAGACGGTCACGCAGCTCGGCACCCTCCTCGGCGTCCCGCTCGGGTCCGAGGTCGGGCTCGTAGCGCTCGTCGGGGACGATGTCCTCGTGCGCGCCGAGCCGGCCGCCGGCCAGCAGCAGCTGGGAGACCTCCAGCAGCAGGAACGGGATGGCGGAGTCCGGCTCGTCGCCCTTGGCCACCTCGGTGACCGCGACGATGAAGCTCTCGATCTGATCGGAGATCTGCACCGAGAAGTCGTCCGGGTCGGCGCCGAGTGCCTTCCGCGCGCCGTCGGCGTCGGGTGTGGTCGCGTGCAGCGTGGTGTCAGACATCTAGGAGTCGTCTCCCCTCGAAAGCGCGGCCCAGGGTGACCTCGTCCGCGTACTCCAGATCCCCTCCCACCGGGAGGCCGCTGGCCAGGCGGGTGACCTTGAGGCCCATGGGCTTGATCATGCGCGCGAGGTACGTGGCCGTGGCCTCGCCCTCCAGGTTGGGGTCGGTGGCCAGGATCAGCTCGGTGACGGTGCCGTCCGCGAGCCGGGTGAGCAGTTCGCGGATCCGCAGGTCGTCGGGGCCGACGCCCTCGATGGGGCTGATCGCGCCGCCGAGCACGTGGTACCGGCCGCGGAACTCGCGCGTCCGTTCGATCGCCACGACGTCCTTGGGCTCCTCGACGACACAGATGACGGCGCCGTCCCGCCGGGCGTCACGGCAGATGCCGCAGCGTTCCTCCTGCGCGACATTGCCGCACACCGCGCAGAACCTGACCTTCGCCTTGACCTCCATCAGGGCGTTGGCCAGTCGCCGTACGTCCGCCGGCTCGGTCTGGAGCACGTGGAAGGCGATCCGCTGCGCGCTCTTGGGACCGACGCCGGGCAGCCTGCCCAGTTCGTCGATGAGGTCCTGGACCACGCCTTCGTACAACGGACTGCCTCTCTTGCCTGGTGCGGATGCCGGGGTGTCCGGCCTCCGCCGTGCCCTGTCGTGCGCCTTGCCCCCGGAACGGGTCTCACGCGTTCCGGCCCACGGGTTTCCCGTGGTCTGTGTCTCACAGGTCGCGCGACCTCGCAGGTCGTGCTGGTCGTACGGTCGTGGACGGTGGTCGTACGGTCGTCGGCGGTGGCTGTCCGGGTCGCTGGGGACCGGCTCCGGTCGTACCCGGTGCCGGTCGAGGCTGGTGGTGGCCCCGACCGGTAACCGTAGTTCGCCGGACCGCGTTCTTTGAAGCCTCGGGACGATTCCGGCCGGCCCGGGCCAGACCGGGCCCGACGGGCGGGACCGGGCCCCGCCCGTGCGCCGCCGACCGGGTCAGCGGCCGCCCAGGCCCGGGAAGCCACCGCCGCCGCCGAGGCCCGGGAAGCCGCCGCCACCGAGACCCTGGGCGAGCGGGCCGAGCTTGTCCTGCTGCACCTGCTGGGCGTTCTCGTTGGCCGCCTGCACCGCGGCGACGATCAGGTCGGCGAGGGTCTCGGTGTCCTCCGGGTCCACCGCCTTCGGGTCGATGTGCAGCCCGCGGAGCTCGCCGGCACCGGTCACGGTCGCCCGCACCAGGCCACCGCCCGACTGTCCCTCGACCTCGGTCTGTGCCAGCTCCTCCTGCGCACGCGCGAGGTTCTGCTGCATCTTCTGGGCCTGCTGGAGCAGCTCCTGCATGTTGGGCTGCCCACCACCGGGAATCACGTTCGGGATGTCCTTTGCGCCTGAACCGGCGCCCGCTTTCGCGGAGCTGGTTGCGGTTTCGTCGTGGTGACTCAATGAATGGTTGCGGTGAGTGGTCTGTATTTCAATCAATGGCGAGCCGCCCGCATGGCAGCCGCCCGAACACGAGCCTACGTGCTCGGGCGGCCCGACGTCCCATGCATCCCGGGGCCCGGCCTGGGCACCCGTGGTGGGCGGCCCGGGACCGGGCGGCCGAGGCCACGACGGTGCACGGCGAGGTGGTGGAGGTCCATGCCCGAGCTCCCCGACGTGGAGGCGTTCCGGAAGGTCCTCGCGTCCTGTGCGCAGGACGCGGTGATCCGGCGGGTGGATGTGTACGACACCGGTGTGCTGCACGACGTCAGCGCCGCCCGGCTGCGGCGGGAGCTGACGGGCCGGTCCTTCGCCGCGCCCGAACGGCACGGCAAGTGGCTGCTGGCCCGCACCTCGGGCGACGACGACGCCGACGGCTCCCCCACCGTGCTGCTGCACTTCGGCATGACGGGGCGGCTGGTGTGCTGTGCACCCGGCGAGGAGCGGCACGCGCACGACCGGGTGGTCTTCACCGTGGCACCGGCGCAGCGCGGCCGGCACGAGCGCGAGCTGCGCTACCGCGACCAGCGCAAGTTGAAGGGGTTGTGGCTGGTCGACGACGCCGGGGCCAAGCGGATGCTGGCGGACCAGGGGCCCGACGCCGCGCAGGTGAGCCAGGCGGAGTTCGACGAGCGGCTGGCCCGGCGGCGGGGCGGGGTGAAGTCGGCGCTCACCGACCAGTCGCTGCTGGCGGGGCTCGGCAACCTGCTCGCCGACGAACTCCTGTGGCGGGCCCGGCTGGCCCCCGACACCCCGGTCGGCACGCTCACCGACGCCGACCGGGCACGCCTCTACAAGGAGATGCGCAGCACCCTGAAGGCGACGGTCCAGGCCGGCCGCATCCCGGACCGCGCCACCTGGCTCACCGGCCACCGCGACGACGATCCCGCCCGGTGCCCGCGCTGCGGCACGGGCCTACGGCGTGACCGGGTCTCGGGCCGTGCCACGGTGTGGTGCCCGCACTGCCAGCCACGCGACGGCAAGCGGTCCTGATGGCGAGCGGTGCCCCCGCGGCGCGGGTCCTGCCCCGGTCGCGCCCCGCTTGCGCCGGCACGCGACCGGGCGACGATGGGCGTAGGGGGCCGAGCGCTGCGAGGTGAGCGGGTGGCGAGGCTGCTGTCGGTCAACGTCGGTCTTCCCCGGCACGTGCCGTGGCACGACCGCACCGTCTACACCGGCGTGTGGAAGCAGTCCGTGCCGGGACCGCAGACGGTGCGGCGGCTCAACATCGACGGGGACGGGCAGGGCGACCTCCAGGGCCACGGCGGCGAGCAGCGCGCCGTGCTCGTCTACCAGATCGACTCCTACCGGTACTGGCAGGAGCACTTCGGCCGGGACGACTTCGGCTACGGCCAGTTCGGGGAGAACTTCACCGTCGACGGGCTCGCCGACGACGAGGTCTGCATCGGGGACCGCTACCGGATCGGCACGGCGGTCTTCGAGGTCACCCAGCCACGCGTCACCTGCTACCGGGTGGGGATGCGCATGGGCGAGCCGCAGATGGCCGCGCTGCTGGTCTCCCACCACCGGCCCGGGTTCTACTTCCGAGTGCTCACCGAGGGGCAGGTCACGGCCGGCGACGAGATCGTGCGGGTGGTGCGGGGACCGGAGGGCGTCACCGTCGCGGAGATCGACGCGCTGCTGTACCTGCCGGGCCACCGGCCGGAGGACCGGGAGAGGATCGCGCGGGCCCGGCGCATCCCGGCGCTCAGTCCCGGCTGGCAGTCCTCGTTGCAGACGCTCCTCGACCAGGGTGCCGGTACGGGGACGGCGGGCGGCAACCCGGCGCTGAACGCGGCGGCCGGGGCGCCGAAGCCCGCCTGGCCCGGCTTCCGCCCGATGCGCGTCACGGCGATCACCCGGGAGAGCCGGGACATCTTCTCGTTGACGTTCACGGGCGAGCGGGACGAGCCGCTGCCGGTGCCCCTCGCCGGCCAGTTCCTCACCCTGCGGCTGCACCCCCCGTCGCAGGGGGCGCCCCTCATCCGCAGCTACTCGCTCTCCGGCCCACCGGACGGCAGCCGCTACCGCATCACCGTCAAGCACGAGCCGCACGGCCGTGCCAGCGGGCAGCTGAGCGAGCACGTGCACGAGGGGGACCTGCTGGACGTGGCCGCGCCGCGCGGCACGTTCACCCTCGCCCCCGGGGACGATCCGGTCCTGCTGGTCTCCGGCGGCGTCGGCGTCACGCCCGAGATGGCCATGCTGCACGCGCTCGCCGCCGAGCGCTCCGGTCGGGAGGTGTGGTGGCTGCACGGGGCGCGCAACGGTGCGGAGCGCGCCTTCGCCGCGGAGTCCGACGCCCTGCTGGCCCGGCTGCCCCGCGCCCACGCGCACGTCTGCTACAGCGCGCCGCTGCCCGGCGACCGCCTCGGCCGGGACTACGCGGCCGCCGGGCACCTGTCCGCCGGGCGCTTCGCGCAGCTGGGGGTGCCGACGAGGGCGGCGGCCTACCTGTGCGGGCCGCAGGCCTTCCTGCGCGACCTGCACGCCGGTCTCGTCGACTACGGCATCGACCCGGGCCTGATCCACACCGAGACCTTCGGCACCGAACCCGCCGTCACGCCGGGGGTCACCGCCGGCACGGAGCCGTCCGGTCCGCCCCACCCGCCGAAGGGCCCGCCGGGTCCTGGGCCCGAGGTGTCGTTCGCCCGCAGCGGCCTGAGCGCCAACTGGGACCCGGCCTACGCGAGCCTGCTGGAGTTCGCCGAGGCGTGTGACGTGCCGGTCCGCTGGAGCTGCCGGACCGGCATCTGCCACACCTGCGAGACCGGGCTGCTGTCCGGCGAGGTGGCGTACCTCCCGGAACCCGTGGACCCGCCGGCCGAGGGCAACGCGCTGACCTGCTGTTCGACGCCCCGCGACGCCGTGGTGCTCGACCTGTGACGATCACCCGATGCGACGATCACCGGACAACCGACGGATACCGAATGTGACGATCACCGTCGGACGGACCTGACGAGCCGGCCGAGCGGGCCCTCGTACAGGCCCTCGCTGGTGAGGGCGTGGTAGAGGATGACCACGATCACGCACACCAGCCCCACCCACGGGGCGATGAACCAGCCGCCGATCCCGCAGACCACGTACAGCACCACGCCGGTGAGCGGACGGACTCGCTGGATGCGCAGATAGGACGCCGTCACGCCCGGCTCCAGCAGGTGCGGCCGGGACCGCAGATAGGTGAACGCTCCCCACCACGGGCCGCCCATGACCGCAGCTGCGGCCGCGTAGACCACCACCGCCACGCGTTCGTCGTGCCGGCTCCCCCCGGCGAACGCGGTGGCGAGGATCTCGGTCGGGAAGGGCACGATCACCGCCCCGAAGAGGATGCCCAGGTTGATCCACTTCAGCCCGATCGCCATCCGCCGTACCCGCCGGAAGAGGGCGTGGTGGTTCAGCCAGATGACCCCGACGTAGCAGAAGGAGACCAGGAACGCGAGGTACGAGGGCCACAGCTGCCCCAGTGCGTACGGGAGACGCCCGGGCCGGTGCGGGGGCGGCTTGAGGTCGAGCACCAGAAGCGTGATCACGATGGCGAGGACGGCGTCGCTGAACGCCTCGACCCGGCCGGTGTCCGAGAGCCGGACGTCCTCTTCCTGGACGGCGGTCAGTGGGCGAGCACCTCGTCCCCTTTCGGAACGGCGGACGCGCCCCCGTCGCGACCGGCGGAGCACGCGTCCGACCGCGCCCCGGGCGCCCCGGGCGGCCCTGGCACCCGATCGCCCGGGTACACCGGGCGCGCCCGGCACGCCCCGTGCACGCCGGGGCGTGCCGGGTGGCGGTCAGCTGAAGACCATCATCGCCCCTTGTGCCAGGCTCCGCATCGCCGCCGCGTGCAGTCCCGCCCACACGTGCCGCTCCCGCGCGAACGGATCACCGTCCGCCGGTACCGGTGCCGCCGGCTCCTCCAACTCCGTGGGCGCCGTGGGCGGCCGGGGTGCCGCCGGGGGTTTCGACGGGTCGATCCCGATCGACGGTGCCACGTACTCCAACTCCCGCAGCAGCGCGTGCGACGACCCCAGCGGCCCGCCCCCGGCCAGCAGGTCGTCGTTGCACAGCGGCTCGGCGAAGTCCACCGGCACGTAGGCTCCCGCGTGGTCGTAGTGCCAGACCAGGTGGGACTGCTGGGCCGTGGACTCGAACATCTCCAGCAGTTGCTCGTAGTCCCCGCCCAGCTCGTCGACCGGCGTCACCGCGAGGCCGCACATCTGGAGCAGATAGGCGCGCCGGAGGAAGTGCAGTGCGTCGTAGTCGAAGCCGGCGACGGGCGCCACGTCGCCGGACAGGCCCGGCATGTAGGCGTAGACCGGCACCGGGGGGAGCCCGGCCTCGCCGAGCGTGCGGTCGTAGAGCGCCAGTTCCTCGGCGAACGGGTTGTCGGGGCTGTGGCACAGCACGTCGACGAGCGGGACCAGCCACAGGTCACAGGCCAAGGAGCACTCCTCACGTAGGTCGCCTACGGCTCGTACGGGGGTCGTACGGGGGTCGTACGGTCATCTGGTTCGCGCGCATCGGCGCCGCCCACGGCACGTGAAGCGCGTCACACGGTCAAGAAAGCGTAATGCGTCGGCGGCATGTCGGCCCCTGGCCCGGTGCGTACCCGGCGGAAGGGCCGGTTCACCCTCGAGGCCGTCACGTGCCTGCGTCGGCACGTCCACACGTCCGCTTACGTCCTCACGTCCTCACGTCCCCGCGTCTCTCGTCTTACGTCCCCGCGTCCTCACGTCCCCGCGTCTCTCGTCTTACGTCCTCGCGTCCCCGCGGGGCCGTGCAGGTCCCAGATCCAGACGCCGTCGACCCACGTTCCCGGGCGGCCCAGCAGTTCGCGCAGGACGCGGCGGAGTGCCACGTCGTTCCGCTGGGGCGGGAGCACCACCAACCCCGCTTTCCAGAACGCGAGGTCGGCCTTGGCCCGGGCCCGCCACACGGCGTCGATCTCGGGGACCCGGCCCGTCCCGCTCACCTGGCGCAGCAGGAGGGAGGTCCAGCGGGGCGGGGCGCCGTAGATGCCGACGCGGTCGAGTCCGTAGGGGCCGTTGAAGTAGCCGCCGGGCAGGCTGAAGCCCAGGTGGGCGATGGTCTGCCAGTGCAGCCCCTCGGCGTTTCCGGGATCGGGCAGCGGCACCGGCACGAGGGTCTCGCCGGTGCGGGTGTCGGGGTCCGGGAGATACACCGACCAGGTGCCGTCGGCGATGAAGGCCGGCACCGGCGCCCGGTCCACCGCCTTGAGCGGCCGGGGCACGATCGGCAGCAGGGCGGCGGCGACGGCGGCGAGTCCCGCGATCCGCAGGACGGTGCGCAGGGGTGCGCGGCGGACGGCTCGCAGGCTCGCCCGGAGGAACGTCCGAAGGGTCACCCGGAGGACCCGTCCGCGGGGCACCCCCCTCAGGCGCGCGCCCGCCTGCTCCGTCCCGGTCCCGAGCAGCCCCTGCACGGCAACCGCCACCATCATCCCCAGCGCGGGTGCGCAGACCATCGCCATCCGCGATTCGATGACCGATTCGAAGAGCGGCAGGTGGGCGACGAGCCGCCAAGGGCCCGGCAGGGTGGCGTGGGTGAACGGGACGGGGATGCGCACGCCGAGGGAGAGGACCGCGGCCAGCAGTGCCGTGACCGCCAGCGCGCGCACCGCCGGACGGCGCCACCACCGCAGGGTGATCGCAAAGGCGAGGGAGACCAGCGGCCAGCCGTAGAAGGCGTTCTGCTCGGTCGGGTTGTCGGCGAGCCGGGCGGCCGTGGCCGCGTCTCCCGCGAGCGAGCGCTCGGCGAACGAGAGCAACGCGAGCGGGCTGTTGGCGGACCGCTTGCCGTGCAGCATGCCGCCGTAGCTCTGCGGTCCGAAGAACTGCCAGTGCAGCGGGTAGACCACCAGCGGCAGGCACACCGCGACGGAGACCAGCAGCCCGTACACCAGCGGACGCCACGCCGCCCGCGCCGCGTCCCGCCGCACCGCCCCGTACGCGGCCAGGAACAGCACCAGGCCGATCGCCGCGAGCAGCAGCGGTTCCTCGCCCAGGAAGATCTGGTACGCCACGTACAGACCGAGGACGGCGCCATGCCGCACCGCCCGGTCGGTGCCGTCCTCGGCGAGCCGCAGCACCCGTTCGATGATCGGCGGGATCATGAAGAGGACGACGAAGTTCGGGTGCGCGTTGGCGTGGCTGACCATCGGCGGCGCGAAGGCGGCGAGCAGGGCGCCGACGGTGGCCGCCGGGCGGCCGGGCGCGATCCGGCGCAGGATCAGCCGGTACCAGGCGGCGGCGGTCGCGGCCAGGCCCACCGTCATGACCAGGGAGAGGGTGACGGCCGGGCCGAGCAGCCAGGTGAGCGGGGCGCAGGGGACGCTCAGGCCGAGCATGGCGGTGTTCGCCATCAGGTTCACGCCGTCCGGATAGCCCTGGAGCGTGGTGAACAGCGGATCGTGCAGATGGGCCACGTGGTCGGCGGTGACCGCGAAGAACCACTCCCACTGGTTCTGGTCCTGGAGCGAGTCCGGCAGATAGCGCCCGCTCGGACCGCCGCCGCTCCACCGGCCCCAGTTCAGGGCGAAGGACGCGGCGAGGAAGAGGACGACGGCGACGACGTCCGCGGGGCGCACGGCACGTACCGCGTTGCGCAGCGGCCTGGTCCGCAGGGCGGTCAGCTCGGCGAGCACCTTCAGGTAGTCCAGGGCCCGCACCTTGGAGCCGTCCTGGTGCGCCCAGCGCACCGGCACCTCGGCGACCCGGCGTCCGGTGCGGCGCAGATGGCGCAGTATCTCGACGTCGATGCCCCAGCCGGTGAGCCGGGACGCGGCGAAGGCCTCACGGGCGGCCTCGCCGTCGAACAGCTTGAAGCCGCACTGGGTGTCACGGATGCCGGGCACCGCGACGCCGCGTATCAGGTAGTTGCCGGTGCGGCCGAGCAGCTCGCGCAGCGGGTGCTGGTGGGCGTCGATGCGGGCGCCGGGCATCGCACGTGAACCGATGGCGGCCGCGTGCCCGTCGTCGAGCGCCTTGTCGAGCGCGTCGAGTTCCTCGATGGGGGTGGCCAGGTCGGCGTCCGTGACGAGCACCCGGCGCCCGTAGGAGGCGAGCACGCCCTGCCGCAGGGCGTGGCCCTTGCCACGGTTGCGGTCACCGGTGACGAGGTGGATGCGCGGTTCGCGTGCGGCGGCCTCGGCGGCGATCCGGCGGGTACGGTCGGTGGAGCCGTCGTCCACGACGATCAGCTCCCACTCGCCCCAGGGTCCGGGAGCGTGCGACGGCCGGCGCCCGTCAGCGCCGCCGGCGCCGACGCCGGCCTCCTCCGATCCCCCGGCCGCCCCGTCCCCCCGCAGATACGCGCAGATCGCCTCCAACGTCGGGCCCAGGCGACCTTCTTCGTCGTACGCCGGAACGACGACGGTCAGGTCCACCGCGCTCATTCAGCCGACAGCCGTTCGACCAGGGCGAGCCAGTGGGCGTTGCAGCTCGAGATGACGGCGCGCGCGGCGGACGGGTCACGGCGCATCAGGGCGTCCACCAGGTCGGTGTGCCCGGCCCACAGCCGCCCTCTGAGGTCGGCCTGGCTGCGTAGCAGCGGCACGGCGCACGCCCAGCACTGGACGCGCAGCCGGTGCAGGAAGTCGGCGAGGTAGGGGTTGCCGAAGAGCGCGTTCAGCTCGCGCCAGAAGCGCAGGTCGTAGCCGATGAGGACGTTCAGGTGACCGCCGACGGCGGCGCGGCGGGCCTCCTCGGCGCGGCGGCGGACGCCGCGCAGCGTGGCCTCGTCACGGGGCGCGAGGTGTCGCAGTTCCTGGGGGCGGCAGGTCGCGACCCGTTCGGCGAGGTCGCTGAAGATGCCGTCGGCCACCAGGTTGCGGGCCTCGATCATGCCCCGGTAGTCGTCCAACGAGTACTCGTGGACCCGGAATCCGCGGTGCTGCACCGAGTCCAGCAGCCCCTGCGCCGAGAGATCGACCAGCGCCTCGCGCACCGGGGTCGCGGAGACCCCGTACTGCTCGGCGATCTCCTTGACGGTGAACTCCTGCCCCGGGGTCAGCCGCCCGGCCAGCACCTCGTCGCGGAGTGCGTCGGCGATCTGTTGGCGCAGGGTGCTACGGGTTACGGCGGGGCCGCGCATGGTAGTGCCTGCCTCCCCGGGACGTGGCGCGTACGAGCTGAGGGACGTGGCGCGTACGAACGGACGACATCGAACCGACTACATCGAACTGACGACATGTATCGGACGTAACCCTACGCGGCACTGCGCAAAGTGGGACGCGGTGAGTTGGCGCCCCGTTGCGTGTTATTGACGCGTCCCTGACATATACGGGAGGGTGACGCACCGATCGACCTCCCACCCCCCACCGGAGGACCACGGATGAAGCGCATCACCCATGCACTGATCCCGGCAGCGGCGTGCGCGGCCCTGCTGCTCCCCCTCGCACCCGTCGCGACCGCGACGACCGCACACACCGGTGTCCACGGCGTGTCCGCCGCGGCCTCGCGCGATGCCGCCGCCGTCACACGCGACACCGTCATCGCCCGCGCCCAGACCTGGCTGACCGCCGACGACGGCCACCAGGTCCCCTACAGCCAGTCCGCCACCTGGGACGGCTACCGCACCGACTGCTCCGGCTACGTCAGCATGGCGCTGGAACTCGCCAAGCCGGGACCCAACACCGTCGGCCTGGCGACCAGCACCTACACGTCGAAGATCGCGATGGGCAACCTGGAGAAGGGCGACCTGGTGATCGACGCGACGGGCACGTCGACCACCCGGCACGCGGTCATCTTCGAGAAGTGGACCAGTTCGGCGCACACCGCGTACTGGGCGTACGAACAGCGGGGCGGTCACGGCACGGACCACCGCACGCTGACGTACGGTCTCGGCACGGACGACTACGACGCGTACCGGCCGAACAAGTACTGACCTGACCAGTACCGACCGAGGCGCGGGTCGGGTCCGCGGTGCGGGCGGCGTCGCCGGCCGCGTACGCGCCGCGGGCGACCCACCCCGGGGCCGCGCACGACCGCCACGGCCCCACCCGGACGCTGACGACCCGACGGTCTCGTCGTAGCTTGTCGCGCAGTTCCCCGCGCCCCCCAGGAAAGCAGGAGCACCCTCAACCCTGGGATGGTGCCGAAGGCACCTCACAAAGGGGCGCGGGGAACTGCGCGAGCAACCACCCACCGACCGGTGGTCCGAACACGACAGACACAGCCCCACCCGGACGGTGACGACCCGCAGGGTCGCCAAGCAGCCCCCGGCGACCCGCCACGCACCCCAACGGGGCACAACGGCGTGGGCCGCGTTCCATGGGGCCACACTGGTCCCCATGGAACAGCGCATCAGCATCGTCACCCTCGGCGTCACCGACCTCCCCCGTGCCAAGGCGTTCTACGAAGAACTCGGCTGGCGCGGTCAGGAGATGGCGGAAACCGTCTTCTTCCAGGCCGGCGGCCTCGCTCTGATCCTGTGGTCACGGGACAAGCTCGCCGACGACAGCGGACGTCAGGACCGCGCCCCCGCGGGCACCTTCGGCGGCATCGTGCTCGCGCAGAACCTCCGCTCGCGGGAGGAGGTGGACGCCCTGATGGACGCCGCGCGGCAGGCCGGCGCCACGATCAGCCGGCCGGCGGCGGAGACCTTCTACGGGGGCTACGCGGGCGTGTTCACCGATCCGGACGGGCACTCCTGGGAGATCGCCCACAACCCGGGCTTCACCCTGGCCGAGGACGGCTCGCTGGTCCTGCCGGACTTCGGCGCCGACGCCGGATGACGAGCCTGCGCACACGCGAAGCCGCGCACTGTGCTGACGCCCCGCCACAGAACAGCGGGGGTTGGGGGGATGCCAGAGGGTGTCGGCCGCGTGCTCGCGGACCGGTATGAGCTCAGGGAACTGCTCGGCCGCGGCGGGATGGGCGAGGTCTGGGCCGCCTGGGACGGGGTCGTACGACGCCACGTGGCAGTGAAGCTGCTCCAGCACGCGAGTGGCATGGCCGACGGGGAACACACAAGCTCCGTCAGACCGGCGAACTGCTCCAGCTCAGCCGCCCCTTCGGCTTCGTACCGGAGGACATGACGGATCTGGCGGCGAAGGAGCTGTGCGGCTGAACTTCGTCCCTGCGAACGGCGCCCCTGCACGGGTAGCGGGTACCGGACAACGGCCGACAACCGTACGCGGAAGGCGCCAGGGGCGGGTTACGATCGCCGTGCACCCTGCACGATCAGCACCGTTCTGAATCAGCGCCGTTCTGAAGAACATCTGAAGAACAGGGGAGTACGTGGATCCGCTCACGGCCGACGACCCGGTCCAGCTCGGTCCCTACCGGCTGCTCGGGCGGCTCGGTGCCGGCGGCATGGGGCAGGTGTACCTGGCCAGGCCACCGGGTGGGCGCACGGTCGCGGTGAAGCTGGTGCGACGGGAGTTCGCCGCCAGGCCGGAGTTCCGCCGCCGGTTCACCCAGGAGGTCGCCGCGGCACGTCGGGTGGGCGGCGCCTGGACCGCGCCCGTGCTGGACGCGGACACCGAGGCGGCGGTCCCGTGGTTGGCCACGGGCTACGTGCCCGGCCCCTCGTTGAGCAGTGTCGTCGACGCGTACGGGCCGCTGCCCGAGTTCTCCGTGCGGGTGCTCGCGCACCGCCTCGCCCGTGCCCTGGAGGCCATCCACACCGCCGGCCTGATCCACCGCGACCTCAAACCGTCGAACGTGCTGCTGACCGTCGACGGCCCCCGCGTCATCGACTTCGGCATCGCCCGCGCCCTGGACACCGTCGTGGACGCGGTGGACGCGGTGCGCACCCAGACGGGGGTGGTGGTCGGCTCGCCCGGCTTCATGTCGCCCGAGCAGGTGCGCGCGCAGCGCGTCACGGCCGCGTCCGACGTGTTCTGCCTCGGCTCGCTGCTGGCGTTCGCGGTGACCGGGCGGACCCCGTTCGGCGACACGGCGGGCGAACTGCACGCGCTGCTGTACCGGATCGCCGAGGAGGAGCCGGACCTGACCGGGCTGCCGGCCGGGCTGACCGACGTCATACGGGACTGCCTGCGCAAGGACCCGGCCGCGCGGCCCACACCGCAGGAGATCGCCCGGCGCACCGCGCTGGCCACCGCCCCCGCCGGGTCCGCAGCGGCAGCGCGTGAGGAACAACCCTGGCTGCCCGGCCCGCTGCTGGCGGAACTCGGCCGCCAGGCGGCGCAGTTGCTCGACACGGACGGCGCCCCCGTGCCACCACGGGAACCCGCCGCCCCGCCCACCCCGACCGGTCCCCCGCACGCGCCCACCATGTCCGCCGTCGGCTCGCCCCCGTCTCCGCCGTCCGCGCCCCCGTACGCCCCGCCTTCGGACCCCGGCACCATGTCCCTCGGGTCGCACGGCCCACGACTGCACACGACGGCGCCCAACGCGGCTTCGGGCACCCGTGGTGCGCCCCGCCGCGGGCTGCGTGCCGCGCTGCTCGGCGGGGGCGGGGTGGTGGTCGCCGCCGTGTGCGCCGTGCTGGTGGTGAACCTGCTGGACGGCCCCGGCGACGGGGACGGCAAGGACGCGGGGAAGAGTCCGCAGAACGGCGGCGTCACCTCCTCCAGGAGCGCCACTCCGAGCGAGGAGACAGGGAAGGCAGACGTCCTCCCGGCCGGCTTCGCCGGCACCTGGGAGGGCGACGTGTCCGGCACCCCGCAGCAGGACGTGCGGTACATGCGCCTGACGCTGACCGGGGGCACCGCGCCCCACGAGACCACCGACGGGACGGATGACGAGACCGCGGACGAGACCGCGGACGGGATCGCAGACGAGATCGCAGACGGGATCGCCCACCGGACGGGGACGCTGGGGCAGGCGGCAGCGGAGCCCCCCACCGCACGGCTGCTGCTCAACACCCCGGACGAGTTGTGCGAGGCCGAGGCGGAGCACCACGCCCACACCGCCGACCGCCTCGTCCTCGCCCCGCTCCAGGTCACCCGTATCCACCCGTCGGACGGCCCCGACGGCCCGTGCGCCCTGGCCGACCAGCAGACGATCACCCTCACCAAGAAGGGCCTGCACTGGGTCTCCGGCGGCCTGAGCGCCGACCTGACCAGGGCGAACACGGGCGAGCGCGCGGTCCCCACGGCCTACGTGGGCACCTGGCACCCGGTCAGGCCCCAAGGCGCCGGGGCCGACCTCAGTGGCCTGCGCACCGTCGTGCCCTGGCCCGCCGGCGCGGACGGCACCGGCGGCGCTCCCACGATCACCATCACCCAGGGCCCCTTCGGCACCGCGGTGGCCCGCTCCACCGCCACCGTGCACGGCAGGCACTGCACCTGGCACGAGATCCTGTTCGCCGTCGACAACGGCAACGCCCTCTTCATGGGCCCCTACGAGGTCGACCCGGACACCTCCGACGACGGCTGCCGCTCCGGCGGCACCACGCATGTCTACGCCCCCGAGGACGACGGCACCCTCCTCTTCGGCGGCCCCGACGCCAAGCCGGAGCAGATGGGCCACCTGAAGCGCGCGGACTGAGGGGGCGGCCTGTGTCGCGTCTGATCGAGGTTCCCGGATACATACGCTTCTGGACCGCCTCCGCGGTGTCGGCCTTCGGCTCGCAGATCACCGGGCTCGCCCTACAGATCCTCACCGCCGTCACGCTGAGCGCGTCCGCCACCGAGGTGGGACTGGTCAGCGCCGCCCGCTGGGTGCCGTACCTCCTGTTCGGGCTGGTGGCCGGGGTGCTGGTGGACCGCTGCCGCCGAAGACCCCTGCTGGTCGCCACGGATCTCGCCCGCGCGGCGGTACTCGGCGCGATCCCTCTCCTCCATCTGACGCACCGGCTCAACATCGGCACGTTGTGCCTGTTCGTCTTCGTGTTCGGCGTGCTGTGCCTGCTGTTCGAAGCGGCCAACCAGTCGTATGTGCCTCGGCTGGTCCCGAAAGAGCTGCTGGGCGCCGGCTACGCCCGGGTGGAACAGGCCGGCGCGGTCGCCGGTTCGACCGGTCCGCTGCTCGCCGGGGTGCTGATCAAAGTCGTGGGCGCGCCGTTCGCCGTACTGGTCGACGCGTTCAGCTATCTGGTCTCCGGCCTGCTCCTGGCCTCGTTGAAAACACCCGACCCGGTCCCCGACCGGAGCGCGCGGCGCAGCCTGGGCAGCGAACTGCGGGAAGGGGTGGCCTGGGTGTACCGGCATCGCACGCTGGGCCCCATGGCGTTGACCTCGCACGCCATGCTCCTGTTCAACACCATGGTGTCCACCGTGTTCGTGGTCTTCGCCCTGCACGAGCTGACGATCGGAGGCTTCGGGCTGGGAGCCACCTACGCGTGTGCCGGCGTCGGCTCCGTCATCGGCGGCGCACTCTCGGGGCGCACCGCTGGCAGGCTCGATGTCGGGACCACCCTGGTCGTGTTCCGGCTGCTCGCCGCGGTCGGCTGGCTGCCCCTGGTCCTCGCGGCACGTGGGCCCTGGGCGCTGCCCGCGGTGGCGCTGGCCTTCTTCGTGGTGAGTCTGGCGATCGGTGTCGAAAGCCCGGTGGGGGTGGGCTACCGGCAGTCCGTCACGCCCGACCGGCTGCGCGGCCGCATGAACGCCACGATCCGCTCGTTGAACTGGGGAATGGTCGCGGTGGGAGCGCCGCTCGGCGGGCTGCTCGCCGACCGGGTCGGCTACCGGTTCGCCCTGTGCGTCGGGCTTTCCGGCGCGCTCCTCCAAGCCCTCGTTCTCCTGGTGTCCAGCACGCGGCAGGCCCGCGTGACCGACGCGCTCGAATCGGGCGCGGCGGCGTGAGACGTGGTGCGGTCGGGCGGGCCCCGGGGTGCGGGTGGGCACCCCGGGCCCGCCGTGGTTCACCGCTGCTGCGGCAACCTGATGGTCCGTACGAGCGGCAGGTCCGCGTACAGATCAGGTGAGGTGGTGACGACGGGGCGCCCGTCCGGCCAGTCGGGTGTCGGGCGCGACAGGTGCACCGCGTGCGCGATGCGCCACTCTCCCCCGTTCCGAAGGTGTGCGCCGACAGCGGTCGCCCCCGCGAAGTCGAGTTCGACGATCTCGGCGGCGGGGAGGGCGCCCACGTGCTCGGCGAGTCCCTTGCGCCTGCCGTCGGCAGCTGCCAGACACAGCGCGGGAACGTACACGTGCCGGGTCGGGCCGTGCTCGGTGTTGGCGATGAACTGCGAGGCCAGCGAGTTACCCGAGCCGAGGGCGAGCAACGCCGTCTCGTCGTAGAGCACCGCCGTCGATCCGTGCTTCACAGGCTGTCCACGGGCCGCGCGGCCTCCAAGTCCTTCCAGACCTGCTCGGCCCTGTCGTGGTCCTCATCGGTGAACGTGACACCGAAGTGCGTCTCGCAGTACGCCTTCGTCGCCTCGTACCGCGCCTGGAGTTCTTCCTTGGTCGGGGTCGCCCCGGCGAGTTCCGCGATCAGGTCGCGCATCGTCATCCCACGCTCCCTGGCAAGCACCAGGAGCCGGTCTCGGACGGCGGGGTCAACCTTGACAGTGGTGTCGGCCATCACGACAGTATACCGCCGGTATACCACCTCGGGCCGCTCAAGCAATGCGGTCATACCGCTCTCCTTACTTCTTGCTTCTTCTTGGATCAGCCGGCCCGGACCCGGGCCGGAAGTCTCACGCGCTCAGCGCGGTGTTCAGCAGCAGCGCGTGCACGAAGTGGCCGTCGACGGTCGGCCGGTAGCGCCACGACAGCGGCCACGTATAGCCGCCGAGGGCCGGGACGGGGATGTACGCGACGTGGTCGGGGCGTGCCGTCAGTTGCCGGACCCCGTCCGGCCACACACGGAACGCCGTACTGCCGACGTCGACCAGGAAGTAGACGTACCGGTTCCCGTTCGCCTCCTCGACGATCGGGCCGGGCTCCCCGCCCGTCATCCGCGCGAGCGCGTCGGCGACCTCGCGGCCCCGTTCGCCCTCGACGCGCACCGCGTCGAACTGGACTCCCGCCTTGCGCAGCTGGAACCCGGTCGCGGGCAACCAGGGCAAGGACTCGGGCACCAGGTTCACCTGGTGACTTTCTGCGTTCATGCCTCCAGTCAACTGACACGGAGTTAGTTTTTCCATGACTCTGAGTCGACCATCGGCAACGGTCGGAAATCGTCGCCGATCACTTGAGACCGGTTGAGGCCGGTTGAGACCGGGTGGTGATTGCAATCGCGCGAGCAGAGAACAAGGAGGCGGCCGGGGCGGTGACACGTCTCGTCGCCGACCTGGCGAAGGCCCTGCGGGAGCAGCAGAACCTCTCCCAGGTGGAGTTGGGCGAGATGACCGGGTACAGCGGGGCCGCCATCAGCGCGATGGAGACGTGCGCGCAGCCGGCGAGTGACGCGATGCTGGTCAAGTTGGAGGGGGCGATCGGGGCGGGGCTGGGGGTCTTCGAGAACGCCCGGGAGTACGTTCGGCTGGACAAGTACCCCGCGCAGTTCAAGAACTATGTGCCCTTGGAGCAACGCGCGTTGACGCTATCCACGTACGTCACCATTGTGATTCACGGGCTTTTCCAGACCGAGGCCTATGCCCATGCGCTGATCGCCGGCGGCTACCCGCCCCTCAAGACTGAGCGGCTGGAGGAACTGGTGGAGGCTCGGATGGCCCGGCAATCCCTGTTCGAGCGTGAGCCGATGCCACTGATCGAGCTGATCCTCGACGAGGCCGTGTTGCGTCGGGAAATCGGCAGCAAGGAGATCATGCGAAACCAACTCATCCATCTTGCCGAGTTTGCTCAGCGGCGTAACGTCACCATTCAAGTGATGCCACTGGACCGTGGATTACGGGGGACCTACGCAGCAGCTCGCGGCTCCATGACACTGCTGGAGACTCTGGAGCACGACCACTTGGTGTACCTGGAGCCACAGGACGAGAGCATGTTGATCAGCGACCCCGCCAAGGTAAGCACGTATGCCCAGCGCTATGCGAAGATCCGATCTGAGGCTCTGAGTCCTGACGAATCGCTGGGCCTCATCCAGAAGTTGGCAGGAGGTTGATGATGACCGGCACTCTGCGGTGGTTCAAGTCAAGCCACAGCAGTGACAGCGGCGGCGAATGCCTCGAAGTCGCCTACCACTGGCGCAAGTCCACATACAGCAACGACAGCGGCGGCAACTGCGTAGAGATATCCGCCTGCCCCCACACCATCCACATCCGCGACAGCAAATCCCCCACCGGCCCCACCCTCACCGTCGCAGGCCCCGCCTGGACCAACTTCCTCCGCTGGACCGGCTGACCCGGCGCAGCCGCCCCGCTGACCCCGGCGCAGCCGCCCCGCGCCGAGGGGCACGGGCACCGGCTCCCCCAACCGTCACCCCCGTCACAGGAGCCTGTGCGAGGATCGGCCCGCCGGATTCGAACGCGGCGCCAACCGCCGCCCCACGGCAGGGGGAAGGGGAAGCACGTGGATCCGCTCACGCCGGACGACCCGGAACACATCGGCCCCTACCGGCTCCTCGGTCGGCTCGGTGCGGGCGGCATGGGTCGCGTCTATCTGGCCAGGTCGCAGGGTGGGCGTACGGTCGCCGTGAAGCTGGTGCAGCGCGAGTACGCGGCCGAGCCGGAGTTCCGGCGACGGTTCGCCCAGGAGGTCGCCGCGGCGCGCCGGGTCGGTGGCGAGTGGACCGCGCCCGTCCTCGACGCGGACACCGACGCCGAGGTGCCCTGGGTCGCCACCGGCTACGTCCCCGGCCCCCCGCTCAACGCGGTGGTCGACGCGCACGGATCGCTGCCGGAGTCCTCCGTGCGGGTGCTCGCGCACCGCCTGGCCCGTGCCCTGGAGGCCATCCACACCGCCGGCCTGATCCACCGCGACCTGAAACCGTCGAACGTGCTGCTGACCGTGGACGGCCCCCGCGTCATCGACTTCGGCATCGCCCGCGCCCTGGACACCGTCGTCGACGCCGTGCGCACCCGTACCGGCGCGGTGGTCGGCTCGCCCGGGTTCATGTCGCCCGAGCAGGTGCGCGCGCAGCGGCTCACGGCCGCGTCCGACGTGTTCTGCCTCGGCTCCGTGCTCGCCTTCGCCGCGACCGGGCGGCCCCCGTTCGGTGCCGCGACGTCCGGGGTGCACGCGCTGCTCTACCGGGTCGCCTACGACGAGCCGGACCTGACCGGGCTGCCGGCCGGGCTCGCCGACGTCGTACGGGACTGCCTGCACAAGGACCCCACCGCACGGCCCACCCCCGCGGACGTCGCCCGGCGCACGGGGTCCGCGGCGAGTGAAGCGGAGCCCTGGCTGCCGGGTGCCGTACTGGCCGAGCTGGGCCGCCACGCGGCGCAGTTGCTGGACACCGACAGCCTCCCGGTGGTGTCCCCGTCCGCCTCCCCCGCGGAACCGCAGGAACCGGCCGCAGCCGCCGCCTCGACCGCCTGGCCGTCCGCCCTGCCCCCGCCCCCGTCCTCGTACACCCTGGAATCCCCCGCCGACGCCGTGCCGCCCGGGCCCCGGGAGCCGGACGCGGATCGGTTCACCGACACCCCGGCCCTCGGGCTGCGGGTCCCGCAACCGCACACCGGCACCCTGCCGCTCGCACCCCAGGGCCCGCACACCCCGCAGCCGTCCACGGCTTCCCCGGCACCCGGGCCGTCCGCCGCGCCGATGACGACCGCCGTGTCACCGCCGACGCACGGTGCCGGAGAACCGCTCGCGCCGGCCGCGCAGCGCCACCGGGTGCGTGCCGCGCTGCTCGGCGCGGGCGGGGTCGTCGTCGCGGCCGTGCTCGCGCTGGTCGTCGCGAACCTGCCGGGCGACGGCGACCGGGGCGACACGGGCACGCAGGGCGGCAGCGGCAGCCCCGTCACCAGCCCGAGCGCGACCGGCGCACCGCCCGAGCTGCTGGGCACCTGGGAGGGGCAGGTCAATTCCACCGGCCAACGCAGCATCCGCTACGTCCGCCTGGTGCTGCCCGACGACGGAACGGGCCCTTCGTCCAGCCGCTCACCGGCGAAGGTGTCGGACGAGGACCGGGACGGCACCGACGCGGGTACCGGTACCGGTACCGACGCCGGAGCTGGCTCCGGCACCGCGCAACTCCTGCTCGGCACCGTCGACGAGCTGTGCGAGGCCAAGGCCGGCCTGCGCGAGCGCACCGACCGCCGGGCCGTCCTCGACTCGGGCGAGGTGACCCGTACCCATCCCGCCGACGCCCCGGACGCGCCGTGCTCGCTGCCCGACCACCAGACGGTCACCGTCACCAAGGACGGGCTGCACTGGGTGTCCGGCGACATGAGCGCCGACCTGACCAGGGCGAACACCGGCAAGCGTGTGGTTCCCACCTCCTACCTGGGCACCTGGCGCCCGGCGCCGCCCGGCGCCAGCACCGCCTACCCCCATGCGACCCACGACCCGAACGGCGCCGACGGCGCCACCGTCACCGTCTCCCAGGGGCCCGTCGGCGCCCCGGTGGTCCACACCACCGGCACCGTGCACGGCAGGCACTGCGCGTGGACCGAGTCCCTGATCTCCATCCGGGACGGCATCCTGGTGATGGGCCCGTACGAGGTCGACCCGGACAAGTCCGACGCCGGCTGCCCCAGCGGCATGTCGCACATCTACCTCCCCGGCGAGAACGGCGGCCTCGACATCGGCGACGCCAACAGCCTCACGGAACCCCGGAGCCACCTGGAACGCGTCGACTGACGGTGCCTCGACGGTGCCTCGAGGGTGGTCCGGTTTCTTCACCGTCCGGTGGACGGGCCCCCGAACCCGGCGTGACCAGGCCGGTCTCGTAGGCCACCACCACCGCCTGGGCACGGTCGCGTATCCGCAACTTGGCCAGGATGCGGGCCACATGGGTCTTCACGGTGGCCTCGCTCAGGCCGAAGCGGGCCGCGAGTTCCGCGTTGCTCAGGCCCGTGCCGAGGGCCTGGAGGACCTCGCGTTCGCGCGGGGTGAGGGCCGACAGGTCGCGGTGGAGCGTGGCGTCACCGGTGCCCGGGCCGCCGCGTGAGACGAAGCGTTCGATCAGGCGGCGGGTGATGGCGGGGGCGAGCAGCGCGTCGCCGGTGCGGGCCAGGCGGACCGCGGCGACGAGGTGTTCGGGTGTGACGTCCTTCAGGAGGAAGCCGCTGGCGCCGGCGGCGAGGGCCGCGTAGACGTAGCGGTCCAGGTCGTAGGTGGTGAGGATGAGGACGCGTGGCGGGTCGGGCAGGGCCGGGTCGGAGAGGATCCGGCGGGTGGCCTCCAGGCCGTCGAGACCCGGCATCCGGATGTCCATCAGGACCAGGTCGGGGTGGGTGCGGCGGGCCGCCGCCACGGCCTGCTCGCCGTCCGCCGCCTCGGCGACCACGTCGATGCCGTCGGCGGCCAGGATCATGCTGAAACCCGTGCGGACCAGCGCCTGGTCGTCGGCGATCACCACCCGCGGCGGTGCCGTCGTACGGGGTGGCCCGGTCATGAGGGCGCCCCTGCCGGCATGGCGACCGTCCCGGTGTCCTCGGTCTCCTCGACGGGGATGACGGCGCGTACCCGGAAGCCTCCGGTGGGGCGCGGGTCGGTGGCGAGGGTGCCTCCGTAGACGGCGAGGCGCTCCCGCAGGCCGATCAGGCCGTGCCCGCCGCCGGGCCCTGCCGGGGCCGCCGCGGTGCCGCCGGTGTCGCAGACCTCGACGTGCACGGCACCGGGGACGTGCTCGACGGCGACCAGGACATGGGCGCCGGCGGCGTGCTTGATGGTGTTGGTGAGCGCCTCCTGGACGACGCGGTAGGCGGCCAGGTCGACACCGGCGGGAAGCGGGACGGGGGTGCCGGTGACCGTGAGGTCGACGGGGACGCCCGTGGCGCGTATGCGGTCGACGAGGGCCGGCAGCCGGCCGAGGCCCGGTTGGGGGGCGAGGTCGGCGTCGGCGGCCGGGTCGGCGCCGTCGGCGGGCGCGTGGCCGGACAGGTCACCGAACCCGTCGCCGGACAGGGGGCGGTCGTCCCCGCCCATCGTGAGCAGGCCCATGACGTGGCGCAGTTCGGTCATCGCGGTGCGCCCGCCGGCCTCCACGGCCAGCAGCGCCTCGCGGGCCCGGTCCGGCGCGGTGCCCATCACCTTGCGGGCCGCTCCCGCCTGGATCACCATCACGCTCACATTGTGGGTGACGACGTCGTGCAACTCGCGGGCGATCCGCGCGCGTTCCCGATCGACCGCGCGCCGGGTGGCGGCCTCCTGCTGCTCCTGGAGGACGTGCACGCGCTGCTTCCAGGTGTGGATCGCGTTGGCTCCGAGGCCTACCATCAGCAGGAGCAGGAACGGGACCACTCCGGGCGTGAAGTACGGGAAGTTCTCGTCGTGCCGTATCGCGACCAGGCCGGCCCCCGCCACCAGGCTGACCAGGGCGGATCGCCGGTGGGGGCTGTAGACGGCGGCGCTGTAGGCGGCGACGACGCAGGACAGGAACGTGTACACGGTCGAATCGCCGGCGCCCTCGCGCGCGTTGAACAGCGACGTCAGCACGATCACCGCCCAGAAGGCGGCCAGCGGATACCGGCGGCGCACCACCAGCGGCAACGCGGCCAGCGCCGCCAGGGTGAGGTATCCGGCCCACACGTGCGCGGCCTGCCCGGGCGCGTCCGCCGGCAGCATTCCCGGAGGCATCGGAGACATGGGCCGGGGCAGCCGGGGCACGGCCGGCACGGGGACGGCGCCCGGGCCGAACACCACCGCCGGGTCCGGCGGCATGCCCGCGTCGTGCGGTCGCTGCGCCGCGGTCACCGTGCAGACCGCCAGCGCGAGGGCGAGGACCGCGTCGGCCGTCCACGTCCACCGGGACGTATGCGGTGGCGGATCGGGGCGCAGCAGCGCCAGCCCAGCGGACCGCCAGCGGTCCACCGCCCGGGTCCGCCACCGGCCCGCCGCGCCGCTCCACCACCGGTCCGCGTTTTCCGCACCCCCACCCATGCGCCCCAGTGTGGCCCGCCGGGTGCCCGGCCCACCTCCCCCTGCGCGGCGACCCGGCCTACCACTTGCGCGTACATCCCGGGGATGACGCGCCCGGCGGACCATCCCGGCACGGCAGCGGCACTCACCGGCGCGGGCGACGACGGGGACCCGGTGCGGCTCCTAGCGTCGGCGCCGCATCATCCACACCGGCCAGGGGAGGCGCCGTGGTCGCGACCACGCCCGTCATCGACATCCACGACGTGAGCAGGACGTACGGGGAAGGGCCGCCGGCGCTCGCCGACGTGACGTTGCGGGTCCGGGCGGGAGAGGCGCTGGCGGTCCTCGGGCCCTCCGGGAGCGGCAAGTCGACCCTGCTCAACCTGATCGCGCGCCTCGACCGTCCCACCAGCGGCAGCGTCACCGTCGACGGACTGCGCGTGGACGAGCTCGGCGAGGCGGCTGCGGCGCGCTACCGGCGCACCAGGATCGGCATGGTCTTCCAGTTCTTCAACCTGCTGGACGACCTGACGGTGACCGACAACGTCCTGCTGCCGGCCCAACTGGCCGGGATGGCACGGGCCGAGTCCCGCCGCCGGGCCGCCGAGCTGTTGGGGCGGCTCGGCATCGACCGGCACGCGGACGCCTACCCCGGCCGGCTGTCCGGCGGTGAGCGGCAGCGGGTCGCCGTCGCCCGCGCCCTGATGAACCGTCCGGCGCTGCTGCTCGCCGACGAGCCGACCGGCGCGCTGGACACCGCGTCCGGCGAGGACGTCCGGGACCTGCTCACCGCGCTGCACGCGGACGGGCAGACGATCGTGCTGGTCACCCATGATCTGAGCCTCGCCGAGGCGTGCGCGACACGCACCGTCGAACTGGTCGACGGGCGGATCGTCCGGGACGTCCAGCACCCCCCGCGCTCCGGGCACACCCCGCCGCACGCCGGGCACACCCCGCACGCCGGGCAGGCGGCGGGAGCGACCTCGCCCGGTACGTCACGCGGTGCCGCGGTCGCCGGCGGCGGTACCGCCGGGCACGAAGGCGGCGCCCGATGAGCGCCCTGGGCAAGGTGGTGCGCGCCGGGGTCGGGCGGCGCCGGCTCCAGACCGTGGTGCTGGTCCTGACCACGATGGTGGCCGTGACCGCCTCCCTGGTCGCCGCCGGGGTGCTCACGGCGTCCCGGGCGCCCTTCGACCACGCCATGGGCGCGCAGCACGGCGCCCATCTCACGGCCAGGTTCGACGCCGGGAAGGTCACGGCGGCGCAGCTCGGGCAGACCGCGCGGGCGTCCGGTGTGACGGCCGCCGCCGGCCCCTTCCGGACCCTCTCGGTGCACCCGGAGACGGCATCGGACTCCGGCGACCTGCCGGCCGGTGTCACGCTGCCCGAGATGACCGTCGCCGGGCGCGCGGACGCCGGCGGGCCGGTCGACCGGCTCGGCCTCGTCGACGGCCGCTGGGTCGCACGGGCCGGCGAGATCGTCCTGGCGGGCGACGAGATGCCCATCCCGGTGGGTGCCCGGCTGACCTTTCCCGACCTGCCGAACAGCCCGACGCTGACGGTGGTCGGCCTCGCCCGGTCGGTGACCGGCAGCGCGGACGCCTGGGTGACCCCCGCGCAGGCGGAAACCCTGACCGCGCAGCGGGGCGCCTCCGGCGCGTCCGGGTACGAGATGCTCTACCGCTTCGCGCACGCGGACAGCGACAAGCAGCTCTCCGCGGACCGTGCCACGATCCGCGCCGCCGTGCCGGAGGGAGCCCTGACCGGCACGCTCTCGTACCGCACCGTCCGGCAGGAGCAACTCGCGAACGCGCTGGCCTTCGTGCCGTTCGTGGCCGCGTTCGGGGTGCTCGGCCTGGTCATGTCGGTGCTGATCATCGGGATCGTCGTCAGTGGCGCGGTGGGCGCCGCCACCCGGCGCATCGGCGTGCTCAAGTCGCTCGGCTGCACGCCCGCGCAGGTGGTGCGGGCCTACGTGGCACAGGCGTTGATCCCGGCGGTGGTCGGCTGCGGCCTCGGGGTGCTGCTCGGCAACGTGATCGCGGTCCCGGTCCTTGGTGACGTCGAGGACGTCTACAACGGTGCGCCGGCGTCCGTGCCCTGGTGGGTGGATGCCGGGGTGCCCGCCGCCGCGCTCGTGCTGGTCGCCGTCGCCGCGCTGGTGCCCGCGCTGCGCGCCGGGCGTCTCGACCCCGTGCGGGCGCTCACCGTCGGGCGCACGCCGAGCGCCGCACGCGGGCGGCTGGTGCGGCGCCTGGCCGGCCGGCTGCCGTTGCCGCGGCCGGTCAGCCTCGGTCTGGCGAACCCCTTCGCGCACCCGGCGCGTTCGGCGACGACGGCCGCCGCGGTCGGCTTCGCCGCCGTCACGGTGACGTTCGCCGTCGGACTCGGCCTGACGCTGTCGGACGTGCAGTCCGGCCGCATGCTCGACGCGGCCGGATCGGTCGTCGTGGAGACCGGCCGTGGCGGCGGCCCGCCCGGGGCCCGGACCGTCCACGTGCCCGGCGCCGCTGACGCCCCACCGGCCGACCCGGCCGAGGTCGCCGCCGCCCTGCGCGGCCAGCAAGGGACCGGCCGCTCGTACGGCACCGCCCAGGCCGAGGTCGCCGCGTCCGGGGTCACCGGCCGCACCACCGTGATCGGGTACGACGGCGATGCGTCATGGGCCGCCCCCGAGATGGTGGCGGGTCACTGGTTCAGCGGGCCCGGCCAGGCCGTGGTCACGGAGCGGTTCCTGCACGCCGCCGGGGTCGGGCTCGGAGACACCGTCACCCTCACCGCGAACGGCCGGCACACCTCCGTACGCCTCGTCGGCACGGCGTTCTTCACCCAGGGCCAGGGCATGGAACTACTCACCTCCACCCGCACCCTCACCGCCCTCGGCCTGGACGCCACACCGGCCCGCTTCTACGTGCAGACGACCCCGGGCACGGACGTGTCCGGCTACGTCACCGCGCTCAACGCCGCACTGGGTGGCGGGAACTCCGGTGCGCTGGCCCGTCCCAACACCGGTGGCTCGTCGAGCGTGATCGCGGCCATGGACGCTCTGATCGGCGTCCTCACCCTGATGCTCGTCGCGGTCGCGGCGCTCGGCGTGCTCAACACGGTCGTCCTCGACACCCGTGACCGCGTCCACGACCTCGGCGTCTTCAAGGCCCTCGGGATGGCACCGCGGCAGACGGTGACCATGGTGATCACGTCGATCGCCGCCATCGGACTGCTCGCCGGCGTCGCCGGGGTCCCGGTCGGCGTGGCCCTGCACCACGCCATCACGCCCCTCATGGGCGACGCCGTCGGCATGAGCGTGCCCACCGCGTTCACCACCGTCTACGCCGCCCCCGCCGTCGTCCTGCTCGCCCTCGGCGGCCTGCTGATCGCGCTCGGCGGCGCGCTGCTCCCGGCGGGCTGGGCGGCCCGCACGGACACGGCGAGGGCGCTGCGGACGGAGTGAGGAGCGGGCTTGGTGGCCCCGGCGCCCCGGTGACCTCGGCTGATGCCCCTGGTCAATTGCCCGCCGGGGCGTCGGGGCCCCGTCTAGCCTCCGAGCATGATGTTCTGGCAGCTCACGATCGACGCGAACGACCCGCCCCTGCTGGCACGCTTCTGGGCGCGGGCGCTGGACTACCAGCCGGCCCCGCCCGCGGAACCGCGGACCACCTGGAACGCGCACTACCGCGACCGGTTGGAGGGTGCGCCCGCCTTCACGGACCGGATCTTCGACCCGGCCGGGCTGCGCCCGCCGATCTGGTTCCAGCAGGTCCCGGAGGGCAAGGCCGGCAAGAACCGGCTGCACCTCGACCTCTATCCGACCGGCCGCGACGACTCGCTGCCGCTGGAGCAACGGGCCGAGATCGTCGACGCGAAGGTCGACGAACTGGTCGAAGGGGGCGCGCGGGTGGTGCACCGGGAACGCGGGGCCGGTCCGGAGTGGGGGTCCCCCCGGGCGTCCAGCTCTGGGGGAGGGTTCTACTTCGTCGTCCTGAACGATCCGGAGGGCAACGAGTTCTGCGTCAGCTGAGCGGACGGGACCCGCGGGGCCGGGGACCGTGCCGGGCGCCCTCCCGCGGTGTGCGGGCGGGCGCCCGGCTGCTTTCCGGAAGGTTCCCCACCAATTCTCCGGCGGTGGCATAGCCGCACCCGAGTACGCGCGTCACCAGGGGTACAGGGGCGGAGCACCGGGCGCCCCACCGGAGCAGAGAAGGTGACGATGGATGCCGAAGCACAGCAGAGTTTCCAGGAGTTCGTGGCCGGCCGATCGCCGGCGTTACTGAAGACGGCCGTACTGCTGAGTGGCGGAGACGGGCACGCGGCGGAGGACCTGTTACAGAACGCCCTGGTCAAGGCCGCCGGACGGTGGCACCGCATCGACGAGCCCGAGGCGTACGTCCGCCAGATCCTGTACCGGCAGCAGGTCAGCCGCTGGCGCCTGAAGTGGCGGCGGCGCGAGGTCAGCGTGGCCGAGCTGCCGGAGGTGAGCGGCACCGGCGACGGGGCGGCCGCCGCCGAAGTGCGCCTGGTGATGCGTGGCGCGCTGGCCCGCCTCACCGCACGCCAACGGACCGTGCTGGTCCTGCGCTACTTCGAGGACCTGCCGGAGGCCGACGTGGCCCGGGTGCTCGGCTGCTCGGTCGGCACCGTACGGTCCACCACCCACCGCTCCCTCGCCCGACTGCGCGCCCTCGCGCCCGAACTGGCCGCGCTCGGCCCGGCCACCGCCGAACGGGACACGTCCCGTGACTACTCGCCCGTGGAGGTGCGCCCGTGAACGTCGACGAAGTGGTCCGTGCGGCACTGCACGAACAGGCCGGCGAACAGCGCCTCCCGAGTCCGGGCTTCGCCGACCGGATCCTGGCCGTCCGGCGCCGCCGCCGGATCCGTACCCTCGCGTCCGTCGCCACGGCCACCGTGGCGGTGGTCGCCGTCGCCGTCGCGGTCCCCCTGCTGGACTCCGGCCACGGCTCGGGCACGTCCGACACCCAGCTCGCCAGCCAGGCGAACCGGAGCGACATCATCGCCCACCCCGAACAGTCGCCGCCGCGCGACCTGATCGCGGCCGGGAACACCGCGCTCGCCGCGTACTACACGTCGAAGCGGGTCAAGGACACCCCCGACAAGGCCGTCGACCGGCGCGTCTACGGCATCCTCGACCAGAAGACCGGCAAGTACGTGCAGCAGGACCGCTGGTCGTACGTGGCCGTCGCGCCCGGCATGCGGACCGCCGCCGTACTGGAGGGCGACCTCCCGGCCCGCCGGATCGGCCTGCTCGACCTGTTCACCGGCAAGGTCGACCGCTGGATCCCGGTGGACCACGGCGTCGGCGCCGTCACGTTCTCGTCCGACGGCGGCAAGCTCCTCGCGACGACCTACAAAGCCGACCCCGACCTGCGGTTCCGGAAGAAATACGACGCCAACGACGACGGCAAGCGGGACTGGGAGCCGGCCCTGAACTCCCCCCGTACCGGCTTCTACGTCCTCGACGTGGCCTCCGGGAAGGGTTCCTGGAGCGCGGTCTCGCACAAGCCCAACAAGGGCTACTACCCCGCGGAGATCAACGCCCGCCAGGACTTCGGCTTCAGCGCCGACGGGAAGCTGGTCTGGTCGGGGCTCGCCATGGACCCCGGCGTGCGGTACTACGACTTCAAGGGCAACGAGGTCGCCGTACCGGCGAACGAGAAGCACCTGAGCTGGTTCGACGGCGCGCGGCTGTCCCCGAACGGCAAGCTCGCGGCCGGCGGCTTCGCCGGCGGCGCGACGACCACCGCGACCCAGATCATCGATCCCTACACCGGCAAGCGGCTCTACAAGACCCCCGGCCAGCAGCAACTGGTCTGGGTCGACAACAAGCGCCTCATCGAGTGGGACATCGCACCGGGCTCCGGCGAGTACCACCAGCACCTGGTGCTCGTCACGATCGGCAACGACAAGACGGTCCCGCTGAGCGGCTTCCTCAAAGGCACCGACGGCAACCTCGCCCGCTGGACACCGGTCTTCGCGGAGCGCTGACCCTCCCGCTCTCACCCGCTCCACGTACGCCGCCGCGGCCCGCCACCCTCACCTGGGCGGTGGGCCGCGGCGGTGTGCCATGGTCACATCACCCCACGAGGCCGCGCACCGGATCCGAGAGCAACGATTCCGGACGGTGCCGGCCGCCCGGACGCCCGGCCCCGCACCACGGTGGCGCGGCGGGGCGGGCGCCCGGAGGACCGTCCTCGGAGACGCAGGACGCACGACGCAGGGCGGTGGGGTCTACAGGAACGAGTTGATCTGTACCGTCTCGTCCCGGCCGGGGCCCACGCCGATCGCGGAGATCGGGGCGCCGGACATCTCCTCCAGCGCCTTTACGTAGGCCTGCGCGTTCTTCGGCAGGTCGGCGAAGGACTTGGCGGCGGAGATGTCCTCGGACCAACCGGGCAGCGTCTCGTAGATCGGCTTGGCGTGGTGGAAGTCGGTCTGCGAGTAGGGGAGTTCCTCGACGCGCTTGCCGTCGATCTCGTACGCCACGCACACCGGGATCTGCTCCCAGCCGGTCAGGACGTCGAGCTTGGTGAGGAAGAAGTCGGTGAGGCCGTTGACGCGGGTGGCGTAGCGGGCGATCACCGCGTCGAACCAGCCGCAGCGGCGGTCGCGGCCGGTGGTGACCCCACGCTCGCCGCCGATCCGGCGCAGCGCCTCCCCGTCCTCGTCCAGCAGCTCGGTGGGGAACGGGCCGGCGCCGACGCGGGTGGTGTACGCCTTGAGGATGCCGATCACACGGTTGATCTTCGTGGGGCCGACGCCCGCGCCGGTGCAGGCACCGCCCGCGGTGGGGTTGCTCGACGTCACGAACGGATAGGTGCCGTGGTCGATGTCGAGCAGGGTGCCCTGGCCGCCCTCGAAGAGGACGACCTTGCCGGCGTCCAGCGCCTCGTTCAGGACCAGCACGGTGTCGGCGACGTACGGCCGCAGCTTGTCGGCGTAGCCCAGCAGCTCCTCCAGCACCTGGTCCGCGGCGATGGCGCGGCGGTTGTAGAGCTTGGTGAGCATCTGGTTCTTGATGTCGAGCGCGGCCTCCACCTTCTGCCGCAGGATCGACTCGTCGTAGAGGTCCTGGACGCGGATGCCGGTGCGGTTGATCTTGTCGGCGTAGGTGGGGCCGATACCGCGCCCGGTGGTGCCGATCTTGCGCTTTCCGAGGAAGCGTTCCGTCACCTTGTCCGTGGTGACGTTGTACGGCGTGATGATGTGGGCGTTTCCGCTGATCAGAAGCTTGGACGTGTCGACACCCCGGTCATTGAGTCCGCTCAGCTCGAAGAGCAGGACCGACGGGTCGACGACGACACCGTTACCGATCACGGGCACGCAGTCGGGGCTGAGGATTCCGGAAGGAAGCAGGTGCAGGGCGTATTTCTGGTCGCCCACCACCACCGTGTGACCAGCGTTGTTGCCACCCTGGTAGCGCACCACGTAGTCGACCGAGCCACCGAGCAGGTCGGTGGCCTTTCCTTTGCCTTCGTCACCCCACTGAGCACCGAGCAGCACAAGTGCGGGCACAGGCGTACACCCCTTCCGGGCGGGGCATGCCTCCTAGGTCTGGGGACGGGGCGTACGCGCCGTCGCGTACCCCGTCGACCCGCCCGGCCACGACCGGCGGAGAGATGCCCCGGAATAGACGAAGCCCCTGGCGCAATAGCGCAAGGGGCTCTTGCACAAAGATGCTACCCGAGGAAGCGAGGCAGGACAGAGTGTCGGCTTCCGATCACTTGCTGGTGATCATCGACCCGGTTGCCAGGCAGTGCGACGGAGAGTCGGTGCGGATCGCGAAGGACGTGCTCAGCGCGCGTGCGGTCATGAAACTTTGTCTGCCCGACAACCCGGTGGAGTTCGCCCGGGCGCTGGCCAGACGGGGGGCACGCCACCTCGTGGTGGTGGGCGACGACCGGGCCCTGCTACGCGCCGTCACCCTGCTGCACCGCGAGCGCGAACCGGATTCGTGCGCACTGTCGCTGGTCCCCGTCGGCACCGCCGTCTCCCTGGCGCACTCGCTCGGTGTGCCGGTGGGCGCGGTGGCGGCGGCGCGAGCGGTGCTCCAGGGGGTGGTGAGGCGCCAGGACCTGCTGGTCGACGACGGGGGCGGGGTGGTGCTCGGCGGCCTGCGGATACCGCCGGACGGCGGCGTGGACGGCGCCGACCTGCCGGGACCGCGGGCCGGGGCCCCGTCGGCGGGCAGCGCTGCGGACGGTGTGCCGCCGGGCGGGGAGCAGCTCGGCGGGGCGAGGGTCGGCGGAGCGCAGGTCAGCGGGGACGGGCTTGATGGAGCCGGGGTGGCTGGTTCCGTGGGAGGTCTCGGCGAGTCCGGGGGAGGGTCGGGCGCGTCGGGCGGTGCGGCGAGCGAGGCGAGTGAATCGGGTGGTGGGCCGGACGGCTCCGGTGGCTCGGGGGGTGCGCGGCGGCGCGGGCAGTCGCTGGTACGGACCCTGGCGGGCCGGCGCGGCACCACGGCGGGCCAGAACCGGGCGCTGCGGCGCCGCGGCAGACGGAACCGGATCGTGCTGCCGAGGCCCACGCGGTTGCGGGTGGAGGCGGACGGTGTGCCGCTGGTCGACGTCGACCAACCCGTCGAGGCCGTGCGGATCGCGCCGGGCACGGGAGGCCTGGCGCGGGTCGAGATCCGGCCGGCGGGAGGCACGACGCCCGGCGCCGACCCCACGGCCGATCGGTCCGCGGAACCGCCCACCGATCCGGGCTGGCTACTCGCCGACGCCCGTACGGTGACGGTGTCCGGCGCGGAGTTCCACTACTGCGCGGACATGCTGGTCGCGGGGCCGGTACGGGTACGGACGTGGACGGTACGCGAGAACGCCTGGGGGCTCACCCTTCCTGGGTGAACCCCTGTTTTCCGGTTTCCCCGGTCGGCGGGGCGGTCGCACCCACGCGGCGGATCCTTGAAACTGGGCGCAACGCGCCCACCCCCGTAGGGGCGCGGGGAACTGCGCGAGCAACCCACCACCGGGCCGGTGGCCCGAACACGACAGAAACAGCCCCCTCAGGACGGTGACGATCCGACGGTCTCGTCGGGGCCGGTCGCGCAGTTCCCCGCGCCCCTGAGATGGGCACTGCGTGCCCAGACCCGGGCCCCAGGGGGGCGCAACGCGCCCACCCCCAGGGGCGCGGGGAACTGCGCGAGCAACCCACCACCGGCCGGTGGCCCGAACACGACAGAAACAGCCCCCTCCGGGTCGGTGACGACCCGACGGTCTCGTCAGGGCCGGTCGCGCCACGCAAACGCAGGGCTAGGGGCGGTCGCCGCCCCTGCCGAAAAGCTGTTCGCGGTGCTTGCGCCAGCGGTCCATCACCGTGGTGAACTCCTCGTGCAGGAACAAGAGGAACTCCAGCGTCTCGGCGATCCGCTGCCCGGGCCGGCTGTCCGGCCCCACCGTGTCGATGCCCTTCTGGAGCGTGGCCTCCCAGCGCCTGAGCATCCCTTCGCGGTTGGTCAGCATCTCGTACCACTGGTCGCGGTGCACCCGGTAGCGCTCGCGCCGCGAGCCGGGTTCGCGTTCCCGGGAGACCATCATGGCCGTGGCGAGGTAGCGCACCGCGCCGGAGATCGCGGCGGGGCTGACCTGCAGGCGCTCGCTCAGCTCCGCGGAGGTGAGGACACCGTCCTCGGAGGCGAGCAGCCCGGCGAAGACCCGGGCCGGCATCCGCGGCATACCGCCCTCGACGAGCTGCGAGGCGAACGCCTCGACGAACCGCGAGACGGCCTGCGGATCGGCCGGCGGGGGCGTGGCCTCGCCGCCCTGGGCGTGGGCGGCGGACACGGCCTCGGGTGCCGCGCCCGACGCGGCCGAGCCGTCGGCCTGCGGTCCCGTGTTCTCCGTCATCTGTCGATCATCTCCCACTCCCCACCCCGCATCGCACCCCAGCACCCCAGCACCCCGGCACCCCAGCGCCCCGGCACCCCGGCACCCCAGCTCCTGAACCTCCGCACCGGAGAGACCCGGGCGCCCCGGCTCCTCCCAGCGCCTCCGGTGTGCGCCCACCGCACCCCTTGAGTTTATACACTTTCTTAACTTCACAAATTTCTGAAAGAAGCGTACGTTCGCCCCATGACGAAGGCAATCACCGCCTCGGGGCTACACAAGTCGTTCGGGCGGACACACGCGCTGGACGGTCTCGACCTCGCGGTCGAGACCGGCGAGGTGCACGGCTTCCTCGGGCCGAACGGATCCGGGAAGTCCACCACCATCAGGGTGCTGCTGGGCCTGCTGCGCGCCGACCAGGGCGCCGCCCAGCTGCTCGGCCGGGATCCGTGGCGCGACGCCGTGGAGCTGCACCGCCGGGTCGCCTACGTGCCGGGCGACGTCACCCTGTGGCGCAACCTCAGCGGCGGCGAGGTCATCGACCTCTACGGCCGGCTGCGCGGGGGTCTCGACAAGGCCCGGCGCGCGACGCTGATCGACCGCTTCGAGCTGGATCCGACGAAGAAGGGCCGCACCTACTCCAAGGGCAACCGCCAGAAGGTCGCCCTGGTCGCCGCCTTCGCCTCCGACGTCGACGTGCTGATCCTGGACGAGCCGACGTCGGGGCTCGACCCGCTGATGGAGGAGGCGTTCCAGGTCTGCGTCGAGGAGGAACGCGACCGTGGCCGCACCGTGCTGCTGTCCTCGCACATCCTCAGCGAGGTGGAGACCCTCTGCGACCGGGTCAGCATCATCCGCGGCGGCCGCACCGTGGAGTCCGGTTCGCTGGCCGACCTGCGCCACCTGACCCGTACCAGTGTCACGGCGGAGCTGGCGGGTGAACCGGGGCGGCTCGCCGAACTGCCCGGCGTCCACGACCTCGAGGTGCAGGGCAGGCGGGTCAAGCTCCAGGTCGACACGGACAAGCTCGACGCGGTGCTGCGCTCCCTCACCGAGTCCGGCGTCCGCACGCTGACCTGCACCCCACCCACGTTGGAGGAACTCTTCCTGCGGCACTACCAGGACGACGCAGCCGGTTCGGACGGTGCGCAGGATGCGGACGGCACCGCCGCCGGCACCGCGTCCGGCTCCGGGAGCAGCGCCGAAGGGGCGATGACACGATGACCCTCGTCGCGTGGCCGTCCACGCCGACGGCCGGCACCGGCAGCCCCCGGCACCTGGCCGGCACCGGCGCCCTGCTGCGGCTCGCCCTGCGCCGCGACCGGGTGATGATCCCCGCCTGGGTGCTGATCCTCGGCGGTGTCATCGCCAGCGGCTCCGGCGCGCTGAAGACGTTGTACGACACCACCGCCAAGCGCGTGGACGCCGCGCAGTCGATGACCGCGAACGGTTCGATGCGCTCGATGTACGGCCCGGTGTTCTCCGACTCCCTCGGTGGGCTCACCGCCTGGCGCTACGCCGTCTTCGGTGCGGCGCTCGCGGGCGTGATGAGCCTGCTCATCGTCATCCGGCACACCCGGGACGAGGAGGAGACGGGCCGTCAGGAGATGCTGTCGTCGGCGATGGTGGGGCGCCGCGCCCCGCTGACGTCCGCGCTGCTCACCGCCCTGATCGCCAACGTGGCCATGGCGCTGATCATCGCCGGCGGGCTGTCCGGCGAAGGCGGCGCCGGCGCGCTCGCGCTCGGTCTCGGCATCGGCGCCGCCGGCATGCTCTTCGCCACCATGGCGGCGATCGTCGCCCAGCTCACGGAGAGCGCCCGGCTCGCGCGCGGGCTCACGGTCGCGGTCCTGGGGCTCGCGTTCGTGCTGCGCTCCGCGGGGGACGCCGGCACGGATGACGGTTCCTCGGTGCTGACGTGGCTGTCGCCGATCGGCTGGGCCGAGAACATGCGCGCCTTCTCGGCGGACGGGCAGGTCGTCGCCGGGGCCGGGGAACGCTGGTGGCCGCTGCTGCTGTTCGTCGCCGCCGTGGCGGTGCAGGGCGCCATCGCCTACACCCTCGCCGGGCGCCGGGACGTGGGCATGAGCTTCCTGCCGACCCGGCCGGGCCCCGCGGACGGCAGGCTGGCGAGCGCGGGCGGCCTCGCCTGGCGGTTGCAGCGCGGCACCCTGCTGGGCTGGTCCATCGGCTTCCTGGTCAGCGGTGTGATCTTCGGCGGGATGACCAAGGGCGCCGCCGACCTGGTCGGCGACAACGAGCAGGCCAAGGAGATCTTCCAGCGGATGGGCGGGCAGAGCGGGCTCAACAACGCGTTCCTCTCCGCGCTGCTCGGCATGCTCGGCATGGTCGCCGCACTGTATGCGGTGGCGTCGGTGCTCCGGCTGTACGGCGAGGAGACCTCGGGCCGCGCCGAACCGGTGCTCGCCGGCCCGGTCGGCCGGCTGCGGTGGGCGGCCGGCCATCTCGTGATCGCCTACGCCGGCGCCGCGTTGCTCATGCTGCTCGGTGCGCTCGGCATGGCCCTCGGGTACGGCAGGCAACTGCCCGACCTGCTCGGCGCCGGCCTCGTGCAGCTGCCCGCCGTGTGGATCCTGGCGGGCGTGACCCTGCTGCTCTACGCGGTGTCGCCGAAGCTGGCCGCGGGCGGCTGGGCGGCCGCCGGGATCTGTCTGGCGATCGGCTGGATCGGCCCCGCGCTCAACCTCCCCCAGTGGGCCATGGACCTCTCCCCCTTCACCCACCTCCCCAAGCTTCCGGGCCCCCCGATGCGGTGGACCCCGGTGGTGACGGAGACGTTGCTGGCGGCGGCCCTGCTCGGCGGTTCGCTGGGGGCGCTACGGCGACGGGACCTGTCGTCCACGTAGGCGGAGGTCGCGTAGGCGGAAGCTGCCGTGCAGGTGGCGGGACTTGGTTGGGGCGCGTCCGGCAGGGCGCGCCCCTTCCTGCGCCCCTGCTTCTCCGACGTCCCTGCTTCTCCTACGTCCCTGCTTCTCCTACGTCCCTGCTCCCGCTTCGCGTGCGCCCACAATCCCCCCCAGGTCCCATGGCTTCACCGCAGTTACAGCAGTTACAGCAGTTACAGCAGTAAGACGCAACAACATGGCGCACGCATACAACCGTTCGGTGCCGACGACCGTCTTGCCCTACGTACGAGTCCTTTCACGTCCCGGACTCCCCACGTTCTCCCGGCGTCTCACAGAGGTTTCCTTCCATGCCGACTTCCCCCCACGCCCGTCGCACCACCCGCACCGCCCTCGGTGTCCTGAGCTGCGCCGCCCTGGTCGCGTTGGGAGCGGCGCCCGCGGCCGTCGCCGACTCGGCCGAGCCCCACCTGGTCATGGGGGACATCGCCCCGATCAGCGGGGTGAAGCCGGGTGGCAACGTCGATGTGCCGGTCACGGTGACGAACCAGGGCTCAGCGGCCGCCGAGAAGGTCTGGATCGCCTACTCCGTCACCCATGGGCTCGACTACGCGGACGTGCCGTCCAACTGCGTGTCGCAGCACGTCACCGACTACGACGAGATGACGGCCAAGTCGCTCGTCACCTGCGAGTTCGACCAGGCGGTGGCGCCCGGCGCCAGCTACGCGCCCGAGAAGCTGCTGCCGATCAAGGCGACGGACCACGCGCTCAACGACGAGATGCGCGTGAGCGTCTGGTCCACGGAGCCGTCGGTGGACGAGAACGCCTCCTCGCCGGTGCCCGGGACCGCTCCCGCGGTGGGGCTGGTCGAGAAGCAGGCCGGCGGCGGCACCGAAGAGGGCATCGACGTGCCGGTCAGCACCGTCAACACGGCCGACATCAAGGTGACCGGAGCCGACCTGAAGGGCAGCGTCGGGGACACGGTGCCCCTGAAGGTGACGTTCAAGAACGACGGCCCCGCCTGGGTGCTGGGCAAGATGGACGAGCCGCCCTTCCGCGTCCTGATCACGCCCCCCGCCGGCACGTCGATCGTCAACAACGAGTACTGCCAGGTCAAGGGCGCCACGTACTCCTGCGGCACCGCCCAGCGGTGGGTCGACGAGGGCGAGGTGGGGACCTACAGCTTCAAGCTGAAGATCAACAAGGCGGTCGCCGGCGCCAAGGGCTCGGTGGCACTCAGCTCCGATCCCCGGTCGTACGACCCGAACAAGGCCAACGACAAGGCCGACATCACGCTGACCGTGGCGGGCAGCGGCTCCAGCGGTAGCTCAGGCGGTTCGACGGGCGGTTCGGGCGGCTCGGGCGGGTCCGCCGGCGGCTCGGGCGGTGCCGACACCGGCGGTTCCACCAGTGGTTCCGGTGCTACCGGCGGCTCCGGCTCGTCCTCGACCGGCGGTAGCGGTGCGACCTCCGGCGGCGACCTGGCCCACACCGGTTCCTCCAACCTGACCCTGCCCCTCGCGGGTGCGGCGGTCGTCGCGGTGGGCGTGGGCACGGGCGCCGTCCTCATGGTGCGCCGGCGCCGGGCCCAGAGCAGGGCCTGACGGCCGACGGACGTCCCGCGGGCCGCGGTGGCCGGCACTGCCACCGCGGTCATCGCGGCGCGGCGGCCGCCGCGGCCATCGCGGACTGCCCGAGGGTCGCCCTCAGACCTCCACCAGCAGTTCTCAGACCTTCACCAGGAGCTCGGAGAGTCCCCGGATCACCGAGCCCGGCTTGCGCCGTGGCTCCGCGGCGAGCCGTAGCCCGGGCGCCCGGCGCAGCAACGCCCCGAAGGACGCGACCAGTTCCATGCGGGCCAGCGGGGCGCCCAGGCAGTAGTGGATGCCGGCGCCGAAGCTGATGTGCGGGTTGTCGGTGCGGGCCAGGTCCAGCCGGTCGGGTGCCGCGAAGACGGCCTCGTCGCGGTTGGCGGAGCCGAACAGGCAGGCCACCTCGCTGCCGCGCGGGATCCGGACGCCCGCCACCTCGATGTCCTCCAGCACCCAGCGCTCGAAGAGCTGCAACGGTGTGTCGTAGCGCATCAGCTCATCCACAGCTGTGGACAACATCGACGGATCGGACCGCAGCGCCGCCAGCTGCTCGGGGTGCCGGAACAGCGTCCACCAACCACCCGACGTGGTGTGCACGGTGGCCTCGTGGCCGGCGTTCAGCAGCAGCGCGCAGGTCGAGATCATCTCCTGCTCGGTCAGCCGGTCCTCCTCGTCGTGCGCCGCGATCAGCGCGGAGACGAGGTCGTCGCCGGGCCGGTTGCGCCGCTCGGCGATCAGCGCGGCGAGATAGCCGGAGAACTCGACCGAGGCACGCACCGCACGCTCGGCCGCCGCCTCCGTCGGATTCAGCTCGTACATGCCGACGATCGCGGCCGACCAGGGCCGCAGCAGCGGGCGGTCGGCGTCCGGAATGCCGAGCATCTCAGCGATCACACCGACCGGCAGCGGCTCGGCGAGCCCGGCGACCAGGTCCCCGCCGCCCTCCGCGAGCAGCGCGCCCACCAGCTCCTCGGCCAGCTCTTCGACATACGGCCGCAGCCGCTCCACGGTGCGCGGTGTGAACGCCTTCGACACCAGGTGCCGGATCCGGGTGTGCGCGGGCGGCTCCAGGTCGAGCAGGCCGTGGTCGTTGAGGGTGTGGAACGGCTCCTGCTCGGGGGGCGGCGGTGTGCGCCCGAACTCCGCGTCGCTGAACCGGTGCCGGTAGGCACGCCCCAGCCGGCGGTCCCGCAGCAGCGCGGAGACGTCCGCGTGGTGCGGGATCAGATACTGGTTCGACGCCTCGAAATAGTGCACACGCCCCGCCGCACGCAGCTCGGCGTACGCCGGATAGGGATCGGCCTGGAACTCCGGGGACCACGGGTCGAAGGCAGCCATGCGGGGACGGTAGCGGAGCAGCGGCCGGCGAGTCTGCCCCCGCGGTGCGGGGAGGTTCTCACGGTTCTGTGCTGCGACGGTTCATCTCCCCCAACCGCCCCTTCAGGTACCGCCGTTCCGGTTCGGTGGCGCCCAGGGACAGGGCCTCGCGGTAGGCGGTGGCGGCCTCGGCATGGCGGCCCAGGCGGCGCAGCAGGTCGGCGCGGGTGGCCGGGAGTTGGCGGTAACCGGTCAGGGCGCCGGTGGCGGCGAGCGCATCGACCAGCGCGAGGCCGGCTTCGGGGCCCTTGGCCATGGCGACGGCGACGGCCCGGTTGAGTTCCACGACGGGGCTCGGGGTGACCTTGGCGAGTTCGGCGTAGAGCAGGGCGATCTGCGGCCAGTCCGTGGCGGCCGGCTCGGGCGCGGTCACATGGCAGGCGGCGATGGCGGCCTGGATCTGGTACGGGCCCGGGCGGCGCCGGTGCAGGGCGCGGTCCAGCACGGCGAGACCCTCCCCGATGCGGTCCCGGTCCCAGCGCGAACGGTCCTGCTGCTCCAGCGGCACCAGGGCACCGTCGGAGTCGGTACGGGCGGCGCGACGGGCGTGGTGCAGCAGCATCAGCGCCAGCAGCCCCTCGGCCTCCGCCATGGGGCACGGCGGCGACGCGGACCCGTCGGACGCGTCCTGCGCGGCGGGCCGGGCGGTGGCGGGTTCGGCGATGACCGGGAGCAGGCCGACGACCAGCCGGGCCAGCCGGATGGCCTCCTCGGCCGGCTCACGCCGGACGAGGTCCGTGCCGTGCGTCGCCGCGTAGCCCTCGTTGAAGATCAAATAGAGCACGGTGAGCACGCCCTTGGTGCGTTCCGGCAGGCGGTGCGGGGGCGGTACGCGGAACGGGATGCCGGCGTTCCGGATCTTGTTCTTGGCGCGCACCAGGCGCTGCGCCATGGTCGCCTCCGGAACCAGGAACGCGCGCGCGATCTCGGCCGTGCTCAGTCCGGCGAGGCTGCGCAGGGTCAGCGCCACCTGGGCGTGCAGGGGCAGCGCGGGGTGGCAGCAGGTGAAGATCAGCTCGAGGCGCTCGTCGAGGACGACGCCGTCGGCGGACGCCTCCGCGCTGCTCCCCACGTCCGCGCCGCTCCCCGTGCCCGCACCGCCCCCGGTGTCCGCGGTGCGCAGCTCGTCGGCCACCTCGCGGAGCTTGCGCGCCTCGGTCGCGGTGCGCCGCAGCCGGTCCAGGGCGACGTTGCGCGCGGTCGTGGTGAGCCAGGCGCCGGGGTTGTGCGGCACGCCCTCACGCGGCCAGCGTTCCAGGGCCTTGGCGAAGGCGTCCTGGGCGCACTCCTCGGCGAGGTCCCAGTCACCGGCGAACCGGATGAGGGTGGCCACGATCCGCCCCCATTCGGCGGCGTAGACGTCGGCGATCGCGGCCGCGACGGGCCCGGCGCCGGACGTGTCGCCGCCGGCCCCCTGGTCCGTGCCCGCCGCCACGGTCTCCCTCACTCCTGTCCGTCCATCCTCACGCGCCGCCCGCCGCCACGCCCTGTCCCGTGTGCCGTCACGCCCTGTCCGACCCCGCGAACTCGAGCGGCCAGAACGGCCTGACCTCGATCATCCCGAACCGGGCCATCGGGTGCTTGGCCGCGACCTCCACGGCTTCGTCCAGATCGGTGCACTCGATCACGTCGAAGCCGGCCATCTGCTCCTTCGTCTCGGCGAACGGCCCATCGGTGACGAGCAGCTCGCCGTCGCGCACCCGTACGGTCGTGGCGTCCGACGCGGGTCGCACACGGTCACCGAACTTTCGCACGCCACGGGCCTCCATCTCGTCCACCCACGGGCGCGGGTCGCACCCGTCCTCGATCGGCTCGCCCTCGTCGCAGATCAGCAGCAGGTACTTCATGGTGTCCATCCTCGTCGTCGGTGGTTCGTCAGTGGTGCGTCGGTGCTTCGGTGCTTCGTCAGCGGTTCGTCGGTGGGTGGTGGCGTGCGGCCCCGCCGGTGCCGGGCCCTCCGCGGGGCCCGGTGCCGGTGGGTGCGTCGCGCGTCAGGCAGCCGCTGCCGCCGCCATCGCGGTCAGCGTGGCCGTCATGTTGGCACGCAGCACGTCGAGCCGCTCCCGGAGCGCCGCCGGGTCGCCCTGTGCCGCCTTCCGGGCGCCGCTGTCGCCCGAGCCGTGCGTGAAACAGTGCCGCGCCAGGGTCGTGCCGGGCTCGGCGCCCGGCAGCAGTTCGTACCGCCAGGCCGACGACGGCGCCTTCGGGTCGTCCTGGGGGTCGAGCACCACCCAGGCGTAGGTGTGCGGCCGCTCGGCCTCGGTGACCAGGCACGACACCGGGACGCTGTGGCCGCCCGGGAACTCGTTGCGGGCCTGGAAGCGCGCCCCGGCCCGCGGTCCCGGCGCCGCCGCGTCCAGCCAGCCGGCCGCCTTGCACTCCGGGCTGAACTCCCCGATGCGCGAGACGTCGGTGATCACGTCCCAGAGTCGCTCGGGAGCGACGGGGAACGTCAGCTCCACCTCCACCCGTGCCCCGGTCACGGCGTCGGCGTCGGTGTCGGTGGCGGTGCCAGTGGCGGTGTCGGTTTCGGTTTCGGTGGTGATGAGGTCGTCCTGCACGGTCATGGTGTCTCAAGCCTTCCGTCCGCCGGGGCCGGGCCGTTCCCTTCGACCCCGTACGCCCCTACGACGGACGGGCCCGGACCGTATCGACACCCGCGCCGAAATTCCTGCCAGAAATTTTTCCGGCACCGCGTCGGGACACCGCAGGACACCCCGCACAGGCCTCGTTTGCGCTGGTCAGCCCGGGATCACCAGACGGGCCTCGTACGCGAAGACCGCTGCCTGGGTGCGGTCGCGCAGGCCCAGCTTGACGAGGATGCGGCTGACGTGGGTCTTGATCGTGGACTCGGCGACCACCAGGTGCTGGGCGATCTCCCCGTTGGACAGGCCCTGCGCGATCAGCACCAGGACCTCCGTCTCCCGGTCCGTCAGCTCCCCGTACCCGCCCTGCCCGAGCGCCGGCATCCGGGGTTCCTGTGCGAGCTTGGAGAACTCGTTGATCAGTCGTCGTGTCACGCTCGGCGCGAGCAGCGCCTCCCCGGACGCCACCACCCGCACCCCGTCGGCCAGCTGCCGTGCGGAGGCGTCCTTGAGGAGGAAGCCGGAGGCGCCCGCGCGCAGCGCCTCGTAGACGTACTCGTCGAGGTCGAAGGTGGTCAGGACGAGGACCTTGGCGTCGGCGTCCGCGGCGACGATCTCGCGGGTGGCCTCGATGCCGTTCAGCTCCGGCATCCGGATGTCCATGAGCACCACGTCGGGGGCCAGCTCGCGGACCCGTGCGACGGCTTCGCGGCCGTTGACCGCCTCGCCGACCACCTCGATGTCCGGCATCGCGTTCAGCAGCACCGAGAAGCCCTCGCGCACCATCATCTGGTCGTCGGCGATGAGCACGCGGATCGTCACGACGGGTCCCCCTTCGCGTGCGGCTCGGGGCGACCCACGGGCGAGTCCGGTTGGTTCGGCTGGTTCCGGTGGCTCGGCTGAGTCCGTTGGGTCGGCTGGTTCGGCTGGGTGGGGGAGGGGGAGGCGGTCGGGGGTATCGCCACCGGCAGGAACGCGGTGACCTCGTACCCGCCGTCCTCGGCCGGTCCCGCGACCATCTCGCCGCCCAGCATCGTCACCCGTTCCCGCATGCCGGTGACGCCGTGCCCGGCGCCGGGTGACGGCCTGGCGGGCTCGGTGGACGGGCCGTTCACGACGCGCAGACCGAGGCCGCCGAGCACGTGGCTCACCTCCACGCGCGCCGTCGCGCCGGGGGCGTGCCGCAGGACGTTGCTGAGCGCCTCCTGGACGATGCGGTACGCCGACAGCTCCACGCCCTGCGGCAGCTCGCGCACCGCGCCGGTCACCGTCTTCGTCACGTCCAGCCCCGCCTCGCGCACGTTCGCGAGCAGTGCGTCGAGATCGGCGAGGGTGGGCTGCGGGGCGTCCGGGGCCTGGTAGTCCTCGGCGCGCACCACCCCGAGCAGGCGACGCAGCTCCGCGAGCGCGGCCACGGCGTTCTCCCGGATGGTGGCGAAGGCCTGGGCGAGTTCCGGCGGCGGGTCCGCCACCCGGTACGGCGCGGCCTCCGCCTGGATGGCGACCACCGACATGTGGTGGGCCACCACGTCGTGCAGCTCGCGCGCGATGGTGGTGCGTTCCTCCAGGAGGGTGCGCCGGGAGCGTTCGGCGGCGCTGACATGGCGTTCCGCGGTGACCTCCTGCTGCGCGGCACGCCGGATGTGCCGCACGGAGACGGACAGCAGCAGCACGGCGGAGGTGACCAGCATCGGCGCGATGTCCGAGGCGCCGTCCCCGCTCAACAGGAGCGAGACGAGGAACCCGAAGACGGCGGTGAGCCCCCACATCCAGGCGGCGGCACGCGGTCCGGTGCGCAACGCCACCACGGTCAGCACGATCAGATGGCTTGCGAAGCAGCTTTCCGTCCAGGGCAGGTCAGGGAAGTAGCTCCAGTACGCGGCTATCACAGCGCCCGCCGCGTCGATCGCCAAGGAGAGCCAGAAGGCGGCGATCGGGCGGATCAGGGTGAGCAGGACGACGCCCGTGGGGAGCAGCCCGAACAGCGGGCCGGCATCCGAACCGTACGGCTCCGGCTCGTCGATCCCCACGATCGAGAACACCAGCAGCGCAAGGCCCACCACGACCGCGTGCGGCGTCCACGCCAGGCGGCCGCGCAGCCGCCGTGGCATCCGTCGGATGACCGGTCCGTCGGCGCCCGCACGCGGCAGCGGCCGGTAGGCGGCGGCGTTCCACACCAGCTCCTCGCGCAGTCCCCGCAGGGCGTTCGCGAAGAACCGGTACTCGGGCGTCCCGGACAGCCCCGTGGTCTCCGTCTCCCCGGCTCTCCCGGACCGCCTGTCCTTGTGGTAGCCGAAGTTCGGGCTGGCGCCAGTGCTGGGGCTGGCGCCGGGGCTGGGGCTGGGGCTGGGGCTGACTACGGTGTCCGGCCCGGAGGGTGACCCGGACGGGGCGGACGGACCGGGCTTCGCCGCCCCGGGGGCGGCAACCGGCTTCGTGAACTGCGGCGGGTTCGCCGGTGGCGGCGAACCGGGCGGCTGCGGGGAGGGATTCTCGGTCACGTACAGCACGGTAGGCTCCCCCGCCCGGCGCGGTCGTCCCCTGCCAGGAGGGTTGCCGGGGGTCCGTCTCAGGTACTACACGGCCCAGGATGACGACCGGCCGTGCCGAAATGCCGTCGTGCCCCGGCGGCGAGGCGCCCTACTGTGGCCCGGTGACGACGCAGATGATCATTCTCAACGGTGGTTCGAGCGCGGGAAAGTCCGGGATCGTGCGGTGCTTGCAGGCCGTGCTGCCGGACCCGTGGCTCGCCTTCGGAGTCGACTCGTTCGTCGACGCGCTGCCCGCGAAGCTGCGGGGGGCGAGTGGGGGGATCGAGTTCGGGGCGAACGGTGAGGTGAACGTGGGGGCGGACTTCCGTGCCCTCGACACGGCCTGGGTGGACGGCGTCGTCCACATGGCCCGCGCGGGTGCCAGGGTCATCATCGACGACGTCTTCCTCGGCGGACCGGGGTCCCAGCAGCGTTGGCAGATGGCCGCGGACGGACTGGACGTGCTGTGGGTCGGCGTCCGGTGCGAGGGCACGGTCGCCGCGGGCCGCGAGGTCGCCCGGGGAGACCGGGTGCCGGGGATGGCAGCGTCGCAGGCGGACGTGGTGCACGAGGGGGTCCACTACGACGTGGAGGTGGACACGACGCGCACCGAGGCCCTCGTGTGTGCGCGCACCATCGCCGCCCATGTCACCTGAGCCCTGAGAGTCACCTGGGACCTGAGGTTCACCTGGGGCCTGAGGGCCGCCGCCCCGGGCCCTAGCATCAACCCGGCAGACAACGGCAGTTGCGCGAGGCTACGGAAGGGCATGACGTTGCCGCAGGGGGATGGCGTCACCGAAGAGGACGGCGGGACCGCAGACGGTGGCGTGAGTGCCGGGGACCCGAGCGACGCGGCGATGGATACGGATACTGACCCGGGGATGGATACGGATACGGATACTGACCCGGCTGCGGGTGCGGGTGAGGCACAGACCCCCCATCCCAGTGGTTACCGCACGCGCCACTTCATCTTCCGGACCCGCAGGGCCGGGACGCGGATGGCCGCGGTGTCGCGGCTGCACGGCTGGCGGTACCTCGGGGAGCGGCCCGCGGGGGCCGGCAAGCCGCGCATCCTGATGTTCGAGGTGATGCCGGGCCTGACCGTCTGGTACTTCGAGAACCCCGACGCCGACGTGTGCGGTGCGGCGGTCAACAGCACCCGGTGCGCGGCGGAGACCAGCACGCCCGCGCGCCTGGTCCAGGGCCTGCTGGTGCCCTGGACCCTGCCGGAGCTGCTCACCGAGATCGAACGTGCCGCCGACACCCCGAGCCGGTGCCAGGCCCTGCGCCGTGCCGGTATGGGCGCGCCGCGCCCGGTCGACGAGACGTTCCGCACGGCGCTCACGAACGCGGCCGCCGATCCCGATCCGGAGGTGCGCACCGCGGCGATCCTGGCCATGACGTACACGGAGTGGCCGCCCTTCGCCCCGTTCCTGCGCAGCCTCGCCGACGACGACCCGAAGCGCCAGGTCCGCAGGTTCGCCAAGCGGGCCGCGGAGCTGCTGGAGCAGATCGACCCGAGCGTCCGCCCGCAGCCGGCGCCCAGCGACGACATCCTCCCCGCGGACAGCGCCCCCGAGTTGTACAAGGTCGCCGAGCACGAGCTCGACAAGGTGATCGCGCAGTACACCGGCGCCCGGTGAGCGCCGGCGGCACCCGCCGTCCCCTCCCGGTCCCCGTCACCAGGCCAGCTGGGCTATCTCCTCTGCCACCACGGCGCACGCGTCCGCCGCCGGGTCGATCAGCGGGAAGTGGCCGACGTCCTCGAGGAGGGTGAGGCCCGCCACCTCGCCCGCCTGGGCGGCGGCCGCCGCGAAGGACTCGGCGATCTGCGGCGGTACGACGTCGTCGGCGCGGCCCTGCACGAGGGCGGTGGCGATGCCGGTCGGCAGCAGGACGGCGGGGTCCACGCAGGGGCGGCGTTCCTTGGCGTCCTCGGGATCGCCGAGCAGCTGGGCCACCGCGTTCCCGCACACGCCCATGTCCTCGGCCAGTGCCAGATCGGCGAGGGGCGCGAGCGCGACCACGCCGCGCAGCTCGGCCGGGGCCCCGGTGCGCCACGGGCTGTCCGCGGGCAGTACGTGCCGGGCGGCGGCCCACAGCGCGAGCTGTCCGCCGGCGGAGTGCCCGACGAGCACGGTGCGCCGCGTATCGGCACCCGGCAGCGCCTCACGCGCCAGGGCGGGGAGCGCGTCCAACGCGGCGGCGACGTCGTCGAAGGTGTCCGGCCAACGGCCCGCGACCGCCCCCGCCGCGTCGTCCGTCGCGGCGCCCCGCCGGTACTCCACGTTGGCCACGGCGAAGCCGCGGTGGGCCAGGTACGCCGCGAACGGTGACACGTGCTGCCGGTCATAACGCGCCCGCCAGGCGCCGCCGTGCAACAACACCACCAACGGTGCCGGGCCACCGGGCACCGCCGCGTCCTCTCTCGGCGCGTACCAGTCGATCACCTGGTCGGGGTGGTCCCCGTACGACGCGGTGGCGTCCGGCGGCACGACCGGGTGCGAGAAGGCCGACGCTTCCTCAGCAGCACTACGGGAGGTGCCCTCGGGGGCACCGGGGTCGGGGGCGTCGTCCGGCATGTCTCACGCTCTCAGCGGTGTCGATGGGCGAACTGCGGCGGGAACACGGTCGGTTCACGGGGTTCGGCGTCAGCGGGACGGTATCAGGGGCCCGTCACCCGGGGGCTGCGGTGTCCCACCACCGGCCCGGTGGCCCGGCCACGACAGAAACAGCCCCCTTGGGCCGGTGACGACCCGACGGTCTCGTCCGGGCTGGTCGCGCCCACGCGGCGAAGCCGCAAATGAACACAGCCCCGCGCCCCTTGGAAGTGGGCACTGCGTGCCCAACACGGCGCCCCAAGGGGGGCGCAACGCGCCCCACCCAAGGGGCGCGGGGAACTGCGCCAGCAACCCCCACCACCGGCCGGCGGTCCGAACACGACCGCAGCACCCCCTCCCGGACGGGATCGACCCGAAGGGCCGCACGAAACCCGACCCGAAGGGTCACCCCAAGGCCACCCCGGCGGAGCCACCCCGCTGGTAAGCGCCCTGGTGGGGCGCCCAGCCGCCCCGGCCTCATGCCGCCAGTTCCTCAGCAAGCACCCCCGCCGCCCGCTCCGTGTCCCGGAAACCCAGGTACAACGGCGTGAACCCGAAGCGGAGGACGTCCGGCTCCCGGAAGTCGCCGACCACGCCACGGGCGATGAGGCGGTCCATGACCTCGCCGGCGTCCGGGCAGCGCAGTGCGACCTGGCTGCCGCGGTGCGCGTGCGCCGTCGGCGTCACCACCTCCACCCGGCCGCGCGGCACGTACGCCGCCACGCACTCCAGGAAGAAGTCCGTCAACGCCAGCGACTTGGCCCTGACCTGCTCGACCGTCACCCCGTCCCACACGTCGAGGGCGGCGTCCAGGGCCAGCATCGACAGGATGTCGGGGGTGCCGACCCGGCCCCGTACGGCACCCTCGGCCGGCACGTAGTCGCTGCGCATGCCGAACGGCGCCTCGTGCGAGTTCCAGCCGGGCAGCGGGGAGTCGAAGCGCGGCTGGAGGTCACGGCGCACGTACAGGAACGCGGGTGCGCCGGGGCCACCGTTCAGGAACTTGTAGGTGCAGCCCACCGCCAGGTCCACGTCGTGCGCGTCGAGCCCCACCGGCAGCGCCCCGGCACTGTGGCACAGGTCCCACACCACGTACGCGCCCGCCTGGTGCACGGCGGCGGTCAGCCGGGGGAGGTCGTACTGGCGGCCCGAGCGGTAGTCGACGTGGTTGACGAGGGCCACGGCGGTGCGCGGGCCGGCCGCGTCCGGGACCTCGTCGGGCTGCACCGGGCGCAGGGTGCGGCCCGTCATGCGGGCCACCGAGCCGGCGATGTAGCCGTCCGTGGGGAAGGTGGTGGCGTCGACGAGGATCTCGTCGCGCACCGGGCCGGTGTCCTCGTCGGACATCCGGATGGCCGCCACCAGCGCCTTGAAGATGTTGACGCTGGTGGAGTCGCCCACCACGATCTGCCCCGGGCCGGCGCCGACCAGGGGCGCGATCCGGTCACCGATCCGTTCCGGCGCACGCCACCAGCCGCTGCGTTCCCAGGACTGGATCCGCAGCGCGCCCCACTCTCGGCGCACCACGTCGTCGATCCGTTCCGGCACCGCACGCGGCAGCAGCCCGAGGGAGTTGCCGTCCAGGTACACGCCAACGTCCGGTGCCGCCCCGGCCGCCACCGGATCCACCGGGTCCACCACGAAGCGCTTCCGCACGTCCGCCAGCCGGTCCGCGGCGTCCAGTTCCGCCGCCTTGGCGCGCAGCGCCGCCGCGGCCTCGCCGGCCGCACGACCGCCCGCCGTCCCGCTCGGAATCACGCCCGCCTCACCCTTCTCAGCCGCCGCACCCATCTCACGCGTCTTACCCTGCTCGGCCCGCTCAGACATGGCCACGCGCCGTCCACAGTTCGGGGAAGACGGTCTTGGTGGCGCGCTTCTCCAGCCAGGCGACGCCCGCCGAGCCACCGGTGCCGGTCCTGGTCCCCATGGCCCGCCGGGTGGCGGACAGGTGGTCGTTGCGCCACCGCCACACCAGCTCGGCGACGTCGGTCAGGGCCTCACCCAGGCGGACCAGTTCGTCGTCCTGCGGGCCGGCGTAGATCCGCGTCCAGACGGCCTCCACCTCGGGGCACGGCTCGTACTTCGCGGACACGTCACGCTCCAGCACGTCCGCCGGGATCGGGTGGCCGCGGCGCGCCAGCAACCGCAGCACCTCGTCGTACAGGCCCGGCTCGTGCAGCGCCTTGTCCAGCTCCCCGTGGACGCGCGGTGCGCCGCGGTGCGGGACCAGCGTGGACGAGGACTTCTCGCCGAGCAGGAACTCGAGCCGCCGGTACATCGCCGACTGGAACCCCGAGCCCTCGCCCAGCGCCGAGCGGTAGGAGTTGAACTGGACGGGGGTCAGGCCGGCGAGCGGGCGCCAGGACGCGTTCAGCGCCTCCAGCTCCCGTACGCTCCGCTTGAGCGCCGCCATCGCGACCGGCAGGTCGTCGCGGCGCAACGCGCCCGCCGCCGTCTCCCACTCGTGGACGATCACGGTGAACCACAGCTCCATCACCTGGGTGGTGACGAGGAAGACCATTTCCCCGGGATCGTCGGAGAGGGGGTGCTGCAAATGGGTGAGGACGTCCGCCTTCACGTAGTCCTCGTAGGGGGTCGTGCCGGCGAAGTCGAGTTTCGGAGCCGTCTCGTCAGGCTGTGCGCCGTGCGGCACCTCGTGGGACATCGCTGTCCTCCTGGTACTTCTTCGGGTAGCGGTCCGCCCCTGCCAGGTTTGGCACGGGGGCCCCGGTCCCCACGCGCATCTTCCGTGGCGGAGCATCCGCCGCGCAACAGCCCTCGTCGGGACCCATCGTCACAGACCAGAGCGCCGCCGGCGCTCCGGGAGCCCTACCCCGGCGCACCCAGGACGGCCCGCCGGCGCACGCGCCGGACGAGAGCCGGACGAGAGCCGGACGAGAGCCGGCCCACACCGGACCGGAGCCGGCACGGCCGGCACCCGGACCCTCCGCGGGTGGGCCGGCCGGGCACCCGGTCGGGAGTGGCAGACTGCCCGTATGACGACGCACAAGAACCTGCTCGGCGGCCCGGAACCGACCCTGCTCCCGGAGAACACGGAGGCCACCCGCCTGCTGACCGACGAGAAGTTGTCCCCCGCGGACGTCGCGGCACGGTTCCCCGCCTTCTCGCTCGCCTGGGCCCAGCTCGCGGAGGACGCGTCGGCGGCCGGCCGCACCATCGAGTCGTACGCATACGCACGCACCGGCTACCACCGCGGCCTGGACGCGCTGCGCCGCGCCGGTTGGAAGGGCCACGGCCCCGTCCCCTGGAGCCACGAGCCCAACCGCGGTTTCCTCCGCTGCCTTGCCGCGCTGGCGCGCGCGGCCGGAACGATCGACGAGGCCGACGAGGCCACCCGGTGCCGCGATTTCCTCCGCGACAGCAGCGAGGAGGCGTACGGGGCGCTGCTCGGCCCGTAAGCCCGGCGCCGGCCCGGCGCCCCACACACCCGCCACCTGCCCGGTGGCCCGGTGACCGGGCGCGGTCGGTCCAGCCCCTTACGGCCGGTGGCGACCTGACCGTTTCGTCAGGGCCGGTCGCGCCCACGCGGCGGAGCCGCAAATGAACACAGCCCCGCGCCCCAGCCAAGGGGCGCGGGGAACTGCGCGAGCAACCCACCACTGGCCGGTGGTCCGGACACGACCGAAACAACCCCACCCGGCCGGGGGGGGTGACCCGCAGGGTGTCGCGTCCTGACCGGTCACACCTACGCGGCGGCGAACCCGCAAGAACAGGACATGGAAAAGGAAACGCCCCGGCCTCCGCCACACGACGGAGTACCGGGGCGTTCCGACCGCCCAGGGCGGATTACTTGATCTTCGTGCCGGTGGACCGCAGGTGCCCGCAGGCCTCGACGACTCGCGTCGCCATGCCGGCCTCGGCGAGCTTGCCCCAGCTGCGCGGGTCGTACGTCTTCTTGTTGCCGACGTCGCCGTCGACCTTGAGGACACCGTCGTAGTTGCGGAACATGTGGTCGGCAACGGGCCGGGTGAAGGCGTACTGCGTGTCCGTGTCCAGGTTCATCTTCACGACGCCGTTCTCCAGCGCGGTGCTGATCTCCTGCTCCGTGGAGCCGGATCCGCCGTGGAAGACGAAGTCGAACGGCGACTGCTTGCCGTACTTGGCGCCCACGCCCTCCTGGAGGTCCTTCAGCAGCTCGGGCCGGAGCACGACGTTGCCCGGCTTGTACACGCCGTGCACGTTGCCGAAGGAGGCGGCCAGCAGGTAGCGGCCCTTCTCGCCGAGGCCGAGCGCCTCCGCGGTGCGGATCGCGTCGTCGACGGTGGTGTACAGCTTGTCGTTGATCTCGTGCGTGACGCCGTCCTCCTCGCCGCCGGTGGGGGTGATCTCCACCTCGAGGACGATCTTCGCGGCGGCGGCCTGCGCCAGCAGTTCCTGCCCGATGGTGAGGTTGTCCGCGAGGGTCTCGGCGGAGCCGTCCCACATGTGCGACTGGAACAGCGGGTTGCGGCCGGCCTTGACGCGCTCCGCGGAGACCGCCAGCAGCGGCCGGACGTAGCCGTCCAGCTTGTCCTTCGGGCAGTGGTCGGTGTGCAGCGCCACCGTGATGTCGTACTTGTCGGCGACGATGTGCGCGAACTCGGCGAGCGCCACGGCGCCGGTCACCATGTCCTTCTTGTGCTGGCCGCCCAGGAACTCCGCGCCACCGGTGGAGATCTGGATGATGCCGTCGCTCTCCGCCTCGGCGAAGCCGCGCAGGGCGGCGTGCAGGGTCTGGGATGAGGTGACGTTGATGGCCGGGTAGGCGAACTTGCCTGCCTTGGCCCGGTCGAGCATCTCGTTGTAGACCTCGGGGGTCGCGATGGGCATCTGTCCGCTCCTTGTTGATGTGCGGGTGAGTTCTTACCGGCCCTGACCTGGAAGGGTTGGCGTCGGATGGCTCCGGATGAGCTCGTGCAGCCGGTGCACGCCGGTGTGCGCCGACGTGTGGCTGCGCAGGTGCGGTGCGCGCTTCTCGGGCGGGCGCCGAACCGGTCCGGGCGGGTGGCCGGGACGCTTACGAGCTCGGGGGCGACGTCGTCGTCGCGCCCATCTTTCCAGACTCGGCCGCCGGCGTCCGCCACGCCGGGGACGACGCCACCACGCGCCGGTGGGGGGTCATGCCACCCCGAGGTCGTCCTTGCCGTACGCGAACAGGTACGGGACCCCGGCGGCCTCGGTGACCTTCTCGGCGGCCCCGGTGTCCCGGTCCACGATGGTCGCCACGGCCACCAGCTCGGCCCCGGCCTCCCGGACCGCTTCGACGGCGGTGAGCGCCGAGCCGCCGGTGGTGGAGGTGTCCTCGACGACCAGCACCCGGCGGCCCTTAATCGCCGGGCCCTCGACGCGCTGCTGCATGCCGTGCGCCTTGGTCGCCTTGCGCACCACGAACGCGTCCAGCGTCCGGCCGCGCGCCGCCGCCGCGTGCAGCATCGACGTGGCCACCGGGTCGGCGCCGAGGGTCAGCCCGCCGACTGCGTCGAAGTCAAGATCCTCCGTGAGGTCGAGCATGACCTGGCCGAGCAGCGGGGCCGCGGCGCCGTCGAGGGTGATGCGGCGCAGGTCGATGTAGTAGTCGGCCTCCAGTCCCGAGGAGAGCGTCACCTTGCCGTGCACCACGGCCTTGTCCTTGATGTGCCGCAGCAGCGCGCCACGTACGTCGTCCGTCATGCCTGCCAGCATAGAAGCCGCAGCGTGCAGGGCCGGGCGACGGTAGTTTCGGTCACGGCGGTGCGGCCGTACGGCCGCGTTGCGTGGCGGCAGGGGGAGGAAGCGTGGCGCACGACCACACGATCGAGAACGGGGACGGGGACGGGAACGAGAACGGGAACGGGGACGGAAGCGGGAGCGCCCAGGGGAGCGGAAACGGGAACGTCCAGGGGGGCGGAAACCGGAACGGGGGCGGCTACGGGATGATCCGGCACCGGACCGGACCGGTACCGGCGCTGCTGCCGCTCGGGCTGCGGGCCGTCCTCGGCGTGCTCGGCGGTGGCTCCTTCGGCACCGGCATAGCCGCCGTCTTCGTCACGGAGAACGGCACCGGCACCGGCGTGCTGCTCGCCATCGGCGCCGTCCTGCTGGTCGTCGCGCTGCTCGGCCATCGCATCGAGAGCTTCGAGGTGGGCGGCGCCAGCCTCCGGCTGCGTGCCGCGGCGGCCGACCGGTACCAGCTCGCGGACGCCTCCGAGCTCGCCGGCGACCAGGACACCGCCGACGCGCTGCGCGAGGAGGCCCGGGTACTGCTGCGCGCCGCGGGTCCACTCGCCGCCGAGTACGGCACGATCCGCTCCACGATGCGCTCCGGTTCCCGGCGCACCCGCGCCATGGAGGACCTGGTCACAACGGCCCGGCGGCTCGCCGAACGGGGGTCGTTCACACCGGACGAGGTGCGGGGCCTGCTGCGCGGCGGCACCGACGGGGACCGGGTCGTCGCGCTGGCCATGATGCAGGCCAGGCCCGGACTGCGGGACCTGGACGCGGCGCTCGACGCGGTGGCGGCGCCACGCAGCCCGTTCGAGCAGTACCAGGCGCTGGCCCTCGCCGCGAAGATGGTCGACGACCTCGACACGGACGACCTGCGCCGGCTCGCCGACACCGTACGCGCCGAGCGGGCGGGCAGCCTGCGCCGCAACGCCGAGCGCAGTGCCCTCGCGGACGACGTCCTGCGCCGCGCCGACCGCCGCATCGAGGCCGCCGGCCGGCAGGACCAGGACCCGGCCTGAGGGTCACGCGCCGAACCGCGCGCCGTGCGCCGCGCGGAGCACGGCCCACCCCGCGCTCACAGGTGTCGCCACGTCCACGTGGCCGTGGTCTCCAGCGGGTCGATGGGGGTGACCAGGCGCGGCTCGGTGTTGAGCCCGTTCGGCGGGCCGGTCTGGGGCTCCACGCAGACCGCCACTTCCTGCTCGTCGTAGACGACGACCCACTGTTCGCGCGAGGCGACGGTGAGTTGGAGGCGGCCGGGCCAGGTCAGGGTGACGTCGACGCCGTCGGGCATGCCGAAACAGTCGTCCCAGGGCCCCGGCTTCGGCTCGATCCGCTCCCCCGTCGGCAGCTGATCCGCACCGCGCAGTTCCTGCCAGGCCGGCGAGAAGTCGATCCGCACGCCCGCGTCGGACGCGCCGGACGCGCCGGACGCCTGGTCCAGGGTGCGCAGGAACCACGGGTGCCAGCCGGCCTGCGCCGGGAAGGACGAGTCGTACGTCTCCACGGCCAGGGTGAGCGTCAGGCTGTCCGGGGCGAGCTGGACGCGCTGGGTGACGCGGCCGGTGTACGGCCAGGGTTCGGCGAGGTCGTACGTGAAGACCGCCTCGTCGGCGGTGGCGCGCGCGGTGTGCCAGGCGGTGTCGCGGCCGGTGCCGTGGATGGCGTGCGGGGGCGAGTTCAGCGGCAGCTGGTGCGTCTGGGCACCGTCGCCGAACCGCCCGTTCCTGGTCCGTCCGCACCAGGGCACCATCGGGAAGCAGCCGTACCGGTCTCCCTGGCGCAGCAGCTCGGTGCCCTCGAGCCGGAAACTCGCCAGCCGGCAGCCGTTGTCCGGCCGCACGGTCACCTCCGCGTCACCCGCGGTCAGCGTGATGTCGTCACTCCTCACGGGGGTGACCCTACGGGGCACCATGCCCGTGCGACATGTGGCACCCCGCGGAGGCATCCCAGCGGGACGTGCCCCCGGCCAGCCCTGGATGGCGCCGAAGGCGCCTCAAAGGGGCGCGGGGCTGCGTTCATTTGCGGCTCCGCCGCGTGGGCGCGACCCGCCACGACGCGACCTTGCAGGTCGTCACCGTCCGAAACGGGCTGTTTCTGTCGCATCCGAACCACCGGGCCGGTGGGGGCCTGCTCGCACCGGTACCGGAAGGCCCGGCAACTCCCCAGGAGTAGCCGGGCCCGCTCGCACAGCCGCGTCAACGGCGACGCCGCAACGCCCGACCGATCACGATGACCGAAGCCACCACCAAGGCCGCGGCAGGGGCGGCCCAACGCAACGTCGCCGAACCGCGCACGCTCGCCGGCGCCGGCACCGGTGCGTACCGCCCGCGCGGCGGCGCGTGGTCGACCTCCTCCGCGCTGCGTCCGATCATCGTCCGCCGGGCGTGCGCGGCCTCCGCAGGCGGTTCGTTGTCCACCTCGTGGATCCGGCCGTCGGCCGCTTCCAGGGGCTCGACGGGCTCCCCGGGCAGCCGTCCGACCTCGTCGGCGGACGTGGCGCCGTGGGCCCGGTCCTCGTCGACCTCGTCGGCCGGCACGTCCGATCCCGGCTCCGCCGAACCGGCCGGCGTCGACTCCGCCGCCTTCTCGGACTCCGCGGCCGGCTCCGGCGACCCCGAAGGCTCCGGCTCCGCGGCCGGCTCCTCCGAGTCCGCCGAGCCCACCGAGTCCGGCTTTTCCGACTCCGGCGGCGCGACCGGTGTCACGTTCTCCGGCGGCGCGACCGGTGTCACGTCCGCGTCGGTGCCCGTGATGGACTCCTCGGGGCCCACCGGAGGCTCCTCGGGAACCATGGGCGTGGCCGCCGCGTCCGGCGGCGCCTCGGTGGCTTCCGATTCCGCGGCGCTGGCGGCGAGCGCTTCGGCGAAACGGTTCAGGAGCCGGTGTCCGGCCGTCGCAGCGACCCCCGCATCGAGTTCGGCGATGCGGCCGTCCCCGGTCACGCCGCCGTCGAAGACCAGCGTCGTGCCGCCGTCCGCTGGGGCCAGCCGGAGCGTCAGGGCGAGCTTGACGGTGCCGGTGCCGCGGGCCTCCGCGGCGTCGCCGTCGAGCGTGTGGGAGCCGTCTTCGTGCGGGGTGATCCGGAGCGTGCCCCGGTAGGTGATGGAGCTGCCGCCGACCCGTACTTTGAGGCGGCCCGAGATGGGCGCCTCCCCCGCGTCCTGCTGGAGCCCGGGCACCGCGCGGGCGACCCGGGCGGGGTCGGCCAGCACATGCCGCAGAGGCTCTGCCGCAACGGGTACGAACACCTCATGCTCCATGGTGTCCGAGCCTACCCACGTACGGCGCGGGAACTCAGCCTCCGTAGCGCGGATGCACAAGTGTCGACGGCGCGGTCCCGGCCGGCCGCAGCCCGCTCAGATCGCGCGGCCCGACCGCCGTGCCGGAGCACAGCCGGGCCACCCGCGCCGGGCCCCGTGCCCCTGCGTCACCGCGTGGCACGGCGCCCGTGAGCGTGCCGCGGTGGTGGGCCGCGAGCACGAAGCCCCAGTGGCCCACGCAGTACGGCACCGTGCGCAGACCGGCCGCGCGCAGCGTCGCGTCCATGGTCCACAGCAGCCGCCCCTGGTCGTCAGGGCTCCCGGCGCGGACCACGAACCGCCCGTCGGGGGCGAGCGCACGGCCGACGAGACCGTAGAACTCCTGGGAGGCGGAGGCGGCGTGGGCCGTCCCCTCGGGTTCCGGGAGATCGTCGACGACCAGGTCGTAACCGCGGGTGTACCGGCCCGGCAGGTCACGTAGCCGGGCGACCGGATCGGCGACGGTGACGTGCAGCCGCGGGTCACGGAACGCTTGGCCGTCGAGCGCGCCGAGCGTGGGGGCGGTGCGGGCGAGGTGCACCAGGGCGGGGTCGGGGGTGATCATGTCGACTTCGGTGACGCCGGGGAGCCGCAGCACCTCGTGCGCGGCGAGGCCGTCGCCGCCGCCGAGGATCAGCGCCCGACCGCGTGCGCCGGCACGCACCGGGCCCGCACGGGTGGGCCCGGCGCCCGCGGAACCGACGAGGGCGCGGTGGTAGCGCGGCTCGTCGCTGCCGCGCACCCGCAGATGCCCGTCCACGAACAGCATGAGGGCGCCGTCCGGGCCGTCGGTGAGCACCACCTCGGAATCGCCGGTATGCACCACGGCGCGTACGTCGTCGCCATAGACGGCGTGCCGGGCGGCCCGTTCGAAGTCGTCGGCGAGGATGCCGCAGGTGGCGAGCACGGTGAGCACGGAGACGTTGGCGACGAGCAGCAGCCGGCGGTCGCGGCGGCCGATGTCCCGGCGGAAGACGCCGAACACCAGCGCGCCGCCGGCCACCGCATTGACGGCGCCGGTGAGCAGGGCGCCGGTGAGCTGGCCGAGCAGCGGCAGCAGCAGGAAGGGGAAGGCGAGGCCGCCGACCAGGGCGCCCACGTAGTCGGCCGCGAACAGGTCGGCGGCGGCGATGCCCGGGTCCTGCCGGCGGACCCGCTGGATCAGCACCATCAGCAGGGGCACCTCGGCGCCGATCAGCATGCCGATCGCCAGCGAGAGGGCGACGAGCAGGACGCGGGTGCAGCCGTCCCACGGGCCGTGGGCGCCGCCGGTCCAGGCGAAGGCGGCGTAGAGCGCCATCGCGCTGCACCCGCCGACCAGCGCGAGCGCGGTCTCCACGGCGCCGAAGCCGAGGGCGGCGCGCGGTCTGAGCCGCTTGGCGGCGAGCGATCCGGCGCCCATCGCGAACACCATCAGGGAGAGCACGACCGAGGTCTGGGTGACGGAGTCGCCGATCAAGTACGAGGCCAGCGCGACGAGTTCGAGCTCGTAGACCAGGCCGCAGGCGGCGCAGACGAACACGCCGGCCAGGACCAGGATGCGGCCGGTGCGGGGCGGGACCGGAAGCCGTGGCCCGACCCGGCGCTGCCTGCCCGTCCCACGCGGCACGCCCCGGCGCGCTGCGGCCCGGCGCTGCACGACCCTGCGGTACATGGCCCGCCGCCGCGCGGCCACCGGCGGCGCGAGCGGCGGGACAGGTGCACGCGGCTCGATCACGGGGCGAACGCTACGTCACCCGGCAACTTCACTCTGTCACCCGTACGGGTACAGCGGAGGCGTGCCCTGGCAGACGTGGCGTCACTTTCGCTGCTCCGGTGCGTATTTGGGCGCCGTCGGTCAGCGCCGGCGGATGGTTGCCCACGCCCGGCGCGCAGCAACTCCTGTGCGCCGGAGGGTCAACAGGGGCTGGCGACCCGGACCCCCACCCGGGTCCGGGTGGCGACCAGCTCGCCGTCCTGCGGGTAGGCGTGCCAGGTGCGCCAGTGCACATGCCCTTCGTGCCGCTGGGCCAGCATCGCCGTGAAGGCGTGCGGGCTGCCGGGGAACACCCCGGCCAGGCCGTAGGGATGCTCGGAGACCAGGGCTATGAGCTCCTGGGCGCGCCCGGCGAACTGGCCCGGGCTGAGCGTCTCCACGCACGCGGCGAACTCGTACTCCCACTCGCCGAGCCGCTTGGCGACCCCCAGGGGGAGCGACGTGCTGGTGCCCGGCAGACAGGCGACGGTCTCCGAGCAGGTGCCTCGCTGCTCTTCCAATATCACCTGGTGGGACGCCCCGAGCAGGCGCAACTCCATCTTCGCGCCGGAGAGTTCGAGGTCGAGGGTGGCGAGGGCGGGCAGCGGCTCGTGGCCCAGCGCCCACACGAGGTCGGCGGCCCGCGTATCGGTGTAGGAGGTGGTCAGGGTCCTGAGCATGGGTCCGCTCCGGTAGCACGCAAGGGAGATGAGGCCAATGCGTCCGCGCGGACGCCGGAGAGCGCCCCGATGGCTCACCGGGTGTTCACAGAGGAATCCGTCGGGTCCGTCCGGTCACACTCAGGGCAGCCGCAGATACGGGCTTGTGGCCACAGATGAGTCCGAGGGCCGCATTGACGGATAAGAGGGAATCACGAATTGAGTAGCCATCACAGGGTTTTTACCCAACTTCGTTCGGGTTTTCCGTTCGGGTGGTCGACCACCGAGGTGTGCAGCTTATGTGTTCGTGCTCTGATCATCATGCGAACAACATGCGTACAACGGGAAAGTGCCCGCCGGGTCACGCCCCGGCGGGCACTTCGTGTGGACGGCTGGACCGGAGTCGTTCCCCCTGCGACTCCGACCACGGATCGGCTGCCCCGTGTCAGCCGCTTCCGTCTCAGCCGCCCCCGCATCCACCCCCGCCGCCGCAGCCGCCTCCACCCCCGCAGGAGGAACCGCCGCCGCACGAGTGACCACCCCCGCCCCCACAGGAGTGGCCACCGTGCGACCCCCCACCGGAGTGGCCACCGTGGTGCCCGGACGAGCCGCTGTCCCCGTAGACCGCGCTTCCCCCGCCGCTCCCGGCCCACCAGCTGTCGGAGCTCCGCCCCCGGCGTCCGGACTTCGCCGTGGCGCGCCCGTTCGCCGTCATCTTCCGGTTTGCCTTGTGGCCCGCCTTGACCAGGGCGAACACCACACCGAAGACCACCAGAAACCCAAGGACGACAGTGGTCGGTCCTGCTTGCATCGTCCTCCCCCTTCCTTTCCCCCGTTGCGGCCCAGGGCCGCCGTCGTATGCCGGCGCTGCCGCGCCGCTGCGTTCCGCGTACTGCCGTGCGCGGTTCTCCTTCGTTCGCTTCTCCTACGTCCTTCGCATTCGCCCTACGCCGTTTGCGCGCCTCGGGCGTCTCATGCGCCGGTCCCTTGGTGCATTGGTGCGCTCGCGGGTGTACGCCTTGCATTGCCGTTGCGTTCTGCCGAACGTGCGCCCCGCCGCCCCCTCGTGCGCCGTAGGCGCGGCGTCGCCACGTCGTGCGCACGGCACCGGTTCGCACGTTCGCCGGAAGTCCGCTCGTGTTCTCCAGCGTGACAGGGGGATGCCCGCCGGTCCCGGGGACCAAAGCAGAGTTGAGGAAGTCCAGAGGTTCGGCCCAGGATGGCCGGCATGACGTCTGCTGCCTCCACCGACCCGGCCGGGCCCCGCCCGCTGCTCAACCGCAGGCTGGCCGAGTTCGGCACCACGATCTTCGCCGAAATGTCCGCCCTGGCGCTGAGCACCGGCTCCATCAACCTCGGTCAGGGCTTCCCCGACACCGACGGCCCCGAAGAAGTCCGTGAGGCGGCGGTGCGCGCCCTGCGGGACGGTCGCGGCAACCAGTATCCGCCGGGCCCCGGCGTCCCCGAACTGCGCAACGCCGTCGCCGCCCACCAGCATCGGCGGTACCGGCTCGACTTCGACCCCGACACCGAGGTACTGGTCACGGCGGGTGCCACGGAGGCCATCGCGGCGGCGCTGCTGGCCCTGGTGGAGCCGGGCGACGAGGTGATCGCGCTGGAGCCGTACTACGACTCGTACGCGGCATCCATCGCCATGGCCGGCGGCACCCGGGTCCCGGTCACCCTCCGCCCCGGGCCTGCGCCGGGCGGGGCGCAGGCCGACGCGCCGGGCGCCCCCCTCAGCTTCCGGCTCGACCTCGACGAACTACGCGACGCCGTCACCGACCGCACCCGGCTGCTGCTCCTGAACACCCCGCACAACCCCACCGGCACCGTCCTCACCCGCGCCGAGCTGGCCGAGATCGCCCGGCTCGCCGTCGAGCGCGACCTGCTGGTGGTCACCGACGAGGTCTACGAGTACCTGGTCTACGACGACGCCGAGCACATCCCGCTGGCCACCTTCCCCGGGATGCGGGAGCGCACCGTCACCATCGGCTCGGCCGGCAAGACCTTCGCGTTCACCGGCTGGAAGGTCGGCTGGGTCACCGCTTCCGCGCCCCTCGTCACGGCCGTGCGCTCCGCCAAGCAGTTCCTGACGTACGTCGCCTCCGGGCCCTTCCAGTACGCGGCGGCCGAGGCCCTGGCGCTGCCGCAGGACTACTTCGACGGGCTGCGGCGCACGCTCCAGGAGGGTCGCGACCTGCTGGCGGCGGGCCTGACCGCGGCCGGGTTCGAGGTCTACCGGCCGGCGGGCACGTACTTCATCACCACGGACATCCGCCCGCTCGGCGAGAGCGATGGCTTCGCCTTCTGCCGCGCCCTGCCGGAGCGGGCCGGCGTCGTGGCCATCCCCAACGCCGTCTTCTACGACCATCGCGAGGAAGGGGCACCGTTCGTCCGGTTCGCCTTCTGCAAGCGCCCCGAGGTGATCCAGGAAGCGGCCACGCGGCTCGCGAAGCTGCGCTGACGGGCGTTTCGCGCCCACCCCGCGGCCCTCACCCGGCGTCGGGCATGGTGGCGCCGCCGACGCCGACGGCCGCGAGTGCGGCGGTGCCCGCGATGATGGCGTTGCGGCGCGTCATGTTCCGGTTGTGCGCCGGTCCCGGCTGCCGCGCCGGTCCCTGCTGCGCTGGTCCTCCCGGCCCGGTCATGGGCGAGGACCCCAGGGGCCTGGCCTGTCAGGAACATGAGCGCCGGCTGTGGAGCACTCAAAGGATCATGCCGGAGCGGGACGGCAGGGCCGCCGGACGGCGGGACGGAGAGGGGCGCCCATCGTGCGAAGGGGCGCCCCTGACGGAACGGACGTACTCGTCTAGTCCTCGTCGCTCGGCTTGTCGTCCTCCACCGAGTCCACGTCCTTCTCCAGGCCGAACTGCTCGACGACCCAGCGGTCGAACTCGATCGCGGCGCGCACCCAGCTGACCGTGGACGACACGAAGTGCTCCAGGCTGACACCGGTGCCGATCAGCATCTGTGCCTCGCCGATGAAGCGGACCGAGCCGTCGTCGTGGGTGTGGCTGTAGACCTTCGGCCAGAGCGTGCGGCGGTTCCAGTCGTCGACGGCCTCCAGCAGCCGGGGCTTCTCCTCGATCGCGTGCGGCCGGTCGTAGAACGTCCGTACCGAGAAGACCTGCTGTTCGTTCTCCCCACGGAACATGAAGTACGTGCGGAACTTCTCCCAGGGCGCCACCAGGTCGCCCTCTTCGTCCACGACGTACTTCAGCTCCATCTGCTCCAGCAGCTGCTTGATCAGCTCCTGGTCGGGGATGATGGGGCCGGGCGGCGGACCGCCCTGCGGCTGAGAGTTGCCCCCGAAATTCGGAATCGAGGACGGGTCGATGCTCACCGTGATTTTCCCTTCCTATGGACGCGGCCATCCTCCCCCATGGCGGCCGGGTGCCCGCAAGGCCTGCTCGTCGAACAGGGTCGGTTTCCGCTCTCAGCGGCACGGCGCATGCGCCACCGCCGGGCCCCGACCAGGCTCTGGGCGGTCGGGCCCGGCGGCGAGCTGTGCAGCGGGGCGTACGGCCGTGGTCCTCCCCGCCATGACGTCCTACTCACCCACAGAGATCACACAGACGACATCACGCAGGCGCCATCATGCAGGCGACATTCGCTCAGGGCCATTCGCTCAGGCGCCATCACACGGGCCTGGTCGAACACGGTGCCCGCGCCCCGTGCGTCGGCCTGGTGACGATCGTCAGAGGGTCTTCGCCGGGGGCGGCGGGGCGTCCGGGGACGCCGGCGACGCGGGGCCCACGATCAAGCCGTCGCCGAAGACGTCCACGCGGACCGTGTCGCCGTCCTTGATCTCGCCGGAGAGGATCTCCTTGGCCAACCGGTCGCCGATGGCGGTCTGCACCAGGCGGCGCAGCGGGCGCGCACCGTACGCCGGGTCGTTGCCCTCGTCGGCCAGCCAGGTGAGGGCTTCCGGGGTGATCTCCAGGGCGAGGCGGCGCTCCGCGAGGCGCTCGGCGAGCCGGTCGATCTGGAGCTGGGCGATGCGGCTCAGCTCGTCCTTGTCGAGGGCGGAGAAGACCACCAGGTCGTCCAGGCGGTTCAGGAACTCCGGCTTGAAGGAGGCCCTGACCACCTCCAGCACCTGCTGCTTCTTCTCCTCCGCGCTCAGCAGCGGGTCGACCAGGTACTGGCTGCCCAGATTGGACGTGAGCACCAGGATCGTGTTGCGGAAGTCGACCGTGCGGCCCTGGCCGTCGGTGAGCCGGCCGTCGTCGAGCACCTGGAGGAGGATGTCGAAGACCTCCGCGTGGGCCTTCTCCACCTCGTCCAGCAGCACCACGGAGTACGGCCGCCGGCGCACCGCCTCGGTGAGCTGGCCGCCCTCCTCGTAGCCGACGTACCCGGGCGGGGCGCCGACCAGGCGGGCGACGCTGTGCTTCTCGCTGTACTCGCTCATGTCGATGCGGACCATGGCCCGCTCGTCGTCGAAGAGGAAGTCCGCGAGGGCCTTCGCCAGCTCCGTCTTGCCGACACCGGTCGGGCCCAGGAAGAGGAACGAGCCGGTGGGCCGGTCGGGGTCGGCGACGCCGGCGCGGCTGCGGCGCACCGCGTCGGAGACGGCGCGCACGGCCTCGGTCTGCCCGATGAGCCGCTTGCCGATCTCGTCCTCCATGCGCAGCAGCTTCTGCGTCTCGCCCTCCAGGAGGCGGCCTGCGGGGATGCCGGTCCAGGCGGCGACGACGTCGGCGATGTCGTCGGGGCCGACCTCCTCCTTGACCATGGTGTCGCGTACGACCTCCTCCTCCGCCTCGGACGCGGCCTCCAGGTCGCGCTCCAGGGTGGGGATCTCGCCGTACAGCAGCTTGGAGGCGGTGTCGAAGTCGCCGTCGCGCTGGGCGCGCTCGGCCTGGCCGCGCAGTTCGTCGAGCTTCTCCTTGAGCTCACCGACGCGGTTCAGGGACTGCTTCTCCTTCTCCCAGCGGGCCGTGAGGGAGCGCAGCTCCTCCTCCTTGTCCGCGAGGTCGCGGCGCAGCCGGTCGAGGCGCTCCCGGCTGGCCTGGTCGGTGTCCTGGCCGATGGCCAGCTCCTCCATGCGCAGCCGGTCGACGGCGCGCTGCAACTCGTCGATCTCCACCGGGGACGAGTCGATCTCCATGCGGAGCCGGGAGGCGGCCTCGTCGACCAGGTCGATGGCCTTGTCGGGCAGGAAGCGCGAGGTGATGTACCGGTCGGAGAGGGTGGCGGCGGCGACCAGTGCGCCGTCGGCGATCTGCACCTTGTGGTGCGCCTCGTAGCGTCCCTTGAGGCCGCGCAGGATGGCGATGGTGTTCTCGACGGTGGGCTCGGCGACCAGCACCTGCTGGAAGCGGCGCTCCAGGGCGGCGTCCTTCTCGATGCGCTCGCGGTACTCGTCCAGGGTGGTCGCGCCGACCATGCGCAGCTCGCCGCGGGCCAGCATGGGCTTGAGCATGTTGCCCGCGTCCATGGCGGAGTCGCCGCCGGCGCCGGCGCCGACGACGGTGTGCAGCTCGTCGATGAAGGTGATGACCTGGCCGTCGCTCTCCTTGATCTCGGCCAGTACGGTCTTCAGCCGCTCCTCGAACTCACCGCGGTACTTGGCGCCCGCGATCATGCCACCGAGGTCCAGCGCGACCAGCCGCTTGTCCTTCAGCGACTCCGGCACGTCGCCCTTGACGATGCGCTGCGCGAGCCCCTCGACGACGGCGGTCTTGCCGACGCCGGGCTCGCCGATGAGCACCGGGTTGTTCTTCGTGCGGCGGGAGAGCACCTGCACCACGCGGCGGATCTCCTGGTCACGGCCGACGACCGGGTCGAGCCTGCCCTCGCGGGCGGCGGCCGTGAGGTCCGTGCCGAACTTCTCCAGGGCCTTGTACTGGCCCTCCGGGTCGGGAGTGGTCACCCGGCGTCCTCCCCTGATCTTCTCGAATGCGTCCAGCAACTGCTCGGCGGTGGCGCCGTGCCGGCGCAGCACCTCGGCCGCCTGGCCGCCCTTGGCTGCGATGCCGATGAGCAGGTGCTCGGTCGACACGTAGTCGTCACCGAGCTCCTTGGCGCGCTGGGTGGCGTCGGCGACGACGGCCAGCATCTCGCGGTTCGGCTGCGGGGGCGCGACCGTGGAGCCGGTCACGCTGGGCAGCGCGGCCAGCGCACGCTCCGCGTCGGCGCGCACGGCCGCCTGGTCGGCGCCGGTGGCGGCCAGCAGGTCGGTCACGTTCTCGTTGTCCTGGCCCTGGAGCAGGGCCAGGAGCAGGTGTACGGGGGTGAGGTCGGGGTGACCATCGGTAACGGCGCGTTGGGTGGCCGCACTGATCGCGTCGCGGCTTCGGTTCGTCAGCTCGGCGTCCACGTCTGCTCTGTTCCCTTCACTCCTGGCTCACTGGCTCACGGACTCACTGCCGTGCAGGCTGGCTGCCGTACAGGCTCAACTCTGCACAGGCTGAACCCTGCACAGGCTGACCACAGCGCACACTGACTACAGTGACGTGCACAAAGTTGAGTCTATTCCACTCAAGAGTAATCACGGGAGGGGGTGCCCTGCGGAGGCGTCGCATCTGTGGATAAGTTCGCTGCCCATGGCCTCGTACCGACGCGATCCCCATCAGCCCACCCCCGCGTACCTCGCCTTCTGGCAAGCACGCCACGTGTGCACGCTGACCACGCTGCGCGCCGACGGCACACCCCACGTGGTGCCGGTCTCGGCGACCTACGACCCCGAAGCCGGTCTCGCCCGGGTGATCGCCACCCGGACCAGCGCGAAGGTGCGGCACGTCCGCGCCGGGGACGCCGCCGCCGGGGGCGCCGGTGCGCCGGTCGCGATCTGCCAGTTCGACGGCCCCACGTGGGCGACGCTGGAGGGCCGCGCCGTGATCCGCACGGAAGCGGACCTCGTGGCGGACGCCGAACACCGCTACGAACTCCGTTACGGTCGCCCGCCCCGCCCCAATCCCCACCGCGTCCTCATCGAGGTGACCCTCACGGGGGCCCTGGGCAACTGCTAGCCACGCCGAGCCCTGCGGGCCACCACCCGCCACCGACCGGGGGCCCCTTCCCCCGTCTCCGAACCACCGGACCGTGACCGGTTACTCGCCCAGTTCCCCGCGCCCCTCAGCCCGCGCACCACCGCCCCAAGCCCCCTCCGGCAGCGCCGAAGGCGCCCGGAAAAAGGGGCGCGGGGAACTGCGCGACAAGCCACGACGCAACCCGCAGACCACCACCGCCCCAAGCCCCCCGCCAGGAGCGCCGAAGGCGCCCTGAAAAGGGGCGCGGGGAACCGCGCAACCAGCCACGACGCAACCCGCAGACCGCCACCGCCCCAAGGGGGCAGTCTCTGTCGCAGCCGGACCACCGGCCGGTGGATGGTTGCGCGCAGTTCCCCGCGCCCCTCAGGGAGCAGCGGCCACCCTTGCACCAAGGGCACCCGATCCGGCCGCCCCAGCCAAGCGCAGCGAATCGGCAGCGAAACGGCAGCGGCGCCACCGTGTCTCAGGTCCACGGTGACGCCGCTGCGGGGGGGAAGTGCCTGCGCGATCTATAACGACGGGGGAATCGCGTCAGGCACTGCGGGGGGTGGCGGAGATGGTTTGTGGAGTCCCTCCGGGGGAGTCTGCTTCCACCAGGTGGTGGTCACGCTGGTCAAGGTTGACGAAGATCATTCCGTAGCGCACGGCACACCGAACCGGCTTGGGCGCCCCGCGCGGACGCCGCAGGCACCGGTAGGCCCGGATATCGTCGTCGCTGTCCCGCGCGACGATCACCGGCTCACCGAACAGCGTCACCATCAACGAGTCACCCTGGTGGGGGATCGCCGTGACGAGGTCGATGAAGTGCCACCCGGAGCGGTAGGCGGTGGCCATCTCGCGCCGGAAGGATCGGTCGTCAGGAGGGGTTGTCATACGTTCACCGAGGCGGCGTCGCCCCAGCCACTCGTGCCGTGGTCGATCGCGGCCAGGCCCCAACCGCTGTCAGCGGGCGCCGCGTCGCCGGGGGCGCCCCAGCCGCTGTCGGCCGGCACGATGCCCCAACCGCTGTCGGCGGGCACGACCGCCCACTCGCACTCGGCCGGCACGATGCCCCAGCCACTGTCGGCAGGTACGATGCCCCAGCCGCTGTCGGCCGGTGTCACCGGTGAGGGGTTCCCCCAGCCACTGTCCGCGGGGACCACTTGAGCGCCGGTGCCCCAGCCGCTGTCAGCGGGGACCGCCTGCGTACCGGTACCCCATCCGCTGTCCGCAGCAGCAGCCGCCTGTACCGACTCGACGCCGTGCTGCGTCGGAGCCTTGGCCTGAGTCGCACCCACGGCACCGAGTGCCCCAAAAGCCACGACCGTGGAGAAAGCGGTCGCAACAACTGAGCGAAGCAATCTCGTGTACATAGTCGGCTTCGTCCTCACTTGATGAAGTCTTCTCCCCCGGTGAACAAGACGATGGCTCATTCAGGCACGTCAATGCCACAGGACCGATGCATCATGTTCTTGCACGTTCAGGACCCTGGGGGGTGGAGAATTGCCTAATACTTCCACAAAGCCGACACATCCCCACTCGCTGGCCGAACTGTGCGACGAGGGAGCGCAGCTCTACGCGAGTGCGCTCAGTGCCGGTCGCATTGCACGGGGCGAGGTGGAAGCCGCTCCATGCCTCCTTGAATTCGCCCTCTTGCACCCGGACCCGGACGATGCGAACTGGCTCCGGCCCGTGCCGCCGTCCGTGGCGCTCGCGCAGCGACTCCACCCGCTGGAACGAGAGATCCAGGATCGCCGGCGCCTCTCGATCGAACTGACCGAATCATTTGAGCCGTTCATGGCCTTGAGTGCACAAATTCCGGCTCCCACCCACGCCATCACGGTGCTGGAGGGCCTGGATCGCATCAACGCAGCCCTGAACCTGGCCACCGCCGAGTGTCAGCGGGAGATGCTGACGGTGCAGCCCGGCGGCAGACGCTCCGAGCACATACTGAACCAGGCGCTGGAGCGCGACCGCCCCTTGACCAACCGCGGTGTGCACATCCGCACGCTCTACCAGCACACGGTCCGGCACAGCCAGGGCACGATGGCCTACGTCGACCGGATGGCAGACGGCCTGGTGCAGATACGCACCCTCGAGGAACTGATAGAGCGCCTGATCATCTGCGATGACACGGTCGCCTTCATCCCGGCCGGCGACCGCCACGACTTCGCGCTGGAGCTGCGCCACCCCGGCCTCGTTAAATATCTGATCAAAGTTTTCGAGCAGTTGTGGCGCCGCGGCGTCCCGCTCCTGGAAGAGGTGCCGTACGACCCCACGCCCGACGGGATCACCGGTGTCCAGCGGAGCATCGCCAAGCTGCTGGTCGAAGGGCATGTCGACGAGGCCATCGCGCGGCGCCTCGGCATGAACGTACGGACCTGCCGGGCGCACATCGCCAAGCTCGCCGCCGCGTTGGGCAGCGGCAGCCGGGCGCAGCTCGGCTTCCTGATCGCCCGATCCGGAATCCTGGAAACCGATCGATGACCTTCCGTCGTCCGTAACGACCAGACGGCAACCGCCGACGGACACATCAACCACCGACGGACGCATCCGGGCAACGTCGCACGGCAGCGCCGGGCCGCACCACGGACCGGTGGTCGCGCCGCGGCGCCGCAGGCTCCCCGCCCCGGCGCCCGACCCACCGCCCAGAGTGCGCCATGCGCCGCACGCGAAACCCGCGAGCGCCCAGGCAGCGGCAGTACGGTACGCACCGGCGCGGCCCGGATGGACCGACGGCACCCATGGAATTCTCGGCAGGAGAGCGGCTCTGTGACCCAGGAGAGCCATCGGCACGGCGTCGAAGAACAGCTGTGCGAGGCTGGCATGAATCTGTACACGCGCGCCCTTCGCGAGGGCCGCGTCCCGCCACAGGACGCCGAGGACGCCCCCTGCGTCGTGGAGCTCGGCCTGCTGTATCCGGACGGCGAGGGCAACCGATGGCTGCGGCCGCTCGCACCGTCGATCGCGCTGCCGCGGCTGCTGCACAGCGTCGAGGCGGACATCGAGCGCCGGCGCCGCGGCGAGATGGTGCTCGCCAACGCTTTTCAGCCACTTATGGCGATCGACGCCGAGAACACCTTCTCCCGCAGCCGGGCCACGTTCACCATGCTGCACGGGCTCCAGCCGATCAACACGGCGATCAAGCAGGCGGTCTCCGAGTCCTCCAAAGAGCTGCTCACCGTGCAGCCGGGTGGCCACCGCCCGCCGAACGCGCTGTCCATGGTGCTGCCGGTCGAACAGTCCCTGCTCGACCGCGGCGGCCGGATGCGCACCCTCTACCAGCACAGTTCCCGGCACGCCCCGGCCGTTCTCGCGCACTACGAGCAGCTCGACGGCGACGTCGAGGTGCGCACCCTGAACGAGGTCACCGAACGCCTCGTGATCCTCGACCGGCGGGTGGCCTTCATCCCCGGCAACACCGACCGCACCGCGGCCCTGGTACTGCGCCATCCGGCCCTGGTGAGCTACCTGGCCAACACCTTCTCCCGGTTATGGGATCTGGCCACCCCCATGTGGCCCCGATCGGCCGCTCGGCCACCCGCCGACAAGGGCGTCACGTCCCGCCAGCGCGCCATCGCCGCCCTCCTCATCGAGGGCCTCACCGACGACAAGATCGCCATCCGCCTCGCCATGAACGTCCGCACCGTGCGGGTGCACATAGCCAAACTCGCCGACACCCTCGGCACCAGCAGCCGCGCGCAACTCGGCTACCGGATCGGCCAGTCGGGGATTCTGGAGGATGGTTACTAGGCGGTACCCGGGGCGGCGGCTGGTGAGATTACCGTCCGCTCGACTGCCGTTCAGCGCAGTTTAATTTGTGCACCGCGATTCCCCCATATCGGTGGACGAACCCCCCTGTCCCGGGAAAACTCTGTCCGACAGACAAGGGAGTGCCCCTGTGGGATTGCGCAGCACCATCACTGAGCGTCAGCGGCGGCTTGGTTTCGAGCTGAAACAGCTACGTGAGCAAGCCGGGTTGAGCGCGGCCGAGGCTTCGGAGCGTATCGGCATGGGCCGCGCTCAGCTGAGCCAGATCGAAACCGCGAAGACGACGATCCTGACCGAGCGCCTCAGAGCACTCTGCGACCTTTACGGATGCACAGACAAGGACTATATCGAGGCGCTGGTCACCCTCTCCGAGACCAGCGGCAAGGGCTGGTGGAGTGCGTATCGGCGCAGCATGATGACGGAAACCCTCAGCCTTGCGGAGCTGGAGGCGGAAGCCGTCGAGGTACGTCTGCACCAGTCGCTGTTCATCCCCGGCATCTTCCAGACCGCCGACTACGCACGGGCGATCTTCAACAGCCCGGGCCTCGGCTTCGAGAATTTCGAAACGCCGTTGCGGTTCCGGATGGAGCGGCAGCGGATTCTCACCGGCGACAATCCACCAACCGTGCACGCCGTCATCCACGAGGCCGCGCTACGTATTCGCTTCGGCGGGGCGCAGGTCGTGCGCGAGCAACTCCTGCGCCTGATCGAGTTGTCCCGGCTGCCGAATGTGACGATCCAGGTGTATCCCTTCAGCGGCCAGGCCTACGCGGCGATCAGCGGGAATTTCGTGCACCTCGTTCCGCGCAATCCCCGGCTGGGGACCGTGGTGCTCGAACAGCTCACCGGCTTCACGTACCTGGCCGAGCAGTTCCACCTGGACCGGTACAGCGCGCTCTTCGACCTGCTGGCCAAGAACGCCCTGGCGCCGCTGGCCGTATCAACGGGCCCTGAGACCTATTCGGTGAAGGATTCCCTCGCCCTGATCAGGCATCTGCTCTACTCGCTGTAGGAAGGCCCCATGCCCGAACTCCACTGGCAGAAATCGACATTCAGCAGCGGCCCTCAGGGGGACTGCCTCAACGTCGCCATCGCATCCGACGGAACGATACGTCTTCGCGAAAGCGACGCCCCGCGCATCGTGTTGACCACGACGGCACATGGTCTCGCGGCGCTGCTTCAGGACCTCAAGAGACGCGTGCCGGACGGGTGACGCGCCGCACCCGTCCGGACGGCCTCGAAGGGGCGCGCAGCGCCGGGTCGCGCCGAAGGCGCACGAAGGGGCGCGGGGCTGTGTCGATATGCGGCTCCGCCGCGCGGGCGCGACCTGCCACGACGAGAGCGTGAGGTCGCCACCGTCCCAAAGGGGCTGTTCCTGTCGTATCCGGACCACCGGGCCGGTGGGGGCTGGTCGCGCAGTTCCCCGCGCCCCTTGGCTGGCGCCTTCGGCGCCGCTCAAGGCGCGCCTGACGCGCCTGGCGCGCTCAACCGGCAGGGAGAGCAGAAACCCTCAGTCGGACTTCTTCGGCCGCCAGACCACCAACGCACTGGTCTGATGGACCTCCTGGTACGGCACCAGGTCCCGGCGGTACGACGCATGCAGTGCCGCCTCCCGCTGGCGCATGGTCGCCGCGGCGCCGTCCACCGCCGCCTGGAGCTCGGCCGCGCGCGCCTGGAGCGCCGCGACCTGGTTCTCCAGCTCGATGATGCGCTTGATGCCGGCGAGGTTGATGCCCTCGTCCTGCGACAGTTGCTGCACCTGCCGGAGCAGCTCGATGTCGCGGGCCGAGTAGCGGCGACCGCGGCCCGGGGTGCGGTCCGGCGAAACCAGCCCCAGGCGGTCGTACTGACGCAGCGTCTGCGGGTGCAACCCGCTGAGCTGCGCCGCCACCGAGATGACGTACACCGGCGTCTCCTCGGTCAGCTCGTACGGGTTGCGGACACGTCCTCGTCGGCTGTCCATATCGTCAAGCTCCCTTCGCGGCCTGGAAAAGCTCCGCCCGCGGATCCTCCTCCGCGGTGGCCTTGCGATACGTCTCCAGCGCGTCACGCGCCGGACCCGTCACGTTCTTCGGTACCACGACTTCTACCGTGACGAGTAGATCCCCGCGGGTGCCGTCTTTACGGACGGCGCCTTTTCCGCGGGCCCGCATCGTGCGCCCGTTCGGAGTGCCCTCGGGGAGTTTGAGGGTCACCGGGGGGCCGCCGAGCGTCGGCACCTTCACCTCGCCGCCGAGCGCCGCCTCCGTGAAGGTGACGGGCACCGTGACGGTGAGGTTGTCGTCCTTGCGGCCGAACACCGGGTGGGCGTCGACGTGCACGATCACATAGAGGTCGCCGGCGGGGCCGCCGCGCTCGCCCGGGGTGCCCTTGCCGCGCAGCCGGATGCGCTGCCCGTTGGACACCCCCGCCGGAATCCGTACCTGCATCGTGCGGGACGACTTGGCGCGCCCTGAACCCTTGCAGACGTCGCACGGGTCCTGGGCGATCAGCCCGCGGCCCTTGCAGTCCACGCACGGGTCGGTGAGCGAGAAGCCGCCACCACCGCCGCGCGAGACCTGGCCGGTGCCGACGCAGGTCGGGCAGACCCGCGGCGTGCCGTTCTTGTCGCCGGTGCCGGAGCAGGCCTTGCAGGGGGCCTGCGAGGACATCCGGAGCGGCACCGTGGCGCCGTTGATCGCTTCGGTGAAGCTCAGGGTCACCTCGGACTCGATGTCCTGGCCGCGCCTGGGCTGCACACGGGTGCCCGCGCCGCCCGCACCGCCACGGCCGAAGAGCCCGCCGAACACGTCGCCGAGCCCGCCTCCGAAGCCGCCGGCGCCACCGGCGCCGCCGCCCGGGGCGCCACTGCCGCCGAAGAGGTCACCCAGGTCGAAGTTGAAGGTGCCGCCGCCCGCCCCGGGTCCGGGACGGAAGCCGCCGTTGCCGAACAGGGCGCGGGCGTCGTCGTACTCCTTGCGCTTCTTCGGGTCGCCGAGCACGTCGTTGGCCTCGGAGATCTCCTTGAAGCGCTCCTCGGCCTTGGCGTTGCCCTTGTTGGCGTCCGGGTGGTTCTCCCGGGCCAGCTTGCGGTACGCCTTCTTGATCTCGGCCTCGGTGGCGTCCTTGGGGACGCCGAGGACCTTGTAGAAGTCCTTCTCGATGAAGTCCTTGGTACTCATCCCCGACGTCCCTCCTCTCCTCGTGCTGCGTGCCGCACAGCCGGTGTCGCGTGCCCGCCGTCAGCCCTGCTCCGGGCCACCGCTCACCTCAGTCCTTCGCGTCGGCCCGGCCATCAGTCCTCCGCGTCGGCAGAGCCGTCCTCTGCCTCGGCGGAGCCGTCCGCCTGGGACTCCCCGGACGGGGCGGACTTGCCGGACGCCTTGCCCTTGCCCTTCTGGGCCTTCTCCGGCTTGGCGCTCTGCGCGCCCGGCTGTGGCTCGGCCACCGCCACCCGCGCGGGGCGGATGGTGCGCTCGCCGAACCGATACCCCGGCTGGAGAATCGCCACGCACGTGGTCTCCGTGACCTCGGGTGAGTAGCTGTGCATCAGGGCCTCGTGCACCGTCGGGTCGAAGGGCTCGCCCTCCTTGCCGAACTGCGTCAGGCCCATCTTGGCCGCCACCGTCTCCAGTGACTCGGCCACCGACTTGAAACCGCCGACCAGCTCGCCGTGTTCCCGAGCCCGGCCGATGTCGTCGAGCACCGGGAGCAGCTCGTTCAGGAGGTTCGCGATGGCGATCTCCTTGACGGCGATCCGGTCGCGCTCGACACGGCGACGGTAGTTCTGGAACTCGGCCTGCAACCGCTGGAGGTCCGCGGTGCGCTCGTTGAGCGCGGTGCGCACCTGGTCCAGCTGGGCCGTCAGGCCCGCCGACTTGTCCGCGTCCCCGGCCGGGGCCGCCGCGCCCTCCTGGGAGGACTCGGCGGCCTTCGACTCGGCGGCATCTTCGGTGGCGCCTGAGGAGACGTCGGCGGGCTCATTTTGCTCGTCGAAGCCCGGGGTCTCCTCCGTCACGCGGCACCATCCTTTCGCTCCTCGTCGACGATCTCGGCGTCGACGACGTCGTCATCGGCCTTGGCCTGGCTCGCACCGTCCTGCGCACCGGCATCGGCACCGGCCTCGGCGCCCTGTGCCTGCGCGTCGGCGTACATCGCCTGGCCCAGCTTCTGGGAGACCGCGGCGACCTTCTCGGTGGCCGTGCGGATCTCGGCGGTGTCCTCGCCCTTCAGCTTCTCCTTGAGGTCGGCGAGGGACTCCTCGACCTCGGTCTTGATCTCGCCGGGGACCTTGTCCTCGTTGTCCTTGAGGAACTTCTCGGTCTGGTAGACGAGCTGCTCGCCCTGGTTGCGGGTCTCGGCGGCCTCGCGGCGCTTGTGGTCCTCGTCCGCGTACTGCTCGGCCTCCTGGCGCATCCGGTCGACCTCGTCCTTCGGCAGCGAGGAGCCGCCGGTGACGGTCATCTTCTGCTCCTTGCCCGTGCCCAGGTCCTTGGCGGTCACGTGCATGATGCCGTTGGCGTCGATGTCGAAGGAGACCTCGATCTGCGGGACGCCGCGGGGCGCCGGCGGCAGACCGGTCAGCTCGAACATGCCGAGCTTCTTGTTGTACGCCGCGATCTCGCGCTCGCCCTGGTAGACCTGGATCTGGACGGACGGCTGGTTGTCCTCGGCGGTGGTGAAGATCTCGGACCGCTTGGTCGGGATCGTCGTGTTCCGCTCGATCAGCTTGGTCATGATGCCGCCCTTGGTCTCGATGCCGAGGGACAGCGGGGTGACGTCGAGCAGCAGGACGTCCTTGACCTCGCCCTTGAGGACGCCGGCCTGGAGCGAGGCACCGATGGCGACGACCTCGTCCGGGTTCACGCCCTTGTTGGCGTCCTTGCCGCCGGTCAGCTCCCTGACGAGCTCGGCGACGGCCGGCATACGGGTCGACCCACCGACGAGGACCACGTGGTCGATCTCGGAGAGCTGGATGCCCGCGTCCTTGATCACGTTGTGGAACGGCGTCTTGCAGCGCTCCAGCAGGTCCGAGGTCAGCTGCTGGAACTGCGCCCGGGTCAGGCGCTCGTCCAGGTGCAGCGGGCCCTCCGCGGAAGCGGTGATGTAGGGCAGGTTGATGTTCGTCTCGGTGGACGAGGAGAGCTCGATCTTGGCCTTCTCCGCCGCCTCACGCAGCCGCTGGAGCGCCATCTTGTCCTTGGACAGGTCGACGCCGTGGCCGTTGGCGAACTGCTTGACCAGGTAGTCGACGACGCGCTGGTCCCAGTCGTCACCACCGAGGTGGTTGTCACCGTTGGTGGCCTTCACCTCGACGACGCCGTCGCCGATCTCCAGCAGCGAGACGTCGAACGTACCGCCACCGAGGTCGAAGACGAGGATCGTCTGGTCGTCCTTGTCGAGGCCGTAGGCCAGGGCGGCGGCCGTCGGCTCGTTGACGATGCGCAGGACGTTCAGACCCGCGATCTCGCCGGCCTCCTTGGTGGCCTGACGCTCGGAGTCGTTGAAGTACGCCGGGACGGTGATGACCGCGTCCGTGACCTTCTCGCCGAGGTAGGACTCCGCGTCCCGCTTCAGCTTCTGAAGGATGAAGGCGGAGATCTGCTGGGGGTTGAAGCCCTTGTCGTCGATGTCGACGCGCCAACCGGTGCCCATGTGGCGCTTGACCGACCGGATGGTCCGGTCGACGTTGGTGACCGCCTGACGCTTCGCTACCTCGCCGACGAGCACCTCGCCGTTCTTGGCGAAGGCGACGACGGACGGCGTGGTCCTGGCGCCCTCGGCGTTGGTGATGACGGTGGGCTCACCGCCCTCCAGAACGCTCACGACGGAGTTAGTCGTGCCCAGGTCGATGCCGACCGCACGTGCCATGTCTTTCCTCCAGCTGACTTGAGTGGAACGGACTCAAGGATGCAACACGTCCCTCGGTAGCGTCAACAGAGCTGAGTCGGTAGGACTCAACTTTTATACGACGCTTATCCCCAAGGAATTGAAAACACCTGGTCAGGACGGCGATCCCGGCGCTTCACCATCGGCATTCATGCCATCCTCCGGCTTCTCCCGCCCCCCGGGATGCCGGTGCCGCCAGACCCAGAAGATCGCGCTGGAGCCCAGCGCCCACGCCGCCAGCACCAGGAACGGGAACGCGTGCTGGTGGCCGCCGAAGTACACGGCGGTGTGCTGGGCGTTCACCGACGCGCCCGGCGGCAGCCAGCGCCCGATGGTGCCGAGCACCGACGGCAGCAGCGGCCAGGAGACCGCGCCACCGGACGACGGGTTCCCCAGGATCACCATCAGTCCCCACGTGGGCAAAATCGCCCACCGCCCCACGAGGGTGGTGAACATCGTCGCGACCATCCCGGCGGTGAACATGGTCAGCGCCAGGATCGCCCACGACTCGGCGAACGGCAGCCTGAGCGCCCCGAGGGCCCAGTCCACCATCGCGGCGATGGCGAAGCTGCCGAGCAGCGCGTAACTGAGCGTGGTGAGCACCCGCTCCCAGGGGTTCAGCCCGCGCGCATGCACGTTGACCTGCATGGCACCGACGAAGCCGATGATCACCGAGGCGAGCGTGATGTAGAAGATCGCAAGCCCGCGCGGATCGCCCTTCTGGAGCGGGTTGACGTCCCTGACCTGCACCGGGACGCCGATCTTCCGGCCCACCGCGGGCGCGGCCTGCTCCAGCAGCTCCGCGACGGACTGCCCGGACGCCCCCGAGACGTCCAGCGTGACGCCGTCGCCCCGCCCGCCGGCGCCCGGGTGCACGTCCAGCACGGCGAAGACGCGCTGCTCCTCGATGGCCTCGTGAGCCGCGGCCCGATCGGGATAGGGCCGCAGGCTCAGCGACGCACTCAGCGCCTTCTCCATGCCGGCGATGAACTCCCGACCACGCTGCTCCTGGTAGGCGCCGATCACCCCGGTCGGGATGTGGCGCGGGGTCGGGTTCGCCATCGAGTACGTGTAGGACCCGGCGAAGCACGCGGCCGCCGCGGCCAGGATGAACAGCAGGACCGTGGCCGGCAGGAACGGCGACTCCTTGTACAGGACCCAGAGCTCCCGGACGCGCCCCGGGGGCCCCTCGTCGGCCCGCTGCGCGCCACCGCCGGACCCGTCCGGCGGCGGTCGTTCCGGGAGGTCGGACTCGTCAGCCATACGATCAAGCTAATCGAGACGTACGGGACATTCTTGCCGATTCCGGTCGACCGTCGGCGCGTGTGCGGGTGGCGGCGGGCACTCCCCACCGCCCTGCCGGGCGCACAGGATGGGGCACGCAGTGCCCCTGAAAGGGGCGCGGGGAACTGCGCGACAAGCCCCGACGAGACCGTCGGGTCGTCACCGTCCCAGAGGGGCTGTCCCTGTCGTGTCCGGACCCGCGGCCGGTGGGGAGCTGGTCGCGCAGTTCCCCGCGCCCCTCAGGTGGGCACCGTCGGCCGCCAGGCCCCGCAGGCCAGCCGGGGCGCCGTGGGCCGCCGCGCCCCGCGATGGGGCACCCTCGGCGCACGGTGAGCGGTGTGTGGTGGGCCGCGACACACCGTCCGGAGGGCGACACACCGCCGTCTCGGAGAAAAGGGTTCGCCAGTAGTTTCCGGGAGATGCGATCCTGGATCGCGTATGTCTACGCAGCCCGCCCCCTCCTTCGGCTCCCTCGCCCCCCGCCTGTCCGAGCTCTCCCTGCGCGACGCGCACCGACTCGGTCGAAGGCTGGACGGTGCACGCCGGATCCGCAAGCCCGAGGCCAGGGCGGCCGTGCTCGCCGAGATAGCGGCAGACGTCGAGAAGGCCGAGGCCCGCATCGCCACCCGGTCCGCCCGGCTGCCCGAGGTCGGCTACCCGGAGCAGCTTCCGGTCAGCCAGAAGAAGGACGAGATCCTGGCGGCCATCCGCGATCACCAGGTGGTGATCGTCGCCGGCGAGACCGGTTCCGGGAAGACCACCCAGATCCCGAAGATCTGCCTGGAGCTCGGCCGCGGCGTACGCGGCATGATCGGGCACACCCAGCCCCGCCGGATCGCCGCCCGCACGGTCGCCGAGCGGGTCGCCGAGGAGCTGTCGACGCCGCTCGGCGCGGCCGTCGGCTGGAAGGTCCGCTTCACCGACCGGGTCGACCAGGACGGCACGTTCATCAAGCTGATGACCGACGGCATCCTGCTCGCCGAGATCCAGACCGACCGCGAGCTGCGCGCCTACGACACGATCATCATCGACGAGGCCCACGAGCGGTCGCTGAACATCGACTTCCTGCTCGGCTACCTCGCCCAGCTGCTGCCCAGACGCCCGGACCTGAAGGTCGTCATCACCTCCGCGACCATCGACCCCGAGCGCTTCTCCCGGCACTTCGGCGACGCCCCGATCGTCGAGGTCAGCGGCCGTACGTACCCCGTCGAGGTGCGGTACCGGCCACTCGTGGACGACGCAGCCGGCGCGGCCGATGCCGCCGGCGGCTCCGGCGCGAACAACGAAGCCGGCTCCGCCGACACCGACGCCGACCGCGACCAGATCACCGCGATCACCGAAGCGGCCGAGGAGCTGATGGCCGAGGGGCCCGGCGACATCCTCGTCTTCCTCTCCGGCGAGCGCGAGATCCGCGACACCGCCGAGGCGCTGGAGAAGAAGAAGGTCCAGCGCGGCAAGGGCCCGTTCTGGCGGGACACCGAGGTGCTGCCGCTGTACGCCCGGCTGTCGCACGCCGAGCAGCACCGTGTCTTCCAGCCCCACACGGGCCGCCGTATCGTCCTCGCCACGAACGTCGCCGAAACCTCCCTCACGGTCCCCGGCATCAAGTACGTCATCGACCCCGGCACCGCCCGCATCTCGCGCTACAGCCACCGCACCAAGGTGCAGCGGCTGCCCATCGAGGCCGTCAGCCAGGCCAGCGCCAACCAGCGCAAGGGCCGCTGCGGTCGGACCTCCGACGGCATCTGCATCCGGCTCTACTCGGAGGACGACTTCTCCGCACGCGCCGAGTTCACCGACGCGGAGATCCTGCGGACCAACCTGGCCTCCGTGATCCTCCAGATGACCGCGGCCGGGCTCGGCGACATCGAGAAGTTCCCCTTCATCGACCCGCCGGACCACCGCAACATCCGCGACGGCGTCCAGCTGCTCCAGGAACTCGGCGCGCTCGACCCCGATCAGAAGGACGCGCGCAAGCGCCTCACCGACATGGGCCGCAGGCTCGCCCAGCTGCCCGTCGACCCGCGGCTGGCCCGGATGGTCATCGAGGCCGACCGGAACGGCTGCCTGCACGAGGTCATGGTGATCGCCGCCGCGCTGTCCATCCAGGACCCGCGCGAGCGCCCCGCGGACAAGCAGGCGCAGGCCGACCAGCAGCACGCCCGCTTCAAGGACGAGACCAGCGACTTCCTCGCCTACCTCAACCTGTGGCGCTATCTGCGGGAGCAGCAGAAGGCCCGCAGCTCGTCCTCGTTCCGGCGGATGTGCAAGGCGGAGTACCTGAACTTCCTGCGGGTGCGCGAGTGGCAGGACATCTACACGCAGCTGCGTGCGGTGGCCCGGCAGATGGGCCTGTCCCTCGACGGCCGCCCCGCACCGGCCGGGCCGCCCGCCCTCGCCGACGAGCCGGGCACCGAGGACGAGTCCGGCACCGACGAGCAGTCCGGCGCCGATCGGCCGGGCGACACCGTGGACGCCGACCGGATCCATGTGTCGCTGCTCGCCGGCCTGCTGTCCCACGTCGGCGTGAAGGACCCCGCCCAGGACGCCAAGAGCGGCACCGACGGCGGCCGCAGGACGTCCGGCGACCCGGCGAAGCGGCAGTCGCGCGGCGAGTACCTGGGGGCGCGCAACGCCAAGTTCGCCGTCTTCCCCGGCTCCGCGCTGTTCAGGAAGCCGCCGCGCTTCGTGATGTCCGCGGAGCTGGTCGAGACCTCCCGGCTGTGGGCCCGGGTGAACGCCCGGATCGAGCCCGAGTGGATCGAGCCGCTCGCCCAGCACCTGGTCAAGCGCACCTACTCCGAGCCGCACTGGGAGAAGGACCAGGCGGCCGTCATGGCCTACGAGAAGGTGACCCTGTACGGCGTCCCGATCGTGGCGCACCGCAAGGTCAACTACGGCCGGATCGACCCGGAGCTCTCCCGGGAGCTGTTCATCCGCAACGCCCTGGTGGAGGGCGACTGGCGCACCCACCACAAGTTCTTCGCCGCCAACCGCCGGCTGCTGACCGAGGTCGAGGACCTGGAGCACCGGGCGCGGCGCCGCGACATCCTCGTCGACGACGAGACCCTCTTCGACTTCTACGACCAGCGGGTGCCGGCCGACGTGGTGTCCGGCGCGCACTTCGACGCGTGGTGGAAGCGGCAGCTGAGGGCCGGCGGGGAGGCCGCCGAACTGCTCGACTTCGAGCGCTCCATGCTCATCAACGAGAAGGCCGGCAGCGTCACCAAGGACGACTACCCGGACGCCTGGTACCAGGGCCGCCTGAAGTTCCGTGTGACCTACCAGTTCGAGCCCGGCACGGACGCGGACGGCGTCACCGTCCACATCCCGCTCCAGGTGCTCAACCAGGTCACCGAGGACGGCTTCGACTGGCAGATCCCCGGCCTGCGCGAGGAGCTGGTCACCGAGCTGATCCGGTCCCTGCCGAAGCCGGTACGCCGCCACTACGTGCCCGCGCCGAACTTCGCCAAGGCGTTCCTGGAGCGGGCGACGGCCGCCCCGGGCACGCCCGGCCGGGACGACCCGTCCCAGGAGCCCGTCGTCATCGCCCTCGCCCGTGAGCTGCACCGCATGGTCGGCGTCCCCATCGCCCCGGAGGACTTCGACTGGCAGAAGGTCCCCGACCACCTGCGGATCACCTTCCGTATCGTCGACGAACGGCGCCGCAAGCTCGACGACCGCGCCGAGGACAAGGACCTGGAGGCGCTGCGGCTGAGGCTGCGCCCGAAGGCCCGCAAGGCCATCTCGCAGGCCGCGGCGGCGACGGCCGAGCGGTCCGGCGGCGCGGCGATCGAACGCGGCGGCCTGACCGACTGGACGATCGGCTCCCTTCCCCGCGTCTTCGAGACGAAGCGCGCCGGCCAGCCCGTCAAGGCCTACCCGGCCCTGGTCGACGACGGCCCCGCAGCGAACACCGTCTCCGTACGCCTCTTCGAGACGGAGGCCGAGCAGCAGGAGTCGATGCGGCAGGGCACCCGGCGCCTGATCGTGCGGAACATCCCGGTGAACCCGGCGAAGTTCGCCGCCGACCGGCTCACCAATCCGCAGAAGCTCGCCCTGTCCGCCAACCCGCACGGCTCGGTCCAGGCCCTCTTCGACGACTGCGCCACGGCCGCCGCCGACCGGCTCATCGCGGACGCCGGGGGCCCCGTCTGGGACGAGGAGTCCTTCCGCAAGCTCTACGACAAGGTGCGCGCCGACATCGTCGACACGACGGTGCGCACGGTCGGCCAGGTGCAGCAGGTGCTGGCCGCCTGGCAGTCCTGCCAGCGGCGCCTGAAGTCGACGCAGAGCCCGGCCCTGGTGGCGGGGCTGGCGGACGTACGCGACCAGCTCGCCGAGCTCGTCAAGCCCGGCTTCGTCACGGCGACCGGCCTGCGCAGGCTGCCGGACCTGATGCGCTACCTGATCGCCGCGGACCGCCGGCTCACCCAGATGCCGACCAACGTCCAGCGGGACAGCACGCGGATGGCCAAGGTCCACGAGATGCAGGACGAGTACGCCTGGCTGCTGGAGCAGTTCCCGCCGGGCCGGCCCGTGCCGCAGGAGGTCCTGGACATCCGCTGGATGATCGAGGAGCTACGGGTCAGCTACTTCGCCCATGCGCTGGGCACGGCGTACCCGATCTCCGACAAGCGCATCATCAAGGCGATCGACGCAGCGGCTCCGTAAACCCGACACGCGCCGGTCCCACGCCCCCGTCCACCCCCACGCAACCACCCGCCGCACCCCGGCCGGACCGACCGGACCCCGATCGGGTTCGACCACCGGTCCCGCACTGCTGTACAGTCTCTTCTCGCAGCACAAAGCACCATTACGTGCGGCGACGCCAGGTCCTGTGGAGCAGTTTGGAGTGCTCGCCACCCTGTCAAGGTGGAGGCCGCGGGTTCAAATCCCGTCAGGACCGCACATCAAACCGAGGCCCGTAACCCATCAAGGGTACGGGCCTCAGTCGTACCCAGGCGCCCACACCCCGAAGGCCGCGCCCGCGGCGCAGCCGCAATCAGACACAGCAAATCCCGTCAGGACCGCACCCCGAACCAAGACCCGCACCCCACCCCGGCTACGAGCCTCAGCCATCCCCAGGCGCCCACACCCCCGAGCCACCCAACGGCGGCCTCTGCCCCTCACGGTGTCGTGCGCCGACACGATGTGCCTCGGCCATATTCCACGCCCCGCAAATGCCGCCGACCTGCCCCACCGGGGACTCTTGGCATCAATACGCGCATAACACACCAGAACACCGTCAACACTCGAGCCCCACCAGGCACTGGTCCAGATCATGCACATGTGCAACCGCCAAGAAGGGGCGGTTCAGGGCCCGATGGCGAATCCATGGGAGCGCTCCAGGCGGGATCGACTTCGACCCGGCGGTGTCTGGATGCACATGTTCTCCCGGATCGCAGGGGAGTGATTACACGCTCTGCGTCTTGACTCCGTCACATTCCGTCGGTACTCAGACATGTGGGGCTCTGCGTGTCGACAGAGTCCCGAGGAGGTGGGGCATGCCGGGGTCTGTAAGGCACGAGACGCGCGCGCTGCTGCGCGCCCATCTGTCGGCCGCTTCCGGCTACCGCCATCTGACCCGCCGTTGCGCCGTGTGCCAGCAGCTCCAGCGACTGGCCATGGAGCCGTCACAGCGCCCCACGACAGCCCCGCCAGCGCCCACGGGGGACCCGCAGCCGGATCGCCCGCTACCGGCGGTCCAGCAGGGCGACGAGGAGCCCTGCGAGGCCTGAGGACGACACCGGGGGCGCCCCACCGATCGGCCGAACACTCCCTCGGCCGGCCGGGGGCACAGCCGGCCGGACACCGCCCGGCCGCACACCACTTGGACGCACAGCGTCCCGCCGTTCGGCGCGCCGCCATGCATCGCGCTCGCGCGAGGGGGATCCTGAGCCGTACGTCGTGCACGGGGTAACAGCATCCGGGCCGCGCACGCTCTCCTCAGAGGGAAGCGTGCGCTCTCCGGCACCAGCCGGCCCCGGCCATGCCGAACCCCCGCGACACCATCACGACCTCAGCACCACACCACCACGGCACGACCGGCACGACCGGCCCGCCCGGAGCACCAGGGCGCAGCCCGGACCAGTACGCACACTCGCGTCCCTTAGCGCATGAGCAATCAACAGATCAAGGGGAGTGCAGTGTGACGGGAGTCACCGAATATTTTTTGGCATCCCTCGCACTTGCCCTCTTCCTACAACAGGTCAATTTAATATGTGCAATTGCACCATGGTTCGAACGTCCGGGCGGACCCCGACCGATCCACTCCGGAGCCCCGCCCGCTCCCACGCCGGCACACCCAAACGACCGCCCCACGCTGGCCGTTGACCATGGTTCACATCCCCTGCACGGACCACACACGCCACATGGAGGCACACCGCACGGGAGCCTGCGCGCACAAAAAAGATCGCGCTGGACCCGGCGGAGTCCAGCGCGATCGACGACGTTCCCTGGTGATGTGCTCTGGGGCACAGGCCCTGTTGGGGCAGGACCCTCGTCGTGTGGAGCTAGGTTCCGGGCCTGACGTCAGGTTGGGGGAACCCGCGTCGTGCCCGGTTTATGCAGTTGTCAGGCTTCGCTGCGCTGCTGGGGGATGCCCGCGAGCAGAGCGCGGACCTCAGCCTCGCGGTAGCGGCGATGCCCACCGAGCGTGCGGATCGACGTGAGCTTGCCGGCCTTCGCCCAACGCGTGACCGTCTTCGGGTCGACGCGGAACATGGTGGCAACCTCAGCGGGGGTCAGCAGCGGCTCGGCATCAGGGGTGCGAGCGGTCATGAGCGGCCTCCTTGGGAGAACCGACGTTCTCGGTTCTTTCCTCTAAATTCTGCACCTTGACCCGCGTTGCCCGAAATGGCGGACGCGAGTCGAGTCGGTTATAGGACGAACGGCTTGTCCTCGGCACTACAACTACACCATCTGTCCAGCGGCGTCGGCCAAACCGATGGAATTGCCCTCCCAGGTGTTCATCAGCGACGGAAGCCGATGGACCGGCCCATAGCGGACAGTCACGTCACTGTGACGATCAGTCACTGGCTGATCACCAGAGACAACAGCACCCCCCAAAGCGTGCGTCGCCGGGGCATTGCCCCAAAACCGGAGAGAAGGAGCCCTCTCTGGACTCCTTGTCCTATTTTGGCATGAGGAGTGGCGATGGGCGCAAGAGCCGTGAAAGTGCGGTCCGTCACGCTTGACACAAAGGCCCGGATCGGGGCGTCTGTCCCCTCTCCTGGTTCCGTCGCATCCGACAGTCCGCCCTGACGGGGTCAGACAGGACGGATCACACCGGATGCAGGACAGACGAACCAGCCGACTGACCGGTTCCCTTCGGAACCCTCAGTTCGCGGACTGGCGGTCGCGTACCGCCCGCCACCGCTCGACGAGGCGCGCGTACGCCTCGCCCGCCCGCTCGCCGTCGCCCTTGCGCAGCGCGTCGATGCCCTCGGCCACGTCGGCCGCCGAGTGGTCGTCGTCCAGGTGCTCTTGGGAGAGCGCGTGCACCAGGCCGCCGTAGTCCAGCTCCACCAGAGAGCGCGGGTGGAACTCCTCCAGCCAGCGTCCGACGTCGAACAGGCCGTCGATGAGCGGTCCTTCGTCGAGGGTCTCCTTGAGCGCCTTCAGACCGCGCGCCACGCGCCGGCGCGCCTGGACCATCGGGGTGCGGTAGCGCAGCACCGGAGGCGACTGCTCGGTGCCCTTCTCGAACGCGCGCTCGTCGTCCGAGACGAGCACGAACCAGTTCAGCGGGACCTGCCAGGTCGCCGTGCGGATCCAGGGGCGGGCGTCCGGGTTCCTGGCGAGCCAGCGTTCGTAGTCGGCGGCCGTCTGGCGGCGCACCACCGGCGGCAGCAGCGCGTCCAGCACCGGCTGCGAGAAGTGCCCGTCCAGCTCGTCCAGCGCCTGCCAGCCGCGCAGCCGGGTGCGCCACGGGCAGACGCACAGCACACCGTCGACGTCCGTCACGAACGCGTCGTCGCTCTCGTGCACCGGCACCGGCACCGGTGGGGTGGGCAGCAGGTCCGCCAGCGAGCGGCGCAGCTCGTCCTGGTACGAGGGCCGGTCCTGGCGCTCGGCATAGCGCGCCCAATGGCTGCGCTCCGGCTCGGGGAAGGCGGCCAGCGGCTCATACACGCGCAGGTAGGACGCGTACGGCACGATCAGCGAGGACACCTTGGGCACTCCTGCTGCCTCCCCTTACGGCCAGCCGGAAAACCCGGCGGGAAACTTGCGACAACCCTGCAAATCGTCCCATGCCCCCACGCCACGAGAACGTGATCCCCGGCACTGCCCGGGCGGCGGATCCGGTGAGGCTCTAGTCTCATGCCCAACAGGGGCCCATCGAGCTTCCACCGCCACAAGCGGGGGGCCCAGGCGCCCCCTCACCAACCGCCGCTACATACCGGGAGTCACCACAGTGACCTACGTGACCGACGGCGTCCTGCACACCCTGTTCGGCTCCGATCAGTACCCGGACCAGGGAGGCCATGAGCAGGTCGTGCTCTGCCAGGATCGGGCCAGTGGCCTGAAGGCCGTCATCGCCCTCCATTCGACCGCGCTGGGCCCCGCCCTCGGCGGCACCCGCTTCTTCCCGTACGCAACCGCGGACGAGGCCGTCGCCGACGCGCTCAACCTCTCACGCGGCATGTCGTACAAGAACGCCCTGGCGGGGCTCGACCACGGCGGCGGCAAGGCCGTGATCATCGGGGATCCGGAGAAGATCAAGAGCGAGGAGCTGCTGCTGGCCTACGGCCGGTTCGTGGCATCCCTCGGCGGACGTTACGTGACCGCGTGCGACGTCGGCACCTACGTGGCCGACATGGACGTGGTGGCCCGTGAGTGCCGCTGGACGACCGGCCGCTCCCCCGAGCACGGCGGGGCGGGCGACTCCTCGGTGCTCACCGCCTTCGGCGTCTACCAGGGCATGCGGGCCTCGGCCGAGCACCTGTGGGGCAGCACCGCGCTGCGCGGCCGCACGGTCGGTGTCGCGGGCGTCGGCAAGGTCGGCCGCCACCTGGTGGACCACCTGCTCGAGGACGGCGCACAGGTGGTGATCACGGACGTCCGCGCGGAGTCCGTGCGCCGGGTCACCGCCGCGCACCCCGAGGTGACGGTGGTCTCCGACACCGACGAGCTGATCCGCACCCCGGGCCTGGACGTGTACGCCCCGTGTGCCCTGGGGGGCGCGCTGAACGACGCGACGGTGCCGGTGCTCACCGCAACGGTGGTGTGCGGCGCGGCCAACAACCAGCTGGCCCATCCGGGTGTCGAGAAGGACCTCGCCGATCGGGGGATCCTGTACGCGCCCGACTACGTGGTGAACGCGGGCGGGGTCATCCAGGTGGCGGACGAACTGCACGGCTTCGACTTCGAACGGTGCAAGGCGAAGGCGGCGAAGATCTTCGACACCACGTTGTCGATCTTCGCTCGTGCACAGGAGGACGGCATTCCGCCGGCCGCGGCGGCGGACCGGATCGCGGAGCGCAGGATCGCCGATGCGGCAGGTTCCGGAAAGGGGCTCCACCAGCTCTGAGCCACCTGCTAGGGAGGCAACGGGACCACCTGCGTGGTGGGGGTGGGAGAGATCGCTCACCCCCACCGGCGGGTCGTGCCGCCCAAAGAGGCTAAAATTGCAGTTGACCAGCAAGTACAGGGTGACTCGCGGGTTACCTGCCAGGGCGCGTCCTGTGGGCGACGTACCGTATGAGCGCGGAAGCAGGTACGGTTGAAGCCCTACGGACGGTCTCTCTGTGAGAGTCCGTCCCAGATCATGAACGCGTGTCAAGACTCTGGGGCCGTTGAGCCCCGTCATCGAGGGGGTCGAGCCATGGGGCGCGGCCGGGCCAAGGCCAAGCAGACGAAGGTCGCCCGCCAGCTGAAGTACAACAGCGGTGGGACTGACCTCTCACGCCTGGCCAACGAGCTGGGCGCATCGACTTCGAGCCAGCCGCCGAATGGCGAGCCGTTCGAGGACGATGAGGACGACGACCCGTACGCACAGTACGCGGATCTCTACAACGACGACGAGGACGATGAGGACGAGGAGTCGTCCAACCCATCATCGTCCAACCGCCGCGGCGCTTGACTGCCGGGCTTCCGTTCCCGCAGGTCAGGCAGTTCTGAAGCGGACTTTTCGTAGCAACGCCGAGAGCCGCCCGTAACCTCGTGGCATAGGCACATCTCCCGGTCCAGGGCCTTGAGCCAGGACCGGGTTTCGTGCTGTCCGGGTATCCGTCCCCCTGGGTCCCACTCTCGCCGGCTCCCCCGTCTCCGTTTCTCCGTCCCGATCACGCCGCGTAGCCACCGGTGAGGGCGGCGCCGCTGGTGTGGGTGGTGTCGCGGGCGACGATCTCGCCCGCGACCCAGGCCGGCACACCACGCTCGGCGAGGGTGGCGAGAGCGGCGTCGGCGCCCGACTGCGGGACGACGGCGATCATGCCGACGCCCATGTTGAGGGTCTTCTCCAGCTCCGCCTGCTCGACCTCGCCGAGCCGGCCCACCAGGCCGAAGACGGGCGCGGGCGTCCAGGTGCTGCGATCCACAGCGGCGTGCAGGCCTTCGGGGATGACACGGGCCAGGTTGGCGGCGAGCCCACCGCCGGTGACATGGCTGAAGGCATGCACCTCGGTGGCGCGGGTCAGGGCCAGGCAGTCCAGGGAGTAGATCCTGGTGGGCTCCAGCAGCTCCTCGCCGAGCGGCCGGCCCAACTCCTCGACGTGCCCCTCCAGGGGCAGCCCGGCGACGTCCAGCAGCACATGCCGCACCAGCGAGTATCCGTTCGAGTGAAGCCCGGACGACCCCATGGCGATGAGGACGTCACCGCTGCGGACCCGCTCGGGGCCGAGCAGTTCATCGGCCTCGACGGCGCCGGTACCGGCGCCCGCCACATCGAAGTCGTCGGGCCCGAGCAGCCCGGGGTGCTCGGCGGTCTCACCGCCGACGAGGGCGCACCCGGCGAGCACACAGCCCTCGGCGATGCCCTTGACGATGGCGGCGACCCGCTCCGGGTGGACCTTGCCGACGCAGATGTAGTCGGTCATGAACAGCGGCTCGGCGCCGCAGACCACGATGTCGTCCATGACCATGGCGACCAGGTCGCGCCCGATGGTGTCGTACACGCCGAGCCGCCGGGCCAGGTCGACCTTGGTGCCGACGCCGTCGGTGGCGGAGGCCAGCAGCGGCCTGCGGTAGCGGGCCAGCGCGGAGGCGTCGAAGAGGCCGGCGAAGCCACCGATGCCGCCCAGCACCTCGGGCCGCCGGGTCTTCTTCACCCACTCCTTCATCAGCTCGACGGCACGGTCGCCCGCTTCGATGTCGACGCCCGCGCTGGCGTAGCTGGTGCCGGGGGTCGCCGGGGAGTCAGACATGACGGAAGGCCTTCGCGTGTGGGTCCGGACGTCGGATCGTCGGTTCTTGGCAGGGAGTGAACGGGGACGGGGTGCGAGTCCGCTGAAGAGGGGCCCGCCCGCCCTGGGCGCCTACGGGCGGCGCAGCGCCTCGGTGGCGGCGGTGTCCGCCGGGCCGGCGGCCAGCTCGGTCTCCAGCAGCTGCTTGCCCAGCAGCTCGGGGTCGGGCAGGTCCATGGGGTACTCGCCGTCGAAGCAGGCACGGCAGAGGTTGCCCTTGGGGAGGGTGGTGGCCTCGATCATGCCGTCGATCGAGATGTACGCCAGCGAGTCGGCGCCCAGGGAGGTGCCGATCTCGTCGATCGTCATGCCGTTGGCGATCAGCTCGGCGCGGGTGGCGAAGTCGATGCCGAAGAAGCACGGCCACTTCACCGGCGGGGAGGAGATCCGGACGTGCACCTCGGCGGCGCCGGCCTCGCGCAACATCTTCACCAGCGCACGCTGGGTGTTGCCCCGCACGATCGAGTCGTCGACGACGACCAGACGCTTGCCCCTGATGACCTCCCGCAGCGGGTTCAGCTTCAGCCGGATGCCGAGCTGGCGGATGGTCTGGGAGGGCTGGATGAAGGTCCGGCCGACGTAGGCGTTCTTCACCAGGCCGTTGCCGAACGGGATGCCGGACTGCTCCGCGTAGCCGATCGCCGCGGGGGTGCCGGACTCGGGCGTGGCTATCACCAGGTCCGCGTCGGCCGGGGCCTCCCTGGCGAGGGTGCGGCCCATCTCGACGCGGGACAGGTACACGTTCCGGCCGGCGATGTCGGTGTCGGGGCGGGCCAGGTAGACGTACTCGAAGACGCAGCCCTTGGGCTTCGCGGCCGCGAAGCGAGTGGTGCGCAGTCCGTTCTCGTCGATCGCGACGAGCTCGCCCGGCTCGATCTCGCGGACGAAGCTGGCACCGCAGATGTCGAGCGCCGCGGTCTCGGACGCGACCACCCAGCCCCGCTCGAGACGACCGAGCACCAGGGGGCGCATGCCCTGCGGGTCGCGCGCCGCGTACAGGGTGTGCTCGTCCATGAAGACCAGGGAGAACGCGCCCTTGACGACCGGCAGCACCTTCGCGGCGGCGGCTTCGATGGTCATCGGCTTGCCGTCGTCGTCGACCTGGCCGGCGAGCAGCGCGGTGATCAGGTCGGTGTCGTTGGTGACGGCGGCCCGCGAGCTGTGGGTCGTCTCCTGAGGCAGGTCGGCGACCAGCTCCGCGAGCTCGGCGGTGTTCACCAGGTTGCCGTTGTGACCGAGCGCCGTCGAGCCGAAGGCGGTGGCGCGGAAGGTCGGCTGTGAGTTCTCCCACACCGAGGCACCGGTGGTCGAGTAACGGGCATGCCCGACCGCGATATGGCCCTGGAGAGAGCTGAGAGAGGTCTCGTCGAAGACCTGGGAGACCAGTCCCATGTCCTTGAAGACGAGGATCTGCGAGCCGTTGCTGACCGCGATTCCCGCGGACTCCTGGCCGCGGTGTTGAAGGGCGTAGAGCCCGAAGTACGTAAGCTTCGCGACCTCTTCGCCCGGAGCCCAGACACCGAAGACGCCGCAAGCGTCCTGGGGGCCCTTCTCACCGGGGAGTAGGTCGTGGCTGAGTCGTCCGTCACCACGTGGCACGCCACCGAGTGTAGGCGAGATCGACCACTGGTCCGAATTGGGGATGGCGGAGGGGCCCGTTCCGTCACGGTGGGTGAGGGACGGGTGACGTGCGGATGACCCGGCCGGGTGCCGTCCCCTTCAGCTCATCACCGGCAGCAGCTCCCCGAGGTCGGACCGCTCCCCGCTCGCGCTGACCCGTCCCTCGTCGACCTCCGTACGCCACCGGGCGCGGCCCGTGGCGAGCCGTATCCAGGTCAGCGGGTCGGTCTCCACGACGCTGGGCGGGGTGCCGCGGGTGTGCCGGGGGCCGGGGACGCACTGCACCACGGCGAACGGTGGGATGCGCACCTCCGTCGATGCGCCGGGCGCCTTGACGGCGAGCGTGTCGGCCAGCATCCGGGTGCAGGTGGCCAGCGCGGTGCGGTCCAACGGGATGTCGACCCCGGTGGCGCGCGCGAGGTCGTCCGAGTGCACGATCAGTTCGACGGTGCGGGTGACCAGGTAGTCGGTCAGGCTCATCGCGCCCGCGTTGGTGGCGACGAGGCGCTCGGGAACGTCCGTGCCGAAGCGGTCGGCGAACCGGGCGGACGTCTCTTCGTACAGCGCCCCGAGGTCGGACTGCGCCGCGGCGAAGGCGCGCGTGCCCTCGTCGACGGCGGCGGCACGCGTCGCGGTACCGAGAGCCCAGTCCGCCAGGCCGGTCTCCCGCTTGGCCGGCTCGGGCGCGTCCAGGGCACGCAGGATCGCCCCCGGGGCCATGGTCAGGTGCACCGCCAGGTCCCGTACGGTCCACTCCCCCAGGTGCGCGGGCCCGGCGAGCTGCTCACCGGTGAGGGCACGCACGGCATCGTGCACATGCGCGAACTGGGCGCGCACGGCAGCGCGGGTCTTCGCGGGGTCGTAGCTGCGAGGTTTCCGCGTGGCGGGAGGCATGGCAGGAGGGTAGCCGGGGGGTGTGACAGTCGGGGGTTGCCGACCCCCGGGACGCCCTCTGGGCGGGTGGGCGCTTCGCGCCCTGAAAGGGGCGCGGGGAACTGTGCGACCGGCCACGACGCGACCTTGCGGTCGCCACCGGCCCGAAGGGGCTGTTTCTGTCGTGTCCGGACCACCGGCCGGTGGCCGGTTGCTCGCGCAGTTCCCCGCGCCCCTCAGTGGGCACCGTGGGCGTCAGGCCCCGACTTGGCACCCCGGGCCGTCAGGCCCCGGCGTGGGCCGCGGGGGCGGGCGGCCGGGGCGGCCGGGGTCAGGCCAGCAGCGCCGGAATGGTGGCCTCGTGCGCCGCACGCAACTCGCTCAGCGGCACCGTGAACTCACCCTGGACCTCGACCCCGTCACCGTCGACGACCCCGATCCGGGTGGCCGGCAGCCCACGCCCTGCGCACAGGTCGGTGAACCGGGCCTCGTCGGCGCGCGGGACGGCAACGACCGCGCGCCCCGCCGACTCGGAGAACAGGAAGGTGAACGCGGACAGGCCGTCCGGCACGACCAGGCGCGCCCCGTGGCCGCCGCGCAGGCAGGACTCGGTGACCGCCTGGATCAGGCCGCCGTCCGACAGGTCGTGCGCCGCGGCGATCATGCCGTCCTGGGAGGCGGTGATGAGGACGTCCGCGAGCAGCCGTTCACGCTCCAGGTCCACCGCGGGCGGCAGCCCGCCGAGGTGGCCGTGGACGACCTGGGACCACGCGGAGCCGCCGAACTCCTCGGCCGTGTCGCCGAGCAGGTACAGCGACTGCCCTTCCACGGTGAAGGCGCCGGGCGTACGCCGGGAGACGTCGTCGATCACACCGAGCACGGCGATCACCGGGGTGGGGTGGATGGCCGCTTCGCCGGTCTGGTTGTAGAGGGAGACGTTGCCGCCGGTCACCGGCGTGCCCAGGGTCTGGCAGCCATCGGCGAGACCGCGGATGGCCTCCGTGAACTGCCACATGACGTCCGGGTCCTCGGGCGAGCCGAAGTTCAGGCAGTCGGACACCGCGAGCGGGCGTGCGCCGGTGGCGGAGACGTTGCGGTACGCCTCGGCGAGGGCGAGCTGGGCGCCGGTGTACGGGTCCAGCTTGGTGTAGCGGCCGTTGCCGTCGGTGGCGAGGGCGACGCCGAGGCCGGTCTCCTCGTCGACCCGGATCATGCCGGAGTCCTCGGGCTGTGCCAGCACCGTGTTGCCCTGCACGAAGCGGTCGTACTGGGTGGTGATCCAGGACTTGGACGCCTGGTTCGGGTGGGCGACCAGCTGCAAGACCTGCGCGCGCAGTGCTGCGCCGTCCTGGGGCCGCGGCAGCCGGGCCGCGTCGTCGGCCTGGAGGGCGTCCTGCCACTGCGGGCGGCGGTACGGGCGGTCGTAGACGGGGCCCTCGTGCGCGACGGTGCGGGCGTCCACGTCGACGATCTTCTCGTCGTGCCAGAAGATCTCCAGGCGGTCGCCGTCGGTGACCTCGCCGATGACGGTCGCGATCACGTCCCACTTGTCGCAGATCTCCAGGAACCGCTCGACCTTCTCCGGCTCCACCACGGCGCACATGCGCTCCTGCGACTCGCTCATGAGGATCTCCTCGGGCGAGAGGGTGGAGTCCCGCAGCGGTACGACGTCCAGGGTGACGTGCATACCGCCGGAGCCGTTGGACGCCAGCTCGCTGGTGGCGCAGGACAGGCCCGCGGCACCGAGGTCCTGCATGCCGACGACGAGCTTCTCGGCGAACGCCTCCAGGGTGCACTCGATGAGCAGCTTCTCCTGGAAGGGGTCGCCGACCTGCACGGCCGGGCGCTTGGAGGGCTTGGCGTCGTCGAACGTCTCGGAGGCGAGGATCGACGCGCCGCCGATGCCGTCGCCGCCGGTGCGGGCGCCGTAGAGGATGACCTTGTTGCCGGCGCCGGAGGCCTTGGCCAGGTGGATGTCGTCGTGCCGCATCACGCCGACGCAGCCGGCGTTCACCAGCGGGTTGCCCTGGTAGCAGGCGTCGAAGACGGTCTCGCCGCCGATGTTGGGCAGGCCGAGGCAGTTGCCGTAGCCGCCGATGCCCGCGACGACGCCCGGCAGGACGCGCTTGGTGTCGGGGTGGTCGGCGGCGCCGAAGCGCAGCGGGTCGACGACGGCGACCGGGCGGGCGCCCATCGCGATGATGTCGCGCACGATGCCGCCGACGCCCGTGGCGGCACCCTGGTAGGGCTCCACGTACGACGGGTGGTTGTGGGACTCCACCTTGAAGGTGACCGCGTAGCCCTGGCCGATGTCGACGACGCCGGCGTTCTCACCGATGCCGACGAGCAGGGCGTCGCTGTGCGGGGCCTTCTCGCCGAACTGGCGCAGGTGCTTCTTGGACGACTTGTAGCTACAGTGCTCGGACCACATGACCGAGTACATGGCGAGCTCGGCGCCGGTCGGCCGGCGGCCCAGGATCTCGCGGATCCGTTCGTACTCGTCCTTCTTCAGACCCAGCTCGGCCCACGGTTGCTCGATGTCGGGGGTGGCGGCCGCGTGCTCGACCGTGTCTGTCCTGTGCGAGGGCATGGCACTCATGCGGAGATCAGGTTCCTGAGGATCGAGGTGAAGAAGGGCAGTCCGTCGGTGCGGCCGGTACCGACCAGCGGGTCCGAGGCGTGCTCGGGGTGCGGCATCAGGCCGACCACGTTGCCCTCGGCGTTGCAGATCCCGGCGATGCCGCGCAGGGCGCCGTTCGGGCCTGCGTGCTCGGCGGGCGGGTAGCCGGTGAAGCCTTCGCCGACGTAGCGGAACACGACCCGGCCCTCGGCCTCCAGCTCGTCGAGGGTGCGCTCGTCGGCGACGTAGCGGCCGTCCATGTTCTTCAGCGGGATATGGATCTCCTGCCCCGCCGTGTAGTCGGTCGTCCACGCGGTGGTCGCGTTCTCGACCCGGAGTTTCTGGTCGCGGCAGATGAAGTGCAGGTGGTCGTTGCCGAGCATGGCGCCGGGCAGCAGGTGGGCCTCGGTGAGGATCTGGAAGCCGTTGCAGATCCCGAGCACCGGCATGCCGGACCTGGCCTGCGCGATGACCGTCTCCATCACCGGAGAGAAACGGGAGATCGAACCGGCGCGCAGATAGTCACCGTAGGAGAAGCCGCCCGGCAGCACGACCGCGTCGACACCGGAGAGGCCCTTGTCCTTGTGCCAGAGCGCGACGGGCTCGGCACCGGCGAGCCGGATCGCGCGCTGGGTGTCCCGATCGTCGAGACTGCCGGGGAAGGTGACGACGCCGATACGGCGGCTCATTTTCCTTCTCCCGGCGTGGAGTTGCCTGCGTTTGCTTGAGCAGCGGCGGCGTTCTGGGCGTTCGCGTCAGTGGTGTTCTGCGGGGTTGCCGTGTTGTTCGCGGTCTTCGCGTTCTGTGCGTTCCCGCTCGCGTCGGTGAAGTCCTCGATCTTGACGTCGAAGTTCTCGATCACGGTGTTGGCGAGGAAGGATTCCGCGAGTTCCCGGATCCGGGTGAGGACGATGTCGTCGACGGGGCCGTCCACTTCGAGTTCGAAGCGCTTTCCCTGACGTACGTCGGAGATCCCCTCGAAGCCGAGGCGCGGCAGCGCACGCTGTACGGCTTGCCCCTGGGGGTCGAGGATCTCCGGCTTGAGCATGACGTCGACTACGACGCGTGCCACGGGCACTCCCGGGTGTGGTGAGGCTGAGCAAGTACGTTCAGACTACCCGCACAGAATTTCTACGCGGGTAGATTTGTAGCTCGCGACGAAGCACATGACGAACACCACAGCGCCCCGTGACCCGCGTGCCGCCTTGCCGTACGGCGCCCGCCGGGTCAGCCCACCCGGCTCGGACGGCGCTGACCTGGCCCGTCTCAGGCGGCGATCGCCCCCCGACGCAGTCACGCCGGCGTGCGCCACCGAAAATTCCGGGAAAAATCGCAGATCCACAATGAAGCCGGACAGCCGGTCCTGGACACGCTGAACGTTTTAGCCGGACTTCCCAATTCAATGCCAAGCACTGTACAAAGGAAATGGCATAAGTCGATGCTTAGCCCCTGGCAGCCGGACAGTCGTCATCACCGCACGTCAAGGCAGTGATGTCGCACGAAGGGACCGATATTCGTGGCACAGCGTGTTGTGGTCACCCTCTACGACGACATTGACGGAGACGAGGCGACGGAAACCATCACCTTCGGTCTGGACGGCAAGTCGTACGAGATCGACCTCAATCCAGCCAATGCCAAGAAACTGCGTAAGGCCCTGGCACCGTACGTGCATGCCGGCCGCAAGGCGGCCCGCGCCGTCAAAGTGGCCAAGACGCTGAAATACACCTCTCTGACCCCGGACCCGGCGGCGGTACGCGCCTGGGCGCGGTCGCACAAGATGGAGGTGCCGCCGCGCGGACGCATCCCGAAGAAGGTCTACGAGGCGTTCGAAGCGGCGAACTGATCTCCCGGCGTGTCGCCTGCCGGCAGGACGCTCCCGGTGGCCTGCACCGGCTCCCTGGCACACCGATTTCCGGTACGCCGGTCCGGGTGAGTCGCCCTCCTGACGCGTCCGTCTCCCGCACCCCGGTGGACCCGTCCCGCTTGCCGACCCGTCTCCCGACGAATTGCGGTGAGTCCTGACGAACCGATTCTCCGGGACCGCCGGCGGGCGCCGGGGTGGCCACACGGCCGGCCTCCGGTCGCCGACGGCGGCAGTCCCCAACGGGCCGCCACATGGGCGGACTTGCGTCGGCGACGACGCGGTGGGGGCACCGGAGGCGCCGGGATCCACGGAGCATCGCAGCGGTGCCGTGCGGGCGACTTGCGCGGCACCCCTGCTGATCAGCTAGAGTCTGGAGCACACCGAGCGGTGAACGGGCCGAAAGGCCGGATTCATCACCTCGGAGTGTCTTGCGGGTGTAGTTCAGTAGTAGAACACCCCCTTTCCAAGGGGGAGGCGCAGTGTGCAATTCCTGTCACCCGCTCTGCATCAGGCATCGATCCGAAGCTGTGGCTTCGGGTCACTCCTGTGGATCAGGTAAGCTTGTGTGCGCACCGACCAGTGGAAGCTGGTTCGGATGCAGTGCGGACGTAGCTCAGTTGGTAGAGCGCAACCTTGCCAAGGTTGAGGTCGCGAGTTCGAGCCTCGTCGTCCGCTCGGAAAGAAGCCCCGGTTCATCGCCGGGGCTTCTTTAGTGTGCATACCTGGATCCCCCAGGCCGTGTGGCCCGGCTCGCGCAGCCACGTGGTTGGGTATAGTGACTTCTCGCCGGTAAACGGTGTACGCCCGGGTGGTGACGGATCGGGGGTACGCAAGCCGTGAAGCGGTGCGCGGCCGTGAGCAGTCGGTCGTCTGCGGACGTAGCTCAGTTGGTAGAGCGCAACCTTGCCAAGGTTGAGGTCGCGAGTTCGAGCCTCGTCGTCCGCTCCACGAAATCCCCCGGTGGCCCGGCCACCGGGGGATTCGCCATTCCTACGCCCCGTTCGCGCCCTTGGGCGACCAGGCCAGGCCGGTCAGCCGCTCGTACGCCTCCACGTACTTGGCGCTCGTGGCCTCCCTCACGTCCTGCGGCAGCTCCGGCGGCGGCTGCTCGCTGGCGCGGTCCCAGCCGGACTCCGGCGACGTCAGCCAGTTGCGTACGAACTGCTTGTCGTAGGACGGCTGCGAGCGCCCCGGCTGCCACTGGTCGGCGGGCCAGAAACGGGAGGAGTCGGGGGTGAGCACCTCGTCCGCAAGGACCAGCGTGTCTCCGTCGAAGCCGAACTCGAACTTGGTGTCCGCCAGGATGATCCCGCGGTCCCTGGCGATGTCGCGGGCCCGGCTGTAGACGGCGAGCGTCGCCTGGCGCAGCTGGGCGGCGGTGTCCGCACCGATCTGGCGGGCCACCTCCTCGTACGAGACGTTCTCGTCGTGCTCGCCGACCGCCGCCTTCGTCGCCGGGGTGAAGATCGCCGCGGGCAGCTCCGAGCCGTCCGCCAGGCCCTCCGGCAGTGCAAGACCGCACACCGTCCTGCTCTCCCGGTACTCGAGCAGACCCGAACCGGTCAGGTAGCCGCGTGCCACGCACTCCACCGGCACCATCGCGAGCGACCTGCACACCAGCGCCCGACCCTCCCACTCGGCCGGCGCGGCAGCGGGGAGCTCGGTGCTGATCACATGGTTCGGGGCGAGGTCGGCGAGCTGGTCGAACCACCACAGGGAGAGTTGCGTGAGCACCCGGCCCTTGTCCGGGATCTCGGTGGGCAGCACCCAGTCGAAGGCGGAGATGCGGTCGCTGGCGACCATCACGAGATCGCCCGACCCGGTCTGGTACAGGTCGCGCACCTTGCCGGTGTGCAGATGCACCAGGCCCGGCACCTGGAGCGGCTCGGGCTTGTCGACGAATCCGGACACGGTTCCTCCCGTGCTTGAGATGTACGGCGCCCGCGGGCCGTCGCTGAGCATCGTGGAACGGGCGGTGGGCCCCCGTTCATCATGAACGGTCTGGAGGACATCGCGGGTGCGTGGACGGTCGTGGACGGTCCGCACAGCCATGAAGGATCCACACAGCCATGAAGGTTCCAGCCGACCGTGGACGTTCTGAACAGCAGTGGACGGACGAGACGGCCACGGACGGTCTCGTCCGGCCACGAACGGTCCACACGGGCACGGACGGTCATGGACGGTCATGGACGGGCCAAGCGGCTCAATTCTCCTTCACCCGTCCGCCGCCACACGGCCCGGGGGCGTCTGCGGGTGCAAAAGGCCGATCGGGGGTCTCAGTCCCGCTTGCAGATACGGTCCAGCAGGTTCGCCGTGGCGCGCTGGATACGGGGGTCGACATGGCCGGGGCGGTCGAGCGCCGGGGACCAGGCGAACGTTCCGGATGCGAAGACGAGAGCGCCGGATGGTGCCCGGTACAGCGATGTCTCCTGGTGCCGCAGGGCGCCGTCGGTGTCGCGGTACGGGGAGTGCGCGAGCAGGATGCGGCGCAGGTGCTCGGGCAGCCGGGTGCGCGGGAAGTAGCGGTCCGCCTCGCCTGCGACGAGACCCGGGAGCTCGTCCCCCTCGTGCGCGCCGGTCGCCTCCCACAGCCAGTGGTCGGCGTTGCGCACCACGAGCGGATGCGGCTCGGGGACGCGGCCCGCGTACTGGATGCCCAGCAGCTGCTGCTCGGAACGGTCGACCTCCCGCCACAGCGCCGGCCGCCCGGGGCCGCGGCGCTTGCGGCAGGTCAGCAGCCGGTCGGGCACCCCGGACGGCGACGGGCCCAGCTCGACCTGCCAGTACATGGTGTTCGCGGACAGGAACACCAGCGAGGTGCCGCGGTCACGGGCTTCCTCCGTGGCCCGCCGCATGTTGGCCGACCAGTACTCGTCGTGGCCGGGGAAGACCAGCCCGCGGTAGCGGCCCGGGTCGATACGGCCGGCGTGCAGGTCGCGGGTGTCGGCGTAGGCGAGGTCGTAGCCGTAGCGTTCCGCCCAGCGGATGAAGTCGTAGGCGTGCCCGACGTGCAGCGGCAGGCCGGCGCCGGCGTACGGGCGGTCGAAGGAGACCGTGACCGCGGCGTCCTCCTCGCCGAGCAGCCGGCCCCGGTGGTCCCACGCGTGGTAGAGGCTGGCGCCGGTGTGACCGTCCTCCGGGTAGAGGTTGTACGCCTGCCAGGTGACGTCCGGCAGGAGCAGCAGCAGGTCCGCCGGGCGGTTGTCGCGGACCGTGAAGGGGATGTGGGACCGGTAGCCGTCGACGGTGGTGAGCACCGCCACGTACGCCCCCACGCTCCACTGCGCCGGGATCTGCAACCGCCACGACAGCCACCAGTGGTGGCAGGAGACCGTGCGGTCGGCGGTGAGCGGGGCGGGCTGCACGATGCCGGAGAGCCGCGGACTCGTGCCGATCTTCGCCGCGCCGTCGCCCGCGTAGTGGCCGATGCGGTAGATGTCCACGTTGAACTGCTGCGGCGGGTCGACGGTGACGTGGAAGTCGATCGCCTCACCCGGGGCCGCGGCGCCCGGCGAGACGAACCCCTTGATCTGGCGGTGCACGTCATCGGCGGTGCGCGGCCCGGTGGCCGGGCGCTGGTGGGGGATGTTCGCGGCACCGGGGGCCGGGGCGTGATCGACGTACCAGGGGACGACATGGCCGGTGTCGTCGAAGTAGTTCTCACTGCCGCGCAGCCAGGGCAGCGGACCCTGCCCGAAGGGATCGGTCACGGCGTGCGCCAGTGCTCCCGACTCCCAACGGCGGATCGGCTCGCCCTGCCGTCCCACCCCGCCGGCTCTCAGCCCGTTGGATCCCATGTGTGCTCCCCTCCCTCGTCCCCGGCCCGGCGCACCGCGCACCCGGCGTGCGGGCGCATGCGCCCGGGTGTACGAGCGCGATGCGCCTGCGCGAGGGCGTGTGGTCACGCCTGCGCGTGCGGGTGCGTGTCGAGTGCGGCCGGGTCCTGGTGCGCCCGTACGTACTCGTGGTGCGCCTGCGTCGGTCGGGCCTGCGCCCTCGTCGTACGCCCGCATTCGGCGTACGCGCGTGCTGTCGCGTGCACGCACGTGTCCTGTGCACGCATGTGTCATGCGGGCGGTCCGACCTCCGCCGGACTCAGCACATCACACTACGCATGCGAGCCCTAACGGTTCGTCGCTACGGAAGACGCCAAGGACGTCTTTCCGTGTTGTTGACGTTATTGACCTTTAAACGAGACGTACTGGTTTTTCGGGACGAACACCGATACGGGTGAGCCAGCCGCGCAAAGGTTCGGGGTCGCCGTCCTCGATCAGGGTCAGCACATGCGGCCCGAGATCCGCCGCGCGCTCGCCGTCGACCAGCAGGGACGGTCCGTCGAGCCAGTCGAGGCCGGGGGCGGCGCCGGCGGTGTCGACGGCGGCGCAGCAGACCATCGCCGTGACATGGTCCGCGAGCAGCTCACGGCCGGTGCGGGGCGGCTGCATCGGGAAGAGCGGGAGCATGCCGTCGTCCCACAGCGCGTCCTCGGGCCGTCGCCCGCCCGCACCGGCGGTCTGTCCCGCCCGCTGCTCCTGCTCCTGGCGCACGGCCTCCTCCCTGGCCAGCTCGGCGCTGAGTCCGGCGGCGAGCGCGGCGGCGGGGGTGGGGGGTGCGGCCGGGGCGGTCTGGGTGGCGGGGGTGGTCCGGGTCGCGAGTGCGGGGGGTGTAGGGGATGTGGTCGGTGCGGGAAACGGGTCACTGGGGGCGGTTGGAGCGGTGGGGGGCGCTGTTTCGGGGGCGGGTTTCTTGGTGGTGACGGTGGGTTCCTCGGTGTGGGAGGCGGCGCCTCCGACCGCGTCCTCCACTCCGGCGGCTCCGGCGGCGCCCGCGTCCGAGATGGCGTGCCCGGGCGGAGCCGTCAGGTGCTCCAGCACGCGGGCCAGGCTCGACCCGGACCCGGAGCCGGACCCGGAACCGGAACCGGCCCCGGAGCCAGAACCGGACCCGAACGGGAACGGGTCCGTGGCCCGGCCCAAGGCCGCCGACGCCGACGCCGACGCCGACGCGGCACCATGCCCGGCGTCCGCAGCCGCCCCGTCGCCTGCCCCCGCCTTGCCGTCGGCTCCTGAGGTGACCGCGGCTCCGGCCGGCTGCCGTATGCCCAGGGAGTCGAGGACCCGGTGCAGTCGGGCGGCGTCGATGCGCCATTTGCGGTCGACGATCTCCGCGGGGTACGCCTGCCAGTCCACCGGCGCCCAGTCGGGCCCGGGCTTCGCGGGGCCGCCGTGGAAGAGCCGGGCGGCAAGCAGCGATGCGGCCTCGTCCACGCTGCCCGGTTCCTCCAGCAGATCGCAGGCGGGCCGCTCGCCGAGCCGGGAAGCGAAGCCTTCGGCGAGCCGGTCGCGCCGGGACAGCTCGGTGAGGGCGGCCACCACGCCCGCGTCCAGCCGCGAGGGCCAGCGCCCCATCCGCCAGGCCGGCAACGCCACCCTCGTCAGCAGCCGGTCCCACCCCGCGTACGCGAGCCCGACCTGCTCCTGGGCGACGATCCGCAGCCCGTAATCCACAGCCTGTGCATGCCGCGCGGCCGCCGCGGCCACGCCGCGCTCCATCTCGGCCGCGTGCACCCGGCACCCGCGCAACAGCAACCGGGCGGTCCAGCCCGCGCCGCGCAAAACGGTGCCCACCACAGGGCCGCGCCCCGGCGTCGTGGCGACGGCGACCGCCGCGTCAAGGCCGCGTACGAAGCGCCGGGCGGCGGCGATGTCCGGGTGCGCCGACGGTCCCGTACCGGCGACGACGGGAGCGAGCACCGCGCGTAGCTCGTCGACTCGCATCCACCACAGGAAGGGAGAACCGATGACCAGCACGGGAGCGGCACTACTGCGGCGCCTCCATGCGCGGAGCGCACGGGTGCGGCGGGGGGCTCGGGGGGCGCCAGGAGCGCCGGGCGCACCGGTCGTGCGCCGCCTGGCGGTCCCCAAGCCGCCACGTCGCCAACGATGCCCGCGGCGGCTGCGCGCGCCTGGTTCGGACCAGAGGGCTGCGCCGGGTGCGGCGGCCGCGGCGCCGATTCCGGTGGACTGCTCGTCGGATCGACTGGTGTCATCGGGGGCGCCGGAACCGCCGGAGCAGCCGGAATCGCCGGAACCCCAAGATCCTCCCGGTCCTCCCGGTCCTGTTGCCCCTGCCGGTCCGGGGGCGTGGTGGAGTCCGTCTGCCGGGTCGCCCGGCCAGTCGCGGTCGGGGTCATGGTGCCGGTCCGCGTCGCCGTCGCGGCTCCCGTCCTGGTCGCGGCCTCGGTCCGCCGCCGAACCGTGCGCCGGGTCCTGGGCTGAGCCGTGTGCGAGGCCCTCCATCAGGTCCTGAGCCGGGTCCTGCGACGCCGGGTGGGTGCGGTCCTCCAGCCAGCTGTCGCAGTCCGGGGTGAGGGCTATGGCGGACGGTGCGGGGACTTCGAGCCGGTCCGCCAGGTCACGAACCAGCTGGTACAGATCGGGTGCCGCGGCCTCGGGGATGGTCACGGTGGGGCTCATGGCGGGGCGGGCCCGCGCCACGACGAGCCCGAAGACGACCGCAGTGACCAGCACCACCAGTGCAAGCGCGGTCACCACCCAGCATGCGGCGGCCCAGCCCGCGCCGCCGAAGTAACCGGTGGAACGGCCGACCTGTAGCACCACGGCCACGGCGGCAGGCAGCAGGGCGACACCCGCGGCTCTGCCACGGACACGGAGCAGGGCCAGAGCCCGCGAGCGCGCAGCCCGCGCACCGGCCTGCGACGCCATACCGGACACGTCGGATGTCACCCCCTTCTGCCGCTTCTCCGCTGCCCGCCCGGCGTGCGCTGCCCCAGCCGCCGCGGACGGACACCCATGGCATTGCTCACTCCCCCACTGTGGCACCCGCCACAAACATCGCAATGTCAGTGGGGCCAAGTGCCGGAATGCTTGCGCCGCACCCTAGTTGGGGCCCTGATACCCGTCAGCCAGATGGTTCAGTGGTCACTCGATGGAATGGCTTTGGGTAAAGCCGGGTGACGGATGGGGGTGTGGCGGGGCAGGGTGTCGCGCCCCGGCCGGCGAGGTCGCCGGAGGTCGTCGTGACGGCCGGAGGCACCTCAAGGCACCTCGAGGCGCTTCGGGCGCTTGAGCGCTGCGTTTGAACGCGTTTGAACGCGTTTGGGTGTGCCTAGACGCGTCTGGACGCGTCTGGACGCATCTGAACGCGTCCGGCGGAGCGACTGGCTGCGAGCTTGCGGGCTGCGGGCTGCGGGCTGCGGGCTGCGGGCTGTCGAACGAAGCAGCTTGCCTCCACGTCTACGCCGTGCCTACACCCGCGTTTCCGCCTTCGCCGCCTCTGCCGCCTCTGCCGCCTTCGCCGCAATGTCGGTGCGGTGCTGGGAGCCGTCGAGGCGGATCCGGCCGATCGCGGTGTACGCGCGTACGCGGGCCTGCACGAGGTCCGCGCCGGTGGCCGTCACCGAGAGCACCCGTCCGCCCGCGCTGACCACGTGCGCACCGTCCTGTCGCGTGCCGGCGTGCAGGACGTAGGCGTGCGGCCCATCCTGGTTCGCGACTTCGGCAAGCCCGTCGATGGGATCGCCGGTGCGGGGCGTGCCCGGGTAGTTGTGCGAGGCGACCACCACGGTGACCGCCGCTTCGTCGTTCCAGCGCAACGGCGCGAGTTCGTCGAGGGTGCCCTTCGCCGCGGCAAGCAGCAGGCCGGCGAGCGGGGTCTCCAGGCGGGCCAGCACCACCTGGGTCTCGGGGTCACCGAAGCGGGCGTTGAACTCGACGACACGCACCCCACGGGAGGTGAGGGCGAGCCCCGCGTACAGCAGTCCGGAGAACGGCGTGCCACGCCGCCGCATCTCGTCGACGGTGGGCTGGAGCACCGTCTGGAGGACGTCGTCGACCAGCTTGGGGTCGGCCCAGGGCAGCGGAGAGTAGGCGCCCATGCCGCCGGTGTTCGGGCCGGCGTCACCGTCGAGGGCGCGCTTGAAGTCCTGGGCGGGCTGGAGCGGTACCACCGTGGTGCCGTCGGTGACCGCGAAGAGCGAGACCTCGGGACCGTCCAGGTACTCCTCGATGACGACCCGGCCCTCGGGCTTCTCGGAGCCGGAGGGCGTCCCCGTGCAGGCGCGTGCGTGCGCCCGGGCGGCCTCGATGTCGTCTGTGACGACGACGCCCTTGCCGGCGGCGAGTCCATCGTCCTTGACGACGTACGGCGCTCCGAACGCGTCGAGGGCCTCGTCGATCTCTTCGGGGGTGGTGCAGACGTAGCTGCGTGCCGTGGGCACCGCGGCGGCCGCCATCACCTCCTTGGCGAACGCCTTGGAACCCTCCAGCTCGGCGGCCTGGCGCGACGGCCCGAAGCAGGGGATGTCCGCGGCTCGCACGACATCGGCGACCCCGGCGACCAGCGGCGCCTCGGGGCCGACCACGACGAGCCCGACGCCGAGCTGCTCGGCGAGGTGGGCCACGGCGGCGCCGTCGAGGGGGTCGATGGCGTGCGTCTCTGCGATCTCTGCGATGCCCGCGTTACCGGGGGCGCAGTGCAGGGCGGTGACGCCGGGGTCGAGGGACAGGGAGCGACACAGGGCGTGCTCACGCGCGCCGCTGCCGATAACGAGGACCTTCACGGCAGTCAGCGTAACCGCCGAGCGATGGCGCCCGATACGCGCTCGTCTCACCCTTCGATACGGCTCGTCTCATCCACCCGGTCTCCCGAGGCGGAAATCCTGCGACGCCGACGAACGGCCGACGTGGCAGGCGGCGGAGAGGGCAGGATTCGAACCTGCGCGGACCCAAAGATCCAACCCACCGAGCCGAAGCCCGAAGGTCCCCGATAAACCACTCCGGGCACCTCTCCCAGTCCCAACATTCCCAGCCCAGCCACCCACACAAGACCAGACCAGCGGAGAGGGCAGGATTCGAACCTGCGCGGACCCAAAGATCCAACCCACCGAGCCGAAGCCCGAAGGTCCCCGATAAACCACTCCGGGCACCTCTCCCAGTCCCAACAATCCCAGCCCAGCCACCCACACAAGACCAGACCAGCGGAGAGGGCAGGATTCGAACCTGCGCGGACCCAAAGATCCAACCCACCGAGCCGAAGCCCGAAGGTCCCCGATAAACCACTCCGGGCACCTCTCCCAGTTCCTGCGTTCCCGGCCCGGTCTTCCGTTCTGGTCTCCCGTGCCGTTCACAAGAAAGAGAATGGCAGGTCGGGCTGACGTCCCTCTGACGTTGCCCTGACAGGCGATCAGATCCTGGTCAGGGCAGGTCCGGGCAGGGCAGGGCAGGACAGGTCCGGGTCGGGTCGGGTCCGGATCAGGTGGGTCGGGTCGGGTCCGGGTCGGGGTCCTGAGAGGTGCTGCTACTCGGTGACGTACTCCTCCACGACGGTGGCGCCCAGTTCGCGCACGATCAGGTCGTGGCCGGAGAGGGCGGACTCGTCGAGGTCGGGGTCGTCGTCCTCCGGGATGTCGTCCTCGGGGGCGATGGGGGGAGGGGCGTAGGGCTCCGGTGCATGCGACCGGGTGTCGGCACCGGGAGGTCCCGAGGGCCTGGGACCGGAAGGTGCCGCGCCGCCGGGGCCTCCGGGGGACCCGCCGGCGTGGGGCCCGGCGCCGCCCGATCCGGACCTGTCGGCCTCGGGTGCCGGTGGCTGTGCGGGCCCCGGGGGGAACGACGGAGGGGTCGACTGACGCGGGGCGGGACGCATGCCGCCCTGGGGTCCACCGGAGCCGCCGGCGGCGGGCGGTGGCGCGGTCCCGCCGGACGGGTCGACGATCGCCTCGATCTGCCACTGCACCCCGAACTGCTCGACGAGGGCTTGGCGCAGTACGTCCTCGCTGCCGCTGCCTGCGAAGTTGTCCCGTGCGCCGGAGTTGACGAAGCCGACCTGGAGCGTGGTGCCGTCGAAGCCTGCGACGTGTGCGTTCTGGCTGAGGAGGATCCAGGTGAAGCGGCGGCGGTTCTTCACCGCCTCGAGGATGTCGGGCCACAGGGTACGGGGATCGAGTCCGCTGGCGGCACCGGCGGCGGGACCGACCGGCCCGGCACCGTACGAGGCAGAGCCGGACGGGACCGGAGTACCGGTGGGCGTCGATCGGCCGGCGCCCCAGCCCGAGCCCGCGGACGCCCCCGGGGCGCCGGAGGGCCCGGCGGCACCGGTCGGACGGGCCGAGCCGGTCGATGGGGTCGATGGACGTGAGCCGCCGCCGGCGGTCGCCGCCGTGGGCCACCCGCCGGGTCGCCGTGCGGTGCCCGCGACACCGGCACCGGCACCGGAGCTTGAGTCGCCTCCCACGCTCTCCGTCCCCGGGCCGTTCGCGCCACCGGCTCCGTACGCGCCCCCCGGGCCGTGCTCGCCACCGCCGGCCGCCCCTGAACCGGTGGGTCCGGCAGCAGGTCCGGCAGGTCCGGTGGGTCCGGCAGGCCCGGAGGCACCGCCAGCGGCCGGCGTCCCGGGACCGGGGCCGCCCTCGTCGGGCGCGGTGGTGCCATGCGACGCGCCCGCTGCGGACGGAGGCGATCCTGAGGCCGTGGGCCCGTGCCCCAGGCGCTCACTGCCTGCGCCGGGGCGCTCCTCGCCACCGCCCGCCGCACCAGGCCCAGCGCTGCCTGAGGGGCCACTCGCACCGGCGTTCCGCACAGCGGCCCGTGCCGCCTGGGCGCCGCCGCCTCCGGAAGTGCCGCCTGACGGGGGTACGCCCCGGGCCCGCTCGGGATCCGGAGAGTGCGCGCTGGGGCCGGGCACGTATCCCATCGCGGGACCCGCGCCGCCGGGTGCGAAGTGACCGCCGCGCTCGATGCGGTCGAGCCGGGCGAGGACGGAGCGCTCGTCGTCGTACGCGGCGGGCAGCAGGACGCGGGCGCAGATCAGCTCCAGCTGAAGGCGGGGCGCAGTGGCGCCGCGCATCTCGGTGAGCCCCTCGTTGACCAGGTCGGCGGCCCGGCTGAGCTCGGCCGCGCCGAACGCCCCGGCCTGGGCCTGCATGCGCTCCAGAACGTCCGCGGGGGCGTCGATGAGCCCCTTCTCCACCGCGTCCGGCACGGCCGCGAGGATCACCAGGTCGCGTAGCCGCTCCAGCAGGTCGGCGACGAAGCGGCGCGGGTCGTTCCCACCCTCGACGACGCGGTTGACCACCTCGAAGGCGGCCGCTCCGTCGGCTCCGGCGAAGGCGTCGACGACGGAGTCGAGCAGCGAACCGTCCGTGTATCCGAGCAGTGCCGTCGCCATCGCGTAGGTCACGCCGTCCGCGCCGGCGCCGGCCAGCAGCTGGTCCATCACGGACATCGAGTCTCGTACGGACCCGGCACCGGCCCGCACGACGAGCGGCAGCACGCCGTCCTCGACGGGGATCTTCTCCCTGCCGCACACCTCACCGAGGTAGTCGCGCAACGTCCCGGGCGGCACGAGCCGGAACGGGTAGTGATGGGTACGCGACCGGATGGTGCCGATGACCTTCTCCGGCTCCGTGGTCGCGAAGATGAACTTCAGATGCTCGGGTGGCTCCTCGACGACCTTCAGCAGGGCGTTGAACCCGGCCGAGGTCACCATGTGCGCCTCGTCGATGATGTAGATCTTGTACCGGCTCGCCGCAGGCCCGAAGAAGGCCTTCTCCCGCAGGTCACGCGCGTCGTCGACACCACCATGGGACGCGGCGTCGATCTCGATCACATCGATGGAACCCGGTCCGTTCCTGGCCAGGTCGAGGCAGGAGCGGCACTCGCCGCACGGTGTCGGCGTAGGGCCTTGCTCGCAGTTCAGACAGCGCGCCAGGATCCGCGCGGAGGTCGTCTTGCCGCAGCCGCGCGGGCCGCTGAACAGGTACGCGTGATTGACCCGGTTGTTCCGCAGCGCCTGCTGCAACGGGTCGGTCACATGCTCCTGCCCGATGACCTCGGCGAACGACTCCGGGCGATAGCGGCGGTACAGCGCGAGAGACGACACGACTACGAGGTTAATGCCGCCCACCGACAACACCCCGCCCCCGCGAACGGCCGGCGCTCCCGCGCGCCCGGCACCAGGGCCTTGCCGCCCACCCACACCAGGGCCTCAGTCCGCTGCGCTACGCTCCCACGCCACGCAAACGCCCCCCACGCACCCGCCAGAGCCAACCTACCCTTGCTGCCTTCCGGCCCTGGGGGAGTTCAGTCAGATAGCGCCGCGTGAGGGGCTGGCCCCAACCCTACCCGATGCCAGGGGCCTGGAACGAGTTCGCTCCCACACACGGCCGTCATGTAATGTTTCCGCCGGAGGATTCGCCTAGAGGCCTAGGGCGCACGCTTGGAAAGCGTGTTGGGGGCAACCCCTCACGAGTTCGAATCTCGTATCCTCCGCCCAGCTCTCACCGGGCTGTACAAGGGCTCCGACCGCTCAGCGGCCGGAGCCCTTGTTGTTGCGTGGTTGCAGTTTTGGTTGCAGTTCCGGGCTATCGCCCGTTGAGCACCGCTCGGCACACACTGCAGTACATGACGGCGTTACGCCCGTAGCGCCGCATCAGCTGGCCGCAGCCGGCACACGCCCCGAGTTCCCACGGCGGGCACCCCAGTGCGACGGAGGCAGCAGCACGCTCCACGGGGGTGATCCGCATCAGGTCGTGGGAGCGCTGGATCGGCAGGCGGGACAGCGTGAAGCCGCCGGTCGGCTGGTCAAGATCGCGGAGAGGCCGGCCGTCACTCACGAACCAGCCCTCTTCTCCTGCCCGACAGATGCGGTCGATCTCCTGCTCGGCAAAGGTGATCGAGTCGTCCTCGTCTTCGGCCGGGACTGTCGGCAGAGGGGTCTTCTCGCCCACGAGTTCCTGCCACAGCGCGCGGTCGTCAGCGGAGACCCACATGTGCCGGCCAGCGCGGCCGTTCCCACGGCTTGGCACGTAGACCGGGACGCTCTCCCCCGTGGCGCTCCGCAGAACCAGGTCCTCGATGTAGACCGGATTCCGCTGCGGGAGGCACAGCGCGGGCACGAACCAGTCCGCGTGAATCGCGCCACAATGGCCAGCGCCCTCACTGCTGAGACAGTGGTGTTCGCTGCTCGGTACACACTTCCAGACTTCGAGGTGTCGGTACCGCTGCGGATCACCATCTCCTTGCCATCGGCGATATCCCTCCACGGCATGTCGTCGACGCGTGCCCAGGGCGCCCGGTCAATCAGGGAAGCAGTCCGGTCCTTCGCCACCCACAGCGGGGTGATTCCGTGCTCTACGGCGTTGACCGAGCGTCGGTGCACGCTGCTGGGACTGATGTGGTGGTATTGGATCTCCCACCCGATCCGTTGGCCGTTGGGCCCTGTTACGACAGCGTCGGTGACGCTCCGCCGGTTGGCTAAGGGGACCTCGGCCTCAGAGTCCAGCCCGTGCCGCGCTGCGGTCTCGACGACTCGTTCCTTCGTGGCCTTGTGCTGTGCGCTTTCCGCCGGAGTCGGCCTGTGCGTAACCGGGAGGTGGGCGCCAAGGACGTCGCCTGGAGGCTCATCGGCGGCCACCTGTCGCGCAGGAACGGCAGCTTCCCGCTACTCTCCGCGGATATCCGCTGGGTGTACAGCCGCGAAGTCGCGCCCGATCCGGCCGATGTCTGAGCCCGAAACGCTTAGTGCCGCATCAGACAACCTATGCCCGGTTGTGCCGTTGCGACCTACGCGCTCCTCGGATCGGGCGCTTGGGTCCGGACTTGTGCGGTCGAGTCTTCGTTGCTGGTTCCGTAGGCGGCCATGAACATGTCGAGCAGTCCGTCGACCGCGTCCTCGTCGATGGGGCGGGTCGACAGCAGGCTGCGGTAGTACAGCGTGCCGCACAGCACCTCGGCGGCGAATTCCAGATTCGCTTCCGCGACCAGTTCACCGGTGCGCTGAGCGCGGACGATCCGGTCGAGGGTGCTCTGCTCGACGGTCGCCAGGAAACGTTCGTGCAGGGTCGCCCGCAGCGTGGAGTCGGACTGCGCCTCGGCGATGACGGCACGGTAGACGGGGCCGATCGGCGGGCTGGACAGGGCAAGGCCCGAGTGAAGGAACTGTTCGCGCAGATCCGCGCGGACGTCCCCGGTGTCGCGGTAGTCCAGGTCGCTGGTCCACACGCGACTGAGCGCGTCGAGCAGCAGCGCTGACATGGACGGCCAGCGCCGGTAGATCGTGTGTTTTCCGACCCCGGCTCTTCGACCGACCGCCTCGATGCTCAGGCCCGCGTAGCCGACCTCCGCGGCCAGATCGAGGGTTACCTGCAGCAGTCCTTCAGTGCGCGCGGCGCCTCGGCGCCTCGGCGTGGCGGGCGTGTCGGTCATGGCGCCATCGTAACGGCACTGGGCGTGCCGTTGACAATGCCGGGGGCTCCGCGCAGTATTCAGACTCGATCGGCACGCAGCGTGCCGTTCTCGGGTGCGGCGGCATGTGACCGCCCGTACGTCGACGATCCACGACCTCACGATCCTCAAAAAGGGGAGATCCGCCATGAGCAACACCACGAGCGGCACGCACGAGGGATTCACTGCCGAGGAGCGGGCCGCGATGAAGAATCGCGCCCAAGAACTGAAGACGGGGACGCGCCGTAGCTCGCGTGCGGACAAGGCGGCAGAGGCGGCGCGGGACGTGCTCGCGAAGATCGCCGAGATGCAGGACTCGGACCGGATCATGGCCGAGCGCGTCCATGCCGTCATCACGGCCAATGCCCCGGTGCTCGCGCCGAAGCTCTGGTACGGGATGCCCGCCTACGCGCTGGACGGCAAGGTCGTCTGCTTCTTCCAGAGCGCGGAGAAGTTCAAGGCGCGCTACGCAACGCTCGGGTTCAGCGACCAGGCGAGGCTGGATGAGGGAACGATGTGGGCGGCCGGTTTCGCCTTGACCGAGGTGACGGCCGAGGTGGAGGCGCAGATCGCTGCGCTTGTGAAGCAGGCGGTGAGGTGAGGCTCGCGCCCGGTGAACGGGCTAGATCTGTGGCCACTCGGCGTGCTCGGCGGCCTGGCGCTGCTGGTACAGCATTTGCTGCGCGTCTTCGCAAAGCCGACCACTCGCTGGCCTCGCGAAAAGGCTTAGCGGGTATTACGTGGGCTGCGGATGCGGTCCCTACGGCGGGAGGGCTCGATGCTTGCGAACACCGTCAGGACATGGGTAGCGGGCTGGGCTGTGTCACGGCGGACGCCTCCGCCGGTCGAGCAGCCCTGGGGGTACTACATAGCGGTGGCCGACAATCCCGCCGAAGTGGGACGTCATGTCCTCCCCGAGACCGAGGAGTCGCTGGTCCGTAGCGCGGCTGCCTCCGTGAGGATCCCGCGGACCTGGATGAAGATGCCCGCCGAGCCCGGGGAAGTCGAACCCTGGCTTTCGTCGGGGTGGATGGTGGCCTGGGAAGAGACCGGCCATCTGATGGCCATCGACCTGACGGCCACGACACCGTGCACGCCCGAGGGGTACGGCGTGGACGTCGAGTACCTCCACGAGGTCATCCACGTCCGCGTGCTGGACGAGGCGGGCAAGCCAGCAGCTCAGGGACAGGCGGCGATCATCGGCGAGGCCGCGGTGGTGGACCGGGTGGTGACTGCGGAGGCGCACCGGCGGCGTGGACTGGGCAACTTCGTGATGCGCACACTCGCTGACCATGCCTCGGCCCGGGGTGCGGATATGGGCGTTCTCGGCGCGACGGACGCCGGTCGCGCGCTGTACGAGACATTGGGCTGGAAGAAGCACTCAACGATTGCGGAGTGCATCTACCGACCCTGACACAGGCATTGTTGCGCAGTACGAGCGGTTGGCGCACAGACCCTCGCCGCCGCTCGCGCTCTGCCACATCACGGGTTGCTCGGCCCCAAAGGAGACTCCGGACGGGCCCGCTAATACCTTGCAAAGCCTGGCCGATCAGCCTCACGCGCCCCGATCGCCAAGCCCCCAGCTCCGGCCTCCCTGGTAGCAGCATCGAGGAGTTCGGCGTACACCTTTGCCTGCTCCTGTGCGCGAACGGTCGGGAGATCATCCACGAAGACGCCTGCGGCGCTCTGGTCGGCTGGGTCAGAAGCCGTTCGCACAGGTAGGTCTCTTGGGTCGTGAGCCGGTCCTCGTGCCGGCGCATACGGATGCGCTTGGGCCACAGTGGCAGGTCTTCGCCCGCAGAAGCCGTGCCTGCTCAGATTCTGCGAGCGTGCAGCAGAGGGAAGCGACCGAGGCTGACGCAACACGGACCGTACCGCGAGACGTCAGTGCCAGACCTGCGCCGAGTATCAGAAGTATCCATTGCAGGCCTGAGGAAGACTGATTGGCCCGCGGAAAGACGTCGGTCCGTGGTTGCAGTTCTGGTTGCATTCACCCCCGTCCAACACCGTTCACGAGTCATCCGCCACCCCGCTCCACCCCAGATCAGAACACCACCGCACACCACCGAACCCCCGGACGAATATGTGGAAAGCGTGTTGGGAGCAACGGTCAGAGAGTTCGAATCTCGTATCCTCCGCCGCGCCCTCACGGGGCACTTCGATGGGCCCGACTGCTTCGGCGGTCGGGCCCATCGGCATGTCCTCGGCTCTCCTCCCGTGTTCGTGCAGGGCCAGGCCGTACGGATCTTCTTGCCGGCCGCGAGCGTCCCGTCGCTCTGCGCTGCGGACACGTAGACCTCACCGGGTGGATGTCACCGGTGGACAGCGCGCAGCGGGGGGTTGCCGGTGACGAGGCGGACGAGGTGTTCGGCGAGGTCGGCGTCGAGGGGGGAGCCGGTCATGAGTCGTCGGTAGACGATGGTGCCGGCCCAGATGTCCTGGACGAGGTCGGTGTCGAGGTCGTCGGGCAGGTCGCCGCGTTGGATTCCGCGGCGCAGTGCGGCGGCGATGTTCTCGCGCTTGCGGTACAGGAAGGCCTCCCGGAACCGGGCCATGAGTTCGGGGTGGGGGAGGAGGCTGGCGGCGAGTGCGGGCAGCGAGGTGACCATGTCCTCGTTGGCGTAGTTGTCGATGGTCATGTCCACGGCGTGGCGCAGTTCGGCGTGCGTGTCGCCCAGATCGGGGATCTCCTCGGCGCGGAAGATCTCGGCGAGTGCGTCGGCGACGAGTGCTTCCTTGCTGGGCCACCAGCGGTAGATGGTCGATTTGCCGACGCCCGCGGCCGCCGCGACGGCTTCGACGGTCAGCGCCGTGTACCCCTGCCCCGACAGGACCCCCCGTGCCGCGTCCAGGATCTTCGCAGCAGAACGCGGCCCACCGGCCACCGAGCCGGAGGAAAAGACCAGTGCCATGACTAGAACGATACGGATCGTTTCGTTCAGGGGTCAAGGCGTGCTACCTTCGCGGCCGAGCGAGTGAAACGCTACGTATCGTTTCGCCGTCTCGAAGTCTCTTTCCCGGTTCCCAGTCTCTTTCCCGGTTCCCAGTCTCTTTCCCGGTTCCCAGTCTCTTTCCCGGTTAGCAGTCTCTTCCCGGTTCTCAGTGTCCTCCCGGTTCTCAGGCGCTTCCCCGATCCGGGTCTCTTCTCCAAGGAGTTCGACCATGAAGGGCTACACCGTCCCGCTGTCTCCCCGCGGCATCGCGAACCTGGCGCCCGCTCCGCCGTGGCACTACGCCGGCACCGTGGTGGGCGTGGAGTTCTTCACCAGCCCGGATGCCGTCGCCGCGACCCTGCCCGAGGGCCTGACGCCCGATCCGGACTCCGCCGGCCGCGGCGTCGCGATGTTCATCGACTGGCAGTACTCCGCCGGTGGGCTGGAGTATCTGGACCCCGCACGCTCGCAGTACAAGGAGTTCCTGATCAACCTGGACGCCCGCTACAACGACACCCCCGTGGCGTGGTGCCCCTACATCTACGTCGACAACGACTCGGCCATGGCACGCGGCTGGGTCCAGGGCTTCCCCAAGAAGCTCGGCGCCGTGCACCAGACTCGCGCCTACTCCGTCGGCGGCCCGGGCACCCCGGTTCTCGGTGCGGGCGGGCGGTTCGCCGCCACCGCCTCCGCCGCCGGGCAGCGCATCGCCGAAGCCATGGTCACCCTGGCGCAGCCGGTCCCTGACCCCGCCGCCCTGATGAACCGGCCCGTGGTCAACCTCCGCCACTTCCCCCGCCTGGCCGCCGGGCTGCACGACAAGCCCGCCGTCCATGAACTGGTCATGGCCGTGCTGGGCGACGTCGCCGTCAGTGACGCCTGGGTCGGCACCGGCGACCTCGCCTTCCTTCCCGCTCACGGCGAGGAACTCGCCGACCTGGCCGTCCAGCGCACCGGCAGGGGATTCCACTTCGATCTCGCCTACACCGTCAGCGATCTCAAGACCCTTGCCGATCACGGCAACTGACCGCCTCATACGCCACGAGGGCCCGCGGCCGGCGGGCTGTGCCGGGGGAGGGTGACGATGACGGTGAGGCCGCCGGTCTTGTTGGGGTGGGCGGTGACGCTGCCACGGTGGGCGCGGGCGATGGCGCGGACGATGGACAGTCCGAGGCCGGATCCCTTGGCGGTGACCAGGCGCTCGGTGCCCAGCCGGCGGAAGGGCTGGAAGAGCGACGGGATCTCGTACGCGGGCACGTCGGGGCCGGTGTTGCTCACCTCTATCTCGACGTGGTCGGCGCGGCTGCGGCTGATGACGCGGAGCCAGCCTCCGGCGTCGGCGATGTTGTGCCGGACACCGTTGTCGACCAGGTTCTTCACGATGCTTTCGAGGAGCAGCGGGTCGCCGATCGTGGGGGCGGTGCCGGGCTCCGTGTGCACGGCTATCCCCGCCTGCCGGGTCTCCTCGGCGCTTCGGGCGACCACATGGGTGACGACTTCGGCGAGGTCGACGGGGGTCGGCTCGGGGATGTGGCTCTCGGCACCGGCCAGCAGCAGCAGGCCGGAAATGAGCCGTTCGTGGCGGGCGTTGATGTCCAGGAGTTGCTCGCCGACCTGCTTGATGTCGTCGGAGGCGGTCTTGCGGTGCATGGCCATCTCCACCAGGGCGCGGCCGAGGGTGAGCGGGGTGCGCAGTTCGTGGGAGGCGTTGGCGACGAAGCGGCGCTGGTCGTCGAAGGAGCGGTCGAGACGTTCGATCATGGTGTCGAAGGTGTCGGCGAGATCCTTGACCTCGTCGTCGGGGCCGGTCAGCGCGATGCGCTCGTGCAGGCTGCGGTCGGCGGTGGGGGCGGCGGCGATACGGGCGGCGGTGTCGGTGACCCGGTGCAGGGGCGCCAGGACGCGACCGGCGATGAGCCAGCCGAGGCCGCCGGCGGCGGCACCGACGACGCCCAGGGCCATGCCGCCCTGGGTGAGGAGCGTGGTGGTGGCGGCGTCGTTGAGCCGCTGTCTCTCCTTGTCCTCGAAGGACGAGCGGGCGGACCCGACGCTGCTGTGGTCCGGGGGCGGTGCGCCGTTGGAGCCCTCGCCCTCGCCTTCGCCCTCGCTGTGCGTGCTGAGCCCGGAACCGCCGCTGGTCAGCTGCTGGTTGAACAGCGCGTAGGTGGTGCCGAGCAGCACGATGCCGGCGGCCAGGAACAGGATGCCGTAGACCAGGGTGAGCCGGGCGCGCAGCGTGAGACGGCGAGGCCGGAGCCGGCTCAGGCGGGCGCGCGTGCGGCGGGGCCTGGCAGAGGTCGAGGTCATGGGATGCGGTACCCCACTCCGGTGACGGTTTCGACGACGGGTGGATCGCCGAGCTTGCGGCGTAACTTGAGCATGGTGACCCGCACGACGCCGGTGAACGGGTCGATGTGCTCGTCCCAGGCCTTCTCCAGAAGGTGCTCGGCGGAGACGGCGGCGCCGCCGGCCGCCAGCAGCTCGGCCAGCACCGCGAACTCCTTGTTCGTGAGCGCGACGGCCCGGCCGTCGCGGGTCACCGCCCGGCTGGTGGGGTCGAGGGTGATACCGGCGCGGCGCAGCACCGGTGCCGAGGTGGCGCGGGTGCGGCGGCCCAGGGCGAGGACGCGGGCGGCCAGCTCGGGGAACGCGAACGGCTTGGTGAGGTAGTCGTCGGCGCCCAGGGACAGCCCGGAGACCCGGTCGGTGACGGCTGCGGACGCGGTGAGCATGAGCACCCGCGCCGGGGAATCGGCCTCGATCAGCTGGCGGCAGACGTCATCACCGTGCACCCGCGGCAGGTCGCGGTCGAGGACGACCACGTCGTAGTCGTTGACGCCCGCGCGCTCCAGGGCGGTCGCCCCGTCGTAGGCGACGTCGACGGCGTGCGCCTCCTCGCGCAGCCACTCGGCGATCGTGTGCGCGAGCAGGCCCTCGTCCTCCACCACCAACACCCGCATGTCCTCGCCATCCTTTCTTTCAAAGACGCTTTCTCGCAAAGACGGCGGAGCAGGGCCGGCGCCGGCCACTGCTCCGCCGTCGCGCGGTACCGGGTCAGTGCGCCCGGTAGGTGTGGGTCTCCGGCTTCTCCCCGTTGGCGGGCGCGGTGCCGTCCTTCTGGAAGCCGGGCTTGCCGTCGTCCTTCGTGACGTCGGTCTTGCCCTGCTCCTGAGCCCCGCTGTCACTCTTGTGCGCGGTGCGGTACGACTCGGTGTCCTTGCCCTTGCCCTTGCTGGTGGCGGAGTGGGTGTCGGCCCTGTCGCTGGCGGAGCCGGTGTCCCCGGTGCCGTCCCCCGGGACGCCGGACTTGTGGAAGCCGGGCTTGCCGTCGTCCTTCGTGACGCTGCTGTGGCCCTTCTCCGACCCGCCGCCGGCGGCCATCGCGGCACCCGTGCCACCGGCCAGCGCGACGGCGATCACGCCGGCCAGGATCAGCTTCTTGTACTTCTTCACGGTGGTTTCCTCCCGTTGAGGTGGCTGCACCGGCGCCGAGTGGCCGGTGCCGTGCTCGAAGTACATGCAACAGTCCGCCGCGTTAACCTGGCGTTACTCGCCCGAGCGCGGCAAGCGCACGCCGCGGACGGCTACGGGCAGGCGTCGTCCCGCTCCCTGCCCGGCGCGAACCGTGCGAAGAGCGGCGGGGAGTCCCATCCCGGCCGTTGACCGCTCATCCAGCCCTCCACCGACGGTGCCGGTGGGCGCACCCCGCCGAGCACGTACATGGTGACGCCGACCAGCGTGCCGATGACAGCGATCCCGAAGCAGATCCACAGGGCCGTCCTGGTGCCCGAGTCGATGTCGCTCCCGACGGTGGTGGCGACGTACAGCAGGACCGGGGCGATCATGAACGCCGCGACCGCCCGGAGCAGCTCGACGATCGCGAACACGCGCTGCACCTCGCTGGAGCGCAGCGAGAAGCCGGCGATGAACAGCGCCGGCACGACGGAGGCGCCGACACCGATGCCGACCAGGCCCGAGCCCACGGCGATCAGCGCGCTCGTGGGCGGGGCCGCCGCGTTCATGACCACGATGCCGACGCTCAGGAAGACCATGCCGACGAGGGCGTAGTAGTGCAGCAGGCGGGTGCGGAACACGGTGCCGAAGACGATCGCGGTGATCACCGCACCGCCGAACTCGGGGAGGTAGAGCAGCCCCAGGCGCAGGGGCGTGATGTGGCGGGTGAGCGACGTCAGGGTCAGCGAGATCGCCGCCACCGACGCGGCCGCCGCGCAGATGGCGGCGAAAATGCCGGCGACCGGGAGGGTGCTGAGCAGGCTCCGCACGCACAGAAGCGGACGCTTGGCCGTGTACTCGTGGACGAAGAGGGCGACGATCACCAGCAGTCCGCCGATCAGCGGCCCGCAGGTGAGGGCGTTGAGGAAGGAGTGGGTGAGCAGTTCCGAAGCGCCGAAGAACACGGCCGCGCACCCGACGGCGGCCAGCACGAGCGCGATGTGGTCGACGGGCGCGCCCGGATTGGCCGGCGGGGTGTCCTCGAAGGTCAGGACGGACAGCACGAGCGCCACCACGGCGATCCCGGCGGTGATCCAGAACAACGGCCGCCAGCCGTGCGCGGAGGTTTGGCCGCCGCCGACCACCGGGCCCGCCGCGACCGCGCCGAAGATGCACAGGTTCATGATCACGGCGGTGGAACGCAGTCTGGCCGCCGGATACCCGATGATCAGCGGCGGTACGGCCGCGATCAGCAGCAGGCTGGTACACAGGCCCTGGAGGATGTGTCCGATGATGAACATCGCGGGGTCGACCGCCGCCGCGGTGAGCACGGAACCGATCACGAGCAGCGTGCCGTAGACGAGCAGCATCCGCCGCTGCGGCAGCACCTGCGCCAACTGCACCGCCAGCACCGTCCCCACCGCGTAGCCGGCATTGGCCAGGCCCAACGTCACGTTCATCGCCTGGAGGCTCATGCCCAGTTCCCTGGCGATCAGCGTGGTGATGGGCCCCAGAGCCGCCGAGAGAGCCAGGTACGGCACCAGCATGAAAACGACCATCGCCGCCACCGCGGGATAGCGGCCGGCCAGCGGACCCTGTCGCATCGGTCGTCTTCTCCTCGTCCAGCGGAAACGTTCAACGGAAACGTGCAACGGAAGAATCGGTGGAAAGGCATGGAAAAGCTGCGTTCCGTCCCCATGCTGAACCGCCGTCACGGCGCTCTCACCAAGCACAGCCGCTGAAGTCACCCGATCGGTGCTGGCGACTGCGCGGGCGGGACCGCGCTCGCCTGCGCACCGCGTGGCGGATGATGGGGACTGGATGATGGGACTGACGGCGAGACAGCGGGTGTGAGGGGCGGCGCAGTGATAGACAGCGAATCCTTCCGATCGGAATCGGACCTCGGGGCGGCCGGCGGGGGGTCGGAGAGCGTCGTGGCCGTCACTCGAGCCGAGGCCGAGGCGGGGTCGGCGCCTGCGCCGGCCACCGAGACCGAGGGCGGGGACACGGTCGGGAACGCGGACGGGGACGCGGACGGGAACGCGCGGCCGCGGCCATCGCTGCGTCGGCGGCTGGGCGGGACCGTGGTCTTCCTCGTCCTCGCCATGCTGTTCTTCCTGCCCTGGTGGACGCTGTTCGCTTCCGGCGTCGACTGGCCGTTCCCGGTCTTCCTGGCCGGCACGGTCGTCTTCGCCTGCTGGCTGGTCTCCTTCCCCTTCCTGATGGTCGCGGGCCACGGGCAGCGGCGGGCCGACCGGGCGGCTCGCTTCGCGGACAGCACCCTCGGGGTGATCTGGGTGCTGTTCACCTGGTCGGCGCTGGGTGGCCTGGCGCACCTCGTGCTGATCGGCCTGGACATCGGCGGTGCCGGCGCCGGCCGGGCCAGGGCCGTCGCCGTGTCCGTCGCCGTGGTCTCGGCCGGGCTGCTGGCCTGGGGACACCACGAGGCCATGCGCGTGCCCCGGGTGAAGCAGGTGGACGTCCACATCCCGCGGCTGGGCGGCGGTCTGGACGGGACCCGTGTCGTCATACTGGCCGACACCCACTACGGGCCGATCGACCGGGCCGGCTGGTCGGCACGGGTCGCCGAGACGGTCAACGCACTCGACGCGGACGTCGTGATCCACGCCGGCGACATCGCCGACGGCACCCCCGCCCAGCGCCAGGAGCAGTCCGCGCCGCTCGGGACGGTCCGCGCACGGCAGGCGAAGGTCTACGTCACGGGGAACCACGAGTACTTCGGGGAAGCCCAGGGGTGGCTGGACCGCATGGCGGAACTGGGCTGGGAGCCGCTGCACAACCGCCATGTCGTGGTGGAGCGCGGCGGGGACGCCCTCGTGCTCGCGGGCGTGGACGACGTGACCGCGGAGTCCTCGGGACTGGCCGGGCACCGTCCGAACCTGCTCGGCGCCCTGACGGGTGCGGACCCGGACCGGCCGGTCCTGCTCGTCGCCCACCAGCCCAAGTACGTCCGAGAGGCCGCCGCTGCCGGTATCGACCTGCAAGTCTCCGGCCACACCCACGGCGGCCAGATCTGGCCGTTCAACTTCCTCGTCCGGCTCGACCAGCCGACGGTGCACGGCCTGAGCCGGCACGGCGAGCGGACGCAGCTCTACACCAGCCGGGGCACCGGCTTCTGGGGACCGCCCTTCCGCGTCTTCGCGTCGAGCGAGATCACGCTGCTCACCCTGCGGTCGGACGGCGCGTCGGGCAGCGCCGGTGGCTGACCGGGCGGACGCCCCTCGTTCCCTCGACCACCCCGCGCGGCGCGAGCCGCGGCCCGGTCGGCAACGGCCCGCGCACATGCACGGAGCAGCGGGGTCGCGTCGGCGGTGCGCCACTACGGCACCGGCCTCGAACGGCTTCGCCCGGCGTCCCCCGGCGCATCGGGCCGAACAGACCGCACGGAATCAGTTCGGAGCCGGCGCGCGCATGGCAGGCAGTGGGCGAGGCCGGCAGTGGGCGTTCAACGGTGGCTCTCCCAGAACGGGTAGGCGTGGTCCCCGGTGAAGTCCGTGCGGTTCCAGTCGTCCGAGGCCAGCGACTGCACGTATCCGTGCGTACCGCTGAAAGCGGGCCAGTCCGTCCGGCCGGAGGCGGCGAAGTCGACCCATGTGTCGATCATCCGTGCCCTGAACGAGTCCTGCTCCTGAGGCACCTCCTGGAAGAGGTCCAGGTCGAACAGGTAGGCCAGCTCGGACATGTGCTGGGCGCGCGGGTCGAAGCTGGGTGCCGGGTACCCCCTGAACCAAGGGGTGTCGCGCTCGCTGAACTCGTACATCCGAGTCGGCGTCCACGCCGACAGCAGGCGCGCGGTGTCGAGCGTCGGGGCGGACCACGCCGAGTCCGTGAGGACCGTCGCCAGGGCTTCGCCCGCTGAGGGGAAATCAGCCAGCGGGTAGCGGCGCAGTACGGCATCGGCCTGGTCGCCGAACCGCTCACGGATGGCCGGCTCGTACTCCGCCGGCTTCATCGGCGCACCCGATGCCAGTTCCTGGCCGAGGACGCGGCCGCGTTCCTCGTCGTGGTTCACCCCGACGAGCACCGGTACCCGGTTGAACCGCCCGGTGCGCAGCGCCTGCGCGGGGGACAGCGGCATCAGCTTCGTACCGGCGATCGGCCGCGGCTCGTTGTCCGGTCCGTACGCGTCCAGCAGCGCAGCCACCGGCGTGCTGCGCAGGCAGGCCGCCGTGTCCTCGGTGTTCTTCCCCGTGCAGCCCACCGCCGTGGCGACCCTCCTGGCATCGGCCGCTGCCTCGGCCCGGGTTCGGGTACCGCCCGTCGCGCAGGGGGCGCTCTGCACGACGGCCCGGTCGAAGAGGCCGGCCGACCGAGGGGAGGCGAGGTGGTCGCACACGCTGTAGCCGCCGCCGGACTGGCCCATGATCGTGACGTTGTTCGCGTCGCCGCCGAACGCCGCGGCGTTCGCCCGGACCCAGCGCAGGGCCGCCTGCTGGTCCTCCAGACCGAGCCCGTCCGCGTCCTTGAGCGCGGGATCGCCCAGGAAGCCCATCACTCCCAGCCGGTAGTTCATCGACACGACGACCGCGCCCCGCGCGGCCAGCCGGTCCGGCCCGTACATGTCCCCCGTTCCGTACATCAGGCTGCCGCCGTGGATCCATACGATCACCGGTCGCTTGCCGCCGGACTCGGCGGGTGCGGTGACGTTCAGGTAGAGGCAGTCTTCGCTTTCGCTCGGCACCCCGATGGGAAGGCCCTTCGGCTGTGCACAGGGCGCACCCGGAGCGGTCGCCTCGCGCACCCCGGTCCAGGCCGCCGCCGGCTTCGGCGAGGCCCACCGCAGTGCGCCGACCGGCGGTGCCGCATACGGAATGCCTTGGAACGTGCGCAGGTCTCCGTCAGTCATACCGCGGACCCTGCCTTCCGTGGTGCCGACGACGGTCGGCGCGGCGGCCGGCGTCGCCTCGACCGGCGTGGCGGTCAGGCCGAAGCCCAGTCCTCCCAGCGCCAGCGCAGCGGTGCACCACTGGGAAAAGCTCTTGATGTGTCTCATGGCGAGGACTGTAGAGCGGGTTGGATCGACCGCGCAATACAGTTGTATAGAACGATCGCGCAGAACGTTTGTCTGATGCGGTCGCGCAAGTCGGGTGATAGGTTGTCGCGCATGGGGAACCGTGACGCCCTCCTCCTCGGCGCCAAGGCGTGCCTGCGGGAGAAGGGGTACGACCGCACCAGCGTCCGCGACATCGCCACCGCGGCCGGTGTCAGCATGGCCGCCATCGGCTACCACTACGGCTCCCGAGAAGCCCTGCTCAACCAGGCCCTGTTCGAGATCCTCGACGAATGGGGGGACGCCATGGGCCGTGCGCTCGTCCCCGACGCCGACGGGTCCACGAAGCGCCACTTCGCGCAGATGTGGGACAACCTCATCGCGGACTTCGCCGCCCACCCCGACCTCTGGCTGGCCTCGGTGGAGCTGTTCATGCAGGCCCAGCGCCAGCCGGAACTCCGCACTGCGCTGGCCGAAGGCACGGCACAGGGCCGTCGCGGCATGGCGGCGATCCTGACCGGCGTTCCGGAGAGCGAGGTGACGGGGGAGACCGTCCGGAGCCTCGGCAGCGTCCAGCTCGCGCTGATGTCAGGTGTGATGATCCAGCACTTCAGCGACCCTGCCGCCGCACCCACCGCCACCGAAGTGCTCCAGGGACTACGCAGCCTGGCCGAACTCGCGCACTGAGGCGAAGCGGGCACCGCCCGTCAACCGCATCACTCACGTCGTTGTTGCACACAACGGCAGGCCTTGGTCGAGAGCTGCCTCTCATGGGGCGATCGACACGCAACCTCGTCGGCCGACGTCGAGCGAAGTCACGGGACCGCGGCAGCTCGGCGCAGAGCGCGGATGCCGGAAGCGCGTACGCGGCCGGCCGGTCCGGGCGGCGACGCACCGCCTGAGGGGCCCGAAGGCGCACCGCCGGGGGGTGGCGGCGAGGGCCTTCGTGGCGGTGCGGAGCGCATGGGGCGGTGAGCGTGTGCACGGCTCTCACGCTTGCCTCCGGACCCTTCCTGCGCGCGGTGAACACGGCGCCGCCCGCCACGGTCGGCTATGACGACGAGTTCGTGCCGGGAAGCCACGCCGACCACCGCACCACCTCCCGGCAGTGCTGAGGCCGCGTCGCTCAGGGCGTGCGGCTGGGGATCACGCAGTTCTTCGGTTGCTCCCGGCCGGTGGGCCAGCCGAGGCCGACGAACTTCAGCTTGCCGCGGCCCTTCTGGCCCGGGTCCAGTTGGACGACGGCGACTGGCTTGTCGTACGCGTTGCCGCCGCTGGTCAGGCATATCAGGCCGCTGGTGCCCTTCACCCGGTGCCGGGCCTGGAGCGACAGCCACTGGGTGCTGACGTCCTCCCGGCCGGGCACCGCGTCGGCGCCACCCTGCTGCGCCTGGTGCACCGCCTGGCTGATGGTCACGAGGCCGTCGTACACGAGCATCGTGCGGGAGTCCTCCAGGATCGACCGGGGGTCCTTCGGGTCCGGGTCGAAGCCGAGCTTCACGCCGCTGTTCAGGGTGCTCGTGATCTGCTGCTCCAGGGCTTCCAGCGCCGCCTTGGGTTCGGTGAGGTACTGCGGGACCTCCTCCTTGGTGGGCTTGCGGTCGTGGTCCTTGTACCAGTCGTCGTTCCAGCGGGTCAGCTCGGTGCTCCACGCGTCCGGGTGGGCGGGAGCGGCGTACTCCACCGTCACCTTCGCCGTGCCGTCCGCACCGCGCAGCGCCGCCCAGTCCTTGTCGCTCATGGACTGCTGGAGGGAGGCGGCGTCGGAACCGCTGATGATGGTGTAGTGCCGCCGGTCGTTGCAGCCCACCTGGGCGAGCTTGAGCGCGAACAGGCGCAGGTGCAGCGTGCGGCCCGCGAAGTAGACGGTGTCGGCCTCGGAGTCGCAGATGTTGTCGGCCATCCGGGTGAACTGGTTACCGGTCGAGCCCTCCTCGTCGAGCGCCGGGGACCTGAAGGGCATCGCGTCCGGACCGGCCGGACCCACTTCCTTGATCCCGCTGAAGGCCTTCTTCAACGACTCGTTGTAGCTGTCCGGGCGTTCGTCGTAGACCAGTACCGTCTTGCGGTCCTCCCGGCCCTGGTCGCCGTTGAAGTCGGCGAGCGCCTGGGCCGCGTCGTGGTTGGTGGGGATGATCCGGGCCAGGCCGGGGAACCGCGACCTCGTCATGCCGTTCGCCTGGTCCTCGTTCGCGATCCGGTCCCCGCTGATCCTGGAGGCGAGCACCGGGATCTTGTGGCTGGTCAGACGCTTGACGGCGGCCTCCGTCGCATCGAGGCTGAGGTTGAAGCCGGTGACGGCGCGCAACTGGTCCTCGGGCGAGTCGGCCATCTGCAACAGGGTGTCCACGACCTTGTCCTGGTGCGCGTAGTTGCGCCCGGGGTTGGCCAGCACCAGCCGGATCCTCGGTGGCTCACCCTGCCCCTTGTTGGCCTCAAGCTGTCCCAGGTAGGCGCCCACGAGGTCGCTGCGCATCTGCCGGCGCAGCGCCGCGCGGTCCGACTGGAGCGGCAGCATCATGGCCACGGTGACGTGCGGCTGGTCCTTGATCGCCGCGTTCTGGTCCGCGATGTCCCGGGCCACGTCCTTGATCTCCGGATTGCCGAAGTCGTAGCCCTCGCCGTTGACACCGATGCACTCGCCGTCGATCCGTTCGATCCCGTCGGTGCAGGTGTCCGGTTCCCGGAAGCCGGACCAGGCGTACCAGCCGCCCGCGACGATCACGGCCACCGCCGTCGCGCCGAGCAGCACGTACAAGATGCGCTGCCACCTGGGCAATCCCGTTACCCTCTGCCACCAGGGCATCCCCGTTACCTCCTTCGCCCGAGCTGTTCGGTGCAGGTACAACGCAGCAACGGCTGGTCGTTCTCGGCCAGGCCGCTCCAGTCCGTGGCCGTCTGGCTGAGCTGTCCCGCGCCGTCGAACTCCATGATCGAAAGACGCTCCAGCAGCTTGTCCAACGTGCGGGCCATCTCCTTCCCCGTCGGCCTGGTCCGCTCCTCGCACAGCCACACCGCGTGCAGCAGCTGGTCGACGGTGCGGCGCAGCGCCGGTCCGTCCACCGCGACCAGGCCCTGGGCACGCTCCCGCCGGGCGTCCACACCGCCCGGATAGGGCGCCTGGGCGATCTCCAGCAGCTCGGCGCACCATTCCCGGGGCCGCCCGGGCAGCGTGGCGGCGAGATGGCTGACCACGTCGTCCACACCGCCGGACACCAGGTGGTGGTTCATCCGGTGCGCCGTGACCGAACGGAACGCCCGGTCGCCCGGCGCCGCCTCCCCCGCCGCCGCGGGTCCCGCCGCCGCGGGTCCCGCGTAGTGGTCCCGCAACAGGTGGTGGTCGGCGTACCAGGCGGCGCCTGCGGGGCGCAGCCCGTACAGCCGGTGCAGCAGTACCTGGCGCAGCCCGAAGTCGCCGATGAAGTGCCGTTGGCAGCCGGGCCACCCGGTGTCGCGCAGCAGCTGGGACACATGGCGCGCCGTCAGGCGGTGCACGCGGCCCGACTGGTGGTGGCGGAGCAGGACGTCCGCGCACTCCTCGTCGTGCGCCACCGACAGATGGGCGAGCAGGTCGAGCCACTGGTCGTGGTGCTCGCTCGGCAACCGCACCGGCAGTTGCTCCAGCACCAGCTCCCGCAGCAGCACGTCCGCCACCGGTTGCTCGGGGTCGCCGTCGCCCGAGATCCGCAGGGGGGCGTCCAGGATGTCGCGGTCATTGGCGTCCGCCGGCATCCGGAAGGCGGCGACCGCGGCGGCCAGCCGGATCGCCGTGTGCGGTCGTCCGCCGCTCAGCCGTGCCACGGCGGCGTCGATGCGGCGGCGGTTCGCGCCGCCCTCCGGCTCCGCGCGCCGCTGCCTGCGTTCGGTCTCGTGGCGCAGCTGGTCGCCGCCCAGCAGCGGCATGCGCAGCAGGAGCACCCCGTCGGCCAGCGAGGCGTGGTCCGCGTCGGCGCCGGTGCGCCGGGTCCAGTCGGGCGGGCCGCCGTCGGCGGGCCGGAACTCGACCGGCGGCACCACGTCCTGGGACGGCAGGCCGCCGTGCAGGAAGGCCCCACCGTCCGCCCGGCGTGCGGTGCCCACGATCACCACGCGGTCGCGCTGCCCGCCTCGGCGGTCGGTCAGGACGGCACGCAGCAGTTGCTCCCCCAGGGGCAACTCGGCCTGGTCCAGCAGCAGCGCCGGACGGCCGACCCGGCGCAGCCAGCCGGACGTCGAGGCGTACGCCGCCTCCAGGTCCTCGCGCAGCACCCGGAAGAGGAAGCCCTCCGCCAGCTCCCGGTCCTCGCCACCGGCCTGGAAGTCGGCGGCGAGATTGCGCAACCCGAACTTGGGCTGGCCGGCCGCGCCCGGATACGCACCGTAGATCCGCTCCAGTTCCGCCTCGCCCCGCGGCGCCAGACGCTCGAAGAGGGCTTCCACCAGGGCGTTGCCCACCGCCGCCGAATACGGGTCGAATATCTGCCCGGACACCGCTCCCAGCAGGTTCCGGATGCTCCCGCGGAGCACACCTCGCCAGAAGTCACCTGCTCCCAGGCCGCGGAAGCGCCGCTTCTGGGGCAGTTGCTCGTACCGTTCCACCTCTGTCGTGACGGCCTCCGGGGTGCCGCCGGTGGCGCCGGTCGCGATCATCGCCAGGCCGGCGAACAGCCGCGGAAAGGCGAACGGGCCGCCGGTGCCCTGCCAGCTGCTCAGCAGCTGGGCGACCTCGACCAGGGCCTCTGTGGTGGCCGAGCGGGCGCCCGGCTCCGACTGCGCATGCTCCTCGTACCGCGCCAGGCCGCAGTGCAGGTAGATCACCGGCACCTGGGTGGCGAACCGGTCGCGCACCGCCCGCAGAAGCCTGCCCTTGCCCATGCCCGGGCCGCCGGTGAGCAGCACCACGGGAAGGTCGGGCCCGTACAGCAGCTCCCGACCGGCGCCCGACGGCGACCGTCCGAGCAGGCGGGCGAAGAAGCCCTCCTCGCTGAGGAGTTTCTCGAACCCGAGATCTTCACACACGGATCCCCCACGGAGTGCTCTCCCGCCCGAACACGAGCGACCGGTGACCGGTGACCAGTGACCGTCGACCGATCCGCCGGCAAAGAAGCAGTGGAAATCGAATTCTCCCGTACGTCAACGAAGCGTACATGGGAGGGAGTTGACGAATGGTGACGAATGGTGAGTGTGCTGGTGCGCGGAGTGACGCCGGCTGCGATCCGAGGCGGCGCGGCCGGCTCGCCCCCCGTACCCTCGCCCGGCCGGCCGGGGAGGCCTCCCGAGAACGCCTTCGCGGCGCCGCCACCCGGCCGGATAGGTTGGGCCGATGTCGACGCTGCCAGTGATCCTTCTGCTGTCGGGGAGCCTGCGGGCCGGCTCCACCAACGAGGCCGTGCTGCGCACCGCCCGGGCCGTGGCACGTGACCTCGGGGTACGCACCCTCTTCTATCCGGGTCTGGCCGACCTTCCGCACTTCAACCCCGACGACGACACCGACCCGTTGCCGGCCGAGGTGGCCGGACTGCGAGGGGCGATCGCGCGGGCGACGGGGGTCCTGGTCTGCACCCCGGAGTACGCCGGCACGCTGCCGGGCTCGTTCAAGAACCTGCTGGACTGGACGGTCGGCGGCACCGAGATCTGCGACAAGCCGGTGGGCTGGGTCACCGCGGCGGCCCCGGGGCGCGGCCAGGGCGCGGAGGACACCTTGCGGACGGTACTGGGCTACACCGGCGCCGCCGTCACGGAGGCGGCCTGCGTACGGATCCCCGTGCAGCAGGCCATGATCGGTTCGGACGGGCTCGTCGACGATCCCGACGTGCGCCGGCGACTCGGTGAGGTGCTCAGGACGTTGACGGCTCAGGAGGGTCGGTAACGGGCCCTGACATGGAACCGTTCGCCCTGGGGCCCGAGGATGCTGAGGAACTCCACCGGCCGGGCGTCGGCGTTGCCGAACCAGTGCGGGAGATGGGTGTCGAACTCGGCGACCTCACCGGCACCGAGGACGAGGTCCCGGTCACCGAGGACGAGGCGGAGCCGGCCGTTGAGGACGTAGAGCCAGTGGTACCCCTCGTGCGAACGGGGGTCGGGATCGCGGTCCCGATCGGTGAGGCCCGCGGGGAGGATGTGCTTGAACGCCTGGAGCCCGCCGGGTTTGCGGGTCAGCGGGATGACGGTCATGCCGTGCCGGGTGATCGGCTGGGGGTACACCCGGGGGTCCCCGCTGGCCGGAGCCCCGACGAGTTCGTCGAGCGGCATCTGGTAGGCCCTGGCCAGCGGCAACAGCAGTTCGAGGCCCGGTTTGCGGTGCCCGGACTCCAGCCGGGACAGCGTGCTAACCGGAATGCCGGTGGTCTCCGACAGGGCGGTCAGGGTGACGGAGCGGCGGTGCCGTAGCTCACGCAGCCGTGGTCCGACCGCGGCCAGCACGGCGTCGAAGTCGTCCCTCATGCCGTCCCTCATCCCTTCCTCTCCTCATCCCTTCCTCTCCTCATCCCTTCCTCTCCTCATGGGGGCCTCAGCCTCACGCCTTCCGCCCGCCTTTCCCCTGCCTTCCCCCTGCCTTCCCCCTGGCTTCCTCCTGCCTTCACTGTGCGCGCGCTTCCTCCTGCCTTCACTGTGCGCGGGTTTTGCAGTTTCCGCAAAGAACTTTGTCGGCTCGGTGGGGGTGCGGGCAGGTTGGTCGCGCAGGGCCACGAGGCGCCGGCTACGAGGACGTCGGCGCCGGTCACGGGCCACCCAGTCAGGGAGAGGACGGCGGACAGTGGACGCTCAGTTCTGGAACGAGTTGTACGGCGGCCGGGAGCAGCTCTGGAGCGGCGCGCCCAACGGGGTGCTCGTCACCGAGGTCACCGGCCTGCCACCGGGCCGGGCCCTCGACGTGGGATGCGGTGAGGGCGGCGACGCGCTCTGGCTGGCCCGCCGGGGCTGGCAGGTCACCGCGATCGACATCTCGTCGATCGCCCTGGAACGCGCCGCCGCGGCGACCGGGGCTCTCACGGACCGCGTGACGTGGTCGCACACCGACCTGACCAGCGCGCCACCACCCGCCGGCCCGTTCGACCTGGTGTCCGCCCAGTACTTCCCGCTCCCGCACCAGCCGGACCACACCGCGCTGCGCGGACTGCTGGACGCCGTCGCACCCGGCGGCACCCTGCTGTTCGCCGGCCATGACCCGGCCGAGTTCCCGCCGGACGACGAGCACGGCTTCCACCCCGACGACTTCTACCAGCCCGCGGACGTCGCCAAGCTCCTCGACGAGAGCTGGACCGTCCTGGTCGACGAGACCCGCCCGCGCACCGCACCCGCACCGCCCGGCACCCACCACACCCGCGACGTCGTCCTGCGGGCGCGGCGCGGAAGCGGATCCGGATCCTGATCCGGATCCTGACCCGGATCCTGACCCGGCCCGATGACCGAGTCGGCTCCCGTCACCGCCTCATCCGCCGTGCGTGCTGCCGCTCCGGTACTGCGTGTACGTGTAGGGGTTGTCCAGCACCTTCGTCTCGGGTACGTCCGGGTTCATGCCGCGCTGCCAGGCGTCCTCGCCCAGCTGGGACCGGAGGTGGTCCACGGTCCCGTCGACCGTGCGGCGCAGCGCGGCCAGGTCCACGTCGACCAGGCGGCCGTCCCGCTTCACGATCCGGCCGTTCACCAGCACGGTGTGGACGTCCCCGCGCTGCGCCTGGAAGGCGACGTGCCCATACGGGTTGAGCAGCGGGAACGACACGGGTGACGCGTCGTTCTTGATGAGGACGAGGTCGGCCTTCTTGCCGGGCTCGATGCTGCCGAGGTCGGCCTCGCGGCCCAGCGCGCGGGCGCCGCCGCGGGTGGCCCACTCCACGACCTGGTCGGCGCGGAGGGCGGCATGGGTGACCGTCTCACCGCTGGCGTGGGCCTGAAGATGCTCGCGCGAGCGGTCCGCGCCGAGGGTGGTGCGCATCGCGGAGAAGAGGTCGCCGCTCCACCAGACCGAGGTGTCCATGGAGAGCGAGACGGGGATGCCGTGCGCCCGGAGCGTCCAGGTGGGCGGGTAGCCCTGGCCCGCGCTCTGCTCGCTCTCGGTGGAGACGGAGACGGAGCCGCCGGTCGCCGCGATGCGATGGTAGGAGTCGGCGGACAGCGACGCACCGTGCACGTAGACGGTTTCGGGGGTCATGAACCCGTGCTCGTGCATGAGCCGTATGCCGTCGTCGCCGGTCGCGCCCCACACGCCGGCATGTGTGGTGACCGGCACGCCGAGTTCGCGGGCGACCTCGAACGCGGGCCGCTCGGGGAAGGATGGATCGCCGGTGACGTCGAAGGCGATCTGGAAGCCCAGCATGTCGCGGTCGTCCGGGATGCGGCGGGCGACGAAGTCGCGGAACTCGGGGGTGCCCGTCCATGCGGCGGGCGCGTCCTGGATGTTGCCGTAGGCGAGCACGAACCGGCCGGGCACCGCTTGGAGGGCGTCGACGGCGGCGTCCGCGTGCTGCGGCGTCTGGAGGCCGTGCGACCAGTCGACGGTGGTGGTGACGCCGGCGTCGAGCGCTTCCCAGGCGGCGAGCAGGTTGCCCGCGTGGATGTCCTGCGGGCGGAAGACCTTCCCCCACTCCAGGTAGTACCAGACGAAGTACTGCGTCAACGTCCAGTCGGCGCCGTAGCCGCGCATGGCCGTCTGCCACATGTGCCGATGGGTGTCGATCATCCCGGGCATGACGATGCCGCCGCGCGCGTCGATCTCGACGGTGCCGTCCGGCACGGACAGGCCGGGGCCGACGGCGGCGATACGGTCACCGACGACCAGGACGTCACAGCCGTCACCACCATCTCGACCGTCACCACCATCGCGGCTGCCACCACCATCGCGGCCGGTGTGCACCTGCCGGGTGGCGTCGACCGTCAGGACGGTGCCGCCCCGCAGGACGATCGGGCGGCCCGCAGTGTCGTGGGTGGGCTGGGTCATCGCCTCACGCTCCTTCGCGCATGCGTGCCGTGCTGTGCCGTCCGTGCTGGCCGTGCCGTTCCGTGCCGTTCCCTGTTGCTTCGTGCTCTTCCCGCCCCCGGCCGCTGCGTACAACTGTCCGCTCTACGGACAAATCCGGGTTGCGGACACCCTGGCGCAGGCCGTCTTCGGTGTCAATGCGGCGTCGGTCCCCGTGTGCGGCGGTCTGCGCCCGGTGTCGTCCGCCCCGCGGACAGCGGCCGTTACGCTTCGGGTGAGGCCCGGGGAACGCCGGGCGGAGCCGGTGGCGGGAAGCCGGGTGGTCCCGGTGCGGCCGGGTTGCGAGGAGGTCGTCTCATGCCACGTGCGGGAACCGGTCCCGACTTCATCGAAGCGCTGGCGCGCGGCCTCGAGGTCATCACGGCGTTCCGGCCGAACCAGCCGACGATGACCCTCGCCGAGGTCGCCGCCGCCACCTCGCTCGCCCGCCCCACCGCACGCCGCATCCTGCTCACCCTGGAGGAGCTGGGGTACGTGCGCACCGTCGAGCGCGGCTTCTCGCTGACCCCGCGGGTCCTCGAACTCGGCGTGGCGTACGTGCGCTCCATGGGGCTGTGGGACGTCGCCCGGCCGCACCTGGAGCGCCTGGTCGCGCGCACCCATGAGTCCTGCTCGATCGCACAGCTGGACGGTGCGGACATCGTCTACGTGGCCCGCGTGTCGGTGCCGAAGATCGTGTCGCTCGCCGTGCAGATCGGCACCCGCTTCCCGGCGCTGGCGACCTCCCTGGGGAAGGTCCAGCTCGCGGCGTTGCCGCCCGACGAGGTGGCCGCGGTGCTGGCCCAGCCGTCCCGTTCCGGCCTGGTGGCCCGCTGGCAGCCCGACACGGCCGAACGGGACGCCGAGCTGCGGGACGTACGGGCGCGCGGTTGGGCGCTGACCGACGAGCAGCTCGCCCTGGGCATCCGCTCGGTCGCCGCACCGCTGCGGGACGGCGCCGGCCGCGTGATCGCCGGGATCAACGTCAACTGCCATGCCGCGGAGACGTCGGTGGAGTACCTGATCGAGCACCACCTGCCGCTGCTGCTCCAGACCGCGGGCGACATCAGCGCGGACTTCGCCCGAGTCCAGGACGTCCCGCACGTGACGGTGCCCTGAGCCGCGCCGAAAGGCGCAAAAAAGGGGCGCGGGGAACTGCACGACCAGCCCCCACCGGCATGGGGGTACCACCCGCTCGAGCGAAGCCGAGAGTGGGGGAAGTCCGGACACGACAGAAACAGCCCCTTTCGGCCGGTGGCGACCTGCAAGGTCACATCGTGGCCGGGCGTGCAGTTCCCCGCGCCCCTTCAAGCAAGGCCGCCTTCGGCGACCCTTGACCGCCGAAGGTGCCGGCGGCAGACTCGCCGCAGCGACGAGGTACGGACAGAAGTCCGCTCTACGTACAGACGAGGACCGAGCGTGAACGACTTCACCGTGGGCACCGGGCCGGGGGCAGAGCCCCCGCCCACCGACACCGCAGTACGCCCGCCCCTGTCGGGCGTACTGGTCGCCGACTTCTCCCGAGTCCTCGCCGGCCCGTACGCCACGATGCTCCTCGCCGACCTCGGCGCCGAGGTCATCAAGGTCGAAGGCCCGCAGGGCGACGAGACCCGTGGCTGGACGCCCCCGGTGCGGGGCGACGTCTCGACCTACTACCTCGGCGTCAACCGCGGCAAGCGCTCGATCGCCCTCGACCTGCGCGACGACACCGACGCCGCCCTCGCGCGTGAGCTGGCCCGGCGCGCCGATGTGCTCATCGAGAACTTCAAGCCCGGCGGCCTGGCCCGGTACGGCCTCGACTACGAGAGCGTGCGCGCCACGAACCCCGGTTCCGTCTACGCCTCGATCACCGGCTTCGGCACCGGCGCCGGTGGTCACGTGCCCGGATACGACCTGATGGTGCAGGCCATCTCGGGGCTGATGAGCCTCACCGGCAGCCCGGACGGGCCGCCGTACCGGGCCGGCATCTCCGTGTTCGACGTGATGGCGGGCAACCACGCCGTGATCGGCATCCTCGCCGCGCTGCGCCACCGCGACGCGACCGGCCAGGGCCAGCACGTCGAGCTCAACCTGCTCTCCTCGGCCCTGACCGGGCTCGTGAACCACAGCTCGGCGTACGCGGCCGGCGGTGTGGTGCCGTTCCGGATGGGCAACGCCCACCCCAGCGTCTTCCCCTACGAGCCGCTGCCCACCGCCGACCACGATCTCATCGTCGCCGCGGCCAACGACGGGCAGTTCCGCAGGCTCTGCGAGGTCCTGGACCTCCCGGACGTCCCGGCGGACCCGCGCTTCGCACACAACGCCGACCGCACCGAGCACCGCGAGGAGCTGCGCCCGATCCTGGAGGAGCGGCTGGCCACCCGCGGCGCCGTGGAGTGGTTCGAGGCGCTGACCGCGGTCGGCGTGCCGTGCGGACCCATCAACACCATCGACGGCGGCTTCGCCATGGCGGAACGCTTCGGGCTCGACCCGATCGTCACGGTCGGCGAAGGGGAGCGCGCGGTGCCCACCACCCGCAACCCCATCCGCTTCTCCGCCACCCCCGTCGGCTATCTGCATCCCCCACCGGAACTCGACGAGCACGGCACCGAGCTACGCGCCTGGCTGACCACCCCTCAGGAGGCCGACGGTGACTGACCCGGCCGAAGCCCGGCCCCCACACGGCCGGTGCCCCGACTACCCGACGGCCCTCGGCGCGTCCACACCCGAGGCGATCACCCTCCTGGGCCATGACCTGGCCGACGACATCATGGGCACGGTCGGCTTCGGGGAGCTGGCGTTCTGGCTGGCGGCCCAACGCCGGCCGACCAAGGGGGAGACCCGGGTGTTCGAGGCGGTCCTGGCGGCGCTCGCCGACCACGGCTTCACCCCGACGGCCATCGTCACGCGCCTGACGTACCTGTCGGCGCCCGACTCGGTGCAGGGCGCGCTCGCCGCCGGCCTGCTCGGCGGCGGCTCACGCTTCCTCGGGGTCACCGAGGACTGCGGCCGGTTCCTGCACGAGGTGCTGGAGTCGGCGCGGGGCCCGCTGCCTGACGACGACGCCGGGTGGGACGCGCTGGCCCTGACGACCGTGCGGGCGCGGCGCGCGGCGGGCGCCTTCGTCCCCGGTCTCGGGCACCACGTCCACAAGCAGGGCGATCCCCGCACCCCGCGGCTGCTGCGGATCGCGGCCGAGGAGCAGCTGTACGGGCCGCACCTGTCCCTCTTCGCCGCGATCGGCCGCGTACACCCGCAGGTCCTCGGCAAGACGCTCCCGTTGAACGGCGCCGGGGTCTGCGGCGCCGCACTCGCCGACCTCGGCCTGCCGCTCGAACTGCTCCGCGGCTTCGCCCTGCTGGCCCGTACCGCGGGGCTCATCGGCCAGCTCGCCGAGGAGCTGCACCGCCCCGTCGCGAACGACATCTTCCTGTCGGTGGACCGGGCCAACCGATCCGTCGCCCCCGAGCCCCACTGACCACGGACCGGCGGGGGACTGCCGCCAGAACAGCGAACGCCCGACAGAAGCGAACGCCCGACAGACAGGAGGGCTGCGATGGCCGAACTGGTCGCCGTGATCGCGTCCACCCACCATCCCTTCTACTACCGCGCCAGCACCTCCGTGGGGGCGGACCGGCCCCCGTTCGCCGACACCTGGGTGCGCAAGATCGAGGCGTTCCGTGCCACCCTCACCCGGGCGCGCCCCGATGTGCTGGTGATGGTCGGCTCCGACCACTTCCACCAGCTGTGGCTGGACAACATGCCGCAGTTCCTGGTCGGCAAGGCCCCGTTCTACGACGCGAACTTCTACAACGAGGAGCGCGAGTTCGGGCTGCCGAAGATGCTGCTCACCGGGCATGAGGACCTGTCGGCCCATGTGCTGCGGCAGGGTCTGGACGCCGGGTTCGACCTCGCGTTCTCCAACGAGCTGCGCATCGACCACTCCATCACGTGCCCGATCATCACGCTGCGCCCCGAGGCCGATCTGCCCATCGTGCCGATCTACACGAACATCTTCGCCCCGCCGCTGCCCCAGCCGAAGCGCTTCGTGCAGCTCGGGCGCACCATCCGGGAGCTGATCGAGTCCTGGCCGTCCGACCAGCGGGTCGCGGTGATCGGCACCGGGCACCTGTCGCTGGAGCTGGGCGGGCCCCGGCAGTTCGGGCCGCACGGGCCCGACCCCGAGTTCGACCAGAAGGCGGTCGGCTGGATAGCGGGCGGTGACATCGAGGAGTGCCTCGGCGAGGTCAGCCTGGAGAGCCTGCACCTGCCGGGCAACGCCACCCACGGGTTCATGGACTTCATGCTGATGATGGGGGTGGCGGGCGAGGGCAACAGGGCGGACTACGTCGACACCCTCGATCTGTTCCACACCATGGAGGCCTACTTCACCTGGTACCCGAACGGAGCGCCGGCGTGAGCAAATACCTGCTGAACAAGTTCCTCTACACCGTGGACCGCGACCCCGCCCTCGTCGAGGCCTACCGCACCGACCCCGCCGGCACGGTCGCCCGGTGGGAGGCCGACCACGCGAACCGCATCCTCAACTGCGCCTCCGACGAGTCCAGCACCTGGCTCGCCTTCGACGACACCGAACGCGCCGCCCTGGCCACCCACGACTACCCGAAGCTCTTCGAACTCGGCGCCCACCCGTTCCTCACCCTGACCCTCTTCATCGGCCTGTTCGAACGCGACCACGCGGAGCCGCTCGGCTTCCAGTTGGAGTACGCACGACGGCTGTCGCACATGCGACTGCCCTATCCGGACATCGGGACCTGATCACCCGGACATCGGGACCTGATCACCCGGGGGTCGGAGCCTGATCACCCGGGGGTCGGAGCCTGATCGCCCGGTCGTCGGGCCGCTTCGACGGCCTCCGCCTTGCTCGCCCGGAGCGCGAAGACCACGTCTCGGCGGTCGGCCATCTGCCGGAGCGCCTCCTTGCGGTCCCGCTTGGACAGCCGGTCGAGATACGTGTGCCCGACGAGGTGGTCGTACTCGTGTTGCAGGCACCGGGCGAAGTAGCCCGTCCCCTCGATGACGAGAGGGGTGCCGTCCTTGTCGAGGCCCCGCACGACGGCGCGATCGGTACGGGGGACGGACATGGCGGCACCGGGTACGGACAGGCAGCCCTCGTATGTGTCGATGAGGCGTCGATCGCCCGGATCGGGGAGGTCGAGGACGGGGTTGACGACGTGCCCGACGTGCCGGACCCCGTCGTCGTCGGGACAGTCGTAGACGAACAGCCGGAGATCGACGCCGACCTGGTTGGCGGCAAGGCCGGCGCCGTCGGCGATGTACATGGTCAGGAACATGTCGTCGACCAGGGCCGACAGCGCGGCGCTGCCGAACTCGGTCACCTCCCGGCACGGACGCTTGAGCACGTCCTCGCCCACTTCCGTGATGCGGCGTACCGAGCCGCGTGCGGCCTCCGCCATTCCGGCCCCCTTGGTTGCGGATGATTGCGAAGTTCTTTGCAAAGTAGCAGACTTTGCAAAGTGACTGAAGATGACCTCGACATCCCCCCGACCGGCCGGTCGTCCCGAGACCGGGACCGTGCCGGTGGCGGACTGCGCGAGCACGAAGTCCGCACCGCCCTGCTCGACCTGCTCGCCGAGGTCGGCACCGTCACCGCGACCGAAGCCGCCGCCCGGCTGGGCTACAGCTCCGGGCTCTGCTCGTTCCACCTGCGGCAGCTCGCCCGGCACGGGCACATCGAGGAAGCCCCGCACACCGGGGGCCGGGCTCGCCCGTGGCGGCTGCGGCAGGCGGATGCCGCAGCCGGTACGTCCGCCGAGGCGGACTTCGGGGCGCTGGCCCGCGGACTCGAGGACGAGAGCTGGCAGCGCTGGCTCGACCAGCGGGACCACGCGCCGGCCGAGTGGCACCACGACGAGGCCTTCAGTGCCGTCAGCTACCTGACGCCCGAGGAGATGAGCCGGGTCGCGGCCACGATCCGACGGGCGCTGGCCCCCTACCAGGACCGCGAACAACGGCCGCTGGCCCGACCCGAGGGCGCCCTCCCGGTGGCTCTCATCACCCGCCTGTTCCCGCTGCTTCCACACCCGGACGGACCCGCGGCCCGGCCCGCGGACCAGGACTGAGGACGGCCAGGGGAACAGCCGGGGCAGCCGGGACGGCGAGCACGACGGGCACGGCAGGCACCGCGGGCACGACGGGACGACGGGACGACGGGACGGCAGGACGGCAGGACGGCAGGACGGCAGGACGGCACGACGGGACGGCAGGACGGCAGGACGGCAAGACGGCAGGAACAAAAGACCCCATGACCTGGTTGCCGACACCGAGCAGGCCCGAACGCACGGGGCAGGCCCGGACGTGGGGAGGGTGTCATGCCGCCGACCTCGAAGCCGTTGCGGAAACTGGGCTTCCTGACCATCGGGCTGTTCGACGAGGCCGATCCGCGCCGCGGCCACGAGTCGACGTTGGAGATCATCGAGCTGGGTGAGCGGCTGGGGTTCGACAGCGCCTGGGTGCGGCACCGGCACCTCCAGTACGGCATCTCGTCGCCCGTCGCCGTGCTGGCCGCGGCCACCCAGCGCACCCGGCGCATTCACCTGGGCACCGCAGTCACCCCCCTGGGCTGGGAGAACCCGCTGCGCCTCGCCGAGGACCTGGCGACGGTCGACCTGCTGTCCGGGGGCCGGCTGAACCCGGGCGTCAGCGTCGGTCCGCCGATGCACTACGACCGGGTCGGGCCGGCGCTCTACCCGGACACCGCCGACGCCGAGGACTTCGGCTACGCCCGCGTGCAGCGCTTCCTGGACTTCGTACGGGGCAAGCCGGCCACCGACTTCAGCGGCACCGAGGGCTTCGAGACGTTCTCCGACCGGGTCCAACCGCACGCTCCCGGGCTGGCCTCCCGCGTGTGGTACGGCGGCGGCAGCCTGAGGTCCGCGCAGTGGGCCGGCGAGCAGGGGGTCAACCTGCTCACCAGCAGCGTCGTGAAGGCCGGTGACCCCGGAACGTCTGCGAACCCAGGGGAGTCATTCGACTTCGCGGCGATCCAGGCCGCGCAGATCCGGGCGTTCCGCGCCCGCCACCCCGACGGTGACCGCGCCCGCGTCTCCCAGGGTCTCGTCGTCATCCCCACCGACAGCGCCTCGCCCGCGCAACGCGCGAAGTACGAGGCGTACGCCAGGCAGCGGCTGCCGCGGACCACCGCCCCGCAGGGCCCGGCGCGCCTGCTGTTCGCGCCCGATCTGGTGGGCGGCTCCGCGGAGATCGCCGAACGGCTCGCCGGCCACGCCGGGTACCGGGAGGTGGACGAGGTCGCGTTCGCGCTGCCGTTCACCTTCGAGCACGACGACTACGTGCAGATCCTCACCGACATCGCCACCCACCTCGGACCTGCGCTCGGCTGGCGCCCGACCGTCTGACGAGGGCCGACCGGCACCTGATCCTCGACCGCACGCCAACGCGCAGGTTCGCCCGTCCGCGGGTGGACGAACCCGCGCGCCTAGCCGATGCGGAGGGGAGATGTGGTGTGGTGTCAGGCCGACTGGATCAGCCGGAACCAGGGGTCGTCGTGCAGTGCCGCCAGCGTGTCCGCGCCCACCACGCCCGGCAGGGCGTCGCGAGCGGTGACCACACGGGCCTTGGCGTCCGCGGTGTCGCCCAGCAGGTTCTGGATCTGCCAGGGCGTACCGATCGGCAGGGGCAGCGGCGGCCCGAAGTCGATGCGGTGCTGCTGGGTGTGCAGGGTCAGGCCGTTTCCGGTGTCCTTGGCCGGGTTGAGGTCGTAGCCGTGGTCGCCGGACGCGTATCCCACCCAGCCGTTGGCGAACGCCAGCAGGTTGGTGATCATGTTGGCCGAGTTGCAGATGGCGTCGTTCTCGTTGCAGACCTCGCGCACCGCGACGTCCTTGAAGTCCCGTCCGCCGCGCATGGTGACGCCCGGCAGGATCGTCGGGAGGTTGGTCTCGATGCCGCCGGCCACGCCGCCCACACCGCCGTCGCCGAAGTCGCGGCGCGGGTCGCCGTACAGGGTTCCGCTGATCTGTCCGTGCGGGATGTCGGACGAGCCGGCGAGATCCGCCAGTGCGTCACCGGCGACCGCGGCGCCTTCCGAGTAGCCCGCCAGCTTGAGCTGCGAGGCGGGGCAGTCGGCGTGGAAGTCGCGCACGGCCGCCTCGACCTTGGCCGCCCCGGCCGCCACCGACTCGTCGAGCGCGGTCTTGTCCACGACGGGGAAGATCCCGCTGTAGTAGGGCACCTGGACGATCTGCCAGCCGGCCGGGGTGTTGTGGTTGAACGACGATGCGTTCCAGTTGTCCATGGTCTCGCCGTGCCCGTACCCGTCGGTCTCGAACACGGCGACCTGCGGGCACGCCTGCGCGGTGGCCGCCTGCGCACCGGGGGCCACCGCGACGGCGCAACCCGCCGTCGCCGCCAGGGCGATTAACGTGCTGGTGACCCTCGTGGACCGAGAACTCATGGGGCACTCCTTGTCGTTGAGTGAAACCGGGCGATCCCCCTGCGACGCCGCGGGCCTCAGGCCACGCGCGCCTTCTTGATCGGGGTTCAGATAATGAGCGTTATCTGAATCGCCAACAAGGTATCCCACGATGATGTGTCACAGGTCACACACACGTCAGGCCGGCGGCACGCGGATCACCTGATCGCCTGCCGGATCGCCCCGCATGACCGGACGAACCTCCGGCGTCCGCACTGCTAGAAATGAACGCATGGAGCAGAATCCGAGCCGCCGCGAACGCCAGGAACGCACGCGTGAGGCACTGCTCCGGGCCGCCGCTGAGGTCTTCGCCAAGCGTGGCTTCCACGCGGCGACGCTCCCGGAGATCGCACGCGCGGCCGGCTGCTCGACGGGGGCGGTGTACTCCAACTTCGAGGGCAAGGAGGACCTGTTCCTCGCCCTGCTGGGACTGTTCACGCGCTCCCTGCGCAACGAGCAGGACACGACATCGGAATCGGAAGACGCCGCCCCCGCCCCCACGTCCGACTACGCGGCCAGACGGTGGACCCAGCAACTCGACGAGCACCCCGAGACGATGCTGCTGCTCGTCGAGTTCTGGCTCTACGCGGTCCGCAACCCCCGCGTCCGGCCGCGCCTGGCCGAAGGCTTCGACCGGGTGCGCGACGAGATCGCCGAGCTGATCACCCAGACGACCGGAGTACCGGCACCCCACACCCTCGACGCCGCGTTCGCCGCACAGGCGCTCGGCTACGGGTACGCGATGCTCCACGCGATCGACCCGGGCCCCGAGAGCCGGGAGCGATTCCGCAAGGCCGTCGGCTGGCTGCACGACGGGGTGACCGCGGAGGCGGACGGCTGAGCCCTCCTGCGGACGCGGCACGCGACGTCCGCAGGGTCGACCGATCGAACAGCCGCCGGGCCGTGTTCTCCGGGTCTCCGGGTCTCCGGGTCTCCGGGTCTCCGGGTCTCCGGACCAGCGGGTACCCGTGTCTCCGGGTCCGCGGGTCAGCGGGTCAGCGGGTCAGCGGGTCCGCAGGTCAACGGCCCAATGGGTCAGCGGGTCAAATGGCGCCCCCCGGCGACCGAGACGACCTCCCCGTTGACGTGCCCGTTGGCGTCGGAGGCCAGGTAGGCGATCAGGCCGGCCACGTCCTCCGGGGTGCAGATCCGCCCGGTGGGCGTCTTGGCCGACTCCGCGTCCACGAGCTCCTGGCCGAACCCCGGATGGGTGAGCGCACGCTCGGTGAGGGTGAACCCCGGGCGGACGGCGTTGGTGAGGATGCCGTGCCGTGCCTCGCGCAGGGCAAGCACCCGCGCGGCGGCCTCGATCGCCGCCTTCGCGGCCGGGTAGCCCGCCGCGGCCGGCGCGGGCTGCTCGACGACGCAGGAGGAGACCAGCACGATCCGGCCCCAGCCCGATTCCCGCATGTCGGGTATCACCGTCTCGGCCAGGGTCATGGTGCCCGCCGCGTTCACCGTGAGGCCGTGCACGAGGGCGTCCCAGTCCTGGTCCTGCGTCGGCCATGCCACCGCATTGGCCACCAGCACGTCCACCGGTCCGAGGCGTTCGCGGACCGTGTCGACGGCACGCGCCATCGACACGGGGTCCGCCTGATCCACCCGCACCGGGCACGCGGTCGCGCCCGCGCCCGCGCCTTCCACCAGTGCCGCGACCTCCGCGGCTCGTTCGCGCCTGCTGTGCCACCCGACGGCGACGGCAGCGCCCTCGCGGGCGAGCGCGACGGCGGTGGCCGCACCGATGTCCCCCGAAGCACCCGTGACGAAGGCGACCTTCCCCTTGAGACCCAGGTCCATGACCGCTCCCCTTCTCCATTTACATAGCCGGCTATCTAATAGCCGACTATATATCTCACCGTAGGGTGGGGACATGGACCCCGCCGACGTCACCCGCGTGAACCGCGCCCTGAACAAGCTGTCCAAGCTCTACCGGGCGGCGAAGGCGCACGCCCTGGCCGAGTTCGGCCTGCACCCGGGCCAGGACGTCCTGCTGTGGGTGCTCGCCCAGGCCGAGGACGGCATGACGATCTCCGCCCTCGCCGACCGGCTCGGCGTGGAGTCCCCCACCGCGACGCGCAGCCTCAAACGGATGGAGAAGACCGGGCTGTTCCGTCGGGACCCCGTCCCCTCCGACCGGCGCCAGGTACGCATCGCCCTCACCCCGCAGGGGCGGGCCCTGATCCCCCGGATCGAACGGGTCTGGGCCGACCTCGCCGACACCACGCTGGGACCACTGTCCGACGACGATCTGGCCGTCGTCGTCCGGGCCCTGGAGCAGGCGAGCGAGGAACTGCGCGGCTTCGTCGGCGGCGACCACGCACGCGCCGTCCTCGCCGAGGACTAGGGGGAGTCTGACGAGTAGGTCCGAAGTCCCGCCCGCCCCGGGACAACACACCTAGGGCTGGTACAGGTCGTTCAGCTCGTCCGCGTGCTCTTCCTCCTCCTCGAGGATGTCCTCGATGAGCCGACGGCTCGTCGGGTCGCTCTCGCCGATCCAGCGGACGATCTCCGTGTACGTCTCGATGACGATGCGTTCGGCGACGAAGTTCTCGCGGATCATCCCCTGGAGGTCGGTCTCGGCGGGCGTCACGTACTCGGTGTGGGAGCGGGAGACGAGGGTGGCCGGATCCATGTCCGGGTTGCCGCCCAGCTGGTTGACGCGGTCCGAGACGCGCTTGAAGTGGTCGAGCTCCTCGTCGGCGTGCTCGCGGAACAGGTCGGCCACCTGCTCGCGGTGGATGCCCTGGGCCACGATCGCGTTCTGCGTGTAGCGCAGGTAGCAGACCATTTCGGTGGCGACGACCTGGTTGAGCACGTTGAGGAGACGTTCGAGGTCGGCCTTGTTCGCGGGGGTGACCGGGCCCTTCGTGATGTTCTTCCGGGCCTCCTGGCGGATGCGGCTGACGTCGATGGCGAACTGGTTCTGCACGGGTCGTTCCTCTTCGGTCGTTCCCGGCGGGCTCGGGCCCCGGGATCGTAAGCAGCCCACCGGAGCAGCCCGGTGCCGACGCGCCCACCAGCGCCTCGCTCCCGCTCTCTTGACAGCCGTCCGGCGGAGGAACAGGCTCTGAGAGCGCTCTCCCAAGAGAGCGCTCTCAGAAATTCGGCTCTCGGCTCTCGGCTCGCACGAGCTCACCTCCAGGCATCGGCACCAGCACCGGTGCCGGTAGCGGCACCGGACCCCGCCGGTACCGGCACCGGTGCCGGACTCCGCGTCACGAGACGCGGACGCTCCCCCCAACGCACACACGGAGCGCTCCCCCCACAAGGAGAAGGAGTACGCATGTCACTCAGAGACACCCGAGACACCCGAGACACCCGAGATATCCAGGGCATCCGAGACCTCCAGGGCATCCGAGATGGCAGAGGCAGTACGGGCTTGCGCGCTTCCGCCCGGCGTCACCGCCCGGCCCCTCCAGTCCGCCCGGCCCGCCGGGTCGGGGTCGGCCTGGTGGCCCTCGCCGCCACCGCGGCGGCCCTGTTCACCGCTTCGCCGACCGTCTCCGCGCAGCAGGCCACCGCCCGGCAGCCCGTGGCCGCCGCGCACGCGGACGCGGACGCGCCCCAGGTCCGCCCGCTCTCCGTGCCCGCACCGCCCGAGGGGTTCACCACCACCTGGGCCGATGACTTCGACGGCGCCGCGGGCACCGGTCTGGACACCAAGGTCTGGCGTTACGACGCCGGCCCGGGCAGCAGCTTCGGCACCGGCGAGATCGAGACGACGACCACCAGCACCGCCAACGTATTCCACGACGGCAACGGTCACATGGTGCTCAAGGCCCTGCACGACGGCAGCGACCCGAACACCGGCTGGACGTCGGGCCGGGTGGAGACGCAGGCCGACGGGTTCGGGGCGTTGCCCGGCGGTGTGGTGCGGATGCAGGCGTCCATCCAGCAGCCGGACGTCAGCACGGCGAACGGCGCCGGGTACTGGCCGGCGTTCTGGATGCTGGGCGCCCCGCTTCGGGTCGGCAAGACCTGGCCCGGCTCCGGCGAGGTCGACATCCTGGAGGACATCAACGGCCGCAGCTCGACCTTCGGCACCCTGCACTGCGGTGTCGCGCCGGGCGGCTCCTGCAACGAGTCCACCGGCGTCGGCAGCGGCGAGCGCCCGTGCGCCGGCTGCCAGACGGGTTACCACACGTACGCGGTGGAACTGGACAGGTCGACGTCGCCCGAGCAGATCCGCTGGTACCTGGACGGCACCAACTACTACACGCTCAAGGCCGACCAGGTGGACGCCGCGCAGTGGGCCGACGCCGTCGACCACAGCTTCTTCATCATCTTCGACCTCGCCATCGGCGGCGCCTTCCCGGCCGCGTACGGCGGTGGCCCCAACGCGGCCACGGTCTCCGGCGGCCAGCTGAACGTGGACTACGTCGCCGTCTACAACAAGGCCCCCGCCGGCCACCCCACCGCCAATCTCGCACAGGGCAAGCCGACCACCGCGTCGTCGGCCGAGAGCGCCGAGTTCCCGGCGTCGAACGCCACGGACGGCGACATCACCACCCGCTGGTCGAGCCAGTTCAGCGACCCGCAGTGGCTCCAGGTCGACCTGGGCCAGACGCACACGATCAACCACGCGACGGTCATCTGGGAGGCGGCCGGCGCATCGGCCTACCAGATCCAGACGTCGAACGACGGCAACTCCTGGACGACCGTCTACCAGAACGACAACAGCCCGGCCGACATCCAGGACGTCGACGTGAACGGCTCGGGCCGCTACGTCCGGATCAACGCCACGGGCCGGAACTCCCAGTGGGGTGACTCGGTGTACGAGTTCGCGGTGTACGGGTCGTAGGCCTGCGGCGGTTCGCGGGCCTACGGTCACGCGATGGCCGACGGTCGCCGGTCGCCGGTCGGCGCAGGCCGGTCGACCGCCCAGACTGCCCACCCACCCACGACGCCTCCCCGGCGCGGAGCGCCCCCGTTCGGCCGTGTGCCGGGTGGGGGCGCTTCTGGCGTCGTCAGGGTGCCAGGGTGCTTCTTCCGGACCACGTTGCCGGGTGGACGACCAGAACCGCGAGGCCGCGTGTCAGCCGCACACAGGTGGAATGGCCGCTTCTCGTCTGCCCCACAACCACCCAAAGAGGCTTAATGGTGTCCCCGCGACACAGCACGGGAGCACGACAACACGGGACAACACGGGGGAGCGCATGGACCAGACCGGGACAGGAAGCATCGCCGCACCACCGCCCGACCCGCCGCCGCAACCGGCCCAACCGCCCCCCATACCGCCGCTTCCCCGCAGGGGAGCCCCCCTGGTCCTCCGGGTCAGCAGCCGAGTGCTGTGGGTGGGGTCGGCGGCCGTCCCCCTGCACAACATCACCTGGGTCGACGCCTTCAAGCTCAAGGGCGACTGGAGCACGGCCGCCCTCCGCTTCGTGAAATACCTCGTCGTCGCCGTAGTGGTCTACATCTTGATCGCCTACACGAGCGGCGATGAGGCGCGTCTCCAGGACGCCGGTGACGACCAGCCGCCCTTGATCATCATCTGCGTCCTGTTCCTGGCCGCCTTCAGGGACGTGTTCGGTCGCAAGCCGGTGCTGGTCGTCGAGACGGCCAGCGGCTCCGCGGTCATCGTGACCCTGCCGAGCGTGGACGAGCTGCGGCAGATCGCCGGAAAGATCGTGTACGCGATCGACAACCCGCAGGCCGAGTTCAGCGCGGTCGTGCACCAGTACAACAGCAACAAGACGAACAACTACGGACCTGTCGTCAACATGAACGGCGGCCGGGGGAACACGGGGTTCAAGCTGTGAGCGACACGTCGAACTACTACGGCCCCGTGGTCAACATGAACGGTGGCCACGACAACGTCGGCATCAACCACGGCACCGTCGGCGGCGCCACCCAGGACGCCGAGCTCCACGCCGCCGTGGCAGACCTCACCCACCTCCTCCGGGACCTACGCCCCCACCTCACCCCCGACCAGGCCCGAACCGTCGACGACGCCCTGCCCCAACTCACCCCCGACCGGGCCGCCCTACGCGAACGCGGCCTCGTCCTGGCGTCCCTCGCACAGATCGCGGCAGCCGTCTCCGCGGTGGGCCAGCCGGCCGCGGAGGCGGTGGGGCGGCTGCTGGCGCTGCTGCGTTAGGTACCGGTCGCGTGCGCCTGGCCGCCACGTGGTCCCGCGGCGGCTTCGCGGAGGACAGCGATGGGTGCCCCCTTTCCCGTGTACTTCCCGTGTGCCTTGCCATCGGTCAGTCCGGAACACGGCCACTCGCCAGGAGTGTCCCCAGGGTGCCGGGCTCCGGTTGAGGCAGCACCTCGGCGTGTGCCGTGCTGAACCCGTGACGCTTGAGGATGTCGACCCACTGCTCCGGCCCGTACTGCCAGCGATACACGACCAGTTCACTCTCCCGCCCCTCCAGCCACTTGCCGCCCATCTGCTGTGCTCCGCACTGGCCGGCGCTGGGCTCGCGATGGGAGAAGGCGAAGACACCGCCGCGTGCCAGGCGCCGGCGCGCCTCCGTCCACGTCCCCGGCGTCCGTGATGCCGAGACTCTCCGCGTGAATGTTCAGGTCGTACTCGCCGACCCGCCGACGCCCGGAGCTGACCGCATCCAGTGACGCGGTCCTCCGGTCTGGTTTCGTGGTCCTGTCTGGTCGAGACTGACATGGCCATCATGGCGTCGTGAAACCTCGATCGGCGGGAGGGGGAAGCCGTGGCTGAGTCCTACTGGGAACCGACGGGTCGGCCAGGGGACTTCGGGCCGCTAGGTCCATGGACCTTGGAACAGACCACGTATCTCGCGTGCACCGATACGGGCGTTCGTTCCCTACCGGTAGTTCTTCAAGGCCACGTGATCGGATACCTATGGGCCTCGGAGACCGAGGAGGCCGCCAACTACGTCGGCAGGGGCGGCACTGGAGCGGTCGGGTTCGACGCCGGCGGGCCGTGGCATCGACGGTTGGAGGAAGCCTGGAACGCAGGCTTCTCCGCGTGGGAGGCGGTGCAGTTGTGGGTGGGCGAACCGGAGGACCCCGTCGCGGGTGCGATCCCTGACGACGCCGAGGATCTGGTCCTGCCGAATTCACGGGCCGCTCGGTGTCTTGCCAGCCACGCCGACGACTACGAGCGACGGCGATTGCGGTAACGATCCGTGCTCGACGGCACATGACCAACGTAGGACCACAGCGGCAAGGAACACACGCACGCCGCACCGAACCGGGTCGGGGGAAGCACCTCCCGGACTCTTCACAGCAAAGGGAGGTGCATCTTCGCAGTCCCCACGTACGGCGAACCCGAACGCACCGGTGTGCGTGCCGGGCGCGCACCGATCACCCGCCGCGAGCATGAACCACCAAGGACGGCGGCAAGCCGGCACGCTGCGGCTGATCTGCGACGACCCGGGCGTCGGGCGTCGGCTCGTCCAGCGCCTGGATCAGGAACCCGTGGCGGAGGAGCGCGGTGACGTAGGTGGACAGCTTCCGGTGCTGGTTGCCCGCCCGGCGCACCCCCTGGGGGTCGTCGGAGCGCCAGAAACCCTCCTGAAGCTATCGCCGACGACGCGACGCGCCGTCCCGTCTTCGGTTCGTGTCCAGGTGGCGTGGGGAGCTTCGAAGCAGGAGTGCGGGATGGTGTCGACGCAAACAGGCCACCCACCCATCCCCCGGCTCGCTAGGAGCCCTCATCCAGCGCAAAGCGCAAATACCGATCCGCCGACCGCCGAACCGCCCCCGCCCCGTCGGCGCCGACCACGCGCCCCCAGAACGCCCCGTAGATCCGCTCGAAGGCGAAAGGCTCGACCAGGGCGAGCGCGCGGCGGATGGTGCTCGGTCGTTCCGGGATGAAGTTGGGGATGCTGTACATGAAGCTGACCCAGCGCCGGTCCATGACCACCATGAAGATGTCGCCGCTGAAGAGCGCGCCGCGCCCCTCCGGGTCGTCGGCCCAGTGCAGCACCGTGCCTCCGGCGAAGTGCGTGCCCGCGTTGATCAGTGTCATGCCGGGCGTGATCGGGTGGGTGTCGCCCGTCCAGTACTCGATCACCGGATCGGGTCGCGCGACCCAGTCACGGTCCGCGGCATGGACGTAGACCGGAGCGTCGAAGGCCCGGCCCCACTCGGTCATCACGCCGTAGAAGTGCGGATGGCTGACGGCGATCGCGCTGATCCCGCCCAGCTCCTCGATGTCGGCGGCGAGGTCGTCGTCGAGGTAGCCCAGGCAGTCCCACAGCACGTTGCCGGCCGGTGAGCGGATCAGCAGTGCGCGCTGGCCGATGGCCACCGACGGCTCCGTGCCGACCCCGGTGACGCCGGGCCCTTCCTCGTCGAGCCGCCCGCGACGGCCTTCGGCGCGCAGCTCGGCCAGCGTCGTCCACCGCTGACCGTCCCACCCGACGTACTGCCGCTCGTCCAGGCAGATCGGGCAGTCGGCGCGCGGCGCCCCGTACTGCACGCCGCAGGTGCTACAGATCGGAAGCTGCGCACCCGTGCTCGACACGACCCTCTTTGAAGACGGCATCGGCATCCACCTACCTCTCCATGAACCCATGGACCCATGGACCCATGAACCCATGAACGCGTGACCCCATGAATCCCTACGCGACCCTCCACGGCCGCGCCATCGCCGTTCCGTACCCTCACCATTCCGTACCATCGCCCCACGGAAGCCGGCAGGGCGACGACGCCGAGCACCGGTATGCGACGACGACCACCGGCCTGCGCTGCCCACCCGTGTGCCATCGGCGCACTCCCGCCGACCGACTGACTGACTGACCGTCTCCACCCACGAACATGGGAGCGCTCCCGCACACCCCTAGTGCATGTACCTGTCAAGCAGGTAACGTCATTGCGCTCACCCAGAGCGCCTTCCGTACCACCCGCGCCATCGACACGAGGACCTCCATCGCCACGAGGATCCCCATCGCCACGAGGATCTCCCCCCGCACCTCTGGAGTGCTCATGACGCACCGCCATTCCACGCATCGCAGACCGCTCAGGCTGCTCGTCCTCGCCTTCTGCGCCGCCCTCTTCGCGCCACTGATGGCCGTCCAAGCCGACGCCCACCCCCGCCCCCGGCTGGACGCGCTGACGACGACCACCACCCAGCTTGCCTCGGGGCTTCAGCGGCCCGTCGCGATCGCCGCGGCCAACGACGGCTCCGGCCGGCTGTTCGTCGTCGAGAAGGCCGGCAGGGTCCGGGTCTACGACCCGGCAGAGGGGCTGCTGCCCGACCCGCTGATCGACATCACCGACAAGGTGGACGCCGACGACAACGAACGCGGGCTGCTCGGCATCGTGCCGGCGCCCGACTTCGCCCAGAGCCAGGTGCTCTACCTGGCCTACACCTCGCTGCCCGACGCCCGCGTCACGCTGGCCCGTTACCGGCTGACCGACAACAGCCTGGAAGTCCTGCTCGACCAGGACCACTCCGCGGCCAGCAACCACAACGGCGGTCAGCTCGCCTTCGGCCCCGACGGCTACCTGTACTGGAGCCTGGGCGACGGCGGCAGCGCCGACGACCCGCCGAACAACGCGCAGAACAAGAACGTCCTGCTGGGCAAGATCCTGCGCCTCGACGTGAGCAAGACCTGCGGCTCGCTGCCGTACTGCGTCCCGCCCGACAACCCGTTCGTCGGTCAGGCGGACGCCCGGCCGGAGATCTGGCTGTACGGGCTGCGCAACCCGTGGCGGTTCTCCTTCGACCACGCCGACAAGACGCTCTGGATCGGCGACGTCGGCCAGGGCCAGGAGGAGGAGATCGACCACCTGACGCCGCAGCAGGGCGGCGCGAACATGGGCTGGTCGTGCCGCGAGGGCACCCTGGAGCACATCCCGGAACGGTGCCCGACCGACACGCCCCTCACCGACCCGATCTTCACGTACAAGACGTCGGACCAGGGCTGCGCGGTCATCGGCGGCTACGTCTACCACGGCGCGTACGCCGCGGCGCGCGGCACGTACATCGCCAGTGACTACTGCTCGTCCACGGTGTGGGCCCTGCACAAGAACGCCGACGGCTCCTACGCCAACAGCACGCTCGGCACCCTACCCACGCAGATCACCGCCTTCGGCGAGGGCACCGACGGCGAGCTCTACATGGTCAACGACCTGCCCGGCCGGCTGTACAAGATCGGCTTCCAGGAGTCGACCACCGAGTGATCCGGCGAGTCGGCCACCGAGCGATCCGGCGGCCGGCACACCCGGCGGCGCCCCGATCGGCAACGACCGGGGCGCCGCCGCGTTCGCCCGTTGCCCCGCCGTTGCCCCACCCGTGCATCCAACCGGTCATCCACCCGTTGCCCCACCCGCTCGTCCGTCCTCACGGGCCCTGCCGATTACGCCATCCAGGTGTATTTCGGCGTGGAATCCGCCGGCCTCGCCCACATCGCCGTTATGTCGGTCGTGGAACCACGTGATTTCTGGGATCGGAACAGTGTCCTGGCGGAAGCGTTCTGCGCCAGCGACGAGCGGGTGCGCCACGCCCAGTCGGTCCTGCACGAAGCGCAGGCCGAGCGGAGCAGGGCACTCGCCGCTTTTGCGGTCACCGTCGGCAGGGACGGGACGATCGCGGATCTGATGGGACTCAACGAGCGCGAGGTACGCACGGCACGGCGCACGGTGGGCCGGGGCACGGCACGCACCGTCGCCGAGCGCCTGCTGTCCTACGCGCCGAAGCCCACCCCGATCCACGAGGCGCCGGCACCCCCGACGTCACCCCCGACCGCCCCGCCCCAGGCCCCCGGACAGTTCACCGCGCAAGGCCCGGTGCAGACGCCGGCTCCCGGTCCCGTCGTGGCAGGCCCCCACGCGCCGGCCTCGACGCACCAGGAGGAACCTTCCGCCACCCTTCCGTCCCAGGTCCCGCCCCTGCCGACCACGCCACCGAGCACCCCGCAGAACGCCCCGCAGGCCGCCGTGCTCGACGCCCCGCAGTCCGCTGTGCTGCACGCCACGCCGGCCTCCCCCATGACGCCCCAGGACCCGACCGCGAGCACCACGGGGCACGGCTCCGACGGCCCCAACAACGCCGTGATCTGGTCGTCCAGCATGGACTCGGTGCTGGTCTGGAGCTGGAAGTCGGGCCTGGACCTCCAGACGGTCGCCGCCGAACTGGGCCTGGACGTGCGGACGCTGTTGCTGCGCGTCCAGGTGCTCGCCGACGACGGGCTGCTCACCCCGGCCAACCAGCCCACCCCGGGCTCCGACCTCGCCCCTTCACAGCCCGTCCGGCGCCGCTCCGGACGCCACCGCCGCCACCACGAAGACGCCTACACGGCCTTCTTCGGCCCCACCACGACCACGTTCCCCACGTACGTACCGCGCTGAGCCCCGGCACCCGCTCGCGCGCTTCGGCGTCCGCCGGACGGGCCTCCCCGACAACGACCGTGCAAGCAGGTCCGGGACGCCGGGAACCCGACCGAATTCCGGTCCGGAATTCAACCAAGTCTGGACCACGCAAACACTAATCGGACGAATCCAACTGCCTTGAGATAAGGCCGGGTTGGACGGTAATTCCGGTGTCCGCTCTCTTGCCGGAACGGGGGCCAGGGCGTAACTTTGGGAGCGCTCCCACTCGTGACCCTCACAAGGGTGGCGAGAGGCGGCAGTTCCGGTACGCGCGCTTCCCGGAGCGAAGGAGTCGTACGACGGCCTGGGTCGGACGTGCTCCCGCCCCCTCGGGGTCGCTCCCCGTGGTTCTCGGCTCGACCGCACGTCCGTACTTCTGCTCCATCCGTGCTTCCGCACCCCCGCACAGCCATGGCCGCGTTGTGCGCGGTGTCGGAATGCGCACCGTACGACCCCGACCCCACACCGGCCGCACCACGTGTGCGACCGCACCCGCACACCCCGCTCGTCCCCCTGCGAGCGGTGGCTGCTCTGCCGTCGGCCCGGCCAGGACGCTCTAGAAGGTCCCCCCTCCGTCCGGCCTCCCCACGACCGCGGCATCAGATCGCCTGAGTACGTCACGCGTCAGTACGTCACGCGTCGTTGTTCCACCGCGTGCCGTGGCACCCGCTCGTATCCCTGCACCGCACAGCGATCGCCGCGGTACGCCGTACCGCTCTCAGTGCACTGAAACACCGCTCGTCAACCCATGCGAGGCCACTGAAGGATCGTTTCCGCGCAGCTCCGTTCGCACGCACCCGTGCCCCATGCACCGGTGTGTCGATCCCGCACGGCCTCATGACCCTCGATTGGAGCATCATGTCCAAATACCTGCTGGCAGGCGGCACGGTAGCCGCGCTCGTCGCCTCGACGCTGGGCATCGCCCAGGCACAGGCCGCCGAGACCACGGTGCCGTCTCAGAGAATCGAGATGAGCATCAACACCGTGAACGGCTCGGGCTGCCCGGCCGGTACCGCCGCCGTCGCGGCCTCGGCCGACAACACCGCCTTCACCGTCACCTACAGCGACTACCTCGCCCAGGCCGGCGGCGGTACCAGCGCGACCGAGTCCCGCAAAAACTGCCAGCTCAGCCTGAACGTCTCCGTGCCCCAGGGCTTCACGTACGCCATCGCCAGTGCCGACTACCGCGGCTACGCGTACCTGGGCAGCGGCGCCTCGCTGGTGCAGAAGGCGTCGTACTACTTCATGGGCTCCTCGGAGACGTCGTCCAGCACGCACCAGATCAACGGCCCGCTCGACGACAACTGGCACACCAACGACTCGACGAACTACGCCGACCTGGTCTGGGCGCCCTGCGGCGTGACCCGGAACTTCAACATCAACACGGAGCTGCGGGTCAGCGCCGGATCGTCCGGCGAGACCAGCTTCGCCACGATGGACTCCACCGACGGCAGCGTGAGCACCACCTACCAGCTCTCCTGGATGGAATGCCCGTCCGCTGCGTGACCCCGCAATTCAGCACGGCATCAGTCACCGGCTCAGACAAGTGATGGGAGAACCATGTCTCGTGCTCTTGCGGCGGGTGGGGCCATAGCCGCTTTCCTCCTCGCCACGCTCACCGGCGCGAACGCCCAGGCATTCACCGGCCCGAACCTCCCCGGCACCGCACAGCCGCCGTACTTCGGGGACGACGTACCGACCGACAAAATGGTGATCGAACTGGTCACCGTGAACGGCTCGGGCTGCCCGGCCGGTACCGCCGCGGTGGCGGTCTCCGATGACAACACCGCCTTCACCGTGACGTACAGCGACTACCTGGCGCAGGTCGGGGTGGGCTCGACCTCGACCGACTTCCGGAAGAACTGCCAGCTCAACCTGGCCATCCACGTCCCACAGGGCTTCACCTACGCCGTCGCCGGGGTCAACTACCGCGGCTACGGCTACCTGGAGGACGGCGCCGTCGGTACCCAGAAGGCGCAGTACTACTTCCAGGGCCAGGCGACCACCGACCAGCGGACGCACACGTTCAACGGTCCGCTGGACGACAACTGGGAGGCCAACGACACCACGGACCTGGCCTCGCTGGTCTACGCACCCTGCGGTGAGATCCGCAACTTCAACATCAACACCGAGCTGCGGGTGAGCGCCGGCACCTCCGATCCGACGACGACCACGAGTTTCATGACCATGGACTCGACGGACGGCGATGTCAGCACCACCTACCAGCTCTCCTGGGAGAAGTGCCCCGACGGGTCGGGCGCGTAAGGCCTAGCGACCCGGTCGAACCACCTCTTCCACAGGACCCGCATTCCCCGTGGCCCCGGCGGCCGGCCCTTGGTCGGCCGCCGGTGGCGGGCCCGGGCGGGGTCCGCCGCGGTGCGGCTGGGAAGCGCCCGGTGGCGTGGACCCGACCCCCGGCCATCCGCACCGCCCTCACACGGGCACGGCGGCCCTCGCGGCCGGCCGTGTCCGTGTGAGCCGTGCCCAGGCGTATCCGGCACCCAGCAGAATTCCGACGGTTGTCGAATGCGCCGCGGGCACGGAATTCACCGTGGATGTGGAATCCCGTACGTTTCCCGTACGTTTATGGACACCGTTCCGGCAGTGTTCGGGGAATCGAACGAATACCGTCCGGCGCGCTCCCCCTCGCGCACGTCGTCCGTGCCGGCGGGCAACCGTCCTGGATTCACCCTGGATTCATCCCGGATTCGCCCCCGGCGGGCCGCGGGATCCGCCGCCGGACGCGGCCCGGACCCCGCCCGGATGCGAAGCCCGGATGCGGGGCCCGCATCCGATCGTGTCGCGGACATCTGATCGAAAACGGTACCGTCCTGCGGGCCGTGGGCGGCGAGCAGCGCAGCTCGCGGACGACACCGCGGCACGTGAGCACGAGGGCATGAGAGCACGAGGGCACGAGGGCACGAAAGGCGCCGGTATGACGGTTCGAGTGACGCTCGTCTCGCCCGCCGCCAGCACGGCGACGGCCACCGCCTGCTTCGAGGACGGCCATCCGCTGACGGAGGCCGGACGGCAGCGGGCACGCCGGGCCGCGGGGGCGTTGCCGAGCGGTCCGGACCCCGTCCCGGCGTCGGGGACGGTGCGCTGCACGCAGACAGCGCAGGAGCTGGGGCTGGCGGTCGCTCCGGCACCGGGGCTGGCCGGCTGGTCGGCCGGCGCCTGGCGCGGCAGGACCCTCGACGACGTGGCCGCGACGGAGCCCGACGCCGTGGCGGCCTGGCTCGCCGACCCGCACGCCACGCCCCCGGGCGGCGAGTCGCTGGTACAGCTCTGCACCCGGGTCGCCGACTGGCTGAACGCCCTTCCGGAACCGTCGGCCGCGCCGCCCGCTCCCGCCGCCCACGGGATCGTCGCCGTCGTCGAACCCGACGTCGTACGGGCCGCCCTGGTCGTCGCGCTGGACGCGCCGTATCCGATGTTCTGGCGGCTGGACGTACGCCCGCTGACCGCCACCGTGCTCAGCGGCCGGCAGGGCCGCTGGAACGTCCGCGTCGGCGACCCGCTGACCGCTGACCGCTGACCGGCTGATCACCAATTCGCAATCCGCCGGATAACCAGTGGTGTGCGCGCCGTGCCTGCTGCCACGCTCGCCCCATGGCCGAACATCCCTACGACGCCGCCTCCGACCCCGAGATCCCCGACACCTCCCACGCCACCCACGCCACCCACGCCACCCACACCTCCCGTACCTTCGACGACCTGATCGCCGAGGCCGGCTCCGTCTCCGTGGCCGGATGGGACTTCTCCTGGCTGGACGGCAGGGCGACCGAAGAGCGCCCGCCGTGGGGCTACCAGCGGCTGATGGGTGAGCGGCTCGCCCGGGCGTCCGCCGCTCTGGACATCCAGACCGGCGGCGGCGAGGTGCTCGCCGGAGTGCCGCGCCTGCCGAAGCTGATGGCCGCCACGGAGTCCTGGCCGCCGAACGTGGCCAAGGCCACCGCCCTGCTGCACCCGAGGGGCGCGGTGGTCGTCGCCGACCAGGACGAGCCGCCGCTGCCTTTCGCGGACGGCGCATTCGACCTGGTGACGAGCCGTCATCCGGTGACCGTGTGGTGGCAGGAGATCGCCCGGGTACTGCGGCCCGGCGGCACCTACCTGTCCCAGCACGTCGGCCCGGCCAGCGTCTTCGAACTCGTCGAGTACTTCGTGGGGCCGCGCTCGGAGGAGGAGCGACAGGGGCGCCATCCGGACCGTGCGCGCCGGGGCGCGGCCGAGGCCGGTCTCGACGTGGTCGACCTGCGGACCGCACGGCTGCGCATCGAGTTCTTCGACATCGGCGCGGTCGTCTACTTCCTGCGCAAGGTGATCTGGATGGTGCCGGACTTCACCGTCGAGCGGTACCGGGACCGGCTGCGGGAGCTGGATGGGCAGTTGCGCTCCGACGGCCCGTTCGTCGCGCACTCCACGCGCTACCTCATCGAGGCCCGCAAGCCGGCGGCCTGACAGCGTGTCGGGGCCGGTGCGGCACCTTCGGGCGACCGCGCCGGCCGGGGTCGGTGCGGGCGGTACCGCCCGGTGGGGGTGTTCGTACCGGTTCAATGCGGATTGCGGAGGCATTCTCCCGGTTTCCATGGATCCCAGTGCACCGTCGCGGCTGCGCCCACGGAGCGTTGCCCGGTAGGCTTTCCGTGTGATCTTCAAGCGCATCGGCAACGGCCGGCCGTACCCAGACCACGGCCGGGAAAGCACCCGGCAGTGGGCGGACGTCGCGCCGCGCCCGGTCCGCCTCGATCAGCTCGTGACGACCAAGGGCCAGCTGGACCTGGAAACCCTGCTCGCCGAGGACTCGACGTTCTACGGCGACCTCTTCGCCCACGTCGTGAAGTGGCAGGGCGACCTCTACCTGGAGGACGGGCTGCACCGCGCGGTGCGCGCCGCGCTCCAGCAGCGCCAGGTGCTGCACGCCCGCGTCCTCGAACTGGACTGACCGCCGCGCCCCGCATGCCTCGCCACCATCCGGCCCGACTCCATCCGGTCCGCCACCATCCGGTCCGCCTCCATCCGGGACCGGGCGGAGGGCCATACAGCCGGCGGGCCGTGACCCTTTCGGGGGCAAGTGCCCGTCATACGATGATCATCCGGTAGGCATGAGCGGTCCGTCGCACTACGCTGCGGCCATGAGCATGCTCACTCCCCCCGGCTTGGGCGGCAAATACCGCATCACAGGGAACAAATACCCTCGTATGCGCCGCGGCCGCCGACGCAGCAAGATCGTGCTCGCGCTGATCGCCTCGCTCGCCGCGGTCGGTCTGCTCGGGTGGGGAAGCCTGCAACTCATCGACGTCTTCACAGGCGGCGACAAGGCCAACGCGGCCGGCCGGAAACACTGCACGACCGCATCGGCCACGGCGTCGCAGGCGGCGGGCGCCGGCGCGAGCGCATCCCCGGCCGCCCCGGGCAGCGCCGAGAAGCTCCCCAAGCCCGGCCAGATCACCGTCAACGTCTTCAACGCCACGACCCGTTCCGGCCTCGCCAAGGACACCGCGGACGAGCTCAAGAAGCGCGGCTTCAAGATCGGCAAGGTAGGCAACGCGACGCCGCAGTACGACAAGAAGGTCAAGGGCCCGGGGATGCTGCTCGGCAGCACGTCCGCGATGGGCGGCGCGCTGCCCGTGCTGGGCACCCAGCTGGACGGCGCACAGCAGCGCGCCGACACCCGCAAGGGCGCCGAGGTCGACCTGATCATCGGCGACGGCTTCAAGAGCCTGGCGACCCGCACGGCCGCCACGAAGGCCCTGAACACCCTGGCCCACCCGGCCCCTCCGCCGCCGAAGAAGTCCTGCTGAACCGAGAGGTCCTGCCGACGGCTGCGCGACGGGGTGCGGCGGCGCACCGCCGCACGTGAGGGCGCGTGTGCCGTCCGGCGTCAGTCCACCGTGCCGTACATCCGGTCGCCGGCGTCGCCCAGGCCGGGCACGATGAAGCCCTTGTCGTTCAGGTGCTCGTCGACGGAGGCGGTGACCACCGTGACCGGGGTGCCCGCCAGCTCGCGCTCCATCAGCTCGATGCCTTCCGGGGCGGCCAGCAGCACGACGGCCGTCACATCGTCGGCGCCCCGGGTGATCAGCTCCTGTATCGCGGCGACCAGGGTGCCGCCGGTGGCCAGCATCGGGTCGAGCACGTAGACCTGACGGCCGGACAGGTCATCGGCCATGCGGGTCGCGTACGTCGACGCCTGGAGCGTGTCCTCGTTGCGCATCATGCCGAGGAAGCCGACTTCGGCGGTCGGCAGCAGCCGCACCATGCCCTCGAGCATGCCGAGCCCGGCGCGCAGGATCGGCACCACCAGCGGCTTGGGGCTGGTCAGCTTCACCCCCGTGGTGGCGGCCACCGGGGTGGCGATGTCGACCTGTTCGGTGCGCACGTCCCGGGTGGCCTCGTAGGCGAGCAGGGTGACGAGCTCGTCGGCGAGTCGCCGGAAGGTCGCGGAGTCGGTGCGCCGGTCGCGCAGGGCGGTGAGTTTGTGGGCCACCAGGGGGTGGTCGACAACGTGGAGACGCATGGGCCCACAGTAACGGTGCCCCTGCCGCGCCCTGCGCCCGCATCAAACCGGCCGTCGGAGGGAAGACGGTAGGACTACGGGGGTGGAGGCCGATGCCTGACGCGGATGCCGCAAGACCACACAGCCAGCAAGGAACCGGAGAGCCGGAAGCGCCGGCGCCCCGCTCGTCCGGGGGCAGGTCGACGCAGGAGAGCGCGGCCGAACGCAGGAAGCGCCGGGCGCAGTTCCTCCGTGAGCTGACCGAGGCCCGTGAGCTGCGCGCCCGCGTCCAGCCGCGGCGCGCCCGGGCGCAACGAGAGCGCCAGGCCCTGCGCATGCGCTCATTCCGCTGGTAGCACCGCGCCCACCAGGCGATCGGTCGTGCCCGAGTACGGGACTACGCGGCCACGGCGTCGTACGATTCCCTCGCCCGAGTGTCCGTTCGCCCTCCTGGCCGCAGGCTTCCCCCGTTTCCCACGGGTGGCGGCACATCCGCGGCGAGGGTCGCGGCCGGAGCTCGCACGGGCCCTGCAATGGCGCAGACTCCGGACTTCGGGTACCTGACGGGAGCGGGCCGTGGCACCGCAGAACTGCCCGAAAGGCGGATCCGACGAAAACAAGAGCGGACACAGGGGGCAGAAGACCTCTCCTGGAGCCGTTCTTTCTGCCACGATTCCGATGGGGCGGAACGACGATGCCGCAGCACAGCACCCCGCCTCCAGCCGCCGCCGGGGGGACCACCAACCGGCACGCCTATGACCAGTGGGAGAGTCACGGTGTACTTCGCCGCACTGCTCGCGCGCACCGAAGACGGGTGGGAAGCGAGCGACACAGAGCTCGACGATGTGGAAACCCTGTCGGATCTGACCGACCTGGCCCGGGACGCCTCGCCTGACGAGGACACCGTGCTCGTCTTCATCGAACAGGAGGACGCGTGGTTCGGCGTCGTCCGCGTGGACGGCGAGGACGACCCCCGGATCTATGTCTCGGACGGCGCCGCTGCCGCCCGTAGCGCGTACGGGGAGATCCTGCTCACCGACGAACTGCTCGGCCGGGAACCCGGCGCCGAGGACGACGGCGACGACCTGGACGCCCTCGACCTCGACGGCACCGAGGACGGCGAGCCGAGCGAGGCCGCCGACCCCGACCTGGAGGACGCCGACGACGTGGTGCCGTCCGGGCCGCTCGGCGACGTCGAGATCCTCGCGGACCTCGGGGTCGACGAGAAGGACCTGCTCGCCCTGGACAGCGGAGACGCGCTCAGCGAGATCGCCGACGCCCTCGGCGCGGCGGAGGTGCTGGAAACGGTCCGTTGACCCCTACACCCACCCCACCCACCCCGGGGCGCGTGAGGTGAGCACGGCGCACGGCCCCGAGCGGGCGAGCCGACCGGCGCAGCCCGACCCGGTACGCGACCGCTGGCAGGCCGCGATGCAACACGCCCTGGACGAGGCCGCACAGGCCGTCCAGGGCGGCGACGTGCCCGTGGGCGCCCTGGTGCTGGACCGGCACGGCACCGTCCTCGCCACCGGGCACAACGAACGTGAGGCCACCGGCGACCCCACCGCGCACGCCGAGCTCCTGGCCATCCGGCGTGCCGCAGCCCGCCTCGGCACCTGGCGGCTGACCGACTGCACCCTCGTGGTCACCCTGGAACCCTGCACGATGTGCGCCGGCGCGATTCAGCAGTCCCGCGTCGACCGGTTGGTCTACGGCGCACGCGACGAGAAGGCGGGAGCGGCCGGATCCCTCTGGGACGTGATACGCGACCGCCGCCTCAACCACCGCCCCGAGGTGATCCACGGCGTGCTCGCCGACTCCTGCGCACGCCTGCTCACCGACTTCTTCCGCACCAGGTGACCTGCCCCACCGTGGGGCGCCCCCGTCCTCGGCCCCGGGCCCACGGCCCCGAACCGCAACAGCACCGGAAACGGATTTCGGAGCACGGCCCACCGTGGGCTAGGATCTGTCTCGGTAGCGTGTCCGAGCGGCCGAAGGAGCTCGCCTCGAAAGCGAGTGTGGCGCAAGTCACCGAGGGTTCAAATCCCTCCGCTACCGCCAGCGAAACCGCCCCTGACCTGCGAAGACAGGTTGGGGGCGGTTTTTTGCATCGCTGCCTCGTCACCACTGGCATAGCGGCGCTCCAAGAGCCGCGTCACCACTGATGACGGGAGGTGGAGCACCAGCCCCACCCAGAGAGAAGGTGACGATGGATGCCGAAGATCAGCAGGGCTTCCAGAAATTCGTGGCAGGACGGTCCACAGCGTTACTGAGGACCGCCGTGCTGCTGAGCGGCGGCGACCGGCACGCGGCGGAGGACCTGCTCCAGAACGCCCTCATCAAGGCCGCGAGACAGTGGCACCGCATCGACGAACCCGAAGCGTACGTCCGCCAGATCCTGTACCGGCAGCAGGTCAGCATCTGGCGCCTGAAATGGCCGCGGCGTGAGATCAGCGTCGCCGAACCACCGGAAGTGAGCACTCCCGGAGACGGCCCGGCAGTCACCGAGCTGCGGCTGCTGATGCGCGGCGCGCTGGCCCGCCTCACCGCGCGGCAGCGCACCGTGCTGGTCCTGCGCTACTTCGAGGACCTGCCGGAGGCCGAGGTGGCCCGTGTCCTGGGCTGCTCCGTCGGCACCGTGCGGTCCACCACGCACCGGTCGCTCGCCCGGCTGCGCGCCCTTGCCCCGGAACTGGCCGCACTCGGCCCGGCCAACGCCGAGCGGGAGCCGACCGCTGACTACTCGCCCGTGGAGGTCCGTCCATGAACGTCGACGAGCTGCTCCGTGACTCCCTGCGTGAACAGGCGGCAGAAGAGCCACCCATGGGTCCGGGCTTTGCCGACCAGGTGCTGGCCGTCGGGCGCCGTCGCCGGATCCGTGCCCTCGCGTCCGTCGCCGCGTGCACCGCCGCCGTGGTCGCCCTCGCCATCGGAGTGCCGCGACTGGACTCCGCCGGCCATGACGCACCCGTTCAGCACTCCGGCAAGAACGACGTCTCGCTGCCCCGCCTCCGGCAGTTCGACGTGCCGCTTCCGCCCTCCCTCGACGACGGGCTACCGCTGGCCAGCGAGACGGACAAGAGGGACGTCATCGCCCACCCCGACCAGTCGCCGCCACGCAACCTGATCGCGGCCGGGGACACCGCGCTCGCCGCGTACTCCACGTCGAGCGTCGTCGAGGAGTCGCCCGACAAGGGCTTGTTGCAGCGCACGTACTGGATCCTCAACCAGAAGACCGGCAAGTACGAGAAGGACGCCCGCTGGTCCTTCCTCGCCGTCGCCCCGGGCATGCGGACCGCCGCCGTCCTGGAGCGCCATCTCCCGGCCAGCCGGATCGGCGTGTACGACCTGGTCAGCCGCCAGGTCGTGGACTGGATCCCGGTCGACCGGGGTGTCGCAAGCGTGGCGTACTCGCCGGACGGCAGCAGAATCCTCGCGACCACGTACGACACGCAACCCGACGGGCGCCTGCGTGCACCCGACGACGCCGACGGCGACGGCAAGAAGAACGACTGGTACAGCAAGCCGGACAAGGCGTTGGCGACCGGCTTCTACATCCTCGACCTGAAGGCGGGAAAGGGCGCCTGGAACCCGGTGACCATCCACGCCAAGGGCGTCGACCCCCGCGTGGACTTCGTCTTCAACACCGACGGCACGCTGGTCTCCCCGGATCTCTGGTCGGCTTCCCACGTGCAGTTCTACAACTTCAAGGGCGAGAAGGTCGCCACGCCGGCGAAGGACAAGTACCTGCGCCAGTCCCCCGGACCGGGGCTGTCCCCGAACGGCAAGCTCCTGGCCGGCTACATCAACGAGGACGAGGGTTCGGCGACCAACATCCTCGATCCGTACACCGGCAAACGGCTCTACAAGACCCCCGGCGTCGACCACCTCGCCTGGGCCGACGACAAGCGGCTCATCGTCGGGGAGACCACACCGGGCACGCTGAGGTTCCAGACCAGGCTGGCGCTCGTCACGATCGGCGACGACACCATGATCCCGCTGAGCGGCAGCACCGGGGGGCGCGAGTCCTCGTCCGAGAACTGGGCGCCGATCTTCGCCCGGCGCTGAGTCACCCGGCCGCCGGCCGTTCGCACACTGCCGGCGGCGAGCGCGGGGTCACGGCGACACGGGGACGCCGTGACCCCGTCGGCCGGTTGTCGACCTGCGTGGGCCGCAGCCCGTCGCCACCGTCACGCCGGCCGCCCGGTGCCGGCCAGCGGAGTGATCACCAGGCCGCGGCTGCGCAGCCCGTGACGGCGCAGGTAGCCGCGCCCGAAGAACCGCTGGAAGGCCAGGATCGCCAGCACGGTCACCGCCAGCAGCGCATCGTCGAGGACCGGCACCAGGTCGATCGGCAGGGTCATCGCCAGGACGGTCCGCAGCGCGCTGTCGAGCAGGCAGGCAGCGCCCCAGAAAGCGCTACAGATCCACAGCAGCCGGCGGAACGCCGGATGGCGTTCCCAGTTGGCCTCCAGCATCCGCCGCCGGTCCTCGTCCACGACGATCCTCGTCGCCTCGTAGAGGAACGGCCTGCGGGACAGCAGCGTGCACAGCATCCACACCCCGATGGCGGCCATGCCCCAGCCGTTGCGTATCAGCAGCAGCCGCGGGCTGCCGGTGACGAAGGACATCGCCACGGTCAGGCCCATCGCCAGGAGCATGAAGACCTGCAACCCGCCGATCCGGCGCTCGGCGACGAGGCCCCGTACCGCCCCGGCGGCCGGGATCACGGCACCGGCCAGCAGCGCGAGGAACTGGTTCACCCCCAGCCAGCGCAGGCCGTAGAAGAGGACGAGCGGGACGAGTACGTGCACCGTCAGGACGCGGCTCAGGGCCCCATGGGCCGGTGCGGGACGCTGCGCGCCCGGACTCTCTGCCATCACACAACCTTTCCGAACGGGGCTTTTCGCGCGGGTGTCGGTACGGCGCCTCACCGGGACCCGGTGGCCAGCGAGAACGCGGTGACCAGCTCCCGGGTGTACGTGTCGAAGTCCAGGCCCGGCTCGCCGCGCAGCCGCTGGGCGGCGGCGTCGACGGCGCCGCGGATCATCACCGCCAGCGCACGGACGTCGAAGTCGCGGAACTCGCCGCTGCGCTGCCCTGCGGTGAGCAACTCCTCCAGCCCGCGCACGCCCGGTTCCTGCGTGCTCTGCGACGTGTACGGCTGCCCGTCCGCATCGCGCACGTGCGGTCCGATCTCGGTGAGCGCCACCATCTCCCGCGGATGCGCGCGCAGGAACTCCAGATTGGCCTCCAGGTAGGCGCGCAGCTTCGCCGCCACCGTCTCCTCGACCGCCATGCGGGCACCGATGAACTCCGCCCCGGCCGTGAACACCTCCCGGACGATCTGGTGCATCAGATCGTCCTTGTCGGCGAAGTGGTACGAGATCATCCGCGGGCTGCTCAACCCGGCCCGCTTGGTGATCTTGGCGAACGACGCCTTGGCGTAGCCGAGTTCGGCGATGGTGTCGATCGCCGCCGCCACGATCTGCGCCCGGCGCGCCGCATTGGTGAAGGTCCGCCCAGCCTGTTGCGCCTGTTCGCTCTGTCGCGCCTGCCCGGCCCGCTCTGCCTGTTCGCTCTGTTGAGTCCGTTCGGTCTGTTGGGTCCGTTGGGTCTGCGTCACGGCGGCTCCCCTGTTTATTTGCCCAGATAAATCTTACCTCCTCTGAATCAGAAGTTCTCCGATGGCCTGCTAGGGGTGTTGGCACCACCCCAGGACGGGTGCCAGGCCCCTCGAAGGACGCGGCGCCGGCGGCGAGCCTGAATGCATGACCGCTTCCCTGACCACAGCGCCGGCGTCAACGGGGCCCGTACGCCGCGCTGAGCGCGTGCTCGCCCCGGACCTCGCCCGTGGCGCCATGCTGCTCTTCATCGCCCTCGCCAACGCGGCGAACTGCGCCTTTGCCGGCCAGCCCGGTATGGACGGCACACCGCACGGCGCACAGCGCGTCGTCAACTTCCTCATGATCACGTTCATCGACAGCCACGCCTATCCGGTCTTCGCCGTCATGTTCGGTTACGGCCTGGTCCAGATCGCGCGACGCCAGGGCGCGGCCGCGCGCCGGGTGCTGCTACGCCGTAACGCCTGCCTGGTCGGCCTCGGGCTCGTCCACGGGACCTTGCTCTACTTCGGGGACTTCCTCGGTGCCTACGGCATCGTGGGCCTGGTCGCCACCCTGCTACTGCTGCCGCGCGGGGATCGGTTCCACCGCCTCGTGCTGTGGGTGTGGGGCATCCAGATCGTCATGGTGGGCTACTTGGCGGTGACCGCGCTCACCGGCGCCCACCGCGGGCACGCCGTGCTCACGGACACCGCGAACCCGTCGCTGGCCGCCTCGTCCTACGCCCGGTCCGTGCTCGACCGGCTGACGGAATGGCCCGAGCACACCGTGTACGCCCTCGGGTTCATCGTGATCGCCTGGCTGGGCATCTGGGCCGCCCGCCACCAGATCCTGGAGAACCCGGCGGCACACCGCGTGCTGCTGCGCCGGACCGCCGTCGGCTGCCTCGGCCTGGCGTTCGCCGGCGCGCTGCCCTACGCGCTCGTCGCTGCCGGCGTCCTGCACGTCGACGCGGACACCGTCCACGCCCTTGCGTACCTGAACGACGTGAGCGGCGAGTACGGCGGGCCGGGGTACGTGGCCCTGTTCGGGCTGATCGCGCTGCGACTCGGCGCCGCCGGTGGCGGTCGGACGAAGGAGCTCGCGCCGGCGCTCAAGCCGGTGGTCGCGCTCGGCCAGCGCTCCCTGAGTGGCTATCTGCTGCAATCCGTGGCCTGGCTGGTGCTGTTCTCCCCGTGGATGCTGCACCTCGGCGGCACCTACACCGCCGCCGTCGCCGCCGTGTCGGTGTGGCTGCTGTCGCTCGCCGCCGCTCAGGCACTGAGCGTGCGTGACCAGCGCGGCCCGGCGGAGACTTTGCTCCGGCGGATCACCTACCGCGTGACCCGGTGACGGCGCGCCTGGGTGCGGCCGGCCGCCGAAGCCGCTGCGAGCACCTTCGCACTCCGGTCTGACCAGGACGAACAGACCTCGCACAGGGGTGCGGCGCACCTCGCCGACGGTTGCTCCGTCCCGCCGTTCACGGCACGGCGAAGAAGGGCCCGGTCCGTTGGATCGGGCCCTTCGTGATGCGCCGTCACCGTTTCCGTCCTCGTCCGTCAGGCGCAGCCGGGTTACACTCGCCGCCGGGAATCAAGGGACTCGTGTGACACAGCAGGCAGGGGAGGCCACAGCACCGTGCAGCCGAAGAAGATCGCACTCTATGTCGTGATCGTCTTCGTGCTCTATGTGATCATCACGGATCCGAAGAACGCTGCGGACTACGTCCAGATCGGGTTCGAGGGCATATCGAGCGCGGCCAAGTCCATCGGCGACTTCATGACATGGATAGCCGACGGCGCCCACAATTGACCCCAGCCGGCATCCGTCCGGCCGGCCCTGCGCTCGCCACCGCCACCGTCACTGCTCCCGCTCCCGCTCCCGGCACCGTTCCCGTCCATGCCCGCCGCCGGCCTTCGTCGCCGCGGCACGGGCCGAGCCGGTGCCGCACCCGAGCCGCCACGAAGCGCCGCTCTCCTCCCATCCCACCTCACCCCGCCGCCACGTCCTGGGTCACCGCTCCCGGGCGCTCGGGCCGGGTGATGGTCTTACGGGGCAACGGCATGCCGTAGACAACGTTCCCAAGGATTCCTTGGTCATCGGCGCGAGAAGCCTGTGAAGTCGCCGAAGAAGGCGGGCCGGGCCATGGTTCCCCCTGCGATCGACTCCGGTGCGGGCAACGTAGCCTCGAACTGCCCGTAGACGTGCGACGAGAGGAGTCACCATGTCCGACCGAACGCCGTTCTTCCTGGTGGACGTCTTCAGCGATACGCCCCTGAACGGCAATCCGCTGGCCGTGGTCCCCGACGCCGATCGCCTCCCCGAAGAGGTGCTGCCGCGTATCGCACGGGAGTTCAACCAGGCCGAGACGACGTTCCTGCTCCCTCCGACGGTGCCCGGCGCCGACGTCCGGTTGCGCTCGTTCACGGCAGGTGGCGTGGAGGTGTTCGGAGCGGGCCACAACGCGCTGGGAGCCTGGTGGTGGCTGGCCGACAGCGGCCGGCTCGGCACGCTCGCACCCGTCGAGCCGACCCTGCGGCACCAGCAGCTCGGCACCACGGTGCTGCCCGTCACGATCGCCCCCGGGACCGACGGGCGGCTGGACGTGGGCCTGCGCCAGTCACCGCCCGAGTACGGTCACGAGATCACCGACACGGCCACCCTCGCGGCGGCGCTCGGCCTCGACGTCGACGCGCTCGGCGCCGCCGGGCTGCCGGTCGCCCAGACGGTGTCCACCGGCGCGTCCCACCTGATGGTCGCGCTCCGGTCCCCCGAGACCGTCGACGCGGCACGCCCCGACGCCGAGCGGCTGCGGGGCCTGCTGCCCGGCGTCGGCGGCCAAGGGGTGTACCTGTACGCCGTGGCCGGCGACGCGTCGGGGGCCGGCGCGTACACCAGGTTCGTCAACCCCATGGCGGGCATCGTCGAGGACCCCGCCACCGGCAGCGCGGCCGGGCCGCTGGCCTGCCTGCTGCACCGCGCGGGGCTGGCCGGCGACGCGCTCACCATCCGTCAGGGTCAGGCCCTGGGCCGGCCCTCGGACATCCGCGTCACCCTCTCCGACGGCGCCCCCACGGTCACCGGCGGTGCGTGCCTCGCGGCCTCCGGCGAACTGGTGCTGCCGTGAGCACCCCTTCCTCCTCACCCATCCCCCAAAGGAGACACCGTGATCCGCCACCTGGTCCTCTTCAAGCTCAACGACGGCGTCACCCGTGACGATCCACGCGTCGTCGCGGGCGCCGCGGCCTTCCAGGCGCTCGGCGACCTCGTCCCCGAGGTGACGTTCTGGGAGTGCGGCTGGAACGTCTCCGACCGGCCCATCGCCTACGACTTCGCGATCAACTCCGCCGTCGAGGACACCGCGGCGCTCCAGCGCTACCTCGCCCACCCGGACCATCAGGCCGGCGTCGCACTGTGGCGCGAGTTCGCCACGTGGGTGATCGCCGACTACGAGTTCTGAGCCGCCCGCGCCACGAGCCCCGCACCCCGCCGGTGAGGGGCTCGACCGCGTTTTCCCCCTCAACTCACCGCCAACACGGCATTATGCGGTGCTTGCACACAGCGACCGACCCTTGTGATGCTATGACCGCTTTTGCCGGTGAGGTGAACGATTCTCCCCCGGCCGCTCGGCGATCATGCCGCGTCTCAGCCAAAGAGGCGAACGGAGAGAAGGGGTGTGGCCTTGACCGTGCCGGCGCGTACCTCACCCCAGTCCGCCCCCTCCGAGGCGCCCCCCGCCCCCGAAGCCGCCGGCGCCTCCGGCACCCCCACCGTCTCCGCCCGCGCCGACCACACGTACGCCCCGACCACGGACCCCCAACCGGCCACCGACTCCCCACCCGCCCCAGCCACCGACTCCCCACCCGCCCAAGCCACCGACTCCCCACCCGCCCAAGCCGCCGAAGCCCCACCCACTCCACCCAGAGCTCGCGGCGCCGACACCCGCGCCCTCACCCAGGTGCTCTTCGGGCGACTGAAGCACCTCACGCCGGGCACCCCCGAGCACGGCCGTGTCCGTGGCGACCTGATCGAGGCGAACCTGCCGCTGGTCCGGTACGCCGCCGCCCGCTTCCGCAGCCGCAACGAGCCGATGGAGGACGTCGTCCAGGTCGGCACCATCGGCCTGATCAACGCCATCGACCGCTTCGACCCGGACCGTGGCGTGCAGTTCCCGACGTTCGCGATGCCCACCGTCGTCGGCGAGATCAAGCGCTACTTCCGTGACAACGTCCGCACCGTCCACGTACCGCGCCGGCTGCACGAGCTGTGGGTGCAGGTGAACGGCGCGACGGAGGACCTGACCACGGCCTTCGGCCGGTCACCCAGCACCGCCGAGATCGCCGAGCGGCTGCGCATCACGGAGGAGGAGGTGCTGGCCTGCATCGAGGCGGGGCGCTCCTACCACGCCACCTCACTGGAGGCGGCCCAGGAGGGCGACGGGCTACCGGGGCTGCTCGACCGGCTCGGCTACGAGGACCCCGCGCTGGACGGCGTGGAGCACCGGGACCTGGTCCGCCATCTGCTCGTGCAACTACCCGAGCGCGAGCAACGGATCCTCCTGCTGCGCTACTACAACAACCTGACGCAGTCCCAGATCAGTGCCGAGCTGGGCGTCTCGCAGATGCACGTCTCCCGGCTGCTCGCCCGAAGCTTCGCACGGCTCCGATCCGCAAACAGAATCGACGCATAGCTGAAAAGAGTGGACGGCTTCCTGGTTCCTTCCCGACAGGGACCATCAGGGGAGCTGCCCATACCCGCCCTTACCGGCACAGACCTCCCTGCAACTTGTCGACATGTCACTACAGCGTGTTGCCGACATGTGACATTCTGCTGGAACTGCGTTTGGCGAAGCCGCACCTCCGGTATTCAGGTGGAGGCTGCGTTACTCGACGGAGCATCCGGCAGCGTTTCTTCCGCGACCTCAAGGGGGTGGCATGTCCGTAGAACAGGGCAGCTCGAAGGTGCTCACGCTTGGCGCGAGCGAGCCTGAGCCCGCGCTCACGCAGGCGTCCGCGCCCGTACCCGAGCCCGAGGCCCTTCCTGCACCGGCATCGGAAGCCATCGACACCCGCACCCTGTCCCGCTCGCTCTTCCTGCGGCTCGGCGCCCTCGACGAGAACAGCCCGGAGCGCGCCTACGTCCGCGACACCCTGATCGAACTGAACCTCCCGCTGGTCCGCTACGCCGCCGCCCGCTTCCGCAGCCGCAACGAGCCGATGGAGGACATCGTCCAGGTCGGCACGATCGGCCTGATCAAGGCCATCGACCGCTTCGACTGCGAACGAGGCGTGGAGTTCCCGACCTTCGCGATGCCCACCGTGGTCGGCGAGATCAAGCGGTTCTTCCGGGACACCTCGTGGTCGGTCCGGGTCCCGCGCCGGCTCCAGGAGCTGCGCCTCGCCCTCACCAAGGCGAGCGACGAGCTCTCCCAGCGCCTCGACCGCTCCCCGACCGTGCCCGAACTCGCCACGGCCCTCGGCGTCTCCGAGGAGGACGTGGTCGACGGCCTCGCGGTCGGCAACGCCTACACCGCCTCCTCGCTGGACTCTCCCGCACCCGAGGACGACGGCGGCGAAGGCTCCCTCGCCGACCGGCTGGGCTACGAGGACACCGCCCTGGAAGGCGTCGAGTACCGCGAGTCGCTCAAGCCGCTGCTGGCGAAGCTGCCGTCCCGCGAGCGCCGCATCATCATGCTCCGCTTCTTCGCGAACATGACGCAGTCCCAGATCGGCGAGGAGGTCGGCATCTCCCAGATGCACGTCTCCCGCCTGCTCACGCGCACGCTGGCGCAGCTTCGGGAGGGCCTGATCTCCGACTGACCCGAACCACCGGCCGAACGTTTCCGACGTTCGGCCGTCGGACTGCCATCCGCCCCGGAGACCTGATGCTCCGGGGCGGACGCGTTGCGTCACCCGGGTGCCCCGGATGCCGGTGCATCGTCGGTGCCGGCTTCCGTAGGGGGCGCGGGGCCGTGACATTCTGCGGCTCCGCCGCGTGGGCGCGCCCAGGCTCGTGGGCGCACCCAGTCCCGACGCGACCCTGCTGCGGGTCGCCACCGGCCGAAAGGGGGCTGTGTCTGTCGCATCCGGACCACCGGCCCGGCGGCCGGTTGCTCGCGCCCACGCGGCGGAGCCGCAGATCGATACAGTCCCGCGCCCCTTCAGTGGTGCGCGTACGTCGCAGGGCACCCCGGCTTTCTTAGGGGCGCGGGGAACTGCGCGACCAGCCCCGACGAGACCGTCGGATCGCCACCGACCCAAACGGGCCATCTCCGTCGCATCCGGACGGACCACCCGCCCGGCGGCCGGCCGCTCACGCCCACGCGGCGGCACCACAGCGGAGCGACCCCGCTCCGGAGCCTCCGGGGCCTCCGGGGCCACCCCGGATCACCCACGCCCGAGGAAAAGGCCCGCCCGGCTAGCCCAGAGCGAGCCAGGCGACCGCCGCGACGACGACGATCACCGCCACCACGCCGAGGATCACGCCGATGCGCGGTCCTCCGGAGCGGGCGGGCGCGGCCGTCGGCTGGGCGCCCCTCGGTGCTCCTTCGTCGACGAAGGCGCGGAACATCTGGGTGCTGCCGGCGGGGTCGTGGTTGCCCTCGGGGCCCTGCGGGGCTTGGGGGTTGTGTGCCATGGGCCAGGACCCTAGCGAAGTCGACCATCCGTCCCACAGGTCACCCCCACCCCGTGGAGCCACATGTTTGCCAGGCCCTATACACCCTTTTACCGATTCTTGGACTATAGGACCACCATATCGTTTGCCTGTGGCAACCAAATATCTTACGGTTGCCTTGAGCAACAAATGATCCCCAGGAGGTGCCATGGCCGGTCGCCGCCAGTACGAGGAGCTGGCGCAGCAGCTGAGCGCGATCGGTGCCGTGAAACGGGGACTGGCAAGGATGCTGCCGCCGGACTGCCCGTCCGGCGCGGTCGCCGTGCTCGCGCTGCTCGATCGACACGGTGCGATGCGGATGGGCCGGCTCGCCGAGCTGCTCGCCGTGGACATGTCGGTCACCAGTCGCCATGTGACGCACTGCGCGGACCGCGGCTGGATCAGCCGGTCGCCGGATCCCGACGACCGGCGTTCCCGCATCCTCACCCTCACCGTCGAGGGGACCGAGAGGCTCGCCGAGCTCTCCGATCGTTATGTGCGAGCCCTCGCCAGATGTCTGGCGGACTGGTCGGACGACGATGTAGACCAGCTGAACAGTCAACTCGCCCGACTCCGCGTCAGTTTCGACGACTCCCACCACCCGGCACCGGACCCCGCGAACCCCCCGGACCGCCTCCCGGAGCCACAGCACACCGCCGCCGCGCCGCAGTGACCTCGCGCGTGCAGGACCGGCCCGTACACCCCCACCAGAACGCATGACTACGCACCAGAAAAGGACGCCCATGGCAACGACCACACCATCCGGTGTGCGGGGCAGCCATGCCAAGCACGGAGGTGCGCCCGACGGCGCACAGATGACACACCGGCAGATCATGGAGGCACTGACCGGTGTGCTGCTCGGCATGTTCGTCGCGATCCTGTCGTCGACGATCGTCTCCAACGCTCTGCCCCGCATCATCAGTGACCTGGGTGGCGGCGAGAGCGCCTACACCTGGGTCGTGACCGCGTCGCTGCTGGCGATGACGGCGACCACGCCGCTCTGGGGCAAGCTCGCCGACCTGTTCTCGAAGAAGCTGCTGATACAGATAGCCCTGACCCTGTTCATCGCAGGCTCCGTGGTGGCGGGGCTCTCCCAGAACCCGGGCATGCTGATCGCCTGCCGTGTGGTGCAGGGCCTCGGTGGTGGCGGTCTGTCCGCCCTCGCGCAGATCGTGATGGCCGCGATGATCTCGCCCCGCGAGCGCGGGCGCTACAGCGGCTACCTGGGGGCCACGTTCGCCGTGGCCACCGTCGGCGGCCCGCTGCTCGGCGGCGTCATCACCGACACCGACTGGCTGGGCTGGCGCTGGTGTTTCTACGTGGGCGTGCCCTTCGCCATCGTCGCCATCATCGTGCTCCAGAGGACGCTGAAGCTGCCCGTCGTGAAGCGGGACGTCAAGGTCGACTGGGGCGGCGCGTTCTTCATCACCACCGCGGTCTGCCTGCTGCTGCTCTGGGTCACCTTCGCGGGCAAGAACTACGACTGGGCCTCCTGGCAGACCTACAGCATGGTCGGCGGCGCCGTCGCGCTGATCCTGCTCTTCCTGCTGGTCGAGAGCAAGGCCAGGAACCCGATCATCCCGCTGCGGCTCTTCCGCAACCGCACCATCGCGCTCACCTCGGTCGGCTCGCTCTTCGTCGGTGTGGCGATGTTCGTCGGCACCATCTTCTTCAGCCAGTTCTTCCAGCTGGCGCGCGGTGAGACGCCGACCATGTCCGGTGTGCTGACCATCCCGATGATCGGTGGGCTCTTCGTGGCCTCCACCGTCTCCGGGCAGATCATCACCAAGACCGGCAAGTGGAAGATGTGGCTGGTCGCGGGCATGGTCTTCCTCACCGCCGGGCTCGGCCTGCTGAGCACCATGCGCTACGACACCCCGTACTGGCACATCGCGATCTTCATGGCGCTGATGGGTCTCGGCATCGGTATGAGCATGCAGAACCTGGTGCTCGCCGTGCAGAACCAGGTGTCGCTCGCCGACCTCGGTTCCGCCAGCTCCACCGTGACGTTCTTCCGTTCCCTCGGTGGCACGATCGGCGTCTCGGCGCTCGGCGCGTTCATGGCGACCCGTATCACCCACTACATGAAGGACGGTCTCGCCGCCCTTGGCCCGAAGGGTGCCGCGCTGGCGGCCTCCGGCGGATCGGGCAGCGACCAGATCCCCGACCTGAGCAAGCTGCCCGAGCCGCTCCGCACGATCATGCAGAGCTCCTACGGGCACGGCATCGCGGACATCTTCCTGTTGGCCGCTCCGCTCGCGGCCCTCGCCTTTATCATCGTGCTGTTCATCAAAGAGGTCCCGTTGCGTACCACCGGCGCGCTCGCCCAGGAGGCTGAGAACCAGATGAACGAGAACGAAGCCGCCGCCGAAGCCGCGCACGCCGGAATGCCGCTCGCCGAGCCGGCCGAGGCCACCCAGCCGATGGAGCCGGTCGCCGCCTCCGAGGAGCTGTCCGAGGGACTTTCCGAGGGGCTGCCCGACCTGCCGCGCCGCGAGCGGGTGCCCAGCTGGGCCGGGGTCCCGGCAGCCGACGCCGACCCCTACGGCCGGCAGCAGCTGGCCGCCACCGCCACCGCCGCCACGATGAACGGCTCGGGCGGACTGGCCGACGGCGGCACCGGCGGCAGCGACATCCACGGCTTCGTGCGCAGCGCGGAGGGCAAGCCGGTGGCCCGGGCGGCGGTGACCCTGATCTCGCCGGCCGGCCGCCAGCTGGGCCGTGCGATGGCCCACATCGACGGCGGCTACCAGGTGGGCGTGCCCGGCGCGGGCTCGTACGTCCTGATCGCCTCCGCCGACGGCTACCAGCCGCAGGCGTCCACGGTCGTCGTCAGCGACCAGCCGGTCGCGTTCGACATCCTGCTCAGCGGCACCAGCGGGCTCAGCGGCGTGGTGCAGCGCGCCGAGACCGGTGAGCCGGTGCCCGGCGCCGTGGTGATCGTGACCGACGCCAGGGGCGATGTGCTGGCCACCGGGAGCACCGGGCCGCAGGGCGACTTCGGCTTCGCCGAGCTGGTGCCCGGCGCGGTGACCGTCGCGGTCAACGCCCCCGACCGCCGCCCGATCGCCCTGCCCGTGGAGATCAGCGGCAACGGCATCACCCGCATCGAGATCCCGCTCAGCTCCGGATCCGGCGTGAGCGGTGTCGTGCGGGCCCAGGGAGCGCCCCTGAACGACGCGCGGGTCACCCTCGTGGACGCCGCCGGCAACGTGGCGGCCACGGCCACCACCGGCGCGGACGGCGCGTACGCGTTCGCCGACCTGGACGACGGGGAGTACACCGTGATCGCCACGGGGTACCCGCCCCAGGCGTCCGGGCTCTGGGTGAGCGGCCGCGGCGTCGAGAACCACGACGTGGAACTCTCGCATCCGGAGGACTGACGGCTCCTCGGGGCCTTACCTTGGCCCCGAAAGTCCACGGTGCGGTGTCGATGGCCGCGAGCGTCCGACCGGGCCGGCCTGCCTATGCGGAAGGCGGGTCGGCCGAGGGTCGGGCGGTTCGAGGGCATCGGCACACCGTGCGCCGTGGACCGTGCCCACCACCCTCCGCCCCGGCCCACCGGCGTTCGTCGGCGGCCGCCCCACCGGGCATCCACGAGCAAGACCCGAAGTAAGAGGAGAAGTACGAAATGGCGTTGAGTGCGCGAGTTCGTACGCGCGACGGTTGGGCCGTGTCACACGCGGTCGTCACCCTGACCGACATGACCGGCACCCAGATCCTGCGTGTCGAGGCCGACGACGACGGCCATGTGCGCGATGAGACCCCCCTCGTCCCCGGCTGGTACACGGTGATCGTCACCGCCGCCGGCTACGTTCCCAGCGCCTCCACCGCGATCGTCTCGGCCGGTGGCCGCGCCGAGGTCGGCCAGGTCGTGCTCGCGCGGCACGGCACGACGGAGCTGCCGGCGCCCGGTGTGTGGACCATCGACCCGGCGCATTCCTCCGTCGTCTTCACCGTCCAGCACCTGGGCATGTCCAGCGTGCACGGCCGGTTCAAGGAGTTCCGGGGCAGGATCGAGATCGCCGAGTACGGCGAGGACGCCCCGAACCCCGAGAAGATCGAGAAGTCCAGCGTCGGGGCGGTCATCGAGACGGCCTCCGTCGACACCGGCAACCCCAACCGCGACGAGCACCTGCGCTCGCCGGACTTCATGGACGTCAAGCGCTTCCCGGAGCTCACCTACCAGTCCACGGGCCTCAGCCCCGCCGGCCCCGACCGCTGGACGGTGCACGGCGAACTGGGCCTGCACGGCTACGTGCGCTCCGTCGACCTGGACCTGACCTACCTGGGCACCAACCCCGACCCGTGGGGCGGCATCCGCGCCGCGTTCCGGGCCACCACGGAACTGCACCGCGAGGACTTCGCGATCGACTACAACCAGTTCCTCAAGAAGGGCCTGGGCATGATCGGCACGACGCTCCAGGTGGAGCTGAACGTCCAGGCGGTCGAGGGCGATCAGCTGCCCAGCGCGTGACGTACGGCGCCCACGCGACGCCGCGCCCGCGCGAGGTCGGGCCGCGGCTCGAGCGCGGGCGTAGGCTGCCGAGCATGGCACCGAACATCGCAACGAACACCAAAGTGTCGCTGGAGGACCTGCTCGACTTCGTCCGCCCGCGACACCGGGCGATCCTGCTCACGCGGCGGGCCGACGGCTCGCCGCAGGCGTCCCCGCTGACGTGCGGCGTCGATGACGCGGGCCGCATCGTCGTCTCGACCTATCCGGAACGCGCCAAGACGCGCAACGCCAAGCGGGACACGAACGTCAGCGTGGTGGTCCTCAGCGACGAGTGGAACGGGCCGTGGGTGCAGGTGGACGGGACGGCGGAGGTCCTGGACACGCCGGAGTCCATCGAGCCGCTCGTGGAGTACTACCGGAACATCGCCGGGGAGCACCCCGACTGGGACGAGTATCGCGAAGCGATGCGCACGCAGGGGAAGTCGCTGATTCGGGTTACTCCCACGCGGTGGGGGCCGGTGGCGACCGGGGGGTTCCCCGCGCGTCTTTCGAATCAGTGACCTAGGCGCCCACACCGGCCTTCTTGGCGCCGAAGGCGCCTGACAAGGGGCGCGGGACTGTATCGATGTGCGGCTCCGCCGCGCGGGCGCGAGCAACCCACCGCCGGGCCGGTGGTCCGAACACGACAGAAACAGCCCCTTTGGGTCGGTGACGACCTGACGGTCTCGTCGGGGCTGGTCGCGCAGTTCCCCGCGCCCCTAAGAAGCGGGGGCGCCCTGCGTCGGACGCGGACCACCAAAGGGGCGCGGGACTGTATCGATGTGCGGCTCCGCCACGCGGGCGCGAGCAACCCACCGCCGGGCCGGTGGTCCGAACACGACAGAAACAGCCCCTTTGGGTCGGTGACGACCTGACGGTCTCGTCGGGGCTGGTCGCGCAGTTCCCCGCGCCCCTAAGGAAGCGGGGGCGCCCTGCGTCGGACGCGGACCACCAAAGGGGCGCGGGACTGTATCGATGTGCGGCTCCGCCGCGCGGGCGCGAGCAACCACCCACCGGCCGGTGGTCCGGACACGACAGAAACAACCCCCTTCGGACGGCGACGACCCGACCGTCTCGTCGGAGCCGGTCGCGCAGTTCCCCGCGCCCCCAGGTGGGTGTGGTCACCCTTGACCACAAGAGCAACCCGGTGTCGGCCTACGCGCGAGCGACCATCGCCTCGATGCCTGCCACCAGCAGATCCAGCGCGAACAGGAACTCCCGTTCGCGCATCGCCTCCACCGACTCGCCGCTTCCCCAGGCCGCCCCGGCGACCCCGGTGGACTCCCGGAGGGCCTGGGCCACCTCGGGTGTGGCCCGGATGGTGTTCACCGCCTCCTGGAAGTACGCGTCCTGCGCCATCCCGGCCTGCTCGCACCGCTGGATGAAGTGGCCCTCGATGGTGCCGAAGCCGTACACGAACTGGAAGACCGCCGAGATCGCGCCGGCCTGCTCGTGCTGCGGCAACCCGGTGCCGCCGACGGCGCGCCGGAGGGCGCGTGCGAGGTTCATGGCGTGCGGGCCGATGTTCAGGAAGGTGCCCGCGAGGGAGGACATCCAGGGGTGGCGCACCAGCAGCGCCCGGTATTCGAAGGCCAGCAGCCGCAACTGCGCACGCCAGTCGTCGGCGGAGTCGTCGGGCGGTAGCGCCAGCTCGCCCAGGGCCGCGTCGAGGGCCAGTTCGAGCAGGTCGTCCTTGGTGTCCACGTACCAGTAGACGGACATGGCCGTGACGTCCAGCTCTCCGGCGAGCCTGCGCATGGAGAACCGGGGGAGGCCTTCGGCATCCAGCAGCCGCACGGTGGCCTCGGTGATGCGTTCCCGGTCAAGGCCACTGGGCTGTTCGGACCGGCGGGCCACACTGCCGCGCGAGGCCTTGCCATGCAGCCAGACGCTGACCCGCGGATGCTCCGTGTGGTCGGCTGCCCTCGCCATTGCCACCCCTTCCGACGTCCCACGCGCCTCGTCGCACCGGACGATTCCGGCCTTGCCTCTCTCGATGCTATGCGGGTGCGACGCAGTTTCCGTTACAGGGGAACCGAGTTCCGCAGTGCGGGATTCCGCTGTCGCGGCGCCCCGATGCCAGGTACGTCCCTGATCATCCGCTTACTCAAACGCTGCACGTCACGCCCGGTATTCGGTGAATCGCCGGCGTGTGGGGCGAGGCTGACCAGCCGTCATCCTCCGCTCCCTTCGGCAGGGCGTCCGGCTCCTGCGGCCGGCTGTCGAGACGGCATGAAAGCGGGACGTCATACGGTGTACAACTCGATTTCAGCCGGTAGCGTTCTCCGCGCATGAACCATGAACCTGCCAATCGGCGGGTTCCTGCTCGAACCCGTTGGTCTCAAGAACGGTCTCAAGAGCGATCTCACGAGTGCGACACGGACCCGCTGGGTCCCTCGGCGATGGGGTGGGTGTTATGGCACGGCACAGACGCGGGGTGAAGTGGCTGCTGGCGGCGGCAACGGTGCTGGCAGCGGTGGCCACGGCGCCCGGCACGGCACAGGCGGCCCCGGGCGGCGTTCCCCTGCGGGTCGCCACGTACAACATCCATGCCGGCGCCGGCATGGACAACGTCTTCGACCTCGACCGCCAGACCGACGCGCTCCGTGCGATGCACGCCGACGTCATCGGTCTTGAAGAGGTCGACGTGCACTGGGACACCCGCAGCGAGTGGCGCGATCTCGCCACCGAGCTGTCCCAGCGGTTGCACATGTACGTCTACTTCGCCCCGATCTACGATCTCGACCCACCGTCCGAGGGCGCACCGCGCCGGCAGTACGGCGTGGCGATCCTGTCCCGGTACCGGTTCGAGTCGACCGAGAACCACGATCTGACCCGGCTCTCCACGCAGGACCCCGACCCGGTCCCGGCGCCCGCGCCGGGCTTCCCCGAAGCCGTCATCCGCGTCCAGGGCATGCCGGTGCACGTGTACGAGACGCATCTGGACTACCGGGCCGACCCGGCGGTGCGTGAGATGCAGGTGGCCGACACGCGGCGGATCATGGCCGAGGACTGTGCCGGGACGGCGGGCACGGGCGCCGGCCACTGCCCCCGCCAGCTGCTGCTCGGCGACTTCAACGCGCCCCACGACGCCCCCGAACTGGCCCCCCTCTGGCAGGGCCTCCAGGACGCCGGGCCAGGCCCCGAAGCGGGCGCCGCCGGGTACACCTACCCGGCGCAGAACCCGGAGCAGCGGATCGACTTCGTCACCGCGTCCCGGGACCACGTGCGGGTGCACGAGGTGACGGTGCCGGACACGCTCGCCTCCGACCACCGGCCCGTGGTGGCCGATCTGACGCTGGAACGGGGGCGGTAGGCCGCACGGCGACGGGCGTTTCCCGCACAGGCGTCGTGCGCGGACGACGACGTGCCGGGCCGGTCCGAAGACCTGCCCGGCACGCCATGCCATACCGTCCGGGAACGCTCCGTTCCGACGTTACGAGGACGCCTTGGTCGCCTAGGACGACTTGGTCGTCAGGTCGTAGAACGTCGCGTCGCCCACGGTGACCTTCTTGAAGGTCTTCTGCACCCAGGAGCTGATCTCCGACGAGACGTTGCTGCCGCCCCGGCTGGAGCCGCCCATGCCGCCGGCCGTCCCGCCGGCCGTCTCGCCGCCTCCCGGGCCACCGCCCATGCCGCCCATGCCGCCGGCGATGAAGTAGTGGATCCGGCCGTCCGCCACGTACTTCTTGAACTGGCTGAGGGTCGGGGACGGGTCGCTGCCGTTGAAGCCGCCGATCGCCATGACGGAGTGGTCGGTGGCCAGCTGGTAGCTGGCCGCGTTCTGGGAGCCGGTGGCCGCGGCGACCCAGGTGTACTTGCCGGCGTCCTTCTCCAGCAGCTTCTTGGCGGAGGCGGAGACATCGGCCCCGTCGAGCAGTCCGCCCATGCCGCCACCACCGCCACGCTTACCGCCAGTGCCGCCGCCGGCCTGCCCGCCGGCGCCGGGGAAGCCGCCCGGGAACTGGCCGTTTCCGCCGCCCGTGCCGCCCGTGCCGCCCGTGCCGCCTTGGCCTTGGCCCTGCTGGCCACCCTGGCCGGGCATCTGACCCTGACCCGGCAGCTGGCCCTGGCCCTTGCCCTGACCGCCGGTTCCGTTCCAGCCCGCGCCGGTCGGACCGTTGCCCTGCGCGCCGCCGGGGCCGCCGGCCTGCCCGCCACCGGGGAAGCCGCCGCCCGGCCACTCGCCGTGCCGTCCGCCGCCGGGCCCGCCCATCATGCTGGCGCCGGCCGGGCCGGCCGTGACGATGGAGCCGCTGTGACCGGTGTTCACCGTGGTGAGGCTGTACGCCGTCGGGCCCGCGAGGCAGGCCGCCACGCCGACGCCCGCGGCGATCACGACCGCCCGCCGGATGCCGCGGCCGACGCCGGTACCGGCACCGCCTCCGGCACCGGCACCGGCACCTTCGCCGTAGTCGGCGCCCGGCGCCACGGGCGCCGACCACCCAGGCGCGCCGGCCTCGGCGGCCACCACGGTGGTGCCGCCGTGCCGTGCGCGCGCCGCGGTCGTGCGCTCCGTCGCCCAGCCGGCCGCCAGGCCCACGGCGGCCAGCAGGCCGCCGACCAGCACGGTCCAGCGCAGCCAGGGGAGGTAGTCCGGCGTACGGCCCAGCAGCACGTACGACCACCAGCCGGTCACCGCGACCGTGCCGGCCAGCGCGAGGTACGGCCAGCGGCGGGACCGCTGCTCCCACAGCGCCGTCGCGCCCATGCCGACGAGCGCCGCGATGTAGGGGGCCAGGGCCACCGTGTAGTACTGGTGGAAGATCCCGGCCATGAAGCTGAAGACGCCACCGGTCATGAGCAGCGCGCCGCCCCAGGCGAGGAAGGCCGCGCGCATCGCGTCATCCCCCACTGCCCTAAGGGCGTGGGAGGTGCGCCCAGCCGCCCGCCAGGTCAGCAGCAGGCCGGCGACCAGCAGGATCAGCGCGGCCGGCAGCAGCCAGGAGATCTGGCTGCCGATCTCCGCGTTGAACATCCGGCCGATGCCGCTCTCGCCCCACATGCCGCCGCCACCGCCCGGGCCGCCGCCCCCGCCGACGCTGCCGGTCTCGTTGCCGTTGAGCCGGCCGAAGCCGTTGTAGCCGAACGTCAGTTCCAGGAACGAGTTGTGCTGCGAGCCGCCGATGTACGGGCGGGACGAGGCCGGCCACAGTTCGACGATGGCGACCCACCAGCCGCCGGCCACCACCATGGCGAGGCCCGCCAGCGCCAGCTGCCCGAACCGCCGGCGCGGCCGCACCGGGGCGCAGACGGCATAGAGCAGCGCCAGCGGCGGCAGGATCAGGAAGGCCTGGAGGGTCTTGACGAGGAACGCGAAGCCGACCGCGACACCGGCCCAGACCAGCCACTTCGAGCGGCCGTCCGCCAGTGCGCGCAGCACCAGGTAGACCGTGACGGTCATGAGGAGGGCGAGCAGCGCGTCCGGGTTGTTGAAGCGGAACATCAGCGCCGCCACCGGCGTCAGCGCGAACGCCACCACCGTGAGCAGCCCCGCCGTCGCGCTGAACCGGCGCCGCACGGCCGCGTAGAGCACGGCCGCGGTGGCCACCGCCATCAGCGCCTGCGGGAACAGGATCTGCCAGGAGCCGAGCCCGAACAGCCGCACCGACAGCGCCATCGGCCACAGCGCGGCCGGCGGCTTGTCGACGGTGATGGCGTTACCGGCGTCCAGGGAGCCGAAGAAGAACGCCTTCCAGCTGTGGCTGCCGGCCTGGGCGGCGGCCGAGTAGAAGGAGTTGGCGTAACCGGACGCGCTCAGGTCCCAGAGGTAGAGCAGGCCGGTGACCAGGAGCGCGAGGAGGAAGACCGGCCGTGCCCAGGCCGCGTCCTCGGGCCTGCCGCGCCACAACCGGCCGAAGGCCCCCTGGACGGCATTACCGGGCGCCGGGCGCGCCGCGTGCTCCCCCGCTGCCGGCGTGGCATGGGAGATGCCCCCGGAGTCGTGGGCGTCAGGGAAGGTCGTCATCGTGCGGTCCTCGGATCGGGGTCGGAAGGGAGGGGGGAAGGAAGGGCGGAAGAACGGGCGGGATCAGCGTGGGGGGCGTCGGGGACACCGGCGCTGGTGGGGGCTGGGAGCGGGTCGCGGCGCTCGGCGAAGACCCAGGCCCGCAGCAGCAGGAAGCGCAGCACCGTGGCCGCGAGGTTGGCGGCGATCAGCACCGCGAGCTCGGTGGAGTGCGGGGCGTCGGCGCGCGCCGCGTGCAGCGCCGCGAGCGACCCGCTGGTCAGCACCAGTCCGATGCCGAACACCACGAGCCCCTGCGCCTGGTGGCGCAACGCACGCTCACGCCCGCGTACGCCGAAGGTGAGCCGCCGGTTGGCCGCCGTGTTGGCGAAGGCCGAGACCAGCAGCGCGAGGGCGTTGGCGACCTGGGCCCCGGAGAAGGTCCGGAAACCGGAGTAGAGCAGCAGGTAGAACAGCGTGGACAGCACGCCGACCACGACGAAGCCGACGACCTGGCGGGTCAGCCCGCGCGCCGCACCGTCCAGCACACGATCGCGCGGATCGTCGCCGAACGGGCGCCCGAGCCGGTCCAGCGGCAGCGCACCGACCGCGAGCGCCCGCCCGACCCGCCACACGCCTTTCAGGTCCTCGACGGCGGTCCGCACCACGTGCACCGTCGAGTCGGGGTCGTCGACCCAGTCGACCGGCACCTCGTGGATGCGCAGCCCGGCGCGCTCGGCGAGCACCAGCATCTCGGTGTCGAAGAACCACCCGCTGTCCTCCACCAGCGGCAGCAGCGCCTGCGCCACGTCCCCCCGGATCGCCTTGAAGCCGCACTGGGCGTCGGAGAAGCGGGCGGCCAGCGAGCCGCGCAGGATCAGGTTGTAGGCCCGGCTGATGATCTCGCGCCGCGGCCCGCGCACCACCCGCGAGCTGCGCGTCAGCCGCGATCCTATGGCCAGGTCGGAGTGGCCGGAGATGAGCGGCGCGACCAGCGGCAGCAGGGCGTTGAGGTCGGTGGACAGGTCCACGTCCATGTACGCGAGGACCGGTGCGTCGGACGCCGACCACACCGTGCGCAGTGCACGGCCCCGGCCCTTCTGCTCCAGCCGGACGCTGCGCACCTGCGGCAGCTCCGTCGCGAGCCGGGCCGCGACCTGCGGGGTGGTGTCGGTGGACGCGTTGTCCGCGATCGTGATGGCGAAGGGGTACGGGAAGGTGCGGATCAGGTGGTCGTACAGCCGCCGGACACAGGGTTCGAGGTCCCGCTCCTCGTTGTAGACGGGAATCACCACGTCCAGCACCGGCACGCCGGACCTGCCCGACGCGTCCAGGGCACCGGCCGGCAGGTGCATCCGTGCCGGCAGGTGCATGCGAGCCGGCAGGGCACCACCGCGGGCGCGGGGGGCGGCCACTGAAGGAGATCCGGCCACCCCGCAGGATCCCGTCGCCTCGGAAGATTGGGTGTACATACCGGCGACGATCGCGAAGTGCTCTATCAGGGGGGTGTGGTGAGGCTGTGCGCGAACTATGAGTTCGGCGCCGGGGGAGTTCGAACGGCGCCGGGGCACCCCTACGACCGGCTCAGGACGTCCCGGAGACCGGCTCGGCCACCAGCTCGGTGACGGGCTCCGCAGGCAGCCGCACGGTGAAGACGGTGCGCCCCGGCTCGCTCTGCACGGTCACGTCGCCGCCGTGCGCCACGGTCACCGCGTACACGATGGCCAGCCCGAGACCGGTGGACCCGGCAGAACCGGAACCAGTACCAAGGCCGGCATCAACACCCGTACCGGCACCGGGGCCAGCATCAACATCAGCTCCAGGGCCGACATCAGCACCGGAACCGGAACCGGCGCCTGCACCGTTTCGTCGCGCTCGGGAAGCGTCCCCGCGGGCGAACCGCTCGAAGACGTACGGCAGTAGGTCAGGCGGGATCCCTGGCCCGTCGTCCAGCACATCGAGCCGTATCCACGCGCCGTCCCGCCGTACCCGAGCCGTCACGGTGCTGCCGGCCGGGGTGTGCGTACGGGCGTTGCCGAGGAGGTTGACGAGGACCTGGTGGAGGCGGGACGGATCGCCCCGCACCAGCATCGGGTCGTCGGGCAGCGCGAGGCGCCAGGTGTGGCCGGGTCCGGCCGCGCGTGCGTCGCTCAGGGCGTCCACGACGATCGGCGAGAGGTCGACTGCCTGCTGCTCGAGCGGACGCCCCGCGTCGAGCCGGGCGAGCAGCAGCAGGTCCTCCACCAGGCCCGACATCCGGTGCGCCTCGGACTCGATGCGCCCGAGGGCGTGCCGGGTGTCGGGTCCGGTCGGCTCGTGGCCGCGCCGGGTCAGCTCGGCGTAGCCCCGGATGGAGGCCAGCGGGGTACGCAGCTCATGACTGGCGTCGGCGACGAACTGCCGCACCCGCGTCTCGCTGCGCTGCCGTGCGTCCAGCGCCTCGTGTACGTGGTCGAGCATGCGGTTGAACGCGGCGCCGACCTGCCCGACCTCGGTGGCCGGGTCGGCCTCGGCGTCGGGCACGCGCTCGTAGAGGGTGACCTCGCCACGGTGCAGCGGCAGTTCGGTGACACGGGTGGCGGTCGCGGAGAGCAGCCGCAGCGGGCGCAGCGCGACGCCGACGATGGCGGCGCCGGCCAGCGAGGCCGCGAGCAGGCCGGCGCCGGTGACGCTCACCTCCACCGCGACCAGGGTGTTCAACGTGTTGGTGACGCTCTCGGTCGGCAGCCCGACCAGGTACGAGCCGCGTTCGCCCTGTACCGCCTTGACTCGGTAACCGCCGAGGCCGGGGAGGTCGACGGTGTGCGGCCGCCCGTCGCGCGCGGTGTCGCCGAGCGCCGAGCGCTGTGCGGAGGTGAGCGCCACGGCCTTCGCCTGGCCGGCGGTGCTCGCGCTGCTCTGCTCCTCGCTGACGACGGCGCGTGTGATGCGGCCCGAGTCGTCGAGGGTGGCACCTATCGTGCCCAGCTCCTGCGGGCCCTTGCTGACGAAGTCCAGCGGGCCCGATCCCGGGAACATCGAGGGCGCGCTGGGCGGCCTGGGTGCCCTGGCGGGCGGTCCGCCGCCGGTTTCGGAGCCGTCCCGTACGCCGTGGTTCGGCGGCCCCGTCGCGCGTATTCCGAGGTCACCGAGGGAGTCGTCCAGCTGCTCGTAGAGGTGCGAGCGGAGCGCGATGGTGGTCACGGTGCCGATCACCGTGCAGACGACCGCGATCAGGGTGACCGCGGCGACGACGAGCCGGGCGCGCAGGGAACGGCGGCGGGGGTGCCACACGACGAACCTCCGGGGGCGGGGCCGCCGGGCCCGCAGGCTCCGGGCACGCGCCAGGGCGTGCGTGAAGCGGGTACGCGTCCGGGAGTCGTTCCCCCCGGGCGCGTACCCGCTCTGCGGTCGCGGTCGCCGCCCCACATTCGGCATCCGCTCCGCACCGCGCAGCCGTCCCACAATCGGCTGCCTCCCGGGCAGCCGTCCCACATTCGGCTGCCCGTCCGTCACCTCCGCCCACCTCCGGAGAGGGGTACGGAGGAAGTTGCTGCCCGTGCACCGCTCGGACCTGTCCGGCCGGCGTGGCCGGCTTGGTCGCCGTGGCCGGCTTGGTCGGTCAGGTGCGCTCGGTCATCCCACGTCGTCCCCGTCATGCGGCGACGGCAGGCTTGATCAGGTATCCGGCGCCACGCCGGGTGTGGATCATGGGCTCACGTCCGGCGTCGATCTTCCGCCGCAGATAGGAGATGTAGAGCTCGACGACGTTGGCCTGCCCGCCGAAGTCGTAGGACCACACCCGGTCCAGGATCTGGGCCTTGCTGAGCACCCGGCGCGGATTGCGCATCAGGAAGCGCAGCAGCTCGAACTCGGTGGCGGTGAGGTGGATGTTGGTGCCGCCACGGCTGACCTCGTGGCTGTCCTCGTCCAGCATCAGGTCCCCGACGACGAGCGTGGAGTCGCTGCGCCGGTCGGCGGCGCCCGCGCGACGGATCAGGCCCCGCAGCCGGGCGACGACCTCCTCCAGGCTGAACGGCTTCGTCACATAGTCGTCGCCCCCGGCGGTGAGACCGGCGATCCGGTCCTCGACGGCGTCCTTGGCCGTCAGGAAGAGCACCGGGACGTCGGGCAGCTCACGGCGCAGCCGGCCGAGCACGGCCAGGCCGTCCATGTCCGGCAGCATCATGTCGAGCACGACGGCGTCCGGCCGGAAGGACCGGGCGGTCTGCACCGCGCCCGAACCGTCCCCCGCGCTGCGGATCTGCCAGCCCTCGTAACGCAAGGCCAGGGCCAGCAGCTCGGTGATGGACGCCTCGTCGTCCACGACTAGCACCCGGACGGGCCTCCCGTCCGGCCTGAGCAGTTCGGTTCGCCTCTGGGGCGTGGTCGTGGCCATGGATACGACGGTCCGCCGCTGCTCTGAGAGGGCTCTTGTCTCAGTCTGTGAATTCCCTGAGAAAACGACGACGGCGCCCGGGGACCCGCCCCGGGCGCCGCGAACACTCAACGCGTCCGTTCCATCACACAACGGGACTCCACCCGCGTAGACCTCGGGCAGACCCGCACGGGTCGTCGCAGTGCGTGCACGCCGGTCAGCAGAACCATCCGTCCTGCACCCAGCCGTGGCGGTTGATGTCGCCATAGGCGAAGCCGTACACCCAGCCGCCCTGCACCTGCTCGACGAGGAAGGTCTGCGGCTTGTAGAGCGTGCCCATCCAAGCCCCTCCGGGGTCGGTGCGCACGTACAGGTCCTGCGCGCAGACGGTCTCCCGGACGCCCACGTGGCCGTTCGCCGCCTGCGCCGGCGCAGCGGTCGCACCGACCGCGAGCACGGTCAGGCAGGCCAGACCCAGGGCCCCGGAGAGCACCTTGGAACGGGAACGGGAACGGGATTCAGAACGGGCTTCAGAACGGGATTCTGAACGGGACCGGGATCTGCGACGGTTGGCCGTCGCCTCAGGACGCAGTCTCACCATGATCCGTAACCTCCCAGGCACTCCTGGCGGACGTAGCCCCAGTCGCTCTTGCCGAAGTCGAAGGTGGCCGCCCAGCCGTTGTAGACCGGGTGGACGCCGCGCGTGTGGCCGACCTTGTCCCCGTAGTAGAGGACGCGGATGAGGCCGGACGGCCCGGTGGAGCTGTTGTAGTTCGCGTAGAAGCTCGCGTCCTGGCAGACGATGATCGCGTGCTCCGGCGGTACGTCCTGGGTGGACGCCTGCGCCGGTGCCGCGAAGGCCAGGGGAGCGGCGACGGCGGCAGCCGCCACCAACCGTGCAAGTCCAGACATTCTTCTCCTAGGGAGGGGAGACGTGAAAACGTGCAGGACCGTGCAGATGCGGCGTGCCTGATCTGGTGGGTTCGGCTTTCGGCGTTTCGGCGCCTCAGCGTTTCGGTGCTTCAGCGCTTCGATGTTTCAGCGTTTCAGCGTTGCGATGCATCAGCGTTTCGGCGCTTCGGCGCTTCAGCACACGCCGCGTAATGGCATGTACACATCTACCGCCCGGCGCCCCCTCCGAAACCCCCTGCACACTGCACCCATTCCGTCGCTGACCTGCACCCTCGCCACGCTGATGAGGTGCTCGATAGGCTCACGGCATGATCAGTACCTGGGAACCGGACGACCCCGGGGTGCTGCGGCTGCCGTCCGGCCGACTGCTCCGGGGGCGAGCGCTGCGCAAGCCCCGACCGGTGGGTGCCGACCCCGCCTTCGGCGTGTACCTGCTGGGCCGTGAGCCGTCCCCCGTCTCCTGGGAGACCCGCTGGGTGCGCTGGCCCGACTTCCGGCTGCCGTCCGATCGTGCCGGCGCCGCCGACGCGTTCCGCGAGGCCTGGCGGCGTGCCGCGACCGAGCGCGTGGAGGTCGCCTGCGGTGGCGGTCAGGGCCGCACCGGCACCGCGCTGGCCTGCCTCGCCGTCCTGGACGGCGTCCCCGCGGACGAGGCCGTCGGCTATGTGCGTGAGCACTATTCCCGGCGGGCGGTCGAGACGCCCTGGCAGCGTCGTTACGTCGCCCGCTTCGCGTAGCACGACGAGGGTTCGCGTTACATCGCACGACCGCAGCAGCGGTCAGGGTCGTATCCGCGGCCGGCACCCGCAACCGCAATCCCAACCGCAGCCCCAGCCACAGCCGCAGCCACAGCCACAGCCACAGCCACAGCCACAGCCACAGCCACAGCCACAGCCACAAGCGCAACCACAACCGGTGCCTAAAACTCGACCCGCGACTCCCGAGCCTCCGCGTCCCCCGCGCTCCCCTCCCGCAGCACCGCATGCGCGGGCCGGAAGGGCAGCCCCCGCAGGGTCGGCTCCATCACCGCGAAGAGGGCCTGGGCGTCGGGCCCGTAGGCGAAGATCGCGACCTGGCCGCCGCCGAACTCGTCCCCGTCCACCTCTCCCACCCCCGCCGTCGCGACCTCCGCCGCCATGGCACGCTCCGCCTCGAAGACCAGTCGACGCTCGGCGGCCTCGCCGAAGCCCTCGCCGCTCAGCCGGAAGTGGGCGATGACCGCCTGCTCCGGTGCCGTCCCCTCGTCGAGGCTGAAGACCATGCCGGGCTGCGACGCGCCCGGCTGCGGCGTGCCCGGCTCCTGGCCGCCCTGCCGGCCGTCCTGCCGGCCGTCCTGCCGATTGCCTTCCTGGCTGCCCGGCGGCATACCGGCTGTGGTCTCCACATACGTGTCTCTGTGCGCGTTCATGGACACCACCGTCTCATCAGCGTCTGACACGAAGGCGGTCGCCTTCTTCACCATCGAGCGGAACGCCGAAGTGGGCGCGTTGCAGGGCGGTCACGCGACCGCACCAGCCACGCACCACCCGGCGGCGCCGCGGAACCGCCCCGTCACGCCAGCCGTCGTCTACCTACTGGAGCCGGGCACCGGAGCCGGCTGTTGCGACGAAAGACGCCGCCGGCCGGGCGCCGCCCGACAGCCACCACGACCTGCACCACCGAAGCCATCCGGCCGGAACACCGCCGCGCCGGGCCGTCACCACCCAGGGGGAGATCGCATCGTGGCACCTCATGCCGATGCCGCCGTACGGATCGACGGAGACAGCCTGCTGCTGCCCGGCGGCGTGCGCGTCCGTTTCATGCGGACCCTGCGCCTGCCGGAGAAGGGCACGCACGCGCTGCCCCCAGGGCTCGGCGAGTTCCCGGTGCGTCGGGTCGAGGACTTCGCGCACACCGTTCCCGACGAGTGGCGCGCACGCGGTGGGGTGATGCTGCCGGTGTATCTGCGCGAGGCGATGTGGCTGAGCTTCACGGCGACGGAACCGGCGGCGCTCCAGGTCGGCGTGGGCAAGGTGTGCGCGGTGTCGGGCAGGCCGTGGAGCGACCGGCTCGGCCAGCACCCGCAGAACTACGTGGTGCTGCCGCGCCAGCCGTGGCTCGACGGCATCAACTCAGGCACCGGCACGGTCCGGCAGTTCGTCGCCGTACCGCTCGGCATGGGCGCCACGGTGGAGGGCCAGGTCACCGGCGAGGAGACGTGGGGCGGGGTGCAGCTCCAGACGTTCGAGCCGACCGCTCAGGCACTCGCGGAGTGGCGGGCGGAACAGCGGCGGGCCACTCCTCCGCCCGCGCCCCACCCGGCGCCCTTCCCGGCCCCCGGCGCGCCCCCCGGCGGGCTGTACGGAGCACCGGCGTACGCGGCGCCACAGCCGTTCGGGGGAGCGTACGGCGCACCCATGCCGGGTGGCGCACCCGCGCAGGGGGGCGCACCCATGCCGGGCGGTGCCCCCATGCCGGGCAGCCAGGGCGGGCAGCCGCTTCCTCCGCCGATGCCCGCTCCGGCGGCGCCCGGGGCCGCCCCGCGCGCCGGCAGCGCGCCTCGCGCGACCGCGATGGGGCTGGGCGTGGGAGGCAGCATGCGCCAGGAGGTGTACCGCGACGAGCGTCCCCTGTCGGACTGGGCGGACAATCCCTCCGGCCGCGTCTTCGTACACCTCGTGACGCCGCCGGAGTGGCGCCGCATCACGGGCGAGGCACCGCCGCCGTCGCCGGTCGACCGTGCCGCGTACACCGCGGCCGGCCTGCCGTGGTTCGACTATTACGACACCGACGCCGAGGATCTGTCACCCACCGGCACGCTCGACGGGGTACGCCCGGTGGGTGACTGGATCGGCGACGACCACGAGCCCTGGCAGCAGCCGTCCCCCCACCAGGTGAAGCCGCTCGGCGACGCACCGGGCAGGCCGGTGTCCGACGGGGAGTGGTGACCGACACCGCCCGCCCGCCCCACGTCGCCCACCGGTGAGCGAGCCGGCTCCGCCCGCCATCCGGTGAACGGGTCGGCGTCGCCCGCTCACCCGCGAACGGGCCGGCATCGCCCGCCCGTCGTGTGCCCGGTCAGCCGATCGTGGCAGGCTCCGCGTATGCCGATCGTCGACGTGTCGCCCGGAGTGTCCATCGCCTACGACACCTTCGGTGACCGCCGTGCCGCCCCGGTGCTGCTCGTGATGGGGTTCGGCGCTCAGCTGATCGCCTGGCACGAGGACTTCTGCCGTGCGCTGGCAGACCGTGGCCGATACGTCATCCGGTACGACAATCGTGACTGCGGGCTGTCCACGAAGTTCCACGATCATCCCGTCGACACGGGCCGCCTCATCGCGGCCGTCAGCTCGGGAGACATTCCGACCGCCCTCGCGATGGTGCCGTACCGGCTTCAGGACATGGCCGACGACGGCTTGGGACTGCTCACCGCACTCGGTGTCGAACGGGCTCACGTGGTCGGAACCTCGATGGGCGGAATGATCGCCCAGACGATGGCCATCTCCCAACCGTCCCGGGTGCTGACCCTGACCTCGATGATGTCCTCGACCGGCGAAGGCGAATACGGCCAGCCGAGCCCCGAAGCCCGTGCGGTGCTGTTCGGCCCGAAGCCGGCGGACCGCGAGGGGTACATCGCAGCGGCGGACCGGGAACTGGTCTGGGCCTCCAAGCGCTACGGCGACGCCGCGGTGCTGCGCGAGCTGGCTGCTCGCAGCTACGACCGCGGCCACTACCCCGCCGGGGTCGGACGCCAGCTCGGAGCCATGGTCCTCAGTGGCTCGCGCGCGGAGGCGCTCCGGGAACTGCGGGTGCCGACCCTGGTGATGCATGGCCTAGACGACACCCTGATCGACCCCAGCGGTGGCCGCCGCACCGCGGAACTGGTGCCCGGAGCCACCCTCCTGCTGATCCCTGACATGGGCCACGATCGCCCGCGTGAACTCTGGCCCGAGATCATCGATGCCGTGGCGACCCATACGAGCTGAACCAGCCCACCGTCTCGCACCCCACCCATCGTCAACTGACGTTGACATACCCGACCTCGTCAACTTACGTTGACACCATGGGTAACCACGCACTGCTCGCCTGCGGGATCGCCGCCGGCCCCCTCTTCACCATGGCGTATCTACTCGAAGGCACCGGCCGGCGTGGCTACCGACCGTTCCGCCATCCGGTCAGTTCACTCGCCCTCGGCCCCGCAGGATGGGCCCAGACCGTCAACTTCCTCTTCACAGGGCTGCTGACGCTGGCCTTCGCCGTGGGCCTCTGGCGTGCGGGGCCTTCCCACTGGGGTGCAGGGCCTTCCCGCTGGGGTGCGCTGCTGATCGGCGTATGGGCGATCGGTCTCCTGGGCGCGGGTGTCTGCCGAACGGATCCCGTGAGCGGTTATCCGCCCGGCACCCCTGACCAGCTCCAGCGCCCCACCCGGCCAGGGGCTCTGCACGACCTGTGCTCCCTCATCGGATTCCTCGCCCTCACCGCGGCCTGTTTCGTATGCGCCCTGGCCGACTCGCCCGCCTGGTCCGCCTGGTCCGCCTACTCGATCGCCAGCGGCGTGACCTTCGCGGCGACGATGGCGCTGGCAACCGTCGCGTTCAGCCAGCAGCAACGCTGGGTCGACCACGGCGGGCTGATCCAGCGCATCTCCCTCACCATCGGCTGGACCTGGCAGACGCTGCTCGCCGTGCACGTCCTGCGCATCTGACGTGCGCACCCGTTCCGTACGGGGTCAGTACGCGTCCTTCGGGAAGGCGTCACGCCAGATGTCGATGTCGATGTCCACGGGGTACTCGGCGGGTTGGGTCGTCGGGTCCGGACCCTTGTACGTGACCAGGACGACGTCCCCGGCGGTGGTGGTCACACAGAACTGTGAGCCGATGCGCCCGTCACCCGTGAAGGTGGACGTGAACTGGGTGGCCTTCAGGCAGGTGTCAAGGGATCCCTTCTGCGCCGCGCGGAGCGGGAAGATCTTGGCCCGGTACGCCTCGAAGACACAGCCTCCCCCCACCCACTTGCAGTTCCATTCCATGTCCGAGGTGGACCCGTCGATCGTCGCCGTCGGCTTGATGGGGTCGTCCTTGAACTGCACGAAGTCCTGACGGCCGGACAGGTGTATGCCCCTGTACGTGAACTTCTTCGGGTGGGGGTTGGGCCGACGGGGGCCGGAGCCGTCGTCAGCACCCCTCCCCGAGGAGCTACCGGCCCTGCTCTCAGCCGTACTGTCATGGCCGCTCGAGCCGACGACCCCCAACCCGACGACCACGGCCAGCACCCCGAGACAGGCCAAGACGGCGATGCGCGCCCGCCGTCTCCGAGGGCGCGGCGACGGCCTGCCCATCGGCCGCGTCGGATCGGCGACGTCGGGATGCCCGGCCGTCGACGTAGGAAAGGCGCGGTCGGAGGCAGAGGTGGCGCCGGGGGCGGATGCGGGGTCGGGGGCGGGTACGGGGTCGGGGGCGGATGCGGCGACGGCGGCGGTGTGGTCGCGCCGGGCTGCTCGGGAGCCCCGGTCGGCGGCGCCCCGGCCGCGCCCGCGGACGGCGGTCTCCGGGCCGGGCACCGCCTCGTGCCGGCTGACGTCGGTGGCGACCGCCTCGGGGAGCCAGTTCTCGGAACGGGCCAGCCTGCCGCCCTCGGACGCCGCCCGGCACAGTTCGATGACCTCGGCGAGTGCGGGCCGCTCGTCCGGATCCTTGGCCAGGCAGCGCTCCGCCAGCGGCAGCAGCACCTCGGGCACGCCGGTCAGGTCCGGCTCCTCATGCACGATGCGGTACAGCACGCCATGGGTCTGGCCGGCACCGAAGGCGGGCGTGCCCTTGGCGGCGAACACGACGATCTGGCCGAGCGAGAAGACATCGATCGCCGGCCCGAGTCTCTTGCCGGTCGCCTGCTCGGGCGACATGAACGCGGGGGTGCCGACGAAGACCCCGGTGTTCGTGAGCGCCGTGGAGTCGGCGGCCTGCGCGATGCCGAAGTCGATCACCCGGGGGCCGTCCGTGGCCAGCAGCACGTTGGACGGCTTGAGGTCCCGGTGCACGATCCCCGCCTCGTGCACCGCCTGGAGCGCCTCGGCCACCCCCGCCGCGAGGAGCAGCACGGTCGACAGGGGCAGGGGACCGTGCCGTGCCACCGCCGCGGCGAGCGTCGGGCCCGGCACGTAGGCCGTGGCGAGCCAGGCCGGGGTGCCGTCGGTGTCGCTGTCGATGACAGCCGCGGTGTACAGCCCCTGCACCCGTTGTGCGGCCGCTACCTCCTGCCGGAAACGGTGCCGGAAGTCCGGGTCGTCCGCGAGTTCGGGACGGATCGCCTTGAGGGCGACGGGCCGTCCGGCCGGCGTGTGGGACAGGTAGACCTTCCCCATGCCCCCGGCACCGAGCCGTGCCACCAGCGGGTACGCGCCCAACTGCTCCGGATCGTCCGCACCGAGCTCCGGAAAGACCGACGCCTGGACACCCGTCCGCTCCCGCCCTCCGACCACGCCCATCGCTCCCCCGTCGTCAAGTGCAGTGCCCTGCCGTGCGCGTGAGGGTAACGGCCGAACAGTTGCACGCGTGGCTCGTTCAGGTCACGGACCCGCACGGCGGTCCCAGGCGTACGCGAAGACAACCACGTCTCTACCGATCGCCTACCGCAGCGGAGAAATCCCTTGCCGTCAGACAGCCGTCCCTCTCCTCAGGCCGTGAACACGGGTCGTCCCGCCCCTGCCAAGGCCGACATTCACCCCCATGGGGGACGGCTCGACCTCTACCCTGAACGGCGTGTCCACACCACCATGGCCGTCGCCTGGCGGGCCGCCGCCACCAAGTCGACGGCAGCGGCTGCGGGCACGTTGGGCCGACCGGCACGCCCTGCCCCGATTCGGCTTCTGGCTGATCAGCCGCGGCGCCGTCGTGCTGGGGACATGTGTGGCGTTGTACGGGCTGAACGGGTTCCTGATCGGTTGGGCGAACGCCTACGACGTGGTCACCGGCATCACCTCGCCCGCTGCCGTCCACCCGCAGTGGTGCGCGTGGCCGTTGTCCCTGACCGGCTGGGCCGCCATCCCCGCCATCATCGGAGCCGCGGCCGGCTACGTCATCACCGAGCAGATCCAGGCCCACCACGCACGCGAACTGAGTGACGTCCTCGACGAGCTGCGCCGCCTCGCCGAACCGCCCGCCTCTTCCGGGGACGGCCCGTGATCACGCTGCACGATGTGTACGAGGAGGGCAACGACACGGTCAGGGCGGCGGTCCTGGCCTTCGGCACCCGCCACCCCGTCGGCTCCGACGGCCCGGATGTCGAACCGGACTGGAAGCAGGCAGAGAAGCACTTCACCCGCATCATCGAAACGATCATGGGGTCGGCCGCACCGCCTCCGCATGGCAGCACGGACGGACCCGTGCGCCGGGCCGAGAACGCGGCCATCGGATTCCTGCTGGCCACCCACACCCGGCCCGGCTACCGCTGCCCCATCTGCGTCAAGCGACAGTGGCCGCAGCCATGAGCCACCGACCTACCCTGGAGATGTGGTGACGGACGCCGAGCGCGAACAACACGCAGCCGCACTCCGCGGGCTGCTCTACCTCGCCTGCCCCGACGCCCCCGCCACCGCCATCGCTGACACCGCGGAAGCCATCGCGCGCCACACGAGTGAAGCGCCCCGCGCCCCAGTCCCCCAAGCCGCGCACCTCAACCACCCGAAGCCTTCGTCCGGCCTTGATCCGCTGGACCTGACCGGCGCGGACCTGGGCGACGCGGACCTGACCGACACGGACCTACGCCGCGCACAGCTGGGTGACGCGTACCTGCGCTTCGTGGACCTGACCGGCGCACGCCTGACCGGCGCGGACCTGAGTGGCGCGAAGCTGACCGGCGCACGCCTGACCGGCGCGAAGTTGAACGGCGCGAAACTGACCAACGCAGACCTGCGCCGCGCGGACCTACGCGACGCGGACCTGCACTTCGTGGACCTGACCAGCGCGAAGCTGACCGACGCCGACCTGACCGACGCGAAGCTGATCGGCGCGTACCTGCTTTTCGTGGACCTGACCGGCGCAATGCTGTCCGGCGCCGACCTGACCGACGCAGACCTGCGCCGCGCGGACCTGCGCGATGCGGACCTGACCGACGCGGACCTGCATTCCGCGGACCTGACCGGCGCAAAGCTGTCCGACGCCAACCTGACCGACGCCAACCTGACCGACGCGGACCTACGCCGCGCCGACCTCAAAACTGCTTCGGGCGTGGCCCTGCCGATGGGGGCGAAGTGGGATGCGCACACCCATTGGCCTGCCTACCTGGTACCACTCGTCGCCGAAGAGTCCGACGAAGTACTGCCGGGCGTCTACCGCGTACGCGGCGAGCCGGCCCCGGATCGAACGCCCACCGTGCCGGTGTAGAACGCCGACCCGGGCGGCTCGGGGAGCGCGCCCTACGGACCGGGCGGCCCGGGCGGCCCGGGAGACAGCTCTACGACGAGCAGCGCGCCGAAGCCCCTACGATCTTGGAAACGCTCAGCCACACACGCCGACGCCAGAGGCCCCTCGGGATGATCCCAAGGAGCCTCTGACCTGCTGCGCACTCGGCAGGATTCGAACCTGCAACCTTCTGATCCGTAGTCAGATGCTCTATCCGTTAAGCTACGAGTGCCTGTCTTCTGTTGTGCTCTTGCCTCTCAGGCCGCCGCCTTTCAGCCCCGGCCGTCCTTGCTGGAACAACATTACATGACCTGCGCCGCCAGGTGAAATCCGTTTGGCCCAGCCTGCCTGACCTGCGGAAACGTGCTCCAGCCCAGCTTGGCGATCTGTCGCACCCAGGGCCGGTCCGGCGCGGCGGTGCGGGGTGTCGAGGTGGTCCGCTCGGCGCACCCCACCGGCGGCGCGCCCACCAGCTCCGCGAGCGCCGGCGACTCCACCAGCCGCTCCCAGCGACTACCGGCAAAGCCGGCAAAGCCGGGGACGCCAGAGAAGACGCCTCGAAGACCGCCGATGTCGCCCCCCGAACCCCACCGAAGCCCCAGGACCGAAGCTCGAAGCCCGAAACCCAAAACCCGAAGCCCCGGCCAGACAAGGCCGAGGCTTCGGGATTGTGGTGGCGGAGGCGGAGGGATTTGAACCCTCGATGGGCTTTAAGGCCCAAACCGCATTAGCAGTGCGGCGCCATAGACCGGACTAGGCGACGCCTCCAATTGCATCCGCGCGTGCGCGGTGGTGCGAGCAGATGATGACACAGCCGAGTGGGGTGTCACCAATCGAGCCCCACGGTACTAGGCAGGATGGGCGCAGGGCAAAGCTCTTTCGGCGTGTGACGTCCACCGGGTGCCGGTGCGCCGCGCAACGTCCGGGACCGTGCGGCGTTAGATGCGGTAAGGCCGCGTACGCGGTTTTCCTGCCGTTCACCCGAATTCCCCTGGAGACCGTCATGCTGCGACGTCTCGCCGTCACCGCCGCCGCTTCCCTCACCGTCCTGGGCGTGGCGCCCGCGCTGGCCCACGCCGATGCCGGCGGTCTTGGCCTGCCGTCCTTCCTCGCCGGCCAGGACCAGCTCACGATCACCGTCACCGGCGCGGGGAGCGGTGTCGACGGAACGTACCGTCTCGAATGCGGCCCGGACGGTGGGACGCATCCGAATCCGACCGGTGCCTGCGAGAAGCTGGCGCAACTGGCGTCGCAGGGGGAGAACCCTTTCGCCAGCAGCCCGCAGCGCAGCATGTGCACGATGATGTACGGCGGCCCGGCCACCGCGCACGTCACCGGCACCTGGCAGGGCGCCCCGGTGGACGCCCGTTTCGCGCGCACCAACGGCTGCGAGATCGGTCGGTGGAACACGCTGATTCCGGTGTTGCCGGCGGCCGGTGCGTGAGGGTGGCGCAAGGGGTGGCGCGAGGTGTTGAACGGGACCGGTATGCGTCGAAACAGGGCTGGTATGTGAGGGATGGGTGAAACCGGTGCGTAGATGCCGGAACGGGATCGGTGCATTCCGGTCGGTGCCGGCCTCGCCCGCCATGACCTGCGACGCCTCGTAGCGGGGCCGCCGTCGGCGGGGTTCCGGTGCGGGCGTGGTGAGTTCACCGGGTGGGGCGAACCGGTGCGACGCGGCCCGGGTGCCCGTCTCATCCGGCATCGCCGGCGCAACGGCTGCCCGTAGACTCCCTCCCGTGACACGTCGCGGGCCCGGAGGCAAGATGGCCTGCGCGGGCAGCAAGGTGCGGTAACAGGGAGGAAGCGTCGTGAGCAGCAGGCCATCCCGAGGCGCTGCTCGCCTCGCCGCGATACTCGACGCACTCCCGGACGCGTTGTTGCTGGTCAACGCCAACGGCACGGTCGTCAACGCGAACACGATGGCCCTGGAGACCCTGGAGGCGCAGGGCACCCGGCTGGTCGGGCGGGGGCTGCTCGATCTTCTGCCGCATTTCGACTCCCGGTTGATCCCCGGCTCGATGCGCATCCCGGACAGCACGGACGAGCGCGGCCGGACCAAGCCCACCCGGATGATCGCCCGCCGCACGGACGGCAGCGAGTTCCCGGTCGAGGTCACGAGCGCGAATCTGGAACGCGGCCCGCAGCCCTACGACGGCCAGGGGTACTACGACGCTCCTGCCTACACCGGCGACGAACTGCTGATGCTCGTCGTGCGCGACCTGACCGGCACCATCGACACCGAGGCCGAACTGGCCCGGTCTCAGCGGCAGACGGAGATGATCCTGCGGGCCGCCGCCGAGGGCGTGGTCGGCACCGACACCGATGGCCGGGTGGTCCTGGTCAACCCGGCGGCCGCGCAGATCCTCGGCCACCGTGCCGGCGACCTCGGCGGCAAGGAGTTGCACCGCCTCGTCCTGCACTCGCGCGCGGACGGCTCCCCGTTCCCGTACGCCGAGTCGCCGCTCGCGGACACCCTCAGGTCCGGGCGGAAGCACCGGGTGCGCGGGCAGGTGCTGTGGTCCAAGGACGGGAAGAAGGTCCCGGTCGACCTGACGACCGCACCGGTGCGTGACGGGGAGCAACTCGTCGGCGCCGTGCTGACGTTCACGGACCGGCGTGCCTACGACGCGCTCGCCGCGGAGAAGGAAGAGGAGGCCGCCCGGCACGCCACGGAGGTGTCCGAGCTGCGCGCGCAGCAGGCGGCCGAGCTGGCCGAACTGCGCGAGCGGCACGCCGCCGAGGTGACTGGGCTGCGCGAGCAGCACGCCGCCGAACTCGGGGAGACCCGTGAGCAGCAGGCCACCGAGTACGCCGCGGTGGTCGAGGCGCACGAGGAGGAGCTGGCGGCCGAGAAGGACCGGTACGCGGCGCTCGCCGAGCGCGAGAAGGACCGTTTCGAGGCGCTGGACCAGCGCCACGAACAACTGCTCGCGGTGCTCAGCGGCTCCCTGCGCGGCCCGTTGGACGAGTTGCGCCGCGAGTTGTACAAGCTGGCCTCGGACGACGGCGGCCAGCTGTGGCCGGAGGCCAACCAGATCCTGCACCACCTCGCCGCCGGGTACTCCCGCATCACCACGCTCGTCGACAACGTCCTGAACTACCAGCGGCTCGACGCGGGGAGCGAGCAGCTCAGCAAGCGGCCCGCGCTGATCGACGCGGTGGTGACCGCGGGCGTGGACGGCGCGGTCGAGCTGATCGGGCCCGGCCGGGCGCAGTTCGCGGTGCACGCCCCGCCCGTCGAGGCCGAGGTCGACCCGGAGCGGCTGGCCACCGCGCTCGCCCATCTCGTCGCCGACGTCGCCGGCGTGGACGCCACGGGCAACGCGCCGGTGTCCGCCGGCGGATACATGGACTCGACGATCGTGGTGGCCGCCGCCCAGCGCGGTGACGCCGTACGCATCGAGGTACGCGGCCCGTACGCCGGCGGAGACCTGGTGCACGAGCCGATCGTGCGCGGGATCGTCCGGGCGCACGGCGGGGTCCTCCAGACCCACGAGGTACCCGGCACGAGCGGTAGCGCATATGTGCTCGAGGTGCCGATCGGGGGCGCGGCGGCACCCAGCGGCTTCGGGGCCCAGGAGCCCGCCGCCTACGGCGGGTACTCGGGGGACGCTTCCGGCGGGTACCCGGGGGACTCCTCGATGGGCGCCGACGCGTCCGGCACGGCCGGCGGGTCCGCGGCGGACGGCTCCGGCGGGTATCCGGCGGCCGCGTCGGGCGGCTACCCGGTAGCGGACCCGGGCGCGTACCCGGCGGCCGGGCACGCGGTGAACGATGCGCAGGGCGGCACGGGAGGCCGGGCGCTTCCTGCCCTGCCGGCGTTGCCCGGGCCTGCGCAGGGGACGCCTGCGCAGGGGACGGAGCAGCCGGAACAGGCAGGCCAGCTTGATCAGGCGGGGCAGCTCGATCAGGCGGGGCAGACGGGGGCGCAGGCGGCGCACTCGGGGCAGACGGGGCAGACGGCTGGGCAGACGGAAGCGCCGCACGGGCGGCGCAGGGCACGGCGGGCCTCGGTGAGCGCCTTCCTCGACGGCGATGACACCGGGGGCGCTGGGGCGGCCACCGACGCCGATACGGCCGGAGCGGCCGGGCCTGCCGGCGCGGATTCCGGTGCGCACGGGGCCGGTGCGCAGGAGGACGGTCCGCACGAAGACGGCTCGTACGGCTCCGACGCCGGGGTGACCGGCGGCGAGACGGCCGGCGAGGGCGCCGGGGAGCCCTCCCGGCCCACCGGGCGCCGGCGCGGACGGCGCGCCAAGGAGTCGCCGGAGGAGAGCGTGCCCACGGGCGCGGCACCGGTTCCGAGCGCAGGTACCGGGCGCCGGCGTGGGCGGCCGAGTCCGTCCGAAGGCGCCGTGACGACGGCCGCGGAGCATGCGGCGGGCGCTGCGGCGCACGGTGAGGCGGTGCCGCCGCAGGGCGTGCCGGCACCCACCGGGCGGCGGGCTCGCCGCGCCGTCGACCAGCGCGCGCTGCCCGCTGCCGCGCTCCCCCCGGGCCCGTCGGCCAACGGCACGGAAGCGGCGTCCGGGACACCCGGCGAGCCGTACCCGTCCGGTGCGCCCGGCGGGCCGGGCGGGCAGAGCGGACCGATCGCGCTGGGTCCGGGCCGGGCGACCGTGCAGGGTCCGGGTTCCGGGACGCCACCGGCCGGGACACCCGGCGGGCCGGCCGCGGTGTCGCACGGCAGTCACAGTGCCCCTGCCCTCGGGGCGCACGCCGGGGCAGTCGATGACTCGGGCCAAGCGGACGACGCGGACGACGGTTCCGTTTCCGCCGGGGATGCCCCGGCGCACGTTGGTGGTGGCCGGCCGACCGGGCGGCGGGCGCGGCGCGCGCTCACCCCGGCCGGGCAGGACGACGGCGACGATGCCGCCGAGGTGTCGGTGCCCAGGGTCTTCGCGCTGCCGCCCGCCGAGGCGGACCGCACCGATCGCACGCAGAGCGCGGGTGGCCACGCCGCCATGCTGCACGACCCGGTGCAGGACCACACGCCGCTGGAACCCCATCCCGTCGACGCCGCAGCGCCCACCGGACGGCGCCGCGCCGCGCCCCAGCAGGCCCGGCCGCAAGGACCCGTGCCCAGCCCGCCCGGCGGTCCCGGGCGCCAGCCCGACCCGCGGGTGGACCCCCGAGTCGATCCACGCGTCGCGACCGCTGCCCTGCCACGGCAGGCGGGCCGGGCGGGCGCACCGGGGACGGCGTCCGCCGGACCAGCACCCGCCCAGCCGTGGCCGAGCCAGTCCGTACCCGGCGCCGCGGCGCACGGCACCCACGGTGCGCCGGCCGCCGCGCACGGCGGGCCGTCCCCGGCCCCGGCCCAGGGCGTGCAGTCATCGGCGCCCTCCGGGGCGTCGTCGGCGCAGGCCGGGCGCTCCCGGGCGGTTCCCGAGCTGCCCGCCGGCGCGAGCGCGGCAGGCTCCGCAGGCGCGCCCCAGGGCGGGCGGCCGGCCCTCGGGCCCGGCCCGTCCGCCGGCGCACCGGCACCTGCCGGGCGCGGCCCGCACACCGGCGCGGGACCGGCCGGACTGCGCCCTGCCCAGCACGCGCTACCCGGCCAGGGCGCGGCGCCCGACCCGGACTCGACGCAGGGGCGGGCGTTCAGCGTGCGCACCCTCGGCCAGGGCGTGCCCTTCGGGCGGCAGATCGCCGAGCGCGAGCCCACCGGGGGCCGCCCGGTCCAGCGGCAGGACAACAGTCCCTCGGTCTCCCCGCTGCCCCGGGTACCGTCCCACCAGCCGCCCCGCCAGGTCGGTCAGCCGCAGCCGCCCGCGCAGCAGCGCCCGATGCCGGCCGCGCCCCCGCCGCAGGCGTCGGGACCGGCCCCCGGCCCGGGCACCGGCGCAGGCGCCGGGACCGGTGCCGGTGCCGGTGCCGGCCAGCACGTGCCGCCCGGTCGCCGTCGCAAGCTGGGCAACCGCCAGGACCAGGAGGACGACGCCGGCTCGGGCGTGCCCGGCCAGCAGCGCCTACCGGCCGGGCAGTCCCCGCTCGCGCCCGCCGGAGCCCGGTCCGCTTCCCAGGGCGCCCCCGTGCCGCCGCCTCCGCCGGCCGCGCACACCCGGCTCACGTCGGGATCGGAGGGCGCGGGCCGCTCCTACGCGATCGGCGCGCCGGACGAGAACGCCGACGAGGGACCCGAACCGCTGGACGGCCCGGGTGGCGCGGTGGAGGTCTCCGACCAGCCGGCGCCCCAGCCCCTGGACGACGAGCTGCCGCCAGAGCCGCTGGACAACCCGCGCCGGCTGCTCGTCTGGCCCGCCCCGGACGTGTACACCGAGCAGGCGCTGAGCGACCGCGGCTACCGCCCGGTCACCGTTCACTCGCGCGAGGAGGTGGACGCGCAGATCGCGGCGTTCCCCGCTGCGCTCTTCGTCGACCCGCTGACCGGCCCGATCACCCGGACCGCGTTGCAGTCGCTGCGGCACGCGGCCGTCGCGGCCGGGGTGCCGGTCATGGTGACCGCGGGCCTGGGGCAGGCGACGCGCGAGGCGGCGTACGGCGCCGACCCCGCCGTGCTCCTCAAGGCGCTCGCGCCGCGCGACAGCGAGCAGCATCCCTCACGGGTGCTGCTCATCGAGGGACACCCGGAGATCGCGATGGCGCTGACCGCGTCGCTGGAGCGGCGCGGCATGCAGGTCGCATGCGCCGCGACCGACGCCGACGCGGTCGCGCTGGCCGGCCAGATGCGACCGAACCTGGTCGTGATGGACCTGATGCAGGTACGCCGCGGGCAGGCCGGAATCATCGACTGGCTCGGGGCGAACGGCCAGCTGAACCGCACCCCGCTGGTCGTCTACACCGCAGCGGTCGACCGCGCGGAACTGCCGCGGCTCGCGGCCGGTGAGACGGTGCTGTTCCTGGCGGAGCGCTCCACGAGCGCGGAGGTCCAGGCACGCATCGTCGACCTGCTGGCGAAGATCGGCACGAACTGAACGTCGACACGGGCTGAACAGCGTCGCCGGGGGAACGCGCCGTCGCCGGGGGCGCGCCCCAGCACGGGCGCGCCCCTACCTGGGGTCGCCGCCTGGATCACAGCCGCGTGACGTCCAGCGTGCCGTCCGCGTACTGCCGTCGGATGACCTTCTTGTCGAACTTGCCGACGCTGGTCTTGGGCACCACCGTGGTGCAGACCCAGCGTTCCGGCAGCTGCCATTTGGCGACCCGGTCGGCGAGGAAGGCACGCAGGTCGGCGAAGTCGACGGTGACGCCGTCCTTGAAGACGACGGTGGCGAGCGGGCGTTCGCCCCACTTCTCGTCCGGGACGGCGACGACGGCTGCCTCGGCGATGTCCGGGTGCGCCATGAGCGCGTTCTCCAACTCCAGCGAGGAGATCCACTCGCCGCCCGACTTGATCACGTCCTTCACCCGGTCGGTGAGGGTGAGGTAGCCGTCGGGGCTGATCGTGCCGACGTCGCCCGTCTTGAGCCAGCCGTCCTCGCTGAACTTGTCCGCGGGGCGCATCGGCTCCCCGTCCACGCCCCCGTAGTACGCCGCGGCGATCCACGGCCCGCGCACCTCCAGCTCGCCCGCCGAGGTGCCGTCCCACGGCAGTCGCTCGCCGTTCGGACCGGTCAACCTGGCCTCCACCCCGGCGGGGAAGCGGCCCTGGGTGACGCGGTAGGCGAACTCCTCGTCGGTGCCGATCGCATGCGCCGGCGGGCAGGCGATGGTCCCCAGGGGCGAGGTCTCCGTCATGCCCCAGGCATGCCGCACCGTCACCCCCAGCTTGTCGAAGGCGACCATGAGGGCGGGCGGACAGGCGGAGCCTCCCACGGTGACCTGGTTCAGACAGCTGATGTCGCGGGGGCGCTCGGCCAGCTCGGCGAGCAGGCCCTGCCAGATGGAGGGGACGGCGGCGGCGTGCGTGGGCCGCTCGGCGTCGATCATCTCGGCGAGCGGTTTCGGCTGGAGGAAGCGGTCCGGCATCAGCATGTTGACCCCGGACATGAACGTCGCGTGCGGCAGCCCCCAGGCGTTCACATGGAACTGCGGGACGATGACGAGGGTGGTGTCCCGGTCGGTCAGGGCCATCGACTCGGCCGAGTTCGCCTGCATCGAGTGCAGGTAGATGGAACGGTGGGAGTAGACGACGCCCTTGGGATCGCCGGTGGTGCCGGAGGTGTAGCACATGGCTGCGGCCTGGCGCTCGTCCAGCTCGGGCCAGTCGTACGAGGTGGGCCGGCCGCCGATCAGCTCCTCGTAGTCATGCACCTGGGGGCGCCGGCCGCCCGGCGCCGGGTCCGCTTCGAGCACGGCACGGTCACCGGGTCCGGAGACGACGACGTGCTCGATGCTCGGCATCCGGGACAGCAGCGGCGCCAGCAACGGCAGCAGCGACCCGTTCACGATGACGACGCGGTCGGCGGCGTGCCCCACGATCCAGACCAGCTGGTCGACGGGCAACCGGAGGTTCAGGGTGTGCAGGACGGCGCCCATCGCGGGGGCCGCGTAGTAGGCCTCGACGTGCTCGGCGTTGTTCCACATGAGCGTGGCGACACGGTCGCCGTCGCGTACCCCCAGCTCCGTGTGGAGCGCGTGGGCGAGCTGCGCCGCACGCGCCCCCGCCTCGGCGAAGCTACGCCGCTGCGGCTCACCCTCGCCCGTCCAGGTGGTGATCCTGGACGTGCCGTGCACCTGCGTGCCGTGGGTGAGGATACGGGTGACGGTCAGCGGTACGTCCTGCATGGTGCTCAGCACGGCGTCCTCCTGGGCGGCGGTCACGTACGCGGCACGAGGGCGCCGCTGCGCGCGCGGGCGCCACGGCGTCCAGCGCCGAGCGCGCGCCAGTAGAACCCTGCGCGGCGTGGAGATGTGGGCCGATTCTGCGCACATACCGCGCGGTATGTCACTACCTGGGGGAATGATCGATCAACGGCGGAGCCGAGCCGCCCGGACGCTGGGCGCCGGGCCGGCGGTGTCAGGGCCTTCGCGGCGAGAGCCCCGCCTCGCTGCGGGCCGGCTGGGCCAGGGCGTCGGTCGCTCGGCCGCCGCCCCGGTCGCCCTGCGGCCGCCCCGGTCGCCACCCCGGCGGCCGCCCCGGCAGCCCGGCGAGCCGCTGTGCCCGCTCGGCGGCCGGCGATGCCGCGTTGCCGGGGGCCGTCTGGGGGCCGTCCGGGTCGTGTCCGGGGGCGATCCCGGCCCTGTCCGGGGTCCGTTCCGGGCCCTGTCCGGGGTCCGTTCCGGGCCCTGTCTGGGATCCGTTTCCGGGATCCGCCGGGCCACGGGCTGGGGCCATCCGGAATCCGCCGGGCCACGGCCGGCCTACGCCCCCTACCGGCCGGTCTACGCCTACAGGACGGCCTACGCCTACAGGACGAGGCTGAGCTCCGGGTCCTCCCGGAGCTTGCTCAGCGCACGTGACACCGCGCTCTTGACCGTGCCGACCGAGACCCCGAGCACCTCAGCGGTCTGCGCCTCGCTCAGGTCCTCGTAGTAGCGCAGCACCACCATGGCCCGCTGCCGGGTCGGCAGCTTCACGATCGCCCGCCACATCGCGTCCCGCAGCGCCTGGACCTCGGCCTCGTCGTTCGTCGGAACGGTCTCCGGCTCGGGCAGTTCGTCGCAGGCGTACTCGTCGACCTTGCGCTTGCGCCACTGCGAGGTGCGCGTGTTCAGCAGCGCACGGCGTACGTAGCCGTCGAGCGCGCGGTGGTCCTGGATGCGGTCCCAGGCGACGTAGGTCTTGGTGAGCGCGGTCTGCAACAGGTCCTCGGCATCGCTCAGGTTGGACGTCAACGAGCGTGCGGTGCGCAGCAGGACGGGGCCGCGGGCGCGTACGTAGGAGGTGAAGGAGGGATACGCCTTCGGGCTGGCGCAGGACTCGCAGGCCGCGGTCGCCGCGCGGGCCGCCGGCGCCGGTACGGGGTGTGCAGTGCTGGGCCCGTGAGCAGCCGTGGCCGTGCGGGGCATCGGGGGCGTGCGGGTCGCCGGGGGCGTGCGGGTCGCGGAGGCCGCGTACGTCGCGGTTGCCTCGCGCGGGGTGCGTGGCCGGTAGGTCGTCGTGGTGGTGCGCGCCGTGCGTGCCCGGCGCGCGGCGGCCTGCACATGGGCTGCGGGCGCCGCTGATCCCGCGGGGGTGCGCCCCGTGGTCGTGGAGGTGGAGGTACCTCCCAGGCCCGTCGGGCACTGGGCGTGGGTACCGACTGGCGCCAGAGGAACGGTCATGACTTCACGCTAGAAGTGACCCCCGTTTCAGGGGATCGGCCGCAGGTCCCGAAGCGCTGTCCCCCTCAGGTTGTAGGAAGGGTGCCGGCTCCACCTCCTGAGGGTGGAGGCAGCGGAGCCCACCCTTGCGGGTCGTCCCTGAGGCCCACGCCTCACGGCATGAACCGACGCCTCGCGGCCCGAACCCAGGGCGCCTTCCGGACGACGGGCACCCGTGCGCCCGTGCACCCGTGCACCCGTGCACCCGTGCACCCGTGCACCAACGAAAAGCACGGACGGCGCGCCACACGTCTGCGCGGCGGTGCCGAACACACCGCCGCGCAGCCCTCACACCATCCCCATGGATAACTCCGCTCACCACCTCCCCCGCCATCTCCCGGTCCGGAAAGCGGCCTTGGATCCCCTCGCCGATCTCGGCCGCCACGACGTCGTCGCGCCTCCAGACTTGCCCATCGCACCCCGCCGCATCCGTCGAGCGCCGTGGATTCCCCCGCACGCGTGAGGCTCGCGCGACTAAACCTCCGGTCACCCTGACGAACGCCCCAGGCAGACCGAAGAGCCATACCGAACACAGGCACACCGAGCGACCGCTCTCCGCACCCCGGAGGGACTTCCCGCCACCGGGACTTCCCTCCATCGGGACTTCCCGCCACCGGGACTTCCCTCCATCGGGACTTCCCTATATCGAACGCATGTACGAAACTAAACCCATGGCCCCCACCGACCGCCATGCCACGCCGCCCGCGACGACGGCCCTCGCGCATGCCCTGTCCGCCGCCGAGCGCGGGCTGGCCGTCTTCCCGCTGTCCCGCACCAAGTTCCCCGCACTGCGCTCACCCCACCACGACGACCCCGTGCCCACGCCTTGCCGCGGCGAGTGCGGCAGCTTCGGCCACGGCGTGTACGACGCCTCGAGCGACCCGCACCAGGTCCGCGCCCTCTTCGCCGCCGCGCCGCGGGCCACCGGATACGGCATCGCCTGCGGCGTGCCGCCGTACCACCTCATAGGAGTGGACGTGGACACCAAACCGGGCTCCACGTCCTCGGCGGCCCTGCGCGAGCTGGCGCTGCGTCACCTCTTCAGCATCCCGCCCACCCTCGTCGTGATCACGCCCAGCGACGGCCGCCACCTGTGGCTGAGCGGTCCGGCGGGCGTCGCGGTGCCCAACTCGGTGAGCCGCCTGGCCCCCGGCATCGACATCCGCGGCGCGGGCGGCTATCTGGTCGGCCCTGGCTCCGTGACGATGCACGGCGTCTACCGCACTGCCCCCGGCACCGGCCACCTGCCACCCGCCCCCTGCCCGTCCGCACTCCTGCGACTCCTGCTCCCACCACCGCCCAGCAGGCGTCACGCCAGGCCAGGACCCGACGACCAGCGGGGCGCAGGTCTGGTGCACTTCGTGCGTGCAGCGCACCAGGGGCAGCGCAACACCCGGCTGTTCTGGGCAGCCTGCCGAGCCCACGAAAACGGCCTGGGCGCCACCCTGACCACCCAGCTCATCGCCGCCGCCCTCCACACCGGCCTCACCGAACGCGAGGCCCGCGCCACCATCGCCTCAGCGGCCCGCCTCACCGCCACACGGTCACGGGCGTGAACCTGAGCGCGGGTCCGCTTCTCCTCACCCTCCATGGCGAAGGCCCGGATCATCGACCCGGGCCTTCGCCACGCCATGTACGGCGATCAGCTGGTGCGTGCCGAAGTCATTGCGTTCATGTCAGGGACCGTCGACAGATTTGATCGTGTACGGAAAGCTCTCCTGCTGCCAGATGACGGTGAACCCGGCGGTCGGGCCGGCGCCAACTTGGGGGACCCGGCCGTCCGAGGTGAGCGTCTCCGCGGTGCCGAACGTACCGGAGGAGCTGACCGAGCGGGCGCTGGTCTCCGTGTGACTGTACGGCGGCGTCGAATCGGCCACGGTCGTGTGGTACGCCAGCATGCCGTCGCCGTCATCGTCCACGGCCAGGTCGGGTCGGTCGCCGAGACCGAGGTCGGCAACGCCGCCGAGGGTGCCGTCCGCGGAGAGCCGGCGGCCGAGCAGCTCGAGCTCGCCGTTTTCATTGACGGTCCACACGATCACCGAATCGCCGTCGAGGTCGGTGGCGACCGCGTGGTGGAAGCCCACGTTGTCCGTGGCGGCCGAGATGCGCAGAGGGTCCGTCAGCGTGCCGGTGCGGCTCCAGCGCGAGGCCCAGACCTGTGCGACGGTGCCGCCGCCGGAGTGGTAGGTGATGACAGCGTCACCGTCCTGGTCGACGCCGACCCGCACCATGCCGAAGCCGCCGTACGACGCGATGGGCGCCGTGAGCACCTCTGTCGAGGAGACGGATGTCGACGTGATCCGCTTGGCCACGACGTCCGAAGCCTGCACCCAGGCGACGACGAACTGGCCGTTGCGGTCGACGCCGATGGCCGGCTTCTCGGCGGACCCCGAGCCGAGGGTGATGGCCTCGCCGACCGTTCCGTCGAGGTCGAGGCGGCGGGCGACCGCATACCAGCTTCCGTCCCGGATTTCCGTCCATGCTGCCATCGCGCCGCCGTCCGGCGTCACGGCGACCACCGGAGTTGCCGCGGGCGCTGACGTGGAAAGCGTCTGGAGCGGTCCGACGGGGCTGCCCGTGGCCGAGACCCGCTGGCCCATGACCTGACTGTCCTGTTCCCAGACCACCGCCGAGTCGCCGGTGTCGTCGGAGTCGACCTCCGGCCAGGCCGCCGCGGCGCCCTCCGGCGACAGCGTGCGGATCTCTCCCATCGTGCCGTCCGCGAACTTCACCCTGGTCTGGACCCGCTGGAAGGAGTACGTCGTCGACAGGTCTCCGGCCGTCCAGGCCAGTAACGCGTCGCCCTGACGGTCAACCGAGACCTGGGGCGAGTCGGCGGCGGTCCAGCCGGAGGCCGACACGTTCCATTCCGCCGTCCACGCGGCCTCGGCGCTCACGGCCATCGTCGTGGTGAGCACCGCCCCGGCCGCCGCCACGACGGACACCCCTGCAATGACGCGACTCTTCATTGAACGCCGGTGACGTGTTATCGAACGCCGGTGACGTGCTGTTCGCACAGCCACAGTCCTCTCCCTTTCCCTTGCCACAGCTCCTGGTCGGGACACGGCCGTCACACGGGCGCCCCAATGATCAAGCGCAACTACATACTCAAACGTCACAGGTTGCACGCCAGTTGTTCGGAGCCGCTGTCCCACACGCCAACGGCCCCCGGCGGGCTCGCCCACGCCAACGGCCGTTTGCGCCCACGGTCGTGTTGCCAGGACGACGGTTTTCAAGACCTGCCGGCGCCCCTTGACGAAAGCCAGGTATCCGCAGGTCAAGCGGGTTCTGGGGCGTCATCGTCAGTCGTTCCGGGCGTCTCGTGCCCGTTGCTTGCCACTCGGTGGCCCTCGTGCCCGCTGAACCGGTCGTCGTAGGCATCGGCCACATAGGCGTCACGGCCATCGACGGACCGGGCGTGGTGCCGTGCCGAGTGGTCACACTCGCGTTCGAGTGGCCGAGGCGGCGGACGTCGGTCATCACGCCGGAGCGGTGGCGGGTGGATGTCGGGCGGGTGTAAGCACGTAAGCCTGCCAACAGGTCACATTCACCCCGTGAAGTGCATGTACGGTCCGCCAGCAGCGGCGGAGGTGTTCAGGCCCCCAGGGGAGGTCGTGGTGCAGCCCAGCGACCCCGAGCGCCAGTGGATCGGAGCGTGGCACGTTCCGTTGAACATCGCTGCCATGCACGTGAGCGGCGTTCTCCTGTGCATCGGCTTAGCCTCGATTCCGGCCGTGTCCCCGACAACCTACGACGGTCCTGACGACAGCCCGGACCTCTGGGTATTCGGCTTGATGGCCTGGATCCTGATGTTCCATGTAGCCATCCAAATTCCCGTTGGTCTCCTCGCCTCCCGCTGGGCGGTTCGTGGTCAGGTGTTCAGGGCCACCCCGGTTGCGTTGGGTTTGACCACCTCAGCCACCTGGACGCTCACCTGGACGTTCTGTCTCTGCGCCGATCAAGATCCCTCGATATGGGCTTTGTGTTTGCAGAGCTGGGGTTGTCTCGGCGTCTCCCTGACGTATCCGCGTCATGCCCGACTGGACGGTGCAATAGAGGACCTGCAAGAGGGCGTGGCCACACGTGACGTGAGCCGCAGAGAACAGACCGCCCAGAAACGGCGGTCCACTCGGGCCGGCAAAAGCCCAGCCCCCCCCCAGGTCCCTTGGCAAAGCCCAGGGCTAAAAGTCACCTCAGGTTGCATCCCTCAGCACATCCGGCAGGTTGTGCCACTCATGGCCGCACCCGTCTGCGCAATGCAGCGCTCGCCTGCGGGTGTCCGCGATACTGAAGAGGGCAACGAGCAAGCGGAGGGACTTGGTGAGTTCATAGGCCGGAAGCCCATCCATCCCGAAGCGCCACTTCGTGAGCATCACCGCCGGTGTGTGGGTGGGACGAATGCCAGAACGCGCAATGCTCTCCGGGACATCGTCCTCGCAGGCGCGGGCCTGCCCGCAGAACAGCACCAGTGCATGCAGGACCTTGCGTCGGTCATCTTCCGAGAGGCCCTCGAACCACTCGACACCCTCGGCCAGTGGTCTGAGCCCCTGCGCGAGTTCGTTCAGGACCACCTCGTGTGCGTACAACACCGGCCACTTCCCCTGGTGATACAGACATCGACGATTCCCCGGCTCAGCCTCTCGACCAGTCCAGTTGCCCGGATGCGCGGGATCAGAAGGCGTCCGTGCCCCTGCCATGCCCCATCCACCGGTGAACCACGGGAAACAACGGTCAGCCACGGTGCCCGACGCCGACCGGCACGTGCCAACGGCCCCCGACCATCGCACCAGGTCAGGGGCCGTTCACACAGCTCACGTGCTGCTCACGCAATTCTCGCTACCGCGGAGGCGGTGGGATTTGAACCCACGGTCGTGTTGCCACGACGACGGTTTTCAAGAGGGTCACACCGCCATACGTCAACATAGCTCTGACCTGCTTGTTCTTGCTGTTGACTGTCACTCATGCTGCCAGTGGCCCACAGATGGCCCACTGGCGTCGTCACAACCACGCCCGGCATCGCGCACCGCATGTACAGGAACTATCAGACCAAGTGCTTGCCCGATACCGAAACTCTCGCCGGCGTGGTGGGCTGCTCGAGAGCAGCCCACCACTTGCTCCCCTACATCATGCGCCTCATCAGACACAGCACGCTCCGCAGGAATGCGGTGAGGGCGGTCTCGAGGATCGTCAGGTGACCGCTATTCGTCAGCATGCTGATGATGCGCAGCACTTGTGTGACTGTCAGTAACGCCCCGACCACCTTCCTGGCAATACGCCAGACCCGTGGCGCCTCCTTCACTGGATGCTTGTCACGGACGACGGAAACGATCATGGCTCTACCTGGGCCGCCACGCGTCACCAGCCAGACCAAGTCGGGGGGCACGTGCGGCTCCTCCCAAGGATGCAAGTTTTGGTTTTGGCATTTTTTCAAATCTCGACTTTCCCCGTTTTGGAAATCTCCGTTTTCAAAAAACTTTTTCATGAAACCCGCCTCTTTAAAAATCAAAAAACAGCAATTGACCATACTGGCGGCAATTGTTTTGCGGATTCATCATGCCGAAATGCGGCGGGATAATCAAACTAAACCAGCTGTGTGAACCGTCACAACGACTGCTTCATATGTACCTTTTACCGATAAAGCTCGGTGACTCCGCGAATGCAGCCCTTGTCGAAGACACCGGACTGCCGAGCAGGAGTGCGGCGACCTCTTCGTTGCCCTGCCGGATGGGGCCGCCGGCACCGACGCTCCCCACCGCGGCTGTCGAAGAGGAGCACGCCGCACGGCGACAGGCAACAACTCGTCGGCACCGGAGACCCGAAGATCGCCGCCAAGGCCCTGCGGGTCACCGCCGCCAACCCCTACCACGCCCACCGCTGCTGGACGCCGCCCTTCGCTCCGGATGCCGCCCTCTGCGGCAGCAGGCACTCAGCGCACCACTAGCTTCCGGACTTCGAGACGCCAAAGGAGAGCAGCGCGAAAACGCACACACGGAAGTGATCTCTGTGATGCTGGTCACGCAATAAACAGGAACATAAGCCACATAAGAAAGAGATGCAGGGTGTATCGGTACTGCCTGCACCCTATTTTTGTCGGACCCATGTGATAAGGGAAACGCAAATACACAGGTCAGGCCGTTGTCACTCCATACGCGCAATCGCGGCAAGGCGACGCGTCCACGACCTGCAGTACAAGAAGGCACACAACACGAGCAGAGCCGTGAGCAGGCCACGCTGTCGGCGTTGTGCCATACCGTTGGTCTACCAACACCGAAGGGCGCGCCCGCTCTTGGGGAAGAGGTCTCGGGCGCGCCCTTCTAACAACCGAGGAGGAGCATGCCCATCCCGGGTCCTGGGGGACCGTGTGTACACCACGTCCCCTCGTTGCAAACTGTCGCACGCTGGACTGACAGTCGCAACAAATCCATGATCACTTTCGCCGCCGTTCTGACTTGCGTGATCAACGGCGACAGCCTGACCAGCGTGCTTCACGAGACGACTTGGCTCGTCGTAGCAGTCACGATTCTGGTCATTGTTCGAGTAGTCGCGGCTATCTCAGGTAGGACTGTCAAGCTCATTGGCTGAGCCTGACAGCAGCATCTGATGTACCCGGTGGGCTCCAGCTTCAGAGCCCACCGGTCGCCCGCTGGAAGAGCGCACCTGACCTTCGGTGCGGCAGGTCCACGATGCGCAGCAGAGTGAATCCCTCCCCCTCGTAGTACCGGTGCAGTCCCGGGTTGTCCTTCCAGGCATCGAGCCGTAGCCACGCCTTGCCGGCTGCCGCAGCTCGTTCGGCAGCCCAGTCGAGCAGCGTGCCGCCCACTCCCATACCGGCAGACGAGCGGCTGACCGCCATGCGGTGCACGTACAGCGCACCGTCCGGCTTGTCGCCCGCCTCCCAGAACTCCGGGTCCGCGAATGTGTCGACCTGGATCGTGGCGATCGGCTCTCCCTCCACGAAGGCGAGGAAGCAGTCTCCCCGCTCAAGCGCGGTGGTGATGCGGTCACGGTGGGGCGGGTACTGCCACTGATCGATGCCGCGGGAAGCGAGCCAGGTCGATACCTCCCTCAGTAGCGACTCGACGGCGTCCAGCTCGTCTGGCCGGGCCGCCCTCACGTGCAGCTCAGTCACGCATCCTCGCCCTCGACGTCACGCTGCCGCTCGTAGGAGATCACGGACCGATCGCCTGGAAGCACCGTGACAGCGACGCGCACGGGCGTGCCTTCCGTGGTGTATCCCGTGGCGATGTGGACGCCGACGGGCGTCCCCGGTCCCAGGTCGAGACGATGCGACTGGTCCGGGGTCGGCATGCGCACGTACAGCTCGTCCAGTGCGCGCACCTGACGGTGACCCAGCTCCGCGAGCACCTCGTTGGCACCGCGGCCGATGTCCTCGGGGCGCATGATCTCGGAGTCCCGAACGATGCTGAGCGGGTAGTAGCTGTCATTGACGTTGGAGGGCTCGCCGTCCAAGTAGCGCACGCGCTTGCGCACCGCAACAAGCTCGCCGGGTTCGAGTCGTAGGCGCTTCGCCACGTCTTCGGGCGGGTCCACGATGGCGACTTCGATGTCCTGTCGCGGCTCCCGCCCCTCGCCCGAGTACTCGGTCATGAAAGCGTCCATCTCCGGTGAGTAGGGCCGCTCCCGGAACTCCGCCTGGGGGCGGAACACCATCGGCTCCCGACGCCGGACGAAGTGTCCTTGCGGGCGGGCCGAGATCACCAGCCCCTCGTTGACGAGCAGCGCCAACGCCTTGCGCACGGTCTCCCGGGACACGTCGTACTGCTCGCGCAGCTCCGCCTCGGTCGGCAACTTCGCGTCCGGGGCGAGCGCTCCGCTCACGATCTGCTCGCGAAGCGCGTCCGCGATCTGCTGGTACATCGGGTTTCGCCCGAGTCGGGTCACTGCCATGCCTCCCATGTAGCCGCAGGTTGAACGCATTGTCCAGTCAATGCGGCCAATGCCCTTGCGGTCCGAGCGTGACTCTGCCAACATCCTGACTGTAGACATTGTACGGACAATAGCTACAGCGCCTCAATGACTGCTGTGCCTGCACAGCGGTGTCCGGGGCGTGCGGCTCGGGATGGCTCGCGGTTCAGGTTCGCCGAGGGCCCCGCGCTGGTCGTTGTTTGAGAACTCAACAGGGTGCGGACCCAGCCGCCTGAACACGGGCGGTCGATGGGTCCAGAACGAACCTTCCGCGGCCCTTCGGGGTCGCGGAAGGTTGCCTCCCCCGCCCGTCCGGCCCGCTGCTCGTGGTGCCGTACGGGCGGGGTGGCAGGGAGCCGGATGGTCCGACTTCAACGACGTGCGGCCGTCCGGGTTGCCCCCCGAACGGCCGCGCACAGACACCTGAGCTGGAGGCATCTGTGATCACCAGTCTGACAGACGCGGAACGGGCTGAGCTGGCCCGTAAGACCGCTGAGCAGAACAAGCGCAGTGAGGACGATGCGCGGGCGCGGGGTGGCCGCTGATGGCCGCCGGGACGTTCGCCGCGGTGTTCGTGGCCCTGTGGGTCGCGCATTCAGTGGGGGACCACTGGGTGCAGTCCTCGCACCAGTCCTGCATGAAGGGACAGCCCGGTTGGCCGGGGCGCCTGGCCGCTGCGCGGCACGTCGCCACGCTGACCTTGACCAAGGGCGCCGTACTGGCGCCGGTCGTGCTGCTGCTGGGCCTGCACCTGAGCGCGCTTGGGCTGCTCGTGGGCCTGGGTGTGGATGCCGTCTCACACGGTTGGGCGGACCGCCGCCACACTCTCGCCGCTCTGGCCCGCCTGCTGGGTAAGGGCGAGTTCTACCGGCTCGGGGCCCCGCGCCCCGGGCGGGACGACGCCCCGCACATCGGCACCGGCGCCTACGCGCTCGACCAGTCCTTCCACCACCTGTGGCTGCTGGTCGCCGCGCTGATCATCACCACCGTCTGAGACACCCCAGCACCACCGCCCCGATGGTCGCCAGGCCGGGTTCGACTCCCGGCCGGGGCACTTCGTCCACCGCGCCCCGCGGTGGACGTTCCACAAACGGCGCGCCCCCGGTGATCCACCACCGGGGGCGCTGATGTGAGCCGTCTTCCTCGAAGGAGACCACGACCCATGAACCATGTTGTCACTGTTCAGGACGCCATCACAGCCGTTGCTTGCTGGGACTGGCTTGAGCCCACGGATGCCGAGCTGGACGCGATCGAGCGGGAGCTCCCGCTCATCGACGAGCAGGTTGCGGAGCTGGACGCGCAGATCATCTGCATGGACCGCCCGCTGAGCGAGCTGGACGCCCGCCGACTGCGCCGGGCCAGCAACCGCGTGCTCGACGCCCGGCGGAAGCTGACCAACCAGGCCCCGGCGGCGCTGTCGGAGGTGGGCGCGTGAGCGAGAACCTACCCCTGAGCGGACTGGCCGTGGCACTGAGCGCACTGCGCCTGCTGACCGCGGACTTCGGGCACCTGCCCGCGCCCACGCTTGACGTGTCGACCGTCTTCCCGAACCGGCTGCGTCTGGCCTTCCATGACGGCCTGTCCGGCTTCGAGGCGTGGCGGGAGGCCCTGGAGGTTCCCGGCGACGACGTGCTCTACAGCGAGCAGGAAGACGGCCGCACGCGCGTGCTCAAGGCCCGTGTCGCGTTCGCGGGTGCCGACCTGGAGTTGATCGGCTACGCCGACGTCTACCAGGTGGACGGGGGTGCGGCATGAGCTGCCAGACGCCCCTGTCGGGTCTCGCTCTCGTGCTGGTCGTCGTCGGTCTGCTGGTGGCCCTGACCGGTCTGGCCGGCGCCGTCGCCACGGGCCACGGCCTGTGGCGGTGGGTCCTGGCGATCGGCTGCACCACACAGACGATCGGCTGGCGCCTGCACACCTACCGAGAGCGGGTGTGCTGATGGCCACGACCTACGACCCCGCGCAGGTGCAGAGCGCGGAACGCACCCTGTCCCTGGGCACGTGGGCCATCACCGCGGGCGCCGTCCTGTACTCGGTGCTCACGGTCACGCCCCTGGTCCAGGACGTCACGCCGGACGCGTGGGACTGGACCGGTCCGATCCTGCCGATCGTGGTGGATTCCGCCGTGGTCATCGTGATCCGACTGGACTCCGTCGTCTCCCGCCTCGGGATGCGCGCCGGTGCCTGGCCGGCGCTGCTGCGGTGGATGACAGGCCTGATGACGCTGCTCCTCAACATCGGCAACTCCGCACTGTCCGGTGACCTGGTCGGCGTCGCCGTCCACGCCGTCGCCCCGCTCCTGCTGATCGTGACCGCTGAGGCAGGGCTCGCCTACCGGCGGGCGCTGGCTGCGGGACTGGCCCGCATCGAGCGTGAACACCGTGATGAACAGGAGCGTTCACGGGCCGCGCAGCAGGCCGAAGCCAAGGCCGCGCGGGAGGAGCGGGAGGCTCGCGAAGCGCGGGAGCGGGAGGACCGTGAACGCGAGGAAGACCGCCGTGAACGCCGTGAACGCGAGGCGCGTGAACACGCCTGGCGGATGCAGCAGGAGCAGGCGGAACGCGACGATCGCCAAGCACGCGAGCAGCGCGAGCACGAAGCCCGCATGGAGCACGAACGCGCGGCACGAGCGACGGCCGAAAGGGCCACTGAGCAGGCCCGGCAGTCCCGCGAGCAGGCAGTGCGACCGGCGCCCCGGACCTGGCAGGAGCAGGGCGTACAGCGCCGTGAACACCCCGTTCAGCCGACCGTTCACGCCCCCGCTGCCACCCCGGCCGCCCCCGCTGTCGACGTCGCTGCCACCCCGGCCGCGTCAGGTGGGGACGACGCCGTGAACACTGCCCCGGGCGCCGTGAACACCCCCGGCCCGGAGGGTGATGGGCGGGTGTCAGAAGAGGCGGCGCGAGCCGTCATCGCCGACCCCGTGAACGCCAACCACTCCGTACGCACGCTCGCCGGCATGACCGGCTGGTCCATTGGCTGGATCTCCGAACGCCGCGCCGAACTGCGCCAGAGCGCCGCGACCGCGCGCACCGAGCCGGCTGAGGCGGTGGCGGCCTGATGTCACCCGCGTTCGGCAAGTGCTACGACTCCTCCGGTGCCCGCTTCGGCGTGCCCACCTACCCGTGGCGCTTCGCCCCCGACGGCTTAGCCACCCGGCGCCAGCTACGCGCCCGGGGCTTACGCCCTGGCGGACAGCCGGTTGCCGCGCAGGTCATGCGCGCCAACCGGCACCACACCGGGGGCGTTCAGGTCGGCTACCTCTACGAGATCGACCAGGCCAAGCCGGTGCGGCCGATGACGTCGCGCAAGTGGGGCGCGCTCGCCCTGGCGATGCTCGCCCGCCGCACCTGCCCTGAATGCGGCGAGGACGCCGGATACGTCATCCCGACCTCGCTCGGTATGTGCGTGCCGTGCGCCTACCCCGATGACGGTAAGCAGACTGCCTGACCAGCGCTTTCAGCCCCGGTATCCACGCCGTGAGGGCGCCCGATCGGATCGGGCCCGGGGCGCTCCCGCACCACCCCGCAGCACGTTTTGGAGGCACTGTGGAACAGCTCCCTGCCCCGCGTACGGTCGTGCAGCTCTCCGACGGCCGTCACGCCTACATCGACCCCCACGACCTGCCCGCGATGCAGGCATCGCCGCAAGTCGTACACATCCACCAGGCCCCGCCGGACCGGACGATGCAGCGCGTCGCGCTGGGTTCCGGTGTCGGCGCGGGTGCGGTCGGCGCGTCCGTGTACTTCGGTCCCATGCTCGTCGCCGCGATCACCTCGATGGCCATCAGCGTCATCGCCGTGGCCGTGGTGTTCGTCGTCGGCGGCTGGGTGGTCGTCTCGGTGGTCCGCTCGATCGGCGGCAGCGAGGGAAAGGCCGCAGCCAAGACGCTGTCCCGCGGCCGGCGCTGACTGCTCGCCCCCTGTCGCCGCCAGGCCCCTGCCCGGGGTCCGGCGGCGGGAGAGGGCGAGCAGAGGCCCTGGCTCAACCCGGAAGCCGTAGACGGCCCGTAGAGCGCTCGAACCCCCTTTCGTGGGGTGGAAGACCTCCCGGGTCGTGAACGGCCGCCTATGCCCCCGCGGAGACGCTGCGTGACGGCGGTTTCCGTCTCCCTCGCGCACGCGCGCGTAGAGGCCCCTTCCCGAAAACGGCGCAACTCTGCAACTTCGCAGGTCAGCCGCGCGTTGCGGGGCTCAACCGGCGTTGTTGACGCAACCAGCGACGCCAACCACAACAAATCGGACGGGCCGGTAACGCCACGCAACGGCGCACCGGCCCTTATCCACGGTCTTTGGAGGACTCTTCGTGGACTGGAAGCAAGCATGGTCGACCACGACCGACACGACCAACATCGTGCTCGACGCGCTCACGCCGATCTGTGCACCCGTCGCGGCCCGCTGGGACATGGAGGCGGACCGCCGGGCGAAGCTGCGCACGCCCGAGCACCTTAAGGAGCTGATGGCCGCTCAGCGCGCGTGGAACTCCGCACGGTCGACGTCGCGGCAGGCGTCCGCGCAGCGGCGAACGGCCCGCAAGGAGACGAGCAACCCGCTGTCGGCCGCGCGTCGGGCGGCCCGCACCGCGGACAAGGCGGCCCGCGCCCACCAGCGCGAGACACGGACCTCGCTGAAGACGGCCAAGGCGAACTACCCGGCGACGCTGAGGCGCGCCGCCGTCCGTGCGCACGCGCTGCACACGGTCCCGGCCGGCATCGCCTCGTGGGTGATGAGCGAGCAGGCACACGCGCTGACCATCTGGCCCGCGGGCACATCGCTCGGTCTGATCGGCCTGAACGTCGTCGCGCTGTGGCTGGGCCGGCGCACGCTGGCCGTGCAAACTCCGGACGGGCTGAGCTTGGAAGAGCGGCAGCTTGTGGAGCGGCTGGACCCGTCGTACTGGGTGCAGCACGCCGAGGCCCGGGGCCTGGACGGCACGGTTACCACCCCCGCGACGGTCACCCGCTCCGGCATCGAGGCAGGGATCCGGCTGGACGGGCAGTGGACCGTCAAGAAGCTGCGGGCCGCCACCGACAGCGTGCGGGCCCTGCTCGGTGCCCGCACCGACCTGCCGATGCTCATCGCGGCCGGCTCGCGCGGCGGGTGGGCCGTGATACGGCTGCGGACCAGGTCGGCCGCCCCCGACGGGATCATCCGGTGGGAGCCGGGTGCCGCGTTCGGCGTCGACATGGTCACCGGCGAAGACGTCGACGTGCCGCTGGGCAAGCGGATGCTCATCGCGGGCATGTCCGGTGCGGGCAAGTCCACCGCCTCCCGGCCGCTGCTGGCCAAGGCATCCGACGGCCCCGTCAACGTGCTGGTCATCATCGACCTTAAGAAGGTCGAGGGACGCCTGTGGGACCACCGCGCCCGCGTCGCCTACACCCCCGACGACGTTGTGCAGCTCGTCAACGACGTGGTCGAGGAGCTGACCGAGCGCCTGGACGTGCTGCCCAAGGGACAGGCCACGCTGGTCCCCACGGCGGAGCGTCCCCGGATCACGATCGTCGTGGACGAGGGGGCCGAGGTCATCAGCGCCTGCACCGTGGTGGAAACCGTGGTCGGCTACACCGACAAGGGCGCCCCGATCACCGTCAAGCGCAACGCGCTCGACGGGTTGGACTCCATCGCCCGGATGGGCCGCGCGGCCTGCATCGACCTGTGGTGGATGACGCAGTCCCCGACCTACAACGATGGCGTCCCGCGGCAGATCGCCAAGCAGCTCGGCACCCGCATCGGGCTCGCAGTCGAGTCCCCCACTGAGGCCCGCGTGGTGTTCGGCGAGTCCGCGCAGGAGAAGGGCTGGAAGGCCGATGAACTGCCGCTGCCGGGCGTCGCGATGGTCCGCGACGGCAAGCGCGGTTCGGACCCGGTCAAGGTCCGCTACATGGACGACGACCAGGTCATCGCACTGCCCGCACAGACAATCTGGCACCGCGGGACGGACGCCCCGGCGGCGCCGACCGACCGGCCGCCGCTGCGGCTCGTGAAGGACCCGGCACCCGCGGCACCCGCCCAGGCACCGGCGACCAACCGGGACCGCGTCCTCCAGGCCGTCCGCGACGGCGCCCGCACCCCGCGGGACATCACCGACCGCGCCGGCATCAACAAGGGCACCGTCTCCCGCGAGATCAAGGCCCTCAAGGCCGCCGGCCTAATCCGGCGCACTGACGACGGCATACTCATGGCCGACACACCAAACGGGCACACCGGAAAAGCGTCGGCCTGATCAGGCCAACGCACGAGTGCCGCGTTCGATCTGCGCGCCTCGCCAGACGAATCAAGTACCTCCGCCCTGGAACCTGACAATCGCCTCGGCGCATTCCATTGCCCGCTCGAAGTCGAGTCCGTGGAAATACTCGCCATCGTGCCGGTCATGGTTAAGCCGGAGGAGAATCTTGAGTGCGGCTTCCAGCCTTCTGGCGTCAGCGACGTGATGAGAGAACCACGCGTCAACCAGGGCATATCCATGGACGCGGGCTATGCGGCAATGCCCCTTGACGCGGTATTCATAATCATCCCCAACTGACCCAGCTTTCACATATTGGGCAGACCCTCTGAATTCCAGCAAGTAGAGCCGCGCCCCGCGCTTGTTCGGGGCTTTACCCAGCACCGCGTTGCTGACGACGTCTCTACTGAGCCGCTCCACCCTTGCAGGGAACGGCCAGATCACTCCCGCTCGCAGCACGGGAGTGATCGCCTCCTTGCGTGCGACTAGGTCCGCTCGCCGTTCATTCCGCTGAAGGGCGCACCATTCCTCGGCACTCATAACCATGCGCCGAGTATCGCTGCGATCACTGACAGCGAGGGCGACCCCCACTCCGCCAAGAACCGGGGCCGCCCTCATCCAGAACGCAGAGAACTGGAGACAACCAGGATGACCCAACCCATCCCCATCCGGCGAGCCGGCGGCCGCCGGCCGCGACTGCTCGACCTGTGTTGCGGCGCAGGTGGCCTTTCCGTGGGCTACCGGTTCGACGTCGTCGGCGTCGACATCCGCCCGCAGCCGAACTACCCCTTCATCTTCGTCCAAGCCGACGGCCTGGAGTACTGCGCCGAGCACGGCCACGAGTACGACCTGGTCCACGGATCCTGGCCCTGCGAGCGCTACGCGAAGGTCACGCGGTGGCGCGGCAACCCCGACGCCCACCCCGACCTCATCGGCCCCGGCCGCCAGGTCATGCAGGCCACCGGCCGTCCGTGGGTCATGGAGAACGTGCCCGAGACCGCCGCGGCTGGCCTGTTGCGCCCGGACTACCTGCTGTGCGGCACGGCCTTCGGTCTGTCCGTGCGCCGCCACCGGGTCTTCGAGACCTCTTGGGGAGGGGGCGGCGACTTGGTCCCGCCCTGCTGGCACCACAAGGGACTGCTGGCTTTCGCGCACAAGAGCGAGCGCGCTTACGCCGACGCCATGGGCTGCACTTGGATGACCAACCTCGAAGCCCGCAAGGCCGTACCCCCCGCCTACTCGGAGTGGATCGGAACCCAGTTCTTGACGGCCCTGAAAGAGAGGGCCATCGCATGACCAGCGTCATGAACGCCGCCCTGACGGCCGCCGAGCGCGGCTGGCCTGTCTTCCCGCTGCACCCCGGCAGCAAACGACCCACCGGGCACGCCGCGGACCGCTGCCCCGGCACCGGCCGCTGCGCCCGTGGGCACCTCGTGCCCGAGCAGCGCGCCACCACCGACCCGGACCTGATCCGCGCCGCCTGGACACAGTGGCAGTACAACGTCGGCATCGCCACCGGCCCGGCCGGGCTGCTCGTGGTCGACCTGGACGTGCCCAAGCCCAACAGCAGGAGCGACGCCCCTTGCGGGGCGACGACCTTCCAGGCGCTCTGCGAGCGCGCCGGGCAGGCCGTACCTCGCACGCTCACGGTGCGGACCGCGAGCGGTGGGCGGCACCTGTACTTCACCGCCCCGGCCGGGGCCCGCATCGGCAACAGCGCGGGCCGTCTGGGCAAGCTCATCGACACCCGCGGCTGGGGCGGCTACGTCGTCGCCCCTGGCAGCACCACCCCCGCCGGCACGTACGAGGTCACCGACCCGGCACCTGTCGCCCCGCTACCCGCATGGCTCCACACGGCCCTGACGGCCCCCCAGGCCGCTCCCGCGGTCCCGAGCGTGACCGTGGCCGTGCGCAGCGGCAGCCGGTACGCCAACGCCGTCCTCGACCGCGAGACGACCGCCGTCGCCAACACGAGCGAGGGCGGGCGCAATGAGACGCTGCTGCGCTCGGTCATCCGCACGGGCCGGTTCGTCGCCTGGGGAGACCTCGACCGCGCCGCCGTGGAAGAGGCTTTTCAGGCGGCGGGAGAGTCGGCCGGACTGACGTCGTCCGAGTGCCGCACCACCATCCGCAGCGCCCTGGCCTACTCCCTGCGCACCGCCCGGCCCCGGGAGACGGCATGACCGCCTCTGCGCCCTCCCCCCGCCTGAAAAGCCTTCCCGAACTGCCCACTGGCCCCCGCCTCGCCGAACCGGCCCTGGCCACGGCCAGCGGTGGGGCGCCGAAAGACGTCGCCCGTCAGGGCGTCCCTTCTGCTGTTCCTGACCAGCAACCGGGCGACGGGCGGGCTCCGATCGCCTGGTTGACCGTCACCGCGCCCGGCCGCGGGATCACGCCCACGGCCCGCTCGTGGTGCCTGTGCGGACGCGACCAGTTCGCCGCCGGGCGCCGCAAAGTCCTCGACCTCATCGCCGACCACACCGCCCACCGCGACGCCTGCCCGCGCCGCACCACCCAGGAAGGCAGGACAGCCGCATGACCCCCACACCTGCACAGCTCATCGACGGGGCCGCGCTGCTCGACGAGGTGGAAACCTTCCACCGGCGCTTCAACGCCTTCCCCTCCGAGGCCGCATACGTCGCCACCGTTCTGTGGGACGCACACACGCACCTGCTCGACTGCTTCGACAGCACGCCCAGGCTCGCCTTCCTCTCCCCGGAACCGGGATCGGGCAAGACGCGAGCGCTGGAGGTCATCTCGACCCTCGTGCCGCGCCCGATGCACGCCGTCAACGCCTCCCCGGCCGCCCTGTTCCGCGCGGTCGCGGACGACAGCGGCCGGCCGGTCATCCTGTTCGACGAGATCGACACCGTATTCGGGGCCAAGGCCAAAGACAGCAACGAAGACCTGCGCGGCCTGCTGAACGCCGGCCACCGCCGCTCAGGCGTCTCCTACCGGTGCGTCTCCGACGGCCAAGGCGCCCAATCCGTCGTCGCCTTCCCCTCGTACTGCGCCGTCGCGCTGGCCGGACTCGGCTCGCTCCCGGACACGATCCTCGCCCGATCGATCGTCATCCGCATGCGCCGACGGGCCCGCACCGAACGCATCGAGCCCTACCGCGCCCGCACCAACGAGAAGCAAGGCAACACCCTGCGCGATCGGCTCGCCGACTGGGCCAAGCAGGTCTGCGACCAGGTCGACGGCGCATGGCCGGAGATGCCCGACGGCATCACCGACCGGCCCGCCGACGTGTGGGAACCGCTCCTCGCAGTCGCGGACGCGGCCGGCGGCCAGTGGCCCGAGCGAGCCCGCGCCGCCTGCGTCGAGTTGGTCGCGGCCGTCGCCGAGGACGACCGCGCGTCCCTGGGCGTCAAGCTCCTCACCGACCTGCGCGACCAGGTGTTCCCCGGCGAGAGCGCCGTGTCCACGGTCGAGATCCTGCACGTCCTCAACGCCCTGGAAGACGCACCGTGGGGCGACCTGGACGGGCGCCCGCTCAACGCCCGCGGCCTGTCCCGGATGCTCGGGGAGTACGTCACCGGCAAGGGCACGCGGATCAAGTCCCGCACCATCCGCATCGGCGGACAGCCCACCAAGGGCTACCACCTCGACGACCTCTCGGACGCCTGGGCCCGCTACTGCCCCCCGCCTCCCGGTACCTCGTCCGATGCCGGTTCCGGACAGTCGGTTACGTCGGTTACAAGCCTCCCCGTACCCCCTCTGACCAGCGAGAACGAGGTAACCGAGGAAGGGGCCTGTAACCGGAACACTGCGGTTTCACCGGACACCGCGACCGCCGCCCCGTAACTGGTCCGTATCGGTTACACCGCACACGTCGGTTACAGAAAACCGGCCCCTGACCTGCGATGTAACCGCGTAACCCATGTAACCGACGCCCGAGGGCCGGGACCACGCGTCCCGGCCCTCCTCGCGCCCCGGACGACTTCCCGCCGCTTTTGATTCCCGAGGAGACGGCCCATGGCCCGCACCACCCGGATGCTCAAGCTCCCCGACGTCCTCGACGAGATCGGCATGAGCCGCGCCGCCTTCTACCGCATGCGCGCTCGCGGCCACGCCCCCCGCCTCATCAAGCTCCCCAACGGTCAGCTCCGCTGCCGCCGCAGCGACCTGGACGCCTGGTGGACGACGCACGAGCAGGCCGCCTGACCCACTCACGCCCACCCCGATGAGGGCCCGCCGCTCACAGCGGCGGGCCCCTTCCTTTCTGGAGATTCATGCTCACGTACGACGTAGACATCTGGTCCATCAGGAAGCGGTCCGGCCGGCCGAAGCCGTACGAGTTGCGCTGGCGGGTTGGCACCCGCCCGCACTCCCGGAGCTTCAAGCTGAAGCCGCAGGCCGATGGGCGCCGCGCGGAACTCATGGCCGCGCTCCGAGAGCGCGAGCAGTTCGACGAGGAGACCGGCCTGCCAGCGCGGGAGCTGGCCGCGCTCAACTCCCCCACGTGGTTCGAGCACGCCACGGCGTACGTGCTCATGAAGTGGCCCCGGGCCGCTGCCAAACACCGGGCGAGCATCGCCGAGGCACTGGCCGTGGTGGTCCCCGCCCTGGTCACGACCACCCGAGGCGCGCCGAAGCCGAAGACCCTGCGCGCCGCCTTGTACCAGTGGGCGTTCCGGGCCGTCCCGGGCCCGGCCGGCGACCTGATCGCCCGGCACATGGTCGAAGAACCTCCGTCGGAGATCCGCGCGGCGCTCTCCTGGATCTCCGAGCACTCCATGAAGGTGCGCGCCCTGGACAACCCGGGCCTGCTGCGCCCGGCGCTGGATGCCCTCGCGCGGCGCACCGACGGCCGACCGGCAGCCGAGAACACCGCCCGGCGCAAACGCATGGTGCTGAGCAACTTCCTGCGGTACACCGTCGAGGAGCAGGGGCTACTGGCAGCCAACCCGCTCGCCCGCGTGGACTGGACGCCACCGGAGACCGACGACGAGATCGACTTCCGATATGTCCCCGGTCCAGCCTTGGCACGCGCTCTCATCAACGCGGTACAGGCTGCGGGCCCGCGCGGGGCTCACCTGGCGGCGTTCTTCGGCTGCCTGTACTACGCGGCCATGCGGCCGGGGGAGATCGCGTCACTCAAGCTCGCCGACTGCACCCTGCCGTCGGACACCGACGATGCCGCCGACGAGTGGGGAACGCTGCTGCTGGGGGAGAGCCGTCCCGAGGTGGGCGGGGGATGGACGAACGACGGAGCCTCGTACGAGGCCCGCGGGCTCAAGCGCCGCGCTCGGGGGGCAACCCGGGCAGTGCCGATCCCGCCGTCGCTGGTTCGGCTGCTTCGGGACCACGTCGCCGCGTACGGGACTGCTCCGGATGGCCGGCTGTTTCGTGCCGCAAGAGGTGGGCGGGTGCGATCGACGGAGTACTGCGCCGTGTGGAGTGCCGCCCGCACCGCCGTGCTCACCGAGACGGAGACCGGCTCACCCCTCGCGGAGGTCCCCTACTCCCTGCGTCACGCCGGCGTCTCCCTGTGGATCAAGTCAGGGGTAGACCCTGCGGAAGTCGCGGCGCGAGCCGGGCACAGCATCGCGGTGCTGTACCGCTTCTACGCCAAGATCCTGAAGGGTGATCAGGCGCGCTCCAACACGCTGATCGCGGCCGGCCTGGCCGCGGAAGGGTAGCCCGATCTTGGCCCACAGATGGCCCATACGCACTGGTCAACACCGGGATACGGGCGAGCCGGGGTGAGACAGGCTGCACGCAGAAGGGGTGCCCCTCGATCGAGGGGCACCCCTTCTGACCTGCAACGTCTATGACCTGCGCGGAGGCGGTGGGATTTGAACCCACGGTCGTGTTGCCACGACGACGGTTTTCAAGACCGTTCCCTTCGGCCGCTCGGGCACGCCTCCCCGCCGCCGTCCACCTGGGACGGGGCAGGTACAGCCTAGCGGGTGGGAGAGGCGGCCACGGGATGGCGTGAGGGAACCACGGGTCGGGCTGAGACCGGGGGCGCCCCGGGCCCGCCGAACACGTCGAAGGGGCTGCCGATGCGATCGGCAGCCCCTTCGACATGCGGTCTTCCCCGTGTTCGTTCAGCTAGCTGTTGCTGTCTCCCTTGCGGGAGCCCAGCACCAGCTTCACCGTGTGCTGCTTGCCGTCCCGCTGGTAGACGACGGTCACGGTGTCGCCGGGCTTGTGGTTCCAGATCTCGCCGATCAGGGTCGGGCCGCTGTCGATGACCGCGTCGTCGAGCTTGGTGATGACGTCACCGGGCTTCAGGCCAGCCTTGTCGGCGGGGCCGTTCGGGGTGATCGGCTCCGAGCCGCTCGGGCCCTGGCTGGTGATCTTCGCGCCGCTGCCCTGCTCGTCCAGGGAGACAGAGGCGCCGATCACCGGATAGACCGGCTGGCCGTTCTTGATGAGCTGCTCGGCGACGTTCTTCGCCTGGTTGATCGGGATGGCGAAGCCGAGGCCGATGGAGCCGCCCTGGCCGCCGCTGAGGCCGCCGCTGTCGCTGGAGGGCTTGATCGCGGAGTTGATGCCGATGACCGCGCCGCGTGCGTCCAGCAGCGGGCCGCCGGAGTTGCCTGGGTTGATCGACGCGTCGGTCTGTAGGGCGCTCATGTAGGAGGCGTCGCCGCTGCTGCCGCTGTCGCTGGTGGTCACCGGGCGGTCCTTGGCGCTGATGATGCCGGTGGTCACGGTGTTGTTCAGGCCGAACGGCGCCCCGATGGCGATGGCGTCGTCGCCGACCGCCACCTTCTCGGAGTCGCCGAGCGCGAGCGGGCTCAGGTTCGACGGGGCGTTCTTCAGCTTGATGACGGCGACGTCGTAGCCCTTCGCCCGGCCGACCACCTCGGCGCTGTACTTCTTGCCGTTGGAGAAGGTCGCCGAGAGCTTTCCGCCGTCCGCCGCGGAGGCCACCACATGGTTGTTGGTGAGGATGTGGCCCTGCTTGTCGTAGACGAAGCCGGTGCCGGTGCCGCCGTCGCCGTTGCCGCTCTGGGCCTCGATGGTGACGACGCTGGGCAACGACCGGGCGGCGATCCCGGCGACCGACTTGGGCGAGCGCTTGACGTCGGGGCCGGAGGCCGAGACGGTCGTCGAATCCGTCGAGTTGTCGCCCTGCTTCGCGGCCCAGTAGCCGATGCCGCCGCCTACTCCGCCTGCGACCAGCGCCGCCACCAGCACGGTCGCGACCAGCCCGCCGCGGCGGCTACGGGGGCGCGGGGCGGGCGCCTCGTACGACGCGCCCCATCCTCCGTCACCGCCGCCGCCGTAGCCGGGCGCACCACCCGGCTGGGGCGGCCAGTCGCCGGCGCCCTGGGACAAGACCGCGCCCTGGCCGTCGGTGGTGGCGGGAACGCCGGCCTGACCAACGCCGGGCGGCGGGCCCTGGGGCGGGCCCTGCGGCGGACCCTGCGGAGGTGCCGGCGGCGGGTAGGCCGCCAGCTGCGCGGTCGTGCCCGGGTCCTGCTGCGGTGCGGCCGCGCCCGGAACGGGCTGAGCGGCGGCCGGGTCAGGAACGGGCTGCGGTGCGCTCTTGGCCAGCGTCGGCTGGGCACCGCCGGGTGCGGCGGGTACGCCCGGCACGCCCGGTGCCGGCTCCGGGGAGGACTCCGTCGGAACCGGAGAATCAGCCGGCACCGAAGAGTCCGCCGGCACGGGGGAACCCGCCGGCACCGGAGGTGTGGACGGCGCCGGGGGTACCTGAGTGCCCTCGTTCTCGGTGCTCACAGCTCTCCTCCTCATTCACGACTGTCTCGGGTCCAGCACTCGGCCGCCCAGGTCACGGCAGCTGGGCCCGACGGTTCGGCCGGGCCAGCTGCGCGAGTCAGTACCCATCAGCTTTTCCTATCGGCCGTCAGGGCACTGTAAGCCGTTGCTGTGCGTCCGAAACCATCCTTTATCTCGGACGAAACGGGCGCATCCGCAGCGGTCCAGGGCGGCGACCGCCGCTGCGCGTCTACCCCACCGGGGTGACACCATGACGCGGTGACCGACGCACAGCATGCCATCCAGGTCGTCGCCCACCGCGGGGCCTCCGAGGACGCTCCCGAACACACGCTGGCCGCCTACCGCAAGGCCATCGAGGACGGCGCCGACGCCCTCGAGTGCGACGTACGTCTCACCGCCGACGGGCACCTGGTCTGCGTGCACGATCGCCGGATCAACCGTACGTCGAACGGTCGGGGAGCGGTCTCGGCGCTGGAGCTCTCCGAGCTGGCCACCCTGGACTTCGGCTCCTGGATGGGCCGCGAGAAGGGCGCCGACGCACCTGGCTGGGAGGAGAGCCCGGACTGGTACGACGCGGACCGCGCCGAGGACACGTCCGTCCTCACCCTGGAGCGGCTGCTGGAACTCGTCTCGGACAGCGGCCGCCGCATCGAGTTGGCCATCGAGACCAAGCACCCGACCCGCTGGGCGGGCCAGGTGGAACGGCGCCTGCTCGCCACCCTCCGGGACTTCGGCCTCGAGGCCCCCGCACCGTCCCCCCACACCCCCCACACCCCCCACACGCGAAACGGCACGCAGTGGCCATCGGAGACCGTCGGAGCGGGCTCCGAATATCGGGGCAAGGGAATGAGTGGCGTGAAATGGGGCCATAGGTCGCGAAAGGCTTACGGCACGGACGCCACCGACATTGTCGATATCACGAACATCGCCGACATGACGCACACGACAGACACGACGGGCACCACAGGTGTCACGGACGCCACGGACGCCACGGACGCCACGGACGCCACGACAGAGGGCACGGGCGGCGCTGGCGGCTCGGACCGCGCGCACGGCGCACACGGCTCAGGTCCGGAGCCGACGGTGCGCCAGGCATGGCCGGTTCGGATCATGAGTTTTTCAGCGCGCTCCCTGCAACGGGTGCGGATCGCGTCCCCCGCCATGCCGACCGTCTATCTGATGCAGTTCATCTCGCCTCGGCACCGCGAGGGACGGCTGCCCTCGGGCGTGCACATCGCCGGACCGTCGCTGCGGATCGTGCGCAACCACCCCGGCTACGTCGAGAAGCTGAAGAAGGCCGGGCACCGGGTCCACGTGTGGACCGTCAATGAGGACGCCGACATCGATCTGTGCGTCTCGCTCGGCGTGGACGCCATCATCACCAACCGGCCGAAGCAGGTACTGCGCCGGCTCGGCCGGGCATAACGCCGCGTTACCGCACACACCACTCTTCGTCACCCGGCGTACACCTGGCGCGTTCGGCGCATATGCCGCAATGAGGCGTACGTCACGGAACGTGGTCTGGCCGGTTTCCGGTCCGGTGGCCCGGGGCATTCACACCGTGGCGTGGGGCAAAGGAGGTCTCGGGGGTGGCGTTGGTGGTGGCACAGGAAGTGCCCACGTCGTCGAGCATGGCCGTACCCCATGGCCCTGCGGGTGTGGGGAAAGCCAGGCGTCGCATGCGCGACCAACTACGCGTCTGCGGGGTCTGTGACACGGCGGTCGACGATGCCGTACTGATCCTTTCCGAACTGCTCAGCAACGCGTGCCGGCACGGCAGGCCACTGCGGGAGGTGCCCGGCGGCGGCGGGGACGTACTGGCCGCCTGGCGCGTGGATGCGGCAGGGCGGCTGACGGTCGAGGTCACGGACGGCGGGGGTCCCACCCGTCCCGTTCCCGCCAAGCCCTCGATCACCGCACGCGGCGGCCGCGGGCTGAACATCATCACCGCCCTGGCCGACGACTGGGGCGTACGGGACGGCGTGCACGGCGGCGTCACCGTCTGGGTGGTCGTCCGCCTGGAGACCGCCCCCGCCCGCACCCCGGCCACCCGCAATCGCGCAGGCGGCCACGGAAGCGTCACCGCGGGGAACGGCCAGGACGCCCAGGGCCGTGTCCACTCCCCCGACGGCACCCCGCACGCCACGGTCGGCACCCCGGGCCGTCGCACCGGCAGCGGTTCCGCCACCGCGGCGCACGCGCACCGCTCCGGGCACGGGCACCCTCAGGCCCACCGACACGGCGGCGAGCTCGCCACACGCGGAGCCTCCCGACCGGGGCCGCTACTGGCCGACCGGGAGGCCTCGGGGCGGCTCGACGAGCGGGATTGACGAGCGGAATACAAACGGGGCCGACGAGCGGAATACAAGCGGGGCTGACGACCGGGATACAACGGGGCTGACGACCGGGATCGACGGGGCCCCGACCCCGGTCGTGGTGATCGGGGCGATGTGGGACCGGGTCCGCTGATGGCGACATCACCGAGAATCCGGGTGTCCGTACAACCCGCTCCCGCAGGATTCCGCGTCCCAGGGGCGCGACCGGCTAGGCTCGCGCCGTAACTCAGCCGTACTCACTCGTGCCGTCGTCGACGACGCGTCGGCCGTACGCATTCGTGCCCCACGCACGCCCCCGTGCGCCACGCACGACCTGTGTCGTGGATACGCCCCTGGTGCACATACGTACGCACCTCGCGCCGTAGACGACGAGCCGGAACCGGGAGATGCCCACGATGGCGAAGAAGCGCGCCCAGACGAAGGCCAGGCGCCCGCAGCAGAGCGCGGCGGGGCGAGGCGCCGACGCGGAGCTTCCGGTCGTCGGCGCACGTGAACCCTGCCCGTGTGGTTCCGGCCGGCGCTACAAGGCGTGCCACGGCCGGGCGGCGGCGCATGCGGTGACCGAACTGGTGCACCGCCCGTTCGAGGGCCTGCCCGCCGAGTGCGACTGGGTTGCGCTGCGCGAGCTGGTGCCCGCCGCGACCGTCGAGCTGACGCTCAGCCAGGAAGCCGGCGGCCTGCCCGACGACGTCCCGTCGGTCACGCTCGCCACAGTGCTGCCGATGGCCTGGCCGGCGCTGCGCCGCGACGACGGCGCCGTCCTGCTCGGCCTCCAGAACGACACCTCCTCCGGCGACATCAGCCGGGACCTCGCCGACACGCTCACCCGCGCGCTGACCGTCGCCCCGGGCTCCCCGGTGGAGGGTCGCCGCGCCCCGGCGGACGGGCCGCGCCTCCAGGACCTGCTGGCGTCCGACGCGCCGTTCGAGCCGGTCGTGCGCACCGGCTTCGAGTTCTGGGTGCCGGACGCGGAGAACGCCACGCCGGAGGTCGCCGCCTCCCTGGAGCGTGCGAACGCCGCGGCGATCCCGACCGTGCGGCTCACCAGCGTCGAGGCCGCCTACTGGTGCGAGACACCGGAGAAGAACCACCTGCGGTGGGTCATGCCGCACCCTGAGGAGCAGCTGCTCGACGCGCTCGCCCGGCTGCACGCGGCGGACGCGTCATCGCTGGGCGAGGGCACCCGTCTCGTCGGCTCGTTCCGTGCGCACGGACTGACGGTGCCGGTGTGGGACCTGCCGACGGGAATGTCGGCCGAGGACACCGAGAAGCCCGCCGCCGCGTTCGCCGAACGCCTGGCGACCGCGCTGGTCTCGACGGCACCGCTCACCCCGGAAGAGCGCCGGGCCCGCAGCGGCCTCACCAACCGGCAGGTCACGCTGAGCTGAGTCCTGCGCCGAGCCCTGAGTCGAGCCCTGCGCCGAGTCCTACGCCGAGTCCTACGCCGAGGCCTGAGCTGCGTCCCGCGCTGCGTCCGGTGGCCGGGGCGCTTGGGCAGGGCACTTGGCATGCGCCACCTGGTGTGGCTGCTTGGCCTCCGCCCATGCCCTCGCCATTCGGCCTTGGCATGGGCCTCACCGTTCGGCCTCGCCGTCTGGCCTCCGCCAATGCCCTCGACGTTTGACCTCGACGTTTGACCTCGACGTTTGGTTGACATGCGTCGGCGAGGCGGCGGGTCGGCGGAGTCGGTCGGACGTGTGGCGCCTTTGCCCGCGTGCGGGTGCCGGCCGTTGCGGTCGGTACCCGCGCTCGGGTCGGGAGCTGAGCCGAACGGGTGACTTCCCAGCCGTTTTCGATGACCTGCCGGCACCGTACGCGGGCGGTCGAATGGGCCGGCAGAGGGCCCGGCGAACAGCGGTGACTCCGCTCACAGCGCTTTATCGACGCAGGTGAACCGGTGTGTACTTGGCCGAGATCGAATTTGCGATGCGCGGATCTCTTGTTACCGTTCATATAGCCCGGTTGCTGGTGCATCCCCCGTCGCCAGCAACCGGGCGTTGCCATGTCGGCGCCCGCCCCACCCCCGGTACACCCGGCGTTCGGCGGCGGCCGACACCGGCTTCCCCCCGCGGCCATGGGCCCGTTGGCGGATGCCTCATCCGTCCCGTTCGTACCCTGCTCGTACCTCGGCCGCGCCCCGGTTGTGTCCCGTTCATCCCGTTTCGGGCCGCCGGTTCACGCCCGCACTCGTGCCCCTCAGTTCACGCCCGCCCCGCACGCGGGCTTGCCCGGGCGCACTGCACGCCCGGGCGTCGCACACGCCCGCATGCCTGCGTGCGCCGGAGTGCTCGCGCGCCCGGGAGCTCGCACGGGTTCCGCGAGCCCCAGGGCGCCTCCGCACCGTCACATCTCCGGTGCGCTGACTCCCCGGTGCGTCAGGGCGTCGACCACCGCGTCCACGACGGCCTCCACGTCGGGCACCCAGGGTGCCGCGGAGCCGGGGAGCGGGGCGCGCTCCCAGCGGACCTGGCCCTGGCCGGTGCAGGACGGCGGGAGGGCGAGATAGCCGCCCTCGCCGTGGAAGCGCAGCGAACCGGGGACGAAGTCCTTGGCGAACAGCAGATCGCCGAGCTGCTCCATCGAGTACGGGGCGACCAGGATCGACCACCGGGTGGGGGTGGCCAGCACCGGGCCGAGCCGCATCTCGCGACGGTCCAGGGCCGCCAGGGCGCGTGCCGCGGCGACCGCGGGCAGGCTGACGGCGCACGGGGCGCGACCGCCGGTGGCCATGATGATGGGTGCGGTGGGCCGGTTGGACCACCACCAGCGCACCATGCGCTCGTCGGTGGTGGCGGCCAGCAGGCCCGGGTCGAAGGGGTGCGCGCCGGGCACCGTGCACTCGGGGTCGGGGCAGGCGCACCGGGCGCCGCCGCGTGGCTGTAGCCCTACCGCGCGCTGCTGGAGGCCGACGCCGGGCAGTACCGGCCAGCCCCATTCGGTCGCGATGGCGAGCGCCGCGCCGGGCAGGTCAGGTCGGCTCTTCTTGCCGCCCGTCGCCCAGGATCCGCTGCCTGCCGCGCGGGCACCGCTTCCCCGGGCGCCGCCGCTCCGCATGCCGCTCGGGGTCCACCGGCCGGCACGCTGCCAGCGGGCCCAGATCGTGCTGCCCTTGCCGCCGGTCCGCGCTGCCTTACCGTTCCTGCTGGCGCCGTCGACCCGGCCGGTCAGGCCTGCACCGCCGGGCGCACCGGGTCCGGCCATCGCGCCGGTCGCGCTGTCGTCTTCTGCGGTGTCATCTGCCGCGTCGCCGGTGCCGTCGACGGCACCGACCTCGTTGGGCACACGGGCCACGGCGCATCCATCGAGCGCATCCGGCTCGCCGCGTCCGCTGGCCGCACCTGCCGCATTCCGCCCACCGGCCGTACCCGTCGCACCACGTCCCCCGGACGCGCCCGGCGCACTTTCCGCACCGGCCGCGCTCGGCTCACCACGCCCGTCAACGGTGCCCGTCGCACCGCCTGTCTCCGTCGGCTCGACCGAGTCCGCAGTACCGCTCGCCCTTGCCTCACCCGTCGTACCGGATCCGTCGGTTCTGCTCGCCCGGCCGGCTTGCGCGTCGCCCGCGCCGCCGCTCCTCTCGTCGCTCCCCCCGCTCCTCAGGCTGAAGTTCCACCTGGTCAGGAGCCTGCGTCGCCTTCCGAGGATCTCGCGCATGAGCGCTCGTTCCTTTCCGCGTTGAACGCCGAGGACCACATTCACACCCTGTGCCTCACACGCTGTGTGGCTGCTGTGCCGCCACTGCTGTGTGTTGCTCGCTGTGTGCTGCCACTGCTGTTGGTGCCACTGTGCCGTCACTACGTGCGTCGATCAGTTCACCGTGCGTACGCGCTGGCGCGTCACACCCCTGCGGAGCAGGGGATCCCCTCTGGGTCGAGCAGGGTTCGAACACTCATCGCCCGACACGGCGTGCCGCTGTGCCGGGCGTGGGCATGGCGTGGGGGATGACGACGCATGGCGCTGTACCTACCGCGTTCTCGCCGCCTCCGCCACGGAGGTTGAAGCACGACCTTTTCGGTGGTTATGACGCCCTGGTCCGCTGCCGGGTTCCGGATTCGCTCGCATCCCGGTGATCCCGGCCCGCATCGTTCACGTACCCATCGTGTGCGTCATGACGCGCCGTTGAACGAAACCAGTCGACCGCAATATGCCGTTCACTGAGGCGGTTTTTAGCCAACTTCCTTGTACTCAAAGGAGGCGGGCAGACACCACGAATGCTGTCAGGACAATGCTGGACATCTCCACATCTCTGCGTGTAGATGTTGACCCACTGCCAGCCAGGCCAGCGGCGCGGAGAGACGCGGAAGACGCGGCACGACAGGGGGTTTGCGATGCTTGTGAGCGGTACGCACCGGCCTGAGAGCTGGACACCATGAGCATGCCCCCTCCGCCGAAAGTGGCCGGAATCGACTCCACAGTTCCGGCGCCCGCTCACACTGTTGCGCCCCCCGGCGCACATTTGGGCGCCCCATCGCCCGGTTCCCACCCCACGCCCACGCCCCCGGGCGCCCCAGCGGCGGCCATCCAGGACCGCCTGGCCGGCTGGGTCTGCGACCTCACTGGCTTGCATGAGCTCACCGAGCGCCTGGCGCGCACCACCCGCCTCCGCGACGCCCTGCACGAACTGTTGCGCGCCGGCGCCACCCTGGTCGGTGCCCGCCGCGGCCTCGTCGTCCTGGAACCGTCCGACGGGCTCGGCCCCGACACCACCGTCGGCCTCGGCCTCACCCATGCCGACCTCGGTCACATCGAGACCGTGCCGCGCGCCATGACCTCGTACGGACGGCTGCTCGACACGCCCACCGAACCGTCCGGCGGCGTCTCCGGACCGCCGCTCGGGCCCCCGGGGCCACCCGCGCCACTCGGCGGCTCACCCGTCGCACCGCCCACCGGAACGCCCGGCGGGCCCGACGAGTTGGTCCGACCCGATCTGCTGGCCGAGGACGGCCTGAACCCGCACCACCGCGAGGTGCTGGCACGGCTCGGCTGCGCAGCCACCTACGCCCTGCCGCTCACCACCAGGGCGGCGGGCCGGCTCGGCGCCGCGGTCTGGCTGTACGACGAGCCGACCGAGCCGACCGAGCGCCGCCGCCACCTCATCGGTCTCTACGCCCGGCACGCCACCGAACACCTCAGCCGTCTGCTGGAACTGGAACGCGCACGCACCGCCCTCGCCGCCGTCGCCGAGGAGTTGTTGCCGACCCGGCTGCCCCGCATCCCCGGCGTCCGGCTCGCCGTACGGCACCAAGCCGCGCCGAACGGCGGTGGCGACTGGTACGACGCGCTGCCGCTGCCGGACGGTGCGTTCGGGCTCGCGGTCGGCTCGGTCACCGGGTCGGGGCCCGGGGTGCTCGCGGCGATGGGTGGCCTGCGGGCCAGCCTGCGGGCGTACGCGGTGATGGAGGGCGAGGACCCGGTCGCCGTGCTGTCCGACCTGGAGCTGCTGCTACGGCTCACCGAGCCGGCCCGGAGCGCCACCGCGCTCTTCGCGTACTGCGAGCCCATGCTGCGCAGGATGACGCTGGCCGGAGCCGGGCACACCCCACCGTTGATCATCGGCGAGCGGCGCACCGAGTTCGTGGAGACCTCGTTGTCCGCGCCGCTCGGAATGCTGTCCTGCTGGGAGGCGCCCACCGTGGAGCTGCACGCGCGGCCCGGTGAGACGGTGCTGCTGTGCACGGACGGGCTGCTGCGGCGCACCGGGGAGCCGATGGACCGGGCGGTTGCCCGGTTGCACGCGGCCGGAGCGAGCGTGCCTGCCGCGCTCCGGAGTGACCCCGGGGCGGTGGCCGACCACGTGCTGCGCTGCATGGTGCCGGGCGAGGCGACCGGGGGCCCCGGCAGCGGTGCCGGCGGACCTGGCGGCGGTACCACGGACGGCCGCGGGCACGGGCAACCCGGCGCGCGGCCGGCCGGGGGGCACGTGGCCGAGGCGGATGTAGTGGTGCTGACGGCGCGTTTCGAGTGAGCGGGATCTCACGGGATCTCCTGAGAAGCCGGATTTCGCGGCATTTCACGGGATCTCCTGAGAGTGCGCGTGAGCAGGTCCCTATAAGGCATGTGAAGAGGGCTCCCCTAACAAGTACGAAGGGCTTCCATAAGAAGAAGGGCTTCCATAAGAGGGGGAAGCGGGGTGCACGGGAGAGGGATGTAGAGGTGTAGGGGGGCGGGCGGGGACGGGGGCGTGTGGGTGTGCTTCACCACACGACCGGATGCGGCCCGAGCTTCCCGGCGCGCTCCCCGGGCGCACCCGAGGCCCTCTGCCACCGGCCCGCAGGTGCGCGCCGGGTCTCCGCGCGGGACCGAAGCCCTCGGATCGCGGTCGCACGGACTTACGATGGACGCTGATTCACCAGGCCGCCGGATGGAGGAGGAAGCCGTGGCTGAGGACCAGGTGTCGCAGTCCGCCGAAGCGCAGTCCGCCGAGGCCTCGGCCCAGGAGGTCGAGGAGACCGAGGAGACCGAGGAGACCGGGGACAAGCCGATCAAGCAGCGCAAGAACGGCCTGTACGACGGCGTCTCGGACGAGCTGGCCGCGAGCATGAAGTCCGGCTGGGCCGACACCGAACTCCACGGTCTCGCCGCCATCGCACAGGCCGAGCAGACCGCCGCACGCCGCGCCGCGCTCTCCGCACGGTTCCCCGGCGAGCGCCTTGTGGTCCCCGCCGGCACCCTCAAGACTCGTTCCAACGACACGGAGTACCCCTTCCGGGCCTCCGTCGAGTACGCCTACCTCACCGGGAACCAGACGGAGAACGGCGTCCTCGTCCTGGAGCCCACCGCCACCGGGCACACCGCGAAGATCTACCTGCTGCCGCGCTCCAACCGCGAGAACGGCGAGTTCTGGCTCGACGGCCAGGGCGAGCTGTGGGTCGGCCGCCGGCACTCCCTCGCGGAGGCCGAGCAGCTCTACGGCCTCCCCGCCGCCGACGTCCGTACGCTGACGGACCTCCTCAAGGAGGCCACCGGTCCGGTGCGGGTGGTGCGCGGTCACGACGCGGGAGTCGAGGCGGCGCTCACCGACAAGGTCACCGGCGAGCGGGACGAGGAGCTGCGGTGCTTCCTGTCCGAGGCCCGGCTGGTGAAGGACGACTTCGAGATCGGCGAGTTGCAGAAGGCCGTCGACTCCACGGTGCGCGGTTTCGAGGACGTCGTGAAGGTCCTCGACAAGGCCGAGGCGACCAGCGAGCGCTACATCGAGGGCACCTTCTTCCTGCGCGCCCGCGTCGAGGGCAACGACATCGGCTACGGCTCCATCTGCGCCGCCGGCGCGCACGCCTGCACCCTGCACTGGGTGCGCAACGACGGCCCGGTCCGCTCCGGCGAACTGCTGCTGCTCGACGCGGGCGTGGAGACCCACACCCTCTACACCGCGGACGTCACCCGCACCCTGCCCGTCAACGGGCGCTACACCGAGGTGCAGCGCCGGGTGTACGACGCCGTGTACGCGGCGCAGGAGGCCGGCATCGCCGCCGTCAAGCCGGGCGCGAAGTACCGCGACTTCCACGAGGCGGCGCAGCGGTTGCTGACCGAGAAGCTGGTCGAGTGGGGGCTGGTCGAGGGGCCCGTCGAGCGGGTGCTCGAGCTGGGTCTCCAGCGCCGCTGGACGCTGCACGGCACCGGGCACATGCTCGGCATGGACGTGCACGACTGTGCCGTGGCGCGCCGCGAGACCTACGCCGACGGGGTGCTGGAGCCCGGCATGTGCCTGACCGTGGAGCCGGGCCTGTACTTCCAGGCCGACGACGTGACGGTGCCGGAGGAGTACCGCGGCATCGGCGTCCGCATCGAGGACGACATCCTGGTCACCGAGGACGGCAACCGAAACCTCTCGGCCGGCCTGCCCCGCCGTTCCGACGAGGTGGAGCTGTGGATGGCGAAGCTTCGGGGGTGACCCCGAGGTTCGTCCGTCGTCCGTTGTCCGTCATTCGTCGTTCGGGGGCGACGGGGTACATGGTCCAGAAGTGACGGCGTACGTCCAGGAGTGACGGCATAAAGGGGAGCGGGCGGAGGACGGTGTCCGCGGCGTCCCGCCCAGGCAGGGCGGCGCCGCGGGCCGCGGGGCACCGGGGGTCGGCACGTACCGTGTCAGCCAGCGCCGTGCGCGTCCCGGTCCCGCGTCAGACCGTCGCCAAGGGGGAGTCCTTCGACCACTTCAGGTTCTTGTCGAAGCTCACCACGGCGCCGGTGCGGCCCGGCCGGTTGCCGAAGTGGGCGTGGTCGGCGATCTGCTCGATCAGCCGGAGACCACGGCCGTGCTCCGCGGTGTGGGCGACGGGCCGCCGTACGGTGCGGGGGGCACCGAGCGGGAAGCCGGGCCCCGAGTCGGCCACTTCGATACGGCACCGCTCGCCGTCGAGGTACGCCGTCACCTGGTACGCCCCGGAAGTCCCGGAGGGGGAGGCGGTGCTCTCGCCGTACGCGACGGCATTGGTACACGCCTCGCTGAGGGCGACGGAGAGATCGTAGGAGACGTCGGGGTCCACCCCGGCGGTCTCCATCGCTCCGATCAAAAGGCGCCGGGCGAGCGGAACGCTCGCCGCCTCACGCCGCAAGTGGAGTGACCACAAGATGCTCATCGCTCCAGCCTCCTAGCCGCGGCTGGCCGCGGCTCGACTTAGGGATACGTATTGCCGGGAGGTGCCGGGAGTAAGCACCGTTCCGGAGCATTCCCGTCCCTTCGGCGGAAGCGGGGTCCGTACGCGGTCCGTACACGGTCCGTACGGGGGTAGGTATGGGGTCCGTAGGTGTCGGGTAGAGACGTCTACGTGAAGCCCGGCCGCATCGGCTACCGCGAGTCCGTAGGTTTCCGTAGGTGTCGGGTAGAGGTGACAGAAGGGGCCCAACGGCACTTTGCGGACCTGCCGTGTGAAACCCATGGGCAGGGTGGGATGATGGGCCAGCCATGACTGCCCCCCGCCAGTACGAGGCACGCGCCGGTTTCGACCTCCGGCTGCTCAGGGCCACGGTGTTCACCGTGGCCTGTGTCGTGCTGTCCGCGGCCGGGCACTCGCTCGCCTCCGGGGCCACCGTCCCGGCGTGGTCCCTGGCCGTCGGCTGCCTCGCGCTGTTCTGCGTCGCCCTACCGCTGGCCGGCCGGTCCCGCTCGCTCGGCGGAATCACCGCCCTGCTCGCCATCGGCCAGCTCGCGCTGCATGCGCTCTTCGGCATCGGCCAGCACGACATGACCATGCCGCACAGCCGCTCGGAGACGTCCTTGATGACGCATGCCGCGCGGCTGATGTCCGGCACGCATGCGATGGGGATGATGCCCGGCAGCTACCGGGGGATGCTCCGCGACGCCGCAGGCGGCGCCGGTGGTACGGGGGCGGGCGCCGGTGTCGGCGTCGGCTCCGGGATGGCCACCGACGGGGGGATGGCCGCTGGCACCGGGGCGCCGGGCGCCGCCGTGGACGGCTCGGCGCCGATCCTGCACGCCCTGCCCATGCTGCCGTCGCTGCCGATGCTGCTCGGCCATCTGCTGGCGGCCGTGGTCGCCGGTTGGCTGCTGCGCCGCGGCGACCTGGCCGTCTTCCGGCTCATGGCGCTCTCAGCCCAAGGTCTGGCAGAATCCGCACTGGTACGCGCCCTACGCGCCGCGCTGGCCCTGGTGCGCGCCCTGCGCTCCGGCCTGCCCGACGTCCGAACCTCCGGCCCGCGCCCCCGGCGCACGCCCGACACGCGGGCGCCGCTGCCGCGGACCGTCGCCCTTCAGCACACGGTGATCCGACGCGGGCCGCCACCCGCCGCCTGCGCTCTCGCAGCCTGACGCGACACCGCCCACCCGGCGAACCGCTTCTCCGCCGCCCCGCAACGCTCCGGCCCCGGGCCGAGTGCCGGGACGACCGCATCGGCACCGAACACCGAAACCGAACAGCCTGCGCACACCGGACGCCCGGTGCACCGGCCACACCTGCGTGGCCGGACGCCACCGGCACCGCACCGGACGGCCTGGACGCACCAGACGCCATACACGTACGGGACGCGTGCACGTGATCCCACGGGATCCAGCCGTGCACCGAGGCTCCGCACGCCCCGGCGTCCTGCATGCGTCCGGCACAAGGGCTACTGGCGTTCGGTGCCGTGCACGGGGTTCCGGCCCGCCGGTTCAGGTCCGCGTGGACGCAAGAGGTGTCGCGTTGCGGGGCTGCCTCCCGGGGCCTTCGGGCGCCCGGGCGCACCCGCCAGCACCAAGCGGGCGCGCACCGCACGGCACCGACGACCGACCATCCGGTGGCCTGCGGCGCACGCCTGGCCCGTGCTCGACCAGTTCACCGCCGAACTCCCCCTCTGACCTGGAGTTTCCTGCCATGAAGGTTTCTCGAATCTGCGCCGTCGGCGGCGCCACCGTCCTCGCCGTGGTCGGCCTGTCCGCCCCCGCCTTCGCGCATGTCACCGTGGCGTCCGAAGGCGCGGCGGCCAAGGGCGGCTACGCCGTCCTCGACTTCAAGGTGCCGAACGAGCGCGACAACGCCGCGACCACCAAGCTGGAGGTCAACTTCCCCGTCGACCAGCACCCGCTCACCTCGGTCTCGCCCGAGGCCGTGCCCGGCTGGACCATCAAGATCACCAAGACGAAGCTCGACAAGCCCGTCACCTCGGGTGAGAAGACCGTCGACGAAGTGGTCTCCAAGGTGACCTGGACCGCCGACGGCAAGGGCATCGCGCCGGGCTACTTCCAGAAGTTCCCGGTCTCGGTCGGCAAGCTGCCCGAGGACGCCGACCAGCTGACGTTCAAGGCCCTCCAGACGTACTCCAACCACGAGGTCGTGCGCTGGATCGAAGCCCAACAGGAGGGCCAGGAGGAGCCGGAGAACCCGGCGCCCGTGTTGCAGCTGAGCGCGGCGGCCGACGAGGAGGGCAAGAGCGGTGCGCAGGCGAGCAGCGGCAGCAGCGCTGACTCCGGCGCCCAGGAGAAGACCGCGTCCTCCGCCGACAGCTCCAGCGGTTCCGGTAGCGACACCACCGCGCGCGTGCTCGGCATCATCGGCATCATCGTCGGCGTCCTGGGTGCGGCCTACGGCGTCCTCGCCGGCCGGCGGCGCGCCACCGACTGATCCCGCCTCGGGCCGGGCCCACCGGTCCACCCAGGTGCGCGGGGGCGTGCACTCCACGATCGCCCCCGCGCACCCGCACGCCCCGCACGCCTCGCACGCCCGCGAGCGACCGGGCCCGCGCACCCCCGCGAGCTCCCGAGCACCACCCCGGTCGTCGCCGGAACCACTCCATATGGGACATTCATCCATGCGCAAGAAGACCCTGCACCTGTCCGCCGCCGCCCTGCTGACCACCGCCCTGCTCGCCCTGACCGGATGCGGCAGCGGCAGTGACGACGGTGCCGGCAGCACCTCGCCCAAGGTCGTCGAGGCCGGCGACGGGACCGGGCAGCACGCCGTGACGGCACTCGACTCGCCCTACCCGAAGCCTGACCTGACCCTGACCGACGCACACGGCAAGAAGTTCGACCTGCGTGCCGAGACCAAGGGCCGGCCGACGCTGATCTACTTCGGCTACACGCACTGTCCCGACGTCTGCCCGCTGACGATGAGCAACATCGCCGTCGCCAAGAAACACCTGCCGAAGGCGGACCAGAACAAGCTGCGCGTCATCTTCGTCACGACCGACCCCGAGCGGGACACCCCCAGCGAGCTGCGCGGCTGGCTGAAGGCGCAGGACCCCGACTTCATCGGGCTGACCGGCGACTTCTCCGCAGTGCAGCGCGCGGCCCGACAGCTGGCGATCAGCGTCGAGGCACCGAAGAAGGAGAAGGACGGCACGATCGTGTCCACCCACGGCACGCAGGTCATCGCCTTCTCGCCGAAGACGGACGACGGTTACCTGCTCTTCGACGAGGACGCCACCGTCAACGACTACGTGAAGGACCTCCCGAAGATCATAAAGGGGGAGAAGCCGTGAGCCGGCGGTCTGCGTACCGCGTCCGGGCGCGCGCGGCAGCCCTGCTCACCGCCGGTGTGTTGGGCGCCGGGGTGCTGGCGGGCTGCGGTGCCGACTCGGACGGTGGGCGGGCCGCCGGGGCGGACGGTGCGTCGGGTGCGGGTGCGGGTGCGGGGGCGTCGAGCGGCAGTGCCTCGGACGCGCCACGATTGACGGTCGGCGGGGCGTTCATTCCGGAGCCGGTCACGACCGGCATGGCCGCCGGGTTCTTCACCGTCGAGAATGCCGGGGGCGCTGACACGCTCACCTCCGTGACCAGCGATCTCGCCGCCAAGGTCACGTTGCACAGCACCACCGGCGGCACCATGCGGGAGCGCGGCTCCTTCCCGGTGCCCGCCCACGGCACCCTCACCTTCGGCCGCGGCGGCAACCACGTCATGTTCGAGCAGCTCACCCACAAGCCGAAAGTCGGCAGCACGGTGCACATGGAGCTGCACTTCAAGCGGTCGGGCACGGTCGACGTCACGGTGCCGGTGAAGCCCGCCACGTACAACCCGTCTGCGTCCTCGTGAGGAGCTGACCGTCCGTGCACAGCGTTCCGACCTCGTCCCCCCGCAGAGGCATCGGCCTCCAGGACCACACGTCCCGACTCGACCACCGGGGCCGGTTCGACCGGCTCGAACGGCTCGACCACCGGGGCCGCGGTCCCGGTGCCGGTACTGGTCCCGGTACCGGTACTGGTCCCAGTAGCGGTCGCCGGTGGGTGACCGCGCTCGTCTGCTGCCTGCTGGCCTGTGCCGGTCTGCTGCTCGGCGGTGCCGCTCCGGCCGGGGCGCACGCCGCGTTGTTGAGCAGCGATCCCAAGTCGGGGGCGGTGGTCAAGGCGCCGCCCGCGCAGGTGTCGCTCACCTTCTCCGAGCAGGTCAGCGTGGAGAAGGACGGGCTGCGCGTACTGGATCCGGGGGGCCGACGCGTCAGCACGGGCAAGGTCGGTCACGTCGGCTCCGACACCTACCGCATCCGGCTGCGCACGGACGACATGCCGCACGGCACCTACACGGTCGCGTACCAGGTGATCTCCGCCGACAGCCATCCCGTCGCCGGTGCCTACACCTTCTCCGTAGGCGCACCGTCCGGGCCGGGCGTGGCGCTGCCGACCACGGCCGGCTCGGCCGGCGGCGGGGTGGTCGGCGGGCTCTACGACACCGCGCGCTACGTGTCGTACGCGGGCTTCATCCTGCTGGTCGGCGGCGCGGCCTTCATCCTGGTCTGCTGGCCGCGCGGGGCCGGAGTGCGTCCGGTGCAGCGGCTGGTCGTGTCCGGCTGGGTCGCGATGACCGCGGCGACCCTGGCGCTGCTGCTGATGCGCGGCGCGTACACCGGTTCGGGCAAGGTCGCGGACATCTTCGACCTCGGCCTGATCAGTGACGTCGTGCACACGAAGCCGGGCACCGCCCTCGTCTCCCGGCTGCTGCTGCTCGCCGTCGCCGCACTGTTCGTCGCCGTGCTCTTCGGGGCCTACGCGCGGCGGAGCGATGAGCAGGGCGATGATCAGTCGAACCGCGACCAGGGGGATGCCGGAAAGGCCGGAAAGGACCGAGGCAGCGAGGACAGCGACGTCAACGAGGTCAACGAGGTCAACGAGGTCAGCGACGTCAGCGACGACGAACGCGAGGGGGGCGCGGCCGGGCGGGCGGCGGACCTCCGCTTCGGGCTTGCCATCGGCGGGGCGGTCGTGGCGATCGGACTCGCGGCGACCTGGGCGGTGTCCGAGCACGCCTCCGTGGGCCTCCAGCCCCGGATCGCCATGCCGGTGGACATCGTGCACCTGCTGGCCATGGCGGTCTGGCTGGGCGGACTCGCGACACTGCTCACGCTGCTCTACCGGGTGTCCTCGGTCGAGGCCGCGGCGGTGCGCCGGTTCTCGGCCCTCGCCTTCAGCAGCGTGGTCACGCTGGTGGCGACCGGCGTCTACCAGTCCTGGCGGCAGCTGGGCTCCTGGTCAGCGCTCACCGGCACCGGATTCGGGCAGTTGCTCCTGGTCAAGGTGGGTCTGGTGGCCGTCATCGTGGCCATGGCAGCCTCCTCACGACGCTGGACGGCCCTCCTCACGGACACCGTGGCACCGTCGACCGTGACGGCCGCGGCGGCAGCGGAGGCCGCGACGGAGACGACGGCCGCGACCGAGGCGACGGCCGCAACCGAGGTGACCAACGCAACCAACGCGACCGCCGAGGCTGACGCGACCACCGCGGCTCCGAGCACGGCACCGGCCACCACGGCGGCCCCCGCCGTGGTCACCCCCAGCCGCGAACGGGCCGCGCAGCTCGCCCGGCAGCAGACGGCCAAGGACGTCGCACTCCGCAAGCGGCGGCGTGAGGCGGACCCGGAACGTTCGGGGCTGCGCCGCTCGGTGCTGGCCGAAGCCGCCGTCGCGGTCGTCGTGCTGGCCGTCACCACCATCCTGACCACCACGGAGAGCGGGCGTACGGCGGAGGCGGCACGGGCGGGCAACGCCGCGGGCGGTGCCGCCGTGAGCCAGCAGCAGGCACCACCGGTGTCCCTGGACCTGCCGTACGACACCGGCGGCGGCACGCACGGCAAGGGCAGCGTGATGCTCGACCTCACCCCGAGTCACCCGGGCCGCAACGACTTGACCATCATGGTGATGGACGCCGGCGGGCAGGCCGTGGACATTCCCGAGGTGACGGTCCGCCTCACGCTCCCGTCCCAGCACATCGGCCCGATGCGCATCACGCCCCGGCACAGCGGCACCGGTAGCTGGACGGCGCGGGGCGTGCAGATCCCGATGGCGGGCGACTGGCGGTTCGAGGTGACCGTCCGTACCTCCGACATCGACGAAGTGACCGTCGAGAAGAACGCGAAGATCGGCTGACCACGATGGCGGACCCCGCTCACCCCAACGACCCGAAGCCCCGGCCGCCAGCCGGCCCGGAAGAGGAGCCACCCGCCGGGCCCGGTCCAGGCTCGTCCGTGCTGGCGTCCCCCCTGGATGACTCCGGGGAAGGCTCCGGGGATGGCTCTGGAGATGGCTCCGTTTCCGGCAATCCCGGAGCCTCCCGTCTCAGCCGGCGCCAGCTGCTCGGTACCGCGGGCGGTGCGGGGCTCGTCCTGGGTGCCGCGGGCGGTTTCGCGGCCGCGGCCAGCGGGTCCGGCAACGACGGTGCGGCAGCGGGCAAGGACGGGTCCGGCTCGGCGAACCAGGACGAGTCACTGGCCTCGGTCGGCTTGCAGACGGTGATGTTTCACGGGAAACATCAGGCGGGTATCACCGACTCCCTCCAAGCACACGGATACCTCGTCGCCTTCGACCTGCGGCCCGGCGCAGGCCGCAAGCAGGCCGCCGCACTGCTCCGGCGCTGGACGGCGACGACCGACCGGCTGATGGCGGGCAAGCCGGTGGACGTGGCCGGGCACGACACCGGCGTCGCGCGGGACGCCGGGACCTGTGCGCTCTCCGTCACCTTCGGATTCGGGCACGGCTTCTTCTCCCGTACCGGGCTGGACAAGCAGCGCCCCCGCGCCCTCGATCCGCTGCCCGACTTCCCCTCCGACCGTCTCGACAGGTCCCGCAGCAACGGCGACCTGTGGATCCAGATCGGCGCGAACGACTCCCTGGTCGCCTTCCACGCCCTGCGCGCCTTGCAGAAGGAGGCGGCGGGCACGGCCAGGATCCGCTGGCAGATGGGCGGCTTCAACCGCGCACCGGGCGCCACCACCGAGCCCAAGACGCCCCGCAATCTGATGGGCCAGCTGGACGGCACCAACAACCCCAAGCCGTCCGACGACGATTTCGAGGGGCGGATCTTCGTACCGTCGGACGGCTCGAACGGCGACCCGGACTGGATGGCGGGCGGCTCGTACGTCGTCGTGCGCCGCATCCGGATGCTGCTCGACGACTGGGAGAAGCTGACCGTCACGGCCCAGGAGAAGGTGATCGGCCGGCGCAAGTCCACCGGGGCACCGCTGACCGGCGGCACCGAGCACACCGAGATGAAGCTCGACGCCACCGGCCCCGACGGAAAGCCGGTGATCCCGCTGAACGCGCACGCCCGGATCACCCGCCCCGACCAGAACGGCGGTGCCGCGATGCTGCGCCGCCCGTTCTCCTTCCACGACGGCTTCGACCAGGACGGTGTCCCTGACGCCGGTCTGCTCTTCATCTGCTGGCAGGCCGACCCGCTGCGCGGCTTCGTCCCCGTACAGCGCAAGCTCGACCGGGGCGACGCCCTCTCACCGTTCATCCGGCACGAGGCCAGCGGTCTTTTCGCGGTGCCCGCCTGGGGCGACGGGGAGGAGTACCTGGGGCAGCGGCTGCTGGAGGCGTGAGCGGGCGGACCACGGGCAGGACCGCACGTCGACCACCAGGTCACGGAGAGTGGCTCCGGTGGCTCACGGCCGCGAGGGAAGGTGCCGTTCGCCTATAGGGTGACGGTATGTCGGCGACGCGCTATACGTATCTCGGCCCCGAGGGAACCTTCACCGAGGCCGCTCTTCGCACGCTTCCGGAGGCGGCCACCCGTGAGCTGGTCCCCATGGTGTCCGTGCCCGCCACGCTCGACGCGGTGCGCAACGGTGAGGCCGCGGGGGGATTCGTGGCGATCGAGAACTCGGTCGAGGGCGGCGTCACGGCCACCCTGGACGAGCTCGCCACCGGCAAGCCGCTGATGATCTACCGCGAGGTCGTGCTGCCGATCTCGTTCGCGCTGCTGGTGCGCCCGGGCACCAAGCTGGGCGACATCAAGACGGTCACCGGCCACCCGGTGGCGCAACCGCAGGTGCGGAAGTGGCTGGCGGCCCACCTCCCGGACGCCGTGTGGGAATCCGCCGCGTCGAACGCGGACGGGGCACGCCTGGTGCAGGAGGGCAGGTACGACGCCGGCTTCGCGGGTGAGTTCGCGGCCGCCGCCTACGGGCTCGAGCCGCTGGTCACGGAGATCCATGACGCGACCAACGCCGAGACCCGCTTCGTGCTGGTCGGCCGTCCGGCACGGCCCGCGGCGCCGACCGGCGCGGACAAGACGTCGGTGGTCATCTGGCTCGGCGCCGACCGCCCCGGTGCCCTGCTCGAACTGCTCCAGGAGTTCGCGGTGCGCGGGGTCAACCTGATGCGGATCGAGTCACGCCCCACGGGCAAGGGCATCGGCGACTACTGCTTCTCGGTGGACGCCGAAGGCCACATCACCGACCGCCGGGTGGGCGAGGCGCTGATGGGGCTGAAGCGGATCGCGCCGCAGGTGCGCTTCCTCGGCTCCTACCCGCGGGCCGGGGTCGCCCCGGAGGACGTGTCACCACTGCGGGTGGGCACGTCCGACACCGACTTCATGGCCGCCTCGGACTGGCTGGCGCGTTGCCAGGACGGCCGGTTCTGACCCCACGCCGGACCTCGGCTCAGACCCCGGGCCGGACTCCCGCGCCCTTTCCGCGGACCACGCCTGGGCGTCCCACGCACTCTCCGTAAGCTGTCCGTACGCGTCCCATATGAACCGCCTATCGGTCCCGTATGAACCACGTACAGGTCCTACCTGCGGATATCAAGTTATCCACAGCGGTTATCCACAGGCAGGCTCGAAGACCTGGGGACAACTCGCCGGGCAGGTCGACCGGAAAGCGCGACGTAAGCCGACACAGCGGCACGGAGGAGACCAAGACCAACGCAAGGGATGAATCCCTTGCATCCGCTTTCGTCCACCTATTCGTCCACCTATTCACCTTGATCGACTCTTCGGGGCGATGCCATTCCACTCGAAAGTGGGCGCGAAGCACAGTTTGGTACCGGAATCCACCCCGTTCTGGTGACATCAGGAATGATCACGGAGAGCCGTCACCGCGAGCCGATCGAGCCCTTTCGGTGTCCACAGTTCTTCCACACAGCCTGTGGATAACTCTCCGCTCCTTGTGGATATCTGTGGACGGTCGAGCCCGCCGCCTTCCCCAAGTCGCCCGCGGCGCCGTGGAGTCGGGTCAAGCGAGCAGGAACCCGGCTCCCTCGATCCAGGGATTGCGGAACCTCGAGTTTGACGATTCCGTGACGGCCATTGCCGGATTCCGCCGTGCAGAGATTCCGGCAATTCGGTCACGATTCGGCGGAGTGGAATATCGGTTCGTGACCGGGAAGCGGGCACCGGTAGCCTTGAGCCGTGATTGACCTTCGCCTGCTCCGTGAGGACCCCGACCGCATCCGCGCCTCGCAGCGCGCCCGTGGAGAGGATGTCGCACTCGTCGACGCCCTGCTCTCCGCCGACGAGCGGCGCAGGTCCTCCGGCGTCCGCTTCGACGAGCTGCGTTCCGAGCAGAAGGCGCTCGGCAAGCTCATCCCCAAGGCCACGGGGGACGAGAAGCAGGAGCTGCTGAAGAAGGCGGGCGAGCTGGCGGCCGCGGTCAAGGCGGCCGACGCCGAGCAGGACGAGGCCGACGGGCAGACGAAGGACCTCCTCCTCAAGCTCGGCAACGTCGTCCACCCGGACGTGCCGGTCGGCGGCGAGGAGGACTTCACCGTCCTGGAGACGGTCGGCGCCCCCCGCGACTTCGCGGCCGAGGGCTTCGAGCCGAAGGACCACCTGGAGCTGGGCGAGGCACTCGGCGCCATCGACATGGAGCGCGCCGCCAAGGTCTCCGGCTCCCGCTTCTACTACCTCACCGGCATCGGCGCCCTCCTGGAGCTGGCGCTGGTCAACGCGGCGATCGCCCGCGCCACCGAGGCCGGCTTCACCCCGATGCTGACGCCCGCGCTGGTCCGCCCGCGCGCCATGGAGGGCACCGGCTTCCTCGGCCAGGCCGCGGATAACGTGTACCACCTGGAGAAGGACAACTTCTACCTGGTCGGCACGTCCGAGGTCCCGCTCGCCGCGTACCACATGGACGAGATCGTCGAGGCCGACCGCCTCCCCCTGCGGTACGCGGGCTTCTCGCCCTGCTACCGCCGGGAGGCCGGCACCTACGGCAAGGACACCCGCGGCATCTTCCGCGTCCACCAGTTCGACAAGGTGGAGATGTTCTCGTACGTCGCCCCTGAGGACGCGGAGGCGGAGCACGAGCGCCTGCTGACCTGGGAGAAGGAGTGGCTGACCGCGCTCGAGCTGCCGTTCCAGGTGATCGACGTGGCCACCGGCGACCTCGGCGCCTCCGCCTCCCGCAAGTACGACTGCGAGGCGTGGATCCCCACCCAGGGCAAGTACCGCGAGCTGACCTCCACGTCGAACTGCACCGAGTTCCAGGCCCGCCGCCTGTCCATCCGGATGCGCGAGGGCAAGAAGGTCCGCCCGCTCGCCACGCTCAACGGCACGCTGTGCGCCGTGACCCGCACCATCGTCGCCCTCCTGGAGAACCACCAGCAGGCCGACGGTTCCGTGCACGTCCCCGAGGTGCTACGGCCCTACCTGAGCGGCCGAACGGTCCTGGAACCGAAGTGAGCGCCGCCCCGGCCGCGTTCCCGTACCCGCTGATCGCGACCGATCTCGACGGGACGCTGCTGCGCTCCGACGGGACGGTCTCCGCGCGTACCCGTGCGGCGCTCGCAGCCGCCACCGCGGCGGGCGCGATGCACGTCGTCGTGACCGGGCGCGCCGCCCGCTGGACGCGTGCCGTGCTCGACGATCTCGACTACCACGGCCTCGCGGTGTGCGGCCAGGGCGCGCAGGTGTACGACGCCGGCGCGCACCAGCTGCTCACCTCCGTCACCCTCGACCGCCGCACCGCCGCCGTGGCGGTGCAGAAGATCAAGGCCGAGGCCGGGTCGCTGGCGGTGGGCGCGTGCCTGGACGGCCTCGACGGCGAGATCCTGGCGGGCCCCGGCTACCGCCCCCACCAAGCGCTGTCGCACGCCATCCCGGTCGACAACCTGGACGCGCTGTGGGCGGCGCCGCTCACCAAGCTGTACCTCCAGTGCCCCGGCGTCACCGACGACGAGCTCACGCGCATCGCACGGCGCACCGCCGGGGACCTGGTCGAGGTGACCCTGGCCGGCCCGACCCTGGTGGAGCTGTTGCCGCTCGGCCTGAGCAAGGCGAGGGGTCTCTCGCTCGCCGCGCGCCGGCTGGGCGTCTCACGGGAGCAGACGATCGCGTTCGGCGACATGCCGAACGACGTTCCCCTGCTCAGCTGGGCCAGGCACGGTGTGGCGATGGCCGGCGCACATCCGGAACTGCTCGCCGTCGCCGACGAGGTGACGTCGTCGAACGACGAGGACGGCATCGCGGTCGTCCTGGAGCGCCTGCTCGGGTGAGCACGGCGCCCCTGGCCGGGGCGCCGTAGCCCTCTGCCTGCGGGCATCTTCCTAGCGGCAGCCATCTGTGGTGCGCGAAGGGAACAGCCGGATGGCGAACGCCGCCGCGCAGCACAGCGCCAGCACGCAGCCCGTCGCCCGGTGGAAGGCCCGGGTGGCGTCGACGGGTTCGGGTGTGGCCGCCGTCAGCCCGGCGAAGTACACGGTGGAGATGACGGCGGTTCCCAGGGCCCCGGCCAGTTGCTGGACGTTGTTGATCAGGCCGGACGCGGTTCCCGCCAGCCGTTCGGGCACTTCGGCCAGGCCGAGCGACAGCACCGGCGCGATGATCAGCCCCATCCCGCATCCCGCGGTCAGCAGCCAGGCGCCGAGCCGGGCCGTGCCCGGTCCCGTCTGGTGCGTGCCCAGCGCATGGAGCAGCCCGGCAAGACCGATGGCCAGCACCGCGACACCGCCTTCCAGGACCCGGCGTCCGTAACGGGGCACGAGCCATCGGGACCCGGGTGTCGAGGTCAGCGGAATGCCCAGCGTCCAGGGGAGCACGGTCAGCGCGGCGGTCAGCGCGTCACGGTGCAGACCGCGTTGCAGGTACAGGGTGAAGGTGAAGAAGAAGCCGAAGACCGAAGCGAAGACGAGCGCGCTGACCAGCACGGCACCACGGAAACCGCGGTGGCGGAACAGCCGCGTGTCGACCAGGACCGGAACGTTCCGCAGCGAGCGGGTCCTCTCCCGGGCCCCGAAGGCGGCCAGCAGCGCTGCGCAGAGGGCGACCGTCGGCCAGGTCCACCAGGGCCGGCCGGCTTCGCTGCCCTGGATCAGCGCCCCCATCAGACCCGCAAGACCGAGGGCGGCCCACGCGACGCTCCTCAGGTCGATGGGTTCCGCTGCGGCTCGCTGCCCGCCCGGCAGGGCTCGGGTGCCGGCCAGGACGAACAGGCCGAGCGGAAGGTTGACGAGGAACACGACACGCCAGCCGAGGCCGTAGACGTCCGCCTCCGCCAGCAGGGCGCCGACCGGCGGAGCGCTGACGCTGGCCAGGCCCGTGACGATCGCGAAGAGGCTCAGCACCCGGCCCCGTTCCCCGGCCGGGTACATCACCTGGATCAGGGCCAGTGCCTGCGGCACGACCAGCGCGCTCATAGCGCCCTGCACGACGCGCGCCGCGATCAGCACGCCGGCGGACGGCGCCGCGCCACAGGCCAGCGAGGCGAGCAGGAAACCGCCCCCGCCGAACAGCAGCACCGTGCGCGGTCCGTACCGGTCCCCGATGCGTCCGCCGATGGTGAGCAGCGTGCCCAGGGACAGGGTGTAGCCGGAGGCGATCCAGGCGGTCGAGGCGTTTGTGGCGTGCAGATCACCCTGGATGGACGGCAGGACGATGTTTCCGATCGTGCCGTCGAGCAAGTCCATGACGGCCGCGACGAGCACGACCGAGAGCGCGAAACCGCGCCGTTTCATGAGAAATCCCTTCCCGAAGTGGTCTTCTGGAAGGGAGGTGGCGGACATGGGTGACCCGGCAGAGGTCACCCGGCAGAGGTGTCCCAGGTGTCCTGGGTGTCCACCACCCGGTATTCAACGCAGCGTCGTCGGCAAGAGTTCCGCACGGCCGAGGGCGCCTCCGAAGGGGCGCCCCCGTGACGACGAGATGACCGCTACTCCTCCGTCGCGAGTTTCAGCCCGCGCAGCTTCTGCCCTGCGTACCAGGTGGCCGCCAATGTGACGACGGTCAGCAGCACCACCGCGACCGGCAGGCCGACGTCCGATGTGATCAGGCCGTTCCCGCCGACCTTCTGGGCGACGGCCAGGGACCACTGCTGCACGCTCAGCGTCCGGGCGCCCGCCACCAGCGAGCCGAACACCGCCTCCCAGACGAGGGCGTAGACGAGGCCGATGACGACGGCGTGCCGGGTGACGGTGCCGAGCAGCAGGAACAGCGCCGCATAGGCGATCGAGGAGATCAGCGCGGCGATGGTGTAGGCGGTGGCGATCTGCTGGCTGTTGCCGTTCAGGATCAGGCCCGCGATCAGCGTGGGGAGCGCGGAGAAGATCATGGTGACGCCGATCGCGACGATCAGCTTGGTGACGATGATGGTGGGCCGCTTGACCGGCTTGGCCAGCAGGTAGACCACCGAGCCGTCGTCGATCTCCGGGCCGATCGCGCCGGTGCCGGCGATGACGCCGATGATCGGCACCATGGTGGCCAGCGCGAAGCCGCCCAGCACATTGGCGGTGGTCTGGTCGTCGGCGCCGGCGAAGCCTCGTACGGCCACGGCGATCAGCAGCAGCAACACCGGCAGTATGCCGAGGATGAGGGCCCGGCGGCGGCCGAGCAGGGCCCGGTAGGTGAGCCGGGCGACAGTGGGGTCGTACATCTTCGGCCTCCTACGCCGCGACGAGATACGAGAAGACGGACTCAAGGGACTCGTCGGACGGCGAGACGGTCAGCAGCCGGATGCCGCGCTCGCGGGCGAGCACCGGCAGCAGCTCGGTGAACCGGCCGAAGTCGACGGCCTGGATGTGCAGCGCGCCCTCCCGCGCGTCCACCTCGATGCCGGCCGTCGACGGGTCCGCGATCAGCGCCGCGGCCAGTGCCCGGTCATCGCTGGAACGCACCAGGTAGCGGTGCGGACGGTCCGTCATCAGCCGGCGGATCCGGCGGAAGTCGCCACTCGCCGCATGCCGGCCCGCCACGATCACTTCGATGTGCGAGGCGAGTTGCTCGACCTCTTCGAGGATGTGCGAGGAGAACAGCACCGTGCGCCCCTCGTCCCCCATCCGCCGCAGCAGCTCCATCAGCTGCATGCGCTGGCGCGGGTCCATGCCGTTGAACGGCTCGTCGAGCAGCAGCACGGACGGCTCGTGCACCAGCGCGGAAGCCATCTTCACGCGCTGCCGCATGCCCTTGCTGTACGTGGCGATCTTCCGGTCCTGGGCGTACTCCATCTCGACGGTGGCCAGCGCCCGCCGCGCCTCGGCCGCGCCCAGGCCGTGCAACTCCGCGTTGGCCTCGACGAACTCCTGGCCGGTGAGGAAGTCGTACATGGCCTCACGCTCGGGGACCAGGCCGATGTGCCGGTAGATCTGCTCGTCGCGCCAGATGGTCCGGCCGTCGAGGGTGACGGTGCCGGTGGAGGGGGCGAGGAAGCCGGCCATCAGGTTGATGAGGGTGGACTTGCCTGCGCCGTTCGGGCCGAGCAGGCCGGTGACGCCCGGCCCGATCGTCATCGTGACGTCGTTGACGGCCACCACGTTGCCGAACCAGCGCGAGGTGTGATCGATATGAATGGAGGTCATGGGCGCAGCCCGATTCGTTCGAGGGTGGTGGTGGGCCGGGGGTACCTCCCACGCCGTTGAGGCAGTGGGGGAGGGAGGGCGATTGTCACGGCTCACAGTCCGATCTTGCGGTAGCGGCGCGTCAGGATGCCGTAGCTGGCGGCGATGGTGCCGACGACGACCAGCAGGTAGACGACGCCGAGGCCGGTCGAGGGGCCTTCCCCGCCGGGGAAGGACGAGGACGCGCCGAGGAACGCGGACTGGAGACCGTCGATCAGCGTGATCGGCGAGAAGAGACCGAGCAGGCCGATGGCCGTGCTGGTGGCGCCCTGCACATCGGCGATGGCCTGCACGGTCGAGACGGCACCGTAGGAGATGGCCATCACCGCGATGACGGCGGCGACGCCGAAGCCGCGGCGCGGCGTGAGTGCCGCGATCACCAGGCCGATACCGGCGAAGAGAACGGACAGCAGGGCCACGGAGACCACCGCCTGGAGAAAGCCCTTGGTCTGGTCGGCGAAGTCCAGCTTCGCGAGCATGGCACCCACGTACAGCACCACGAGGGGCACCGCGGTGAGGATGAACAGGGCCGACGACAGTGCCGCGAACTTCGCGCGGACGTAGTCGCCGTGCTCGATCGGCCGGGAGAAGTACAGCGGCACGGTGCGGAACCTCAGGTCCCGGGAGACCGCCTGGGGCGCCTGCGCGGCCACGAACAGGCCGATGACCGCCTGGAGCAGGATCGCGTAGCGGGTGTACTCCAGCGGCAGGTCCTTCGCCTTGGTGGTGACGGTGACGGCCACGATGAGCAGCGCGGGCACGCACATCAAGACGAAGAGCACGATCGGCAGCACCTTGGACTTGACCGAGCGGCCCAGGCCGTAGGCGCCACGCAGCGACTGCGTGTACAGGGAGCGGGTGGCGTAGCCGCGGCCCAGACGGGCGCCGTCGTAGGAGCGGTAGCCGATGTTGTGGATCCGGCTCTGCTCGGCCGGTGCGCCGGTGCCGCCCTGGGCCAGGGCACCCGGCTGAAGGTCACTCTGCGGGGCCGGCATGCTGGGCCGCCTCCTTCCGCTGCGCTACGGGGGACTCGGGGGACTCGGTACGGGGCTCGGCAGTGTCCTGCTGTGCGCGGAACACCTCGGCGATCTGGTGCCTGCGCTGCTCCATCCGCACCAGGCCGAGACCGAGGTCGGCGACGAGGTCCCGCACGACGTCGTAGGTCTCCTCGCCCTGGGCGGTGAGCAGCAGGAGGTGACCGGCGCCCGGCAGACCGCTGCCGGACTCGGCGGTCAGCCCACGGGCGGCCAGCGCGTCGCGCAGTGCCGCGGTGCCGTCCGGGTGCTTGTCGGTGTCGGTGACCTCGATCGCGAGGGTGGTCGTGGTCTGGGTGAAGTCGGTGGTGGCGCTGGAGCGCAGCAGCTTTCCGCCGTCGATGACGACGACGTGCTCGCAGGTGCGCTCCAGCTCGCCGAGCAGGTGCGAGGTGACCAGGACGGAGATGCCGAAGTCGGAGTGCACCCGGCGGATCAGGCCGAGCATGTCGTCCCGCCCGACCGGGTCCAGGCCGTTGGTCGGCTCGTCCAGGAAGACCAGCTGCGGGTCGTGCACCAGGGCCTGCGCCAGCTTCACGCGCTGCTTCATGCCCGTCGAGTAGCCCCCGATGGGTCGGTACCGCTCCTCGTAGAGGCCGACGTGGCGCAGGATGTCCGCGGTGCGCTCACGGGCCGCGGTGGGCGGCAGCCCCGACATGCGCGCCATGTGCACGACGAACTCGGTGGCCGAGACGTCCGGCGGCAGGCAGTCGTGCTCGGGCATGTACCCGACGCGCTCGCGGATCGCGGGCCCCTCCGATGCGACGTCGAGGCCGAGCACGGCGGCCCGGCCCTCGCTCGCGGGGGAGAGCCCCAGCAAGATCTTGATCAACGTTGACTTGCCGGCCCCGTTCGCCCCGACGAGCCCGGTGACCCCGGGCCCGACCTCGACGGACAGCCGGTCAAGCGCGGTCACCCTCGGGAACCGCTTGCTCAGGCTTTCGGTCACTATCACAGTCACGTCCACGACCGTAGGGGTCCGCCCGGCAACCGGCGTCAGCCCAGGGTGCCCATCCTGAGTCCGCCTGGAGTCGTACAGGGCCTTAGGGGAGAGGGAGGGCCGCCCCTGACGCCGGCCGCTCTGACCGGCTCTCGCCCCTGCGCACGGGCTACGACGGCAGCGGGCGACCTGACGCCTCGGCCGCCGCGAGGACGTTCACGTAGTCCCGGAAGTGCACGATGTGTCCGTCCCGCACCCGCAGGACGGCGATGTGCGGGAGCGCGAAGTCCTGGCCTGTCGTGGCCGCGGTGCCGGTGGCCTCCTCCTCGACGATGACGACCTCGGGATCGCCGGTGTCGTGGACCACGACGTTGCGGTACGCCCGGTAGCGCAGCGGGCTCCTCTCCCAGTTCGCCCGCATGAAGTCGGCGATCTCGGCCCGCCCTGCCAGGCGCGACGGGATCCCCGGCCGGGTGAAGGGGAACTCCAGGACGGCGTCGTCGGCGAACAGCTCGGCCATGGCGTCCAGGGACTTGTCGATCGCGGTCTGCTGGAAGCGCGCCAGCACCTCGCGCGGCCCTGCGGGCTCCCCGCCGGATTCGGGCATCGGACGTCCCCCCTCGGTGCACAGCTGTACGCGTCGGTACAGACCTGTACGCGGCCCTCGGTACGTTACGCGCCCGCGACGGCGTAGGGGGTCGTCGTCGTACACCGAACCCTGCCCATCGGGACGGCGTCCGGGCTCAGGTGATGTCCGGGAGGGACATCTCCTCGAGGGTCGCACCGGTGAGCGCCTGCGGGGCCTGGCTCGCCGGTGGCTCGACCGGTGCGAACTGGGGGTCGAGCGTGATGGTCATGAAAAGGCTGCCCTTGTACATCGGCGTCTTGCTGACCCGCCCCATCTGCGCGTCGACCCACACGATGTCGCCCTTGTGGTTGACCCCGTTGACGGCGTGGACGAGGTGCGTCTCCTCACGCTCGAACACCACGATGCACGAGGCGCCGTGCCCCGCGCCCTTCAGCCGGCTCGCCACCGCCCCCCACACGCCCTGTGCGTTCTCGTCCGCGCCCGCCTCGCTGGTCCTCCAGTTGGTTCCGAGCCACCTCTTCGTCAGGTCGTTGCCGCCCGTTTCGACCCCCGATTCGTCGTGGATGCCGGCGGCCGCCGTGGGATTGCCGGACCAGGAGGCCAGGAAGCTGCGTGCCGCCTCGATGCAGTTGCGCCGGTAGGCGCCGCCGTCCTCGTCGCGCCGGCTGTTGATGCCCTGCACCCAGTCGGCGGCGCCTCCCGAGCTGGCCAGCGGGCCCTTGGGGTCGACCTTGTTGAGTCGCTGGGTGAGCGGTCCCATGAGGGAGTAGCTGAACGACGTCGGGTCGGGGAACTGCTTGAAGGCGCCGTCCTTCTTGGGGAAGGACTTCTCCAGGTTCGCCTGGTCCTTGGGGTCGACCTGCTTCAGCTTGCCGGGCCCGAACTCCCGCTGGTCGTTCGCCAGGCTGACCCGCTGCACGGGCAGGCCGTGTCCGCAGCCGGCGCCATGGACATGCCGCTGCGCCCCGAGCGCCCGGGTCACTGCCGCATTGCCGGCGGTGCGCTGAAGCGCGAGGACGGCGGATGCGTTCATGGGCCCGCCGGGGGTCACCGGGGCGGCCTGGTCGGTGTCCGACGCCCTCGCCGCGGAGTCCTGCGCGGGCGGGCGTAACGGAACGCGCGCGTCGGAGCGGGACCATTCCGGCAACTCACTGGAGTGCATCGCGGCGCTCCCTTCCTCTTCGGCCTCTCCTCCTCGTCCATGCCTAACGCAAGAAGCACGGTGGCGGCAGGACCGGAAGGGCAGCTCCGGGGGCAGGTGTCCACCGGAACGCCAGGGGGTAACGCATGGGTGCGGTGCGGGAGTTGAGCGCTTCATTCTTGCGGACACACACGGAGGTAGACATGCGCGACCAGCACCATCGCCTGCCGTTGTACGGCACCATCGCCGCCGCCCTGCTGGCGGCGGCCGGCTCCGCGGCACCGGCCGCCGCGGACCCCCTGCCCATCGGCCCCCAGCAGTACTTCTCCGGCCTGGTCAACGACGTCTCCGACAACGCCGTGATCAAGGTGGTCTGCCCTGGTCCGGTGGGTGGCGACAGAACGGGTCACCCGGTCTCCGGCCAGAGTGTCGCCGTGGCCCCCAGCCGGGACTCCGGCGGTGCCATCGCCGGCTACACGGGCGACGCGGCCGATCACATCGTCGTCGACTTCGGCGTGGTCTCGACCACCAAGCCGACCACCCTCGCCGCCTACTCGACCAAGGCGGACATCCCGACCGACCTGAGCCTGCCGTGCAGCGGCACCGGCGAGGTCACCTTCGTCCCGGCGCCGACCAGCGACACGGCGCGGTCCGACGTCGTCACCGTCACATACGAGAACATCGCCCTGTAGTCGTTCGTACCGTTTAGTCGTTCGTATCGTTCGTACGTCAAAAGGGGGCGTGGGGTGGGAACGTCCTCCCGCGCCCCCGACCCGTACGCAACAACAGGCGCCCCAGCCGCCCCCACCCCGCAGCCAGTTATCCACAGATTCGTCAATTCCCCTGTGGATAACCGCACTTCGCTGTGGATCAAACCTCGGGACACAAATATTTCCCACCGTTTACCCAGCCCAAAGCGGGGGCGACGGGGGCTCCGAACTTCCCCATACGCTCCATACCGGGCAGAAATCGCCTGGCCACACCCCTGCCCCGTGAAAGGATGGCCGCGCACCGGCGTCACCCCGAAGCCAGGACCACACACCACCGTGCGAGGCGCGCCCATGCCCCATCCCTCCCCGCCCGCCAGCCTCCCCCTCCGCGACGAGACCGTCGGCGGCTACCTCGACCGGCTGGCCGCCAAGCTCCCCGCGCCCGGTGGCGGCGCCGCCGCCGCCCTGCACGCCGCGCAGGCCGCCGCGCTGCTCGGCATGGTGGCCCGGTACAGCACAGTCGAAAGGGCGGACCGCAGGTCCTCGGCTGAGGGTGGTGGCGGGCGACGGGCGGGCGAGAAGTACGCCGCGCACGCCCATGTCATCGCCCGTATCGCCAGCATCACCGACGACCTGCGGGCCACCGCCCTCGCCCTGGCCGAGGACGACGCGCGCGCGTTCACCGCCGTGACGGACGCCTACCGGCTGCCGCGCGGCACGGACGAGGAGAAGGCCGCCAGGTCGGCGGCGATCGCCCGGGCCCTGGCGGGCGCCGCCACCCCACCGCACGAGGTCATCGGCGTCGCCCTGCGCACCGTGGAGCTGGCCGAGGAGCTGCTGCCGATCGGCAACCGCAACGTCCTCACGGACGTCGCCGCAGCGGCCGAGGCGCTCCGCGCCGCGGCGGTCACCGCGCAGATCAACGTCGAGATCAATCTGACCGGCATCAAGGACCCCGTGGTGCGCACGGAGCTGACGGCGGCGATCGCGCGCGTGGACGGCATCCGCGCACGCGCGGAACAGGTCACCGCGGCGGTCCGGAAGGAGATCAGCGCGTGACGACGGGGGACACGAGGTCGGCCGAACCACCCATGGACACCACCGGGGCGCCCCGCGAACTCTCCGGCCGCGCCCTGGCCACCGCCCTGCGCACCGAGACCACCGAGCGGGCGGCCGAGCTGACCGCGCTGGGCACGACACCGCACCTGGCGGTGGTGAGCGCCACGGCGGACAAGTCCAGCGCCTGGTACGTGCGCTCCATCGCGCGCGCCGCGGAGAAGGCGGGCCTGAGCTGTAGCGTCGTCGACCTGGGCCCGGACGCGACACCCGCCACGATCCGCGACCGGCTGCGCGCCCTGAGCGCCGACCCCACGGTCCACGGGATCATCCTCCAGACGCCGCTGCCGGCCGGTGCCCGGCTGGATGACCTGGCGTCCGCGATCGCCCCGGTGAAGGACGTGGACGGCGCGAACCCCCTGTCGCTGGGCCGGCTCGCCGCCGGACTGCCCGCTTTCGCCCCCGCCACGGCGGAAGCCGTGATCGCCCTGCTGGACCACCACGGGATCACGCTCGAGGGCCGTCACGCGGTCGTCGTCGGCCGCTCCACCGTGGTCGGCAAGCCCGCCGCCCACCTGCTGCTCGACCGGAACGCCACGGTCACCGTCTGCCACTCGCGCACCCACGACCTCGCGGCGGTGACCCGCACCGCGGACGTCCTGGTTGCCGCGGTCGGCCGCCCCCGCCTAATCACTGCCGCCCATGTTCACGCCGGCACCGTGATCATCGACGTGGGTACCAACCCCACGGAGGACGGCGCCCTCGTCGGCGACGTCGACCCCGCGGTCGCCCGGCACGCGGCCGCCGTCACCCCGGTCCCCGGGGGCGTGGGCCCGGTCACCACGGCGCTGCTGCTCCAGCACACGATCCGGGCGGCGCTGACGGTGGAGTGACGGTCCGGGCGGCGAGCTGCCCGTCGGTCGCCGCCGCAGCGAACGGGCCGGTCGGCCGTGTCCTTCCCACCCGTACCCTCGTGCCCTTCACAGCCCGATGAGCCGGACCCGCTGGCCGCACAAACGCCTCATGTCATCGACGTCGGACGTGAACATCGCCACCGGGCCGGGCTGGCGGAGCGCCACCTCCGCGACGGTGGCGTCGACGGCGTGCTTGTGCCCGTGTGGCCCTGCGTCCTTCAACAGCTTGGCAGCGGCTTTCGCTGCCTGCTCGGTGAATATCGCCATGACCTTGCGGTCCTGGGTGGTCCAGGTCAGCCGAGTTGTGCCGGCGCCTCCGTGACGATGCGTTCGAAGACCGCGGGATCGCTCTCGAAGACGGAGCCGGCCACGGGCCAGTGCAGGACGATCTCGTCGATGCCCAGGTCGCGGTATATGCCGGCCCAGTCGACGAACGCGTCCAGGGAGACCAGGGGCTGCTCGGCGGTCGAGCCCTGGAGCAGCACCTTGCGGATGGTGCCGACGTCGCGGCCCTCCGACTCGCAGGCGTCGCGCAGGTTGTCGAGTTGGGCCGCGATCACGGCCGGGGCCTGTTCGGGGGGCACGTCGCCCGGGCCACGCGGGTCGCCGTAGGTGACCCAGCCCTCCCCGTAGCGCGCTGTCAACCGCAGACCGCGCGGCCCGGTGGCGGCGACGTAGAACGGCACGCGGGGGCGCTGCACGCACCCGGGGATGTTGCGCGCCTCATCGGCGGAGTAGAAAGTCCCGGATTCGGTGGTGACATCCTGAAGGAGCAGCTTGTCCAGAAGCGTCACGAACTCGCCGAACCGGTCCGCGCGCTGCCGCGGAGTCCATGCCTCCTGCCCCAGCGCCGTCGCGTCGAATCCGGTACCGCCGGCGCCGATGCCCAGGGTGAGCCGGCCTCCGCAGACGTCGTCGAGCGTCACGACCTCCTTCGCCAGCGTCACCGGCTCGCGGAAGTTCGGGGAGGTGACGAGGGTGCCGAGGCGGATCCGCTCGGTCACGCACGCAGCAGCGGTCAGCGTGGGCACGGCGCCGAACCAGGTCCGGTCCCGGAACGACCGCCAGCTGAGGTGGTCGTAGGTGTACGCGGTGTGGAAGCCGAGCTCCTCGGCCCGCCGCCAGATCTCTTGCCCCTCGCTCCACCGGTAGATGGGCAGGATCACCGTACTGAGACGCATGCGCCGACCTTACGCGATGCGGTCAGGGCGCCCGATGCTGTCACGCCACCGGCCCACCGCACGAGAAGCGGGCGTGCGTTTCTCATCTGTGCGCCCTGGCGCACGCCCGTGCTGGCATATGCGGGACAATGCAACGGTGACCTCCGATACCGCCCACTCCGCGACCCCCGCCCACCCCGTGCCGCCCCGGCTGATCGCCACCGACCTGGACGGCACGCTGCTGCGCGACGACAAGTCGGTGTCGCAGCGCACGGTCGCCGCGCTGGCCGCCGCCGAGGAGGCCGGTATCGAGGTCTTCTTCGTGACCGGACGCCCGGCCCGCTGGATGGACGTGGTCAGCGACCACGTGCACGGCCACGGCCTCGCCATCTGCGGAAACGGTGCTGCGGTGGTCGACCTGCGGGGTGGCCAGGTCGCCGCCGTCGGAACCACCGCCGACGCTGCCGGAGCCGGCGGCCTCACCGGCACGCCCAGCGCCGCAGGGCACCGCTTCGTCAAGATCAGGCCGCTGGAGCGGGCCGTGGCCCTGGACGTCGTGGACATCCTGCGCGCCGCCGCCCCCGGTACCTCGTTCGCCGTCGAGCTGACCGGTGGACTGCACCAGGAGGCGACCTACCCGCCGCTCCACATGGAGCCCACGGAGAGCGTGGCGCCCGCCGAGAAGCTGCTCGACCCGGGCGCCGGCTCGTCCGACCAGCCCGTGCTGAAGGTGCTCGCCCACCACGCGGTGCTGGCCCCGGACGACTTCCTGACGCTGGCCCGGCGTGCCGTCGGGGATCGGGCGACCATCACCCGTTCCAGCCCCAGCGCGCTGCTGGAGATCAGCGGTCCCGGTGTCTCCAAGGCCAGCACGCTGGCGCTGTGCTGCGCCGAGCGCGGCATCACCCCGGCCGAGGTGGTCGCCTTCGGCGACATGCCGAACGACGTGGAGATGCTCACCTGGGCCGGCACCTCCTACGCCATGGGCAACGCCCATCCAGCGGTGATCGCCGCCGCTTCCGGCCGCACCGCCGGCAACAACGACGACGGTGTGGCGGCCGTGATCGAGCGGATCCTGCTCGAACGGTGACAGCGGGCGCTGGTGACTGCGGTTGCTGGTGACCGCGGTTGCTGGTGACCGCGGTTGCTGGTGACCGCGGTTGCTGGTGACCGCGGTTGCTGGTGACCGCGGTTCCCAAGCGAACAGCGGCTCCTGCGCGAACAGCGGTTCCGAGGGCGGTGTCCCGGGTGGCCGCGTTGACCGCTACACCGTGAGGCCCTTCCCGGCCAGCCACGCGACCGGGTCGACCGCCGAGCCGTACTCCGGCGTCTGGCGCACCTCGAAGTGCAGGTGCGGCCCGGTCGAGTTGCCGGTGGAACCGGACTGCCCGATCACCTGGCCGGCCGCCACCTCCTCGCCCGGCCTGAGGGCCACCGCGGACAGGTGCGCGTACTGGGTGCAGAAGCCGTTCGGGTGCTGGAGCACGATCTGGATCCCGAACGGGCCACCGCACGCCACGCTGACCACCCGGCCGGCCCCGACCGCCCGCACCGGTGTGCCCAGCGGCACCGCGAAGTCCTGGCCGGTGTGCCGGTGTTCCCAGTGCTCGCCCTCGCTGTCGAAGCCTGCGGACAGCTGGTAGCCGTCGACGGGCAGCACCCACGTGCCGGCCGGCAGGGGCGCCTCCCGCGGGAGGCGCACCACGGGTGGACACTGCTCGACCGCGACGGCGTCCTCCGCCTCGTCCTGAAGCTGCCGCCGGGCCACCGCCAGCTTCCCGTCGAGCGTCTTCTTCAGCTTCGCGAGTCGCGTGGTGCGCCGGTCGAGCCGGTGCCGCGCCGACGCCGTCTTCCTCTCGTCGTCGGCCAGGGTCCGCTCGGCGCGGCGGGTCTCGGTGACGGCGTGGGTCACGTAGCGGCGGGTCCGCTGGACCGCGCGCTCACCCTGCAACAGGTCGTCCGCGTCGTGCGCGAGCAGCAACCGGGCGACCTGCGGGAGTTGTCCGCCGGTGCGGTACTGGGCGCGGGCCAGGCTGCCCAGATCACGGTGGAGTGCCGTGATCCTGGCCCGCTGTGTGGCGAGCCGCTCGTCCAGCCGCCTCTTCTCGCCACGCAGGTGACGCGCGGCGCTCCGGCCCTCCTCGTACTGCCGGGTGACGGTCGCCGCCTGCCGGTAGAGCCGGGCGACCTCGGCCTCCGCGCCGGATCCGGCTCCGGCGCCGACACCGGAACCCGGGTTGACCGGACCACTCGGCTCGGCCATCGCCGACGGCCCGGCCAGGCCCAGGAGCACGGCACACAGCACCGGCAGGAGCAGCGGCCTGCGGGGGAGTCGAGCCAGGGGAACGGCGACGCGAGGGCTGGGCGCCGCGACTGACCCAGGCCACTCAGACGACGCGGACGACGCGGACGACGCGGACGGGACAGACGAGGCAGATGAAGCAGATGAAGCAGATGAAGCAGGCGGTGATGAAACGGTATCCGGGGGCATGCTTCGGATCGTTGCGTGCTCACGCTCCGAAGGCTCGCGCTGCTCCTGCTGCCGGGGGATCGAATGGCCCGTTCGGCGCAGGCGTGATCGGCCGGGCGGGGGTCCCGGACGGTCCCGGCCACCGCCCAGAACCGTCCCGGCCCCGGTCAGACCCGGTTCAGCTGTCGTTCGGCGCCGAGCGCCAGCGCCTCCGCCGCCGCCTCACGCTCCCGCATCCGGCGCAACGGGCCCTCCAGCGCGACCAGTTCGGCATAGTCGCCGCGCTGCACGACGTGGCCGTCCGCCAGGACGACCACCTCGTCCACCGCTTCGAGACCGGCCAGCCGATGGGTGATCAGCAGGGTCGTGCGTCCCTCGGTCGCGGCCAGTAGATCGGCGGTCAGTGCGTCGGCCGTGTGCAGGTCGAGGTGTTCCGCGGGCTCGTCCAGGACGAGGACGGGGAAGTCGGCGAGGAGCGCGCGGGCCAACGCGAGTCGCTGCCGCTGGCCGCCGGACAGCCGCGCCCCGTGCTCACCGACCAGGGTGTCCAGGCCGTCCGGCAACGCCGACACCCAGTCCAGCAGCCGTACCCGCGCGAGCACCTCGTACAGGTCCTCGTCGGTCGCGTTCTTCCGTGCGAGCAGCAGGTTCTCGCGCACGGAGCTGTCGAAGCAGTGCGCGTCCTGGGCGCACAGGCCGACCCAGCGGCGCACGGTGTCCCCCGGCAGCGCACCGGCATCCGTCCCGCCGAGCGTGTACGTACCGCCGGACGCGTCCAGGAACCGCAGCAGCACCTGCGCCACCGTCGACTTGCCCGCCCCCGAGGGCCCGACCAGCGCGACCCTGCGGCCCTGCTCGAGCGTCAGGTCCAGCCCGGCAAGCGCGGCACGCGCCCGCGCGTGGGTCGGGTCCGGCGCTTCCTCCGTATCCGTCCCGCCACCGCCGTCCTCGTAACGTGCCGTCAGCCCTCGGAGCACGACCGGGAACGGGCTGGCGGGCGGCGCCGCCGGAACATCCGGTTCGCGTACGGGTACGGAGGCGTCCAGCACCTCGTACAGCCGCGCGCCGCTGGTGCGGACCCGCTGCCGGTGTCGTACGGCCTGCGGCAGGCCGATGACGGCTTCGAAGGCCGCCGTCGGGATGAGGACGACGACGGCGAGTTCCACCCCTGCGAGCTGCCCATCGCGGACCGCGGCCACGCCCGCCAGCGCCATGGCGGCCACGGTCAACCCCGACACCAGCGCGGTCAGCCCGTTGCCGAGCGCGGTGGCCGCGGCGGTGCGGGACGCGAGGGCGGTCAGCTCCGCGTCGGTGCGCCGGGCCCGGGCGACGCGGGCGGGCAGCGCCCCGGCGACGGTCAGTTCGGCGGTGCCGGTGAGCAGGTCCGTGACGCGGGTCGCAAGGGCGCCGCGTGCCGGGGCGAGCCGGTGTTCGGCGCGCCGGGCCACGCACGCGGACAGCAGGGGGACGCCGACGCCCGCGCAGAGCAGCCCGGCGGCGAGCGCGACTCCCGCTGCGGGCAGCAGCCATACGGTGAAGGCGACGGTGCCGGCGCAGACGACACCGGCCGCTGCCGCGGGCAGCAGCCACCGCAGCCAGTAGTCCTGTACGGCGTCCACGTCCGCGACCAGCCGGGTGAGCAGATCCCCGCGGCGTAGGGTGCGCAGTCCCACGGGAGCGAGGCGCTCCAGCCGCCGGTAGACCGCGACCCGTACGTCTGCCAGGAGCCGCAGCACCGTGTCATGGGAGACGAGCCGCTCTGCATAGCGGAACGCGGCCCGGCCGATGCCGAACGCGCGGGTGGCGGTCACGGCCACCATCAGATACAGCACCGGGGGTTGCTGGGCGGCCCGCGAGATCAGCCATCCCGAGGTCCCCATCAGGCCCACCGCACTGCCGAGCGCAAGCGCCCCCAGCGCCAGGGCCAGCAGCATCCTCCCGCGCCGTGGCCCCGCCATGCCCCGTATCCGGCGCAGGACGGACGTACGGGCCCCCTTGCGGTCGGAGCCGCCGTGGGCGGAGGCGTCGTCGGCGAAGTCGTCGCGGTTGGCGCCTCCGTGGTCGGAATCCTTCCGGCCAGACTCATCGCGGTCAGGCCGTCGACGATCGGGCTGCTGACGGAGACCGGCTGACTCCCGGCCGGCATGGTCACCGGTACCGGAAAGCGCGGCCTCCCCCACCCGTACGACCCGGTCCGCCACGGCGAGGAGGGCGGGCCGGTGTGCGACCAGCAGGACGGTCCGGTCACGGGCGAGCCTGCGGACCGCGTCGACGACGGTCGCCTCGCTGGCACCGTCCAGGGCCGCCGTCGGCTCGTCGAGCACCAGCACAGGGCGGTCCGCCAGGAATGCCCTGGCCAGCGCGATCCGCTGGCGTTGGCCCGCGGAGAGCCCGGCGCCGTCCTCGCCGAGCACCGTCCGGACACCCTCCGGTAGCGCGGCAACGAACTCCAGCGCCCCGGCGTCGGCCAACGCCTGGTGTACTGCCGTGTCGGAGGCTCCCGGGCAGGCGAGTCGTACGTTGTCGGCGATCGACTCGGCGTAGAGGTGGGGTCGTTGCGGCACCCAGGCGATCTGCCGGTGCCATGTCTCCGCCGGCACACGGGCCAGGTCGACACCGCCGGCGCAGACCCGTCCCGTATCGGGCCGCAACAACCCGAGCACCAGGCTGACCAGCGTCGACTTCCCCGCCCCGCTGGGTCCGACGAGCGCGACGGTCTCCCCCGGCCGCACCTCGAACGAGACGTCCGACACCGCGTTCGCGCTCCGCCCCGGGTACCGGACCGACACCCCCTCGAACCGGAACCCCGTAAGACCATCAGGACGGAAGCCGCCGACCACACCACCGCTGTCGGACTCCGCGCCGCCATCGCCCCGTTCCGCATCCCCACCGTCGGACTCCGCCTCCAGCACCCTGAAGATGTCCTCCGCCGCCGCCAGCCCCTCTGCCGCCGCGTGGTACTGGGCCCCGACCTGCCGCACCGGCAGATACGCCTCGGGAGCCAGAACGAGGATCATCAGGCCCGCGTACAGATCCAGCTCGCCGTGCACCAGCCGCATGCCGACGGTGACCGCGACCAGCGCGACGGAGAGGGTGGCGAGCAGTTCCAGGGCGAAGGACGACAGGAAGGCGATCCGCAGGGTACGCACCGTGGCCCGCCGGTAGGCATGGGTGATCCGGTGGATCGACTCGGCCTGTGCCTTGGCCCGGCCGAACACCTTGAGCGTCGGCAGTCCGGTGACCACGTCCAGGAAATGGCCGGACAGTCGCGACAGCAACCGCCACTGACGGTCCATACGGGTCTGCGTGGCCCAGCCGATGAGCACCATGAAGACGGGGATCAGGGGCAGGGTGCCGACGATGATGGCGGCCGAGACCCAGTCCGCGGTGGCGATCCGGGCCAGGACCGCCGCCGGCACCACCACCGCGAGCCCCAGTTGCGGCAGATAACGCGCGAAATAGTCGTCGAGCGCATCGACACCGTGGGTGGCAAGCGCGACGAGCGAGCCGGTCCGCTGTCCGCTCAGCCACTGCGGACCGAGTGCGCCGGCCCGTTCCAGCAGCCGTAGCCGAAGCTCCGACTTGACCGCCGCACTGGCACGGTGCGCGGCGCGCTCGGTCAGCCAGCCGCTGGCTCCGCGCCCCACGGCGACCGCCACCAGCAGCAGCAACGGCCACCGCAGCGCCGCGACCGACAGCCCATGCTGAAAGGCGCCGACGACCAACTCGGCCATCAGCATGGCCTGCGCGACCAGCAACCCCGCATTGACCAGTCCGAGCACCACCACCGCTACCAGGAAAATCCGGGTGGCTCGGGCATACCGCAGCAACCGTGGATCGATTGGTTTCACGTGAAACACCGCCGCCCTCGCCCCTGGGCCACACACCCACGCATGGCTCAGTGCCCCACGTCGGCTATGTGCTGGGTGCCGATCCGCTTACGGAAGACCCAGTACGTCCACGACTGGTAGAGCAGCACCAGGGGTGTCGCGATCCCCGCGCACCAGGTCATGATCTTCAACGTGTAGGGGCTGGAGGCGGCGCTCGACACCGTCAGACTCCACTCGGCGTTGAGCGACGACGGCATGACCTCGGGGAAGAGCGCCAGGAAGAGCATGGCGATGCTCGCTGCGATCGCGGTTCCCGAGCATGCGAAGGCCCATCCCTCACGGCCTCGCACGGTGGCCAGGAGCGCCACGGCCAGCGCGGCCACGGCCACGACGAGGGCGACCAGACTGCGACCGTTCCCGGTGTCGGTCTGGGTCCAGCCGAGGAAGCCGGTCGCGACCACGGCTGCCACCGCACCGATCACCGAGGCCAGCCGCCGCGCCCGGTACCGGATGTCGCCCACCGTCTTGAGCGCCACGAACACCGCACCGTGGAAGGTGCAGAGCGTCAGCGTCGCCAGCCCGCCCAGCAGGGCGAACGGCTGGAGGAGATCACCCAGGCTGCCGACGTAGTCTCCGTGCGCGTCGATCTTCACTCCGTGCACGATGTTGCCGAAGGCGACGCCCCACAGCACCGCGGGCGCCAGGGACGCCCAGAAGATGGCGGACTCCCAGGAGCGTTGCCACCGCTCGTCGGAGCGCTTGGCCCGGTACTCGAAGGCGACACCGCGCACGATCAGGGCGACCAGGATGACGAGCAGGGGCAGGTAGAAGCCGGAGAAGAGGGTGGCGTACCAGTCGGGGAAGGCGGCGAAGGTCGCGCCGCCGGCCGTCAGCAGCCACACCTCGTTGCCGTCCCAGACCGGTCCGATGGTGTTGATGAGCACGCGCTTCTCGGCCCGGTTACGGGCGAGCAACCGGGTGAGGATGCCGACCCCGAAGTCGAACCCCTCCAGGAAGAAGTAGCCGATCCACAGAACGGCGATGAGGGCGAACCAGATGTCGTGAAGTTCCATGCCGTGCGCTCCTGACAGGCGCTGATGTTTCCTGAAAGCTCCGGGCCGGTGTTTCCTGAACGTTCTGGACGGGTGTTTCCAGAACGTTCAGGGCTGGTGTTATCTGAAAGTTCCAGACCGGCCAGTACCAGCCGGCTAGTACGAGAAGGCCATCGGCCGGTCGGTGTCCTCGTCCGCGTCCTCCCCGGCCGACGAGCCACGGGGGCCGCCGATACGGGTGGGCGGATGGAGATCGGCGTCCGTCAGCTCGGGCGGACCGGCCTTGACGTAGGTGGCGAGCAGCCTGACCTCGATCACGGCGAGGACCGCGTAGAGCGCGGTGAAGACGCTCATGGACAGCAGCACCTCGCCCTGGGAGACCCCGGGGGAGACCGCGTCACGCGTGCGCAGCACCCCGTAGACGGCCCATGGCTGGCGACCGTTCTCGGTGAAGATCCAGCCCCAGGAGTTGGCGACGAGCGGGAAGGCCAGGGTCCAGGTGGCGGCACGCCAGTACCAGGTGCTGAGGCGGGTGCCGAGCGGTGTGCGGAACGGCACGAGGTGCGGCACCTCGTCCTCGCCGGTCCGCAGCGGCGCGGGCAGCAGGAACTTCTTACGGGTCAGCCAGAGCCCGGCGAGGCCGACGGCGAAGGACGTCATGCCGAAGCCGATCATCCAGCGGAATCCCCAGAACGCGACGGGGATGTTCGGGCGGTAGTCCCCGGGCCCGAACTGCTGCTGCTCGGCCTTGTTGACGTCGTTGATGCCGGGCACGTAGGAGCTGAAACTGTCGTCGGCGAGGAACGAGAGCAGCCCGGGTATCTCGATGGCGACCGAGTTGTGCCCCTGCGCACCCTGCGCAGCGTCTCCGGTGTCTCCGGTGTCCCCCACGTCCCCGTAGGCGAAGACGGCGAACGGTGCGGGCTGCCTGCCGTCCCACAGCGCCTCGGCCGCGGCCATCTTCATCGGCTGCTGCCGGAACATCACCTTGCCGAGCAGGTCCCCGCTGACGGCGGTGAGCAGCCCCGCGACGACGACGGTGACCAGGCCGAGCCGCAGCGAGGTCTTCATCACCCGGACATGGCGGCGTCGCGCCAGATGGTAGGCGGCGATGCCGACCATGAAGGCACCGCCGGTGAGGAACGACGCCGACAGGGTGTGGAAGGCCTGGGCGAGGGCGGTGTTCTGGGTGAGCACCGCACCGAAGTCGGTGAGCCGTGCGCGGCCCGTGGCCGGGTCGATCCGGTAGCCGACCGGGTGCTGCATCCAGGAGTTGGCGGCCAGGATGAAGTAGGCCGACAGGACGGTGCCGAGGGCGACCATCCAGATCGTCGCCAGGTGCAGCCGCTTCGGCAGCTTGTCCCAGCCGAAGATCCACAGACCGATGAAGGTCGACTCGAAGAAGAACGCGATCAGGGCCTCGAAGGCGAGCGGTGCCCCGAAGACATCGCCGACGAAGCGCGAGTAGTCCGACCAGTTCATGCCGAACTGGAACTCCTGCACGATGCCGGTGACGACACCCATCGCGATGTTGATCAGGAAGAGCTTGCCCCAGAACTTGGTCGCCCTGAGGTACTTCTCGTTCCCCGTGCGCACCCACGCCGTCTCCAGGCCCGCCGTGAGGGCGGCGAGGGAGATCGTCAGGGGGACGAAGAGAAAGTGGTAGACGGTGGTGATGCCGAACTGCCAGCGCGCCAGGGTCTCCGGCGCCAGAGCCAATTCCACGTCGACCTCTCCTTAAGCCAGGCCGTACGGTGCCGCCGCAGTCCGCTCAGCCGGGCCACGGCAACGCTTTGTCCGGTTGATCTCGGTGATAACGGGATCAATCGATGAGCTTGTGAACGCGTTCACATTCACAAGCATTATGACGCATGGCCGTCGACCTTCATACGGGGGGGGTGCCCTTTGGGCGGATCCGGGCGCCTCCGAGGGATCCGGGCGCCTTCGCGACGATCGGGAGGTCCGGGGGCCGGGGAATCCGCCCGTTGTCCGCAGGCAGGGGCACACGCGCGTCGGGGGCGCCCGGCAATACTCCGGGCGCCCCCGACGGGACTGCTGCTGACGGTGACGGCGCCCTCACCAGACGCCACACGGAGCAGGGACGAGCCGCCTGGTGAGCGGCGACCACCGCCCTGCTACACGTGCCACACCTGCTACGCCTGCGCCGCCTGCTACGCCTGCTGCATCTCCTTGCGGAACGCCGCCGTCACCTGCAACAGGATGTCGCTCGCCTCCCGCTCGCCGATCGTGATCCGCACGCCCTCGCCCGGGAACGGGCGCACCACGACGCCCGCCGCCTCGCAGGCGCTCGCGAAAGCGGCGGTGTGCTCGCCGAGCCGCAACCAGACGAAGTTCGCCTGGGTCTCCGGAACCGTCCACCCCTGCTCGGTCAGCGCCTCGACCACGCGGGAACGCTCCTCGACCAGGCAGCCGACCCGCCCCAGCAACTCGTCCTCGGCACGCAGCGACGCCACCGCGGCATCCTGGGCGAGCTGGGTCACGCCGAACGGCACGGCCGTCTTCCGCAACGCCGCCGCCACCGGCTCGTGCGCGATGGCGAAGCCGATGCGCAGACCGGCCAGACCGTACGCCTTGGAGAAGGTACGCAGCACGCAGACGTTGGGCCGCTGCCTGTAGAGCTCTATGCCGTCCGGCACCTCGGTGTCACGGTTGAACTCCCGGTACGCCTCGTCCAGCACCACGAGCACATTGCCTGGCACCCGGTCGAGGAAGCGTTCCAGCTCGGCCCGGCGCACCACGGTGCTGGTCGGGTTGTTCGGGTTGCACACGAAGATCAGGCTGGTGCGGTCGGTGATCGCGGCGGCCATCGCGTCCAGGTCGTGCCGCTCGTCCGGTGCGAGCGGCACCTGCACCGAGCGCGCACCGCTGATCTGCGTGATGATCGGGTACGCCTCGAAGGACCGCCAGGCGTAGATCACCTCGTTGCCCGGTCCCGACGTGGCCTGCAACAGCTGCTGAGCCACGCCGACCGAACCCGTACCGGTGGCGATGTGCTCCGCCGGCACCGCGAACCGCTCGGACAGCTCGTTGATCAGCGCGGTGCACGCCATGTCCGGGTAGCGGTTGAGCGATGCCGCGGCGGCGCAGGCGGTCTCCATGACGCCGGGCAGCGGCGGGTAGGGGTTCTCGTTCGCCGACACCTTGTATGCGGCAGGGGCCCCGGCCTTGGCTTCCTCCGGCCGGCGGCCCGGCTTGTAGGTGGGGATCCCGTCCAGCTCGGCGCGCAGCTTCGGGCTCGTCTCACTCACCGCAGTCCTCCTCAAGACCACCTTTACGACCACTCCGGCGGCACACCGGTCTAATACTGCACACCTTAAGAGGATTGGCCGCGCCCGCGAACGGCCGGGGACGATTCCGGCGGCTGTCCGTGCCTCCACGAAGGCCCCGGCCGTGGTCCCGAGACGAAGCCGACCGTGGTCCCAAGGGCGGTATCCGTCGTCCCGAAGGCGGTGTCCGCGGTCCCGGAAGCCGTACGTGACATCTGCGGCATGCACGCGCGCCGGCGTCTCGCTTGATCACCCGGCCGGGCACCCGGCCGATCACCCGGCCACCGGAAATCGGCAACGCGCTCATCACGATCACGACACACCTGAGCGACTTGATCCCGGCCCCCAAATAGGGATCTTCCCGCTTCTCGTGGACGGATCGAGGGGCGCGTTTTCTACTGTTGCGTGCGCCGGTCGATTGCGCCCCGGCGCGCATCGCTCGTCAAGGTGAGTTGAGACCTCTTCGAAACATGGAAGATTTGGCAGGTTTAACCCCCCTGACAGCCAATCATTCCCCTACTGTCCGCTCAGTTCCCTTGTTTTCCAAGGCAAATCATGCGTGTCCGCCATGCAGAAACGTGCCTGTCAATGCGACCATATGCGGCCACTCCCCCCCACCTCATGAGCCCTACTATCGGCTCGCCATGACAGCAGCAGGGAAGCACCAGGTGAGCCGGGCGCAAGCCGGGCGGCGGGGGCGCCGGCCGGGGCGGGCGGGCATCAGAGACGTGGCCGCAGCCGCCGGAGTCTCCATCACGACCGTCTCAGACGCCCTCAACGGCAAGGGACGGCTTCCGGACGCCACCCGGCGGCACGTCCGCGAGGTGGCGGACCGGCTCGGTTACCGACCCTCCGCCGCGGCCAGGACCCTACGCACCGGCAAGTCGGGGCTCATCGGACTGACCGTGACCACCTACGGGGACGAACCGTTCACCTTCACGGAGTTCGCGTACTTCGCCGAGATGGCCCGGGCCGCCACCTCCGCGGCCCTCGACCGCGGCTACGCCCTGGTGATCCTGCCCGCCACCTCCCGCCGCAGCCCGGTCGACGTGTGGTCCAACGTTGCGTTGGACGGCACGGTCGTCATCGACCCCTCCGACAAGGATCCGGTCGTCATGGAGCTGATCCAGCAGGGTTTACCGGTGGTCTCCGACGGGCGCCCGTCCGGCCAACTCCCCGTCACTGCCTGGGTGGACAACGACCACGAGGCCGCAGTCACCGGCCTGCTGAACCACCTCGCGGAAGCCGGCGCGCGCCGCATCGGACTGCTCACCGGCACCTCCACCGACACGTACACGCACCTGTCGACCACGGCCTACCTACGGTGGTGCGAACGGGTCGGGCAGGACCCGGTCTACGAGAGCTACCCGGCGCACGACCCGCGTGCCGGCGCCGGAGCCGCCGACCGGCTGCTCGCCCGTCCGGACCGCCCGGACGCCGTCTACGGACTCTTCGACCCGAACGGCACGGACCTGTTGGCCGCCGCCCGGCGCTACGGCCTGCGCGTCCCGGACGACCTGCTGCTGGTCTGTTGCAGCGAATCCGCCGTGTACGCCAACACGGAGCCGCCGGTCACCACGCTGTCGCTCAAGCCACGGCGGATCGGCATGGCGGTCGTGCAGCTGCTGATCGACGCCATCGAGGGCGTCGATTCGGGCCAGCCGGTCGAGCAGGTGATACCGACCGAGCTGATCGTGCGCAGCTCGTCCCAGCGACGCCCGCCGCGTACGACGGTCAGCCCACCGCGCTCGCCGGGACAGGGCTGAGCCACGCCCAGGGGGCGTCATCGCAGGCGCCGCGCCGCCGCGACGGCCGGCGCACGCCGGGCGCCCTCACCATGCGGGCAAGCGGACACGAGGGCGCCCGCGGCGACTTCAGCGCCCTCGGTCCGCGGCCACGCCTCCGAAGCACGGTCGCAGCACGCCCAGACGATGCCCCCGCGATGCCCCGGACGACGCCCGGCGACGCCCCAGACCACCCCCCTGGCGACACGCTGACGATGCCCAGACCACCCCCTGGCCACCCCTTGGCGACACCCTGGCGACGTCCGGACGGCACCCCGGAGAACATCCGGTTTCGTGGTACGGGCATCTAGCGCGACGGTACGGGCCGCGCAAAATTGGGCGAATGGATCGGTGAAACGCGATCGGGCCCGGATTCACCACCCCTAGGTCATCACACAGCGCGAGTGGCATTCCTATGATGGGCGCACGACACCGCGGGCCGCTGCGACCAGGGCAGTCCGATCAGGTGCAGATGCGGCGCGATGGTGGTGGAGGGGTCGATGACTCAGGGGGCCGGTCAGGGACCCGCAATGCGCACGGCGACACTGCGCGACTTCCGAGTGCCGGCCCACGTGAGGGAACCCGGCGCGTACGACGACCGGCACGCCCCGCACGACCCGGGCCAGGCCCCCCACCCCGACGTGGACGCGTCCTCAGATCAGCCGGGGGACAAGGGCGGCGTCCCGAGACGAGTCCGGACCGACCCGGACGGCACACCGGCGGACGCCCCGGGCATCGGGACGCGAACGGTCGCCAGGGCCCCGGCCGTCACCACGCCCCCCACCGCCGCATCGGCCGTATCGGTGCCCGCGCACGCCGCGCCCATCCCGCCGTCCTTCCTGCCGCCGGCATCCGTCGCTCAGGACGCCGGGACCGGCAGGTCAGCCGGAATCCGCCGGCCGGATTCCGGGGATACGGCGAAGACGATTCAGCTCGGCAAGACTTCCGGAAGGAATGCCTCCGAATATTCCGGAGTACTAAATTCCGTTTCGGCCGTTTCCGCCGTCGATTCCGCACCCGGAGCCCTATCCGGAACTTTGCTCGCTGCGCCCTCCGCGCTCTCCGGATCTTCCGCGTCCACCGCGTCCACGGCCGCTGCTGTCTTCAACGTCGCCAGCGTCTCCACCGCGTCATCAAATGGGTCCACCGTGTCTCCTGCGTCTGTCGTATCCGCCGTACCCGCCACAGCCGGCGGCCCTGCCGCATCCGTCGGACCCGGCCGTACGGCGCCGGACACCGACCCCCGGATCGTGGCCCCGCCCGGCCACCCCTCCGCACCGGAGCCTCCGGCCGCGTCCGCACCGCCCCCGGCGGTGGAGGAGCCCGAGGGGTACACGCCCACCGAACGCGATCTTCCGGTCATCCACCGCGGTGACACCCTTCAGATGCCCGTCACGACCCCCGCGCCCGCGGCCTCCAACCCGGACGGCAGCGGCCCGTTGTACGTGGTCGGCGACGTGCACGGATACCTCGACGAGCTGCTCGCCGCGCTGCGCAACCAGGGCATCGTCGACGACGAGGGACGCTGGGTCGCGGGCAACGCCCGGCTGTGGTTCCTGGGCGACTTCACCGACCGCGGCCCGGACGGCATCGGGGTCATCGAGACGGTGATGCGGCTGTCCGCCGAGGCAGCGGCCGAGGGCGGATACTGCAAGGCGCTGCTGGGCAACCACGAGCTACTGCTGATCGGTGCGAAACGGTTCGGCGACACCCCGGTGAACTCGGGCGCCGGCACCGCCACCTTCCAGGCCGCTTGGCTGCTCAACGGCGGGCAGAAGACCGACATGGAGCGCCTGCGGGACCACCACGTGCAGTGGATGGCCCGGCTGGACGCGATGGAGGAGGTGGACGGCCATCTCCTGGTGCACTCCGACACGACCTCCTACCTCGACTACGGCGACTCCATCGAGGCGGTGAACGACACCGTGCGCGAAGCCCTCACGCGCAATGACGCCAACGAGTGCTGGGACCTCTTCCGGAAGTTCACCAAGCGCTTCGCGTTCCGCGACGAGGGCGGCGCCGACGCGGTGCGCAAGCTGCTCGGCGTGTACGGCGGCACCCGCATCGTGCACGGTCACAGCCCCATTCCCTACCTCCTGGGCGAAGTCGGTTCGGAGGACGGCGAGGACGGCGCGGGACCCGTTGTGGAGGGCCCGCACATCTACGCCGACGGGTTGGCCATTGCCATGGACGGCGGAGTGACCATGGCCGGAAAACTGCTGGTCTGTCCCCTTCCGTTGACGGCCTGACCTGCCGAGTAACTGTTCGATCGACGGCCCTTTACCAAAAGGGCCCAGGCCAGTGGGGCATTTTTCGGAAAGCCTCTGTCACCGCCCGCGGTGACCGCTCTACCATCTGTTCATCCCGTAACGGGTCCCCTCCGTTTCTCACCGACGGCCCGCAATCCAGCCGGCCCCCAGTCCTACGGAACATCGGGGGAAGCACATGAACAGCGCTCCATACCTGCTGAACGAGGACCGCCGGGATTTCGAGCGGATCCTCGACGAAGCGCTGCGCTCGGCATCGCACCGCCACGACCTCGTCGAGGCCGGCGAACCGCTCACCAACGAGCAGTTGCGCCGCATGGCGCTGAGCGCGACCGCCCTGATAACGGCTGCGGCCGCCAGCGAATACCAGCACTACGTGCGGCTCCGCGGTGAACTGCGCGCCCCAGCGCGCACCACCCGCGCGGAGCACCCCACGGGCGCGGTACGACGCACGCCTCCCGACCGAAGCGCGCTCGGTGACGCGCCGGACGACAGCCCCCTGGGCCAGCGTGCCGGTCTGGCCTCGGGCAACGGCGACGGCGAGGCCGGGAGCGGCACCGGGACGGGGTCTGAGACGGGGACGGGGACGACGGCAGGGACGCGGACGGGAGCCGAAGGCGAAGCCCGAGCCGATGGCCAGGCAGGAGCCCGAGCCGATGGCCAAGTAGGAGCCCGAGCAGGAGCAGAAACCGGCGCAGAAGCCGGCACGGGAGCCGGCGCACGAGCCCCAGCCAGTGGCCGACCCCGCGCCGGAAAGAGGGCGACGGGAGCGGAGGCAAGGGCGCGGATGGGGCGGACGGCAGCCGGGGAGCCCACCGGCGCCGGGCTGGCCGCGGTGATCGCCGTACTGGCCCCGATGCTGGCCGGGACGGCCGCGTTGATCTTCCTGCTGGTCGGCTATGCGCTCCGCGCCGTCGGGCCCGCCCCCGCCTTCGCCGGCACCCTGCTCACCACCGGCTGGGTGTTCGGCGCGATCACCGCGGTGGCCATCCTGGTGGCGGCGGTCGGCCTGCTGCTCACCGCGTTGCGCAACGGTGCGACCTCGCTGCGGGCCGACGACCGCGCGAGTCTTGCCGCGGAGGTCTTCCGGGCGCGCGAGGCCTGGCACCAGGCGCTCCTGGAGCGTGGCATAGCCCCGTTCCTCCAGGAAGCGCTGGTCAAGCCCGCCCCTGACATCGCCCCCGCCACGCCTGCCGAGTCGACCGGCCGCATACCGCACCTCGGCTACCACCGCCCCGGATTCAGCAGCCCCGACCAGGGTCCGACCACCACGTCCGGCCCCCGCTACAGCAGCCCGGACTACTCCAGCCCCGACTTCGGAGGGCCCGAGCACCTGCCCGAGTGACCCGGGGGCGATCACCCGAGCGGGCTGGGCGCGCCGGCGTCCCGGTGGTCAATCCCGCCGGCTGCGCACTCGAGCGATTACCGTGCGCATACCGTGCGACCAGATATCCGGGATGCCGTCGGTGCGCCGGGCCGGCCCGAAACGGAGCGCGATGTGACGTCCACACCGCCGCCCGCCTGCGCGCTCCGGCCCGTGCCCTTTCTGCTGGCCGCTCTCGGTGTCGGTGCCGCCGCCACCGGCTGCTCGAACCCCGGCGACGTCGCAGTCGCCGACTCCACCACCGCGGCCAGGACGGCCGTGACCAGCAGTCCGTTCCTCGCCGAGGTCGCCCGGCAGATCGCCCTGCCGGCGCACGCCTGGACGGCGTCGGGCACCCACACGGCCAAGGGGTACACGACCGAGGCGGCCACGACGACCAACGTCGAGGGCATGAAGGCCGACTGCGACAACATCAACCTCAACAAGAAGCTGGCCCCCGACCCGCAGTGACGTGTTCGGCCCCGGCGTGAAGGGGTTCTTCTACAAATGCCGGAAGATCGCCGCGGACACCAACGAGTACTGGTTCACCATCAGTTCCGCGGACCTCCCCCACTGCCTTGATGGCGTGGGAGGTACCCCCACAGATCGACAAGCTCTGCGATCCGGCCACGAAATTCCCGATCGTCCACGACGCACAGCACAACACCTACTGGATCGACGAGCCGTTTTCGTGCACGAGCAAGATGAGCCCCTCTTAGCCCAACCCAGTCGAAGTCCGTCTTGGCGCGTCGGGCGGGTCGTCGCCGCCGCCATGCCCCCGAGCGGGGACGATGACGACGGCGACGGTGATCTCGGCCCGCCTACCGACTAGGCAGACGGCCGGTCTGTCAGCCCGTGTGCCTGTGTGCCTGTGTGCCTGCCTGTGTGCCTACCTACCTACCTGCCTGCCAGTCAGTCAGTCAGCCAACGGCAAGTAGACCCGGTTCCCCGCCGCCGCGAACTCCTTCGACTTCTGGAGCATGCCGGCCTCGATCTCCTCCTGCGTCGCCCCGTCGGCCGCCTCACCGCCGAAGCGGTCGGCGATGGACCTGCTGATTCGCATCGAGCAGAACTTCGGGCCGCACATGGAGCAGAAGTGCGCCGTCTTCGCCGGTTCGGCCGGCAGCGTCTCGTCGTGGAACTCGCGCGCCGTGTCCGGATCGAGGGCCAGGTTGAACTGGTCCTCCCAACGGAACTCGAAACGTGCGTCCGAAAGGGCGTCGTCCCATTCCTGGGCGCCGGGGTGGCCCTTGGCCAGATCCGCTGCATGAGCTGCGATCTTGTAGGTGATGACACCGGTTTTCACGTCATCGCGGTTCGGCAGGCCCAGGTGCTCCTTGGGGGTGACGTAGCAGAGCATGGCCGTGCCCCACCAGCCGATCATCGCGGCACCGATGCCGGAGGTGATGTGGTCGTAGCCCGGGGCGACGTCCGTGGTCAGCGGGCCGAGCGTGTAGAACGGCGCCTCGTCGCACAGCTCCTGCTGGAGGTCGATGTTCTCCTTGATCTTGTGCATCGGGACGTGCCCGGGGCCCTCGATCATCGTCTGCACGTCATGCCGCTTGGCGATCTTCGCCAGCTCGCCCAGCGTCTCCAGCTCGGCGAACTGGGCCCGGTCGTTGGCGTCCGCGATGGAACCTGGCCGCAGGCCGTCGCCCAGGGAGTACGTCACGTCGTAGGCGGCGAGGATCTCGCACAGCTCCTCGAAGTGCTCGTAGAGGAAGCTCTCCTTGTGGTGCGCGAGACACCACGCGGCCATGATCGAGCCGCCGCGCGAGACGATGCCGGTCTTGCGGTTCGCGGTCAGCGGGACGTAGGGCAGGCGCACACCGGCGTGCACGGTCATGTAGTCCACGCCCTGCTCGGCCTGCTCGATGACCGTGTCCTTGTAGATCTCCCAGCTCAGCTCCTCGGCCTTGCCGTCCACCTTCTCCAGCGCCTGGTACAGCGGAACGGTGCCGATCGGGACCGGCGAGTTGCGCAGCACCCATTCCCGGGTGGTGTGGATGTTGCGGCCGGTGGACAGGTCCATGACCGTGTCGGCGCCCCAACGGGTCGCCCAGGTCATCTTCTCCACTTCCTCCTCGATGGAGGACGTCACCGCGGAGTTGCCGATATTGGCGTTGACCTTCACCAGGAAACGCTTGCCGATGATCATCGGCTCGATCTCCGGGTGGTTGACGTTCGCCGGCAGCACCGCGCGCCCGGCGGCGATCTCGTCGCGCACGACCTCGGGTGAGAGCCGCTCCCGGACGGCCACGTACGCCATCTCCGGTGTGATCTCGCCGCGCCGCGCATAGGCGAGTTGGGTCACCGCCCGACCGTCGCGGCCCCGGCGCGGCCTGCGTGAACGGCCGGGGAAGACGGCGTCGAGGTTGCGCAGGCCCCCGCGGGGCGCGGTGTGCTTGATGCCGTCGTCCTCGGGGCGGACCGGACGGCCCGCGTACTCCTCGGTGTCGCCGCGGCCCGCGATCCAGCTCTCCCGCAGCGGCGACAGTCCCCGTCGAACGTCGGTCTCGGCCTCCGGGTCGGTGTACGGGCCGGAGGTGTCGTACAGCGTGACGGCCTGTCCGTTGGTGAGGTGCACCATCCTGACGGGAACACGCAGGTCCGCGTGTGCTCCGTCCGGCCCCGGCAGATAGGCCTTGTGCCAGCCGAGCGTGGGCCCGGAGGCGGGGGCGGGGGCGTGCGGTTCCGATGCGGCGGAGTTCGGGGGCTGTTGGTGTTCGGACTGAGTTGGGTTGGACTTCTGGTGCTGGTGTGACGTGCCGGAGGCAGCCGTCTCCTCCACAGAGTCGGAGGCAGACGCGTGCGCATCCTGAATGGTCATAAGACCTACTCCCTACGCCGGCATTACCCGGTAACAGGTTCGGCGGTCGACGCAGCTGCTTCCGTACGACGAGGCGTGGTCCCGTGGGTGCGAGGCAAGTGCCCGCACACGGCACGCTTCTCGGGTACGAAGGTTCAGCGCCCTCTCAGCCCGGTGCTCCGAGCTCCCGCGTTGTGCAAAGGTTCCTCCACGCTAACGTCCGAGACGCCGCACTGAACAGGGGGGCGCCACGTAGTCCCTCCACGGAGCCCGCAGTTCCGCCATGATCGAGCGGTGACCAGCATGCAGCCCCCGTCCACCCCGCCACCCGGCCGCGCACCGGACGGCTACGGCCACGACGCCCACGAACGCGCAGGTGGCGGCCGTGACTACGGGTATGCCTGGCCCGGTGCCGACGGCACACGGCCGGGCGGGTCGTGGCCGGGTGGGTCGGGTCGGGACGGAACCGATCAGGACGGGACCGGTCAGGACAGGTCGGGTCAGGACGGGTCATGGGCGGCGAGTGGGTCCGGAGAGGAGGGATCCTGGCCGGGTGGGCCGATCCCGAGCGGGTCCTGGACCAGCGGGCCCGGTCCTGACGCATCCGGGCCTGGTGGCCCTGGCGGTTCGGGCACCGCGGGCCGGGGGCACGGCGCGGGCGGCCGCGATCACCACGCCCATGGCCAGGGAAAAGCTCCTGGTGGTCATGGGCACGAAGGGGGTGGAAACGGGCACGGGAACGGGCCGGGGCATGGGCACGGGCACGGACATGGCCATGGGCACGGACATGGGCATGGGCACGGGCACAGCCACGGGCCGGCCGCGCCGGTGTCACAGCATCTGCGCAAGGTGATCGCCGCGGTGCTGATCCCCTTCACGGCTGCCGTCCTGGCGGGGCTGGTGGTGTTGTGGCCGAGCGGTGTGCCGTCGCACCAGCGGAGCGGAGTCGGCTTCGACCGCCAGACGCAGCAGGCGGAGGTGGTCCGCGTCGACAAGGTCGACTGCGCCACGGTGGACGGCTCCGGTGGATCCGGCGGTGACCCGGCGGCCGGAGCCAAGGACGGGTCCGACCCGCAACAGGCGGCCGATGGGGGAGGCGCCGGCGGTACCGGAGGCGCCGGCACGGGTGCGGGCGGGACCGGTGGCAAGAAGGCGACCTGCGGGAAGGCCACGATCCGGGTCACCAGCGGGAAGGACACCGGGCGTACGTTCACGGAGATCGTCCGCCCGGACTCGCCCCGGCAGCTGCACCAAGGGCAGCAGGTCGTGGTCTCCTACGCACCGGACGCGCCTCGGGACCTCCAGTACTCGGTGAGCGACGTGGACCGGCACCTTCCGCTGCTGCTGCTTGCCGGGATCTTCGCGCTCGCGGTGGTCGTGGTCGGGCGGTTGCGCGGCATCATGGCGCTGGTCGCGCTCGCCGTCAGCTTCCTGGTGCTGGCCCTGTTCATCCTGCCCGCCATCCTGCAAGGCTCGAACCCGCTGGTCGTCGCCGTGGTCGGGGCAAGCGCCATCATGCTGATCGCGCTCTACATGTGCCACGGCCTGACGGCCCGCACATCCGTCGCCGTCCTGGGCACTCTGGTGTCGCTGCTGCTCACCGGGGGGCTCGGCGCCCTCTTCATAGGGTGGGCCGCCCTGACGGGGAACACGGACGACTACACGGGCCTGATCCACGGGCTGTATCCGTCGATCGACATGAGCGGCCTCCTGCTCGCCGGCGTGATCATCGGCTCGCTCGGTGTGCTCGACGATGTGACGGTGACACAGACCTCGGCGGTGTGGGAGCTGCACCAGGCCGATCCTGCGCTGGGCTGGCGCGGGCTGTACCGGGCAGCCATCAGGATCGGGCGCGATCACATCGCGTCGGTGGTGAACACGCTCGTCCTGGCCTATGCCGGCGCCGCCCTTCCGCTGCTGCTGCTCTTCTCGATCGCGCAGAGCGACGTCAGCACCGTCGCGGGCAGTGAGGTGGTGGCTGAGGAGATCGTGCGGACGCTGGTCGGCTCCATCGGACTGGTGGCATCGGTGCCGGTGACGACGGCGCTCGCCGCACTGGTCGTCTCGGCGGACCGGCGGCCCGAGGCCCCGGCGACAGCAGCCTCCGCGACGGCTGGCCCGGCTGCGGGCAGGGCGGGCGTACCAAGGCCCGCTCAGCCGGCTTCGGGGGGTGGCCCGGCGGTACGCGGCGGTCGGGGGCGCCGACGGAAGCACTGAGCGCTGTGGGCAGCGGGCCGTGAGCACTGGTCGCAGCGGGCGCGCCGACGCCGCTGAACGGGCTCCCCGCCCCCTACCTCACCAGTCCCCGCGTGACTTGCTCGACATGAACTTACGCACCACGTACAGCAGCGCGCCGACGATCGCGACGAGTATCAGCACCTTGAAGAGCAGGCTGATGAGGAACGACACGATGCCGACGATCAGCCCGCCGAACACGAAGAGGGCGATGACCGGCACCACGACCCACTTCACCCACCAGGGCACGCCCGCGAAGATCTCACGTACCGCCATCGTCCTTACCGTCCTTATGTCTCTGGCTTCCGCAGCCTTCCGAGGAGCCCGGGGTTCCGGGCTCCACGGCCGGGCTGCCGTGTGTACCCAAGCCCGGTCGTCGTCACATCTGCGCCTCCGCGGCCTGCACTGGCCCGCCGTCGGTGCGCGACTTTCACTCCTTCGCCTTCGATGCTAAGCGCGTAGCCGGCTCTACGGGCACTTCCGCACCCCTTGTCCTACCCTGACCCGTCCCCTAGGGAATCCGGGGCGAGCAGACCCGTGGAGCGTCTGCTCAGCGTCCTTCCGGCGGCGAGAAGACCACGAGCACCCGCAGGTCCTCGGAGATGTGGTGGAACTTGTGCGCCGCCCCGGCCGGGACGTAGACGACGCTCCCTCGGGCGACCTGGGTGGTCTCGGTGCCGACGGTCAGTGAAGCGCGCCCGCTCACCACGAAGTAGACCTCGTCCTGCCCGTGCGGCTGCTGCGGGTCGGAGGAGCCGGCGTCGAGTGCGTAGAGCCCGACCGACATGTTCCGCTCACGCAGGAACTGAAGATACGCACCGTCGTTCGCGGCACGCTCCGCGTCCAGTTCGTCCAGCCGGAATGCCTTCATCGCCCTGCCCGCCCCTTGTCGCCTCGTCCGCCGTCCGGTGGCCGATCACCGAGTGCCGATCACCGGCTGCTGACCACCGAGTGCCGATTGCCCGACTACGTAAGTGCTCGCTTGTTCGCTTGTTGCGCTTGTTCGCTACGTGACGTGTTCGTGTGCGCTCCGTGGCCCTGCTCACGATCCGTCGCTGGTGCCCGTGCGCGTCTGCCACGATCAGACACATGAAGAATTTCCTCGTCAAGACGATCGCCAATGCGGCAGCCCTTGCCGTGGCCGTTTGGGTGCTCGACAAGATCACACTCACCGGAGGCAGCACCGGCGGCAAGGCACTTACGCTGGTCATCGTCGCGCTGATCTTCGGCGTGGTGAACGTCGTGGTCAAGCCGATCGTGAAAGTGCTCACCTTCCCGCTGTTCATCCTCACTCTCGGATTGTTCACCCTGGTGATCAACGCACTGATGCTGTTGCTCACATCCTGGGTCGCCGGCAAGACCGACGTCAGCTTCCACGTCGAGGGCTTCTGGACCGCGGTGCTGGGCGGCCTGATCGTCGCGATCGTCTCCTGGGCACTGCACATAGTGCTCCCGGACGAGGACTGAGAGGAGGCGGTGACGACGACCTCGGAGCCGTACCCGCGTGACCGGGCGTCCGCGCGGGCGCCGTATCGCGTGTGCTTCGTCTGTAGCGGCAACATCTGCCGCTCGCCGATGGCCGAGTACGTCTTCCGCGCTCAGGTCGCCGATGCGGGCCTCGACGAGGTGGTCGAGGTCGACAGTGCCGGGACGGGGGGCTGGCACGAGGGCGACGACGCCGACCCCCGGACCGTCTCGGTCCTGGCGGCGGCCGGGTATCCGTGTGGTCACACGGCGCGGCAGTTCCAGGCCGACTGGTTCGCACGGCTCGACCTGGTGATCGCGCTGGACTCCGGTCACCTGCGCACGCTGCGCCGGCTCGCGCCCACGCCCGAGGACGCGCGCAAGGTGCGACTGCTGCGTTCGTACGACCCCGGCGCGCGCGATGACCTCGACGTACCTGACCCTTATTACGGCGGCATCGATGGCTTCGAGGTCTGCCTGGAGATGGTGGAAGCGGCCGGCGAAGGGCTACTCACCGCGGTACGTGAGGCAGTGAAGGACTGAGCAGCATGGCACACGGGCGTAACGACGACGGGGGGACCGGGTCGGTAGACGCAGCAGAGGCACATGAGACAGCAGACGCGGCGAAGACAGCGAGAATGACAGACAGAGCAAGCACGGCAGCATCGAACGGAACAGCACGAGTGACCGGCGCAACGGGCCCGACCGGGGCGCCGGGCTCGTCCGACACCCCCCGAGTGTCCGGTGCACCGGTCTCGTCCGAGGCACCCGGTGACGGCACGCTGCTGGTGCGGGCCGGGCTGCCCGAACCCCTGAAGTACGAGCCCACCATGCCGGGCCCGGTCTTCGCGGCCCACTACCACCTCCCCGGCGACCCCACCGGCCCGTACACGTACGGCCGCGACGAGAACCCCACCTGGACGCGTCTGGAACAGGCCATCGGGGAGCTGGAGGCACCACCGGGCGCGGCTGGCAGCGTGGAGACGCTGGTCTTCGCCTCGGGCATGGCGGCGATCTCGGCGATCCTGTTCTCGCAGCTGCGCACCGGTGACGTGGTCGTCCTGCCGTCCGACGGCTACCAGGGTCTCCCCCTGATCGGCGACCAGCTCAGCGCGTACGGCATCGAGGTGCGCAGGGCACCGACCGGCGGCGACGCCCAGCTCGATGTGCTCGACGGCGCGCGACTGCTGCTGCTGGAGACGCCCTCGAACCCGGGCCTGGACGTGTGCGACATACGGCGTCTCGTGGCGGCCGCACATGCACGTGGAACGATCGTCGCCGTCGACAACACCCTCGCCACCCCGCTCGGTCAGCGCCCCCTTGAACTGGGTGCGGACTTCTCCGTGGCAAGCGGCACCAAGCAGCTGACCGGGCACGGAGATGTCCTGCTCGGCTATGTGGCCTGCCGCGACGCCGCACTGATGGCCCCGGTGCGTCGCTGGCGCAAGCTCGCCGGTGCGGTGCAGGGCCCCATGGAGGCCTGGCTGGCGCACCGTTCCCTCGCCACCTTGCAGGTGCGCGCCGAGCGCCAGAACGCCAACGCCCTCGCGCTCGCCCAGGCCCTCACCGACCGCCCCGAGGTGACCGGGCTGCGCTATCCGGGCCTACCCGGGGACCCGTCGTACGAGATCGCCTCCGGACAGATGCGGCGCTTCGGCTGCGTGCTCTGCTTCACGCTGCCGTCGGGCGCCCACGCCGAGCGCTTCCTGGCCGGACTGCGCCTGGTCGACGCCGCGACCAGCTTCGGCGGCGTACGGTCCACGGCGGAGCGGCGTGGTCGATGGGGTGGTGACGCGGTCCCGGACGGGTTCATTCGGTTCTCCGCGGGCGCCGAGGACACCGAGGACCTGGTCGCGGACGTCCTTCGGGCGCTGGCTCAGGCGGGAGCGGGCAACCAGGGTACGGAAGCCGGGTAAGCCCAGAAATCCGCCTTACCCGCCTGATACCCCAAAGGAGTCACGTTCGGAAAAGACCACCGCAACCGGCCGCAACCCGGCTACGGTGTGCGCACAATGACCGATTTTGCCGATGAAGCCCGCTCGCGCACCGCATGGCTCCTGCGGATGGCCGCGCCGGAACAAGATGCCGGCAGCATCATCGAATACGCCGCGGCCACACCGGAGCCACCGGTCATGGGCCCGCACGGCATCCGCACCCGGGGCTGCCCCCTGTGTCGGCGCACCATGTGGATGCAGCGCGAGATATGGGTCTGCGCATTCTGCGGCCATATCGAGGACCTCGTGTGCGCGCCCGTCGTTCCCGCCGAACCCGCCTGCACCGGCTCCCGAAGCGACGCCCACCACCAAGACCCTCGAGCGTCGCTCACGGAGTCGGTCGAGGGGAGTTCCTGACGTGTTTCCCTGCCACCCTGTCTCCATGGGGCCGTCGTCGTCGCTTCGCCTTCGTTGCTCGGAGTCACTTCGCCTTCGCTGCTCCGGCTGGCCTGAACAGCTCGATGTTTCACGTGGAACCAGCCGGGTCACCTTTCTCCCATGACCGTCCGACCCGTGGTCAAACGGACTGCCCGCGCCATCCTGCTCGACAACGACGATCTTGTTCTGATCAAACGGACCAAGCCTGGTATCGACCCCTACTGGGTCACTCCCGGTGGCGGAGTGGAACCAGAAGACGCCACCGTGATCGATGCACTCCATCGCGAGGTGGACGAGGAACTGGGTGCCAAGATCATTGATGTGGTGCCGTGTTTCGTGGACACCGTCGAACACATCGGTGAGGACGGCGGCGCCACCGGCGTCAAGGTGCAGCACTTCTTCGTCTGCCGGCTGGAGTCCATGGACACCTCCCGCCGTCACGGCCCTGAGGTGGAGTCGCCCTGCGGCACCTACGAGATCGTGCGTGTGCCCTTCACCCGTGTGGGAATCGCCTCCGTCCACCTTGTACCGCTGTCCCTGAGGCACTATCTCGACGGGAATATCGAGGGCGTACGCGCTCTGCACGCCATCGACCTGGGCTGACCTGACCCACCCGGCCAATCCGGGCGGGCGGATACGCCGACGCTAGTACGTCCGGTTACTCCCGCCGTCAGACGCCAGCCGGCGCCCGGCTCGGCATGGTGATTCCCGTGAAACTCCGCCGACCGGCCCGCCGGGCCCTCCTTGTTGTCCATGTCATCACCTCCGCCGGATGGCTCGGGCTCGCGCTTGGGCTGCTCGCGCTGGGCGTGACCGCAGTCACTACGGGTTCACCCGTGGTGACGGAGGCGTCATACCGTTCGATGAAGGTGTTCACCGACTGGCTTATCGCCCCGATCTCCCTACTGACCCTTCTGACGGGGTTGGTGCTCTCGCTCGGCACCCCCTGGGGGCTGGCGCAGCATCGTTGGGTCTTCATCAAGTTCTGGATGACCCTCGTCACCACCGGCTTGTCGATCTTCGCCCTGCGCCCCGAGATCACCAACGCTGTGGGTCACGCCATCGCCGGGGGAGCAATACCCGAGCAGTACGCCCTGATCAGCGCTCCCTCGGTCTCCCTCAGCGCCTACACGTTCATGACCGTGATCTCCGTGCTCAAGCCCTGGGGGCTCACCAAGCACGGTCAGCGGGTAAGGGACCGCGCCCGTCGTCGTCCGATGGACACCAAGGCGTTGCGCTCAACCGCCTGACCCGTGTGTACACAGGCCTCTGGCCTGGCTGTACGCGGCCCGGGCCACTCAGCGGCCCCGCCCGGCGCCGCTGCGCTCCTGCCCTGCGCATAAGCTTCCTCGCATGGCAGAGTTCGACGTGCGGCCCGCACTCCCCCAGGACATCCCCGCCATCGTGAACATGCTGGCCGACGACCCCCTGGGTGCCCAGCGGGAGTCACCCGATGATCTCGCTCCCTATCAGCCTGCGTACCAACGAGTGGCGGACGACCCGAACCAGCATCTGGTCGTCGCCGTCCACGAGGAACGCGTCATCGGGACCTTGCATCTCACGATCATCCCTGGACTGGCCCATCGGGGAACCACTCGGGGGCTCATCGAGGCCGTTCGTATCCATGCGGACATGCGTGGCCATGGGCTGGGCACGCACCTCATCCGCTGGGCCATCGAGGAGTCGCGTCGCCAGGGCTGCCGCCTGGTCCAGCTCACCTCCGATGCCACCCGCACCGACGCCCACCGCTTCTACGAGAACCTGGGGTTCTCCGCCACACACGTCGGCTTCAAGTTGAAGCTCTGACCTACCGGGATCATCCGCCTCAACGGAACTACCGGAACAAGGGTCCGACGGCGTGATGTTTCACGTGAAACACCACACCAGCCGCCCTGTCCACCGGACCCACGGACCGGTCTCGCCCCGACTCTCCCGCCCGAACGCCCTATCCGGGAAACGCCCTCCAGCCTTCCTCGTCCACTCCACCCGGCACCGGAGCCTGTCGGTCATACGGCTCACGGGTGAACACGAACGACCCCACGTCGAGATGGCTCACCGCTCCGTCGGATCCCCGTACGGCGCGCAGGATCTCCCCCGCGTAGTAGCCGTTCAGGCCCGTCCAGGTGCCATCACCGTTCGGTCGGAAGCGCGACCCGCGCCCGCGCCCCCCGGCGATCGGACCGAGCACGACAGCCCCGTCCGCCGCCGGCCGCAGCACATGAGCCTGGGTGCCCCAGTACCAAGGGCCCGCCAGCTTCAGGACCGCGTCATCCACCTCCGTCAGCGGCTTCCACGGCTCGGGGATCCGTGGCTCGGCCTCCCCCACGATCCGTACCAGGTCGCCGGCGATGGCGGTGACCGACGGGCCGGAGGTGCAGTTGGCGAGAGCGATGGCGGCCAGCCCCTCCTCGACGCTGATCACCAGGCTCGCCAGGAAGCCCGGTACCGATCCCGCGTGCCCCACGAGCATGCGGTCACCCTGCTGCTGGACCTCCATACCGAGGCCATACGCATAACCGGTTGCCACATCCGACGCCTCGGACGGGGCGGCGGGCGTCCGCATCTCCCGTACGGAGTCGGCGCCGAGCACCCGGTCGTCGCCGTGGCTCAGGAAGGCCGCGAACCGGGCTAGGTCCCCTGTCGTGGACCACAGCCCTCCGGCGGGTGTCATCAGCCCGAGGTTCTCCGCAGGTTCCGGCATCATCACATCGGCCCACGGATGCACGGCCCAGCCGCCCGCGTGGGGGGACTGGGGCTCCACGCTGGTGCGGTCCAGCCCGAGCGGCTGAAGGACCTCCCGACGCAGCACCTCTTCCCACGGGGCGCCCCGCAGCCGTTCGACCAGCTCGCCCAGCACCGTGAAACCGGTGTTGGAGTAGTGGAAGCGCCGCCCTACCGGATGCCGGAAGGGCTCGTCACCGAGCACGTCGCCCAGTGTGGGGCGCAGTGAGCCCGGGGTGCGCTCCCACCACGGTGCCGGCGCCTCGGCCGCCAGGCCCCCGTTGTGGGAGAGCAACTGCGCGACGGTGGCCTCGCCGATGCCGGTGTCCGGAAGGTGTTTCTCCAACGGATCACCCAGGTCCAGCACGCCCTCGTCGCGCAGTCGCATCACCAGCACGGCGGTGAAGGTCTTGCTGATCGAGCCGATCCGGTACTGCACCTGCTCATCCGGTTCATGTCCCGCTACGCAGGACCGCGCCCCGCGCCAGACCACGTCTCCGTCACGCACCACAGCGGCCACCAGGGAAGGAGCCCGGCCGTCCGTCTGGCCGGTGGCGAGCCGGTGCAGCAGCGCCCGGCGCGTGCCGGGCAGCAGTCGGCCCGTGATCGGGCCCTCGTCGTCCGTTCCAGGCCCAGCGTGCACGGGCGAGGGCTGCGGGGACGACTGAGGGGGAGGGAGTTGGTCGGACGAGGACTGGGCGGATGCCGAAGTGGTCATGCCCCCAGTCCATCGGCGAACCGTCCGGGCGTCGAGCCGATTTCCGTGGCTGTCACGCTATCGACGCACCGCAACCGTGGCCCGTCCGTGCCGGTGGCGCCGCTGCTGAGGACCGCGCGCACGGCCAACCGCGTCGTTTCGGTCCCTGCTCCCGCCTCCAGCCCGGCCCGGAGAGAGATCCGGCCAGGTCAGCGTGATGGCGCCGGCCACCGGCAGGGCGTGCCAACGGTCCGCGAACTCATCCAGGCGGGCCACGATACGGTCCACCAGATCTTCGTCCGCCACCTCCTGCATGACCTGCGAGAACCACAGCGGAAGCTCGCTGCGGTGCCCGGCCCGGAACGCCCAGAGCGGCTGGCAGATCGAGGCCAACCGCTCGGACCGGGCCATGTCCGCATGCTCGGCCTTGCTCGGGGTTCGCTTCGCCTCCTGGCGCGCCTGCCGTCTGCGCACGGCCGGATCCGCGGGCCAGAAGAGGTTGCTCCGGCCGGCCGCAAGCCTGCCGAAGACGCCCCCGGGCAGTCCGGCTTCCGCTTCCACGAGGAAGTGCACGGCGTCATGCGGCACGAAGTCGTCGTACCCGGGCCCCTGACGCGACGCCAGCTCCGGCCCCTGCTCCCGAACGACCGCGATCCGATAGCGCCGCCCCGACATCTTCGTGAACGTCACGTCCATGACGGCACCGTAGCGAGAAGGCGGACATGAAGGCATGGGAATTTCGGCAGCCCACGCCGTCCTGGGGAACGGATCAGCCAGGGCCCTGCTTGACCTTGCCCGAAGGTGAAGGCCGACGGTGGACACGGCACCAGGCCGGCCCGCCGAACGCGCCGGCCCCTGACACGGAACCCGGACGAGAGGCACGCGTATGGATGTCGACGCTCTCCTGGCAGAGCAAAGGGCCTACTACAGGGACGGCGCCGCTGAGTACGACCGGCCCTACGCGGAGTACGAGGAGCTTCAGCAACTGCTGACCGTGGTCGATGACCTTCCGATTGCCGGGGATGTGCTGGAGTTGGCCTGCGGCACGGGCCAGTGGACCCCGCTGCTCGCCGAGCGGGCGCGGTCGGTTACGGCCGTCGACGCGGCAGCTGAAGTGCTGGCCCTCGCTCGTGCGCGTACCGTCTCCCCCAAGGTCCGGTTCCTTGCGGCGGACGTGTTCGAGTGGCTGCCGTCGCGCCGCTATCAGACGGTGTTCTTCGCCTTCTGGCTCTCCCATGTGCCGCCGGAACGGCTGGCCGACTTCTGGCGTACCGTCGCCACCGCGCTCACGCCGGACGGCAAGGCGATCTTCGTCGACGACGGCCCCGCCACTGCCTCCGAAGAGCACGTCCTCACGAACCAGCCCGCCCCCGCAGTGCTACGTCGGCTCGACGACGGCAGCCAGTACCGCATCGTGAAGGTCTTCCACGATGCCGGAACGCTCACGGACGACCTCACCGCCCTGGGGTGGTCGTCGGTGCACGTCCGGGCCGTCGGCAGGCACGTCATCGGTGTCGCAGAACCTCCCGCCCGTTCCTGACCAGGTTTCTCGATCTTGGTCAATACCCGGTCGCGTTCCGCCTCCCCGGGACCCTAAGCTCGCGCGGATGACATCCAGATGGACGAACGAGGCCGCGATCAGGCAGTGGAACACGTCCGCCACGCGTGAGTCGATGGAAGCCATGGCGGAGAACGGGGACTTCGCCAAACGGAATCTGGTGAATCCGGCCCTGCTGCGACTGCTGGGGGATGTGCACGGCCGACGAGTGCTGGACGCGGGATGCGGAAACGGGTACTTCAGTCGCATTCTCGCCGGCCGCGGGGCGCAGGTGGTGGGCGTCGAGCCAACGGACAACATGTGCGCTTTCGCCCGTGAGAGGGAAACCGAGCTGGGGCAGGGCGTCACCTACGTCCAGGCGGATCTGACGCGGATGCCGGACCTGGGCGAACCCTTTGACGCCGTGGTGTGCAGCATGGTCCTGATGGCGATCCCCGACTGGAAGCCTGCGATGCGCGCCTGCGTGGCGGCTCTGCGCCCGGGCGGCCTGTTGGTGTTCGCCCTGGTCCACCCTGCCTTCGAGGAGTTGTGGGGCAGCTGGCGGGAGCACGGTGAATATCGTGTGCGACGGTACCTGGAGGAGTACGAGGTCGTCGGGCTTGCCGCGTCCGACTTCCACCGGCCGATCTCTGCTTACTTCAACGAACTGGCCTCCCTCGGCTGCCGCCTGCGCGAGGTGGCCGAGCCGGGGCTCGACCCTGCGGTGGCGGCAGAAATGGAGCCCACCACCCCGGGGATCGACGGATACGTCCACCTGCCGAACTTCCTGATCGTTTCGGCCGAGGCACCCGCCTGAGTCCAAGCTCAAGGCGGTTCGAGCAGGACAGGGCCGCGGGCAGCGCTCGTCGGGTGCCTCGGCCCCGCGTCAGCTTGAGATGCGCGCTTCGATGCCGTCGAGGAGGAAGTCGAGGCCGGTCCGGAAGGTTTGGTCCGCGTCCAGATGGGGGCCATCGTGGACGACCGAGGCCAGCGCGGGAAATCGGCCGGTGGCGAAGGTCCGTTGCAGATAAGGCCCGAAGGCGGCCTGCCACTGCTTCTGGTCCATCCCGGAGGCCCGCTCGGCGCGCCGCTCGGTGATCTCCCGGCGTACCGCGCCGATCACGTACGCATGGACCGCCGCGACCGCCGGCACGACGGTGCCCAGGTCGACGCCGCCCATCGCGGCCAGCACGGCCTCTCCGCCGGCCATCGTGTTCGGCCCGAGCTGGGGCCGCCCGCCGAGCAGGTCGGCGAGCCATTCACGCTGGTGAGCGGCTTCCCGGATGGCCTCGGCAAGGGATCGCAGCACCTCTCGCCAACCGTCTCCGGCCGGCCTGATCTCCGCGTGGACCGCATCGACCATCAGGTCGAGCAGCTCCTCCTTCGTGGCGATGTAGCGGTACAGCCGCATCGGTCCGACGTCCAGCACCGCGGCGACCTTGCGCAGCGACACCGCGTCCAGGCCGTCCGCATCGGCGAGTCGGATCGCCGCTTGGACGATCCGCTCCCGGCTCAGCGGGGCCGGCATCGGTCGATCCGGCGGCTCCGGCCGCTCCCACACCAACATGCCGACGACAATACAGCGTTGGAATCGATACAGCGTCTCTAGTGATACGGTGTATCGACAGATACGGTGAATCGGGGGGTACCTATGACCATCGCCATTGTCGGAGCCGGCTTGGGTGGCTTGGCCCTGGCCCGGGTGCTGCACGTGAACGCCATCGATGCCGTGGTGTACGAACGGGAAGAATCGCGCAATGCGCGCGGTCAGGGCGGCATGCTCGACATCCACTCCGGGCAGCGGGCGCTGCGCGAGGCCGGTCTGATGGACCAGTTCCACGCGATAGCCCGTGGTGAGGGCCAGGACATGCGGCTACTGGAGCCGGACGGCACCCTGCTGCTGCAAGAGGACACCCCCGAGGACGCCCCGTTGAAGCGACCCGAGGTGGACCGTGCCGATCTGCGCAACCTGCTGCTGGACTCCCTGCCCGAACACACGGTGCGCTGGGGGCACGCGTTCGAGTCCGCCGACGACGGCGTGCTGCACTTCGCCGACGGCAGCAGTGCGACGTATGACCTGCTGGTCGGCGCCGACGGCGCGAACTCCCGAGTCCGTGCACTGCTCACCGACGCGCGACCGGAGCACATCGGCCAGAACGTCATCGAGCTAGGCATTCCCGACATCGACCGCACCCACCCCGACCTCGCGGCGATGGTCGGACGCGGCAACTACTGGGTGCTCGGCAACGGACAGTCCCTGGCAGCACAGCGCAACGGCGACGGGCGCGTCCGCATCGGCCTCAGTTTCTACAACACCGCCGAGGACTGGTTCGCCACCAGCGGGATCCCGTTCGACGACCCGGCCGCCGCCCGGGCGCGGCTGATCGAGCTTTTTGCCGGCTGGGACGCACGGTTCACCACACTGATCGCAGCCTGCGACGACACGGTCCTGCCACGCTCGATCAGCACTCTCCCGGTCGGCCTGACCTGGCCGTCGACACCGGGTGTCACGCTGCTCGGCGATGCCGCGCACCTGATGCCGCCGGTGGGGGAAGGCGCCAACATGGCGCTGCTCGACGGCGCCCTGCTCGGCCTCGCACTGGCGGCGTACCCGGACGACCGTCCCACCGCCGTCGAAGAATACGAACGCGAGATGTTCGAACGCACCAGCGCCGCCGCCCGGATGTCGGCTGACATGCAGGAACTGCTGATGTCGCCGGACGCCAGCCGGAGAATGCTCGAGTTCTTCCAACCGAGCTGAAGGCGGCCGAACACGGCCGGGCAACCGCTCGCCCAGCCGGCCGTCCTCACGTCCCCGCCATGTCCACGAACCGCGAGTAGTGGCCCTGGAAGGCGACGGTGATGGTGGCCGTCGGGCCGTTACGGTGCTTGGCCACGATCAGGTCGGCCTCACCCGCGCGAGGGGACTCCTTCTCGTAGGCGTCCTCACGGTGCAGCAGGATGACCATGTCGGCGTCCTGCTCGATGCTGCCCGACTCACGCAGGTCGGAGACCATCGGCTTCTTGTCGGTGCGCTGTTCGGGACCACGGTTGAGCTGGGAGAGCGCGATGACCGGCAGCTCGAGCTCCTTGGCCAGCAGCTTCAGGTTCCGTGACATGTCCGAGACTTCCTGCTGGCGACTCTCCGCGCGCCGGGAGCCACCCGACTGCATCAGCTGGAGGTAGTCGATGACCACCAGCTTCAGGTCGTTGCGCTGCTTCAGGCGTCGGCACTTCGCGCGGATCTCCATCATCGACAGGTTCGGCGAGTCGTCGATGTAGAGCGGTGCCGCGGTCACCTCCGGCATCCGCCGGGCCAGCCGCGTCCAGTCGTCGTCGGTCATCGTGCCCGACCGCATGTGATGCAGGGCCACACGTGCCTCTGCGGAGAGCAACCGCATCGCGATCTCGTTGCGCCCCATCTCCAGCGAGAAGATGACACTGGGCAGATCGTTCTTGATCGAGGCGGCCCGAGCGAAGTCCAGAGCCAGCGTGCTGTTGTGCGTGGGCACCATCGCCTCGGTGGCCACGTACAGATGATCCGGGTGGTCCACCTGGACGCAGCGGACCGGAACGCTGTCGACCTCTCGTACGTCCGTGATGAAACGCCGCGTCGGCCGGGGCGTGCCGGGGCGCCTGCGTGCCGCGTGCGTCTGCCGCTCGGGCGCCAGCCGGAAGACGTCATCCGCGGTCGTGAACGTGACGAGGTACGAGGTCAGCGCCCCGGCGTCGCCCCTGCGCTCGGTCGCCGCACCACAGCGGTAGCCGAGGCTCACGACCAGTTCCCGAAGGTCCTCGGCCAGGGCCTGGTCGGGCACCGCGATCTGGATCGCGGTGCCGGTGACCGTTCCCCCGCTGTCCAGCAGGCCGGCGAGCAGCGCCCTGCGCTGGCCGGAAGAGGCCCGGAGGTACTCCTGGGGGATGCGCCTGCTCTCCGCCGCACTGCCGCCGTCGCCCAACCGTGCCCCCAGCGTGTACGGGGGTACCGGCAGTTCACGGTCGGGGAGGTCGAGCGGGGTCACGTTCTGCACGGAGTGGTTCAGGCGCTGGTCGGCGAGGTTCGTACAGCGCAGGGTGGCGGCGATCTCCTTGGTGGTCCGCACCGCGGGACGAGCCTGCTGGCGGTGTGGACCGCTTCCCCGGGCGGCGCGACGGGAGGCCCTGGTGTCGGTGAGCCACTGGTGGTCCGCGTCGGCGATGACCGTGGTGCCGTCGTCGAAGGTCAGTTGGTAGCAGGGGCGGCCCACCATGACGTCGGTCGTGGCGACCACGCGCGTCGGTCTGCCGTCCGCGGCGATCAGCTGGTCTCCGACCTCGACCGCGCCCATCGTCGTCCAACCGGTGGGCGTGGCAAGGGGCGTGTCCAGGGCCAGCGCCTTGCCCATGGCGGGCCGCGCCGCGATGACGATCATCTGGCCCGGGTGCAGACCGTTGGTGAGCGAGTCGAAGTCGGTGAACCCGGTCGGTACGCCCGTCATCTCACCGCTGCGGGACCCGATGGCCTCGATCTCGTCGAGCGCGCCCTCCATGATCTCGCCCAGCGGAAGGTAGTCCTCGTTGGTGCGCTGCTCGGTGACGGCGTAGATCTCTGCCTGGGCGCTGTTGACGATCTCGTCGACGTCTCCGTCGGCGGCATAGCCCATCTGGGTGATGCGGGTGCCGGCCTCGACCAGGCGGCGCAGCACCGCCCGCTCGTGCACGATTTCCGCGTAGTACTCGGCGTTGGCCGCGGTCGGCACCGTCTGGACCAGGCTGTGCAGGTACGCGGCGCCGCCGACCCGGGTGATCTCACCACGACGGGTCAGCTCGGCGGCGACCGTGATGGGGTCGGCCGGCTCGCCCTTCGCGTACAGGTCGAGGATGGCCTGGTAGACCGTCTCGTGGGCGGGACGGTAGAAATCGTGGCCCTTGAGCACCTCGACGACGTCCGCGATCGCGTCCTTGGACAGCAACATGCCGCCCAGCACGGACTGCTCGGCCTCCAGGTCCTGCGGGGGCACGCGCTCGAAGGCGGTTCCGTCGCCGTCCCAGGCGCCTGCGCCCGAACCGCGGGCGGGCTGGTCGTCACGGCGGCCGATCTCGGCGGGGTCGCCCTTGGCGCGCCGGCGGGAGGATGGCAGACGATCACTTGGTCCGCTGTCGGCCCAGGGGTCGTCCAAAGGCTCGGAAAGGCTCACCGGGCCACCTCCTCGCGTCCGCCAAGCGGACCTAGCCGTGCCCCTCTTTCTTACGGCACGGCACTGACAAAGTAAGAGGCCCAACTCCGGTTCCGATGCGTCAGTTATGTGACGTTTCCGGGGTCACCTCATGAGACGGGCGCCGCACTACGGTAGGCCCGCCGGCACCGTCAGCCAATCTGGTTATCCACAGGGGCTGTGGATGACGGGCCCCAGGCTGTGGAGAACTCGCCGAAACCTGTGCACGACCCGGTGGACAGGGCTGTGCACAAGCTCGCCGCTCCCTCAACAAAGCCCGTGTGACCTGTGCTTTCGCCGTCCACCGGCTGTGCAGAAGAAAAAGATTCTCGGTCGGCCCACAAGCGCGTCCCGCCCTGTGCGAACGCCCGCCCGACACCACTCTTCGTAAGGGACAACCTCACATTGCATCCCTTACCTGTGGAAGATTACATTGGTGTGATGACCCAGGCTCCCGTAGCTGCCGACCACCCCACCCGAAAGAGGCACAGACAGCACGATCGAGAGATCGTGGCGCTTGCCCTGCCGGCCTTCGGCGCGCTCGTCGCCGAACCGCTCTTCGTCATGGCCGACAGCGCCATCGTGGGTCATCTCGGCACCGCCCAGCTGGCCGGCCTTGGCGTCGCATCGGCGCTCCTGACCACCTCGGTGAGCATCTTCATCTTCCTGGCCTACGCCACCACGGCAGCGGTCGCCCGGCGCGTCGGCGCCGGCGATCTCCAGGCGGCCATACGTCAGGGCATGGACGGCATCTGGCTCGCCATCCTCCTCGGCGCCCTCGTCATCATCACCGTGTTGCCCACCGCCCCGGGATTGGTGGACGTGTTCGGCGCCTCGCCCACCGCGGCCCCCTATGCCACCACCTATCTGCGTATCTCCGCCCTGGGTATCCCCGCGATGCTGGTGGTCCTCGCCGCCACCGGCGTCCTGCGCGGACTCCAGGACACCCGCACCCCGCTCTACGTTGCCGTTGCGGGCTTCATCGCCAACGCCGGCCTCAACGCCGCCCTGGTCTATGGCGCCGGCCTCGGCATTGCAGGATCTGCTTGGGGCACCGTCATCGCACAGTGCGGCATGGCCGCCGTCTACCTGTGGGCCGTCATCCGCGGCGCACGACGCCACGGCGCCTCCCTGCGTCCCGATGTCGCCGGGATCCGTGCCTGTGCCAGCGCGGGCGCACCCCTGCTGGTCCGCACGCTTTCCCTGCGCGCGATCCTCATGATCGCCACAGCCGTGGCGGCGCGGCTGGGCGATGCGGACATCGCCGCCCATCAGATCGTCCAGTCACTGTGGAGCCTGCTGGCGTTCGCCTTGGACGCGATCGCCATCGCAGGGCAAGCGATCATCGGACGCTATCTGGGAGCGGACGACGCCCAGGGAGCGCGGGACGTCTGCCGCCGAATGGTGCAGTGGGGAATCGCCACCGGCGTGGTGCTGGGTCTCCTGGTCCTTGCGACCCGGCCTCTCTTCCTGCCGCTCTTCACCTCGGACTCCGTTGTGCAGAACACGGCCCTGCCCGCCCTGCTCATGATCGCCGTCTCCCAGCCGATCTGCGGGATCGTCTTCGTTCTCGACGGCGTGCTGATGGGCGCGGGCGACGGCCCGTATCTGGCCTGGGCCATGCTGATCACCCTGGCCGTCTTCACCCCGGCGGCGTTGCTGGTTCCGATGGTCGGCGGCGGGCTCACCGCGTTGTGGGGAGCGATGACCCTCATGATGACGATGCGACTGCTGACCCTGTGGCTGCGTTCCCGGTCGGGCCGCTGGATCGTCACCGGCGCCACGCGCTGACACCACGGCATCCGTCGGGTGCAAGGGCGCGGCCGGCTCCCGGCCACATCCGTCAACGCGACTTCACCCAGGCGTCCGTGAATGCGCTGTTTCACGTGAAACGTTCTCAGCACGACAGCCGCGCAAGGGCGTACCCAGGGCCACAGCAGCACTCAATCCGGTCCACTCAATCCGGTCCACTCAATCCAGGCCGCAAACAGCCGTAGGGGCCGTACCCAACGGATACGGCCCCTACGAACGTGTCAGCCTTGTGCCCGACCGGAGGGTCAGGCGGCGACAACCTCGATGGTGACGCTGGCGGCCACCTCGGGGTGCAGACGCACGGACGTCGCGTGGGCGCCCAGGGTCTTGATCGGCGCGCCAAGCTCCACACGGCGCTTGTCCACCTCGGGGCCACCGGCGGCCTTGATCGCCGAGGCGATGTCGGCCGGCGTGACGGAACCGAAGAGGCGACCGGCGTCGCCGGACCGTACGGCCAGGCGGACCTTGGTGCTCTCGAGGCGGGCCTTGATCTCGTTGGCCTGCTCGATGGTCGCGATCTCGTGGATCTTGCGGGCGCGGCGGATCTGCTCGACGTCCTTCTCTCCACCCTTGGTCCAGCGGATCGCGAACTTCCGCGGGATCAGGTAGTTGCGGGCGTAGCCGTCCTTGACGTCGACGACATCGCCCGCGGCACCGAGGCCAGTGACCTCGTGGGTAAGGATGATCTTCATCAGTAGGTCACCCTTTCCTCAGCGCGCGGTGGAAGTGTAGGGCAGCAGCGCCATCTCACGGCTGTTCTTCACGGCCGTGGCGACGTCACGCTGATGCTGCGTGCAGTTGCCGGTCACGCGGCGGGCACGGATCTTGCCGCGGTCGGAAATGAACTTCCGCAGCATGTTCGTGTCCTTGTAGTCCACGTACGTGACCTTGTCCTTGCAGAATGCGCAGACCTTTTTCTTGGGCTTGCGCACAGGCGGCTTCGCCATGGTGTTTCTCCTGTGTGATCAAGAAGTGGGGGTACGAGCCCCGCCCCGTTAGAAGGGAGGCTCGTCCGAGTAGCCGCCGCCGCTGGAGCCACCGCCCCAGCTGCCACCGCCCTGCTGGCCACCGCCGGCCGGCGCTCCGGTCGCCCAGGGGTCGTCGGCGGGAGCACCGCCGCCCTGCTGCTGACCGCCGCCGGGGCCGCCGCCCCAGCTGCCACCGCCACCCTGCTGGCCGCCGCCGGGACCGCCGCCGTATCCACCCTGGCCGCCACGGCCGGCGGTCTTGGTGACCTTGGCCGTCGCGTTGCGCAGGCTCGCGCCGACCTCGTCGACGTCGATCTCGTAGACCGTGCGCTTGACTCCCTCACGGTCCTCGTAGGACCGCTGCTTCAGGCGGCCCTGCACGATGACGCGCATGCCACGCTGAAGCGACTCGGCAACGTTCTCCGCGGCCTGACGCCAGACCGAGCACGTGAGGAAGAGGCTCTCGCCGTCTCTCCACTCGTTGCTCTGCCGGTCGAAGGTGCGGGGGGTGGACGCGACGCGGAACTTCGCGACCGCCGCGCCGGAAGGGGTGAAGCGCAGCTCGGGGTCATCGACAAGATTGCCGACGACCGTGATGACGGTCTCGCCTGCCATGGTGGAACCTCTCGGCGGGTTTGCTGCTGGCTGCTTGTGCTGCCACTCGGGCTACTCAGCCCCCGAAGCCGTACTGAGCCGGGTGGCTCAGTGCACCTCGGGGCGGAGGACCTTGGTCCTGAGGACCGACTCGTTCAGGTTCATCTGCCGGTCGAGCTCCTTGACGACCGCAGGCTCGGCCTGCAGGTCGACGACCGAGTAGATACCCTCGGGCTTCTTCTTGATCTCGTAGGCGAGACGACGACGGCCCCAGGTGTCGACCTTCTCGACCTTGCCGTTGGCCTCGCGGACGACGGACAGGAAGGACTCGATCAGGGGAGCGACAGCGCGCTCCTCGAGATCGGGGTCGAGGATGACCATCACCTCGTAATGACGCATGTGTGAACCCACCTCCTCTGGACTCAGCGGCCACGGTCGTTCCGTGGCAGGAGGGTCGTGATGCGTGCGAGCAACGGTATCCCTGAGTGAACCAGTCACCACTGACAACGGGGGTCGGGAGCACCCGAGCTTGGGAGCGTCCTGGCGCCCCGTGGGAGTACCCGGGCAAAGGCCTGGGCAGACACCGTGCAGACGGTACAGACTACCCGTACACCGGCTCCCGGTTGAAATCCGGAGCCGATGGCCCACAGTCTGATATCCGACGGTGTGTACGGCACTACGATGCGCTGCCTTGCAGGAGGTGCCCGCTATGGTCCATGCCGCGCGATCCCGCACCGAGTCCCCTCTGTCCTCCTTGTTCTCCACCGACGGCAAGCCCCATCCCGTCCAGGACACCCTTCTGGTGGTGACGGTCCTCCTCGGAGCGACCGCGGCCATCTCCTCGATCTTCAGCAACCTCCATGTGCTCAGCTCGTGGACGGGCCTGGTGGGGATCATCACGGGTGGCTACGGGCAGTACATCTCCGAGACGACCCGCGAGCGCTTCGGGCTGGTCATCGGCCTCGGTGCGGCAGGCCTCGGCCTCTTCCTCGGCATAGCCCACGGCGGTCCGTTCGGCGGCCTGGTCGGCTGACCTTTCACGCCCACACCCGCGCCGGCGGGCAGGCGGGCGCCCCATCGGCTCGCCACCCGTTCGGCACCCGCTCGCCTGCCGGTTGCACAAGGTGGCGCATCGCGTGTTTTGCGTGCCCGCGACACCGGACCCGGTGCCGCACGGCGCGCCGCCCTCGGTCGTTGGTCCCGTAGTGCGGCGCGGGTGTCGTAGGGCCCAGCGAGGCGCTCCCTGGGCACAGTAGGCTTCGGCGCGGAGAGCCGGAGCCCCTGTACCCATGGGGACACACCAGCCCTAGGAGCGCCCGCATGAGCCTGTCCCTGAGGACCATCAGTCGTGAGCAGCATCTGGCGTACATCCGGAGCCTGCCCGCGGCCAGTCACTGCCAGGTTCCGGCATGGGCCGACGTCAAGGCGGAGTGGCGCTCGGAGAACCTGGGCTGGTTCGACGACCAGACCGGCGAGCTGGTGGGTGCCGGCCTGGTGCTGTACCGGCAGCTGCCCAAGATCAAGCGATACCTGGCCTACCTGCCCGAGGGCCCGGTGATCAACTGGTACGCACCGAACCTCACCGACTGGCTCCACCCGATGCTCACCCATCTGAAGCAGGCGGGCGCCTTCTCGGTGAAGATGGGGCCGCCGGTCGTGATCCGGCGCTGGGAGGCCGCTTCGATCAAGAAGGGCATCCAGAGCCCGGATGTGAAGCGGCTGCGCGACATCGAGGCCGACGTCATCGAGCCGCGGGCCTTCGAGGTCGCCGACCGGCTGCGCCGGATGGGCTGGCAGCAGGAGGAGGTCAGCGGTGCGGGCTTCGGTGACTTCCAGCCGCGCTATGTCTTCCAGGTGCCGCTGGCGGACCGCTCGCTGGAGGAGGTCCACAAGGGGTTCAACCAGCTGTGGCGGCGGAACATCAAGAAGGCGGAGAAGGCGGGCGTCGAGGTCGTCCAGGGTGGCTACGACGACCTGCCCGAATGGCAGCGGCTCTACGCGATCACGGCCGAGCGTGACCAGTTCAGGCCCCGGCCGCTGGCGTACTTCCAGCGCCAGTGGAAGGCCCTCAACGCGGAGGAGCCGGGCCGTATGCGCCTGTACTTCGCCCGGCACAACGGTGTGAACCTCTCCGCCGCGACGATGCTGGTCGTCGGCGGACACGTCTGGTACTCCTACGGCGCGTCGGACAACATCGGCCGCGAGGTGCGACCGTCCAACGCCATGCAGTGGCAGATGCTCCAGGACGCCTATCAGCTCGGCGCCTCCGTCTACGACCTGCGGGGCATCAGCGACTCGCTGGACGAGACCGATCACCTGTTCGGGCTCATCCAGTTCAAGGTGGGCACCGGCGGGGAGGCGATCGAGTATCTCGGTGAATGGGATTTCCCCCTCAACAAGCTGCTGCACAAGGCACTCGACATCTATATGTCGCGCCGCTGAGGCGAGCGGGCCGCCCGGCGGCGCATGACGGGGAGACGGGGGGCGACCGCGGGGCCGCGGCGGTGACCGAGGGCGGCCGAAGCATGTGAGAACCGGGCGTCTTTCCGCCGTATCCGGCAGAATTTCTCTCCATCCATCTCACATACCGCAGACACGAGAAAGGGTCCGGGACCGGCCATGGCGCTCACCCTGTACGTCGACACCGCGCGCTGGCGGGCACATCAAAAGCAGGTGCTGGAGCAGTTCCCGGGGCTCGTCCCGGTCTGCAAGGGCAACGGCTACGGCTTCGGTCATGAACGTCTCGCGGAGGAGGCCACGCGATTCGGCTCGGACATACTGGCTGTCGGCACCACCTATGAAGCCGCACGGATCAAGGACTGGTTCAGCGGCGATCTGCTGGTTCTGACACCTTTCCGGCGCGGCGAGGAACCGGTGCCCCTGCCCGACCGGGTGATCCGCTCCGTCTCGTCGGTCGACGGGGTGCACGCCCTCGTCGGTGCCCGCGTCGTCATCGAGGTCATGTCCACGATGAAGCGGCATGGTGTGCACGAGCAGGACCTGCCGCTTCTGCACTCGGCCATAGAGGATGTACGGCTCGAAGGCTTCGCCATCCACCTGCCACTGGACCGCACGGACGGCTCGGACGCCGTCGAGGAGGTCATCGGCTGGATGGACCGGCTGCGCACGGCCCGGCTGCCGCTGCACACCATGTTCGTCAGCCATCTGAAGGCCATGGAGCTGGCCCGCCTCCAGCAACAGTTCCCACAGACCCGGTTCCGCGCCCGCATCGGTACGCGGCTGTGGCTCGGGGAGCATGCGGCCACCGAGTACCGCGGCGCGATCCTCGACGTCACACGCGTCGCCAAGGGCGACCGGTTCGGCTACCGACAGCAGCGGGCGGCTGCCGATGGCTATCTCGTGGTGGTTGCGGGAGGCACCTCGCACGGAGTGGGTCTGGAGGCCCCGAAGGCCCTGCACGGCGTGATGCCACGCGCGAAGGGCGTCGCCCGGGCAGGCCTGGCGACGGTGAACCGCAATCTCTCCCCGTTCCAGTGGGAGGGCAAGCAGCGCTGGTTCGCGGAGCCGCCGCACATGCAGGTGTCGATCCTCTTCATCCCTGCCGAAGGGGTACGCGAGCCGAAGGTGGGCGAGGAACTCGTGGCCCACTTGCGGCACACCACGACGCAGTTCGACCGGCTCGTGGACCGGTAGCGTTTCACCCCGCGTACGGCGCCCCTGGCGGAGGCCCTGACGGGCCCTCCACCACGGCGCCCGGCGCATGGACTCCCCACTCACCTTCCGGGGTCCCAAGCCCCCACTGCACGGTCGTGTCACCGCCCCCGGACGCCGCATGGCGTGCCGGCCGGGCGGCGCGTCCGCGGACGAACACATCCTTCGCCCCGTCCAGCACCCCGCCCGACGGATCGTCGCAGCCGGAACGCCGCACAGGGTCCCGCTCGGGCATCAGCGCATCCCGCACCACGACCGCGCACAGGTAGAGCGTTCCCAGCAGATGGACGGCGATCGCCATCTGGTACCCGTCGAGCGGCAACCCTCGGTGTTGGTCACCGCTGCTGGTGTACGCGAGGTACATCCAGATGCCGAGGAAGTACGTGACCTCGCAGGCCTGCCAAACCAGGAAGTCCCGCCAGCGGGGACGCGCCAGGGCGGCGAGCGGGATCAGCCACAGCACGTACTGCGGGGAGTAGACCTTGTTGGTCAGGATGAAGGCGGCCACCACCAGGAAGGCGAGCTGGGCGAACCGTGGTCTGCGGGGAGCGGTGAAGGCCAGGACTGCGATGCCTGCGCAGGCCACGCACATCAACACCATGGCCAGCGTGTTCACCGTGTCCGTGGTGGGCGGGCTGTCCATGTGCTGGGAGAGGACCAACCACAGCGACCCGAAGTCGACACCGCGTTCCTGGCTGAAGGTGTAGAACTTCGCCCAGCCCTTGGGGGCCAGAAGCATGATCGGCAGATTGACCGCCAGCCACGCCACGACCGCCCCTACGACGGCCTTCCCGTAGTGCCGCCAGGCGCCGGCGCGCCAGCACAGGACCAGGAGCGGACCGAGCAACAGCACAGGGTAGAGCTTGGCCGCGGTCGCCAGACCGAGTAGCACCCCGAAGGCCAGAGCGCGCCCGCGGGCCCACATCAGCATGGCGCCGGCGGTAAGGGCTACGGCCAGGAGGTCCCAGTTGATGGTCGCGGTGAGGGCGAAGGCCGGCGCCAGGGCGACCAGCAGGCCGTCCCAGGGGCGACGCTGGTGGGTGCGTGTGACGCAGACGGCGATGACCACCGCACAGATCAACAGCATCCCGGCGTTGACCATCCAGTACACCTGCTCCTGCTGCTGGAGGGTGTCATTGCCGGGCGTGAGCCACGCCGCAACCTCCATGAAGAGCCCCGTCAGCACGGGATACTCCAGGTACTCCATATCGCCGGGCAACCGGTCGAAGTACGGGACCAGCCCATCGGCGAAGCCCCGACCCTGGTAGAGATGCGGCACATCGGAGTAGCAGGCGTGGATGTACTGGGAGCTGGCGCCGAAGAACCAGTCGCCGTTGTAGCAGGGGAACTTCTCCACCATGCCCAGCGCAAACATCCCGATCATGACGAGAGCGATGATCCGCACCGGCGTCCACCACGTCCCGTTCTGACGCGCCCAACGTCCGAGGGGGCCACCAAGTAGCTCACTACCTGCCGCGGCGACCTCATCTTCGCTGGTGGGCCGCACGGGCTCCGGCTCCTGCGCGCTCACGGGCGTCATTTCTGCACTCGGCATGCCGCCCATCCTGCCGTACCTACCTGAGGAACCCTAAGACCCTCGATGTCGCGAGCAGCACGTCCGCAATCGGTGACGCAGCGTGCGAGTGCGGTCATGTTTCACGTGAAACATCCCGTTCCACCGATCAGGCCATGTTTCACGTGAAACATGAAAGATGCGGCGGCCGGGGGCATCGCGCACCCTGGCCGCCGCATCATCAGGCGCCTTCTCCGCCGACCCTCACGAGGACCGGCGGACGATCAGCCCGATGGGCCTCCAAAGAGGCCACCGTTGCCGTTACCACCGTTGCCATTGCCACCTTGATCGGTGCCACCGTCCGTTGTGCCGGTCGAGGTACCGCCTTGATCCGTGCCGCCATTCGTTGTGCCGGTAGAGGTGCCGCCTTGATCGGTACCACCGTTGGTGGTCCCACCGTTGCCATTACCTCCGTCACACGACCACCAGGCACCACAGGTCGAGCTATTGCTCGGAGAGGGAACCCCCGACGGAGTGGTGCTCGGGCTGGGCGAGGAGGACGCGGAATTGCTGGGGGACGGGGTCGCCGAGGGGCTCGGCGTGGCGCCGACGACCTTGCCGATGGGCTCCGCGGGCGGGAAGTCCTTCGGCGGGGTGTCCTTCAGGGCGTCCGCCATGTAGTCGTGCCAGATCTGGGCCGGGAACGAGGCACCGTGGATCTTCTTCTGGCCGCCCGTGCCGTACATCTCCAGGAACTTGCGCTCCTTGTTCTTCTCGTTGTCGTCGAGGCGGTACATGGAGATTGCCGTGGACAGCTGAGGGGTGTAGCCGACGAACCACGCGGACTTGTTGCCGTCGGTGGTACCGGTCTTGCCCGCCACCTGGCGGTTCGGCAGCTTGGCGCTGGTACCGGTGCCCTTGTCGACGACCGTCTTCAGCACATCGGTGACGTTGTGGGCCACCTCCGGGCTGAACTTCGATTCCACCGCGTCATCGTGCTTGTAGGCTTCCTCGCCCTTGTGCATGACCTTCTTCACCGAGTACGGCTCGCGCCTCTCACCATTGGCTGCGAAGGTGCCGTAGGCCCCGGCCATCCGGATGGCGCTGGGGGAAGAGGTGCCGATCGAGAAGGACGGATAGTCGGCGCTGGCCATGCTGCTGCCGTCGAGGAGACCGGCGTCGAGAGCGGACTGTTTGACCTTGTCCAGGCCGACATCCATGCCGAGCTGCACATAGGCAGAGTTCACCGACCACTGCATGGCCTCACGGAGGGTCATCATGTAGGTCGGCTTCTTGCCGTACGACTCGTGGCCATCGTTGGTCTGGAGCCACTCCTTGCCGTCCTTGTCGGTCCAGTCCGAGCCGTCATAGTTCTTGATCTTGAGTTTGTTCTTCCCGCTGTACATGCTCTTGGGGGAGACGACGGTCCGTTCGGACGGACCCTGCTCTTCTGACCCGTGCTTGTCCCGGATGCCGTCCCGCATGGCTGCCGCCAGCACAAACGGCTTGAACGTCGACCCCACCTGGGCACCGGTCTCGTTGGCATTGTTGGTGAAGTGCTTGGTGGCGTCTTCACCGCCGTAGATGGCCTCGATCGCCCCTGAATTCGGATCCACCGAGGCCCCGCCGAACTGGACGTGCGTATCGGTCTTCGGCCGCTCGTCGGGCTTGATGTTCTGCTTGCGTACCTTCGTGACGGCTTTCTCCAGCTGGTTGACCTTCTTCTTGTCGAAGGTCGTGTGGATCTCGTAGCCGCCCGCCTGTAGGTCCTGCTCGCTGATGTCGGTGTGCTGGGTGACATAACCCTGGGCAAGGCTGACGAGGTAGCCGATCTGCCCACCGAGCTGACTGTTGGACCGGGGGTTCTCCGTGTGGGGGAACCCCTTGGTGGTCCACTTGTCGTGGTCGGTACGGCTCATGTGACCGTATTTGACCTCTTGGTCAAGGATCCACTTCCACCGGTCAGTGGCCCGCTTCCGGTTGTCCACCGCGGTCGCAGCCGGGTCGATGTCCGTGGCACCGGCCGGGTCGTAATACGTGGAGCCCTTGAGGACCGCGGCCAGGAAGGCGCACTGGCTCGGGTTCAGCTTCTCGGCGTCCTCGTTGAAGTAGGCGCGGGCGGCCGCCTGGATGCCGTAGGCACCGCGTCCGTAGTACGCGGTGTTCAGGTAGCCCGCAAGGATCTCCTGCTTGTCCACCGTGGCGCCCACTTTGATGGAGATGAAGAGTTCCTTGAACTTACGCGTGATCGTCTGCGACTGGTCACCGAGCCGGGCGTTCTTCACGTACTGCTGGGTGATCGTCGAGCCACCCTGCGTCTCGCCGCCCCTGGCCATGTTCACCAGGGCCCGGCCGATACCCACCGGGTCGACGCCCTTGTCCGTCCAGAACGTCTTGTTCTCGGCGGAGATCACCGCCCAGCGCATCGACGCGGGTATGTCCGCGTAGTCGATGATCTGGCGGTTACGCTCACCGCCGGTGGCGACCATCGGGGTGTCGTCGGCCCAGTAGTAGACGTTGTTCTGGGCCGTGGCCGAGTCGGCCACGTTCGGCACGTCGACCATGGCGTAGCCGATGCCGGCGACCGCCATGAGGCTGCCGACGAAGCCGAGGAACAGGCCGGACATCAGTCGCCAGGACGGCACCCAGCGGGCCCAGCCGTACTTTCCTGCGCGCGGATAGTCAATGAACCGCTTCTTGGGCGCAGGACCGCGACCCCTGCCCCGACCTGGCCCATTCGGGCCGCCGGGACCACCGGGACCCCGGCCGCGACGGCCACCACCGTGGCCGCCATGGCCACCGTGACCTGCGCCATCGGCGGCCCGGCGCCGGCCGCCGCGCTGCGCCGCACGGCGCGCTTCGGCTCGGCCCCCGTAGGGGGCCTGGCTGCTCTGGCTGCTCTCGCCGCCGGATGATCGGGATCCGTACGACTCGTACGAATCGGAGGGGGACGCATTGGCGTCACCACGGGGGGCCGCACGACGGCCCGTCGGCGCGCCGGACGAGCCACGGCGGGCGGCTCGCCCGCCCCCTCCTGGCTGCGGCTGTTTGCGACGGTGCTCGCTCATCGAAGGACTACTCCTCGGGCAGGCGCTGGTCCGCCTTGGCACGACGACAGATTTCCGGTCCCCCCGACACACGGACGCGGCCTATCCGGCCGTCACCCGCACTACACCAAGGACATCGACGACTGGGGGACGTCACTCCGTTCCCGGTGGTGTGCATGGCGCACAGACTACGCATCGCCAAAGCCCGCGTAAGACAGTAGGCCCCTTCAAAACCGACAACTATTTCCGGCCCTTCACGGATGTGACTGTGTTCACCGGGCTCCCTCTTGTCCCACCCGTGCCGCCGTTCTATCGTCGAGATGTATCGAGTCGATACATCGGGGTGACACATCGCCGCGACATATCGATGTGACCTACCGCGTGAGTCCTCTATAGACGTGCAGACGGACGTCGGGACGACACGGGACGACAGCAGACAGCCGGCACAGCCGGTGCGGAGGAGGAGGCGACCGTGAGCCGACGCTCCGGCATCCTTGAGTTCGCCATCCTCGGACTGCTGCGCGAGTCCCCGATGCACGGCTATGAGCTGCGCAAACGACTCAATACCTCACTGGGGGTGTTCCGTGCCTTCAGCTACGGATCGCTCTACCCCTGTCTAAAGACGCTCGTCAGCCAGGGCTGGCTGGCCGAGGAATCGGCCGGTCCGCCACAGGACGCTCTCGCCGCTCCCCTTGCGGGCCGCCGCGCCAAGATCGTCTACCGGCTGACGGCCGAGGGCAAGGAGCACTTCGAGGAGCTGCTGTCCCAGACCGGTCCCGATGCCTATGACGACGAGCACTTCGCCGCCCGCTTCGCGTTCTTCGGACAGACGTCCAGGGATGTACGCATGCGCGTGCTGGAGGGCCGCCGCAGCCGGCTGGAAGAACGGCTGGAAAAGATGCGCATCTCCTTGGCCCGCACCCGGGAGCGCCTCGACAGCTACACCCTCGAGCTACAGCGACACGGCATGGAGTCCGTGGAGCGCGAGGTTCGCTGGCTGAACGAGCTCATCGAGAGCGAGCGAGCGGGCCGGGACCAGCGGCAATCCGATGCTGCCGGTGCCCCCTCGGGGGACACCGCCCGGCACGACACATCTGGGCCGTCGGACGGCCTGCCCCGGCACCGGGACGATTCCCGGCCGGATCCGTTCGACGACACCACCCCATGAGGACCTGCCTGCCCGCAGGCAGGTCCTCATCCGCATGTTCAAGAACACACAGGGAGCAACCGCAATGGGTTCGGTACGCGTAGCCATCGTCGGCGTGGGCAACTGCGCCGCCTCGCTGGTGCAGGGCGTCGAGTACTACAAGGACGCCGACCCGGGCAGCAAGGTGCCGGGCCTCATGCACGTCCAGTTCGGCGAGTACCACGTCCGGGACGTCGAGTTCGTCGCTGCCTTCGACGTGGACGCGAAGAAGGTCGGCCTGGACCTCGCGGACGCCATCGGGGCCAGCGAGAACAACACCATCAAGATCTGCGACGTGCCCCGCACCGGTGTGTCCGTGCAGCGCGGCCACACGCTCGACGGGCTCGGCAAGTACTACCGCGAGACCATCGAGGAATCCTCTGAGGAACCGGCCGACATCGTCCAGATCCTCAAGGACAAGCAGGTCGACGTCCTCGTCTGCTATCTCCCGGTGGGCTCTGAGGACGCCGCGAAGTACTACGCGCAGTGCGCCATCGACGCCAAGGTCGCGTTCGTCAACGCCCTGCCGGTCTTCATCGCCGGCACCAAGGAGTGGGCGGACAAGTTCGAGGCGGCCGGTGTCCCGATCGTCGGTGACGACATCAAGTCGCAGGTCGGCGCCACCATCACGCACCGCGTCATGGCCAAGCTCTTCGAGGACCGGGGCGTCATCCTGGACCGCACGATGCAGCTGAACGTCGGCGGCAACATGGACTTCAAGAACATGCTGGAGCGCGACCGGCTGGAGTCCAAGAAGATCTCCAAGACCCAGTCCGTCACCTCGCAGATCCGCGACCGCGAGCTCGGCGCGGACAACGTCCACATCGGTCCGTCCGACTACGTGGCCTGGCTCGACGACCGCAAGTGGGCCTACGTCCGTCTCGAGGGCCGTGCCTTCGGTGACGTCCCGCTGAACCTGGAGTACAAGCTGGAGGTCTGGGACTCCCCGAACTCCGCGGGTGTCATCATCGACGCCCTGCGTGCCGCGAAGATCGCCAAGGATCGCGGTATCGGCGGCCCCATCCTCTCCGCGTCCTCGTACTTCATGAAGTCCCCGCCGGTGCAGTACTTCGACGACGAGGCCCGGGAGAACGTGGAGAAGTTCATCAGGGGCGACGTCGAACGCTGACGCCGTCTTCGGTACACCCTGCGGGCCCCGGACGCTTGGCGTCGGGGCCCGCTGGCCTGTTGTCCACAGCCCGGAGGCCGGTCGGGGGCGGGTGCGGCCCTGCCGTGCAGCCGGGCAGATGGCCTCATCTGAACGCCGGGACCCGGGTGTGTGAAGGTGTGCCCCATGGCTGTCGTCGGCGACCTACGTGTGCTGCTGCGCTTCAAGGGTTTCCGCCGGCTCCTCGGCGTACGGCTGCTCTCGCAGGGCGCCGATGGCGTCTACCAGGTCGCGCTCGCCGCCCATGTGGTCTTCGCTCCGGAGAGCGAGACATCGGCCGGCGCCATCGCCTGGGCCATGGCGGTGCTGTTGCTGCCGTACTCGCTCATCGGCCCGTTCACCGGGGTGCTGTTGGACCGCTGGCAGCGCCGCCAGGTCTTCTGGCACGGCAACCTGCTGCGCGCCCTGCTCGCCGTCGGCACCGCCGCCCTGATGCTCGGTGCGGCACCGAGCCCGTACTTCTACGCCTCCGCCCTCTGTGTGACGGCCGTCAACCGCTTCGTCCTCGCGGGCCTGTCCGCGGCACTTCCGCATGTCGTCGATGCCGAGCGCCTGGTCGTGGCCAACTCGGTGTCCCCCACGGCAGGGACGCTGGCCGCATCCGCGGGTGGTGGTCTCGCCTTCGCCATCCGGCTGGTGGCCCCTGGCTCGGACTCCGACACGGGTGTCGTCGTGGCCGCCGCCGGGCTCTACCTGGCCGCTGCGCTGGCCTCGCTTCTGCTGGGACGGACCTCGCTGGGGCCCGATGCCGCGGCCGTACGGCCCGGACTGGGTTCGGCACTCACGGGAACGGCGCGCGGGCTCGCAGCCGGGGTGCGCTATCTGGCCGAGCCACCGCGCCGGACGGCAGCGCGGGCGCTGGCCGCGATGACCCTGATGCGGTTCTGCTACGGCGCGCTGACGGTCACGGTGCTCATGCTCTGCCGATACGCGTGGCCATCCGGGTCGTTGATGTCCTCCGACCCGAACCGGGGCCTGGCGTCGCTGGGGTTGGCCGTGGGCGCCTCGGCGGTGGGGTTCTTCGTGGCCGCCGCCCTGACCCCGGCCGCAGTGGGGCGATGGGGGTCCATGGGGTGGATCACCGCCTGTGCGGGCTCCGCCGCGGTACTGGTCCCGGGACTCGGGTTCACCTTCGCCCGCTCACCGATGCTGGTCTGCGCGTTCATCCTCGGTCTTGTCACCCAGGGCGCGAAGATCGCGACGGACACGGTGGTGCAGTCGAGCGTCGAGGATGGCTTCCGCGGCCGGGTCTTCGCCCTCTACGACGTGCTGTTCAACGTCGCCTTCGTGGGGGCCGCAGGAATGGCCGCCTTGCTACTTCCTCCTGACGGCCGATCACTCACCCTGATGGTCACAGTGGCCGTTATTTACTCGGCAATTACTGCCGCTATAGCCCGATTTGATAGGCAGTGAGTGTCACATCAATGCCACAGAGTGTTCCCCGAGTTCGGCAATTTTACTCCCGTACCGATAACTTACGTGGGTCTTATCCGCGCCATTGCGCCAACGACGAGGGGGACCCCCGTGACTACGCCGCCCCAAGGCCAGAACCCGTTCGCCCAGGGCCAGCCTGCCTACGGTCAGCAGCCCCCGCCGCAGGGCGGCTACGGCTACCCGCCCCAGCAGGGGCAGCCGGGACCGCAGGGACAGCCCGGGATGCAGCAGCCGCCCTACTTCAACCAGGGTGGCCCCGCCACGATGCCTCCGCCGCAGCGCCCGCGTAAGAGCTTCAAGAGCATCCTCCGGGTCGCCGGAGCCATTGTCGGCCTCATCGTGATAGTCGGCGGCTGGTACGCCAGCCGGGACGACGCGGACACCGCGAGTGTGGGCGACTGCATGCACAGGGGCAGCCAGGACGACAACGACCCCGACCTGGAGGTCGTTGACTGCAGTTCCGCGAAGGCCCAGTACACGGTCCTCGCGAAGATCAAGGGCAACTACGGGGAGCAGACCGCCAACACCAAGTGCAAGGCCGAAGCCCAGGACTACCAGTACGTCTACACCGAGACGGGCGATGGCGAGGACTTCCTGCTCTGCCTGAAGGACAAGTAGGAGACGACCTCTCCATCGGGGCCTTCTAGGCGATCAGCACCTGAGGGCGGCTGCGATGTTTCACGTGAAACATCGCAGCCGCCCTCTACGCATGAGGGGCATGTTTCACGTGAAACATGCCCTCTCCACTCTCCCTCTTCTTCACGGCCCAGCTCGGCGCACTCTCGCCGAGCTGAGCCGTGCACCCTTGCCGGGCCACACCCTCCGGCTCAGCGCGACTGCGCCTCCCACCAATCCTTGAGGGCCTTGACCGCCTCGTCATGTTCCACGGGGCCGTTCTCCAGACGCAGCTCCAGCAGGAACTTGTAGGCCTGCCCGACGACCGGACCCGGTTTGACGCCAAGGACCTCCATGATCTGGTTGCCGTCCAGATCAGGACGGATGGCGTCCAGCTCCTCTTGTTCCTGAAGCTGTGCGATGCGTTCCTCCAGGCCGTCGTAGGCGCGGGAGAGCGCGTTGGCCCGACGCTTGTTGCGTGTGGTGCAGTCGGAACGCGTCAGCTTGTGGAGCCGGGACAGCAGAGGCCCCGCATCGCGGACGTATCGACGCACGGCGGAGTCCGTCCACTCACCGGTGCCGTAGCCGTGGAAGCGCAGATGGAGCTCCACAAGACGAGCGACGTCCTTCACCAGCTCATTGGGGTACTTGAGCGCGGTCATCCGCTTTTTGGCCATCTTGGCGCCCACCACTTCGTGGTGGTGGAAGGAGACCCGGCCATCCTTCTCGAAGCGGCGAGTCCTGGGCTTGCCGATGTCATGCAGGAGCGCGGCGAGCCGTAGCGTGAGGTCGGGCCCGTCCTCCTCCAGGGCCATGGCCTGCTCCAGAACGATCAGCGTGTGCTCGTAGACATCCTTGTGTCGGTGGTGCTCGTCACGTTCCAGGCGCAGCGCCGGAAGCTCGGGCAGGACATGATCGGCAAGGCCGGTGTCCACGAGCAGGGTGAGGCCCTTACGCGGATACGGCGAGAGAAGCAGCTTGTTCAGTTCCTCCCTGACCCGTTCCGCGGAGACGATCTCGATACGCCCGGCCATCGCCTTCATGGCGGCGACGACCTCCGGGGCCACATCGAAGTCCAGCTGCGCAGCGAAACGTGCCGCCCGCACCATCCGCAGCGGGTCGTCGGAGAACGATGCCTCGGGGGTGCCGGGAGTCCGCAGTACATGCTCGGCGAGATCACCGAGGCCACCGTGCGGGTCGATGAACTCCTTCTCGGGCAGGGCCACCGCCATGGCATTCACGGTGAAGTCACGGCGCACGAGGTCTTCCTCGATCGAGTCGCCGTAAGAGACCTCCGGCTTGCGCGAGGTCCTGTCGTACGACTCCGAGCGGTAGGTGGTGACCTCGACCTGGAACGTCTGATCGGTACCGTCGACGTGGCCCCTCTTCTGACAACCGACCGTGCCGAACGCGATCCCCACCTCCCAGACCGCGTCCGCCCATGGCCGGACGATCTTCAGCACGTCCTGGGGACGGGCGTCGGTCGTGAAGTCCAGATCGTTGCCCAGCCGGCCCAGGAGAGCATCACGGACCGAGCCACCGACCAGAGCGAGGGAATGCCCGGCGTTCTGGAAGCGGCGGGCGAGGTCGTCGGCGACAGGGGACACCCGTAGCAGTTCGCTGACCGCGCGGTGCTGCACCTGGCTCAGGGCACTGGGGTTGTCTTCTTTGGCATTCGGCACAACAGAAAAGGGTACGGGGCGCAGCTCCGGCCGCGCGCCCCATAAAGCGGTGCGGCGAGGCCCTGCGAGGCCCACCACACCGGCGCGCCCGGTACCCTGCCCGGACCGGTCCGGGCAACCGCGTGGGACAGCGCGGGGCACTCGGTCACAGCGCGCCTCGTTACCATGCGGGGAGCAACATCCCATGAGCGCCTACCGGCGCCAGCGGGCGGCAACGACCACTGAACGACGACGAGGAACGGGCGAACGCGTGGCCGAGGCGGCAGACATCCACGGGACAGGTGCCTCAGCCGCCCGCCGGTGGCTGAGGCGCACCGGCATACTGATCGCCGGAGCACCGCTCCTTACCGGTCTCCTGCTTCCGGCGTCCTCCCCTGCCCTCGCGCAGGACACCAGCGGCCATACCGCCGCCCAGGCCCAGGCCGCCCAGAAAACCGCTCCTACCGGGTCGCGCACGGTCGACGTGGCCGTGAACTCGCTCACGCCCAGCGTGCCGACCCACGGGGACACCCTGACCCTGACCGGCACGCTCACCAACAAGAGCAGGCACACGGTGACCGACGCGTCCCTGGCACTGCGGGTGGGGCCCGCTTTGGAGGGGCGGTCGGCGATCGACGGCTTGTCCAAGCGCCCGGGCTTCGGATCAGGCCCCGAGGGCACTCAGGTCGACGGCCCGTACGCGAAGAAGTTCGCCAAGCTTGCGCCGGGCGTCTCGCAGCCGTTCACCCTGTCCATCCCCGTCAAGAAGCTCGACCTCGGCTCCACCGGCGTCTACCAGCTGGGTGTCGAGCTCACCGGGCAGACCGCGGCGCAGCCCTGGGAGCAGACACTCGGCATCGAGCGGACCGTGCTGCCGTGGCAGCCCGACGCCGCGTCCACCAAGACGAAGACCACCTATCTGTGGCCGCTCATCTCCGCCACGCACGTCACCGCGGAGACGGGTTCCGACGAGCAGCAGACGCCTGTCTTCCACGACGACTCGCTGGCGAAGGAGATCGCCCCGGGCGGTCGGCTACAGCAGATGCTGGCCCTGGGCAGCGATCTCGACGTGACCTGGGTCATCGACCCGGACCTGCTGGCCTCGCTCGACGCCATGACGAAGAACTACAAGGTGCAGCGCCCCGACGGCACCACGGTGGCCGGCACGAACCAGGCCCTGGCCAAGCAGTGGCTGAACAACCTGGAGAAGGCGGTATCCGGCAAGAAGGTCGTGGCCCTCCCCTTCGCCGATCCCGACCTGGCTTCACTCGCCCACACCGGCAAGAACGTCTCCGGCTCGCTGGGCCACCTTCAGGGCGCCACCACGGTGGCCGCCACCACGGTGGAGACGGTGCTCCACGTGAAACCGGACACGGACTTCGCCTGGCCGGTCGACGGCGCCGTCGACCCGTCCATCGTCGACGTCGCGACCTCCGCGGGCGCTCACAAGGTGATCGCACGCAGCGACAGCTTCCGGGAGTCCGGCCGTCTCGCATACACGCCCACCGCGGCACGGCCCATCGGCGGTGGGACCACTGCGGTAGTCGCCGACGCCGGGCTCTCGAAGGCCTTCCAAGGCGACATGACCCGCGCCGAGTCCGCCACGCTGGCCGTGCAGAACTTCCTCGGCCAGAGCCTGATGATCAAGCAACAGGCGCCGGGCACCCCGCGCAGCATCGTCGTCGCTCCGCAGCGCATGCCCACCGCAAGCCAGGCCCAGACGATGGCGAAGGCGCTGCACGCCTTGCAGGACGGCGGCTGGTCCCAGCCGCAGGACCTCTCGGCGGCGGCCGACGCCAAGCCCGACCCGGGCGCCAGCACGCACGTCCCGTCGACCCGGTCGTACCCGGCCGCGCTGCGCCGGCAGGAGATGCCCAAGCGGGCCTTCAACGCCATCCAGCACACCGAGCGCAAGCTGGACGCCTTCAAGGTGATCCTGACGGATGCCTCCCGGGTGGTCACCCCCTTCGGCCGAGCCCTTGATCGGGAGTTGTCGACGTCGTGGCGCGGCCACGGCACGGACGCCAAGACCTTCCGGGGTGGGGTGGCCTCGTATCTGGGCGGGCTCACCAAGGGCGTGGGCCTGATCGAGAAGTCCGACACCAAGCTCTCGGGGCGTAGCGCGACCATCCCGGTGACCGTGCAGAACAACCTGGTGCAGGGCGTCGACCATCTGACGCTCCGGCTCACCTCGACCAAGCCGACCCGTCTCAAGATCGGTGACAAGCCCTACTCCGAGCAGCAGGTGGAGGTCAGCGGCGGGCACAGCCAGTCCCTGAAGTTCACCACCACGGCGAATGCCAATGGACCGGTGCCGGTGCGGGCCCAGCTGTTCACAGAGGACGGGCAGCCGTACGGGGACCCGGTCACGTTCGACGTGGACGTGACTGAAGTCACTCCCACGGTGATGTTGGTCATCGCGGGCGGGGTGCTCCTGCTCGTGCTCGCCGGGTTCCGGATGTACACCACGCGCAAGCGTGCGGCGGCCCGGGCGGCCGCAGCAGACGCCCAGGCGGATGCTTCCACCGCTGCCCAGGACGCACCCGACGCCACCGCCACCGGTGCGACCGAGCGGGCCACCACCGACTCCGACGCCGTCGCCGCGGACCACCAGGACACCGTCCACGGGGAGCGGCCGGACCGGCAGCCCGGGGCGACGGGCTCCGGTCACCCGAGTGACCCGGCCGTGGACACCGTTGCGGAAAGCATCGACCCGCCCGGCGCGGGTGAGAGAGTGGACCGTTGAGCGATGTCGTGGCCGGCCGGCCCGGGACGATGAGGTGGGGTATCCATGAACGCGCCGTACGAGGGTGACCGCGGCCAGGGCACGGGCGGGCCGTCCGCCGGTGACCCGTACGCCGGCCCGCCCGAGCCCGGCCACTCCGGTGCGCCCGATCCTCACCTGATGCCACCGCAGCAGGCCGCCGAGATGTACCCGCCGGACGGCTACGGCCAGGACCCGTACCCCGGGCAGGATGCCTACGGCCAGCACCCGACCGTGCAGGAGCCGGTGGCCGGGGCGCTGCACGACCACCACACGCGCCCCGTCCCGCCCCCGTACCAGGGCCCGCCACCGTCCTATCGGGGCGATGAGGGGCAGGCCCCGTACCGGGGCCAGGGCCCGCAGTCGGCCTACCCCGGCTACTCCGGCCAGGAGCCACGACCGCCGTATCCCGGGCCGCCCCCGTCCGGTCAGATCGCCGACCCGCGCCAGTGGGCCGAAGCCCGGCCTCCGGCACCACAGGCACCACAGGCACCACAGGGCCCCGGGCGCCCCTCAGTACCCTCCGCAGAGCCCGTCCAGGCGCCGTACGGTGCCGTGGACGATCCTTTCGGCCCCACAGACCAGGCCGGCCAGGCAGGCGACGAGAGCCACCACCAGGACGCCTTCGCGTATCTGTTCCGGGACCAGCAGCACGACTCCGGGCGACCCGTCGAGCCCTTCGCCGTCCCGACGCCGGCGACCGAAGCGGCCGGCCAGGGTGAAGCACCCGGCCCGGCCGCCGCGGCCGCCCCCGCACCGGTTTCCCCGCCGAAGCCACGCGGCAAGGCGTCGAGCCTGCTGAAGTCCAGCGCGGTGATGGCGGCGGGCACCCTGGTCTCCCGTATCACCGGCTTCGTCCGCACCATTGTGATCACCGCCGCACTCGGCCCCGGCATGCTCGGCGACAGCTTCACCGTCGCCTACACGCTGCCGACGATGGTGTACATCCTCACCGTCGGCGGCGGCCTGAACTCCGTCTTCGTGCCACAGCTGGTGCGCTCCATGAAGGAGGACGAGGACGGCGGCGAGGCCTACGCCAACCGGCTGCTGACGCTGGTGATGGTCGCCCTCGGTCTGATCACCGTGGTCGTCGTGGTGGCCGCGCCCTGGCTGATCCGTCTACAGTCGCCGACCATCGCGGACGACGCGGTGGCCAACAGCGTCACCGTCACCTTCGCCCGCTACTGCCTGCCCACCATCTTCTTCATGGGCATCCATGTGGTGATGGGGCAGATCCTCAACGCCCGCGGCAAGTTCGGCGCGATGATGTGGACTCCGGTCCTCAACAACATCGTGATGATCTTCGCCTTCGGGTCGTTCCTCTGGGTCTACGGCACCTCGGCGCACACCAACATGGACGTACAGACGATCCCGCCGGAGGGCGTGCGGCTGCTCGGCATCGGCACCCTGCTCGGACTCGTCGTCCAGGCGCTGGCCATGATCCCGTACCTGCGCGAGGCCGGCTTCCGCTTCCGTCCGCGCTTCGACTGGCGCGGCCACGGCCTCGGCAAGACGATGGCGCTGGCCAAGTGGACGATGCTCTTCGTGCTCGCCAACCAGGCCGGCCTGATCGTGGTCACCGAGCTGTCCACCGCGGCAGGACATGCCTCCGGCGCGAAGGGTGCTGGTTTCCTCGCGTACACCAACGCCCAGCTGATCTGGGCGATGCCGCAGGCCATCATCACCGTCTCGGTGATGGCCGCGCTGCTCCCGCGGCTGTCCCGGGCCGCCGCCGACGGCGACCCGGGCGCGGTACGCGACGACATCTCCCAGGGGCTGCGCAACTCCGCCGTCGTGATCGTCCCGTTGGCTTTCGCCTTCGTCGCCCTCGGCGTGCCGATGTGCACCCTGCTGTACGGCTCCAGCCAAACGGAGGCCGCCAAGTCCATCGGGTACATCCTGATGGCGTTCGGCGTGGGACTGATCCCGTACTCGGTGCAGTACGTCGTCCTCCGCGGTTTCTACGCGTACGAGGACACCCGCACGCCCTTCTACAACACGGTCATCGTGGCCGTCTGCAACGCCGCAGGGTCGTGGATCTGCTACATGGTGCTGCCCGCCCGGTGGGCGGTGACCGGCATGGCGGGGGTGTACGGCCTGGCTTACGCGGTCGGCGTGGGCGTGGCCTGGCGGCGACTGAGCCGGCGCCTGGGCGGAGACCTGGACGGCACACACGTGCTGCGCAGCTACGCCCGGCTGTCCCTGGCGTCCGTCCCCGCGGCCCTGATCGGTGGAGTGCTCAGCTATCTGACCACCCGGACGCTGGGATACGGCGTGCTGGGGTCGATCGCAGCTCTGATCGTGGGTGGCATCGCACTGTTGGCGATCTTCGTACTGGTCGCCCGCAGGCTGCGCATCCAGGAGCTGAACTCGGTGCTCGGCATGGTCCGCGGCAGACTCGGCCGCTGAGTCCGGAAATGCCGGTATGGCCGGGGTCGGTACAACCATCGGCACCCACCGCGTGTCGTGCACAGCGGTGGACTGTGGGCACAATTGGGTTTGGCGTCGAACGGGATCGCAATGGATGGGGAGGCAGGAACCACGGTGGCGGAACGGAGCACGGCTGCCGTAGACGTGGCAGCGGGCGGCGGTGACGAAACGCCATCTGCCGAGGCGGAGAAGGACACGACCGACGGGGTGGCCCAGTCCCGGAAGCGGGACACCGTGGACACCGCAGCGGACGGCACGGACCGGCCCACCGGATCCGACGGCACCCCAGCCGCCGATCCGACCGACGACACAGCTGACAGCACCAGCGAGACAACGGAGCCCCCACAAACGTCGGACAAGCCAGATCCAGATCCAGTCTCCCGAGACACCGACACCGTGGCGATCGGCAGCACCGCTGCCGAGCCCCTCGAAAGCGCCGAGAAGAAGGTCGACGAGACGACCGACAAGCCGGCGCACGAGGCATCCGACGAGCCGACCGGCAAGCCGGTGGACGAAGCTGCCGTCGAGACGGCTGTCGGGACGATCGACGCCGAGCCGCACGCCTCCGAGGCAGCGGCTTCCAGCGAGCCCGTGCTGAAGACGCCTCCGGCACCCGAGCTGCACAGCGGGTACAAGCTCGCCCGGCGCTACCGTCTCGAGGAGTGCGTCACCCGACTGGACGGATTCAGCAGCTGGCGTGCCGTGGACGAGAAACTCCGCCGGGCCGTCGGTGTCCACCTGCTCCTCGCGGAGCACCCTCGGGCGCGTTCGGTGCTGGCCGCCGCGCGGTCTTCCGCTCTGCTGGGCGACCCCCGCTTCGTCCAGGTCCTCGACGCCGTGGAGGAGAACGACCTCGTCTACGTCGTCCACGAGTGGCTGCCGGACGCCACCGAGCTGACGGCGCTGCTCGCCTCCGGTCCGCTCGAGGTGCACGATGCCTACCAGATGGTGACCCAGGTGACGCAGGCCATGACGGCCGCCCACCGCGAGGGCCTGGCACATCTGCGGCTCACCCCGAGTGCCGTACTGCGCACCTCGACCGGCCAATGGCGGGTGCGTGGCCTCGCGGTCAACGCCGCCCTCCGAGGCATCACCTCCACCACACCACAGCGCACGGACACCGAGGCGATCGGCGCCCTGCTGTACGCCGCCCTCACCCGGCGCTGGCCCTACGAGAACGACGCCTACGGCCTGTCCGGGCTACCCAAGGGCGTCGGACTCATCGCCCCCGACCAGGTACGGGCGGGAGTGCACCGCGGGCTGTCACAGCTCGCCATGCGCGCCCTGGTCAACGACGGCGCGACGGCTTCCCGGCAGGAGCCGCCCTGCACCACTCCGGAGGAGCTCCTGGAGGCGGTCTCCGCGATGCCGCGGATCCCACCGCCGGAGCCCGCTTTCACCCCGCCGCCCGAGTACCGCAGCACCACGTACCAGCAAGGCGTCTACGGCCGGACGCCCACGGCTGGTGTCCCCGGTTCGCCGGTGGTGGTCACACCGCCGCCGCCGCTCCAGAGCAGGACCGGCAGGGTCCTCAAGTGGGGGGTGTCGGCACTGTTGATCGTGGCGCTCGGCCTCGGCAGCTGGCAGCTCGCGGAAGCGCTGATGGAACGGGGCAACGACTCCGGGCATCCGCACGGCACCAGTGAGGGCGTCGGCGGTTCGGGCAAGAAGACCACCGCCGGAAAGCCCCTCAAGATCGACAGGGCCAAGGAGTTCGAGCCCAGCGGGAGCGGCATCAGCGAGGACAAGGTCGGGAAGGCCATCGACAGCAACCCGGACACGGCCTGGGTGACACCCAGCTACTACAACTACGCGAACTTCGGCAGGCTATCCGCCCGCAAGGACGGTAGCGGCATCGTCGTCGACCTGGGCCGCGTCCAGGAGGTCACCGGCTTCGATCTCGCCCTGTACCGGAGTGGCCAGAAACTGGAGGTCCTGGCCGCCGATTCCGGTGCCTCGAACCCCAGCGTGTTGAGTGACTTCCCCCAGCGTCTCACCAGGTTGGACACCGTGGGGTCAGCGCTCAAGAAGAGCCTGAGCAAGCCAGTGCGCACCAGGTACGTACTGATCCACATCACCTCCCTCCCTCCGGAGTCACAGAACCAATATCGTGGAGGAATTTCCGAGATAAAGGTCTTGGGCAGGCCTTCCGAATAGCCAGACCGGGCCGGTGCACGGTTTCTTTCGGATCCGTCCCACCCGTAGAATTCTGGCCGCTCCCGCTGGTCCCCAGGGTGGGGACGCACGCCGTCAGGGCGCCTGAGATGCGGGCTCGGCCCGTCCGCAAAGCCAGAACTGGCTAAGAAATGGTCCAGGAGTCAACGGCTTCTGGGCCTTTTCCTTTGCAGCACAGCCCTGCCGTTTACAGCCACCTGGGCCGCCTATATTCTGAGCGCCCTGGACGGCATAGGGGGCACGGTGCGAGCGGAGGAGACCTCGGGGGACACCGACAAGGCTCTCCTGGCCCGCCATGTCGCGGGGGACCCGGATGCCTTCGGCGAGCTGGTACGCCGCCATCGTGACCGGCTCTGGGCGGTCGCACTGCGCACTCTGGGGGACCGCGAGGAAGCCGCGGACGCCGTACAGGACGCTCTTGTCTCGGCCTATCGCGCAGCCCACACCTTCCGCGGCCAGTCAGCCGTGACCACCTGGCTGCATCGGATCACGGTCAACGCCTGTCTGGACCGTGCCCGCAAGGTCGCCTCACGTAAGACCTCGCCTGTCGATGACACCGAGCGCCTCGAGCACCTGCTGGAGCCGCACGAGGAGGCCTCGGCACCGGCGGAGCGCAAAGATCTGCACCGGCAGCTGATGGCGGCCATGCGGACCCTGCCACCTGAGCAGCGCGCGGCTCTCGTCCTGGTTGATATGCAGGGTTATCCGGTGGCCGAGGCCGCCGGGATTCTCGATGTCGCCACGGGCACGGTGAAGAGTCGATGTGCACGCGGGAGAGCCAGGTTGCTACCCCTCCTGAGCCATCTACGCCCGACCGCGGACAGCGGGGATGACATCCCTCCACAGCGGGGCGCCAGCGGAAGCAGCGAGGAAGGGCCGGGCGCCGGTCGCGATGAGCGAACGGTCGGCGCAGGCGCTCCCGACGGCAAGCAGCCCTCAGGTTGGCGGCGCACCAGAGGAAGGAACCGGACGCAGGGGACAGCCGTCCCACCCGCAGAAGGACCTCAGGGCAAGAACGTCAGTGATTCAGCGGCTGTGAAAGGCGGAGGTGGGCGAGCATGACATCCACGACCGACGCGGCCGAGCATCCTGACGTCGACGAGCTCTCCGCTCTGACAGAGGGCCTTCTGGCCCGCTCCCGTGCAACGGAGCTACGAGAGCATCTGAGCGACTGCGCGGACTGCGCGGAGACCTATTCCTCTCTGGAGGAGATTCGCGCTCTGCTGGGCACGTACAAGCTCGCCTCGCCCATGCCGACGGACGTCGCCCAGCGCATCGACGCTGCCCTGGCTGCCGAAGCTCTCCTGGCAGCCACGACGCCCTCGTCTTCTGCGGGGGCGAGCCCGGACGCATCCTCGGGCTCGGGGGATGCGGCCAAGGAGCACCATGATTCTCCGACGGCGGTTCCCGGGGTTGCTGGGGGCAAGAGCGCCAGGCGCGGATCGAGCCGGGGGCATGTTTCACGTGAAACATCGACTGCCAACGCACGCGAAGCCACAGGCAGCCGGCCGTCAGGTCACCCTCGTGCGACCCGCGGGCCAGGCCGAGCGCCCCGGAGCCGCACCCGGAGCGGACGTCGGACTGCCGCCTTCGGTGCCGTCTTCACTGCGGTCCTCATCGGGATCGGCGCTGTGCTACTTCAGACGATGACCGGTGGCTCCGGGGAAACGACCGGGTCTCACGACGGCCACTCGGACGCTCGTCACACGTTCTCGTCGCGGACGCTCCAGGGTGAGGTCAACACGCTGCTCAAAGAGCACCCCGCGCCGGTCGCCACACAGACGGAACGTGGATCCGCGACCCCCACTCCGTCCCTGGAAATGGGCTCCCCGGACACTCCGAACCCCAGTCGGAGCACCACCAAAAAGGCGAGTCCGCTGGGGCGGCCCGAGAGTGGCGTGGACGTTCCCGACTGTATCCGCAGCGGCATCGGCCGCAGCGAGCCCCCGATCGCGGCCGAGCGAGGCGTCTACAAGGGCAAGGATGCCTATCTCGTGGTGATGCCGCATACCACGGACAGGCACAAGGTCTCGGCGTACGTCGTGGATGCGGCCTGCACGGAAAAGCAGCTGGCTCCAGCAGGCACGGTTCTCCTGACCCGCTCCTACGCACGCCACTGATCGCTTCCGGGGAGATCTCCAGAGCGAGCGCCCCGTCGTCCTTTTCCGCTCATGACACACGCGTCTGTCGTGGCCTCGGGGCGGTCGGGAATGCAAGCCCCGTAGGATCCGTTGCGTGGTGTGTGAGTCCCCAAACGGCTCCCGCCAGGAGAACGCAGCCCAGTCCCCAGAGACGAGGAATGAAGCCGTGAGCGACGTCCGTAACGTGATCATCATCGGATCCGGGCCCGCCGGCTATACAGCGGCGCTGTACACCGCGCGCGCGTCGCTGAAGCCGCTGGTGTTCGAGGGCTCCGTCACCGCCGGTGGCGCGCTGATGAACACCACGGAGGTGGAGAACTTCCCCGGGTTCCGGGACGGAATCATGGGCCCGGAGCTCATGGACGGCATGCGTGCGCAGGCCGAGCGCTTCGGCGCCGAACTGGTCCCGGATGACGCCGTCTCCGTCGATCTCAGCGGCGAGATCAAGACCGTCACCGACACCGCCGGCACCGTCCATGAGGCAAAGACGGTCATCGTCACCACGGGTTCGCAGCACCGCAAGCTCGGGCTGCCCAATGAGGATGCCCTGTCCGGACGCGGTGTCTCCTGGTGTGCCACTTGTGACGGCTTCTTCTTCAAGGGCCAGGACATTGCGGTGATCGGTGGTGGCGACACCGCCATGGAGGAGGCAACCTTCCTCTCGAGGTTCGCGAAGTCCGTCACCATCGTGCACAGGCGGGACGCTCTGCGCGCTTCCAAGGCGATGCAGGACCGAGCCTTCGGTGATCCGAAGATCAAGTTCATCTGGGACAGCGAGGTCGCCGAGATCAACGGAGACCAGAAGCTTTCCGGGCTGACGCTGCGCAATCTAAAGACGGGCGAGACCTCCCCTCTGGCGGTTACGGGTCTGTTCATCGCGATCGGCCATGATCCCCGTACAGAGCTCTTCAAGGGCCAGCTCGACCTGGACGAGGAGGGCTACCTGAAGGTGCAGGCCCCGTCCACACGCACCAACGTTGCTGGTGTCTTTGCCGCCGGTGACGTCGTCGACCACACCTACCGCCAGGCGATTACGGCGGCCGGCACCGGATGTTCTGCGGCTCTCGACGCGGAGCGCTTCCTGGCTTCCGCCCATGATGCGGAGGCGGCAGGGGTCGGTACCGAAGCGGCAGCGGCCAACGCCACCGCCTGATCTCTCATCCACACTGAACTAAGGAGCCCGTAGTGGCCGGCACCCTGAAGCACGTGACCGACGACTCATTCGAGCAGGACGTACTCAAGAGCGACAAGCCCGTACTGGTCGACTTCTGGGCGGCGTGGTGCGGTCCGTGCCGCCAGATCGCCCCGTCCCTGGAGGCGATCGCGGCGGAGTACGGCGACAAGATCGAGGTCGTCAAGCTCAACATCGACGAGAACCCCGGCATCGCTGCCAAGTACGGAGTGATGTCCATCCCCACGCTGAACGTGTACCAGGACGGTGAGGTCGCCAAGACCATCGTCGGGGCCAAGCCTAAGGCCGCCATCGTCCGCGATCTGGAGGACTTCATCGGGGAGTGACGCCAGGGGCGTTGTTTCACGTGAAACATCGACGGGCCAACCCACACGGGTTGGCCCGTTCTCGTATGACACCGCCAGGACCGTCTTAGAGCGGACGCAGCACAGGATCCTTCTGCACCGCGCCCAGCAGTCGGTCGATCGCCATCTCGACGTCTTCCTTCCAGGACAGCGTCGTGCGTAGTTCCAGCCTCAGCCGCGGAAAGGCCGGGTGCGGTCGGACCGTCTTGAAGCCGACAGCCAGAAGATGGTCGGCCGGCAGAAGGCAGGCAGGCTCCTTCCAGCGCGCGTCCCCAAACGCCTCAATGGCCTTGAAGCCCCGCCGCAGCAGGTCCTTGGCCACCGTCTGCACGATCACGCGACCCAGCCCTTGTCCTTGGTACCCAGGCATGATCCAGGCGGTCATCAACTGGACGGCATCCGCGGCCACCGGACTGGTGGGGAAGGCAATGGAGCGTGGGACGTACGCAGGCGGAGCGTAGAGAACGAAGCCCACGGGGACATCGTCGATATAGACGACCCGGCCGCAGGATCCCCATTCCAAGAGCACGGCGGAGATCCATGCTTCCTTCTCCAGTTCGGGGGTGCCTGCCTTGAGTGCGGCTTCCCCACTCACCGGGTCAAGCTCCCAGAACACACAACCGCGGCAGCGCTTGGGGAGATCAGGAAGGTTGTCCAGCGTAAGCGGTACGAGCCGACGCCCCATGAAGGCAGTTCCTCACTTCCTCTGCCACCCGCCGCGCTACGGGCGGCTGGTCAGAGCGCTCCGTCCCTGAGCGGCTGCCGACGCATCCACCGATTGCTTCCAGCCCGAGGGCCGGAAGTCTTCAGTACTCGCATCGTATCCACGATGCGATTGCACCGATACCGTAAGAAAGCAAAGAGCGGGCCGTGTTCCGGTACACACCGGACATGGCCCGCTCTCCTATGGTCACGGAGTGCCCATGAGTTGAGGATCAGGCTGACATGTCGTCGTCCTCCGCCTCCTGCAATCCGCTCTGAAGGACTGGGCCTTCCTCGGGTGCCAGGGAGCCGAGAATGCGCTGGAGGTCCTCCATCGAGGCGAACTCCACGACGATCTTGCCCTTCTTCTGCCCCAGGTCCACCTTCACTCGGGTCTCGAAACGGTCCGAGAGCCGGGTGGCGAGATCGCTCAGCGCAGGGGACACCCGAGTGCCAGCCCGTGGGCCTTTGGCTTTCGGTGCGCTCTGCGGACGCGAGCCCATCAGCGTGACGATCTCCTCGACCGCCCGTACGGAGAGCCCCTCCGCCACGATCCGATGGGCAAGCCGGTCCTGCTCCTCCGAGTCCTCCACGGAGAGCAAGGCCCGTGCATGACCCGCCGACAGCACACCCGCGGCGACACGCCGTTGCACGGCCGGGGAAAGCTTCAGCAGCCGCAGTGTGTTGGACACCTGGGGGCGGGAGCGGCCGATGCGGTCGGCGAGTTGGTCGTGGGTGCAGTTGAAGTCCTTGAGCAGCTGATCGTAGGCCGCGGCCTCTTCTAGCGGATTCAGCTGGGCACGGTGAAGGTTCTCCAGCAGGGCGTCCAGGAGAAGCTTCTCGTCATCCGTGGCACGGACGATTGCGGGGATTCGGTCAAGCTCGGCCTCACGGCAAGCTCGCCAACGACGCTCGCCCATGATGAGCTCGTAACGCGTCGCCCCCACCTGTCGCACCACAACAGGCTGGAGGAGCCCGACCTCTTTGATGGAGGTGACGAGTTCGGCCAACGCATCCTCGTCGAACACTTCACGCGGCTGGCGCGGGTTCGGCGTGATGCTGTCGAGCGGCAGCTCTGCGAAGTACGCCTCGGCGGACGAGACCTCCGGCTCTTCCACCACCGGGCTGGCATCGAGGACCTCTTCCGCCTCCGGGGAGACGGTGCCTCTGGGCAGCGTGGCCACCTTGGCCGCCGCCACGCCACGCTCCGCGCTGAGGACGGGAACGCTCGTAGGCGACGCCGATCCCCCACTGCCCACCGCCGGGGGAGCAGACTTCTCGGCTGCCGGAGCCGCGGGGATCAGAGCCCCGAGACCGCGGCCAAGCCCTCTCCGTCGCTCACTCACTGGATCCCCTCCGCCATACTTTGCTGTTCGTTCTGAGAGCCCATGACCTGAGAGCCCATGGGGCCATGCTGAGCGTGCTGGGTGTCGTACCGGATACCGACACCCCGGAGCGCGATCTCTCGCGCCGCTTCCAGGTACGAAAGCGCACCGCTTGAGCCAGGATCGTAGGTCAGTACGGTCTGCCCATAGCTCGGGGCTTCAGAGATACGCACCGAGCGCGGAATGCTCGTCCTCAGTACCTCTTCGCCGAAGTGGTTCCGCACTTCCTCTGCTACCTGCGACGCAAGCCGGGTCCGGCCGTCGTACATGGTGAGCAGGATCGTGGACACATGCAGGGACGGGTTGAGGTGTCCACGCACCAGGTCGACGTTACGGAGAAGCTGTCCCAGGCCTTCCAACGCGTAGTACTCGCACTGGATGGGGATCAGGACCTCCGCCCCGGCCACCAAGGCGTTGACCGTCAACAAGCCCAGAGAAGGCGGGCAGTCGATGAGGATGTAGTCAAGCGGCTGCTCGTACGCCTGGATGGCACGCTGGAGCCGGCTCTCTCGGGCCACGAGGGAGACCAGCTCGATCTCTGCCCCCGCAAGATCGATCGTGGCCGGTGCACAGAAGAGTCCCTCGACATCGGGGACGGGCTGCACCACTTCCGACAGCGGCTTACTCTCCACCAACACGTCGTAGATGGAGGGGACTTCGGCGTGGTGGTCGATGCCCAAAGCCGTAGAGGCATTGCCCTGCGGGTCAAGGTCGATGACCAGGACCCGACCACCATGGACGGCCAGCGATGCAGCCAGATTGACCGTGGTCGTGGTCTTACCCACGCCGCCCTTCTGGTTGGCGACCACCATGACTCGGGTCTGCTCCGGTCGCGGCAAGCCCTCGCCGGCACGACCCAGGGCTTCCATCGCCAGCTGGGCAGCACGACCGATAGGAGTGTCGTCCAGCGGGGCCGGTGTTTCACGTGAAACATCCTCCCCCGCCGTCTCGGTGCGGGGACCGGGGACCGGGTCGGTCATCGGTCCCGCGATGTTGGCGTCGGACCGCAAGGATTCACTCTCCTCGACTTCAGGCTCGCGATAAACAGAGCCTCCCATGCCTGTGGGGTCGTGAACCAGCGGAGCCTGTGCTTCTGTGGAGAAATCCACGTTTGTGGAAAACTCCGTGCCCGGTGTGGGTGACCCCCGATCCTGCCAAGACCGGTGGTCACGCGGTTCAGCCGCAGCGCGACCCCGCTTGATGATGCCATGCAGAAGTGAGCGACGTTTCACGTGAAACACGATGCCGAGACGTCAACGCCACATCAGGGCGACACTCCGAGATGAGTGGTTTAGGCAGCTTGTGTGGAGTACGCCTGTCATCTGGACGGATGACAACGGATGCCGCGCCGGTATGAAGAGACGCTCACGGGGGATACTCGCACTCTTCTGGATCCGGGACCTCTGGGGACAGCCCCAGCCATACCCGTGAACAACGGATCTTGTCCTTCGGCCATGGGTCACGGGCCACGGGTCACGGGTCTTGCCCCTCGGCCATCAGACCATGGACCACGGCCGAGGGACCGCACATCTCGACTCACTCACCTACGTCGGCGTGTTCGCCCGACCCTGGCCGCCTTGGCGCGCTTCGCCGCGAACCGCACACCGCCCGGGCTCTCTCCGACCTCGACCCGCACCACGGTGGCCGGCGGGTCCACCAGGCCCTCACCGACACGCAACACCGACGTCTCGACGGCACCCAGCTTGTTCAGGGCCGCCCCAGCGCTCCTGACCTCCTGCTCCGCGGTGTCGCCCTTGAGCGCCAGCATCTCCCCGTAGGGCCTCAGCAGAGGGACACCCCAGCCTGCCAGCCGGTCGAGCGGTGCCACCGCTCGTGCGGTGACCACATGCACGGGAGGCAGGGAACCGAGGACTTCCTCGGCGCGGCCACGGACCACGTTCACATGGTCAAGCCCCAGCAGCTCGACGACCTCGCCGAGAAAGTTGGTGCGCCGCAGCAGAGGCTCCAGCAGGGTGATCTTCAGGTCGGGGCGGACCAGGGCCAGCGGGATACCGGGCAGTCCCGCACCGGATCCCACATCGCAGACCGTGACACCCTCCGGGACGACCTCCGAGAGCACGGCGCAGTTCAGCAGGTGCCGCTCCCACAGCCGGGGCACCTCGCGAGGGCCGATGAGGCCTCGACGCACGCCCGTATCAGCCAGCAGCTCGCCGTACCGGACCACGTCCGGGAATCGCTCGCCGAAGACCGTCCGGGCCACCTCAGGCGCCGGCGGAAGCTCCGCTGCCTCCGTCACGGGGACCGTCCCTTCCGTACCGCACTGTGCGGCGGTGCGCTTGATTAACAGGCTGACAAAGACAGGCCCCGCCTGCGAACAGACGGGGCCGGGGAAAAGTGCTGGTCAGGCGGGAAGTACGACGACGAAGCGCTGCGGCTCCTCGCCTTCGGACTCACTGCGCAGTCCGGCGGCCTTGACCGCGTCGTGCACCACCTTGCGCTCGAAGGGCGTCATCGGGTCGAGCTTCACCGGCTCGCCCGAGCTCTTGACCTTGCTGGCCGCCTTGGCGCCGAGCCGAGAGAGCTCCTCACGCTTCTTGGCGCGGTGTCCGGCGATGTCCAGCATGAGCCGGCTGCGGTCACCGGTCTCCCGGTGCACGGCAAGGCGGGTGAGCTCCTGGAGAGCCTCCAGCACCTCTCCTTCCCTGCCGACCAGCTTCTGCAGGTCTCGGCTACTGGTGTCACTGATGATCGACACGGACGCCCGGTCCGCCTCGACGTCCATGTCGATGTCACCGTCGAGGTCCGCGATGTCGAGCAGACCCTCCAGGTAGTCGGCAGCGATCTCACCCTCCTGCTCCAGGCGGGTCATGCTGTCGTCGGCCTCAGCAGCGGCGGTGGTGGTGCCTTCCGTCACGGATGACTCCTTCTTCACTTCTTGGACGGGTGCTTGGGCCGCTGGCCCTTGCGCTGTCCGGACTTGGCTTGGCGTGCATTACCGGACGACGCGCGGCTCCGAGCCGGCTGGGCCGGGGTCTTGGCATCCTTCGACGCATCCTGCTTGCCGCCCGACGGCGTCTCCTTGCTGAGCGACGGCTTGTCGCCCTCCGTACCGTCCTCAGGCTTGGCGCCGCCCCCCGGCTTCCCGGTTCCCTGGCTCTGCTGGGAGCCACCGGACTGCCGCTGGGCCTTGGACTGACGCTTGGGCTGCTGGCGCCGCGGGGCGGCACCGGCGCCCCCCGTGCCGGTGTCACCGGTGGTCTCCGCCTCGTCCGTGTCCTGCACGCTCGCGCTGGGCACCACGTTGCCGCTGAGCTGAGCGGCGAGGCCCGCCTTGGTCAGGCCGTTGATGAACTTGCGCTCGTACTCGTTACGGTCGCGGCCCTTGGCGACGATGGCCTTGACGATGGCGCGCTCACGGCGGTTACGGGTCTTGCCGTGGGTCGTGACGTGCTTGGCCAGTCGCTCCAGGTAGGAGGCCTGGGCCTTGGAACCCGGGGTCGGGTTGTTGCGGATCACATACATCTGCTGACCCATGGTCCACACGTTGGTGGTCAGCCAGTAGACGAGGACACCGACCGGGAAGTTGATACCGAAGACGGCGAACATCACCGGGAAGACGTACATCAGCATCTTCTGCTGCTGCATGAACGGCGTCTTCACCGTCATGTCCACGTTCTTCGTCATCAGCTGGCGCTGCGTGTAGAACTGCGAGAAGGACATCAGCACGATCATGACCGCGGTCACGATGCGTACGTCGGTGAGCGTGGCTCCCAGAGCCGCGACCTTGTCCGGGCTGTCCATGAACTTCGCAGCCAGCGGGGCACCGAAGATGTGCGCCTTCTGGGCGCTCTCCAGCAGCGGCTGGTCGATGACGCCGATGGTCTTGCCCGACGCGATGCCACTGAGCACGTGGTACAGGGCGAAGAAGAACGGTGACTGCGCCAGGATCGGAAGACACGAGGAGAGCGGGTTGGTGCCCGTCTCCTTGTAGAGCTTCATCATCTCTTCGGACTGGCGCTGCTTGTCGCTCTTGTAGCGCTCCTGGATCTTCTTCATCTCAGGCTGGAGCGTCTGCATGGCGCGCGTCGCCTTGATCTGCTTCACGAAGAGCGGGATCAGGCAGATACGGATCAAGACCACCAGGGACACGATGGACAGGCCCCAGGCCAGGCCCGTGTCGTCGCCGAAGATCGCGCCGAACAACGTGTGGAACTGGACGATCACCCAGGAGACGGGTGTCGTGATGAAGCTGAACAGACTGGCAATCGTGTCCACTAATCAGGCTCCTTGAGCATGGGTCGGGGTCTCGGCGACCGGGCCCTGGGACTCAGTGGAGAGGTCCCTGGAAGGCTCGCCGGCGGCGGGAGGCCCGCCCTTGCGCGCACGCCAGGCGTCACGCAGCATTTCGTGCCACCGGGGCCGCTTGCGTGGCGGGACGTGATCCACGCCACCGAGCGACCACGGATTGCACCGCAGAATGCGCCAGGCTGTGAGCGCCGTGCCCTTGATCGCGCCGTGCCGGTCGATGGCCTCGTAGCCGTAGTGGGAGCACGACGGGTAGTACTTGCAGACCGGACCCAGTAGCGGGCTTATGGTCCACTGATACAGCTTGATCAGGGCAAGCAGTGGGTATTTCATCGCGCACCCCCTCTCAGCAGTCGCTGAAGAGCGGCGTCAAGGTCTTCGGCCAGCTGTGCGTGATCGGCATCACCCGATCCAGGCAGCGCTCGTACGACTACCAGGCTACCGGGCGGAAAAAGTGTCAATCGGTCTCGCATGAGATGACGCAGCCTGCGCTTGACCTTGTTCCGTACAACCGCAGACCCGATCGCCTTGCTCACGACGAAACCCGCACGCGTCGGGGAAACGACTTCCCCGGGCGCGTGCGGGTCCGTGACACCGCTGCAGAGGTGTACGACGAGGAGTGGGCGTCCGGCCCGGCGTCCCCGGCGTACCGCGGTCGCGAAGTCCTCGCGCCGCCTCAGCCGATGCTCGGTAGGCAGCACGACGTCATCGGCCTCAAGGTCGTAACGGCTCAGGCCGACAGGCGGGCGCGACCCTTGCTGCGGCGGGACGCGAGAATCGCGCGGCCGGCACGGGTGCGCATACGCAGCCGGAAGCCGTGGGTCTTCGCGCGACGACGGTTGTTCGGCTGGAAGGTGCGCTTGCTCACTCGGGGGCTCCAGAAATGATGTCGGTGGATGGCGGGTTTCGCCTGGCTGTCACCGTGCGCCCACGAGGTGCTCGCTTACGCCCGAGTGCACCGCTTCTCGGTCACTCAGCGTGACCCTTGCCTTCGAAGGCAGGCGGCAGCAGCCATAGACAAACCCGACCTCGACACGGTACGCGGGCCCGCAGCATTCGGTCAAACCAGCGAGCCGAGTCGGGACGCCGCCCGAGCTTGAGGGAGACTGAGAGACACTATGCACAGGCTGTGGACAACGACTTGAACCACACCGGCGCCCTGACTACCGTGGCTGGACTGTCGATTCGTCCGTTCTGATCACCGCATCGTTCGTTCTGCTGCCCGTCAAGATCCCTCCGGTTCGAGTCGTTCCGAACCCTTCAAGATTTTCTTCCGACCCGTCCCAGGAACCACACCTTCGTGGGACCAGCGAGAGAGCGTGCCCTGTGGCTGATGTACCTGCTGATCTTGCCGCAGTGTGGCCACGAGTGCTGGAGCAGTTGCTCGGAGACGGACAGGGCCATCGGGAACAGAGCGTCGAGGCGAAGGACGAGCACTGGATCAGGCGCTGCCAGCCGCTGGCTCTGGTGGCGGACACGGCGCTGCTCGCCGTGCCGAACGAGTTCGCAAAGGGCGTCCTGGAGGGCAGGCTCGCCCCGGTCGTCAGCGAAACCCTGAGCCGGGAGTGCGGGCGGCCCATCCGCATCGCCATCACCGTGGACGACTCCGCGGCCAACGAGCCGGCGAGCGCGCCGTTGCCCGCCCCACAGCCACCGGGCCTGCCGCACCAGCGATACGACCAGACCTTCCTTCCCCCTGCCCGCACCGGCCCGCACCACGACGACCAGACCCAGACCGGTGTGGATCAGCTCCCCCCTGCCCACCCGGACCAGCTCCCCACGGCCCGTCCCGCGTATCCGGACTACGAGCACGACCGTCCCACGCCCGGTTCCTGGCCGCGGTCCGGCGACGACTACGGCTGGCAGCAGCCGCGCCTCGGCTTCCCGGAGCGTGATCCGTACGCGACACCGCAGCCGTCCCCCGAGCACCCCGGCTACGAGTCCGGCCGACCCGGGTACGACAACGAACGCCCCGGGTACGACAGCGAGCGTCCCGGCTACGACGGGGAGCGACCTGGCTACGACGGCGAACGGTCCGGCTACGACACCGAACGTTCCCGGTACGACGGGGAGCGCCCCGGCTTCGACGCGGACCACCGACCGTACGAACAGCAGCGAGCCGACTACGAACCGCCGCGTCCGGACTACGAGCAACGCTCGGAGTACGGACGCCGCCCCGAGCACACCGAGCCACCGTCCTCCGGACGGCACAGCCGCCCGGGCGGCGCGGTCGGTCCCGGCGGTCCCGGCGGGTCGAGCGGACCTGGTGGTCCCGGTCCCGGTGGCATGCCGGGTTCCGGCGGAGCGCCGGGCGGCGGCAGCGGAGTACGCGGCATGCCCGGCGGTCCCGGCGGCCACGGGGGTCCGCCGCTTCCCGCGCCCAGCGGCGCACCCGGCCCGCTCGCCGCGCAACCCGCGCCCGCGACGGGTCCCGGCGAGCCGACCGCGCGACTGAACCCCAAGTACCTCTTCGACACCTTCGTCATCGGGGCGTCCAACCGGTTCGCGCACGCCGCCGCGGTGGCCGTCGCCGAGGCGCCCGCCAAGGCGTACAACCCGTTGTTCATCTACGGCGAGTCCGGCCTCGGCAAGACGCACCTGCTGCACGCCATCGGGCACTACGCGCGCAGCCTGTACCCGGGCACCCGGGTGCGGTACGTCAGCTCGGAGGAGTTCACCAACGAGTTCATCAACTCGATCCGGGACGGCAAGGGCGACAGCTTCCGCAAGCGGTACCGGGAGATGGACATCCTGCTGGTCGACGACATCCAGTTCCTCGCGGACAAGGAGTCGACCCAGGAGGAGTTCTTCCACACCTTCAACACGCTGCACAACGCCAACAAGCAGATCGTGCTCTCCTCGGACCGGCCGCCGAAGCAGCTGGTGACCCTGGAGGACCGGCTGCGCAACCGCTTCGAGTGGGGCCTGATCACCGACGTCCAGCCGCCCGAGCTGGAGACCCGGATCGCGATCCTGCGCAAGAAGGCGGTGCAGGAGCAGCTGAACGCGCCGCCCGAGGTCCTGGAATTCATCGCGTCCCGCATCTCGCGCAACATCCGCGAGTTGGAGGGCGCGCTGATCCGCGTCACCGCGTTCGCCTCGCTCAACCGGCAGCCCGTGGACCTCGGTCTCACCGAGATCGTCCTGAAGGACCTCATCCCGGGCGGGGAGGACGCTTCTCCGGACATCACGGCGCACGACATCATGGCGGCCACGGCGGACTACTTCGGCCTCACGGTGGAGGACCTGTGCGGGTCCTCACGCAGCCGGGTGCTGGTGACGGCGCGCCAGATCGCCATGTACCTCTGCCGTGAGCTCACCGATCTGTCACTGCCCAAGATCGGCGCGCAGTTCGGCGGCCGCGACCACACGACGGTCATGCACGCGGACCGCAAGATCCGCGCGCTGATGGCGGAGCGGCGCTCCATCTACAACCAGGTCACGGAGCTGACCAACCGCATCAAGAACGGCTGACACCCGGGGGCCGTAGCTCTCCGGCCTCCTCCGGCTTCGTTCCGCCTCTGTTTTCTTGCTTCACGGTGCCCCGTGCCGCGGTGCCCCGTGCCGCCGTGCAGCTCTGGCCCCGCGCCCCCGTGGCCCCGCGCCCGTGCCTCCCCGGCCGTCCCCTCCGCCTGCCACGCCCCCGTCCGGCGCCCCCTGACCGGGCGCCACCACACCGCGGGCGCCGCCCACGCCCCTCCCCGGCGCCCGTCCTCGGGTCCTCAGCCGTCCCCAAGTCCCCGGCGCGTGCGGCAGGGCTGTTCGATTTATCTACAGGTCACGGGTGTTCTCCACAGATTCGGCGACTTTCTTCCGTCCACATCCTGGGGACTGCGAAGTTATCCAGACGGTGTCCACAGATGCGCCTGTTGAAGATCTGTCGCAGCAGGTCAGCAGGCTGTGGATTGGTGGACGACGGATCTCCACAGACTGTGGACGACGAGGTTGTCCCCACCCCTCTGCCGAGGGTTGTCCACCGGCGGCCCACAGGTGGAAGGCGGTTGTCCCCAGCTTCTCCCGCCTTCTCCACAGGGTTGTCCACTGTTCGGCAACAGAATGTGCGCCGTCACCGTGTCGAGTGAAAGGCGTCACATGGGGATGCCGGCATGGCCTGTGGGCAACGGGGGAAAACTTGGGGACACAGCTGGGGAGAAGTGGCCCCTGGCTGTGCATGGGGTGTGCACAACTTTTCCTCGTCCACAGAGAGCCCTGGTTGTCCACGGGCTCCACCCACAGGGGCAGTGGATAAAAAACGGCACCTGAGCTGCGAAAACGCGGTTATCCACGGTTTCCACAGGCCCTACTACTACCCCCACACTGTTAGAGCCAGGAATCCGTTTCGAAGTGGGTGCTGTGCACAACTCAGGGCGCACGGCCGCTGCGTGCGCCCCCTCCGCCTGATGCGACTTGACCCGACGGGCCTCTACTGTCAGTGCAGTGCGTCAGACTGTTCCCCGGTGTCCTTCCCCGCACGGGGGCCGGTGACACAGAGCAGACGATGCACAGCGACCAGACATCACACGCCGGCACGGTGAGCGCCGGTGGAGCGAGAACGGCGGCGACAGGCGGCCGGCAACAGCGGGAGGCGGCTTACGGTGAAGATCCGGGTGGAACGCGACGTACTCGCGGAGGCAGTGGCCTGGGCGGCCCGCAGCCTCCCGGCCCGTCCGCCGGCGCCCGTCCTCGCGGGCCTGCTCCTGAAGGCCGACGACGGCGCCCTGAGCCTCTCCAGCTTCGACTACGAGGTCTCGGCGCGGGTCTCCGTCGAAGCCGAGGTCGAGGAGGAGGGCACGGTCCTCGTCTCCGGCCGGCTGCTGGCCGACATCGCCCGCAACCTGCCCAACAGGCCCGTGGAGATTTCCACAGACGGTGTACGGGCGAGCGTCGTCTGCGGCTCCTCCCGGTTCACCCTCCACACCCTGCCTGTGGAGGAGTACCCGACGCTGCCGCAGATGCCCTCGGCGACCGGCACCGTCCCCGGTGAGGTCTTCGCCGCCGCAGCCGACCAGGTGGCCATCGCCGCCGGCCGCGACGACACCCTCCCGGTGCTCACCGGCGTCCGGATCGAGATCGAGGGCGACAAGGTCACCCTGGCCTCCACCGACCGCTACCGCTTCGCCGTACGCGAGTTCCTGTGGAAGCCCGAGGAGCCGGAGGTCTCCGCGGTCGCCCTGGTGCCCGCCAAGACGCTCCAGGACACCGCCAAGGCGCTCACCAGCGGGGACAATGTCACCATCGCCCTGTCCGGGTCCGGAGCCGGCGAGGGCCTGATCGGTTTCGAGGGCGCCGGGCGGCGCACCACGACCCGGCTGCTCGAAGGCGACCTGCCGAAGTACCGCACCCTGTTCCCCACGGAGTTCAACTCCGTCGCCGTCATCGAGACCGACCCCTTCGTGGAGGCCGTCAAGCGTGTCGCGCTGGTGGCCGAGCGGAACACGCCGGTGCGGCTGAGCTTCGAGCAGGGCGTGCTCACCCTGGAAGCCGGGTCGAGCGACGATGCACAGGCTGTGGAAAGGGTCGACGCCCAGCTGGAGGGCGACGACATCTCGATCGCCTTCAACCCGACGTTCCTGCTGGACGGGCTCAAGGCGATCGACTCCCCGGTCGCCCAGCTGTCGTTCACCACCTCCACCAAGCCGGCGCTGCTGAGCGGCCGGCCCGCGGTGGACGCCGAGGCGGACGAGGCGTACAAGTACCTGATCATGCCGGTGCGGCTGTCGGGCTGACGCTCAGTCGTCCGTCCGCCCTCTGAACCCCGTGGTTCCGGCTCCCTGCGCCCCCGCGAAAGCGGTCTTCACCCGCAGGGATGCCGGAACGACTGAGCGGCTGAGCCCACAGGTGTGCATGAGGCTCCCGGCGTACCCTCGTATCCGGGGTACGCATGTGCCGTACCGCGGTCACGTGCCGTCAAGACACACCACGCTACTTAAGGATCACTGATGGAGCTCGGTCTCGTCGGCCTCGGCAAAATGGGCGGCAACATGCGCGAGCGCATCCGCCTCGCCGGCCACACCGTCATCGGCTACGACCGCAATCCGGACCTGGCTGACGTCGACAGCCTGCGGGAGCTGGTCGGCCGGCTGAAGGGCCCCCGGGTGGTGTGGGTGATGGTGCCGGCCGGAGCCGCCACCCAGGCCACCATCGACGAGCTGGGCGAGCTCCTGGAGCCCGGTGACGTCGTCGTGGACGGTGGGAACTCCCGGTGGACGGACGACGAGAAGCACGCCGTGGAGCTGGGCCTCAAGCAGATCGGCTTCGTGGACTGCGGCGTCTCCGGCGGCGTCTGGGGTCTGGAGAACGGCTACGCGCTGATGTACGGCGGCGCCAAGGAGCACGTCGAGAAGGTGCAGCCGATCTTCGACGCGCTGAAGCCGGAGGGCGAGTTCGGCGCGGTGCACGCCGGCAAGGTCGGCGCCGGCCACTTCGCCAAGATGGTCCACAACGGCATCGAGTACGCCATGATGCAGGCCTACGCCGAGGGCTGGGAGCTGCTGGAGGCGGTCCACTCGGTCACCGACGTCCGGGAGGTCTTCCGCTCCTGGCAGTCCGGCACCGTGATCCGTTCCTGGCTGCTCGACCTCGCGGTCAACGCACTCGACGAGGACGAGCACCTCGACCAGCTCAAGGGTTATGCACAGGACTCCGGCGAGGGCCGGTGGACCGTGGAGGCCGCCATCGACAACGCGGTACCGCTGCCGACCATCACCGCCTCGCTCTTCGCCCGGTTCGGCTCCCGCCAGGACGACTCCCCGCAGATGAAGATGATCGCCGCGCTGCGCAACCAGTTCGGCGGTCACTCGGTCGAGAAGGCCTGACCCGCCGCCACGCGCGGGCGCACCCCAGCACCCGGGCAGGCACCGGGCGCGCAGAGCCCACAGCAGGCGCCCGGCGCCGGGTGGCGCGGCCCCATCGCCCCGCTATCGCACCACCAGACACACCAGCACCACACGCCCCGCACGATCACACGGCAGCACCAGGGGAGGTAGGCGCCCGGCCATGCACCTCACGCATCTGTCCCTCGCCGACTTCCGCTCGTACGCGCGGGTGGACGTCGTGCTGGAGCCCGGGGTCACGGCGTTCGTCGGGCCCAACGGGCAGGGCAAGACCAATCTCGTCGAGGCCGTGGGCTACCTGGCCACGCTCGGCAGCCACCGGGTCTCGTCGGACGCGCCCCTGGTGCGCATGGGCGCCGAGCGCGCCGTCATTCGAGCCGCCGTCAGCCAGGGCGAGCGCCGTCAGCTGATCGAACTCGAACTCAATCCGGGCAAGGCCAACCGCGCCCGCATCAATCGATCGTCGCAGGTCAAGCCGCGTGACGTGGTGGGTATCGTGCGGACCGTGCTGTTCGCGCCGGAGGACCTGGCGCTGGTCAAGGGCGACCCGGGCGAGCGCCGGCGCTTCCTCGACGAGCTGATCACGGCGCGTGCGCCGCGCATGGCGGGGGTGCGTGCCGACTACGACCGGGTGCTCAAGCAGCGCAACACCCTGCTCAAGTCCGCCGCGCTGGCCCGCCGGCACGGCGGCCGTTCCCTCGACCTGTCCACCCTGGACGTCTGGGACCAGCACCTGGCGCGTGCGGGCGCCGAGCTGCTGGCCCAGCGGCTCGCCCTGATCTCCGCGCTCCAGCCGCTCGCCGACAAGGCGTACGAGCAGCTGGCGCCCGGCGGCGGCCCGGTCGGCCTGGAGTACAAGTCGTCGGCGCCCGGCGAGGGCCACACGCGCGACGAGTTGTTCGAGCAGCTCATGGGTGCCCTCACGGCCGCCCGCAAGCAGGAGATCGAACGCGGCGTGACGCTCGCCGGACCGCACCGCGACGACCTCGTGCTCCGGCTCGGCCGGCTGCCGGCGAAGGGGTACGCGAGCCACGGCGAGTCCTGGTCCTGTGCGTTGGCGCTGCGGCTGGCCTCGTACGACCTGCTGCGCGCCGAGGACCCCTGGGGCCTGCAACCGATCCCCGGACTGACGGCGGACGCCGGCCCGGCGCCGGCCGCTCCTGCCGGCGACCCCGCATCGGCGGCCGATCCCTCGCAAGCGGCACCCGGCGCACCCGGCGTCGACCCGGGTGCCCCCGGCGCACCCGCTCCCCAGACCCCTACTCCTGCCCGCCGTGCCGGTGAGCCGGTGCTCGTCCTGGACGATGTCTTCGCCGAGCTGGACGCCCGTCGCCGTGAGCGCCTCGCCGAACTGGTGGCCCCGGGCGAGCAGGTGCTGGTGACGGCCGCGGTGGACGACGATGTGCCGGCCGCGCTGAAGGGCCGGCGGTACGCGGTCGCCGAAGGCCGGGTAGACGCCCCATGACCAACGACACACCCCCCGCCGGCCGCCCCGGCCAGTGGCCCGGCGCCGCTCCCCGCCCCGGCGAGCGTCCCGCGTACGGACGGCCCCCGGGCGCCGCCGGCGCCCCCGATCCCGGCCGGCGGACACCCGGCGCCCGTGATGCCGCTCGGCCGCTCTCCGGGGCGCGTGGCGGGCCCGGCGCGCCCGCGCACGACTCCCGCCCTTCCACCGCTTCCCGACCGCTCCCGGGCGGCACCTCGCAACCGCGCCTGGACGACGCCTCCCCACCGCTCCCCGTCGACCCGCCCGCCTCCGCATCGTCCCCGTCGTCCGCATCAAGCGACCCGTCTTCCCCCGGCGCCGCCCCGCGCCCCCCGGCACCGCCGTCCGGCGTCGACCTCGCGCGCGCCGCGTTGCGCGCCGCCAAGGAGCAGGCCCGTGAGCGCGGTGCGCTCGTGCAGCAGAAGAAGCAGGCGCGCAGGGGCGGTCTCAGGTCGGGTGCGCGGGCCGACGGGCGCGACCCGGTACCGCTGGCTTCGGCCATTCGTCGGCTGATCACCGACCAGGCATGGGAGACCCCGGCCGCCGTGGGCGGCGTCATGGGGCGCTGGCCGCAGATCGTCGGCGACGACCTGGCCCACCACTGCGTACCGCTCTCCTATGACGACGATCCCGAGGAGCGGGTACTGACCGTCCAGTGCGACTCCACGGCCTGGGCGACGCAGGTACGGCTGCTGGCCCCGCAGTTGCTGGCCCGGCTCAACCAGGACCTGGGACAGGGCACCGTCAAGCGCATCAAGGTGCAGGGACCGCACGCGCCCGTGCGCCGTTTTGGTCCCCTTCGCGCCCCTGGCAGCAGGGGCCCGAGAGACACCTATGGGTGACCGCGCGAGCACGCTCCGTACGTCTTGGGGACGGTAGCTGGGGGTTCACCGCCCGAAGCGCTGAGTGCCGCTGTGAGCGTCTTGGGGGCTGGGCCCGCATATGGGGAGTCGGCAGAGGCCGGTTCAGGGCGGCACATGCGGACTCAGGTACCCGCAAACCCCCATCACTGTCTGCGCTACCGGTAGACTGGAGCCAATCTCGTCCTTTCCAGGATGGGACCCCCGCACAGAACGCCCATCACACGCCGAACACCAGCCACAAGGTCGACACCGGCCCGGCACAACCCGACCGACGCCGGCCCTGGTGGTGGGCCTGTGCACCAGCGCGACCCAGGCAGTACCGCACCGAATAGCACCGAGCAGAACCCGAGCAACCCAGGACAAACCCGAGCAGTATCGATCAACCCGTGAACTGACCTCGTCCCTGATCCCCGACCCCGCTCCCTGTCTTCCTGATCCCTACCGATCACCCTCCCCAATGACCCCCGCATAACCGCTGCATCCAGATCCCGCTGTATCCAGCCGCACCACAGCCGAGCTACCGCTGAGCGACAGCACCCGCGACGCCGGGCGACCGGCAGCGCCGAACCTCCGCACCGCTGAGCCTCGCTGAGCAAGCAACGCTGACCCGGCTTACCTACGCACCACGCCGCAGCCGCTCCGGCGCACGCCGGTACCGAAGGTTGTGCTGTGCCAGAAAGGGCGCTTCGTGGCCGATTCCGGCAACCCCAACGAGAACATCCCGTCCATTGCTCCAGGCGAGTCCGCCGAGTCCCTGGTGGGGACCCCCGAACCCGCCGACGGGGCACCGGCCACCACGGAGGCCGCCGCGTACGACGCCAGTGCCATCACGGTGCTGGAGGGCCTCGACGCGGTCCGCAAGCGGCCGGGCATGTACATCGGCTCGACCGGTGAGCGTGGCCTGCACCACCTCGTGCAAGAGGTCGTGGACAACTCCGTCGACGAGGCGCTGGGCGGTTACGCGGACACCATCGATGTCACGATCATGGCTGACGGCGGCGTGCGTGTCACGGACAACGGGCGTGGCATTCCGGTGGGCATCGTGCCGTCCGAGAACAAGCCGGCCGTCGAGGTCGTGATGACCGTGCTGCACGCGGGCGGCAAGTTCGGCGGCGGCGGATACGCGGTCTCCGGCGGTCTGCACGGCGTCGGCGTCTCGGTGGTGAACGCCCTGTCCAGCAAGGTCGCCGTCGAGGTCAAGTGTGACGGCTACCGCTGGACGCAGGACTACAAGATGGGCGTCCCCACCGCCCCGCTCAAGCGGAACGAGCCGACCGAGGAGACCGGCACCACCGTCTCCTTCTGGGCCGACCCGGACGTCTTCGAGACCACGGACTACTCGTTCGAGACGCTCTCCCGCCGCTTCCAGGAGATGGCGTTCCTGAACAAGGGCCTGACGATCCGGCTCACCGACGAGCGCGAGTCCGCCAAGGCCACCAGCGGCGCGGACGCCGGAGAAGCGGTCGACGAGACCGCCTTCGAGCCGCGCACGGTCGCGTACTGCTACGAGGGCGGCATCGTCGACTTCGTGAAGTACCTCAACTCCCGCAAGGGCGACGTCGTCCACGACACCGTGATCGCGATCGAGACCGAGGACAAGGACAAGATGATGTCCCTCGCGGTCGCGATGCAGTGGAACAGCGGCTACAGCGAGGGCGTCTACTCGTTCGCCAACATCATCCACACCCACGAGGGCGGCACCCACGAAGAGGGCTTCCGCGCTGCGCTGACCAGCCTGATCAACCGCTACGCGCGCGACAAGAAGCTGCTGCGCGACAAGGACGACAACCTCACGGGCGACGACATCCGCGAGGGCCTGACCGCGATCATCTCGGTCAAGCTCGCCGAGCCGCAGTTCGAGGGCCAGACGAAGACCAAGCTCGGCAACACCGAGGTGAAGACCTTCGTCCAGAAGGTCGTCCACGAGCACCTGACCGACTGGCTGGACCGCAATCCGAACGAGGCCGCGGACATCATCCGCAAGAGCATCCAGGCGGCCACCGCGCGCGTGGCGGCCCGCAAGGCGCGCGACCTGACCCGCCGCAAGGGCCTGCTGGAGACCGCGTCGCTGCCCGGCAAGCTCTCCGACTGCCAGTCGAACGACCCCACCAAGTGCGAGATCTTCATCGTGGAGGGCGACTCGGCAGGCGGCTCGGCGAAGTCCGGGCGTGACCCCATGTACCAGGCCATCCTGCCCATCCGCGGCAAGATCCTGAACGTGGAGAAGGCCCGCATCGACAAGATCCTGCACAACCAGGAGATCCAGGCGCTGATCTCGGCCTTCGGCACCGGCGTGCACGAGGACTTCGACATCGACAAGCTCCGCTATCACAAGATCATCCTGATGGCGGACGCCGACGTCGACGGCCAGCACATCAACACCCTGCTGCTGACCTTCCTCTTCCGCTTCATGCGCCCCCTGGTGGAGGCCGGGCACGTCTTCCTCTCCCGCCCCCCGCTGTACAAGATCAAGTGGGGTCGGGACGACTTCGAGTACGCCTACTCGGACCGTGAGCGCGACGCCCTGATCGAGCTCGGCCGCCAGAACGGCAAGCGCACCCGCGAGGACTCCGTCCAGCGCTTCAAGGGCCTTGGCGAGATGAACGCCGAGGAGTTGCGCGTCACCACCATGGACCAGGAGCACCGGGTCCTCGGCCAGGTCACCCTCGACGACGCCGCCCAGGCCGACGACCTGTTCTCGGTCCTGATGGGCGAGGACGTGGAGGCCCGCCGCCAGTTCATCCAGCGCAACGCCAAGGACGTCCGCTTCCTCGACATCTGATCACCGCCGCCGGCCGTGGCACGCCCCGTACCGCGGCCGGCACCGGATGCGACCGGATGCGAGAAGTCCGAAAGGAATTGAGTTACGGCTATGGCCGACGAGAACACCCCCACCCCGCCGCAGGGCCCCGAAGGACCCGGACCCGACGTCCCCGAAGGCCTCGTGGGCATCGAGGACCCCGCGGCCCTGGCCATGCGTGTCGAACCCGTCGGGCTCGAGACGGAGATGCAGCGGTCGTATCTCGACTACGCGATGTCCGTCATCGTCTCCCGCGCCCTGCCGGACGTACGCGACGGCCTCAAGCCCGTGCACCGCCGCGTGCTGTACGCCATGTACGACGGCGGCTACCGCCCCGAGAAGGGCTTCTACAAGTGCGCCCGCGTCGTCGGCGACGTCATGGGCAACTACCACCCGCACGGCGACTCCTCCATCTACGACGCGCTGGTGCGCCTCGCCCAGCCCTGGTCGATGCGGATGCCGCTGGTCGACTCCAACGGCAACTTCGGCTCGCCCGGCAACGACCCGGCCGCGGCCATGCGCTACACCGAGTGCAAGATGGCGCCGCTGTCCATGGAGATGGTCCGCGACATCGACGAGGACACCGTCGACTTCACGGACAACTACGACGGCCGCTCCCAGGAGCCCACCGTCCTGCCGTCCCGCTTCCCGAACCTGCTGATCAACGGCTCGGCAGGCATCGCGGTCGGCATGGCGACCAACATCCCCCCGCACAACCTGCGCGAGGTCGCCGACGGCGCCCAGTGGTACCTCCAGCACCCGGAGGCCAGCCACGAGGAGCTGCTCGACGCCCTGATCGAGCGCATCAAGGGCCCCGACTTCCCGACCGGCGCCCTGGTGGTCGGCCGCAAGGGCATCGAAGAGGCCTACCGCACCGGCCGCGGCTCCATCACGATGCGCGCGGTGGTGAACGTCGAGGAGATCCAGGGCCGCCAGTGCCTGGTCGTCACCGAGCTGCCCTACCAGGTCAACCCGGACAACCTGGCACAGAAGATCGCCGACCTCGTCAAGGACGGCAGGGTCGGCGGCATCGCCGACGTCCGCGACGAGACGTCCTCGCGCACCGGCCAGCGCCTGGTGATCGTCCTCAAGCGTGACGCGGTCGCCAAGGTCGTCCTGAACAACCTCTACAAGCACACCGACCTCCAGACCAACTTCGGCGCCAACATGCTGGCGCTGGTCGACGGCGTGCCGCGCACCCTGTCCCTGGACGCGTTCATCCGCCACTGGGTGACGCACCAGGTCGAGGTCATCGTGCGGCGCACCCGCTTCCGGCTGCGCAAGGCCGAGGAGCGCGCCCACATCCTGCGCGGCCTGCTCAAGGCCCTGGACGCGATCGACGAGGTCATCGCCCTGATCCGCGCCAGCGACACGGTCGAGATCGCCCGCACCGGCCTGATGGGCCTGCTGGAGATCGACGAGATCCAGGCCAACGCCATCCTGGAGATGCAGCTGCGCCGGCTGGCCGCCCTGGAACGCCAGAAGATCGTCCAGGAGCACGACGAACTCCAGGCCAAGATCACCGAATACAACGAGATCCTGGCCTCCCCCACCCGTCAGCGTGGCATCATCAGCGAGGAACTCGCCGCGCTCGTCGAGAAGTTCGGCGAGGACCGGCGCACCATGCTGGTGCCCTTCGACGGCGACATGTCCATCGAGGACCTGATCGCCGAGGAGGACATCGTCGTCACCGTCACCCGCGGCGGCTACGTCAAGCGCACCAAGACCGACGACTACCGCGCCCAGAAGCGCGGCGGCAAGGGCGTGCGCGGCACCAAGCTCAGGGAAGACGACATCGTCGACCACTTCTTCGTGTCGACGACGCACCACTGGCTGCTGTTCTTCACCAACAAGGGCCGGGTCTACCGCGCCAAGGCGTACGAACTGCCCGATGTCGGCCGGGACTCCCGCGGCCAGCACGTGGCCAATCTGCTCGCCTTCCAGCCGGATGAGTCGATCGCCCAGATCCTCGCCATCCGCGACTACGAGGCCACCCCCTACCTGGTGCTCGCCACCAAGGCAGGCCTGGTCAAGAAGACCCCGCTCAAGGACTACGACTCGCCACGCTCCGGCGGCGTCATCGCGATCAACCTCCGTGAGATGGACGGCGGTCCGAACGGCACACCCGACGAGCTGATCGGCGCCGAGCTGGTCTCCGCCGAGGACGACCTGCTGCTCATCAGCAAGAAGGCCCAGTCGATCCGGTTCACGGCGACCGACGACGCGCTGCGCCCGATGGGCCGGGCCACCTCCGGCGTGAAGGGCATGTCGTTCCGCGAGGGTGACGAACTCCTCTCGATGAATGTCGTCAGGACCGGTACGTTCGTGTTCACCGCCACCGACGGTGGGTACGCGAAGCGGACCGCCGTCGACGAGTACCGCGTCCAGGGCCGCGGTGGCCTGGGCATCAAGGCCGCCAAGATCGTGGAAGACCGTGGCTCGCTCGTCGGGGCGCTGGTCGTCGAGGAGACCGACGAGATCCTCGCCATCACGCTCGGCGGCGGTGTGATCCGCACCCGGGTCAACGAAGTCAGGGAGACCGGTCGTGACACCATGGGCGTCCAGCTGATCAACCTCGGCAAGCGCGACGCCGTGGTCGGCATCGCCCGCAACGCGGAGGCCGGCCGCGAGGCCGAGGAAGTCGATGCAGCCGACGGAACCGACGACGCCGGCGAAGCCGCGGGCGACGCGGGCACCGGCGGGACGGATGAGGGCCAGGCGGCCCCCGGTACGGCCGGGGACACCCCGGCTGCATCGGACGAGTAGTACGAGGAGCACGTCGTGAGCGGAGCCACGGATCCGAGAGCGGGGCAACCCGCAGCAGGCGGTGCGGACGAGGTCCGTGGCGCCGCCACTGACGCGCAGGCTCATGGACCCCAGGGGGGAACTGTGACGGACATGCGAGGGGCGGCACAGGCCGGCCCTTACGACGGCCCCGGCGCCCAGCAGGGATACGGCGCCGCCGGAGCGCCCCCCGGGGCCCCGCCGCCGTCCGCGACGCCCCTGCCGAACGAGCGCATGCCGCAGCAGCAGTCCGCCCAGCCGTACCACCCGCCGCAGGCCTACCAGACGGGCGCGGGTGCCGGCGTGGGCGCCGGAGCCGGCGCCATGCGCCGTCCGCGCACCGGCGCGAGCACCACGCCGCGTACCCGCAAGGCCCGGCTGCGGGTGGCCAAGGCCGACCCGTGGTCCGTGATGAAGGTCAGCTTCCTGCTCTCCATAGCCCTCGGCGTCTGCACGGTGGTCGCCGCCGCGGTGCTGTGGATGGTGATGGACGCGATGGGCGTGTTCTCCACCGTGGGACACACGATCTCCGAAGCCACCGGCTCCAACGAGTCGAACGGCTTCGACCTGGAGTCCTACCTGTCGCTGCCGCACGTGCTGATGTTCACCGGCGTCATCGCCGTCATCGACGTGGTGCTGGCCACGGCACTGGCCACCCTGGGCGCCTTCATCTACAACCTGTCCGCCGGTTTCGTCGGCGGCATCGAGGTGACCCTGGCGGAAGACGAGTGACAGACGCGTGACGGCGGGACGCGGCGGTTATCGATTTTGGGACTCACCGCGTCGTGCGCTAATCTTCAGTGGTCAGCGCGCGTAGTGCCCGGCTGGGCAGGCGACTGACGAAGAACGGGGCTATAGCTCAGACGGTTAGAGCGCTTCCCTGATAAGGAAGAGGCCACAGGTTCAAGTCCTGTTAGCCCCACGAAGGCGATGGGCGAGGTGTGTCCGCGGAGAGCGCGGACCGCCTCGCCTTCCTTGTTTTTGCTCGGCTTTGCCTCGCCTGGCGGGGGCTGCCGCCACCCGCACCCCCGCTTCCGGCGCCTCCCGCGTTCCGGGGTTCCGACGCCTCCGGGGTTCCGGGGTGCTGGGCTGGGGGCCGTGGGTGTGGTTCGGGCGGCGGGTGGGGCTGGACGCGGTGAAGGCCCGGCTGCTCCTGGGGAGTTGCCGGGCCTTCCGGTACGCGGAGGCTGGTGGACCTCAGGTCGCCGGTTGCGCGGCCTCGGCCGGCGTGGCCGCGGGGGCCTCGGAGACGGGGCTCTGCGCGTCCTGGGCGGTGGCCGCGGGCTCGGCCGCTGCGGCCGCCTCGGCGGCGGTGCGCAGGGCCGCCTGGAACAGTGCCGTGTGGGGGCCCTGGGCGAGGATCACGAGCCGCGGGCGGGACGCGCTGGCCGGACGCACCTCGACCATCGGGGCGGTCGCGTTCTGCGCCTCCGGGGCGGCGGCGGGGGCGGCCGCGGGCGTGGCGGCGGGGGCGGCCTCAGCGGTCACGGGGGCGGGGAGGATGCGGGCCGGAGAGTTCGACGTGCCGCTTGCGGACTCGTCGTGGCTGGACCTGGCGTCGTCCTTGCCGTGCTCGTCCTTGCCCTTGTCGTGCTTCTTGCCGTACTTGTCGTGGTCCTTCTTGCCGTGCTCGTCGCCGTACTTCTTGTGGTCCTTCTCGGAGTAGTCCTTGCCGTCGTCGTGCTTCTTGTCGGCTTCGGCGTACCGGGGGTCGGCGGCGGTCGTGGTGGACGTCTCCGTGGTCGCGGTGTCCGAGGTGGTGGGGGCGGTCCGGGCGGCCGTGGGGGTGGTCGCGGTGTCGGCCGTGGAGTCCGCCGGGGCCTCGTCGGTGGTCTGCTCCGCGGCCGGTCGGCAGGACGGGGACGCGCCGTGGGCCTCCGCCGAGATGCGCTGCCTCATCGTGGGGGGCCGGGGCTGGTCGCTCGACGGGGTCCAGGGCGCCGGTGCCGGGAACTCTTCCGCGGGAGCGGCGACGCAGTTGCGGGTCTGCGCCTGCTCTTGTACGGACGTGGCGGTCGCCGTGGTGGCGAAACCAAAGGAGGCGAGTACCGCCATGAAGGCGGTGACGAGGACGGTCCACAGCTTCATGACCTTGTTTCCGGTCATGGCCCCTCACTTTCGGGTCGGGCGATTTGCGTACATTCCTCATGTTGTGTATACGGTGGCCGGGGTGTGGGACCGACGCTCATCGCGGCGGGATCTTCTGATGAACAGCACTCGGATAGCCGCTCGCGGGCTGAAAATCTGGAAATACGCTCGTTCGGCGGGCTTTTCTGTCGATCGACTGTCGTTTCCGGTCTCGGGCGGGCGGATCGAGGAGCCTCCCGACAGGTCTCGATGGGGCGTCAGTTGGGGCGGGACGCAGATCACCGATCGATATAGATCGATGTGTATAGTCGGGCGCCAGAAGTCCCCTACGTCAAAGAAAGACGAGGTCGCGCGGTGAAGAAGCTTCTCTTGCTGGCATTGGTCGCCATCGGCGGGCTCCTCGTGTACCGCCAGGTCCAGGCGGATCGCGCCGAGCAGGATCTGTGGACGGAGGCGACCGACTCCGTGCCCACGGGTTCGTGAGTATCCCCAACGGTTTTGCCAGGGCCCCGACCGCCGAAGCGGCCGGGGCCCTCTGCTGTCCGCGCCCGCGGTCGAGCCCGGTCGTCTCGGTGGGGTGAACCCGAGAACCTTTGGCCACGGAATTCACGTAAGCGAATGATCACCGGGCAGATCGGGTGCCGCATCTCCATGTCGGTCCGCGCCCCGGCGTGCGTACGGCGCTCAGCGGGGCGTGCGGCGTCCGGCAGGCGGTGAACAAGCCGGATGTAACGGGCGATTGAGCTGATCAGACGGACAGTGGCCGCATGGGGAGGGCAGGATGGTGGGCCGCTGCGGGTGCCGTGCGTCGGGCGCGGGGCAGGGCGCGCGCACCAGGACGCCGAGCGTACGGGAGGGGTGGCACCTGATGGGGCGCGTGACGAGGCGACTCGGGATGGGGCGGCTCAGGGCGGCACGGCACGGCGGCCACACCTCGTCGGCAGGTCCGGAGGCCAGGGTTCCACGGGTGGCGCCGGGCTGCCGGACCGTGCTGGCCGCCGCGGCTGCGTTGTGCACCATGGCCGTTCTGCCGGGCGTGGCTGTGGCGGACGACGACGAGGGCATCCCGAATCCCTACGCCTACGCGGGTGGCGCGCAGACCGTCGAGGGCGGCGGCAGCGTCGATGCCGCCCGGCAGATCTCACCGGACGCCACCGTGCAGAGCTCCATCGGCCCGGGAGGCGGCGGTTCCCAGGGCAAGCGTTACTACAGCATGGCGCTGGACGCGGCGGACAACGTCTACGTGTCCGTGACGGCCGTACCCCGGCTCGGTACCAAGGTGGCCTACGACGACGGCATAAAGGTGACCCTCCAGGACGGCGAGGGGAGCACCTGCTCCACCGGCGACGCGCAGTTCGACCCCGCGGCGAGCCCCCGGCCGGTGTCCGCCGTCGCCACCCGCATGATCCAGCCCCAGAGCTCCGGCGCCTGCCAGCAGGCCGGCACGTACTACCTGCTCGTCGAGCGCACCACGGGGGCCGACTCCTCGCTCGACGAGTGGGGCCTGGAGATCCACGGTGTCTCCGAGCCGGGCCTCAGGACCGCGGAGCCGGAGTCGTCCACCCCGCCCGACGCCTGGGCCTCCACCTCTCCCACCCCGCCGTCCGGTCAGCCCCAGGAGCGGCCCGGCGGCAGCAGCTTCAGCACCGCCAGTGGCCTGACGAACGGCGCCTGGCAGGACCACATCAGTCCAGGCCAGACGCTGTTCTACCGGGTGCCCGTCGGCTGGGGCCAGCAGATCTTCGCCCAGGCCGAGCTGACCGGAGCGGAGGACGGTTCCGACGAGTCCCACGATTCGGATGGCCCGGGCGATGACTCCGTGGGATCGCCGCTGGTCATGACGTTGTACAACCCCGTACGGAGTCTCGTCGACACCGCGCACGCGCTGTACCAGGGCGAGCGGGCGACTGCCGCGTTGCGCCCGCTGCCCCCGGCCGCGTACGGGAACCGGAACGCCGACGACTCCCGGACCGCAGCGATGCGCCTCGGGGGCTCGTACTACCTGGCGATCACCCTCGATCCGGGGGTCGCGAAGTTCGGCAGCGGTGCGTACCGGGTGAGTCTCGCCGTGACCGTTCGAGGCCATGCCCGACAGAGCCCCGACTACGCGGGATCGCCGAAGCCCACCGACGCGTTCGTGGTCACGCCTCCGGACCAGCGGACCGCCGAGCCCGAGACCGCGTCCGATGCCCCCACCCACAACGACGGCATGAAGCTGCTCGCCGCCGCCTCGCTGGGCACGGGCACCCTGCTGGTCTTGGTCCTGGCCGTCTGGACCCTGCTGGCCAGGCGACGCGTCACTGCGCCGTAGCGCCGGCTGCCGCCGCCCGGGTCACATCTGGGTGAGGGCCCAGATGCCCACCGCGAAGCAGACCAGGGCGAGCAGGAGCATGGGGACCGCCACGTGCCGGGGCGGTCCCGGCTTGCGCTGGCGCGCCCTGTGCCGTGCCGCACGCCCCTCGCGCGGGGGCGCGGTGGTGTGCGGGGTGGCCGAGGGGGACGGACCGGCGTGCGTGCCGTCCGTGGGCGTGACACCGGTCTGCGAGGAGTACTCCTGCTGAGCCGTGCCGGCCGCACCGTGCGACTCGGGCGGAAGCGGTGCGCTGTACGGCTGGCCGTACGGGTCGTGCGGCCCGTGTGAGGTGTACGGGCGGGTGGGCGACGTCTCCCGCTGGGCCGGGGTGGTCGGTGCCTGGGAGGGATCCTGCGTCAGCGGCGCCGGCGCGCCCATGGCCGCCTGACCGGGCACGCTCGGGTGCACGCCGGACGGGTCCAGCGGGTACGGCGGAGCCTGGTGTGCCGGAGGCACCGGCGCGGATGGGCCCTGTGGCTGCTGGAGACCGTGTCCCAGGCTCGGGTCGGCGGCCGGGACCGGGGTGGCGGGTGCCGGGGGCGCGGACGGCGCCGAGCCCGTCGAGGCAGCTGCGGTGGGCGGTACGGGGGGAACGGGAGTGGCGGGGGAACCGGAAGCGGGGGGAGCCACGGGAGACCCGGACGACGGTCCCGCCAGTGACGGGGGCGCGGGGTGCGCTACACCGGAGTGCGGTCCCGTCGGGTGCACGCCGCTCTGGCCGGTGTGGGGCTGACCCGCCTGCTGAGGCTCATACCCCGAGCCTTCATGCAACGGATCCGCAGCTGGGGCCCCCGACTGGGCACCGTCCCCCTGGGCCGGATCTCCGCCCTGTGCGGCATCTCCCCCCTGCGCCCCGACCGCCGACGACGCGTCCTGCTGCCCGCCGTGCGGGGAGCCGTCCTGCGGGGGAGACGAGGGGGACGAGAGAGACGAGGCAGAGGAGAGAGACGAGGGGGACGAAGGCGGCAAGGAGGACGAGGGCGGCAAGGGTGGACCGCTGAGAGAGGCCGTGTCCGGGACATGCGGCCCATAGGCAGGTGGTGGCGGCACGGGGTAGCTGCCGCTCTCCGGCGCCGGCGGTGGTGGCTGCGTGGCCGAGGGCGCTGATGGCACGGACGGTGCGGACGGCACGGACGGTGCGGAAGGGGGTTGGGTGGCGGACGGCGGTTGCGCGGGGATGGGGTCCGCGCCGGGGCCCGGGGGCTGCCGTGGCGCCGAGGGCACCGGCCCGTGCGGTCCGAAACCTGCGGGCAGGGGGCCGATCTGGTCGAAGACCTCCACCACCTCGTCGTCCGGCCCCGGCTCGGGCAGCATTTCTGCGGCGTGCAGGAGCGCCTTGCGCGCCCCCGTGGCCGTACGGAACCGGGCCTCCGGATCGGGTTGGAGCAGGCTGGCGAGGACCTGCCAGAGGGGCTCGGGGATGTTCTTCGGGGCGGGCGGGGTGCCGTGCGCGGTGAAGTGTTCGACCAGTGCCTTGGCGTCGGGCTTGGCGCCCTCCAGCAGGTACAGCGCGACCAGGCCCACCGCGAAGAGGTCGGCGGGGAAGTCCGGTTCGGCGCCGGCGGCCTGCTCCGGCGCGAAGTAACCGGGCGTTCCGACCACGAAGTTGGTGTCCGTCAGCCGTGGCTCGCCCTTGCGCATCGAGACGCCGAAGTCGGAAAGGCGCAGGTGGGGACGGCGGGTGCCGGTGGCTTCGAGCAGGATGTTCGCGGGCTTGATGTCGCGGTGCACCACGCCCTCGGCGTGCACGGCGGCCACTCCGGACAACAACTGGTCGATCAGGGTGCAGACGAACGGCGGCGGCAGCGGGCCGTAGTCCCCGATGAGATGGGCCAGCGAGCCGCCGCCGACCAGGTCCATGGTGAACAGGACCTTGTCGTCGTCGGCGGCCCAGCTGGCCGGGGCGAGCACGTGGGGGTGATCGATCCGCACGGCCTGCTCGCGCACGAATCTCAGCAGGGTGTGCGCGTCGCTCTGCTGGAGGACCTTGGCGGCCACGTACCGGCGGCGCCGGTGGTCCCAGGCACGCCAGACGGCGCCGACTCCCCCGCGTCCGATCGGGTCGACCAGTTCGTACCGGCCGGCGAAGACCTCACCCATGGTCGTGCGTCGCTCTCTTTCGGCAGGGCGGCGATGGGCGCCGCCTCAGCTCTGGTGCGGCTGGTGCCTCAGCTCTGGTGCGCCTGGTAGTGCGCGACCGCGTCCGCCGTGCGACCCGCGCCGTACACGCGCAGGAACTCTGCCAGCTCCGGATGGCTGGGGGCCAGGGAGTCCGCCGCCTCGATGATGTCACCGGCCGCCGCCACCGAGCGCAGCAACGACTGGATCTCGCGTACCACTCGCCGGACCGTCGGAACCCCCGAACTGTTGGTCGTCTGCGCGGTGTTGCTCAGCACCGACCCGCCCTGCGACCGCCTGATCTCCTCCATGCGCTCGGTCGCCTCGCCGGCGCTCACGGTGCCGTCGGCGACCAGTCCGGAGAGTTCCTGGAGGAGCTGGACGCGCTGCACCACCGCGGGGTTTCCGATCTTGGCCCGTTGGCCGCTCATCAGCTGGGAGAGCATGGGAGCCGAGAGTCCGAGCACCCCGGCGAGCCGCGCCTGGTTGAGGCCCAGATCATCGATGAGCCTGCGGAAGAGCGCCCCCAACGGCTCCCCGTACCAGTTCCGTTGCAGCTCGCGGGCTCTGGCGGTGGCTTCCTGTTGTGCGGCATCCATGGCGTCTCCCCATCGCTTCCCCAAGATCCGCGGTTCGCTCCAGCGAACCCGTGGGGGGCATCCTACGGAGAGTGGTCGCCCGCTGGGACCCCAATCCTTTTGCGGGACACCCACGGGGACCCGGTATTCTGTTCCCTGGCACCCACCGGATCGGGATTCCCCGTGGACCTCGACCGGACTGCCTCCCCTCGGGGCCTTAGCTCAGTTGGTAGAGCGCTGTCTTTGCATGGCAGATGTCAGGGGTTCGACTCCCCTAGGCTCCACTCTGTAAACACCCTCCGACCTGCGGAAACGCGGTGTCGGAGGGTGTTTTTCGTGATCACCAGATGCCTACCGGTGGGCCGTATCCGTGCCCATCGGAGGCGGGGGAGCTCCTGGTTTTCCAGAGGTTTGCGGGTCGGCGTCTCACTCCCCGTGGGTCTGGGGCTCCAGGTGCTCCGGATGCTCGCCGGCGTGCCGGGGTGGGCGCTTGGCCCCGCTCGCTGTCGGCCTTGTTTCGTGGCCTTGTCCGTGTGGCGGGGGCTGCGGGAGGCTGGCTGCGCCCGGGTGATGCCGTGCCTCTCGGTTGGGGGGAGTGTCTGGTGGACGACTGGAGCGGGGTATGGACCGTGGGCGGGCTCGGCGCGCTGTTCACGGGAACATCGGGGTGGGCGATGCTTCGGGCGCGGCGGCTGCGTGGGCGCGGCGTCCCCGCTCAGGCGGTGGTGATGGCACAGCAGGGCGGGCAGTTGCAGCGACCGGTGATGGCGTTCACCACACGCGATGGCCGGACGATACGGGTCACCTCTCCCGTCGGCAGCAACTATTCGGAGTTCCTGCCCGGCCGCACCCTCACCCTCTACTACGACCCCGCCGACCCCGAGTCGGTCTCCGTACCCGACCACGAGGCCGGTACCCACCGCATCCTCCTGGCTGTGGGACTGCTGATGCTCGGCCTGACGGCCGGCATCGCGGTGTTCGGCGACCGCATGGAAGCGTTGATGTGCGGGATTCCGCTGTTCATGGGATCCGTGTTCATGGGCATCGGTCTCTTCGGCGTCGGACGTGCGTGGCGGGTCAAGCACGGCGGTAGGACGGAGGGCGTCGTGGTCGGGGCCGTCGCCGCGGAGAGCAGGCACGGCTTGCCGGTGTACCACGTGATCGTCCGCTACTTCGCCCCGAACGGCACCATGATCGAAGTCCCCTCGATGCAGGGGCATTTTCCCAGGCCGCCGGTACCGGGCACACCGGTGGGCGTCTGTTACGACCCCGCCAACCCGCAGCGGATGATGCTGGCCCACGAGCACGCCGAGCCGGTGTTCTGGATCTTCGGCATCCTCGGCGTCGTCCTGTCGACCATCGGGGTGTTCGTGCTCGTCGCGGTCCTGTTCTGACCAGGGGTGAGCGCGGACGAGTCAGGTTGGCCGGCTTGATGACGTGTTCGGCGGCGTGCACCACGGCTCGTTCGAACACCTCTTCGGCTGTGGAGCTGCTCGGCGGGACATCAGCCGAGGAGGCGTACCGGGGTGCCGGCGAGGTAGGCCTCGATGTCCTCGACGGCCTGCCCGTAGTACCGGAGGTAGTTGTTCCGGGAGACGTAGCCGAGGTGCGGTGTCGCGAGGAGCCGGGGCGCGGTGCGCATCGGGTGGTCCGCGGGCAGCGGCTCGGTGTCGAAGACGTCGACGCCGGCTCCGGCGATGCGGCCCTCGTGTAGTGCGGCGAGCAGTGCGTCCTGGTCGACGAGGGCCGCACGGGACGTGTTGACCAGGTACGCGGTGGGCTTGAGCAGGGCCAGTTCGGGGGCGCCGAGCAGGCCTCGGGTCCGATCGCCGAGCACCAGGTGGATCGAGACGAAGTCGCTCCCGCGCAGCAGGTCCTCCTTGGCAGGTGCCAGCTGGACGCCGACCTCGTCCGCGCGCTCCTTGGTGAGGTTCTGGCTCCAGGCGGTCACCTCCATTCCGAAGGCGAGGCCCACCTGGGCGACCCGGCTGCCGATCTTGCCGAGGCCGAGCAGGCCCAGTCGTTGCCCGTGCAGGTCGGCGCCAACGGTGGACTGCCAGGGGCCGCCCGACCGCAGGGCGTCGTTCTCGGTGACGACGCCCCGGGCGAGGGCGAGCAGCAGCGCCCAGGTCAGCTCGACGGGCGGGGTGGGGGAGCTCTCGGTGCCGCAGATCGTCACGCCGTTGCGCTCGGCGGCCGCGTAATCGATGACCGAGTTCCGCATGCCGGAGGCGACGAGCAGTTTCAGCCGGGGCAGCCGGTCGAGCAGGGAGGCGGGGAAGGGGACGCGCTCCCGCAGGGTCACTGCGATGTCGAACCCGACCAGTGCGTCGGCCAGTTCGTCCTCGGCGGCGAGGTGCCGGGTGAAGCTGACGACGTCCACCCGGTCCTGGACGGGGGTCCAGTCGGCCGAGCCGGTGGCGGTGTTCTGGTAGTCGTCGAGCACAGCGCATCGAAGCCGCATGCCAGTCATCTCCGTGGGTTCCGCGGGGCTGTCGGGTTCCGTCAGCCTCATGTACGGGGGGTGGCACTGACTCCGGGCGAGCTGTGCCAGGGCGGTGGTGCCGGTGTTGCCGACGAAGCAACTGTCGCTCGCTGGCTCCCCCTGCGTCCTGCCCTGCCACAGGCCCGGCGCACACATGCGCCGGGCCCCGTCGGGGTAGGGGCCCTGGTATGCCGGCTGTGCTCGTCCTCGGCCGGTGGACATCAGCCCTTCCGGGGCGTGAGTGCCGCCCCGCCCGGCCTGACCCGGCCGCCGGTGAGCGCCCGCGACCAGGGAGGACGCCCATGCCACGGATAGGCATCATCGGAGCAGGAGTCGCCGGACTCCACCTCGGCCTGCTGCTGCGCCAGCACGACGTGCCCGTCACCCTCTACACCGATCGCAGCCCCCACGACCTGGCGACGAGCAGGTTGCAGGCCACGGTCGCGCACCATGCGCCGACCCTTCAGCGCGAGAAGGACCTCGGCGTGCACTTCTGGCCTGACGCCGAGTACGGCTACACGTGCCATCACCACTATGTGGGCGGCGAGCAGCCCCTGCGGTTCCGCGGTGACTTCACCCGCCCGTCCTCGGCCGTCGACCAGCGGCTCTACCTGCCCGCGCTCGCCGAGGCCTACGAGAACCAGGGCGGGGACCTGCGGGTGGGTCGTGTCGAGGCGGGTGACCTCACCACCCTCGCGGACCGGCACGAGCTGCTGGTGGTGGCCGCCGGGCGCTCCGCGTTCAGCCCGCTCTTCGCGAGCCGGGACGCGTACAGCCCCTTCCGGGAGCCGCAGCGAAGGCTCTGTGCCGGGCTCTACCACGGCATACGCCCCGCCGATCCCAAGGGAGTGACGCTCAGCATCGCCCCCGGACACGGTGAACTCATCGAGATCCCGCTGTTCTCCCGCGACGGGCATGTGTCCGCGCTGCTCTTCGAGAGCGTCCCGGGCAGCGGGCAGGACGTGCTCAACGACCTTTCCTACGAAGAGGATCCGGCGCTCTTCCTCCGGGCCGTGCGGGATCAGCTGGCCGCCCGCCATCCCGATGTCTTCGAGCGGATCGTGCCCGGCGAGTTCGATCTCACGGGACCGCTCGACCTTGTCCAGGGTGCCCTGACGCCCACGGTGCGCGAGGACTTCGCCCGTCTTCCGAACGGGCGTTACGCACTGGCGGTCGGGGACGCCCACACCGTCGTCGACCCGATCGTCGGGCAGGGCGCCAACGCGGCGTCCCACTCCGCCTGGGTCACAGGTGAGGAGATCGGCGCGGATCTCGCTCTGGACGAGCTGTTCTGCCGCCGGGTCGCGCAGCGCCGTGCCGATGTCGTCCTCGGTGCCGCCCAGTGGAGCAACTTCATGGTCCAGCCGCCCGCGGCCCATCTGCTGGAGTTGCTCGTGGCGATGAGCGGGTGCCAGTCGGCCGCCGACGCATTCACGGACAACTTCGGCCATCCGGACCGCCAATGGCGCATCGTCGCCACCGCGGAGCGCACCCATGCCTTCCTGGAGCGGCACGGCGCCGCGTTGCCACCGGCGGCACCCTGAGCCCGCGCCCCGCGCCCACCGAGCCCCAGGACGATCGGGCCCTTGCGTCCCGGCTGAACGCGGGACCGCAGGGGCTCGTCGTGCATCGAGCCGGTTCGGCCTGTCGTCAGGAGCCCTCGCAATAGCTCATCAGGGTGTCGTGGTTGGCCTTGAACTGGTCGTAGAGCGCCGAGTTGTCGATCTTCAAGAGGGTCTCGTCATTGGCGCGCAGGGACGGATAGCTGTAGTTGTGGCTGCCGGTCCACACCAGCTTCTTGTTGGCCACGCCGTCGTAGGTGCCGCTGATGAGCAGGTACTTGGAGTGCAGACCGACGTTGACGCCGCTGGTCCGGGTCTCGTAGCACTGCACGCGCTTGGTGAGCTTGCCCGACAGGATGGTCTCGACGGCGGAGCTCATCGACCCGGGATTGCCGTCGTAGGCGAGGTAGACCGCGCACCCCGCGTTCTTGAGGGAGACCAGCTTCGAGGCGACCTCGTCGCGGGTGAACAGGTTGGCGGCCATGCGTATCTGGGTGCCGCCGGAGCAGCTCACGTTGTCCAGGATGAGCTTGACGGTGTCGGTGGCCGCGTTGTTGTTGTACTCGGTGCCGGAGGCCTCCTGGCGGGGGAAGAAGTACGCCTTGTACCCACCGCTGGAGGGCGTCTTGTAGTAGTTGCTCAGGCCCGTGGACGAGGTGCCGTACTTCAGCAGGTCGGCGAAGTACGCCTGGTAGATGTCGTACAGGCCGGCGTCGGGGATCGTCACCGCGTTGTTGAACAGGTCGGTGCGCTGGGTGTTGGTCATGTTCGCCGACGTCTGGACCACCACGTCGCTCGCCCCGCCGGTGGAGGAGAACAGGAAGAACTTGTTGTGGTTGATCGCGCCGTCGGCGTCGGAGGGCAGCTTGCGGGTGCCCAGGCAGCCGCGTCCGGCGGGACACGCGAACACCCAGGACGGCTGGGCCCGGTCGGTGCCGAGGCCGTCGGTGAGGGTCGTGTACTCCCCACCGGTCATCGTGACCGTCGTGTGGTCGAGGATCACCTTGACGTTGACGCCGCGGGCCTTGGCCGCGACGAGCGCGTCGGCGACCGGGTCCTCGGTGAAGGTGTACATCGCGACCGTGATGGTGGACCCGGCCGCGGCCCCGTCTATCAGGTCGATGATGTGGTCGCGTATGCGGCTCTGCGCGGCGGTGTCGCCCGCGGGGTCGTTGAAGGTGGCGGTGGTCGTCACGGCCGCGGCGGTGTGCGCTTCGGCGGAGGCGGCGGCGTTGACCGGGGCCGCGGCGGCGGTGATGAGGCCGGCTGCGGCAGCGGTCGCGAGCAGCAGGGTGGTGTGGCGGTGTGCCAAGAGAAGCTCCCTCGTTGTTGTATCCATGACAATGCACAGAACGGGGTGCCGCTATGCACGCCGGCACAGCGGCACCACGCCCTGATGCCGGTCGCTCAGGCGAGCAGGGCCTGCCAGGTGTTCGGTCCGACGATTCCGTCGGCGGTCAGGCCCGCGCCGGACTGGAAGGAGACCACCGCGGCCCGGGTCGCCGCGCCGAACTCGCCGTCGACCTCGAGTGCGGCCCCGTGCTCGTTCAGCTCGGCCTGCACGGCCTTCGTCGCCGGGCCGCTGTCGCCCTCCTTGACGTAGCTGATCAGCGACTGCCAGGTGCTCGGGCCGACGATTCCGTCGGCGGTCAGGCCCGCGTCGGTCTGGAACGAGACCACCGCGGCGCGGGTGGCGGCGTCGAACTGGCCGTTGACGGTCAGCGCCGCCCCGTGCGCGTTCAGCAGGTACTGCACCGTGGTGACCAGCCGGCCGCTCTGGCCCTCGGAGACCGTGGGCCAGTTGCCGGCCTGCGCGGGCGGCGGGGTGTAATCGGCGTGGGCGAAGGCCTTCAGGTCGTCGAGGCTGCCGTTGAACACGTCCTGGTCGCCGGGGAAGGTTCCGCCGTCGTCCGTCTGCCAGACCGTGTAGCCCGCCCAGCCGTTGGGCAGCGGGGTCGGCGCGCTGCCGTAGTTGGCTATCCACAGCGGCGAGGTGCCGCCGAATCCGGCGTAGTTGCCCGTGCAGGTGATCCACCAGTCCGTGGTGGAGTAGATCGCCGGGTAGACGCCGGTGCGGGAGTGGTACTCGTCGCGGAACGCGGCGATCCAGCTCACCATGGTGCTCTTGCCGAGTCCGTAGCAGGTGTTTCCGCTGGGGGCGTACTCGATGTCGAGGGCCCCGGGCAGGGTCCTGCCGTCGTCCGTCCAGGCACCGCCGTGGTCGACGAAGAAGTCGGCCTGGGCGACGGCGCCCGAGGTGTCGGGGCGTGCGAAGTGGTAGGCGCCGCGGATGAGCCCGGCGGCGGCCGAGCCGTTGTACTGCTGGGAGAACTGCCCGCTGGTGTAGGTGGTGCCTTCCGTCGCCTTGACGTAGGCGAAGGAGGCGCCGTTCGCGGCCACCGAAGCCCAGTTGACGTTCTCCTGGTAGCCGCTCACGTCGAGCCCTTTCGGCAGCCCTGCCGTGGCCGCCCGCACGGCGGCGGGGTCGGCCTGCCCGGCGGCCCGCCCGGCGAGGCCTGACCCGGCGTGGTGGGCGCGCTCGTCCCCGGCGGCGTGGTGGGCGGCGGCGCTGCCTGCCGGGGCAGTGGCGGTCCCGGCCGCGGCGCTCGTCTGGGCCAGGCTCAGCAGCAGCAGGGACGCGGCGGTGGCCGTCGCCAGCCGCGGCCAGCGTCTCGCCCTGCTTGCCGTCGCCGCGCGGGCAGGTCTGGGGGGCGTCTTCATGGGGTGTCCTCCGGTGGGGTGGGTGTCCGCCGTCTGTGGCGGGTGTTCGTCGTCTGTGGCGGGTGTCCGTCGTCGTGGTCCGGTGCGGTGGTTCCGGTGGGTTACCGGCCGGTGCCGCGGCCGGGCCCCGCAGGGCCCCGGCCGCGGCACCGGGGAGGGCTACGGGCGGACCAGGCCGTAGAAGGTGGAGGACGACAGCGTGTAGCTCTTGTTGTAGACGCCGACCTGGCTGGAGTTGCTGGGGTTCCTGGTGTTGCCGGAGATCACGTGCACGGTCGAGCCGCTCACCGACTCGACGACCCCGATGTGGTACCGGTTGGTGGCGGTGCCGAAGATGATCAGGTCTCCCGGCAGCGCCTCACCGAGCCGGCTGGTGCCGTACCAGCGGCCGTGGTCGACGGCCCAGTCGTAGACGTTGGGCACGTAGGTCATGAACGGGATGCCCTCGCCCGCGGTCCGCCAGACCCAGGTGGCGAAGGCGGCGCACCAGTCCGCGCAGATGCTGTAGGGCTTGCCGGGCACGCAGTTGCTGCCGTCGGCCCGCGTGCCGATCTCGCCCGCGGCGACGCTGACGATCTTCTGGCGCAGCTCGTCGGTGGCGTGGCAGCTCGGGACGACACGCTCGACGCCCATCGCCTGCATGGTTGCGGCGTCGGCGATGCCGCTCGCTGCGAGGCCGTGCCCGCTCTGGTAGCTCTTGACCGCTTCGGTGGTGGTGTCCGCGTAGGTGCCGTCGGCGGTGATCCCGGCCGCTGTCTGGACCTCCTTGACGACCTTGTCGAGGCCGCCCAGGGTCTCCGGGCCGATCACTCCGTCGACGGTGAGGCACTGGTCGGACTGGAAGGCCCCGGTCGCGTTCTCGGTCTGCGGGCCGGCGATCCCGTCGACGGTCCCGGCGTCGTAGTCCAGGCCGTTCAGATCGGTCTGCGCCAGTTTGATCTCGGTCACCGTGGCGGCGGACGCCGTGCCGGGAGCGGCCAGCATCGCCCCGGACGCGACGACGACGGCCGTTAAGAGCCCCGCCACGGCCCGCCCGGCCCGCCGCAACGGGGCGCGGGTTCTTATCGCCTGCCTGGTCGTGTGAAGGGAATCGATGGTCATGTCGCTGTACCTCCTCTTCCTGGTGGTCACCGTGGCCGCGCCGGGCGACGACACAGCCCCGCGCTCGAGGGCCGCGGCGGTGAGGTGATCCGGTTGTAGCGCACATTCGTTGTCCGTTGTCGGTGGCTGGACTGCCGGACAATGCGTTCGGACAATGGGCCGGACGACGCGTTCGGACCTTGAGCCCGACGACGCGTTCGGACCTTGAGCGGACGAAACCGAGCGATGGAGGCGGCCGGTGCCCCGTACCGAGCGGCGCCTGGACGACGACGGCCCGCTGGTGCGGTTCGCAGCGGACCTGCGCAGGCTCCGGGAGAAGGCGGGCAGCCCGCCCTACCGCACCCTGGCCAAGGCGGCCGGGTACTCCTCCACGACGCTGGCCGACGCCGCATCGGGCAGGAAGCTGCCGAGCCTGCCGGTCACCCTCGCCTACGTCGGGGCGTGCGCGGGCGACACCGAGGCATGGGAGGCGCGCTGGCACCGGCTCGCCACCGAACTCGCCGCGGCCGCCCCGGAGGACGCCGAGGACGCGCAGCCGCCGGGCGCCGACGAGAACGGGAAGTGCCCCTATGTCGGGCTCGCCGCGTTCCGCTCCGAGGACACCGCCTGGTACTTCGGGCGGGAGAAACTGACCGACGAGTTGTGCGCCCGCGTCCGGTCCAACCGGTTCGTCGTGGTCGTCGGCGCGTCGGGCTCGGGGAAGTCCTCGCTGCTGCACGCCGGGTTGCTGCCGCGGACGGCCGCCGGTGACCCGGCCTCGGGAGCGCCCGCGTGGCCGACCGTCCTGTTCAGCCCCGGCGCGCACCCGCTGCGCGAGTGCACCGGGAAGCTCGCGGCGGCGGCGCGCGGGAAGGACGGCGAGGCCCGCACGGACGGTGCCTGCATGGACGGTGCCCGCACGGACGGTGGCCGCACGGACGGTGGCCGCACGGACGGTGCCCGCACGGACGGTGGCGAGGTCCGTTCCGGTGGCGCCGACGGTGCCGGTGGCGCCGACGGTGCCGAGGCCGGCCTGGACACGGCGGCGCGACGGCTGCTGGACGGTCTGCCCGACGATGCCGAACTCCTCCTCGTGGTCGATCAGTTCGAAGAGGTCTTCACCCAGTGCGCGAGCGTGCAGGAACGGTCCGCCTTCGTCACCGCACTGGCCGCTGCCGCCGCGGCGCCCGGCAGCCGCGTCCGTGTCGTCCTCGCGGTCCGGGCCGACTTCTACTCCGAGTGCCTTCGCCACCCTGACCTCGTCGACGCCCTGCGCGACGCGCAGGTGCTCGTCGGGGCGATGTCCACCGACGAGCTGCGGCGCGCGGTGAGCCAGCCCGCGGTCACGGCCGCGTGCACCGTGGAGAGCTCCCTGCTCGCCCGGGTGGTGGCCGAGGCGAACGGGCGCGCGGGCGTGCTTCCGCTGGTCTCTCACGCCCTGCGCGAGACCTGGCGCCGCCGGCGCGGCAACACGCTCACCGTCAGCGGGTACGAGGCCGCGGGCGGGATCGCGCACGCCCTGGCCAACACCGCGGAGACGGTGTACCGGAGCCTGACCGCCGCGCAGCAGCGGCTGGCCCGCGGGATCTTCCTGCGCCTGGTCTCCCTCGGGCAGGGCGGCGAGGACTACAAGCGCCGGCTGGCCCGTGACGAGCTGGCCGCTTCGGCGACCCCGGTCCTCGACGCCCTGGCCCGTGCCCGCCTGGTCACCCTCGACACCGACACCGTCGAGATCACCCACGAAGCGCTGCTGCACGCCTGGCCGCGGCTGGCCGACTGGATCAGCGAGGACCGCGCCGGCCTGGTCGTGCAGCAGCAGCTCGTCGCCGCTGCCGCCGCCTGGGAGCGCGAGCAGCGCGACCGCAGCGCGCTGTACCGGGGTGCCAGGCTCGCCGTCGCCCGGGAGTGGGCCCGTTCGCACCACGACGAGCTGCGGTTGAGCACGTGGGTGCAGGCGTTCCTCGCCGCGTCCGTCCGGCACGAGGACCGCGGCGGCAGGATCCGCCGGGCGGTCGTCGCCGCACTCGCCCTGCTGTCCGTGCTCGCCCTGCTCAGTGCCGGTGTCGCCGTGCAGCAGCGGGCCTCCGCCCGGTCGGAGCGGGACAGCGCGGTCGCCGGCGAGCTGACGGCCGAGGCGGAGCAGCTGCGGGGCACCGACCAGTCCTTAGCCGCCCGGCTGGACCTCGCGGCGTATCGGATACGGCCGAACGCGGCGGCCACCACCGACCTGCTCAGCACCCAGAGCATGGCGCTGTCCACGCCGCTGACCGGGCACACGGGCACCGTCTACGCGGTGGCGTTCAGCCCCGGCGGGCACCTGCTGGCCACCGCGGGAGACGACGACACCATCCGGCTGTGGGACGTACGCGACCGGGTGCACCCCGCCGCGCTCGGACCGGCCCTGCGCGCCGGCAGCGGGCGGGTGTACTGGCTGGCGTTCAGCCCGGACGGTCGCACGCTGGCCGCCGCGGGCCGCGACCGGACCGTCCGCCTGTGGAACCTGACCCGGCCCGGCCATCCGACCGCGTGGGGGCCGCCGCTGACCGGCCACACCAGTTATGTGTTCTCGGTGGCGTTCAGCCCGGACGGGCGGACGCTGGCCAGCGCGTCCCAGGACGGCACGGTCCGGCTGTGGAACGTCGCCGACCCGGCCCGCCCCAGCGCGCTCGGGCACCCTCTCGACGCCCACGCGGGCCCCGTGGCCTCGGCCGCCTTCAGCCCCGACGGGCGCACGGTGGCCGCGGCCGGCCACGACCACGCCATCCGCCTGTGGAACGTCACCGACCCGGCGCACGCCCGCCCGTGGGGGCGCCCGCTGACCGGCCACACCGACACCGTGTACGCGGTGGCGTTCAGCCCGGACGGCCGGGTCATGGCCAGCGTCGGCAACGACCACACCGTGCGCCTGTGGGACGTCGCGCGCCCGGCGCACGCCAGGCGGCTGGCCGGGCCGCTGACCGGGCACACGGACACCGTGTACGCGGTGGCGTTCAGCCCGGACGGCCGGGTCCTCGCCACCGCAGGGGCCGACCACACCGTGCGGTTGTGGAACGTCACCGACCCGGCCCACCCCCTCGCGCTGGGCGCACCGCTCACCGGTCACACGGGGTACGTGTACTGGCTGGCGTTCAGCCCGGACGGCCGGACGCTGGCCAGCGCGGGCGGTGACCACACGGTCCGGCTCTGGGACATCCCGGGCACGGTGCTGCCCACGCCCAGCTTCGCCAACACCGTGGCGTTCAGCCCGGACGGGCGGGTCCTCGCGGGGGGTGGCACGGACGGCGCGATCCGGCTGTGGCGCGTCGGGAAGCAGGCGAGGCCCGTGGCGCTGGGGCCCGCGCTCACCGGCCACACCGACGCCGTCAACCGGCTGGCGTTCGGTCCGGGCGGCCGGGTGCTGGCCAGCGCTGGCCGGGACGACACCGTGCGGTTGTGGGACGTGCGCGATCCCGCCCACCCGGTGGCGCTGGGGCGTCCGCTCACCGGCCACACCGATGCGGTGTCCGCCGTGGCGTTCAGCCCGGACGGCCGGTTGCTGGCCAGTGCGGGCCATGACCGCACCGTGCGGCTGTGGGACGTCATCGACCCGGCGCACCCCCGCCTCCTGGCCCACCCGCTGACCGGCCACGCCAACGTCGTCACCGCGGTGGCGTTCAGCCCGGACGGCCGCACGCTGGCCAGCGCCAGCGCGGACGACACCACGCGCCTGTGGAACGTCGCCGACCCGGCGCATCCCAGGCGCTGGGGCGCGCCGCTGGCCGCGGGCTCCGGTGGGGTCCTCGACGTCGCCTTCAGCCCGGACGGGCGCACCCTGGCCACGGCCAACGTCGACCACACGGTGCGGCTGTGGAGCGTGGCCGACCCCGCCCGGGCCGCGCAGTCGACCAAGCCGCTGACCGGGCACACCAGCTTCGTGCTCTCGGTGGCGTTCAGCCCGGACGGGCACACCCTGGCCAGCAGCGGCGACGACCACACCATCCGGCTGTGGGACCTGGCCGACCCGGCCCACCCCACCGCGTTCGGCACGCCGGTCACCGGCCATCTCGCGCCGATCGACCAGGCGGTCTTCAGCCCCGACGGCCGGACGCTGGCCAGCGCGAGCGACGACCACACCGTCGCCCTGCGGGCCACCGCGCCCGACGACGCGATGGCCCGCATCTGCGCGACCACCGCCGGCACGCTCACCCGCGAGCAGTGGCCGCGCTACGTCCGGGGCCTGACGTTCCGCGAGACCTGCCCGTGACGTCCAGACGGTCGTCACCGGATACCTCCGAGGATGCCTTGGTCTTCAGGCGGGGGAGGAACTGGATTCCTGCGGAGCAGGGCAGGCGAAGGGGTTTCGCCGCCAGGGCGAAAGAGGGGAGTCGGTGGCCAAGTCCAAGGCAGTGCACATGCTTGCCAGTGCGACCGGCGAGAAGGTGACGTGCGGTCCGGCGCAGCTGGACAAGATGCTGACCGAGGCCCGCGCTTGGAGCCCTGGCGCCTGACGCCTGCCGCCTGACGCGCCCTGGCGCACGCGGGCACCCCGACGGCCCGGGTCCCGACCTGGGCTGTCGGGCGTCAGGTCCTGGAAGGCGCGGGAGCCTCCGGGGCCTGACCCGGGAAGAGATGGGCGATCATGCCCAGCGCACGCGTGACCGTCTCGCCGAACGACGTGCCCGCTGACGCGTCGGACCGCAGGGCCCAGTCCTCCACCCCGATGCGCAGCGCCGTGTTCAGGACGCCCGCTTCCATGCGGACCGCGAGGTCGTCGACGGGGCGACGGGTGCGGTCGGCGATGAGGGCGGCGAACGCGGCCTCGGCGTCGCGGTGCGCCTCCAGCCAGACCGCTCGCAGGCCCGGCTCGGTGCGGCAGAGCCGGACGAGGTCGCGCAGGGTGTCCGCGCGGTCCTCGAGGGCCTCGTCGTCATGCAGGCTTATGATCGCCTCGGCGAGCGAGCGGTCCCCCTGCCAGTCCTTCAGACGGTCGGCCAGCGCTTCCAGTCCCGTGGTGAGCAGGGGGCGGACGCACTCCTCCTTGGAGCGGAAGTACCGCCAGAGCGTGCGGGTGGACACCCCCGCGGCGGAGGCGATCTCGTCCGCGGTGGCCGCGGTCACGCCATGGGCGACGAAGAGCCTGACCGCCTCCGTGGCGATCTCCATGCGCGTCTCGGCACGCCGCCGCTCCGTCAACGGGGGGCGCCCCGTGGAGCCACCGGCCCGTCCGGCCATGTGCCCCTCCTCGACTTCCCAGGACAATCCAGTTTTGCGGCACTCTACGCCTATTTGTCGTCACGCGTCACTGCGTCGTTGCGGGCTTGTCTGTCGCATGAGGTCTCATTGGCGCAGTGCGTCTTTCTGTCACTCCGCGACAGAAACTAGTACGGTGAGGGCCGGCCGTGCCGAAGTGGCGAGCAGTCCAGGCGAGCAGTCGAGGACCAGCGCGGAGTCGAGAACGAGCACGGACGAGCACGGAGTCGAGAACCAGCACAGAGGAGCGCTCATGGGTGATACGGGCCTGTCGGGCAAGAGTGTCGTCGTCACCGGAGCCGCCTCCGGAATCGGTCGTGCCGCCGCCCTGCGGTTCGCCGAAGAGGGCGCGAAGGTCGTCGTCGCCGACCTGAACGCGGCCGGGGCCAAGGACGTCGTCGACGCCATCGAGTCGGCCGGCGGAACGGCCGTCGCCGTCACGGGCGACCTGAGCGACCGTGCGGTGGTCGACGGGGTCGTGGCCGGCGCGGTCGACGCCTTCGGGGGCATCGACGTCCTGGTCAACAACGCGGGCGTGATGGACAGCATGTCGGCGACCGCGGACGTCACCGACGACGAGTGGGAGCGGGTCCTGCGGATCAATCTCACGGCGCCGTTCCTGCTGACGCGGGCCGTGCTGCCGCACATGGTCGCAGCCGGCAGCGGGGCCATCGTCAGCACCGCGTCCGAGGCGTCCGTGCGCGGCAGTGCGGCGGGGACCGCGTACACCGTCTCCAAGCACGGTGTGCTCGGGCTCACCCGCTCCGTCGCGGTGATGTACCGGGACCAGGGCATCCGCGCCAACGCCATAGCGCCGGGCGGCACCCTCACCGACATCGCGACCGGCGTCGACATCGACCAGGACGCCCATGGGCCGGCCGTCGTCGGCAGGTACATGAGCAACATGGGCCGCCTCTCCGCACCGGAGGAGCAGGCCGCCGCCATCGTCTACCTCGCTTCCGACGCGGCGAGCAGTGTCAACGGCGTCGTCCTTCCCGTGGACAACGGCTGGGCAGCGGTCTAGCGGTCTGAGCCCGTCCCACCCACGCGGACGGTACGAGAACGAGTCGTAGCCGGAACAGAGACCGGAGTAGAGAAGGGACTCGCATGTCCACCCCCCACACGGCGTCGGAGCCGACCCCTCCAGAGCCCCAGCCCCAGCCCCAGGGCCTGGGCTTCGACCCGGAGGCCCTGCGCGAGCGGTACCGGGCCGAGCGCGACCGCCGGATCCGTCCTGACGGCCGGCGCCAGTACCGGCGTACCACCGGGGAGTTCGGCCACTTCGACGAGGACCCGCACGCCGGTCCCGCGGTTGCTCGGGAGCCGCTGGACGACCACGTCGACGTGATCGTCATCGGCGGAGGGTTCGGCGGTCTGCTGGCCGGTGCACGGCTGCGCCAAGCCGGTCTGGAGGGCATCCGGATCATCGAGAAGGGCGCGGACGTCGGGGGCACCTGGTACTGGAACCGGTACCCGGGGATCCACTGCGACATCGAGTCGTACGTCTACATGCCGCTGCTCGAGGAGGTCGGCTACGTCCCGAAGTGGAAGTACGCGCCGGGCGCGGAGATCCGCGCGCACGCACGGGCCGTCGCGGAGCACTTCGACCTCTACCGCGACGCCTGCTTCCGGACGCAGGTGACCGAACTGCGCTGGGACGGGACCACGGACCGCTGGCTCGTCGGCACCGACCGGGGCGACCGCATGAGCGCGCGGCACGTCGTGGCGGCGACCGGGCTGCTCAGCCAGTCCAAGCTGCCCGGGATCGAGGGGATCCAGAGCTTCAAGGGGCGGATGTTCCACACCAGCCGCTGGGACTACGACTACACCGGCGGCGACGCGACCGGCGGCCTGGTCGGACTCGCCGACAAGCGCGTGGCCCTCGTCGGCACGGGAGCGACCGCCATCCAGGTCGTACCGCATCTCGGGCGGGACGCGGAGCGCCTGTACGTGTTCCAGCGCACGCCCTCGTCGGTCGACGTGCGCGGGCAGCGCCCCACGGACCAGCAGTGGGCGGCGTCGTTGACACCCGGCTGGCAGCGGCGCCGCAGGGACAACTTCCTCGCGGTCGTCACCGGTGGTCGGGTGGACGAGGACCTGGTGGCCGACGGCTGGACCAGCAGTGCCCGGCTGTTCCAGAAGATCATCCCGAGCAACAACTACGCCGACCTCGCGCCCGAGGAGCGGGAACACCTGGAAGAGATCGCCGACTTCCAGAAGATGAACGAGCTCAGGGCCCGGGTGGACACCGTCGTCACCGACCCCGCGACGGCCGAGGCGCTCAAGCCGTGGTACCGCTACATGTGCAAGCGGCCCACGTTCAGCGACAGCTACCTGGAGACGTTCAACCGGTCCAACGTCACGCTGGTGGACGTCTCCGACCACGGCGGGGTGGAGCGGATCACCGAGCACGCCGTCGTGGCCGGCGGCGTCGAGTACGAGGTCGACTGCATCGTCTTCGGGACCGGATTCGAGGTCGGCGTCTCCGGGCTGCTGTCCGGGCGGCTCCCCGCGTACGGCCGGGACGGGGTCGCCCTGCTGGACTCCTGGAAGGCCGGCCCGAAGACGCTGCACGGGTTCTACAGCCGGGGCTTCCCCAACCTCTTCATGCTCGGGTCCACCCAGAGCGCCAGCTCCGTGAACTACGTCCACGTCCTGGACGAGCAGGCGACGCACGTCGCCGAGGTGATCGCCGAGGCGGGCCGGCGCGGCGCCCGGTGCGTGGAGCCGACGGCCGAGGCCGAGGCCGCCTGGGTGGCGACCATCCGTGAGAAGGCGGCCGACCTGCACAGGTTCCAGTCCGAGTGCACCCCCGGCTACTACAACGGCGAGGGCATGCCGCGGGCGCGGAGCGAGGCGTACGGCGACGGTCCGCAGGCGTTCTACACACTGCTCGGACGGTGGCGCGCGGACGGCGGCATGGACGAGGTCATGGTCATGTGACCCCGAGGGACGCGCACGCCCCGGAGCACCCCACCGCCACCAAACCCCATAGCCACCAGACCCGGACAGGGAGGGACCCATGCGGTCCAGCAGGTTCGACGACCTGGGGCGCCGCCGTCCCACCAGCGGGCGGTGGAACGCCGAGCGGCTCAACCCGCCCAGCCCGCTGTGGGGTTCCAACGGCGTGGCGTTCGGTCCCGACGGGCGGCTGTACGTCGCGCAGTTCCTCGCCGGGCAGATCAGCGCCGTGCACCCGGCGACCGGGGACGTCGAGGTGGTCGTGCCGATGGACAGCCCGGTGCAGTCGCCGGACGACCTCGCCTTCGGCGCGGACGGCTCGATGTACATCGCCGACCTGGTCCCCGGACGGGTCTGGCGCCGCAGCCCCCGGGGCGCGTACACCCTGGTCTCCGACGAGGTGAAGGTGCCCAACGGCATCACCTGCATCGGCGACCGGCTCTTCGTCAACGAGATGAAGATGAACGGCCGCCTGTTCGAGCTGTTCCCCGCGGGCGGCGACCCGGTCGTGCTCACCGACGGGCTCGCCCTCGGCAATGCGATGCAGCGTGGTCCGGACGGCTACCTGTACTACCCGCACATGGTGAGCCGGCAGGTGTGGCGGATTCCGCCGGACGGCGGGGTGCCCGAGCTGGTCGCCGAGGACGTGCACGACCCCGTCGCGGTCCGCTTCGACCAGGGCGGCGTCCTGAACGTGCTGTCACGCGGCCCGGAAGGCTTCGTGACCCGCATCGACCTGCACGGCAGCGGATCACGCTCGCTCGTCACCAGCGGAGTGGTGGGCCTGGACAACGCCGCCTTCGACGCGGAGAACCGCATGTTCGTCTCCAGTTTCGCGAGCGGCGGCATCACGGAACTGCACGCCGACGGACGGACCCGGCAGATCGTGCCCCGCGGCCTGGCCGGCCCCTACGGCGTGACGATCGACCTCGGCGGCACGGTCTACGCGGCCGACCACTACCGCGTGGCGCGCCCGGACGCGTCCGACGGCGGCGACGCGTCCGACGGCGGTGACGCATCCGACGGGACCGGCCCGTCCGGCCGCAGCGACGCGTCCGGCGAGACCGCTTCGGATGACGTGGCCACCGAGGTACTGCTGACGTTCAGCCATGGCATCGCCGCCGACGGCGGGCTGCTCCACCTCACCTCGCAGTACGGCACCGTGCAGAGCTACGACCCCGAGCGCGGGACCACGCGGGTCAGGGCGAGCGGGCTCGGCCGGCCGTTGGGGGTGGCGGTGCGGGCGGACGGCGCGCTGGTGGTCGCGGAGGCGGACGCCGGCCGGATCGTCGCCATCGACGCGGACGACACCGTCACCGTTCTGGCAGACGGGCTGGGCCACCCCGTGGACGTGGCCTTCGACGCCGAGCAGCGCTGCTACGTCAGCGACGACCGGCTCGGGGCGGTGCTGCGCATCGACGACGGACGGGCGGTGCCCGTCGCCGGGGGCCTCGGCGCCCCGCAGGGCCTGGCCGTCCGCGGCACCGAGCTGTTCACCGTGGACGTCGAGCACCGGAGGCTGTGGGCGGTGTCCCTGGTCACGGGGGAGCGCAGGGTCGACGCCGAGGACCTGGCGGTCGGGGTGCCGCCGGGGATCGCCCGCCGTGCCGAGCCCGCCCTGTTCGCGCACGGCATGCCCGGTCTCGCCGGCCAGTTCGCGGGCCTCGCCGCGGCACCGGACGGATCGCTCCTGCTCTCGGCCAACGGCGAGGGCACCGTGCTGCGCTTGTCGCCCGCGCCGCCTGACACCTCGGCAGCCGGCCGCTGACCTGGGAGGATCCCGGCGTGCGGTGCAGGCCGCCGCACGCGAGAACGCCCCTGCCGGCAGGGCAGGGGCGTCCTTCGGTTCCGAGCGGTCGTTCTGAACGTCCACTCTGAACGTCCACTCTGAACGGTCGTTCTGATGGTTGTTCGGAGCGGTGGGAGGTCAGCGCTCCGCCGTGCTGCCGGCCGGCGTCGTCTGGGACGGCTCGGCCGTGTGCGGGACCGCCGGGGTGTAGTAGCGGCCCTTGGTGGCGGCGGTCAGGGTGATGTGGATCAGCGGTCCGAGGATCATGGCCACGAAGGACGCGTACGCCTCCGGATAGACCCCCAGGATGCCCAGGGCCCCCACGACCACGGCGAGGCCGAGCGACGTGAGGCCGCAGGGGTTCCAGTCGCGCACCTCGTGCTCGCGGTACTCGATGTCCTCGGAGCGTCCCAGCTTGAGCAGGCGCCGGCAGACGAAGTAGTCGGCGAGGAGGATGAGCACCCAGGTGTTGGTGAGGACACCGGTGATCGCGAGGAACGTGCCGAGGTGGTTGATGACGTTGGTGGCGTAGAAGATGACGCCGAACAGCCAGACCGCGAACATCCACCAGGGCCGACCGGGCCGGAAGTGCGCGGCGACGTCGAACCCGCTGGAGAGCGTGATGGACCCGCCGTAGAGGTTCATCACGTTGATGCGGATCTGGGTGACGATGACGAAGATGACGCCGACGATGCCCATCAGGTGCACGAAGACGAAGCCGGGGTCCTGGGCCTTCTCGGCACCGATGGAGCCGATCAGGGAGGCTCCCAGGGTGGCGCCGAGGAAGATCACGATGAACATCGGGACGAGTTCGAGCAGCATGATGCTCGCGGTGCCGCGGTAGCGGATCTTGCGGCTGGCGAAGCGGCCGTAGTCGGTGGCCATCAGGCCCTGGAAGATCATCTGCCCGTTGGCGAAGCTCATCGCCGTCCACAGCGCGGCACCGCCGGAGGTGCCGGTGGCCTCCCAGCCGCCGACGCCGACGGCGCCGGGCCCCGAGCCGAGCTTGAACAGCGCCCAGATCAGCAGGCCGACGAAGATCGGGAAGCCCCAGGTCTGGAGGGCGGACATGGCGTACATGCCGCGCCAGACGAAGGCGATGGTGATGAGCCCGATGAGGGCGAAGATCCCGATACCGGCGAGGGAGCCGATGGGGATCTTGAAGTAGTAGGCGACCGCGTGGGAGACGATCGTGCCCTCGAAGAGGAAGTAGTAGATGAAGTTGACGGCGTAGATGAACGAGGTGAGCGCCGCTCCACGGCTGCCGAAGCCGAGACCGCGCGAGATGAGGCTCTGGGAGAGTCCTTCGCGGCTGGCCATCCGCATGGTCAGCGCGCCGATGAGGATGGCGCCGAAGAAGAAGTAGCCGATCGGGATCAGCATCTTCGGCCAGCCGACGAGGAAGGTCTGCTGGGCGCCGAAGGAGAAGAAGAACATCGCCGTGGCGTTGCCGAGCAGCACGAGGCTGATGGCCGGGATGGGCCAGCGCTTGTTCTCGGGGACGCGGTCGATCGCGTAGCTCTCGATCTGGTCGTCGAGTGAGGCCTCCGGTCCTCGGAACTTGCTTCTGAAGGACATGTGGTTCTCCTTGCCGGGTGGTGCAGGCGGTGCAGGCGGTGCAAGCGGTGCACGTAGTGCGGTGGGTTGTGTCGGAGGGGCGGGGCGGGGGCGGCTCGTGGCCGTCGGGTCCGTCAGGTGGTGGGTGGCGCCCAGCGGGGATCGACCGCGGTGCCGGGGTCGGCGCCGAACTCGTGGGCCAGCCGGGTGGCAGCCGCGGATGCCTCCGCGAGGCAGTCGCGGGTGAAGTCGGCCAGCTCCGCAGGGGCGTCCACCGAGGTCGGCAGCGTGTGTGACCAGCGCGTCTCCAGCTCGTCGAAGACCGCACGCAGCCGGGCCGCCCGTGCGGCGAAGTCACGGGAGGCCGGGTCCTTCGCGGCGTCGAGGAGATGCTGGAACCGCCACCACACCGACGCCGGGTCGTGCTGCGGCTGGCGGTGGTCGCGGGGATCCCAGGTGGCGCCGGGGGCGGTGGGGAGGGTGAGCGGGTCGGGAAGGGCGTCCGCCTCCAAGGTGATGGGCAGATAGGCGCCGGTGCACGGGGTGACCGGGCACCACCAGAGCGTCGTGGGACGTGACGTGTCGGTACTCAGCTCGACGACCAGGGACGCTGCGGTGTTGCCCCAGGTGAAGCCGGACGGGTGCTCGTGCATGCACAGGGTGTGGAAGTCGGGGCGTGCGGCGTCGAAGGACGGTCCGCCGAGGAAGCTGTCCTCCAGGTGGTCCCGGAGCACCCGCTTGGCCGTGTCGACGTCGATCCCGTGCGGTGCCGCGTCCGTGAGCAGCTGGTGGGAGCGGCGGCGCCGGATGTGTGACACCTGGAGCGGGGTGTGCGGGTCGGTGAAGGCGTCAGCGATGTCCAGCGGCCGGTCGGCCGGCCAGCCGTGGCCGGCGGCCGCGTCCCGCAGACCGGCGCTGGTGAGGTCGGCGTCGGTGCGGATGGTCAGTTCGTTGCTGATCGAGTCGGAGCCGTGGGTGAGGCGGCGGGCCGCCCAGTCGCGTCCCATGGTCTCCAGGACCCAGGCCTCGCGCGGGTCGGCGATGAGGAAGGAGTTGTCGTAGGCGCCTTCGACGTGCGGCGCACCGACGATGGCGGAGCCCCACTGGCCGTGCCGTTCGAGGAGGCCGGTGATGACGGACAGGGCTTCGCGCGCGGTGCCGCCGCGCTCCAGGCCGAGGCGGACCAGCTCCATGCCGAGCAGTCCGGCGGCCTGGGTGTCGCCGGCCTTCTCGCGGGCGACGGCAGCGGCCCAGGGGCGGGTGAAGACGGCCTCGTTGCCGATGGCGACCCGGTGCTCGTTGACACCGATCTCGTATCCCCAGCACCAGAAGGGCGCCGAGCCGATGTGCGCGTAGGCGGGGGCGTCGTCGACGGTGACGTAGGCGAGGTGGAGCGGGGCGCCGGCCGCGTGTGCGGGGTGGCGGCGCAGCGGCTGGGCCTCCCCGGCCGGGCGGTCGCTGTTCTTCCCGAAGACGACCGATCCGTTGCGGGTGGTGTCCGGCAGGGCGACGAAGGAGTCGCAGCTCCATGGGCGGATGATCACTGGGCAGCTCCGTTCCTGAGGGGTGCCGCGGGCCTGAGGTGCGTCTGGAGCAGGTCCCGGGTGGCCTGGTACACGAGGCGCCGGGTCAGCTCGGGATCGCGGGCGCAGCCGGGGTCGATCCGGTCCAGGGAGACGACGTCCGTGAACGGTGCACGCTCGCGTTCCTGCGGTCCCAGCCGGTCGCTGCCGACGATCGCCACGGTCCTGACGCCGAGCGCCGCGGCGAACTCGGCGACCGCGACGGGCGCCTTGCCGCGCAGGCTCTGCTCGTCCAGCCGCCCCTCGCCGGTGATGACGAGGTCGGCGCCGCGTATCTGGTCGCGCGCGCCCAGCAGGTCGAGGAAGACCTCGGCTCCCGAACGGATGCGCCCGCCGAGCAGCAGTCCGGCCCAGGCGAGCCCACCGGCGGCTCCGGCGCCCGGACGCGCACGGGCACCGCGGACGCAGAAGGCGTCCTCCAGCAGGGGCGCGCAGTGCGAGAGGGCCGCGGACAGCTGGGCGATCGTGCGGTCGTCCGCCCCCTTCTGCCGGGCGAACATCTCGGCGGAACCGTCGGCGCCCACCATCGGTGTGTCGACGTCGCACGCCAGCGTCAGCCGGGTGCGTGCCAGGCCGGGGTGGAGCGCCGAGGTGTCGACGCGTGCACACCGGTCCAGCGCCGCGCCGCCGGGCGGGAGGGCGCGACCCGTGCCGTCACGGAGGTCGAGGCCCAGCGCGCGCAGCATCCCGGTGCCGGCGTCCGTCGTGGCGCTGCCGCCGAGCGCGAGGGTGATGTCGTCGGCGCCGTCGTCCAGGAGTGCGGCGACGGCCTCGCCGACACCGAAGGTGCCGGCCTTGCGTGCGTCCGCCGGGGTGGGCCTGCGGGCGCCGAGGCCGCAGATCGCGGCGACCTCGACGATGGCCCGGCGGTCGAGCCGGGCGACCGGGGCGTGCACCGGCGCACCCAAGGCGTCCGTGGCGCGGACGACGACGGAGGACCAGCCGGCCAGCACCGCGGAGGCGACGCTGCCGTCCCCGCCGTCCGCGAGGGGGAGCGGGGCAGCGGTCACCCATGGCGACGTGTCGGCGACGGCCGACTCCATCGCCTCGACGAGTCGCGCCGCCGGCACCGTGCCCTTGAACTTGTCGGGTGCCAGGACGACCCGCCGGTGGGGCTCTACCTGCATGGACTCACGACCTCGATTCACGATCTCAGACGACCTCAGACCACCTCAGAAAATATTGTCCGGCAAGTTAACATGACGTATTGCCTGACTGTCTATGCTTCCCCGGGTAGTCTTCGCACACCGGCCTCACCCCCGACCCGGAGGGCCCCGCATGCCGATTCGGCTAGCCACCCAGTCCGTTGGCGACGCACTGGTCGCGTCGCTGCGCGAGCGGATCCTGTCCGACGGCATCCACCCCGGCCGTCCCGTCACGGAGGCGTCCGTCGCCGGCGAGTACGAGGTGTCCCGCCAGACCGCGAAGGCGGCGATCGAGCGGCTGGTGGGCGAAGGGCTGCTGGAGCGCACCGCGCACCGCAGCGCCCGCGTCCCGCTGCTCGACGAGGCCCGGGTCCTGGACCTCTACTTCGCCCGCGGCGTGATCGAGAGCAAGGCCTACGAGCTCCTCGCGGACCGGCGCCACCTGTCGTCCCAGGCGCTCGTCGCCCACCAGGCGTTCCGGGACTCGGCGCACGGCTCGGACGTGCCGGCGATCGTGCAGGCGGACGTGGAGTTCCACCGTGCGCTGGTCGACAGCCTGGCCAGCGAGCGGCTGTCCCGCGCGCACGACCTGATCATCAACGAGATGCGGCTGTGCCTGGCGCAGGTGCAGACCGCCCAGCTGCTGGACGCCGAGGAGATCGCCGACGAGCACCAGGGGATCGTCGAGGCGATCCAGGCCGGCGAGGCGACGCGTGCCGGGCGGCTCGGTCTCGAGCACCTCCAGCACGCCGAGTGCAAGCTGATGGAGCATCTGCGGCGCTGAGCGGCCGCGTACCGCCTCGCCGGCCCGGATCGCCTCGTGCGGCACGGCCGTCGGCGCCGCCGTCGCGCAAGCGGCCTGAACTTCTCCGCCGCCGCCGGCATAGCCGTGCCGTCCGTCGGGTAACGCCGAGTCAGCAAACGAAGACCCTGCCCGGCCCTTCGCCCCCGAGCGCGCTGCCGGAGGCAGGGGCTCCGGATCCACTGAGGCTGCCCTGAAAATGCCCTTTCAGGGCTTTGTTCGGGAAACCACCCGTCGTCTGCACGCCAGTCGTCAACAGGACACCCCTGTGCAGTGGAACTCTTGCTTACCCCGGAGTGAGGATTAGTCCCAGATGATCAGCGTCGGGGGGTCGATTTGTTCGGGTGCTCGGTGAGAAGTGATTCCATGCTCGCCGCGAGACGGCCAGCGCTGCGGAATCACGTTTCCCTGCTCCCGACCCTTCCAGTGGCCGGAACGTTCGACAGGCGTTGCCGTGCACCCCTGTCCGCGGCGGAATTGAGCGCGCTGCGGGTCGTTTCATGACCCCGCCCGGCTGTCCCGAATCCCCGGTGCCACGGGGTGGTCGGGCACCGTTCGAGAACGTCGTGACCAGTGACGTTACCGAGGTCGAAGAGGGTCACTTCCGGGGATCATGGAGGCGGAGCGCAGCATGGCCCGTTATGCATTAATTTCCGATCTCCATGGCAATCTGGAGAATCTCCAGGCCATTATGGAATCCGCGAGCGGTCGAGCCGATAAAATCTTCGTGACCGGGGATTACCTGGATGCGAAGGTCTCCAAGAAGAATATCGGGCAGCGCGCCGAATGGCCTCTTGAGGACGTGGTCGACGACAATCCAGCGCTCTGGGAAGTGCTCATCTCCGCATGCCGGCTCATACGCGGGAACCAGGAGGAGCGCATTGCCACCGCGCTCGGCGGGCAGGACGTCCCGCCCCTGCTGGCCCAGTTGCTCGGCACCGCGGCGGAGTGGGCCACCCCGACCACCAGGTTCGTGCACGGCCATCGCTTCACCTGGTTCCGGGAGGGCGACGAGCTGATGCACCCCGTCCTGGCGGAACCGACGGACCGGCCGGTCGTGGTCCACGGGCACAGCCACCGCAGACTGCTCACCTTCGGGCTCGGCGACCCCGGCGAGCCACCCCGCCTCCGCTTCGAGCCGGAGACCGGGCGGACGTACCAACTCCCCCAAGGCGAGCGTTCCTTGATCAATCTCGGTGCCGCCCGGGACGCCGCAGCGCACTGGGCCCTCTACGACGAGGAGGCCGGGACCGTCAGCTTCGAGACGGCGGCCGCCGCCATCGCCGTGCGAACCAAGGAGAGCCAATGAGTCCAGAGATCCCGGCGAGACCAGAGCCTCCGGCGAGACCTGAGCCTCCGACCAGCTCGTCCGGCTGGGGGTCCGGCCCGTCGCGGAGCGACTGTGGAACACAGAATCCACCGGGGAAAGGCGCTACCCACGTCATGGTCGGGTTCGGTGCGTTCCTGATGTCCGACCTCGACGAGCTGCTGCCGCCCGGCTCGCTGCTCGTCGTGGAGGAACCCGACGTCGTACAGGCCCGCGACATCGCCACCCGGGCCGCCGCACACCGCTGCTTCGCCGCCCTGGTCACGGCGCCCATCCACGACGAGGACGACCTGACGGCCGTGCTCGACTCCGTGCCGCGCCCGGACGGGGTGTGCACCGTCTTCCCCGGCGTCGAGTACGGCGTGTCGGCGGCTGCGGCGCTGGCCGACCGGTGGGGGCTGCCGGGCGCGGGCCCCACGGCCGCGCGCATCCTGCGCGACAAGGGGGCGTTGCGCGAGGCGGCCGACCGGGCCGGCATCCCGCAGCCACGCTGGCGGCGCGTCACCGGAGCAGCCGACGTCGCCTCGTTCCGGGACGAGTTCGGCGGACGGTGCGTGCTCAAGCCCGCGAACCGGCAGGGCAGCCTCGGGGTCCAGCTGATGGAGCCCTCCGACGACGTGGCCGAGGCATGGGCCCTGACGACCGGCGTTTCGGAGCCCCGGCTTCGCGCCCGGCGCGCGCTGCCCGGCACGTTCCTGGTGGAGGAGCGCCTTGACGGGCCGGAAGTCAGCGTCGAATGCGTGGTGTTCAAGGGACAGATCCTGTTCCGCAACGTCACCGCCAAGGACGTGCAGCCCGGACGGCATCCGGTCGAGGCGGGCCACCGGGTGCCCGCCGTGCTCCCCGAGGAGACCGACGAGTACCTCGCCGCGCTGATGACCGACCTGGTGGTCGCCACCGGCTTCGGCAGCGGGGTGCTGCACGCGGAGTGGATCCTGCGGGACGGCCGCCGGCCGCACCTGGTGGAGTGCGCCGGGCGGATACCCGGCGACAGCATCCACGAACTGATCGACCTGGCGCACGGGGGATCGCTCGTCGAGGACCTGCTGACCGTGCTCAGCGGCTCCGGCGAAGTGACGTCCCGCAGGCCCGGCCGGCACGCGGCGATCCGCTTCCTGGACCAGCCGCCCGGCACGGTCGAGGCCGTCTCGGGCGTCAGCGCGGCCGCGGAACTGCCCGGCGTCGTACGGGCCCACCTCGCCGACCTCGTCGGGCGCACCCTCCAAGCGGCCGCCAGCTCCCAGGAACGGGTCGGCTACGTCCTCGTGACCGGGGCCTCGGCCGAGCAGGCCAGGCAGCGTCTTGACGCGGCCGTCTCCGGCATCTCGATCACCACACGGCAGGCCCGGGACCAGGAACCCGAGCGGACCGGGAAGGACACATGAGCCAGCACATCCTCGTGGTCGGCAGCGGGCGGGACATCCCGGCCCGGGTCCGGGCCGCCGCACCCGGCACCCGCACCTCGGTGATCTGCCGCATCGAGTACCTGTCGCGGCTCCAGGAACGCGCCGAGCACAGCCGGATCCTCGCCGTGCGCGCGGAGGCGCCCGACGCCGAGTGGGTGGCGCTGGCCGCGGCGGCGCACGCCACGGACCCGTTCACCGGCATCGCCACGTTCGGCGAGCGTGACCAGGACCGCTGTGCCGTGATCGGGCGCGAGCTCGGCCTGGACACGCACACCCCGGAAACCGTCGCGCTGGTCCACGACAAGGAGGCCATGCGGGCCCGGCTGCGCGCCGCGGGGGTGGACCCCACCCCGTCGGCCACCGTCACCGGCCCCGACGACCTGCTCGCCTTCATCCGTGCGCACGGGCTGCCCTGCGTGGTGAAGCCGACCCATGGCTCCGCGAGCGTCGGTGTGGCGGTGGTGCACGCCGAGGCCCAGGCGCAGGCGGCCGTCGAGCGGGCCACCGGGGAGTACTACGGTCTTTCGGGCGCCGGAGCGCTGGTCGAGTCCTTCCACGCCGGGCCGCAGTTCAGCGTGGAGGCGTTCTCGGAAGCGGGCGAGCACCTGGTCATCGCCATCACGCGCAAGTACTCCGACCCGGTGCGCATGGTGGAGCTCGGCCATGTGGTGCCCGCCGAACTGGCGGACGCCGAAGCGCAGGCCGTGCACCGCTGCGTGCAGGGCCTGCTGGACGCGCTGGAGGTGCGGCACGGCGCCACCCACACCGAGATCGTGCTCACCGCGGCGGGACCGCGGGTGATCGAGACCCATCTGCGGATGGGCGGCGACGACATCCCCGCGCTGGTGCACACGGTGACCGGCGTGGACCTGGCCGAGTGCATGGCACGGCAGTGCGTCGGGGAGAGCGTGCTGCCCGGGATCCGCAAGAGCCTGGCCCAGGCACGCCCCGACCACGCAGCGGCCATCTGGTTCGCCGATCCACCGGCCACGGGCGTGCTCACCAGGGTCGACGGGGTGCCGGAAGCCCAGTCGGCGAAGGGCGTCGACGAGGTGCGGCTGCTCGCCGAGCCCGGGATGGTCTTCGAGGGACTCCAGTCGTCCGACTCGCGCCCCGCGTCCGCACGCGCCCAGGGCAGCACGGCCGACGAGGCGGTGCAGCGCGCACGCGGCGCTCTGGCCGCCCTACAGATCCACGTCCGGGCGACCGGGGTGACGACACAGGAGTGGGTGTGAGCAACGAGCTTCATCACGCGGCCGCGCTGCGCGAGGTCACCGTCGACCTCGGCGCCGGACTGCGCCGTCGGCTGCCCGCGGACTGCCGGGCCGTCTCGGGAGCCGTCCAGTCGTGGCACCGGCTCAGTGGCCGGTTCGCCGAGGGCCGGGTCAGCGACCTGAGCCTGCAACAGGGCCAGGCCACCGCGGCACGCTGGATGCTGGAGGACGGCTTCCGCCACCGGTCGGCGGCGGGGCTCGACCCCGCCGCCGTGCTCCCCGACGCACCGGCGAGCACCTCCCCCGCACCGTACGCGGTGGTCGCCGGGGACCGGCCGGCCTGGCTGGAGATCCCCGCCGTGCTGAAGACCCTGCGGGACGTGGAGGAGGCCGCGCGCGCCCACGACGCGAGCATCGCCCAGGTCGTCATCGACTTCGAGCTCAACGACCAGTCGATGTGCCTGGTGCGCGGCGCGGAAGAGGACCCGTACGACGAGCACCGGCTGCTGAGCTACCTGTCCATCCGGGTCATCGCCCGGCGTGGCGCACGGGTGTCGACCGGCTTCTACACCCCCGGCACCAGCGGCACGCTTGCCGGCATCGACGCACCGACCTGCGGCACCGAGGTCGCACGGCGCGCCGTCACCGGCCTCGACGCCCGGCCGGCGCCCATCGGCCGGATGCCGGTGGTGGTGGCCGGCGGCCGCGGCATGGTGCTGCTGCACGAGGCCTGCTGCCATCCCCTGGAGGGCGACGAGGTGGTGCGGGGCTCCGTCTACGCCGGACGCAAGGGGCAGATGATCGCCGCACCGCTGGTGACCGTGACCGACGACCCCACGGTGCCGGGCGCGGTCGGCACCTACCGGCACGACGACGAAGGCGTGCCCGGCACGCCGACCACGGTCATCGAGCAGGGCAGGCTCGTCAACTACCTGACCGACGAGGACTCGGGCGCCCGTCTCGGCCTCGGTTCGAGCGGCAACGGGCGCTGCACCACCGTGCTCGATCCACCGCTGCCGAGGATGACCAACACGTGCCTGGCGGCCGGCACCACGAAGGTCGCCGACATCATCGCCGACACCCCCTTCGGCATCTACGCCGAGCACGTCGGCGGTGGTGAAGTGATCGAGTCGACGGGCGAGTTCACCTTCCGGGTGACCAACGGCCGGCTGATCGAGAACGGCCGGCTGACCGATCCGATCGAGGAGACCACCATCGCCGGAGTCGGCAGCCAGATGCTCCAGGACGTCGACGCGGTCGCCGACGATCCGGCGGTCGGCGCCGCCAAGTGCGGCAAGTTCGGACAGTGGGTGCCGGTCGGCGTCATCGGCCCGACGCTGCGGGTCGGTTCGCTGCTGGTGGGAGGGACGGCACGATGACGACTTCGGACGCGACCCCGGCCGCGACGCCGGACGAGGTTCCCGCACCGGCCACGGCCACCGTGCCGGGCGGCACCCGGGCGCTGCTCGACGAGGCCGCCCGGGCGGGCGCCGACTGCGAGGTGTGGACGACGCGGCGGGTCCTCGAGGAGGTCGTCTGCCGGGCCGGCGTGGTGGAGCGCCGCAGCGACGTGGCGTCGGGCGCCACCGCGGTGACGGTGTGGGAGGAGGACGCCGAGGGGCGCAGGGAGGGCTATGCCGTGCAGGCGCTGCCCTTCTCCGCCGACCCCTCGATCGTCCGTACCGCCCTGGAGGTGGGCCGCGCCCTGCCGCACAAGGCCACCGCCCCGGGATCCGCCGGCACCGGGCCCGCCGGCTCTTCCGGTTCCGGCACCGGTTCCGCCGGCGCCGACGCGGGCGCGTCCGGGGACGCCGCGGCGCCGGTGCGCCCGGCGTGCGACGCCCGGCTGGACGAACGGCTCGTCGACATCGTGCGCAAGCTCAGCGAGAGCCCCGCGCACCAGGACGTCGAGCTGCGGGCCAAGGCGGAGCGCGCGACGGTGCACCTGCACCGCGCCGGTGCCGAGGCACGCCAGCACACCACCGGCCTCTTCCAGCTCCAGGCCCGTATCACCACGACCGCACCGTCCGGCGGCGTCGGCTTCATCAGCGACCAGACGTACGGCACCGACGCCGACGCCCTGCTCGACCAGGCCACCCGGCAGGGCCTGCCGGAACTGTGCGACCTCGCCGGTGTCCTGGCCGAGGCCCCCGCGGACGACGTCGACCACGACGACGTCCTGGTCAGCGGCTGGGTGATGGTGAAGCTGCTGAGCCTGGTGGTGCCGGCGTTCCTCCAGGACACGGTCGTCGAGGGGCGCTCCCCGCTGGGCGAGAAGGTGGGGCAGCAGGTCTGCGCCCGCGGCGTCGACCTGGTCGACGACCCGTTCGCGGCCGCCTACCCGCTCTCCGCGCCCTGGGACGACGAGGGCACCCCCACGCGCACCACGGAACTGGTCGTCGACGGCACGCTGCGCGGCTTCCTGAGCCACCAGCACAGCGCCGCGCTGGCCGGCACCCACAGCACCGGATCAGGCCGTCGCAGCGCGGGCGGCGAGATGCCGCGCGTCCAGCCGAGCCACCTGTCCCTGCGCCCGGGACCGCTGATCGGCCCCGACCCGCGTGCGGGCCGCCGGCTGCTGCGGATCGTCCAGGCCAACGGCGCGCACACCTCCAACGGCATCACCGGCGACTTCTCGATCGGGGCCAACGCGGTGCTGGAAAACCCCGACGGCACGCGCTGCAACGCCGGTAGCATCACGGTTGCCGGCAACGTGTTCGAGCTGCTGGGGAGCATCGAGGGACACGACGGTGCCGTACGGGCCAGCCGGTCACACACCACGTTCGTCACCAGCCCAGGCGTCTGGACCGAGGCCGTGGCGATAGGCCGCTGAGGGGCAGCATGCGGATCACCGACTTACCCGAGTTCCGGGTGTTCTGGGCGGCGCAGGGCGCCAGCATGCTCGGGACCGCGGTGAGCCGGTCCGCCCTGCCGCTGCTGGCGGCCTCCGCGCTGTCCGCATCCGCCTTCCAGATGGGGCTGTTGCAGGCGTCGCTGACCGTGGCGTTCCTCGTCTTCGGGCTGCCCGCCGGCATGTGGATCGACCGCATGCGGCGCCGCCCGGTGATGCTCGTCTGCGACATCGCCCGCAGCCTGATCATGGTGACGCTTGCCGTGATCACCCTGCTCGGGAAGCTGGACATGACCCTGCTCATCGTCGGGGGCCTGCTGCTGGGTGTCGGGCGGACCTTCTACGAGATCGCCTACCAGTCCTACATCCCCCTGCTGGTCGGCCGGGCCCGGCTGGTCGAGGGCAACTCCAAGCTGGAGAGCACCACATCGGCCTCCCAGATGGCCGGCCCCGCGGTCGCCGGTGGCCTCGTCCAGCTGGGCGGCGCGGCGGCCGTCGCGGTCCAGGCGGTGAGCTATCTGTTCTCCGCACTGCTGCTGTTGCGCATCCGGAAGAAGGAGACGGTGCCCGAGCGGCTGCCGAACGCCGGCGGGACCTGGCCGCAGATCAGGAGCGGGCTCGCCTTCGTGCTGGGCGATCCGATGGTGCGCGCCGTCACGGCGTCGGCCGCCACGTACAACTTCTTCTACGCGATGCAGACGCCGCTGGTCGTGCTGTTGCTCGTCAACGAGGTGGGGCTCAGGGAGTCCGCCGCCGGTGCGCTGATGACCGTCAGCGGATTCGGGGGGCTGTTCGGTGCGGTGACCGCGCAGTGGGTCGCGCGGCGGGTGGGCCAGGTGCGGGTGATCTGGCTGGCCTACCTGGTCGCCATTCCCACCGTGGTGCTGATTCCGCTGGCCGGTCCGGGCTGGCGCCTGGGTCTTTTCCTGGTGCCGTGGTTCGTGTCCGCCTACGGGCTCGTCGTCTACAACGTCTCCGCGGTCAGTTTCCGCCAGGCCATGTGCCCCGACCATCTGCTGGGTCGGATGAACGCCAGCGTCCGCTTCGTCATCTGGGGGATCATCCCGCTCGGCGGCGTGGTGGGCGGGTCCCTGGGGACGTGGCTGGGGGTACGGGGGGCGCTGCTGGTCGCCGGCGTGGGCATGGCGGCCGGTGTGCTGTGGTTGCTCTGCTCCCGGCTGAGGTCGCTGCGGGACATGCCGGCACCGACCGAGCCGATGCTCTCCGCTGGCCGTGTGTGAGTCCCCCGGGCTGCTCTGCCGTGCCTTCCGGCGCGGCCCCTCGGCAACGCTGACGAGGAGCCTTGTCTCTGGCGTCAGGTGACCAGCAGGTTCCGCTTGCTGATCAGGTAGCCGGCGTGCGCGCGGTTACGCGCACCTATGCGCCGCATGATGTCCGAGATGTGGCGCTGGCAGGTGCGGGTGGAGATACCCATGAGTCGGGAGATGACCTTGTCCTCGGCGCCCTGCACGAACAACCGCATGATCTCCCGCTGGACGTCGTCCCGCGTCGTGGACATGGACGCGTGGTCGTACTCGAGCGGGAAGGCGGTGGCGGTCAGCCAGGTCTGTTCGAACGTGGCGACCATGAACTCGACCACGTTCGGGTCGTGCACCAGTACCGCTCCCTCGCGGTGGTGCACGCGTTCGATCAGCGCCGCCTCGCCGTCGAAGACGATCAGACGGCGCAGCGCGCCGGCCACCAGGCGGACCTCGGCACCCCGGGCGACCACGTCCTCGACGTAGCCGGCGGTGGGGAGGTCGAACTGGGCCGCGTACTGGTAGAGGGTGCGCATGCGCACGCCCCGGCCGAGCAGGGCCAGGGTGCGGTCGGAGGACTCCTCCAGCACCTTCGGCGGCCGTGCGCCGCCCGGCTGGGAGGTGAGCACTTCGTGGCGACATCGGGCCGCCAGCTCGGTGATCAGTCGAAGGGTCGTGTCCAGGTCCGGAAGTATCTCGACGGACCGGGTGCTCATCCGGGCCAGGAAGCTGGTCTCGTACATCGGGACGAGTCGGGCCAGCTCCTCGCGCAGGCAGTCCACCTCTTCCTGCCAGCGGTTGATCTGGCGGGCCGGAGCCCCCAGGAGCAGGGCACGCGCCCGGTCGGGAGGTACGGCCTCGTACACATCGGGATCTCGCTCGATGCGGCGTAGCAGTTTGCAGCGTATGAGGCGTTCCAGTGCCTCACGTGCCTCGTGCGGATTGAGGCCTCCTTCCGCTGTGATGTCGGACTCGCGGAAATTTCTCCTGGTCACAGCGAATTCGTAGACCCGGGCACCCTGTTCACCGATCCGGGGCAATCCGATAGGTTGACCGATGTCCAGTAATGTCACGGTTCCTCCCCTTGTCTTGTTCAAGCCATTCGGAAAGATGATTGTTCAGTCCCGGGCCGCCCGCAATGGCGGTGGGCAAGGATTGGCTGTGAAAGGTGGTATTCCGGACTGCTGGCAAAGGAACGTCTAGTGAACGCTTTTCGTCGATGTAGCCCCGTAGTCGCGTCCCCCTTCTTTGCGTTCGCATCTGCGACAGTACCTTCCGCTTCCTCTAATCACTCCCCCGACCTGGGCTGGGGCGCCTGACTTCACGCTGCACGGGTTGTTCGTTCGGAACGATCAAGGGGAAGCGTATGTCTCAAACCAGTCGCCCTTCGGGACGCTGGCGTCTTGTCGTCGTCGGGGGCGGATCGGCCGCCGCGGTTCAGGTCCGCAAGGGGGATATCCCACCGCAGGAGACACTCGTCATCGCGGAGCGGCTGGGGACGGGCATGGCCTTCCTGGGCCGGGCGACCCTCCAGTCCTACATCGAGGAACTCCTGGTCTCCACCGCCGCAGCGGAACTGCACAGCATGGTTCCGGCCGGCGAGCTTCGGCCAAGCGCGGCCCAGTACGACACCTACGTACGCGAGTCCCTGCTCCAGACCGGCGCTTCGGTGATGTTGGCCCGGGTGCTGGACATCCAGCGGGACGCGCACGGATTCGTTCTCACGCTCCGCACCCCCGGCGGGGTGCACCGGCAGGTCCACGCCGACTCCGTGGTCCTCGCGACCGGCAGCGCCCCGCGCAAGCCCCCCGCCGACTGGCAGGCCGCCGGAGCCATCTCCTACGACCTGGTCCACCGGGAGTTGGCGCAGGTCGGACCGCACCGCTGGGCGGGCAACTCGGTGGTGGTCGTCGGTGCGGGCAACTCCGCGATGCAGACGGCCAGCCTGATGGCGCCCGACGCCCGGGACATCACGATCCTGGCCAAGCGCTACGTCGGCATGTACCCGGCCGAGAGCGAGGACCGGTTCGCCTGGCGCGCCCCGTCGCAGCTCACCTACGAGCTCGTCGTGAAGAGCAGCAACGAGTGCGGCCGCCGCCCCTGGCGCGTGCCGTGCGTCCGGCACATCGTCTACGACGCCCTCGAGTTGGGCGACGACGCGTTCAGCTGGACCTACCAGGAGACCAGCAACCTCGACGTGCTCGGCCTGCACTCCATGGCGGGCCGGTGCCGCCACGCGCGGGGCCGGCAGGAGTCCGACGGCACCTGGGTGGAGTCCCGCGACCGTGACTCCACGGTGGTCGTCTGGGCCACCGGCAGCGTGCCCGTCTACCCGCCCGGCGAACTGGTCTCCTCGCTGCGCAGGGACCCGGACGGCACCGTGGCACGTGACGAGCACGGCCGCACCGACGTCCCCGGCCTGTTCGTCACCGGGGCCTGCGCGGGCCACCGTGCGGTGAACGAGACAGTGCCGGCACGAACCCGACCCACGAGGGTGCAACTAAGGCAGAGCGGATCCGAGGCCGCCGAGGAGCGAATCAAGGTATGACCACGGCAGGTGTCCGTCCTTATCGAATCCTTGCCGTCGAAGGAATTGACGGTTCAGGAAAAAGCACTCTGGTGTCGAGAATCACCAATAAATCTTCGCTAAATTCACGCTCGGAACGACTTTCTCCCTGCATGGGCGGAATTTATCGCGATCTGGTGGATGTCCCCTCGCAGTCCAAGACCCGCTATCAGGACGTCATTCCCGGCGATCTGCGATACGGCAGTTTCATTATCGACGCCATTGCCCAGTTCCACTATCGAAGCCAGGAGTACGCGCAGTACGACTGGTTGGTCTTCGACCGCTGGATGCCCACCTACGACGTGTACTGCGAAGGGAAGAGCGTGTACGACGAGTGGTACCAGCGGGTGGCGCGTTGCCTGCCCGAGCCCGATCTGCTCGTCCGGCTGCGCGCCACTCCCCGCGTCGCCGCCGAACGCGTCACCGCGCGCGGCGACTGGACGGCCGACAACTGGAGCGCCGAGCGGCTGCTGGCCGACCTGACCCGCCTCGACGAGCGCTACGACCGTGCGCTCAAGGACGTCCCGCACCACGTGGTCGACGCGGACCGCGACGCCGATGCCGTGTACGGCGACGTCCTCGACCTCATCAGAGGTGTGCGGTGACCGACACCTGGTACGACACCCTCCTGCTGGTGGTCGACGACACGATGTCCAGCTCGCTCCCCCCGCTGCTGGCGCAACGCGACCGCATGGCCGCCCGGGGGATACGCCTACGGGTGCACGACTACGCGGAGGTGCTCGCGGGCATCCCCGCGCTGTCCGATCAGACCCTGGCGATCCTCGGCTTCCCGCACGCGTTCTGGGACGGCCACATCGACGGAGTGCTGCCCGGCCCGTACGGCACCACCGCCTACGTGCAGGCGATACAGGGCTACCTGCGGCAGGCCGGTGCGGCGCTGCACACGGCGAGCCGTGGCACGGTGCGCTACCTCAACCGCCCCGAGGCCCTCGCGCTGACCCGGGAGAAGGGCGCAGCGCAACGGCGACTGGCCGCGCAGGGCGTCCCCGTTCCCGAACAGCTCACCGACCCCACGCCCGACGGCATCCTGGCGGAACTGGGCCGCGGCGAGTCCCTGTACGTCAAGGCCGTGTGCGGCTCCATGGGCAAGGGCCTGACCCACCTCGCCCCGGACCGCTGGCAGACCAACTACCACTACGACGGCGAGAACCTGCTGACGCCGGCGCCACCGGGCGGGGACGCCGACTGGGAGCGCCGTGAGCAGTGGCTGTTCCGGGACGTCGAGGTCGGGGACAAGGTCTTCCTCGACGTGCTGTGCGACACCCGGGGCTTCCTCTTCGAACGGGGGATCGGCAACCGCCACGAAGCCCCCGGGCACCCCGAGGGGTCCGAGCGCACCGAGTTCCGGGTCACCGTCGCCGCCGCGGAGGTCTTCGCCGTCGAGGAGCGCAACGCCCCCGGGAACGCGCTGACCACGCGACGGGCCGACGGGGGCCACTCGCACGCGGCCGACCGGACCGATCCGCGCGCCCGGGCCGCCGGCCAGGCGGGGCTCGCCGCGGCCCGCGCCCTCGGCCTCGGCTACGCCATGTTCGACGTGGTGACGGACCCCGCCGGTGCGCCGTACGTCGTCGACACGACGGCCTTTCCCGCCACCAGCACCCCGACCGACCGGTGGACCGACATTCTCGACCTGCTCGCCACCCGAACCCCACCGGACCTGCCGGCCGAACCATCCCCGCTCGACCCCTGGCCGGCCGGCTGAGCGATCCGGCCAGCCGGCCACGGATCGCTGCTCCACCCAACCACCCCTGAAGGAGAGCTGGCATGCAGTCACTCGACGAGTTCTTCAGTGAGTTGAACACCGCCGTCAAGGCGACCGACTGTGTGGAGAACGACTTCTTCGCCGCCTTCCGCGACAAGCAGTTCGACGCGGCGGCCGTGCAGAAGTTCGCCGACCAGTACTACCTCTACATCCGTACCTTCCCGAAGATCCTCGCCGGCCTCTCCGCACGCGTCGACGACGAGGAGATCCGCAAGGAGCTCGCCAAGACCGTCGTCTCCGAGCTCGGTGGCGGCGGCGAGGGTGGCATGGGCCACTACAAGATGTTCAAGAACGCCTGTGCCGCGCTGGACATCACCGTCGCCCCGGTCGACACCGTCGAGTACCTGCCGGAGACCGTCGCGCTGGTCGAGGGCATCCGCGAGCTGTTCCTCAAGGGCAACATCGAGGCGGCCCTGGGCGGTCACTACACCATCGAGCTCAGCGGTCTGCCGATGATCAAGAGCCTCTACGAGGGCTTCCGCGAGCTCGAAGGCAGCAACGTCGAGAGCCTGGAGTACTTCTACCTGCACCTGCTGATCGAGCGGGAGCACGTGGAGTGGATCCATGCGGCGGTCGAGAAGGCGACCGGTGGAGAGGAGTCGCGCGCCGAGATCCGCCGGGGCGCGCTGCTCATCGCCGAGCTGCTCGGCAACTTCTGGGCCGGCGTGCACCGGGAGCTGCTCCGCCAGCCGGCTGGTGTCTGACCCATGGCGGCGCCTCACGGTTTCCGCGTCATCGACGCGGACGGGCACGTCATGGAGCCCGACAGCATGTGGACCGAGTACATCGACCCCGCCTTCCGCGACCGGGCACCCCGCCGGGCCGCGCAGGACGGGGAGGGCTGGGCCCAGATGCTCGTCGATGGTCAGCCGATGTACCGGCACTATCCGGACGCACTGGTGGCGGAGTTCGCCCGGCGCACCGAGGAGAGCTACGGGCCCTACGCGGCAGCGGGGTTCGACGCGCCCTCCCAGGTGCAGTCCCTGGACGACCAGGGGATCGACGTGTCGTTCCTCTACCCGTCGCTGGGTCTGGGCACGGTCACCATCGACGGGATGGACCCCAAGCTGGCCGCGGCCATCAGCCGGGCCTACAACCGCTGGCTCGCGGACTTCTGCTCGCACGCGCCGGACCGCCTCAAGCCGGTGGCCCTGCTCAGCCTGCACGACGTGGAGCTGGCCATCGGTGAGCTGCGGTTCGCCGTCGACAAGCTCGGCATGCGCAACGTCATGCTGCGCCCCAACATGGTCTCGGGCCGCTCCGTCGGACATCCCGACACCGCGCGGTTCTGGGCCGAGTGCGCCTCGCTGGGGGTGTCGGTCAGCTTCCACGAGGGCTGCCACACCATGCTCCCGGCGGCCGGCGCGGACCGTTTCACCACGCACTTCGCGATGCACAGCGCCTGCCATCCGATGGAACAGATGATGGCCTTCATCGCCCTGGTGGACGGCGGGGTGATGGAGCGCCACCCCGAGCTGCGGTTCGGCTTCATGGAGGCCGGCTGCGGATGGGTCCCCTATCTGCTGTGGCGGATGGACGACCTGGAGTACCGGAACTGGAAATTCCAGATACCGGAGGTCAAGCACGAGCCCAGCGAGTACTTCCGCAGGCAGTGCTGGGTGAGCGCCGAAGGGTGCGAGCCCTACCTGGGCAAGATCGCGGCGGACATCGGCACCGACCGGCTGCTGTACGCGTCCGACTATCCGCACCCGGACCACGAGTTCGGCGAGGAGCTGGAGGACGTGCTGAAGGCGGACCTGCCGGACGACGTCAAACGGGCCATGTTGTGGGACAACCCGGCCGCGTTCTATGGGCTCTCATGATCTGAAGTCGGTCCCTGGGGCGGCGACGCCCCAGGGACCGGCCCTGGACGTGTACTCGGCCACGGACCAGCTCGCCCAGCGGCACCAGGCCGTCAACCTGGGCCGCGGCGCACCCGACTTCGACGGCCCGGCCGTGCTGCGCCGGGCCGCGCTGCACGCGATGCGCACGGGCCTGAACCAGTACGTGGCGTCCGCCGGTCATCCGGACCTGCTGCACGCCCTGGCCCAGGTCGCCGTGCCGCCGGGCACCGCGTACGACCCGGATTCGGAGATCACCGTCACCGCCGGTGCCACCGAGGCGCTGGCGGTGGCGCTGGACGTGCTGCTGGAGCCCGGGGACGAAGTGGTCACGCTGGAGCCGTTCTACGACTCCTACCCGTCGTTCGTGCAGCGGGCCGGTGGCGTCCCGGTGCCCGTCCCCCTGGTCCGCTCGGGCGACCGCTACGTGCTGGACGTCGACGCGGTCGCCGCCGCCATCGGCCCCAGGACCCGGGTACTGCTGCTCAACACGCCGCACAACCCGACCGGGTGGGTGGCGAGCGAGGCGGAGCTGGCCGCACTCGCCGACCTGGTGCTCCGGCACGACCTGCGGGTGGTCACGGACGAGGTGTACGAGGAGCTGACATACGGGGGGAGCGCAGCGACTTCCTTTGAGGGTGGTGGTGGGAGACGGGCGGGCCCGAACCTCACCCGCTCGACGCACCGCAGCATCGCCGCGCTGCCCGGCATGCGGGAGCGCACCGTCGTCTGCTCGTCGTCCGCGAAGTCCCTGAGCGTGTGCGGGTGGCGGGTCGGCTGGGCCTTCGCGCCGCCGGCGATCAGCGCCCCGCTGCGGCACGCCCACCGGATGGTGTCCTACTGCGCCCCGGTGCCCTTCCAGGTCGCCGTCGCCACCGCACTGCGCTGGGCGAGGAGCACAGGCTGGTTCGCGGAGCTGCGCACGGTGTACCGGGAGCGCAGGGACACCCTGCTCGGTGGTCTGACCAAGGCTGGTTTGCGCCCCAACGCCCCGGATGGCGGATTCATGGTGATCGCCGAGACCGGTAGTGTCCTGCCGAACGAACCGCTGGCCGCCAACGAGTTGCTGGCACGCGAGCTCGGGGTGACCGGCCTGCCCCTGCCCGGCTTCTACGCACGTCCCGACGCGGCTCGCGGACTCCTGCGCTTCGCCTTCTGCAAGGAGGTCGACGTGCTTCAGGAGGCCGCCCGGCGGCTGGCCGCACTGGATCCGACCGTCCACAGGGGGACCGTTCCCGGATGATCACTGACAACGGCGGTTCTGCCGCCCCGACCGTCCCGCCCTCTCCCACGGACGACATCGGCGTCCTGTGGAAGGGGTTCTGCACCGGATACCGGGTGCTGGCCGACGCGGAGGTCGCCGACCTCTGCAAGCGGCTGCTGGACCACGGGATCGACCAGGTGCCGGCCCGGGCCGCACGCGAACTGCCCTCGTACGTCGCGCCGGCCCGGCCGGACGAGGGCAGCCGCCCGCCCGCGCTCGTCATGCACTCCGCCACCCGCACCACACGTGGCTTCGACGGGGACCTGGCGGACGTGCGCGCCGGGCGCGACCCGTACGACGTGGCCGGGTACCTGGAGGCGCGCGCGGTCTCCCTGGGCGTCGCAGGCGACCTGGCGGTGGGGCGGGTGCGGCCCTGGCAGGAGGCGGTCCGGCAGTACGGCCTCGACTCCGTCGACATCCGCGACCTCGACGTGTACTACCTCTCCGACGCGCTGCTCCTCGCGGCGGCCGGCGAGGGACCGCAGCCCGGGGTGCTGGAACCGGTCGTCGAGTGGGTGCGGGCCCGGCCCTCCACCGTGGTGCGCCTGTACGCGCTGGACCTGGAGACCCAGGTCTTCCTGCTCTGGCTCAAGGAGCGTGCCGGTCTCGACGTGCTCCACGTGGACGCCAACAGCCCGGTCGTGTCGGCCCGGTGGAACCGCAAGAACCACGTCCACCCCACCGTGCCGGACGCCCGCGCCGTGGCCGCCACGGGTCTTGCCCCCGACGACCTGCTGGCCGCCGAGCAACGGCAGTCCGAAGGGTGCCGGCTGCTCGGCATGGAGCTCCCGGTACTGCCCGGGTACCTGGTGGAGCGCACCGACGACCCGGACACCTTCGCCGCAGGGGTGGTGGCCGCGGCTGCGCTGCTCACCGAGCGGTACGGCCTTCAGCGCGGCTGCCTGAAGCCCTGCGAGGCCGGCGACGGCGCACGCATCGTGACGGGCCTCGCGCTGAGCGACGAGGCCGCGCTGCGCCACCATGCGCGTGCGGCGCACCAGCACGGCGACGCCTACGTGCTGGAGGCCCACACGGACTTCCACCCGTGCACCATCAACGGCCGGCGCTTCATCCTCGCGCCGTCCGGGCACGTGCGCGGCGGGCAGGTCCTGCCGGGTGTGACGTTGCAGCTGATGAACGGCGTGTCCTGGGAGGGGAACGTCACCCTCACCGAGGAGGACTGCGTCCGGTTCGGGCTGCCGGCCCGGATGTACGGCGACATGATGACGGCGATGCACGCCACCCGGGACGCCTTCCACGGGCCGCAGAGCGCGGTGCAGGGCTGCCAGGGAGGCATGGTCACCGGCGGGGTCGACTTCGCGGTGGGCCGGATCGGCGGGGTCTTCGGCGACCGGATCGTGCTCGGCGCCATCGACTTCAACCTCTCCTCGCACGGCGCCGAGTACATGCGCGCCTTCCAGGACGAGGTGGCGGACCGCGCCACGCACGTGGCGACCCGGGTGTACCGGCCCGACATGGCCGCCGACCTGGACACCACCGTCCGGGCCGTGGCGGGTCTGACCCCCGGGTCGCGGTGGTCGAAGGTGGTCGCGAGCGTGCCGGGCCGATGGGGCATGGTCGCGGTCACCGGCACCGGCCTGGAGGATGCGGTCGGGGCCGCCGAGGAGCTGGTGACGGGCCTGCGCGCGGCGGGCCTGGCAGGAGGCGGGACGGCGTGACGGCAGCCGGTCCGAGGCCGGTCGGCCGGTGCCCCGGGGCACCCGTCGACCGACCGCGAACGGCTCAGGTCAGGGCGTGGCGACCAGCCGCGGTGTCTCGCGCGTCGCGCGCAGCAGGCCCTCGACCAGGCGCAGGCTGCCCGTGGGATGGTCGGCCGGCAGCTCCTCCGGATGCCACTGGACGGCGAGCGCGAACCAGTCCTCGTCGGGACCGGCGGCCTCGATGGCCTCGGGCGTGCCGTCCGGGGCCTGCGCGCTCACCCGCAGGTTCTCGCCGGTCGTCCGGGTCGCCTGGTGGTGACGGCTGTTGACGGGCAGCGGGCCCGGGCCGAGCAGGGCGTGCAGCCGGCTGCCGGGGGTGATCTCGATGTCGTGGTGGCGGGTGGGTTCGCCCTCGGTGCCCCCGTGCCCGACGGCGCCGGACTCGGTGGGCAGATCACGCCACAGGGTGCCGCCGAGCGCCACCGTGAGCATCTGGGCCCCCCGGCAGATGCCGAGCAGCGGCAGCCGGTCCCGGCGGGCCCAGCCGGTCAGCAGCATTTCCGTCCGGTCCAGCTCGGGGTGCACCTCGCCCTCGGGCCCCGGACCTGCGCCGTAGGTCGCCGGGTCGAGATCCATTCCACCGGGCAGCAACAACGCGTCACACATCTCGTAGAGGACACGCAAAGAATCCTCCGGCAAGGGGGGAATACCCAGCGGAATTCCTCCGGCCGCTTCCACCGCGCTGAAGTAACTCATGCTCTGCATCCAGCGGTCCGCTTTTCCGGGGCGGCGCCACGGGCGCAAGGTCACGCCAACAACCGTGTTATTCATAAGAGTTGATTGAACCACATGGAATGAGGTCTTGGAGTGACGAGAAGCTATCGGCTGATTGCCGTCGAAGGGGTGGACGGCAGCGGAAAGTCCACGCTCGTGGAGAACCTTCGGAATCATCTGGCGCAACGTTCCAAGGCACTGGTGGCGCGGCCGGCCCGGGCCATGACGGAGGCATTCCGGCAGGTGGCCGAGAAAGGGCGCCCGGATTCCGTGCTCTACCAGGACCACATCCCGCCCGATTTCCGGCACGGCACCTACATCATGGAAACCGCAGCACACTTCCGCTATGCCCATGAAGAGTTCGAGCGGCATGACCACGTCATTTTCGACCGGTGGACGCAGACCTGGCAGGTCTACTGCGGCGATGTCACGGAGCACACCGAGTGGATGAGCCGGATCGCCGGCACCATTCCCCGTCCCGACGTGCTCCTGTGGGTCCGGGTCGATCCGGAGCTGGCCTGCCGCCGGCTGGTGCAACGGCAGGACCGCTGGGCGCGCATCCTCACGTCCGACCAGCTGCTCGACAAGATCACCAACTTGACCGAGCAGTACGAGACCGTCATGCGTGAGACGGCTCCCGAGGCCGTCGTGCTCGACGGCAGCCTGCCGGCGGACCGGGTCCTGAACGAGGCCCTGAGCCACCTGGACACCGCGGACACAGCCGCGCTCGCCGGTGGAGGCAGCTGAGATGGAGACCTTGCAGAACGTCCTCACCCGCCGCAGCGCACCCCGGCTGACCGACCCCGTGCCGCCCGACGGGGAGCTGCTCTCCCTGGTCGAGGCGGCCATGACGGCGCCGGACCACGGGCGCCTGCAACCCTGGCGGCTGATCACGCTGCGCGGCGACGAGCGCGTCGCGCTGGGCCGGCGGATGGCGGCGTGCGCGGGCGACGACCCGACCGTCCGGGAGCGGGCCGCCGCCAAGCCGCTGCGTGCGCCGCTGCTCATCGCCATCGTCTTCACCCCGGTCGAGCACGCCAAGATCCCGCGCTGGGAGCAACTGGCCGCGACCGTGGCGGCCGTGCACACGGTGCAACTGCTGCTCCACGACCGCGGGTACTCCTCCATCTGGCGCTCCGGGAAGGTGACGGAGCAGGACGAGGTGCGTGCCCTGCACGGGCTCGAGGACACCGAGCAGCTGCTGGGATGGCTGTACACGGGTACGGCGGCCGGCCCCGTGCCGCCCCGTCCCCGGCTCGACCCGAAGCCGCGCCTGCGCTCGCTGTCCCACGCCTGTCCCCTGAGCGCCTGACGGCCCGGCCCCTGCCCCCCTGACCACACGGCCGGCGCAGGACGGAGCGACCCGCGCCTGACGGAGCGACCCGCGCAGGACGGAGCGGCGCCCGCACCAGTGACGCTGGGGTGCGGGCGCCGCTCCGTCGGCGTGCTGCGCTCACTCCGCCCGCGGCGACCACAGGGTGACGACGCGGGCGACCTCGCGGTACCCCGCCATGGCGTACAGCCTGCGCAGCCCGGCGTTGTCCTCGTCGGCCTGGACGTACGCGCGGGTGGCGCCGTGCTGGCGCAGCCGGGCCAGCAGGCTCTGGTGCACGCCCAGCAGCATCGCGATGCTGTTCTGCTGGCGGACCGCGGGGTCCACCGCCAGCGCCCGCACCACCCCGTAGCGCTCGCCCGCCGCGTCCTGGTCGACGATCAGCTGGGCGCTCGCCCGCATGGTGCCGGCCTCGTCGGCGCTGAACAGCACGTCTTCGGGGCGCCACCACGGCGGGGAGCTCTGCCGGGCGAACTCCGCTTCGCTCAGGGCGATGCCGAAGGCGTCGTTCGCCAGCCGGGTGAACTCGGGCCACATCTCCGGTCGGTCCGCCAGGGACGGCAGCACGGTCGGCTGCGCGGCCCCGCTCGCACCGTCCGGTACCCGGCACTCCATCGCGCGGCGGACGTACACCGTGTCGAAACCGGCCGCCCGCCAGTCCCGCAGCTCGTCCTCGGTCGGGTCGACCAGCCGTATCTCGTGCCGCCACGTCGCGGACCGCGTCGGCCGGTCGCCGTCGACGAGCGTCCGGTACGCGGCCGGACGCAGCGGGAACGCGGACATCAGCGGCCGGCAGCCGCTGCGGCCCATCTCGTCGGAGTCGAGCTCGTACACGTCCGGGTCGAGGAAACGGCCGGAGCGCGCCGGGACGAGCGCCGGACCGTACTGGTGCGGGAGGTCGGGGCGCTTGCGGTAGATCTCCAGGAAGGTCGTCTCCAGGAAGGTCAAAGGAATCGCATCCGCTCGTCCGCCTCGTCCAGTGCCGCCTCCAGCGCGGGTGCGTCCGGTGCCGTGAAGATGAACCAGCCCAGCCGCCCGTTGAAGTCCGCGGCCTCCGGGATGTCCTGTCCCGGTCCGTACACCAGCGCGGAGTTGACGTACCCGGTGATGTCCCGTGCCTTGTCCAGACCCTGGACCTCGGTGAACCGGGTGAGCCCGGGGCGCACCAGGAACCTGATGCCGGCGGCGCGGGTGCCGTCCGCGAGGTGGGAGCCGTCGCCTGCCGGTGCGAGCGGCCGGGGCGGCCGGCCGAGCATGCAGGTCACGAAGGCGGCGGGCAGGTCCAGGCCGATCGCCAGCTGGAGCAGGGTGCAGATCTGGTCGCCCGGCAGCCGCGCGCCGACCTCCATGAGCACCGGACCGTGCGGTCCCCTGCGGACTTCGGCGTGGAAGACCCCGGTGTCCAGACCGAGGACCCGGACGGCCTCGGTGACGTACGCGACGAGGTCGGCGTCCGGACCGCCGGTCCCGGCGGCCGTCACGAGGTGGCCGGTCTCGACGAAGTGGGGTTCCGGGCCGAGGCGCTTGCGCGTGACGCCGGCGATCGAGGGACCGTCGGCGGTGAGGTAGCCCTCCAGGCTGTACTCCGGCCCCTGGACGTACTCCTCGATGAGGGCGAGGGGCCGCGGCCCGCGGTCGAGGTCGGCGATCCCGCACTCGGCGATCCGGGCCACCGCGTCCCGTACCTCGGCGACCGTCGCGGCCTTGCGCACCAGGACGCTGCCCGCGAGGTCGACCGGCTTGACCACGCAGGGCAGGCCGACGTGCGCCGTGGCGGCGTCGACGTCGGCCGCGAGGTCGTCGGGCGCCCGGCTCACGTCGACCGCCCGGAAACGCGGCACGCGGACGCCGGCGCGGTCGAGCGCCTCGCGCATCAGGTTCTTGTACCGCAGCCGGAGCGCGGCCGCCTCGGTGAGCCCCGGCAGGCCGAGCCGGGCCGCGAGGCGTGCGACGAGCGGCACGTAGTACTCGAAGCCCGGCAGGATCGCGTCGAACGGCTGCCGCTCATGGGCCCGGACGACGGCGTCCAGGACCTTGTCCTCGTCGTTGCTGTCGACGGTGATGACGGTGTCCACCAGATCGCGGAACGCGTCGGACAGGCAGCGGTCGCCCTGGCCCGCGCTGACCACCGACACCTGGTGGCCGGCGGCGTGCGCCGCCGATATGAGCAGCGTGCCGGAGGAGACCGGCTCGATGATCAGGACATGGCTCATGACACCGTCCCCCGCTCCACCGCTCCGTTCCGACCTGCCGCTCCGTTCCGACCTATCGCTTCGTTCCGACCGGTCGCCTCGTCGTGCGCCGCTGCCTCGCCCTGCCCGTCCGCCGGCGGGCCGACGAGCCACTCGACGAGGTCGCCGACCGTGTCGAGCCGGGCCGGCGGCGCCGATGCGATGATGCCGAGCTCCTCCTGGACGCGGACGACGAGTTCCGCGACGTCGAGCGAGTCGAGTCCGAGGTCCCGCTGGATGTGACTGGTCAGCTCGGCTGCTGCGGTCTGCTCGTTCCGGAAGGCTTGGACGGTGCTGAGTACCTGCTGGGCGTGGTGTTCGGCGGTCGCTTGCGAAGGCGCGTTCATCGTGTCCGTTTCCGTTCTGCACAGGGTGAGGAGAGGCACGGAGGCTGGGGGAAGGCCGGATCTACCGGGTGGGAGGGGAGATGGGGAGGGGCAGGGGAAGGGGACGGAGGGAAGGAGGGGAAGGGGCGGGAAGGAGGGGGATCGACGTGGTGGGCGGGCGTCGTCGTCCGCGCGTCACGGCACCTGGCAGTCCTCGTCGGTGGGGGCGTGCGGTGTGGTGGCCGCCCGTCGGTCGTTCTGCCGGGACGCCTGGGCCGGCGTGCGGATCGCGGCGATGGCCAGTGCCGCCGACAGCACACCCCCGGCGCCGAGCAGGGGCCAGAAGCCGTGCCCGAGCCGGGTGAACAGTAACCCGCCGAGCACCGGGCCGAGCGCCGTGCCGAGGGCCTGCATGAGCTGGAAGCTGCTGATGTAGGAGGCGCGCAGCGCGGGCGGCCCCGCGCTCGCCGGGTAGGCGAAGATGGCCGGGCCGCCGATGATCTCCCCCAGGGTCCAGACCAGCGTGGCGCCGATGATCACGGTCGCACTCATCGGCAGCCCGTACAGGCCGACTCCGACGCCGATGAGCCCGCAGCACAGCCCCACGGTCAGCCTCGTCGGCCACTTCTGGGAGAGCTTGGTCAGCGGCAACTCGACCGCGATGACGAGCAGACCGTTGACGCTGACCGCGGTGGAGTACCAGAAGATGTCGATGTGGTGCGCCTCGATGTCCATCGGCAGGGTCGACAGGTACTGGACGTAGACGATGCCGTTGACCAGCGCGGCCATCAGGTACAGCAGGTAGCGCCGGTCACGCAGGGCCGCCATGCGGTCAACGGCCGGGGCGCCGCCGGCCGTCCGCCGGCGCCCCCGCGGTGGGCCGTCGGCCGGTGCCTGGGGTGTCGCCGCGTGCGGTTGCCTCGGCAGGGCGAGCGCCGCGACGACCACGTAGGCGAAGGCGATGACGGCCTCTCCCCAGAAGACCGGGGAGTAGCTCTCGCCCCCGAGGTGGTAGAGCGCCAACCCGACCAGCGGGGCGGCCATCGCGCCCGCGTTCAGGCCGAAGCGGTACATGGCGAAGATGACGACCTGGCTGCGCTGCGGTGTCAGGGCGGAGAGCAGGGTGGCGGACGCCGGCCGGTACAGCTGGGCCGCCAGACTGGCCAGGGTCATCGACACCAGCAGCAGCGAGTAGTACGGCAGGTAGAGCAGCGACGCCGTCAGGGCGGCGGTCCCGCCCATGCCCACCATGGTGGCGGTGCGGGCGCCCATCCGGTCGGCGAGGATGCCGCCGAGCAGGACGCCGCCGACGGCCCCGGCGCCGTAGCAGCCGACCGCCAGGGACGCCTGCTCGTTGGAGTAGCCCCTCGACGTCAGGTAGAGCACGGCGAACAGGTTGAGGAATCCGCCCAGCCTGCTCAACAGGACGCCGACGAGGAGGGTCTTCACCGCGGTCGTGGAGCCGTGGAAGGTGCCCCAGATGGTGACCTCCGCGTGCATCTCCTCCCTGGGGGGTGCGCCGTGCAATGTCACCTCGTCATGGTCGCCGGGCGGCGAAGGACGGAACCACTGTTCGAGCCCCTCGGATTCTCGCCAAGCATGGACACGACGTCGTGCGGTTGCTAGCGCGACACTGCGGCACGCGGAAGTATCAGCCACGACCGTGTCGGCCACTTGCGCCGTTTGTGGCGCTTACGCATCCCTTCCGGTCTTCGCCCCGTGGAAACCCGAACTGTGCGGGGCGGTGTACCTGCACGGCCCCTGAATCAGGATGATGACGGCCCTCAACGCAGGGCGTTCCTGACGCGCCGTTAACCTTCATCCATCGCCTCCGCCGTACCTGGACCGAAGCTGGACGAGAGCTGGACGAGGAAGTGCACCGGACCGCATTCGAGCCCTTCCCCGCACCCGACGAGCGGTACGGACGCCGTCCCGCAGCAGGCCGGAGAACCGGCCCCAGATATGGCGAAATCCCGGCCGTGGCCGGCCGGGTCTCCCGGCGCTTCCCGAACGGCGCTCACCCGGTGCAGCACTGACCCCGGGCCCGACAGGACGTCTTACGCCACCGATCACCCGTCGAAGGCAGCAAGGTAGCAACCATGCACTCCGGTACCCCCCAAGCCCTCTGGAACGACACCCTCGACGCGGCAGCCTCCGAGGAGCGCGGCGTCCGCTTCATCGCACCCGACGGCTCGTCAGGACCCTTCTTCAGCTGGTCCGGCCTGCGGCGGGCGGCAGCCGCCCAGGCCCGCAGGCTCGCCCGTGCGGGCGTCGGAGCCGGCCACCATGTGGCGTTGGTCGGCCTGACGTCACCGGCGACGGTCGTCGCCATCCGCGCCGTGTGGCTGCTCGGGGCCTCGGTGGTGGTGCTCCCGCTGCCGTTCCGTGCCATGGACCCGGAGCTGTTCCTCGCCCAGACCCGGCGGCGCATCGCGGAGGCGGGCACCGACTTCCTGCTCGTCGAGGCGGGCATGGCCGAGTCCGTGCAGGCGCCGTGGGGGCACCTCCCAGGCCCTCAAGGCTCTGGGGGAGGGTGCCGCGTCCTGCCCCTGGAATCCGTGGAGCCGGGCGACGCCGCCACGGGCCACGAGGCGGAGGCCGAGATCGTCCCGGGCGCCGCACGCCAGGGACGCCGCCCGCACTCCGCGATCGTCCAGTTCACCAGCGGCTCCACGGCCGAGCCGAAGCCGGCACTGATCTCCCACGCGGCGCTGAGGCACAACGTGCGGGGCTTCCTGACCCGGATGGGCATACGCGCCGAGAACGACGTGGCCGTCAGCTGGCTGCCGCTCTACCACGACATGGGTCTGATCGGCATGCTCGCCGGCTCCATGGCGAGCGGCATGGACCTGGTGCTGTGGGACCCGCTGAGCTTCGCCGCTTCGCCGGGCACCTGGCTGCGGTTGATCGAGCAGCACCGCGGCACGGTCGTCTGCGCGCCGAACTTCGCCTACGGGCTCGCCGCCCGGCTGCTCCGTCTCCCGCAGCCGTACGACCTGTCGTCGCTGCGGATGTGCATCAACGGCGCCGAACCCATCGACGGGGCCACCATGCGCGGCTTCCTGGAGGCGGGGCGCGGGCACGGCATCGAGCCGGACGTGGTGCAGTGCGTGTACGGCCTGGCGGAGGCCGTGCTCGCCGTCACCTCGCCGGTGCCGGGCCGTGGCCTGCGCACCGTCACCGTCAGCGGCAAGGAGCTGGGGCAGGGCGGCTTCGCCGAGCCGGTGGACTCCGCGGACGCCCGTGAACTCGTGCTGCTCGGCCACCCCTTGGACGGCCTGGAACTCCAGCTGCGCGCCCCCTCCGGGGAGCCGGTGGGGCGGCGGTCGGTGGGCGAGATCCACATCCGGGGGGCCTCCACCATCTCCGGGTACCTGGCCGAGGACGACACGGTCCGACCGGCCGTCGGAGCGGACGGCTGGCTCGCCACCGGTGACGTCGGCCTCCTGGTGGACGGGGAACTGGCCGTGTGCGGCCGGCTCAAGGACGTGATCATCATCGGCGGCAAGAACCACTACCCGTCCGAGTTCGAGCTCGCCGCCTCCGAGGTGCCCGGGGTGCGCCGCGGCAACGTGGCCGCCTTCGGCGTCGAGCGCGCGGCCAGGGAACGTCTCGTCATCGCCTGCGAAGTGCGTGAGGAGGGCGCCGACCGGCGGGCCACGATCCGCCGGCAGGTGGCCGACACGGTCCAGGAACGCACCGGCATACCCGTGGCGGACGTCCTGCTGCTGGGCCGGGGAGAGTTGCCCAAGACCTCGTCCGGCAAGCTGCGCAGGGCCGCGACACGCGCCCTCTACCTGTCCGCAGCGGCCACCACCGAGGAGCCCTCCGCATGAGTTCGGTCACCGTGGCCGCCGTCCAGCTGGAACTGGCCCTCGGCGAGGTGTCGGTCAACCTGAGCCGTGCCGAGCAGGCCGTCAAGGAGGTCTGCCGGGCTGCGGAGCCGCAGTTCGTCGTGGTGCCGGAGTTCTTCACGTCCGGCATGGCGCTGTCCCGCGGGGTCCCGGAGACGGTGTCCCGTGGCACCCGGCGCGCGGCGGTCGAGCTGTTGCAGACCATGGCCGTCGAGCACAACACGTACGTCGCCGGATCGCTGTTGATCGAGGACGGCGGCGACGTCGTCAACCGGATGTACCTGGCCGGGCCCGACCGCGACCTCCAGTGGCACGACAAGGACGTCCCCACGATGTGGGAGAACTTCTACTTCACCGGCCGCGGCGACCCCGGCGTCGCCGCCACCCGGCACGGCCCCGTCGGCCTCGCCATGTGCTGGGAGTTCTGCCGCACGGCCACCGCACACCGCCTCGCGGACAAGGTGAACCTGGTGCTGGGCGCGTCCTGTTACTGGAGCGCCCCGTCGCTGCGGCAGGGCGCCCCGGACGGTCCGACCGCGCGGCAGGCCCGGGAGCGGAGGGTGGCGGTGGTACGGCGGTTCGCCGGGCTGCTGCGCCGGCCCGTGGTCAACGCGACGGCCGCCGGCCGGCTGAGCGCACCGGTGCCGGGCACCCTCGGCGCCCTCCGCTACCACGCGCGCTTCGAGCCGGCGACCCAGATCCTGGACGGCACCGGCACCCCGCTCGCACTCGGCGACGAGGACGGCCCCTGCTCCGTCGTGGCCTCGGTGGACATCGGCGGCGCCGGCACTGCCGCCGCCCTGCCCGACGACCCCTGGCTGCGCGAGCGCGACCTCGGACAGCGGGTGTTCTGGTGGTTCGGCAGCACGCTCGGGCCGGTCCACTACCGCCTGGCTGCCCGGCGGCGGGTACGGAGGGCCGACCGTGGCGACGACTGACGACGCCGGTCCTGCCGTCCACGACGACGCCGAGCCCGTCGTCCACACCATCGTCACGGCCACCGAAGCGGACGGGCCCCCGCTCGCCGCGCTGCTGGCCGAACGGTTCGCGCAGGACCCCGTCCTGTCCCGGGTGCTCGCGGGACGCCGGAACCCTCAGGCGCGGCTGCGCGCCTACTTCGCCTGCGAGATCGCACCGTCGCTGGCCTGCGGACGGGTGTGGACGACCCCGGGGCGCCGGGGCGTCCTGGTCGTCCGCCCCCCGCACCTGTCCCGCGGCTACCGGATCCGCCGTGCCGTCCGCTACATCCGGCTGTTCGGTTTCCGGGTCCGGCTGCTGACCCGGACGGCCCGCCAGATCGCCCAGCACAAACCCGCCGAACCGTACGGTCACGTGTACCTGCTCGCCACCGCACGGGGAAACCGCGACCGCACCCTGTCGCGGCGGCTGCTCCGGACCGGCGCCGAGGAGTGCGACCGGCAGGGAGTGCCGTCGTTCCTGGTCACGGCCCATGGGCCGCTACGCGCTTACCTGTGCACCATCGGCTACCAGGAGGCAGCCCCGATCGAGCTGCTGCCCGGCGTGACGGTGACACCGATGAAACGCGACGCGTGCGGACCGGCGCACCGGGACGGTGACGGGCGCGCCGGGGCGGTGACGGGCGTGCGAGGGCGGTGACGGGCGTGCCGCTGCGGTCCGGCGGACGCGGGCGCATCGGCTCCGCCCCCGGTGTGACGTCGTGGCGTACGAGGGTTGCCTGCGCGACGCGTTGACCTCGTCGGCGGGGATTTCTGGGAGGAAGACCGCAACAAGGACATACTGCGGTTCTATGCGTGTGCTGATGGTGACGGCCGGGTCCTGGGGGGACGTGGCTCCCTATCTCGGACTGGGCCTGCGGCTGCGGGCGGACGGCCACGAGGTGGCGTTGGCCACCCATGCCCGGTTCGGCGAGCCGGTACGGGCGTACGGGCTGGAGTTCCGACCGCTTCCGACCGACCCGCTACGGCAGTTGAACTCCGCCGGCGGCCGGGAACTGGCCAGCGCCGCGACCGCGCAGGCCGAGCTGACCCGGGGGCTGCGGCTCGTCCGGTCGTTCCTGCCGCACCTGGCCGAGGGCATGTGGGAGGCGGCGCAGCAGGGCACCGACGTCCTGCTGACCTCGGCCCTCGCCGACCCGCTGTGCGGCCCCATCGCCGAGGCGCTGCGCGTGCCCCGGCTGGGCGCCTACCTCCAACCGATCGCGCCCACCGGCGCGTTCGCGCCCCTCGCGCTGGGCGGTCGCCGCTCCCTGGGGCCCTACGGCAACCTGTGGGCCGCCCGCGCCCTGCGCTCGCTGACCAGCCATGCCTTCGCGCCCGCCGTGATCCGGCTGCGCCGCCGGCTGGGCCTGCCGCACCGGGCCTGCGGCGCCGCCGGCCGCGCGCCCCGCAGCCGGACGATCCACCACGGCTTCAGCCCACGGGTGGTGTCACCACCGCGGGACTGGCCCGCGCACTTGAAGGTGTGCGGGTACTGGTGGCCGCCGCGGCCCGCGGGATGGCGCCCGGACCGCCGGCTCGTCGAGTTCCTGCGTGCCGGCCCCGCCCCGGTCTTCGTCGGCTTCGGCAGTTTCGTGGCCGCGGACGCCACCCGGCTGGCTGCGCTGGTCATGGAGGCGCTGCGGATCGCGGGGCTGCGCGGCGTCGTGCAGGCCGGCTGGAGCGGTCTGCACGCGCAGGGCAACGACATGCTCGCCGTCTCGGAGGTACCGCACGACTGGCTCTTCCCCCGGATGGCCGCCGTCGTCCACCACGCGGGCGCCGGCACCACGGCGGCCGGCCTGCGGGCGGGCGTCCCGGCCGTCCCCGTGCCCGGCCAGCTCGACGAGCACTTCTGGGCCGCCCGACTCGTCGCCCTGGGAAGCGCACCCACCCGGATCCCCTACCAGCGCCTGACCGCGCCCCGGCTGGCCTGCGCGCTGCGCCGTGCCGTCGACGATCCGGCCTTCCGGGCGCGCACCGGGCACATCGCCGCCCGGCTGGCCGACGAGGACGGGGCGGCCCCGGTGCTGAGCGTGCTGGAGAAGGGGGAGTGGTGAGGGCGGTCGGGCGGTCGGGCGATCAGGCGGTACGCACCGGGGGTACGCCTTCCACCTCGAAGGTCACCTGGTCCTCGTAGCACCACCACCAGGCCTCACCGGGTTCGTAGGACCGGATGAGCGGGTGCCCGGTGGCGTCGTGGTGAGCCGTGGCGTGCTTGTTCTTCGAGGAGTCGCAGCAACCGACGTGGCCGCAGATCTGGCACTCACGGAGGTGCACCCAGGTGTCACCCTGCGCGACGCACTCCGGGCAGCTGTCGGGGCTGTCCGGGGTGACCGGCTGCACCTGATCGAGGTGACTACAGATCAGGCTGTCGCCGTAACCGTCCTGGGCGGTCATGGTGATCCTCCCTCCTGGCGGCCGACGCCGGGATCCGGTCGTCGTCCCGCGTGTCCGGCAGGCCTGTCGGCCGAGAGCCGGCACGGGGTGCCGCCACACGGCACGTGATTGCATAAGTGGTTGTAACGGTATAAACGTAGCAAAATTGGCATCATTGTCGTAGGCGGCGCGGGAGACGGTGTGCGGTGGATCTGGACGCCGCCGACGCGGCCCGGCAGCGGCGAGGTCGCGGCCGACCTTATTTAGCGAACATGCTAAATTTCCCTGCCATGAGCGACCCCGTGATTGCCATCGCCCACTACCGGGTCAAGCCCGGCTGCGAGGACGACTTCAAGGACATCCTCAGGCGCCACACCGCCACCCTGCGCTCGCTGGAGCTGATCACCGAACGGCCCGTGGAGATGTTCGTCGGCTCCGAGAAGGGCGTCGAAGGCCCGCTGTTCGTGGAGATCTTCGAGTGGACCTCGGCCGACGGCTCCCGCCTCGCCCACACCCATCCCCAGATCAGCCAGATCTGGGAGAGGATGGGAGGGCTGTGCGAGGCGCGCGGCGGACGGCCCATGTTCGAGTTCCCCACCGTCCGACCGCTGCACCTGAACTGAGTGGACCCGTCGGACTCGGCGGGCTCCGCCAAGCCCCGGGGACTGCGCGATCTGGAGGACTGCGACCGGGTCTTCGGGGCGCTGGCGCATGCCACTCGCCGGCACATCCTCCAGGTCCTGCACGCTCGGAACGGCGCCATGTCCGCCGGCGAACTCGCCGGCCGCTTCGAGCACTCCTGGCCCACCACCAGCCGGCACCTGCGGGTGCTCGTGGCGGCCGGGCTCATACGCGAGCGCAGGCAGGGCCGCACCCGCCACTACGTCCTCGACCGGGACCGGGTCACCACCGTCCTCGATCTCTGGCTGCCCAGCATCGGCGTCCACCACGCACATCAGGGACACCGAGGACACCAAGGACAGCAGGGACACCAGGGACCCCGCCCGGAGACCTGACCCACGCCGACGCGTCAGGGATGTCCGGTACTCCCGGAGAACAGCACACCGTTGAGGTCGTCGTCGATGGAGTCCTTGACCCGGTCGACGACCCCCGACGTGGCCTCGTCCACGACCTCGACCACGCAGCGTGCCGCATGCACGGCCTTGGGCTCGTCGAAGCCGCTGCGCTGCGCCACCCGGGAGAAGAACTCGTGGCGGCTCATGCGCACGCCGGTGATCGGCTCGTCCTGCGCGTAGACCACTCGGCGCAGGTGTTCGCCGATCTCGACCGGCAGCTGTGCGGCCAGGTTCTCGGCCTGGGTGCTCTGAACGCGCTCTGCGAGCGTCTCCAGCGTGGCGCGGGTGGCCCGCTCGGCGGTGCCCCGGCTGTCCAGGTGGGCGCGGGCCTGTACCTGTCCGATGAATTCGTCGTGCTGCATCGATCCTCCCTGGGGTGTCACAGGCCACCGACCGACTACCCCTGGCGCCCACGCCCACACCGGCCAGCGCCCGCGGTCGCTCGGACGCGGCGGGCCCGGGGGCCTCGGCGCCCCGGCGTCCGTGCCGGCGTCCGCACCGGCGCCCGAACGGTCCAACCCCACCGGCCGCAGGGCGGATCCGACCCTAGCCTCGGATCATGGAACCGCAGGGAGCTCCGTGGGACCGCCGGCGGCTGCTGGAGTCGGCGGCCGCCCTGAGCGCCGGGTCGCTCCTGTCCGCCTGCTCGTCGTCCGACTCGTCGGCCGCCCACCCGGAGCACGCCGGGGCCTGGACGGTACGGACCGAGAACGACCAGCCCGGCGACCGCGACTGGCGACTGCGTGATCCCGCCGGCGGCCGGGCGTCCCACCGGGCCATCGAGGGGTACGCGGACCGGGTGAGCGTGCTCCCCGGCGAACCGGTCCGCCTCTTCGTGTCCACCACCGACCGCACGTTCCGCGCGGAGGCCTTCCGCATGGGCTGGTACGGGGGCGCCCGGGCCCGCCGGGTCTGGGCCTCCGGGCGGCTGCCCGGACGCGAGCAGCCGATGCCCGAGCCGCGCGGCGAGACCCGAACGGTGTCGGCCGCCGCCTGGCGGACCAGCGCCCGGATCCCCACCGCGCACTGGCCCGAGGGCGCCTACCTCGTGCGCCTCACCGCGGAGGGCGGCGCCCAGCGCTACGTACCGCTCACCGTGCGCTCGCACCGGACCGCAGGGCGCGTGGTGCTGGTGAACGCGGTGGCGACCTGGCAGGCGTACAACACCTGGGGCGGGCACAGCCTGTACTACGGCCCCGGCGGCAAGGCCGACTACGCGGGCCGCGCCCTCGCGGTCAGCTGCGACCGCCCGTACGACCGCGACGGCGCCCGACTCTTCCTCGTCTACGAGCAGCCCGTCATCGCGCTGGCCGAACGGCTGGCGCTGCCGCTCGCGTACGTCACCAGCATGGACGTCGACCGCCAGCCCGACCTGCTGGCCGGCGCACGCGCGGTCGTCTCGCTCGGCCACGACGAGTACTGGACGCCGGCCATGCGGCAGCGGATCACCACCGCCCGGGACGCCGGGACCAATGTCGCCTTCCTGGGCGCGAACGCCTGCTTCCGCCGCATCCGCCTGGAGGAGTCGGCGCACGGCGAGCGGCGCCTGGTGGTCTGCTACAAGACCGACTGGCCCAAAGATCCCCTGCACGGCACGGACGACGCGGCCGTCACCACCGACTGGCGCGAGCCACCGCACGCCCGCCCGGAGAACTCCCTGACCGGCACCTTCTACGAGGCGACCGGCGCCAGCGCCGCCTACCGGGTGACCGCGCCCGACCACTGGTTGTTCGCCGGGACCGGGGTCCGCCGTGGCAGCCGGTTCCCCCACCTGGTGGGCACCGAGTACGACCGGGTGACCGGCGCCCCGCAGACCCCGCGGCCGATCGAGATCCTGGCCCACTCCGAGCTGGTCTGCCACGATGTGCGCAGCTACCACAACTCCGCGTACTACACGGCGGCCAGCGGCGCCGGCGTCTTCAACACCGGCACCATGCGCTGGGTCGAGTCCCTGAACGGCGACGGCGCCCACGGCATCCCGCCGGCCACCGCCCGCTTCACCGGCGGGGTCACGCGGAACCTGCTGCACGCCTTCGCCGCGGGCCCGGCGGGCCGCCGGCATCCCGCACGGGACAACCTCGCCGCCTACCATCCCTACGCCGGTGACCCCGTGTGGACCCGTCACGACCTGTGGTGATCGGTGCGTACGGTCCTGCCGGCCCGGACGGGGGAATTGGACGCCTCCGAAGGGTGGCCGTCAAAATGGCGGGAGCACCCCGTACGAAGGAGCCGCAGCCGTGTCCAACTCGCGGACCGTCCGCCAGTTCGAAAAGCGTATGGCGGAGGTCCTCCGGATGCGCCCCGCGCAGCTGACGGACGTGTTCCAGGGCGCACGGCCGTCCTCGATCCGGATCAACCGGCTGCTCGACGACGAGGCGTACGAGAGCACCCTGCGCGCCGTGCGGGAGAAGGCGCCGAAGGCGGTCCCGCTCGACTGGTGCGACCACACCTTCCTCTGGCCCGAGAACGACGGCTTCGACGACATCATGGCCCTCGCCCACGAGGGCCGCGTCTACGTGCAGAACGCCTCCAGCCTGATCCCCCCGGTGGCGCTCGACCCACGCCCCGGCGACAGCATCCTCGACGTGGCCGCCGCCCCGGGCGGCAAGGCGTTCCACCTCGCCGCCCGTGCGGCGGGCGACTGCCGGCTGTGGCTGAACGACGCCGCGGCCCCGCGCGCCCGCAAGCTCGGCGAGCTGGCCGAGCTGTACGGCGTGCGGTACGCGGAGCTGACCACGTACCCGGCGCAGTACGTGGACAAGTCGATCCCCGCCGAGTCCTTCGACCGGATCCTGCTCGACGTGCAGTGCTCGGGCGAGGGCCGGGTCGACCTGCGCCGGCCGGTCACCTTGCGCTACTGGTCGGAGGAGCGCATCGAGAAGTACAAGTTCCTCCAGACGAAGATGCTCAGCGCGGCCTACCGGCTGCTGCGACCCGGCGGCGTCATGGTCTATTCCACCTGCACGCTCAGCCCCGAGGAGAACGAGTTCCCGGTCAGCAAGATCCTCCAGCGGCACGCCGACCTCACCCTGGAACCGCTCGACTTCTCGGAGCCGTCCTTCCAGCCCGGCGTCACCTCCTGGCGGGGCATGAAGTTCGACGCGCGCCTTGCGGACGCGGTCCGGGTGGCCCCGACCGATCTCTTCGAGGGATTCTTCGTGGCCCGGATCGTCAAGGCAGCGGCACCGTCGGCGTAGCGCTCCCGAGGGGGCGGTCCGGTGGCGGGGCCAGGTCCAGGGCCGCGCGCAGATCGGTGACGACCTGCTCCAGCAGTGGGCCGGGATCGCTGCTGAAGTAGAAGTGGCCGCCGTCGAAGATATGTACCCCGAGGCATTTTTCGGCCAAGTCGGACCATCCTGCCAGCTGTTCCGGCGGCAGCGAGGTGTCGGTGTGACCGCCGTACACGGACAGCGGCACCGGAAGCGGACGGTCGTAGGCCGGATGGGGGCTGTCGACCAGCTTCAGGTCGTTCCGGATGATCGAGCCGAACACCTGCCACATGTACGGGTCTTCGAGCACCATCGCCGGGGTGCCGCCCATCTCGCGCACGTAGTCGCGCAGCTGCTCGTCGCTGAAGGTGTGCCGTTGCATGGCGGCCAGGGAACCGGGCACGCGGGTCGCCGAGAGCCCCAGCCACACCGGCCGGGTGCCGCCCTCGGTGACCAGCCGCCGGGTCACCGCGCTTGCGATCAGGCCGCCCATGCTGTGCCCGAAGAGGGCGTACGGCTCGGTCGGGTCCGGCCCGATGCGCTCGAGGAAATGGTCGACGATCCGGTCCAGATCGTCGATCTGCGGCTGCCCGAACAACTTTCCGTGCCCGGGCGCGTCCAGCGGCTGGAAGTCCCAGCTCGCCGGTAGCCGGTTCCGCCAGCCCTGGTACAGCGCATGTGACCCGCCGGCGTGGTGAAAAGCGAACAGGCGCACCTCCGCCGGGCCTCCCCCCATGTGTCTCACCAGCACGTTCCTCCGCATCCGGCGGCGCGTTCGCCGCTCTGTGCGCTCCACTCTGCCAGTGCGGGGGAACCGGCGGCGCCCGGACCGCCCCTCGTCGCACGATTCAGGACGCCGGGCAATCGAGGGGGCGCGGCCGGTGTCCGGTCGGCTCGGCGCGGTGTTGTCCTCCCCTCCGCTTGGCAGCTACCTTGACGGCGCCACAGAGCCGACTTCCCGTCATCTGAGCCACGTAGCCTGCCAGTTCCGTGGACCACTCACGCGGACACCAGCGTTTCCCCTGCGCCGCTCTGCGTTCCACATGCCGGACGGGACGGCTGAGACATACGTGCGTAGGGCATGCACATGCCATAGGCCGGGGCATGCGGCCGAGGTGGCCAGAGCCCAAGCGACGGATGAGGCAGGAGTCCCACATGATCGACCGCAGGGCAGTGTTGCGCGCCGGCGCCACCGGGCTGGCCACCGCCGCCGCGTGGACGGGTGCGGCGACCACGAGAGCGTCGGCCACCACGGCCGACGACGTCTTCGATCTGACCGCGCCCGCGACGTCGTACATCCGCGAGAAGACTCTGTACAACGAAACGATTATGCAGTCCTTCGCGTTCGACGACACCAACAAGTTCCTCTTCGCGGTGCAGCTGATGCAGGGCGGCGTCCAGCTCCCCGACGAGCCGGCGCCGGTCTCCGGAGCCGACCGCAGCGCACGCGGCGACATGTGCCTCACCAAGCTCAGCCTGAGCGGCACCCAGCTCGGCCACATGTATCTGCGCGGCTTCGGCCACGGGGCGTCCATCGGCGTCGAGCCCAGGGGCAGCACCTCGTACATCTGGACCGAGGCGGACGCCAACCCGGACACCGGTTACGGCATGGCCGTCGGGCGGTTCGCCTACGCCGACGGGCGGGTGCTGGACAGCGACGACGGGGCCGTCGACAAGCTCTACGTCGTGGACGAGTCGACCAGTAACCGGCCGGCCGTCGACATGCGCCACGGCCGGCTGCTGGTGCAGTACATGCTGGGCGAGAGCGACTACCGCTACCGGGTGCTGGACCTCGACCACGCCAGGTGGGGCGACACGCGCGGGCTGTACGACATCCCGCGCATCGGGATCGCCGACACCGAGACCCCGCAGGGCGTCGCCCTGCTCGGCGACTACGTCTACCAGATGACCGGCACCCACTACACCGACGAGAACGGCACCAACCCGCCGTCGGGACACGGCGACACCTACCTGTCGGCCGTGCACGTCCCGACGTCCCGGGTCATCCAGCGGTCCCGTACGGAGGCGGCGTACACGCTGAACTACCGGGAGCCCGAGGGCCTCGCCATCGAGCTGGGCGTCTCCCCGCCCCGGCTCTGCATGGGCTTCGCCTCCGGTGTCGCGGGCGACCGCAAGTACACCATCTACTACAAGCCACAGACCTGAGCCGGCACGGGACCGGCACGCACGCCGTCGCGGCACTCGCGCCGCCACGGCACCTGCACCGCTACGGCACCCGGGCCACCCCCGCGAACATCCCGCTCGGCTGCGGGGGCGCCGCGTCGTCGTTGCGCCACTGGACGGCCGCCACCAGGCCCGGTTCGACCAGCTCGAGGCCGTCGAAGAAGCGCAGCACCGCGTCCCGGCTCCGGGCCGTCGCCGTGATGTGGTCGGTGTACGGGGCCATCCGCCGCGGCTCGTGGCCGGGGTCGAGGGCGTGCACGGGGACGAAGTCGAAGGTGCCGTGCGTGAGGACGAGCCAGCTGCCGGACGGCAGGGCGTCGACGAAGCCGCGCACGATGCCGTACGGGTCCTCCTCGTCACGGATGAAGTGCATCAGCGCGACCAGCGACACGCAGACGGGCCGTGCGAAGTCCAGCAGCTCCCGGGCCCGCCCGAGGATCACCTGCGGCTTGCGCACATCGGCCTCGATGTAGTCCGTGGCGCCCTGCTCCGTGCTGACCAGCAGGGCCTCCGCATGACGCAGCACGATCGGGTCGTTGTCCACGTAGACGACCCGGGAGGCCGGGGCGATCCCCTGGACGACCTGGTGGAGATTGGGCTCGGTGGGTATCCCGGTGCCGATGTCCAGGAACTGGTCCACGCCGTAGCCCGCGACGAAGGCCATGGCGCGCCGCATGAAGGCACGGTTCTGCCGGGCGGCGGCCTGCGCCTCCTGCGGCATCCTGCGGGCGACCTCCTCGTCGACGAGGTAGTGGTCCTTCCCGCCCAGCAGGTAGTCGTAGACGCGCGCCGGATGCGGCCGGGTCGAATCGATCGCGGGTCTCGGACCCTGTGTCGTCATGTCCAGCTCCGCTTCCGATATGCCGGGTTGCCGATATGCCACGCGGCACCCTGCGATACCCGAGACGCCTTCCGTTTCTGCTCATTATGGCTCTCGGGCCAGGGGCGCGGGCCGAACCCCCGCGCTCCTCCCGGGCATCGCACGCCCGCAGGCTGCCGGCTGCACGACCATTGACGGGACCCGGACAAGCACCCGAGCATATGGGAGCGCTCCCATAATCAGGCTTCCCAACCCCCTGACCCCATACCGGTCCCGTCACCCGTGAAGGGGTGCCCCCGATGTCGCACCCGAACGACCTCCCCAGACCGCACCGACCCCGCAGACCGGCCCGACCGCCCCGGCCGGCCGCACCCCGCACGGGCAACGCACCCCGCACCGGCGTACGCCGGCGAGCGAAGGTGGCCGGTGGGGCCGCCGGACTGTTCGCCCTGCTCGCCGCGGTCGTGACCGCGCCCGCCCAGGCCGCCCAGGTCACCCCTGAGTCCGGCGCCGGCGCGGCAGCCTCCGTCACCGCGTCCTCGTACAACTACGCGGAGGCGTTGCAGGACTCGATGCTGTTCTACGAGTCCCAGCGGTCCGGCAAGCTGCCCTCCGACAACCGCGTCTCCTGGCGCGGCGACTCCGACCTGACGGACGGCAAGGACGTCGGCGTGGACCTGACGGGCGGTTACCACGACGCCGGAGACGAGATCAAGTTCGGCTTCCCGATGGCGTTCTCCATGACGATGCTGGCCTGGGGCGGCATCGACGAGGCCGCGGGCTACGACAAGAGCGGCCAGGCCGCGTACCTGCGCCGCAACCTCAAGTGGGGCGACGACTGGCTGCTGAAGGCGCATCCCGCACCGGACGTGCTCTACGGGCAGGTCGGCGACGGAAACAGCGACCACAGCTTCTGGGGCCCGGCCGAGGTCAACCCCTCACCACGCCCCGCCTACAAGATCGACGACTCCTGCCCCGGCTCGGACCTGGCCGGCGAGACCGCCGCCGCGCTCGCCTCCTCGGCCGTCCTCTTCAAGGGCAGCGACTCCTCCTACGCGGCCACCCTGGTCACCCACGCCAAGCAGCTCTACGCCTTCGCCGACGCGCACCGCGGCAAGTACGACCAGTGCATCACCGCGGCCCAGGGCTACTACAACTCGTGGAGCGGCTACCAGGACGAGCTGGTCTGGGGCGCGATCTGGCTCTACAAGGCGACTGGCGACAGCACGTACCTGTCCAAGGCGGAGACGTACTACGCCGACCTGCCGAAGATGAACCAGACCACCACGCCCGAGTACAACTGGGGCCTGGCCTGGGACGACAAGACGTACGGCTGCTACGTGCTGCTCGCCGAGCTGACCGGCAAGCAGGCTTACGTCGACGACGCCGAGCGCTGGCTGGACTGGTGGACCAGCGGCGTGAACGGCACGAAGGTCTCCTACTCGCCCGGCGGCCAGGCCTTCCTCGACACCTGGGGCTCGCTGCGCTACTCCTCCACGACCGGGTACGCCGCCCTCCAGTTCAGCGACTGGCTCACGGCGCAGGGCAAGGACGCCGACAAGGCGAAGACGTACCACGACTTCGGCGTCCGGCAGATCGACTACATCCTGGGCGACAACCCGCAGAAGACGAGCTACGAGATCGGGTTCACCAACTCCGGCACCAACACCGCCTGGCCGAAGAACCCGCACAACCGCACGGCGCACGGCTCCTGGAGCCAGTCGATGAGCGAGCCGACCAACACCCGGCACACCGACATCGGCCTCCTGGTCGGCGGCCCGTCATCGGCGAACGACGCCTTCACCGACGACCGCCAGCAGTACGCCATGACCGAGGGCGCGCTCGACTACAACGCGGGCTTCTCCGGCGCCCTGGCCGCGCTCGCCGACGAGTACGGCGGCACCCCGCGCGCGAACTTCCCGCCGACCGAGACCCCGGACGGCCCCGAGGAGTTCGTCCAGGCCGCGGTGAACCAGACGAACACCGACTTCTACGAGATCAAGGCCCAGGTGGTCAACAAGTCCGCCTGGCCCGCCCGGTACCTCAGCCACGGCAGCTTCCGCTGGTACTTCACCCTGGACGACGGCGTCGACCCGTCCCAGGTGCAGCTGACCTCCCCGTACAACCAGTGCTCGGCCCCGACCGGACCCGAGCAGTACGCGGGCTCCGTGTACTACGTGACGATCAGCTGCGAGGGCCAGGACATCGCCCCGGCGGGCCAGTCGGCCTTCCACCGCGAGGTGCAGTTCCGCCTGACCTTCCCCGGCGCGCACGACCCCACCGGCGACTGGTCCTACCAGGGCGTCTCCACGACGCCCGGCTCGACCCCCGTCACCGTCGACCACGTCGTCCTCTACGACGGTGACACGGCGGTGTGGGGGACGGCACCGGACGCCTGACGGGTTCCCCGCGGGGTCCCTCGGACGATCCGAGGGGCCCCGAGCCTCGGTCGCCGTCCGACTCCGGCGTCGACGGATCGCCCGGCCGGTGACGGCGATCAGGGCGGCCGTCGCCGCAAAACGCCCCGTCCCACACCCGGCGGTGTGGGACGGAGCATCAGAGTCAGGGCGTCGGACGCGTGAACCTCCGGCTCACGCACTCTCTCCGGAGGCTTCTCCCCCGCGCCCCCGCGCCCCGCGCCGTTCTCGGGCGACCCGTTCCGCCGACTGGGCCTCCTCCTGCCTGGCGCGCACCTGCGGGTCGAGTGAGGCACCCTCGCCGCTGCCGTCGACCGCGGCGAGGTGGGAGTTCTCCGGTACCTCCGTGGCGGCGGGCGGCTCGACCAGCCAGTCCGGGTTGGCCTGCTTGTCCCACCACTTCCACGCGGCGATGGCGCCCCCCGCCAGCGCGCCGAGTACCAGGGCGCCCAGGGCGGCCCGGCCGGCACGGGCACGGCGCTCCCGGCGGCGGATGATGTGCTTGATCTCCTTGGCCGTCACCTGACCGCGCAGCGCGGCGAGCGTGGCGGCGCCCCGGTCGGTGGCTTCCCGGCCCACCGGGCCGGCCACGGCCCTCGCCTGCTCGATCCGTGGCCGGGACGCGGCGGCGGCCTGGACGGCCAGCTCCCGGGCGCGGACCGCGGTCTCGTCGACTTTCGGCGGTACGTGCGCGCGGGCCTGCACACGTGCCTGTTCGATGCGGGGGGCGATGTGTGCGCCGTACTGGGCCCGCGCCTGGTCCGTGGCGACGGACACCTTGGGTGCGATGCGCACACGCGCCTCGTGCGCGTAATGGGTGGCACGGTCCCTGGCCGTTTCGGCGTAGGGCGCCACCACTTCCGCGGCGTGCAGCACGCTGTCCTTCGCCGTGCCGGTCGCCGCGCGCACGCTGTCGATGCGAGTCACGGGCATCCTCCTCCTTGGTGGCGTTCGGTATCTCGCCTTTCCACCCCTTTACGGATCATGCCTGCCCGAACGTGCCGGGGCATGCGCGGGCGGGCATCCGGGTCATGGCGCGCCCTGGCGCGCGGCGCCGGATTCCCTCGACGGTGGCGCGGCGCGGGGCGGACATCCGGGTCCGTGACCGGTGGCGGGCGGCGACCGGCCCCCTGGTCCATGGGAGGATCGGAGGGTCACAGAGGACAACGGAAGGCACATTGTGGCCGAGCAGCTTTACGCCACCCTGAAGACCAACCACGGCGACATCGAGATCAGGCTCCTGCCGAACCACGCGCCGAAGACGGTCAAGAACTTCGTCGAGCTCGCCCAGGGCGAGCGGGAGTGGACGCATCCCGAGACCGGGGCCAAGTCCACCGACCGGTTGTACGACGGTACGGTCTTCCACCGTGTGATCAGCGGCTTCATGATCCAGGGCGGGGACCCGCTGGGCAACGGCACCGGGGGCCCGGGGTACACCTTCGAGGACGAGTTCCACCCCGACCTCGCCTTCGACCGGCCGTACCTGCTGGCCATGGCCAACGCCGGCCCGGGCACGAACGGCTCGCAGTTCTTCATCACCGTGGCACCCACGGCGTGGCTGAACCGCAAGCACACGATCTTCGGTGAGGTCACCGAAGGGGCCAGCCAGAAGGTCGTGGACGCGATCGTCGGTGCGAAGACCAACCCGCGCACCGACCGCCCGGTGAACGACGTGGTCATCGAGTCCGTCGTGGTGGAGACCCGCGCGTCGTAATACGTCGTTTCCCGTTTCCCGTTCCCGCGGCCCGCTCCCGAGCGCTCCTGATCCCTCTCGCGGCCGGCGATCGACCCCTGCGGCCCGACCGAGCCGCTCCGCAACCCGACCTGGTCCGACCTGGTTCGACCTATTCCGAACCGTTCAGATCCGTTCTGGCCGGCTTCGATGGAACAGAAAGCGCCACGGCATCCCACGACGCACGCCTCACGGGCTACGGTGCGCCAGGGAACCTCGGGGAACCATTTCGCCCCGCCCATCCGTAAGGAAGGGCGGGGCGCCGCGTACCTCCGGGGTGTTCGTTCCGCGGGGCTCCGAGGACCTCGGGAAGGTCTCGAGAACGCATCGACAGTGAGGGGACCGGGAAGTCATGGACCAGGCGTCGAACAATCCGCCGCCGGGCGAGCGGCAGGACCCGCCCGGTCCCGGGACCACACCCACCTGCTACCGCCACCCCGACCGCCAGACCGGTGTCCGCTGCACCCGCTGTGACCGTCCCATCTGCCCGGACTGCATGGTCAGCGCCTCGGTCGGGTTCCACTGCCCGGAGTGCGTGCGGGCCGGCTCGGGACCGGGACGCGGTCCCGCGTCCACCCGCCCCCGCACCATCGCCGGCGGCACCATCACCGCCGACCCCCGCCTGATCACCAAGATCCTCATCGCGATCAACGTCGCGGTCTTCATCGCGATCCAGGTGAACGACCGGTTGCTCGACCACCTGGTGCTGGTCGGCAGCTGGCCGCCCCGCGACATGGTGCCGCCGGGCCTGCCGTACCACCCGACCGACGGCATCGCCGCAGGCCAGTGGTACCTCCTGGTGACGTCGATGTTCGCGCACCAGGCGGTGTGGCACATCGTCTTCAACATGCTGAGCCTGTGGTGGCTCGGCGGCCCCCTGGAGGCCGCCCTGGGCCGGGCGCGCTTCCTGACGCTCTACCTGGTGTCCGGCCTGGCCGGCGGCGCCCTCACCTACCTCCTCGCCGCCCCGTCGCAGGCCTCGCTCGGCGCCTCGGGAGCCATCTACGGCCTCTTCGGCGCGACCGCCGTCCTGGTGCGCCGGCTGCGCTACGACATGCGCCCCGTGATCGCCCTGCTGGTGATCAACCTGATCTTCACCTTCAGCATCAGCGGCATCGCCTGGCAGGCTCACATCGGCGGTCTGATCGGTGGCGTCGCCATGGCCTACGCGATGGTGCACGCCCCGCGCGAGCGGCGCTCGCTGGTGCAGTGGGGTACGTGCGCGGTGGTGCTGGTGGCCGTGGTGGTGGTGATCGTCGCCCGCACGGCGACCATCACATGACCGTTCGAGCGGCCCGCTCCGTGCCCGTGACCGGGGGCGCGAGCTCATCAGCGGTGCGCCCTGGAATCGCGCCGTCATCCCCCGCGCTGCGCCGGTTGTCCACAGCCCGTGCCCGATCTTGTGCACGCTGTGGGCAGCCCCGCACGGGCTCCCATAACGCGCGGGCATCATCCCAGGTCATGGCGGTTCAGGGCCTCTGACCAGGGGTTTTCTCTTATGTCTCGCGGAGGGAGTTGGGAGCCCTCGCCGCGCGTGACCGGTCATACCGGCGTCAACGCCCTGAGAGTTATCCACAGATCTTCTGAATATCCCCACGTGTGGACAGCCCTGTGGATAACTTTTCGGATCGTTCCTGGTGAGACGCCGTCCACCCGCTCGTAGCCGCCCGTTCCCGCACCCACACGGAGCCGCTCGAAGCCATGTGGAGCCACGCGGAGCCGATGCGGACACACAGTGAGCGCGCCGGGAGCCAGGGGACGCGAAGGCGCCCGGCGGCGGGCACCCGGAAAAAGGGCGCGACGGGACGGGTACGAGGCGGACGACGTGCGAAGTGCGGCAATCGTCCCGCGGTGGTCAACGGAGACCGGCGCGATGAGCGGGCACACCCCTGGCGGGCCCGCTACCGGCGACGGACGGGTGGAACGCCTACTTCCACTGCGTGGAGACGCCGAAGCCCGCTGCGATGAAGCCGAAGCCGACGACGATGTTCCAGTTGCCGAACGCGTCGATCGGGAGGGACCCGTCCGTCACATAGAAGACGACGATCCAGGCCAGGCCGATCAGGAACATCGCCAACATCACCGGCGCCACCCAGGCTCGGTTCGTCAGCTTGATCGTCGCCGTCTGCTTGGTGGGCGGCGGCGTGTAATCGGCCTTCTTGCGGATGCGTGACTTCGGCACGAGGAACTCTCCTGTCGATGCGCTGCGTGACCGCGCGGGACACGGACGGGGCGGGCTCGGGGCGTACTGAGCGGTACTAGGGGGACTACGAGGGGCACCGAGCGCTCCCCAGGGCGTCCGTTAGCGTAGTGCTTTCCTGGGTGTGCCACCCAGGCCCGCAAGGCTCTCCCACTGCCTGAAGGCCGTGGATGGGGGTACCTCCCACGCCTTTCAGGCGGTGGTGGATAACCCCAGCGGAGCCGTAAGGAGTAAGGATAGCGTTGAGCAAGCAGAGCAATTCTGCCCGCTCCCCAGAGGGCGGCACCAGCCCGGTGCGCACCGGCCGGCGCTGGGCGCCGGGAATGCCTCCGCTGTCCCTGAGACCTTGGGGGAAGGTGCTCACCGCGGCCGTCTTCGCGCTCGCCGGGTTGATCTTCTTCACCAGCTTCAACACCGCCAAGGGCACCAACATCCGCACCGACACCTCCTTGCTGAAACTCTCCGACCTGATCCAGGAGCGCAGCCGCAAGAACGGCGCCCTGGAGAACAGCAACGGAACCCTGCGCGACCAGATAGAGTCCCTCGCCGACCGGGGCGACGGCCGCAGCCCCGAGGAGGACGCCCGGCTCAAGGCGCTGGAGGACGAGGCCGCGACCCGGCCGCTGCGCGGCAAGGCCATCACCGTCACGCTGAACGACGCCCCGCCCGACGCCACCGCCAAGCTCCCCGGCTACCCGGACCCGCAGCCGAACGACCTGGTCATCCACCAGCAGGACCTCCAAGCCGTGGTCAACGCCCTCTGGCAGGGCGGCGCCACCGGCATCAAGGTCATGGACCAGCGACTCATCTCCACCAGCGCCGTGCGCTGCGTCGGCAACACCCTGATCCTCCAGGGCCGCGTCTACTCACCGCCGTACCGGATAACGGCCGTGGGCGACACCGACCGGCTGAAGAACTCCCTCGCGGCGTCCCACGACATCCAGAACTACATGCTGTACGTGAACGCCTACGGCCTCGGCTGGCAGGTCAAGGACCAGGGCCGGGTGACCCTGCCGGGTTACAAGGGCGCCGTGGACCTCCACTACGCCCAGCCTGTGGAGTGAATCTGCCGCAGCGCCCGCCGTCCCACGGCGCTCCCGCCCGGTCTGCCGGCACGCGCGCATCCCCGGGCCAGCCGCTCGGGACCCGGGCCCGCCGTCGGTGGGGAGCTTTCCACAGGCTGCCCCCGTAGCCTTGACTGCCCCGTACTCTGGGGGACGCAAGTGACGTCGACGGCGAGTAGGGACGGCATGTACGGCTGGATCTGGCGACATCTGCCGGGAAACGCATGGGTGCGGGCGCTGATCTCGCTCGTGCTGATCCTGGTCGTGGTCTACGTGCTGTTCCAGTATGTCTTCCCCTGGGCCGAGCCCCTGCTGCCCTTCAACGACGTGACGGTCGACCAGGGCCTCGGCGCCCCCGGAGCGGGAGGTGCCGTCCGGTGAGCGAGCGGAGCGGCAACGCGACCATGGAAGCGGCCCGGAGCACATCCGAGGCGGGTGCCGGTGCGGTCGGACCCCGGATCCTCGTCGTCGACAATTACGACAGCTTCGTCTTCAACCTCGTCCAGTACCTCTACCAACTGGGCGCCACCTGCGAGGTACTGCGCAACGACGCGGTGACCACGGCACACGTCGAGGCCGGCGGTTTCGACGGCGTCCTGCTCTCGCCCGGGCCCGGCACCCCGGAGAAGGCCGGCTGCTGCATCGACATGGTGCGGCACTGCGCGGAAACCGGCGTGCCGGTGTTCGGCGTCTGTCTCGGCATGCAGTCGATCGCGGTGGCGTACGGAGGCGTGGTGGACCGCGCGCCCGAGCTGCTGCACGGCAAGACCTCGCTGGTGGAGCACGGCGGCAGCGGCGTCTTCGCCGGTCTGCCGTCCCCCTTCACCGCCACCCGCTACCACTCGCTCGCCGCCGAACCGACCCGTGTCCCCGATGAGTTGGAGATCACCGCGCGCACCGGCGACGGCATCGTCATGGGCGTGCGCCACCGGGACTTCCCCGTGGAAGGCGTGCAGTTCCACCCCGAATCGGTACTGACCGAGCACGGCCACCTGATGCTCGCCAACTGGCTCACGCAGTGCGGCGACCCGGACGCGGTGGCACGGTCCACGGGCCTGGCGCCCGTGGTGGGCAGGGCCTCGGCGTGACCGCGCTGCGCCCCGAGCGTGACGGAGCGCCGTACGGCGAGTACGACGCGCAGGACGCATCCCCCCGGTCCGAAGGCCGTGGGAGGCACGCCCATGCGTACGGGGACGGCGACCACGGCGACAACGCGTTTCGGGACGGTACCTTCCAGCACGCCGCGTTCGAGGACGCCGCGTTCGAGGACGACCCCTTCGGGGACGGTTCCTCGGTAAACGGTGGTTTTCAGCCCACCGCTCTCGGGCCCTCGCCCTTTGCACCCTCCGGCTTCGAACCCTCCGCGTTCGATGCTACGGCCTACGGGGACGCCGCCCGGTTCGCCGCCGGCGCCTACGGGGACGCCGGGGCCTTCAACGCCGCCGTGGAAGGGCTGTCCGATCCGCTCAACGACCCGTTGCCCGGCGGCCGTTCCCCCGTGGACGAGTACCCGCGCGGACAGCTGCCGGGGCCGCCGACCCCGTACGACCCGCACCAGGCGCCGGGGACCGTGCCCCACCAGGCGCCGAGACCAGGCCCGCCCGCCCCGCACGACCCGCTACGGGGCCGGTACCCCCATGCGTCCGACCCGCACCCCGAGCCCTACCAGTCGGCTCACGACCCGCTCGCCGACCCGTATCCGCCGGACCAGAACCCGGGGCCCGTGCGGGCGACGGCGGCGCCCGATCAGCACCTGGCCGACTGGTTCCGCCCCGAGCCGGAGCCCCGGCAGTCGCACCCCGAGCGGTCCCACCAGGCGCACCAGCGCCAGGAACCCGACGCGACCCAGGCCCTTCACCAGTCCGCTCACCAGCCCGCGTCGGACACCCAGCACCTCCAAGATCCCTTCCAGGACGCCCTCCAGCCCCGCCCCTCCCGCCGTCGCACCTCGCACCGCAAGCCCCTCGATGCGGACCAGGAAGCCCCTCAGACGCCCCAGACGTCCCGTCAGGCGCCTTACGGCACAGGGGATGAGGACAGTGCGGGGGACATGCCGCCACGGCCCCGTACGGGCGGCTCACGGCGCGCGGGGACCGGTACGCGGCGCGCGGGCGGCGGCGCCCGTCCCCTTACCGCGGGCGCGACCGAGACCAGCTCCGCCGACGGCGGCCGCGGCGGCCGGCGCGGTGACCGCGCCGACCGGGGGACCGAGTCCGCTGCCTCGGCCTCCGCGGCAGCCGGGTCCGCGGCAGCCGGGTCCGCGGTGGCCGGAACCGCCGGCGCCGCAGCCTCCGGAGCGCGCGCCGCGGCGGGAGCCGCCGCCGGGGCAGCCGCCGGAGTCGGTGGGCGGGCCGCCCGCCGGAAGGCCGCGAAGCAGCGCGGCGGCGGGGGCGGCGGCCGGCGCCGCGCGGGAGCCGCCAGGCGCGGCGGCGACGGGCACCGGCAGGAGAGCAGGCCGACCGGCCGCTGGGGAGCCCTGGCGTCCCTGGGCGAATCCCTGGGGTCCCTGTCCCGCACGTCGAGCAGCGCAGGAGGGCACCGCGCACGTGGCCACCGGGCCGGACACGCGGCGGCCGGAGACCAGGACGGCGCCGGGAGCGCGGGCGAGGCGACCGCCCCGCTGTCCCGGGTGGAGGCCCGGCGCGCCGCGCGGGCCGCCAAGCCGACCACCGGGACCCTCGTCAGCAGCGTGATCGGCGAGGTCTTCATCAGCATCGGCGTGCTGATGCTGCTGTTCGTCACCTACCAGCTGTGGTGGACCAACGTCCGCGCCCACCAGCAGGCCGACGGCGCCGCGCACAGCCTTGAGGACGACTGGGCGAAGGGGAAGGGCAAACCGGGCGTCTTCGCACCGGGCCAGGGCTTCGCGATCCTGCACATCCCCAAGCTGGACGTGGTCGTGCCGATCGCCCAGGGCACCGACAAGCACAAGGTCCTCGACCGCGGCATGGTCGGCCACTACGGCGGGCCCAACGACATCCAGACGGCCATGCCGGACGCCAAGAACGGCAACTTCGGCCTCGCCGGACACCGCAACACGCACGGCGAGCCGTTCCGTTACATCAACCACCTGTCCAAGGGCGACGACGTCGTGGTGGAGACGCGGGACACCTACTACGTCTACCGGGTGACCAGCACGCTCCCGCAGACCCCGCCCTCGAACATCGGAGTCCTCGGACCCGTGCCGCCCGGCTCCGGCTTCACCGGACCCGGCCGCTACATCACCCTGACCACCTGCACCCCCGAGTTCACCAGCAAATACCGGCTGATCGTGTGGGGCAAGATGGTGGAGGAACGACCGCGCAGTGAGGGCAAGCCCAAGGTCCTCGTCAACTAGGGGTAGGGAACCGCTCTCGAATAAGTGTCCATGAGTGTCCTTTAGGTGTCACAAGTCTGTATAATTATGGGTATGAACCTGACGGAATGGGCGCGCGCCCAGGGAATCGCCCCGCGTACCGCGTACCGCTGGTTCCATGAGGGCACGTTGCCGGTCCCTGCGGAACGAGTAGGGCCGCGCACGATCCTGGTGAACATCGAGGCGAACACTTCACCCACCGTGACCGGCGGCGTGGGCCTGTACGCCCGTGTCTCCTCGCACGATCAAAATCCCGACCTTGAGCGCCAGACGGCACGCCTTTCGGCGTGGGCGGCGCAGGCCGGGCACAAGGTCGTCCGTGTCGAATCCGAGATAGCCTCGGGCATGAACGGGTGCCGGTCGAAGGCGAAGCGGCTGCTGGCAGACCCGGCGGTGACCACGGTCGTGGTCGAACACAAAGACCGGCTCGGCTGCATGAACGTCGAACTGGTCGAAGCCGCCCTGTCCGCGACTGGCCGCCGTCTCGTCGTCCTCGATGACGGTGAGGTTGAAGACGACCTGGTGCGCGACATGGTGGAGGTGCTGACGTCGTTCTGTGCCCGCCTGTACGGCCGTCGCTCGGCGAAGAATCGGGCGCAGAAGGCCCTGGAAGCGGCGGCTGCCGATGAGTGAGCCGAAGAAGAAGCAGCTCCGCACGATTGAGTCCCCGTTCGTCGCGCTCGGCCCGTCCGGTGTAGCGATACGCGACCGTCTCAAGCACCTCACGCCCGAGGACGACAAGGTGTTGCGGCTGGTCGGCGAACACCTCGGACACCTCGCCTCCCTCGATCTCAAGACCCGCTGCGCCGACAGGTCGGAGCACAACAGTGACGCGTGGGCGGCTCGTAAGAAGAGCCTGACCGCCGCCTCCTCCTCCCGGTGGGCTGGATCGATCACCAAGGCCACCCACGATCAGTGGGCGCTCTCGCGTCGCTGCCAGCTCGCCCACATCCAAGGGCTTGAGGCCGGTGTGCGCACGCTGATGCACCGGCTGTCCCAGCCGATCGGGGAGAAGGGCACCAGGCGGGCACCGGGCGGATACCGCAGCAAGCGGGAGTGGTTCCACAAGTCCCGCCGCCTGGCTAACGTGGAACACCGCCTTGATGTCGCCCGCGTCGAGCAGGAAGCCGGGGTCGTACACGTCGTGCGCGGCGGTCGGCGTCTGCTCAATACCCGTCACAACCTTCAAGCCGCCCAGCTCACCGAGGCCGATTGGCGTGAGCGGTGGGAAGCTGAGCGCTGGTTCCTTGCCGCTGACGGCGAGTCCGGCAAACGCTTCGGCAACGAAACCATTCGCGTCAGCCCGGACGGCGAAGTATCGCTCAAGCTGCCCGTACCTCTCGCTGGCCTAGCCAACAGCAAGCACGGTCGGTACGTCCTCGCCTCCAAGGTCGCCTTCCAGCGCCGGGGTGCCGAGTGGCGCGACCGCACCGAAGCCAACCGGGCCGTTGCCTACCGCATTCACCTCGACGTGCAGCGCGGGCGCTGGTACCTCACTGCGTCGTGGACGCGGCCGGTTCTCAAGACGATTCCGCTGGAGACCGCCCGCGCCCAGGGCATGGCCGGTGTGGACACCAACACCGACCACTTCGCCGCCTACTACCTCGACTGCAACGGCAACCCGGTCGGCGACCCCAAACGCTTCTTCTACGACCTCACCGGTCCAGCCGACCACCGCGACGCCCAGGTCCGGCACGCCATCAGTCAGTTGCTGCACTGGGCCAACCGGTGCGGCGTCAAGGCGATCGGCATCGAGAACCTCGACTTCACCGCCGAGAAAACCCGCGAGAAACACGGTCGCCGCAAAAGGTTCAGGCAGCTCATCTCCGGCATCCCCACCGGCAAACTCAAGGCCCGGCTGGTATCGATGGCCGCCGAGCACGGCCTCTCGATCGTCGCGGTCGATCCGGCCTACACATCGATGTGGGGCGACCAGCACTGGCGCAAGCCCCTCACCAGCAAGACTCGCGAGATGTCCCGTCACGATGCCGCCGGCATCGCGATCGGGCGACGCGCCCTCGGGTACCCAATCCGGCGACGGACGACACCGCCCCACGACGACCAGAGTGATCGCCGTGGGCATCGGACCGCCCAGGCCGGATCGGGCACCCGGAGACGTGAGGGACCCCGCCCACCCGTCACGGAGCGTGTACACGATGCACGTCGCCGGACGGGGACACACCGAACGCGGGAGACCAACGCATCCAACACCGTTCGGGGTGCGCGCAGTTCCGGGAACTGGCAGCAAATGTCAGCCCTGGACACTGTTTAGGAACGGTGCGTGCCATGACTGACTGCCGGACGGACAAGGCAGACTGACAGGGACGACACGGACGAGCACGCCGGGGGCCGGGCCAGCCATGGCAGGCGGTGCCGGGTGAGGGACAGACAGGGCGGGATGCAGTGGTAGCGACGACCGACCCCGACGACAGGACCGATGCGCCCGCACCGCGGCACCGGTCCCGGCCGCGGCGGACCCGGCACCGAATCGCCGCCGCCATCAGCCTTTTCGGTGAACTTCTGATCACCGCCGGACTGGTGATGGGCCTCTTCGTCGTCTACTCCCTGTGGTGGACGAACGTCGTCGCGGACCGCACCGCCCACCGCCAGAGCAACGACGTGCGCGACAACTGGGCCAACCAACCGGACAAGGGCCCCGGCGCGCTCGACACCAAGGACGGCATCGGCTTCCTGCACGTCCCGGCCATGCACAACGGCGAGGTGCTGGTGAAGAAGGGCACCTCGACCGAGGTGCTCAACGACGGCGTCGCCGGCTACTACACCCACCCGGTCAAGTCGGCGCAGCCCTGGGACAAGAAGGGCAATGTCACCCTGGCCGCGCACCGCGACGGGCACGGGGCCAAGTTCCACAACATAGACAAGATCAAGAAGGGCGACCCGATCGTCTTCGAGACCAAGGACACCTGGTACGTCTACAAGGTCTACGCCATCCTCCGGCAGACCTCGAAGTACGACGTGAAGTCGATCGACCAGATCCCCAAGGAGTCCGGCAAGAAGAAGTCCGGCCGCTACATCACCCTGACGACCTGCACGCCGGTCTACACCTCCCTGTACCGCTACGTGGTCTGGGGTGAGCTGGACCACACCGTGAAGGTCGACAGCAAGCGCACACCCCCGGCGGAACTGCGCTAGCAGCCGCCAGCTGGGACACCGACGCAGACCGGCACTGCCCGCCGGGACACCGACGCAGACCGGCACTGCTCGCCGGGACACCGACGCAGACCGGCACTGCCGGCCGGTACGGTGACGCGAAAAGGGGCGCCCACCCAGTGGTGGACGCCCCTTTGAGGTACCGCTTCAGGGCTACTGCTTCTCTTCGGAGAGCCCTTCCTGGCCGCCGAACACATTGCCGCCGTTGCCGCCGTTACCGTTGCCACCCTGGTCGCCGCCACCGCCGACCGTCGTGATGTTGATCGCGGTACCCGGCGCGACCTGCTGGTTGGCCGGTGGATCGGTGGTCATGACGATGGCGTTGTCGTCCTGGGCTCCGGTGATGGTGCCGACCGCGAGCCCGGCGCTCTGGAGGGCCTGCTTGGCGTCGCCGAGACGCTGCCCGGCGAGCGGCGGTACCGCCACCTGCTGGGCAGCCTTGGCCACCTGGACGGTCACGTTCGAGCCCTTGGGAACCTGGGTGTTGGCCGCCGGCGAGGTCTGGATCACCTTGCCGGCCTCGACGCTGCCGTTCTCGACGTCCTGGCGCTGCGGCGTCAGCCCGGCGGCCTCGATCAGCGCCTTGGCTTCCTCGTAGGTCTTGCCGGTCACATCGGGCACGGCGACCTGGGTCTTCTCCTTGGCGACGGTCAGGGTGACGGTCGTACCCTTCTCGACCTTGCTGTCGCCGGACGGCTTCTGACCGATCACCTTGCCGGCGGTCTGGTCGGACTCCTTGTCCACCCGCTCGACGTTGTCGAAGCCCTGCTCCTTCAGCTGCTTGACGGCCTCGTCGTAGGAGAGCCCCCGCACGTCCGGAACCGACACCTTCGGGGCACCGGTGGACATCGTCAGGTCGATGGTGGTGTTCTCGTCGACCTTGCCCTCGGACGGGTCCTGGCTGCACACATGGCCCTTGGCCTGGTCATCGCAGGGCTTGCTCTGGGCGACGCGGACATCGAGGCCCACGTTGTCCGCCTTGGCCTTGGCGCCCTTCAGGGTCTCGCCGACCAGCGACGGCACCGTGACCTGGTTCGGGGTGTCGCCACTCATCACCCACTTGCCGATGAGTATCGCGCCGACCAGCACCAGCACGCCCGCGACGACCAGCATGATCGTCGACGCATGGGACTTCTTCTGCCGGCGGCGGTCGGGGCGGTCGTCGTAGCCGAAGCCGCCGTCGTCCGGGTTGGTGGGCGGCAGCATCGTCGTCTGGCCCGCGGGGTCCTGCGCGCGCATCGCGGTGGTGGGGGTGTCGTCGGCGCCGTAGCCGCCGTACCCCGCGGAGCCCATCGCCGCGGCGATCGGCTGCCCGTCCAGGCAGGCCTCGATGTCGGCGCGCATGTCGTCGGCCGACTGGTAGCGGTAGTCGGGGTCCTTGACCAGCGCCTTCAGCACGATGGCGTCCATCGTGGGGCTGATCTCGGGGTCGAAGACGCTCGGCGCCTGCGGCTCCTCGCGCACATGCTGGTACGCGACGGCGACCGGGGAGTCGCCCACGAACGGCGGGCGCACGGTGAGCAGCTCGTAGAGCAGGCAGCCGGTCGAGTACAGGTCGGAGCGCGCGTCGACGGTCTCGCCCTTGGCCTGCTCGGGGGAGAGGTACTGGGCGGTGCCGATGACGGCCGCGGTCTGCGTCATCGTCATGCCGGCGTCGCCCATCGCGCGGGCGATGCCGAAGTCCATGACCTTGACCTGACCGTCGCGGGTCAGCATCACGTTGGCCGGCTTGATGTCGCGGTGCACGATGCCGTTGCGGTGCGAGTACTCCAGCGCCTGGAGGATGCCGATGGTCATCTCCAGGGCACGCTCGGGCAGGAGCTTGCGGCCCGAGTGCAGCAGCTCACGGAGCGTGGAGCCGTCCACGTACTCCATGACGATGTACGGGATGGACACCCCGCCGCCCTGGTGGTCGTAGACCATGTCCTCGCCGGTGTCGTACACCGCCACGATCGCAGGGTGGTTGAGCGAGGCGGCCGACTGGGCTTCCCGGCGGAACCGAGCCTGGAACGACGGGTCACGGGCCAGGTCGGCGCGGAGCGTCTTCACCGCGACGGTGCGGCCGAGACGGGTGTCGTGCGCGAGGTAGACCTCCGCCATGCCACCGCGGCCAAGCACCTGACCCAGCTCGTACCGGCCGCCGAGGCGACGCGGCTCTTCCATAGCTACCTACCAGCCCTCTCCGTCGGTCCCGCCCGTACCCGATGTATGGTCCGGCGGTGTGCTGTCCGGGCTACCGTACCCGGCTCACCTTTCTTGCCACGGCCCTCCCGGCGACCCGATACAGGACCGGTACCGCACTGTGCACCGATGTGAAGGGGGCGTGTGAACTCGGTCACCTGTGATTCATTTCTCGCCCTTGAGGACCGCCTGCATCACGTTCTTGGCGATCGGCGCGGCAAGTCCGCCACCGGAGATGTCCTGCCGGTTGGCGCTGCCGTCCTCGACGACGACCGCGACCGCGACCGGTGAGCCGTTGTCCGTCTTCGCGTAGGAGATGAACCAGGCGTAGGGCTTGCCCGAGTTGTTCTCGCCGTGCTGGGCGGTACCGGTCTTGCCACCGACGGTGACGCCGGGGATCTGGGCGTTGGTACCGGTGCCCTGCTTGACGACCGTCTCCATCATCTCTTGGAGCTTCTGCGCGTTCTCCGGCTTCAGCGGCTGGCTGAGCTCCTTGGGGGAGTGCTTCTCGCCGACGGTGTCCAGGCTGGGCGACTGGAGCGAGTCGACCATGTACGGCTCCATCAGCTTGCCGTCGTTGGCGACCGCGGAGGCGACCATCGCCATCTGGAGCGGGGTGGCCGCGGTGTCGTACTGGCCGATCGAGGACAGCTCCGTCTGGGACGGGTTCATGTCCTTGTCGAAGTTGGACGCGTTCGAGCGTACCGGAGTGAACTGCTCCGAGTTGAACCCGAACTTTTCGGCCTCATCCAGCATCTTGTCGCTGCCGACGTCGGAGCCGATCTTGCCGAACACGGTGTTGCAGGACCAGCGCAGCGCCTCACGCAGGCTGGCGTTCTCACAAGGGATGTTGCCCTCGTTCTTCAGCGGGGTGCTGGTGCCCGGCATGGTCCAGGGCAGCGGCGACTTGGTCTTCTCGTCGACGTCGTCGTACAGGCCGTTCTCCAGCGCGGCGGCGGCGGTGACGACCTTGAAGGTGGAGCCGGGCGGGTAGGTCTGGCGCAGCGCGCGGTTGAGCATCGGCTCGTCCGGGTTGTTGTCCTTCTGCAGGCTCTTCCAGGCCTTCTCGTCGTCTCCGGAGTTGCCCGCGATGCTCGACGGGTCGTACGACGGCGTGGAGGCCAGTGCCAGGATCGCGCCGGTCTTGGGGTCGAGCGCGGCCACCGCGCCCTTCCTGTTGCCCAGGCCCTGGTAGGCGGCCTTCTGGGCGGCGGCGTTCAGGGTGGTGACGACCCGGCCGCCCTGCTTCTCCTTGCCCGTGATCATGTCGAGGGTGTTGCGGAAGAAGAGCCGGTCGTCGGTGCCGCTGAGGATGCCGTCGTCGATGCTCTCCAGCTGGGTGGCGCCGTAGGCCTGTGAGGCGTAGCCGGTCACCGGCGCCCACATCTTGCCGTCCTTGTAGGTGCGCTTGTACTTGAAGTCACCACTGGACGTCTCTTTGTGCCCGGTGATCTCCCGGCCCTGGACGATGATGTCGCCGCGCGGGATGCCGTAGCGCTCGATGGCGACTCGGCGGTTGTACTTGTCGGTCTTGAGATCGTCGGCCTGGACGTACTGGAGCCAGTTGTCGCGGATGAGCAGCGTAAGGACGAGCAGCCCACAGAAGATCGCGATCCGGCGCAGGGGCTTGTTCACGGTCGGACCACCTGGGTCATCTCGGCGTCAGGGTTCACGGTGGGGGCGGGGGCGGGGCGGCGTGCGGTGTCGCTGATGCGGATGAGGATGCCGATCAGCGCCCAGTTGGCGATCACGGAGGAGCCTCCGTAGGCCACGAACGGCATCGTCATACCGGTCAGCGGGATCAGGCCCATGACGCCGCCGGCGACCACGAAGACCTGGAGCGCGAAGGCGCCGGAGAGGCCGACGCCGAGCAGCTTGCCGAACGGGTCGCGTGCGGCGAGCGCGGTGCGCACGCCGCGTTCCACGATCAGGCCGTAGATCAGCAGCAGCGCCATGATGCCGGCCAGGCCCAGCTCCTCACCGAAGGTGGCGAGGATGAAGTCGGAGTTGGCGGCGAACCGGATCAGTTCGGAGTGGCCCTGGCCGAGGCCGGTGCCGAGGGTGCCGCCGGAGCCGAACGCCCACAGGGCCTGCATCGACTGCTCGGAGTGGCCGGGGACGCCCGCACGGCTCATCTTGTACTCGCGCAGCGGGTCGAGCCAGGCCTGCACACGCTGGTGGACGTGCGGTTCGATCGAGCCGACGCCGACCGCTCCGGCCGCGGACATCAGCAGACCGAAGACGATCCAGCTGGTTCGCTCCGTGGCGACGTACAGCATGATGACGAACATTCCGAAGAACAGCAGCGAGGTGCCGAGGTCGGTCTCGAAGACCAGGATCAGGATCGAGATCGCCCAGACCACCAGGATCGGGCCGAGGTCCCGGCCGCGCGGCAGGTACAGGCCCATGAAACGGCGGCTGGCCAGCGCCAGGGCGTCCCGCTTCACCATCAGGTAGCCGGCGAAGAAGATCGCCAGCGCGATCTTGGCGAACTCACCGGGCTGGATGGAGAAACCGGCCACGGAAATCCAGATCTTGGCTCCGTAGATGTTCGCCCCGAGGCCCGGCACCAGCGGCAGCAGCAGCAGGAACAGCGCGCCGACCATGGAGATGTACGTGTAGCGCTGGAGGACGCGGTGGTCCTTGAGGAAGATCAGCACGACGATGAACAGCGCGATGCCCATGGCCGTGTACAGCAGCTGGCGGGGCGCGGCGGTGCCGGCCTGGTGGATCGACTGGAGCAGTTCGGACTGGTCGAGCCGCCAGATGACGACGAGGCCCAGGCCGTTCAGCAGGGTGGCCAGCGGTAGCAGCAGGGGGTCGGCGTAGGGCGCCCACTTGCGCACCACGAGGTGGCCGACGCCCGCCAGCAGGCCCAGGCCGAGGCCGTAGCTCAGCAGCCCGGAGGGCACCTCGCCGTTGATGGCCAGGCCCACGTTGGCGTAGGCGAACACCGGGATGACCACGGCGAACACCAGGAGCGCCAGCTCGGTGTTGCGCCGGCTGGGTGCGCCGATGTTGCCGATGGTGGAGGTGTGGGCGGATTGCGAACTGCTCATGGTGTGAAAGGGCCCCTCACGGCTCACTGCTTACCGCACAGCGGGACCAGCTTCTTTTCTTCCTCCGAGAGGCTGGGGCCGGGCGTGGGCTTCTGCGTGGTCTTGGTCTTGTCGCCGCCGTCGCTCTTGGACGTGGACGAGGAACTCGGGGAGCCGGTGGGGCTGGTCTGCTCGGACAGCGGCTTCTTCGCGCTGCCGTCGGAGTCAGACGGGGGCTTGCTGTCGCCCGGCTTCGCATCCTCTTCGGCGGCGCGGCGCGCGGCTTCCTTCTTGCACGCGGATGCCTGGAGCGCCAGCTCGCTGATCTTGTTGGTGGCCGCGGAGAGCCCGCCTTCGCTGATGGTGGCCTCGACCTGCCTGCGCTGGAAGGGCGCCAGGTACTTCAGCTCGATCTCGGGGTGGTCCTTCTCCATCTTCGACAGGCTGACCCAGGCCAGGTCCTGGCTGAGGCCGCGGTACAGGGCGACGTGTTCGTCCTTCGCGCCGACGTAGTACTGGGTCTGCGTCCAGCGGTAACCGCCGTACAGACCGCCGCCGATCACGGCCAGTGCCAGCACGATGTACGCGGAGCGCTTGAGCCAGGGGCGCCGCCGCCGCTTGACGAAGTCCTCGTCACCGTAGGGACCGAAGCCGTCCTCCGGCGCGTATCCCGCGGCGCCGCTGCCGGGCGGGCCGAACTCGCCGCCACCGCCACCGGGGCCGCCCTGTCCCGGCACCGTGCGCCCGAGCCCGGACGCGCGTCCTGCGGGGGTCTCCATGGCGCCGCCGTCGTGCAGCTGGTGCTGGTTCTCGGCGACCGCGCCGACCACGATGGGGGTGTCGGACAGGTGCTGGGCGAGGGTGTCGCCGCTGTCGATGTCGAGGACGTCGGCCACGATCACCGTGATGTTGTCCGGGCCGCCGCCGCGCAGGGCGAGCTGGATCAGCTCCTGCACGGTCTCCTGGGGGCCCTGGTAGCTGGCGAGTGCCTCTTCCATCGTCTGGTGGGAGACGACGCCGGACAGGCCGTCGGAGCAGATCAGGTACCGGTCGCCGGCGCGCACTTCGCGGATCGACAGGTCCGGCTCCACATGGTCGCCGCTGCCCAATGCGCGCATCAGGAGGGAGCGCTGCGGGTGGGTGGTGGCCTCTTCCTCCGTGATGCGGCCCTCGTCGACGAGCCGCTGCACCCAGGTATGGTCCTGCGTGATCTGGGTGAGCATTCCGTCACGGAGCAGATACGCACGGGAGTCGCCGACGTGTACCAGACCGAGCCGCTGCCCGGTCCACAGCAGCGCGGTCAGGGTGGTCCCCATGCCTTCGAGCTGGGAGTCCTCCTCGACCATCATGCGCAGCTGGTCGTTGGCCCGCTGCACGGCGGTGCCCAGGGAGGTGAGGATGTCCGAGCCGGGCACGTCGTCGTCGAGCGTGACGAGCGTCGAGATCACCTCGGAGGAGGCGACCTCACCGGCCGCCTGCCCGCCCATTCCGTCGGCGATGGCGAGGAGACGCGGCCCGGCGTAGCCGGAGTCCTCGTTGCCCTCGCGGATCATGCCCTTGTGCGAGCCGGCGGCAAAGCGCAGTGACAGACTCATGCGCACCTCGCCCGTCGGCTCCGACTGCAGCCGGTCGTGTCGAGCCACACTGCCCACCCTCCGGTCGGGAGCGCGCTGGCGTCCTTTGTACGGACAGCGTCGGCTCGCTCGCTCCGCTCGCTCATTGTCGTACTACTTCCGCAGCTCGATGACGGTCTTGCCGATGCGGATCGGCGCGCCCAGCGGAATCGGCGTCGGGGTTGTCAGCCGGGTCCGGTCCAGGTACGTCCCGTTGGTGGACCCGAGATCCTCGACGATCCACTGGCCGTCACGGTCCGGATAGATCCTGGCATGCTTGCTCGATGCGTAGTCGTCGTCCAGCACAATCGTCGAATCGTGTGCCCGACCCAGCGTGATCGTCTGGCCCTGGAGGGCGACGGTGGTACCGGTCAGGGTGCCTTCGGAGATCACCAGCTTGGTCGGGGAGCCGCGCCGCTGGCGCCCGCCCCCACCGCCCTGCCGCTGCGGGGGAGGCATCTCACGCGCCTGCCGCGGGGCGGGCTGGGGCCGCCCGCCACTTCCGCGGGCGCCGCGCTGCGTGACGCGGGTCCCGAACAGATCGCTTCGGATGACCTGGACGGCCACGATCACGAACAGCCACAGAACGGCCAGGAAGCCCAACCGCATGACCGTCAGGGTCAGCTCTGACATACCCCCGCTTCACCCTTCGGCTTGCCGGTAAATGATGGTGGTGCTGCCCACGACGATCCGCGAGCCGTCGCGGAGCGTAGCGCGGGTGGTGTGCTGCCCGTCTACCACGATGCCGTTGGTCGAGCCGAGGTCTTGCACCGTCGAGGGCGTTCCGCTCCGGATCTCGCAGTGGCGGCGTGAGACTCCCGGGTCGTCGATGCGCACGTCGGCGTCGGTGCTGCGGCCCAGCACCATCGTGGGACGGGCGATCTGGTGGCGGTTGCCGTTGATCTCGATCCAGCGGCGGATCTGCGCGCCGGGCAGCGGTCCGGCCGAGCCGGAGCGGCCGCCCTGGCTCATGCCGGGCGGCGGCGCGCTGGGCATCGGGGGGGCGCTGGTGGGCTGGGGATAGCCGTAGCCGCCGGGGGCGCGTCCGCGTCCGCCGCCCGCGCCCGGGTAGCCGCCGGGCGGACCGGCCGGAGCGGGGCCGGGTCCGGCGCCGGGTCCGGGGTTCTGCGAGCTGCTGCCGGCGAGCGTGCGGCTACGGACCCGGTACAGGCCGGTGTCGAGGTCGTCGGCCTTCTCCAGGTGGACCTTGATGGGCCCCATGAAGGTGTAGCGCTGCTGCTTGGCGTAGTCGCGCACCATGCCGGCGAGTTCGTCGCCGAGCTGTCCCGCGTACGGGCTGAGGCGCTCGTAGTCGGGCGCGCTCAGCTCCACGATGAAGTCATTGGGGACGACGGTGCGGTCGCGGTTCCAGATCGTCGCGTTGTTGTCGCATTCGCGCTGGAGGGCGCCGGCGATCTCGACGGGCTGCACCTCGGACTTGAAGACCTTGGCGAAGGTGCCGTTGACCAGACCTTCGAGGCGCTGCTCGAACTTCTTCAGGACTCCCATGGGGCACCTCCTCCTTCTACTGATCGGTCTTCGTGGTGCGGTTGCCGAGCGGATCGGCTCGGTTGCTCTGGCGGCTCGTGTCGCTTCGGCTGGCTCGGTCGGTTCGTTCGGCTCGTGCGGTTGTGCCGGTTCGTTCTGGTCGGCTCATTGAGCCGATTTTGCAGGATCCGTCGGGTGCTCCGGCCCTGTTGAGGATGTAGCTCCGGGCGGGCCGGTTCCCGATCCTGCCGGTCGGGCTGCCGGTCGTGCCGGTCCTGCGAGTCCTGCGGGTGTAGCCGGTCCTGTCGGTCCTGCCGGTCTGCCCGGCTCTCCCGATCGGGGCCGCCTGCCTCTTTCGGTGCTTCTTCTTTGTTGCGTATGGCGTTGTGTATGTCTTCGTATGCGTCGTGTGCTTCGTGCGTTTCGCGTACGTCGCGTGCGACGGTCTCCTCGACATCTTCAACGTTGTGTACGGCGTCTGAGTGCCGGTACTGCTTACTGATCGTATCCACGCGCCGGGAAATCGGCTGGTTCCCCCCTTCCCGCCTTGTCGACGAGTGTCGACTCTCACAGCACATGCCCTCGTCACCCCCCGAGGGATCCGTTCCGCGGTCCCCGTCCGGGGCCTGTTCCGGACACCGGCCCGGCCCTTGGCGGCACCGCACCGAGCCCCTGCGGGACGGCCGTACGGCCTCCTCCATGAAGCGATCGTAAGGGGGCCGGAATCCAGTGTCCCGCACCCGCGGCGGACAGAGGACCATGCGGGGCCGGGGTGTGACGGCTGGTGCGATGTTGAGACGGGGCCGGGTCCGTGGTGGGACGAGATCCGTCTCGTGCGGCCTGTCGCCGGGTGCGGTCCCAGGGGCGGCGGTGCGTCCTGGTGCCGGACCGACCGGACCGCGGGCCCGGGAGACCTGGGCCCGGGGGGGGCGGCCGTCTGGGCGTCCTGGCGTGTGGCTGTCGGGGAGGCTGTGTGAGGCGTGCGACGTGTGAGGCGTGCGACGTGTGAGGCGTGTGACAGGCGGCGCCGTGGCCTCGCCGGAGCGGCGCCGGCCCGGCCGGGGCCCGGGCTCCGGGCCGGCACCGTGGTGCTCCGGATCCCCGCCGCTCTCTGCCGCCGCCGTGTGCCCTGCACGGACCTGGACGGACCTTGACGTATCTACATGAAACTGGACGGACATGGGTGGATACGGACGTACCAGAACGACGGTCCGCCGGCACCCGCCCGTATCCGGTGTCTACCGGCGGGTGCCCCTGGCCGGCGACCGCGCTTGAGCCGTGTCCTGTTCCGGGTTTGTTTCGGGCTTCTTCCGGGCTTCTTCCGGGCCGGGGCCACACCCTGTTCGAGCTGGCCCCGTGCTCCGTTTCGCAGGCTGGGCGGCGGGAGGAAACGAATGTGATTCCACCCTTCTCAGCGTGCTAACCTTCTGGATGTCGGCAGGCGCTCGCACCAAGGAGTGAGAGGTCCCGACAACACCTTGCGCGGGTGGCGGAATAGGCAGACGCGCTGGATTCAGGTTCCAGTGCCCGCAAGGGCGTGGGGGTTCAACTCCCCCCTCGCGCACTTCGAGAAACCCCAGTTCATCTGGGGTTTTTCTCATGTTCGGAGCCTTGTGCGGTCAATCGCGTGGCCAGGGGAAGCAAGCCCTTCGGGGCGTGCCGGTGAAATGCATCACATGTGCTTTCCGGCCTCGGTGCACCGCGCAACTTCCCGCGCAGCTTCCCGGGCGGATGCCGGGCCGGGTGGTGGTGGATCCCGCAGCCCGCGGGACCGCGGGAACCAGGGAAGAGCTCTTAGCGGGCGGGGTCCGGGTCCGTCACCGTGCCCACGTTCAGGCATGCGGCCCACGGGAAGTTCCTGATGCTTTCGTAACCCCCTGAAGAGGACATTCCGGGTGGCGTGGCATGGAGTTCGGTGGCGAACCCGAAGGTCTCCGCGTTGTCCACGTTGAACGCCCCGTAGTCCTGGAGCGCCTTGTACACCCGCTGTTGCGCGGTGTTGAGCCCCGACGGGTTGGCGCAGGCCCCGGACCTGTCCATCCAGATGTACTGGCCCTCGTGCATGGGCCCGGATTCGTCGCCGTCCGTGCGCGTGGCCGGGTAGGCCCACTGGTTGTCGTTGTCCGGCGTGCCGTACACCAAGGCGTGATCGATACCGTTGTCCCAGTCGTCCTGCGTGATCACCCCGGCCATCCGGGAGAGCCCGGCGCCGGTGGGGGCGCCCCCTTCCTCGATATCCCAGGACGTGCTGTCCGGGTGGGAGATCGCCCCGAACTGGCAGCTCGGCGTGCCGTTGGTGACCTTGAGTTCCCAGCACTCGAAGGCGTAGGAGCCGTCGGCGGAGATGACCACGGCCCAGCCGTCCACGTGGTCGGTGACGTTCCAGGACGGGTCCCAGGGCATCGTGTAGCTGCCGAACGGGTCGCCCCAGTCGGGCTGCCGTGGCGTGACCTTGTACGTGGGAGTGCCGGCGCTCGCCTGGTAGATCCCGGCGGCGGACTCCGGGCCCCAGCCGAAGTTCGCGTCGTAGGCGGCGCTGCCGAACATCGCCGCCAGGGTCGCGGAGTCCTCGTCCTGCTGGGGGGCGTTGCCGGTGACGCCGAGGTTGATCGGATCGGAGTCGACGAAGTACCGGCTCCCCGCGGTGATCTGCGCGCCGGCCTTCGTGACGGGGTTCACGCCGGCTTCCGCGGCGGGGATCGTGGTCTGTGCGTGGGCGGTGCCGAGGCAGGCGGTGACGCCGAGGAGGAGGATCGCCGCGGGCAGCGCTGTCCGGGCCAAGGTGCGCATCTGTCAGCTTCCTTTCACTGAGGCCTTCGCCTGAAGGGCTGAAGCAGCACGCCGGGTCTCGCGTGGAAGGTGGCGGGCAGCGCCATGGTTCTGTGGCGCGGAGCGGCGCACAAGCGCACCGGCCGCGCTCGGCGCGCGGATGACAGGACTGTGCCTCGCTGACACCCCCGCTCATGCGCGACGGCCGTTCCCTCGGGATGCGCCGGCGCGCCCGTGCGCAGGCTGCGGACATCAAAAAAGCGCAGGTGAGCCGTGCCTTCCTGGCACCGCTCACCTGCGCGTCCCCACCCGCTTGCGTGTCACGTGTCACGTGCCGCTCGCGTCATGTTCCGGCCACGTCATGTTCCGGCCGCGCGCCCGGCATCCGCTCGCCGGGGCGCGTCCGGTGTCACGCCTGCGCGCCGGCGAGGCGTTCGGCGAGGGCCTTGGCCTTCGTGGTCGCGTCCTCATGGGCCTTGGCGCGGGAGGCCTCGGCCAGCGGGAGGAGGTCCTTCATCGCCGGCACGGTGGCCGCCAGGGTGAGTTCCGACACGATGAAGTCGACCTCGGCACCGAACATCTGGGAAAGCAGCGCCTGAAGGTAGCTCTGCGCGTACTCGTACGGCGCGCGCGGGGTGCCGGGCGAGTAGCCGCCGCCGCGGGTGGCGACGACCGTGATCGGAAGGCCCTTCACGGAGGGGTTCTCACCGGCGGTGCGGCCCACCACGATCACCTGGTCCAGCCAGGCCTTGAGGGTCGACGGGATCGTGAAGTTGTACATCGGGGCGCCGATCACCACCGCGTCCGCCGCCTCGAACTCCTCCACCAGCTTCAGGCGCTGCGCGTACGCCGCCGCCTGCTCGGGCGTGTGCGCGGCGGGGTCGGTCATGAACGCGGTGGCAGCGTGCCGGTCGATGTGCGGCACGGGGTCGGTGGCGAGGTCGCGGTAGATCACCGTGCCTTCCGGGTGCTGTTCTTCCCATGTCCTGCGGAAGGCCTCCGTGAGGGCCCGGGACGCGGAGTCCGAACCGGGGTGCACGGACGAGTCGATGTGCAGCAGGGTGGCCATGTCGTTCTCCTATGAGCAGCGAGACAGTCGACGGGGGGACAAGGGGCAGTCGAGTGGCTGCGGCGGGTGGTCAGGCCGCGCTCGTACTGTCGTCGACTCCGTCGTGAGCTCTGCCACGAGCTCGCACTGTCATTGAGTACGTAGCTATTACTACCATAGGTGCTTACTTTTTTTCACCTACTCCCGTGAACGCAGTACTCTGCATGCATGGCGGTAGACGGCATCAAGGACGAGCCGGTGTGCACGAGTGAGGAATCCGCTTGCATGCCGGACGACGCAGCATGCACGAAGGTCGACGACGGCATGGCCCGCGTCTTCAGCCTGCTCGGAAAGCGCTGGTCGGGGCTGGTCATCGCGGTCCTCATGCAGCGACCGGTGCACTTCGCCGAGCTACGCCGGGCCATCCCGGGCATCAGCGAGCGGATGCTCTCCGACCGGCTGACCGAGCTCGGGGCCGTCGGACTGGTCGTACGCGAGGTGACCGAGGGCCCGCCGCTGCGGGTGTCGTACCGCCTGACGGAGGCCGGCGCCGCGCTGGGCCCTGCGCTCAACCAGCTGGGGAAGTGGGCCGAGACCTACCTCCCCGAGAACGGCCGCTGCCCGGAGCAGTTCCGCAAGTAGCCGGGACGGCGAGGGTGTTGAGCGGTTCGCCGGGCTGGGGTGGGCCGCCGGCTCGTTGGGGAGGGCGCGGCGTGTTCGAGCGGTGTGACGAGTTGTCCACAGCCGCGTTCGTCGAGTTATCCACAGGCTGTGCCGCGCTCGGGCGGACGGCGGTACGGTCGAGGCGCATTGATGGGAGGGGCGTTGGTGCGCACGGTCGGTGGGTGCGATCGACGCCGGTGACGGCCAGGCGGGGGTGAGCGGCATGACCGGGTCCGGTGACGAGGCCTCGGAATGCGGTGCGGAAGGGCTGATTCCGACGCAGCGTGAGGGGTCCGGCCAGCAGGTGGCGGGCGAGGAATGGCGCGCAGCCGGGCCCGTGCGGTTGCCCCGGGTCCACGGGTTCGCGCCGCGGACGCCGCAGGGCTCCCCGAAGCAGGAGGGCAGCGACCTCAGGCATGCGGTGCCGCGTTCCTCCCACGCAGAGTTGGTGGTCGACGCATCCCGCCCCGACGCCGTGACCGTCGTGGAGCGGTCCAACGCGGGCCGCCTCACCGACCTCGTGCCGATCAGGGTCGGCCGGATGGCCGCGACCCCCTTCGCGTTCCTGCGCGGGTCCGCCGGCCTCATGGCGTACGACCTCGCGCGCACACCCCTGACCGGCGTCGGCGTACAGATCTGCGGCGACGCCCACGCGGCCAACTTCGGCCTCTACGCGGACGCCCGCGGCGGCCTCATCATCGACCTGAACGACTTCGACGAGACCGTCCACGGCCCCTGGGAATGGGACGTCAAACGACTCGCCGCGTCTCTGGTGCTCGCCGGCCGCGAGGCCGGGGCGGACGAACACGCCTGCCGATCCGCCGCTTTCGACGCCGTCGGCGCCTACCGCCGCACCATGCGGCTACTGGCCAAGCTCCCCGCACTCGAGGCCTGGCAAGCCATCGCGGACGAGGAACTGGTCTCGCACACCGACGCACACGATCTGCTCGGCACCCTGGAGCGCGTCTCGCAGAAGGCGATGAAGAACACCAGCGGCCGGTTCGCGGCCAGATCCACCGAGCGGACCGAGGAGGGCGGGCGCCGCTTCGTCGATGCGCCACCGGTGCTGCGCCGGGTGCCGGACGGCGAGGCGGCAGCGGTCGCCGCTGCGCTCGGTCACTGGGTCGACACGCTTCCGGAGGACCTGCTGCCGTTGATCGAGCGCCATGCGATCCACGACGTGGCCTTCCGCGTCGTGGGCACCGGCAGCGTCGGCACCCGCTCCTACGTGGTGCTGCTGCTCGACCACCGTGGTGAGCCGCTGGTCCTCCAGGTGAAGGAGGCCAGACCGTCGGCGCTGCTGCCGTACCTGCCGGCCGCCGGGTTCAAGGTCCCCGAGGTGGTGCACGAGGGCTGCCGCGTGGTGCTCGGCCAGCGCCGGATGCAGATCGTCAGCGATCCGCTGCTGGGCTGGACCCGAGTCGACGGAAGGCCGTTCCAGGTGCGCCAGTTCCGCAACCGCAAGGGCAGCGTGGATCCGGCAGCGCTCGCCCCCGGCCAGCTCGACGACTACGGCCGGATGACCGGAGCCCTCCTGGCCCGCGCCCACGCCCACAGCGTCGACCCCCGCCTGATCGCCGGGTACTGCGGCAAGGGTGACGTCCTGGACGAGGCGATATCCACCTTCGCGGTCGCCTACGCGGACCGCACCGAGGCTGACCACGCGGTCCTGGTCGCGGGCATACGAGAAGGCCGGATATCCGCGGAGACGGGAGTGTGAGCGGCGGTCACCGAAGGGCGAAGGCGACCACCGTCTACGCTGGACGGGTGACGACCCCGGAAGCCGAGCCACCCCAGACCGTCCCCCCTGCTGAGGCAGCCGCCGAGGCCCCCGTGGAGGAGCCCCGGGGCGCCCGGGAGCCCGGGGGCGGGGGACCTGCCGCGGAGCAGCAGAAGTCTCCGGAGGACGGCGGCGCGGCCGGTGCGACGGGTGCGGCCGGTGTGGCCGGTATGGCGGGTGTGGCCGGTACGGCTGGTACGGCTGGTGCGACCGGTGAAGCCGGTGCCGCGAGTGGGGCGGGCACCGCGAGTGATGCGCACCCCGAAAGTGATGCGCACCCTGCCAGCGATGCGCACTCCGAAAGGGACGCCGGTCCTGAAGGGGGTGCCGGTGCTGAAGGGGGTGCCGGTGCTGCGGGTGAGGCCGGTTCCGGGGCGGCGGAGCGGCCCGAGGAGCGGCTGGAGCGGGCCGTGCGTGTCGCAGAGCAGGCGCTGATCGAGTTCGAGATCGCGGTCGAGACCTTCCGTATCGAGGTGGAGAACTTCTCGCGGTTGCACCACCAGAAGCTCGGCCCCATGTACTCCCGGCTGGACGAGCTGGATGCGCAGATCGCCGAGGCCAAGGCGGCGCGCACCGGCGACCCGGAGGACGTCCGGGCGGCGGACGAGGCACGGGCCCGGGTCATGCCGATGCCGGACGTCACAGAGCTGTTCCACGACTGGCTGGACAGTGACGGCCTCTCGCCCGAGGCAGCCGCCATGCTCACCGAACAGCAGGTACGCCCGCCGGAGCGGGTCCGGCCCAGCGACGAAGTCCGCAAGCTCTACCGCGAGCTGGTCCGCGAGGCCCACCCCGACCTGGCACAGGACGAGAAGGAACGCGCACGGCGTGACGAGTTCATCGCCCGGGTGAACGCTGCGTACGGACGCGGCGACGAGACGTTGCTGCGCGAGCTGGCGCAGGAGTGGGCGGCGGGCCCGCTGCCGGAGGAGCGCCGGCCCAGCAGGAGCGAGGAGCTGTACGCCCGTCTGGAGTGGCTGGCGCACCGCAAGGAGCTGCTGACCATGGTGGCCCGGGACCTGGAGGAGAGCGCGATCGGCTCGATGCTGAGGATGGCTCCCGAGGACCCCGACAGCCTTCTGGACGAGATCGCTGAACAGCTCCTTGCCCAGGTCGCCGAACGCGAGACGGAGCTGGCCGGACTGCTGGGCTGAGCCGTCGGGAAGCACCTTCGTGCAGAGCGGGCGCGCGCCGTCATCGCGCCGTCATGCTGAGCCCGGCGGACGCGCACCTTCGTGCCGGCCTGTGGACGGGGGCGTTCATGCCGAGCCCGTCGGATGCGTACGTTCAGGTGGGACGGGCCTCGTCCGGACCGGCCCGGTGGGTTCGTCGGTCCGGTAGGTTCGATGGCATGACTTTCGATTCTGGGGTGCCCACGGTGGCGGTGAGCGATCTCGCGAGCGGCGACTTTCTGCTGGACGTCCGCGAGGACGACGAATGGGACGCAGGGCATGCGGAGACGGCGTTGCACATCCCGATGAGCGAGTTCGTGGCACGCTACGGCGAGCTGACCGAGGCCGCGCCGGAGGCCGGCAGGGTCCATGTGATCTGCAAGGCCGGAGGCCGCTCGGCCCAGGTGACCATGTACCTGCGCCAGCAGGGCGTGGACGCCGTGAACGTGGATGGCGGTATGCACGCCTGGGCCGCATCCGGCCGCCCCGTCGTGGACGACAAGGGTGCACCGGGCGAGGTCATCTGACCCTTCACCGGCCCATAGCTGGTGGCGGTGGCCGGCGGAGCGAACGCTCTCCGACTGCTGCTCAGCGGTCGAAATCCAGCTCCACCCGCTCGGTGACCGGGTGGGATTGGCAGGCCAGTACGTAACCCGCCTCGGTCTCCTCCCGTTCCAAGGCGAAATTGCGGTCCATGCGGACGTCGCCCGCCACGAGGTAGGCGCGGCAGGTCCCGCAGACCCCGCCTTTGCACGCGTACGGGGCGTCCGGGCGGTTGCGGAGCACCGCTTCCAGCAGGGACTCGCCGTCCCGGACCGGCCAGGTGCCCGAGCGGCCGTCGAGCCGCGCGGTCACCGTGCCGCGTGCCGGCCCGGGCGCGGCACCCTCCGAAGAATCCGACGGCGCCGGGGCGCTGTCCACGCGGAAGATCTCCGCGTGGATGCGGGAGCGCCGCACCCCCAGCCCGCGCAGGGCCCGCTCGGCGCTCCGTATCAGCCCGTAGGGACCGCACAGGAACCATCCGTCGACTCGTGCCACGGGAAGCAACGCGGGCAGCAGCCCCGCCAGGCGCTCCCGGTCGAGCCGCCCGGACGGCAGACCGGTCTGGATGTCCTCCCGCGAGAGCACTGTCACCAGCTGGAACCGGTCCGGAAACCGGTCCTTCAAGTCGGCGGCCTCCTCCAGGAACATCGTCGATGCGGCGGTGCGGTCGCTGCGGATCAGACAGAACCGGGCGTCCGGCGCACGCTCCAGCAGCGTCGTCGCGATCGACAGGACCGGGGTGATGCCGCTTCCGCCGACCACGGCCGCGTACCGGCCGGGCGCCGGCTCCAGGGTGAAGCTGCCGGCCGGGGTCATCACCTCCAGAAAGTCCCCCGGTTCGACCTGCTTCATCGCATACGTGGAGAAGGCGCCACCCGCGACGAGCCGGACGCCGACCCGCAGATGGCGGGGGCCCGCGCCGTCGGGCGCCGGAGCCGGCGAGCAGATCGAGTAGGTGCGCCGTATCTCCCGGCCGTCCTCGGTGCGGCGCAGGGCGAGGTGCTGGCCGGGGGTGTGACGGTATTCCTCGCGCAGGTCCGGCGGGATGTCGAGGGTGAGGGCCACGGCGTCCTCGGTGAGCCGGTCGACCGCAGCCACGCGGAGCCGGTGGAATCGCGCCATCACACCTCCTTGAAGTGGTCGAACGGCTCTCGGCACGCCCGGCACCGGCGCAGCGCCTTGCACGCGGTCGAGGAGAACCGGCTCAGCAGCTCGTTGTCGGCCGAACCGCACTGCGGGCAGTGCACCGCGCCTACGGTGTCCCGCGGTCCGGCGTCGTCCGCAGCCGGCGGAGCGCCGTGGTCACTCGCCTGCGGGCCGGCCGGGCCGGCCGTGTGCGTCGGGCCGAGGGCGAGCGGGACGGGGCCGGGGGCGCGCTGCGTTCGGGGCGGGGCGATGCCGGATTCCCGCAGCTTGCGGCGGCCTGTGTCGGAGATGTCGTCCGTCGTCCACGGCGGGGACAGCACAGGGTGGACCATGACCTCCGGGACGCCGTGCGCATGCAACACCCGCACGATGTCCGCCGACATGGTCTCGATCGCCGGGCAGCCCGTGTACGTGGGCGTCAGCTCGACCTCGACCCGGCCGGGGCCGAGGACGTGGACGTTGCGCAGCACTCCGAGCTCGTCCAGCGTGAGCACCGGAAGCTCCGGGTCGGGGACGGAACCGGCGACCCGCCGCAGCTCCTCCTCCTCCTCCTCCTCGGACGTGGCCACCCGGGTGGTGCCGGCCCGGCCGGCCCGATGCTTCGGAGCCGGGGCGTCCGAGGGCCCGCAGTCTGCTGCCGGGGGCCCGGCTGCCCGCCGCCCGGGGGCCCGTCGTCGGGCTGCCGGCCGTCGTCGGGCTGCCGGCCGTAGGGCCGTGGACCTGTCACCATGACGCCCCCGGGTGGCTGCGGTGCAGGTGCTGCATCTCGGCGAGCATCCGCCCGAACGGCTCGGTGTGCAGCCCCTGGCGGCCCGCGCCCGCGCTCCAGGCTCCGTTTCGGGGGCCCTCCGGCACGGTCAGGGTGGCCTCCCGCAGCACGCTCGTGACGGACGCCAGCCAGTCCGACTCGAGTGCGGCCCAGTCGATCCCCGCGTCGCCGGCCGTGCCGTCCAACTCCTCCAGCTCCTCTCGCCCTTCTAGCCCCTTCAGCCCCTCCAGTGGCTGGAACATCTCGCCGGTGAACCGCCACAGGTTCCCGCACGCCGCCTGCATCCTTGCGTGGCTGACGTCCGTGCCGTCGCCGAGGCGCAGCGTCCACTGCCGGGCGTGGTCCTGGTGGTAGTCGACTTCCTTGACCGCCTTGGCGGCCAGCGCGGTCAACGCGGCTGGCGCGGCCGGTGCGGCCGGTGCGGTCAGTGGCGTGAGGGGCGCGAGGGGCGTCGGCCTTTCGTCGGCGACGGCCGCGGACGCCAACCGTTCGTAGAGCAGCCGTTGGTAGGTGGAGAAGTAGAGCTGCCGGGCGATGGTGTGGGCGAAGTCGCCGTTCGGCTGCTCGACCAGCTGGCAGTTGCAGAAGGCGCGTTCCTCGCGGAGGTACGCCAGCTCGTCCTCGTTTCCGACGAGGGAGAGCAGCACGCGTGCCTGGCCGAGGAGGTCCAGCGCGATATTGGCCAGGGCGACCTCTTCTTCGAGGACGGGTGCGTGGCCCGCCCACTCCCCGAGCCGGTGCGAGAGCACCAGCGCGTCGTCGCCCAGCGCCAGGGCGGGCGTCTGCGGGGCCGCGGCCACGGGCGACTCGGCCGCGGATGGCTCGGTCACAGACGGCTCGGCCACGGGCGGCTCGGTCACAGATGCCTCACTCCCTCCGGGATCTCGTAGAAGGTCGGGTGGCGGTAGGGCTTGTCGGCGGCCGGCTCGAAGAACGGGTCCTTTTCGTCGGGTGAGGAGGCGGTGACCGCGGTGGACGGCACCACCCAGATGGAGACGCCCTCGCCGCGGCGGGTGTAGAGATCGCGGGCATTGCGCAGCGCCAGCTGGGCGTCGGGGGCGTGCAGGCTGCCGGCATGGGTGTGCGACAGGCCGCGGCGGGCGCGTATGAAGACCTCCCACAGCGGCCAGTCCGCCATCTGGCCTGCTTCCGTACCGTGCATCCGGCCTGCTTCCGTACCGTGCGCGACCGGGTTGCTTCCTTCCGTACCGTGCGCGCCGGCGTGGGCTGCTTGTGCGCTCCGTGCGTCAGCATCACGTGCGTCAGCATCACGTGCATGAGTGCCGTCGGGAGCATGAGCGCCGTCGGGCGCATGAATGCTGCCGGGCGCATGAGTGCTGTCGGTTGCACGCGTGCTCATGCCATCGCCTCGGGTTCCTGCCGGGCGGCGCCGGCGCCCGTGCTGTGCTTGCGGGCGTGGGCAGCGGCGGCGTCGCGTACCCAGGTGCCCTCCTCGTGGGCCCGGCGGCGCTGGTTGAGCCGCTGTTCGTTGCACGGGCCGTTGCCGGCGAGGACTTCGCGGAACTCGGTCCAGTCGATGGAGCCGAAGTCGTAGTGCCCGCGCTGCTCGTTCCAGACCAGGTCCGGGTCCGGGAGGCCCAGGCCGAGGGAGTCGGCCTGGGGGACGCAGGTGTCCACGAAACGCTGGCGCAGCTCGTCGTTCGAATGACGCTTGATCTTCCAGGCCATGGACTGGGCGGAGTGCGCGGACTCTCCGTCCGGCGGACCGAACATCATCAGGGAGGGCCACCACCAGCGGTTCACCGCGTCCTGCGCCATGGCGTGCTGGGCCTCGGTGCCCCGGCTGAGGGCCAGCAGCAACTCGTAGCCCTGCCGTTGGTGGAAGGACTCCTCCTTGCAGATGCGGATCATCGCGCGGGCGTAGGGGCCGTAGGAGCAGCGGCAGAGCGGCACCTGGTTGGTGATCGCGGCGCCGTCCACCAGCCAGCCGACGGCCCCGACGTCCGCCCAGGTCAGGGTGGGGTAATTGAAGATCGACGAGTATTTCTGGCGGCCCGAGTGCAGCTTGTCGAGGAGCGCGTCGCGGCCGGTGCCGAGGGTTTCCACCGCGCTGTAGAGGTACAGGCCGTGGCCTGCCTCGTCCTGGACCTTGGCCATCAGGATCGCCTTGCGCCGTAGCGAGGGGGCGCGAGCGATCCAGTTGGCCTCGGGCTGCATGCCGATGATCTCGGAGTGGGCGTGCTGCGCCATCTGGCGGGTCAGGGTGCTGCGATAGGCGTCGGGCATCCAGTCGCGGGGCTCGATGCGCTCGTCGGCCGCGACCGTCGCGTCGAAGGCGCCCTCCAGGGCTGCCGTGTCCGTGGCACGCCCCGGCGCACTACCGGGGCCCTCTTGCGCCCCGGCCGCACCGGCCGCCGCGGTGCCTGGAACGCCCTGCGTCGCCGGCTGCACGGCTGCCGTGCTCATCCCGGTCCTCCCGACTCCGGTGTCCGCACAGGCCCGTCGGTCTCCCGGATCCTGTCCGGATGCGCCAGCTGCCTACCGATCGTTCGGTCCGTCGACTCCATGGTGGGTCGCAATTCCATAACGTGTCAACCCTGTGGATAACCTCAGGCCCCTGCGTCCCGTGCCCTGGGTGAGTACCGTGCTCGTGCACGTGCGGCAGCAGGGCCGTGCGCGGCAGCCCGCACGGCGGATGGCAGTTGGTGCGGCGGGGCGGTGCGGGACGGTGTGGTGGCGCGGTGCGGTGGCGGGGGATGGCCGACCAGCGGCGGTCGGCGAGAATCGGGCGCATATTCTGCGGAACCGGCCGTAGGCGGCCCCGGGCGCCGTATGCAGCAGGAAGCAGTCGTATGCGGGCGTACGCATATATGCAGACACGGGCATAGGCGTAGGCGCGGGCACAGGCGTAGGCATAGAGGCGTACGCGCAGGTAACTGACCGGAATCTGGCAGGAATCGAAGCAGGAACGGACGGCATGGACGCGCACGACGAGCGCACGAACCCACGACCCGAGGGGTCGGACCCTGACGCGCCACGGCCGGCAGAGACTTCCGCCAAGGCCGGGCAGGATCCCGTTCCTTCCGGCCGGGATCCGGTTCCTTCCGGTCCTTCCGGCCAGGACCCGGTTCCTTCTGGTCCTTCCGGCTCGGATCCGGTTTCTTCCGGGCAGAACCCGGTCCGGCCTGGGCAGGACCCCGTCCACCCTGGGCGGGATTCCGGCCATTCCGGGTCGGAATCTCCATCCTCGGGGCGGGAGACGCCCCTTTCCGAGCGCTCTGGCGGTCGTGCCAGTGAGGACCCTGCGAGCGAGGACGGGAACGAGGACGGAGATGGGGAGAGGGACGGGGACGGGGACGGGAACGAGGACGGAGATGGCGAGGGGGACGGGGGTGGGAAGAGGGGCCGGGATGTGAACGAGGGCGGTCGCGCGGGTACCAGCCCGGGGATCAACGGACTGTCGTCCCGGTACCAGATCGTCGCCGCCGTGGCCTTGGCGGCCATCTGTGTGACCGCCTGCGTGCATCTCGGGATGGTCTTCCTGAGCGTGGCGCCGGCGAACACCATGACCAAGCAGCATGGGGAGATGGTGGACGACTGGGTGCTGCCGGAGTTCGAACAGAACTGGAAGCTGTTCGCCCCCAACCCGTTGCAGCAGAACATAGCCGTGGAAGCGCGTGCCGAAGTGCGCAGTGCTTCCGGTCAGACCCGGACCACCGGCTGGTACAACATCTCGGCTCTCGACGGCGCTGCCATCGACGGCAACCCGCTCCCGAGCCACACCCAGCAGAACGAACTGCGCCGCGCCTGGGACTTCTTCGTCTCCACGCACGACAACCAGAACCGCTCCACCGGCATGCGCGGCGAGCTCTCGGAGAGCTATCTGCGCCGCATCATCATGCTGAGGCTGCAACGCCTGGACGTCGGCAAGGCGCCGGGTGAGGACGGGGCAGGCGCGACGAGCGCGAAGGGCGGAACGGGTGCGAAGGGCGGAACGGGGGAGACGGGTGCGACCGGCGGGACGATCGAGCGCATCCAGATCCGTTCGATGACTACCGGCGTGCAGCCTCCGGCCTGGAGCGGCACCGCCCCGTCCAGCGACAAGCCCTTCTACCGCACACTCTCCTGGTGGACGGTCACCTCCGCCGACGTACCGCTCAGCGGCGCCGCGGCCGGCCCCGCCCCGAAGACCACCACGACGGAGGCGAAGGCCCGGTGACCAGCATCGAAGCGTGGTTCGCACGCGCCGTCCACCGCATCACCGCCGAGCCCCTCGCCCGCTACCAGACCGCTGTGGTCCGCATCGGCGTCTCGCTGACCTGGCTGCTGTTCCTGCTGCGCGAATTCCCGCACCGTCAGGAGCTGTACGGGCCCGACGGCCCATGGAGCTGGTCGATAGGGCACAGGCTCATCGAGGACAACGGCGCGTTCACGGCCCTCATATGGTCCGACAGCCAGGCCTGGTTCGAGATCGTCTACGCCCTGGCGATCCTCTCCAGCGTGCTGTTGCTGCTCGGCTGGCACACCCGCGCCGCGTCGGTGCTCTTCATGGTCGGGGTGCTCTCGCTGGAGAACCGCAGCATCTTCATGAGCGACGGTGGTGACAACGTCATCCATCTGATGGCGATCTACCTGGTGCTCGTGCGGTGCGGGTCCGTCTGGTCGCTCGACGCACGCCGGGCGCGGCGCAGCGCCACGGCGCGTGCGCGGGGCTTGCGGTTGCGCGCGGAGGCTGTGGGGCCACTCCTGTGGAGCGTGCTCGGCATCGCACTCATCGTGGTGACCATCGAGGGCTTCATCAGCACGGGTTGGCTGCTGGTCTTCTGGGGCCTGTGGACGGTCCACTGCCTGTGGTGGTACGTCAACCAGGACGGACTTCGTGACCAGAACGGGCTTCGTGACCAGGGCGGGCTTCGTGGCCAGGGCGGCTCCCGTGGCCCCAACAACCCGCACGGCTCGGGTGAGTCCGCGACCGAGTTCGCGACCGAGCCCGCGACCGAGTCCGTGATCGGGTCCGCGAGCAAGACCGCGCCGAAGTCCGCGCCGAAGTCCGCGGCGGCAGCCCAGAACGAGCCACGGCTGCTGCTCGACGTCCTTGCCAACCTCGTACACAACGCCGGCCTTCTCGTGATCATGGTCGAGACGTGCCTCATCTACTCCACGGCCGGCTGGTACAAGATCCAGGGCACTCGCTGGCAGGACGGCACGGCCGTCTACTACCCGCTGCACCTGGACTACTTCTCGCCCTGGCCGGCCCTGTCCGATCTGCTCGGCGGGCACGGCCTCGTCGTACTGCTGGCCACCTACGGGACGGTCATGGTGCAGGTGGCCTTCCCCTTCGCCCTGTTCAACCGGCGGGTGAAGAACGTGCTGCTGGTGGCCATGATCTGCGAGCACACCGTCATCGCCGTCACGCTCGGGCTGCCGTTCTTCTCGCTGGCCATGATCGCCGCCGACTCGGTCTTCATGCCGACCGGCTTCCTGCTGTGGCTGGGCACGCAGGTGGCGCGCATCTGGAGCGCGGTGCTTCCCGGCGGGCGCCGCACGGGGACTGCCCGGCTGGCGGGCGGCGAAACCGGGTTCGCGGGGACGGACACGGGTGCCGGCGGGGGCGAGACGGACACGGGTGCCGGTGGGGGCGAGACGGACACGGAAGAGGCCCGGGCCCACGCGGACGACTCCCCCCAGCCCGCTGTCCGGCCCACGACACCACGCCAACGCCCGGCGGACGACACCTCCGTCAACCCAGCGAAATCGCGCTCCTAGAGAGGGGGCCGCTCTCCCAGAGCGTGCCCCCACGCGGGCGTGCTCCCACGCGGACTCGCCGCCCACGCCTACGTGCCCGCCCACGCCTACGTGTCCCGTACGTAGGCGTCCCCCGCGTAGGCTGCACCTGGGAACCACGCGGGAGACGAGATCATGAGGGCGCAGCGGACCGGCGCCGCGGACGGTGCCGGGCGGAACGAGACCGTAGAGGTCGGCGTCGGGCGGCGGCACCGGCATCCACGAGATCACGCCGTACATCCACAAGATCACGCCATCCAGACCTGGCGCCGATGCGCTGACGATGCCGTGCTGCTCGACGGGTTCCACGCCGTCAAGCACGCCGTGCGCTTCGGCGCCGAGCTGCTCGTGGCCCTGACCACCGACCTCGCCGGGACACTCGCCCTGGCGGATCAGCTCGCGCCCGATGTGCGTCCCGCGCTGGCCGCACGGCTGGTGGAGCTGCCGGGCGAGCGGATGGGCTCCCTGGTGCCGCGGCTGCACCCCACGGGGGTGGCCGCGCTGGCGGTCCGGCCCTCCCGGGAAGCCCAGTGGGACGCCCTGGCACACCGGCCGCGCACCGCCCCCGTGGTGGTCCTGGACCAGCCGCGCAACCTGGGCAATGCCGGGGCGGTGGTCCGCCTCGCCGCCGGATGCGGGGCGACGGGCGTGATCACCACCGGCCCGCTCGACCCCTGGCACCCGACGGTGGTCCGGGGCGGCGCCGGACTGCACTTCGCGACGGCCGTGGCCCGTACGGACGTGGCAGGGCTGCCGCACGGGCCGATCCTCGCGCTGGACGCCGAGGGGGAGGACATCCGGGGCATGATGATCCCGGATGACGCCCTGCTCGCCTTCGGCTCCGAGCGCAGCGGCCTGTCCGCGGAGCTACGGGCACGCGCCGACCGCGTGATCTCCCTGCCGATGCGCCCCCAGGTGTCCAGCTACAACCTGGCCACCAGCGTCGCCATGGTCCTCTACCACTGGTCCCTGCACTCCACCGGCACTCACTCCACTGGCGATCACTCCACCAGCGATCACCCCACCGATGGTGTCCACCAGCGATCACCCCACCGATGGTGACTTCACCGGCCGCTCCACCGACCGTCACTCCACCGGCGGTCACTCCGACGCCGGCTCCTGAGATTCCCCCGAGCACCCGCCCCGTCTCCGGCGGCACCCGTCCGTAGCAGGCGGCACCCGTCCGCATCCGGTGGCGACGCCGGCCGCCCGGTCATGCCTCCCGCCGTACCTCCACCACCCGGAAACGGCCGGCCACGAACGCGCCGTCGCACAGGGTCGAGTTCGCCGACGGGTTGCCGCCGGAGCCGTGGAAGTCGGAGAACGCGGCGGTCTGGTTGACGTAGACCCCGCCCGTCAGGTTCAGGGAGAGCTGGGCGCACTCCTCCAGGCAGGCCTCTTCGACGGCCTCCATCACCTCCTGCGACGTCGAGTACGCCCCGACCGTCATGGCGCCGTGCTCACGGACCGTGCGCCGCAGCAGCTCCACCGCGGCCGCCGCCGAGTCCACGGCGATGGCGAAGGAGACCGGGCCGAACCACTCGTGGAGGAAGACGGACTCGTCGTCCGGCTTGGCGGCGTCGAGCTTGACGATCACCGGGGTGTGCACGGTGGCGTCCGGGAACTCGGGGTGGGCGATCTTCCGGGAGGCGAGGGCCACCGTGCCGAGGTCGGGGGCGGCCTTCAGGCGTGCCTTCACGTCGGGGTTGACCAGCGCTCCCAGGAGGGCGTTCGCCCGGGAGTCGTCGCCGAGCAGGCCGTCGACTGCGGCTGCCAGGTCGGCGACGACCTCGTCGAAGGTCTTCGGGCCGGCGTCCGTGGTGATGCCGGCACGCGGGATCAGCAGGTTCTGCGGGGTGGTGCACATCTGGCCGCTGTACAGGGAGAGGGAGAAGGCCAGGTTGGCGAGCATGCCTCGGTAGTCGTCGGTGGACTCGACGAGCACCGTGTTCACCCCGGCCTTCTCGGTGTGGACCTGGGCCTGGTGGGCGTGGGTCTCCAGCCAGTCGCCGAAGGCGGTGGAGCCCGTGTAGTCGATGATCTTGATCTCGGGGCGGACGGCCAGGGTCCGGGCGATGCCCTCGCCCGGCGACTCGGCGGCCAGGGCCACCAGATTGGGGTCGAAGCCCGCCTCGGCGAGCACGTCACGGGCGATCTGGACGGTGCGCGCGAGCGGCAGTACGGCCCCCGGGTGGGGCTTGACCAGGACCGCGTTACCGGTGGCGAGGGAGGCGAAGAGGCCCGGGTAGCCGTTCCACGTCGGGAAGGTGTTACAGCCGATGAGCAGGGAGATGCCGCGTGCCACGGGCGTGAAGCTCTTGCGCAGCGCCAGCGGGTCGCGCTTGCCCTGCGGCTTGGTCCACTCCGCGGCGTCCGGGGTGCGCACCTGCTCCGCGTAGGCGTAGGCCACCGCTTCCATGCCGCGGTCCTGGGCGTGCGGCCCGCCCGCCTGGAAGGCCATCATGAACGCCTGGCCGCTGGTGTGCATGACGGCATGCGCGAACTCATGGGTGCGTGCGCTGATCCGGGCCAGGATCTCCAGGCAGACCATGGCGCGCACCTCGGCACCCGCCTCGCGCCAGGCGCGCATCCCGGTCCGCATGGCGGGCAGCAGGACGTCGATGTCCGGGTGCGGGTAGGTCACGCCGAGGTCGATGCCGTATGGCGACTTCTCGCCATCCACCCAGGTGTCGGTGCCGGGCTGGCCGAGATCCAGTTGGGTGTTCAGGAGGGCCTCGAACGCGGCCTTCCCCTCCTCCGCGGTGAGGCTGTCTCCCTCCCCGTAGGCCTTGGGATGCTCGGGGTGCGGGGACCAGTACGCCCGGGTCCTGATCGTCTTCAGCGCCTGATCGAGGGTGGGCCGGTGGCGGGCGATCAACTCGTGTGCGGTGAGTGCGGCCATGTGGGGACCAACTCCTCCTGGCGTCGGCTCTTCGTCGAACCGGCGGGTTGGGCTGGAACGGGTGACAGAGCTAGAGTAACCGAACGATCGGTCGGTACAAGGGGGGTCTGCCGAACCTGTGGATAACTCGTGCGGGAGGATCGCGAGCATGACTGCACCGGGACTCGCCCACCCGTCTGCCACCACCACCCTCAGTCGTAGTGGCTACGCTCCCCTCGTCCCTGGGACGCCCGTGGCCGTGGTCGGCAGCGGCACGATGGGTCAGGGCATCGCCCAGGTCGCACTCCTGGCCGGGCATCCCGTACGGGTCCACGACGCGGCGCCCGGCCGGGCCGAGGAGGCAGTCGAGGCCATCACGGCGCGCTTGGGCCGACTGGTCGACAAGGGCCGCCTTGCCGCCGCTGACCGGGATGCCGCACGGGATCGTCTGGAAACCGTGGACGACCTGGCCGGGCTCGCCGGCTGCGGCCTCGTGATCGAGGCGGTCCTGGAGCGGCTCGACGTCAAGCAGGCGCTCTTCCGCGCGCTCGAAGAGGTCGTCGACGCGGACTGCCTGCTGGCCACCAACACCTCCTCCCTGTCGGTCACCGGGATCGGCGGTGCGTTGCGCGTCCCCGGCCGCCTCGTCGGGCTGCACTTCTTCAACCCCGCACCGGTGTTGCCGCTCGTGGAGGTCGTCTCCGGCGTCGCGACGCACGAGTCGGCGGCCACCTGCGCGTACGACACCGCCCTGGCCTGGGGCAAGACGCCGGTGCGCTGTGCGGACACCCCCGGCTTCATCGTCAACCGCATAGCCCGGCCCTTCTACGCGGAGGCCTTCCGCCTCTACGAGGAGCAGGCCGCGGACCCGGCCACCATCGACGCCGTCCTCAAGGAGAGCGGCGGTTTCAAGATGGGCCCGTTCGAGCTGACCGACCTGATCGGGCAGGACGTGAACGAGGCCGTCACCCGTTCCGTCTGGGAGGCCTTCTTCCACGATCCGAAATTCACCCCGTCGCCCGCGCAGCGCCGGCTGGTGGCGGCCGGCCGGCTCGGGCGCAAGTCGGGCCACGGCTGGTACGACCACGGGCCGGACGCCGCGCCCCCCGAACCGCACACCGCCGAGCCGTGCGCGGCACCCGGCACCGTCGGGGTGCACGGCCGGCCCGACGGGCCGCTCGGGACCGTCGTCGACCTCCTCAAGGAGGCCGGTGTCGCCCTCACCGAGGACCGCACCCCGGGCGTTTCGACCCCCTTCATCGGCCTCCCCGGGGGCGCCCGGCTCACCCTCACGCAAGGCGCAGCCGCCACCGAGGAGCTGGACGGCCCCCACATCCGGCTCGACCTCGCCCTGGACTACCGCACCTGCACACGCGTGGCGCTCGCCCCGGGCGCCGACGTGGCCGACGAGGACGTGCGCGCCGCGATCGGCCTCTTCCAGAGACTGGGCAAGAAGGTCAGCGTCGTCGCGGACACCCCCGGCATGATCGTGGCCCGTACGGTCGCCATGCTGATCGACTTCGCCCTGGACGCCGAGGCCCGCGGCGTCGCCGACCGCGCGGACATCGACACCGCCATGAAACGGGGTGTCAACTACCCGCGCGGGCCGCTGGAATGGTGCGACGAAGTCGGCGTCCGGTGGGTGTGGCAGACGTTGTCGAGTCTGCACGACGCTTACCCTTCAGGCCGTTATGGTCCATCCGTGCCGCTTGCGCACCGCGCGACACTCGCCTACAAGCAGGGGCTCTCATGACCACCGCAAAGCGCGACACCTACACGCCGGACTCCTTGCTTGCGGTCGCGGTCGCGGTCTTCAACGAGCGTGGTTACGACGGCACCTCCATGGAGCACCTTTCCAAGGCCGCGGGCATCTCCAAGTCGTCGATATACCACCACGTGTCCGGCAAGGAGGAGCTGCTGCGCCGTGCCGTCAGCCGCGCCCTCGACGGTCTCTTCGGGATCCTCGACGAGGAGCGGGCGCGTACGGGACGGCCCGTCGAGCAGCTGGAACACGTCATCGGCCGCATGGTGGAGGTGCTGACCTCCGAACTGCCCTATGTGACGCTGCTGCTGCGGGTGCGCGGCAACACCGCCACCGAGCGCTGGGCCCTGGAGCGGCGCCGGGAGTTCGACCACCGGGTCGCCGAGTTGGTGAAGGCGGCGGCGGCCGACGGCGACGTCCGCACCGACATCGACGGCCGCCTCGCCACCCGGCTCGTCTTCGGAATGATCAACTCCATCGTGGAGTGGTACCACCCCGAGGAGGCCGGCGCCCATGAGTGGAAAGCGGGCGACCGGGAACTCGCCGACGCCGTACGGCGCTTGATCTTCGTGGGGCTGCGCGGCCAGGAGTGACGGTCCCGGCCGCATGCGGTCAGGAGTGACGGTGCCCGCCGCGGGAGGCGGGCGCAGTGCCCGGCAGCCGCGTGCGCACGACCAGGCACGACCAGGTCAGATCTCCGGCTCCAGGTCGTCCTCCTCGAAGACCAGCAGCGTGCGGGTGCTGAGCACCTCGGGGATCGACTGGAGCTTGGTGAGCACCAGCTCCCGCAGCGCCCTGTTGTCCGCGGTGTGCACCAGCAGGAGCACATCGAAGTCGCCGCTGACCAGCGCGATGTGCGAGGCACCCGGCAGCGCGGTGAGCTGTTCGCGCACGGTGCGCCAGGAGTTCTGCACGATCTTGAGGGTGATGTACGCGGACGCGCCCTGCCCTGCTCGTTCGTGGTGGATCCGGGCTCCGAAGCCACGGATCACGCCGTCTTCTATGAGCCGGTTGATCCGCGTGTAGGCGTTGGCCCGGGACACGTGCACGCGCTCGGCCACGGACCGTATGGAGGCCCGGCCGTCCGCCTGGAGGATCTGGAGGATGTCCCGGTCGATGGCGTCCAGGGGGCGCGGTGGCGGGAGGGGCGCATCGGCGTCCTCCGACCGGCGCGGTGGCTCGGGCGGACGGCTCAGAGCCTCCTCAGGTGAGCGGCCCGGACCGCCCGGACCGCCCGGACCCTCGGAGCGTGGAGCTTCCGCCTGCCGAGGAGGCGTCTCGGGTCTGCGGGGGCGGGGCGGCTGTGCGCCGTTCTGCCCCCTCGCCGGCGCCTCGGGTGCGCGGGGCGATGCCTGCGCGCCCGACCGGTGTGCGCTTGAGCCGTGCGCCGGTGCCGTGCCGCCGTGCGCGGGTGCCGTCGCACCGCGGCCGGGGGCAGGTCTGCCGCCCTGGGCGCTCGCCGGCCCGACCGGGTCAGGGGTCGACCCGACGGGGCCGCGTGGCGCGTTGTCCGGTCCGTCGGATGCCGCCGCTGACCTGTCGTTCGAGGGCTCGTCGGCCATTTGTTCAGATGCCATGTCCCCCCGCCTCCCTACCATGGACGTACTGCCTCCATCTCAGGCTGTGGAGAACCGTTTGTCCACAGGCTGAGGGTGCCTGTAGCCAAAATGCGCCGGCGACCGAACAATCGGTAGGTGAGGCGTGCCACAAGCCCGCGCCTCCCCCGCTCCCACGAGGAGACCCGTTCACGAGGAGGTGCACGCGGTGAAGAGGCACAGCACGCCCGTCATGGAGCCCGCAGCGTACCGGCCCACCCCGCCGCCGGCGTGGCGGCTGCGCGCGGACCCCGCCCCGCTGCTGCCCGATGCCGAGCCGTACCGCGTCCTGGGCACGGACGCCGCCCGCAGCGTCGACCCGGCCCTGCTGCGCACCCTGTACGCTCAGCTGGTCCGTGGTCGCCGGTACAACACGCAGGCCACCGCGCTCACCCGCCAGGGCCGCCTCGCCGTGTACCCGTCCACCACCGGCCAGGAGGCCTGCGAGGTGGCGGCCGCCCTCGTCCTCGAGGACCGTGACTGGCTGTTCCCCAGCTACCGCGACACGCTCGCCGCCGTAGCCCGCGGGCTCGACCCGGTGCAGGCGCTGTCCCTGCTGCGCGGCGACTGGCACACCGGCTACGACCCGTACGAGCACCGCATCGCGCCCCTGTGCACCCCGCTCGCCACCCAGCTCCCGCACGCCGTGGGCCTGGCGCACGCCGCCCGCCTCAAGGGTGACGACGTGGTCGCCCTCGCCCTGGTCGGCGACGGCGGCACCAGCGAGGGCGACTTCCACGAGGCGCTGAACTTCGCCGCCGTCTGGCGCGCCCCGGTCGTCTTCCTGGTGCAGAACAACGGCTTCGCGATCTCCGTGCCGCTCGACAAGCAGACCGCCGCCCCGTCGCTGGCCCACAAGGCCGTCGGCTACGGCATGCCGGGCCGCCTGGTCGACGGCAATGACGCGCCCGCCGTCCACGAGGTGCTGGCCGAGGCCGTGCACCGCGCACGCACCGGCGGTGGCCCCACCCTCGTGGAAGCCGTCACCTACCGCATCGACGCCCACACGAACGCCGACGATGCCACCCGCTACCGCAGCTCGGCGGAGGTCGAGGCCTGGCGGGCCCATGACCCCATCACGCTGCTGGAGCGGGAGCTGACGGACCGTGGCCTGATCGACGACGACGGGATACGAGCCGTGCGCGAGGACGCCGAGGAGCTGGCCGCAGCCATGCGCGACCAGCTGAACGAGGACCCGCCGCTCGACCCGATGGAGCTGTTCACGCACGTCTACGCCGAGCAGACCGCGCAGCTGCGCGACCAGGCCACCCAGCTGCGTGCCGAGCTCGCAGCCGCCGACGAGGCACAGGCCGGCGCCGCGACGGACGCCGGCACGCAGGACGCCGGCACGGAAGGGACCGCACGATGATCACCGCGGAGACTTCGGGGACCGTCGCGGTCGAGCCCGCCACCAAGCCGGTCACCATGGCCCAGGCGCTCGGCCGGGCCCTGCGCGATGCCATGGCCCAGGACCCGGCGGTGCATGTGATGGGGGAGGACGTCGGCACCCTCGGCGGTGTCTTCCGGATCACCGACGGCCTCGCCAAGGAGTTCGGCGACGAGCGCTGCACGGACACCCCGCTCGCCGAGGCGGGCATCCTCGGCACCGCCGTCGGCATGGCGATGTACGGGCTGCGGCCGGTCGTCGAGATGCAGTTCGACGCGTTCGCCTACCCGTCCTTCGAGCAGCTGATCTCGCATGTCTCCCGGATGCGCAACCGCACCAAGGGCGCCATGCCCATGCCGATCACCGTCCGCGTCCCCTACGGCGGCGGCATCGGCGGCGTGGAGCACCACAGCGACTCCTCCGAGGCGTACTACATGGCCACCCCCGGCCTGCACGTCGTCACCCCGGCGACGGTCGCCGACGCGTACGGGCTGCTGCGCGCCGCCATCGCCTCCGACGACCCGGTGGTCTTCCTGGAGCCCAAGCGGCTGTACTGGTCCAAGGACGCGTGGGACCCGGCGAGCCCGCCCTCCGTCGAGCCGATCGGCCGTGCGGTCGTGCGCCGCCCGGGCAGCAGCGCCACCCTGATCACGTACGGTCCCGCGCTGCCGGTCTGTCTGGAGACGGCCGAAGCGGCCGTGGCCGAGGGCTGGGACCTGGAAGTCGTCGACCTGCGGTCCCTGGTGCCGTTCGACGACGAGACGGTCTGCGCGTCGGTGCGGCGCACCGGGCGCGCGGTCGTGGTGCACGAGTCGGGCGGTTTCGGCGGCCCCGGCGGGGAGATCGCGGCACGCGTGACCGAGCGGTGCTTCCACCACCTGGAGGCGCCGGTGCTGCGGGTGGCCGGCTTCGACGTCCCGTATCCGCCGCCCATGCTGGAGCGGCACCACCTGCCCGGCGTCGACCGCGTCCTGGACGCGGTGGCGCGACTCCAGTGGGAGGCTGAGAGCTGATGGGGCGACCCGCTCACACGCACGGCGCGGCCCGCAGGCCGGGCACCGACGACGGGCAAGACGCGGCCGACACGCACAGCATGCACAGCCTGGAGTTCCGGCTGCCCGACCTGGGGGAGGGCCTGACCGAGGCCGAGATCGTCCGCTGGCTGGTGGCGGTGGGCGACCTCGTGGCCGTCGACCAGCCGGTCGTGGAGGTCGAGACGGCCAAGGCCGTCGTCGAGGTGCCCTGTCCGTACGGTGGGGTGGTCACGGCCCGTTTCGGCGAGGAGGGCACGGAGCTGCCGGTCGGGTCGCCGCTGCTGACGGTCGCGGTGCGGCAGCCGGTCGAGGACGCCGGCGCAGCGGGCGACGCCGGAACCGCCCGCGGCGACGCTCGGACGGCCCGCACCGGCACCGCACGCGGCGCTCGCGACACCGGGCGCCCGGCTCATCCTCCCGCCGAGGAAGAGGGCTCGGGCAACGTCCTCGTCGGCTACGGCACGGCGGCCGCGCCGGCCCGCCGCCGAAGGGTGCGGGCACCGGGCCAGGTCGTCGGCCGGACGCCGGAGACCATCCCCAGCGGGCCCGTCCCGGGCGACAGCACCGAGGGCCGCACCGGGACAGCCGCGGCAGACGCCCCTGGCCCCGTGCCGGTCATCTCCCCGCTGGTCCGGAAGCTGGCTCGTGATCACGACATCGACCTGCGCGAACTTGCCGGCTCCGGCCCGGACGGGCTGATCATGCGGGCCGACGTGGAGGGCGCCCTGCGGGCCGCGGAGCGCACCCGGGCGGCGTCGGCCGCGCCGGCTGCCACGGAACCCCCGCCGGCGGTTCCGGGCGCGCCGGCCGTGGGCGCCGGGCCCCGTGCCGAAGCCACCGGCACGCGCATCCCCTTGCGGGGTGTCCGAGGCGCGGTCGCGGAGAAGATGGCGCGCAGCCGCCGGGAGATACCGGACGCGACCTGCTGGGTGGACGCCGACGCGACCGAGCTGCTGAACGCGCGGGCCGCGATGAACGCCGCCTCGGGCCCGAAGGTCTCCGTGCTCGCGCTGCTGGCCCGCATCTGCACGGCCGCCCTGGCCCGCTACCCGGAGCTGAACGCGAGGGTGGACACCGAGGCCCGGGAGATCGTCCGGTTGGACGGCGTGCACCTGGGGTTCGCGGCGCAGACCGAGCGGGGCCTGGTGGTGCCCGTCGTCCGCGATGCGGCCGGCCGGGACGCGGAGTGGCTGAGCACGGAGTTCGGCCGCCTGACGGAGTCGGCCAGGGCAGGCACGCTCACCCCGGCGCAGCTCACCGGTGGCACCTTCACGTTGAACAACTACGGCGTGTTCGGCGTCGACGGCTCCACCCCGATCATCAACCACCCCGAGGCGGCCATGCTGGGCGTCGGCCGGATCAGCCCCAAGCCATGGGTGCACCAGGGCGAGTTGGCGGTCCGGCACGTGGTGCAGCTGTCGCTCACCTTCGACCACCGGGTGTGTGACGGCGGCACAGCGGGCGGTTTCCTGCGGTATGTCGCCGACTGCGTCGAACAACCTGCGGTGCTGCTGCGCACGCTGTGACCGGGGGCGTCGGGCCGTCACCGTCTTGGGCCGTCGCCGTCTTGGGCCGTCGCTGGCTTGGGGGGTGGGGCTTTTCCGTCGCTCGGCCGCGGGCGTGATCGGCCCCGACGAGACCGTTGGGTCGTCGCCGTCCTGAGGGGGCTGTCTCTGCCGTGTTCGGGTTCGCGCGGGTTCGGGAAGCTGTCGTGTCCGGGCCCACGCGGGTTCGCGGCTGTCGTGTCCGGGCCCCCGGCGTTCGCTGTCGGCGGCAGCGACGGGTGACCGGTGCGCGGGAACGCGGGTGCCGGGTGCCTGCGTGAATCCGGGTGTTCCCGGCGCGTCGGGCGTACGCCCGTGACCTCGTGGGCGATCGACAGCGCGGCCACACGGGGGTGGCAAAGATCGCTCGGACGCTCATACTCGGGGCATGACCGCGTACCCGCAGCAGTCCCCGGACGAGCACGGAGCCATGGCCCCGGGCGGCGCCGAGGTGCCCGAGAGCCGCGCCGCCGGCCGTGGATCCGGCGCAGCTCTGCCGGTCTTCGACGCTGTGGTGCTGGCCGGCGGTGCTGCCAAGCGGCTCGGCGGCGTCGACAAGCCGAGCGTCAGCGTCGGCGGCCGATCGCTGCTCGACCGCGTGCTGGCCGCCTGCGCCGGTGCGGCCGGCACCGTGGTCGTGGGCAGCCGCCGGCCCACCGCGCGGCCGGTGATGTGGGCGCGCGAGGAACCGCCGGGCGGCGGCCCGCTCGCCGCCCTGCACGCGGGCCTGCGCCGCACGACCGCCGAGCGGGTCGTCGTGCTCTCCGCGGACCTGCCCTTCCTGGACGAGCACACGGTTCGCCGGCTACTGGCGACTCTGGACGATGACGATGACGATGACGGTGACGGTGGCCGTGCCGGTGGCCTTGCCGCCGGTGAGGGCGACGAGCCTCGTCGCGCGGGCAACGCCGACACACCGTCCGTACCCACCGGCACGCACGCCACGGGCCACCCTCGCGCCGGCGCAGGCGCCCATCCGACGCCGTATGCCCGCACCCCGGCCTCCCCGGCCACTTCCCGCCCCCCAGCCTCGCGAGAAACTTCTCCCGCCGCAGCCTCCCGGGCTGCCGTCACCTCCGCCACTTCCGCCCCCGTCGCCCCACAGACCCGTACCCCCGTCGCCCCGCCCGCCGGTTCCGGTGCCGAGGGTGTCGTGCTTCTGGACCGTGGTGGGCGCGACCAGCCGCTTGTCGGGGCCTATCGGAGTGAACCGCTCCGCCGGGAGATCGCGCTGCTCGCCGCCGAGCACGGCGGACTGAGCGGACTCCCCTTGCGGCTGCTGATCTCGGAACTCACCCTCAACCGCATTTCCGACCCGGTCGCGTCATTCGACTGCGACACCTGGGACGCCATCGCCGCCGCACGGTCACGGATCAGGGAGCATGAGCACGTGTTGGATGAATGGATCTCCGCAGTCAAGGACGAACTGGGCCTGGACCTCGACTTCGACGTCGACACCGGCGGCCTCCTCGACCTCACCCGCGATGTCGCGCACGGCGTCGCCAGGCCGGCCGGGCCACTGACGACGTTTCTCGTGGGATACGCGGCCGCACGGCAGGGCGGCGGACCCGAGGCCGTGGCCGATGCGGTGCGCAAGGCCACGGCGCTCGCCGCCCGCTGGGCCGACGAGGGCGACGCCGACGCGAAACCGGACGCGGGATGACCGGCCGCGCCGCCCGCCCGGCCCCGACGCAGGCCACGGGGAACCCCCAGGCCACCACCGGCCCCCCCCCCCCCCCGAACGGCCGCGCTGCCACCCCCGGCGGAACCGCCTCGGCCGGCGCGCCCGACCCCTCCGGCGCCCGACCCCGGCGGGACCAGACGGGCTCCCCCGGCCACCAGGCACCCCCGACCGGCCACCATGACCGACACGGCCGGCACCGTCACCGCCATGACCTCACCCCGTGGCCCCAGGCGCGCGCCGTGGCGGAGCAGGCCGGGCGAGACCAACGGTCCACGAGACCGGCCGACCGGGGCACGGGCGAGCGGGGCCCTGCCGACCAGGGCCGTCTGCGCCCCGTTCGCGTACCGCTCGACCAGGCCCTCGGACGGGTGACGGCGGCACCGCTGATCGCGCTCACGGACCTGCCGTCGTTCGACACCTCCGCCATGGACGGGTGGGCCGTCGCCGGACCCGGTCCCTGGCTCGTCCAGGGCGGGTCCTCCGCTTCCTCGGCGTCGGGCGGGGCCACCGGCTCCCGGGGGCAGGACGGGCCCTCCGTCCCCCGCGCCCTGCTCGCCGGTCATGCGCTGCCCGACCTGCTCGGTGACGGACAGGCCGTGCCCATCGCCACCGGTGCCCGCATCCCGCACGACGCCACCGCCGTGATCCGCAACGAGCACGGCCAGGCCGACGACCGGGGGCGGCTGTACGCAACCCACCCGGTGGTGCACGGCCAGGACATCCGCCCCCGGGGGCAGGAGTGCCGTCGGGGCGACCGGCTGTTGCCGGCGGGTGTCGTGATCACCCCGGTGGTGCTGGGGCTCGCGGCGGCGGCCGGGTACGACGGCTTGCTCACGGTGCCGTTGCCCCGCACCGAGGTGTTCGTCCTGGGCGATGAGCTGCTCACCGAGGGGCTGCCGCACGACGGGCTGATCCGTGACGCGTTGGGCCCGATGTTGCCGCCCTGGCTGCGGGCGCTGGGCGCCGAGGTCACCGCGGTCCGCAGGCTCGGCGACGATGCCCGGGCACTGCACCGGGCCGTCACCGAGTCCGACGCGGATCTGCTGGTCACGACTGGTGGAACGGCGGCGGGGCCGGTGGACCACGTCCATCCGACACTGCGGCGCATCGACGCCGAACTCCTCGTCGACGGGGTCGCCGTGCGGCCCGGACACCCGATGTTGCTGGCCCGCACCAAGGAGCACCAGCACCTGGTCGGACTCCCCGGAAACCCGCTCGCCGCCGTCTCCGGACTGCTCACGCTGGCCGAGCCGCTGCTGAGGGCGTTGCGGGGGCTCGACCTCGAGGACCTGGACCCCGAGTCGTCCCCGTCGTCTCCGCCGTCCCCCTTCGTGGAACCGCACACCTCACCGCACTCGCAGCCGCAGTTGTACGTCGGGGTCCAGCCCGCACGGCCGTATACCACCGTGGTCAGCGACTCCGTCCAGGGGCATCCGCACGACACCCGGCTCGTCCCGGTGGCCGTACGGGACGGTGTGGCGGTGCCGTTGCACTACAACGGGCCGGCCATGCTGCGGGGCATCGCGGCGGCGGACGCCCTGGCCGTGGTGGAGCCGGGTGGGGCGCAGGCCGGCGAGGAACTGGAGATCCTCGAGCTGCCCTGGGCAACCTCCTGAGGAAGGGCGAGCGAGTTCGGGCAGACTCCTAGGGTGCGGCGTGCGGCGTGCGGCGTGCGGCGTGCGGCGTGCGGCGTGCGGCGTGCGGCCCCTGACGTGGGGCCCCTGACGTGGGGCTTCGGACGTGGAACTCCGGACACGGGGTCTGTTTCACGTGAAACTTCCCGTACCCGGACGGCCCCTGCGGACGCCGCCCGGTGACGGCTGCGCGTGGATCGCGGCGCTATGGGGGGGTACCGTCCCCTGCATGCATGCGATCACGATTCCTGAACCCGGGGGACCTGACGCACTGGTATGGGCGGAGGTCCCTGATCCGGTGCCTGGTGAAGGCGAAGTTCTGGTGGACGTCGTGGCCAGCGCCGTCAACCGCGCCGACCTTCTGCAACGGCAGGGCTTCTACGATCCGCCACCAGGCGCCTCCCCGTATCCGGGCCTGGAGTGCGCCGGACGGATCGCCGCGCTTGGCCCCGGGGTGTCGGGGTGGGCCGTCGGCGACGAGGTGTGTGCACTGCTCGCCGGTGGTGGCTACGCGGAGAAGGTCGCCGTCCCCGCCGGCCAGTTGCTGCCGGTGCCCGACGGCATGGACCTGCTCTCCGCCGCTGCCCTCCCCGAAGTCACCTGCACCGTCTGGTCGAACGTCTTCATGGTCGCCCATCTACGGCCCGGCGAGACCCTGCTGGTGCACGGCGGTGCCAGTGGTATCGGCACCCACGCCATCCAGCTCGCGAAGGCGGTGGGCGCCAAGGTCGCCGTCACGGCCGGCAGCAAGGAGAAGCTGGCGAGCTGCGCCGAGCTGGGGGCTGACGTCCTGATCAACTATCGCGAGCAGGACTTCGTCGAGGAGGTGCGGGCCGCCACAGACGGGGCCGGCGCGGACGTGATCCTCGACATCATGGGCGCCAAGTACCTGGAGCGGAACGTGAAGGCGCTGGCGGTCAACGGCCGGCTCGCCATCATCGGTCTCCAGGGCGGCGCCAAGGGTGAGCTGAACCTGGGCGCCCTGCTGAACAAGCGTGCCGCCGTCACGGCGACCTCGCTGCGTGGCCGCCCGGTCAGCGAGAAGACGGCGATCGTCGCGGCCGTGCGCGAGCACGTGTGGCCGCTGGTCGGCTCAGGGCGGGTGCGTCCGATCGTCGACCGCACCCTGCCGATGTCCGAGGCGGCTGCCGCCCACCGGGTCGTCGAGGAGAGCAGCCACATCGGAAAGGTGCTGCTCACGAGCTAGCCGGCGGTGACGTGGCCAGTAGCGGTCCGACGACCGGTACAACGACTCACATGGCGAGGAACGTGCTGCTCACGCGGTAGGGCAGCAGCCGTGCGCCGGCGGTGCGGGTCGAGGGCGTGGGCCGGGCGAACGGGGCGAGATGCCGGAGTTAAGGCGTTATGTAACGCTGGTTTACGTACGTCTTTTACGGCTCCGCACCGGGAGGGGGTCACTCCTGTGGCTCCGCGGCTGATCAGGTCCGGCGGGCTTCCCGTAGCAGGGGTGTCCATGATGCTGGCGGCGCTTGTGATGCAGGGGCCCCCGGCCTCGGGCGCGGCAGGTGCCGCCCTGGCGGGTACCGCGGCGGCAGGCGGCGCATACGGGATGAGCCGCCCCGCTGCGGCCGCCCCCCGCCTGCCGGCGCCGGCCCTCCGCAGGCTGGCGGCCGCCCCGTCGGAGAGCGCCCCCGGGGCATCGGCGTCCGCCCCCGGCCCCCTCGACCCTGCTCCCGCCCCCGGCGCCTCGGAACCCGCGTCCGGCGCGGCGTCGCGCACCGGCGGCGAGCCGGCGCCGAAGGCGAGTTCGTCATGGGCGGGGAGCCCGCAGGGTGAGGGGCGCTCCCGGCCGGGGCGTCCGGATTCCGCGGTGCCGGACCCGTTCGCGAGCGACGGCGTTCCCGTGTACACCGACCGCGATCCTCCGCAGCCGCGACAGCCCACCGGCGACGGCCGGCGGGTGGACGGTGACCGGGCGCGGGGCACGGCAGACGCGGTCAAGGCCAAGAAGCCCAAAGCGGCGCCGTCGGCCCGAGACGATGCCGACGGCCGCGACGGTGCCGACCCCGAAACCACTCCCGATGAGACGGCCCCCGGCAAGGCCGCCCACGACGGGACCGCGCGCGGTGAAGGCACCGACAGCGGGAGCGCCGATGACGAGGGTGTCGACCGCAAAGGTCCCGGCCGCAGCGGTACGAGCCGCGGGAAGGTGAGTGGCTCCGGCGTCGTCGGCGAGCTACGTGCCGCACCGGAGAAGTGGCGTGCGCAGCCTGCGCGGAATGTTCGGGACGAGGCGCCCGGCTCCGGTGACCGCGTCGCCGCGGCCCCGCGGGCCGCGGAGGAGTCGACGTTCCGCCCGCTCCCGTTCGGCTCCGGTCTCATTCTGATCGGCCTCGGGCTCGGCTTCCTGGGAGTGCGCCTGCGCCGGTCATAGGCGCGGCCCGCAAGTCGCCGGAGTGCAGCAAGGCGCAGGCCGCTGGCGGTCGCGCCGACGCTCCGCAAGGGGGCGTGCGCAACCGGAACGCACCTGCCCCGGGCCCCCGCCACTGCACCGATGCGCCCGCCGACGGCACGCGGACCACGCGGCCGAAGCCGATCACGCGGACCACGCGGCCGAAGCCGATCACGCGGCCGCACGTGGCTGTACGTGTCCGTACGCATACGCGCCCGCATGAATGCCCGCATACGAACCCGTCCGCGTGCCCGCGTACATGCCCATTTCAGGAACACAAGGATGCTGCATGGATGCCGTATGCAGGTACGGATAGGTTCCCGATGCATGCAAGACGCTGGGAGGGTGGGCCACCCTCGGGTCGGGGCGTGCGCGACAATGAACGTATGGAGATGCCGAGGAACGAACGGTCGCAGGAGAACCCGAAGATTCTGGTGGTGGGCCAGGACGGGATGGCGCTCGGCGGCGGTGGCGGAGAGGACGAGGAGTCCCGCGAGATTCCCGTCACGGACATGGTGGAGCAGCCTGCCAAGGTCATGCGCATCGGCAGCATGATCAAGCAGTTGCTCGAGGAGGTCCGCGCGGCACCCCTGGACGAGGCGAGCAGGCAGCGCCTTAAGGAGATCCACGCCAGTTCCGTGAAGGAGCTGGAGGACGGTCTTGCTCCCGAGCTCGTGGAGGAGCTGGAGCGGCTCTCCCTCCCCTTCACGGACGAGACCACGCCGAGCGACGCGGAACTGCGCATCGCGCAGGCCCAGTTGGTCGGTTGGCTTGAGGGCCTCTTCCACGGAATCCAGACCACGCTCTTCGCCCAGCAGATGGCCGCCAGGGCCCAACTGGAGCAGATGCGCCGGGCCCTGCCCCCCGGCGTCGTCCCCCCGGACGAGGAAGACCTCCGCCAGGGTGGCCGCTCCGGCGGGCCGTACCTGTAAGCGGACCGAACCCGGCGAGACGGAGAACGCCGGTGGTGGCGGGCCTTCAAGCCCACCACCACCGGCGTTTCACATGTCGCACCGACTGTCGTACCGACTGTCACTTCGCACTGTCGCACCGCACCCCGGGCCGGCCGCCGCGACCGGCCGAGGCGGCCCGCCGGAGCCGTTACTGCGGGTTCCCCGTCGAGACGTCGAACTGGATCTTCGGCATGTTGTTGGGGTCGACGTCCGTGCCCGCCTCGGGTGTCTGCCGCATGACGGTGTCCGCGCCGTAGGTGTTCTCGTCGTAGTCGTTCCGCTGGTACTTCCAGCCGGCCGCCTGGAGGCACGCGAGGACGGAGTTCCAGTTCTTGTAGGTGAAGTCGGGCACCTGGATCTTGTTCGCGTCGTCGCCGGACTCGTCCGGTTCCTTGCACTCGATGGGGTCGATCGTCTTCGACACGTCGGGGCCGCGGTACCCGGCGACATGGGAGGCGGACGAGGCGGACGAGTCGCCCGTGCCGCCCTTGCCGTCGTCGCCGCCGTTCAGGGTCAGGGCGGTGATCAGGCCGCCGATGGCGACCAGGGCCACCACGATCGAGCCGACGATCAGCGGCATGTTGCTCTTGCGGCCGCCGCCGCTCGCCGACTGCGTCGTCGCCGGCTGGGGCGAGATCTGGTACGGCGCCGGGGTCTGGGCGCCCGGATTGTACGGGGACGGCGCGGGCGTCTGGTACCCCTGCTGCTGCGGGTAGCCGTAGCCCGGCGTGGGCGCCGGGGTGGGGGCGCCGAAGGCGCCCGGGTTGTACGGCGTCTGGACCTGGCCGGAGGGCGCCTGCGAGGACTGGTCGAGCGGGGGGAAGACCGCCGAGCCGACGCCCGAGCCGTTGTTCGCCTGCACGCCGGGCACGATGCTCGGGGCCGCCGGGGCCAGCGACTGCGCGATCCGCAGGCACTCGTCACGCATGGCGTCGGCGCTGGGGAAACGTTCGTTCGGATTCTTCTTCAGGGCGCGGGCGATCAGGGCGTCCACGGCGGGCGGCAGCGCGCGGTTGATCGTGGACGGGGCGACCGGCTCCTCCTGGACGTGCGCGTAGGCGATCGCCAGGGGGGAGTCCGCGTTGAACGGCAGCTGGCCGGTGACCAGCTGGAACAGCATGATGCCGACCGAGTACAGGTCGGAGCGTGCGTCGACGCCGCGGCCCAGGGCCTGCTCGGGGGAGAGGTACTGCGGGGTGCCGACGACCATGCCGGTCTGCGTCATCGAGGTGACCCCGGACTGCATGGCGCGTGCGATGCCGAAGTCCATGACCTTCACGACGTTGCGCTTGGTCATCATCACGTTGCCCGGCTTGATGTCCCGGTGCACCAGGCCCATCTCGTGGCTGATGTCCAGCGCGGCGAGGACGTCGGCGGTGATCTTCAGCGCCTTGTCGGCGGGCATCGCACCGTACTGCCGGATGTCCTCGTCGAGTACCGAGCCGAGCGGGCGGCCCTCGATGTACTCCATGACGATGTACGGGGTGGTGCCGATGCCTTCGAGCTCGTCCTCGCCGGTGTCGAAGACGGAGACGATGTTGGCGTGGGTGAGCCGCGCCACGGACTGCGCCTCGCGGCGGAACCGCTCGCGGAAGGCCTGCTCGCGACCGAGCTCGGTGTGCAGGGTCTTGATGGCGACCTGACGGTCGAGTACGGCGTCGTAGGCCAGATGAACGGAGGCCATGCCGCCCTCGCCGAGCAGGTCGCGCAGCTGGTACCGTCCGCCGGCCACGGAACGCCCCGCGTACCGGCCCTGTGCGCCGTCCTGGCTCATGTTCTGCGTCCCCCATCGGCGCCGGGCGGTAGCCGCCTCGGATGCTCCGCGGTTGCTGATCGATTGCCTTAATCCAGGCCAAGTCTGCCCGAGGGCCCTGACACGTCAAGTTCGATGCCCGTTCCGTGACCCTACGGGCAAGAAGCGTCGCGGAAGCGTTACAGGGTCCCAACGAGCGGTCGCACGGCCTGCGGGAGTTGCGCGGCCGGGCGGCAGACGGTTTGATGGCCGATCCCCTGTGGGCGGCCGCATCGGCATGCCTGTTTCCGGGCGGCCCGATGCGCACAGCTCGGGGTGGCCCGGCGCGCGGAGGTTGTAGCGTGGCGGGGGTACCTCCGGGCTTGGCTCCTCCAGACCTGGTCCTGGGGGAGCAAACCGTAACAACCACCGCGCGGGCGCGGAAGCACCGCCGCACGAACGCGGGCAGAAACGACGGCGAGGACCGATGGCACAGACGCAGCGCGCTCAGGGCCCGTCCGACCCCGAGGCGACTGGCGGTGGAATGTCAGAGACGCCGGAGATGTGGGGGAACGGCGGGCTGGTCGGAGACGGCCGATATCGCTTGACCCGCAGACTCGGCCGGGGTGGCATGGCCGAGGTGTTCGCCGCCGAGGACGTCCGGCTCGGCCGCACCGTCGCCGTCAAGCTGCTCCGCTCCGACCTCGCCGAGGACCCGGTCTCCAAGGCCCGCTTCACGCGCGAGGCGCAGTCGGTCGCCGGGCTCAACCACCACGCGGTGGTGGCGGTCTACGACTCCGGTGAGGACGTCGTCGCCGGGAGCACCGTCCCGTACATCGTCATGGAGCTGGTCGAGGGCAGCACCATCCGTGACCTGCTGCTGAACGCGGAGGCGCCGGGCCCCGAGCAGGCGCTGATCATCGTGTCCGGGGTGCTGGAGGCGCTGGCGTACTCGCACCAGCACGGCATCGTGCACCGCGACATCAAGCCCGCCAACGTGATCATCACCAACAGCGGTGCCGTCAAGGTGATGGACTTCGGCATCGCGCGCGCCCTGCACGGCGCGCAGCAGACCATGACCCAGACCGGCATGGTCATGGGCACCCCGCAGTACCTCTCCCCCGAGCAGGCGCTCGGCAAGACCGTCGACCACCGCTCCGACCTCTACGCGACCGGCTGCCTGCTCTACGAACTGCTCGCGCTGCGTCCGCCGTTCACCGGCGAGACCCCGCTGTCCGTGGTCTACCAGCATGTCCAGGACCCGCCGGTGCCGCCGTCGCGGCGGGAGGTGGGGGTGCCGCCGGAGCTGGACGGGCTTGTCATGCGCTCGCTGGCCAAGGAGCCGGACGACCGCTTCCAGACCGCCGAGGAGATGCGCGGCCTGGTGCAGTACGCGCTCCAGATGCTCCACGAGCACGGCGGCCACACCGGCACCTGGAGCACCGGCCCCGTGGAGATGCACGAGGGCGGCAACACCCCGGCCATGGGCCTCGGCCCGACGGCCCGGCAGCACCCCTCGTCCGGTACCGCGCCGCAGCCCGTGCTGCCCCGTCCGGCACGTGACGACGGCGGTTTCGACGGCTACGACAGCCGCGGCTACGACGGCGGTCACCGCGCCGGCGGTGGCGGGCGCCGCGGGAAGGCCTGGCTGTGGGCGGTGCTCGCGGTGATCGTCATCGCGGCCGGCGTCGCTCTGGCGTTGCAGAACATGGGCGGCGGCGGCTCGCCCGACACCGATCACTCGCCGACCGCCACCCACACCGACGACCAGCACCAGGGCCAGCAGCCCGGCGACCAGGACACCGGCACCGCCACCCAGCCGGGTGACAGCGGAGGCGGCGACACCGACTACACCCCGTCGACGTCTCCGACCAACAGCGACACGTCGGATCCGACGCCGTCGCAGACCACGCCGTCGGACGACCCCACCCATAGCGACCGCCCCACCAAGAGCCAGAAGCCCCCGACGAAGTCGCCGCCGCCGTCGACGCCGCCGGCGACGGAGACCGGGGACCCGACGAGTGGCGGCGGCGACACCGCGGGCACCGGCGAAGCCGGGGGCGCGGGCTGAGCCCTCGCCCGTCCAGGGCGCGGGGCCGTGACGGTTTGCGGCTCCGCCGCGGGGCGCGCCCGTAGGGGCGTGGGGAACTGCGCGATCGGCCACGATGCGACCCTGCGGGTCGTCACGGGCCCGGTGGGGCTGTTTCGGTCGTCTCCGGACCACCGGCCGGTGGCTTGTTGCTCGCGCAGTTCCCCGCGCCCCTCTGTAGCGCCTTCGGCGCCATCAGTCGCAAGGGGGCTCTTTGTGTTGTGTTCGGACCACCTGGCGGGTGGTGGGTTGCTCGCGCAGTTCCCCGCGCCCCTTAGGTGGGCACTTCGTGCCCACACCGGGGCCCCAGGGGCGCGGGGAACTGCGCGACCAGCCCCGACGGGACCGTCGGGTCGTCACCGGCCGAAGGGGGCCGCGTCGGGCGCGTGGGCCGATCGGGCCAGGCGGGGGCGGCGGGGCGGGAGACCCGTTGTCTTCCACTGGTCCGGTTGCCGGGATAACGTGCCGGTGTTCCGGCGCCCTGCGAGGCTTCGGGCGAGAGGCGTTCGCCGTCGTGACCAGCGACGGCTGGGCGAATCTCGCTCTTTACTAGGAAATCAAAGCAAAATCGCAGGTCAGCAGGGTTTCCCAGATATACGCACATCTGGGTAACGTGCCTTGTGCAGGGCACTCGCCGGAGCATCCCTCACGCCTGCTTCCCGGCCGAGTCGCACCCACCCCCGTGCGGGGACCGGGAGCGGGCGCACCGTATCTCTCCTGCTCACCCGAGCCGGAGAGGTGTTCCCAGTTCCCGGTGATCCCGGGGGCCGGACCGACGGAGGAGCAACACGTGACCGTGGAGAGCACTGCCGCGCGCAGGCCACGCAAGAGCACTGGCGCGAAGAAACCGCCAGGTGCCACGTCTGACCCGGACCTCGTTCAGCTACTGACTCCCGAGGGCAAGCGGGTCACCCCCAAGAGCACCCGTGGCTCGCGCACCCGCACGGCGGGCAGTGCACCGGATGTGCCCCCACTGGCCGAGTTCGCCGGCCTCGTCGCGGACGTCACCGCCGAGCAGCTGCGCGGTCTGTACCGGGACATGGTGCTCACCCGCCGCTTCGACACCGAGGCCACCGCCCTGCAACGCCAGGGCGAACTGGGCCTGTGGGCGTCCCTGCTGGGCCAGGAGGCGGCGCAGATCGGCTCCGGCCGTGCCACCCGCGAGGACGACTACGTCTTCCCGACCTACCGCGAGCACGGCGTCGCCTGGTGCCGCGGGGTCGACCCGACCAACCTGCTGGGCATGTTCCGCGGCGTGAACAACGGCGGCTGGGACCCCAACTCCAACAACTTCCACCTGTACACGATCGTCATCGGCTCCCAGGCCCTGCACGCCACCGGTTACGCGATGGGGATCACCAAGGACGGCGCCGACTCGGCGGTGATCGCCTACTTCGGCGACGGTGCCTCCAGCCAGGGCGACGTCGCCGAGGCCTTCACGTTCGCCGCGGTCTACAACGCCCCGGTGGTGTTCTTCTGCCAGAACAACCAGTGGGCGATCTCCGAGCCCACCGAGCGGCAGACCCGGGTGCCGCTGTACCAGCGTGCACGGGGCTTCGGGTTCCCCGGCGTACGCGTGGACGGCAACGACGTGCTGGCGTGCCTCGCGGTGACCAGGTGGGCGCTGGAGCGCGCCCGGCGCGGCGAGGGACCGACGCTCGTGGAGGCGTACACGTACCGCATGGGTGCGCACACCACCTCCGACGACCCCACGCGCTACCGCCCCGCCGAGGAGGAGGAGGCCTGGGAGGCCAAGGACCCGATCGCGCGACTGCGCGCCCATCTGGAGTCCGAGCACGACGTGGACGAGGGGTTCTTCACGGACCTCGATGCGGAGAGTGAAGTGTTGGGCAGGAGAGTGCGTGAGGTGGTGCGGGCGATGCCTGATCCCGAACCACTGGCCATGTTCGAGCACGCATACGCGGACGGGCATGCGCTGGTCGACGAGGAGCGCGCCCAGTTCGCGGCCTACCAGGCATCGTTCGCCGACGCCGAAGCCGAGGGGGACCGGTGACCACGTCCGTATCGAAGCCGCAGACCCTGCCGCTGGCCCGGGCGATCAACGAGTCGCTGCGCACCGCGCTGGAGGCCGACCCGAAGGTCATCGTCATGGGCGAGGACGTCGGCAAGCTCGGCGGCGTCTTCCGCGTCACCGACGGCCTCCAGAAGGACTTCGGCGAGGACCGGGTGATCGACACCCCGCTGGCCGAGTCCGGCATCGTCGGCACCGCGATCGGTCTCGCGCTGCGGGGCTACCGTCCGGTGGTGGAGATCCAGTTCGACGGCTTCGTCTTCCCCGCCTACGACCAGATCGTCACCCAGCTCGCGAAGATGCACGCACGGGCCCTCGGCAAGGTCAAGCTGCCCGTCGTCATCCGGATCCCCTACGGCGGCGGCATCGGCGCGGTCGAGCACCACTCCGAGTCTCCCGAGGCGCTGTTCGCGCACGTCGCCGGCCTGAAGGTGGTCTCCCCCAGTAACGCGGCCGACGCGTACTGGATGATGCAGCAGGCCATCCAGAGCAACGACCCGGTGATCTTCTTCGAGCCCAAGCGACGGTATTGGGACAAGTCCGAGGTGGACCGGGAGGCGATCCCGGCGCCGCTGCACGCCGCCCGGGTGGCCCGCGAGGGCGGTCACGCCACGCTCGCCGCTTACGGGCCGATGGTGAAGGTCTGCCTGGAGGCCGCGGCCGCCGCCGAGGAGGAAGGCACCTCTCTTGAGGTGGTCGACCTGCGTTCCATGTCGCCGATCGACTTCGACACCGTGCAGCGTTCCGTGGAGAAGACCGGCCGGCTCATCGTGGTGCACGAGGCCCCGGTGTTCCTGGGCACCGGCGCGGAGCTCGCGGCGCGTATCACGGAGCGCTGCTTCTACCACCTGGAGGCGCCCGTGCTGCGGGTTGGCGGCTATCACGCCCCGTATCCGCCGGCGCGTCTCGAGGAGGAGTACCTTCCGGGCCTGGACCGGGTGCTCGACGCCGTCGACCGGTCGCTGGCCTACTGAGGGGGCGTGAGGATGAGCAAGGCGACCAGCGCGAGCGGATCCGTGCGCGAATTCAAGATGCCCGACGTGGGCGAGGGGCTCACCGAGGCCGAGATCCTGAAGTGGTACGTACAGCCGGGTGAGGCGGTCACGGACGGCCAGGTGGTCTGCGAGGTCGAAACCGCCAAGGCCGCCGTCGAGCTGCCGATCCCGTTCGACGGCGTGGTGCGTGACCTGCACTTCCCCGAGGGCACCACGGTCGACGTCGGTCAGGCGATCATCGCCGTCGAGGTGGCCGGGGGCGCGGCGGGCGGGCCGTCCGACGCCGCGGACGAAGCGGCCGGTGCGGGCGAAGGGGCGGGGGCCGCCGATGCCGAGCCGGAGGGCCGCCAGCCGGTCCTGGTCGGCTACGGCGTCTCGCAGTCCACCACCAGACGCCGCCCGCGCAAGGCCCCGGCCGCCACCGCTGCCGCGACACCCGCGGCCGACGCCGTCCAGGCCGAACTGAACGGTCACGTGGACACCGCACCCCCGGCGGCACCGTCCGCCGTGCCGGCGGCCCCTGCCGAGGCGCCGCCGGCTCCCGCGAGCGTCCCGGGCGAACGGCCACTCGCGAAGCCGCCGGTGCGCAAGCTGGCCAAGGACCTGGGCGTCGACCTGACGTCCGTCGTGCCGTCCGGACCCGACGGGATCATCACCCGCGAGGACGTGCACGCCGCGGCCACGCAGGCGCCCGCGGCGGCGCCGGCCGGCCGACCCGGCGCCGAGCGGGTCGCACGGGCCGAGCAGCAGGTGACGGGCGAGCCGTCCGTCCCGGCGGCTGCGTTGGCCGACGCGGCCGGCCGGGAGACCCGGATTCCCGTCCGGGGGGTGCGGAAGGCGACCGCGCAGGCGATGGTCGGCTCCGCGTTCACCGCGCCGCATGTCACCGAGTGGGTCACGGTGGACGTGACCCGCACCGTCAAGCTCGTCGACGAGCTGAAGCGGGACGCCGACAAGTACGGCCTGACCGGTCTGCGGATCAATCCGCTGCTGCTGATCGCCAAGGCCCTGCTCGTCGCGATCAAGCGGAACCCGGAGGTCAACGCCTCCTGGGACGAGGCCAACCAGGAGATCGTCCAGAAGCACTACGTGAACCTGGGCATCGCCGCGGCCACGCCACGCGGCCTCATCGTGCCGAACATCAAGGACGCGCACGCCAAGACCCTGCCGGAGCTGGCCGAGGCCCTCGCGGACCTCGTCGGCACGGCACGCGAGGGCCGCACGTCCCCCGGTGCCATGCAGGGCGGCACGGTGACGATCACCAATGTCGGCGTCTTCGGCATCGACAGCGGCACGCCGATCCTCAACCCCGGCGAGTCGGCGATCCTGGCGGTCGGCGCGATCAAGGCGCAGCCGTGGGTCCACAAGGGCAAGGTCAAGCCACGCCAGGTCACCACGCTGGCCCTGTCCTTCGACCATCGCCTGGTCGACGGCGAACTGGGGTCGAAGGTGTTGGCGGATGTGGCGGCGGTTCTGGAGGAACCCAAGCGGTTGATCACTTGGGGGTAGCCCCCAAACTCCCTCCCCCCTGTCCCCCCTAGGGGGGCTCCTCGGTCTCGGCGGGACCCCTGCGGGTCGGGTCCTTGCCGGCCGGCCGGGCGGGGCCGTTTGCGTCGTGTCCCGGCCGTCGGCGGGTGGGGGGTTTTGCGCAGTTCCCCGCGCCCCTGGGGGTGGGGTGGTTTGTGTTGTGTCTTGGCCGTTGGCGGGTGGGGGGTTTTGCGCAGTTCCCCGCGCCCCTAGAGGGGTGGGCGCGTTGCGTCCCCCTTGGGGGCTTGTGTTGGGCACGTAGTGCCCACCTATCAGGGGCGCGGGGAACTGCGCGACCGGGCACGACGAGGCCGTCGGGTCGTCACTGTCCCGAGGGGGCTGTTTCTGTCGTGTTCGGGCCGCCGGCCGGTGGGTGGTTGCTCGCGCAGTTCCCCGCGCCCCTAGGGTGTGGGCGCGTTGCGCCCCCCTGGGCCCCGTGTCGGGCACGTAGTGCCCACGTATAAGGGGCGCGGGGCTGTGACACTCTGCGGCTTCGCCGCGCGGGCGCGACCGCCCACGACGAGGGCGAGAGGTCGTCACCGGCCGGCGGGGGCTACGGCGTGGTGGCCGTTGACCGGAAGGTCACGGGAGACGCTGCGCCCCGTCAGGGGGCACGTTGTGGTTGAAGCGGAACACGTTGTTCGGGTCGTACGCCGACTTCACCGTGGCGAGCCGGCGATAGTGATCGGCGCCGTAGCCCGCGAGGCGCCGCCCCGCACCTTCGTCGCCGATGAAGTTGAGATACACCGCACCGGTGGACCACGGCTCCAGGTCGGCCCGGGTCCGGCGGGCCCACCGTATGCCCCGCTCGTCGTCGTGCGGATCGCTCCACATGCCGAAGGGGTGCACCACCCACGGCGCCTGCCGCCACGGCAGCGGGAAGTCGCCCCCGGTCCGCGCGGCGACGCCGCCCTGCGGGAACAGCACGTGCTGCGACGGTGACGGTACGACCATGTCGTCGGCGCGGGCGCAGAACCGGTCCACGGCCTCGTCCGGGAAGGACGCAAGGTACTCGGCCGACCAGTAGTTGCGGTAGCCGGGCGGGTCGTCGAACATGCACTGGACCTCGGCGTAGGGCAGTTGGCTGATCATCCCGCCCTGATGGCCGAGTTCGAGCATCGGCGCGGTCGCCGCGCGCCCCGCCGCCTCCTCACCCGCGTAGGTGACCAGCATCAGGCAGGCGAGCCGGTTGGCCAGGTGTTCCGGTACGAACTCCTCCGGCGGCGCGGTGAGGAACAGGATCCCGCCGCCGATCTCGTCCGGCGCGTCCTGGAGGAAGTCGCGGTAGGCGCGCAGCACCCGTGGGCCCTCCGCGGCGTCCCACAACATCAGCGCCGCGGTGAGCGACGGCAGCCGGTGGAGCCGGAAGGCGAACGACGTCGCCACGCCGAAGTTGCCGCCGCCGCCGTGCAGCGCCCAGAACAGTTCGGGGTTCTCGTCCTCGCTCGCCCTGACGAAGCCGCCGTCGGCCGTGACCAGGTCGACCGAGAGCAGGTTGTCGCAGGCCAGCCCGTACTTGCGGTCCAGCCATCCGGATCCGCCGCCGAGCGTGAACCCGCCGACGCCCGTGGTGGAGACGCGGCCGCCGGTGGTCACCAGGTCGTGCGGCTGGCAGGCCCGGTCGAGGTCGCTCATGGTGGCGCCGCCGCCGACGGTGGCGACGCGGGCCTCGGGGTCGACGACGACCCGGTTCATCCGGCGCAGGTCGATGACGAGGCCCTCGTCGACCACGGCCTGCCCGGCGACGCTGTGACCGCCCCCGCGTACCGCGATGTCCAGGCCGTGCTCGCGCCCGTAGCGGATGGCTGCGGCGACGTCCCGTGGGGTCTCGCACTGGGCGATGACGGCCGGACGCCGGTCGATCATCGCGTTGAAGATCGTGCGTGCCTCGTCGTAGGGCGGGTCGTAGGGGGTGAGCAGAGTGCCCTCGAATCCGTCCCGCAGTACGGTGAGCGCGGCGGTGTCGTCGATGTGTCCTATGCCCATATTGGGCTTTATGCCCGATGTGTGGGTCGACATGCAGGCGTCGTGCCGCTCCGCATCACAGCAGGAGCTCGGCCAGCTCCTCCAGGAGTGCCGTCGCCCGGCGGGCTCGGTCGGGGTCCGGAACGGCGCGGGCGACCGCCTCGCCGATGTCGCGGGCCGCGCGGCGGCTGATCGCGTGCAGGGTGCCGTCCGCGACGCGGATGCGCGTGCGGCGCCCGTCGTGCGGGTCGGGCGAGGCCTGGACGAGGCCCCGCTTCCGTAGCCGGGACACCGATGCCGAGACATGGCTCTGCACGAAGCCCGTCCGTTGCTGGATCTCGCTGATCGAGCTGTCCGGATGCTTGATGACGTCCTCCAGCGCAGCGGCCTCGCCGGGCGTCAGTGAAAGGTCGCCGCTCTCGCCGGTGACCTGGGAGGACAGTTCGATCAGCCGCTTCCCGAGCCGGTGCAGTCCGCCGCCGTCCATGCGGTGGATCTTACAAGGTTGCATCGCCGCCGATGTAGCGCCGGCGATGTAGCGCCGGCGATGTAGCGCCGGCGATGTAGTCGGCGCGGAGGTGTAAGCGACCTGAAGTCTTGATGCCTTGATGCCTTGATGCCTCGATGCCTTGATGCCTCGATGTCTTGATGGGTTAATGCATCTGTGGCGATGTATCGTTGGCGATGTAGGTAGTCGGGCGGTGGCGACTGTCGTGGCCGGCCGGTACGCGAGGGCCGGTCGTCGAGGGGGCGGGCATGGGATCCGATGAGGTCCTGCGGGGTGTGGCGAAGACGGCGCTGGGGGTGGCGGCGGTGCGCGCGGGTGAGAGCCGGCGGTCGGATCGGCTGTTTGACGACCCGTATGCGCAGCGCTTTCTGGATGCCGCGCCGGGGGCGTTCCCCGAAGAGCCCGCGGGAGGTGGTGCGTTCGCCGCACTGGGGCCGATGGCCGAGCTGGGCATGGCCTTCGCCCATCACGGGGTGCTGCGCACGCGGTTCTTCGACGATTACCTGCTGGCCGCTGCCGAGGCGGGGTGCCGTCAGGTGGTGCTGCTCGCCGCCGGTCTCGACACCCGGGCGCTGCGGTTGGCGTGGCCTGCCGGGACGCGGGTGTTCGAGGTGGACCTGCCCGAGGTGTTCGCCTTCAAGGAGCCGTTGCTCGCCGGGTGCGTCGAGCCGTCGGGGTGTGAGCGCGTGGTCGTGCCGGCCGATCTGCGTGAGCCGTGGACGGATGCGCTGGTCGCGGCCGGGTTCGACCGTGCTGCGCCGACCGCCTGGCTGGCGGAGGGGCTGCTGGTCTATCTCACGCCCGAGGCCGCGGAGGGGCTGGTGGCGGGGGTGAGCGCGCTGTCCGCGGCGGGTGGTCGACTCGCCTTCGAGTATGGCCATATCGCCGACTCGGCGCTGCTCGCCCAGGCGTGGCGGCTTCCCTCGATGGATCCCTACCGGGCGTTGTGGAAGGGCGGACTGGGGACGGAGGCGCCCGCCCGGCTCCGTGCGCACGGTTGGCAGGCGCGTCTCCATGACCGTGTCGACGTGGCCGCTTCCTATGGTCGGCTGGTGCCGGGCTCGTCCGGTCGTCCGGTGTCGGGGCCGTCCGGTGGCGGTTTCCTGACCGCGGTCCGCGCCGGGCCCGCACCGGGGCCCGCACCGCGGTCCGCGCACGGGGGCCGAAACCCATTGGCTGAGGCGGAAACTGATCGGCCGACGGCGAAGCCAACCGGCCGAAGTCGGGCGGTTCCCGGCACGGTGTGTTGCCATCCGGGGGCGTGACCGGATGATGAGGGGGTCCGTCCCGACCGGGGCGGGTACGCCCGACCGGGCGGGAGAGTGGGGGAGCGACCGGTGTCCACGAGACCACGCAGGCAGGGGCGGGTGCCCACCCTGCTCCTCATACCCGGGCTGCTCCTGGCAGCCTCCGCATGCAAGACGCCGGGCGACGACCCGGCCCCCGCGCACTCCTCCTCGTCCGCCGGCGCATCCTCCGGTGCCTCGAAGACGCCCTCGGAGTTGCCCTCGAAGGCGCCCGCCCAGGCCGGCCACCCCACCAGCCCGCTGAAGAACCCGCACGGCACGAAGCCGGGCCTCGCCCCGATCACGACCCTGGACGACCGGGTGTCGGCCCGCCGGGTCATCGACCAGCTACGCACCAAGGGCCGCGGGCCCAGGACCGGCTACGAACGCGACGAGTTCGGCTACGCGTGGATGGACACGGCCGACGGTGTCCCGCTGGCGCACAACGGCTGTGACACCCGCAACGACCTGCTCCGCCGCGACGGCCAGGACCTGCGCTTCCGCTCCGGCTCCGACTGCGTGGTCACCGCCATGACGCTGCACGACCCGTACACCGGCAAGACCATCCGGTGGACCAAGTCCCGCGCCACCACGGTGCAGATCGACCACGTCATGCCCCTGTCGTACGACTGGCAGATGGGCGCGGCGCAGTGGCCGAAGAGCAAGCGGGAGGCCATCGCCAACGACCCGCTCAACCTGATCCCGAGCGACGGCCCGACCAACGCCGCCAAGGGCGATTCGGGCCCGGCGTCCTGGCTGCCCCCGAACAAGCAGATCCGCTGCGCCTACTCGCTGCGCTTCGCCCAGGTGTCGCTGACGTACGACCTTCCTGTGACGGCTGCCGACAAGCGGGTGATGCTGGCGCAGTGCGACGGCTGACGGTCAGTCGTTTCCGGTGTTTCCGGTGTTTCCGGTGTTTCCGGTGTTTCCGGGGTTTGCGGGGTTTCCGGGGTTCAAGGGGCTTCCGGGGCCGGCCCCGGACCCGGGTTCCGCATCCGGCTCGGCCCCGGCTTCCGGTCCTGGCCCGCTCATGACCAGCTCGGCGAGTTCCAGGAACGCGCTCGTCGTGGCCGCCCGCAGCCGGTCCAGGTCCCAGTGCGCCGATTGCAGGACGGGATCGAACGGGACCTGCACCACCTGCTCGGGAGCGATGCCGAGGTGCTGGGCGAGCACCGCCGGCAGGTCACGGGGAGCGCGGCCGTTCAGCTCGGCCGCCACCACGATCACCTCGTTCACCAGCCGCTCGTGCCCGGCGTCCCACACCGCGTCCAGGGCGCGCACCGCCCCATCGAGGAACCGGTCGGCGCTGCCGCAGCACAGGATCAACCGGTCGGTGCGGTCCAGCACCACGTCCGCCGACCGGTCGACGTACAGCGGCTCCCAGTCGGTGAGCACGAAGGGGTAGTGCGGCGCGGTGCGCTCCAGCACGCGGGCGTACTCCGCCGCGTGGGCGGGGTTGACGGTGAAGTGCCCGCCGCGGTGCGCCACCACTTCGAGGCCCGACGACAGCCGGGTGGTGCAGGCACGGACCTGGTCGTGCGAAGGGTTCGGCGGTAGCGCGGCGAGGGTCCGCAGCACCGCCTCGTTGCGGTGCGTGATCGTGAGGAAGGCGTCGAGCGCTCCCTCGGACGGGGCGCCGTCCAGTGCCAGGACCGGTTCACCGCGCGCGGTGGCGAGCAGCGAGCCGAGCACCATCGTCGTGGTGGCCCGGCCGCTGTAGCGGTCGGCGCCGACCAGGGTCAGCCGTCTGCCGTACCGCAACGGGGCGCGCAGCCGCGCCAGGCGTGCCTCGGCGGCACGGCGGGCGGCTCCGAAACGGGGCAGGCGCAGCTCCGGCGGTCTCGGCCGGTCGGCTCCGGCGGGCGGCGGGGGTACGGCGAGCGGCACCCGCGCCGGCACCGCCACGGGGGCCGGCGCGACCGGTTGCTCGCCGCCGTGCTGAAAGCGGCTCTGGGCGACGTACCGGGCCAGGAGTTCGGCGACTTCGCTGGCCGCCGGTCGCTGCGCCGGATCCGCGTCGAGGCACCGCGACACCATCCGCCGGAGGCTCTCCCAGGTGTCGCCCTGCCACAGGTGCATCCCGTCCGGCATGCCCGGCATGTCCCAGCCCGCCTTGCTGCTGATGAACTGGAGCAGTTCACCGAGGGAGTGCACGTTGTCCGCGGGGGTGGGGACCGGCCCGGCGAGGGGGTACTCGCCGTCGATGACGCAGTCCGACAGATCCGCCAGGACGATGGTGCGGCGCAGCACGAAGACGCTGTCGGGGCCGAAGTCGGCGGGCACGAGTCCGTTGGCGTGGCACAGGGCGAGGGCGTTGGCGAGGTAGCAGCCGACGAGGAGCCCGCGGAGGGTGTCGAACGGGGCGGTGCTGTCCGCCATGGCCTGGGTGAAGATCTCTCCGAGCCGGGGCGGCTGGGCGGTCGGGGTGTCCGGGTCGGCGATCAGCGTCATCGCGATCCAGGGCGGCGAGCCGTTGTACTCGGTGACGAGCAGGTGGGGGGCGTACTGCCCCTGGAGCCGGGAGAGCGCCTCCACTTCGGTCATGAACAGCCGGGTATTCGCGGTCGCCCAGTCAGGTCGCTGGACCCGCAGCGCCGCCATGTCGCCCTGCTCGTCGGTGCCCAGGTAGACGGTGGTGCGGCGGCCTCGCCGGCGCCCTCTCAAGGTGTATTCGCCCAGCTCCCGAGGGTCGTCCTCGGTGAGCGGCGCCCAGTCGTCCGCGTCGGCGACGGCCGCTGCGTGCGGTGTGCCCGCGGCGCCCGCCGTACCGCCGAGAGATATGCCGAACCTGGTGAGCAGCCGCCGTTCCACGCTGGTGAACGGCTGGTGCGAACCGGGCAGGTCGGCGGGCCCTTCGGGGTGGGCGAGCCAGGCCGGGAAGTCGGGTGACCTGCCGACGAGTTCTTCCAGGTGACGTCCGATGTCGCCACTGGTACGCAGGAGTTCGCCCTGCGGGACGGCGTCCAGGAGGGTGCTCTTGGACGCCTCGGAGAAGTCGAAGACCCGGTGCTTCGCGGGCAACGGACCGGCCACCGGTGCGGGATGCGGCTGGAGGAGTCCGCCGAGGAACACCTCCGCGAGGTGGGAGGTCCTGGCCGGCCACGGGACGGCCCGCTGCACCAGCCGCATCACGGGCACCGTCAGCGGGGAGACCGCGGCCAGGTGCGCCGCCAGCCGGTACGCCTCCGGGGTGGCCGCGTCCCGGAAGTGCTGGGCGCTGCGTGTCTCGCGCGGTGCGGCGGGGGCGGTGTACTGACCGGGCCGGGCCAGCAGCGGCAGCACGGCGCTGGTCCCGGGCGAGGCGAGCAGTCGGGCCCAGTCGTGGAGCGCGCCGGGGGTGGGTTCCACGACGGGCACCGGCACCCCGTCGAAGCCGCCGAGACCGGACGGCAGCACCGGGTCGACGACCTTCCAGGCGGTGTTGGCGCCGCCGATCCGCCGGGTGGTGACCTGCCAGCGCTCGGCGAAGATGCCGGACGCCTCCCACATCTCGGGCGGCAGGGTGTGCAGCACCGCCACCGGGCCGTGGGCGGCGCGCTCCTCCAGCAGCCCGTGCAGGGTGCCGTCCCGCCACGCGGCGCCCATGCCGTCGCTGACGACCAGCAGGAGCGTCCGTCCTGACGGGTCGTTGACGGTGCTCAGGGGCAGTTCGGTGCTGTCCGGCAGGAACGGGCGGGCGTGCAGCCGCGGACGGCGTGCGGTGCGCGTGTCGAGTCCGAGGACCCGGGTGACGGCGAACGCGCCCAGCCTTTCCAGCAGGGTGCGCAGCTCCGCACCGAGCCGGTGCCACAGCAGCATGGACAGGCCGTCGTCGACCAGCAGGACCAGGTTCAGCCAGCGTTCCCGCACCGGCCGCTCCACCACGTCGGCCAGGCCGGTCTCCGCGAGCTCGGCGGCGGTTCGCTCCTCGTCGACCTCCGTGCGGTACCGGCTGTCGTGGCGCCGGCGCAGGGGCCGCAGTGCCCGGCCGAGCTGGAGCTCGTCGGCCAGCGCCTTGTCCTCCGGCACCCGCACCGGCATCGCCCTGCGCGGCTCCTGCTCCGGCGCGACGGCCCGGATCTCGGCGACCGGGGCCTGACGGGCCGCCGCATACAGCGCGGGGCTGGTGAGGTCGGGCAGGTCGGGGTCGTCCGGGTCCGGGGCGTGGCGCTGCCGACCGTCACGGGCCGGTTCCGGAGCGGGCGGTGGCGTGGGCGGCGGGTCCGGCTCCGCCGGGTCCGGATGCAGCGGGGCGTCCGGGCCGGCGGGCATGCGGCGCGCCAGCCACAGCACGTCCAGCACCTGGTCGGCGTCCAGCTCGTGGCCGCAGGCCGAGAGGACCCGCAGCGCCTCGACGAGCCGGGCACCGCCGCCGGCCATGCTCACATCGCCCCGGTGAGCTGGTGCAGTACGGCGTTCAGCAGGCCGTCCGCCGCCAGGTCGACACCGCCGGTGCGCAGGAACACGGCGTTCAGCAGCTGGTCGGTGGCCAGTTCCTCGGTGCCGCGGCGTTGCAGGAAGGCCTCGACCAGGTCGTCCGCGTCCCGCAGCGCGTCCTGGCCGAGGTGCGCCGCGACGATGGAGCACAGCCGCTTCTTGTCGGGCACCGGCAGATCGAGCCGGATGCAGCGGCGCAGGAAGGCGGGCGGGAAGTCGCGCTCCCCGTTGCTGGTGATGATGACGACGGGGAACTCGGTGCACTGCACGAGCCCCTGGTGCACGCGGACGGTGCCCTGGTGGTCGTGGGTGCGCACCTCGACCTCGGCCATGTCCTCCGGGAGCCGGCTCAGCTCCGGGATGTCGAAGACGCCTTCCTCGAAGACCGTCAGCAGGTCGTTGGGCAGGTCGACGTCGCCCTTGTCCATCTCGTCGACGAGCAGGGCCCTGGGGGTTGCGGACGGCACCAGGGCGTTGCCGAGAGGGCCGAGCCGGACGAAGGTGCCGATCGACGGCTCGCGTTCGCCGCGGTCCCGGCTGAGCGTGGTCTCCCTGAGCCGGCCGATGGCGTCGTACTGGTAGAGGGCGTCCTTGACGGTCGAGCGGCTGTTGATGGGCCAGCGCAGCAGCCGGCCGAGGCCCAGCTCGTGCGCGATCGCGCGGGCCAGCGACGACTTGCCGGTGCCCGCGGGACCCGTCACCAGCAGGGGGCGGCGCAGGTGCAGCGCGGCGTTGACGACGTTGGCGTGGCGCTCCTCGATCAGGTAGGGGAGTTCCGGACGGGCGGCCTGGGCAGGGGTGAAGCTACGCCAGGGCGGGGCGGACGGCAGGGTGACGGACCGGGCCGAACCGTCACCGCGGAAGAGTCGCCACGGGGCCTCGGAAGCGGAGGTCATACGTTCTCCTGGGGTTCGGACAGGTGCAGTCTCGGCAGCGGTCGGTCGGCGTCGGCCCAGGCCAGCACGGGACGGCCGGGATAGTCGGGCGGGCAGTGACTGGCGCCGGCGCGGTAGGCGCGGATCTCGTCGGGCAGCTCTCGGGTGGCGGTCTGGGCCGTGTGCGTGATGACGTGCGACGCGCTCTCCCCTTCGCGGTCCCACACCACCACGGGTATGCCCAGCGCGAGGCAGGTCTGCACGACAGCGTCCCGCGAGTCGGGCGGTACGTCGACACAGACGCGGACCGTGTCGAGCTGGTTGACCAGTTTCGTGTAGATCTTCTCCTGGTCCATGGCCGCCGAGACGACGAGGGTCTCCCCGGAGTCCAGCCGGTTCCACCTGCTGCGCCAGTGGGGCATGAAGCGCTGGTGCCGGCGCAGCAGTTCCGGGCAGTGCACGACCAGCGGGAACTCCACGCCGAGCACACCCGGTACCAGTTCACCGGGGACCAGCGCGGTCCATTCGTCGACGGGGAGGTTCAGGCTGGTCCGGTCCACCAGCACCTCGACGAGCGGTGGGCGCTCGTCGTCGTCCGGCAGCGTCAGGGAGTTCAGCGTGCGCAGCACCGCACGGGCCGCCTCGGACGCCGAGTACGTGGTGGTGCTGTCCTGCGTCACCTGGCGGGGGCCCGCGCCCTCGTCGCACCAGATGCGCAGCCCGTGCCGGCCCTGGTCGGCCCGGGTGACCTGGACGAGGACGCGTACCCGCGCGCGGTCGCGCAGCGAGCGGGCCCACTCCTGGGCGTCGGACCTGCGCTCGCCCAACGCGGTCCGGTTGATGCCCAGCCGCTGGGCCACACCGTCCGCCCACAGCCGCAGGTGCGCCCGCTTGGTCACCGGGCAGAGCGCACCGGCGTACTCCATGACGCGCAGCAGCGCGGGGACCCGGCGTTCCCCCGGCGTGGCACGGCCGTCGCCGTGCAGCGACTCCAGGTCGTCGAGCAGGCCGTCGAGTGAGCCGCTGCGGGGCAGCTCGGCGAGGTGCGGCAGGGCGGCACGTGCGGCCTCGGGGAGCCGGTTGAGCACCTCGCGGTCGAGGCCGTCCAGGTGCTTGCGCAGCTCGGTGTGCTCCTGCGGCGACAGCAGCCGCGGGACGCCCGAGAGGGCGCCGAAGGCCAGGATGCGGTCAGCGGCCTCCGGATGCGGGCGCCGCAGCAGCCCGGAGAACGCGGCCAGTGCGCGCGGATGCGTCAGCAGGAACGCGGCGATCTCCTCGGCCGTGGGCGGGGTGACGAGGCTGCCCTGCTGGACCTCGCACACCTGGGCCAGGCGCCGGGCGATCTCGATACGGTCGCCCGGCGACAGCAAGGCGTCCTCGATCGCCTTCACCAGCAGCGGGAGGGCGGAGTCCGTGGGATCGAGGGCCGCCCGGCCGAATCGGCCGAGCACGCCGAAGGGACGCAGCTCGTCCTCGATGTGCTGCCACGGCAGGGCCCAGCTGCGCCGCAGCAGGTGCTGGGGACTGTAGGGAAGCGGCATCCCACCGGCATCCGTCGGCGGCATGTAGTGCGCGACGACCATGCCGACGACGGCGTGGTCCGTAGGGGACCACACGGGACCGCCGCTGTAGCCGGTGCCGACCGCCATGCCGGTGGCGTCCCCGTCGAGGTAGCCCAACCCCCCGTGCACCGAGACGACGTTCAGCCGGGCGACCGTGGCGGCCCGGCCGTTGCCGTGCCAGGCGCGCACCTCCTGGCCGGGGTCCATGGCGGCCCGGCTCGCCGCTCCGGGCAGATCGGTGACGGGCGTGTCGACGCGCAGCACGGCGAGGTCACCGAACCACTCGTCGTCATGGTCGCCGACCGCCGTGCCGCGCCCCGTGCGCGGCGGGATCCAGTGCTCCACCCATGCGGGACACGAGCGCTCCCGCTCCCGTTCGCGCCACTGGACGGAGACCACGCTGTCGCCCGGGTAGCGGTCCTCGAGCATGGCACGGTTCAACGCGACGTTGACGACATGGGCGCAGGTCAGCACGGTGTTGGCGGTCAACACGAAGCCCGCGCCCGCCACGTTGCCGTTGGCCGCTCGCCGGATGCTCACGACATGCAGGGACGGGTCGGCCTGCGCCGCTGCCGGGGTTGTGAACCACCCCAAGGTCACTCCGGCGTGTGCGTGGCGTCGGGGCGGTCCGCGGCGAGCGGCTTCCAGCTGGCGGTGACGGTGAGGTGGGCCTGACCGCTGCCGCCCACGATCCCGAACTTCAGGTCCTGCCCGACCTGCACGCCGAAGGTCACGCTCAGCTCGGTGGGCGGCTCGGGTGTCGCCTTCGCCGCGTCGTGCACCTGCTGGAGCAGCGGCCCGAGCGGCTTGAGCGCCCCGCGCAGCACACTGGCGGCGACGTCGGCCACGACACGGCCCCCGGCGGCCACGGGCACGGCCCTGCCCATGCCTTCGGGAAGGTCGGAGTCCGCCGGGGTCCCTCCCACCGTGCCGGGGGCAAGGACGAACCTGACGGGCGTACCGTCGTCGAACTCGGTCTCAGTCGAAGTGGGCACGCTCACATTGTCGCCGGTCACGCGACTTCGGCCGGTATGGGCGCAACTCGGTTACGGCATTGATGCATTGACGGCGGCGGACTGGGCCGCGGCCGCCACGCGTGCCGGTACGACCACGGTCTGATCCAGGAGTGTGGCCCGTGCTCCGACGACGTGGGGGGCCATGCGGCAGCATCGTTGCCGCATGACCGCCACGAGTGAGCCAACCGCCGCGTCGCAGCCGGCTGCCGGGTCGAACTCCGTTCTTCCCGACCCTCCCGCCCCTGCCGTCCCTCCCGTCTTCCCGGGCCGCTGGGTAGGCGCCGCTTCCCTGGTCGTCGGGCCCCTGCTGGTCCTGTCCGGCGTGCTGCTGCGATTCCGCTTCGACTTCTTCTACCCCGCGCAACTGCGCGCGTACGAGCACCATCCGGGCCTCGTCACGGCCTCGTACAGCCTGGTCTCCGCGGGCTGGGTACTGCTCTGGCCGGGCATCACGCTGCTCGCCGCCCGGATCGGTGAACGGTTCCGGGAGCTGGCCGTGTGGGGCGGCGTCCTCACGGTCCTCGGCCTGTTCGCGCGGACCTTCCACGCCGGTGTGGACCACCTGGACCTCCACCTGGTGACCGTGCAGGGAGCGGCAACGGCGACCCGCACGGTGAGCGCGACCTACGGCGCGTTCCACGTCTTCAGCATCCTGAACGCGGCCATCATGGGCGGCTGGATCCTGCTGGCCTTCGGTGCCTACCGTGCGCGGGTGCTCGGACCGCTGCGTGCGACGGCCCTGGGGCTGGCGTCGGCGATGCCGCTGGGCGTGCTGAAGGGGACGACCGCCTGGTCGATCGCCGCTGCCGCGGGACTGTGCGTGGCGCTCGTCCCGCTGGGCGTGGCCGCGTGGCGCACCGGGCCGGTGCCGCGGGCGGCGACGGTCGCCGGGAGACTTCTCCTGGTCGGCCTCGCGGGCACCGCGATGTTCTTCTTCGGGCAGGCGGGATGATGCGCGCAGGCAGGAGGAGCGGTCGCGGCGCTCGGTACCGTCGTGTGATGCGCACCGTGCGATGGCGTCTGCGGACGGGCCCGCACCTGCTGGTGCTCGACGTCGGCGCGGCGGTCGTCATGACGGTCGGGTACGGGGCCCTGGCCGGGCAGAGCGGGTCCGACGGCCTGCCCCACTTCGTCGGTCCGGCGTGGGTGGGCTGGCTGGTGGCGGTCGGCGTGGGCGCACCGCTGTCCGTTCGGCGACTGTTCCCGCTGCCCGCCCTGGCCGTGGTGCTGGCCGCTTCGGCGGCTGCGACGCTGCTCGACATCACCCGCGACCCCTACGTTTCCACGGCGCTGGCCGCGTACGCGGTGGCGCTCGTCGAGCCGGCTCGCCGTGCCGCCGCGGCGCTGGCCCTGACCCTGGCGGTCGCGGCGTTCGCGGTCATCACCGGTGAGGCGGCCCTGACGCCGTCCGGACCGTGGTCGGCAGCGGTCGGAACGTCGGCGCTGGTCTGGCTGGTGGTCGGTGCCGCGTGGGGCGCGGGCCGGGTGGTGCGGGAACGGCGCGCTCGGGCGGTTCGGCAGGAACTGCGGCTGGCGGAGGAGGCGCGGTCCGAGGAACGCCTGGACATCGCCCGGGAGTTGCACGACATCGTCTCGCACAGCCTCAGCGTGATCGTCGTCTCGGCGGCGGTCGCCGATCACGTCGCCGAGGAACGCCCCGAGGAGACCCGCGACGCCCTCCAGGCGATCGAGCGGACCGGCCGGGAGGCGCTCACGGAGATGCGGCGCGCGCTGGGGGTACTGCGCGGCGACGCAACCGATCAGCGCGCCCCCGGCGCACCGGAGACCGCACCGCCGCCCGGCCTCGACGACCTGCCGCGGCTCGTCCGGCGCGCCGAGCAGGCGGGCGTCCGTGTCGAACTCGGCACGCACGGTACGCATGGCGCGCACGGTACGCACGGCGCGCACGGCACGCGGCGCACGCAGCTGACCGCCGCGCTCTCCGCGGGGACCGCGCTGGCCGTGTACCGGATCGTTCAGGAGGCGCTGACGAACGTGGTCAAGCACGCCGGCGACGGCACGCACTGCCAGGTGACGATCACGGGGGACGGGCAGGGCGGCGTGGCCGTCGAGGTGGTGGACGACGGCGCCGGACGTGCGGCCGGTTCCGACCGGGCGGGCCTCGACCGGGCGGACTTCAAGGGCGGTCACGGACTCGTGGGGATGCGCGAGCGCGTGATGATGTACGGCGGGACGCTGGCGGCGGGACCGCGGCCCGGCGGCGGCTTCACCGTCTCGGCCCGGCTGCCCCCGCCCGAACGTCCCTCGCCGGAACGTCCCTCGCCGGGGCCTCTCCCGCCGGAACCTGCGAACTCCACGAACGCCTGCCGAAAGGAAGGGACCGGGACCGCATGACCGATCCGATCCGGGTGCTCGTCGCCGACGACCAGCCCCTGCTCCGCCGCAGCTTCCGGCTGCTCGTCGACACGGCACCCGGGCTGACCGCCGTGGGCGAGGCCGGCACCGGCGCCGAGGCCGTCGAGCGGGTGCGGCAGCTCCACCCGGAGGTGGTGCTGATGGACATCAGGATGCCCGATCTGGACGGCATCGAGGCGACCCGGCGGATAGCCGGATCAGCGGAGACCGCCGGCACCCGGATCCTCGTCCTCACCACCTTCGACCTCGACGAGTACGTGTACGGCGCGCTGCGCGCCGGGGCGGCCGGCTTCCTCCTCAAGGACACCTCCCCCGACGCCCTGTTGACGGGCATCCACACCGTCGCCGCCGGCGAGTCCCTCCTGGCGCCGTCGGTGACCCGCCGCCTCATCGCCGAGTTCGCCCGCCTCCCGCACGCGCACCGTGCGCCGGTCTCGTCGTTGCCGGACCTCACCGACCGCGAACGCGAGGTCCTGGTGCTGGTGGCCCGGGGCCTGTCCAACGCCGACATCGCGGCGTACCTGCACCTCAGCAACGGCACCGTGAAGACCTACATCGGCCGCCTGCTGAGCAAGTTGCGCGCGCGTGATCGCGCACAGCTGGTCATCAGCGCCTATGAGTCGGGGCTGGTGAGTGCCGGCCCTCAGCCGGCCGAGAGTTGATTCCGGGACGTGAGGGCGTCCACATACCGGCCAACTACCTTCATGTAAACGGCAGTTGATGTGCCGCGATCGCGGTGCGGAGTGTCCCGTTCGGGCACCGAACAGTGCCCGCAGGCTCCTTGCCCAACGTGATCAGACTGGGCTGAACTTCACAGAGGCGCAGTTCGCTTGAGGTCCACCGGTGCCACGGGAGGTACTTGCGGCCATGCAGGCCCACGATCACGATCACGACGCGACACGCCGGGCGAAGCCGGCCCGGCGATCATCTCCGTCCGCCAAGAGCCCTGCCCTGCCGGTGCGGAACCCGCTCGTGGTCGGCGACACGTCACCGGCGTCGATCCTCGCCCTGCAACGCACGGCCGGGAACGCCGCCGTCTCCCGGATGCTGCAACAGGCGCGGCACGCGCACGGTCCCGGGTGCGGGCATCAGCCCTCGGAGCAGGGACAGCACCAGGACCAGCCGGTGAAGCCGGTGGCACCGGTACAGCGCAGCACCGCCGTGCACCAGGTGCTGAGCGGTGGTGGCCGACCGATGGACGGTCCGCTCAGGCAGGAGATGGAGGCCCGCATGGGCGCCGACTTCTCCGACGTCCGCCTCCACACCGACGCCGCGGCCAGGGCGTCGGCCGCCGAGCTGGGTGCGCGCGCCTACACGTCCGGCAACCACGTGGTGATCGGCGAGGGCGGAACCGACAGGCACACGCTCGCCCACGAGCTGACCCACGTCGTCCAGCAACGCCAAGGGCCCGTCGCCGGCACGGACAACGGGTCGGGTCTCCAGGTCTCCGACCCCGGCGACCGTTTCGAGCGCGCAGCGGAGGCCAACGCCCACGCCGTGATGGACCAGCCGATGCCGTCGGCGTCGTCCGCCGCCGGAGCCCGGGAGGGTGACCACCCGGTGCAGCGCGCCGAGGCGGACGGCGCCGTGCAGCGGGCGCCGAGCGAGTCGACCACGTTGCCGAATTCCGGCAGCTCCGGCGTGCCCACGGTGAGCAATGCGGACTTCATCGCCTGTATGGAGGCCGGTGGCGATCAAGAGGGGTGACGTCGAGTACGGGTAGTAGGGCGCCGTCCTGGCCCGCCCGGACCCGCCGGGTTCCTCGCGCGGCGCGGCGTGTCCTGTCCGTCAGCGCTTCCCTTCGGGGTGCCTTGCGGCCACGGGCAGCGCGGGCTCGGCACGTCCTTCCGCCTCGATGTGCAAGTGCGGGAGCCGGCGCAGCCATCGGGGCAGCGTCCAGTTCCGGTCGCCCAGGATGTACATGACGGCGGGTACGAGCAGGAAGCGCAGCAGGAAGGCGTCCAGCGCCACCGCCGCAGCGAAGCCGATGCCGATCTGTTGGAACAGCAGTTGCCCGCCGAGCGCGAACGCCCCGAAGACGGCGATCATGATGACGGCGGCGCCGGTGATGACGCCGCTGACCCGTCCCATGCCCTCGCGCACGGCCCGGGCGTTGTCGCGGTGGACGAGCCATTCCTCCTGCACGCGGGTGAGGAGGAACACCTGGTAGTCGGTGGAGAGACCGAAGACGATCGCGATCATCATGACGGGTACCGCGAAGCTGACCGGTGAGGGTGGCAGTCCGGTCAGGCCGTGCTGGAAGAGGAAGCCGACCAGGCCGAGGGCGGCACCGATGGACAGCAGGTTCAGCGCGGCGGCGGTGAGGGGGATCGCCAGGGAGCGGAAGACCACGAGCAGCAGGACGAACCCGATCGCGAGGGTGACGGCGATGAAGGGCAGCAGCCGGCTGCTGAGCGCCGAGGACAGGTCGATGTAGCCGGCGGTCGGTCCGCCGACGTGCACGGCTATGTCGTTGCCGGCGACAGCGCGGGGGATCACCGTGTCGCGCAGCCGGTGCACCAGGTCTCCGGTGGCCGTGGCCTGCGGGGCGGTGGTCGGTACGACCGACAGCACGGCGGTGGTGACGGCCGGGTCGGTGCGCGGCGGGCTCACCGAGGCCACCCCGGGCTCGGCCGCGATCGTACGGGCGAGGTGGTCGAGGACCGTGACGTCGGAGGGGGACGGCAGCGTGGTGACGAGTTGCAGAGGCCCGTTGAAGCCCGGTCCGAATCCGTCGGCCAGCAGGTCGTAGGCCTTGCGGGTGGTGGTGTGGGAGGGGTCGGTGCCGGCGTCCGGATTGCCCTGGTGCAGGCCGAGGACCGGCAGCGCAAGCAGGAGCATCACGGCGGTCACCCCGACGGTGGCGATCCACCGCCGGCGCTGTACCAGGTGTGCCCAGCGGCGGTAGCGCGGCGAGACGGCCGTGGCGGGGGTGAGCCGGCGGCCGGGCACGCGCAGGCTGTTGACCCGGTGGCCGAGCAGCGACAGCACCGCGGGGAGCAGGATGAGCGCCGCGGCCATGGTGAAGAACACCTCGATCGCGGACCCGACGGCGATCCCGCTGGTGACGCTCACCCCGAACAGCAGCAGCACCAGCAGCGCGAGCACCACGGTGGTGCCTGCGAACAGCACCGCCCGCCCTGAGGTGTTCATGGCCTCGGCGGCGGCCTGCTTCGGATCGTGGCCCTCGGCGAGCAGGGTGCGGAAGCGGGAGACGATGAACAGCGAGTAGTCGACGCCGACGCCGAGCGCGATCATCGACGCGATCCCCTCGGTGGCGCTGCCGATGTCCATGACGTGGGTGACCAGACCGGTCACGCTGATCCCGGCCCCGAGCGCTACAAGGACCGTCACCAGGGGCATCGCCATCGCCGTCACGGATCCGAACAGCACAAGGAGTACCAGCGCGGACGCCCCGAGGCCGATGGCCATCAGCGGGCCGGGTCCGGACGACCGGGCCTCGGCGACCGCCTGCCCGCCCAACTCCACTTGCAGCGCCGGCGTACGGGCCGACTGCGCGGTGTCGACCACAGCGCCGACAGCGGATTCGGGGAGGTCGTTCGCCGCCGCGTCGAAGGTGACCGTGGCGTATGCCGTCCTGCCATCACGCGAGATCGCCTGACCATGTGCCGCGTACGGGCTCTCGACGTGCGCCACGTGAGGGAGCGAGGCGACCTTCGCCAGCATCGGCTGTACACGCTCGCGCACCGCCGGATCGTCGACCGTGCCGGCAAAGGTGTGGAAGACGATCCGGTCGGCGTCGCCCGAGTCCGAGGGAAAGGCGCGCGCCGCGATGGACTGGGCCGTCTGCGAGTCGGACCGGGGGAAGGTGAACGCGTCCTGGTAGCTCGCGCCGCCGGCCGCCCTGCCCACCCCGAAGAGCATGAGCACCAGCGTCACCCAGCCGCCGATGACCCACCAGCGGCGCCGTACCGCCCATCGCCCGAAGGCCCGCATGGATCCCCCCAGAAACTAAACGGTCCGTTCTCTATCTTGGGTACCGTAGCATCAATAGAGAACGGACCGTACCCACCCGGCGTCGGACTGCCGTCCTTGCTACGGTCAGCGGTCAACAGCAGCGGAATCCGGGAGGTGCGGACTGTGGCCGAGCCCGCCGAGTGGACCGCGGCGGCTGATCACCGCAAGGGTCCGCGACGCCGTGGCGAGGAGCTTCGCGCCGCGATCCTGGACGCGACCATCGCCGAGCTCAGCGAGGTCGGCTACGCCAAGCTGGCGATGGAGCGGGTCGCCGCCCGCGCCCGCACCAGCAAGGCCTCGCTCTACAGCCGGTGGCCCAACCGGGCCGAACTGGTCGTCGCCGCGCTACGGCACCACGGCGGCCCCCCGCTGGCGGGACCTGCGGACACCGGCAGCCTGCGCGAGGACGTGCTGGCACTGCTGCGGCACGGCGCGAAGAGCCTCAACGGGCTCTTCGGCGAGGCGGTCCGAGGCCTGATGGCCGAGAGCCTGACCAGCCCCGAGGACACCGAGAACCTACGCGCCAACATGTTCACCTCCCGCAACCGCCTCATGCGCGAGATCCTCGAACGCGCCGCGGCCCGCGGCGAGATCGCAGAAGACGCGATCAAACCCCAGGTGATCAGCTTCGCCCCGGCCCTGGTCGACTACCACTTCCTGGTCCGCGGCGCCCCGATCCCCGACGAGGTCCTCACCACCATCGTCGACGACCTGCTGCTTCCCCTCCTGACACCCACCGCTCCCGACAGGAACGCGCGCCCATAGCCAGGGAGCCAGGGGCCTCACGTGGCTGTCCGCCCCTCTCCTGGACCGGCGCCCAGCGCCAGCTCCGCGAACACCGTCTTCCCGACGACGCGGGGCGCGGCGCCCCACCGGTGCGCCAGGTGGTCGACGACGATGAGCCCGCGCCCGAAGGTGTCGGAGTCCCCCGGGCTCCGCGGCCGTAGCGGACGGTCACCGCGCGCGTCGCTGACCTCGATCCGGAGGATGTCCTCGGTCAGCACGAGGCGTACCTGGAAGAGACGTTCCCGAACGCCGCCGTGCAGCAGGGCGTTGGCGCCCAGCTCGCTGACGATCAGAGCGACGGACTCGGCGTGGCCGCCGTGCCCCCATTCGGTGACGAGGCGCTCGGCGCGCCGGCGGGCGAGGCTCACGCTGCGGGCGTTGGGCGTGTAGTTCAACGCGTCTTCCCGGAGGACGGGACCGGGTACGGCCGCGGGCATCGGGGTCACCGCGACGTACTCGACCTCGACGTCACCGTCGCCCCGTGCCTCACCCTCGTGAACTGCGGTCATGCCGCGCCTCCTCGTGTACGGATCCGGTGCCCGGTGCGGCGACGTCGGGGTACGGGGCGGTGGCTCGCCGGCCGGCCCGGGGCGTTCCGGGCAGCACGGTGCGCTTCCGCCAAGCGACGGCGCTCTGCGAGCGGTTGGACACTCAACGTAGCGATAGAGCAACTGTGAGGGCAAGTAGCTCCGAGATATTTGCCGAGACAATTGTCTCCATGCTTCGACGCTCTGCTGTGGATGGGGGACACTGTGTGCGTGAAGGGATCACCTCAACTCGGAAATCGGACGTCCACCGTTCTGGGGCGCCGGCTCGGCAGCGAGCTGTTGCGGCTGCGGGTCGTGTCTGGGAAGACCCAGGTCCAGGCTGCTGAAGTACTCGGCGCGACCAACTCGAAGATCGTGAAGATGGAGCGCGGCTGGGTGCCGATGCGGGATCTGGACGTCAAGGCCCTGTGTGAGCTCTATGCCGCAGATCAGGAGACCTCGGAAGGACTGCTCAACCTGGCCCGGCTCGATCGGGATCGCCGAAGGGCGAAGGGGTGGTGGCAGCACCCGCCGCATGCCGGTGGTCTGACGGAGTACATCGCCATGGAGGATGCAGCCACCTCGGTGCGGACGTGGCAGCTTTCACTGATTCCAGGTCTGCTGCAAACGCCGGAGTACGTGAGGGCGCTGGTGGTCAGCGATGGTATGCGTCAAAATCCCGAGGATATCGAGCGGGTAGTCGAGGTACGGAGGAGAAGACAGGCCCGGCTTGGTGGGGAGAACCCTCTTCAGCTGCGGGTGGTGATCTGGGAGGGTGCACTACGTCAGCTTGTAGGTGGCCCAGGGGTGATGGGGCGACAGCTTGAGCATCTGCTGGAGCTGAGCCAGCTGTCGAACGTGTGCCTCCAGGTACTGCCGTTCCAGTCCGGTGGACATCCCTGCGTGAGCGGTTCGTTCACGATCCTCTCGTTCGCCGAACCCGGGGCAGTGGACGTGGTTCACGCCGACACCATGACCTCCACCGTGTGGGTCGAGAACGACGAGGGCCCGGCGTATCGCGCGTATTTCGACAGCACGGCGGAACTCAGTCTTCCGCCAGATAAGTCGCTCGACTTGATCAAAGAGATCAGCCAAGGGATGGAAGCGTGACCGAGTTCAGATTCATGAAGTCCAGCTACAGCGGTGGCAAGGATGCGCAGGAATGCGTCGAAGTCGCCCGCAACATACCCGGCCTCATAGCCGTCCGGGACTCCAAGGCGCCGGACGGCCCCCTGATACGGGTCGCACCTGGTGCGTGGGAGGACTTCGTTCAGGGAACCGTCACCGCTGACGAGGAGCGCTGAACGCCAGTCAGCCCTCCCCGGCGGAGCCGTCCGGTACCGGCGCCAGCTTGTCCACCATGCCGGGGTTCTCGGCCAGCCAGGACTTCACGCCGTCCTCCTCGCGGCCCGAGCCGACGGCTTGGATCGCGTTTTCCAGGCCGTCGATCTGCTGATCGTCCAGCTTGAAGTTCCTCAGCCAGCCGGCGACGGTAGGCGCCTTCGCGGCGAAGCCCTTGCGGGCCACCGTGTGGATCTGGTCACCCTTGCCCCAGGAGCCCTTCGGGTCCTTCAGCTTCTTCAGGTCGTACTTGGCGTACGCCCAGTGGGGCGACCAGAGCGTCACCACGATCGGCTCGTGGTTCCGGACGGACCGGTCGAGTTCGGTCAGCATCGACGCCGTGCTCGACGAGGCGACCTCGTACTCATCCTTGAGACCGTAGGCGTCCAGGACCTTGCCGTTCAGGAGGGTCATCATCCCGGCGGCGGGCTCGATACCGACGACGCGCCCGCCGAACGTGTCCGCCCTGCCCTTCAGGTCCGCCAGCGAGTCGACGTCTTCGACGTACGACGGCACCGTCAGCTCCAGCGACGTCCGGGCGTCCCAGCTGCCGAGGTCGTCGAGGCGGCTCCGGTACTTGTCCCAGTACGTCTGGTGCGTGGTCGGCAACCAGGCATCCGTGTGGAAGTCGACGGTGCCGCTGGCGACGGCCGAGAAGAGCAGGGCCGTGTCGAACTGCTTGAGGTTGACGTGGTAGCCGCGCCGCTCCAGCAGGACCTTCCAGAGGTAGGTCGTGGCGATGCCCTCGTCCCAGGGGATGTAGCCCATGGTGACGGTCTGGCCCGCGCCGACCTTGCCGGCCTGGGCCCCGCTGCCGGAATCCTCGCCCTTGTTCCCGCTCGTGTCCTTGCCCTTGTCCGGGCCGAGGAGCAGCACGGTTGTCGGGACGCCGACGAGGGCCGCCGCTCCGAGGCCGCCGAGCACGAGGCCGCGGCGCCCGAGCCGGCGGGGCGCGGGCACGGGTTGCGTCGGCGTGTACGGCGTGTACGGCGGTACGGGCGGGGGCGGGGGTACGTCTGGCAGTGACAGGCCGTCCGGGAGCCGACGTAGGCGTTCGGCGACGGACGCGGCGTCCGCGGGCCGGTGATCAGGGTCTTTGGCCAGCAGCTCCAGTACCAGCTCGTCGAGGGCGACCGGGATCTGCGGGCGCAGTGACCGCGGTGGCGCCGGCTGCTGGTCGATGTGGTGGTAAAGGATCGCACCCACGTTGGTGTCGGTCCGTATCCAACTGCGGCCGGTGAGCAGTTCGTACAGAACGCAGCCGAAGGCGTACAGGTCGGTGCGGTGATCCACCTGCCGGCCCTGGATCTGCTCGGGCGCCATGTACAACGGCGTGCCCGCCGCCTGCCCCGTACTGGTGAGCCGGGTCGCGTCGGCGAGGTGGGCTATGCCGAAGTCGCAGATCTTCACCCGGCCGTCCTCCGCCAGGAACAGATTGGCCGGCTTGATGTCCCGATGGACCACGCCATGACGGTGGGCGACTGCGAGCGCGTCCGCGGCCTGCGCCGCCAACTCCCGTACCTGCTCGATCGGTAGACCCTCGGGGCTGGCCGTCAGAAGATGCCGCAGATCACGTCCGACCAGCAGCTCCATCACGAAGAACAGCCACCGGTCGTCCTGCTCCCGGTGTTCGCCGATGTCGAAGACCGCGGTGATGCCGGGGTGACTCAACCCCGCGCCGACCTGGGCCTCGCGCCGGAAACGCGCAACGTCGGCCGGGTTCGTCGCGACGGGCAACGGAAGGATCTTCACGGCCACCGAACGGCTCAGCTGGACGTCGAGCCCCCGCCACACCTCGCCCATCCCCCCCCCGGCCCAGCGGCTTCTCCAACCGGTACCGGCCGGCCAGTTCCAGACCGCTGCGCATCTGCGTTCCTCCGCTCGGCGAGGCCACGAACCCCGACAGGTAAGCACAGCCGGCATCTCAGCCGGCGCCTCAGCCGACAAGAGGGCGTTTCCTTCGGGTCAGTTGTCGGACCTGCTTTCGCGCCAGGTAGCCCACATGTAAAAGAGCGCATACCGCCCTTTCCAGCAACAGCCGATGATCGCCACCAGCAGTGCGACAACCGTGATCTTCCGTGCGCGTGACATGTCCACCCCTCCCTTACCACCAGGCTACTGCGAGGGCGAAGCCCAAGAAGGTGCCGTCACAGCATTGCCCGTGACCGTGCGCTGGCCCATGATCGGGCGGGCGAAAGAGAACCGACGGGTATTTCAGGGGGCGTGGATGACGCACATCAGCCGCAGAGGCTTCGCGGCGGTATCGGTCGGCGCGGCGGCGACGGTGCTGGCGGGCGGGGTGCCGGCCCACGCAGGCGACAAGGCGCGTGCGGACGGCAAGGGGCGTCCCGTAGAGCAGCTGCGCGGCATGTGGATCTCCTCGGTGGGCAACGGCAACTGGCCCTCGGCTCCCGGGCTGCCGGCCGACCAGCAGCGCGCCGAGCTGACCGCGCTGTTCGACGTCGCGGTGGAGCGCCGGCTCAACGCGATCTACCTCCAGGTCCGACCGACCGCCGACGCCTTCTGGCCGTCCCCGTACGAGCCCTGGTCGCAATACCTCACCGGCACGCAGGGCACCTCCCCCGGCTGGGACCCGTTGGGCTTCGCCGTGCGGGAGGCGCATCGCCGCGGGCTGCAACTGCACGCGTGGTGCAACCCCTACCGCATCTCCCAGAGCGGCGACCTCGACGAGCTGGCCTCCTGGCACCCCGCCCGCCGGCATCCGGAATGGGTCGTCCCCTACGGCGGGAAGTTCTACTACAACCCGGGCATCCCCGCGGTGCGGCACTTCGTGCAGGACGCGATGCTGGACTGCGTCAAGCGCTACCCGGTCGACGGACTGCACTGGGACGACTACTTCTACCCGTACCCCGTGGCGGGACAGGTCTTCGATGACGACGCCGCCTTCGCCCAGTACGGCGGCGACTTCACCGACCGGGACGCCTGGCGCCGCAACAACATCGACCTGCTGGTGCACGAGACGGCGACGCGGATCCGCGCCATGCGGCCAGGCGCCAGCTTCGGCATCAGCCCCTTCGGGGTGTGGCGCAACGCCGCCACCGACCCGCGCGGTTCGGACACCACCGCCGGCGTCCAGACCTACGACGACCTGCACGCGGACACGCTGCGCTGGGTGCAGGAGGAGTGGATCGACTACATCCTCCCGCAGGTCTACTGGAACATCGGCTTCGCCGCCGCCGACTACGCCAAGCTGGTCCCCTGGTGGGCCATGGCGGTCGAGCACACCAACGTGAAGCTGTACATCGGCGAGGCGCTGTACAAGCAGGGCGCGGCCGGTCAGCCGGCACCGTGGCAGGACCCGGCGGAGCTGAGCCGCCACCTCACCTTCGACGAGGCGTGGCCGCAGGTGCGCGGGAACGTCTACTTCTCGGCGAACGAGGTGGTGGCCGACCCGACCGGCGCCATGGCCCAGGTGGTGGCCGACCACTATCCGACGCGGGCGCGCGTACCGCGCTGAGCCGGCCAGCCGGCCGGGCGCTCCTCGGCTCGCACCCGGGTGGTCCTCAGCCCTTGTCCGAGGACCACTCGGTGGCCGTCATCGCGAAGTCCCGCAGGTTGTCCGTGCGGGGGACGGCCTTGTCGATCCACAGCAGTACCAGGGTCTGCTGCTTGGTGAGGATGCAGATGCCGATGTTCGCGTGCAGCGCCTGGCCCGCCTGGAGCTTGCCGATGCTCACCTGCGACGGCAGGTTCTTGGACGTCGCCGCCTTGTGGCAGTCGTCGCCGGTGACGTCGTGGTGGTCGACCGTGCCCCAGGAACCGTGGCCTTCGATCAGGGTGAGGCCGTTGGTGGGGACCTCGTCGCCGGTGCCGTCCGTGCAGTTGGTGTAGCGGATGTCGAAGCCTTGGGGAACGCCGCTGGAGAGGTCCTCGCCGTGCTCGCTGGCCTCGAGGGTGCGCAGGTCGAGCCACGACGTGCTGTGCAGCGTGCTCCCGTTCTCGCCGGCGCACCTCCGCCAGGACCAGGCCGCGGGGGCGTTCTTAGCCGGCGGTGCCTTCAAGGTGACGGCCACGCTCTGCTTGCCATCCATGATCGCCCAGTCCGCGGAGCTGGTCGGCCCGTCGGCACCGGCACCGTTCATCTGCACGGCGGCGAAGATGCCCCCGGCCAGCACGACGAGGGCCGCGCCGATCACCGCGGTCAGCCGCCCGCGGCGGGTACGGAGCAGCCGCCGCGGGGCGGGGGGCGTCTCGCCGGGGCGGGCGGGCGAGGTGTCGGTGGGCTGGGGGTGCACGGCACCGTCGCGCTGGGTCGGCACGTACGCGTGCGGCGCGGGCGCGGTGGCCGGCAGCGGTGCCGGCGCGGGCGGTGCCGGAAGCGTCGGTGCGGGGAGCTCCAGGGCCGTGGCCTCGGCCGCCACCGTGCGGGGCAGCCACCAGCCCTCCCCGCGCATCAGGTCCACGCCCTGCGCCTCGGCGATGCGCAGGCAGTCCTCGATGACGGTGTCGAGGGAGGGCCGGTCGGCGGGGTCCTTGGCCAGGCAGCGTTCGACCACCGGCCGCAGCGGCTCCGGGCAGGCCGTCAGGTCGGGCTGCTGGGACACGATGCGGTACAGCAGACCGAGGCCGTCGCCCTCGCCGAAGGGATGCCGGGCGGTGGCGGCGAAGAACACCACCAGACCGAGCGCGAAGATGTCGATCCCGGGTCCCGCGGTGCGCCCTTCGGCCTGCTCGGGCGCCATGTAGGACGGCGTGCCGAGCCGTACGTCGGTGCCCGTCAGGGCCGTTGCGTCGCCTGCGCGTGCGATGCCGAAGTCGATGACGCGCGGGCCGTCGGAGGCGAGGAGCACGTTCGACGGCTTCAGGTCGCGGTGCACCACCCCGGCGGCGTGCACGGACTGGAGGGCCTCGGCGACCCCGGCGGTGAGCGTGAGCACGCTGGTGACCGGGAGCGGGCCGTGGCGTTGGACCGCGTCGGCCAGCGAGGGTCCTGGCACGTAGGCGCTGGCGAGCCAGGGCTGCTCGCCTTCCGTGTTGCTGTCGATCACGGCGGCCGTGTAGGTCCCCTGCACCTGCCGGGCGGCCGCCACCTCACGGGCGAAGCGGCGTCGGAACTCCGGGTTCTCCGCGTACTCGCGGCGGATCACCTTCAACGCGACCGGCTGGCCGCCGCGGGTCGTGGACAGATACACGCTGCCCATCCCCCCGGACCCCAGCCGCCCGCGCAGGCGGTACCCGGAGACCTCCTGCGGATCCTCTGACGTGAGCGGACTGACCACTGTGCCCCGTACCCCCGACGCAGCCGTAGGTTGAACGATTAACTCACGCTAGCGACAATCACCGGTTCGCTGAACCGGCATCGTGCTGCGTATGTGTCACGGTCGGATCACTCGGAACGGCATCCGAACGCCACCCGGACGGCACCGGCAACGGCAGCCGGAACGGCACCAGGTGTGACGCCAGCCACGACGGCCGGAAACGGGACCGGGAACGACGGCCGGGATCCGCCCGACCCGTACCCCATTCCCGCACCATCCGTCCACATCCTGGACGCAGAAAATCATACGTACATCTTGTATCTATGCTGTACGCATGCCTTCGGCCACCCGTACCGCCCCCGTCCCCGACCCTGTACGCGACTCCGACTCCGACTCCGTTCCCGTCGTCCCTGCCGCCCCCGCCAAGCAACCGCCCGCCGCCGACCGTGTCTACGGTCATGTGAAGCAGGGCGTGCTGGAGCGCCGCTACGAAGGCGGGACGCTGCTCACCGAAGGGGAGCTGGCCGTGGCCGTCGGGGTGTCCCGCACGCCCGTGCGGGAAGCGCTGCTGCGGCTCGAGGTCGAGGGACTGATCCGGCTCTACCCGAAGAAGGGCGCCCTGGTGCTGCCCGTCTCCGCGCAGGAGATCGCCGACGTCGTCGAGACGCGGCAGCTGGTGGAGGCGCATGCCGCGCGCAAGGCGGTACCCGCCCCGCCGGGGCTCATCGAGCGCCTTGAGGAGCTGCTCGAGCAGCAGAAGCAGCAGGCCGCCGAGGGCGATTTCGCCGCGGCGGCGGTGAGCGACCGCTGCTTCCACGCCGAGATCGTCCGCAGCGGGGGGAACGAGATCCTCTCCCGCCTCTACGACCAGCTGCGCGACCGGCAGTTGCGGATGGGCGTCGCCGTGATGCACGCACACCCCGACCGGATCGCCAAGACGCTCACCGAGCACGAGGAGCTCCTGGCGGCGTTGCGCGCCGGAGACGCGGAGGCTGCGGTGGCGCTCGTGCACCGTCACGTCAGCTGGTTCTCCAACCTGGCCAGGGGCGAGCTGCGATGAGCGGCTCACCGTCCGACCAGCCCCCGTCCGACCAACCCCCGTCCACTCCTCCCCCCTTCATCCCTCCGTCGTCCGGTCGTTTGATCCGGCCCGGTGATCCGCCGGGCGGCCGGCGGGCCGTGGTGATGTGGAGCATCGGCGTCGCGGTCTACTTCGTCGCCGTCATCTTCCGCACCTCCCTCGGCGTGGCGGGCCTGGACGCCGTCGACCGGTTCCATGTGAACGCCGCCGCGCTGTCGGCGTTCTCGATCCTCCAGCTGCTCGTCTACGCGGGCATGCAGGTGCCGGTCGGGCTGCTGGTCGACCGGCTCGGCACCAAGAAGGTGCTGGTGCTGGGCACCACGCTCTTCACGGTCGGGCAACTGGCCTTCGCGCTCTCCCCCTCGTACGGGATGGCGCTGGCGGCGCGGGCACTGCTGGGCTGCGGCGACGCCATGACCTTCATAGCGGTGCTGCGTCTTGGCAGCCGGTGGTTCCCCGCCCGGCGTGGCCCGCTGGTCGCACAGCTCGCCGGCCTGATCGGCATGTCGGGCAACCTGGTCGCCACGGTCGTCATCGCCCGGCTGCTGCACTCGGTCGGCTGGACCGCCGCGTTCGCCGGCAGCTCGCTCGCCGGAGTGCTCGTCCTCGCCCTGGTGCTGCTCTTCCTCAAGGACCACCCCGAGGGCTACGAGGTGCCGTCCGCGCCGCACCACGGGGCCGCGTACGTGCGCCGGCAGATCGTCGCCGCCTGGCGGGAGCCGGGCACCCGGCTGGGGCTCTGGGTGCACTTCACGACCCAGTTCCCGGCGATGCAGTTCCTGCTGCTGTGGGGGCTGCCGTTCCTCGTCGAGGCCCAGGGGCTGACCCGGGCCGGCGCGGGCGACCTGCTCACGCTCGTGGTGATCTCCAACATGGTGATCGGCCTGATCTACGGCCAGATCGTGGCCCGGCACCACGCGGCGCGCATGCCCCTGGCGCTCGGCACGGTCGCGGCGACCGCGGCGATCTGGGCGGTCACGCTCGGATACCCGGGCGAGCGGGTGCCGACGGGCCTGCTCGTCCTGCTGTGCACGGTGCTCGGCGCCTGCGGTCCGGCGTCCATGCTCGGCTTCGACTTCGCACGGCCGGCGAACCCGCCCGAGCGGCTGGGCACCGCGTCCGGCATCGTCAACATGGGCGGCTTCATCGCCTCCATGACCACCCTGCTCGTGGTCGGCGTGCTGCTGGACGCCACCGGGGACGACTACCGCGTGGCGTTCTCCGTGATCTTCGTGCTGGAGGCGCTGGGACTCAGCCAGATCCTGCGGCTGCGAGGCCGTGCGGCCCGCCGGGAACGGGAGCGCGTGGTGGTCTCCCGGGTGGCCACGGGACGCAAGCCGGTCCATCGGTGACGGGTTCGGCGCCCGGGGGCCCGTGATGTCGGGTCCTGTGGTGTCGAGGTCCTGTGGTGTCGGGGCGGGGCTCGTGGTGTTTGGCCCGGGTGCGCGGCGGTCGCCGCACGCGCTCAGGACCCGTTCAAGACCGGCTCAGGACCCGGCTTAGGACCCGCTCAGGACCCGTCTAGCAGGCCGGTGACCACGGTGCGGAAGAGCGTGCTGCTGGGGATGTCGGCCACCGACTTCCTGAACACCGGTCGGCGGGAGCCGTGCCGTTCGATGGTCAGCCAGCCCTCGGACACCCGCATGGTCAGCCCCGCCCACGGCACCGGGCGGCGCATGCCACGCCGGAGGCCGGTGCGGCTGACCCGGACGGAACCGAACGCGACGCTCTCGCCCCGGTCGAGCGACGCCAGCGCAGCGGGGAGCCGGGCCCTGGCGACCTCGGCACACGCGGCCTTGCCGAACTCGAAGTAGCGGTGGCACTGCACCGACGCGCTCCCGGGCACCGGGCCGGGCGGCGGGGGCTGCTGTGCACGCGGGCCGGCCTGATGGGCGCCGGCGATCTTCACCCGCGCGCCGTCCCGCCGGGTGAGGGCGAACGTGAACCGGGTCTGCTGGTAGCGACGCGCACCCCCGGTCGTCAGGTAGACGTCCGAGACGGACTCGCGGGTCTCGGTGATCATGTCCCACCGGAACGCCTGGGGCTGCCTGGCGTGGTCCTGGCGCACCAGCCCGTCCCGGAACGCGTACACCCGGTGGATCGTGCTCGGCGAGATGCCACGGGTCGCGAAGACGTGCGGCGGGTCGTCGAGGTGCGCGGCCCTGGCGACCTGGGCGGCCTCAGGGGTGAACTGCTGCCACGGCCCGTCTTCCCCGAGCACCACGAGTTCCGGCACGTCGAGTCCCTCCCACCACTCCGGTCGCTCCCGTCGCTTCCGCTGCCTGGGACGCGTCCGTCCGGTCGGCGGGTTCCGCCGACCGGGCTTCGGAGAGGGCCCGCACCGCCGTGCTACGGCGTCACGGGGTGATCGCGAATTTCCTGAGGATGGTGCGGGCGAGGTCCATGTCGCCCTCCATCTTGATCCGGTCCCGCGCCCCGTCCGCGTCGTACGCGGTGCGGCCGCAGGCCAGCCGGGCGAACGTCTCCCAGTCGAGGCTGATGGTGACGACGGGGCCCAACGAGGGGGAGCTGTCGATGGTGCCGTGGCCGTCGGCGTCGATGCGGACGGTGCGCAGGAACTCCACGGGGCCGCTCACGTCGAAGACGACCGCCGAGTTCGCCGGCGCCTTCGCCTTGTTGGCGACGACCCGGGGCAGCGCCCACAGCAGCAGGTCACGGGTGACGTAGGCGCCGGGCGAGTCGAGGTTGCCCGGCTTGCCGAGCACCGTGCGCAGGTCCTGCTCGTGCACCCAGACGTCGAACGCCCGCCGGCACAGCGAGTTCTCCAGCGTGTCCTCGGTGCTCAGCGGGCCGCGGACCATGGTCTGCGGGTCACGCGACTCGTTCCGCAGCTGCCGGGAGCGGCGGATGATCGTGTACTCCAGCTCGGCCGTCATCTCGGGCGCCGTGTGGTGCCGGCGCACGTCGACCTGCATCTCCATGTACCGCTGGTGATCCGTCTTCACGTGGTACAGGTCCCGCGGCAGGGTGTGGATCGGCCGCGGATCGCCCAGCGCTTCGCAGTCGAGACCGATGACGTGGGAGACGATGTCCCGCACCGACCAGCCGGGGCAGGGCGTGGGCTTGTTCCACTCCCGTTCCGACAGCGGCTGAACCAGTTCGCTTATCGCTTCCACGGAGTGGGTCCAGGCATCGGCGTAGGTCTGAAGGCTGGGATGGAGACTCACGAGACCCCTCGGGCGGTTGTTGCTTGCATCGGTGTGACGGGTGGTCAGGGCGTCGGCCCCTGGTGGTGCTGGGAGTGCTGAGCATGCGGGGGTGACGTCCTGCATGGCTGGTGAGGGTCCGGGGAATGCCCCCGGAAAGGCACAGTACGCTGCCGGGAGGGACCCCGGCAGTCCTTTGGGACGATGGTATGCCGGTATGCACGGCTCGACAGCCAGGACGGTGGTAGTGTGCGCGCCTCTCTGATCCAGATCGATGTAGACGAGGACGAATCGGTCGAGGCCCGCCGGCAGCGCGCGGTGTCCCTGGTGCAGGACGCGGCGGCGCTCGGTTCCGACCTCGTCGTCCTCCCCGAGCTGTGGACCTGCGGCGCCTTCGCCTACGAAGCGTTCGACACCGAGTCCGAGCCGCTGCGCGGGCGCACCTGCGAGGTGATGGCCAAGGCGGCGAGCGACGCCGGCGTCTGGCTGCACGCCGGGTCGATCCCGGAGCTGGGTCCGGCGGACCCCGGCGCCGCGGGCTCCGGCACCGCGGGCTCCGGCACCGGGGAGACCCTCTACAACACCTCCCTCGTCTTCACCCCCACCGGCGAACTCGCCGCGTCCTACCGCAAGATCCACCGCTTCGGCTTCGACAAGGGCGAGGCGACCCTGATGGGCGCCGGCTCCGAGCTGGTCACCCTGCCGCTCGCGGAGACCACGGTGGGCATCGCCACCTGCTACGACCTCAGGTTCCCCGAGATGTTCCGGGGGCTGGTCGACGAGGGGGCGCAAGTCCTGGTGATCCCCGCCGGCTGGCCGGAGCGCCGCCGCGCCCACTGGACCCTGCTGGCGCAGGCCCGCGCCGTCGAGAACCAGGCGTACGTCCTGGCCTGCGGCACCGCCGGCACCCACGCGGGCGTCCCGCAGGCCGGGCACAGCATCGCCGTGGACCCGTGGGGCGAGGTGCTCGCCGAGGCCGGCCCCGGCGAGGAGATCCTGACGGTGGACCTCGACCCGGCGAAGGTCGGCGAGACCCGCGAGCGCTTCCCGGTCCTCAAGGACCGCGTCCTGGGGCTGACGCCACCGCGGCGGTGAGCACGGCGCGGCGGTGACTCCCTGGGGGTGGGCGGCCGGTGACTCCCTGGAGGCGTGCGGCGGTGGCCCTCTGAAGGGGGTTCGGGTGTCGGCCAGGGGGCCAGGGGCGGCCGGCGGGTGCCCCGGCACGGGCGCCCCGAAATCCGCCTGGTTCGTTCGTTGTTCGTTCCGTTTCCCTTTCGTTCCGTCACGGGTATGCCGTGAATTGGTCACAGTGCCGAGCGCGGCGGCGTCGACCTCGAGCGTGCGTGCCACTATTTCGACAGACGAAAGCGGTTTCGACCCATCTGTGCACCACCCTGGGGGCGGGCGACATGGGCAAGGGAAACGGCAAGAATCTCAACGTCAGCCAGCACCAGCTGACCAAGCTTGCGGATGATCTCGGTCGTATGGAACGGGACCTGCACAAGAAGATCCGCCATCTCGACCAGCTGGTGGAGGCCGCGGAAGTGGGCTGGAAGAGCCCAGCGGCCACCGTGTACCGCGAGCTCCAGCGCAGCGTGAACCGCGATGCCCTGCGGATCAGGGAGATGCTGCTCGCCATCCAGCAGGCGGTCCGGCTGGGCCGGGACGGCTTCAGCGCCCAGGACCTGGAGATCATGCTGCGCATCAAGCGGCTGGAGGCCACGCCCGAGGGCGAACGGGAGATCCTCGCCCTTGCCGACGAAGCGCCGGCGCCGCCCCAGGATCCCCGGAGCCGGCTCGACGCCTACTGACGGCACCGGTGGTCCACCGACCCGATCGACCCGCACGGTTTCGAGGGGGACCCACATGGCGGACGACGGCAACCTGGACATCGACATCGGCACCCTGCACCACCTGTCGGAACAACTCGAGCTCATCCTCAAGGACCTCAACCGCCAGCTGGAAGACCTCTTCACGCGCACCGAGAAGGTCGTGCTCAGCTGGGAGGGCGAGGCGCGCGACACCTGCGTGGACCACCTGGACCGCTGGGACCTCGCCATGCAGGACATGGAGGGCGCCCAGCGCTGGCTGCACCAGATGGTCACGACCGGGCACCTCAACTACGCCGCGGCCCACCGGGCGGTGCTGCGCGGCTGGGGAGCGGTCTGATGTCGACACCGCCCAGCCCGACGCCGACCCACACCCCGAGCCCGACGCACACCCCGAGTCCGACGCACACGCCGAGCCCCACGCACACCCCGACGCCGACGCAGACGCCGACGCAGACGCCCACCCAGTCCCCGAGCCAGTCGCCTTCGCAGTCCCCGTCGCAATCGCCCCCTCCCCCTTCGACGCCCCCGGGAGGAGGGCCGGCGAAGCCGGCGCACGACCCCAGGCGCAGCGACGGGAGCTTCGCCGTCGAACCCGAGCACGTGCACTACGTGTCGCGACAGATCGCCTACGCGCAGGGTGAGTACAACAAGCACGCCGTGAACCTGATCAACGACCTGAACGACCGGCATCCGTGCGGCGGTGGCGGCGACGCGGCAGGGGAGTTCAGCAAGAAGTACAACCAGGTCGGTCGGTACGCCTTCGCCTTGTGGGCCGCCAGCGTGGAGAGCATCGGCGGCGTGGCGATCGGCCTGAACCGCACGGCCAACAACTACGCCGCCGCCGAGCACGCCACCGATCCCAAGAAGAAGGGCCCGGCGCCCAAGGTGGCTCCGCCCGACGTCATAGAGAAGGCGCCCAAGTACCCGACGCTGGAGCACGTGGAGCACGGTTTCAACAGCGACGACGGTCTGGACTGGCACGACTTCGTCGATGGCCACGACGAGTTGGAACTGCTGCTGGCGGAAATCCTCTTCGAGAAGTTCAAGGGTTTCGAGCGGCTGGTGGCGAACTTACCCCTCGTCGACTCCGGCGCGATGCGCGACGAGGCCCAGCGCTGGCAGCAGGCGGCCCGGGACGTTCAGACCATGGGGTCGGGCTTCGACGGTGCGGTCTCGTACATCACGGACGACAAGAACGGTGAATGGCAGCAGGCCATGCACACGTTCTGTAGAAGCGTCTGGGGCACCACGGCATGGGGCCATGAGCGCTACAGCGCCGCACGCGGCGGGAACATGGCGTGGGGGCACACCGGAAGCCAGGCCGCAAGCGGCGACAAGCCCATCATGGAAACGCAGAAGAACGCCGCCAACGGCATGGCCACCGCCTGCACGCAGTGGGCCCAGGCGGGGGACGACGTCCGGGGCGCGCTGAAGCACATCTTCTGGGAGGCGCTCAAGAAGACCGTCAAATCGCTCGGGAAAGAGATCCTCGTCGACCTGGCGTTGGAGGGCGGGAACATCAGGGCGCTGGTGGCGACCGTGGCCGCGGAGGCGGTGGTCACCTTCCTGGCCAGCGTCGACCAGGAAGCCCTGAACAAGGCCATGGGCGACTACGAGGGCAAGGCGACCGCAGCGGCCAAGGGTTTGATGAAGTACGAGGAGGACTTGGTCATAGGGGCGCGCAGGGCCCCGAAGTTCCAGGCGGAGGAGGCCCGCGCCGAGGGGTTCGGGGCACGGTCGCTCAGTGATTTCAAGGCGCCCTTCTACACCGTCCCCGGGGACGATCCCGGGAAGCACAAGTACCCTGTCGACCTCGCGAACCAGGAAGGATACGAGGTCGATGACAAGGGAGGGACCACACACACCCTGGACAAGCATGTGGGTCAGACCGATGTGCAACTCGTCGAGCGCATGCGCGACGAAAGAAGAGAGAACGCGTCCTCCTACCAGAGCCTCGCCAAGGCGCAGGAATATACCCAAAAAGTGCTGGACGCGCCTGAGAACCAAGCGAAGATTGCCCAGTGGTTGAACAGCGACAAGCGCAAGGACAATGACTGGTCGCCTGCCTTTTCCCTGAACTTCGGCAACGAAGTCACCGGCCGCAGTGTGAACAGCAGAGTCCTCCCGCCTCAAGTGACGGAAACGCACGTCGCGAAGGTCACGCTCGTGTACCGGTCGGATCTTCACCCGCCGTATGTCGTGGGAACTTCTTACCCGTCCAATTGAGTACCAGTGAATCGCCTCACAGTTCAGGGGAAATCCATGTCGGGGAGCCTGGCGGAATTCTTCTACCACGATCCCATCTATGAGCTGGTTCAGGTGCTCGGCCGCGCTCCGGCGGGGCCTCATGACCCCCAGCCGGAGCCCGTCGAATGGGAAGTGCTGCGCTACCGGCGGCTCATGGACCTGTACATGGCCTACTCCGCCTTCCGGCAGCGGCCGGATTCCGTGGCCGCACAACTGGACTACGTCGCACGGACCTTCGACCCCGACTGCCTGGCGGCCTGCACGCCGGATGTGCGGTACGTGTGGGAGCGGGCGGCCCGCGTACACGGCGGCAGCGTTCCCGAGCTGCTCGCCACGCTGGCGGACCTGATGCGCCTGGCCGGTACCGGGCCCGCACCCGACTACGACGAGATCCCGCTGGCCCGCTGGGAAGCCGAGCAGCGGTATCCGAACCTCTGCAAGGTGCGCGACTACGTGGACGACGCCTCCCACCTGGAGACGGCGGAAGCGGTCCGGACCGCCGTCCTCATGGGCCACCCTGCCTCATGTGACGAGGCGGTACCGCCGCTGGCGTCCCAGGGCATGGAAGCGCTCGCCCTCTGCAAGCAACACCGGAAATTCCGAAAGCGCATGGAGACTTTCATGAACTTGACATCCGATGCGCTCGCTCTGATCGTCGACACCGCTTGCGAGCACATGAAGGCCGAGCACCGGACCGGGTCGGCGACCGCTCACCGCACCCAGCCGCGGACCCGATGACAGCCGGCCGCCGCTCGCCGGGGCTCCTTGCCGCACGACCTCCCAGACCCGCCTCGTGATAGGCACCCACCATGAAGACCCGCACCTCCACCTACCCCGACCGGGAGACCGCCCAGTGGGCCACCCAGCAGGTGGTGACCCGCAACGAGCAGGTCATCCACCGCTGGCTGGCGCAGGGCACCCGGGACCGGCTGACCATCGAGGCCGCCTGGCCGTCCCGGGACGAACCCGTCGGGCGCGTGCTGCTCCAGGCGATGCTGCTGGCCGGGCGCGGGGCCGTGGACGTCCGCGCGGCGCGCGTGATCCTCAGGCGCGACGCGGACAGCCCGAACGGGTTCCGCGTGCACGCCACGTTCCCGATCTTCCTGTAGAGCGCTCGGCCAAGGAGACCGCGACCCATGCCGTTGAAGCCGCTGGAGCACGACCGCAAGTACGGCGAGCTGGACCAGGTGCTCCGCGCCTACCTCGGACAGCGCGCCGACGACACCGACGAGCAGCGCAGCGCGGCGCTCACCGCCTACCTGCGTCACACCTGGCACAGCCGCCCCTGGGCCCTGGCCGTCGCCGAGCGCCAGCTGCGCGACCTCGCGGACAACCCGCCCGGCCGGCTCCGGCTGCGCCTCGGCGAGTACTACGCCGTCCCCGACGTCGGCCTGACCGGTACCGAGCTCCAGGAGTGGTTCGTCAGGCTCGCCGACCACATCAAGCAGAGCGTCACCGACGGCGACGTCCCGCCGCCCGCCACGCCCGCGACCCACTGGGAGTGGCAGGCCCGGTTCCCCGAGTTGGCGCAGCTGCTGGGCGGCTGGTTCTCGCAGGACATGAGCGACGAGTTCGACGATCACGAAGCCGCCCTCGCGGACTACCTGGCCACCAGCGCCGCCACGCTGGTCGCCCGCGCCGTGGGCGAGGCGCACGAGCTGCTGGCCCTCGGCCTCGACGAGAGCCGCCTCGGGCTCGCCACCGCGGAACTGGGCATGGAGGTCGACCCGCCCGCCGACCACGGCCCGGAGGGCTGGCTCGTCCTGCTCGCCCAGACGCTCGCCGCCGGCCCGGCGGATGCGGTGGACCCCGCGGACGGCCCCGCGGAACCGCAGGGGTGAGCCCGGCCGCCGCGCCCGGTCCATCCCGGCGTGGTGAAATCCGGATGCGGCGCGTCCGGTCCGCTCAGTACCGTCCCGCCCATGGCGCACACGGAAACCGGACCGGCACCGAAGGCAGACCCCGCCCCCGCCCCGGACTGGCTGAGGACCAACCGCGCGAACTGGGACGCCCGGGTTCCCGTGCACGCCGCCAGCGAGCTCTACGACCTGGCGGGGTTCCGGGCCGGGCGCTCCACGCTGCGCGCGCTCGACCTCGACGAGGTCGGCGACGTCACCGGCAGGCGCCTGCTGCACCTCCAGTGCCACATGGGCCAGGACACCCTGTCCTGGGCACGCCGCGGGGCACACGTCACCGGCCTGGACTTCTCCGCCCCGGCGATCCGGACCGCCCGCGCGCTGGCCGAGGACACCGGTCTCGCGGACCGTGCGCGTTTCGTGGTCTCCGATGTCTACGCGGCGCCCCAGGCCCTGGACGGGCAGCGCTTCGACATCGTCGTCACCGGCGTCGGCGCGCTCGTCTGGCTGCCCGACCTCCCCCGCTGGGCGCAGATCGTGGTGTCCCTCCTGGCCGACGGCGGATTCCTCCATCTGGCGGAGTTCCATCCGTTCACCGACGTCCTCGACGAGGACGGCAGCACCGTGGCGTACGACTACTTCGGGGACGCCCAGGGCGCCCGCTACGACTCTCCGTACACGTACACCGACGGCCCGCCGCTCGCCGAGCCCGTCCACGTCGAGTGGCAGCACTCACTGGGCGAGGTGATCACCTCGCTGGCCGCGGCCGGGCTGCGCATCGAGTTCCTGCACGAGTACCCGACCACGCTCTTCCGGCGCTTCCCGGTACTGGAGGGGAGCGCCGACGGCACCGGCGGGGGGGCCTTTCCCCCCGGTGCCCCGCAGATCCCGCTGATGTACTCGCTGCGGGCACGCCGGACCCCCTGACGTCGGGCGGGCGCTGCGGTGGACGCCGGGGGCGCGGCGAGGTCGTCAGTCGTCCCCGCCCGCCCTGTCCTTCTCCGCCAGATGGATCACGCACACTGCGACGGAGATGATCAGCGCCGGGTCCGCGTCGTCCCGCACGATCTCGACGCCGTACGTCTCGCGCAGCCGCAGCCAGCGCCGTGAGACATGGGCGAGCAGGTCGCCGTCGAACTCGATGACGAACTCGCGGTCCAGGATCTTGCCGCTGACGTCGAGCTCCGAGCCTCCCTCACTGCCTGCCAGGGCCACGCGGTAGTGGTTGCGGAGCAGGGAGAGCCGCTTGCGCTTCACGGTGGCGAGGGTGTCGCCGTCCCGCTCGATGATCATCGTGTCGCGCAGCGCGAACATCTTCTTCTTGATCTCGACGAGTACACGGCCCTGCCGGTCCTTCAACTCGAAGGTGTCCCGCAGCCGCAACGCCTTGCCGTCGACGAGGTAGACCTTGGCCCCGTGTTCGTCCTCGATCCAGTAGTCCTCGCCGATGCCGAGGAGCCGATCGCGTACCAGGAATTTCATACCTGTACCGGTTCCCCGGCGGCCGGCCGGGGACGCCGCCGATGGGCTGATGGGTCGACGGGTCGACGGGCCGACGGGCCGAGACCGGCCGATGGGTCGACGGGACGAGCCCGGGCACACAGGTCCTCGGCGGGCGCGACATGCGGAATGGGACGGTCGGCTGTGTGGTTGGCTTGAAACATGGCAAAGAGTGCACGAGTCCGCGCTCCCGAGCTGGTCGGGCAGGGTGGCTGGATCAACACAGGCGACAAGGAGCTGAGCCTCGCGAAGCTGCGCGGGCGCATCGTCATCATTGATTTCTGGACATTCTGTTGTGTGAACTGCCTGCATGTCCTTGACGAGCTGCGCGAGCTCGAGGAGAAGCACCGGGACACCCTGGTGATCGTCGGCGTGCACTCGCCGAAGTTCGTCCACGAGGCCGAGCACCAGGCCGTCGTGGACGCCGTGGAACGGTACGGCGTGGCGCACCCGGTGCTCGACGACCCGGAGCTGGTCACCTGGAAGCAGTACGCGGTGCGGGCCTGGCCGACGCTGGTCGTGATCGACCCCGAGGGGTACGTCGTCGCCCAGCACGCCGGTGAGGGGCATGCGCACGCCCTCGCGCAGCTGGTCGAGGAGCTGGAGGCGGAGCACGAGGCGAAGGGCACGCTGCACCGGGGGGAAGGGCCGTACGTGCCGCCCGAGCCGGTCGCGGCCGACCTGCGCTTCCCCGGCAACGTGCTGGTCCTGCCGTCCGGGAACCTGCTGGTCTCCGACACCAGCCGGCACCAGCTGGTGGAGCTGGCGCCGGACGGCGAGAGCGTCGTACGAAGGATCGGGTCCGGTGAGCGCGGCTTCGCCGACGGCACCGCGCAGAGTGCCGGATTCAGCGAGCCGCAGGGGCTCGCGCTGCTGGACGAGCGGACGGTCGTGGTCGCCGACACCGTGAACCACGCGCTGCGCGGCGTCGACCTCGCCACCGGCGCGGTCAGCACGCTCGCCGGCACCGGACGCCAGTGGTGGCAGGGCTCACCGACCAGCGGGCCGGCACGCGAGGTGGCCCTCTCCTCGCCGTGGGACGTGGCCGTCTTCGGCGGCAAGGTGTGGATCGCCATGACGGGCGTGCACCAGCTGTGGACCTACGACCCGGAGGCGGGCACGGTCGAGGTGGCGGCCGGCACCACCAACGAGGGTCTCGTCGACGGCCCCGCCGCCGAGGCCTGGTTCGCCCAGCCGTCCGGGCTCGCGGTCGGCGGCGACCGGCTGTGGCTGGCGGACGCCGAGACGTCGGCGCTGCGCTGGGTGGACACCGACGGCGCGGTGCACACCGCGGTCGGCACCGGACTCTTCGACTTCGGGCACCGCGACGGGCCCGCCGCGCAGGCGCTGTTCCAGCACCCGCTGGGTGTCACGGTCCTGCCGGACGGCTCGGTCGCGGTCAGCGACACCTACAACCACGCGCTGCGCCGCTACGACCCCGCCACCGGCGAGGTCACCACCCTCGCCACGGACCTGCGGGAACCCTCCGACGCCGTGGTCGTCGGCGAGGACCTGCTGGTCGTGGAGTCGGCCCGGCACCGGCTGACCCGGCTGCGGCTGCCGGAGGAGGCGGTACGCGTGGCGGGCGTCGCCCACCGCACGCAGCGCGCCGCGACCGATGTCGCCCCCGGTGAGTTCCGGCTCGACGTGATCTTCCAGCCGCCGGCCGGCCAGAAGCTCGACGACAGCTTCGGCCCCGCCACCCGACTGCTGGTCTCCGCGACCCCGCCCGAGCTGCTGCGCGACGGCGCGGGACAGGGCACCGACCTGGCCCGCACCCTGGACCTCGACCCGGCGGTGCGCGAGGGCGTCCTGCATGTCTCGGCGATGGCCGCCTCCTGCGACGACGACGGCTCCGAGTACGCGGCCTGCCACGTACACCAGCAGGACTGGGGCGTCCCGGTACGCCTCACCGAGAACGGCGCGCGGCGCCTGCCGCTGGTGTTGGCGGGGATGGACGACGCGGCGGGCTGAGCGCCGGGGGGTGGTTGGGTGCGGTGCGCAGTTCCCCGCGCCCCTTTCTCCCGGTCGGCTGGTGGCCTGGCGCGCGAGGCGTTGCCCCCTGGGGTCGGTGGCGATCTGACGGTTTCGTCGTGGCTGGTCGCGCAGTTCCCCGCGCCCCTTGAGGGTGGGCACTGAGTGCCCGACGCACGGGCGCCTGCTGTTGCCCCCGCGTCCCGGCAGAGGCATCGTGTCTGGTAGACCCAGGTATATCCAGATATGCCTGGCCCATCGACAAGGTCGAAAAGGGGTGAGGGGTCGTCCCTCGCAGACGACCCGAGCCAGTGAGCGCTTCCGCCGGTTCACCGGTCGGCCGGTCGGCGGCCCGGCGCGCGCACGGGCCCCAGCCGGCCAGCGTGCTGGCGCACGCGCCCTGCCCCGTGCTGGTCGTCCGGCCCTCCGGCGTGATCAGTCAGGTGAACGGCGCCGCCGCCCGGCTCTTTCCGACGGCGGTGCCCGGAGCGCTGCTGGACGACACCACCCCACCCTGGCTCGCCGGGGGCCACCGGCGGCTCGCCGTCGCCGCTCCGGCGGGCGACACCGGCCGCAGCGTGCGCGGGCGGGCGGCCGGCCGGTACTTCGACGCATGGCCGACCCCTGGTGAGGGCGGTCAGATTGTGTGGTGGCTGATCGACGACACCTCGGACACCCGCGCAGCGGCCCGGTCCGGAGACCGGTCCGGCGAGCTGAGGGCGGCGCTGCACGAGGACCCGGAGCGCACCGCGTTCCTGGTCAGCGCCACCAGCGCCCTGCTGACCACCCTGAACTCCGACCGCTGCATGGAGGTCGGCGCCCGGCTCGCCTCCGGCCACCTCGCGGACGGCGCCGTGGTGGTCGCCCCGCAGGAGGGCGACGACTTCGCGCTGGCCTACGGCATCGACGGCGCCCCCGCAGGGCACGGCACCGTCTCCGAAGACGCCGTGGCCGGCGTGCCCGTGCTTCATGAGGCGCTGCACGGCTTCCCGCCCGTGACCTCCCACCGCATCCCCCCGGACCGGCTGCCCCGGTGGGCGGTGCCCCCGGGGTTCGACGGGGACGTCGGCTCCGTCCGGGTGGTGCCGTTGCCGGGGCACGGGATCCCTGCCGGTGCCCTGATCCTGCTGCACTCCGACCCCGACCGGCCGCACGGCGAGCACGGCGAGAACGGCGAGCACGGCGAGAACGGCGAGAACGGCGAATTGTTCGTACGTCTGTTCGCAACGCGTGCAGGGGCGGCCCTCGCCGCGGCCCGGATCTATGCGCGGCAGTCCGCGATCACGGAGACCCTGATGCGCGACCTGCTCCCGCCGCACCTGCACGAGGTGCACGGCGTGGACTTCGCGGGCGGCTACCGCGCCTCAGGCCGCGCCGAGCGCATCGGCGGCGACTTCTACGCCGTCCACCCCGGAAGCGACCCCGAGGACGAGTCGCTCGCCGTCCTGGGCGACGTCTGCGGCAAGGGACTCCAGGCCGCCGTGCTGACCGGAAAGATCCGGCACACCCTCCAGGCGCTGCTGCCCCTGGGCGACGACCACCGGCGCGTGCTCCGCATGCTCAACCACACCCTGCTGACCGACGACGGGTTCGCCACCCTCGTGCTGGCCTCGGCGGTCCGCCGCGGCGACACCGTGCACCTGCGGCTGACCGGCGCGGGGCACCCGCCACCGCTCGTCGTGCGCGCCGACGGGCGGGTGTCGGAGGTGGCCACCCGCGGCACGCTGGTCGGCGTGCTGGACGAGGTCGAGGCCGAGACGGTCCCGGTGCGGCTGGCGCCCGGCGAGACGTGCCTGCTCTACAGCGACGGCATCACCGAGGCCCGCGGCGGGCCGATGGGCCGGGCCTTCTTCGGCGAGGAGCGACTGGCGGCGGCGCTCGCCGAGTGCGCGCGGATGCCCGCCGAGGCCGTCGTGGCGCACGTCCAGATGCTGGCCACCCAGTGGGTCGGCGAGGGCCGCCACGACGACATGGCGCTGCTCGCCGTCACCGCCCCGTGCGACACCACCACCACCACCGCACGCGGCCCCGCGCCTCCGGCCGGCGCTTCCCCGCACGGCCCCGGGGGGAGCGCGACATGAGCGCCTCAGACGCCCCGGACACCCCTGGGCCCCCGGACACCCCGGGCACCTCAGGCACCCCGAACGCACCGGACCGGACATCGTCCGCGTCCGAACGCCTTGCCGTCGCACGCGACGCGCTGTGGGACGCCCTGCGCGACTCCGACGAGCGGCGGGCGTGCCGGGTCGCCGTGGCGGCCCTGGACGACGGCGTTCCTGTGGAGGACGCCCTGCTGGAGGTGGTCGCCCCGCTCCAGCGGCGGGTCGGCCTCGAATGGGCGGCCGACCGGATCACCGTCGCACAGGAGCACGCCGCCACCGCCGTCGCCGACCAGGTCGTCACCGCGATCATGGCCCATCCGGCGGCGACCGACGGCCCCGCGGCGCACGGCGGCGAACGCGGCCGGATCACGGTGTGCTGCGTGGACGGCGAGTGGCACGCCCTGCCCGCCCGGCTGCTGGCCGAGGTGCTGCGGCTGCACGGCTGGCGGATCCACTACCTGGGTGGTCAGTTGCCGTTGCCCAACCTGGTCGCCGACGTGTACCGCACCGATCCGCACGCCGTGGCCCTGTCGTGCTCGCTGCCCGTGCGGCTGCCCACCGCGCACGCCGCGATCACCGCCTGCCAGGCCACCGGTGTGCCGGTGTTCGTGGGCGGCGCCGCGTTCGGCGCCGACGGTCGTTACGCACGGCTGCTCGGGGCCGACGCCTGGGCGCCCGACGCCCGGGCCGCCGCGGCCCGGCTCGCCGAAGGCCTGCCCGAACCGCACGGCCCGGGCCGGCCCAGGCCGGTGGACGGCCGCGCAGCCGCGGCGCACCACGAGTACCTGGACCTCACCCGGGACGCGCCCGAGCTGGTGCGCGCGACGCACACCGAGCTGATGGAGCAGGCCCGGACGGTGGAGGTCCTGCCGGAACCTCATCTGCCGGAGGTCGCCGCGGACATCGCCCGGGTCGTCGACTACCTGGCCGCGTCCCTGTACTGCGACGACGCGGATCTCTTCACCGACTTCATCCGGTGGGCGGCGGCCGTCCAGGCCACCCGCGGCATACCCGCCGACTACCTGGTGGCGCTGCTCGACACGCTCGCCACCCGGTTGCACGACTTTCCGGAGACCATGCGCCTGATCGGTGCGGCGCATGCGCTCCCCGATCTCACGACGGACGTCTGACGCCCGTCCGACGCCCCGTCCGGGGCAGATGGCGGCAGTCCGCCGCCGCATCACGCCGTGGTGTGGCGTGGCTCACTCGTACGTGCCGTAGTCCCCGTACGTGCCGCCGGGGTGGTGATGGTGGTGGCGTTCCTCCTCGACCACCGGGGAGGGCGGCACCACGACCCGGCGGCGCCGGGCGATCCCGCTGAACGTGGCGATGCCGATGAGGCCGACGGCCATGAGGATGATGCCGACGAGATCCAGGTTGACCCCGCTCATGTGCCAGTCGGTCGCGAAGGTGAGGATGGCTCCGACGGCGATCAGGATGATGCATCCGCCAATACCCATGGTCTCTCCCCCTCCTGTCTGTCCGGTCCTACCGGGCCATGCTTCGGTCTGACTCGTTTGCCGTTCTGACTCTCTGACTCGTTTGCTCTGACTCGTTTGCTGTTCCGCCTCCGGGTACCCCGGCGGGCAGCGAGCATGCGGGAACGGGCTCGTGACACGCCATCACGAGCCATGTCCGGCAAAACGGAAAAATGGCCAGGGGGGAAGAGGCTGTCCCTCTCCGGCTACCCCTCCAGGAACGCCCGCAGCGCGCCCGCCAACTGGTACGGGTCGTCGGCCGCGCAGAGTTCGCGCGCGCTGTGCATGGACAGGATGGCCACGCCCACGTCGACGGTCTGGAAGCCGTGCCGGGCGGCGGTGATGGGGCCGATGGTGGTGCCGCAGGGCATGGCGTTGTGCGAGACGAACGACTGGAGCGGCACGCCCGCCTTCTCGCAGGCCGCGGCGAACACGGCTCGTCCGCTGCCGTCGGTAGCGTAACGATTGTTCACGTTGACCTTGAGGATGGGCCCCTCGCCGGCGCGCGGCTGGTGGGTCGGGTCGTGCCGCTCCGGGTAGTTGGGGTGCACGGCGTGGCCGGTGTCCGAGGAGACGCAGACGGAGCCGGCGAAGGCGCGCGCCCGGTCTTCCAGCGTCCCGCCGCGTGCGAACACCGAGCGCTCCAGCACGGTGCCGAGCAGCGGGCCGTCGGCGCCGGTGTCGGACTGCGAGCCGTTCTCCTCGTGGTCGAAGGCGACGAACACCGGGATGTGGGTCGGCGAGGCGTCGTCGGTGCCCGCGTCCGCAGAGCCGGAGTCCGGGGAGCAGACGGCGGCCAGCGCTGCGGTGGCGGCGTGCACGGACAGCAGGTTGTCCAGCCGTGGGGCGGCGACGAGTTCACGGTCGCGGCCGAGGTAGGCCGGTGGCTCGACGGAGTGCGTCATCAGGTCCCAGCCGGTGACGTCCCCGGCGGGGAGCCCGCACTCCTCCTCCAGGAAGCGGATCAGGTCGCCCTCGTGGACCTCGCCGAGCCCCCACACGGGCTGGAGGTGGCGCTGCTTGTCGAGCTTGAGTCCCTCGGCGGTGACCGAGCGGTCCAGGTGGATCGCCAACTGCGGCACGCGCAGCAGCGGCCGGTCGATGTTCACCAGCCGGGAGCTGCCGTCCCGCAGGCTGAGCCGGCCGGCGATGCCCAGGTCGCGGTCGAGCCAGGAGTTGAGCAGCGGTCCGCCGTAGATCTCCACGGCGACCTGCCGCCAGCCGAACGAGCCGGTGTCCGGGAGCGGCTTGACCCGCAGGTTCGGCGAGTCGGTGTGGGCGCCGACGATCCGGAACGGGGCGTGCGCCGGCGCGTTCGGCGGCACGTACCAGGCCACGATGGCGCCGCCGCGCAGCACGTACCTGCCACCCGACGACCCGTCCCAGGCGTCGGTCTCGGCGACCTGGCGGAAGCCGATCTTCTCCAGGCGCGCGGCCGCGTTCGCCACAGCGTGGTACGGCGACGGGCTCGCGGACACGAACGACATGAGGTCGTCGGTGTGGCCGCGGTCGAAGCCGTGGGGGGCGCGCGGAGCGCTGCCGGAGGCGGCGGCGCTGCGGGACGGGCGGACACTTTTGCTCATGGGTTCACCTTAACGACGCTCGAGGGCCCATTCCCCGGGTTGGGGAATGGGCCCTCGAACGAGTGTAGGAGCAGGTCCGGCAGCCACGGGGGTGGTGTCGCGGCTGCCGGACCGCCCAGCGGGCCCGCCGGTGCGCACACACCGGCAGGGCCCCGCAGTCGGTCGGGGGTGGGGGTTCCCGGACCCAGGGTGGGGCAGGCCGGGCCCCGGCCGTCCGCGGGGTGAACGGTCCGGGACTAGAAGGCTGCCTCGTCCAGGTCCATCAGGTCCAGTGCCACTTGCTCGGCGATCTGCCGCTGCACGGCCACACCCGGCAGCACGTTCGCGGCGAAGAACCGGGCGGCGGCGATCTTGCCCCGGTAGAAGGCCGTTTCCTTCGCGTTCACACCGGGCCCGGCCAGCTTCTCCGCCGCGACGGCGGCACCGCGCAGCAGCAGGTAGCCGACGACGACGTCGCCGCAGGCGAGCAGTAGGCGGGTGGTGTTCAGCCCGACCTTGTAGATGCTGCGGACTTCCTTCTCGGTGGCGGCGAGGTCGGTCAGCATGACGCCGACGATCGCTTCGAGCTCCACGGCGGCCTTCGACAGCTGCTCGCGCGCCTCGGACAGCTCGTCGCCGCCGGTGCCCACCGCGAGGAACTTCTTGATCTCCTCGGCGAGCGAGTTCAGCGCCTGGCCCTGGTTGCGGACCACCTTGCGGAAGAAGAAGTCCTGGCCCTGGATCGCGGTGGTGCCCTCGTACAGGGTGTCGATCTTGGCGTCCCGGATGTACTGCTCCAGCGGGTACTCCTGGAGGTAGCCCGAGCCACCGAAGGTCTGCAACGACTGCGCCAGCTGCTCGTAGGCCTTCTCGGAGCCGTAGCCCTTGACGATCGGCAGCAGCAGGTCGTTCAGCGCGTGCAGCTGCGCGGCGTCCTCGCCGCGTGCTTCCTTGACCGCGATCTCGTCCTGGACGGTGGCGGTGTACAGCACCAGGGCGCGCATGCCCTCCGCGTACGCCTTCTGCGTCATCAGGGAACGGCGCACGTCCGGGTGGTGGGTGATGGTCACCTTCGGCGCGCTCTTGTCCATGAAGTTCGCCAGGTCCGGGCCCTGCACCCGCTCCTTCGCGTACTCCAGGGCGTTCAGGTAGCCGGAGGAGAGCGTCGATATCGCCTTGGTGCCGACCATCATGCGGGCGAACTCGATGATCCGGAACATCTGCCGGATGCCGTCGTGCTTGTCGCCGATCAGCCAGCCCTTGGCCGGGTGCCGCTCGCCGAACGTCATCTCGCAGGTGTTGGAGACCTTCAGGCCCATCTTGTGCTCGACGTTGGTGGCGTAGGCGCCGTTGCGCTCGCCCAGCTCGCCGGTCTCGGGGTCGAACTCGTACTTCGGCACGAGGAAGAGGGACAGGCCCTTGGTGCCGGGTCCCGCGCCCTCGGGGCGGGCCAGCACGTAGTGGAAGATGTTCTCCTCCAGGTCGTGCTCGCCCGAGGTGATGAAGCGCTTGACGCCCTCGATGTGCCAGGAGCCGTCCTCCTGCTGGACCGCCTTGGTGCGTCCTGCGCCGACGTCCGAGCCCGCGTCCGGCTCGGTGAGCACCATGGTGGCGCCCCAGCGCTTCTCGACGGCGAGCTTGGCGATCTCCTTCTGCTGCTCGGTGCCCTCCTCGAAGAGGATCCGCGCGAACGCGGGGCCCGAGGCGTACATCCAGATGGCCGGGTTGGCGCCCAGCACCAGCTCCGCGTAGGCCCAGATCAGGGACGGCGGCGTGGTGGTGCCACCGATCTCCTCGGGCAGGCCGAGCCGCCAGTACTCGGAGTCCATGAACGTCCGGTACGACTTCTTGAAGGACGCGGGGACCGGGGCCGTGTGCGTGGCCGGGTCGAAGACGGGCGGGGTGCGGTCGGCGTCCGCGTAGGACTCCGCGAGGTCGTGCTCGGCGAGCCGGCTGACCTCGGTCAGGACGTCCTTGGCGGTCTCGGCATCCATCTCCGCGAACGGGCCGGTGCCGTACAGCTTGTCGCGGCCGAGCACCTCGAAGAGGTTGAACTCGACGTCGCGGAGATTCGACTTGTAGTGGCCCATGGCAACGGCTCCGTATGGGGTCGGAGGGCTTCAGTCCTCGTTCTGCGGATGTGTCCTGTGTGTCCTGGTGCGGATCATGACCGCCGGCAGCCGGGCACGGGGTGTGCGTCCCGCTGTGTGCGGATGCGGACGGGGCACGGCTGTGTCCGTCTACCGACCGGTAGCCTCGATCATGCTACCCACGGGTAATAAGAATCAACCCCTATCGCCCGAGTGTGACCAGGCTCTTACATACGGAACCGTTTGCGGGTGGGCGGCTGGTGGGTGGCCGGTGGGCGGCCGGGCCGGGGCGGCGGCGGGTGGCGGGCCGCCGGGCGCACGGCTCGGAGCGCGCGCTCGCCCCCGAAAAGCTGGGTACGCTTGCGTACATGTACGGCTACGACCAGCATGCGGGGGGCCCGGGCGCCGGCCAGCAGTACATCCCGCCACAGCCACCGCCACCCCATCAGCCGCCGCCGCAGCAGATGCCCGGCGGCTACGGCCAGCCGCCTCCCCTCTACCCGGAGCCGTCTCCGCCGTCGCTGGCGGACGCCGTGCGCGCCTTCACCACGGGATCGACGACGGCGGAGGACTTCCAGCAGATCTTCGCCACCTCGAAGGTCTACTGCCCGCGCGGCGACAACCCCGGCTTCCTGGCCCTGCACAACACCCAGCAGCCGGTGATCCCCATGTTCACCTCGCTCAAGGAGCTGCGCCGGTACGCCGGCAAGGACTCCAAGTACTTCGTGATCACCGGCGCCGAGGTGATCGACCTGCTGCCCACCGGCTACGGCTTCGTCCTCGACATGGAGGGCGAGCACCGGATGGTCTTCGACGCCAAGGCCGTCGAGGAGATGGTCGACTACGCGATGCGGCGCATGTACGGCTAGCCGAGCAGGTTCGAAGTCCTCTCGTCGCGCGCAGGCGGGGCTTCGGACACCTCCTAGGGCGCTTCGTCGGTTCGGCCGTGGCGGCGGTGGGCTTCTTCGATGGTGAGCCAGGCGGCGAGCAGGAGCGCGATGACGCAGGTGGCGACCAGCCAGCCGAAGGCGGTGTGGAAGGCGCCGACGGTGGGGGTGCCGTCGCGTTCGAGGAGGACCACGAGGAGCGCGGTGCCGGTGGAGCCGCCGACGCGCTGGATGATGTTGGCCTCCGATGTGGCGTCGGGCAGCCGGTCGCGTGGCACGGTCTTGTAGGCGACCGACAGGGCGGGCATGGCGGCAAGGCCGAGTCCGAAGCCGGTGACCGCTTGCAGGGTCCCGGCGAGGACCAGCCCGGTGTCGGCGGGCAGGAACGCCAGCGGCAGGATGCCGGCGGCGCTCAGGGCCAGACCGGCCATGGAGATCAGGCCACCACCGATGCGGTCGGTGAGCATACCGCCGAACGGCATGGACACGGCGGTACCACCACCGACGGCGAGCATCAGCAGCCCCGTGTCGATCACGCTCTGGCCGCGCAACTGCTGGTAGTAGAGGGGGAGCAGGATCAGCGTGCCGAGCAGCGCGGCGCCGGTGAAGAACACCGAGGCGGTGGCGGCGGAGTAGACGCGGTTGGCGAACAGGCGCAGGTCCAGCAGCGGGTGGGCGATGGTCAGGCTGCGCCACACGAACAAGGCGAGCGCGGCGAGCCCGGGTGCCAGGGTGGCCGGCACGGCGGGGTCGGCGAGGCTGCCGGCACGACCGAGCCTGGTGATGCCGTAGAGGACCAGCGGCAGTCCGGCGGCGACCAGCGTGAACCCGAGGGCGTCGAAGCGCCGCCCGCGAGCGGGCGTACCGCGTGGCACCAGCCGCAGGCCTGCCAGGACGGCCACCGCGCCGACGGGAACGTTGACGAGGAACAGCCATCGCCAGGACAGCCCGCTGATCAGCAGCCCGCCGATGGTCGGGCCGATGGCCGGGGCGAGGATCACCACGATCTTGGTGATGTTCAGCACGCGGCCCATCCGCTCCCGGCCGGCGACCTGGCCGATGATCGTCTGCCCGGTCGGGACCAGCAGCGCCCCGGTCAGCCCTTGCACGACACGGAAGGCGATCAGGGCCGGCAGGTTCGGTGCCGCGGCGCACAGGGCGGAGGCGGCGACGAAGCCGACAAGGGCGGTCAGCCACAGCCGGCCCGAGCCGATGCGCCGGCTCAGCCACGCGTTCAGCGGCAGCGCGGCGGCGAACGCGACCACGTAGCCGCTGCTGAGCCACTGGGCGCTGGTCAGCGAGGCGCGCAAGGACCGGCTGATCGTGTCCAACCCCACGTTGACCAGCGACGAGTCGAGCGTGGACATGAACGAGCCGAGCACCACCACGATCGCCAACCGCCACACCTGCCACGGCACCGGCGGCAACGCTGCCTGCGCCTGACGCGACTGAACGGTCCTGGCCATCCTGTCTCCCCCCGCCAACCATGTTAGTGGGATTTCCCATCATAGGTTAGCCATCCAAAATCGGGGTAGGATAGGTTCGTGTCCATGTCCACGGCAGCCTCGCCTGATCCCCAGAAGGAGCCGGAGCGGGCATCGGGCGCATTGCTGGACGTGCCGGTCTTCGCGCTGGTGCGCCTCGGCAGGCTCGCCCACGCCGTCGTCCGCGGCGCCTTCGCCGACGCGGGCCTGTCCTCCCGGACCCATTTCGTGCTGCTGTGCCTGCGCGAGGACGGCCGGCTGTCCCAGCGTGAACTCGCCGACCGGGTCTCCATGGACCGCAGCGACCTGGTCAAGGTCCTCGACCACCTCGAACACTCCGGACATCTGCGCCGCGAACCTGACCCGCACGACCGCCGACGTCACCTGCTGTCGATCACGCCCGCGGGCGAACAGACCCTTCGACGCGGAGAGGACCTCCTCACCGAGGCGACCCAGCAGGCCTTGGCCGGCCTCGACGCGGAGCAACAGACGCAGCTGCACCGCCTCACCCTGCAAGCCCTCGCCACCCTGACCTGATCGACGCCGGCTCCTTCCACGTCCGGACCGGCATCGACGGGATGTCGACGACCGCACGCGTGACCTCAGGACGTCCGGGACGGGCCGGCGGCCAGGACGCAGACTGCCGGAGGGGCGAGGGCGAGGGTCTCGGTGCTCAGGTGCGTGAAGCCGGCGTCCCTCAGCAGGTCCTCGATCTCGCGGGCGGCCTTGCGTGACGTGCCGGCCGTGGCCCCGGGACAGCGGGGCTGGGAGGCGATGGCGATGCGCCCGCCAGGCTTCAGCCGTCGGCGCAGCTCGGCGAGCCGCTCGGCCGGCGCCGGCCAGAACCCGAGCGAGTTGACGGCCAGGACGGCGTCGAAGGGGCCTTCGAGGGCCGCCGGAATCCCATCGACCGAAGCCCTCATCAGGGTGACCCGCCCGCCCCTGATGGCGGCAGCGTTGCGCCTGGACGCCTGCCGGAGCATCACGCCGGAATGGTCGATGCCGTACACGTGACCCGCGCCGGCGCGGACCAGTTCAGCGACCGCGACACCGGGGCCGAAGCCGATTTCGAGAACGTGGTCGGTGGGCTGCACGTCGAGCAACGAGACCACCCAGCCGTTGCGCTGCCGGTTGGACGGGCGGTGGGCGAACATCCAGCCGTTCACGCGCCCGGCCGCGCCCCTGGGGCGATGGGCCTGGCCGATGACGTCGCGGTCCAGCGCCCGCACGACGGCGATCCCGGCACGCCCGACCCCGTACTCGACGGCCGCCGTCACAGCTCGCCGCACTGCCCGTGGCACGCTTGCCTCATGTCGTTTTCCCATGGTCGACAGCCAACGTCTTCAAGCGCACCTGAAGTCAACGCGCCCGGCGCCCTGCTCACCATCGGCGAGTTGGCCCGCCGCACCGGCGTCACCACCTCGGCCCTGCGTTACTACGAGGAAGTCGGCCTTCTCCCCGCGCCGGCCAGGATCTCGGGGCAGCGCCGCTACCCCGAATCGGCCGCCCGGGTCGTCGGCACGATCCTGCTCTACAGCGACGCGGGATTCACCCTCGCCGAGCAGAGGACCCTCATGGCCCCGCGCACGAGCACGTCCGGTGCATGGGAACGGCTCGCCCGGCACAAGCTCACGGAACTCGACGAGCAGATCGCCAGGGCACAGGCGGCACGCGAGGCCATCCGGCACGGACTGCGCTGCCCCCATGAGGACATCACGCAATGCCGCAACTTCAACGCGGGCGTCACCGCCCGGCTGGCCGGCCAGCCGCTGTCCCAGTCCCACCGGCAACTGCACGGCCGACCGCGCCACGAGGTGACGGCTTCCTCCGAGTGACGGCTGTCGCCGGGGTCGCCCGGTCCTTGGGAGATGCGCTCGCCCAAGGACCGAGAGAGCCACGTTGCTCGGCAATTCGCTCGGCAGCGGGAAGATCGCCCCCTGCGGAGTCGCCGCGTTCGGCGCTCAGGGTTTCAGGAACACGTACGAGCGCAGGTGGGAGACGAGCCACTTGCCGTTCTGTTCGATACAGACACTGGTGAACTTTGCCTTGAGCGGGGCCATCGTCTTCCCGTCAGTGCCTTTGAGCCCACTGATTTCTGCGTCACCGTCCACGACGGCTGTCTGCGCACCGACCCAGTAGATCTTCGACACGGCGAGCTTGTGCCGGGTGCCCTTCATCGGGCCTGCGAACCCCGCTGCCTCGTCCTTCTGTATGTGGCTGCGTCCCTGTGACAACTGCCCCAGGGGGCTGGTGACCGTGCCGTCCTTCGTCCAATGGGCAGCGAATTCCTTGGCGTTTCCGGAGTTCCATGCGGCGTCGATCTCGGCGTGCAGTTCCCTGACGGCCGCCCGGTCGCCGGAGCCATCGCTCTCCTTCGTGTCTCCGCAGCTGCTCAGAAGCGTGACGGAAAGCACGACGCCGCAGAACGCCAGCGCATTCCTCTTGTTCATGCGTAATTTCCTGTTGTCTCTCGGTTCTTGCCTGTGTGTGGTGGCGGGCACGCACGTCAGGATGCGGTTCGCTGTCAGGGCCGGGTCGGCAGAAAAGCGGCCAGGAGAAGGAGGACGAACGAGACGGCGATCAACACCGGCCGGTAGTCCTAACATGTGTCAAGGGAACTTCACGGGTCGCTGAGGCCGCCGACCGCACCAGGACCCCGTTCCCGGGTGGGTGCTGACGGCGTATCAGGTGTCGGCTGCTCGCGACAGGTAAGGCCAGAGGCCGTTCACGAGGCGGGACGCCCTTGCTCGGTCGTCGTCGAGGTTGTCCGGGCCGGTCATGAGATAGGCGGCGAGATATCCGCCGAGGCACAGGTCGGCGACCGTCTCCAGATCGATGTCCGCGTTCAGCGCGCCGCGGGATTGCAGCTCACGCAACGTCCGGATGAACAGCTCACGACGAGGCTGGAGGGCTTCGGTTCGAAGGGTGTCCAGGAGCGCTGGGTTCTGGTCCGCCTCGGCCATCACCTTCGCGACGATACGGACGCCACTGCCGTCGTCGGACCGCCCGAAGAGACGCTGGACAGCGTGGGTGACGACCTCGCGCGCAGACGCGTGGGCCAGGTCGAGCGCTCCCACTTCCGTCTGGCGTCGCTCGAAGGCGTACCGGAGGGCCTCGGTCGCCAGGGCGTGTTTGTCGGGCCAGCGGCGGTAGACGGTGGGCTTGCCGACGCCGGCGCCGGCGGCGACCTTCCCGATGGTCATCCGCGCGTAGCCCTCGTCGGCCAGCAGGTCGTGCGCTGCACGCAGGATGGCGTCCTGCACCTGCGGGTCGCGCGGGCGTCCCGGTCCCGGCCTGGTCTCGTCCGTCACCTCACACCTCCACTTGATCATCGCGTCACTCGATCACTACGGCACTTGCCGATTACGGCACTTGATGATTACGTTCCTGGAGCGTAATCATATGTGGCCGTTGCCGATCAAGGAGGTAGGCATGCCCCTGTATGAGCCCGACGTGCCCTCCAGGACCATCGGCGTCGAGGAACACTTCGGCACGCAAGCCGTGCTCAGGGGCGGTGCGCGGAGGATGGTCGAAGCGGAGGGCTTCGCCACCACCGTCGCCGAGCTGCTGGAGGTGGGCGCCGGCCGCATCGAAGCCATGGATCGAGCCGGCATGGACATGCAGGTACTTTCCCTGACCGCGCCGGGAATCGAGCCACTGGCTCCGGAGGAGGCCGTGGAGGCCGCGCGGGCTGCCAACGAGCACCTCGAGGCAACCGTGCGCGCGTGGCCCGAACGCCTTGCGGGGCTCGCGGCCCTGCCGATGTCAGCCCCGGAAGCGGCAGCCGAGGAGCTGGAACGGACCATCGCGGAGGGCTTCGTCGGAGCCGTGATCAACGGGCACTCGCAGGGGCGGTACCTGGACCACCCCATGTTCGAGCCCGTGCTGGCCACCGCCGAGCGGCTGAGCGTACCGTTCTACCTCCACCCGACCCCGCCCCCGGAACCGGTGATCTCCGCACATTACGCGGGTGAGTTCCCGCCGGAGGCCGCGTATCGCCTCGCGGGTGCGGGATGGGGCTGGCACCACGAGACCGGCACCCACGCCCTGCGTCTCATCCTCGGCGGAGTCTTCGACCGTTTCCCCGGGCTCCAGATCATGCTCGGGCACCACGGCGAGACCATCCCCCTCCTGCTTCCCAGGATCGAGCGAAACCTCCCGCAGCGGGTCACCGGGCTCGCCCGCCCCGTGCGCGCGTACTTGCGGGAGAACTTCTTCTACACCTTCGGCGGCTGGAACTGGATGTCCATGTTCGAGGCCGTGCGACGTCTCGTGGGGCCGGACCGCATCCTCTTCTCCACCGACTACCCGTTCGGGTCCATGGAGGAAGCCCACTCCTTCCTGGGGCACATCGAGGTCAGCGGCGAGGAGCGCGAGCTGATCGCGCACGGCAACGCCGAGCGTCTCCTCAAGATCCCTGCTGCGCGCAACGAGACGGCCCAGCCCGCCCCGGCGCCGTGCAACGCCGCCCCTTGAGACCTCTTGAATCCTCTTGAAACTCCTTCAGGCCCCTTCAAGCCCCTTCAAGCCCCTTGGAACGCCCGCGGGAATTCCCCGCGGGCGTTCGCCGTTCCCGAGGACAAGAAGTTCTACGTTCAACTATCCTGGGGGCGAGGATGGCCGACCCGCCAGTGGGCCCTGCCGCGCCACGCCTTGACCTGCGGAAACACCCGTCTGAGCTGGAGGATTACGCCATGCCTGCCGTGACTGCCGAGAACCCGCTCATCCTGCCGCGCGTCGCTGCCCGCTCGGACGGCCAGCCGCGACGCGCCCTCCAGGTGACGACCGCGCCGAGCGGTTTCGAGGGCGAGGGCTTCCCGGTCCGCCGCGCGTTCGCGGGGATCGACTACAAGAACCTGGACCCGTTCATCATGATGGACCAGATGGGCGAGGTGGACTACGCGGCCGGGGAGCCGAAAGGCACCCCTTGGCACCCGCACCGCGGGTTCGAAACCGTCACGTACATCATGGACGGGACCTTCATCCACCGGGACTCGCACGGTGGCGGCGGGACCATCACCAACGGCGACACGCAGTGGATGACCGCCGGCAGCGGTCTCCTGCACATCGAGACCCCGCCGGAGGAGCTGGTCACCAGCGGCGGCCTCTTCCACGGCCTGCAACTCTGGGTGAACCTGCCGCGCGAGGCCAAGATGATCGCGCCCAAGTACCAGGACATCCGCGGGAAGACCGTCAAACTGCTCGCCTCGGAAGACGGCGGGGCCCTGCTCCGGCTGATCGCCGGCGACGTGGCCGGGCACGCCGGACCGGGCGCGACCCACACGCCCATCACGATGATCCACGCTTCGATCAACCCCGGTGCCGAACTGGCGCTGCCGTGGCGTTCGGATTTCAACGCTCTCGCGTACGGGCTCGCGGGGAGTGGCTCCGCCGGTGCGGAGCGCCGGCCGTTCCGCATGGGACAGGCGGTCGTCTTCGGGCGCGGCGACACCCTCACCCTTCGTGCCGACGAGACCCAGGACTCGCGCACGGACGACTTCGAGGTCGTGCTCCTGGGCGGTCTGCCCATTCGTGAACCGATGATGCAGTACGGGCCGTTCGTCATGAACACCCACGTCGAGCTGGCCCAGGCCTTCGAGGACTTCAAGGCCGGCCGCCTGGGGACCATTCCCGCGGAGTGACGAGGGGTGACGCGTTCCCTGAGGGGCGCGTTCCCTGAGGGGCGCGGGGAACTGCGCGCTCAGCCCAGCACCGGCCGGTGTCCGGCTGCGACAGAGACTGCCCCTTCGGGGCGGTGGCGACCGGCAAGGTCGCGGCGTGGCTGGTCGCGCAGCGAACGCCCCGCGTCACCGGTACCGCCGCCGTAGCTCAGCCACGACCCCGAAGGCCGCGGCCGTCAGGGGGACGGCGAGGAGCAGGCCGAGGATGCCGGCGACGGTCGCGCCGGCGGTCAGGGCCAGGAGCACGGCGGCGGGATGCATCTGGACGGTGCGGCTCTGGACCAGCGGTTGCAGGACGTGGCCCTCCAGGAGCTGCACGGCGATCACGACGCCCAGCGCCCACAGCGCGATGGCGAAGCCGCGGTCGGCGAGGGCCACCAGGATCGCCACCGCGCCGGAGATCACGGCACCGAGGTAGGGGATGTAGGCGCCGACGAACACCAGCGCGCCGAGCCCGATCGCGCCGGGCACCCGCAGGATCAGCAGGCCGACGGTGATGCAGATGGCGTCGATGAGGGCGATGAGCGTGGTCCCGCGCATGAAGCCCTCGACGGCGCCGAAGGCCCGCCGGGCCATCGCCTCCAGCAGCTGGCCGCGCTCCGCCGGCACCAGCGACACCAGGGCCCGCAGCCACCGCCCGGCGTCCCGCAGGAAGAAGAAGACCAGCAGCAGGGCGAGCACCGCGCTGGCGAACATCTCCGCCACCACGCTGAGCCCGCTGATCACGCCGGAGGCGGCAGTGCCGCCGAACTTGCTCAGCAGCCTCCTGGCGTGCGCGCCGATGTCGTCCAGCGAGGTGCCGGCCGCGCCGAAGTGCCGGGTCAGCGAGGTGCCGGCCGCGCGCAGCGACGCGGTGATCTGCTCGCCGTTGTCGACCAGCGAGGCCACCACGATGTACAGCGCGCCGCCGACCACGGCGACCAGCACCGCGCAGGTCAGGCCCGCGGCCAGCGAGCGGTTGAGCCTGGCCCGGACCAGGCGGCGGTAGACCGGCCGCAGCAGGGCGGTGCCGAGCAGCGCCAGCAGCAGTGGCGTGACGGCCGCCTTGAGGACGATGCACAGCCACACCCCTACCGCGGCGACCCCCGTGACCAGCAGTGCAGCGGCGCACCAGGCCGCCGTGCGCCGGACGGGTTCCGGGAGCGGAGGCTGGACAGGCTGCACCCTCCCAGCCGACCACGACCCACGCCCGACCGTCACGCCGACGGGGCCCACGGGGGTGACGGGGCCCACGGGGGTGACGGGGCCCACGGGGGACGGGGCCCACGGGGGACGGGGCCCACGGGGGTGGCGGGGTGACGACGGACGGAGCGCCGCAGATCCGGCCGGCCCGTTCCGTTACCGTCCGGCCGGGTCCCGTCCGGTCCGGCCCTAGAGGACCGCCTCCGCCGTCCCCGTCATGACCGGCTCCGACGCGCTGCTGACCGGTTCCTGGAGTTCGAACCAGGTGCTCTTGCCCTCGCCCCGCGGATTCACCCCCCAGGCGTCCGCGAGGCACTCGATCAGGACGAGGCCGCGGCCCGACGACGCCAGCTCGCCCGGGCGCCGTTTGTGCGGCAGGTCGTCGCTGCTGTCGGTGACCTCCACCCGCAGTCGCCGCTGTCCCGGTTTCCCGCTGAGCTCGGCGACCACCCAGGCGTCCCCGTCGGTGTGCCTGAGGACGTTCCCCAGCAGCTCGGAGGCGAGGAGTTCCGCCGAATCCACCTGGTCCGGGCTCGGCCAGTCGTGCAGCAGCTCGCGCAGCTGCCTGCGGACGTCGGCGATGCGCTGCGGCTCGCTCTGCACGATGCCCAGCGCGGCACGCCGCCCCACCTTGCGGAGCAGCGGCTTGAGGGTCCTGCGACGGAGCAGCAGCACCGCGATGTCGTCGTCCCGCTGGTCCACCAGGGGCCCGCTGGGGCGCTGCGACAACGGTCCGTGCACGGTCGACACCAGCGTGTCGGCCAGCGCTTCGAGCGCCTCGTCGCCGTGCTGTTCCAGGGTGGACCTGATCCGGTTCCAGCCGCTCGTCATGTCGTACCCGTCGCTCTCGATCAGCCCGTCCGTGCAGATCAGCATGGTCTCGCCGGGCTCCAGCACCAGCCGGGTGCGCGGATAGTCGGAGTCCGGGTCGATGCCGAGCGGCAGCCCGCCGGAGGTGGGCCGCAACAACACGGTGCCGTCGGCGGTGCGCACCGCGGGGTCCACGTGCCCGGCCCGGGCGATCTCCAGCGTCCCGGTGGCCGGGTCCACGTCCACGTACAGGCAGGTCGCGAAGCGGTCGTCGGGCTGCTCCGGCACCTCGCCGTCGGCGGCCGGGCGGCCCTGGTGGTCGTCGCCGGCCGAGATGCCGGCCAGGAACCGGCTGGCGCGGGAGAGCACGGCCTCCGGCCGGTGCCCCTCGGCGGCGTAGGCGCGCAGTGCGATCCGCAACTGCCCCATCACCCCCGCGGCCCGCACGTCGTGCCCCTGCACATCGCCGACGACGAGCGCGATGTGCCCGGACGGCAGGGAGATCACGTCGTACCAGTCACCGCCGACCTGGAGCCCGCCGCCGGTCGGCACGTAGCGGCCCGCCAGGCCGAGCCCGGGGACGTCGGGCCCCAGGCTGGGCATCATGGACTCCTGGATGCCCTCGGCCAGCTCACGCTGCGAGTCCGCCGTGCCCGCCCGGGCCAGCGCCTGCGCGAGCATCCGGGCCACGGTCGTCAGCACCGACCGCTCGTCCGCCGTGAACCGTACGTGGTAGGCGAAGGCGGCCAGCCACGCGCCCACCGTCCGGCCGCCCGCGATGAGCGGCAGGATGGCCCAGGACTTGCGGCCGAACCGCTCGGCCATGGGCCAGGCCCTCGGATGGTGCCGCTGGTACTCCTCGGGTGAGGAGAGGTAGATGGCACGCCCGGTGCGGATCACCTCGGCGGCCGGGTGGTCCGAGTAGAGCGACATTCCCACGAACGGGGCCGCGTCGTTCGGGTCGTGCCCGTGGTGCCCCACGATCCTGACCCGGTCGCCCTCGGCGGTGAAGACGGCGAGCCCGTCCGGGGAGAAGCCGGGCATCGACAGGCCCGCGGCCACCCGCAGCACCTCCGACGTCGACCGCGCCTCCGCCAGCTCGCGCCCCGCGTCCAGCAGGAAGGCCTCGCGTGAGCGCCGCCAGTCGCCGGTGACCTGGGACGGCGCCGCCGCACTCGCCGGTGTGTGGGTGACCTCCTCGATGGTGCCGATCATGTCGAACGAGCCGCCCTCGCGGCGCAACGTCGGCCGGCAGCGCGCCCGGACGATGCGCAGCTCCTGGCCCTGGTCGTCCATGACCCGCATCCGGAACTCACCGACGGTGCCCTCCGTGTACGCGAGGTTCGCGATGCCGCCGGCCTCGTTCCAGTCCTCCGGGTGGAAGCGGGAGCGGGCGGCGGTGGCGCTCAGCCGCACGGACCTGGCGGGCAGGCCGAGCAGGCCGGCCGCGATGGCGTCCAGGACCACGGAGTCCGCCGGCCCGTACCAGCGCCACACCCCGGTCGCCACCGTGTCCAGCACGTCGCTCGCGTCGGGCAGCGCAGCGGTGTCCGCCTCGACGGCCTCGTCCATCGGGGGCAGCGGAGTGTCGAGGGCCGCCACCACGTCCTCGGGCTGCTGCGGGCCGCCGCCGCCGTACTGCAGCGGGTCGTGCCACGCGGGCGGACGAGGCTCCTCATCCCCCGTCTGCGGTAGGGGATCATTGATGCCCATTTGTCCACTGTAGGGAGATCGGGACCAGGTCTGCCAACGGGTGGGGTCCCGGACGGGCAGGGCGGGGCCGTGCCGGGCGGAGGGGCCTGGTGGGGGCGCCGTGCCTTCCGGGGGTGCGGGCGCCCCGCGGCGCAGCCGTCTCGCCGTCGGGCGGACGGTAATCTTGTAGCCCGCTCCGTGCACAAGCTTTTACCGTGTACTTTTCCAAGAGGCTTAAGGCCGCATGAGTCCCTCTGAGGCCCCGCCCGGTCACCGGTACGGTCACCGGCCCGACTCGACGAAGACTGGATGAACGACGATGCATCGGTACAGGTCACACACCTGCGGCGAGCTCCGCGCCTCTGACGTCGGCACCGACGTCCGGCTGAGCGGCTGGCTGCACAATCGCCGGGACCTGGGCGGCATCCTCTTCATCGATCTCCGTGACCACTACGGCATCACGCAGCTCGTCGCCCGCCCCGGCACCGCCGCCGCCGAGAAGCTGGACAAGCTCTCCAAGGAAACGGTGCTGCGCGTCGACGGCAAGGTGGTCTCCCGCGGCGCCGACAACGTCAACCCGGACCTGCCCACCGGCGAGATCGAGATCGAGGCCGCCGACGTCGAGGTGCTCGGCGAGGCCGCCCCGCTCCCCTTCACCATCAACACCGAGGACGGGGTGAACGAGGAGCGCCGCCTCGAGTACCGCTTCCTCGACCTGCGCCGCGAGCGCATGCACCGCAACATCCTGCTGCGCACCGCCGTCATCTCGGCGATCCGCCACAAGATGACCGACCTCGGCTTCAACGAGATGGCGACCCCGATCCTGACCGCCACCTCCCCCGAGGGCGCCCGCGACTTCGTGGTGCCGTCCCGGCTGAACCCGGGTAAGTTCTACGCCCTCCCGCAGGCGCCGCAGCAGTTCAAGCAGCTGCTGATGATCTCCGGTTTCGACCGCTACTTCCAGATCGCACCCTGCTTCCGCGACGAGGACGCCCGCGCCGACCGCTCGCCCGGCGAGTTCTACCAGCTCGACGTGGAGATGTCCTTCGTCGAGCAGGAGGACGTCTTCCGGCCCGTCGAGAAGCTGATGACGGAGCTGTTCGAGGAGTTCGGCGGCGGACGGCACGTGACGTCCCCGTTCCCGCGGATCCCGTTCCGCGAGGCGATGGCGAAGTACGGCTCGGACAAGCCGGACCTCCGCGCCGAGCTGGAACTCGTCGACCTGACGGACGTCTTCGCCGAGTCCGAGTTCAAGGCGTTCGCCGGCAAGCACGTGCGTGCGCTGCCGGTGCCGGGCGTGCAGGACCAGCCGCGCCGCTTCTTCGACCAGCTCGGCGACTACGCGGTCGAGCAGGGCGCCAAGGGCCTGGCCTGGGTGCGGGTCGGCGACGACGGTTCGCTGTCCGGACCGATCGCCAAGTTCCTCACCGAGGGGAACGTCGCCGAGCTGACCAAGCGCCTCTCGCTCGCCCCCGGTCACGCCGTGTTCTTCGGCGCCGGTGAGTACGACGAGGTGTCGCGGATCATGGGCGCGGTCCGTGTCGAGGCCGCGAAGCGGTCCGGCCACTTCGTGGCGGACGTCTTCCGCTTCTGCTGGATCGTGGACTTCCCGATGTACGAGAAGGACGAGGAGACCGGGAAGATCGACTTCTCGCACAACCCGTTCTCGATGCCGCAGGGCGGTCTGGAGGCCCTCCGGACCAAGGACCCGCTGGACGTTCTGGCCTGGCAGTACGACATCGTCTGCAACGGCACCGAGCTGTCCTCCGGCGCCATCCGGAACCATGAACCGGAGATCATGATCAAGGCGTTCGAGATCGCCGGCTACGACAGCGAGACCGTCGAGCGCGAGTTCGCCGGCATGCTCCGCGCCCTCCGCTTCGGCGCCCCGCCGCACGGTGGCATCGCCCCCGGCGTCGACCGCATCGTGATGCTGCTCGCCGACGAGCCCAACATCCGCGAGACCATCGCCTTCCCGCTGAACGGGCAGGCCCAGGACCTGATGATGGGCGCCCCCACGGAACTCGAAGAGGCCCGCCTGCGCGAGCTGAACATCGCGCTGCGCAAGCCGCCGGCGAAGTAGCCGGCGCGCGGCGGGCGCGGGTGTCCCCCGGCGTCCGCAAAGCCCCATTCGCGCGACGTACGCTCGTACGAGTGAAAGGCCCGGGATCATGCGATCCCGGGCCTTTGGCCGCCCAGGGTTCGATCATGGTCAAACCTCGCGAGCCGGTGACAGCAAGTCCACAGTGACTCACAGGGTGCGCACAGCGACCTGGCAAGGATGCGTCCCTAAAGTCGTGTCCATGACAAATCTTGCTTCCGGTAGTGGAACCCAAGGGGACCAGAGCGACGAAGGAAGGCCGCCGGACCTGACCCGGCGCCGTGCCTTGATGGCCGGTGGTGCGGTGATCGCCGCCGCCGGAATCGGGGCCGCCGCGTTCGACGGGGCCGCGTCGGCCGCCGTGCAGCCCGGCGCCGGTGGAGCGGCCTCCGGGAGCCGGGCCGTGGCCAAGGCGCAGGACGCCTGCTACCAGCTGTCCACCGAGAACGTCGAGGGCCCGTACTACATCGACGCCGAGAACGTCCGCGCGGACGTCCGCGAGGATCGCCAGGGCATCGTGCTGACCCTGCGCCTGACCGTGATCGACTCCGTCACCTGCGAGCCGGTGCCGGACGCCGCCGTCGACATCTGGCACTGCGACGCCGTGGGCGTCTACTCCGGATTCGAGTCCGGTGGCGGTGGACCCGGCGGCGGGGCCGCCCTCAAGGGCACCCCCACCACGAACACCCGCTTCCTGCGCGGCACCCAGCCCACCGACGACGAAGGGAAGGTCGAGTTCACGACCGTCTTCCCGGGCTGGTACGTCGGCCGTGCGGTGCACATCCACGTCAAGGTGCACGTGGACGGGGCCTGGACCGACGGCGGCTACGAGGGCGGGCACGTCTGCCACACCGGGCAGTTCTTCTTCGACGAGACCGCGGTCGTCGCCAGCGCGAGCGTGTCCCCCTACTCCACCAACACCACCCGGCGCACCACCCTCGACCAGGACGGGCTGTACGACGGCAGCGGCGTCACCGGTGGTCTGCTCGCCCTGACCTACACCCAGGGCCACATCGAGGACGGTGTCGTCGGCACCATCACGATGGGCGTCGACCCGGACGCCACCCACGACGGCACCGGCGGCCCGTGACGGACCGACGCCCGCACACCCCGCCGGCACCCGCACCACACCGGCCACACGCCACCGCCCCCGCGCGACACGCTGCCGTGTACGCGCGGGGGCGGTGGGTCAGGGGCTATGTCCGGGTCACTGCGCCGGCTGCTCCTCCAGGCGCGGGAAGAGCGCCGCGCCCTTGGTGACCGTCGCGCCGGCCGGCAGCCGGCCCCACTCGGCGGCGCCGGCCACCGGCTGGTCGGCGAGCGCGCCCAGCGACGCCTCGGCACCCAGGGAGTCCCACAGCTTCTGGCTGCTGGCGGGCATCACCGGGTTCAGCAGGACGGCCACCGCACGCAGCGACTCCGCCGCCGTGTACAGGATCGTCGCCAGCCGGGCCTGGCCCGCGTCGGACTTGTCCTTCGCTACCTTCCACGGCTCCTGCTCGGTCAGATAGCCGTTGACCTGCCGGATGAAGTCGAAGATCGCGGCGATGCCGCCCGAGAAGTCCAGCTCCTCGCCGATCCGCCGGTCCGCCTCGGCGACCGCCTTCGTCAGGCCCTCGTGCACTGCCGTCTCCGCCGGACCGTCAGCGGTGGCCTCCGGCAGCACACCGCCGAAGTACTTGCCGACCATCGCCGTCACCCGCGAGGCCAGGTTGCCGAAGTCGTTGGCCAGCTCGGAGGTGTACCGGGCGGAGAAGTCCTCCCAGGAGAACGAGCCGTCCTGCCCGTAGGCGATGGCGCGCAGGAAGTACCAGCGGTACGCGTCCACGCCGAAGTGGGACGTGAGGTCCTGTGGCTTGATGCCGGTCAGGTTGGACTTCGACATCTTCTCGCCGCCGACCATCAGCCAGCCGTTGGCGAAGACCCGGCCCGGCACCGGCAGGACCTGCGCCATCAGCATGGCCGGCCAGATGATCGCGTGGAACCGCAGGATGTCCTTGCCGACCAGGTGCACGTCGGCCGGGAAGGTGGCGTCGAAACGCTCCTGGTCGGCGCCGTATCCCACCGCCGTCGCGTAGTTCAGCAGCGCGTCGATCCAGACGTAGATGACATGCTTGTCGTCCCAGGGGACCTTGACACCCCAGGCGAACGTGGAGCGCGAGATCGACAGGTCCTGAAGGCCCTGGCGCACGAAGCTCACGACCTCGTTGCGCGCGGACTCGGGCTGGACGAAGTCCGGGCGGGACTCGTACAGCTCCAGCAGCCGGGGACCGTACTCGCTCAAGCGGAAGAAGTAGTTCTCCTCCTTGAGGATCTCCACCGGCCGCTTGTGGATGGGACAGAGCTTCTCACCGGCGTACTCACCCTCGCCGTCGAGCAGCTCACCGGAGAGCTTGTACTCCTCGCAGCCGACGCAGTACGGACCCTCGTAGCCGCCCTTGTAGATCTCGCCCTTGTCGTACAGGTCCTGCACGAACTCCTGCACCCGGACGGTGTGGCGCTTCTCGGTGGTGCGGATGAAGTCGTCGTTCGCGATGTCCAAGTGCTCCCAGAGGGGCTTCCAGGCCTCCTCGACGAGCTTGTCGCACCACTCCTGCGGGCTGAGGCCCTTCGACTCCGCGGTGCGCATGACCTTCTGGCCGTGCTCGTCCGATCCGGTGAGGAACCACACCTTCTCGCCACGCTGACGATGCCAGCGCGTGAGCACGTCGCCTGCGACGGTCGTGTAGGCGTGGCCCAGGTGGGGAGCGTCGTTGACGTAGTAAATGGGGGTGGAGACGTAGTACGCCTTGCCACCCTGCTGCTCTGATCCAGTGGCCGCCATGGGCGAAATCCTACTGGCCCGGCAGAGATCGACTCACATCGATAACGTACGGTGACCGGGCGAAGTCGCCCGGTGCCCCCGGGGGGCGCCGAAGGCGCCGGTAAAGGGGCGCGGGGAACTGCGCGACAAGCCCCCACCGGCCTGGTGGTCCGGATACGACAGAAACAGCCCCTTCGGGACGGTGCCGACGTGACGGTCTCGTCGTGGCTTGTCGCTCCCCCACTGCCTTAATGGCGTGGGAGGTACCCCCATCCCCGCGCCCCTTGGTCGGCACCTTCGGCGCCTATGGCTTACGGGCGCCAGGCCGAGAGCAGCCCTTCGTACAACTCGGCGTCGGTGAGCTCCAGCGGCGCCGGCCCCGCGTGGAAGAACGCGGCGTTGTCGGCCTTCAGCTTGCGCAGGTAGTCGAAGCCCTTGGCGTCGTGCTCGCCGAAGGCCACGAACTGGAAGAACAGCGGCAGCCCGGCCGCGTCGGCGAGCGCCTGGGTGGCCGGGCCCTTGGTGTCCGGGGGCCCGTCCGTCTGGAAGACGACCAGCGCCGGGTCCTGGGTGCCGGACTTCTCGTAGTCCGCGACGACCTCCTCGATCGCACGGTGATAGCTGGTGCGGCCCATCCGCCCGCACGCCTCGTGCAACTCGTCGACCTTGCCCTCATAGGCGTCCAGCGTCAGCTCGCCGGTGCCGTCGATGTCGGTCGAGAAGAAGACGACGCGCACGGTGGCGTCGGCGTCGGTGTGCGCGGCCAGCGCGAGCACCTGCTCACCGAGGCTCTGCGCGGAGCCGTCCTTGAAGTACGGGCGCATGGACCCGGACCGGTCCAGCACGAGGTACACCCGGGCCCGCGTTCCCGCCAGCCCCTTCTCCGCCAACACGCTCTCCGCGGTCCGATACGCGGCCACCAGACCCGGCGCCCGCTCTTCGACCTGCGCCGAGCCGTTGCCGGTGTCGGTGGCGGCCCCGTCGGCGGTGGCGGTGGCCTCGTCGGCGGTGGTCTCGTCGGCGTCGGCGGAGGCTGCGGGGGTGCTCTCCGCGGCTTCGCCCTCGTCTGCGGGGCTCTCGTCGGCCGCCGTGGGGGTCTCGTCGGCGTCCGTGGAGGCGGCGGGGGCGTCTTCCGTGCTGTCGCTGTCGTCCGCTGCGGCTGCGGGGGTGTCCTCCGCGGCTTCGGCGGCCACGGAGGACGCGGCCGGGGCTTCCTCTTCGGCCTCAGCGACCTCGGCGGCTTCAGCGGCTTCAGCGGCTTCAGCGGCGGGTTCTTCCGCGGGCTCGTCGGCCGACGGTTCAGCCGGCTGCTCGGCTTCGGGCGCTTCCGGAGCCTCGGAGGTCTCGGAGGTCTGGGGGGCCTCGGGGGCGTCTTCCACGGGCTTGGTCTCGTCCGCGGCCTCGGCCGAAGGCTCGGCAGCCTCGGCCTCGGCCTCGGCGTCGTCGGCGTCGTCAGCGGCTTCGGCGGTCTTGGGGGTGACGTCCCCGGGCTCCTCCTCGTCCGAGCTGTCGCCGGCGCTCGGGCGCTGTGCCGCCGGCCGGGACGTCTCCGGGGTCACCCGGTCGAACGTCGACGCCACCAGGGCATCCGCCACGGACGCTTCGGGCGAAGGCCGGGCGGTCGGCACCTCGGCCGCCTTCGCGGAGCCGGAGCCCGCAGCCGTTCTCCCGTTCTCCTCGGTCGCGGTCGACTTCTCTGCGGTCGACTTCTCCGCGGTCGACGTTCCCGAGGCCGCCCCGTCGGCCTCCGAGGCCTTCGGCGCCGTGGCTTCCGGCGTCGCAGCCGCTGCCTCTTCGGTGGCTGAAGACCCGGTCTCCGAACCCTCGCTTGCCGGAGACGTCGGCGTAGCCACAACGGCGGGCTCCGCGTCCTCCCCAGCCCCGCGCCCCTTGCGCGACCGGCCGAACGCATTCCGCAGGAGACCGAGAATGCCCATGTGCGCAACCCTCCGCGTGAGTTGTCGTGCTCTGTTCCTTGGCGATCCTGGAGAACCCTGGCCAGGACGGACACGTAAGGTTAGCGGTCACGCCACGTGATCTTGTGAAGGGCTATGGGCGGCCACCGTCGCCACCCGGTCACAACGCGCCGACCAGCGACGATGGGCGCCGACGTCGCCCCAGCGGCCCCGTTCGCCACGGTAATCGGACCGTCACGCTCTCCCGCGTCCGAGTGTCAAAGAGCCTTCGTCCCGTGTCAAAGAGCCTTCGCCCCCCTGAACGCCTCCGCGCCCCTGAACGCCTCCGGACCCCGGAGCACGTCCTCCTTCCCGCGCGGTTCCGGCACGGCGATGGACTGCGCGGCCCTCAGGGGACCCGAGGCCGACGTCCGGCGGCGCAGCCAGTCCCGGTACACCGGTGCCTCCCAGGCCGCCTCCCAGTACGCCTCCTCCAGCTCCTCGAAGACGCCGTCCAGCTCCTCGTCGGTGCGGGCGGCGAGCAGCAGCCGGACGCCGATCGGGTCGCCGTGCAGGGGCTTTATGACGAACTCGGGGCGGGTGCGTCCGGTGGGCTGGCTGACCGTGACCACATCGCCGGTGGCGACCATGTGGGACGCGGTCAGGTAGTCGCCGTGCAGGATGTGCGGTTCCCGCCCGATCGAGCGGAACACCCGGCACACCGCGTCCCGTTCCCCGTCCACCGTGGCGTCCACCATCCAGCGGTCGTCGGCGAGGTCGCTGAGCCGCACCTCCGGGTCGGCCGCCGCGGGATGGTGCACGCCGATCGCCACGAACTGCGGTTCACGTTCGACGAGTACCCGGGTCCGCAGGCCCCGCGGGACGCGCAGCGGGCTGCCCTCGACCTCGTGCACGAACACCACGTCGATCTGGGCTTCGGCGACCATGCGCAGCAGCGCGTTGGAGGACACGTCCATCTGGAGGGTGGGCTCGATGCCCGGCGGGCGGGACCGCAGCCGGCGCAGCCAACCCGCCAGTGCCGGGCTCGCGGTGGCACCGATGCGCAGATGGGGTCCGGGCGTGCGGGCGGCGACCGCCCGCGCCTCGGTGATCAGCGCGGACAGGTCGGCGATCAGGGGCCGTGCGCGGCTGAGCACGGCGCGGCCGAGCGCGGTGGGACGACAACCGGTACGTTCCCGGGTGAAGAGTGGTCCACCCAGGGCGTGCTCGATCCGGCGCAACTGGGTGCTCAAGGAGGGCTGGGCCATGCCGAGTTCACGAGCGGCCTTGTGCAGACTTCCCGTGTCGGCGATGGCGCACAGCACGCGCAGGTGCCTCACCTCCAGCTCCATGCCTGCCGAGACTACGGCTGCCCCCAGTGTGGCGCCAGAGGGTGAAAAGCCCTACTAGCGACCGAGTTGGCGGCCGCACCGGGGTGCGAGCCGGAAGCTGATAGCTCCGTGCTATCCCCAGGTGCCATCATCCGCAAGGTGGGGCCGCTCCGTGACACTCCTACGTACCGACCGTTCGTTCACCACCCCACAGCTTCGAACGGTCACCGGAGTTGAAGAGGAGCCCCCCACATGGCACGCACCAAGACGGGCAAGCCCAGCAAGAGACTTGTCGCCCTCGCCGCCGGCCTCGGCCTCGCCGCTGCCGCGCTCGGCACCGCCGTCCCGGCCGCCGCCCAGAGCGCTCCCACGGGCACGCCCGCGACGTGGGCGAAGTACGAGAAGTCCGCCGAGAACGCCGCCAACAACAAGGCCTTCTACGACGCCATCATGAAGATCGCCGCCGAGAAGCGGGCCGCACACCCCGAGCTCAAGAGCGTCACTCTCTACTACTCCAACCAGGCGCCGAGCTTCTCGTCCTACATATCCGCCTCGACGTCGCACTGGAACAGCTCGGTGAGCAACGTGAAGCTGGCGTCCGGCGGCTCCGACTTCACCTACTACGAGGGCAACGACCCGAACGGCTCGTACGCCTCCACGGACGGCCACGGCAGCGGGTACGTCTTCATCGACTACACCCAGGCCACGCAGTACGACGACACCCGGATCGTGGCCCACGAGACCGGTCACATCCTCGGCCTGCCGGACCACTACTCCGGCCCGTGCAGCGAGCTGATGTCCGGCGGCGGCCCCGGCACGTCCTGCACCAACTCGTACCCGAACTCCACCGAGCGGTCCCGCGTGGACCAGCTCTGGGCGAACGGCCTCGCCAAGTCGCCGGGCGAGCTGCACACGGTGCGCTGATTGAGCTGGCCGGGGCCCGGCACCGCCCTGCCCCGGGCCCCGGCCTTTCACCCCCCACCGCACCCGCAACACCCCCCCCCACCCCACACGCGACACCTCCCCACGACACACCCCCCCCGCACACCCCCCACCACACCAGCCAGCTCACAGGGCACCAGCCGTCCCGCCGTCACCAGCCCCCGCCTCCCCCCCCCCCCCCCCCCCCCCCCGCCGCCCCCCCCCCCCCCCCCCCCCCCCCCCG
>NZ_JAMJWG010000030.1 GCF_024435355.1 Streptomyces odontomachi
GGAGGGAGTATGGGGCGGGGATTTGAGAGGTGTGCTCTCCCGATATGACCGCAAGGGGGGGGGGGGGGGGGGGGCAGGGGGGGGGGGAGAGAGAAGGAAGGCGAAGGAAGGCGAAGGAAGGGAACGGCAAAGGATACGGGGGGGGGAATCCCCCCCCCGTATCCTCCACGTTTCCCTTCCCGTCCCTCCCTGTCCCTTCCCGACGACCCGAACCGGTCACGTACGGGGCACCGGTAGCCCGTTACGAATGCGGTGCTCCCGGAAAGCCGGGTGCTGACCGGCCACCACACGCATCGGGGACAGTGCGCGCGCCGAGCACAACAGCGCGAACCCGGCGTCCTCGTCGGCCTGGTAGAACCGGCGGGCCGACGAATGTTCCGCCCGGCCTTCCGTTATTCGTGCCGCGCACTTGGTGCACCATCCCTGCCGGCAGGTCCTGGGAAGTCTCAGGCCGTGGCGTTCCGCCGCGTCCAGCAGGGGCTCCCCGCGGAATGCCCGGATGTCCCAGACGGCGCCTTCGAATTCGACGCGTATCGGGAAGCTCTCCTCATCAGGGGTGGTCGAAGGGTCGGTTCCTGCTCCAGGGTGCGTCACCCACTGCTCCCCGCTTGAAGTGGCCCGAGGGACGCGACACGCCGTCTCGTTCCATGCTCAGCAATTCGATGAACCACGCCTCGTGCTCGACCTCCTCGTTCAGGATGCGCATGGCCAGTTCGTAGGTGCGCGGGTCCTTGCCGAACGTCAGGTCGCAGATCTCCCACCAGGAGCGCACCGCGCAGCGCTCGGCCTCCAGCAGCACCGTGAGGATCTCCGTCGCGCTCGCCGGGCTGACGGCGTCCTCGCCGTCGGCGCCCCAGCTGAGGCGGCCGTTGTTGGTGTTCGGCAGGAAGGCGTCGGGGCAGCCGGCCCGGTCGGCGAAGTCCCTGATGTCGAACGGGATGGTGCCGCCGAGCTCGAAGATGCGGGGGGTGATGAGCTCGAAGTGCGACCGGTCCTCGAGCCGGGCGTCCTCGGCGATCGCCTTGTAGTCCTCCTTGCCGGCCAGGAAGTGGCGCAGCACCGTGTAGTAGTAGTACGTGGTGAACTCGGCCGCCGCGGCGTCGATCAGCTTCTCGCGCAGTTCGATGACGTCGACTCCGCGCTCTTCGAGCTGCTCGACACCGGCCCGCCGCGTGAGGTCACCCTCCGGTACGCGTCCCTTGTAGGGCCGGGGGGTGGTGACGTCGACGGTGGCGCGCGGGGTCGACTGGAGGGCCGCTGTCGCGGGCCTGGCGCGCTCGGCCTGCTGTGCCGCCTTGCGGTCGCCGCAGCACCCGGAGCTGCGGCGCTCCGGCGCCTGCCGGGTGTCGGGCGGGTTGGTGAGCACCCGCGTCTCACCGTTGACCAGGTAGCGTTCGAAAGCCTCCAGCGGGCTCATGCCGGATCGCACGGCGTCCCGGAGGGACTCCTCCTTGGTGGCGACCGCGGTCGCCTCGTCCGCGACCTTCGCCGCGATCTCCTGAGGCACGATCACCACGCCCGAGCCGTCCGCGACCAGGTAGTCGCCGGGCGCGATGCGCACGCCCTCGATGTGCACCGGCTCCTCTCCCCAGCTGACCCAGTCACCGCGCTGGATGAAGCCCTGCGGGCGCACGAACTTCGAGATCACCGGGAAGCCCATCTCGTGCACCGAGTGCAGGTCACGCGCGCCGCCGTCGATGAGGGCGCCGCCGGCACCGCGACTCTGCAACGCGGTGATGGACAGGTCGCCGAAGATCGAGGCGTCGATGCCGTTCATCTGCACCACCGCGATGTGGTCGGCAGGCACCGAACTCAGCATTTCGAATAGGCCCCTGGCGCTCTTGCCATGGGAGACCGCCAACGGATTGGGCTTGCACTCGACGGGGTATACGGGACCGACCATGCGCATGGTCGGGTCCTGGAACAGGAAATCGCCGGAAAGGCTCTGCTTCACATACCCGAGCCCGTCCAGGATATCGGTGAGAGCACCTGTGTAGGCGCTCTTGAGCTTCTCCACGATCGATGTGTCGACCGGCCACCCGCGCGAAGGCCCACTCATCCTTGACTCCTCTGTTCGGTTCGTTGTTAGCATCGATTCATCGGGCTTTGCGGCGTTCGCAAACTTGCCTTCCGGGAGGTTGTTGATGACTTCTGGTACAGAATCCCTAGACTCCCCTAATCCCTATCGCTCCAGTTTCAGCAGTTGGGAAAAGAGATCCAGTGTCCGCGCAAAGCCGCGTCGCACACTGGAGGAGCTCGAACAGGGAAAGGTGTTCTTCCCGCCGGAACTCGTTCCGGTGCTCTACCACCCATTGGTCAGGGAACAGGAACAGCAGGTCATCAACAGCCTGTTACTCCAGCGGCTCCATGTCTACCTCGATTTCACCGAGGATCTGGAGCAGCTTGTCATCACGCCCGTCACACAGCTCATCAGTCGCCGGCGGACCGGATTCGAGCTGCCGCCTGAAATGATCCGCGACTCGTACAAGATATGTACGGACGAGGCCTGGCACGCGCAGTTCTCCGACGACCTCCAGTGCCAGGTGGTATCGGTGACGAAGGAGAAGCCGGCCGTGGTGGGGGAGCCCTACTTCCTCTCCCGTCTCAGGGCCGTCAAGACCGAACTCGACCCTGCCGTGCGGCCACTGGCCGACCTCTTCTTCACCGTCGTGTCGGAGACGCTGATCTCCGGCATCCTCGGCGGCATCCCGAAGGACCACCGGGTGTGCACCGCCGTCCGCGAGACGATCGCCGACCACGCCGAGGACGAAGGCCGGCATCACGCGTTCTTCTCGCGGTTCTTCGAATACGCCTGGCCGCAGCTGGACCGCCGGCACAAGGAGCTGGTCGGCACGCTCCTGCCGGAGTTCGTCGTGGCCTTCCTCAAGCCCGACGTGGACGCGATGACGGCCATGCTCCAGCACACCTGCCTGGACCGGGAGTCCGTCCTGGGGGTGATCGAGGAGTCGTACCCGACCGCACGCATCAACGCGGACATGCGCGCCGCCGCGGCGGCCACCCTGCGGCTGTTCGAGCGGAACGGCGTCTTCGAATCGGAGAAGATCTCGGACTCCTTCCTCCGGAACGGCCTTCTGGTGTGACCCCTCGGGCCGCCCCCGCCGCGTCGGGCGGGCCGGCCCGCATCACGCCGTCGCGGACGTCCCGTCGCGCAGGTCGAGCAGGATCTTCCCGGCGCCGCCTCGGCCCTTGAGGGTCGCGAGGGCGGTGCCGACCTCCTGAAGCGGACGGACCTCGTGGACGGGGATCGTCATGCTCCCGTCGGCGAGTGCGCGCAGCGCCAGCTCCGTGCCGCCGCGCAGCCGGTCGGGCGACTCCCCCATCCCGCCGTAGCCGGAGATGGTGAGGTTCTTGCGGTAGACGGTCCGGATCGGCAGCGTGCTCTCGGCGCCGGCGCTGGCGCCGTAGCTGACGAGTCGCCCGTGCTCGGTGAGGAGTTCCACCGCGGCCACCGTGTAGCCGCCGCCGAGCGCGTCGAAGACCACGGTGGGCACGATCTCGTCGGCCTCCTGGAGGAGTTCCTCAGGCGAGGCGGCCTGGACGGGGTCGGCGCCCAGGTCCGTGATGGCCTTCGCCTTGTCGGCGCTGGCCGTCTGGCCCCAGACCTGTGCCCCGGCCGACAGGGCCAGGCTGATGACCGCCTGCCCCACACCGCCCGTGGCGCCCAGCACCAGGACCCGGTCGACGGCGCTGACCCGGCCCACGTCGACGGCGGCCCGGATGGCGGTGGTGCCGACGACCGCGGCGGCCGCCGCCGCTTCCAGCGACACCGAGGACGGCACCGGGACCAGGGCGTCCTTGGGCGCCACGACCTTCCCGGCCCACACGCCGTCCCAGATGACGCCGAGCCCGCCGCCGTGCACGACGACCGGCCGGCCCTCGCTCAGGCCCACGCCCTCGACGCCCACGGTGCGCGGCAGGGCCGCCTGGCCACCGACCGCTCCCTGGATGACGTACGTGTCCAGGGGGTTGAGACTGCCGTAGCACATGTCGACGAGGACCTCGCCGACGCCCGGCTCGGCCAGCTCGACCTCCTCGACCACCGGCACGGCGCCGTGCTCGACGAGTCGGGCGGCGATCGTCCGCGTTGTCATGCCTTACTCCCTTGCGTAGCCATGACTGCCTGGACCGCGGCGACGGTTCGGGCGATGTCCTCGTCGTTCACGGTGCCCAGGTGACCGATCCGGAAGGTCCGGCGGCCCAGCGGCGAGAACGTGCCCGGGTTCAGCAGCACGCCGTGCGCGGTGACGGCGCTGAGGAACTCCGCCTCTGTCATGCCCTCCGGCAGGATGCCGACGGTCACCCCGTTGGCACGTTCGGCCGGTTCCGGAACGAGCAGGTCCAACCCGGCCTCCGCCATTCCGGCGTGGAGCTTGTCGCGCAGGCTCGCGTGCCGGTTCACCCGGGCTTCCCTGCCCTCTTCCAGCGCCAGTCGCAGGGCCTCGGACAGGCCGAGCACCAGATTGCCGGCGGGTGACTGGAAGTAGCCGAACACGCCGCGTTCCATGGCGTCCATGACGGGCAGCCACGGGCCGAGGTCGAGCGAGAAGGTCGGGCGCTGCCACGTCCGGTCGTTCAACAGCTCGACGGCACGCTCGCTCAGCGCGTACATCGCCAGGCCCGGGGCGCTGGCCAGGCCCTTCGGGGGCCCGCCGAGGTAGGCGTCCACGCCCCACTCGTCGAACTCGATCTGCTCGGCGCCTATCGCCGACACCCCGTCCACGAGGCAGAGCGCCCCGTGCCGGTGGGCCAGCTCGGTCACTTCGGCGAGATCGGTCCGTACGCCGCTGCTGGAGTCGACGTGCGCCACCAGCACCGCCTGGTACTGCTCGCGGGAGAGCAGCTTCTCCACCAGCTCCAGGTCGGGGGCGCGGCCCGCGGCGAACCTGGGGGCGCGCACGGGAATGTGATGGCGTAGGCAGATGTCGCGCCATCGGTCGCCCCACATGCCGGTGGAGGCCACCAGGACGGGAACCTCCGGCTTCAGCAGGCTGACCGCGAGGCTCTCCATTCCGTTGGTGCCGCTGCCGGGGACCACCGCCACGGCCGCGGACGTCGAGCCGATGAGCTCGCGGAGGCGGACGAGGCAGCGCCCGAACTCCGCGATGAACTCCAGATCGGTCAGCGGCGGCGCGGGTGCAGCGATTCGCTCCAGTACCGAAGGCGGCGGCGCGGTGGGGCCCACCACCATTTCCAGCAGCCTCGCCGGGCGTCGGGTCTCCGGCGGTTGCCGGATCAGCGCCTGTGTCACAAGCCTTCCCCACTTTCTTGCAGTCGTCGCAGTCGTCGCAGTCGTCGAGATGGGGCCGGCGCCAGGACCGGGCCCCGTCGTCACGCTCTCGTCACGCCCGTCGCTCTCCCGCCGATCCCCACCGCCCCGTGGACGTGGGAGGCGCCCCCGGGTGCGCCGGGGGCCGTACAGGGGCGGTCGGGTTCCCCCGGTGCACTTCCGGAGGGGGCTCTGCTGCGTGCCAGTGCCCATGGGGTCCTGCGCAGGCGCCTGGGGCACCGCGGGCCCGCCCCCTGGGGGGCGGACAGCGTGCGTGCCACGGCAGGACGGGGAGCGGATGGCCGCCGGGGTCGGACGGGCCGCCCCGGCGGTCTTTCACGCGGTCGGGGTCACGAGGCCTCGTTCACCCAGTCCACGTAGTCCTCCCGGACCGGGGTGAAGAGGTCCAGGGCGACCGATTCCTCGATGGCGTGGACCTGGTGCTCGATGCCGCCCCTGACGACGAAGCTGTCGCCGCCGCGCGCCTCGAACTCCTGGTCGCCTGCCACCACCTTGATGTGCCCGGACACCAGGTAGGCCAGCTGCACGTGCGGGTGGCTGTGCAGGGGGAACACCGACCCCTCCGCCATCACGTGCTCGACCAGCATGAGGTCCTCGTTGTGGGCCAGGACGCGCCGGGTGAGGTTGGGGAAGGCCTCCCTGCTCTCGACGTCGGCGCCTTTGACGATGACGAGGTCGGGGAATTCCTCTCTCTTCTCGCTGACGGTCATGTTCCTTCCTTTCGCTTTTCTCAGCCGCGTGCCTCGAACAGCGGCAGGGGCGTGACGTCCGCGTTCAGCGAACCGCTGTCGGCCTCCGTGGTCGGGAAGTGCGCACGGTCGAAGACCTGGTGCAGCGAGGAGGTGCAGGTCGGCGGCACGGCGACGGCCACACCGCGCTCGTCCAGCGAGGACTTGGCGGCGATGAACCGGTAGCTCTCCTTGGGCTGGAGCTCGAGCACCGTCCAGGGGGTGCCGCCCGTGCCCCGGTTGCGCCGGTGGTAGATCCGCTGCGTCTCGGTGCCGTCGTTCCGGATCTGGACGTGCAGCGCCCGCACGTCGCCGTACCAGTCGAACGTGGCGGTCTCCAGGTCGGCGGCGGCCGGCAGCTCCGCGACGGTGCTCTGCGTGGCGACTCCGCCCGGAATGCGCTTGATGTTGGCGTCGGCACCACACTTGGTGCACTTGCCCTGCTCGTTGACGGCCAGAATGTTTGCGTTCAGGCCGTAACGGGTAATCTGCAGCTCGCCACAGCTGTGGCACCTGGTGTTGGTGGACTCGGTGTCGTACACGTTGCCCAGGTAGACATGGCGCAGGCCCATGTCCAGGCCCACCCGGCGGGCGGCCTCCAGCCGGTCGATGGGCGTCCGGATGGTGTTGGTCATCTTGTAGTCCGGGTGGAACCGCACGTAGTGCGTCGGCACCTCGGGACCGAGCCGGTCGAGCACGAACGCCCCGATGTCGTGGGCGGTCTTCTCGTTGTCGCTCAGGTCGGTGACCATCAGCGTCGAGACCTCGACGTGCTTACCCGCCTGGTACACCTTCGCGGTGCCGTCCAGGACCGGCTCCAGCCAGCCCTTGGTGATCTTCCGGTAGTACTTCGGGTCGATCGACTTGATCGACACGGAGAAGATGTCGATGACCGGTATGAGCTCGTCGATCGCCTCTTCGGAGATGAAGAACGCCGACTTGTAGAGATTGACGATGCCGGCCTCCTTGGCCAGGGCCGCCGTCTCCACCACGAACTCGTGCCACACCACCGGGTCGTTGTACGTCCACGAAATCACGCTGATGTTGTGGCGCTTGGCGATGTCCACAACCTGTTCCGGCGTGTAGTAGTAGACGTCCTTGTCTTCCACGTACCGGGCCTGCGACGTCTTCCAGTTGTGGCAGTAGTCGCAGTTCAGCATGCAGCCGATGTTGCCCATCGAGAGAATGCGGGCACCCGGCTCGTAATGGAATACGGCCTCGGTCTCGATGGTTTCCTCGGTCGCGTGCACCGACCGGCCGTAGTTCAGCGAAACCAGTCGCCCGTCACGGTTCGCCCGCACCATGCAGAAACCGTGCTGGCCCGGCCTGATCCGACAGTTGCGGGGGCTCAGGTGACACCGGACGACATCGTCGGGGAGTCGCTCCTCGAGACGAGCCGGATAACCTACTTCCTGCCATTTCTTGTCTGCCACGTGCGTTCCTTCCGTCCTAGGCCCGAGTGGCCAGGTTGACGACAACGGGATGATCGACGTCCTGAGCCTGGGTGTTTGCGGCGCCACCTGGGCTGCCCAGATCGGTCACCTCGGTGAAGAAATCCCGATTGGCCTCGGCATACGGTGACCATTTCTCTGGCAGCTCATCCAGCGGAAATATTGCCTCCACCGGACAGGCCGGCTCGCACGCATGACAGTCGATACATTCATCAGGGTGGATGTACAGAGACCTCTTGCCCTCATATATGCAGTCGACCGGGCACACATCCAAGCAGGCTTTGTCCTTGATGTCGACACACGGTTCCGCGATCACGTAAGTCATGGGAAGTCCCCCAATAGAAGAGACACGGCCCGGACCCGCCAGGGCGAACAACTAACGACGGTATAGCCAATGATTTCGAGCGGCAACCAATGCCAGGCGCCCATTTTGACGACTCTTCTGCCAATCTTGGCATGCACGTATCCTGTGTGCCCCGCAAGAGAAAGAGGCCGATTGTGGACGCAGCCAATGAAACGCGATTCGGCGGCCCTCTCCGTATCGCGGTACTCCAGCACGCGAGCTGGGAGAAGCCCGGCTCCTTCGCCCGACTACTCACCGAACGCGGTGCGACCCTTTTCCCGGTACGTGTCGACGAAGGTGAACAACCGCCCCCGGTGTCCGACGTGGACGGCATCCTGGCCATGGGCGGACCCATGAGCGTGAACGACCCACTGCCGTGGCTTCCCGCGGAAATGGACTACATCCGCACGGCAGTCGACTCAGGTATTCCCTACTTCGGTGTCTGCCTGGGGGCGCAGCTGCTCGCCGCCGCCCTCGGTGCAGAGGTGAAACCGGCCGCTGCGCACTACGGCATGCACACCGCTGACCTGCAACGGGGCTCCTTCGACGACCCGCTCTTCGGTGGTCTGCCCCGAGCCCTGCCGGTGTTCCAGTGGCATGGCGAGAACTTCGCATGCCCCACCGGTGGCACGAGCCTCGCGGGTTCACCGGGGTGTCCCCACGAGGCCATACGCGTCGGCACCACGGCATACGGATTGCAATTCCATCTGGAGGTCGACCCGGACCTGCTCGCCGCCTGGTTGGAAGTCCCCGCGTGCACGACGGAACTCATGGAGCGATGCGGTCCGGGAAGTCCACAGCAGATCACCGATGAACTGCGCGAGGCAGCGGTGCGCATGGGGCGTTATGCGCGACGGATCCTCAACGGATGGGTGAATCTCGTCGCAGCCCGGGTCAATCGAGAGTGAGGGCACGTCGTCCGGTGGACATCTGATACAGCCCCGTGGACGACCGATAGAGCCCCAAGGGCGACAGGCTCAGCGCCGCCGGCCCTTTCGCGCCTCCAGCCGAAGCGATAAGCGTCGACAGTCGTCGGCGCACTTGAGCGCGAATTCGGTCAGCGCATCAAGACAGTGCTCGGGGAGCAGGTCGGCGATCTCGTGCCACTTCCCCGACACCGCCAGATGGACATCGAACACCCGGAGGACCAAGCGTCCCGCCTCGGTGTACCGCAGGGACGGGTCCGTGCGCAGCCTGCGCAGACTCGCCATCCAGTCAGTGTTCGCGTGAACGGGTCGGGGCGCCGGATAAGCAAGGGAAGCCGTGGCCGGCGCCCCTTCCTCCAGCAGCGGGACGGTGGGCTTCCGCGCCGTCTGGCTGCCCTTGGCCTTGGCCTTGGGGGCGGGACCGCCGACGTCCGGCTGCACCGGGCCGACGCGCACCGAGCGCACCCTTCCGTCGCGCCCGACCCGAGCAGTCAACTGGGGAAGTTCCCCACTTGACCGACATCGCAGCGAACCTACCGTCTTGTGCGCCAGTCCCGCTTTGGCTGCCACCGCCCGGTCCGACCAGTTCGGATACGCCTTCATGATCCGCATGGCGGCAGCCTTGCGATCCGCCAGGGAGAGCGGCAGCCCGTGCTTTACGTTCATTTCGACGGCAAGGACGAACGCCTGCTCCTCGTCTCCGTTGAAGAAGCGCACGCTGATCGTCTTGGCGCCGCGCAGCTTTGCCGCCTCCAATCGGTGCATGCCATCGATCACACGCATCGTCGGACCGTGCAGGAGAATGGGAGGCAGTTCCTCCTCCGCCTCCGCGAGGACCCGGGCGTGAGCATTACTGCTGCCGGCGCTGCGTGGTGAATCAGCGACTACGACAGAATCTATGGGGACTTCGACCGCCGGGGTTTCGAGTGCGTGGAGGCCTAATCCCTCGGGCAGAATCGCCGAGGGACCAGGCACGCACACCACTCGTGGTGAAACATCTGCTTGTTGCCCCGGTTGCGGTATCTCATACTCGTACGGCTGACATAGTTCCTCCACAGGCACACTCCTAGTGCTGTGAGTTCGGCCTGGCCGAACTTACGTCGTGGATGCCGAAAAAGTGAGATGCTGCCAGCGGCTCGCGGGTCAATCAGGCAACAAAGAGGCGAATAGCAAGGAGAACAATCACACCATTTCCAATGAGGACTGTTCCCATGCGGCCCTTGTCACTGGTGAGCACACGGCCCACAAGCGCTCCGCCGAGAGCCAGGACGGCCTGCCAACTGGCGGATGCGGCGAATGCCGCGAGCACGAAAACAACGCTGTCCGCGACAGTCCACGCATCACTGCGTAGACCCAGCACCAGCGCGGAGAAGTAGATGATGGTCAGCGGATTGAGGATCGTGAGCCCGGTGAGTTCCAGGTACGTCCGCAAGGGACGTTTGGCCTGGAGCACCTTTGCGTCGTTCGAAGAACGAGAACGGCGCAATGCTCCGATGATGCTCTTTGCGGCAATTCCGATGAGCACAAGCCCGGCCACCCACCGTATCGGTCCCGCCACGGGTCGTAACAGTCCCGACACGGCTGCGCCGGCCGTCACGGCGATGAGGGCGTAGAGCCCGTCCGCCGTCGCGGTACCCATCGCGCCGGCGAGACCGGCACGCAGGGATGTCTGCGCGGAAGTCGTGATGATCAGAATGGTGATCGCGCCCACCGGCATCGCGATCCCATAGCCGGCGAGCACACCGGCGATCAGAACGTCGCTCATTTTTCTCCGGTTGAGTAATACCGATGGGTGACGCTGACCGCACGGCTGTACCCCCTGGTAACGCTTGCGCCCCTCCTCCCGCAGAGGCGCGGTCCAGACAGCAACCACCTAAGAAGATCAGCCATGGCCACGTGGGTCAAGAGACGACTTAATGGCGGTCACCTTTAGAGCATTACCACTTGATTTATGTGCGTGTTGTCACGATCTGCGGGGAGTGCGCATTGGTCTGGTCACCCCTGAATAGGGTTGACATGGGCGAAACTGCGAGTTTCGCCCTGTGCTTCCAGAACTTTTCCACCTGGATCAGCATGCGCGGGATAGACCTGAATGGTCTGCAATATCCATCCGCAGCTACGGCGAAGGTCACCGTGCGTGTCCTCGCGACCGGCGAAGATCATGGCCACCAACGCTTCGAATGGTCTGTTCCGGATTCAACGAGCCGCCGGCCAGGTTCACCGGATCAAGCAGTCCTGATGAGTTATGGATCAGTCCGCGTACGGCTCTCAGGAGGGGCGGGCAGTATACCTATACCCGTGATCAATAGCAAGGCGGACAAGGAGGCGCACGATTTCGCAGCGTGGGCCCTAATCGCCGCGAGATCGAAAAATCCCGCCCGCGTACGGCGCCGCCCCCCGTCGACAGCGGACATCCCGAGGCCGGCCTGGGAACGAACCAGCCCGTTAAATCCACCGGAATTTCCGCGGCATTCATTTGAATCCCCTCATCGTTCCCGCGAATTTCCGAAGAATATGCGGTAGATGATCAGCAGGACCAGCGAGCCGCCGATCGCCGACAGCCACGTGGGGCCGTTGAAGAACGACTTCTTGACGTCGGTGTCGAGGAAGGTGGAAGAGATCCAACCGCCGAGGAAGGCGCCGACGATGCCGATGATCGTGGTCCCGACGAGGCCACCCGGGTCGCGTCCCGGCAGCAGGAGCTTGGCTATGGCGCCGGCAAACAGGCCGAGGATGATCCAACTGATGAAACCCATGGTCAGGACCTTCCTTTCGTAGTATTTCACCGTCTTGACGTCACCCGTTGGTCATACGCACACATGTTCACACACGCCGACGGGTTCCCAACGGGCGGGTGCGACCGCTGGAATGACGCCCGGTCAGCCTCCCGGTCGCCCTGCAAGTGCCCACGTCACATGGACGCGGACGACCAGCAGACCAGAACGATCACGTGGCTGCGTATACCACCCGACACGTAAGACCACACGGGGCGCACGCATGCACAGGCGTGCCCCGACGATGCTATGTCCGCGCGATCACGAACCGCTGGCAATACGCGCTGATGTCGGGTGACATCGAGAGCGAGGACGCCACCGGGGCCGGAACCGGTTGCGAGGCCCGTCGGCGCACGACGGTGCGCGGCCGAGGCGCGCATGCTCCACCGTGCGCCGGGTCGTTCGGCGCCGATCCCGACACAAGCCGCTGGCCTGGCACGAACGCCTGGCCCGCGCGGGGCACTTCCCTTCCGCCGGTGCCGTGGCGTCTCAGGCCAGCACCGTCTCCACCCCGCACCGCGTGAGCAACGTCACCAGTTCCTCGAACGTCGGCGGGCGCGCCGTCTGCGGGGTGACGCCGAGACAGGCGCGTGCCGTGCTCGCGTCATGCCAGACGAGGGTGGGCGGAGGGTCGGGCAGCGTTCCGCGGTTGCCGCACAGGCAGTCGATGAGCGTGTCGGCGTCCTGGCCGAAGTACCCGCCCGGGCCGTGCACCGCCTCGCCGAGCGCGCAGTAGAAGCCGAGCTCGTCGGTGATGTGCCGGCCGTCCAGGTGGTAGGTCCGTCCGGCCACGGCGTGCGGGGCCGAGCACCGGCGGATGGCGTGGTCCTGCGCGGTCCGGAGCCAGAAGCGTCTGCCTTCGACGCCGCAGTCCGCCCACAGGTTGGGCCGGCCGGGGCGGCCGGAGCTCCACCGGGTCCACACGTCACGGGCCGCGCTCGGGGGCCGCTGCGACCACGGCTCGAGTGTGAGGTCGACGAGCCCGCGGCCGAGCGAGGACGGGATCCACGCGGTGACCTCACCCTCCGCGACGTACTGGAGCATCTGCCCGTCCTCGTCGAGCCGGAGGATCTTGGCGTGCCCGAGCTCCTCGTCGCCGATGGCGAGCGCGGTGCGCAACAGCCCGCTGGGGGAACACCCGATGAGCCGTATAGGAGGCTCCTCGGAGTCGGGGGGCGCCTCCCGTACGCAGGTCAGGTCCCGGCAGTGGCCCAGGGGGCGGTGGTTCGTGCCGCGCAGCCGGTGGCCCGGGGAGTCCGGGGGGTGGTGCGGGTGGTCGGGCTGGTCCTCGTGCGCGATCGCCTCGACGGTGAGGTCGTACGACCCGGGGTGGTGGGCGCTGCGGCGCGCGGCCACGAGGCGGGCGTCCGTCAACTGCCACTCGCTGAGGGGCTTGCCGGAGGCGTCCAGGGTCTCCAGGACGAGCAGGCCCAGGGGGGCGGAGGGGGCTGCGTCGTGGTCCTCGTGGGACGGGGGCGTCTCGGATGCGCGGCACGGCTCGAAGCGGGCGAGCGCTGCTCTCAGGGGGCCTTCGGGGGTGCAGTCGCGGAGTGCGAAGAGGGCCCGTGCGGCGGGGGGCGGGTCCCGGAAGAGGTCCTGTGCGTCTGCGCAGAGGGCCCAGAGGCCGTCAGAGCGGGCGCTGAGCGACTCCGGGTCCTCCAGGTCCTCCAGCTCGCCCGGGGGCGGCCCAGGCGCTCTGCGGGACTGCTGGGAGACCCCTGAGGGCGGTCGTGGGTCGCTGGCCGGCCCTGCCGAGGGTGCCGGGGGCTCGACAGGGCGTCTGGGCTCCACGCCGGCTTCGCATGGCTCCTTGGTGCACGCTCCGGTGACGGCACGGTCGCCGTGGCGCACAGGTGCCGACCCGGCTGTGCGGCCAGGTTTTCGAAGGACCGTTTCGTCTGCGTCATACGCCGTCAGGGCGTACAGCGGTGGTCCCACGGCCCCGTGGTACAGCGGCGGTCGCACGGCTGGGGCTACCACCGGGCCGAGGGTGCGAACGGCTGGTCCGTGCGGACGATCTCGCGGCCGAGGGGCATCAGCGCGACGGGGATCAGCTTGAAATTGGCGATGGCCAATGGGATGCCGATGATCGTGACGAATTGCGCGATACCGGTGACGATGTGGCTCAGGGCGATCCACCAGCCGGCCAGCAGCAACCACAGGACGTTGCCCACGCAGGACGGTGCTCCGGCGTCGGCTCGCTCCACCGTGGTGTAGCCGAACGGCCAGAGGGCGTAGCGGGCGATCCGGAAGGCAGCGACGCCGAACGGGATCCCGATGATGGTCACGCAGAGCAGCACGCCGGCTAGGAGGTAGCCGAGGAAGAGCCAGAGGCCGCCCAGGATCAGCCAGATGATGTTGAGGAGTGTCTTCACGGGCGGCGACCTGCCATCTGTTCCAGTCGGGCGATCCGGTCCGCCATGGGCGGATGTGTGGAGAACATCTTGGCCATGCCCTGCCCGGGACGGAATGGGTTGGCAATCATCATGTGGCTTGCCGTCTCGATGCGCGGCTCGGGCGGCAGCGGCAGCTGCCGGGTGCCGGCGTCGAGCTTGCGCAGGGCGCTGGCCAGGGCCAGCGGGTCGCCGGTGAGCTGGGCGCCGGAGGCGTCGGCCTCATACTCCCTGGAACGGCTGATGGCGAGCTGGATGACGCTCGCGGCGAGCGGCCCCAGGAGCATGATCAGCAGCATGCCCACGATGCCGGGGCCCTCGTCGTTGTCCGAGCGGCCGATGGGGATCAGCCAGGCGAAGTTCACAAGGAAGATGATGACGGAGGCGAGGGCGCCGGCGACGGAGGAGATGAGGATGTCGCGGTTGTAGACATGGCTCAGCTCGTGTCCGATGACACCGCGCAGCTCGCGCTCGTCGAGTATGCGCAGGATGCCTTCGGTGCAGCACACGGCGGCGTTGCGCGGATTGCGGCCGGTCGCGAACGCGTTCGGCGCCTCGGTCGGCGAGATGTACAGGCGGGGCATGGGCTGGCGTGCCTGGGTGGAGAGGTCGCGCACCATGCGGTACAGGCCGGGCGCCTCGAACTCGCTGACCGGGCGGGCGCGCATGGCACGCAGGGCCAGCTTGTCGCTGTTCCAGTAGGCGTACGCATTGGTGCCCAGGGCGACGAGCAGCGCGATGACGAGACCTGGACGGCCGAAGAAGCTGCCGATCAGAAGGATGAGTGCGGACAGTCCCCCGAGCAGTACGGCGGTTTTCAGCCCATTGTGCCGGCGGTGCACAGTACGCCCTCCTGGTGGTGCGGCAGGGAATCCTCTGCTTGCTGATGCTGGTGCGTCGACGGTCGGGGAGACCTTGTGCCTTGGTCTCCCGAACCCTTCACATACCCGTCAACGCTGGGCAGGAGGCACGAGTTCCCTGGTGCCTGCGGCGGGCGGGTGATCTCCGGGTCGTCTCCGGACGGTCTCCGAGGGTGTTCGCGGCCCCGGACGGACGGTCCGCGTGCCGACCGGGCGGGCGCGGGTGACGCCCGTCACGCCCGTGCGCCGCGGGCACGGGCCGCGCACCGATTTCGGCGGCCCGCCTGCCGTATCCGGGAAAGGGACTCCTGGTAGCCGGAAAGGGACTCTAGAAGAGAGCGATGGCTGAAAATCGCATGATCAGCTGAGGCGCTCCTGAGAGGGCCACCGCCAACAGCGCCGTCAAGCCGAGCGCGGCAGCGAGGGGTACGGGTACCGCGGCCGGCGGCGGACCGGCGCTTCCCCCGGCGCCGGCAGAGGCGGAAGCGGAATCCGGACGCGATCCCGCGCCGGCCGCCTCGGGCACCCCGGAGGGCTCGCTGCCGGGCGTTTCCGCCTCGCTGCCGGGCACCTCCTGAGGAGCGGGCGCACGGAAGAGGAGCGCCGTCCACTGGAGGTAGTAGTAGAGCGCGATCACCACGTTGACGGCCATCACCACCGCGAGCCAGCCGAGCCCCGCGTCGACCGCGGCGGAGAAGACGGTGACCTTGGCGAAGAGTCCGATGACGCCTGGCGGCAGGCCGGCCAGGCAGAGCAGGAAGAAGCCCAGGAGGAGCGCGGTGAGCGGGCGGCGGGCGTACAGGCCGCGGTAGTCGCTGAGCCGGTTGTACGGGCTGCTCCGGGCCACCAGGGCGGCCACGGCGAAGGCACCGAGGTTCACCGCCGCGTACATCAGGGCGTACGCCACCGTGGAGCCGATCGCCCGCTCGACGCCGTCGGTGCGCCGGGCGTACCCGGCCGCCGCGATCGGCACCAGGAGGTAGCCCGCCTGCCCGACGGACGACCAGGCCAGCAGCCGGACCGCGCTGTACGCGCGCGTGGGCGGCTGGCGCAGCGCGGCGACGTTGCCCACGCTCATGGTGAGCGCGGCGAGCACCGCCAGGGCGGGCCCCCACACGTGCGCGTACGACGGGAACCCGAGCACGGTGACGACGATGAGGCCCGAGAAGCCGACCGCCTTGCCGATCACCGACAGGTACGCGGCGATGGGCAGCGGCGCGCCCACATAGGTGTCGGGCACCCAGAAGTGGAACGGCACCGCCGCCGTCTTGAAGGCGAAGCCCACCAGGGTGAGCGTGACCCCGGTGCGGGCGAGCGTCTGGAGCTGTCCGTCGACGTGCGGGAGCCGGCTCGCGATCTCCGTCAGGTACATGCTCCCGGTGGCCGCGTAGACGAAGCTCGCCCCCAGGAGGGTGACCGCGGTCGCGGTGACCGACGACAGGAAGAACTTCAGGGCCGCGTCGGCGGACTTCCGGTCACCTCGTTTGAGCCCGACCAGGGCGAACGCCGGCAGGGAGGCCACCTCGAGGGCGACGACCAGGGTGGCCAGGTCCCGGGCGGCCGGCAGCAGGGCGGCGCCCGCTGCGGACGACAGCAGCAGGAACCAGTACTCGCCGTCGGGCATGGCGCCGGCGGCGTCCTGAGGCGTTCCCTTAGAGCCCTCGTTCCGGGCGTCCCGCGCGCCCCCGGTCCGCGCGCCCCCGGTCCGCGCGTCCCGCAGGGTGCTCATCGACAGCAGTGCGGCCAGCAGGGCACCGCCCAGCACCAGGAACTGGATGACGACCGCGAAGTGATCGGCGGTGTAGCTGCATACGGCGGGGCGGTCGGTGCGGCAGAAGGTGGTCCGGTCGCCGTCGAGCAGGGGCAGCAGGGCGAGTGCGGCCAGGGCGAGGCCCGCGACGGAGACCCAGCCCAGCAGAGGCTTGCGAGCGTCGTCGACGAACAGGTCGGCGACCAGGACGGCCAGGCCGACGACCGCGGCGATGGTGGGCGGTGCGACGGCGAACCAGTCGATGGACTGGACGAGGCCCGCGGCGGTCTCGGTCACGGGGTGCCTCCTGCGAGGAGATGCTGCACGGCGGGGTTCGTGAGGCCGAGCAGCACGGCGGGCCACAGTCCGGCCAGGACGGTGAGCGCGACGAGCGGCGAGAACGCGGCGAACTCGTGGGCGTGCACGTCCGGCAGGCTCGGGAGCGCCGCACCCGGCTCCGTGGTCGCAGTCCGGCCCGGGCCCATGCAGACCCGGCGCACCACGACGAGCAGATACCCGGCCGTGAGCAGGGTGCCGAGGCCGGCCAGCGCCATGAACACGAGGAACGCGGGACGGTTGAGGTCCGCCGCGGGCCGGAACGCACCGAACATGGCCAGCATCTCGCCCCAGAACCCGGCGAGCCCCGGCAGCCCGAGCGAGGCGACGGCGCCGAAGGCGACCAGGCCGCCCAGACGCGGCGCGCGTCCGTAGAGCGCGGCGCCGCCGCCGGTCGCCAGCGTGTCGAGGTCGGTGCTGCCCGTGCGGTCCTTCACCGCGCCGACCAGGAAGAACAGCAGGCCGGTGATGAGTCCGTGGGCGATGTTGGCGAACAGTGCGCCGTCCAGCCCGGTCGGCGTCAGGGTGGCGATGCCGAGCAGCACGAAGCCCATGTGGCCGACCGACGAGTAGGCGATCAGGCGCTTGAGGTCGCCGCCGGTGCCGCTTCTCGCAAGGGCCAGGCAGGCCAGTGATCCGTAGATGATGCCGACGGTGGCCAGCGCGGCGAGGGCGGGCGCGAAGGTGTGGGCGCCGTGCGGTGTGATCGCCAGCACGATCCGCACGAACCCGTACGTGCCCATCTTCAGCAGCACGCCGGCCAGCAGCACGGAGCCGACCGTCGGCGCGGCGGTGTGCGCGTCGGGCAGCCAGCTGTGCAGCGGCCACATCGGCGCCTTCACCGCGAGCCCGAGCCCGATCGCCAAAGCGGCGATGACCTGCACGGATCCGCTCATCCCCCGGCCGTTGTCAGTGGCGAGTGCCACCATGTCGAAGGTGCCTGCCCTGAGCCCGACGAGCAGCAGCCCGAGCAGCATCACGACGGACCCGAGGAGCGTGTAGAGGATGAACCTCCAGGCGGCCGCCCGCCTGCCCGCACCACCCCAGCGGGCGATGAGGAAGTACATCGGCACGAGCACCGTCTCGAAGGCGAGGAAGAAGAGCAGCAGGTCGAGGACGGCGAAGGTGGCGAGCGTGCCTGCCTCCATGAGCAGCAGCAGCGCGACGAAGGCCTTCGGGGACGGGGCGGTGTCGCCGCTGGGCGGCTTGGCGTAGCTGTACAGCGCGCACAGGAAGGTCAGCAGTGCGGTCAGGACGAGCAGGGGGAGGGAGATGCCGTCGATGCCGAGGTGGATGCGGACGCCGAGCGCCGGGATCCAGCTGATGTCGGTGCTCGCCTGGATCGTCGACGGGTGGTCGCGGTCGAAGCCGAGCGCGAGGACGACAGCGGCGACGAGGACCGCTCCGGTGACGGTCACCCCGTGCCGCAGCACGGCCTGCTCGGGTGACTTCCCCTTCAGTCCGGGCGGCGCAGGCAGCAGGGCCGCCGCGGCACCCAGCAGCGGGCCGACGACGATCAATGCCAGAAGGGCCTGCATCACGGACGGGCTGATATCGAGCACGGCGACTCACGCTCCCCCGGTGGCGACGAGGACGACGGCGAGCGCGAGGACGGCGGAGCCGGCCAGCAGGACGCTCAGGTAGGTCTGCACGTTCCCGGTCTGCGCACGGCGGACGGCAGCCCCGAGCCAGCCCGGCAGCACCGCGGCGCCGCGCACGTAGGTCTCCACGACCTCGCGGTCCAGGAAGCGGACCAGACCCGCCGCGGCCCGTACGGGGCGCACGAAGAGCGTCGTGTACAGGGCGTCGAGGTGGAAGCCGGTGGCGGCGTGCCGGTGCAGCGGGCCGAGCAGCAGCTTGCCCGGGTCGGCCGGGTCGTCGGCGGCGGCGATGTTCCCGTAGACCGGTTCGTGGGCGGCGATGGCCTCGGCCTCGACCTCACCCGCGTCCGCACCCCGCCGGGCGGCGACGGCGCCGATGGGGACACGTGCGGCGAGCGCGGTGGTGTGCCGCCAGGCCCCGTAGACGACGAGTCCGCCGGCGAGCGAGACGCCGGTGCCGAGGACGGAGGTGGTGAGGACCGGGGTGAGGGTGGTGCCGCCGAGCCAGTCGGGCAGTACGCCGGTGGCCAGGCCGAGCGCGAGCGAGGGGACGGCGAGCACCCACAGCACGGCGTTCATGACGAGGGGTTCGCGGCCCTGTGCGGGGACCTCGGCGCCCCGGCCGCGGAAGGCCAGCAGCCACAGCCGGGTCGCGTAGGCGCCGGTGAGCAGGGCCGTGGCCAGACCGGCGAGGAGCACGATCCAGCCGGCGGCGGCGGGTACGGCAGGTGTGCCCGGCAGCGGCGCTGTGGGCGTGGTGGCGGCGTGCTCGGCGGCGCCCAGTACGGCTTCCTTGGAGAAGAAGCCGCTGAAGGGCGGGATCGCGGCGAGCGCCAGCAGGGCCACGGTCATCGTCCAGTAGGCGTCCGGCACGCGGGCCCGCAGTCCGCGTATGCGGGTCATGGCGGCGAGCGAGTTGGTGCCCGCGGCGTGGATGACCACGCCCGCGGCGAGGAACAGCAGCGCCTTGAAGGCGCCGTGCGTGAGGAGGTGGAAGAGGGCGGCACCGCGGTCGGCGACGGCGAGAGCGCCAGTCATGTAGCCGAGTTGGCCGACGGTCGAGTAGGCGAGGACGCGTTTGATGTCGTCCTGGGCGAGCGCGGCCAGAGCCGAGCCGACCATGGTGATCGCGGCCAGCACCGCGAGCACCACGAGCGCGGCCGTGGAGGCCGCGAATACGGGGAGGAGCCGGGCGATGAGATAGACCCCGGCGGCGACCATCGTCGCCGCGTGGATCAGCGCGGAGACGGGCGTGGGGCCCGCCATCGCGTCGGGCAGCCAGGTGTGCAGCGGGAACTGCGCCGACTTGCCCGCGACACCGGCGAGCAGCAGCAGCGCGATCAGCGTCGGATGCGCGAGCCCGCCGCCCGCGGCCGCGTCGAGGACGGTGGTGATGCGGAAGGACCCGGCGTCGGCGGCGAGCGCGAACAGCCCGAAGAGAAAGGGCACATCGCCGAGCTTGGTGACCAGGAAGGCCTTCAGGGACGCCGCGCGGGCCTCGGGCGTCTCCCAGTAGTGGCCGACCAGGAAGTAGGAGCAGATGCCCATGACCTCCCAGCCGACCAGTAGCACCATCAGGTCGCCGGAGTAGACGACGAGCAGCATCGCGGAGGTGAAGAGGGACACCAGTGCGGCATACGACGGGTACCGGGGGTCGTCGTGCAGATAGCCGATCGAGTAGATCTGCACACCGCAGGCGACCAGGCCGACCAGCACCGCGACCAGCACGGCCGGCCCGTCCAGGTGCAGGGCGAGGTCGATGGGCACCGAGCCGGTGGGCGTGAGCCTGGTGGCGGCGTCGACGGGCGGCCCGCCACCCTGCCGGGCGGCCACCGTCACGGCGAGCACGGCTGACGCGAGGGTGGGCAGCACGGCGATGGGGCGCACGTAACCGGGCGCTGTCCGGCCGAGCAGCAGTCCGGCGGCGGCAGCGAGGAACGGCAGGAGGGGGACGAGTACGGCGAGCTGGGTCGTGGTCACGCGGTGGCCTCTGTCCGGTCTGCCCGTGCGGGCCGCGGGTTGCCGGCCGGCGCCGCGTCGGGGTCGTCGGCCAGGACGTCGGCGGCGGCGTCCCCGTCGCCGGGGCCGCGCGGTTCGGCGGCGTCACGGAGCCGGTCCACGTCGGAGGTGCCGCGGCCCCGGTACACCATCAGGACGATCGCCAGGCCGATGCCGATCTCGGCGGCCGCGATGGCGATCGTGAAGAGGGTCAGCGCCTGGCCGGAATGCAGGCGGTCGCGCAGCCAGACGTCGAAGGCGACCAGATTGAGGTTGACGGCGTTGAGCATCAACTCGACGGCCATCAGCACCAGGATCGCGTTCCGGCGCGCCAGCACCCCGTAGACACCGACGGAGAAGAGGAGGACGGACAGCACGGCGGGGAAGACGAGATGCATCAGCGGCGGCCCTCCCCAGCGGCGGCGGACCCGCCGCCGTCAGAGGTGCCGTGACCGGCTGCCGACGACGGACCCCCGGGAGCGCCGAGGGTCGGTGTGCGCCTGGAGGCCGTTGCCGGGGAGGCCTCGTGGGGGGTCGGCGTCTTACGGGAGAGGGTGATGGCACCGACGAGGGCCGCGAGCAGCAGTATGGAGAGCGCCTCGAACGGCAGCACCCAGTTCCTGAAGAGGCTCGCCCCGGTGACGGCGGCCGAGCCGGCGACCGGCCCGCCGAGATCGATCCAGGTGGCACGGAACGCGTCGACGACCACCCAGACGAGGACGGCGGCGGAGGCGACGCCGACCAGCAGCGCCGCCGGGCGGTTGCCCGAATCGGCGTCCGGGGAGTGGCCGATGGGCGCCTTGGTGAGCATCAGCCCGAAGAGCAGCAGGACGACCACCGAGCCGACGTAGATGAGCACCTGCACCCAGGCGATGAACTCGGCCGTGAGCAGCAGGTACTCGACGGCGACACCGCCGAGCGCGACGACCAGCCAGAGCGCCGCGTGCACGATCTGCCGGGTGGTCACGGTGACGATCGCCGCGCCCAGGGTGGCCAGGCCGACGAGGACGAAGGCGATCTCGACGCCGGACGGGGAGAGGAAGCCGTGGGCGTGGGCGGCAGCGTGTGTCACGACTCTCCTTCCGTGCCCGGTCCCGAGGGTGGTGGCGTGCCGCGCCCGTCGCCCTGGGGCGGGGCACCGTGCGGACCTCCGGAGGCCTGCTGCCGAGCCGATGACTGCTGCTGGGCGGACTGCTGGGCGGCCAGCTTGTCCGCGGTCCTGCGGGCAGCGGTGAGTTCCTTGGGCTCCTCGGCCGCCGCGTCGAGCGGGGGCGGCGCGGGCACGGTCCACATCCACTCACGCAACGTCTCCCGTTCATGCGTGAGATCACGGATGTCGGTCTCCGCGTACTCGAACTCCGGTGACCAGAACAGCGCGTCGAAAGGACAGACCTCGATGCAGATACCGCAGTACATGCACAGGGCGAAGTCGATCGCGAACCGATCGAGGACGTTACGGCTGCGCTCGCGGCCACCGGGGGCGGCGGGCGGCACGGTCTCCTTGTGGGAGTCGATGTAGATGCACCAGTCGGGGCACTCACGCGCGCACAGCATGCAGACCGTGCAGTTCTCCTCGAAGAGGCCGATCACGCCGCGGCTGCGCGGCGGAAGCTCGGGCTGCACGTCCGGGTACTGCTGGGTGACGGTCTTCTTCGTCATCGTCCGCAGCGTGACGGCGAGGCCCTTGGCGAGCCCTGATCCGGGAATGGGGGGCGCCATTACTGCATCACCACCTTGACGACACCGGTGAGGGCGATCTGGGCGAGGGCCAGCGGCACGAGCAGGGTCCAGGAGAGTTTCTGGAGCTGGTCCTCACGCAGCCGCGGATAGCTGACGCGCAGCCAGATCACGAGGAAGGCGAGGACGGCCGTCTTGAGCAGGGTCCACACCCAGCCCAGGCCGTCACCGCCCCACGGCCCGTGCCAGCCGCCGAGGAAGAGGACGGTGGTCAGCCCGCACAGGACGACGATCCCCGCGTACTCGGCGAGCATGAAGAGGGCGAAGCGCAGCCCCGTGTACTCGGTGTAAGCGCCGAAGATGATCTCGGAGTCGGCGACCGGCATGTCGAAGGGCGGGCGCTGGAGCTCCGCAAGGCCGGCGACGAAGAACACCAGTGCACCGACCAGCTGCCAGGGCACCCACCACCATGCGAAGGCGTCCAGGATGCCGGGCAGCGAGAGCGTGCCGGCCGCCATCGCCACCGACGCGGCGGCGAGCAGCATCGGAAGCTCGTACGCGAGCAACTGGGCGGCGGTCCGCAGGCCACCGAGGAGCGAGTACTTGTTGGCGGACGCCCAGCCCGCCATGAGCGAGCCCAGCACCCCGACGCCCATGACCGCGAGGACGAAGAACACCCCCGCGTCGACGACCTCGCCGACCGCCCCCGCGCCGGGCCCGATCGGCAGGGCGACGAGCACCAGCAGATACGGCAGGAGCGCGACGGCCGGCGCAAGCTGGAAGACCCGCCGGTCCGCGGCGGCCGGGACCACGTCTTCCTTCTGCGCGAACTTCACACCGTCGGCGACCAGTTGCGCCCACCCGTGGAACCCGCCCGCGTACATCGGCCCCAGACGGCCCTGCATATGGGCCATCACCTTGTGCTCGGCCTGACCGATCACCAGGGGAAGGACGAGGAAGACGGCGAGCACGACGAGGAGCCGCACGACGACGTCGAACACGTCGTTCACCGGGGGCCTCCTCGGGGGGTGTCGGGGTGGGAGGTGTCGGGGTCGGAGGTGTCGGGGTCGGAGGTGTCGGGGTCGGAGGGGTCGGGACCGGAGGTGTCGGGGGTGTCCGAGTCGGGGGCGTCGTCGTTTGCGTCCCCGTCGTTTGGATCCTCGTCGTTGGCATCCGTGCCGTTGGCGCCCCGGTCGTTGGCGCTCCGGTCGTTGGCGCCCCGGTCGTTGGCTTCCGAGGTTCGTCGGGCGCGGTCGTCGGGGGTGCCGTCGCGGCCGTCGGGGCGGTCGGCATGTTCACGGTGCCGGTCCTCGAAGGCCGGGCGGGCGTGGTGCCACGGGGCGTCGGTGCTGCGCGCGCCGGTTCGGGCGGGTGGCTCCTGAGGCGCGGACTCCGGCGCACCAGGTTCTTCAGAGGCGCCGGACGCGCCGGAGGCTCCGGGCTCGTCGGCCCCACCGGGCACACCGGACTCGCCCCGCGCAGGAGCCCCGCCTGCCGCCGCCCCCTCGGCGTCCGAGGCACCGGCAAGACCGGCAGCCTCCTCGGCGGGGGCCCCGGCCGACCTGTGCGGCGGTTGAGGGGACTCGGATGCCTGAGGCCTCTCGGACGCCTGAGGCTCCCCGGACGGTCGAGGCTCCACTGACGTCTGGGGAGCCTCAGTCGGCTGAGCCGGCCGAGCCGCCTGAGGTCGCTGAGCCGCCTGAGGTCGCTGAGATGCCTGAGCCTGCTCAGAAGGCTGAGGCCGCTGAGATGTCCGGGCCCGCTCAGAAGGCTGAGGATGCTGCTGAGAAGGCGCCTCACCCGACCCCGCCCCTTGAGTCGACTGGCTCACCGAGCCCTCCGACGCCGTGCGCATCCGGCGCGGCCGGCGCTCCCTCGCGGGGCGCGCGGCGCCTCGGGCCGCCGGTTCGCCAGCCGCGCCCCCGCCGCTGCCCGGGCGTGCGCCGCGGGCCGGGCGTGCGGGGGCGGCTGGGAGGGTGCCCTTGTGCGGCCCCCATTCGTTCGGGTCCGGCACGCCGGGCGGCCGCATCTGGCGCCGCCGCGGCCCGCCGTGTTCCGACTCGCCCGGCTCCTTGGCGCCGGGCCACGCCTTCACGACCCGCGCCGCGAGGACGAAGTCCTTGCGCAGCGGGTGTCCTTCGAAGCCGTCGGGCAGCAGGAGCGGCACGAGGTGCGGATGGCCCTCGAAGTCGATCCCGAACATCTCGTGGGTCTCGCGCTCGTGCCAGCTCGCGCCGGCGTACACGTCGACCGCGGAGGCCAGTACCGGCGCGTCGTGCGGCACGGTGGTGCGCAGCAGCAGCCTGCGCACCGGCGCGAGCGCCACCACGTGCGCGGAGACCCGGAAGCCGGTGCCGGGCTCGTCCACCGCGCTGAGCCAGTCGAAGTAGGTGCAGCCGAGCTCGGAGTGCGCGGTGCGCAGGGCGGCGATCCACGAGGTGGCCGGCACGTCGACGGTGAGCAGGCCGTACGACTCCTGGGCCACGGCACCGTCCCCGAAGAGTTCGCCGACGTCGGCGGTGAGCCAGCCGGTCACGGCGTGCCCTCCTCCCCTGGCGTGGCGGGGCGGTGCGGCGGCCTCACCAGACCGCGCTGCAACTCGTCCGCCGACGACCGGCGGGAACCCCGGGCAGCCTCGGCGGGACCCGCGTACCGCTCCCCGAGGGATTCACGGGCGATCTTCTCCTGGAGCTTGATGATCCCTTGGAGCAGCGCCTCGGGGCGCGGTGGGCAGCCCGGTACGTAGACGTCGACGGGGATGACCTGGTCGACGCCCTTGGTCACGCTGTACGAGTCCCAGTAGGGGCCACCGCAGTTGGAGCAGGCTCCGAAGGAGATGACGTATTTGGGCTCCGGCATCTGCTCGTAGAGCCGCTTCACGGCGGGTGCCATCTTGTCCGTGACCGTTCCGGAGACCACCATCAGGTCGGCCTGCCGGGGCCCCGGGGCGAACGGGATGACGCCGAGGCGGATGAAGTCGTGGCGCGCCATGGAGGCGGCGATGAACTCGATCGCGCAGCAGGCGAGGCCGAAGTTGAAGACCCAGAGGCTGTAGCGGCGCCCCCAGTTGAGGACCACCTTCATGGGCTCGGGCGCGAGCCGGGCGAGCGCGCCGAGCCGGCCGGAACCGGCGCCCTCGGGAGGCAGCCGCACCGGAGCGGGCAGCTCCACGGCCCGGCTGCTTCCGGTGGACCGCGCCGCGGAGGCACCGGTACCGGCACCGGGCACGGACGGCACGGACGGGTTCGAGGCAGGCTGGTTCATGTCCATGCGAGTACGCCCTTCTTCCAGGCGTAAAGCAGGCCGACGGCGAGGAACCCGAGGAAGACGAACATCTCCACCAACGTGGTCGCGCCGTACCCGGGCGCCGCGAACACCGTCGCCCAGGGGAAGAGGAAGATCGAGTCGACTGCGAAGATCACATAGAGGAATGCGTACACGTAGTAGCGGACCTGGGTGTGCGCCCAGCCCTCGCCGACCGGATCGATCCCGCACTCGTACGTGAGCAGCTTCTCGGGGGTGGGCACGACGGGCCGCAGCAACCGCCCCGCGCCGAACGCGACGGCGACGAACAGCACGCCCACGACGGCGAGCAGCCCGACGACGGAGTACGACGCGAAGTAGCCCGCCGCGAGCACGGTCGGTTCCGGCACGTCCGCCCCTCGCTCCCTGGTCTTGCGGCGCCTCGGGCGTACGCGATGCTGGCGGCCCGGGATGCCCCGTTTCGACGGCCTATACGCATCTTGTACGCATGCTGGCTTACGCACGCGAGTCTAGGGCCTGCCCGGAACGGGGTGAGCAGGGCATCTAAAGTCCGGGTAAGTGCCGACCAGGGCGCCGGCCGGTGGACCGACGTGAAATGGATGGTGGGGTTTACCGCAGTACGTCATGGCGGTCCACCTCATGGCGCGGCGGACGGCGGGCGGGCAGGCTGTCGGTATGACCGCACGTACGTACACGATTCCGTTCGGCGAGCCCGGCGCAGCGCAGGGTGCCGCCGGGGATCGCACCGGCAGCCCGGACGGGCCACCGCCACCCCGGCTGCTCAAGTACGACCGTCACACCTGGAAGGAGATGGCCCACCTCCTGCTCAATCTGCCGGTGGCCGTGATCGGTTTCGTGTATGTGGTCACGTCTCTCACCACGGGTGCGGGGATGTCGGTGACCGTGATCGGTCTGCCGCTGCTCGCGGCCGGTCTGGCGGGCGCCCGTGAGCTGAGTCGGGCGGAGCGCGCCCGGGCCCGGGCGCTGCTGGGTGTGCGGACGGCGGAGCCGAGGCGTAAGCGGAAGCGGGGTGGGCAGAGCCTCCTCGCCCGGCTGTGGTCCAGCGTGAAGGATCCGCTCGGCTGGCGTACGGCGCTGTACGGCTTCATACGCCTGCCCTGGGGGATCCTCACCTTCGTCGTCACGATGGTCTCGTTCGTCGTCCTGTGGCCGGTCTCCCCGTTCATCCTGCGCGGGCTGGCGAACGTCGACCGGGCGATGGTCCGCGGCCTGCTGTCGCCGTCGGACGACCTGGAGGTGCGGATCGCCGAGTTGGAGTCGGACCGCGGGGTGGTGGTCGACACGGCCGCCGCCGACCTGCGCCGCATCGAGCGCGACCTGCACGACGGCGCACAGGCCCGACTGGTCAATCTCGCCATGGGCCTCGGCCTCGCCAAGGAGAAGCTGACGGAGGACCCGGACGCCGCCGCGGCCATGGTCGACGAAGCGCATGGGGAGGTGAAGCTCGCTCTCCAGGAGCTGCGTGATCTGGCCCGGGGCATCCACCCGGCCGTGCTCACCGACCGCGGCCTGGACGCCGCCCTCTCCTCCGTCGCCGCCCGCTGCACGGTCCCGGTCACCGTCGAGGTCGACCTGCCCGCCAGGCCCGCACCCGCCATCGAAGGCATCGCCTACTTCACGGTATCCGAGCTCCTCCAGAACGTCAGCAAACACAGTCGGGCCCGTTCCGCATCCGTGGACGTGTGGCGTGCGGACTCCCGGCTACTGATCCAGGTCAGCGACAACGGCGTGGGGGGCGCGGACCTCTCCGGCGGCACGGGCATGGCGGGCCTTGCGGAGCGGCTGGGCGCCGTGGACGGCCTGTTCGTCATCGACTCCCCCACGGGCGGCCCGACGACCGTCACAGCGGAACTCCCCTGGCGCGACCGCCAGGACGAGCAGAAGTAGGAGCCGGCGGAGGAAATCCCTCGCACGGGGGCGCGCGTCGGGCGTGCGCCCCGCTCAGGCATGCGCCGGCCTTGAGTGCGCGCACCGTGCGAAACGCCGGTGCCGCCACGGACCGGTCGTCCGGAGGTAGGGAAAACCCCCGGTCCAAGAGGCCCACTTGCTCCATGGCCCGCTCGGGTCACCGACGGCAGTGTTGAGGTACGCCACCGGAACTCCCCGCCCCTTGCTCCACCGAGGCCGCGGAGCCAACCAGCGGGCGGGCAGCTCCATTGCCACATGAGACATGTAAGACACGTAAGACATGTAATTCGCACACATCACGTAAGACATACAAGCCGAGCAAGACTCGCAAAACGCGTAAGACACATAAAACGCACAAGAAGAAACAACGGGGTCCGCTGGACCGGAGAGAACGGACGACACCGATGGCCACGGGTTACGGACAGGAGTACGGGCGGCAGGGCCGGCCCGGGTTCGGCGGGGTGGGGCCCGGGGACCTGGGGAACGGCCGGGGCGGGGGCAGGCGTCGTCTGCCGGCCATGCTGCGAGCACCGATCGAGGCACGGACCTGGGGGGAATTCGCCTATCTGCTCTTGAGCCTGCCGATCAGCACCGTCCTGTTCGCCCTCGCAGTGACGACGCTCTCGATGGGCGCCGGCATGCTGATCACGTTCCTCGGGGTGCCGATACTCGCTGCGGGGCTGGCCTGCTGCCGGGGCTTCGGTGCGCTGGAGCGGACCCGGGCCCGAGCGCTGCTCGGCCTGGAGGTGGCGCCGCCCGAGCCCATTCGCCCGGCGAAGCGCGGCGCGCTGGCCTGGATGGGTGAGCTGCTCAAGAGCGGCGTCTCCTGGCGGCACATGCTCTACGCGATGATCCACTTCCCGTGGGCGGTCTTCGCGGGCTCGGTCTCGCTGGGGTTCTGGACCTACGGCTGGGCCCTGCTGTCCTACCCGCTCTGGCAGTGGGTCTTCCCGATGTACCTGGGCACCGGCGGCATCCAGCTGTATGGCGACGCCACGCACAACGTCTATCTGGACAACCCCTTCGAGATCGCGATGACGGCATTGGTGGGCCTGCTGGTCACGCTCGCCACACCGTGGATGATGCGGGCCCTGACGACGGTCGACCGGCTGCTGGTGAGTGGGCTGCTCGGCCCGTCGCGGCTGGCCACCCGGGTGGTCGAGTTGGAGTCGGACCGCGGGGTGGTGGTCGACACTGCCGCCGCCGACCTGCGCCGCATCGAGCGCGACCTGCACGACGGCGCACAGGCCCGACTGGTCAGTCTCGCGATGGACCTCGGCCTCGCCAAGGAGAAGCTGGCGGAGGACCCGGACGCGGCGGCCCGCATGGTGGACGAAGCACACGGCGAGGTGAAGACAGCCCTTCAGGAGCTGCGCGATCTGGCCCGGGGCATCCACCCGGCCGTGCTCACCGACCGCGGCCTGGACGCCGCCCTCTCCTCCGTCGCGGCCCGCTGCACGGTCCCGGTCACCGTCGAGGTCGACCTGCCCGCCAGGCCCGCACCCGCCATCGAAGGCATCGCCTACTTCACGGTATCCGAGCTCCTCCAGAACGTCAGCAAGCACAGTCGGGCCTCCCGGGCCACGGTCGACGTATGGAAGGTGGAGAGTCGCCTGTTGCTCCAGGTCACGGACGACGGCGTGGGGGGCGCCGGCCTGGCCGCCGGCTCGGGCCTGCGGGGTCTGGCCGAGCGGCTGGACGCGGTCGACGGCATCCTCGCGATCGACTCCCCCGAGGCCGGCCCGACCCGCATAACGGCCGAGCTGCCGTGGCGGGACCGCCTCGCCGCCTGACGACCCAAGGCTCCGACGCCCAGGGGCGACGGCAGGACCTCCGGACCTGCCGACGCCCGCTGGGCCGCCGGCGTCACGGCATCTCACCATCCGAACGCCGCGCCCACGGAAGACAGCGGCACAATGACACGCTCCTCGTCCCCATCCGCTCCCCCATCCGTTCGCCCCGTCCGCCAGCGCCTCGCGCACCCATAACTCCCCCTGGTCATCGCGTTCTGCACCACAGCCGCGGACGGCCGTGCCGGCCGGCCATCCCGCGTCCGCCGGTATCCAGTCGTCTTTTCCACAGGTATCCAGTTGGGGTTATCCACAGGCGCTCAGCGAAGGGGGTGGATTGCTGGGATGCTGGAGTCCGGACGTGGAGGACGAGGAAAAGGGGACGGCCGCTGACACGGATGCGGGCAGTGGCCCGCCCGGGTCGAGGCGGGCCGTAGGGCTGGGGGATCGAAGATCGTGGAGGACAGGGTGCGGGTGGTCATCGCCGAGGATTCGGTGCTGCTCAGGGAGGGCCTGACCAGGCTGTTGACCGACCGCGGGCATGAGGTGGTGGCGGGCGTCGGGGATGCCGAAGCCCTGATCAAGACCATCACCAGTCTGGCCGAGCAGGAGGCACTGCCCGACGTCGTGGTCGCGGATGTGCGCATGCCGCCGACGCATACCGACGAAGGGGTCCGGGCCGCCGTCCAGCTCCGCCGAGCGCATCCGGGACTCGGCGTGCTGGTGCTGTCCCAGTATGTAGAGGAGGAGTACGCGACGGAACTACTGGCCGGTTCCAGTCATGGCGTGGGCTATCTGCTCAAGGACCGCGTCGCCGAGGTGCGCGAGTTCGTGGACGCGGTCGTACGCGTGGCCCGAGGCGGCACCGCGCTGGACCCGGAGGTCGTCGCCCAGCTGCTCGGACGCAGCCGCAAGCAGGACGTGCTCACCGGGCTGACCCCGCGGGAGCGCGAGGTGCTGGGGCTGATGGCCGAAGGCCGGACGAACTCCGCGATCGCCCGCCAGCTCGTGGTGAGCGACGGTGCGGTGGAGAAGCACGTCAGCAACATCTTCCTCAAACTGGGCCTGTCCCAGAGTGACGGGGATCACCGCCGCGTTCTCGCCGTCCTGACCTATTTGAACTCCTAACCCACGACACACTGATGGACGTACGGATGTTCCCAACCGGCCACCGCGGCACCGACCACGGCCACCGATCAGACACCCGTGCGAACAGGTCCCCGACGACCGCGACCAGTCCCAGTACGCGGTCAGGGGCCTGGTCCTAGACCGAAAGTATGAGCAGGAAGCTCTCCAGCAAGAGAGCCAGAAGACAGGGCAAATCATGTCAAAAACGGGCGGGGGACTGTCTCAAATGGCCGTCCAGAATTCGAACGGCTCAGGGAAGGGGACCCTTACCGACGTACTGTTGTTGCGGGGCAGGCCGGTCGGGAGGCCAGCCTCGCACAGCCGCCCCGAGGGAGGTCCAGTTCAGTGACCAGCCAGGTCAGTAGCCCAGCCGAGTTGTCCGACGAGGACGCCGGCCAGCAGCTCACCCCGCGGCCGGAGCCAGGCGACAAAGAGATCCGCCGGCTGGACCGTGTGATCATCCGGTTCGCGGGTGACTCCGGTGACGGAATGCAGTTGACGGGTGACCGTTTCACATCCGAGACGGCCTCCTTCGGCAACGATCTGTCCACCCTGCCGAACTTCCCTGCTGAGATCCGCGCTCCCGCCGGCACGCTCCCCGGCGTCTCCTCCTTCCAGCTCCACTTCGCCGACCACGACATCCTCACCCCCGGCGACGCACCCAACGTGCTGGTGGCGATGAACCCCGCCGCCCTCAAGGCCAACCTGGCAGACCTGCCGCCGGGCGCAGAGATCATCGTCAACACGGACGAGTTCACCACGCGCGCCCTGACCAAGGTCGGCTACGCGGTCTCGCCGCTGGAGGACGGCTCGCTGGACGCCTACCGCGTGCACCCCGTACCGCTGAGCACGCTGACGGTGGAGGCCCTGAAGGACTTCGGCCTGCCCCGCAAGGACGCCGACCGGTCGAAGAACATGTTCGCCCTGGGACTGCTCTCCTGGATGTACCACCGGCCCACCGAGGGCACCGAGGCGTTCCTGAAGACCAAGTTCGCCAAGAAGCCGCAGATCGCCGAGGCCAACCTGACGGCCTTCCGGGCCGGCTGGAACTTCGGCGAGACCACCGAGGACTTCGCCGTCTCCTACGAGGTGGCCCCCGCGTCCACGGCCTTCCCGACGGGCACCTACCGCAACATCTCCGGCAACCTGGCGCTGGCCTACGGCTTGGTCGCCGCCTCCCAGCAGGCCGATCTGCCGCTGTTCCTCGGCTCGTACCCGATCACGCCGGCCTCCGACATCCTCCACGAGCTCAGCAAGCACAAGAACTTCGGCGTGCGCACCTTCCAGGCGGAGGACGAGATCGCCGGAATCGGTGCGGCGCTGGGTGCCGCCTTCGGTGGATCCCTCGGCGTGACCACGACATCCGGGCCCGGCATCGCGCTCAAGAGCGAGACCATCGGCCTGGCCGTCTCCCTCGAGCTGCCGCTGCTGGTGATCGACATCCAGCGGGGTGGTCCGTCCACCGGTCTGCCGACCAAGACGGAGCAGGCCGACCTGCTCCAGGCCATGTACGGGCGCAACGGCGAAGCCCCCGTTCCCGTCATCGCCCCGCAGACCCCCGCGGACTGCTTCGACGCCGCGGTGGAGGCCGCCCGGATCGCGCTGACCTACCGCACCCCGGTCTTCCTGCTGTCCGACGGTTACCTGGCCAACGGCTCCGAGCCCTGGCGGATCCCCGACGTCGACGACCTGCCGGACCTGCGGGTGCAGTTCGCCCAGGCTCCGAACCACACCCTGGAGGACGGCACCGAGGCCTTCTGGCCCTACAAGCGGGACCCTGAGACGCTCGCCAGGCCGTGGGCGATCCCGGGCACCCCCGGGCTCGAGCACCGTATCGGCGGCATCGAGAAGCAGGACGGCACGGGCAACATCTCCTACGACCCGGCCAACCACGACTTCATGGTCCGTACCCGCCAGGCCAAGATCGACGGGATTCGGGTGCCGGACATCGCCGTGGACGACCCCACGGGCGAGGCGGAGCTGCTGGTGCTCGGCTGGGGCTCGACCTACGGTCCGATCACGGCGGCGGTCCGACGGCTGCGCCGGGCCGGGGAGCACATCGCCCAGGCCCACCTGCGCCATCTGAACCCGTTCCCCGCCAACCTCGGCGAGATCCTCAAGCGCTACGACAAGGTGATCATCCCGGAGATGAACCTCGGGCAGCTGGCCCAGCTGATCCGGGCGCGTTACCTGGTCGACGCCCGGTCCTACACGCAGGTGCGTGGCCTGCCGTTCAAGGCCGAGCAGCTCGCCACGGCCCTCAAGGAGGCCCTCGATGACTGACACCACCACACGCAGGAACGGTGCCGGCGCGGGTGCCGCGGGCCAGGGCATCGAGGCCCTGAAGCTGGTCCCCAAGGCCACCGCCAAGCAGTCCGCGCGGGACTTCAAGTCCGACCAGGAAGTGCGCTGGTGCCCCGGCTGCGGCGACTACGCGGTCCTCGCCGCCGTCCAGGGCTTCATGCCGGAGCTCGGCCTGGCCAGAGAGAACATCGTCTTCGTCTCCGGCATCGGCTGCTCCTCCCGGTTCCCGTACTACATGAACACGTACGGGATGCACTCCATCCACGGCCGGGCGCCGGCCATCGCCACCGGTCTGGCGGCCTCCCGCCCCGACCTCTCCGTCTGGGTCATCACCGGCGACGGCGACTCCCTGTCGATCGGCGGCAACCACCTCATCCACGCCCTCCGGCGCAATGTGAACCTGAAGATCCTGCTGTTCAACAACCGGATCTACGGTCTCACCAAGGGCCAGTACTCCCCCACCAGCGAAGTCGGCAAGATCACCAAGTCGACGCCGATGGGGTCCCTGGACTACCCCTTCAACCCGCTGTCGCTGGCCCTGGGCTCCGAGGCGTCGTTCGTCGCGCGCAGCGTCGACTCCGACCGGCAGCACCTCACCAGCGTGCTGCGCCAGGCCGCCGCGCACCGCGGCACCGCCCTGGTCGAGATCTACCAGAACTGCAACATCTTCAACGATGGTGCGTTCGAGGCCGTCAAGGACCGCCAGCTGGCCCAGGAGGCGGTGATCCGGCTGGAGCACGGCCGGCAGATCCGCTTCGGCGCCGACGGTTCCAAGGGCGTGGTGCGCGACGCGATCACCGGTGACCTCACCGTGGTGCCCGTCACCCCGGAGAACGAGTCCCAGATCCTCGTCCACGACGCGCACAACCCCAGCCCCACCACGGCCTTCGCGCTGACCCGTCTGGCCGACCCCACCACATTGCACCAGACGCCCATCGGCGTCTTCCGCGACGTGGACCGGCCGGTGTACGACACGTTGATGAACGACCAGCTCGACGCCGCCGTGCAGCAGCAGGGCAAGGGCGACCTCGCCGCTCTGCTGACCGGAAACGACACCTGGACGGTCGCCGGCTAACCCGTTCGGCCGACCGCCTCGCCTGAAGCGGCCCGGATCTGGTCACCCAGGTCCGGGCCGCTTCGCGTGGGGGCCGCCCTCGTGCAGGCCGCTGCGCGTGTGGGGGGGGGCTGCCCTCGTACTGTCATGACCGTATGGCGATACGCACATGACAGCGATCGGGCGGCGGCGTTACCGTCATCTGGTCGGCCTGCGCGCGATGGCGTCGGCCGGCGAGACCGAGAACGCGCCGAGGGAAGAGCGAGAGAAGAGGGAGTCGTGACCACGAGGGGCGAACAGCGCATCGGGCTGCTGAACGGCATCGCTGCATATGGCCTGTGGGGTCTCGTCCCGCTGTTCTGGCCGCTCGTCGACTCGGCCGGCGCCGTCGAGATCCTCGCCCACCGCATGGTGTGGTCCCTGGTCCTCGTCGTGTTGGTCCTGCTGGTGATGCGACGTTGGGCGTGGGCGGGCACGCTGTTGCGGCAGCCGCGCAAACTGGCGCTGGTCGTCGTCGCGGCCGCGACGATCACGGTCAACTGGGGTGTCTACATCTGGGCCGTGAACTCCGGCCATGTGGTGGAGGCGTCCCTTGGATACTTCATCAACCCGCTGGTCACCATAGCCATGGGTGTGCTGCTGCTGAAGGAACGGCTGCGGCCCGCGCAATGGGTGGCAGTCGGGACGGGTTTCGTCTCGGTGGTCACCTTGACGTTCGGCTACGGCCAGCCTCCGTGGATCTCGCTCTGCCTCGCCTTCTCGTTCGCCAGCTACGGGCTGGCCAAGAAGAAGGTCGGGCTCAGCGGGCTGGAGTCACTGGCTGCGGAGGCGACGGTCCAGTTCCTGCCGGCGTTGGCGTATCTGCTGTGGCTGGGGGCGCGCGGCGAGGGCACGTTCACGTCCCAGGGCGCCGGGCACGCCGCGCTGCTCGCCTCCGCCGGCCTGGTGACGGCGATACCGCTGGTCTGCTTCGGTGCGGCGGCCATCCGGGTGCCGCTGTCCATGCTCGGACTGCTCCAGTACCTGACGCCGACGCTCCAGTTCCTGCTCGGGGTGGTCTACTTCCACGAGGAGATGCCCCCCGAGCGGTGGGCCGGCTTCGCCCTCGTATGGCTGGCGCTCTCGGTACTGACATGGGACGCGCTGCGCACCGCTCGGCGTACCAGGGCGGAGGTGACGCGGCTCCGTGCGGAGGCGGAGGCGGAGGGGGAGGCGGAGGGGGAGGCTTCCGAGAGCTCCCCGGAGGCGCAGCGGCCGGCGGGTCTCCCTGCCGCCGACCGGTCCGGTTCCTGAGCTACGCCGTGATGTCCTTCGTCGAGAAGCGAGCCCAGGCCGCCGAGCCGAACACGGCGACGTACAGGCCCTGAAGGCCCAGGTTCCTGATCACGTCGTCCCAGTAGACGGGTGCGCGCATCACGTCGGCGAAGGACAGCCAGTAGTGCGAGAAGAAGTACGGGCGGAGCGCGTGCAGCTGCGGGATCGCATCCAGGATCTGGATGGTGATCAGCAGGCCCACGGTGGTCGCCATGGCCGCGATGCCGCTGCTGGTCAGGGTCGAGACGAACAGCCCGAGGGCGGCGAGACCGAGCAGTGAGGCGGCGACGAGCAGCGCGACCAGCAGCGCACGCAGCAGGCCGGCGCCGAAACTGATCGTGGTGCCGGAGATGGTGGTGACATCCCCGAGCGGAAAGAGCACTGCTCCGGTGGCGAGCGCGAAGACGGCCACGACCACCGTGGCCACCAGGCAGAACGTCATCGTCGTCGCATATTTGACCAGCAGCAGCCGGGTACGGCCGGCGGGCGCCACCAGCAGGTAGCGCAGCGTGCCCCCGTGCGCCTCACCCGCGATCGCATCGCCCGCGATGACGCCGATCGACATCGGCAGGAAGAACGGCAGGGTGGCGGCGAGCGCGGTGAAGACCAGGAAAAGGCCGTTGTTGGTGACCTGGGTGATGAACGCCGGACCGCCCTGACCGCCGCCACCGGAGCTGCCGCCGTCCGTCTCCAGCTTCACCGCGATCCCGACCAGCACGGGCACGGCCGCCAGCACGGCGAGCAGTGCGAGGGTGCGCCAACGGCGGAAGGTGATGGCCAGCTCGCTGCGGAAGAGCGCCAGACCCCAGGTCCATCGGCCCACCGCGTCCGGCGCAGCTGAGCGCGACACTGCGGCATTGGGCGCTGCCGAACCCGACACTGCGGCATTGGACGCTGCCGAACCCGACACTGCGGCATTGGACGCTGCCGAACCCGACACTGCGGCATTGGACGCTGCCGAACCCGACACTGCGGCATTGGACGCTGCCGAACCCGAGTCTGCGGCATTGGACGCTGCCGAACCCGGCGCTGCCGCGCTCGAGGCTGCCGAGTCCGACGAGGGTCTCGTCCCGGACGTCGTCTCGGACGTCATCCCGGACGTCGTCTCGGTGGCCCGTGAGCCGTCAGCCTGCGACATCGAAGCCCTCCCCCGTCAGGGCCACGAACGCGTCCTCCAGCGAGGGTCGTTCCAGGCCGAAGCCGCGCACCCGTACGCCCGCGGCCACCAACAGGGCGTTCACCTCCGCGAGGTCCCTCTCCGGTGGATCGCCCGTCACGCGATCGCCGGTCACCACGACATCGGTCACGCCCTGCTCCTTCAGTACGCGGGCCGCGTCGCCCGGGTCCGGTGTGGTCACCGCGAGCCGCCCGTGCAGGCCCGCCGCCAGGTCGGCCACCAACCCCTGCGTGATGAGCCGGCCCTTCGCCATCACCGCGGCATGCGTGCAGACCTGCTCGATCTCGTCGAGCAGGTGGGAGGAGAGGAAGACGGTCGTGCCGTCCGAGGCGAGCTCGCGGACCAGGCTCCGGATCTCCCGCATGCCCTGCGGGTCGAGGCCGTTGGTGGGCTCGTCGAGGACTAGGAGCCGACGGGGGCGCAGCAGGGCCGCCGCAAGACCGAGGCGCTGCTTCATCCCGAGCGAGTACGCCTTCGCCTTCTTCCCTGCTGCCGCCGCCAACCCGACCCGTTCCAGCGCGACGGCGACCCGGGCGCTCCGGGTGCGCGAATCCGCGGACGGGTCGGCCGCGTCGTAGCGCAGCAGATTGTCGCGGCCGGACAGGAAGCCGTACAGCGCGGGCCCCTCGATGAGCGCGCCCACCTGCGGCAATACCGTGCGCTCCGCCCGCGGCATGTGCTGACCGAGTACCCGGGCCGTGCCGGAGGTCGGCTCGATCAGCCCCATCAGCATGCGGATGGTGGTCGTCTTGCCGGAGCCGTTCGGCCCGAGGAAGCCGAAGACGCTCCCCGCCGGGACGCTCAGGTCGAGCCGGTCGACGGCGAGCTGACCGCCGCGGTAGCGCTTGGTGAGCGCACGCGTGGCGATCACCGCACCGGGATCCGCGTCGGGCCTCGCAGCTGGCAGCTCATCCATCGGGCCTCCTGACGGGGACACTCGGTATCACGGGGACCCTGCGGTATCGAGGGGATCGATACCGCAGGGTCGGTATCGATCCGAACGTTACGTTGCCGGATGCCCCCGGCTGGCGCCGAGCCCCACGCGGACGAGCGAGGGACCCGGCAACCTGATCACCGGCTACCGGACTACCGGCAACCGGGCAACCGGGCTCCTGGGCTCCCGGGCTCCCGGGCTCCCGAGGGGCTACCGGGGCGGGACGCCCGAGCGTGGCTGGCGCCAAGGCCCCTACGCCCTCGCGGCCAACGCCACGCGCGGCCACCCATGCCACGCACCCCACCGCAGCGCCCCGGGCTCGGGCCCAGGCCCGCTACCGGGGCGGTCGGGCACCGACCGCCGCAGCCGTGCACCGACCGACACCGCCCGGCACCGACCGGCACCGCCCGACCCGGTGGGCGCCGGGCACCGCCCGACCCGGTGGGCGCCGGGCACCGACCGACCCGGTGGGCGCCGGCAGCCAGGCGGCATCGTGCCCTACTGCGCGGCGTTCGCCGCCTTCACCAGCGCGTCCTTGGTGACCGCGCCGACGTAAACCTTGCCGTCGTCGGTGACCAGGGCGTTGATCAGCCGGGTCGAGAAGACGGTGCCGGAGCCGAACTTCCCCTGTGCCTTGTCGCCCAGGGAGTCCAGCAAATGCTCGGCGTCCGGAGGTAGCTGGCCGGAGCCGGCGGACGGCATGCCCTGCCCACCCGGCATGGTGAACTCGGCGATGGCGCCCCAGCCCTTGCCGATGACCTTCACGTCATCCGGCCCGTTCGACTGGCCGGCGCCCTTCGACTCCCTCAGCTTCTTCAAGTCCTCGGGATCCTTCAGACCCTTGAGGTCTTTGAGGCTCTTGAGGTCCTTCGAACCCTTCGGAGCGCCCAGGCCGGGCTGGCCCTGCTGGGCCTTCCGGGCCTCGTCCGCCTCCGTCACCTTCGTGCCCTTCGGCGGGGTGAAGTCGAAGGTGGACGCTGCCGGCTTGCCGAAGTCGACCTTGGTGTAGCCCACGTCGACGACCGCGCTGCCGCCCGAGGCCGGGGTGAGCGTGAACTTCAGCGGAGTGCCGGTCTTCGCGTCCACCGCGACGCTGATCGCTCCGACCGTCGAACCGGACTGCTTCGGCTTGAGGACCAGCCGGTACGCGTCGCGGTCGGCCACCCGCTCCGTGCCGTCGACGGTCACCGACGTGGTGTCGTCGCTCGCCTTGAGCATCTGTCGGGCCAACTCGTCCGGAGTGGCCGGCGGTTTGCTCTGCTCAGGCGATTTGCCGGAACGGTGAGATTTATCCGTCTTGGCGTGATACGCCTCGTCCGACGCGCTGTCGTACGCCCACAGCTCGCCACCGTTGTGGATCACGCTGTACTCGGATGCATGGTCCAGGATGGAGAGCTTCTGGCGGTCGGGACCGTCCGTCGCCACTCGGAGCGTGTGGGCACCGGAGAGCAGCTCCGTCAGCCGGGACTGCGGATCGGCTGACGATCCCGAGCCCGCGCCGGGGGCGTGCGCCCCGGAGCCACCCGCGGCACCCGGCACGAAGGCCGCGACGCCACCGAGGTCCGGCAGACCGAGGTCGGTGTTGATCTTCACGGTGCCGGACAGCTGTTGCGTATCCGACGCGGCTATCTTCTCGACGAGCTGCTGCGCGCTGATCTTCGGCAGGTCGGGATCGCCGGAGTCGGCAAGCGCCGGGACCAACCCGATGGTCGCCGCCGCCACTCCGATCACCGCGAACGGGACCACGTACCGGGCCGCCTTGCCGCCCCTGCGGGCCTGAGCGGCGCCGGCCGCCGTGGGCCCGTCGGACCGCTGGGGCCCATCGGGGGAGAAATCACCGGATTCGCCGGATTCATACGGTGCCATGTTGTGCCCTACCTCCGTGGCTCGGCGGCGGCCTACCCTTATCCGTCACTCTTCCCCCGCTGCGCGCGGAGGTCCACCACCCCGGTGCCGCCATTCTCACCCGAATTGGTCAGGGGTGGTGATTTCCATCCGACCAAATTCGCGCCCCGGTGGCGTCAGCCCGCGGGATCAACTCGGTGTACGCCTCGGGTATGACGGCGAGCCGTCCCCTGCGCGCGCACCCCGTAGGGGGCGATCCCACCGGGTGCCCGTGGGACCCGCGGCGACCTCGCCGACCTCGGCGGTCGCCGACCGAACCCGCCTGTATCACCCGTGCCACCCCTACCGGCCGAACCAGCCGAACCAGCCGAACCAGCCGTACCAGCCGGGATCCGTACCGCCCCTACCAGCCGGGACCCGCACCGCCCGTACCAGCCGGGATCCGTACCAGCCGGGACCCGCGTACCGCCCGTACCGGCCGGGGCCTCGGCAGCGGAGGCCGGGAAGGGCATCTAGCCGGCCCGGTGGACCACCGCGTCGCACAGTTCCAGCAGCGCTCGCTTCGCCCCCCGGTCGGGCAACGGGGAGAGGGTCGCGCGAGCCTCCTCCGCATACCGCACGGTGTCCCGGCGAGCCTGCTCCAGCGCCGGGTGGGCCCGCATCCGGGTCAGCGCCTCCGCGTGCCGCGCGTCGTCGCTGAGGTCGGAGTCGAGCAGTTCGGCCAGCTCGATGTCCTCGGCGAGGCCGAGCCGGTGCACTCGTTCGCGCAGCCGTAGCACCGGCAGCGTGGGGATGCCTTCCCGCAGGTCGGTGCCGGGCGTCTTGCCGGACTCGCGCTTGTCGGAGGCGATGTCCAGGACGTCGTCGGCGAGCTGGAACGCGACGCCGAGCCGTTCGCCGTACTGGGTCAGCACGTCCACCACGGTCTCGTCGGCGCCGGACATCATCGCGCCGAAGCGGCCGGAGACGGCGATCAGTGAGCCGGTCTTGCCGCTGATCACGTCCAGATAGTGATCGACGGGGTCACGCCCGTCGCGCGGACCCGCGGTCTCCAGGATCTGGCCGGTGACCAGTCGCTCGAACGCCTCGGCCTGGATGCGGACGGCTTCGGGACCGAGGTCGGCCAGTATGTGCGAGGCACGGGAGAAGAGGAAGTCGCCGGTCAGGACGGCGACGGAGTTGCCCCAACGGTTGTTGGCGCTGTCCACGCCGCGGCGCACCTCGGCCTCGTCCATCACGTCGTCGTGGTACAGCGTCGCCAGATGGGTCAGCTCGACCACGACGGCCGACGGCACCACGCCGGGCGCGTACGGGTCGCCGAACTGCGCGGCCAGCATCACCAGCAGCGGTCGGAACCTCTTGCCTCCCGCGTGGACGAGGTGTTGGGCGGCCTTGGTGATGAAGGGCACCTCGCTCTTGGTAGCGTCGAGCAGACCCTCCTCGACAGCGGCCAACCCGGCCTGGACATCGGCTTCGAGAGCCTGGTCCCGCACGCTCAGCCCAAAGGGCCCGACTGCGGTCACGAGGGTTCTCCTGTCTGCTGACGATCACAAGGTCGGTGACACGGTTTGTCGATGTGTCGCTGCACCCACTCAAGTCAGCGTATCCGGTCGACTTTCGATCAGAGTGAGCGCCTGCCCGACCGGTGCAGACGGCAATGGATCGCTACGGCCATACTCCTGATCAGGTCATCGGCTGGTTGGCTGGTTGGCTCATTCACGGCCGCTTCGGCCGGCCCACGGCCTCATCTCATCCACGGCCTCGCCCTGGTTTACGGCACACGTATTCATTGTCGCCCCTCCCGCTACGAACTTCATACGGTCGCCGGACCGGATCCGCTGAGCGGATGACGGTGTCACCGGTGCGCAGGTACCCACCCTTCGGCGCTCCCAGCCCCCTCCTGCCGGCCAGACACGTCCGAAGCCCGCCACCCCGGCGTCTGCACCGCCCCGGCACCTGCGCCGCCGCCGGCACCTGCACGCCGCTCCGGTCGGACATCCGCCCTGGTCGGGTGGCTTTGCGCCCTGGTCGGCGGTCAGCTGCACAGCCGTCGGTCAGCTCCACAGCCGGTCAGCCGTACAGCCGGCCCGGCCCGCCAGCAGCGCAGCCGCCGATCGCCCACACAGCCGGTCAGCCGTACAGTCGCTCCAAGACCACCGCGATACCGTCCTCGTCGTTCGAGAGGGTGATCTCATCGGCGACGGCCTTCAGCTGGGGATGGGCGTTGGCCATGGCGACCCCGTGGGCCGCCCAGCCGAACATGGGGATGTCGTTCGGCATGTCACCGAAGGCGATGGTGCCCTCCGGGCCGATCCCCAACCGCTCGGCGGCCACCGCCAGCCCTGTCGCCTTGGTGACCCCGAACGGCTGGAGCTCCACCGTGTCCGCGCCCGCCATGGTGACCGTGACCAGGTCACCGACCACGCCACGAGCCGCCTCGACCAGTTCGTCGTCGTCGAGCGTGGCATGTCTGACCAGCACCTTGTTGATGGGCGCTGCCCACAGCCCGGCGCGTTCCGCCACCCGGGTGGCCGGTAACCGGGGGTGCGGCATGCGGTAGCCGTGCTCGGCGAGGGTGAGACCGTCGGCCGTGCACTGGTTCACCGCCAGGAAGACCGGACCGACCTCGGCCTCGATCTTGCCGACCGCCGTCTCGGCGAGATCCCGGTCCAGGGTCAGCGAGGAGATCATGGTCTCGGTCACGGTGTCGTAGACCTGCGCGCCCTGGCCGCAGACGGCCAGCCCTCGGTACCCGAGATCGTCCAGGAGTGACCGCACCTCCGGCACCGGTCGCCCGGTGGCCACGACATGCCGCGCTCCGTTCCCGGCGGCGCGGGCCAACGCGGCCCGGGAGCGTTCCGAAACAGTGTCCCCGGGGCGGAGCAACGTGCCGTCCAGGTCGGTCGCGATCAGCGCATACGGCGCCAGGGTGAGCATGATCCAAGGATACGGAGGGAAGATCAACGCCCGTACCGGAGGACGGACTTAGCCTGCTGGCTGAGCTGGGCGTCCTCCTCTCGACGCGCAGAACATCCCCCGCCTCGGCGGGCTGGGCGCCACCGGATACCCCGGAGCCCGGAGCCGTGGCCGGACAACCGGCGACAGTCCTGCGGCCGTCCGCTCTGCGGCCCCACGGCCGTCCGCCCTGCCGCCCCACGGCCGTGCGGCCGCGCGGCCGTACGGGGAACCGCCCCGTAGGACGGGAAGCAGCGGGCACCGTTCCCCGTAACGTGTGGCTCACCGACACGGAAAGTGAGGCAGCACCGATGCCCGAGCAGACCGAGCAGACCCCGCTCGACCTTCCCGGCGGCGCCCCCTTCGACCGGTCCGAGGACAATCCCTCCGACCCGTCCGAGGAAGATCCTTCCGGCCTGTCCCCTGACAGCTCTTCCGGCCTGTCCCCTGACGGCTCCTCCAGCCTGTCCCCTGACAGCTCCTCCGGCCTCTCCCCCTACGACCGCTCCGACCCTTCCGACCTCTCCCACGACGACCCTTCCGGACTGTCCCACGACGGCCCTTCCCGGTTGCCCCACGACGGCCCTTCCGGGTTGCCCCAGAGCGGCTCATCGGGGCCCCCGCAAGACGACCGATCCGCTCCTTCCCCTGCCACCTCTGCCACTTCTGCCATCTCTGCCGCCCCTGCCGCCTCTGGCGCCCCTGCCGCCCCTGCCGCCCCTGGCGCCCCTGGCGCCCCTGGCGCCTCTGGCGCCTCTGGCGCCCGTCCTACCGCCTTCGGCGCCGCCGTCCGGGAAGATCCGTTCAGTCTTTCCGAAGACAACCCCTTCGGCCCGCACAACCTCCCGTACGGCGTCTTCACCCCGGCCGGTTCGGACGACCGCAGGGTCGGCGTCCGACTGGGCGAGCATGTGCTCGACGCGGGGGCAGCGGCCGCCGCGCTGGGCTCCCCGTACGTCGCGCTGCTCGCGCGGCCCTCGCTCGGCCCGCTGCTGGCGGCGGGGCCCACGGTCTGGCGGGACGTGCGGCGTGCGCTGACCGCCTGGGTGACGGTGCCGGCACACCAGGACACCCTGGCACCGTTGCTGTTCCCGCTCTCCTCGGTGCGGCTGCACCTGCCGTTCGAGGTCGCCGACTACGTGGACTTCTACGCGTCCGAGCAGCACGCCAGTAACCTCGGCAGCATCTTCCGGCCCGACGCCGCGGACCCGCTCACCCCGAACTGGAAGCACCTGCCGATCGGTTACCACGGTCGGGCCGGCACCGTGGTGGTCTCCGGCACGGACGTGGTGCGGCCGTGTGGCCAGCGCAGGGCCGCCGAGGCCGGGGCGCCGCCGGTCTTCGGTCCGTCGGTGCGGCTGGACATCGAGACGGAGGTCGGCTTCGTGGTCGGCGTGCCGTCCACGCTCGGCGTACCGGTGCCACTGGGCGACTTCCGTCAGCACGTCTTCGGGCTCTGCCTGCTGAACGACTGGTCGGCCCGGGACATCCAGGCCTGGGAGTACGTCCCGCTCGGCCCGTTCCTGGGCAAGTCGTTCACCACCTCGCTGTCCGCGTGGATCACCCCGCTGGAAGCGCTGGACGCGGCCCGTGTCGCCCCTCCGGAGCGCACCCACCCGCTACAGCCCTACCTCGACGACACCGGGGAGTCGGCTGCGGACGAACCGGGTGGCTACGACCTTCGGCTGTCGGTCGCGGTCAACGGCCATGTCGTCTCCGAGCCGCCGTTCTCCGGCATGTACTGGACGGCCGCCCAGCAACTCGCCCATATGACGGTGAACGGCGCCGCCCTGCGCACCGGCGACCTGTACGCCTCCGGCACGGTCAGCGGGTCGGCGCCCGGCCAGTACGGCTCGCTGATCGAGCTCACCTGGAACGGCCGCGACCCGCTCGACCTGCCCGAGGGCAAGCGGACGTTCCTGGAGGACGGCGACGAGATCACCCTGACGGGCTGGGCCCCGGGCCCCAACGGCACCCGGGTCGGCCTCGGCGAGGTACGGGGGCGGATTCTCCCGGCAGGGACCACCCGCTAGGGGCACGCCGCGGGGCGGCCGGCCCGCCCCGCGGCACCCTCCGGCACCACACGACGCCCCCCGCAGCCCCCCGCGAGAGGTACCGCACCGGGAGCCCCTCAGGTCCAGGAGCGCATCCCCGCCAGTCCCTTTCAATCCTCGCTATTCCCGCCAGTCCCTTTCAATCCTCGCTATTCCCGCCAGTCCTCATCACCCACGCCAATCCTCACCATCCCCATCAATCCCCGGCATCCCTATCAGTCCCCGGCATCCCCGTCGGACAGCCCATCGAGAACCTGGTCCGCACCCGCACCCGCATCCGCATCCGCACCCGGCACGCCCCCGGAGTCCGCGGCAGCATCGCTGCCGGACTCCGCAGCGATCACCGCAAGTACCCCCTCCCCATATGTGTTCAGCTTCTTCTCCCCGACGCCGCTGATGCCGCTCAGCTCCGCAACCGACCGCGGCCGCAGCGCCGCGAACTCCCGCAACGTCGCGTCATGGAAGATCACATACGCCGGAACGCCCTGCTCGCGCGCCTGCTCGGCGCGCCATGCGCGCAGCGCCTCGAAGAGCGGCATGGCGTCTTCCGGCAGATCGACGACGGTCTTGCCCCGCCTGCCGCCGCGCTCGGTGCCCTGCGCGCCGCCACCCGCGCGCTCCGGCTTCCCGGCGCGTGCCACCGAGGCCCGCTTCGGCTCCTTGCGCAGTGGCACCTTCCGCTCACCGCGCAGTGCCGCCGCGCTGGTGTCCGTCAGCACCAGCGTGCCGTACTCGCCCTCGACGGAGAGCAGGCTCTGGGCCAGCAGCTGCCGGAGGACGCCGCGCCACTCGGCCTCGCCGAGCTCCTCGCCGATGCCGAACACGGAGAGCTGGTCATGGTCGAACTGGATGACCTTGGCCGTCCGCCGGCCGAGCAGGATGTCGATGATCTGGCCGGCGCCGAACTTCTGCCGGCGCTCACGCTGCAACCGCACCACCGTGGACAGCACCTTCTGGGCCGCAACGGTGCCGTCCCACGTCTCGGGTGGGGTGAGGCAGCTGTCGCAGTTCCCACAGGCCTGCTGCTGCGGCTCCTGGCCGAAGTAGGTGAGCAGTTGGGCGCGGCGGCACTGGACCGTCTCGCACAGCGCGAGCATCGCGTCGAGGTGGGATCCGGCGCGCCTTCTGAACGTCTCGTCGCCCTCGCCGGACTGGATGAGCTTGCGCTGCTGTACGACGTCCTGGAGACCGTAGGCCATCCAGGCGGTGGACGGCAGGCCGTCACGGCCGGCACGGCCCGTCTCCTGGTAGTAGCCCTCCACGGACTTGGGCAGGTCCAGATGGGCGACGAAGCGGACGTCCGGCTTGTCGATGCCCATGCCGAAGGCGATCGTCGCGACCACCACCAGGCCGTCCTCGCGCAGGAAACGCGACTGGTGGGCGGCGCGCGTCCCGGCGTCGAGGCCCGCGTGGTAGGGCACGGCCTCGATGCCGTGGTCCGACAGGTAGGCGGCGGTCTTCTCGACGCTGCTGCGCGACAGGCAGTACACGATGCCCGCGTCGCCCTCGTGCTCGGTGCGCAGGAAGGTCAGGAGCTGCTTCTTCGGGTCGGCCTTCGGGACGATGCGGTACTGGATGTTGGGCCGGTCGAAGCTGGCGACGAAGTGCCGTGCGTCCGGCATGCCGAGCCGCTGGGTGATCTCCTGGTGGGTGGCCTGGGTCGCGGTGGCCGTGAGCGCGATCCTCGGCACGTCCGGCCAGCGCTCGCCGAGCAGCGACAGGGACAGGTAGTCCGGCCGGAAGTCATGCCCCCACTGGGAGACGCAGTGCGCTTCGTCGATCGCGAAGACGGAGATCTTGGCGCGGCCCAGCAGGTCGAGCGAGCTGTCCAGGCGGAGCCGCTCCGGGGCGAGGTAGAGCAGGTCGAGCTCGCCGGCGAGGAACTCGGCCTCGACCAGCCGCCGCTCGTCCATGTCCTGGGTGGAATTGATGAACCCGGCGCGCACGCCGAGCGCCCGCAGGGCGTCGACCTGGTCCTGCATGAGGGCGATCAGGGGGGAGACCACCACACCGGTGCCGGGCCGGACGAGGGCCGGGATCTGGTAGCAGAGCGATTTTCCGCCGCCGGTGGGCATCAGGACGACGGCGTCACCACCGGCGATCACATGCTCGATGACGGCTTCCTGCTCGCCGCGGAAGGACTCGTAGCCGAACACACGGTGGAGGGCGTGCAGGGCATCGGTCTCCCCGCTGGGCGCGGCGCCCGGGACCCACCGGGGGCCCTTCGGCTCCGCCGCCCACGGGTCCTCCTCCGCCTCGGACGCCCACGGGTCCTCCCCCGGCTCCGCCGCCCACGGGTCGCCCTCCGGCTCCCACTGGTCATCCGGCGGCTCCGGCACCACTCCCGCCGCTTCCGCTGCTTCCGCCTTGCCACATGGCCCCGGCAGATCTGCCGGCGTCTCTGTCATCTCGGTGGTCCCGCCCGTCCCGCTCATCGCCCTGCCCCCGTACGTCGTGTGTCGAGCACGACAGCCACGATAGGGGGCCCCGCCGACAGGGCCCCGAGTTATCCACAGGGACGGCGCGCTTACGCGCCACGGCACCCCCGGTGCCGCAAGAGGGGCGCGGGGAACTGCGCGAGCGACCACCTACCGGCCGGTGGTCCGGCCGCTGCCGCAAAAAGGGGCGCGAGGAACTGCGCAAGCGACCATCCACCGGCCGGTGGCCCGGCCACGACGGAAACAGCCCCTTGGGGCGGTGACGACCTGACGGTCTCGTCGCGGCTGGTCGCGCAGTTCCCCGCGCCCCTTACCGGGCCACGGCGCAGCAGTGGCCTTACCGCACGAACACCCCCGCCTGGCCCGCCAGGTCCAGGAAGTACTGCGGTGCCACGCCCAGGACCAGGGTGACGATGACGCCGAACGCGATCGCCGTCGTGGTCAGGGGCGAGGGAACCGCGACCGTGGGGCCTTCCGGCTTCGGCTCGCTGAAGAACATCAGCACGATCACCCGGATGTAGAAGAACGCGGCGATCGCCGAGGAGATCACACCGACGATGACCAGCGGGGTGGCCCCGCCCTGCGCCGCCGCCTTGAACACCGCGAACTTGCCCGCGAACCCGGACGTCAGCGGAATGCCGGCGAAGGCCAGCAGGAACACCGCGAAGACCGCCGACACCAGGGGCGAACGCCGTCCGAGACCGGCCCACTTGGACAGGTGGGTGGCCTCGCCGCCCGCGTCGCGCACCAGCGTGACGACGGCGAACGCGCCGAGCGTCACGAACGAGTACGCGGCCAGGTAGAACAGCACGGACGAGACACCGTCGGGGGTCATCGCGATGACACCGGCGAGGATGAAGCCGGCGTGCGCGATGGACGAGTACGCCAGCAGCCGCTTGATGTCGGTCTGGGTGATCGCGACGATCGCACCGCCCAGCATCGTGATGATCGCGACCGCCCACATGACCGGCCGCCAGTCCCACCGCATGCCCGGCAGCACCACGTACAGCAGCCGCAGCAGCGCACCGAAGGCCGCGACCTTGGTGGCCGCCGCCATGAAGCCGGTGACGGGCGTGGGCGCACCCTGGTAGACGTCCGGGGTCCACATGTGGAACGGCACGGCGCCGACCTTGAACAGCAGCCCCATGACGACCATGGCACCGCCGATCAGCAGCAGCGCGTCGTTGCCCATGGTGTTGGCGAGCGCCGGGTCGACGTTGGTCACGGTGCCGTCGACGACCTGCGCGATGGTGGCGTACGACACCGAGCCCGCGTAGCCGTACAGCAGCGCGATGCCGAACAGCGTGAACGCGGAAGCGAAGGCGCCGAGCAGGAAGTACTTGACCGCGGCCTCCTGCGACATGATCCGCTTGCGGCGGGCCACGGCGCACAGCAGGTAGAGCGGGAGCGAGAAGACCTCAAGGGCGACGAACAACGTCAGCAGGTCGTTCGCCGAGGGGAAGACCAGCATGCCGCCGATCGCGAAGAGCACCAGCGGGAAGACCTCGGTGGTGGTGAAGCCGGCCTTGACGGCGGCCTTCTCCCCGTCGCTGCCCGGCACGGACGCGGCCTGTGCGGCGAACGAGTCGACGCGGTTGCCATGTGCCGACGGGTCCAGGCGCCGCTCCGCGAAGGTGAAGACGGCGACCAGGCCGGCCAGCAGGATGACGCCCTGGAGGAACAGCGCGGGTCCGTCGACCGCGATGGCGCCCATGGCCGCGATCCGGCCCTTGTTGGTCGCGTAGCCGCCGGCCGCGAGGCCGATGACCGCCGCGAACGCGGCCGCGAGCGCGACCACGGAGACGAACACCTGCGCGTAGTACCGCGACCTGCGAGGCACGAACGCCTCGACCAGGACGCCGACGACCGCAGCGCAGATGACGATCAGGGTGGGCGACAGCTGCCCGTATTCGATCTTCGGCGCGTCGATCTTGGTGATCGGGTCGGCCGCGGTTGTCCACAGGCTGTGGACGGCTGTTGGGCTCACCGTGCCGCCTCCACCTCGGGCTTGGGGTCCGTCTTATGGACGTCGGACATGGTCTGCTTGACGGCCGGGTTGACCACGTCGGTCAGCGGCTTCGGGTAGACGCCCAGGAAGATCAGCAGTGCGATCAGCGGGGCGACCACCACCAGTTCACGCACCCGCAGGTCGGGCATGGCGGAGACCTCCGCCTTGACCGGACCCGTCATCGTGCGCTGGTAGAGGACGAGGACGTAGAGCGCGGCCAGCACTATGCCGACGGTGGCGATGATGCCGATCACCGGATAGCGCGTGAACGTCCCGACCAGGACGAGGAACTCGCTGATGAACGGGGCGAGTCCGGGCAGCGAGAGGGTCGCGAGCCCGCCGATCAGGAAGGTGCCGGCGAGCACCGGTGCGACCTTCTGCACCCCGCCGTAGTCCGAGATCAACCGCGAGCCGCGCCGCGAGATCAGGAAGCCGGCCACCAGCATCAGGGCCGCGGTCGACAGACCGTGGTTGACCATGTAGAGCGTGGCACCGGACTGGCCCTGGCTGGTCATCGCGAAGATGCCCAGGATGATGAAGCCGAAGTGCGAGATCGAGGCGTACGCCACCAGCCGCTTGATGTCGCGCTGGCCGACCGCGAGCAGCGCCCCGTAGACGATGCTGATCAGCGCCAGCACCAGGATCACCGGGGTCGCCCACTTGCTGGCCCCCGGGAAGAGCTGGAGGCAGAAGCGGAGCATCGCGAAGGTGCCGACCTTGTCGACGACGGCCGTGATCAGCACCGCCACCGGGGCGGTCGCCTCGCCCATCGCGTTCGGCAGCCAGGTGTGCAGCGGCCACAGCGGGGCCTTCACCGCGAAGGCGAAGAAGAACCCGAGGAACAGCCACCGCTCGGTGCTGGTCGCCATGTGCAGGGAGCCGCTCGCCCGGGCGTGGGCGATCTCGGTGAGCGAGAAGCTCCCCGCGACCACGTACAGGCCGATCACGGCGGCCAGCATGATCAGACCGCCGACCAGGTTGTAGAGCAGGAACTTGACCGCGGCGTAGGAGCGCTGGGCGGCCGCGTTCTCGTCGCTGCCGGAGTGCGCCCGGTCCCCGAAGCCTCCGATGAGGAAGTACATCGGGATGAGCATGGCTTCGAAGAGGATGTAGAAGAGGAAGACGTCGGTGGCCTCGAAGGAGAGGATCACCATCGCCTCGACGGCCAGGATCAGGGCGAAGAAGCCCTGCGTGGGCCGCCACCGGCTGCTCTTCGTCTCCAGGGGGTCGGCGTCGTGCCAACCGGCCAGGATCACGAACGGGATCAGCAGCGCGGTCAGCGCCAGCAGCGCCACCCCGATGCCGTCCACGCCGAGTTCGTACCGCACCCCGAAGTCCTTGATCCAGGAGTGCGATTCGGTCAGCTGGTACCGGGCGCCACCGGGCTCGAAGTCGGTGAGCACGATGGCGGCCAGCACGAGGGTGGCCAGCGAGAAGACCAGCGCGAGCCACTTCGCGGCGGTACGCCGGGCGGCCGGCACGGCGGCCGTGGCCACCGCGCCGACGGCCGGCACCGCCGCCGTAGCTGTCAGCAGAGGAAAGGACATCGGTATCAGACCGCCCTCATCAGCAGGGTCGCGGCGACGATCAGTGCCGCACCGCCGAACATCGAGACCGCGTAACTGCGGGCGTAGCCGTTCTGCAGTCGGCGCAGCCGGCCGGAGAGACCGCCGAACGAGGCCGCCGTGCCGTTGACGACCCCGTCGACGAGGGAGTGGTCCAGGTAGACCAGGGAGCGGGTGAGGTGCTCACCGCCACGCACCAGGACCACATGGTTGAAGTCGTCCTGGAGGAGGTCGCGACGGGCCGCCCGGGTGAGCAGCGAGCCGCGCGGGGCGACCGACGGCACCGGCCGGCGCCCGTACTGGAGGTACGCGATGCCCACGCCGATCACCAGCAGCACCATGGTGGCGATGGTGACCTCGGCGGCGCTCACCGGGGAGTTGCCCTCGGCGTGCGAGGTGACGGGCTCCAGCCAGTGCAGGAACCGGTCGCCGATGCCGAAGAACCCACCGGCGAAGACCGAGCCGAAGGCGAGCACGATCATCGGGATCGTCATGACCTTGGGCGACTCGTGCGGGTGCGGCTCGTTGCCGTTCGCGTCGGCCTCCCAGCGCTTCTCGCCGAAGAACGTCATGATCATCACGCGGGTCATGTAGTACGCGGTGATGGCCGCGCCGAGCAGGGCGCACCCGCCGAGGATCCAGCCCTCCGTACCGCCCTTGGCGAAGGCCGCCTCGATGATCTTGTCCTTGGAGAAGAAGCCGGACAGGCCGGGGAAGCCGATGATCGCGAGGTAGCCGAGGCCGAAGGTGGCGAAGGTGACCGGCATGTGCTTGCGCAGGCCGCCGTACTTGCGCATGTCGACCTCGTCGTTCATGCCGTGCATGACCGAACCGGCGCCGAGGAAGAGACCGGCCTTGAAGAAGCCGTGCGTCACCAGGTGCATGATCGCGAAGACGTAGCCGATCGGGCCGAGCCCGGCGGCCAGCACCATGTAGCCGATCTGCGACATGGTCGAGCCGGCCAGCGCCTTCTTGATGTCGTCCTTCGCGCAACCGACGATCGCACCGAAGAGGAGCGTGACGGCACCGACGATGGTGACGACCAGCTGCGCGTCGGGCGCGTTGTTGAAGATCACGCCGGAGCGGGTGATCAGGTAGACGCCCGCGGTCACCATGGTGGCGGCGTGGATCAGGGCCGAGACCGGGGTCGGGCCCTCCATCGCGTCACCGAGCCAGGACTGGAGCGGCACCTGGGCCGACTTGCCGCACGCGGCGAGCAGCAGCATCAGGCCGATCGCCGTCAGCTTGCCCTCGCTCGCGCCGGGCGCCGCGTGCAGCACCGGGCCGAAGGCGAAGGTGCCGAACGTGGTGAACATGAGCATGATCGCGATGGACAGGCCCATGTCGCCGACCCGGTTGACCAGGAAGGCCTTCTTCGCGGCGGTGGCGGCGCTCGGCTTGTGCTGCCAGAAGCCGATCAGCAGGTACGAGGCGAGACCGACGCCCTCCCAGCCGACGTACAGCAGCAGGTAGTTGTCGGCGAGCACCAGCAGCAGCATGGCCGCGAGGAACAGGTTCAGGTAGCCGAAGAAGCGGCGGCGCCGCTCGTCGTGCTCCATGTACCCGATCGAGTAGATGTGGATCAGGGTGCCCACACCGGAGATCAGCAGGACGAACGTCATCGACAACTGGTCGAGCTGGAAGGCGACGTCCGCGCGGAAACCGCCCACCGGCACCCAACTGAACAGGTGCTGGTGGACGGTGCGGGCGTCGGGGTCCTTGCCGAGCAGGTCGGAGAAGAGCACCACGCCGATCACGAACGAGGCACCGGACAGCAGGGTGCCGATGAGGTGGCCGGACCTGTCCAGCCTGCGACCGCCGCACAAGAGCAGGGCCGCCCCGAGCAATGGCGCCGCGACGAGCAGCGCAATCAGGTTCTGCACGATTCTTCCGACCCCTTACAGCTTCATCAGGCTGGCGTCGTCGACCGAGGCCGAATGGCGGGAACGGAACAGCGACACGATGATCGCGAGCCCGACGACGACCTCCGCGGCGGCCACCACCATGGTGAAGAAGGCGATGATCTGGCCGTCGAGATTGCCGTGCAGCCTGGAGAAGACGACGAAGGCGAGGTTGCAGGCGTTGAGCATCAGCTCGACGCACATGAACACGACGATCGCGTTCCGCCTGATGAGCACGCCGGTGGCGCCGATCGTGAACAGCAGGGCCGCGAGATAGAGGTAGTAGACCGGATTCACTTGTTGGATGCCTCCTCGGTCCGCTCCCGCTCCAGGCGGTCGGCAGCACGCTCTTCCAGGGCCTTCAGGTCCTTCAGCGCCTCACCGGACACATCGCGGATCTGACCCCGGTCGCGCAGCGTCTGGCTGACCGTCAGCTCGGACGGGGTGCCGTCCGGGAGCAGGCCGGCGATGTCGACCGCGTTGTGCCGGGCGTAGACACCGGGGGCGGGCAGCGGGGGTACGTGCTTGCCCTCACGGATGCGCTGCTCGGACAACTCGCGCTGGGTCTTGGCGCGCTCGGTGCGCTCACGGTGGGTCAGCACCATCGCGCCGACCGCCGCGGTGATGAGCAGCGCACCGGTGATCTCGAAGGCGAACACGTACTTGGTGAAGATCAGCTGGGCGAGGCCTTCCACGTTGCCGTTGGCGTTGGCCTTGCCGGTGCCGGCGAAGTCCTTGAGGGAGGCGTTGGCGATGCCGGCGACCAGCAGGATGCCGAAGCCGACGCCGCACAGGGCGGCGAGCCAGCGCTGGCCCTTGATGGTCTCCTTCAGGGAGTCGGCGGCGGTGACGCCGACCAGCATCACCACGAAGAGGAACAGCATCATGATCGCGCCGGTGTAGACGACGATCTGCACGATCCCGAGGAAGTAGGCGCCGTTGGCCAGGTAGAAGACCGCGAGGACGATCATGGTCCCGGCCAGGCACAGGGCACTGTGCACGGCCTTCCTCATCAGGATCGTGCCCAGGGCGCCGAGCACCGCGACGACCCCGAGGACCCAGAACTGGAAGGCCTCACCGGTCGACGTGTGGTAGGCGGCGAGATTGCTCATCGGCCGATCACCTTTCCGGATGCCGGTTCACCGGGGCCGAAGTCGGCGGCGGCCTCCTGAGGGGCCTCGCCCTTGGAGAAGGCGACCTGCCGCTCGGTGCCGGGCGCCGCGTGCGTCACCAGGCCGCGGTAGTAGTCCTGCTCGTCGGTGTCCGGGTACAGCGCGTGCGGGCTGTCGACCATGCCCTCCTCGAGCCCGGCGAGCAGCTGCTCCTTGGTGTAGATCAGGTTCTCGCGGCTGGAGTCGGCCAGTTCGAACTCGTTCGTCATCGTCAGCGCGCGGGTCGGGCACGCTTCGATGCACAGGCCGCAGAAGATGCAGCGGGCGTAGTTGATCTGGTAGACGCGGCCGTAGCGCTCGCCCGGGGAGTAGCGCTCCTCGTCGGTGTTGTCCGCGCCTTCCACGTAGATCGCGTCGGCCGGGCAGGCCCAGGCGCACAGCTCGCAGCCGACGCACTTCTCCAGGCCGTCCGGATGGCGGTTGAGCTGGTGCCGGCCGTGGAACCGGGGCGCGGTGACCTTCTCCTGCTCCGGGTACTGCTCGGTCAGCCGCCGCTTGAACATGGCCTTGAAGGTCACGCCGAAGCCCGCCACCGGGTTCTGGAACCCTTCCTGGGGCTGCGGGGACTCTCCGGACTCGATCTGCTTGCGGGGTCGCTCAGCCATCGGACGCCTCCTTTCCGTCACTCACAGTATCGACGCCACCACTGACAACGAGTTCGGGTTCGTCGTCGCCACCCTCCGAGGAGCCCCAGCGCGGGCGCCGCCTCGGCACCGGCGGCATGGTCTGCCCGGGCAGCGGCGGCACGGGGAACCCGCCCGCCATCGGGTCGAAGGCCGGCGGCTCGGCACCGTCCTCGCCCTTGCCGCGGTCCCGGAAGGCGTCGGCGACGAACGACAGCAGCAGCACGACGAGGACCGCGCCGGCGACGTAGAGCACGATGTGCGAGAAGTTGTAGTTCTCGTTGCGCAGCGTCCGCACGGTCGCGACCAGCATCAGCCAGACCACGGAGACCGGGATGAGGACCTTCCAGCCGAGCTTCATCAGCTGGTCGTAGCGGACCCGGGGCAGGGTGCCGCGCAGCCAGATGAAGAAGAACAGCAGCAGCTGCACCTTGATGACGAACCACAACAGCGGCCACCAACCGTGGTTGGCGTTCGCCCAGAAGGTCGTGATGGGCCAGGGTGCCCGCCAACCGCCCAGGAACAGCGTCGTGGAGACCGCGGAGACGGTGACCATGTTGACGTACTCGGCGAGCATGAACATCGCGAACTTGATCGACGAGTACTCGGTGTTGAAGCCGCCGACCAGGTCACCCTCGGACTCGGGCATGTCGAAAGGCGCCCGGTTGGTCTCGCCGACCATCGTGACGATGTAGATCAGGAACGACACCGGCAGCAGCAGGATGTACCAGCGGTCCTGCTGCTGCTCGACGATCCTGGACGTCGACATCGAGCCCGAGTACAGGAACACCGAGGCGAACGCGGCGCCCATGGCGATCTCGTAGGAGATCATCTGCGCGCAGGAGCGCAGGCCGCCCAGCAGCGGGTACGTCGAGCCCGACGACCAGCCGGCGAGCACGATGCCGTAGATGCCGACCGAGGCGATCGCCAGGATGTACAGCATCGCGATCGGCAGGTCGGTGAGCTGCATCGCGGTGCGGGTACCGAAGATCGAGACCTCGTTGTCGGCAGGTCCGAACGGGATCACGGCGATCGCCATGAAGGCCGGGATCGCGGCGACGATCGGCGCAAGGATGTAGACCACCTTGTCCGCGCGCTTGACGATCACGTCTTCCTTGAGCATCAGCTTCACGCCGTCGGCGAGCGACTGGAGCATGCCCCAGGGGCCGTGCCGGTTCGGGCCGATGCGCAGCTGCATCCAGGCGACGACCTTGCGCTCCCACACGATGGAGAAGAGCACCGTCACCATCAGGAAGGCGAAGCAGAACACCGCCTTGATGACGATCAGCCACCACGGATCGCCGCCGAAGGCCGACAGGTCCTCCGCGGCGAGCGGCGTCAGCGCCTGGGGCGCCGCGGCCAGGGGCGTCATGACGTCACCTCCGTGACCTCCTGGGACTCCGGCGCCACCGCCGGGCCGATACGGACGAGTTCACCCGGGCGTGCGCCGGTGTCGGCGGTGATGCCCGCCCCGATGGAGTTCATCGGCAGCCACACCACGCGGTCCGGCATCGGCGTGATCTGCAAGGGGAGCTCGACGGCGCCCTGCGGGCCGCTGACGGCGAGCGCATCGCCGTCCTTGATGCCGGCCTCCGCTGCCGTGGCGGCGGAGAGTCGGGCCACCGCGGCGTGCCGGGTGCCGGCCAACGCCTCGTCGCCGTCCTGGAGCCGGCCCTGGTCGAGCAGGAGCCGGTGCCCGGCCAGCAGCGCCTCCCCGGCGCCGGGGCGCGGCATGGTGGCCGTGGTCTTCAGGGGGTCGCCCGGCCTGACACCGTCCCAGGTGCCGAGACGCTGCACCTCCGCACGGAGCGTGCCCACGTCGGGCAGGCCCAGGTGGACGTCCATCGAGTCGGCCAGCATCTGGAGGACGCGCATGTCGGTGGGGGCCAGCGGGCGGGTCATCTGGTCGGGCTTGAGCGCCGCGTTGAAGGAGCGTGCGCGGCCCTCCCAGTTGAGGAAGGTGCCCGGCTTCTCGGCGACCGCGGCCACCGGGAAGACCACGTCGGCCCGTTCGGTGACCTCGCTGGGCCGCTGCTCGAAGGAGACCAGGAAGCCCACCTCGTCGAGCGCCGCCCGTGCGGCCGCCGGATCCGGCAGGTCGTCCAGGCTGACGCCCGCGACGACCAGGGCGTCCAGCGCGCCGGACGTGGCGGCCTCGAGGATCTGGTCGGTGTCGCGGCCGAAGTGGTGCGGGAGTTCGGCGACGCCCCAGACGCCGGCGACCTCCTCGCGGGCCCGCGGGTCGGTGGCCGGACGTCCGCCGGGCAGCAGCGCCGGCAGCGCGCCCGCCTCGACGGCACCGCGCTCGCCCGCCCGGCGCGGCACCCACATCAGCCGGGCGCCGGTCGCGGTCGCGGTGCGCACCACTGCGGTGAACCCGCCCGGGATGCCGGCGAGCCGCTCCCCGACCAGGATGACCGCGCCCTCGGAGCGCAGCGCCTCGGAGGCCTGGGCGGCCTGCTCGCCGTTCTCCGCGAGGCCGACGCCGCTGGCGAGCGCGTCGAGCCACTCGGTCTCGGTGCCCGGTGCCGCGGGCAGCAGGGTGCCGCCCGCCTTCGTAAGGCCCCGGGAGGCGTGGCTGGCGATCGCGAAGGTGCGCTGGCCGTGCTTGCGCCAGGCCTTGCGCAGCCGCAGGAAGACCCCGGGCGCCTCCTCCTCGGCCTCCAGGCCGACGAGCAGCACCACGGGCGCCTTCTCCAGCAGGGAGTAGGTGACGCCGGTGCCGTCGAGGTCCTTGCCGCGTCCGGCGACCCGGGCGGCGAGGAAGTCGGCCTCCTCGGCGCTGTGCACGCGCGCGCGGAAGTCGATGTCGTTGGTGCCGAGCGCGATCCGGGTGAACTTGCTGTACGCGTAGGCGTCCTCGACGGTGAGCCGGCCACCGGTCAGCACGCCGGTGCGGCCGTGCGCCGCCGTCAGGCCCGCTGCGGCAGCGGCCAGCGCCTGCGGCCAGCTGGCGGCCTCCAGCTCACCGGTCTCCTTGTTGCGGACCAGGGGCCGGGTCAGCCGGTCCGGGCGCTGCGCGTACCGGAACCCGAAGCGGCCCTTGTCGCACAGCCACTCCTCGTTGACCTCGGGGTCCTCGGCCGCCATGCGGCGCATCACCTTGCCGCGCCGGTGGTCGGTACGGGTGGCGCAGCCGCCTGCGCAGTGCTCGCAGATACCCGGCGACGACACCAGGTCGAACGGCCGGGAGCGGAACCGGTAGGCGGCCGAGGTGAGCGCGCCGACCGGGCAGATCTGGATGGTGTTGCCGGAGAAGTACGACTCGAACGGGTCGCCCTCGCCGGTGCCGACCTGCTGGAGCGCACCGCGTTCCAGCAGCTCGATCATCGGGTCGCCGGCGATCTGGTTGGAGAACCGGGTGCAGCGTGCGCACAGCACGCACCGCTCGCGGTCGAGGAGTACCTGGGTGGAGATCGGGACCGGCTTGTCGAAGGTGCGCTTGGTGCCCTCGAAGCGGGAGTTGGCGTCACCGACCGACATGGCCTGGTTCTGCAACGGGCACTCGCCGCCCTTGTCGCAGACCGGGCAGTCCAGCGGGTGGTTGATGAGCAGCAGCTCCATCACCCCGCGCTGGGCCTTCTCCGCGACCGGCGAGGTGACCTGCGTCTTGACGACCATGCCCTCGGTGCAGGTGATGGTGCAGGACGCCATCGGCTTGCGCTGGCCCTCCACCTCGACGATGCACTGCCGGCAGGCGCCGGCCGGGTCGAGCAGCGGGTGGTCGCAGAACCTCGGGATCTCGATGCCGAGCAGCTCGGCGGCCCGGATGACCAGGGTGCCCTTGGGGACGCTGATCTCTGCCCCGTCGATGGTCAGATTAACCAGGTCCTCTGGTGGGGTGGCGGCCGCTGAGCCCCCGGAGGGAGCGCCAGTGATCACCGTCATGCGTTCACCTCCGTGGTGTCGATGGAGCCGTCCGCCCATACGGTCGACCTGGCCGGGTCGAACGGGCAGCTCCGGCCGGTGATGTGCTCCTCGTACTCGTCGCGGAAGTACTTCAGCGAGGAGAAGATCGGCGAGGCGGCGCCGTCGCCGAGGGCGCAGAAGGACTTGCCGTTGATGTTGTCGGCGATGTCGGCGAGCTTGTCGAGGTCGGACATGGTGCCCTTGCCTGCCTCGATGTCGCGCAGCAACTGCACGAGCCAGTAGGTGCCCTCACGGCAGGGGGTGCACTTGCCGCAGGACTCGTGGGCGTAGAACTCCGTCCAGCGGGTCACGGCGCGCACCACGCAGGTGGTCTCGTCGAAGCACTGGAGGGCCTTGGTGCCGAGCATGGAGCCGGCGGCGCCCACGCCCTCGTAGTCCAGCGGGACGTCGAGGTGCTCGTCGGTGAGCAGCGGGGTGGAGGAGCCGCCGGGGGTCCAGAACTTCAGCCGGTGGCCGGGGCGCATGCCGCCGCTCATGTCGAGCAGCTGGCGCAGCGTGATGCCGAGCGGGCCCTCGTACTGGCCGGGGCTGGCGACATGGCCGCTGAGCGAGTACAGCGTGAAGCCCGGGGACTTCTCGCTGCCCATCGACCTGAACCATTCCTTGCCCTTGTGCAGGATCGCGGGAACCGACGCGATGGACTCCACGTTATTGACAACAGTGGGGCACGCGTACAGACCGGCGACAGCGGGGAAGGGGGGACGCAGCCGGGGCTGGCCGCGGCGGCCCTCGAGCGAGTCCAGCAGCGCGGTCTCTTCACCGCAGATGTACGCGCCGGCGCCCGCGTGCACGGTGAGTTCGAGGTCGAGTCCGCTGCCCAGGATGTTCTTGCCGAGGTAGCCGGCTTCGTAGGCCTCGCGTACGGCCTCGTGCAGCCGCCTGAGCACGGGGACGACCTCACCGCGCAGGTAGATGAAGGCATGGCTGGAGCGGATCGCGTAGCAGGCGATCACGATGCCTTCGATGAGGGAATGGGGGTTGGCGTAGAGCAGCGGGATGTCCTTGCAGGTGCCCGGCTCCGACTCGTCGGCGTTGACGACGAGGTAGTGCGGCTTGTTGTCGCCCTGCGGGATGAACTGCCACTTCATGCCCGTCGGGAAGCCCGCGCCGCCACGGCCGCGCAGGCCGGAGTCCTTGACGTAGGCGATGATGTCGTCGGGCTGCATGGCGAGGGCCTTGCGCAGTCCCTCGTAGCCGTCGTGCCGGCGGTAGGTGTCCAGCGTCCAGGACCCGTCCTCGTCCCAGAAGGCCGACAGCACCGGTGCCAGCAGCTTCATGGCGCTGGCCTCCGCCTGCGGCTCGGGCTGGGCGGTGGCGCCGTTGCCGTTCTCGGCTGTCACAGTCATCACTCCCCCTCCTCGGTGACCGGTCCGGCGGGGTGCCCGGGGTCGGACGCCGAGGTCTGCTGCGGCGCGTCATGGGAACTGAGGTGCTCGGCGCCGGGCTGCGGTGCCTGGCGCGGGGCCGCGGCGCGCGGCGAGACGACCCGGGCGGCGGCCGGGGTCTCCCCGCGGGCCAGCTTGAGCCCGATCAGCGACGCGGGGCCCGCGCCACCGGTGGCCTCGACGGCGCCGGGCCGCTCGTCCGGGAAACCCGCCAGGATCCGGGAGGTCTCCTTGAACGTGCACAGCGGGGCGCCGCGGGTCGGCTCGACCTGGGCGCCGGCCCGCAGGTCGTCGACCAGGCGCTTGGCCGACTCGATGGTCTGGTTGTCGAAGAACTCCCAGTTCACCATCAGCACCGGCGCGAAGTCGCAGGCCGCGTTGCACTCGATGTGCTCCAGGCTGATCTTGCCGTCCTCGGTGGTCCCGCCGTTGCCGACGCCGAGGTGCTCCTGGAGGGCGGAGAAGATCGCGTCACCGCCCATCACCGCGCACAGCGTGTTGGTGCAGACGCCCACCTGGTACTCGCCGCCCGGCCTGCGCCGGTACATCGAGTAGAAGGTGGCGACCGCGGTGACCTCGGCGGTGGTCAGGTCGAGCTGGTCCGCGCAGAACTGCATGCCGGTGCGCGAGACATGTCCTTCCTCGGACTGCACCAGGTGCAGCAGCGGCAGCAGCGCGGAGCGGGCGCCCGGGTAGCGGGAGATGATCTCCTTGGCGTCCGCTTCGAGCCGGGCGTGCACGTCGGCCGGGTATGCGGGGGCGGGCAGCTGGGGCATGCCCAGGCTGACGCCCTGTTCTGAGGTGGTCACCGGTCGACGCCTCCCATCACAGGGTCGATGGACGCCACGGCCACGATGACGTCGGCGACCTGGCCGCCCTCGCACATCGCCGCCATGGCCTGAAGGTTGGTGAAGGACGGGTCGCGGAAGTGGACCCGGAAGGGGCGGGTGCCGCCGTCGGAGACGGCGTGCACGCCGAGTTCGCCCTTGGGTGACTCGACGGCCGCGTAGGCCTGCCCGGCCGGCACCCGGAAGCCCTCGGTGACCAGCTTGAAGTGGTGGATCAGGGCCTCCATCGAGGTGCCCATGATCTTCTTGATGTGGTCCAGCGAGTTGCCGAGGCCGTCCGGGCCGAGCGCGAGCTGAGCGGGCCAGGCGATCTTCTTGTCGGCGACCATCACGGGGCCCGGCTCGAGACGGTCCAGGCACTGCTCGACGATCCGCAGCGACTGCCGCATCTCCTCCAGGCGGATCAGGAACCGGCCGTAGGAGTCGCAGGTGTCGGCGGTGGGGACCTCGAAGTCGTAGGTCTCGTAACCGCAGTACGGCTGCGACTTGCGCAGGTCGTGCGGCAGGCCGGCGGAGCGCAGGATGGGCCCGGTGGCGCCCAGCGCCATACAGCCGGCCAGGTCGAGATAGCCGACGTCCTGCATGCGGGCCTTGAAGATCGGGTTCCCGGTGGCGAGCTTGTCGTACTCCGGGAGGTTCTTGCGCATCGTCTTCACGAACTCGCGCACCTGGTCGACCGCGCCGGGCGGCAGGTCCTGGGCGAGACCGCCGGGACGGATGAACGCGTGGTTCATCCGCAGCCCTGTGATCAGCTCGTAGAGGTCGAGAATGAGTTCACGATCACGGAATCCGTAGATCATGATCGTGGTGGCGCCCAGTTCCATGCCGCCGGTGGCGATCGCCACCAGGTGCGAGGAGAGGCGGTTGAGCTCCATGAGCATCACGCGGATGACGCTGGCCCGGTCCGGGATGGCGTCGGTGATGCCGAGCAGCTTCTCCACCGCGAGGCAGTACGCCGCCTCGTTGTAGAACGGCGTCAGGTAGTCCATCCGGGTGACGTACGTGGTGCCCTGCGTCCAGGTGCGGAACTCGAGGTTCTTCTCGATACCGGTGTGCAGGTAGCCGATGCCGCAGCGGGCCTCGGTGACCGTCTCGCCGTCGATCTCCAGGATGAGCCGGAGCACACCGTGCGTGGACGGGTGCTGGGGGCCCATGTTGACGACGAGACGCTCGTCGTCGGCCTTGGCCGCGGACTCCACGACCTCGTCCCAGTCACCGCCGGTGACCGTGTAGACGGGGCCCTCGGTGGTCTCGCGTGCGCCTGCCTGCTGCGCGGACGTCATAGTGGCCTCCCGAAGGAAGTCGTTGAGGGGTGGCGATCGGGAGTCACGTGTACGACCTCCGCTGGTCGGGAGCCGGGATCTGGGCGCCCTTGTACTCGACGGGGATGCCGCCGAGCGGGTAGTCCTTGCGCTGCGGGAAGCCCTGCCAGTCGTCCGGCATCATGATCCGGGTCAGCGCCGGGTGGCCGTCGAAGATCAGGCCGAAGAAGTCGTACGTCTCGCGCTCGTGCCAGTCGTTCGTCGGATAGACGGAGACCACCGAGGGGACGTGCGGGTCCTGGTCCGGGGCGCTGACTTCGAGGCGGATCAGCCGGTTGTGGGTGATCGAGCGCAGGTGGTAGACGGCGTGCAGCTCCCGGCCCTTGTCGCCGGGGTAGTGCACACCGCTCACGCCGGTGCACAGCTCGAAGCGGAGCGCCGGGTCGTCGCGCAGCGTCTTCGCGACGCGCAGCAGGTGCTCGCGTGCGATGTGGAAGGTCATCTCGCCGCGGTCGACGACCGTCTTCTCGATCGCGTTCTCCGGGAGCAGGTCCTGCTCCTCCAGGGCGCCTTCGAGTTCGTCGGCGACCTCGTCGAACCAGCCGCCGTAGGGCCGGGAGGAGGGTCCGGGCAGCCGGATGGAGCGCACCAGGCCGCCGTAGCCGGTGGTGTCGCCGCCGTTGTTGGCGCCGAACATGCCGCGCTGGACGCGGATCTCCTCGCCCTGCTCGCCACGCCGTCCCGGCAGGTTCTGGGCGTTGAGATCCTGCTCCGGATTGGGTTCGTTCTGCTCGTCGTGCCCGCTCACCGCAGGAGCCCCTTCATCTCGATCGTGGGGACGGCCTTCAGGGCCGCCTCCTCCGCCTCGCGGGCCGCCTCCTCGGCGTTCACGCCGAGCTTGGAGGTCTGGATCTTCTGATGGAGCTTGAGGATGCTGTCCATCAGCATCTCCGGACGCGGCGGGCACCCGGGCAGGTAGATGTCCACGGGCACGACGTGGTCGACGCCCTGCACGATCGCGTAGTTGTTGAACATGCCGCCGGAGGACGCGCAGACGCCCATCGAGATGACCCACTTCGGGTTCGGCATCTGGTCGTAGACCTGCCGCAGCACCGGCGCCATCTTCTGGCTCACCCGTCCGGCCACGATCATCAGGTCCGCCTGCCGCGGCGAGCCGCGGAACACCTCCATGCCGAAGCGCGCCAGGTCATAGCGTCCCGCGCCCGTCGTCATCATCTCGATGGCGCAGCAGGCGAGGCCGAACGTCGCGGGGAAGACGGAGGACTTCCGCACCCAGCCCGCGGCCTGCTCAACGGTGGTGAGCAGAAAACCGCTCGGCAGTTTCTCTTCGAGTCCCATAGGCCCTCAGACCCCTCTTATCCCTCGCGTTGTTCCTCTTTGTCCCTCGCGGGTGTCCCTCGCGGGTTTCAGTCCCATTCCAGTCCGCCGCGTCGCCACACGTACGCGTAGGCGACGAAGACGGTCAGTACGAAGAGCAGCATCTCGACGAGCCCGAACACACCCAGGGCGTCGAAAGTGACGGCCCAGGGATAGAGGAAGACGACCTCGATGTCGAAGACGATGAAGAGCATCGCGGTCAGGTAGTACTTGATCGGGAACCGTCCCCCGCCAGCCGGGGTCGGCGTCGGCTCGATACCGCACTCATAGGCTTCGAGCTTGGCCCGGTTGTAGCGCTTTGGACCGACAAGCGCGGCCGTGACCACGGAGAAGATCGCAAAACCTGCTCCGAGGGCTCCCAGTACGAGGATGGGCGCATACGCGTTCACCGCTCCTCGCTCCTCTCAGTCGGCGCTGACACCTACGGCGGCGCCGGGCACGCTCCCCTCTTTACGCAAGGCACCCCGACCACCGGTCCCGGCCGATCTGCATCTCGATCGACCTGCACTCCGGCGATCCGGGACCCCCACCACTCCTCCGTGGAAACCACGAAGATCGTGTTCATGTGAAGCAGGTCACAAGCCCGACAGCGTGCCATCTTATGCCCGCGAGTCTGTGATCTGCGACACGGGGTCCCGGTTAGCTCTTGTGATCTCCACCACCTGACTAATGATCATGAAGCCTGATCAGGAGTGATCTTCATACGCGAAGCCTCCGACTGGTCACCAGAGGTCACATTGCACCGCGTTTCAGCTGGTCGCAGGGGTCGCCCATTACCAAGGGGCGGCATCTTTGCGCAAATTCGCGCTAACGGCAGCCCGTCTGGTATTGGGGCGATTCCTCCCGGCTGATGCGGGGACGACCCGAGTCGTTCCGACTCCAAGGGAAGTGAACGGACAGGGCGTAAGAAGGATGGAGAAGACGGGAGACGGGGTTGTACACAGCGGCAAAGAAGAGGGGCTCGGGCGCGGCGCGAACGGGTGCGTCCGCGCGCCGCGCGACGCCGCGCGGTCGGGTGCAGCACGCGACGCCGGCCCTGTGCGCGCGTTCACGAAGGGTGCACGGCGCTCACCCAGCGTAGGGACCAAGGAGCCGTATCCCCCGACCCCGTTCGGGCGGATCGGGGCCACGGGGAAACGTGACGGTTCCGTGAGGCTGAACACATCGGACGGAGCCGCCGGGAAAAACTGTTTGCCCCGATCCGCCAACAGATGGTAAGTGGCGCGCAATCCGGACGTTTCGTCGAAACTTGATGACCACAGACCCGAGCAACCCTGTCCGCATTGCCCCGTACGGCATCAATAAAGCGCGACACGCCCGGGATTCAGCCCCCTGTGCCTCAACTGTGTCGCACCCCACGTTTCTTGAAGGTAACGGTCGGGCCCTGATAGCGCTTGTACACATGTCCCACACAGCCCACCTACGTAGCCACCGGAAATCCCGCCGCCGCGCCTCGTCCCTCGCGCTGCGCGCCGGGGTGGCCGGTGGCGTCCTCAGCACCCTTGCCGTGGCAGGCGCGTCCAGCCCGGCGAACGCCGCCCCGACCGTGACCGACACCGCCGAGCTGCCCACGCTCACCGGCGGTCTCTCCACGCAGGTCGCCCGGACCGCCGAGGTCACCCAGCAGGCCGCGGACGCCTACGCCACGCAAGCCCTGCGGGATGCCGCCATCGCGAAGGCCGTCAAGGAGGCCGAGAAGGACCAGACCTCCGCCGAGCGCAAGGCGAAGGCCAAGAAGAAGGCGGCGGAGGAAGCCGCACGCCGCGCCGCGGCGGCCGCGTCGCGCTCCAGCGAGCGCACCACGCTCGCTTCCACGGACGTCTCCGTCCCCGGCGGCAGCGTCGGGACCGTGCTGAGCTTCCTGCGGGCGCAGGTCGGCGACGCGTACGTGTCCGGCGGCACGGGACCGAACTCCTGGGACTGCTCCGGCCTGGTCCAGGCCGCCTTCAAGCAGGTCGGCGTCAGTTTGCCGCGCACCTCGCAGGACCAGTCGACCGCCGGCACGTCGGTGTCCGTCTCCAGCGCGCAGCCCGGCGACATCCTGTACTGGGGCGGCGCCGGTTCGGCGTACCACGTCGGGGTCTACCTCGGCGGCGGCAAGTACCTGTCCGCGGCCAACCCGTCGAAGGGCGTCGTCGTCGAGGACCTCTCCGGCTACCCGGCGAGCGGCGCGGTGCGGGTGCTCTGACACGAGCGCTCCCGACACCGCCGGGAGCCCCGAACAACGACATCGGCCTTCAGGACCACCGGTTGTGGTCCTGAAGGCCGACGTCGCTTCGGGCCCTCACTGCCCCGTGGAAACCGGGTGATGCCGGGCTCCGTGGCCGAGTACGTGCCTCAGCCGTGCGTCAGGCGCTCGCCTGGCCCAGCGAAATGTCCGAGACGGTGATGCTGGCGGACTTGAGGGAGCCGCCGGTCAGCATGGGGATGCCGTTCGGGCCGGGGGCGAAGTTGGCGGTCAGGCCGTCCAGGCTGCCGCTGACGGAGAGGCCGCCCGCGATGCCGTCGAGGGCAGCGTCGTCGATCTCGCAGGTTTCCACGCGGGAGGTGTCGCTCATGATGATGAGGGTTCCTTTTCTGGTGGTGGGGCGCAGCGCGTGAAGCACTGCGGCGGGAACCTCTTGCCTGACTCCCGCCTCGCGCGGATCAAAACATGCCTCCAGGCACCCTGGCCCCACCTTTCACCCGCTATTCACAGCAGATTCCGCTTCATGGTCAGGCAGTGCGTGTGGATTGCGTGACCGCGGTGCGACGGCGATTCCGCATAAGCACTGCCGCCGTACCCAGACCGAGGGCGAGCAGCGCGCCGCCGGAGATCAGCAGGATGCCGCCGAGGCCCGTGGACGCGAGCCCTCCGCCGCTCTGGCTGCCGGCCGTCGTGGTGCCGCCGTCGTCCGCCGTGCCGCCCTTGCCGCCGGTGCCGCTGTCCGTGGACTGACCGCCGTCGGCGCCGCCCGCGGTCGCGCCGGTGCCGCCGTCCGTGCCGTCCTCTGCGGTGGCGTTGAGGACGATCCAGGCGGTGTTGTTGGCGGTGTCGGTCTCCCCGCTGTAGAAGCTCGGCAGGTACACCTTGCCCTTGGCGTCGGGGACGACCTTGTCGATCTTCAGCGTGAAGAGGTACGTGCTCGACGCGCCTTCGAGAATGGGCGTGTCGATGGGGCAGGCGTACCCGGCGCCACCCGACTCCGGGAGCTCGTCGACGTGGAAGCAGCCGCTGGGGGTCTTGACGATGCTGGCGCCCTCGGGGGCCTTCACCTCGTAGTGGAGCGGTTCACCGCCGGAGCGCAGCGCGGAGACCCAGGTGGGGCCGTTCTGGAAGCCGACCTTCGCGGTGACCGTGTCGCCCGCGGCGCCCTTGAGCGAGTCGCCGGTCAGGGCGAAGTCGCTGGGGCCATGGCGGGGCAGGTCGATGTCGACGTACTGGGCGTAGTCGTCCGGGCTGGTGCCGGTCGCGGGCCGCAGCGTCAGGTCGGGTCCGGTGCCGGGCGTGTAGTCGCCGGAGGCGAGCAGATCACGGGCCTGCTCGGGGGAGACGGCGGAGAAGCCGTACGTGAAGACGTCGAGCATGGCGAAGTCCGCTGCCTTCACCTTCAGCGGCTCGCTCGCCTCGTACGCGGAGCCGGGCTCGAAGGTGCCGTCGAACGTGCAGAGCGCCTCGGTGCCCCGGTCCAGCAGGGGCCCGTCGTCGACCACCTGGTAGGAGCAGTTCCCGTACGAGTCGGGGAAGCTGAGGCCGCGCGAGCCGTGCACGCGCAGAACGGCGCCGTGGCCGGCGATCGCGCCGGTGTTGCGGAACCCGATGGGGGCGTCGAAGGTGTCGCCCGACGTGAAGTCGTCGGGCTCGTGGACCCGGTGGTTCAGGTACGTGGCACCGCCGACGAGGACGTCGACGTCGAGCGGCGTGAACGCCAGGCCCGCGCCTTCGCCGGTGACGTGGATGGTGCCGAAGTCGCCGGCTGCACTGTCGTCGTCGGTGGTGAGGCGGATGTTGCCGACCTTGTTGGGCCATTCGCCCTGGTACAGCTCGCTGCCGGAGCAGACCACGATCAGCGGGTTGCCGTCCTCGGCGGGGCAGTCGGGAAGCCGCGCGGAGGCGACGCCCGACAGCGCGGACGCGTCGATGCGGATCGTGTAGTCGCCCTGGTGGACGACCGGGACCTCGCCGTCCTCGACCTCGTCGCCCGGAGTCTTCAGGTGGAGGCTGACCTGCGGCTCCTCGGGGTCGGCGCCGTCCAGGGCGAGGTCGACACGGTCCTGACCCGTGATCGTCACGGGCATGGGGTCCGCGGCGTGGGCGGGTGCCCCCGGGCCGATGGCAAGCAGGGACGCGGCAGCCAGCAGTCCGACGACGGCCATCGGCCCGGCGGCTGCGCGCGACCGTCTTCGTCGGGACGCAAGGTGTCTCATAGTGGCTCTCTCGTTCGAAATCATGTGCCCACTACGGGCTCACGGTTTCGACGAACGACCCGCCCGTCTGGTTGTGCGGAACGCGTCACCAATCGACGGGGAAAGCCTGGGAAGACGGGATAAGCGGGATAAGCCGGGAAGGCAGGGGAAGGCCGGCCATCAGACAGGCGCAGGCCGCTCGCCGGTTGACCGTGACGGTTGACGGGCAACCGGCGAGCGCGATGCGGAAGGGGCGGGCGCGGGCGGGCGGGGCGCGGCCGTGCGTCAGGCCTTGGGGGCGATCTTCGTCAGGCCGTTGATGATGCGGTCCATCGCGTCGCCGCCCTTGGGGTCGGTGAGGTTGGCGAGCATCTTCAGGGTGAACTTCATCAGCAGCGGGTGGGTCAGGCCGTGCTGGGCGCCGATCTTCATGATCTTCGGGTTGCCGATCAGCTTCACGAAGACCCGGCCCAGCGTGTAGTAGCCGCCGTAGGTCTCCTTGAGGACCCGCGGGTAGTTGCGCAGGGCGAGCTCGCGCTGTGCGGAGGTGGCGCGGGCGTGCGCCTGCACGATGACGTCGGCCACGAGCTGGCCGGACTCCATGGCGTACGCGATGCCCTCGCCGTTGAACGGGTTGACCAGGCCGCCCGCGTCACCGACGAGCAACAGGCCCCGGGTGTAGTGCGGCTGGCGGTTGAAGGCCATGGGGAGCGCGGCGCCGCGGATCGGGCCCGTCATGTTCTCGGGCGTGTACCCCCAGTCCTCGGGCATCGACGCGCACCAGGTCTTCAGCACGTCGCGCCAGTCCAGCTCCTTGAACGCGGCCGAGGTGTTGAGCACGCCGAGGCCGACGTTGGACGTGCCGTCGCCCATGCCGAAGATCCAGCCGTAGCCGGGCAGCAGCCGCTCCTGCCCGCCGCGCCGGTCCCACAGTTCCAGCCAGGACTCCAGGTAGTCGTCCTCGTGCCGGGGCGAGGTGAAGTAGGTGCGCACCGCGACGCCCATCGGGCGGTCCTCGCGGCGGTGCAGGCCCATGGCGAGCGAGAGCCGGGTGGAGTTGCCGTCCGCGGCCACCACCAGCGGGGCGTGGAAGGTGGCCGGGGCCTTCTCCTCGCCCAGCTTGGCCTGCACACCGGTGATCCGGCGGGTGCGCTCGTCGATGATCGGGGCGGTGACGTTGCACCGCTCGTACAGCCGGGCGCCCGCCTTCTGCGCCTGGCGGGCCAGTTGCTCGTCGAAGTCGTCACGCTTGCGGACCAGGCCGTAGTCCGGGAACGAGGCGAGGTCCGGCCAGTCCAGTTCGAGCCGTACGCCGCCGCCGATGATCCGCAGGCCCTTGTTGCGCAGCCAGCCCGCCTCCTGCGAGACGTCGATGCCCATCCCGACGAGTTGCTTGACCGCACGCGGCGTGAGCCCGTCGCCGCAGACCTTCTCGCGCGGGAAGGCGGTCTTCTCCAGCAGCAGCACGTCCAGCCCGGCCTTGGCCAGGTGGTAGGCGGTGGTGGAACCGGCGGGTCCGGCCCCGACGACGATCACGTCGGCGGTGTGTTCGGAGCGGGGCTCGGTCACGGCGGGCTCTCCCCAGTCGTCAGTGGGTGTGCCGGACGGCACGGGACACCGGCAGTCTATGCGCGCGGTTCCTGGGGACGGTTCGGGGGCGCGTTGCTGGTGGGGGCACCGAGGGGCCCGGGGTCGGGGTGAGCGGGGTGCGGTGGGTCAGCTCGTGATGCGGAGCTGGTCGGGTCGGTCGGCGGCGTTGGTCGACGAAGCGGCCGGAGCCGGCTGGTCCTGGGCGGGGCGGCCGTGGTGGTCCTGCCAGAGCAGGATGCCGGCCGCCGCGCCCCCGCCGACCAGGAAGGCGGCGGCGAGGATGGCCACCCAGACGACCGCGCGACTGCGCGGCGCGGTACCGCCGTACGGCGGCGGGGCGGTGGGCGGAGTGCCCGACGCGGCGTCAGAGGGCGGCGCTGGGGCGGGGACGACGGGGTGGTTCGGGGGGACGGCGGCGGGGTTCCAGGCCGTCCCGGCTCCGGGAGCGGGGGCGTTGCCGGCCGCGGGGGCCGGCGGTGGCGGCCCGCCCGCCGGGGTGCCGCCGCCCGGGGTGCCGTGTCCCGACGCGCCGCGCAGATAGGGCGCGACGAAGACCGCGGCACCGAGCCAGAGCAGCCCGAACAACAGGGCGTCCGGCACGCTCAGTCCCGCGTCGATGCTGCCGCTGCCCCCGGAGTCGTACGCCGTGGCGCTGTCCGTGGCCTCGACGCCGAAGCCGCCGATCGCGGCGAGGGACAGGAAGAGGACGAAGAAGATGCCGGCGGCCAGCAGTTGACCGCCGCGGCCCGGGCTGCGCCGGGCGGCGAGCAGCGCCACCGTCAGCGCGCACACCAGGCCCAGCGCCAGTGCGCCCACCACCGCTCCGGAGCCCGCGGCGTCGGCGAGCCGGGAGAACCCGAACGACTCGGTCTCGTAGCTGCCCCCGCTCGCCGCGCTGCCCCCCGCGGTCGCCTTGAGCGGCGCGCCCCAGCCGAGGCCGAGCGCCGCCACGGCCAGGTTCGGAACCACCAGCAGGGCCGCCAGCAGCGGTGACACCCCGCTGCCGGTGAGGTCGAGCTGCTCGTCCAGGTCGTCGATCTGCGTGAGGGCGATGAACGCGGCGATCGAGCCCAGCACCAGCACCACGGCGAGCGCGCGCAACGCGGTGGACGTCGCGTGCAGCAGCGCGTACGCCGCCGGCCGGCCGCTCAGCCAGCGGGCCGCGTCGGCGTGGCACAGGACGGCCGCGGAGGCGACCAGGCTCAGCACCAGCGCGCCGAGCGCCGCGAGCACCGGCGAGGAGGAGACGGCGACACCGGCGACCGAGGGCTGCGCGAAGAGCGCGAGGAGGAGCACGCCGGCGGCGACCGACAGCGAGACCCTGACGGCTGCCTCAAGACCGGCGGTCGCCCCCGCGCCGGCCCCGGCACCGATGCCCGCGCCGGACCCGCCCGGCGCCGTCGCGGCGAGCGTGATACGGGTGCGGAGCCCGCGCAGGCCCAGGTAGAGGGCGCCGATCCACAGGAAGGTGACGGACAGCGGGACGAGGGAGATCGTCGTGGTGCCGACCGCGTCGGCGATGAGTCCGGAGTCCGCGTCGGTGACGTCGCCGGCGTGCAGCGTGAGGCCGCCGCCGACGCCCTTCAGCAACACCGCGAGGATGATGCGCACCCGGTCGGCGAAGTCCACGACGACGGCGTCCGACGGCTGCCCGTACCGCGGGATGGCCAGCCCCAAAGCGGCCACCAGCAGGAACACGACCGGCCACAGCGCCGCCTTGACGGAGCCCGCCCAGGGGCCCCCGAACGCCCGCCCGAGGAACGCCCCGACCGGGGAGGGCGGCCCCGGCGGCGACCATCCGGCGGGGGCCTGCGGAACGGGAGCTCCGGGCGGGGACCATGGCGCCGGAGCCGCCGGAAGGGGCGCTCCAGGCGGCGTCGACGGTCCCGGGGGCGCCGCGGCGGGTGCCGACGGCGGCGTGGCGGGCGAGAGGGGAAGCGGTCCGGCGGCCGGCGGTTGCGCGGGTGGCGTGGGTCCGGGTGACGGCTCCGGTTGCCGGCCGGGTGCGCTGGCGGGCGGCGCGGGCGCGTGCCGCGGCGGTGGGAGCGGCGCATGGGCTGGAGACGGCGCCGGAGTGTGCGCGGGCGGCAGGGGCGGGTGCGGCGCGTGGCCCGGAGGTGGAGCGGCGGGCGCGCCCGCGGTGGGCGGCGTCTTCGGGGCGGCCGGAACGGCGCGCGGCTCGGACGACGGGGCGGGCACCCGCACGGGGCCCGCGTCCACGTCGGCGGCGGACTCGGGCGGCGGGGACGGCGAGGGCGACGGGGACGGCGATGATGGCGACGGTGACGGTGGCTGCGTGTGGCCCGCTGCCGTGGTCCCGGGCTCCGGGCCCGACTCCCCTTGCGGCTCCGGAGCCGACGCCGTATCGGGAGCCGACGCCGTATCGGGAGCCGACGCCGTATCGGCGGTCTCGGTCCTCTCCGGGGTCGTCGTCTCTCGGCCGCATCCCGTGCACAGGCGTGCCTGCCGAGGGATCTCGGTTCCGCAGTACGAGCAGTGCGACGCCATCGGTACGCTCCGTCATCCAGGGTCGTCCAGGAAGGGATCGCGGGCCGTACGGCACCACCTCTGCACCGGACCCCCGTCGCCGACAATGGACACATCTTGCCCGGCGGCGGTTCCGCGGGCGAGCGAAACCGCCGTCGACAGCGGTGGGGATGGCGATGGGGATGGCTGTGGCGAGGCGGAAACGAAGGTTGCGGAGGATTACGCGTTCACTCCGGCTTGAACCCCCGGTGCAGTGCCACGATCCCGCCCGTCAGGTTGCGCCACGCGACCCGTGACCAGCCCGCGCCGGCGAGGCGTCCGGCCAGCGCGGACTGGTCGGGCCAGGCGCGGATGGACTCGGCGAGGTACACGTACGCGTCGGGGTTGGAGGAGACGCCGCGTGCCACCGGCGGCAGCGCACGCATCAGGTACTCGGTGTAGACGGTGCGGAAGGGGGCCCAGGTCGGGTGGGAGAACTCGCAGATGACGACGCGCCCGCCGGGTGCGGTCACCCGGTACAGCTCGCGCAGCGCAGCGTCGGTGTCCTGGACGTTGCGCAGCCCGAAGGAGATCGTCACCGCGTCGAAGACGTCGTCGCGGAACGGCAGCCGCGTGGCGTCGCCGGCCGTGAACGGCAGCCAGGAGTGCCGCCGCTTGCCGACCTGGAGCATCCCGAGCGAGAAGTCGCACGGCACCACGTAGGCACCGGTGCGCGTGAACGGCAGCGAGGAGGTGGCCGTGCCGGCTGCCAGGTCGAGCACCTTCTGCGCGGGCCGGGCGTCCACCGCCTTCGCGACCTCCCGGCGCCACAACCGGGTCTGGCCCAGGGACAACACGTCGTTGGTGAGGTCGTAGCGTTCCGCCACGTCGTCGAACATAGAGGCGACTTCGTGCGGCTGCTTGTCCAGGGTTGCGCGGGTCACGGGCCCAGCATACGTATCGGGCATCCGTACCGGCCGACCGCACCCGGCACCCCGCACCGGCTCAGCGGGCGTCGACGAGCTTCAGCTCCGGATGGGCCGTGCCTCCGTCGATCGCCGTCGACGACAGGTGCGAGACGACGCGGTCGTCGACCGGGTCGTTCGCCGGGTCGTCGTGCACGACCAGGTGCTCGTACGTGGTGGAGCGCTGCGCCGGGACCCGGCCCGCCGAGCGGATCAGGTCGATGATCTCCATCCGGTTGGACCGGTGCCGGGCGCCCGCCGACGAGACGACGTTCTCCTCCAGCATGATCGAGCCGAGGTCGTCGGCGCCGTAGTGCAGCGAGAGCTGGCCGATCTCCTTGCCGGTGGTCAGCCAGGAGCCCTGGATGTGGGCGACGTTGTCGAGGAAGAGCCGCGCGATGGCGATCATGCGCAGGTACTCGAGGATGGTCGCCTGGGTGCGGCCCTTCAGGTGGTTGTTCTCGGGCTGGTAGGTGTACGGGATGAAGGCCCGGAAGCCGCCGGTGCGGTCCTGGACGTCGCGGATCATGCGCAGGTGCTCGATGCGCTCGGCGTTGGTCTCGCCGGTGCCCATGAGCATCGTCGTGGTGGACTCGACGCCGAGGCCGTGCGCGGTCTCCATGATCTCCAGCCACCGCTCGCCGGACTCCTTCAGCGGTGCGATCGCCTTGCGGGGGCGCGCGGGCAGCAGTTCCGCGCCGGCGCCCGCGAAGGAGTCGAGGCCGGCGTCGCGGATGCGCGTGACGGCCTCCTCGACCGTGACGCCGGAGATCCGGGCCATGTGCTCGACCTCGGATGCGCCGAGGGAGTGGATGACCAGCTGCGGGAACGCCTTCTTGATGGCCGCGAAGTGCTTCTCGTAGTACTCGACGCCGTAGTCCGGGTGGTGCCCGCCCTGGAACATGATCTGGGTGCCGCCCAGCTCCACGGTCTCCGCGCAGCGCCGCAGGATGTCGTCGAGGTCGCGGGTCCAGCCCTTCCCGACGTCCTTGGGCGCGGCGTAGAAGGCGCAGAACTTGCAGGCCGTCACGCAGACGTTGGTGTAGTTGATGTTCCGTTCGATGATGTACGTGGCGATGTGCTCGGTGCCGGCGTAGCGCCGCCTGCGGACGGCGTCGGCGGCGGAGCCCAGCGCGTGCAGCGGGGCGTCACGGTAGAGGACGAGCGCTTCCTCGGGCGTGATCCGCCCGCCGGCGGCGGCCCGGTCGAGCACGGCGGCGATGTCGACGTCGACCGGAGCGCCGCTCGGGCCGCCCTCCGGCGCCGTCGCGGAGACACCTGTGGAAGCGAAGTCGGCCTGCTCGGTCACGGGTGTCCCTTTCGTAAGGGTGTGGACTGACCGATCCAGCGTACGGCAGGCTCCCCGGCCGCGATCGGGCCCCCGGACCGCGCCGTCGGTCCCGCCGGTCCCGTCAGTCCGTCTTCGACAGCCGCGCCTTGGGGTCCCCCGCGGCGGGGTCGTCGGAGGTGTATTGGAGGTCGTCTCCGACCGGCTTCAGGTAGATCGTGTGCGCGGTCTGCGAGCAGTGCGAGCCGTTCGACGCGTCGCCCTTGCCGGTGGCCGTGATCCGGTCGTCCGCCACCTTCTTCAGGATCAGGTCGTCCTTGCAGACGCCGCCGAGCAGATCCGTCTGGGTGAGCGTCGCGAACCGCCCGCCGACCTTCCCCTTGTGGACGACGAGTTCGAAGGTGCCGTCGGGGATGCCGGCGGCGGTGGCGTCGCCCCGCCAGGTCCCGAAGTACGCCTTGGGGACGGCGCCGGCCTGCGGGGTGGGGCCGTCCGAACCGCCGTCCCCGGACGGGGTGGCCTCCCCCGTGTCACCGGCCGCGCCACCGGTCGAGGGCGGCTGGTTGCCGGTCGCGCCCCCGCCCCCGCCCGGCAGCAGGTCGAACACGAACACGGAGCCGACGGTCACCGCGGCCAGCGCGCCCGCGACCGCCAGCGCCACGGTGCAGCTCAGCCGGCGACCCCGGCCGGCCGCCGCCGACGCGGCCCCGGTCGTCGCCGACAGGCTGAGGGAGAGTCGGCCGGGCGGGTGGGAGCGCCCGTCCTCGTTCCCCTGCGGGCCCTTGCGGTCGTGGGGGCCGTTGCGGTCGTGCGGGCCCTTGCCGTCTTGGGGTATCTGCCGTCCGTCGTGGGGTGTCTGCTGTCCGTCGTGGGGGTTCTGCTGTCCGTACGACGGGTCGGGGGGCCCGAAGACCCCGAGGGACGGGCCGGGAGCCGGCGGCGGGGGCGTGCCGTCCGAGCCCGGGGCGGGCGGCTCGTGCCGTTTCCTTGCTGCCGCCGGGAGGCCCAGCGTCATGGTGGTGTCGGAGGACGCGGGCGGCCCTTCCGGGGGCGTGTCCGGCGCGGCGGCCTCCAGGTCCAGCAGGCGCACGGCGCTGCGTCCGACCTCGGTCACCAGGGGCGCGGGCAACCAGCCGGCGGCGACCAACCCGGCGGCGCCCTGGGGCGCCAACCGGTGGGCGAGTTGCTGTGGAGTGGGGCGTACGGCCGGGTCCTTCGCGAGACAGCGGGTCACGACGTCGAGCAGGTCCCCGGTCAGCCCGTCGAGTTCGGGTTCCTCGTGGACGACCTTGTACAGCAGTGCGGCGGAGGAGTCGCCCGGGAACGGCGGCCGTCCGGTCGCCGCGAACGCGAGGACGGCGCCCAGCGAGAAGATGTCCGCCGCGCCGGTGACGCCCTTGCCGACGATCTGCTCCGGCGCCATGTAGCCGGGCGAGCCGATGGAGGCACCGGTCGAGGTGAGCGAGGCGGTGCCGTCCGTCGCACGGGCGATGCCGAAGTCGATCAGCCGGGGCCCGTCCATGGTGAGCAGGACGTTCGACGGCTTCACATCACGGTGGACGAGGCCCAGGGAGTGCACGTGGGCCAGCGCTTCGGCGAGCGAGGCGCCGAGGACGCGCACGGAGGACTCGGGGAGCGGCGCCGGTGGGACCGGGACGATGCTTCGGGCCGGGTCCGCCCCGTCCCCCGGCTGCCCCGCGTCGGCCGCGCCGGACAGCGGGGTGACCGCTTCGGCGAGCGAGGGCCCGGCCACGTAGCCGGTGGCCACCCACGGCACGGACGCCTCGGGGTCGGCGTCCAGCACGGGTGCCGTCCAGTCGCCGCCGACCTGGCGTGCCGCCTCGACCTCGCGCCGGAAACGGGCCCTGAACTGCGCGTCGAGGGCGAAGTGCGGGTGGACGATCTTCACGGCGACGGTGCGACCGCCCGCGCTGCGTCCCAGATAGACCCGGCCCATACCGCCGGAGCCGAGTCGGCCGAGCAACCGGTACGGGCCGATGGCCCTGGGCTCATCCGCGTCGAGCGGCTGCATGGCGAACGACCCCTCCCCCTGACGGCGCGACCATCAGCCTAATCCCACGCCCCGACCCCTCGCAGGACGCCGCCAACCCGCGCAGGACGCAGGGGCGCATGACGTACCGTGCACGATGAGTCACCCAGGGCACGGGCTGGCAGGGTCGGACGGACGGGGCGCGGACCGGCGCCGGCGTTTGCCCGGCAGACGGTCGAAGTTCACCGGCAGCGGCCGGAATTCATTCCGGCCGCCGCAAACCGCCGCGATCCGCCCAGCGACCCCGGAAAATGTCAAGCATCAGGTCGGCATGTCCGCAGAAATTTCACCGGGCCCCGGCCGGGTCGCCGGCCCCGAAAACGCCGTGCAATGGTCTCGAAGGCTTTCGAAGCGACTCCGAATCGCTTGGAAAGCGACCCGGTGAAACCGGCGAAATCGGCCCCCGCCCAATTCCGTTTCCACGGCCGGGGCACGGCGCCGTGGCTCGGCCGGGGCTCCGACCGCGACATGGCCGGGGGCGCCGGCAGGACACCGCCGGGGCGCGGCAGAGCCGCAGGCTACGGCTTGAGCAGCTCGACGCGTACGTCCGCCGGGAAGCCGGTGGTCGGCCCGACGCGGCGGGCGAACTCGGTGACGCCCTCCAGTTGGGCCGCGCCGAAGCGGAAGTCCAGCGTGGTGAAGTAACGGGCCAGCACGTCCGCGTCGAAGACCTCCCAGCGGGAGGCCTGCTCGGCGAGCTTGTCGACCTCCTGCAGCGACAGGTCCCGGGAGTCCAGGAACGCGCCGTGCGCCTGGCGCACCATCTCGGGCTCGCGGGCCAGGTAGTCGCGGCGGGTGGCCCAGACGGCGAAGACGAACGGCAGTCCGGTCCATTCCTTCCACATCGCGCCCAGATCGTGCACGTCCAGGCCGAGGCGGGGACCGTCGTGCAGGTTGGCGCGGAGTGCGGCGTCGCCGATCAGCACCGCCGCGTCCGCCTCCTGCATCATCAGCCCGAGGTCGGGCGGGCACCGGTAGTAGTCGGGCTGCACCCCGTACCGCTCGGACAGCAGCAGTTGGGCCAGCCGCACGGAGGTGCGCGAGGTGGAGCCGAGGGCGACCCGGGCGCCGTCGAGCTGGTCGAGGGGGACCTGCGAGACGATCACGCAGGACATGACGGGGCCGTTGCAGCCGACCGCGAGGTCGGGGAAGGCGACCAGGTCGTCGGCGTTCTTGAGGAATTCGACGAGGGTGACCGGGGCGATGTCGAGATCGCCTCTCACCAGCTGCTCGCTGAGCTTCTCCGGGGTGTCCTTCGTGAGCTCGAGATCGAGGAGCGTCCCCGTACGTGCCAGCCCCCAATACAGGGGAAGGCAGTTCAGGAACTGGATATGACCGACGCGCGGCCTGGTGCGTTGCGGGCCGGGGCGCTGGTCGCCGCCCGGGCCGGTGACTGAATCCGCGGGAGAATTGTCCACATCGCGAGACTAGACCCCGACCTGCGCGCCACCGCCACCAGGGGGCCGGGGGCGCCCGCACGGCCACCCGGGAGCCGTGCCGGGATCACCCGACTGCCGTCGGTGAAGGTGGGCCCACCGGGCAGTGGATCTTCCCGGATGAAGATCCAAGACGAAGATCGTGTCAACATCTTCTGAAGCACTTCCGGCGACCGGGTGAAGTGATCTTTCCCTCTATCGCTTTCGGGGGGCACCATGCTAGGCTCACAGCCAAGTTGCAGTTTGGTTTCCCTTGCAGTACAGAGCCTGCGGAGCATGTGACCCGCAGGCTTTCGTCGTTTTCAGACTTATGCAGTTGCTTACAACAGCGAGGTTCTGGAGCAGGGCAACCCTTTGGCCCAAGGAGGGCTTATGGCTACCGGAACCGTTAAGTGGTTCAACGCCGAAAAGGGCTTTGGCTTCATTGCCCAGGAAGGCGGCGGCCCCGACGTCTTCGTCCACTACTCCGCGATCAACGCGACCGGATTCCGTTCCCTCGAGGAGAACCAGTCCGTGAGCTTTGACGTCACCCAGGGCCCCAAGGGCCCGCAGGCGGAGAACGTCACCCCGATCTAGTCGGACCTGGAGCCGGGGGCTACGCGGTCACCCCACTTCCGTAGTCGGGTTTCCGCGTTCGCCGGGATCACGTCTATCCAGACATTCCAGAACTGAAGCACCACCCAAGGAGCCCCGTGCAGCGCACGGGGCTCCTGCCGCATCCACACCACCGGCCGGTGGTCCGGATGCGACAGCGACGGCCCCCTGAGGTCGGTGACGACCCGCGGCCATCGTCGTGGCCGTTCGCGCAGTTCCCCGCGCCCCTTCAGGTGCGTCCGAGCGCCCTCGACCCCGGCCCGGCGCACACGCCGTCCGTCACGGGCGTTCCAGGATCGCCGTCACGCCCTGGCCGCCCGCCGCACAGATCGAGATCAGGCCACGGCCGGGGGCGTCGCGTTCGGCGAGGAGTTGGGACAGGGTGGCCACGATGCGTGCCCCGGTCGCGGCGAACGGGTGCCCCGTGGCCAGCGAGGAGCCCGCGACGTTCAGCCGGTCCCGGTCCACCGGGGCCAGGCCCTGCTTCTCCCAGGCCGCCAGCGTGGCGAGCACCTGAGACGCGAACGCCTCGTGGATCTCCACGAAGTCGAAGTCCTCGATGCCGAGCCCGGCCCGCCGGAGCATCCGCGGCACCGCGTACGCGGGCGCCATCAGCAGCCCGTCGGTGCCACCGGCGACGTCCCCGCCGACGAAGTCGACGGCCGCGGTCTCGTAGGTGGTGAGGTAGGCGAGCGGGGTCAGGCCGCGCGCCGCCGCCCACTCCTCGCCGGCCAGCAGCACCGTCGCGGCACCGTCGGTGAGCGGGGTGGAGTTCCCGGCGGTCATGGTCGCGCCCGGCTCGCGGGTGCCGAACACCGGCTTCAGCGCGGCCAGTTTCTCCGCCGTCGAGTCCGGCCGCAGGTTCTGGTCCCGTTCCAGGCCGCGGAACGGCACCACCAGTTCCCGCAGGAAGCCCCTGTCGTACGCCGCCGCCAGCCGCTGGTGGCTGGCGGCCGCGAGCTCGTCCTGCGCCGCACGCGTGATGCCCCACGCGCGGGCGGTGACCGCGGCGTGCTCGCCCATGGACAGCCGGGTCCGGGGCTCGGCGTTGCGCGGGATGTCCGGGACGAGGTGCCGGGGCCGGATACGGGAGAGCGCCGCAAGGCGGGCGCCGGTGGACTTCGCACGGCGCGCGTCGAGCAGGATGCGCCGCAGTTCGTCGTTGACACCGAGCGGGGCGTCGCTCGCGGTGTCGACACCGCCCGCGATCGCCGAGTCGAGCTGGCCGAGCATGATCTTGTTGGCGGCGGCGATGACCGCCTGGAGGCCGGTGCCGCAGGCCTGCTGGACGTCGCACGCGGGCGTGCGCGGATCGAGCCGCGAACCGAGCACGGTCTCGCGTGCAAGGTTGAAGTCACGGCTGTGCTTGAGGACGGCTCCCGCGACGAACTCGCCGACCGGCGGACCGTCCTGACCGTCCGACCGGTGTCCGTCGGCGGCCGGTCCGGCGAGCCCGAAACGTTCGACCAGCGCGTCCAGCGCCGCGGTCAGCATCTCCTGGTTCGACGCGGTCGCATACGGGCCGTCCGAGCGGGCGAACGGGATGCGGCAGCCGCCGATGACCGCCACACGACGCGCCCGCAGCGGCTCCGCCATCGGCGGACGGGGGGATGCGGGGGCGTCCCGGTCGTCGGGCGCGTTCGGGGACGGGGACGGGGACTGCGGTGGACCGGCGGGGCTCATCTCGACCTGCTCCTGACTCGTCTGGACGACGTGATCCGACAGTCGGTCGCCGCACCGCTCGCCGCCCTGTTCCGTTTCTCTCGACGCGTATCTGACTCTTGAGTAACCTTACTCTCTAGTAAATTACCCGGGAACTGGGAGCTGGGAGCTGGACATGGCCGATCGTTACCTGACCTTCGCGGGCACCGCGCCCGGCCGGTTTCTCACCCGGCGGCTCGGCCTGCCCCGACCCGCGCCACTGCGCCGTCACACCGCCCCGGGCAGCACGCTCGGCGGCCCGCTGCTGCACCTGACCGCGGGAAAGCCGGCCGGGCACGGCCCCGGCACCTCGCTCGCCGAAGTGCTGGCCCGCACCGGTCTGTCGGTGCGCGAGGGCGGCGCGGCCGGCGCCCCCGGCGCGCCGGCCGGTCCCGGCGGCGCGAGCGGTGAGCGCCCCGCGGCGATCGTCCTGGACGCCCGCGGCGTCACGGATGTCGCGGCGCTCGCCGAGGTCCACGCCGCGCTCCACCCGGTCGTGCGCTCGGTCGCCGAGAGCGGGCGCGTGGTGGTGCTCGGCGCGCCGCTCGACCCTGCCGACCACCACCAGTGCGCCGCCCAGCAGGCTCTCGAAGGGCTCGTGCGCTCCCTGGGCAAGGAGATCGGCGGTGGCCGCACGGCCACCCTGGTACGGACGGCGGGGTCGGCGGAGGGCAACGCGGCCGCCGAGTCGACCCTGCGGTTCTTCCTCTCACCGAAGTCGGCTTACGTCAGCGGGCAGGTGATCGAGATCGACGGCGACGCGGCGGACGGCGCACCCGAGCCGGTGGACGAGGCCGATCCCCAGCTGCCGTTGGCCGGTCGGACCGCCCTGGTCACCGGTGCCGCGCGCGGTATCGGAGAGTCGATCGCCGCGACCCTCGCCCGGGACGGCGCGCGGGTCGTCTGCCTGGACGTGCCGGCCGCACGGGACGACCTGACCGCGGTCGCCGACCGGCTCGGCGGCAGCGCGCTCCCGCTCGACATCACGGCGGACGACGCGGGCGAGCAGATCGCCGCCGCACTCCCGGACGGCGGCCTGGACATCCTCGTCCAGAACGCCGGCATCACACGCGACCGTCGCCTCGCGAACATGCCGGCCGACCGCTGGGCCGCCGTCCTCGACGTCAACCTCGCCGCCGTGCTGCGCACCTCGGACGCCCTGCTGGCCTCCGGTGCGCTGCGCCGTGGCGGCCGGATCGTGGCCACCTCGTCCATGAGCGGCATCGCCGGCAACGTCGGCCAGACCAACTACGCGGCGAGCAAGGCGGGCGTCATCGGCCTGGTACGCGGCCTGGCACCGCGCGCACGCGCCGAGCACGGCGTGACGGTGAACGCGGTGGCGCCCGGCTTCATCGAGACCCGGATGACGGCGGCGATGCCGCTCTTCCCCCGTGAGGTGGGCCGGCGGATGAACTCGCTCGGGCAGGGCGGTCTTCCCGTGGACGTCGCCGAAACGGTGGCCTGGCTCGCACAGCCCGCGTCCTGGGCGGTGAACGGGCAGGTCGTGCGGGTGTGCGGGCAGAGCCTGCTGGGCGCTTGAGGCAGGGCGCCGACGCGTCCGCCACGGGCGCGTCGGCCGCGACACGCAGGGGACCCCGGGCCGTCCGCCCGGGGCCTGGACAGGGAGTTGGCATGTCGTCATCCACACTCGTTCCGCATCTGCTCCGGGGCGCGGCGCTGTCGCCGTTCAAGCGGCCACGGGCGGATGCGTCGCTGCCCGACCGGCGGGTGGTCGTCCCCGGGCTGCGGGTGGACCGCCGGCGGCTGGCCGCGTACGCGGCGGTGTGCGGGTTCGACGCGCCGGACGCGGCCGGCGCCGCACTGCCGGTGACGTATCCGCATGTGCTCGGGTTTCCGTCGACGATGCGCCTGATGTCCGGCTGGGACTTCCCGCTGCCGGTGCTCGGTCTGGTGCACACGGCGATCGAGATCCGCCAGCTACGGGAGCTGCGCACGGACGCGGAGTACGAACTCACCGTGCACGCGGCGGAGCTGACCCCGCACCGGCGCGGCACCGAGGCACGCATCGTGACCCGGGTGCGCACGGCCGGGGAGACGGTGTGGGAATCGGACAGCAGCTATCTGGCCCGGCACGCCACCCGGTCACCGGGCTCGCCCGATGCCGCGGCGGATACCGGAGGCGGGACGGACGGGGCGGCCCGCGCGCTTCCGGTGCGTGCCGAGTGGCGGCTCGGCGGGGACCTGGGCCGGCGCTACGGTGCGGCGTCCGGGGACCGGAACCCGATCCACCTCTATCCGCTGACCGCCCGCCTGTTCGGCTTTCCGCGGGCCATCGTGCACGGCATGTGGAGCGTCGGGCGGTGCCTCGCGGAGTACGGCGTGCAGGGGCCCGTGGAGGTGACGGCCGCGTTCCGCAAGCCGGTCCTGCTGCCGGGGACGGTGCACTACGCGGCCGAGGGCCCGGCCTTCGCGCTGCGCGGTGGCCCGGACGGCGAACGCGTGCACCTCACGGGCGAGGTACGGCCGCTGGCGGAGTAGACGCCTTTTACGGATGCAGGGCCGACGCCGACGGCGACCACCGGCGGCCGTCCATCAGGTTGCCCAGGCCCGCCCATGCGACGTTCATCAAGGTGGTCGCGGCCTGCTGTGCGGAGACGGCCGGGTCCGTGTTCGCCCAGGCCGCGAGGGATTCGGCGGCGCCGACCAGGGCCTCGGCCAGCCCGGCGACCTCCCGGTCGGCCAGTTCCGGGGTGCCGTGCGCCTCACGGGCGGCGACCACGATCAGCTCCGTCACGAAGGCGACGATCTCCGCGCGCAGGGCGGTGACCTCAGCCAGGAACGGCTCGCCGCCGGTGCGTGCGTGACGGTGCAGGATCGCCCAGCCGTCCTGGTGCTCGGCGGTGTGCGTGAAGAACGCCAGCAGTCCCGCCCACAGCTGGCGGTCGGCGGGCAGCTCCCGATCGGCGCCCACGCGCACCGCGTCGACGAGCGCGGTCGCCTCACGCCGGATGCACGCCGAGAAGAGGCTCTCCTTGGAGTTCAGGTAGAGGTAGACCAAGGGCTTGGAGACGCCCGCCAGCTCGGCGATCTCGTCCATGGAGGCGGACCGGTAGCCGCGGCTCCCGAAGATGCGCACGGCGGCGTCGAGCATCTGGGCCTCGCGTACCGCGCGGGGCATCCGCTTGGCGCGCCCTGCCGAGCCGCCCGGCGTCGTCTGCTGACCGGCCTCCCCGACGTTCACCACGCTCACCCGGTTCTCCTCCGCCCTTGCCGCCCGATGGGTACGGTTCCGTACCCCGCAAGCGTACGGGCCTTTGGCATGGACCACGCCATGTCCACGCGCCTGGACGCTCCTGACCCGGACACCGAGGACGGCATGCGGGGCGCCGAGGAGGAGGGAGGGGAGGCAGGAGGAGAGACGAGGGGGGAAGGAGAGACGAGGGGAGGGAGGTGGCGGCTCCGGGGCCCCCGCGTCGTGGCCCCCCGGCCCGCGCCCTTACGCCCCCTGGGTGCTCTGCGTCCCCTGCGGTGCCCGTGCGCTCCGCGCGCGCGTCGCCTCGTCGGCCTCACGCGCCGCGTCGTCCGCGTCGTCCTCCTGGCTGGCGCTGCGCTCGAAGCCGGCCCTGGCGCGGTCCACGCGGGCCACGATGTGCGCGGAGGCGCGGTCGCGCTCCTTGCGCAGCACCACGAAGCTGATGGGCGCGGAGATCACGAGGGCGAGCAGCGCGATCCAGAGGTAGTTGGAACCGCCGAGGCCGCGCGGCACGATCCCGGTGGAGACGAGGCCCCAGACGACAAGGAGGCAGCCTGCGAAGATCCCGAGGCGCTTCAACGTGTAGCGGAGCATGTCAACCGACTTCCGTTCCGAATGTCCGTTCCGTCCTGATCCGATCCGGAGCATGCACACACATCCAGGCGTCCAGGGCGTCCGTATGACCCGTACACCCCGTTTGCCATATGGCCGAAATATTCCGAATCGGGCAATGCCTGGGAATCGGGCACCGCCTGTCCAGTGAAGCACGCCGGGCGCACACCGCCGAAAGCGGGTTCACGCCCCCTGGGCCCGGCGCCCGAGCGGCTGAAACTGCCCCAGAGGCGCCCCAGGTCACCCCAGCACCCGGGCGGCCACCTTCAGATCGTCGACCAGGCCCGCGTAAGCCGTCGCACGGTCGGCCTCGTCCGCACGCAGCACCGCGGACGGGTGGATCGTCGCCACGACCTGCTCGCAGCGCCCGTGGACGTCCTCCTCCAGCACGGTCCCGCGCTGTCTGGTCACCCGGAACGACGAGCCCAGCAGCGCCTTGCCCGCCGTGGCCCCGAGCGTGACCACCACATCGGGCTCGACGAGGGCCAGCTCGGCGGCGAGCCAGGGGCCGCAGGCGGTCATCTCGCGCAGCGTGGGTGCCTTGTGGATGCGCCGCTTCCCGCGCGCCGGGTTCTGGGTGAACTTGAAGTGCTTGACGGCGTTCGTGGCGTACGTCTCGGCGGGGTCGATGCCCGCCTCGTCGAGGGCGCGGTCGAGGACCCGGCCGGCCGGGCCGACGAACGGCCTGCCTTGCCGGTCCTCCTGGTCGCCCGGCTGTTCACCGACGAGCAGCACCCGGGCGCCGGTGTCACCGGCGCCGAAGACGGTCTGCGTGGCGTCGCGGTGCAGCGGGCAGCCGTGGCAGTCGGCGGCGGCCTTGCGCAGCGCGGCCAGACCGCCGCGCTGCGGAACGAAGGGCTCGGCGGTGTACGCGTCCTCCGACGCCGTGGGGGTCCTGGCCGGGGTCATGGCCGGCGGGTACCCGTCGCCCAGGGCATCTCACCTGCCGCCCGTCGATCGCGCGACCGTCGCACGACAGGGCACCGGACGGCACCGGACGCACCCCGTGCCGGCCTCACCCCGTGCCGGCCTCACACCCGCATCGGCTGCGGCACGTCACGGCGGCCGGGGTCCGCGCCCTCGTACGCGCGGACCACCTCGTGCCGCGTGTCACGCGCCACCGGCCGCAGACCGGCGTCCCGGACCAGGTCCAGCAGGTCGTCCCGGGTCGGCGGGGCGGGCGTACCGGAGCCGTCCGGGTGCTGGCCGGTCGACTGCGGCTGCGGCTCCGGCTCCGGCTCCGGTTCCGCGAGGACCGGGCCGTCGATGTCGTCCGCGCCGTGCTGGAGCGCCAGCAGGACCGTGCGCTCGCCGTACGTCGCCCAGGAGACACCGACGTGCGGAACGTTGTCGAAGAGCAGCCGGGAGATCGCGAACGTCTTCAGCGCCTCGGCACCGCTGACCGGCCCCGTGCGCACTCCGGACGCTCCGGACGGGGCCGCGTCCCCCGCCTCGGTCGCGTCGGGCCGGTGACGGAGCGGCACGAAGACCTGGAAGCCGCCGGTCTCGTCCTGGAGCGCACGCAGCCGGAGGACGTGGTCGACGCGGTGCCGTGGCTCCTCGGTGTGGCCGTAACGCATCGTGCAGGGCGTCTTGAGGCCCTTGGCGTGCGCCAGGCGGTGGATGCGCGCGAAGTCCGCCCAGCCGACGGCGTCGTCGGCGCCCTGCCCGCCGGCCTCCGGGGCGAGGGAGGCCAGGCCCGCGTCGACGAGTGCGTCCAGGACGTCGGACGCGGGCAGTCCGGAGAGCCGCTCGAAGCCCTGGATGTCCGTCGCCGTGAACGCCGTCAACGTCAGCTGCGGCAGCGCCTCCTTGAGCGCCTTCAGCGCGCGCGGGTAGCACCCCCACGGCAGCGTCGGGTGCGGGCCCGCCTCGATGCGCAGCTCGGTGAGGCCCGCCGCCGACTCCCGGGCGCGCCGCACGGCCGCCTCGATGTGCGGCGCGTACGCGTCCGCTTCGCCCGGCTGGTCCTGGCTCCCGCCCGCCTCGCCCGCCGTGGAGCAGTACGCGCAGGGCGCCGTGCAGACGTCGGTCAGGCTCAGCCGGGTGCCCAGGGTGAAGGAGGCGGTGTCGCCGCTGCGGCGGGTGCGCACCTCGTGGGCCAGGCCGCCGAGCCAGGCCAGGTCGTCCGAGGCGTAGAGCGCGAGGCCGTCCTCACGGGACAGCCGCTCGCCACCGCGGACCTTCTCCTCAAGGGCCCGCTTCCGACCCGCGTCCATGCACCGACCGCCTTCTGCCTAGCTGCGGATGCCGCAGGCCGGGACGCTCCCGGCCGTGGGCTCTGAAGGGCCTGCCAGCCCCGTTCACCGTACGCCAGACCGGGCCCGCCGATCTTGGCGGGACCGGCCGGACGGGTCCGGACCTGCTCAGACCTGCTCGGGCAGTTCGCCGACCCGGTTCTCCCACTTGGTGGAGAGCACGATCGTGGTGCGGGTGCGCGAGACGCCCTTGGTGCCCGACAGCCGCCGGATGGTCTTCTCCAGGCCGTCCACGTCGCCGGCGCGCACCTTGAGCATGTACGAGTCGTCGCCCGCGATGAACCAGCAGTCCTCGATCTCGTCGAGCTCCCGGAGCCGGGTAGCGACCTCCTCGTGGTCGGTCGCGTCCGACAGGGAGATGCCGATCAGGGCGGTGACGCCGAGGCCGAGCGACGCGGCGTCGACGGTGGCGCGGTAACCGGTGATCACCCCCGCCGCCTCCAGGCGGTTGATGCGGTCCGTCACGCTGGGGCCGGAGAGACCGACGAGCCGCCCGAGTTCGGCGTAGGAGGCCCTGCCGTTCTCGCGCAGGGCCTGAATGAGCTGCCTGTCCACAGCGTCCATAGGTCCAGTGCCTTTCATCGTTCTCAAGTCCGGCCAGTATTTTTACGTCCAGAAGTCAAGGCATACAGCAGCGACAGCCTACGAACCCACGAGTCGCGCCGGAGTCCCCCCGACGGATGGGCCGGATGCGCGGCAGGTGGTACACCGGGCGCACACGGTGGTACAGGGTTCGCACGACATGCCCCGGACGGCTTGCGCCACGCCGGATTCCACGCCGGATTCCGCGCCGGATGCCTCGACGGGCTGGTGCATGCCCCCGGTGCCACGCCGGAGGCCGCCGCGTCAGTCACGCGGCGCAGCCCCGCCGCCGAGCTCTCCCTCCCAACGGCGGTACAGCCCGTGCGGCACCCCTGCGGCGTCCAGGGCCCGCCCGGCGACGAAGTCGACCAGGTCCTGGATGTGCGTGGCGCCCGCGTAGAACGCCGGTGCGGCCGGGAGCACGACGGCGCCCGCGTCGTCGAGGGTGACGAGGTGCCGCAACGTCTGCCCGTTCAGCGGGGTCTCGCGCACCGCGACCACCAGCCGGCGTCCCTCCTTGAGGGTCACGCTCGCCGCCCGCTGGAGCAGGTCCTTCGACAGGCCGAGCGCGACCCCGGCCACGCACGCCGTCGACGCGGGCACGATCAGCATGCCCTTGCTGCGGTACGAACCGGAGGACGGCCCCGCCGCCAGGTCGCCCGCGGTCCAGTGACGCACCCGCTCGATGCCGGCGGTCGTGAAGACGCCCGGCTTGCCGTCCGCACCGCGGGCCAGCCATTCCGCCAGGTCGGTGCGCCAGTGTGCGTCCCGGAACGCGATGCCGGTCTCGTCCAGCACCGTCAGCCGCGCCGCCCGCGAGACGATCAGGTCGACGCTCTCCCCCGCGTCCAGCAGGGCGCGTAGCACCGCGGCGGCGTACGGCGTGCCGGAGGCCCCGGACACACCCACCACCCAGGGCACCCGGTCCCCCGCCGCATCGGGCGCCGCGCGGGGCGGCCCCGACGGGCGCTGTCCAGGTACGTTGTCGTGCTCCACGAGGTCGAGCCTAGCGGCGCGGTGCGCCTTGGATTCGCTCAGGTGTGCTTGCGGCCGGCCGGGAGCCCCCCGGTGTGCGTGCCGGAGGCCGGCACGGATGCCGTCCGCTCACACCGTCAGACCGCGCACCAGAAGATCGAACAGGGCGCACGCGAACAGGGCGATCCCGATGAAACCGTTGACGGTGAAGAACGCCCGGTTCAGCCGGGACAGGTCGTGTGGCCGCACGATGGTGTGCTCGTAGAGGAAGGCGCCCGCGACCACCGCGAGGCCGACCCAGAAGAGCGGGCCCGCGTCGGTGACGAGCGCGAACCACAGGAAGAGCAGCATCGTCACGGCGTGGCAGGCGCGCGCGCCGTGCAGCGCGGCCGGGATGCCGAACCGGGCCGGCACCGACATCACACCGTGCGCCCGGTCCGCCTGGACGTCCTGGCAGCCGAAGATCAGGTCGAAACCGCCGATCCACACGCCCACCGCGAGTCCCAGCAGCACCGCCTGCCAGGACCAGCTGCCGGTGATGGCCAGCCAGGCGCCGATCGGGCCCATCGCCTGGGCGATGCCGAGGATGGCGTGCGGGAAGTTCGTGAACCGCTTGCCGTACGGGTACACCACCATCGGGATGACGGCGATGGGCGCGAGCGCCAGGCAGAGCGGGTTCAGCAGGGCGGCGGCGCCGAGGAACACCACGACGGCGACGAGCGCGCCGGCCCACGCCGAGCGCACGGTGACCGCGCCGGTGACCAGTTCGCGACCGGCGGTGCGCGGGTTACGGGCGTCGATCTCGCGGTCGATGATCCGGTTGCAGGCCATCGCGAAGGTGCGCAGGCCCACCATCGCGATGGTGACGAGCAGCAGCCGTCCCCAGTGGATGTTCCCGTCGAGCCGGAACATCGCGGTCAGCGCGGCGATGTACGCGAACGGCAGCGCGAACACGGAGTGTTCGATCATGACAAGACGCAGGAAGGCGCGGATCCTGCTGTCGGGGTGCGCCGGCCCGGGGCCGCCGAGGACTTCTCCCGCCGTGCTCACGAGCCGACCACCTCCGTGCTCCGGTAGGGCGCGCGGTGCGCGGTGCGAGAGCCAGGCACGTGCGACGTCCTTGTCTTTCGAAGCCACCCGGGCTGGATCCAACCCGGCTGGCGCAGATCGTGTGGAACCTGCTGATCGTGTGGGACCTGCTGATCGTGTGGAACCTGCTGGTCGTGGAGGACCTGCTGGTCGTGGAGGACCCGTCGGGTCGTCGCTGACCCGCGGGCGACGCGAGCGGGGCATCCCCCTGCCGCAGCCGAGGGGTTCACAGCCCGTACTCCTTCCAACGGCGGTCCACGGTGGCCGCTGTTCGGGGGTCGCTCAGCACCATGTCCGGCCAGCCGCCGTCTCGGGTGTAGCCCTCTTCGGGCAGCTTCCGGGTGGCGTCGATACCCGCCTTGCCGCCCCAGAACTGCTGATACGAGGCGTGGTCGAGATGGTCGACCGGGCCCTCCACGACGGACAGGTCGCGGGAGTAGTCGGTGTTGCCGAGCGCGCGCCAGGCGACCTCGTGGAGGTCGTGCACGTCGCAGTCGGCGTCGACGACGACGATCAGCTTGGTCAACGACATCATGTGCGCGCCCCAGATGGCGTGCATCACCTTCTGGGCGTGCTTGGGGTAGCGCTTGTCGATCGACACGATGGCGCAGTTGTGGAAGCCGCCGGCCTCGGGCAGGTGGTAGTCGACGATGTCCGGAACGATGATCTTCAGCAGCGGCAGGAAGAACCGCTCCGTCGCACGCCCCAGCGGGCCGTCCTCCATCGGGGGCCGGCCGACGACGGTGGACTGGAGCAGCGGTCGACTGCGCATCGTGACGCAGTCGATGGTGAGCGCGGGGAAGGGTTCCTGGGGCGTGTAGAAACCGGTGTGGTCGCCGAACGGGCCCTCGGGGAGCATGACGCCCGGCTCCAGGTGGCCCTCCAGGACGACCTCGGCCTGTGCGGGCACCTGGAGCGGCAGGGTGCGGCAGTCCGTCATCTCGATGCGCTTGCCCTGGAGGAAGCCGGCGAAGAGGTACTCGTCGATGTCGCCCGGGAGCGGCGCGGTGGCCGCGTAGGTGACGGCCGGCGGGCAGCCGAAGGCGATCGCCACGGGCAGCGGCTCGCCGCGCCGGGCGGCCACCTGGTAGTGGTTGCGGCTGTCCTTGTGGATCTGCCAGTGCATGCCGATGGTGCGCTTGTCGTGGCGCTGGAGGCGGTAGAGGCCGAGGTTGCGGATTCCGGTGTCCGGGTCCTTGGTGTGCGTCAGGCCCAGGTTGAAGAAGGAGCCGCCGTCCTTCGGCCAGGTGAACAGCGCGGGCAGCCGGTTCAGGTCGACGTCGTCGCCGTGCAGCACGATCTCCTGGACGGGTGCGGTGCCCTGCTTCACCTTCTTCGGCGGCACGTGCGCCATCTGACCGAGCTTGCCGAAGGCTTCGCGCACGCCCGTGAAGCCGTGCGGCAGCTCGGGCTTGAGCAGCCCGCCGATCTTGTCGCTGATCTCCTCGTACGACTTCAGGCCGAGCGCCTTGAGGAGTCGGCGGTCGGTCCCGTAGACGTTCATAGCCAGCGGCATCGCCGAGCCCTTCACGTTCTCGAAGAGCAGCGCGGGCCCCTTGGCCTTCTGCACCCGGTCGACGATCTCGCCGACCTCCAGGTACGGGTCGACCTCGGCCTTGATGCGCTTCAGGTCGCCTTCGCGCTCCAGTGCCCTGAGCAGCGAGCGAAGATCGTCGTAAGCCATGGGGTCAAGTATCGCCGAGGGCATGCCGCCCCCTGCGCTGACCCCGGCGTGCCGCCGTTCCTCGCCCCCTGCGGTCGGCTGCCGGCCGGTGGTCCGGACGCGACGGAACCTGCCCCTCTGGGACGGTGACGACCCGACGGCCCCGTCGGGGCTCGTCGCGCAGTTCCCCGCGCCCCTAAAGAGCGCACTACATGTCCCGGCGGTCGACGGCCACCAGAAAGGGGCGCGGGGAACTGCGCGACTAACCCGCCACCAGCCGGTGGCCCGGACACGACAGAAACTGGCCCTCTGGGACGGTGACGACCCGACGGCCCCGTCGGGGCTCGTCGCGCCGTTCCCCGCGCCCCTAAAGAGGGCACTACGTGCCCCGGCGGTCGACGGCCACCAGAAAGGGGCGCGGGGAACTGCGCGAGCAACCCGCCACCAGCCGGTGGCCCGGACACGACAGAAACTGGCCCTCTGGGACGGTGGCGACCCGACGGCCCCGTCGGGGCTCGTCGCGCAGTTCCCCGCGCCCCTAAAGAGCGCACTACGTGCCCCGGCGGTCGACGGCCACCAGAAAGAGGCGCGGGGAACTGCGCGAGCAACCCACCACCAGCCGGTGGCCCGGACACGACTGGCCCTCTGGGACGGTGGCGACCCGACGGCCCCGTCGGGGCTCGTCGCGCCGTTCCCCGCGCCCCTAAAGAGGGCACTACGTGCCCTCAAACGCGCGGGTTCCCGAGGAGCGAGCCGAACGTGCCCTGGCGGTCAACGGCCACCCACCCAACAGGGGCGCGGGGAACTGCGCAAACAACCGCCACCAGCCGGTGGCCCGGGTGCGACGGGGGGACCCCGGAAACGGGTGAACGGGCGTCAGCCTGTTTCGTCGTTGCGTTCGCGGCGGCGGAGTTCCTCCTCACGCCGCCGCAGGTCCGCCTCCCAGTCCTTGAGGAGCGCCTCGTCCTTCTTGTTCTCTTCCCTGATGGACTTCAGGAACTCGGGGTTGTCATCGGGCGCAACCCACTCCGCACGATGGTTACGGTGCCACTCCGACGGTGTGGCACCGCCCGCGGGGACGCCACGGGACCTGCCCGCCACGAGCCAGGCGATCGGGCCGATCAGTACCTCGCCGAAGAGCAGGATGATGATGACCCAGACCACCTTGGGCAGGTGGCGCACCTCTTGTTCGGGGGTGTTCAGGCAGTCGATGAAGGCGTAGATCCACAGCGCGAGGACCAGCAGGAAGGGCAGATACCTGAGCATGGTGGTGGTCGGTCCCCCCAGCAGACGACGGTGGGCCGGGTGCGGCCCGGTGCGGCAGTCAGGTTAGCGGGTGGCCGCCCCGGGCCGGACGTCGTCCCGGTCACATACCGGAGTACGAGTGCTTGCCGGAGACGAAGATGTTGACGCCGTAGTAGTTGAACAGCCAGCAGCCGAAGGCGACCAGCGCGAGCATGGCAGCCTTGCGGCCCTTCCAGCCGGCCGTCGCGCGGGCGTGCAGGTAACAGGCGTAGGCGACCCAGGTGATGAAGGACCAGGTCTCCTTGGGGTCCCACTCCCAGTAGTGGCCCCAGGCGTCCCCGGCCCAGATGGCGCCGGCGATGATCGTGAAGGTCCACAGCGGGAAGACGGCAGCGTTCACCCGGTAGGCGAGCTTGTCGAGGGAGGCCGCGGCCGGCAGCCGCTCCAGGACCGAGGAGGCGAAGGTGCCCGGTCGGCCGCCGCCGGCCAGCTTGGTCTCGTAGCTGTCCCGGAAGAGGTACAGAAGGGTGGCGACGGCGCCGACGTAGAAGCAGGCGCCGCAGAAGATCGCGGTGGAGACGTGGATCCACAGCCAGTACGAGTGCAGCGCGGGCACCAGCTGGTCGCTGGCGGTGTACAGCACGGTGACGGCCAGGCCCAGGTCCAGCAGGACGGTGGTGACCAGCGGCAGGCCGAGCCAGCGCACGTTCTTCTTCAGCGCCAGCAGGCCCATGTAGACGGCGACGGCGACGGTGGAGAACGTGAGGTTGAACTCGTACATGTTGCCCCACGGCGCGCGCTCCACCGACAGCGCGCGGGTGAGGACACCGCCGGCCTCGATGAGCAGCGCGAGCAGCGTGAAGGACACCGCCATGCGCCCGTACAGGTCGCCCTGGGCGTCACCGCCGTGCGCCCCGGGACCGTCCGGCACGTCGCGGGTGCCGGCCGAGGAGCGGGTGACGACCTTCGGGCGCTCCAGGACGGCGGTGCCGCCCTGCCGCCTGACCTGCACGGCCGGTGCGGCCGGTGCGGCCGGTGCGGTCGCGGTGAGCGCGGCGGCGGTGCGGCCCACCCGGCTGCGGCTGCCGAGCAGCCACTCGCCGAGGTGGGCGAAGAAGGCCAGCATGTATACGGCCATGGACGAGTAGACCAGCACGTTGCTGGTGTGTGCCAGGTTCTCGTTGGTGGTGGCGGCGAGATTCACTTCTCAGCCCCTTCGGCAGTCACGGCGTGCGGGTCGGGGTCGGATTCGGGGGCGTCCGTGCTGCTCGGGACGCGGGCGTGTACCAGGCCGGCCAGGTCGCCCAGTTCTTCGGGGAGCCGGGCGGAGTCGCTGCGGCCGAGGCCGGCCATCTCCACGACGGAGCCTCCGTCGTCGCCCGGCGTGGCGCGCACCCAGACCCGGCGCCGCTGGATGAACAGCGAGCCGGCCAGGCCGGCGATCGCGGCGATCGCGCCGCCCAGCGCCCAGCCGCTGCCGGGGTCCTGGGCGATCGTGAAGCTGGCCCATTCCTTGAGGTCCTTGTCGAACGTGATCGAGCCTGCGCCACCCGGCAGTTTCATCGTCTGCCCGGGGTGCAGCCGCTTCTTGAGCAGCGCTCCCTTGGCGTCGGTGAACTTCGTCATGTGGGAGGTGTCGAGCTGGTACACGTTCTGCGGCAATCCGGCGTCCACCCCCAGGTCGCCGTGGTATCCCGACACCGCCAGTACCGGGGCGTCCGCGGCCGGGAACTGGGAGAACATCGTCCCCTTCCCGGCGCCCGCGAAGGTCGGCACGAAGAAGGCGTTGAAGCCGAGCTGCTCCTTCTTGCCGGCGGCGTTGTGGTAGCCGTCGAACACCTTGATCGCGCCCGAGGAGGTCTCGTTGGCGTCGATCGGCAGCAGCGGTGCGGGGTCGTGGAAGACGACCTTGCCGTTCCCGTCGCGCACGGTCACGACCGGGGCGTAGCCGTGGTTGACGAGGTAGACCTTGGCGCCGCCGATCTCCAGCGGCTTGTTGACCTCGATGGCGGCCTTCTTGGAGGTGCCGTAGGCGCCCGTGCTGTAGCTGATGTCCGCGCGGTAGGTGCGCGGGGTGCCGCGGTTGGGCCCGTTCCGTTCGAAGGTGCCGGTGAACTGGTGCAGGTCGAAGCTGAACGGTTCCAGGTCGCTGACGGAGAAGAGGTTCCCGGAGCGGAAGTCGTCGTACTGCGTGAGCGTGTTGGCGAAGCCGTCGCCCTCCACGATCAGGACGCTGCCCTCGGACTTGAACAGCTGCCCGACGGCGAAGGCGACCAGCATCACGATCAGGGCGATGTGGAAGATCAGGTTGCCGGCCTCGCGCAGGTAGCCCTTCTCCGACGCCACCGCGCCGTTCACCTCGTGGGTGCGGTAGCGGCGTCGCTTCAGGACGCTGCGCGCGGCCTCGCGTACCTGCTCGGGCGAGGCGTCGGTGCGCCAGGTGGTGTACGCGGGCAGCCGGTCCAGGCGTTTGGGGGCGCCCGGTGGACGGCCGCGCAGCTGGCCGATGAACTGCCAGGTGCGGGGCACGATGCAGCCGATGAGCGAGATGAACAGCAGGATGTAGATCGCCGAGAACCACACCGAGCTGTAGACGTGGAACAGCCCGAGCTTGTCGTACAGCGGCCCGAGGGTGGTGTGCGTCCGGTGGAAGTCCTGGACCTTCAGCTCGTTGGTGGACGTCTGCGGGATGAGCGAGCCGGGGATGGCGGCGAGGGAGAGCAGCAGGAGCAGCAGCAGCGCGACCCGCATCGAGGTCAGCTGCCGCCAGAACCACCGGCACCAGCCGATGACGCCGAGCGACGGCAGGGTGACCCCGGTGTCCTCCTCGGGCGCGGTGGACAGCTGCGATGAGGCGGCGGTCAGGTCGCTGGTGGCGGGGTCGGTACCCGTTTCGGACGGGGTCCCGGTCGCGTCGGTCCCGGACGAGGCCCCGGTCGCGTCGGTCGATGTCGTCGTCTTGCTCATCTGTCAGATCCCCACCGTGAAGCCGCCGGACCAGCCCTGCACCTGCTGCACGATGCCGTCCCACGCGCCGGTCAGCAGGAGGAGACCGGTCACGATCATCATGCCGCCGCCGATGCGCATCACCCACGCATAGTGCCGCTTGATCCAGCCGAACGCGCCGAGCGCCTTGCGGAACCCGACGGCGGCGAGCACGAACGGCACCCCGAGCCCGAGGCAGTAGGCGACGGCCAGCACGGCGCCGCGTCCCGCGCTGCCCTCGTTCACGGCGAGCAGGTTCACGGAGGTGAGGGTGGGGCCGAGGCAGGGCGTCCAGCCGATGCCGAACAGCACGCCGAGCACCGGCGCGCCCGCGAGGCCGGTCACCGGCCGGGTGTGGAAGCGGAACTCGCGCTGGGTGAGCCAGGGCATCAGGCCCAGGAAGAAGACACCCATGAGGATCATCAGCACGCCGAGGACCCGGGAGGAGACGTCCTGGTGGCTCAGCAGCGTCGCGCCGAACCCACCGAAGAGGGCACCGCCCGACACGAAGACGGCGGTGAAGCCGAGCACGAACAGCGCCGCTCCCGCGGCCATCCGCCCCCGCCGGGCCTCCGCGAGATCGGTGCCGCTGATGCCGGTGACGTACGACAGATAGCCGGGCACCAGCGGCAGCACGCACGGCGAGAAGAAGGAGACGAGTCCACCGAGCGCGGCGATCGGCAGGGCGAGCAGCAGGGCGCCGCTGTAGACGGTCTGGTTCATGGGCGGGTCCCCTCGCGGAGGGTGGCGCGCGGTGCGCCGCCGCACGGGGCCGGCCGACGGGTGCTGCGGGTGCTGCCGGGTGCCGGGAACGTCACGCGGATCACTTCTCCGCGACCAGCGGGTCGATCATCTTGCGCAGGTCGTGCACGCTCAGCGCCTTCAGGGAGCGGGCCGCGATGCGCCCCTTGCGGTCGAGGACGATCGTGGAAGGAATGGACTGCGGGTTCAGCGTGCCCTTGGGGAAGCGCAGCATCAGTTTGCCCGCCGGGTCGTACAGGCTCGGGTAGGGCATGTCGTAGTCCTGCTCGAAGGCACGGGCCGGGCCCTTGCTGCGGTCGCGGGTGTTGATCCCGACGAACTGCACGTCCTGTCCCGTCGTGTCCTTGGCCACCTTCGCGAAGTTCGGGGCCTCCGCGCGGCACGGCGGGCACCAGGACCCCCACATGTTCAGCACGACGACCTTGCCCCGGTAGGAGTCGACGTCGAGCTTCTTGCCGTCCAGGGTCTCGCCGTCGAGCTGCGGGCCGTCCTTGCGTTCCGCGGGCTTGACGGTGGAGATCCCGCCGGCGTCCGTGACGAAGCCGGTCTGCCCCGAGCCGCCGCTGGTGCCGCCGGAGGAGCACGCCGTCAGGGTCAGTGCGGTGGCCGCGGCCGCGACGGTGAGCAGGGCGGCACGGCTGCGAGGCGCACTTCGGCGGCGTGCGCGCAGCACGCGGGGGAAGCGGTGCGGAAGGCTGGAGCTCCCCCACTGCCCGACGGGCGTGGGGGCGCCCCCACCCAGTTCCTGGCGGCGCATCACGGCACTCATGTGAAAAGTTTCGCATGGCTGATTCATGGATCTTCCACACCCCCCTTTCCCCTGCAAAATCGCATTTCAAAGGGCATTCCGGGGCCCGGTGAACCGGTCTTGCGGCAGGCTTGTTCGCTCGTTAGGCCCCGAACGCCTTGCCCTGGCCCTTCACCGGCTTGGCGCCGGCCAGCAGATGGGCGGGGACGAGGTCGCGGGCGGGTTCGGTGTAGCCGACGGAGACCAGTTTGTCGCCGTGGTACGTGAAGCTCGTCAAGGACGCCAGCGTGCACTGCCGTCGGCGCGGGTCGTGCCACAGCCGGCGCTGCTCGACGAAGCTGCGCACGGTCCAGATCGGCAGCTGATGGCTGACGCACACCGCCTCGTGGCCGCGGGCGGCGTCCCGCGCGGCGGCCAGCGCGGCCAGCATCCGGTGGGCCTGCTCGATGTAGGGCTCACCCCAGGACGGCTTGAAGGGGTTGACGAGGAGCTTCCAGTTGGCCGGGCGGCGCAGGGCGCCGTCGCCGACGCCGAAGGTCTTGCCCTGGAAGGCGTTGGCCGCCTCGATCAGCTGCTCGTCGGTGGCCACGTCGACGCCCTGCGCCTTGGCGATCGGCGCCGCCGTCTCCTGCGCACGCTCCAGGGGCGAGGCGACGACGTACGTCACATCGCGGGGCGCGAGGTACGCGGCGACCCGGTCGGCCATCTGCCGGCCGAGTTCGGACAGATGGTAGCCGGGCAGCCGCCCGTACAGCAGGCCGTCCGGGTTGTGCACCTCACCGTGCCGCATCAGGTGGACGATGGTGCGCTCGCCGGGGACGGCCTCGTCCTCCAGCACGACGACGCCGGTGCGGGCGGCGGCCTCGTCCGGGTCCTGCCCGGGGGCGTGGTCCTGCGCGGTGTCGTTCTGCGCGCTCTCGTTCTCCGCGGTCTCGTTCTGCACGGTGGTGGTGCGCTCCTCGTGCGGCGTGCCGTCCTGCGGTGCCGTGGAGGCGCTCATGCGGTCGCCTCCGCTGCGGCGCGTGCGGCGGTGGGCAGGGCGGCGGCGATGCGTTCGACGGCGCGCTCGTCGTGGGCGGTCGACAGGAACCAGCACTCGAAGGCGGACGGCGGCAGGTACACGCCCTGCGCCAGCATCGCGTGGAAGAAGGCGGTGTACCGGAACGACTGCTGCGCCTTGGCGTCGTCGTAGCTGCGCACCTCGCGCCCGTCGACGTCGGTGAAGAACACGGAGAACATGTTCGTGGCGTTCTGCACGCGGTGCGCGACGCCCTCCTTGGCGAGCGCCTGCGAGACCAGGCCCCGCACCCCCTCGGCGACCCGGTCCAAGGTGGCGTACCGGGCGTCGTCCAGCAGGCGCAGTTGGGCGAGGCCGGCGGCGGCCGCGACCGGGTTCCCGGACAGCGTGCCCGCCTGGTACACGGGGCCGGCCGGCGCCAGCTTCTCCATCACGTCGGCGCGGCCGCCGAACGCAGCGGCGGGGAACCCACCACCCATGACCTTGCCGAAGGTCATCAGGTCGGGGCGCACCCCGTCGACGCCGTACCAGCCGGACCTCGAGGTGCGGAAGCCGGTCATCACCTCGTCGGAGACGTAGAGCGCGCCGTGGTCGTGGCAGAGCTGCCGCAGACCGGCGTTGAAGCCGTCCCCGGGCGGGACGCAGCCCATGTTGCCGGGGGACGCCTCGGTGATCAGGCAGGCGATCTCGTCGGGGTGCGCGGCGAACGCGGCACGGACCGCGTCCAGGTCGTTGTACGGCAGGACGAGCGTGTCGCCGGCCTGGGCGCCGGTGACCCCGGGGGTGTCCGGCAGGGCGAAGGTGGCGACGCCGGAGCCGGCGGCGGCGAGCAGCGCGTCGACGTGTCCGTGGTAGCAGCCGGCGAACTTGATCACCTTGCTGCGCCCGGTGAAGCCGCGGGCGAGACGGATGGCCGACATGGTGGCCTCGGTGCCGGAGGACACCAGGCGGACCTGCTCGACCGGCTCGACCCGGGCCACGATCTCCTCGGCGAGTGCCACCTCGCCCTCGCCGGGCGTGCCGAAGGACGTACCGCGGCGGGCGGCCTCCTGGACGGCGGCGAGCACCTCCGGGTGGGCGTGGCCGAGGATCATCGGCCCCCAGGAGCCGACCAGGTCGACGTACTCGCGGCCGTCGGCGTCGGTGAGGTACGGGCCGTTGCCGGACACCATGAAGCGGGGGGTACCGCCGACGGCACCGAAGGCGCGCACCGGGGAGTTGACGCCGCCCGGCGTCACCTGGGCCGCGCGGTCGAAGAGCCGCCGTGAGGCAGGTGCTTCGTACGGATATGGGGGTTTGCTCATGACCTGCGGCTTCCCGGATCTCCGAGGGACGACGGCTGACCTCCCCAGCCTAGGCCAGCGCCCGATACGGCCCGCGGCTGGCCGTGATCCCGGCGCCGAAGGCGCCTGAAAGGGGCGCGGGGCTGTGTCCGATGTGCTGCTCCGCTGTGCTGCTCCGCCGCGTGGGCGCGCCCGGCCACGACGCGACCCTGCGGGTCGGTGGGGGACCCTGCGGGTCGGTGGGGGCTGAGCGCGCAGTTCCCCGCGCCCCTGAAAAGGCGCCTTCGGCGCCACCCCCCGACGGCTGCCGTGCCATGACGCACGGCAGCCATCGTCATCCACCGGGGTCCCGCCAGATGTTGTCGTAGGCCGTCTGCTCGATGGCCCGGCGCTGCCGCTCGGCCTCCAGTTCCCGGACCGCGTCGTGGACGGTGGCGAGCACGGTGGCCATGTCGTCGTCGGCCACGTCCGGCGCTTGTGCGGCCCCCTCCTCGCCGACGCCGGCCGCCACGGCGAGCGCCGTCAGCACCGGCTCCCGCGCCGCCCAGCGGTCGGCTGCCCGGCGCCGGGTAGCGGAGTCGGCCAGTACCGCGGTGCCGGAGCGGAAGGGTGACCAGCGGCGCCGGCGCCGGGTGAGCTGCCCGTCGGCCTCCAGCGCGGCCAGATAGGCCCCGGCAAGACCGCGGCCCCGGCGCCACAGCCAGTCCTCGACGGATTCCTGCGGCGCCTCCCTGACCAGCGCGGAAGCAGCCTCGTCCAGCATGCCGTCCGTGATCGTGGGCCGGTACCCCGGCACGATGCGCTCGCCGTCCAGGTGGGCGGCCTCGGCACCGAGCAGGTCGACCAGTTCGGCTCCCGCGAGCGCCAGCGACATGTCGCCCCGCTCGACGGGACGGGCGGACTCCTCGTCCCTCGCTACGTCCATCGCGACGATCATCAGGTCTCGCGCTGTGGTCACGGAGAACTCCAGGTGGTCGGCTGGGCCGGCGGTGCGCCGGCGGGCGACCGGTTCAGGCCGCGGGCGCCGGCCGGCCCGGGTCGTTGGGGTGCGGTTCGACGGCGGTGACGACCGGGGTCATCCACGCGTGCAGCGGCAGCGTGCCGAGCACCTTCTCGCGCAGCTCGGCCTCGTTCGCCGCCCGCCACAGGCCGATGCTCCGCCGCTCGCCGACCGGGCGCCAGAGGCGGACCAGATGGCCGGCTTCGGCCAGCTCCTTCGCCCGGACCGCCTCGGCGGCGCGGCGCCGGTCGACCTCGGCGGGGTCGGTGCCCTCGGGGATGTCGGTGGTGATCTCCACCAGGAACTCGCGCATGCTTCCTCCCTCCGGTCCGACCGCGCACCGGCTTCGCCGCCCGGACAGGGACCGGAGCGCCGCATGTGCTTCCGGGTGCGCGGGGTGCGGCGACCGGAGGAGACGTCCTGCCCGGGGCCGCAGGTGGCCGGACCGCCGGACCGCCGGTGCCGCTCCCGGCCACGCCCAGCCGAGCCGGCCTGCCGCCAGCGTACGACCGGCCCGGCCGCGCCGCAGGCCGAGCGGGTGGCGAAAACGCGCGTCACCCGGGGCCGGCGGGCCCGCGCGTGCCCGGGCGGTGACTGCATGGCGACGGTCCCGTACTCCGCGAGTTGC
>NZ_JAMJWG010000031.1 GCF_024435355.1 Streptomyces odontomachi
CTGATCCGATTTCCCGGCCGGAGCGGGCGCCTTTCCGTGCCTTGCGGCCGTTCCGGCGAGGTTTCAAACCATAGCCCATGATCCTGGAGGCTCATAATCCGAGCCCTGCGTGATTTCCTTTGGGCACGCCAAAGGGAATCCCACTGGGATGTCGCGCTAAGGGTTGGGTGTCGCGGTTGCGACGAAAGGCGTTGTCGCGGAACCGTTACGGCTCCGTGGCAACCCGAAGAACCTTACGGATCACTCCTGGCCCTGTCAACTCACGCCGCCGTTGCTCACGCAGGCCCGGCTCGGCAGCAGCCAGGCGAGGGAGTCAGTCGAGGTCGCTGAGGCGTCCGCCCGCGTCCGGTTGGGTCTGCTCGACTCGGCGGAGGAGTCGGATGAGGACCTCGCCGAGGTCCTTGCGCTCCTCCGGGGAGAGGTCCTGGACGAGGTCCTCTTCGAAGACGGCGGCGAGGCGCATGGCCTCCTGCCACTTGGCGCGGCCCGCGGGGGTGGCCTCGACGATCACCCGTACACGGTTGTTCTCATCCCGGTCTCGGGTGACGAGACCTTCGCTCACCATGCGGTCGATGCGGTGGGTCATCGCGGCGGGCGTCAGCCCCAACCGCTTGGCCAGGTCCCCGGGCCCGAGCCGGTACGGGGCGCCTGAGACCACGAGCGCCTTGAGTACCTCCCACTCGGCGTTGCTTATGCCGAGCGTGGCGGTCTGCCGGCCGTAGGCGACGTTCATCCGGCGGTTCAGCCGGCCGAGGGCCGAGACGATCTGCTCGACCTGGGGATCGAGGTCGCGGAACTCCCGCTGGTAGGCAGCGATCTGCTCCTCGATGCTCGGCTCATTGCTCGGCTCGTTGACGCCAGGGGTGTCACCCATGTGCGCAGTATGCCACGCCCTCGTTTTGCATTGAAGTCCTTCGTTTCGTAGAATTTAGCTTCTAACTTTACTATCGAAGTCTTTCGACTTCATCTATCTCGGGTGAGGTGAGTGTGAGCAGGGGGGTGAGCGCGGCCGTGGCCGTGCGCCGGATCCAGGTGGGCAGTGCGCTGAGTGCGCTCGGTCTTGGTCTCACGGTTCCGTTTCTCTACGTCTACGTGGCGCAGGTGCGGGGCCTGGGGGCCGGGGCCGCGGGGTTGGTGCTCGCGGTCTTTGCCGTGGCGGCGCTGGTGGTGCTGCCGTTCGTCGGTCGGGTCATCGATCGGCGTGGTCCGGTGTTCGTGCTGGTGGGCGCGGCGCTGCTGGCGTCCGTGGGAGCCATGTGCCTCGGTGTGGCGGGCAGTGTGGCGGGCGCTGGGCTGTCGGCTGCGGTGCTCGGGGTGGGGACAGCGGTGATGCAGCCCGCGCTGGCGACGTTGCTCGTGTGGTCTTCCGCTTCGGCGCAGCGCACCCGTGCCTTCGCGACGCAGTTCTTCTTGCAGAACCTGGGTCTGGGCGTCGGTGGTCTGCTGGGCGGCTGGGTCGTGGACGTGCACCGGCCGGGCAGCTTCACGGTGCTGTTCGCGATCGAGGCCGTGATGTTCCTGGTGCTGGCAGCTGTGGCCGTTTCCGCTTCGGCGCGGATACCCCGTGCGTCGGGGGCGTCGGAGCTGGACGGGGCGCACGACGGGCCGGGGGCAGTGGTGCGGGGCGGTGCGCGGGTGCTGCTGGGGAATCGGGCGATGGTGCAGCTGTGCGTGCTCGGGTTCGTGCTGTTCTTCGTCTGCTACGGGCAGTTCGAGTCGGGGCTGACGGCGTACGGCGTCGCGGCGGCGGGGATCTCGCCGTCGATGCTCGGTGTCGCGCTCGCGGCGAACACGGCGGTGATCGTGGTGGCGCAGTTCGCGGTGCTGCGGTTCGTGGAGCACCGGAAGCGGTCCCGGGTGATCGCAGCCGTCGGGTTGCTGTGGGCGCTGGCATGGGCGGCGGCCGGGTACGCGGGGCTCGGGCCGGGTGGTCCGGTGGTGGCGACGGCGGCGTTCATCTCGACGTATGCCCTGTTCGGGCTCGGTGAGGCGATGCTGTCGCCGGTTCTCGCGCCGTTGGTCGCGGATCTTGCGCCGAGCGGGATGGCCGGGCGTTACAACTCGGCTTTCGCGCTGGTGAAGCAGCTTGCCCTGGCGCTCGGGCCGGCCGTGGGCGGGCCCCTGGGGGCGTCGCTGCACATGCCGTACGTCGTGACGTTCCTGCTGTTCTCGCTGGTCGTGACCGTGCTGGCGGTGCGGCTCGGGCGGCGGTTGTCGCCGGCGCAGGACCAGCCGTCTGCGGTGCGGAGCAGGGTCGTCGCGGCCGGTGGGGTCCCGGCCGAGCAGATGTCCACCCGGCCGGCCGGCGCCTGAGGGTCCGGCCGGCGACTGAGGGCGGGATGGCTGCGCGGTCCCGGAGGCGAACCGCGCTCACATGTGAGGTGCGCGCGGGGTGGGCGTGCCGGGTGGGACGGCGAACTCGCACCAGACGGCCTTGCCGCCTTCGGGGGTGCGACGGGCGCCCCAGTTCGCGGCGATGGTGGCGACGATGGCGATACCGCGGCCCGCCTCGTCGACGGGCTCGGCGCTGCGGCGGCGCGGCAGGTGGTCGTCGCCGTCGGTGACCTCGATGATGAGGCGGCGGTCGGTACGGCGCAGCCTCAGGCGCATGGGCGGGATGCCGTGCTGGAGGGAGTTGGCGACGAGTTCGCTGGCCGCGAGGACGCCGAGGTCGTGCATCTCGGGCGGGAAGCGCCAGCTGGTGAGGACGCCGGAGGCGAAGGCACGCGCGCGTGGTGCGGCTTCTACTCCACCGAGCAGGTCCAGGGCGGCGTTGCGGAAGAGGTCGCGGTCGGGGCCGCTGTGGGCGGTGTGCTGGAGGACGAGCATGGCGACGTCGTCGTCGTGGGCGGCGGTGACGCCTGCGATGCGCAGCAGGCGGTCGCAGACCACCTGGGGTGTGCCGGTGGCTCCCGCGAGGGCGCGTTCGAGGGCGGCGATGCCTTCGTCGATGTCCTGGTCGCGGCGCTCGACGAGGCCGTCCGTGTAGAGCACGGCGGTGGCGCCAGGACCGAGCGGAACGGATCCCGAGGAGTGCAGCCAGCCGCCGGTGCCGAGCGGGGGCCCGGTGGGCTCGTCGGCGCGCCGCACGGTGCCGTCCTCGTTGCGTACCAGGATCGGGGGGTGGCCGGCCGACGCGTAGACGAGCCGTCCCTCGTTCGGGTCGTGGACGGCGTAGACGCAGGTGGCGATCTGGTGGTCGTCGATCTCGGCGGCGAGTCCGTCGAGGAGTTGCAGGACCTCGTGTGGGGGCAGGTCCAGGCGGGCGTAGGCGCGTACCGCGGTGCGCAGCTGGCCCATGACGGCGGCGGCGCGCACGCCGCGGCCCATCACGTCGCCGATGACGAGGGCGCTGCGGCCGCCGCCGAGGGTGATGACGTCGTACCAGTCGCCGCCGACCGCGGCTTCGGTGCCGCCGGGGTGGTAGGTGGCGGCGATGCGCAGGTCGTCGGGCTCTTCGAGCTGCTGCGGCAGCAGGGACCGCTGGAGGGTGACGGCGGTCTCGCGCTGGCTGCGCTCGCCGGCGCGCAGGCGTTCGTTGGCCTGGGCGTGTTCGGTGACGTCGGCGGCGAAGATCAGGACGCCGCCGCCGTCGCATGCGGTCGGCGGGTCGACCGGGGTGCAGGTGAACGTGTAGAAGCGGCCGTCCGGCGCCTTGCGGGACTTGACGGTGCGCGGCTTGCGGCTGCGCAGCACCTGGTCGAGGAGGGTGAGCAGGCCAAGCTCGGCGAGTTCGGGCATGGCCTGGTCGGCGGGGGCACCGGTGGGGCGGATGCCGAAGGCGGCCTCATAGGCGTCGTTCACGTAGGCGATGCGGTGCTCGGGGCCGTGCACGAAGGCGACCAGGGCGGGGATGTGGTCGAGGATCCTGCGTACCTGCGGGTTGCCGCGGGTGCCGGCGTGCGGGGGCTGCGGGGGCTGGGCGTCGGCAGCGGGGTCGGACTCACCGGCGGCCTCGTCGGCGGGCGTCGACCGGTGCGCCGGCTGCCCGGCTCGGGCGGCGGGCACCGGGCTTTCCCCTCGCTGTGCCAGGGACGTCCCATGGTTGGACCGGATGCGACGCTGCGTTCCGGAGAGCCGGGCGCTCCAGCGGGTGAAGTTCACCGAATTCTTGCCTCGTGTCGTGGTGTCGGGGCCTGCCCCTTGCGGTGGGTCCCGGGGATTGCTCCGGGGGCGACGCTCTGGGCAGCGGCCTGGTGGGGTCGGGACGCCGGGGTGTGGGGAGATGTGCGAGGTCAGCGATGTCATGGGTGGCATGAAGGTCGCAGCGGCGGCACCGTTCCTGGTGGGGACGGTCCGCCGGAGGTCGCGGATCCAGTCTGACCGACGGGACGGGAATCCGTTATCCGTCAGACGCCGCTTGCATCGCCGTAGTTCCTGACACCTCTCAGGAGGACCCGTTCGGGTTGCGGGGTGGGTGACCCCCGTGTCCTCCGGCCGCGAGCTCGAACTCCGCGCGGGGGTGTTCCAGGGACCCCAGGGAGACGATCTCGCGTTTGAACAGCCCGGAGAGTGTCCATTCGGCCAACACGCGTGCCTTGCGGTTGAAGGTGGGCACCCTGCTCAGGTGGTAGACGCGGTGCATGAACCATGCAGGATAGCCCTTCAGCTTGCGTCCGTAGACATGCGCGACACCCTTGTGGAGGCCCAGGGAGGCGACCGAGCCTGCGTAGGAGTGGGCGTACTCCTTGAGGGGTGTGTCGCGCAGCGTGGCGACGATGTTCTCGGCGAGCACCTTCGCCTGGCGCACCGCGTGCTGGGCGTTCGGGGCACAGAGGGTGCCGGGCTCCTCGGCGGTTGCGTCGGGTACGGCGGCCGCGTCGCCGGCGCTCCAGGCGTGCGTGACGCCGTCGACGCTGAGCCGGGTGGTGCAGGTCAGCCGGCCGCGCTTGTCCAGCGGCAGGTCGCTCGCGGCGAGGACGGGGTGCGGCTTGACGCCGGCGGTCCACACCACCGTACGGGTGGGGAAGCGTGCGCCGTCGTCCAGGACGGCGACCCGGTTCTCGCAGGATTCCAGGCGGGTGTGCAGGCGGACGTCGATGTTGCGGCGGCGCAGCTCGCGCACCGCGTACTCGCCCATCTCGGCGCCGACCTCGGGGAGGATGCGGTCGGTGGCCTCCACGAGGATCCATTTCATGTCCTCGGGCCGGATGTTGTGGTAGTACCGCGCGGCGTAGCGTGCCATGTCCTCCAGCTCGCCCAGGGCCTCCACGCCCGCGTATCCGCCGCCGACGAAGACGAAGGTCAGGGCCGCGTCGCGGACGGCGGGGTCGCGGGTGGAGGAGGCGATGTCCATCTGCTCGATGACGTGGTTGCGGAGCCCGATGGCCTCCTCGACCGTCTTGAAGCCGATGCCGTGGTCGGCCAGGCCCGGTACGGGGAGCGTGCGCGAGACGGAGCCGGGGGCCAGCACGAGCTGGTCGTAGGAGATGGTCACGGCGCCGGTGCCCTCCTCCTCGGTGGAGAGGGTGTCGAGGGTCGCGGTGCGCTTCGCGTGGTTGATGGCGCTGGCCTCACCGATGACGACCCGGCACTGGTGCAGGACCCGGCGCAGGGGGACGACGACGTGCCGCGGGGAGATCGACCCGGCGGCTGCCTCCGGCAGGAACGGCTGGTAGGTCATGTACGGGTCGGGGGTGACCACGACGATCTCCACCTCGCCCCGCCCGAGCTCGGGCTTCAGTCTCCGCTGGAGGTGCAGGGCGGTGTACATGCCGACGTAGCCACCGCCGACGACGAGGATGCGCCGGCCCGATGCCGGACCGGGCGTGGTCCCTGGGGAAAGTGAGGCCTTCACCTTCCCATGACGCATCGCGGCCCGGCGTTTGTCCACAGGCTCGACAATTTGTATGACTGGAAGCCGTAGGTTGTCGAGCTGGAGCGGAAGCTTACGTTCCGTAAAATTCCCGCAGGTCAGACGGCATGTTGCGGGCGTTTTGCAGCCGCTGGGCCGGAGGGGTGACCGGGACTGCTCCGATCGGGCGGGCCGCCTCGAAAGGTCGGCCCCTTCTGAATTGACTCGCGCTCAACTATGTTCTGTGACGTCGGGGCGTAGGGGGATGCGCTCGGCAGGCTCACCGACTCGGGCCCGCGCCATTGGTGTTCCCCGTTGTCCCGGTTGTCAAAGGCGGGGACGGTCTCCGGGGGGAGACGACTTAACCGGGGGAACATTCATGCACATTCAGGACTCTCAATGGTCCGGCACGTCCGCCATCGCCTCAGGTGGCGGAGGCGGAGGCGGAAGCAGTCACACGACCACGACGGACGGCACCCGTACCTCACCGTTGCGGGTGGATGCCCAGCGCAATCTCGAGCACGTACTGCGCGCTGCGCGCGAGGTCTTCGGCGAGCTGGGGTACGGCGCTCCCATGGAGGACGTGGCGCGGCGCGCCCGCGTCGGCGTGGGCACCGTCTACCGACGCTTTCCCAGCAAGGACGTCCTGGTCAGACGGATAGCCGAGGAGGAGACCGCGCGCCTCGCCGACCAGGCACTGGCGGCGCTGGGGCAGGAGGACGAGCCTTGGTCGGCGCTCTCCCGCTTCCTGCGCACCTCGGTCGCCTCCGGCGCCGGCCGACTTCTGCCGCCGCAGATACTGCGGGTCGAGGTCGACGGTGACGACCTGGCGGCCGAGTCAGCGGAGCACGCGGCCGGTTCGGAGCGTGAAGGCAGCGGTGCCGACGGCCTCGCGGCGGGCCGGCGGGTGCCGCAGCAACGCACCGCGGCGCACACCGACGCCGGCTCCTCGACCGCGACCGCGGCAGGTCAGCGGGCGGCCGGCCCCGATCTGCGGCTGGTCGGCCGGGGTACGGGCCCGGACGACCGCGGTCAGACGCCCGGCTCCGCTTCGGGCTCGGGTTCGGGCTCCGGCGAGGAGGGCGACGGCGCGCTGGAGGAACCGGGCGCGCGTGCGCTGCTCGACGTGGTCGGCAGGCTGGTGGAGCGGGCGCGGGACGCGGGCGAGCTGCGGGAGGACGTGACGGTGTCCGACGTCCTGCTCGTCATAGCCACCGCGGCTCCCGCCCTGCCTGATCCGGCCCAGCAGGCGGCGGCCTCGGGCCGACTGCTCGACATCCTGCTGGAGGGACTGCGGTCACGGCCCGCGTAGGGAGGCGGGCCGCGTAGGGAGGCGGGCCGCGTAGGGACACGGTGCGCGGGGCACAGCACCGGGCGGGCGGCGGGGTGGTTTGCCTGGCCCGGTGGTGTGCTCGATCTGGTGGCGTGCTCCGTCTGTGAGGGCCTCGTCCGGTGTCCGGTAGTGGGCCTTGTTTGGTGATGGGCTTCGTCCAGTGATGGGCTCAAGCCCGTGCTGGTCTTGAAGGCTTGTGCTGGTCCTGGAGGCTCGTGCTGGCTCTGGTTGAAGCCTGGTGCTCATCCTGAAGGCCCCGTTCCACTTGGCGTGGGGGTGAACACCCGGCGGCCTCATGTTCGGTCCGGGTGGCGGTGGCCGTGCTGACGTCGGGTGCGTGCGTGGCCGAAACGGCGGTGCGGTGGCGCGCCGGATCGGAAGTGCGGGCGGTGCCTGGTACGTGTGGGTGCGAGGTGCAGCTCGCCGGCGTGTGATGCGGGAGCGGCACCGTTTACGGCTGGAGGACTAGGCGGCCGGGGAAGGGCCTCCGCAGAGCGTGCCGTTGTGGGACGCTGGCCGGAGGCCGGGGTTGACGGGGCAGGCGGAGGCAGTCCGCGATGAGCATGGACGGGCGGGACGAACCACTCGACGGCACGGGCACGCCCGACGAGGCCAGCGTGCCCGCACAGCGCCAACCGGGGGACACTCCCGTGGCGAACGAGTCCGGCACCGCGGCCACGGGCTCCGCTGCCACGGGCGGCGCTCCCGGTGCGCCTTCGGACGCCGACCTGATCGCACGGATGCGCTCCGGCGACGACAGCGCGTATGCGGACCTGTTCCGCAGGCATGCCGGGGCCGTGCGCCGCTACGCCCGCACCTGCTGCCGGGACGCGCACACCGCGGACGACCTCACCGCCGAGGTGTTCACGCGGACGCTCCAGGCCGTACGGAGCGGCTCCGGGCCCCTGCACGCGGTGCGCGCCTATCTGCTGACCACCGTGCGCAGGGTCGCCGCCGACTGGACGAAGTCGGCCAGGCGGGAGCAGTTGGTCGACGACTTCGCCGCGTTCGCCGCCCAGGCCGCGCAAGGTACCGCCGGGCCCGACGCCGGGGCGCTCGAGGCGGGGGCCGACGTACTGGCCATGCGGGAGGCCGAGCAGTCGCTGGCCATGCAGGCGTTCCGCAGCCTGCCGGAGCGCTGGCAGGCCGTGCTGTGGCACACCGAGGTCGAGGACGAGTCCCCGGGCGAGGTCGCCATGCTCTTCGGGCTCGATGCGAACGGCACCAGGGTGCTGGCGAGCCGGGCCCGTGAAGGCCTCAAGCAGGCCTATCTCCAGGCGCACGTGAGCGCCGCGCTCGCCGCCGACCAGGAGTGCGCACGCCACGCCGACCGGCTGGGCGCCTATGCGCGCGGCGGCCTGCGCAGCCGGGCCGAACGGGGCCTGCGCAAGCACCTCGCCCAGTGTCCCCGGTGCCGGCTGGCCGCCGGACAGATCAAGGACGTGGCGAACGGCCTCCCCGGCGCGGTACCGGTGGCGATCATCGGCTGGTTCGGCGCCGCCGGGTACGCGAAGGTGGCCGCGCTCTTCGCGGGTGGCGCGGCCGGGGCGGGCGCCGCAGCGGCGGGCGCGGGCACGACTGTGGGCCACGCCGCCGGCTCAGCCGGTGCCGGAACGGGCACGGCCGTGGGGCACGCCTCGGGCGCGGGCGGCGCGAGCGCCGGCGGGCTCACGGGAGGCGCAGGGGGCGGCGCAAGTGGAAGTGCCGGTGGCGCGGGCGCCGGGAGCACGGGCGCGGGCGTCGGTGCGGGCGGTGCGGGTGGCTCGGGCGCCGGTGCGAGCGCGGGTGCGGGTGCGGGCGCCGGTGGCGGCTCGGGCGCAAGTGCCGCGGGCGGAGGCGGCGGAACGGCTGCGGGTGGCGGTGGCGCAGGCGGCGGAACGGCTGCGGGTACCACTGGCGCAGGCGGCGCGGGCACGGGTGCGAGTGGCGGCGGCGCGGGCACCGGCACGAGTGCCGCCGGGACGGGCACCAGCCCGTCCGCGGGTGCCGCAGGAGGCGCCGGCACGAAGGCCACCGGCGGCACCGGTGCGAGTGGCGGCGGCAGCGGCAGCGGCGCCAGTACGGCCGGTGGAGGCAGCGGACCCAGCACGGCCGGTGGTGCCGGCAAGACCGGTGGTGCGGCCGCCAAGGCCAGCGGTGTTGCCAGCAAAGGCAGTGGTGGTGCCGGCAAGACCGGTGGTGCGACCGCCAAGGCCAGCGGTGCTGCCGGCAAGGCCAGCGGTGCTGCCGGCAAAGGCGGTGCGAGTGGTCAGGGCGTGGGGGCGGCGCTCAGTGGGCCTGTGAAGGCCGGTGTCACGGCGGCTGTCGCCGCGGCAGCCGCGGCCGCGTTGGCCCTGGCTCTCGTCGGCAGCCATGCGACGCCGCCCCACAAGCCCGAGGCCAAGCCGCCCGCCTCGTTACCGCAACCCGGGGAGACCGAGAAGCCGGAGAAGCCCGGCGGACCGCAGCGTGAGCTGCCGCCCGTCGCAAAGCCGGTGCCCACTCGGCCGCCGGGCCCCACGTCCCCGGAGACCGACCCGACTCCGTCGCCCAGCCCGTCCCGGACCCCCGCCCCCCACGGGTCCCCCACCCCGACACCGAGCACGCCGACCCCCACCCCGACGCCGAGCGAGCCCACCCAGCCGCCGCCCACCCGGCCGCCGCCGACCCAGCCGCCGCCCGCCCCGGTCATCTACCAGTGGAGCCAGTTGGAGTACGGCTTCGAGGGCGACGGCAGCGCGCCCGAGATGCGCGGCGGCGGCAGTTGGGTGTGGCAGCGGCACGGGCTCCGGGTGGACGGACAGCGGTACGCCCAGGGCGTCACCGTGCACGGCGTGTCCTCCGTGACCATCGACCTGAATCGCAGCTGCACCGCCTACGACGCGCTCATAGGGGTCGACGACGCCACCCTCGGGCTCGGCTCGGTGCGGTTCGCCGTCTACGGGGACGGCATACCGCTGTGGCGGTCCCCGGTGGTGAGGGGCGGCCGGTCCGTCATACCGATGCACGTCACCCTCACCGGCCGCGCCACCGTACGCCTCGTCGTCCAGCCACAGGGGGTCCTCGACACGGTCATGCTCGCCGACTGGGCGGAGTCGCGCTTCACCTGCCGATGAACGGAACGGTGACGGCTTCGCCAGCTGATGGCGGGTGACGGCTTCGCCGGCCGATGAACGGGTGACGGCAGCTGCCGAGCGCCGCTGATCAGGTGCCGGACCGCGCCGGCCGCGTGCTCACGTCGACGGCGGCCAGGGTGGCGCGGTGTCAGGGACGGGCGGTGGCGGGTCGATGCCGAGGACGGTGGACAGTTCGGCCAGCGTGTCTTCCGGGGCGAGGCTCGCGCCGGCCGCCAGCTCGGCACGGTAGCGGTCCGCGCCCAGCGCGGCGGAGGCCTGTTGCTCCGCCGTGTCGGCGAGCACCCGATCCGGCTGGGGGCGTGGGTGGTCGCCGCGCCAGGCCGTGGCGGCGCCGAGCAGCCGCGCGGCGCACGGATGGTCACCGAGTGCGGCCACCAACGCAGCGGCGCAGTCGACCAGACCGGCGAGGACCGACTCGGCGCAACGGTGCACCATCGCCTCGTACAGCGTGTCGGACAGCACGGACAGCCCGGCCGTCGGACCGGACTCGGCGGCGGTGACGCGGGACTCGACGCTGTTCAGCAGGACGGTGAACTGCGGGGGCGGGGTGCCGCGCGCGGCCTCCTCCCGGGAGGCGTTCCACAGCGTCCGGGCGCGTGCCGTGTCGCCCTCGTCGAGAGCCAGGAGCGCGCGCAGGAGGCGTGCGTAGGCGCGGATGTCGGCCACTCCGGAGCGGTCCGCCGCCTCGTCGGCCTCGTCGAGGAGCTTGATCGCCGTGCCACGGTCGCCCGCGCGGTAGCCGATCTCGGCCATCCTGGCCAGCAGGAAGGGCGTCTCCGCGTGGGCGCCGACCTCGTGGGCGAGCCGCAGGGCCTCCTCCAACCGGCTCTTCGCCTCCCCGAACCGGCCGCGGGCCATGGCCGCCTCGGCGTTGGCGCTGCACACCTGTGCCAGCATCCAGCGGTCGCCCGCCCGCCGGCTCAGCACGCTCAGCTCCGCGAGGTACTCGTCGACGTCGTGGATGCCGCCGGACCGGTCGATGGCCATGTGGGCGCGGAACATCAACAGGACACCGGCCTCCCATGCGCCGCCGTGCACACGGGCGTTGGCGATCGCGGCTCCCAGGGCGGACGTCACCGCGTCCGGGCCTTCCAGGGCGAAGACGGTGAACGGCCAGAGCAGGCCGGGGAAGCGGGCGGCGGCGGGCACCGGCTGCCCGAACACCTCGCGGATCCGGGTGATGTGGGCGCGGGTGCGGTCGTCGGTGAACAGCTCGAAGGGCTGGTTGTCGATCTCCAGGAACAGGTAGACCAGGCGCAGGCTCATCCGCTGCCAGAAGAGCGGGTGGTCCTCGGTCTCGCCGGGGTCGGCCGCCAGGAGAGCCGTGTCGACCGACGGTGCGGAGGGGCGGGCCACGGCCGCCGACGGGGCGGCGCCGGAGGCGCTGGGGGCGGCCGGGGCGTGCAGGTGGGCGTCGGGGGCGTGTGGTGCGGCGGGCTCGGGAGCCGTCGTCGGAGGGGGCTCCGTTGCGGGCACCACGAGGCGCAGGATGCGCTCGATCCACCGGGCGGCCTCCTGACGGTAGTTGCGCAACCACCAGAACCAGCTCAGGGCGACCGCCAGCGACCCCGCGCTCTCCTCGTCGCCCGCGGCCAGCGCGCGGTGCAGCACCGCGCGTATGTTGTCCAGCTCGGCCTCCAGGCACTGGATCCACGCCAGTTGGGCGGCGGAACGCAGCAGGGGGTCGGCCTGCTCGACGAGGGCGTGGAAGTACGCGGTGTGGCGGCGCTCGGCCGCGGTGCGCAGCGCGGGGCGCTCGGCGGCGCGCTCGGTCGCGTACTCGTGGATGGTTTCGAGCAGGCGGTACCGCATGCCGCCGCCGCCCGGCGCGCCGTCCAGCGGGCCCTCCACGGGAGTGGCGACGACCAGGGACTTGTCGACGAGTGCGCCGATGATGTCGGCGACGGCGCCCGTGCACACCGCTTCGGCGGACGGCAGGTCCCAGCCGCCGGCGAACACGGAGACCTCGCAGAGCACGATGCGCTCCGTCTCGTCGAGCAGCTCCCAGGACCAGTCGACGACCGCGCGCAGCGTCTGCTGACGGGGCAGGACGGTACGGCTGCCGCTGGTCAACAGGCGGAAACGGTCGTCGAGCCGGTCGGCGATCTGGCGTGGGGTGAGCAGCCGCAGCCGGGCGGCGGCCAGCTCGATCGCGAGCGGCAGGCCGTCCAGGCGGCGGCAGATCTCGGCGACGGCGGCCGGATCGCTGCCGGGGTCGAAGTCGGGGCGTACGGCGGTGGCGCGCTCGGTGAACAGGCGATGGGCCGGGTCGGGCGGCAACGGCTCGACGGGGCGCACCGACTCGCCGGGCACGCCCAGCGGCTCCCGGCTGGTGGCGAGAACGGTCAGGCCGGGGCAGTGGGTGAGCAGGGTCTCGGCCAGCTCGGCGGCGGCGTCGATGACGTGCTCGCAGTTGTCCAGGACCAGCAGCAGGCTGCGCGGGGCGCAGTAGTCGACGAGCAGGGCGACCGGATCGCCCTGGGGCGCGGCATGCTCCGCCAGCAGCACCGTCTCACGCAGGCCGAGCGCGCTGACGACGGCGCCGGGGACCGCTTCGGGCCGGTCGAGCGGGGCCAGCTCGGCCACCCAAGCCTGCGCGTGCCCGGCCGTGGCGTCGTCCTCGGCGCGGGCCGCGGCCTCCTCGGCGAGACGGGTCTTCCCGGAGCCACCAGGTCCGGTGAGCGTGACCAGACGGGACCTATGCAGATCCGCACGGATGGCGTCGAGTTCCGGTTCACGTCCCACGAACGAGGTGAGGCGGGGCCGGATGTTCCCCCTGCGGACCGTCTTCGCGGGTGCGCGCCCGGGCCGCGCTCCGCTCTGCCCGGGCTCCGCTTTGTTCTGCTCGGGGTCCGCTCCGTTCCGCTCGGGCCGCGTTCCGTTCTGCTCGAAGTCCGCCACCGACGGCTGGTACGGCTCCGTCACCGACGGCTGCTCCCGCTCCGCCCCCGACGGCTGGTACGGCTCCGGCTCCGTCGCCGACGGGCGCCCTGGGCTCGCCGGCGGCTGGTTCGGGTGCCTGGTGAGCTGGTCCGGCGGCGCTGTGGGCTGGTCCGGCCTGGGGGGCGGCTGGCCCGGCTGTGCTGCCTGCTGGCCTGGCCCCGCTACCGGCCGGCCCGGCTGCTTCGGATCGCCTGCGGGCTGGCCCGGCCTGAGTGCAGGCTGCGTCACCTCCGCTACCGGCTGGCCTGGCTCTGCTGCCGGCCGGCCCGGCTCCCCCGCCCGCCCGCCTGGCTCGGCCATGGGGTGGCTCGGTTCCGTCCCCCGCTGAGCCGGCTCGCTCGCGGGCCGCCTCGGCTCTCCTACCGGCCGGCCCGGCTCCGCCTCCGGCTGCCGCTCCGGCTCCGGCTGCTGCGGTGGCTCGGCCCCGGTTCGCCGTTCGGACGCCGTCCCCGTGTGCACCGTCCACGCCTGCTGCGGTTGCTGCGGCGCGAGGCCAGGCTCCGCCCCCGCCCGCCGCTCCGGTTCGCCGTCGGTCAGCAACTCCGTGTGCAGGTTGCGCAGCTCGGGGCCGGGGTCGGTGCCCAGGCCGTCGGCGAGGGTGCGGCGGGCCTTCTCATACGCGGCGAGGGCGTCGGCCCGGCGGCCGACGGCGCGCAGGGCGCGGAGGAGGAGCGCGTGCAGGGGTTCGTCGTACGGGTGCGCCGTGGTGAGTTCCGTCAGCTCCGGTATGAGGTCGGCGGCGCGGCCCAGCCGCAGATCGGCCGCGATGCGGGTGCGCACGGCGTCCAGGCGTCGCGTCTCGTGGCGGGTGGCCACACCCACGCGGTCAGGGAGATCGGCGAGGGCCGGGCCGCGCCATAGGCGCAGCGCTTCGCGGAGCGTGCCGGCCGCGGTGGCGGCATCGTCGCGGTCCCAGGCGGTGACGCCCTCCCGCACGAGTCGTTCGAACTGGAAGAGGTCGATGTCGTCGGGGTCGGCCACCAGGCGGTATCCGCCCTGGTCGGAGGCGATGGCGCGCTTGCCCAGGGCGCGCCGCAACCGGCCGACGAGCGCCTGGAGCGCGGCCGGGGCGTCATGCGGGGGCCGGTCGGCCCAGACCTCGCCGATGAGCGTGTCCGTGGTGACCGCGCGACCGGGGCGCAGCGCGAGGGCGGTCAGCAGGGCACGCAGGCGCGTGCCGCCGACGGGCACCGGCGCGCCCTGGTCGTTGCGCGCCTGGGTGACGCCGAGGATCTCGTACCGCACAGGTCCATTCTCACCGGGGACGCTTCCGAAGCGTCCGGGTTTTACGGCGTGGCGGGCGGCCTTCCGTGCAGCCTGTGCCGTGGCCGTTCACTGGAGTCTCCTTCGTGACCGCTGCCTCGTACTGCGAAGAGGACGGTCATGGGACCGGATCCGTGGCAGCGCATCGCGTCGCACGACCTCAACGGCCGCAAGGGCTGTGTGGGCCGCAAGGGCCGTGTGGGCCGTGTGGGGCGCGGACCGCCGTCACTCGGAAGGATAGGCCCGCGGACGGGCCCCACGTCCGCTACGGCTTGCGGCCCGCTCCCAACGCGTCCCGATGGGGGGCCACGCTTCCCGAGGGGACCGCGCGCTGACGGGCCGGGGTGCCGCTCCAGCAGGTGCCGCGGCGGGCCAGGAGGCGGCGTAGCCACACCTCCAGGGAGACGAGGTCGGCAAGGCCGTCCAAGGGGAGCGGCTCGCCCTCGGAGGCGGCGCGCAGGGCCTTGCGCACCACCCGTGCCTCGACCAGGCCGGCCTCCGCGAGCAGGGGCGTGTCGAAGAGCATGACCAGGTCCCCTATGGCAGCCCGTAGCCCGGTGCGTGCGGTGGCCGTGGCGTCGGCGGGCGTGCCGGCGCCCCAGCCGGGCGGCAACTCGGCGACACCCGCGCCCTCCAGGACGGTGCGCAGGATCGCGGCGCGCGCGCCCGGCTTGACGCGTAGCGCGACGGGTAGCGCACGGCAGGCGCGCACCACCTGGTTGTCGAGGAACGGGGCGTGCAGCCGTTGGAAGCGGACCTCGGCGGCCTGTTCGAGGATGCGCAGGTCCCCGGAGTGTCGGGCGAGTGCGGCACGGGCCCGGAAGTCGCCGGGGCGCAGCCCGGAGCCGGGTCCCGGGCGGGACGTCGCCGCCTGAAGACGAACCGATACTTCAGCCAGGGCCTCTCCCGTGAGCCACCGCGCCGCCGGCCCCGGCCGGCCCCAGGCGAGCGCCGCGAGCGAGGCGCCCACGGGATCGATCGCCTCGTCGAAGCGGCGCCGCAGCAGCCGGTCGGCGAGGGCGTCGATGCCCGCGCGGTAGGGGGTGCGGGCGAGACGCCGCGCGGCGCCGTACACGCGTGCCGGCACGATGATGGAGCTGGCGGAGCCGTCCGCCTTGGCGAGCGCGGCGACCGGGCGCACCAGGTGCCGGCGCTTGCGGTCCACCAGCAGGTCGGCGAGGCGGGCCGGGTGGGCGTCGAGGACCTGCCGGGCGCCGTATCCGGCGATGTGGTCGGCGCTGCCGGAGGCGAGCCGCGCACGGTGCCGGGTGGCGGCCACCAGGGAGGGGCCCGGTTCGTCCGTCAGGGGGCCTTCCAGGTCGGCGTAGGGCAGGACCTCCTCGCCGCCGGCGACGACGACGTGGTGCAGGCGGGGGTTGGCGGCGATCGCGCCGGCGCGTTCCAGCTCGGCCTCGTGCTCCTGGCCGCCGACGGCGAGGTCGTTGAAGGTGACCGCGAGCAGCCGCTCCCCGGCCCCCGTGCCGTGGCCCAGGATGGTACCGGGCATGCCGGGCAGCCCGGCCGCGAGCAGGGCGAGGGCACCGGAGGCGGGGCCTCCTGACAGGTCGGCGCCGATGCCGGGCACGGGCATGCCGCGGCCGGCACGGCGCTCTGCGGGCCCCATGCCGGGGACGGGCCCCGGGTCTATGCCCGCCCCGGGGACGTGGCGCGGCGCGGCGAGCCGGGTGCGTACCGCTTCCACGAGCGCGTCACGGACGCCGTCCATGGCGCTGGCCGCGTCGCCGGACGGCTCGGCGACGGCGAGGGAGGCCATGGGCTCGTAGCCGGCGATCTCACGCGCGCCGGCGCGCAGGATCAGTGCGTGCCCGGGTGGGATACGCCGAACGCCCTCGTAGGGCGTGGAGTCCTGGAGTGCTTCGGGTACGTCGGGAGTGGCGAGCAGGGCCGCCAGGTGGCCGATGTCGAGGGGGGCTTCGATGAGGTCGGCGAGCGGCAGCGCGGCCGTGGCGTACGCCGTGCCACCCGCCCACGGCGTGTAGAACACCGGCCGTGCGCCCGCGAGGTCGCCCGCGACGGCGATGCGCCGGCCGACCTGGACGATCGCCGTGTAGCTGCCCGACCAGGCGGTGAGGTGCCGCAGGGCGCCGCCACGAGCCGCGAACAGTGCGACGCGCAGCTGCTCGTCGCTGGCCCCGCAGGTGCCGAGCACGGCGATCCGGGTCTGCGGGTCGGCCTTGACGACCCGCACCTCGTCGGGGCGCCAGTCACCCACGGCCCACAGCGGATCCGGGTCGCCCCACAGGAGTTGGGAGCCCACGGGGTGCACCGTCTCGCCGTCGTAGCCGGACTCACCGCCCGCCGGAGCGGGCCGGGCCGCCCCTCGCCCGAGGGCACCGGCGGCGGCACTGCTCCACCCCACCAACCACCGCATTGCCGCCTCCACAGGCTGGGGACAACCACTGCAATCAGCGCAACCGCTGCCATCAGCGAGCGCAACCACTGCACATCAGCCCGACCGGTGGTGCGGTGGAGTCGAACCGGACCCGAGCGGAGCCACAGCACCCCCGCAGGGCCGGCGGCCGTGCACAGCGCCCCGTTGCACCGCTGCGGTCCCCGCGTACTCCTACGCCGCCACCGGCAGTCCCCAGGAAGCACAGGCGCTCCGCGCGAACTGCCGCGAGGCGCCCCAAGCCCACCGGAGCCCGCCGGACCCGTCGAAGCACGTCGGAGCCGCCGTGAACCGCGGCGATCCACCGCCCAGAGACGCCGGATCCACCACCACACCGAACGAACTGGGCACCATGCTGCCATGAAGGAGGCGCACAGGAAGGTTCACGGAACTGCTTGCGTGCTCCTGCATGCGCCCCTGGCAAACGCCTCATGTCGCGTCATGGCCCCTCGCCATGACGTCGGGTGACCTCCGGGTGACGTAACGGAGGTCGCCCGGGCGGACCGACGGCCCCGGCGGAGCTTCCCGGACCTGTCCCGGCCCTTCCCGCACCTGTCCCGGCCCTTCCCGGACCTGTCCTGGCTCCCCTTCGGAGCCCTGCCGGAGCTTCTTGCCATGGAGTTCCGGTCGAGACTCGCCCGGGCACCGCAAAGAGGCGACACAGCCACGCGCCAAGGTGTAAGAGGAGCGTTTCGCGTAGGCGATTTTCGGCCAAATCGGCCGGGATGATATTGGCCTGCGCGCTCCACCCCGACGGGCGGACCCAACTCACGGTCCGGGAGGCGGGACTCGCCTCCCGGACCGGTCCGCCGCCCGCGGGGATGAAGGCGGCGGTGTCCCCCAGCTCGCTGGACCCAAGTACAGCGAGCCGACCCACGCGTGATCCATCGAAGCGCTTGCGGGATGGCCGGAGTAGAGCGCACAGCCGGGCGCACGGCCACACGAGCGGAGCACGCGCCGGCGTGGTCGGCCTCCACACGGGCAATAATCTCGCCATCCGGAACTATGCCTCTTAACGCTTGGGATGCACCGAACTACCCTGTGTATGCCTGTGTTTTCGCGGTGGCATATACCCGGGGGCTCGGACATCCGCTCTTGCGGCCTGGGAGAGGGGCGCGACCGGGGGGACACAAGCACGAATGCCGTGCGGTGGTGCGACCGTCGCGGCAGCCTTCTGTGTCAGGGGTGGCGCATGTCCAGGGATCAACGCGGGCCGAACGAGAAACTCGGCGCCGTCCTCGCCCTAGCGGGAATCAGTAACGCGGGACTCGCCCGGCGGGTCAACGACCTCGGGGCGCAACGCGGGTTGACGCTTCGCTACGACAAGACATCGGTGGCCCGTTGGGTCTCCAAGGGCATGGTGCCGCAAGGCGCCGCGCCCCACCTGATAGCCGCGGCCATCGGCCAGAAGCTCGGCCGTCCGGTGCCGTTGCACGAGATCGGCCTCGCCGACGCGGACCCCGCGCCCGAGGTCGGCCTCGCCTTCCCGCGCGACGTCGGCGCCGCCGTGAAGTCGGCGACCGAGCTGTACCGCCTGGACTTCGCCGGACGCCGTGCGGGCGGCGGCGGGATCTGGCAGTCACTCGCGGGTTCGTTCGCCGTGAGCGCCTACGCCACACCCGCCTCGCGCTGGCTGATCACGCCTGCCGACGCCTCCGTGGAGCGCAGCGCGGGGCCTGGCGGTGCCGGTGGGCCGCTCAAGGTCGGCCACAGCGACGTACGGAAATTACGAGAGGCCGCCGAGGACGCGCGGCGCTGGGACTCCAAGTACGGGGGCGGCGACTGGCGGTCCTCCATGGTGCCCGAGTGCCTTCGGGTGGAGGCGGCGCCGCTGCTGCTCGCCTCGTACTCGGACGAGGTCGGCCGTGCGCTGTTCGGCGCCAGTGCCGAGCTGACCCGGCTGGCCGGCTGGATGGCCTTCGACACCGGCCAGCAGGAGGCCGCCCAGCGGTACTACATCCAGGCGTTGCGCCTGGCGCGGGCCGCGGCCGACGTGCCCCTCGGGGGCTACGTGCTGGCGTCGATGTCGCTCCAGGCCACCTACCGCGGCTTCGGCGACGAAGGCGTGGACCTCGCCCAGGCAGCGCTGGAGCGCAACCGCGGCCTGGCCACCGCGCGCACCATGAGCTTCTTCCGGCTCGTCGAGGCCCGGGCGCATGCGCGCGCGGGCGATGCGCAGGCGGCCGGGGCCGCGCTGAAGGCCGCGGAGGGGTGGTTGGAACGCTCCCGCGAGGGGGACAACGATCCGTCCTGGCTGGGTTTCTACACCTACGACCGGTTCGCCGCCGATGCCGCCGAGTGCTACCGCGACCTGAAGGCGCCGCGCCAGGTGCGGCGCTTCACCGAGCATGCGCTCTCCCGGCCTACCGAGGAGTTCACCCGCTCGCACGGTCTGCGCCTGGTCGTCTCCGCCGTCGCCGAGCTGGAGTCGGGGAACCTGGACGCGGCCTGTGAGCAGGGCGTACGGGCCGTGGAGGTGGCGGGACGCATCTCCTCGGCGCGCACCACGGAGTACGTCAAGGACCTGCTGCACCGGCTGGAGCCCTACGGGGATGAGCCCCGGGTGGTGGAGCTGCGCGAGCGGGCCAGGCCGTTGCTCATGGCTCCGGCGTAAGGGGATCGGCGCCGCGCGGTGCCGTTCCGGTGAGGCCGGTGCGCCGTTCCGGTGGGGCCGCGGTGCCGCTCCGGTGGGGCCGGTGCGCGCTTCGGCGGGGCGGGCCCGCTCGTGCTCCTGAGGGTGGGCCGGTCCGTCGCGCCCGTGCGCCGGGCTGGCTCCGCCGGTGGTGGGCGCCCGATGCGCGCTGCCCGGGTGTGCGGGCCGTGGAAGGGCCCGTGGTGCGACTCGGCTCGGCGGGCAAGCGGCTTTCCGGGTTTGAGCGCGCCGTAGGTGTGCAATGCACTATCGGACGTGGGAGGTGGACGTGTGGCGCGGGTCGACTGCGATGTGCTGGTGATCGGCGGCGGAATCGTCGGCCTGTCGACGGCGTACGCCGTCGCGCGCGCGGCCCCCGGAACCCGGGTGACCGTCCTGGAGAAGGAGCCGGGCCCGGCCCGCCACCAGACCGGGCGGAACAGCGGTGTCATCCACAGCGGCATCTACTACCGCCCCGGCTCGCTCAAGGCGCGCTACGCGGTGCGCGGCGCCGCCGAGATACAGAAGTTCTGCGCCGAGTACGACATACCGCACGCGCAGACCGGCAAGCTGATCGTCGCCACCGAACGCGCCGAGCTGCCTCGTCTGCACGCCCTCGTGCAACGCGGCCGGGAGAACGGCATCCCGGTGCGCGAACTGGGCCCCGCCCAGATCGCCGACTACGAACCGCACGTGCGCGGGCTCGCCGCGATCCACGTCGCCACCACCGGCATCTGCGACTACCGGCAGGTCGCCCGGCACCTGGCGGAGATGTCCGGAGCCCGGATCCACTACGGGGCGCAGGTGACGTGCATCGACCGCCGTCCCGACCGCGGCGTGGCCGTGCGCACCGCCGACGGCCTGGTGGTGCGCGGCAAGGTGATGGTCAACTGCGCCGGACTGCACTGCGACGAGGTGGCGCGGCTGGCGGGCGACGACCCCGGGATGCGGATCGTGCCCTTCCGAGGTGAGTACTTCGAGCTGGCACGCCCCGACCTGGTACGGGGCCTGGTCTACCCGGTGCCCGACCCGGCGTTCCCCTTCCTCGGGGTACACCTCACCCGCGGCATCGACGGCGGCGTCCACGTCGGTCCCAACGCGGTACCGGCGCTCGCCCGCGAAGGCTACCGGTGGGGCACGGTGCGCCCGCGTGAACTCGCGGCGACGCTCGCCTGGCCCGGCTCCTGGCGCATCGCCCGACGGCACTGGCGATACGGCGCCGGGGAGTTGCGGCGCTCGGTGTCCGCGCGGTCCTTCGCCGGGGCGGTGCAGCGGTTGCTGCCCGAGGTGACCGCGGCCGACCTGGTGCCGGCGCCGGCGGGGGTACGGGCGCAGGCGGTACTGCGGGACGGGACGCTGGTGGACGACTTCCTGATCCGGGAGGCCGCACGGACCGTCCACGTGCTCAACGCACCGTCGCCGGCGGCTACGGCGTCCCTACCGATCGGGCGCGCGGTCGCCCGGCGCGCCCTGGTTGCGCTGGCCGAGGGGTGAGCCGGGTCTCGGGTTCCGGCGGTCCACGGTGGCCCCGGTGCCCGGGGGCGCGGGCGGCCTTGGGGCTGCGGCTCCGCCGCGGAGGGGGGTGGGGCTGGGGGGGGCTGGGGGGCTGGGGGACGATGCGACCCTGCGGGTCGGTACCGGCCGGGTGGAGTTGTTCTGTCGTGTCCGGACGAGCGGCCGGTGGGGGCTGGTCGCGCAGTTCCCCGCGCCCCCTTTTGGCGCCTTCGGCGCCCCTCGTCGGGCGGGGTGAGCCGGTCGCGCCCACGCGGCGGAGCCGCAGAATGTCACAGCCCCGCGCCCCTTATCAGCGCCTTCGGCGCCCCTCCTCGGGCGGGGGTGAGCGGGTCGCGCCCATGCCATAGGCCTCCGTACCATTGACGCACTGTGTTCCAGTCCAACGAATCCCCGACAGCTCCCGACGCCGACAACCCGGACCCCGGCCAGGGTGCCGACCAGGGTGCCGATCGGCGCGCCGGTCCGGGCGGCGGCGATCGCAGCCGGCACCTGGTTGCGCGCGAGCGTACGCGCATGTTCCCCGAGGGTGCCGGGCCCGCGCCCGACCCCGCCGGCGCTCGCTTCGAGCGGCGGATTCGGAGCTTTCAGCCCCGACGAAGCAGGATCACCGCAGGTCAGGAGGCGGCTCTCCGGCGACTGTGGCCGGCCTGGGGGTTCGACGTGGACGGTCAGCGGGTGCTCGATCTCGACGCGCTCTTCGACGGGCGCCCGGTCGTGCTGGAGATCGGCTTCGGCATGGGCGAGGCCACCGCGGAGATGGCTGCCGAGGATCCGGACACCGGCGTCCTCGCCGTCGACGTGCACACGCCCGGCCAGGGCAATCTGCTCGCGCTCGCGGAGCGGGGCGGGCTGACCAACGTCCGGGTGGCCAACGGCGACGCGATCATTCTGCTCCGCGAGATGCTGCCGCCCGCCGCACTGGCCGGGCTGCGCGTCTACTTCCCCGATCCCTGGCCGAAGAAGCGCCACCACAAGCGGCGTCTGATCCAGCCGGATTTCGTCACCCTCGCGGCGAGCCGCCTCACGCCCGGCGCACTGCTGCACTGCGCGACGGACTGGGAACCCTACGCCGAACAGATGCTCGACGTGCTCACCGCGCACCCCGGCTTCGAGAACACCCAGGTGGACGGCGGCTTCGCCCCGCGCCCCGGCTTCCGGCCCCGCACCCGCTTCGAGGCGCAGGGCATCGACAAGGGCCATGTCGTGCGTGACCTGCTGTTCCGCCGGACCACCAGTGAGGTCGACGAGGGAGAGCGGCCATCGGCCGTGACCTGAGCCGTGACCTGAGGCGCCATCGCCGCCGGCGCCATGGCTGGTTAGGGTCGACAGCGTGACCACGAGTCCTCCGCCCCCGCCGTCCCGGCCCGGGCACCCGTCCCCCTCCGGGATCCCTCACCAGCCAGGGACCCCTGCTGCCGCCGCACCACACGATCCGGACGCACCCGCTGGTCCCACGCCCGCCCCGCTCCCGCACACCGCGCATGCGCCGGACCCGTACGCCCCCGCGGGCAACCCCAGCGCCCCCCTGGCCGCCGCGCCCGCGCCGGCGCCCCGGCATCCGCACTGGTGGCAGCGGCCTGCCGTGCGGGCCGGCGCGATCAGCACCCTGCTGGCCCTGTCCGGTCTGGTGATACTCGCCCTCGTGCGGGAACAGACCGGGACCCATGGCTTTCTCGTCGGTCTCGGGCTCGCCGTACTGCCCGTGCCGCTGCTCATCACCGCCTTCCGCTGGCTGGACCGGGTGGCCCCGGCGCCGTGGCGCAACATGATCTTCACCTTCGCCTGGGGGGCATGCGCTGCCGCGCTCATCGCGATCGTCGCGAACAGCTTCGCGGTGCACTGGATAGCCAACGAGACCGCCGACCCGGCCGGCGCTGACACGCTCGCGGCCACGGTGATAGCGCCCATCGTGGAGGAGTCATCGAAGGCGGCCGCGGTACTGCTGATCTTCCTCTTCCGCCGCCGTGACCTGACCGGACTCGTGGACGGCGTGGTGATCGCCGGAGTCTCCGCGACCGGCTTCGCCTTCACCGAGAACATCCTCTACCTCGGCACCGCCTTCGGCGACGACCAGATCAGCGGCGGCACCGGCTTCGCCTCGCTGACCGTGGCCACCTTCTTCGTCCGGGTGGTCATGTCGCCGTTCGCGCATCCGCTGTTCACCGTGCTCAGCGGCATCGGCTTCGGGCTGGCCGCGGCGAGCCACGAGCAGCAGCGGGTGCGCCGTGTGCTGCTGCCGCTCGGCGGGCTGCTGCTGGCGATGGGCATGCACTCGGCCTGGAACGCCTCGTCGTCGCTCGGTGGCTACGGCTTCCTGCTGGTCTACCTGGCGTTCATGGTGCCCGCGTTCGCGCTGCTCACCTGGCTGGTGATCTGGACCCGGCAACGCGAGCTGCACACCGTGCGCGATGAACTGCCGCCCTATGTGGTGGCCGGCTGGATGCCCCCGCACGAGGCGCATGTGCTGGGCTCCCTGCGGGCCCGGCGGCTGGCGCGCGAGTACGCCGCACACGCGCTGGGCGGCAAGGCGGCCCGGCGTGCGGTGGCCGAGTACATGGCGTTCGCCACGTCGCTGGCGTTTCTGCGCCATCGGGGGCGGCGCGGTCGGGCCGGCACGGGCTTCGCCGCGCAGGAGGAGCGACTGCTGCGTGAGCTCTGGCGGCGCCGGGATGTGGCTCGCCCTGCGCTGACCCAGGCGACACGGGCGTTGCCGCCGGCGCTGTGGGCGTGGGCGGCGCCCACGGCGGGCTCGGCGCCCACGGCGGGGGCGGCACCGTTCGGTTATGGGCCGCCGCCCGGCTGGGGGGTTCCGGGGTATCCGGTGCGCCCGGGGTATCCGGGGTATTCGGTGCCTCCGGGCTATCCGGGGTATTCGGTGCCTCCGGGCTATCCGGGAGCGGTCCCGGGCGCCGGGGCGTCTGGGTGGGTCGGCGGCGGGCACCCCGCCGGGGGCCACCCGTATCCCGGTCCGCCGTCATGTCCGAACGGGGCGCCGCCCCGGTAGGGGGCCGCCCCGGTAGCAGGCCGCGCGATCGACCAGCCGCCGGTTCGGTGGTCCGGATACGACAGGACCAGCCCCCTGGGTCGGTGACGACCTGACGGTCTCGTCGGGGTTGGTCGCGCAGTTCCCCGCGCCCCTTTCAGGCGCCTTCGGCGCCACAAAGGGGGGCTACCACTGCGGCTCCGCCGGGTGGGCGCGACCAGCCCACCCCGCCCGACGAGGGGCGCCGAAGGCGCCAAAAAGGGGCGCGGGGCTGTGACTTTCTGCGGCTCCGCCGCGTGGGCGCGACCAGCCCCCCACCGGCCGCTCGTCCGGACACGACAGAACAACCCCACCCGGCCGGTACCGACCCGCAGGGTCGCATCGTCCCCCAGCCCCAAGGCCGCCCGCCGCGCCCCCGGGCGCCCCGCACCCCCACGGGCGTACCGCGCCCTACGCGCGCACCGTCAAGCCGAAGCCGCCGTGAGCCGTCCCATCTCCTCTGCCGTGAGGGCCAGGTCCGCCGCCGCCATCAGGGGCGGCAGTTGGGCGGTGGTGCGGGCGCTGGCTATGGGGGCGGCGACGGTGGGGCGGGCGGAGAGCCAGGCCAGCGCGACGGTGGCCGGCTCGGTGTTGCGTTCCTTCGCCACGGCGTCCAACGCCGCGAGCACCTTGCGGCCCCGCTCGGTCTCCAGGTGCCGGCCGGCGCCCGTGGCGCGGGCGCTGCCGACCTCGGCACCGGGGCGGTACTTGCCGGTGAGGAAGCCGGAGGCGAGCGCGTAGTAGGGCAGCGTGGCCAGACCGGCGCGGGCCGCGACGTCCTGGAGGGCGCCCTCGTAGGTGTCCCGAGAGACGAGGTTGTAGTGCGGCTGGAGCGCCGTGTACGGGGTGAGGTTCTCGCGCGTGGCGAAGTCGAGTGCTTCCTGGAGGCGTTCGGCGCTGATGTTGGACGCGGCGACGGCCCGTGCCTTGCCCGACTTCACCAGGTCGTCCAGGGCGGTGACGATCTCCTCGACGGGGACGGTGGGGTCGTCGCGGTGGGTGTAGTACAGGTCGATGTAGTCGGTGCCGAGGCGGCGCAGTGACTCCTCGGCGGCGGACTTGATGTTCGCCGCGGACAGGCCCTTGTAGTCGGGGTGCTGGCCGCCCTTGGTGGCGACGACGATGTCGGAGCGGTTGCCGCGTGCGGTCAGCCACCTGCCGAGGATCGTCTCGGACTCGCCGCCTTGGTTGCCCGGCGCCCAGGCCGAGTAGACATCGGCGGTGTCTATGAAGTTGCCTCCGCCGGCCGCGTAGGCGTCGAGCACGGCGAAGGACTGTTCTTCGTCGGCCGTCCAGCCGAAGACATTGCCTCCGAGGGAGAGCGGAAAGACCTGGAGTCCGGATGAGCCGAGTGGGCGAAGTGACGTCATGGCAGGTGGCAACCCCGGTGCGTCGGCGGGTATTCCGCTTCTCCGGACCGGGGATGCCGTCCCTCGGCGCCCGCACGTGGTGTAAGGCGCCTACTTCAGGGCTCCGTCAGGGCCCTGTCTCAGGGCTGGATGCCCTTGCTCTGCAACCAGGCCAGCGGGTCGCTGGCGGCACCGCCGCCGAGGTGGACCTCCAGGTGGAGGTGCGGCCCGGTGACGTTGCCGGTGGCGCCGACGCGGCCGATGACCTGGCCGGTGGTGACCTTCTGCCCGACGCTGACGCTGATCGACGACTGGTGGCAGAACCACAGCTCGGTGCCGTCGCTGAGTTCGAGGACCGTGCGGTAGCCGTACGCGCCGGACCAGCCGGCCTCCTTGACGGTGCCGCTGTGGACGGCCTTGATGGGGGTGCCGGTGGGGGCGGCGAAGTCGAGGCCGGTGTGGTAGCCGGATGACCACATGGCGCCGGGGTCGCCGAAGTGCGAGGTGAGCGTGTACGAGGAGACGGGGAGGGAGAAGCTCTTGGCCAGCTTGGCGAGCCGCTCGGCCTCCGCCTTGCGCTTGGCGGCCTCTTCAGCCTTCTTCTTCTCGGCGTCGGCCTTCTTCTTGGCCGCCGCCTGCTGCTGGTCGGCCTCGTCGGCGGCCTTCTTGACCGCGGCGTCCTCGGCGGACTGCGCGGTGGCCTGTGCGGCCTGGTCCTGCTGCTGTTCGGCCTGCTGGAGGATGCGGTCGCGCAGGGCCTCACCCGGGTCGGTGGTGCCGTGCTTGACGTCGTCGGCGGTGACGCCGGCGCTGGTGAGGGGGGTGGACGCGGTGCTGGACTTGGGCGTGTCACCGGCGAGCAGATGGCCCACGACGGGGATGGACGACGCGGCTTCGGGCAGCTTGTCGGTCACCGACGACAGGTCGGGCACGGAGATGTGCACCGGCGGCTTGCCGCCCTGCGCGGAGGCCATGCCGCCCGCGCCGACGGCTGCGATCACGCCGACGCCCAGCACGGTGGAGCTGCGCGCGAGACCGCCGCGCTTCATGACACGGTGCCGGCCGCGGACCGGGCGGACGGAGTCGGCCGTGGGGTTCCATTCCCCTTCCCCGGTGTCGTCCGCCTCCTGGTCCCACTCCTCGACGGCACCGTTCGGGCCCGCGTCGACGGCGGCCATGTCCCACATGGTGGTGTCCGTCATGGTGGGGTCCGGGTCCGCATCGGCGGCCACGTGCCCGTGCGGCTCCGCGCCCACGGTCGCGAAGGTCCCGGTGCGCCACTCGCCGGTGGCGTCGATCCCCTGGTCAGCGACCCGGCCGTGCTCCCACGTGCCCGTGTCAGCCGTGCCGGTGGCCCGCACGCTGTCCCAACCTGCGGTGTCCCACTGGCCGGTGTCCCACTGACCCGTGTGCCACTGCCCGGTGTCCTGCCCGCCCTGCTGCTCGGCATGAGCGGTGTGAGCGGTGTGAGTCGTAGGAGCAGTGTGAGTGGTGTGAGTGGTCTGAGTGGTGTATTCGATGCGGCCGGTGTCCCACTGGCCCGTGTGCGTGTCGCGTCTCGCTCGCCAGTCGTCAGCGACTGCGTCCGTCGTCCGCCAGGAGCCGGTGGCCGCCGGATCGGCCTGCTGAGGGCCCATGGCCTGCGAGAACCGCCACTCGCCGGTCGTCTCCGAGGCCGCCGCCGCGCGCTGCCGGGCACCGGAGACATCCCACTGGCCCGTGGCCTGCGGCTGCTGCCAGGAGTCGGACGGGTGCCCCAGGGCCTGCTCCGCGGTGGTGTCGGCGAAGTCCGCGGTGGGTGCCGGAGCGGTCCAGTGCGGCGGCCAGTCCGCGGACTGCGCGGCACGCGGGGCGGGCGCGGTGGGGTGCGGCAGGCCGGTGGTGGCGTATCCCGGCTGGGTGCGTGCGTAGCCACCGGGCGTGGCGCCGAAGCGCAGGTCATCGACGTTGCTGTACACCGCGGGGTACTCCCCGTCGGTGCCGGTGGTCGCTCGGGGGCCCCTCGGGCCGGGCCGGTTGGACGCCACGGAGGCGTGCTCCTTTCCTTCCTTCGCCTACCGGGTTAGCTGACGGGTTCGGAGCAGGAAGGTCTCCTACGGGCGGGCGCGCCGCGCGCATCTCGCGCGGGCACACACATGCCCGATTCACCCCACTTGGTGGTTCCCCGGTTCCCTGACGGGATTCGGCGCGCGCGCACGGAGCCGCCTCGTATGACGGCTAGGACGACCGCGCTGCGTTATCGAACGTTAATAGGGGACGCCACAGATTTCCAAGCAGTTCCAACAGATCGTTCACGTCTTCGGCATGGACTTAACGGGACACGAATGGGCGTAACCGGATGAGTTGACCATGGATTTGACGCTTTCCAAATTCTGACGGTGTGTCAGTTGTTATGCGGAGGGGGATCATCCGATCACCATGAGTGACTGCTTCGTTGCGCCGGCGCAGAAGCGGGACGGCGGCGCTCAGGGGCGGCGCACCGCGAGCAGCGCAAGGTCGTCGGTGGCGCCGTCGGCGGTGTGCCGGCGCACCTCTGCGGTGAGGAAGTCCAGCAGGTGGCGTGGATCGTCGAACCTGCGACCGCGCAGTCCTGCCACCGGGTCGTAGAAGACGCCGTTGCGGTCGCGGGCCTCGGTGAGGCCGTCCGTGAAGAGCAGCAGCGTGGTGCCGGGCGGGAAGGGCATCTCACGTGAGCGGTCGGGCCAGGTGCCGAGGTCGGTCATCCCGAGCGGCAGTGCGGCCTCGGATCCGGCCGCTTCGCCCACCCGGCCGTCCGGGTGCAGCAGCAGCGGTGGAGGGTGCCCGCGGTTGACGATCCGTACGGTGTCGTGGCCGTGCGGCACTTCAGCGAGCACGGCCGTCGCGAACTCCTCCGCGAACTCCGTACCGAAGTCCTCGCTCACCGGACGCGGCAGGTCTTCGCGGGCGAGCGCGTGGTCGAGCCGCTGCGCCACCGCCTCCAGGCTGCTCTCGTGTTCGGCGGCCTCCCGGAAGGCACCGATGACGATGGCCACGGCGGACACCGCCTCCATCCCCTTGCCGCGTACGTCACCGACGACCAGCCGTACGCCGTGCGCGCTGTCCTGGGCCGCGTAGAAGTCTCCGCCGATGAACGCGCCGGCCTGCGCGGCCTCGTAGCGGGTCGCCACGTCAAGGCCGGCCTGGCGCGGTGCCGGCTCGGGCAGCACGGCGCGCTGGGCGGCCGCGGCGATCTCGCGCGCCGAGGCGAGCAGCACGTTGCTGCGGCTCACCACGCGGCTGGTGACGGCCGCGACCAGGCCCACCATGAAGCAGGTGATCAGCGTGGTGACGCCTCGGGCGCTGTCGACGGTGGACCGCTCCAGATGGCGTGTCGCCACGGCGACGATGGAGAGGGCGGCGATGACGAGGACCGTGCGCACCGAGTAGAACGGTGCGGCGATCACCGGCGCTGCGACGAAGACCGGCAGGCCGCTGAACTGCTGGGGGGTCAGGACGTCGTAGATCACGCCGACGGCGAGCAGCACCCAGGGCGCGGCGCGCAGCGCGGCCCTGGTCCGCCTCAGCCGCCGTCCCGTCACCGGCCCGACGGCGCGCACCTCCTGCCCGACCACGGCGACGTCCGCGCCGTGCGGGGCCGGCTGCGGTGCCGCTTCGACGGAGGCGGCGGGGGGCCGCGTGGGGGTTTCGGGCGGGGGACGGAGCCGGAGGTACCGGATCGGGCCCGGGGAGTCGGGCCCGCCGGGTGGATCGTCGGCGCCTGGGTCCTGGGCGGGCGCGCGGGGGTCCTCGGCGGGCCCGTGGGGGTCCTCGGCGCGCCCGTGGGGACCCTGGGCGGGCCCGCGTGGGTCCTGGGCGGGCGTATGGCTGCTGGTTGCGCCGCCGTCGGGCGGTGTGCCGCCGGCGGGATCGCCGCCGGGCGGCTCGTGGTCGCGGCGGTGCGCCTCGCCCCCGCCGGCTCCTGCCTGCCGCACCACGTGTCTCCTGCCGCTGCCGCGCCATCACCACACCGCTCCAGCCTGAGAGGGGCGGTCGCCTCCGGCGACTCGGCGGCGGCCGATCGGGCGAGAGGAAGGACCTGGACGGGTTGGGCGGAAGGATAGCGGATAGCGGATAGCGGAGGGACTGAATTGAAGAGAGAACGCGACGAAGGGCCGGGACCACGAATGGTCCCGGCCCTTCGGCCTTCAGTAGCGGGGACAGGATTTGAACCTGCGACCTCTGGGTTATGAGCCCAGCGAGCTACCGAGCTGCTCCACCCCGCGTCGGTGATTCCAGTGTACGGCATTCTGCGGGCTCGTCGCGCCACCCCCGGGAACACCCGACTGCCCCGTGGGAAACATCGGGCGCCCGACCGTCGGACTCTCGCCACCGCACTTTCCCCATCGCCCCCACCGCTCCACTGCGGTCCATACCTGGCGCGCGCCCCGTGTGAAGCCCGCGCACGCGCTCGTATGTCACGCACGCTCCCCGTGCACGGGGCGGCGCGATGGACTGGGCACAGTCCGTACGGACCGTGGCACACGCGCGGAAACAGGGCCGCCCGCACACTTCCCCGCCCGCGCCGGGCGGCCCCACCGACCGGCAGGTGGACAGTCCTTTCACCTGACCGGGGCCCGGGTGCCCCGGCGCCGAACTCATCCGTGGGCGTGGCCGCGCGATCCACGTCCATCGGTGCCGGGCACCGCGGAGCCGGCACGCCCCCGGCCGCGAGCGGGACGGCAGGGCTCCCTGGGTCCGGGGGGACCGGGAGCCCCGCGGTGCGGGGCGAGAACCGGCGGGGTCCGGATCCCTCACCCACGCCCCGGGCCCCGTCGGGTGCCGCGCGCGCCGGCCTCGTCGAGCACCGTCCGCGCCCCTGCGTGCCCGCCCCACCAGGGCGTCTACAGCCCCGCGAGGTCGTCGAGCACCGCCGCGGCCGTGGCGACGTCGCCGGTGAGGGGGCGGTCGGTCATGTCGGGGTCGAGGGCGGCCGCGGCGTGGGCGTAGGCCTGGCCGGCCGGCACCGCGGGGTCGGGCGGGCCGCCGCGCAGCCGCAGGGCGCGTACCGCGGCCACCAGCTCGCAGGCCAGCACGAGCCGGTAGGCGTCGACGACACGGAGCGCCTTGCGGGCCGCCTGGGTGGCGAAGCTCGCGCCCTCCTCGACGCCCTGCGAGAGCACCGCGTGGGCGAGGGAGGCGGGCGCTGCGGCGGCGTGCACCTCGGCCAGGGCCGAGTTGGCGCTGTACTCAAGGATCATGATCCCGGAGCCCGCGGTGGTGCCGTCGGTGAGGAAGGACGGCAGCCCGGTGAGGTCGGCCCGGCCGAGCGCCCCGATCCGGGCGGCGGAGAGCCGGGCGGTCTGGAGGACGGCCAGGCAGAGCTGGTCGAGCTGGAGCGTGAGGGGCGCCGCGAAGAAGCCGCCGTGGTGGTAGGCGGCGGGAGTGCCGTCCGGCCCGTCCAGGCTGATCAGCGGGTTCTCGGCGGCGGCGTTGAGCTCCACGGAGAGCACCCGGTCCAGACCGGCGCAGGCCTCCAGGGCCGGGCCGTGCACCTGCGGGAAGCAGCGGAACGCGAACGGGTCCTGCACCCGCCCGGCCGGCGGTCCCGGGCGGTCGGGGGCGCCGATCAACCGCCGGATCTCCGCGGCGATGTGCACCGAGCCCAGGTGGGGGCGTGCCGCGTGCACCGGCGCTGCGTAGGCCTCCGACGAGCCCTGCGCGGCGAGCAGCGACAGCGCGCTGACGACGTGCGAGGCGCGCAGCAGCCGGCCGAGGTCGTGGCAGATCAGTGCGGCCTGGCCGAGCGTGAGGGCGTTGCTGCTGAGCAGGGCGAGCGCGTCGCCGCGCTCCAGCGGGACGGGGTCGGGCGGCTCGCGCCGGCGGTGACCGCCCTCCGGACGGTCTTCGGTGCCGGCCGCGGCGGCGGCCGTGTCCGGTGGGACCATGACGACCGCCTCCGGCAGGTGGTCGTCGTACAACCAGGGCAGCCGGCCGATCAGGGTGAGGCCGAGCTGGGCCAGCGCCGTGAGGTCCCCGGTGCCCACCGCGCCGTACTCGTGGGCCTGGGGGTGGAAACGTGACCGCAGCGCCTCGGCGAGGGTCAGCACGATGGCGGGGCGCAGGCCCGAGCCGCCGGCCAGCAGCTGGTTGACCCGCACCGCCAGCATGGCGCGGACCTGGCGGGTCGGCAGCGGGGCGCCGATGCCGCCGGCGTGGCTGCCGAGCAGCCGCAGGTCATGGCCGTCCGCGTCCTGGGGTGTGACGTCCACGGTGCGATGGGCGCCGACGCCGGTGCTGCGCCCGTAGACGCGGCCGGTCTCGACCAGCTGGTGGGCGGCCCGCCAGCTGGCCTCCATCCGGGTCAGCGCCGCCGGATCGACGCGGGGCCGCGCCTGGGCGTCGGCGAGCAGGGTGACGCCGGCGGCGTCGAGCGTCCGGCCGTCGAGCAGGACGGTGTCGCGGGGGGCCGCGCGTTCGGCCGGGGTGGTCAGCATGAGCCGCCTCCTGGGACGGGAAACGGGGATCGGAACCGCCCTGGTGGGGGCGGGCGCGGTGCCACTTTCCTCCGCCCACCCTGCGGGCTGCGGAAACGACCGTCCGCAGCGGCCGGCGCACGGGGCGCGTGACCGCTGCGGACGGTGGGTGGCCTGGACGTCAGGCCGGAGTTCGTGCGGGTCGTGCGCCTCAGACGAGGTGCTTGGAGGCCAGCCAGGCCTTGGCCACGTCCAGCGGGTCCTTGTGGTCGTTCTGCACCTGCGCGCCCAGCTTCAGCAGGGTCTCGGTGTCCAGCGCGGCGGAGACCGCGTTGCAGGCGGCGACGCCCGCCTTGGGCAGGCCGGGCCGGTAGACCAGGGGGGTCACGTTGTCGAAGCTGAACAGCTGCTTGGGATCCTGGAGGATGAGGAAGTCGTTCTTGGCGATGTTCGGGTCGGTGGTGAAGATGTTGCCGGCCTGGACGTTGTTGGCCTTCAGGGCCGCCGTGGTGAGCGGGCCGCCCGCGTCGAGCGCCTTGAAGGACTTGAACTCCACGCCGTAGAGGTCCTTGATGCCTTCGAGGCCGGTGTAGCGGGTTTCGAACTCGGGTGAGCCGCCGACGACGAGGTTGTCCTTGGCGATGCTCTTGAGGTCGCCGATCGTGGACTTGGCGGTGAGGTGGTACTTCTTGGCGGTGCCCGCGTTGACGGCCACCGCGTCCTTGTCCTCGGCCTTGGACGGCTGGAGGAGCTCCAACTTCGGGTCGAGCTTCGCGCCGATGGCCTTGCTGGCCTCGGCCACGGTCTTCGGCTTGGCCGTCTTGTCGAGGTAGGCCAGCAGCGAGCCGTTGTACTCGGGCAGCACCGTGATCGAGCCGTTCTTGATCAGACCGTAGGTGGTCTCGCGGCTGCCGATGTTGGGCTTGTACTGGATCTTGACGCCCTTGGCCTTCATGGCCTCGCCGTAGATGTCACCCAGCAGGATGCTCTCGGAGAAGTTCTGGGACCCGACGACGACGGTGCCGCCCTTGGCCGTGTCGCCCTTCAACGGGTCCGAGCCGGAGTCGTCGGACGAGCCACAGCCGGAAAGGGCCGCCGTCAGGGCGCTCGTCAGAACGACCACCGAGGTCGTGAGGGTGCGCTTGCTGCTCTTGGTTCCGATCACGGTTTCCCAATCCAGGCTGATAAGTCTGCGGCGACGTGCCTCCCCGTGGCCGTACGGGCCGCTGGTGCGCCGGTGCGGCATGGCACGACGTGTGCCGACGATCCAACGAGAGCGCGAAGCCCTAGTCAAGGTCGTTCTGGTTGCAATCGGGCACCGACCGAGCCAGGAACGGGGCTCGGGGTCGGCCCTGAATTCGGCGGGAATTCGCCCCCCGGCGGGCGTCCGACCATCGCCCGGCGGGCTCCTATGCCACGGGCAAGAGCGAATTGACGCCCCGACAGGAATCCTCACAGCCCACACACAGGACCCGGTCCCGGACCGCCGGCGGCCGTCCGCGCGGCTCCTCGGAAGATGCCCAGGCAGGGCGACTCTGCCTCACCACCACCGCGTGGCCTGGAACGCGTACGCCCGGGCGGACCCGCTACGCCGTTCCACCACCCCTTCGCAGGATCTTGACAAACATGTGATACGACGTGCCGCTGTTTGTGGTCACTTCTTGCCCGATTCCCAGGCGAAGGAGTTTCACAGGTCGCTAATCTGCTTCCGCACCGTCATGTCCCGATTCCAACTACCGCCCCACACAGTCCCTTCCGTACCAGCCCTCACACCTGCCCCATAACCGGTATCAGCCCTTCCCCTGCCGGCCCGAAGATGTCCGACCGCGCCACCCGCGGAGCCCGCACCCGGCTCCGTCGTACGCCAACATTCCACTGAACCCCCTTACGTCCTACTCTCCCCGTCGATTCCGCTCCGTCCCATATCCGACTACTATCCGCTCCCCGTCGCCGCTCTGCCCGCTCTCCGTCGCCCGCGTGTCGTGGCCGTGGTGCGCAGTCCGGCACCGTGTGCGTCGCCCCAGCCCGTAGCAACTCGCCCGACCACAGCAAGCGCTGCCAAGGAGGCCCGGTGCCCTCGCACAGGAAGGATCGCCCGCACACCGGCGCGGCGGGGACCTCACCCGCACCGCGCGAGGAGTTCGGGGCCTTTCTCGACCGCTGGCCCTTCCGACGCAAGCTGGACGTCCTGGTCTTCGTACCGGTCCTGGTGATCGCGGCCATGCTGTGCTTCGTCGCCTACCTCCAGGTCGAGCAGGCCCGGTCGGCGGCCGCCACCGCCCAGCTGGTGCGCGACAGCGAGCAGGTCGCCAAGCTCATCAACGGCCTGCAGATCGAGCACCGCCAGGCCCTGCTGGTCTCGCTGCACTACGAGGCCCTCGGCACCGGCGCCAGCTCCGCGCCGGACACCGCCGCCTACCACACCTCCCAGGTCACCGTGGACCAGCAGGTGGGCGCGGTCCGCAAGGTATTCGGCGACCGGCTGCCCGAGCTGGAGGAGCAGGCGCTGCACGAGGTCGAGGCCCTGGACATGCTGCGCAGCAGCATCGAGACGGGCCCGTTCGCCGCGGACAACATCGACCCCGCCTACGACGACGCCGTCGCCGACCTGATCAACGGGCTCGGGATGAACGGCACCGAGGCGGGCACCGGGACCGCCGGCACGCTCCTCGACGCGCTGCTGCGCGCGGACGCCGCACACGCGTCCTTCGAGACCGCCGTGTTCGCGGCCCGGACCGGCGATGCGAACGCGCTCATCGAGTTCAGGACATCGGTCGGCGCGAACTCGCAGTACAACTACCAGATCGAGCGGTTCCGCCGGTACGCCACGGAGGAGCAGGGCGACGAGATCGCCGGGATCGACCCCGGCCAGCAGAGCATCGTCAGCCAGCACTACGCCCAGCTCGCAGTCGACCCCAGCGGCCTGCCCGCCGACACGGCCGAAGAGGTGCGCACCGACCTCAAGAAGTCCCTGGCGGACGTCAGCGTCTACGACCAGCAGTCGGCCCAGCGGCTGAGCATCACCGGATCGCTGATCGGGCAGATCGCCTCGGACACCCAGCAGGCCTCGCAGCAGGCCTGGTTCCGGGCCGCCGGGCTGCTGCTCGTCGCCGTGCTGGGGTTCGCCGCCTGGCTGCTGTTCTCGGTGCTGGCCCGCCGTTCCGTGCTGCGCACGGTGCGGGCGCTGACCAGCGCAGCGCAGGAGGTGGCGGACGCCACCGGGCAGGAACTGGCCAGGGTCGCCGACGACGACTCGGCGGACACCGGCCCGCCGCGGCTCACCGCCGTGCCGGTACCGGTGCGCGACGAGATCGGCGAGCTGGCCGAGGCGTTCAACCAGGTGCAGGTCACGGCGACCGCGCTGCTGGAACGCCAGGTGCTCAGCCGCCGCAACATCGCGGAGATGTTCGGCAACGTCGGCCGCCGGGTGAGCAACCTCACCGCGCGCCAGCTCGCCCTGATCGACTCGGTCGAACGCGGCGAGACCGACGCGGAGACGCTGGAGCAGCTCTACCGCATCGACCACATCGCGGTACGGCTGCAACGCAACGCGGACAGCCTGATGCTGCTCGCCGGGATCCGCGAGACCGGCCTGGAGGGCGGTCCGGCCCGGCTGAGCAACGTGGTGCGGGCTGCGCTCGGCCAGATCGAGGCCTACCAGCGGGTCACCCCGCGGGCCGAAGGCGATGTGACCGTCTCGCCGGACGTCGTCGGCGACCTGACCCTGATGCTCGCCGAACTGCTGGAGAACGCCGTGACGTTCTCGCCCGCGAGCACCCATGTCGAGCTGATGCTGCGGTCCGGGACGGGCCCGCAGGCCAGCAGCGGGTTGCGGGCGGACGGTGCCGCCGTGGAGATCGTCGACCACGGTCTGGGGATGAGCACCGAGCGGCTGGAGGAGGAGAACGCCCGGCTGGTGCGGCGCGAACGGCTGGACGTGGTGCCGACGAAGGTGCTCGGTCTTTTCGTCGTCGGCGTGCTCTCCCGGCGCTGGGGCATCCAGGTCACCCTCTCGCGCACGCCCGGCGGCGGTGTGACCGCCAGGGTCGTCATCCCCTCGGTGCACCTGCTGCCGCTGCACGCGGCCGGCTCGCCGACGCCCCGCCCGGCCACGCCCACCGACCGGAGTGCCGGCTCGCCGCAGCCGTCCCTCATCAAGCCCCCCGAGGAGGGCGGCAGCGGGCTGCCGCGCCGGGTGCCGGCCAGGAGGTCGCAGCAGGAGCCGGGCGACGACGGGTTCCCCGACGAGGCACAGCCCGCGGAGCCCGGCCGGGCACGACGGCCGGGGCCCGCCTGGGCGCTGAGCGACGAGGCCGATCCGTTCGGGCCGGACGGGCCGGACGGGCCGGGACCGGCGGGCCCGGCGGGACCGATCGGCCGGAACCAGCTGACCGGGCCGGATGAGCCGAAGGTCTCGGACGGGCCGCCGCGCGTCGCCGGGTCCGGGGCCCGTGCGCGGGTCCCGGGCGCCACGTCCCCGCGGCCGTTGCGGCGGCGGGTGCGCGGGGCGACGCTGGCGGCGACCACCGCGGCCAGGATGCAGACGCCGAAGCCCGAGGCACCGCTGGAGGGCACGGGGACCTGGCGGTACCGGGACGCGGACGCGGCCCGTGACGAGCTGGACGAGTTCGAGGCCGCGGTGGCACGCGCACACCGTGACAGCGCGCAGCAGCTCTTCGCGCCGGTGGACGAGTCCGCCGACGACGCGGCCACGCCCCCGCAGGCCCCGTCGCGCGCCCCCTACGCGCCACCGGCGTCCGATCCCCCCGTGCCGCCGTTAGCGGACCCGCCGCGGACGCCGCACGGGCACCGGGCGATCCGGCCGCCGGCTCCGGCGGCGCACGACACCACACGGACCTCACCATCGTCATCCTCAGAAGGGGCAGGCCAGTGACCAGCTGGACGAACGGCTCGCGACCCGAGACCGCCGAGCCGCAGGAGGACATGCGCGCCGCGGTATCCGACTTCAACTGGCTGCTGCGCCGGTTCGCCAACGAGACCGCCGGCGTGGTGGACGCGATCGGCGTCTCCTCGGACGGGCTGCTGATCGCGGTGTCCCAGCCGGGCGAGCCGGCCCACTCGGAGCGGCTGGCGGCGATCGTCTCCGGCATCACCAGCCTCGCCATGGGCGCGTCGGGCAACTACGGTCTGGGCGGGCTCAACAAGGTCATCATCGACCTGGAGGGCGGCCACCTGATCGTGTCGGCGATCGGTGCGGGGGCGGTGCTCGGCGTGGTGGCCTCGAAGGAGGCGAAGCTCGGCAACATCGCGTACGAGATGACCCTCTTCGCCAATCGCGCGGGCACCGTGCTCAGCCCACAGCTGATCATGGAACTGAAGAACACCGTGGGCAGCACGCCCGCGAACTGACCCGCGCGCTCTGGATCGCACCCGAAACACCGAACGGCACGGCGAGTGGCGCCGGTCGAGGAAGGGGCCAACGATGACGGCCGGTGACCCACCAGCCGAGCATGCGACGGGCGCCGCCCTGGGCCCGGAGACGGCCGTCGGTCCGGACCCGGACCCCGCCGCCGACCCGGGCACGGAGGCGGTGCTGCCCGCGTCGGCGGTCCGTCCGTTCCTCCTCACGTCCGGGCGGGTGGCCGGGGCGGACAGCCTGGTGCCGCCGATACCCGTGGAGGCGCAGGTGGTGGCGACCAGAGAGGGAATGGCGGCGCTGGACACCTTCGCGTTCGAGCACCGCGATATCGTCGCCGTCTGCTCTGAGCCGCAGTCGGTGGCGGAGATCGCCGCGAAGCTGCGTCTGCACCTCAACGTGATCCGCGTGCTGGCCGACGACCTGCGTGCCGACGGGCAGTTGGCGCTGTACCTGCCGCAAGGCAACACCGCGCGTGATGCTTCTGTCTTGAGAAGGGTGATCGATGGACTCCGCGCCGTTCCCGACTCCAGGGAGGCACTCCGTGACCGCTGACGCCACAGCACCGGGCGCAGCCGGCTCCGAGGACGTTGCCACGCGTCCGCCGTTGCCCGTCAAGATGGTGATCGCCGGCGGCTTCGGCGTGGGCAAGACGACGACGGTCGCGTCGATCTCCGAGATCGAGCCGCTCACCACCGAGGCGTCGATCACCTCGGTCGCCGCCGGCGTGGACGACCTCAGCCACACCCCGCAGAAGACCACCACGACCGTGGCCATGGACTTCGGCTGCGTCACGCTCGACCCGACGCTGAAGCTGTACCTGTTCGGCACGCCAGGACAGGAGAGATTCGGCTTCATGTGGGACGACCTGATGGAGGGCGCGCTGGGCGGTCTGGTGATCGTCGACACCCGGCGGCTCGACGACTGCTACGCCGCCGTCGACTACTTCGAGCACCGCGACATCCCGTTCGCCGTCGCGGTGAACGCCTTCGACGGCCAGCTGGAGCACGACCTCCAGGACATCCGCTGGGCCCTGGACGTCCGGGAGAACGTGCCGGTGACCGTCTTCGACGCGCGGGAGCGCGGGTCGGTGCGGGACGCGCTGCTGGTCGTCCTGGAGCATGCGCTGGCGCGCGCGACGAGCTGACGGGCCGGCCCACGTACCGCCCGGGCCGACCCTGCCGGGCCGAGCCGTACGTGAGCCGATCCGTTCCCTGGCCGGAGCCCCGCTCTCGTGGCACCCCGTCGCGGCCGGCGTGTCAGCGCCGCCGGACCCCCGGCGAGACCAGCGCACGCCCCGCCACCCAGAACAGTCCGAGGACGAGCAGCGCAAGGACCGCCACCAGGGCGGCGCCGCCCACCACCTTCTCGTAGTCGCGCTGGTAGAGGCCGTCCACGATGTACCGGCCGACCCCGCCCAGGCTCACGTACGCCGCGATCGTCGCCGTCGACACGATCTGGATCGCCGCCGACCGCAGCCCGCTGAGTATCAACGGCAGCGCGACGGGAAGCTCCACCTGGAAGAGGATCTTCGCCGGGTGCATCCCCATGCCGCGTGCCGCGTCCACGGGTGACGCGTCCACGGTGCGCACCGCCTCGTACGTGGTCACCAGGATGGGCGGGATGGCCAGCACCACCAGCGGGATCATCGCCGGCCAGGTGCTCAGTCCGAGCCAGACGAACAGCAGCACCAGCAGGCCGAAGCTGGGCAGCGCCCGCCCCGCCGTGGCCACCAGCGCCACCGCGTTGCCACCGCGCCCGGTGTGCCCGGTGACAAGACCGATCGGCAGCGCGATCAGGGCGGCGATGCCCAACGCGGCCGACGCGTACTCGATGTGCTCCAGCACCCGCTGCGGGATGCCGTCGTACCCGTGCCAGTGCGCCGTGTCGGAGAAGAAGGACTGCATGAAGTGGAAGACGGTCACGGCACACGCTCCAGGGCCGGGGCGGAATCCTCGCCGGCAGGCTGCGTGCCGGAGCGGGCGGCCGAGCCGGCGGCCCGGCGGGCGGCGCGTGCCGCGGCCTTGGCGCCACGCGGCTGCCACGGCGTCAGCAGCCGCCTGACCAGCACCAGCACGGCGTCCATGAGCATCGCCAGCACGGCCGTGGTGACCACGGACGACACCGCCAGGATGGGCCGGTGGTAGAACATCGCGTCGGCGAGCAGGTTGCCCAGCGCGCCCTGGTTGCCGATCAGGGTGCCGACGCTGACGAGGCTGATGCTGGACACCGTGGCCACCCGCAACCCCGCGATGATGGCCGGAACGGCGATCGGCAACTGCACCGTCAGATAGCGACGCACCGTGCCTATCCCCATGGCGACGGCGGCGGCGTTGGTCTCCTCGGGCACCGACCGCACCCCGTCGACGATCGCCGGCACCAGCACCACCAGGCTGTACAGGGCCAGCGGGATCATCACGGTGGTCTCGCTCTGCCCCGTGTAGTCGATCAGGACCACGAAGAAGGCCAGCGACGGGATCGCGTACAGCACGGTGGTGATCCACAGGACCGGTGGATAGATCCAGCGGAAGCGCACGCACAGCTGGCCGATCGGCAGCGCCAGCAGCAGCCCGATCAGCACCGGGATCAGCGCCTCCTCCAGATGCCAGCCGACCAGTCCCAGATAGCTGTGCTGGAGGTCGCTGGGCATGTCGAAGAAGCCGTTCACGTGGCGGCTCCCGCGCCCCGGCCGGCGTCCCGACCGGTGTCCTGCTCGCCGTCCCGGGCCGCGTCCTGGCCGGTCGCGGCCTCGTCCGCCTGGCCGCCTTCCTCGCTTGACGGGCCCGCCTTGGTGCCCTTGCCCGGCTGGCTCGGCTTGCCCGTCGCGTTACCGGTCGTCTTGCCGGTGCCGCCCGTGGCGGCCGTCCGTGCCTTGCCGGCCTGGTAGGCGGCGCCCGCCTTCGCCTTGAGGTCCCGCTCGGCGTGCGCGCCGCGGATCGCCGCGGCGATGGTCTCCTGGGAGGCGACGCCCACCACGCTGCCGGTCCGGTCCACGGCGACGGCCCATCCGACGGGGGAGAGCACCGCGCAGTCCAGGGCGACACGCAGCGAGTCCCGGCCGAACTCGAAGGTCTGCCCGAACGGGGCGAGCTTCTTCACCCCGTCGGTCCAGTCGGCCGGCTTCGCCCAGCCGAGCGGCTTGCCGTCCTCGTCGGTGACCAGGACGTACGGCGTGTCCGGGTTGGCGCGGGCGGCCACCTGCTTGGCGGTGGCGTCGACCGCGACGACCGGACCCGGGGTGAGGTTGAGACCCGTGGAGGTGAAGAACGACAGGCCGCGGATGCCCCGGTCGGCGCCGAGGAAGTCGGCGACGAACTCGTCGGCGGGCGCCGACAGCAGCTCGTCGGGCGGTGCGAACTGGGCGAGCTTGCCGCCGGTGCGCAGCACGGCGACCTGGTCGCCCAGGCGAATGGCCTCGTCGATGTCGTGGGTCACGAAGACGATCGCCTTGCCCAGCTCGGACTGGATGCGCAGCAGCTCCTCCTGGAGCCCGCGGCGCACCACGGGGTCGACCGCGGAGAACGGCTCGTCCATCAGCAGCACCGGCGGGTCGGCCGCGAGCGCCCTGGCCACCCCGACGCGCTGCTGCTGGCCGCCGGAGAGCTGGTACGGGTAGCGCCGCGCCATCGACGCGTCCAGGCCGACCCGTTCCATCAGCTCGCTCGCCCGCCGCCGGGCCCGCTGCTTGGACCAGCCGAGCAGCCGCGGCACGGTGGCGATGTTGTCCAGGATGTTCCGGTGCTGGAACAGCCCCGCGTTCTGGATCACGTAGCCCATGGAGCGGCGCAGCGCGTTGACCGGCTCCTTGAGGACGTTCTTGCCGTCGAGCAGGATGCGTCCGCTGCTCGGCTCGATCATGCGGTTGATCATCCGCAGCGTCGTGGTCTTTCCGCAGCCGGACGGGCCCACCAACACGGTGATCGACCGATCGGGAATCTCCAACGACAACCTGTCGACGGCCACCGTGCCGTCCGGATATCGCTTGCTGACATCTTCGATGACTATCAAGGCGCCGAACACCCTTCGGGTCTTGAGCTTCAGCCGGCGTGTCCTGGCCGGACCTGGCGTGGTGGGTTCGTCGTGGGGTGGGTGGGGTTGGTGGGTTCGTCGTGGGGGTGGTCGGTGGTCGGTAGCGGGTGGCGAGGTGGTGGGGCGGGTTGGTCGTGTGACGGGTGGGGCTGGTGGTGCGGTGCGTGTCGTGCGTGTCGTGCGTCTTGATGGTGCGGGTGGTGGTGGGCTTGGTGTGGTGGGTCCTGGCTGGTGCGGTGGCTGCGCGGTTACCGACGTGTGTGCCGTTTCCGGCGTGGGCACGCAGCACGTGCCGTGCGGTGCGTGGTGCCGGGTGCACGGCCGATTCCTGCGGGTCGCGGGGTCACCGGTGGTGGGGCTACGCGGCGATGGGCAACCACGAGTGGGCAAGTGTAGGACCCGTGCGGTGCAGCACCGGTCCGCAGGGGGTGTCCGGGCGCGTCGGCGGTCTACCCGGCCGACCCGCGCTGCTCGACGAGGGCGGCGGCCCGCGTCACCGCAGCCGTGAACGCCCTGCGTGACGCCTGCGCGCCGGGCGCCTTGCCCAGCAGGTTCAACCAGATGGCGTGTGTCGTCATCAGCGTCTCCCGCCAGTGCTCCTGGTGGGTGGCGATGCGCTCCCAGCGGTCGGTGGCCTCCTCGATGACGGCCAGGGCGCGTGGCAGGTCGCCCACGTCGGCGTGGCACTGGGCCTGGTTGACCAGGGCCTGCGGCAGGTTGGGGCGGAGTGGATCGGGGTGCTCGGCGTACTGTCTGCGCAACTCCTCGACCGCCTCGTTGATCTTGGCCAGGGCGGCGTGGTGCATGCCGGCCCTGCTGTAGTTGTTGGCCAGGTTCATCTGCACGGTGGGAAACCGCGCCGCGGCCTCCTTCTGGCCCATGGCGGCCGCCTTGCGGCAGTGCCGCTCGGCCTGCTCCGAGGCGTGGACGGCGTCCTTCACGCGCCGCAGCTTCTTCAGGGCCATGGCGCGCACCATGTACGCCTCGGTCAGCGTGCGTTCGGCCGCCCCCGGGTCCTGCTTGTGGGCTCGGTGGATTTGTCGGACGACGGTGTCGGCGATGTCGAGTGCTTCGTCGGCTGCGACATGCGCCCCCTGGTTGATCCGTGCGCCGATCAGGTCCCAGGTGTATCTGGCGGGATCCTCAGCGGCCAGTTCGGTGAAGAGCCGCACCGCCTCGGCGGCTGCCGCACCGGCGTCCTCGTCCTGGGCCGACCTCAGTCCGTCCGCCAGCGCACGGCTCAGCTCCGCCTCCCTGTCGAGCAGCCGCTCGGGCAGCGCCCGGAACCGCTGGAGCGCCTCCCTGGCCATCGCGATCTTCAACGGTGCCGTGCGGCCGACGTGGGGATGCTCCACGGTGGCGGTGTACAGGATGTCGTCGTCGGCCACCCGGGGTACCGCCGGCAGCAGCACGTCGACGAGCAGGTGCGGGGAGTCCACGTACGGTGCCGCCACCGTGGCGGCCAGGAAGACGTCGTCCCCGGCGTGGGAGAAGACGGTGTGCAGCACCACGGCGGCGGCCTCCTGATGCACCGCCGCCCGGGCCAACGTGGTCACCAGGCGCAGGGCCTGGTCCTTACGGGCCTCCCGGGCCAGGGCGGCGACCAGGTCCCGCTGTGCCTCGAGGGTGCGCGTGACGAAGTACTCGCCCAGCAGGTCCGGCTGTAGCCCGTTGAGCCAGTCCTCACCGGGGTGCAGGTCATGCACCCAGTCGGCGTACCGGCCGCGCGTTCTGCGGTGCTCGCCTTCCAGGTCCGGCAGCAGCGCCAGCACCTCCAGGGCTTCCTCGCGGCCGGCGGCGCCGCAGCAGGTGGCCGCCGCCATCACCGCGTCCAGCAGCCGGGCCCCGGTGTCGGGCAGCTCGGCCGCGCGCGCCGAGTCGGCCCAGTACCGGCGCTCGTGCACGAGCACGCGGGCGGCCGGGTCACGGTAGGCGGCGTTCTGGGGTGGCCCGGCGGCGGGTGGGCGTTCGCCTTCTGGTCGTTGGCCCTCGCCTTGGTGGTCGAGTTCTGATCGTTCGCCTTCGGCTCGCTCGTCGAGTTGTGATCGTTCGCCTTCGGCTTGGTGGTCGAGCAGCAGGGCGAGCGCCGTCATGTGCAGGGTGAGCACGGAGGCGTACCGCGGTTCGGAGAGGTCGGCCGCGGGAGGCAGCCCCTCGGTGCGGTACCCGCCCCGGGCGGCGAACTCGGTGAGGGCGCGCCGGAACTCGGCCTGCCGCTCCTCGGGCCGCGGGAACAACGGCGGCAACGCGTACTCCGCATCCGGGGCCAGCACCGCGAGCTGGTCCGGCAGCCTCAGCAGCAGGTTCGACCACCATTCGCCGGGCCCCCTGGCCAGCAGCAGCACCCGTACCCGTGCCCCCGCCTGCCGGGGCCGGGCGGCCAGCTCAAGCAGGCCCGTGAGCTCCTGGTTCGGTATCGCCTCCGCGTAGTCGACCACCAGCAGCACGTCGCGTGCCGCACCCAGCAGCCGCGCGAAGGCGTCCTGGTCGTGGTGGGTGCGCAAGCGTCCCGCTGTCCAGCCGTGCTCGGTCATCCGGCTGATGAGCCGCTGCGCGAGCCGGGTCTTGCCCTGCCCGCCGGGGCCGTGACAGAGCCGCAGCCCGACCGGATCGGGCGTCCGGCACCACTCGGTGAGCGCCGCCACCTCGTCGGTACGCCCTTGGAAGGGCACCACCTCGTAGTCGCTGCGGAGCAGGAAACTCGGTGGCGGTGGCGGCCGGTCGGGCAGTACGGCCGGCTCGGTGAAGACGCCGGCAGCGGACACCGGCACGAGGACCGACGGCACCGCGTCCTCCAGGACAGGCGGTGCGCCCAGGGCGGCGGCGAGGCCGGTCGCGCCTTCCGGGTCGGCGGTCAGCGCGGTGATCGGGACCGCGGTCAGCTGATCGCCGCGGTACGCGGATGCCCGGTCCGTGCAGAGGACGCCGATGAGCAGCGGTCCGCAGAACACCGCGGCGCCCGAGCTGCCGGCCCACCCTGACGCCCACGCTGGCGCCCGCCGTCCGCGGTCCTCGGCGGCCGGCAGGGGGCGGAGGCCCGGGGCGGTCGGTGACGGTGACGGTGGCGGTGTCGGTCTCGGTGTCGGTACGGCGCTGTCGTCGACGTGCAGTGCGAGCAGGCCGGACTTCAGCCCGGTGAGGGTTTCCAGGTGTCCGCGGATCTCCTTGCTGTCCCGGACGCGGTCCGGCCGCTGTTCGGCGTCGGGGAAGCCGACGGCCAGGAACGGGAGACGGTGGGGGGCGGCGCCGCGGACCGCGCCGGCCTGCCCGACCGGCGGCACGGGCTCCTGCCCGACGGTCGGGACCCGCCCCCACCGGACGGGGGCGAGGACGGGCGGCTGCCAGGCGGGGTCGGTGATACGGATGAGGGCGATGTCGGGGGCCGCACGTAACGGGATGACCTCCGCAGCGCACCACCGGTCGTCGCCCAGCCGTCTGACCTCGATGCGCGCCGCGGCCGTGCCCGCCATGGCCCTGCCCGCCATGGCCGTGCCCGCCGTGTCCATGCCCCTCGTGGCCGTGCCCCCCGTGGCCGCGTCGCCGGCGGCCCGGACGGCGTGCCCAACGGTCAGCACGGCTCGATCGCCGACGAGGTACCCCGTCGCGGCCCGTCCCGCCCCCGCGGACCAGACCTCCATGACGCGCCCGATGTCCATGAAGCCTTCCCCCGTGCCTCACCATCGACGGCCGCGGCGCCCTGCGAGAAGCGCGCCCTGTCCGTTCCAAGAACGCGCCGAGCAGACGTTCCGGTTCCCAGCCGGCGGCTGCACCCGGCGGCCGTCAGCTCACCAGCACCGCCTTCATCACCGTGCCCTCCGCCACCGCCGCCGTCGCCCGCTCGTGCTCGTCCAGCGGGAACGTGGTCACCAGGCTCGCCAGGTCGAAGCGGGCGACGAGCGCGGGCAGCAGGCGTACGTACTCCACCAGGTGGGCGCCGCTGAAGGCCCAGGAACCGATGACGTCGAGCTGGCGGTGGACGATCTGGTGCGGGTTCAGAAGGGTGTCGCCGGCGTCCGTGTACTGCCCGATCACCAGGTAGGAGCCGCCCCGGCGGGCCAGCCTGAGCCCCTGGGCGACGGCGGCCGGCACGCCCGCGCACTCGATGACGAGGTCGGCGCCGTCACCGCCGGCGGCTTCCCGTGCCTCGTCGAGCACAGCGCCGGGGTCGTCGGCCTCCGCGATGTTCAGGTGCACGTCGCCGATGCCCGCCGCTGCGGCCTGCCGCAGCCGCCCGGCGGGACCGCCCACGACGACCACCTTGCCGGCGCCGGAGAGCTGGGCGAACGCCGCAGCCGCGAGGCCCACAGGACCGCTGCCCTGCACCACCACGGTCTCCCCCAGGCGCACCGGGCGGCGTTCGTACAGTGCGTGGACCACGGTCGGCCCGGCGCACGCCAGCGCCATGGCGGCCAGCGGGTCGAGGCCCTCGGCGGTGCGCACCACGGTGGTGCCGGGTTGCAGGACGATGTGGTCGGCCCAGGAGCCGGAGAGGGCGGGGCCGTCCGTGAGGGAACGGTTCACGCCGTAGGTGCGGCGGTTCTCGCAGAGCGTGGGCTCGCGGTGCAGCCGGCACGGTGGACAGGTCCCGCAGGCGATCGACGACGCCCACATCACCGTGTCCCCGACGGCCAGCGGCGCACCCGTGGCGTCCACGGCGGACGCCGGCCCGTCGCCCGCCGGCGCGTCCCCCAGCGCCCGCAGCGTGCCGAGCCCTTCGTGCCCCAGCACCAGCGGGGTGGGCACCGCCAGATGCCCCTGCTGGAGGTGCAGATCCGTTCCGCAGACGCCCCCGTACCCGCAGGCCACGACGGCCCCGCCGGCCGGGGCCGGCGGGATCGGGAACTCCCGCACCACCGAGGGCCGCCCGACCTCCTCGAGGACCACGGCACGGCCGATGCCTTCGGGCCGTTCTGCGGGGGCGGGGGCGGAGGCGGACGCGGCGGCGGAGGTGGCGGAGGTGGCGGGCTGAGGGTTCATGGGGGTGATGGTCTCAGAGCACCCGACGGCGGATCGTCGGATGACCGACGGCGCATCGTCGGAGGACCGTCGGCAAAACGACGGCAGACGATGCGGGTGACTGCGACAGACTGGACGACCGGATATCCGGCTCACCGGCCTCACCTGCTCCTACGGGAAGGGCACCTCATGCGCCTCACCTCACCCCTCTACGCCCTGTACGCGCGACGGCTGCGGCAACGGCTCGCGGGCGGTCCGTTGCCCGCGCACGTCGGGCTGATCATGGACGGGAACCGGCGCTGGGCCCGGCAGATGGGGCTGGCCAGTCCCAGCCTGGGGCACAAGTTCGGAGCCGAGCACGTGGAGCACGTGCTCGGCTGGTGCGAGGGGCTGGGGATCAAGCACGTCACGGTGTACGTGTGCTCGACGGAGAACCTCCGGCGCCGCGGCGACACCGAGGTCACGTTCCTGATGAAGCTGATCGAACAGGTCGTCACCGACAAGCTGGCCCGACCGGACGCCCGCTGGCAGGTGCACATCGCCGGCACCCTCGACGTGCTTCCGGACGACACGGCCCGTGCGCTCAAGACCGCAGTCGAGACCACCCGGGACTGCCCGACGGACGCCCACGTGACGCTCGCCATCGGGTACGGCGGCCGGCAGGAAGTCGTCGACGCGCTGCGCGAGCTGCTGCACGAGAGCGCGGCGAGCGGTCAGTCCCCCGCCGACCTCGCCGAACGGCTCACCGTGGACGACATCGCCCGGCACCTGTACACGGCCGGGCAGCCGGATCCCGATCTCGTCATCCGGACCAGCGGGGAGCAGCGCATGTCGAACTTCCTGCTCTGGCAGAGCGCCTATTCCGAGCTGTATTTCTGCGAGGCGTACTGGCCCGCGTTCCGCGAGGTCGACTTCCTGCGCGCGGTCCGCAGCTTCGGGGACCGCCGGCGGCGGTTCGGCCAATAGCCGGATGCGGCTCGCTCGGCGCGTGGGCATCGAATACCGGTCGTGACACAAGGACCAGCGCGCCGACTTGTAGGGCCCTGACGCGGTCACGTGAACCGTCGGGAGAACCCTCGGCTGCCCTTGCTGAGCAGCGCGAAGCCGGCTCGCCGCGCCCTGCTCCGGCACGTTGCCGCCGGATGCGGTGGCACGGTCACCTGAAGCCACCTGAAGACAGTGAAATCGCATGAATACCAGGGATCGGTCCACACATCACCTGAACATGACAAATTTCCCTCTTCGCCGCACCCTCTCGCCTCCACCACGATGAGACGCGTTCGGAGCCGCCCGGCGCCCCCAGGGGGGATCGAGCGCCACATGGCGGCATCCACACACGAGGGGGAGAACACATGTCACCGAGCAAGGCTCTGGCCCTGGCTGCTGCGGCAGCGGCGCTGGTCGTGGGGCAGGTCGCCGTCGGCAGCGCATCCGCGGCACCGGCCTCCGCGACCGCGCTCCAGCAGAAGATCGACACGTACCTGGCCACCCACCCCGACGCCCAGCAGGTCAACGCCCACAAGCTGAGCATCCCGGGTGGCACCCTGACCGTCTCGGCACCCGGCTCCAACCCCAGCGCGGCGACGCTCGCCTGCGGCAGCGGCCACCTGTGCATCCAGGACGGCGTGGGGGACCTCTACGACTACTACTACTGCGGCCTCTACAGCTTCGACGGCATAGGCGACGGAGTCTTCAACAACAACCAGACCACGGGCACCGTCGCCATCTTCTACAACTCCGACGGCAGCGTGCGCTGGACGAACACCGCCAAGGACTCCGGCACGGCCAGCTGGACGCCGGTCTTCTACATCTCACCCTGCTGACCTGCTACATCAGCAACCAGCGCCCCCGGCCGCAGCATGGCCGGGGGCGCTCCCGCGCATGCACGGGCCGCGGCACGACGATGGCTACAACAGGTCCCCCGCCTGCCAGTTCAGGTCAGGAACCTTGAACGCTCCGTGCCCCGCTGGTAAATGCACACACCATGTCTCTACATTCTCCACAAGCCACCCCACCGGTCCGCCGCACCAGGCGCCTGCCACCCGCGGTGAGTGCCGCGGCCGTGGTCGCCACGGTCACCGCGGTCGCCACGATCAGCACGTCGTCCATCGCCCTCGCCGACGGGACGGCCGGGCCGTCGGCGACGGGGACGGCGACGGGGACGAGAGCCACGCAGACGTTATGCGGCTCGACCCTCGGTGTCGGCAACGGCGGGAACTGGCAGGACGGCCTGGAAAACGAAGATGCGCGCTACGAGGGCCTGGAGGCCATCCGCATCTACTACGGCGGGCTGCCCCAGGCCTGGCCCGGAAAGGTGGACGTCGGGGGTCGCCCGCTCACCGTCTCCTTCAAAGCAGCGCCCACCGACATCATCGACAACACGAACGGCACGCTGGACACCCTGCGCAACTGGTTCGCCACCGCACCGGTCGACCAGGACATCTACTGGTCGTACTACCACGAGCCGGAAGACAACATAAAGAACGGCGAATTCACCGCCCAGCAGTACCGGGACGCCTGGAAGGTGCTGGCGCAGGCGGCCGCCGAGACGAATCACCCGCGCCTGCGGGCCACGCTGATCCTCATGGAGTGGAGCTTGCAGCCGGCCTCCGGCCGCAACTGGCGGGACTACTACCCCGGCGCCGACACGATCGACGTGCTGGGGTGGGACGCGTACAGCAGCACCAAACCCGCGCCGACCACGTACCGCGCCCCTGAGGACATGTTCGGCCAGATCGCGCAGATCAGCGACCAGGAAGGCCTGCCCTTCGCCATCCCCGAGACCGGCACCGGCCTGGTCACGGGCGACTCCGGCACCGGCCGGGCGCAGTGGCTGCGGGACGTCTCGTCCTACCTGACCGAGCACGGCGCCCTGTTCGCCGAGTACTTCGACGAGGACTGGCGGACCCACGACGGCCCCGACTACCGGCTCACCGACAGACCAAGCCGCCAGGCGTGGACGGACTTCTGCAACCCGTAACCACTGACTCACCACTCACCACTCACCACTCACCACTCACCAGCAGCCGGTAGCCGGCAGCCGGCAGCCAGCCCGCAGCGACGAACCTCATGGGAGGACCCTTGTCACCACTGACCCGACGTCACCTGCTGCGCGCGAGCGCGCTGACGGGGACGGCAACCCTCGCGCTGGGCACCGCCGGAGGCGCCGCCTCTGCCACCACCGCGTTAGCGATCAACCCGAGGCCGGCCAACGAGGCGGCGAACGTGAAGGCACTGCGCGACGCACTCGACGCCGCCGCCCGCGGTGCGGACGCCGGATGGGGAACGTCGGAGGGAGGGCGGATTCTCGTCAAGGCGGCCTCCGGTCCTTACACCCTCAAGGACACCCTGGTGATCGGCGGCAACACCCACCTCGACGCGGGCACCTCACGGTTCGAGGCCGCCTTTCCCACCGTGGCGGCGACCTACGTCACGAAGTCCGACGTCTACAGCGCGGCGGACGGCTACCCCGCCACCGTCGCAGGACGGGCCGTGGACAAGTCCGTGACACTGCATGCCACGCTGCTCTGCAACTACGTACCGTCGGACACCCCCGGCTACACCGCGCCGGGCAACATCCGGGTGACCGGAGGCTCCTGGGATGCCTCCTACACCTACCTGCACCAGTCGGGCCTGACGGACGACGACATCCGGTGGGCCATTCCGGCACCGCCGATGAACGTCTTCACCTTCGAGCACACCGCGAACGTGCTGGTCGACAACGTCACCATCTGGAACGTGAAGTCCTGGCACGCGATCGAACTGAACGCGGTCAAGTCCGCCACCGTCACCGGCTGCGCACTCCAGGGATGGATACCCGACCTCACTCAGGGGCAGTGGCACGGCGAGGCCGTCCAGCTCGACGTCGCGAGCGGCAACACCGCCTGGGGCGGCCGAGCCGACAACACGCCGTGCACCGACATCCGCATCCTGCGCAACGAGTGCGCGCCCTCGGGTTCGAGGGCCGGGTGGGGCCAGCTGTGCGGCTCGCACACCACGGTGAGCGGTCACACCCACACCGACGTGCTGATCGAGGGCAACAAGGTCACCGACGCGGTGTACGACGCGATCGGCGCCTTCAACACCCAGCGGGTGGTCATCCGCGCCAACGACGTCCAGAACTGCGTCGGCGGCATCCTCGTCAAGGCCTCCCTCAACGATCTCACCACGATCGACGTCGCCAGCAATGTCGTGGCCCTGACATCCGGATCACAGCGCCACGTCGTCGGCGTGGTCGCCCAGGCGGCCGGCGGGGACGAACCGGCGCACCCGATCAGTGACGTGCACGTCGTCGACAACCGCGGTGCCGCCGGCGCCTTCCGTTACGAGAACGCGGTCTCCTTCCGCTACGGGGACGACCACCAGACGGGGATCTAGCGTCCCGCGCCATCGGGCCCGGCGGCCGGCGGCCGGCGGCCGACACCCGCGTGACCGCATCCTTCCTGACCTGCACCGTTTCCCCCGCTATCACCCATTTGGACGCGTCCGGGTGGTGGCCCGGGCGGCGGGTGCACACGTTGGTGTCACGGGACGGGGGGACGCGGGTGACCACCTGGCGGGCGCGGCCCGAGTCGGCCGGCACGGCCCGATGCCATCGGTGTCTCCTCCTGCCCCTCATGACGTCATGAGGGGCGTGCAGGTCATGAACCGCATGCCCCCTCATGGCGGAGGAGACGACACAAGGAGTCCTCATGGCGCAGACAGCGGCACCCCGTACGCCGCACGTCCGGCCGCCCGGCACCGCCTCCTGGGCGCGCGGCGGCACGATCTTCGCAGGCATCCTGCTCCTGGTGGACGGGATGCTCGGCGTCGTCAAGGGCATCGCAGGGATCATCAGCAACAACGCGTACACCCGCCCCGGCAACTACGTGTACAGCTACAACGTCAACTCCTGGGGCTGGCTGCACCTCGGCCTGGGCGTGGTCCTCGCCCTCGCGGGCCTCGCACTGCTCACCACCGGGGCACGCTGGGCGCGCATGGTCGCCATCGCCATCGCCGCGCTCAGCCTGATCGCCAACTTCATCTGGCTGCCCTTCCAGCCGATCTGGGCGATCGTCTCGATCGCGATCGACACGTTCGTGATCTGGGCGGTGTGCACCGACCGCAGGCGGGAGACCATGGGTTGACCACGGCGACGCAGCGGTCCGGCCGCCCGTGCGGCCATCGGCGACATGAGGGACGGCTGTGACGGCACGGCCCACGGGCGGTGCCGGTGAACCGGGTCCGGGCGGGGGCTCGGGCCAGGGTCCGGGGCCGCGGACGGGCTCCGGACCGGGACCGCAGGGCCGTGCCCGACCGCCCGGTTCCGCCACTGGCTCCGCCCGGTCGTACGCCCTCACCCTGCTGTTCCTGGCCGGTGTGGTGACGGCGTACTGCCTGCTCCCCCTCGACCGCTTCGGACCGCACCACCCGGCCGCGGGCTGGACCGTCTTCGTGACGCTCCTCGGCGTGGTCGCGGTGCTGCTGCTGTGGCAGATCCGTGATGTCCTCACCGATCGGAGAGCGCTCCGGCCCGGCCTGGTCATCCCGCTGCTGGTCTGCCTGAGCGTGTTCCTGTTCGCCGCCGCGTACTACTCGCTCTCCAAGCAGCCCGGCGAGGTCCGCAACCTGCACACCCGGCTCGACGCGGTCTACTTCACGCTGGTGTCCCTGGCCACCATCGGCTACGGCGACATCGCTCCGATCGGGCAGTCGGCCCGCATCGTCGCGATCGTGCAGATCCTCTACAGCTTCGTCTTCCTGACCGCGGCGACGACGGCGCTGGGGCGGTACCTACAGCGCTGGATGCGAGAGCGGGGCGAGGGCTGACGACACCCGCGCAGGACGACGGCAGCACGCAGCGTCGTCCACGTGAACGATTGCCCACGTGCCCGATCACCCACATGGACGATTGCCCACGTGCCCGATCGCCCACGTGAACGATTGCCCACGTGAACGATTGCCTACGTGCCCGATCGCCCACGTGCCCCGTCCGGCCGGGGCCCGGGGGACCGCCCGTCCAGATGGGCGGCGATGCGTGCGATCGTCCGGACGTTGTCCTCGAAGAGGTGTCCCTGCATGCCCATCGCCCGGGCGGCCGTGACGTTGCGTGCGACGTCGTCGACGAAGAGACACTCCTCGGGACGCACCTCCAGGCTGGCGCAGACGGCCTCGAACGCCCGCGGGTCGGGCTTCTCGACACCGATCTCGTGCGAGTACACGATGCGGTCGACCAGGGCGTCGAAGCGGTAGAGCGCTGCCTCCCGCTCTCGGGCGCCGACGAAGCTGTTGCTCAGGATGCCCAGCTTGCAGCTTCCGCGCAGCCGCCGCAGCGAGCCGATGAGCTCCTCGTTCGGCGTCCCGAGGTACTCCGTCCACAGATCGGCCATGAAGGCGTCGACCTGGGGCGGGTCGAGACGCAGGCGCGCCGCTACTTGCTCGTGCACCTCTTGCTCGCCGATGGTCCCGACGCTCCCGGCCCGCCACACGTCGCTCATCCGCGCATGGACCGCACCCGGCGGCAGCTCCAGCCGCTCCTCCCACCTCTCCACCCATCCGGTCTCCGGCGTGATCTCCAGTACGCCGCCGATGTCGAGAACGACGCAGGCCTCCGTCACGCGAACTCCCCCTCTGCCCTCTTCGTCTCTGCCGGTGCTCGTCTCTGCCGCTGCTCGTCTCTGCCCGCTTCGTCCCGGGCTCGAGTGAGCCGTGTGGACACGGTCGTCCTTCCCCGAAGGGCAAGGTCAAGCGGTCTGCGCAGACCGTGCCGGCGCCTGCCCGGGCCGCCGTGTGAACGGCGGGTTTGACCAGCGGGCCCGGTGTCACCCGACCCGTGACGTATGCATTCCGGCGGCGTCGACCGCACGCACGCGGCAGGCCAACCGCCGGTCACCGGGTGCTATCACCAGAAGCCATCACCGGGAGCTTCGGACATGGTGCGCAAGAAGATGGAAGGGGACGAGGCCCAGCGGCGCGCAGCCGCGCGTAAAGCCGAACGCGCAGGTGAGCGGCCCAGTTTCCAGGGGACGACGACCGGCGCTTCCAAGCAGCGCACGCATCTGGGCACATCGACCGAACACGAGGTGAAGATAGCCACGGAACACCGTGGCAAGCAGCAGTGGCCGTATGACGTCTCGGGTGGCTCGGGGCCCCCGACCGGCCCCGAAGCCAGCCCGTTCCAGGGCCGCGGGCACCCCGAGTACTCCGCTGCACACGCACGGGTCTTCGAGACGTTGACCACCGCAGAGACGGAGAACGGTGGTGAGGGCGTGTACCTGGAGGAGATCGCGCGCCGCAGCGGAGTGCCCCGGGAGCAGACCCGTGGACTGCTGCACGACCTGATCGTGGCGCACGGCTTGGCGGCCGAGTTGCAGCACCCGGACGATCCCGACCTGGGACCGCGGTACGAGGTCAAGCGACGGCTCTGACCCGACGGCGGAGCGGTGCCGGGAGCCAGCGGCCCGCTGCCCACAGGACCAGCCCCAGCCAGCCTGCCGCGAACAGCCAGCCGCCGATGACGTCGCTGCACCAGTGCACCGCGAGATAGATCCGTGTGAGCCCGACCAGTACGCCCCAGCAGCCGATGACGGCCATGAGAAGGCCCCGGCCGTGCGGTGCCGCCAGCAGGACGGCGAGGACGAGGAGGCCGGCGGTGATCGCGGCTGTGGTGGTGTGCCCGGAGGGGAACGCCCAGCCGGTGCCGTGCGTCTGCCAGTCCAGCCGCGGCGGGCGGGGCCGCTCGACCAGCGCCATCGTCGCGTAGCGCACGGCCTGCGCCGCGCCCAGGCAGCCGGTGCCCAGGACGGCGGCGAGCAACCGCTGCCGCGCGGAACGTCCCACGGCGACACCCGCGACCACGAGGAGTGCGTACGGGGTGACGCCGGTACCGGTGGCCGTGAGCCCCCGGGCCAGCGCCGTCGCCACGGCGGGGCGGTGGGCCACGGACCAGTTCAGAAGGGTGTCGTCCACGGGGAGCGGGCCGCCACGTACGGCCATGAACCAGGCCAGCGCGACGAACACGGTGAACGCGGTCAGCGCGACCGTGGCGGCAGCAGCCGCCGCGTGACCGCCTCCGTCGCCGACACCGGCCTCCGCACCGCCTCCGTCGCCGACACCGGCGTCCGTACTGCCTCCGTCGCCGACACCGGCGTCCGCACCGTCTCCACCGTCCGCACCGGCACCACGTCGGACCGGCGTGCCCACGCCGCTCGCGTCAGGGCCCGCACCTCTTAAGCCGGCGCCCGCACCGTTCAGGTCAGCGTCCACCTCACCCGCCTCTCGTCGCTCCCGCACCCCTACGCACCGCTCGTCCCTGCTCGTCCCTTAGTCGTCACTTGCTCGTCCCTGCTCGTCCCTGCTCGTCGATCCCTGCCACCTCATCGATCCCGCCACTCACGACGCCGACAGCAGCGGTCGCAGCCAGGCGGCGGCCGTGATCCGTCGGACCAGGGCCTCCGGGCGGCGTCGTAGCGCCGTTATCGCGGCCGCCGCGATCAGGGCACCGACGAGCAGGCCGGCGACGACGTCGTGCGGGTAGTGGGCGCCCACCCAGACACGGGAGGCGGCCATGGTGGCGGCGGCGAGCGCGGCGACGGCGGCGATACGACGGGAGACCCACAGCAGGGCGACGGCCGCCGCGGCGGAAATGGCCGCATGGTTGCTCGGGAAGGACCAGTCGCCCGGCGCAGCGCACGCCTCCAGCGTCATCACCCGCAGGCTCCGGCAGGGCCGGTCCTCGCGCACCGCCAGCTTCAGCACCTCGTCGCACCCGTAGGCCGCGAGGACGACCAGCGGGGCGGCCAACGCCAGCATCGCCGCCGTGGCGCCCACCCGGCGCGCCCGCCACCAGGCCCCCGCCATGAGCAGGGCGAACACCACCAGACCGGAGCTGGACCAGACCGAAACGGCACCGTCCAGCCAGCCGGGGGCGCGGCGGGCGAGATCCACCACGGTGAGGTAGGCCGAGCCGTCGAGCGGCGAACCGTCGAGGGTGACCCTCATGGGCGCGCGCCATCCGTGTCCTGGTCCGGGCGGCGCGCGCCGTTCGCCTCCGCGCCGTTCACCTCCGCGCCGCCACCGGAGCCGCCCGCGGCCCGCGCCTTGGCGCTCCGCCGGGAGCGGTACGCCTCCGCGCAGACCGGCAGCAGCGACAGCACGACGATCACGCCGACGATCGGCAGCAGATAGCGGTCGACGTCGGGGATGGAGGAGCCGAGCAGATAGCCCGCGACGATCACGCCCACGCTCCACAGGAGCCCGCCGACCACCTGCCACACCGTGAACGTCCGCACCGGCACGCCCAGCGCACCGGCCATCGGGTTGAGGACCGTACGCACCACCGGCACGAACCTGGCCAGCACGATCGCCTTGGCCATCCCGTACCGCTCCAGCAGCTCCTCCGCCCGCTGCGCGCCCTCGCGCAGCTTGGCCGAACGGGTCCGGGCCAGCAGCGCGCCACCCGCCTTGCGACCCAGGAGATAGCCGCACTGCGAGCCGGTCAGCGCACCGATCACGGCGCAGACCAGCAGCGGCGTGAGCGACAGCTGCACACCGCGGTCCGCCGAGCCGGTGCACAGCAGGCCCGCCGTGAACAGCAGTGAGTCACCGGGCAGGAAGAAGCCGATCAGCAGCCCCGTCTCGGCGAACAGCACCACGCCGACGCCCAGCACCCCGAAGGCGGACAACAGCGACTTCGCGTCCAGCACATTGACGGCGAGCGCCTCGCCGGCGAACTGCGACGCCAGGTGCGTGGCTGTGGTCATCGTCGTGTGCCCCTTCGTCCTGCGCAGCTGACCGCGGTACGGCGACTACAATCATGTAGACGGTCTGCTGCACTGTAGACGATACCGGGCGGGGATCGCCGCTACGCCGCTTCCTGGACGACGCGGAACCGACGCAGGGCAGAACCGACGGGACCGGCGGAACCGGCCGTCACTCCTCGCCCGAGAACCGCTCCCAGGCCGACTGCCGGGAGACGCCCAGCACCTGGCCGATCCGGACCCAGGTGACGCCCCGTCGGCGTAGCTCCTGCACCCAAGAGCGCAGGTTCTCCTCCACCTGCTCCGCCACGGCCGCCACCCGCGGGATGTGTTCGAGCAGCTGCTCATCGCTGAGCGCCTCCCACATCGGCAGGCGGGGCCCGGCCGCGTTCCCCCGGGCCTCCTCGGCTTCCCCCTGAGACTCCTCGGCCTGCCCCCGGGGCTCCTCGGCCTTCCTCCGGGACTCCTCGATGACGCTTCCGGCCAGCCCGACGCACACGTCGCAGATGTACACCCCAGGCCCCGCCACCAGCTTGGCCACCTCGGTGCGCGGCTTGCCGCAGAAGGAACAGCGGGGGCTGTCGGTCGTGACGCGTCGCGCTGTCGATGGGGCATCCGATGTGACCATGCCATCTCCCGTGTCAGGCGTGTCGGGCGTGTCAGGCTTACCCTGACACGGGAGCGTAGAGTTGTCAGGGCACCCCTGACAACCCCTGGGCCGCTCCCGGGCCTTGGCTACCCGGACGCTCGGCCCCTCGGCTACTCGACCTCGCGCATCATCCGCTCCATCGAGCTGAGCGCGGCCCTGGACTGGGCGAGTTCCTCGACCGTGCGGCGCTGGATCTCGACGTTGTCCTCCAACAGGGTCTGGTACTTGACCGCCATCTGCCGGTACTGCTCCTCGCGCGCCGCCATCATCCGGGCCCGCCAGGTTGCGGCGAACTGCCGCACGACCACGATCAGGAGGAGAAAGACCCCTCCGGCGCCGACCACTGCCGCCCAGTCTTCGCCCATAACCGGCCTCCTTCGCCGTCACCGGCGTCCGCTTGACGCCTGCTTCTCGACTCGCTTCTCGTCTTGCCTGTCGTCTTGCCTCTCGCCTTGCTTCTCGCCTTCGGTGAGCGTGCCTGCCGCATGGGCGACGACTTCGGGCGTCAGCTCGTACGAGAAGGGCGTCAGCTCGTAGTACTTCATCGCCTTGCCGCTCTCGGAGAGTTCGAGGGAGCCGGCCACGATCCCGGCAGCCTCCAGCCGTTGCAGGTGCATGTGCAGCAGCGGGCGGCCCATGCCGATCTCGCGCGCCAGGGCACTGACGTAGTTGCGCCCCTGGGACAGCGCGGCGACGATCCGCAGGCGGTGCGGGTTGCCGAGCGCCGCCAGGACCTTCAACAGTTCGTCCCCCGAGGGCCCGGAAGTCTCGCTCACCCCGCCACCATGACGGCTCGATCGGGCACCTGTCAAAATAATCTGACACATGTCCGGGAACTCTGAGGGATATGTCAGGGACGCCTCAGGGTCACCGTCATCTATGCCATGCCATGCCACGCCACGCCGTGCCGTGCCATGACACGGAACGGCCCGGCCCCGTCCGGTCAGGGACGGGGCCGGGCCAACCGGCTGCTGTCACACCCCGGGTGCGACCGACGCCGAGTTCCTGTCACCGAGCGCCTTGGCTATCAGGCCCTTGACGAGGGAGCCCGCGGCGGCGATCCCCGCCGCGCCGACGGTCTGCCAGAAGCTGGCGTGGAACATGTCGGCAGGTCCGGCGGCGATCGCAACGCCGGCGGCTGACACGACGAACGTGGCGACGACCCTTTCGGCAAGGTCGACCGCGTAGGTACGGGCGGTTCTGGCGAGGTCGGGCAGGGAGGCGTTCGGCATGGCGAGGCCCTTCGGAAACAGAGGAAGCGCCGGGTGAACGGGCCCGGTTCACTATGGTTGTTCCCGCACAGAACCGCCATGAGCACCGAAAGTCGGCCAAACTACCGCCCCGTCACCTATCCCAGGCCGCCCCACCTCCAGGCCTCAGGCCCCAGGCACCAGGCCCCCGGCCCCAGGCGCAAGTTTCAGACCCCAGCCCTCAGACCGACGAAGGCCCGGCGGCCCCGAGGGCGCGCGCGATGGTCTCGGGGCCCTCGAACCGCAGGGCCGTCCAGCCGAAGGCGCGGGCCGCCTCGACGTTGGTGCCGCTGTCGTCGACGAAGAGGATCTCGCCGGGATCCCCGTCGGAGTCCCCGCCGAGCTGCCGGGCCGCGGCCTCGAACGCGGCCTTGTCGGGCTTGCGCAGCCCGAAGCGGTAGCTGAACAACAACTGGCCGAAGCTGTCGAAGGCTTCCGGGAAGAGCCGGGGCAGGACCTCTTCCTCCAGGGGGCCGTTGTTGGTGAACAGCGTCAGCGGCGCGTCGCCACGGTACCGGCGCAGCTGCTCCACGACGGCGTCGTCAGGCGAGAACGCGCTGCACCATCCCTTGTTCAACTCCTCGTCGCTGCCCTGGAACCCCACGACGGCACGCATGGCGGCACGCACCTCGTCGGCCGAACCGTAGCGCCCCGCATCGCACTCGGCGCTGAATCCGGAACCCCACAGCAGCGCGTCCACCCGGTCGGCCTCCAGGGAGAACATGTCGGAGAGCAGGGCGAGACGCCGAGGGTGATCGAAGTGGAAGAGCACGCTTCCGAGGTCGACGACGATATGGCGGATGGCCATGCGGCTGGTCCTTTCCGGCTGGCTGCGTTCTCGTCCGGGTTCGGCTACGTGATCACTATCGCAGGACGGGGCGTGGAAACAGCTGCTTTCCGGACGTACCGGGAACTCCGTTGCTCGGCTGGCCCCCTTCGTGTAGCAATGCGGCGTGATACGCGGTGAAAAGATCGGGTTGCGCGCCCGGCACGCAGAGGACGTCGCGGTTCTCCACTCCGAGCTGTACGACGACGTGCCGACCCGAGCGCGAGCCAGCTCCCACCCCTGGCGACCCATCGCGCCGGGCTCGGGATCGTCCCCCTACGCGATGATGGAACCCTCCGACCACACCGCGATCTTCTCCGTGGTGGAGCTGAGGACCGGGGAGCTGGCCGGCGAAGCCGCGCTCTGGGGCATCGACATGCACAACAGGACGGGGCACATCGGTATCTCCATGCGCCCCGCGTTCCGCGGTCGCGGCCTCGGCGCCGACGTGCTGCGCACCCTGTGCGCCTACGGATTCCAGGTGCGCGGCCTGCACCGCATCCAGCTGGAGACCCTCACGGACAACGCGGCGATGCGGGGCGCCGCGACGAAGGCGGGCTTCACCCACGAAGGCACCCTGCGCGGCTCGGGCTGGGTGTACGGCGCGTTCCTGGACGAGGTCGTCTTCGGCATCCTCGCCGAGGAGTGGGAGGCGGCCCGCGCCTGAACGCGCGGCGCGCCACGCCCGCGCAGGGATCGTGCACTTCCCGGAAGGCGCCGCACCGCACCGCGTATACAGTGCGATGCGGTGCGGTGACCACAACACGCGGGAAACGGGGGCCTGTCATGGCGCTTTTCGGAAACGCGCACGCGGTCGATCCGGCGGCGGCACAGCAGGAGTACGCACGGCTGATGGGGCAGGGCGAGCAGGTCTACGCGGCCTACCTGCTGATTCGCGACACCATCATCTTCACCGACCGTCGGCTGCTCCTCGTCGACAAGCAGGGGATCACGGGCAAGCGGGTGGAGTACCACTCCATTCCCTACAAGAGCATCACGCACTTCGCGGTCGAGACCGCCGGCCACCTCGACCTCGACGCCGAACTCAAGATCTGGCTCTCCGGCAGCGACACCCCGATCGAGAAGACCTTCACCAAGGGCGTCGACATCTACGAGGTGCAGGCCATCCTGACGCAGTTCGTGGCCGGGTAGCGGGCACGGAGCCGGCAGGAAGGGGAGCCGGGCGTCGCTCACTCACCAGCGGGTCGACGACGCAGCAGGAGGTTCATGGCGGACATGGTGACCACCGTCTCGCCGCGCTGGTTGAGTACCTCGATGCCGGTGTGGACCAGTCCGCGGTCCGGCTTGGAGCGTGAGACACGGGCCTGCTGGACGGTGGTGCGGATGGCGAGGCTGTCGCCGGGCCGGACCGGCCGTACCCAGCGCAGTTCGTCGATGCCGGGCGAGGCGAGGCTGGCGACCTTGCTGATGTAGTGGTCGGCGTAGAGCCGCATCATGACGGCGCAGGTGTGCCAGCCGCTGGCGATCAGGCCCTTGAACGGACCGTGTTCCGCGAACCGCGGGTCGGTGTGGATGTGCTGCGGGTCGAACTCGCCGGCGAAGCGGAGGATGTCGTCCTCGGTCATGGTGATGCTGCCGTAGACGTACACCGCCCCGGGCAGGTAGTCCTCGTAGTAGCGGTCCTCGATGGCGGTGGCGAAGTCCGCGTCGCTCAGCGCGGTGGTGGCAGAGGGTGTCATTCGCTGCACGATAGCCGCCGCCCGCGGGGCCGGCTGCGGCGCGCCGGCACCACGGACCGCGAACGCCCGGGCCCGTCGTCACACCGTGTGCGTACGGTTTCGGGTCCGGACGCGGAAGATGACGAGGCCGACCGCGCCGAAGCCGGCCGCCCAGGCCAGGCCGAGCGCGAGGTGGCTCCACAGCGCGGTGTGGCCGAAGGAGCCGCTGACGGCGAACTGCATGGGTCCGAAGGACGGGAACCATTGCAGGATGGGCTTGTTGGCGAGCGGGTTGCCCAGCGGGTTCTGTAGGAAGGTGTCCATCAGGCCGCCCATGATGATCAGGAAGAAGCCCTCCAGGTCATGCCTGACCAGGACGCCGATGAACAGGCCCAGGGCACCGTAGGCGAGCGCGATGACGACGAAGCCGGCGAGCACGGCGCACCAGCCGCCCGGGCCCGGACGCCAGAAGGGCAGCAGCGCGAGCGCCGTGTAGAGGGCGATGGCCGTGGCGACCAGCGCCACGGCCAGGGACTTGGCCCCGATGAGGGTGCCCTGCCGAAAGCCGGCGAACACCAGCCGCCGGTCGAAGACGAGGGCCTTGCGGACGGCGTCGAAGACGACGAACCCGGCGATCATCGTGACGGAGTTCAGCCCGGCGGAGATCAGCGTCAGATGGCCCCCGTCGACACGCAGCACCTCACCGGTGGCGTACAGCTTGAAGTGCAACGGCGTGCGCCCCGCCATCGCGCCCATCAGCAGGTACCAGACGGGGACGAAGAGGACGAGCAACAGCCCGGCCAACCGGTTGCGGGTCTGGTCGCGCACGCAGAACCGCAGCGCGGTGGGGAACTGGCCGTACTGCGGCCGGATCCGGATCGCCTCAGGCGCTGACATGGTGGTCCTCCCTGGCCGACGTGGCGCGCGGGGTCAGCCGGCCGTCGACGAGGTCGGCGAGCAGGTCGAAGCGGTCCTGCTCGAAGACCAGGTGGGTGATGATCACGACCGCCCTGCCGCGGCCGCGCAGGTCCTCGACCAGATCCCAGAACCGCAGGTAGGTCTCCCAGTCGAAACCCTGGTACGGCTCGTCGAGGAGCAGGACGTCCGGGTCGTGCAGCAGGGCCAGCGTGAGGTTGAGCTTCTGCCGGGTGCCGCCGGACAGGTCGCCCGCCGTGGCCGCCGCGTACTGCTCGTACCCGAGGAGGCGGACGAGTTCACGACCGCGCTCCAGGTCGGGCAGGCGGTGGGCGGCGGCGAAGTAGTGCAGGTGCTGCTCGACGGTGAGGCTCGCGTTCAGGACGGGGTCCTGCGGGCAGTAGCCGAGGGTCCCGGACAGCACGACCTCGCCGCGGTCCACGGGCAGGGTGCCGGCGAGCGCCTTCAGCAGCGTCGACTTGCCTGCGCCGTTCTCCCCGACGACGGCGACGAGTTGCCCCGCCGTGACCGTCAGGTCGGCGCCGCGCAGGACCGGGTGCCTGCCGTACGACTTGTGGATGTCGTGGGCCCGCAGTAACGGCTGCTCTGCGGGGAGCTCTTGAACGGGTGTGGGACCGGGCGCCATGCGCAGTCTCCTTAAGGGGTGTCTCCTGGTGGTTCCGGTGGTGCCGCGTTCAGCCCGCCCGCGTAGATGCTCAGCAGCTCCGGGGCCCAGCGCGCCATCCCGTCCGCGGACAGCGGGTCCGCGCCGAGGACTTCGGCAACGCGGTCGCGCAGCAGCAACAGGGCGAGGTCGTTGACGAGGAGGACGGCGGCGCGCACCGCCGGGTCCCGGCCCGGGTCGGCCAGTCCGGCCGCCGCCATGCCGTCCAGCGTCCGCCTGCTCAGGTCGAACAGCCGCCGGAACAGCAGCCGTCCGGCGTCGGTGTCGGACAGCAGCAACCGACGTAGGTAGGCCGGCAGAGGCGAGTCGGCCGGGAGGTGCTGGGCGAGCGCCTCACTCAGCGAACCCGCCTCGGCACCGGGGTCGAGCAGTTCCGCCGCGCCCTCCCCCGTCAGCTCGCCGAGCATCGCCTCGAAGATCGCCAGCACATGCTGGTCGACCTCCTTCCGCAGACCGTCCTTGGACCCGAAGTGATGCACGACGAGCCCCGGCGACACCCCTGCGGCAACCGCGATCTGCCGCACCGTCGCCGCCTCCGGCCCGCGCGCGGCGAACAGTCGCAGGGCCTCGTCACGGATGACGGCACGGGTGGTGCGGTCGTCGGGCGTTGAACGCATGTTCAGCATATTAAACAATCGTTCCATCCAGGTCTACGGGTGGCCCGCGAAGGGAGCCCCGCCGGCGCACCGGGAACCCGCGGGCACGCCGCGGCCCGCGACAAGGGCGACGCGGCCCGCACCGGATGAACCCACGGGCTTCGGTGACAGTCCGGTCCGGGTCAGCTTCTAGCCGCAAGAGACTGGCCGGGCAGTCCGCGGTACTGCTGGGCATGGGCGTTGCACAGCCAGAAGACGTCGCCTTCAGGAGTGCTGACCTTGCTCAGGCCACCCCAGTTGCAGGCCGGGTCGAGGGTGAGCAGAAGTTGCTGCATGGCCCGGAACTTGGGGTCGTCGACGGCTCGGACCCTCGTGGGTACGTCAGGGGGACCGCCGCCGTCGGGGAGGTTGTCGGACAGGGTGTCCACGAGGGCCTTGGTCATGGCGATGTCGCTCTCCAGCTGCTTGGCCAGGTCTTCGGAAACCATGCCGATGGCAGCGCCGGCCACCGGCACGGCGTACTTGATGATCTTCAGGATGGCCGTGGCGAAGGGCAGGACTGCCTGCACGCGATCAGAGGTGAGCTTCAGCTCGTAAGGCTCGGCGTCAGGGGCGCGATGCCATGCCCCCGGGGCTTCGCAGTACAGGTGGAGCCGTGCCACCGAGCCGCCCAGGGCACGCCGGCGCACGTACTCGAGGGCCATGACGGTGGGGCAGAGGACCTGGTGCCAGTTCTGGTCGCGCCGCTGTGCGGCCAGGAACGCGCGCTGCTGCTCTGCCAGGGCGGCCGCCTGGATGACCGCACTCTGCGCCTGGGCGTCTGCCGTCTGTTGGAGCCTGGTCAAGCGCGTGGCCTGGTCTTGCCCTTGCCGGAGCAACTGGGTTTGCTGCCTGACGACCGTGGCGAGGGTTTCGTTGAGCTCGGTCGTGGGTGGTTCGATGCCTTCGAGGAGTTGGCGGACGTTGATGTCGTTGATGCTGACGGGGCACTCGATCCTCTCGCGCCGGGGACTGAGCCGGATCCGGGCCTGCAACTGCTCGAGACGGAACTCGTGCGGGCAGGGTGTCCCGTCGGCGCCGCGCTCCGGGCAGGGGACGAGGTAGTCGACGCCCAGGCCGGGGTAGCGGTCCAGGGTCTGCTGGAAGCCGTCCTTGAGGACCGCGAAGAAGTCCTGCGGGTAGGGCCCACGCACCGCCAATTCGGCCGTCTTCGCGTGCTGGTCCAGGGTCAGCAGTGCGACGTGGACACCGTCGGGGTGCTGGAGGAGGACACCGGTGCGCCAGTGCAGGCCGGAGGCGAAGCGTTGCTCGCGGGCGATGAACCAGGTGGGGATGCCCGGCGGCACGGTGTGGAGGCGATAGCGCAGCCGCAGCTCCCGGTGTGTGGACTGGGCAGCCTGCCAGCGGGGTTCGTATGCGGGGGGATCCCAGGGCAGGAGTTCCACGACCAGGCTCGTGGTGGGGTTGTTGGTCCGGTACGACAGGTCGAAGCGCTCCATCATGGCCAGGAAGTGGTGGCGCATCCCCGGATCGAGGTCGGGCCACAGGTCACGCTGGTGGGCCCGCGTGAACAGTCCACCGCCCGCACGCACGGCGCTGTCGGGGTCGTCCAGAACCCTGCTGAGGTAGCCGGTCAGCCACTGCGGGCGCAGCACGACCAGATCGCCGAGTTCGTCCTCTTCGGGGTAGTAGAGAATGTCGCCCAGGCTGTGCAGGGCCGTGGCGAGTCCTTCCTGGTGAGCGGGGTGGGTGACACCGTGCTCGGCCATGATCTCGTGAAGGCCCATGGTGGGGATGTGGTTCTCCGGGTGGGAGCGGATCGCGTCCGCCGCCTCGAGCCAGGTCGTGGGCCAGCGGATACCCATCAGCGGTAGCCCGGCCGCGGACTGGCCGATGGCTTCGCGCACTTCGTCGATCCCCCGGCCCGTGGCGTTGTCGACGCCCAGGCTCTTCACGATCATCCCGGGGTAGGCGCGCTGGAGATCGCCCAAGGGGAAGTCCGGGGGCCGGGGCCCGATATGGGTGGCGACCAGCACGACGGGAGCCTTGGGTGCGCGCGCCTTGATCATGTCGAGCCAGTAGTAGAGCCGACTCTCCCGCCAGCCCACCTGCGCGTCCCAGAGCAGCAGAAACAAGGATCGCTCGCTGAGGAAGAACTGATGCGTGGCGTGGTATATCTCCTGGCCACCGAAGTCCCACGCCGACAGATTCATCGTCACCCCACCAAGCGCGGGGTCCGGGTGCGGCATGTCCAGGGACGTGACACGCAGCCCGTGGGTGCTCTCCTCCTGCGGGTCGAACCCCTCCTCACGCAACGCTCTCAGCAGCGATGTCTTCCCCGCTCGCCCCTGGCCGACGAGCAGGACCTTTGACGCCCACTGACGCACAGAGGCAGTGGCAAGCCCCGCCATGAACGCTTTCACCGCTTCGAGACCGGCAGCCACCACTTCCGGGGGAGGGGTCGTCAAGGGGTTCCGCTCAAGGTTCAGGGTTTTGAGGGGGTCCAGGCTGCCGATCCGGACTGGCAGCGTCGACAACTCGTTCCCCGACAGGACCAGCATGTTCAGGTTGGTGAGATCGCCGATCGACTCCGGCAACGCCGATAGCTCGTTCTCCTCCAGATACAGCGTCTGGAGAGCGGTCAGGTTGCCGAACGACTCCGGCAACACCGACAACCCGTTCCCCGACAGGTCCAGCCATGCCAAGTCGACGAGATTGCCGAACGACTCCGGCAACGCCGACAACACGTTCCCCTCCAGATACAGCGTCTCCAGAGCCGTCAGGTCCCCGAACGACTCCGGCAACCCCGACAACTCGTTCCCTTCCAGGTCCAGCGTCCTCAGGACCGTCAGGTTGCCGAACGACTCCGGCAGCACCGACAGTTCGTTCCCCGCCAGGTCCAGGGTTTGCAGGGCACTGAGGTTGCCGAACGACTCCGGCAACACCGACAACCCGTTCGCCGACAGGTCCAGTTCTTCCAGGGCAGTCAGGTTGCCGAGCGACTCCGGCAGCACCGACAACCCGTTCTCCGCCAGGTCCAGCGTCCCCAGAGCCGTCAGGTCCCCGATCCAGTCCGGCAGCACCGACAGTTCGTTCTCCGCCAGGTCCAGGGTTTCCAGGGCAGTCAGGTTGCCGAACGACTCCGGCAGCACCGACAACCCGTTCTCCGCCAGGTCCAGTTCTTCCAGGGCAGTCAGGTCACCGAACGACGCCGGCAACACCGACAGTTCGTTCCCCGCCAGGTCCAGGGTTTCCAGGGCAGTCAGGTTGCCGAACGACTCCGGCAACACCAACATCCCGTTCTCCGCCAGGTCCAGCGTCTCCAGAGCCGTCAGGTCCCCGATCCAGTCCGGCAGCACCGACAACCTGTTCCCCGGTAGGCGAAGCAGCTTCAGGCTGGTCAAAGCCCGCACATCGGCAGGCACCTCCGTGATCCCCATGGAGCTGAGGTCCAGTACGCCCGTCCGTTCCGCTTCAGCGATGCGGTGTTGGATCTCCCCGTCGTCCACCGTGACTCCCTGATCCCTACGTTCTTGGCTCGTGCGCCGTGAACATGGTCTCCGGACAGGGCTGTTGCCGGGCTGATATCGAAAAATGGACCCATCGTGGGGGATGTGCCGAAGCGGTGCCGCTGCTCTCGACACGCCTGGCCGGCGGCGTATCGCACAGCCGCGGGAACAGCGGGAATCTCGCCTGCGGCCGACCGGTCCGGGGACTGTCCGAGTCGCTGCCCGGGGCCCCACCAGCCGCCTCGGCCCTGCGGCGGGCGGAGGTGCGCCGTTCGGCCCGCGCGCCGGCGCCTGAGGCCGCGAGGTGGGCGATCACCCGGGCCGCCACCTTCGGTGCGAGACGGGCCGCGCCGTCCGCCACGGCCCGTACGCCCGCGATCGGTTCCCCCGGTTCGCCGGACGTGACGAGGAAGCCGGCGGTGCCGTCGCCGAGCGCCCGCAGGAGGTACTCGTCCTCGCCGAACGTCGCTCGGTCGCTCGCCGGCTCGGGCTAGGTCGTCGTGCCGGCCCGCCCGGGCTCGGTCGTGCCCGCCGGTTCCGGCTCGTCGTGCGAGCGCGCGCGGCCGAGGGCGAACACGGTGACCACGCAGCACGCCAGCGCGGCGACCGCGCAGGTCCAGTAGCCGACGGCGTAGCCGTGGCCGAGGGCGTCGACGGCGATCGACGCCGCCCTGCCCGGTACGGAGCCGGGCGGTTGCTCCTCGACCGCCAGCGGGCTGCCGGCCTCGGTGACGAGCTTCGTGGCCGCCGTCCGCACGTCCGGCGGGAGCGAGGACGAGGCGAGGCCACTGGTGAACGCGGCCGCCGACCGCGCCGCCGCGATCGCACCGATCACCGCGGGCCCCAGGGTGAAGCCCAGGTCACGCAGCATGCTGGTGGTGGCGCTCGCCATGCCGGCGAGGTGGTGCGGCACGGTACCGACGACGGTCTCGGTCACGGAGGAGACCGCGAAGCTGAAGCCGACACCGACCAGACCCAGCGGCACGATCAGGGAGGGCAGCGTGGTGTCGCTGATCGGCATCCGACCGGCAAGGAGGTCGCCGAGTGCCATCAGCGCGAAGCCGAGGCCCAGCACCCAGCGTGCCTCGAACCGCGCCATCAGCCACGAGGTGAGCGGCATCAGGAAGATCGTCAGTCCGCTGAGCAGCAGGAAGGCGAAGGCGGTGCGCATCGAGCTCTGATGCTGGACCGGTCCCATCCGCAGGCTCGTCGAGAACGCCGTCCCGAGGAAGGCGAACATCCCGACCACGGTGACCGCGGAGGCCACCGCGAACGCCCGGTTGCGGAAGAGGGTGAGCTGGAGCAGCGGGTTGCGGACCCGCAGCTCGACCACGATGAACAGGGCGATGAACACCGCGGCGACGATGAACGCCCCGATCACGACGGGGCTGTCCCAGCCCTCGGACGCGCCCTGGATGACCGCGAAGAGCAGCGCGCACAGCCCGATGCCGATGGTGATCTGGCCGGCCGGGTCGAGCGAGCGTTCCGCGAGGGAACGGGACTCCTGCGCGGTGACCTTGCTGAGCAGGGCGTCACCGAGGGCGAGGACGACGACGACGGCGAAGGCCCACCGCCAGTTCCCGTAGGTGGCGGTCAGGCCGCCGAGCAGCGGGGCGAGGAAGTTGCCGGTGGAGAGGATGCCCGCCCACAACGCGATCATGCGGGCCCGCTGGGCGGCCGTGCGCGGCCCGGAGACCAGCATCGCGAGGGAGGTGGGGAAGAGCGCGGCACAGCCGATCCCGGCCACGATCTGCCCCGCCCACAGCACGTGCACGGTGCCGGCCGTCCCGGAGATCGCCTCGCCGATGGCGAGCAGTCCGGCGCCGGTGATCAGCAGCCGCTTGCGGCCGAAGAGATCACCGAGCACGCCGAAGGTCAGCTCCAGCACGGTGATGGGCAGCAGGGAGCAGTCCGATATCCAGGTGAGCTGGGAGCCGACGGGATGGAACTCGGATTGGAAGACACCGTTGAGGGTGGCCGGCATGGCCAGGCCGATCTGGGCGAGGCAGACGGCGAAACAGGCGGCCACCACCGTGCCGGTGTGCAGCGTGGCGGGGCCGCCGGTGGCCTTGGACAGGCGCTCACTCGTTGTCATCGTTGTCAACGTTCCCTTGTCCTGTGGGCTGGGCCGGCCGCTCGCAGCCAGCCGGGGCCGGTCCGTTGACGGCACCCGTTTCCCGAGGGACCGTACGTGCGGCACGATATTGGCGCAAGAGTTGCAGATAAGATTGTTGACGATTTCGTTTGCGAGACCTCCCTACTTCAAGGACCCGGTGCTCGCGTCGCACGACGAAGGAGGGGCGGCAGGCGGATGGCGACGGCGAAGAAGGCCCAGGACGACTACGTGCTGGACGTGGCGCAGAGCCGGCGCGGCTACGCGATCAACCGGTTGTGCGGCTCGCTGAAGGACCCGGAGAACCGGCGTCGTTTCCGCGCGGACGAGGCGGCCTACTGCGACGCCTACGGGCTCTCGCCGGAGCAGCGGAAGGCCATCCTGGAACGCGACTGGATCGGCATGCAGGACCTGGGCGGGTCCATCTTCTACACGTACAAGCTGGCCATGCTGGACGGGCGGTCGATGCAGGATCTCGGCGGTGTCTTCACCGGGATGTCTACCGAGGAGTTCACCGCGGCCCTGCGCTCGGGAGGGCGGACCCTTGGCTGAGGTGATCTGGGGGCTCGCCACGTCGCACGTGCCGTCGATCGGCGCCGCGATGGACCACCGCAAGACGGCGGACCCCTACTGGAAGCCGCTGTTCGACGGCTACGCGCCCGCCCGGGAGTGGATGGCCGCGCACCGTCCGGACGTCGCGGTGGTCGTCTACAACGACCACGCCAACGCCGTCGGCCTCGACCTGGTGCCCACCTTCGCGATCGGCACGGCGGACTCCTACGACGTGGCGGACGAGGGCTGGGGGCGCCGGCCCGTGCCGCAGGTGATCGGCGCGCCGGAGCTCTCCGAGCACCTCGTGCGCGAGCTGGTGGACGCCTCGTTCGACATCGCGACGTTCCACAAGCTCGACGTCGACCACGGGTTGACCGTGCCGCTGTCGGTCTACTGCCCCGATCCGGGTGACGCCTGGCCGTGCACGGTGGTGCCGTTGCTGGTCAACGTCATCCAGTACCCGCAGCCGACCGCGGCCCGTTGCCTCGCGCTGGGCAGGGCGCTCGGGCGCGCGATCCGGTCCTTCCCGCAGGACCTGAAGGTCGCCGTCTTCGGCACCGGCGGCATGTCGCACCAGCTGGCCGGGGCGCGCGCCGGCCTGATCAACACCCCGTTCGACCGGATGTTCCTGGAGGCCATCGAGACCGACCCGGACCGGCTCGCGGCCCTGTCGCGCGAGGACTACATCCGTGCCGCGGGCACCGAGGGCATCGAACTGATCATGTGGCTGATCATGCGCGGCGCGCTGAGCGACCGGATCACCCGGATCCACGACACCTACCACGTGCCTGCCTCCAACACCGCCGTCGGCGCGGCGCTGTTCCAGGACCACGGACACCCACCCATGACCGAAGAAGGAACCGAAGAAGGAATGGTATGAGCACTTTCGTCCTGTTGCACGGCGCGTGGCACGGTGGCTGGGCCTGGCAGCGCGTGGTGCCGTTGCTGCGCGCCGCAGGTCACGAGGTGCACGCCCCGACGCTGACGGGGCTCAGCGACCGGGCGCACCTGCTCGCCCCGTCGGTCGGCCTGGGCACCCACGTCCAGGACGTCGTGGCCCTGCTGGAGGCACACGACGCGCAGGACGTCGTCCTGGTCGGGCACAGCTACGCCGGGCAGGTCGTCACCGGGGTCGCCGACCGGATACCGGACCGCCTGGCCCAGCGCGTGTACCTGGACGCGTTCGTCGGCGACGACGGGGAAGCGGGCATCGACCTGCTCCCGGAGAAGGTCGCCGGCCACTACCGCGAGTCGGTCGCCGGGCCCGGGTTCGGCTGGCTCATCCCGGTGCGCTCCCTGACGGTGCTCGGCGTGACCGAGCCGTCCGACGTGGACTGGCTCGCCCCGCGCCTGACCCCGCACCCGTGGCTCACCTACACCGAACCGCTGCGGCTCACCGGCGCCGGCGAGAGCGTCCCGGCGGTCTTCGTCGAATGCACCGACTGGATGCGGGTGTTCCAGGCGCACGCCGAGCGCGCCGCCGCGCGCGGCTGGCCCGTGCACACGCTGTCCACCGGCCACGAGGCCATGGTCACCGCGCCCGCCGAACTCGCGGAACTCCTGCTGAAGGTGTGCCCCGCCACCGCGTGACCGCCCGTCTTCCCACCATCGCGAGACCCCGAGGACACCATGGAATTCCTGGTACGGACGGAGAACCTGCTCCCGCCCGACACACCGGACGACGAACGCGCCCGGTTGCGCGCGGCCGAACGCGAACGCGCCGTGCAGCTACGTGAGGCGGGCATCCTCAAGCGGCTGTGGCGCGTTCCCGGACGCAACGCCACGATCGGTCTCTACGAGGCCGACGATCCCGCCGCACTGCACGACGCGTTGACCTCGCTGCCGATGTGGAAGTGGATGGACGTCACCGTCGAGGCGCTGGCCACCCACCCGCAGGAACAGAAGGGGTAGCAGGCCGGTCACCCCGGGTGGGCCAGCGTCTGGGCCGGAGTGGCGCCGTACGCCTGCCGGTGGTACGCGGCGAAGCGGCCCAGGTTGGCGAAGCCCCAGCGCTGGGCGATGTCGGTCACCGTGGCCTGTCCCTGGCGGGCGGTCCTGAGTTCCCGGTGAGCCCCGGCCAGGCGGACCCGGCGCAGGTAGCGCAGCGGTGTGGTGTGCGCGTGCCGTTCGAAGGCGTATTGCAGGGCGCGCGGTGTGACGAAGGCGGCGGCCGCGATGTCGGCCAGGCCGATGTCGCGCTGGGCGTTGTCGTCGATGTAGGAGATGGCCCGGCGCAGGGTGTCCGGGTGCGCGTCGCGACTGTCCGCGCGGGCCGGTTCGGTGCCGTCGGTGGTGTGCGGCAGGCAGGAAAGGGTCACGGCCGCCAGGTGCCGCAGCGCCGTGCCGGCCACCAACGGGTGCTCGGCGGGGTTGTCGACGGCAGGGAGGACGGTGTCACGGAGGTAGCCCACCGTGGCGTGCAGCAACCGGTTGGCGGCGGGGCTGATCGCCCTCGTCCCGGTCAGCCGCACCGGGCCCTGGCCGGCCCCGACGACCCGGCTGAGGTGTGCGGGATCGAAGGACACGATCGTGTACTCGGCGGACCGTACGTCACCCCGGTAGGGGCGATCGGGCTGGGCGACCAGGAACGTCTCCCCCGGCCCGCAGGCCTCCTCGCCGCTGGTGTGGACACCGCGGTGCACGGAGACCAGGCACAACCTGTCCAGAGGCGCGGCGTCGTAGTGCATGGTGTAGTCGAACGACAGTTCGTCGACGGTCAACTCGCCCACCGTGCGACGGACGATCCGGGCGCCGGTGTCGTCGGGGCGGCCCCCGATCCTCATCGGGGTGTAGGCCTCGGACAAGTACGCTTCCGTCTCCGCCAGGCTGTCGCTGGCGAACGCCGTCTGATGCACGGCAGACCCACCTCCTGACTGGCCCTCGAACCTGCACGGCCGGTGCCGTCGCCTCGAACCGCCACCACTTCGATCGCCCCCGCCGCCCCTGCGGCAGCGGACTCCGGGCGTGCACCGTCTTCCCAGCGTCCGCCTTCCCCCACCGCACGCGGAGCAAAACACCCGCCCCAGGTCATCGCCCTGCCGATCCGCGGAACGAAGCTCCGGCAGGCAGCACCCCGGCAGGCGGGAGGCGTGCGAGGCGTTTGCCCACCAAGGCCACGGGCAGGCGAACGGCAGTGCTTGAGACCGACAGGCGCGTCTGCGGGAGCGGTGTGTGCCAGACGTGTCCTCACTGCTCCTCGCAGGTCACCGGCTGACGACAGCTTTGACGACAGCTTTGAGGAGCGACCCGATGGTCCACCCGACGGCCTCTCACCACCGGCACGACGACGCACCCGACACCGACCGCACGTTCCAGCGGCTGGCCTCCTGCCCGGCGGGCCGGGAGCGCGACACGCTACGTGCCGAGCTGGTCGAGGCATGGCTGCCCATGGCCGACCGCCTCGCCGGCCGCTACCGCAACAAGGGGGAGAACCCGGAGGACCTCAAGCAGGTCGCGGCCATGGGCCTGGTCAAGGCGGTCCAGCGCTACGACCCGGAACGCGGCGCCTTCGAGTCCTACGCCGTGCCCACCATCAACGGCGAACTACGCCGCCACTTCCGTGATCACACGTGGGACGTGCGCGTCCCCCGGCGCGTCCAGGATCTGCGCAACGCGGTGCGCATCGCACGCCGTGCACTCATGGACGCGCCGGGCAGCACCGGCGAACCCACGGTGCACGACATCGCCGAGCACTCCGGCCTGACGGTGGAGGAGGTCCGCGAGGGAATGGGCGCCCTGGAAAGCTACAGCGCCCTGTCCCTGGACGCCGAGACCGGCACCGGCGACCGCTTCAGCCTCGCCGACACCCTCGGGCAGGCCGAGCCCGGCTACGACCTCGTCACGGACCGGGAGGCCGCGAAGGAGGGCCTGCGAAAACTGGCCGAACGTGAACGCACCATCCTGTACTTGCGCTTCTTCGAGGACATGACGCAGGCCCGGATCGCCGAACGCATCGGCGTCTCCCAGATGCACGTCTCCCGCCTCATCACCAACAGCTGTGCCAAGGTCCGCGACCACGCCCACCGCGGCCACGCCCACCGGGCCGCCGGCTGAACGGCGGACGTCAGCTCGCCGCCGGTCCGGCATCACATGGCGGCGCACATGGCCGAGCCGACCCTCGGGGAACGGCCCGGTTCGCGCTCATGGGGCCAGGCGAGGGCGTCCCACCACGCCTCGCCCTCCTCGATGTGGCGCAGCAGGATCCCTTCGCGGACGGCCCAGGGGCAGATCGTCAGCCGGCGGACGCCCATCAGCTTCATGGCGGTGTGCCCCACGAGGGCGCCGGCGAGCGCCTGCTCGGCCCGCGGTGCGGAGATGCCCGGCAGCTGAGCCCGCTCCTTGGCGGGGAGCTCCGCCAGCCGTTGCATCGCCCGGCGTAGGTCCTTGCGGTGCAGCTCCCGGTGGACGAACGGTCCTTGCCGGCCGGGGGGTGCGCCGCAGAGCCGGGCGAGCTGCGTGAAGGTGCGCGAGGTGGCCACGGCGGTCTGCGGGGCCTCCCAGCGGATGCGCGCGGCGACGTCGCGCAGTTCGTGCCGGATCAGCCGGCGCAGCGCCTTGACCGCGAGCGGGTCGGGTGGGTCCTGCTCGCCCAGGTGGTCGCGGGTCAGCCGGCTCGCGCCCAGCGGCAGCGAGAGGGCGAAGTCGGGCAACCGGCCACGGCCGAACGCCACCTCCAGCGAGCCGCCGCCGATGTCCAGCACCACCAGCGGTCCGGGCCGCCAGCCCATCCACCGGCGCGCGGCGAGGAACGTCAGAGCCGCCTCCATCTCGCCCGGCAGCACCCGCAGTCGTACGCCGGTCCGCTGGAGCACACCCTCGAGGACATCCGCGCGGTTGGGTGCCTCGCGCACGATGGCCGTGGCGAAAGCGGCGGGTTCGCCGGAGCCACGGTCCAGTGCCTCCTGCCGTGCGTCGCCCACGGCACCGGCGAGCCGCTCCAGGGCGTCCGGGCCGATCGACTCGTCGGGCTCCACGAGTTGGGCCAGCCGCAATCGGCGTTTGGCGGTGTGCACGGGCAGCGGCGCACCGGCGTCCGTGTCCGCGACGGCCAGCCGCACCGTGTGGGAACCCACGTCCACGACGCTCATCCGCATGAGCCCGAACTACCCCGACGCGGGCCGGCCACACCGCCCACCGCAATGCCGGATGGTCACCACGCGGCTTTCGAGCCACCTTCCGAGCGGCCGAGGACCGGGACTGACCGGGACTGACCGGGATTTCCGCTGGTCGCTACGGCGCGGGCGCTGGGCGGTTGAGGGTGGTGGAGGGGTAGGTGCCGTAGGCGGCGCGGTAGTAGTCGGCGAACCGCCCGGGGTGGGTGAAGTGCCAGCGTTGGGCGATGTCGGTGACCGTGTGGGTGGTGGGGCCGGCGTGTTGCAGGTCGGTGTGGGCGCGGGCGATGCGGGTGTCGCGCAGGTAGCCGAGCGGGGTGGTGTCGATGCCGGCGAAGGCGTACTGCACGGCCCGCGCGGTGACCCCGGTGGCAGCGGCGATGTCCGCCAGCTCCAGGGGCTGGTCGGCGTGGATCTGGATGAAGTCGATGGCGCGTTGCAGGGTCGTGGTGCGGTGCTGGCCGTTGTCGCCGCGGTACTGCGGCATGCAACCGAGCAGGCTGGCGGCCAGCAGCCGGGCGGAGGAGTCGAGCAGGACGGAGTCCTGGCCGCCCCCGGGCGTGTGGTCGAGGACGTTGTGCAGGCAGGCGACCGTGGCGTCCAGCTGCTCCGCCGCGTCCGGGGCGACCGGAAGGTGCTCGACCTCGCGGAAGTGGCCAGCGGACGGCGGCGCGTGCGGGTGCGAGGTGTCGACGACGGCGGCGTCGAGCCGTGTCTCCTGCCCGCTGTCCGGCCGGACGGCAGCGTCATGGCGGTGCGGCAGGCCGCGGTGGCACATCAGGGCGACGTCGCCGGCGGCGGGCGGCTGGCGTACCACGCGTCGCATGCGGTGCGGTCCCGTCGCCGGCTCGAAGGGTGCGAAACGCAGGCACAGTGCGTGGAAAGGCGGGGCGTCGGCGTCGCGGGGGTGTGCGACGACGACCTGGTCGACGCTGACGGCTCCGGTGGTGACGTGCGCCAGGCAACTCGTGCCGCTGCCCGCGCCGTGCAGCGCGATGCGACCGTAGAGGTGGGCGAACGGGTGCCGGTATCCAGGCGCGTGCACGGAGATCATCCCTGAGGCGAAGAGTCGGGGCGTACGCGGAGCTGAGCGTTGGGGCGTACGCGGACCTCACGCTTACCCCTGAATGCGCACACCATGCGTATCCGGCGCGGATGCGGCGGCGCGTGCTTCGTTCAGCGGACAGCAACGGCCCGGACCTGGGAAGCAGACGCTTCGTTTTCCGGGCTGCACAGGTGCGGCTCCGTTCACGACGATGGTGAGGGGGGCGGTCTGGAGGTGCTGGACCCGGGTCCGCCCACCGTCGCCAGACCCGCCGGCCGGCCCCTGCCCGAACCACGACCCGCGGGAGGCCCGCATGTCGCACACCGTTTCCGCCCCCTCCGCCCCCTCCGCCCCTTCCTCCCCCGCGACGCACGCGGAACTGGCGGTGCGCAACCGGGAGATCGCGCGTCGCGGCATCCGCGACGCGACCCGCATACTGGCCGGTCGCTACCGGCTCCCCGACCGCTCCGCCGGATTCACCCTGCTCCGGGAGGCGTCGCAACGGCACAACGTCAAGCTGCACACCGTCGCCGACGCGATCAACCACATCCGCGCACCCGCGAGCGCCAGGGCGTGGTTCCCCGGCCGGGCCCGTGCCGCACCGCCGGTGGCCACGGCCCTGCACTGGAACCCGGTCGCGGGCCGCACCCGCGACTGGCAGTACGGCGACTTCACGAAGCAGGTGCTGCGCCAGTCCCTGGCCGTCGCCGGCGCACAAGGCGGCTCGGTGCACGTCGTCGAGTCCGACCTGCTCCGCCTGGAGCACCAGCACAACCTGGACGGCCCGTTCAGCGACTGCTTCGCGTTCGTCCGGGACACCGACTCGCTGTCGTACCGGCAGCTGGCGTCCACCTCCCAGGTCACCGTGCGCGACCTGCGGCACGCCGGACACTTCCTCGACGCCGGGCCGCACACCGCTCTGCTCCGGTCCGGCGCCCGGGCCTGCCACAGCGTGCCGCTGCTGGACGGGGAACGCCGGCTGATGGGCGTGGTCTGGGCGCACTACACCAGACCCCTGCCGAGCACCCTGCGCGATCCGCAACTCATGGCCCTGAACACCCTCGGCACCCAGGCCGGCGCCTGGCTGTCCTGGCACCGCCGCACCGTCGTCCTGGACGCCCTGGAACACCTCCACCACCTCGCCACCCACTACCCGTCGGCTCCATGCACCGGATGACGTGCACGGTCAGGACCGGGCGGGCGAGCGGGACCTCGGACTCACGCCTCCGGCAGGGTGCTGTCCTCCGGCACGCCTGGGGTGCTGCCCGCGGTGCCGGTGGAGGCGTTGAGGAGGGCGATTCCGGCGGAGGTGGGCGCGTGGAGGACGTTGCTGCGGTGCCGGCGCACCGTGGTGAGGCCGGCACCGCGCAGGACGGAGGCGTGCTTGCTGGCGCTGGCCAGGGAGATGGCCGCCCGATGGGCGAGTTCGGTGGTGGTGCAGCCGGCGTGTTCGGCGATCACGCACAACACGGCGGCGCGCGTGCGCCCGAGCAGGGCGGCCAAGGCCTGCGAGGAGCCGTTGGACGTGGCGGTGGTGAGCGCGAAAGGCAGCGTCGGCACGGGCTCGTCACCGCCGAGCGGGAAGGTCAGCCAGGGTTGCGGCTCGGCACCGGAGTTGATGGTCGAGGCCGCGAACAGCGAGGGGATGAGGAGGAGACCGCGGCCACCGAGATGGACGTCGAGACTGTAACGGTCGCTCAGAAGTTCCAGGACGGGGGGATTCCATCGGATGCGGCCGGGGCTGAGATGGCTGAGGAGGCTCTCCACTCCGCCCTTCGTCAGGTGGTGCATCCGCACGGCCCGGTCGGCGCGCGCCAACCGGTCGATCCTGGGCCAGTACGGTGCGAGCATCTGCTGATGGGCATGGCCCAGGACGTCGACCAACCGTTGGAAGAGTTCGGGCTCTCCATCCAGCCGGGCCGCCCATGCGGGAACCCGGCCCTGCGACTGGCGCTGCAACCCGGCCCATGCCGCCAGATCCTTGCGGAGATAGCTCACCGGGGTGCTCCGCACCTTCTCCAGAACCTCCTCCGGGCTGCCGGGCATCGCCGGCGCGAGGAAGTCGACAGACCAGCCGTCCGCAGGGACCAGCTCGAACAGCGCGCGTGCCTGGGGTTTCAGGCGCGTGAAGGTCTGCTGCCGCCAGGCGTCCAGGCGCACCCGATGCTTGGAGCCCTGCACCACCAGAAGCGCCCGGTTCAGTTCCACCATCGGATACGGTCCCTCCGACAGACGGACGCGAACCAGGTCATCCGCCGTGAAGTGAATACGTATCGTCACAGCGGGATACTACGAGACGACCCCCGGAGCAGGGTGGCGGCGGGTCGCGAGGGCCGAGGGCGTCCTGCTCGGCGTCGAGCACAACCGTCCCCTCCTGGCGTGCCCTTCGCTGACCACGCGAGGTACGCGACGCGGGATGAGGACGCGGGATGGGCGGGGGGACGCGCGATAGGCGAGACGGGGACCGACGCGGGGCAGGCGGGCGCTGGGGAATACGCAGGACCCGGGTGCGGGCGTCGATCGCCGGGCCTCAACGCACCGGGAACCCGCAGGTGTACCCCTGCTGCTTCAGCCACGGCAGGATCTGCTTGAGGGCGGCCACGGTCTGCGAACGGTCTCCGCCCGCGTCGTGGAAGAGGAGCGTCGGCCCGTTGGCGATCTCCTGCTTGACGGTGGCGACGATGGTGTCCACGCCGGGGCGCTCGAAGTCCTTGGTGTCGACGTTCCAGCCCAACGGCCGCATTCCCCGGGACGCGGCGAGCTTCCGGCTGTACGGGGTGAAGGCACCGCCCGGAGCCCGGTAGTACATCGGCGTGACACCTCCGGAAGCCTTCGTGATCATCCGTTCGGCGTCGAGGATCTGCTGCGACTGGTACTCCTCGGACTTCTTGTCCATGGTGACGTCGTGCGCCACCGTGTGGTCACACAGCCGGTGCCCGGCCGCCACCACCTGCTTGACCAGGTCCGGGTACTCCTGCGCCTGCGTCCCCACCATGCAGAACGTGGCCTTCACCCCGTTCTCTCTCAGGACTTGCAGCACCTTGGGCGTCCAGGTCGGGTCCGGCCCGTCGTCGATGGTGATGTTGACGCCCTTGGCACCGCGGTCCGACGCATGGGCGATGTCCACCGACACCGGCGCGGAGGCGGCCACCTTTCCCCAGCGGCCCTTGATCGGTTCCTTCTGCGCGGCCCACACCATGGGTGCCGCGGCCAGCACCGCCACGCCCACCGCCATGGCGATCAACCGGCCATACCATCCGCGTCCGCCCTGCCCTGCCATGTCCGCCCACCTCCGTGCCGTCCCTGGTGTCCTGTGCACCCGTCAGGATGGAGCTGGAGGGCCCGGCGATCCCTCCGTTACCGATCACGGACAAATCCACGGGGCTTCCGTGACAAGCCCGGTCGGCCGGCCACGAACCCGCCGACCAGGTGGGACAACAGAGTGGTGATGCTTTGGCCAACGCCGTACGCTCCGCTTGATCACTTGAAGACTCCGGGGGGAATTCCCATGCCCAGAACCATGCGCCTTGCCCTGCTCGGCACCGGCGTCGCACTGGTCGCCACCGCGATCAGCGCGACCACCGCCCAGGCGGAGGACGGCGGATCGGGCGACATCACCATCGACAAGGTCGTCGTCAACGGCGGCAAGCCCGTCGTGGTCGGCACCACCAACGTGGTGTCCGCCAAGGTCGCCGTGACCGCGTCGGACGACTCCGGCATCGCCGAGACCACGTACATCAGCGCCTCGGGTCCGAATCCGAACTACGCGCAGATCTGGTACGACGACGGCGACATCACCTGCGTCAAGGCGAGCGCCACCACGTCGACGTGCACCGGCACGCTGACGTTCGACCCGCAGGCGACCACCGGCTTCGTCGACAACGCCGCGGCGGCCACCTGGGACCTCGCCACGCTGGTCTCCGCCAACGACTACGACTACATCCACCGGGACGCGGCCACCACGTTCAAGGTGCAGCGCTACTCCAAGCTGACGGTCAACGCCGCGCCGGAGCCGGTGCAGAAGGGCAAGACCATCACGGTCACCGGCAAGCTCTCACGGGCCAACTGGGAGGACAACGCGTACCACGGCTACATCAACCAGCCGGTGAAGCTCCAGTTCCGCAAGAAGGACAGCACCACCTACACCACGCTGAAGACGATCAAGTCCGACTCGACGGGCAACCTCAGGACGACCGTCACCGCCTCCACCGACGGCTACTTCCGCTACAGCTTCGCCGGCACGGCCACGACTCCGGCGGTCAACGCGGCCGGCGACTTCGTGGACGTCCAGTAGCCACGCCCTGAGGGCAAGTCCCACCGAGGCTGACCACCGTGCCCCAGGGACCGTGCGCTGCCCCCCTGCGCAACCACGCTCCGCGATACAACCCTTGGTGACGGTGCCGGGTCTCACGGGGTAATCGACCGGCAGACCAACACTCGGGGGATCCTTACATGCTGTCGAAGTACTTGACGGTGCGCCGGGCCGCGCCGCTGCTCGTGGCCGGCGTCATCGCCCTGGGCGCCGGCCCGCTCAGCACGGTGGGCCACGCGGCGGGCAGCGGCGACGGGCGTACCGACTTCAACGGCGACGGCTACGCGGACCTGGTCGTCGGCGCCCCGGCGGGCACGATCGGCGGCCAGGGCCACGCCGGTTACGTGGTGGTGATGTACGGCGGACCCGACGGGCCCTCGGCGACCCGGTACTCCGTCATCAGCCGGGCGACGGGCGGCATCCCCGGCGACCCCGTGAAGGACGAGCGTTTCGGCGCGCAGGTGTCCAAGGGCGACCTGGACGGCGACGGCTACGCGGACCTGGTCGTCAGCGGGACCGGCAAGGGTTCCGTCATCGTGTGGGGCGGCTCCGCTGGACTGTCCGGCGGCACCGCCGTGCCCGGTTACGGCTCGGCCAGCCAGACCGGCGACTTCAACGGCGACGGGCAGCGCGACCTGGCACTCTTCCAGACGAGCGTCGCCCCCGGCGACGACCCGATGGGCACGACGGCCGCCATCTGGTACGGCCCCGTCTCCCGCACCGGGACCCCCGCCTCCTCCACCACCCTCGACAACCAGGACCTGGGCTACTTCGACGTCTGGGACGCCGTACCCGGGGACGTCGACCACGACGGCCGCACCGACCTGGCGCTCTCCGTCTACTGCGGCGAAGGCACCTACTGCACCCGGCTCTACCTCGGCGCACCTTCCGGCCTCACCTCCACGCCCTCGGGAACGGCTCCGGAAGGCTGGCAGGCCATGGCCCTGGGCGACGTGAACGGCGACGGCTACGCCGACATGGTGACGGGCAACGCCATGGACAACCAGATCACCGTGGCCTACGGATCCGCCTCCGGCCTCACCGACCCCACCACGTGGCAGACCTTCACGCAGGACACCCCCGGCGTGCCCGGTGCCGACGAACCCGAGGACGGCTTCGGCACCTCCGTGAGCGTGGGCGACGTGACGGGCGACGGCTACGCCGACGTCGTCGTGGGCTCCCCCGGCGAGGCGCTCGGCACCACGCAGGGCGCCGGAGACGTGACCCTGCTGCACGGCGGCCCGTCCGGCCTGACCGGCGACGGCGCCCAGGTCATCACGCAGAACACCACGGGCGTCCCCGGAACCGCCGAGGCGGGCGACGGCTTCGGCAGCCGCGTCCGGCTCCTGGACACGGACGCCGACGGCCACGCCGACCTGGCCGCGGCCGCGACCGGCGAGAACAGCGGCACCGGTGCCGTGTGGGCGCTGCACGGTCAGCCGACCGGCATCGTCCCCGACGGGGCACTGGTCGTCGGCCCCGTCACACTCGGCACCCCCGACACCGCGGCGTCCTTCGGCTCAACGCTCCGTTGACCTCTGCGTTTCTTGACCTCCGCGCGGCCGGTCCAGGCTCTCTGCCCCGGGCCGGCCGCCCGAGCCGGCCGCGACCGGCTGCCGAAGCCACTGCCGCCGGCCGGAGTCAGCCTGCCCCGGGCAACAAACCACCCCCGGGCCGCTGACCTGGGCAAACCACCCCCGACCACTCCCCACGGATCACGACCCGCTTCCCCCAAACCAGGCGTACAACTCTTCACCCCCCTTCCGAGTCGAACTGGCATACACGTCGAAATGACGTACATAAGGCCGCTCGTCCCGGGCGAGCGGCCTCGGAAGAGAAGGCCCTGCCCATGGTGATCCGTCGGTTGTGTGGAGTCCTACGCGTGCGCGGGGCGATCGACCTGCTCCTCGTCCTCCTGCTCGGCGCCGGTTTCGTCATGCTCCCGGTGCTCGCCCTGCTGCCGTCGCCGTGGGCCTTCATGGCGGCGGCGGCCGTGACGTACGCGGTGGACGAGGTGCTGCACGAGCGCGCTCCGAGTTTCGTACGCCGGCTGGCGGCGCTGCACCTCGATCGCACCATGCGGTTCGCCATCCGCACGGTGATGCTGCTCGCGCTGGCCAGCCGGCTGGACGCACCGGGCGAGGTGCTGGTCACCGCCCTCGCCGTCTTCAGCGGTCACTACGTGATGATGATGCTGTACGCGGCGGTGCACCACGCCATCCGCCGCCGCAGGGTGGTGCCGCTGGTGGTGCGCAACCTGGACCTGAGCGCGCTGCGCATACCGCGGCAGCCGTCACCGGTGCTGTACAGACGCCACTTGCGCAAGCTCCTCCACCTGGACGTGCCGGCCCACGCAGGGCTCCTCGGCGCGCTCGTCGCCGGCACCTGGGAGCCGGCCTTCGCGGGCTTCGCGCTCACCGCGGGTGTCGCCGTGGCCGCTGTCCTCGCGATACTGGCCCAGTACCGCAAGGCGCGTCGCATGCCGTCACGTGACGAGGTGTTCGCCGAGGTCAACCGCCAGCTGGCGGGACACCGACCGCAGGTGGCGCTCTACTTCAGCTTCGCCGCCGTCTCCCGCGACTTCATGTACCAGGTCAACATGTGGATCGAGACGCTCGAACAGCTCGACCTGCGCCCGGTGATCATCCTTCGGGAGAACGCCTCGTTCCGCCACCTGAGCCGCACCTGGCTCCCCGTGATCTGCGTGCCGAGGGCCGACGACCTGGCCAAGCTCGACCTGTCCGACGTCAGGGTCGTGTTGTACCCCGGCAACGCGGGCAAGAACGTGCACATGCTCCGCGTGGCCGAGGCCAAGCACGTCTTCATCGGGCACGGCGACAGCGACAAGCTGGCCAGCAGCAACCGGGTCAGCAAGGTGTACGACGAGATCTGGGTGGCCGGCCGCGCGGGACGGGACCGCTATCGGCGGGTGCGGCACGCGATCACCGACGGCGCGATCGTGGAGGTGGGTCGCCCACAGCTGTCCCCGATCCGCCTGCACGCCGAGCACGTCCCCGGTCCCCTGCCCGTCGTCCTCTACGCACCCACCTGGGAGGGCTGGAGCGACGACGACTGCCACACCTCCCTGATCCCGATGGGCGTGTCCCTCGTCGAGAAGCTCCTGGCGGAGAACGTACGGATCATCTACAAGCCGCACCCGCTCACCGGCAAGCGCTCGCCCGAGGCCGCCGCAGCCGACAAGACGATCCGCACGCTGCTGCGTGCCGACAACGAGCGACGCGACCCCGCGGAGGCGAAGGCCGCGGCCACCGCCGCACGGCCCCGGCTGGCGGAAATCCGAGCCCGTCTCGACGAACTGGCCAACCGGCACGGCGGCGACGACGCCGAGCAGCTGCGCGAGGCCCGGGTGCCCGACCACATCGGGGCGGCCGAGTGGCAGGAACTGCGCGCGGAGTGGCACCGGATCTTCTGGGAGACCCAGGGCACCCGTCGCCACAACGTGATCCTGAACCAGCTCCCGAACCTCTACGAGTGCTTCAACCAGGCGGACATCCTCATCAGCGACGTCTCCTCGGTGGTCGCCGACTTCGTGGCCGGCCTCAAGCCATACGCCCTCACCAACGCCCGCAACCTGCCCGACCACGAGTTCCGGGCCGCCTACACCACCGCGGGCGCCGCCTACCTCCTCGACCTCGAGTGCACCCGCCTGCCGGAGATCCTCGACTCGGTCCGCGCCCCACACGCCGACCCGATGGCCCTCGACCGCCGCACCCTGAAGGAGTACGTCCTGGGCCCCGACCACCCCACCTCCATGGAACGCTTCAACTCCGCCACCAACGCGCTGGCCGCAAAGGCGGAGGCGGAACGCGCAGAAGCCACGCCGGAGGCGGCCCAGGACCTCTCGGCGACGCCGCTGTAGCGGTTGGGTCGGCGACAGGAACGCGGTGACAGGAGCGCGGTGACAGGAGCGCGGTGAAACAAGGCAGCCCAGGCAGCGCAGGCAGCCGAGGCATGCGGCCCGGGCCTTACCTCGGAGGCGGCTGACGAGAATGGAACTCGCGCTTCCGGTGCGCTTGCGGTCCGTTTGGGGGCGGGCGGTGCGCGGCGGTACCTACCGCTTCTGCGCTCGGTAGCGCTTCATCAGCGCAGTGATCCGCGCGTGGTCCGCAGGACCGTTGAGTTCGCGCACGAGATCGTCAGGACACAACTCGTAAAGCTCGCCCCACCACCGACGCCCCCGGTTGTCCCAGATCCGGTAGCCCCCAGGCACGCCCCGGGCAACGTAACGCCTCCTGCTCACCATCCCCCCTCCCCCGGCAAGGCCGTGCGATGGCCGGCCCAGCGGCTGCTGTCAGCGGCCTCACCTAGTCTCCCGCCATGAGCATGATCGGTGAGTACGTACGTGTCACGGCTGCTGAGCTCTACCGAGCGATCCAAGACCCTGATTGGGCACTGAGCCTCGTCGAAGAGATCCAGGACGCCGAGGAGGAGCCAGAGCCAGCACCTACGGAAGCCCGCCACTTCAGCACGTACAAGACCTGGGACATGCTCCGTTTCCTGCTGGCACACGCGGACTTCCCGGTGAACGTGATCCACGGCGAGGAGCCGTTCGCCGAGGACGAGGACTGGGGCTACGGCCCTCCGCGGTACCTGCGGCCCGAACGCGTCCGGCTGGCAGCCCAAGTCCTTCGCACCACCACGTACGACCAGCTCATCGACGGGGTGGAACCTGCTGAACTGACCCGAACCGAGGTCTATCCCATGGGCTGGGATGAGCCCGGAACGCTTGAGTGGGGACGCCCCTGGTACGGCGACCTGACGCAGTTCTTCGAGGCCGCCGCTGCGGCGGACGAAGCAATGCTCGTATGGCTCGACTGAAGCGCACCCAGCCTGGGAGGCCGTCTCGCTCGGGGCTGCCTCGCACAGCCGACCGGGTGGAACGGCGACACGGCGGCCGTGCCCGGGCTCGGACGCTTCTACCGTGATTCCCCGCCCGCCGTTCTGGGCAGCGGCGCCCAGCGTCTTCCGGTGCTTTCCGGATGCGTCGGCCGTCCTCGACCCGTGAAGCACCTACCCGTGAAGCACCGAATTGGCTGCGGCGACGAAGCCGTCACACGCGACCTGGGCCGCCTGTCCCCGGCGGAGCATGTCGTCCCTGTCGTCGGTGCGGATGATGAAGCTGGTGAGTTCCAGCACCTGGATGGCCCGGTCGGCGAGTTGCTGCACGTCCGGACGGCTGCTGGCGAGTTTCAGGCGGCAGGCGCTGGCGCGGGTCTCCACATAGAGACGGTACGAGTCGGCTCGTGTTTCCCGGGCCGCCTGCCCCTCAGGCTCGGTGTGCCAACGCGTCCACCTGTCGTACTGGGCGCGACGGTAGTCCTCGGCAAGGGCGATGAACTCGGCGCAGCCGTCGAAGAGCCTCTGCTGCTGAAGTCGCCTCTGCTGGCTGGTCTCAGCACGTCGGGCCGCCTTGTCCTGATACCGATGAGCGACGACGGAACCCAGCAGTGTGCCGATCACGGCGAGCGCGCCGGCGATGATCCCCTCCACTCCGACAGAGCACCATGGCAAGGCTCGTGACCGCGAGTCCCATTTCGGGCACCTCGCCCGCGCCACCGACGCTGGTTCTGAAAGGTTTCCCGTATCGGACCCGCGGTCCATAGCGCGGGTTTCCTTGCCGTCGACACGGCCACAGCCACGACGCACCCGGCCACCCCCGAGGGCCCAGCGACTGCTGCCGAACACCAGGGGTTACTGCTCCTTGCCTTGGGTGTTGCCGGGGATCTTGAGGAGCTACTGAACTTGATTGAGTGATGTCGGGGCCGGTCGCCAGACAGCGCCGGGTCGGCTCCGGTAGCCCTGGGGCGTGAGGTACGCGCGGGGCGGCGGGCTGACCGACGCTGAGAGGGCCGCGCGGGGAGCGGATTCGGCTACAGGCCGTGGAACCCCTTCGAGAGCAGGGAGAAGAGCCGGGAGATCGCTGCCGCGTTGCGAGTAACCGAGCGGTCGTTGGAGCGGCGGCGGCGGGCCTGGCGCGAGCGGGTGAGGTCGGTGTCCGGTCGAAGGGTTCACCGGGCCGCCCGACGCTCGGCACGAACCAGATCGCGCTACTGGCACGGGAGTTGGAGCGGGGCCAGCTTGCGCATGGCCGGGCAGAACAACGGTGGACACTGGCACAGGTGAAGACGCCGGTCGGCCGACTGTTCATCACGGTGAAGGGCACGTGTCATACAGGGTGGAGGGCACGTGGCGGTTACTGAAGCGGCACGGCTGGTCGTGGCAGCAGCCCGCCCGGCGGGCGATCGGGCGTGACGGTGTGACGGTCGAGGTGAGAAGGGGACCTGGCCCCGGGTAGGAGCATCGCGGCGGCGCTCGGGGCCTGGCTGGTCTTTGAGGATGAAGCCGGGCAGTCGATGACGCCGCCGCATGCCAGGACACGGGGACCGGATCGGCAAGACGCCTGTCGTCCGGGTGCGTGGTCGGGGATCAGGGCGCCCGGA
>NZ_JAMJWG010000032.1 GCF_024435355.1 Streptomyces odontomachi
TCCAAATCGCCCTGCACCGGCTCCTGGAACACTGGGGCGTACAACCCGACCACCTCATCGGGCACTCCATCGGCGAGCTGACCGCCGCCCACTTGGCCGGCGTGCTCTCCCTGGAGGACGCCTGCACGCTCGTCGCCGCCCGCGGACGGCTCATGCAGGCCGCACCAACCGGCGGCGCCATGATCGCCATCCAGGCCACCGAAGACGAAGTCCGCACCACCCTCACCGACGACGACCGCCTCTGCATCGCCACCATCAACGGCCCACAAGCCGTCGTCATCGCCGGCGACGAGGACCGGGCCCTGGAACTCGCCGACCACTGGCGCGCCCAGGGCCGCAAAACCACCCGCCTCACCGTCAGCCACGCCTTCCACTCCCCCCACATGGACACCGTCCTGGAAGAGTTCCAGCAGATCGCCGAAGGCCTCACCTACCACGCCCCCCGCATCCCCGTCGTCTCCAACGTCACCGGAACCACGGCAACCGCCGAACAACTCACCTCCCCCCAGTACTGGACCGACCACATCCGCAACGCCGTCCGATTCCACGACGGCATCACCCACCTCCACGAGGCGCTCCGTACCACCGTGTTCCTCGAAGTGGGTCCCAGCACCACGCTGACCGCGCTCGTCGCCCAGTCGTTGCCCGCGGACGCCCCGGTGGCCGCCGCGGCGGTGCTGCGGCGGGGGCGGCCGGAGGTGGGGATGCTGGTGCAGGCCGTGCTCACCGCGCACGCGCACGGGGTGAGCCCGGTCTGGTCGGCGTTCCTGGGCGAGGGCGACCGCAGTGGTGGCCGGGTGGACCTGCCGACGTATCCGTTCCAGCGTGAGACGTACTGGATCGATGCGGTGTCCGGCGCCGCTGACGCGCTGTCCGCGGGGCTCGACGAGGCGGGGCACCCGCTGCTGGGGGCGGCGGTGGACCTGCCGGACGGGCGGGGCGTCGTCTTGACGGGGCGGCTGTCGCTGCGCACCCAGCCGTGGCTGGCCGACCACGCCGTGCTGGACACGGTGGTGGTACCGGCGGCGGTCTTCGCCGATCTGGTGCTGCACGCGGGCGCCCGGGCCGGCTGGGACCGCGTGGCGCGGCTGACGCTGGACGAGCCGCTGGTGGTGCCGGAGGAGGGCGCCCTCCAGATCCGGGTCACCGTCTCGGGTCGCGGCGACGGCGACGGTGGAGGTGGCGACGTGCGGCCGGCCGTCACGGTGCACGCACGCCAGGAGAGTGCGGAGGGCGCGGCCTGGGAGCGGTACGCCACGGGTGAGTTGGCTGCCGGCGTCGAGGCTCCGGGCGGCTCCGGGGAACCGGTGAGCTGGCCGCCCGCGGGGGCCACGGCGGTGGACGTGGACGGCGTCTACGAAGGGCTGGTGCGCGCGGGTGTCGGGCACGGTCCCGTCTTCCAGGGGGTTGATGCGGCGTGGCGGCGCGGTGACGAGGTGTTCGCCGCGCTGGAGCTGCCGGACGACGTGTCCGCCGCCGGGTTCGGGGTGCATCCGGCACTGCTGGACGCGGTGCTGCACCCGGTGCTGGTGGGCGCCGCGGGTGAGCGGCCCGGGCCGCGCCTGGCGGGCGAGGTGTCCGGGCTCACCGTGCACGCCACGGGTGCGTCGAAGGTGCGGGCCCAGCTGAGCCCGGCCGGTGCCGATGCGTTCGCCGTGCGGATCACGGACGAGTCGGGCGCGCTCGTGGCGAGTGTCGACGAGGTGCGGGTGGTGCCCGTGTCGGCGGAGCGGGTGCGGCGTGGCCGGGAGCGGCAGGACGCCCGGTTCCACCTGGAGTGGCTGCCGGTCACCGGGCCGGCCGACGCGTCCGGGGAGGCTGCTTCGGCCGGTTGGGCGGTGCTGGGGGACGACGGTGCGGGGGCCGGGTCCGGCCCGGACGTGCCGGTGTACGCGGATGTGGCGGCGCTGCGGGCCGCGCTGGACGCGGGCGCGCCGCCGCCCGCATGGGTGCTGCTGCCGTGGGACGGCGCGCACGCCGCCGACCCGGCAGCCGCCGCGCACACCGCCGCCCGTCAGGTGCTGGCGGCGCTTCAGGACTGGCTGGCGGACGACCGGTTGACGACGGCTCGGCTCGTGGTGCGCACCGCGGGTGCGGTCGCTGTCGCCGCCGGGGAGGACGTGGCCGACCTGGGCGGCGCGGCGGTCTGGGGGCTGGTGCGTTCGGCGCAGTCGGAGCACCCGGAGCGATTCGTGCTCGTGGACGTCGAAGACGCTGCCGATGCGGTCAAGGCGGCCGACGCGGGCGCAGGTGAGGTGCTGCACGCGGCGCTGTCCTGCGGGGAGCCGCAGGTCGCGGTGCGGGGCGGGGCGCTGCTGGCGCCGCGTCTGGTGCGGGCGCAGGCGCAGGGCGGGGAGCCGGTGCGGTTCGACCCGGAGGGGACGGTGCTGATCACCGGCGGCACCGGGCTGCTGGGCGGCCTCGTCGCGCGGCACCTGGTCGCCGAGTACGGGGTGCGGCATCTGCTGCTGACCAGCCGGCGCGGTCCCGACAGCCCGGCGGCGCAGCGGATCACCGCGGAACTGTCGGAGCTGGGCGCCGAGGTGGCGGTCGCGGCGTGTGACGCCGCGGACCGTGCGGCGCTGGAGAAGCTGCTGGCCGGGGTGCCGGGCGCGCATCCGCTGACGGCGGTGGTGCACTCGGCTGGGGTGCTCGACGACGCGGTGGTCACCTCGCTGACGCCCGAGCGTCTCGACGCGGTGCTGCGTCCGAAGGTGGACGCGGCCTGGAACCTGCACGAGCTGACCCGCGGTCTCGACCTTGCCGCCTTCGTGCTGTTCTCGTCGGCCGCCGGCACCCTGGGCAACCCTGGCCAGGCCAACTACGCCGCCGCCAACACCTTCCTGGACGCCCTCGCCCACCACCGGCACGCGGCGAAGCTGCCGGCGACGTCGCTGGCGTGGGGGCTGTGGGAGTCGGACGACGGCGGCGCGGCCACCGGGGCCGGTATGTCCGGGGAGCTGGACGGGGCCGCACGGGAGCGGATGGTGCGCGGCGGGATCGTGCCGCTCGGCGCCGACGAGGGCCTCGCGCTGTTCGGTGCGGCCCTGTCCGGTGGCCGGCCGCTGCTGCTGCCGGTGCGGCTGGACGTCACCGCGGTGGCTGCCGCGCTGCACGCGCAGGGCGGCGAGGCGCCGGTGCCGGCGCTGCTGCGCTCCCTGGTGCGGGTGCCGGCGCGGCGGGCCGGTGCCGGGGGGCCGTCGCTGGCGCGCCGGCTGGCCGGGCGGTCCGTGGACGAGCAGCGGGCGATGCTGCTGGAGCTGGTGTGCGGGCAGGTCGCCGCGGTGCTGGGGCATGCGTCGGCCTCGGCCGTCGACCCGGAGCGCGCCTTCAAGGAGCTGGGCTTCGACTCGCTGATCGCGGTGCAGCTGCGTAACCGCCTCGGCGCCGCGACCGGTCTGAAGCTGCCGGCCACGGTCGCCTTCGACTACCCGAACCCGGCCGCGCTGGTGGAATACCTGCTGGTCGAGGTCGCCCCCGCCGAGGACGCGGCGACCGAGGGCATGCTGGCCGGACTCGACGGCCTCGAGGACACCCTGCTGGCGCTCTCCCCCGACGACGAGGCGTATGGAAAGGTCACCGCGCGCCTGCGTCTGATGCTCAGGAAGCTGACCGACGCCGCCGACGCGGCGGCGGGCGGCCCGGTCGGCCACGCCGCTGTCGGCGGTGGCGACGACGATCTGGAATCGGTGACCGACGACGAGCTCTTCGACGTGCTGGACAACGAGCTCGGTATCTCCGGGATGGATGAGGTCCGATGAATGCTGTTTCGGGCGGGCAGGCCGCCACCGTGAACGAGGCGAAGCTGCGCGGCTACCTCAAGCGCGCCACCGCGGACCTCAAGAGGGCGAACCGGCTGCTGCGGGACGCCGAGGCCAGGGAGCACGAGCCGATCGCGATCGTCTCGACGAGCTGCCGCTTCCCGGGCGGCGCCGGATCGCCCGAGGAGCTGTGGCGGCTGCTGGCCGACGGCCGGGACACGATGGGCGCGTTCCCGGCGGAACGCGGCTGGGACACCGAGGCGCTGTACGACGCGGACCCCGAGGCGACCGGCAAGACGTATGCGCGTGAGGGCGCGTTCGTGCCGGACGCGGACTCCTTCGACGCGGAGTTCTTCGGGATCAGCCCGCGCGAGGCGCTCGCCATGGACCCGCAGCAGCGGCTGCTGCTGGAGGCGTCGTGGGAGGCGCTGGAGCGTGCCGGGATCGTGCCGGCGGCTCTCAAGGGCCGCCCGGTCGGCGTGTTCACCGGCACCAACGGGCAGGACTACGCGCGGCTGCTGCTCGGTCAGCTTGAGGCCGTCGAGGGCCACCTGGCGACCGGCAACTCGGCGAGCGTGGTCTCCGGCCGGGTGTCGTACGCGCTGGGCCTGGAAGGTCCCGCCGTCACGCTGGACACTGCCTGCTCGGCGTCGCTGGTGGCGACCCACCTGGCCTGCCAGGCGCTGCGCAGCGGCGAGTGCGAGATGGTGCTGGCGGGCGGTGCGACGGTGATGTCGACGCCGACCATCTTCACCGAGTTCAGCCGGCAGCGCGGGCTCGCCCCGGACGGCCGCATCAAGGCGTTCGCCGCGGCGGCCGACGGCACCGGCTGGGGCGAGGGCGTCGGCATCCTGCTGCTGGAGCGGCTGTCGGACGCCCGCAGGAACGGGCACCCGGTGCTGGCGGTGATCCGTGGCAGCGCCGTCAACCAGGACGGCGCCAGCAACGGCCTGACCGCCCCGAACGGCCCGTCCCAGCAGCGCGTCATCCGTGCCGCGCTGGAAGCGGCCGAGCTGACCACGCTGGACGTGGACGCGGTGGAGGGGCACGGCACCGGCACCACCCTCGGCGACCCGATCGAGGCGCAGGCGCTGCTCGCCACCTACGGCAAGGACCGGCCGGCCGACCGGCCGCTGTGGCTCGGCTCCATCAAGTCCAACATCGGGCACACCCAGGCCGCCGCCGGGGTCGCCGGCATCATCAAGATGGTCGAGGCGATCCGGCACGGCGTGCTGCCGAAGACGTTGCACGTCGACGAGCCGTCCCCGCACGTCGACTGGTCGACGGGCGCGGTGCGGGTGCTTCAGGAGTCCCGGCCGTGGCCGCAGGGCGACCGGCCGCGGTGCGCCGCGGTGTCGTCGTTCGGCATCAGCGGCACCAACGCCCACGTCATCCTCCAGGAGGCGCCGCCGGCGCCGGCGCCGGAGGCCGCCGAGACCGCGGACGGCGAGCCGGCCACCACCGACACCACCGCGGTCGACACGAGCCGGCCGCTCGACGTCGCCCCGGTGGTGCTGTCCGGCCGTACCGAGGAGGCGCTGCGCGCCCAGGCGGCCCGGCTGCGTGACCGGGTTGACGCCCAACTCGACCCGGCCGACCTGGCGTTCTCGCTGGCCACCACCCGTACGCAGTTCGCCCACCGGGCGGTCGTGCTCGCCGACGGGCACGAGGCGCTGCGCTCAGGTCTTGACGCGCTGGCCGCCGGTGAGGGCGCCGCGCACCTGGTGCAGGGCGTCACCGCCACCGCCGGCGGCACCGGTCGCGCGGTGCAGGCGGGCAAGGTCGCGTTCCTGTTCTCCGGGCAGGGCAGCCAGCGCGCCGGCATGGGGCGTGAGCTGTACGCGGCGTTCCCGGTGTTCACCCGCGCGCTCGACGAGGTGTGCGCGCTGCTCGACGGCCACCTCGACCGGCCGCTCAAGCCGCTGATGTTCGCCGAAGCCGGGAGCGCGGACGCGGCGCTGCTGGACCGGACGGTGTACACGCAGGCCGCCCTCTTCGCCTTCGAGACGGCGCTGTTCCGGCTCGTCGAGCACTGGGGCGTCACGCCCGACTACGTCATCGGGCACTCCATCGGCGAGCTGGCCGCCGCCCATGTCGCGGGCGTGCTGTCGCTGGCCGACGCGTGCGCGCTGGTCGCCGCGCGCGGCCGGCTCATGCAGGAGCTGCCCGCGGGCGGCGCGATGGTCTCCGTCCAGGCCACCGAGGCCGAGGTGCGGGCGCACCTGACGGCTGACGCGGCGGGCTGCGCAGGCCGCGTCGACGTCGCCGCGGTGAACGGTCCCGCCGCCACCGTGGTCTCCGGCGACGAGGACGCCGTCGAGGAGCTGGCTGCGCACTTCGCCGCGCAGGGCCGCAAGACCAAGCGGCTGACGGTCAGCCACGCCTTCCACTCGGCCCGCATGGAGCCGATGCTTCAGGAGTTCCGCGCGGTGGCCGCCGGGCTCCGCTTCGAGCAGCCGCGCATCCCCGTCGTCTCCAACCTCACCGGCGCCCTCGCCACCCCCGAGCAGCTGTGCTCGGCCGGCTACTGGGTCGACCACGTTCGGCACGCCGTCCTGTTCCACCAGGGCGTCCGGCAGCTGCCCGGGCTCGGCGTCGCGACCTGCCTGGAGCTGGGCCCGGACGCCACCCTCACCGCGCTCGCCCGCGCCTGCCTGGCCGAGCCGGCGGCCACGGACGAGGACGGCGCCGCGGACGCCGCGCCCGAGGCGGTCCTGCTCCCCGCCTGCCGCCGGGGACGTGACGAGGCCCGCACCCTCGTGGCCGCGCTCGCCGGAGCCCATGTGCGCGGCCACGCCGTCGACTTCGCGGCGCTGCTCGCGGGTGCACGGCCCGTCGAGCCGACCGCGCTGCCCACGTACGCGTTCCAGCGGCGGCGGTTCTGGCCGGACGTCACCTCCGTCGCCGGCGACGTGTCCGCTGCCGGGCTCGGCGCGGCGGGGCATCCGCTGCTGAGCGCCACCCTGTCGCTGGCCGACAGCGACGTGCACCTGCTGACCGGGCGGATCTCGCTGGCCACCCACCCGATGCTGGCCGACCACGTGGTCCTGGACACCGTGCTGCTGCCCGGTACCGCGTTCATCGAGCTGGCCCTGACGGCCGCCCGCCACATCGGCTGCGACGAGCTGGCCGAACTCACCCTCCAGGCCCCGCTGGCGCTGCCCGCAAAGGGTGCCGTGCAGCTCCAGGTGCAGGTGGACGCCCCGGACGAGGACGGCCGCCGCCCCCTCGTCATCCACTCTCGGCCGCACTCCGCGGGCGACGACACCGCCCCGGCGGCATGGACGTGTCACGCCACCGGTGTGCTCGCGCCGGGCGAGCCCGCCGCGCCCGACACCGACTTCGCCGTGTCCTGGCCGCCGGCCGGCGCCGAGCCGCTCGACGTGGCCGGGCTCTACGAGCACTTCGACACCGTCGGCCTCTCCTACGGCCCGTTCTTCCGCGGGCTGCGTGCCGCCTGGCGGCTCGGCGACGACGTGGTGGCCGAGGTGGCGCTCGACGACGACGGCACCGAAGCCGCCCGCTACGGGCTGCACCCCGCGCTGCTGGACGCCGCGCTCCAGGCCGCCGTGCTGCACGAGGACGGCGGCGAGGGGCCCCGCCAGCCGAAGCTGCCGTTCGCCTGGTCCGGGGTGTCCCTGCACGCCACCGGCGCCGGACAGCTGCGGGTACGGATCTCGGCCACCGGTCAGGACGTGGTGGCGCTGGCGGTCGCCGACGCGTACGGCAACCCGGTCGCCACCGTCGGCTCGCTGACCGCACGCCCGGTCAGCGCGGCCCAGCTGGCGTCCGTCAAGGCCACCGGGAACGACTCCCTGCTGCACCTCGACTGGGTCCCGGCACCCGCCTCCGACACCGCCCCCGACGCCCTGCGCTGGGCGGTGCTCGGCGAGGGCACCCCGGCGCCGGCCGGGGTCGCCGCCGACGCGCACCCGGATCTGGCCGGGCTGCGGGAAGCCGTCGCCGCCGGCGCCGACGTCCCGGACGTGGTGCTCGCCGTGCTGCCGTCCTGCGCCGGCGCGGACGACCCCGCCACCGGCGCCCACCTGGCCTCCGTGCGGGCGCTGAGCCTGGTGCAGGAGTGGCTGGGCAGCTCCGAACTGGCCGCTGCCCGGCTCGTCATGGTGACCCGGGGCGCCGTCAGCACCCGCTTCGCCGAGCAGCTCGCGGATCCGGCGAGCGCGTCGGTGTGGGGCCTGCTGCGCTCCACGCAGACCGAGAACCCGGACCGGTTCCTCCTGGTGGACGTCGACGGCGCTGCGACTGCCGGCGCCTCCTACGACGCGCTGCCCGCCGCCGTCGCGGCCGGGGAGCCGCAGTGCACGGTGCGCGACGGCGCGGTGTACGTGCCCCGGCTGGTCAAGGCGGGCACCCCGGCGCTGGTCGTGCCGCGTGACACGGCGCCGTGGCGGGTCGACGTCAGCACGCCCGGCACCGTCGACGCGCTCGCCGTGGTCCCGGTGGCGGAGCTCGACGAGCCGCTCGAGGACGGCGAGGTGCGGATCGCGGTGCGCGCCGCCGGCCTGAACTTCCGCGATGTGCTGATCGCGCTCGGCATGTACCCGGGCAAGGCCCTGATCGGCAGCGAGGCCGCCGGCGTGGTCACCGACATCGGGCCGGGTGTCACCGGCCTGGAGCCGGGCGACCGGGTGATGGGCCTGTTCAGCGGCTGCATGGCCAACGTCGCGGTCACCGACCACCGGATGCTGATCCGTATCCCGGACGGCTGGTCGTACGCGCAGGCCGCCACCACGCCGATCGCGTTCCTGACCGCGTACTACAGCCTCGTCGACCTCGGTGACCTCGGGCCGGGGCAGCGGATCCTCATCCACGCGGCCACCGGCGGCGTCGGCATGGCGGCCACCCAGCTGGCCCGGCACCTGGGCGCCGAGGTGTTCGGCACCGCGTCCACACCCAAGTGGGACGTGCTGCGCACGCTGGGCTACGACGACACCCACATCGCCAACTCCCGCACGCTCGACTTCGAGCCGGAGATCCTGGCCGCCACCGGCGGGCAGGGCGTCGACGTCGTCCTGGACTCGCTGGCGAACGAGTTCGTCGACGCCTCGCTGCGGCTGCTGCCGCGCGGTGGCCGGTTCCTGGAGATGGGCAAGTCCGACATCCGCGACCCCGCCGAGGTGGCGGCCGGTCACCCGGACGTGGCCTACCAGGCGTTCGACCTGATCGAGGCCGGTCCGGACCGGATGCACGAGATGTTCACGGCGCTCGTGGAGCTGTTCGACGCCGGGGTGCTGCGGCCGCTGCCGGTCGCCGCCTTCGACCTGGGGCGCGCACCCGAGGCGTTCAAGTTCATGAGCCAGGCCCGGCACACCGGCAAGCTGGCGCTGACCCTGCCGAAGGCCCTCGACCCCGAGGGGACGGTGCTGGTCACCGGCGGCACCGGCGCGCTGGGGTCCGTGCTGGCCCGGCACCTGGTGGCCCGGCACGGCGTGAAGCACCTGCTGGTGACCAGCCGCCGCGGCCCGGACGCCGCGGGCGCCGCCGAGCTGACCGAGGCGCTCACCGCGCTCGGCGCCGAGGTCACCGTCGCCGCCTGCGACGCGGCCGACCCGGACGCCGTGCGCGCCCTGCTCGACGGCATCCCGGCCGCCCGTCCGCTGACCGCCGTCGTGCACACCGCCGGCGTGCTCGACGACACCGTGGTGGGCGGGCTCACCCCGGAGCGGGTGCACACCGTGCTGCGCCCGAAGGCCGACGCCGCCTGGACGCTGCACCAGGCCACCCGTGGCCTCGACCTCGCCGCGTTCGTGCTGTACTCGTCGATCGCCGGTGTGCTGGGCGCCCCCGGGCAGGCCAACTACGCGGCGGCCAACACCTTCCTGGACGCCCTCGCCCACCACCGGCAGGCCGCGGGCCTGCCGGCGACCTCGCTGGCCTGGGGCCTGTGGGAAGAGGCCGGCGGGATGGCCGGCGGCGAGGACGACGTGATCCGCGAGCGGCTCGGGCGCACCGGTCTGCTGCCACTGCCGACGTCGGAGGCGCTGGCCCTGTTCGACGCGGCGCTGCTCGACCCGCGGCCCGTCCTGGTGCCGGCCGGGCTCGACGTGACCACCCTGCGGTCCGCCGCCGAGGCCGGCTTCCTGCCGCCCACGCTGCGCGCCCTGGCCGGTCCCGCCACGACACGCTCCCGGGGCCGCCGGGGCGCGCGGGGGCAGGCCGGCGCGCTGCACCGCCGGCTGGCCGGGCTCAGCGCCGCCGACCGCGCCCACCACCTGCTCCAGGTCGTCCGGGAGAACATCGCGGACGCCCTCGGGCACAGCACCGCGGACGCGGTTCCGCCGGACCGCCCGTTCCAGGACCTCGGCTTCGACTCGCTCACCGCGATCGAGCTGCGCAACCGGCTCGGCAACGCCACCGGCCTGACGCTCTCCGCCACCATGGTCTTCGACCACCCGACGGCCACCGCGCTCGCCGCGCACCTGGACGAACTGGTCGGGGACGGCGCCGAGACCGCGGCGGCCGGCCCGGTGGCCCGCAAGGTCACCGCGGACGACGGCGAGCCCATCGCGATCGTCGGCATGGCCTGCCACTACCCCGGCGACGTGCACTCCCCCGACGACCTGTGGGAGCTGGTCGCCACCGGCCGGGACGGCATCACGGAGTTCCCCACGGACCGCGGTTGGGATGTCGGCGCGCTGTTCGACCCGGACCCGGACCGCCCCGGCACCACCTATGTGACCAAGGGCGGCTTCCTGCACGACGCGGCCCTGTTCGACGCCGGGTTCTTCGGCATGAGCCCACGTGAGGCGCTGGCCACCGACCCGCAGCAGCGGCTGCTGCTGCAGACCGCGTGGGAGACCCTGGAGGGCGCCGGCATCCCGGCGAGCACCCTGCGCGGCAGCCAGACCGGCGTGTTCGTGGGCATGTCCACCCAGCACTACGCGACGACGCACGCGGGCACCCCGTCCGCCGTCGAGGGCTTCCTGCTGACCGGCACCACCAGCAGCGTCGCCTCCGGCCGCATCGCGTACGCGCTCGGCCTCGAGGGGCCCGCCATCACGGTGGACACGGCCTGCTCGTCGTCGCTGGTGGCGCTGCACTCGGCGGTCCGTGCGCTGCGCGGCGGCGAGTGCGACCTGGCGCTGGCCGGTGGCGCCGCCGTGATGGCGGCGCCGGGCATCTTCGTCGAGTTCAGCCGGCAGCGGGGTCTCGCGCCCGACGGGCGGTGCAAGCCGTTCGGGGCAGGCGCCGACGGCACCGGCTGGGGCGAGGGCGTCGGCCTGGTGCTCGTCGAGCGGCTCTCCGACGCCCAGCGCAACGGGCACCGGATCCTCGCGGTGGTACGCGACTCGGCGGTCAACCAGGACGGCGCCAGCAACGGCCTGACCGCCCCGAACGGCCCGTCCCAGCAGCGCGTCATCACCAAGGCCCTGGCGAACGCCGGACTCACCCCGGCCGACATCGACGTCGTCGAGGCGCACGGCACCGGCACCTCGCTCGGCGACCCCATCGAGGCCCAGGCGCTGCTCGCCACCTACGGGCAGCACCACACGGACGAGCAGCCGCTGTGGCTCGGCTCGATCAAGTCCAACATCGGGCACACCCAGGCCGCCGCGGGTGTCGCCGGCGTGATCAAGATGGTGCAGGCGCTCCGCAAAGGGGTGCTGCCCAAGTCGCTGGGCGCGAGCGAGGTCTCGCCGCACGTCGACTGGTCCGCCGGCGCGGTGCGGGTGCTGGACGAGTCCCAGCCGTGGCCGCAGACCGGCCGCCCGCGCCGGGCCGCCGTCTCCGCGTTCGGCATCAGCGGCACCAACGCCCATCTGCTGCTGGAGCAGGCACCCGACGACGGCACCGGCACCGAGGCGGACGGCGGGGCGCAGGCTCCGGCGGGCGTCGTGCCGTGGACGGTCTCGGCGCGTTCCGAAGAGGCGCTGCGCGCCCAGGCCGAGCGGCTCGCCGCACACGTGGCACGGCACCCGGAGCAGTCCCCCGCGCAGCTGGCGCACGCGCTGGTGACCACCCGGGACACCTTCGAGCACCGGGCCGTGGTGATCGGCGCCGACCGCGAGCAGTTCCTGACCGGTCTGCGGGCGCTGGCCGCCGGCGAGCCCGAGGCGGGCGTGGTGCACGGCACCGTAGCCACCGCGCCGGGCCGTACCGTGTTCGTCTTCCCCGGGCAGGGCTCGCAGTGGCCGCGGATGGCCGTCGACCTGCTGGACGCAGCTGGGCAGTTCCCGACGTTCGCCGAGCACCTGCACGCCTGTGCCGAGGCCATCGGCCGGTACGCCGACTGGGACCTGATCGACGTGCTGCGCGGCACCGAGGGCGCGGCGTCGCTGGAGCGGGTCGACGTGGTGCAGCCCGCGCTGTTCGCCGTGATGACCTCGCTCGCGCACCTGTGGATGGCGCACGGGGTGCGCCCGGACGCGGTGATCGGGCACTCCCAGGGCGAGATCGCCGCCGCCTACGTCGCCGGGGGCCTGACCCTGGACGACGCGGCACGGGTGGTGACGCTGCGCTCCAAGGCGCTGACGGTGCTCGCCGGGACGGGCGCGATGGCGTCGATCCCGCTGGCCGCCGACGACGTCGCCCAGCACATCGAGGGCACCGCCGAGTGGGCCGCCCGGATCAGCATCGGCGTCGTCAACGGCCCCCGTTCCACCGTCGTCTCCGGCGATCCGGACGCGGTGCAGGCCCTGGTGGACCGCTACCAGGCCGATGACGTACGGGCCCGGATGGTGCCGGTGGACTACGCCTCGCACTGCGCCCACATCGAGCCGATCCGCGACGAGCTGCTGGAGCTGCTCGCGCCGATCGCGCCGCGCACCGGCACCGTGCCGTTCTACTCGACGGTCACCGGCGAGGAGCTGGACACCGCCGGGCTCGACGCCGCGTACTGGTACACCAACCTGCGCCAGCCGGTGCAGCTAGCCAAGGCCACCGCCGCGCTGCTGGCGAGCGGGCACCGGCTCTTCATCGAGTCCAGCCCCCACCCGGTGCTCACGTTCGGGCTCGAGCAGAACTTCACCGTCCCCGAGGCGGCCGGCGTGGCAGCGGCGACGATCGGCACGCTGCGGCGCGAGAAGGACGGCCGCGTCGAGTTCCTGGCGGCCCTGGCGGGTGCGCACGTGCACGGCACCGCGGTCGACTGGGCGAGCACGCTCCCGGCCGTGCACCCGCACGCCGCCGCCCTGCCCACGTATCCGTTCCAGCGCAGGCGGTTCTGGCTGGAGGCGGCCGAGGCGGCGGGTGACGTGCGGTCGGCCGGTCTGGTCGGCACCGGGCATCCGCTGCTGGGCGCAGCGCTGCCGCTCGCCGACGGCGAGGGGCACATCCTCACCGGCCGGCTGTCGCTGCGCACCCACCCGTGGCTCGCCGACCACACGGTGCTGGAGACGACCGTCTTCCCGGGCACCGGCTTCGTCGAACTGGCCCTGCACGCCGCCTTCCAGGCCGGCTGCGACGGGCTCGACGACCTCACGTTGCAGACCCCGCTGGTCCTCACCGAGCAGGGCGGGGTACAGCTCCAGGTCGTCGTCGGCGCGCCCGACGGGACGGGGCAGCGCACACTGACCGTCCACTCCCGTCCCGAGGAGGCGTCCGCCGACGTGGCCTGGACCCGGCACGCGACCGGGCTGCTCACCGCGCCCGGCGCCGCGGACGGCGCGCCACGCGACACGGGCGCCGACCTGACGGCCTGGCCACCGCCGGGTGCCACGCCGGTCGACACGAGCGACGTGTACCAGCGGTTCGCGGGGATCGGTCTTGCCTACGGGCCGGTCTTCCAGGGCCTGCGGGCGGCCTGGCGGCAGGACGAGCGGTACTTCGCCGAGATCGACCTGCCCGAGGACACCGAGGTGGACGGCTTCGGGCTGCACCCGGCGCTGCTGGACGCCGCGCTGCACACGGTGGCCCTGTCCGTGGCCGGTTCGGGCGGCGCCGGGGGTGCGCTGCTGCCGTTCTCCTGGAGCGGCATCCGGCTGCACGCCACCGGCGCCCGGACCCTGCGGGTGCGGCTGGAGCAGGTGGGCGCCGCGGGCGACGCCGCGGTGGCGCTGGACGTGGCCGACGAGGCCGGGCGGCCCGTCGCCACGGTGGAAGCGCTGCGGCTGCGGCCCGTGGAGGCCGCCCAGCTGGCGCCCGCCACGCAGGCCGGGACGCTGTTCCGGCTCGACTGGGCCCCGACCGCCGCCGCGCAGGACGCGGCCGGCGACGGTGCCTGGGCGCTGCTCGGCGAGCTGCCCGTCGACCTCGCGACGGCGGGCCCGACCACCACGGTCTGCCCCGACCTGGCCGCCCTGCACAAGGCGGTCGAGGCGGGCGATCCGGCACCGGAGCTGGTGTTCGCCGCGCCCGTGCCGCAGCCGGGCCTCGCACCGGCCGCCGCGGCACGTACCGCGACCGGGGAGATCCTCGCGCTGCTCCAGGACTGGCTCGCCGACGACCTGCTCGCGACCGCCCGGCTCGTCGTCGTCACCCGCGGTGCGATCGTCGCACGGGACGGCGAAGATTCCCCCAGTGCCTCAACGGCCTGGGAGGTGCCCCCAGACCTGGCCGGCGCCGCGGTGTGGGGCCTGGTGCGCAGCGCCCAGTCGGAGAACCCGGACCGCGTCATGCTCCTGGACCTCGACGCCGTGGACGCGACGGACGGCGGCGACGGTCTCGCGGCCTCGCTCGCCGCGCTGCCGGGCGTGCTGTCCGGGGCGTTGGCCGCGGGCGAGCCGCAGCTGGCGCTGCGCGCCGGTCAGGCCTACGCACCGCGCCTCGCCAGGCCGGCCGGTGACGGCGGCACGGCAGGACGGGCCCGCGCGCTCGACCCCAAGGGCACCGTCCTCATCACCGGCGGCACCGGCACCCTCGGCGCCCTGGTGGCACGGCACCTGGTCGCCCGGCACGGCGTCAGGCACCTGCTGCTGACCAGCCGGCGCGGCCCGGGTGCGCCCGGCGCCCAGGAACTCACCGACGCGCTCACCGGGCAGGGCGCCCAGGTCACCGTCACCGCCTGCGACGCCGCGGACGCCGAGGCGCTCCGGCGGGCGCTGGCGAGCGTCCCGGACGCGCATCCGCTGACCGCGGTGATCCACACCGCGGGCGTCCTGGACGACGCGACCGTGCAGGGCCTCACGCCGGCCCGTCTCGACGCCGTGCTGCGGCCGAAGGCGGACGCGGCCTGGCAGCTGCACGAGCTGACGCGGGGGCAGGACCTGGCCGCCTTCGTGCTGTTCTCGTCGATCGCCGGCACCCTCGGCGCGCCGGGCCAGGGCAACTACGCGGCGGCCAACACGTTCCTGGACGCGCTCGCGCAGCACCGCACGGCCCAGGGCCTGCCGGCCACGTCGCTCGCGTGGGGCGTGTGGGAGGAGGGCTCCGGCATGACCGGACACCTCACGGACGCCGACAGCGGCCGGATGAACCGCGGCGGTCTGGTGCCGCTCGCGTCCGACGACGCGCTCGCCCTGCTCGACACGGCGCTGGCGGCGCCCGAAGCACCGCTGCTGCTGCCCGCACAGCTGGACACGGCTGCCCTGCACCGGCAGGCGGGCGCCGGGCTGCTGCCGCCGATCCTGCGCGGCCTGGTGCGCACCCCGGCGCGGCGCGCCGACGCGGGCGGGCCCTCGCTGGCACAGCGCCTGACCGGCCACACCGAGGCCGAGCAGCACCGTGTCGTGCTGGACGCGATCCGCGGCCAGATCGCTGCGGTGCTCGGCCATGACTCGCCGGCCGGCATCGAACCGGGCCGCGCCTTCAAGGAGATGGGCTTCGACTCGCTCATGGCCGTCGAGCTGCGCAACCGCCTGAACGCGGTCACCGGCCTGAAACTGCCGGCGACGCTCGTCTTCGACCACCCCACGGCGGATGCGCTGGCCACCTGGGTACGGGCGGAGATCGCCCCGGCCGAGGCGTCGGCGGCGGCTGCGGTGCTGGCCGACCTCGACCGTCTGGAGGCGGCGTTGGCGGCACTGGCCGACGGCGCGGACGGTGCGGACGGTGCGGCCGGTGAAGGGGAGAATGCGGCGATCGCCCGGCGGTTGCGGGCCCTCACGGCGCGCTTCGACGAGCCCCGGCACACGGTCGGCGGCGACACGGGCGACGTCCGGGAGCAGATCGAGGCGGCCTCGGCCGAGGAGATCTTCGACTTCATCGACAGGGAGTTGGGCGGCAGCTGACGCCACGGCGGACGCCGCTGCCGGGGCCGCACCCGGCCGCGGCGTCCGCACCGGCGACGTACCACCGGCTCACAGGGACTGGGAGAGATGACCAACCAGACGAACGAGCAGAAACTCGTCGACTACCTCAAGCGGGTCACCGCCGAACTGCACGACACCCGGCAGCGCCTCCAGGAGAGCGAGTCGTCCCGCCGCGAGCCCATCGCGATCGTCGGCATGGGCTGCCGCTACCCGGGCGGTGTGCGCAGCCCCGAGGACCTGTGGCGCCTGGTGGCCGAGGGCACCGACGCGGTCTCCGCCTTCCCCGGCGACCGCGGCTGGGACCTCGCGGGCCTCTACCACCCCGACCCGGAGCACCAGGGCACCTCGTACGCACGCGAGGGCGGGTTCCTCTACGACGCCGCCGACTTCGACGCGGAGTTCTTCGGCATCAGCCCCCGCGAGGCGCTGGCGATGGACCCGCAGCAGCGGCTGCTCCTGGAGGTCGCCTGGGAGACCCTGGAGCGCGCCGGCATCGACCCGCAGGCGCTGCGCTCCAGCCCGACGGGCATCTTCACCGGTGTCATGTACGGCGACTACGGCGCCCGGCTGATGTCGGCCGGCGCCGGCGAGTACGAGGGCCTGATCGGCAACGGCAGCGCGGGCAGCATCGCCTCCGGCCGGGTCGCCTACCAGCTGGGCCTCGAAGGACCCGCCGTGACGGTCGACACGGCCTGCTCGTCGTCGCTGGTCACCCTGCACCTGGCCGCCCAGGCGCTGCGTGCCGGGGAGTGCGATCTGGCGCTCGCCGGCGGGGTGACGGTGATGGCGACCCCGACGCTGTTCGTGGAGTTCAGCCGGCAGCGCGGCATGGCCCCGGACGGCCGCTGCAAGTCGTTCTCCGCGCAGGCGGACGGCGCCGGCTGGTCCGAGGGCATCGGACTGCTGGCGCTGGAGCGACTCTCGGACGCCCGGCGCCTCGGCCACCGGGTGCTCGCCGTCGTCAAGGGCTCGGCGGTCAACCAGGACGGCGCCAGCAACGGGCTCACCGCGCCCAACGGCCCGTCCCAGCAGCGGCTGATCCACGACGCCCTGGACGCGGCCCGGCTGGGCCCCGCCGACATCGACGTAGTGGAGGCGCACGGCACCGGCACCTCGCTCGGCGACCCCATCGAGGCGCAGGCGCTGCTCGCCACCTACGGGCAGCACCGCCCCGCCGACCGGCCGGTGCGGCTCGGCTCCGTCAAGTCCAACATCGGGCACGCCCAGGCCGCCGCCGGGGTCGCAGGCGTCATCAAGATGGTGCAGGCCATGCGGCACGGCGTGCTGCCGAAGACGCTGCACGCCGAGCAGCCCTCACCGCACGTCGACTGGAGCGCGGGCGCGGTCAGCCTGCTCACCGAGGCCGCACCCTGGGACGTCGCCGACCGGCCGCGGCGCGCGGCGGTCTCCTCGTTCGGCATCAGCGGCACCAACGCCCACGTCATCCTGGAGGAGCCGCCGGCACCGGACGGCGCCGAGAACGCTGCCGCCGAAACGGCGGGCGCCGACGCGCAGGGCGCCGGCGTGCCCGCACCCTGGGTGGTCTCCGCCGCCACCGCCACGGCGCTACGGGCGCAGGCCGAGCAGCTGACGGCGTTCGTCGCCGCGCACCCGGAGCAGTCCGTCGACGCCATCGGCCAGGCGCTCGCCACCACCCGCGCCGCGCTGCCGCACCGCGCCGTCGTCATCGCCGCCACCCGCGACGAGTTCACCCAGCGCCTCGGCTTCCTGGCCGCCGGCCAGCCCGCCGGCAACGTCGTCACGGGCACCACCGCACCGGGCCGGCTGGCCTTCCTGTTCTCCGGGCAGGGCTCCCAGCACCACGGCATGGGCCAGCAGCTCCACGCGGCGTTCCCGGTGTTCGCGCGCGCCCTCGACGAGGTGTGCGCGCTGCTGGACCCGCAGCTCGACGTCCCCCTCAAGCGGGTGATGTGGCCCGAGCGAGGCACACCCGAGGCGGCGCTGCTGGATGAGACCGCGTACACGCAGGCCGCCCTGTTCGCCGTCGAGGTCGCCCTCTTCCGGCTGCTGGCCCACTACGGCCTCGCACCCGACTACGTGATGGGCCACTCCATCGGCGAGCTGGCCGCCGCCCATGTGGCGGGCGTGCTGTCGCTGCCCGACGCCTGCACCCTGGTCGCCGCGCGCGGCCGGCTGATGCAGCAGCTGCCCGCGGGCGGCGCGATGGTCTCCGTGCAGGCCACCGAGGCCGAGGTGCGGGCCCAGCTCGCCGAGTACGAGACCCGCGTCGCCGTCGCCGCGGTGAACGGCCCGGCCTCCACGGTGCTCTCCGGCGACGAGGACGCCGTGCTCGAACTGGCCGCCGGGTTCGCCGAGCGCGGCCACAAGACGCGGCGGCTGCGGGTCAGCCACGCGTTCCACTCGCCGCGCATGGAGCCGATGCTGGCCGAGTTCGGCGCCGTCGCCGCGCGGCTCGCGCACGCCGCGCCGCGCATCCCCGTCGTGTCGAACCTCACCGGCCGGCTCGCCACCGGCGAGGAGATCACCGACCCGGCGTACTGGGTCGCGCACGCCCGGGACGCCGTCCGGTTCGCCGACGGCGTCGGCACCCTGCGCGCCGAAGGCGTCACGACCTGCCTCGAACTGGGCCCCGACGCCACGCTCACCCCGATGGCCGCCGCCTGTCTCACCGCGGCCGGCGACCAGGGTGTGACGGCGGTCCCGGTGCCCACGCTGAAGGCGCGGCGCCCGGAGACCCAGACGTTCCTCGGTGCGCTGGCCCACGCGCACGCCCAGGGCGTCACCGTCGACTGGGGCGCCTTCTACGGCGAACGGGGCACGGGCCGCGGTACACCGGTCGCGCTGCCGACCTACGCGTTCCAGCACCGCCGTTACTGGCTTGAGGCCCCGGGCCTCGGTACGGCCGACGCACCGGCGGCGACCGGCACGGGCGACGCCGCCGCGCACGGGTTCTGGGCCGCCGTCGAGCAGCAGGACCTCCAGGCGCTGGCCGCCGCCCTGCACCTGGGCGCGGAGGGCAGGGCCGCCCTCCAGACCCTGCTGCCGGCCCTGTCGACCTACCGGCGCCAGGACCGGCTGCACTACCGCACCGTCTTCGAACCCCTGGCTGCGCCCACGCAACGCACCCGCGGCACCTGGCTGCTGGCGTTCCCGGAGGGCACGCCCCCGGCGGACCTGGCCGCCGCCCTGACCGAGCAGGGCCTCCAGGTCGTGCAGCTGCCGGTGCCGACGGGCCCGGGTGACCTCGACAGCATCGCCGTGGACCTGCGCAAACACCTCACCGCCGAGGGCCCGTTCGACGGGGTGCTGGCGTGCCTGGGCACCGCTTCGGGGACCGACGCCGGTGCCGCTCCGGCCGTCACCGCCGCCCTGGCCCTCGTCCAGGCGCTGGACGAGGCGGGCGTCACCGCCCCGTTGTGGCTGGCCACGCGCGCCGCGTACGCGGCGGCACCGCAGGACCGGACCCAGGCGCCGGCGCAGGGAGAGGCTCACGCCACCGGCCAGTCGGCGCTCTGGGGCCTCGGGCAGGCGCTGGCCGCCGACCGCCCCCGGCAGCGGATCGGCCTGCTCGACCTCCCCGAGGCCCTGACCGGCAGCACCGCCCAGCACCTCGTCACCGCGCTCGCCTGCGCCGACGGGGAGACCCAGGTGGCGGTGCGCACCCCCGGCCTGTTCGCGCGCCGGCTGGTCCCCGCGGCCGTCCCGCACGGCCTCCAGGACCCGGCCGAGCGCTGGCGGCCGACCGGCACGGTGCTGGTCACCGGCGCCACGACCGCGCTGGCCGGCCGGCTCGTCCGCTGGGTGGCCGAACACGCCGGCACGCACGTCCTGTTGCCGGTCAGCGAGGCGGAGGCCGCGCACCCGGCCGTGGCGCGGCTGTGCGTGGACCTCAGGAGCCGCGTCACCGTCGCACCGACACCCCTGACCGACCGTGCCGCCCTGGCCGAGCTGCTCGCCGCGGTCCCCGCCGACCGCCCCCTGTCTGCTGTGCTGCACCTGGCCGCCGCCGGCGACGGTCTTCAGCCGCTCGCCGCCGACCAGGTCGCCCGCGCCGTCGACGACGCCACGACCGCCGTCCACCTGGACGCGCTGACCCGCGGGAGCGGATGGGGGCACCTCCCACGCCCGTCAGGGGCAGTGGGGGACGACGGCACCGCCGGCTCGGCCCCCCTGTTCGTCGCCGTCTCCTCCCTCGCCGGCGCCTTCGGAGTACCGGGCCTCGGCAACCCCGCCGCCGGCCACGCGCTGCTGGACGAGGTGGCCGCCCGGCGGGCGGCGGACGGGGCGCCGGCGCTGTCGCTGCGGGTCGTGCCGTGGGACGCGGAGGACGGTGCCGGGCAGCACGACGTGCCCGGCACCGCTGACCAGCCCATGGACACGTCAAACGCCCCGGCCGCGTTCGCCGCCAGCATCCGTCCCGCCCCGCCGGAGGCCGTCGTGGCGCTGCTGGAACGGGCCCCGGAGCTGGCGGGACGGTCCCTCGTGGTCGCCGACATCGACTGGGAGCGTCTGGTGCCGCAGCTCGGCATCGACCAGACGCCCGCGCTGCTGCGCGGCGTCCCCGCGGTCCGCCGCGTCCTGGACGCGGTGGGCGCGGCGGCGGCCCCCGAGACCCTCCACCTGGCCGGCCTCGCCGCCGAGGACCAGCTGGCCGCGCTGCTGGACCTGGTCCGCGGCCAGTCCGCCGCCGTGCTGGGCCGCCCGGGCCCGGAGTCCGTCGACGCCGACGACGACTTCCTCAGCATGGGCTTCTCGTCGTTCACGGCGCTGGAGCTGACGACGCGGCTGCGCACCGCCGGGGTGACCGTGTCTCCCACCGCGCCCTTCGACCACCCGACCCCCGCCGCGCTCGCGCGCCATCTGCTCGCCGAGCTGACCGGCACCGACGGCGATGCTGCCGCCGCGGCTCCCGCGGCCACCGCCGACACCACGTCCCACGAAGGAGTTTCGTCATGACCGATCCCGTACTCATCGCAGGCGCTGGACCCGTTGGACTGATGCTGGCCCAGGAGCTCGGTCTGGCGGGCGTGCGGACGGTCGTCCTGGAGCGGCAGCCGGAGCCGAACGAGCGCTCCCGGGGCATGGCGATCAACTCCGGCGTCGTCGAACTCCTCGCCCAGCGCGGTCTGATGGAGTCCCTGTCCGGCGACGGCTTCGAGTTCCCGCGCGCCCACTTCGCGCACATCTTCCTCGACCCGGAGCGGCTCGGCGCCCGGCACCCGTACACCTTCGCCGTGCCGCACTCGAAGGTCGAGCTGCGGCTCGCCGAGCGGTCCGAGAAGCTGGGCGTCGAGATCCGGCGCGGTACCGAGGTGATCGGCCTGGACCAGGACGAGTCCGGTGTCACGGTGCGCGTGAGGACTTCCGACGGCGCCGAGGACACGGTGCGCGGCGCCTACCTGGTGGGCTGCGACGGAACGCAGAGCGCGGTGCGCGAACTGGCCGGGATCGACTTCCCGGGCGTGGACAGCGACTTCCACGGCATCATCGGGGACGTCTCCGTCGAGCCCGGCGACAAGCTGTTCGAGCTGCTCGGCTTCCACCAGAAGGACGCCGGCTTCTTCACCGTGGCGCCGGCCGGGCCCGACCTGCTGCGGGTGACCACCGGCGAGTTCGAGATCGAGGCGGACGGCGACGCGCAGCTCACCCGCGACGACCTGTTCGACTCGATGGAGCGGATCACCGGCATCCGGCTGACCACCGGTACCGCCCTCTGGCTCGACCACTGGTACGCGCCGACCCGGCAGGCCGCGCAGTACCGCAGCGGCCGGGTGTTCGTGGCCGGTGACGCGGCGCACGTGCACTTCCCGCTCGGTGGTCAGGCGCTCAGCACCGGCCTGGAGGACGCGGTCAACCTCGGCTGGAAGCTGGCCGCCGCCGTACAGGGCCGGGCCCCGGCCGGGCTGCTGGACACCTACCACGGCGAACGGCACCCGGTGGGCGCCCGCGCCTGCGCCAGCACCCGGGCCCAGATGGCGCTGATGCACCCGATGGACAAGGTCACCCCGTTGCGGGACATCATCGCCGAACTGGTGCAGATGGACGACGTCAACGAGTACCTGGTGAGGATGGTGGGCGGCCTCGACGTCCGCTACCCGTTCACGTATCCCGACGACGCGAACGCCTCCGACCCCGCGGACCCCGCCGGGTCACACCCCCTGCTGGGCGCCCGGATGTCCGACGTCCCGCTGCTGACCCCGGACGGCGCGACCTCGATGGCGCGGCTGCTGCACGCCGGCCGCGGCGTCTTCCTCGACCTGTCCGGCACGGGCGCGCTGAGCAGCGCGGTCGACGGCTGGACGGACCGCGTCGCCGTCGTCACCGCCGAGCCGACTCCGGAGATCCCGGCGACGGCCCTGCTGGTACGCCCCGACGGCCGCGTCGCCTGGGCGGCGGCGGAGGGCCCGACGACCACGCCGACCGGTGCCCTCCGGGCGTGGTTCGGCGAGCCGGACAAGTCGGAGGACTGACGTCCTCGCGCGCCTGGGGCACACGGTGCCCATTCGGGGGTGCCCCAGGTGTGCGACCGCCCCCCACCGGCCGGTGGCCCGGCCACGACAGGTCCAGCCCCTTCCGCCCGGTGACGACCTGACGGTCTCATCGTGGCTGGTCGCGCAGTTCCCCGCGCCCCTTTAGGTACGACGGCCCCCGGAATGGCGCCGCAGGCGCCCACAGAAGGGGCGCGGGGAACTGCGCGAGCACCCCCCACCGGCCGGCGGCCCGAACACGACAGAAACAGCCCCACCCGCCCGGTGACGACCCGCAGGGCCGCGTCGTGGCCAGTCGCGCCCACGCGGCAGAGCCGCAAATCAACACACCCGCGCCCCTATCAGGTGGGCCGGGGTCCCCGGAATGGCGCCGCAGGCGCCACTTAAGGGGCGCGGGGAACTGCGCGAGCAACCACCCACCGGCCCGGTGGTCCGGACACGACAGAAACAGCCCCTCCGGGACGGTGACGACCCGCAGGGTCGCGTCGTGGCTGGTCGCACCCACGCGGCAGAGCCGCAAATCAACACACCCCGCGCCCCTTACAGGGCGCACCCCGCGGAGCCGCACTAGCTCCCGTACTGCTTGGTGTCCGGATGCTCGATGAGCAGGACGTGGGCCGTCGCCTCCGCGACGGGGCGGTGTCGGACACCCCGGGGGACGACGAACAGCTCACCCGGCGCGAGCAGCACCGCGTCCCGGCCCTCCAGGTCGATCCGGACGCTGCCGTCCCAGCACAGGAAGAGCTCGTCCTCGTCGTGGTGGTGCCAGGGGAACTCGCCCTCGACGCGGGCGACGCGTACGACGGTGGTGTCGTTCACCATCGCGAGGTTGTGCTGCTGGAAGGGCCCGGGGAGCCCGGCGATCGCGTCGGGCACCGACACCGCGGCGGCGGGCCGGCTCGGGTCATCGTGCTGCTGCGGGTTCTCGTGTTGCGTGGTCATGCCGTGATCCTCACCGTCCCGGCGACGGGATCACAGGGCCAATCCGCCACAAGTGGCCCCGCCGGCCTGACGGGGCGCCGTCACGGGCGCCACCGTCAGCACGGACGAAGGGACGTCAGCAGACCGCGTACGAGATCGCGTACGTCGGCGGCTGCTGGGTGACGTCGCCGATGGTGATCGTCGCGAAGCCGGTCTTGCCCTCGAACTCGCCGCTGATGCCGGTCACGTGGAAGACCTGCGTCATGCCGCGCATCATCGCGTTCACGTCGATGAGGCCGTTGTGCTCGTAGCTGCCGTTGACCAGTTCGACGGTGGACTTGTGGAACTGCCACATGTGGGGCTCGGTGACGACGACGACCGCGTTGCTCGAGGACTTGCCGAGTTCGGTGCCGTCCGCGTCGAGGATGGCGTCCTCGTAGTGGACGGAGTGCGCCGGGCCGCCCTTGCCGTCGTCGTTGATGGTGAGCTTGAGGATCTTCTCGGTGAGGTTGTCCTTGTACACGCACTTGGCCAGCGCGTCCTCGACGCTGTCACGGCCGGGCACGTAGCGGCCCGCACGGGTCGCTGCGGCCACCGCGAGGCCGCGGATGTCGACCGGGCCGGGGTCCTCCGCCTTCCGGAATAGGGCGCCGGACTTGATCGAACGCTCGTCGATCTGGGCGGTGTTCTCTGCGCTGTTTTCGGCCGTCATTTCAGCTCCACATGTGTTTACTCAGGTTCGCCGGTCACCCAGCTGGCCTGGTTTTCCGGCTGGGGTCCGGGGGCCCGCGGCGGCAGCCGCTGATGTCGCAGCCCCCGGGAAGACGCAGCACTGTCCGGGAATTCCCGGTTTCCTGCGGGAGGTTTCCGCATTCCTCGCACCCCAACGGTCTACCGTCCGGCTAAAGCGCAGCCAACGCCCGCCTTTGGGATTCCCCCGTGCACACGAGAGCCGCGGGAAGGCCGGGAAGAAGGCCGGGAACACGGGCGCAGGAACACCGGAGCGGGAAGGTCCGGAACGGCGGGGAGATCAGGAACGGCGTGGAGCGGCGGGAACGGCGGGGAACGGCCGGAAGGATTCGACCGCCGCTGCACACCACCCCCTGTCCCCTACCCGAGCGAAAAGGACCGGACTAGAGCGGCTTTAGCCGGCTGCCCGAGGATGGCCGGGAGTCGCCGCTGACATAGAAAGGCGCAGGGATGCACTCGCCCGACATCCATGTCCGCTCGGTCGGGACCGCCCTGCCGGGCCCCGCGATCGACAACGCCACATTGGCGAAGCGATTCCGTATGCCCAGCGCCTGGGAGCAGTGGATCGACGCCTTCGTCGGCACCCGGCAGCGGCACTTCTCCCTCGATCTGGACACCGGCGAGATCCTTCACACGCCGGCCGATCTGGGCGAGCAGGCGGGCCGCCGGGCGCTGGAGTCCGCGGGACTCGCCCCGTCGGACGTGGATCTGATGGTGATGGGCACCTCGTCGCCGGAGAAGCTGATGCCGGCCACGGTCAACGTCATCGCCGACCGGCTCGGCATCAACGCCATCCCCGCCTACCAGTTGCAGTCCGGCTGCACGGGCGCCTTCCAGGCCCTCGACGTGGCGCACCAGATGCTCCAGACCGGCCGGCACCGCACCGCCCTGGTCATCGGCACCGAGTCCTGCGCCAAGCACTTCGACGTCACCCAGGACGTCGCGGCCCTGCCGCCCGGGGAGCAGATCAACGGTGTGCTGTTCGGCGACGGCGCCGGCGCCGTGGTGCTCAGCACCGAGCCGGGGCCCGACCCGGTGGTGTTGCGGCATGTCTTCTGCACCCTGGTCGGCCTGGGCCGCGAGCCGGGGCAGACCGTCGAGTGGTTCGGCCGCGCCGACAAGCACTCCGACCGGCCGCCGGTGGTGGAGGACTACAAGGCGATCGAGGAGTCCGTACCGGAGTTGGCCGCCGACGTCCTCGCCGAGCTCCTCGAGGAGCTGGACTGGAAGGAGGACGAGGTCGACTACCTGCTGCCGCCGCAGCTGTCCGGCGTGATGACCGCCAAGATCACCGCCCGGCTCGACGTGCCGAACGCGCACGAGGTCAGCTGTGTCACCGAGACCGGCAACACCGGCAACGCCCTGCCCTTCTTCCAGCTGGAGCGGGCGCTGCCCCGCATGATCTCCGGGGACCGCGCGATCGGCATCTCCGTCGAGTCCAGCAAGTGGATCAAGGCCGGCCTGGGACTGGAGAAGATCTGATCCGCGATGCCGACGACTGACAGCTCCGCGCCCGACCGGCACCCGGCACAGCCGCCCGGGTCCGAAGGCGCCCCCGCCGGCGCCCAGGCGACCGGCACGACGGTGGCCGACCTGCACCGCGCCGGCCGCCTCGTCAAGGAGTACCCGACGGTACGCGGCCTGCTCACCGGCCTGAGCGAGTCCGAACTGCTCACCGCCGGCCAGCTGCTGAGCCGTCTCGACCCGGACGACGTCCGCGCGTCGCACCCCGCCGTGCCCCAGGTGAGGATCGCCGTCACCGGGCACGGCACCCTCGCCCAGCTGACCGCCCCGCTCACCGCCGAGCTGGCCCGGCACGGCCTGCTGTCCCGGATCCACCTGTCCGACTTCGACTCGTACGTCTTCGACCTCGGCGACACGGACAGCGACCTGTACAAGGGCGAGCCGGACCTGGCGCTCCTGGTGCTCGACCCGATGGTGGTCTTCGACGAGGTGCCGGTGCCCTGGCGGCCCGAGGACGTCGAGCGGACCGCCGCCGAGAAGTGCGCCCTCATCGAGCGTCTGGTGGCACGGTTCGAGTCCGCCGGGCGCGGCACGCTGGTGCTCAACACCCTGCCGCTGCCGCGCCGCTTCACCGCCCAGCTGGTGGACCACCGCTCCCGGGCCCGGCTCGGCGCGGTGTGGCGGGAGTTCAACACCCGGCTGCTGGCGCTCGCCGAGACGCATACGGCCGTCGTCACCATCGACCTGGACCCCCTGCTCGCGGAGGGCGTCCCGGCCGTCGACGCCCGCCTCAGCCTCTACGCCAAGGCGCACCTGTCGCCGGCGCTGCTGGCCCGCTACGCCCGCGAGATCGGCCATCTCGCCCGGAACGTCACCGGCCGCACCAAGAAGACCCTCGCCGTCGACCTGGACGGCACCCTGTGGGGCGGGGTGCTCGGCGACGACGGCATCGAGGGCATCGAGATCGCCGACGGCTACCGCGGCGCCGCCTTCACCGCCTTCCAGAAGGTGATCAAGCAGATCGGCTCGCAGGGCATCCTGCTCGCCGCGGTGAGCAAGAACGACATCGAGCCGGTCACCGAGGTCTTCCGCGACCACGCGGGCATGACGCTGCGCCCGGACGACATGGTCCGGATCACCGCCAACTGGCGCCCCAAGCCGGACAACCTGTCCGAGCTGGCCCAGGCCCTCAACCTGGCCGTCGACAGCTTCGTCTTCGTCGACGACAGCCCCTACGAGTGCGGCCTGGTGCGGCACGCCGCACCGGACGTGGCGGTGGTGCAGGTCGGCCTGGAGCCGGCCCAGCACATCGAGGCGCTGCTCGCCGACGGCTGGTTCGACAGCCGTGAGCTGACCGCCGAGGACCGCACCCGGGTCGTGAAGTACCGCGACGAGCTGGTCCGCAAGGACTTCCTGGACAGCTTCGACTCGCTGGACGAGTACCTGCGGCAGCTGGACGTGCGGGTGCGGCTGGCCGCGGTCACCGACGCGGACGTGGCGCGGGTCTCCCAGATCACCCAGCGCACCAACCAGTTCAACCTCACCACGCGGCGGCTGCAACCCGCCGACGTGCGGGCCCTGATGGCGGACCCGGCGGCGCTCACGCTGGCCATCCACGCGGCCGACCGGTTCGGCGACAACGGCACCGTCGGCGTGATCCTCGCGCACCGCGACGGCACCACCCTGCACCTGGACAACTTCCTGCTGAGCTGCCGGGTCTTCTCCCGCGGCATCGAGCAGGCGTGCCTCGCCGCGGTCCTGCGGCACGCCCGCGCCACCGGCGTCACCCGGGTCACCGGCACCTACCGGCCGACCGCCAAGAACCACAAGCTCAAGGACTTCTACCCGCGGGCCGGCTTCACGCCGGTGGACGGCAGCGGCGGGCCGGACGCCGAAGGCGACGGGGACGGGGACGCCGAAGACGTCGCGAACAAGGCCGTCTTCCAGCACGACCTCACCGAGATCGCCGCGCCGCCGGAACACATCCACCTGACCGAGAGCTTCGGGGAGAACGGTTCGTGATGACCATCGACGACTTCGTCGCGCTGCTGCGCGAGGACATGGGACTGCCCGTCACGGCCGACGACATCGGCCTGGGCCTCGACGAGGTGCCGGGCTGGGACTCGGTGCACCTGCTGTCCCTGCTGACCTTCCTGGAGCGCCGCACCGGCCGCGGCCTGCCGCTGGCCGACGTGCTGGAGGCCGGCAGCCTGAAGGAGATCTACGCGCTGGCGGTGGCGGAATGAGCCGCCCCGGCACCCCGGTGGCGCAGTCCCCGATCGCCCGGGAGCGCCGCCACACCCTGCACTTCCTCGACGGCATCCGCGCCTTCTCGCCGGTCTTCCTGGACACCGAGGTCGACATGGCCCGGGTACGCGAGCACCGCGCCGCCGCCCGCGAGGCCGGCCACCGCTACTCCACGCTCACGTACGTCCTGCACGCGGCGGCCCGCGTGCTCGCCGCGCACCCGCAGGCCAACTCCGCGATCCGCGGCCACCTGCGGACCACGGTGGCGTCCTACGGCCACGCCAACGGCAAGGTCACCCTGGACAAGACGGTGAACGGGCAGCGCGTGGTGCTCTCCACCGTGCTGCACGCCCTGGAAGAAGCGTCCCTGGACGACATCCAGGCCCGTATCGACCGGCTGAAGGACGGCGACCCGGCCGACATGCCGGAGTTCGCCGGCGCCCGGCTGCTCCAGAAGCTGCCGTGGCTGCTGGGTTCGCTGGCCTACCGCCAGGCGGCCCGGTCGCTGGCCCGGCGTGCCGACACCATGGGCACCTTCGCCGTCACCTCGCTCGGTCACCGCCCGGTCGACGGCTTCTCCTCGGTCGGCGGCGCCACGATCACGCTCGGCCTCGGCCGCACCCTGGACCGCCCGGTGGTGCGCGACGGCGAGATCGTGGTCGCCCCCGTGCTACGGCTGAACCTGACCTTCGACCACCGGGTCATCGACGGCGCCGAGGCCGCGGACGTACTCGCGGAGATCAAGGACGCCCTGGAGTCCTTCGAGGCCCCCGAGCCCGAGGCCACGACAGCAGCGCCCGCAGAGACCGACGCCACGGCCGACGCCGACGCCGGTGCGGGGCGCGAGAAGGAAGGCGCGGCCCGGTGAACGACCTCACGGAGCTCAAGGAGTACGTCCGGGTACACGCCCGCGGCCAGCGCATCGACGGCTACCAGGCCGTGCTGGACGCCATCCGCACCGACGAGGGCGACGGGCCCGGCTCATGGGTCGGCGAGTGGAGCCGCGCCGCACAGGAGCAGCAGGACCGTGGCCGCCCCCTGGAGGCCTCCCGCCGCTACGCCATGGCCCGTTTCCCGTACGTCGACGGCCCCGCCCGCGAGGAGGCCGGGCGGCGCTGCGTGAGCGCGCTGGACAGCTGGCGGGCCGGCCGCGGCATCGAGCCGCTCGAGGTGGAGCTCAAGGGCGGCCGGGTGCGCTGCTGGACGAGCGGCCTGTCCGCCACGGAGCCGAAGCCGCTGCTGGTCGTGATGGGCGGCATCGTCACCGTCAAGGAGTCCTGGGCGCCGCTGCTGACCAATGTCCGCAAGCTCGGCATGGCCGGCATCGTCACCGAGATGCCCGGCGTCGGCGAGAACACCCTGCGCTACGGCGCCGACAGCCACCGGATGCTCGCCGACCTGCTGGACGCGGTGGCCGACCGTGCCGACGTCGCCCAGACGCACGCCATCGCGCTCAGCTTCAGCGGCCACATGGCCCTGCGCTGCGCCGTGGACGACCACCGGATCCGGAGCGTCATCACGGTCGGCGCCCCCGTCGGCCCGTTCTTCACCGACGCCGGATGGCAGGACACGCTGCCCCGGATCACCGTCGACACCCTCGCGCACCTCACCGGCAGTCCGGCCGGTGAACTCCCCGGCGACCTGCCCGACTGGGCGCTGACCGGGGAGCAACTGGCCGTGCTGGACATCCCCGTGCACTATGTCGCGAGCCTGCGCGACGAGATCATCCCGGCGGCCGACATCGCCCTGCTCAAGGAGCACGTGCGCACCCTCGACCTGGTCGAGAAGGACGATGTGCACGGCTCGCCGAACCACACCGCCGAGACCCAGCTGTGGACCGTCGCCTCCCTGATGCGGGACCGCGGCATCCGCAACCTGCAAAGCGGGCTGATCAACCTGATGCTGCGGCTACGCAGCCGCCGGGGCCGGTCGGCCGCCTGAGCCGCCCGGCTGCCTGACGTCCAGGAGAACGGCTGTCAGGCGGACGGGCTCGGGCCACCCCCGGCCGGGGGATGGGACCCGGGTCGTGCCTTCGGGCACGGCTCTGGCCTCCGGCCGGGGGCGCCCATGACGCACCAACCGGGGGCGCTCAGGACGCACCCGAAGGGGCGCGGGGAACTGCGCGCCCAGCCACGACGAGACCGTCAGGTCGTCACCACCCCAAAGGGGCTGTTTCTGTCGTGCCCGGACCACCGGCCGGTGGCCGGTTGCGCGCGCAGTTCCCCGCGCCCCTAGGGCAATGGGGTGGCCGTCGGCCGTCGAGGACCGGGCTACGAAGCCCGCAGCTCCAACTGCCCCCCGTCATCGACGAGAATCGCCTGGTGCAGATCGCGCAACGCGCGACACGGCTCGAGCCCCAGCTCGTCATTGAGCACGGCGCGAGCCGACTGGTACACCTTCAGCGCGTCCGCCTGCCGCTCGGAGCGGTACAGCGCCAGCATGAGCTGACGGTAGAACGACTCACGCAGCGGGTTCTCCGCGGTCAGCGGGTAGAGGCGGCCGACGAGTTCGCGGTGCCGGCCGAGCTGGAGGTGAGCTTCGCCGAGCATCTCCAGGCACTCCATGCGCGACTCCATCATCCAGGTGACGAAGCCGTCGATGATCGGGCCGTTGCGCAGGTCGCCGAGGACGGGCCCGTACCAGAGGTTGAGCGCCCGCTCGAGGCAGTCCGAGGCCTCGTCGAAGTGCCGCTCCTTCATGTGGCTGCGGCCCTGGTTCATCAGCTTCAGGAACTCGTGGAAGTCGATCTCGTCGGAGCCCTTGCGCAGCAGGTATCCGGGCGGCTGGGTGACCACCGGGTTCTTGTCCTGTTCGGGGCGGGCCAGGAACTTGCGGACCTGCGAGATGTAGACGTGCAGTCCGGCGCTGGCCCGGCGGGGCGGGCAGTCCGCCCAGATCTCCGTCATCAGCTGGTCCGGCGCCACGACCTGGTCGGAGCGGATCAGCAACACCGCAAGGACCGTCTCGATCTTCCGTGCGGAGATCGACGAGCAGTCACCGTTGTCGTCCCGTACCCGAAGGGGTCCCAGAATTTCGTACTTCACGCTGCGCTTCCCTTGAAAGTGGTGGTACGGGGTGCCTGTGTCAGGACACCTGAGATCGTGTCGGCCAGTTCGGCGCGATGCGCGTCGAGATAGAAATGGCCGCCAGGGAAGACCCGCATGTCGAATTCCCCCGTGGTGTGTGCTGCCCAGGACTTCGCCTCGTCGGTGGTGGTCTGTGGATCGTTGTCGCCGACGAAGGCGGTGATGGGGCAGTCGAGCGTCTCGTCCGTCGTCCAGGTGTAGGTCTCGATGGCGCGGTAGTCGTTGCGCGTCACCGGCAGGATCGCGGCGAGCAGTTCGGGATCGCCGAGGAAGCGCGGGTCGGTGGCGCCCACCGTGCGCAGTTCGGTGATGAGGCCCGCGTCGTCACGCTTGTGGACGTCCCCGTCGCGGTGGCGTGAGGGTGCACGGCGGCCCGAGGCGAACAGGTGCACCGGCGCGGTGCCCGTCGTCCGCTTCATCCGCTGTGCCACCTCGAAGGCCACGATCGCGCCCATGCTGTGGCCGAAGAAGGCATAGCGACGCCCGTCCCCCTGGGCGAGCGTCCCGGTGAGAATCTCGTGGACGATGTCCGCGATATCCGCAATGTTGTCGATCAGCGGCTCGAGCCGCCGGTCCTGCCGTCCCGGGTACTGCACCGCCGCCAGTTCGACATGCGGGGCAAGTGCCTGCGAGTACGGGAAGAAGTAGCTAGCGGATCCTCCTGCATGCGGGAAGCAGAGCAGCGTTACATCGCTCTCCGGCCGGGTATGAAAGCAGCGTATCCACCGGTCTTCCTCCCTACTGTGTGTCGAAATCAACCCGTTCCTCCGTTCTTGAACCGCATTCCCCTCCGCGTCATGCGGCAGCCGCCCCGGGATATCTGAAGTCCGGCGTGGAAGCCTGCCCTCAGGATCGAGCGGCGGCTTCCGGATCGTAAAAAGCGCCGATGGGCCGGCGAAACCCCTGAAGGGCCCCTAACTAAGGCGCTGCCCACCCCTATGAGCAGGGGCTTAGGCCCGCTTGTCGCCATGCGTTTCGCAAGCGAGTGCCGCATTTGGGCGTGAAGTCGCAGGGGCCGGGCGCCGGCGATAGGGGTGGGGGGAGCGGGCGCCGGGGAGTCAGCAGTGCGTCAAGGGGAGTACGCGGCGCGTCAGAACGGTCCCGCGATTTGCCGTGGTTTCGCCGGCGGTTCCCCATTCCGGTGCGGCGCCCAGCGCGCGGCGGGCAAGGGAGCGCCCCCTACCAGGGGAGGGGGAGGTAGGGGGCGAGTCGGAAGGAGCCGGGTACGGGCGGCAGGGGGCGGGGTTTCGAAACTCGGCCGACTGCTTTCGCGCTCCGCGTCCTGGGGTTCCTCTGCGGGCCTGCCGTGGGCCTTCTGTGCGCCTTCGTCCTAGAGCCAGCCGCGGCGTTCGGCGATCTGGACGGCTTCGATGCGGTTACGGGCCGCGGTCTTGCGGATCGCGGCGGAGAGGTAGTTCCGCACCGTGCCTTCGGACAGGTGGAGCCGGGCGGCGATGTCGCCGATGGTGGAGCAGTGGGAGGCGGCGAGCAGTGCGTCGTGCTCCCGGGGGGACAGGGGGCTGGGGCCGGCGCTGAGCGCGGCCGCCGCCAGGGCCGGGTCGATGACCCGCTCCCCCGCCAGGACCTTGCGGATGGCGGCGGCGAGTTCCTGTGCCGGGCTGTCCTTGACCAGGAAGGCCGAGGCTCCTGCCTCCATCGCCCGGCGCAGGTACTGCGGCCGGCCGAAGGTGGTGAGGATGATGATCCGGCAGTCCGGCAGGGCGTCGCTCAACTCGACCGCGGTGGCGATGCCGTCCTTGCCCGGCATCTCGATGTCGAGCAGGGCCACGTCCGGGCGGTTCTTCCGGGCCACGGCGAGCGCCTCGTCGCCGTTGGCGGCCTCCCCCACCACCTCTATGTCCTTCTCCAGGTTGAGAAGGGTGGCGAGGGCGCCGCGCAACATGGCCTGGTCCTCGGCGAGCAGTACGCGAATCATGTCGGCGAGTCCAGACGGTCGTTGGGTCGCAGCACGGGCCCCCGCCCACTTGCCCTGGACAGGTCGCTGACGCTGCTCGCGGTCACGATATGCCTCGCGTCCACGGGCGGGCCGGTCAGCGGCGGTGTGTCGTCGGCTGTCCTTCGCCCGCGGCCTGGGCCTGGTCTTCCGGGGTCCGCTTGCCGTGCACGTACCAGTAGACCACCGCGCCACCCAGCAGGATGACGCCCCAGCCGACGGTGCGCGAGTAGATCAGGAAGTCGCCCGTCGACATCGTCAGTGCGAAGACCACGTGCACGGCGGCGTGCGCCAGGCAGGTGATGCCGATCAGCGCGGTGACCGTGCGGGAGACGGTGATGGCCTTCGGGGGAAGGTCCTCGAGCTTCTTGCCGCCGGCCGTCACCATCATCAGGTGCAGCGGCTTGCCCATGCCGATCGAGACGAAGCAGGCGATGCCGATGATGCCGGTGATCATCGCCTCGTTGAACTTGATGGGCGTGGAGGAGCCGCCGTAGAACAGCGACAGGATCACGGCCGCTCCGAAGCCCACCACCGCCAGCACCCCGATGGGGTCGACGCGGTGCTTGAACATCATCACGTACAGCGTCCGCAGGACCGGGATCGCAAGGACGATGCCCAACGCGAGGGTGTCGTTGGACACGAACGGGTGGATGGCGAAGTATCCGCCGATCGGGACGATCAGGTTGATGAGACAGCTGAGCAGCAGCTTCTTCAGGTTCGGGCGCTCCGCCGGCGAACCGGACTGCTGCGGGCTGGTGGCCTCGGGTGTCATGCGGTCGTACTCCCTTGTCTGGGGGGCGAACTGGCCAGGCCCGCTCATCCGTTCGGCTTCTTGGCCAGCATCGCCATCCGGGCGCCGCACAGGACGATCAGCAGACCACCGATGATTTCCGGAATCAGACTGTCACGCACGAGTCCCAGGACAAGGAGAAGAACGCCTGCGATCGCTCCGATGAGAAACCTGATGCTGTTGCTGTTCATGTCTTCCCTCTGGTGTGAACGGTATGCGTACTTGTGCTGTCTGGGGGTGCCCGGGTCAGGTGTACATCCGACACGAATGTGTGCAGTGAGATCTGTCCCGGCGGTGTTTCCTGCTCACCACTATCCAGCCGAATCGCGGGCCGCGTTAGTGCGGGCCGTCATTGATCGGCGATGACATTTGTCAGTGGGGCCCCCACTGCCTCAAGGGCGCGGCTGGTACCCCCGGTGATGCGGGTGACGGGCCCGGCGGCCGGGGCATCGACGCCTGGTCGAAGGCCGCCTGGGGCACCGGTCAGCTTACCGGTGCCCCGTAGGCCACGTCAGTCCCGCGCGCCCGTCAGGTGAGCGCGCGTCTCATGTGCCCGGTCAGCCCCGGGCTCGCTTCACGAATTCATGGATCGACTCGACCACGTAGTCGATCATTTCGTCCGTGATTCCGGGATACACCCCGACCCAAAGGGTCCGCTCCGCAATCACATCGCTGTTCGTGAGGTCCCCGACGATACGGTAATTCCGCTCCTGGTAGGCCGGGTGGCGGGTCAGGTTTCCGGCGAACAGCAGACGGGTGCCGATTTTCCTCAGGTCGAGGAAGTCGACGAGTTCCCGGCGGGCGAAGGGGGCGTCCTCGGCCACCGTCATCGGGAAGCCGAACCAGCTGGGGTCGGACCCGGGGGTCGGCTCGGGCAGGTGCAGGCCCTCGATGCCGTCCAGGCCGTCCCGCAGCCGGCGGAAGTTGTGCTTGCGCTTGGCGGTGAAGTCGTCGAGGCGCTTCAGCTGGCTCAGGCCCAGGGCCGCCTGGGAGTCCGTCGCCTTCAGGTTGTAGCCCACGTGCGAGAAGATGTACTTGTGGTCGTAGCCCTGCGGCAGGGTGCCCATCTGCTGCTTGAAGCGCAGGTGGCAGCGGTCGTCCTCACCGGGCTCGCACCAGCAGTCCCGCCCCCAGTCCCGCAGCGACTCGATGATCCGCGCGAGGACGACGTTGTCCGTCATCACCGCGCCGCCCTCACCCATCGTGATGTGGTGCGCCGGGTAGAAGCTGACGGTGGACAGGTCCCCGAAGGTGCCGGTGTTGTGGCCCTGGTAGGTGGTGCCGACCGCGTCGCAGTTGTCCTCGACGAGGAACAGGTCGTGCTCGTCGCAGAGCTCCCTGACCTCGGCGACCGGGAACGGGTTGCCGAGCGCGTGGGCGATCATGATGGCCTTGGTCTTGGGGCCGATCGCCGCGGTGATCTTCTCGAGCGAGGTGTTGTGCGTGCTCAGGTCGATGTCGACGAAGACGGGGACGAGACCGTTCTGAAGGATCGGGTTGACCGTGGTCGGGAACCCGGCGGCGACGGTGATGACCTCGTCGCCCGGCTGCAAGCGGCGGTCCTCCAGCAGCGGCGACGTCAGCGCGGTCAGGGCCAGCAGGTTCGCCGACGAGCCGGAGTTGGTCAGGTGGACCTTGCGGACACCGATCTTGCGGCCGAAGGCGAACTCGAACTTCCGGGCGAAGTGCCCCGCGGCGATCCGCAGATCGAGAGCGGCCTCGACCATGGCCACGCGGTCGTCCTCGTTCAGCACCGCACCGGAGACGAGAATCGGGGTGCTGCCCGGGACGAAGGGCTTGGTCTCGAACTGCTGGTGGTAGGTGCGGACGCTGTCGAGAATATCGTCCTTGTGAGCTCCGCTCACGATTTCGACTGTTCGCATGCTCTCTCGTCCGTTCGGCGTGATCGGCGTGATGGGAAAGTGCGGGAGTCCTCTGCTCCGAGGCTCCGGGGAGCTCCGAAGGTGACTGGGCCAGGCGGCCGAGGACCCGTGCGCCGGAAGGCCGGGCGGCCGGCCCGGCGGACAGGCACCTGCCGCACCGAAGTCGACTGACGCGGCAGGACGTTGCACGGTGTCGGTGGCGCACTCCCCCTGGCTACGGGCGTCTGCGGGGACGACGGCGGCAGCCATGTCGCCTCGTGGGTCACGTCTTGACGCACAATCGGCCGGACCCGAGTCCACCAGGCAGCACTAAAGTATGGGCAACGCAGCGACAAGGCTCGGGCGCCGGATCCGCCACCGGACACCACGGCCGCGCACCCCCGGTCATCGGCGGGCTCCCGAGGGGCGGCCGCCCGTCGCCGCAGAGGCGCCGTACGGGGCTTCGACGGCTACGGTGAGATGCGTGAGTGAGTCACGAACGCACGCCCAGGGCCGTGAGGCCGCCCCCGTCCCCCGGTCGCGCCGACGGCTGGCGCAGGCCGCGCTGCTGTGGCTGGCGCTGCCGATGGTGGACGTGGTCCAGGCGGACACCACCGCCGTGGCCAAAGTCCTCTCGATCGCCGCCCTGGTGGTCTTCGGGGCCTGCTTCTCGGCGGTCGCCATCGCCATGACCAGTTCCGAGAGCCCCGACCCGACCCGGCCGGTCTGGGTGCTGATCACCAGCGTGATAGCGGTGCTGGCCCTGATCATGCCGCTGCTGCGCCGCGACATCGAGTGGACCTGCCTCCAGGTGTACTGCACGTACGCGCTGGCCTCGGTGCTGCCGCTGCCGCTGGTCGGACGCGGCATCGGGGCGGGCGTGGCGATGACCATGATGCAGAGCGTGGCGCGCGGGGACTCCACCCACGAGGTGCTGGGCACCGCGCTGACCGTGCTGGGCATCAGCATGACGGCGTTGGGGCTGCGCAAGAGCCGGGTGCTGGTGCGCCGGCTGCACGACGCCCAGGGCGAGGTGGCCCGGCTCGCGGCCGTGGAGGAACGCCTGCGCATCGCCCGGGACCTGCACGACCTGGTGGGGCACAGCCTGTCGCTGATCGTCGTCAAGAGCGAGCTGGCCGGCCGGCTCGCGCAGGCGAACCTGCCCGCGGCCGGCCAGGAGATCGCCGACGTGGAGCAGGTGGCCCGCCAGTCGCTGGTGGAGGTGCGCGACGCGGTCACCGGCTACCGGCAGCGCAGCCTCATCGAGGAACTCGACGACGCACGCTCCGCGCTGGCCGCCGCCGACGTGGACACCGCGCTGCGGCCCTCCGACACCCCGCTGCCGGACGAGATCGACCAGCTCTTCGGCTGGGCGGTGCGCGAGGGCGTCACCAACGTGATCCGGCACGCCCGGGCCACCCGCTGCGAGATCACGGTGCGGCTGGCGGAGCGTACCGGCACCGCGACCCTGGACATCGTCGACGACGGGCTGGGCCCGGAGGCCGACGACGACGGCACCGGCAACGGTCTCGCCGGGCTCGGCGAGCGGGTCGAGGCCCTGGACGGCCGCATCACGACCGGCCCGAACCCGAAGACCGGGCGGGGCTTCCGCCTGACGGTGCGGGTGCCGCTCCCGGTGGCCGAGGCCGACGGTGCCGAAGGCGACGACGCACGGCTGGTTCAGTCGCCGCCGGCCGACGCGTCGCCGCACGCGCCGGCCGGACTGTGACGGCGGTCCGCGCCAGCGGTTCGTCAGCACGGAACGCCACCGGCCCGGAGGGGGCTGTTCCTGTCGTGTCCGGACCACCGGCCGGTGGGGGCTGGTCGCACAGTTCCCCGCGCCCCTCGGTAGGCGCCTTCGGCGCCCCGCCGAACCCCCCTCCTACCAGGTGACCGGCAGCTTCTGCACGCCGTAGACGTGCATGGCGTCGCGGGTCTCGATCTCGCTGGTGGAGGCCGCGAGACGGAGCTGGGGGAAGCGGCGCAGCAGGGCCGGCAGGCCGATCCGCAGCTCGGTGCGGGCCAGGTTCTCGCCGATGCAGCGGTGCATGCCGTGCCCGAAGGCGAGGCTGGTGCTCTCCGGGCCCTCGACGTCGAAGGCGTCCGCGTCGGGGAAGCGCTTCGGGTCGCGGTTGGCCGCGGTCAGCGAGATGGTGACGGACTCGCCGGCCGCGATCTTGTGCCCGCCGATCTCGGTGTCCTCCAGCGCGACGCGCACGATGAACGGCGCGACGGACAGGTACCGCAGGAACTCGTTGGCGGTGGCGTCGGTGACGGGGCCCTTGATGACCGCCTCCCGGAGCGAGTCGCGCTCCAGGACCAGGTAGGTGCTCAGGCCGAACAGCTGGGCGGTGGTCTCGTGCCCGGCGATGAGCATCAGCATCATCATGCCGGCGAGTTCCTGGTCGGTCAGGTCGCCGTCCTGGACGAGCTCGCTCAGCAGGTCGTCGCCGGGGTCCGTGCGCTTGCCCTGCACCAGTGCGTACATCAGCTCGCTGGTGGCCCGGCTCGCGGCGGCCGCCTGGTCCTTCGGGATGTCCGGGTTCAGGACGTCGACGCGGAGCTGCTTGAGCTCCTTGGCGATGTCGGGCGAGGCGCCGAGCAGTTCGGAGATCACGCGCACCGGGACCGGCATCGCGAACTCCTGCATGAGGTCGACCGGGCCGCCCTTGGCCTCCATGGCGTCCAGGCACTCGGTGATGACCTGCTCGATCTGCGGCTCCAGGTCCCGCACCCGGCGCGAGGTGAACGCCTTGCTGAGCGGCTTGCGGTAGCGGGTGTGGTCCGGCGCGTCCATGCCGATGAACATGCCGGGGACCGCCTTGCTCGGCGGCAGCGGCATCGGCACGGGGAAGCTGCGCAGGTCGTGCCGCGAGCTGAACAGCGGGCTGCCGAAGACCTCCCGGCCGAGCGCGTACTCGGTGACGAGCCAGCCGACGGTGCCGTCCGGATAGGTCATCCTGGCGATCGGCTGTTCCTCGCGCACCTTCGTGAGCCCGGCGGGGGGATCGAAGGGGCAGTGCCGGGTCACCGGATATCCGTCCAGGACCTGCTCACTTGACATGGTCGACTCCTTAGTCAGGAAATTCCGAGCTCTTTGTCGATGAAGTCGAAGACCTCGTCGTCGGTGGCGGATTCGAACGTGGCGGAGACGGATTCCGCGGCACTCTGGCCGCCCGTCTGCGGTTGGTTGTCGCCGAGCTTCAGCAGGACCGTCTGCATCCGGTTGATGATCTTCGACCGCATGTCGGGGGTGACGGCGCCGAGGACGGACTCCAGGCCGTCCATGGCCATCGACACGGGGTCGGCCGGCGCCGGGGCCTGCGGGTGCAGGTTCTCCTGGAGGAAGCCGGCGAGCGCGGCGGGCGCGGGGTAGTTGAAGATCAGCGTGGACGGCAGGCGCAGGCCGGTGGTGGCGGTGAGCCGGTTGCGCAGCTCGATGGAGGTGAGCGAGTCGAAGCCCATCTCCAGGAAGCCGCGGTCGGCCTCGATGCGCTCCGGGGAGCGGTGCCCGAGGACGTGGGCGACCTGCCCGCGTACGAACTCCAGCAGCATCCGGTGCTGTTCGGCCTCCGGGCGGCCCACCAGCTTGCGCCGCAGGTCCTCGACGTCGTCTCCGGCGGCGAGCGGGGCGCGCCCGACCGGGGTGCGCACCAGGCCGTGCAGGACGCCGGGCAGGCTGCCCGACTCGGCCTGCGTCTGGAGCTGCGGCATGTCGAGCCGGGCCGCCACCACGGCGGCGCGGCCGGTCTCCAGGGCGGCGTCGAACGCGGTGAGGCCCTCGGTGGCGGCGAGCGGGGCGAGACCGGCGCGTGCCAGCCTGACCCGGTCGGTGTCCTCCAGGCTGCCGGCCATGCCGCCGTCCTGCCCCCACAGGCCCCAGGCGAGCGCCAGGCCCGGCAGCCCTGCGGCGCGCCGGTGCGCGGCGAGGGCGTCCAGGAAGGCGTTGGCCGCGGCGTATCCGGCCTGTCCCGCGGTGCCGAAGGTGGCGGCGGCCGACGAGAACAGCACGAACGCGCCGAGCGGCAGCCGGAGTTCCTCGGCCAGCCGGTGCAGGGTCCACGCCGCGTCGGACTTGGCGCGGGCCACGGTGTCGATCTGGTCGGCGGTGAGCTTGAGGACGGTGGCGTCCCCGAGCACGCCGGCGCTGTGCACCACGCCGGTGACCGGACGGTCCGCGGGCACCGACGCCAGCAGGGTGCGCAGGGCGGCTTCGTCGGCGACGTCGCAGGCCTCGATGCGGACCTCGGCGCCGGCCGCCGTCAGCTCCCCGGCCAGCTCGGCTGCGCCTTCGGCCGCCGCGCCGCGCCGGCTGGTCAGCAGCAGGTGCCTGACGCCGTGCCGGGCGACGAGGTGGCGGGCGAACCGGGCGCCCAGGGCACCGGTACCGCCGGTGACGAGGACCGTCCCGGAGGGGTCGAACGTCGACGCGGATGCGCCGACAGACGCAGTCTCGGGTGCGCCGTCGGACGCGGTGACGCGGGCGAGTCGCGGCGTCAGGACACCGCCGTCGCGCACCGCGAGCTGGACCGCGCCGTCGGGCAGTTCGTCGGCGTGCGAGGCGGCGGCCAGCAGCGCGCCGAGCTCGGTTCCGGCGAGCCCTTCGAGGACCGTCTCCTCGTCGACGTCGACCAGCAGCAGCCGGCCGGGGTGCTCGGTCTGCGCGGAGCGGATCAGGCCCCACAGCGCGGCGCCGGGCAGGTCGCGCACCGGCTCTCCCGGGCGGGCGGCGACGGCGCCGCGGGTCAGCACCACGAGCCGCCCGTCGACGTACCGTTCGTCGGTGAGCCAGGCCTGGATCAGGGCCAGTGCCCGGCGGGTGACGGCGCGGGACGCTGCCGCGACGTCGGCGCCGTCGGTGCCGTCCGTGGCACGGTCGGCGCCGTCCGGCAGGAACGCGGCGACGGCCAGCGCCGGGGCGCTCTCGCCGGCGTCGACGGCGGCCCCCAGCGCGGCGACGTCCGCATACGGGCGCACCGCGAGGTCACCGGCGCCCCAGGCGGGGGTACGGCCGCCGAGGTCGCCGAGCACGGCCCAGGGTCCGGCGGGCTCGGCGGCGACCGCGCCGTCCGAGCGGGCCGGCACCCAGTCCAGCTCGAAGAGCGTGTCGTGCCGTCCGGTGGCGCGCTCCAGCTGGCCGGCGGTCAGCGGGCGGATCACCAGCGACTCGATGGAGGCGACCGGGCGGCCCTCGGTGTCGGTGGTCGTGACGGACACGCTCTGCGCGCCGGTGGACGTCATGTGGACGCGCAGCGTGGTGGGCGCGGTGCCGCCGACGGCGTGCAGTTGGATGCCGCTCCAGGAGAACGGCAGCGGCACGTGCCGCTCGCCGCCGTTGGCGCCCGCCGCGTCCTTCTCGTCCGCCTCGACGGCCCGCAGGAACACCGCGTGCAGGGCGGAGTCCAGCAGCGCCGGGTGGATGCCGTAGGGCTCGTCGCCCAGGCCGTCGGGGAGGGTGACCTCGGCGTGTATGTCGTCGCCGACCCGCCATGCTGCGCGCAGTCCCTGGAAGGCCGGCCCGTAGTCGAGGCCGCGTTCCAGCAGGTGCTTGTAGAGGTCGTCCACGCCGAGCGGCACGGCGCCGGGCGGTGGCCAGGAACCGCTCTGCGGGCCGGCCGGCTCGGCCGGTCGGGGTGCGAGGGTGCCGGTGGCGTGGGTGGTCCAGGGGCTTTCCTCGCCGGTGACCGCGGCGCGTGAACGGGCGATCAGCTCGCGCCGCCCGGACTCGTCCGGCGCGCCGGCCAGCAGCTGGAGCTTGACGGCGCCCTGCTCCGGCAGCAGCAGCGGGGCGCTGAGCGTGAGGTCCTCGACGATGCCCCCGCCGACCCGCTCGGCGGCGTGCAGGGCCAGGTCGACGAGCGCGGTGCCGGGCAGCAGCACGGTGTCCATGACGCTGTGGTCGGCCAGCCAGGAGTGCCCGGCGAGCGACAGCGAAGCGGTGAACAGCCAGCCCCCGTCGGGCAGTTCGGCGGCGGCACCGAGCAGCGGGTGCCCCGCCTCCTCCAGCCCTGCGGCACTGGCGGTGCCGGTGGCCTGGGGAGCGTCCAGCCAGTACGGACGCCGCTGGAAGGCGTAGGTGGGCAACTCGGTCGGGGCGGCGGGGTCGACGGGGTCGGCCTCGGCGGGCGGGGCGCCGAGGAACTCGTTCCAGTCGGGGCTGACCCCGGCCGTATGCAGCGCGAGCACGGCCCGGGTCAGGCCCTGTGCCTCGGAGTGGTCGCGGGGCAGCGCCGCGGCGACGGCCGGCACGGTGGTGGCCTCGGCGAGGGTGTCCTTGACCAGGTTCGCCAGCACCGGGTGCGGGCCGAGTTCCAGGTAGACGCCGGTGTGGTGCGCCTGGTGCAGATGGGTGACGCCGTCGTGGAAGCGGACGGTGCTGCGGATGTGGTCGGTCCAGTACTGCGGCGACATCAGCTGCTCGTCGGTGGCGGTGGTGCCCGTCACGTTCGAGATCACCGGGATGCGGGCCGGGTGGTAGGTGAGCCGCTCGGCGATGGTGCGGAAGTCGTCCAGGACGCTGTCCATGTGCGCCGAGTGGAAGGCGTGGCTGACCGCGAGGCGGGTCGTCTTGCGGCCCTTCTCGCGCCAGTGCGCCGCCAGCTCCAGCACCGGTTCCTCGTCACCGGCGAGCACGGTGGAGGTCGGCCCGTTCACGGTGGCGATGGTGACCCGCGGGTCGTCGGCGACGAGGCTGCCCCGCACCTCACGCTCGGACGCCTGGATGGCGACCATCGCGCCGCCCGCCGGGGCGGCCTGCATCAGGCGGCCCCGTGCGGTCACCAGGGTGCAGGCGTCCTCCAGCGAGAGCACGCCGGCGAAGTGGGCGGCGGTCAGCTCGCCGATGGAGTGGCCGATCAGCCGGTCGGGGCGCAGGCCCCAGTGCTCCAGCTGCCGGTACAGGGCCACCTGGATCGCGAAGAGGCTGGTCTGGGTGTAGCGGGTCTGGTCCAGCAGGGCCGCTTCGGGGGTGCCGACAGCGGCGAACATCAGCTTCTTCAGGGGCACGTCGAGGTGCGGGTCGATGTGCGTGCACACCTCGTCGAGCGCCGCGGCGAAGACCGGGAACGTCTCGTACAGTTCCCGTCCCACGCCGGGCCGCTGGCTGCCCTGCCCGGAGAAGAGGAACGCCACCTTGGGGCGCGCCGTGCCGCCACCGGGCACCGTGCCGCGCAGCACCGCCGGGACGTCCTGGCCCTGGGCCAGCGCGTCGAGCCCGGCGAGCAGGTCCTCGCGTGCGCCGGGCGTGCCGCTGACGGCGGCGCGGTAGGCGAAGTGGGTACGGGTGGTGGCCAGTGCACGGGCGACGCTCGCGGCGTCCAGGTCGGGGCGTGCGGCCACGTAGTCGCGCAGCCGGCCGGCCTGGGCCTTGAGGGCGTCCTCGGTCTTGGCGGAGAGCACCCAGGGGGTGGTCGGCGCGGGGCAGACGGGCGCCGCCGGCACGTGACCCGGCTCGCCGGGCTCGGGCTCGGGTGCCGCTTCCAGGATCACGTGCGCGTTGGTGCCGCTGATGCCGAAGGACGACACCGCGGCGCGCCGCGGCCGTCCGTTGTCCGGCCACGCGGTCGGCTCGGTGAGCAGCCGGACGGCGCCCGCCTCCCAGTCGACGTGCGGGGAGGGCTCGTCCACGTGCAGCGTCTTCGGCAGCACGCCGTGCCCGATCGCCTGCACCATCTTGATCACACCGGCGACGCCTGCGGCGGCCTGGGTGTGCCCGATGTTGGACTTGATGGAGCCGAGCCACACGGGCTGGTCGGTGTCCGCACGGTCCTTGCCGTAGGTGGCGAGCAGCGCCTGGGCCTCGATGGGGTCGCCGAGCGAGGTGCCGGTGCCGTGTGCCTCGACGGCGTCGACGTCGGCCGTCGTCAAGCGGGCACTGGCGAGGGCGGCCTGGATGACGCGCTGCTGGGACGGGCCGTTGGGGGCGGTGAGGCCGTTGCTGGCGCCGTCCTGGTTGATCGCGGAACCGCGCACCACGGCGAGCACCCGGTGACCGTTCTTGCGGGCGTCCGAGAGCCGCTCGACGAGCAGCAGCCCGACGCCCTCGGAGAACCCGGTGCCGTCGGCGGCACCGGCGAACGCCTTGCACCTGCCGTCGGGCGAGAGCCCCCGCTGCCGGCTGAACTCCACGAACGTCGCCGGGGTCGCCATCACCGTCACACCACCGGCCAGCGCCATGTCGCACTCACCACTGCGCAGCGCCTGGCTCGCCAGATGCAGCGCCACCAGCGACGACGAGCACGCCGTGTCCACCGTCACCGCAGGCCCCTCGAGACCGAAGGTGAAGGAGACCCGCCCTGAGGCGACGCTGCCGTGGCTGCCGTTGCGCAGGTAGCCCTCCAGCTCGTCCGGCACCTCGCGGATCCGGCCGCCGTAGTCGCCGTACATGATGCCGGTGAAGACGCCGGTACGGCTGCCGCGCAGGGTGTCCGGGGTGAACCCGGCGTGCTCGAAGGTCTCCCAGGCGACCTCCAGCAGCAGCCGCTGCTGCGGGTCGGTGGCGAGCGCCTCACGCGGGTTCATGCCGAAGAAGTCCGCGTCGAAGTGGCCGGCGTCGTGCAGGAATCCGCCGTGCCGGGTGGTCACCTTGTGCGGGCGCTCCGGGTCGGCGTCGTACAGCTCCTCGATGTCCCAGCCGCGGCCGCGCGGGAAGTCGCCGATGGCGTCGCGGCCGTCGGCGATCAGCCGCCACAGGTCCTCGGCGGAGTGCACGCCGCCGGGGTAGCGGCAGCCGATGCCGACGATCGCGATGGGCTCGTCGGCGCCCGCGGTGACGGTGGCGACCGCGGTCTCCTCGCGGACGCCGGTCAGCTCGGCGCGCAGGTGGCGGGCGAGCGCCGCCGGGGTGGGGTGGTCGAAGATCAGGGTGGCGGTCAGCCGCAGTCCGGTGGCGCCGGAGAGCCGGTTGCGCAGCTCGACCGCGGTCAGGGAGTCGAAGCCCAGCTGCTTGAAGGCCCGGTCGGCCTCGATGCCACCGCCCTGGGCGTGCCCGAGCACCGCGGCGACGTGGGTGCCGATCAGCTCCAGCAGCATGCGGTCCTGTTCGGCCGGGGCGAGCCCGGCAAGACGCTCGGCGAGACCGCCACCGGCGGCGGCAGCGCCTTCGGGGCCCGCGGCCACCCGTCGCACGGGGGTGCGCAGCAGCCCGCGCAGCAGCGGCGAGAGGTCGCCCGCGAGCGCCTGGCCGCGCAGCGCGACGGGGTCGAAGCGGGCCGGAACGAGAGCAGCGTGGTCGGCGCGGCCGGCGCCGAGCGCCGCGTCGAACAGCGCGAGGCCCCGCTCGGAGCTGATCGGCAGCACCCCGCCGCCCAGCATCCGGGCCCGGTCGCCGTCGCCCATGTGCGCGGTCATGCCGCTGGCCTGCTCCCACAGGCCCCAGCCGAGCGAGCTGGCGGGCAGCCCGAGGGCCCGGCGGTAGTGGGCGAGGGCGTCCAGGAAGGCGTTGGCGGCCGCGTAGTTGCCCTGCCCGGCGCTGCCGAGGGTGCCGACGACCGAGGAGAACAGCACGAAGTCCGTCAGGTCCAGGGCGCGGGTGAGCTCGTGCAGGTGCCAGGCCGCGTCCGCCTTGGGGCGCAGCACGCCGGCAAGACGGTCGGCGTCGAGCGAGCCGATGACGCCGTCGTCGAGCACGCCCGCGGTGTGGATGACGGCGGTGAGCGGGTGTTCGGCGGGCACGGCGGCGAAGAGCGCGGTCAGCGCTTCGCGGTCGGCGGCGTCGCAGGCGGCGATCGTCACCGAGGCGCCGTGCGCGGTCAGCTCCGCCTCCAGCTCCAGGGCGCCCTCGGCGTCCCGGCCGCGACGGCTGGTCAGCAGCAGGTGCCGGGCCCCGTGCTCGGCCACCAGATGCCGGGCCAGCAGGCCGCCGAGCGTGCCCGTGCCACCGGTGATCAGGACGGTGCCGTCGGCGTACGGGTTGGTGGCGGCGGCCACGGGCGCGTCGCCGGCCTCGGAGACGGTGGTTTCGGCGGTCGCTTCCGGTGCGCCCGCCGGTTCCAGGGCGGCCCGGGCGAGCCGCGGGACGTACACGGTGCCGGCGCGCAGCGCGAGTTGCGGCTCGCCGGTGGCCAGGGCCCGGGTGACGGCGTCGCCGGCGGCGGCACCGGCGGCGCTGTCGAGGTCGTCGAGGTCGAGCAGGACGAAACGGCCCGGGTGCTCGGTCTGCGCGGTGCGCACCAGGCCCCAGACGGCGGCGGTGGCCAGGTCCGGCAGGTCTTCGGAGCCGGGCACGGGCACCGCACCACCGGTGACGACGACCAGCGTCACGTCGTCGAACTCGGGCCGTCCCAGCCAGTCCTGGAGCAACGTCAGCGCTTGCGCGGTGGCGGTCCTGGCGGCCTCGGCCGGGGTGCCGTCCTCGGTCGGGGCGATGGCGGCGAACACCACGTCCGGCGTGGTCGCCCCGGCCGCGACGGACGCGGCCAGCGCGGCCAGGTCGGCGTGCTGGCCGACCTGGTCCGTGGCGGTGGCGCCGGGGAGCCGGTGCGCGACCGTGTCACCGAGCACGGCCCAGGCGCCGGGTACGGCCGGCTGCCGGGTGGCCGGAGCGGTCGACGGCTCAGCGGCCGGCGTCCAGTCCAGCCGGTACAGCGCCCCCTGCCCGTCCTGACCGCGGCTCTTGGTGATCTTCTCCAGGGGTGCGCCGCGCAGCGTCAGCGAGTCCGCGGTGGCGACCACGGCGCCGGAGGGGTCGGCGATGGTGAGCGCGACGGTCTCCTCGCCGGTGCGCGTCCAGTGCACCCGGCCGGCGGTGAGCCCGGTGGCGTGCAGCGACACGCCGGCCCAGGCGAACGGCAGCCGGATGGTGCCGGCGTCGCCGCGCAGCAGCCCGCTCGCGCCGAGCGCGTGCAGGGCGGAGTCGAGCAGCGCCGGGTGGATGCCGAACCGCGCCCCGTCCGCCTGCTGCTCGTCGGCGAGCCCGACCTCCGCGTAGAGGTCGTCGCCGGCCCGCCAGGCGGCCCGCAGGTTGGCGAACGCGGGCCCGTAGTCGTAGCCCTGGGCGCCCAGCTGCTCGTACAGCTCGTCGACGGCGACCGGGGTGGCGCCCTTCGGGGGCCAGGCGGTGAGGCCCTCGCGGGGGGCGACGGTGGGGGCGGGGGCGAGCATGCCGGTGGCGTGCCGCAGGTACGGCTCGTCCTCGTCGGCATGCTCCGGGCGGGAGTGGACGGTGACCTGGCGGCGGCCGGAGGCGTCGGCGGGGGCGACGCTCACCTGGATCCGTACCCCGCCGCCCTGCTCGGTGAGGACCAGGGGTGCCTCGATGGTGAGGTCGTCGACGTGGTCGCAGGCCGGGTTCGCGGTGCGGCCCGCGGCGTTCAGCGCCAGCTCCACGAAGGCGGTGCCGGGCAGGACGACGGTGCCGGCGACGGCGTGGTCGGCGAGCCAGGGGTGGCTGCCGAGTGCGATGCGGCCGGTCAGCACCAGCCGGTCGTCGTCGGCGAGTGCCACCGCCGCACCCAGCATCGGGTGATCGGCGCCGGACAGGCCGAGCCCGGCGGCGTCGGTGGCCGCGGCGACCGGCTCCAGCCAGTGCCGCTCGTGCTGGAAGGCGTACGTGGGCAGGTCGGTGCGGCCGAAGCCGCGGCCGGCCAGCACCGGCCGCCAGTCGACCCGCACGCCCCGCACGTGGGCTTCGGCGAGCGAGGTGGTGAACCGCTGCCAGCCGCCCTCGTCACGGCGCAGCGAGCCGACCACGCAGCCCCGGGCGCCGTCCGCGACGCCGGCCGCGTCGCCCCAGGCGTCCAGCGTCTCCTGGACGCCGACGGTGAGCACCGGGTGCGGGCTGGCCTCGATGAACGCGCGGTGTCCGGCGTCCAGCAGGGCCCGGGTGGTCTCCTCGAAGCGGACCGTCTGGCGCAGGTTGCGGTACCAGTACTCGGCCGTCATCTCGGTGGTGTCGAGCAGGGCGGCGGTGACCGTGGAGTAGAACGCGGTCGTGGCCTGCCGCGGCCGGATGCCGGACAGCACGTCCAGCAGATGGTCGTGGATGGCTTCGACGTGGGAGCAGTGCGAGGCGTAGTCCACCGGGACCTTGCGGGCGCGGAAGCCCTCGGCCTCGCCGGCGGCGACCACCTCGTCGATGGCGTCGGGGTCGCCGGAGACGACGGTGGACGCCGGACCGTTGATGGTGGCGATGTCCAGCCGGCCCTGCCAGCGCTTCAGCAACTCGGCGGCGCGCTCGGCGGGCAGCGCCAGGGAGGCCATGCCTCCGGTGCCGGCCAGCGCCACGAGGGCCTTGCTGCGCAGCGTGACGACGGCGGCGGCGTCCTCCAGGGACAGCGCACCGGCGACGCAGGCGGCGGCGATCTCGCCCTGCGAGTGGCCGACGACCGCGTCCGGTTCGACGCCGAAGGACCGCCACAGTGCGGCGAGCGAGACCATCACCGCGAACAGCGCGGGCTGCACCACGTCCACCCGCTCCAGCGAGGCCGCGCCGGGCGCGCCACGCAGCACGTCGACGAGGTCCCAGTCGACGTGCGGCGCCATCGCCGCCGCGCAGGCCTGCATCCGGTCGCGGAAGACGGGGCTGGTGTCGAGGAGTTCGACGGCCATGTCGGCCCACTGGGAGCCCTGCCCGGGGAACACGAACACGGTGCTGAGCCCGGTGCCGCCGGACTCGCCCGCGACACCGCTGACCAGGCCGGGCGCGGTACCGCCGGCGGCGAGGGCCCGCAGGGCCTCGGCACGGGCGTCCTGGTCGGCGGCGACGATCACGGCACGGTGGTCGAAGGTGGTGCGGGTGGTGGCCAGCGAGAGGCCGATGTCGCCGGCGGTGGGCGCGGAGGCGCCGTCGGCGCCGTGCACCAGATCGTGCAGCCGGGCCGCCTGGCCGGCGAGGGCGTCAGCGGTGCGCGCGGAGAGCAGCCAGGGCAATACGGCGGCGGTGTCGGGGGCGCCGGCGGGCGGCTCGTCCTGCCCGGCCACGGGCACCGTCTCGGGGGCGTCCGGGGCCTCTTCGAGGATGACGTGGGCGTTGGTGCCGCTGATGCCGAACGACGAGACGGCGGCGCGCCGCACCCGGTCCTCACGCGGCCACGGCTGGGCCTCGGTGAGCAGCGACACGGCGCCCGCCGACCACTCGACGTGCGGGCTGGGGGCGTCCACGTGCAGCGTCCTGGGCAGCACGCCTTGCCGCAGCGCCATCACCATCTTGATGACGCCGCCGACGCCGGCAGCGGCCTGCGCGTGACCGATGTTGGACTTCAGCGACCCCAGCCACAGCGGACGGTCCGCCGGGCGCCGGCCGTAGGTGGCGATCAGGGCCTCGGCCTCGATCGGGTCGCCCAGGCTGGTGCCGGTGCCGTGCGCCTCGACGGCGTCGACGTCCCCCGGGGACAGCCGGGCGCCCGCGAGCGCCTGGCGGATCAGCCGCTCCTGGGAGGGCCCGTTCGGCGCGGCGAGACCGTTGCTCGCGCCGTCCTGGTTGATCGCGGAGCCGCGCAGCACGGCGAGCACCGTGTGCCCCTTGCGGTGCGCCTCCGACAGCCGCTCCAGGACGACCATGCCGACGCCCTCGCCCCACGAGGTGCCGTCGGCGCCGGCCGCGAACGCCTTGCAGCGGCCGTCTCCGGCGAGCCCGCGCTGCCGGCTGAACTCGACGAACATGCCGGGCCCTGACAGCACCGTGGCGCCACCGGCGAGCGCCAGCGAGCAGTCGCCCTGCCGCAGCGACTGGATCGCCAGGTGCAGCGCGACCAGCGACGACGAGCACGCCGTGTCCACCGTCACCGCGGGCCCCTCGAGACCGAGGGTGTACGCGATCCGGCCGGAGGCGACGGAGGTGGTGGAACCGGTCAGCAGGTAGCCGCCGAGGCCGTCCGGCGCATCGTGCAGCGCCGGCACGTAGTCCTGTGCCGTGGCGCCCACGAACACGCCGGCGGGCGCGCCGCGCAGCGTGTCCGGCACCATGCCGGAGCGCTCCAGCGCCTCCCAGGAGACCTCCAGCAGCAGCCGCTGCTGGGGGTCCATGGCGACGGCCTCGCGCGGGCTGATCCCGAAGAAGGCCGGGTCGAACCGGTCGGCCTCGTAGAGGAAACCGCCCTGGTCGAGGTAGGTGGTGCCGTTCCGCTCACCGGACGGGTCGTACAGCGCGTCCAGGTCCCAGCCGCGGTTGTCCGGGAACGGTCCGATGGCGTCCTCGCCGTCGTGGACGAGCCGCCACAGCTCCTCGGGCGAGGTCGCCCCGCCCGGGTAGCGGCACGCCATGCCGACGATCGCGATCGGCTCGTCGGGCTCGGCCTGCGCCCGCGCCGAGTTCCCGGCGGACAGGGACAACCGTGCCGCCGCGTCCACCGCCTCATGGCGTTCCGTCATCCTGGTGAGCAGGTGGCCGACGAGTTCGCCGGGCGTCGGGTAGTTGAAGGTGAGCCCGGTCGGCAGCCGCAGTCCGGTGGCCTCCATGAGGCGGTTGCGCAGCTCGACGGCGAGCGACGAGTCGAACCCGAGGTCCTTGAAGGCCCGGCCGCCGTCGACCGCGTCGGGCGTGAGGTGCCCCAGCACGACCGCGACGTTCGTGCGGACCATCTCCAGCAGCGCACGCTCACGCTCGCCCGGGGCGAGCTCCGCCAACCGCCCGGCGAAGGGCGACGCCATCTCCTGTGCAGCGGCAGCAGGCACGCCGTCCGACTGCCCGGCCGGCGCGGCGACGGGCGCAGCGCCACCGGCACGCACCTCGCCCTCCGCCGGGAACTCGGGCCAGTACGACTGCCGCTGGAAGGCGTACGTGGGCAGCGCGACCCGGCGCGGCCGGTACGGGGCGAGCAGCCGGTCCCAGGCGATGTCGCGGCCGTGCGCGTGCAGCCGGGCCAGTGCGGTGAGCAGCGTCTCGGGCTCCGGCCGCTCGGGGTGCAGGGTGGGCACGAGCAGCGGCGCGGTGCCGTGCGCCGTGACGTCCTCGCCCAGGCAGTCCTCGGCCATGCCGGTCAGCACCCCGCCGGGGCCGAGCTCCAGGTAGGCGGTGACCCCGTCGTCGTGGAGGCAGCGCACCCCGTCCAGGAACCGCACGGCCTCCCGGGCGTGCCGCGCCCAGTAGGCGGGCGAGCCCAACTCGTCGGCGGTCGCCAGGCGACCGGCCACGTTGGAGACCACCGGAATCCGCGGCGGCGCGTAGTCGAGCCGCCCGGCGACCTCGGTGAACTCCGCCAGCATCGGGGCCATGCGCGGCGAGTGGAAGGCATGGCTCACCCGCAGCCGCTTCACCTTGCGGCCCTGCGCCTCGAACCGCCCCGCCAGGTCGAGCGCGGCGTCCTCGTCGCCGGAGACCACCACGGACGCGGGGCCGTTGACCGCGGCGATCGCGACCCGCTCGGCGACCGGTCGGCCACCGTCAGCGGACAGCTCCTCCAGCGCGTCCAGCACCTCCGCCTCGGAGGCCTGAACGGCGACCATCGCACCGCCCGCCGGCAGTTCCTGCATCAGCCGCCCACGCGCGGCGACCAGCGCACAGGCGTCCGCCAGGGACAGCACCCCGGACACGTGTGCCGCGGTGATCTCCCCGATGGAGTGCCCGATGAGCAGGTCGGGCCGCACGCCGAAGCACTCGACGAGCCGGAACAGCGCGGTCTCGACGGCGAACACGGCCGCCTGCGTGTACCGCGTCCGGTGCAGCGCCCCCGCACCGTCCTCCGGCGCGCCGTCCGCCCCGAAGACCACGTCCGCCAGCGCCCGGTCCAGGTGCGGATCGAGGTGCCGGCAGACCTCGTCGAAGGCCTCGGCGAACACCGGGAACGCGCCGTACAGCTCGCGCCCCATACCCGCGTACTGGCTGCCCTGCCCGGTGAACAGCACGGCGAGCCGGCCCGGTTCGGCAGCGCTACCGCGCACGAGTCCCGCTCCGGGCTCACCGGCGGCAAGCGCACGCAGCCCGCTCAGCAGCGCCTCCCGGTCCGCGCCGAGGACGACACCACGGTCGTCGAAGGCGGTCCGGGTGGTGACCAGGGACCACGCGATGTCTGCGGGGTCCGCGTCCGGACGCCCGTCAAGGTGCGCAGCAAGCCGGGCGGCCTGCGCCCGAAGGGCGGATGGGCCACGCCCGGAGAGCACCCAGGGGATGACGGGGTGGCGCTCCGCGCCCCCCAGGGGCGCGGGGCGAGACATTGTGCGGCTCCGCCGCGTGGGCGCGACCGGTTGGGACGAAACCGATGGCCCGTCACCGGCATCAAGGGGCTCCCCCTGCCGCACACCCCCCACCGGCAGGTGGTCGGAATCACCCCTGGCACCGACCGGCGCCTCCGTCAGAATGACGTGACAATTCGTCCCACCCATCCCAAAGGAGCTGACCCCTGCGATCAGGGGCCGCCCCTCCCGGGGCCACGGGCCCCGCACCCGCTGGACGCACAACCCGAGATCGTCCAACGGAATCGCCGGATTCGGCGTCTCGAAGTGCAGGCTCGCGGGCAGTTCGCGCTCCCGGATGCTGAGCACGGCCTTGAGCAGCCCGACGATGCCGGAAGACCCTTCCAGGTGGCCGACGTTGGTCTTGGCCGACCCGACCACGAGCGCACTCCCGGCCGTCCGGCCGGCCCCGTACGCCGCACCCAGCGCACGCGCCTCGATCGGGTCGCCGACGGCCGTGCCGGTGCCGTGCAGCTCCACGTACTGCACGTCCTGCGGGTCGACCCCGGCCCGGCGGCAGGCTGCGCGGATGACCTCTTCCTGGGCGTCCGCGCTGGGTACCGTGAGCGCGTCGGTGGCGCCGTCGTTGTTGAGCGCGCTGCCGCGGATGACGCAGTGGATCGGATCGCCGTCGGCGAGTGCGCGGGTGAGCGGTTTCAGCACGACGAAGGCGCCGCCCTCGCCGCGCACGTAGCCGTTGGCGCGTGCGTCGAAGGTGTAGCTGCGGCCGTCCGGGGAGAGCGCGCCGAACTCGGCGGTCATCGCGGTGGAGTCCGGGCCGACGATCAGCTGCACGCCGCCGGCGAGCGCCATGTCGCACTCGCCGCTGAGCAGGCTCTGGCAGGCCATGTGCACGGCGGTCAGCGACGAGGCCTGTGCGGCGTCGACGGTGAGGCTGGGGCCGCGCAGGCCGAGGGTGTAGGAGATGCGGTTGGCGATGATGCCGCGGTTGGTGCCGGTCAGCGAGTGCTGGGTGTAGCCGCTGCCGTGCCGGGCGAGTTGGACGGCGTAGTCGTCGGCGATGGCACCGACGAAGACGCCGGTGCGGCTGCCGCCGAGGGCGCGCGGCAGGAGCGCGGCGTCCTCCAGCGCCTCCCAGCCGAGTTCGAGCATCAGGCGCTGCTGGGGGTCCATCTGGACGGCCTCGCGCGGCGAGATGCCGAAGAAGTCCGCGTCAAACGCGTCGATGCGCTCCAGCAGTCCACCGCGCAACGCGCGCCGGCCGTCACCGGCGTCCGCCGCCCCGGCGCCGTCCGCCGTGGTGTCCGGCTCCGTGGTGTCCGGCTCCGCCGTGGCGTCGGTGGCACCGGCGCCCCACCGCTCCCCCAGCGTCCCCGTGACACCGCTGGTGCCGTCGGCGAGCAGCCGCCAGAAGTCCGCGGGGGTGGGCGCCCCGGGCAGCCGGCAGGACAGTCCGATGACCGCGAGTGCGGTGTCGGGCGCCGGCACGCCGCGGTCTGCGGCCTGCTCCTCGTCCTCCGCCGTCACCTTGTGCTCGTCAGGAAGCATCACCTTGTGCCGTCCTCCTGTTTCCCTCCGCCCGGCGGAACCCTCCGCCCCGGCGGACCCATACGACCAGCGGAACTCATGACTGCCTGCTACGGCCGACCGCCTGACACGGTCCGAGGCTGCACCGACCGCTCCCCCCGGTGCGGCCGGTGCAGCCGGTGTGCGGCCGGCCGTCCCTGGAGGCGGCCGGCGGTGCCGGTGCTGGCCGGGGGTCGGCCGGCGCCGGCGTACGGGGTGGTCAGCCGACCACCAGGGCCGGCGACGTGGCCGCCGGGTCCGCGCCGTCCGCGGTGGGGTCCTCCACGTCGGTCAGCAGCCCGACCAGGTGGCCGGCGACCGCGGAGACCGTGGGCTTCTGCCAGAGCAGCGTGGCGGGCAGGCTCTGCCCGAACCGCTTCTCCAGACGCCGCCTGACCATGATCGTCAGCACCGAGTCGAGCCCCTGCTCGACCAGCGAGCGCCCCGGGTCGAGGTCGTCGACCTGGAGCTTCATCTCCATGGCGACCTGTTCCCTGACCTGCTCGACGAGGCGGGCGTGCAGCTGCTCGGGGGTCAGCCCGGACAGCTCGTCCGCGTCGTCGGCCGCCGCGACCGCGGCGTCGGCGTCCTCGGCACGCACCTCGCTGAGCACCGGGAGACCGGCCTCGTCGGCGCCGGCCGGGGCGATGCGCAGCACCGCGTACGGGCCGGGGCCGTGGCTCTCGGCGTACTCCCAGGCCGCGAAGGCCTGGTCGCCGGAGATCGCGGCGGCGGCCGCTTCCGACGTGCCGTCGCCGTCGGCCGCCGTCTCATCCCGCCAGGGGGCGAGGCCGAGGCTGAGGGTGTGGTCGCCGGCGGTGCTGCCGCGGTGCGCGGCGAGACAGTCGAGGAAGGCGGCGGCCGCCGCGTCGGCGCCCCGTGCGGGCTGCCGCAGCAGCTGTCCGCAGGACGAGAAGAGCACCAGGAAGTCCAGCTCGCCCGCGGGGAAGAGGGTGTGCAGCACCCAGGCGCCCGCCACCCGTGGCCGCAGCGCGGCACGCAGCGCGACCTCGTCCAGTTCGGCCACGGCGCCGGCGTCGGCCGCCGGGGTGACGTGCACGATGCCGCGGATCGGCGGCAGCCCCAGCAGGTCGGGCTCGCGCAGCAGCTTCGCCCGGTCGGCGTCGGTGATGTCGAGGGGCAGCGGGGTGACCGTCACGCCGCGTGCCTCCAGGGCGCGTACCCCGTCGATCCAGCGGCGCTGCGCGTCGTCGGCCGGGCTCGCCCACACCGAACGCTGCGGGAACGGGCCGTGGTCTGCGAGGACGATACGCCGTGCGCCGCGGTCGGCGAGCCGCGCGGCGGCGTCCAGGCCGAGCGTGCTGAGGCCGCCGGTGACGAGGTAGGTGCCGTCGGGGCGGCACTCCACCGCGGTGCGCGCCTGCTCCGCCGCGGTACCGGTCCGCGAGGTGCCCCGGCCGGCCTTGACCAGCCGGGCGACGCGCGCTTCGCCGTCGCGCAGGGCGATCACGTCCTCGCCGGGCGCCGCCGCCAGCACGGCCAGCAGCGTCGCCGCGGTGCCGGCCGGGTCCGACGACGGGTCCACGTCGATGACGCCGCCCCACAGGTCGGGGTGTTCAACGGCGACGACCCGGCCGAGGCCGGCGAGCGGGGCGAGCGGCAGCGCCGCCTCCTGCTCGGCCTGCCCGGCGCCGCTGGTGAGGCACCACAGCCGCGGCATGGCGTCCGCAGGGAACTCCGAGACCATCCGCTGCACGGTCCTGACGAGCAGCCAGGCGGCCTCGGCGGCGGCCTGCGACGGCGGCACCGCGGGGTCGTACCCGGGCGCCAGCAGCAGCAGGTCGGTCGGTGCTTCGGCGCCGGTGGCCGGCGTGGCGAGCATCTCCGGTACGGCGACCGTGGCGCAGGTGTGCCCGGCCTCGGCCCAGCGGCCGGTCAGCTCGGTGGCGAGCTTGCTCTCGGCGCCGACGACGAGCAGGCGCCGGAACGCGGCATCCGCGGTGGCGTCCTCGTCGGCGGCGAGGGCGGCGAGGTCCAGGGGTCGCCAGGCGATCTCGTGGACGAGCTGGCGGGGGTCGGCGGACAGCGAGTGGTCGTCGCCGATGACCGCGTAGACCAGGCCGTCCATCCGGGCCACCACGCGGCCCTCGCCGTCCATGACGGCGACGTCCACGGCGTCGTCCCGGTCGGCACGGACCGCGATGTCCATGGTGGCGGTCGCGGGCGGCGCGCCCTGCACGGTGACCTCGCCGACCTCGACGACCATGCGCAGGACGGGATCGCCGGGGTAGGTCACGGGCGCCAGGGTCATCATGGCGTCCAGTACCGGGGCCCAGGTGGTCTGCTCGGTGGGCGCGAAGCCGACCCGGCCGCGCAGGATGCCCTCGTCGCCGCGCCGGAGTTCCTCGATGGTCCACTCGAAGCCGGTGGACGGCACGCCGACGGCGCTCAGGCGCTCGTGCACCAGGCCGGTGCTGACCTGCTTCAGGCCGGCGTCCGAGACGATCGGCGAGCCGGCCAGCGCACGCGGCGCCGTGGCGTTCGCCGGCAGGTCGGCCTCGGCGTGCGTCCTCCACTCGGCGCCGTCCGCTCCGGCGGCCCGGGACGACAGCCGCAGCGCGCCGCCCTCGTGCACGATCTGCACCTCGCGGCGGCCCGCGGTCATCAGCGGCGAGCGCATCGAGATGCCGGTCAGCGTGGGCGGTGCGGTGATGTCGTCGGTGATCGCGCCGTAGAAGGAGGTGAGGAAGACGGCGGCGGGCACGATCTCGACGTCGTTGATGCTGTGGCTGCCCGGGTAGGGGCGGTTGTCGTCGTCCAGCCAGGTGCGCCAGAGCTTCACCTGGCTGCCGGCGACGGAGGTGCCGGCGCCCAGCAGTGTGTGCGAGGCGGGGTCGTGCGGCCGGCCCTCGGCGCCGCCGCCGTAGTCGGGCACCCGCCACAGGGTGCGGTGCCGCCAGGGGTTGGGGGGCGTGGTGACCAGGTCGCCGGAGGGCTGGAGCCGGTTCCAGTCGACGTCGATGCCGTGGCAGTGCGCGGCGGCGATGGCGGCGAGCAGGCTGTGCTGCTCGGGGGTGTTGCGGCGCAGCGTCGAGCCGACGAAGCAGTCCGCGTCCTCGATGCCGGCGTCGGACAGCGTCTCGTTGATCGAGTACGCCACGACCGGGTGCGGCGAGACCTCCAGGAACGTGCGGTGCCCGTCCTCGGCGGCGGCGCCGACGGCGCCCGCGAGGCGCACCGGGTTGCGCAGGTTGGCCGCCCAGTAGCTGCCGCCCGCGTACACGCCGGTGCCGCGCGGGTCGGCGAGGGCGGTGGAGTACACCGGGAGTTCGGGCTCCCGGAACGTCAGGTCCTCGGCCGCCGCCGTCAGGTCGGCCAGCAGCGGGTCCATGTGGGGGCTGTGGAAGGCGACGTCGGAGGCGACCCGGCGCACCACCAGGCCCTCGGCCTGCCATTCGGCGATCAGCTTCTCGACGGCACCGGGGTCACCGGCGACGACGGTGGAGGCGGGCGAGGAGGCGATCGCCGCGGTCAGGTCGCCGGCGCCGGCGAGGCGCTCGGCCACCTCGTCGAAGCCGAGGCCGACCATGGCCATGGCGCCCTGCCCGGCGACCTGGCGCAGCAGCTTGGAGCGGCGGCAGATCAGCCGGGCGCCGTCCTCGATGCCGAGCGCGCCGGAGGCGACGGCGGCGGCGATCTCGCCGACGGAGTGGCCGATGACGGCGGCCGGGGTGACACCGTAGGACCGCCAGACCGCGGCGAGGCCCACCTGCATCACGAAGATCATGGTCTGGATGCGGTCGACGGACTCGAAGTCGCCGTCGGTGAGCACCTGGCGCGGCGAGAAGCCGATCTCCTCCTGGAAGATCCCCTCCAGGGAGTCGACGACCTCGGCGAAGACGGGCTCGTGGGCCAGCAGGTCGCGCCCCATGCCGGTCCACTGGGAGCCGTGTCCGGAGAACACCCACACCAGGCCGGTGCCCAGGTCGGCCGGCGGCGCGCCGAGCACCAGCCCTTCGGGCTCCTCCTGGTCGGACAGGAAGCGCAGCTTGGAGGCGAGGTCGCCCCAGCTGGTGGCGGCGATCGTGGCGCGCTTGTCCAGGTGGGAGCGGCGCAGCGCGAGGGTGTGGCCGAGGGAGTCGAGCGGGACGTCGGCGTGGTGCTCGGAGAGCCAGTCGGCGAGGTTGCCGGCCTGCCGTTCGAGGGCCTCGTCGCTGGCCGCGGAGAGCGGGTAGAGCCGCGGCTGCGGCATGCTGCCTGCGGCCGGCTGCGCGCCCTGGTCCGCCTTGCCGGTCTCCGCCCGCCGCGGCGCCTCTTCGAGGACGACGTGGGCGACGGTGCCGCCGTAGCCGAAGCCGGAGACGCCGGCGCGGCGCGGGGCCTCGTCGGCGGCGGGCCACGGGGTGTTGTCGGTGACGACCTTCAGGCCCGAGGTGGCCCACGGGATGTCCGGGTTCAGCTCGGTGAAGAGCGGGTTGGCGGGGATCTCGCCGTGCTCCAGCGCGAGCACCGCCTTGATGACGCTGGCGATGCCGGCGGCGCCTTCCAGGTGGCCGATGTTGGCCTTCACGGAGCCGATCAGGCAGGGGTCTTCGGGGCTCCGGTCGGTGCCGTAGACGGCGGTGAGCGCGGCGGCCTCCTGCGGGTCGCCGAGGCGGGTGCCGGTGCCGTGCGCCTCGACGTAGCCGACGCTGCCGGGGGCGATGCCGGCCTGCGCGCAGGCCCGCTCCATCACGTACTCCTGGGCCTCGCCGCAGGGCGCCATGATGCCGGGCGTGTGCCCGTCCTGGTTGACGGCGCTGCCGCGCACCAGGGCGAGGATGCGGTCGCCGTCGCGCTCGGCGTCGGCGAGGCGCTTGAGGACGATCATGCCGCAGCCCTCGCCGCGGCCGTAGCCGTCGCCGCTGGCGTCGAAGGCCTTGGAGCGGCCGTCGGGCGCGAGCGCGCCGGCCAGGTTGAGGGTGACCGTCTCACCGGGCGACACCAGCAGGTTCACGCCGCCGACCAGCGCCAGCGTGCTCTCTTCGAGGCGCAGGCTCTGGCAGGCCAGGTGCAGTGCGACCAGCGAGGCGGAGCAGGCGGTGTCGACGGCGAGGCTCGGGCCGCGCAGGTCGAGGATGTGCGAGACCCGGTTGGCGACGGCGCAGCGGGCGGCGCCGATGCCGCTCCAGGCGTCCATGTTCGGCAGGTCTTCGAGCAGCTGGCGGCGGTAGTCGTCGGTACAGGAGCCGACGAAGACACCGGTGTCGCTGCCGGCGAGGGCGTGCGGCGGGATGCCGGCGTGCTCCAGCGCCTCCCAGGTGACTTCGAGCAGCACCCGCTGCTGCGGGTCCATCAGCTCGGCCTCGCGCGGCGAGACGCGGAAGAACTCGGAGTCGAACTTGTCGATGTCCTTCATGAAGCTGCCGCGCGTGACGGTGTTGCGCAGCGCGGCCGTCCAGTCGGGACCGAGGTCCTCGTAACACTCCCAGCGCTCGGCGGGCACCTCGGTGGTGGTGTTCGCGCCGCTCAGCAGCAGTTTGAAGAAGTCGGCCGGGGTGCCGGCGTCGCCGGGGAAGCGGCAGCCGATCCCGACCACCGCTATGGGCTCTGCGCCGGCTCCGGCATCGTCCGGACCTGGGAGTCCCGATCGTCGCCCATCGACCATCACTGTTCATTCCCTTCGGGATCACCGGGCGACCTCTGGCGGCCATGACCCTGGCGGTGGATGACTTCGAAACGCCTGAGAGCCCAACCGAGCCCGATGCTGCGGGGCGGGGCCTGGCGCGGCGCGAGAACGGCGACGGGCCCCGCCCACGACGCCGGCGCGTCGGATGGGGTGCGGGGCTCGCCGGCGTCGCTCACGCGTGCTGTGGCGGGGTGTCGAGGATCTTGACGACGGCGGCGGAGATGACGACGCCGGGTCCGTTGGCGAGCATCAGCAAGTGGTCCCCCGGCTGCAACTCACCGGTGGACAGCAGGTGGTCGAGGGCGAGCAGCTGGTCGCTGGCGCCGCAGTGCCCGATGGTGCGGCCGTAGTCCCAGGTGGACTTCTCCATCGGCAGCCCCAGCGGGACCATGCAGCGCTGCTCCACGATCTCGCGCGAGCAGCTCATGTACGCCACCCGGGTGATGTCGCCGATGGTGACGCCGGCCTCGTCCAGGGCCTGCTGCACGACCTCCGGCTGCCGTTCCTGGACCTTCGCCATGGCGATCATGCCGGGCGACGGCTTGCCGCCGGTCGGCCGGACGGCGGCCTTGCGGCGCGCCTCGCTGCTGCGGGCGCCGAAGTTGACGCCGTCGCCGACGGTGATGCTGGGTGGGAAGAGGGGCGTGGCCCCACGGTGCAGCACCTCCGCCTCGGCGACGGTCGCCGAGTGCACCGACAGCACCTGCGCGAAGCCCTGTTCCTTGCTCAGCACCAGGGCGGTGGCGGCGTCGCCCCCGACGTAGCCGGAGGAGATGTGCCAGCGGTCCATCATCGGGGTGCCGTAGTTGTCGGACGCGACCAGCAGCGCGGCCTGCCGCTCCGGGACGGCGAGCAGATAGCTGGCGGCCAGCTCCAGCGCGCTGAACATGCCGTTGCAGCCCTGCCGGATGCCGGTCGCGGGAACGTCGCCGCCGACCAGGTGCCGTTGCAGGTAGGAGTGCGGGAGCCAGCCCTCGGGTCCGGAGTGCCAGGTGCTGGCGTACAGCAGCAGGTCGACCTCGGAAGGGTGCCGGCCGCAGCTCTTGAACGCGTCACGGGCCGCACTCAGCGCCATCTCCGGCGCCGGGACGTCGCCCGCGACCGCGGCGCCGCCCAGCTGGTGCAGCTCGACCTCCAGCTCCTCGTACAGGCCCTGCTCGACCGCCGACTCGACGCTCACCAGCGTCGACGGAAGATAGACGCCCAGGCCACTGATGAACATCCCCGACAAGCGCACGTCCGCGTCCCCTTCACTTCCCCTGCCATCGGCGCCCGTGACCTGGCACGGGCGCCGGGGTACGGGCGTCGGCCGGCCGCCCGACGTGTCCGACGTGTCCGTCGGTGGTGCGTCGGGAAAGCGGTGCCGGCAGCCGACAGCACAGGCACGATTACCGCTTTAAGGGGAGTCTCGTCGGCACGCCTTAAGCCCTACTAACGACGACCTATCGTGGCCGCCGGCCGCGGCCGGAGAGGCGCGGAATGTATTCGACGGGCGGGCCCGCGCTCCGGGGGTGGCGCCGAAGGCGCCATATAAGGGGCGCGGGGCTGTATCAATATGCCGCTCCGCGGCGTGGGCGCGACCAGCCCCCACCGGCCGGTGGTCCGGACACGACGGAAACAGCCCCACCCGGACGGTGACGACCCGACGGTCTCGTCGTGGCTGGTCGCGCAGTTCCCCGCGCCCCTTCAGGTACGCCCGGCGCCCACGCGGCGGAGCCGCATATTGATACAGCCCCGCGCCCCTTCAGGTGCGCCCGGCGCCCACGCGGCGGAGCCGCATATTGATACAGCCCCGCGCCCCCTTAGGTGCGCCCGGCGCGCCCCGGCGCGGGGCAAACCCCCTACGGCAGTAGCAGGATGTCGTCCGCCGGCAGACCCAACCGCGCGCGGGCCACCCGTCGCGCGAACGGTTCGGCCATGGACGGGGCGACGTGCGTCCAGGCCGTCGTCGCGTCGCGGAAGTACCGTTGCATCCGCTCCCCGTCCCTGAAGTGCCGCGACCCGGCCGTCCGCACCAGCTTCTGCACCGCGTCGAAGGCCATCATCCCGGCGGTGACGAAGACCAGCGCGAGCCGGTCGTCCTGGGCGGCGTTGAAGGGTGCCTCGCCGGTGACGTTGCGCCGGCAGGCGTCCATCCAGTCCGCTGCGGTGTGCTGCACGGCGGCGTGCGCGGTGTGCACGGCGGCCAGCGCCTCCCCGAGGTGGCGCTGGTAGTCGTGCAGGTCGGCCCGGGTGCGCCCCGGGTCGGTCAGGAGCGGGCGGCCGGCGATGATCCGGGCGTACTCGTCGGTGACGGCGTAGCCGAGGCCGACCAGGATGGCGGCGAGCTCTCCCTCGTAGAAGCTCGCGGCGCGCCCCGCGTACATCGGGTTGCCGTGCAACCGCGCGCCGACGGTGCCGCCTTCCACCGGGAGGTCCATCAGGACGGCGTCCAGGACGTTCCGCGCGGGGATGCGGGCGCGTTCCATGCGGATGCTGTTGGATCCGCTGCCGCGCATGCCCAGCACGCCGTACCAGTCGTCCACCAGGCTCCACACCTCTCGCGGCGCGACGAACAGCGCCATGGGCCCGGGTGCTCCGCCGGGCTGCTCGGCGGGCCGCATGGTCTGCGCGAGGAGGTGCGTGGCGAACGGGGATCCTGAGCAGTAGTTCCAGGTGCCGTCGAGCACCACGTGGTCGTCGCCGTCGGGCTCGGCCGTCCCGACCGGGGCCACGGTGGACGCGGCACGGAAGTCACCGTCGGGGCCGAACACGTCGTCCTGGACGTCGGCTTCGTAGAGGCCGGCGACCTGGAGCACGTGCGCGGCGCCGAGCGACAGCGCCCACCCGGTGGACGGGCAGCCGCGGGAGATCTCGGTCACCACGCGGTAGAACGTGGGCAGCCCGAACTCGTAGCCGCCGTATCTGCGTGGCTGGAGGATGCGGTAGAAGCCGGCCGCCAGGAAGTCCTTGTGGGTCTCCTGGGGGTAGTGGCTCAGGTGCTCGGTCTCGGCCTGCCGGTCCAGCAGGGCGGGCCGCAGGGCCACGGCCCGTTCGATGATCTCCGCTTCGGTGAGCTCCGGTTCGGGCGGTGCGATCACGGTGCCTCCTCGCCTCGGGCGTCGGCGCCGTATCTGGCGCGAACGCCGACGATTCAAGCATGATCCACCACCCGGGACCGAGCCGATAGGGGCGTGTCAAGGCGCCGGAAAATGGCCATTGTTGTGCCGGCGCTGCGCCCGCGGTCCTTGGTGATGTGTCGCTCCGGAGGGCCGCGTTCCGCGGGTGTCCGCTCCCCTCGCTCCTCGGCCGCAGCAGCTCTCGCCCACCGCCGCCGGGGCCCTGCTCACCGGCGCGTCGCCGCCGCGGCCAGATACCCCTCCGGCACCGCCACGTCGGCCAGCGTCCAGTCCGGCTGGTGCTGGGCCGGGGTCTGCCCGGTGCCCATGTAGTCCAGGGCGGGGCTGCGGGACAGGCCGGTGCCGATGGCCTTGAGGTAGGCCTCCTTGCGGGTCCAGGCCCGGCCGAAACCGACGGCACGGTCCTGCTCGGGCAGGGCCTCCAACTCGGCGGTCTCGTCGGGGTGCAGCATGCGCGCGGTCTGGGTGGCGACGTCGAGGGAGGGCGTCTGCTCCACGTCGACGCCGATGACGGTGTCCGCGAGGCCGATCAGGGCCAGCCCGCCGCTGTGCGAGAGCGAGAAGTGCAGCCGGCCGCCCGGCACCGCCGGCCTACCGTGCGGTTCGCCGCAGGTCGGGCACTCCTCACGGATGAACTCGACCGCTTCCGGTGCGGTCTGGAGCCGGGCACCGAGCAGCAGCCGCAGCGCCACATGGGCGGCGGTGTACATCCTGCGGTCCCGCTCCCGGTGGAAGTCCGCGGCCCGCTTGCGCTCGGCCGCGTCCAGGATGCCGGGGCCGAGCAGGAGGGCGGCGTCCGCGTCCTTCACGACGTCCACCAGCCAGAGGGCGGGCCCGGCGGGCGTATCGGAGGCCGGCGCGTCGGAAGCGGGCGCGGCCACGGCGGCCACGGAGCCGGGCTCCCCCGTGCCACCGGCAACGGCGCCGGCTGCCGGCGCCGTGCTCGTCGAACGCTGCCCGGGCACCAGCGGGTCGCCGGCCCTCCCTGGCACCGACAGCGGCACCGGGGTTCCAGGGAGTGCGGGCACCTCTCCGTCCCGTACGGCACCGGGCGACGGCAGGCGGAACGCGGCGGGTGTGATCACATGCCGAGCATAAGCCGCGGCACCGCCCCAACGGTGCGGAGTGCCGCACTCCGTACCGGGCGGACGCGCACACCTGACTGTGTGGACGCATAGCGGGGACCGCGTAGTTGTGCGCGCGTCGCGGCGGGGGACCGCGCAGTTGTGCGCAGGAGGCGGCCGGCGGAGCCCGCTTGTCCCCGGCCCGCCCCCGTCAGCTCCCGTACAACTCCTCGATCTCGCGCGCGTAGGCCTCCGCCACGGCATACCGCTTGATCTTCAGCGACGGGGTCAACAGGCCGTTGTCCTCGGTGAACTCGCCCTCGACGAGGCGGAACTTGCGGATGGACTCGGCGCGGGATACGGCCGCGTTGGCGTAGTCCACCGCCTTCTGCACATCGGCGATCATGCGCGGGTCGCTGATGACCTCGGCCATGGGGGTGTCGGCGGGCATCTTGCGCACGGACAGCCAGTGGTCGACGGTCTCCCGCTCCAGGGTGATGACGGCGGCGACGAAGGAGCGGCCCTCGCCGACGACCATGCACTGCCCGATCGGCGGGCGGCTGCGCAGCCGGTCCTCCAGCACGGACGGTGAGACGTTCTTGCCGCTGGAGGTGACGAGGATGTCCTTCTTGCGGCCGGTGATGGTCAGGTAGCCGTCGTCGTCGAGGGCGCCGAGGTCGCCGGTGGCGAACCACTCGTCGGCGAGCACGGCCTCGGTCGCGGTCGGGTTGTTCCAGTACGAGTGGAAGACGATGCCGCCCTTGACCAGCACCTCGCCGTCGTCCGCGATGCGTACCGCGGTGCCCGGCACCGGCTGCCCGACGGTGCCGGGGCGGGGCCGCAGCGGTGGGCTGACGGTGGCCGCCGCGGTGGTCTCGGTCAGCCCGTAGCCCTCGTAGATGAGGATCCCGGCGGCGAGGAAGAAGAGGCTGAGCCGCTTGTCGAGCGGGGAGCCGCCGCTGATGGCGTACCGCAGCCGGCCACCGACCTCCGAGCGGATCCGCCGGTAGACCAGCAGGTCGTAGAGGCCCCAGGCGAGCCGCAGGCCGAGCGAGGGGCCCTTGCCGGTGCCCAGGAACTTCGCCAGGGCCGCCTCGGCGAAGCGCACCCCGATGCGGTCGGCCCGCTCGAAGGAGGCGCCGCGGCCGATGTTCTCGGCGGTGGCCCGGCCGGTGTCGTGGATCTTCTCGAAGAGGTACGGCACGCCGACGACGAACGTGGGCCGGAAGGAGCGCAGTTCGGGGCGGAGGTCGTCCGGCTTGATGCTCGGGCAGTGGCCGAGCTCGATCCGGGCGAGCAGGCAGGCGAGCTGGATGGTGCGGCCGAGGATGTGTGCCAGGGGCAGGAACAGCAGGGTGGCGGCGACCTGTCCGGTGACCGCTTTGAAGACCGGGTGGAGCAGCTCGATGGTGTTGGCGGCCTCCGCGTGCAGGTTGCCGTGCGTGAGCACGCAGCCCTTGGGGCGTCCTGTGGTGCCGGAGGTGTAGCAGACGGTGGCGATGGTGTCGGCGGTCAGCGCGCCGCGCCGCTTGGTCACCTCGTCGTCGGCGACGTCCGCGCCCAGCGCCGCCAGTTCGGCGAGCACACCGGGGCCGACCGGCCCGTCCGCCGGCCCCTCGCCGGTGACGCCCTCGTCCTCGGCACCGCTCCCGGGGTCGATCTGCCAGGCCTTGGGCCGCTCGCCCTCGGGCAGCGCCGCGAAGACGGCCTGGACGGTGGTGAGGTTCTCGGAGGTCTCGGCGATGACGAAACGCGCGCCGGAGTCACGGACGATCCACTCGATCTGGTCGGCCGACGAGGTCGCGTAGATGGGGACGGTCTGGCCGCCGGCCGCCCATATCGCGAAGTCGAGCACGGTCCACTCGTAGCGGGTGCGGGACATCAGCGCGACCCGGCCGCCCGGCGCCAGTCCCGCCGCGATGAGGCCCTTGGCGGCGTCCGTGACCTCCCGGGCGAACGTGGCCGCGGTGACCGGCCGCCAGGCGCCGCTCGTCTTGCGCCGCAGCACGACGGCGTCCGGTGCCTCGGTGGCGTTGGTGAAGGGGATGTCCGCCGCGCTGCCCGCGGGTGAGGTGGCCACGAGCGGGGCGGTGCGCGCCTCGCGCACGGTGCCGTCCTCGTCGCGCACCAGCTCGGTGGTGGTGCGGTTCGCCAGATCGCTGCGTCGCGCGGCCTGCTTCAGATCCTTGCGTACGCCCATGACGGCTCCCGTTCGCGCCTTCGCCTGCCGCTTACCGTCGAGTCAACTTACTCACGCGTAGGAAATTTTCAACCCGCCGGCACCAGGCAATTTCCCGCTGCTCACGCCGGTGGCCAGGGCCGCTCACCCTTGCCCGCCCCATCGCGTCCCGGTATCTTACTTTCAAGTAAACTTACTCTCAAGTAAGTACGTCGGGCGCACCGGCCCGGTGGAGGAGGGAATGCCATGGCAGGTGGAGTCGACGGGCTGGCGGAGCTCGACTTCGCACGCGTCACGCCCGAGGAGTTCGCACGGATCGTCAAGGGCCTGTCCGCCCGGGAGATCGCGGAGCTGGCCCAGGACGCCGCCCTGCGCGAAAGGGTGCTCGACGAGGTCTTCGACCGCATGGAGCGGCAGTTCCGCCCCGAGGCGGCGAGCTCCCTCAACGCGCTGGTCCGCTGGCGGATCACCGGCGCCGACGACGCGGAGGCCTGCTACGAGACGCTGATCGCCGACCGCGCCTGCACCGTCCACAAGGGCCGTACCGAGGCGGCGCCGCGCGTCACCCTCACCCTCAAGGACGTCGAGTTCCTCAAGCTCGTCTCCGGCAACGCCAACCCGATCCAGATGTTCTTCACCCGCAAGGTGAAGCTCCAGGGCGACGTGACCCTGGCGGCCACCCTGACGCGGTACTTCGACATCCCGAAGGCCTGAGCCCCTGTCGTCACACTCCCGTCTGCGGCCGCAGCACCCCGCACGACCGGAATTCCGCGCGACAGGCACGCACCGGCTCTGGAACGCTGGCGGTCGAGGACGCGGCCGGCCGACGGCGACACCGGCAGCGGAGTCAACAGCGACTGCTACGGCTACGGCTACGGCTACGGCTACGGCTACGGCTACGGCTACGGGATGGTGAGCGGTGGGTTTCGTGCTGGAGGGACCGGCGGTGCTGGAGGGAAACCTGGTGCGGCTGGAGCCCCTGGACCACCACCATGCGGCGGACCTGGCGGTGGCCGTGGAAGAGGACCGCGGCTCCTACGGCTTCACCTGGGTGCCCACCGCGTCCGAGGTGCATGGCTACATCGACGCCCAGCAGGCCCGTGCCGCCACCGGCAGGCTGGCTCCGTACGCGCAGGTGGACCGGGCGTCGGGACGGGCCGTGGGGGCCACGTCCTACTGGGACCCGCGGGTGCTGCCGCCGGGCGACGGCCTGTTCGCCGTCGAGGTCGGCTTCACCTGGCTGGCGTCCTCGGCGCAGGGCACCGGGCTGAACACGGAGGCCAAGTTCCTGCTGTTCCGCCACGCCTTCGAGAACTGGGGCGTGGCACGCGTCGACATGAAGACGGACGCCCGCAACGACCGCTGCCGGGCCGCGCTCGCGTCGGTCGGCGCCCGCTTCGAGGGCGTGCTGCGGAACTGGTCACGGTCCTGGGCGCCGGGCGAGGACGGCCGGCTCCGCGACTCGGCGATCTTCTCGGTGACCGGCGAGGAGTGGCCCGAGTGCCGATCCCACCTGGAGCGCCGGCTGGCGCGGTTCGCCGAACGCCGCGACGCGGCAGAGGCTCCCTAGGTCCTGTCGTCAAACTCGCGTCGTTGCCCGAAGGGCGGCTCGGCGGCGTCAGGTGCGTGCTCTCGGCGTGCCGGGCGCGAGTCCGCGTACTGGATGTACGTGGGCTTGTGCCCGGTGCGGCGAGAGTGCGTGCATGGCGTCGCCGAGCAGACGGGAGTTTGACGACAGGGCCTAGGACCGCACCCTGATGCCGGGGCCGGCCCCCGGGCCACCGACCACGCTCGCGCACGGCCCCGTCAGCTCAGCAGGAGAGCGGCGCACCGGAACTCCTCCTCGACCCAGTGCCGACGACACCGAAAACCGAACGAGGCCAGCTCCCCCACGAGGTCGCGCAGTTCGAACTTCTGGATCACGTCGTGGAGCAACATCTCGTCCTCGACGAGATCGATCGTCATGGCAAGGCGTGCGACGGTGACGCGCTGCCGTGCGGTACTGCGGATCTCGCCCCGCACCTGCCTGAGCGGGACGTCGTAGACGACGGTCGGTTCGAAGCAGGCCGGATCGAAGTCGGCGCCGTACGCGCTGTTGAGATGGGCCAGGGTGTTGAGGGCGAACATCCGGCGTACCGGCCGCTCCCCCGCACATCCGGCCTCGTACGCCCGGCGCACGGTGTCGACGGGGTCATAGAGGTCCAGGCAGAGCAGTACGTGGTCACGCGGCCCGCAGCAGCTGCGCAGCGCGCGCAGGAAGTCAGCACGCTCGGGGGGCGCCAGGCAGCCGAACGTGCCGCCGAGCATCACCATGAGACGCCCGGTCCCACGGCCCTGGAGCCACGGCAGAGCGGTGGCGAAGTCGCCGTGCACCGTGGTGATGCGGGCCGCCGGCCACCGGACCGCGAACCGGTGGGCCGCGGCCGCCATCGGCCCCGGACTGACGTCGACCCCCGTGTACGCGCGAAGGAGGCCGTGCGCGTCCATGGCCGACGCGAGGATCTCCGACTTCTCCGCGGTGCCGGCACCGAGGTCCACGAGTTCGACGGCGCCTGACAGCACTGCCATCTCGTCCGCGTGAGCCCGCAGCAGCCTGCGCTCCGAGCGGGGTGGGTAGTACGCCGGCAGCCGGGTGATCTCCTCGAACAGCGCCGAGCCCGTCGCGTCGTACCCGTAGCGGTGCGGAATCCGTCGTGGTCGCTCGGCGAGTCCGGCCCGCAGTTCCTCCTCCGCGCCGCCCACGACGTGCGGAGACCCGAGGACGACCCTGATGACGTCGAATTCGGAAGACTGCGAGGTCATGGCGTCACTCCAGTGCTCGCACCGCGCGGCCCTCGATCCTTCTTACCACCGCTTGGCCGGCTTCGCCCGGCGGAGCGGTGGTGTCGACGACGAGGACGCGGGGAGCGCCGTGGTGGGGCTGTCCGCCGCGGCTCGGAGCGGCGATCACACAGCGGTTTTCACACACCTCGGCGTGCCGGAAAGAGCGTCATGGCCGAGGTCCGTTCCGCCGGTGATCCCCGCACGGGGTGCCGGGGTCAGCGCTCCGGGCCGCGGATGCCCTCGAGCACGAGCGTGAGGTGCCTGCGCCAGTCACCCGTGCCCGTCATGTTCGCCATGGCGCCGCGGGTGATCAGGACGAAGTCGTCGGCGCGGAAGTCCGCACGGAGGCGGCCGGCGTCGACGGCGCGCTGCACGATGCGTTCGGTGATCGTCGACAGGTCCGTCTTCGCGGCGGCGATGTCGCTCCATTTCGGCTCGTTGGGGCCGAGGAGAGCGAAGCGGAACGCGGCATCGGCCTGTGCGGACTCCAGGTATCCGTGCAGCAGGGTCTCGAACGCCGTCCAGGGATCCGGCGACTCCTCGGCGGTGCGGGCCAGGGTGGTCATCGCCTCCAGGCGGCGGCCGATGATCGCCGCGAGGAGTGCCTGCTTGTCGGCGAAGTGCCGGTAGAGGGTGCCGACGCCCAAGCCGGCGCGCTCGGCGATCTCGTCTATCTGAACGGCGTCGCCGCGCTGGGCGAACAGCGCGCCGGCGGCGTCGAGGACGGCCTCGCGGTTGCGCCGGGCGTCGGCGCGCAGCGGGCGTTGGGGAGCGGTCATGGTCGCTTCATCGTAGTTGCTGCGAGGCGGCGGCCAAGGCTATATTCGGAACCGGAGTTCATGTTCATGTTATGGCAGGGGAGGAGATCTGATGATCGTCGTCACCACACCGACCGGGCGGATCGGCGGCCAGCTGGTCCGCCGGTTACTCGACCGGGACGAGGACGTACGGGTCGTCGTCCGCGACCCGGCGCGGCTGGACGGGACGGTTCGCGGGCGGGTCGAAATCGTCGGCGGCTCTCATGACGATCCGGCCGTGCTCGACAGGGCACTGCCCGGTGCGTCGGCACTGTTCTGGCTGGTCCCGCCGAACCCGCGGGCGTCGAGCGCCGCGGAGCACTATCTCGGTTTCGCACGGGTGGGCGCGGACGCTGTCGCCCGCCACGGTGTCGGCCACGTCGTGGGGGTGTCCAGCGCCGGGCACGGCTGGCCCACCCCGGCCGGCGTCCTCTCGGCGGCGTTCGCCATGGACGCCGAACTCGGCAGGTCCGGAGCGGCGTACCGGGCGCTGTCCGTGCCGTTCTTCATGGAGAACCTCTTCGGACAACTCGACGCGATCCGCGAGCAGGGCGCGTTCCACCTGACCGGCGCGGCCGACCGGCCGCTGCCCACGATCGCGACGCGTGACATCGCCGGCACGGCCGCCGACCTGCTCACCGACCGGTCCTGGAGCGGGCAGGAGGACCTCCCCCTGTTCGGCCCCGACCGGCTGACCCCGGACGGCATGGCCGAGGTGATCAGCCAGGAAATCGGGCGTCCGGTCGCCTACCACCGCATGAGCCTGGACGACTTCGCGTCCCTCAGCCGCTCCCGAGGCCTCCACGACCAGGCGGTCAGGGACGTCACCGAGGCGTTCGCCGCACACGACGACGGCATCTACGACAAGGACTGGACGATCGCCCACACCGCCCCGACGGACTTCCGCACCTGGTGCCGGGAGGTGCTCAAGCCCGCCGCTGACCCGCAGGGCCCGTGACGCGAAGCGGGATTCCGCCGTCGCGGACCCCAGCGGCCAGGTCCGGCGGTGACCAGCTGCGAGACGACCAGGTGGGCGACGCGGACGGCGAGCCGCTGCACCTCATCAGGCGTCCGCACCTGGCGTGGGAGAGGCGGTCGCCGTGAGCGGGTGGGCGGCCCGGCAGTCCGAGGCGGCCCGGTACGCCTGCTTCGCGGTCGGATCACGGGCGGTCAGGCCCGGCAGGTCGGCGCCCTTCGGCAGGACGGCCTGAAGTGCGTCGGACACCTCCAGGGGAAGGCCGGCCAGCGTCTCGTGCGACGACGCGGGGTCGTCCGCGGTCCTCTGAAGCTCCCCGGTCGTGGTGGCCGCGGTCTTCAGGGCGCCGACGTAGGCGGCGACGACCTCGTCACCGCCTCTGACGGGCGCGGGGCGGAACTTCCCGAACTGCTGCACCTTGTCCCGGAGTTCCTGGTGGTTCACCTTGACGAAGTGGACGATCTCCCCACGGCTCGGTTCACGTGGAATGAAGCTCAGCACGACGACCCGCGCCGCGCTCTGCTGCGTCTGGAAGTCCTCGTCGGCGGCGCACACCTTCCCCAGCCACGTGACCTGGGATCGGGTCGGGGCCGCCGCGCGGGACGCAGCGCTGGAGGAGGCACCTGCGGGCCGGCCGGACGAACCGCCGCCGCTTGTGCCCGCGGAGCACCCGGCCAGCATGTGCACCGCGGCGAGCAGCACGATCGAGACGGTGGTCCTGCGAACGGTTCGCTGCATGGCGCCATGGTGGCCGTCGGCGCCGGGGAGGGGTCCCGATCGCCGTCGTACCGGCGGCCGCCGCCGTCGTACCGGCGGCCGTGCCGCGGCACCGGCTCGGGGAGCGCACGGGCTCACGGTGGTTCCGGCAAGGGGGCGAGCCCCAGCACTTCCTGGCGGTAGTGGTTGACGGCGACCCATACGGCCTCGGGTTCCGCCGCGAGTCTGGCCCGGGCGGCGGTGAGGCGGTCGACCGGTCCGGGGCCGGCGTTGCGCAGCGCCTCGATGCGGCGGGGCAGGCGATCGGGGGGGTCGTCGGCGAACGTGCGCAGGAGGGTGGCGCCAAGGCCCAGGCAGGCCCGCACCTGAGTGAGCGTCCTGGCGACCTCCTCCCAGGCGTCGGCGCGGGTGGGCGCCTCGGAGGCGCTCGCGATCCAGCGGGCGACAGCGGGGGCCTGGGCACTGGCGAGGGCCGAGGCGTGGCGGCTCTGGGCGGAGAGCACGGTACGGGCGTCGTCCTCGATCAGGCGCAGCACCAGGGCAACGCGGCCTCACGATGCCGGGCCCGGACGAGGAGGGCCAGCAGCAGCCCGGCAAAGCCGGTGAGCGGGGCCACGAGGTCTGCGGTGTCCGCCCATCCGGACCCCGGGTGGATGCCGTACCACCCGGAGACGACCGTTCCGACCACCGCGCCCACGCCGAAGATCAGCGTGCGCCGCTGCCGATGTCCCCCGAACCCAGCCATGCACCGATGATCCCGTCAACCGGGCCCCGGTAAGGCCCGTTCGGTCCAGGTGCCGGCGGACGTGCTCACGCGACCGTGACCGTGCCGATCACGATGCGGTGGTCCGAGCACTCCGCGACGCCGCTGCACGCGGTGGAGATGCTGAGCGAGTCCCCGCTGTAGGAACCGGCGAGGTCGGATTCCCGCACGAAGATCAGGTCGATCTTGGCCTTGCCCCCGCAGGGCGGCGGGGCTCCCGGGGTGCCTTCGGAGGTCCACTCGCCGTAGCCGATGCAGTTGCCGGGGTCGTTGTCGTCGAGCTCCCGGTACTGGCCCGTGTTGTTCGGGTTGTTGGGCACGTCGAGGCTGGCCGCGTAGAAGTCGTTCAGGCGCCCGTAGTGGGGTTGGGCGTTGAAGTCACCGGCGATCAGCGGGGTCTCGCCGGCGGCGTGGTAGGTCTCCAGCTGGTTGCGTACGAACTCCAGCTGGCTGACGTTGTAGCTCTGGTTCGTGGTGATGTGGGTGGTGCAGAACCGGGTGCCCGAGCCGTCCACGAGCGGTGCGCACAGCATGTTCCGCTTCTCGACGCTGCCGTCGTCGGGCAGCTTCAAACGGTCGGCGGTGCCCAGCGGGCGCTTGCTGAAGATGGCGTTGCCGAAGGCGCCGCCCCGGCAGACCGAGGGGTTCCCCGGCTGGCGGCTCGCTTCGAAGCGGGCGAAGTTGTCCGGGTCCTGGGGCCAGTCGCGGGTGCGCAGTTCCGCGATGAGCGCGTCGTACTGGCTCTCGCACAGCTCGTTGAACGAGGCGAAGTCGGCGGACCGGTTGAGGATCGACGAGGCGGCCGCCGTGATCAGCCCGTCTCCGGTCGAGCCCTCGTGGATCACGTCCCCCGCGACGTTCCACTGCCACACCACGTAGGTCTGCGGGCCGGACGCGTCCGCCTCGGCCGTGGCGGCGGTGGCGGCGGGTATCAGCAGGGCGGACAGCGCCCCCAGTAAGGCCAGTCGAAGACGGAGTCGCATCGTGGGCTTCCTTCCATGACCGATGTCGAAACGATGTCAACCGGTGTCAACCGAGGTCCGCGTGGTCCGCGTCCCGGGGTCCGGCACGGCCCGAGCGTAGGCCGCCGGACCGCCGGCCGCACAGGCTTGCCGCCCCCGCCCGCGATGGGACAGCCTGCCTCGGTGACTTCCTATACGCAGCGTTACCTCAACGGTGACCACGAGACCGTCTGGGCGGATCTGCGCGGCCTCGGGCCCGTCCCCGACGCGCTGATCGAGGACTGCACCGCCGTGGCTGCGCAGACGATGCAACGGGTGGCCGTGCACATCGCCCGGCTGGCCGCCCGGCTCACCGATCTCGGTCTGGTGCCCAGCGGCACGCTGCGCACCCCGCCCACGGCTGAGGACCAGGCGGAACTGGACGTGCTCGTACGGGAGATCGGCACCGTGCCCCTCGCACTCGAAGCCTGTCTGCGACACGTCGGCGGCGTGTGGTTCGCGGGTGACTGCCCTGCCCTGCACCTGTACTACGCCGGAGAGGACCAGTACGGCGCTGCCGCCGGGATCCTGCCCGACCCACTCGTTCTCCCGGACACCGGGTATCTCCGCTACAGCTGGGACGAACACCGCAGTCGGTTCGAGGACGACGCCGACTCCGCGGACGACTTGACCGAGGACCTCGCCGACAGCCTCGCCGAGGACCTCGCCGACGATCTCGCCGACGAGGGATTCGTGTTCGACTTCGCTCCGGACGAGCTGCACAAGGCCGACATCAGCGGATCCACCCACGACATCCCGCTCTCCCACCGGAGCGCCGACCCCGTCATCCACGGAGTCTGCGGGCGCCCCGACATCACCCTGGTCGACTACCTACGGCTCTCCATCAGCTGGGGTGGCATGCCGGGCTGGTCCTTCAAGGCCGATCGCACGCCCGCGGCCCTCGACGACCTGCGGGTGAGCCCTGACTTCTGAACCACCCCGGTCCGTCCCGCAAGGCGGTCACAGCGGGACCACGGGCCGAGGGGCAGGCGAGAAGCGCCCGTGCGGGGCGGGCCGGTAGCCTGACCCGCCATGCGTCAGGTGATCTCCCTGTTCTGCCTCGTGGGTTTCTATGTCGTAGCAGGAGCGGGCCTGCTGGGCCTCTGCGTCGGCGGCGGGATGCTGCTGTTCCTGCTGTCCGAGGTCCACACCCTGTTGATCGTCCCCGGCGGCATCGCCCTCGGGCTGCTCGTCGGCACCGGGTTCGCCGCGCTCACGGTGCTGAGGGGCAAGCCGATCGAGCCCACGGGAATCGCGCTCTACCGCGCGGACGCCCCCGAGCTGTGGTCGACGCTCGACGAGCTGGCGGATGCCGTGGGCACCCGGGTGCCCGATCAGGTCTGGCTCTCTCCGCTCGCCAACGCGGCCGTCGTCGAGCAGCCGCGCTGGCTGGGGCTGCGGCCGGGACGCCGGTACCTGTTACTCGGTTTCCCGCTGTTGCAGGGGCTGTCCCTGGCGCAGGTCCGTGCGGTGCTGGCCCACGAGTTCGCCCACTTCGGTCACAGCGACGGCCGGCTGACCGCGCTGGGCCACAGCGGGCACCTGGCGGTCGGCCGCATGCTGGACCGCTTCCCGCGCCGCACGCTCCACCCGCTGTCGTGGCTGTTCCGCGGGTACGCCCGGCTGTTCCTCCTGGTGCAACGGGCCGCCAGCCGACGCCAGGAACTGGCCGCCGACCAGGTCATGGCCCGGATCGCGGGGCGCACCGCGGCGCACGGCGCGGTGCGGATGCTGGCACCGCTCGGTGCCGAGTGGCACCGCTACCTGGGCACCTACGTGGAGGCCGGGTTCGACGCGGGCGTGGCTCCCGAGGACGTCTTCGGCGGGTTCGCCCGGCTCCTGGAGGCCCGACGGACCTGGCTGGCCCGCCCGGACCACGTCTACCGGGCACCGTCCCGCTGGGACACCCATCCGCCGGTCGCCGAACGGCTGTGGGCCCTCGAATCCGCCCCGGACGAGGGGTGCCTGCCGCAGACACAGACACAAGCGCAGGTACAGGCACAAATGCAGAAGCAGACGGCGACACCGACGCCGACACCGATGCCGATGCCGACACCGACACCGATGCAGGAGCAGGAGCAGCCGGCGCTCCGGCTGTTGCTCCCCGATCCCGATCAGTTCGCGGCCCGGCTCGAAGCAGCCTGCTTCGACCTCGGGGACCCTCGGCGGCGGGTGCCCTGGGACAGCTACCCGCTGGAAGCGGCGCTCGCCCGACTGCGGCAGTCCGCGCCCCCGGCACACCGCGCCATCGCCCGTGCGACAGGGCAGCCCCAGACGAACCTGGCAGCGGTCCTGGCGCTCTGCGCCGCCGAGGACATGAACGCCCTGGCCAAACTCGTCGCGGTGCAGGGCGACCTGGCCGCTGTCGTCCTCCTGGCCGCCCATGAGGCGGGGTCGGTACGCCACGTCCACACCTGGGACGAGGCGCCGGACCAGCCGGCCTTCCTCCGCTCCGACGGCTCCCCCCTCGATCTCGAGGACTTCCTGGACGATCTGTTCTCGGGCAGCCCCGAGGGGGCGGAGCGGGCTCGGGCAACCCTGACCGCCCTCGGTATCGACCCCGCAGCCCCACTCGGCGGCGCCGGGCAGACCCCGGCCGACCTGCACGTCTCACCCCGCACCGCGCGGATCATCGGAGCCATGGCGCACCTCAGGCTCGACGAGCGCGTCGGTTTCCTGTTCATCACCGACCTCGGCCTGCTGTTCGCCCCGGCGACCGGCAAGCCCACCGGCAACGGAAAGGACGCGCTGCTCACGTTGCTGGGCGAGCCGCCCGCGGTGCTCGCCGCACGCGACGGCGCGACCTGGCTGCCGTACGAGGAGCTGACCCGGGTGGAGAAGCACCGGGAGATACCGATCAGGGCCACGCTCACCCTGCACGGCGGGGCCACGTACACGCTCCACGAGCCGTACAGCGGCTACACGCACGGCGCCTCGCACCAGACGATCCTCAGGGTGCTGGCGCCGTACGCCTGACGGGGGCACCACCCGTCAGGCCGCCGCCCCGCGCGCCGCTACGACACCACGTCCTTCCGCCCGAACCCCCGGAACGCCAGCGCCACCAGCACCATCGCATACGTCACCGACACCGCCGAGCCCTGGATCATGCCGCCCCACTCCGGCTGCGGCTGGATCAGGTCCGCCCAGGCGAACTGCCAGTGCGCGGGGAGGAACGAGCGCCAGTGACCGAGCGCCGTCACCGCGTCGAGGACGTTGCCGAGGATGGTCAGCCCGACCGCGCCGCCCACCGCGCCGAGCGGGGCGTCCGTCTTCGTGGACAGCCAGAAGCCGAGCCCGGCGGTGACCAGCTGGGAGACGAACAGGTAGGCGACGCAGACGGCGAGCCGCTGCACCGCCGTGCCGGTGTCCAACGCCCCGCCGGTGGGGATCTGGAGCGGCCCCCAGCCGTACGCCACCGTGCCGACCGCCAGCGCGACCACCGGGAGCAGCACCACGGCGGCGGCGCTGAGCCCCAGCGCGACGACCAGCTTGGACCACAGCAGCCGGGCGCGCGGCACCGGCGCCGCCAGCAGATAGCGCAACGACGACCAGCTCGCCTCGGACGCGACGGTGTCCCCGCAGAACAGGGCGAACGGGATCACCAGCAGGAAGCCGGCCGAGACGAAGAGGCAGGTGGCGGCGAAGTTGGCGCCGGACTGCGTGGCGGTGGTCATCAGGCTGATCCGCCCGTTGCGGCCGGCCGGGTCGCCGCCGATCGCGAAGGCGGCGACCAGCACGAACGGCAGGATCGCGAGCACCGCCATCATCACCAGCGTGCGCCGGCGCCGCAGCTGCCGGACCAGTTCCACCCGCAGGGGCAGGGTGTGGGAGGGCCGGTAGCCGTGCGAGGTGGCGCTCTGCGCGCTCATGCGGAGCCTCCGATCATGGTCAGGAACGCGTCCTCCAACCGCCGGTGCGGGCCCACGGACGTGACCGGCACCTCCAGCCGTACGAGCTCCACCAGCAGCCGCTGTGCGGCCGAGGACGTGGCGGGAGCGGGCCCGATGTCGGTTCCGGCCGCCACCGGCTCGTCCTCGCCGGGCGCACCGGCCTCCGGTGCCAGCCGCACCAGCAGCCCGTCCGGCACCGGGCTCGCCGAGGCGACGTCCGGCAGCGCGGTGACCTTGTCGAGCAGCGGCCCCGGCAGTTCGGCGGCGAGGCCGACGAGCACCGTGTCGCCGACGCCCACGATCTCCGCCACCGGCCCGGCCTGCACCAGCCGGCCACGGTCCATGACGACCAGATGGGTGCAGGTCTGCTCCACTTCGGCGAGCAGATGGCTGGAGACGATGACGGTGCGACCGCCCTGCGCGTAACGGATCATCACGTCCCGCATCTCGCGGATCTGCGGCGGGTCGAGCCCGTTCGTGGGTTCGTCGAGGATCAGCAGGTCGGGCAGGCCGAGCATGGCCTGGGCGATGGCAAGGCGCTGCCGCATGCCCTGCGAGTAGGTGCGCACCGCCCGCTCCAGAGCATCGCCGAGACCGGCGATCCGCAGCGCCTCCTCGACGTGGGCGTCCTCGGCGGGGCGGCCGGTGGCCTGCCAGTACAGGTCGAGGTTGGCGCGGCCCGACAGGTGCGGCAGGAAACCGGCGCCCTCGACGAAGGAGCCGACCCGCGACAGCACCGCGGCCCCGGGCGTGATGGCATGCCCGAAGATCCGCACATCACCCTCGTCGGGCACGATCAGGCCCATGAGCATGCGCAGGGTGGTCGTCTTGCCGGCGCCGTTCGGGCCGAGCAGGCCGAGTACCTGCCCCGGCTCGACGCGGAACGACAGTTCCCGCACCGCATACCGGTCGGCGGAGCCCGCGTAACGCTTGCTCAGGCCGGTGATCTGCAACGGGACGTCGGCCAGTGCCGCATCCGGCGGCGCCGGCGCGATACGGCGCCGGCCGACGAGGAGGAGCGCGCCGGCCGCCACGGCGCCCGCGGCGGGCAGCCACCACACCCACGACGGCACCGGTGCCGCCGCGGTGCTCAGACCGGGCGCGGTCGGCACGGTCAGGCCGGCGCCCTTGAGCGAGACCGTGTACGTGGCCGCGGTCGCCGGTGTGGCGTAGGCGAGGTCGGTGCTGGCGAGCACCAGGCTCAGGTGGTGGCCCCGCTGCACGGCGTGGTCGACGGCGGGCAGCGTGATGCGGACGTCCTTGCCGTGCCGGGCGCCCGTGACCCGCAGTGGTGCGACGAGCTGTTCGGGCAGCACGTTGCTGCGGCCGTCCGGCGAGACGTCGTAGACCTTCCCGAACAGCACCGCGTCGTCGCTGCTCGACGTGAGGTGCACGGTGACCGACGGCGCGCCGGTGATCCTGAGGTCACGGCCGAGCGGCTGCGAGTCGAAGCGTGCGAACTGGCCCGGGAAGTCCATCGACACGCCGATGCCGAGCCCGGACAGCGCCCCGGCACCGCCGAGTCCGGGCACGTTGGAGATCGCCGACGGATCGCCGCCGGGCGGGTTGACGAAGGTCTGCGGGGTGCGGGCGCCGCGCAGCGGCACGGTGCGGTCGTGGTCCCCGAGCCCCGGGTAGCGGTCGGTGCTGGCGCCGCGCAGCTGGGCCGCCCCGTCGGTGGAGTCGACACCGCCGGTACGCGAGATCCGGAAGGCGGGACCGGTGTCGACGGAGGCGTCCTTCTTCAGATAGCGGTCGAACCACGCCGTGACCCGGCCCGTCACCCGGTCCGACTCCAGGTTCCCGCCGTCGTGCCCGCCGGAGATCCAGTCGACGTCGACGGGGGCGCCGCCCGCCCGGATCTGCTTGGCCATGGCGTCGGCCTGGTCGAGGGGGAAGAGCGAGTCGGCCTGGCCCTGGGCGATGAGGGTGGGCACCTTGATGCGGTCACCGACGGCCGACGGGCTGCGCTCCTCGAGCAGGGCGCGCGCGGCGGCGTCCGGCTTCCCGCTGACGGCGACGCGCTGGTACATCGCACACAGCTCCGCTTCGAAACGGCCGCAGGTCGGAACGGTGCCGGGGGCGCCCCCTACGGCGCCCCCGGCCGCGGTGCCGCCGGCGGCGGTGCCGCCCTGATCCGTCCCCTGGTCGGACCCCGTTGCCCCGTCGGACCCGGTGGCCCCGCCGGACCCCGACGCGCCCCCGGAACCCGTCGCACCCCCGGAGTCCCCGGGCCCACCCGGTCCGGTGCCGCCGCCCTGGTCGGACGACTGACCGCCGCCCTGATCGGACGACTGATCCCCGGACTGCACCGGACCCATCGGGACACCCGCGGAACCCGCCGTGAAGAACAGCCCCGTCCACAGCTTCTTGTACACACCGTGCGGGAAGAGCGCGTCCGCCAGGTTCCAGTACGTCAACTGCGGGGCGATGGCGTCCACCCGCCGGTCGTATCCGGCGGCCAGCAAGGAGATCGCCCCGCCGTACGAGGCACCCGTGACGCCGACCCGGGGGTCGCCGCCGTGGTCGAGCTGCACCTCGGGGCGCTTGGAGAGCCAGTCGATCAGCCGGGAGACGTCGGCGACCTCGGCCTTCGGGTCGTTCAGGCCGATCTTGCCGGTGGAACGGCCGAAACCGCGGGCCGACCAGGTCAGCACCGCGTATCCGGCGCGGGCGAGCCGCTCCGCCTCCGGACGCACCGCGTCCTTGTTGCTGCCGAAGCCGTGGCCGACGAGCACGGCGGGGCGGGGGGGGCCTGCGGGCCCCCCCCTGGAGGTGGGGGGGGGGGTCGGCGCGCCGCGGGGGGGGGGGCGCCCGGGCGGCCCGGGGGGGGCCGGCGGATCGGGAGGGGGGCGGGGGGGGGGAGAGTGT
>NZ_JAMJWG010000033.1 GCF_024435355.1 Streptomyces odontomachi
ACAGGGTGTCGAAGTGGAGTGGACCAAGATCCTGCCTCCCGGCCGGACCATCCCCCTGCCGACCTACGCCTTCCAACACCAACGCTTCTGGGTGTCACCGCCTCCCATCCGGACCGACGCCGCGGCTGCCGTACCCGACCAGGGCCGGGCCGGTGCGGAATTCTGGGACGTGGTGGATCGGGGCGATGTGCAGGCCCTGGTCGCCGATCTGGGGGTGGACGCGGAGACTCCGTTGCGGGAGTTGGTGCCGGCATTGTCGGAATGGCGGCGGCGTCGTGACCAGGACGCGATGACGGATCAGTGGCGTTACCGGGTCGTTTGGCGTGCTCTGCGTCCCACTCGGGCCGCGGCGACGCAGGGACGGTGGTTGGTGGTCGTCCCCAGCGGTGTGGCAGCGGCCCAGGAGATCGCAGGCCAGGTCGCCGACGTGCTGGCCACCGTCGAGGGCCCTGCCCGAATCCTGGACCTGGACGCCGCGGCCCCGGACCGAACAGCCTGGACGGCACTGCTGGCGACGCACACCGACAACGACACCACCGGCATCGTCTCCCTGCTCGCCATGGCCCACGACGACGGCAGCGGCGTAGGCGTGTGGGCCACGATGGTGCTGGCACAGGCCGTGCTGGACTCCGGCCGGGCATGGCGGCTGTGGGCGCTGACTCAGGGTGCGGTCGGCACCGGCGCCGGTGACCCGGTGCAGAACCCGGTGCAGGCGCAGACCTGGGGCGCCGGCCGGGTGATCGCGCTGGAGCACCCCGGCCTGTGGGGCGGACTGATCGACCTGCCCAGCACGGCGACGGGCGAGGTCATACGGCGCGACCTGGCAGCCCTGATCGTCGGCAGGAGCGACGAGGACGGAGACGGTGAGGACCGCGGCGGAGGTGCGGCGGGCGGACGTGCGGAACGCGAGGACCAGATCGCGCTGCGGCACGAGGGAACGTACGGGCGTCGCCTGGTGCGGGCCCCCTCGAGCGGGAAGCCCGACGCCTGGCGCCCCTCGGGGCCGGTCCTGATCACCGGCGGCACCGGTGGACTGGGCGCGCATGTCGCACGCTGGATGGCGACCCATGGCGCCGAGCACCTGGTGCTGGTAAGCCGCCGCGGGCAGGACGCCCCCGGCGCCGCGCACCTGCACGCCGAGCTCGAGCGACTGGGCGCCCGGGTGACCATCGCTGCCTGCGACATCGCCGACCGCACGGCGCTGGCCACGCTCCTGAACAAACTCCGCACGGACGGCGACGCCATCCGCACCGTCGTCCACACCGCCGGAGTGGTCTCCTACCACCAGGTCAAAGACCTGGACGCGGCCGAGGTGTCGCGGGTGATCACCGCGAAGGTCATGGGGGCGGTCCTGCTCGACGAACTGCTGGGCGACACGTCTCTCGACGCCTTTGTGCTCTTCTCCTCCAACGCCGGCGTGTGGGGGAGCGGTAGCCAGGCACATTATGCAGCAGCGAATGCGTTCCTCGACGGCTTCGCGGAGTGGCGTCGAGCCCGTGGAAAGCCCGGCACATCCCTTGCGTGGGGAGCTTGGGCGGGAGCCGGAATGGTCATAGAGACGGGTTCCGGTGAACTACTCCAGCGACAGGGTGTGCTCGCGATGGATCCCGCCCTCGCCGTTGCCGCTCTGGTTCGTGCGCTGGAGGACGACGAGCGGTTCCTTGCCGTGGCCGACATCGACTGGGACGCTTTCGCCCCGACGTTCACCGCCCATCGGCGGAGCCCTCTCATCAGCGAGATCGAAGAAGTACGCGAAGCACTGGACGTGCCCGTGGTGGCCGAGGCACCTGGAAAGAGCGTGACCGAGCTCGACCAGCGCTTGCTGTCATCGGATGTGAATGAGCTCTTCGACGTGGTGCTGGGGCTGGTGCGCGAGGGCGTGGCCGCGGTGCTGGGGTTTGAATCGGCCGATGCGGCGGAGGCCAAGCGGGACTTTCGGGAGTTGGGCTTCGACTCTTTGACGGCGGTGCAGCTACGGAACCGGCTGAACACGGTGACAGGGCTGCGACTTTCGGTGACGGTGGTGTTCGACCATCCGAATTCTGAAGCGCTGGCGCGGTTTGTGTGTGATGCACTCTCTGCCAAGACGGCCAGAGAGTGACCGAGAGCTGACGGCAGCCCACGCACCATCACTTCCCTGTCCGCTTCATTTCTCTGTCCCACTTGACCTCGGTGCGTGGCGGCGGGCCGCGGCCGTGCGGCGGGCGGAGACTTCCTTACGTCGTCCCGTGCGAGGCTGTCGTTCGGTGTAGGCCGCTTTGGCGTCAGCCTCGATATCGGCGGATTCGGCGGATTCAGTAGATTCGGCAGATTCTGCCGCCGCGTCGGTCGTCTCGCGAACACGGTCGGTTGCCTTTCCGGCCACGTCTGCCACGCTGTCACGGCCGGCCTCCCCTACCCCTTCAACGGTTTCTCCGGCTCCCGAACCGACTTTCTCGACGCCGTCGCCTGCTGCGCCTCCGACTTTCTCGGCGGCCTCGCCTGCCCCGCCGCCGGCGTTTTCCACGGCGTCGCCTGCTGCGCCTCCGACTTTCTCGGCGGCCTCGCCTGCCCCGCCGCCGACGTTTTCCACGGCGTCGCCTGCTGCGCCTCCGACTTTCTCGGCGGCCTCGCCTGCCCCGCCGCCGACGTTTTCCACGGCGTCGCCTGCTCCGCCCCCGACTTTCTCGACGGCGTTGCCGGCCCCGCCCCCGACCTTCTCGACGGCGTCGCCCGCCCCGCCCCCGACCTTCTCCACGGCCTCGCCGGCCCCGCCCCCGACCTTGTCCACCGCGCTGCTCGTCCCGCGGCCGAGTTCGCTCACGGCCTCGCCGGCGCCGGCTCCGGCGGCCTCCACGGCCGAGCCGACGGGCCGGGTGATCTGCTCCAGGATCTGCGGATTGCGGTTGATCGTGTCCAGTACACCGCGGAGGATCTCGGCCACGTTGTCGAGGCGGACCCGGAGGAGTGCTTCCGCCTCGACGCCCTTGATGTCGAGCTTGGTGCGGCCCAGCACCGCATCCACGCCGACACTGAGTTTGAGCAGGTCCAGCACTTCGGCCTGGAGTGATACACGGGCCCGCAGGTCGTCGATTTCGAGATCGATCTCATCGACCTTGAGGACCGGAACGTTCAGGTACACATCCGGGTCGTCACGCGATGCGACTGTCCCTTGCTGCACGGCCCTTCCCGGCTCGTCGGCCTGTGAGGGTGTCGTACGCTCCATCGGCTCACCGCTGGTCTCCGCGTCGTCGCTCATGTCGGACCCCTTGAACATCGACTGCTGGACCCCCTGAACGCGACATCGAGCCCCCGTCGTTCCGCATGGGAGGAACGCGTGGCGTATGCCGGCGCCGTCATTCCTTCTCTTTCTCGCCCTTACCCTTGCCTTTCCCGCCCTTCCGCTTACCGCCGCCGCCTTCCTTCTCGCCGCCTTCTTCCTCCCTGCCTTCTTCCTCCCCGCCTTCCTTCGCCTCGCCCTCTTCGTCGGCCATGGCGTCCTCGTGGGTCCGCACGACCTCGCCCCCGCGGATCTCCCCGCGCCATCCCTCGGCTTCTTCGTCGGCGAAGGTGACAAACCGCTGGAAATGCTTGAGGTCCAGTCGAACCCGCCTGCCCTGGGCTCGCCACACATTTCCGGTCTTCTCCATCACTCCGGACGGGTAGTACACCATCACGAGCACGATCCGGGTGAGCGTGGGAGTGATCTCGTGGAAGCTGACCGCGCCCTGTGTGGTGCCCATTGCACCTTCCGAGGTCCACACGATCCGGTCGTCCGGCAATTGTTCCTGGACCGTGGCTTTCCACTGCCGGGTGGACGGGCCGACCTTGACGGTCCACTCGCTGGTCGCGTCGTCTCCGCGCTCGGCCTCCTGCACGCCCTTGGTGAATCCGCTGAACGTCTCGAATTCCGTCCAGTGATCGTAGGCGGTACGCAACGGCACCCCGACGTCGATCATCTCGATGATATTCGTGGCCTTGGTGTCACCCGATTGGTCGCCCGTAGCCGATCCGTCACCACCGGGAAGTACTTCTTTCGCCTTGTCCGTGATCGCGCTCTTGGCGGCCTCGGCCTTCTCGGAGACCTTTTCGGCGGCGACGGCCTTCAGCGGGTTCTCCCCGTGCAGAATGCGAGAGCCGATTTTCGGTATGGCCCCGCCGCCTCCGTCCCCGCCCCCGTCTTCCTCGGCGAGCCGTGCGGTCGCGTCGCTCAGCCTGGTTCCGGCTTTGCGGGCCGCGCGTTGCATCTGGGCACCGAGATACCGGCCGATCTCCTTTCTCAGGATCTTCACCGGAGTCGGTTCGCCCCCTGCGTTGTTTCGACCAGTCACCATCACGGGTCACCTCTCCGTCACGGGCCGCAGGGCGGAATTCTCGGTGGGCTGTGTGAACGTCGCTCCGACCAGGGGATTCGTAGGAAACGGTTTGCTGCCTTGAGTGACGCAAACGGCGAGGGCGACGCCGGCACGCGCCACTGCGGACGCTGCCTCGCCCCCCACCCAAGCTTCGCCGCCTTCGAGGCGGAGCGCATCCGGAGCCCGACGACCAGCCCGGCACCTGCGTCCCAGCGCCGGCGTCACCCGCCCTCACCTGGCGCTCACCGTGCGCGTGTACCCGCGAGCGGGCTACGAAGAGTCACGGGATGCTGACGTCTCGCCGTTGCCGTTGCCGTTGCCGTTGCCGTTGCCGTTGCCGTTGCCGTTGCCGTCCCGGCCGGTTCCGGGCCCGGGTCCGGAACCGCCGGGCGGCGGCCGGAGCAGGCTCAGGAGCACGGAGCCGGCCAGGACCACGACGATGATGGTCAGGCTGAGCAGCGACGGGACTTCGGGAATGTCGCTGTCGATCGTCTTGTGCGCGGCTTGCAGGATCAGTTTCACGGCGATGAAGGCGAGGACGGCGGCCAGGCCCTTGCTCAGGTAGTGGAAGCGGTCCAGCAGGCCGGCCAGCATGAAGTACAGCGCGCGCAGGCCGAGGATGGCGAAGGCGTTGCTGCTGTAGACGATGAACGCATCGCTGCTGACCGCCAGCACCGCGGGCACGCTGTCCACGGCGAAGACCAGATCGGCCGCCTCGATCGCCGCGACCACCGCGCACAGGGGGGTGGCCACCCATCTGCCGTCCTCCCTGATCAGGAGCTTCCCTCCGGCGTAGTCGTCCCGGACCGGGACGACCTTGCGCAGGGCACGGACGGTGAGGCTGCGCCCGGGGTCGAAGGTGTCCTGCTCGCCCCGAAGGATCTTGTACGTGCTGTAGAGCAGGACGGCGGCGAACAGGAACAGCACGGCGGAGAACCGGCTGACCACGGCCACGCCGAGCGCCAGGAACACACCGCGGAAGACCAGCGCGCCGATGACCCCGAGAAACAGCACACGATGCTGATGGGCGCGGGGCACGGCGAAGTACCTGAAGATCAGGGCGAAGACGAACAGGTTGTCGACGGACAGGCTCTTCTCCAGCAGCCACGCGGTGGTGTACTCGCTGCCGGCCGTGGTGCCGAGGGTGACGAAGACCAGCACGGCGAAGACCAGGGCCAGACCGACCCACACGCCGCTCCACACCGCGGCTTCCCGGAAGCCGATGACATGGGCGTGGCGGTGCACCACCAGGTCCACGGCCAGCGACCCGACGACGGCCACGGCGAATGCCGCCCACAGCCAGAGGGGGACGTCGAGCACGCGGAGACCTCCCGCGGGACGGGCAGGGTGAGGAGCATGTCGCTACCGAGCAGACTGTGGCACCCTGCCGCCCCCGGCCCGCCCATCCGGCCCGCTTCGACGGCATCAATCGCCCGGGTGGCCGGCCGCGTGGTCCACGTGTCACCCCACTGGACTCACCCGGAGGGCGGAATGCGGATATCGGGAGGAGTGCACGGCCCCGGGCACCCCGCCGTCGTACCGGTCTCAGGGTGGCGACGGCGGTGGCTGCGGTGGCTTCGGGTGCTTCGGGGCGGAGTATCCGGTCAGGACAGAGCACCGACCGGGGCGCCGTGCGTCACGCCGGCTCGTTCTCCGGCAACTCCTCGTCGAGGTGCTGGGACTCCGGCATGACGGACAGACCGTTGATGAGCATCGTGAGTGCGGTCTGCAACTCGTCGCCGAGCGCGGGGGACGCGCTGTCGTCGCTGCGCTGCGTCCAGCGGTAGAGCGCACCGAAGTAGATGTCACGCAGGATGTGCCCCAGCTGGCGGGCGCTCACCCCGTCGGCGATGCTTCCCTCTTCCTGGCCGGCCTTGATGATGCCGGTGAAGATCTCCGCGACGTAGGGGGTTTCCGTCAGCGGGCGCCCGGTCTTGACCCACGCACTGAGCAGGGGCAGGGCAACGTCGCGCTCGTTCTCGTTGATCTGGGTGAGGATGGCCAGACACCGTCGCAGCTGGCACACCGCATCGTCGCCCCACGAGGGGTCGGGCTGGGCCAACGCCGTTTCGAGGGTGTGGCGTCGTTCCTCACCCCAGGCGCTGATCAGGTCTTCCTTGTGCTGGAAGTAGTTGAAGAAAGTGCCGCGCGCGACGTCCGCGTGCTCGGCGATCTCGTCGATCGACGTGCTGTCATAGCCCTGTAAGGCGAACAGCGTGAGAGCGCTGCTGTACAGGCGCTCCCGTGTCCGCTGCTTGTTACGCTCGCGACGGCTCGGCGGCTTCGCCGTCTCCGGCAGGAGTGGTTGCACGAAGTCTCCTGGTATGCATTTCTCAGCGGACATGGAACATCTGCGCCAGCGTACATGTATGACCTGTGGTGGAAGTTGCAGCTTCCGGACAGGGCGGCACCCCGCGCCAAGGCGCCACCCGGGGAGCCACGTTCAGGACGCCCGGGGCCCCGGACCGGTGCTGTCCGCACCCAGGCTCCGTTCGATGGCCGCCAGGCTCTCGTCGCCCAGCAGCCGCCCGGCGGTGATCTCGATTCCGCAGTCACGGCGCAGCTGTTGCGCCAGCTGGACGGCCATCAGGGAGTCCATCCCGAGTTCCCGCAGGCGCCGTTGGCCGTCCAGGTGCGCGGCGTCCATGCCGAAGAGTGCCGCCGCCCGGTCGCGCAGGTCGCCCTGGCCGGGCTGCCGGGCCGCCTGCCCCACCCGCTCGTCCGGATGGTCATCCGCAGTGCGCTGCTGGGGGATGCGGGGGGCGGGCGCCGCAGAGGGCGCCTCGGCTCCGGTGCCACGTGCCGGTCCGAGGGCGGACGGCACCGCGTACCGGGCGGCCGATCGCGCCCACTGGGCGACCTGTTCGACACCCCGGGACGCCTGCGCCAGCCAGCGGGTACCGGACAGTGCGGTGGTGCGACGGGCCTGGCCGGGGGTGAGCGGCAGACGGATCAGACGGATACCGGAGAACCTGGCGAGCACCCGGCCGGCCCGGCTGACCACCGTGACATCGGCACGGGCGGCGTCCAGCCCCGAAGTCTCGGTGAAGGTACAGATGCTCCAGAACTCGTCGGTCAGTTCGGCGTGGAGTTCCATGCCGGAGAAGCCGACGGGCACATAGACGTGGTCGAACGTGCCCCTGCCGATGGGGCGCGCCGCCAGCAGCGGCTGCAACGCGGTCTCCCAGGCCGCAGGGAGCGGCACCTTCGGTGCGCGCAGCCTGGCCACCGCCTCGCCGTCGCGCCGCCAGAGCTGCTCCAGCGCGTCGAACTCCGCACCGATCTCGATGCCCTGCTGCCCGGCCAGCGCCCGGAACGCCGACGCCGAGAGGTACTCGTGGCAGCGTTCGAGCGCATCGTCCGGCGATACGGCGGTTTCCAGGGCGGCTGCGACGTCGATCTGCTCCAACCGTGCGGTCATGCACGTCATCCGTTCACCGGTGGGTTCCTTGCGTGCGGTCACGGTGGCCGCGCGGCTGCCCTGGGCGTCGGCGTCGTACACCGCGATGTGCAGCGTCAGGTCCTCTCCGTCGCCGATGTCCATGACGTGGTCGCCGAGCACGGCGTCACGCACGACGAACGTGCCGCCCGGTTCGAGGGCGCCGGCAGCCTGGAGCAGCGCGGCCGCGTACACGGCCGGCGGGATCGGTGCGACGCCCCGAAGGCGGACCCCCTCGCCCCATTCGGGCCAGCCAAGGCGGGCCAGCGGCACCTCGCTGACCTGGGCCGGCAGGGCACCGGAGCCGGCCGGTACGGTGCGGCGGTGCCGGAAGACGCCGGTGTCCCACGGATAGGCGGGCAGCGGTACGGGCCGGTGCCCGCCCCGGTACCAGCGATCCCAGTCCACGGACCCGCCGGCGGCGAACAACCGTCCGGTCATGTACACCAGTTCGTGTGCCTCGTTGCAGTGCCGGCGGAGCGAGGGCACGGCCGTACTGCTTGCCGGTGCGTCGCCGTCCGCCCTGGCACCCAGGATCTCCTCGATCGCCGCCAGGAGCACCGGATGGGGGCTGATCTCGACGAACACGCTGCCTTCCGCCCGGGCCAGGGCGTCCACGGTACCGGCGAACAGCACCGGCCGGCGGAGGTTCTCGGCCCAGTACGACGCGGTGAGTTCCCGGCCGGTCACCGTCGCACCGAGCACGGTGGAGACCATCGGGGTCGAGGTGTCCCCGGGACGCACGTGGGCCAGCTCGGCGAGCAGGTCGTCGCGGAGTTCGTCCATGAACGGCGAGTGCGAGGCGACGTTCACCTTCACCGGGCGGCACAGCACGCCACGCCGGTGCAGCTCGTCCGCGATCCCGGCCAGGACCTCCCGGTCACCCGCGAGCACCGTGGCCGTCGGCGCGTTCTCCGCCGCGACGCAGACGGCACCGTCATGAGCGGCGACGATGCGCCGCGCCTCGGCACCGGAGAGCTCCGTGGACAGCATGGCGCCGCGGCCGGCGGTGCGCTGCATCAGCCGGGTGCGGCGGCAGATGACCGCCGCCGCGTCGGCAAGGGAGAGCCCGCCCGCCGCGTGAGCGGCCGCCACCTCTCCCATGCTGTGCCCGACACAGAGCGCAGGATCCACCCCGCGCTCGCGCCAGGCGGCGACCAGGGCGACCTCCATGGCCCACAGGGCCGGCTGCACCCGTGCCACATCGGTGGGGAACTCCCCTTCCGCCGTGTGCAGGAACGTCACGACCGACCAGCCGAGTTCGGCGGCCAGCACCGCGTCGCAGTCGTCCAGCGCGGCGCGGAAGGCGGGTGAGGCGGCGTACAGCCCGCGCCCCATGCCGACCCACTGCGAGCCCTGTCCGGGGAAGACGAAGACGGTACGCCGTGGACCGTCGAATCCGGCGTGGCCGATGCCGCCCGCGGTGACGGGCCGGTCGGCGGCCAGTGCGCGCAACGTCGCCGCCAGGTCATCGTGGTCCGTACCGACGGCCCACAGCCGGTAGGGATGCGCCTCCCGGCGCAGCGCGGCGGTGGCACAGACATCCCGCAGGTCGGCCGAGCGGCCCGCGCCACCGGGCGAGAGGTGCGCGGCGCAGGCGGCGGCCAGCCGCAGCAGCGCCGGGCGTGACCGGGCGCTGAGCACCAGCAGATGGGGCCCGCCCCTGGTGGCCCCGGCGGCGACGGAGGCTTCGTCGGCGGTCAGGGTTCCCTGCGTCCCGTGCGCCTGGGTGGTCTCGTCGGAGCCCGGCGCTGCGGCGGCGTGCGCGCCGACCGGTGAAACCTCCGGGGCGTAGGCACCCACCACCACGTGCGCGTTCGTTCCGGACAGGCCGAAGGAGCTGACGCCGATGAGGGCACGCGCTCCGCCGGGCGCCAGAGGCCGGTTGTCGCGCACGACCTCGACGGGCAACGTCCCGTCGGCCAGCAGCGCATGGGGCTCCACCTGGTGCAGCGAGGCGGGGATGACCCCGTGCCGGGCGATGAGGATCGACTTGATCAGGCCGGCGACTCCGGCGGCGGCCTCGGCGTGACCGATGTTGGTCTTCACCGACCCGGTCGGCAGCGGCCGGTCGGGACCGCGCTCGGCGCCGACGGCGTCGGCCAGGGCGCGCAGCTCCACGTGGTCGCCGACGGGCGTGCCCGTCCCGTGCGCCTCCACGTAGTCGAGTTGCCCCGGGGTGATGCCGGCGCTCGCGCAGGCGTCCTCGAGCATCCGGACCTGGCCGTCGACCGAGGGTTTCAGGAGCAGGCCGCTGGCCCGCCCGTCGTTGCCGACCGTACTGCCCAGCAGCAGCGCGAGCACGTCGTTGCCCGCGCTCAGGGCGTCCGAAAGACGTTGCAGGACGACGACGCCGACGCCTTCGCTGCGGACGAAACCGTCGCCGTCGGCGGCGCCGAAACGGCATCGGCCACGCGGGGAGAGCATGGCGCCCTGCGAGTAGGCGATGGCGTCGTCGGGGGAGAGGATGACGTTCACGCCGCCGGCGACGGCGAGGTCGGTCTCCCCGCACAACAGGCTCTGTCGCGCGGTGTGCACCGCGACCAGCGACGACGAGCAGGCGGTGTCGATGACCAGGCTCGGGCCGCGCAGGTCGAACGCGTACGACACGCGTCCCGCGGTCACCGCGCGCAGCCGGCTGCCGGCGACGGAACGCACGTCGCGCTCCTCGAACGGCGGTCCGGTCTCCCCGTACTCGGCGGTGGCCTGGCCGATGAAGACCCCTGTCCGGCTGCCGGCGAGCCGGGACGGCACGATGTGGGCCGCCTCGAACGCCTCCCATACGACGTGCAGGAGGAGCCGTTGTTGGGGGTCCATGCCGCGGGCCTCGACGGGGGAGATGCCGAAGAACGCGGCGTCGAACCGGAACACGTCATCGAGGAAGCCGCCGTGCCGCGACGCCGTCCGGCCGGGGGTGCCGGGCGTCGGCGCGTAGTGCGGTGCGATGTCGAACCGGTCCATGGGGACGTCGGTGATCGCGTCCGTGCCGGCCAGCAGCGCCTCCCAGAACTCCGCCACACCCGCGGCACCCGGAAACCGGCACCCCATCCCCACCACGGCGATCGCGTCATCCGTGTCCACAGCTCTGCACCTCTCGTTCGCCCCCTGTCGTGTGCCGCTCAAAATTAAATCCGGGGTCACATTCGGCTCCTCAAGAAAGGCTCCCTCTTAGTTCCGCATTTCTAAATATTTATCACCGGCAAGTCAAATTCTGGCAAATGAGCCTAGCGGTTGATCGCCCGTGGGAGGCGAAAGGGAGCGGAATGCGGTGATCCGTTCTGCGGAGTGTGTCCCGGTCAGTGTCTGATTTGCATCTTGAGTACTCCTGGCACTTCTGACTAATCTTGAATCACGATTCATGAATAAACGGAAGTTCATCGATACGAGCTGGAGCGCTCGGCCATGGGGGATGTGACCGTATGGGTGCCAAGGTTGTCCGTGTCGTCATCGCAGGCGGGCATACCCTGCTCCGCAGCACCTTGTGCACACTTCTCGCCCATGAGGACGACCTGACCGTTGTCGGCCAACCCTCCGACAGCGACACCGCGGTGGAACTCGTCCGCCGCTCCCGTCCCGACGTCGTCCTGCTCGACCTGGAGAAGGCGGACCCCGAGGCGGTGCGGACCGTGGCGCGATTACGCGCAGCAGGGCCGCGCACCCGGGTCATCGTGATGACCCGGCGCACCGACACCGCCTTCCTCACGGCGCTGGCGAGAGCCGGGGCCCACCAGTACGTCCTGCGGGCGACCACCTACGGTGCGCTGATCGGCGCGGTGCGGGGCGACGTGCACGACGGCACGCCCGCCCCCGGGTTGCTCGACGTCCTGACCCCCCGCGAGGCCGAGATCATGGGCTTCGTCGCGCAGGCGCTGAGCAACCGGCAGATCAGCCGCAGGCTCGCCATCACCGAGGACACCGTCAAGCGCCACCTCCACAACGCCTTCAAGAAGCTCGACGTCGGATCGCGTCTCCAGGCGGTGAACCGACTCTACGGCGGGATGACACGAGCGGTCACAGGAGAGGCCCCCGGCCGTGGCGGCCGCGGGCAGCATGTGTACACGCCGGGCTACGTGCCGCGGGCCCGCCACCCGCTCAACGCCCCGGCCGGCACCGGGCACTCGTCGGCCGGCCGCTGACCACGGCCGCGACACGGCGAAGCTCGCCCGGCACGCAGAGCCGGGCGAGCTTCGTCGTCGATGAACGGAGGCCCACGGGGTGGAGTGAGGGCCTTCGGGATGAATGCGCGGGATGCATGCTTGGGACGGCGGCTGGGGCAGGCGGAAGGCCTATCGCGTGACCGGCATGATCGCCGCGGGGTAGCGTTCGCCGGTCACCGCCTCCGCGCGGAAGGCGTGCTCCAGCAGGGACAGCTCGTCCCCGGCCAGTTCCAGCCCTGCGGCCGCCACGTTCTGGTGCAGGTAGGACAGCCGGCGGGTGCCGGGAACGGGCACGATGTCCTCGCCCTGCGCGAGGACCCACGCCAGCGCCACCTGCCCGGCCGGCACGCCGTGGTCGGCGGCGATCTTCTCCAACGTGGCCAACAGCGGCAGGTTGGCCTCCAGACCGCCGTCCGCGAACCGCGGATTGCGCCGGCGGAAGTCGGTGCTGTCCAGCGCGCTGACGCTGCGCACCGTGCCGGTCAGGAAGCCGCGGCCCAGCGGCGAGTAAGCGACCAGCGAGATGCCCAGGTCACGGCAGGCGGCCAGCACGCCGTCGTCGATCACGTTCCGGGTCCACAGGGAGAACTCGCTCTGGACCGCGGCGATCGGATGGACCGCGTGGGCGCGCCGCACGTTCTCCGCGCTCGTCTCGCTCAGCCCGATGTGGCGTACCTTCCCCTCCTGCACCAGTCCGGCCAGCGCGCCGACGGTGTCCTCGACGGGAGTCGCCGCGTCGAGCCGGTGCACGTAGTAGAGGTCGATCGTCTCCACCCCGAGGCGGCGCAGCGACGCCTCGCAGGCCCTGCGCGCGTAGGCCGGGCTGCTGTCGTTCCACCGGCGCCCTTCGGCCCGCCGGATGCCGAACTTGGTGGCGAGCACGGCCGCGTCCCTGCGGCCGCGCAGCGCCCGGCCGACCAGTTCCTCGTTGCTGCCGCTGCCGTACATGTCCGCGGTGTCGAGATGCGTGACCCCGGCGTCGAGCGCCGCGTGGATCACCTCGATCGACCGGGCGTCGTCGGCCGCTCCGTAGAACTCACCGCTCATTCCCATACAGCCGAGACCGATCGGGCCGACCAGCGGACCGCCGGACCCGAGCCGGCGCTCGGGACCGGTGAGCCGGACACGGGAGGGGGTGTGGGATGTCATGGATGAACTGTCCTTCGTCGTGGTTCGCCGGTGAGGGTCGGGCGCGGTGGGAACCGGGGGCGGCCAGGAGGGGCGCCGCCCCCGGTTGCCTTCGGACTCACTCGTCTAGCGTGCGGTGGTGGTGAACTCCTGGAAGCTCGGCTCCCGCAGCTTGAGCTGGGCGTGGATGTCGCCCCCCAGGCCGTGGAAGCCGATGGCGCCGCCGTAGTTCTGCTGGTAGCTCATCCAGAGCAGGACCACGCTCACGATGCGCCGGGGGCCGGGCGCCCCGGGCGCCGGGAAGGGGTTGGGCAGGGTCGCCCGGTAGTGGCCCTTGCCGGCGGCGTCGGCGAAGAAGACGTTGGGGATGCCGAGCGGTCCGGGCCGGAACGGTCCCGCCGGTGCGGGCGCCAGGTCGTTCTCGCGCAGCGACATCACCGTGTACATGCTGTCGGGGATGAGACCGGAGAACTCGAAGCGGAACTCCGCGTCGTGCCCCCCGTGCACCGTCGCCACCTCCATCCAGCCCTGCGCCTGCACCCACTGCCCGAGCGTGACGGGCTCGGTGACCCGTCTGCCGTCCTCCTCGCGCAGATCGGGGATCGGCACCTCGTGGAAGGGGTAGCTGGGACGCTGCGTCGAGTGCGCCTGCGGGCACTGCTCGGGCGCGAACAACATCGGGTAGTTGTTGCAGGGCAGCGGCAGGGGCAACGTGTACAGGACCATGTCCTGGTCCGCAGGGGAGAGCACGTCCGGCAGGTCGCGGACGATCCGGAACGGCGCGTTCTGACCGTGCGGGGGCAACTCGCTGTCGGGTGCGACGATCGCCGAACCCCACTCGGAGCGCACCGAACCGTCCGGGCCCGGCCGGTTGACCCGGCCGATGACGACGAAGTCGCCGTCCTCGTTCATGACCTCGCTGGGCGGATAGGTCGGCCCCTGCGTGGTCAGGCTGAGTTCGTAGGTCCTGGTCGGCATCGGCTCAGGCCTCGATCCTGGCGTAGGTCTTCAGGTACAGGCCGGCGTCACCGCCCTGCGGGATGATGTACTTCTGGCGCACCTCCGCGAGGATCGCGTCGTAGGCCGGCGTCTCGTAGACGCCGTTGTGCCGGGCCGGGTCCACCGAGAAGCCGGCCACGAACAGCACACCGGGCTCCGAGCTGAGCAGCGAGTGGTAGGCGAGGAACACCTCGGACTCGTCGGCCTCGCGTACCACCTCGAAGATCGTGCGGTCCCGCCAGGCCCGGTACTCGCTGATCACCGGCGGCTTGACCTCCACCCGCCGGAGCTGGACGTAGGGGGTGTCCGGCAGCGCGCTCGCGCACCCCTTGGGAGCCTCCACGAACGAGTACAGGTGCCGGCGGAAGTCACCCGCCAGGAGGGGCGACAGGGCGTCCCACAGCTCCCGTGCGTCGTCCTGGAGTCCGGCGATGTCGTCGTCGCCGGTCAGCGGCCGGAGCTCGAGCAGCGTGCGGTCATCGATCGAGCGGTACAGCGCCCGGCCGTCCTGGTGCCTGGCGTGCACCTCCTGCCAGTTCTTGACGGCGCTGTCGGCCTCGGATTCCCGAACCGGGACTTCGGTGACGAGGAGGAGGGTTGCGGACATGGCGATATCACTCCCGAGTGGTGGAGGGGGATGGGACGGTGGGTGTGCCCGGCCGGTCAGGCGGGCTCGGGGAGGCGCACGGGCGAGCGCGGTGACACGTCGAAGCGGTCGACGCGGATCTGCTGCCACACCCCGCCGGTGCGGAACGGGTCCTCGGCGAAGTGCCGCTCGACGGTCTCCCGGTCCGGTGCCGCGACGACGATGAGGCTGCCGACCACCTCACCGGTGGCGTCCGCGGTCAGCGGGCCGTACAGCAGCGGCCGCGGCCGGCCGTCCCGAAGCCACCGTGAGTGGTGCGGCCTGAGCTTCTTGCGGAGCGCTGCTGAGCCCGGTGCGTCCAGGCAGTGGACGGCCCACACCGGCAGGCTCATGACGCGACCCCGGCGACGGGTGCCGTGGCGTCCGTGAGGGCGCTGCGAATGGCCCGCCGGGCCGCCATGGCCTCCTGCTTCGCCGCCACGGCCGCCGGGATGACGCGTACGTCGGCCTCGAACTCGGCGGCGACACGGTCGTCCTGCCGCACCCGCAGCGCGCAGTCGATGCTCGAGCCGATCGGGGACACCTCCTGCCCCAGCAGGCGGAACTCGATCGTGGCCGGCAGCGGGAAGACGAAGCTGTGGAACGTCGAGCGCACCGAGCCGATCACGAAACGGGTCGGTTCCGTGCCGTGGGCCAGGAACTGCTCGATGACGACCGTCCAGGTCTGGCGTGCCGCCTCCAGCAGCGTGATGGCCGGAATGTGCTGGCCCGTCAGATGGTCCTCCAGCACTTCGACGCGCTCGTCGAGCAGCAGCGGGGCGGCGTAGGCGTCGGGGCCGGACTCGTGCACCATTCCGATGAGGACATTCTTGTCCTCGAGTTTGTGGGTGAGGGTGCGCTCCACCGGCAGCGGCACCGCGGCGCCGGTGCGGTCGCGCAGTTCGCGCAGTTGGTCCGCGGTGAGACCCTGGCCGAGCACGAGCGGCTGGGCGGGCGGAGCGTCTCCCGAGCGCAGCGCACCGAGCAGTTCGGACACCGGTACCGTTCCGGCGTTGCCGATGAACTCCTTGAAACGATCACCCACCACGACCCGTGCATGGTATTCCTGCGGCATTTCAGGATGTCCTTTCTGGATATCCCTGGAGCTGGCCGGACGGCTCACACGGCGATGGATCGGGACAGGGCGGAGTGATAGGCGTCGACGAGTTCGTCGATGGAGCGGATGTCGGATATCAGAATGTCCTCGGCGAACGGGTCGACACCGATCTCCGTCTCCAGCTGGATAATCAGCCTGGCGATCAGCAGGGAACCGAGACCGACATCGATCAGGGACTGGCTGCCGGAAATCTCGGAGCGCTCTGCACCGCTCTCCTCGAGTAAGGCCGCAATGGCCTCGACGACAATGGATCTGGTGGTGTCACGGCTCAGCATGTGATTCCTCCGTCGACGACGATGGACTGTCCGGTGATGAAAGAGGCGTGCGGCGAGACGAGGAACGAGACGGCGTCGGCGATCTCGTCGGCTGACGCGACCCGGCCGAGCGGGGTGCGCCCCCTGATACGGACCCGGTTGGTGTCCGTGACGTCGGTGGTCAGCTCGCTGTCGAAGAAGCCCGGGACGACGGAGTTCACCCGGATGTTCAGCGGCCCCAACTCGCGGGCCAGGCTGCGGGTGATGCCGTCCAGGCCGGCCTTCGCCGCCGCGTAGACGGCGACTCCGCGGTAGCCGCGGATGGCGTTGATCGAGGAGATGGTGACGATCTGGCCCCGGCTGCCCCGGCTCATCACCCGGGCGCACGCCTGGGTCAGGACGATGGGCCCGGTGAGGTTGGCGGTGATCCCGGCGGCGATGCGGTCCGCGCGTGCGGTGAGGAAGAGGCCCAGGCCGTCCAGCGTCGCCGCATTGTTGACCAGCAGGTCGATCCCGCCGAAGCGTTGGGTGCAGGTGCCGACGAAGCGGCGCAGCGCGTCGAGGTCGGCGAGGTCCACCGGCTCCCAGAGGAAGCTGTCCGGCGCCGCCTCACGCGTCTTCTCCACGAACGCGTTCGCCGAGCGGCTGAAGGTCGCGACCGCCCATCCGTCGGCCAGCAGCCGCTCCACCAGGAGGGCCCCGAGCCCGCGGCTCCCCCCGCTGACCACGGCCACCCGGCGGCCCGGCGCGCTGCCCGCGTCCGCCGTGCCGTGCGCGGCGGCGTCGGCGGAGCCGGTCACGCCAGGCTCCTGATCTTCTTGAAGCGGTCCGAGTGCTGGGCGGCCGACGACACCTCCACCACGGCCGGCACCTTGAACGCCTCGAGACGGGCGGCGCAGTGCGCGCGGATCCGGCGGGCCACGGCCCGCTCGTCGCCGCGCTCGACGTTCTCGCTGCCGGTGGCGTCGTCGGCGTTCTCGGACAGCAGTACGGTCGCCTTGACCACCATCCCGGTGACATGGCTCGGCCGACCGCTCACGGTGACCTCGGCGACGTCGGGCACCTCGAGGATGACGCTCTCGACCTCGCTGGGATACACCTTCTCGCCGCCGACGTTGATGATCTCCGAGCGGCGGCCGAGGATGCGGATCCAGTCGCCGTCCGTCTCCACCACGTCCTGCGTGTTGAAGTAGCCGTCGGCGTCGAACGGGGCGGGGGCGTTGAGGTACCCGAGCATCGCCATCTCGGAGCGGATCCACAGCACGTCGTCGACGATCCTGTGATCGAAGCCGGAGTCTCCGAGCTTGACCCAGAGGGTGTCGTCGCTGCGGGACTTGGTCGGCAGGATGCCGAGCTCGGAGAGGCCGTACGTCTGCTTGAAGCGCACGTGCGGCAGCAGTTCCTTCAGCCGTTGCAGGGTGCGCAGCGGCATCGGCTCCGTGCCGTACGTGATCAGTCGCAGGGATGTGGTGGCGTACCGCCCGACGACGCCCGCGATCAGCACCATGTTGAGGAAGGTGGGCGTGGTCGGCAGGACGTCGACGCCGTGCCGCTCGATGGTCGCGAAGACCGTGTCGGGGGTGCGCTCCGCGGCGGTGATCACGGTTCCGCCCTGGCACAGGGTGTGCAGCAGGGTGTTGATGCCCCCGATGTGGTCCAGGCTCAGGAAGGACAGGATGCGCTGCTGCCTGCCGCCCGTGCGGTACCGGCCGAGCACCTTCACGAAGTCCAGCACCGAGGCCTTGCTGCGGCCCGTCGTGCCGGAGCTGAACAGCACGAGGCCGGGGCGGCCGGCCGTCCGCAACCGCGCGTAGAGCGCGTGGTCGGCCCGGCGGCCGGTGCGGTGCAGGGTGCGCTCGCCGGCCGGGCCCAGCGTGATGGTGGTCTCGACTTCCGCGACGTCGAGGAACTCGTCGCGCTTCGCCGCCGGCAGGGCGGTGAGCGGCACGATGATCGCGCCGCGCTCGATCAGCGCGAGCAGCCCGGCGCAGCACTCCGGCGAGTACGGACCCTCCAGCGTCACCACGTCGCCGGCCCGTACGGCGTTCCCGTCGAGGAAGTCACGCCAGTGGGCCACGAGTTCCAGAAGCTGCTCGTAACTGATGGTGCTGCCGTTGCACACAATGGCATCGGCGGTGCCGAATTTCTCCAGTTCGGTGGTGAGGGAGATTTCCACGGATATCCTCCGACGGTTCGTTTTCGCAGGCGCCCCGATGGGTCAGGAAAGCCGTCTGCGACAAGACTCTAGGAGGACCTTTTCCGGGGAACAACGAGCATTTCGAGCGCCGTGTTTTCCATGCGCTCCTGGGTACCCCACCGGCCGGTCGGGAAAAGGAAACGAGGCTACCCCTCCGGGTGCGGAGGGGTAGCCTCGGACAATGGTGAACGAACGATGGTGCGGGAGAATCAGGGTGCGGGCTGCTCGTCCCTGCTCTGGGGCGGCGCGGATTCTGCCGGCCGTGCGGACCCGGTGAATTCGGAGGAGGCCGCCACCGGCGCCGGCGGCGGGTCGTGGGCGATCCGGGAGGAGATGAACACGCCCAGGGTGACCACGACGCCGGCACCGATCTGGAGCAGCGTCACCGGCTGGCCCAGGGCGAGGGAGGTGAGCACGGTGAAGACCGGCACCAGGTGGAAGAAGACCGCGGTGTCGGCGACCCCGATATGGCTCACCCCGTAGTTCCAGAAGACGTACGCGAGCACCGTGGCCAGCATGCCGACGAAGGCCAGCGCCCCGTACACCCCGATCGGGAGGTTCTCCAGCACGTGCGGGGTCGGTCTCGGCGTGACCACGGAGGCGACGACCCAGAGGCCGGCGCAGCCCATGAGGGTGGTCAGGCCCGTGGTGACGACGGGGGTGCTCTCCTTGACGTACCGGCCGCTGAAGATCGAGTACAGCGCGAGACAGGTGGTGGCGCCCACGCACAGCAGGTCACCGATGTTCGGCGGCTCCAGGCGCTGCACCGAGCCGCTCAGGATCAGCACCGCGACACCGGCGAAGCTGATCACGGTGCCGATCTTGTGGCCCCGGCTGATCCTCTCGCCGTAGCACACCCCCGCGATCAGTGCGGTCAGCAGCGGATTGGTCGCCTGGATCAGCGCGCCGTTGGTGGGTGAGGTGTACCGCAGGCCGAAGAAGAACAGCACGTTGAAGACCACGACGCCGATCAGCGCCATGGCGAGCAGGGGGCGCCAGCTGCGCTTCAGGGCCCGTAGCGCGGTGCGCCGCCGGAACGCCAGCACGACGATGACCAGCAGACTCGCGATCGAGTAGCGCAGCGCGCCGCCGGCCGGCGGCGACAGATAGCGGACCGTGTAGCTCACCAGGCTGAAGGTGGCACCCCAGAACAGCACCGACATGGTCAGCATGAGGTAGATGATCTTCTTGCTCATTTGACGTTCTCCAGATCCCGAAGGCGTGCCGTCAGCCCAGTGCGCTCTGCGCGAAGGAACCGGTGTCCGCGGGGAGCACCGGCCAGCCGTGTCGTGCCGCGTGCTCGGCCAGCACCGGATCGTGCTCGCCGATCACATGCGGGTGACCGACCAGGGAAAGCAGCCCGAGATCGCTGGAGTGGTCGCCGTATCCGAAGCAGTCGGCGCCGTCGACACCGAGCCGTGCCAGGGTCTCGACCACCCCGTCCGTCTTGCCGTCGCCGATCATGCAGCGGTTCAACTCGCCGGTGAGCACGCCGTCGCCGTCCACCAGCGGCTCGGAGGAGAGCACGATGTCGGCGCCCAGCTCCCGGGCCACCGGGCCCAGGCAGCCGGTGAACGATCCGGAGACCAGCACCACGGTGTCACCGGCGGCGACATGCTTGCCCAGCGCCTCCACCGTGGCCAGCACGAACGCGTCCGGGCGGTCCCGGTACGCGGCGTACCACTCCTCGCCGGCGGCCAGCAGCTCCGTCCAGCGGATTCCGGTGAACCGGCGGTAGTAGGCCCGGTTCACCTCCGGGCGCGGGGTGCCGGCGGCCCACATGGCCCGGGTCTCGGCCATCGCGCTCTCGTAGTCGTCCTCGTCGCCGCCGTTGCGGATGGTCCAGAACCGCAGGAAGTCGAACATGCTCTTGACGCCTAGGAGTGTCTCGTCGACGTCGAAGAACGCGGCTCGCGGGATGGTACCCATGACGCGATGTGGTCCCTTCGGGAAATGGCCGGGGTCCCTTGAAGCTAAGGGAAGAACCGGTCGCCCGGCGCGGGGTGTGCAACCAAGGTGGTAGAGCCGGCGGCCCTTTTTTCGCGGTGCCGGGGACGACTGCGCTGACCAGGCCCGGTATTTCGGCCAGGGTATGCCAATTCGGCCACACTGAAGGGTGCGTTGACCCGCGCTTCACGCCGAATCTAACGTCCTCGCGTACCTCTCCCGAAAACCTTTCCCAAGGAAAGCGAGGGCTGGATAGATGCTCCAGCAGAATGCCGGTGCCATCGCCGAGGAGTTCTGGGCCAAGTTGCAGAGCGGCGACCGAGAGGGCGTTCTGGCCCTGTTGCCTGACACGCTGGACTGGTTCGTCCCGGGCAAGCCCGAGCTGGTGCCGTGGGCCGGCCGGCGCACCAGCAAGGAGGAGATCAGGGAGTTCCTCGGGATGCTGGGCGGTGCGATGAAACCCGAGGTCAACAAGGTCGAGCAGGTGATCTCCGAGGGGCCGCACGTGGTCGTGCTCGGCTACTTCGAGCACCGCTGCCGGGCCACCGGGAAGCTGTTCGCCTCGCCCTACGCCCTGCACCTGACGGTGACGGACGGCCTGATCTCCAACTACGACATCTACGAGGACACCCAGGCGCTCGTCGACGCCCTGCGCTGATCCGCCGGCACGCGCCGGCACCCTTCCTTCCGCCGCGGGGCGGGCGCGGCCGTGCGCTCGCCGCACAGCGCCCCGCGGCGGGTCACCCCTTCCCTGACAGGTGGCCAGTTGAGCTCCGCTGCGATGCCCGCCGACGGTCCCGTCACCGTCGACGACCCCGACCGCGAACCCCTCGCCCACCCCGTCCCCGAGCACGACGTACGGCTCGGGGACCACACCACCCGGCTCCTCGACCGACCAGCCCGCGCCCCGTCCCGTGCGGCACCGCTGGTACTGGTGCACGCGCTGGGCCTGGACCGCCTGATGTGGGCCGGGCTGATCGAACACCTCCCCACCGACCGGCGTGTGATCGCCTACGACCTGCGCGGCCACGGCCGTGCCGCGGGCGCACCGCCCGCCCGCGACCTGCACGCGCTCGCCCACGACCTGCTGCGACTGCTCGACGCCCTCGGCATCGCACGCATCGAACTGGCCGGCCTGTCCATGGGTGGCGCCATCGCCCAGACCTTCGCGGTGGACCACCCCGATCGCCTGGCCGCCCTCTACCTGGTGGCCACCGCCGGCGATCCGCAGGCCGCCTATCTGCAACGGGCCGCGGAAGCCGAGTCGCACGGCGTCGCGGCCCAGCTGCCCGCGGCGCTGGACCGCTGGTTCACCCCGGCCTTCCTGGCCGCCGAGCCGGCGGCCGTGCGCTACGCGCGGCAGACCGTCAACCGGGCGCTGGTGGCCGACTGGAGCGCCAGCTGGCGTGCGCTCGCCACGCTCGACACCCGTGACCTGCTGTCCGGCATCCGGGTCCGCACCCGGGTGATCGCCGGCGGTGACGACCCGTCGACGCCGCCCGCCATGATGCGCGACCTCGCCCGTGACATCCCCGGCGCCGACTTCACGGTGATTCCCGGGGCGCGGCATCTGATCAGCATGGAAGTACCGGAACGCCTTGCATCGCTGCTGTGTGCGGAATTCTGAGAGAGTGGATTCCAGTTGGGTGTGCCACGGCGGGATGTAAAGGGGCACTGCGATACCACTTCAGTGGCAGAGGCCTTACTCCGGCCGGCCCGCGCGGCTAGTTTGGCCCTAGCTGAACCAGCCGAGGGGGATTACCTTGCCCAGCCGTGTGGATACGCTTTCTGCTCAGCATTCGATTGATATAGCGCTGGCGATGAGGAGTGATCACGGGCGATTGGAAATCTGCCGGATCCTCGAGGAACTCGAAGAGCACGGGGTCGTCGGCCAGGTCAGGATTTCCGATGACCCGGCGATGGCGTTCAAGGCCGCGGCCTCGGAGCCGCGCCGTATCGCCCTCGTCGCCCTCGCCGATCTCGTGGGATCGCTCCCCTCCCTGCCCGAGCCGGCCAACCGGGACGACGTCAACGTCCTGGTGCTCGTGCGGAAGGCCGATGTCGCCTCCTTGCGCAGCCTCCCGGATCTGCCGGGCATCGGATACGTGGGCCAGGACGAGCTGGACCCCGACGGCCTTGCCCACGCGCTCTCCCGGATGGCAGCAGGCGAACCTCCCGTCCCGTCCTGGCTGGTGCAGGACCTCCTCGCCGCCTGGCGGGCCACCGGGGAGCCGGCACGGCCCGCGCCGCGGCTCACCCGACGGGAGCAGCAGGCCCTCGTCCTGCTGGTCGACGGGCTCAGCAACAAGCAGATCGGACGACGGCTCGGCATCTCCGACCACGGCGCGAAGCGCCTGGTGGGGAACATCCTGGCCAAGCTCGACTGCCCGAACCGCACATCGGTCGCCACGCTGGCGATCAGGGACGGGCTGTACGAGCAGTGCCTCCACCAGTCGTGACGCTCGGCGTCGCACCGGTGAGGAAGTCGGGCAAGTCGAGCAAGCACGCCGAGACGAGGAGGGCCGCACACCGTGGAACTGCGCCAGCTGCGCTACTTCGTGGCAGTGGCAGAGGAGCTGCACTTCGGCCGCGCCGCTGAACGCTTCCATATCGTGCAGTCGGCGGTGAGCCAGCAGATCCGCCGGCTGGAACGTGAATTCGGGGTCGAACTCTTCGACCGTTCCGCCCGGCAGGTACGGCTGACGGCCGCCGGTACGCGCCTGCTGCCCCGCGCCCGCGACATGCTGGCCGCGGAGATCATGGTGCGCGCCGCCGTGGAGGACGTCACCGGGCCACCGCCCGCCCGACTCCGCCTGGGTACCAGCGTCGGGCTGGGCGAACGCCTGGAGATCCTGCTGGAGGCGCTGTCCCGCAGCGATCCCCGGCTGCTGGTCGAACTGGTCTCGGCACCCATGCGCGAGCGGCTCGGCGACGTGGCCTCCGGCCGGCTCGACGCGGCGTTCGTGCGCTGTGCGGAAGCCGGCATCCCCCAACTGCGCTCGATACCGGTGTGGCGGGACAGGCTGCTGGTGGCGCTGCCCGCGCACCACGAGCTGTCCACCGCCTCCGAGATCCACCTGGCCGACCTCGCGACGCTGCCGCTGCGCCTGACGCCACGGCGCAACCACCCGGCCCTGGTCGACCTCGTCATCTCCGCCTGCCACGCCGCCGGTTTCCAACCGGTCCTCGGGCCGCCGTCAGGACCGTTCACGGAGACCCTGGCCGCCATCGGTGCCGGAACCCCCATGTGGACCGTCGCGTACGCCGCCCAGGCCCGCCAGTTGCGCAGCGACCGCGTGGTGTTCCGACCGGTCGCCGACGCCGCGCTGGAGATCCCCACGTTCCTCGCGGTGCGCCGGGGCGGCATCACGGCCGCCGTGGACTCGCTGATGGAGGCGTGTGCCGAGGCCGCGGGCGGCGACGCCTTGCAGGTGTCGGCGGCCGGTATCCATCACGATCGCTGATTCCTGCCATCTCGACTTGCTGGTTGGAGCGACGATCCCCGCCGCGCTGGAATGACGTGGCTTCTCCAGCCGCTCCCCAGGCCCCACCATCCTGCCCTCCCCCTCCTCACCACCATCAGCGAGGTTGACGCATGCCCATCGTGACCGTCCAGCAGGGCCCGCAGCCCGTCGAGCGCAAGCGCGTCCTGGTCCAGCGCATCACCGAGGCCATGGTCGACGCCTACGGGGTGCCGCCCGAGTCCGTCCAGGTCTGGATCCACGAGGTGCCCGCGGAGAGCTGGGGCAAGGCCGGGCGGCTGACGGCCGACAAGTGACCCGGGGCATCCGCTCTCACCCACCCGTGTCTCACCCGTTGTGACGAGCCGGCGGCCAACTGGCCGCCACCGTATGGAAGGGAACGCGCCCGCATGTTCCGTATCGATCTGACCAGGGAAGACGCCGCCGCCGTCGACGCCCTGCTCGACGAGCTCGACAAGCGGTACGACGACCTGGAATCGCCCGAGTTCCTGGAGGACGTCGCCGTCCACTCCCATCGTCTACCGGACGCGCTGCGCAGCGGCCTGGTCCGCTTCAAGCTGCGCGAGGAGCACCCGGTGTGCCTGGTGCACGGCTGGCAGACCGACGACGAGGCCATCGGCGCGACACCCGCGCACTGGCAGGACAGGGCCGCGCTGGCCCGCACCAAGCGGCAGGACATCTACCTGCTGCTCTGCTCCCACCTGCTCGGCGAGACGGTCGCCTGGGCGACCGAACAGGCCGGCCGCATGGTCCACCAGGTGCTGCCCATCGCCGGCAACGAGGGCGGCCAGCTCGGCACCAGCACCGACCAGCTCTACTGGCACACCGAGGACGCGTTCCACCCGGAGCGCATGGACTACGTGGCCCTGCTGTGCGTGCGCAACCACGACGGGGTCGCCACCACGTACGCGGGTGTGGACGATCTCGACCTCGACGAGGCGACCCTCGACGAGCTCCGCCGCCCCGCCTACCCCTTCCTGCCGGACGAGGGCAACCGCGCCGACGTCGACCTCTCGCCCGAGGAGACGGGCCTGGCCGCCGAGATCATCACCCGCAGCCACGCCCGGGTGAAGCGGATGTTCACCGACCCCGAGCCGGTGCCGGCCCTGTTCGGTGCCAAGGAGAGCCCCTACCTGCGGGTGCACCCGCACTACATCGGCGACTTCGGCGAGGACACGGCCGCCGCCAAGGCGTTCGACCGGCTCAAGGACGCCGTCAACAACGGACTGCGCGACGTGGTCCTCCAGCAGGGCGACCTCTTCCTGATCGACAACTTCAAGGCCGTACACGGTCGCCGCGAGATCCCCGGCCGTTTCGACGGCACCGACCGCTGGCTGAAGCGGGCGTTCATCGTCCGGGACCTGCGCAAGACCCGTGCGCTGCGGACCGCTTCCGCAGACCGCGTCGTCTACTGACGGTTCCGAGGCGAGACAACCCACCCGAGGAGGAACGTCTTCCGATGGCCACACCGCGACAGGAACTGCTGAGCACCGCAGCGCAGTCCACACTCGCCGCATCCCCCGAGCAGAACGCCGACCCGGACGCCGCCGAGCCGGCCGTCATGGGCGACCACCACCACCGTGCGTGGGTGGGGCCGCCCGAGTACTACGACCGGCTGGGCGCGATGCAGTTCGTCGTGCTGCTCTTACTGGGCATGCGGGAGACAGACAGGCTGCTGGACCTGGGCTGCGGTTCCCTCCGCGGCGGCCGCTTCTCGCTGGTGTACCTCCGCCCCGGCAACTACCACGGAATCGACCCCGCACAGTGGTGCGTGGAGCAGGGCGTCGCCGCCGAACTCGGTGACGACATCCTCCGGCTCAAGCGCCCCGCCTTCCGGCACAACGACGACTTCGACGCCCGCCCCTTCGGCCGTGCCTTCGACTACGTGATGGCCAGCGGCATCTTCATGCACGCAGCGCCGCACCAGGTGCGCCAGTGCATGGAGCAGGTGGCCCATGTGCTGGCCGACGACGGCCTGTTCGTCGGGGCCTTCCTGCCCGGCGCCGAGGACAGCACGGCCAAGACGTGGACGTACCCCGAGATCCAGCGGTACACCCCCGAGCGGCTGGCCGAGTGGGCAGGGGAGGCGGGGCTGCGGCTGAGCCTGATCGACGCACCGCACACCCTGGACCACCGCTGGTTCGTCGCGACCCGCGCGACCAGCGACCGCCGGCTGCCCGCCCGGCTCACGCTGGACGCCTTCACCTGGACCCGGTACCTGGTCGAGCAGATCGAGTCACGCGGCGGCACCGCGCGCAGTCACGACGACTACCTCAAGGAAGAGCTGAACAAGCACCTCACCGAGGACAACGACATGGGCCTGATGCCCCAGGCGCGGATATGAGGGGGCCCGACATGACGCGACCCGTGGCGGTGGTGGTCGACCCGTTCGGCAGCGGGTCCCACCTGGCCCCGCGCTTCCACCGGGACGGCTGGCAGACGGTGGCGGTGCTGACGTCGACCGACCTGTCACCGTCGATGATGGCGAGCCTCGACCCCGACAAGTACCTCAAGGTGATCGGACCGGGCGTCACGGCACCCGAGGTGTACGCCGAGCTGTCCGATCTGCCGGTGGCCGCGGTGCTGCCCGGCACCGAGACCGGCGTCGAGTTCGCCGACGAGCTCGGCGCGGCCTTCGGTACCGCCGGCAACCCCGCCGAACTGCGTGCCTGCCGGCGCGACAAGGCGGCCATGGGCGAGCGCCTGCACGAGGTCGGCGTGCCGGCCGCCGAGCAGTTCGCCACCGCCGACCTCGACGAACTGCTGCGCTGGACGGAGAAGCACGACCGCTGGCCGGTGATCGTCAAGCCGCGGCGCAGTGCCGCGTCGGACGGGGTGTCCCGCTGCCAGGACTCCGACGACGTGCGCGCCGCGTTCCACCGGATCGTCGGCCGGCGAAGCTGGCTGGGCGCCACCAACGACAGCGTGCTCGCCCAGGAGTTCCTGAGCGGTCAGCAGTACCTGGTGAACAGCGTCAGCGTGCACGGCCACCACTACATCGGGGAGATCTGGCAGTTCGACTCGGTCTACGACGGCCCGCACCAGATCTACGACCGCCAGTGGCTCCTTGCGCCGCACGGCACCGTCCAGGACCAGATCGTCCAGTACGTCCGGCAGGTGCTGAGCGCGCTCCAGATCAGGTACGGGGCCGCGCACACCGAGGTGATGCTGACCGAGCGCGGCCCCCGGCTCATCGAGACGGCGGCCCGGACCACCGGATTCATCCAGCAGGACGCCCTGAACGCCGCCGTCGGGCACCACCACATCTCGCTCACCGTCGACGCCTACGTCGCACCGCACCGGATCCTCGAGCGCCCGCCCCGGTACACCCCGCGCAAGTCGCTGGGCATCGTGGCCCTGCGGTCGCCCGTGGACGGGCAGATCCCGGACTCTCCCGCGCTGCAACGGCTGCTGTCGCTGCCGACGTTCGCGGGCATCATGGGCGGCACCCTGGAACCCGGCCGCACGGTCAGCCGCACCCGGGACCTGCCCTCGTCCCCGGGCCTGGTCTACCTGCTGGCCGACAGCGCCGACGAGCTACGGCAGGCCGGCGACACGATCCGCGAGATCGAGGCCACGGGCCTGTACCAGCCCTGAGCCGTGTCACCCGCCGTCTGCCATCCGCCGTCTGCCATCCGTCATGCGCCATTCGCCCGAGCCCACCCCCCCATCCGACCTGCGGAGACCAGGGATGACTGCCGAAGCCACGGGGCACCGTCATGTGCTGATCATCAATCGGTGGCGTGAACGCTATGCCGAGTACGAGCGCTACATCGATCACCGCAAGCACGCCGTCACCTACGTGACCACGGCCGTCGCCGCCGAACGGGTGCCTCAGACCGCGGCCGGCCACGTCATCGTCTCCGCGACGGACGACGCCCGGCAGGTCGACCGGGCCGCCGCCGAGCTGGCCGCCCGGCACGGCCCGCTGACCGGGGTCATCGCGCTCCAGGAGAACGACCTCCTGGGAGCGGCGCGGCTGCGCGAGGCTGCCGGCCTGCCGGGACCGACGGTCGAGCAGACGCTGCCCTTCCGTGACAAGGCGTTGATGTACGACCTGACGGGGCGTGCCGGGGTGCCGCAGCCCGTGCACGCGGTCGTGCACGACGCGGCGGACGTGGTGGCGTTCGCCGCCGAGCACGGCTGGCCGGTGGTCATCAAACCGCGGGACGGCTGCACCAGCGCGGGCGTCGCGGTGCTGCACGGCCCGGAGGACCTGCCCACCTACCCCCTGCCGCTGTCGGACCTGGTGATCCAGACGTTCGACAGCGGGACCACGCACCACTTCGACGGCTTCTACGACGGCAGGCGGGCGTACGGGCACCTGTCCCGCTACATCAACTCGTGCTTCGACTTCCGCGGCGGCACCACCCTCGGCTCGGTGGACGTGGACTCGCCCGCCGCGCAGCGTGCGGCGCACGAGACCGCGGACGCGGTGCTCGGCGCCCTCACCGACGCGCCGACCGTCTTCCACCTGGAGCTGTTCGGGCACGGGGACGCGCAGCACCCGACGTTCTCCTTCCTCGAAGTCGGCGCGCGCGCCGGCGGCGCCGAGATCTCGCTGGTGGTGCGCGAGGTGCACGGCGCCGACCTGATGGCCCTCGGCGCCGATCTCCAGCTGGGCCGCCGGGTCCGCACGCCGCGCGGCAACACACCGGGGGAGCCGGTCGGCGGCTGGCTGATCATCCCCACGCCGGTGCCGCGCCCCTGCCGCATCAGCCGGGTCAACTCGCTGCTGGGCAGCGTGCCGACGCTGTACGCGGAGGCCGGGCCGCGGGTCGGCGACATCGTGCCCGAGGCGTCGTCGTTCTACGAGCACGTGGGGGGCCGGTTCCGGTTCCGTGGCACCGACACCGCGTCCGTGGAGCGTGACATCGACACGGTGACCCGGAGCTATTCGGTGAGCGGCACCAAGCTGGTGGCAGCGCGCCGATGAAGCCCGCCGAACGCCTCATCCTGAAGGACCGCGGCTTCCGCGGTCTGCTCGTGGCCCGTACCGCGGTGCTCTTCGGCACCGCGATGGGACCGGTGGGCCTGGCCTTCGCCGTCCTTGCCCTGCCGCACGGCACGGGCGGCGAGCTGGGGCTCGTCCTGGTCGCCCGGACCGCGGCCCAGATCGCCCTGCTGCTGGTCGGCGGGGTGCTGGCCGACCGGTTCTCGAAGACCGCCGTCATGACGGTCGCCGATGCGGTGAACGCGCTGGCCCAGGGCGCCACGGCGGTGATCGTGCTGCTGGACCGCAATCCGCAGACCCTCCTGGTGGCCCTGTCCGCGCTGTCCGGAGCGGCCACCGGCGCCTTCATGCCGGCGTCCACGGCGGTGCTGCCCGAACTCGTCCCCAGGGACGGCGTCCAGCCCGCCAACGCGGTCCTGCGCACCGCGCAGAACGCGGCCGCCATCACGGGCGGTGTGCTGGCCGGCGGGCTGATCGCCTGGGTGGGCGGCGCCGGCGCGGTGGCTGCCAACGCCCTTGCCTACGGCGTATCGGTGTGCGCGCTGCTGAGCGTCCCGCGCCGGCCGCGTCCGCAGGGCGGCGCGCATGCGACGGGCATGCTGCGGGACCTCGTCGAGGGCTGGCACGCGTTCCGCAGCAGGACCTGGGTATGGGCCTTCGTCGCCCAGTTCGCCGTGGTCAACGCGGTGTTCACCGGCGCGGTCCGGGTGCTGGCGCCGGTGATGGCGGCGGACACGCCCTCAGGGCCGGCGCTGTGGGCGCTGGCGCAGACGGGCCTGACCGTGGGCCTGCTGGCCGGCAGCGTGATCGCGCTGCGTTGGGCACCGCACCGCCCGTTGCGGGTCGCCGCCACCTGCGTGGTGGGCTTCGCGCCACCCCTGTTGCTGCTCGGCGCGGGCGCCCCCTTGTGGGCCGTGGCCATCGCCCTGTTCCTCACCGGGACGTGCAGCGACCTGTTCACGGTGTTCTGGGAGACGGCCCTCCAGACCGAGATCCCGCCGGCCCAGCTGTCCCGCATCAGCTCCTACGACGCGCTCGGCTCGCTCGGTCTGATGCCGCTCGGCTCGGCCGTGGCCGCGCCGCTCGCGGGCAGTGACATGCGGGCGTTCGCCCTGGTGGCCGGGGGAGTGGTCATCGTGCTGCTGACGGCTGCGGTGCTGCTCGTGCCGGCGGTGAGGCACATGCCCGGACCCTCCCACCGGCCCGAGCACCCGGACGTGCCGTCCGACGAGCACCGGGAGAAGGACCCGTCGCCGGCGGGCGGCACGGAGCACGGCTGACGCACGGGAGGGAGCGGATCGCGTCAAAGGCGCGCCGCTCCCTGATGCGACGGTTCGCGCCACGACGGAGCCACTCGCCTGAGGACGCGCGTCCGTCCGAGGACGCCGGCCCGCCCGCCGGGCCCTGCGGTGGCGGGGAGGCATGGCCTGTTCTCGTGTGCGGCCGGTGAAGGCGCGTGACGACATTGCGCCGTGGACGTACCCAAGGGCGTGTGCGGGGCCGACAGGCGTGGCCTGAGCGGGTAATCTGAATCACATCGGATGACGGAATTCCGTTCAGCATTACTGAATCAGAGGGAAACACACGATGGTGCAGGCGGTGCATCGCGCCGTGCGGATCTTGCGGGAGCTCGCGTCCACCGGGCCCCGACTGGGTGTGACCGAACTGGCGGACCGCCTGGGTGTGGCCAAGCCCACCGTTCACGCACTGCTGCGCACGCTGGCGGACGAGCGTCTTGTGGTGCAGGACCAGGACAGCTCGAAGTACCAGCTCGGCCCCGACCTGGTGCAGCTGGGCAATGCCTACCTGGACACCCAGGAGCTGCGGACCCGCTCGCTGACCTGGGCGGACCAGCTCGCCACCCGGGTCGGTGAGGCGGTCTGGGTGGCGGTGCTCACCGGCGACCACATCCTGGTGGTGCACCACGCGTTCCGGCCCGAGGGCGCCGTGCAGATCCTCGAAGTGGGCGCGAGGATCCCCTGGAGCACCTGCGCGTTGGGCAAGGCGATCGTGGCCTTCGCGCCGGCCGCCGCGCGCGAGCGGCTGCTCGCCGCCGAGCCCGCGGTGCTCACCGGTGCCAGCATCACCGACCCCAAGGAGCTGGGCGAGCAGCTGGAAGAGGTGCTCAGGACGGGATACGCGGTCGAGGACCAGGAGTCCGCCATCGGGGACGCGGGCATCGCGTCCCCCGTCTTCGACCGCTCCGGCCAAGTGGTGGGCGCCCTGGGCGTGGTGTGCCCTGTCGAGCGCCTGCGGACCGACCGGGCGCGTGAGGAGCTGGCCGTCGCCGTCCGGGAGATCGCCCGCAACCTCTCCCGTGACCTGGGCGCTTCTCGGAACGGCGCCCGTATCGCCGTCATCTGACCGGCCTCCTGGACCTCGCGTGCCAAGGGGCTCGATGCGGCGCGAGACGGGGAAGGGGACCGCCGCCGCGACCCGGCGGCCGGGCTTCGCGACCAACGGCGTGCGGAGCGCCGGCGCGAGCGCTCTGTCCGGTCGTGGTTGGCCCACCTAACGCTTGACAGGCATGAATTGCTGGCCATAGTTTTCCGAACTGTGTTCATCCATGGTGAATGACTTCCGGATGGGGCACGTTATCCGGTTTCCCGAGTCGGCCGCCGACCTGCCCGTGCCTGACCATCTGGCGGTCGTCTCCCTTCATATTCCGCTCCCCGCGGAGGAGGTGAGGCGCCCAGCCACCGCTCGGCATCGGGCGATCATGGAAGACAGCATCGACCCCCAGAGGCCGCTCGCCGGTCCGGCGTGCGCCGCGCTGCTGACGCCCGTCGGCGTCGGCACGTTACCCGCGGCGCTCGGCGTCGCCGACAACTCGTTCCGCACGGCACGGCCAAGGCCGTTCGCCCTGGCCCCCGTCGCCGTGGTCATGGAGGTGGGCCGGGCGCCCGGCCGGGTCCGCGACCGCCGGGCCGAGCCGACCGCGCCCGTGGCGTCGGCGGTGTCGAGGATGCCGCGGCTGCCCTGGGGGAACGTCTCCGTGGTCGAGGTGCGCAGGGCACACGGGACAGCCCGGTGCCGCGGTCGCCGGGTCCGTCGAGAAGATCGCCGATGTCCTCGTTGAGCAGGGCGCCGAGCGTGCCGCCCGTGTCGTGCGGGGCCACCGGGCCCGCCCTGTGCCCGGCTCCGCACCACGGCCGCGCCCACGGTCCGACTCGCCCACACCCGCGGCACGTCCGGCCGTGCACCGCCGGACGGCGGGATCGCGGTGGGCCTCGGCGGCGCCGGCGAACCAGGGCGCGGCTCGGTGCCGGACGGCTCGGCCGAGGAGGTCGTGACCAGTCGGGAGAGGGCCGGAGTCGCTCCTCCGGAGGCCCGGCGCAGGCCGGTGCGCCATCGCTACGGGATGCGTCCCGGGGTGGCCCCCGCTTTCGACGGGGGCGCGCCGCCGCGATGACTTACGACGCTCCGTCCGGTCAACACCCGTGCCGGCGCCGCGGCGTACCGCGCCCCGGATCCGCTCCCGGTCGACCCGACCGTGCACCCCGCCATCCACACCAACGTTGAACGGAGACCTCGTGGACATCGACCTCGCCCGAGCGTGGGCACAGGCCATGGCCGCCGCCGTGGAGGTGCACAAGGACCACCTCACCCAGCTGGACTCGGCGATCGGCGACGCCGACCACGGCGTCAACATGCACCGCGGGTTCTCCGCCGTCTTGTCCGCCCTGGCCGGCTTACGGCCGGACACCGTCGGGGACGTGCTGGACACCACCGGCCTGACCTTCGTCTCCAGCGTCGGCGGCGCCTCCGGCCCGTTGTACGGAGGCGCCTTCCGTGCCATGGGCGCGGTCCTGGACACCGCCCTCGCCGATCCGGGACGGTTCGCCGTCGCACTCGCCGCCGGCCTGGCCAGCATCCGGAAACTCGGTGCCGCGACGCCCGGCGACAAGACCATGATCGACGCCTTCGCGCCCGCGGTGACCGCCTTCGGACAGCAGGCCGACGGGGGAGGCGACTTCGCCACCGCGGCGCTCGCCGCCGCGGACGCCGCGGAGGAAGGCATGCGCGCCACCGTCCTGATGCGGGCCCGCAAGGGCCGCGCCTCCTACCTCGGTGCCCGCAGCGTCGGCCACCAGGATCCCGGTGCCACGTCCACCGCGCTGGTCTTCCGTGCGCTGGCCGATACGGCGGTGGCCCGGTGACCGATCGCAGCCTGGGCCCTGGGCCCACCGCCGTACGCTCATTCCAGCGGCCCGTTCGTCACGCGGTCCTGGACGACGAGGGGAGCCCGATGAACCACCGGCAGTCCACCAGCAGGCCCGACGAACCGAACGCGACCCGCCCCGCCGTCGGTCCCGCGATGCGCGTCCTCGTCGCCGACGGGCACCATCTGTTACGCGACGCCCTGTGCGTGCTGCTGGCCCGGGAGAAGGACCTGGTGACGGTCGAGCAGGCGCCCGACGGGGACACGGCGATAGCACTCACCCGCACCTGCCGTCCGGACGTGGTGCTGCTCGACCTGAAGACACCGGGCCCCGGTCCGGTCGCGACCGTGGTGGAGATCAAAGCGGCGCACCCGAACGTGCGTGTCATCGCGCTGGCTTCGCACGAGGACCAGACACTACGGCGATGGGTGATCGAGGCGGGAGCCGAGCAGTACCTGTCGAAGGAGTCCTCCTACGACGCGCTGGTGTGTGCCATACGCGGGGGCCGAAGCCGTCCCGCCGACACCCTGAACCGTACGTCCCTGCCGCGCTCGCCGCTCGGGGACCTGGCCACCGTGCTCACCCCCAGGGAAGCCGAGATCATGGTGTACGTCGCACAGGCGCTCAGCAACCGCCAGATCGGCCGGCTGCTCTCCATCGCGGAGGACACCGTCAAACGGCACCTCCGTAACGTCTTCAAGAAACTCAACGTGGGCTCGCGCGTGGAGGCCGTGAACCTTCTCTTCGGGGGTACGTCCGGCGGCCTGCACCGGATGCTCCAGGTCCCGCCGACCGAGCTTTCCGACCTCGGTGCCGACCCGGTCTCCCTCTGAGCCCGCGTCCGAGTCCTCCGCTGGAAGGGACGGGGACATCGGGATGCCCGCAGGTGCCCCGGTGACGGCTACCGCCAGGCCATCGACGCGGCGCCCAGCAACCCCGACGCGGCCCCGAGGCCGGCACGGTGCAGCGGGGGTGGGCAACGGCGCCGGCACCCGGCGGTGCAGGCCTCGCGCAGCGCGTCATGGAGCACACCGTCCGCCGTGCCGAGACCCCCGCCGATGACGACGGCCTCCGGATCGAGCAGCGCCACCACCCAGGCCAGCGCCGTGCCCAGGGCCAGGCCCGCGGTGCGCAGCAGCGCAGCCGCCGTACCGTCACCGGCCGCGGCACGGCGCACGACGTCCCGCGCCCCGGTGACCGCCTCGCCCGTGGCGTGCGTGTACCGGGCGGCGAGACCCGCACCGGACGCGTACGCCTCCAGGCTCGCCGGCGCTCTGCCGTCCCCCGGGGCAGCTGCGCCGCCCCCACCCGCCGAGAACCCCGCGTCGACGGAGGCCGGCACCTCGAACGTGCCGAGGGCGAGCGCCTCACCGCGGTGCCCGCGCCAGGGCCGGCCGTCCTGGACGAACGCGGCGGAGAGCCCGGTGCCCACGGAGACGTACAGGAACGAACCGTGCCCGCGGCCACGGCCCGAGCGGGCCTCGGCGAGCGCGGCGCAGCGCACGTCGGAGTCCACGACCACCGGGCGACCCGGCACCAAAGGCGCCAGCAGGTCGGCCGGCTGGCTGTTCCAGTCCAGCACCTCGCTGCTGGTCAACCGGCCGTCGGCGGTCACGTACTCGGGGAAGCCGGCGCCGATCCCGGCCACCTCGACGCCGCGTTCGGCGGCGGCCGCGACCGTCTCCCGGGCCGCTGCCACGGTCCCGGCGAGCCCCGGGTCCCGCCGGCCGGCCCGGACGGTCGGCCGGGTGACCGTGTGCAGCACGCGCCCCTCGGCGGTCACCAGGGCGGCCCGGATCGACGTGCCCCCGACATCGAGGGCGACCACCGCCGTGCTCAGGGCCGCCATCCCTCGGGCACCCGGCCGGCCCCCGCCCAGTAGCGCGCCCCCGCACCCTCGACGTCCACCAGCCGGTACTCCGTGCCTTTCGGCAGGTAGGCCGCGTCATCGGGGTCGACGCGGTGCCACGCCGGGCCCTCGTACGACGGCAGGTGCAGGTACAGCGAGCCCTCCGTCACGTAGAGGACGGTCTCGTCGCGCGCGGTGTGCACGGCACCCGAGTGGCCCGGGGACAGCCGGCCGCGGGTGACCGTCAGGTACGCGGTGTCCACTGCGGTGCCCGCGAGGTGCCCGCCGTCCTCCTCGGGCAGCCAGTACAACAGGTCGTCCTCGCGGACGACGTGGATCCGCTCGGTGGCGTCCCGTTCGGCACGCGCCTGCGGCCAGCGGCCGTCCCACCGGTCGTCGCGGTACCGGGTCCGTTGCAGCAGCGGCCGGCTGCGGGCGTACGGCGACGCGGTGCCGCGGGACGGCGGCGGTGCGAAGAACTCCAGGACGCGCACCGGCTGGTGGCGCGGGTTCACGGCGTGGTTCCAGGTGTCCCGGCGGAAGAAGCCGACCTCGCCGGCGCCGAGCGGGCGGACCTCGCCGTGCTCCGGGTCGATCAGGATCAGCTCTCCGGAGAGCACGACGTAGGCCACGTCGGCCGCGAACACCGTGGGGTTCGCCGCGGAGTGCACGTAGCGTCCGCGCGGGGTGAGCGTGTACTGCAACACGTGCAGGTCCGACGAGGAGACGTACACCTGGTCGCTGACGTGGCCGGAGCCGCCCGGGTCGCCCCACAGATGGCGCACCGCGTCCTGGTGCCGGATGACGGTCGGATGGTCGTAGGTCGGGCGTGGCGTGGGGCGGCGGGCGGCCTGGGTCATGGGTGCTCCTCGTGGGGCGGGTGCGCAGGGGCGGCGTGCGCGGGTGCGCGGCGGGCTCAGACGTCGGCGACCAGCTGCCCGCCCGCCAGGAAGGGTTCGAACGAGCCCTGCGGGGTGGCCGCGTCGTCCTTGGCGGTGATGATCTCCTTGGAGTACTGCGCGAGGTAGACCCGGCGGTGCCGGTCGGTGAGGTTGGGGCCGCTGCGGTGCATCACGACGCTGGAGAACACCACGATCGAACCGGCCGGGGCGGTCATCGGAACGCCGGGGTCCGACCCGAAGTAGCACACCCGGTCGTTGCTCACCGGGTCGGTGATGTGCTTTACGTACGACCGGATGCCGGAGCGCGAGTAGGGCAGCAGGTAGACCGGGCCGTTGTCCAGGGTGACGTCGTCCAGCGCGATCCACAGGGTGAGGTACGGCTCGTGGTCCTCGTGCACGTAGCCCGAGTCCTGGTGCCAGGAGAACTCCGTGTCCGGGTCGCCGGCCTTGATGACGTACTGCTCCCAGAACAGGTAGGCGTCGTCGCCGAGCGTCGCCCGGCAGATCTCCGCGACCGTGTCGCTGAACAGGAACGTCCGTAGCTCGGGCCGGTCCCGGTAGATCATGTTGCTGAAGTAGCGCTTGCCGCGGTGGTTGATGCCGATGCTGTCGACGCCGGCCTCGTCCATGGCGGCGTCGAGCTTGTCGACGGAGTACCGGGCGCCCCCGCGGAGCAGTTCGAGCTGCTCGTCGGTGAGGACGCGTTCGAGCACGAAGTAGCCCTCGTTCTCGTACTGGGCGCGGAGTTCGGGCGTCACAAGGCCGCCGTGTACGACGTCGGTCGATGGCATGGGTCCTCCTGGGATCGCCGGGGCGCATGGTCCCCGCGGTCGTCGTGCCGACGCGAACAACGCTAGGCCGCGGCTCGCAGGCCGCGGAATGCACGGATGCGGCACGGGCATGAACGTTTTGGCGCCGGCTAGAGTCGGCCGGGTGAGCTTCCGCACCGTCGTCGCCGTCTCCGGAGGGCCGCAGACCCGCCTCGGCCGGCTCGTCCTCGCAGGTGAAGTGGTCGACGCCGAGCCGATCATGCCGTCCACGCTGCGCGTGATGGACGACTACGTGCTGTCCATCGTCTTGGACGGAGCGGGCGGTTACCGGGACGCCGAGGGCCGCGAGGAGCAGCTCGGCCCCGGCGCGCACACGATCGTCCCGCCCGGTGTCCCGCACTGGTACGGCACCGCTCCGGGGGAGCGCTGGACGGAGCTGTTCGTCGTCTTCACCGGGCCGCTGTTCGACTCCGTGGCCCCCCTGGCGGGGCTTGACGTCGCGGGTCCCCGCCATCCGCGCCCGGTCCCCTCGATCGAGGCGCTGCGCAGCGTGCTGCGCACGCCCCCGCCCTCGCGCCGGGCCGCCGAACACCAGTTGTTCGCCCTCGCCGACTGGCTGCTCGACGCCCAGGACGGCGACCGGCGGTGGGACCCGGGCGCGGCCGGCGCCGGTGGCGACGGCGGACCGGCGGACGGCGCCGCCGGGCCGCCCGGGCGTGAGCTGAGCGCCGAAGTCGCGCACGGCGTCGACCGGCTGGGCGACGACCTCACGGCCGCGCTGGACCTGCGGGCCGTCGCCGCCGAGACCGGCCTCACCTACGACACGTTCCGCCGCAGGTTCACCGCCGAGGTCGGCCGGTCGCCGTCCGCGTTCCGCACGGCCCGCCGGTTGCAGACCGCCGCCACGCTGTTGCGGCTGACCGGGATGACCCATCGGGAGATCGCCCGGACCTTGGGTTTCGCCGATGAGTTCCACTTCTCGCGGCGGTTTCGGGCGCACTTCGGCGTCGCGCCGCGCGACTACCGCAGCCCCTGACAACTCCCGCAGTTCCGTGCGGACCTGACCGCGGTCCCGGCCGCACCCGGCGAGCGGACAGCGTCTTGACACCTTGCCCGCCGTGCTGTGGGGTACTCGGAAACCGGTTTCAGCGAAACCGGTTTCAGGCCGGATCCGCAAGCGGCACTTCCCCCCCCGGTGCCGGCGAGGGCGGCCGCGCGAACCCCCTCTTTTCACGACGACTCTTTCGAACGACGACCCGAACGACGACCTGAACGACGACCTGGAGGACGGATGAGCACCGGTATCGAGCGCACTGTGGAGGACGAGGGCTCCGCCGGCGATCGCACCGCCCGCGAGGACTGGGAGCAGCGCATCTCCCTGCGCTCCGACCAGCGCGACACCACGGCCGTTCCCGATCTGCCGCCCCCGGCCGGCCTCACGGCCCGAGCCGGCGCCGGCCATGTGACGCTGCGCTGGCAACCCGTCGACGGCGCCGTCGGCTACCTGGTGCACCGCGCCCCGGCCGGCTCGCCGCGTGCGGCGCTCGCACCGGTCGACCACCACGGCGGCGATGTCCTGGCCATCCCGGACACCTGGTACGTCGACACCACCGGCGAGCCCGGCACCGCCTACGACTACGCCGTCGCCTCCGTCCCGACCGTGACCGAGTGCTGCGCCGTGGGAGAGCCGGTCACCGCGGCGGCGCTGCCCGGGGGCACGGTCGCCCCAGAGGTCGCGCTGGTGGTGGACACCGCAGCCGACGGCGCACCGCTCCCCAGGCCCTGGCAGCCCATGATCGGCAGCGAACGGCTCAGCCAACTGCTCTGCGAGGACCTCTCCGGAGGCCGCGAGATCGGCACGGAGCTGACGGACGCGCTGCGCCGGGTGCACGACGAGATCGGCGTCGCCACGGTACGCGCGCACGCGATCCTCCACGACGACCTCGGGGTCTACCGCGAGGTCGACGGCGAGCCGGTGCACGACTTCACCGGCATCGACCGGGTCTACGACCGCATCATGGCGATCGGCCTGCGGCCCTGCGTCGAACTGGGCTTCATGCCGCGCGACCTGGCCGGCGAGCCGGAGCGCACCGTCTTCGAGTACGGCGGCATCATCTCGCCCCCCAAGGACTACGACCGCTGGGCGGATCTGATCAGCGCCCTGGTCCGGCACCTGATGGAACGTTACGGCAGGGACGAGGTGCTCGGCTGGGACTTCGAGGTCTGGAACGAGGCGAACCTGTCGGTCTTCTGGTCCAGCACCCGCGACGAGTGGATGCGCCTGTACGACGTCACCGCCGCCGCCGTGAAGGCGGTCGACCCGCGGCTCGCGGTCGGCGGTCCCTCCTCGGCCGCCGCCGGCTGGGTCGACGAACTGCTGGAGCACGCCCACCACTCCGGCGCACCCGTCGACTTCGTCACCACGCACACCTACGGCAACGCCCCCCTGGACGTGCGCCCCACGCTGAAGCGCTACCGGTCCACCGCACGGATCGTGTGGACCGAGTGGGGCGTGACGCCCACCCACTTCAACCCGGTGAACGACGGCGTCTCCTCGGCGACCTTCCTGCTGCACGGGATGCGGTCCTCCGCGGGGCGCCTGGACGCGCTGTCGTACTGGGTGGCCAGCGACCACTTCGAGGAGCTCGGCCGGCCGCCCCGGATGCTGCACGGCGGGTTCGGGCTGATCACCGTCGGCGGCATCGCCAAGGCCCGCTACCACGCCCTGCACCTGCTCTCCCGGCTCGGGCCCACCCAGCTGCCGGTGGCCGCTTCCGGGGACGGCGCCGACTCTCTCGTGCAGAGCTGGGCGTCCCGGCACGACGACGGCTCGCTGAGCATCCTGGTCTGGAACCACACCCTGGACCAGCACAAGGCCGCCGGCGACCCCGCCCTGGCCCGCACCGTCCGGCTGGCCCTGCCCGGTGTCGCGCCGGGGGCGACGGCCGAGGTGACGCGCCTGGACGCGGACCACGGCGACGTCGCGACGCTGGCCGCCCGCCTCGGCGTGGCCGACTGGCCCACCGACGAGCAGTGGGAGCAGCTGCGCGCGGCGGACACCCTCGTCCCGCAGCCCGCGAAGCTGCGCCACGCCGAGGGCACGGCCGTGCTCGAACTCGACCTGCCGCAGCCGTCCGCCGCGCTGGTCAGGGTGACCACCTGATGGCACAGGCACCGCAGGCACCGTGGACGCGGTCCGGGGCGGAAGACGGGGAGGCCCGCGTGGAGCCGTCCGACGCACGGCACGCGGACACCCCGGTCCCACCGTCCGGCGCGCCGGACACGGCCGCCCCGACGCTGCCTCCCCCCGGCGCCCTGCACACGGTCGCCGGGGCCGGCCAGATCACGCTGGCGTGGCCGCCCGTCGACGGTGCGGTGGGGTACGTGGTGTACCACGGGGCGCGCCCCGGCGATCTCGCACCGCTGGACCACGGGGGCGGTGACCTGCTCGTCGTGCCGTGCCTGCCGTACGCGGACACCCGCTCCTGCGCGGGCGGCTGGTACGCCGTGGCCACCGTGCGGAGCATCGACGACGGCCCCGGCCGGCCCGGTGCGCCGGTGCACGCGCAGCCGTTGCCGCACGACCGGTCGGCGCCGCCGCCCGAGGTCGTCGTGCACGTCGACACCGCCGACCGCCGGGGCACGCTGCCCCGGCCCTGGCGGGCCTGCATCGGCAGCGAGCACCTCAGCCATCTGCGGTGCGAGGACCACACCGGCGGCCGTCCGATCGGCGCCGAGTCGGTCGCCGCGCTGGCCCGCGTGCACGACCAGTTGGGCGTGCGCCGGGTCCGTGCGCACGGCACGCTCGGCGACGACATGGGCGTGTACAGCGAGGACGGCGGACCCGGCGAAGGGACCGCAGGCGCCCCGCGGCACGACTTCTCCCGGCTGGACGAGGTGCTGGACACGGTGCTCTCCACCGGGCTGCGGCCGGTGCTCGAACTCGGCTTCACACCGCGGGCGCTGGCCGACCCGCCGCACCACGAGATCACTCCGGCCGGCCTGGCGAACCCGCCACGTGACCTGACCCGCTGGGCCGACCTGGTGACGGCGCTCGTCGCCCATCTGCGCCGGCGCCACGGGGACGCCGAGCTGGCCGACGGCTGGGTCCTGGAGGTCTGGAACGAGCCCAACCTCGGCTGCTTCTGGACCGGTGACCAGGACGACTACCTGCGGCTGTACGACGCGACGGTCGCCGCCGTCCGCCAGGCGCACCCGACCCTGCCCGTCGCGGGGCCCGCCACCGCGGCCGTCGGCTGGCTGGACGCCTTCGTGGCCCACGCGGCCGCCACCGGCACCCCGCTGGACCTGCTCACCCCGCACGCCTACGGCATCCCGCCGCTGGACGTACGGCCGGTACTCGAGCGGCACGGCCGCGCCGGCACCCCGGTGTGGTGGACCGAGTGGGGGCCGACCCCGACGCACTTCGCGCCGGTCAACGACCACCCCTGGACGGTGCCCTTCACGGCACGCGGCATGCTGGCCGCGGCCGGCACCGGTGCGGCGCTGGCCTGCTGGGTCGCGAGCGACCACTTCGAGGAACTGGGCCGGCCGCCCCGGCTGGTGCACGGCGGCTTCGGACTGCTCAGCGTCGGCGGCCTCGCCAAGCCCCGGTTCTGGGCGCTGTACGCGCTGGAGCAGCTCGGCGACGAGGAGGTCGGCGTGGCCCTGGACGGCGACGGCGCCGACTCGCTCGTGCAGGCCTGGGCCGGCACGGACGCATCCGACGGCCGGCCCGGCCGGCTCGCCGTGGCCGTCTGGAACGGCACCCTCCAGCAGCACGACTGGGCCGAGGAACGCGCCGACCTGCACCGCACGGTGCGGATCGAGGCGACGGCGCTGCCGGCCGGCCGGTACGCGGTCCGGCACCGGCGCGTCGACGCGGACCACTCCCACCTGGCCCGGCACGCCGCTGACCTCGGCGTCGAGGACTGGCCCGACGCCTCGCAATGGGAGGCGCTGACCGAACGCGACGACATGGCCGAACTGCCGCACGACCCGGTCGCCGCAGGACCCGACGGCGCCGTGACGCTCCACCTCGACCTGCCGACCAGCGCCCTCAGCCTCATCGAGCTGACGCCCCTGGACGGGACCGCCGGGACCGCCGGGACCGCCCGACCGGAGCCCCTGCCCACCACCGGGACACCCTCGTGACCGACACCGCGACCCCCTGGTGGCGTGACGCCGTCGTCTACCAGGTCTACCTGCGCAGCTTCGCCGACTCCGACGGCGACGGCACGGGTGACCTGCGCGGTGTCATCGACCACCTCGACCATCTGACCGACCTCGGCGTGGACGCGCTCTGGCTCAACCCGTTCTACGTCAGCGGCGAAGCGGACGCCGGCTACGACGTGATCGACCATCGCGCCGTCGACCCCGCCCTGGGCACCCTCGACGACGTCGACGAACTGCTCCGGCAGGCACACGCACGCGGGTTGCGGGTCGTCGGCGACATCGTCGCCAACCACACCTCCGCGCACCATCCCTGGTTCGCGGCGGCCAGGCGTGGTGGTCCGGGCCACCCGGCGCGCGCCCGGTACCACGTGGCACCGGGCCGTGACGGCGGACCACCGTCCGACTGGCAGTCGTTGTTCGGCGGCCCCGCATGGGAGCCGTTCGGCGACGGCGACTGGTACCTGCACCTCTTCGACGTCGAACAGCCGGACCTCGACTGGTCGCACCCCGACGTGGTCGCCGACGTCGAACGCACCGTGCGCTTCTGGCTGGACCGCGGCTTCGACGGGCTGCGGTTCGACGCCGCCGGGGCGCTGGCCAAGGCGCCGGGATACCCGCCGATCCCGGCGGGCGAACGGCAGCCCGGCGACGACCACCCCTTCAGCGACCGCCCCGAAGTCCACCGCCACCACCGCCGGTTCGCCGCGCTGATCGCCGAACGGCCGGGCCGCTTCGGGGTGGCCGAGACCTGGGGCCCGGCCTGGGTGGGGGAGCCCTACCTGCGCCCCGACGAGCTCCAACAGGCCTTCGCCATGGACCTCGTGTTCACCCCGCTCGACGCGGCCGCGCTGGGCGAGGCGGTGCGCGACTACCTGGCAGCGGCGGCCCGGCACGGCCGGCGCCCCGCCTGGCCGCACGGCAACCACGACGTCACCCGAGCCGCCACCCGGTGGGGACCCGACGGCGCACTCGCGGTGCTCCTCCTCCTGCTCGCGCTGCCCGGCGCGACCTATCTCTACGCCGGCGACGAACTGGCGCTGCCGGAGGTCGAGATCGCCGACGCCGACCTGCGCGACCCCACGTGGCGCCGCTCGGGCGGCACCGAACGCGGCCGGGACGGCGCACGGGTGCCCCTGCCGTGGACGCACACGGCGGCCGGCCAGCACGGGTTCTCGCCGGCCGGCACGAGCGCCCCCAGCTGGCTGCCGCAGCCGCCCGGCTGGGGCGCGCACAGCGTCGCCGCACAGCGCGCCGACCCACGGTCGGCCCTGTCCGCCGTCCGCTCGGCCCTCGCGGCCCGCGCCGCACTGCGCGACGCCCCGAACCCGGTGTGGCTGCCCGCGCCCGAGGGGGTGCTGGCCTTCCGGCGCGGCGACGTCGTCTGCGTGCTGAACACCGGGGCCGGGCCGTTGGCCCTGAACACGTGGGGCAGCGACGTGCTCGCGAGCAGCCGCACGCTGGACGGCGGCGGACGGCTGGCCGCTCCGGGGACGGCCTGGGTGCGGCACGGGACGGGCTCGGTGCCGTAGGGCTACCCGATCCTCAGCCGGGTTTCCCGGCCATGACGACCACACCCGGACCGGTGTGCTCGTCGGCAGGGAGCCGCAGTTCCGCGACCAGGTGCAGTCCCGCCTGCTCGATCAGGGCCACGAGTTGTTCCGGCCGCCATCTGTGTGTCGTCCAACGTACGGACACACCCCCATAGGCCTCGGTGCGCGCCAGGTCCCCGTCGCCGACGTGGGTGGCGGCGATGAGGTGCCCGCCCGGCTTCAGGGCGCGCGCGAACAGGGCGAGCACCTGAGGAAGGATGTCACGGGGGAGGTTGAACAGCGACCACCACCCGAGCACCCCGCCAAGGGACGCTTCAGCAAGGTCGAGGTCGGTGGCGGAGGAGACGCTGAAGCGGCATTCGGGATACAGCCGGCGCGCGTTCTCGATCATGCGGGGAGAGAGGTCCACCCCGGACACGTCGAGTCCGCGTTCGGCAAGGTAGGCGGTCACCGTTCCGGGCCCGCAGCCGACGTCGAGGACCGGCCCGAGGTCGCCCACGGTGTCGGCGAAGGCGTCGATCGACGCCTTGAGCCAGGGATGGGTACGGATGTCGCCGATGCCCGTCGTCAGCACCATGTGGGCGTAGTTGTCGGCCACCCGGTCATAGGACTCACGAACCACGTCGAGGTCGGCTGGGCGGTCGATCTGATGTGCGCGCATCGGCCAACGATAGGACGGTGCGCCGGCCGGCCTCACGTCGGCTCCGGGACCGGTACGGCGGTGGTGGGCCCGGTACCCGGACGTCTGACGGCTCATCCGAGACCGTCACCCTCCGTATCCGATTCGGGTTCGCACACGCATCAAGTGAACCTTTATCCACGTTCCTTACGATGGCTGGATCTGCCGGCTAGCGTGCACTCGGGGGACGGCGGCATGACACTGCGTATTCACTTCACACCGGAGGATCTGGCCCACACCACGGTGGCGACCCGCCCGGACGTCATGTGGGAGCTGACGCTCAGCCTCCACCAGCTCCAGACGCCGCGGCCCGTCGCCCGTTGCAGACCCTGGCTCGGCCATGTGCGCAACCGGATGCGCCGGTGCGACCTGCGGAGCGTGCTGCGCCGGCTCACCACGCTCGTGCCGCCGCGTGGCGCCTTCCCCGACTCCCTCACCCCGCCGGGCCAGCCGTCGTTCGACGCGGCGGCGGAACGGATCACCGGCGCCCGGCGGCAGCAGCTCGCCGACGACCTCGCGGCCGTCTTCCGGGGGCGGGAACGCACCCTGTGGGTGCGGCAGCTGGCCGAGGGCGACCGGGAGAGCCGGCGCGAGCTGGTGTGGGCGCTGACCGTGTACCACCGTGAGCTGGTCCGCCCCTGCCTCGCGGAACTGGACGAGGCGGTGCTCGCCGAGCGTGCGGCATGCGGGCGGCGGGTCCTGAACGGCGGGGTGGGGCGGCTGCTGGGCACGTTGTCGCCGACGGTCCGGTGGGCGTGGCCGGTGCTCAGCACCGCCTACCCCAGCACGAGGGACCTGCACCTGGACGGGCGCGGCATCACCCTCGTCCCGTCCTTCTTCTGCGCGGCGCCGGTCACGCTCATCGACCCCGACCTACCGCCGGTCCTCGTCTACCCGGTCACGGCGGACGGCTCCGGAGGCGGCTTCGGCGGCGGCCCCGGTGGCGCAGCGAGCCGGGTACCGGAGGGCGTGCCGGGCGCCGGGACGGCCGCGGACCGTCTGGTCCCGGTGCTCGGGCGGACCAGGGCGCTGGCCATCCGCGCGCTGTCCCGCCCCTGCTCGACCACCGAACTCGCCCTGCGCATCGGCGTGTCAGCGGCGAGCGCCAGCAGGCACGCGACGGCGCTGCGGAGGGCGGGCCTCGTCACCAGCAGGCGGCACGGCGGCGAGGTACTCCACGTGGCGACCGTGCTGGGGGAGGAGCTGACAAGGAAGGCCGGCAGGGCCCCGTAGCCCGGGACGGAACGCGCCGGAGCGGCCTCGCGCGGCCCGCCGGACGCCGGAGGCGAAGGGTCCGCTTGCATCAGGACGTAATCCCCTGGCCGACCGCGCCACCCCACTTCTCCAATGGTCGACGGCACACCGAACGACCGCAACGGAGAGTGAACCAAGTGAAGACACGCATCGCCATGCTGCTGGGCGGGGCCCTGGTGGCGGCCGTGCTGAGCGCGCCCGCCGCCGCGGCGCAGGACCCGCTCGACGACCGGCCGGACTTCAAGGCCCCCTTCCAGTGCAAGGAGAAGGGCTGGACCTACTTCTCCGAGCACGACTACACGGGAGCGATCGACATCAACTGGGGCTCGGGCGACGACGACCTCGGCAAGCCGGTCCTCGCCTCGGCCGCCGGCACGGTCAACCTCGGCCAGGGCGGCGGCGCCGGCAACTACGTGGAGATCGACCACGGCGGAGGCTGGCAGACCCGCTACCTGCACCTGAAGAGCCAGGACGTCAAGGACGGCGCGAAGGTCAAGCAGGGCGAGCGGATCGGCACCCTCGGCGACACCCAGGCCGACACGGCGCATCTCCACTTCGACCAGCGGCTCAACGGGAAGGGCGTGGACGTCCACCTCGAGGGCAGGAACCTCCACCCCTATCCGGACGAGGCCCATCGCAAGGCGTTGATGAGCACCAACTGCGGCGACGGCGGCGGTGGCGACGACCCGAGCGAGCCGGAGGCGACCACCCTCGAATACACCGGCGTCAAGAGCGTCTCCAACGGCGCGGACGCCAAGCTCTCCGCCGAGCTGAAGACGGAGAAGGCGGACGACCCCGTCGAGGGCCGCAAGGTCTCCTTCGCGCTCGGCTCCGGCGACACCGCCCAGACCTGCACGGACGAGACGAACGCCGACGGCAAGGCGTCCTGCACCGTCGAGGTGGCCGATCAGGAGCTGACCGACGACGCCACCGTGCCGCTCACCGCGACCTTCGCGGGCGACGCGTTGTACAAGAAGTCCAAGGACACGGCGGAACTCAGGCTCCAGCACGTCGAGGGCCGCGCCTACGGCCTCTCCGCCGAGGTCCCGCTACCGCTGGTCCCGGTGCGCATCGACCCGACCCCGGACACCGGCACCCTGCGCACCGCCACGGCGCAGACCAAGGGCCCGGAGTGCGCGGGAGACGTCGACGCCCTCGTCCTGAGCGTCCACTCGCTCTGCGCCAGGACCGTGGCGCAGACCGGCCCGAGCAGCGTCACCTCGACCGCCACGGTGACCGAGGCGGACATCGGTCTGCCCGGACTTCCGGCGATCGGCATCTCCGGCCTCACGGCGAGGTCGACGAGCTCCTGCACCGCGTCGAAGGGCAGCGTCGACCTTGAGCTGACGGTGGCCGGCACGCCCGTCGAGATCTCGGACACCCCGGGCTTCGAGGTCGACCTGGGCAGCCTCGTGGGCAAGCTCGTCGTCAACGAGCAGACGCCCGTCAAGGGCGCCGACAAGGGCCTCACGGTCAACGCGGTCCACCTGACGACGCCCACCGGCGTGGACCTGGTGATCGGCTCCAGCACCTCCAGCGCCCACGACTGCGCCTAGAACGCCAGCCGGAGTGTGACCGGCTGCGGCCCGGTCAGGGGCGGTCTCACGCAGACTGCCCCCGACCGGGCCGCGCAGCCGTGCGCAGCCCGTCGAAAACCACGGGCCGGTGGCCTGAAGGTTAAGGAAAAGGAATCGGATTTCGACGCGCGAACTATTTCGATTCCAGGCACAACCACCACGCCTGATGTGTCGTCTCAACGTGTGATCGGAAAAGCACGGACAACACCGTCACCCGCAGCCAGATGCGGCCTCAACAAGCCCTGACCAGCCCTGTCGTCGAGCGCGATATCAGCGATGACGATTTCACCGGCGACGCATCGGCCCGCCGGAAGGGTATTCCACCGAACCCGAAAAGGTTATTTCTGCATGCGCACGTTAAGGACCCTTGCCGCCACCGCCACCGCCACCGCCTCCCTCGCCCTCGCCATGGGCGGGGCCGTGCTCGCGGCACCCGTCGCCCGGGCGGACACCCCGACCACGGCCACCCTCGTCCACGCGGACGGGGAGCTCTGGTACAAGGCCGGCGCCGACCAGGCGAACGACCTGACGGTCACCGCACAGGTCGTCGACACCGATCCCACGCAGTACGGCGAGGACTACCTCCTCACCTTCAGCGACACGGTCGACATCACCCTCTCCACGGACGAGTGCACCTACCCGTCACAGACCGACCACACCCTCGCCCGGTGCACGGTGCCGATCCCCCTGGGCTCCGACGACTCGGACGACTACGACGTCGACCTCGGCGACGGCGCCGACACCGTGACGATCCCGGCCGACAGCAGCGCGTACGCCTCGATCCACGGCGGCCCGGGCGACGACGTCCTCAACGGCAACGACGCCGTCGTGCTCTACGGCGACGACGGCAACGACCGCATCGACGGCGGCGGTGGGGTGTGGTCCGTCGGCGCGTACGGCGGGACGGGCGACGACACGCTCACCGGGTGCGACGCCGAATGCCACGGCGGGGACGGCGACGACGACATCACCGGCACCGCCACGGACCAGGAATTCGGCCTGTACGGCGACGACGGCGACGACGTCATCCACGGCGGCGCAGGTGCCGACATGATCTACGGCGGCAAGGGCGACGACACGTTGTACGGCGACGCCGGCGACGACACGATCTACGGGAACAGCGGCAACGACGTGCTGCACGGCGGCACGGGCACGGACACGCTCTCCGGCGGTCCGGGCACCAACGAGGTCCACCAGGACTAGAAGAGCGCCGTACCCGGCGTGGGGGAGGTCAGGCTCCCCCACGCCGGGCGTCTAGGAGACGAGCCCGGTCGCCGGCTTCGCCTCGCGTGACCGGTCCCGCCCGGGTCGCGGAATCGCCGCGAGGAGCCGACGGGTGTACGGGTCCTTCGCCTCGCCGATCACCGTCCGGGTCGGCCCGCGTTCCACCATCACGCCCTGGTTGAGCACCATCACCTCGTCGGCGAGGAGCCGGGCGCTGAGCAGGTCGTGGGTGATGTACAGCATCGCGATGCCGCGGGTGCGGACGAGCGTGTCGAGGAGTTCGACGATCTCGGCGCGGATGGAGACGTCGAGCATCGAGATCGGCTCGTCGGCGATGAGGACCTCCGGTTCGGGGGCCAGCGCGCGGGCGATCACCACACGCTGGCGCTGCCCGCCGGAGAGCTGGCCGGGAAGCTTGTCCAGGTACTGTTCGGCGGGGCTCAGACCGACAGATTCCAGCAGCTCGCCCGCCCGGGTGCGGGCCTGCTCGGCGTTCATGCCGAGGTGGTTGTGGAGCGGCCGGGCGAGTGCGTAGCCGACGGTGCGGGCCGGGTTGAGCGACGAGAACGGGTCCTGGAAGACCAGTTGGACGTGGCGCCGGTACCGGCGCAGGGCGCGCCGCCGCAGCTGGTCGACCCGGATGTCCTTGAAGCGCACGGTGCCTTCGCTGGGCCGTTCGACCCCGGTGACCAGCCGCGCGATGGTGGTCTTGCCCGAGCCGCTCTGCCCGACCAGGGCGCTGACCCGGCCCGGCCGCAGGGCGAACGACACATCGTGCACGGCCCGGGTGGTGGCCGTGGTGCGCAGCCCGCGTTTCGTGCGGTACGTCTTGCCGACGCCCTCCATCACCAGCACCGGTGCCGTGTCTTCGGTGCCAGCGGCGCCCCCTGCCCGGGGTTCGGCACCGGACGAGAAGACGGTGCCGAGCCGGTCGAGCGGTGCGGTCCGCTGGGACGACGGGACGTCGTCGTGCTGGGCGCGTTCGACGAGCAGGCAGCGGGCCCGCCCGGCGGCCGCGGGCAGCAGCGCGGGGTGCTCCGTGCGGCAGGCGTCGACCGCGACCGGGCAGCGCGGCTCGAAGAGGCAGCCCGGGTGGGTGCGGGACAGGTCCGGCGGGCGGCCGGGGATGAAGGCGACCTGGACGACCTCGTCGCGCGGGTCGGCGTAGGAGCCGAGCAACCCTGCGGTGTAGGGGTGCAGTTGGGTGCCGACCATGTCGGCGGCCGGCTGGTCCTCCACGATCTCGCCCGCGTACATCACCATCACCCGGTCGGCCATCTCCATGACCGTGCCGAGGTCGTGGCTGATGAACAGCACCGCGAAGCCCAGCTCGCGCTGGAGGTCACGCAGGCGGTCGAGGATGTCGCGCTGGACGACCACGTCGAGCCCGGTCGTCGGCTCGTCGAGCAGCACGAACCGCGGTTCGAGGGCGAGCGCCAGGGCGAGGGCCACCCGCTGCTTCATGCCGCCGGACAGCTCGTGCGGGTAGCGGCGCAGCACGCTGCGGTCCAGGGACACCATTTCCAGCAACCGACCGGCGCGTGCGGCGACGTCGACGCGGGGCCCGGCGACGTCGGGATGGGCGGCGAAGGTGTCGGCGAACTGCTCGCGCACCGTGATCACGGGGTTGAGCGAGTTCATGCTGGACTGGAAGACGGTCGACAGGTCGGCCCACCTGAGCGGGCGCAGCTCGTCCTCGTCGAGGTGGGTCACGTCGCGGCCGTCGAAGGTGATGCTGCCACCGGTGATCGCTGCCGGCTTCTCCAGCAGCCGCAGGATCGCATGGCCGAGCGTCGACTTGCCGCAGCCCGACTCGCCGAGCAGCCCGACGAACTCGCCATGCTCCACCCGCAGGCTGACCTGGTCGACCGCGCGCACCGCGGCCGAGTCGCGTGGACTGTAGGTGACGCTCAGGTTCGCTACCTCGAGCAGGGCCATGTCAGTCCTCCCTCAGATGCGGGTTGCTCAGCGCATCCACGCCAAAGTTGACCAGCGTGAACGCCGTGATCAGCAGGGCCAGGACAAGACCGGGGGCGACCAGCCACGCCCACTGGCCGGTCGTCATGGCGCCCCCGACGCTGGCCTGGTTGAGCATCGTGCCCCAGCTCGTCGTCTGCGGGTCACCCAGGCCGAGGAAGGCCAGGCCGGCCTCCGCGCCGATGGCGCCGAGCGCCGAGCCCATGAAGCTGACCACGATGAGCGACATCATGTTGGGCGCGATCTCGTAGGTGATGATCCGCGCCGTGCTGTCACCGGCGAACTTGGCCGCGGTGACGTAGTCGCGGGTGCGCAGCGTGATGATCTGGGCGCGCTTGACCCGGGCGCCGTACGGCCAGCCGGTGATCGTGATCACCGTGATGATCAGCGTGAGGCCCTTGACCGGCGCGTACGCGGCCAGCGTGATCAGCAGCGGCAGGACCGGTACGACGAGGCCGAGGTTGACGAAGAACGACAGGACCTCGTCCACGGCACCCTGGAGGTACCCGGCGGTGAGGCCGACGGCCATCGCGATCAGGGTGCTGAGCACCCCGGCCACCACACCCACCAGCAGCGAGGTGCGCGCCCCGTAGACCAGCTGCGAGAACACGTCCTCACCGCGGGCCGTGGTGCCCAGCCAGTGGGCGCCCGACGGGGTCTGGGACAGCCCGAAGCTGTCCACGTGCGGCCCGTACGGCGCGATGAGCGGCGCGCACACCGCGACGAGCACGAAAGCCGCCAGCATCCAGATCCCGACCCGGCACTTGCCGTTGCGCCACAGGATGATGAACCAGCCGGGCATCCGGCGGGAGTGGCCCGCGGCGATCGCGGCGATCTGCACGCCCTCGGTGTCGCCGGCGCCGGCCCCGCCGGGCGCGGCCACGGGGGTGCTGCTCGGGGTCGTCATGCCGCCTCCGTCCGCCGGACCCGCGGGTCGAGGAATCCGTACGCCAGGTCGGCGAGGAAGTTCGCGATCAGCACGCCGATGGTGGTGAACAGGAACAGCGTCTGCATCAGCGGATAGTCCTTGTTGGACACGGCCTCCAGCAGCAGCCGCCCCATGCCGGGGTAGTTGAAGATGCTCTCGACGAGCACCGTGCCGCCGAGGATGCCGCCGAGCGCGATGGCGAAGCCGGTGACGTTCGGCAGGATCGCGATGCGCGCCCCGTAGGTCAGCGCGATACGGCGCCGTGACAGGCCCTTGGCGCGGGCCAGCCGGGCGTAGTCCTCACCGAGGGTCTGCACCATGTTGTTGCGCATCCCGAGGATCCATCCGATGGGGCCCGTGATCAGCAGCGAGAGACCGGGCAGCACGCTGTGCTGGAAGGCGTCCGAGAAGAACAGCCAGCTCCAGCCCGGTTGGCTGCCGCCGCCGTACCCGCCGCCGTCGGGGAACCAGCGCAGCGTGATGGCGAAGACGAAGATCAGCAGCAGCGCGATCCAGAAGAACGGCAGGGTGCCGATGAACGTCGAGCCCAGCGTGATCCAGGAGTCGGCCCTGGTGTTGCGCCGGTAGGCGGCCCAGGCGCCGAGCACCGTGCCGATGACGAACGACAGGATCTGGGTGACCCCCACCAGGACCAGCGTCCAGGGGATCGCCTTCCCGATCACGTCGGTCACCGTGTACGGGTAGTACGTGTAGGAGATGCCGAACTGCCCGTGGGCGAGCGCCTGGAGGTAGTCCCCGTACTGGCTCAGCAGGTTGCCGTCCGGCGCGCCGAGCATCTTGCGGACGGCCGCCAGCTGGGTGGGGCTGACCGCCTGGGACTTGCCCGTCAGCCGGTTCAGCAGGGCCTCGGCCGGGTCCCCCGGCTCCAGCCGGGGGATCAGGAAGTTCAGCGTCACCGCCGCCCACAGGGTGGCCAGGAAGAATCCGGCGCGCCGGACGAAGTACGCCATCGTGGTCAGTCCTCGGCCGGCTTGAGGTGGACCATCCACAGCAGCGGGTCGGAGGCGGACGCGTAGGGGTCCTTGGCGTTCGGCCAGCCGACGGCCTTGGTGGTGTCGTACTGGAACCACTTGGCGCCGTACCAGATCGGGATCATCGGCACCTTGTCCATCATGACGTGGGCGAGCCCGGCGACCGCCTGCTTCTGCGCCTTGTCGCTGGTCGCGTCGTGCAGCTGGGCGAGCAACCGGTCGGTCTGCGGGTCCTTCCAGCGCACCTCGTTGCTGGGCGCCTTCTTGCCGATGCGGGCGGTGCGGGCGCTGTTGAGGGGGTCGGAGAAGTTGGTGTACATGTCGCAGGTGCCGCCGTGGACGCCGAACATCATGTCGTAGCGGCCGGTCGAGCGGTCCTCGTTGTGCGCGTCCTCCGTCGGGGTCTCCTTCGCCACGTCGAAGCCGAGCGACTTCAGGTTGGATATCAGGATGTCGGCGGACGCAACCCAGTCGCTCCACGTGCCCGGGACCTTGAAGGTGAACGAGATCGGCTTGCCGTCCTTGCCCAGGCGCCGGCCCTTGGAGTCCTTCTTGTAGCCGGCCGCGGTCAGGGCCCGGTCGGCGGCCTTCGGGTCGTAGCCGATGAGGCCCTTGTTCTTGATGTCGTCGGGGACCCAGGCGTCCTGGCCGGGGACCACGAGTCCGGTCTGGCTGGCCGGCTTGACATAGCCGAGCTGGGCCTTGCGGACCACCTTCCCGTGGTCGAACGCGGTCGTCAGGGCGCGCCGGAAATCGACGTCGCTGAACGGCTTCTCGGTGAGGTTCATGTAGACGCTGATCGCGCCGCCCGGCGCGTACCAGTAGTGGTGGTGCTTCGGGTCACGGTCGACGTAGGACTTCTTCACGTCGGGGATGAACTGTCCCTGCGTGTCGTACTCGCCCCGGCTGAGCTTGAGCTGCTCGACCTGCCCGCCGTCGTCGGCCTTGTTGAACCGGATCTCCTTGACCTTGACCTTGTCGGCCTGCCAGTAGCCGGGGTTGCGCTCGACCACCAGGCGCTGCGGATTGAGCGACTTGATCGTGAACGGTCCGGTGCCCACCGGGTCCTTGGCGTTCTTGAAGGTGGTCGGGTCCTTCACCTTCGACCAGATGTGCTCGGGGACGATGGGGACGGCGTTGATCGGGACGAACGCCGTGGCACCGGGCTGGTCGAAGGAGAAGGTGACCTGGTTCTTGCCGGTGGCCGTCACCGACTTCAGGCCGGACCCCCAGACACCGCCCGCGTCGAGCGCGTCGAACTTCTTGAGCATGTTGAACGTGAAGACGACGTCCTGCGCGCTGAAGGCGGTGCCGTCGTTCCACTTCACGCCGGAGCGGACGTTGAAGACCAGCGTCTTGGCGTCCCGCCAGGAGTAGCCCGAGGCCAGCCAGGGCACCTGCTTGCACCGGGTGCCCTCGACGATCATGAGGCGCTCGTAGACGTAGTCGGCACCGCTCAGCTTGAAGGCGGCGAGGAAGGGGTTGTAGTCGGCCTGCGGAGAGGTACCGCCTCCGAAGTCGCCGAAATTCAGGTAGTTGATCATTCCGTCGCTGCTGACGGCGTCACCGGAGTCCTCCGTGCCCGTGCATCCCGCGAGCATCAGGCTCACGCTCGCCGCCGTCGCCAGCAGGGCAGCCGAACTGCGCGATCGTTTCATCAGCGGTACCTCCAAGGTTGCGTCCCGGCGCGCAGGCCGGCTGTTCGTGGTCGTCACATGCGTGCCGGGTTCACCTCCAGAGGTCAGTTGGTGAGAACCCGGGACACCCCCGAGGTCGGCGCAGAACAGGTCAGGTGTCACCGCCGTCACGGGCGTCCGGGCTCGACAGGCCGGCGGCCATGCCGTCCGGCCGGCGAAGCGTGCCGGGATCCGCGGGGTCCGGGCAGCCGCACGATCCGCGCAGCACCAGGTCGGTCGCAAGGACGGTGTCGCCGTCCACCTCGTCCAGCGGGGCGCCGAGCAACCGGGCCGTGACGGTGGCCAGTTCGCGTACCGGCTGGCGCACGGTGGTCAGTCCGGGCCGGACCAGACCGGCCATCTGGAGGTCGTCGAAGCCGGTGACCGCGATGTCCTCGGGCACCCGCAGCCCCCGGCCGAGCGCGCCGAGCATCAGCCCGAGCGCGGTCTCGTCGTTGGCGCACACCACGGCGTCGGGCCGCTCGCCCGCCGCGCCCTCGTCGAGGATCATGCGCGCCGCGATCGCACCGTCGGACTGCGCGAGCCCGAGCCGTATCGGGTCGGGCGGCGGTGCCGTGCCCGTCTCCCGGTGAGCGGCGCGGAAGGCCTCCCACCGGGCCGTCACATCGGGCGAGCCCTCTGGGTGTCCGACGAAGGCCAGCCGCCGGTGACCGTGGTCGACGATCAGATGGCGGGTCAGGGCGGCGACCGTGCCGTTGTCGGTGCCGACCCAGGCATGGGCGACGTCCGACTCGCCGGCCATCACCACCACCCGGATCTGCTCGGCCACCGTGGCGATGGCGGCGTCGGAGACCGTGCCCGCGTGGATCGCCATGCCGTCGACCCGGGACGCCAGGTCGATCACCTTGGCGTCGGTGTCCGCCCGGTAGTGCGAGGACAGCAGCAGGACCTGGTCCCCGGTGGCCAGCGCCTCGGACTCGAAGCCCTGGAGGAGTTCGGAGAAGTACGGACCCGAAAGGCCCGGGAACACCAGGCCGAACGCCCCGTGCCGCTTCTCGGCCAGCGCACGGCCGAAGTGGCTGGGACGGTAGCCGTGTTCCTCGATGACACGCAGCACCCGATCCCGCAACTCCGGGGAGACCTGTGTCGATCCGCGTGAAACACGCGACACGGTGGCAGGGGAAACCCCCGCCTTTTCGGCCACCCATCGGAGGGTCACACGACTGTTGCCCATCTGCTCGGCTCCCGATATGTTGCTGAAACCGGTTTCAAGAGACCGGTTTCATGACCCTAACCAGATCCTTTCCGCGGTGGCAATACCCGCGGCAGCGGCCCGCTGGGCCGGACCTGAAGCCCCTTTTGACGATCACCTGGTGAGGACGTATCCGTGCACACACCCGACACCGCAGATCTCCACACGCAGACCCCTGGGGAAGCCGACGGACGCTCCGTCCGGCAGCCGAGGTCGGTACGGCTGGAGCGGCGACGGCTCATGGTCGACGGGGTCCCGAGGGTCGTCATGGCCGGCGAGGTGCACTACTTCCGGCTGCACCGGCGTGACTGGGCCGACCGGCTCGACAAGCTCAGGGCCGCCGGATGCAACGCGGTGGCCAGTTACATGCCGTGGCTCGTCCACGAGACGGCGTCCGGCAAGGTCGACCTGACCGGCAGCACCAGCGAGTACCGCGACCTCGTGGGGTTCCTGGAGCTGGCCGCCGAGCGTGACCTGCTGGTGCTGGCCCGCCCCGGTCCCTTCATCATGGCCGAACTCAAGAACGAGGGCGTGCCCTTCCGCATCTACCGCGAGCACCCGGACGCCGTCCCGCTCGGCTGGAACGGCACGCCCGCGCCCACCCGGACGCTGGACTACCTCGAGCCCGGCTACCTGCGCGAGGCCGAGCGCTGGTACGAGACGATCATGCCGGTGCTCGCCGAGCACCTGGTCACCCGGGGCGGCCCGGTGGCCGCGGTGCAGCTCGACAACGAGGTCGGCATGCTGTCCTGGGTCACCAACACCCCCGAACTGACCGACCGCACCCTCGCGGACCTGGCCGGCTGGGCCGAGGAGCGGTTCGGGCGTGAAGAAACGTTGCGCCGCTACGGTGCCGACCCCCGCGACGCGGCAGCCTGGGCGACCTGGTGGCGGGCCGGCGGCACGCACGGCACCGAGCAGCAGCAACTGGCGCTGCACCACGCGATCGGCGACCACCACCGCGACCGCTACGCCCGCTACCTGCTGCGGCTGCGGGACGTCGCCCAGGAGAACGGCGTCGAGGGGGTGCCGTTCCTGGTCAACCTGCACGGCACGTCCGAGGGGCGCGGCCGGACCTTCCCGATCGGCATCAGCCAGCTGTCCCGCTCCTACGCCGGCGTCCCCCAGATGACGTCGGGCTCGGACCACTACGTCTTCGAACTGACCGTGGAGAACGTCCCCGACCTGTACGTCATGAACGCCTTCATGGCCGCCGTGCACGACGCCGACCAGCCGCTGACCTCGCTGGAGTTCGAGGCCGGCACCGGCGACTACGGCGAGGACCTCAGCCGGCAGGCCAGCCCGGAGGCCACCGAGCTGAAGACCCGGCTCTGCGCGGCCCAGGGCAACCGGCTGATCAACTACTACCTGTTCTCCGGCGGCCACAACCCGCCCCTGGACGAGCCCGTCGGCGACGGCAACGACCGCGTCGCCTTCACCGGCGAGCGGCACGGCTTCGCGGCGCCGGTGGACCCGGAGGGCCGGCTGAGCGAGACCTACCCGGCCCTGGCCAGCGGGGTGCGCGCGGTCCTCGGGTCCGGCCATCTGCTGGCCGACATGGACGAGGAGTTCGACGACGTCGTCCTCGGCTACGTCCCCGACCACTACCTGACCGAGTACACCCACCCCGCCGCGGCCCGCCGCGAGCACCTGGTCTGGCAGCTGGAGCGGCACCGCGGCATGGGCTCGCGGGACATCCTGGCCCGCGCGCTGCTGCTCGGCGGCCACTCCTTCGGTGCCGTCGACCTGTCCGGGGCCGCCACCTCGGCCGGCGCCGACCTCGACCCGGCGGGTCCGGTGGTCGCGCTCGCCAGTCCTCCGGTGCTGGGCCGCGCCGTTCAGGAGCGGCTCGCGGAGTTCATCCGGGCGGGCGGACGCCTGCTGCTGCACGGGGTGCTGCCGAGCCTGGACGACGACGGGACGCCGTGCACGGTGCTCGCCGACACCCTCGGGCTCGTCGGCGGCGAGACCATCGACGGCACCCCGCACCACTACCCGTCCGTGCGCGCCACCGACTGGGCGGGCGCACGGGCTGAGGTGCGGGTGAACGTCCTGCAACGGCTGGCGGCGACGGGCACCACCCAGGCCGAACCGCTCGCCGTCGACGTCGCGGACGGCTCCCCGGTCGCCTTCGACGTCACGGTACCGGGCGGCGGCCGGGCCACCGTCCTGGCCTGCGACTACGCGTGCCACCTGGACTTCTGGCGGCTGCTGCTCGGCCGTCTCGGAGTGCACCGCCGCCTGGTCGCGCACGGTGCCACCGCCGGTCTGGTCACCACGACCGGCGTGGACGCCGCCGGCCAGCGCCTGGTGCACCTGGTGAACGTCTCCACCGTGCCGCAGAAGTTCACGCTGGAGCTGGCCGGGGTGCCCCTGGCCGACGGAGCCGAGATCGAGCTCGGCGCACGCCAGGGGCGGATGCTGCCGCTGGACGTACAGCTGGACGGCGCCGTGCTGCGCTGGGCCACGGCCGAGCTGGACGGCGCCGGGGACGGTTCGACCCTGCTGCTGCGGCGCGGTGCGGCGGCCGGGAGCGCGCTGCTGGAGACCGATCGGCCCGTCACGGTGGACGGCGCCGGCAGCACGGCGACCCGGACCGCCGCCGGCCACTGGCGGGTCAGCTGGCCCCAGGGTGCCGATGGGGAGCAGCTGCGGGTGCGGCTGACCTGATGCCGGCCCGACACCCCACCCCTGCCCCGAGCACGGCATCTCACCGCGGTGCAGCGCGCTGCACCGTGTCCGTACCGCACCACACGGAAGGACTTCCGCAACGATGGCCTTGAACGTCGGAGTACTCGGACTCGGGAGCGTGTTCTCGGGCCCCTACGCCTCCCTGATCACCCGGCTTACCCAGGAGGGCCGCATCCGGCTGGTCGCCGGCTACGACCCGGATCCCGCCAAGCGGAAGGCGGCCGCCGACCGGTTCTCCATCGACACCTCGTACGAGCGGGCCGAGGAGCTGCTGGCCCGTGCGGACCTGGCCGTCGTGCTGGTGCTGACCAGCATGAACGAGCACGGCAGGCTCGCCCGTGCCGCGCTCGCCGCCGGTCACCACGTGCTCGTCGAGAAGCCGATGGCCACCTCGCTCGAGGAGGCGGCCGACCTGGTGAAGGCGGCCGCCGACGCGCCGGGCCTGCTGGTCTGCGCGCCGCATGTCGCCCTGTCACCCACCTACCGGGAGATGCACCGGCGGGTGCGCGCCGGAGAGGTGGGCGATCTGCACCTGGCCAGGGCACGCTACGGCTGGTCGGGGCCGTGGTGGGGCCGCTGGTTCTACGAGTCCGGCGGCGGCGCCCTGTTCGACCTGGGTGTCTACAACCTCACCAGCCTGTGCGGCTTCTTCGGTCCCGTGCGGCGGGTGACCGCCATGGTGGGGACCGCCGTCCCCCGGCGTGAGGCCGAGGGCGAGCTGGTCACCGTACGCGCCGACGACAACGCGCATGTCGTGCTCGACTTCGGCGACGCCCGGTTCGCCTCGATCGCCACCGGCTTCACCATCCAGAAGTACAAGTCGCCCGCGGTGGAGCTGTACGGCACCAAGGGCACGCTCCAGATGCTGGGTGACGACTGGGCGCCGGAGGGCTTCGAGCAGTGGTCCAACGACCGGGGTTCCTGGGAGCTGTTCCCCGAGTCGGATCCGAACTGGCCGTGGACCGACGGGCTGCGCCATCTCGTCGAGTGCGTCGAGAACGGCACCGCGACCGTGACCCGGCCCGAACACGCCTACCACGCCCTGGAGGTGATGCTGGCGGCCCAACGCTCGGCCGCTGAGGGGCGGGTGATCGAGATAGCGAGCACCTTCCCGGACTTCTCGTACGGCGGCGGAGACGGCGCCGGGAGCGACGGGGGAGCGGCGGACAGCCGCGCGAAGCACGACCCGCGTTCGTCCTGACCACGCGATGACGGACCCCCGCTCACGCGGCCGTGTGAGCGGGGGATCCGGGGCTCAGCGTGGGGTGAGCTTGACGCGGACGGGCGCCGCGGCGCGCATCGTCATGCCCAGTTCCAGCGGCACCTTGGTGTCGACCGCCGTCAGGCTGAACCGCTGGAGCAGGGTGGCCAGCGCGAGGGAGGCCTCCAGCATCGCGAAGTGCTGACCGATGCAGGCACGGGGCCCACCGCCGAACGGGAAGAACGCGTACCGGGGCCGGGCCGCCTCCGCCTCGGGGGTGAAGCGCTCGGGGTCGAAGGCCTCGGGGTCGCTCCAGTAGTCGGGGTGGCGGTGGGTGGCATAGGCGCTGACGTAGACGTCGGCGCCGGCCGGGATGCGGTATCCGCCGATCTCGGTGTCGGCGACCGCCTTACGGCCCATGATCGCCACGGACGGGTAGAGCCGCATCGCCTCCTTCAGCACCATGGTGAGGTACGTCAGGCGGTCGCGGTCGTCGGCACCGGGGGCCCGGCCGCCCAGCACCTCGTCGACCTCGGCCTGGGCTTTCTTCTGGGCCTCGGGGTTGAGGGCCAGCAGGTGCAGTGCGAAGGCCAGTGCCGTGGCGGTGGTCTCGTGGCCGGCCAGGAGGAACACCAGCACCTGGTCGCGCACCGCCTGCGCGTCCAGCGTCGAGCCGTCCTCGTCCTGGGCCCTGATCAGCATGGTCATCATGTCGTCGGGCTCGGAAGCACCGGCGCCGGCATCGGCGTCAGCGTCGGCGTCGGCACGGTCGCCGTCGGGTGCCGGCGCGGAGGCATTGCGCTCGGCGATGATGCGGTCGCAGATGGCGTAGAGCTCCCGCTGGGCGGCGGCGGCCCGGCGGTTGGCGGAGGTCGGCCAGCTCCGCGGGGTGCGGAAGGGGTTGGCGCCGCGTTGCAGCACGTGCTCGCCGAGGATCGGGAAGCAGCGGCGCACCACGTCGACGGTCTCGTCGAGGTCCGCGCCGAACAGGATGCGGGAGATGGCCCGCAGGGCGAACTCGGCCATCTCCGCCGCGACGTCCACCGTGGCGTCGGCCCGTGCCGCCCAGCGGTCGGCCGTGGCCGCGGCCTCGGTGTGGATGGCGGTCGCGTAGCCGTCGACGCGGCGCCGGGTGAACAGTGGCTGCACCAGCCGGCGCTGGAAGACGTAGTCGTCGTCCTGGCTGGTCAGCAGGCCGTTGCCGACCGAGGCGCGTATCTCGTGGTAGACGGCGTTCTCCTTGCGGAAGTTGGCCGCCTCGGTGCCGAGGATCTGCTGTACCCCGTCGGCCGAGAACACCGCGTAGAGATAGGCCCGCAGCCCGGGCGGGCCCACCGGGAAGCGCACGACGTCGCCGAGGTCCCGATGGGCCCGTAGATAGGCTCCGAGGGTGTCGTCCCGTAACTCCGCCACCGTGCCGCCGAGCAGCGAGCCTCCCGCCACCTGCGGTGCTTCCCTGGTCATGCCGACGCCTCCACCTCGTGCGCTGGTACGAATGTGCGGTCGTGCGGGCGGGGCCGTCTCCGGTGCCGGTCGGGTCGTCCGTGACACGAGTCCGTGCGACGAAGGTCCCGAGAGGCGGGGAGCCGGGCCCCGAGAAGGGCTCTGATCAGCCGACGGCGTCTCCCGGAGTGGCCTCGGCCGCCGGCGACAGCAGATGTACCAGGCCGCCGTCCGCATAGGACCCGAGCAGCAGGAACTCGCTGGTGCGCCCGGCGATCCGCTTGCCCGGGAGGTTGATCACCCCGACCACCAGGCGGTCCTTCAACTCCTCGGGGGAGTAGTTGGTCACCTGGGCACTGGTCCACAGGGTCCCCGCCGGCCCGAAGTCGACCTGGATGCGGTAGGCGGGCCGACGGGCTTCCGGGAACGCCTCGACGGTCACGATCCGCCCGACCCTCAGGTCGGCGGAGAAGAAGTGATCGGCGGGGATCTGGTCCTTGCGGGGTGTCATGGTGGTGCCGTCCTGGTCCGTCGGTGCTACTTGCGTGTCGTCAGTACGTGGTCGATGAGACCGTATTCCAGCGACTGCTGTGCCGTGAGGATCTTGTCGCGCTCGATGTCCTCCTGGACCCGCTCCAGGGGCTGGCCGGTGTGCCGGGCCAGGATGGTCTCCACCTGGGAGCGGACGCGCTGGATCTCGCGGGCCTGGATCTCCAGATCGGATATCTGCCCGCGCTCCCCGTCGCTGTACGGCTGGTGCAGCACCACGCGCGCACCGGTCAGGGCCGTGCGCTTGCCGGGGGTGCCGGCGGCCAGCAGGACGGCGGCCGCGGAGGCCGCCTGGCCGATGCAGACGGTCTGGATCTCGGGCGTCACGAACTGCATGGTGTCGTAGATCGCCGTCATGGCGGTCAGGGAACCGCCCGGTGAGTTGATGTAGAAGGAGATGTCACGGTCCGGGTCCATCGACTCCAGGCACAGCAGCTGTGCCATGACGTCGTTGGCGGAGGTGTCGTCGATCGGCGCGCCGAGGAAGACGATGCGCTCCTCGTACAGCTTGGAGTACGGGTCGTACTCACGCACTCCCTGGGAGGTGCGCTCGATGAACCGGGGCACCACGTGCCGGGCGTGCGCTGGCGCGCCGCGGAAGACGGATGCCGGGCGGTCGTGCAGGGCCATGGACGGAAATTCCCCTCGGGGCGGGATGGAACGGGTGGTCGGCGGGGAGCGGCCGGCCCGGCTCGGTGCCCCCGCCGCCGGGCGGGGGTGCCGTCGCCGGGCCGCCCGGTGCTCAGGGCGAGAAGGTACCGCCGGCGCCCGGGATGTCCTGGGCCGATCCCATCACCGCGTCGATCAGGCCGTACTCCGCGGCCTCCTGGGCGGTGAACCACTTGTCGCGGTCCGAGTCGTGGCTGATCTTGTCGATGTCCTGCCCGGAGTGGTGAGCGATCAGCTCGGCCATCTCCTTCTTGGTACGCAGCAGCTGCTCGGCGTAGATCTTGATGTCGCTGGCCGAACCGCCCAGACCGGCCGACGGCTGGTGCATGAGGATCTTGGTGTGCGGCAGGGCGTACCGCTTGCCCTTGGCGCCGGCGGTGAGCAGGAACTGCCCCATGGAGGCGCAGAATCCCATGGCGATGGTCACCACGTCGTTCTTGATGTAGTGCATCGTGTCGTACACCGCCATGCCCGCCGTGACGGAACCGCCGGGGGAGTTGATGTACAGGTAGATGTCTCTGTCGGAGTCCGCTGCGAGCATCAGCAACTGGGCCGTGATTTTGTTCGCGATGTCGTCGTCGACTTCCTGGCCGAGGAAGACGATACGGTCGCCCAGCAGTCGGCTGTAGACCTGGTCACCCATTCCCATGCCGCTGTTGCCGCCCTCGGACCGCGGCATGCGCGCGGCCGAGGAGAAATTGTCCCTTAAGGTCACTGGACCCCCTCAGAGTATGAAGACGACGTCCCGAAGAGCCGCCTTGGAACCGTCGCTCGTACTTTTCCACCGCCGGCCGAATCCGTACCGCACCCTCTGTGCAATCCCTGTGGAATTCCGTCGACTCCCTGCGGGGCCGTATGTAATTCCGGGTGTTGCATATTGCTGTGGTGTCGCTCAACAGGCATTGCTCACAAGGTAATTGACTATGTGTCTGATTGGCCGATAGCTTTCAGACTGTAACACGGGGGTCATGCCGTGTGGTCTTGGTGCCGTGTGCTACGCCGTGGACTTCGCTCACAGCATAGGCTCGCTCCCGTCGCGTTCGCTTCCGTCCTGTTTGCCGGATTGTCGAAAGCGGTTTATCGCGGTGAGCTGCCGGGCCCGCGGGCCGGTGCGCACGTCGTGCCGCTGTCCGCTGCTGTCCACCGCCGTCCGTCGGCGGGCGGACTGGGGGCGGCGTGGGATGCGCGCACCCCTTGCGGAGGAGGCGGTTCCCCTTCCGGTCTCGGCGGTTGTCGGCCCCGGCCCTCGCGGTAGGCGGCGAAGTGGGAGCTGGCGATCCGCTTCAGCGGCGTCCGCGCTGTACCGCCACGGCGTGCCGCGCAGGGCCTCGACCGCCCCTGGCGTGCACCCGAACGTCGGCAGGCCGGCCGAGATCGCCTTCGTATGGGGAATCCGGGTGGCTGGTACTCAGACTGCCACCCTGCCGTATTTCTGGTTGCGGAATTTCTGGATGGCACCCGTCGGCCCCGGCAGAGTGCACGAGTGCCGAACGGCCGGCGACTGTAGGGAACCGGGGGAAATCCGTGCCCGCACCACTGCCTTTGACGGCTTATCAGCGCGATATCTGGGTGGCGCACGAGCTGTTTCCCAGTAGTCCGCAGTTCACGATCCACCTGAGCCAGCGATTCGTACGCGACCCCCATGAAGGCGGGGCACGCGGGCCGGCCGGGCCGACCGGCGCGGCGGGGGCGGCCGGGGAAATCGACGAAGGTCTGCTGCGGACGGCCCTGGACCACGCCCTGCGGGCCAACGACGCCTTCCGGCTCAGGTTCGCCGACCAGGACGGCACCCCCGTGCAGTGGGCCGACGCGGAGCCGCCCGTGTCCGAGGTGCTGGACTTCTCCGGCGCCGTGGACCCGGCGGCGAGCTGTGCGGCCTGGATCGCGGCCGACGCGGTCAAGCCCTTCGACCTGCACGGCGGCACCCCGGTCAGGGCGGCGCTGCTGAAGGAGAGCGCCGCCGCCGTCCACCTCTACGTCGCAGCCCACCACCTGATCACCGACGCGTGGGGGCTGCACCTGTTCTTCGACCAGGTCAGGCGCGCCGGTGCGGGCCTCGCCCCGGCCGCGGCGCCGAGCTTCACGGCGTGCCTGGCCGACGAGCGTGACTACCGGGCGTCGGCGGTGCACACCGAGGACCGGGCCTATTTCGGCCGGCTGCTGGAGGGGGTCGAGCCGGCGCTGTTCGCCCGCCGGGCACCGGCGGGGGCGCGGCAGCGCGCGCACCACTCCTTCACCCTGCCCGCCGGGCTGACCGAACGCGTGCGGGAGCGCGGCGAGACACCGTTCGCCTTCCTGGCGGCCGCGTTCAGCGCGTATCTGTCCCGGGTGCACGGTGCCGAGCAGGTGGTCATCGGCGTCCCCCTGTTCAACCGCCGGGGCAAGGACGAGCGGCGCACGGTGGGGCAGTTCGCCAACACCCTGCCGCTGCCCGTCGAGGTGGCCCCGGGCACCCCCTGGAGCGAGCTGGTGGGCGCCGTGCAGTCGGGCGCGCGGGAACTCCAGCGGCACGAACGGCTCGCCTTCGGTGACCTGCTGGCCGACCGGCCGGCCCATGCCCGGCAGGTGTTCGACGTGACGCTGTCGTACGTGCAGTGGCCCGCGGGCCGGAAGCCGCCCGGGGTGCGGGTCGAGTCATCGGGGGCCACCTGGGTGCACGACCAGGACGTCCTCGCCGTCGTCGTCAACGAGCACGCCGGCACCGGCGAGACCGTGGTGGACCTGGACTACGCCACCGACGTGTTCGACGCGGACTTCCCCATCGCGTCGGTCGCCCGCCACCTGCGCACCCTGCTGCGCACCGCGCTGGAGGACCCCGGGCGTGCCGTGGCCGCCGTCGGCATGCTCGACGACGACGAGCGCACGGCGCTGGTCCACACCGTCAACGCCACCGACCACCCCTTCCCGGACGACACGACACTGCACGCCCTGATCACCGCCCAGGCCGCCCGCACCCCGGACCGGATCGCCCTGGCCGAGCCCGCCACCGGCATCCGGCTCGACTACGCCGAACTGGACGCCAGGTCGGGGCGGTTGGCGGCGGCGCTGCGGGACGGCGGGGTCCGCCCGGGCGACCGTGTCGCCGTGCTGCTCGAACGCTCGGCACACAGCGTGATCGCCGCCCTGGCCGCACTGCGGGCCGGCGCCGCCTACCTGCCCGTCGACCCGGGCCACCCGGCCGACCGGATCGCCGAGGTGCTCGGCGACAGCGGCGCCCGCGCCGTCCTGACCGGCGCCGGCGCCCCACCGCTGAAGGTGCTGGACGGGGTGCTCGTGCTGCCCGGGGACGAGGAGCGACCGGGGGACCGGGCACGACCCGCCACCGGCACGCCCCCGCAGCCCGCCGGCGACCCCACCGACCTGGCCTACGTCATCTACACCTCAGGGTCGACCGGGCGGCCCAAGGGCGTCATGGTCGAGCACCGGGCGGTGGTGAACCGGCTCGCCTGGATGCAGCGCCGGTACCCGCTCGGCGCGGACGACGTGATCCTGCACAAGACGCCGGCCACGTTCGACGTGTCGGTGTGGGAGCTGTTCTGGTGGGGCATCGCCGGCGCCCGGGTCGCCCTGCTGCCGCCCGGCGCGGAGAAGGACCCGCGGGAGCTGCTGGACACCATCGAGGCCGAGCGGGTCACGGTGCTGCACTTCGTGCCCTCCATGTTCGCGGCCTTCCTGGACCTGGTGGCGGCCCAGCCGGACGCCCGGGCGAGGGCGGCTTCGCTGCGGCACGTCTTCTGTAGCGGCGAGGCGCTGCCGCCCGAGCAGGTCGCCGCCTTCCACCGGATCTTCGGCCCCGACGGGCCGCGGCTGACGAACCTGTACGGGCCCACCGAGGCCACCGTGGACGTGTCGTACCAGGACTGCCCGTACGACGCGCCCGCCGACCGGGTGCCCATCGGGCGGCCGATCGACAACCTGCGGCTGTACGTCGTCGACCGGTTCGGCGACCCGCAGCCGGTCGGCGCCGCGGGCGAGCTGTGCATCGCCGGCGCCGGTCTGGCGCGCGGCTACCTCGGCCGGCCGGAGCTGACCGCGCAGCGGTTCGTCGACGACCCGTTCACGCCCGGCGCCCGGATGTACCGCACCGGCGACCTGGCCCGCCGGCTAGCGGACGGCACGATCGAGTTCCTCGGGCGCATCGACCGCCAGGTCAAGGTGCGCGGCAACCGGGTGGAGCCCGGCGAGATCGAGCACCGGCTGACCGGGCTGCCGCCGGTGCGGGCCGCCGTCGTCACGGACCGTGCGGTGCCCGGCGGCGGGGTGCGGCTCGTCGCCCACTACACCGCGGACGAGCCGATCGACGACGCGCTGCTCCGCGCCCATCTGGCCGCCACCCTGCCCGATTACATGATCCCGGCGCACTTCGTGCGGATCGACCGGATCCCGCTGACCCCCAACGGCAAGCTGGACCGCGCGGCGCTGCCGGACCCCGTACCGGACGGCCCGGAGCGCGGCTACGCCGCTCCCACCACCCCGGCCGAAGAGGGCCTGGCCGAGGCATGGGCGGAGGCGCTGGGGATCGAGCGGGTCGGGGTCCACGACGAGTGGTTCACGCTGGGCGGTGACTCCCTGCTGCTGCTCAAGGTGCGGTCGGCGGCCGAACGGCGCGGCCTGCGGCTGACCCTGGCCGACCTGGCCCGCAACACCACGGTGGCCACCCAGGCGCCGCACCTCGCGGCCGCGCCCGCGGACCTGCCACCGGAACCGTTCGCGCTGGTCACGGGCGCTGACCGGGCCCGCACCAGCGGCCTCGTCGACGCCTACCCGGTGACCCGGCTGCAACTCGGCATGATCTACCACAGCCGTGAGCAGGCCGGCTCCAGCCTCTACCAGGACGTCTTCCACTACGCCCTCGCCCTCGCCGGCGACTTCGACGAGACCGCGTTCCGCGCGGCCTTCGACCGGCTCGTCGCCCGGCACGCGGCGCTCCGCTCCGGGTTCGACCTGACCGGCTGTTCGGAGCCGTTGCAGACGGTGTGGCCCGAGGCGACCGGCGGCCTGCGGATCGTGCACGTCACGGACGCCGAGGCGGACGCGGTCATCGCCGCCTGCATCGAGGAACGCCGCACCCACCGCTACGACTTCGGGCGGCCACCGCTGTACGAGTTCCGGGCCCATGCCCGGGGCGGCCGGCTTGACCTCGTCCTCAGCTTCCACCACGCCATCCTGGACGGCGGGAGCGTGGCGGTGCTGGTCCGCGAGCTGTTCCAGGGGTACCTGCACCAGCTCGGGGCGGACGTCGAGCCGGTGGACGACACCGAGCTGCCGTCCTTCGCCGCCTACGTGCGGGCCGAGCGGCGTGCCCTGGAGTCAGCGTCGCAACGTGCCTACTGGCAGCGGCTGCTGAGCGGCGCCGAACCCGGCCGGCTCGACCCCTACGTGCCCCACGAGCCGCCCCGGCCGCAGCGGCTGATCGTCCACCACGCCGAGCTGCCCGCCGCCCTGTCGGGTGCGCTGGACGACTTCGCGCGCCGTCATGCCCTGCCGCTGCGGCTGCTGGTGTTCACCGCGCACTGCCTGACGCTGCGGCTGCTGGCCGGCTCGCCCGACGTCACCACCGGGCTGGTGACCCACGGCCGCCCCGCGGTGATCGGCTCCGACAGCATGGCCGGACTCTTCCTGAACACCATGCCGTTCCGGCTGGAGAAGACCGACGGCAGCTGGCTGGACGCGGTCCGCTCGGTGGTCCGGCAGGAGAAGGAGTCCTACCCGCACGCCGGCTACCCGCTCAGCGCGATCCAGACCGACCAGGGCGGCGGCCCCGTCACCGACACCGCCTTCAACTTCGTCCGGCTGCACGCCCTGGAAGAGGTCTTCGCACGCCCCGAGGTGACCCTGCTCGGCCTCACCGCCCACGAGGAGACCAACCTCGCGCTGCTGGTCAACGCCATCGTCGACCCGCGGGACGGCCAGGCGCTGCGGCTCAGGTTCGACTGCGACGGCGGCGCGTTCACACCGGCGCAGGCCGGCCAGTTCGCCGATGTCTTCCAGCAGGTACTCGCCCGGGTCGTGGCGCACCCCGACGACCCTGTCGACTTCTCCTTCCTGGCGCAGCCGCCGGCGCACGCCGTGCTGCCCGACCCGGCCGGCGTGCTCACCCTGATCGACGACCAGGCACGCCGGCGACCCGACGAGCCGGCCGTCGTGTTCGGCACCCTCACCTGGACCTACCGCCGGCTGGACCGGGCCGCCGACCGGGTCGCCGCCGAACTGGCCGAGCTCGGCGTGCCCGCCGGGGCCCCGGTCGGCATCGCCCTGGACCGGTCCCCTGAGATGGTCGCCGTCGTCCTCGGCGTGCTGCGCGCCGGCGCCGTCTGCCTGCCGCTGGACGTGTCGTACCCGGCGGGGCGGCTCGCGCGCATGGTGGAGCGGGCCCGGCCCTTCCGGATCGTCGCGCACGCCCGGCACGCCGGGCTGGTCCCCGACCCCGACCTGCTGCTGCCGGCGGAGTCGCTCGCCCTCGACGAGCCGGTGTGCTTCGCCCGGCCCGCGATCGGCCTGGACGACCTCGCCCTGCTGCTGTTCACGTCCGGCTCGTCCGGTGAACCCAAGGGCGTGGAGCTGCCGCACCGGCTGTGGGCCAACTACGTGCGCTGGCAGCTGACCGCACGCACCGCGGCCGCCGGGGAGCGCACCCTCCAGTTCGCCCCGCTCAGCTTCGACGTGTCCTTCCAGGAGATGTTCTCCACCCTCGCCGGCGGCGGCACCCTCGTCCTGGTCGCCGAGGCGGACCGGCGCGACCAGTCGGCGCTGCTGCGGCTGCTCGACGAGCAGCGGGTCCGCCGGGCGTTCCTGCCGTACGTGGCGTTGCAGCAGCTCGCGGACGCCTCCGGGGAACTGGGCCGGCGCCCGGGGAACCTGTCGGTGCTGGTGTCCTCCGGCGAGCAGCTGCGGGTCACCGACGAGATCCGCCGGTTCTGCGCGGCCCTGCCCGGCACCGTGCTGGAGAACCAGTACGGGCCCACCGAGACCAACCTGGCCAGCTCGTACGTGATGGCCGGCGACCCGGCCGACTTCCCGGCGCTGCCGCCGGTCGGCCGGCCGATCGACGGTGCCGGGATGTACGTCGTGGACGAGCGGCTGCGGCCGGTGCCGCCCGGGGCGCGCGGCGAGATCGTGCTCGGCGGGGCGTGCCTGGGCCGCGGCTACCTCGGCCGCCCCGACCTGACCGCCGAACGCTTCGTCACCGCCCCCTGGGGCGCCCGCCTCTACCGCACCGGCGACCTCGGCCGCACCCTGCCCGGCGGCGACGTCGTGTGGCTGGGCCGCGCCGACGACCAGGTGAAGGTGCGCGGGTTCCGCGTCGAGCCGGCCGAGGTCGAACTGGCCATCATGGCGCTGGACCACCCCGGCATCGAGGAGGCCGCGGTGGTGGCCCGCCGCCGCGACGGCGACTCCTACCTGGCGGCGTTCCTGGTGGGCAGCCCGGACGCGGTGGACACGGCCGAACTGCGCAGCCGGCTACGGGCCACCCTGCCCGACCACATGGTGCCCGCACACCTGGCCTGGCTGGACGCGCTGCCGCTCACCCCCAGCGGCAAACGCGACGACGCCACCCTGCGCGGCCGCCCCCTCGACACCGTCCCCGCCCGGGCCCGCACCGCGCCACGGGACGCCACGGAACGCGCCGTCGCCGACATCCTCGGCGAACTCCTCGGCCTGCCGGCGCCCGGCGTCGACGACGACTTCTTCGATCTTGGCGGCACCTCGCTCACGGCGATGCGGCTGATGGTGGCCGTCGAGAAGCGGTTCGGCGTCCGGGTGCCGCTGGCCACGTTCGCCACGGAACCGACGGTGGCGGCGCTGGCCGAGCGGCTGCGCTCCGCGGACTCGGCGCCCGGCTTCGACGCCGTCGTGCCCATCCGCACCGAAGGCGCCCGCCGGCCGCTGTTCCTCGTCCACCCGCTGGGCGGCAACGTGCTGTGCTACGTACGGCTGGCCCGGCATCTGCCCCCCGACCAGCCGGTGTACGCGCTCCAGGCGGCCGGCGCCGAGCCGGGCACCGAGCCCGTCAGCACCATGAGCGGCCTCGCCCGCAGCTACCTGGACGCGATCCGGCGCATCCAGCCCGAAGGCCCCTACCGGCTCGGCGGCTGGTCCTTCGGCGGCTTCGTCGCCTTCGAGATGGCCTGGCAGCTGCACACCGCCGGCACCGACGACGTCGAGCAGCTGGTCCTGCTCGACTCGATCGCACCGTCACCCGGCGAGCGGCCCGACGTGGCCGACCGGGCCATGATGGAGTGGTTCTTCTGGGAGCTGATCTGGGTCGACCGCGGCGGCGACGCCCCCGTCGAGCCGCTCCCCGACACCCTGGAGAGCGACGAGGACCGCCTCGACTTCATCGCCGAGCGTGCCGCCGCCGCAGGCGTCCTCGCCCCCGGCACCGCACGCTCGGCCGTCCGCCGGATGTTCGCCGTCTACAAGGCCAACTGGGCGGCGCTGCGCGACTACCAGCCGGGCCCGCTGCCGGTCGACGTCACGCTGGTCAAGGCCACCGGGGCGCTGCCGGACGCGCTCAAACCCATGCACGGCGCCGCCCGCACCCTCCACCAGGACCCGCTCAACGGCTGGTCCACCCTCACCAGCGGCCGGGTGCACCTGGTCGAGGTGCCCGGTGACCACCTCCGGCTGCTCGACGAGCCGTACGTCCAGGTGGCGGCCCGTGCCGTATCGGAAGGAAGCCAACCGCAATGACGTCACGACCGAAGGTACGCGCCCTGGTCGTCGGGGCGGGCATCGGCGGCCTCACCGCCGCCGTCACCCTGCGCAGCGTAGGGGTCGACGTGGAGGTGTACGAGCGGGCCCGGGAACTCAAACCGGCGGGCGGCGCCCTGTCGCTGATGTCGAACGCGGTGCTGGCCCTGCGCACCCTCGGCATCGACCTCAAGCTGGAGGAGCACGTCGAGATCCTGGAGCAGCTGCACTTCCGCACCAAACGCGGCAAGCTGATCCGCACCCTGGAGTTCAAGGAGATCTGCGACCGCCTGGGCGCCCCCAGCTTCGGCCTGCACCGCGCCGAGTTGCAGAGCCTGCTGCTGGCCGCAGCGGGGGACGTACCCGTCACCCTCGGCGCGCAGGCCACCGGGTACGAGGCCGGCGCCGACGGCGTGCGGGTGCGGTTCGCCGACGGCAGCGAGGCGCACGGTGACGTCCTCATCGGCGCCGACGGCTTCAACTCGGCGATCCGGCGCACCCTGGCAGGACCCGAGACGCCCTTCGAACCGGGCTACGTCTGCTGGGTCGCCACCCCGCACTTCTCGCACCCGGCCATCCCCAAGCAGTACGGCGCGCACTACTGGGGCCGGGGCCGCCGGTTCGGCATCGCCAACATCGGCAAGGGCCAGGTCTACTGGTGGGGCACGAAGAACATGCCCGCCGAGCAGGCCCGTGACTGGCAGGGCACCCGGGCCGAGATCGAGCAGACCTACGCGGGCTGGGCGCCCGAGGTGGAAGCCTGCATCCAGGCCACGCCTCCGGAGGAGATCACCGCCTTCCCGGCCCGCGACCGGCCGTTCCTGGAGCGCTGGGGCGAAGGGCCGGTCACCCTGCTCGGTGACGCGGCCCACCCGATGATGACGAGCCTCGGCCAGGGCGCCGCGATCGCCATGGAGGACGCCGCCGTCCTGGCCCACCACCTGAAGGGCGCGGAAGACCTCCCCGCCGCGCTGCGCGGGTACGAGCGCGCCCGGCTCGCCCGCACCCGCAGCGTGGTGGCCGCCGCGCACTCGCTGAGCGAACTGGAGCAGACCGAACGGCTGACCCAGCTCGCCGGCCGCCGGCTGTTCTTCACGTTCGCGCCGCGGTCCGTCCTGGACAAGCAGAACATCGACCTACTCGACTACCACGCCGCAGCGGCGGCGGAGGTGACCCCGTGAAGCCCCCCACCACGGTCGCGCGCCCGCTCACTCCTCTGGAGCGCTGGTACTGGATCTGCGACCAGATCTCCCCGCTCAACGTCATCGGACACGTCCGCGTGCGCGGCCGGCTCCGCGAGGAGGTGCTGGGCCAGGGGCTCGACGCCCTCCAGGCCCGCCACCCGCTGCTGCGGGTCGCCATCCGCTCCGAACGCGACGGCAGCGCACCGCGCTTCGTGCCCGTCACCGGCGAACCCATCCCCTTGCGCACCGTGACGGTGCCCGACGGTGAGCAGCCGTGCGACGCGCGCTGGCGCCGCGAGCTGGACGAGCGCGAGCTGGTCGAACCCGTCGACTGGGCCACCGGGCCGCTGGCCAGGGCCGTCGTGATCTCCCAGGGCGACCTGCACGACCTCATCATCACCGTGCCGCACTGCGTCGCCGACGGGACGACGGTACTGAGCCTGCTGCGGCAGTGGCTCCAGCTGGCGGCCCGTTACGAGTCAGGCGAGACCACCGAGATACGGCCGGCGAGCGACCGGCCGGGCCCCGAGGACCTGCTGCCCAGGAACCACCGGGGCCTGAGCGGCACCGCCCGCGTGGTGACCCAGCTGCTGTCCGACCAGCTGGCGGCCGGGCGCCTGAAGCCGACCCGCCTGGAGCCGACCCGTCGCGTGCCGTTCCCGCAGCGCACCTCCCGGCTGATCCACCACGACATCGACGGTCCCGACGTGACCGCCCTGGCCGAGGCCTGCAAACGCGAGGGCACCACCGTGCACGGCCTGCTGGCCGCCGCCATGGTGACCGCGGTCGCCGAGGACGCCGGCACCGGTCCGGGCAACCTCACCATCGGCTCCCCGGTCACGTTCCGCGAGGCCCTCGTGCCGCCGGTCACCGAGGACGAGGTCGGCACCTACGTGGCCACCCTCCCCTCGGTGGTCGCCTACCGCCCCGGCCAGCCGCTGTGGCCGACGGCCCGCACCATCAGCAAGGACCTGGCGCGCCGCCGCGGCCGTGGCGAGCACCTCACCGCCATCGCCACCATGGGCTTCGTCGCGCCGAAGACCGTCGGCAAGAGCGAGAAGTTCCTGAAGTTCATGGAGAACAAGGGACCCATCACGCTCTGCCTGTCCAACCTCGGCCGGTACGACTTCCCCGACCGGATCGGCCCCTGGCAGCTCAGCGACGCCGAGTTCGTCACCGGCCTGTCGGTCAACGCCTTCTTCGTGGCCACCGTCAACACCAGCCACGACCGCATGGCCTGCAACTTCACCCACGTGGACCAGGCCGTCCCCCGGGACCGCGCCGAGCGGATGGCCGACGCGACCGTCGAGGCCGTGCTGGCCTCTCTCGCCTGACAGGAGCCCCCATGTCCGCACGAAACCTCGACCCACGCGGGCGCGCCGTGCTGGTCACCGGTGCCTCGACGGGCCTGGGCCGGGCCTGCGCAGGACAGCTCGCAGCGGCCGGCTTCAAGGTCTACGCGGGGGTGCGCAAACTCGCCGGCGACCCGCCCCCCGGGGTCGAACAGCTCGTCCTCGACGTCACCGACGCGGCCTCGATCACCGCCGCCGAGGACACCGTCCGCGCGGCGGTCGGCGAGCAGGGGCTGTGGGGTCTGGTCAACAACGCCGGCATCTGCGTCTCCGCGCCACTGGAGTGCCTGCCCCTGGACGACCTGCGCCAGCAGCTGGAGACCAGCGTCGTCGGGCAGATCGCCACCACCCAGGCGTTCCTGCCGCTGCTGCGCGACGCCGGCGGCCGGGTCGTCAACGTCACCTCGGGACTCGGCAACGTCGCCATCCCGTACCTCGGGGCCTACGCGGCGGCCATGTGGGCCAAGGAGGCCTTCAGCGACGCCCTGCGGCGCGAGGTCGCCCCCAGCGGGGTGGCCGTCAGCGTCGTCCAGCCCGGCGCCATCGCCACCCCGATCTGGGACAAGGTCTCCGGCACCGGCTCCCGCATCATCGACGCCGCCCCGAAGCCGCTCCAGGACCGCTACCGGGCCACGTTCGTCCGCTTCCTGGAGACCAACGAGAAAGGCGCCCGCACCAGCAGGACCAGCCCGGAGGACTTCGCACGGACCGTGCACCGGGCCCTGACCGCCGGCAGCCCGCGCAGCCGCTACACCGTCGGCCGCGACGCGACCATGGGCCGGCTGCTCACCCGGCTGCTTCCCGACGCGGCGATCGACCGCGTCTTCCGTTCCCTCGTCACACCCCCAGGAGGAACCACGTGACCAACCCCGAGCCCGACCAGCTGAAGAAGATCTTCGCGGACGGCCTGAAGCTGCTTCAGGAGGGGCGCACCGCGGAGTGGGTCGCGCTGTTCGCCCCGGACGGCGTGCTCGAATTCGTCTACGCGCCGCCCGGGTTCCCCACCGTGATGCGCGGCACCGACGAACTGCTCGCCCAGATGAGCTTCATGCCGCAGCAGCTCAAGGTCGAGTACGGCGAGCCGGTCTTCCACGCCGCGACCGCCGAGGGCGTGGTCGTCGCCGAGTTCCCCGGCGACTGCACGCTGCTCGCCACCGGCAGCAGCTACCGGCAGGACTACCTCTCCGTGGTCCGCTTCGAAGACGGCCTCATCACCCACTACCGGGACTTCTGGAACCCCTGGCTGCCCATGGCGGCGATCGGCGGCGAGACCGCCTGGAACCAGGCGCTCCAGGCGCTCGCCGGCTGAACCCCGCACCACCGATGCCCGGCGCCGGGCCAGCGAAGCACCGGCGCCGGGCATCGTCCGCCATGCGCCGCAGCACCGGCCGACCGCGGGAGCAGCCCACCCCGCGGCAGACGGCACCCGAGCCACCCGAGCAACGACGACGAAGGCAGTCATGAGCGACACCACCAGGCAGGCGGCCACTCCGGACGAGCCCATCGCGGTCATCGGCATGTCCTGCCGGCTGCCACGGGCGGACGATCCGGCCGCGTTCTGGCGGCTGTTGCGGGACGGCGTGGAAGCGGTCGGCCCGACCCCCGCGGACCGTTGGGACACGGCCGCGTCCGGCGTTTCGGGTGGCTCACCGGCGGACGCGACCGCGCTGGCCCACGGGGCGTTCCTCGACCACGTGGACCGCTTCGACGCCGCGTTCTTCGGCATCGGGCCCGCCGAGGCGGCCGTCATGGACCCGCAGCAAAGGCTGGTCCTGGAACTCGCCTGGGAGGCGCTGGAGGACGCCCGCATCGCCCCCGACCGGCTGATGGGTTCGGCGGCGGGCGTCTTCATCGGCGCCATCTGGGACGACTGGTCCCGGCTGCTGCACGGCCACGGCCCGGACCTGGCCGGCCAGTACGGGCTCACCGGCACCCACCGCGGCATCATCGCCAACCGGGTCAGCTACGTCCTCGGCCTGCGCGGCCCCAGCCTGACGCTGGACTCCGCCCAGTCGTCCTCGCTGGTCGCCGTGCACGCCGCCTGCGCCAGCCTGCGCAGCGGCGAGTCCACGCTCGCGCTGGTCGGCGGCGTCAACCTCAACCTGCTCCCCGAGTCGGCCGCCACCCTCGGGCGGCTCGGCGCGCTGTCGCCCGACGGCCGTGTCCGGCTGCTCGACGCCGGCGCCAACGGCACCGTGCGCGGCGAAGGCGGCGCCCTCGTCGTCCTCAAGCCCCTGCACGCCGCGCTCGCCGACGGCGACCGGATCGTCTGCGTCATCCGCGGCAGCGCCGTCAACAACGACGGCGCGACCGACGGCCTCACCACCCCCAGCGCCGACGCCCAGCGCGCCGTGATCCGCGCCGCCTGCCGCCGCGCCGCCGTCGACCCCGCGGCCGTGCAGTACGTCGAACTCCACGGCACCGGCACACCGGTCGGCGACCCGGTGGAGGCCCACGCGGTCGGCACCGCGGCCGGCGCGGACCGGGACGGCGTGCCGCTCAGCGTCGGCTCCGTGAAGACGAACCTCGGCCACCTCGAAGCCGCCGCCGGCATCACCGGCCTCCTCAAGGTCGCCCTCAGCATCCGGCACCGCGCACTGCCGCCCACCCTGAACCACGAACGCCCGCACCCGGAAGCCCGCCTGGCCGAGCACCACCTGCGCGTGCAGACCAGCCACGGGCCGTGGCCCCGGCCCGAGCGGGAGCTGATCGCCGGGGTCAACTCCTGGGGCATCGGCGGCACCAACTGCCACGTCCTGCTCTCCGAACCACCGGCCACCACCGCAGCCCCGGCCCCGCGCCCGGCACCCGCCCGGGACACGGAGCGCCCGCCGCTGGTGTGGCCCGTCTCCGCGCGGACCGGTGCCGACCTGCGCGCCCAGGCCGACCGGCTGCACACCCATCTCACGCAGGCCTACCCCACGGCCGACCCGGACCAGGTCGGCCGCACCCTCACCGCCGGCCGCACCGCCTTCCTGCGCCGCGCCGCCGTCGTCGGCACCACGCGCGCCGAACTCGTCGCCGGCCTGCGCGCGCTCGCCGACGGCACCCCCCACCCCCACCTGGTCACCGCCCCCGCGCCGACGGCACGCCCGGGCGGCCTCGCCGTGCTGTTCGGGGGCGGCGGCAGCCAGCGGCCCGGCATGGGCGCCGGCCTGTACCGGGCCCACCCGGTCTACGCTGCCGCCTTCGACGCCGTCTGCGACGAGCTCGACCGCCATCTGCCCCGCCCCATCCGCCCGTTGGTCTTCGCCGACCCGGGCACCCCAGAGGCCGCGCTGCTGGACCGCACCGACTACGCCAACCCGTCCCTGCTGGCCGTCGAAGTCGCCCTCTACCGCCTCTTCGAGAGCTGGGGACTGCGCCCCACCCACCTCACCGGCCACTCCATGGGGGAGCTGACCGCGGCACACCTCGCGGGCGTGCTCGGCCTGCCCGACGCGGCGGAACTCGCCGTCGTGCGCGCCCGCCTCATCCAGAGCGCGACGGGCGGCTCCATGGCCGCCGTGCAGGCCTCGGAGGAGGAGGTGCTGGCCGGCCTGGACGCGTTCGCCGGCACGGTGTCCGTCGCGGCCGTGAACGCGCCCGACTCCACCGTCGTCTCCGGTGACCCCGACGCGGTACGCACGCTGTGCGAGCAGTGGCGGGCACGCGGGCGCAAGACGAAGGGGCTCGCCGTCAGCGTCGCCGCGCACTCGCCGCACATGGACCGCATCCTCGACGAGTTCCGCACCGTGGCCCGCCGCATGCGCTACGCCCCGCCGCAACTCCCGGTGGTCTCCAACGTCACCGGCACCATCGCCACCGCGGCGGACCTCACCGACCCCGAGTACTGGGTGCGCCACGTCCGCGCCACCGTGCGGTTCGCCGACGGCATCCGGGCCCTGCACGCCGAGGGCGTCACCACCTACCTGGAACTCTCCCCGAGCCCCGTGCTCGCCCCCGCCGCCGGCACCTGTCTGGACGGCGCCGACCCCAGGCCGGCCGTCCTCAGCGCCGTCCAGCCGGACCGCCCCGACACGCTCGGCGCGGCCACCGCACTCGCCGGACTCTTCGCCACCGGCCACGACGTCGACTGGACCGCCGCCCACCCGTCCGGCACCCCCGGCTGCGACCTGCCCACCTACCCCTTCCAGCGCCGCTCCCACTGGCCGCGGTTCGACTCCGCCGGCCGCCCTGCCCCGGCCCTGCGGCACCGCCTCGATGCCGACGCCGATGCCGTTGCCGACGCCGAGCCGCCACACCCGCTGGCCGGCCTGCGCGGGGACGCCCTGCGGACGGCCGTACGGGACCTGGTGGACGGGGCGGTGACCGCCGTCCTGGGCGAGGACGACGACGACGGCGCGGCGGCCCGCACCGGTGGCTCCCCGGCCGCGCAACCGACCTTCAAGGAACGGGGCTTCACTTCCCTGAGCGCCGTCGAGATGCGCAACCGGCTGGAAGCCGCCACGGATCTCCGGCTCCCGGCGGGCCTGCTGTTCGACTACCCGACCGTCCAGACGCTGGTCGACCACCTGTGCCGCACCCTGACCGACGGGATCGACGGCACCGACCCGGCCACGACATCCGGCACCCCGGCCGGTGCGGCGGTGCTGGACGAGCCGCTGGCGATCGTGGGGATGGCGTGCCGTTTCCCGGGCGGGGTCGAGGGCCCGGACGACCTGTGGCGGCTGGTCGCGGACGGCCGGGACGCGATCACCGGCTTCCCGACCGACCGCGGCTGGGACCTGGAGGCGCTGTTCCATTCGGACCCCGACCACGCCGGTACGTCGTATGCCCGCGAGGGCGGGTTCCTGCACGAGGCCGCCGGCTTCGACGCGGAGTTCTTCGGGATCTCCCCGCGTGAGGCGTTGGCGATGGATCCGCAGCAGCGTGTGCTGCTGGAGACCGCGTGGGAGGCCCTGGAGCACGGTCGGATCGATCCGCACTCCCTGCACGGCAGCCGCACCGGTGTCTTCACCGGCGTCATGAACAACGACTACGGCATGGGCACCGGCGCCGGCGGCTCGACGACCGAAGGCATCGACGGCTACCTCCTCACCGGCCGCTCCAACAGCGTGGCCTCCGGTCGCCTGGCGTATGCGTTGGGGTTCGAGGGGCCTGCGGTGAGTGTGGACACGGCGTGTTCGTCGTCGTTGGTGGCGTTGCATCTTGCCGGTCAGGCGTTGCGGTTGGGT
>NZ_JAMJWG010000034.1 GCF_024435355.1 Streptomyces odontomachi
CTCCGGTGCCGCGGGTCGGCACGGTGTGGCCGGTGGGCGCCCGGCCGACGGTGGTGCGTGGCTGGAATCCGCCGGCGACTCCGTACGGTCCCGGTCACCGCGGCGTTGACCTGGCGGCGTCGTCCGGCTCGCCGGTACGTGCCGTGGCGCCCGGCACGGTGGTCTTCGCCGGCCGGGTCGCCGGGCAGGGCGTGGTCTCGGTGGCTCTGGACGGTACGGGCTCCCCTGCACTGCGCACGACCTACGAACCGGTGCGCCCGACGGTCGAGCGGGGCGACCGGGTCACGGCCGGCCAGGTGGTCGGCGTCCTGGAAACCGGAGCGGGCCACTGTACGGGGCCGTGTCTGCACTGGGGCCTGCGTCGCGCGAGCACCTACTTGGACCCGCTGTCCCTCCTGTCGCCGACGCTGCTGCGCTCGGGCCCGTCGCGGCTGCTGCCGGTGATCGGCGTCCCGGAGCTTCCGCAGACGGATTGATCCCGTTGCACCCGGAGGCCCCCGGACGACGTCGCTGCGGGGCCCCGGCTGAGCGCGATCCGCGTGGCCGGGGCGAGCGCAATCCGCGGGGCCGGGTCGCGCGCAAACCGCCAGGGCCCGGCTGAGCGCAGATTGCCGGAGCAGGGCCCCCGGGTGTTGTCCGGGCAGGGAGCGTGTACGACGCACCGTCCGGAGCGGAGCCGGGCGCGGAACTGGAGTCGCGGCCCTCACATTCCCCCGCCTGCGCCGCCGCGCTCAGGACCCGAGCCGGCAGCCCCCACATTCCTGCCCCCACGCCTTGCCCGGCTTCGCTGCCCAGAAAGGCCGAGAGACCGGGAGACCGGGAGGCCGGGCCTCCCGACCCGGGAGCCCCCTCCTCGCCCCGTTCAGCGCGCCCAGCGCGCCGAGCGCGCCCGAAATACAGGGCCCGAAGTTCAGGGCCCGAAGTTCAGCGCCCAACTTCAGGGACCCCTGTTCAGCGCCCGAACGCGGCCAGTTTGGCCCTGAGCTGGAGGACGGACTTGCTGTGGATCTGGCTGACCCGGCTCTCCGTCACGCCGAGGACGTTGCCGATCTCGGCGAGGGTGAGGCCTTCGTAGTAATAGAGGGTGACGACGGTCTTCTCCCGCTCGGGGAGGGTGTTGATCGCCCGGGCGAGGAATCTGCGGAGTTCCCTGTCTTCCGCGACCTCGACGGGGTTGTCCGCCGCCGTGTCCTCGAGGGTGTCCATGAGGCTGAGCCGGTCGCCGCCCTCACCGCCCACGTGGAGGAGTTCTTCGAGAGCGACCACGTTGGCGAGGGACAGCTGGCTGAAGACGGCGTGCAGTTCCTCCACGGCGATGCCCATCTCGCCGGCGACCTCGCTCTCGGAGGGGGTGCGCCGTAGCTGGGCCTCCAGGGTGGCGTAGGCACGCTCGACGTTGCGGGCCTTCTGCCGTACCGAACGGGGGATCCAGTCCAGCGCGCGCAGTTCGTCGATCATGGCACCGCGGATCCGGGTGATCGCATAGGTCTCGAACTTGATCGATCGTTCGAGGTCGAACTTTTCAATGGCGTCGATGAGCCCGAACACTCCGGAGGAGACGAAGTCCGCCTGTTCGACATTGGAGGGCAGTCCGACGCTCACCCGGCCGGCGACGTACTTGACCAGCGGCGAGTAGTGCAGGATGAGCTGCTCGCGCAGCCGTTCGTCTCCCGTGTCCTTGTACGAACGCCACAGCTCGTCGAGCGTCGAGGGGCCGGGTGGCCGCTCGCTGCCGCGGGCGGCGGGGGGAATGGCCGCCCGGTCAGACCCGGAGGTGTGCTGGGGCATTCGTCGCCTTGTGCCGTTCTGCCGTTCTGCCGTGGACTCAAGGGGACCGGGCAGGCCGCCGGTCCGATTCCGGACGTTCGGTGTGGAGATGAGGGCCCTGTACCGGAATCCTTGTGAGCGTAGCGTGACTGTAGCGTCGCGATGTGCGAAGTCCAGGGGATCGCCTGTGCGCAGATACGTTCCGCTGGGCGCCCATCGGGGGTGCCGCACGGGGGTGGGCGACCGCCTGAGGGGCGCCAACTGCACGATCTGGCAAGGGTGTCGGAGATCATCGGACGGGCCGGTCCGACGGGTCATGGGTCATCGTGTGACGACTTGGACGAGTGATCTTTCTGGCGTGTCAACTGCCAGCCGTCGCCATGTCGTTCGACGAACCCCAGGGAGCGGAGTTCGTACAGTCGGGCGACGGCGTCGTCCGGGCTGGTCCCGGCGGAGCGGGCGAGGTCCGGGAGCGTGGTGACGCCGCGGGCGGGTAACGCTGCCAGCACGGCTGCGGTGGCGGGGGCCAGCAGGTCGCGCGGCCGGAAGGCGCCGTGGCGCGGTGGGGCCAGCTCCCCCATGTCGCCGACCAGCTCGCCGATTTCCGCCGCGTCCGTGACGAGCACGGCTTCGCCGCGGAGCAGTTCGTGCACCCCGGCGGAGAGCGCGCTGGTGACGGGGCCCGGTACGCCCATGGTGTGGCGGCCGAGCCGCTGGGCGCTGCGCGCGGTGGACAGGGCTCCGCTGCGGTGCGCCGCCTCGACGACCACGGTGCCGCGGGTGAGTGCGGCGATCAAACGGTTGCGCAGCACGAACCTGCTTGGCGTGGGGTGGTCGCCGGGTGGCAACTCTCCGATGACCAGTCCTTGTTCCGCGATACGGTTGATCAACTCGTGGTGGCCGCGGGGATAGGGCCGGTCGACCCCGCAGGCGAGTACGGCGATGGTGGCGCCGCGTGCGCCGAGGGCGCCCCGGTGGGCGGCTCCGTCGACGCCGTAGGCGCCGCCCGAGACGACGACCCAGCCGCGTTCGGCCAGCTCTGCGCCGAGTACGGCTGCCGTGTGGGCGCCGTACTCGGTGCAGGCCCTGGCTCCGACGACCGCGACCGAGCGCAACGCCCACATGCGTAGTGAGGGTGTCCCGCGCACCCACAGACCGATGGGCCGGGCGTCGCCTAGGTCGTCGAGCTGGGCGGGCCATTCCAGGTCGCCGGGGCAGATGAATCGCACCCCGGCAGCGTGCGCTGTGGCCAGGTCCTCTTCCGGACGTGCGTGGGTCGCCCTGGACCGCAGGCCGGCCCAGCGAGCGGGACGCACACCGGGGAGTGGGTCTCCTTCGCCGCCGAGGCGCCGGGTGAGGGCGACGGGGCCCAGTTCGCGCAGCCAGCGGCCGCCGGTCTGGTCGCCTGGTTCGATGACGCGGGTGAGCCAGGCGCGCGCGAGACGCTCGTCCTCGCCGGCCCCTGTCATGGCGTGGGGCTTCCGAGGACGGTGCCGCGGCGGACGCCGGTGCGCAGTTCCAGGGCCCAGTCGACGTCGGCGGCTTCGGGTCGGTCGCGGCCGGCCAGATCGGCGACGGTCCAGGCGACGCGTAGTACGCGGTCCAGGCCGCGGGCCGTGAGGAGGCCACGCTCGAGATCCTCCTCGGCCCGCCCGAGGGCTCCTGGCGCGACCTGCCAGCGGGTGCGCAGCTCATGGCCGGGTACTTCGCTGTTGGTGGTCCAGGGGGTGTCGGCGTAGCGGGCCGCGGCTCGCTCGCGGGCGGCTCTCACTCGCTCGGCGACGACGGCGCTGGGTTCCGCGCCGGTGTGCAGCCGTAGGAGTTCGGAGCGGGTGACGGGTTCCACGGTGACTCTGAGGTCGACGCGGTCCATGAGGGGTCCCGAGAGACGAGCGCGGTATCGGCGGATGGAGGAGGCGCGGCATTCGCAGCCGCCGTCGGCGGCGCCGTACCGCCCGCAGGGGCAGGGGTTGGCCGCGAGGGCCATGAGGAACCGGGCGGGCAGGCGCATCATGCCGGCGGCCCTGGCGACGACCACATGGCCGGATTCCAGGGGTTGCCGTAGGGCGTCCAGGGCTTTGGCGGAGAACTCTGCGGCCTCGTCCATGAAGAGCACGCCGTGGTGGGCCAGGGACACGGCGCCCGGTCTGGGGAGTCCCGTTCCGCCGCCGACCAGGGAGGCCATGGTGGCGGAGTGGTGGGGTGCGCAGTAGGGCGGCCGGTTGACCAGGGGCTGTCCTGGGGCCAGGGTGCCTGCGACGGAGTGGACGGCGGTGACTTCCAGGGCCTCCTTGGGGGTGAGTGGGGGCAGCAGCCCGGTGAGGCGTTCGGCGAGCATTGTCTTGCCGGCGCCGGGCGGGCCCTTGAAGAGGACGTGGTGGCGCCCGGCTGCGGCTACTTCCAGGGCCGCGCGTGCCAGGTGCTGTCCCGCGACGTCGGCGAGGTCGGGGGGCTGGTCTCGGGCGGTGGTGCTGCCGGTGCCCAGGCCGGCGCCGGGGACGGCGAGGCCGGTGAGGAAGGGGTCGGGCCGGGTTGGTTCCGCGATTTCGTCTTCCTCGGGCACCGGCTCGTCTGTGAGGACTGCGATGAGCTGGCGCAGGCTGCGTACGCCGAGGACGGAGACTCCGGGCACGAGGGAGGCCTCGGCTGCTGCGCTCTCGGGGACCACCACCTGGTGGTATCCGGCGTCGGCGGCGGCGAGCACGGCGGGCAGGACACCGCGGACGGGTCGGGCTCGGCCGTCGAGGCCCAGTTCGCCGATCATGACGATGTCGGCCAGGATCCGGGGGTCGATCCGCTCGGCGGCGCCGAGCACGGCGCAGGCCACGGCGAGGTCGAACCCGCTGCCCGCTTTGGGGACGGATGCGGGGCTGAGGCCGACGGTGAGCTTCTTCTGGGGCCATTCAGCGCCGGCGTTGACGACTGCGGCCCGTACGCGGTCGCGACTTTCCGTGAGGCTCTTGTCCGGCAGGCCGACCAGGGTGAAGGCGGCGACTCCGGGTTCCAGGTCGGCCTGGACCTCGACGACGACTCCCTCGACGCCGACGAGGGCCACCGAGCAGGTGCGTGCGAAGCCCATCAGGCCACCCCCCGGGCGTGCTCGGCCTCGGGTGCGCCGCGGTCGGGGACGATGATGCCGACGAGGTCGATGCGTACGCCGCCGGGTGGTGCCGAGCCGTGTGCTTGGAGCCATCGTTCGGCGAGGCGGCGTAAGCGCTCTGCCTTGGCCGGGGTGATGGCGGCCATGGGGTGCTCGAAACTGCCGGCCCTGCGGGTCTTTACCTCGCAGATCACCAGGGTGTCGCCGTCCTGGGCGACGATGTCGATCTCTCCGGTGCGCCCCGCGCGCCAGTTGCGCTCCAGGATGGTCATGCCGGCTTCGGTCAGGCGGCGGGCGGCCAGTCCTTCTCCGTACCGGCCGAGCGCGCCGCGTGCGCCCGTGCGTGGCGGCCTGGTGGGTCGCTTCCGGCGTGTCTGGTCGGTGTCTGACGCGGCCGTGGGTGGCCCTGAGTCGGCGAGGGGTGGCTCTGAGTCGGCAGCGGGTGGCTTTGGGGCCGCCGTGGCTGTCCTGCCGGTGTCCGGGGTTCTCGTGCCCGCCGGCCCGGTGCCGGGTGGGGCCTTCGTGCCTGCCCCGCTCGTCGCCCTCTGCGCCGGGGTCCGTCGCGCCGTCCTCCGGCCGGTCTGCCGTGTCGGCTGGTCCGGGGTCTGCCGTCCCGGCTGCCGTGCCGTCTGCTCTGCGTCCATGTCGGCACCTCCTCGGCGCCAACCGTCGCGCATCCGCCGCCACCTTGTTGATCTTGGTGGACAGACCGTGCAATGTGGAAAACTCCATCACCCGGGAGTGGTAATTCCCAGGTCGGACCGGACGCCGGCGGGCCACCGTCTCCGTGGTGTACGGGGTGCCTCACACTCGCGTGTCCGTCCGGCTGGCCCGCGGATCAGCCTCCCGGCAGTTCGAGGTCGCTCTTGTTCAGCTCCTCGATGTTCACGTCCTTGAACGTGAGTACTCTCACCTGTTTGACGAAGCGGGCCGGCCGGTACATGTCCCACACCCAGGCGTCGGCCATGGAGACCTCGAAGAACACCTCTCCCTGGACCGAGTGCACCTGCATCTCGTAGTCATTCGTCAGGTAGAAGCGTCGCTCGGTCTCGATCACGTATTTGAACAGACCGACGACATCGCGGTACTCCCGGTAGAGCTTCAGCTCCATCTCGGTCTCGTACTTTTCGAGGTCCTCGGCGCTCATGGCATGTTCCCCTTCAGCCGTGCGTCCCCTCATTGTGCGTCAGCCGTTACGAACCCTCAGACGATTTCGGTGTCGAGGATCTGGGGGCTGTCCGGGGGGCCTTCGTCGAGCAGCCTGCGCAGCAGCTCGGCGAGTCTGGTCGGATACACCGTCTCATGTGCCTCGGTCAGTTCCCGGCACGTCCACCAGCGCGCTCCGGCGACACTGCGCTGCTCCAGGCCGGTGAGGCCGGTGGCGTGGATCACGGTCTGGGTCGTTCGGGCGAGGTAGTACCACTCGTCCTGGTCCCAGCGCCGGCCGGCGAAGGGGAAGGAGCACACCCGCCGCCACAGCACCGGGCCCAGTTCGACGTCGGTGATCCCGGTCTCCTCGGCGAGCTCGCGCAGGGCGGCCTGCTCTCGTGTCTCGTCCCCTTCCAGGCCACCGCCCGGGGTGAACCACCAGTCATCGGACGGATCGTCCGGCTCGTGGCCGTGCAGCAGCAGGATGCGGTCCTGGGGATCGAGCAGTACGACCCGCGCCACCTTCCTGAGTCGGCCACCGACCGTGGCGGCACCGCTCTCGCCTGCGCCACTCCCGGCGGCGGCCCGGCGGCGGCCCGCACCGAGAGTGCCCTCATCGGAAACGGCAGCTTCAGAAACGGCCGCCTCAGAAACGGCCGCCTCGGAAGCGGCTGCGTCAGAAGCAGCGGTACCGGATGCGGCATCGCTCAGCGGAGGCGTGTCAGCTGACACCGGCGAGCTCCCCGCGGTCGCGGCTGCCGCTGGCGCCGCGTCGCCGGCGGCCGGTGATCGGGCCCCAGGCGGCGCCGCCGAAGATCAGCACGGCGCCCACCACCACCATGCCCACCACGTAGGCGATCGGGCCGGGCTGGGAGACGCCGCCGGGCAGTGAAGAGAAGCTGCTGGGCCGGTCGAGCATGCCGCGCAGTGGCCAGGCCACGGCGTCGACCCTGGCCGCGACCGTGCTGCGCGGCACGGCACCGTTGCCGGCGTCCTGGAGGTGGACGCTGGAGTCCAGCGAACCCTTGCGCTCGTCACCGAGGACGAAGAGCCTGCCCTTGGGGACGGTGGTGGACGGGATGCCGTTCAGGGAGGCGGGCTGTCCGGAGGCCAGGTAGGGCTCGTCGATCTTCTTGCCGTTCACGGTGAGCTTGCCGTCGGTGCAGCAGGCCACCCGGTCGCCGCCGATCGCGACGACCCGCTTGACCAGCGGCAGGTCACCCCAGCTCGCATCCTTGAAGACGACCACGTCACCACGGTGCACCTCGGTGCCGTCGATGCGCTGCGCGAGCACCCGGTCACCGGCGTCGATCGTCGGGGTCATGGACCCGGTGGGCACCGTGTAGGGCTGGTAGACGAAGGCGCCCCAGATGAAGCCGCCCAGGAACAGCAGACAGCCGAGGGCCACGGCAAGGCCTGACAGCACTCCGCCCAGTCGTCCGTTCCTCTCATCGGTACGACGTGTCCCGCTCATCGACGTGCTCCACCCGGTTGCCGGAGAATCGATCCCACGAGCCGACTTACGGCCGTGGAAGATCGCTGACCTGGGACGGCACCCTACCCGGCGGTACTCGGGTCAGAAACCCTGGTGTTCCGTGCAACCGTGCGCCGCCTGCGCCAGATCACCAGGGGCACCGCTCCCGCGAGGCCCAGCGCGTCGGGTACCACGGCGGTCGCGGCGTTGATACCGGGCTGGTCGAACGTGTCGGGCACCGGCAGGGTGGACCAGCGGGTGGGTGGCCAGGCGACCACGAAGGCGCGACCGACGACATTGCTGACGGGCACGAAGCCGTGGTTCTTGTCGTGCTGGTGGTAGCGGGAGTCCAGGGAGTTCTGCCGGTGGTCTCCCATGACCCAGATTTTGCCCTTCGGCACCGTGACCTTGAACTGCCCGCCCTGGTTGTCGGAGCTGCACGGCGTGTTACCCGTGTAGATGTACGAGTCACCCAGCGTCTTGCCGTTGACCTTCAAGGGGCCGGTGCCCTGGCACTCGACGGTGTCGCCGGCGACGCCGATCACCCTCTTGATCAGGTCCTTCTCGTTGGCGGACGGCATCAGGCCGACCCAGCTGAGCCCCTTCTGCACCGCGTTCTGGCTGGGCGTGGGCTCGCCCATGAGCCAGTTGTCGGGGTCGTGGAAGACGACGACCTCGCCACGCTCCGGCTCCGAACCGAACCAGGGCGTGAGCTTGTCCACCAGGACCCGGTCACCGATCTGGAGGGTGTTCTCCATGGAGGCCGACGGGATCGAGAACGCCTGGACCAGGAATGTCTTGATCAGCAGCGCGAGGACGAGCGCGATGCCCACCAGCAGCGGCAGCTCCTTCCAGAAGGAGCGCGGTTTGGCGGGCTTCTGGCGGGCGTGCGAACCCGAGCGGCGGCGGCCCTCCCCGTCCTCCGGGTCAGACGTCATGCCGTCCGCTTCCTCCCCTGAGGCATCGGGAGCATCAGATGCGCCCGCGGCCCCGTGCTGCGGGCCCGGGGGCTGCCCTGCGGCGCCGTAGGAGCCCACTCCATCGGAGCCGTACGGACGCGTGCCCTGCGAGCCCTGGGCATACGCTGGTCCACCGGGGCTCTGCTGGGGTTCCTCGGGCCCTTCGGATCCGGACCGTGCGCCGACCGCCACATCCCCCACATCCACTCCTCACTCCGTGCCGACGCCTGTCCCGGATTCGGTGCAGGCCCACCACTCCCATAACGAGCGGGAGTTCCGCAGGGGTCGGGAGCGGGATCATTCCAGCTGAATCCGCGGGGGCCACCCTATGCGACGTTCCTGTGGCTGAGGTCAATCCGCCCGGCGCGTCGGGCACCGAGGCATAGGCGTCGGGCTCCTCCAGGCTGCTCCAATGGCCGATGGGCCACGCTATGACGCGTGCCCGGCCCACCACCTGGTCGACGGAGACGGTGCCGCTGTAGGCCTCGGTGCGGTGGTAGCGGGAATCGGCCGAGTTCGCCCGGTGGTCGCCCAGCACGAACAGGCGCCCCGGGGGCACGGTCACCTTGAAGTCGAATTCCGACGGCTTGTTGCCGGGCTGGATGTACGGCTCGTTGAGGGCCTTGCCGTTGACGCTGACCCGTCCGTCCATGTCACAGCACTTGACGACGTCGCCACCCACCCCGACGACGCGCTTGATCAGGTCGCGGTCGTCGTCGGAGGGCAGCAGGCCGATGAAGGTCAGCACCTCCTTGACCTGCTTGATGACGACCGGGTCGGACTTCTTGTGGCCCTGCTCCTTTTCCAGCCAGTGGTTGGGGTCTTCGAAGACGACCACGTCGCCACGGTGCGGCTGCGCCCCGAACCAGGGGGTGAGCTTGTCCACCAGCACCCGGTCGCCGATGCGGATGGTGTCTTCCATGGACCCCGACGGGATGACGAACGCCTGGACGAGGAACGTCTTCAGGATCAGGGCGATGATGACGGCCACGCCGATGAGGAGGGGTATCTCCCGTATGGCCGAGCTTCGTCTGCGGCGCTTGATCTTCTGGGCCAGCCGGCGTCGCTCGGCCCGCCCGGGGCGCCCCTGGGCCGTCTCGGCAACGGGCGACACGCCGCGTCCGTGCCGGCGCGTGGTGCGCCCCCGGCTACCCACGGGAGCCGCCCGATGGCGCCGCCGTACGCCCGGCACGCACCGCACCGCCCGGGCGCGCGACGCCGCCCCGCCCTTGGGTGCCGCCCTGCGCGACCGTGTGCCAGCGGCCCGCCGGCCAGGCAACCCACTCGGCCTTGCCGATCACGGCGTCCACCGGGAGCATGCCGCCGCCGGGCGCGCCCAGCAGGTCACGGGAGTCCCGCGAGGTGGCACGGTGGTCACCGAGCAGGAAGAGCCTGCCCTGGGGCACGGACACGTCGAAGGGTGCCCGGGAGGCGGTGTCCCCCGGGTAGAGATAGCGGTTCTCGGACACCGGGGCGCCGTTCACCTCGATCCTCCCCTGGCTGTCGCAGCACACCACGTGGTCTCCCCCCACTCCCACGACGCGCTTGATGTAGTCGCCCTCGCCGAAGTATCCGGTTCCGTCGAAGACGACGACATCCCCGCGCTGCGGGCTCGCCCCGAAACGGTACGCCACCCTGTTGACGAGTACACGATCACCCGGCCATAGTCCGGGCTCCATCGAGCCGCTGGGGATCTCGACGGGCTGCAACACGAATCGGCCGACCAGCGGGACGAGCACCGCACACACCAGCAGCACCACCGTCAGGCGCCCGCCGGGCAGCCGCCCCGGGCCGCTTTTGAGGCGCCGGGCCCACCAGGCACCGGCCCGTGACCACGGCTGCGAGGCTGCTGCCGACATACGCGCAGAGCGCGACCGTTCCTTCCCGTCCTCGTCGCCCGAGGGTTCGGTGAGGGAGCGGTCGCGCTCCGCGTGCTGTGTCCGGATGTCCATCGGGGCCAGATGCTATCCGGCCATCCACGAGGACGGTGACGCGCGCTCAGTTGTCGCGCTTCTCCTTGATCTTCGCCGCCTTGCCGCGCAGGTCGCGCAGGTAGTACAGCTTGGCGCGGCGGACGTCACCGCGCGTGACGAGCTCGATCTTCTCGACGATCGGGGTGTGCACCGGGAAGGTGCGCTCGACGCCCACGGAGAAGGAGACCTTGCGGACCGTGAAGGTCTCACGGACGCCGTCGCCCTGGCGGCGGATCACCACGCCCTTGAACTGCTGCACACGGGAGCGGTTGCCCTCGATGACGCGCACGTGGACGTTGACGGTGTCGCCGGGGCGGAAGGCCGGGTGGTCGGTGCGCAGCGACGCGCTGTCGACGGAGTCCAGCAGGTGAGACATGATCGTCTGCTTTCTTCGCCAATGCCACAGGTCATCGGCGGAAAATCGATGAGATGGTGGGTGCTGTACCGCCGCGGCGGGCGTCGTGTCCCCCTGTGGCAGGGGCGCACGCCGGACGATGTGCAACAGCAGGCCATTCTTCCATGGCGCCCGGCTCTGCCCAAATCGCGACCGCTCCGTGGCCGGGTGACGTCGTCCGCTCGGCCTCCCCCGGAGCGTCGGCCCCATAGGGCCCGCTCAGGGCCCTATGGGGCCCTCACCGTCCCTCGGGAGCCTTCTCGTACCGTCCGTCGGGTCCGGGTTGCCAGCCCAGGACGGCGAGCAGCTCGCGGTCCTTGCGGTCGAAGGCGGCGGGGTCGCAGCGTGCTATCAGGTCGGGCCGGTGGTCCACCGTGCGGCGCAGTGCCTCGTCCCTGCGCCAGCGCGCGACCCGGCCGTGGTGCCCGCTGAGCAGCACGTCCGGAACGGTGCGGCCGCGCCACTCGGGCGGTTTGGTGTAGACGGGCCCTTCCAGCAGGCTCGCCATGGCGCCCGGCGCGAAGGAGTCGTCGCGGTGGGACTCGACGTTGCCGAGCACCCCGGGCAGCAGGCGGGCGACGGCTTCCACGACGACCAGGACCGGTGCCTCCCCGCCCGCGAGCACGTAGTCGCCGATGGAGACCTCCTGGACGCGCAGCCGGGTGGCGTACTCGTCCATGACCCGGCGGTCGATGCCCTCGTAGCGTGCGGGGGTGAAGATCAGCCACGGCCGCTCGGAGAGCTCGACGGCGAGCTGCTGGGTGAAGGGGCGCCCGCTGGGCGTGGGCACCACGAGGACGGGTTGGCACGCGCCGGCCTCGTAGCCGCCGGCCAGGACCTCGTCCAGGGCCTCGCCCCAGGGCTCGGTCTTCATGACCATGCCCGGGCCGCCACCGTAGGGGGTGTCGTCGACGGTGTTGTGCCGGTCGTGCGCCCAGCCGCGCAGGTCGTGCACGTGCACGTCGAGGAGGCCTCGCGCGCGCGCCTTGCCGACCAGGGAGACGTTCAGCGGGTCGAGGTATTCGGGGAAGATCGTGACGACGTCGATCCGCATCAGGTCTCGTCCTCCGCGGCCTGCGCACCGTCGTGGGAGGATGCGGTGTCCCCGCCGGTGGCGGCGGTGTCGTCGCCGGTGGCGAGGATCGCGCGATCGTCGATCAGGCCCGGTGGGGGGTCGATGACCGCACGCTGTTCGGCGAGGTCGATCTCGGTGACGATCTCCTCGACGAACGGGATCATCACTTCACCGCCGTCGGGTCGCCGGACGATGAACAGGTCCTGCGACGGCAGGTGCGAGATCTCGGCGATGCGGCCGACGGCGATGCCGTCCCGGGTCACCACGTCGAGGTCGACGAGCTGGTGGTCGTAGTACTCGTCGGGCTCTTCGGGGGTCTCGTCCGGGTCGACGTCGGTGATCAGCAGCGTGTTGCGCAGTGCTTCGGCGGCGTTCCGGTCGTGGACGCCCGTGAAGCGCAGCAGCAGGCGGCCGCTGTGCACCCGTCCGGACTCGATGGTGAGCGGGCCCGTGCCGGGCGGGTCGGTCTGGAGCGTCGCACCGGGTGCCAGCCTGAGTTCCGGCTCGTCGGTGCGCACCTCGACGGTGACCTCGCCCTTGATGCCGTGGGCGCGGCCGATCCGGGCGACTACAAGCTGCACGAGTGGGGTTCTCCTGTCGTGTGGTCACGGCTCGGGGGCACGTCACCATGGTGCCGGTGCGGGGTGGCCTGCGCGGCGGCGGGCGACGTCAGGCGCGACGGGCGGACGCCCGCCGGAGCGGTCCGCCGGCTGGCGGTACCGGCCGAGGCTCGGCCGGCCGCGGGCGTGGTGCCCTGGCTGCCGGCGCCTTCCCGGCCCCTGACACGGAGCGGTTTTCGCACGCTGCCACGGGCCGGGGCCGCTGACGGTGGGGTGCGCGAGCCGGTAGCCGGTAACCGGTAACGGATGGTGTCGGCTCGCCGGGCCGGGCAAGGACGGGCGGGGCGAGGGGCGAGGACGGCTGCGGGCCGGGGAGTCCGGTTGCGCGGTGCGGTCGCGTGTCCCGGTACTCCCCGGCCCGTGCCGGTCATGCTGTGGTGCGGCAGGCCTCAGTGAACCTGGTCCACGTCGACGAGGTCGACACGGACACCGCGACCGCCGATCGCGCCCACGACCGTACGCAGTGCGCGTGCGGTGCGGCCGTTGCGGCCGATCACCTTGCCGAGGTCGTCGGGGTGCACCCGGACCTCCAGGACGCGCCCGCGGCGCAGGTTGCGGGAGGCCACCTGTACGTCGTCGGGGTTGTCGACGATGCCTTTCACGAGGTGCTCAAGAGCCTCCTCGAGCATGCTCAGGCCTCGGCCTGTGCGGCGTCGGACGCCGCCTCAGTCTCGTCCGCCTTCTTGTCGGCCTTCTTCTTCTGGGTGATGGCGTCGCCCTTGGCCTCGTCCTCACCGCCGAGGGACTCGAAGGCGGGCTTGACGGACTTCTCCGCGGGCTGCAACAGCGGCGCGGGAGCGGGCTCACCCTTGAACTTCTGCCAGTCGCCGGTCTTCTTCAGGATGGCGAGGACGGGCTCGGTGGGCTGGGCGCCCACGGAGAGCCAGTACGCCACGCGGTCGGCGTCCACCTCGATGCGCGACGGGTTCTGCACGGGGTGGTAGAGGCCGATCTCCTCGATGGCCCGGCCGTCACGGCGGGTACGGGAGTCGGCGACGACGATGCGGTAGTGAGGCGAACGGATCTTGCCCAGACGCTTCAGCTTGATCTTGACTGCCACGGGAGTGGAATCTCCTGGTTTGACGTGGTGGGGCACTGCGGGATGGCCGCGTGGGGCTGCGGTACCCGAGTGGCCCGATGGACGCGTCAGCCGGAGGAGAGAGGGGTCCTATGCGACTGTCGAGTACAGCCGCCCATTGTGCCACACGCCGCTGAGGCCGCCGCACCACGCCCGCCCCACGAAGGGGCAGGGTAGGGCCGGCCGCCCATGACGCATGACAGCCCGGGGCAGCGCCCTGGTCGGTGGGCGCTGCCCGCGCCGGTACCGCGGGCGGACGCAGGCCCTGCCGCCGCGCCTCCCGAGGGGTACCCCGTCAGCGCGCCCCGGCGCCGACCACCTCTGGGATCTGGAAGGGCTTGCCGCAGCCGCCGCAGACGATGGGGGCCTGCTCCAGCACGGACGGGACCACGCGGACGTTGCGCCCGCAGTCGCATACGGCCTTGACTCGGACGCCGCCGCCGGACGAGCCGTGCCGGCCCGCGGGTCCGCGGAAGCTGACCGACGAGTCACGCTCGGTGGCGACGGAGTGCGCCTTGAGTGCGCGGTTCAGGCGCTCCATGGTGGGGCGGTAGCGCCTTCTGGTCTCCGACCTCAGGGTGACCAGCGAGAAGCCGCTGCTCGGGTGCGGCTCGTCCGGATGGTCGAGGCCGAGCTCTTCGGCGATGGTGAGGAACCTTCGGTTGTGATACCGACCGGCCCGCGAAGTGTCACGCACTCCGCGGGCGGCGGCGATGCCATGGACTGCCTCATGAAGCAGTCGCTCGAAGGAGAGCTCGGCGCCACACGCGGACGACGATTCTCCGATCAACGATTCGGGCGCGGCTAGGTCTGGCAGCTCGGGGTGGTACCGCTGAATCTCGGCCCATGCCCCTGCCAGCTCTGCGGCCAGTACAGGTGGTGTCGTGCTCACGTAATAAGAACGATCCGGGGTGGCTCTGTGTTCCGATTCCGGGCCATCCCAAATAATTTGCACGTACCAGTCAGTCACCTGTGATGCACTGCGAGGCGGACGGGCGCTCTGATCTGCGGATATGTCGCTCAGCTCACCGTAAGAGCGTACGTAGTGAGACGTACACCACAAGGCGTAGGTAAAGCCGCTCGTCGGGATGTTCGGTGCTCGCGCTGCCGTACGGCCGTCATCGGCGTGAACCGGTTACTCCGCGTACCGGCACAGACGTCGCACGGCGACATCCTCGTACGGGGCTCACGGTGGGGCGCGGCCCGCGCCGACGACCCTACCGGGCGCCCTCGGGGCATCCGGAACTGCCCCCTCCCCGCCTTTGGCGCTGGTACTGCGCCGTGCCGCCGTGCGCCCGGTCGGTCGGCAGTAGGTGTGCACGCCCTCTGGACGGCGGCCGGGGATACGGGTTCCCTGGCCTACGGCGCCCGGGCGGCTCCTTGGGGACCACCGTTCGCCCTGGCGGTGCCGATAGCGGCGCGTGAGCGGAGGGTGGGGCTGTCATGGACGAGCGGCTGGCGCTGCGGATCGAACTCTTCCGTGCCGGCGGGCAGGTGCGGCCCGAGGTGGCGGACTTCGTGGCGGCGGAGTTGACCGCGCTGGCCGCCGAGGGCCGGACGGTCACCGAGGAGACGTCCGGCATGCTGACCAGCCATCTGATGATGGCGCTCACCAGGCTCCTGGACGGCGAAGCGATCTCCGGGACGAAAGCCGACGGACAGATCGCCGACGAACTCGCGGAGCATCCGGACGCGGTCGAGCGCGCCGGCCGCATCGCGGTGCGGGCGGAGCGGGAACTCGGGGCCGCGCTCCCCGCGTCGGAGGTCGCGTTCCTGGGCATGCACCTCGCCGTACTGGGCCTGCGCAGCGCGCCCGACGCCCGGCAGGACGGCAGCCGGCCGCCGGTGCCATGAGCCGTCACCACAGAGGTCTTGATCGGGCACGGTCAGGGTCTTGCTCGGGGAGTCGCACGGGAGTAGATCAAGGCAGCGCAGGTGGAACAGCTGCGGCCGGCCGGCCGGAAGCGGCATGGGCGGCGGGCCGGCGGACGGAGCCCGGGACGTGGGAGGGGCGGGTATGACGAAGATCCTCACCGGTGGTGTCGGCCGTGCCGAGGTGGCGGCGGCCGTCGAGGAGCTGCGGCTCGACGGCGTCACCGTCGTGCTGTCGGACGACATGGACGCCGCGATGCAGTTGCGCGCCGGCCGGGCCGACTACTACCTGGGCACCTGCCACACCGGCGCGGGCGCGTCCCTGGGGGTGCTGGTCGGGCTGATGGGTCGTGCCGCCTGCCACACCTTCGGCCGCACCGTGCCCACGGACGACGAGATCGGCGCGCTGCTGGCGGACGGCAAGCGGATCTTCGGCTTCAGCCTGGACCAGATGGACGCGGTCACCCCGGCGTTGGCCCGCGCGATCGCCGCGCACGGCTGAGCTCGGCACCGGCCGAGGCGGGCGGACGCCCCGGCCTCGTACCCCTCCGTACCCCTGCTCGTACGTACTCGTACCGCCTGGTGCGCCCCCCGGTGCGCCCAGGTGCACCATCGCCCGCACGGCTGAAACACCTCCGAAGCACACCCGGCAGCACGCAACGGCAGCACGCAACGGCAGTCTGAAGGAGTGTTCTCATGAGCAGACCCCTCGCCGCGCACGCCACGCTCGGCTTCTCCCTGTCCGAGCAGCTGACGGTGATCGTGCTGTGCGCGCTGACCGCGTTCGTCTCGCATCTGGCGCTGGCCGTCTTCAATGACGGGGTGCGCCCGTTCATGCTGGACTTCGTCCAGGGTCGCGCGCGGCGCGGCGAGACGACCGCGGTCTCGTTCGGGCTCTCCGCCGGGTTCGTCTTCGGCCTCGGTGCGCCGATGGCGTTGTCGAGCGGTGTCCTCAATCCGTGGCTGTTGTTCCTGCCGACCGATGTGCTGGGGATTCTCGCGCCCAGGAAATGGCTGGCACCGCTGCTCGGCGGTGCCTGGGGCGCCCTGGTGGTCTTCGGCCTGAGCGGCGCCAACGATGCGGCGCATCGGCTGCCGGTGGACTTCCTCACGGCGATGCAGCAGATGTCGACGCCCATCCTGTACCTGTTCACGCTCTTTCCGGTGCTGGCGATCAGCAAGCAGTTCGGGCGGCGTTGGGGCGGTGCGGCGGCGGCCGTGGAGCTGGCGTTGGTGCTGCTGACGATGAAGGTGTGGCCGAAGACGTTCCCGGGGGCGCTGGCCATGGCCGCCGGAGTGCTGCTGTTGATCACTCTCGCGGTCACCAAGGACCTCGCGGCCCGCCGGACGGCTCCTGCCGCTGCCGATCCGTCCGCCGCGGCCGGGGCGGCCGGATCGCTCGACCCCGCCGACTCGGACGACTCCCCCGCCGCCGCGCCGGCCGCCGCGGACGACGACCCCATGGCCTCGCTCTTCAGCGCCAACGCGACCCGGCTGCGGCGCCAGTGGCCGCTGTTCATGCTGCTGGGCGCGGGGGTGTGCGTGCTGGCGCAACTGCATGTCTTCGGCGGCGGCGAGGCGACCAGCTTCCTCATAGCCAAGGGGCACTACTCCGAGGCGGCACAGGTCGACTTCTACCGTGCGTTCGGGTTTCTGCCGCTGATCGCGACGACGGCCCTGGCGTCCGGCGCCTACGGCATCGTGGGCTTCACGTTCGTCTACCCGATCGGCTATCTGCTGCCGAACCCGGTCCTGGCCGCGCTCGCGGGGGCCGCCGTGTTCGCGGTGGAGATCCTGGCGCTGTCGTCCATCGGGCGGCTGCTCGGCAGGCTGCCGAGCGTGCGCGACTCCTCACAGCACCTGCGCGGCGCCATCACCGACACCCTGCACCTGGCGATCCTCTTCGGCTCCCTGCTGGCGGCCAACGCCATGGGCGGCGGGCTCGGCATCCTCATCGTCGGCGGGCTCTACCTGTGCAACGAGACGATGGGCCGGCCGGTGGTGCGGATGGCGGCGGCACCGGCGGCCGTACTGGCCGGCGGCGTACTCCTCAACGTGCTCCACTGGCTCCATCTGTTCACCCCCGTCAAGAGCTGACGGGGGACACATGCCGCCGCATCCTCCGCTCCGGCCGTCGCCGCCCACCCTGCGCACCGTCACCGGCCCCCTGAACGCGACCGCGGTGCAGGGCCCCGTCCTGGCCCACGAGCATCTGGTGCTGGACCTGGACCGGGTGGGCGACGGGGCCGCCGTGCTCGACGCCGACCTGCACGGCGCCGCCGTCGCCGCGGAGCTCGCCGAGCTGCACGGCACCGTCGGTCTTGGCCTAGTCGTGGAGCTGACGTGCCACGGCATGGGGCGCGCCGCCCGCGCGCTGGAACGCATCGCGCGCCGTGCGAAGGTTCCCGTGATGGCCGCGACGGGCTGGTACTACGAGCCGTTCCACCCTGCTGACCTGCGGATACGAGCGGTCGACGAGCTGACTGCCGTACTCCTCGACGAGATCGACCACGGCCTCGACGGCACCGAGGTCCGGCCCGGGGTGCTCGGCGAGATCGGCAGTCACGGCGAGGTGCCCACCGGCACCGAGAGCCGGGCGCTGCGCGCCGCCGCACGGGCGGCCGTCGCGCGCGGGCTGTCCGTCGCCACCCATGCGCAGCTCGGCCGTGGCGGGCTCGCCCAGCTCGACCTGCTCACCGGCGAGGGCCTGGCGCCGCACCGCATCAGCATCGGCCACCAGGACCTGCTGGACGATCCGGTGGTGCACCGAGAACTGGCGGCGAGCGGCGCCTACGTCGCGTTCGACACCGTCGGCAAGCACCGCTACCAGAGCGATGCCCGGCGGCTTCGGCTGCTGCTCGCGCTGCTGGAGGCAGGGCACGCCGACCGTGCCCTGCTGAGCTGCGACATCTCGCGGCACGGCTATCTGCGTGTGCGGGGCGGGCAGGGGTACGGGCATCTGTTCCGCTCGTTCCTGCCGGCGCTGCGGGCGGCCGGTGCCGACGACGACCTGATCGACCTGCTGACGCGCCGCAATCCGTTGCGCTTCCTGACCGGCGCCCACGTCGACCTCGGACGCCGGGTCGGCCGGCCCGCCCGTCCCGGAACCGACGAGGACCCGATATGACCGGCGGCCACGGCCTGCCCCGCACCGCGCCCCTGGCCACGGTGTCGGTGCCCGACGCGATCGCCGCCCAGTTCCGCCTGCTGGAGTGCGTTGCCGCGCACTTCGAGGGCCAGGAGCTGTTCGCGCCGGACGTCGGCGTGCTGCCCGAACTCGGCCGGCCGCGGAGCACGGCGCAGGCGGAGGCGGTGCTGGCGGACTTCTTCGGCGCCGAGGACGCCGCGCTGGTCCAGGGCGCCGGCACCGGGGCGATCCGGGCGGCGCTCACCGCGGTCCTGTCCGACGGCGAACCGCTGCTCATCCATCGCGCGCCCGTCTACCGCACGACCGGCGTGACCCTGCGCGGCCTCGGTGCCCGCCCGGCCGAAGCGGACTTCAACTCCGCGGCCGAGCTGCGTGCGGCGCTCGCGTCAGGCCGCTTCCGTTGGGCGTACGTGCAGCACGCCCGACAGCGGCTCGCCGACTCCTACGACCTCGGCGAGGTGCTCGCGGCCTGCCGCGCTGCCGGGGTGCGCACCGTCGTCGACGACAACTACGCGGTCTTGCGCGCTCCCGCGTGCGGCGTGCAGCTCGGCGCCGAGGCGTCCTGCTTCTCGCTGTTCAAGCTGCACGGTCCCGAGGGGGTGGGTGCGGTGGTGGGGACGCGTGATGTCATCGCGCGGGTCCGCGCGGACAACTACTCGGGCGGTGGCCAGGTCCAGGGCCCTCAGGCGCTGGACGCCCTGCGCGCCCTCACCCACGTGCCGGTCCTGTGGGCGGTGCAGTCCGCGGTCGTCACGGAAGTGGCCGAGCGGCTGTCGGCCGGCGAGGTGGCCGGGGTCGCCGAGGTGCGCATCGCCAACGTGCAGGACCGCTGCGTGCTGGTACGGCTGCGCGCGCCGGTGGCACGGCAGCTGCCCGCCGTCGCCGCACGGTTCGGCGCCGCGCCCTACCCGGTCGGCTCCGCATCCCGTTACGAGATCGCGCCGCTGTTCTACCGGATGTCCAGTTCGGCCCTCGCCGACGCCCCGGGGTTGGCCGACCACACGGTCCGCATCAACCCGATGCGGGCGGGCGCCGACCTCGTCGTGACCATCCTGCGCCGGGCCCTCGACGCGCTCGGCGCCACCGACGTCGACACGCCTGATGGGCCCGCCGGGCCTCGCGGGGGCGACGGAACCGGCGCGACCGGCGCTACCCGCACCGGCGAGGCGACCGGTGCGGGCGCCGGATTCGACGGACCCTCCGCCGCACTCGACGAAGGTGAGGCCTGACCGACCGTGTTCCTGGACGCCCTGCTGCGCCGCAACCGGCCCCTCGCCGACGTCGCGTACGACCTGCACCGCCGTGGCGCGATCCCGCCTGACACCTATGTCGTCGATCTCGACACCGTGGCGGCCAACGCCGGCCTGCTGGCCGCCGCGGGGCGGGAGCACGGTGTGGCCCTGTGGTGCGTGGTCAAGCACCTCGGCCGCAACCCCGAGCTGATCGGGGCGATCGCCCGGCACCTGCCGTCGTTCGCGGCGATCGACGCGGCGGAGGCCCGGGTGTTGCGCGCGGCCGGCGTACGCCCGGGCAACCTCGGGCACCTGGTGCAGATCCCGCGCCATGCGCTGCCCGGGTTGTTGGCCTGGCGGCCCGAGGCCGTCACGGTCTACGACCTGGCGGCGGCCCGTGCCGTCTCGGCCGCCGCGCTCCGCCTGGGCCTCGTCCAGGACCTGCTGGTCCGGGTGGACGCGGCAGCGGGGACGGATGCGGCCGGTGCGGCGGTGGTCTACCCCGGCCAGGAGGGCGGTGTGCCGCTCGCCGCTTTGGATTCGTTCGCCGCTGCGGTGGAGCGGTTGCCGGCGGTGCGGATCGCGGGCGTCACCGGGTTCCCGTGCGTGCGGTGTGACCCGGCGACCGGCGCGCCGGAGCCCACCGCCGTCTTCGCCGCGGCATGCCGGGCGAAAGAGCTCCTGGCGGCGCGCGAGCGCGCGGGGCAGCCGATGCGGGCGCCGTTGATGCTGAGTGCGCCGGGCGCGACGTGTGTGGCGACGATCCCGCTGCTGGCCGCCGGCGGCGCCTCGCACGGCGAGCCGGGCCATGCGCTCACGGGTACCACTCCGCTGCACGCGCACGACCTGTCCCAGCCGGAACGGCCCGCCTACGTGTACGTGACCGAGATCGCCCACACCCTCGCGGACGGCCGCCCGGCGCTTTTCGGCGGCGGTTTCTACGCCCGTTCGCAGGTCAGGAGCGCGCTGCTGCCACGCACCGGAGTACGCCTCGCCGTGCAGGACGCGCCGGCCGAGCACATCGACTACTACCGTCTGCTCGATGCGCCGGCGCACGGGAGCGAGGCACGTGCGGGCGACACGGCGCTGCTGGCCTTCCGTACGCAGATCTTCGTGACCCGCTCGACCGTCGCCGTAGTGGCCGGCCTCGCCGCGGGCACACCCCGGCTGACCGGGCTCTACGACGCGCGGGGCGCACGGCTGGGAGCGTGAAGGGGCAGCGCAGACCGACAGGTCGGCCAGCCGGCAAGCCGGCAACAAGCAGGACGCGCGACCGGGCTGGCCCGGTCGCGCGTCCTCATGTCTTGCGCCGCCTGCTCCAGCGGCTTTTCTGGTTACTCCGGCGGCTCCGGGTTACTCCGTGAACTTCTTGAACTCGTCCGGCAGTTCGAACGTCTGCGCGCCCTGCTGGTCGTCACCCGCTCCGAAGGCACCGGCCTGCTCGCGGCGCAGAGCGGCCTCCTGCTCCTGCTGCTTGCGCTTCATCGGGTTGCCGGAGCGCTGCTTGCCCTTGGCCGGCTTCTGCTTCTTGCGCTGGCGCCCCGGGCCGCCACCCATGCCCGGGATTCCCGGCATGCCCGGCAGGCCACCGCCCTGCGCCACCTTGGACATCATCTTGCGGGCCTCGAAGAACCGCTCGATCAGGTTCTTCACCGCGCCGACCTCGACGCCGGAACCGCGCGCGATACGGGCGCGCCGGGAGCCGTTGACGATCGTCGGGTCGTTGCGCTCCCCCGGGGTCATCGACTTGATGATCGCCGCCGTACGGTCGATCTCGCGCTCGTCGACGTTCTGGATCTGGTCCTTCATCTGGGCCATGCCGGGGAGCATGCCGATCAGCTTGCTCAGGCTGCCCATCTTCCTGACCTGCTCCATCTGGGACAGGAAGTCATCGAGCGTGAAGTCCTTGCCCTTGGAGCTGGCCAGCTTGCTGGCCACCCGCTCGGCCTCTTCGCGGGAGAAGGTCTGCTCGGCCTTCTCGATCAGCGTGAGCACGTCGCCCATGCCGAGGATGCGGGACGCCATGCGGTCCGGGTGGAACGCGTCGAAGTCGTCCAGCTTCTCGCCGTTGGACGCGAACATGATCTGGCGGCCGGTGACCTGCGCGACGGACAGTGCCGCACCGCCGCGCGCGTCGCCGTCCAGCTTGGACAGGACCACGCCGTCGAAGCCGACGCCGTCGCGGAAGGCCTCGGCGGTGTTGACCGCGTCCTGGCCGATCATGGCGTCGACGACGAAGAGGATCTCGTCGGGGCTGACCGCGTCGCGGATGTCCGCGGCCTGCTGCATCAGCTCCGCGTCGATGCCGAGCCGGCCGGCGGTGTCGACGATGACGATGTCGTACTGCTTGGTCTTCGCGTGGTCGATGGAGTCCTGGGCGACCTTCACGGGGTCGCCCACGCCGTTGCCCGGCTCGGGGGCGTAGACGCCCACGCCGGCGCGCTCCGCGACGACCGAGAGCTGGTTCACCGCGTTCGGGCGCTGGAGGTCACAGGCGACCAGCAGCGGGGTGTGCCCCTGGCCCTTCAGCCAGTGGCCGAGCTTGCCCGCGAGGGTGGTCTTGCCGGAGCCCTGGAGGCCGGCCAGCATGATCACGGTCGGTGGCTGCTTGGCGAAGCGCAGGCGGCGGGTCTCGCCACCGAGGACCGTGATGAGCTCCTCGTTGACGATCTTGATGACCTGCTGGGCGGGATTCAGCGCCTGCGACACCTCGACGCCGAGCGCACGTTCCTTGATCTGCTTGATGAAGGCGCGCACCACGGGGAGCGCGACGTCCGCCTCCAGCAGGGCGATCCGGATCTCGCGTGCCGTGGCGTCGATGTCTGCCTCAGAGAGGCGTCCCTTACCGCGGAGGTTCTTGAAAGTCGCTGCGAGGCGATCGGAGAGAGTGTCGAACACGGCGGTCGCGAATCCTCGGGTCGGGAGCAGGATGGGTTGCCCTCCAGGGTATCGGGAGGAGCGCGATGTGGGGTCACCCGTTCGCTGCACCGCCCGGTCGGACCGGATGTCCCAGCTCACACGGCCGGTGCAGGCCCGCCTCGGACCCTGCGGGACGCTTTGCGGGGTGGTGTGCCCGTGCGCCCCTCACCCCCGCAGGACCGCTTCGAGGGCCTGCGCGACCTCCGCTGCGCGGTCGGCGGGCAGGGGGCTGCCGGCGGGGTCTGTGACGTAGAAGGCGTCCACGGCGTTGGAGCCGAGGGTGGAGACATGGGCACTGCGGACCCGTACGCCGGCGGATTCCAGGGCGCGCCCGACCCGGTGGAGCAGCCCCGGCGCGTCCTGGGCGCGTACCTCGATGACGGTGGCCCGGGCGGACCCGGCGGGGGCGACGGACACCCGCGGCGGTGGCGCCACGGTGTGGCGGCGCTTGGGGTAGGCGGCGTCCCGCTCGGCGAGGCGGCGGGTGATGTCGAGGGAGCCGTCGAGGGCGCGCACCAGGTCGGCCCGGAGCCGGGTCTCCTGCGGGAGCGAGCCGTACTCGGCGGCGACCCGCCAGTCGAGCAGCAGCACGGCGGACGGCAGCCCTTCGGATGCCGCGGCCAGCTCGGCGGGCAGCTCCTTCACGCGCAGTTCTGCGGTGCGCACGGCGAGACGGTGCATGGCGAGCACGCCGGCGACGGTGGGCAGCACACCGGGCTGGTCGGGGACCGCGATGAGCAGCTCGACGCCCAGCGGCTCCGGCGTGCGCGCCGGATCGGCCGTGCCGGCGGCGTTCGGGGCGGCCTCGCTCGGGTCGGCCTGGCCGGGCGCGGGGGCGGGATCGGCCTCCCGCGGCTGCTGCGACTGCTGCGACTGCTCCGGCTGGGCCCGCAGGCGCAGTACGGGGCCGCCGGTGCGGAACGCGTCCATCGCAAGGCGTTCCTGCTCGGCGGTGGGCGCCGCCGGCTCGGGTGTGCGCGGTGCCCGGCCGGAGAGCACCGCGGCGGCCCGGCGCACCAGGTCGGCGACGAGCCGTCCCCGCCAGGCCGACCATGCGGCGGGGCCGGTGGCCAGCGCGTCCGCCTCGGTGAGGGCGTGCAGCAGCTCCAGCGTGGCGACGGAGCCGACCGCGTCGGTGACGGCGGCCACGGTCGCCGGATCGTCCAGGTCACGCCGGGTGGCGGTCTCGACGAGCAGCAGGTGGTGCTGGACGAGGGTGGCGAGGACGGCGGTGTCGGCCGCGTCGAAGCCGATCCGGGCGGCCACGTCGCGGGCGATGACGGCACCCGACGCGCAGTGGTCGCCTGGCCAGCCCTTGCCGATGTCGTGCAGCAGGGCGGCGACCAGCAGCAGGTCGGGCCGGTCGACGCGGCGGGTGAGCGCGGCGGCACGCACCGCGGTCTCCACGAGGTGCCGGTCGACGGTCCAGGTGTGCACGGCGTTGCGCTGCGGCCGGCAGCTGACCCGTTCCCAGTCCGGCAGCAGCCGGGTGATCAGCCCTTCCGCCTCCAGCGCCTCCCACACGTCGACGGTGGGCCGGCCGGCGCCGAGCAGGGTGATCAGCTGGTCACGCGCCTCGGCGGGCCAGGGCGTGGGCAGCGGCCGGGTGGTGGCGGCGAGCCGGCGCACGGCGTGCAGGGACAGCGGCAGCCCGGCCTGGGCGGCGGCCGCGGCGGCCCGCAGGGGCAGCACCGGGTCACGCTCCGGGCGTGCGGTGCGGGCCAGTACGGCTTCGCCGTCGTGTTCGACGACTCCTTCCGCGAGCGGGGTGCGCTCGGGCGAGCCGGCGCCGTTCCGGCCGAACCCGCGGCCTGCCAGCATGCCGCGCAGGCGGGGGCGCGCCGAGCGGGCCCGAAGCACCCGGCTGACCTCGCGCCAGGTGACGTCGCCCGCGTACCCGATGGTGCGCGCGGCCTCGTAGACGTGCCGCAGCAGTGCGTCGGCGTCGGCGAGGCCGAGGCCGGTGGCGACCTGGTCCTGTTCCTGGAGGCTGAGCCGGTCGGTGGCGCGTCCGGTGCACAGGTGGAGCGTGTCGCGTACGTCGAGGAGGCGGCGGCGGGCGTCGGCGAGCCCTTCACGGGGGGCGTCGGCCAGCCAGGAGGCGGCGACGGCGCGCAGCGCGGTGGCGTCGCGCAGTCCGCCGTGGGCTTCCTTGAGGTCCGGTTCGAGGAGGTAGCGCAGCTCGCCGTGGCGCTCGGCGCGCTCGGCGCACAGGTCACGGAGTTCGGGGAGGCGCTTGGGTGCCTGGTTGCGCCAGTCGGCCAGGACGGCCGCGCGCACTTCGGCGGTGAGCGAGTGGTCGCCGGCGAGGTGGCGGGCGTCCAGCAGACCGAGGTGGACCTTGAGGTCGCCGGCCGCGGTCTTGCGGGCCTGGGCGGGGGTGCGCACGGAGTGGTCGAGTTCGAGGCCGAGGTCCCACACGGGGTACCAGATGCGGTCGGCCAGGGCCGCCACGGTGGCCGGGTCGGCGCGGCCGTCGTGCAGGAGCAGCAGGTCGAGGTCGCTGCGCGGGGACAGCTCGCCGCGCCCGTAGCCGCCGACGGCGACCAGGCTGACGCCGCGCGCCGGGGCCGTCGCCCCGCTGAACAGCTGGGCCAGCCAGGCGTCGGTGAGCTCGGACAGGGCGCTGCGGCGTGGCGGCCCGGACTGCCCGTCCGACCGCAGCAGCCGCAAGCGGGCCCCCGCGTAACCGTCGGGCCCGCACTCCGGCTCCGGTGCGCACTTCCCGTCCACCGACCCCTGCCGATCCCGGGTCTCCCGGGCCTCCTGGCTCGCCCCGTCCTCCCGGTTCACCTGGCCATCTACGGCTCGCCCGGCATCCTGGCCGTCTCGAACCCCCCGGTTCTCCGGAGCCTCCGCCGCCCCGTGCTGTTCGCGTCCGGTGTGCTGCACCTCGCGTCCGGTGTCGGTCACGTCGTGCCCCAGCTCTCGTAGGTGCCCTCGTGGGTCGTGCTCTGCCTGCTCACCCTGCTCGTTCCGGTTGTCCCGCTCACCTGGCTCGTACGGTTCATCCTGCTTGTCCATGTGGTGCTCACGCCTCGTCCCGGCCTGCCCCCGGTGACTTCCGTGCCTGTCCCCCGGTGACATCCGGCTGCCCGCCTGCGCCGCCCGTCGAGCACGTGGCCCGGTGTCAGCGGTCAGCGGTCGGCGGTCGGTGGTGATGGGGCGGCCGGTGGTCGGTGTCCGCATCTAGCCACCGGCCCCGGCCGCCCGCATGCCTCCGGCCGCCGGCCTCCTGCACGCCGGCGGCCGGAAGGGCTCAGAGCGCGTCGGGTCCGCGCTCCCCGGTGCGCACGCGTACGGCGCCATCGACGGGGACGGCCCAGACCTTGCCGTCGCCGATCTTGCCGGTTCTGGCCGCCTTCACGATCACGTCGGTGACGTGCTCGGCGTCGTCGTCCTCCACCAGCACCTCGATACGGATCTTGGGGACCAGGTCGACGGTGTACTCCGCACCGCGGTACACCTCGGTGTGGCCGCGCTGGCGGCCGTAACCGCTGGCCTCGGTGACGGTCAGGCCGTGCACGCCGGAGGCCTGGAGGGCTTCCTTGATCTCGTCGAGGCGGTGCGGCTTGACGACTGCGGTGATGAGCTTCATGCGTCGACCTTCCTTGCCTTCTCGTGTGCGACGACCGGCGGCGCGGCCGCCGGGGTGCGGGGCGAGGTGCCGCCGCCCGCACCGCTGAAGTCGTACGCGGTCTCGGCGTGCTCGGCCTGGTCGATGCCGGCCACCTCGTCGTCCTCGGTGACCCGCATGCCGATCACCTTGTCGACGAGGAAGGCGAGGACGGCGGCGGCGACGAGGGAGTAGACGAGCACCGCTGCGACCGCGGCGGCCTGCTTGCCGAGCTGGCCGAGTCCACCACCGTAGAAGAGGCCCTTGGCGTCGGACTGCACTCCGCCGGTGGCGAAGAAGCCGATCAGCAGGGAGCCGACGACACCGCCGACGAGGTGGACGCCGACCACGTCGAGGGAGTCGTCGTAGCCCAACTTGTACTTGACGCCGACGGCCATGGCGCAGAGCAGGCCGGCGATGGCGCCGACCGCGATCGCCCCGAGCGGGCTGATGCAGCCACCGGACGGGGTGATGGCGACGAGGCCGGCGACGGCGCCGGACGCGGCACCGAGGGTGGTGAAGGCGCCGTGCCGGAGCTTCTCGTAGCCGAGCCAGGCCAGCATGGCGGCGGCGGTGGCGACCTGGGTGTTGACGAACATCACGGCGCCCACGCCGTCGTCGTTGCCGAGCCAGGAGCCGGCGTTGAAGCCGAACCAGCCGAACCACAGCAGGCCGGCGCCGAGCATCACCAGCGGCAGGCTGTGCGGGCGCATCGGGTCCTTCTTGAACCCGACGCGCTTGCCGATGACGAGGATCACGCCGAGCGCCGCGGCACCGGCGTTGATGTGCACCGCGGTACCGCCGGCGAAGTCGATCACGCCGAGTTCGAAGGCCCAGCCCCCGGCGCCCCAGACCCAGTGGGCGACGGGGAAGTAGACGAAGGTCGCCCACAGCGCGATGAACAGGGACCATGCGGTGAACTTCACACGGTCCGCGAGGGCGCCGCTGATCAGGGCGGGCGTGATGATCGCGAACATCAGCTGGAAGACGGCGAAGACGTAGACGGGGATCGTGTAGCCGTCCCAGAGCTGGGTCAGGCCTATCCCGCTGAGCCCGACGAAGTCTCCACTCCAGCCGACGAGGCCGCCGTGGTCGGCGCCGAACGCGGCGGAGAAGCCGTAGAGCACCCACAGGATGGTGACGATCCCCAGGCTGATGAAGCTCATCATCAGCATGTTGAGCGCGCTCTTGACGCGGACCATGCCTCCGTAGAAGAAGGCCAGACCTGGTGTCATGATCATCACCAGGGCGGAACAGATGAGCATGAACCCTGTATTGGCGGCGGACAGCTGCGGGGTGTCCGCGGCCAGGGTGATGCCTGGAGGCATCGGCGTCTCCTCGTCGTCGGGTACGGCCCGGGTGCGGGCTGGTCGGTGCGCTCCCCAGGGGGCGCTCCCCGCTGCCCTGAACGGAAACCGGGAGGTGTCCCCCGCCCACGTGCGCCAGGCGGTGGGGGAGCCTGCGGCCACGCGGGGGAGCTCTTGCGGCGGTGCGGAAAGTCGTGAGGTGTGGGCCAGTGATGCGCCGAGCGTCGCGCAGGGCCGTTTCCGTCGATGCCGCACCATGTTTCGCCGCGGTGACGAAGGGGCGGTACGTGTTACGCGTGGGTGAACCGCATGAGGATGCCGCGATCAGTCGTTATCGTGTCGCAACCAAGCAGAAGGGCGCCCGTCGCGGATGGCGGGCGCCCTGGGGCACGGTGGCGGACGGCCGTGGGCCGGGCCGTGCCGGTGTCGCTCGGGGACCGTGGGCCGGTCAGCCGGCCGGGGCGGTCTCGGGGAGCTGGCTGGCCAGTTGCTCGGCGAGTTCGCCGACCGCGGGGACGTCTCCGAAGGCGCGTGATGCGCTGTCCACGGTCTTGCGGATCCGGGTGGTGACCCGTTCGGAGCGCACCTTCTTGGCGACGACGAGGGCCTGCCGGATGGCGGCCGCGCTCTGCTCGGGCTCTCGTTTCAGTAGGTGGACGGTGGCGAGACCGATGAGATTGAGGGCGTAGGAGCGCCGGTGCTCGCGGTCGGGTGCGAACAGCTCCACGGAGCGGGCCATGGCCGGCTCGGCGAGCGTGGCGTACGTGGGGCTGCGGCCGGCGACGTAGGCCAGGTCGCGGTAGGAGTGGGCGTTCTCGCCGTGCAGCTCGGCCTCGGTGAAGAAGCGGATCCAGTCGGGCTCGGGTTCGGGGCTGTCGAGGATGTCGTCGAAGGTGTCCTCGGCCATCCGCACCGCTCGCTTGCACTTGCCGGGCTGGCCCATGTTGGCGTAGGCGCGCCCCTCCATCGCATACAGCATGGCCTGGGTGCGCGGGCCGGCGCAGTCGCGGCTGCCGTACTGGGCGAGGTGGACGAGTTCCAGGGCGTCGTCGGGCCGGCCGAGGTGGATCATCTGGCGGCTCATGCTGGAGAGGATGTAGGCGCCGAGGGACTTGTCGCCGGCCTCTTTGGACGCGTGCAGGGCGAGGACGAAGTACTTCTGGGCGGTGGGCTGGAGGCCGACGTCGTAGCTCATCCAGCCGGCGAGTTCGGCGAGTTCGGCGGCGACCTTGAACAGGCGGGTGCGTTTGGCTTCCGGCTGGGGTTCCTGGAGGAGGTCGGTCACTTCGTGCAGCTGGCCGACGACGGCCTTGCGGCGTAAGCCGCCACCGCACTGGGCGTCCCAGGTGCGGAACATGGCCGTGGTGGACTCCAGGAGGTCCAGTTCGGCCGCGGAGAGGCGAACGGGCCGGCGCTGCGCGGGCACGGCGTGCTCCGCCGTCTCGGGGGCGGCGGGCGGGGGCGCGTCCCAGGCGCGTGCGGCGTGCGGGGCGGGCACCAGCCAGCGCTGCAACGGCTCGACGAGGGTGGGTCCTGCGGCGAGCACCAGCGAGCTGCCGAGGAAGCCACGCCGCGCCAGCATCAGGTCGCTGCGGGAGAACTCGCTGATCAACGCGACGGTCTGGGGGCCGGTCCAGGGCAGGTCGACGCCGGAGGCCGAGGCCGGCTTGTGGGGGGCGCGCAGGCCGAGGTCCTCGACGGCGACGACGCATCCGAAGCGCTCGGAGAACAGGTCGGAGAGGATGCGCGGAATCGGCTCTCGCGGGTTCTCACCGTCGAGCCAGCGGCGGACCCGAGAGGTGTCGGTCGAGATGTGGTTGGCGCCCAGCTGACGGGCTCTTCTGTTGACCTGCCGGGCCAGCTCGCCCTTGGACCAGCCGCTACGGACGAACCAAGAGGTGAGGAGTTCGTTCGGGCGCCTTTCCGCGTGCGTGGCACTTTCGCCCCTGCCGACCACTAAACGCCCCCAAGCGTCGAAACCCATGTTTCCGCGGCACGTGTTGAGCCGTACCAGGATGCCGCACCGCGCGCCGGCTCGCCCCGGCGCGTACGGTCCCGCGTGGGGAGCACCCGCGCGCGACGGCATCCGCGTATGCCGTACCCGCATACGTACGAAGGGCCGGCGGAGGGTGCTCAGGACACCTCCGCACGATCGACCCGCTGCCCCTTGCTATGCCCGAGGCATACCCACGAACGCACCGTATCCAGGATTGTGTACCGAAAGTAATCTCGCGGTCACCACTCCGGCGGAAAGCATTATCGAAACGCCACCATTCGCCACCCCTTCGAATGAACTCCAGGGGCGCACTGCACGATTCACTTGACATACGGCACACCACACCCGGCACGTCGACCTGCCGGAAGCGGTGGAGTGGGGCACGCCCGGGCGCGCGGGCTCGGGCGGACCACCTCCGGCGCGCCAAGACGCCGTCGTGACGCGACAACACGTGACAGGACGTCGTCATGGAGGGCTCGCTTCCGGGACAGAGGAAACAAGTGAAAACAGAGCGTCACGGATCGATTCCGGCTCGTAACCACCTGCGTGCCGGACCCGTTGGAGGGGGCATGGGCTTCACGATCGGCGGCATCCGCGAGATGCGCCCCGGGGCACGCCGTCGGGGCCGAACGTGGGAGTGCGCCGTGGTGGCGGAGTTCACCGGGCTGTGGGGCTGGGCCGTGCTGCCCGGCGCCCGGGCGATCACCGGGTCCTGTTCCTGCGGGCGGCCGGACTGCCCGGCGCCCGGCGCCCACCCCCTCGACCTCGCCCCCGTCATCCCGGCCGGCGCCGCGCCCGACGAGGTGCATGAGGTGTGGAGCGGCTTCCCCGGCGCCACGGCGTTACTGCTCGCCGGAGCGGCCTTCGACGTGATCGAGGTCGGGGAGAGCGCGGGGCGGCGTGCGCTGGTGCGCCTGGAGCGGATGGGACTGCCGCTCGGCCCGGTCGCCCTGACCCCCGGTGGCCGTGCACAGTTCTTCGTCGCCCCGGGTGCCGCGGCCGAGCTGCCCCGGCTGCTGTACCGCATGGGGTGGGACGGCGCCGACCTCGGCCTGCGCGGGCTGGGCCCCGGTGACCACCTCACGGCCCCGCCGTTCGACCGCGGCGGCCGGGGTCCGGTGCGCTGGCTGCGCGCCCCCGACCTGGACTCGGCGGCCCATCCGCCGGAGGCACGCCTGCTGCTGGGCACCCTGGCGTATATGGCCCATCGGACGCCCCTACCGAGCTGACCAGCGCGCTTACGCATGCGAAGGGGCGCCCGCGGATCACCCGGACGCCCCTGGCACGGCGGCCCCACGAAACGGTCGGACCCCGCTTCGCCTCGTCGACGGCGGCAGCACGCCGGCACACACCGGCGCCTTCGCCCAAGAGTCCCGGACGGAGGCCTCAGGACCCGACGAGGGCGTCCACGAACGCCTCCGGCTCGAAGGGCGCCAGGTCGTCCGGGCCCTCGCCCAGGCCCACGAGCTTGACCGGCACACCCAGCTCGCGCTGCACGGAGACGACGATGCCGCCCTTGGCCGTGCCGTCGAGCTTGGTGAGCACGATGCCGGTGATGTCGACGACCTCGGCGAACACCCGCGCCTGCACCAGACCGTTCTGACCGGTGGTGGCGTCCAGGACGAGCAGGATCTCGTCCAGCGGGGCGTGCTTCTCCACGACACGCTTGACCTTGCCGAGCTCGTCCATCAGGCCGGTCTTGGTGTGCAGCCGGCCGGCGGTGTCGATGAGGACGACGTCGGCGCCTGCCTCGGTGCCCTGCTTCACTGAGTCGAAGGCGACCGACGCCGGGTCGCCCGCCTCAGGTCCGCGCACGGTACGCGCGCCCACCCGCTCGCCCCAGGTCTGGAGCTGGTCGGCGGCGGCGGCGCGGAAGGTGTCGGCGGCGCCCAGCACGACGGACTTGCCGTCCGCGACCAGCACCCGCGCCAGCTTGCCCGTGGTGGTGGTCTTGCCGGTGCCGTTCACCCCGACGACCAGCACGATGCCGGGGGTGTCCAGGCCGGACTCGGTGTGCACGGTGCGGTCCAGGTCGGTGCCGACGAGGGTGAGCAGCTCCTCGCGCAGCAGTTGCCGCAGCTCGGCGGGGGTGCGGGTGCCGAGCACCTTCACACGCGAGCGCAGCCGCTCGACCAGCTCCTGGGTGGGAGCGACACCGACGTCGGCGGTCAGGAGGATGTCCTCGACCTCTTCCCAGGTGTCCTCGTCCAGGTGCTCACGGGAGAGCAGGCTGAGCAGGCCCTGACCGAGCGCGTTCTGGGAACGGGACAGCCGGGCCCGCAGGCGCACCAGGCGGCCCGCGGTGGGTTCGGGCACCTCGATCGCGGGCGGGGCCGGTTCCGTGATGACCGGTGCGGCCGGCTCGGGCCCGGCGACGGTGGCACCGCCGGACGGGCGTGCTTCGCCGCCCGGCTCCTCGCCGGCCTGGGGCGCGGTCGGAGGGGCGGTGATGTCGGGGGTTTCGGTGGGGGCGGTGGGCGCCGCGGCCTCCGGGGGCTCCTGCCGCTTCTTCTTGCGGCTGCCGATCACGAGCCCGCCGAGCGCGCCGATCACGACCACGGCGATGACTACAGCAAGGATGACGATTTCCATAACGCCCCCCAGTATCAGGTATGCGGACCGCTGACGACCCGGGGCGCCACCGGGGCGCCCGCGGACACCCGAAGCGACGCGGGACACGCGGTGCGTCACCACGCCATGACTCCCCCGGGCTGGCCCGCGGCCCCCGGGGCGCCTGCCGCACGTACGCACGCAGCGGTGCAGGGCGGGCGACGCGCCGAGGCGGCGCGGGCTGCGCTGGTGCAGCCGGTCGCCCCGGCGGGCCGGCTCGTCACGTGCGCGTTCGGGGCTGCCGGCGGTGCGCAGCGCGTCGAGCGGCGCCGAACACCGCGGTGTCCCTACGTGACGTGCGTCCGACCGCTCCGGGCACGCCACCGCCCCGGCGCGGGGTCGGGCCGGCCGGGGCGGCGGGTGGTACGAGGAGCGGGCGGTGGCGGGGACTGGACGGTCAGCCCATCTCCTCCAACGCCTTGCCCTTGGTCTCCTTCACGAACTTGAGCACGAAGGGGATCGAGAGCGCGGCGAAGACCGTGTAGATCACGTAGGTGACGGAGAGGTTCCATTCGGACAGCGACGGGAAGCTCGCGGTGATCGCCCAGTTGGCGATCCACTGGGCCGAGGCGGCCACACCGAGCGCGGCGGCACGGATCCGGTTCGGGAACATCTCGCCGAGGAAGACCCACACGACCACGCCCCAGGAGAGCGCGAAGAACAGCACGAAGAAGTGCGCCGCGATCAGGGCGACCCACCCTTGCGTGGCCGGCAGCCTGCCGTCCACCAGGGGCGAGGAGAAGGCCCAGGCCTCCAGGGCGAGGCCGATGGCCATGCCCACGGATCCGATCAGCGCCAGCGGCTTGCGGCCGACCCGGTCGACGAAGATCATCGCGATCACGGTGCCGACGATGTTGATCATCGACGTGGTGAAGGAGTAGAAGAACGACTCCGTCGGGTTGACGCCGACCGACTGCCACAGCGTCGACGAGTAGTAGAACGCCACGTTGATGCCGACGAACTGCTGGAAGACGGAGAGCCCGATGCCGATCCACACGATCGGCTTGAAGTAGCCGCGGCCACCGAGCAGGTCCTTGAAGGTGGACTTGCGCTCACGGTGCATGGCGTGCTCGATCTCGGTGAGCCGGACGTCGAGGTCGATGCCGTGACCCTCGATCTGGCTCAGCACCTCGCGGGCCTCGGCCCGCCGGCCCGAGGTGAGCAGGTAGCGCGGCGACTCGGGAATGGCGAAGGACAGCAGGCCGTACACGATGGCCGGGATGACCATGACGCCCAGCATGACCTGCCAGGCCTCCAGGCCCAGCAGCGCACCGCGCTGGTTGCCGTCGGCCGCCCGCAGCAGCCCGTAGTTGACCAGCTGGGACAGCGCGATGCCGACCACGATCGCGGCCTGCTGGAAGGAGGCGAGTCGCCCGCGGTACGCGGTCGGGGAGACCTCGGCGATGTAGGCCGGGCCGATCACGGAGGCCATGCCGATGGCGAAGCCACCGACGATCCGCCAGAAGGCGAGGTCCCACAGAGCGAACGGCAGTGCCGAGCCCACGGCGCTGATCGTGAACAGGACCGCGGCGATCTGCATGCAGCGGATCCGGCCGATCCGGTCGGCGATCCGTCCAGCGGTTGCGGCGCCGATCGCGCAGCCGATCAGCGCGATGGCGATGACCTGCGCAAGAGCGGCCGGGCCGATGTCGTAGCGATCACGGATGGCCTCGACCGCGCCATTGATGACGGAGCTGTCGTAGCCAAAAAGAAAGCCGCCCATCGCGGCGGCTGCCGCAATGAAGACGACTCGGCCCAGGTGCTCGGGATGAGCCTCCCTGGCCCCGGACGGCATGGCCGCTGTGCTGGTCACTGGGTACTCCTTGGGCGGACGGCAACACTGCCGTGAGAGGGGCGCGCGCCCGGCGCTGTAGCGCCCTCAGCACACGCCCATCACATGAACGTAAAAACAACGTTGCCGAGACTATTCCTTCAAGAATCGAAGTCAATAGGCGGCGACTGAGATTTTTTAGTCACGCAAAGAGGTTATGTGTTCAGACAATGAACGAAAGGTGACCACCTCTCGGCGGAGGGGCCCTGTCGAGGCAGCCCCGGACCCGCCGTCGGCGAGCAACGCGTCCCAAGCACCGCACACCCCACAGCGCGCACCGCAGACGTCACACCGTCTGCACAAGCGCGGGACTGACCGCCGTTCACGCGGCCGCCGGGCCGACCACCATCTCCACGAACGCCGGGCTGATCACCGCAGGCGCTGGCTGATGACCTTGGAGACTCCGTCGCCCTGCATGGAGACGCCGTAGAGCGCGTCCGCGACCTCCATGGTGCGCTTCTGGTGGGTGATCACGATCAGCTGCGAGGCTTCTTGCAGCTCCTGCATGATCCGGATCAGCCGCTGGAGGTTGGTGTCGTCGAGCGCGGCCTCGACCTCGTCCATCACGTAGAACGGGCTGGGGCGCGCCTTGAAGATCGACACCAGCAGGGCCACCGCGGTCAGCGACCGCTCGCCGCCGGAGAGCAGGGAGAGCCGCTTGACCTTCTTGCCCGGAGGCCGGGCCTCCACGTCCACGCCGGTGGTGAGCATGTTCTCGGGATCGGTCAGGATCAGCCGACCATCACCGCCGGGGAAGAGCCGCGAGAAGACCCCTTCGAACTCCCGTGCGGTGTCCCGGTATGCCTCCGTGAAGACCTGCTCGACCCGTTCGTCGACCTCCTTGACGACTTGCAGCAGGTCGGCGCGGGTCTTCTTCAGGTCCTCCAGCTGCTCGCTGAGGAACTTGTGGCGTTCCTCCAGGGCCGCGAACTCCTCAAGCGCCAGCGGGTTCACCTTCCCCAGCTGCTGGTAGGCACGCTCGGCTGCCTTGAGTCGCTTCTCCTGCTGGGCCCTCACGAACGGCGTGGGACGGTTGCGCGGGTGCTCCGGGTCCTCGGGGAGTTCCTCACCCTCGGCGGGGGGCGAGGGCGGCACGAGTTGGTCAGGGCCGTACTCGGCGACCAGACCTGCGGGTTCGACACCCAGTTCCTCCAGCGCCTTGGACTCCAGCTGCTCGATCCGCAGCCGCTTCTCGGCACCGAGTACCTCGCCGCGGTGAACTGAATCCGTCAGCTTGTCCAATTCCGCCTTCAGGTCGCGTCCCTGGGCGCGCGCAGCGGTCAGTTCCTTCTCGCGCTCGGCCTTGGCGTGCTCGGCGGCGGTGCGCTCCTCGTCGGCGCGCCGCACGGAGACCTCCACATGGGCGAGCAGTTGCCGGGCGCCGTCGGCCACGGCACGGGCGACGGTGGCCTCGTGGTGCAGCCGGACCCGGCGCTGCTCGGCACGGGCCCGGGCCTCGCGCTCGGCGCGGGCGGCACGGTCCAGCGAGTCGGCCCGCCCGGCCAGGCCCTTGACGCGCTCCTCATGGGTACGGACCTGGAGCCGGGCCTCCATCTCGGTCTGCCGGGCGTTGGCGCCGTCGGCGGCCAACCGGTCGCGCAACGCGGTGTCCGGCTCCTCGTCCTGCCCGGCGCTCTCCTCGGCGACGGCGAGCCGCTCGGCCAGTTCCTCGGCCTCGAAGGTGGCACGCTCCAGGGCTTCCTGCGCCCGCTCGGCCGCGGCCGACGCGCGTTCCGCCTCGCCCACGGCACCCCGGGCCTGCCCGGCGAGCCGCCCGAGCTGCTGGGCGACGGACGACTTCTCGCGATCCGCCGCGCGCCGCTGCTCCGTCAGTTCCTCCAGCCGGGCCTGGCACTGCCTGCGCTGCTCACCCGCGGTGCGCTGCGCCTCGGTCAGCTGATCGCAGCGGATCGCCAGTTCGTCCAGCTCGGCGGCGGCCTCGTCCACCGATGCCTGCACTTCCAGCAGGCTGGGCGCACCCGCTGAGCCGCCGTGCGCGAAGTGCGAGCCGAGCAGATCGCCTTCGGAGGTGACGGCGGTCAGCCCCGGACGGGCGTAGACGAGGTCCTCGGCCTCCTCCAGGGTCGGCACGACGACGATGCCGTGCAGCAGCCGCCGCACGGCACCCATCAGCTCCACGGGCCCCCGCACCAGATCGGCCACCGGGCGCGGTCCGTCCGCCGCAACCGGGGCGCCCGGGGCGGTGTCCTCCCCCGCGAGCAGCAGCGCGGCCCGGCCCGCGTCCTGCTTGCGCAGCAGCCGGATGGCCTCGGCCGCCGCTCCCGGCGTGTCGACGACGACGGCGTCAGCGGCGGCCCCGAATGCGGCGGCCACCGGCACCTCGTAACCCGGGGTCACCGTCAGCAGCTCGGCGGCGGGGCCGAGGAGTCCGGTCAGCCGGTCCCGGGCGGCCAGCAGTGCGCCGGTGCCGTCCTTGCGGCGCAGGCCCAGGGCGAGCGCCTCGTGGCGCGCGGACACCGCAGCCCGCTGCCGTTCGGCGGACGTGACCGCTTCCCGGGCGGCGCTCGCTGCGCGTTCCGCCTCGGCGAGTTCCTGCTTGGCCACCTCGTGCTGCGCGGCCATTTCCTCGTCGCCCGCGTCCAGGCCGTCGACCTCGGCCTTGAGCTGCTCGTACTCCTCCTGGGCTGCGGTGGCACGCTCCTGCGCCTCGTCGCGGGCGGCGGCCAGCCGGTCGATCTCGGCCTGCGCTGCGGCGGCACGGGACCGTGCGGCGCCCGCCTGCCCGTTCAACCGGGCGAGCCCCTCACGCCGGTCGGCGATGGCACGGGCGACGTCCTTCAGGCGGCGTTCTTCCAGGGCCAGTTCGCGCTCCAGTTCGGAGCGGTGCGCGATGGTGTCTTCGAGCGCGGTCTGCGCCGCCTCCAGTGCGGCTTCCAGCTCTGCTTCCTGCTCACGGACGCGGGCTGCCTCGCGCTCCATGTCCTCGGGGTCGCGACCGCGGCGCTCCTCGGGCGGCTGGGAGGTGGCGCTCTTCACCCGGGCGTCGGCGAGCGAGATGGTGCCGCGCACCCGCTCGGCGAGCTGGGAGAGCTCGTACCAGGTCTGCTGGGCGCGTTGCAGCCGGGGGCTGAGCCGGCGCACCTCGTCCTCCAGATCGGCCTCCCTGCCGAGCGCCGCCTTGAGTTCCGCCTCGGTGGCCTCCTTGCGCTCCTTCAGGGCCGCCTCGTCGGCGACCTCGGTCTGGAGCGCGGTACGCAGGCGTACGAGGTCGTCGGCGAGCAGCCGCAGACGAGCATCGCGCAGGTCGGCCTGGATGACGGCGGCGCGGCGGGCCACGGCGGCCTGCCGGCCCAGCGGTTTGAGCTGGCGGCGCAGTTCGTCGGTGAGGTCCTGGACGCGGGCCAGGTTGGCCTGCATCGCGTCCAGTTTGCGTAGCGCCTTCTCTTTGCGTTTGCGGTGCTTGAGGACGCCTGCGGCCTCCTCGATGAAGGCGCGGCGCCCCATCGGGTCGGCGTGCAGTACCGAGTCGAGCTGTCCCTGTCCGACGATGACGTGCATCTCGCGGCCGATGCCGGAGTCGGAGAGCAGCTCCTGGATGTCCAGGAGGCGGCAGGTGTCCCCGTTGATCTGGTACTCGCTGCCGCCGTTGCGGAACATGATCCGCGTGATGGTGACTTCGGCGTACTCGATGGGCAGCGCGCCGTCGGTGTTGTCGATGGTCAGGGAGACCTCGGCGCGGCCGAGCGGGGGACGGCCGGTGGTGCCGGCGAAGATGACGTCCTCCATCTTGCCGCCGCGCAGCGACTTGGCGCCCTGTTCGCCCATCACCCAGGACAGCGCGTCCACGACGTTGGACTTGCCGGAGCCGTTGGGTCCGACGACGCAGGTGATGCCCGGTTCGAACCGCAGCGTCGTGGCGGACGCGAACGATTTGAAACCGCGCAGGGTCAGGGCCTTGAGGTGCACGCCGCCCGACTTTACCTGCCGCCTCGGCACCCACCAGGTGAACTCGCGGTTTCACCCGGGAACGTGCAGGGCACATCACACCTTGAAGGAAGCGGAACAGATACGGGCCGCGGTGACGCGATCACTTCGCCCGGGGATGCGAGGACCGGCAGTGCCGGGCAGGGGGAAGCCCGGGTGAGCGGCAAGAAGTCCGGCGGAGCAGACCACGGCGCGAGGAGGCGTCGAGCTCGCAGCACAGGGCCCGGCGGGGCCCCGAAGGGCTCGATGGCTCAAGGACTCAAGGATGAGCACGGGTAAAAAATGAAGGGACGCCGAGGCGTCCCTTGCAGTTCGGGCCAGACCCGAGGGCAGGCAGACCCGTGGTGAGCAGAGCGGAGCGGGTCAGGTGAGCGCAGGCTCTGCCTTGGATACGTCGATGCTCTCCAGGAGCGAGTCGCCTTCGCGAGAAGCGGCAGCCGACAGCGCGTCGTTTTCAGCCTGAATGCGTACGAGCTCGGATTCCAGGTCCTGGACACGCTGCTGGAGCCGTCGCATCTCGGCGAGGAGTCGAGGGTCGGAGCCGCCGACGTAACCGAGAAGCGCCTTTGCCATGATGGATGGTCCTCCACAATGAGTGACCGACCGTACGGTGTGGGTCGTGGTGGGTCGTGAGGGATTTTTTCGCACCCGCGGCTTAAGGCTTTCTTCGATTGTGCTGCCGTCTGACTGGCAAACGGCTAAGGTGCGCGGGGCTTCCAGAGTCTCACCAAAAAGTTTGACGGTCAACACGATCAAGCCCCGGCGCAGCGGCACCCGGGCGGCACGCGGCCGTCATGGCTACGGCGCGGCCATCGCTCCGGGGCGCGGGGGCGACGCGGACATCCTGCCGCCCCCAGGGCCGCTCGGGCAAGCGTTTTCTTCCGCAGCCACCAGGCCCTTTCCCTGGCCCGGCAGGGCCCGCAGGGGGTTCCTGGCCGGCTCGACGCGGACGCCGCACCGGCCCGGTCAGCGCGTCTCGAAACCCGTGTAACCGCCGCGGGGTGTGTCCCACATCTCCGTCACACCCTCGACACGTCCGGGCGTGTCGCCACTGTGCAGCCACTCCAGCAGCCGCTCGCAGTTCCCGCGGGGGCCTTCGGCGACCACCTGGACCCGTCCGTCGGACGCATTGAGAGCAAAGCCACTCAGCCCGCCGAGCTCCAGCGCTTTGGCCCGCGTGTACCAGCGGAAACCCACTCCTTGGACGCGTCCGCGCACCCACGCGACGAGCCGCACATCGTCGTTCATGGCTGCACGCTAACCGCCCGATCCCGGCGGAAGCACACCGGCACCCTTCGGTATGGGGTACCGTCCCGATCCGTCACACCTCACTCGTTCGAGTGAAATTTTTGTGTGCTGTCCGAGGAGGGCGCGGCCATCCGCGCACGACCGACCGCCGCGGGATCAGGAGGGCCAGGACATGGGACGCCACCGACGCACCACCGCCCCGGACGCCGCCGAGGGCCGCACCACCGCAGGCACCGACCCTTATTACTCCCACGGTACGGACGACACCTGGGAGGTGCCCCTGGAGCGCCCCCACCGGGGTGGGCACCGGCACCGCAGACGGCGGTCCGTCGCGGTACGGACCGGCCTGCTGGGCGTGTCCGCCGCCGTCGCCGTGGGGGTCGTCGCGGTGACCTCGGGTGTGTTGCCGGGCGGCGACTCGTTCTCGCTCGGCGGGGACGGCGGTTCCGATCGGGTGCGTTCCGCGGGGACCCCCTCGGGTCTTCGGACCCAGGGCGGCACCGAAGGACCGGCCCACACCTCCACGGCCCATCCGGACCGCGCCACCCGGCAGGCGCCGAGCCCCACGGCCGGCTCGCGCTCCGCGCACCCGTCGTCCGGCGGTTCGGCCTCGCATACCGCCCCGCACGCCTCCAGGACGGCGAAGCCGGCGCCGACGGGCTCGAAGAACTCGGTGACCAAGACGCCCTCCCACACCCCGACCGCCGACCCCAGCAGCTCGGCGCCCGGGACACCGGAGAGCGCCGCAGCGGCCGAGGTGCTGAGGCTCGTCAACCAGGAGCGCGACAAGGCCGGCTGCTCGGCCCTCAGCACGGACGAAGCGCTGGCCGACCTTGCCTCGGCCTTCAGCAAGCAGATGGCCGACGAAGGGTTCTTCGACCACACCGACCCGGAGGGCCGCAGCCCGTGGGACCGGGCGGCGAAGGCCGGCATCACCAATCTGGGCGGCGAGAACATAGCCCGCGGGCAGGCCGACGCCGAGGCGGTCATGGACTCCTGGATGGACAGTCCGGGGCACCGGGCCAACATCCTCAACTGCGACTACAAGACCATCGGCATAGGCGTCCACTTCGGCACCGGCGGCCCATGGTGGACCCAGGACTTCGGATTCTGATGCGGAACGGGCCGTGCGGGCCCGTCGCCGGTCACGGCAGCAGGGGGCGGACCGCCGGGCGGCGGGGTCGCGGCGGGCGCTGGCAGCGCGGGCAGAAGTAGCTGGAGCGGTTCATCCAGGGGCTGCGGCGCATCGGCGTGGCACAGCGCCGGCACGGCTCGGCCTCCCGGCCGTAGGCGTCGAGCGATCGGTCGAAGTAGCCGGACTCCCCGTTCACATGGACGTAGAGGCTGTCGAAGCTGGTGCCGCCGACGTCGAGCGCGGCGTTCATGACGTCCCGGACGTGGCCGAGGAGCTCGGCCGTACGGGGTCGGGTGAAGGTTTCGGTGGGCCGCTCGAAGTGCAGCCGGGAGCGCCACAGCGCCTCGTCGGCGTAGATGTTGCCGACCCCGCTGATCAGCGACTGGTCGAGCAGCGCCCGCTTGATGGTGCTGCGCCTGCCGCGCAGCGCCCGGTGGAAGGCGTCGTCGTCGAAGAGCGGATCCAGCGGGTCGCGGGCGATGTGGGCGATCACGTCGGGCAGCCCGTCCGGGGTGGTCTCGTGCAGCGAGAGTCCTCCGAAGGTGCGCTGGTCGACGAAGCGCAGTTCGGTGCCGGCGGTGGTGGCGGCCGTGGCGGTCGGGGCCTGGAGCGGGGATGCGGCGCCGGGGGGCGCGGAGACGGAGGCGCCGTCCCGGGCTTCGGTGCCGGATGCGGCGCTCGGGGTCTCGCCGGCCGCCGGGATGTACGGGGTTTCGGTGTCGGTGAAGCGGATCCGGATGCGCAGGTGCTTCTCGTCCGGCACGTCGTGGGACTTGACCAGGAGCTGGCCGCTCATGCCGAGGTGTGCCAGGACGGCGAACGGTGAGTCCTCCAGGGGCAGCCACAGGTACTTGCCGCGCCGCATCGGTGTGCCGATGCGATGTCCCTCGAGGCGGTGCGTGAAGTCGTCGGCGCCCGGGAGATGGCGGCGGATGGCACGCGGGTGGAGGACTTCGGCGTCGGCGACGGTGCGGTGCGCGACCCACCGCTCCAGGCCGCGGCGTACCACCTCGACCTCGGGGAGCTCTGGCATCCTCTTCCTCCTCCGAAGGGGCACACCGGCGCCGTCGTGCGCGCCCCGACGAGGCGCGCACGCGAACGGCGTCCGCCGGATCAGGCCGGCGTCGGGTCCGCCGGCGGGACCCCGGGCGCTGCGGGATCCTCTCCGGCGTCGACGTCCGGCACCGCTTCCTCCGGGGGCGGCGCCGGCTTGCCGCGGGCGTCCGCGGCGGCGCGGATGGCGCGCCAGGCGGACTCCGCCGCCTGCTGCTCCGCTTCCTTCTTGCTGCGGCCGGTGCCGGTGCCGTACGAGACGCCTCCGACGCGGGCGGCAGCAGTGAAGGTCTTCTCGTGGTCCGGACCGGTCTCCGAGACCAGGTACTCGGGCACACCGAGGCCTTCGGTCGCGGTGAGCTCCTGGAGGCTGGTCTTCCAGTCCAGGCCCGCGCCCAGGTTCGAGGACTTCTCGATCAGCGGGTCGAACAGGCGGTGTACCAGTTCGCCGGCCGCGTCGAGGCCCTGGTCGAGATAGACCGCGCCGATCACCGCTTCAAGGGTGTCGGCGAGGATCGAGGCCTTGTCCCGCCCTCCGGTGCCTTCCTCGCCCCGGCCGAGCCGGATGAAGGATCCGAGGTCCAGTCCCCGGCCCACCTCAGCCAGCGCACGCGAGTTCACCACCGCGGCCCGCAGCTTGGCCAGCTGGCCTTCGGGCAGGTCGGGGTGGATGCGGTACAGCGTGTCCGTGACGACCAGGCCGAGCACCGAGTCCCCGAGGAACTCAAGACGCTCGTTGGTCGGCAGACCGCCGTTCTCGTATGCGTAGGAGCGGTGGGTCAGCGCACGCACCAGAAGGGCGGACTCCAGGTGATACCCGAGCCGCCCTTCCAGAAGCGTGTGGGACGAGGCCGTGTTGTCCGCCGGACCACCCCCGCGGGGCTTGTTCTTCCTGGCGTCTGGCATCGTGCCCCTCACCGGCCGTTCAGACCTCTAGAACCTGACGCTTGTTGTAGGTGCCGCACGACGGGCACGCGATGTGCTGAAGCTTGGGCTCGTGGCAGCGCTCGCACGCCACCAGAACGGGGACCGCAGCCTTCCACTGCGACCGGCGGTGGCGCGTGTTGCTGCGCGACATCTTCCGCTTCGGAACAGCCACGGCTACTTCTCCTGTGAATTGTCATCCCCGCGGGTGCGGGGCACGTCCGTCTCGCCGTCCTGATCGGTCTCGGCGAGTTCCTGCAATGCCGCCCAACGGATGTCGACGGCGTCCTTGTGGTGGTGGTCCGGGTCGTCCGCCAGCCGCGCCCCGCAGTCGGGGCACAGGCCGGGGCAGTCCTCCCGGCACACCGGCTGCATCGGCAGGGTGAGCACCACCGCGTCACGCAGCACGGGTTCGAGGTCGATGAGGCCGTCCTCGACGAAGAGCATGTCCTCGCCCTCCTCGCTGTCGGCGGCCTCTTCGGGATGGGGGTCCCTCCCACGTCGTTGAGACCGTGGGGGAGTGACCACGCGACCCCGGTCGTCGACCTCGGGGTAGGAGAACATCTCCTGGAAGTCCGCTTCGAGCGTGAGCGCGAGCGGCTCCAGACACCTTACGCACTCCCCTTCGGCCGTGGACCGGGCGGTACCCGTGACGAGCACGCCCTCCAGGACCGATTCCAACCGCAGGTCGAGCTCCACGGGGGCGCCCGGTGGCACGGCGACGACGTCCTTGACTCCGAAGGCGGTGGATTGCCGGTCTCCGCCGGGCGCCTCCACGGTACGGGCCACGCGCTGCATGGCACCGGGACGCCGACCCAGCTCGTGCGTGTCGAACACGAGGGGGTTGCGGTGGTCGAGGCGGGCGTTCAGGGCGCTTCCTGCTTTCGGATCTCAGGGTCGGTGCGGTGGGGAGACGGTGGGTGAGTCGGCGGCCGCCCTCCCCCACGCCGTCCAAGACGTGAGGCATCCCCTGAATGAGGGGTCCGGGCGGTGGGCCCGGTGAGCGGGTGGCCCGGAGCGCGGGCGTACGCGCGACCGAAAGGTCAGGATACTGGACCCCTCACCCCCGCCCCAAACCGGGACTCGGCGTGCGACGGTGCCGCTTGACGTCCGGGGCGTCGCCGGCGCTCTTGCGCGGCCCTGGTTCCGGGCCTCAGCGGCCCTGCTCGTACCGCTGCTGTTCGTACTGGCGGAGTTGCTCCGCGCTGATCATGCCGGTGTCGAAGAAGCTGGTCTCGTCCAGCGCGGGCTGGCCCTGTCCCTGCAACGCCCCGTAGCCGGCGGCGGACGTCTGGGCCGGGTCGTAGCCCTGCTGGACGGGGACGCCGCCCGTGCTGGACGGGTCGAGCGCGGCGGGGAAGCCGTTCGCGGTGGCGTACGGGTCCTGCTGGCCGTAGCCGTCCTGCTGGTACGGGTCCTGCTGCTGGGCGTAGGCCGCCTGCTGTTGATAGGCATAGACGTCCTGCTGGTACGGGTCCTGCTGGTAGCCGTAGGGGTCCTGGACGCCGTAGGCCGCCGGGTCGGGGTCCGGCACGGCGTACAGCGGCGCGGCGGCAGCGGCGGCCGGCTGCTCGGTGGGCGGGGGCGGCGGGGCCACGGCCTGCTGCGGGATGCGCGGCACGGCGGTCGGGTCGACCGGCTGCTGCCGGGTGGCGGGGTCGGCGAGCTCGGCCAGGTAGTCGGCGTCGCTGGTGTGCTGGCCGGACTCGCCGTCGGCGAGGGTGCCCAGCTCGTCGGTGGCCACTCGGCCGTGCAGCTTCTGGCGGCCGCGGCCGACCGCCTCCAGGGTCTTGGCGAGCACCGCCTCGAAGGCGCCGAGCTTGACGTCCACGTACGCGTCGGCCCGCTCCCGCAGGGTTTCGGGGTCCTGGCTGCGTTCGGGGGCCTCGGTGTAGTCGGGGTCCTCGTAGCCGTTCTGGTCGATGCCCGAGCCGGTGCCGAGGAGCTTCTCGCGGCCGCGGCCCACGGAGCCGAGGGTCTTGGTGAGGACCACCTCGAAGTTGGCGAGCTTGGAGTCGACGTAGTCGTCGGCCTCGGCCTTGATCTCCTCGGCCTCCTGGCGGGCCTCGGCGAGGATCTTGTCGGCTTCGGCCTGGGAGCGGTGCACGATCTCCATCTCGGAGATCATGGAGCCGCGCTCGGCGTGCGCCGTCTCGATGATCCGTTCGGCCTCCTGGCGGGCCTGCTCGACGACCTGCTCGCTGCCGCCGAGCAGCTCCTGGGCCTGCGCGAGGGAGCCGGGTAGCGCCTCACGTACCTGTTCCAGCAGGGCCAGCAGGTCCGCACGGTTGACCACGCACGAGGCCGACATGGGCATGGACCGGGCGCCTTCGACCGCCGAGACGATGTCATCGAGCTTCTTCTGCACGTCCATGCTCGCCACTCTCTGTGCTCTGAAGGGGTGCCTGTGCCCGGGGAGGGGGCGGTTGCCGGTGCCGACGGATCGGCCGGCCCTCCCTACGGGCGCGGAAACTGCGAACTGACACTGACGGAGAACGACTCTACGGCCAGCCGGCCGCCGTCCGACACCGCCTGAGGCACCGTCAGTGGACCGAGTGCCCGGTCACTGCTCGCGCAGCCGCCGGCTGAGGGCGTCGAAGACCGCGTCGGGCAGCAGGTGGGAGACGTCGCCGCCCCAGGCGGCCACCTCCTTCACCAGCGAGGAGGACAGGAAGCTGTAGGTGGGATTGGTGGGCACGAAGAGGGTCTCGACGCCCGTGAGGCCGTTGTTCATCTGGGCCATCTGAAGCTCGTAGTCGAAGTCGCTGACCGCGCGCAGGCCCTTGACGATCGCGGGGATGTCACGCTGCTTGCAGTAGTCGACCAGCAGGCCGTGGAAGGACTCCACCCGCACGTTGCCGAACTCGGAGGTGACCTGGCGGATCAGGTCGATCCGCTCGTCGACGGTGAACAGGCCCTTCTTGGATTTGTTGATCATCACCGTGACGTACACCTCGTCGTACAGCTTGGAGGCTCTGCCGATGATGTCGAGGTGGCCATTGGTGATGGGGTCGTAGGACCCCGGACAGACGGCGCGGCGCAACTGAGGTTCCTCGCTCTCCGTTCCGGTCATGATGCGTGGTGACGCGTAGCGGCGGCGCGACCGTACCAAAACGTGCCCTCGCCGTATCGCCGGGCGCGGGTGGCCGCAAAACCGTCGGGCCACCGGAACTCCCCGCCTCTGGTGCTGCGTTCCACGGTGACGAGGGCGTCGGCGGTGAGCCAGTCCCGGGTCCGGAGTGTGATCAGGATCTCTCGAAGATCGTCGTCGGGGACGGCGTAGGGCGGGTCGAGGAAGGCGACGTCGTACGGCTCGTCGGGGGCCGTGCCGGCGACGGCGGCCTCCGCCTTCATGGCGCGTACGTCGGCGCCGGGCAGGCCGAGGGCGCGGACGTTCTCCCGCAGGGTGCGGGCCGCGCGCGCGTCGGACTCGACGAGCAGGGCGTGGGCGGCGCCCCGGGACAGCGCTTCGAGGCCGACGGCGCCCGATCCGGCGTACAGGTCGGCGACCCGGGCGCCGTCGAGGGTGCCGAGCAGCGCTTCCCAGGTGGAGAACAACCCCTCACGCGCCCGGTCCGAGGTGGGCCGGGTGCCCTGGCCTGGCGGTACGGCCAGCCGACGGCCGCCGGCCGTACCGCCGATCACGCGGGTCATGTCGGTCGTCGTCCGTTCTGATCGGGTCCAGTCGACACCCTCAGTGTGTCAGTTTCGGGTACGCGGTCGTCCGGCGGCCTGCGAGGTCAACGGGGCGCCGGAGGCAACGCGGGCGCCGGACCGGGGCGCAGGTCGGCGGTGGGCCTTCCGGTGGGTCCGGAAGGGGCCGTCGGACGGCGTGCGGGTACCGCTCGGGAGGCGGTGCGGGTCAGCCCTTGTCCAGGTAGCGCTCGCGCTCGGTGTCGAGGAGTGCGTCGAGCGCGGTACGCAGGGCGGGCAGCTCGGAGAGGTCGGGGTCGGCGGCCACCACGGCGGCGGCCTCTTCGCGGGCCTGCGCGATGATCTCCTCGTCGTCGATGACGGCGAGCACCCGCAGGGACGAGCGCACACCGGACTGTGCCTGGCCGAGCACATCGCCCTCGCGGCGCTGTTCCAGGTCGATGCGGGACAGCTCGAAGCCGTCGAGGGTGGCCGCGACCGCGTCGAGCCGGGTGCGGGCGGCGCTCGCTTCGGGCAGGTCGGTGACCAGCAGGCAGAGGCCGGGCGCCGCTCCTCGGCCGACCCGGCCGCGCAGCTGGTGCAGCTGGGAGACGCCGAAGCGGTCGGCGTCCATGATGACCATCGCCGTGGCGTTGGGGACGTTCACGCCGACTTCGATGACGGTGGTGGCGACCAGGACGTCGATCTCGCCGGCGGCGAAGCGCCGCATCACGGCGTCCTTGTCGTCGGGCGCCATGCGGCCGTGCAGGGCGGCCACCCGGAGGCTGCTCAACGGGCCCTTGGCCAGCTGCTCGGCGACCTCCAGCACGGCGAGCGGGGGGCGCTTGTCGGAGGCGGTGGCCGCGGCCTCCTCGTCGTCGAAGAGGTCGTCCTGCGGGGGCTCGCCTGGCCCGGTCGCGTCGGTGGTCTTCGTGCGCCCGGCGCCCGGCGCCGGTTTCTTCGCGCCGGCCTTGCGGCCCTTACCGCCGGTGGCCTGCTGGTCCTCCTCGTCGCCGATGCGGGGGCAGACCACGTACGCCTGGTGGCCGCCCGCCACCTCCTCGCGCACCCGCTCCCAGGCCCGCTGGAGGAAGTGCGGCTTGTCCTGCGCCGGTACGACATGGCTGGCGATGGGTGAACGACCGGCCGGCAACTGGTCGAGCACGGAGGTCTCGAGGTCACCGAAGACGGTCATGGCGACCGTGCGCGGGATGGGGGTGGCCGTCATGACCAGCAGGTGCGGAGGTTGCTTCCCCTTGCTGCGCAGCGCGTCCCGCTGCTCCACGCCGAAACGGTGCTGCTCGTCGACGACGACCAGGCCCAGGTCGTGGAACTGCACCTTGTCCTCGATGAGCGCATGGGTGCCGATGACGATGCCGGCCTCGCCGGTCGCCAGGTCGAGCAGCGCGTGGCGGCGGGCGGCCGCGCCCATGGAACCGGTCAGCAGCACCACCTTGGTCCCTTGCTCGGCCCCGCCGAGCATCCCCCCTTCGGCCAGCTCCCCCATCATCTCCGTGATGGACCGGTGGTGCTGCTGGGCCAGCACCTCGGTGGGCGCCAGCATCGCGGCCTGACCGCCCGCGTCGACCACGGCGAGCATGGCGCGCAGCGCCACCATCGTCTTGCCGGAGCCGACCTCGCCCTGGAGCAGGCGGTGCATGGGGTGGTCGGTGGCGAGGTCGTCGAAGATCTCGCGGGTGACGCACTGCTGGCCGTCGGTGAGCGTGAAGGGCAGCCGGGCGTCGAACGCGGCGAGCAGGCCGTCCGGCCGGGTGGTGCGGGGCACGGCGGGCAGCTGGGTGTCCGTGTACCGCCGGCGGGCCAGGGCGATCTGGAGGACGAAGGCCTCGTCCCACTTGAGCCGGGCGCGGGCGTCGGCGACGTCCGCCTTGGTGCCCGGCCGGTGGATCTTCACCAGCGCCTCCGGGAGCGGGGCGAGGCCGCGGCCCTCGCGCAGCGCGGGCGGCAGCGGATCGCTCGCGTCCTGCGCGCTGGGCAGCACGGCGTCCACCGCCTTGGCGATCTTCCAGGACTCCAGCTTCGCGGTGGCCGGGTAGATCGGGATCAGGGCGCCGGCCCAGGACTCGACGGTGTCGACGGCGTCGTCACCGGTGCCGCGCAGCAGCTGGTAGGCGGGGTGGGCGAGCTGGAGCTTGTGGTTGAAGACGGAGACCTTGCCGGCGAACATCGCACGGGTGCCGGGCAACAGGTCCTTGTGGGGCTTGTGCACGCCCCGGCCGAAGAAGACCAGCTGGAGCCGGCCGCTGCCGTCCGTGATGGTGACCTCGAGGCGCTGGCCGCTGCCGGACCGGAAGGACAGCACGCGGGCGCTCTCGACCTGGGCGACCACCGTCACGTGCTCGTCCAGCGGGAGTTCGGCGAGCCGGGTGAGCTCACCGCGCTCCGCATAACGTCGGGGGTAGTGGTGCAGCAGGTCACCGACGGTGTGCAGGTCGAGGTGCTCGGCCATCACCTTGGCGGTGGCGGGGCCGATCACCTTCTTCAGGGGTTCATCCAGCGAGGGCACGCATCCATTGCACACCACACCACCGACAATCGGGCCGACGGCACGGCACACCGACCGGTCACCGGCCGCCGCACTCCTACTCCACGCCGATGAGCAGCAGCGGCACCCGCTGACCGCCTGCGTAGGTCACCGTGTCCACGGCGAGGTGGGACCGGCGCACATGGTCTTCCAGGTGCGGCACCAGCGCGTCGGGGGTCGTGTCCGAGGTGATGAGGGTGACCAGCTCGCCACCGGCGGACAGCATCCGGTCCAGCACGGCGGCACCGGCCGCCGCCGGGTCGGAGCCGATCACGGCCACGTCGCCGTCGATCAGACCGAGCACGTCGCCGGCCTGGCAGATGCCCGCCGAGGTCCACGACCGGCGCTCGGCGACGGTCAGCTCGGCGTGGCGCGTGGCGCCGGCGGCCGTGGTCATGGTCACCACGTCCTCGTCGAACCGCCGGTCCGGGGCGTGCACGGCCAGCGCGGCGAGGCCCTGCACCGCGGCCCGGGTGGGGATCACGGCGACGCGTATCCCGGCCGTGCGGACCTGTTCCGCAGCGGCGGCCGCGGCGTGCCGCAGCGTGTCGTCGTTCAGCAGCAGCACGACCTCGTGCGCGTGGGCCCGCCGGATCGCGGCCGCCAGCTCACCGCTTGCGGGCGGCTCCCCGGGGCGGGCGAGCAGCGTCGTGGCGCCCGCGGCGGCGCACAGCGCGCCCAGTCCTTCGCCGGGCACCACCGCCACCACGGCACGCTGCGCACGCTCGTGCGGGCGGCCCGCCGTGCCGGCCGGCGCGGCGTGGGCGCTGCCCGCCCCGAAGTGGGTGATGCGGATCCGGTGCGGTCGCCCGGCCTCCACGCCCGCTTCAACCGCGGCGCCCGCGTCGTCGACGTGCACGTGGATGCTCCACAACCCGTCGCCGCCGCCCACGACGAGCGAGTCACCGAGTCCGTCGAGCCGGGCCCTCAGCCGGTCCACGGCGGCCTCCCCGGCCTCCAGGAGGTAGATCACCTCGTAGGCGGGGCCATCGGCTGCCATGTCGGTGTCGGCGCAGCCGGCGTCCTTGTCGGGCTGCTCGCCGTCCGGCGTGGTGGGTGACGCGATCGGGTGCGCGGGAGGCTCGGGGCGCGCGGTCCGGGCTCCCAGGGATCGTCCACGCGCCGCCTTGGTCAGGGCCTCGCCGGTGAGGGTCTCGGCGAGCGCCGCGAGGAGCACCACCAGGCCCTGCCCGCCCGCGTCGACGACACCCTCTCTGTCCAGCACCGCAAGCTGCCCGGGAGTGGCCTCCAGGGCCTCGCACGCCCCCTGATAGGCCGCACGCGCCACCGCGCCGCACTCGTCGTCCCCCGTGTCTTCCGCCGCCGTGGCGGCCGCGCTCGCCACGGTCAGGACGGTGCCCTCCACCGGGTGCGCCACCGCCTCGTAGGCCGATTCGGCCGCCCGCCGGAGCGCCGTCCGCAGCGCCCGTCCATCCGCGCCACCGGCACCGCCCACGCCATCCACGACGCCTGGCCCGGCCGCGTCCCCCTCCGCGGCCAGCACCTGGGCGAGGCCGCGCAGCAGCTGCGCCAGGATGGTGCCCGAATTGCCGCGCGCGCCGATGAGCGCGCCGTGCGCCATCGCGCGGGTGGCCTCCGCGAGGGTGGGCAGCCCGGGGGCGAGTCCGGCGAAGGAGGCGTCGACGGCTCCGGCCGCCGACTCCAACGTCAGATAGAGATTGGTGCCCGTGTCGCCGTCCGCGACCGGATAGACGTTGATCGCGTCGATGTCCTCGCGGGCCCGGCCCAGCGCGTCGAGGGCCAGCGCGCACCAGGTGCGCACCGCGGCCGCGTCGAGGACCGGTCTCCTGCCCGCCGCCGTGCCCTGCGGCGGTCGCCCCGACTGCTCCGGCTCCATGGGCTGCTGCGGCGACTGCGTCGGACTCGCCTCCTTGAGCTCCCGGATGGGGGGACACGTTCCCGGCAGGCCCTTGGGACCCGGCGATCCCTTGGCTCATACGCGCGGGGGACCGAGTCCCGTCGGGTGCCTCCGGGCCCCTTGGAAACGCTTGAGACGCCTTGAGACGCCTTGAGACGCCCTGAAGCGCTGGGATGCCTGGCGGGTGCCGTGGAGGCGCTTCCGGTCCGTACGGACCGTACGGACCGCACAGACCGGACGGACCGGCGGAACCGGGGACCGGGGGAACTGGGTGAGCAGCGTAGACCCCGACGGTGCGCCGGCGGGCCGAAGGGGCGAAGGCGCGGCAGCGGGCCTGCCCCGGCGATAGGGTGCGCGCCGGCTCGCGCCCCCCTGCACCGGGCCGCGGGCAGGGCCGACTCCCGCGGACGGTTTCGTGGCACGCAAGCAGGCGTTGTATGCTGCCATGGTTGTGCCCGGTAGCCACCGGGCCATGTCCCCTGGCAACGCCACTCGATCTCTGATCCCGGCATGCCGGGATCCACCGTACGTGCATCTGAAGTCTTTGGAGTGACCCGTGGCTGCCAACTGCGACGTCTGCGGCAAGGGGCCGGGCTTCGGCAACAGCATTTCCCACTCGCACCGCCGTACGCCTCGTCGCTGGAACCCCAACATCCAGCGCGTGCGTGCCGTGGTCGGCGGGACGCCGAAGCGGCTCAACGTTTGCACCTCGTGCATCAAGGCCGGCAAGGTCTCGCGCTGACGTAATCTCCGGCGCTCCCGACGGGCAGTCCGCCCGTGGCGAGCCGGAACCCATGGCGCGCGGCCTCCTTGCTGGTTGCGCAGAGCCGGTCCATCCTCCGGGTGGGCCGGCTTTCGTATGCCCGCTGCTGCTGCGTCGTGCAAGGCGTCTCAGACCGCCGTCTCAGGAGTGCTCCCGCCAACGCCACCCGTGGTCGACCGGGCCGATGCCGCCGCCGAGGGCGAACCCTCCCGCGATCGCGCCGGTCACGTACTCCTTGGCCGCGGCCACCGCCACGGGCACCGCGTCTCCCTGTGCGAGGCGTGACGCTATCGCCGCGGCGAGCGTGCAGCCGGTGCCGTGCGTGTGGCGGTTGTCGTACCGGGGCGCGCGCAGCCAGTACTCGTCGCCGCCGTCGGTGAGCAGGTCCACGGCCTGGTCCGCGCCGGCGTCGGTAGCGCTGCCGGGCTCCAGGTGCCCGCCCTTGATCAGCGCCCAGCGCGGTCCGAGTTCGAGCAGGGCGGTGGCGGCGCGCCGCATCGCCTCGGACGAGTCGACGTGCACACCGGTGAGTTGGGCCACCTCGTCGAGGTTCGGCGTGGCGACCGTCGCGGTGGGCAGCAGCTTGGTGCGTACGGCATCGAGCGCGGACTCCGCGAGCAGCGCGTCGCCGTGCTTGGAGACGCCGACCGGGTCGACGACCACGGGGGCGTCGGTGCCGGCGAGCAGTTCGGCGACGGTCTCCACCAGCGGTGCGGAGGAGAGCATGCCCGTCTTGACCGCCTGGACGCCGATGTCGTCCACGACGCTGCGGTACTGGGCCCGCACGGCCTCCACGGGAAGCTCCCAGGCGTCCTGCACGCCCAGGGAGTTCTGCGCGGTGACGGCGGCGATCACGCTCATGCCGTGCGTCCCGAGCGCCAGCATCGTCTTCAGGTCGGCCTGAATGCCCGCACCGCCCCCGGAGTCGGAACCGGCCACGGTCAGCACACGTGCGGGAACGGTCATGTCGCCTCTTCACCTACCTGGGATGTCACGTCCACCTGCCCGGGATGTCACGGCGCAATCCGCCCGCCCTGCCGCACCGGCCCCGGCCGACCGCACCGATCAACCCCACACAGGCGGCCCCTACCCGGAACGGCCTGCCCTACCCGGAACGGACCGCACACCAGGAACCACGTGCGGAACGAGGCACGACCCGCGCCACGCACCGGGGTCAGTTCTCGATGTCCGCGAAGTGGTCCCAGCCCGTCTTGCTCCACGGTGCGCCGTCGACGGTCACCTGGGGCAGCGCGGACGGGTTCAGCACCTCGCCGATCACCTTCCAGCGGGCCGGGAGTTTGACGTCCGGCGGGAAGGTGGCCACGATCGCGTGGTCCTCTCCCCCGGTGAGCACCCAGTGCAGCGGGTCCACGCCGACGGCCTGCCCGATGTCGTTCATCTGCGAGGGAATGTCGAGGGCGCCGGAGCGGATGTCGATGCGGACCTTGCTGGCCGTCGCGATGTGCCCGAGGTCGGCCACCAGGCCGTCGCTGACGTCGGTCATCGCGTTCGCGCCGAGTCCCGCCGCGGCGGGGCCCGCGTGGTACGGCGGCTCCGGCCTGCGGTGCGCCTCGACGAAGGCGCGCGGCGAGCGGAATCCGCGGGAGAGCACCGCGTGCCCGGCCGCCGACCAGCCGAGCCAGCCGGTCACGGCGACCACGTCACCGGGCTGTGCACCGGCGCGGGTGACCGGCTCGTGGCCCCGCAGGTCGCCCAGGGCAGTGATGGCGACGGTGATGGTGTCGCCGCGCACGACGTCCCCGCCGACCACCGCGGCGCCCGCGACCTGGCATTCGTCACGCAGCCCGTCCATCATCTCGGTGGGCCAGCCGGCGTTGAGCTCGGCGGGTACGACGAGGCCGAGCAGCAGCGCGGTCGGGACCGCGCCCATCGCGGCGATGTCCGCCAGGTTCTGCGCCGCGGCCTTGCGGCCCACGTCGTAGGCCGTGGACCAGTCACGACGGAAGTGCCGCCCCTCCAGCAGGACGTCGGTGCTCGCCACGACCCTGCGGTCGGGCGCGGCCACCACCGCGGCGTCGTCGCCCGGCCCGATCCGGACCGCCGGGGTGGTGGTGAGCCGAGCGGTGAGCTCTCTGATGAGCCCGAACTCGCCCAACTCGCCCACGCTTCCCTTCATTGTGGTGTTGCCCCTTCCGCGCCGGTCTGACTGCAATTCTGCCCGTGGCCGTCACCGCTCGTGAACCGGGGTACCGCCGAGACCGGGCGCCGGCACACGTACGGTGCGTGCCGGAATCCGCCACGCACCGATCCGATCGCCGTCCAGGGGTCGGCCCGTGGCCCGTTGGCCTCGAACGGCCGGAGCGAAGCCCCATATGCGCCACCGTGTCTATGGGTCTCCCCCTGACGAGCGGCGACGCGATAACGTGGCGTCCCTTTCTTCCCCATGATCCTCGTGGCCGCCCTGGAGGTTCCGTGGTACAGGCGTACATCCTGATCCAGACGGATGTCGGCAAGGCTTCGGCCGTCGCCGACACCGTCGGCAAGGTCCCCGGCGTGATCCAGGCCGAGGACGTGACGGGTCCCTATGACGTGATCGTGCGTGCGCAGGCCGACAGCGTCGATGAACTGGGTCGTATCGTGGTCGCCAAGATCCAGCAGGTGGACGGCATCACCCGTACCCTCACCTGCCCGGTCGTCCATCTGTAGCCCCTGTCTAAGCTTGGCCGGTGCGCTTCTTCCGACACCGACTCCGGCGCCGCCGCGCCGCCGTGCCGTCCGTCTTCGCCCTGCTCGTCGCGTTCGCCGCCGCAGGGTGCACCTCAACGGACGAGGCGGCGTCGGCGGCGGTTCCCTCTCCGGATGCGAGTACGGCGACTTTCTGCCGTCATCTCGACCGACAGCTTCCGCGGCGCGTGGACGACCTGAGCCGCGTCGATCCGACACCACAGTCCGCGCTCACCGCCGGCTGGGGCGATCCGGCGATCATACTGCGCTGCGGTGTGCCCCGCCCGGCGCAGATGGACGACCCCAAGGAGCGCTCCGTGGAGGTGAACGGCGTCGACTGGATCGAGGAAAAGAACGACGACGGCTCCTACCGCCTCACCACCACCCTGCGCAAGGCGTACGTGGAGGTGATCATCCCCGAGCAGCGGACCGCACGTGGCCTGAACCCGATCATCGACCTCGCGCCGGCCGTGCAGAAGACGATCCCGCACGGCATCGCCGGCTGAACGCACCGCACGGGAGACCCACCGCACGGAAGACGCACCGCACGGGAGACCCACGGGAGAACCCGCTACCGCAGCCCCGTGGACCGCCTCAGCGCCGCCTGGATCAGGCGGTCCACCAGCTCGGGGTAGCTGACGCCGCTCTCCTGCCACATGCGCGGATACATGGAGATCGGGGTGAAGCCGGGCATGGTGTTGATCTCGTTCAGCACGAACCCGCCGTCCTCGGTGAGGAACAGGTCGGCCCGCACCAGGCCCTCGCAGGAGGCGGCCTCGAAGGCGGCCACCGCGAGCCGCTGCACCTCGGCGGTCTGCTCGGGGGTGAGCGGGGCGGGCACGATGCCGGGGGCGGCGTCGATGTACTTGGCCTCGAAGTCGTAGAAGTCGTGCGCGGCGGCCGGCGGGATCTCGGCGGGCAGGCTGGCCCGCGGGCCGTCCTCGAACTCCAGCACCCCGCACTCGATCTCGCGGCCCCTGAGCAACGACTCCACCAGGATCTTCGGGTCGTGCCGGCGTGCCTCGGAGAGCGCCTCGTCGAGCCCCTCGAACGAGCCGACCTTGGTGATGCCCATCGAGGAGCCGGCCCGCGCCGGCTTGATGAACAACGGCCAGCCGTGCTCCCCCGCGAAGTCCACGATCCGCTTGCGTGCCGCGGCCTCGTCGTGCTCCCACTCCCGCGGCCGGATCACCAGGTACGGGCCGACCGGCAGCCCGAACGAGGTGAACATCCGCTTCATGTACTCCTTGTCCTGGCCGACCGCCGAGGCCAGCACGCCCGAGCCGACGTACGGCGTGCCGGAGAGTTCGAGCAGGCCCTGCAAGGTGCCGTCCTCGCCGTACGGGCCGTGCAGCACCGGGAAGACGACGTCGACCTCGCCGAGCGCCTTGGGCACGGCACCCGGCTCGCTGTAGACGACCTCGCGGTTGCCCGGGTCGACCGACAGCAGCACGCCACCCTCGGTGGACTCGGCCAGCTCCGCAACGCTCGGCGTGCGGCGCTCGGTGATGGCCATCCGCTCGGGCTCGTCGGCGGTCAGCGCCCAGCGGCCGTCCGTCGTGATGCCGATGGGCAGGACGTCGTACTTGGCACGGTCGATCGCCCGCAGCACGGCACCGGCGGTGACCACCGAGATGCCATGCTCGGAACTGCGCCCGCCGAACACCACGGCAACGCGGGGCTTGCGGGCCTCGGGCTTCTGGGAGGGGTTCTCGCTGCTCATATCGCGATGAGACTACCTGCTGGTAAGCCCGCCGTCAGCGCACCACGATCCCTTTTCACAAGCCCCGGCCCGCACATCGCCGCCCCCAGGCCACGACGGAACCTCAAGGCCCCCCGCCGCGCACAGCCCGTCCGGGGGTACCTCCCAGACCCTCAAGGCACTGAGGGAGTTCGAGGACGAGGCCAGCCAAAAACAGCCCGTCCGGCGCTTGAGGACGAGCCCGCCACACCAGCCGGCCCGCACTCAAGAACAAGCCCGCCAAAAACAGCCCGTCCGGCGCTTGAGGACGAGCCCGAAGGGCGACAGGGGGGTTCCGGGGGCGCGCCCCCCGGACGGCGCCCCGCGCGCCCGCAGAGCGGCACCCACTACCGCCGTTCGGGCTTGGCGCTGCGCGACATCAGTTCCTTGAGGGCCACGGCCGGCGGCTTGCCCTCGTGGACGATGCCGACGACCGTCTCGGTGATGGGCATGTCGACCCCGTGCCGGCGCGCCAGATCGAGCACCGACTCACAGGACTTGACGCCCTCCGCGGTCTGCCGGGTGACCGCGATGGTCTCCTGCAAGGTCATCCCCTTGCCCAGGTTCGTACCGAAGGTGTGGTTGCGGGACAGCGGCGAAGAGCAGGTGGCCACCAGGTCGCCGAGTCCGGCGAGTCCGGAGAACGTCATGGGATCGGCGCCCATCGCCAGGCCCAGCCGGGTGGTCTCGGCCAGCCCGCGCGTGATGAGCGAACCCTTGGCGTTGTCACCGAGCCCCATGCCGTCCGCGATGCCGACAGCGAGCCCGATGACGTTCTTCACCGCACCGCCCAGTTCGCAGCCGACCACGTCGGTGTTGGTGTACGGGCGGAAGTACGGCGTGTGGCAGGCGGCCTGGAGACGGCGGGCCACCGCCTCGTCCCGGCAGGCGACCACCGCGGCGGCGGGCATCCGGGCGGCGATCTCCCGGGCCAGGTTGGGACCCGTCACGACCGCTATGCGTTCCTCGCCGACCTTCGCGACGTCCTGGATGACCTCGCTCATCCGCATCGCGGAGCCCAGCTCGACGCCCTTCATCAGGGAGACCAGCACGGTGTCGGGTGCGAGCAGTGGGGCCCAGGCCGCGAGGTTGCCGCGCAGCGTCTGCGCGGGAATGGCGAGCACCGCGAGGTCGGCACCGGCGGCGGCCTCGGCCGGATCGCTGGTGGCACGGACACGTTCGGGGAGTTCGACACCCGGCAGGTAGTCCGGGTTGCTGCGAGTGGAGTTGACGGCGTCGGCGGCCTCGGGGCGCCGGGCCCACAGGGTCACCTCGCATCCGGCGTCGGCGAGCACGACCGCGAAGGCGGTGCCCCATGAGCCGGTGCCGAAGACGGCCGCCTTGACGGGGCGCGCGCCGGGCGGCGACCCCTCGGGCACGGATCCTGAGGAAGCGGCGGCAGGCGTCACTTGCCGGCCTCCGCTTCGCGGCCCTCTCCGCTGGACGACCCCACGGTGCCGGCGGCGCCCTCGGTGGTCCCGTCGGCCGCGGCAGCCGCTTCGGTGGCGTCCCCGGCGGTCTTGGCCGGTGCGTCCTCGGCACGTGCACCGTCGGCGAGCTCACGCTCGCGTGCGGACCTGCGGCGTTGCTCGATGCGCACCTTGCGGGGGTCGAAGCGGACCTTGGGTGCCGGCTCGCCGCGCAGCACTTCGAGCTGGGCCGTCACGGCGTCCATGAGGACCTCGGTGACTTCCTTCAGCAGCTCGGGGGTGAGCTCCCTGCCGTAGAAGCGCGACAGGTCCACCGGAGGCCCGGCGAGCACGTGGTGGGTCTTGCGGGGCAGCAGGCTCGGCTTCTTGGCGTACGGCGCCAGCAGCAGGTTGGCACCCCACTGGGCGACGGGGATGACCGGGCAGCGGGTCTCCAGGGCGACCCGGGCGGCGCCGGTCTTGCCGGTCATCGGCCAAAGGTCGGGGTCCCGGGTGAGGGTGCCCTCGGGGTAGAACGCGACGCACTCGCCGCGCTCCACGGCGTCGATCGCCGCCCGGAAGGCGCTGAGCGCGTCGGTGCTCTCGCGGTACACCGGAATCTGCCCGGTGCCGCGCATCACGGCGCCCACGAATCCCTTCTTGAAAAGGCCGTGCTTGGCGAGGAATCGCGGAACGCGACCGGTGTCGTACTGAAAGTGGGCGTACGCGAACGGATCCACATGCGAATTGTGGTTCACCACGGTGATAAAACCGCCGTCGGCCGGAATGTGCTCCATTCCACGCCAGTCACGCTTCAGCAGAAGTAGCAGCGGCGGTTTGCAAAGGACTGCCGCAAGGCGGTACCAGAAGCCGATTCTGCGGCGGGCCACGCGCGCACCTTCCTTCAGGGTCCGGGGATCGCACAAGTGTCACCCCGGGCCGCGGGTCTGTCGAGGACACCGTACGCCCGGGCCTTCCAGGTCACCCCCTGCCAGGTCCCCCTTCCTCTACCCGGCGCCACGCGGGTCAGTCCCGGGCGGCAGGCGACAATGGGCGCGGTACGAAGGAACGGAGCTGTGGTGCAGTGGACCCTGGTCATTCCGCTGAAGCCCTTGTCGCGGGCCAAGAGCAGGCTTGCGGACACCGCGGACGACGGGCTGCGCCCGGACCTCGCGCTGGCCTTCGCGCAGGACACGGTGGCGGCGGCAGGCGCCTGCCCGGGCGTCGGCGAGGTGGTGGTCGTCACCGATGACGCACGGGCCGGACATGAGCTGGCCGCCCTAGGTGCCCGAATCATCCCGGACACGCCCGGAGCCGGCCTCAATGCCGCGCTCGCGTATGCCGCGGCATTGCTGCGCGAGGCCCGCCCGGATGCCGCACTGGCGACCCTGAACGCGGATCTTCCGGCGCTGCGCCCCGCCGAACTCTCCCGGGTGCTCGCAGCCGCGGGGGAATTCCCACGCGCTTTCCTCCCGGACGCCGCCGGAATCGGCACCACCCTGCTCACCGCAGCACCCGGCACTCCCCTGCACCCGGCTTTCGGTGGCACGTCCCGGGCCCGGCACCGGGCTTCCGGCGCGGTGGAACTCACGCTGAGCGAGGTGGACTCCGTCCGTCTCGACGTGGACACCGGCGCCGATCTGCGGGCCGCCCTGAGCCTCGGCGTGGGCCCGCGCACCGCGCGGGCGACCGCGGGACTGCTCCTCGCCGACCCGTGCCCGCGGATGTGACCGCCCGCCCAGGTCCCCGGTGGCCACCACGCATCGAGCACCGCCAGCGCCGAAGGCGCCTGGGGCACCCTCCGTCGCGCGCCGTAGTCTGGCCTTGTGCAGGCCACCGCGTACACCTACGACCCCGAGACCCGCACCGGCAGTGTGTTGCTCGACGACGGCACTCCGGTCCCCTTCGACGCCACCGCCTTCGACGCGGGCGGTCTACGGCTGCTGCGCCCCGGACAACGGGTACGGATCGAGGTCACGAAAACCGCCGAGGCCTCCGGATCCGACGGGGTCCCCGGATCCGACGGGGTCTCTGATCCCGGCATGCGGATCACACTCGTCACCTTGCAGACGCTCTGATCACATCCGGCAAACGCTCTGATCGCGCTACCAGCCGCCCGGGTCACACCGCAGACGCACCGAGTAACGCCCGGATCCGGCGATGGCTCCGGTTCTCCCGCTGAATGTCGACGACTGCACGCCGGTGACGGACGAGCCGCTGAATGACACCCGCGGCCTGCTGCCCAAGGCACCCGGGTCCCCGAGGGGCACCCGACTCCCCAAGGGGCACCTGACTCCCCGAGGGGCACCGACGCGACGACACGCGCCGTCGTACGCCCCGCGCGCGGCAGTCCGCCGTCCTTCCCGCCCCCAGCCCGTCCGACACGCCGCAAACAGCCCCCGGCGGCCCCACGGCCCCGCAAGGGGTCCGGGGAACCCGGTGACACCGCGGGCCGGGCTCCCAGGGGGAGTCCGGCCCGGCGCGAGTGCCCGTGTCGTTCCTGTGGTGCGTGCCTTACCTCCTGCGGGCGGTGGCCTTCTTCGCGGTGGTCTTGCGGCCCGTGGACTTCTTGGCGGGCGCCTTCTTGGCCGTCGCCTTCCTGGCGGGCGCGGACTTCCGTGCCGTGGTCTTCTTCGCCGTGGTCTTCTTCGCGGGTGCCTTCTTGGCGGTGGCCTTCTTCGCCGCGGCGGTGGTCTTCTTCGCCGCCGTGGTCTTCTTCGCCGCGGCCGTGGTCTTCTTCGCCGCGGCCTTCTTGGCCGTCGCCTTCTTCGCCGCGGCCTTGGTGGTGGCCGTACCTCCCGTGAGGCTGCCCTTGGGGGCCTTCTTGACGGCGACGTCATGCTTCGGGAGCTTCTTGGAACCGCTCACCAGGTCCTTGAAGCCCTGGCCGGCCCGGAAGCGGGGCACCGAGGTCTTCTTGACCCGCACACGCTCCCCGGTCTGCGGGTTGCGGGCGTATCGGGCCGGCCGGTCGACCTTCTCGAAGGACCCGAACCCGGTGACCGAGATCCTCTCCCCGTGGACAACTGCCCGGACGATGGCGTCCAGGACGGCGTCGACGGCTTCGGCCGCCTGCTGACGCCCGCCCATCTTGTCGGCAATCGCTTCTACGAGCTGCGCCTTGTTCACGTCTTCCCCTTCGGAGACATCGCCAGAACGAATCTGTTCAAGCTTTTTCGCACGTTAGGCAGATATATACCGCAAATCAAACACGAAACGGCCTAATCACCCTTGTGCCGCAATGAGTCCCGACCGTTGATGACTTCCTGCACGGTCCACGCGGCGCGACGCTCAGACGTCGTGGGGGAATCGACCCTCGTCGAGGTCTGCGTTCAGTTGTTCCAGACGCCTTGCGGCCTCGGCGAGGTCGTGCTTGGCTGCGGCCGTGATGACCAGCAGTTTCCGGGTCAGCGCCATCCGTACGCTCTCCGGGACTTGCAATGTGCGCACCCGCCGGTGCGCGACCTTCAGCCGGTCCGCGACCACCCCGTAGAGCTCGAGTTGATCGTCGCGGTCCATGCACCGATTGTGCCATCTGAGGCGAGTTGTCGCCCCTGCTGGACGCAACTGCGGTGCGTCCGGACCACTCCGGAGTCCCGTCGCGACAGCACTGACGACTCCCCCGGTACCCGTCCTGTGGGGCCCTATTCCCTTTGCGTTCCGGGGAGTTGGACGCAGGGCCGGGAGTGCCGCCTGGTGGGGCGCGGGCCGTAAAAATGTGCATAAGGATGTACCCCCAACCGTGAACGGTAGGGGGTACATCGGGGCCTTGCGAGGACATACGCGCCGGTGTGTCCATGGTTTTGGCACTCCGCGGCGTTGGTCCGGGCCGCACGGGGTACGGCGGACGGCTCAGACCTGGAGGGTGCGCGGCTTGAACGACGGCCGGTCGGCCTCGTACGCGGCGATGTCCGACTCGTTGCGCAGCGTGATGCTGATGTCGTCCAGGCCGTTCAGCAGCCGCCAGCGGGAGTTCTCGTCGAGCTCGAAGTCGGCGGTGATGCCCTCGGCCCGCACCTGGCGGTCCTGGAGGTCGACGGTGATCTCGGCCGTCGGGTCATCCTCGATCAGGGTCCACAGCGCTTCCACGACCTTCTGGTCGAGGACGACGGTGAGCAGGCCGTTCTTCAACGAGTTGCCCCGGAAGATGTCGGCGAAACGGGCGGAGATCACGGTCTTGAAGCCGTAGTTCTGTAGCGCCCAGACGGCATGCTCGCGGGAGGAGCCGGTGCCGAAGTCGGGGCCGGCGACCAGCACGCTGGCGCCCTTGCGCTCCGGTTTGTTCAGCACGAAGTCGGGGTCCTTGCGCCAGGCCTCGAAGAGGCCGTCCTCAAAACCGTCCCGGGTGACCTTCTTGAGCCAGTGGGCGGGGATGATCTGGTCGGTGTCGACATTGCTGCGGCGCAGCGGGACGGCCCGGCCGGTGTGCGTGGTGAAGGCTTCCATGGTTGTCCTTTACTCAGGTTTCCCGAGCGATGTCCGCGCCGGTCCCCCTCGGCTGGCCTGCTCTTCCGGCTGGGGGTCCGGGGGGCGTCCCCCGGGAAAACGCAGTAACAGAGCTTCGAGTGGGTCCGCGACCTTTTCTCCGGCCGGCTCAGACGCCCGCGGCGGCGGGCGCGTCGGCCAGGTCGGCCGGGGCGGCCAGCTGCCCCAGGACCGCGGTGGCCGCGGCGACCTGCGGGGAGACCAGGTGGGTGCGGCCGCCCTTGCCCTGCCGTCCCTCGAAGTTGCGGTTGGAGGTGGACGCGGAGCGCTCACCGGGGGCGAGTTGGTCGGGGTTCATGCCCAGGCACATGGAACAGCCCGCGTGCCGCCACTCGGCGCCGGCCTCCTTGAAGACCTTGTCCAGGCCCTCCTCGACGGCCTGGAGTCCGACCCGCGCGGATCCTGGCACGACCAGCATCCGTACGCCGTCGGCGACTTTGCGGCCCCGCACGATGTCGGCGGCGGCGCGCAGGTCCTCGATGCGACCGTTGGTGCAGGAACCTACGAAGACGGTGTCGACCTTGATCTCGCGCAGCGGCTGCCCGGGGGTCAACGCCATGTACTCCAGGGCCTTTTCGGCGGCCAGCCGCTCCGAAGCGTCTTCGTACGAAGCGGGGTCGGGGACCCGCTCGCCGAGCGGCAGGCCCTGGCCGGGGTTGGTGCCCCAGGTGACGAACGGGGTGAGCTGGGTGGCGTCGATGTACACCTCGGCGTCGAAGACCGCGTCGTCGTCGGTGCGCAGCGTCTGCCAGTAGGCGACGGCCGCGTCCCAGTCGTCGCCCTCGGGGGCGTGCGGGCGGCCCTCGAGGTAGTCGAACGTGGTCCGGTCGGGCGCGATCATGCCGGCCCGGGCGCCTGCCTCGATGGACATGTTGCAGATGGTCATCCGGGCCTCCATCGAGAGCTTCTCGACGGCCGAGCCGCGGTACTCGATGACATAGCCCTGGCCGCCACCGGTGCCGATCTTGGCGATGATGGCCAGGATCAGGTCCTTGGCGGTGACGCCCTCGGGCAGTTCGCCCTCGACTGTGATGGCCATGGTCTTCGGGCGGGTCATCGGCAACGTCTGGGTGGCCAGCACGTGCTCGACCTGCGAGGTGCCGATACCGAAGGCCAGTGCGCCGAACGCGCCGTGCGTGGAGGTGTGCGAGTCACCGCAGACCACGGTGGTGCCCGGCTGGGTCAGCCCGAGCTGTGGTCCGACCACGTGTACGACACCCTGCTCGACGTCGCCCAGCGAGTGCAGCCGTACGCCGAACTCCGCGCAGTTCTTGCGCAGCGTCTCCAGCTGGGTGCGGGAGACCGGGTCCGCGATCGGCTTGTCGATGTCGAGGGTCGGGGTGTTGTGGTCCTCGGTGGCGATGGTCAGGTCGCGGCGACGCACCTCACGACCGTTCTTGCGCAGCCCGTCGAAGGCCTGGGGGCTGGTGACCTCGTGGATCAGATGCAGGTCGATGAAGAGGAGGTCGGGCTCGCCCTCGGCGCGCCGAACGACATGGTCGTCCCAGACCTTCTCCGCCAGTGTCCTACCCATCGCTTTCCCTCCGGCCGGCGTCAGTGACCGGCGCAACTAGAGATGTGGTGACGCATGCCCGGTACCCCCGGGATACGTCGCCTGCGGGCGCGGACGCCGTCCATCGGCTGGTGCCGCTCTGCACGGGCCGCTGTCCCTACAGAGTGGCAAGTCCGCTGCGAAATTGAACTTGCGTTTCACAGAGTGAGACGTGAGTATCGTTTCATGGACAACTCTAGCGGCGTCGGCGTTCTGGACAAGGCGGCCCTTGTGCTGAGCGCTCTGGAGTCCGGTCCGGCCACCCTCGCGGGTCTGGTCGCGGCCACCGGACTGGCACGACCCACGGCGCACCGGCTCGCCGTGGCACTCGAGCACCATCGAATGGTGGCGCGGGACATGCAGGGCCGATTCATCCTGGGCCCGCGCCTCGGGGAGCTGGCCGCAGCGGCCGGCGAGGACCGGCTGCTGGCCACCGCAGGTCCCGTCCTGACTCATCTGCGGGATGTGACGGGCGAGAGCGCGCAGCTGTATCGCCGCCAAGGCGACATGCGGATCTGCGTCGCCGCCGCCGAGCGTCTCTCGGGTCTGCGGGACACGGTCCCGGTGGGCTCGACGCTCACGATGAAGGCGGGTTCCTCGGCGCAGATCCTGATGGCCTGGGAGGAGCCGGAGCGGCTGCACCGCGGCCTCCAGGGGGCGCGTTTCACGGCGACGGCACTGTCCGGGGTGCGCCGCCGGGGTTGGGCGCAGTCGATCGGTGAGCGTGAGCCGGGGGTGGCGTCGGTTTCCGCCCCGGTGCGGGGCCCGTCGAACCGGGTGGTGGCCGCGGTGTCGGTGTCCGGCCCGATCGAGCGCCTGACGCGGCATCCGGGCCGTATGCACGCGCAGGCCGTCATCGACGCGGCGGCCCGCCTTTCGGAGGCGCTGCGCCGCTCGAGCTGAGCCCGGCCCGCGCCGGTACGCACCGCGTCGCCGGCCGTGTCCGCCTCGCCCCCGCATCCGGCACCGAGTGAGCAGGGCGGCCTCAACGCCGCGGCAGCCCTGCCTGCTCTGCGCCGGGGAAGAGTCTCGCCGGGGAAGAGGAAGAGTCGGAGACACAAAGAAGGCCCTCCGCTGAAGCCGGAGAGCCATCACTTGCTGTTGTGCTGTGTACCCCCGACCGGATTCGAACCGGCGCTACCGCCTTGAGAGGGCGGCGTGCTAGGCCGCTACACAACGGGGGCCTTCGTAGATCCTGCCCGATGCCATCTGCCTGTCACCTTGCCGAAGAAGGCGGTGACTCGGCTGATCCACGGGATGGATCCGTACCCCCGACCGGATTCGAACCGGCGCTACTGCCTTGAGAGGGCAGCGTGCTAGGCCGCTACACAACGGGGGCTTTGCAGATGAGCTCTGCGAGCTGGCCTACCAGGACTCGAACCTAGACTAACTGAACCAGAATCAGTCGTGCTGCCAATTACACCATAGGCCACCGGAACACAACCCTGTGTAGAGGTTGTCACTCGGCTTGCGCTTGCGAGTCCCGGGCTCCTGCCCGTTTCCCTCGGCGCAGGAAGAACATTACCCGAACCTCGACGGCGCTCCAAAACGGGTATCGCCGTCCAGCAGCGCCGGGAGCTCATCAAGGCCCGTGATGCGGCGCACACCGTCCGGTAGGTCCCGTGTGTCGCCCCCGCGGTCGAGCCAGATCCCGAGCAGTCCGGCGTCGCGCGCGCCGCGTGCGTCCGTGTCGAGCTGGTCACCCACGTAGGCCACCTCGGCGGGAGCGAGGTCGAGTGCGGCACAGACCGCGCGGAAGGCCGCGGAGTGCGGCTTGGAGACGCCGAGGCCGTCGGCGCACAGCAACGCCTCGAACCGGTCCCGCACCCCGAGGGCACGCAGTTTGCGCTCCTGGGCCGCCACCGCGCCGTTGGAGAGCACGGCGTGCCGGTAGGCGATGCCGAGGGCGTCCAGGGCCGGCAGCGTGTCGGGAAAGAGCGTCCAGGCGGCCTCGTAGTGTGCGAGATACCGACCGAACCACGCGTCGACGGCGGCGTCGTCCCAGCCGGCGGCGACCCCACCGGAAGCGATCTGACGGGCGGCGATCTGACGGGCGGCGATCGGTCCGACCATGGCTCCCGCGGCCAGGAAGTCGCGCACCCGGGCGCGTCGCTGCTCCTGGAAGTCGACGTCGCCGGCCGCGAACCGGGTCCAGTGCCGGTCGGTGAGGGCCCGCCACAGGGCGAGGGCGTCCTCCGCGGTGCCGTAGCGCTCCAACAGCTCCTCGGCGAGCAGATGGGCCCGCATCCCGGCGGTGTCGGCTCCTGCGTAGTCGAAGAGCGTGTCGTCGATGTCCCAGACGACGGCTTTGATCAACACGGCTGCCTCCCGGGCCGGGATGGAGACGTCCCATCGGCGGTCGGCTTCACGATGGGTGTGTGTCTTTGCCTGCCTGTGCTGCTGCCATGGTGCGCCTTCAAGGGCGCCCCTTCCTCCGGTCAGGGGCGCCCTTGAAGGCGTGCGCTGCCCTGGTGAGCGGGCAGCGGGTGGGGTGGCTCGACGCGGAGCCGTCGCCCTGCGGTCAGGCGGCCAGCCTGGCCAGCGCGGCGTCCACACGCGCCAGCGTGCGTTCGCGTCCCAGCACCTCGAGCGACTCGAAGAGCGGCAGACCGACCGTGCGGCCGGTGACCGAGACACGGACCGGGGCCTGGGCCTTGCCCAGCTTGAGGCCGTGCTCCTCGCCCGCCGCGAGAACGGCGGCCTTCAGCTCGTCGGCGCGCCACGCATCGTCACCGAGGGCGGCCAGCTTGGCGCGCGCGGTGGTCAGAAGGGCGTCGGAGCCCTCCTTCATGGCCTTGTTCCACGACGTCTCGTCCCACACCGGCTCGGGCAGGAACAGGAAGTCGACGTTGGCCGTGATGTCGGACAGGACGGTGACACGGGTCTGCGCCTGCGGCGCGATCGCCTCGAAGGCGGCCGGGTCGAAGTCCTCGGGCGCCCAGGGCGCGTGCGGGGCCCGCAGCCAGGGCCCGCAGGCCTCGACGAACGCCTTCGGGTCGAGCTGCCGGATGTGGTCGGCGTTGATCGCCTCGGCCTTCTTCAGGTCGAAGCGTGCCGGGTTCGGGTTCACGTTCGTCAGGTCGAAGGCGGCGACCATCTCGTCCATCGTGAAGATGTCGCGGTCCGGCGCGAGCGACCAGCCGAGCAGCGAGAGGTAGTTGAGCAGGCCGGCGGGGAGGAAGCCACGGTCCCGGTAGAGGTTCAGGGACGCCTGCGGGTCGCGCTTGGAGAGCTTCTTGTTCCCCTCCCCCATGACGTACGGCAGATGGCCGAACTCGGGGACGAACTTGGCGTAGCCGAGGTCCATCAGCGCCTGGTAGAGGGCGATCTGCCGCGGGGTGGAGGAGAGCAGGTCCTCGCCGCGCAGGATGTGGGTGATCTCCATCAACGCGTCGTCGATCGGGTTGACGAGCGTGTAGAGCGGGGCGCCGTTGGCCCGGACGATGCCGTAGTCGGTGACGTTCTCCGGGGTGAAGGTCAGCTCGCCGCGCACCAGGTCGACGAAGGTGATCGTCTCGTCGGGCATGCGGAAGCGGACGATCGGCTCACGGCCCTCGGCGCGGTACGCCGCCACCTGCTCGGCGGTGAGGTCCCGGCAGTGGCCGTCGTAGCCGGAGGGCCGGCCGGCGGCGCGTGCGGCCTCGCGGCGCTCCGTCAGCTCCTCGGTGGTGCAGTAGCAGTGGTACGCGCGACCGCCGGCGAGCAGTTTCTCAGCCACGTCGCGGTAGAGGTCCATGCGCTGCGACTGGCGGTACGGCGCGTGCGGCCCGCCCACCTCGGGGCCCTCGTCCCAGTCGAAACCGAGCCAGCGCATGGCGTCCAGCAGCTGCTCGTAGGACTCCTGCGAGTCACGGGCCGCGTCGGTGTCCTCGATGCGGAACACGAACGTGCCGCCGTGGCGCCGGGCGTAGGCCCAGTTGAACAGGGCGGTGCGGACCAGGCCCACGTGCGGGTTGCCGGTCGGAGAGGGACAGAAACGCACGCGGACGGGGAAGCCGGTGCCGGGGGTCGCGTTAGCCACGCTTGATCACCCTGTTGGTGAGAGTGCCGATGCCTTCGATGGTGACGGCGACCTCGTCGCCGGTGTTGAGGGGGCCGACCCCAGCAGGGGTGCCCGTGAGGACGACATCACCCGGGAGCAGGGTCATCGCCTCGGTGAGGTTGACGATCAGATCCTCGATCGGGTGGATCATCTCGCTGGTGCGGCCGAGCTGGCGTTGCTCGCCGTTGACGGTGCACTGGATGGTCAGGTCGCTCGCCGTGGCCAGGTCCAGGTCGGTGACCACCCAGGGGCCGAGCGGGCAGGAGGTGTCGAAGCCCTTGGCCCGTGCCCACTGCTTCTCGCGCTTCTGGACGTCGCGTGCCGTGACGTCGTTGGCGCAGGTGTAGCCGAAGATCACGTCGGCGACCCGCTCGCGTGGCACCTCGCGGCACATCCGGCCGATGACGACGGCCAGCTCCGCTTCGTGGTGCAGGTCCTCGGAGAAGGACGGGTACGCGATCCCGTCGCCGGTGCCGATCACGGACGTCGACGGCTTGAAGAAGGCGAACGGTTCCGGGGGCACCTCGTTGCCCAGCTCGGCGGCGTGCTCGGCGTAGTTGCGGCCGAAGGCCACGACCTTGTTCGGCAGCACGGGCGGCAGCAGCCGGACCTTGCTCAGCGGCACCCTGGTGCCGGAGAGCTCGAAGTCCGTGAACGGGATGCCCTTGATGATGTTGAGAACGAGCCCGTCGGTGCCGTCGGCCGGTCCCGGAGAGCCGTCGCCCTCAACCGCGCCGAAGGCGACGTTCCCGTCGATGGAGAATCTGGCGATACGCACGCCTTAAGTCCCTCACTGAGCCTGACTGAACCTGCGGAAACTGAGGCTCCAGGCTAACGCGCGAGGCCTGCGGCGCCGCGCGCATTACTGCCGGTCGACGCCGGCGGCACCGTGCGGGTGGCGCGGGCGGCGGCGCGCCAGGCCGTCGGGAGTGCGGGCGGCAGCACGCCGGGAGGGGACGGGAGTGCGGGCGGCCGTGCTGTGCGCATCGGGGGGGCCGGCGCCGTCCGGCGCAAGCGGCCCGGCGCCCCTTTCCCCGGCGCTCGGCCGTACTCCGGGGCTCACCCGAGCACGGTTACCGCACCGGTTTCCCGGATGCGCCGCGGTCTGCCTCCGTGCATCCAGGTGACCGGGAACCTTCGGGGCGGGCGGCGAGTGGCACCCCCGGACGCCGCCCGCGTGCCCCCGTGCGGTGCGTCGCGCACGGCGCGCTCACTACGCGACGGGTGCGCCTTCGACGGCGGTGAGCTCGGTGCCCTCGGTGCCCTCGATGCCGAACGTGATCTGCGTCGTGTGCGCCTCGGGGACGGTCAGCAGCACGGTGCGCCGGGGGTTGGCGGTCTGGGCCGGCAGGATGACGACGTCCTCCGGCCGGGGTGCCGGCTCCGGAGAGATGCGCAGTCCTTCGGCGTCCGCGAGGTGCGCGAGGGTGGTGCGCTGCGGGTTGGCTATCGTGCGGATCACCGTCGTCGTCTTCATGGACAGCTCGGAACCTTTGCAGTAGAGGTCGGTCTGTAAAGCGTCAGGCTAAACATCAGGTTCCTCGGCCGACGCGAGAAGCAGCCATGATTCCCCTGTGAGTTTGCTCACGGATCATCGGACAATTCCCACCCATTCGGGCATGCAACGCGCTGGAAGATAACGGACATCAGGAACGGAAGACCCATTCCGGTCCCGACCCCTACAGCCGGGGCACCGAAGACCTCCGCAGGACCGGGAGCGAAAAATCCCTTATCAGGGGGAACGCATTCCACGTGACGTAACGCCTCCCTCACCCGGTGTCACGGTGGGACACAGGCTGGCACCCGGCCCTTGTTGGAGATCCCGCACTGTGCTGGAATTCCCGGGACCGCCGCGGAGGGGAGAGTCCGGCGCACAGGGGCGCAGTACAGCGCCGCACGGCGGCGGGAAGGGGGACCAGCGCCGGTCACTCAAGACCACCGGGGCGCGTGCGCCCCACCACGCCGACACCGTCCCACCGTTCGCGGAGGGGCGCCTGGTCCAGAGGTTGCGACGCTAGTGCAGGGACGTTTCAAGAGGGATGGCAGCGCTTCGGCCGAGTCGGAGCCGCACGGCGGGCCCAGCCGCGGCTCCTCGACCCAGCACGCCCAGAATCCCGGACCGCGATCGCCCGGCGGCGGTGAACGCACCGCGCGCGCGAGCTCCTCGGTGGCCAAGCCGGGCGGGCAGCCCACGCAGGCATCGGCCAAGCCGAAGCCCAAGGCCCAGAGCGGCCCCGGCCCCCGAATAGCACTGCGCAACTGGCGTATCTCCACCCGCCTGGTCTCCCTGCTCGCGCTGCCCGTGGTCGCCGCGACCACCCTCGGCGGCCTGCGGATCAACTCGTCGTTGGACGACATCCAGCAGCTGGACAACATGAAGCTGCTGACCGACATGACCAAGCAGGCGACCGAGCTGGCCGCCGCGCTCGAAGAGGAACGCGACCAGTCCGCGGGGCCCCTGGCGCACGGCGCCAGCGACAAGGCCTACGACGTCGCCGGTCCCCGGGCGAAGACCGAGCGGGCCCTGAAGGCGTTCAGGGACGAGGCCCAGAAGATCGACGACGCCGACAACAAGGGCTTGCTCGGCGTACACGCCAACCTCGTCCAGATCACCGGGCAGCTGGACGACCTGCAAAGCATCCGCAAGGACGCCTTCGACCCGCCCGCGTCGCTCTCCCAGACGGTGGACAGCTACAGCCAGCTGATCCAGCAGTTGCTCACCCTGTCCGAGGACATGGCGCAGGCCACCAGCAACCCGGAGATGATCCAGCGGGTGCGCGCCCTGGCGGCCTTCTCCTCCGCCAAGGAGTACGCGTCCGTCCAGCGGGCCGTCATCGCCGCCGCCCTGCCGCCCAACGGCAAGGAACACGGCCACCTCACCGAGACGGACCGCCGCTACGGTTCGGCGGCGTACGAGAAGTACCGCTCCGAGCTGGACATCTTCAGCGGCATCTACCAGGGCGACACCCCGGCGGACAAGCTCCTCAAGCCGATCGACGACACCAACCCGACCATCCAGGAAGCCGACAACTACGCGCAGCACGTCCTCCAGCAGTCCAACGGCATGCAGATCCAGGACAAGCGGTCGTACAAGGACTGGGTGGACGCCGACTCCACCAAGATCCTCGCGATGTCCAAGATCGAGATGACGCTGCTGGACGAGATGGAGCAGCGGGCCCGCGAGCTGCGCAACGAGTCCGAGCGCGAGGCCATCATCAGCGGTGCGCTGATCGTGCTGGTGCTCGGTGTGTCGCTGGTCGGCGCCTTCATCGTGGCGCGATCCATGATCCGCTCGCTGCGACGGCTCCAGGACACCGCGACCAAGGTCGCCCAGGACCGCCTGCCGGAGCTGGTCAGGCAGCTCTCCGAATCGGACCCGCAGGACGTGGACAGCTCCGTCGAGTCGGTCGGCGTGCACTCGCGCGACGAGATCGGCAAGGTGGCAGCGGCCTTCGACGACGTGCACCGCGAGGCGGTCCGGCTGGCCGCCGAGCAGGCGCTGCTGCGGGGCAACGTCAACGCGATGTTCACCAACCTCTCGCGCCGCAGCCAGGGCCTGATCCAGCGCCAGCTGTCGCTGATCTCCGAACTGGAGTCCCGCGAGGCCGACCCGGACCAGCTCTCCTCGCTGTTCAAGCTCGACCACCTGGCCACCCGTATGCGCCGCAACGGCGAGAACCTCCTGGTCCTCGCCGGTGAGGAGCCGGGCCGCCGGTGGACCCGCCCGGTCCCGCTCGTCGACGTGCTGCGCGCCGCGGCCTCCGAGGTGGAGCAGTACGAGCGCATCGAGCTGGCCGCGGTCCCGGCCACCGAGGTCGCCGGCCGCGTCGTCAACGACCTCGTGCACCTGCTCGCCGAGCTGCTGGAGAACGCCACCTCGTTCTCCTCGCCGCAGACCAAGGTCAAGGTCACCGGTCACGCACTGCCCGACGGCCGGGTCCTGGTCGAGATCCACGACACCGGTATCGGCCTGTCCCCCGAGGACCTGGCGTCGATCAACGAGCGGCTGGCCGCACCGCCCACCGTGGACGTGTCGGTCTCCCGCCGCATGGGCCTGTTCGTGGTCGGCCGGCTCTCGCAGCGGCACGGCATCCGCATCCAGCTGCGCCCCTCCGACTCCGGCGGCACGACCGCGCTGGTCATGCTGCCCGTCGACGTCGCCCAGGGCGGCCGGCGTGCACCCGGCAAGGGCGGTGCGCCGTCCACCGGTGGGCCCGCCGCCGCGCAGGCCGCCGCTGGTGCCGCTGCCGCACGCCGCAGCATGGCCGCCGGAAGCCCCGGCGGACCGTCGGCGGGTGGCGCGCCGGGCCGGCTGGAGACCGGTGCACCGCGCGGCCAGATGGGCGCCGGTCCCGGTGCACGGGCGGCGCTGCCGTCCCGCGAGGTCGGTCCGGGCGTGCAGCGCCCGGGGCCGGGCAGCCCGTTGCCCGGTGACCCGCAGGCTCCCGCTGCTCCGCAGCCCGGCAGCCCGGTGTCCGCGAGCGCGTTCGGCCAGGACTCCGGCATGCCGTCCGTGCCGTCACCCGGTGGCATCCGGGCGACCGGCAGGCACCGGGACGGCTTCAGCGACGAGCTGCCCGGCACCGCCCCGAACGCTCCCCGCTCCGCCGGCCCCTCGCTGCCCGCCCAACGCACCGGCGACAGCGACGCGTCCCGCCGGCCGGAGCTGCCGATGCGCGGCGGGGTGCGCGCCGAACTGCCCGGCGGCAGCTCGCAGCCCACGGACGACAGCCCGTCCGTGCCCGGCTGGGGCGGCGCACAGCCGCCGAGCGGCCCGGACACCGTGCGCGGCCACGAGGAGTCGGGCTCGCTGTTCGCCCGCCCCGACGACCGCATGGGCGCACCGCAGAACGCTTCCACCGGCCAGTTCCCCGCTTTCGGGGACGACCGGCAGGGTCCCGGCTCGACGGCGGAGATCCCGCGGATCGACGATCGGCAGGGTCCCGGCTCGACGGCGGAGATCCCCCGCATCGACGACCGGCAGGGCCCCGGCTCCACCGGCCAGTTCGCGCGCCCGGACTTCAATGCGCCGCGACCGGACTTCGCCGCGCCGCAGCCCGACCGCGGCGCCGCACGGCCGGACCTGGGCGCCCCGCAGCGGGGTGCCGGTGGCGGGCAGGACACGGGCCAGTACGGCCGCCAGGACCTCTTCGGCGGATCGCCGGCGGCCCGCCGGCCCGACGACCACCGCGCCGATCAGGACGCCGCCTCCACAGGCCAGTTCGCGGCCTACGACGACCGCCGGGGCGCGGCCCAGGACGGTTCCACGGGACAGTTCACCCGGCCGGACTACGACGCCGGCCGGCCCGGCGCACCGCAGGAGACCGGCTCGATCGGGCAGTTCGCCCAGTCGGCCTTCGGGAACCGTCCTCCGGGCGGGCCCGAGTCGGCCGGCGCACCCGGCAGCAACACCGGCGACACCGGGCCCTTCACCGCCCCGCAGTTCGACCGCGGGCGGCTGTCGATGCGCCCGACGCAGCGCGCCGGCTCTCCGGCAGACCAGGACTCCCTGCCGCCGGCCACCGGCCCCGGCGACGGTCGTACACCGCTGTACGACACGTTGGAGACCAACTGGTTCCGCGGGGGCCGTGGGTCGGCCCCGAGCAGGCCGCCGTCGCCGCCCGCCGGGTCCCGTCCCGGTGGCGGTGCGCCGAGCGGTCCCGGCGGCTTCGGTGGTACCGGGAGCCCCGGCGGCTTCCCGGGCACCGGCGGCCCCAGCAGCCCGAACGGCAGCAACCGGGCGGGCAGCACCCAACCCGTCGGCCAGCCCCTTCCGGACGGTTCCACCTGGCGCTCCTCGCCCAACGACGAGCTGGTCCGCCAGGCGGAGCGGACCCGCCAGCCCTCGGCAGGCGGGGTCACCACATCGGGACTTCCGCGTCGGGTGCCGCGGGCCAATCTCGTCGCGGGCACGGCTCAGGAGCAACAGCACCAGGCCGGACCGCAGGTGTCGCGCGCGCCCGATGACGTGCGCGGCAGGCTGACCAATCTCCGTCGGGGCATCCAACAGGGTCGCCAGGCCGGATCGGGCTCGCCGACCGGCAGCTTCCCGAGCCCCACTCACCAGCAGGAGCGTTAGTTGAGCCCGATGAGCCAGGCGGCACAGAACCTGAACTGGTTGATCACCAACTTCGTGGACAACACCCCAGGCGTGTCCCACACTGTGGTGGTCTCCGCCGACGGACTCCTCCTGGCGATGTCCGAAGGCTTCCCACGTGACCGGGCCGACCAGCTCGCGGCCGTGGCCTCTGGCCTGACTTCCCTCACGTCCGGGGCGTCCCGGATCTTCGAGGGCGGTATGGTCACCCAAACCGTGGTGGAGATGGAACGGGGGTTTCTCTTCATCATGCAGATATCGGATGGTTCGTCATTGGCTGTTCTCGCCCATCCCGAGTGCGACATCGGACTCGTGGGTTACGAGATGGCGCTGCTCGTCGATCGTGCGGGTGCGGTCCTCACGCCGGACCTACGCGCGGAGCTCCAGGGCAGCCTGCTGCACTAGCCGGTCGTCCCTTTCGAGTCGGCGACTTGCCGCATCATCCGATGCACCACCATCGCACCACCTGGCCGCCATATACAGTCCAGTTCCCCCCACCGGTTCTGTCAGACGGCACGCAGACCACTTGCTGTCCCGCCCGGAGGATCCATGACCCCGCCTACCGCCTCTCACGATCCGTACGGAGCTTCCCACCAGTCGTACGGTCCTGAAGGCGACCAGCCGCTGGTGCGCCCGTATGCCATGACCGGCGGCCGGACCAGGCCCCGGTATCAGCTCGCCATCGAGGCTCTGGTGAGCACAACCGCTGATCCGACACAGCTGATGGGGCTGTTGCCGGAGCACCAGCGGATCTGCCACCTCTGCCGGGAAGTGAAGTCCGTGGCGGAGGTTTCGGCACTGCTGTCGATGCCGCTCGGGGTGGCCCGTATCCTCGTCGCCGACCTCGCAGAGGCCGGGCTTGTCGCCATCCACCAGCCCGGCGGCGACGAAAATGCCGGCGGTCAGCCGGATGTGACACTGCTGGAAAGGGTGCTCAGTGGACTTCGCAAGCTCTGACGGAGGCCGGTCGACGACCTCCGCGAAGATCGTGGTGGCCGGGGGA
>NZ_JAMJWG010000035.1 GCF_024435355.1 Streptomyces odontomachi
GTCGCCTCGGGCGAGCCCGCGGTCTCCGTCAGCTGACAGGGGCGCCCCGTCAGGGGCGCGCGCCCTGTGGTGGCGCCGAAGGCGCCTACTAAGGGGCGCGGGGAACTGCGCGACCAGCCCACCACCGCCCGGTGGTCCGGACACGACAGAAACGGCCCCATCGGGACGGTGACGACCTGACAGCCTCGTCGTGGCCCTTCGCGCAGTTCCCCGCGCCCCTTTCGTGGCGGCCGTAGGCCGCTGTGGCACCGGTGGTGACCTGCGGGAGCGTGCCTCCTGGGAGGTTCGGTCTTGACAGGTCGGATGTCTGAGGGGATCTTTGCGGCAACCAAGAGCCGCAGGGTAGGGGCGACCCGGGCGACTCTTCATTTACGAGGATGCGTCATGCACCGGCAGGTGCACCGCAGGGAGCCGTCGTGACCATCGGTACGCACCAGGAAACCCGTCCCCTCCGACACCGTTCGCAGAGTCTGGTGATCACCGGACTGCTGCTGGCTGCCGCGGCCTTCGGCTGCGGAGCCCCCGACAACCCATCCGACGACACGGGCAAGTCCCAGTCGATCCCGGACAAGCCGAGCAAGCCCGTCTCGCTGGAGATCCTCGACGTCGCCGGAAACCTCCAGCTCACCCAGGGCATGATCGACGACTTCGTCAAGCAGCACCCGGACATCGTCAAGAAGGTCACCTACTCCAAGGCCCCGGCGCCCGACCTGGCCGGCAAGATCAAGGCCCAGCAGCAGGCCGACCAGGTCGACATCGACCTGGTCCTCACGGGTACCGACGGCCTCGCCGCCGGTCTCTCGCAGAACCTGTGGGCCGACATGAGCAGCCATCAGAAGGCCATCGGCGACCCCGACTACCTGGCGCCGGCCGCGGACATGGCCAAGCTCGCACAGGGCAAGGGCACCGCCATCGTGTACTACCCGTCCGGGCCGCTCCTCGAGTACAACCCGGACAAGGTCAAGAACCCGCCCAAGACGCCCCAGGAACTCCTCGCCTGGGCCAAGGCCCACCCCAAGCGGTTCCAGTACGCCGACCCGGCCAACTCGGGTCCCGGGCGCACCTTCCTGATGGGCCTGCCGTACCTGCTGGGCGACAAGGACCCCACGGACCCCGAGCACGGCTGGGACAAGACCTGGGCGTACCTGAAGGAGCTCGACAAGTACGCGGCGGTCTACGCCTCGGGCACCTCCGAGACCATGAAGAACATGGCCAGCGGCCAGACCGACATCATCATGAGCACCACCGGCTGGTACATCAACCCGCGCGCGCTGGGCACCGTCCCGAAGAAGGTCAAGGCCTCCCACTTCGACGACATGACCTGGGTGACGGACGCCCAGTACGCGGTCGTCCCGAAGGGCGTCGACGCGGACACCATGTCCGCCGACCTGAACCTCATCAAGTGGATCCTGACGCCGAAGCAGCAGGCCAAGGCCTACGACGACGGCTACTTCTACCCCGGCCCCGCCATCAAGGACGTCCCGCTGTCCATGGCGCCCGCGAAGTCCCAGCAGGTCGTCAAGGAGTACGGCGTCCCGGACTTCGACAAGTGGATCGACCAGTTCCCGAAGAAGCCGTCGCTGCCGTCCGACGCGCAGGTCAGCGCGTTCGACCTGTGGAACCGCCAGGTGGCGGGCAAGTGACCCCCACACGGATACCGGCCGCCCGGGCCGGCGGAGCGTGGTACCGCTCGCCCGGGCGGGTCGCGCCCGGCCCCGGGCGCGGAGCGAGCGACCCTGTGCAGGCGGCGACCGGTCAGGTGAGCAGGCGACGATGACCCACTTCAGCACCCTGCGGCTCGACGGTGTCTCCCGCACCTTCGGTCGCCACCGAGCCCTGTTCGGCCTGGACCTGGAGATCACCGGCGGCGAGTTCATCGCGCTCCTGGGGCCCTCCGGATGCGGCAAGTCCACCGCGCTCAACTGCCTCGCCGGCCTGCTGCCGCTCACCGGCGGCCGGATCCTGCTCGACGGCGAGCGCATCGACCGGCTGGCACCCGAACGGCGCGGCTTCGGCATGGTCTTCCAGAACTACGCGCTGTTCCCGCACATGACGGTGCGCGGCAATGTCGCCTTCGGCCTGAAGATGGCCAAGGTGCCCAAGGCCGAGGCCGCCCGGCGGGTCGACGCGGCGCTGGACCTCGTCCACCTCGCCGACCAGGCGGGCAAACGGCCCGGGCAGCTCTCCGGCGGCCAGCAGCAGCGCGTCGCGATCGCCCGCGCCGTCGTGCTGGAGCCACGCCTGGTCCTGATGGACGAGCCGCTGTCGAACCTGGACGCGGCGCTACGGCTGGAGATGCGCGCGGAGATACGCCGCCTGCACCAACGCCTGGGCCTCACCACGGTCTACGTCACCCACGACCAGGAAGAGGCCCTGTCGCTGGCCGACCGGCTCGTCGTGCTGCGCGACGGGCGCACCCAGCAGATCGGCACCCCCGAAGAGGTCTACGCCACCCCGGCCAACCGCTACGTCGCCTCCTTCATGGGCTACCGCACCCTGCTGGACGCCACCGTCGTCACCGGCGGCGACCGGCCGGTCATCGAGGTCGCCGGCGCCCGGCTCACCGGCGCCGACCGCGACCGGCTGCCGGCCGGCGCCCGTGCCACGGCCGCGATACGCCCCGAGGACATCGACGTGATCGCCGAAGGTGACGGCGCCCCGTCCGGCGGCGCCCTGACCGCGACGGTGGAGGTCGTCGAGTACCACGGCCGGGAGCTCGCCGTGCAGGCCCGCCTGGCGGACGGGCAGGCGGTGCACTTCCGCACCGGCACCCGGCTCGCCCCCGACGACGAGGTGCGCCTGGCCGCACCGCCCGAGCGGGTGCTGGTCTTCGCGCCCGACGACGCTCCGGCCACCGCTCCGGCCGCCCCGCAGACGGTGGCGACATGAGCGCCGGAAACGGCACGGCGGAGGCGGCGGAGGGCGGAAGGAGGGCCGGCCGCCCGGGTGACCGGCCGGCGCTGCGGCACCGGCTCGCCGAGCGCGGCGTGGACCGCACCCTGCTGCTGGTCGTGCCCGGCCTCCTCTTCCTCGTCCTGCTGTTCTGCTACCCCCTGCTGTACGGCGTCGGGCTGTCCTTCCAGCCGCAGCAGGGCGGCGGGGCGTTCGCCAACTACCGGACGTTCTTCAGCGACGGGTACCTGCGCGGCACCATCTGGACCACGCTCGAGCTCGCCGTGCCCGCCGCACTGATCAACTGCCTGGCGGCGGTGCCGGTGGCCTTCCGCACCCGTGGCCCGTTCCGCGGCCGGCGCCTGGTCACCACCCTGCTGGTCATGCCGATCACCCTGGGTACCGTGCTCACCGCCGAGGGCCTGCTCGGCTACCTCGGGCCGAACGGCTGGTTCAACAAGGTGCTGCGCGGCATCGGCCTCATCGACCAGCCGCTGGACCTGGTGCACAACTACTGGGGTGTGCTCGCGTCCCTGCTGATCACCGGATTCCCGTTCTCCTACCTGCTCACCCTGTCGTATCTGACCGGGATCGACCCCAGCCTGGAGCAGGCCGCCGCCACCCTCGGGGCCGGACGGTGGGACCGCTTCCGGCACATCCTGCTGCCGTTGCTCGCACCGGGGCTCGCCATCACCTTCTGCCTGTCCTTCGTGCTGGCCTTCGCGGTCTTCCCGTCCGCACAGCTGGTCGGCGACCCGCGCGGCAGCACCCACGTCATCTCCATCGAGGCCTACCAGGCCGCCTTCCAGAAGTTCGACTACTCGATGGGCTCCGCCATCGCGATGATCATGGCCGCCGTGATGCTCGCGGTCGTCGTCCTCGTACTGGCCTGGCGGTCCCTGCTGTACCGGGGCGCGACGGGGGGCAAGGGCTGATGACCGACCTGACGACCGACCTGCACAAGGCACCCGAGACCGACGCCGACCCCGCCACGGCACGCCCCGTCCCGTGGTACCGGCGCCCCGGCAACTGGGTCGCCCTCGCCGTCTTCGGCTTCTTCTTCGTCAACCTGGCCGGCATCATCGGCGTACCGGTCGCCGACTCGCTGGGCACCCGCTGGTTCACCAGCTGGCTGCCGGACGGCTGGACCACCAAGTGGTACGGGTCCGCCTGGAAGGAGTTCGACCTCGGGCAGGTCTTCTGGACCACGGCCCTGGTGGCGATCCTCGTGGTGGCCGTGTCGGTGGTGCTCGGGGTGGCCGCCGCCTACGGTCTGGCCCGGCGCGACTTCCCCGGCAAGAAGATCGTCCTGCTGCTCTTCCTGCTGCCGATCCTCGTGCCACCGCTGACGTACGGCATCCCGCTGGCGACCGTCCTGTACAAGTTCCACCTGGCCGGCACGCTCACCGGGGTGGTGCTGGCCAACCTGGTGCCGTCGGTGCCGTTCGTGGTGCTCACCATGACCCCGTTCATCGAGCAGATCGACCCGCGTATCGAGGCGGCCGCCCGGATGTGCGGGGCGCGCACCGGGGCGGTGCTGCTGCGGGTGCTGGCGCCCCTGCTGGTGCCCGGCATCCTCGCCGCTTCGGTGCTGGTCCTGGTGCGCACCGTCGGCATGTTCGAGCTCACCTTCCTCACCGCGGGACCGCACAGCCAGACCCTGGTCGTGGCGCTCTACTACGCGGTGTTCTCGGCCGGTATCCGCACGCAGCAGTCCATCGACGCGATGGCCGTGATGTACACGTTGTCCATGCTGATCCTGCTGGTCATCGCGCTGCGGTTCGTCAATCCGACCCAGCTGGTGACCCGGGTGCGGGACGAGACTCCGCGGCAGCCGGACGCGGGGTGACACCGCGGGAGGCTCGTCCGCCGGCCGGCGCCGCTGCTCGCGCCGGCCGGCGGTCCGTCCCGGGCGGGCAGCCACGCCGGCCGGGCCCGCCCTGATGCCCTGACCGGCCACCCCCCAAACCGCCGGAATCCGGTCGGCGACCGTCCGGATTCCGGTCGAAAGCCGCCCGGGGCCGGGGGGCCGGCCGCCGACCGTCCCGCCGGGGAAGCGTCCCGTGCCACCTGCGGGTACAGTGCCAGGACCAACAGCCCGTCTGGTGAAGGCCGCCGCACTTGTGTTGACGCAGACCACCACCCGGGTCCTCGAACCGAGCGACCTGGACGCCGCACTGGCCGTGCTCGGCCGCGAGCCGGTCGCCAATGCGTTTGTCACGTCCCGGGTCCAGGTCGCCGGCCTCGACCCCTGGCGACTCGGCGGCGAGATGTGGGGCTGGTATGCCGACGGCATACTCCAGTCACTCTGCTACGCGGGCGCCAACCTGGTCCCCATCTGCGCCACCAGCGACGCCGTACGGGCCTTCGCGGCCCGCGCCCGCAAGGCCGGCCGGCGGTGCTCCTCCATCGTCGGCCCGTCCGGCCCCACCGCCGAGCTCTGGCGCCATCTCGAACCCTGCTGGGGCCCCGCCCGCGAGGTGCGCGCCCACCAGCCCCTCATGGTCACCGACCGGCTGCCGGACGACATCGCGCCCGACCCCTACGTGCGCCGGGTACGCAAGGACGAGCTCGAGACGATCATGCCGGCCTGCGTGGCGATGTTCACCGAAGAGGTCGGCATCTCCCCGCTCGCCGGCGACGGCGGACTGCTCTACCAGGCCCGGGTCGCCGAACTCGTCGGGTCCGGGCGCTCCTTCGCCCGCCTCGACCCCGGCGGCCGAGTGATCTTCAAGGCCGAGATCGGCGCCGCCACCCCGCAGACCTGCCAGATCCAGGGCGTCTGGGTCGCACCCGAGTACCGTGGCCGCGGCCTCGCCGCCCCCGGCCTGGCGGCCGTGCTGCGCTACGCCCTGGCGGACACCTCTCCGGTCGCCAGCCTGTACGTGAACGACTTCAACGTCGCCGCGCGCGCCGCGTACCGCAGGGTCGGCTTCCAGGAGATCGGCGCCTTCATGAGCGTGCTGTTCTGACCGGTGCCGCGCCGGCCGGGCGCCCATGCACGGTTTGGCCGGTGCGCCGTCCGGAGCCTGCCCCGCGCGGGGTACTCTCCCCGGCATGCTCCGCATCCCCGGCCGCTCCTCCCACACGCCCGACGACGACGTGATGATCGGGCCCTTGGACCTGGCCGCGCGCGTCGACGACGCCCTCGCCGTACAGGCCGAAGCCTTCGGTCTCAGCACCGACGAGATCAACGTACGGCGGCAGATCGTGCTCCGCCACATCACCTATCCCGGCGCCCGGACGCTCGGCGCCACCCGGGCCGACGGCCGGCTGGTCGGCTTCGTCTACGGCATGCCCAACGACCGCGCCCACTGGTGGTCGACGGTCGTGGCACCGTATCTGCGCAGCACGGGCCGGGACGGCTGGCTGGACGACTCCTTCGTCATCACCGAGCTGCATGTGCTGCCGGGGTACCAGAACCGCGGCATCGGCCGGGCCCTGATCACCACCCTCACGGACGCCGCCGACCAGCCCCGCTCGATCCTGTCGGCCATCGACACGGACAGCCCCGCCCGCGCCCTCTACCGCTCGCTCGGCTACCAGGACCTGGCCCGGCAGGTGCACTTCCCGAGCGCACCCAAGCCGTACGCGGTCATGGGCGCGCCGCTGCCGCTGCTCCGGTAGCCGCCGCGCGCCGGCCGGGCCCCGGCGCGGCTATCGATTTCCGCCGGCCCGTGCAACCCGGCTAACCTCCTGCCCATCACCCTTTCGTTGCAGGAGATCACCATGGCCCAGGTCCAGCGCATGTCCCGGTTGATGATCAAGACACTGCGCGACGACCCGGCGGACGCCGAGACGCTCAACCACAAGCTGCTGGTACGCGCCGGATACGTGCGCCGCAACGCCGCGGGCATCTGGACCTGGCTGCCGCTCGGCAAGAAGGTCTTCGAGAACGTCGCGCGGATCGTCCGCGAGGAGATGGACGCCATCGGCGGCCAGGAGGTGCTGCTCCCGGCCCTGCTGCCCAAGGAGCCCTACGAGGTCTCCGGCCGCTGGGACGAATACGGCGACCTGCTCTTCCGCCTGAAGGACCGCAAGGGTGGCGACTACCTGCTCGGGCCCACCCACGAGGAGATCTTCACCCAGATCGTCAAGGACCAGTGCGCGTCCTACAAGGACCTGCCGGTGATCGTCTACCAGATCCAGACCAAGTACCGGGACGAGGCCCGGCCGCGCGCCGGCGTACTGCGCGGCCGCGAGTTCCAGATGAAGGACTCGTACTCCTTCGACCTGGACGACGCAGGCCTGGCCGAGTCGTACGCCCTGCACCGCGCCGCCTACCAGCGGATCTTCACCCGGCTCGGCTTCGACTACCGCATCGTCTCCGCGGTCTCCGGCGCGATGGGCGGCTCCGCGTCCGAGGAGTTCCTGGCCCCGGCGGCGGCCGGCGAGGACACCTTCGTGGACTGCCCGAACTGCGACTACGCGGCGAACACCGAGGCCGTCACCTTCAAGGCGCCCGCCACCGACGTGATCGACCACGGCCCGGTCGAGGAGCTGGACACCCCCGACACGCCGACCATCGAGACCCTCGCCCAGCACCTCGGCGTGCCCGCCTCCGCCACGTTGAAGAACCTGCTGGTCAAGGTCGACGGCGAGATCGTCGCCGTGGGCGTGCCGGGCGACCGCGAGGTGGACCTCGGCAAGCTCGGCGAGCACCTGACGCCCGCCGCCGTCGAGGTGGTCACCGCGGAGGACTTCGAGGGCCGCCCCGACCTGGTGCGCGGCTACGTCGGCCCGCAGGGCCTGGAGAAGGTCCGCTACATCGCCGACCCGCGGGTGGCGCCCGGCACCGCCTGGATCACCGGTGCCAACAAGCCGGACACCCACGCCAAGAACGTCGTCGTCGGCCGGGACTTCACGGTCGACGAGTACCTTGACGTGGTCGTCGTGCAGGCCGGCGACCCCTGCCCGAGCTGCGGCGCAGGCCTCGAGCTCGGCCGTGCCATCGAGATCGGCCACATCTTCCAGCTGGGCCGCAAGTACGCGGACGCCTTCCAGCTCGACGTGCTCGGCCAGAACGGCAAGCCGGTGCGGGTGACCATGGGCTCGTACGGCATCGGGGTCTCCCGCGCGGTGGCCGCGCTGGCCGAGCAGTCCGCCGACGAGCACGGACTGTGCTGGCCGCGCGAGGTCGCACCCGCCGACGTGCACATCGTCGCGGCGGGCAAGGCCCAGCAGATCGAACTCGCGCTTTCGCTGGCCGACCGGCTGGGCACCGCCGGGGTGCGGGTACTGGTGGACGATCGGGCCGGCGTCTCGCCCGGCGTCAAGTTCACCGACGCCGAGCTGATCGGGGTGCCGACGATCCTCATCGCCGGCCGGCGCTCCGGCGAGGGCGTAGTGGAACTCAAGGACCGCAAGTCCGGCGCCCGCGAGGAACTCCCCGTGGACGACGCGATCGCCCGCATCGTGGGGGAGTAATCCCTCCAGGCGAACTGCGATAGGCGCATAGGGCGCCCTGTAAGGGGCGCGGGGAACTGCGCGCTGAGCCACGACGAGACCGCCGGGTAGTCACGATCCGGTGGGGCCACTCTCTGTCGCGTGGCGTGGCGAAGCCGCAGGAGTCGCGCCTGAAGGGGCGCCTCGTAAGGGGCGCGGGGAACTGCGCGTTGAGCCACGACGAGACCGTCGGGTAGTCACGATCCGGTGGGGCCACTCTCTGTCGCATGGCGTGGCGAAGCCGCAGGAGTGGCGCCTGAAGGGGCGCCTCGTAAGGGGCGCGGGGAACTGCGCGCTGAGCCACGACGAGACCGTCAGGTGGTCACGATCCAGAGGGGGCACCCTCTGTCGCATGGCGCGGCGAAAGCCGCAAGAGTCGCAGGCACGCGGCGAACCCGCATAAACCCGCATAAAAGGGTGACCGAGGGACCCCCCTCGGCACCTCACAACCACGTGGCGAACTCCAACAACATCTCCGCATCCGGCTCCCGCCCCACCCGCCGCGCCCGCACCCCGGACTCCACCGCCCGAAAGAGCGTCCACCCGGTGAGCCGTTCCCGATCGACTTCCAGGGACTCGGCGAGGCGTTTCACCCGGCGCCGGGTGATCGCCGGACCGGACGGCGCGGCGATCAGGTCCTCGACACGGTCGCGCACCAGCCGCGCCAGGTCGAAGGCGCGCTCGCCGACCAGCGGTTCGGGGCCCACCGCCAGCCACGGCATCCGCTCGGCCCCGAGCACCTTGCTCTGCCGGAACGCTCCGTGCAGCAGCAGCGCACCGGGGGGCTCGGCCACCAGTGCCCCGCGCGCATCGAGCGCCGCGTCCACGAGCGCGGCGACCTCCGTGTCCGCCGAGGTGTCGGCCGTCCGGCGCATGGCCTCCGCCTGCCGCCCGGTGCGCTCGGCGACCGTCTCGAAGGCGTGGCCGGCGGGCGGCTCGTTCCACAGCCGGTGCAGCGTGTCCGCGGCCTCCAGCATGGACTTGGCCTCCGGCAGCGAGCGCACGGAGACATCGGGCCGCAGCCGCTCCAGCAGCAGCGCACCATCCTCACCGGCACCGGCACCGGCACCGGCACCGGCACCGGCCCCAGTGCCAGTGCCGTCCGGATCGTCCAGCAGCCGGACCGCACCGCGGGCGTTCCAGTGCGCCAGGGCCGCCCGCTCGTCGGCAGGACGGGCCTGAGGGGGAGCCAGCTTGAGCACCGCGGGGCCGCCGTCCGCCCGGCGAACCAGGACGACGAGACTGCTGCGCCCGCCGGGCGCGTGCACCCGCTCCACGGTCAGCCCCCGCCGGTCCACGGCCTGCCGCAGCAGTTCCGGCAGCATCGTGAGCCAGGCCGCACCGGTCCCGCTCCCGACCGGTTCGCCCTCGTCCCGCCGTTCCTCGTCGAGCGCCTTGACCAGGCGTTCCGGCGGTTCGATCGCCATGCGAACGTCGTCCTTTCGTGGCTGGCTGGCTGGCTGAAGTGAAAACTGACCTGACCTGACCTGACCTGAACGGAACGGAAAAGAACAGAACTTGGCTGGATCGGCTACCGCCCCGGCTTCGGTCGGCAGCGGTCCGCCGAGCGGCGCGGGACGGGGGCCACAGGCGCCGCCGCGCGGGTCACGGCGGGGGTGCGGTGGGCCCGGCCGTACCGCCCGGCGCCGACGCCTCGCCGGCCCGTTCGGCGAGACCAGGGAAGGCTACGCTGCCGCCGCGCCAGCGCACCGCCCGCACCGCCGTGTCCCGCAGCGCGTCCGCCGCCGCATGCCGCCGCGCCCCCGAGGTGGCCCGCACGAGATCGGCGTAGGCTCCGGCGACCCGTTCCTCCAGCTCAGCGGCGAGCCGGCCGGCCGACGCGCCGTCGCTCACCGCGAACGGCAGGGCGTAGCCGGCGGCCGCAGCGCGCGGCGTGGCCCCCAGGTCGCGGGCGGTGCGTGCCAGGTCGTCGCGGCGCGCTCGGTGTGCGTCATAGGCCGCACGCGCCTCCTTGCGCCGGGGCTCGTCGATCTTTCCGCCGACGACTCCGTAGCCGTACACCGCGGCGTGTTCCGCGGCCAGCGCGGCCTGCACGGCCTTCAGAACGTCGGCGTCGTCCGCGTCCGTGGGATGTCTGCCGTTCACTTGTCGTCCTCCGCCAGCAGATATGCGTGTGCCGCGCCGGCCGCGGCGACCGAGGCCAGCAACCGCGCCAGCTCGCCCGGCGCGTCGAGCAGCTGGGTGACGCGCCGGTCGGCGAGCGTGCGCTCGGCCGAGGCCAGCATGGTCAGTGCGTCCTTCTCGCTCGCCGGCACCTGCGACGCCTGCCGCGGCTTCGCCGTGCTCCCGGCACCGTTGCCCGTCGCACTGCCTGTCGCAGCGGTCTTCGAAGGCGTCTTCGACGGTGCCGGCGACGCATGTGCGCCGCCGAAGGCCGTCGCGTGGCGGGCCACCTCGGCGCGCAGCGGCGCAAGGCGCGCGCCGAGCGGCGGATGGGCCGCGACCACCGCGTCGTACCGTGCGACGAGATCGGCACTGTCCTGGGCCGCACGCGCACGGGTCCGGTCGGCGGCCGAGCGCTCCTGCGGTGTGCTGCCGGCCGGCGCGCTGTCGTCCGTGCAGCCCGTGGCCAGCGCGGCGCCGGTGACGACACCCGCGGCGCTCAGCAACACCGTGCGGCGGTGCGGCCCGCTGCGGGCCTGCGGGGGTGGGCCGAACGGCGACCGATGCGGGGCGGGGGGTGGCGCAAGGGGCACGGCACACGTCCTTGTGAGGTGCGGGACTCGTCCTGCGGACGAGCCGGAGGCGGGACTTGATCACCGTACCCGCGGGGCACTCCGCCACCCCTCATCGGCTCGGTTCCTCCGCACCGGATCGGCTCGGTCCGTCCGCACCAGGCCGCCGGGGGTTCCGCGCGCCGGGCGCACGACATCCCAAGTCGTGCTGGACCCGCGCTCCGAACCTGCCCCCTAACACCCGTCGCGCCCCGGTGGACGGCAACACTCCCGAGGACCGGATACCCTTTGACCCGACACACCCCCCTGCACCCACCCACCGTTCTCCCACAACAGCACACGCGGCCGAGGAGTCACCCGGATGAGCACCACCCAGAGCGAGAGGCTGCGAGAACTGCTGGAGCCGCTGGTCGACTCCAGGGAGCTGGACCTCGAAGAGATCACCGTGACCCCGGCAGGCAGGCGGCGTGTGCTCCGTGTCGTGGTGGACTCCGACTCGGGCGTGCAGCTCGACACCTGCGCCGAGTTGAGCAGGGAGATCTCCGGCAAGCTCGACGCCACGGACGCCATGGGCGAAGGCGAGTACGTCCTCGAGGTGACGTCCCCCGGCGCCGAACGGCCGCTCACCCGCCACAGCCACTACGTGCGGGCCGTCGACCGCCTGGTCAGGTTCCGGCTGACCGACGAGGCGGCGGCAGAGACGGGTGCGCAGGAGCTGACCGCCCGGATCACGAAGGTCGACGAGGACGGCCTCGACGTGACGGTGCCGGGCGTCAAGGGCCGCCGGCCCACCACCCGCAGGCTCGCCTTCCGCGACATCGCCAAGGCCCGTGTGGAGATCGAGTTCAATCCCAGGAGCCAGAGCACCCAGGAGGCCCCGGGCGTCGCGGGCACGGGCGACGCTCACGGCCCCGGAAACGCTTAAGGAGGCGTAGCCGTGGATATCGACATGAGTGCCCTGCGGGGCCTGGTCAGGGAGAAGGAGATCTCCTTCGACCTGCTCGTGGAGGCGATCGAGTCGGCCCTCCTCATCGCCTACCACCGCACCGAGGGAAGCCACCGCCACGCGCGCGTGGAACTGAACCGCGAGAGCGGTCATGTGACGGTGTGGGCCGAGGAGGACCGCGAGGAGCTCGAAGAGGGCCAGAAGCCCCGCGAGTTCGACGACACCCCGAGCGGCTTCGGCCGGATCGCGGCGACCACCGCCAAGCAGGTCATCCTCCAGCGCCTCAGGGACGCCGAGGACGACGCCACGCTCGGTGAGTACGCCGGCCGCGAGGGCGACATCGTCACGGGCGTGGTCCAGCAGGGCCGCGACCCGAAGAACGTGCTGGTCGACATCGGCCGTCTGGAGGCCATCCTGCCGGTGCAGGAGCAGGTACCGGGCGAGTCGTACCAGCACGGCATGCGACTGAGGTCATACGTGGTCAGAGTCGCCAAGGGAGTGCGCGGGCCGTCCGTCACGCTCTCCCGGACCCACCCGAACCTGGTGAAGAAGCTCTTCTCGCTGGAGGTCCCGGAGATCGCCGACGGATCCGTCGAGATCGCCGCGATCGCCCGTGAGGCGGGCCACCGCACCAAGATCGCCGTCCGCTCGGTGCGCTCCGGGCTGAACGCGAAGGGCGCCTGCATCGGCCCCATGGGCGGCCGGGTACGCAACGTGATGGGCGAGCTGAACGGCGAGAAGATCGACATCGTGGACTGGTCGGAGGACCCGGCCGAGATGGTCGCGAACGCTCTGTCGCCGGCCCGGGTCTCCAAGGTCGAGGTCGTCGACCTCGCCGCCCGCTCGGCCCGGGTCACCGTGCCGGACTACCAGCTCTCCCTGGCCATCGGCAAGGAAGGGCAGAACGCCCGGCTCGCCGCCCGGCTCACCGGCTGGCGGATCGACATCCGTCCGGACACCGAGCAGACCGGCGAGGCCGGGGAGCAGCGTGGCGCCGGGCGCGACGCTGCGCCCAGCGGTCCCGGCGGCTCCGGCGGGCGCGGCTGACGCGCGCCCCCGGAGCGGCGTCCCCGACGGAGCGGATACCGCCCGGAACGGGACAAGACCAGCGAAGCGCAAGAGGACACGTGTTCGATTTCTGCCCCAATCGGGTGAGGTCGGTGCGGGGAGGTAGACTTAAGGGTGTCTGGCCAAACGTCTGCCCGCGCATGCCCGGAACGCATGTGTGTGGGATGCCGGGAGCGAGCGGCCAAGCGCGATCTGCTGCGGATCGTGAAGATCGAGGATCGCTGTGTCCCCGATCGGCGCGGTACGCTGCCCGGCCGGGGTGCATATGTGCACCCCGCCCTGGTCTGTCTGGACCTGGCGGAGCGCCGTCGGGCTTTTCCCCGGGCCTTCCGCGCCCGGGGTCAGCTTGACATCGAGGCGTTGCGCCTGGTCATCCAAGACCGCCCCTGAAAGGGGGCAACACCGTAAGACGCGTCGCACGGCCCCGTGCGGCCCTGGTACCTCGCGAGTCGGAAGTAGGTCGAGATTGCGATGAGCACTCGATGAGTACGCGATGAGTACGCCCATGAAGTAGCGACGGTCCGGCGGTAACCCGGACCTAAAAGGAGCGAAGTGGCTAAGGTCCGGGTATACGAACTCGCCAAGGAGTTCGGTGTGGAGAGCAAGGTCGTCATGGCCAAGCTCCAGGAACTCGGTGAATTCGTCCGTTCGGCGTCCTCCACCATTGAGGCGCCCGTAGTACGCAAACTAACCGACGCTTTCCAGCAGGGTGGCGGCAACGGCAGCGGCCCCGGCCGCGGCGCCGCCAAACCCTCGGCACCCAGGAAGGCAGCCCCCAGGCCAGCGGCGCCCACGCCGGCGCCTTCGGCCGGGGGAAACAGGCCGACGGGAGACGTCCGTCCGGCTGCCCCGAAGCCCGCGCCGCGGCCCGCCGCGGCCGAGAAGCCCGCGGCGGCGGCACCCAGCTCGGGTCCGCGCCCGACGCCCGGCCCCCGGCCGGGCCCCAAGCCCGCGCCAGCGGCACCCGCGGCACCCGAATTCACGGCACCGGCCACCCCGGCGCCGGCGCAGCCGGCACCGTCCGGGCCCAAGCCCGGTGCGCGCCCCGGCGCGCCCAAGCCCGGTGGCCGTCCGGCCCCCGGTCAGGGTCAGGGTCGTGGTGACCGGCAGGGAGGCCAGCGCCCCGGCGCAGCGGCACCCCGTCCCGGCGGTCGTCCCGCGGGCCCGCGCCCGGGGAACAACCCCTTCACCTCCGGCGGCTCCACCGGCATGGCGCGCCCGCAGGCGCCCCGTCCCGGCGGTGCGCCGCGCCCCGGCGGCGCCGGTGCGCCCGGCGGCCCGCGTCCCCAGGGTGCGGGCCAGGGCGGTCCGCGTCCCGGTCCGCGTCCGACCCCGGGCGGCATGCCCCGCCCGCAGGCGCCGCGTCCCGGCGCTGGCCCCGGCGGTAACCGCCCGAACCCGGGCATGATGCCGCAGCGTCCCGCCGCAGGTCCGCGTCCCGGCGGTGGCCCCGGCGGCCGTCCCGGCGGTGGCCCCGGTGGGCGTCCCGGTGGCGGCGGCGGTCGTCCCGGCGGCGGCTTCGCCGGTCGTCCCGGTGGCGGCGGTGGCGGCGGTCGTCCCGGTGGTGGCGGCGGCTTCGGCGCCCGTCCCGGCGGCGGTGGCTTCGGTGGCGGTGGCGGCGGTGGCCGTCCCGGCTTCGGTGGCCGTCCCGGCGGTCCCGGTGGCCGCGGTGGCACCCAGGGTGCCTTCGGCCGTCCGGGTGGTCCGGCGCGTCGTGGCCGCAAGTCGAAGCGGCAGCGTCGCCAGGAGTACGAGGCCATGCAGGCCCCGTCGGTCGGCGGCGTGATGCTGCCCCGCGGCAGCGGCGAGACCATTCGCCTGTCGCGCGGCGCGTCGCTCACCGACTTCGCCGAGAAGATCAACGCCAACCCGGCGTCGCTCGTCGCGGTCATGATGAACCTCGGCGAGATGGTCACCGCGACCCAGTCCGTCTCCGACGAGACCCTCCAGCTGCTCGCCGGCGAGATGAACTACACCGTTCAGATCGTCAGCCCCGAGGAGGAGGACCGCGAGCTCCTGGAGTCCTTCGACCTCGAGTTCGGCGAGGACGAGGGCGGCGAGGAGAACCTGGTCGCGCGCCCGCCGGTGGTCACCGTCATGGGTCACGTCGACCACGGTAAGACCCGCCTGCTCGACGCCATCCGCAAGACCAACGTCATCGCGGGCGAGGCCGGTGGCATCACCCAGCACATCGGTGCCTACCAGGTCACGACCGAGGTCAACGGCGACGACCGCAGGATCACCTTCATCGACACCCCCGGTCACGAGGCGTTCACCGCCATGCGTGCCCGTGGTGCCAAGTCGACCGACATCGCGATCCTCGTGGTGGCGGCCAACGACGGTGTGATGCCGCAGACGGTCGAAGCGCTGAACCACGCCAAGGCGGCCGACGTGCCGATCGTGGTCGCGGTCAACAAGATCGACGTCGAGGGCGCCGATCCCACCAAGGTCCGCGGTCAGCTGACCGAGTACGGCCTGGTGGCCGAGGAGTACGGCGGCGACACCATGTTCGTCGACATCTCCGCCAAGCAGGGCCTGCACATCGACAGCCTCCTGGAGGCCGTCATCCTCACCGCCGACGCCTCGCTCGACCTGCGTGCCAACCCGGACCAGGACGCGCAGGGCATCGCGATCGAGGCCCACCTGGACAAGGGCCGCGGTGCCACCGCGACCGTCCTGGTGCAGCGCGGCACCCTGCGGGTCGGCGAGACGATGGTCGTCGGCGACGCCTACGGCCGAGTCCGCGCCATGCTCGACGACCTCGGCAACACCGTCGAGGAAGCCGGCCCGTCGACCCCCGTCCAGGTCCTCGGCCTGACGAACGTGCCGGGCGCCGGCGACAACTTCATCGTCGTCGACGAGGACCGCACGGCCCGCCAGATCGCCGAGAAGCGCGCCGCCCGTGAGCGCAACGCCGCGTTCGCCAAGCGCACCCGCCGGGTCTCCCTGGAAGACCTGGACAAGGTGCTCAAGGCGGGCGAGGTCCAGCAGCTCAACCTCATCATCAAGGGCGATGCGTCCGGTTCCGTCGAGGCCCTGGAGTCCTCGCTGGTCCAGCTCGACGTCGGCGAAGAGGTCGACATCCGCGTCCTGCACCGCGGTGTGGGTGCGGTCACCGAGTCGGACATCGACCTGGCCATGGGCTCCGACGCCATCGTCATCGGCTTCAACGTCCGCGCCGCAGGGCGCGCGACGCAGATGGCCGAGCGCGAGGGTGTCGACGTCCGGTACTACTCGGTCATCTACCAGGCGATCGAGGAGATCGAGGCGGCCCTGAAGGGCATGCTCAAGCCGGAGTACGAGGAGGTCGAGCTCGGCACCGCGGAGATCCGCGAGATCTTCCGCTCGTCCAAGCTGGGCAACATCGCCGGTGTCCTGATCCGCTCCGGCGAGGTCAAGCGGAACACCAAGGCCCGGGTGCTGCGCGACGGCAAGGTCGTCGCGGAGAACCTCAACATCGAGGGCCTGCGTCGCTTCAAGGACGACGTCACCGAGATCCGCGAAGGGTTCGAGGGCGGTATCAACCTCGGCAACTTCAACGACATCAAGATCGATGACGTCATCGCGACGTACGAGATGCGGGAGAAGCCCAGGGTGTGATCGGCTACGCCGATCCACCCGGTTCGGGTCGGCCGGACGGTGTCCCGCCCGGCTGCCCCGAACCCCCCGCCGGGTGCCCCCGTAAAGGGGCGGTGGGGGCTGGGCGCGTAGCGCCCTGAAAAGGGGCGCGGGGAACTGCGCGACCAGCCACGACGAAGCCGTTTGATCGTCACCGTCCCGGTGGGGCTGTTTCTGTCGTGTCCGGACCTCCCCCACTCTCGGCTTCGCTCGAGCGGGAGGTACCCCCATGCCGGTGGTGGGCTGGTCGCGCAGTTCCCCGCGCCCCTTGAGTGCGCCTTCGGCGCCCCCGCGCACGGGAAGGGCGAAACTCCGTCGAACGCGCCGCGAGGTTCGTTGTACGGTTCCCGTGCCCGCCTCTTCCGACGGCGGAGCCACACGATCCCGTACCGGCGGGTGAACCGGTTACACACATGTATGTGGGGACGCTGTCCTTCGATCTCCTGCTCGGCGACGTACGGTCGCTGAAGGAGAAGCGCTCCGTCGTCCGCCCGATCGTCGCCGAACTCCAGCGCAAGTACGCGGTGAGCGCGGCCGAGGTCGACCATCTGGACCTGCACCGCAGGGCCGGTATCGGCCTGGCCATGGTCTCCGCGGACGCCGGGCACGTCACGGACGTACTGGACAGGTGCGAACGGCTCGTCGCCGGCCGACCCGAAGTGGAGCTGCTGTCCACCAGACGGCGCTTCCACGGTGACGACGACTGAACCGACGCCATGGCCAGGCGTCGGCACCACGGGTGAGGCGAACCGGGCAGCCGGTGCCGGAGACGGACCCACCGGCGCGGGGTACCCGAGCCCAGGCCGTGGCGGCGCCCCGGCCCGACGGCCACCACGGCGCGCCGCACAACCATCGAGCAGTGAGCACAGGAAGAAAAGGGAGACGGACCAGTGGCCGACAACGCGCGAGCGAAAAGGCTGGCGGACCTCATCCGAGAGGTGGTGGCCCAGAAGCTACAGCGCGGGATCAAGGACCCGCGGCTCGGTTCGCACATCACCATCACGGACACCCGGGTCACCGGCGACCTCAGGGAGGCGACCGTCTTCTACACCGTCTACGGCGACGACGAGGACCGTGCCGCCGCCGCGGCGGGCCTGGAGAGCGCCAAGGGCGTGCTGCGCTCGGAGGTGGGCCGGGCCGCGGGCGTGAAGTTCACCCCCAGCCTGGCCTTCGTCGCCGACGCGCTCCCGGAGAACGCCCGCACCATCGAGGACCTCCTCGACCGGGCCCGCGCCTCGGACGCCGAGGTGCGCCAGAACGCCGCGGGCGCCAGCTACGCCGGCGACTCCGACCCCTACCGCAAGCCGGCCGAGGGCGAAGACGTCGACGAGCCTGCCGAGCCGGCCGAGGCGACCCGTGAGCAGCGGACGGGCGGCGACGCCGCGGAATGAACCGTAAGTCCACCGTGCCCGACGGCCTTGTCATCGTCGACAAGCCGTCGGGCTTCACCTCGCATGACGTGGTGGCGAAGATGCGCGGCATCGCCGGCACCCGCCGCGTCGGACACGCCGGCACCCTCGACCCGATGGCCACCGGAGTCCTCGTGCTCGGCGTGCAGCGGGCGACCAAGCTGCTCGGCCACCTCGCGCTCACCGAGAAGGAGTACCTCGGCACCATCCGGCTCGGTCAGGACACCGTCACCGACGACGCCGAGGGCGAGATCACCTCGTACACGGATCCGAGTGGGCTGGCCCAGGAGGACATCGACGACCGGATCGCGGAGCTGACCGGCGACATCATGCAGGTGCCGTCCAAGGTCAGCGCCATCAAGGTCGACGGCAAGCGGTCCTACAAGCGGGCCCGCGAGGGCGAGGACTTCGAGCTGCCCGCCCGGCCCGTGACCGTCTCCTCGTTCGCCGTGCACGACCGTCGCGAGGCCGTCACGCAGGACGGCTCGCCCGCGCTCGACCTGGTCGTCTCCGTGGTGTGCTCGTCGGGCACGTACATCAGGGCGCTCGCCCGTGACCTCGGCGCCGGCCTCGGTGTCGGGGGACACCTCACCGCGCTGCGCCGTACCCGGGTCGGCCCGTACGGCCTGGACGCGGCCCGCACCCTCGACCAGCTCCAGCAGGAGCTGACCGTGCTGCCCATCGGCGAGGCAGCCGCGGCTGCCTTCCCCCGCTGGGACACCGACGCGAAGCGCGCCGGGCTGCTCGGCCACGGCGTGCGCATCGACATGCCGTCCGGGTACGAAGGTGCCGGGCCCGTGGCGGTCTTCGGACCCGAGGGGCGGTTCGTGGCCCTGGTGGAGGAGCTGAAGGGCCGGGCGAAGAGCCTGGTCGTCTTCGCGCCGGAGGGGTGACACCGGCCGGCGGGGGCCGGCGGGCACCCGATCGGCACCGGTCGGCCCGCGTGTCGTTGCGGAACGCGCGGTACGCGACGTGCGTCTCGTCACAGCCCGGTGTCACGGCCCCATGCCGATGCGGGCCGAGCGTGCCCGGCATGGCACTCTTGGACCTGCGGAATCGGCGGATGTGATTGGCAACGTCACATATCCGGCCACCGATGCCATGTCTTGAAGAAGCCACCGACGACACGTCTCGACGAGGACTCAGCAAGGAGCGACACAGTGCACCGCTGGCGCGGCTTGGAGGACATTCCCCAGGACTGGGGACGCAGCGTCGTCACCATCGGCTCCTACGACGGCGTACACCGTGGCCATCAGCTGATCATCGGTAGTGCCGTGCGGAGCGCGCGGGAACGAGGGCTTCCGTCGGTCGTCGTCACCTTCGATCCGCACCCGAGCGAGGTGGTCCGCCCCGGCAGCCACCCGCCGCTGCTCGCCCCGCACCACCGGCGCGCCGACCTGATGGCGGACCTCGGCGTCGACGCGGTGCTGATCCTGCCGTTCACCGCCGACTTCTCGAAGCTGGCGCCCGCCGAGTTCGTCGCGAAGGTGCTGGTCGACCGGCTGCACGCCAAGGTCGTCGTGGAGGGCCCCAACTTCCGCTTCGGCCACCGGGCCGCGGGCAACGTCGACCTGCTCGCCGAACTCGGCCGGACCTACGACTTCGACGTGCAGGTCGTCGACCTGTTCGTCAGGGGCGAGGCGGGCGGCGGCGAGCCGTTCTCGTCGACGCTCGTCCGGCGACTGATCGCCGAGGGCGACGTGGCCGGCGCGGCGGAGATCCTGGGCCGCCCGCACCGCGTGGAAGGCGTCGTGGTGCGCGGCGCCCAGCGCGGCCGTGAGCTGGGCTTTCCCACCGCCAACGTGGAGACGCTGCCGCACAGTGCGATCCCCGCGGACGGTGTCTACGCCGGCTGGCTGCACGCCGACGGCGAGGTGATGCCCGCGGCGATCTCCATCGGCACGAACCCGCAGTTCGACGGCACGGAACGGACCGTCGAGGCATACGCCATCGACCGCGTCGGGCTGGAACTCTACGGCCTCCACGTCGCCGTCGAGTTCCTCTCCTTCGTCCGCGGCCAGGCCCGCTTCGACTCCATCGACGAACTCCTCGACGCGATCGCGGACGACGTGAAGCGCTCACGCGAACTCATCGAGACCTACGAGCCCGCGGGGCGCTAGCCCCGCGCGGGGGTTTCTCTGGCCCGGCGTGCGCGCCTCTTGGGTGAGGCGCCGTTCGCCGTCCGGGCGGGGTGGTTCCGGTCGCGTCCGGTCCACCGGTGCGTGGGTGGTTGCGCGCGCAGTTCCCCGCGCCCCTGGGAGGGCGCCCGGTGGGCGCCATCGTCACTCCGGCGCGCCCTGGGGGGCACGTAGTGGCCCGCTTTTTAAGGGGCGCGGGGAACTGCGCGAACAACCACGACGAAACCGTCAGGTCGTCACCGTCCTGAAGGGGCTGTTTCTGTCGAGCCCGACCCACCGGCAGATGGACCGTGTCCGACCCACCGGCAGATGGACGGGAGGGGAGGCGCAGGGCACGCCCCCGGGGCGAGGGGAGCCGCGGCCACGCGCCCCCTCATCGGGCCGAGGCCCCCAGCGCCTCGGCCCAGTGGCAGGCCACCTGCGACGCACCACCCCCATCCAGGACCGGCAGGTCCCGGGTACGGCAGGCGTCGGCGACGCCGACCCGTTCCGCCTCGCCGCCGGCGAGCACCTGGCACCGCGCGTGGAAGCGGCACCCGCGCGGAACGCGGGACGGGTCGGGCGGCTCGCCGGTGAGCACGATCTCGTCGCCCCCGGCCTCCGGCAGCACGGACAGCAGCGCCTGGGTGTAGGGATGCCGCGGCGCGGTCAGGATCTGCTCCACGTCGCCGGTCTCCACGATCCGGCCCAGGTACATGACGGCCACCCGGTCGGCGATGTTCCAGGCGAGACCGAGGTCATGGGTCACCACCAGCGCGGCGAGGCCCAGTTCGGTGCGCAGCCGCAGCAGCAGCGCGAGGATCTCGCCGCGTACCGAGGCGTCCAGCGAGGCCACCGGCTCGTCGGCGACGATCAGTTCAGGATCGAGGACCAGCGCGCCCGCGATCACCACGCGCTGGCGCTGGCCTCCGGACAGCTCGTGCGGATAGCGCAGGAAGAACCGCTCCGGCGGGCGCAGCCCGGCCCGCGCCAGGGCGTCCGCGACCGCGGCCCGCTCGTCGCCCGGGTAGCCGTGGATCCGCAGCCCTTCGGCCACCGCGTCGTAGACGGTGTGGCGCGGGTTGAGGGAACCGCTGGGGTCCTGGAGGACCAGCTGCACCCGCTTGCGGTACTTCTTCAGGCCCCGGGCGGAGTAGTCGAGCGGCCGGCCGCCGAAGGTGATCCGACCGGACGTCGGCGGCACCAGACCCAGGAGCGACCGTGCCAGCGTCGTCTTGCCGCAGCCTGACTCGCCGACCAGGGCGACGATCTCGCCGGGCTTGATGTCCAGGTCGACACCGTCGACGGCGCGGGCGGGCGCGGCACCGTGCCGGCCGGGGAACGTGACATGCAGGCCGGACGCGCTCAGCAACGGTTCGGCGGACGTGGCGTCGGCGGCGGGAGACGTGGCGGCCGGTTCGGGCGCCACGGTGGCGGCCGGCGCCGGCGAGTCCGCCGATGTCACGGGGCCGGTGGAACCGGGGGAGCCGGAGGTGGTCATGATGTGCTGCTCCTCGCTTCTTCCGCCGTGTCACCGGACGCCGCACCCGCGGCGGACTCCGTACCTGCACCGGCACCGGGCGCCGTACCTGAACCGGACTCCGTACCCTCGCCGGACGACTCGCCGGCCGTGTCCGCCACGTGCACGCACGCCGCGGCACGGGCCGGGCCCGCCGGGCGCAGTGACTGGTCGTCCACCTTGCACGAGTCCAGTGCCACGGGGCAGCGCGGGTGGAAGGTGCAGCCGGTCGGCAGGTCCGAGGGGTCGGGTGGGTCGCCGGGCAGGCCGCGCGGTGCGAACCGGGACGCCCGGTCGCCGATGCGCGGGAACGCCGCGGACAGCGCCTGCCCGTACGGGTGCCGGGCGTTCTCGTAGACCTGGCGTGCCGGGCCCTCCTCGACGACCCGGCCCGCGTACATGACCGCGAGCCGGTCGCAGGTGTCGGCCAGCACCGCCAGATCGTGGCTGATCATGATCAGGCCGATGTCCTGCTCGGCCACGAGCTGCTCGATCAGGCGCAGGATCTGGGCCTGGATCATCACGTCGAGCGCCGTCGTCGGCTCGTCGGCGACGATCAGCTGCGGGTCGCAGGCCAGCGACATCGCGATCATCACGCGCTGCCGCTGCCCGCCGGAGAGTTCGTGCGGATACGCGTCCGCGCGTGCGGCGGGCAGCCCCACGTGCTCCAGCAGCTCGCCGACCTTCTTCTTCGCGGCCCCGGGTGTCGCCAGGCGGTGCAGCAGGATCGGCTCGGCGATCTGGTCGCCGATGCGGTGGACCGCGTTCAGCGAGTGCATGGCGCCCTGGAAGATGATGGAGGCACCCGCCCAGCGCACCGCCCGGACCCGGCCCCATTTCATGCCGAGCAGGTCCTCGCCGTCCAGCAGGACCTGTCCGGTCACCCGTGTCCCGGCGGGCAGCAGCCGCAGCATCGCCATCGCCAGGGTGGACTTGCCACAGCCCGACTCGCCTGCGATGCCCAGTTTCTGACCGGCGGCCACGCTGAGGTCCACCCCGCGCACCGCGGCGGCTCCGCCCGGATACGTCACATGGAGGTCCCGTACCTCCAGCAGCCGCGCCTTCCCGCCCGGCTGCGCCGGGGCGTCCGCGTGCTGCTTCCCGGCCGTGCCGGTCCCGTTGGTGCTGGTCATCGCTTCGCCCCCAGCTTGGGGTTGAGTACGGACTCCACGGCGCGGCCGCACAGGGTGAACGCCAGCGCGACGGCGCCGATCGCCAGGCCCGGCGGTACCAGGTACCACCAGTGGCCGGAGCTGACCGCGCCCGCCTCGCGGGCGTCCTGGAGGAGGCCGCCCCAGGTGGTGGTGGTCGGGTCGCCCAGGCCGAGGAAGGCCAGGGTCGCCTCGGAGAGGATGGCGTTGGAGATGCCGAGGGTGGTCTGCGCCAGGATCAGCGGCATCACGTTCGGCAGCACGTGCCGGGACATGATGTGGCTGTGGCCGCCGCCGAGCGCCTTGGCCCGTTCGATGTACGGCCGGGACTCCACGGCGAGCGTCTGGGCGCGCACCAGCCGGGCCGTGGTCGGCCAGGTCGTCACGCCGATGGCCAGGATGATGGTGCTCAGCGAGCGGGACATCACGGTGGCCAGCGCGATCGCCAGCACCAGCGTCGGCATGACGAGGAACCAGTCGGTGATCCGCATGATCACGGTCGCGTAGGCGCTGCGGAAGTGGCCGGCGGTGATGCCGACGACCGCACCGATGGCGACCGAGAGCACCGCCGCCAGCAGGCCCACCACCAGCGACACCCGGGCACCCCACAGCACCAGGCCGAGCAGGTCGCGCCCGAACTGGTCGGTGCCGAACCAGAACTCACCACTCGGGCTCTCCATGGGGTTGCCCGGCGCCTTGGTGACGCTCTGCACGTCCGCGCCGACGGTCAGCGGTGCGGTGATCGCGATCAGCGCGAACAGCACCAGCGCGATCAGTCCGACGACGCCGGCCCGGTGGGCGCGGTACTGCTGCCAGAATCGCGCCACGGAACCCCGTCTGCGCTGCCAGGCGAGCGCCCGGGGACTCTGCGGCGCGGGTGGCGCGGGAGGGCCTGCGGGGGCGTTGCTGGTGGTCGTGTCGGTCGTCATCGGCCCACCCGGGGATCGAGCAGCGGATAGATCAGGTCGGCGAGCGTGTTCATCACGATCACGGCCGCCGAGAACACCAGGAAGAGCCCCTGCACCAGGGGCAGGTCCGGCACGCTCAGCGCCTGGTAGAACAGGCCGCCGAGGCCCGGCCAGGAGAAGACGGTCTCGACCAGCACGGTGCCGGCCACCACCCGCCCCAGGTTGACGAAGATCAGCGTCATCGTCGGCAGCATCGCGTTGGGCACCGCGTGCTTGCGGCGCACCAGGTCGTCCTTGAGGCCCTTGGCGCGTGCCGTCGTCAGATAGTCGCTGCCCATCTCGTCCAGCAGCGCCGAACGGGTGACGAGCAACGTTTCGCCGTACTGCACCGCGACCAGCGTGATCACCGGCAGCACGAGATGGTGGATGACGTCGGTCACGTGGGCGAAGCCGTGGGTGTTGCCGGAATCCATGCCGCCGGTGGGGAAGAGACCGGGGATCGGGCCGATGCCGACGGAGAAGATGATGATCAGCACCAGACCGAGCCAGAAGGACGGCACGGAGAACAGCGTCAGCGCCAGGCCGGTGTGGACCCGGTCGCCGAGCTTGCCGTTGCGCCATGCGGACCGGGTGCCGAGGGCGATGCCGAGCGCGGTGTAGAGCACGAAGGAGGTGCCGGTGAGCAGCAGGGTGTTGGGCAGCGCCTCGGTGATCTTGTCGATGACGGCGGTGTGGAACTGGTATGACGTGCCCAGGTCGCCGGTGAGCGCCTTGCCGCAGTAGTCGGTGAACTGCTGCCACATCGGCAGGTCGAGCCCGAATTCGCGGCGGTAGGCGGCCAGCTGTGCGGCGGAGACCTGGCGGCCCCCGGTCATGAACTTGACCGGGTCGCCCGGGATCAGCCGGAACAGGAAGAAGCTGGTCACCAGCACGGCGAACAGGGAAACCAGCGCGCCCGCCACTTTGAGGGCCACATAGCGCAGATACGCCACGGTGTTGCGCGCCCGTGGGCCGCGGGCCGCGGGACCGGCTTCGGCCGGTCCCTCGCTCGCCACGCTCTCCACGAGCGCCGGGGTGCTGTCAGCTGCCATACCGTGCTCTCCCGGGGCCGGATCGCGGGCCCCTGTGTCGCGTTCTGTCCTGACGTTACGCGCGTCCCCGCCCTCCCACACGCCCTCGGGGCGGCGGGGAAGGCGGGGACGCGAAGGGGCGACCGCTATTCGCGGTCTTCCGCGGTGGAGCGGCGGCGCAGCATGACGAACCCGCCGATGCCCGCGACCACGACGACGGCCACGACGATTCCGATGATCACCCCGGTGGAGCTGGACGAGTCCGAGGAGTCGCCGGCGTCGGCCGGGGTCGCCGACCACCAGCTCCAGTAACCGTCCTGGCCGTAGATGTTGCCCGCGGCCGACGGCATGGTGGTGATCGACTTGATCTGGTCGGTGCGGTAGGCCTCGACGGCGTTCGGGTACGCCATGACGTTCATGTACCCGGTGTCGTAGAGCCGCGACTCCATCTGCTTGACGAGGTCGGCCCGCTTGCCCGCGTCGTACTCGGCGAGCTGCTTGGCGTACAGGTCGTCGTACTTCTTGTCGCAGATGAAGTTGTCCGTCTGACCGGTGTCCTTGGGAGTCGCCGGCAGCGCGTTGCAGGTGTGTATCGACAGGACGAAGTCCGGGTCGGGGTTGACCGACCAGCCGTCGAAGGCCAGGTCGTACTCACCGGCGAGCCAGGGGTCGGTGACGTTGTCCAGGCAGTCGACGGTGAGGCCGATGCCGAGGTCGCCGTACCACTCCTTCATGTACTTGGCGCTGGCCTTGTCCTCGGGGTCGGTGGCATGGCACAGGAGGCGGTAGTTCAGGGGCTTGCCGTCCTTGCCGACGCGCTTGCCCTGGGCGTTCTTCTTGTAGCCCGCCTCGTCCAGCAGCTTCGCCGCCTCCTTGGGGTCGTACCCCATCGCCTGACCGGCGGACGGCTTCCAGTAGTACGTGGAGAACCGCGGCGGGATGTAGCCCTCGCCCATGACCGCGTGGCCCTGGAAGACCTTGTCGAGGATGGTCTTGCGGTCGATGGCGAGGAAGAGCGCGTGTCGCACCCGCTCGTCGAGCAGCGAGGGGTCGCCGTTGCCGAACTTCTTGCCGTTCTTCGCCTGGGCGCCGGGGTTGGTGGCCAGCGCGTAGAAGCGGCGGCCCGGGGCGTCGTTGACCTTGATGTTCTCCGCGCTGCCCAGGGAGGTGGCCTGCGCCGGGGTCAGCCCCTGGACGAAGGAGACCTCGCCCTTGCGCAGTGCCTCGACGGCCGCGTCGTTGTCCTTGTAGTACTTGAAGATCAACTGGTCGAACTTGGGGGCACCGCGCCAGAAGTCCTTGTTGGCCTTGAGCTTCAGGTACCTGTCGGGCTTGAAGTCCGTGATGATGAACGGCCCGTCACCGACGATGGGGAAGGACTTGTCGTTGTTGAACTTGGTGAAGTCCTTGACCTTCTCCCAGACGTGCTTGGGCACGATGGGTACGTCGATGGCCTCCATCGTGGCCTGCGGCTTCTTCAGCTGGATGACCAGCTGCGTCGGGCTGGGTGCGGTCACCTTCTTGAAGTTGCCGACGTAGGAGCCGTTGGCCGTGGCGGCGCCCGGGTCCGTCATCATCTTGGTGTACGTCCAGGCCGCGTCCTCGGCGGTGACCGGCTTGCCGTCGGACCACTTGGCGTTCTTGCGGATCGTGTAGGTCCAGGTCAGCTTGTCCGACGAGGGCTTCCAGCTGGTGGCCAGGCCCGGGATGGCGTGCGCGTCCTTCGCGTCGTAGTTCGTCAGGTACTCGTACGTCAGCCGGTGGATGCTCGTACTGACCAGGCGCACCGCCAGGAACGGGCTGAGCGAGTCGACGCTCTGGTCGACCGCGACGGTGAGGGTCTTCGAGCCGCCGGAGGACGCCGCCGTCGCCGTCTGCGGGGCGGGGTTCAGCGGGGTCGCAAGACCGGCGGTCATCGCCAGGGCGCCGGCGCCGGCGGCCAGCACCACCTGGATACGGCGGCGGGGCGCGGGACGCCCGGCCAGTGGCGCGGCGTCACGGGCGCCCGGAGAGTCGGCGCGCCGGGTCACCCACCGGGCGGTGCGCCGGGCCGCGCGCGCGAGGGCCCGGGCCGATACGCGGCTGTAGAGGGGTCGGCCGGGCCAGCGCCGGCCGTGCTGATCTTGTCTGTCCATGGGTCCGACCTCGCCTCGTCGCTCGCGCAGAGATGGCTTTTTGATCATGGTGCGCCAGCTGGGTAGATGAGTGTGTTTATCAGCGCGAGTCAGTACGAGTCAACGTCCCACGGACCCCATGTGGCCTGCGGAAATAACGAGTTGAACCGGATTTCTCACGCATTGGTCAAGACCACTGAAAACTGCCAGGCCAGAGCCTGACGGCCACGGACGCGGTCATGGCGGCCGACACCGCCCAGATCACCGACCAGGCCGCTTCCGCGGTATTCGAGCGGGATGCGACTTTCGGCCAGCGGGGGCCGGGACGGGAGCACCCCAGATCGCGCCGGCGTGTGGCGCGGTCTGGGGTGCGGTGGTGGGCCTTGGTCGGCCGGGTGGTTGTGGTTGTTCGTCGTGGGTGGTCGTGAGGTGGGTTGCCGCTACCTCTGGGTCCAGCCCTGGGGCAGTCCGTTCGGCTGCGGGGGCCCTGCGGGTGCCCCGGGTCCGGGCGGCATCCCGGGAACGCCCTGTGCGGGGGTCCCCTGTCCGGGGATGCCCTGGCCGGGGATGCCCTGGCCGGGAACGCCTTGCCCGGGGATGCCCTGCCCGGGCGCGCCTGGTCCGGGCGTCCCTTGTGCGGGGTGCCCCGGTGCTCCGCCGCCCGGCGGCTGTGGTTGCGCCTGCGCCTGCCACCCTCCGGGCTGTCCGGGGGGAGGCATTCCCGGCTGCCCCGGAGCCGGCTGGCCGGGCATCGGCTGACCCGGCATAGGCTGCCCGGGCATCGGCTGACCGGGCATCTGCTGCCCCGGCATGGGCGGTGCCACCTGCGGCGGAGGGTTGCCGTCCGCCGTCCACAGGCCGTGCGACTGCTGGTGCCGCGCGAAGTCCTCCGCCACCATCGCGGCCAGGTTGAAGTACGCCTCGCGCACCTTGGGCCGCATCATGTCGAGGTCGACCTCGGCGCCCGCCGACAGGTGCTCGTCGAACGGGACGACGATCACCCCGCGGCAGCGGGTCTCGAAGTGGCCGACGATGTCCTCGACCTTGATCATCTTGCCGGTCTCGCGGACCCCGGAGATCACCGTGATCGAGCGTCGCACCAGCTCCGCGTACCCGTGCGCGGACAGCCAGTCGAGCGTCGTCGACGCGCTGCTCGCACCGTCCACGGACGGCGTGGAGATGATGATCAGCTGATCGGCCAGGTCCAGGACCCCGCGCATCGCGCTGTACAGCAGACCGGTGCCCGAGTCGGTCAGGATGACCGGGTACTGCTGTCCGAGCACATCGATGGCGCGCCGGTAGTCCTCGTCGTTGAAGGTCGTCGAGACGGCGGGGTCGACGTCGTTGGCGATGATCTCCAGACCGGACGGCGCCTGCGAGGTGAACCGCCGGATGTCCATGTAGTTGTTGAGGTACGGAATCGCCTGGACCAGGTCACGGATCGTGGCGCCGGTCTCGCGCCGCACCCGGCGGCCGAGCGTGCCGGCGTCCGGGTTGGCGTCGATGGCGAGGATCTTGTCCTGCCGCTCGATGGCCAGCGTGGAGCCGAGGGCCGTGGTCGTGGTCGTCTTGCCGACCCCGCCCTTGAGGCTGATCACCGCGATCCGGTAGCACGACAGCACCGGGGTGCGGATCAGCTCGAGCTTCCGCAGCCGCTCCGCCTCCTCCTTCTTGCCACCGAGCTTGAACCGCCCGCCGCCCGCGGCCGGCCGCGAACTCTTGGCCTTCTGCCGCTTGGCGTTCACCAGCCGGTCGGAGGAGAGCTCGACCGCCGCGGTGTACCCGAGCGGCGCACCCGGGTTGGTGGGCTGCCGCTGGTCGTGCTGCATGGTCTGCGGATACGGCACACCCGGCTGGCCCGGGGCGCCCGGTTGCCCCGGCGCGCCCGGCTGCCCGGCGGGCGGGCCGGCCGGTGCCTGCGTGCCGGGGGCGCCCATGCCCTGCGGCGCACCCGGGAACTGCGGTGCGCCCGGCGCCCCCGGTCCCTGCGGGTGTGCGGGGTCCTGCGGCCCGCCGGGTCCCTGCGGTCCGCCGGGTCCCTGCGGTCCGCCCGGTCCCTGCGGCGCGAACGGTGCGCCGGGGCCCTGCGCGCCGCCCGGTCCCTGGGGTGCTCCCGAGGCCTGACCCGGCGCGCCGGGGCCCTGCGGTCCGCCGGGCGGGAAGGCGCCGGGCTGGCCCGGCATCGTCGGCGGTTGGCCCGGTGTCGCCTGCGGAGGCAGGCCACCCTGGCCGCCCGGCCCGGGCGGCTGGCCCTGGGGCCCTCCTTGCCCTGGTGCCGGAGGCTGCTGACCCGCCGCCGGCTGTGCCGGTACGGGCAGGTGGGGCGCCCCGGGGGCGGGGTTCCTGGGGTCCGGCTGCCCGGGCACGGGGGGCTGCGGGAAGCCGTAGCCGCCCTGCTGTCCCTGGGCCCCTCCCTGAGGGAAGCCGTAGCCGCCCGGCTGTGCTGGCGTGCCTGCTGGCGGGAAGCCGTAGCCGCCCTGCTGGTCCGGGGCCTGAGGGGGTGTGGGCCCCTGGCCCTGGCTCTGGCCCTGGGGGAAGCCGTAGCTGCCTTGCTGTCCTTGGGCGCCTTGCTGGGGGAAGCCGTAGCCGCCCGGCTGTGCTGGCGTGCCTGCTGGCGGGAAGCCGTAGCCGCCCTGCTGGTCCGGGGTCTGAGGGGGTGTGGGCCCCTGGCCCTGGCCCTGGGGGAAGCCGTAGCCGCCCTGCGGGGTGCCGGGCGTTCCGCCCTGGCCTGGGGCCGGACCCTGCGGGCCGCCCGACGCCGGATCCTGACCGGGCCACGCGGGCGGTGCCGGCTGCTGTGCGCCGGGCTGCTGCGGGGGGAGGGGCGCCTGCAACTGGTACGACGTCGCCGGCTGCGCCGACGCGGGCGGTGCGGGCTGCGGTGTGCCCTCGGCGGGGGTGGCCGGCTGGAACGCGTCGGGCAGCGGCGGAAGCCCGGCCTGTGCGCCGGGCGCCCAGGGGGAGGGGAAGCCCTGCCCGCCCTCCGAGGCGGCCTGGGGCGTGCTGCCGCCGGCCATGTCGCCGTGCGCGACCGCGTCCTGGGGGCCGCCGTCCGTGTCGGTGTCGGTGCCCACGTCCGATGCCCCGGCCGGGACGCCGTCGGTGCCGGCGTCCGCGTGTGCGTGCTCGGCCGCGTCGTCGGTGTCACGCGTGCCGTCGGTCGGTCCGCCGTCGTCGGCGTGGGCCGTCGGGTCGCCCGAGTCCTCGGTGCCGAACGCCGCCCGCTGCCCGTCGTCGTCCGCGCCGTCACCGGACGTGCCGTCACCGCCTCGGGCCGTGTCCTCGGCGCCCTGTTCCGTGCCGGGGAAGCCGTCCCCGTCTGTGTCCGTGCCGGATGGTGCGTCGCCCGCTCCGGGCTTGCCCAGCGACCAGCTCGAGTGCTCGTCGTCGGAGGGGACGGCGTCTTCCGGGGAGGTCTCCGCGGCAGACGAGGCCTCTTCGGAGGATTCGCCCGCGCCGAAGCCCTCGTCGCTCTCGCCGCCGTACGGGGACTCCGCGCCGCTCAGGGTGCCGTTCGCCGCCTCGCCGGAGCGGGCAGCATCGGCGCTTCCGGACCCGTCGGCAGGGACCACGCCGGGAAGGGGCCGTGGCGCTTCGGGGTCCGCGGTGGAGCCGTCCTCCTGCGCCGTGTTGCCGTGCTGCGCGGCGAGTTCGGCGAGCTGACGCCGGAGGGCCACCGAGGAGAACCGCATCGTCGTGCTGCTCTCGACATCGCTGCTACCACGCCAGGAGTCGTCCGTCCCGGCCGCGGAGGCATCGGAGGCATCGGAGGCATCGGAGGCATCGAAGCCGGCACCGGGCGCACCGGAAGCATTAGGCGCACCCGCACCCGCACCTGCGTTCCCGGAGCCGTCACCCGGGGGCGCGCCCCCGGTCTGATCGAATCCGGAACCGGCACCGGGCGCCTGCTCCGTGCCGTATCCGGCACCAGGACCGCCACCATGACCGGCGCCTTGACCCGCGCCCTGGCTGGCGCCCTGACCCGCGCCCTGACCGGCACCGGAAGCGCCGTCGTACCCCGAGCCGTACCCGCCGCCTGCACCGGAGTCGTACCCGCTGCCAGGAGGTGCCGCGGCACCGGGGCCGCCTGCCGGAGCCGCGTTCGCCCATGCAGACCCGCCGTAGTCCGGAGTGGCCGGGGCGCCTGAGCTGGGGTCAGCCCCGCCCTGCGCCCCCTGGCCGTAGCCGCCCGCCGCGCCGGACCCGTATCCCTGTCCTTGGCCGGGGCCGTAGCCCGCCCCTGGGGCCTGCCCGGCGTCGGCGCCCGGCGCTCCCCAGCGGGGCTCGAAGCCGCTGTTCTCGGGCAGCCGCAGCTGGTCCACCGGCTCGCCGGTCGGTGCGGGGGGAGGCGCCGAGCCGACCGGAGGGACGGGGGCAGCAGGCGGGGGCGTCGAGCCCGGGGCGTAGGACACGTCCTGCGAACTGCCGGAGGCGTTCTGCGTGTACCAGGCGGGCGGGGCGTAGTCGATGGTGAACTCTCCCGTCGCCTCGAAGGCGGACTCGGCGTCGGACTGGTCGTCGTCGGGTGTCTCCCAGCCCCCGCGCATACCGTCCCGATCGCTGCTCACAATTCCTCCTGGTGTGGTCGAGCACCCTCGTGCCGTGTCGGGCGACCGCTTCCTCGTCGGCCGCCTCGGCCGCCGCGGTTGCCCGGCCGGTCTCAGTGGTCCGCTGGTCCGAGGTCGTTTGAAGCTGCCCGCGGACGACCTGAGCCGACCGTGGCCACTCCACCGTGTCCCAGACCGTCCGGCCCCGCACGGCTCCCCCTGGATGCCACCGCTCGCTCACGGATTCTTCAGTCGCACCCAGGACCCAGCCTAATCATCAGAACGGCCTCGGGGGCAGGCCCGTCCGCGGACCTGCATATGGCCGTCCGCTCGATACCACGGCCAGACCGGAGCGACATACTCCGCACCAGGTGGGACGAGATCCGGATGGGCCGGACGAAGTCGCCCCATCCTTCGTTGTGTTGATGACGTCAGCGCGTATGCCCCTTTATAGCCGGACTGCCCCTGTCGGGCATGTCAATCCGGACTTGCCTTTACATACCCGGTCGGATCGTAGGCGTGCTCCTGCGCGGTGCGTTCGCAGAGCGGATGCGGCACTCCGCTACCAGGGTCAGACATTCGTTCGCATGACGTGCGGTCGCACTTTCCGTACAGGGTCTTCACCGCGCGGCGCCGACCGCCGCACTGTCATGGGCTGACCGCCGCACAGATGGCCCTGCCGTGCGCCGTCCCGTCTGCTCGCCCGGACTTACGGCCGGTCCATCCGCCGGGGCATGCCCAGCAGTCCGGTCTCGGCGTCGGTGGCCTGGGTCATCACGTACTGCCGGTCCCGGCCGGCGCACCACAGGGTGACGCCGTCGGCGAGGGTCGGCAGGGAGTCCACGTCCGCCCGGGGCAGCGCCAGCCGCCGCCCGAGCTGGGCCGCCTCCTGCGGCGACAGCCGCTGGACGCCCACCAGCCGGCACTGGCGCATCAGCCGGGGCGCCACCGGACTCATGTAGGGCAGCAGGGTCAGCACGGACTGCCAGGGGCCCGACACCACGCGCCCGCGCGGCGGCTGCATGCCGCAGTCGCGCAGGACGAGAACGGGACTGCCCGCTGACGGGCCAAGCGGCGGCACCCGACCGACGTCATGCAGGGTGATGCACTGCTGTGCACCGCCTGCGGCCTGCGCGAGGGTCGCCCACTCCGGGGCGCGGCCGGTCTCCACGGCGACCCGGGCACCGGTCGCGGCCGCCCGTAGCGCGATCACCTGGGCCGTCCACAGGCCGCCGATCAGCAAGATGTCGTACGGCGTGGGACGGTGCAGTCCGAGGACGGCGGGGCGGGACTGGGCGTCGACCCCTATCACCACGCCGTCGTCGCCGACGGGCAGCGACAGCGCGTCCAGGTCCTCGGCGGACACCGCGTGCCGGCCGTGCCGCGGCCCCATCAGACCGAATCCGGCCCGCATCCGCCCCCGGAGGCCCCTCGGTGCCACGGCACCACCCTGGGCCGCCGCCCCGAGCGGGACACCCATGCCGCCCTGCCCGGGCACACCCGGCCCCGGCATGCCCGAATGGGCCGCGTTCACCGGCCGGCCGCTCACGCCGCCCGGCATCCCGGGGGCGCCCGGAGGTGTGGTCATGGCCATCAGCGGGTGCCTCCCAGCGGCATGGTGGCGAGCACACCGGGCAACTGCTCGCGGTCGAGCCGCACCAGGCCCGTCCGGGTGTGCCGGGCGGCCTGCTGGAGCTTGCGGCGCGCGGAGACCAGCTCGGTGTCGCCGCGTCCGGTCACCCGCACGAAGCCGCGCACCGTCATGCCCTGGTGCTCGCCGCGGCCCAGGGTGATGCTGAACGTCGTGGCCAGTGCCGGGACGGCGGTGATGAGGGCGACCAGCTGCGGCAGCGACGCGGCGCCCGAGCGGTCGAGGTGGGGCCAGCGGCGTATCCAGTAGGTGGTGTGCCTGCGGTTGTCGCAGCGCCAGGTGCGGCTGGTCTCCTCGGTCCTGCGCTGCGGTGCTTCCGCACGCCCGGCCTGCGCGGTGACCATCGGGTTGGCGCAGGCGGAGGTCGCGACGGCGGCCGTCAGTTCTTCCTCGGTGAGCAGCGTCGCGCGGAACCCCTCGCCGGTCAGCCGGCTGGCCAGCTGGTCCGCCGAACGCACCACGCACTTCTGCGCCCCGACGAGGCCGCCACCGCGCGCGGCCACGGCCTCGGGGCACAGCTCCGGATCCAGCTTGAGGGCGATCCAGGTGATCCGGACCGCGGGCGCACCGGTCTGCGCCTGGAGGGGCGCGTAGTTGCTGACCGCCACGGACTCCTGGGGGAGGTGCAGCGCGGGTGCCGGCTGGGTGTGCAGCACGATCTGCGCCGACTCCAGATGGATGTCGTCGACGTCGAGCGCCTCGCGGACCAGCTTCAGGGGCAGCGGGCGACGGTCGCGCTCATTGCGCAGCGCGGTCGCGTCGGACTCGACCTGGAGGACGGCCGTCAGGAAGGTGCCGTCACCGACCAGGCCGACCGGGCGCCGGTCCTGACCGCCGTAGGCGTAGGTGCGCAACGCCGGGTCGCACTCCAGTGCGGGGGCGAAACCGGGCTCGGTGCCGGGCGGTATCGACGAGTTCGCCGCGTGGTGCCGGCGGGCGCGCAGGGCGCGGGCCGTGCCGAGCCACTCCGGAAGCGAACGGCCGCGGCGCCTGGCCACCGCCAGCAGTACCAGCACCCCGGCGACGACCACGCCCGGCGCCATCACCAGATAGTTCTTGGTGACCCAGGCTCCGAGCAGGATGGCCGCGGCCGTCTCCAACAGCACCAACTGCTGGAGGCGGAACGAGATGAACTGCCCGGAACGGCTGGTGAGACGGAACGAGACGGACGTGGGGCCGCGATCGTCCGCGGACGACGACGCCTGCCGGTGGCCCTGCTGCCCCGAACCGGACGGCGCACCGGACCGGGACCTCGACCGGGGCCGTGCCCGCGTAGCGGAAGTCACTGCTCAAACCCCCGAATTCCGTCCGTATCCCTCGATACGCCCCTGCGGGCAGGCGGTTTCCCGATCTGCAGCCTACCCGCGTCCCACGAGCGATCACTCAACAGGCATAGTAGGGGTCGGGTCCGACAACCAAGACGGGGCGGCAGCAACCCGGCGCCCGCCCGGGGTTCGGGCGGCGTCAAGGGAGCAAGGGGGAGCGGCGGACGCAGATGGCATCACGACGGGATGAACTCAACGCCTACACCTTCGCGAAGCGCCGCATGCTCGCCGCCTTCGTGCAGCCCTCGGCCACCGGCTCCGAGGAGAACGCCCCGCGACCGCTGCGATCCGTGGTCCCCAGCGTCATCATCGCGGTGGTCATCCTGGCCGCCTTCGGCGCCTGGGGCATGATCAAGCCGACCGCCCCGCAGGACTGGGACACCCCTGGCGAGAAGGTGATCATCGCCAGCGACTCCACCACGCGCTACGTCGTCCTGAAGACCGACGGCAAGGTCCAGCTCCACCCCGTCCTGAACATGGCCTCGGCGAAGCTCCTCCTGGACCCCGACAAGGGCGAGGTCATCAAGGTCGACGAGTCCGTGCTGGACAACGGCGACATCCCGCACGGCGTGACCATCGGCATCCCTTACGCCCCGGACCGGCTGCCCGACAAGGACGAGGCGAAGAAGGACAAGCGCTGGGCGGTCTGCCAGCGCCCCGCCGGCAAGGAGTCCGGCACCAGCATCCAGAAGGCCGCCTTCGTCTTCGCGTCCAGCGACAAGGGCTACCGGCGCATCGACGCCAGCGGACGGTTGAAGGGCGGTGAAGTGCTGTACGTCCAGGGGCCGGACAAGATCCTCTACCTGGTCGACGCCCGCGGCTGGGCGTATCCGCTCGACGACGAGCAGGGAATGCTCAGCTCCCTGCTGGGCGAGAACCCGCAACCCCAGCAGGTGTCGAAGGAATGGCTGGCCACCCTCCACCTGGGCGACAAGATCGGCTATCCGACCATCGAGGGCGCCGGCATGCCCGCCAACGTCGGCGGGCAGCTCGACGAGGACGCCAGCAAGGTGGGCACCGTACTGAAGGCTTCGGTGGCGGGCGCGGACCAGTTCTACGTGGTGCTGCGCTCGTCGGTGGCGCCCGTGTCGGACTTCATGGCGCAACTGTTGCTGGGTGACTCGGCGCTGGTGTCCGTGAATCCCAACGGGCAGCCCCGTTCGGTCAACCGTGGCGCCATCACCGCCAGCACCACCCCGTACGGTGGCGACAAGAAGTGGCCCGAGAACCAGCCCAAGCGGGTGAACGACTCCGGGGCCCAGTCCGGTGCCACCAACACCATCTGCAACGTGCTTCGCTCGGTTGACGGCAACAGCGGCGCCATGACCCTGAGCACCTGGGCGGGTACCGCGTTCCCCGCAGCGCTCCCGACGGGTTCGAGCAGCGCCTACGTCACCCCCGGGTCCGGCCAGCTGTTCCGTGAGTTCACGGGCTCGAACCCCACGAGCGGCCCCGTCTTCCTCGTCACCGACACCGGTCTCCGCTATGTGCTCCAGGCCAACGGCGACAGCTCCACGGAGGGCTCATGCGTCGGCGGGACGAGCAAGAACAAGGAGCAGCAGAGCCAGGAGGCCAGGCAGCGGCTCGGCTACGAGAACGTCAAGCCGGACCCCATCCCCGACGTCTGGTCCAGGTTCCTGCCGACCGGCCCCGGACTGTCGACCGCCGCCGCCTGCCAACCGCAGGGCTCGTGAGGTGACACCCATGACCGCCACGCGACGGACACCTCCAGCAGCGCACCGCCCGCGCCCCCGGCGCGCCCGCGTGTCCTCGTACGCACGCACCGCCGCTGCCGCACTGCTCGCCACGGTCGCGACCGCCGGCCTGCTCACCGCCACCGGTACACCGGCGGTCGCGGCCGGTGAGTGCAACTCCTTCCCGGACAACGACATGTACCCGGGTACGCCGTGGTCCCTCCAACGGGTGCTGCTGGACGAGCTCTGGGCGCAGTCCACCGGCAAAGGGGTCCGCGTCGCGGTCATCGACACCGGCGTGGACACGAAGAACAAACAGCTGAAAGGCGCCGTCGACGTCGCGGCGGGCAACAACTTCCTGCCCAAGAAGGACGACAAGGGCGAGGCCATCCAGGACCGCGGCAACGAACATGGCACCACCGACACCGTCGGCCATGGCACCAAGGCCGCGGGCATCATCGCCGCCCGCCGCGCCAAGGGCACCGGCTTCGTGGGCCTGGCGCGGGAAGCCACGATCATCCCGATCAAACAGAACGACGCCGAGGGCCACGGCAAGGCGGAGCTGTTGGCCGATGCCATCGCGTACGCGGTGCAGAAGAAGGCCGACGTCATCAACATCTCCCAGGACACCGCGGGCGGCGTCAAACCCGCACCCAGCCTGGAGAACGCAGTCGAGGACGCCATCCGGCACGGTGTCGTGGTCGTCGCCTCGGCCGGCAACAACGGCGCCAAGACCGGGAAGGAGAAGACGTACCCAGCCTCCTACCCGGGCGTCCTCGCGGTGGGCGCGTCGGATCGCAACAACGAACGCGCGCTGTTCTCCCAACGCAGCGGCGAACTGGGCGTCGCGGCCCCCGGCGTGGACATGGTGTCGACGGTCCCGGGCAAGGGCCACTGCTCCGACGACGGCACGAGCTTCTCCGCACCCTACGTCTCCGGCGTCGCCGCGCTCATCGTGGCCAAGCACAGGGACTGGACCCCCAAGGAGATCATCGCCCAGATCGAACAGACCGCGGACCGCACCACCAACGGCTGGAACATCAACGTCGGCTGGGGCGTCGTCGACCCGGTGCGCGCCCTGACGGAAGACGACCACCCGATCGAGAAGCCCGTCTCCCACCAAGGCCTCACCAACGCCCAGGCCCCCGAGCCCGCCCCCCTCCACATCGGCGAGACCGAGGCCGAGCGCTCCGCCCGCCTGGGGACGTACGTCGCCCTGAGCGCGGTGATAGCGGTCGCCGTCCTGTCCGGCACGGGAGTGGCGGTCCGAGACGCGCGGCGACGCAGGCGCAGGGTGCGGGGGCAGGAGTGAGATTTCGGGCCGCGGCGAGCTGCCGTTGACAGTGGACCGGGCTCCGGTTGTGAAGACTTGACGGGGGGTTGGCCACCGCCCTGTGAGCGGCGTGGCACTATTGGCTCTCGCCGCTGAGTTCGGGGTGGAAAACGGGGCAAAGCGGCACTGAACGATGTGATCTTGGTTGATTCGTAACTGAGCTAGTACATAGATCAGTTGGCCCGCCTCTGGGGCAAGACTAAAGTAATAAAGACGCGGTGAGCCGTGGCTGTCGCCGGTTCGGCGAGGGGTAGTCGAGCAGAGGCAGGGGAGACGGGGAGGGAAGACCCGATGTCCGAAGCGAGCGATCTGAGGCGCGGAGCGGGGGCGCTGAAGACCTTCAAGAAGCGGGTCGACGGTGTCCTCGACAAGCTTGACGGGTCACCGGGGAGCGCGAAGCAGGTCGCCCAGCACGAACTGCCTCCCACCGCCCTCAAGGGTGCTGGCGAGTTCCATGAGGCGGACCACCTCTACACCCAGTACGCCAGGGTTCACGAGGAACTGAAGCACCTCTCCAAGATGCTCGGTCTCCAGATCGAAGCCATGGGTATCGCGGTGCACGGCGCGGACATCGGCTACGACAACCTGGATGACGATCAGCGCCGGCGGTTCCACGCGTTGCAGACGCAGATCCAGAAGATGAACACTGAGGATGATCACGGCGCTGGCAACAAGTCCAAGAATGCCGGCAAGCCCAAGGACACGATGTCATGAGCCTTCACGGTAACCACGGTCCGCACGGCCCGCACCACGCGAAGGTCACCGATGACCGGAGTGCAAAGGCGTCCAAGGACGCGGCCGGCGAAGTCGCGAAGACGAACAAGGATGCCGGTCAGGAAGCTGCCGTGCGCGGCCTCCTCCACGCGTTCTTTCCCGGGTTGGGCGATCCGTTTCGTGTCCCTAACGGGAAGAACGGTCCGACTGATTTCGAAGGACGCAAGCTCAACGAGTTGATCGACCTCGTCGAGCATGCCGACCCGGGTCACCTCACGCGTGCGGGTCAGGCACTCTGGGATGCGCGCGACGCCATCAGCGACGCCGCCGAGGAACTCCGCGGGCACGTCGCCAACGTCGACTGGGACGGTGAGGGCGGCAGGAGTTTCGGCAAATGGGCTGGTGAGCTCGTCTCGAACGCTCACAAGCTGTCCGACTACGCCAGTAAGGCCGGTACCCAACTCCACGTCGCCGGCTCGGGCCTGTCCTCGGTCAAAGGCTCCATGCCCCCGCCGGACACCCGGGCGCACAAGAAGACCGTCGAGGAGATTCCCGAGCACAAGCGGGTCGAGGGGAACCCCGAGTACGACGAGGCGGTCAAGGTCGAGGGCCACCGCCAAGAGGCCATCAATCAGGTGAATCGGCTGGCCTCCTTCTATACGGTTGCGGCCACTTCGATGCCGAAGGACCCGCCTACGTTTACGCCGATGAAGGATCCGGGGATTCCTCAGCCGGTGGGTGGTTGGAAAGACACCGGGGGGACCGGCCGTACCAACACCGGCACACTCGAACGGGAGGGTGGCGTACCGGATTCAAGTGCCCATGGCCACGCTGTCGCTCACGGAGGCGACCGTCCTGATCTGAAGGCACATGGGACGATCTCTGACCTGCCACACCAAAATGTGAGCACGGAGATCGACAGCGCCCCTCCGCCGCTCACGCAGGCCCCACCAACCGTGACGGACCCTGGGCCGATTTCACCCTCGCACGGACAGACCAACCCGGTGAATCCGTTTACCACCGGGCCGGGGCCGCTGAACACGAGTCAGAACGGCACCCCTCCGAAGGCATTCGGTAAGACCCCGGGACCGATGGGCCGTGAGGCGATTTCGGGAAACCGAAATGTCAACCCCACAGCACGCGGTACCACCAATAACCCGATGGGGCGTGGACTGACCAGTCAGGCACGGGCCACGGGGCGTGGTGGCACGACCGGTCGCATGCCCATGGGCCGTGCTGTTTCTGGTGGCACCCCGCGGGCCGCGGGTCCGGCGAAGTCATCGCAGGCAGGCGCGGTCCGCAAGGGCGGCGTCGTGGGTGGCCGGCCCAACAGCCAGACACCCGGAGCGACCTCCCGTGTGCCTCGTGGCACCGTCATCGGTGGCCAGCAGCAAAACGGTGGTCGTACCTCGGGGACCGGGGGCAAGCTGGGACAGCGCGGCGTGATCGGCGCTCAGAAACCCGCGAGCCCCAAGACGCCGTCCGTGCGGCCCGCACCGGGTGCACCCGAGGGAGTTGTCGGGGCCCCAACGGAGCGCACTACAGGTCCCAAGGGAGAGCGGGCCGGGTTCACGCAGGGTGGATCCGGGCTGGTACGTGGTAATGGAGAGCAAAACCACGCTGCCGACCGCCATCACCCCGAAAGGGCGACCGAACGTCCGCAACATCAGGACGTCAATGGTGCTGAGCACACGACCCAACACGAGACACCGCACGCACCACCAGCGACCGAATAGGCCCTTCGAGCGAGGATGTACAGAGGCATGAAGTCAGGCACCGACCGAAGCGCCAGTTCGGCTGTGCGGATCCGAGGGCGCAGAGGATGGACTTCGGGCTCCATAGCGGCTGCGCTGGGTGCCTGGGCTATCGCACTTGCAGGATTCGCTCCTGCGGCGGTGGCTCAGGACATCCAGTCGCAGCAGTGGTACCTGGATGCCATGAGTGCCGACCAGATCTGGAAGGTCAGCACCGGCAAGGGGATCACTGTTGCGGTGGTCGACAGTGGTGTCTCTGAGACGCCGTCCCTTCAGGGCCGTCTCCTCCCTGGTAGGGACGTTACGCCGCAGTCGGGAGATGCCAACGACGACACCTCTGGGCATGGGACTTCGATGGCAGAGCTCATCGCCGGATCTGGTAAAGGCGGGGGAATCAAAGGCCTGGCGCCAGGCGCCAAGATCATCCCCTATCGCGTTAGTGGCCACTCTGCCGGAGAGAGTGATACTAAAAGTACCGATGATAGCGAGAAAGGCATTAGAGCAGCTGCAGACAGCGATGCCCGCATCATCAATATGTCGTTCGGATCTCCATACTACTACGACGATGTGGCGGCTGCGGTTAAATACGCACTCGGTAAAGGGAAATTGCTTTTCGCGGCTGTGGGGAATGAAGGCAAGACCAAAGAGGAATATCCCGCCGCCCTTCATGGCGTCGTAGGTGTAGCCGCAGTCGACAAGAATGGCACTGTCGGTAAGTTCTCCGAGCACAATTCCACCGTCGATCTTGCCGCCCCCGGCGTCGAGGTACCCACGTGGTGCGACAAAACCCTCGCGAAGTACTGCCCCGATACGCAAGGCACCAGCCAGGCCACCGCCCTAGCCTCCGCCTCCGCAGCCCTCATCTGGTCCGCCCACCCGGACTGGACCGCCAATCAGGTCCTGCGCGTCATGATCGACACTGCTGGGCGCAGCTGGGCGAAGAACGATCCGAGCGAGTATCTCGGTTACGGATTCGCCCGCCCCACGCGTAACCTCCTGCATGGGGAGGGTGATCCGGGCCCCGCCGACGTCGACCCCATCACCAACAAGAAGACCCCGACCGCCTCCACTGCAACCTCGGAGCCCGGGGACGCGTCCCAAGCTCCAGGTGACAAAACGCCGTCGGACAAGTCCGGAGGGCAGACCTCCGCGGCCGCCTCGGACAAGGATGACTCCGGTGGCAACGGACAGCTGTGGACCATCATCGGTGCGGTGGCCGCCGTAGTGGTGATCGGCGGTGCGGTGTTCGCCTTCACCAGGCGGCGGGCCGGGTGAGCGGCACGGGCGACGTGCCGATCGAGGCCCGGCGTCCGGTAGGACGAGATAGCCGGACTGTGCGCTTCCCAGCCCCACCACAAGGGCCAGAAGTGCTCGACAACTGAAAAGACCGCAGCACAGACAGCAAGAGGCTCACGAAGGGAAGGCCAGTCATGGCAGGCGGCCAGAAGGTCTCAGATCAACACCTCATCAAGCTCGAGCAGCACATCGTCGAGAAGTACGACTCCATCAAGGGCCAGGTCAAGCGCCTCCAGGGCACCATCGACCAGCTCGAGGCGCACTGGGTCGGCCTCGGAGCCAACGCGTTCGGCAAGAAGCAGGAAGAGATCAACGAGAGCCTGGTCCACATGGGCAAGACGCTCGCGAAGTTCCTGGACGCCATCAACGCCACCCGGAACATCAAGAACGACTCCGAAGACAAGATCCTCGCGGACATGAAGTCCATCGACCCGGGGCTGGGCAACCAGACGTCGGCCCTCAGCAGCTACTGACGGGGCGCGTTTTCTCGCCTGCGACTTAGCAAGAACTTCAAGGAGATCGATCACCATGGCGAACCCGCATTACGATGAACTTGCGGTGAAGTACGGCGGCCTCGACGCGATGGCCACCGAGCTCGGCAACCAGGCCAACAAGCTCGAGCAGGACCTGCACGACATCCGGTCGGCCGTGCACGCCGCCGCCCAGGGGTGGGAGGGCGACGCCCACACCACGTACCGGGAAGTGCAGCAGGCGTGGGACAAGGACGCCCAGGTCATCCACAAGGCGCTGGCCGACATCACCCGCCTCGTCCACAACGCCGGTGGTGACTACCGCGGCGGCGACAAGAAGGCCGCCAGCTACTTCACCTGACAGGCACAGCACGTCGCACTGGGGTGGGCATGCACGGGAGATGCCCACCCCACCCCACCTTCTGCGCTGCTCCCAAGCAGGTCAGGCAGCCTGAAGTCGGCGATCCCGCGGAGATCTCTTGTCCATGCACACGCCCCAGGGGGCAGACACGCCGTACCCCGGCGTGCCGAACCCGGGCGCCATGGCCTCCGCAGGGAACACCCCTCACACTCCACCTCCTCCCGGGCCCGTTCAGCCCTCCACCGGCTCCGATCGCGCCGCGCGCCAAGCCGGCCCGTACACGGTGATCACCCGGCTGGACGACCGAGCCTTCGCAGCGGCCGTGCCCGAGCGGCGGTTCATCGCACGGAGCGTGGACGGCGAACGGACGATGCTGGTCAGCACTCCGCTCGACGGTGCCGACCCACAAGCCTTCATGATCGAGGCCGAGGCCGCCCGCTACCACCTCGGCACCTGGGCCCTGCCGACCACCGAAGTCGCCGGCCCTGGCGAGGAACCCTGGCACGCGCGCCCGTACCTTCCCGTGCTGCCGCTTCCCACCGCCCTCCGCGTCCACGGCGGACCGCTGCCCGAGCACACCGTTCGAGCCGTCGGCCTGGCGCTGGCCGAGACGCTGCACATCGGCCATGGGCAGAACCTGACCCACGCGGGTGTCTCGCCCTCCGCCGTGCTGCTTGCCGCCGACGGACCACGACTCGGTTGCTTCGGCTCGGTACGTGCCGCCGCACCTGATGGCACGTCACGCACTGGTCTTCGCGGGCTCGACTCCGGCACCCTGCCGCCCGAGCAGGCCGCCGGAGGTCGACCGCGCCCGCTGGGTGACGTCTACGCGCTCGGCGCGACCCTCGCCTATGCGTCCACGGGTCACACGAACCCGGATCCGGATGCCCTGCCGCCTGCCCTGCGCCCCGTCATCCTGAAGTGCCTGTCCCAGGACCCCACGAACCGGCCCATGCCGCGGGAGTTGCTCGATGTCCTGGCCTCCGCCGCCGAGACGCCATCGGCGCAGGCCGGGGCGGTACCACATGGCGCCACCGTGCTGGACCCGCACGCCACGACCGCCGGTCGCGCCACCGCCCTGCTGGGCCCCGGCTGGCTGCCCGCCCGAGTCGTCGCGGCCCTCGCCCACCAGTCAGCCGCGGTGCTCGCCGCTGAGATCCCTGTAACGGCCCAGCCGCAGCAGGCGTGGCCGCCCCCGTCCGCCTCCGGAGGCATCCCCCAGGCCGCGTCATCCCAGCCGGGCCAGGGACCGGCATCCACCCCGCCGCCCCCCACCCCTGCCCACCAGATGCCTCCGTACGGGACGCCTCCCCAGGCCACTCCCGCCCAGCGGCAGTACTGAACTTCAAAAAACCCACCACTCAAGAGCCGACACCCCCATGCCCACGCCCCTCACCCACGACGACCCCCAGGCCCTGGGGGCGTACCGGCTCATCGCGCGGCTCGGCAGCGGCGGCATGGGCACCGTCTACCTGGCGCGCTCGCCCGGCGGCCGCACCGTTGCGTTGAAGACCATGCACGCGCGGATCGCCTCCGAACCAGCGTTCCGTACCCGGTTCCGGCTCGAGTCCGACGCGGCGCGCGTCATCGGTGGGCAGTTCGGTGCGCAGGTCGTCGACGCCGATCCGCTCGCGGAGACACCGTGGCTGGCCACCGAGTACGTGCTCGGGCCGCCACTGGACGACGCCGTGGAGCTGGCGGGGCCGCTGGCCGAGCCCTCGGTGCGGGCGCTCGGCGCCGCGCTGTGCATGGCCCTCGGCCAGTTGCACCGCTCCGACGTCGTGCACCGAGACCTCAAACCGTCCAACATCATGGTCACCGCGTACGGGCCGAAGGTCATCGACTTCGGCATCGCACGGGCCATCGGCGACGAGCGGCTCACCTACACCGGCTCCGCGGTCGGCACGCCGGCGTTCATGTCGCCGGAGCAGGCCACCGGGCAGGAACACACCCCCGCGGGAGACGTCTTCGCGCTTGCCGGTGTGCTGGTGTTCGCCGCCACCGGCGCCGGACCCTTCGGTTACGGTCAGGCGGCCGACCTGCTGTACCGGGTCCGCTACCAGGAACCGGAGCTGAGCCGCGTGCCGCCCGCCCTCGCCCCGGTCCTGGCCCGCTGCCTCGCCAAGGACCCGGCACACCGCCCCACGACCTCCCAACTGGCGGCCGAACTGCACGACGGCGACGGCGCGTTCGCCGATCACCTTCCCGACGCCGTGCTCGCCGACATCGGCCGGCGGGCGAGCGAGGTCTGGCAGACCGTGCCGCAGCGTCTCCCGCCGCCGGAGGACGAGACGGCCCCAGCAGCTGCACCCGCGCCTGCCGCCGGCCGGACGACCCGGCGCCGCATGCTGACCCTGGGCGCCGGCCTCGGGGGCGCGGCGGCGCTGGCCGGGGCGGGGGTGTGGGGGTGGCGCGAGTGGGGCCGGCAGGAAGAGGAACCCGCGGTGGAGGCGCCGACCCAGGAGCGGCGCAATCCGCAATGGTCACAGAGTTTCGAGCACCCGAGCAGGGACGAGACCGAATGGGTGACGCCCATCAGCGTCAAACACACGGTGCTGGTCGCAGACGGCGGACTCAAGGGATACGAGGCCAAGACCGGGCGCCTGAAGTTCGAGGCCGACGAGGGGGCCTACTCCTGGGAGGTAGCCGCGGCCGGCGGCGCCGTCTACCGGATGGCGGAGTTCAGCGACGACGACGTCTCGCCGCTTGCCCTCGCCAGCCTGCTCCCGGACGGCTCGGACAAGCCCATCGCCCGTTTCCACGACCTCAACGGCAACCTCAACGAGAACCAGGTGCTCTGTGCGGCCGAGGGCGTGCTGTACCTGGCAGCCGGACGGGGCACCTACTCCTCGAACAACTACGCCGGTCCGGACTGGACCCTCCAGGCCGTGGACACCGCGTCGGGAAAGCGAGCGTGGTCCAAGCCACTGCCACCCCGCGGGGTGGACCAGACCCAGAAGATGCGCTTCGTCAGCTCTCGGGTGATCGGCAAGCACCTCGTTCTGCTTCAGCGGGACGAGGACGACGCCGTGCACGGCGTGATACGCGATACCCGCACGGGGAACGTCCGGTGGGACAAGAAGCTGGACCTGGACCTTCAGACCGTTCCGCTCGCGGTCGACGGCACGCACTTCTACGTGTGGCGCGGCACCCTGCGGGCGCTGCGCCTGAGCGACGGGCATGACGACTGGGCCGTCCACCCGCTGCACGACGGCGCGTTGTTCGGCCCACCGGCCGTGGTGGACGGGGTCGTCTACGCCCTGGAGCAGGGTGTGGGCCTCATCGCGGTCGACGCCCGCAGCGGAAAGCGGCTGTGGGCCGAGAAGGACGGTGACGCGGAAAAGGCCGACCTCACCTCCCCGCCCGCCGTCGGGGCCCGTTACGCCTACTGCAAGCGGGGTCTGGACCTGAAGGCCATCAGCCTGGCGTCCCGCACCGCCGCGTTCACGTACATCAACGCCGGCAACCGCATCTTCGTCGATGCTCTGCGCCAGGTGATCTTCGCCGTGACCGATGACGGCATCAGCGGCATCCTTCTCCAATGACGTCGGCAGAAAGCCCCCAGCCATGAATCCGCTAGGCCCCGGAGACCCGCTCCGTCTCGGCCCGTACCGTCTGTTCGGCGTGCTCGGCGAAGGCGGCATGGGCAAGGTGTACGTCGGCCGGGACTCCGCCGGCGTCATCGCGGCGGTGAAGGTGCTACGGCCCGAACTCTCCCATGACACCCATCTCGCGCAGCGCTTCGTGCGGGAGGCGCATGCGGCGCAGGCCGTGCGCAGCAAGGGCGTCGCCATGGTGCTGGGCGCGCAGACCGAGGGCGGCCGGCCCTGGATCGCGACCGAGTACCTGGCCGGCCTCACCCTCGACGAGACCGTCGATGCACACGGGCCCTTCGACGAGGTGGCCGTACGCGCGCTCGCCGTGGCCATCGCGCGCACCCTGATCGACATCCACGCCGCCGGCTTCATCCACCGTGACCTGAAACCGGCGAACATCGTCCTGACCGCCGGCGGTCCCCGCATCATCGACTTCGGCATCGCCCGCCCCGAGCACGGCCTCACCCTCACCACCACGGGGCAGGCGCCGGTCAGCCCCGGCTACGGAGCCCCGGAACAGGTGCTGGGACAGCGTGTCACCCCGTCCGCCGACGTGTTCTCGCTGGGCGCGGTCCTGGTGTACGCGGGCAGCGGCCGGCCCGCGTACGAAGGGCCCCATGTGGCCGCGGTGCAGTACGAGGTGGTGCACGGCGCGCCGCGGCTCGACGGTCTGCCGGCGCCGTTGCAGCCGCTCGTGGCACCGTGCCTGGCCGGGGACCCGGCGGCGCGGCCCGCACCCGCCCAGATCGTGTCCGCCTGCGCCGCGCCGCGCGGCGCCGACCGGGCCTGGCGGCGCGGCCCGGTGGCGGCCGCCATCAAGGAACGCGAGGAGCAGGTACGGCAGCTCACCACGCTCACCACGCTCACGACGGACGTCGGTGGCACCCGGCAGGGGGTGTCACGACGCCGGCTGCTCACCGGCCTGGCCGCTTCGGGCACGGTCCTGGCCGCCGGAGGCACGGCCGGCTGGCTGTACCTCCGAAAGCCGTCCAGTGACCCGTTCGCCATCCCGCCCGCAGCGAGGACACCGATGGCGCGGAAGGAAACCATCAGCAAGGACGGCGCGGATGAGGAGTACTGGGAGCCGAAGGTGCTGTGGGCGGCCGACAAGGCCGACACCGACTCGCCGGCCTTGTTGCCGGTGCGCGACGTCGTCGTCTTCGGGTCGATGGACGGCGGCATCGCGGCGTACGACGTGCGGAAGGGCGACCTCCGCTGGACCGCACGCGAGGCCCGGGTGAAAGGCGGCTACCTCTCCCTGTCGGACCGGCTGGTCGCTGCCGTCGACGCGCACGGCACGCTCCGCACCTACGTGGCGTCCACCGGCGAGCCCAAGTGGACCTGCGACGCCGAGGCGGCGACCCTGTTGGCGGCCGACGCGACCGCCGTCTACCTGGTGACGAAGGACGGCCGGCTGCGCAGCGTGCGGCGCTCCGACGCCCGGATCCGCTGGACGGCTCAGGTGCCGGCGGGCTTCCGGGAGAAGCTGGGGCCCTCGGCCGCGGTGGGCAAGGGCCGGCTGGTCATGGGAAGCGACGACGGCAACGTCCTGGCGGTGGACACCGCCAACGGACGCCATGCGTGGGATCGCCAGGAGCAGTCGGCCACCGTGGTGCGACCCGTCATCATCGGCGACACGGTGTGCCTCAACGGCCTGACGCTGAGCGTCAGCAACCTCAGTGACGGCACCAGGCTGTGGAGCCACAAGGCCTTCCACTGGTCGGATGACGAGCCCCAGGTGTGGGGGGCGCCCGTTCTGTCGGGGCTCGGGATCTATGCCACGAACACCAAGGCTCCCTCGCGGCTGAGCACGATGGACGGCAAGACCGTGTGGGAGAACGACCGGTCAGGCACCAGCCCCATGCTCTGCCAGGGCGACGGGGTCTGGTGGGTGGACAGCGAGTACATGGACGACGGGAAGCCCCGGCTGCGTGCCGGCCATGTGGAGAACGGCGAAGAGGTGGGGTCGTACACCTTCGACGAGTCCCAGTACACCGCCATGGCCGCCGACGGAAACCGTGTCTTCTTCATGAACGACCACACGTTGTTCGTCATGTCGGTGTTCTGAGGACGAGACCCCGGCCGGCCAGGAGAGTGCCCCGACCCGCCGGAGCGGACCGGGGCACAGCACCGCCGGCGCTCGACTACTGCGCCGCCATCCCCCCGTTGTGCGGGGCCGGCTCCAGGTCGAACTCGCCGTCACGCGCGCCCAGCACGAAGGCGTTCCACTCGGCTTCGGTGTACCGCAGGACGGTGTCCGGGTCGATGCTGGAACGCATGGCGACGGCGCCGTCGGGGAGGTAGGCGATCTCGACGCGCTCCTTGTGCTCCTCGGTGCCGGGGGCGCTGTGCCATTCGACGTCGGAGATGTCCAGCGCGTAGAGCTCGTTCTTCTCGCGTTCCTTGCGGGCCTTGAGCTCCGCTTCGCTCTCCGTGTCCCGGGCTGGGTGCTGCGCGTCGTGCGCCTCGTCCCGCGCCTCGTTCCGAGCGTCGGCCATGGGGCGGCCACCTTTCACCCTGTTCGGATCGTGTTGCCCGGTCAGCCTACTGGGCTCGTCCGATCGGCCGATCATGTTCGGCCGTTTCGGTCCTTTCGGCCGGTGCGCCACGGTATTGTCACACTCCCGTCGTGGGCCGTCATGGGCGTATCCGCCGGCGGGGACCCGTCACTAGGGTGTCGGCCCATGCGCTTCGATCACGCACTCACGCTCGCCATGCCCGCGTACCGCGGCGGGTCTCATGGCGGCTCTCACTACCACTACCACTCCCACACCGGTTACGGCTCGTCCGGTGGCGGGGGCGGGGACTCCTGGGGCTGGATCATCCTGCTGGTCATCGTCCTCATCGGCATCTGCGTCTGGGCGTACTTCCGCCAGAACTCCGAAGACTGAGGCGACCCAGCGGAGCGTGGGAACTCGGGAACTCGCAAACGCGGGACCGCGCGGGAGAAGCGGGAAAGCAGGTGCCCCCGAGCCGTGGAGACGGCTCGGGGGGTACCTGGCGTCGCGGTCCCGGGGGCGTATGCGCCCGGGCTGGATGTCTACGGTGTCACGGACTCGCCGTCGGGGACCGTCGACGGTAGCTGTGCCTTGTCCGCGCAGCCGAGCTTCTCCGCCAGGTGGCGTGCCACGGAATTGAGGATGACCATCCTGTCCTTGCTGGTGGAGTGGCCCTTCAGCTGGTTTGCGGAGCTGAAGACGCCGGCGTCCACATACGGCTTCGTGCCGTCCTTGCCCTTGGTCGGGCAGGCGAAGTACAGGACGGTGGAGTTCTCCTCGGTGGTGGCGGCGTAGGCGCCCAGCGGATAGTAGGTGCGCTGCTTGTCCGGATCCGCCTTCTCGACCCCGGACCTGGTGGGGGGCTTGTCGGCAGCCTGGAAGTCCAGCTGGACCAGCGGGGCGCCGCTGTTGTCGCCCGGCACGTACACGGTGCATCTGCTGCGGAGTTCCGTGCCGTCATGCAGGTGTGCCGCGGCCCTGCTGAGGGAGAACCGGTTGGGCTGCCCCCCGGCGGTCTTTCCGGTGAGTTCCTCGAACGCGTCGGTTCCGCCGAGCCGCTTGAGCGCCGCCACCGCGGGCTCGTCCAGGGCGCCGTCGCAGATCCGGCCGGCCGGTGTGGCCGACGCGTCCGGGCTGTCGTCCTTGTCGTCCGAGCATGCCGACAGACCGGCCAGGGCCGCGATCGTCGCCGCCGCGGCCACCGAACGCGTCACCAGACGTCGGCGCCGACGGTGGTGTACGCGCTCGGGCGCGGTGCCGGGCTCGAGCCCGGCAGAACCGGCAGAACCGGCAGAAGGCGAATGACGCATGGCTCCCTCAGTCCTTGGCCGGCCCGCGACCACGGAACTGGTCCTCATTGGAACCGGTGGCGAGGTACTTGTCGCGCAGGTCGCCTGTGATGTCGTCGTAGTCGGCCTTCTCGCCGTGGCCCTTGAAGTAGTAGTCGTAGTCCTTGCCCAGCGCGTCCGCGCCCTTGTTGTAGTACTCCTGGCTCGTCATCTGCGACTGGTGGGCCGGGTCGTCCTGGTAGCCCTCGGCCGCGTTGTCGATGCCCCCGGTGATGAACTGCTGCACCGCGGAGCCCGCCGTGTTCGCGGCGAGCGGGACGAGGGCGGCGCCCGCTCCCTCACCGCCCGGAATGAGCGCTACGCCGCCGCCGATGACCGTGCCGACGCCCCACTTGATCCAGTCCGTCTTCAGGCTGAGGCTCTTGTTGGCGTCGTCGGCCTTGGCGCCGATGTCGGCTGCCGCCTGAGCGACCCGGGAGTGGTCCAGCACGCCGCGTGTCTCGGCCTCCATCATCAGCGCGTCCCGGCCACGGTCGTAGTGCTCCTGGTCCGTGGGGGGATTCTGCTGGAGCAGGCTCAGCGTGTAGATGTGCTGTGCCCCCGACGTGATCCTGTGCGAGTCCTCGTTCTGGCCGAGGACGCTCAGGAAGTTGATGGCTCCCTGGTTGCCGAAGTCCGCGCGGCCCGCGTACTGCGCGGGGAAGTTGGCGGCGTCCCTGCCGTGGTCGCCGATGCCCGACATGCTGTAGTCGATGTCGTCGATGTAGCTGGCCGCCATCTTGCCCAGGCTGTCGCCGAGCTCCGGGTGGTCCTTGAGCATCTTCGGCCCGTCCTCGCCACCGTAGATGTACGAGACCTGCTCCATGACGCCCGCCATGTCGGCGTTGCGGCGGTCACCGTCACCGGGGCTGAGGGGGCCCTTGTGGTCGAACGAGTAGCCGGTGGTGGCCGATTCCAGTGCGTGGCCCAGTGCGTCCTGGCCGGCCATGTAGCCGTGGTCCGTCTGGGGGTCGTCTGACCACCAGTGGCGTTCCTTGGTCAGGTACTTCAGGTGGTCGTTGAGCGCCGAGTCGCTCTGCTTCATGGGGTGATTGGGGTCGTTGTCGGGCTGCGCGAAGAACTCCGTCGACGCGTCCGGATTGTGCCCGAGCGCTTCGAGGAATCCGGTCATCGGGTCACGGCCACGGTCGCCCTTGCCATAGAAGTTCAGGTCCGTGTCCATGTTGGCGTTGTTGATCCAGTAGTTCATCTGCCCATCGCCGTTGACCTTCTTGTCGAGGTCGATGAGCTTGTTGCCGTACGAATTGAGGAAGTCGTCGTCGTAGTCGCCGTTGCGCATGAGGGCGCTCATGACCTGGAAGCCGTACGGATTGCCCGCGTCGTCGATCTCGAGACGCTCGGGACCCAGCTTGATCATGTCGTTCTCCCACTTCTGCATGTTCGCAGAGTCGGAGATCGTCGCGGTGCCGAGCGTGATGCCCAGGTTCTTCTGGAGCTGCTTCGCCAGTTCCAGGCGTGCCTTCGGGTCGGTGCCCAAGCCCTGGCCCTGGTACGGGTCGGCGATGCCCGCGTAGAACTCGAGGGTCTTCTTCGGGCCGACGCTGGTGGCCAGCTCCTCGGCGAAGAGCGGGTCCTTTCCGTACTGCTTCAGGTAGCTGTTGAGCTGGGTCAGCTCGGTGTTGCTGAGCTTGTGCGGATCCTTCTTCATCAGCTTGGCCATGTCGTCCGCCGCCTTGATGGCCTTGGCCGCGTCGTCACGGTTCTTGTAGTTGGCGTCCGAGAATCCGTACTTGGCCTGGTCGACGATGAGCTTCAGCGCCTTGGCCGCGGTGGTGTCGCTGGTGGTGGCGCCCTTCAGGATCCGCTGCACCTCGTCGCGGAGGTCGTCGACGTCCTGCTGGCTGTGCTCGGGGACCTTGGTGCCCTTGGCGGCGCGGTCGGGGTGGATGTTCATCGTCACGGTGAAGCCGCCGTCGCCGGTGTCCATCACCGTGAGGTTCTTCTTCAGGCCGCGGTCGATGGCGTCCGTGAGCTGCTTCTGGTAGCTCGTCAGCTCCCCGTGGGTGTCCTTGAGGATGGCGTGGATGGTGCTCGCCTGGGTGTGGGCGTCGTCGAACTCGCCGGCGGTCTTGTCGATGAAGTCGCGGGACACCGTGGCGTTCACACCGGCCCACTTGGCCTTGTGCGCCTTCCCCTTGAGATTGGTGTCCGCGTCCCGACTGATCGTCTGGAGCTTCTTCATCATCTCGTCCCAGTCGGAGATCGCGTCTCCGAGCTTGCCGAACTTAGCAAAGCGCAGCGCGTCGAGGTCCATCAGCCCTTCCTCTCGTCGAAGCCGTGGTCGAGCTGGGAAATGCTGCTGATGGTGCCGGCGATGTAGATCTCGTCGCCGGCGTGTGCGTTCTTCGTGTAGTCGAGGTGGTTGGAGATGTGCGCGCAGGCGTCCAGCAGCGTCTGGCACTGGTCGATCCAGTGCGAGGCGACATGGTCGAGGGCGCCACCGATGGCGAAGCCCTCCTGCTGAAGGCCGCCGGCGGCGGCCTGCGAGGCACCGCGGGCGTGGTCGCTGTACTTGTGGAAGTCGTTGTACAGCCGGTAGGCGGCATCACCGACTGCCGCCAGGTCCTTCTGGCTGACCTCGAGGTCGCCCTGCGGTGGCGGGCCGGCGCCGGGCTCGCTCGGCAGCTGGTTCAGCTCCATGTGCGCCGATTGTTTACCGGCGGCGTCCGCCTTCAACTGCTCCCACTCGTCCCACGCCATCCCGCAACCCCTTCCCCGTTGTCACCCTCGTCACTGCGCACCCGGTGGACCTCCGCGGCTCCCGTCGTCCCCCGCGTTCGCCACCTGGCGCAAATCTTATGCTCAGCCGATTAGCCTCAGAATGCGCGAGGCAGCCGTCAACCTACCAATGCTCCCGGTAAGGGGGCTGGTTGGGCCAGGGCCGCACGAATCCAAGACTGCGCCGGGCCGCGTACGGTTCCCCGACACCCGAGCGAGTGCGGTGGAGTCCGAAAAGTGGCCACTGCCCCGGTTCGCCGAACCGGGGCAGTGGCGACGAGAACGAGCACTCTCAGTGCTGCTGGGGCAGCAGGCCGATCTGAACCAGCGGCTTGCCGCGGCGACGCGAGACGAAGATGCCGCGTCCCGCCGGCATCGGCCGGGGGCGGACGCCGCCCAGCAGGTCACCCTCGCTGGGGTCGCCCGCGAGCACCAGGCCCTGGGAGCCGAGCTCCGTCATGCGCTGGATGAACGGCTCGTAGGTGGCCCGTCCGGCACCCGCCGAGCTGCGGGCGATGATGAACCGGACCCCGACGTCGCGGGCGAACGGCAGCAGCTCGGTGAGTTCGGACAGCGGGTTGCCGCTGGAGGTGGAGACCAGGTCGTAGTCGTCGACCACCACGAACACCGTCGGGCCGCGCCACCAGCTACGGGTGCGCAGCTGCTCGGCGGTGACCTCGGCCGTGGGGGTGCGGCGCTGCATCAGGTCCACCAGGGCCTGCACGTGGTGGCCCATCGCGTTCGACATGGGCACGTACTCGGCCAGGTGCGTGTGCGGTGTGACGTCCAGCAGGGCACGGCGGTTGTCGACGACGAAGAACTTGCAGGCGTCGCCCGTGTAGCGCTCGCAGAGCTGCTTGATCAGCAACCGCAGCAGGTTCGACTTGCCCGACTCGCTCTCGCCGTAGACGACGAGGAACGGGTCCTGGTCGAAGTCGACGAAGACCGGCGCCAGGTTGTTCTCGTCGAGGGCGAAGGCGACACCGCGCTCGGGGTGCAGATGGCCGGCGGGCAGCTCCGCCGCGGAGAACTCGCGCGGCAGCAGCCGTACCTCGGGCGCCCCGGGCACCGTCCAGTGCCGGGCGACCTCGGCGGCCAGCGAGGTGGTGGCCTCGGCGAGCTCGGTGTCGGAGGTCAGCCCGTCGATCCGCGGCACCGCCGCCATGAAGTGCAGCTTCTGCGGTGACTGGCCACGGCCCGGCACCCCGGTCGGCACGTTCGCCGCGGCCTTGCGGTCGAACTCGGAGTCCATCGGGTCACCCAGCCGCAGCTCCAGCCGGTTGCCGAGCTGGTCCTTCAGGTTGGAGCGGACCTCCATCGAACGGGACGCGGACAGGATCAGGTGGATCCCGTAGCCGAGCCCGCGAGCCGCGATGTCGAGGACGAAGTCCTCCAGGGGCTCGTAGTCGGAGCGGAAGTTCCCCCAGCCGTCGATGATCAGGAAGACATCGCCGAACGGCTGGTCGGTCACCGAGATCTCGCCACGGGCACGCCGGGTGCGGTACTCCGCTATGGAGCTGATGCCGGTGGCCCGGAAGTACTCCTCGCGGCCGGTCAGCACCCCGTACACCTCGGAGACGGTGCGCCGCACCTTCTCCGGGTCGAGACGGGAGGCGACCCCGCCGACGTGCGGCAGGCCGGCGACCGCCGACATGCCGCCACCGCCGAAGTCGAGCCCGTAGAACTGCACCTCGTGCGGGGTGTGGGTGAGGGCGAAGGAGGCGATGATGGTGCGCAGCAGGGTCGACTTGCCGGACTGCGGACCGCCGATGAGCTGCATGTGGCCGGCCGCGCCCGAGAAGTCCAGCCAGAGCGGGTCACGGCGCTGCTCGTACGGCTTGTCCACCAGGCCGGCGGGGACGACGAGCCGGCCGGCGCCCTCGTAGCCCGGCTGGGTCAGGCCGCGGCCCTGCACCGGCGTCAGACCGGGCAGCAGGGCGTCCAGCGGCGGCGGGCTGTCCAGCGGCGGCAGCCACACCTGGTGCGCCGCCGGACCCTGCGCCTCCAACCGGCGCACGATCACGTCGAGAACGGTGTCGGCGAGCGCGTCGGAGGCCGGGTCGCGCTCGGGGGCCGCCTCCTCCTGCCGAGGCTGTTCGAGGTAGCGCACGGGCACCGGCGCCGCGGTGAACAGCACCGGCCGCCGGTCGATCGGCACCGGCCCGCCCTGCACCACCTGCTCGGCGCCCGAGCGGTACACCCCGGAGACGTACGCCGCCTTGAACCGCACCATCTCGTCGGTACCGAACTTCAGGTAGCCGGAACCGGGCACGTTGGGCAGGTGGTACGCGTCGGGGACGCCGAGCGCGGCGCGGGACTCGGCGGCCGAGAAGGTCCGCAGACCCACCCGGTAGGACAGGTACGTCTCCAGGCCGCGCAGCCGGCCCTCCTCCAGGCGCTGCGAGGCGAGCAGCAGGTGCACGCCGAGCGACCGGCCGATACGGCCGATCTGCACGAACATCTCGATGAAGTCGGGCTTGGCGGTCAGCAGCTCGCTGAACTCGTCGATGACGAGCACCAGCGACGGAACGGGCTGGAGCGGGGCACCCGCGGCGCGGGCCTTCTCGTAGTCGTGGATGTTCGCGTAGTTGCCGGCGTCCCGCAGCATCTCCTGGCGGCGGTTGAGCTCACCGCGGATCGAGTCGCCCATGCGGTCGACCAGGGTCAGGTCGTCCGCCAGGTTGGTGATCACCGCGGCGACGTGCGGCATCTGCGCCATGCCGGCGAAGGTCGCACCACCCTTGAAGTCCGCGAGCACGAAGTTCAACGTCTCCGACGAGTGGGTGACCGCAAGGCCGAGCACCAGGGTGCGCAGCAGCTCCGACTTGCCGGACCCGGTGGCGCCGACGCACAGCCCGTGCGGGCCCATGCCCTCCTGGGCGGCCTCCTTCAGGTCGAGCATCACCGGGCGGCCGTCCTCACCGAGCCCGATGGGCACCCTCAGCCGCTCCGCCAGGGCCCGCGGGCGCCAGGTGCGCTTGGTGTCCACCGAGGCCGGGTCGCCGAGGCCCAGCAGGTCGGTGAACTCCAGGTTGGCCAGCAGGGGCTCGTCGTCGTCGGCACCGGTGGCCACCCGCAGCGGGGCGAGCTGGCGGCCCAGCGCCTCGGCCGCCGGGTAGGACATCAGGTCGGGAGAGCCCTCGTAGACCAGGCCGTCGTCCGACTCCAGGCGGACCGACTGCGGGTGCACCACGACCGACAGGCCGCCGCGCGCACCGGACAACTCGCCGGCCACGACCTCGACCACCGTCACGCCCTGGAGACCCTCCGGCGACGCCAGCCGGGAGACCGGCAGCAGGGAGACACCGTCCAGGATGACGACGATGTGCGGCTGCTCCGGCAGCGGCGCACCGGCCGGATGGAAGCGGGGCCGGCCGTCGAGACGGGCGGCCAGCAACTCCTCGATCTCCATCGTGTCGGTGGAGATCAACCGCCGGCTGCCGGCGCCGTCCGTGAAGCCGGCGAGCTGGGTGTGCGGCAGCCACTTCGCCCAGTCCCACTCGGCCGTCGCGTTCCGCCCGGCCGCCACCGCGATCATCAGGTCCTCGGGCGAGTGCAGCGAGGCGAGCGAGGCCGCCAGGGCACGCGCGGTGGCGCGCGCCGAGTCAGGGTCGCCGCTGATGGTCAGGTGGTAGAAGGCGCGCAGCGAGACCGCCATGGGCAGCGCGTCCAGAGTGCTGTGCAGCGCGAGGAAGCGCTGCATGGCATCCGCGGTGAGGGGCTCGAGCTGCTCCACCGGCTTGGTCTGCGGCGCGATCAGCGGGGAGGCCAGGGACTGCGGGCCGAGCCCGATGCGGACCTGCGCGAAGTCCTCGTCGGCGGGCCGCCGTTCCCACACCCTGCTGCCCTCGGCGACCAGCGCCCACAGCTGTTCCGGGGAGGGGTGCAGGTAGTACTGCGCGTCGCGCTGCGCACGCGCGGTCTCCCGCACGGCCTGCCGGGTCTGGGCGAGATAGAGCAGGTAGTCGCGGCGCATGCCCGCCAGTTCGCCCTGGGTGCCGCGGCGGTAGCGGACGATCATCGCGATCGCCATGGCCACCGACGACGCCACCATCACGCCACCCATCACCTTCATGAAGGGCTGGGTGGTGGGCATGAAGTAGAACACCACGGAACCGCCCATGCCGAGCATGGGCAGCAGCTGCATGAGCGCGCCCTCCTGCTGGCCCCGGGGCAGCTCGGGCGGCGGCTGTAGCTCGATCTCCTCCGTCGGCACTTCCGACGGCAGAACCCGCGATGGGCGCTTGACGATGATCTGGCTCACTGCTCGTCCATTCCGTGCCGGATGCGGAAGTCGGCAGGCGCCCTGTGTGGTGTCGGACGGACGCCGACTGCCGCCTGATCCTACTGACATATGACCGGGTGTGCGGACGGTAGGGTGTACTCCGCATGCCTGCGCAGACGCGAACTCGCCGTCGAAAGCGGGGCAGGTGGGACGCCCGGTGGCCCCGGGCCAGCTGCCCGGTTTTCGAACGGCGGGTCGTCGTCCCGCCGTCCGGCCGGCGGGACACGGCCTGCCGCAAACCGTCGAAGGACGCCCCGGGCGGGCGGTACGCGGACCGCACGCACCCACGGGTGGCAGCGGCCGGCCCGGCAGCGGCGGCCGGATCGCGGGCAGGCGAGGAAGTGGTGGCCGGACAGGCGGCCTTGGCCCGTGCGGGGACAAGGGGCCCACGACCCGTGAGGGGGAGAAGCAGGTGAGCATGGTGTCCTCGATGACGGGCGCCGGTCCCGGCGGTCCGGGCCTGGCGGCACAGTCCACCGTCCGGTCGGAACTCGGTTTCTGCCGCGTCACCATCGTCGCCCCCGACAGCCGCGTCGACGTGGCCCTGCCCGACGACGTCCCGGTCGCCGACCTGTACCCCGAGGTGCTGCGGCTGTCCGCGCAGAGCCCGGCCGAGGGCGCCCCCGTCGGCTACCACCTGGTGCGCCGCGACGGCTCCGTGCTGGAGAGCGCGCGCAGCTTCGCCGCACAGGGCGTCCTCGACGGCGAGCTGCTGAGCCTGCGCCCGTTCGCCGACTCCCTGCCGCCCGCGGTCTACGACGACGTCTCCGACGCGGTCGCCTCCGCCGTCTCCCGCGACAGCACGCTGTGGAACGAGAGCCTCACCCGCGGCGCCGGCCTGATCGCCGGCGGCGTCCTGCCGGCGCTGCTCGCCTTCATGCTGTGGATCACCCGGCCGGGCCACGACATGCACGGCCTGCCCGGCATCCTCGGCGCCGTCGCCGGCATCCTGCTCGTCACCCTCGCCGCGGTACGGGCCCGGGTGTACGACGACCGGGGGTCGGCCGTCGCACTGGGCCTCGGTGCCCTGCCCAACGTGGCGGTGGCCGGATCCGGACTGCTGCCGCTGGACGCGGGTCACGGCATCGGGCGCCTTCAGTTCCTGCTCGCCTGTGCCGCGGTGCTGGTCGCCACGATCTTCCTCACCCTCATCTCACCCGGCGGCGACGGACCCTTCGTCGCGTTCGTCTTCGCCTCGGGCGTCGGTCTGGTCACCGTCTTCGTGGCCAGCCTCACCGAGTGGGCACCGGTGGAGACCGCGGCCGTGTGCGCCCCCGTCGCCGTCGGGGCACTGGCCTTCCTGCCCGGCATGTCCATGCGCTTCGCCCGGCTGCCGATCGGGTTCTCCTCCCCGCACGCCTCGCCCGGCGGCAGCGGCTCGGCGTCCGACCTCGGGCCGCACCAGCCCGTCGACGCCGAACGCATCGCCGCCCAGGCACGCCGCGGCCACGAACTGCTGGTCGGGCTCGTCGGCGGATGCGCCCTGGTGTCGGTGGGCGCCGCCGCGGTCCTCGGCTTCTCCGACAACCTCTGGGGCCAGCTGCTCGCGCTCGCCACCGGACTCGCCATGCTCATGCGCGCCCGGCTCTTCCGCTACACCGCCCAGGTCGTGGCGGCGCTGGCCGCGGGCCTGACCGCGCTGGTGCTGCTGGGCGTCGGGCTGAGCCTGAACCCGCCGCTCACCATGATCCAGCACGCGCTCACCGGCGACAGCCGTGACCTGGACATCCGCACCCTGTGGCTGGCGGCGGTCATCGGCGCCACCGCGGCGCTCACCACCGCCGTCGGCCTGATCGTCCCGAACAAGGGCATCACCCCCTTCTGGGGCCGCTTCCTGGAGATCGCCGAAGGCTTCGTCCTGATCACGCTGGTGCCGCTCACCCTCGCGGTCTTCGACGTCTTCGCGGCCGCCCGGGCCATGACGAGCTGAGCCCCGCGGCGCCGAGCGGCGGCCGCCGGCGGCGTGGCGGCCCGTCGCGGACAGCCGGTGACGGGGCGGCTCCGTACGGCTGGTAACCTGTTCACCGGCCGTTTGTGTACGCGCCCCCGGATCCCCGTGCTCAGGTGATCTGGAGGCAGCGCCCAGCGGATCCCCGCCTCCCGAGTCACGGAAGCCTCCCTGAGACGAAGACCAGGGGCACTCGGTGGCATACGCAACGAATTCAGGAGTGCAGCGTGTCGCTCGACGCCACCACGAAGAAGCAGATCATGACCGAGTTCGCCACCAAGGAGGGCGACACCGGCTCCCCGGAGGTCCAGGTCGCCCTGCTGTCCCGGCGCATCTCGGACCTGACCGAGCACCTCAAGACGCACAAGCACGACCACCACTCGCGTCGTGGTCTGCTGATCCTGGTCGGCCAGCGTCGCCGGCTGCTCCAGTACCTGGCCAAGAAGGACATCCAGCGCTTCCGGACGCTGGTCGAGCGCCTGGGCATCCGCCGCGGTGCCGCCGGCGCCAGGTAGCAGGCCGTGAAGGGAGCGGTTCCCCCACCCGAGGGAACCGCTCCCTTCGCCGTAGCTGCGAACGCATCCAGCCACGCCCTCACGTGCGGCAACGCCCGTCCGTCCGGCTCGGCCCGGACAGGTGGGGGACGTGCTCCGGAACCTGTGGGTGCGGAGTGTCACCGTGACTTTGTAGTCTGGGGCACAAGAACTCAACAAAAGACAGCGGTACGCGACGGCAGCGAGCCGCCGCACCCAAGAGAACCAGCCATGACATAAGGGGAGGAGCGCAGCCCAGCCGCCGCCGGTCCTCGGTAGTGGCCCCCGGGCGAACCCCGGGTGCTTCGATCGAAGACCGGCCAGCACACAAGGTGCGCTTCTCCGCCCGTCCCCGGCACACGCGCCGGGGACACTGACGATACGTAACGGAGAAACCGCTAGTGGAGAACGAGACCCACTACGCCGAAGCCGTCATCGACAACGGCTCCTTCGGCACCCGTACCATCCGCTTCGAGACGGGCCGGCTGGCCAAGCAGGCCGCCGGCAGCGCCGTCGCCTACCTGGACGACGACACCATGGTGCTGTCGGCCACCACGGCCTCCAAGCAGCCCAAGGACCAGCTCGACTTCTTCCCGCTCACGGTGGACGTCGAAGAGCGCATGTACGCGGCCGGCAAGATCCCCGGATCCTTCTTCCGCCGCGAGGGCCGCCCCTCCGAGGACGCGATCCTCACCTGCCGCCTGATCGACCGCCCCCTGCGCCCCTCCTTCAAGAAGGGCCTGCGCAACGAGATCCAGATCGTCGAGACGATCATGGCGCTCAACCCCGACCACCTCTACGACGTCGTGGCGATCAACGCGGCCTCGGCGTCCACCCAGCTCGCCGGGCTGCCCTTCTCCGGCCCGATCGGCGGCACCCGCGTCGCCCTCATCCGGGGCCAGTGGGTGGCCTTCCCCACCCACACCGAGCTCGAGGATGCCGTCTTCGACATGGTCGTCGCCGGCCGGGTGCTGGAAGACGGCGACGTCGCGATCATGATGGTCGAGGCCGAGGCCACCGAGCAGACCATCAAGCTGGTCGCAGGCGGCGTCGAGGCCCCCACCGAGGAGGTCGTCGCCGCCGGTCTGGAAGCCGCGAAGCCCTTCATCAAGGTCCTCTGCAAGGCCCAGTCGGACCTCGCAGCCAAGGCGGCCAAGCCCACCGGCGAGTTCCCGATCTTCCTCGACTACCAGGACGACGTCCTGGAGGCGCTCACCGCCGCCGTGCGTGACGAGCTCGCCGCCGCCCTCACCATCGCCGGCAAGCAGGAGCGCGAGACCGAGCTGGACCGCGTCAAGTCGCTCGCCGCCGAGAAGCTGCTGCCGCAGTTCGAGGGCCGCGAGAAGGAGATCTCCGGTGCCTACCGCGCGCTCACCAAGAAGCTGGTGCGCGAGCGCGTCATCAAGGAGAAGAAGCGCATCGACGGCCGCGGAGTCACCGACATCCGCACCCTGGCCGCCGAGGTCGAGGCCATCCCGCGGGTGCACGGCTCCGCGCTGTTCGAGCGTGGCGAGACCCAGATCCTGGGCGTCACCACCCTGAACATGCTCCGCATGGAGCAGCAGCTGGACACCCTCTCCCCGGTGACCCGCAAGCGCTACATGCACAACTACAACTTCCCGCCCTACTCCACCGGCGAGACCGGCCGCGTCGGCTCCCCCAAGCGCCGCGAGATCGGCCACGGCGCCCTCGCCGAGCGCGCCCTGGTGCCGGTACTGCCCGCCCGCGAGGACTTCCCCTACGCGATCCGCCAGGTCTCCGAGGCCCTCGGGTCCAACGGCTCGACGTCCATGGGCTCCGTCTGCGCCTCCACCATGTCGCTGCTGAACGCGGGCGTGCCCCTCAAGGCCCCCGTCGCCGGTATCGCCATGGGCCTGATCTCCCAGGAGATCGAGGGCGAGACGCACTACGTCACCCTCACCGACATCCTCGGTGCGGAGGACGCCTACGGCGACATGGACTTCAAGGTCGCCGGCACCCGGGACTTCGTCACCGCCCTCCAGCTCGACACCAAGCTGGACGGCATCCCGGCCTCCGTGCTGGCCGCCGCACTCAAGCAGGCCCGTGACGCCCGGCTGCACATCCTCGACGTGATGATGGAAGCCATCGACCGGCCCGACGAGATGTCCCCGAACGCCCCGCGGATCATCACCGTCAAGATCCCGGTGGACAAGATCGGTGAGGTCATCGGCCCCAAGGGCAAGATGATCAACCAGATCCAGGAGGACACCGGCGCCGACATCACCATCGAGGACGACGGCACCATCTACATCGGTGCCGCCGACGGGCCCTCCGCCGAGGCCGCCCGCGCCACGATCAACGGCATCGCCAACCCGACGATGCCCGAGGTCGGCGAGCGCTACCTGGGTACGGTCGTGAAGACCACCACCTTCGGTGCCTTCGTCTCCCTGCTGCCCGGCAAGGACGGACTGCTGCACATCTCGCAGATCCGCAAGCTCGCCGGCGGCAAGCGCGTGGAGAACGTCGACGACGTCCTCGGTGTGGGCCACAAGGTCCAGGTCGAGATCGCCGAGATCGACTCCCGCGGCAAGCTCTCCCTGATCCCGGTGATCGAGGGCGAGGACGATGCCGAAGGCGCCGAGAAGGCCGAGAAGAAGGACGACGCCGCCAAGTGACGTCCCAAGGCTCCAAGCCGACGGCCCGCACCTCTTCGCAGGTGCGGGCCGTCGCCCCGTCTCCCTCCGCCCGTACCCAAACCCTGCTCAAGGGCAAGGACGGCATCGGCACCGTCCGCCGCACGGTCCTGCCGGGCGGCCTGCGTGTCGTCACCGAGACCCTGCCCTCCGTCCGCTCCGCCACCTTCGGCATCTGGGCCCACGTCGGCTCGCGCGACGAGACCCCGACACTGAACGGCGCCACGCACTACCTGGAGCACCTGCTCTTCAAGGGCACCGAAAAGCGCTCCGCGCTGGACATCTCCTCCGCGATCGACGCGGTCGGCGGCGAGATGAACGCGTTCACGGCCAAGGAGTACACGTGCTACTACGCACGCGTCCTCGACACCGACCTCCCCCTGGCCATCGACGTGGTCTGCGACATGCTGACCGGCTCCCTCATCCTCCAGGACGACGTGGACGCCGAGCGCGGCGTCATCCTCGAAGAGATCGCCATGACGGAGGACGACCCGAGCGACTGCGTGCACGACCTGTTCGCGCACACCATGCTCGGCGACACCCCGCTGGGCCGCCCCGTACTCGGCACCGTCGACACGGTGAACGGCCTGACGGCCGACCGTATCCGTCGCTTCTACAAGCGGCACTACGACCCGAGACACCTGGTCGTGGCGGCCGCGGGCAACATCGACCACCAGAAGGTGGTCCGCCAGGTGCGCGCCGCGTTCGACAAGGCGGGCGCCCTCACCCAGACCGACGCCGAGCCGCTGGGCCCCCGTAGCGGCCGGAAGGCGGTGCGCACCGCAGGCCGGGTCGATCTGCTGGACCGCGCGACCGAGCAGGCGCACGTCATCCTCGGCATGCCCGGGCTGCACCGCACCGACGACCGGCGCTGGGCCATGGGCGTGCTGAACACCGCCCTGGGCGGGGGCATGTCCTCCCGGCTGTTCCAGGAGGTCCGGGAGAAGCGCGGCCTCGCCTACAGCGTGTACTCGTACACCTCCGGCTTCGCCGACTGCGGCCTGTTCGGCGTCTACGCCGGCTGCCGGCCGAACCAGGTGCACGACGTCCTGGGCATCTGCCGCGACGAGCTCGACCGGGTCGCCCAGCACGGCCTGTCCGACGACGAGATCGGCCGGGCGATCGGCCAGCTCTCCGGCTCGACCGTGCTCGGCCTGGAGGACACCGGCGCGCTGATGAACCGCATCGGCAAGAGCGAGCTGTGCTGGGGCGAGCAGATGTCGGTGGACGAGATGCTCGGCCACATATCCGCGGTCACCCCCGACGACGTCCGCGCCGTCGCACGCGACCTGCTGGGGCACCGTCCCTCGCTGTCCGTCATCGGCCCGCTCAAGGACAAGCAGGCCGCCCGGCTGCACGACGCCGTCGCCTGACCGCCGCCGGCCCCGACGCCGCCGGCTCCGGTCGGGCCGGTTCCGGGGGCGGCGGCGTTTCCGCATCCGCCCGGACGGCAGGGCTCCTCGAGGGCCCGCTGGCGCCACCCGGGCCCGTAGCGAGAAGGATCAAGGAATGAGCAAGTTGCGCGTGGCCGTCCTCGGCGCCCGGGGCCGCATCGGCTCCGAGGCGGCACGAGCCGTCGAGGCGGCCGAGGACATGGACCTGGTCGCCACCGTGGAGCAGGACGACCCCCTGACGACCCTGACAGACTCCGGCGCCCAGGTCGCCATCGAGCTGACCACCCCGGCGTCCGTCATGGACAACCTGGAGTTCTGCGTCCAGCACGGCATCCACGCCGTCGTCGGCACCACCGGCTGGACCGACGAACGCTTCGACCGGCTCAAGGGGTGGCTCGCCGACGCCCCCGGAACCGGCGTGTTCATCGCGCCGAACTTCTCCATCGGCGCCGTGCTGACCATGAAGTTCGCCGAGGTGGCTGCGCAGTACTTCGAGTCCACCGAGGTCATCGAGCTGCACCACCCGAACAAGGTCGACGCGCCCAGTGGCACCGCCGCCCGCACCGCCCAGCTGATCGCCGCCGCCCGCGCGCGGGCGGGCAGCGCCGAGCAGCCGGACGCCACCACGACCGCCCTGGACGGCGCCCGTGGCGCCCGCGTCGACGGCGTCCCCGTGCACTCGGTTCGGCTGCGCGGCCTGCTCGCGCACCAGGAGGTGCTGCTCGGCGGGGAGGGCGAGACGCTCACCATCCGCCATGACTCGCTGCACCACAGCAGCTTCATGCCGGGCATCCTGCTTGCGGCGCGGCGCGTGGCCGGCGCACCCGGCTTGACCTACGGTCTGGAACACTTCCTCGACCTGGGCTGAGGAGCGCCCCGTACCCGATGCGCGCGAAGATCAGCTACGCGGCCCTGGCCGCCGCTCTCCTGGGCCATGTCGTCCTGGCCGGCCAACGTGGTCTGCTGCTGATCCAGCACGGCACCCTGCTCACCGTGCTGCTCGGGGCGGCCGTGCTGGTGATCCCGGTGATCGGCCTGTGGTTCCTCTGGTCCAACACCCGGTTCGCCTGGCGGGCCGGCCGTCTCGCCGCCGAGCTCAGGGCCCAGGGCGGACTGCCGGCCGACGAGGTGGTCCGGCTGCCCAGCGGCCGCGCCGACCCCGCATCCGCCGACGCCGCCTTCCGGCGCCGCAGGGCGGAGACCGAACAGGCCCCCGACGACTGGCGCTGCTGGTTCCGGCTTGCCGTCGCCTACCGGGACGCCCGCGACACACCGCGAGCCCGGCACGCGATACGGCGGGCGATCGCTCTGCACGACGACAAGCCGGTCCGGGTCTGAGCCTCGGTGCCGCAAGGGCTGCCCCGGGTTCCGTGCGACATGGCGGTCCGGGTCGGGTTCAGTGCCGCTGGTACTCCGCGGCCCAGGCCGCCACGGCGTCCGAAGCGCGGTCGAAGGCGTCCCAACGGCCCAGGAAGTCGCTGTCGTGCGTGGTGAGCAGGGGCGGCTGCTCGCCGGGCCGGTCCGCGCGCGCCCATATGAGGGCTTCACCCTGCACCGTGCGTGGCAGACCCAGCCAGCGCACCGGCTGCTGCGCGGACCGCACGAAGGTGATCTGGTGCCAGCCGACCGTTCGGGTCACGAGGAAGCCGACGCGGCGCAGCCCGCGCGCGCTCACCCAGACCCCCATCCGCAGCAGGCGCAGCGCGCTGCCGATGATGAGCAGCGCCAGCACCGAACAGCTCGTGGCGCCGGAGAGCGTCCCCGCAAGCATGATGATCACGGCCGCGGCCAGCACATACGACGCCAGCAGCAGCAACAGTGCGGCAACGCCCACTCGCCAGGGCCCGAGCCGGTAGGGGCGGCGCCAGCGCTCACGGTCGTTCACCGGGAGTGTGGTGTTGGCAGGGGCCTCGTCGTACGCGCGGGCGGCCGTCAGAAAAGGCAGGGGCACAGCTGATCCTCACTCGATCCACGCACGGGCAATGGGGGTGAGGCTATCCAGCAGACGGAACACCCACCACCCTCGGGTCCCGCGGTACGGGGTTCTCGAGGGGGTGGGTGCGGTGTGCGTCAAACGTTGCGCTGGTCAGCTGCCGCGCTGGTCAGCGGCCGTTGGCTGCGCTCTTCTGTGCTTCGGACTGATGGATTCCGGTGGGCGTCTGGTCCGTCGATAGCGCCGGCATGCCCAGGATCAGGGAGCCGACGAGCCCGGCGGCAACGGTCAGGCCCAGGAGCATCCGGCCGGCCAGTTCCCCGCGGCTGGCCCGCTGGCGGGGCGGGGGAGTGACATCGCTACGGAACCTGTCGGCTTCGGCGATAAAGGCGAACGGAATGGGTTCACGCCGGCGGAACATGGGGGTGCTTCTCCTCGAACATTCACTTGTGAAGGTGGATCTTGTGTGGTGGAGCTGTGCGGAGGACCGAACGGCGCGGTGTGGCGCCGGGTCGACTCCCTCCACCACTACAGACGCTTGAATGCCCGAATGGGTGCCCCAATCACCGGAATTCGTGTGAGTTCACCTGTGTTCCGTAGGTCACACTGCATAGGGCGCCTTCACGGGAGTCTAGGGCCCTTCCCGGCGGTACACCGTGATGCGCCGCGGTATGTCGTCCCCGTCCCGTCCGGTGGCGGAGCCGGCCTCGGGCGGACGGCGTTGTCAGTGCCGGACCATAGAGTGGGCGGCGCCGAGATGCGAGGGAAGGACCAGCGCCGTGACCGAGACCCCAGACGACGACCTCAAGCCCAGCTTCCGCAGCGATGTCAGCGTAGAGCTGGTGAAGCACGCGGCCAGCGACACGGACGTGCTGTGGGCTGCCCGGGTGTCCACCGCGGGCGAGCAGTCCCTGGACGAGCTGAAGAAGGACCCGGAGCGCTCCAAGGGCCTGATCAACTACCTGATGCGGGACCGCCACGGCAGCCCCTTCGAGCACAACTCGATGACCTTCTTCATCAGTGCCCCGATCTTCGTCTTCCGGGAGTTCATGCGGCACCGCGTCGGCTGGTCGTACAACGAGGAGTCGGGCCGCTACCGCCGTCTCCAGCCCGTCTTCTACGTCCCCGGCGAGGACCGCCGGCTGGTCCAGGAGGGCCGCCCCGGCAAGTACGTCTTCGTGCCCGGCACCCAGGAGCAGCACGACCTGACCGCCCGTGTGATGGAGGAGTCGTACCGGCAGGCCTACGCGTCGTACCAGGAGATGCTGGCCGCCGGAGTCGCCCGGGAGGTGGCACGCTCGGTGCTGCCCGTGGGCCTCTTCTCCTCCATGTACGCGACCTGCAACGCCCGGTCCCTGATGCATTTCCTCGGGCTGCGCACCCAGCACGAGGAGGCGAAGGTGCCGTCCTTCCCGCAGCGCGAGATCGAGATGGTCGGCGAGCGGATGGAGGAGCAGTGGGCCCGGCTGATGCCGCTCACCCACGCGGCCTTCAACGCCAACGGCCGGGTCGCCCCGTAGTGAGGTCAGGCACACCGGCACCGGTCGCCGCGGCAGGGCGGACGTCCCCAGCAGCTGGCGACCGGCCGGACACGGCGCCGGTACCGGCTCGCCGGCGAGGTTGAATCGACTCCGCCAAATGTCCGTATTGCGGTATTTGCCGATGTTCATCTAGCCTGATCTGACGGGCCCGGCATTGCTTGAACCCCCGAGCAGGCAGTGCCGGGCCCCACCTGTACCCACGCCCGCACCACCGCCTCGGCGGCCTCTTATCCGCATACGTCTCGTCCCCCAAGGGGGGACCGGGCACTGAGCAGCGAGTAGCGTATTACCCATGGCTCCGACCTCCACTCCGCAGACCCCCTTCGGGCGGGTCCTCACCGCCATGGTCACGCCCTTCACGCCGGACGGTGCTCTTGACCTCGATGGCGCCCAACGGCTCGCGACCCATCTGGTCGACGCGGGCAACGACGGCATCGTCCTCAACGGCACCACCGGCGAATCGCCGACGACCAGCAATGCGGAGAAAACGGACCTGGTACGAGCCGTCCTGGAGGCCGTCGGCGACCGGGCTCATATCATCGCGGGCGTCGGCACGAACGACACCCGGCACAGCATCGAGCTGGCCCGAGCCGCCGAACAGGCCGGCGCACACGGCCTGCTGACCGTCACCCCGTACTACAACAAGCCGCCGCAGGAAGGCCTCTACCAGCACTTCACGGCGATCGCCGACGCCACCGAGCTGCCGGTGATGCTCTACGACATTCCCGGCCGCAGCGGAGTGCCGATCAACACCGAGACGATCGTCCGGCTGGCCGAGCACCCGAAGATCGTCGCGAACAAGGACGCCAAGGGCGACCTCGGACGGGCCAGCTGGGCCATCGCCCGGTCGGCTCTCGCCTGGTACTCCGGCGACGACATGCTCAACCTTCCGCTGCTGTCCGTCGGCGCCGTCGGATTCGTCTCCGTCGTCGGGCACGTCGTGACGCCGGAGCTGCGGGCGATGCTGGAGGCCTTCACCGCGGGTGACGTGCAGAAGGCCACCGAGATCCACCAGAAGCTGCTGCCCGTCTTCACCGGCATGTTCCGTACCCAAGGCGTGATCACCACCAAGGCGGCCCTCGGTATGCAGGGCCTGCCCGGCGGCCCGCTCCGCCTCCCCCTCGTGGAACTGTCGCCCGAAGAGACCTATCAGCTGAAGATCGACCTGGCCGCCGGCGGGGTACAGCTATAGAAGAAGGGCCGCCGGTGCACTGTCCCAGGCCGCCCACCCACCACAGTCTTCACAACTGAATATCTACATACAGGAACACATGCCTACAACTCCATACGCACCTCTGCACAAGTCCATACGCAGCACTCCGATCCGCCCCACCGGATCCGACAGCACCGATTCCGGGCCCACCGGAAGCGGCCCACGCAGGGCATCGCGCCACGTCGTGATCCCCCGCGCCGCGCGTCATGGAGCAGGGCACCGGCCCTGCCTTCTTCCGCACCGGGCAGCGGCCCACCCCTTGCCCGCACCATCACATTGCACGAAATCATGCGCGCCACGTGCCCCGGGTACGTGGCGCGCATGGTGAGGAGAGTCTTTTGAGCCATCCGCACCCTGAACTCGGCGCGCCGCCGGACCTGCCACCCGGCGGTCTGCGCGTCACCCCACTAGGCGGCCTCGGAGAGATCGGCCGCAACATGACCGTCTTCGAATTCGGAGGCCGTCTGCTGATCGTCGACTGCGGAGTGCTCTTCCCTGAGGAGGAGCAGCCCGGAGTCGACCTGATCCTGCCGGACTTCTCGTCCCTGCGGGAGCGCCTCGACGACATCGAGGGCATCGTTCTCACCCACGGTCACGAGGACCACATCGGCGGCGTACCGTTCCTGCTCCGCGAGAAGCCGGACATCCCGTTGATCGGTTCCAAGCTGACCCTCGCGCTGATCGAGGCGAAGCTCCAGGAGCACCGGATCCGTCCGTACACGCTGGAGGTCGCGGAGGGGCAGAGCGAGCGCATCGGCCCCTTCGACTGCGAGTTCGTCGCCGTCAACCACTCGATTCCGGACGCCCTCGCCGTGGCCATCCGCACCCCTGCGGGCCTCGTCGTGCACACCGGCGACTTCAAGATGGACCAGCTCCCGCTGGACAATCGCCTCACCGACCTGCACGCCTTCGCCCGGCTCAGCGAGGAGGGCATCGATCTGCTCCTCGCTGACTCGACCAACGCCGAGGTGCCCGGCTTCACGCCGCACGAGCGGGATATCAGCCAGGTGCTGCGCCAGGTCTTCGCCAGTGCCCGCAAGCGGATCATCGTGGCCAGTTTCGCCAGCCATGTGCACCGCATCCAGCAGATCCTCGACGCGGCGCACGAGTACGGCCGCCGGGTCGCCTTCGTCGGCCGCTCGATGGTCCGCAACATGGGCATCGCCCGTGACCTCGGCTATCTCCGGGTGCCCCCGGGACTGGTCGTCGACGTCAAGACCCTCGACGACCTGCCGGACCACGAGATCGTGCTCATCTGCACCGGTTCGCAGGGCGAGCCGATGGCGGCGCTGTCCCGGATGGCCAACCGCGACCACCAGATCCGCATCGTCGAGGGCGACACGGTGATCCTCGCCTCGTCCCTCATCCCGGGCAACGAGAACGCGGTCTACCGCGTGATCAACGGACTCACCCGCTGGGGCGCGAACGTCGTCCACAAGGGAAACGCGAAGGTACACGTCTCCGGCCATGCCTCGGCCGGCGAGCTGCTGTACTTCTACAACATCTGCCGGCCCAAGAACCTCATGCCGGTACACGGCGAGTGGCGCCACCTACGTGCCAACGCCGAGCTCGGGGCCCTCACCGGTGTCCCCCACGACCACATCGTGATCGCGGAGGACGGCGTGGTCGTCGACCTCGTCGCGGGCAAGGCGAAGATCGCCGGCAAGGTCCAGGCCGGTTACGTCTATGTGGACGGCCTCTCCGTCGGTGACGTCGACGAGGCATCCCTGAAGGACCGTCGCATCCTCGGAGACGAAGGCTTCATCTCCGTCTTCGTCGCCGTCGACTCCACCACCGGCAAGATGACGGCCGGACCGCATGTGCTGGCACGCGGATCAGGTATCGACGACGCGGCCTTCTCCGCCGTCATCCCGAAGATCGAGGAGGCTCTACAGCGCTCGGCCCAGGACGGCGTTGTCGAGCCCCACCAGCTCCAACAGCTCGTCCGTCGTACGGTCGGCAAGTGGGTCTCCGACACCTACCGCCGTCGTCCGATGATCGTTCCGGTCGTGGTCGAGGTCTGATCCGGCCGGCTCGGACCGGCCACCAACTTCGGGCGGGGCGCCTCGATTTGCATCTGGGCGCCCCGCTCCAGTACGTTTACGACCCCACCTCAACGGGAACCTGAGTCGCTCTCACCGGGCGCCGGGAGGACCGGAGGAGGGGATTCCGATCCAGATCAGATCTTCTGATAAAGTCGGAAA
>NZ_JAMJWG010000036.1 GCF_024435355.1 Streptomyces odontomachi
GGGGTGGGCGCGTGGCGCCCCCCTTGGGGCCCCGTGTTGGGCACGAAGTGCCCACATCCAAGGGGCGCGGGGCTGCGGCTCCCGCCGCGTGGGCGCCACCGGCCCCGACGAGACCGTCGGATCGTCACCGACCCAAGGCGACCATCCCCGTCGTGTCCGGACCACCGACCCGGTGGCGGGTTGCACCACGGCAGGCAACGAGGACCCGTGGCCCCGCACCCCCCGGACGGGCGCCCCCAGCCCGTCCGGGGCCCGCTAGATCTTGCCGTCCTGCCACCACCAGGCACGCCCCATGTCCGCCCGGCTGTCCACGTGCTGGTGGTCCTCGGTGTATGTCTCCAGGCCGGAGAATCCGCAGGTCTCCGCCTTCTGGTAGATCGTCTTGTTGGACACCGAGGCACCCAGGTCGGCCGCGTTGCCGTACAGGTGCATGCTGTCGCTGGCGCCGCCGACGTCCGCGTTGTGGGCGATGCTGCGGAAGCCGGAGTTGACGGTGAGGGGGACGTTGCCGAGCTTCTTGCGCAGCGCCTCCAGCTTGTACATCAGACGGCGGGCGTTCTCCTTGGCCTGGGCGGTGGTCACCTTGCCGCCGGCGAAGGTGCCGCTCACCCGGTCCGTGAACTCGCTCCAGTTGAAGTGCAGGGTCGAGCCGTCCGACTGCTCCAGGGCGTTGAGCTGCGTCTGCGTCGAGGCCGCGACGACACCGTCGGCGGTGACGCCGTAGGCCGTCTGGAACCGGCGTACCGCAGCCGCCGTGATGGGCCCGAAGTCGCCGTCGATGCCCACCAGGGACTGGCTGGCGCTGTCCGCGGCCCAGCCGGCGACTCTGATCTGAAGCTCGGTCACGTCGGCCCCGGTGTCCCCCTCCTTCAGGGTGCGCGTCCAGGAGTACGCCTGGGCGGACGACGACAGCAGGACCGGCCCGACGACGGCGCCGGCCCCGGCGGCCAGGGCGCCCCGCAGCGCCGTCCGGCGGTCGAAGGAGCCGGCGAGGCGACGGGAAAGAGGATGGGAAGAGGTCATCTTCGTCCTTTCACGGAATCTGTCGAAGTGCAGCGGAACGACGTGGACTGCGACAGTGTCATGGACATGCGCGTGAGGCGGAAGATGCCAGCGTGAATTGGCTTGGTCCCATCGACGGCGTCCCCCGCACCGGGAACGTTCCCTCCGTGGGGAGGTGGAACCAGCCGTCGGATGGCCGAAAGCGGCAACCTTGGACGGTCACTTCGTGCGGTGCGGCAGCAGCAGCGCGGGGACGGCGGCCGCGAGCAGGAGCGCCGTCGCCCACCAGTAGGTGTGCCGGAAAGCGGCGGCCTGCTGCCCCGCGTCCGCTGCACCGGCCGTGTGCGCGGCCAGGACCACCGACACCAGCGCGGTCCCGGCCGATGCGCCGAACTGGGAGACGATGGCGAGAACGGTGCTGCCGGACGGGACGTCGACGGGGTCCAGCATGCGGGTCGCCGTCGTGTTGACCGGCATCATCACCATCCCGACGCCGGCACCGGTCACCAGCAGCGCCGCGCACAACCGCCAGTAGGGCGTGCCGGCCCCGAGCTGAGCGGCGAACAGCGCGAGCCCGAGCGCGGCGACAGCGATCCCGGACACCACCACACGGCGCGGCGAGGCCCGGTCGATCCGCCGGGTGGCGATCTGCATCGACGTGCCGACGGCGACGGCGAGCGGCACGCCCAGCAGCCCGGACTCGGTCGCGCCGAGCCCCCGGACGCCCTGGTAGTACATCGGCGTCAGCAGCATCGAGCCGAAGTAGCCGGCCGGGAACAGCGTCATCGTGGCGATGCCGGCGGCGAAGTGACGTTCCCGCAGTAGCTGCAGGTGCAGCAGCGGATGACGGGCGGTCAGTGCGCGGGCCACGAACCCGGCGATCAGGACGGCCCCCGCGACCGTGGGCAGCAGCGCGCCCGGCGCCGTGAGGTCGCCCCGCGCACCGCCCGTGGACAGGCCGTAGACCAGCGCGGCCAGGCCCGGCGCGAGCGTCAGCAGGCCCGGCACGTCCAGCAGCCGGGCGTGCCGCGGTCCCGTACCGGGCAGCAGCACCGCTGCGAGGACCACCGCCACCACCCCGACCGGCAGGTTGACCAGGAAGATCCAGTGCCAGGAGGCGGCGTCGATCAGCCAGCCCCCCAGCACGGGCCCGGTCACCGGGCCGACCAGGACGGGGATGCCGAGCACCGCCATGGCCCGCCCCATCCGCTCCCGGTCCGCGGCCTGCACGACCATGGCCATGCCCACCGGCATCAGCAACCCGCCGCCGAGCCCCTGCACCACCCGGAACAGCACCAGGGTGCCGATGTTCCAGGACATCGCCGCGGCCGCCGAACCGCAGGTGAACAGCGTCAGGGCGGTCAGGTAGGTGCGTTTGGCGCCGTAGCGTGCCATCGCCCAGGCGGCCACCGGGATCACCGCGGCCAGCGCGAGCGTGTAACCCGTCGCCACCCACTGGACGGTCGCCAGCGGCGCCCGGAACACGGCGGCCAGCGGATGCAGCGCGACGTTCACGATCGTCACGTCGAGCACGGCCATGACCGAGCCGATGACGACGACGGTGAGCGTCCGGGCCAGCCCCGGTGCGTGCCCGGCGGCGGGTACGGTGCCGGCGGCGGGCAGGCTTCTCATGCGCCGTACGGGTGCTCGGCGCGGGCGGTGCGCAGCGCCCGCCCCCACCACACCAACTGGTCCAGCATGTTCTTGGCGGCACTGGCGCATATCGCCGCGTCACGCGGCGCGCCGTCCTCGCCCAGGAAGGACCAGGGCCCGTGCAGGCTGACGCTGTCGCGCACGCTCATGGCGTGCAGTTCGGCGAAGACCTGCCGGAGTTGCTCGACGGCGCGCAGGCCGCCGCTCACGCCCCCGTAGGAGACGAAGCCGACCGGCTTGGCCTGCCACTCGACGCGGTGCCAGTCGATGAGGTTCTTCAGCGCGGCCGGGAAGCTGTGGTTGTACTCGGGCGTGATGACGACGAAGGCGTCGGCGGCGCCCAGCCGGGGGCTCACGTCGGCGAGGGCCGCCAGGGTCTCCGGAGCGGGGGCGGGCAGTCCGTCCCGGCCGGGCATGGCCATCGGCAGGTCCAGGTCGGCCACGTCGATGACGTCCAACTCGACGTCGGTGCGGTCACTCACGTGGTCGGTGAACCAGGCGGTGACCGCCCCGCCGACGCGACCCCCTCGGACGCTTCCGATGATGACGCCGACCCGCAGCGCGGAGTGCGGGTCCGTGGCCTGGGTGGCATCGGTTACGGCTGCCGAAGTGGTGTCGGACACGGCGTCGGACATGAGGTCCCCCTTGTGGGTCGGCCTTGTCGGTCTGTGTCGCTAAGGTACAACGGTCGTTGTAGTAAGTACAATGGCGGTTGTAATCAGGAGCGGAGAGGGAGAACAGGCGATGAGCGGCGCAGCCTCCATGCACACGACGGGACCCTCCGAGGGTTCGGCCGGCTCAGCGGGCGCGGCGCGGGCCGCCCGGTCGCCGCGGCGGCGGGCCGAGAAGGCGGCGGCGATCACGCATGCCGCCTGCGGGGTCTTCGGGCGGGACGGTTACGCCCGCGCCGGCGTCGACACCATCGCCGCGGAGGCCGGCGTCTCGACACGCACCATCTACAACCACTTCCCGGGCGGCAAGGCGGAGCTGTTCCGTACGGTGATGCTGTGGAGCTCCGCGCGGGTCAGGGACGAGCAGCTGGTCCAGCTCCGCAGATGCCTGGACCCGGAGCGCCCGCCGCACCCCGACGACCTGGAGCGCGACCTGCTCGCCCTGGCGCACGCCTGGCTCGGCCTGCTCACCGACTTTCGCGAGCACTTCGCGCTGGTGCGGCACATCCAGGGGGAGGCAGGCCACATCCCGGCCGACGTCCTGGACGCCTGGCAGGACGCCGGACCGCGCGCCGTCCGCCGTGAGCTGGCCGCGATCCTGACGGCGTTCCACGACCGCGGCCTGCTCGACGTGCACGGCGACGCGGCTCAGGCCACCACCCACTTCATGACGTTGACCTCGACGGAGGTCGTGCAGCGGTCCTACTGGGGCGTCATTCCGCTCCCCCCGGAGCAGGTGGAGCAGACGGCGACGGCCGGCGTGCGGGCGTTCCTGCGGGCGTACGGTCCGGCACGCCGCTGACGGCGATCGGCGCGGACGGGACCTGCCGAGGGTAAGGAGTCGCCACTCGAGGGCCGGCTTCCTACGATGCCGTCATGACGATCCTCACGCTGGTCCGCGGAGACATCACCGAGCAGGCGGTCGACGCCGTGGTCAACGCGGCGAACTCGTCGTTGCTCGGTGGGGGTGGTGTCGACGGTGCGATTCACCGGCGGGGCGGCCCGCTGATCCTCGCCGCCTGCCGTGAGCTGCGCGCCGGCCGGTACGGCAAGGGTCTGCCGACCGGCGAGGCCGTCGCCACCACGGCGGGCCGGCTGCCGGCCGGCCATGTGATCCACACCGTGGGACCCGTCTGGTCCGCCACCGAGGACCGCTCCGACCTGCTCGCCTCCTGCTATCGCCAGTCCCTGCGGGTCGCCGCCGAACTCGGCGCCCGCACCGTCGCCTTCCCCGCCGTCTCGACCGGTGTGTACGGCTGGCCCATGGACGACGGCGCCCGGATCGCCATCCGCACGGTGCGCGAGACGGCCGGCGCCGGCATCGAGGAAGTGCGGTTCGTGCTCTTCGACGAGCGGGCGTACGGGGCCTTCGAGGCGGCGCTGGGGGAGGGCGACGGCGGGCAGGGATAGTCGCGGCCGGCGACGCGGCATGACGGTGCCCGCAACCGGGTCTCGGTGCCCTCAGCGGTCGGCTGAACGCAGCTGGTCCGCGGAGATCCGAGCGCCTTTCAGCTTCGCGCCGTGCAGATTCGCACCCCGCAGGTCCGCCCCCATGAGGTCGGCGCCACGTAGGTCCGCTCCCCGCAGATCGGCGCCACGCAAGTCCGCCCCGCCCATGCGAGCGTCGCGCAAGACCGCATGGTCCATGGAGGTGCCGCTCAGATCTGCCCTGAACAGGATTGCATCGCTCATGTCCGCTGCCACTAGGGATGATTCCCGCAACTGCGCGTCGTTGAGAGACGCGTGCCGTAAGTCGACGAAGGGGAGTTCCGCCCGGGTGAGGTCTACGCCGCTCAGGTTCGAATTCGCCAGGTCCGCTCCGACGAGGATTGCGTGATCCATGTCCGCGTGGTTCAACATCACGTTGCTCAGGTGGGCGCTGCTGAAGTCCACGTTGGCCAGTTGGGCCGGCTTCGAGGTCAGCCGGCAGGGTTCCAGTTTCTCGTCGTGTGACATGGAGACGGGTACGCGCTTGCTGTTCGTCACCCAGATTGCGGCGAGGTTGAGAGTCAGGGAGTCGTCATACCGCGGATTGCGGGTGGCCAGTACGGAGAAAGCGGCGAGGACGTCGGCCGGGCTGGAGTTCCCTTTGGGTGGCGGTCCGCTCGCGTGGCTTCGGAGGTAGGCGGCGAGCACGTTGGCGATCGTGGGCTGGTCGCGGTGAGAGTCCTGCATGATGCGCTGTAAGGCGTAGATGCCGCCCAACCGCACTTCCATCTTGTCGTCGCCAAGGTTGTTCACGGCCGCGGTGTACCGGTCGGTGATCTGTCCTTCCTTGCTGAGTGCTCGATCCTGCTGGGCCTGGGAGTTGGCCTGCCTGGCCTCGTCCCGGGCGTCCTTCGTCTGGGCGTTGGAGTACCACAGTCCACCCACCGCCACGAGGGAGGCGATGGCGACCGACACCAGTTCGACGCGGCGGGCCCAGTCCAGGCCGCCTGTGGACCGTGCACCGGCTCGGAATCGCCGCCCGCGGGCCGTCCTCGACCCGGGCATGGCACCGGTACGGAGTCGGGGCGGTCGGCGCGAGCGCCGGCCGCCAGGCGAAGGCGGCATACCGGTATTTCAGCGCATCCATACGCGAGTTGGCTAGATGTGGCGTCTCGTCGCATTGACGCCCCCGAACGCCCCCGCCCCCCGACGCCCCTGACGGGGCCAGGGGCGCGCTGTCTGACGACTCTGCGCCGGGGAGGTTGAAGCGCGCCGCGTGGCCCGCCGGCCTCGCGCGGCGCCGTGCGTGAGGTCCACACTTAAGCATCTGCTTTACTATTGCGCTCAGGCGCGTATACTTAAGTAGGTGCTTAACAAAGATGACGAGGGCGCGTCCGCCGCATCCCTGAGCCGGGTGTTCCATGCGCTCGCCGACCCCAACCGGCGTGCCATGGTCGAGCGGCTGACGCGCGGGCCGGCGTCGGTCGGCGAGCTCGCCGGGCCACTGGCGATATCGCTGGCCGCGGTCGTCCAGCATCTGCATGTCCTGGAGGACAGCGCTCTGGTCAGGACCGAGAAGACCGGCCGGGTGCGCACCTGCCGGATCGAGCCCCAGGGGCTGCGCACGGCCGAGGACTGGCTGGGGCGGCAGCGCACCGCCTGGGAGAGCCGTCTCGACCGGCTGGGCGACCACCTCGGCGCTGCGTCCGACCCACCCTCCGACCCACCCTCCGACCCGGACACGTCCTCGTATCCCGCCTCCGAAAGGGAACCCCGATGACCCCCACGAGCGACCCCTCCGACTCCGACCACTCCGTCCTGCACTCCACCTTCACCCTGGAACGCCGCTATCCGGCTCCACCGTCCCGGGTGTTCGCGGCCTGGTCCGACCCCGCGGAGAAGGCCACGTGGTTCGCCGGCGCCGGCGTCGAGCACGCGTTGGACTTCCGGGTCGGCGGCCGGGAGACGGTTCACTGCCGACGCCGACCCGACGCCGGCCCCGACCTGGCGGTCGTGTCGGTGTACCAGCACATCGACCCCGACGAGCGCATCGTCTACACGTCCACCCTCAGCGCCGACGACGAGCTGGCGACCGTGTCCCTGACCACGGTGGAGTTCAGCGCCGAGGGCGACGGCACCCGTCTCGTCCTCACCGAACAGGGCACGTTCCTCGACGGCCGGGAGCACCCCGACTGGCGCGAGCAGGGCACGGCGGAGTGGCTGACCGCGCTGGCCACCGTGTTCGACGCCCCCGCGCACACATGATCGCTACAGACCAGGTCCTGGCAGAGCGAGGCTGATGTCGGATTCTCGCCAGTTCCGGGGTCCGGGGTGGGCCATCCTGGAGAGCATGCACACCGACATCGAGCGCTGTGTACGCGCCGTCCAGTCGAAGGACGCACGGTTCGACGGCTGGTTCTTCACGGCCGTGGTGACCACCGGCATCTACTGCCGGCCGAGCTGCCCGGTCGTGCCGCCCAAGCCCGAGAACATGCGGTTCTATCCGAGTGCCGCCGCCTGCCAGCAGGCCGGGTTCCGCGCCTGCAAGCGCTGCCGCCCGGACGCCACACCCGGCTCACCCGAGTGGAACGAGCGGGCCGACCTCGTCGCCCGCGCCATGCGCTTGATCGCCGACGGGGTCGTCGACCGGGACGGCGTGCCGGGCCTGGCCGCCCGGCTCGGCTACAGCGCCCGGCAGATCGAGCGGCAGCTGCTCGCCGAGCTGGGCGCCGGGCCGCTGGCACTGGCCCGCGCCCAGCGCGCGCAGACCGCCCGGCTGCTGATCGAGACCACCGCGCTGCCCATCTCCGAGATCGCCTTCGCCGCCGGCTTCGCCTCGATCCGCACCTTCAACGAGACGGTGCGCGAGGTCTTCGGGCTGTCCCCGAGCGAGCTACGGGCCCGCGTCCCGAAGGCGACCGCCCGTACCGCGGCCACCGCCACCACCGCGGCGATCCCCGGCGGGGCCGGTTCCGGTTCCGGCGGGGCCGCCCCCAGACCCGGTGCCTCCGGGACCGGCGGCGCGCTCTCCCTGCGGTTGCCGTTCCGTGCCCCGCTCAACCCCGACAACCTCTTCGGGCACCTCGCCGCCACGGCCGTGCCCGGCGTGGAGGAGTGGCGCGACGGCGCGCTCCGCCGCACCCTGCGGTTGCCCTACGGGCACGGCATCGTCGCCCTCAGCCCGCGCCCCACCCACATCGACTGCCGGCTCACCCTCACCGACCTGCGGGACCTCCCCGTGGCCATCAGCCGGTGCCGTCGCATGCTGGACCTGGACGCCGACCCCGTCGCGGTGGACGACCGGCTGCGTGCCGACGAGCTGCTGGCACCGCTCGTCGAGAAGGCGCCGGGCCGCCGGGTGCCGCGCACCGTCGACGAGGCCGAGTTCGCGGTCCGTGCGGTGCTCGGCCAGCAGGTCTCCACGGCCGCCGCCCGCACCCACGCGGCCCGTCTCGTGCTCGCGCACGGTGAGCCGATCGACGACCCGGAGGGCGGACTCACCCATCTCTTCCCGACTCCCCAGGCGCTCGCCGCGCTGGACCCGGAGCGACTCGCGTTGCCGCGCAGCCGGCGCAACACGCTCATCCACCTCGTCGGACTGCTCGCCGACGGCAGCCTGCGGCTCGGCGCGGAGAGCGACTGGGCCGAGGCGCGCGACCGGCTCAGCGCGCTGCCCGGCTTCGGACCGTGGACGGTCGAAGTGATCGCGATGCGGGCGCTGGGCGACCCGGACGCCTTCCTCCCGACCGACCTCGGCATGCGCCGCGCGGCCGAGCACCTGGGCCTGCCCGGCAGCCCGGCGGCGCTCACCGCGCACGCCGCCGCCTGGCGCCCCTGGCGGGCCTACGCCGTCCAGTACCTGTGGGCCACGGACGACCACCCCATCAACCTCCTGCCGACGTCCAACTCGGACCCCGGCACCGCGGACAGGACCCGCCGCACCGCGCGGGCGGTGGCTCCGGCCACGGCCCGTACGGTCGCGGAGCCCGCGGCCAAGACCCACGTGACCATGTGAAACAGGTGACTCTCGTGAACCACCCCACCACGCACACCGTGATCGACAGCCCTTACGGGCCGCTGACCCTGGTGGCCACCGACAGCGTGCTCTCCGGTCTCTACATGACCGACCAGCGCCATCGTCCCGCCGACGAGGACTTCGGCGACCGCGGCGACCCCGGTGACGCACCGTTCCGCACGGTCGTCGACCAGCTGTCGGCGTACTTCGCCGGCGACCTCAAGGAGTTCGACCTGCCGCTGAAGCTGGCCGGCACACCGTTCCAGCAGCGTGTCTGGCAGCAGCTCCAGCGCATCCCGTACGGCGAGACCTGGTCCTACGGCAAGCTGGCCGACGCGCTCGGCAACCCGAAGGCGTCGCGTGCCGTGGGCCTCGCCAACGGCAAGAACCCGATCGGCATCATCGTCCCGTGCCACCGCGTCATCGGCGCCAACGGCAACCTGACCGGCTACGGCGGCGGCCTGGAGCGCAAGAAGCAGCTGCTGGACTTCGAACGGGGGACGGCACTGTTCTGAACCGTTCCGATCCCGGACTGTTCTGACCTGCGACGTATGACCTCTGGCCGGGCCGACGGTCACCCCCCGGGTGGCCGTCGGGCGTCGCGCCGCTACGGCACCAACTGTCCCAACAGTCGCGGCAGGGCGGTGCCGATCGGCTCCCGCACCACCTCGTCGGCGATGTCGTCGTACGGCGTCGGCTCGGCGTTGACGATGACGAGCCGCGCGTCGTGGTCGGCGGCGATTCCGGCGAGTCCGGCGGCGGGCTGCACCTGGAGGCTGGTCCCGACCGCGATGAACACATCGCAGGCCTTGGTGATCGCGACCGCCTCGGTCAGCACATCAGGATCGAGCGACTCGCCGAACATCACCGTCGCGGACTTCAGGATGCCGCCGCACTCCACGCAGTCCGGATCGGCCTCGCCCGCCTCGACCCGGGCCAGCGCCTGGGCCATGTCGGAGCGGGCCCGGCACGTCATGCACACCACGGACCGTGCGGTGCCGTGCAGTTCGACGACCTTGCGGGTAGGCATCCCGGCGCGCTGGTGCAGGCCGTCCACGTTCTGCGTGATGACCCGTACCGGCACCCCCGAACGCTCCAGCTCCACCACGGCGCGGTGCGCCGCGTTCGGCTCGGCCTGGAGCGTGCGGTTCTTGCGGCGCAGCTGCCAGGACCGGCGGCGGATGTCCGGGTCGTTCATGTAGTACTCGAACGTGACGAGCTTCTGCGCCTCCGGGTCGCGGGTCCAGACACCCGCCGGACCGCGGTAGTCGGGGATGCCGGAGTCGGTGGAGATACCTGCGCCACTGAGGATGGCGACGAGAGGCTGGTCCATGGCTCGAGGGTAGGCCGGCCGGCCACCCGTGGGAAACGGGATCAGGCGGTTGTGCCGACCGTGCTCCGCTCCCGGTGGGTGCCGCCGGTCGAGGCGCCGTCCCGGTGTCAGTGCGCCCGGTGGCCGTCCTCCAGCTCGATGGGGCCCTCGCCGGTCTCCAGGCCCTCGAGCGCGGCGAGCACCCGACGGCTCGACGTGGCCGAGAGATGGCCCGGCACCTCGTCGGGGGCCACCAGGCGCCAGGACAGCAACTCCTCTTCCTGGAGCCTGATCGAGGCCAGTTGCTCGGGCGTGAGCACCCCACCGTCGTAGAGGTAGGCGACCAGCGGTGGTCGTCCGGGGCCGCGCACCCAGTCCACCGCGAGGAGCCGGCCGGGCGGCACGTCGAGGCCGATCTCCTCGACGGTCTCCCGCCGGGCACCCTCGCGGGGTGTCTCCCCGCTGTCGGACTCCACGGTGCCGCCGGGCAGGCCCCAGCCCTCGCGGTAGTTCGGTTCGACCAGCAGGACGTGGCCGTCGGCGTTCCTGAACAGCACGGCGGCGCCCACGAGTACCCGCGGCAGGGTCGCGATGTAGGCGGCGAACGCGGGGTCGGTGGCGGGGGTTGGGGTGTCCGGCGCCGGCGGCGCCGGGGCGGCGGGAGCCGCGGGCTCGGCAGAGGCAGCAGCTTCTTGATCGTCAGCAGTCACGCCGCACAGGGTAGTCAGTGCGGCCCGGCCGCGGTTGGGCGTGTGCGCCGGCGGGTGTGCGAGGCGGCTGCTCTGTGCAGGGAGTGCACCCTCCGGTTAAGGTCACAGCGGCGCGGCTGCCTTGACGTGCGCGACGTGCTTGACGTGCGCAGGGCCCGAACAGCAAGGGGAGTGCGAAGGTGATCCCGCGGAACGCGACGGCGCAGGCGACGGCGGGGGACGGCACCCCGAGAGTGCTGATCGCCGCTGACAAATTCAAGGGCTCGCTCACCGCCGTACAGGTCGCCGAGTGCGTCACGGCGGGGCTGCGCCGGGTGGTCCCGGGGCTGGACGTCGAGGCCCTGCCGGTCGCCGACGGTGGCGACGGAACGGTGAGCGCGGCGGTCGCGGCCGGCTTCGAGCGGCACGAGGCCGAGGTCACCGGGCCGCTGGGGGCGCCGGTGCGCGCGGCGTACGCGCTGCGCGGCGACACCGCCGTCGTGGAGATGGCCGAGGCCGCCGGGCTGCACCTGCTGCCACCCGGTGTCTTCGCGCCGCGCACGGCGACCACCCACGGCGCCGGGGAGCTGCTGCGTGCCGCCCTTGACGCGGGGGCGCGCAGCGTCGTCTTCGGTGTCGGCGGCAGTGCCACCACCGACGGAGGGGCGGGCATGCTGACCGCGCTCGGCGCACGGTTCCTGGACGCCGGGGGAGCGCCGGTGGCGCCCGGTGGTGCGGCACTGCGCGACCTGGCCAGCGCGGACCTCTCCGGTCTCGATCCACGCCTGGCCGACCTGGACGTGGTCCTCGCCAGCGACGTCGACAACCCGCTGACCGGCCCGAAGGGTGCCGCCGCCGTGTACGGGCCGCAGAAGGGGGCGAGCGCCGACGACGTCGCCGTCCTGGACGCGGCGCTGGCCCACTACGCGGAAGTGTGGGAGGCCGCCGTGGGCGCACGCGCCGCGGAGTACGCCCGGGCGCCGGGCGCCGGCGCCGCGGGCGGCATCGGTTACGGGGCGCTCGTCGGGCTCGGGGCGCGCTTCCGGTCGGGGATCGAGGTGATGCTCGACGTGCTCGGGTTCGCGGCAGCGCTGGAGCGTGCCACGCTCGTCATCACCGGGGAGGGCTCGCTGGACGAGCAGACCCTGCACGGCAAGGCCCCCGCGGGCGTCGCGGCGGCGGCCGGTGACGCGGGCAAGGACGTCATCGCGGTGTGCGGGCGCCTCGCGCTGTCGGCCGACGCGCTGCGCGGCGCGGGCATCCGCCGCGCCTACGCCCTGACGGACGTGGAGCCCGATCCGGCGCGCTGCATGGCCCTGGCTGGTCCCCTCCTGGAGAACCTGGGCGAGCGCATCGCCCGGGACCTGCTGGTGGAGTCCCGGGGGCACGCGCGAGCCGGGAAGCCCCTTTCGGACGGGTAACGCCGTGGGCCGGGCCCATGGAGGACCCGGCCCACGTTCGTGCGTGCCGGCACCGGCACCGGAGTACTGCTACGGCAGCTGTGCCGCCCGAGCCTCTCGCCGGTGGTCGCGGAAGTTGTGTACCCGCCGTGCCGTGGCGAACAACGGGATGACGGCACCCATCACCAGCTGGAGCGAGCAGCCGGTCTGCAACAGCAGCTGGCCGCCGGGGGCGTCGAAGGCCCATGCCGCGAGCAGGCCGATGCTGAGCACGATCCAGCCGAAGACGGCGCCCGCCAGCCGGCCACGCGGCTTGGGGTACTCCACCCGGCTCACCATCAGCCACGCGGTCCCGATGATCGCCATCAGGGTGGCCACGAACGGCAGCTCGAGCAGCACGATCGAGACGACCGTGAGCGCCCCGAAGGGGCTCGGCATGCCCTGGAACATGCCGTCCTTCAACGTGACGCAGGAGAATCTGGCGAGTCTGAGCACGACTGCGAGCAGCACCACGATCGCACCGACCGCCGCCACCCGCTGGTGCGCGTCGTCCGCGACCATGCCGTAGACCAGCACGAAGTACGCGGGTGCCAGGCCGAAGCTGATCAGGTCGGAGAGGTTGTCCAGCTCGGCGCCCATCGGGGAGCTGCGCAGCTTGCGCGCCACCAGCCCGTCGCAGAGGTCGAAGACGGCGGCGCACAGCATCAGGATCACCGCGGTGGCGGCCGAGTGCCGGGCCATGCCCGACTCGTCGCTGCCCGTGAGGTGCGGGATCAGGATGCCGGTGGTGGTGAAGTAGACGGCCATGAAGCCGCAGGTGGCGTTGCCCAGCGTGAGCGTGTCCGCTATCGACAGGCGCAGCGACAGCGGCATCTCCTCGCCGTCCTCGTCCGGCTCCGTCTCCGGCACCCAGCCGGCCTGCGTGTCGGGATCAATCACGGTCAAGGCGTGTCACCCCAGCCACGGTGTTCTGGCCGACCTCGACCGCGACCTCGACGCCACGCGGAAGGTAGAGGTCGACTCGCGAACCGAAACGGATCAGCCCGATCCGGTCGCCCTGCTCGACCTTGCTGCCGGTGGGGAGGTACGGCACGATGCGTCGGGCCACGGCGCCGGCGATCTGGATCATCTCTATGTCGCCGAGCTCGGTGTCGAAGTGCCAGATGACACGTTCGTTGTTCTCGCTCTCCTTGTTGAAAGCGGGGACGAAACCACCGGGGACGTGCTCCACGGACGTCACGGTGCCGGGCAGCGGGGCACGGTTCACATGGACGTTCAGCGGGCTCATGAAGATCGCGACGCGGGTGCGGCCGTCCTTCCAGGGCATGATGCTCTGCACCACGCCGTCGGCGGGTGACAGCACCCGGCCCTCGGGGATCTCGCGCTCCGGGTCGCGGAAGAACCACAGCATGCCGGCCGTGAGAGCGGTGGTGGGCACGGCGAGCACGGTCGCGGCCGACCGTGGGGACCGCAGGGCGCGGGCCAGCGACAGGGCTGCGACAGCGGCGGTCGGCAGCAGCCACGGCGATGCTCCGCGAGCAAGGCGTACCGGGAAGCGTACGCCGTCACGTGGTGCAGAGGTTTGGCTGTGGGGCATGGATGACCTTCGTAGCGGATGATGCCGCGCACATAAGGGGGACGGCGGCTTTCAGCGATCGTATCGGTTGCAGGGTGTAACTCGGCAAGCGAGCAAGCCGAGTCGGCTACCGGGACATGTTGACCGCGTGTGACGTTCTTCTCGCCGACACCCCCTCACGGCCCCGGGGCCTATCCCAGATACCGATACTCTTCGAGCAGTCGCCTGCCGATGATCATCTTCTGGATTTCCGCGGTGCCTTCGCCGATCAGCAGCATCGGAGCCTCCCGGTAGAGGCGCTCGATCTCGTACTCCTTGGAGAAGCCGTAGCCGCCGTGGATCCGGAAGGAGTCCTCGACGACCTCCTTGCAGTACTCGGAGGCGAGGTATTTCGCCATCCCCGCCTCCAGGTCGTTTCGCTCCCCGGAGTCCTTTTTGCGTGCTGCGTTCACCATCATGGCATGAGCGGCCTCGACCTTGGTAGCCATCTCGGCGAGCTTGAACTGGATCGCCTGGTGCTGGGCGATCGGCTTGCCGAAGGTGTGCCGCTGCTGGGCGTAGGCGACACCCAGCTCGAACGCACGCTGCGCGACACCGCAGCCACGCGCCGCGACGTTCACGCGCCCGACCTCCACCCCGTCCATCATCTGGTAAAAACCTCGCCCGGTCCTGCCGCCGAGCACGCGATTTGCCGGGATGCGCAGCCCGTCCATGATCATTTCGGTGGTGTCGACACCCTTGTAGCCCATCTTCTCGATCTTGCCGGGGATGGTGAGCCCGGGGCGCACGGCACCGAAGCCGGGCTCCTTCTCGACCAGGAAGGTCGTCATCGAACGGTGCGGTGCGCCGCCGTCGGCGCCTGCCGTGTCGTCGGTGTCCGTCCGGCACAACACCGCCACCAGCGAGGACGTGCCCCCGTTGGTCAGCCACATCTTCTGCCCGGTCAATACGAAGGTGTCATCCTCCCGCACCGCCTTCGACGTGATCGCGGACACATCCGAGCCCAGTCCGGGCTCCGACATCGAGAAGGCGCCGCGTACCCCGCCGGCCGCCATGCGCGGCAGGAAGTACTCCTTCTGCTCGTCGGTGCCGTGCTGCTTGAGCAGGTACGCGACGATGAAGTGGGTGTTGATGATGCCGGACACCGACATCCAGCCGCGCGCGATCTCCTCCACGCACAGGGCGTAGGTGAGCAGTGACTCGCCGAGACCCCCGTACTCCTCGGGGATCATCAGGCCGAACAGGCCCAGCTCCTTCAGGCCGTCGACGATCTCCTGCGGGTACTCGTCCCGGTGCTCGAGCTCCGTGGCGACCGGAATGATCTCTTTGTCGACGAAGTCGCGGACCGTGGAGATGATCTCGGCCTGGATCTCGGTCAGGCCGTGGGTCTGGGCGAGTCGGCTCATCGGGTCAGTTCTCCTTGTCTTGCCGCGAGCTCGGCCGCGTACTCGGTCGTGCGTTCGACTGCGGGTCGGACTGGGGTGCGGGCCGGCCGGGCTGCTCCCCGCCGCGCTCCTGGACGTAGGCCTCGGTCGGCACCATCACCTTGCGCCGGAACACGCAGACGAGCGTGCCGTGCTGGTTGTGGCCGCGGGTCTCGACCTGGACGACGCCGCGGTCCGGGCGGGACCTGGACGGGGTCTTGCCGAGCACCGTCGTCTCGCCGTAGAGGGTGTCGCCGTGGAAGGTCGGGGCCACGTGCTTCAGCGACTCGACCTCGAGGTTGGCGATCGCCTTGCCCGACACGTCGGGTACCGACATGCCGAGCAGCAGCGAGTAGACGTAGTTGCCCACCACGACGTTCTTCTTGAAGTCCGTCGTCTGCTCGGCGTAGTGCGCGTCGAGGTGCAGCGGATGGTGGTTCATCGTCAGCAGGCAGAAGAGGTGGTCGTCGTACTCCGTGATCGTCTTGCCGGGCCAGTGCTTGTACACCGCGCCGACCTCGAACTCCTCGAAAGTGCGTCCGAACTGCATGGCTGTCTCACGCCTCCGGGGCTTCGAACGTGCTGGTGCGCCGCATGCCGGCGGCACGGCCCTTGCCGGAGATGACGAGCGCCATCTTGCGGCTGGCCTCGTCGATCATCTCGTCGCCGAGCATCGCGGAGCCCTTCTTGCCGCCCGCTTCGGACGTGTAGTACTCGTACGCGTCGAGGATCAGCTCGGCGTGGTCGAAGTCCTCCTGGGAGGGGGAGAAGACCTCGTTGGCCGCCTCGACCTGGCCGGGGTGCAGGACCCACTTGCCGTCGAAGCCGAGCGCCGCGGCGCGCTGCGCGACATCGCGGAAGCCGTCCACGTTCTTGATCTGGAGGTAGGGACCGTCGATCGCCTGGAGGTCGTTGGCGCGGGCGGCCATCAGGATCTTCATCAGGATGTAGTGGTAGGCGTCCGCGCCGTAGCCGGGCGGCTGCTCGCCCACGACCAGGGACTTCATGTTGATGGACGCCATGAAGTCGGCCGGCCCGAAGATGATCGTCTCGACGCGCGGGGAGGCCTCGGCGATCGCATTGACGTTGTTGAGGCCCTTGGCGTTCTCGATCTGCGCCTCGATGCCGATCCGGCCGACCGGCAGGCCCATCGTCCTCTCGATCTGGGTGAGCAGCAGGTCGAGGGCGACGACCTGGTCGGCCGTCTGGACCTTCGGCAGCATGATGCAGTCGAGGTTCTGGCCCGCGCCCTCGACGACGGTCACGACATCGCGGTACGTCCACTCGGTCGTCCAGTCGTTGACCCGCACGACACGCGTCTTGCCGGACCAGTCCCCCTCGTTGAGGAACTTGACGATGGTGTGCCGGGCGTCCGACTTGGCGAGCGGCGCGCAGGCGTCCTCCAGGTCGAGGAAGACCTGGTCCGCGTCGAGCCCCTGGGCCTTCTCCAGGAAGCGCGGGTTCGAGCCGGGCACCGCGAGACAGGAGCGACGTGGGCGGGGGGTGTCGGGGGCGGCGTCGGTGGCGCTGGCGTGCGACGTCATGATGCGGGGACCTCCAGGGGGTCGAGCTTGTTCGCGAGCCGGATCTGATCGACGATACGGCCGATGATCTCGGTGATGCCGAAGTCCTTCGGGGTGAACACGGCGGCCGCGCCGGCGCTGCGGAGCGCCTCGGCGTCGTCGCTGGGGATGATGCCGCCGACGATCACCGGGATGTCGGCCGCGCCCGCCGCGGACAGCCGCCGCAGCACGTCGGGGACCAGCTCACCGTGCGATCCGGACAGGATCGACAGGCCGACGCAGTGCACGTCCTCGGCGAGCGCGGCCGTCACGATCTGCTCGGGGGTGAGCCGGATGCCCTGGTAGACGACCTCGAATCCGGCGTCCCTGGCGCGCAGCGCGATCTGCTCGGCACCGTTGGAGTGCCCGTCGAGCCCCGGCTTGCCGACCAGCAGCCTGAGACGCCCGGAGCCCAGTTCCGTGGCGGTGCGCTGCACCGCTGAGCGCACCGCGGCCAGCGGGCTGCCCTCCTCGGCGGGCACGGCCAGCGGTGCCGAGGAGACCCCCGTGGGCGCCCGGTACTCGCCGAAGACCTCGCGCAGCGCACCCGCCCACTCGCCCGTCGTCACCCCCGAACGGGCGCACTCCAGGGTGGCCTCCATCAGGTTCTCCGTGCCGGCCGCTGCCTCCTTCAGGCGGTGCAGCGCCTTGCGGGGGCACGGGTGGTTGTACGGGGGCTGGCGGCGGGTCTCGCGCCAGTCCTCGAGCCCCTGCACGACCCGGGCCTCCACGGCCGGGTCGACGCTCTGCACGGCGGTGGTGAGGTCCGCGGTCAGCGGGCTCGGCTCGGTCGACTCGTAGCAGTTGACGCCGACGATCTTCTCCTCGCCGGACTCGATACGGGCCCGGCGCGCCGCGTGCGAGGAGACCAGCCGGGCCTTGAGGTAGCCGGACTCGACGGCGGCGAGCGCCCCGCCCATCTCCTCGATCCGCGCCATCTCGGCGGTGGCGCGCTCCATCAGCGACCCGACCTCGGCCTCGATGACATGCGATCCGGCGAAGATGTCGTCGTACTCCAGCAGATCGCTCTCGTGGGCGAGCACCTGCTGGATGCGCAGCGACCACTGCTGGTCCCAGGGCCTGGGCAGGCCCAGCGCCTCGTTCCATGCGGGCAGTTGCACCGCACGGGCGCGGGCGTCCTTGGAGAGCGTGACCGCGAGCATCTCCAGCACGATCCGCTGCACGTTGTTCTCCGGCTGCGACTCGGTCAGGCCGAGGGAGTTGACCTGCACGCCGTAGCGGAAGCGGCGCTGGCGGGGGTCCTCGATGCCGTAGCGCTCGCGGGTGATGCGGTCCCACAGGCGGCCGAAGGCCCGCATCTTGCACATCTCCTCGACGAACCGGACGCCCGCGTTGACGAAGAACGAGATCCGACCCACCACATCGCCGCGGCGGTCCTCGGGGATCTGCCCGGAGGCGAAGACCGCGTCGAGCACCGAGACGGCGGTGGACAGCGCGTACGCGATCTCCTGGACGGGGGTGGCACCGGCTTCCTGGAGGTGGTAGCTACAGATGTTGATCGGGTTCCAGGACGGCATCGCGTGCACGGTGTACGCGATCAGGTCCGTGGTCAGCCGCAGCGACGGGCCCGGTGGGAAGACATGGGTCCCGCGGGAGAGGTACTCCTTGACGATGTCGTTCTGCGTGGTCCCGGTCAGCCGCGCGAGGGCGTCGGGGTCCAGGCCCTGTTCCTCGGCGACCACCTGGTACAGCGCCAGCAGCCACATGGCGGTGGCGTTGATGGTCATCGAGGTGTTGGTGCGCTCCAGCGGGATGTCCTGGAAGAGCCGGCGCATGTCGCCCAGGTGGGAGACCGGCACCCCCACCCGGCCGACCTCGCCGCGCGCCAGCACGTGGTCGGGGTCGTAGCCGGTCTGGGTGGGCAGGTCGAAGGCGACGGACAGGCCGGTCTGGCCCTTGGCGAGGTTGCGGCGGTAGAGCGCGTTGGACGCCTCGGCCGACGAATGGCCCGCGTAGGTCCGCATCAGCCAGGGCCGGTCCTTCTGACGCGGGGCCGCCTGGGCCGGGTCGGCGCCGGCCTGCTCGGCGGGCGCATCGGCCTGCTCCGGGCCCGCCCCGGCCCGCTCCGCGTGCGTCGTGTGCGGCAGTGTCATGGCGGACGGCCCCTCAGGCGGCGCTGCGGAAGCGGTTGATGGCGTCGATGTGCCGCGCACGCAGCTCGCTGTCGCGCACGCCGAGCCCTTCACGGGGCGCCAGCGCCAGGACGCCCACCTTGCCCTGGTGCAGGTTGTGGTGCACGTCGTACGCGGCCTGCCCGGTCTCCTCGAGCGCGTAGACCTTCGACAGCGTCGGATGGATGCGGCCCTTGGCGATGAGCCGGTTGGCCTCCCAGGCCTCCCGGTAGTTGGCGAAGTGCGAGCCGACGATCCGCTTCAACGACATCCACAGGTAGCGGTTGTCGTACTCATGCTTGTAACCGGAGGTGGAGGCGCAGGTCACGATGGTGCCGCCCTTGCGGGTCACGTAGACGGACGCGCCGAAGGTCTCCCGGCCCGGGTGCTCGAAGACGATGTCGACGTCCTCACCGCCGGTCAGCTCCCGGATCCGCTTGCCGAACCGCTTCCACTCGCGCGGGTCCTGCTCCCCGTCCTCCCCCCAGAAGGCGTAGCCCTCGGCACTGCGGTCGATGACCGCCTCGGCGCCCATCGCGCGACACACCTCCGCCTTCTGCTCGCTGCTCACGACACAGACCGGGGTGGCGCCGCCGGCCAGCGCGAACTGGGTGGCGTAACTGCCGAGTCCGCCGCTCGCGCCCCAGATCAGGACGTTGTCGCCCTGCTTCATTCCGGCGCCGTTGCCGGACACCAGCTGGCGGTAGGCGGTGGAGTTGACCAGACCGGGGGATGCGGCCTCCTCCCAGGTCAGATGGCGCGGCTTGGGCATCAGCTGGTTGGACTTGACCAGGGCGATCTCGGCGAGGCCGCCGAAGTTCGTCTCGAACCCCCAGATCCGCTGCTCCGGGTCGAGCATCGTGTCGTTGTGCCCGTCAGCGGACTCCAGCTCGACGGACAGGCAGTGCGCCACCACCTCGTCGCCCGGCTGCCAGGCGTTCACGCCGGCGCCGGTGCGCAGCACGACGCCCGCCAGGTCGGAGCCGATGATGTGGTACGGCAGGTCGTGGCGCCGGCCCAGCTCGCCCTGGCGGCCGTAGCGCTCCAGGAACGCGAAGGTGGGCAGCGGTTCGAAGATCGAGGTCCACACGGAGTTGTAGTTGACCGACGAGGCCATCACGGCGACGAGCGCCTCGCCCGGGCCGAGCTCGGGCACCGGCACCTCGTCCAGGTGGAGCGACTTGCGGGGGTCCTTGTCACGGGTGGTGAGCCCCTCGAACATCTCCGTCTCGTCCTTGTGCACCGTCACGGCGCGGTACGAGTCGGGCAGGGGCAGGGCCGCGAAGTCCGCGGCCGTGCCGGGCGCGGTGCCGCCCGGCGACGTCTGCTGGGTCGACTGCGCGAGGATCGCGTCCAGGATTTCCTTCACGGTGGTGCCTCCGGCGATGGGTTGTCTCCCCCCGCTGCGTTCGCGGGCGTGGCCCGGAGCGCGGGGAAAGCGTCACGGGGACGCTGGCGGGGACGTGGGGTGGTTCCTTTCCGGACGGGGCCGGAGTTGGTGTGCCGGCCGGGGGTGCCCGGTGCGGGGTGCCGTCGGTTCGGCGAAGGCGGCACGGTGGCCGTGCTGTGGCGGCCCGTGGGCGTGCTCGATGTGCTCGATGTGCCTGTGACGCAGGCGTCCGGGCGCGCCCACCCGAGGGCAGGCGGGGACAGGCGGCCACGGGGTTCCCGCAGGCCGTCCGCCCGGACTCCTTCAACGTATGGCACCGCGTGTCAGAAGACAAGGCACTGCGTGCCAAGAATTTGCCTCATCTGTCGCCTGAGCTGGTCAAATGAGCGATGATCGATCGTTGTTGTCCGTCCCGGGACTTCGGGCGGGGCCGGTGGGGCACGTGGCGTCCGGGGTGGTGTGCGGGCCGCTGCACCGGTTGCCGTGCGGGCCGGCGCTACCCGTCGTGCCGGGCGAGGTGAGGCGAGGCAGGGCGTGGCCGGGTCGGGCCCGCACGTCGTGCCCACGACTACGACGACGGCCGGACCGCACCGACGCCTGCGGGTGGCCGCATCCGGTGGCGCACCACGGGCCACAGGTCCCACGCCGTCTGGGCGGCCAGCAGCACCGCAGCGCCCAGCACGGTGAGCCGAGCACCCGTCAGCGCTGCCGCGTACGCCAGCAGTGCCGCACCGGCGGCCGGATGGCACCGGTGCACGCACAGCGCGAGCACATCCCCGGCGTGGGTCCCCCGGCTGCGCTGCCACACCCGCCGCCCGGCCCACACCGCGGCGACCGTCAAGCCCAGATACAGCAGCGCCGTGACGGGCCGCCGGGCGTCCTGGAACCAGTCGTGCACCACCCAGGCCATGCTCCACAGCAGGGCGCAGCCGGGCAGCGCCGTGGTCCGGGCGAAGACCGACCGCAGGTGGTGGTTGGGCCGCAGCACCGGAGGCTCGGGGACATGCTCGGCACCCTCCTCCTGGCGCCGCCGGCCACGCTCCTCCTCGGCCTTCGCCGCCCTGGCCAGCAACCCGTCCGTCTGCCGGCGCAGCCGGGCCGCCGCGTCCCGCTTGGCCACCACGGCAGGGCTGCGCTCGGCCTCCCGGACCCAGGCCCTGTGATCGGGTCTGTCGGAGGAGGCGGCACCGACCTCCCACCACGCCGGCTCGGAGGGATCGTCGGACGTGTCCGGGGCGGCCCCCTCCGTGGTGGCGTCGCCCTCCCGCTCCGACGTACCCACCTGCGCTGTCCGTCCGGCCCCGCGTGGTCGCCCGAACCACTCCCGCTCGCAGCGCACGACGTGCTCTTCCACCGCCGTCTCGGCGTCCCGCTCGCATGCCTCGGCGGCCCGGTCGGCGGCCGTGGCCAGCGACTTGAGCAGGTCCGCCTCCAGGTCCAGCACGCTGGTCCGCAACTGGCGCAGCCGGTACGCGTCGGTGAGCCGCAACGCCGTGTCCAGCAACTCCACCGCGTCGTCGGTGCGCCGGGCGTCCAGCCGGGCCCGGGCGAGCCGGTTCAGCAGCGCGACCGTGGTGCGCACGTCGTCGGTGCGCCGGGCCAGGTCGAGCCCGCGGGTCAGATGGTCGGCGGCCTCGTCGTGGGCGTCGCGGGCGGCGGCGCCGGCGGCGAGCGCATGGCAGGCGCGGGCGGCGGCGCGCACGTCACGGGCGGCTTCGGCCGCCGCCAGGGAGCGGGCGTACGCCCGTGCCGCCCGGCCCGGCTCGCCCAGGTCGTCCCAGCCGCACCCCAGCCCGTACAGCGAGACCGCGTACCGTGCCAGGTGGCCCCGGCGCCGCCAGCCGCGTGCCGCGCGGTCCCGGTGGTGGACGGCGGCGTGGGCGTCCCCCTGCGCCGCTGCGTGCTCCGCCAGGGCGTCGTCCATGTCCGGTGACAGCACCCCCATCCGGATGTGGACCAGGTGGCCGGCCTCGGCGCAGACGGCCGCCTCCCGAGCCCGCTGCACACCGTGGTACTGCCGGCTCATCTCGGTCAGCAACGCGGCCTCCCGGCCGTGCTCGCCGCGCTGGTGCGCCGCGGTGACGGCGTGCCCGAGCACGCTGAGCGCGTCGACGGTCCGGGCCTGGCCGGTCAGGTGGTCGATCAGCCCGGCGGCCAGCGCCGAGACGACGTCACACCGGCCCAGCCGGGCCGCCATCGCCACCACCAGGACCAGGGTGCGCCACTCCCGCTCCAGCCAGCCGTCGTCCGCGTCCGGTGCGTGCGCCGCGTAGTGCTGGACGAGCCGGTGCTCGGCCGCGGTGACCTCCGCCGGGCTCTCCACCGCGGTGCAACGCGATCGCGCGTACTGCCACAGCAGGTCGTGGCAGCGCACCCGGTCCGGGGTGCCGCTCTGCTCCAGCAGATGGGACGCGCACAATTGGCGCAGCCTGCGCCCTGCCTCGGGCACCGTGCACCCGGCCAGCGCCGCGGCCGCCGCGGTGTCCACCTCGGTGCCCGGGTGCAGGGTCAGCAGGTGCAGCATCCGTGCGTCGGCGGCGTCGAGCAGCGCCAACGAGGCGTCATACAGCGGAACGAGACCGAGCTCGGCGGGGCGTTCCTCGGGTTGCCGCAGTATCGCCAGGAAGTTCTGGACGGCGTCGTCCGGTTCGGCCAGCCGGCTCGCCGCGAGCCGGAGGGCGTGCGGAAGTTCGCCGCAGAGCCCGGCGACCTCCGCCACCAGGGGGTCGTCGGCCGCCCGCCCCGAGAGATCGGCCAGCAACAGCCGGGCAGCGTCGGGCCCAAGCCCTGGCAGGCGCACCTCGCTCACGTCGTCGCGGCCCGGGCTGCCGCGCAAGGTCACCAGCAACCGGTGCCTGCCGTCCGCGGGGATCACCGAGCCCAGCAGATCCGCGTCGGCCAGGTCGTCCACGACGATCAGACAGCCCTGGGGCTCGGCCGCGAGCGTGCCCCGCAACTGGCCCTCCAGGCCTGCCCGGTGCCGATCGAGCTGGTCACCGGGCAGGCCGAGCTGCCGCAGCAGCGCGCCGAGCAGGGCCTCGGCCCCGTCGATCCGGTCGCTCCGGTGGGCCCGTGCGTCCACGTAGAGGGCCGGTCCGGGATACCAGCCCCGGGCGCGCACGTCATAGGCGGTGTCCAGCGCGAGAGCGGTCTTGCCCACCCCGCCGGGGCCGGTGAGGCAGACGACGCCGGGTGCCGCCGCACGGCGCGCCGGGTCCAGCAGGGCCAGCAGTCCGGTCCGCTCACGGTCACGTCCGACCAGGCCCGCCGGTCGCGCCGGCAGTGTCCAGGCCGGCCGCTGCGGCGTGGGCGCGGACGCCAGGTAGACCGTCTCTATGTGCTGTGCCTGGATGACCGGTGCCTCTGCGCGTCCGCTGAAGGAGTTGTTCGCAGCCGCCTCGCCCGGCACCGGCACACCCCCGACAGTCGCGCTTCAGCCCGGGCAGAGCCTATCTCCAGTTGATCCCCGAGCGGTGTTCAGGAGAGCACCCGAGTACGCCGGAGTGCACCCGTCGCCCGCCGGTCCGCACCGGAGCGCACGGGTCACGGCGTCCTCCCGCGCAAGCGGCTCACTGCTCCTGGAGCGCCCCCTGGATGGTCCGCATGATCTCGTCCAGGGGCGCGTCCGTGCGGGCCACCGTCACCAGGACGTCGCCGGAGGTGGCCGCGGTCGCATGGGGAGCGCCGGCTTGCGGGGTGCGCCCGGCGCCGATACCGGTGCCGAAGGTCCTGCGGACGATGGCGAAGGCGTGGTCCAGCTGAGCCTCCACGTCCCCCTTGCCGTCGGCCCGCAGCCAGCGCCGCAGGACGTGGTTGTGCGCGGTGACCACGGCGGACGCGGCGACCTCGGCGAGCAACGGATCGTCGTTGGCGGCGTCGTGGTGGGCGTGCTCGTCGAAGTGGCCCAGCAGGTAGCGGGTGAACAGGCGCTCGTAGCGGGCGACGGAGGCGATCTCCGCCTCGCGCAGGGTGGGGACCTCACGGGTGAGCTTGTAGCGGGCGACGGAGATCTCCGGGCGCGCCGCGTACATCTTCATGACTTCCTTGATGCCGCGGCAGACCGTGTCGAGCGGGTGCTCGTGCGGGGGTGCCGCGTTCAGTACCGCCTCCGCACGGACCAGCGTGTCGTCGTGGTCCGGGAAGATCGCCTCCTCCTTGGAGCGGAAGTGCCGGAAGAAGGTACGGCGGGCGACGCCGGCCGCGGCCGCGATCTCGTCGACCGTCGTCGCCTCGTACCCTTTCGTGGCGAACAGCTCCATGGCGGCGGCGGCGAGCTCCCGGCGCATCTTGAGCCGTTGCGCGGCGGCGCGGGAGCCGGCGGTGCGTTCCAGGGGGTCGGACGGGGCTTGGCGGCGCATGGACTTGGCGGGCTGGGACATGCCCCGAACGTACTGCATCGGACCTGTCCGGCGCGCAGTCACCGGCCTTGCCCCGTTCGTCCCGGGCACCGTCCGTGGCCAGGCCGGGCCGGCCGCGGACGGTGCCGCCGAAGGGCGCGTACCCCGGGCCGGGGGACGCGGGGCCGTGCCGCGCGACGGTCAGGCACGCCGCGCATGTTCCCGGAAGCCCCGCCCGGTCTTCCGCCCGAGGCACCCCGCGGCGACCAGCCGCTCCAGCAGGGGCGCCGGCGCCAGGCCCGGCTCGCGGAACTCCCGGTGCAGCACCTGCTCGATCGCGAGGGACACATCGAGCCCGACCACGTCCAGCAGCTCGAAGGGACCCATCGGATAGCCGCCACCGAGCCGCATCGCCGCGTCGATGTCGTCGGGTGTCGCGTAGTGCTCCTGCACCATCTTGATCGCGTTGTTGAGATACGGGAACAGCAGCGCGTTGACGATGAACCCGGCGCGGTCGCCGCAGTCCACCGCGTGCTTGCCGAGCGTGGCGCACACCTCGTGGGCGGTGGCGTGCGCCTCGTCGCCGGTGAGCACGGTGCGCACCACCTCGACCAGTTTCATGGCCGGGGCCGGGTTGAAGAAGTGCATGCCGAGCACGTCACGCGGCCGGTCGGTGGCGCGGGCGCAGGCGATCACGGGCAGCGAGGAGGTGGTGGTGGCGAGCACGGCACCCGGCTTGCAGACCTTGTCGAGCGCTGCGAACAGCTCCCGCTTGACCTGGAGGTCCTCCGCCACCGCCTCCACGGCGAGATCGACGTCCGCGAGCGCCTCGTAACCGCCCACCGGCGTGATGCGGGCGAGCGCCGCGTCCGCCGCCTCGGGCGTGAGCCGGCCCTTGGCGGCCGCGCGTGCCAGCGAGCCGCCGATCCGGGACTTCGCCGCCGTCGCCTTGTCCAGGCTGCGTGCGGCCAGCAGCACGTCGTAGCCGCTCTTGGCGAACACCTCGACGATGCCGCACGCCATGGTGCCCGAACCGGCCACCCCGACCGAGCGGACCGGCCGCCCTGCGCCGGTGGCCCGCGTCTCCGGTCGCGGGGTCAGCGCGTCGGGAAGCACGGTGGCGCTGCCCGGGGCCTCGTAGGTGTAGAAGCCGCGGCCCGCCTTACGGCCCGTCAGGCCCGCCTCGGCGAGCTGGCGCAACACCGACGCGGGGGCGTGCAGCCGGTCGTGGGACTCGGCGTACAGCGCTTCCAGAACGGTGACGGCGGTGTCGATGCCGACGAGGTCGAGCAGCGCCAGCGGCCCCATCGGCAGCCCGCAGCCGAGCCGCATCGCCGCGTCGATGTCCGCACGGGAGGCATAGCGGGCCTCGTACATCGCGGCGGCCTGGTTGAGGTAGCCGAACAGCAGCCCGTCGGCCACGAACCCGGGCCGGTCGCCGACCGCCACCGGCTCCTTGCCGAGCTCGATCGCGAGATCGGTGACGGCACCGATGGCGTCCGGCGCGGTCAGCACCGAGGAGACCACCTCGACCAGTCGCATCACCGGCGCCGGATGGAAGAAGTGCAGCCCCAGCACCCGCTCCGGGTGCGCCGAGGCGGCCGCGAGCCGGGTCACGGACAGCGCGTTGGTTCCCGTCGCGATCACGGCCGTGGGGCGCACGATCGCGTCCAGCGCCCGGATGACCTGCTGTTTCGTCTCGTATGACTCCGGGGTCACCTCGATCACCAGATCGGCGTCGGCGGCGGCCGCGTAGTCGGTGAAGGTGCGCAGCCGGGCCAGCGTCTCGCACCGCTCGTCAGCGGTGAGCCGGCCACGGCGCACCGCGTGCTCGGTCGCGGCGTCCAGCGCGGCGGTGGCCCGGGTCGCGGCGGCGTCGCTGAGGTCGATGCCGATGACCTCGCGTCCGCTGCGGGCCAGCAGCTCGACGATGCCGGTGCCCATCGTGCCGAGGCCGACGACGGCGATCGTGCGCACCTCGCGCGCGGTGGCGGGGAGCCGGGGGGCTTCGGCGGGCGCTTCGGCCGCGGTGGACGGGGCCGGCCGGGCCGATGAGGGGAGGGACAGGGGAGCGACCATCGGGGAACTCCAGGGTGCGGGACAGGATGAGGGAAGGGGCGACGGCCGGCGTGCGCAGGGGTGCGAGGTCACGCACGCGAGGTCACGCGTGTGGCTGCGGGCGCTCGCGGACACCGCTACGGGGTGGGCGGCCGTGCGGTGTTGGGCGTACGCCGGCGGATGCGGGCGGCCGGCGCGCGGCGTACGCCCGCGGGTGAGGGGCGGCCACGCCCGACGCACCGACGAGCACACCGGCGCCGGCCGACCGCCGCGTCACCACGGCTACGGCTGAGGAGAGGGGTGTGGAGAGAGCCGGCCGGTTCTGTCCCGGAACCTGCCGTACCGCTGAGGTGGCACGCACAGCCGTGCCACCGAAAAGCCCGCCTGACGGGCCGTCCGCGGCCGATGTGGCCAGGACGGCATCGATCGTGCGGATGCCGAACCGCGAACCCGTACGGCGGCTGCGTCACCAGGCTGCCGAGAGGCTCGCTCGTATGAGCTTAACTGGCGAGTAACGAGCGCGCCAGGGGCTCCGTGTGCTTTCTTGCGCCCTGTCGCTGTGATCTGCGTCCCGGTTAAGGTCGGATCATGGACGAGGAGTTGCGCGTGCTCACGGAACGCTTACGCCGCGAGTCCGAAGGGGCGCCCGACCTCGAGCGCCTGGCCACCACGCGTGACCACGACGAGCTCGCGGCCGTGCTGACCGCGCCGGGCCGCCCGCTGTGGGCCCGCGAGTTGGCCGCCTTCCGGCTCGGCAGCGCAGGTGACCGGCGCGCGTTCGAAACGCTCGTGCTGTTGCTCAACCACCGCGACCCACCGCGCTGCGCCACCGCCGCCCGCGCCCTGGCCCGGCTCGGCGACCCGCGCACGGCACGCGCCGCTGCCGCGCTCGCCACCAACGAGCTGCGCGTCGCCTACGCCCTGCACCCCGTCAGACTGCTCATCGAACTGCGGGCACCCGAGTCCGTGCCCGCCCTCATCACCACCCTCCGCCGCCGTCTCACCCCCCACGACCCCTTCACGAAGGTGGCCTTGGCCTGCGTCGAAGGGCTGGGAGCGCTGGGTGACGCACGGGCCGGCGCGGTCCTCACCGAGGCCACCGCCCATCCGCAGCTGGCAGCGGCGGCGGCCGCAGCGCTGGCCCGGCTGCCGGGGTGAGGACGCCGCCGGCCGCCGGGAAGGGATGTCGTCCCGGCGGCCGGCGGCGACGGATTCACTCCGGCAGGATCGCGAAGGCCTCGACCTCCATCAGGAACTCCGGGCGCACCAGCGCCGCGACCTGCACCGCAGAGCTGGCGGGCAGTCGCGCGGGGTCCATGAAGGCGTCCCGGGCCTGCCGTATCGCGGGCATGTGGGCCATGTCCGTCACGAAGTAGGTCAGCTTCACGACGTCGTCGAAACCGGCGCCTGCGGCGGCCAGGCAGCGGCGCAGGTTCTCGAAGACCTGCCGTGCCTGGGCCGCCGCATCGCCCTCGCCGACCAGTCGGCCCTGCTCGTCCAGGGCGAGCTGACCGGAGACGGCCACGAAACGGCCGGTGCCCAGGACGACGTGGGTGTAGGCGGTGGAGGGGGCGACGCCTTCGGGTGCGGGGATGTGGGTGAGGCTGCTGTTCATGGCGGCCATTGTGCGCACCGGTCCCGCGGCGCTCACCGGTCACTCCTTCCCCGGCCGCCCGGTCAGGGCCGGAAGCCGAGCATCCGGTGCAGTGCGGCGCCGCGTGCCGAGGTGCTCTTGGTGCTCTGCGGCTCCGGGTCGGGCAGCCGCGGGCACACCGCGTCGACGGTGGCCCCGGTCCTGGCCCGCGGCAGCTTCCCGGACGCCAGATACGCCGTCAGGTGCGAGTCGAGGCAGGTGTTGCCGCTCAGGGTCACCCCGTGGTTGCCGCCGCCCTGCTCGACGACCAGGCGTGAGGCGCCCAGCTTGCCGTGCACGGTGATGCCGCCCTCGTACGGGGTGGCCGCGTCGTCGGTGGCCTGGAAGAGCAGCACCGGGGGGAGTGCGTCGGTGGCGATGTCCACGGGCCCTGCGGCCGGCACCGGCCAGAACGCGCACGGGGCGTTGTACCAGGCGTTGTTCCAGGTGGAGAACGGTGCCTTGGCGTGCGCCCGACCGTTGTCGTCGCGCCAGGTCTGCCAGTCGCGCGGCCAGGCGGCGTCACGGCACTGCACCGCCGTGTAGACGCTGTAGCCGTTGTCGCCGGCCGCGTCCACGGCACCCAGCTCGGAAAAGGCGGTGACCAGCGGCTGCGGGTTCCGGTCGACGACGTACGCGGCGAAGGCGGCGGCCAGGTCGGGCCAGTAGCCGTTGTAGTAGCCGCCCGGCAGGAAGGTGTCCTCCAGTTCCGCGGCGCCCACCTTCCCGCCGGCCGGGGCCCGGCGCACCGCATCCCGCATCGCATACCACGCGGCGGCCACCTTCGCGGGGTCGGTGCCCAGCCGGTACGTCGTGGCGTTCTTGGCGACCCAGGCGAAGAACGCCTCCTGGCGGGCGTTGAAGGCGTAGTCCTGTGCGAGGTTGTCGGTGTACCAGACGCCCGTGGGGTCGACCATCGAGTCCAGGACCATACGGCGCACCCGGTGCGGGTACAGCTTGCCGTACACGGCGCCCAGGTAGGTGCCGTACGAGTAGCCGAAGTAGTTGATCTTCGGCGCGCCCAGGGCCCGCCGGATGACGTCCATGTCCCGGGCGGCGCTGGTGGTGTCCAGGTACGGCAGCACATCGGCGTACTTCGCGCCGCACGCCCGGGCGAAGTCCCGTGCCCGGGTGAGGTTGGCCTCTTCGACGGCGGTGCCGTCGGGGACGCTCGGCGGGCGGACCGGCGCGAAGTGGCCCGCACGGCAGTCGAGCGCCGGCGTGCTCTTGCCGACGCCGCGCGGGTCGAACCCGATCACGTCATAGCGCGCCGCGACGTCCTTCGGCAGCGCAGCCGCCACGAACCCGGCGAGCCGCAGCCCGCTGCCGCCCGGACCACCCGGGTTGACCAGCAGCGGACCCTGGAACGAGGAGGCCGGAGCGGTGTGCGGCACGCGCGACAGGGCCAGGGTGATCTGCCGCCCACCCGGGTGGTCGTGGTCCAGCGGCACCCGTACGGAGGCGCACTGCAAGGTCGGATAGCTGTCGGTGGGGCACTTCCGCCAGGTGAGCGTGGTCGTACCGGGAGCGGCCTGGGCGGCCGGGCCGGGGGCGGCTGCCGCGCGGGGGCCTGTGGTGGGTGTGGAGATCGCGGTCGCCCGAAGGGCGGGGGCGGAGGCGGGGGCCACGGCTGTGGCGGTCGTGGAGTACGGGACGGCCGACACCGTCCCGGCCACCGCTGCGGCGATGCCGCACAGGGCGACGGCGCGTCTGTTCACTTGGGCTCCCGGGCGATGCGGTTCCTTGGGCCGCGGGTGCGGTCCAAGGGCATCGTCTCTGAAAGGGCGTCAGGAGTGGGGAGCCTTGGCCGGGGGTGACCCGAACGGAGGCCGTCGGGCCCCGGGGTGGGGCCCGGGGCCCGGTGGGTTGGTCGGCCGGGGGTCCCGGGTGGCCCCGGTGACCCCGGTGACCCCGGTGGCCTGGTGGCCTGGTGGCCGGTGGCCTGGTGGCCCCGGTGACCCCGGTGACCCCGGTGACCCCGGTGGCCAGGTGGGCCGGTGCCCCCGTGGCCCCGTGGGCCGGGTGCGGAAGGGGGTGGCCCTTTGTGGTGGTGGCGGTCTGGCGGTTTCGTGGTGGCTGGGGGGCGCAGTTCCCCGCGCCCCTTTTTGGGCGGCTTCGCGCCCCGTCCCGGCGTGTAGCCGCTTTGTGGTGGTGGGGGTGCGGGCTCGTGGTGGCTGGGGGGCGCAGTTCCCCGCGCCCCTTTTTGGGCGGCTTCGCGCCCCATTTCGGGTGGGCTCAGGTTTGGGGCTGCTTCGCGCCCCCCTCGGAAACGGGGGCTCAGAGTCAGAGCAGGGTCAGCTGGGTGGGCTCCGGGGAAGGCTCGTGGTTGCCCACGTCGGGTTCCGGGTCCCGTGGTCGGATGCGTCGGGTCAGGCCTGCGCGGGACGGGCCGACGCCGTACTCCCTCGCCAGTTCGTGAACCTGCCGGGTGACCCGGCGTTGGTACCACTTGGGGGCGTACGCCCCGGCCGCGTACAGCCGCTCGTAGCGCCGGACGAGATGCGGGTGGTGCTGGCCCAGCCAGGTCATGAACCACTCGCGGGCGCCCGGCCGCAGGTGCAACACCAGCGGGGTCACCGAGGTCGCGCCGGCCGCGGCGATCTCGCGCACGGTGGCGCGGAGCTGGTCCGGGTGGTCGCTGAGGAACGGGATCACCGGTGCCATCAGCACCCCGCAGCCCATGCCGCGTGCAGTGAGCGCGCGCACCACGTCCAGCCGGCGCTGCGGCGCAGGGGTGCCCGGCTCGACGGTGCGCCACAGCTCCTGGTCGGTGAAGCCCACCGACACCGCGACGCCGACGTCGGTGACCTCGGCCGCCTGTGCCAGCAGGTCCACGTCGCGCAGGATCAGCGTCCCCTTGGTCAGGATCGAGAACGGGTTCGCGTGGTCCCGCAGCGCGGCGATGATGCCCGGCATCAGCTGGTAGCGGCCCTCGGCGCGCTGGTAGCAGTCCACATTGGTGCCCATGGCTATGTGCTCGCCGTGCCAGCGCGGCGACGCCAGCTGGCGGCGGAGCACCTCCGGGGCGTTGACCTTCACCACGATCTGCGAGTCGAAGCCGAGGCCGGTGTCCAGGTCCAGATAACTGTGCGTCTTGCGCGCGAAACAGTAGACGCAGGCGTGCGAACAGCCGCGATACGGGTTGATCGTCCACTCGAACGGCATCCGGGACGCGCCTGGCACCCGGTTCACGATCGTCCGGGCGCGGACCTCGTGGAACGTGATGCCGCGGAACTCAGGCGTGTCGAACGTGCGCGTCGTCACCGCGTCCGCCCCGAACAGCGCGGCGTCCCGCCTCGGGTTGCCGTCCGCGGTCCGGGTGGGTTGGTCCCTGAGGTTCTCCCAGCGCATGACGCCTCCTCGATGCGTTCGGCGGTGGCACTCGACCCACAATAGAACACATGTTCCCTTGATCGTGCGCGGCACGCCCACCGGCGTGCCGCGGCGGTCCCCCCGGGTGGCGGACGCGGCCGTGTCCCCCGATTTGGGAGCCGGTGGGGACGGGTGGTTGGCTGGGGCACGTCCGTACCGACATGTGAGAACACGTGCATACGACTGCTGGAGGAAGTGCCATGGCGCAGGTCGAGGCCGCCACCGAACGGATCATCGCGGCTCAGCCGGACGACGTCTTCGACGCGCTGGCCGACTACAGCGGCACCCGGGAGTCGGTGCTGACCGAGCCCTTCAGCGAGTACGAGGTCCGCGAGGGCGGCGACGGCGAGGGCACGCTGGTGCACTGGAAGCTCCAGGCCACCAGCAAGCGGGTGCGTGACTGCCTGCTGGAGGTGTCCGAGCCCACCGACGGTGAGCTCGTCGAGAAGGACCGCAACTCGTCGATGGTGACGACCTGGCGGGTCACCCCCGCGGGCGAGGGCAAGGCGCGGGTCTCCGTCACCACGGTGTGGAACGGAGCCGGCGGCATCGGTGGCTTCTTCGAGAAGACCTTTGCGCCGAAGGGTCTCGCCCGGATCTACGACGGCGTCCTTGCCAAGCTCGCCGCGCGGATGGAGTCCTGACGGTCCGGATGGACCCGATGGTCCGGATGGGCCGGGCGGAGGTGCGGGGCCACCCTCAGTAGGGCGGTCCCGCAGCTGTCGAGGCGGGGGGTTGCCTTGCCCGGGTCCGCAAGGTCACCGGTTCGAGTGGTTTCCCGCAGCGCACGGGTGGCGGCCCGGAGCGGGTCCGACCGGGACGGACGCCCGCCGCCACCCCGCCAGCACACCGTTCGTCGTGCTTACCCCCACTTGCTCCTGTTGTCGCGCACTGCCAGAAATGGGCGGCGCAGGCGCGAGGAGGGGAGCACGACGTGGGTCGCACAACGCCGGTCAGCCGCACGACATCGTTCACGAGCCCGGCCACGAGCCCGGCCACGAGCCCGATCACGAACCCGATCGCGAACCCGGAGCGGACCGGCCGGACGCCGCCGGGCACCGTTCCGCCGGACATCGGCACCGGGCAGGTGGCAACCGGGCGGAGAGCAACCGGAGGGCAGGCCACCGGGCGGAATGTCGCCAGGCCGAAGGCCGCCGGACCGGAGGCCAACGGGCCAGGGACCGACGGGCCAGAGGCCGACAGGCTGAGAGTCGACGGGCCAGGGACCGACGGGCCAGAGGCCGACAGGCTGAGAGTCGACGGGCCAGGGACCGACGGGCCAGAGGCCGACACGCTGAGAGTCGACGGGCCACAGGTTCCCCGGCCGGAGGTCGCCCCGCTCGCCCGCTTCGACCCGTTCGTCCCGCTCGGGCCCGCCGGGTCCACCCCCTCCCGGCCGGCAGCCACCCGATCGGAAACCGCCCGCCCGGAACCTTCCCCACCGCAGAGCGAACCAGGCCCGGCCGGCCCGCCCCGGCCGGCGCCCCGGCGGCTGGGCCTCGTGCTCTTCGGTCTGCTGCTCGCCCTGCTGCTTGCCGCCCTCGACCAGATGATCGTCGCGACCGCGCTGCCGAAGATCGTCGGAGAGCTGCACGGGGTCGACCGGATGTCCTGGGCGATCACCGCCTACCTGCTCACCTCCACCGTCACCCTCCCCCTCTACGGCCGGCTCGGCGACCTCGTCGGCCGCAAGAGCGTCTTCCTGTGCGCCGTCGCGGTCTTCGTGGCCGGTTCGGGGCTCGCCGGCGCCGCACGGACCATGGACCAGTTGATCGTCTTTCGCGCGGTGCAGGGCATCGGCGCCGGCGGTCTGATGATCGGGGTGCAGGCGATCGTCGCCGACCTGGTGCCGCCTCGGGCCCGGGGGCGCGTCATGGGGGTGGTCGGCGCCGCCTTCGGCATCGCCTCCGTCGCCGGTCCGCTGCTCGGCGGCTTCTTCACCGATCACATGTCCTGGCGTTGGTGCTTCTACGTCAACGTGCCCTTCGGCCTGATCACCCTGGCCGTCGTCGGGCTCGTCCTGCGTCTGGAGAAGCCCCGGGACAGGGGAGCGTTCGACGGTGCGGGCGCGGTGCTGCTCACCATCGCCTCGGGGTGTCTGGTGCTGCTGTCCAGCTGGGGCGGCACGCGGTACGCCTGGGACTCGCGGCCCGTGCTCGTGCTCGCCGCCACCGGCGGCGGCGCGGTGCTGCTCTTCCTCGTCGTCGAACGGTTCGCCGCCCAACCGCTGATTCCGCTGCGGCTGCTGCGCGATCCGACCTTCGCCGCTGCCGCGCTCCTCGCCCTGATCACCGGCGCCGCCCTCTTCGCCACCGCCGGCTATCTGCCGACGTTCTTCCAGATGGCCGACGGCGCCGGAGCCACCGACTCAGGGCTGCTGATGCTGCCGCTGACCGCGGGCATCGTCAGCGCCTCCGTCGTCACCGGACAGCTCATCAGCCGCACCGGCCGCTACCGCCCGTACCCGATCCTCGGCGGCATCCTCTCCAGTACCGGCATATGGCTGCTGTCCCGGATCGGTCCGGACACCGGCCGGCTCACCTACAGCGCCTGGCTGGCGCTGCTCGGCCTGGGGCTCGGCCTCGTCATGCCGGTGCTGGTCCTGGCCGTGCAGAACGCGGTACGCCCCGCCGACCTCGGCGTGGCCACCGCCGCCGCGACCTACTTCCGGCAGATCGGCGGCAGCCTCGGCGCCGCCGTCTTCGGGACCCTGCTCGCCGACCGGCTGGCACGCGCCCTCGCCGGGCGACGTCCGGCACCGGGTGCGGCGGGTGGTCCGGCGCCCGCCGGCTCGGGCGTGCACCACGGCGCCGCGCCCGCCGTCGACTCGCTCACGCCGCAGCTCGTCCACGCCCTGCCCGCCCCGTTGCGCGACGGCTACGTCCGTGCCTACGCCGACGCCATGCCGCGGATCTTCCTCTACCTCGTGCCGATGCTCGTGCTCGGCCTGCTCATCGCCTTCTTCCTCAAGGAGACCCCCCTGATGTCCAGCGCCGCATCCCCCAGCGCCCCGCTCGGCACGCCCGCCGCCGCCCCGCCCGTCCGGGGCGTCGCGTCCTGGAACGGTGCCGATCCCGCCCACGGGAGCAGCGCAGAGGCGGCCGTGCCGGGCTCGCGTGCGCCGCACCCGGCCGGCGCGCCGCTGTCCGGTGCGGTGCGGCACGCCGACGGCAGCGTGGTGCCGCGCGCCGCGCTGACCCTGCTCGACGGCGCAGGCCGGCAGACCGGCCGGGGCGCCAGCGGCGACGACGGGCGATACGTGCTGTCCACCCCGGGCGCCGGCGCCTACGTGCTGATCGCCGCCGCCGGCGGCCACCAGCCGCGGGCCGTCTCCGTCACCGTCGGCGAACGTCCCGTCGAGCTCGACATCGTCCTCGGCGGCGCCGGCCGGCTCGCCGGCAGCGTGCTGACGCCCGACGCCGTCCCGGTCCGCGATGCCGTCGTCACGCTGACGAACGTGCACGGCGAGGTCGTCGCCGGCACCCGCAGCGAGCGGGACGGCGGCTACCTGATGACCGACCTCGTGGCGGGCGAGTACACGCTGGCCGCCAGCGCCCCCGCCTTCCGGCCCACCGCCCTGCCCATCACCGTGCAGGCCGGCCGCGCGACCCGGCAGGACATCGAACTGGCCGGCGGCGCGGTGCTGCGCGGCACGGTGCGCGCCTCGGGCGGCCGGCCCGTCGCCGAGGCGCGGGTGACGCTGCTGGACGCCGGGGGCACCGCCGTCGACACGCTCACCACCGGGGACGACGGTACGTTCCGGTTCGTGGACCTGGCGTCCGGGGAGTACACGGTGATCGCCGCCGGGTACCCACCGGTGGCCACGGTGCTCCAGGTGGCGGGCGGCGACCGCACGGAACGGGACCTGCACCTGGGACACGAGGACTGAGCACGCGACCGGGTCGGGACCCGTCCCGAAACGGCTCCCTACGCTGCCCCCGCACGCCGGCACCACGACGCGGCGAGTGGTCTGCTCCGGGGGCCTGGAGATCGGCACCGGATCAGTGATCTACTCGGATAGACACTACTGACGTCTAGACCACACTGGCATCTGGACCACAGGGCGGATGCCAGCGGGCCGATTCGGCCCGGACCGGGAGGATGGGCCGCGTGAAGATCCTCATCAGCGCCGACATGGAAGGCGCGACGGGCGTGACCTGGCCCGCCGACGTGCTGCCCGGCACACCGCAGTGGGAGCGCTGCCGGGCCCTGTTCACCTCCGACGTCGACGCCGCCGTCCGCGGGTTCTACGACGGCGGAGCCGACGAGGTGCTCATCAACGAGGCGCACTGGTCGATGCGGAACCTGCTCCTGGAGAACCTCGACGAGCGTGCCCAGATGCTCACCGGCCGGCACAAGTCGCTGTCCATGGTGGAGGGCGTCCAGCACGGCGACGTCGACGGGATCGCGTTCGTCGGCTACCACACCGGCGCCGGCACGGAGGGCGTGCTCGCCCACACCTACCTCGCCAACTCCATCACCGGCGTCTGGCTGAACGGCGTGCGCGCCAGCGAGGGCGTGCTGAACTCCGCCCTGGTCGCCGAGTACGGGGTCCCCGTCGTGCTCGTCACCGGAGACGACCTGACCTGCGAGGACGCCATCGGGTACGCGCCCGAGGCGCTCAAGGTCGCCGTCAAGGACTACGTCTCGCGGTACGCCGCGGTGTGCCGCACCCCGGCCCGTACCGCCGCCGACATCCACGCGGCGGCCAAGCAGGCGGCGGCGCTCGCGGTGCGCCGGGAGCCCGCGCGGGACGCCGGCCCGTACACGGTGGAGCTGGAGTTCGACGCCGAGCACCTGGCGGCGGCCGTCACCGTGGTCCCCGGTGTCACCCGAACCGGCGAGCGGCGCACCGCCTACACCAGTCCCACCATGTACGAAGGCATCCGTACCTTCAAGGCGGTCACCACGATCGCCTCGGCTGCCGTGGAGGAGCAGTATGGCTGACCAGCCCGTGACGAGCGGCACCACCGGCGAGCAGGCCGGGCCCACCCAGGGCGGCCCGGCGCCCGCCGTCGATCAGCAGGCGCTCGACGAGGTGGTGCGCTTCACCTCCGAGCTGATCCGGATCGACACCTCCAACTACGGCGGCGGTTCCTGCCAGGAGCGGCCCGCAGCCGAGTACGCCGCCGCACGACTGGCCGGCGCGGGCCTGGAGTCGACGCTGCTGGAGCGCACCCCGGGCCGCGCCAACGTGGTCGCCCGTATCCCCGGCAGCGACCCCGGCGCCCCGGCCCTGCTGGTGCACGGCCACCTCGACGTGGTGCCGGCGAAGGCCGAGGACTGGAGCGTGCCCCCGTTCTCCGGCGAGATCGACGACGACGTCGTCTGGGGACGCGGCGCCATCGACATGAAGAACATGGACGCGATGATCCTCGCGGTGGCCCGCTACTGGTCGCGCGCCGGACTGCGGCCACGCCGCGACATCGTCATCGCGTTCACCGCCGACGAGGAGGCCAGCGCGGCGGACGGCTCCGGCTTCCTCGCCGAGCAGCACGGCGCCCTCTTCGAAGGCTGCACGGAAGGCATCAGCGAGTCCGGCGCCTTCACCGTGCACGACGGGCGGGGCCGGCAGATCTACCCCGTCGCGGCCGGTGAACGCGGCACCGCCTGGCTGAAGCTGACGGCACGTGGCCGCGCCGGACACGGCTCCCGAGTCAACCGGGACAACGCGGTCACCCGGCTCGCCGCCGCGGTCACCCGCATCGGGGAGCACCGCTGGCCCGTCCGGCTCACCCCCACGGTCCGCGCCGCCCTCACCGAACTGGCCGCGCTGTACGACATCAAGGCGGACCTGGGCGACCCCGGTGATCCGCAGGGCGCCGAGGGCCCCGAGGGGCTCGGCGACGCCGTCGACGCGCTGCTGGCCCAGCTCGGCCCGCTCGGCGCGCTGGTCGCCGCGACCACCCGAAACAGCGCCAACCCGACGATGCTGGAGGCCGGCTACAAGGTCAACGTCATCCCGGGGGAGGCCGTCGCGTTCGTCGACGGCAGGTACCTGCCGGGTGGCGAGGACGAGTTCCGCGCCACCCTCGACCGGCTCACCGGTCCCGACGTCGACTGGGAGTTCGCCCACCGCGAGGTCGCCCTCCAGGCCCCGGTGGACACGCCCACGTTCGCCCGGATGCGCGCCGCGCTGGAGGAGTTCGCGCCCGAGGGGGACGTCGTGCCGTACTGCATGTCCGGCGGCACCGACGCCAAGCAGTTCTCCCGCCTCGGCATCACCGGCTACGGCTTCACGCCGCTGAAGCTCCCCGAGGGCTTCGACTACCACGCCTTGTTCCACGGCGTCGACGAGCGGGTACCGATCGAGGCACTGCACTTCGGCGTCCGGGTGCTCGACCGCTTCCTGCGCACCGCGTGAGCGCGCACCCGGCGGCGTCGGCCGTCCCGCCGACGATGCGGGCGACGCGCCCGACGCACCGACAGCACACGTACCGGTCGATGCCCGGAAGGGCCGGGCAGGGCCGGAAAAAGGGGAGATGATGCGGACTCTGCCGTATGGATCGTGGCCGTCTCCGATCGATGCGCGGCTCGCCGCCGCGCACGACGGGCGCCCCGAGTACGTGGGCTTCGTCGGAGCCGAGATCTGGTGGACCGAACCGCGGCCGGCGGAGGGCGGCCGGCGCGCCCTGGTGCGGCGCCGCCCGGACACCGCCGAAGGGACCGGCACGCCGGAGTCGGTGCTGCCGGCGCCGTGGAACGTGCGCACCCGCGTCATCGAGTACGGCGGCATCCCCTGGGCCGGCGCCGAGCGGCCCGGCGACCAGGGCCCCCTGGTGGTCTTCACCGACTTCGCCGACCAGCGCCTGTACGCCTACGAGCCGGACGTGCCCGGTGCCGAGCCCCGGCCGCTCACACCGGTGGGCCGGGTGGGCGACGGGCTGCGCTGGGCCGAGCCGACCGTGCACCTGGACCGCGGCGAGGTGTGGTGCGTCCTGGAGGAGTTCACCGGCCCGGCACCCACCGACGTGCGACGGCTGCTGGCGGCCGTACCGCTGGACGGCTCGGCCGCCGACGACCGCGGCGCGGTGCGCGAACTCACCGACGACCGCCACCGGTTCATCACCGCAGCCAAGCTGTCGCCGGACGGCACCCGGGCCGCCTGGCTGGCCTGGGACCATCCGCTGATGCCCTGGGACGGTACCCAGATCATGCTCGCCGACGTCGACGGGGACGGCCGCTTCGGCTCGCCGAAGCCCTTCGCCGGCGGCCCCGACGAGGCCGTCGCGCAGGTCGAGTGGGACGCCGAGGGGCGGTTGCTGTTCAGCAGCGACCGCACCGGCTGGTGGAACCTGTACCGGGCCGAGCCCGGCGCCGCCGGCACGCCTTCGGAGGCCATACCGCTCTGCCCGCGCGAAGAGGAGTTCGCCGGGCCGCTGTGGCGGATCGGGCTGCGCTGGTTCGCCCCGCTGCCCGGCGGCGCGATCGCCGTCGTGCACGGCAGGGGCGCCACCACGCTCGGCATCCTCGACCCGGCCAGCGGCGGAGTCGTCGACGCATCGGGCCCCTGGACCGAATGGGCGTGGTCGCTGGACGCGCACGGCGCCCGGGTGGTCGGTGTGGCGGCGAGCCCGCGCAGCGGCTACGAGGTCGTCGAGCTGGACGCCGACGCCGGCACCACCCGCGTCATCGGCTTCGCGCACCACGACCCGGTCGACCCGGTGTACTACCCGGAGCCGCAGATCCGCACCTTCACCGGACCCGGCGGCCGCGACATCCACGCCCACATCTACCCGCCGCACCACCCGCAGCACGCGGCGCCCGACGGCGAGCTGCCGCCGTACGTGGTGTGGGTGCACGGCGGACCCACCAACCGCGCCCCGCTCGTGCTCGACCTGGAGATCGGCTACTTCACCTCGCGCGGCATCGGCGTCGCCGAGGTGAACTACGGCGGCTCCACCGGGCACGGCCGTGCCTACCGCAACCGGCTGCGCGAGCAGTGGGGCGTCGTCGACGTCGAGGACTGCGCCGCGGTGGCCCGGGCGCTGGCCGCGGAGGGCACCGCGGACCCCGCCAGGCTCGCCATCCGCGGCGGCAGCGCGGGCGGCTGGACCGCCGCCGCCTCGCTGGTCGCCACCGACGTCTACGCCTGCGGGACGATCATCTACCCGATCCTCGACCTCACCGGCTGGGGCACCGGCGAGACCCACGACTTCGAGTCGCAGTACCTGGAGTCGCTCGTCGGACCCCTCGCCGAGGTGCCGGAGCGCTACGCGCAGCGGTCGCCGGTCCGCCATGCCGAGCAGATCAACGCGCCGTTCCTGCTGCTCCAGGGGCTCGACGACGTGATCTGCCCGCCGGCGCAGTGCGAGCGCCTGCTCGCCCGGCTGGCCGGCCGGGGCCTGCCGCACGCGTACATCGCCTTCGAAGGGGAGCAGCACGGCTTCCGGCGCGCGGACACGATGATCCGTGCCCTGGAGGCCGAGCTCTCCCTGTACGCCCAGGTCTTCGGTCTCCGTCCGCCCGGCATCCCCACCCTGGAGCTCACCAAATGACGTCCCACGAGACCGCCGCACCGCAGCCGGCCGCCCTGACCCCGCTGACCCGGCCGCCCCGGTTGCGTCCGGGTGCCCGGGTGGCCGTGGTGGCGCCCAGCGGACCGGTCCCCGAGGAGCGCCTGGAGGCCGGCCTCGACGTGCTGCGCGGCTGGGACCTGGACCCCGTCGTCGGCCGCCATGTGCTCGACGTGCACCCCGAGTTCGGGTACCTGGCCGGCACCGACGCCGACCGTGTGGCCGACTTCCAGCGGGCCTGGTGCGATCCGGCGATCGACGCGGTGGTGTGCGCCCGCGGTGGCTACGGCGTGCAGCGCATGGTGGACCTGCTCGACTGGGACGCGCTGAGGGCCGCGGGCCCCAAGGTGTTCCTCGGTTTCAGCGACATCACCGCGCTCCACGAAGCCTTCGCCACCCGGATGGGGCTGGTCACCCTGCACGGCCCGATGGCGGCGGGCATCGACTTCATCAAGAACACCCGGTCCCAGGAGCACCTGAAGTCCACCCTCTTCGCACCGGAGACGGTCCGCACCACCGCGCGCGGCCGGGTGCTGGTGCCGGGCCGCGCCACCGGTGTCACCCTCGGCGGCTGCCTCTCGCTGCTGGTGTCCGACCTCGGCACACCGTGGGCCCGGCCGTCGGCGCGTGGCGGGGTGCTCTTCCTGGAGGACGTCGGTGAGGAGGCATACCGTCTGGACCGGTACCTCACCCAACTGCTGCGCGCCGGCTGGTTCGACGGTGTGGCGGCGATCGTGCTCGGCTCCTGGAAGGACTGCGGACCGCGCGCGGAAGTCGACGCCCTCTTCACCGACCGGCTCGCCCCCCTCGGCGTACCGGTCGTCACCGACTTCGGCATGGGCCACTGCGAGGGGGCGGTCACCGTCGCGTTCGGGATGCGTGCGGAGCTGCGCGCGGACGCGGCGGACACTGCGGACCCGGCCGACGGTGCCGGGGCCGAGGGTGCGGGCGTGACACTGACCCTGGAGGAGCCGGCACTCGTCTGAACCGGACGGGCCCGTCCCGGGGTACCGGGGGACGGGCCCGAAGAGCGCCCTTCCGGCACCGGGACACCGGCGAGACCGGATCGGACCGGACCGGGGCGGACGGGGGCGGACCGTCCCGTCCGGCCGGTGCCGCTGCACGGTACGCCCCACCGCACCGCGTACCGTGATCACATGCCCCCGCACCCCAGCTACCTCGCCGAGACCACCCACGTGGGCATACGGCACTTCCGCCCCGCCGACGGCCCGGAGTTCACCGCCCGGGTACGGGAGAGCACGACACTGCACCGACCCTGGCTGTACCCGCCGAGCACCCTCGACGCCTACGCCGCCTACGCGAGCCGGCTCATCGACGACCCGACCAGGCACGGCTTCCTCATCTGCGAACGCGCCACCGGCGACCTCGCCGGCTTCATCAACATCAACAACGTCGTCGAAGGCGCTTTCTGGAGCGGCGCCATGGGCTACGGCGCCTTCGCGCACGCCGCGGGCCGCGGGCTGATGCGGGACGGCCTGCGACTCGTCGTCGAGCACGCCTTCGGCACCCTGGGCCTGCACCGGCTGGAGATCAACGCCCAGCCGGCCAACACCGCCTCCATCGCGCTGGCCCGCAGCGCCGGGTTCCGCCTGGAGGGCTACTCGCCGCAGTTCCTCTACGTCGACGGGGCGTGGCGGGACCACGAGCGGTGGGCGCTCACCGCCGAGATGCCCCGGCCGAGCTGACGCCCACCCCGCAGGTCCAGGCCGTGCTTTTGCGCAATCCTGACCCACCCATGTCTCCGGATCCCCTGGTCAGGACCGCATGCACCCTGCTGTCATGGTCATCCGGGTGACGGCGGGCGCGCCGTGCGCCCGCAGGCGAACCGGCCACACAGGTACTGCGTTCTCCCGGGGGACGACCCCCGGACCCCCAGCCGGGAAAGCAGGCCAACCGGGTGATCGGCGCGGACAGTCCGAGTGAACGACAAGGGGAGGCCACGTGCCGACGACCGCCACGACGATCCGCTGTTCGGCCCTGACCCTGCCGGCGGCGCCGCCCGGCCCGCCCAACCCGCTGCCGCCGCTGCGCCCGCGGGCCGAGCTGCACAGGATCGACACCCGGTCGCTCACCGGCCTCCCGCGTGACATGGCACGCCAACTGCGCTACGAGCCGCTGCGCGGAGTGCTGCCCACGCCGCTGCGCGACGGCTACGGACGCACCCGCACCGAGACCGCGTTGCCGGCCATCGTCCTGGAGAACGACCGGCTGTGCGTCACCGTACTGCCCGGCCTCGGCGGCCGAGTCCACTCGATGGTCCACAAGCCCACCGGCCGTGCCCTGCTCTACCGCAACCCGGTGCTCCAACCCGCCAACTTCGCGTTGAATGACGCCTGGTTCTCCGGCGGCATCGAGTGGAACATCGGCGCCACCGGCCACGGCACGCTCTCCGTCGCCCCGCTGCACGCCGCGCGGGTGCCGGCGCCCGACGGCGGGGAGATGCTGCGGCTGTGGGAGTGGGAGCGACTGCGGGACCTGCCCTTCCAGGTCGACCTGTGGCTCCCGGAGGGCTCCGACTTCCTGTACGCCGGTGTCCGCATCCGCAACCCGCACGAGCGACCGGTGCCCACCTACTGGTGGTCGAACATCGCCGTCCCCGAGTGGCACCGCGTCCTCGCACCCGCCGAGGAGGCCTACAACTTCGGCTACGAGCGCACCCTGCGCCGCGTCCCGGTCCCCGTGCTCGACGGTGTCGACCGCAGCTATCCGCTGCACAGCGAGCACTCCGCCGACTTCTTCTACGACGTGCCGGACGGGCAGCGCCGCTGGATCGCCGCACTCGACGCCGAGGGCCACGGCCTCGTCCAGACCTCCACGGACCTGCTGCGCGGGCGCAAGCTCTTCGTCTGGGGTACGAGCCGCGGGGGACGGCGCTGGCAGCAGTGGCTGACCGAGCCCGGCACCGGCGGCTACGCCGAGATCCAGGCCGGGCTCGCCCGCACCCAGCTGGAGCACCTGCGCCTGGAACCGGCGAGCGAGTTCGCCTGGCTGGAGGCGTACGGCCCGCTGTCCGCCGATCCCGCGGCGGTGCACGGCACCGACTGGGCGGGAGCCCGCGCCGAGGTCGTCGACCGGCTGTCCGCCGCGCTGCCGCGCACCGAGGTCGACGCCGCGTACGACGCGTGGCGGACGTGCGCCGACACCGAGCCGGGGGAGCGGCTGGCCACCGGCTCGGGTTGGGGCGCCCTCGAAGTGCTGCGCGGCCGCTTCAAGCTGCCCGGCACCCCCTTCGACGAGGACACCCTCGGCGCCGAGCAGGAGCCGTGGCAGCGGCTGCTGGAGGCCGGTGCGTTCCCCACCGCGGAGCCGGTGGGCGGCCACCCCGGCCCGGCCCTGGTCTCCCCGCACTGGCGGGACATGCTGGAGACCGCGCCCGCCACCCCGCTGACCGAGTACCACCTCGGCATCGCCCAATGGCACGCGGGCGACCGCGCGCAGGCGGTGCGCAGCTGGGAGCGGGGCCTTGCGGCGGCCGGCACCCGCTGGCCGCTGCTGCGCTGCCTGGCCGTCGCCGACGCCACGTCAGGCCACGCGGAGCGCGCGGCGGACCGTTACGACGAGGCCTTCGACGACCTGCACGCGCACCGTCCCGCCGGCGGCGGCGAGCGCGGCGAGGGGCAGGAGGGCGCCGGGTGGACCGTGGTCGGTGCGGCGCTGGCCCGCGAGGCGATCGCCGCGCTGCTCGCCGCGGGACGCACCGGGCGGGCCCGTGCCGTGTGGGAACGGCTGGACGAGACGACACGGGCCCGCGGCAGGTTCCGCCTGATCGAGGTGGAGCTCCTGACCGCCGAGGGCCGCGCCGAGGAGGCGCGAGCCGTCTTCGACGCCGGATTCGAGGTGGCCGACCTGCGGGAGGGCGACGAGGTGCTCGGCGAGATGTGGAGCCGGGTCGGCGACGCGCCGCTGCCGGCCCGGTACGACTTCCGCATGGGCGCCGGCTGACGCCGGGCTTGCCCTGCTTCAGGGGTACCTCGCGTGGCGTCCCGGGGGTGCCCCCGGCTCCCTTAGGGGCGCGGGGAACTGCGCGCGCAACCATCCACCGGCCGGTGGTCCGGGCGCGACAGGATCTGCCCCTTTCGGTCGGTGACGATCCGACGGTCTCGTCGGGGCTGGTCGCGCAGTTCCCCGCGCCCCTAGGGAGCCGGGGGGCACCCCAACCGTCACGTCACGTTCGCGCCGTGGTCTCAGACCACTGCGCGGCGGTCCGCGTACTCGAAGACGGAGCCGTCAGGGTGCATGGCGATCAGGTTGCGGCCCGCGGGGGACGGCAGGGGGCCGGCGACGATGTGGGCGCCGGAGGCGGCGAGTATGTCGCGGGCCTCGTCGACGTCCTTGACGGCGATCGTCGCGGTGACCTTGCGCAGCACTTCGAGCTCCTGCTCGGGCCCGCTCATCAGCAGGAAACAGCCGACCGCGGCGACCGACACACCGCCGCGCTCGAACCTCAGTGCCTTGCTGCCCGCCAGCCGCTCGTAGAACGCTACCGAGGCCTCCAGGTCCTCGACGCAGATCCGGAGCGTGGTTCCCAGGATGTCCATAGCCGGAGCCTAGTTGCGACGCCGGCCCGGCGTGATCGTTTCCGGTAGGACGATCGCGTCACATGGTCCGGCGAGGCGGACGAGGCGGGGGCGGGGCCCGCCCGGCGGTCGGGGAGACGACGGGTCCCGTAGCGGCGGGCGACGTTTGGGCGCCGTAGGAGGGGTTACGCGGAAAGTCTGCCGGGCGCCGCGGCCCAGGGCGTGGGTGCCGCAAGGCTCGAAACGCCCTGGGCCGGTGCCCGGCGGCGCCGTGGCTTCTACCCGTGCCGGAGGCGAATCGTGAGCCGATCCCGCATCGTGATCGTCGGAGCCGGTTTCGCCGGCTACCGTGCCGCCCGCTGCCTGAGCAGGCAGGCCAGGGGCAGGGCGGACATCACCCTGCTGAATCCCACCGACTACTTCCTCTACCTGCCGCTGCTGCCGCAGGTGGCCGCCGGCGTGCTGGAACCGCGCAGGACCACCGTGTCGCTCGCCGGCACCCTGCCGCACGTCCGGCATGTGCTGGGCGAGGCCGACGGGGTCGACCTGGAGCGGCACGTCGTGCGCTACGCCGACCTCGAGGGCGGCAGCGGCGAGCTGCCGTACGACCGGCTGGTACTGGCCGTGGGCAGCGTGAACAAGCTGCTGCCGATCCCGGGCGTGGCCGAGCACGCCCACGGCTTCCGCGGCCTGCCGGAGGCCCTCTACCTGCGCGATCACGTGACCCGGCAGATCGAGCTGGCGGCCGCCGCCGACGACCCCGCGATGTGCACCGCACGCTGCACCTTCGTGGTCGTGGGCGCCGGCTACACCGGTACCGAGGTCGCCGCGCAGGGCGCGATGCTCACCGACGCGCTGGTGCGCGACAACCCGCTGCGCAAGGGCATACGCCCCCGCTGGCTGCTGCTCGACATCGCGCCGCGCGTGCTGCCCGAGATGGACGAGCGCATGTCTCAGTCCGCCGACCGGGTGCTGCGCAAGCGGGGCGTGGACGTGCGCCCCGGCACCTCGGTGAAGGAGGCCACCGCCGACGGTGTGCTGCTGGACAGCGGCGAGTTCGTGGACACCAGGTCCCTGATCTGGTGTGTCGGCGTGCGGCCCGATCCGCTCATGGAGGGCTTGCACCGGCCGCTGGAGCGGGGCCGCCTGGTGGTGGACCAGTTCCTGAACGTGCCCGGCCATCCGGAGGTGTTCGCCTGCGGCGACGCGGCCGCCGTGCCGGACCCCAACCACCCGGACCGGGCCGCCCCGATGACGGCCCAGCACGCCTGGCGGCAGGGGAAGACCGCGGCACGCAACGTCGCCGCCTCGCTGGGCCACGGCACCCGGGTCCCGTACCGGCACCGCGACCTGGGCTTCACCGTCGACCTGGGCGGCGCCCTGGGCGTCGCCAACCCGTTCGGCGTGACCCTGTCGGGTCCGCTGGCCGGGGCCATCACCCGCGGCTACCACCTCGCCGCGATGCCGGGCAACCGCGTCCGGGTCGCCGCCGACTGGTTGCTGGACGCGGTGCTGCCGCGCCAGGGCGTCCAGTTGGGCCTGGTGCGATCGGGTTCCGTGCCGCTGGAGTCGGCCTCGCCGGAGCTGGCCCGGGTACCCGGCGGACCGAGTGACTGACCCGAAGGACCACCGGATTCGAGCGACCGACCCGAAGGATGATTGATATGACCACCCTCGGCCTCACCCATGACCTGACCATGCACGAACTGTTCGACCTCGGGCAGCAACTGCGGGTGGACAGCGTGCGCGAAGCCGACGCGGCCGGCTCCGGGCACCCCACCTCCTCGATGTCCGCCGCCGACCTGATGGCCGTGCTGCTCGCCCGCCATCTGCGCTATGACTTCGACCGCCCCGAGCACCCCGGCAACGATCGTTTCATCCTCTCCAAGGGCCACGCCTCACCGCTGCTGTACGCGGCGTACAAGGCCGCCGGCGCGATCAGCGAGGCGGAGCTGCTGACCTTCCGCAAGGAGGGCAGCCGGCTCGAAGGCCACCCCACGCCCCGGTTGCCGTGGGTGGAGGTGGCCACCGGATCGCTCGGTCAGGGCCTGCCCACCGCCGTCGGGGAGGCCCTCGCGGGCAAGCGCCTCGACCACGCCGACTACCGGGTGTGGGCGCTGTGCGGCGACAGCGAGATGGCCGAGGGCTCCATCTGGGAGGCGGCCGAGCACGCCGGGTACGAGCACCTGGACAACCTCATCGCGATCGTGGACGTCAACCGCCTCGGCCAGCGCGGCCCCACCCGGCACGGCCACGACCTGGACGCCTACGCACGCCGGTTCGCCGCGTTCGACTGGCACACCATCGAGGTCGACGGGCATGACGCCGACGCCATCGACCTCGCCTACACGGAGGCGACCTCGACGGTCGGCCAGCCCACCGTGATCCTCGCCCGCACCCTGAAGGGCAAGGGCGTCGCCTCGGTGGAGAACCGCGAGGGCATGCACGGCAAGCCGCTGCCCGACGCCGCCGAGGCCATCGAGGAGCTCGGCGGGATGCGCGACCTGCACGTCTCGGTGCAGCCGCCGCCCGCGGTGCACCAGCGGCACGTGGCCCGTAGCGGCCACCTGGAGCTGCCCACGTACGACAAGGGCGACCAGGTCGCCACCCGCAACGCCTTCGGTGCCGCGGTGACCGCGCTGGGCACCGCACGGGGCGACGTGGTCGTGCTGGACGGCGAGGTCGGCGACTCCACCCGTGCCGAGTTCTTCGCCAAGGAGCACCCGGATCGCTACTTCGAGTGCTACATCGCCGAACAGCAGCTGGTGGCGTCCGCGGTGGGCATGGCCGCGCGCGGCTGGCTGCCGTACGCGTCGACGTTCGCCGCGTTCCTGACCCGCGCCCACGACTTCCTGCGGATGGCGTCGGTCAGCGGCGTCGACATCAACGTCGCCGGTTCGCACGCGGGTGTCGCGATCGGGCAGGACGGGCCCTCCCAGATGGGCCTGGAGGACCTGGCCATGTTCCGCGGGCTGCACGGCTCCACCGTCCTGTACCCGTGCGACGCCAACCAGACCGGGCACCTCGTCGCCCAGCTCGCCGACCGCCCCGGCATCGGCTACCTGCGCACCACCCGCGGCGCCACCCCGGTGATCTACGGGCCCGACGAGACGTTCCCGGTCGGCGGCAGCAAGCTGCTGCGCTCCAGCAGCGAGGACCGGCTCACCATCGTCGCCGCCGGGGTGACCGTCTTCGAGGCGCTGTCGGCCGCCGACGCGCTCGCCGAGGACGGCATACGCTGCCGCGTCATCGACCTGTACTCCCTCAAGCCCGTCGACAAGAACGCCCTGCGCGAGGCCGCCGAACACACCGGCTGCCTGCTGACCGTGGAGGACCACCACGAGGAGGGCGGCATCGGGGACGCGGTGCTGGACGCCTTCGACGACGGCCGGCCGATGCCGCGCATGGTGCGCCTCGCGGTGCGTACGATGCCCGGCTCCGCCTCTCCCGACCAGCAGATGCACGCCGCCGGCATCGACGCGGAGGCGATCGCGGCCGGCGCGCGGCTCCTGATCGAGAACGCGATGGTGGGCTGACCCCCGGAGGCGGGCGCCCCCGCCGACCCGCCCGGGCCCTTCCGGAACGGTCCCTCCCGGAACCTGGCCCGTCCCGCCCGGACGCGCCGGCGACGCATTCCGGCCGGCCGGGTGGGAAAGAAGGGTGCACGGAGGCGTCGGGAGCGCAAGCCGGGAAGCGGGAGGCCGACCCATGGGCGAGGTGCACACACGGCGGTACGTGTACGCGGTCTGCCGGCCCTTCGGCGCGCCGTTGCAGGCCGAGCTGCTCGGGGTCGCCGACACCCCGGTCAAGGTACTGCCGCACGCCGGCCTGGTCGCCGTGACGGGCGTCGTACCGGCCAGGGACTTCGCGCCGGCCGGGCTCGCCGCGCGGCTCGCCGACCCCGGCTGGGTGGCCACGACGGTCCGCGCCCACCAGCGGGTCGTCGCCGCGCTCACCACGGTCACCAGTCCGCTGCCGCTGCGGCCGATGACCGTGGTACGCGACGACAGCGCCGTGCGCACCCTGATCGAGGCCCACCAGGCGTCCTTCCGGCGCACCCTGGACCGCCTCGCCGGGCAGGTCGAGTGGGGCGTCAAGCTCTTCGTGGAGCGCGCGGAACGGGACGGCACCCGGGAGGAGGCCGGCGAACTGGGCAGGCGGCTGCACGAGCGGCTGTGCCGGACGGCGGGCGAAGCACGGCTGGAGCCGCCGAACCGCCCCTGGTCGATCCGGTCAGGGCCACCGGAGCTGGTCGGCCCGGCCGGCGTCCTGGTGCTCGATGCCGCGTACCTCGTGGACCGGGCGGCCGCCGGGGACTTCGTGGCACAGGTGGACGAGGTCAAGGGCACCGTGCCGGGTCTGCGGGTGGAACTCTCCGGGCCGTGGGCCGCCTATTCGTTCTCCGCGCCGCCGCAGGACGCGGGCGAGCCCACGGGGCCGGGCCGGCCGGGCGACTGACGGGCGCTGCCGGTGGGGGAGAGCGCCCCGGGGCCCCGAGGGGGCACAGGCTGCGCCCTCCCACCGTCATGTCAGGCCCGGCACCGTGGCGTCACGCCCGGCAGAGGACCTCCCCGTGCAGCATCGCGAACCAGCCGTCCGGCTCGACTCCCCAGCGCCGCCAGGCCGCCGAGATCCGCTCCAGTCGCCCGGCGTCGGCATGGCCGCCCTGCACCGCACGGTCGGCATAGGCGGGGGCTTGGGTGCGCTCCGCCCACAGCTCGCTCCACCAGGCGCGTTCCTCGTCGGTGGTGTAGCACCAGGTGCTCGCGGTCGCACGGACGTCCGTGAATCCGGCCTGGAGCGCCCACGCCTTGAGGCGGCGTCCCGCGTCCGGCTCGCCGCCGTTGGCCCGGGCAACCCGGCGGTACAGGTCCAGCCAGTCGTCCATGCCCTCGGTGAGCGGATACCAGGTCATCGTCGCGTAGTCGCCGTCCCGGACCGCTACGAACCCGCCGGGCCGGCACACCCGCCGCATCTCGCGCAGCGCCTGGACCGGGTCCGACACGTGCTGGAGGACCTGGTGGGCGTGGACCACGCAGAACGAGTCGTCCGGGTAGGGCAGGTCGTGCACGTCGGCCACCGCGAAGTCCACGTTGGTCAGGTCCCGCTCGGCCACGGTGGCACGGGCCCGCTCCAGGACGTCCGGGGCGCGGTCCACGGCGGTGACGCGGCCGTCCGGCACCAGCGCGGCCAGGTCGGCGGTGATGGTGCCGGGACCGCAGCCGATGTCCAGGACGGCCATGTGCGGCTTGAGCGAATCGAGGAGGTAGGCCGCCGAGTTGGCGGCGGTGCGCCAGGTGTGCGAGCGCAGCACCGACTCGTGGTGGCCGTGCGTGTAGACGGCGGTCTCCTTCGGCATACCGGTCTCCTCCCGGGCGGCACCCCGCCCCGTTCCGGCCGGGGCCACCTCGCGGGCCGCCGGCCTGTCGCTGCACAGCACCGTACGGGATCCGACCGCATGATGAGACCACTGTCTTGTTATATGGACGACTCTGTGAACGGCTGCGGTGCCGTTCATGCGGACGACTGCGGCGCCGTCCCGGCCTCCGGTTCCGGTCCCGCCCGGTGCGGGCGGTTCTCGGCCACCGCGATCACACCGCGGACGGCGAACGCGGCTCCCACGCCGAGCGCGGCACCCACCAGCACGTCGCTCGGGTAGTGCACGCCGGTGTACACCCGGGACAGCGCCACGGCGGCGGCCAGCGGGGCGACGGCCGTGCCCCAGCGCCCCGACTCCAGCGCGACGCCCGTCGCGAACGCGGCGGCCGACGCCGCGTGGCCGGACGGGAAGGACGTGGTGACCGGCTGCCGTTTCAACTGCCGGACCAGCGGCACCGCGTCCAGCAACGGCCGCGGGCGGCGCACCGAGCGCTTGCCGAAGGTGTTGATCGTGGCCGACGCCAGCGCCAGCGACGCCACGCCGTGGGCGGCGGCGCGCCGGGAGCGCGGGGTCCGGGTGGCGGTGATGCATGCGGCGACCGTGAACCAGAGCACGCCGTGGTTCGCCGCCCGACTCAGCCGTGGCAGGACCCGGTCGGCGCCCGGCCAGTGCCGTCCGGCCAGGGCCTCGAAGGTCCGCACGTCCACGGCGAGCAGCCGGCCCAGCGTCGCCCGTCCCATCGAGGCGGCCGGGGCATCGGAATCATCGACGTCAGCACACATCCCCCACGCATACCCGCAGTTGAGGGCGGCCATCCGCTCGGACGCGGCACTTTGCGCCGCGCCGCCGGCGGGGCGACCTTCGGCGCCGTGGGCGGTCATGGACTGGGGGTCCTCCGGTGCGCGCGGGAACGGTTCCCGCGGGGATCGCGCATGATCACCCGGCCGCCGGTTCCTTCCAACGGAGCAGCGCGCCGAGGCCCCCCGCCGGTGCCTCGGTGGGCCCTGCGGCGCTCAGCGAAAGACCCTGAGCCCCGGTCGTCGCCGCCGACCTCATCAGCGCGTCATCGGCCCGTGCCGGCCAGGGGTCGGGCTCGCCCAGCGGCTTGCCCTCCGTGCGCCGCACCGCGAGCTGGTCCGGGTCCTCGCCCACCCAGACCTCGCGGTGCGCGTCGGGCCCGTCGGGACGGATCAGCAGCTCGGAGATGCGGTGCTCCCGGGCCGCCTCGACCAGCTGCGGAACGCCCTCCACGGCACCCGAACGGCCCTCGGCGTCCGGGGCGCGGGCCTGAAGGAAGCGGTCCAGCTCGTCCGCCGCGCGGGCGTGCACGTACGCGGCGCGCAGCCGCGCAAGCTCGTCCGGGAGCAGCCGGCTGCCCTTGCCGTGCTCGGTCTCGCTGGTGCACTCGCGCACCCGCTGCGGGAGCCTGTCACGCACCGCGCGCCGCTCCCGGTCGTCGCCGACGAGCACCACGAGATCGGCGCGGGTCTCCTCATGGGTGGCCGTGATCGCCTCGGCGATCTGCCCGGCGTTCTGTTCCCAGGTCTCCTCGACGTGCAGCCGGAAGTGGGTTTCCGACCAGTCAGCCGTCCGCGTCCGGTGCACCGGCCACTGCTTGCCCGCGATCTCTCCGGCCGCCTCGCCACCCCGCGCGCCGCGCAGCTCCAACTCCGCGCCGCGCCGGTCCACGTAGGCCACCAGGCACAGCGGGTCCTCGCCCGCCAGGTCGAGCAGCGGCGCGGTGCGCGGCAGGGCCGACCACGTCCCCCAGGTGCCCTGCGGGGCGGCGGCGAGCGGCGGGTCGAGGACCACCTGGCCCTGCGTGGCGAACAGGGCACGGCCGGCCGGCTCCGTCGAGTGCCGCAGCTCCTCCAGGGCCGTGCCCACCGCATCGCTGGTCGGCTCGTCGACACCCTGCTCCAGCAGCTGCCGCCGGACGTCCCGCGCGATCAGTGAGCGCTCCACGGCGGTGTTCTCGGTGTGCCGTGAGGTGTCGGCGTACACCGAGGCCCATGGGCCGGGACGTTCGTAGAGTGGCTGGAGAAAGGCGAGATCCATAAGTGCCTCCGGGACGCCGTTCATCACATGTCGTCGTACGCTCCCGGGCGGGTACCCGAACCCTGGACGACAACACGACGACCCATGCGCCACAACGGACCCTCACACGCCACAGCGAACGACAGATCGCGCGCCCGGCCCGACGGGCGCCACCATCCGACGAGCGCCAGACCCAACGAGTGGAGTGTCACATGTCAGGAGTCGACCCGGGGCGCCTCGACGACCAGCAGCTCATGAAGGAGCTGGAAGCGATCCACCGCACCCGCCACGACACCCTGCTGCACGGCTCGAACGACGCCCTGCACGCACACAACGAACGCATGGCCCAGTTGGAGGGGGAGTACCTGCGTCGCCACCCGCGCCGCCCGGTCGCCGCCGGGCGCACCCGCGCCGGTGCACGGGAACGGGAGGCCGCGGGCGCCGCACGCCGACCGCAGGCGTCGGGCGCCTCGTGACGGCGGGGCGCCCGTAGGACATCGTGCGGCTCCGCCGCGGGGGGCGGCGAAGCCGCCGAAGAGGGGCGCGGGGAACTGCGCGACCGGCCACGACGCGACCCTGCGGGTCGTCACCGGCGCGGAGGGGCTGTTTGCGGGTCGTCACCGGCCCGGAGGGGTTGTTTCTGTCGTGTCCGGACCACCGGCCGAAGGTGGCTGGTCGCGCAGTTCCCCGCGCCCCTTGTGTGCGCCTTCGGCGCCACCGCGCGCGGCTCCGGCGCGGATCTCGTCTCCGCACCATCGGCCGGTGGTCTGCGCCGTCAGACCGCGGCTCGGCCGAACTCCCTGACGAACGTCTCGCAGAACGCCTTGAGGTCGTCCGGCTTGCGGCTGCTGATCAGCAGGTTGTTCCCCGCTTCACACACGTGGACCTGCTCGTCGACCCAGGTGCCGCCGGCGTTGGTGATGTCCGTCTTCAGGCTCGGCCACGAGGTCAGCACCCGCCCGCTTACGCAGTCGGCCTCCACCATCGTCCACGCCGCGTGGCAGATGGCCGCCACCGGGCGGCCCTGCGTGAAGAAGTCACGCACGAAGGACACCGCGCGCGGGTTCATGCGCAGGAAGTCGGGATTGGCCACGCCGCCGGGCAGCACGAGGCCGCCGAAGGAGTCGGCGGACGTGTCGTCGACGACTTCCTGCACCGGGAAGGTGTCGGCCCGGTCGAGATGGTTGAACGCCTGCACCTGGCCGGCCTCGGTCGACACCAGCACGGGCTCGTCACCGGCGTCCTTGACGGCCTTCCAGGGCTCGGTCAGCTCGACCTGCTCAACCCCCTCGGGGGCCACGAGAAATGCGATACGCATGCGTGACACGCCTTTCCACGATCGGATTCAGATACGGTGCGGGCGCCTGCACGCCGGGCCGTGCGGGCCCGGCGCAGGCACCGCGTGAACGGCTCAGGACGGGTCCTCGGACTCACCAACCCCCGGCGTGCGGCCCGGCGAAGTCGGTGGCGCTGCCTCTGGGGCGCCCCACACCCTGATGCCGTCCGTGCCGGTCCGCGCGGCTGACCTCCGCCAGCGCCGACTCCGGCTGCTGCGCCATGGCGATGTCGCCCAGGCTGACCATGCCGACCACCCGGCCGTCCTCGACGACCGGCAGCCTGCGGATGGCGTGCTCGCGCATCAGCCCGACGGCCACGGACAGTTCGTCGTCCGGGCCGACCACCACGGGGTTGGGCGTGCACACCGCTCGTGCGCTCACGGTGAGCGGGTCCGCGCCGTCCGCGACCGCCCGCAGGGTGATGTCACGATCCGTGAGCACGCCCAGCACATTGCGCTCCGAGGCCACCAGGACGTCACCGATGTCCTGGGCCCTCATCAGTTGTGCTGCCTCCACAAGCGAGGCGTCCGGCGGAACCACGACGACACCTGGCGTCATGATCTCCCTGACGAAATCAGCCATGGTGATGGTCCTTCTGCGTCTCCCTACCGCGTGAGGGGCGCGGTGTGTGCATCACGACGCAGCTTGCAGTACCCATCGAACGGGTGCCTATGCCTCTGCTTCCCCGCCGCGTTCACTCTCCTGGACCAAGGCCTCGGCGAGTTCGTATGCGTTGCCGTACGTGGCGTCGGCCGGCAGGTCCTGCATCCGCTCGACGAGGGCGTCCGGTGCGTGCCGCTCCTCCAGGGCGGACCGCAACCGGCGGGCCCCGGCCGGGAACGGCGAACGGCCCAGGTTGCGTGCCAGCTCGTAGTGCAGCCGGTCGACCGGCGCAGGGGAGCGCTGCGGAGTCACCGGACCGGCCGCGACCTCGGGGTCGTCCTCGGCGAACGGCTCCGGATCGTGCCACTCCTCGGTCCTGGTGGGGTGCCCTGATTGCAGCCAGCCGCGCAGCTCGGCCTTCATCTCGTCGTCGCGGTAGACGCTTAGCCGGTCACTGCCTCGCTGCATGTCTGCCTCCTCGGATTCGGGGACGGGCGACCGTCGCGTACCCGATGACGCCGGGACGACACGGCCGTGCAGGAACGACTTGCGAGTTCGGCCCAATTTATGCGGTTTATTCAGGGCCTTCCCGGACACCCGAGCGCTACACCCCCCTTGGACACCCCCTGGAACGCACCCCAGAAGGACAGGGCCATGGCCATCCTCGCCGTGTTCATCCCGCTTGGACTGTTGGTGGTACTGGTGGCACTCGGCCGGTACGAGGAGCTGATGCTCCCGCCCCTGTCGGATGAACCCGAGGAACCCGAAACGGCGGCCGTGCCCAGCGGGGCCGCGGCAGCCGGAGCCCGGTCGGGACACGGCTGACCCACACCCGGGGAACCCGTCTGACCAGGCACGCAGCACATGGCCGCAGGCGCGGCGGAAGCCACCGGCAGGTTTGAGCCGGGCCCACGAGGGCACAGGAAGTGAAGTGCTTCGGACAGGAGGCACGTCCGTGGGAGAGCGGTGTTCCGCACCCCGGGTGTGTCCCGTACGGCCCGTCAGCGCTCGGCACGCACTCCCACGATGACCGTCCACCGGCATTCAAGGGAGTGGTTACGCTCATGCGCACCGACACCCGTACGAAGCACCCCCATGACGACGCCCCCGACACCGCGGACGCCTTCCGGCGGCTGATCGGCATGCCCGACGGTCCCGAGCGCGACACCCTGCGTGACGAGATCGTCGAGGCCTGGCTCCCCATGGCGGACCGACTCGCCGGCCGCTTCCGCGGCCGCGGCGAGTCCTACGAGGATCTGCGGCAGGTCGCCGCACTCGGTCTGGTGAAGGCCGTCGACCGCTACGACCCGGCGCGTGGCTGCGCGTTCGAAAGCTACGCCGTGCCCACCATCACCGGTGAGATCAAGCGGCACTTCCGCGACCACATGTGGACCCTGCACGTCCCGCGCCGCGTCCAGGACCTGCGCAATCGGGTCCGGTTCGCCTGCCAGGACCTGACCCAGTCGGTCTCCGGACGGCTGCCCAGCGTGCCGGAGATCGCCGAGCGGGCCGGGATGAGCGAGGAGGACGCCCGGATCGGTCTCGAGGCGCTGGACAGCTTCACGGCGCTCTCCCTCGACGCCGAGCTGCCGGGGAGCGAGGACGGCTATGCGCTGCGGGACGCGCTCGGATCGCTGGATCCGGCGCTGGACGTCGTCGTGGACCGGGAGGCCGTGAAGCCGCGGCTGCGGGCGCTGCCGGAGCGGGAACGGGCCATCCTGTACATGCGGTTCTTCGGCGACATGACGCAGAGCCGCATCGCCGAGCAACTGGGCATCTCCCAGATGCACGTCTCGCGGCTGATCAGCCGCAGCTGCGGGCGGTTGCGGGAGGACATCCTGCACGACCGGGCGCTGCCGGGTGGCGCGCCGGGGACACCCGCAGCGCACCGGCACGAGACGGCGGCGCAGCGGGACGAGGTGCCTCTGCCGCAAGCCGCGTGACGGCGCGGTGATCGTGGCACCACGGACGGGCCCCCGGGACGCTCCGGCGCCCGGGCGCCCCGATCCGTGCCGACGACCTCGGACGGGACGGCCCGAGCGGGCTACGCCTGCCGGCGCATCGCCAAGGCGACATGGCGGGACATGAGGTCGACGGTCTGGGCCTCGGCCAGCGAGAAGACCGGCCGGGCGGCCGTGCGGAACAGCGTGATGACGCCCTGCACCGTGCCGTCCCGGCCGTCCGTGAGGGGGACGCAGATCAGCGAGGTGACATTGGCCCGGAGCAGCACCGGGTCGCCGGACGCGTCACGTCCGAACTCCTCCGGGTCCTCAGGGCGCACCTTGAGGGCCATGGAGCCGCCCCGGGCGGCCTCCAGGACCAGCGGGCATCCGGCGGGGTCCTGCTTGACCAGGGAGCCGGCCAGGGCGTCGCCGTCCGGTGCGCCCAGCACGGTGACACGGCGCAGGTGCGCGGCGCCGGCCTCCGCGATCACCCAGTCGGCGAAGCGGCCGTGCAGCACCCGGGCGGCCCGTTCCAGCACCGCGTCCGGATCGCCCGCCGGGGCGGTGAGCAGGGCCGACGTCATGCCGTCCAGCAGGTCGGTGAGCGCGGCGTGCCGGGTGGCCTCGCTGAGGTCGGGCAGGACCTGGCCGACCGCGTCGGCCGCCGTCGCGCCCCGCAGGACGCCCGACCGTGCGTCCGCGGGCTGCAACACCACCAGCACGACGATCCGGGGCTCGTTGGTGGGCCGCAGCGCCGTGAGCGTGGCGCGCACCCGTGCCTCGGGATCCTGCTGCTGGCGTACCACGAGGCTGCGGTCCCCCTCGCCGCGTGCCACCGCCGCCACCTGGGAACGGAAGGCCGCCCGGTCGGCGTGCGCCAGGAGGCCGGTGAGCGCACGGCCCGTCGCGTAGCCGGCACGGACGCCGGTGAGCCCGGTCGCCGCGAAGTTCATCCGGCGCACCACCGTCTCGCGGTCCACGAGCGCCACGGCAAGCGGGAAACGCTGGAACATCACGCGCAGGAGCTGCTGCTCGAGCCGGTCCCCGGTGGGCGCCGTCGATACGCCGCCGCTCACCAATCGCTCGTACAGTGGCCACAAACGCCCCGCCGCATGGTCGAGCTCGAACAGCGCAGCGTCAAGAACGGCCGGGAGGTCCCCTTCCGGGACGGCACGAGCGTTCTTCAGCTCGGCGATGCGATGTACGAAGTCGGCGAGCTCCTCGCCGAACTCGTCGGTTTGTGCCATGGCTCGAACTTAACCGCTGATTCCGTTTTCCGTGGAAGCGAGCGGGAAGGCGGCGTGAAAGGAGGCGTGGGTATGACGGAGGCGGAACATTTGGGTCCGGTCATACCGGAGCCGGGTCTTCCGGGACGCCGGCTCTCTGAACTCGCCGAGAAGGCCGTCGTCTGCACGACGGACTGCTGCGGCGCAAGCACCACGGTGTCCGACGCGAACGACGAGCGGCCGGCCGCCGTCACCCACCCGGACCTCTCCGCCCTCGTGGGGATCCAGCTGAGATCCGGCCAGGGCCCGATCCCCACGGCGGCCGAGTACGGCAAACCGGTGGACTCGATCGACCTGCTGCGCGAGGAGCGCTGGCCGCTGTACCGGGCGATGGCGCTGGACTCCGGGGTCCGGTCCAGCGTCACCCTGCCATTTCGGCGCAACGGCCTGACCATCACCCTCAGCCTGTACAGCTTCCACCCGGGCGCGCTGTGCAGCGCCGAGCACGGCCCCGCCCAGGCCCTGGGCGAACTGGCCGCCAGCAGTCTGGCGCGCGACCGTGCGTACCAGTCGGCGCTCGCCGAGATCGACCACATGGGTGCGGCGCTGCGCTCGCGACCGCTCGTCGACCAGGCCTGCGGCATCGTGATGTACGTGCTGTCCTGCGACGCGGACACCGCCTTCGACGTGCTGCGCCGCATCTCCCAGGCCACCAACCGCAAGCTCACCGACGTCGCGGGCCGGCTGGTGGAGACCCGGGGACACGGCCTGGAGAACGAGCTGTCGTCCCTGGCACCGTGATCGGACGGACGGGCCCGCCCGTACGGCTTCGTCGAGCGCCGCACCGAGACGCAAGGACGCTGGCTTCCGGCGCCGGCATGGAACCGGTGCGACCGCTTTTCGGCCAAACCCGCGCGTCCCACGAACCCCATGCGCATCCGTACGACACCCGAGTGTCCCGACGAAATCCGTGCCCCGTACCCCGACGCGAACCGAGCCCCGTACTCGTTGCACCGGTCCACGAACCACCCGCCGGGGTACCCGAAGAACACCCGTGGACCCGAACGGACCGGCGGAGGCACCCATGCGATCACAACACCGGGAGGGCCACGGCCCCGTCCGCTACGGCCCACTCCTTCCCGACCAGGCACTGCCCGTCCTGCCCGAACTGACCACGGTGCTCGCCTCCGCGGCGGCCCGGACGCACGCCGAGCCACTCGGCGGCGACCCGGAGCTGACGGCCGCGGCCGGCGGCTACTTCGCGCGCCGCGGGCTGGACGCGGCACCGGGCAGCCTCGCCGCGGCGCCCGGTGCCCCGCTGCTGCTGCTTGCGCTGACCGCCGCGCTGGGCGGCGACGTGCTGCTGCCGCGGCCGTGCTCCGCCTGGTGGGCGCCGCAGGCACGGATGCTGGACCGTGCCGTCTTCCCGGTGCCGACCATCGCCGAGTCCGGCGGCGTCCCCGACCCGTACGCGCTCCTGGAGACCGCGCGCCGGGTGCGCGCCGAAGGGGGCGATCCACGGCTGCTGGTGCTCTCGGTCGCCGACGATCCGACCGCCACCGTGCCACCGCCCGAGGTGCTGCACGAAACGGTGGAAGCCGCCGTGGCAGCGGGCCTGCACATCGTCAGTGACGAGACGCTCCGGGACACGCTGCACCAGCCGCCGCCCGGCGAGCCGGCGCCGCCGGGCGCCGCCGAGGGAGCCGCACGCGGACCCGCACCCGCAACGGCGCCCGGCGTCGCGGCCGACGGCCGCCCGATGCCGATGCCGCGCACCGTGCCGCCGGACGCCCCCGAGCGCCCGGAGGCGGCGTCGGTGGTGGTCAGCCCGGCCGAGATGGTGCCGGACCAGGCCAGCGTGATCGTCGACCTCGCCGGGGCCTTCCTGCCGGCCGGCTGGCCCGCCGCGATCGCCCGCTTCCCGGACACCGACGCCGGGCGAGCGCTGCGCGCCCGCGCACTGGACGTGCTGGCCGCGGCCGGGGGCCGGATCGCCGCGCCGGTCGCCGCTGCCGCCGCCCACGCACTCGCCGAGCCCCCCGAGGTCACCGCCCGGCTGGTCGCCGCCGCCCGACTGCACGCCCGCGTCGCGGCAGCCGCCTACCGCGTCGTACGGGCCGCGGGCGCACTCGCCCGGCCGCCCCAGGCGGGCCGCCACCTGTACGCCGACCTCGAACCCCTCCGGCCCGCGCTCGCCGAGCGCGGCGTCACCGACGCCCAGGACCTGGAGGACTTCCTCACCGACCGCCTGGGCATGCCGGTGCCCGGCGGACACCGCTTCGGCGACGACCTCGCCGCGCTGCGCGTGCGCCTGTCGACGGGGCCATTGCTCGGCGCCACACCGGAGCAACGGGCGCAGGCGCTCTGCGCCCCCGACCCGCTGGCGCTGCCCCAGGTCGCCGTGGGGATCGGCGCGCTCGCCGCGGCCTTCGACGACCTGCGCAGCGACGCCCCACGGGGCGCCACGCTGCGCTGACCCCGTCTCTTGGCGCGCCGGCTCGAGCTGACCCGGGTCGATCGATGTCCTTGCCCCTGTTCGGGTGACCCGCAGGGCCGGCCCGTGCCGTCCGAAGACGCCGCGACCGGTCCGTGAGGGGCCTCCCGCCGGCGCCGTCGCGCCCCTACGCGTCGCTGTCGCGTCGGTACCGACGCCAGGCCGCCGGAGCCACGCTGATCGCCAGTGTCAGCACCACCGCGGCGGCCACCCCCTCCCACGGGTCGCGGAACAACGAGCCGCCCAGGATGCCGATGAGCTGGTACGTCACCGCCCAGGCGAGGCAGGCCGGCATGTTGCCGCGGGCGAAGCGGCGCAACGGCATCCGCGCCAGCAGGCAGGCCAGCATCACCGGGACCCGGCCCGCCGGGACGAGACGGGAGAGCACCAGGACCGTCACCTCGTGCCCGTCGAGCCGGTCGCGTGCCTGCGCGAGCCGCTCCTCCGGCGCCCTGCTGCGGATCGCCGTCAGCCAGCGCGAACCGCTCCCGGAGCCCAGTCCGCGCCGCCCCAGCCAGTACAGCGCGATGTCCCCGAGGAACGCCGCGAACGCCGCCACCGCGAAGACCGACACCAGCGCGAACGGAGCCGTCTGGTGGAACGCCACCGCACCCGCCGAGCTGACCAGCGCCCCCGTCGGCACCACCGGCACCAAGGCACCCACCAACACCAGCAGGAACAACGACGGATACCCCACCGCCTGCTGGGTCGACTCCGGCGGCACCGCGGCCGCGACGGCAAGGGTCACCGGGTCACCTCCACCCGGACCCGCTCGCCGTGCGCGAGCCGGTGCACGGCCACGGCCGGTGCCCGCAGCGCGGCCAGCCGTTCGAACTCGACCCCGGGAGCGTGGAACTCATGGGGGCGCACCGCGTCCATGCCGATCGGCCAGTACGTGCCGTAGTGCACCGGCACCGCACTGCGCGGTCCCAGTCGCGCCAGCGCCTCCGCGGCGCGCCCCGCGTCCAGATGCCCCTGCCCCAGGTACGGGCCCCAACCGCCGACGGGCAGCAGCGCCACGTCCACCCGGCCGACCTCCTTCGCCATCGCGTCGAAAAGCCCGGTGTCCCCCGCGAAGTACGTACGCGCCGCACCGCTGACGACATAGCCGAGCGCGGGCGAACGATGCGGGCCCACCGGCAGCCGGCGGCCGTCGTGCAGCGCCGGCACCGCCCGCACCAGCAGCGTCCCCACCTCGAACTCGTCGCCCGGGCCGACCTCCGTGAACCGCAGCCGGGTCAGCCGGCGCAGCGCCGGCACCGCACGGCTCGCGCCGGCCGGCACCAGGACGCGGGTGCCGGCGGCCAACCGTGCGAGCGACGGCACGTGCAGGTGGTCCGCGTGCAGATGCGAGACGAGGACCAGGTCGGCGTCGGCCGCCTCCGGCGGTGGCGGCGCGCCACGGCGCCGCCGCAGATGAGCCAGGCGGCGGGCGAACAACGGGTCCGTCAGGATCCGGACGCCCGAGTCCGCGACCGTGCAGGTGGCGTGCCCCCACCAGGTGATCTCCACCGGCACCTCGAGCCTCCCGCCCGTCTCTCCCTTGACCTGCGTTGCTCCGACCGTGCGTGCGCCGGCCGTGCGACTCCCCCCGAGCCTACGGGCAGCGGTAGGGTCGTCGGCGGGCCCGTCGGGGGGCGCACCGGGGCACTGCGGGAGGGGGCGGCGTGGCAGACGGCGACGGTACGACCGGCTCTGCGCGGACGCTGCGGGCCACGGCCATCACCAGCCTCACGCCCCTGGAACAGTTGGACGCCGACCCGTTCCTGGTGGACGCGCGCAGCCAGCATGCGATGTGTGCGCGTTGGGCGGCGGAACAGGGCTGCGTCATCACTCGTGAACTCCTCGTTCACGCCTTGCGCCCCGACCACACCGCCCTGTGGGCGGACGCCGACGCCGGGCTCGTCGACCTGTTCGTCTCCCCGAGCCGTCGGGTTCTGGAACGCGCGCTGCGGTCCGTGGACGACTTCGTCGCGGAGTGTGGGCGGCGGGGGATCCGGGTGGTGGTGGCGGAGTTTGCGGAGCCGCGGTATAGCGCGCAGATGAAGGCGCGGGTGCATCGGCGGTTGTCGATGCCGACGGCTGGCTACGACGGTCGCTGACCCGCTCGGGGTTGTCCTTCCCGGGCCCCGGCCCGGGTGCCCCTTTTCTGGGGGCTTTGCCCCCAGGCCCCCCTTTTCGGCCTTGACGGCCTCGTCCTCAATCGCCGGACGGGCTTTGATGTGCGCGGCGTGTGCCGGTGCCCATTGCCGACTGCGGGTCGGCTCTGGCTGGGGTCGCCTTCTGTTTCGTTGTGGGTCGGGGGCGTGGGGGATGTACGTGCTCGGCCGGCGCGATGATCGTGGACCGTCAGTTCACCGGCACCCAGCGGCGGTCCCGCGCGC
>NZ_JAMJWG010000037.1 GCF_024435355.1 Streptomyces odontomachi
CCCCGTGCTAGCCCCGCGGCTCGCTGATGTCGACCATCCACGGCACGCCGAACCTGTCCACGCACATGCCGAACTCGTCGCCCCAGGCCTGCTTCTGCATGGGCATCGTGATGCTTCCGCCCTCGGACAGCCGCTCCCAGTAGCCGCGCAGCCGGTTGGCGTCGTCGCCGCTGAGGCTCACCGAGGAGCCCGCCATGGGCCGGTACTCCATCTGGGAGGGCACGTCGCTGGCCATGATCGTGTAGCCGGCGTCGGTCTCCAGCATGGCGTGCATGACCAGGTTCGCATCGGGCGGGTCCGTGGCGCCGAGGTCGCCGAAGGTGCTGAGGGCGAGGTCGCCGCCGAACACGCTCGCGTAGAACTCCATCGCCTGGCGGGCGTCGCCGTTGAACGTGAGGTAGGGGTTCAGCCGTGAGGACATGGTGCTCCTCCTGGGGACTGTGGATGGTGGGTGGCCGGCGGGGCGGCGGGTCCGTGTGCCGTGGAACGGGCAGTGGGATGGTGCGCCCGGAGACTCGGTCGGCCACGGTGGCGCGGGTGCGAGCCACGCTAGCGCCCGCGCACGCCGGCCCACGGACGAAACGCCGGGTCCCCGGAGACGTTCACATCGGCACCGGAGCCGTTCACATCGGCAGCCGGCGGAGGACCGGCCGTGGCGCGTGCCGCACCGCCGACATCACCAGACGCAGGGGCCCCGGCACCCACACCAGCTCCGCACGCCGTACCAACCCCGTCTCGATGGCGCGCGCCACGGCGCTTGGGGTGGTGGCGAGCGGCGCCGGTGTGCGACCCGCCGTCATCTTCGTCCGGACGAAACCGGGGCGCACCACCATCACGTGCACCCCCGTGCCGTGCAGCGCGTCGCCGAGGCCCTGGGCGAACGCGTCGAGGCCCGCCTTGCTGGAGCCGTAGATGAAGTTTGCGCGCCGGGCCCGTTCGCCGGCGACCGAGGAGAGCACCACCAGCGAGCCGTGGCCCTGGGCCTGGAGCGCCTTGGCGCACACCAGGCCGGCCGACACGGCGCCCGTGTAGTTGGTCTGGGCGACCCGTACCGCGGACAGTGGCTCGTTCTCGTCGTGTGCCTGGTCGCCGAGGACGCCGAAGGCGAGCAGCACCATGTCGACGTCTCCGGCGTCCGAGCCCGTTCCGCCCTCGGCGAAGACCTTGCCCAGCACCTCCTCGTGGGAGGCGCAGTCCAGCGCGTCGAAGGCGACGGTCCGTGCGTCGGCGCCCAGGTCGCGCAGTTGCTCGGCCGCCGCGTCCAGGGCGGGCGACGGCCGGCCGGCGAGCCACACGGTACGGGTGCGGCGCGCCACCAGCCGCCGCGCCGTGGCCAGCGCGATCTCGGAGCTGCCGCCGAGCACGAGCAGGGACTGGGGGATACCGAAGGCGTCCTTCATGGCGGGCACTCCAGGGGCGAGGGAGAAGCGCGGGGAGGGGTGGGGAGGGGAAGGCAGGGGAGGGGAAGGCAGGGGGAGGGCGGGTCCGGGGGCGGGGCCTGGCGAGGGTCCGGGCCTAGAGACCGAGCCGGCGTGACAGGTCCGAGGTGAACACGCCGTGCGGGTCGAGCCGGGCGCGCAGCTCGCGGAAGTCGGCCAGCCGTGGGTACATCACCGGCAGCAGGTCGGGGCGGAGCCGGGCGTCCTTCGCGAGGTAGACCCGGCCGTCCGCGGTGGCCACCGCCTCGTCGAGCCGGTCCAGGAACGGGCCGAGCCCGGGGAGGTCCGCCGGGATGTCGAGGGCCAGCGTCCAGCCGGGCGCGGGAAAGGAGAGCCAGCCGGGATCGGCGTCACCGAACCGTTTCAGCACCGCGAGGAACGACGGGCAGCCCTGCGCGGTGATGCGCCTCACGATCCGCCGCAGGGCCTCCTCGTGGCCGTACCCGACGACGAACTGGTACTGCACGAAGCCGCTGGGCCCGTACAGGCGGTTCCAGTGCGGGATGCCGTCCAGCGGATGGAAGAACGTGGGCAGCCGCTGGAGCTCGCCGATGCGGAGCCGGGGCGCCCTGCGGTACCAGAGCTCGTTCAGGACGCGTACGGGGCCGCGGCCCAGCAGCCCGTCCGGTACGAAGGCGGGGGCGCCCGGCAGCCGGGCGGGGCGGAAGGCCAGGGGGTCGCGCCGGGCGCGCGCGGGGAGCGCGTCGAGCGGGGCGTGATCGCCGCGAGTGAGCACGGCGCGCCCGGTCGCCGCGCCGCGCGCCAGCAGGTCGATCCAGGCCACCGAGTACCGGTAGCGGTGGTCGGTGGCGGTGAGCCGGTCCATCAGGTCGTCGAGGTCGGCGGCGCGTTCGGTGTCCACGGTCACCCAGGACGTCTCGACGGGCAGCAGCCGCACCGTCGCGGTGAGGATCGCGCCGGTCAGGCCCATGCCGCCGGCGGTGGCGTCGAAGAGCGGGGTGCCGCGTTCGACGGTGCGCACCTCGCCGTCGGCGGTGAGCAGTTCCAGGGAGAGCACATGGCGGGAGAACGAGCCGGCGCCGTGGTGGTTCTTTCCGTGGATGTCGGCGCCGATCGCACCGCCCACCGTCACATAACGAGTGCCGGGGGTCACCGGTACGAACCAGCCCAGCGGCAGCAGCACCTTCATCAGCCGGTGCAGGCTCACCCCCGCGTCGCACAGGACGAGGCCCTGCGCCGCGTCGACGACGTGGATGCGGTCGAGGCCGGTCATGTCGAGCACCTGGCCGCCGGCGTTCTGCGCGGCATCGCCGTAGGCGCGACCGAGCCCCCGTGGAATGCTCCCGCGCGCCCCGTCCCGCGCGCACCCGCGGACGATCGCGGCCACCTCCTCGTAGCTGCGCGGGCGCAGCACCCGGGCGCCGCTCGGTGCGGTACGCCCCCAGCCGGTGACGGGGACGACCGGGTGGCGGACGGTGGCATCGAGTGCGGGTGCGTCGGGTGCGTCGGGTGCGTCGGATGGGTGGGCCGTGTTCGGGGCCTTCCGGGCGGGGGCGGTGTCGGCGGAAGCAGACATGGTCAGGACCGTATAGCCGCGGTACGGGCGAATCTGATGATCCTGTGGTTTTCTGCCGAATTCATCACTGAATGGGATGGATTAACGGAGTGTCGTCCTATCGCATCGTCATCTTTTTCGGAGGGCGTAGAAGAGTCGAGCCATGCACGACCTGGATCACCGGCTGCTCGCCGCGCTGCGGGACTGCGGCGCCGACCCTCGCGTGGCCACGATCGCGCGAGCGCTTTCCGCGGGGGGTGAGCACGGCGCGCTCTGGATCGCCGGAGGCCTCGGTGCCGCCGTCGCCGACCGCGCGCAGCGCGGCGCATGGGTGCGCGGTACCGCGCTGACCGCCGCCGCACACCTGACGAGCGTGGCCCTCAAGCGCCTGGTGCGGCGCCCGCGCCCCACCCGCATCGCGCCCCTGGTACGCACCCAGGGCCGGCACTCCTTCCCCAGCTCGCACGCCACGTCGGCGGCGGCGGCCGTGGTGGCCTGCGCGGCACTGCGGCCGGCGGGCGGCGGCCTCGCCCGGGCCGTGCCGCCGGTGGCCGCTGCGGTATGCGTCTCCCGGCTGGTCGTGGGGGTGCACTACCCGTCCGACGTGGCCGCCGGTGCCGTGCTCGGTGGGCTGCTCGCCCACCTCGGCAGGCCCTGGATCACCCGGCCGCTCCCGCCCGTCGCCCACCACCGCCCTCATAGGAAGTCGCTGCGCTCCCCCAGCCCGCCTCGGCCACCTGTCCGCCCGAAAGGCCGTCCCCATGTCTGAACGCACCGTGCTCGGCCCCGGTCCCGCCCGCACCGCGGCCCCCGACCCGCCTGCGAACGGAGCCGCGAAGTCCACCGAGGCCGGGAAGCATCCCGGAGCCGGAGCCGGAGCCGGAGCCGGAGTGGGAGTGGGGGAGTGCGCCGGCGGATCCGTGCGGTCGGCCGAGTCGGGCGCCCCCTCGGTGCCAACCGCGCCAACCGCGCCCTCCGGATTCGCCCGGCTCCTCGGCCCGCGTCTCGCGCTCGGTCTGCTGAAGACCGCGCGCCCCCGCCAGTGGATGAAGAACGTGCTGGTCGGGGCGGCACCGTTGGCGGCGGGTCAGCTGTTCTCGTGGGCCGTGCTCGGGCGGCTCGCGGTGGTCTTCGTGCTGTTCACGGCCGCCGCATCCGCCGTCTACCTGATCAACGACGCACGGGACGCCACGGCCGACCGGGCCCACCCGGTCAAGCGCCACCGCCCGGTCGCCGCCGGGCAGGTCCCGGTGCCCGTCGCGTACGCGGTCGGCGGGGCGCTCGCGGTGGCGGCGCCGGCCGCCGCCGCGGTGCTGTGCACCCCGCTGGCCGCGGCGCTGCTCACCGCGTACGTCGGCATGCAACTGGCGTACTGCGCACGCCTCAAGCACGTCCTCGTCGTGGACCTCACGGTGGTCACCGTGGGGTTCGTCATGCGGACGATGAGCGGCGGCCTGGCGCTCGGCATCCCGCTGTCCCGCTGGTTCCTGATCACCACGGCGTTCGGCGCGCTGTTCATGGTCGCCGCCAAGCGGTACTCCGAGGCCGTCCAACTACCCGGCAGCGCGGGTGCGACCAGGGCACTGCTGGCCGAGTACACCACCGGCTACCTGCGGTTCGTCTGGCAGCTCGCGGCAGGCGTGGCGGTCCTCGCGTACTGCCTGTGGGCGCTGGAGGGCGGTCCCGGGGCGGCGGGGAGCGGGGCCGGGCTGCTGCCCTGGCGCCAGCTGTCCATGGTCGCCTTCATCCTCGCGATCCTGCGCTACGCCGTCTTCGCCGACCGCGGCGCCGCGGGCGAACCGGAGGACGTGGTCCTGCACGACCGCCCGCTCGCGGCCATCGGCCTGCTGTGGCTGGCGCTGTACGGACTCGCGGTCGTCGACGGGTGAGGGGCGTGACGGATGCCGATCCCGCAGACGCGAGGGGAACGGGCGACGGTGCCGGCCGGAGGCGCCCGGGTGGCACGGGAGGCGCCGGGGGCGCGGTGCGGGCTGCTCGGCGAGGTGCTCGGATTCGCCGCGGCCGGGCTCTGCGCCTACCTCACCGACCTGGCGCTGTTCGTCTGGCTGCGCGGTGCCGTGGGCCTCGGTCCGCTTCCCGCCAAGGCGCTGTCCTTCGTGGCGGCCTGCGGGATCGCCTACGCGGGCAACGCGCTGGGCCCCTACCGCGGACGCGTCGGCTCCGACTGCGGCCCGGGAGCGTTCCGTTTCCGCCGCTACGGCCTGTTCGCCGCGATCAACCTCGCCGGTGCCGTCGTCCAACTGCTCTGCCTGACCGTCACGCACTACGGGCTGGGGCTCACCTCACCGTGGGCGGACACCGTCTCCGGTGCCGGGGTGGGGATGGCGCTGGCCACGGTGCTGCGCTTCTGGGCGACGCGGACGTTCGTCTTCGGCGCGAAACCTTCGGCACGCGACCTGTCGGAGCGGGTCTCGTGAGCGGAGGGACGAGACGCAGGGCCGAAAGACGCCCCGAAAAGGGGCGCGGGGAACTGCGCGAACGACCACGACGAAACCCGCACGCCGCCACCGAGACCGCGGGGCAGAACCGGCCGCATTCCGGCCACCGGCGGATGGTCTGCCGTCCCGGCCACCGGCGGATGGTCTGCCGTCCCGGCCACCGGCGGATGGTCTGCCGTCCCGGCCACCGGCGGATGGTCTGCCGTCCCGGCCACCGGCCGACGGTCTGCCGCCCCGACCACCTGCGGATGGTCTGCCGCCCCGGCCACCGGCCGACGGTCCGCCGCCCCGACCACCTGCCGACCGCCGATCACGCGGCGGAGCCGCAGAAGGCGTGCGGGCGCCGGGCGTCAGCGGCGCGGCAGGCGGCGGACGAGTTCGGGGAGCGGCCAGCGCTTGTGGACCACGAAGGCACCGATCGCCAGGAGCACCAGCACGCCACCGACGATCGCCAGCGCGATGCCGACCCCGCTGGAGCCGTCGTCGGAGGCCTGCGCGGTGTCGGTGGCGGCACCCTTCTTGTCGCTGCCCTTGCCGTCGCTGGAGGCGTGCTTGCCCGCCTTGCCGCCGGAGGCCGAGGCGACGCTCTTCGGGGGCACCAGTGCACCGACCGGGGTGACCTTGCCGGTCGCCTTGAAGCCCCAGTCGAGGAGGCGTGCCGCCTCCTGGTAGACCGGCAGGATGCCGCCGGCCGACGGGTGCATCACCGTGACGAGCAGCACATGGCCGTCGCGCTCGGCGACGCCGGTGTAGGTCGCGCCCGCGTTCGTGGTGTTGCCGTTCTTGACGCCCGCGATGCCCTCGTACGGGCTGAGTCCGGCGTCACCGGTGAGCAGCCGGTTGGTGTTCTGGATCTCGAACGACCCGCGGGTCTTCTTGCCGTGCTTGCCCTTCTTCGTCTCGCCCGGGAACTGCGCCCGTACCGTCGAGCAGTAGTCGCGGAAGTCCTTCTTCTGGAGCCCGGAGCGGGCGAACAGGGTCAGGTCGTACGCGGACGACACCTGGTGCGGCTCGTCGTAGCCGTCGGGGCTGACCACGGTCGTGTCGTCGGCCTGCAACTCGTCGGCGTGCTTCTGCATGTCCTGCACGGTCTTCGGCACGCCGCCGTTCATGGCCGCGAGGACGTGCACCGCATCGTTGCCGGAGCGCAGGAAGACACCCAGCCACAGGTCGCTGACCTTGTAGGTCTCGTTCTCCTTGACGCCGACCAGGCTGGAGCCCTCGCCCATCCCCGCCAGGTCCGAGAGCGCCACCTTGTGTTCCTCGGTCTTCGGGAACTTCGGCAGCAGGGTGTCGGCGAAGAGCATCTTCAGGGTGCTGGCGGGCGGCAGCTTCCAGTGCGCGTTGTGCGCGGCCAGCACCTCGCCCGACTCGGCGTCCGAGACGATCCAGGACCGTGCGGTCACGTCCTTCGGCAGGACCGGGGCGCCGGACCCCAGCTCGACCTGCGTGCCCTGCTGGCCGAGCCGTGCTCCGCCGATGGTCGACATCGACGCCGGCGGTTTCGCGTTGCTCCAGTCGGGGTCGCCGCTTGCCAGCGCGGGCGTGACGGCCGGGGCGGACAACAGGGCGGTGGCGCAGGCCACAACGGCAATCTTCTTCAAGGCAGGCACGATCGAGAACGTACACGGCCACCGGGCCGTCGTCGCCGTCGCGGTGGCCATTTCCAGCCCCTGTCCGCACGGCGTGCCCTGCCCGTCGGCCATCCGGCGGCAGGGCACCGCCCGACGGGCGTTCACCACCCGACGGCCGTCCGCCGCCGTGCGGGCGCGCCGCCCCCCGCCCGCGACCTCGCGGGCGTCCTCAGGCTCCCGGCCATGGGGGCGACGAGGCCCCTGGCCGGGATGTGGAACAGGTTTCAACCACTGAAAGTTTTTGCCGTCCGTGGACCGTCACCGCAGCTCCACGGATTCTTCGCTGGGCTAGACCACAGGGCATGCGTGAAACCTCTTTACCGCGGGGACGATTCATGCGTCACTCATGACGCGTCTACGTCAAAGACACAGACCTCGCACAGCATCACCCAAGCATGCACAGCACCGCCCGGCACGCCCTCGTCCCCACACATCACTGACGTGCTCAGGAGGAAGCTTTGCTCTCTCGTAGACCCCCCACGCCGAGAGGCAGAAAAGGGAGAAGAGACAGAACCGGCGCCGTGGCGCTCGCCGCCGGTGCGACCGGCGTCGCCCTGCTGACCGCCGCGGGCCCGGCCCTCGCGGCGCCACAGGCGGCACCGGCACCGCAGGCGGCGCGGGCCTCGCAGGCGGCGCATGCGCCACAGACGCCGGCACCGTCCGGCAGCTCCCTGCCGGTCGGCTCGGGGTACATGGGTGTGGGGTACCGGGCGGACACCGACGGCGACGCGCTGGGGCCGCTGTCCAGCAGCGGCGGTGTGCAGGGCATCGACGTGTCGCACTACCAAGGGTCGATCAGCTGGGCGAAAGTGAAGGCCGCCGGGATCCAGTTCGCCTGGATCAAGGCGACCGAGGGGACTTCGTACAAAGACCCGCAGTTCAACGCCAACTACCTGCACGCGTACAACAACAAGGTGATCCGCGGCGCGTACCACTTCGCGCGCCCGGACGTCTCCGGCGGCGCGGCACAGGCGAAGTACTTCGCCGGCCACGGTGGCGCCTGGTCCAGGGACAACCTGACCCTGCCCGGTGTCCTGGACATCGAGGGCAGCTGCTACGGGAAGTCCACCTCGGCGATGCGCACCTGGATCACCGACTTCTACAAGACCTACAAGGCCAAGACCGGCCGGGACATCGTGATCTACACCAGTGCCAGCTGGTGGAACGGCTGTACCGGCAAATGGGGCGGCATGTCCGCCAAGAGCCCGCTGTGGGCGGCCCACTGGACCTCGGCGGCCAGCCCGACCATCCCGGCCGGGTTCCCGTTCTGGACGCTCTGGCAGTACACCAGCACGGGCAAGGTCGGCGGAGTGTCCGGAAGCGTGGACCGTGACAAGTTCAACGGCACCCGGGCCCGGCTGCTGGCGCTTGCCAACAACACCTCCTGACTGCTCGGGAGGCCCCCGGAACACCTCCTGGGGCCTCCCGGGACCCGCCCGGACCCGAGCAGACCTGCTGTCCGAACCGCCGGAACTCCCCCGAGCCCCGGCACCTGCGGCAGCCCCGGGCAACCCCCCGCCTCCGGACGGCCGACGGTCTTCCGCACCGCCCGGAGGCTACGCGAGTAGATCCACCGAGCACCCCCAGCACCACCCCAGCACCACTCCCAGTACCGCCCGCACGGTTCCACCCCGCTCCACCCCGGCTCCACCCCGCTCCACCCCCCAAAAAAAGCTCCACCCCCACCTCAGTCCCTCTCACACCGGAAGTGCCAGGAGGCAGCCTTGTTCTCCCCGTTCCTTTCCTCGAAGGCCATGCAGCGAAGACTCTCCATCGTGGGTGCGATAGGCGCGAGCGTCGCGCTGACGCTCACCATGGCGGCCGGCTCGGCCTCCGCCAAGCCCCTGCCGTCCGGTAAGGCCGTGCCCCTGGGCCAGGGCTACGCGGGCGTCGGCTACATCCAGGACATGAAGGACTTCAAGCCGGAGAAGGGCGAGGTGAAGACCGGTTCCGCCACCGAGGGCGTGCTCGGCCCGAACCTCATGGCGTACCCGGCCGGCGTCGACGTCTCCCACTACCAGGGCTCCATCAACTGGAGCTCGGTGAAGGGCGCGGGCATCCAGTTCGCCTGGATCAAGGCGACCGAGAGCACCAACTACAAGGACCCGCAGTTCAACGCGAACTACCTCAACGCGTACAACGCCAAGGTGATCCGCGGCGCCTACCACTTCGCGCAGCCGGGCTCCTCGAGTGGCGCGGCCCAGGCCGACTACTTCGCGAGCAACGGCGGCGCCTGGTCCCGGGACAACCTGACCCTGCCCGGCATGCTGGACCTGGAGGGCACCTGCTCCGGCCTGTCGCAGGGCTCGATGCAGTCGTGGATCCTCTCGTTCTACAACGAGTACAAGGCCCGTACCGGCCGTGACATGGTCATCTACACCAGCCCGAGCTGGTGGAGCTCCTGCACCGGCGGCTGGAGCGGCATGTCGTCCAGGAGCCCGCTGTGGGTCGCGCACTGGACCACCGCGTCCAGCCCGACCGTCCCGTCCGGGTTCCCGTTCTGGACGATCTGGCAGTACACCGACGCCGGCTCGGTGAGCGGCATCTCGGGCGCCGTGGACCGCGACCGGTTCAACGGCGACAGCTCGCGGCTGCTGGCCCTGGCCAACAACACCGCGTGAGCAACGGCACTCCGGCACCTCGTGATCAGCGGCTGAGCTGATCGGACCCAGGAGAGCCCCCCGGCGGGGCCGGCCACGGACCGGCCCCGCCGGGGTTCCTCATGTCCCCGGCGGGACGCTGCGGGGGCCGGCCCCTCCAGAGCGGAATCGCGGGAGTACGGCACACTGGGCGGTATGAAGCTCAGCCGCCGTGTCTCCTGGTTCCTGCTCGCCTTCGGCGCCTGGAGCTGGGTGATCTGGGTCACTTTCGTAAAGAACCTCTGGCAGGACGGCAGCGGTCTCGCCTTCGATGCTGGCCGGCCCACCGCCTATTTCTGGGTCCACCTGACGCTGGCGGTGGTCTCCTTCGTGCTCGGCACGGTGATCGGGCTGATCGGCCTGCGGGGCGTGCGTGCCCACCGCGCGGCGGCGTCCGGGGACGACGTCACCCCGTCCGTCACCCGGTCTCCAGCGGCCGCACGCCCGGCGACGGCTGAACGGGATCCTGATCAGCAGCGTCCGGCACCCACCGCGCCCCGGCCGACGTGATGAACGACAGCGCGCGGACGCTGATACCGAGGTGGTCACGTACCGCGGGTGCGGCGTAGGCGAAGGTGTTGATGTCGGCGAGCTCGAACGCGAAGCACAGGGCAAGCGTGCCCACGACCCGGCGCTGATGGCTCGACCAGGGCAACCGGTCGAGCCGGGCGAGCACATTCATTGGAACCCTCCCTGCCTTTCCTCTGATTTCGTTCGGGGTCTGGCCTCGGTTTTCGGTGTGGGTGGTCGACCTGCGGGTCGCCCCAGGGGGCGGCCCAGGGAGCGGCCCCGCAGGGCCGCCGAAAGGGGCGCGGGGAACTGCGCGACCGGCCACGACGATGGCTGCACGTCGGGCAAGGCCTGAAGTGGGTTAAAAGGGGCGCGGGGAACTGCGCGACCGGCCACGACGGCGCCGCACGTCATCACGACCAGCAAGGGCAGTTCCCGGCGCTGAGGCCCACTCAGCGCCAGCCCGTACCGGAGGACATCACCGCGAACAACCCCCGCCGCCCCTCCAACGGCTCCGCCGACGAGGTGAACCCGCACTGCGCGAGCAGCACCGCCTCCACGGCGTTCGCCGCCGCTTTGCCGAGCGCCAGCGCCTCCGCGTCGGTACCCGCCGCAGCGGTCAACCCGGCGGCCTGGGTCGCGCACAGGCCGACCGCGTGCCGCAACGTGTCCTCGTCGAGGTCGCACAGCCGGCCGGCGGCGGCGCACGCGCCGAGCTGCCCTGCGGTGGCCCGCACGTCCCAGCCCGCCGCCGAGTGCGTCGGACCGAGGGCGGCGGCCACCCGGTCGGCGACCTCGTGGCCGACGGCGACGGCGGTCGTTGCGCGCACGCCGTCGGCCAGCGCGACCGCCGCGGCACACACCGCCGTCCACGTCAGTTCGGGATCGCCGGCGACGGCCGCTGCCGCGCCCGACTCCGAGGCCGTCCACAGCGGATCCGTGGAGCCGGCGGCCAGCGCGGTGAGGGCGGCGGGCGCCCGACCGGCCGACCGGGCCCGGTGGAAGCGGGCCAGCTGCCCGGCGGCCGTGTCCAGCGCCTCCGGGGCGGGGGCGGCGGTGCGGACGTACCGGACCACCCATGCTGTCGCGTTCATACGGTCGTCCCTTCTCCGGGACCTTCGGTGGGGTGTCCCGGACCTGCGGTCGGATCTCCTGGGCCAGCGGTGGGATCTCCTGAGCCAGGGGTGGGATCTCCTGGGTCAGGGGTGGGATCTCCTGAGCCAGGGGTGGGATCTCCCGGACCATCGGCCGTCCGGATCACGGCCAGCAGCTCGTCCGGGCCCGGCGCCGCGGCGAGCCGTTCGACGGCGTCGTGGATCGGGGCGGTGGCCCCGGCTCCGAGTACGGGCTCGACCAGGCGGCGGACCTTGTCGTATAGCTCGTCGTCGGTCAGCGGGCGGGCCAGGCTGCCGCGGGCGTGCTCGATGTGGACGGTGACCGGCTCGGCGCCGGCGCGTGCCACCCGGATGAGGGCCTCGTCGCGGTTGCGTTCCGCGCTGGGCACCAGGGTGATCAGGTCACGCAGCCGTGCGGCGTCCACGGACCGCGCCCGTGCGTCGCTGAACTGCGGCAGTCCCACCTCGCCGTCCAACAGCCCGACCGCAGCGGCGTGATAGGCGCTGAAGCGCGCCTGGAGCCCGTCGGCCGGCTGGCGACGGCCCATCAGCTCGGGCACCAGCGGATGGCAGGCGACGGAGACACCGGTGATCGTGTCCGGGTCGCCGACCTGCCGCGCCGCCGCGCAGGCCGCGTCGATGACCGGGTGCGCCACGATCCCGCACGGATACGGCTTGAAGGCGTTGCGCTCCAGCTCCCAGTCGCGGTCCCAGGCGCCTTCCAGGTGGGCCCGGCGCACCGTCCCGGACAGCGCCGCGAGCCCGCGTGCGCTGAGCGGATCGGCGGGCCCCGTGCAGCCGCCGGCCGCCAGCCTGGCCGCCAACACCCCGTTCGCCGCGGCCTTGCCCGGGTGGAACGGCTTGGTCATCGAGCCGAACCCCTCACGCTGACCGACCGTCATGGTCCCCGTGAGGGCAAGGGCGTGCTCGGTCCGCTCGGCGTCCAGGCCGAGCAGCACGGCGGCGGCGACCGCGGCGCCGTAGACGCCGCAGGTGCCGGTGATGTGCCAGCCGCGGTCGTAGTGCTCCGGCGAGATGGCGTTGCCGATCCGCAACTGCGTTTCACAGCCCAGCGCGAAGGCGGTCAGGTAGCGCTCGCCCGGTACGTCGAGCTCCGGGCACAGCGACAGGACGGTGGCGAGCGTCGCGGCGCCCGGGTGGATCACCGTGGCCAGGTGCGTGTCGTCGTAGTCGTCCAGGTGCGCCGCGGTGCCCACCACCAGCGCACCCCAGTACGCGTCGATGGTCTCCCGGCGCCCGGGCAGCACGACCGAGCCGGCGGCCGCGCGCCGGGAGGCGGCGCTGAGCAGCGCTTCCACCGCGGGGATGCGGGCCGCGCCGATCGCGGTGCCCAGCACGTTGAACAGGCTTCGGCGCGCGGCCCGCGCCGCCGCACTCGGCAACGGTGCCGCTGCCGCCGTCATCAGCCGGTCGCAGAACTGAGAGGTCAGCGACCCGCAAGGGGTTGGTGCAACATGGCCGAAAAGTTAGGTACGCCGCCAAGACGGAACAACGCCAAGCACACACCAAAACCGTTGCACCCCACGCAAAGATCGCCCGAGAGAGCCCGACCGACTCCCCCCGCCCCTGGGGCTGGCCCCCGCCAGCCAGGGGCGCGGGGAACTGCGCGACCAGCCACGACGATGACTGCGGTTCGTCACCGTCCCAAGGGGGCTGCTCCTGCCGCGTGGTGGCCACCGGCCGGGAGCGGGCTGGGGGCGCAGCCCCGGTGGAGAGGGGGCGCGCCCCTGACGGGGCTACCGGGGCGTCCAGCCAGGGGCGCGGGGAACTGCGCGACCAGCCACGACGATGACTGCGGTTCGTCACCGTCCCAAGGGGGCTGCTCCTGCCGCGTGGTGGCCACCGGCCGGGAGCGGGCTGGGGGCGCAGCCCCGGTGGAGAGGGGGCGCCCCCCTGACGGGGCTACCGGGGCGTGAGCCCCGTTTCAGGGCGAGACCGTTGGCACGGGCAACCCGGGCCAACGCCCGCACGCTGTCGTGCGCGGCCCCACCCCCGGGGTAGGCGACGAAGATGGTGCGGTGGGCCGAGCTCGGCTCCCCGATGCGGAGCCGGGCGACGCGGGGATGGTGGTGGTCGTTCATCCCCTCGGGCACCACCGACACCCCCAGCCCCGCCCCCACCATCGACTCGACGAGGAACAGATCGTTCCCCTCCACGGTGACCCGCGGCACGAAACCCGCACGGGCACAGGCGTTGATCATGTGGGTGCGGCTGCTCGACCCGGGCTCCATGGCGACGAACGAACGGTCCCGCACCTCCGCCAGGTCCACCGTGCCGCGTGCGGCGAGCGGATCGTGCGCGGGCACCGCCAGCAGCAGCGACTCCGTGAACAGCGGCTGGACCACCATGTTCGGCTCGACCGGCGACACCGACGTGAACGCGACGTCGTCGTCCCCGCGCAGCAGCGCGGACACCACGGCGTTGGCCGAGCCCTGCCAGCAGCGGTACCGCAGCCCGGCCCGGTCACGTAGCAGTTCGGCCAGGACGGTCGGGACGAAGCCGAGGCCGAGGCCGAGCGAGTACGTGTGCGCGATGCGCAGCAGCCGCTGCGGCTCCCCCGCCTCGGCCAGCGTGGCGCCCACCGCGTCCACCCGCGCGCGCAGTACGCCGTGCGCCTCCCGCGCCAGCACCCACCCGCTGTGCCGCAACCGCACCCTGCGCCCCGCCTGCTCCACCAGCGGGACCTCCAGCTCGCGCTCCAGGGCCCGCACGCTGCGCTGCACGGTGGATACGCTGACGCCCAGCTCGGCGGCGGCCTCCCCGAAGTGCTCGGTCCTGGCGAACACCAGGAACACTTCGAGGTCGTCGAAGGTCACCCGGTGCGCGCGTTCCTCTGCCATGGCTGGAGTATGGCCGAAAGCGGAATTCCGTCTTCCCTGGCATTCAATGCCGCCGTCGGCCGGCGCGCGACGGGGCGGGGCCGTACCGACGCGTTGCGGCGTCCGCGGCGCGCTGTCCGCAACTGACGTGGGCCGTCAGGGCGTCCACGGAGATGGCGAGGCCGCCACGGGCCGACACCACGTGGTGGGCGTCAACCGGACGACGTGCAGCGAAAGGGGCGTGCCTGACGTGTCGCGGACATGGGTGATCACGGGTGCGGTCGTGGTGGTGGGTGCCGCGCTTCTCGCGGTGCGGGTGAGGAGAGCGCTGGGCGACCCCTTCGGGCAGGCGGAGAAAGAACTGGACAAGCGGGATCGGGCGCTACGCGAGGAGCACCCCGACACCACGGCGTTGCGGCACCGGGCCCACTACCTGAGCGAGACCGGGGACCTGGCCGGCGCCGTGGAGGTCTCCGAGCAGTTGCTGGCCGAGCGGGTGCTGGCGCTGGGCGAAGACCACCCCCAGGTCCTCACCACCCGGCACAACCTGGCCGTCCTGCGCGGGAGGGCGGGGGACGCGGCCGGCGCCGCCGAGGACTTCGAACGGCTGGTGCCCGACATGCGGCGGGTGCACGGAGCCGACTACATCTACACCGTCCTGGCGGAGCGCGCCGCCGCCCGCTGGCGGCAGGAGGCGGAGGGCGGCGGCGGCCAGGGTGCCGAGTGACGAGAGGGGCGCCGTATCCGCGCACTGCAGGCTGCCCCGCCCGCAAGGGCGCGCGCGGACGGCACCCCCGCCCCGGGCGACGTCGCCGACACCACTGGTAACGCGCCCCGCGGCGGGAGCTGATCGCGCCAGGCGGCCTGTGCCGACCGCGTCCGAAGGCGCGGGCTAATCACCCGCTGCTGTGAGCCTCGCCCGCAGGGCCGCCGCCCGGGGATCGTCGTAGTCCGCAACCAGCCGCAGGGCCGCCGCGCGGTGCCGGGCGGCCTCTTCGTGGGCGCCGGCCGGCGCGGCGTCCCCGGCCGTGTCGGAGAGGGCGGCCGTCTCGCAGAGCGCGGCTGCCAGGCCGGCGAGGGCGAGCGCCTCGTACCAGCGGTCGCCGACCATGCGGAACGTCTCGCGGGCGCGCGCGAGGAACGCGGCGGCCTCCTCGGGGCGGTCCAGCGCCGCGTACGCCAGGCCGGTGCCGTACCAGGCGACCGCCTCACGGAAGCGGTTGCCGAGGCGGCGGTGCAGGATCGCGGAGCGTTGGTAGGAGATCAGCGCGTCGCCGTGCTTGCCCAGGGCGCGCTGGGCGTCGCCGAGGGCGAGCAGCCAGTAGCCCTCCAGGATGTGGTCGCGCAGATCGAGCGCGGTGTTCACGGCGTCGGTCGCCTCGCGCAGCGCCACTTCGGTCGCGCCCTGGTCGGTGTGGATCTGGCTCAGCAGCGCGAGTGCGTCCGCGGCGCCGGAACGGTCGTCCTGGGCTCGGCGGAAGTCCAGCACCTGAGCGGTGGCACGGGCGGCCTCGTCGAGGCGGCCCGCGTCGTACTGCACGGAGGCGAGGTTCATCCGGGCGAGGTCGGCCTCCTGGGCAAGACCGAGTGCGGTGAACGCGGCGTGGGCCTGCTTGAAGAGGCCTTCGGCGGCGTCGAGTTCCCGCTGGTGGAGGTGGGTGAGGCCGATCAGGTTCAGGGAGTTCGCCGCACCGCGCCGATCCCCCTGGCGGTTGTGGATGTCCAGCGCCCTGAGGTGGCAGGCCCGGCCCTGCTCGTATGCGTTGAGCTGGGTGTGGCTCATGCCCAGGTACTCCAGCATCCGCGCCCGTACCGCCGGATCGGCGTGGCGCGCCGCCTCGGTGCCCGTCTCGGTGACGGCGAGCCAGTCGGTGGCGGGTGCGGTGGGAGGCATCGCGTTGAACAGGACGGCTGCCAGCTGCCAGGTGTAACGGTGCGCACCGGCCGCGGCGGCCGAGTGCAGCACGGCGAGTTGGCTGGTGTGCTCGCGTTCCGCGAAGTCCACGGCCTCGTCGTAGTCGGCGAAGGCGAGGGGTACGACACCTTCGGCCGGTTCGTCGAGCGGTACGGGATCCTCGTCGGGCTCGATCCAGCGCTGGGCGGCGGCGGCCGAGTGCAGGTACCAGTCCCGGACCCGGCCGAGAGCCATCTCCCGCTCCGCGTCCGGCTCCTCGTGCTGCGCCTGCTCGGTGGCGTAGGCGCGCAGCAGGTCGTGGAACTCGTAGCGGTCGGGCGCGGTCTGTTCCAGCAGGTGGGCGCCGACGAGAACGTCGAGGAGCTGGCGGGTGCGGGGCACCGGAAGTGCGGTGAGGGCGGCTGCGGTGTGCAGGCCGATGTCGGGGGCCGGGTGGAGGCCGAGGAGGCGGAAGAGGCGGGCCGCGGGCGGTGGCAGAGCGCGGTAGGACCAGGCGAAGACGGTGCGGATGGCCTCGGCGTCCTCGCCGTCCCCGTCCGAGGTGCTGAGCACGTCCCACAGCGCGCTCTGGTCGCGGAGATCGGCGATGAGATCGTCGAGGCGCAGGTGCGGGTTGGCGGCGGCGCGTTCGGCGGCGATGCGCAGGGCCAGCGGAAGACGGGCGCAGAGCCTGGCGAGCTCGACGAGCTTCTCGGCGTCGTCCGCCGGCCGGTAGTCCGCGGTGATGGTGCGCAGCAGGGCCACGGCCTCCGGTTCGGGAAGCGTGCCGAGGGTGAGGCGGCGGGCACCGTCTCTTATGGCGAGTCCGGAGAGCCGGCTGCGGCTGGTGACGAGGGTGAGGGAGGCGGGGGCGCCAGGCAGCAGGGGGCGGACCTGGGCGGCGCTGCCCGCGTTGTCGAGGACGACCAGGACGCGGCGGTCGGCGAGGAGCGAGCGGTACAGCGCGGCGGCGGCGTCGGTGTCCTGCGGGACGGCGGTGGGCTGGACGCCGAGCGCGGTGAGGAAACCGTGCAGGGCCTGGTGGGCGGTGACGGGCTCCCCGGGATCGTACCCGCGCAGGTTGGCGTAGAGCTGGCCGTCCGGGAAGCGGTGCTTGACCTGGTGGGCCCAGTGCAGCGCGAGGGACGTCTTTCCGGCGCCCGCGGTACCGGCTATGACGGCGACGGAGAGGGCGAGCGGGTCGCCGTCGCCGTCGGGTAGGACGGCACTCAGCTGGGCGAGCTGTTCGGTGCGGTTCACGAAGTCGTGCACGTCGGCCGGTAACTGCCGGGGCATGGGGGAGCCGGCTTCGTCGTCCGCGCTGCCGTGCCGGTGGAAGTGCACGCCACCGCTGACGGTCCCGGCCTGAACGGTGTCTCGCGTGGTGCCGGACACGTCGTTCCTGGTGTGCGGCCCGGTGCCCCCGGACGGGTCAGGCCTGTCGTTCCGTTCGGGCACGGGCCGGTCGGCGCGGTCGTCCGGGGTGTCCATGGGGGCTCCGGGGGCGGGTCGGGGTCGGTGGGCGGTGGAAGGGTGACGCGGGGTCAGGGAGCGGGGGCGGGGAGGTGGGCCACGTAGCGCTCGACGTAGCCGACGACGTCCTCGCCCGTGGCGTACAGGGCGGCGATGAAGTCCTGCCACGCGCGGATGACCTCGGGGTCGGTGTACTGCACGGCACCGTCGTGCACGCCGTCGGTCCGGTAGGACACGCGGTACAGGACGAGGCCGCCGACGATCACCAGCTCGGGCAGTGGGCCCTGCGCGGCCGGCTCGAAACGGCGTACGTCAGCGGCCTGGACGACGCGGACGGGGATGCCTGCCTGTGACTGGTGCCGCAGGGAGTGCAGTTCCCACTGGGTGTACGGGGTCGGGGGCTCCTCGACGACACGGACGCGGCGGAAGACGGAGCCGCGCTCGCGGTCCTCGGCAGCCGACGCACGCAGCTCGGGGATCGCCTCCTCCAGCAGCCGCAGGGCCTTGGACCACTCACCGCGGCGCAGCGCGTCATAACTCGGGTCGTCGTCCTCGTGGAAATTCTGGAGGCGTTCGAGTTTCCACGAGTCCTGGCCGCGCACCGTGTCGTAGAAGTGCTCGAAGTCGGTGTCGTACTCGTCCGGCGTCAGCCACCGGCCCTCGGCGGGGTCGAGGGCCGGGCGTCGGAGTTCAGGCATCCGGGATGTCTTTCTTCGCGGTGCGGAGCATGCGGCCTGGGATGACCACGAGCCGCTCGTCGGCGCCGAGGGAGACGCCCTCCGGGAGGCTGGCGGCGTAGCTTTCCGTGAGATCCCGGCCGATGACCGCAATATCACCGTTCGTCAGTTGCCAGATGTCCGGGCACTTCTGCTTCTTGTTCGACAGACCCTGCTCCGCGGCCGACATTCCGAGACGCTTCTCGAATAACGCGGTCGGGTCTGCTTCCCATGCGCGATCCATTTTTCCCCCTCTTTTCGGTTTCCAGCGAACTTCCCAGTTCCCGGTGGGCTTTCCGTTTCCAGTGGATTTCCGGCTGCCTCCCGGAATGCTGTCCGGTCCTGGGGTGGCTCCGAGCTGGCGGGCGAACCTCCAGGTCGAACGTGTCGCGGGATTGTTCCGATGGTAGGCGTCTGGCTACTATCCGTGCAACGGTGCAGAGGTGATGTGCCGGATGTGGGAAGAAATTTCCGCCGTATGGGTTGCTGGTGGTCACCCTCCAGTCACAGAGAATCATATTTTGATTATGTAATATGCCGGTCCGCTATGCCGGATCGTTCATGCGTATCTCTGTGCCCCTCTTCGCTCGCTACGCGAGCTATTTCTGGGACCGATGGCGGAGATGAGGCACCGGGGGCGCTGCCGAGGCGGCGGACGCGACAATTCATGAGTGCGTTGATGCACGCCGGCGCCCGGGGTTTCGCAATGGCGCACGTGCGGGGCGCACGGGCGCACGGGCGCACGAGGTGCGGGGCGCCAAGAGATGCGTTCGCCGGGGCGGCGCGGGGTGGGAGGCCCTGGTGCGGTGAACGGGTACTCGGGCGGAGCAGGGTCTCCGACTGGCAAGCGGACAACCTGAACGGGGCATCCGCTGGTGTGTCACTGGTTGCCTGACTGGGCCGTGCGCCAAGCCGGCCGGTCAAGTGCGCGGTGTGAGCTCTTTCGGACCGTAGCAAGCGGTGGTCTCCCCTGTGAGCAGGGCCCAGTAGCGGTCGCCGAAAGACCAGTGCCACCACTCCGTGGGGTAGTTCACCAGGCCCGCCGCCGTAAGCGCGGTGCCCAGAAGTGTGCGGTTGTCGCGAGCCTGCTCACTGATGTTGACCGCATCGGTGTAGCAGGCCCCCTCGCTCTCCTCCGGGTCCGCGTTCATCCGCGTGCCCAGGTCCAGTTCGCGCCCAAGCGTGTCGGCCAGGGTGAGGTCGACGGCCGCGCCGGCGGTGTGCGGAGCGATGTCGGGCGGTGACACATACCGGCTCGCCGCAGCATGGACCTGCGCGGCAGACCATTCCGGGTGCATGGCCCTCAGTTGGCTGGCGTACTCCTCGAAGTAACGCCGTTGACGCGATGGGAGTCGGTAGCCCTCGACGAATAGCAGCCGCGCATTCTCCGGAAGCATTGTCTGGGCCTTCAACAGCCGCTCCAATACGCCCTCTCGTAAGTACGCGAAGGTATCCGCCGCATCCTGTTTGCGTCCATCAACCAGTAACGAACCACCCACGCGAACGTCTACGAGACGTTCACCGCATTCCGTCACGGGTACGGCAGCGACCTTCGGATCCGACATCAACACGATTTCACTCATGGCGCGATCATCCCGCATCGCTCAGCCCAGCGAGCCTATGCGGCGCTAGGTCCTCCGCCGGGAGGCAACCTAAAACATACTCACTCTGACGTCTCGGCCGCAGAGAAGTTGTCGCTGGTCAGCTGGAGGTGGGTGCGTGAGACGGACGGGCCTCTTCCCCGGGCGGGCGGTCCTTCTCCTCCCTTGGTGCCGGCGCGATGCGTGCGTTGTGCGGCCGCCGGGGTGCTTTCTTCAGGCTTCCGCCGAGTTCTCTCGGCCACCGCCGGGTCGGGGCAGACAGCATGTATCCCCTGGTCAGCGCGATACCAGACCTGTGGGCAGGGCGGCAGTACACCGACACGACAGTGGTCATCATGGTCGCGAGGGCCGCTGGTTGTACCTCCGGCCGTGAACCGGGAGTACCGTTCTGAGTGCTGAGGTCAGAATGGAGCCAGTATGCCTGACAATGCCGAAGTGCACATTGGCGCTCGGATTGCCCAGATCCGTAAGCAGCGTGGCCTGACACAGCAAGGTCTAGCCATGCGGGCCCATATCTCGAAGTCGCTGCTGTCGAAGGTCGAGTGCGGGCAGAAGCCTGCTTCTCCATCCTTGGTCGCTGTCTGTGCCCGGGCTCTGGGCGTCCCCACGCCGGATCTGCTGGGGCAGCCTTTCGCCGATGAGTTGCGCCGTGACCGGATGGACGCGTTGATACAGCCCATCCGTGAGGCCTTGGAGAACTGGGACATCCCGCTGGAGTGGCAGACGAAGCCCCGGCCGGTCGCGCTCATCCGGGCTGACGTACAGCGGGCGCTGGCTCAGCGTCGTGAGGCTGAGTACACGGAGTTGGTCCGAGACCTCCCGGCACTGATCGATGAGTGTGTTCAGGCTGTCCATATCAGTTCGGGAGAAGAACAGCGGCAGGCATACGAGTGCCTGGCTGGGACCTTTCGCTGTGTGTTCACGGTGGCCTGGAGGCTGGGCTATCTCGACCTGGGCACAGTGGCACTGGATCGGTTGGCATGGGCCGCGCCTCAAGCCGACGAACCTGGCCTCGCCGCCAATTACGCCTTTCTCCGCGCACAGACCACAATGTCATCCGGTCGGTACGACCTCGGCATGCGCGTTGTCGAGCGGGCTCTGCGGGATCTTGAGGGGCAGGAAGCGCGCCGCCCGTCCGGCATCGTCACCATGCGAGGGATGCTGCACCTGCGGGCCGCGGTGATCGCGGGACGCGCCAAGGACCGGGATCATGCGGAGGCCCGCCTTAGGGAAGCCCGCGTCCTGGCAGAAGAGACGGGCGAGCTTCCCGATTACGGCGCGTCGTGGGGACCGGCGAACGTCGGCGTTCACGCCGTGGCCATAGCTTTGGAGATGGACGAGTTCGGCCTGGCCATTGAACTCGCCGAGGGTGTACGGATTCCGCGCGGCTGGGCCCGTTCCCGGGCCGGACACCACTGGATGGACTTGAGCAAGGCGTACGCCTGGGAGGGAACCCCGGAACAGGCGTTGGACTGCCTCCAGCGCGCCCGGCGCATCGCACCGCAGCAGACGCGTTATCACCCCACCGCGCGGGAGACGGTAATCGCCCTGAAACGACGCGAGCGAGTTCGCAGCGGATCGCTCGCGCAGTACGCACAGTGGATCGGCGTCTGAACCACGGCACATCGAGGGGAGTTGCACGAAACAGTGCAACTCCCCGTTGTCATGCAGGGGCACGCTGTGACGGTCAGAAGACCCCCGCAACCGCTGTGTGGTGAGTGCGGTCCGGAGGTACGGCCACCAACCTGTGTGGAGGTTGACAGCAGCAATGGACCCTATCCGATGGACCTTTGAAGCGTTGGTGCGCGCGTTACTTCCCTCGTCTGGCCGTCACCGGGCAGGCATCGGCGCCGCTTGTACACAGGCTGACCAGCCCGCCGACGTGCCGGCCATGCGCCCGACGGAACCCGTTGCAGACCCCTCGCTGCGAGGCGAGGACATCGGGCACGTTCGGCCCTACTTCGTTGCGCACGAGCTGAGGCGGGAAGCGCAACGGCAGCGGCAACGACGCCGGACGCTGTGGCTCGCAGTCCATGGCGTCGACATCGGGCCGCGGATGATTCACGGCGTGCGGGTGGCCGGATGATGGGCGCCAACTCGTCGACACCCGCGCACGAGCGGTCAGAAGAAGGTAGCGCGGAGCGCCCCCCGCGCCGCACGTTCCGGTTCCGGGAGTACACCCTCGGTCCGGACCGGCGGCCGGAAGCGGAGCCGGTGACGTTCGAGATGTACTGCGCCTCGTGTTACGTCACCGGGCCCGTCTCGACGGACGCTGAGGACGGCACATGGTGGGCTTTGGAGCATCTGAAGAAGAACCCGAGCCATCTTGACTACCGGGAGCATGTCACGCGCTCGTACCGGGCTGAAGCGGGAGCGTGGCTGTGAGCACGCAACCCGCTTTGTATGAACAGGGCTTGACTCACACCCGCACTGACCCGGAACGCCGAGGCTACGGGTTCAAGGGCCGGTTGGCGGGGTCGCTGTACCGAACGGGGATGTGTGCCGCCTTCGGTGTCGTCCTCGGCGCGGTGTATTTCCTGGGAAAGATCTGACTGGTCATGGCCAAGAAGAAGAAAGAGCCATGTAGCCATGCGAAGTTGGACCCGGAAACGAACAAGTGCAAGAACTGCGGGAACCAGATTTATCCCCCGCCCCCGAACGGAATGTAGAAAGACGCAGATGATGAATGGGTCTGACCCGCAGACTGCAAGGGACAAGCGCAATGAAGCTGTGGCGGTGTGCAAGGAACTCAACCAGGCACTGAAGAGCCGGGGAGTCGTGCTGCCCTCTCTGTGGGTGGAACCCGTGGGAGACGCCTTGTTCGACCTGCGGCCCCTGATCGACTTGGGACACTGCAACCTGAACACGGCCCGCGCGCTTCTCGCCGTGGTCCAGAACGCCCGGGAACACACGGAGGTCGGGACGTGAGTCTGCCACTCAAGTCCCTGAGCCAACCCAGGCGCAGGCGTGGGCTTCATGCCGAAGTCGTCCACGAACTGGGACAGATGATCGTCTCAAACGGCGAGTTGACCGACGGTCCCCTCATCATGGACGACCTCGTCCAGCACTTCGGAGCGTCGCGTACCGTCATCCGTGAGGCATGCCGCTGCCTGGAATCCAAAGGACTCATCACCGCCCGCCCCAACGTAGGCATCCATATCCGTCCCCCGGACGAGTGGAACCTTCTGGACCCTGACATCGTCGAATGGCGGGCGCTGGGACCACAGGCACACCACCAACGCAACGAGTTGCACGAACTGCGCCAGGTCGTCGAGCTATTCGCGGCACGTCTCGCCGCTACCACGCAAGACCTGGCCACATGGCGGCTCCTGACCGCGTCCGTCACCGACATGGAAGACGCCGTACGCCACGGCCAAGCAGATGAATTCGACCACGCGGACACCTGCTTTCACCAATACCTGATACGCGCCGCCGGCAGTGTCATGGTCCACCACCTCTCCACGATCGTGCCCCGAGGGCTGATCGCCTGTACGGAGCCGACCACATGCGAGCGCACGGAAGCCTCCGTCAAACGCCACGCCGCAATCGTCAGCGCACTCCGCCGGCAGGACAGGGAAGAAGCGGAACGAGCAATGCGAGACCTTCTGGCAGCACCCCTGGACTCCGCGTTGGAGCGCACCACCTGAATTCCTGATCTCCCGCCCCCTGCCGGTGACGTGATGGAGGCTCTCCCAAGGTCCCCACACCCGGCACGGGGCGGGCCTGCCGTGTTCGTCTGTGGGAAAGGTGGGGCGGCTTTGGAAGCGGTCGAGGTCCCGGCCGGAGGCGCGTACGGCAGGGGGCTCGGGGATCGGTCGGCGGAGCGCGGACCCGACGCGCCGGCCGCGAGCGCGCGGTACCGCCGACCCGCCCGGTGCCCGTTCCCGCGGGGGCGCCAGAAAAGGAAGGAACGCGTCCAGAGCTGCCCGCGTCTCCCAGCGCGGCAGTGATCGTCGCCGCCCCCGCGGCGGCCCGGTCGACGTGAACACGAACCACGGAGCGAGGTACGGATGGGAACAGGGTCCATACAGGCGGCCAGACGGGCACGGGGCGCGCGAAGATGGCTGGCGGCGTCGGGGCTGGCCGGTGCGCTGCTCGTCACGGGTGTGACCGGCACGGCCAGTGCGTCGGACGCGTCGGCGGCCGGCGACGCGGGTTGGCAGACGACCCCGCTGCCGGTGCCCTACGCCAACCTGGTGGCCGCAGGTTCGATCCGCGGCAGCGACGACGTGTGGGCCACCGGGTTCGCGATGTCGGAGAACGACCGGGATCCGTTCCAGGGCATCGCCCTCCGCTGGAACGGCGGTTCCTGGGAGCAGACCCCCGTTCCCATCGCAGGCGAGGACGCCACCGGCAAGGTGGACAGCAGGATCGACAGCCCGGTGTCGGGCGCAGCGCCGGACGACGCCTGGGCGGTCGGCGACATGAGCTACGCCACGGCGGACGGCTACCGGGGCCAGGCGCTGATCGAGCACTGGAACGGAACCTCCTGGCAGCAGACCCCCGGTGACGTACTGCCAGACGGCAGCGGGCTCTACAGCCTCGACGCCGTGTCGACCGACGACGTCTGGGCGGGCGGCATCATCGGCGGCAGCGCGGGGCTCGCGCACTGGGACGGTCACACCTGGAGCGCGGTCACCCCGAGCGCGCTCGACGGACTCGACCCGGTGAGCTATGTCACCGGGATCAGCGGTTCGAGCCCCGACGACGTCTGGGCGGTGGGCCCCGTCGGGCTGTCGATCCACTACGACGGGCACGACTGGAAGCAGGTCGAGCTGCCGGACGTCGGCGGGGACGAGGTCTGGCTGGAGAAGGTGCGCACCGACCCGACCTTCGGCACCTGGGCCGTGGGCTACCACGTCGGATCGGACCACGTACGCAGGTCGCTTGCGCTGCACTGGTCGGGCAGCTCCTGGGAGACGGTTCCGGTGCCGCAGGTGGACGACACGCAGCTTGAGGACGTGGCGTTCACCGACGACGGGCCCGAGGCGTACGGCTACGTCCGCGGTGGCGCCCAGCCCGCCGGGTACGGGTTGCGCCTGCCGGCCTCGCCGTCGGGCCAGGCCACGGCGGTGCCGATCGCCGTGCCGACCCAGGCGACCACCCTCTACGGCGCCATCCGCGAGCCGGGCGGTTCCCACGTGTGGATCGTCGGCGCCGGGGTCTCCGACTCGCCGTCGATCTTCCCCCCGTTCGCCGCGCACAGCACCTCCTGACCGGACTGGACCGGACCGGGGGCGGCCTCCGCCTGTCCGCCCCCGTCCACCCGGCCACACCCGCCGGCGGTCAGGGCAGGCGCCGTAGGATTCGGACGGTTCGTACGTCAGGGGACTCAGGGGACTCAGGGGACTCAGGGAACTCATGGGACTCTGGGGACTCTGGGGGGCAAGGGGCGCTGTGGTCGTCATCGTCGCGGTTCTGGTCGGGCTGGTCGCGCTGGCCGTCATCGCCGGGCTGTACTGGTACGTCTGGCGGCGGCTGGTGCGTGACACCACCGTCGCCGGGTCGTGGCTGCGCCGCGCGGGCTCCGTCGTGTTCGTGGCCGGGCCGCTCCTGATGGTCGGTGCGCTGGTCAGCGAGCGTGCGGGGGCGCCGTTCTGGATGCAGCGGGTGCTGGGCTGGCCCGGGTTCTACTGGATGGCGCTCTCGCTGTACCTGCTGCTGGCAGTCGTCGTCGGTGAGGTCGTACGGCCGCTGGTGCGGTGGGGGATGGCGCGGTACGAACGCCGGCGCGCGCCGGCTGGCGACGCCCCGGTCACGCAGACCGCCGGGACCGCCCCCGCTGTGGCGGAAGCCCGCACCGCGGAAACCGGTGGGGTGCGGACCGCCGTCCCGGACACCGCCGCAGCGCCAGGGCTCGTGACGCCCTCCCGCCGGCTGTTCGTCTCCCGTGTCGTCGGCGGCGCCGCGGCCACCGCCGCGCTGGGGACCGTCGGCTACGGCACGTACGGGGTGCTCCGCGGGCCGCGCGTCAAGCGGATCACCGTTCCGCTCGCGAAACTGCCGCGTTCGGCGCACGGTTTCCGGATCGCCGTCGTCAGCGACATCCATCTCGGGCCGATCCTCGGTCGCGACTTCACCCGGCACGTCGTCGGCACCGTCAACGCCACCCAGCCCGACCTGATCGCGGTGGTCGGCGATCTCGTCGATGGCAGCGTGCCCAACCTGGGGCCCGCCGCGCAGCCACTCGCGGGGCTCCGGGCCCGGCACGGCGCATACTTCGTCACCGGCAATCACGAGTACTTCTCCGGCGCCGCCCAGTGGGTTGAGTTCGTCCGGGGCCTCGGCATCCAGCCCCTGGAGAACGCCCGCACCGAGCTGCCCGCGTTCGACCTCGCCGGGGTGAACGACGTGGCGGGCGAGAGCCAGGGCCAAGGCCCGGACTTCGCGAAGGCGCTCGGTGACCGGGACCGCTCGCGCACCGCCGTCCTCCTCGCCCACCAGCCGATCGTCATCGACGACGCCGTCAAGCACGGCGTGGACCTCCAGCTCTCCGGGCACACCCACGGCGGCCAGCTCTGGCCGGGCAACTACGTCGCGGAGCTGGCCAATCCGACGGTCGCCGGGCTGGAGCGCTACGGCGACACGCAGTTGTACGTCACCCGGGGCGCGGGCGCGTGGGGGCCGCCGGTGCGGGTCGGGGCGCCGTCGGACATCACGGTGGTGGAGCTGGCGTCGCGGCAGGCGTGAGGGGCGCCGCAGCCGTTCGCCTCACGCGGGAGGGGTCCCGAGCCGGGTGGGAGAGGCTGTGCGCAGGCGCGTAGCGGAGAGGCTGTGCGCGAGCGCGTAGTGCCAGCGCCCGTAGTCCCGCGCCTGTCCGGGAGGATCCGTGGTGTCCGACAAGACCGCCGCCGCGACGACCCGAAGGTGGGCCCGCCGGTTCGGGCTGGCACTGTGCGGGATGTTGCTGCTGACGGCGTGCACGGATGCCGGCTCCGAGGAGCAGGTGTCCCAGCCCGTGGTGGGTGAGCGGGAGTTCGACCAACGTCTCACGGAGCATCTCTCCCGTTTCGTGAGCGAGGTACTGGACTCCGACGCGCACGCCTCGGAGCCGAAGGTCTCCCGGTCGGTGGGCTGCGAGGACCTTCCTGCGAACGGACCCGAGAACGTGTCGGACCGCGGCCCCGACTGGGGCGTCGTGCCCCGAGCGAAGATCACGGTGTCCGCCGGCGAGAACGCCATGAAGTACCTCGACGACTTGCAGTACTGGATGCTCGACATCTTCGACGACGTCGAGGAGGGCTGGAGCACCACGCGGAAGGACGTCCATACGGTCACCGGGGCGTACAAGGACGGCACCCAGGTGCTCATGGAACTGCCCGGCGGCGGGTCGAACCTCACCATCACCGTGACCGGGCCGTGCACCTGGCCGTCCGATCGACCCGGCGGTCCGTCCTCCGGGCGGCTGGCCCCGCTCCCGCCACCGCCGGGGCCGGACACCGGCCTGGGTGACGACGCCTGCCGGTCGCCGAAGATCAAGGTGTACGACATCCAGGCCCGGCCGTTCGCCGGGCGCGGTCCGCATCTGATGGCACTGGTCGACTATTCCGACGAGGAGTCGGTCGAGTACACCGAGTTCTTCCTGCCGGACGGCTGGGAGCCGAAGGTGGACGTCGTCCATCCCGACGACTCGGACCGGAAGAAGGTGCAGCTCCTGGTCTGCGTGCGCATGGACGCGGGGCGGGACACCGGCCGGAACGTCACCTGTTACTACTCGACCAGTCCGATGATCGACGGTAGCCCGCACACCTTCGACGTGCTCGAAGGCACGTACCACGTGGTGGTGCGCGAAGCGCGCACCGGCAAGAAGGTCAAGGAGTTCACCGTGCCCGGGACGCAGGGTGACGAGGACAGTTGCCCGTACGAGACCGGTTACGAGCGGAAGATCGCCCGCGGCATCGACGAGAAGGAACTCCACCGCGAACTGCGCCCCCTTCTCACCTCGCCCCGGTGACCGCACCTGCCTGCCGTGGGCGTCGGCTGATTGGTTGTCAGTGGTGCCCCGTACCGTCGGGTGCATGGGAACGGTGACGTGCGTCGACGAGACGACCAGTGGGGAACGGGCCGACGGCTGGGCCCTGGAGATCGCGGAAGAGCGGCTCACGCTGCGTGAGCTGATCAGGCGCCGCGTCTTCCAGGAGGTCGCGGAGTTCAACGCCGCAGCGCCGGACGTGTTCCAGGGCCTCGTCCAGCCCGAGGACACCGAGCGCGTGCCCAACGGCCACGTGAACGGCTACGCGGTGCGCACCGAGCGCCGCGTGGACCCGCAGAAGCAGACCGACCTGGCCCTGAAGGCCTTCGCGGGGAACGGGTTCCTGGTCCTCGTCGGCGACCGTCAGCTCACCGATCTCGACGAGCAGGTCGACCTGCCGCTCGGCACCGAGGTCACCTTCCTGAAGCTCGTTCCGCTGGTGGGAGGCTGACCATGGCCAAGCATCCCGTCAGCCATGACCGGAAGGCCCTGCGGCGCATGATCGCCGATGACGACATGGGCGCGCTCGCCGACGAGGCCGTGAACAGGGCCGGGGCCACCAGGGGGCACTGGACCGGCGAGTGGACCCGGTTCCATCAGCAACTGCGTGCGATGCCGGCCGAGCAGCGCCGGCGGTTCGCCGAGGCGCTGGTCGAGCGTTATCCCTCGCTCGGGCCCAGGCTGATCGCCCGGTTGGGCGTGCTGCTCCTGGTCACCCACGTCACCCTCGACCTGCCGGGCGACTACCTGGGCAAGGAGCGCCGTGCCGCGCTGGACGAGATCGGCCGGCAGCGCCTGCTCCCGTACCCGCACCAGGTCGAGGTGCTGGCGCGGGCCGAGCTGGCGGCGGGCCGCGCCCTTCGCCCGGCCGTCGCGGCCGCCTTCCGCCGTTCGGCACCCACCGAGCTGCTCAAGCTGCTCGCCGAGCCGGTCCTCAGCCCGGGCGAGCCGTGGGCGGAGCGTGCGCTCGAGGAGGTCACGGACAAGCCCGACGACCCCTGGCACGCGCTGCTCACCCATGCCCTCGCGGCCACCACCGCCAAGCCCGGTGTCACGTGGGACAAGCGCGCCCGTGAGCTCGTCGAGCCCCTCGGCGCCGACCGGGTACGCGACACCGTCCTGCCCTGGCTGGCCCTCGCCGGCCGCCCACGGACCATCCCGCTGGACGAGTACGAGTGGCAGGCCGGCGGCAACGAAGGCTGGGACCCGCACAACGCCACCGCCCTGCGCGGCCTGGCCTGGCTGCTCGCCCTGCTGCCCGCGCACCCCGACACGGCCAGGGCGCTGGGCGCGCTCGTCGAGACCGCGTTGAAGAAGGTCCCGGGACTCGGGCCGCGCAACCCGAAGGTCGCCAACGCGGGCGTCGTCGCCCTGGCCCGGATCGACAGCGAGCAGGCCCTGGGGGAACTCGCCCGCCTCGCAGCCCGGGTGACGTACAAGAACACCGCGAAGCTGATCGACGGCGCGCTGAGCACCCGGGCCGAAGCGCTCGGCCTGACCCGCGAGGAGGTCGAGGAGCTGGCCGTGCCCGCCTACGGCCTGACGGAGGTCGGGGCAGCCGAGCACCGGCTCGGCGAGATCACCGCCGAACTGCGGGTCCAGGGCGGCAAGGCGGTGCTGACCTGGCGTAACGCCGCGGGCAAGACCGTCAAGAGCGTGCCGGCCGCGGTGCGCCGGGACCACCCGGAGGAGCTGAAGGAGCTCAAGGCCGCGGTCAAGGACATCGACAGGATGCTGACGGCGCAGAGCGAGCGTCTGGACCGCCAGTTCCTGGCCCGGCGCACCTGGCCGTACACCGCGTGGCGCGAGCGGTACCTGGACCACCCGCTCGTGGGCACCCTGGCCCGCCGGCTGCTGTGGACCGTCGACGGCACCACCGTCGGATTCGCCGACGGGCGCCTGCGCACCCTCACCGACGAGCCGGTGACCACGGGTGCCGAGGTCGAGCTGTGGCATCCCGTCGGCCGCGAGCCCGCCGAGATCGTCGCCTGGCGGGACTGGCTGGAGCGGCACGCCATCACCCAGCCCTTCAAGCAGGCGCACCGCGAGGTGTACGTGCTCACCGACGCCGAGCGGGCCACGGGGACGTACTCGAACCGGTTCGCGGCGCACATCCTGCGCCAGCACCAGTTCCACTCGCTCGCCGCGATCCGCGGCTGGCGCAACAAGCTGCGCCTCTGCGTGGACGACGAGGCGCCGCCCGCCACCCGTGAGCTGCCCCAGTGGGGCCTGCGCGCCGAGTACTGGATCCACGGCGACGGCCAGGAATGGGGCGTCGACATCGCCGACTCGCAGAGTTATCTGCGGGTCTCCACCGACCAGGTGCGCTTCTACCCGGTGGACGCCCCGCAGAACTCCGCGCACTGCTCGGGCGGCGAGTACCACATGGGGGAGCGGCGCCTCAGCAGCCCCGTGGAGTCGCTGCCGCTGGCCGGGATACCGCCGCTCGTCCTCTCCGAGGTGCTGCGCGACGTCGACCTGTTCGTCGGCGTGGCCAGCGTCGGCAACGACCCCACCTGGCAGGACGGCGGGCCCGACGGCCGACACCGGGACTACTGGGCGTCGTTCGGCTTCGGCGCGCTGAGCCAGACCGCCGAGACCCGCCGCGCCCTGCTGGAGCGCCTGGTGCCGCGGCTGGCGACAGCCGACCGCTGCACCGTCGAAGGCCGCTTCCTGCACGTCAAGGGCGAGCGGCACACGTACCGGATCCACCTGGGCTCGGGCAACATCCTGATGAGCCCGCACGACCAGTACCTGTGCATCGTCCCGAAGCCATCCGCCGCGAGCGCCGCGCCACCCGCCGGCTACCTCCCCTTCGAAGGCGACCGCACCCTCGCGGTCATCCTCAGCAAGGCGATGCTGCTCGCCAGGGACACCGAGATCACCGATCCGACGATCCTGAGCCAGCTGTGACCCCGCCGATCGACCCCCGGCCCGCATCGGTGCGCACCGGCGCGGCCGTGCGGAGCCCGAGCTCGTCGGTGGGCACGTCATGGGTCTCGCGGGCGGTGAGCCCGGCCAGCACGGGCGGCACGCACAGCGCTGCGGTGAACAGGGCGACGGCCACCCAGTCGTCGCCCCCGGAGCCGGCGATCTGCGCGGCGAAGGTGACGGCGAAGCCGGCGAGGGCGAAGCCGATCTGGGTGCCGACCGCGACACCGGAGAGCCGGACCCGGGTGGGGAACATCTCGCCGTAGAAGGACGGCCAGATGCCGTTGGCGGCGCTGTAGACCACGCCGAAGACCAGGATGCCCAGCAGGGCGGTGAGCGGATAGGAGCGGCTGGAGATCGCCCACAGGAAGAGGAACATGAAGACGGCGCTGCCGATCGCCCCGGCCAGGTAGACCGGCCGGCGGCCGACACGGTCGGAGAGCCGTGCCCACAGCGGGATCGCGGCGAGCGCGACGAGGTTGGCCAGCGCCGCCACCCACAGCATGAAGGTGCGGCTCATGCCGACGGAGTCACCGGTGGCGTAGGCGAGCGACCAGACGGTGAAGATGGTGCTGACCGACGCCACCAGGGCACCGCCGACCACCCGCAGCACGTCCACGCCGTGCCCGCGCACCAGCGCGACCAGCGGCATCCGCGTGACGCCCGAGGTCTCGGCCTGCCGGGTGAACGCGGGCGGCTCGTCCAGGGTGCGCCGGATGACATAGCCGACCACCGCGACCACCACGCTGAGCAGGAACGGCACCCGCCATCCCCAGGACAGCAGCGCGTCGTCCCCGAGCGCGGAGACCGGGAGGAAGACCAGCGTGGCCAGCAACTGCCCGGCCTGCGTGCCGCTGAGCGTGAAGCTGGTGAAGTAGGCGCGGCGGTGCTGCGGGGCGTGCTCCAGCGTCATGGAGCTGGCGCTGGCCTGCTCGCCGGCCGCCGAGATGCCGCCCAGGACGCGGCAGAGCACCAGCAGCACCGGGGCGAGGCCGCCGACCTGGGCGCGGGTCGGCAGGCAGCCGATGAGGAAGGTGGACAGGCCCATCAGCAGCAGCGTGAAGACCATGATCTTCTTGCGGCCGATACGGTCCCCGAAGTGGCCGAGGAAGAGCGCGCCGACCGGGCGGGCCGCGTAGGCGACACCGAAGGTGGCCATGGACAGCAGCGTGGCGTTCGCCGGATCGGACTCGTCGAAGAACACCTTCGGGAAGACCAGCGCCGCGGCTGATCCGTAGATGAAGAAGTCGTAGTACTCCAGGGCGCTGCCGATCCAGGCGGCGAGCGCGGCCTTGCGGGGCTGCGCCTGTCCTTCGCCCTGGGGCGCGGCCTGGGCCTGGGGCTTCGTGGGGACGTCGGGTGCGGCGGCTTCCGGCCGGTCGGCTGGCTGCTGGGCGTCGGGCGGTGGGGCGGGGGAGGGCACGGCGTACTCCTTCAGCGAGGCTCCGGGGGACTCGGAGCGGACTCGGAGCTGCGGCTGGGAACTAGGAACCAGGAGAGCGGGGACCAGGCGGTGCATCGAGGAGCCGGGGGGAGTGGGCGAAGTCGGGAGGGCGGGAAGCCGGCGGAGGCCGGGAAGTCGGACGGGCGGGAGGTCCGGCGGCGGAGACCATGAATAACCCACTAGATAGTTAATAACGCGGTGGGACGGATGCTGCGTCCGACGGTCCGCAGGTGTCAAGAGCCGTGCAGGCGGGTGTGCAGGGGCGCGGCGACCTACGGAAGCGGGCGTCCGCCGGTCAGATAGCCGATGACCATGTCCCCGAGCATGGTGCGGTAGCGCTCGCGCTCGTCCGGGTCCAGCAGGTCACGACCGAACAGTGCGGCGAAGGTGTGCCGGTTCGCGACCCGGAAGAAGCAGAACGAACTGATCATCGCGTGCAGGTTGACGGCGTCCACGTCCGCGGTGAACAGGCCGCTCTCGCGACCCCTCGCCAGGATCCGGGCGATGACGTCGATGGCGGGCCAGTTGAGCCGGCTGAGCTTCTCGGAGGCGGTGATGTGCTCGGCGTCGTGGATGTTCTCGATGCTGACCAGCCGGATGAAGTCCGGATGCGCCTCGTGGTGGTCGAAGGTGAGTTCGGCCAGCCGGCGGATCGCGGCGGCCGGGTCCAGGTGCTCGACGTCCAGGTCCTGCTCGGCGCCTCGGATGACCGCGTAGGCGCGCTCCAGGACGGCGGTGAACAGCTGCTCCTTGCTGCCGAAGTAGTAGTAGATCATCCGCTTGGTGGTGCGGGTGCGGGCGGCGATCTCGTCGACCCGGGCACCGGTGTATCCCGCGCGGGCGAACTCGGAGGTGGCGACGTCGAGGATCTCGGTGCGGGTACGGGTCGCGTCCCGCGTTCGGCTCCGGTTTTCGGCGGTTGTCATGCGGTTCCCCTGCGGCTTCGCCCTCGCCGGGCGAGCCCGGCCTCCGGCGGCATCCTAGGCGTGCGGTCATGGGGTTCCCTCATCCCCCGAGATGTGCTGGGATAGATAACGAACCAGTTCGTACATTACCGCTGGAGCAGCAGTGACCCAGGACCCCGCGACCCAAGCCCCCCAGGGACCCCAGGGCCCCCGGGACGACTACTCGGGTTCGCCGGGTGATGTCCGCGCTGGCTCTCCCGCCGACCTGCTTGTCCGGCTGGGGGCCCGGGGCTCATCCCCCGGGGAAGTGCAGTACCTCGTCGGGCTGATCGGCTCCAGGATCGCCCCGTCCCTCAGCCCCGCGCTGCACGAACGCGAGGGCGCCCGGCACGGCGTGCGCTACCGGTACCGGCTGCTGGACATCGACCGGCTCGAGGTCGCTCCCGAGCAGGCGGGCCGGCTCGTGCACGCCGCCCGGGAGAGCGGCTTCGACGGGCTGAACGTCACCCATCCCTGCAAGCAGCACGTCGCGGCGCACCTCGACGAGCTGTCCGCGCCGGCCGCCCGGCTCGGGGCGGTCAACACCGTCGTGTTCACCCCGGACGGCCGCACCGTCGGGCACAACACCGACGTCACCGGGTTCGCGGCCGCCGTCGCCAGCGGCCTGGACGCCCCGCTCGACCGGGTGGTCCAGCTCGGCGCGGGAGGCGCGGGCGCCGCCGTCGCCCATGCCCTGCTGGGGCTCGGCGTGCAGGACCTCGTCGTCGTGGACAATGTCACGGACCGGGCGAACGCCCTGGTCACCGCGGTGAACGGGCACTTCGGCGCCGACCGCGCCCGCGCCGGCACCGCCCGCACCCTCGGTGCGGAACTCGCCGGCGCCGACGGCCTGGTGCACGCCACCCCCACCGGCATGGCCGCCCACCCCGGCATGCCGCTCCCCGCCGACCTGCTGCACCCCGGCCTGTGGGTCGCCGACATCGTCTACCGCCCGCTGGAGACGGAGCTGCTGCGCGCCGCACGCGCCCGTGGCTGCCGCACCCTGCACGGCGGCGGCATGGCCGTGCATCAGGCGGCCGACGCCTTCCGCCTGTTCACCGGTCTCGAGCCGGACCGGGACCGGATGCTCGCCGACCTCGCCGACCTCACCGCCGTCCCGCACGGCTCCAGCTGATCACCCGGCCACCTCGAGAAGGAGCGTTCCGTGCGCACCGCCATCGCCACCGTCAGCCTGAGCGGCTCGTTGACCGAGAAGCTCACCGCCGCATCCCGGGCCGGCTTCGACGGCGTGGAGATCTTCGAGAACGACCTGCTGGCCAGCCCGCTCACCCCCGAGGACATCCGCGCCCGCTGCGCCGACCTGGACCTGAGCATCGACCTCTACCAGCCGATGCGGGACATCGAGGCGGTGCCCGCCGAGGAGTTCGCGCGCAACCTGCGCCGGGCCCGCCACAAGTTCCGGACCATGCAGCGGCTGGGCGCGGACACGGTCCTGGTCTGCTCCACGCTGGCCCGTTCCGCCGTCGACGACGACGCGCTGGCCGCCGAGCAGCTGCACCGGCTGGCCGACCTCGCCGCCGACCACGGCGTCAAGGTCGCCTACGAGGCGCTGGCCTGGGGCCGCCACGTCAGCACCTACGACCACGCCTGGCGCATCGTCGAGGCCGCCGACCACCCGTCGCTCGGCGTCTGCCTCGACAGCTTCCACATCCTGGCCCGCGGCGGTGACCCCAAGGGCATCGAGGCGATCCCCGGCGAGAAGATCTTCTTCCTCCAGCTCGCGGACGCCCCGATCATGGCCATGGACGTCCTCCAGTGGAGCCGCCACTACCGGTGCTTCCCCGGCCAGGGCGGCTTCGACCTGCCGGCGCTGCTGAGCCATGTGCTGGCCGCCGGCTACCGGGGCCCGCTGTCCCTGGAGATCTTCAACGACGTCTTCCGCCAGGCCGATCCCGGCCCCACCGCGATCGACGCGCACCGCTCCCTGCTCGCCCTCTAGGAGGCCGTCGACGCCACCGTGCTGCCGGCTCCCGTGCCGCCCACGGGCGTAGCCTTCGCGGAGCTGACCACTCCCGACCCGGAGCTGCCCGCCGGCCAGCTCGCCGCGCTCGGGTTCACCCGCACCGGCGCCCACCGCACCAAGCCGGTCTCCCGGTGGGAGAACGGCGGTGTCCGCATCCTCCTCAACACCGGCCCGGCCAGCCGGCGCGAGGGCACCCGACTGGCCGCCATCGGCCTGGAATCGCCCGATCCGGCCGGCGCCGCCCGGCGCGCCGAAGCCCTCCTGGCACCCGTACTGCCGCGCCGCCGGCACCCCGACGACACCCCGCTGGACGCGGTCGCCGCCCCCGACGGCACCCAGCTCTTCTTCTGCGCCACCGGCAGGCCCGGCCTGCCGGACTGGCGGGACGACTTCGAGCCCACCGGCACCCCGGCAGCTGCGTCGGGCGGCCTCGGCGGCATCGACCACCTGGCGCTCAGCCAGCCCTGGCACCAGTTCGACGAGGCGGCCCTCTTCTACCGCAGCGTCCTCGGCCTGCGCCCGCAGGAGAGCGTGGAGGTGGCCGATCCGCACGGCCTGCTGCGCAGCCGGGCCGTCGCCGATGCCTCCGGCGCCGTCCGCATCGCGCTGAGCATCGGCCCGGCGCCGTCCGACGAGCGACCCCGCGCCCAGCACATCGCCCTGGCCACCGACGACATCGTGGCCGCCGCCCGCGCCTTCCGCGCGGCCGGCGGCCATCTGCTGCCCGTTCCGGCGAACTACCACGACGACCTGGCGGCCCGGGTGGAACTGCCGGGCGACGTCCTGGACGCCTACCGTGACCTCGGCATCCTCTACGACGAGGACGACCAGGGCGCCTTCCGGCACTGCTACACCCACACCATCGGCCAGCTCTTCTTCGAACTGGTGCAGCGCGATCCGGGCTACCGCGGCTACGGCGCGGTCAACGCACCGGTGCGCCTCGCCGCCCAGCACCTCGCGGAGCAGGCGCCGTGAGACGGTTCGCGCTGCGGTACGCGGCGACGCCCAGGGCCAGCAGCCAGTAGCTGAGCAGGGCGCCCATCGAGGCCGTCGTGCCCCAGCCGTTCGCCGCGTAGAAGTGCGCCGGGTCGTTGCCGAAGAACAGCGACGGCACGAAGGCCAGGTTGACGGCGGCCAGGACGTACGCCGAGCGGTGCGTCCAGCGGGGCAGGAGCCGGGTACGGGAGATCGCGAAGCCCACGGAGGTCAGGAAGAGGGCGAGGAGCAGCCGGCCGATCGAGCCGTAGAGGATGTAGGTGCCGTCGACCGTGATGGTCGGGTCGATGGAGTGGTCGGTGGCGATCACCGCGCCCGCCTCGAGACCGTGGGAGACCAGGGTGACCGTCGCGTAGACAAGGCCGGCGGCGCAGGCCAGCGTGCCGGCCCACTCGTGCTCCGGGTTCACCCGCCGCACCAGCTCGCGAAAGGCCGTCACCAGCACGATCAGGCAGGTCAGGGCGGTGATCCCGATCAGCAGCCGGCTCAGCACGTTCCAGTCCGGCGGCGGGCCCGAGTAGACGAAGTACAGCGGCACCTCGATGATCAGGGTGGCCGCGGTGGCCAGTGCGGCGATGCCGGTCACGCGCCGGGCGGTGGTCTCGTCCATGGTGTCCCCCTGGGGTCCTGGGCCCGGGTGCTCGTCCGGGCTCTCGTCCTGCGCCACCCATGCTTCCGGCTGCGCGGTGGCGCGTCGCGGGGCCTGGGACCCGGATCGGGGGTGGTGCTGGTGACACCCAGGGCGGCGGGGACGGGGGCGCCGGGGTGAGCGGCACTCCCCTGACCTGGCTCCTCACAGCCGCCGTGTGATGACCGCCCGCTTCACCTCCTGGATCGCCTGGGTGACCTGGATGCCGCGCGGGCAGGAGTCGGTGCAGTTGAAGACGGTGCGGCAGCGCCAGACGCCCTCCCGGTCGTTGAGGATGTCCAGGCGCCGCTCGCCGGCCTCGTCGCGCGAGTCGAAGATGAAGCGGTGGGCGTTGACGATGGCGGCCGGGCCGAAGTACTGCCCGTCGTTCCAGAAGACCGGGCAGGACCCGGTGCAGGCCGCGCACAGGATGCACTTGGTGGTGTCGTCGAAGCGGGCCCGGTCGGCGGGCGACTGGAGCCGCTCGCGGGTGGGTTCGTTGCCGGTGGTGATCAGGAACGGCAGCATGTCGCGGTACGACTGGAAGAACGGTTCCATGTCGACCACGAGGTCCTTGAGCACCGTCAGCCCCTTGATGGGCTCCACCGTGACGGGGCGCGTCGCGTCGAGGTCCTTGACCAGCGTCTTGCAGGCCAGCCGGTTGCGGCCGTTGATGCGGACCGCGTCCGAGCCGCAGATGCCGTGGGCGCAGGAGCGGCGGAAGGTCAGGGTGCCGTCCACCTCCCACTTGATCTTGTGGAGGGCGTCCAGCACCCGCTCCTTCGGATCGATCTCCACCCGGAAGTCATGCCAGGCCACCGCCGCGGAGACCTCGGGGTTGAAGCGGCGGATCCGGAAGGTGACGGCGAGCAGGTCGGAAGTGGGGGCAGGGGCGGGGGCGACCGTGGACATCGTGACGTGCCTTCCGTGATCAAGGTCGAGGGCACCCCAAAAGGGGCGCGGGGAACTGCGCGCGCAACCCCCCACCGGGCTGGTGGTCCGGATACGACAGAACAACCCTTTCGGATCGGTCTATGTGGCCGAAGGCCACAAAAGCTCAGGCCGGGCTATATGCGGCCATAGGCCGCAAGCGTGGCCATCAGTACGTACGCTCCATCGGCTGGTAGCGGGTCTGCACGACGGGCTTGTAGTCGAGCCGTACGGACTCGGTGCCGTCGGCGCCCACCTCGCGGTAGGCCATGGTGTGGCGCATGAAACGGTCGTCGTCGCGGTTCGGGAAGTCCTCGCGGTAGTGGCCGCCGCGTGACTCCTCACGGGCCAGCGCCGAGCGGGCCATCACATCGGCCAGGTCGAGCAGGTTGCCCAGCTCGACGGCCTCCAGCAGGTCCGTGTTGAACCGCCTGCCCTTGTCCTGCACGGAGATCAGCCGGTAGCGGCGGCGCAGTTCGTCGATCTTCCGCACGGCCGCCGTCAGGGTCTGCTCGGTGCGGAAGACCATCACGTCGGCGTCCATGGTCTCCTGGAGTTCCCGGCGCAGCACGGACACCCGCTCGGGCCCCGAGCCCTCCCGCAGCCGCTCCACCAGCTCCACCACCACGGCCGCCGGGTCCTCCGGCAGCTCGGGAAGGGCGGCGCCGGCCGCGTACTCGGCGGCGGCGAGCCCGGCGCGCCGGCCGAAGACGTTGATGTCCAGCAGGGAGTTGGTGCCGAGCCGGTTGGCGCCGTGCACCGACACGCAGGCCACCTCGCCGGCCGCGTACAGGCCGGGCACCACTTCCGTGTTGTCGGCGAGCACCTCGCCGTGCACGTTCGTGGGGATGCCGCCCATCGCGTAGTGGGCGGTCGGCTGGATCGGGATCGGGTCCGTGTAGGGCTCGATGCCCAGGTAGGTGCGGGCGAACTCGCTGATGTCCGGCAGCTTGGCGTCCAGCTGCTCGGCCGGCAGATGGGTGAGGTCCAGGTAGACGTGGTCGCCCTCGGGACCGCAGCCACGGCCCTCGCGGATCTCCGTGTAGATGGCGCGGGAGACCACGTCACGCGAGGCGAGGTCCTTCATGACGGGGGCGTAGCGCTCCATGAAGCGTTCGCCGCCCTTGTTGCGCAGGATGCCGCCCTCGCCGCGGGCGCCCTCGGTCAGCAGGATCCCCATCCGCCAGATGCCCGTCGGGTGGAACTGGAAGAACTCCATGTCCTCCAGCGGCAGCCCGCGCCGGAACACCGCGGCCTGCCCGTCGCCGGTGAGGGTGTGGGCGTTGGACGTCACCTTGAAGAACCGGCCGCAGCCGCCGGACGCGTAGACCACCGCCTTCGCACGGAAGACGTGGATGTCGCCGGTGGCCAGCTCGTACGCGACCACGCCCGCCGACCGCCGCACCCCGGTACCGCCGGCGCCGTCGTCCCTGGTCAGCAGCTGGTCCAGGACGTAGAACTCGTTGAAGAACTCCACGCCCTCCTTCACGCAGTTCTGGTAGAGCGTCTGGAGGATCATGTGGCCGGTGCGGTCGGCCGCGTAGCAGGAGCGGCGCACCGGGGCCTCGCCGTGGTTGCGGCTGTGCCCGCCGAACCGGCGCTGGTCGATGGTGCCCTCAGGGGTGCGGTTGAAGGGCAGGCCCATCTTCTCCAGCTCGAGGACGGAGTCGATGGCCTCCTTCGCGAGGATCTCGGCGGCGTCCTGGTCGACCAGGTAGTCCCCGCCCTTGACGGTGTCGAAGGTGTGCCACTCCCAGGTGTCGTCCTCCACGTTGGCGAGCGCGGCGGCCATCCCGCCCTGGGCGGCCCCGGTGTGCGAGCGGGTCGGGTAGAGCTTGGTCAGGACGGCGGTGCGGCTGCGGCGGGTGGCCTCGATCGCGGCCCGCATCCCGGCACCGCCCGCGCCGACGATGACGGTGTCGTAGGTGTGCATCTGGAGCTTCATGGCGTTGCCTGCCCTTGCTGTCCGGGGCCTGCTGTCCGGGGTCTGCTGTCCGGGGTCTGCTGTCTGCGGTGCGCCATCGGCCTTGGGCGGCGGGCCCTAGGTGATGTCCGGATCGAAGGTGAAGATCACCAGCGTGCCCAGCAGGACGGTGAAGACGGTGGCGGTGTAGAGCAGGGCCTTGAGCCACAGCCGGGTGGCCGCGCGTTCCGCGTAGTCGTTGATGATGGTGCGCAGGCCGCCGACGCCGTGCAGCATCGCCAGCCACAGCATCAGCAGGTCCCACACCGTCCACACGGGCGAGGCCCAGCGCCCGGCGACGAACGCGAAGCCGATCTTCGCCACCCCGCCGTTCAGCACCAGCTGGATCAGCAGATGGCCGAGGACCAGCAGGACCAGCACGATCCCGGAGAGCCGCATGAACAGCCAGGCGTACATCTCGAAGTTGCCCCGGGTCGGCCGGGGCGTGCCCGCGGTGCGCTGCCGCGGCGGCTCGATCACCGGCGCGGGGTGGTCCGGGCTGTAGACGGGGGCGCCCTCGACGGGGCCGACGCCGGAGCCGCCCGGCGTGCCGCGGGGGCCCGGGGGTCCGGACGGATGGGTGGAGGTCTCGGTCGACATGGGGATCAGCTCCCGAACACTTCGCGGGCGGCATGGCCGAGCAGGGGGTAGACCGCGGCGGCCATCAGGAGCACCCAGACACCGGCGGCTCCCCAGAGCATCTGCTTCTGGTGGCGCGCCCCCTTGGACCAGAAGTCGATGGCGGCGACGCGCAGGCCGTTCAACGCGTGGAAGAGGACGGCGCCGACCAGGAAGTACTCCAGCACCGCCACGGCCGGGGTCTTGTAGGTGTCGACGACCCGGTCGTAGTCCCCCGGCGACACACGCACCAGCGAGGTGTCGAGGACGTGCACGAACAGGAAGAAATAGATGAGGACGCCGGTGACCCGGTGAGCCACCCAGGACCACATGCCTTCCCGGCCGCGGTACAGCGTTCCAGCCGGCACGGAGGAACCTCCGGTAGCGGGGGAGTGGGGCCCGCGCCGGCGTGACGGTGCCGGACGGGGCCCGGCCGGGTGCGGTTCCGCCGGCCCCCGCCATCGTAACGATGATCTTGGCCGAATCTAGCTGGCTGAATAATGGCGTGTGCCGCACCCCGCCCTTCCGCGTGACGGCCTCCACATCCTGCGTGACCGGGGGCGTTGGGCCCGGCGGCCGGCGCGGCGGCGGTCATACGACGGTACGACGGGCGTATCGAATTCACCCGTTCGGCGAGCGGTACGAAGGCCCGGACGGTGTGGGGTGGACGGCGAGCGGGCGGCTGCGTCTAGGGTCGGGGCGGCGCGCCCCGTCGGCGACCCGGGGCGCGGGCCGGCCGCCGGCTCGTGACCGGCGCCCCGGACCTCGGGCCGTCAGCACCCCTCCTGGGAAGGGAGCGCACCCTTGAACCGCCGCACCGCGACCGTCGCCACGACGGCCGCCCTGGTGGTCGTGGCCGCCGGCATCTCCCTCGGCCTCGCCACCCAGGACGGGGGCGACTCCGCAGCGCCCGCACCGACGCCGACCCGCTCGTACCCGCTGTCGAAGCCGCCCCGCACCATCCCCTCCGTACGGCACTTCACGCCCGCCCACGGCCCCGGTTGGCGGCCCGCCGGCGACGAACGCGTGGTGGTCGGCGACGACCGGCTCGTCGACGAGGGCCGGCTGCTCGCCGGGGAGCTGGGGCTGCGCTACGCCGGACGGACCGGCGCACGCGCCGGGGACGTGGAACTCGCCCTCGACTCCCACGTACGGGGCGGCGGCGAGGCGTACACCCTCGCCGTGCAGGGCGGCCGGGTGCGGATCACCGGGTCGGCCGACGCCGGCGTCTTCTACGGCACCCGCACCCTCAAGCAGGAGGTGCACGGGGGCGGCACGGCGCCCGAGGGCGTGGTGCGGGACGCCCCGGCGAAGCCGCAGCGCGGGTTCATGGTCGACATCGCCCGCAAGCCGTACAGCGAGGGCTGGATCGAGGACCGCATCCGCGAGCTGGGCGATCTGAAGTTCAACCAGCTCGGCCTGCACTTCTCCGACGACCAGGGCTTCCGGATCGCCTCGGACACCCACCCCGAGGTGGTGTCGAAGGACCACCTGAGCAAGGCGCAGGTGCGCCGGATCATCGCCCTGGCCGCCTCCCGGCATATCGCGGTCGTCCCCGAACTCGACTCGCCCGGCCACCTCGGCATGGTGATCCGCGCCCACCCGGACCTCCAGCTGCGCACCGGCGACGGCCGGGTGGCCCAGGGCGCCGTCGACATCTCGAACCCGGCCGCCGCGCGCATCGTCGACGATCTGCTCAAGGAGTACGCCGGGCTCTTCCCCGGCCGGTACTGGCACCTGGGCGGCGACGAGTACGTCGCGCTGATGTCCCGCGACCCCGAGGCGACCTATCCGCAGCTGGCCGCGGCGGCCCGCCGCAAGTACGGCAGCAAGGGCCGCATCCAGGACCTGGCCACCGGCTGGCTGAACGGCCGGGCGGCCACCATGCGCCCGTACCACCGCACGCTGAAGGCCTGGAACGACGGCTTCTTCACCGGCGGCCGGGTGCACGCCGACCGCGCACTCGAGGTCGCGTACTGGACGGGCATCGAACCGGAGAAGCGCCCACCGACGGACCTGCTGCGCGAGGGCCGCAGGTTCACCAACTACAACGACTCGTACCTCTACTACGTCCTCGGCCAGCCGAACAGGTTCCGCTACCCCACCGGCCGGCGCATCTACGACGAGTGGACGCCGCTGGTGCTGCGCGGCACCAAGCCCGTGTCGAGCCGCTACGACCGGCAGATCCAGGGCGGCACGTTCGCGGTGTGGGGCGACATCCCCTCCGCGCAGACCGAGGACCAGGTGGCCGCGGGCGTCTTCATGCCGCTCCGCGCGGTGTCCCAGAAGCTGTGGACGCCGGGCCGCCCGCCGCTCTCCTGGTCCGAGTTCGGCGCGCTGGCCCGGCGCCTGGGCGACTGACGCGCCCCCCGCCACGGCATCTGACGGCCGACGGCGCCCCGTTCGGAGCGCGTCCGTTCGGAACATGCCCCCTTCGGAACACCGTCCTCCAGATGTGTTTTCGGCCATGCATTCCGTCCGGGAAGTTACGTTTTTGCGCGCCGCCCCGCACAATCCTGACGTGCACAATTCCGCAAAGGGAGGCGTCATGGGCCTGGTCGATCTCATCGCGATAGCCGATGAGCGAGCGTTGGCGGCAACGGGAGTGGCTTGTCTTGATCGTTGTCTGCCCGTGCTCGGTGGTGCTGACGAGGCGCTACGGCCCCTGTGGTCCAGCCTCACGGACGGCACCGGCTGGTCCGACCGGCTGGCTGCCGCCCGAACCGCGCTGAAGGACGCCGGCACGCGGGTCGCGACACCCGGCAAGCAGGACCCGGAGGACGAGGCACGCGCCTTCGCGCTGCGCATGCTCGCCTACGCCCCCGACACCCTGCCGCCCGGTCTGTCCGCCCCGGCGGGCTCCGCCGAGCGCCGCGCACTGCACCGGTGGGCCGACGTCTGCTCGCTGGCCGCACTGCACGTGCACAACCTGCTCGACGCCACCGGCGAGACCCCCGACGCCGTGGCCGCCCGCCGTTCGGGCCGCCTCGACGGGGTGTCCCCGCTGGTCCAGGGCGAGCTGCGGCGCCAGACCGAGATCCTGGAACTGCTCGCCGAGCACGGCTCCGGGGCGCTGCGGCAGGCCCTCGAACTGTCGACGGACGGCCGCCGCATCCTGCGTGCGGCGGTGTCCCGCCGGGCCCGTGCGCGCTGAGCCCGCGCGGCCTGCCCCGCCCGGCGGCCGCTCTGCGGACACCCCGTCCGGCGGGGCGGCAAAGGGCCCTCGACCGGGCGCTGCGGCCGGCGAGCGTGACACTTCCCGGGCGGTATCCGCTGGACCAGCCAGAGAACCGGGTGGGGCCGCACCAGGAGACCCGGGACTCACTTTTGTGCAGGGCCACAGGGGAGGGCGGGATTCTCATGTCTTTGGAGATGCTGGAACGGGCGCTGCCTGCGTTAACCGAACTGGGCACGGTCGCCGCGGTCACCCACGCCCCCGACAGGACGCTGCACGATCCGGGGCCGGTCCCCTGTACCAAGGGCGTGAGCCCGCGCGACCCGTCCGTCGCCTACGACATCGACTGGGACCTCATCAGCCGCTCGCTCGGCACCCGGCTGCCCCAGGACTACATGGACCTGGTGCACCGCTACCAGGGCCTGGTGATCGACAACTGGCTGGGGGTGCGCATGCCGCGCCCCGCCATGGAGCCGTGGTACGTCGACGGCATGCGCGAACACCTCCTGGAACTGGAGGACGCCTGGATGACCGGGGACACCGAAGGCCACGTCCCCTACCCGCGGCCGCGCGGTCTGCTGCCGTGGGGCGGGTCGATCGACGGGGACACCTTCTACTGGCGCACCCATCCCGAAGGTCCCGAGGCGTGGACCGTCGTGGTGTGCGGCGCCTGCAACGACTGGAAGGAGGTGGACCGCGATCTCACCGGATATCTGGCCGGTCTCGTCCTCGGGGAGGTGGAGCCGTGCAGTGGAGTGCCGGCGGACTTTCCCGGGGCGGCGCCGTCGATCTCGGTGGACTCCGGTCGGGTCCGCCCGCCGGTCCAGTGAGCCGCCTGCTCGGCGGGCCCGCACGCCGACCCCTGATCGCGTGGGGCCCGCCGGTGGCAACGGCCGGGGCCGCCACCCCCCACAGGAGAGGCCCCGACCGCCGCACGGCACGGGCCGCGCGGCGGCCCGTACTTTCCTCAGCGCCGTGGAGCCGGTTTGTGTCACACCCCACCCTGACAGGTACTAGTTGCACGTTGTACAAACATGGACGTGGACGGAACGAGGCCGTAGCGTCCAGTTCTCGACACACGCCGACCGGTTTCCCGCCACTCCGGCCGGCGCCCACAGCCAGACCACAGCGAGGTGACCCCCACCGCCCCCACCAGGCGAAGGTCGCCAAGCAACCCGACCACACCCCCCACACGCCATCGAACAGAGCCTGAGCAGCCATCGAACACACCCGGACGTACGTCCCCACCACACCCACCAAGGACGCACGTCGACCAAGAGAAGCGACCACCGACCGCAACCATCAATTGAGCAACCGGGACGGCGAGCAACCAGGTACGCGAGAGCGGCGCCGGTTTAGGCGCAAACGAACGAGCAACCGGGACGGCGAGCAACCAGGTACGCGAGAGCGGCGCCGGTTTAGGCGCAAACGAACGAGCAACCGAGACGGCGAGCAACCAGGCCCGCGAGAGCGGCGCCGGTTCAGGCGCAAAAAGGGGCCCTGTAGTGCTGGGGGATGACGCGGAGTTGACCGCCGCGGTGAGCGCGGCACAGGACGGGGACGAGCACGCGTTCCGGACCGTGTATCGCGCTGTGCACCCGCGGTTGTTCGGGTACGTCCGTACCTTGGTCGGCGAGTACGACGCCGAGGACGTGGCGTCGGAGGCGTGGTTGCAGATAGCGCGCGACCTCGGGCGGTTCAGCGGGGACGCCGACCGGTTCCGCGGTTGGACGGCGCGGATCGCCCGCAACCGGGCGTTGGACCACATCCGGATGCGGGGCCGTCGCCCGGCGGTGGGTGGCGACGAGTCGGAGCTGACCGGCAAGCCGTCGGCCGCGGACACCGCGAGCGAGGCCATGGAGGCCCTGGCCACCAGCCGGACGCTGGCGTTGATCGCACAGCTCCCGCAGGACCAGGCGGAGGCGGTGGTGCTGCGTGTCGTCGTCGGTCTCGATGCGAAGACGGCCGCCCAGACGCTGGGCAAACGGCCCGGGGCGGTGCGTACCGCGGCACATCGCGGGTTGAAGAGACTCGCCGAGCTGATCGAGCCGGAGGCCGATTCGCCGGACGGTCTGTTGCACGGCAGCTCCCTGGACGGGTTGTCGGACGATGAACCCCAGGGTGACCAGGGCGAATTCAACACAGTTCTGCGCCGACGGACACATGCGCGTACCGTGACCTCCGCGGGTGTGACGCAATCGTGTCCGCGGACGCAGAAGGACATGTGATGGCCGACGAGAGCTGTGCCTTTCCGGGGGAGTCAGGGGAAGTCCCCCGGAGTCCCGGCCGGTGGCTGGACCGTGCCACCGCGGAGCGGCTTCTGGATGGCGCCCCTCTCGAAGACCTGGACCTCGGCCCCGCGGCGTTCGACGCCGGCGTCGCCGACGAGGCCGCCCACCTCGCCCAGGCGCTGAAGGCGCTGCGCGCGCTGGGCGCCCCTGGTCGTGCCACGAACGCCTTCGGCCGTAGCGCGGAGGTCGGCCCCGCGGAGGTCTGGTCCGTGGGGGTCGGGTCGGCGGTGACCGGTGCACGCTCCGACGGCCTGGGGCCGGCGCAAGGGGAGCTGCCCGGCGAAGCCGCCGCGCTGACCGCGTTCCGGCAGGCCCGGGACGGCGGATGGGTGGGCGACGAGCCGTCCATACGCAACCTGCGCGGCGCCCGGTCGAGGGCACGCAGCGGGTACGACGGCGCGCGCGCCGCGGCCGCCACCACGAGCGTGCCGGGCGCGGCGATGGAGATCGCCGCCGTACGGCTCGGCGGACCCGGCGACGGCGGGAGCTCCGACGGCTCCGGACACACCGGCGCTACGCGCGCTGATCACGCTCCCCGTAGGCCCGTGAGGTTCGGCCTGGTCGCCGTGCTCGCCAGCTGCATGCTGGGCGGGGTGACCGTCGCGGCGGCCACCGCGGGCATCCTGCCGTCGCCGTTCGGCCACCACCGCCCCAGCCCCACCGTTTCGGTCCCGGCCGGCACCCCCGACCATCCGCGGCTCTCCCCCTCGCCCGGCGTCTCCGGCGACACCACCGGCACCCACCACCCCTCCGGTACGCCCGACCAGGACGACGAGGCCAACGGATCCGACCGCAGCGCACCCCCGGACAGCCGTCAACACGACGGCAGTAGTTCGTCCGAAAAGTGGTGGGCGCGTATGACAAGCGCGTGCCAGGACTACCGCGGCGGCAAGGACCTCGACCCGGCGACCGAGCGGGAACTCGAAGACGCCGCACACGGCTCCGGACAGGTCGAGAGCTTCTGCGCCGGTGTCCTGCGCGATGACAGCGCCAAGGACTCCAGCGGCCAGAACACCCCCGACGCAACCCACGGAACCACCGACGACAACACCGCCACCAGCGAAAACAACGGCGGCGGCGATGACGGCGAGCACGGCCAGGGCGATGCCAACGGAGACGGCAACGGCCAAGGCGACGGCCGCAACGGCACCGAGGACGACGACGAGGGCACCGAAGGCAGCGGATCCAACGCCTCCGGCAGCAGCGTCTCCTCCGTCCCGAGCACCACGGACACCACGACCGAACCCCCGGTAACACCCGAGGCCGATGCAGGTGTGACGTTTTCCGAGACACTGACGCAGTAAGAAATGAGCCGACTGGTCATCGGCCGTAGCACGAGCCGGGGTTCCCCCCGTACCCACGGCTCAGTGCATCGCGGCGGGCGGGACACGTTCCCCCGGTCCCGCCCGCCGCGCCCTTTTGCGCCTAGACCGGCGCCGCCCTTTGCGCCTGAACCGGCGCCGCTTTCGCGTAGCCGGCTGGTCGCCGTCGTGGTTGCTCAATTGATGGTTGCGGCCGGGGGTGGTTTTCTTGGTGGGCCCGGCTCTCTCCTCAGCCCGTCCGGCGTTTGAGGACGAGGCCGTTCAGGCCGACAGGGGGGTCCGGGGGCGAAGCCCCCGGCACGTCACCACAGAGGGCCGACCGTCTTGGCCCCGTTGCCCGAAGACAGCGCACTCGCACGCTCCCTGCCGGACAGGCACCCCCGCATGGTCAGGAGCGCCGTGTAGTAGTCGATGTAACGGAAGCCGTACGTCTCGCCGCGAGCGAAGGCCTGTTTGGAGATCGCCGCGTGCCAGCGGTCGAACGCTTCCGTGCAGACGGGGGCGTAACGGTCGGGGGTGAAGCCCTCCATGTCCTCCCAGTTCTCCGCGTGCAGCACCGTCGGCACGCCATGCCGTGGCCGTTCGCGTTCCAAGGGCAGCCCGGCCAGGAAGCGGGCGCGCTCGGTGAGCTGCGCCGCGTGCGCATGGTCGCTGTGGATGCTGTGGCGCCAGTGGGCGATGACCACATCGGGGCGGACCTCGCGTATCACGTCGGCGATACGCAGCGCGACGTCGTCACCGGTGCCCAGGAACCCGTCGGAGAGATCGTCGAAGCAACGGAACTCCGCGCCGATGTCCTTCGCGAACTCCGCGCCCTCGGCGATCTTCTGGAGCTTGTACTCCTCCGGGGACAGCCGCGGATGGCCGCGCTCGCCGGGGGTCAGGGCGAGGAGCACGCCGCGGTGCCCCTGGAGGACGTGCTCGGCCAGCAGGGGGCCCGCGGTGAGGTCCATGTCGCCGATGTGGCCGCCGATGGCAAGGACCGTCTTCGTTCTCGTACCGGTCATGGCTGCTTCGCTCCTTACTTGAGGCCGCTGAGCATGACGCCGCGTATGTAGTACTTCTGGAGCAGCAGGAAGAGGATCAGGACCGGCAGGATGCTCAGGACCAGGCCGGCCATGACGATGGGCATCGTACGGGTCGGGTCGACATAGCTCTGGAGGAGCTGGATGCCCACGGGCAGCGTCATCACGTCCGGGTTCGCGGTCGAGATGAGCAGCGCCCAGATGTACTCGTTCCAGGCGTTCACGAAGGTCAGCAGCCCCAGGGTGACCACGACCGGCCTGGTCTGCGGCACCACGATCCGCCACCACACGGCGAACTCACCCGCCCCGTCGATACGCGCGGCCTCCAGGACCTCGTCCGGGATCGAGACCATGAACTGGCGCATCAGGAAGATCCCGAAGCCGTTCACGAGGAACGGCATGGCCAGCGCCGCGATGCTGACGGTCAGGCCGGCGCCGCCGCGCCCCAGCAGGTCGTTGCCGCCCGCCAGCGGCCAGTGCACCAGGATCAGGAAGTGCGGGATGAAGAAGAGGAACGGCGGGAACATCATCGTCGACAACACCAACCGGAAGATGAAATTCCGGCCGGGGAAGCGGAGCTTGGCGAGCGCGTAGCCGGCGAGCGACGACGTGAGCAGCACCGAGCCGGTGATCACGGCGGTGGCGACGACGCTGTTGCGGAAGAGCATCGGCAGATCGAGCTGGTCGATCGCCGCCCGGTAGTTGGACAGGTCGAACGCCTTGGGCAGGAACCGGTACGGCAGCGTGCCCGCCTCGCCGGGGCCCTTGAAGGACGTCATCAGCATGTCGAGGAACGGCACCACCGTGAGCACGGCGCCGACCACGACCACCAGATACGAGAACCACGGGAAACGGCGACGGATCATGCGTCCTCCCCCTTGCGCCGGAAGATCCACAACTGCACCAGGGTGACCACCATGATCACCGCGAACAGCACGAAGGCGGCGGCGCTCGCCGTGCCCCAGTTGCCGTAGGAGAAGGCCTGCTGGTACATCTCCAGCGCGGCCACGTTGGTCGCGTCGCCCGGACCACCCTGGGTCATCACGATGATCAGTGCGAAGGACTGCAACCCGGTGATGAACTGGGTGATGGTCACGAAGAGCAGCGACGGCCGCAGCAGCGGAAGGGTGATCTTCCAGAAGACGGTGCCGGGCCCGGCACCGTCGAGCGCGGCGGCCTCGTAGTACGACGGGGGAATGTTCTTCAGCCCGGCGGTCAGGATGAGGATCGCCGTGCCGACCGAGGCCCACGCCTGGACGACCACGACCGCGGGCAGCGCGGTGTCCGGGTCCTGGAGGAACGCGACCGAGCCGAACCCGAGGCCGTTGAGTACCCCGTTGACCAGACCACCCGGCTGGTACATGTACTTCCACACGTTGCCGACGGCGACGACGGTCGTGACGATCGGCAGGAAGTACAGGGTGCGCCACACGCCCTGGAACCGCAGGTTGTCGATGCAGGTGGCGACCAGCACCGACCCGGCGAGCGCGAGCGCCACCGTGCCCAGGGCGAACAGCAGCGTGTTGGTGAGGATCGGCGTCAGGAACGTCGAACCGGACGCGAAGAGATCGGTGAAGTTGTCCAGCCCGACCGGCTCGATGTCACCGAGGTCGAAGCCGGCCCAGTGGGACATCGACAGCAGCAGCGCGAAGCCGAGCGGCAGGATCAGGAAGATCGCGAAGAACAGCAGTGTCGGCGCCAGGAAGAGATACGCGACGACGGTCTGGCGGCGCCGGGTGCGACGCGGGCCGCCGACGGCGCGTCCGGCGGACCGCGGGCTGCGGGCCCGCTCGGCCACCGCCGTGGACAGGGCGTTCACCATGCGCGCGACACCTCCTGGTCGACCTGACGGCGGGTGGTGCGCAGCGCGTCGTCGACCGACCGCTGACCGCTCCACAACGCCTCGATGTTCTTGCGCAGCAACGACTTGGCCTGCTGGGCGCCCGGTACGTTCGGTTCCGCCACCGCGTACGCCAGCGCGTCCAGGAACGGGTGCAGATTCGGGTCGCTGCCCTTGCCCAGGAGCGTGCGCATGTCATCCGCACGGCCGGTCATGGAGCCGACCGAGACCTGGAGAGAACTCATCCGGGTCGCCTTGACACCCTTCTTGGCCCCCTTCACGCCGGATTTCTCGGTGTTGAGCCAGCGCAGGAACTCCCAGGCCTCGTGCGGGTACCGGCTGGCCGCGTTGACGCCCAGCATGAAACTGGTGGAGAGCGTGGCCCGCTCGTCGCCGGCCTCGGGGACGGGGAGCGGCGCGACCCCGACGTCCCGATAGTCCTTGCCCATCACGGCCTTCAGGCTCCCGGTCCACCAGCCGGCGCTGATCACCATGGCCACCTGCCCGGACGGGAACGCCTGGAAGACGTTGACGGCAGGGGCGCTCGTCCCTTTGGTGACGAAGCGGTGTTCCAGGTCGAACACGGCACGGCCGGCGGGCGAGTCGATGGTGGTGTGCCTGCCGTCGGCCGAGACGAACGTTCCGCCGGCGGCGTTGAGCAGGGCGAGGGTCTGCCCGACGGTGGTGGAGTCGTCGAAGGTCGACAGGCCGAACCCCTGGACGAGGGTGTTGCCGTACCGGTCGCGCTTGGTGGTGCGGTAGGCCGTCTCCTCCAGCTCACGCCAGGTGCGCGGCGGGTGGTCGATGCCGGCCGCGCGCAGCAGCCGCTTGTTGTAGTAGAGGGCGTACGTCTGCATCTCGGTGGGGTATCCGTAGACCCGGCCCGCCACCGACGCGGAGCCGACCGCGGCCCTGCTGTACCCGCTCCTGATCTCCGCGGCGTACTCCGACGGCGCGGGGCGCAGCACGTCGGCCTGGACGAGCTGGCCGTTCCACAGGCAGTACGGGTGGATGATGTCGGCGCCCTGGCCGGCGGCCTGCCGGACCATGAAGGTGGTCAGCAGATCGTTGAAGTTGATGGCCTTCGTCTGCACCTTGACCCGGTCATGGGTGGCGTTCCACTCGTCGACCGGGCCTTTCAGGGCCTCCTTGAGCACCCCGCTCGAGTAGTGCGAGAGCAGGGTGAGGGTGATCGGGTCCCCGGGCCGCCCGGTGCCCTGGTGTGGTGCCGCACATCCGGACGCGAGCAGCGCCGAGGGAAGCGCGAGCGCGAAGTGCCGGCGACTGAGGCCTCTGCCGCGGTGCGACGCCTGTGATGCTTGTGACGTCCGTGATGTTTGTGACGCCGTCATCGGGAGGCCTCCCGACGCATCACGCGGAACACCCGGGTCGTGGTGAAGCCGGTCTTGAGGTACAGCCGGCCGGCCGGGGACCGCTCGCCCGTCCACAGGAACCACGCGGAGTGCGCCCCGCGCGCCCGCATCCGCTCCAGGACCAGGTGGAGCAGGACCTTCCCGAGCCCGGTGCCGCGCATCTCCTCCAGCACACCGAACGGACCGAACCGCTCGTCCGCCGACTCGTACGCGCCGTGCATCGCCCAACCGACCAGGCGGCCGGAAGGGTCCCGGACGACCACGATCCGGTCGAGCGGGGTGCCGGCGGCCAGGCATTCGCGGATGGCGCGCGCCCAGTCCGGGTTGAAGTGGTGGCCGGCGAGCGCGACCAGGTCCACCAGGTCGTCGTCGGCCGGCGTGTCGAACCGGTAGCCCTGCACCGTGAGTTCGTCCAGGCGCCGCATGACGTCCTCGGGGAAGCGGTAGCCGACCAGGCTGCGGTCCATCGCCGCCGCCTCGTACAGCGTGCGAAAGCCCAGGGATTCGAGGAGCCCGGCCGCTGCCGGGTACGCCTCGGCGTCCAGGCCGGGGAGGACGTAGTTCGGGGTGTACGAGGAGAAGTCCACCCGGGTGCGGCCGTGGGCGCCCAGCCAGTCGAGGGCTTCGGTCAGCAGCCGCCGGCCGAGGCCGCGTCCGCGGGCGGCGGGGTCGACGAAGAAGAACGGGATCCAGCCCTGCTCCGGCTCCAGATCGGTGCCGGTCAGCGGGATCAGGCGGCGCACCGCGTAGGCGGCGCCGACGACGCGACCGCCGTCGACGGCGACCCGCAGCCCCTGCGGGTCGAAGTTGGCGTCCAGCAGCACCAGGGAGCGGAAGCGGTCCGGGGCGATCGGGTCGGCCGGAGCACTCCGGCGCCACGCCTCGACCAACTGCGGGCCGTCACCGGCGCGGAAGTCACGTATGCCGGCCCGGGTGCTCGTCGTGGGGTCGATCATCGAGGAGGAGGTCCTTCCAGCTCTGAGGAGGGCGGAGCCACCGGCAGATCCCGGACGGCGTCGAACGTCGCCCGCAGCGCGGCCTCGGTCCGGTCCGGGGTGCGCTGCGCCACGGCGACCAGGACGCAGTCCACGATGGCGAGTTGGGCGATACGGCTGGCCATCGCGCCGGAACGCAGCCCCGACTCGCGCACCACCGTGGTGAGGACGGCGTCCGCGACGTCGGCGACGGGGCTCGGCGCGACATTGGTCACGGCGGCCGTTAAGGCGCCACGGCGCCGGGCCAGCGCGAGGACCCGGACGGTCTCGGCGGTCGTCCCCGAGTGGGACACGCCGATGTACACGTCACCCTCGCCGACCAGTCCCGCCGCGGCCAGCGCCTCGTGCCAGTCCTCGAAGCCCGCCGCGGGCAGCCCGATCCGATACAGCTTGCGTTGCAGGTCACGGGCGGTGAAGCCGCTGGCGCCCACCCCGAAGAGGTTGATCCGCCGGGCCGTGGTGAGCGCGCCGACCAGCTGTTCGAGCCGGTCGAGGTCGAGGTTCTCGATGGTGTCCTCGACCCCGCGGGCGTCCGCGTAACCGATCTTGTCGACCAGCTCCCGCAGCGTGTCGTCCGGGCCGATGTCGGTGCCGGGCACCGGCCGGTGCCGCTCCCGTGCGGCCTCGTGGGCGAGACCGGTGGCCAGCGCCATCCGCAGCTCCGGGAAGCCGCGGTGCCCGACGGCGCGGCTGAACCTGACCACCGTCGTCTCCGAGGTGCAGCAGGCCGCGGCCAGCTCGGAGATGGTCTGCCCCACGGCGCCGGCCGGATCGGCCAGGATGTGGTCGGCGACCCGCCGCTCGGCGGGGGCCAGGGAGGCCCGGCCGGCGCGGATGCGCAACAGGGTGGCCGTGGGCTGCTGGTGAGACGTCACGGTGGTCCGTTTCCTTTTTTGCGCCTAAACCGGCGCCGCTTTCGCGTAGGTGGTTGGGGTTTCGTGGGGGTTGCTCAATTGATGGTTGCGGCCGGGGGTCCTTTTTCTTGGTGCGGCGGAACTGCGGGGCGTGAGGGTGGAACTGCGGGGCGTGAGGGTGGAGCAGAACGGCTCAGGGGCTCAGGGGTAGAGCAGCACGTCGGCGCCGGCCCACCGGGCGGGCGGCGCCGGCGGATCGCACCCCGGTAGCGGGTCCTCGCCCGCGTCGACGGCACGCCGCAATCGGTCGGAGCCCCACAGCAGGTCGATGAAGTGACGGTGGCCGGTCCCGTCCACACCGCCGTCCGCGGTCCGCCACGCGAAGTCGTCCGGGTACAGCCGGCTCAGCGTGGCCAGCATCGCCACGGCGGTACGCACCGGGGCGAACGCCTGCCGGTCGGTGATGTGGACCTGGACCCCGCGCAGCGCCCGCCCGGCGTGCTTGTGGAAGGTCGGCACGTAGCGCAGGTCGCGGAAGTGCACCCCGGGCAGGGCGAGATCGGCGAGCGCGGGGGCGAGGCGTGCGTCGATGTACGGGGCACCGATGATCTCGAACGGTTGCGTGGTGCCGCGCCCCTCCGAGAGGTTCGTCCCTTCGAACAGGCAGGTGCCGGGGTAGACGGCGGCCGTGGTGAGTGTCGGGATGTTCGGCGAGGGGGCGATCCAGGGCAGGCCGGTGGCGTCCGCGGCCATGGCGCGCCGCCAGCCGACCGCCTCGATCACCGTCAGGTCGGCCGCCCTGCCAGCGGCCTGCGGCACGGCCGAGGCGTTGAGGTGGCGGGCGAGTTCACCGCAGGTGAGGCCGTGCCGGACGGGTATCGCGGCGCGTCCGACGAAGCTCGCCCATCCGGGGTCGAGCAGCGGGCCCTCGCTCACCAGCCCACCCAGGGGATTGGGCCGATCGGCGACCACGAACCGGATGCCCGTACGGGCCGCCGAGACCATCAGGTCGAACATGGTCCACACGTAGGTGTAGAACCGGGCCCCGATGTCCTGGAGGTCGTACACCAGGGCGTCGACACCGCTGCCGAGCAGCACCTTGTCGAGGTCCGCGGCACTGCACCCGTAGGTGTCGTGCACCGGCAGCCCGGTACCGGGATCCGCCTCGGCGGTCTCGCTCTCGCCGGCCTGGCCCGTTCCGTGCAGCCCGTGCTCGGGACCGAAGAGCGCGACCAGAGGCAGGCCGGCCGCCAGCAGCGCGGGTGCGGCCGGGCGCAGATCGGGCAGCACGCCGGTGTGGTTGGTCACCAGGCCGAGCCGGCCGGGCCCCGCGAGCCCGGGCGCCGCGTGCAGGCGCGCGATCCCGGTCGTCACCACCGCGCGGTCGTCCGTGCTCATCGTGCGCCCCCGTCTGCCGGTGCCTCTCGATCTGGCTGTTGGAAACTTACTTGCGCATCTTGGAATATGACAGGGGCTTACCAACAAGTTCTGTGCGGACGGCGCAGGGATGAGCGACCGGGATGCCGGGACCGCGAGGGCTGCGGGGCTACGGGGAACTCAGTAGATGATCACCTTGTCGCCGGTGCGCACCTGCGCGAACAGGCTGGCGATCTTCTGCTCGTCCCGTACGTTGACGCAGCCGTGAGAGGCGCCGGCGTAACCGCGGGCGGCGAAGTCGGACGAGTAGTGGACGGCCTGGCCGCCGCTGAAGAACATCGCGTACGGCATCGGCGTGTGGTAGATCGTCGAGACGTGGTGGCGGGACTTCCAGTAGACCGTGAAGGAGCCCTCGCGCGTGGGGGTGTACTCGGAGCCGAAGCGGACGTCCATCGCGGACACCACGCTGCCGTTCACCATCCAGGCCAGGCTGCGGCTCTGCTTGCTGATGCACAGGGCGCGACCCGTCATGCAGCGCGGATCCGGCTTGCTGAGCGGCAGGGTCGTCGGCGGGTACAGCTCGTCGTGGCCGGGCGCCGGGGTCAGCGCCGTCAGACGCTGCCAGGTGGTGGTGTCCGTGCGGCCGGTGCGGGGCAGGCCGTGGGCGCCCTGGAAGGCGGAGACCGCGGTCGCGGTGATCGAGCCGTAGTAACCGGTGGGGGAGCGGTCGAAGTACGCCAGCTTGCGCAGCCGGGCCTGGAGTTCCCGGACCTGGCCGCTCTGCGAGCCGGTGCTCATGAGGACGGTCGGCGCGGTGGGGGACGGCCGCCGGGTCGGCGTCGGGGTGCTCGGTGCGCCGGCCGTGGGTCGGGCCGACGGTGTCGGCGCGCCGGAGGAACTGCCCACCCTGCCCTCCACCTGGATGGGGCGGCACGCGGTGAGCGTGGTGAGGGCGGTCAGCAGGGCCAGCGTGACGGCCAGGGCGGCGGCGAGCGGCAGCCGGCGCGCGGCCGGCGCGTCCGGCGGGGTGGGTATGGCGCGACGCATGGGTTCCCCTTGGCTCGAAGGCGGTGCCGCTCTCGACGACGCTGCCCCGATGGTTCCCCCGCGCGCCACGTCGTGAACTCCCCCGTACGTGCTGTGCGCGGTGCACGCGAGGCACCTGTCACGCACGGCGCGCGCGGGGCGTCCGCGGTGTCCGCCGTTCAGCCGCACGCTGTGACGAAGACCTCGTCGAGGCGCATGCTGTGAGCAAGGTCCCAGCGTGTGGCCCTCCACCGGCCGCGCAGCGGCCGCTACAGTCCGTCGCTAGAGCGGCGCGACGACGCTTTTTCGGGGCGACGTCCCGACGACCCGCTCCCACCCGAGCCGCCCCCAGCACACCCGCACCGTCAACCTCACCTTCACCCACCTACCCCCACCCCCCACCGACCCCTCACCCATCACGCTCAACACCTAGAAGGAGCCCGGCCGATGGTGGCCGGCCGCTCCAGCGGGAGGCCCCATCATGGCGCGCGAGTCGCAGTCCGGACTGCCCATCGAGCCGGTGTACGGCCCGGACGACCTCAAGGACTGGGACGCGGCGGAGAAACTCGGCGCACCGGGCACGTACCCCTTCACCCGCGGCGTGTACCCGACCATGTACACCGGTCGCCCGTGGACGATGCGCCAGTACGCCGGCTTCGGCACCGCCGTGGAGTCGAACGCGCGCTACCGCCAGCTGATCGAGCACGGCACGACGGGCCTGTCGGTCGCCTTCGACCTGCCCACCCAGATGGGCCACGACTCGGACGCCCCGATCGCGTCGGGCGAGGTCGGCAAGGTGGGGGTGGCCATCGACTCCATCGACGACATGCGGGTGCTGTTCGACCAGATCCCGCTGGACAAGGTCTCCACGTCGATGACGATCAACGCGCCGGCGGCCCTGCTCCTGCTGCTCTACCAACTCGTCGCCGAGGAGCAGGGTGCCGCGGCCGACCAGCTGACCGGGACGATCCAGAACGACGTGCTCAAGGAGTACATCGCCCGCGGCACGTACATCTTCCCGCCCAAACCGTCCCTGCGGCTGATCGCGGACATCTTCAAGTACTGCAAGGCCGAACTCCCGCGCTGGAACATGATCTCGATCTCCGGCTACCACATGGCCGAAGCCGGTGCCACGCCCGCGCAGGAGATCGCGTTCACCCTCGCGG
>NZ_JAMJWG010000038.1 GCF_024435355.1 Streptomyces odontomachi
GCGTAATGTCAGGGCATGCGCTACGACCTGGTCATCTTCGACAACGACGGCGTGCTCGTGGACAGTGAGCCGATCTCCAATCGGATCCTCGCCGAGTACCTGACCGAACTCGGCCACCCCACCACGTACGAGGACTCCCTCCGGGACTACATGGGTGGAGCCAATCACCGCATCCACGATCTGGTCTTCCAGCGCAGTGGCCAGCGGCTTCCAGAGGGTTTCGACGACCGGTATCACGCCCGCGTCTTCGCGGCGTTCGAGCGCGAGTTGGACAGGGTCGCCGGCGTCACCGAGGTCCTGGAGAAGCTGACGGCATACGGAAGCACGTACTGTGTGGCCTCGTCCGGGAGCCATGAGCGGATTCGGGTGGGGCACCGCAAGACCGGACTCGACCGATGGTTCGACGACGGCCGGATCTTCAGTTCGCAGGACGTGGGGCGGGGCAAACCGGCGCCCGATCTGTTCCTTCACGCGGCCAGTCGTATGGGAGTTGCTCCGGGGCGGTGCGCGGTCGTCGAGGACAGCCCGCTAGGGGTGCAGGCGGCGCTTGCAGCCGGAATGGACGTGTTCGGCTTCACGGCGATGACCCCGTCCGAGCAGCTCTCAGAGGCAGGAGCGAACAAGCTTTTCGGGAACATGGCTGACCTACCTGACCTGCTCCTTTAAGCCTTGTCATGACGGAAGGCCGGACTGCCGACCTGACTTTTGTCACCCGTAGCTCCGGACGATCGTTTCTGACGCCGTGCAGGGTCCGCCGGCGAAGCTGAAGACGTCGAGAACGGGACGTACACAGCGACGACGGAGGAACCCGATCATGAATGGGCCGGCAGAGAAAGCGACCACCACACACAAGCGCGTGAACCCCCTCGAAGGACTGAAGCCCCTCGTCCTCGACGCAGCCGTACCCATCAGCTCGTACTACCTGCTGAACAAGGGATTCGGAATGAGTACGGTGGCCGCGCTGGGCTGGAGCAGCGTCGTACCGGCGCTGCGAACCGTGTGGAGCGTCCTTCGGGAACGCAGCCTCAACGCGCTTGCCGCGCTCATCCTCGTGGTCAACGTGGTGGGCGTGCTCCTCGCCTCCGTCACGGGTGACCCCCGGTTGATGCTCGCCAAGGACAGCGGGGTCAGCAGCGCGATCGGCATCGGGGTGCTGGTCTCGGTGGCAATGGGCCGGCCCGTGATGACGGCCGGGCTGAAGCCCTGGATCACCAAGGGGGAGCCACAGCGGACAGCGGCGTGGGAGCGGCTGGCCGCCAGCGAACCCCGGTTCGTGCGGGCCGAGCGCAGGTTCTCCCTGGTGTGGGGGATCGCGCTGCTGGCGGAGTGTCTGGTGCGGATCGTGGGCGCGTACACGGTGCCGGTGGACACGATGGTGTGGCTGGGCACCGTGATCCTGGTGGTCGCCGTGGTACTGGCCATGGTGGTCTCCGGGCAGTTGGCCATCGGGCCCATGGAGAAGATGGTCGAGTGCGAACTGGAGACGACCAGGCAGGAGCCGTCCCCAGCCACGTACGACGCATACAACACGCGTAACGCCCACAACATGTACAACGCCCACAACACGTACAACGCCCATAACGCGTACAACGCAGGTGTCCCAGAGGGCTCGTGCGAGTCCGCCGAGGCCCCGAACGGGACCTTCGGCACCCCGTACCACTAGGTCATCGACCCATCCACATCGACCGGTCCACGAAGATAGTTGCCTGATTCATCTACCCGTGGGTAGCCAGGGGCCCTACGCTGTGCCGCCATGACGCAAGTGCTGCGGCGCGGTAGGGCCTCCCTGGCGTTCGCGTTCTTCGCCCAGGGCGTGGCGTTCGCGGTGCTCGTGACGCGCATTCCGGCGATCCAGGACCACTACCGGATATCCGATGGGCTGCTGCCCGCCTTCCTCGCCGCCGTTCCGGTGCTCGCGGGTGTCGGCAGCGTCAGCACCGAGCACCTGGTGCGGCGCGTGCGGCCGAGCCGGGTGCTGCGCTGGTCACAGCCGCTGGTGCTGCTGGCGCTGCTCGGTGTCGCTGCCGGGGACCGGGTCTGGCAGGTGGCGGTCGCACTCGGGCTGTTCGGGCTGTGCGTGGGGGCCTTGGACGCGTCCATGAACATGCTGGGGGTCAGCCTCCAACACGCCTACGGGCGCAGCATCATGCTGGGATTCCACGCCGCGTTCAGCCTGGGCGGCATCGTCGGCGCCTCGGTGGCCTGGGCGGGCGCCCACTGGGAGCTGTCGCTGCTCACCACCTACCTGCCGGTCGTCGTGGTGCTGCTTCCGGCGGCGCTGGCCGGCAGTCGCCGGTACGTCGACGGGAGCCGGGCGGACTCCGTGCAGGGCGCTGCTCCGGGAGCCTTTGCGCCGGCGCCCGAAGCCGTCGCCTTCCGGCTGCTCCTGCCGCTGTGCCTGGTGATGGCGTTCGCGTACATCGGGGACTCGACCGTCTCCAACTGGAGCGCCAAGTACGTCAAGGACGTGCTCGGCGGCTCTGATCAGCTGTCCACGGTGCCGTACAACGTCTACATGGCGACGACGCTGGTCGGGCGGGCCCTCGGGGATCTGGGAGTGCGGCGGTTCGGAGCGGTCGGCGTGGTGCGCTGTGGGACGGTCGTCGCGGCGCTCGGGTTCGCCGTGGTGGCGGGCGCGCCGGGGGCGTGGAGCGGGATACTCGGCTTCACGCTGCTGGGGCTCGGGCTGTGCGTGCTGGTGCCGCAGACCTTCGCGGCGGCCGGGCGGCGCGCGACCGAACGGTACGGGCCGGGGGCCTCGGACGCGGCCGTGGCACGGCTGAACGTCTTCAACTACGTCGGGTTCCTGGTCGGTTCCCCGCTGGTCGGGGCGTTGGGGGACGCCTGGAGCTACCGGGCGGCGATGCTGGTGCCGATGGTGCTGGTGCTCGTGACGCTGTGCTACGCCCGGTCCTTCGCGCCGCAGGACGACGCCGCACCGGCATCGCCGGGCGGGGCGCCGGCCGCTTCGGACGGGGCGGCGGCAGGCTAGGGCAGCTGGGGCAGCTGGGGTGGCCAGGACCGGGCGTCGGCGGCGGTCCAGGCGGAGGGCCCTCGCCCGGGGCAGATACGGTGACGGCATGAGCGGCCGTGCACAGCTGATGTGGGATGACGCAGTGACGGGGTACGACTTCGGTCCGGAGCACCCCATGGACCCGGTCCGGCTGGCCCTGACCAGACGGCTCGTCACGGCGTTCGGGCTCGACCGTGACCTGCGGGTCGTCGCCGCACCGCCGGCCGGCGACTCGACGCTGCGGCTGGTGCACCGTGAGGACTACATCGAGGCGGTGAAGGCGGCGTCCGCCGACCCGGGTTCGATGCACGGCCAGTACGGCATCGGCACCCTGGACGACCCCGCCTTCGCCGGAATGCACGAGGTGTCCGCGCTGATCGCCGGGCAGTCGGTGGGGGCCGCCGAGGACGTCTGGCGCGGTGCGGCCCTGCACGCGGTGAACTTCAGCGGTGGCCTGCACCACGCGATGCCCGGGGCCGCCTCCGGGTTCTGCATCTACAACGACGCCGCCCTCGCCATCGCCCGGCTGCTGGAACTGGGCGCCGAGCGGGTCGCGTACGTGGACGTGGACGTGCACCACGGCGACGGTGTGCAGGCGGCCTTCTGGGACGACCCGAGGGTGCTCACGATCTCGTTGCACGAGCATCCGGGGACGCTGTTCCCGGGGACGGGCTGGCCGGAGGAGACCGGTGGCGAGGCGGCCGAGGGGTCGGCGGCGAACGTGACGCTGCCGGCCGGGACCTCGGACGCCGACTGGCTGCGCGCGTTCCACTCCGTGGTGCCGGAGCTGGTGGCCGACTTCCGGCCGCAGGTGCTGGTGTCCCAGCACGGCGCCGACAGCCACTTCGAGGACCCGCTGGCCCACCTGGCGGTGTCGTTGGATGCGCAGCGGGCCGTCCAGTGGGCCTGTCACGAGCTGGCGCACGAGCACGCCGGGGGGCGCTGGATCGCCCTGGGCGGTGGCGGATACGCGGTGGTGGACGTCGTACCGCGGTCCTGGACGCACCTGGTGGCGATCGCCGCGGGACGTCCCGTCGAACCCGAGACGGAGCTTCCGGAGGAATGGCGGGCCGAAGTGTTCGCGCGAGGGCGGCGGATGGTGCCCGGGCGGATGACGGACGGCCGGTGGCCGGTCTCCTGGTCCGCGTGGGAGAACGGGTACGATCCGGCCGCACGGGTGGATCAGGCCATCCGGGCGACCCGCAACGCGGTGTTCCCGCTGCGGGGGATGCTGCCATAGCCGTCGCCCCTGTCGTGGGGCGGCCAGAAGCGGGCACGGAACAGGGTCCGGCCGCCGTCGACGGTTCCGGCGCCGGCGTTGGCCAGTCTTCGGGGTACGCAGGCCGTGCCGCCGTCCGGACAGACACTCGTGCCCGGGTGTGCTACTCGCCCTCAGCTCATCGCAGGGCGCTCATGTCGACATAACGACCTGGTTCCCGCTACGCATCCGCATGTTTTGCGGCGTACGAAGAGTCGCTCTGGTGCGGAAAGGAGGCGCGCGGGTGAACGGGTGTGAGACCGGCGCACACATCGGCCTCCCGTTCCCCGTCTGTCCCGTATTGACCGTTGCTACGACCAGTTGTGCGGGGTTGCCGGAGCACGTTTCGGACGGCGTGCGACCGGCTGCGTCGCAGGTCAAAGGGGTTGTGTGGGATGCGGGGCGGTGCGCGGTGCGGCATGGGGCGCGAGGTGGCGGCGCCGGCGGGTGGTGCTCTCGGGCGTGCGCCAGTCGACGGGTGTGCCCGGTCCACGTCCTACCGCCCGCTTACTCGCTATGTACTCAAACGGGCGTGTCTGTCACAGTAGGCGGCTGAATGCTGCTCCTCTTCCCCACTCGTATCACCCGCCCCTACGCTGGGGAGTGAGCGCACAGCGACGAGGAGTCACCGGAGGGGAAGCCGGGCCCGTCATGTGCGGAAGGTTCAGGTGTGTCATGGCTGCTGGCGAGAGGCCTCTGAACGAGGTTCAGTTCCTGACCGTGGCGGAAGTCGCCTCGGTGATGCGCGTGTCGAAGATGACCGTGTACCGCTTGGTGCACAGCGGTCATCTGCCCGCGATCCGGGTGGGGAGGTCCTTCCGAGTCCCGGAGCATGCGGTTCACGAGTACCTTCGCGATTCCTATGTGGGGGTGGAGACGGCCTGACGGCGGATCTCCTCCGCGTTCCGGGGGCGGCCCGCCCGGTTCCGTGCAAGCGGAGCCACGGACGCCCCCGGAACACTCGTGGAGGCTTTCCCACCCCTCGATTGCAACCCTGGCGCACGGCCGGGGTACGCTAGCCCTTCGTAGGTCGTGTGGGCCCCAACGCAGCCCCGCACGGGTGATTGCCCCTGTCGGGGATCACTAAGCAGATGAGAAATGAGCGAGGGTAGCAGTGGGCTCAGTTATCAAGAAGCGGCGCAAGCGGATGGCGAAGAAGAAGCACCGCAAGCTGCTCAAGCGCACCCGCGTGCAGCGGCGCAACAAGAAGTAAGAGCGCGACGCTGGACCAACGCGGTCCGTGGCCCTTCCACCACAGGTGGGAGGGCCATTGGTGCGTGACCAGGCGGGATACTGTGTGGCTGTCGTTCGCGATGCGGCTGTCGTTCTCGATGACGTGCGGCGATGGTTACGTGTCGACGCGGTGACGTACCCGTCTCGACAATGCGGCGGCCTCGTGCCGTCTCGATAACGCGGTACCCGGGACGGTCCCGCGCGCGGTACGACAGTAGGGGCGGCCTGCACTCGGGGCGGCGCGGCGTGCAGGGCCGCGCGATCGGGTGGGGTTACGGTCGGCCACAGAGTGCTCGGACATGCGGGAAGGCAGGCGGCTGACCTTGGGCAGGATCGTGCTGGTGACCGGGGTGGCCCGGCAGCTCGGCGGCCGGTTCGCGCGCCGCATCCACCAGGAACCCGGGGTCGACCGGGTCGTCGCCGTGGACGCGGTGGTGCCCGAGCACGAGCTGGGCGGCGCCGACTTCGTGCAGGCGGACATACGCCAGCCGGCGATCGCCCGGGTGCTCGCCGAGTACTCCGTCGACACGGTCGTCCACATGGACGTCTCCGGCACCGCACTCGGCGGCGGCAGCCGTGCCGCGGTCAAGGAGACCAACGTCATCGGCACCATGCAGCTGCTGGGCGCCTGCCAGAAGTCTCCGACCGTCCGGCGACTCGTGGTGAAGTCCTCGACCAACGTCTACGGTTCCGCGCCCCGCGACCCCGCCGTCTTCCACGAGTCCACCTCCCCCAAGTCGTTGCCGCAGGGCGGCTTCGCGAAGGACACGGTGGAGGTGGAGGGCTACGTACGCGGGTTCGCGCGGCGCCGGCCCGATGTGGCCGTGTGCATCCTGCGGTTCGCCAACATCCTCGGCACCGCCGACGACAATCCGCTCTCCGAGTACTTCTCGCTCCCCGTGTTGCCCACCGTCTTCGGCTACGACCCCCGGTTGCAGTTCGTGCACGAGGACGATGTGCTGGACGTGCTGCGGCTGGCCGCGCACCGGGCGGATCTCGAGGCCCCGGGCAGCCGTACGTTCAATGTCGCGGGTGACGGTGTGGTGTTGTTGTCGCAGTGTGCGCGCCGGCTGGGCCGTCCCACCGTGCCCGTGCTGCTGCCCGCCGTCAGCTGGGCGCGTTCGGCGCTGCGGACCCTCGGTGTGACGGACTTCTCGCCGGAGCAGGTGCGGCTGCTCACGCACGGGCGGGTGGTGGAGACCCGGCGGATGCGTGAGATTCTCCGCTTCACGCCGCGGTACTCGACTGCGGAGACCTTCGCGGAGTTCGTCCGGGCCCATGGTGTCGGGCTGCTGCCGCCGCAGGCGGTGGCGGACGCCGTCGACCGTGCCGGAGCGCTGGTCGCCAAGGCCGTCCGGACCGTGCGACAGCCGGCCCCCACCGGCGCCGACCAAGGTTGATAAGGGTCGATAAGGGTCGATAGAGGAGCGCAGCAACAATGGCGGACGCCAAGGTCATTCCGTTCGACGACGACCGCTCGCGCGCCGGCGCGCAGCGCTCCGGGCGCCGTCGCGCCGCCCAGTCTCGCGCCACTGACCGGGCCACCGCATCGCGTACCGGCGACTCGGACACGCCGGGGCGCACGGACGCCGAGGGCGCGTCGGACGGCTCGGACGCCGTGCATGACGAAGCCGGCGCGCGTGACGGGGACACCGGCGCGCCCGAGGCCGGGGAGGTCGCCTCGCTCCCCGAGCAGCAGACCCGACGCACCGGGACCCACGACGGCCCCGATGCCGCGCCGCGCCCTGGGCGTGGCAAGGGCGGCCGGAAGGGGGGCAGGCCGTCGGCAGGGCGGCGGACCGGGTCCCCGGAAGCGGGAGGCGGGTCCCGTGGCGCGGGTGCCGCGGCAGGCGCGTCCCCGACCGCTGGTGGCGGATCGCAGGTCCCGGACCCGGGTGCTGACGTCCACGGTGCGGATCACGAGTCACCTGAGGCCGGCGGTGTCGCCGGTGGGGCGGGTACCGACTGGGAGCGCCGGCTCGCTGGGGGCCTTGCCTTTCTGCGCCGGCGGCTGACCGGTGACTATGACACCGACGACTTCGGCTATGACGCCGAGCTCACCGACCAGGTCCTGATGTCCCTGCTGCGGCCCCTGTACGAGAAGTACTTCCGGGTCGAGGTGCAGGGCGTCGAGAACATTCCGTCCGAGGGTGGGGCGCTGATCGTTGCGAACCATTCCGGGACGTTGCCGCTGGACGGCCTGATGATGCAGGTCGCCGTGCACGACCACCATCCGGCCAGCCGCCATCTGCGGTTGCTCGCGGCGGACCTGGTCTTCATGCTGCCGGTCGTCAACGAGCTGGCGCGTAAGGCCGGGCACACGCTGGCCTGCGCGGAGGACGCGGAGCAGCTGCTGGAGCGTGGCGAGCTGGTCGGGGTGATGCCGGAGGGGTTCAAGGGCGTCGGCAAGCCGTTCAGCGAGCGGTACAAGCTCCAGAGGTTCGGGCGGGGTGGTTTCGTGTCGACGGCGCTGCGGGCCGGTGTCCCGATCGTGCCGTGCTCGATCGTCGGGGCCGAGGAGATCTACCCGATGATCGGGAACGCGAAGACGCTGGCGCGCCTGCTCGGGTTCCCGTATTTCCCGATCACGCCCACGTTCCCCTGGCTCGGTCCGCTTGGCGCCCTGCCGCTGCCGACGAAGTGGACGATCCAGTTCGGCGAGCCGATCGAGACCGACGGGCATCCGCCGGAGGCGGCGGAGGATCCGATGCTGATGTTCAACCTGACGGATCAGGTACGCGAGCAGATCCAGCACACCCTCTACCGCCTGCTGGTGCAGCGCCGGTCGGTCTTCTTCTGATCCTGAGGACCAGCGAGGGCGCGGAGCCGGTTCTGGCCGGATCCGCGCCCTGGGAGTGCTGTCTGTGGAGATCTCTGGAGTTCTGTCTCCGGAGCTGTGTCTGGGGAACGGTCAGTCCGTCCCGTCGTCCTCCCGGTCCAGGTCCAGGTCCGGCAGGAAGCCGGGGAGCAGGGGCGGCAGGGTGACGTCGGCGTCGGGGATCCGGCCGCTGCGGCCGCCCTTGGCGGTGGGGCTCGGGGGGTTCAGATCGTCGGTGGGCGGGGCGAACAGGCTTGGGGTGGAGCCGAGCAGTCCGTCGTTGTCCGAGGTGGAGGGCTCGGGGCTGTCGGTGTGGTCGGCGCCGCTGCTGAACGGGGAGCCGGGGGCCGAGGACGATGTGTTGTGGGTGTCGGACGGCTGGTCGGCGGCCGGGGCGCTGTAGGGGCCGGCTGAGCCCTGTCCTTGGGAGGGCGAGGGCAGCAGCGGGCGGAGCGGGTCGACCTGCTGGTCTATGGCGTCGAAGACCGAACTGACCTCGTCGCGCACGTCGCCGAGCTGGTGGGGGAGCCGGTCGCGGAGGGTTGCCCAGCTGTCCCGGTGGGTCTGGGAGAACGTGGACAGGGTCTCGATGGGGGTGAGGGAGCCGTCGCGCCGGTAGGCGGCGAAGAGCAGGCGGCGGCCCTCGGAGGCGTCGTGCCGCACGCCGGAGAGGGCGTGCCGGACCTCGGCGACCGATTCGGGGTCGAGGGGGCCGGAGCGGCCGCGTTCCATGAGCCGGCGGGCCTCGTTCAGCCGGGTGGAGGCCTGGTCGAGGTAGAGCCCTCCGCGGTCGGAGTCGCTGCTGGCCATGCCGAGCTTGACGTCCTCCATGCCCCGCTTGAGGCCGTAGAGGGAATCTCCTGGCAGCGCGTCGGAGCTGGCTGCGGCGACGCCTCCGAAGGTTCCGGCGGCCACGCCGAGGGTGAGCCCGCTTGCGGCGATGCTCTTGGACAGGCGGGAGCGTGGCCTCAGCCCGCCCAGGGGTCCGGCCCGGTGGGAGCCCCTGCGCTGGTGGGACCGCTGTTCGGGGACCGTGGGGTCGGTGGCTTCGAACGGGGTCGTGCCTTCGCGCACCATGGCTTCCATGGCGGCCATGAGCTGGGTGCGCTGGACGGCTTTGACGTCCGCGTCCAGCTCGGGCTTGGGCATGTCGGCGAGACTGCCTGCCACGGCCAACATCCGGGTGTGCTCGGGCCGTTCGGCCGGCTCCTCGGGCGTGGTGCCCCGGGCGGATCGCTCCTCCAGGGCTCGGGCGAAGGCGTTCGCCCGCCGGTGTGCCGATACGTTCGCGATCACTGGCGGCACCTCCTCTCGTCATGACGGTCGACTCCCCAGAGGATCCTGAGGGTTGCAGCCCATACCTACGCTCACACGAATGAGTGAGCGTAGATCGTGAGCCTTCAACCGCAGGGAGCCTGTATCCCGGACAACGAGCGGTGCAGCACTTGGGTTACGGACGAAAGATGATCGGACCACGACGCCAATTGTCGTGCACGTTATGTGAGTTGATCGTTGCGCTGTGTGTCGGTGGGTCGTCGGGGTGGCCGGGCGCCTGCTCGCCGGCGCGGCGGGGGAGGGGCTGAGGGGCCGGCCGGGTGGGAAGGCGGCCGTGGTGGGGACGGGGCGGCGGGAGGGCGTGCGGGAGGGTGCTGGCGCGCGGGGCGGCAGGGTGTTCCCAGGTGGGCGGGGTGTACGCGGTGTACGGGGAGTGCTGGGGACGTATGGAATGGTGGGCGAGAGGTACGGGTGGGATCGTACCTGGGGCGGTTAGGGGCTTTACGAGGACACGCGGGTGAGGGGGATCGGGGGTGTCTCGGTGTGCCGGGCCGCCGTCGGCCGGTGGGTGGTGCCGTCGGCGGGGTGTCGTGGACGGGAGTCGGCGTCGCTCAGCGGGTGTCGTCCGGCAGGAGCCGGGCCAGGGTGCGGACCGCGCGGTACTGGAGGGTCTTGATCGCGCCTTCGTTCTTGCCCATGACGCGGGCGGTCTCGGCGACGGACAGGCCCTGGAGGAAGCGCAGCGTGACGCATTCCTGCTGCTGGGGGTTGAGCCTGCGGACGGCGTCGAGCAGGGCGGCGTTGGAGAGGGATTCCAGGACGGAGTCCTCGGGGCTGCGCTCCACCTCGTTGGCGTCGAGCATCTCGCCGGTGGTGACCTCCAGGCGGAAGCGACTGGACTTGAAGTGGTCCGCGACCAGGTTGCGGGCGATGGTGACGAGCCAGGCGCCGAAGTCGCGACCCTGCCAGGTGAAGGTGCCGATGCGGCGCAGCGCCCGCAGGAAGGTCTCGCTCGTGAGGTCTTCGGCGGTGGCCTTACCGCCGACGCGGTAGTAGATGTACCGGTAGACGGTGTCGCTGTACTGGTCGTAGAGGCGGCCGAAGGCCTCGGCCTCGCCGGCCTGGGCGCGCTCGACCAGCTCCATCATGCGGGCGCTGTCGCTGTCCGCTGCGGGGCGTCGGATGGTGGGGGTGGTGGATGTGGCGGGTGCTGTGCGGCCCCGCCTGCCGACGGCGGCGCTGCCGTCGGCCAGTGCGTAGCACGGGCCGACGGGGCCGGTGGTGGGGCGTGGCTCGGATGAGATGGCGCGGGTGGGGGCGGTGAGGGCCGTGGGGCCGGCGTATGCGGTGGAGGCGGCATACGCGGTGGGGACGGTGGGGACGAAGTCGCGCAGGCAGTCGAGGACTGTAGCGCGCAACGTAGCCAGGCCCGAGGCGTCAACCCCGACGTGTGGGTACACAAGACTCCCAGAGGCAGAGCTTCCATCACGTGCAGTACGGGACCATTCACCCGTCGTGACGACGTGTGGGTACCGGTTTTCGTCTGAGGAGAATAACGCTTCGTACAGGCAGCACTACACCCAGTTGCTCAAATCGTCGGTTCCGTCACTTCTGTTATCGAGAGACGACCGTTCAAGTCGCAATTGATGTCCGGATGTTGATCGAAACTGATCATTCACGATCTCATTCCGGGTGTGTTGTGGTCGTCTGGTGTCAACACGACTGGCGAGGGGCGTGCAGGGGTAAAAAGGTGAGATTGCCGCGTGGCGCGCCTATGGCGCGAAGTGGCCCGGGTGGGGCGGTTCGGGGTGCGCCGGTCTGGGTGCGCTGACTGCCGGCTGCGCCGGCTGCGCTGGCTGTGTGGGTGCGTACGGCGCCCCCTGCGGTGGGCGCAGGGGGCTGCGTGACCGGCTGTGACGCGACCTTGCGGGTCGCCGCCGGCGCAGAGGGGTGGTTTCGGTCGTATACGGACCAGCGGCCGGTGGGGGTTGCTCGCTCCCCCACTGCCTCAAGGGGGTGGGAGGCACCCCCATCCCCGCGCCCCTTACCGGTGCCTTCGGCGCCACGGGGCCCACGGCGGGCCATGGCGTACCCGGCTACTGGCGGCGGCGGTGCAGGGCGATGGCCGCTGCCGTGCCGCCTGCCACCGCGCCCACGCCGGCCGCGGCGGGGATGCCGACCTTGGCCGCCTTGCGCCCCGTGCGGTAGTCACGCAGGCGCCAGTCCTGCTGCTTGGCGTGCTTGCGCAGCTTGGCGTCCGGGTTGATGGCGTACGGGTGGCCGACCAGGGAGAGCATCGGGATGTCGTTGTGCGAGTCGCTGTACGCGGCACAGCGCGACAGGTCGAGCCCCTCGGCGACGGCCAGGGCGCGCACCGCCTCCGCCTTCGCCGGGCCGTGCAGCGGCTCGCCGACCAGCTTGCCGGTGTAGACACCGTCGACGGACTCGGCGACCGTGCCGAGCGCACCGGTCAGGCCGAGCCGGCGGGCGATGATCGTGGCGGTCTCCACCGGCGCCGCGGTGACCAGCCAGACCCGCTGGCCGGCGTCCAGGTGGGCCTGGGCGAGGGCGCGGGTGCCGGGCCAGATCCGTTCGGCCATGTACTCGTCGTAGATCTCCTCGCCGATCGCCATCAGCTCGGCGACGCGGTGGCCCTTGACGATGGAGAGCGCCGACTCGCGCACGTCCTGCATGTGGTCGGGGTCCTCGACCCCGGCGACCCGGAACCACGCCTGCTGCCAGGCGAACCGGGCCAGCTCGCGGCGCTGGAAGAACTTCCGCTTGTACAGGCCGCGGCCGAAGTGGAAGATGGCGGCGCCCTGCATCACCGTGTTGTCCAGGTCGAAGAACGCGGCGGCGTGGGTGTCGCCGGCGACCGGGAAGGGTTCCTCGGTCTCGCCCGGTGCCGGGGATTTCGCGGTGCGGCGCTCGGCCGCCTCCGGATGCTCCCGGGAGGACGTGCGCGCCGCCTCCGCCGAGGCCTCACCGGCCAACACGCTGCGTGCGGTGGCGGAGCGTCTGCGGGGTGTGAGCCATCCAAGAGCGGACATGACGTGAGCATAGCCAGTCGGAGCGTGGTCCCGGCATCGTGCAGGTGACGTGCTGTGAACTCTGCGCTACGGGGTCGTGGCCAGGGGCCGGTTGAACGCATCGTGCGCGGGGTCAGAATGGAGCGCATGAGCCCCCTGTTGAGACGCCGCGGGAAGCGGCGGCCCGAGGACCGTGTGGTCACCTTGATCGGCAAGCCCGGCTGTCATCTGTGCGACGACGCACGTGCCGTGATCGAGAAGGTCTGCACCGACCTGGGCTCCTCCTGGGAGGAGCAGGACATCCTGCGCGACGAGGAGTTGTACCGCAAGTACTGGGAGCAGATCCCGGTGGTGCTGGTGGACGGTGCGCAGCACGACTTCTGGCGGGTCAGCGAGGACCGGCTGCGTCGCGCACTGACCGAGTAGGTCGAGTAGGTAGGTCGGCCTGGTCGGTCGGTCGGCCTGGTGGACCGGGTAGGTCGAGACGGTCTGGTGGATCGAGTCGACCGGGTGGCTGGAGTGGCGAGTGGCTCGGCCGGTGCGTCGAGTCGAGTGGTTCATCAGCTCATATGCTGAGTCGTTTCCGTGTGGGGTGTGGCTTTTCCGTGCGCCGTCCCGCTTGAGTGTGCCGGGTGGCCCGTCGATTCGGGCCCCTGCCGGCGCGAGCCGCACCACGCCCCCGCGGGTCGTCCCGGAGGCGGCGCGTGCGGTGTCCGTGATCATGCGTCCGCACCTCTGTGGCCAGGTCTTTCGTGCTTCGTTGGGGCTCCGTGCCGGTGTGTGGCGGCGGGTGTGCGGGGGCCTGGGACGCGCCCGTGCGTGCTGCCGGATCGGAGCCCGGGCCGGCGCCCGGGCCGGTGCGCGGACGGGGCGCGTGAGGCGACTGTCACCGTGCGAGGGGTCATTCGACCCTCTGAGATTCGCATACGATCGTCTTACGATCGAAGCTTCGATCCGATCTCGGGGGTGAGGATCGTGAGGAGTGTGTCCTGCTTTGCCCCCGTATCCCCCGCCGCCGGTGATGGAGCGACGAGCGCAACGCTGTCGCCCGCACAGGGGTTCCATGGCCTCGAACGTAGGTCGCGTGACCCCGGTCACGTTGCGGGGGCAAATCGGACACAATCTTTGTGCACGCGTTCACAAAGGCATAGCCTGCTTTCGATGGGGCGGTACGGGAACAGATGGCCGCTCACAGCCCCGATCTACCCGCAGGAGCATCGTGGCAACTGGCCGAACTCACCGACCGGCGACCCGCAGCCGAGGGATTCCCGAGGCCACCGTCGCCAGGCTTCCGCTGTATCTGAGGGCCCTCACGGCACTGTCGGAGCGCTCGGTTCCCACTGTCTCCTCCGAGGAACTCGCGGCCGCCGCCGGGGTCAACTCCGCCAAACTCCGCAAGGACTTCTCGTACCTGGGCTCCTACGGGACGCGTGGTGTCGGCTATGACGTCGAATACCTCGTCTACCAGATCTCCCGTGAGCTGGGGCTCACCCAGGACTGGCCGGTCGTGATCGTCGGAATCGGTAACCTCGGCGCCGCCCTGGCCAATTACGGCGGGTTCGCCTCCCGCGGCTTCCGGGTCGCCGCGCTGATCGACGCCGATCCCGCCATGGCCGGCAAGCCGGTCGCGGGCATCCCCGTGCAGCACACCGACCAGCTCGAAACGATCATTCAGGAGAACGGCGTCTCGATCGGCGTCATCGCCACGCCGGCCGGCGCCGCCCAGCAGGTCTGCGACCGCCTGGTGGCCGCCGGAATCACCTCCATCCTCAACTTCGCGCCGACCGTGCTGTCCGTGCCGGACGGCGTCGACGTTCGCAAGGTCGACCTCTCCATCGAGCTCCAGATCCTCGCCTTCCACGAGCAGCGCAAGAACGGTGAGGAGCGCGACGCGCACGACGAGCGTGAGGAGCGCGCCAGGCAGACCCGGCGCGCCCCCGCCCTGTCCGCCGGAGCAGCGCCGGCCGCCGGTGCCGCCGCCGGAGGGGCGTCCGACGGCGTGGCGCCGAAGACCCCGAAGGGACCCGACGGGGATGTCCCCGCCGTGATGCCGGCATGAGTCTGCTGGTCGTCGGACTGAGCCACCGCAGCGCGCCGGTGAGCGTGCTGGAGCGCGCCGCGCTCCCGGCGGACGCCGTCGCGAAGCTGCTGCACGACACCCTCGCCGCCGAACCGAGCGACGAGGCCGCGGTGCTCGCCACCTGCAACCGCATCGAGCTGTACGCGGACGTGGACAAGTTCCACGCGGGCGTCGCCGAGCTGTCCACGCTGCTCGCCCAGCACAGCGGTGTGGGGCTCGAGGAGCTCACCCCGTACCTCTACGTGCACTACGAGGACCGTGCCGTCCACCACCTGTTCTCGGTGGCCTGCGGTCTTGACTCGATGGTGGTCGGCGAGGGGCAGATCCTCGGGCAGATCAAGGACGCGCTGGCCACCGCGCAGGAGCAGCAGACCGCGGGCCGGCTGCTCAACGAGCTGTTCCAGCAGGCGCTGCGGGTCGGCAAGCGGGCGCACTCCGAGACCGGCATCGACCGTGCCGGGCAGTCCCTGGTCACGTTCGGGCTCGAGCAGCTGGCCGGCAGTGCGCCGGTCGACTCCTGGGCCGCCGGCAAGCGTGCCCTGGTGATCGGCGCCGGTTCGATGTCCTCGCTGGCCGCGGCGACGCTCGCGCGCGCCGGGATCGGCGAGATCGTGATCGCCAACCGCACACCGGCGCGCGCCGAGCGGCTCGCCCGCGCCCTGACGGCGGGCGACCCGGGTGCCGGGCCCGCAGCCGCGAGCGGCGCACGGGTCGGTGTGCCGGCCCGCGCGGTCGGCATGGACCGGGTGCCGGACGAGCTGACACGTGCCGACGTCGTGGTCTCCTGCACCGGCGCCACCGGTCTGGTGCTCACCGCCCAGGCCGTCGAGGCCGCGGTCGCCGGCCGTGTCCCGGCCGACCCCGCGCACACCGCGCCGCACCAGGGCCACGCCGCCGGACACCCGGACACCGGTGCACCGGCGCACAACCGTCCGGGCGCCCGGAACGCCGAGGCCTGCCCCGTCGATCTCTCCGCCGTGCAGGAGGTGCCCTCCGGGTTCTCCGTGGCGGGCGACGCGGCGGTGGCCGGCATGGACGCGGCCGCGCTGGAGCAGCACGCCGTGTGGGTCGACAAGGGCATCGACAACGGGACCACCCCCGCCGGGCGGTCCACCGGCAAGCGGCCCGTCGTGCACGACCCGGCGGCCGAAGCGGAAACGATCGCCGCACTGGCCGCCGCGGCGGCGCGCGGTCGGGTGCCGGAGCGCCGTGGCCCCCGGCCGGACGGCCCGACCTCCCGGCCCGTGGCACTGGCGCTGCTCGACCTGGCCATGCCGCGCGACGTGGACGCCGCCGTGCACCGGATCACGGGGGTCCGTCTTGTGGACATCGAGTGGCTGGCCGAGGCCGCCGCCGATGCGCCGATGGCGGCCGACGTGGACCAGGTGCGGTCCATCGTCGCGGCGGAGGTCGCGGCGTTCGGGGCCGCCCAGCGTGCCGCGCGTATCACTCCAACGGTCGTCGCACTGCGTACCATGGCCGCCGATGTGGTGGCCGGCGAGATCGCCCGTCTGGACGGACGGCTGCCGGGGCTCGACGACAGGCAACGCGCGGAGATCACCCAGACCGTGCGGCGTGTCGTGGACAAACTGCTGCATGCACCGACCGTGCGGGTCAAGCAGCTCGCGGCCGAGCCCGGCGGCGCCGGGTACGCGGACGCGCTGCGGACCCTTTTCGACCTGGACCCGGAGACGGTCGCCGCTGTTTCCCGGGCCGAACGCAACGATGTGAGCGACGCCACCGCCCACGCGGGTGACGGCGAGAACCGAGGGCGAGCATGACCGACGGCAATTTCGCGGGGGAACCTCCCCGGACCGCGGGGGACGCTCCCCGGGGCCCCGGTGAGGCCGTGCACACGGGTGCGCTGCGGCTGGGGACGCTGCGGCTGGGGACCAGGCGCAGCAAACTCGCCATGGCCCAGTCCGGGATGGTGGCCGAGGCGGTGCGACAGGCCACGGGACGCGCCGTGGAACTCGTCGAGATCACCACGTACGGCGACATCTCACGCGAGCACCTGGCGCAGATCGGCGGCACCGGCGTGTTCGTGACCGCGCTGCGCGAGGCCCTGCTCGCCGGCGAGGTCGACTTCGCGGTGCACTCGCTGAAGGACCTGCCGACCGCACAGCCCGAGGGCCTGACGCTGGCCGCGGTGCCCAGGCGTGCGGACCCGCGTGACGTCCTCGTCGCCCGGGACGGGCTGAGCTTCGCCGAGCTGATCGCCGACACGTCGCGGCCGGCGCGGATCGGCACCGGCGCGCCGCGCCGCATGGCCCAGCTGAACGCCTTCGCCAGGTGCCAGCACGCGGCCATAGAGACCGTCCCGGTGCGCGGCAACGTCGACACCCGGATCAACCTCGTACGCAACGGCGAGCTCGACGCGGTGGTCCTCGCCGCTGCCGGGCTCGAAAGGCTCGGCCGGAGCGCCGAGGTGACCGACTTCCTGTCGGTCGACACCGTGCTGCCCGCCCCCGGCCAGGGGGCACTAGCAGTGGAGTGCGCGTCGACGAACGCCTCGCTCGCTGCCGTGCTCGGCGAACTCGACGACCCGCTGACGCGGGCCGCCGTGACCGCGGAGCGGTCCCTGCTCGCCGCCCTGGAAGCCGGCTGTAGTGCGCCCGTGGGTGCGCTGGCCGACTTTCCCCAAGGTCTCGACCTCGGTCGAGCGGGGGAGACCCCAACGGCCGACGAGCAGATTGTCAAGGAAATGCGCCTGCGGGGCGTCGTCGGTACCACCGACGGAACCACGCTGGTGCAGCTGTCCACCACCGGTCCCGTGCCCCAGGCGCACGACCAAGCGACGGCGCTCGGCCGCGAACTCGCGGCGGAGATGCTGGCCAAGGGCGCGGCCGGTCTGATGGGGGAGCGAGCACTTTGAGCCCCACCACCTCGAACCATCCCACCCACTCTGCTCAGCCGGCCCGCGGCAAGGCGGCCTCGAACGCCCCCAACGGCCGGGCCACCGCACGCGGCAGCGGCACCGAGCAGCACACCGCAGGAACGGCGCCTCAGAGATCGACCACCACCCAAGGTCACGTCACCTTCCTCGGTGCCGGGCCGGGTGACCCGGGCCTGTTGACCCTGCGCGCCGTGGAGGCACTGGCCACCGCGGACGTGCTGATCGCCGAGCCCGATGTGCTCGACGTGGTGCGCGGGCACACCAGAGCCGGCGTCACCGTGTGGGACACGGCGGCGGACCGTGCCGAGGCACCCGTGCAGGGCGAGGCCGACCTGGGTGCGGCCACCTCTGAGGGGCGGCCGGCGGGCACACCCCAGCCGGCGGTCATCGACGGCCGGGCTGTTGACGGCGCGTCAAAAACCGCTGGTGTCCCCGCTTTGAGGGATGCGGCCCATCTTGTCATGGCGGCTGCACAGGGCGGCAGGCGGGTCGTCCGTGCGGTGGTCGGCGACCCCGGCTTCGACACCTGTGCCGCCGAGGAGATGCTGGTCTGCGCTGCCGGGGGCGTGCCCTTCGAGGTGGTGCCCGGTGTGGCCACGGCAGTCGGCGTGCCGGCGTACGCGGGCGTGCCGCTCAGGGACGCTCAGGGCGCCGATGTGCGCATCATCGATGCGCGCACCGCGGGTGAGCGGTGCTGGATGGAACTGGGCGCGTCGGACGGCACCGCTGTCGTCAGCGCGACCCTGGACACGGTCGCGCAGATGGCCAGCGAGCTGGTCTCCGCGGGCCGCAAGCCGGACACCCCGCTGACCGTCACCGTCGCCGGCACCACCACCCGCCAGCGCACCTGGACGGCCACCCTCGGCACCATCGCGCAGACCCTGAAGCAGGCCAAGGTGCTGCCGTCGGCGGATGGCGGTCGCCCGGTGATAGCCGTGGTCGGTGAGCGCTCCGCCGCCGCGCAACGCGACCGGTTGTCCTGGTTCGAGTCCAAGCCGCTGTTCGGCTGGAAGGTGCTCGTACCGCGGACGAAGGAGCAGGCGGCCTCGCTCTCCGACCAGTTGCGTTCCTATGGGGCGGTGCCGCACGAGGTGCCGACCATCGCGGTCGAGCCGCCGCGCACTCCGCAGCAGATGGAGCGCGCCGTCAAGGGCCTGGTCACCGGACGCTACGAGTGGATCGCCTTCACGTCCGTCAACGCGGTCAAGGCGGTCCGCGAGAAGTTCGAGGAGTACGGGCTCGACGCGCGTGCGTTCGCCGGGATCAAGGTCGCGGCGGTGGGCGAGCAGACCGCCGAGGCGCTGATCGCCTTCGGCGTGAAGCCGGACCTGGTGCCCAGCGGCGAGCAGTCGGCGGCGGGTCTGCTGGAGGACTGGCCGCCGTACGACCCGGTCTTCGACCCGATCGACCGGGTGTTCCTGCCGCGTGCGGACATCGCCACGGAGACGCTGGTCGCCGGCCTGATCGAGCTGGGCTGGGAGGTCGACGACGTCACCGCCTACCGCACGGTGCGCGCCTCGCCGCCGCCGGCGGAGACCCGTGAGGCGATCAAGGGCGGCGGCTTCGACGCGGTGCTGTTCACCTCCTCCTCGACGGTGCGCAACCTCGTCGGCATCGCGGGCAAGCCGCACAACGTGACGGTGATCGCGTGCATCGGTCCCGCGACCGCGAAGACGGCGCAGGAGCACGGCCTGCGGGTGGACGTGATGGCCCCCGAGCCGTCCGTGCTCAAGCTCGCCGAGGCCCTGGCGGACTTCGGTGCGGGACGCCGCGACGCGGCCGTGGAGGCCGGTGACCCGGTGACCCGACCCAGCGAGCGGCGGCCGGGGGCACGGCGGCGGAGGACGACGACGTAACGGCGCCGCCGGTTTCAGGGGCCACCGCGGAGTGCACCGCAGGACATCGAAGGGGTGTCCTGCGGTGCACTCCGCGTCTGTAAGCCGTCACCTGTCAGGTAGCCGCCTGCGGCAGTTTCCGCCAGGCCACGGCCAACCGGTCGGCCATCGCGTGCTGGTCCCACAGCTCCGCGAGATCGTCGGGCATGGCCGCGTCGTAGAGCTCCAGCCGGGCGGCGGCGGGCACGCGCCACCACCGGTCACGTGCGGCGTCCGCCTCCGTCACCTTCAGCCCCAGGTTCTCGCGGGTCAGGTCCGACACGCGACCGCTGTCCTCGACGCCGGGCAGACCGGCCAGCAGCAGGGCCGCCGCCGCGCGGTCGAGATCGGTGGCCGCCGCAAGCCGCTCGGCGGCGGCCGGCTCGAACGGCACCGGGTCACGCCGCTCCAGCTCGGCGACCAGCGCTTTCAGCCGCTTGGCCGTGGCCCAGCCCGAAGCGACCGGGCGGACGTCGATGTAACCGTCCGGGCGCGGCACGTCGCCGCGTTGCAGGAACGCCTTGATCGTGTAGTTGCCGTCGTCGTGCGAACGGGCCCAGTCGCCGAAGTGCATGGCGATGTCCAGCGGCAGCAGCCGGCCTTCCGCGGTGGACAGCGCCTTCGGTGACTCATGGTCGTGCAGGCCGCGCTGGAGTGACGGATCGAGCAGCGGAGACGAGGCCCAGAACTTCAGCAGCGCGGTCAGCGCGGTGCGCTGCGCAGCCGGGGTGACGGCGCCGGCCGCGCGGACGGCGAGGCCGCCGATGCGGCCGGCCAGCTCGGTCCAGTCGTACTGGCTGCGGTGGATGTCCCAGTGCGCCATCGCCGTCTCGCCGTCGATCGAGCCCGAGAAGAACGCTGCGGCCAGTTCGACCTGCCGCACCAGGCCCCCGTGACCCTCGCCGAAGTGGCTGACCAGCCCGTACAGTGCGTCGTCCAGGTCCGGTCCCGACACCTCCAGCTGCTTGGGTACGGCTGGTTCGAGCACCTTCAGCAGCCTGTTCCGATCCGGGATCCGGCGGGCCGCCTCCTTGACGATCCCCACGATGCCGTCTCGGAGCAGCGGATGGCTGACGTCGGGCAGCAGGCGCCCGATCGCTTCCCGCAGCGTCGACTCGGAGGTGGCCGCCGCTGCCAGCAGCCCGCGCACGGTGTCCTCGGATATCTCCCGCAGCGCCCGGGAGCCCGGCAGGTCGCGGGGCGTCAGGAAGTGCCAGAACGCCTTCGGTGGCATGCGGACCGTGCCCGCGGCCATCGGGTCGGGATCGTCCATGACGACCCGGTCCGGGTCCGTCATCCAGGCCCGCCAGTACGCCTCGCCGGTCTGCGGATCGCGGGCGGTGACGCTGTAGACGTGGTAGTGGGTGTGGCTGTCCAGCAGCAGCCGCCCGTCCGAGCCCGGCACGTCGAGCAGCCCCCAGGGGACCACGCCCGGGACGGTGGCCGGGACGGTGCCGTGCACGCCGTCGATCCGGTGGTAGCCGACCTCTCCCGTGCGGCGGTTGCGGGCGACCCGGAAGCCGAGGTGGGTGCCGTCGGTGCCCAGGGGGGATGTCGCGGTGCCGGGGGCGACCGGGGCCAGCGACGACCGCCCGATCTGCCAGTGCTCGTCCTCGCCGAGCAGGGCCGGGTCCAGGAACGCCGGCAGGCCCGGCTCGCCGAGCTCCTCGGTGACCGGGTCGATGGGACGCACCCGGGAGCCCGCGCCCTCGCCCGTGTACCACCAGAAGGTCCGACCGTCGTGGAACATGTGCCCGTCGGGGCCCAGGCGGTTGTCGCCCACGGACAGCAGCCGGGGACCGTGGGACGGCAGCGGGGCACCCGTGAACCGCTGGACGCGGGGTCCCACGAAGGTGTAGCCGGCGCGCTTCCTCTCGCCGTACCGCCACCGCCACGAGGTCTCGTGCTCCATGTGGAGCTGCTGGGGCGCGCCGGACCAGTACAGCGTCTGCGTCTGGTTGACCGCGTGGAACACCAGGAACTCGCCGGCGGAGAAGAACACCCGGACGTCGTAGCTGAACTGGCTGGCGTTCGACGGCACCTTCAGCTGGTGCTCCATGATGCGTCCGCCGGGCCCGACCGCGATGGCCTTGCGCTGGTTGTGCACGGTCAGGATGGGCCAGCTCGCCCGGCACCAGGTCTTCCTGCCCAGCTCGGCGGCGGCCTGGTCCAGCGCGTCCCAGCCGTATTCGTCGAAGATGCCCGCGCGCAGCGTCCTGGTCAGCGGGGTGACCATGTCGACGGCGGCGAGCCGCGCCGGCAGGTCCGGCATATGCGCGACCGCCTGCCTGCTCAGCGTTCCGTGGAGCCATTCGAACGCGTCCAGGGCGGTCTGGAGTCCGCTGGACGCGGCCCAGCGCAGCCGGCTGTCGACGATGTCGCGCAGGAAGGGGCGGAGCGGCTCGATCGTCCACTCCGTCCGCCACCGCTCGTCATAGCCCGAGTACCCCTTGTCCTCGACGATGGACCTGGTCAGCGGGGTGGCGAACCGGTCGTCGGCGGTCAGCGCCACCAGGTCGACCCGGTTCTGGTCCGACCAGTGCGCCAGCAGCAGGTGCGGATCGGGGTCCGCCACCGCGATGCCCGCGGCCAGGCAGCCGCCGATGACGGCCGCGTCGATGTGGGTCGTGCCGTTCCCGAGCGGCAGCGGGCGGCTCTCCGGAGCAACCCGGTCGGCCAGCCGCGGCAGCAGGTCCAGCAGCTTCTGGGGCGCCTTGGGGGCGCGCCGGCCGCCGCCGTAGCGGCGGAGCATCCGGGAAAGCCATGCGCCGGTGTCGTCGCCGAGTTCGTCGAAGGCGGCCACCTCGTCGAGGAGGGTGACCCACCAGGCGTCCAGGTCCGAGTACGGAAGCTCGGCCAGCCGCCACAGCAGGCGCCTCTTCACGGGGGCAGAGCCGGCCATGGCGGCGACCCAGGTCTTGCGCTGGGAGGTCCAGAAGCTCTCCGAGGCCCGCCACAGCGCCGGCGCGTCCAACAGCGCCGCCAGCACAAGCCCGTGCTCTTCGGCCACGTCGAGACCGGCGGCCTTGGCCAGCTTGCCGAGCTGCTTGAACATGTCGGGCCAGGGCGGCAGCCCCCCGAGGGTGCGGCGCACGGCCAGCTCGCGCAGTTCCCGGTAGGCCGCCGCGGGGTCCGGCGACCGGCTCAGGTCGGCGACGTACGCCTTGATGTCCTTGGCCGACAGGGCTCCGGCAAGGGCGAACTCCAGGAACACCGCGCTGCGCCGCACCGGGTCGACGGCCGTGACGTGCTGCTCGGCGGCGCGGGCCCGGCCGAACATCATCGCGGCCTGCCGGTGCCGCTCGGCGGCGATGAACGCCCGGCCCACCTGTTCCCAGTAGACGGGGAGGTGGTCGTCCGGAAGGGTGGCGGCGAGCGCCTGATAGATGTCGAGCGCAGGACCCGGCTTGGGCCTGGCCAGCAGCTCGGCGCGTGCCATCTTGGGAGCGGCGTCCAGCGCGACCTGGGCATGGGCGGGGTCGTGGACGACGGCCCAGGCCGGGTAGCCCAACTCCCCCCTGCGCCCGGCCGCCACCGGGGCGCCGACGTCGGGCGCGGCGAACCCCGCGGCGGCCAGCACCCGATCCTCGCCGGGCGCGGTGGCGTCCCCGCACAGCAGGACCACGGGCCGGGCGCCGAGCCTGGGGTGGTGGTAGCGGCGGGCCGTGACCGGTTCGCCGCCCGGTGTGCCGACGGGCGCCAGACCCGCCTCCAGCGCGGTCGCTTCACTTCCGGGTGGGATCACTTCACTGCCGGGTGTGATCGTTTCACTGCTGCTCATCGGGCTGCCTTCCCTCGTGGATCAGCGCGGCCATGCGGACGCCTTCGGACCAGGCCACCGGGCCCACCTCGGCGAGCGTGAGGGGACGTTCCGCCGCGTCGACCCACACCAGTCGCCCGGTCGTGGTCGGTTCCTTGGGATCGTCGGCGCCCACCCAGTAACGGGCCTGCACCCGCACGCCGTCGTCGGCGACGTCCAGCACCGCGGAGCCGCCGCGTACCGCGAACCCGTGCTCGGCGGCGCGCGCCGTGGCCTGCTGCAACCGCTCGAAACGGCCACCGGCGTAGTCGTCGACGCTGGTGGCCTCGGGCTGGGCCTCGGCCGGGCGCCGGTGGGTCTGCCGGGTCAACTGCGGGATGCCCTGCGCGGCGTCCTGGCTCTCCAGCACCTTGCGCCACCGATCGGCGTCGAGCAGATGCACGGGGTGCGGCAGCGTCACCGGCCCCGGCGACGCGGTGAACGTCGCGCCGTCCAGCCCGGTCAGTGTGGTGCGCCCCGCCTCGGTCACGTCCGCCAGCAGGCCCGTCTGCCCGTCGACGGTCACCACCAGGTGCTCCAGGCAGCACCGCCAGGCCGGGTCGGGCCAGACGCGGGCCAGCAGCGCGGCGGGTATCGGCACGCCGGCGAGCAGCCATGAGTCGACGGTGGCCCGGCACGTCGACTCGTGCCGCACCAGCCGCTCGCGCAGCTCGGACAGCTCCTCCCCGACGGTGCTGTAGCGCGCCGTCCTGGGGACGGACTTCAGGATCTGTCCGTTGCTCTTGCGGCATCTGAGGGTGGTTCCGTCCAGCGCCAGCTCATGGCCGTGGGCCGCGGGAATCCATGTGAGGGGATGTGACATGGCGAGACTGTGTCAGATCCCGCTGACAATCGGTCCGGTGCGCTACCGGGTACGGGAGGGATCCCGGGGCCCCGGTGTATACCCGAACGATGAGACGCAACGCGTGGACGGTCGTGGCGGCCGCCGTCGTGGGGGTATTGGCGGGGTGTTCCGCCTCTCCTGCGCCCGAGCACACATGCGAGGAGCGGGACCGGGCCGCGGTCCGCCTTCCCGGGACCGAACTGCCGGTCACGGTCCACCCGCTCGCCCGCCTCCCGCAGGGCATGACCGATCAGGAGATCGAGGCGGCGCTGCCGCCCGCGAAGGAGCAGTCCTCCTACGAGGACCAGGCGATGCGCGAGCTGATGAGGAAGACGCTCCGCATGGTGGGCGCCAAGGGCGAGATGCGGCCGGGCCGGTGCGAGGAGCACGTCTTCGCGGAGGGGGAGGCCGGAGACTACCGCTGCACCGTGCGGTACGGGGACTTCGAGACGGTGTGGCGGGTGGAGTTCTCCGGCGGCTCCATGACGGACGTGACGGGCACGATGTCGATGCGGAGCTGGCTGGTCACCGGCCTGCTGACGGCCCCGAACGTCTACGCCTCATACGGCCATGCGTCCCAGAAGGAAGCCGGCCTGCGCTGCGACAAGATGCCGAAGGTTTTCCGGGTCGAGGTGGCCAAGCCCACCCGCTACGAGTGCCAGTCCGTGTTCTGGTGGTGCTCCGACGGCCGGTGGGAGGGCGACCGGAGAAACGTGTCCGTCGGGATCGACGCCCAGGGAGACGTCGCTTTCGACCCGCGGGACGACTAGCGTGATCCGGCCGCCCTCGTGTGTCAGTCTCCGGAAGCGAACGGGAGGAAGGTCGCCCAGGTGGCGGGGGCGAAGGCGAGGCGGGGGCCCGTGGGGTTCTTGGAGTCGCGGACGAGGATGGTGGCGGGGACGGTGGCCACTTCTACGCAGGATGGGCCGTCTGCCGTGCTGTAGGTGCTCTTCGTCCAGGCCACTTCGAGGCAGTCGGGGCCGTCCGCGCCGCTGTAACTGCTTTTTATCCAGGTGAACGCTGGGGCGTTCCCGAGGTGGGGCTTGAGGTTCATGCGTCTCCCAGCATGTGCTTGATGAAGTCCAGTGACTCTTGCGGGGTGAGCGCCTGAGATCGCAGGACCCCATAACGAATGGCAAGGATCGGGGTGAGCTTCGGTTCCACGATCGCACGGCTGACGAACTGCACTTCGTTGTACCCAACAGTGGTGCCGTCCTTAAGCCTCAGTACGCGGAACGGTCCGTCCATGCCGGCATTGCCTTGTCGGTCCAAGGGCATGACCTGGATATCAACGTTCGGTCGCTCCCCGAGGTGTAACAGCCGTTCGAGTTGCTTGTGCATCACCATTTTGCCCCCGTAGGGGCGTCGTAGCGTTGACTCGCACTGAATGAAACTGAAGACGGGCGTTGCAGCAGGGGAGTCGAAGATCTCCTGGCGAGACAGCCGAGCGGCGAGCCTCTGCTCCATCTCCTGGTCCGTGAACGGCGGTCTGCGAGCACCGAACACTGCGCTTGCGTACTCTGGGATCTGCAACAACCCGTGGATTACGGAATTATTGAAGGCACACAGCTCGATTGCCTCCGCCTCCACCTTCTTCAGATCCCGTACCTTTTTCGGGTACCGGACCTCCGCCACGTCCTTCTTCATCGCCGAGATCCGGCCGTTCGCGTCCAGCACCTCGTCCGCTTTGTCCAGGTACTCGGGCCGAGGGATGCGCTTTCCCCGCTCGACGGAGGAGACCTGCTCCTCCCCGTACCCGATGGCTGTCCCGAACTCGGCCTGTGTGAGGCCGGCCGCTTCCCGCGCATACTTGAGTTGTCGCCCGACGGTCCGCATCACGGCACCGGCCTCGTCGTCACCGTCCAGTTCCGCGTCCCACTCGCCCATGTCTGCCGCCTCCCCATCGTGTGCTTGCGTGTCCAACCCCGGACGCCCGTGCCCGGTCACCCCGTACAGCCCGTACGGAACCGGGGGACCCGCGGACAACCCCGTCCGCACGGGCGCCATTGCTTCACACGCTAGGCACACGCGAACACGCTGAGCGACATGAACCGTCAGAACATCACCACCGTGAGTGATCGAACCCAGCATGGAACGGCGCCTGAACCGGGGTTCGAATACTCCGTACCGCTCTCCGCCACCCCCCGCGGTGCCCGTCTCGCCCGGCTGCTGGCCACCGCCCGGCTCTGCACCTGGGGCCTCGCGCCGGACCCGGCGCGGCTCCTCGTGGCCGAACTCGCCGCGAACGCCGTCACGCACGGCCGCGTGCAGGGACGGAACTTCCTGTTCGGCATGAGCGTGACCGTGGCGGGGGCACTGCGGATCGAGGTCACCGACACCCGGGGTGCGGAACTGCCCGTGCCGGGGCGCGCCGCCGACGACCCGCTTGCCGACTGCGGGCGCGGGTTGCTGCTGGTGGGGGAGTTGGCGGACCGGTGGGGTGTGCGGTGCGGGCCGGTGCCGCGCAAGACCGTGTGGGCGGAGATCGACCTGCCGCCCGTGACGTGAAGGTCGAACGGGGGCGGGCGGGGGTGGCCCGCGGCAGGACCGCGGGCCACCGTGTCAGCACTCGGGCACGCCCGGGAGCTTGGCGTTCGGATCGTTGATGTAGATGTTGGTGATGAAACCGCCCTGGTCGCGCAGCTTGCTCCACCAGTTGTTGGTGTAGCCCTCGGCGGTGACCGTGTCGCCCTGCTTCTGGCAGACGACGATGACCGAGGTGGGACCGGGGAGCGTGGTGACGACGGGCGAGTCGAGGGTGGCGTCGGCGTGCACGCGCACGTCGGTTCCCCAGGTCATGTAGGGCGTGCCCGTGCCGTCTCCGCAGCCGTTGTCGCTGGTCAGATAGGACTGGTTGTACGACGAGGGGTAGGGCAGGGCGGTGCCGTTGATGCGGATGGTCTGCCCGACTCCGTTGAGCAGCTGCTCGTAGTGGATGTGCGGCCCGGTGGTGTTGCCGGTGCTGCCGGTGACACCGATCTGCTGGCCCTGCGCCACCTGGGCGCCGCTCGGCACCGAGTAGGCGGACAGGTGGAAGTAGTACGTCTTCCAGCCGCCGCCGTGGTCGATGGCGATGTAGTTGCCCGCACCGCCGGGCTCCGACAGCCGGGTCGCCGTGCCGGCCGCGGAGGCCAGTACGGGGGTTCCGTTGGTGGTGCCGCCGTCGGCGCGGATGAAGTCCAACGCGCGGCGTACCTCGCCGGAGAAGTGGGCGTAGGTCCACTTCTGGCCGCACGGGAACGGTGCCTTGAAGGTCGGCTCCGCGTGCGCCTGCACGGGCAGGACGATCATGCCGATGGTGGCGGCGAGCAGGGCGCCGAGGGTCGCCGCGAAACGCTTCAGCCGGGTCGACTGCACCCCCTGCGTCTTCGGCACCCTCCGCGTCTTCTGCATGCTCTGCGTCCTCCGCATCCTCGTCGTCCTCATGCGCATTCGGGGACCCCGGGGAGCCACTGGTCGTCGACGGCGATGAAGATGTTGGAGATGTAGCCCTTGTAGTCGGGCAGGTACGACCAGGCGTCGTTGGTGTAGCCGTCGTACGTCACCGTCTGGCCGTGCTTCTGGCACTCCACGTTGACCTGCGTCGGGCCCGACAGCGTGGCGACGACGGACGAGTCGGTGGTGGCGTCGGCGCGGATGTTCACGCCCGAGCCCCAGGTCGGGAAGCTGGTTCCGGTGCTGCCGCCGCCGTCGCCCGTCCACAGGTAGGTGACGGTCACCCAGCCGTTGTTGTTCAGGCCGATGTTGTAGAACGTGCCGTCCGCGAGGTCGATGCCGGCGGGGTTGGACACCGTGCGGCCGGAGCCGTCCTTACCGCCGTTGTAGCCGTTCTGGTAGGCGGCCTGCGCCTCGGGCAGCCCCTGCGCCAGGTCCTTGAACTGCTCGCGGGTCGCGGAGGGGTTCCAGTAATCGTCGTGGATGTTCCAGGGGCCGACGTCCCACACCGGCGCCGTCTCGCAGCGGGCCGGGCCGCAGACCTCGACCGAGTACGCCGAGCTGCCGTTCGGCGACAGTCCGCGCCGCGACGGCAGGGCCACGAAGTGGTCGTTGCTCTTGATCACGTGCCCGTTCGCGGTGGTGCCGCCCACCAGGCCCTCGCGGGTGGCGTACACCGTCGAGCTGAACGCGGCCGTCGCCGTGGTCGCCGAGCGGGGCCGGGCAACGTTGTCAGCGCTCAGTCGCAGACCGTGCACCGCGGCGCGGCCCGTCGGGTCGTCGAAGGTGATCCGTGCCTGCACCTGCGTCACCGGCCGCGGCAGCACCGCCGCGGTGCCGTCCGCTGCGGTCCGCCACTCGGTCCAGGTTCCGTCGCTCGCCCGGCCCCGGACGTCCACGACGACATCGGCGCCGGAGGGCACGGCCGCGTCGAGGTCGGCGCGCACGCGGTTGACCGGGGTGTCGAGCCCGTGGGCGGAGAGCAACTCGGTTCCGTATCCGGCGCCGGCACCGTCGGACGCCGGGTGGAAGCCCTTGGCGTGCACCTTCAGGTCCCCTGCGGCGTAGCGGACGTTGACGTCGTCCGAGCCGACCTTCGACAGGTCCGCCTGCCAGGAGACGACTGCGGCGGCACCGGAGGTGGGTTCCGGAGCCGCCGCGGTCGCCTGGCCGGATGCGCCCGCCACGCACAACAGGGCGAACGCACCCGCGGCCGCCACCTGTGTGCGGCGGCCTATGTGTCCCTTTCGTCTACTCCCTAAACCGCGCATGCGCGGCCCCCTTTCCGCGTAGGGCCCCACTAATGGGGATCTTCACCCTGTGTCTCCTGATTCACAGAGCGACCGCCACGCTAAGGGGAGGGCGTGCACCTGACAAGGATGTCCGGTGAAAGATGCCGGTGTTCGGTGAAAGATGCCCCTGGGGTGCGCTGACCGGCCGGCCGGTCACTGACCTGATCGCTGATCGCTGGTCCTGGTCAATAACCCTGATCCTGCTCCTGATCGGCTGCCCTAGCACTTCTTCCAGGTGAGGTGGTACGTGCTGGCGGGGGCGTCCGTCGAACGCATCGCGATCAGGCTGGACGAGTGCTGCGTGTCCGAGGTCCCGGCGTCCACGCGGAGTTCCGTGTTGACGTTCAGGTACCGCTGGGCGTCACAGGGTGCCCAGACGAGCTGGTCGGAGGTGTCGTCCGAGGTGCTCCAGTCCCCGTCGTACGGGCCTGTGATGGTGTGGGACTTGACCACACCGCTCGTCGAGCCCTGGAAGAAGTACTCCGACCGCTGGGACCCGGTGGCCCCCGCCTCGATGTGGGCGTGGCCGCTGTAGTCCAGGCCGAAGATGGCGTACGTGTAGCCCGCCGGGGCTTCGACGTCCAGGATGAGCTGGCAGTTCTTCCGGGCGTCGGTCGGCTCGGCGCCGATGCCCGCCAATGCGTAGTAGTTGCTGTAGGTCACGGTGAGGGTGCTGTTGTCCGACGCGACGCTGACTCTGGCCGTCCCTGCCGGACAGCCCGAGCCGTTGACGCTCTCGATGCTGACCTGCGTGGCCTCGGACGGCGCGGCGTCCGGCGTCGTCGCGGCCTGTGCGCCCTGTGCGGAAAGTGCCGCGGCGAACAACGCCACGGCCGCTCCACCGGCGGCAAGGATTTTAGGCATGGTTCTCCCATCGGTTGCATACGGGGGGAGCCGTGCCGAGGAACACGGCACGGCGTGGTGACGTGAGCGGAGGGAGCGACTCCGACCAAGGTGGGAGCGCTCCCATCATCCTAGGGGGGCGCATGCCCGCGATGGAACCCCGGAAGGCGGTGCCTGTGCGATGCATGAGATTCCCGGGCGCGGCGGCGGAAATCACCGGTAAGGACAGGGGCATATGACCGGATGCCGGTGGTGCGGGGTGGCGTGGTGCGGGGTGGCGGGCGGGCTGCCTGCCCGGTTCCTGGGGTGGCGGCGCTACGCCGTCGGTGCGTGTGCGAGGCCGGGACCGCTGCTCATGGCCAGCCGGAGTGCGTGCGCCGGGAACGGGGTCTTCTTGCTCTCCGTGAGCAGGCGGCGGTGGAAGTCGTCCAGGACGAGGGCGGGTCGGGCGTGGCGGTCGATGAGCGCGGCGATCCCGGGCGGAACTCCGTCGGGCCGGCGGCCGGCGACCCAGGCGCGGAGGAACTCCTCGGGTGCGAGGCTGCCGCGCAGGCCGTCGGGCAGGTGATGGCGGAGCAGATGCGTGGGGGCGTAGCAGCGGTCGTACGGCAGGTGGTCGGTGAGGAAGGCCGTCTCCTGCGGTGCCAGTTCGAAGTCCCGGCTCAGCGCCAGTCCGAGGTCGGCGAAGTAGACCTGCCGGCCGTCGGTGAGGAGGTTGGCGAAGTGGGCGTCGAAGTGGACCAGGCCGCGTGAGCTCATGAACGAGGTCCCGTGCGCGAGCGCGTCCTCCACCCATCGGTACGCCGAACCCACGGTCGCCTCGTCCGGTTCGGGTGCCGTGCGTGCGTCGGCGAGCCAGGTGGCGAGCGTTTGCGGTACGTGTTCGAGGAAGAGCACCAGGCTGGCGGAGGCCCGGCCGACGGCCTCCAGGCGCCGACGCACGGCGGGTGACCCCTCCCAGTGCGCCACCGCTCCGTCGATGCCGCCGAACTCGTCGACGAACCCGGTGGGCGGCCGGTCCGGCAGCACCCGCCAGTGGTGCAGGAGCGGGAAGCCGGCGTAGTCGTCGTTCAGGACCCAGCCGGTGGTCATGATGTGTGCGGCCAGTTCCCGCCAGGCGCCGAAGCCGTGCGACCCGACCCCGTACTGGTAGAACAACGGCAACTCGAAGAGGTTCGCCGTCGACCGGACGTGCTCGGGCCGCAACTCGAGGTCGGTCAGCGGGATCCGCTTGACGAACACCCTCTCGCCCTCGACCTCCAGCTCCGACGACCTGCCGCCGAACCCGGAACCGAGCGGCGGCGCGGCGGCCACGGCGTCGCCGAGCCGGCGGTCGCCGTACAGGGACAGGCGGGTGCCGACGGTCACGTGCGCGTGCCGGCGTGCCCGGTACCGGGCTCGGGCCTCGTGCCGGGCTCGGGTCTCTTCCACGGGCGCTCCAGGGTCCGCTGGTCTCCCGGCTCCGGCAGCAGGGGGACGGACGGTCACGAGGACGCACGTGACCTCGGCGCGAGGTCGTGGGCGAGCGTCTCAGGTGCCTCGGTGACCTTACCCAGGCATGCCGCACCCGGGGCCGGGGAAGCCGGCTCCCCTCCGCGGCGCACGTCGCGGAGAGGAGGGGTGGAGACCGGGCGGCGCCGTCAGTTGACGGTCACGGACACCGGCGTCGACGCGGTCGAGCCGTGCACGACGCGTACCTTCACCGTGCCCTTGGTGGTCAGCTTGGCGGTCGCGTTGTAGCGGCCGTCGTGGTTCACGGTCGTCTTGACGTTGTCCAACGGCTTCCACTGGCCGTTGCTGCCCTGCATCTCCACGGTCAGCTCGTCCCCGGGGTTGAGCCCCTTGGTCTGGCCGGTCATCACGACGGTGTCGCCGGCGGTCGCGGTGCTGGGGACCACGAGGAGGGTGATGGAGGCCGCGGCCGTCGGACTGGGCGAGGGACTCTGCGTCGTCGTGCCCTGAGGCGCGTGCGACGCCGCCGCGGGCGTCGCGAACGCGGCACCGGCCCCGCCGGCCAGCAGGCCGGCGCAGGTGCAGGCCACGAGGGCGGTGCGGACGCGGAAGGGCTTCCTGGTGCTTTGCATGGCGCTTCACCTCGTCTGGCTTGCAAGCTGTGGTTTTTCGTGCCTTTTGGGCACAAAATTCAGGTTATGCATGGGTTGCCCGTGCCTGCATCTCGATCTGTGCGGAGCGGGGCCGCGGTGGGGCGCTGTGGGGGCGCACCGACCGGGTGGGGGCCGGCGGACGGGCCGTGCACCGGGCGTAGCGTAGGGAGCATGACGACGTACGGTTCCTTCCCCGCGGCGCGGCCCCGGCGGCTGCGCCGCTCCCCGGTGATGCGGCGCATGGTGGCCGAGACCCGGCTGCACCCGGCCGACCTGATCCTCCCCGCCTTCGTGCGGGAGGGCATCAGCGCACCCGTGGAGATCGGCTCGATGCCCGGCGTGTACCAGCACACCCGTGACAGCCTGCGCAAGGCCGCCGCCGAGGCCGTGGCCGCGGGAGTCTCCGGGATCATGCTGTTCGGGGTGCCGGAGGACGCCAAGAAGGACGCCGTCGGGTCCGTCGGGACCGACCCGGACGGGATCTTGCAGCAGGCGCTGCGCGATGTGCGTGCCGAGGTCGGCGACGAGCTGCTCGTGATGTCGGACCTGTGCCTGGACGAGTTCACCGACCACGGCCACTGCGGTGTCCTCGACGCGCAGGGCCGCGTCGACAACGACGCCACCCTGGAGCGGTACGCGGAGATGGCCCGGGTGCAGGCCGGGGCCGGGGCCCATGTCGTCGGGCCGAGCGGCATGATGGACGGCCAGATCGGCGTCATCCGGTCCGCCCTCGACGGGGCCGGCCACCAGGACGTGGCGATCCTCGCCTACACCGTCAAGTACTCCTCCGCGTTCTTCGGGCCCTTCCGGGAGGCCGTCGCCTCCTCGTTGCAGGGCGACCGCAAGACCTACCAGCAGGACCCGGCCAACGCCCGTGACTCCCTGCGCGAACTCGCCCTCGACCTCGAAGAGGGCGCCGACATGGTGATGGTCAAGCCCGCGGGCCCCTACCTGGACATCCTGGCCCGGGTCGCGGACGCCGCCGACGTGCCGGTGGCCGCGTACCAGATCTCCGGCGAGTACGCGATGATCGAGGCCGCCGCGCAACGGGGTTGGATCGACCGCGACGCAGCGATCATGGAGACCCTGCTCGGCATCAAGCGGGCCGGCGCGAGCATGATCCTGACGTACTGGGCGACGGAGGTCGCACGCCGGCTCTGATCCTGGACGCGCACGAACGCTGTTTGATGGGATGCCGTTCATGACGATCCGGGTCGTGATCGCCGACGACGAAGAACTGCTGCGTACCGGCTTCCGTCTGGTGATCGACTCCTGGGACGGCCTGGCGGTGGTGGGCGAGGCGGGAGACGGCCGGCAGGCGTTGCAGGTGATCGACCGCATGCGGCCGGACGTGGTGCTGATGGACCTCCGGATGCCCGGCATGGACGGGATCGAGGCCACCCGGCAGATCGTGGCCTCCGGCAGCGCGGCCAGGGTCCTGATGCTGACCACGTTCGACGAGGACGAGCACGTGCTGGCGGCGCTGCGGGCGGGCGCCAGCGGCTTCCTGCTCAAGGAGATGGAGTCCACCGAGCTGGTGGCGGCGATCCGGGCCGCGGTGCGCGGCGACACGCTGCTCGCACCGGGCCTGACCGGCCGTCTGCTGGAGCGGTTCCTGCGCACCGCGCCGGACGGGCCCACGACGCCGCCCGCGCTGGCGGGCCTGTCCGCACGCGAGATCGAGGTGCTCACCCTGATCGGGCAGGCGCTGTCCAACGCGGAGATAGCCCGTCGGCTGTCCCTGTCCGAGGCCACGGTCAAGCGGCACGTTGCCGCGGTGCTGCGCAAGCTGGGCCTGCGGGATCGCGTCCAGGCGGTGGTCGCCGCCTATGACCACGGTCTCGTTCGGCCGCGCGGTTCGTGAGCCCCTCCCAGGACGGGACCGTCCTCCTCAAGGAGGAGACGCCCGGCGGGTGATCCTCGTGGTCCATCCCGAAGTGCGCCGCCAGGCCGATCACGGGCCGGCGGTGGCGCCGTAGCGTCGCAGGTGTGATGGATGCCCTGCCCTACCGGATGTACCTGCTGGCCTACGACGAGGCGGCGCGCGGCCCCTACGACCGCACCCGCACCGGATTCCTCGTCCGCGTCGCCGCACTCGTCGACCTCACCCTGCGCGGCCATCTGGCGGAGCGCGAAGGTGAGGTGCGGGTGACCGAACCCGGACCGGTCGGCGATCCGGTCCTGGACCGTGTGCTGGACGAGGTGGCCGCGGCCGCGCACGGCTGGAAGCACCTGGCGCGGCGACACCGGACGCAGACCCTGCACGACGTCGAGGACCAGCTTGCGGCCGGCGGACGGCTCACCGTCGCGCCGGGCCGGATCCCGGTGCTGTCCGGACGGCATACGACGGTGCAGGACCCGGGCACCGTACGGGCGTTGCGCGCGCACGTGACCGCGGTCCTGCACGCCACCACTTCGGCACACGAGGTCGCCCCGGAGGATGCCGCGCTGGTGGCGCTGGCCGCCGCCGGCCGGATCGGCTCCGTGCTGTCCGGACCGGACCAGCGCCGGCACCATGCGCGGATCGACGACCTGACCGGCCGGCTCGGGGAACTCGCGCCGGGGCTGGAGACGGCCGTGCGCGGCCTGCGCACCACCATGATCGCCGCGCAGGGGGGTATGGGCGGGAGCTGATCCGCCTCCCGTCTCCCTCATCCCTCCTCCCTCATCCTCCCCCCGCGAGCACCCGATCCGAGTTGGAAGGCGTACACCGATGGCATTAGGGCGAGCAGGGCGAGTTGCGCGAGCAGCGCGACCAGCGCGAGTGGGGCCAGTAGCGCGAGTGGGGCGAGTGGGGCGAGTGGAGCCAGTAGCGCGAGTGGGGCGAGTGGGGCGAGTGGAGCCAGTAGCGCGAGTGGGGCGAGTGGGGCGAGTGGGGCGGTGGACGGCGGTGCTGGCGTGTGCCGTGTTGGCCTTCGCCGCGACGCCGGCCCGGGCGGGGACACCCGAGGCCCGGCAGGTTGCCGCACCCGGCTCACCCACCGCCACCGTTCCCTCCAACGCCCCCGTCACCTCCAGCGCTCCCGTCACCTCCAACGCCCCCGTCACCTCCAGCGCTCCCGTCACCTCCGGCACACCCGTCGTGCGCACCCGGGCCGGTGCCGTGCGCGGCACCGCGGGGGAGGGCTACCGCACCTTCGACGGCATCCCGTACGCCGCGCCTCCGGTCGGCTCCCTGCGCTGGGCGCCACCGCACCCCGCGTCCCCGTGGCGGGGCGTGCGGGACGCCACCCGCCCCGCCAGCGCCTGCCCGCAGCCGGCCGGCGAGGTACCCGGTGGCAGCGTCGACGAGGACTGCCTCTACCTGAACGTGACCGCGCCCGACGCCGCCCGTCCGGACCGCCCGATGCCCGTGATCGTGTGGGTGCACGGCGGTGGCTTCAGCACCGGCGCGGGCAGTTCCTACGACGCCCATCGCCTCGCCACGCGCGGCAACGTCGTGGTGGTCACCCTCAACTACCGCCTCGGCGCCCTCGGCTTCCTGGCCCACGGCGGCCTGCCGGGCTCCGGCACCTTCGGACTCGCCGACCAGCAGGCGGCGCTGCGCTGGGTGCGCGCGAACATCGGCGCGTTCGGCGGGGACCGGCACAACCTCACCCTGGCCGGCGAGTCCGCAGGCGGCTTCAGCGTGTGCGCCCAGCTCGCCTCGCCCACCGCCGTCGGCCTGTTCGACCGCGCCCTCATCGAGAGCGGACCGTGCACCGGCCGCGCCGACCGCCCCTTCGCGCCGTCCGCCATCTCCCGCACGGCGGCCGACGCCGCCGGGGCGAAGCTGGCGAAGGCGGTGGGCTGCGGCGCCGTCCGGCACGTCGTGACCTGCCTGCGACGGGTGAGCCCTGCGCGGCTGCTCGCCGCCCAGGACGTCGACCAGCAGCCCGCCTACGCCACCGGCCTCCTGCCCCGCGACCCGAGCACCGCGCTGGCCCACGGTGCCGTGCACCACGTGCCCGTCCTCATCGGCTCCAACCACGACGAGGGAAACGGCTGGGCCGCCGCCATCGTCCAGGCCGGCGTCCGCATCACCCCCGCCAACTGGCCCGAAACGGTGGCCGACTTCCTTCCCGACCCCGCCCAGGCTCCCACCGTCGCCCGCACCTACCCGGTCACCGAGACGAACGGCGGACCGGTCCTGGGCGCGGTCATCGGAGACGGCAACTACTCCTGCCCGACCCTGCGAACCGGCGCGCTCCTCGCGGGCCGTGTCCCTCTCTGGCGCTACGAGTTCGCCGACGAGCACGCCCCGCCGCTCACCTCCACGCCCACCCCGTTCCCGCTCGGCGCCCCGCACGCCAGCGAGCTGACCTACCTCTTCGACCTCGGCGGCCTGCCCCGCGCCATGACCCCCGCCCAGCACCGTCTCGCCGACACCATGATCGACTACTGGAGCGGTTTCGCCCGTACCGGCAACCCCAACTCCCCGAACGCCCCCGCCTGGCCGGCCGATTCCGTCCAGTCCCTGGTCCCGGACCACACCGGCCCCACGGACACGACCGCCACCGCCCACCACTGCGCCCTGTGGAACACCCTGCCCTGACTGGGCAGGACGGACGGCACTGGACGGGACTGGACGGGACTGGATGCGATTGGGCTGGACTGCTGCGACGGACGTCCACATGTCGATACGATATTGACCGAAATATGGACGGCCGATTTACTTCGGCGCATGATGGATCCGAGCGTTCAGCGAGATGTCGACGTCGTGGTCATCGGTGGCGGGGCGGCAGGTCTCCAAGCCGCTCTCGTACTTGCGCGGTCCCGGCGCAGCGTTGTCGTCGTGGATGCCGGCGCGCCGCGCAACGCCGGAGCGTCGGCGGTGCACAACCTGGCCGGTCACGAGGGGATCGATCCCCATGAGCTGCTCGGCCGCGCACGCTCGGACGCCCGCGGCTACGGCGCCGAGATCGTCACCGCTTCGGTGACCGCGGCGCACCGGGCCGACGGGCGCTGGCTGGTGCGGACGGAGACCGGGACCGCGGATCCGCTGCGAGCGCGGGCCCTGGTGTTCGCCACGGGGGTGGTCGAAGAACTGCCCGAGGTGCCGGGGCTGGCCGACCTGTGGGGCGGGGACGTCGTCTCGTGCCCTTACTGCCATGGCTGGGAGGTCCGGGACCAGCCGGTCGCGGTCGTCGGCAGCGGTCCGCGCGCCTGGCAGCAACTCCTGCTGCTGCGGCGCTTCACCGAAGACCTCGCCCTGGTCGGCAACGGGCCGACCGGGCTGGAGCGCGGGCAGCTCGACCATCTGCGGCGGACCGGAGTCGCGGTCCACGAGGAGCCGGTCGACCGGGTGGTCTCGAAGGGCGGGCGACTGTACGGGATCGCCTTCGCGAACGGTGCCGTTCTCCAGCGGGCCGCGGTGTTCGCCGCCACCACGCGCCGTCAGGCCACCGAGCTGCCCGCGACGCTGGGCTGCGAGGTCTCCTCCGCCGCCATCGTCGCCGACGACGAGGGCCGCACCGGCGTGTCGGGTGTGTGGGCGGCAGGCAGTTGCGCCCGACCGTCCCTGACCGTCGCCGGGTCGGTCGGCCATGCCACGACCACCGCGATAGCGGTGAACAACGCCCTCATCATGGAGGAGTTGGAGCTGGCGCCGGAGTTGGAGCCGCAGTCGCAGTCGCAGTCGCAGTCGCAGCTTCGCTGAGGCGCGTGGGGTGGGGGTGGGCCCCGGTGGGAAGAACCCACCCCCGGGAGTGCGGTCGGCGGACGTTCAGTGGACGTTCAGGGAGGTGTCGTCGAGGACGAAGGACGTCTGGAGCTTCGAGCCCTCCGTGCCGGTGAACTTGATCGTGACGCTCTGGCCGGCGTAGCCGCTCAGGTCGAGGGTGTGCTGGGTGAAGCCGCCGGCCGCGTTCAGATTGGTGTAGGTGGCCGGGGTGGCGAGGACGGTGCCGCTGGAGTTCAGTACCTGGGCCTTGAGGGAGTCGTAGGCAGTGGACCCGGTCTCGTCCGTGTCGATGTGCAGGTAGTAGCTCAGAGTCGCCGAGCAGCCGGCCGGGATGCTCACCTGCTGGGACAACGTGTCGGTGTGCGCGGTGCCGTAACCGTCCAGCCAGGCCTTGTAGGAGCCGGTGCGGGCGGGCTCGCCGGAGTCGTTCGTGATGACGCTGCCGGATGCCGACCAGGCGGTGTCGCCCGACTCGAAGCCGGGGTTGGCGAGCAGCTGGGCCGCGGTGCAGGTGCCGGGATCCCCCGGATCGCCGGGGTCGCCCGTGCTGCCGTCGCCCGCCAGCCATGCCGTCGCGTTCAGCGCGAGCGCGGCGTCGGTGCCGGCCGGGTCGTTCCAGCCGTCGTAGAGGGTGTCGCCGGAGTGCCCGGTGCCGTCGTCGACGGGGGAGCTGTCGCCCCAGAACGCGACACGGCCGGTGCCGAAGGTGCTGGTGGCGAAGAAGGCGCCGGTGTTGCCCGAGTAACCGGTGCGGTAGACCAGGCCCTTGACGGCGGAGTTGTCCGACGGCTTCAACGTGGCGGTGGCGCCGTTGCGCAGGATGCTGCCCGTGACCGTGCCGAAGCTGCCGTGCAGGACCGGGTTGGAGGAGTCCGAGATGGCCCGCGGGTTGTCGGTGCCGGCGTCGATCGCGTCGATGGAGAAGCCGAACGGGTCGGTGCTGTCGACGGTGTTGTTCGCCATCAGGTCGTTGAGGACCTCGACCGCGTCCTCGCCGTCGTTGTTGCGGTCGGCGCCGGAGTGGTCGGAGATCATGAACAGTCCGCCGCCGTTCTGCACGAACTTCATCACGGCGGTCTTCTCGGCCGCGCTGAGCAGCACGTTCGGCTCCGGCAGCACGAACGTGTCGAAGTTCGTCAGGTCGGTGGCGGCCGATGTGCCGTAGGTGATGCTGCTGCCGGAGGACAGCGTCTTCAGGCTGTAGTCCCCGGTCTTCTGCAACGCGACGCCCCAGGACGACAGCGCGCCGGTCCAGTCCGTCTCGGCGGACGGGCTGGCGTCCTCGCCGAGCGGGTCCGGCTGGCTGGTGCTGATCACCCAGTCGGCGTTGGCCGCGGTCTCCGCCTTCGAGTTGTCGAAGAGGACCCGGTGCGTGGCGGCAGCGGCGGTGGTGGTGGCTGTGGCGTCCGCGGTGGCGTGCGGCGCGGTGGACGTCTGGACGGCGGCCAGCCCGGCGGCGAACAGGCCACCGAGGGCGAGGGCCGCGACGGGTCTACGGCGAAACGTTCCGGTTCCGGGCATCCGTCTTACCTCCGAACAGTGGGGGGCGGGGGCGGGATGGTGGCGGCGGTGCGGATGGTGCGGTGGGGGGTTGTTGCGTGGGGGGTGGTCGACTCTGGCGGGTGCGTCTGCGCGCGTAGATCATGAGCCCGGGGGTGCGGGCCGACGCGCGTAGAACAGGGAGACGTACCGAACGGTACAAGGGCGGGGGGCCGTTGAACAGGCTGCGTCCGCATGACTCGCCCGTACGCCGTGGCCGACGGCCTGGTCGGCCGAGCGCCGCCGCGACGGCGCACAGCACGGGTACGGACGCCGCCGTCGACAGCTGGGGGTACCTCCCACGCCATGAAGGCAGTGGGGGAGGCTTCGCGGGCGAGCAGCCCGGCCACCTGGTAACGCGAGGCGTAGGCGAACAGGTTCTGCGCGGCCGGCAGCGCCGCGATCACCACCACGTCCAGCAGGTCGGCGCCCGCCAGCCGGAAGACCCACGCCCCGAGCACCCAGGCGACCACCGGCTGGGCGACGGACTTGAGCACGACGGAGAGCAGCACCGGATGGCGCTCCGCGCTGCGGCCCGGCAGGGCGCTGCCACGCAGGGAGATGCCGAAAGCGAGCAGGACGGCCGGCACGGACAGGTTGCCCATCAGGGTGAGCGGGGCCAGCACGGGCCCTGGCACGGTCCAGCCGGCCGCCGACCACCGCGACCCCGGACGGCGTGCCCGCGGCGCGGCGGCTGTCTCCCGGGCGGTGGGGTGCGTCTCAGTCCTCTGAATCCTCGCCGGATCGTCTCCGGTAGGCGTCGCGGGTCAGCCGTCAGTCCCCCGGCCCCCGCCGCTCCCGCGGCACCACCTCCACCACCCCCCGGTCCGCGTCCAGCCGCAGCCAGTCGCCGGTGCGGATGGTCGTGACCGGGTCGCGGTCGAGGTCGCTGAGGGTGGGGACGCGGGTGACGACGGCGCCCAGGGCCGACTTCGTCGTGGTCACCGTGAAGATCATGCCGAGGGGGGCGGTGCCCAGGAGGCGGGTGGTCTGGAAGAAGCCGGACCAGCCGGAGGAGCCCTTCGCGCCGGGGAAGACGAGGATCCTGCCGGTGAAGCAGACGCCGAAGAGTTCGTGGCGGCGCTCGATGATGGTGCCGGCCGCGGGGTCGATGCCGCCCCAGCCGGAGATCGTCTCGTGCGAGACCAGCGCCTCGCCCTCCACCACGCCGGGGACGACGGTGCGGCCGTGCAGGGTGAACGGCTCCGGGGCGCGGTGGGCGACGTGTGCCCCGGCGTCCGGGGCGCCGAGTGGCGCCTGACCGGCCGCGGTGCCGAGTGCCGCCTGACCGGCCGTGGGCCGTGCCGAACCGTGCGTCGTGCTCATCGGAGTTCCCCTCCCCAGCGGCCGGTGACCGCCGCGTCGATGCAGTCCTCCAGGGTGCCGAACCAGGCCTCGATGCCGAGGATCGCCGGAAGGTAGTGGGCCTGCTTCGCCGAGTCCGTCGCGAAGACCTTCGTACCGGGCGGCGCCGAACGGGACATGGCCGGGCACGAGTCGACCAGCACTTTCCCGCCGGCGGCCTCGATGACGGCGGTGTAGCCGCTGCGGTCGGCGACGTCCTTCAGGGCGCGTGGGGCCATGATCCACAGCTGGGTTCCGGAGTGCAGCCGCTTGCCGTCCAGCAGGCGGGCCGCTGCCCGTATCTGGTCGACGGAGGCGTGCGGGCAGCCCAGCAGGACGAAGTCGACGTCGGTCGACGTGCCCTGGTTGTTCAGGCTCTCGTAGACCGCACGGCGCTCGGCGGCGCCGAAGACCAGGGGGTCGGGGACCCGCCTGCCGTCGAACGCCTGCGCCACGGTGGCCGCTTCGGGGGTGATGCCCGGAATGTGGTAGAGCTCCACTCCGCCGGATGACGCGCTCGCCGCCCCGAAGTGCTTGAGGTCGGTCAGGTCCGGCCGGGCGAACTCGCCGGTGATCACCGGGCGCCCCTCCTGCACCAGGTCGCCCGTGAAGTAGCCGAGCAGCCCCCAGTCCATGAAGTCCCGCACCGGTACGTCGGCGCGCACGAGATGGGTGCCGAAGCGGTTCTCGGGGATGTGGTTGCCCCAGTACGGGATCTTGCCGGTGAGGCTCGCGGCACCGGTGGAGGCGCCGCCCTCGCAGTTGGTGCGCGCCCCCAGCACCGAGTTGCAGTACACGACCGCCGACGACTCCATCCACGCGCAGTGCTCGCCGCGCACCGGCAGATTGCCCACCTGGTACGGGGTGCAGGTGGCCAGGATGTTGACGCCGCGCCGCCCGGCGAACGCCTCCGCCTGCGTCTGGAGCTCCACGAACTCCTTCGGATACGGCGCGACGCCCACCGAGTCGGGGCCGAAGCCGTGCTGGAGCTGGCAGGTCGGCACCCGCATGTCCGGGATGTCCAGCGTCTCGTCGGCATCGAGGCTGATCACCGAGAACGCCCTGCTCCAGCCGCCCTCGGCGACCAGCCGGGCCTTGGCGGGCGAGGGCTGGGTGGTGGTGCCCGCGACATTGCGGGTGTCGCAGAGCCGTTCGGCGTCCAGCGCCTCGCCGTAGCGGATCAGCAGGTCCATCGCGGCCGCGACCGCGGCGCCCTCGGCGCCGTCCCGCATCGCCTTCTCGTCGTCGCTGAGCCTCATCGCGTGCCCTCCGCCGCGATGCCCTCCGCGGCCAGCGCTGCCGGCGCTTCCGTGGCGCCCGCGTCGGCCGGACCGGTCACCGGGTTCGTCTCGGGTCCGCGGCGCACCGCCATGTGCATCAGCAGCCCGCCGAAGACGATCAGCACGATCGGGGTGTACTCGTACGGCATCAGGTTGCTCAGCCAGAGCAGCTCGAACGTGTACAGGCCGGGCAGGATGAGGCCGAACATGTAGCCGATGCCGTAGCCGCTGGCCCGCACGCCGGCCGGGAAGCGCTCGTTCAGGTAGGCCAGGATCACGCCGAGCGGCGCGGACGGAATCACCTTCGCCACCAGGTAGATCACCACCGTCAGCCAGGCGGGCTGACCTCCGCCGCGGGCCAGTGCGAGCGCCGTGAACGCGCCGCCCACCACGAACGTCATGACCAGCGACCAGATCATCAGCAGCCGCCGGCGCCCGATCCGCTGCCCGACCTTCGCCAGCACCAGGATCAGGGCGATGGTCAGCACGGACGCGATCAGCTCGGCCGTGGTGCTCAGGTTGGCGCTGGACCCCAACACCTGCACCAGCAGCGTCGGCAGGAACGACACCGACATCTGCGTGGCGAACCAGTAGCCGCAGGTGAACAGGAACACGCTGAGGATCAGCTTCCGGTGCGTGGTGAACAGCTCCACGACCGGCTGCCGCCCGCCCTCCGCACGACGCTGCGCGAACACCTCCGCGTCCTCGTGCACCCTGCGGTACGACCACAGGTAGACCAGGCCCAGCAGGAAGCCGAGCAGGAACGGCAGCCGCCAGCCCCAGGAGAGGAAGCTGCCCTCGGGCACGACGTTCAGCATCACCAGCAGCAGCGAGTTGATCACCAGGAACGAGCCGGGCGCCCCGGCGCCGATCAGCCCGCCGACCCAGCCACGCCGCTCCGGCCCCGCCTGCTCCAGCGCGAGCGGCATCGGCGCCGCATAGCCGCCGGCCAGGAAGACGCCGCTGATCAGGCGCAGAGTCGCGAAGACCGCGATGGCGCCGTAGCCCCAGGCGGCATGCCCCGGCAGCAACCCCATCAGCAGGGTGGCGATGGTGAAGCCCCAGCCGCTGATCAACGTGGTCCGCTTGCGGCCGATACGGTCGGATATGTTGCCGAAGATCACACTGCCGATGGGCCGGCCGAGCAGTCCGACGGTGAACATGAGCGTGGTCATGGTGGCCCGGGTCTCGGCGGGCATGCCCTTCGGCATGAAGTACGCCATGGCGGCGGGCAGCACCAGAGCGGGCAGATACACGTCGAAGCTGTCGACGAACATCGAGAACGCACCCGCACGAGCGGAACGCCGCGCGTCGGCTTCACTGACTCGAGCGGCGGAACGGGCTTCGGACAGCGTCATCGCAGACTCCTGAAGGCCGGGGACGGGGAGGGGACTGGCGGGGGGGGGGGGGGGGGGGGGGGGGGGGCCCCCCCCGGGGGGGGCGTGGGGGGGGGGGGGGGGGATGCGGGGGGGGAGGGGACCAGGGGGGGTCGGGGGGCGGGGG
>NZ_JAMJWG010000039.1 GCF_024435355.1 Streptomyces odontomachi
ACTGGTGAGCACCAGGTGCCGCACCCCGTGAGCCGTCACCAGATGCCGGGCCAGCAACGCACCGAGGGCACCCGTGCCCCCGGTTACCAGGACCGTGCCGTCCGCACGGAACCGGGTCGCCGTGCCCTCTTCCGGGCCGGCGGCGACCAGTCGCGGCGCCGCGACCGTCCCGCCGCGCAGGGCGAGCTGGGGTTCTCCGAGGGCCAGGGCGGCGGGCAGGGCACGCAGGGACGCGGCGAGCGCGCCGTCAGCGGCATCACGCTCGCGACCGGTGCCGGGGTCCGCCGGGACGAAGTCGACGTCGGCCAGGACGAAGCGACCCGGCTGCTCGGACTGCGCGGTCCGGATCAGCCCCCACAGGGCGGCCGCCCCCAGGTCGTGCACGTCGTCGCCGTCGGCGGTGGCCACCGCGCCGCCGGTGAGGACCGCGACGGGGTAGGCGGCCGTCTCGTCGGTGGCCGTCTCGTCGGTGAGGAACGCCTGGATCACGCCGAGGGCGTCGGCGGTCACCGTGTGGGCACGTGCGGGCGTCGCGTCGTGCGCGCCGGTGACCGGTACGACGGCGAGGGCCGGTACCTGCTCGTCGGCGCGCAGGGCCGGCACGTCCGGGTATCCGACCGCGTCGACGCCCGCCGTGCGCAGCGCGTCGACCAGTGCGCCGTGCTCGGGCCGCCGGCCGACGACCGCCCAGCGTGGCCGGGCGGCGGCGGGCGTGTCGGTGCGCGCGGGCGTGACCGGTTGCCACTCCACCCGGTAGAGCTCCTGGGCCGCCGAGGTCTGCGCGGCGGCCATCTGGTCGGCGCCCACGGCACGCATCGCCAGCGAACCGATGGTGACCGCGGGCGCGCCGGTGTGGTCGACGATCGCGAGCGACACCGTGTCAGCGGTGGGCCGGGTCAGGCGCACCCGGAGCCGGGTCGCCCCCGTGGTGTGCAGGGCCACGCCGCTCCACGAGAACGGCACCCGGATGCTGTCGTCCGCCGGCCGCTCCCCGAGCACCAGCGCGGCGGGCTGCAACGCGGAGTCGAGCAGCCCCGGGTGCACGCCGTAGCCGCCGGGGTCGGCGCCGGCCGGCAGCTCCACCTCGCCGTAGGTGGTGTCGCCGTCCTGCCAGGCGGCACGCAGGCTGCGGAAGAGCGGGCCGTAGCCGAATCCCGCGTCGACGATGCGGGTGTAGAACTCCGTCATGTCGAGCGCGGTGGCGTCCTCGGGCGGCCAGACGGAGCCGTCGAACTCGTCGAACGAGCCCTCCGGTGCACCGGCGCCGAGGGACCCGGTCGCGTGCACGGTCCAGTCGGCGCCCGCCGGTGCCTCCTCCGGGCGCGAGTACACCACGAACGTCCTGCTGCCGGCGCCGTCCGCCGCGTCCACCGCCAGGCGCACCTGGAGGGCGCCCTGCTCGGGCAGGGCCAGGAAGACCTGGTGGGTGAGTTCCTCGAGCTGGTCGCAGCCGACGGTCCGTGCCACGTGCAGCAGCAGGTCGACGAAGGCGACACCGGGCAGGATGTACGCCCCGTGGACCTCGTGCTCGGCCGCCCAGGCCGGGTGGTCGGCCGAGATCCGGCCGGTGAACAGGTGTCCCTTGCCGTCGGGCAGTTCGGTGACGGCGGCCAGCAGCGGATGGCCGGCGGCGCTCAGCCCGAGCGTGCCGGCGCCGGCGATCCCGCCGCCCGCCGCCAGCCAGTAGCGGTCGCGCTGGAACGGGTACGTCGGCAACTCCGGCGTCACGCTGCGGCCGGCGGCCGGGACGAGGGGCGCCCAGTCGACGGGCACCCCGGCGACGTGGACGGCGGCCAGGGCCGTGAGGAAGGTGACGGTCTCGGGGTGGCCGGTGCGCAGCGCCGCGACGGCCACCACGTCCTCGTCCGCCGCGCCGGTCCCGCCGGCACCGTCGGCGTCGTCGAGTGTCGTGCGCACCAGCGCGGACAGCACCGGGTCGGGGCCCAGCTCCAGGTACGTGCGCGCCCCCGCGTCCCGCAGGGCACGCACGCCGTCCGCGAAACGCACCGGCCGGCGGATGTGCCCGCTCCAGTAGGCGGGGTCCGTCAGCTCGGCTGCGGTGGCCAGTTCGCCCGTCACGTTCGACACCACGGGGATGACCGGATCGTGGAAGGTGAGGGTGGCCGCGATCTCCTCGAACTCGGCCAGCACCCCGTCCATGTGCGCCGAGTGGAACGCATGGCTCACCGTCAGGGCGCGGGTCTTGCGGCCCAGCCCTGCGAAGTGGCCGGCCAGCTTCGCCACGGCGTCCGCGTCGCCGGAGAGCACCGTGGAGTCGGGGGAGTTGAGCGCGGCGATCGACACGCCGGGCGCGTCCGCGAGCAGCGGCAGCAGCTCCTCCTCGGTCGCCTGCACCGCGACCATCGCGCCACCCGGCTGCGCGGCCTGCATCAACCGGCCACGGGCCGCCACCAGCGCCCCCGCATCGGCCAGTGACAGCACCCCGGCCAGGTGCGCGGCGGTCAGCTCGCCCACCGAGTGCCCGGCGAGCACGTCCGCGCGCACCCCGAAGGACTCCACCAGCCGGTACGACGCCACTTCCAGCGCGAACAGGGCGGGCTGGGTGTACCGCGTCTGGTCGAGCAGCTCGCCGTCCTCGAACACCACCTGGCGCAACGGGCGCTCCAGATGCGGGTCGACCGCCGCGCACACCGCGTCGAAGGCCGTGGCGAACACCGGATGGGTCGCGTACAGCTCGCGGCCCATGCCCGGCCGCTGGGCGCCCTGCCCGGTGAACAGCACCGCCAGCCTGCCGCCCCGTGCCGCGCCCGACACCACGCGCTTTGCGCCGGTGCCGGCGCTGAGCGAGGTGAGGCCGGCGAGGAGGTCGTCGCGTCCGGTGCCGAGCAGCACGGCCCGGTGGTCGAAGGTGCCACGGCCGGCGAGGAGCGCATGCGCGATCTCGGCCGTGCCCGCCTCGGGGTGGCCGGTCGCGTACGCGTGCAGCCGGCCGGCGAGGTCCCGCAGGGCCGGTTCGGTCCTCGCGGAGAGCAGCCAGGGGGTCGGCGCCGCGGCCTCGGAAGTGTCCGTGGCCGCCGACGCGGAGGTGTCCGTGGCCGCCGACGCGGAGGTGTCCGTGGCCGCCGACGCGGAGGTGTCCGTGGCCGCCGACTCGGCCGGATCCAAGGTCGTCGACTCGGCCGGATCCACGGCCGCCCGCTCACTCGGTGCCGCCGCGGTCTGCTCGGTCGTGGGCTGCGGTCCGGCTTCCAGGATGAGGTGCGCGTTGGTGCCGCTGATGCCGAACGACGACACCGCCGCCCGCCGCGCACGACCCGCCTCGGGCCACGCACGCTCCTCCGTCAGCAGCTCGACGCCGCCGTCCGCCCACTCCACGTGCGGCGTCGGCGCGTCCACGTGCAGGGTCTTCGGCAGCACCCCGCGCCGCATCGCCTCCACCATCTTGATCACACCGCCGATGCCGGCGGCGGCCTGCGCATGCCCGATGTTCGACTTCAGCGATCCCAGCCACAACGGCCGCTCCGGGTCACGGTCCCGCCCGTACGTGGCGATCAGCGCCTGTGCCTCGATCGGGTCGCCCAGCTTCGTGCCGGTCCCGTGCGCCTCCACCGCGTCCACGTCGGCCGCCGCCAGGCCGGCGCTGGCCAGCGCCGCCCGGATCACCCGCTCCTGGGAGGGCCCGTTGGGGGCGGTCAGGCCGTTGCTGGCGCCGTCCTGGTTCACGGCCGAGCCGCGGATCACCGCGAGCACCGGGTGCCCGGCGGCCTCGGCGTCCGACAGCCGCTCCAGCAGTACGAGACCCGCGCCCTCGGCCCAGCTGGTGCCGTCCGACGCGGCGGCGAACGGCTTGCAGCGGCCGTCGGCGGCGAGGCCGCGCTGGTGGCCGAACTCGACGAACATGCCCGGGGTCGACATCACCGTCACACCGCCGGCCAGCGCCAGCCCGCACTCGCCCTGCCGCAGCGCCTGCGCCGCCAGGTGCAGCGCGACCAGCGACGACGAGCACGCGGTGTCGACGGTGACCGCCGGGCCCTCGAACCCCAGGGCGTAGGAGAGCCGGCCGGACGCCACGCTGGTGGTGGTGCCGGTCAGCAGATAGCCGCCGTAGCCGTCGGTGCCCTCGTGCAGGCGGGGGCCGTACTCGGTCGGCATCGCGCCGACGAAGACTCCGGCGCGGCTGCCACGCAGCGTCGCCGGGTCGATCCCGGCGCGTTCGAACGCCTCCCAGCCGATCTCCAGCAGCAGCCGCTGCTGGGGGTCCATGGCGGTCGCCTCGCGGGGGCTGATGCCGAAGAAGTCGGCGTCGAAGCGGTCGGCGTCGTACAGGAAGCCGCCGCGCCGGGCGTAGGTCTTGCCGGGGGTGCCGGGCTCCGGGTCGTAGAGGTCGGCGAGGTTCCAGCCGCGGTCCTCGGGGAAGTCGCCGATGGCGTCGACGCCGTCGGCGACCAGCCGCCACAGCTCCTCGGGGCTGCCGGCGCCACCGGGGAACCGGCAGGCCATGCCGACCACGGCGATCGGCTCGTCGCCGACCCTCGCGCCCTCGTCGGTGACCTTGCGGGCGGTGCCGAGGAGTTCGCCGGTCAGGTGCCGGGCGAGCACGTCGGGGGTGGGCTGGTTGTAGACCAGCGCGGACGGCAACCGCAGGCCGGTGGCGGTGGCGAGCCGGTCGCGGAGCTCGACGGCGCCGGGCGAGTCGAAGCCGAGCTCCTTGAAGGTGCGGGTGGCGTCCACCGCGTCGGCACTCAGGTGGCCCAGCACGATGGCCGCGTGGGAGCGCACCAGGTCCAGGACGACTTCGTACTGCTCCGTCCGCTCGAGACCGAGCAGCCGGGCGGCCCACGCGGTGGCCGGCGCGGGGCGCGCCTCGGCCGCCTCGTCCGAAGACGCGGTGGACGCGGTGGACTCGGCGGACTGTGCCGCGTCGTCCGGGCGGGCGGCGCCGGCCGCCGGCAGGACGGCGGCCGCGGTGTCGCCGTCCCCGGTCGTGGGCCAGAAGCGCTGCCGCTGGAAGGCGTAGCCGGGCAGCTCGACCCGGCGCTGTGCGGCGTCTTCGAGGAGCGCGGTCCAGTCGACGGCGACGCCCTGGACGTGCAGCCCGGCGGCCGCGGTCAGGAAGGACCGCCAGGAGTCCTCGCCGCGCCGCAGGGTGCCGGTGACCACGGTCGGGTCGGCCGCTCCGTCCCGGCCGGGGGTGTCCTGGACGGCGGCGTCCTGGACGGCGGTGTCCTCCAGCGTCTCGTTGAGCGCGAAGGTGAGCACGCCGTGCGGGCTGCTCTCGACGAACGTGCCGTGTCCCGCGGCCCGCAGGGCGCGCACCGCACGGTCGAAGCGCACCGGTCGGCGCAGGTTCGTGTACCAGTACGCGGCGTCCAGGGCCGCGGTGTCGAGCACGTCGCCGGTGACGGCGGAGTAGAAGGGGATGCTGCCGGTCCGCGGGGTGATGGGGGCCAGCTCGCACAGCAGCCGGTCGCGGATCGCCTCGACCTGCGGCGAGTGGGAGGCGTAGTCCACCTGGATCCGGCGGATCCGCACGGTGTCGTCGGCCGCGTGCGCGGCGACGAGTTCGCCGACGGCCTCGGCGTCGCCGGCCACCACGGTCGCCGACGAGCCGTTGACGGCGGCGACGGCGAGCCGGCCGTCCCAGGGGGCGATGAGGTCCTTGGCCCGGTCGGCGGGCACGGCGAGCGAGGCCATGCCGCCGCGCCCGGCGAGCGCCGTGATGGCCTGGCTGCGCAGGCACACCACGCGGGCGGCGTCGGCGAGCGAGAGCGCGCCCGCGATGTGCGCTGCGGCGATCTCGCCCTGGGAGTGGCCGACGACGGCGTCCGGGCGCACGCCCACGGACTCCCACAGCCGGGCGAGCGACACCATCACCGCGAACAGCGTCGGCTGGACGACGTCCACGGCGTCGAGTCCGGGGGCGCCCGCGCGGCCGTGCAGGACGTCGAGCAGGGACCAGTCGGTGTACTCGGCGAGGGCGACGGCGCACTCCTCCAGCGCCGCGCGGAACACCGGCGCGTGCTCCAGCAGCTCCCTGGCCATGCCGTCCCACTGGGTGCCCTGACCGGGGAAGACGAAGACGGTCGGCCCCGGCCGGCCGGTGCGGCCCCGTACGGTTGCGCGGGCGGCCTGGCCCTGTCCAAGCTGGTCGAGCCCGGCCAGCAGCTCGGTGGGGTCGGTGCCGATGACGACGGCGCGCTCTTCGAAGGCGGTGCGGGTGGTGGCCAGCGCGCGGGCGACGGCGGCCGGTTCGACGGCCGGCGCGCCCTGCACGGCGGCGTGCAGCCGGGCGGCCTGCGCGCGCAGCGCGGCCTCGGTGCGGCCCGACAACAGCCAGGGCAGCGCCCGGCCGGCCGGCCAGGACGGCTCCGGTGTCGCGGGGGCCCCGGACGTCTCGGGAGCGGGCGGTTCGGCGAGGACGACATGGCAGTTGGTGCCGCCGACGCCGAACGAGCTGACCCCGGCGACCAGCGGCTGCTCGGGTGCCGGCCACGGTCCGCCGCGCTGCTGGACCGTCAGCCGGAGCGCGTCGAGGTCGATGCGCGGGTTGGGGCGCTCGTAGTTGAGGGAGGCGGGCAGCCGGCGGTGGTGGATGCTGAGGGCCGTCTTGATCAGGCCGACGATGCCCGCCGCGCCCTCCAGGTGACCGACGTTGGTCTTCACGGAGCCGACGTGCAACGGGCGCTGCCGCGCGCCGTCCGAGCCGAGTGCCTCGCCCAGCGCTGCGGCCTCGATCGGGTCGCCCACCGGGGTGCCGGTGCCGTGCAGTTCGACGTACTGGACGGCCGCGGGCGCGAGACGGGACCGCTCGACGGCCGCCCGGACGACCTCGGCCTGCGCCCGGGTGCTGGGCACCGTGATGCCGTCGGTGGCACCGTCGTTGTTGGTGGCGGTGCCGCGGATCACGCAGTACACGAAGTCGCCGTCGGCCACCGCCTGCGCCAGCGGCTTGAGGACGACGACGCCGCCGCCCTCGCCGCGTACGTAGCCGTTGGCCCGGGCGTCGAAGGTGTGGCAGCGGCCGTCCGGCGAGAGCGCCCCGAAGCCGGCCGAGCGTGCCGTGCTGTCCGGGCCGATGACCAGGTTGACGCCGCCGACGAGGGCGGTCGTGGACTCGCCGCGCCGCAGGCTCTCCACAGCCATGTGGACGGCCAGCAGCGACGAGGCCTGCGCGGCGTCGAGGGTGAGGCTGGGACCGCGCAGGCCCAGGGTGTAGGAGACCCGGTTGGCGATGATGCCGCGCTGGACGCCGGTGAAGGCGTGCCGGCCGGGGTGCTCGCCGCTCTGCCGCAGGAGTGCCGCGTAGTCGTCCCAGATGGCGCCGACGAAGACGCCGGTGCGGGTGCCGTGCAGCCGGGCCGGTGGCAGCCCGGCGTCCTCCAGCGCCTCCCAGCTCAGTTCCAGCATCAGCCGCTGCTGCGGGTCCATCGCCACCGCCTCGCGCGGCGCGATGCCGAAGAAGGCCGCGTCGAACCGGTCGACCTCCGGCAGGTAGCCGCCGCGGCCACCGGGTCCGTCGGCGGCGGCGGCGCCGAACCGGTCGGCGGGCGCGTCCCCGATGGCGTCGCGCGCCTCGGACAGCAGCCGCCAGAACGCCGCGGGATCAGGTGCCTGCGGAAGCCGGCAGGCCAGGCCGATGACCGCCACCGCGTCATCCGCTGTGGGGGGCAGTTCGTGCTGGGGACCGAGAGCACTAGCCATCGCTTGCGCTGCCTCCTACGGGATGGGCCGGTCGCGTCTTCGGGTTCAGGACGCGCATCGTGACCACCGTCGTGGCGGTTCCTAAGCACGACCTTTGCGGGGTCTAAGGGCTGACCCGTCATCCGCAGCGGATCAGCGAGCGAGGTCAGATGCGGTCGATCGCAAGGCAGAGGATCGCCCTCTTGGCGGGTCGGCCCTTAGGGCGGTGGGCCCGTTTTCGGGCAGCACGGAGCCCGGACTGTGAGGGTCAGTCCGGGCTCCGTGACCTGCGGTGATGTGGTCGGGTGCGGTCCTAGCCGGCGGCGGGCCCGCTGAGGCGGATCGCGGCGGTGGGGCACTGGCTGACGGCCTCCCGCACGGCGTCGGGTGCCGCGTCGGGGTCGGCGCCGTCGACCACGATGACGAGCCCGTCCTCGTCCTGGTCGAAGACGTCGGGGGCGGCCATCACGCAGCTGCCGGTGCCCTGGCAGAGACTCTGGTCGGCGTGGACGCTCACAGCACGTCCTCCTTCGGGTCCCAGGCGATCGGGAGCGAGGTGAGCGCCTGGACGCCGGCCGAGTCGGACATCGGCAGGTCGGCCACGTCCGCGGTGAGCCGCAGCGAGGGCAGCCGGGTGAACAGGGTCTTGAAGGCGATCTCCAGCTCCACGCGCGCCAGCGACTGCCCGATGCAGTTGTGGACGCCGTGACCGAACGCCAGGTGGTGCTTGGCCGACCGGGTCACATCCAGCACGTCGGGGTCGTCGAAGACGGTCGCGTCCCGGTTGACCAGGCCGTTGGGGATGATGACGCCCTCGCCGGCGCGGATCACCTCGCCGGCGATCTCGATGTCGGCGGCGGCGACCCGGCGGGTGTTGAGGTCGGAGACCGACGTGATGCGGAGGATCTCCTCGATCGCGTTGTTCCACAGGTCGGGGTCGGCCTGGAGCTTCGCGAGCTGTTCGGGGTTCTCCAGCAGGCAGACGGTGCCGTTGGCGATGGTGGAGGCGGTGGTCTCCTGGGCGGCGACCAGCAGCACCAGCGCCAGGGTGATCATGTCGCGGGGCTCCAGCTCGCCCTTGGCGACCCGCTCGGTCGCCAGCACGCCCATCAGGCCGGGGCCGGGCTCCTTGATCTGCTGCTCGACGACCTTGCCGAGGTAGCCGAAGATCTCGCCGAGCGCCTGCTTGAGCTGCTGGTCGTCGAGGGTGGTGCGCTCCTGCGTGATCCGGTAGCTGAGCCGCTGGAAGATCTCCCGGTCCTCGTAGGGGATGTCCAGCACATCGCAGATGACCATCGACGGCACGTGCACCGCGAAGTCCTTGACCAGGTCGGCGCTGGGCCCGCCCTTCTCCATGGCGTCGATGAGGCCGTTCACCGTCTCCTGGATGAACGGGCGCATCTCCTGGATGCGGCGCACCGCGAACGCCGGGATCAGCATCCTGCGGTGCACGGTGTGCTCCGGCGGGTCCATCTCGGCGAGGGTCTTGAACGGGCGGGGCATCCGCTCCGGGGGCGTGTAGGCGGGGAACCCCTTGTGCTGCTTCTCCGCCGACAGCCGGTTGTCGCCGAGCAGGGCGCGCGCCTCGGCGTGCCGGGTGACGATCCACGCCGGCCCGTCGAACAGCGCGACCTTGCGCAGCACGGGCCCGTCGCGCAGCTCGGCGTATCCGTCGGGCAGCAGGTGGGGACAGGTGCGGGCCATCGGGAAGGCCGGCGCATCGGCCGTTTCGGGGATCGCCGTGGCATCCGTCGTCATGGGTGCGATGTCTCCTTGGTCGGGTCCGCGTTCAGCGGCGGTCAGCGGGGGTCCCCCAAGGGGGCCCTGCGCCGGGTGGATCAGGTGGGTCAGCCCGCGGCGCACAGCACCCGGTCGTCGGCGAGCAGGATCGCCTGGTGCAGCTCGCGCAGCGCGGAGCAGGGCTCCAGGCCCAGTTCGTTGATGAGCGTGCTGCGTGCCGCCTGGTACACCTTGAGGGCGTCGGCACGGCGGTCGGAGCGGTACAGGGCGAGCATCAGCTGCCGGTAGAAGGTCTCGCGCAGCGGGCTCTCCGCGGTCAGCGAGTACAGCGGGCCGACCAGTTCACGGTGCAGGCCCAGCTGGAGGCGTGCTTCCACCAGCATCTCGGTGCAGTCCATGCGCACTTCGGTGAGCCAGGTGGTGAAGGCGCTGAGGATGGGGCCGTGGCCGATGTCCCCCAGCACGGGGCCGCGCCACAGGGCGAGGCCCTGCTGGAAGCGGGCGACGGCCTCTTCGTGGCGGTGTTCCCGCATCAGGGCGCGGCCCTGCTCGGTCAGGTCGAGGAAGACCTGGTAATCGAGTCCGCCGTCCTCCAGGGTCAGCATGTATCCGGGCGAGCGGGTCACGATGGGGCTCTGTTCGGCGCCGGCCCGGTTCAGGAACTTCCGCAGTTCCGACACGTACACGTAAAGGGTGGCGGTGGCGCGCCGCGGCAGCCGTTCTCCCCAGATCTCCATCATGAGCTGGTCGGCCGTGACAATGCGATTGGCGCGTATCAGGAGGATGGCGAGGAGCATCTCCACCTTCGGTGCGCCGATGTGGGCGCTGCCGTTGTCAGCGCTGACCCGGAGCCGTCCCAGGACCTCGTACTTCACGAATGGCTCCCATCAGTGGACACGAAGCGAAGGGAATTGCGGATGATGCCGGAAATCATCTCGACGACTTCTTCCTGGTGTTCTTCGAGGTAGAAATGCCCGCCGGGGAAGACACGCTGCGCGAACGCGGCGGCGGTGTGCTCGCGCCAGGCGTCCGCCTGCGCGGCGTCGGTGTGCGGGTCCTGGTCGCCGACCAGCATGGTGATCGGGCAGTCGAGCGGCGGTCCCGGGCGGTACGTGTGGGTCTCGATGGCCCGGTAGTCGCCGCGCACCGTCGGCATGATCGCCGCGAGCAGGTCCGCGTCGTCGAGCCAGGCCGGATCGGTGCCGCCCACCTCGCGCAGCTCCCGTACCACGCCGGCGTCGTCGCGCAGGTGGACGGTGCCGGCCGGGATCCTGGACGGGGCGGGGTAGCCGGAGGCGATGAGGTGGACCGGGCCGCCGCCGAGGCGCTGCTGGCAGCGTCGGGCCACCTCGAAGGCGACGATGGAGCCCATGCTGTGCCCGAAGAACAGGTAGGGGCCGGGTGCGGTGAGCCGCGGCAGCAGCGCGTCATAGACGCCGTCCGCGAGGTCGGGGATGTTCTCGATGCAGGGTTCGGACCGCCGGTCCTGACGCCCGGGGTATTGCAGGGCAAGGACCTCGATGTCAGGAGTGAGCGCCTGCGACATGGGGTAGTAGTAGCTCGCGGAACCTCCGGCGTGCGGAAAGACCACAAGACGGATGGCGTTCTCCGAAGACGGGTGGAATTGCCTGACCCATTCGCCCTTCTTCCTTTGTTTCACAGCCATCCTGTGCTCCTTCCGAGCGGCGGGGAAGGTACGGCAGTTATGCCGGAAGTCCGCCGATTGGCCCTGTGAATACGGCGAGTCTAGGCAGCTGACAAGCGCTTTCGGTACCCCGATTCGCCCCCCTAGCAGGCATGAATCGGGGTACCGTCGCGACCCCCTACCGCAGCCCCTATTACCGCCGGGAAAGGCGGATAGGGGGATTCCCGTACCCGGGTTGCGGGCTGGTCAGCTGTCGCGGATGTGCTCGGCGAGTTCGGCCGGCGACGGCGCGGAGAACAGGTCGGCGAGCTTGACGGTGACCTGGGTCGACTCCTCGATCTTCTGGAGGAGTTGGGCACCGAGCAGCGAGTGGCCGCCGTGGGTGAAGAAGTTGGTGTCGGCGTCGATGTCGTCGCGCTTCAGCAGCTGACGGTACAGCGCGACGATGTCGCCGGTCAGCTGGTCGCAGGGCGCGCCGTCCCCGGCCGTCCCGCCGGGTTCGTCGTCGCTGCCGGTGCCGGCCAGCGCTTCCAGGGCGAGGTAGTCGACCTTCTCGTTGGCGTTGGTGGGCAGGGTGTCGATGACGGTGAACTCCTGTGGTAGGGCGGAGTGGGGCAGCTCGCCGCGTGCGTGCTCCCACAGTTCGTCGCGCATGTCGTCGGCGCCGCTGTCGGCGGGCACCACGAAGACGACCAGGCGGCCGTCCGCGCTGCGGTCGCCGACCACCACGGCCGCGGCGGCGCGCACCTTCGGGTGGGCGAGGACGGCGGCCTCGACCTCGCCCAGCTCGATCCGGTTGCCGCGCAGTTTGACCTGGCGGTCCGAGCGGCCGAAGATCTCCAGGTTGCCGTCGGGCCGCCAGCGGCCGGTGTCGCCGCTGCGGTAGTACCGGCCGTGCACCGGGTGGTCGCCGAACCGGGCCTCGTTGAGTTCGGGCCGCTCGTGGTAGCCGAGCGAGACCCCGGCGCCGGCGATGACGATCTCGCCGCGCACCCCGATCGGCAGTTCCCGGCCGTCGGGTGCGACGACCATCACGCGGATGTTCCAGATCGGCTTGCCGATGTGCGGGCGTTCGCCCAGGTCGCCTTCGAGGACGCCCCAGGTGCACCAGGTGATGGTCTCGGTCGGGCCGTAGGCGTGGTGCAGGATGCAGCCGGTGGCCAGCAGCCGCTCGCCCAGGGGGGTCGGCAGTGGCTCGGCACCGATGACGACCTGCCGTCCCGCGAGGACGTCTTCGACGTCGTCGAGGACCAGTCGCCAGGTGGTCGGGGTGGCCTGGAGGATGCCGGGCTGGTGGCGCTCGATCAGCTCGCGCAGCAGCCGCCCGTCGGTGCGTGCCTCGTCCGGAGCGATCACGATCCGGCCGCCGGAGTACAGCGGCACGTAGTGCTCCAGGTTCGCCATGTCGAACGCGAACGTGGTCATCCACAGGGTGACGTCGTCGGCGGTGGCCCCGAACCGCACGGTGTAGTCGGCCGCGATGTTGGAGATGGCCCGGTGCGGCAGCCAGGCGCCCTTGGGCCGGCCGCTGGAGCCGGACGTGTAGATCAGGTAGGCGGGTGACTCCGGGTCGATGCCCAGCGGCGAGGCGAGCCGGTCGACGTCGGAGCCGGTCGCGCCCACCGGCTCCAGGGGCAGCCGGACGGTGTCCCGGTCCTCGGGCAGCGGCAGGTCGCGGTCGGTGAGGACGACCCGGGCACCGGAGTCGGACAGCAGGTACGCCACCCGCTGGGCCGGATGCTCCGGGTCGACGGGCAGGTAGGCGGCGCCGGTGAGCCAGATGCCGAGGACGGTGGCGGTGAGTTCGGGCGAGCGGGCCGCGGCCAGCGCGACGACGTCTCCGATGGCCACTCCGGCGCGCAGCAGCGCGGCGCGGGTGCGCAGCGCCGCGTCCCACAGCTGGGCGTAGCTGACGGTCCGGTCGCCCTGCTGCACGGCGATGGCGTCCGGGGTGCGGTCGACGTGTCCGAGGACGGCTTCGGCGACGCCTACCGGGGTGAAGGTGTGGTCGGTGTCGTTGGCCGCGTCGATGACCTGGTGGTCGTGGGCGCTCCACACGTCGATCTCGCCGGTGGGCCGGTCGACGTCCGTGGCGCAGGCCACCAGCAGCGCGTCGTAGCGGGCGAGCAGGGCGCGCACCTCGGCCTCGTCGAACTTGTCGGTGCCGTAGCGTGCGATGACCTCGATGCCGTCCTCGGAGGAGGCGAGGAAGAACTCCAGGTCGAACTTGCTGTAGCCGTTCTCGACCACCAGCGGCCTGGCCCGGTCGCCGGCGATCTCGAAGTCGCTGCCCAGGCCGAGGCTCGGGAAGTAGTTGAAGAGGTGGCGGCAGAGCCGGTTGCGCCAGGAGGATCCGGCGCGCGGCACCAGGTCGGAGATGCTGTCGACCGGCACGTTCAGGTGGGCCAGCGCATCGAAGTAGGTGTCGCGCGCCCGGCGCACCAGCGCCTTGAAGCTCTCCGCGGGATCCACCTGCACGCGCAGCGGCAGCACGTTGGTGTGGTGGCCGACCAGACCGGGGTCCGTCTTGGGCCGTACGCTCACCGGCGAACCCACGGTGATGTCGGGTCCGGCGCCGTGCGACGTGAGCAGCAGGTAGTACCCGGCCAGCAGTACCACGGCCTCGGGTGCGCGCGCGCTGCGCTGCAACCCGGCCACGGCCGTGCGGGCCTGGTCGGAGAGCCGGTGGGTGACCTGGTCGCCCTTGAGTGTGGGGTCGGCTCCGTCGGGGGCGCCGCAGGCCATCTCGAGGGCGGCGGGGTCGAAGTCGGCGAGCTGGGTGCGCCAGTAGTCCAGGCTCTCGGGCCGCGGCTCGGGCTCGCTGAACGCGGGCACCACCTCCCGCAGCCGGCTGGGCGCCGCGCCGCCGGCCGCGAGGGCGTCGTACGCCGCCACCAGCTCCTCGAGGAGCGTCTTGCCCGAGATGATGTCGTACACAAGGTGGTGGAAGGCGAGCGCGACCACATGCCCGTCGGGGTGGTGGAACAGCCCGGCGCGCACCAGCGGCCGTCCGTCGAGGGCGAACCGCCGGGTGACGTAGGGGCGCAGCGCGAGCGCGATGTCACCGTCCGGGGCGAAGTCCTCGAACTCCTCCACGGTCACGGTGAACTCGCCGGCCGGTACGACCGACTTCATCAGCTCGGCCCCGGAGGTGAAGTAGACCGTCCGCAGCACCTCGTGGCGTTCGACGAGGACCTTGAGCGCGGACTCCAGCAGGGCCGGCTCCAGCTTCCCCTCCGTCTGGAAGGCCAGGGACAGGTTGTTCGCCGCGCTGCCCGGGACCAGCCGCTCCAGCAGCCACATCGCCTCCTCTTTGCGCGTGGCCACACGAAGGTCGCGGGTGGACCGGTCGGCGGATGCGGCGGATGCGGCGGATTTCACTCCGGACCCCAATGGAAGCTCCCCTTGAAAGGCGGTGCGAACTGCGTTCTCATACTTCACCCTGTATTTCAGGGGGACGATACAAGGGGCCCGGGTGGCGCTGGTACCCCTAAGAAGGGCACCCTGAGGGGTGTTTTCCACGGGCACCCCTATGAGCGATCAGGACGCAGACTAGGGGCGCTAGGGGTATGCCTTTCCTTGCTTTTCTCCGACTACGCTTGCGAGCCGTACTTGTTGGCTCGCGAACCCGAGGAGTGGGGATGGCGGAATCCGGCGAATGGAAAGTCCTGAAGGCCGGCGGTGAATCCGGCGGTGTCGTGCTCGCCGTTGATTTCGACACCACAGGACGGCCGGAGGCCCGTTTCTCCGACCTGGCCGCCAACCTGGCCACCGACCTGGCCGTGTGGGAAACGGTTCCGCCGGTCCACGGCACCGCACCCACCGGCTCGGGCGCCGGCTACGTCGACTACTGGTCCGGGCCGATCGAGTCAGAGAAGCCGCTGGTCAAGGCGGTTATGGGGTTCTGCGCCGGGTCGGTGTACGCGGCCGCGCTGACCGAGCGGATCAGCCGGTTCCAGGAGCATGCCCCGCAGCTCCTGGTGTTCGACCCGGAGATCTCCGTACCGCAGACCCTGATGTGGCAGTACCACAAAGTGGTGGGATTCATGTCGTCGGTCATTTCGGCCGAAGACGTCGCCGCCGCGCGTGCCGCCGGACAGCGTGTGCACGATGAGACCATGCAGCGCGTGGTGGCACGGGCAAGCCAGATCCGCGAATTGAAGGACGGTCTCATCCGGCTTATCCGCGAGATCGGGGAACCCGCGTTCGCCGGGGTCGGGCTCGACAGGACACGGCGTGAGGAACTGTTCAGCGTATTCGAGTCCTTCCTGTGCTACCTCGCGGCGGCCAGTGAAATCGACCCGTTCACGCAGTGGCGTTCAGCGACCGCTTTCTCGTCGGCCAGTCCGCTGAGCGGACTGCGCGCGATGCGGGCTTCCGGTGTCGCCGGCTCGGAATCCCTTTCGGTGGCGCGTGAATACGAGATCGACGTGGAGCACGGCGTGCTGCTGGCCGACAAGGACCTGGCAGGTCTGGTCGCCGACGTCCTCGGCGCCTGATCCGGTCGCCGGTCGCCGGGTTGCGGGCGGGGCCCGGGGTGGGCAGCTTGCGGTCGGCCGCCCGCCCTGGGGCCCGTGCCGCCGGGCGGCTTGCCGCACCGTCAGACGGCCTGCACCGCCGGACGGGCCGTTCCGGCGAGCAGGGCGGCGACGAGGGAGTCCTCGACGTTGCCGCCGGTGAGCAGTACCCCGATGTCCCGGCCGCGCCAGCGGGGCAGCCGGGAGATCCGCAACGCCACGGCGAGCGCGGTGGCCGCTGCCGGTTCCACGAGGAGCCGGGCCTGGAGCACCGCGGCACACATCGCCTCGGCGATCTCGGGCTCCTCGACGGTGTGCACGTCGGACACGGCGGTGGAGCAGATGTCGAAGGGCAGTTGGCCGACCCGGTCCGGGCGCAGCCCGTCGGCGATCGTCGGGTGCGCGGCGACGGTGACCGGCGCACCCGTCGCCAACGCCTCGGTGAGCGCCGGGACGGCCGCCGGCTCGGCCGCCACCACCTCCACCTGCTCGCCCGTCACGGCCAGGCACGCCCCGGCGACCGCGCTGCCCCCGCCGACCGGCAGCACCACGGCGTCGAGTCGGGCCCCGGCCTCCCGCACCTGCTGGAGGAGTTCGGCGGTCGCGGTGCCCTGCCCCCGCACCACGTCCGGGTCCTGGTAGGGGTCGACCACGTCCAGGCCGCGTGCGTCGCGCAGTTCGTCGACCACCGCGATGCGCTCCGCCAGGGTGGTGCCGGCCGCCAGCACCTCGGCGCCGGCCTCGCGGATGCGGCGCACCTTGGTCGGCGCCGCGTCGCTCGGCAGCACCAGCGTGGCGGGCACGCCCAGCTGACCGGCGGCCAGCGCGACGGAGATCGCATGGTTGCCGGTGCTCTGCGCAACGACCCCACGGCTGCCCGCGGCCACCAGTCGCTCCACGGCGAGCAGTGCGCCACGCACCTTGAAGGAGCCACCACGCTGGAGGTTCTCGGCCTTCAGCCAGAGCCGGGCCGCACCGCGCCGGTCCAGGTCGTCGCTGCGCACCACCGGGGTCCGGGTCACCCGGCCGGCCAGCCGTCGCTGGGCGTCGAGCACGGCACTGCGGCCGAGCGGTGGATCCACCACCGCGAGGCTCGCCTCGTTCTCGGGCATCGGACCTCCATCCATGCACGTCGGCAGGGCTCAGGTCACGACCTCCAGACGGCGGCACGCCGCTCGGACACGGTCCACCTTGAGCGCCGGTGGCTCATGCTGAGGACGACTTCTAAAATTTGTCCAAGTTCCGCCTGACGCCGGTTGAGCTGTGTGTGACAAGGTCACATCAGAACGCCACCAGGCGGCCCCCCAAAACGGAAAATCTTCCTATCTCGTCCGATGATTTTCGCGACTGCAAATTCCTCGAACCGGGCGATCCGGAATGAAGAATTCCCGATGAACTCTCCAGGGAATGAATTCTCCGGCCACTCCTGATCGTGCACTTTATGTGCCGATTTGCCCGCTACGGCAGATCCCGCCTATACCCCGGCAGCCCCGAAAGCGGCACCCCACATGTACAACATTTTAGGATTAGCTGTCATTATTTTAAATTTGACGGCCCTTCGATCCTGGTCATACATTCACTCGCGATTCGGCTCATCGCTCGGAGGTGCGACATCTGCCCAAAGTTCGGCGCTTAGCGTCCGGACGTGTACTGATCGTCATCCCGGCCCGGCACCGGTGCGCACAGGGGCCGTCGACGTCAGTACGTACACCAGCCCTCAGCCATCGGCCTCATCATTGCCGACCATGGAGGCACGACGCTTTCTTTTATTTTATTTGATGTAAAGCAGATTCGCAGCACGGGGGGAACTGTTGATGCTGGAACACGTCAAAAACAGAAAAAGAGAGCTCGCCGAGACAGAGGAAATGCTACGCGCCAGCATGCTCGGAAGATGCCGGGTCGCGCTGGCGAGTGGCGCGGTGGGCAGCGGCAAGACCGAGCTGCTGCACGCCTTCACCGAACGCGCCATGGAGCTGGGCGCGACCGTGCTGACCGTGCCGGCCTCCCCCACCGAGCGCAACACCCCGGCCGCCGTCCTGCGCCAGCTGCTGAGCAGCATCGAGGCGGCGGGCGAGGACACCGGGGCCCTGCGTGACCTGCTGGAACAGTGCGGAAGCAAGGCAGCGGGCACGGCGCCCGACACATCGACGACCACCTCGGCGGCGCGCTCGACCACCGCGCCCCAAGCGGTTCCCGCGGCCTTCCTGGACGGCCTCTACCACGCGCTCGCCCGGCTTTCCGCCGCCCGGCCGCTGGTCATCGCCATCGACGATGTGCAGTACGCCGACGGCGTCTCGCTCTCCTGTCTCCGTTCGCTTATGCAGCAATTGCGCTTTGCACGCGTACTGTTCGTCCTCACCGAGTCCGAGCACGACCAGTGGCGCAATCCGCTCTTCCGGGTGGAGTTGCTGCGCCAGCCCGGCTTCTGCCGCATCCGGCTGGCGCCCATGCCGCCGGAGGAGATCCGGAGCATGCTCTCCCAGAGCCTCGGGCCGCGTCTCGCCGCCGCCTGGAGCGACGAGTGCCGGGCCGTCAGCGGCGGCAATCCACTCCTGGTCAGGGCGCTGCTCGACGACTGCGAGATGGCCACGGCGGTCACCGGCCTGCCCCGGCCGCGCGGCGGGCTGCCGGTCGGCGACTCGTTCGGCCAGGCGGTCCTGGCCTGCCTGTACCGCGGCAACTCCACCATGCTGGCGGTGGCCCGCGCCCTGGCCCTGCTGGACACCGACGGTTCCGTGGACCTGGTCACCCGGCTGCTGGGCCTCGAGCCCGCCGAGGTCGACCAGGCCATGCGGGGGCTGGCCCATGCCGGCGTCGTCGAGGACGGGCGGCTGCGCCACGAGCGGGCCCGCGCCGCCATCGTCGAGGACCTCCCCGCGCAGCAGCGCACCGCCCTGCACCTGGCCGCGCTGCGCCTGCTGTACGAGATCGGCGCACCGGCCACCAGCGTCGCCCGCCATCTCGTGGCCGCCCGGCACACCGACGACCCGTGGGTGGTCGACGTCCTGCGGGCCGCCGCGGAACAGGAACTCCGCAGCCAGCGCCCCGAGCAGGCCATCTCCTTCCTGGAACTGGCGGAGTCCGCGGCGTCCTCCGAGGACGACCGGCTGGAGATCGCGATGATGCTGCTGCGCGCCGAGTGGCGGGTCAACCCCGCGCTGTCCGCCGACCGTCTCACCCAGCTGATCACGGCGCTTCAGGACGGTCGGCTGGGCCGCATCCACACCGGGCTGCTGGTGTACTCGGTGCTGGTGTACTCGCTGCTGTGGCACGGCCGGACGGACGACGTGGCCACCGTGCTCTCCCTGCTCGGCAAGTCCGCGGAGCAGTGCCCGCAGAGCGCCATGGAGCTGCATGCGCTGGTGCGCTGGCTGCGCACCTCCTATCCGGCCGCCCTCGACCAGTGGCTCTCCCCCAGCACCTCCGACCCCGGCACCCGGAGCCTGTTCAGCGCCCGCCCCCGGTCGGCCGGGCTGCTGTCCATCCTGCTCAGCGAGGGCGGTGACGCGGACGCCGCCGGCGCGGCCGAGCGGATGCTGCATCAGCTGGAGCCCGACGAAGGCACCATCGCACCGGTCGAAAGTGCCTTGTACACGCTTATCTACGCAGGTCATCCGGACCGCACCGCCGCCTGGTGCGACCGGCTGCTGGACGGGGCGAAGGTGCAGCAGGCGCCGGTCTGGAGCGCGATGGTCTCCGCGGCCCGGGCCGAGGCCGCCATCCGGCTCGGCGACCTGGTGTCCGCCGAGTTCCACGGCACCGCGGCCCTCGACCGCCTTCCGCCCCGTGGCTGGGGCACCGCGGTGGGCGCCCCGATGGCCCCGCTGATGCTCGCCAAGAGCGCCATGGGCAAGCACGAGGACGCCGCGGCGCTGCTCGGCCATCTGCTGCCGGGCGGCGCCATGGAGACCCGCTACGGACTGCACTACCTCTACGCACGCGGTCACCACTACCTGATGACCAAGAAGCTCCAGGCCGCCCTCGCCGACTTCCTCATGTGCGGGGAGCTGATGGACCGCTGGAGCATCGACCTGCCCTCCATCGTGCCGTGGCGGTCCGCGGCCGCCGCCACCCTGGTGCACCTGGGCGAGCCCGAACGGGCCCGTGGTCTCGCCGAGGAGCAGCTGGTCAAGCCCTGTGCCGGGCAGTCGCGTTGCCGTGGCATCTCGCTGCGGGTGCTGGCCAGGGTCAGCGAGCGGCGGCACCGTGCGTCGATGCTGCGGGAGGCGGTCACCCACCTGCGCGGCTCCGGTGACCAGTTGGAGCTGGCGCACGCGCTGGCCGAGCTCGGCTTCGCGCATGCCGCGCTCGGGGAGGACGAGCACGCGCGCGGCGTGTTCCGCCAGGCGCTCCGGCTGGCCGACGAATGCCGTGCGGAGCCGTTGCGCAAGACGCTGCTCAGCCGGCTGCCGGACTCGCTGCCGGCCACGCCGGTCGCGCGCGCCACCCCGCACGACGACATCATCGCGCTCAGCGAAGCCGAGGAGCGGGTCGCCACGCTCGCCTCGCTCGGCTTCACCAACCGCGAGATCGCGGGCAAGCTCTACATCACCATCAGCACCGTCGAGCAGCATCTGACCCGGGTGTACCGCAAGCTGCGGGTGCGCAGCCGCACCGAACTCCAGGCCACCCTGCGCAAGAACCCGGCGCGTGCGGCGTCCTGACGGCACCCGTTCGGGAACCGGGCCACCGGCTGCGTCAGTAGGAGCGCTGCAACTGCTCGCGGTGGGCGTCGGCCATCTCCGTGAACATGGCGACCACCTTGCTGTTCAGGGGGGCCAGCGCGGCGGCGGGCACGGTGTCGACCTCCAGCGAACGACGCAGCACCTCGGAGAGCAGCCGGGCCCGTTCCTCCACCGGCAGCGCGTCCTCGTCGCTGCTGCGGGGGTCGTCCAGGAACCCCCGGGTGACGTTCACCAGGATGTGCCCGGCCTGCTTGACGGTGCGGTCCGCGCGGAGGATGCCCTGCTCGGCGACGAGCTGGAGATAGTTGGTGTTCTCCGCGAGCTCCTGCTGCGCGGAGCGCACCGAGTCGTCCCCCGCGAGGTTGCCGAGCACCACCGGGTCGGACAGCAGCAGCGCGTTGACCAGCGGCCGGCGCGTGACCTCCAGGAAGATCAGGTACATCAGCCGGTGCGGCAGCGCCAGCTCGTCGTCCTTGCCCAGCTCCACCAGCAGCTGGTCGAAGAGCCGCAGCGCCTCACGCTGGAGCACCGCCCAGAACAACGCCTCGCGGGTCTTCCAGTGCAGGTAGACGGTGCCCTTGCCGACCCCGGCGCGGCCCGCCACGTCGTCGATCGTCACCCGGCGGTACCCGTGCAGTTCGAGCAGCTCAGCTGTGACGTCCAGGATTCGCTCCGCACGCTGCTGCCGCGCGGTGGAACCAGCGGGAAGCCGGGCGGAACTGTTCTCTCTCACGACTGACACGACCAACTTTCACACACGATCAACCTGGGGCTGCCTGCTCAGTATGCCCCTCCGGTCCCTGCGTACCGGATCCGTGTCAGGCCGGCGTCACCGGTGGTGCGGCGGGCCGGGCGGGAGGCGCAGGAGAACACTTGACTAAGGTTCGAAATTAGTCAAGCGTAGAAAACTCTCTTGTACGTCACCCGGAGGTCCGAGTTCCGATGATCGAAGTACGCGGACTCAGCAAGCACTTCGGCGACACGGTGGCCGTCGACGGTCTCGACTTCACCGTGCGCCCCGGCGAGGTCACCGGATTCCTCGGTCCGAACGGGGCCGGCAAGACCACCACCCTGCGCATGATCCTGGGCCTGGACGCCCCCACCGCCGGCACCGTCACCTTCCGCGGCAGGACCTTCGCCGAGCTGCCCGCTCCCCTGCGCGAGGTGGGCGTCCTGCTGGACGCCCGCGCGGTGCACCCCAGCCGCACCGCGGCGCAACACCTGCGCGCGCTCGCGCTGAGCAACGAGATCGACCTCGCCCGGGTGCCGCAGGTACTGGAGGCGGTGGGCCTGGAGCAGGCGGCGGACCAGCGGGCCGCCGCGTTCTCCCTCGGGATGCTGCAACGCCTGGGCCTGGCCGCCGCGCTCCTCGGCGACCCCACCACCCTGGTGCTCGACGAACCGCTCAACGGCCTCGACCCCGAGGGCATCGTCTGGTTCCGCCGTCTGATGCGCCGCCTGGCCGCCGAGGGCCGCACGGTACTGGTCTCCAGCCACCTCATGGCGGAGATGGCGCTCACCGCCGACCACCTGCTCGTGATCGGCGCGGGACGGCTGCTCGCCGACACCGGAGTCAAGGAGTTCATCGACGCCAACGCACGGGTGGAGACCATCGTCCGGACGCCCGACGCCGAGAGCTTCGGCAGCCGCCTGGCCGACGCGGGCGCGACGATACGGCCGCTCGGTGCCGAGGAGTTCGCGGTGACCGGCCTGGAGAGCGCCAAGATCGGCGCGATGGCCGCCGCCCAGGGCGTCGAACTGCACCAGCTCGCCACCCGCCGGCGCTCGCTGGAGGAGGCGTTCATGGAGCTCACCGGCGAGACCACCGCACACGCGTCACGCGAACTCGCCCCGGGAGCAGGGGCGGAGCCCGCGTACCCGTTGCCGGAGAGCGAGCCGGCCGACCAGGGCGACCCCGAGCCCGGCGAGGACACCGCACAGCCGACGCGCCCGACCCGGCCGGAGCGCCCCGCGCAGCCGACGCAGCCCGCGCAGCCGGGGTCGTCAGGGCGAGCGGGACGAGCGGGGCGCGGCGGCTGGCGGGCGAAGCTGGGCGGAGTGCTGCCCGGGGCGCGGGCCGGACGCGGCCGCCCGGCGCGCCCGGTGTCGCGGCAGCCCGGGTTCGGCTCTGCGGTGCGCTCGGAGTGGGTCAAGCTGGTGACGTCGCGGCAGGCCCGTTTCCTGGCGCTCGGCACCGTCGTCGCAGGTGCCGGTCTCGCCGTGCTCACCAGCAACTCGGCAGCCGCCGACTACGTGACCATGTCCGCCTCCGACCGCCTCTCCTTCGACCCCGTCGAGGTCAGCCTGCGCGGCCACCTGGTCGCCCAGCTGACGGTCAGCCTGCTCGGGGCGCTGTGCATCACCTCCGAGTACACCACCGGGACGATCACCAGCAGCCTCACCGCGGTCCCCCAGCGCGGCCGGCTGCTGGCGGCCAAGGCGGCGGTGGTCACCGCGGTGGTCGTGCCCACGAGCCTGGCGGCGATGGTCGGCGGCTTCCTCGGCGGCCAGGCGCTGCTCGCGAAGAACGGCGCGCCGCACCTCGCGCTCACCGATCCGGAGGCACTGCGTGCGGTGCTCGGCGGCAGCGCCTACCTGACCGTCGCCGGGCTGCTGGGGCTCGGACTCGGCGGCCTGGTGCGCAGCGCCACGGGCACCACGGGTGCGCTGTTCGGCACGATGCTGATGGTGCCCGCGGTCTCGCCCGCGCTGCCCGGCAAGCTGTCGGAACTGGCCCAGAAGTACTGGCCCACGCGCGCCGGCACCCAGGTCATGACCGTGGTGCGGGACCCGGGGCTGCTCGACCCGGCGACCGGGCTCACCGTGATGGCGGTGGTCACCGGAGGGCTGATGGGCGCCTGCTACGTCGTCTTCCGGCACCGCGACGCCTGACACATGGCCTGACGCGCGGCCTGACGCGACGCCACACGATGCGCGGGTGCGCGGGTGCGCGGGGTGGGGACGCGGGGACACGACTGCACCTGCACACGCCCCCCGCGCACCCGCCCCGCGCCGCCGCAGCGCCCCAACACCCGTGCCCGAAACGCCCCCTGAACGGCCGTGAGCCGGCCGGCAAGATCGTCGCCCCTACGATTGACTAGATTTCAAATCCAGTCATACAGTGTCCGAAGAGGCTCACCACGCTATGCGGGAGTGCGCCCCGTCTTATGCAGTGCGCCTGCGGCACGACGGCGCGCGACAGCGGAGCAAGAAAGAGGAGCCATTTCATGGCCATCGCCACGCCCTCGGAGCAGGGCCGGACGAGTCCCCCGGAGACCACCCGCGCACAGTGGTGGGCTCTGGCGGCACTCACGGCCAGCGTGCTCGTGGTCGGCCTGGACAGCTACATCCTGTACACCGCGCTGCCGACCCTCTCCTCGTCCCTGGGCGCATCCACCACCCAACTCCAGTGGATCCAGACGGCGTACACCCTGACCTGGGCCGGACTGCTGCTGCCGATCGGCAAGCTCGGCGACCGGATCGGGCTGCGCCTGATGCTGCTGGCCGGCCTGGTCGTCTTCGGTGTCTCCTCCGTGCTCGCCAGCCAGGCCGACTCGGCCGGAGCCCTGATCGCGCTGCGCGCCACGATGGGCGCCGGAGCCGCGGTGATCATGCCGATGGTGCTGGCCCTGCTGCCCGCGCTCTTCCCGGACGCGGCCGCCCGGCGCAAGGCCGTCGCGGTGACCACGATCGGGGCGATGCTCGGCCTGCCGCTCGGCCCGCTGCTGGCCGGCTGGCTGCTCACCCACTTCAGCTGGGGCTCGGTCTTCCTCATCAACGGCCCCGTCGTGCTGGCCAGCCTGATCGGCGTGTTCTTCCTGGTGCCGGAGAGCAAGGACCCGGCGAAGCCGCGGATCGACTGGCTCGGCGCCGTCCTGTCGGCGGCCGGTGTGATGGGCGTCGTCTACGGCATCATCGAGCAGCCCACGTACGGCTGGGACACCCAGGTGCTCGCCCCGCTCATCGGCGGTGTGGTGCTGATCGCCGTGTTCCTGATGTGGCAGCGCCGGGTGAGCGAACCCCTGGTCGACCTGAAGCTGCTGCGGAACCGCACCTTCACCTGGGGCACCGTCGCCTTCGCCGTCATCAGCTTCTCGATGAGCGGCATCATGTTCATCGTCAGCCCGTTCCTCCAGGTGGTCCTGGACAACGACCCGCAGGGCACCGGTCTGCGGCTGCTGCCGATGATCGGCGCGGTGCTCGCCGGCGCCGGGGTCAGCGACACGTACGCGTCCAAGTTCGGCACCAAGGCGGTCCTGCCGTTCGGCATGGTGGTCAGCGCGGTCGGCCTGGTCCTGCTCACGCTGGTGCACGCGGACAGCGGCTACGGCCCGGTCGCCCTGGCGCTGGTGGTCTTCGGACTCGGCCTCGGTGTGAGCATGCCGCTCGCGGCCGACAGCGTACTCGACGCGCTGGCCCCCGAGCAGACCGGCATGGGCAACGCGCTGTCACGGACGATGCAGAGCTTCGGCTCCGCGCTCGGCGCCGCCAGCCTCGGCAGCCTGCTCAACGGCGCCTTCCGGGGCAGGCTCGACGGCACGCTGGACACCCTCGGCCTGACCGGCGCCGCGCACGACGGTGCGCGTTCCGGGATCGCCGGCGCCCACACCGTCGCCGCCCACCTGCCCGGGCAGGCCGCCCGGACCCTGGCCGAGGCCGCCAACCGCGCGTACGCCCACGGCATGCTGGAGGCGGCCGTCACCAGCGCCACCATGTCCGTGCTCGGCGGCCTGCTGGTCTTCTGGCTGCTGCCCAAGGTCGCCGCCACCCCGTCGGCGAAGACCACGGAGATGGCCATGGCCGCCGCTTCCCCCGACCGCTGACCCACCCAGACACGAAGGCGCCCGCGCCCCCACCCCCGTTGGGAGCGGTCGCCTTCGGCCCGGCCCGAAATCCCCCGACGGGTCGGTGAAAGGCGACCGGCGGCCGAGCGCCGGTCGCCTTTCCTTTTCCCCTCTTCCCCTCTCACCCGGGCGTCCGCCGCGCCCGGACACCGGTCGCGCACCGACGGCTCGTCACTGCTTGCCGGTGCCGACGGGGTCCACCATGACCTTGTCGCCGGTGTCGGCGGAGACCGGGACGCTGAAGCTGACCGACAGGGCCTTGTAGTGGGTCTCGTTGGGCGGGGTGACGTGCAGGGCGCTGACGTACACGCCGGTCCCACCGGAGTTGTTCGGCGGGTAGTGCAGGGTGAAGCGGGTCGTGTCGCCGGTCTGGAGGGCGACGCCCGGCGCTGCGAGGGTGCTGCGGTTGGCGCTGAGCGGCTCGGAGGTGTCCTGGGACATCAGGTCGACCCCGGGGAAGCCCTTGAGCGAGCAGGCCTCGCCGGTGTTCTTGAGGCTGATGATGAGCTCGCCCTCGCCCATCCCGTGGGAGGAGCTGAAGGCGAGGTTCGCGGTCTTGCACGTCCCGGTGGTGACCTGCCCGCCACCGCTGCCGTCCGCGGACCCCCCGTCGGCGGACTCGCCGGCGCTGCTCGTGTCGCTGCCGCTGCCGCTGTCGTCCGATGCGTCGCTGCCGCCCGAGGTCTGGTCGGTCGAGCCGCCCGAGGACGCGGCGGAGGAGGCGGAGTCGTTCGCACCCGCGGCGTCGTCGTCGCCCTGGCAGGCGGTGAGCGAGAGGCTCGCGGCGAGGGCCAGGGCGGCGAGGGTGATCTTCTGAACGCGCATCGTTTCTTCCTTTGCGTGACGGGTCGGTGCCGTGGGCTCGGTATGAGCGAGCGTTGCTGACCAGCCAGAGCGGCTCGGCGAAGGCCACGTTCCGCCCCACCGACCCCGGATACCTGCCTGTGACACACGACTGCGCGCGGCTGCGGGGAACCACCGCCGGCGCCCACCCTCCGACGCCGCTCGCGCACCCGGCGCCCGTATCGCCGTTCGGCCCGGAAAACGGGGCCTCGGGCGGCACTCGGGACGTCTCGCCGGTGCGCGCGCCGCACCCCGGAGAGCCGGTTTCGGCGGCCGTCGCGGTGACTCTCCACGCCGCTCGACCGCTGGTACCGACCTGTGACCGGCCGACCATTGATCGGCACCGCCGCCACGACCTCTCCACCCCACCCACCTCCTTCCCCCGCTGACCGGCCGCCCCGAACTGCCTGGCCCGCGCACCCGACGCGGCCTAGAGTGGGCCTACTTCGACGAGACGTTCCCCAGAAGCACGCCGCAGAGCGGGCGCGTCCCACCTCGCCGAGCGAGGTGCCGGAGGGGCGGCAGCGGACTTTGTCGACCCTTCCTACCGGAGGTCCTCTTCATGAACGTCGGTATAGGCCTGCCCATCGGCGACCCGACCACCCTGCTCACCTGGGCGCAACGCGCCGACGCCGGGCCCTTCAGCACGCTGGGCCTGCTCGACCGGCTCGTCTACGACAACCCCGAGCCCCTCGTCGCGCTCGCCCTCCTCGCGGGCGCCACCTCCCGCATCCGCGTGCAGACCGAGGTGCTGCTCGCCCCGCTGCGCGACACCGCGCTGCTCGCCAAGCAGGCCGCCACGGTGGACCGGATGACCGGTGGCCGCCTGGTCCTGGGCCTGGGCATCGGCGGCCGGGACGACGACCACCAGGTCACGGGCGTCGACATGCGCACCCGGGGCCGCCGCCTGGACGAGCAGATGGCGGTGCTGCGGCGCCTGTGGTCCGGTGCGCCGTACGGTGCCGGCGTCGGCCCGATCGGGCCCGCGCCCGCCCGGCCCGGTGGCCCCGAAGTGCTCTTCGGCGGTTTCAAGCCCGCCGCACTCGAACGGGTCGCGCGCTGGGGCGACGGCTTCCTGGCCGCTGCGGCGCCGTCCTGGGCCGGCGGCCTGTTCGACACCGTCCGCGGCTTCTGGCAGCGGCACGGCCGCGACGGCGAGCCCCGCATCGTCGCGCAGGTCAACGTCGCGCTCGGCCCGCAGGACGTGATCGACGACGCCCGGACGGCCATGCACGCCTACTACGCCTTCACCGGCATGGCGGACCGGATGGTCGCCGGCCTGCTCACCACGCCCGCCGAGATCCGCGGGGCCGTCGCGGCCTTCGGCGACCTCGGTGCCGACGAGGTCATGCTCTACTGCTACGGCCTCGACCCGGACCAGGTGGATCGCGTCGCGGACGCGTTGTAGCCGGCGATGATGACGCCGCTGGCCGTCGGGGTCACGTCGGCGACGTCGAACGCGGCCGGGCTGAAGCCGTCGGGGAACAGGCGGTGGCCGGCGCCCAGGACGAGGGGATGGATGCAGAGCAGGTACTCGTCGATGAGGCCGAGCGGGGCGAGGGACCTGATCAGCGCGCCGCTGCCCATGATGTGCAGGTCGTCGCCCGGGGTCTTCTTGAGCTCGGCGACCGCTGCCGGGACGTCACCGCTGAGCAGCGAGGAGTTGGGCCACGGCAGGGGGTCGGTCAGGCTGCGGGAGGCGACGAACTTGGGGGCGTTGTTGAGGGCGTCGCGGAACGGGCTGTCCTGGGTGTTCCAGTGGCCCAGGACGTCCTGGTAGGTGCGGCGGCCCAGCAGGTACCCGCTGCTGGCGGACAGCCGCCGGCCCCATGCCCTGCCGATGGCGTCGTCCCCGGCCCGCTCGGCGGCCCAGCCGCCCTGGGTGAAGCCGTCTCGGGTGTCCTCGTCACTGCGGCCGGGTCCCTGCATGACGCCGTCCAGGGTGACGTGGTTGATGACGACGATCCTCATGGCGCTCCTTCGTCTACGGGCGTGTCTCCTGGCGAAATCCGAGCACGCTTCGGCCACGCCCGTGGCCGCACCGCACTCCACGTCATCCATGACTGCCGATCGCGGCGAAACTCATCGGCCGCCGCGGAACGTGCGGCCTGGCCGGCCCGGCGTCCGGGCGATGGCTCGACGCCGGGCGCCGGTGGCTCACCGCCGGCACCCGCTGGTGCTCGACGTCCCGTGCGGTGGTCGATCACTCCCGGTCAACGAGTCCAGGAGCGCACGCCCCTGCGGCCACGCACCGAGGCCGCTGGTGGAGTTGATGTGCCCGAGCCCGTCCGCCACGTGCCGTCGCGCCTGCCAGCGTGCCGCGAAGTCGACGGTCGCCTCCGGGGCGCAGTAGGGGTCGTCGCTGCTGCCCACCACCAGGGCCGGGCACGGCAACGGTCGTGTGGACGTCTCGATGAACGTCGCGGCCGGCTGGGAGGTACGCACCCGGCTGGCGAACACCTCCCCGCGCGGGTCGGGCGGCGCGACCAGGAAGGCGCCGGCCACCGGACCCGACGCGTTCCCGTCCAGCCATCTGGCCGCCGCCCAGCAGCCCAGGCTGTGGGCGACCAGCACGACAGGGCGGTCGTGCCGGGAGACCTCGTCGTGGGCCACCTGGACGGCTTCGACCCAGTCGTCGAGATCGGGCACGGACCACGAGGCCGGAGCGATCCTGACCGCCGCGGGGCCCCACTCCCGTTCCCACAGGCTCTGCCAGTGCTGCTCGTCGGAGCCGTCGATACCGGGGATGATGAGGTACGCAACCACTGCCTGCCACCGTTCACTCGTCGTCGCCATTGCGGTCCCGGGGGTGCCTGAGGCAGATCCTGCCGGACGCAACCGAACGGCGACTTCGAGCCAAGTGATCTCAAGGGAGATGGTGCGGACAACGATGGAATCACTCGACCGGATCGACCGCGACATCCTCGCCCTGCTCCAGGTCGAAGGCCGCCTGACCGGCGCCGAGGTGGGCCGCCGTGTGGGGCTCTCGCAGCCGGCGGCCAGTGCGCGCATCCAACGGCTCGAGAAGAGCGGCGTCATCACCGGCTACCGGGCCGTCGTCGCCCCCGCGGCACTCGGTCTGAACATCCACGCCGTCATCCGGCTGCGCACCGCGCCCGCCCAGCTCTCCCACGCCCTGGACCTCGCTTCCCGTACCCCCGAGATCACCTCCGTCCTCAGGGTCACCGGCGAGGACTGCCTCATCTTCGACGTGCACTGCCCACGGGCGGAACGCCTGGAAGGAATAGTCGACGCGCTGTCCCGGCACGGCCAGGTCATCACCTCCCTCGTGCTCCGCGCCTACGCCGGGAAACCGCTGACGGACGCGACGTGGACCCCGTCGTGACCCGGGACGACTTCTGTTGAGGAGCATCAGCGTGCGGGACGTCGCGTTCGGCAGTGGAGCCGTTCGGCTGGCCGGTTCGCTGAGCGTGCCGGGGGGTCGGGCCGGTGCCGGCGTTGCGGGCGTCGTGCTGGTCGGTGGGTCAGGGCCGACCGACCGGGACAACGGCGGGTACTTCCTGCCGTTGCGGCGGCACCTGCTGCGAGCCGGACTCGCCGTGCTGTCCTACGACAAGCGTGGGGTCGGCGGGTCGTCCGGCGACTGGCGTGCCGCGACCATGGACGACCTGGCGGCCGACGCGACAGCCGCGTTGGCGTGCCTGCGCGCCCAGCCCGGGATCAGGCCCGAGGCGACGGGGCTCTTCGGCCACAGCGAGGGCGGCTGGGTCGCCCTGCACGCCTCGGCGGCCCGGGACGACGTGCCCTGGGTCATCACCAACAGCTGCCCGGGAGTGAGCCCGGCCGTGCAGGAACGCCATGCGCTGGCCAACCGCCTACGGGCGGCCCACGGGGATCGTGGGGATCCGCACGCGGACAGCGACCGCGCGCTGGCCCTGTACGACCGTCTGGTTCGAGCGGGCCGGCGCGATGCCGACTTCCGGACGGTGGCACGGTTCGTCGACGACGCGGGCGGGCCGGCACGGCTGGCCGAGTTCTGGGACGGCATGGACGAACGCCTGTGGACGTTCCTGAAACGGATGCAGGACCACGACCCGGCCTCGGACCTGCGCGCGCTGCGCTGCCCGCAGTTGGCGCTCTTCGGCGGCGCTGACCCGCTGGTCCCGATCGCGGACAGCGTCCACAGGTTCACCCTGGCCGCCTGCCACCCGGCACGCGCGCGGCAGGCCACGCTGACCGTGGAGGTGTTCCCCGGCGCCGACCACCGGGTGCAGGTGCGGGACCCGGGCGGCCGCGCGCTTGCGCCGGGCTATCTCGACACGGTGACCCGCTGGCTTGCCGGCCGGTGACGGCCTGCGCTGGGGGCGCCGCCACCGGCCTCAAGGCAGCCGCCTGCCTCAGTCGGACTCCGCCCCCGCCGCCACCGCAGCGTCGACCTCCTGGCGGCGGGCGTCGAGTTCGGCCTCCGCCTCGGCCTTGGAGAAGCCTTCGGCGATCTCCTCGTCCTGGCGCATCAGGGCGTCCAGGTCGGAGCGTGCCGCGTCCAGGACGCCGATGTCGGCGTAGGCCGCCTGCACCTTGTCGCCCCACAGGCCGATGTCGCGGACGCAGGGGACGATACGGCTGAAGAGGAGGGACTGGTAGATCGTGTAGATCTCGGAGGTCTCCAGGTGCTTGACGCACTCGTCGACCGGCAGCCCGACGCGCTCGAAGACCTCCTTCGCCTGGAACCGGTCCCGCATCAGGTAGCAGCCCTCGACCACGAACTCCTCGCGCTCGGCGCGCTCCTTCTCGGTGATCTGGCTGTAGTAGTCCCTGAGCGCGAGCCGGCCGAAGGCGACGTGGCGGGCCTCGTCCTGCATGACGAACGCGAGGAGCTGCTTGACCATGGGGTTGGTCGCCAGGTCCCGGTACACGCCGAAGGTCGCCAGGGCCAGGCCCTCGATGAGGACCTGCATCCCGAGGTACGGCATGTCCCAGCGGCCGTCGCTGAGGGCGTCGGAGAGCAGCCGGGCCAGTCCGTCGTTGATCGGGTACAGCATGCCGATCTTCTCGTTGGCGAACTTCGAGAACAGCTCGACGTGCCGTGCCTCGTCCATCACCTGGGTGGCCGCGTAGAACTTGGCATCGAGGTCGGGAACGGATTCGACGACCCGGGCCGCGACGGACATCGCGCCCTGCTCGCCGTGCAGGAACTGGCTGAATATCCACGAGCAGTTGTGCCGCCGCAGAATGTCGAGTTCCTTGGCGGGCATGCGCTCGTAACGCTCGTAGCCCTTCAGGGGGTTGAATTCGTCCGGGAGACCGAGCGGGTTGTTCTCATCTACCGGGAGGTCCCAGTCGATACGGGTCTGGGCGTCCCACTGCTTGTCCTTTCCCTTCTGGTAGAGGTTGAGAAGCCGCTCGCGGCCCCCGTCGTACTCCCAGGTGAACCTGGTGGCACCCGCCGCCGGCACGTCCCAGGTGTCCGCGCTGACCGGGCTGGTGTACTTGTCCAAACTGCTCATGTGCGGCTTTCCTCAGTCTTTCAGGGAGAAGTGCGTGGTGAAGACGGTGGTGGTGGCGTCCTCACGGCCGACGACGGTGATCGAACGGGTGCCGGACCTCCCGCGGTAGCGGCCGCTGACGCCGAACGCCCTGAAGACCTGCGGCTCCCCCGCGATGATCGACTGGATGTCGACGACACCGGTGTAGTAAATGCTGCCGTCGGCGAATTCATCGGTGCCCGACACCTGTTCCTTGACCCGCTTGTCGTTCGGGTCCAGGTACACCAGACCGAATCCGTCGGGCGTCTTCGCGATCTGGGCGCCCTCGGAATCGAGCAGTTCGGCGTGGAAGGTCACTACGGTTCCGGGGCCTTCCTTTCCGCCTTCGGGAAGGTGCATCGTCACGTGCGACACCTCTTTGATGTCGCTGATGACGATTTCCTCGGTCGCGTGGTCAGACATGGTGACTCCTGGATTTCGAAGGGGTGAGGGTGGTCCTGCCGGATGGGGCGACGTCATGGGGCGGCACCCGACCGCGTGTCCGGTCGTGCGTCGGATCGGGAACCCGGTCGGGAATCTGATCGCGCGATCGTGCGCGCGCCGCCCGGCAACCGCCCCCGGGCGCGCGCCGTCCGCCACATCAGGCCGATCGCCAGGCTGCGCAGGTCCCGTACGCCGCGCATCCGCAGCAGTGCGCGCGCCGACCACAGCTTGCTCTCGGTGACGTGCTCGGGTGAGGCGTGCACGTCGTCGTGGACCAGGACGTCGAGGTCGCGTACGTGGCTGCGGAGCAGTTCGACGTCGGCGGCGGGGATGATCTCGTCGCGTGCGCTGGCCACGTAGGCCACCGGGATGTCCAGCCGGGCGAGGCGTTCCGCGGGCAGCGCCCAGTCGTGCAGCCCTTCGGGTCCCGTGCCGGTCAGGTGGGTGAGCGCGGCCACGGTGATGCGCGGCAGCCGGGACTGCCAGTCGGTGTCGGTGAAGAAGGCAGAGATCGGCGCGCCCGCCGTCACCACTCCCCTGATCCGCGGGTCGTCCATGGCACAGCGCAGCGCCAGGTGGCCGCTGAAGCTGAGCGCGAGCGCGTAGGTGTGGCGCACGTCGGCCTGGTCGGACAGCGCGTCGAGCAGCCCGGACAGGAAGCGCCAGCTGTCGGCGTCGTAGGGCACGGCGTTCTCGCCGATGCCGGGCAGGTCGACGACGACGGCCGCCATGCCGAGCCGGCGGAACACCGGCAGCGCGGGCGCCCACTGCTCCTTGACGCTGACGTTGCCGCCCATGAGGACGAGCAGCGGTCGGCGGTGGTCGGGCGACAGGCCGGTCTGCCAGCAGGCGACACGGTGACCGTCGATGTCCGTTTCGAAGCGGTGGATGTCGCTGCCGGAGCTGCCGGAGCGCCAGCGGTCCAGGGCGGCCACGGCCTGCTCGGCGGCCTCCTTGCGCGCCGGCCCGTCCTCGTAGGGGAAGCGGGCCATGATGTGGTGGCGGCACGCTTCGAGGTGCCGGCCGGCCGCCTCCAGGGTGCGGGCCTCGGCGCTCCACTCGCCGGTCCACGAGCCGGGTCCCGTGCCGTCGTCGGTGATCCGGTCCAGGATCCGTTCGACGTCCGGTATCTGCTGGCCCCGGGCGTGCACCCGGACGAACTCCTTGAGTTCCGCGATGTCGTTCATGCTCGCCCCGCCTTCACGATGGGCTCCCCCGCGCGCCGGTGAACCCCTGCGGTGCCGGTCGTCATGCGAGCTCCGGCGCGGCGGGGACGGCGCCGAACCAGCGGGCCAGGGCGGCCTCGGGTCCCGCGTCGGTCGCGTCGCCGGCGCCGCGCTCGGTGCCGGTGCCGGTGGCCCAGGCGACCCGGCCGTCCGGGCGGAGCAGCACCGCGGCGGCCGGGATCTCCGCCGCGGGCTCGGCGCGGGCCTCGGTGACGCGGTCCTTGAGCTCCGACAGGTCCGGGACCGGCACCGCGCCGTCCGACAGGTCGAGGTACACGCCGAGACCGGGGTGGAGCAGGCGCGCGACGGTGGTCGTGCCGCCCGGCGTGACCAGCTCGGTGTTGACGAGCCGGCGGCCCACCAGCGGGTGCTGCCCCTCGTCGGCGGCCGGGTAGCGCACGGCGAGACCGCAGCTGAGGTTGATCAGGTACTCGTTGACCTCGGGCAGCTTGACCATCTCGCCGAACAGCTCGCGCAGGGAGCGGATGCTGTCGACCGGGTGGGTCAGGGCGACCTGGGCCCGGGTGGCCATGCAGGCACGGGTGCCGACCGGGTGGCGTTCGTCGTGGTAGCTGTCCAGCAGGCCGTCGGGAGCGTGTCCTGCGAGGGCTGCGGCCAGTTTCCAGCCGAGGTTCAGCGCGTCCTCCAGGCCGGTGTTGAGGGCCAGGCCGCTGAGCGGGAAGTGGGTGTGCGCGGCGTCGCCGGCCAGGAAGACGCGGTCCTTGCGGTAGCGGTCGGCCTGCCGGGTGACGTTGTGCCAGCGGGAGAGCCACAGCGGACGGCCGGTGGTCAGCGGGCGGCCGGTGAGACGCTCCGCCAGGGCACGCATCTCGGCCTCGTCGGGGTCCTGTTCGGGGTGCGCGGGCGCGGTGCCGAACTCGCCCATGGCGATCCGGATGGCGCGCTCGCCGACCTGCGCCAGCATGAACGGGCCACGGTCCTGCTGGTGGGCGCCGACGCGCTGGAACAGCTCGTCGTCCGGCTCGACCTCGAGGTCGCCGGCGATACCGTGGAAGGGCAGGTCCTCGCCGGGGAACTCGATCTGCGACAGGGTGCGCACGGTGCTGCCGGTGCCGTCGCAGCCGACCAGGTAGCCGCCGGTCAGCCGGGACGTGCCGGAGGCGGACCGCACGGTGACGGTGACCTGCTCGGCGTCCTGCTCGACGCCGATGATCTCGTGGCCCCGCCGGACGGTCGCACCGAGCGCGACGGCGTGTGCTTCGAGGCGCCGCTCCAGGTTGGACTGGCTGACGATGAAGGTGTTGTTGTGCCGCTCGGCCAGCGCTTCCGGGTCGAGCTGGTAGCCGGCGAAGTACGCCAGCGGCCACTCGAAGCCGTCCTCGCGGATCGCCGACATCACGGCCCGCTGGTCGAGGAGTTCCACGGTGGCGGAGTTCAGGGCGTTGCCGAGCGCCTGGCCCAGCTGCTCCTCGTGCCGTTCCAGGACGACGGTCTCGACGCCGTGCAGGCGCAGTTCGCAGGCGAGCAGCAGCCCGACGGGTCCGGCCCCGGCGACGATGACGGTGTGGTTCATCAGGAACTCCTTCGGGCGGCCGGGTGGGCCGCGGTGGGGTCGGGCAGCAGGTCGAGCAGGGCGTGTGCCAGGTCGAGCAGGGTCGGGGTGTCGTAGATGAGGGACGGGGTCAGTTCGATGCCGGCGTCCTTCATCCGGGAGACCAGTTCCATCGCGGTGAGCGAGGAGAAGCCGAAGTCCATGAGGTCGGTGCCGGCGTCGACCTGACCCGGCTCCAGGGCCAGCACCAGGGCGACCTCGGTCCGCAGATGGTCCAGCAGGACGCGGGCCCGGTCGGCCTCCGGTGCCAGCGCCAGCCGTTCGAGGATGCCCAGGGGCGCCGCGGAACCGCGGTCCTCGGCCGCTGCGGCACGGGCCGCGCGGGCTTCCGGGATCTCCTGGAACAGTCCGCCGCGGAAGTCCGCCGCGAGCACCGCCCAGTCGATGTCCGCGACCACCAGCTGCCCCGGGGTGCCGTCGGCCGCGCGCCCGAGCACGTCCATCGCGGCCCGAGCGTCCAGGGGCCGCAGCCCCGCGGTACAGGCGCCGGGTCCGGCCGTGCTGCCGGTCGCGGCAGAGCCGTCCGCACGGTCGGTGAGCGGGCCGTGGGCGACCGCGAGGGCCGGGTCTCCGGCGGCGCGGCGGCGGGCGGCGAGGGTGTCGCAGTACGCGGTGAGGGCCGCCTGACCGGAACCGCCGAGCATCCCGCACGCCGGCGAGAGCAGCACGAACGCCGACAGTCCCGCACCCCGGGTCAGCTCGTCCAGCCGGGCGGCGGCCGCCCGGTACCGGACCGCCTCGCCCGGTGCGACGGGCAGATCGGGGTCGTCGTCGCCGCAGGCCACGTGGACGACGCCGGACAGCGGCCGGTCGGCGGTGACGGTCCCGAGCAGCGCGGTCAGCGCCGTCCGGTCGGCGGGGTCGCACGCGGCGCTGGTCACCTCGGCGCCCCGGGCGCGCAGTTCGGCCTCCAGCGCCGTGACGTCCGCGTCGGGTCGGGTGGCGAGCAGCAGGTGCGGGGCGCCGTGCCGGGCCAGCCAGCGGGCGGCGTGCCGGCCCACGACGGTGGTGGCGCCGGTCACCAGCACGGTTCCGGTCGGGCTCCAGCCACCGGGCCTGCGCGGCACGCGCACCATGCGACGGGCGAGCAGCCCGGCCGGACGCAGCGCCACCTGGTCCTCGCCGGCCGGTGCGGTCAGCGTCGCCGCGAGCCGCCGGCGGGCAGCCGCGTCCAGGACGGGGGGCAGGTCGACCAGGCCCCGGTACCGGTCCGGGTGGCGCGCGAGGAGCGCGGGAGCCGCGCCCCACACCCCGGCGGCCGCCGGGTCGCCCGGCACGTCCGTGGGCGTCGCGGCCACCGCGTCCCGGGTCACCACCCACACCGGGGCGTCCAGGCCGGTGGCGTCCAGCGCCTGGAGGGCCGCGGTGGGGCCGGCCACCGGGTCGTACGGCGCGGGGGCGTGCCGGGCGGGGGCCGGCGCGGGGGCGTGCGCCGCCAAGTCGTCCGGCGCCGAGCCGTCCGCCGTCTCGCCGGTGGCGACCAGGAGCACGCCGTGCACCGGCTCCGGGGTCTCGTCGACCGTCTGCCGCAGCAGGTCCCGCAGCGTGTCGGCGTCGGCCGGGTGCGGCACGTGCAGGGTCCCGGCGCTCGCACCGCACGCGGTCAGGGCTGCGGCGAGGTCGTCCGGCACGGTGGTGGCCGCCGTTGCTGCCGTGCCGGACGGCTCGGGCGCGAGGACCAGCCAACGTCCCGTCAGCGGGGGCGCGGGGACGTCGGCGAGGGGATGCCAGTCGGCGCGGTACAGGCTGGAGGCGCCGCGGCGGTAGGCCGACAGCACCGGCAGCAGCGTCTCCAGCGCGGCGCGCTCCGCGTCGGTGGGGTCCAGGAGGGCGTCCAGGCCGGCGGCGTCCAGGTCGCCCACCGCCGCCCAGAAACCGGGCTCGGCACCGTCGCCGTGCTCCTGGGCGGTGCCGGCTTCGGAGGCCGGGGAGAGCCAGTACGGGCGTCGCTGGAACGGGTACGTCGGCAGCTCCGTCGCGGTGTCACCGCGGCCCAGGACCGCCGCCCAGTCGACCGGGCCGCCGGCGGTGTGCACACCGGCGACCGCGGTGAGGACGGTGACCGTCTCCGGGCGGCGGGACGCGAGCGTCGCGAGGAGCACCGGAGCCGCCTCGTCGTCCGCGGCACCCGGGACGTCCGAGGCGTGCGTGAGGGTGTCGCGGACGAACCCGGTGAGCACCGGATCGGGGCCCAGCTCCACGAACGTGGTGACACCGGCGTCGTGCAGCGCGCGCAGCCCGTCCGCGAACCGCACCGGGCGGCGCACGTGCTCGGCCCAGTACCCGGGGTCGGCGAGTTGCCCGGCGGTCACCGGGCGGCCGGTGACGTTGGAGACGAGGGTCGGCCGCGGCGGGTGGCAGGTGATGCCGGCGCCGATGTCCCGCAGCCCGGGCAGGGCCGTGTCCATGTGCGCGGAGTGGAACGCATGGCTGACCTGGAGCCGTTTCGTCCGGCGGCCCAGCGCCGCGAAGTGCTCGGCGACGGCGGCCACCGCCGGGCCACCGGAGATCACCGTGGCGCGGGGCCCGTTGAGCGCGGCCAGGGCCACCTCGTCGCCGAGGTGCGGCAGCAGCTCCTCCTCGGTGGCCTCGACGGCGACCATGGTGCCGCCGGCCGGTGCCTCCTGCATCAGCCGGGCACGTTCGGAGACCAGCGCGCAGGCGTCGGGCAGGGTCAGCACCCCGGCGGCGTGGGCAGCGGCCAGCTCACCGATGGAGTGACCGGCCACGCAGTCCGCCGTCACGCCCCACGACTCCAGCAGCCTGAACAGCGCGATCTCCAGCGCGAAGAGACCGGTCTGGGCGTACCGGGTCTCGTGCAGCAGCGCTGCGTCGGCGGTGCCCGGCTCGGCGAACACCACCGCGCGCAGGGGCCGTTCGAGGTCCCGGTCGAGCAGCGCCGCCACCTCGTCGAACGCGGCGGCGAAGGCGGGCTGACCGGCGTACAGCTCCCGTCCCATGCCGGGGCGTTGGGCGCCCTGGCCGGTGAAGAGGAACGCCGTCCGGCCCGACCGTGCCGCCCCGCGCACGACCGCCGGTGACGCCTCGCCCGACGCGAGTGCGTCGAGCGCCGCCGTGAACTCGTCGGGGCGCGCCGCGACGACGGCAGCGCGCTGCGCGAAGTGCGTACGTCCGTGGGCCAGCCCGCGCGCCACGGCCGGCGGATCCTGCTCCGGCAGGTCCCGCAGCCGGGCCGCCAGCTCCCGCAGCGCCTCGTCCGACCGGGCCGACAGCACCCACGGCACCGTCCGGGGCGCTCCTTCCTGAGAAGCGCCGTCGACCGCCCCAGACGTCTCCGCTGCCTCCGCTGCCTCCGCTGCTTCAGACGTCCCGGACACCTCCGGTGCCTCCAGGATGACGTGCGCGTTCGTGCCGCTGATGCCGAAGGACGACACCGCCGCCCGGCGCGGGCGTCCGTCGGCAGGCCAGTCACGCGCCTGCCTGAGGAGGCGTACGGCGCCGCTGTCCCAGTCGACGTGCGGGGTCGGCTCGGCAGCGTGCAGCGTCGCCGGGAGGGTGCCGTGCCGCATCGCCTGCACCATCTTGATCACGCCGGCCACACCCGCCGCCGCCTGGGTGTGCCCGATGTTGGACTTGACCGAGCCGAGCCAGAGCGGCCGTGCGGCGTCCCGGTCCTGGCCGTACGTGGCGAGCAGCGCCTGGGCCTCGATCGGGTCGCCGAGCGTGGTTCCGGTGCCGTGCGCCTCGACGGCGTCCACCTCGGACGGGGTGAGCCGGGCGCCGGCCAGCGCCTGCCGGATCAACCGCTCCTGCGAGGGCCCGTTGGGTGCGGTCAGCCCGTTGCTTGCGCCGTCCTGGTTGACCGCCGACCCGCGGATCACGGCCAGCACGGGGTGCCCGTTGGCCTCCGCGTCGCTCAGCCGCTCCAGGAGCAGCACCCCTCCGCCCTCGCCCCAGCCGGTGCCGTCGGCACCCGCGGCGAACGACTTGCACCGGCCGTCCCGGGCCAGGCCGCGTTGCCTGCTGAACTCGATGAACACCCCGGGCGTGGCCATCACGGTGACGCCGCCGGCCAGCGCCATCGTGCACGCGCCGTCCCGCAGCGCCTGCACCGCCAGGTGCATCGCCACCAGCGACGACGAGCACGCGGTGTCGACGGTGACCGCGGGGCCCTCCAGACCGAACGTGTACGAGATCCGCCCGGAGGCGAGGCTGCCGGCACTGCCGGTGCCGAGCAGGCCCTCGGCCTCCTGGGGTGTGCGGTGCATCAGACGGCCCGCGTAGTCGTCGTACATCACCCCGGCGAACACGCCGACGGAGCTGCCCTTCAGCTCGGCCGGCACGATCCCGGCGCGCTCGAAGCACTCCCAGACGATCTCCAGGAGCAGCCGCTGCTGCGGGTCGATGGCCGCCGCCTCGCGCGGGCTGATCCCGAAGAACGCCGGGTCGAAGTGGTCGGCGTCGTAGAGGAACCCACCTTCGCGCGCGTAGCTGGTGCCCGAGCGTTCCGGGTCCGGGTCGTACAGGTCGGCCAGCGGCCAGCCGCGGTCCCCGGGGAACCCGGAGATCGTGTCGACGCCGTCCCGCACCACCCGCCACAGGTCGTCCGGGGTGCGCACCCCGCCCGGGTAGCGGCAGCCCATCGCCACGATCGCGATGGGCTCCCGGGCCGCCGACTCGACCTGCCGCAGCCGCTCCCGGGTCTTCTGGAGGTCGGCCGTGACCCATTTCAGATAGTCGACGAGCTTCTCCTGGCTCGGTGCGTCCGCCTGGCTCGATGCGTCCGCCTGGTTCATCGCCTTCGCCTGCTTCTCGTTCGTCTGCGTCTCGTTCGTCATGGGGTCCGGCCTTTCCAGCGGGCGCCGCGTGGGGAGGTCACTGGGCGGCCCGCCCCAACTCGCGGTCGATGAAGTCCAGTACCTCTGCGGCGGAGGCGGAACTGAGCGCGTCCGTGGTCTCCTCGGCGGAGACCGGCCGCTGCGGCGTCTCGTCGAGCCGTTCGACCAGGGCACGCAGCCGCATGGTCAGCTGGGTCCGCACCCCGCTGTCCCGGTCCATCCCGAGCAGGGCCGTCTCCAGCCGCGCCAGGTCCGACTGCACGGCCGCCGCGCCGCCCCCGTCACCGAGGCGCCCGGCGAGGTACTCGGCGAGTGACGTGGCGGTCGGGTAGTCGAAGACGATCGTGGCAGGCAGCCGCAGTCCGGCGTCGGCGGCGAGCCGGTTGCGGAACTCGACCGCGGTCAGCGAGTCGAAGCCGAGTTCCTGGAACGGGCGCCCCGGATCGACGGCGTCCGCGCCGGCGTGCCCGAGGACGGCGGCGATGTGCCCGCACACCGTCTCCAGCACCAGTGCGCCGCGTTCCTCCGCCGCCACCGCGGCGAGCCGCTCCGGAAGGCCGGTGGTGACGGCACTCGCGCGCCGTGCGGGCGCCGGGACCAGGGCGCGCAGGATGCCGGGCAGGGTGCCGCCGGCCGCCTGCTGCCGCAGGACGGGCATGTTCAGCCGGGCCGTGACACAGGTGGCGTGGCCCGCGGCGAGCGCCGCGTCGAGGAGGTCCAGCGCCTCACCGGTCGGCAACGGCGCGACACCGCCCCGGCTCAGCCGGGCCAGGTCCGCCTGGTCGAGGCCGCCGGTCAGCGCACTGCTCTGCTCCCACAGGCCCCAGGCCAACGAGACCGCCGGCAGGCCCTCGGCCCTGCGATACCGGGCCAGCGCGTCCAACCAGGCGTTCGCCGCGGCGTAGCTCGCCTGGCCGGGGCTGCCGAACGTGCCGGCGATCGAGGAGAACATCACGAAGGCCGTCAGGTCGCTCTCGCGGGTCAGCTCGTGCAGGTGCCAGGCCGCGTCGACCTTCGGCCGCAGCACCCCGGCGAGACGCTCGGCCGTCAGCGCCGGCAGGACGCCGTCGTCCAGGACGCCCGCGGTGTGCACCACCGCACCGACCGGATGCTCCGCCAGCACCGCGGCGAGCGCGGCACGGTCCGCCACGTCACACGCCACGACCAGCGCTTCGGCACCCGATTCCCGTAGCTCGGCGACGAGTTCGCGCGCCCCGTCGGCGGCCGGCCCGCGCCGGCTCAGCAGGAGCAGCCGCCGTACCCCGTACGCGGCGACCAGATGCCGGGCGGTGTGCGCCGCGAGGGTGCCGGTGCCGCCGGTGACGAGCACGGTGCCGTCAGGCCCGAACGGTGCCGTGGCCGACGTCTCGTCCGAAGCCGGCGCCGACCCCTCTCCCGAGGCACCGGGCGCGGCCTTGACCAGCCGCGGCACCGCCGCCCTGCCGTCCCGGACCACCACCTGCGCCGCACCCGCCGCCAGCACCCCGGCCAGCCCGGTCAGCGACGCGGGTCGCCCGTCGTGGTCGACGAGGACGATCCGGTCCGGGTTCTCCGACTGCGCGGTCCGCACGAGACCCCACACCGCGGCCGCCGCCAGGTCCACGCCCCCACCCGGCTCGGGAACGGCACCCGGCTCCGCAACGGCACCCGAGGTGGCGACGAGGAGCCGCGCACCGGCCGCCTCCTCGTCCGCCAGGAACCGCTGCACTACACCGAGGACGTGAGCGGTGAGCCGATGGGCACGGGCGACGGGGTCGCCGGCATCGGCGTCGGCGTCCGCATCGGCATCGGCATCGGGGGCGGCGGGATCGAGCGTGGCGAGCCCGGAAGCGTCAAGACCGGACGCTTGCAGCGCCGCCAGGACCCCGCTGCCACCGATGACCGCCCAGGGCCCGTCCGCCTCGTCCGCCCGCCCGGTGCCGGTCGAGGACAGCGGCGCCCACTCGACGCGGTACACCGGATCCTGACCTGCGCTCCGCAGCGCCGCCAACTGCTCGGCACTGATCGGCCGCAACGTCAGCGACTCGACGTCCGCCACCGCCTGCCCGGTCTCGTCGGCGAGGCTCAGCCGGTACTCGTCCTGGCTGTCCGGCACGGGTGCGACGGTGACCCGCAGCGTCCGCGCCCCCGAGGCGTACAGCGTGACCCCGCCCCACGCGAACGGCAGCCGCGTCCCGGAGCCCGCACCGTCACCGCCCGCCGTCAACGCGATCGCGTGCAGCGCGGCGTCGAGCAGGGCCGGGTGGATCGGATGCTCATGGTGCGCCGTACCGTCCGGCAGCTCGACGGTCGCGTACACGGCGCCGCCCTCTCCCTGCCACGCCTGGGCCAGCCCCTGGAACACCGGCCCGTACGTGAGCCCGGCACCGGTCATGTCCTGGTAAAGGCGGCCGGTGTCGACCGGTGCCGCCCCCGCGGGCGGCCAGACGGACACCACGGGCGCGGCGGCCACGGGCCGATCGGCAACGGTGCCGTGCGCATGGCGCGTCCACGGTTCGTCCGTCCGGTCCACGGCCGCCGGACGGGTGTGGATGGTCAACGCCCGCCGGTTGTCACCGTCCGCCGGTTCCACCCGCATCTGGACTTCCAGGCTGCTCTGCCCGGTGAGCGCGACGGGCGCTTCCAGCACCAGGTCCTCGACGTGGTTGCCGCCGGTCGCGGCCGCCGCGTACAGCGCGAGATCGGTGTACGCGGTGCCCGGGAGGAGAACGGTGTCGAGTACCGCGTGGTCGGCGATCCAGGGGTGGGTCTGGAGGTTGAGGGAGCCGGTGAACAGA
>NZ_JAMJWG010000004.1 GCF_024435355.1 Streptomyces odontomachi
GCGGAGTTTGGGGGGGAGGAGCGGCACACCCGGGGGCCCCCCGGCGGCCCCCGCGGGTCGGGGGGGGGGCGGCGCCGCCCCGCCCCCGCACGCCCCGCTTTCTTTTTGCCGCCGAGGCCGGGGCGGGGGGGGGGGGGGGGGGGGGGGGCCCCGGCGGCACCCGCCGTGAAGTAGGACGTGTCGATCGTCGCGCCGTGGGTGCGGAGCATCCGGTCGCTACGGTGCACGGCCGGCGTGCTGCCGGCCGTGGCCACGCCGGTCCAGATGCCGGCCGTGACGAGCACGGCCAACGCGAGGGCCGCCGCCGCGAGGCGCCGGGGGCGCGGTCGGCCGGGGAGTCGGAGATCCATGTCTCAACCGTACGGGCGGTTGTGGGCGGGGCGGCGGAGCGGAGGTCTGATCCGGGAAACCTTCCCGTGGTGTACACCTGCCGGTGGGGGTACTGCGGTGGCAGTACGTCCGGGTGTTCGTTGCGGTGTTGCCCCTTGGGGTGCGTTGCGGTCCGCGGGTGCGTTGTGGCTTGTCGCGCAGTTCCCCGCGCCCCTTTTTGTGGGCGCCGTTGGCCGTCGCGGTGTCCGTCTGATCTGCGACGGGCGCGTCAGGTCTCGTCCCGGGTCGGAGCCGCGGGGGGATGTACGTGCTCGATCCGGCGCGTGCCGTACGTCCACCGAGCACCCGGCACCTTATTGCGCCGGCTGCTGCGCGCGCACATCCCCCCACGTCTCCTCCCGTCTCGTACGCGTCCGCACCCCGGTGGGCCTGCTGGTGCCCTCAAGGCGTGCGGGGGAAAGCCGCCGACGGTGAGAAGGGGGTGTGGGGGTATGTGCGCGCAGGATCCGATGCATGCAACGAGCACCCTTCGGACAACGTCCACGCGTCGGACCGAGCACGTACATGCCCCCGCGCCCCCGACCCAAGAACCGGCATACAGCGCCCCGCACCACTGCGGTCAACGGCACCCACCGATAAGGGGCGCACGCCACCGCAACGGACAACCGCACCAATAAGGGGCGCGGGGAACTGCGCAAACGGCACCCTCGGCGCACGGGCACCGCAACGGACAACGGCACCGCTAAGGGGCGCGGGGAACTGCGCAAACAGCACCCCCGACGCACGGGCACCACAACGGACAACCACACCAATAAGGGGCGCGGGGAACTGCGCAAACAGCACCCCCGACGCACGGGCACCACAACGGACAACCACACCAATAAGGGGCGCGGGGAACTGCGCAAACGGCACCCGCGGCGCACGGGCACCGCAACGGACACGGCGCGACCCGCAGGCCGCAACGCACCCCAGGGGGCACCCCCAAGCCGCCTCGGCGCGCGGCAGCGCAGGGGAAGCCGGGGGCACCCCGGCGCGGCGAAACCCGGGCAACCGGGGGCACCCCGGGCAACCGTCGTCAGTGGTTCTTGGGGAAACCCAAGTCCACCCCGGAAGGGGCGTCCGCGGGGTCCGGCCAGCGCGACGTGATCGCCTTGCCGCGCGTGTAGAACCGCGCGCCGTCGTTGCCGTAGACGTGGTGATCGCCGAAGAGGGAGTCCTTCCAGCCGCCGAAGGAGTGGTAGCCGACGGGGACCGGGATGGGAACGTTGACGCCGACCATGCCGACCTCCACTTCCATCTGGAAGCGCCGCGCCGCACCGCCGTCACGGGTGAAGATCGCCACACCGTTGCCGTAGGGGGAGGCGTTGATGAGGGCAAGGCCCTCCTCGTAGGTGTCGGCCCGCACCACGGACAGCACCGGGCCGAAGATCTCGTCACGGTAGGCGTCCGCGGTGACCGGCACCCGGTCGAGCAGGGAGACGCCGACCCAGTGGCCGTTCTCGTAGCCCTCGACGGTGTGCCCGGAGCCGTCCAGGACGACGTCGCAGCCCTGCGCAGCGGCCCCGCTGACGTAGGAGGCGACCTTGTCGCGGTGCGCCGCGGTGATCAGGGGGCCCATCTGGGAGGCGGGGTCGGAGCCGGGTCCGATGACGATCTTCTCGGCGCGTTCCCGGATGCGCGCGACGAGTTCGTCCCCGATCGCGCCGACCGCGACGACCGCGGAGACGGCCATGCACCGCTCCCCCGCCGAGCCGTACGCGGCGGACACCGCCGCATCCGCGGCCGCGTCCAGATCGGCGTCGGGCAGCACGAGCATGTGGTTCTTGGCGCCGCCGAGGGCCTGGACGCGCTTGCCGTGCGCGCTGGCGGTGCGGTGGATGTGGCGGGCGATGGGGGTGGAGCCGACGAAGGAGACGGCGGCGACGTCGGGGTGCTCCAGCAGCCGGTCGACGGCGACCTTGTCGCCCTGCACGACGTTGAAGACGCCGTCCGGCAGGCCCGCCTCGGCGAGCAGTTCGGCGAGCCGGAGGGACGCCGACGGGTCCTTCTCGCTGGGCTTCAGCACGAACGTGTTGCCGCAGGCGATGGCGATCGGGAACATCCACATCGGCACCATGGCCGGGAAGTTGAACGGGGTGATGCCCGCGACGACGCCCAGCGGCTGCCGGATCGTGGCCACGTCCACCCGCTGGGAGACCTGCGTGGACAGCTCGCCCTTGAGCTGGTTCGGGATGCCGCAGGCCAGGTCGATGATCTCCAGGCCGCGGGCGACCTCACCGAGCGCGTCCGCGTGCACCTTGCCGTGCTCGGCGGTGATCAGCCGGGCCAGCTCGTCGCGGTGCGCGTGGACGAGGGCGCGGAACGCGAAGAGGATGCCGGTGCGCTGCGCCAGCGAGGAGCCGCCCCAGTCGGGGTAGGCCGCCTTGGCGGCGGCGACGGCCGCGTCCACCTCGGAGGCGTCCGCGAAGGACACGCGGGTGGTCACCTCGCCGGTCGCGGGGTCGGTGACCGGCCCGTACGAGCCGGAGGTGCCCTCGACGGGCTTCCCGCCGATCCAGTGACTGACGGTCTTCGTCATGGTCGAACTCCCGATCTGTGTGGGGTGGCGGGACTGCGTTCTCCCAGGGGCTGCGGCATCAGCGGCTGCCGCCGCGGGCCCCCGGACCCCCAGCCGGCTGCGTCTTTCCGGGGGATGCCCCCGGACCTCCAGCAGGCCGGCCGAGGTGACCGGCGCCAACGCACGTGGCAAACCTGGATAACCGGTCGGTGGTGCGGGGGCGGGTTCGCTCACACATGCCGCCTCCGCTGTGCGGCGTGCCGTGCGTACTCCTCGCGCGCCGCCTGCGCGGGCGCGCGGGTCGCCGTTTCGGCCACCGGCACATCCCACCATGCCTCAGCCGGTGGGGTGCCCGGCACCGCGCCGGTGTCGATCTCCACGTACACGCAGGTGGGACGGTCCGCGGCGCGTGCCGCTGCGAGCGCGGCGGGCAGCTCGGCCGCGGTGGTGGGGCGCAGCACCTGCATGCCGAGGCTGGCCGCGTTGGCGGCGAGGTCGACGGGCAGCGGGTCACCGGTGTAGCCGCCGTCGTCCGCCCGGTAGCGGTAGGCCGTGGCGAAGCGTTCGGCGCCGACCGATTCGGACAGGCCGCCGATCGACGCGTAGCCGTGGTTCTGGAGGATGACGACCTTGATCGGGATGTTCTCCTGCACGGCGGTGACGATCTCACCGGGCATCATCAGGTAGGTGCCGTCGCCGACCATCGCCCACACCGGCCGGCCCGGCGCGGCCAGGCAGGTGCCGATCGCGGCGGGGATCTCGTAACCCATGCAGGAGTAGCCGTACTCGACGTGGTACTGGTCGCGTGACCTGGCCCGCCACAGCTTGTGCAGCTCGCCGGGGAGGGATCCGGCGGCGTTGATGACGATGTCCTGGTCGTCGACGACCGAGTCCAGCGCGCCGAGTACCTGCGCCTGGGTGGGGCGCGCGGTCTCGTCCCGCACCTCGAACGCGGCGTCCACCCGGCGCTCCCAGCGGGACTTCGCGTTGCGGTAGTCGATGATGTACGCGTTCGGGACGTGGTCCATGACGCGCCGGGTGAGCGCTTCGAGGGCGGTGCGGGCGTCCGCGACCAGCGGCAGCCCGGCCATCTTGTGGCCCTCGCAGGGCGCGATGTTGATGTTGACGAAGCGCACGTCGGCGTTGCTGAAGAGGGTGCCGGACGCGGTGGTGAAGTCGGTCCAGCGGGTGCCTACGCCGATCACCAGGTCCGCCTCGCGGGCCAGGGCGTCGGCGGTGGCGGTGCCGGTGTGCCCGACGGCGCCGACCTCGGCGGGGTGGTCGTGGCGCAGGGCGCCCTTGCCGGCCTGGGTGCAGGCGACCGGGATGCCGGTCTCGTCCGCGAAGTGCTTGAGCGCCTCTTCGGCGGCGCTGTGGTGCACCCCGCCGCCGGCGACGACCAGCGGCCGGTGCGCCGCGCGGATCGCGCGCACCACCGCCTCCAGCTCCCGCTCGTCGGGGGCCGGGCGGCGCACGTGCCACACCCGCTCGGCGAAGAACTCCTCCGGCCAGTCGTACGCCTCGGCCTGCACGTCCTGCGGCAGCGCGAGCGTGACGGCGCCGGTGGCGACGGGGTCGGTCAGGGTGCGCATGGCGGCCAGCGCGGCCGGCATCAGCGCCTCGGGGCGGGTGATCCGGTCGAAGTAGGCGGAGACGGGCCGCAGGCAGTCGTTCACGGACACGTCGCCCGCGTAGGGCACTTCGAGCTGCTGGAGCACCGGGTCGGCGGGGCGGGTCGCGAAGATGTCGCCGGGCAGCAGCAGGACGGGCAGGTGGTTGATGGTGGCGAGCGCGGCCCCGGTGACCAGGTTCGTGGCGCCGGGGCCGATCGACGTGGTCACGGCGTGCGTGGCCAGCCGCCCGGACTGCCGGGCGTAGCCGACCGCAGCGTGCACCATGGCCTGCTCGTTGCGGCCCTGGTGGAACGGCATCTCGTCGGCGTACTCGACGAGCGCCTGGCCGATCCCGGCGACGTTGCCGTGCCCGAAGATGCCCCAGGTGGCGCCGATCAGGCGGTGCCGCTCGCCGTCCCGTTCGGTGTACTGCCGGGCGAGGAAGGCGACCAGGGCCTGTGCGGTGGTGAGCCGGCGGGTGCGGCGCGCGGGGGTGGTGGACTCGGGGGCGGCCTCGGTGCTCTCGGCGGCGGTGGCCGCGGTGGCCGCAGTGGCCGCTTCGGGGCGTGGGGTTCGGGGGGCGTGGGCGTGCGGGGCGGGATCCCCGGTGGCGGTGTGCGCCTCCGTGGGCGGCGGAGCGCCGGTGGGGGCCGCGGCTGCGGTCGACGCGGGTTTCTGGGGGGACGGCGCGGGCGTCGTGGCCGGCGAGGTGGGCGGCTGCGCGGCCGGCACCGCGTGGCCCTTCTTCCGTGTGCTCATCGGTAGCCCTCGGTGGTTGCGAGATGGTCGGGGTGGAAGGAGATCTGCCAGGCCCGTTCGGCACCGGGGCCCGCCATCACGTTCAGGTAGTACATGTCGTGCCCGGGTGCGGCGATCGACGGTCCGTGCCACCCGTCGGGCACCAGCACCGCGTCGCCGCTGCGCACCTCGGCGAGCACGTCGCTGCCGCCCGGGCGGGACGGGAAGACCCGCTGGTAGCCGAAGCCGTGCGGCCCGGCGATCTCGAAGTAGTAGATCTCCTCCAGCTCGCTCTCCTCACCCGGCCGGTGCTCGTCGTGCTTGTGCGGCGGGTACGAGGACCAGTTGCCGGCCGGGGTGAGCACCTCCACGGCGATCAGCCGGTCGCAGTCGAAGACGCCGGCGGCCGCGAAGTTGCGCACCTGGCGCGTGCAGCTGCCGCCGCCGCGGCTCTCGACGGGTACCTCCGGCGCGGGGCCGTAGCGGGCGGGGAGCTTACGCTCGCACTTCGCTCCTGCCAGGGCGAAGCGGCCTCCCGCACCGGAGGTGATTGTGGCGCGGGCGTCCCGCGGCACGTAGGCGAAGTCACTGACCGACTCGAAAACGTCGGGTCGACCCGCGAGTTCCATCGTCATCCCGTCCGCGTGCACCGTGCAGCCGCCGTTCAACGGCATCACGATCCACTCGGTGTCCCCGCTCGTGAAGGAGTGCGTCGCGCCGGCGGCGAGCTCCAGCACGCGCAGTGCGGAGTACGCCCATCCGGCGCGGGCCGGGGTGACGTCGAGGGCGTACGGGGCGGTGGCGGCGGTGCCGTGGGGGAGGTGGAGGCGGGTACGGCGTGGCGCGGCGCCGGTACGGCCACCGGCGCCGGTACCGCTCCGGGCACCGGCGCCGCCCGGTCCCGGTGCGGCCACTCCGCCGTCCCCGCCCTGACCGCTCGCCCCACTCGCCTCGACCATGCGCCTATCCCTACCCCACGCCTCACACACCGTTAACCGATCGATCTTTCCGGGCTTCACCCGAAGCCCCTGCCACGCGAGCACTCGGGACCGTCCACCGGCCCGGTGGCCCGGACACGACAGAAACAGCCCTCTGGGGCCGGTGACGACCCGACGATCTCGTCGGGGCTGGTCGCGCAGTTCCCCGCGCCCCTACCGGGCGCGCCCGCGCGCCGAAGGCGCTGAAAAGGGGCGCGGGGCTGTGTCGATATGCGGCTCCGCCGCGTGGGCGCGACCAGCCCCCACCGGCCGGTGGCCCGGACACGACAGGAACGGCCCCCTCGAGACGGTGACGACCCGCCCGTCTCGTCGGGCCGATCGCGCAGTTCCCCGCGCCCCTACCGGGCGCGCCCCTCCGAGGCACGGCCAGGCGCACGCCCCAGGGGGGCACGCAGTGCCCACAAAGGGGCGCGGGGAACTGCGCGACCAGCCCCCACCGGCCGGTGGTCCGGACACGACAGGAACGCCCCCACCCGGCCGGTGGCGACCCACGGTCCCGCCGAAACCACGCGCACCCCTGCCGGCAGGCACCCCGCCGGCAGGCGCCCGCGCTCACAGCAACCCCACCGCGGTGTCGACCGCCCCGACCACGTCGCCGTCCCCGGGATACAGCAGGGACCGTCCCACGACGAGTCCCTGCACCGTCGGCAACCGGAGCGCGGCGCGCCACCGTTCGTAGGCGCGCTGCTGGGCCTGAGCGGTGTCGCCCACCTCGCCGCCGAGCAGTACCGCGGGCAGCGTGGTGGTCGCCATGACGCGAGCCATGTCCGCCGGGTCCTCGGTGACGGGCACCTTCAGCCAGGTGTACGCGGAGGTCCCGGCGAGTCCGGACGCGATCGCCAGGGACGTGCTGACGGCCGCGGCGCTCAGGTCGTTGCGCAGGGCGCCGTGCGTGTCGCGGCGGCACAGGAACGGCTCGACGAACACCGGCAGGCCCCGTTCGGCCATGCCGTCCACCACCCGTGCCGCCGCCTCCAGCGTGCGCAGCGAGCCGGGGTCGTCGTAGTCGATGCGCAGCAGCAGCTTCCCCGCGTCGAAGCCGCGCCGTTCGATGTCCTGCGGGCGCAGCCCGGTGAACCGGTCGTCGAGTTCGAAGGCGGCACCGGCGAGCCCGCCCCGGTTCATCGAGCCGATGACGACCTTGCCGTCCAGCGCGCCGAGCAGCAGCAGGTCGTCGAGGACGTCGGCGGCGGCCAGCACACCGTCGACGCCGGGCCTGGCGAGCGCCCGGCACAGGCGGGTGAGGAGATCGGCCCGGTCGGCCATGGCGAAGGCGCGCTCACCGACGCCGAGCGCACCGCGCGCCGGATGGTCTGCGGCGATGATCATCAGCCGCTGCCGCGGCCCGAGCAGCGCCCGCCGGGTCCGTTGCGCAGCCGCCGCTGCCACCGCCTCCGGGTGCCGCGCCCTGGTCCTGGCCAGCGCGGCGACGTCGACGGCACCGTCGGCCGTCCACATGTCCGGCATGTCCACCGGCGCGTCACCGGTACCGCGGCGGCGCGGCCCGGACCGCGTACCGGACGACGACGTCACCGCACCGACCCCTCGGTCACCGCCGTCTCCACCTCGGCGGGCGTGGGCATCGCCGAGGAACACTCCAGGCGGCCGGCCACGATCGCCCCGGCCGCGTTCGCGTACCGCATGGTGCGCTCCAGGTCCCAGCCCGCCAGCAGCCCGTGGCAGAGGGCGCCGCCGAACGCGTCGCCGGCGCCGAGGCCGTTGAGCACCCGCACCGGCAGTGGCGGCACCTCTGCCCGCTGCCCGTCGGCGGTCATCGCGAGGACGCCCTTCGGGCCCTGTTTGACCACCGCGACCTCGACGCCAGCGGCGAGCAGGGCGCGCGCGGCGGCGAGCGGCTCGCGTTCCCCGGTGGCCACCTCCACCTCGTCCAGGTTGCCCACGGCGACGGTGGCGTGCCGCAGCGCCTCGACGTAGTACGGGCGGGCGCCGTCGGGGCCCAGTTCGTGGCGCACGGGGACGTCGGCGGGGTCGCCCGGGCCCGCGGTCGGCGCTCGTCCGGCGTTCTCCTCGTGCCAGAACATCGGCCGCCAGTCCAGGTCGAACACGGTCAGGCCGGCCCGTGCGCGGTGGGCGAGCGCGGTCAGCGTCGCCGTCCGGCTCGGCTCCTCGCACAGTCCGGTCCCGGTCATCCAGAAGACCCGTGCGGCGGCGACGGCGTCGAGGTCGAGTTCACCCGGCCTGATCACGAGGTCGGGCGCTTTGGGCTGGCGGTAGAAGTAGAGCGGGAAGTCGTCGGGCGGGAAGATCTCGCAGAACGTGACCGGGGTCGGCAGCCCCGGCACCGGGGTGACCCACCGGTCGTCGACGCCGAGGTCACGCAGCGTCCGGTGCACGTAGTCGCCGAAGGCGTCGTGACCGGTGCGGCTGATCACCGCGCTGCGCAGCCCGAGCCGGGCGGCCGCGACCGCGACGTTGGTGGCCGATCCGCCGAGGAACTTCCCGAACTGCTCGACGTCCGCCAGCGGCACCCCGGCCTGGAGCGGGTACAGGTCGACCCCGATCCGCCCCATCGTGAGGACGTCGAACGGGGTGTCAGGCGAGGCGTCGGGCAGGGCGGCGCCGTCGTCCGGGTCGGTCACGGATACGTCCCTTCCTGGCGAACCGGCAGGAGCAGGGCTGCCGGTACGGCCCAGGGGAGGCGGGCCCGCGGCGGCTCACCCCAAGGTCTAGTGCCGGGCGCCAGCCCTGTCAATGTTTTGTCCGGACATTCGGACCAGACCCTTGACACCCCGTCCGTGACGCCCGGAAAGTGACGCTCATGACGACGCTGTCACGCATCCGGATCGGTTCCGCACCCGACTCGTGGGGCGTCTGGTTCCCCGACGACCCGCGCCAGGTCCCCTGGCAGAGCTTCCTCGACGAGGTCAGCGCATCCGGCTACGAGTGGATCGAGCTCGGCCCTTACGGCTATCTCCCCACCGATCCCGCGGTACTGGGCGAAGAGACCCGGCGGCGCGGGCTCAAGGTCTCCGCCGGCACCGTCTTCACGGGTCTGCACCACGGCCCGGAGGTCTGGGAGTCCACCTGGCGCCATGTCGCGGGGGTCGCCGAGTTGGCCCGCGCGATGGGCGCCCGGCACCTGGTCGTCATCCCCGCCTTCTGGCGCGACGACAAGACCGGCGAGGTGCTGGAGGACCGTACCCTCACCCCCGCCCAGTGGCGCGACCTGACCCGCCTGACCGAGCGTCTGGCCCGCGAGGTGCGCGAGCGCCACGGTCTGAAGGTGGTCGTCCACCCGCACGCCGACACCCACATCGACAGCGAGGAGAACGTCACCCGCTTCCTCGACGCCACCGACCCCGACCTGGTCTCGCTCTGCCTGGACACCGGGCACTACGCGTACTGCGGCGGCGACAGCGTCAAACTCATCGAGACCTACGGCGAACGCATCGGCTATCTGCATCTCAAGCAGGTCGACCCCGGGATCCTGGCCGAGGTCCACGCCCGGCAACTGCCGTTCGGCCCCGCGGTCGCACGCGGCGTGATGTGCGAACCGCCGTGCGGCGTGCCCGCGTTGGAACCGGTGCTGGAGGCCGCCGGCCGGCTCGACGTCGACCTCTTCGCCATCGTCGAGCAGGACATGTACCCCTGCCCACCCGACCGCCCCCTGCCCATCGCCCGCCGCACCCGCGCATTCCTCCGGTCCTGCGGGGCCTGAGGGGCGCGCGAGGTTACGGCCCTTTTCGCACCGCTTCCGTCACAAACTCCTCCTTCTTGTCACACATGTCCGCGCTGGGCCGATTCCGTGTCACAGCCGATCCACACCCCCTGACCGGGATCACCCTGCGTCGTTCACCCGGCAAGGCTCAGCAATCGCCAGCGTCGCGCCCGGCTCGTCCGACGGCTCCCTGCCGCCGCTGGGCGCGGCGGGGAGGAGAAGCCACGGTGACCGACCACGGACTCTGGTCATACAGAGACATCGCCGCACACATCAAGGTCCGCCCGGACACGGTGCGTTCGTACCGCAAACACGGGCTGCTGCCCCCACCCGACCGCGTGGAGAACGGCAAGCCGTACTGGTACGCGGACACCGTCCGGGCGTGGGTCGCCGCCCGCCCGAGCAACCGCCGGCGCCAGGGCGACTGACCCCGCCCCGACCGCAACCACCGGCCGCCGGGGCCCGCGCCGGGCCCCGGCAACGGCACGCGGGGCAAGGGTCGGTCGGGCGCGGCCAGACGGGCCGGACGGGTCAGACGGGTCAGACGGGGGATCCTCGTTCGCCGAGAAATTCTCGTTCGCCGGGAGGATCCTCGTCTGCCGGGGGATTCTCGTTTGCCGGCGCCGACCGTGGCCACGCAGAATCCGCAGATGACAGCGGCACATGTGGACCATTCCTCGACGAATCCCCCGGACGACTTCTCCGTCAAGCCGGTACTGACCGGCGACAAGGTGGTGCTGCGCCCCGTCGCCGCAGCCGACGCCGCGGAGATGTTCGCGATGATCGGCGATCCGGAGGTGACCCTCTTCATGGGCCACCCGCGCAGCACGCTCACGGAGGAGCGGGTACGCGCCTGGTACGCGTCGCGCGCCACGACGGACGACCGGCTCGACCTCGCCGTGATCGACCGGGACAGCGGCGCACTCGTCGGTGAAAGCGTGCTGTTCGACTGGCATCCGGCCGACCGCAGCTGCACCTTCCGCATCATGCTGGGGCCCGCCGGCCGGAACCGCGGGCTGGGCACCGAGGCGGTCCGGCTCACCCTCGGCCACGGCTTCGAGCGGCTCGGCCTGAACCGCATCGAACTGGGTGTCTACACCCACAACCAGCGGGCCCGGCGTGTCTACGAGCGGGTCGGCTTCGTTGCAGAGGGCGTGCGGCGGGAGGCGATGCTGCGGGACGGTGAGCCGTTCGACGAGGTGATCATGTCGGTGCTGGCCCGGGAGTGGGCCGTCCATCACGGCCGCCCCGAGGCTACGCATTCCCCTACCCCCTAGGGGTATAGTGTGAGGAGAGTCGGGCGAGGCGCAGGTGCCGGGTGAGTCCGGCGCGGCGCCGTTCCATCCGCCCGTACGGGTCCGTGCGGTACGGGTCCGTGCCGTACCCGCGCCCGGCCCGGGTAGGCGCGCACCGTTCCCGTCCCCGCGCCCGGCTTTCCGTCCACCCACGCACACCGCACTCCCGAGGAGCCCCATATGACCACCCAGGGCGAGGCCGCCACCCCCACTCCGGCCACCGACGGCGAGGTCACCGCGACCTACCAGGTGACCGGGATGACCTGCGGACACTGCGAAAGCGCGGTCGTCAGCGAGATCGGCGAGCTGGCGGGCGTACGCTCCGTCGCCGCCGAGGCCGCCAGCGGCCGGGTCACCGTGGTCTCCGCGGCCGCGCTCGACGACGAGGCGGTACGCGCCGCGATCGACGAAGCGGGATACGAGTTCGCCGGCCGCGCCTGAGCCGGCACACCGGCGAGCCGGCACGCCTGGCGTCCCCCGGCCGGCCGTTTTCAGGAGCACGCAGCACCGCACCGCCATCTGGAGCCCGCAATGACCAGCACCGCACCAGAGACCGCCGGCCAGACCGCCGACCGGCCGGCCGGCCACCAGCCGACCGGGGTGGCCGAAGCGCCAGGCACCCCCGAGCCTTCCGCCGCTCCGCCGGCCACCGCCACCGCGGCCGCCGGGACCCCGGCACCACCCGACCACCCCGCGTCCGTCTCGCAGGTCGAACTCCGCATCGGCGGGATGACCTGCGCGGCGTGCGCGGCACGGGTGGAGAAGAAGCTCAACCGCATGGCGGGCGTCACCGCCACCGTGAACTTCGCCACCCAGAAGGCCCGGGTCAGCTACCCCGACGGGGTCGAGGTCGCCGATCTCGTCGCCACCGTCGTGAAGACCGGCTACACCGCCGAGCAGCCCGCGCCACCACCCCCCGCGGTCCCGCCACCCCACAGCGCCCATGACGCCGCCGACAGCGCCCCCGAACGGGATCACCGTACGGACCGGGCCGGACCGCACGGCCGGCCGGACGGGCGGGACTGGCCGGACCGCGGTCCCGCCGGAGCGGCCACCGACGCGACCGCCACCGGTCCGGCGGCCACCGCCGCCACCGACCCGGAGGTCACCGCGCTCCGCGACCGCCTTCGCGGCTCCGCGCTGCTCGCGCTCCCGGTGATCGTGCTCTCGATGGTCCCCGCCCTCCAGTTCGACAACTGGCAGTGGCTCTCGCTGACACTCGCGGCCCCGGTCGTCATCTGGGGTGGCCTGCCCTTCCACCGCGCCGCGTGGAAGAACGCACGGCACGGCGCGGCCACCATGGACACCCTGGTCTCGCTCGGCACCCTGGCCGCCTTCGGCTGGTCGCTGTGGGCGCTGTTCTTCGGCGACGCCGGGATGCCGGGCATGCGGCACGGATTCGACCTGCTCGCCGCACGCACCGACACCTCCTCGGCCCTCTATCTGGAGGTCGCGGCCGGCGTCGTCACCTTCCTGCTGCTCGGCCGCTACCTGGAGGCCCGTTCCAAACGACGCGCGGGAGCCGCCCTGCACGCCCTGCTGGAGCTGGGCGCCAAGGACGTCTGCGTGCTGCGGCCCGCGCCGGGCGGCGGCGCACCGGTGGAGACACGCGTCCCGGTGAGCCGGCTGGCCGTCGGTGACCGGTTCGTCGTACGACCCGGAGAGAAGATCGCCACCGACGGCACCGTCGTCGAGGGCACCTCGGCGGTCGACGCCTCGATGCTCACCGGCGAGTCGGTACCGGTCGACGTGACCGTCGGCGCCACCGTCACCGGCGCCACCGTGAACGCCGGGGGCCGGCTCGTCGTCGAAGCGACCCGGGTCGGCGCCGACACGCAGCTGGCCCGGATGGCCCGGCTCGTGGAGGACGCGCAGAACGGCAAGGCGCAGGTGCAGCGGCTCGCCGACCGGATCGCCGGGATCTTCGTACCCGTCGTGCTGCTGATCGCCGCGGGCACGCTGCTGGCCTGGCTCGTGGTCGGCGGCGGGGCCGGCGCGGCGTTCACCGCCGCGGTGGCGGTACTGATCATCGCCTGCCCCTGCGCGCTCGGCCTGGCGACGCCCACCGCCCTCATGGTCGGCACCGGCCGCGGCGCCCAGCTCGGCATCCTCATCCGGGGCCCCGAGGTCCTGGAATCCACCCGCCGCGTCGACACGGTCGTCCTCGACAAGACCGGCACGGTCACCACCGGCCGGATGACGCTGAGGGACGTGCACGCGCCGGACACGGACCAGAAGCTGCTGCTCCGGCTCGCCGGTGCCGTGGAGAACGCCTCCGAGCACCCCATCGCGCAGGCCATCGCCACCGGCGCCGTCGAGCGAGGGGCCACCGAGGCGGACGGGAGCGGTGCGGCACTGCCCACCCCCGAGCCGTTCGAGAACGTCCCCGGGCTCGGCGTGCGCGGCACCGTCGAGGGGCACGACGTGCTCGTCGGGCGCGAGCAGTTGCTCACCGCCGTCGGTATCGCACTGCCCCCGCAGCTGGCCGCCGCCAAGGCCGCCGCCGAAGAGGCCGGCCACACGGCCGTCACCGTCGCCTGGGACGGCACGGCGCGTGGCGTGCTGACCGTCGCCGACGCCGTCAAGGACACCAGCGCCGAGGCGGTGCGCGAGCTGCGCGCACTCGGCCTCACGCCGATCCTGCTGACCGGCGACCACCCGGCCGTGGCCGCGACCGTGGCCCGCACCGTCGGCATCGACGAGGTGATCGCCGAGGTGCTGCCGCAGGACAAGGTGGCCGTCGTACGGCGCCTGAAGGACGAGGGCCGGACCGTCGCCATGGTCGGCGACGGAGTCAACGACGCCGCCGCACTCGCCACCGCCGACCTCGGCCTGGCCATGGGCACCGGCACCGACGCCGCGATCGAGGCGAGCGACCTCACCCTGGTCCGCGGCGACCTGCGGGTGGCCGCGGACGCCATCCGGCTCTCGCGCCGCACACTGGCCACCATCAAAGGCAACCTTTTCTGGGCCTTCGGCTATAACCTTGCAGCCCTGCCGCTCGCCGCGGCCGGACTGCTCAACCCGATGATCGCCGGAGCCGCGATGGCGTTCTCGTCGGTCTTCGTAGTCAGCAACAGCCTGCGCCTGCGGAACTTCACGTAGCCGCCTTCACCTGGCGCCTACAGCAGTCCACGTATGTTGTCTCAGAAGCGAGACCCAAATTCTTCACAGGCCTTCACATGTGCGGTTCAACATCCTTACACTTAACCCCCGGTCACCACGACGGGGCTCTTGCGAAAGAGTTCGACGTATGCAAGAGACGTACGTCACATAGATTTAAGCGTAACCATAGAAGGGGCTCGCGAGTCTAAGAGGACGATGCTGGAGACGTCTTGGGGGGCGAATCCGACATCAGCGGAGATGTCTTGGGGGACGTCTCCGGAGGTTGTGAGCCGGGACACGTACACCGGGGAGCTTTGAGCGGCCCCCCCGACCGTACGCGTCCCGGCAGACCACAACGCGGCTGGCGCAGCCCACCGACGCCCGGCCGGATCCCGTGGGGGGAATCCGCACCGGGACACAGGAAAGCGCCCCGCCCGCCGGCCCGTGGGGGGACCGGCGACGGGGCGCTTTCCCTTTTTTTAAAAGCTCGGTTCGCCGCCGGGCGCCTCAGCCGGTGTCGAGCGACCGATCGTGCTCAGCCCGACTTCGTCGGGCCTCCGCGCGTTCGGCCACTCAACACCGGCGCGCCCTTTGGCTCACTCGCTGCACCGGGGTGCCGAACAGAGATACACGGCAACCCAACACGCCCCAAGAGCAGGCCGAAGGCCATGAACTTGGGGCGCAGGCGAGCAGGCCGCAGGCCGCGACCAAGGTGCGCAGGTGAGCAGGCCGAAGGCCGCGACCAAGGGGCGCGGGGAACTGCGCGACCAGCCACAACGAAACCAGCAGGTCGCCACCGCCCCAGAGGGGCACCCCCTACCGCAGCCCCCGCCGGCCGAAGGCCGCAATCAAGGGGCGCGGGGAACTGCGCGACCCGCCACGACGAGACCGGCAGGTCGCTACCAACGCCAAGGGGCAGCCCCCACCGCGCCGATCCCCACCCGGGGACACCGACACACGGCGGGACCGCCCCAGACCGGGAAGCCGAAGGCCGAAGGCCGAAGGCTACCGCTCCTCCACCGGGATGAAGTCCCGATTGACGACACCCGTGTAGATCTGCCGCGGACGCCCGATCCGCGAACCCGGCTCCTTGATCATCTCCTGCCACTGGGCGATCCACCCGGGCAACCGGCCAAGCGCGAACAGCACGGTGAACATCTCCGTCGGGAAGCCCATCGCGCGGTAGATCAGACCCGTGTAGAAGTCCACGTTCGGGTAGAGCTTCCGCTCCACGAAGTAGTCGTCGGCGAGCGCGTGCTCCTCGAGGCGCAGCGCGATGTCGAGCAGCTCGTCGGACTTGCCGAGCGCGGAGAGGACGTCGTGCGCCGCAGCCTTGATGATCTTCGCCCGGGGGTCGAAGTTCTTGTAGACGCGGTGCCCGAAGCCCATGAGCTTCACGCCGTCTTCCTTGTTCTTCACCTTGCGGATGAAGGTGTCGACGTCGCTCCCGGAGTTCTGGATACCCTCCAGCATCTCCAGCACCGACTGGTTCGCACCACCGTGCAGCGGGCCCCACAGGGCCGAGATGCCGGCCGAGATGGACGCGAACATGTTCGCCTGCGAGGAGCCCACCAGGCGCACCGTCGACGTCGAACAGTTCTGCTCGTGGTCGGCGTGCAGGATCAGCAGCTTGTCCAGCGCCGACACCACCACCGGGTCCAGCGCGTACTCGGCGGCCGGCACCGAGAACGTCATCCGCAGGAAGTTCTCGACATACCCGAGGTCGTTGCGCGGGTAGACGACGGGCTGGCCGACCGACTTCTTGTACGCGTAGGCGGCGATCGTCGGGAGCTTCGCCAGCAGCCGGATCGTCGACAGGTGGCGCTGCTTCTCGTCGAACGGGTTGTGGCTGTCCTGGTAGAACGTGGACAGCGCGCTGACCACCGACGACAGCATCGCCATCGGGTGGGCGTCACGCGGGAACCCGTCGTAGAAGCGCTTGACGTCCTCGTGCAGCAGGGTGTGCCGGGTGATCTCGTCCCGGAACTCCGCCAGCTCGTCGACGGTCGGCAGCTCGCCGTTGATCAGCAGGTAGGCGACCTCGACGAACGTGGAACGCTCGGCCAGCTGCTCGATCGGATAGCCGCGGTAACGCAGAATGCCCTGCTCACCGTCGAGATAGGTGATCCCCGACTTGTAGGCGGCAGTGTTGCCGTAACCGCTGTCCAGGGTCACCAGACCGGTCTGGGCGCGCAGCTTCCCGATGTCGAAGCCCTTGTCCCCGACGGTGCTGTCCTCCACCGAGTACGTGTATTCACCCTCGCCGTACCGCAGTACTACTGCGTCATCGCGTTTGTCGCTCACGTCTTCCCTCACCCGACGTTGTACCTCATCTTCGAGGTGCCTGCCCTGACTGCCCTGACTGCCTCTACCATCCCCCATTTGGCGCAGGAGAGTGCACTCGGGGTCGGCCATTGGGCCTATCGGCGGCACTGAGTGCCGCCAGTCTGCTCATCCTGCCCCCTTCGCCCCGGTTCCGGAAGGGCCCTGTGAGCTTTCCGACTGATTGATCGATCAAAATTCACGGCCTCGCCACGCCCCGCGGGACGCCGCGGGACCGACGGCGTTACGGGTGATCCGGATGCGCCTGGATTAGTCCTGATTTCCCTCGCCGGCGAGGGTGGGAGGGCTCGGCGTCCGGGGTTGCGTTCCCGCCACCGGGGCACGCGGGCGCCCCGGCGCGAGCCGGACCCCGTACCGTCGCTCAGACCGCCGCGCCCCGGCCGGAGCGCAACCGGAAGTCCAGGGCCGTACAGCGGCGGCCCGCCGAGACGGTGCGTACCGCCTGGCCGAGCGCGCGGCGCGAGCCGACCAGGACGACCAGCTTCTTCGCCCTGGTCACCGCGGTGTACAGCAGATTGCGCTGGAGCATCATCCAGGCACTGGTGGTCACCGGGATCACCACGGCCGGGTACTCGCTGCCCTGCGAGCGGTGGATGGTCACCGCGTAGGCATGGGCGAGTTCGTCCAGCTCGTCGAAGTCGTACGGGACCTCTTCGTCCTCGTCGGTACGGACCATGAGGCGCTGCTCGTCGGCGTCCAGGGCGGTGACGACGCCGACCGTGCCGTTGAAGACGCCGTTCTCGCCCTTGTCGTAGTTGTTTCGGATCTGGGTGACCTTGTCGCCTACGCGGAAGACCCGGCCGCCGAAGCGTTTTTCGGCCACATCGGGGCGGCCCGGGGTGATGGCCTGCTGGAGCAGCCCGTTGAGGACGCCGGCGCCGGCGGGGCCGCGGTGCATGGGGGCCAGGACCTGCACGTCACGGCGTGGGTCGAGGCCGAAGCGGGCCGGGATGCGGCGCGCGGCGACGTCCACCGTGAGCCGTCCGGCCTCCTCGGTGTCGTCCTCGACGAAGAGGAAGAAGTCCGTCAGGCCCTGGGTGACGGGCGGCTGCCCGGAGTTGATCCGGTGCGCGTTGGTGACCACGCCGGACTGCTGGGCCTGGCGGAAGATCTTGGTGAGCCGCACCGCCGGCACCGGGCTGCCGTCGCCGAGCAGGTCCCGCAGCACCTCTCCGGCGCCGACGCTGGGCAACTGGTCGACATCGCCGACGAAGAGCAGGTGGCCGCCTTCGGGAACCGCCTTGACCAGCTTGTTCGCGAGGAGTAGGTCCAGCATCGACGCTTCGTCGACCACGACGAGGTCGGCGTCCAGCGGTCGCTCCCGGTCGTACGCAGCGTCCCCGCCGGGCTTGAGCTCCAGGAGGCGGTGCACGGTGGACGCCTCGGCGCCGGTCAGCTCGGCGAGCCGCTTCGCCGCCCGTCCGGTGGGCGCGGCGAGCACCACCTTGGCGCGCTTGGCACGGGCCAGCTCCACGATCGAGCGGACCGTGAACGACTTGCCGCAGCCCGGGCCGCCGGTGAGCACCGCGACCTTGCGGGTGAGCGCCAGCTTGACGGCCTCCTGCTGCTCGGGCGCGAGATCGGCACCGGTGCGCCCGGCCAGCCAGCCGAGCGCCTTGTCCCAGGCGACGTCCTGGAACGCGGGCATCCGGTCCTGCTCGGTGCGCAGCAGCCGTAGCAACTGGCCGGAAAGAGACAGCTCCGCGCGGTGGAACGGCACGAGGTAGACCGCGGTGACGGGCCCGCCGTCGACCCCGGGCACCTCTTCGCGCACCACGCCCTCGTCCAGCGCGGCCAGCTCCGCCAGGCACTCGATGACCAGCCCTGTGTCGACCTGGAGCAGCTTCACCGCGTCGGCGATCAGCTGCTCCTCGGGCAGGAAGCAGTGGCCCTGGTCGGTGGACTGCGACAGCGCGTACTGCAAGCCGGCCTTGACGCGCTCCGGGCTGTCGTGCGGGATGCCAACGGACTGGGCGATCTTGTCGGCGGTGAGGAACCCGATGCCCCAGACGTCGGCTGCGAGCCGGTACGGCTCCTGCTTGACGACGGAGATCGACGCGTCGCCGTACTTCTTGTAGATGCGCACCGCGATGGAGGTGGAGACCTCCACGGTCTGGAGGAAGAGCATCACTTCCTTGATCGCCTTCTGCTCCTCCCAGGCGTCGGCGATCTTCTTGGTGCGCTTCGGGCCGAGGCCGGGGACCTCGATGAGGCGCTTGGGCTCCTCCTCGATGATCTGGAGGGTGTCCAGGCCGAAGTGCTGGGTGATGCGGTCGGCGAAGATCGGGCCGATGCCCTTGACCAGGCCGGAGCCGAGATAGCGCCGGATGCCCTGGACGGTGGCGGGGAGCACGGTGGTGTAGTTCTCACACGTGAACTGCTTGCCGTACTGCGGATGGGAGCCCCAACGGCCCTCCATCCGCAGCGACTCCCCCACCTGCGCACCGAGCAGCGCCCCCACGACCGTGAGGAGATCACCGCTGCCCCGGCCGGTGTCGACGCGGGCGACCGTGTAGCCGTTCTCCTCGTTCGCGTAGGTGATCCGCTCCAGGACGCCCTCGACCACCGCAAGCCGCCGCGGCTCCACCGGATTCGCCATGATCCGACGGTACCGCCGGCGAGTGACATCGGTGCCTACGGGACTTGGGGGGCGGCCGGGGGGAGCGCCGGCGGGCGCGTGGGGCAGGGGTGCGCATCCACCGACCGGTGGACCCCAGGTTCCATCGGTCGAGGCTGTTGGCACGCACACGCCCGCGACCAGCATGAATGCATGACAAATCTTCCTGTGCGGATGGCGCGTTGGAGCGCCTGGCACCCATGGCGCGCGATCGCCGGCTGGTTCATCTTCGTGGCGCTCTGCCTGGGTTCCGGCATCGCGGTCGGCGGCCATCCGGCCACCTCCGCGGACTTCCGGGTGGGCGAGGCCGGGCGAGCCGAGGCGATGGCGGCCTCGGGCGGTCTCCAGCAGCGTCCGGTGGAGCAGGTGCTCGTCACCGCGGCATCCGGCACGGGCCGGTTGGACGCGGCGGCGGCCCAGGCCGCCGTGCGGGACCTCACCGCGCGCATGCAGCGGCTGCCCGAAGTCCGCTCGGTGGCCGGCCCGGTGCGCTCGGCGGACGGCACGGCCCTGCGGGTGGCCGTGACCATGACGGGCGCCGAGCTGGATGCGAAGAAGCACGTCGCGCCGCTGGTCGCCGCCACCGCCGCCGTGCAGCGGGCCCATCCCGGGCTGCGGGTGGCGGAGACCGGAAGCCCCTCCATCAGCAAGGGCGTCGACACGCTGCGGGGGCACGACCTGTCCCGCACCGAGCTGATCGCGCTGCCGGTCACCCTGATCACCCTGCTGCTGGTGTTCCGCTCGGTCGCGATGGCGGCGGTGCCGCTGCTGCTGGCGCTCTCCTCGATCGCCGGGGCCGTGGGCCTGTCGATGCTCGCCTCGCACGCCTTCCCGGACGCCGGCGTCGGTACCAACATCATCCTGATGATCGGCATGGCCGTCGGCGTCGACTACACCCTCTTCTACCTGAAGCGCGAGCGAGAGGAGCGCGCCCGGGCCGGTGGCCGGCTCACGTCCCAGGCGCTCGTGGAGCTGGCGGCGGCCACCTCGGGGCGGGCCGTCGTCCTCTCCGGTCTCGCGGTCGCCGCCTCCAGCGCCACCCTCTTCCTGGCCGACGACGTGATCTTCTCCTCGATCGCGACCGGCGCGATCGTCGTCACGCTGGTCGCCGTGGCCAGCTCGCTGACCGTGCTACCAGCCCTGCTGGCGAAGCTCGGTGCCCGGGCCGAGCGGCACGCCGCGCGGAAGGCCGCCCGCGCCGCCGGGCACACCGGCAACACCTCGCGCCCGCACTCCCGGCCCGCGCGCCGGCGCACCCGATCCGGCACCGGTGCCGGGCGGTTCTCCGCGGCCGTGCTGCGCCCCACCGCCGCGCACCCCGCCGCCGCCCTCACGGTCACGGTGATCGCCCTGCTCGCCCTGACCGCACCGCTGCTCGGCCTGAAGCTGACCGACATGGGCCGCGAGACCCACCCCCGCAGCATCCCCGCCATGCAGACCTATGACCGGCTCAACGCCGCCTTTCCCGAGCTGAAGGCCATGCACCAGGTGGTGGTGCAGGCGTCGCCGGACCAGGCGGAGCGGATCGGCAGCGCGCTGCGCGCCCTCGCCCGGCGAGCCGAGCACGACCCGGCCCTGGCCGGCACCGCCGAACTGCGCACGTCCCGCGATCACCGGATCAGCCTGCTGGAGTTGCCGGTGCCGCACTACGTGAGCACCGACGCGGCCCAGGCCTCCCTCGACCGGCTGCGCACGACCTACGTGCCGGACACGGTCGGCAAGGTGCCCGGTGCCAGGGCGGCGGTCACCGGGGACGTGGCCCGGTACGCCGACTACCCTCGGCACCAGAAGCAGAAGCTGCCGCTGATCATCACGACCCTGCTGCTGGTCACCTTCGCCGTGACCGTCGCCGCGTTCGGCTCCGTCGTCCTGGGAGTCGTGGGCGTACTGCTCAACCTGCTGTCGGCGGGGGCCGGCCTCGGCTTGCTGGTGCTGGTCTTCCAGCACCGCTGGGCCGAAGGGCTGGTGGGCTTCCACTCCACCGGCTCGATCGGCTCCCGGGTGCCGCTGTTCCTGTTCGTGATCCTCTTCGGCCTGTCGATGGACTACCAGATGTTCGTGATCACCCGGATCAGGGAGGCGGTACGGCGCGGTGTGCCCACCCGTAGGGCGGTGCTGGACGGCATCGGCAGCTCGGCGGGCGTGGTGACCAGTGCCGCGCTGGTGATGGTGATCGTGTTCGCCAGCTTCACCGGCCTGCACATCATCGAGATGAAGCAGATCGGCTTCAGCCTGGCAGCGGCGGTCCTGCTGGACGCCTTCGTCATCCGGCTCCTCGTCCTGCCGTCCCTCATGCTGCTGCTGGGCGAGCGGAGTTGGTGGCCCTCGCGCCCGGTGCTCCGGGCCGGGTCGGCAGCGCCCGCGGCCCGGCCCACGGCGACCGTAGGCTGACGGTCATGGAGCACCGGCCGCGCCTTCACCCCTACGACGAGGTGACCCCTCCGCTGCCGATACCGGTCCCGCACCGGTGGAACGCCGTGCTGTGGGTGTTGTTCGGCCTGGTGCCGCCCGCCATCGCGGTGGCGGACGAGCCGGCCACCACGAAGCTCCCCTGCTACGCGGTGCTGGTGGTGCTCACCCTCGGCTTCGCGTCGGTGGCCCTGTTCCCCGGAAACCGCGTCCTGCGTCCGCACGCCTACCTGGGCGTTCTGGTCCTCGGTCTGGGCACGATGGGCTGGCTGATGGGCAGCGGCGCGGCCCTGTTCGTCGTGACGCTGCCGCAGTTCTGGATCTACGCGGCCGGCCCGGCGGCCTCGATCACGCTCAGCGGTCTGGCCGCCGCTGCCATGGTCGTCGGTATCGCCGCCGGGCAGGGCCCGCACGCACGCCTCCTGTCCGGCAACGTGGTCTTCACCCTGGTCGGCTACGCGGTCTCGGTGCTGTTCGGCCTGCTCGTCCGGCATCTCGTGGCGGGCAGCGACGAGCGGGAAGCGCGGCTGACCGCGGAACTGCGCGCCGCCCGGACGGTGCTGGCGGAGACCATCGAGCGGCGTGCTGCCGCGGAGGAGCGCGAGCGTCTCGCCCGGGAGATCCATGACACGCTCGCGCAGGGCTTCGCCTCCATCATCGTCCTCGCCGAAGCGGCCCGTTCGGGGCTGGCGGCCGATCCGGACAGGAGCGCACAGCAGTTGACGTCGATCGAGCAGACCGCGCGCGAGAACCTGGCCGAGGCACGGATCCTCGTCGGCTCGGCCCAGGCGGAGCGGTCGGGCCCGGGGTCCCTCACGCAGACCCTGGGCCGGGTCCTGGACCGGTTCGCCGAGGACACCGGGATCACCGTCGACGCCGAGCTGCCGGACGTCGTCTGCGACCAGCCGCCGCGGATCGCCCTCCTGCGCTGCCTCCAGGAGTCGCTGGCCAACGTCCGCAAGCACGCCGGCGCCGGCACCGTGGGCGTCCTGCTCGCCACCCACCCGCACGGCATCGAGCTGGAGATAACCGACGACGGCCGCGGTTTCGACGTGGCCGCCTCGATCGGGTTCGGCCTCGACGGCATGCGCAGGCGGCTTGCGGAACTCGGCGGTGAGCTCACCGTCACCAGCTCCTTGGGCGACGGCACCCGTGTCCACGCCCTGGTTCCCGCCCACGCACTGCACTGACCGACAGGAGGGGGCATGCCCCAGGACAGGATCCGCGTCGTCGTCGCGGACGACCACACGGTGATGCGGGCCGGCGTGCTCGCCCTGCTGGCCCCGGAGCCCGGCATCGAGGTGGTGGGCGAGGCCGGCAACGGCCGGGAGGCCGTCGAGCTGGTCGAACGCCTGGCGCCGGATGTCGCGTTGATCGACCTGAGGATGCCCGTCCTCGACGGTGTCGCCGCCACCACCGAGATAGTCGCCGGACCGGCGGCCACCGGTGTGCTGATCCTCACCACCTACGACACCGACACCGACATCGAGCGCGCGGTGGAGGCGGGCGCCATCGGCTACCTGCTCAAGGACACCACCCGGGAGCAGCTGGTCGACGCCATCCGGTCCGCGGCACGCGGCGAGACGGTGCTGGCCCCGCGGGTGGCCCAGCTGCTGGTGGCGCGCATGCGGCGGCCCGCCCAGCCCCCGCTGACCGCACGGGAGCTGGATGTGCTGCACGGCGTGGCCGACGGGCTGTCCAACGCGGACATCGGCAGGAGGCTGGTGATCGCGGAAGCGACCGTGAAGACCCACCTGCTGCGGGTCTTCGCCAAGCTCGACGTCAGCGACCGCACCCACGCGGTCGTCGTGGCCCTGGAACGCGGCGTGCTGGTCCGGCCGGAGCGTGACCCGCGCCCTTAGGACGCGGTCCACGCCCTCGGGATCCGTGGTGACCGCCGGGAACGTCCGGCGGTCCACCTCGTAACCTGCAAGTGACCCACCGCCCGCCACCCGTCACCAGTTCTGGGGAGCCATGCAGCACAACCACGACACCGGCCACGACCTGCTGGTCGTAGGGTCGGCCAACGCCGATCTGGTGGTCGGCGTGCAGCGCCGTCCCGGCCCCGGTGAGACGGTGCTCGGCACCGACCTGGCCGTGCACCCGGGCGGCAAGGGGGCGAACCAGGCGGCGGCGGCTGCCCGGTTGGGAGCCCGTACGGCGCTGCTGGCCCGGGTCGGCGACGACCCGTACGGGCGGCTGCTGGTGGATGCGCAGCGGACGGCGGGCGTGGACACGGCCGGTGTGCTGGTCGGTGCGGCGCCCACCGGGGTCGCCCTGATCACGGTGGACCCGTCGGGTGACAACAGCATCGTCGTCGCCCCGGGTGCCAACGCGCGACTGGTCCCGGAGGACGTGGCCGCTGCGGACGGGCTGCTGGGCGGGGCGCGGGTGGTCTCGGCACAGTTGGAGATCCCCCTGGAGACGGTCGCGGAGGTGGTGCGACGGCTGCGTCCCGGCACCCGTTTCGCCTTGAACGCCTCACCCCCGGTGCCGTTGCCCGCCGCGGTCCTGGCCGCCTGCGACCCGTTGATCGTCAACGAGCACGAGGCACGCGTCCTGCTCGGTCCGCAGGCCGACGTCGGTGACGATCCCGGGGCATGGGCACGGGCGCTGCTCGCGCTCGGGCCGCGTTCGGTGGTGATCACCCTGGGGGCGGACGGCGCGCTGGTCGCCGAGGGCTCCGTGCGTTCCGGGGGTGGCACGCCGGTGCGGGTGCCGTCGGTGCCCGTCACGGCGGTCGACACCACCGGCGCCGGCGATGCCTTCGCGGCCGCCCTGGCCTGGCGGCTCTCCGCCGGCGAGGACCTTCCGACCGCTGCGGTCTTCGCGGCACGCGTGGGCGCGGTGACGGTCACCCGGCCCGGTGCGCAGGAGTCGTTCCCCACGGCGGCCGAGGTCAGTGGGGCGGTCGACGGGCCGGTCGGCCAGGTCGACGGCCAGTCGGTCGACGGCCAGTCGGAGGACCGGGGAGGACACACTTGAGGGGGCCCGCCTCCCGGCCGGCCCCCTCAAGCTCCCCTCCCCATACATCAGAACCCCGCGATCCCCCCAGATCCCTCCCCCGGATGTTCCGATGCCAAGTACGACGACCTACTGGTCCGTAGGGTTGCGCATGGGGAAGGAGATTTTTTCGTTTCCCTCGGAGACGGCGGCGACAGGAGGGGTCGGCGGGTCCGGACGGGACTACGCGGCAGGTGGGACCGCGTGCCGGAGGAAGCGCTCCGTGGTCTCCGTGAGGACCTCGCGGCCGTCGCGTGCCCACAGGCCGTCGTTGAAGAGTTCCACCTCGATCGGGTCGGTGTACCCGGTGGCTTCCACGAGGCCGCGCCAGTGCAGCATGTCGACGGCGCCGTCGCCGATCTGGCCACGGCCGTTGAGGACGCCTTCCGGGAGCGGCGTGGTCCAGTCGGCCAGTTGGAAGGTGCAGATCCGGCCGCCGCGTCCGGCCCTGGCGATGTCCCCGGGCGCCCGGTCGTCCCACCAGATGTGGTACGTGTCCACGCAGACGCCGACCTGTTCGGACGGAAAGCGTTCGGCGAGGTCGAGCGCCTGGCCGAGGGTGGAGACGACGCAGCGGTCGGAGGCGAACATGGGGTGCAGCGGTTCGATCGCGAGGCGCACGCCGCGTTCGGCTGCGTAGGGGGCGAGTTCTCCGAGGGCGTCCGCGATGCGTTCGCGTGCGCCGTGCAGGTCCCTGCTGCCGGGTGGCAGGCCGCCGGACACCAGCACCAGCACCCGGGTGTCGAGGGCGACGGCCTCGTCGATCGCCGCCTTGTTGTCGTCGATCGCCGCGGCGCGTGCGTCCGGTTCGACCGCGGTGAGGAAGCCGCCCCGGCAGAGCGTGGACACCGTGAGCCCCGCGTCCCGCACCAGTGCGGCCGCGGCCTCGAGACCGTAGGCCTGCACGGGCTCCCGCCACAGGCCGACATGGCGCACGCCGAGTTCGGTGCAGCCGGCGACGAGTTCGGGCAGGGAGAGCTGCTTCACCGTCATCTGGTTGATGCTGAACCGGGCGAGGCCGGCGGCCTGTGCGGTCACTGGGCGACTCCGTAGACGTTGAGCAGGGCTGCCATACGGGACGCGGCGAGCGCCGGGTCCGGGAAGAGCCCCAGGGAGTCGGCGAGCTCGTAGGCGCGTGTGAGGTGCGGCAGCGAGCGGGCCGACTGGTGGCCGCCGACCATGGCGAAGTGGTCCTGGTGGCCGGCGAGCCAGGCGAGGAAGACCACGCCCGTCTTGTAGAACCGGGTGGGCGTCTGGAACAGGTGGCGGGAGAGTTCGACGGTGGGGTCGAGCAGCTCCCTGAAACCCTTCACGTCGCCGGTGTCCAGGATCCGCACCGCCTGCGCGGCCAGCGGACCCAGCGGGTCGAAGATGCCGAGCAGGGCGTGGCTGAAGCCGCGCTCGTCGCCGGCGATCAGCTCGGGGTAGTTGAAGTCGTCACCCGTGTAGCACCGGACCCCGTCGGGGAGCCGGCGGCGCAGCGCGATCTCCCGGTCGGCGTCCAGCAGGGAGACCTTGATGCCGTCGACCTTGTCCGGGTGGGTGGCGATGACGTCCAGGAACGTTTCGGTGGCGGCGTCCAGGTCGGCGCTGCCCCAGTAGCCCTCCAGGGCCGGGTCGAACATCGGGCCGAGCCAGTGCAGGATCACCGGCTCGGCGGCCTGCCGCAGCAGATGCCCGTAGACCTCGAGGTAGTCCTCGGGTCCGCGGGCCGTGGCCGCGAGGGCGCGTGAGGCCATCAGGATGGCCTGCGCACCGGTGCTCTCGACGAGCGCCAGCTGCTCCTCGTAGGCGCCGCGCACCTCGGCCAGGGACGCGGCCGCGGTGAGCTGGTCGGTGCCCACGCCGCAGGCGATGTGGCCGCCGACGGCGCGTGCCTCGGCGGCCGAGCGGCGGATCAGCTCGGCCGCGCCCGCCCAGTCCAGGCCCATGCCGCGCTGTGCGGTGTCCATGGCCTCGGCGACACCGAGCCCGTGGGACCACAGGTGACGGCGGAAGGCGAGCGTGGCGTCCCAGTCGACGGCCGCCGGGGAGTCCGGGGAGACGTCCGCGTAGGCGTCCGCGACCACGTGGGCGGCGGACAGCACCGTGCGGGACGCGAGGGGGACGGCGGATTCCGGGGCGGCGACGGCGGGGGTGGTGCGCGGGGTGTACCGGCGCAGGGTGCCGTCCGCGCCGGGCAGCAGCAGGGTCACCGGGTGGCCTCCGTGCCGTCCAGCCGCAGTTCGGGCACGGCGAACCGGCGGCCCTCGGAGGAGGACCTCAGGCCCAGTTCGGCGAGCTGGACGCCGCGGGCGCCGGCCAGCAGGTCCCAGTGGTAGGGCGCGTCGGCGTAGACGTGCTTGAGGAAGACCTCCCACTGCGCCTTGAAGCCGTTGTCGAACTCCGTGTTGTCGGGGACCTCCTGCCACTGGTCGCGGAAGGCGTAGGCGGCCGGCAGGTCGGGGTTCCAGACCGGCTTCGGCGTGCTGCTGCGGTGCTGGACACGGCAGTTGCGCAGGCCGGCGACGGCCGAGCCCTCGGTGCCGTCCACCTGGAACTCGACGAGTTCGTCGCGGCCCACCCGGACCGCCCAGGAGGAGTTGATCTGGGCGACGATGCCGCCCTCCAGCTCGAAGATCCCGTACGCCGCGTCGTCGGCGGTCGCCTCGTAGGCGTTGCCCTGCTCGTCCCAGCGGCGCGGCAGGTGCGTGGTGGCAAGCGCCTGCACGGAGCGGATCGGGCCGAAGAGCTCGTGCAGCACGTACTCCCAGTGCGGGAACATGTCGCTGACGATGCCGCCGCCGTCCTCCGCGCGGTAGTTCCACGACGGGCGCTGCGCCGGCTGCCAGTCGCCCTCGAAGACCCAGTACCCGAACTCCCCGCGCACCGACAGGATCCGCCCGAAGAAGCCGCCGTCGATGAGCCGCTTCAGCTTGAGCAGGCCCGGCAGGAACAGCTTGTCCTGGACGACGCCGTGCCGGATGCCGGCGTCCTGGGCGAGCCGGGCCAGCTCCAGGGCACCGGACAGGCCGGTCGCGACCGGCTTCTCCGTGTAGATGTGCTTGCCGGCGGCGATCGCCTTCTTGAGGGCTTCCTCGCGTGCCGCGGTGACCTGCGCGTCGAAGTAGATGTCGATGGAGTCGTCGGCGAGCACCTCGTCCAGGTCGGTGGACCAGTGCTCCAGGGAGTGCCGCTCGGCGATCTCCCGGAGCGCGTGTTCGCGGCGCCCGACCAGCACCGGCTCCGGCCACAGCACCGTACCGTCGCCGAGCGCCAGGCCGCCCGCCTCGCGCAGCGCGAGGAGCGAGCGGACGAGGTGCTGGCGGTACCCCATCCGTCCGGTGACGCCATTCATGGCGATACGCACCGTCTTGCGTGTCACGACTGTCCTTCCGTCCCGCCCGAGCCCATCCTGACTTCTCCGGCCGCATCCACGGGAGACGACCCGGGGACGACGGCACCCGCCGTCGGACGGGGCTCACCGATATGCGCGATAGCAAGCGCTTTCTATACGAGGAGAAGCTAGCCTCTGCACAGCGGATCGGGCAACACCCGATCGGGCCGTTCCCCGTCGGACCGCAGCAGGAGGACCTGCCGGGCCGGCAGGGGGACCGGCCGATTCCCCGCGCGGGCGGCGGCGGGAATCGATGGCAACGAGGATGGGGAGTCCCCCGCGACGAGTCGAGGAGACGAGGACGACGAGTTGACGCTCTTCCGCCTAAAGGCGGGAGATTCCACGGCTCGCGCCGTGGGTTTCCTGCTTCGTCGCCGACTGCCTGCCCGGAGTTCTCCGTTGAGGTACACCAGCTCCACAGGCTGTCACTGCCCGTCCGGCAGCCAGCAGGTTCTTCGCCGCGTTCACGTCCCGGTCATGGGTCGTGCCACAGCTTTCGCAGGTCCAGGTGCGGACGTGCAACGGCATCGACTCGGCGAGGGTGCCGCAGTGAGAGCACAGCTTGGAGGAGGGGAAGAAGCGGTCGACCGCGATCACTTCCCGCCCGTACCACTGGGCTTTGTACTCCAGCATGCTCCGGAACTCGGCCCACGCCGCATCCGAGATGGCGCAGGACAGGCTCCGATTCTTGACCATGTTGCGCACGGTCAGATCCTCGATCACGATCGTTTGGTTCTCACGAACGAGACGAGTGGTGAGCCTGTGCAGCCCATCACGCCGGCGGTCGGCGATACGGGCGTGGATCTTCGCGACGGCACGCCGGGCCTTGGCCCGGTTGTTGCTCCGCTTGGCCGTCTTCGCCAGGCGCCGCTGGGCCAGGGCGAGGCGAGCTCGGTCCTTGCGTTCGCGCCTCGGGTTGGCGATCTTCTCCCCGGTGGACAGGGTCAGGAGGTGGTCCAGGCCAACATCCACCCCGACCATACGGTCAATGACGGGGAGCGGCTTGACGCCGGGGTCCTCACACAGCAGGGAGACGAACCACCGTCCGGCCGCGTCCTGCGACACGGTCACCGAGGACGGCTTCGCCCCCTGCGGGAGCGGCCTCGACCAGACGATGTCCAGCGGCTGCATCATCTTCGCCAGGGTCAGCTTCCCGTCGCGGAAGCGGAAGCCGGACGTGGTGTACTCCGCGGACTTGCGGGACTTCTTCCGCGACTTGAAGCGCGGGTACTTGGCCCGCTTGGCGAAGAAGTGGGTGAACGCCGCCTGGAGATGGCGGAGCGTCTGCTGAAGAGGGACCGAGGAGACCTCGTTCAGGAACGCCAGTTCCTCGGTCTTCTTCCACGCCGTCAGCATCGCCGACGTCTGGTTGTAGTTCACCCGCTCCTGACGCGCCCACGCCTCCGTACGGGCAGCCAGCGCCATGTTGTAGACCTTGCGGACGCAGCCAAACGTGCGCGACAGCTCCGCTGCCTGCTCGTCCGTGGGATAGAAGCGGTACTTGAACGCCCGCTTCACCTGCGCCGCGGTCACGCTCACGAACTAGTGAGACCACAGCTAAAGATCAAATCCGCGGGTCAGAGCACGGTCTTTCGCCCTGGCAGCGAAAGCCCGCCCATTGCCCTGCTCCGCAGAAGTCCGTTCCCTCTCCGCCCTGAAGGGCGGAGTATCCACGGAGGAACCAGATGACCGTGACCCTTGCGGATGTGGCGGCGCGCGCCCGAGTCTCCCCCGCCACCGTCTCGCGGGTGCTGAACGGCAACTATCCGGTCGCCGCCGCCACGCGCGAACGCGTCCTGCGCGCCGTGGACGAGCTGGACTACGTCCTGAACGGCCCGGCGAGCGCGCTTGCCGCCGCCACCTCCGACCTGGTCGGCATCCTCGTCAACGACATCGCCGACCCGTTCTTCGGGATCATGGCCGGCGCCGTGCAGACCGAGATCGGCGGCCCGGGGGGCCGGGCGGGCGGCGAACGGCTCGCCGTGGTGTGCAACACCGGCGGGTCCCCGGAGCGCGAGCTGACGTATCTGACACTGCTCCAGCGCCAGCGCGCCGCGGCGGTGGTGCTCACCGGTGGCGCCGTGGAGAGCCCCGCGCACATCGAGGCGATGACCGCGAAGCTCCAGCGGCTCACCGAGGCGGGCACGCGCGTCCTGCTGTGCGGGCGCCCACCGGTCCCGGACACCGGCGCGATCGCGCTCACCTTCGACAACCGCGGCGGCGGACTACGGCTCACCCAGCACCTCCTGGCCCTGGGGCACCGCCGGATCGGCTACATCGCAGGGCCCGAGGAGCGCACCACGACCCGCCACCGCCTGGAGGGCCACCACGCGGCCCTCGCCGCCCACGATCTCGCGGCCGACCCGCAACTGACCCTGCACGGCCCCTACGACCGCCGCTCCGGCTACGACGCCACCCTGGAACTGCTCCGCCGCGACCCGGGCCTGACCGCCGTCGTCGCCGCCAACGACACCGTCGCCCTCGGCGCCTGCGCCGCCCTGCGCGACCGCGGACTGCGCATCCCCGACGACGTCTCCGTGGCCGGCTTCGACGACCTCCCCTTCAGCATGGACGCCGTCCCCGCCCTCACCACCGTCCGCCTCCCCCTGCACACCGCAGGCGCCCGCGCCGGCCGCATCGCCATGCACCGCGAGGACCCCCCGCCCGGTGGCATCGCCACGGTCCAGGGAGAGTTGATGGTGCGCGGGTCGACGGGGGTGCCGCGGGTGAGGTGAGGGGCTCGGGGGCGGGGCGGCAGGAGGCGGCAGGAGGTGACGGCCGCCGCTTGGGAAGCCTCGCCCCGTCGCACCCCCGCCCCGGCATCGGCACCGGCACCGGCACCGGGGCGGAGCCCCTGACGGCGCCTCGCCGCGAGCCACGGACAAGCGCGGAATCGAAGGACGGACGAAAGGGCTGACCACCCATGTGGACGAGCACGGCACACGTGACCGAGTGGGATGAGACGGACAGCCAGGGGTCCCCTGCCGTCTTCGCGCACGGCATCTTCACCTGGGGCACCGACCCGGAGTACGGCTTCGCGGCGCAGCGCCCGCTGGCGAGGACCCATCGGCTGCTGCTCCTGGACCGCCGCGGGTACGGCCTGAGCCCCGACATCCCGCCCGGGCGGCGCAGCGACTTCGATGCCGACGCGGATGACCTGGTGGAGGTCATGCAGCAGGCGGCCGCGCAGGCGCCGCGTGCGGCGGCCGGCCGAGTGCACCTGGTCGGGCACGCCAACGGCGGGCTCGCGGCGATGCTCGCCGCGGCCCGCCGACCCGACCTGGTGCGGTCGCTGACGCTGATCCAACCCAGCGCGTTCCGCGCGGCTGCCGGCCACCCGGCGGTCGACCGGATGCTGGCCCGCGTCGAGACGGCTGCCGCCACACCACCCGACCTGACACCACACCAGTTCCTCCACGCGTCGACGGAGGGCATCGGACTGCCGGTGCCGGAGCCGACGCCCGACCGGCTGCGGGCGGTGGCCACCTCGATGCACGAGCGCCCCGTATGGGAGGCCGACCCACCACTGGAACCGCTCGCCACCGCCCCCTTCCCCACGCTGGTGGTCTGCGGCACCTGGGAGGACGCCCCCGAGCTGTACCGAAGCTACGTGGGCGAGCCGATCATGGCCGCCTGTGCATCACTCGCCGAAACGCTCGGCGCCGACCTGCTGCGCGTACCCGGCTACTACCCGCACACCCAGCAGCCGGACGCGGTGAACGCGGCGCTCCGGAAGCTGTGGGAGTAGCGCGCCCGGACGTGGTGAACGCGGCGCTCCGGAAGCTACGGGAGTAGCGCGAGAGCGACGGAGGGAGCGGCAGCCGGGGGTCCAAGGGCCGCCCGGGTACGGGAGACGAACCCGGTCGGGGCCGGAGCGGACGGGGCGGGGCGGGGACTCGTGCTCAGGTCATTGAGGTACGGGGCACATTGCGCTGTTTGCGCTCATCGTGCTCGCTGGGCCACTGGATCACTGGGGCACTGGGTCGCCGGGGGACTGAGTCGCCGCGGCGTTGAGTCAGGGGACTCGGGGGCGGGTCAGGGTTTTCTCAGGGGTGGTCGGGGTTCCCGTGGGCCTCTCCGCAGGCATATCGTTGACTCAGTCAAAGATACGCAGAGCGTGGAGGAGTCGCGGCATGACGCGCGTGAGGGCCCATGACGTCGGGACGGCCGCCGGTACCGAGTCGGCCGAGCCCAGGACAGCCGAAGACGGCGCCGGACCGGGCGTCGGCCCCGCCCGTCCGGCCGCCGACGGGCCGGTGCAGGAGCTGCGCGCCTTCAGCCGCTTCTACACCAACCTGATCGGCGCCCTCGACTACAGCCGCCACCTCTACGTCCCGTACACCCTCACCGAGGCCCGGGTCCTGTACGAGCTGGCCCACTCCCCGCGCCTGGACGCCGCCGACCTGCGCACCGAGCTGTCCCTGGACGCGGGCTACCTGAGCCGGCTGCTGGCCAGGTTCGAGAAGGACGAGCTGGTCGAGCGCGCCCCGTCCGAGCGCGACCCGCGGCGCCAGAGCATCACGTTGACCGGCCGCGGCCACGACACCGCCAAGCTGCTCGACGAGCGCTCCCAGGAGAAGGTCGGCGCCCTGCTCGCCGATGTCCCCGCGCGCGACCAGGAGCGCCTGGCCGCCGCGATGCGCACGATCCGCGGCATCCTCTCCGCCGAGCACTCCCCGCAGTCCGGCCAGTCCCCCGCCCCCCGCCGCCCGGACGTCGTACTACGCCCCCCGCACCCCGGCGACCTCGGCTGGATCGTGCAGCGCAACGCCGCCCTCTACGCATCGGAGTACGGCTGGAACGAGGAGTACGAAACCCTGGTCGCCCGTATCGTCGCCGACTACGCCGCGCATCACGACCCCCGTCTCGAGCGGGTCTGGATAGCCGAGCTGGACGACCGCCCGGTGGGCTGCGTGATGTGCGTACGGGACGACCATGACGACGACCAGGCGGACCACCACGGCGGCACACCCGCCACAGAGGCCGCAGATGCCACCGGTGCAGCCGCCACCGACACAGCCACCGGCCGGCCCGCCACCGGCCCGTCCGGTGCCGCCCCCGACCGTCCCGGCACCGCGCGCCTGCGCCTGCTGCTCGTCGAGCCGGCCGCCCGCGGCCTGGGCGTGGGCGACCGGCTGGTCACCGCCTGTATCGACTTCGCCCGCGCCACCGGCTACGACGACATGGTCCTGTGGACGAACGACATCCTCGCCGCCGCCCGCCGCATCTACCAGCGCCATGGCTTCACCCTGACCGCCGAGCAGCCCCACCACTCCTTCGGCGCCGACCTGACAGGCCAGGACTGGCACCTACGGCTGCGCGACTGACGGCACGGCCGACGAAGCCCGTGGAGGCGCGCGCCGACCAGGAGACGCGGCCCCGTCGCGCGCGGTCCCGGCGCCCCTGCGGCCGTCAGACGGCTGTCCCGCGGCCGTCCCCCGGGAATGTCGCAGGGTTGACCGAGCGGGTGCGGCCGATAGGGTCCGGCCCATGAAGCTGGCGTTCTCCACTCTCGGCGTACCCGGGCTGCCCGTCTCCGACGTGGCCTGGCTCGCGGCCGACCACGGTTTCCACGGCGTTGAACTCCGCGCCCATGTCGAGGAGCCGGTGCACCCCGGCATCGGCAAGGCCGAGCGGGCGGAGGTGGTCAGACAGTTCGCCGACCGCGGGGTGGAGATCGTCGGGGTCGCCGGGTACGCACGTGTGGCGGCGCCGGGCGACGACGGCGCGGTGCTGGCGGACATCCAGGGCCTGTTGGAGCTGGCGCGCGATCTGGGCGCGCCGTACGTCCGGGTCTTCCCGGGCGGCGGCACCGAACAGAGCGCGGAGCAGGCGGATGCGACGGCGGCCCGTCGACTGGGCGCCGCCGCCGAGTACGCCACGGAGTGCGGTGTCCGGATCCTGCTGGAGACCCATGACTCGCACCGCACCGGAGCCGCGGCCATCCGGATCCTCGGCCAGGTCGGGCACGGCCGGGTCGGCGCCCTGTGGGACGTGATGCACACCTGGCTCGGCGGCGAGCAGCCCCAGGACAGCTACGCCGCGCTCGCCCCGCACCTGGGCTACGTCCAGGTCAAGGACATCGCGTCGGCGGAGGACACCACGCCGCTGCCGCTCGGCGCCGGAGTGCTGCCGCTCGCCGAGTGCGTGGAGGTGCTCACCCGGGCGGGCTGGGACGGCTGGCTCTGCTGGGAGTACGAGAAGCGCTGGTACGAGGCCGCACCCCCGCTGCCCCCACTCCTCCGTCCGGCCCACGACCACCTGAGCCGGCTACTGACCGAGGCAGCGTAGGCGGGAGGCGTGGACGCGGGGGCGTAGACGGAGACGGAGGCGTAGACGGAGGCGGGGGCGGGGCTCAGGTCAGGACGGGAGCGCGGCACGTCGCGGCGCCGGTCACGCCTTCACGGTCCCGCACCGTCCCAACCGCCCGTGCTGCCCCGCACCGTCGCACCCCGCACCGTCCCGTCCCATGCCGTCCTGCCCCGCGCCGTCCCGTCCCGCACCGTCCTGCCCCGCACCGTCCCAGGTGGCACCGTCACCGGCGCGTCCGCTGCATCTCGGTCACCGTCCCGCGTTCGCCGAACGCGTCCGTGCGCTCCGGACCTTCTGCAACGAGCGGCGTCCAGAGGCCTCCGTCACCTCGCGCGCGACCAGCACCAGGGGCGCGGCGAGCACAACGAGCGCCGAGGACGGTCGCTGGGCGACGCCCTGAGGAGGCGTGTCCGAGACGTGGGTCATGCCGTCGGCGGCACAGGGTAACCGCGGGTCAAGCGACGTCGGCGACGAGGAGGCGGACCCGCACCGAGGGGCCGCCCTGGACTTGGGATGGGTATGGCCCGCAAGGTAGTGCTCTTCGGATACGAGATCGGCAAGGCGACTCCTCCCAAAGGCAGGAAGACCGCTTCCGGCAAGGGAGGGAAGGCGGCTCCCCGCGGGGGCGGAAAGACCGGTTCCGGCGACAGGAGCGGGGAGACAGCGAAGCGGTCCGCCAAGACGACCAAGGCGCCCGCCAAGACGACCAAGACGTCAGACAAGGCAACCAAAGAATCCGGCAGGGCGACGAAGCGATCCGGAAAAAACTCCAAGGAGCCTGACAAGGCCGCGAACCGGCCCGGGAAAGCCCCCACCACAGGGCCCGGCAAGGCGGCGGGCCGTTCCGGGAAGGCGTCGAGCCAGCGCGGGAAGACGGGCAACCAGCGCGGCAAGGCGACCAACCGGCCCGGGAAGACGGCGACGCAGCGCAGCAAGGCCGCCCCGCGCCAGGGCCCCGCGAAAGGCGGCCCGCCGGGCGACCGGCAGGGCAGGAGCCGCTGGCACCTTCCGTGGTTCGCCGCCGGCCAGCAGACGAAATCGGCGTCCAGCAAGCCGTCCAGGCCATCCGGGACGTCCGGGACGCCCAAGTCATCCAAGCCGTCCGGACCGTCCAAGTCATCCGGGCCGGACGGCGCATCCGAGCCGGACGGATCGCGCGAGTCGTCCGGATCCTCGCGGCCGCCGACCGCGGTCCGGGTCCTCATCATGGTGGTCGCGTTCGCCGCGATGGTCGCCTTCGCCGTCGTGCTGGCGAGGCTGACGTTGCAGCCCTCGGCGGCGTCGGTGCCGCTGACGCACAACAACCTGCGGCCGGGTGACTCCCTCCGCGCCTACCTCGGGCAACCCGCCTTCCAGGACACCGTGAAGCAGATCGGCGGCAACATCGTGCTCGGCGTGCCGTTCGGGCTGCTGCTGCCGGTGCTGCTGCCCAGGGCCCGCGGGCTGCTGCGGGTCGGGATCGCCACGGCGCTGGTGATGGTGCTGGTGGAGCTGGTGCAGGGTGCGCTGGTCACCGGCCGTGCCTTCGACATCGACGATGTCATCCTCAACACCAGCGGCGCGCTCATCGGTTATCTCCTGCTCGGCCGGCGGATGGGCCGGGCGCTCCACCCGCGCCGCGTCCACTGGTGGCACCGCTTCACCAAGCGCCAGACCGCGGGCTGAGCGTCGTCCGCCAGGTCCTGCCGCGCCACCGAGCCGGCCCAGGCCGCTCCGGGCCCGGCCCATCCCCGGGGCCCACGTCCCGTCGCTCTCGCCTTCCTCGCGCGGACACTTGACCGGATTCGCGCGGACACTTGACTGGAAATTATTTTCGGTCTATCGATCGTCCTCGGAAGTTTCCTTCAGCATGTCGCTCGGTACGGCTCGCCACCGCTCGCCGTACACCCACCGTTGCACGCTCTCAGGGCCCCCGGTCCACCTGAGGGAAGGAGCACACGTGCAGTACAGACACGCCGGCACCTCCAGACGCAGCCTGCTCGCCGCATCCGCGGGGGCGGTCGCCCTGGCGGCCACCGGTGCCACCGCCGGTCCCGCGCACGCCGCCGACGCCGACCCGGCCGCCCCACCCGGCGCCACCGGTGCCCACCAGGGCGCCCACCACCTCGACGACGATGACCTGAAGAAGCTCATCTCCGGGATGACCCTGGAGGAGAAGGTCGGCCAGGTGTTCGTCATGCGGGTCTACGGGGCCTCGGCCACCGACCCCGACCAGGCCGACATCGACGCCAACCTCGACGAGATCGGCGTCCGCACCGCCGCCGAGCTGATCGAGAAGTACCGCGTCGGCGGCATCATCTACTTCGCGTGGGCGCACAACACGCAGAACCCGCACCAGATCGCGGACCTCTCCAACGGCATCCAGCGGGCCGGCCTCGCCCAGCCCCGCGGTCTGCCGCTGCTCATCGCCACCGACCAGGAGTACGGCATTGTCGAGCGGGTCGGTACGCCGGCGACGCTGATGCCCGGTGCCATGGCGCTGGGCGCGGGCGGCTCGACCTCCGACGCACGCGAGGCGGCCCGCATCGGCGGCACCGAACTGCGCGCCATCGGCATCCGCCAGGACTACGCCCCGGACGCCGACGTCAACGTCAACCCGGCCAACCCCGTCATCGGTGTGCGCTCCTTCGGCGCCGATCCCGAGGCGGTGGCCCGGATGGTCGCGGCGCAGGTCAAGGGCTACCAGAGCGCCGGCATCGCCAGCACCTCCAAGCACTTCCCCGGCCACGGCGACACCGCGACCGACAGCCACTACGGCTTCCCGATCATCCAGCACACCCGCGCGCAGTGGGACGAGCTGGACGCCCCGCCGTTCAGGGCGGCCGTCGCCGCCGGCATCGACTCGATCATGACCGCGCACATCATGGTGCCCGCGCTGGACGACTCCGGTGACGCGGCGACCCTCTCGCAGCCCATCCTCACGGGCATCCTCCGCGGCGAGCTGGGCTACGACGGCGTGGTCATCACGGACTCGCTCGGCATGGCGGGCGTCCGGGAGAAGTACGGCGACGACCGGGTGCCGGTGCTCGCGCTGAAGGCGGGCGTCGACCAGCTGCTGAACCCGCCGGACCTGGACGTGGCCTGGCACGCCGTGCTGGACGCCGTCAAGGGCGGCGAGCTGACGGAGGACCGGCTCGACGAGTCGATCCTCCGCATCCTGCGGATGAAGGCACGCCGTGACCTGTTCACCGCCCCGTACGTCACGCACGCGGGCGTGGACCGCTCCGTCGGCACCCGGGCGCACCTGGCCGCGGCCGACCGGATCGCGGAGCACACCACGACGCTGCTGGTCAACGAGGAGCGGGTGCTGCCCCTGTCGCGCCGCACGCACCGCGACGTCCTCGTGGTCGGCGCCGACCCGGCCTCCCCGTCGGGCACCACGGGACCGCCCACGACCGTGCTCGCCAACGCGCTCACCGAGTTGGGCTTCACCGCCACCGCGCTGTCCACCGGCGCCAGCGGGAACCCGTCCCAGGCGGTGATCGACGAGGCGGTGGCCGCCGCGGCGGACGCGGACGCGGTGCTCGTCGGCACGTACAACGTCTCCGCGAGCGGCACCCAACGCACGCTGGTGCAGGCGCTCGCCGCGACCGGGGTGCCGGTGGTCGTGCTGGCGATCCGCAACCCGTACGACGCGGCGTACGTCCCCGACGCCAAGGCGGTCCTGGCCGCCTACTCGTGGACCGACGTCGAACTGCGGGCCGCGGTCCGGGTCCTCACGGGCCAGGCACGCCCCCGCGGCCACCTGCCGGTCGCGGTGCCGCGTGCGGACGATGCGAGCCAGGAGCTTTACGCGATCGGGTACGGGCTGTCCTACTGAGGTCCATGGAGTACCGGGAGCCGTCGGGCGAGCCGCCCGGCGGCATGCCCACACCGCCGAACGCCCCACCGGGGAGGGGACGCCGCAGTGCCCTCCCCGGACGGGGCGGCGCCGCGGTCGGCGCCCCGGACCCCACCGCTCCGGCCACTCCGGGCCCCACCGCTCCGGCCGCCCCTGTCCCTACCGCTCCGGCCGCTCCCGGCGCTACCGCTCCCCCCGGCTACCGGGACCTGCTCTCCCGTGAACTGCTGCTGTGGGCCTTGCTCGCCCTGACCAGCAAGGCCCCGGTGGCCATGGCACCGCTGGCCCTGGTGTTCCTGAGCAGGCAGGGCCCGGGAGGCTACACCCTGGGTGCGGGCCTGGCCGCCGCCTACGTGGTGGGCGAGGTGGTCGGCGCCCCGCTGCTCGGGGCCCGTCTGCGCCCCGGCCGCATACGCCGGAAGCTGTCCGCCGGGCTGCTGGCGGGGGCGCTCGCCTTCGGCGCCCTGCCGCTCGCGCGCTCCGCCCCGTCCCCCGTGCTGGTCGTGCTCGCCTTCCTGGCCGGTGCGACGCCGGGCGCCTGCCCCGGCGGCATCCGTGCCGTGCTGACCCGGCTGGTGGCCGATGGCCTGGTCACCCGCGCGCTGAGCGCCGAGGCCGTCCTGACGCAGCTCATCTGGGCCGTGGCGCCCGGCCTGGTAGTCTTCCTCGCCCTCCAGGTGCACCCGGCGGGCCCCTTGGTGCTGGGTGCGCTGCTCGCGGCCACCGCCGCGCTCCTGCTGTTCCGGCTCCCCGAACCACAGGCCGGCGAACCCGCCGCGCCTGCCGCCGCACCGACGGCGCGCACGCTGCTCTCCGCGTGGCCCGTCTACCTCACCGGTGCGGCCGCCATGGCGATGCTGGCCACCGCGGAACTCGTGCTGCCGGCCCTGCTGGAGGACCGGCACATCCCCGTCAGCTGGTCCGGGCCCCTGCTCGCCGGGTTCGCGCTGGCCAGCGCGGTCGGCGCGTTCTGCTACGGCCTGCGGACCTGGCCGGGCTCCGCACGCGTGCAGAGCCTGGTGTTCCTCGTGGCCACCGCCGCCTGCATCTGCCCGATCTCGCTCCTGCCGAGCCTGCCGGGCATCGCGACCGGGCTCCTCCTGGCAGGCGTCTTCCAGTCCGGCGCCATGGTCACCCGCAGCCTCACCCTTCGAGAGTGCCTCCCCGAACACACCCACGCCGCCGCGTACTCCGTCATGTACGCGGTGGGGGGCGTGGGCTACAGCCTCACCGCGACCCTGTCCGCCGTCGCCCTGAACCGGGCGACCCCCTCGGCGGCCCTCCTCGCCGGCGCCACGATCACCCTCCTCGCCACCGCCGTCAGCGCCATCGCCGAACGCGGCACCCCGACCCGGGCCTCCGGCCCGTGACCGCACCCGCGCCATCCCTCGTCGCGGTCAGGGCCCCCGAGGGCCGGGCGCTCCGTAACTCCGCGACACCCCTCACACGTTGACCGACTCGGACTGCGGCTCGGGCCCCGGGCCGCTGCCGTCGGGCCAGCGCGCGGGGTCGAGGCCGGTCCGGTCATCGGTCGTCTCGGAGCCGAGGAACGTGCGCCACAGGCGGGCGTAGTGGCCGTCGGCGGCGACGAGTTCGTCGTGGGTGCCGTCCTCCACGACCCGGCCGTGGTCCATCACCACCACCCGGTCGGCGCGGGCCGCCGTGGTCAGCCGGTGGGCGACGACCAGGGTCGTGCGCCGTCCGGCGAGGCGCTCCGTGGCGTGGTTGACCTGGGCCTCGGTGGCCAGGTCGAGCGCGGCGGTGGCCTCGTCGAGCAGCAGGATCGCGGGGTCGACGAGCTCGGCGCGGGCCAGCGCGATCAGCTGCCGTTGGCCGGCGGAGAGGTTACGGCCGCGCTCGCTGACCTCGTGCAGATAGCCGCCGTCGAGCGTGGCGATCATGTCGTGCGCACCGACCGCGCGGGCCGCCGCCTCCACCTCGGCGTCGCTCGCGTCGGGTCGGCCGTAGGCGATGGCGTCCCGCACGGTGCCGGGGAACAGGTACGGCTCCTGGGGGACGACGCCGAGCCGGTGACGGTAGGCGGTCAGATCGAGGTCGCGCAGGTCGACACCGTCGACGGTGACCCGGCCGCCGGTCGGGTCGTAGAACCGCGCGACCATCTTGACCAGCGTCGACTTGCCCGCTCCGGTCTCGCCGACGAAGGCGACCGTCTGGCCTCCCGGGATGCGCAGTCCGATCCCGCGCAGCGCGGCCTCACCCTTGCCACCGCCCCCGTCGCCGTCGCGAATACCGTCACCGTCGCCGATACCGACACCCGCGCTGTCACCGCCGCCGAAGGCAGCAGCGTCCGGCCCGGCCGGGTCCGGCAGGGACGCCCCGTAGTCGAACACCACGTCCTCGAAGGAGATCTCCCCGCGCAGCTCGTCCACCGCGTGGGGCTCGATCGGGGCCCGGGTCGACGTCGGCTCGCGCAGGAGTTCCTGGATGCGCCCCAGCGAGACGGTGGCCTGCTGGTAACCGTCGAAGACCTGGGACAGCTGCTGGACGGGGGCGAAGAACAGGTCGATGTAGAGCAGATAGGCGACCAGCGCGCCGGTCGTCAGCGTCTCCGCCGCTATCCGGTTCGCGCCCACCACCAGTACCGCGGCCGCGGCCACCGAGGACAGCAGCTGGACGAAGGGGAAGTACATGGAGATCAGCCACTGGCCGGTCAGCCTGGCCTCGCGGTACGAGGTGCTGCGCCCGGCGAACCGTGCGGCGCTGTCCTGCTCGCGCCGGAACGCCTGCACGATCCGCAGTCCCGCGACGGTCTCCTGGAGGTCGGCGTTGACCACGGAGATGCGCTCACGGGCCAGTTCGTAGGCCTGCCTGCTCCTCTTCCGGAAGAAGTACGTGGCGACAAGCAGCGGCGGCAGCGTCGCGAAGACCACCAGCGCCATCTCCACGTCGATGGCCAGCAGCGCGACCATGATCCCGAAGAAGGTGACGAGGGAGACGAAGGCGGTCACCAGGCCGGTCTGGAGGAAGGTGGACAGCGCGTCGACGTCCGTCGTCATCCGGGTCATGATGCGGCCGGACAGCTCTCGCTCGTAGTAGTCCAGACCGAGGCGCTGGAGCTGGGCGAAGATCTTCAGCCGCAGGGCGTAGAGGATCCGTTCGCCGGTGCGCCCCGTCATCCGGGTCTCGGCGATCTGCGCGCCCCACTGGACGAGGACGGCGAGCAGGCCGAGCCCTGCGGCCGACCACACCGCGCCGAGCGCGAGACGGTTCACGCCCTGGTCGATGCCGTGCCGGATCAGTATCGGCAGCAGCAGGCCGACGCCCGCGTCGACGGCGACCATGAGCAGGCTGATCAGCAACGGGGTGCCGAAGCCGCGCAGCAGTCTGCGCAGCCCGTACGACGCCTCGGGCTGCGCGGCGCCGTGCTCGTCGATGTCGGGGGTGTCGTCGGCCGGCGGCAGCGCCTCGACCTGGGCGAGCAGCTCCGGAGTGGCGGGGGTGCCGGACAGGGCGGCGTCCTTGGGGGTGCGGTCGCCCGTCCACAGCCTGGGGGTGATGCCGCGCTCGGCGTCGAACTCGGCGTCCAGGCCGCTCAGCTCGTTCAGATCACCGAGGTCATTCAGGTCGTTCAGGTCGTCGAGCTCTTCCAGCTCCTCGTGCGCCGCGCGGTCGCACTCCTCGGTGGCGGGCGCGGTGCGGGGCCGGTGGCCGGACGAGGGATCGCCCAGCTCGTCGGGGTCGGTGAGCAGCCGCCGGTAGAGCGCGGAGCGTTCGGTCAGCTCTTCGTGGGTGCCGATGTCGGCGAGCCGTCCGCGGTCCAGCACGGCGATCCGGTCGGCGAGGCCGAGGGTGGAACGGCGGTGGGCGATCAGAAGGGTGGTGCGCGCTTTGGCGCTCGTTGAGGGGTGGTGGTCGGGCGACGGGTGGGCGGTGCGGCCGGCCATGACGCTCCGCAGCGCCTCGTGGATCTCGTGCTCGACACGGGCGTCGACGGCGGAGGTGGCGTCGTCCAGGACGAGCAGCCGCGGGTCGGTGAGGATCGCGCGGGCGAGCGCGACGCGCTGGCGCTGGCCGCCGGAGAGGGTGAGACCGTGCTCGCCGACCTTGGTGTCGTAGCCGTCGGGCAGGGCGGTGATGAAGCCATGCGCCTGGGCGGCACGGGCCGCCGTCTCGATCTGCTCCTGGGTGGCCTCCGGATGGCCGTAGGTGATGTTGGCGCGCACCGTGTCGGAGAACAGGAAGCTGTCCTCGGGGACCAGGCCGATGGCGGCGCGCAGCGACGCCAGGGTGAGCTCGCGCACGTCGTGGCCGCCGATGAGGACGGCGCCGCCGGTCACGTCGTAGAAGCGTGGCAGCAGCAGCGAGACGGTGGACTTGCCGGAGCCGGACGCGCCGACGACGGCGAGGGTCTCGCCCTCGCGGATCTCGAAGGAGAGCCCGCTGAGCACCTGCCGACCGCCCTCGCCCGACCCCTGCCCCTGTCCCTGCCCGCCGTCGGGCACGCCGCCCGGGGTGTCGTCACCCGAAGCGGTGGCACCGTCCGGGGCGGGAGACGCCGCGGAGGCGCTCCGGTAGGCGAAGGTGACGTTGTCGAACTCGACGGTGGCGGGCGCGTCGGCCGGCAGCTCCTTGGTGCCGCCGGTGAGGGTGGGCCGGGTGTCGATCAGCTCCAGGACCCGCTCCACGCTGGCCCTGGCCTGCTGGCCGAGGGTGAGCACCATGGCGAGCATCCGCACCGGCCCGACCAGCTGGGCGAGGTAGGTGGAGAAGGCGACGAAGGTGCCGAGGGTGATCTGGTGGCGCACCGCGAGCCAGCCGCCCAGCGCCAGCATCACGACCTGCCCGAGTGCGGGCACCGCCTGGAGGGCCGGGGTGAACTTGGCGTTCAGCCGGATGGTGCGCAGCCGTCCGGCGAAGAGCCGGCGTCCGACGTCCCTGAGCTTGCCGGTCTCCTGCGCCTCCTGCCCGAAGCCCTTGACGATCCGGACACCGGAGACGGCGCCGTCCACGACACCCGCGACGGCCGCCGCCTGGGCCTGCGCGTACCAGGTGGCGGGGTGCAGCTTGGCGCGGCTGCGTCGGGCGATGAACAGCAGCGCGGGGGCGACCCCGAGCGCGACCAGGGTCAGCGGCGGGGAGAGCACCGCCATGATCACCAGGGAGACGAGGAACAGCAGGACGTTGCCGAGGGTCATCGGCAGCATGAAGAAGAGCCCCTGGATCAGCTGGATGTCGCTGGTGGCACGCCCCACCACCTGCCCGGTGGACAGCTCGTCCTGCCGGCGGCCGTCGAGTCCGGTGATCGTGTCGTGCATCTCGGTGCGCAGATCGTGCTGGACGTCGAGCGCGAGCCGGCCGCCGTAGTAGCGGCGCACGAAGGTCAGGGCGTAGACGATCACGGCGGCGACGAGGAAGAGCGCGACCCAGACGGCCATGGAGCGGCTGTGGTCGCCGATCACGTCGTCGATGATCACCTTGGTGAGCAGCGGCACCACCGCCATGACACCCATGCCGACGAGCGAGGAGCCGATGGCGAGCACGACGTCCTTCGGGTAGCGCCAGGCGTACCCGATCATCCGCCTGACCCAGCCCGCCTCCGGATCCTCGGCGGCCCCGCTCCAGCGGCGGCCGCGCGCTCTCCGGCCGCCACCGCTCCGGCCGCCCGCACCACTCGTGTCCGCCGCCACCCGGTCGTCTCCTCGACTCACGTCGCCCCTATGTCCTCGATCGCTCTCGTTCGCTCTGATCTTCGAAAGGCGGCAACACCGAGGCTTCCGGATTTCATCCTTCCGCAACACTCCCGGGGCGAAGGTCGCAGGGAGGTAGGGCGCAAGGCCTAGGCCCGCGTCGGGCAGGGTCCGCCCTGATGCGCCGAGTGGACACACCCGCCTCCACCGGTGGCCGAGGAGAACCGCGACGCGCCGCTCGACGATCCGCCACGGGCCGTCGAGCTGTGCTACGGTTTTCGTGTTGCAGTTGTGGTACCCATGAACCTATGTGCGCCTGACGGAATGCTTCCCTCAGGCGCATTATTTGTTTTCCGGGCATCTCCGGATGGGGCCTCTGCCTACAGAAGGAGAATGTCATGGCACAGGGAACCGTGAAGTGGTTCAACTCTGAAAAGGGTTTCGGCTTCATCGAGCAGGACGGCGGCGGCCCCGACGTCTTCGCCCACTACTCGAACATTGCGACCCAGGGCTTCCGTGAGCTTCAGGAAGGCCAGCGGGTCACCTTCGACGTCACGCAGGGCCAGAAGGGCCCGCAGGCGGAGAACATCGTCCCCGCCTGATCGCCGGACGCGTATTCCGCTCACCGGGGTCCGCACCGTCATGGTGCGGACCCCGGTTTGTGCTGTTTTCAGGAAGGCAGATAACTGCATGCCCCGTAGGCCCCAGAAGCCGAATCGGCGCGAGAAGCCGAACCGGCGCGCCTCTTCACCCCCGCCCCCCGCGTCGTCGTCAAGGGAATTCCGGCTGCCGGAAAGCACGACACCCGCACTTCCCGCGGTCGAGGAATTCGCCGACCTGGACATGCCCGCGGCGCTGCTGACCACCCTCACCACGCAGGGCGTGACCACCCCTTTCCCCATCCAGGCCGCCACCCTGCCCAACTCGCTCGCCGGCCGTGACCTGCTCGGACGCGGACGCACCGGCTCCGGCAAGACCCTCGCGTTCGGTCTTGCGCTGCTGGCCCGCACGACCGGGCTGCGTGCGGAGCCCAAGGCCCCCCTCGCCCTCGTGCTGGTGCCCACCCGCGAGCTCGCCCAGCAGGTGACGGAGGCGCTGACGCCCTATGCGGCGGCGGTGCACCTCCGGCTGGCCACCGTGGTCGGCGGGCTGTCGATCACCAAGCAGGCCGGTGCGCTCCGGCGCGGCGCCGAGGTGGTCGTGGCGACCCCGGGCCGGCTCAACGACCTCGTGGAACGCGGCGACTGCGTGCTCGACCAGGTACGCATCACGGTGCTGGACGAAGCCGACCAGATGACCGACATGGGCTTCCTGCCGCAGATCACCAAGCTGATCCAGCAGGTACGGCCGGACGGCCAGCGCATGCTCTTCTCGGCCACCCTGGACCGCAACATCGACCGCCTGGTGCAGCGGTTCCTGACCGACCCCGTGGTGCACTCCGTGGACCCGTCCGCGGGAGCGGTGACCACGCTGGAGCATCACGTGCTCCATGTGCAGGACGAGACCGACAAGAAGGCCGTCACCCTGCGCATCGCGGCCCGTGACGGTCGGGTCCTCCTCTTCCTCGACACCAAGAGGTCCGCCGACCGGCTCGCGAAGCGGCTCCTCGCCGTCGGGGTCCGGGCCGCGGCACTGCACGGGGGCCGCTCCCAGCCACAGCGCAACCGCACCCTGGAACAGTTCAAGAACGGCCAGGTCACCGCGCTGGTGGCGACGAACGTCGCGGCCCGTGGCATACACGTCGACGACCTCGACCTCGTCGTGAACGTCGATCCCCCCGCCGACCACAAGGACTACCTCCACCGCGGCGGCCGCACGGCACGCGCCGGCGGCTCCGGCAGCGTGGTCACGCTGGTCCTGCCCGACCAGAAGCGGGACGTCACCCGGCTCATGTCCGACTCGGGCATCCGCCCCCGCACGGCCCGCGTCACGTCGAGCGACGCGGAACTGGCCGCCATCACCGGCGCCCGCGAGCCCTCCGGCGTGGCCGTCACCATCGAGGTCCCGCAGCCGGCGGCACCGACGGCGTCCCGCCCGGACCGGAAGGCCGGCGCCCAGCCCGGCAGCCGGCGATCCGGCCGCCGGCGCCGTGGCGGCAGCGGTGCCAACGCGGCAACGGCTTCCGCCCCGAGGGGAGCCGGCCGGGGCACCGACCGCCGGGCCGCGACCGGGGCGTCGGCGTCCGGTGGCGCCTCCGCAACGCGCGGCCGCGGTGCTGCCCGCCGGGCGGGCTCCGGCCGGGCCACGGGCGGTGCCGTCGCACAGGGCAAGGGTTCCGCGTCACGGCACTAGGTTTACGGGCCGGCCCGTCGCAATCGAACGCGCCGGCCCTAGGCTCAGTCTCATGACGAACGGGGATATGCGCCACGGGCGCTGCGGCGTGTGCGGTGGCGGCGAGGTGTACCAGGGCGAGTACGTGGCACAGAACGGGCTCCGCCAGAGGGGAGCGAGCGTGTTCGGCTCGAAGCAGGTCGTGTTCGACGCGTTCGTCTGCGCGGCCTGCGGCCATGTCCAGTTGCATGTGCAGCTGAACGCCAAGATATCGGCGCACATCCGGAACAACCTCGACTGGATACCGCCGCGCCGGGACATGGGCTGATCGCGGGCTGGTCACGCCCTCCCGAAGCACTCCTAGTGACCGTCCCGGCGGCGTAGTTCGTCCCCGAGTGCGCCGAGGCAGTTCGCCAGTTCCTTGTCGCTCATGTCCGACGGGCGCGTGCCGCAGTTCGTCGTCGTGGCACCTGGCTTGTCCGGCGTGCGGGAGACGTTCACCGTGTGCGGCTCCACCCTGCCCACGATGGACAGGTCCACGTAGAACTCGGTCAGGCCGCGGCGGACCCCGAAGACCCGCCACATGTCGTTGCCGAGCGGGGTGAACTCCTCCAGTTTGCCGCCGGTGTTGAGGAACGTCGGATCGACCGTGCGCACCGCGTCCGTGGCCTTGTTCGTCAGGGTGTTGAGGTTCGCGGTGTTCGGGTCGCCGTCCGGGAGCACGTAGACGTCGAGCCGGTTCAGCCGTCCGTTCTCGACGCTGTCGGCCGGGGAGACGGCGTAGGCGATGAAGGCCTGGCTCTTGGACGCGTTCGGCGTCAGCGGGGTGACGTAGTAGAGGTGGTGGTCGGGCCCCCGCAACAGGTACTCGCTGGTGTTGCCGGCCTGCACGTCGTCGACGGTGGGCTTGTACCCGAAGGAGGCCCGGTCGTGCCACTTGCGGCCGGCCGCCCACGCGGTGGCCTGGCGCTGCGTCTGCGAGAGGTGCTCCGGGTAGACCGGACCGGGCAGGTCGCCGGCCTTCACCTCGGGCCGGTACACCGCGTGCACACCGTGGTCGCCGGTGACGACCAGCACCCCCGCGGCCGTGATCACACTGCGGTTCTTGTACCCGATCTCCCGCTGCACCGGCACGACGATCACCGGCTTGCCGTGTTTGCAGTATCCCCAGACATCGTCGTCGTCCCAGACCAGGTCGGGAAACTTCTCGGCAAGCAGGTTACGCAGGCTGTTTCCGCGTTCGCCGTGGAAGGCCCGGTCGAACGTGCCGGACGCGAACCGGCACGCCACCCGCACGCGGTTGGACGCCCCGTCCCATGACGCGATGCCGTAGGTGGGGGTGGCCTTGCCGGAGCCGTCGAGGACCGCCGTCCAGATCCCGGACGTGCCGTCCTTCCCGTACAGGTAGGTGATCGTCTCCTCCCAGGCGTCGACCTTCGGGGCGATGGAGGCGGCCTGCCCCATCATCTGCGACGCGGAGGCGTACGACGACGTGCGGCCCTCCCAGGACCGGATGCCGGACAGCCCGCCGACGTTGATGCAGGTGTGCACATCGGACGGGCTCTGGTAGGCGCAGCCGCCGCCGCTCTTGTGCGCGCCGCGCAGCAGGTACGCCGTCGACGCGGGCGCATCGGTCTTCGACGTGATGTGCCAGGTCGTGACGGTGTTGTAGTACCGGCCCTCGTCCTTGTCGTTGTCCCAGACGGCCCGCAGGAAGGGCACGAAGAACACCAGGGCGGCGGCGATCCAGGAGACCGCCCAGAACAGCCCCCCGGTCTGTCCCCCCGGCGCGTCACGTGCGACGTAGCTGTCCGAGAACGCGCCACCGAGAATCAACCCGGTGCCGACCAGCCCGATCGTCACCCACATCCAGAACAGTCCCGTGGGGTGACCCAGCCCCCCGCCGGGCAGCCAGTACCGCTGCACGACGTCGATCCGCCACCACTGCTCCCAGGTGCCGATCCCCCCGAAGAGCACGTGCAGCATCAGCCAGTACAGGTACGCCAGCACCGGCATCCACGCCCACCAGAGGAAGGTGACACCGATCCGGCCCTTGAGTTCCATGCAGAAGCCCCCCTGTGCTTTCAACACGGCTGTCCCCGCGGCGAGTTCACCTGAACCGCACGATGCCATACCGTCGCGGGGACCCGTCCCGACCGTGGGCCGGGCCGGTCCGGTCCGGTCACGCAGTCGGTGGGGCGGAGCCCGCGTCGACGGCGTGGGCCCGGTTCCGTGACGACGACCCCCATCGGAGAAGGGAACACGTGCATGCCGGTCGACACCCCGCAGGTCCGCCTGAGGCCCGTGGGCGAACAGGACCTCCAGATGATCCGGCGCTTCGTTCTTGAGCCGGGTCTCGTCGGCCTGGACTGGACGGGTTTCCGCGATCCGGGTGTGGTCAGGCGCCGGTTCGACGCTGACGGCTTCCTCGGTGAGGACGACGGCCGGCTCATCGTCGCCACGGGAGCCGACGGCGAGGCTGCCGGAATGGTGTCGTACCTGGCTCGGCGCCGCGGCAACCCGCGGTCGTACGGCTGGGAGATCGGCATCGTCCTGCTGCCCGAGTGGCGTGGCCGGGGAATCGGGTGGCGCGCGCAGGCGATGCTCTGCTCCTACCTGTTCGAGCACACGCCGGTGCAACGGATAGAGGCGGCGACCCACGCCGAGAACATCGCCGAGCAGCGGTCTCTTGAACGTGCCGGATTCGAGCGTGAGGGCGTGCTGCGCGCGGCGGAGTTCCGCGCCGGCCGGTGGCGCGACGGATGCCTCTACAGCCGGTTGCGCACCGACCCTGATCCGCTGGGTGCCGCGGACCAGGACTAGCCGGGGCCCTGCCAGGGCCCTGCCAGGGCCACACGTTCGGATCATGCCCGAGGCGGCGGGGGCGGGCCTTCGGCCGTCATGCGTCGATGTCGTACTCCAGGATGTAGGCGGACGCGTCCAGGATCATGTCGTTGACCTCGACGGCGCGGCCGGTTGCGGTGACGGCGGTGCGGCGGATCAGCATCACTGGCGTCCCGGGCAGCAGCCGCAGGTGTTCGGTCTCGGCCGCACCGGGCATGCGGGATCGCACTTCCTCCCGGAACCGCACCGGCCGGTGGCCGATGTCGCCGAGCCGGGCGTAGATGCCGCCGGGACCGGTGTCGGACTCGGTGATCGGTGTGCCGGAGACCAGGGCGGCATCCAGGTAGGACGTGGCGACGAGGACGGGCCTGCCGTCGAGCACGAAGCGGCGGCGGCGCACACAGGCCGGCACGCCCTCGGCCAGGCCGAGAATCCGGGCAACCACAGCCGGCGGCTCTTCCTCGGTCACCGACGTCGCGTCGACCACGAGGTCACGCCCCTCGGTCTCGGTCGACCAGACCGAGTGCCCCGCGCCCCACGTCGCCCCGGACAACCGGGAGGTGCCGCGCCGCCGGACCGGGCGGAACTCCCGCACGAAGACTCCCGCACCCTTTCGAGCCTCGACGAGCCCTTCGGATTGCAGCACGCCGAGCGCTTGACGGGCGGTCATGCGCGCCACCTGGTGACGCGCCATGAGGTCGTTCTCACCCGGCAGACGGTCGCCGGGCCCGTACTCACCCCGCTCGATGGCGGCCTTCAACTCAGCGGCTATGCGCTGGTACTTCGGTTGTGACCTGAGGTGTCGCCCGGAGCGCTCGCTCGCCATGAATGATCCTCCCTGACCATCTCTAGACATCCTAGGTGCCCGTTTCCGATCACCTGCCTCTGCCCCGTGAACGCCCGTCACTCGTTCCGGTTACATACCTAGAGAACTACTGCCCCAGTCTGCTTCCGGCTGGTTCACTCACAACATCTCTAGACATGCTGTACTCGTCGTCATTCATGGAGGCAGTCGTGACGACCGTTGACCCCGCCGAGGTCCAGTGGCAACTCCCCCGAACCCCCCGCAGCGCCACCCGCGCCCGCGCACTCCTGCGCACCCAACTGTCGACGTGGGGCATCCACGGCGACCCGGCGGCCACCGCTGAGCTGCTGCTCTCCGAACTCGTCGGCAACGCCGTGCGGCACGCCGGCACGCCGCGTGGCCGGCAGATCGGCGTGCGGTTCGCGCGGTATGACGGGACGCTGCGCGTGGAGGTCGCCGACGCGGACGATCGGCTGCCCGCACCGCGGGTGGCCGCGTGCGACGACGAGGGCGGGCGGGGGCTCGCGGTCGTCGACGCCCTTGCGGAACGGTGGGGCCACTGCCCGAGGCCACACGGCATCGGCAAGACGGTCTGGGCCGAGGTGGCGGCCGGGTGATCGCCGGCGGCCGGTGTGCGCTGTGGGCGGGTGCTTAAGCAGGCGCGTTCCGGACGGTGGCGTGGCAGGATCGGCCCACGATGTGGACGGTCTCGGGGCCGAGGAAGGGGCACGATGTTCGCGATACCTCTGGGAGACGGCGGCGCCGAGCTGCGGCCGTTGGAGCCGTGGCAGGCCGAGGAGTTCCTGGCCCACATGGAGCGGGGACGGGAGTACATCGGGCAGTACATCGGGCTGCCGGACGCCGTCACCGGACTGACGTCGAGCCGCGCCTACCTCCAGTCGTACGCGGACAAGGCCGCATCCGACACCGGGCGGATCTACGGCATCTGGGTGGGCGACAAGCTGGTCGGCGGGGTTCTCTTCCGGACGATGGACGTCACGCTCGGCACCGCCGAGGCGGGCTGCTGGCTGGAGCCGTCGGCGGTGGGCAAGGGCCTGGTGACCCGGGCCGCACGCCTGATCATCGACTGGGCCGTGGAGGAACGCGGCATCCACCGCATCGAATGGCTGGTCGCCGCGGAGAACGCGGCCAGCATCGCCGTGGCCCGGCGGCTCGGCATGACGAAGGACGGCGTGCTGCGGGAGAGCCACCCGTACCGCGGCGAGCGGCTCGACATCGAGGTCTGGTCGGTACTCGCACCCGAATGGCGGGCGGCCAAGGAGGACGACGCGGGCGACCTCGCCGGGGGCGCGGGCTGACGCGGACGTGCGCTCGGGGCGCGCCCATCGGCAGGGCGCGCCGCACGCCGGCTACGTCGGCTACGTCGGCTACGTCGGACGGGCCGTCCCGCCGGTCGGCTCGAACGCCGGACGGAGGAAGGTCCGGTCGAAGCGGCGGATGCAACGCGTCGCCGCGCTGAGCCGCCACAGTTCCCGTGCCTGCGGATCCTGGCGGATGGCGGCGCGGTACGTCTCGTAGTCGGCGAGGCTGGGGAACGAGAACAGCGCGTAGGCGATGTCGTTGGCCCCCTCGTGCGGCAGGTAGCAGCCGTGATGGGTGCCGCCGAGGCGGGTGACGATCGGGATCCAGCCCGTCACGTAGCGCTCGAAGGCCTCGGCCTGGGCGGGGTCAATCTCGTAGCGCAGATGGCACGTGATCATCCGCGCATTCTCCCCGGGCGGGGCGTGGCCCGGGAAAGGGGGCGGGCGGCCACCCGGGAAGGGAAGACCGCCCGCAGAAGCGTCAGGCCGCCTGGGTGAGCTCCGCGCGGCCGAAGAGGAGGGCGTAGCCGGAGGGCAGCCGCGTCAGGATGCGGTCGAGCAGGGCGTCGCCGGCCAGGTGGGCGACGGTGGTGAGGACGGCGCCGGTGTCCCAGCGCGTGGTGGCGGGAGTGCCACCGGTACGGGCGGCGAGTTCGTTCACGAAACCCCAGCCGTTCAGGACTTCGGGGTCGGATGGTTGCGAGGTGATGGCGCGGGCGGCCTCGGCCGGCAGGCAGGCCGCGAGAGCCAGCCGGTCCTCGTCGGCGAGCTGACCGCCCAGTGCGGTGAGCACGGCACGGACCACCTCCTCGGCTCTCTGGCGCGTCGGATACGCGCCGTCGTAACGGACTCGTTCCAGCAGGTGGGCGAAGGTCATGCCCGCCGACGGGCTCTGGTCGGGCTGGGGATACATAGGTGACGCGTTGCCTTTCTCATCCAGGGGGCGAACTGCTCCAAGAGTGGGCGGGCCAGGGGAAGGACGGGTGGGTGTGTAGGACTCCGGCTTCGCTGCCGGCCCGGGTGTGCGCCCCCGGGTTCTTGTGCCCAAAGTGGCGTGTTGTATGCCAAGTTGACGAAGGTTCGCTTGGGGTGAGCTCTTGCGGGGCGCGTTGCGCGGGCTGGAGAGAGTGCGTTGCGCGGGCTGGAGACGGCGTGTTGCGCGGGGTCGGGAGGGGCGTGTTGCGCGGGCCCGCGGGTCGCGGACTGCGGCTGCGCGCCGTCGGGCGCCCGGCGCCCCGACGTTCCCGCGTTCCTGCGCCCCCTCGCCCCCTCGCCCCCTCGCCCCGGCGGGCGGACGGCTGCCCCGGATGGCGTACGGCGGCCCCAACGGGCCCGGAGCGGGACCACGAGGCGCCGGGACGGAGAGAGGCCGCCGCCGACCGATGCGCTGCGCTGCGCCGCCGACGGACCCGACGCGCCGCCGGCGAGGGAACCGGCGGCCGGGGCCGGCGACCGCGGCGGCGCGGCCTCCTCGGTACCGATCGCGCGACACGGGCGTCCATGCTCCGGAACACCGTCACCCGTCACCGCAGCCCGGCGGCACAATAGGAGCCATGCCGATACCCCGGACCCCCAGCCGCCCCGCACTCGTCGAGCACCTGGTGCGCACCCGTATCGCGGGCGACGTCGCCACGCCCCGCGAGAACAACCTCTCGCACTACCGGGCACTGGCGAACGGCGACCGGCACTACTGGCTCGGTCTGGAGCTCGGCGACCGCTGGGAGGACGAGCAGGACGTGCTGGCGGTGATGGCCGAACGGTGCGGGGTCAACGACGACCACGAGTACCGCTTCGGCCAGGACACCATCGACCCGGAGCTCACCGTCGACGGCCTGGAGCGGATGGCGGCGCGCCTGCACAAGGCGGCCGAGGACGGGCAGCGGGTGCTGTTCGCGACGGGGCACCCCGGCGGGCTGCTCGACGTGCACCGGGCGACCGCGGCGGCGCTGCGCGCCGCGGGCTGCGAGATCATGGTGATCCCGGACGGGCTGCACACCGCCGAGGGCATGATCTTCCAGTTCGCCGACGTCAGCGTCCTGGAGCGCGGCGCCACCCTGTGGCACACCCACTCACCCGACCCGATGACGGTGATCCTGGACGCCCTGGAGCGCCTGGGCCGCCCGCTGCCCGACCTGGTGGTCGCCGACCACGGCTGGGCGGGCTGCGCGGGCCAGCGCGGCCTGGACTCCGTCGGCTACGCCGACTGCAACGACCCGGCGCTGTTCATCGGCGAGGCCGAAGGCACCGTCCAGGTCACCGTCCCGCTGGACGACCACGTCACCAGCCCGCGGCACTACGACCCCATGACCGCGTACCTGCTCACCGCCGCCGGGCTCGACACGGACGTCTGACGGATACGACCCCCACCGCCGAGGCGCGCCCCACGTCAGCCCGCGCCCCACGTCAGCGGAGTGGGGGCAGAGCGGGGGTGGACCGGACCGCTCAGGAGCCACCCGGCACGACCGGACGGGCCGACGGTTCGTCCCCGGGGCGCCGCGGGACGATCACCGCGCCCTCGGAGAGCGGCCGGACGAGGCGCTGGTAGATCGCGAGCCAGCCCCGTTCGGAGGTGGGCTCCGGCGGCTTCCACGCCGCGCGCCGACGCTCGACCTCGGCATCGGGGACGAGGAGGTCGACGGTGGCCGTGGCCGTGTCGATGGTGATCTCGTCGCCGTCCTCCACCAGCCCGATCAGCCCCCCGACGGCCGCCTCCGGGCAGACCTGGCCGACCACCACCCCATGGTTGAGCCCGGACAGCTGGCCGTCGGTGACCACCGCGATGTCCTCGCCCAGACCGGCACCGTGGATCGCCGCGACGAACCACGAAGCGGAGGCGACACCGGGCCCGCCCTGCGGGCCGAGGCCGCGCAGCACCACCACGTCGCCGGAGCCGATCCGCCGGTCGCGGATCGCCTCCATCGCGCCGTCCTGGGTGTCGAACACCCGGGCGGGACCGCGGAAGCGGAGCTCGCCGCCGGCGGCGCCCCGCTTCATGATGCCGCCCTCCCGCGCCAGCGATCCGTAGAGCAGGAGGAGCGTCGGCGCCGGCGCGTGCGGCTCGTCCACGGTGCCGACGACGGCGGGGTCGGCGACGGCGGTCTCGGCCAGCAACTCCCCCGCGGTACGGCCGCTGACGGTGCGGGCCGCCGGGTCCTGCCATCGCTCGAGCCCCTTCATGACGGCCCGGGTCCCGCCCGCCCGGTCGAGTTCGTCGACGCGGATCGGGCCGTTGGGCCGTACCGCCGTCAGCAGCGGGATCTGCCGCGACCACTTCTCGTACAGGGCGTACACGTCGACGCCGTTCTCCGCCTCGGTGGCGACCCCCTGGAGGTGGCGCAGCGCGTTCACCGAGCCGCACACGGCCAGACAGGTCCGCACCGCGTTGGCGAACGCGCCCTCCGTCATGACGTCCCTGGGCCGCAGGTCCTCCTCGACGAGCCCGACGATCCGCTCCCCCGCCGCGTGCGCCAGGCTCCGGACCCGCTCGCCGCGCGCCGGGATCAGCGACGCACCCGGCAGCGTCATGCCCAGCGCTTCGGCGGCCACGTGCATCGTGTTGGCGGTGCCCATCCCCGCGCACACGCCCGGACCGCAGACCGCGACATCGCACATCCGGCGCAGTTCGTCGACGCTCAGCCGCCCGTCGCTGACCGCGCCCACCGACTCGAAGACGTCCTCGATGTCGACCGGCTCGTCCCGGTGGATGCCGTGGTCCTGGTATCCGCCGGTCACCACGATGGTCGGAACGTTGAGCCGGGCGGCGGCCATCAGGTGCCCCGGAGTGGTCTTGTCGCACGACGACAGGCAGACCATGCCGTCGAGCAGGGCGCCCTCGACGACCACCTCGATGTCGTTGACCAGCAGGTCCCGGGTGGCGAGCAGATAGCGCGCCTGCCGTCCCGCGTTCGTCACGAAGTCGCTCGGGGCGGTGGTGCGGATCTCGAACGGCAGGCCGCCGGCCGCCCGGACGCCCTCCTTGACGACGGCGGCCAGTTCGTCCAGGTGGCTGAAGCAGGACGACAGCTCCGACGAGGTGTTGACCACCGCGATCTTGGGTTTGTCCATGTCGGCGTCCGGTATGCCGAGCGCACGCCACTGGGCCCGGCGCACGGCCCAGGGAGTGGTTCCCGGCGTGAAGTTGCTGCGGAGCTCAGGCATCCTGATCGTCCCTCTCCTCGGTGCGGTTCCCACCGGTGCGGTGCTCGCCGGCACGGGTCGGCTCGGCGTGGATCTGCTCGGCGTGGATCTGCTGGTCGGCCGTGGTGCCGAGGAACGCTCCCCGGTCCGTCAGCACCCGCCGGACCCGCTCGGCCGGCACGTCGCGCGGTCGCTGCGCACCCTCGGTCGCCAGGTGGGCCAGCACCCCGGCCGCCTCCCCCATCGCCATGCACTGGGCGGTCACCCGCAGGGACGCCTGCGCGCCCAGGTCCGCCGACGCACAGCGCCCCGCGACGAGCACCCCGTCGAGATCGCGCGGCACGAGCACGCGCAGCGGGATCTGGTAGTAGGCGCCGGGGTCGAGCCAGCCCCACTGGGTCCCACGACCGGCCCCGTGCCGTTCCATCGGCCAGGCGCTGCATCCGATCGCGTCGGGGAACCGTGCGGCGCCCGTCACGTCGTCGCTGCTCAGCACGTACGCTCCGGCCACCCGACGGCTCTCCCGTACGCCGAGCTGGGCGCCGCAGTCGAGTACGAAGGCGTGCTCGAACCCCGGCACGTACCCGCGGAAGGCCTGCTCGTAGCGGAGCACCTGCCGGCGCCCCTCGGCCTCCGCGGCGCCGAACTCCTCGGTACGGGCGGGGTCCGGCGGCCTGCCCCGGTCGCTGACCCGGGTGATGTTCAGGTGCATGATGCCGGGGTGCACGCTGTACATGCCGCCCGCCGTGCGGGGCAGGTCGATGCCCGCGGCCACCGCACGCTCCAGGTGCGCGTGCAGCTCGGCACGGCTGATGGTGGCGGCGCGGTCGGTGTCCACCCCGCCGAAGCGGAACATGGTGCTCGGGAACTGCGGCGGCCCGTCGACCGGCAGGAACTCCCCGCCGGCCTGCGCGACCACGTCGGCGTCACCGGTGCAGTCGACGACCACCGGGGCCCGCAGCCGGCGCGGTCCCTGCTTGCTGTGCACCTCGATGCCGGTGACCCGGTCGCCGTCCCGGAGCACGCCGGTGACCATGCTGTGCAGCAGGACGTCGACACCGGCCGCACCCACCAGCTCGTCGAGCACCAGGGTGAGCCGGAACGGGTCGTACGGAAGGGACGCGGTGCGCAGCCAGAAGACCGGCTTGTCCGGCGCGCCCCCGCAGTCCCGCAACCGGTCAGCGACCTCGGTGGCGAAAGAGCCCACGACGGGGAGGGCCGCACCGTCCCGCACCGTGTAGTAGCCGCACAGGCTGCCGAGCGTCACCGCGGTCATCGTGCCGCCGAGGAACCCGTACCGCTCGACCAGCGCCACCCGCGCGCCGGAGCGCGCCGCCGCCACCGCCGCCGCCACTCCGGCGGGGCCGCCGCCGGCCACCAGGACGTCGTAGGTATCCGTATCCGTGGTCGTTGCCAAAGGCGTCATGGGTACGTATTCATACCCGGGTCCCCGTCGCTCGTCAATGGATCCGACCGATGCTAGGGTCAAGTCAAACAGGAGGCAGGGTGAAACCATCCCGAGAAACCGGTCTGACCAGCAAAGATATCGCCAAGATCGCTGGAGTCTCGCAGTCCACGGTGTCCCGGGTGCTCACGAACGACCCCCGGGTCCGCGCCGAAACCCGCGAGCGGGTACTCCGGGTCCTGGCGGAGAAGAAATACGAACCCAATCTCGCCGCCCGGATGATGCGGACCGGCCACACCGGTGTGGTGGGCGTGGTGATCGCGCGGATGACCAACCCGTTCCACTCGTACCTGCTGCACACCCTCGCGGCCAAGCTCACCTCAGTGGGCTTGCAGACCATCTTCTGGCACGCCGAACAGGGCGCCGACCAGGCCGCCGTGCAGGCGATCCGGCAGCGCCGGGTGGACGCGATGATCTTCACCACGGCCGCGGCGGACTCCATCCCGCTCGCCGCAGCGGTGGACCAGGGCATCCCCGTCCTGCTGGTGCACCGGGCGGTCGAGCGCCTCGCCTGCGACCAGGTCACCGGTGACAACTGGGAGGGCGGGCGGATGGTCGGCCAGTACCTGACGCGGCGCAGCCGGATCGGGTTGATCAGCGGCGACCTCAACGCCAGCACCATCCGGGAGCGCGAGATGGGCTTCCGGTCGGCCCTGGCGTCCGCGGGTGTGGAGATCGCCGACCGGGACTGCGCACGCGTCGACGTCTCCCACCGGGAGGGACGCGAGGCAGCCCGGCGGATGCTGGACCGCGACGACCCGCCGGACGCGATCTTCGCGGTGAACGACATCACGGCGTTCGGGGTGGTCGACGCCGCACGCTCGCTCGGCGTCACGGTCCCCGACCAGCTGTGGGTGGTCGGCTACGACGACATCGAGATGGCCTCGTGGGAGGCGTTCAACCTGACCACGGTCAACGAGCCGGTGCAGGACATGGTCGACCGCGGCGTCGCGCTGCTGCGCCAACGGCTGGCGGACTCCTCGTCGGAACCGGAGAAGGTCTGCCTGCCCTGCACGCTGGTGCCACGCCACTCGACCGGCTGGGCCGAGGCCGGCACGGACTGACCCCCCTCCGGCCGGACTTCCGCCCCTCCTGGGCCGGCTCGTCCCGGCCCTTGAGCCCATTCGTCCCGACTCCCGAGCCAGAACTTCCCAGCTCGTGGACCAACGCGTCCCGACCTGGGCGGACTCCCGCTCCGGAGCCAACCGCCCCTGTCCTGAACGGACTTGCCCGACCCCGGGCGCGCCGACTCCTCCGCGCCCCGCGCTCGGCCGACCCAGGGAGTGCCGGAGGGGTTGACATCCACCCCACCTCTCGTTTGCATACGTACCCAACGGCATTCAACGGAACGGCATTCAACGGAGGAGGGCGGCTGTGGCGCTGGATCCGACGGGCCTGTACATCGACGGTGCTTGGGTGAGCACCCCGGACACGATCGAGGTGGCCGACAAGTACCACGGGAAGGTCATCGCCACGCTGTGCACCGGCACCGCCGGCGAGGTGGACCGTGCCGTGGCCGCCGCGCGGCGGGCCGCTGCACGGCCGCTGCCGCCCGCACGGCGTGCCGAGGTGCTGCACGCCCTGGCCGCCGCCCTGCTCCAGCGGGTCGACGTGCTCGCCGGTGTGGTCACCGCGGAGACCGGCAAGCTGCTGCGGGACGCCGAGGGCGAGGTGCGGCGCACCGCGCAGGTGCTGCGGATGTGCGCCGAGGAGGCCACCCGCATCGGGGGCGAGACACCGCCCGTCGACGGCACGCCCGGCATGGAGAACCGGCTCGCCTTCACGGTGCGCGATCCGGTCGGCGTGGTCGCCGCGATCGTGCCGTTCAACGCTCCCTTGGTGCTGCTCGCGCACAAGTTCGGCCCGGCGATCGCCGCGGGCAACAGCATCGTCGTCAAGTCGGCGCCGGAGACCGCGTACTCCGCCACGCTGCTGTTCGACCTTCTCGCCGGGGCCGGTTTCCCGCCCGGGTACGCGTCTCTGGTGACCGGTGGCGCCGAGGCGGGTGCGGCGCTGGTCGCGCATCCCGGCGTCGACCTGGTCACGTTCACCGGCAGCGCCCGCGCGGGCCGGGCGATCCACGCCGCCGCCGGCCCCCGGCGCACGCTCCTGGAGCTGGGCAGCAACTCGGCGGCCGTGGTCACCGATGACGCGGACCTCGCGCACGCCGCCGAGACCTGTGGCCGCCAGGCGTTCTCGCACGCCGGGCAGGTCTGCATCTCCGTGCAGCGCGTGTACGTGCAGCGCTCCCGCCACGCCGAGTTCCTCGACCGGCTCACCGCCTACGCCGCCGACCTGGTGGTCGGGGATCCGTCCGACCCCGGCACCGACCTGGGCCCCCTGTTGCGTGCCTCGGACGCGGCACGGGTCGAGTCCTGGCTCGCGGAGGCGACCGCGGCGGGCGCCACCGTCCGGTGCGGCGGCACCCGAAACGGCACGCTGTTCGCGCCGACCGTCGTCGAGGGCGCCCGGGAGGACATGCGGCTGGTGTGCGAGGAGGTCTTCGGGCCGGTCGTCAGCGTGCTGCCGTACGAGGCGGACGAGGACGTGATCGAGCTGCTCAACGCCGGCGAGTACGGGTTGCAGACCGGGGTGTTCACCCGCGACGTCGACCGGGCCATGCGGTTCGCGCGCGCCCTGCGGATGGGCGGAGTGCTGATCAACGACGGGCCGCTGTTCCGCGCCGACGCCCTGCCGTACGGCGGCATCCGGTCGTCCGGGCTCGGCAAGGAAGGCCCCCGGGACACCATCCGCGAGATGACGGCGGAGAAGCTCGTCGTCCTCAACCTCCGCTGACAGCGTGCGGCGACTGCGCCGACGCGAAGAGCGAATCATCCCGACCTCGATGCTCGACCCCGAGCAATGAACAGGAAGCAGGTACCTCTCATGCAGCACCCGACCGCCATGCAGCTGGAGGGCAAGGTCGCGTACGTCACCGGCGCGGCGTCCGGCATGGGCTACGAGATCGTGTCCCTGTTCGCCGCGCACGGCGCCACCGTCGCACTCGCCGACGTACAGGAGGGCCGGGTCACCGAGGCCGTCGAGAAGCTGCGCGGGGACGGGCACGAGGCCCTGGGCTACCGGGTCGACGTGACCGACCGGGCCACGGTGGAGGAGAGCGTGCGCGATGTGGAGCGGCGCACCGACGGCATCGACATCGTCGTCAACTGCGCCGGTATGGCCCATGAGTTCACCCCGATCGAGAAGATCGACGACGGCCTGTACCGCAGGGTCATGGACGTCAACGTGGACGGCGTCTTCCACGTCTGCCGGGCCGTGGTACCCGCGTTGAAGGAGCGCCGTCGCGGCTCGATCATCAACATCGCCTCGGTCGTCGCCGTCCGCCCGCGCCCCGGCCTCACCGCCTATGTCGCGGCCAAGAACGCCGTGATCGGCATGACCAAGTCCCTGGCGCTGGAGACGGCCGCCGACGGCGTGCGGGTCAACTGCATCGCGCCCGGCGCCGCCGAGACGCCCATGCTCAACCAGTTCATCGGCGAGTCCAACGACATCGCCAAGGGCCGTGAGATGTACGTCAACTCGATCCCGATGGGCCGGCTCGCCGACCCCGGCGACATCGCACGCGGCGCGCTCTACCTGGCATCCGACAACGCCGGGTTCGTCACCGGCGAGGTCATCGCCATCGACGGAGGCCGCTCCGTGTGAGCAGCCGTGGGTGAGCCGAAGGGGCGCGCCTGTGTCGAGGAGGCAGGGGGCCCCACCCGCGCGAGCGCAGTCGAGCGCGGGGGAGCGCGGAGGCCCGACGAAGGAGGGCTGAGCACGGTCGCCTCCTCGACACAGGCTGTAAGCGCCCCGGAGGCGAACCGAGCTCTAAACGCGCTGAGAGGACTTCCCATGCAACCGACTACAACCCGGCAGGACACCGGTGCCGCCGTGGACCGGCGCCCGCTGGTGCGGTCCGTCGTGGCGGCCGGTATCGGCAATGCCATCGAATGGCTCGACTACGCCGTCTACGGCTACCTGGCACCGACGATCGGCGTGCTGTTCTTCCCCTCCGCCGATCCGACGGCGTCGCTGCTCGCGTCGTTCGCGGTCTTCGGCCTCACCTTCGCGGTGCGGCCGTTGGGCGCGCTGTTCTTCGGCTCGCTCGGTGACCGGATCGGCCGGCAGCGCACGATGGCGGCCGTGGTGGTGCTCATCTCCGTGAGCACGTTCCTGATCGGGGTGCTGCCCACACACGCCACCCTCGGTGTCACGGCGACGGTCATCCTGGTGCTGCTGCGCATCGGGCAGGGCTTCTCGGCGGGCGGCGAGACCGGCAATGCGTACACCTTCCTGACCGAGTACGCCCCGCCGGGCCGGCGCGGGCTGCTGACCAGCATGGGGAACCTGTCCGCCTTCGTCGGCGCGCTGTTCGGTTCGGCGCTGGTGACCGTGCTGTACAGCACCCTGCGGGACGGCGCCATGGAGGCGTGGGGTTGGCGGATCCCGTTCCTCATCGCAGGGCCGCTGGGGCTGGTCGGGCTGTATCTGCGGATGCGCCTCGAGGACACGCCGGTGTTCCTGGCGTTGGAGGAACGTGGTGCGGCCGGCGGGGCGCCGCTGCGGGAGGCGCTGCGCGAGCACTGGCGCGCCGTCCTGCGGTGCGGCTGCATCGGCGTGATGCACGGCGTCGGCTTCTACATGGTGCTCACCTACGTGCCGAGTTTCCTTGCCGGCGAGCTGTCGCTGAGCGGTACCGAAACGTTCCTTCTCACCATGGTCGCGCTGCTCGTGGCGATCGTGACCCTGCCGCTGACCGGCGCGCTCTCCGACCGCGTGGGGCGACGGCCGGTGACGATCGCGGGGTGCGTGGCGTACCTCGTCCTGTCGTACCCGATCTTCCTGCTGATGTCCCGGGGCGGCGTGCCGGGTGCGGTCGCCGCCCTCGCCCTGCTCGGCGTGGTGTTCGGCACCTACGCGGGCACGCCGTTCGCCCTCATGGCGGAGTTGTTCCCGGCGCGGGTGCGGGTCAGCGGCTACTCCTTCGGCTACAACGTCTTCGTCGCGCTGTTCGGCGGCACCACCCCGTTCATCGCCACCTACCTGATGTCGGTGACCGGCAGCCAGCTGGCGCCCGCCGGCTACCTGATGGCATGTGCGGCGATGGCCCTGGTGGCGGTGCTGGTCACACCGGAGACGGGGCGCGGGGAGCTGCGCACCGTGTAGTCCACCGGGAAGGGAACGGCAAGGGCCCCCGCCGACGTGTTGCGCGTCAGCGGGGGCCCGCCGTGTTGCGTGCGCCGAGTCGGATTCCCAACCGGAACGGCACGCCTTGGTGGTTGGGTGGGTGCCGGGCGATGATCGGTGGACAGGTGTTCTGGCCGGGGAAGAAGGCGATATGGAGCCGTTGGCGGCGGGGGATCCGGCGCGCGTGGGGGATTTCGTGCTGCGTGGCCGGCTCGGCGCCGGGGGCATGGGGGCGGTGTTCCTGGGGCGTTCACCGGGCGCGCGGGCCGTGGCCGTGAAAGTGGTGCATCCGCATCTGGCGGTGCAGGCGGAGTTCCGGCGTCGTTTCGAGCGCGAGGTGACGGCCGCGCGGTCGGTCAACGGTGCGTTCACCGCGCCGGTCGTGGCGGCCGGTCCGCAGGACGACCCGCCGTGGATCGCGACGCTCTACATCCCCGGCCCTTCCCTGGCCGAGGCCGTGGCCACGGCAGGACCGTTGCCCGAGGACGCGCTGTGGCCCCTGGCGGCGGGCCTGGTCGAGGCCTTGCAGGCCATCCATGCGGAGGGCCTGCTGCACCGCGATCTCAAGCCGTCGAACGTGCTGCTGGCCGCGGACGGCCCGCGCGTCATCGACTTCGGGATCGCCCGGGCCGTGGCCAACACCGCGCTGACCGGCACCGGCACGGTGATCGGCACCCCGGGATTCATGTCACCCGAGCAGATCGAGGACGACCCGATGGGCACGGCCTCCGACGTCTTCTCCCTCGGCGCCGTGCTCGCCTTCGCCGCCGGCGGCAGCGAACCCTTCGGCCAGGGCGCACCCCTGGGCATCCTGCACCGCGTCGTCAACAGCGAGCCACGTCTCGACGGGCTGCCGGACCCGGTACGCGCCCTGGTCACCGCATGCCTGGCCAAGAACCCCGACGACCGGCCCACTCCCGCACGACTCCTCGACCAGATCGCCGCGCACCTGGCTCCGCCCGACGACTTCTCCCCCACGGCCCCGTGGCCCGAGGCCGTGACCACCCTCATCCAGGAACGCACCACGCCCGGCACCGCCCCGTACACCGCCAACGGCACCACCACCCCGCCGCCGTTCCACTCCGAGCCCACGGTCACCGCACCCCCACGGGACGCCCCGCCGCGCCCGGACCAGCAGCCACCGGAAGCGGACCACTCGGCCGACCCCGCCGGGGACTCCACTCGCACGGCCAAGGCCGACCGTCCCCGTGCGCTGCGCCGCCGCCACCGGCACGCCCTGAAGGTGAGGAAGTCGGGCGAGTACGCGGAGGCCGCACGCCTGCTGGGCGAACTCGTCGCGGACTCCACGCGTGTGCGGGGAGCCGACCACCTCGACACGCTCTACGCCCGCCAAGACCACGCCTTGGCCCTCGGGCTGGTGGACGAACACGCGGAGGCCGCACGCCTGCTCGGCGAACTCGTCCCCGACTTCCTGCGTCTGAAGGGTCCCGACCACCAACTCACGCTGCTCACGCGTGGCGTCCATGCCGTAGAGCTCGATGCGGCTGGTCGGCACAGGGAGGCTGCGCGCCTCCTGGGCGACCTCATCCCCGACCAGGCACGGGTGACCGGTCCTGACGGCCCCGACACGCTGGGCGTCCGCCACAACCACGCCTTGAGCCTCGGCAGATCGGGCGAGTACGCGGAGTCCGCACGCCTGCTCGGCGAACTCGTCGCGGACTGCGCACGTGTGCGGGGTCTCGACCACCGCGACAATCTCTACGTCCGGCAACACCACGCCGTGGCTCTCGGGGACGCGGAAGACTACGCGGAGGCCGCACGCCTGCTGGGCGAGCTCGTCCCGGACTTCGTACGCCTGAAGGGACCCGACCACCGGAGCTCACTCAAAACCCGCCAGCACCACGCCCGATATCTCGGGGAGGCGGGTCAGCACGAGGAGACAGCACGCCTGCTGGCCGACCTCGTCCCGGACTACGTGCGCCTGAGGGGACCCGACGACCAGGACACCCTGCTCACCCGCCACCTCCAGGCCGTGAATCTGGGAGCCGCGGGTCAGCGCATGGAGGCCGCGCATCTCCTGGCCGAACTCGTACCGGACTACGCGCGCGTGCGGGGGGCCGATCACGCGGACACTCTCCTGGTCCGCCTGCACCACGCCCGGCAGCTCGGGGAGGCGGGTCAGCACGAGGAGGCCGCGCGCCTGCTGGCCGACCTCGTCCCCGACCTGACCCGGGTGGTAGGACCTGACGATCCCGACACCCTGCGCGCCCGCCACGACCATGCCTGGGCGCTCAAAGGTGCGGGTGAGCACGCGGAGTCGGCACGGCTGCACGCCGAACTCGCCGCCGACCGGACACGCGTCCTGGGACCCGACGATCCCGACACCCTGCGGTCCCGCAGCCTCCACGCATGCTCCCTCGGAGACGCGGGGGAGCACGCGGAGGCGGCACGGCTGCACGCCGAACTCGCCACCGACCGGGCACGCGTCCTGGGACCCGACCACTACGACACCCTGCTCACCCGCCACCACCATGCCTGGGAGCTCAGGGGTGCGGGTGAGCACGCGGAGGCGGCACGCCTGTACGCCGGGATCGCCACCGACTCGGCACGCGTGCTGGGACCCGACCACCCCGACACCGTGATCGCCCGCGACAACCATGCCGACGAGCAGGCAGCGGCGGAGGAACAGGAACGGGGGCAGGGCCAGGAACGGGCGGAATCGGCACGTATGCAAGCCGAGGACGTCTGACGGGTACGCCGGCCTCGGGTGCGGCCCGACCGGGGGCGGCCGGCCCGACCGGGGGCGGCCGGCCCGACCGGGGGCGGCACGCCTCAGCGTGGCACGCGCAGGAGGCCCTCCTGGATCACCGAGATCGCCAGCCGCCCGTCCTGCGTGTAGATCCGGGCCTGCCCGAGACCGCGGCCACCGGACGACGACGGCGACTCCTGGTCGTAGAGCAGCCATTCGTCGGCACGGAACGGCCGGTGGAACCACATCGCGTGGTCGAGCGACGCGCCGACGATGTCACCGGTGGTCCAGCCGCCGCGGCCGTGCGCGAGCAGGATGGAGTCGAGCAGCGTCATGTCGGAGACGTACGTGGCCAGGCACATGTGCAGCAGCCGGTCGTCGGCCAGCTTGCCGTCGGTACGGAACCACACCTGGGAACGCGGCTCCCGCGGCTGCCCCACGGTCGCGAACGGCGGCCGCTCGACGTACCGCAGGTCGACGCCGGCGCGCGCGTCGAGTATCGCCTCCACGACGGCCGGTGCGAGGAACCGGTCGGCGTACCGCGGCAGCATCTCCTCCGCGGTCGGCAGCGACTCCGGATCGGGTGCCTCCGGCATCGCGGCCTGGTGCTCGAGCCCTTCCTCGAACGTCTGGAAGGACGCGGAGAGGTGGAAGATCGGCTGGCCGTGCTGGACGGCGACGACCCGCCGGGTGGTGAAGGAGCGGCCGTCCCGGATCCGGTCGACGGTGTAGACGATGGGCGCGCCCGGGTCCCCCATGCGCAGGAAGTAGGCGTGCAGGGAGTGCACGTCGCGGCCCTCGGGGACGGTGCGGCCGGCGGCCACCAGGGCCTGCGCGGCGACCTGGCCGCCGAAGACGCGCGGCACCACGGCCGAGCGCGACTGGCCGCGGAAGATGTCCTGCTCGATCCGCTCCAGGTCGAGCAGGTCGAGCAGCGTGATGAGTGCTGGATGCATGTGTCGTGTGTTCCGGCGGGACCGCGCCACGGTCCCGCCGGCCTTCCCGCCCGTACGGGCCCGGTCAATGGCTTACGAACGGACTTTACGGGCCCGTGCCCCGGCTCCTTACAGGCCCATGTCCTTGGCGATGATCATCTTCATCACCTCGCTGGTGCCGCCGTAGATGCGGTTGACGCGGTTGTCGGCGTACAGGCGGGCGATCGGGTACTCGTTCATGTAGCCGTAGCCGCCGTGCAGCTGGAGGCAGCGGTCGATGACGCGGTGCGCGACCTCGGTGCAGAAGAGCTTGGCGCTCGCCGCCTCCGCAGCGGTCAGCTCGCCCGCGTCATGCGCCTCGAGTGCCCGGTCGACGACCGCCTCGGCGGCGTCCACCTCCGCCTTGCAGGCGGCCAGCTCGAACTTGGTGTTCTGGAACGCGGCGACCGGCTTGCCGAAGACCGTCCGATCGGCGACGTACTGCTGCGCGAAGCGGACGGCGGCCTTGGCCTGGGCGTAGCCGCCGACGGCGATGCCGAGGCGCTCCTGGGGGAGGTTCTGGCCGAGGTAGGAGAAGCCCTTGTGCTCCTCGCCGAGCAGGTCCTCCACGGGCACCTTGACGTCGGAGAAGGACAGCTCGGCGGTGTCGGAGACCTTCAGGCCCATCTTGTCGAGCTTGCGGCCGACCGCGTAGCCCTCGGACCTGGTGTCGACGACCAGCAGGGATATGCCGTGGCGCCGGTCGTCCTCCTTGGGGGGCGCGGTGCGCGCGCAGACGATGACCCGGTCGGCGTGCACACCGCCGGTGATGAAGGTCTTGGCGCCGTTGAGGACGTAGTGCGTGCCGTCCTCGGAGAGCTTGGCGGTGGTCTTCATGCCGGCCAGGTCGGAACCGGTGCCGGGCTCCGTCATGGCGATGGCGAACATGGTCTCGCCGCTGGCCACGCCCGGCAGCCAGCGCTTCTTCTGCTCTTCGGTGGCGTAGGCCTTCAGGTAGGGCAGGCAGAGCGCGACGTGCACGCTGGAGCCACCGAAGGAGACACCCGCGCGTGCCGCCTCCTCGGTGATGACCGCCTGGAACTTGAACGACTCCTCGCCTGCGCCGCCGTACTCCTCCGGCACCTCGATACCGAAGACGCCCAGCTCACCGAGCTTGTAGTAGAAGTCGCGCGGGACGATGCCGGCCGCGTACCACTCCTCGTAGACCGGTACGACCTCGGCCTCGATGAAGGCCCGGAGGGTGGCCCGGAAGGCCTCATGGTCCTCATTGAAGACGGTACGGCGCACGGAGAACTCCCTCTTGCTGCCGGGGCCCTGCGGCCCGCGTGACCGGGTACGTACAGCGAACTAAGCGCTTGCTCAGTCCAGCGTACCCGCCGCCCGCCGCGAGCGTCCAGGGAGATCCGCGTCACGGGTTCCGGCACCGGAACCGTCACCCCGCCGACGCCCCGGCCGCCGCGAAGGCCCCCCGAGCCAGCCGGTGCAGCAACCCCCGCATCCGGCCGGGCCCCGGAAGTGATCCCGGCCGACTCAGGTGCGGGGTCGAGTTCAACAGCCCGAACACCGCGTGCACGGTGGCGCGGGCCTCGGTCTCGACGAGCTCCGGGTAGCAGTGGCGCACCGCCGCCACCCACAGCTCCACGTACTGCCGCTGGAGCTGGCGCACCAGCTTGCGGTCGCTCTCCCGGAGCCGGTCCAACTCGCGGTCGTGCAGGGTGATCAGGGAGCGGTCGTCCAGCGCGAAGTCGATATGGCCCTCGATGAGCGAGTCGAGCAGCGCGTCCGGGTCGCCGTCCGCCTCGGCGACGCGCCGCTTCCCGCCGGTCAGCAACCGGCCGGAGATCCCCACCAGCAGCTCGGCGAGCATGGCGTCCTTGCCGCTGAAATGGCGGTAGAGCCCGGGCCCGCTGATGCCGACGGCGGCACCTATCTCGTCGACGCCGACACCGTGGAAGCCGCGCTCGGCGAAGAGCCGGGCGGCCTCTTTGAGGATCTGCTCGCGGCGCGAGGGGGCGTCGGCACGGGTGGCGCCGGATCGGGGGGCGTCGGATCGCGTGGCCATACGGGCAATTGTAGACAGGGAGGTTAGCGGTCGTTAACATGAGGGCAGGACGTTAACGATGATTAACACACGGTCGCGGCAGTCGGCCGAGGCCCGGCACCCGGCCCGCACGGCCCGTCCGGCGTGCACCGAGCAGGGCAGGGGACCACCGATGAGCAAGGGGGCTGATCGATGCGGCAGGCACCCGTGCTGACCAGCGCCGTCGACCCCGCCTCCGGGGCCTGGCGGCGCAACGAGGCGGCACATCTGGCGCTGGTGGACGAGCTGCGCTCGCGGCTGACCGCGGCCCGGCTCGGCGGCGGAGAGCGGGCCAGGGCCCGCCACGTGGCGCGCGGCAAGCTGCTGCCGCGGGAGCGGGTGGACGCCCTGCTGGACCCCGGTTCGCCCTTCCTGGAGCTGGCGCCGCTGGCCGCGGAGGGCATGTACGGCGGGGCGGCACCGGCCGCCGGGGTGATCGCCGGCATCGGCCGGGTCTCGGGCCGCGCCTGCGTCATCGTCGCCAATGACGCGACCGTCAAGGGCGGCACCTACTACCCGATGACGGTCAAGAAGCACCTGCGCGCCCAGGAGGTCGCGCTGGAGAACCGCCTGCCGTGCCTGTACCTGGTCGACTCCGGCGGCGCCTTCCTGCCGATGCAGGACGAGGTCTTCCCGGACCGCGAGCACTTCGGCCGGATCTTCTACAACCAGGCACGGATGTCCGGCGCCGGCATCCCGCAGATCGCCGCGGTCCTCGGCTCCTGCACCGCGGGCGGCGCGTACGTGCCGGCGATGAGCGACGAGGCGGTGATCGTTCGCAATCAGGGCACCATCTTCCTGGGCGGCCCACCGCTGGTGAAGGCGGCGACCGGCGAGGTGGTGACCGCCGAGGAGCTGGGCGGCGGCGAGGTGCACTCCCGCGTCTCCGGCGTCACGGACCACCTCGCCGAGGACGACGCCCACGCGCTGCGCATCGTGCGCACCATCGTCTCCACCCTCCCCGAGCCCCCCGCGCTGCCCTGGCGGGTGGAGCCCGTGGAGGAGCCGAAGGTGGACGGGTACGGGCTGTACGGCGCGGTCCCCGTCGACTCCCGCACGCCTTACGACGTCCGTGAGGTCGTCGCACGCCTGGTGGACGCCTCCCGTTTCGCGGAGTTCAAGGCCGAGTACGGCCAGACCCTGGTGACCGGCTTCGCCCGCATCCACGGCCACCCGGTCGGCATCGTCGCCAACAACGGCATCCTGTTCTCCGAGTCCGCCCAGAAGGGCGCCCACTTCATCGAGCTGTGCGACCAGCGCGGCATCCCGCTGCTGTTCCTCCAGAACATCTCCGGTTTCATGGTCGGCCGCGACTACGAGGCGGGCGGCATCGCCAAGCACGGCGCCAAGATGGTGACGGCGGTGGCCTGCACCCGCGTGCCGAAGCTCACCGTCGTCATAGGCGGCTCCTACGGCGCGGGGAACTATTCGATGTGCGGCCGCGCCTACAGCCCCCGCTTCCTGTGGATGTGGCCGAACGCCAAGATCTCCGTCATGGGCGGCGAGCAGGCCGCCTCGGTGCTCGCCACCGTCCGCCGTGACCAGCTCGCCGGACGCGACGAGGAGTGGTCGGCCGAGGACGAGGAGGCCTTCAAGGCCCCCATCCGCGAGCAGTACGAGACCCAGGGCAACGCGTACTACGCCACCGCCCGGCTGTGGGACGACGGCGTGATCGACCCTCTGGAGACCCGCCAGGTGCTCGGCCTGGCCCTGACCGCCTGTGCCCATGCCCCGCTGCCCGCCAGGGACGGTGGCTTCGGCGTGTTCCGGATGTGAGGGGGCGGCCATGACGACGCAGGACACCGACACCACGACGCAGGACACCGACACCACAGGGACACGGCCCGAGACGGAGACCGAGATGGCCACGGGCGGCACGGACCGGGGGACGACGGCGGACGCGACGGCCCGGGCAAGGAGCGCCACCCCCGGAGGCGCCGCGGTCCCACCCGTGGCGTTCGACACGGTCCTGGTGGCCAATCGCGGCGAGATCGCCGTACGGATCATCCGTACGCTGCGGGCGCTCGGCATCCGCTCGGTCGCCGTCTTCAGCGACGCCGACGCGGACGCCCGGCATGTCCGCGAGGCCGACACCGCCGTACACATCGGGCCGGCGCCCGCCGCGGAGAGCTACCTCTCCATCGAGCGGCTCATCAAGGCCGCCGCCGGCACCGGCGCCCAGGCCGTCCACCCCGGCTACGGCTTCCTCGCGGAGAACGCCGCCTTCGCCCGTGCCTGCACCGACGCCGGCCTGGTGTTCATCGGCCCGCCCGCCGACGCGATCGCGCTGATGGGCGACAAGATCCGCGCCAAGGAGACGGTACGGGCCGCCGGGGTGCCGGTGGTGCCGGGCTCCTCGGGCAGCGGACTCGACGACGCGGGGCTGGTCGCCGCGGCCCACGAGACGGGCCTTCCGGTGCTGTTGAAGCCGTCGGCGGGCGGCGGCGGCAAGGGCATGCGGCTGGTGCGCGAAGCGGCCCGGCTGCCCGACGAGATCGCGGCGGCCCGGCGTGAGGCCCTGGCCTCCTTCGGCGACGACACCCTCCTGGTGGAGCGGTGGGTCGACCGCCCCCGGCACATCGAGATCCAGATCCTCGCGGACGGCCACGGCCGGGTGATCCACCTCGGCGAGCGCGAGTGCTCCCTCCAGCGGCGCCACCAGAAGCTGATCGAGGAGGCCCCGAGCGTGCTGCTCGACCCGGCCACCCGGGCGGCGATGGGCGAGGCCGCCGTGCAGGCCGCACGCTCCTGCGGCTACCGCGGCGCGGGCACCGTCGAGTTCATCGTGCCCGGCACCGACCCGTCCGCGTACTACTTCATGGAGATGAACACCCGCCTCCAGGTGGAGCACCCCGTCACGGAGCTGGTCACCGGCCTCGACCTGGTCGAATGGCAGCTGCGGATCGCCGCGGGCGAGCAGCTGCCGTACGAGCAGCAGGACATCACCCTCACGGGCCATGCCGTGGAGGCCCGGATCTGCGCAGAGACGGTCTCCGTCAGCGAGGGCGCCCGCGGCTTCCTGCCATCCGGGGGCACCGTGCTCGCGCTGCACGAGCCCACCGGCGACGGGGTGCGCACCGACTCCGGCCTCAGTGCGGGCACCGAGGTCTCCAGCCGCTACGACCCGATGCTGGCCAAGGTGATCGCGCACGGCCCCGACCGCGCGACCACCCTGCGCAGGCTGCGTGCCGCGCTCGCCCGGACGGTGACGCTGGGCGTGCCGACCAACGCCGGCTTCCTGCGCCGGCTGCTCGCCCACCCTGCCGTGGTCGCAGGCGACCTGGACACCGGCCTGGTCGAGCGGGAGCTGGACGCGCTGGTGCCACGGTCGGTGCCCGATGAGGTGTACGAGGCCGCGGCGGCCGTACGGCTCGCGGCGCTGCGGGCCGCCCCGGATGCCGGCGGCTGGCGGGACCCGTTCGCCGCGGTCAGCGGATGGCGGCTGGGCGGTGAGCCGGCACCGATCCGCTTCCCGCTCAGGGTCCCGGGGCACGAGCCCGTCACGCACCGCCCCGGCCCCGCGACCGGCCACACCGTCACGCCCGACCGGGTCTCGGTCACCGTCGAAGGGGTGCTGCACACTTTCGACCGCGCCGGCGACTGGCTGGGCCGGGACGGCGACGCCTGGCAGGTGCTCGACCACGACCCGGTGGAGGCCGCGCTCGCAGGCGCCGCCCGTGCGGGCGCCGACTCGCTGACGGCACCCATGCCCGGCACCGTCACCGTCGTGAAGGCCGCGGTGGGCGATCGGGTGACCGCGGGCCAGAGCCTGCTGGTCGTGGAGGCGATGAAGATGGAGCACGTCATCGCCGCCCCGCACCCCGGCACCGTCACCGAACTCGACGTCGCCCCGGGGACGACGGTCGTCATGGACCAGGTACTGGCCGTGATCGTGCCGGACGAGGACGGGGACGCGGACGGGGGAACGGCGGAGGCTGCCGAGCATGGGAAGCCCGCCGAGCACGAGCAGCGGGGCGGCCCTGACGACCGCACGGGCGCCGAGGAGCACGAGCGGTCCGACGGACGCGAAGACCCTGAGAAGCCGGGAACACCCAAGACGCCCGAGACACGTGGGACGCCCGAGACGCCCGGGACCCCCGACCAGCACGAGCGGCCCGGGGAGGCGACACCATGACGGTCCAGGGACTGCCCATGTCCGTTCCCTCGGCGGGGCTGCCCGCCCGGGTGCGGATCCACGAGGTCGGCGCCCGGGACGGGTTGCAGAACGAGAGCGTCACGGTACCGACCGAGGTCAAGGCCGAATTCATCCACCGGCTCGCCGGCGCCGGCCTGACGACCATCGAGGCCACCAGCTTCGTGCACCCGAAGTGGGTGCCCCAGCTGGCCGACGCGGACCAGCTGTTCCCGCTCGTCCGCGAGCTGCCGGGGGTGAACCTGCCGGTACTGGTGCCGAACGTGCGCGGTCTCGACCGCGCCCACGCACTCGGCGCCCGCCGGATCGCCGTCTTCGCCAGCGCCACCGAGTCGTTCGCCCGCGCCAATCTCAACCGTTCGGTGGACGAGTCCCTGGAGATGTTCGCCCCGGTCGTGTCCCGCGCGAAGCAGCTGTTCGACGGCACCGGGTCACCGCCCGGCGTGCCCGAGGCGCCGGCCCCGCACGTCCGCGGCTATCTCTCGATGTGCTTCGGCGACCCCTGGGAGGGCCCCGTCCCGATCGCGCAGGTGGTGCGGGTCTGCCGGGCCCTGCGCGACATGGGCTGCGACGAGCTGAGCCTCGGCGACACCATCGGTGTGGCCACCCCGGGCCACGTCACCGCCCTGCTCACCGCCCTGAACGAGGCGGGCGTGCCCGACGAGGCGCTCGGCGTGCACTTCCACGACACCTACGGCCAGGCGCTCGCCAACACGCTGGCCGCCCTCCAGCACGGCGTCACCACCGTCGACGCCTCCGCGGGCGGCCTCGGCGGCTGCCCGTACGCGAAGAGCGCCACCGGCAACCTCGCCACCGAAGACCTCGTGTGGATGTTGCACGGCCTCGGTATCGAGACCGGTGTCGACCTCGGCCGTCTCACCGCCACCAGCGCGTGGATGGCACGACACCTGGGGCGGCCCAGCCCGTCCCGCACCGTCCGGGCTCTGACCGGAGCACAGCCGGACCCGTCCGCGAAGGAGTCCTCGCCATGACCCTCGACCACCGGCTCTCCCCGGAACACGAAGAACTCCGCCGCACCGTGGAGGAGTTCGCCCGCGACGTCATCGCCCCGAAGATCGGCGACCTCTACGAGCGGCATGAGTTCCCGTACGAGATCGTGCGGGAGATGGGACGCATGGGCCTGTTCGGGCTGCCCTTCCCCGAGGAGCACGGCGGCATGGGGGGCGACTACCTGGCGCTCGGCATCGTCCTGGAGGAACTGGCCCGGGTCGACTCCTCGGTGGCGATCACCCTGGAGGCGGGCGTCTCGCTGGGCGCGATGCCGCTGCACCTGTTCGGCACCGAGGAGCAGAAGCGCCGGTGGCTGCCGCGGCTGTGCTCAGGCGAGATCCTCGGCGCGTTCGGCCTGACCGAGCCCGACGGCGGCTCCGACGCCAGCGCCACCCGCACCACCGCACGCCGTGACGAGGCCACCGGCGACTGGGTGATCAACGGCACCAAGTGCTTCATCACCAACTCCGGCACCGACATCACGGGCCTGGTCACCGTCACCGCCGTCACCGGCCGCAAGGACGACGGCAGCCCGCTCATCTCGTCGCTCATCGTGCCGTCCGGCACCCCCGGCTTCACCATCGCGGAGCCGTACTCGAAGGTCGGCTGGTGCGCGTCGGACACCCGTGAGCTGTCGTTCGTCGATGTACGGGTACCGGCCGAGAACCTGCTGGGCGAGGAGGGCAGGGGCTACGCCCAGTTCCTGCGCATCCTCGACGAGGGCCGTATCGCCATCGCCGCACTGGCCACCGGCCTCGCGCAGGGCTGCGTCGACGAGTCACTGAAGTACGCCCGTGAGCGCCATGCCTTCGGCCGCCCCATAGGGAACTACCAGGCCATCCAGTTCAAGATCGCGGACATGGAGATGAAGGCCCACACGGCCCGGCTGGCCTGGCGCGACGCGGCGTCCCGGCTGGTCAGAGGCGAGCCGTTCAAGAAGGAGGCCGCGCTCGCAAAGCTGTACTCGTCCACCGTCGCGGTGGACAACGCCCGGGAGGCGACCCAGGTCCACGGAGGGTACGGCTTCATGAACGAGTATCCGGTGGCCAGGATGTGGCGTGACGCCAAGATCCTGGAGATCGGGGAAGGCACGAGTGAGGTGCAGCGCATGCTGGTCGCCCGCGAGCTGGGCCTCGCGGGCTGACCCTCGATTCGGGGCGCCCCCTTCGTCCCCCGGGTCGAAGTCCGCCGCGCACCCCTGCGTCGGGTGCCCCCGTTCGCCCCCGGGTCAGGGGCCCCCGGTGCCCCGGGTCGGTGTCCCCGGCACCCCGGGGTCGGGGTGTCCCCGATCATCCCCCGGGTCGGGGTGCCCCCGGTACCCCCGGGGCTGGGTGTCCCCGATCGTCCCCTGGGTCGGGGTCTCCGATCACCTGCCGGTTCGGGGTAGCCCCCCGATACCCTCCGGTCGGGGTGCCCCCGTTCGCCCCCGGTTCGGGTGCCCTCGTTCGCCTTCGGCCTCCCCCTTTCGGGGTGCCTTCGTTCGCCTTCCACCGGGCCGGTGGCCACGGGTGCGGCATGGGGTTGCGGCATGGGTTGCGGCATGGGGTTGCGGCATGGGGTGCCCCTGAGCCCCGGTGGCGACCATACGGTCTCGTGGTGGCCGGTCGCGCAGTTCCCCGCGCCCCTTCAACGGTCACCGTGGGCCACCCGACCGCACCGCCTCACCACTCACGATGCGCCCACTGTTTCGTCGTGAGTCGGCGCCGCGGGGGATGTACGTGCTCGATCCGGCGCCCTCCGAACGCCGCCCCAGACACCGGCACCGAGCGCCGGCTGCTGCGCGCGCACATCCCCCCACGTCCCCTCACGAACATTCGCGACCCCACCCCGGTGAAGCCCAAACACCCACCCAAACCCTGACATCCCACAACAACCCATCACGGCCAGGGACACCGAGGGGCGACCCCCAACAGACAGGAGAAGCCGCGGCGGGACGCCCACCCGACCACGGACGTCGCACAGCAGCCAGTCACGACCAGGAACACCAAGAGACCAGGGACACCCAGGGACCAGGAACACCCAGGGACCAGGAACACCGAGGGACTGGGACACCGAGGGATAGTCGCCAACGGCGAGGAGGGGGTGTGGGGGTATGTGCGCGCGCAGGATCCGGTGCATGCAACGGCACACGAACGACAACGTTCACGCGCCGGACCGAGCACGTACATACCCCCGCGCCCCCGACCCCCAACGAAAGACCACGCGCCCCAGCACCGAACAACCAACACAAGACGACCCACGGCCACCACAAAAAAAGGGGCGCGGGGAACTGCGCACCCAGCCACCACGAAACCGAAAGCCCGCCACCAACCCCCAGGGACACCCCAAACCACACCACCCCACCAGCCGAATGAAGAGGCAAAGGGGGACACCCCCGAACCACACCCCCCCCCCACCGCCCCGTCGAACGGAGTCGAACGAGCCCCCGCCCCTCGGGCGCCCGAGATGACGGCCCTCGCCCCCTCCACCCGCCCCGCAGCGCCCCCGAAGCAAGGCAAGGCCACGCCCCGGCGTGCGAAACGCCAGGTCACCTCCACCCCCACAACCTTCAACCTATGAACGCAAGAAGGTTTATGAAACCTTCTTGCATCCGCAGCCTTGACGCACCCCCACCCCCATAGGAAATTGACTGCGGCGGTCAAGCCGCAGTCAATCCTCCTCGAGGCCGCCGGCGCACACATCCCTCCCGCTGCCCGGCAGCGGACGCAGCATTAATCTCTTCACGTCTCACGCAAGGGATTCGCCATGCATAGAACAAGACTTCAAGGGTGGCGCAGCCACCCTGCCACCGTGCCGGTGATCGCCCTGGCGGCGGCACTGGTCTTTTTTTCGGCCGTCTTGGGAGCGCTCTCAAGCGCTCAGGCCAGCGTACCCGCTCCCCCGTCCGGATGGACCACCGTCTGGTCCGACGACTTCGACGGGGGCTCCGGCTCGCTGCCCTCCTCCAGCAACTGGATCGTCGACACCGGCCACGCGTACCCGGGTGGAGCCGACAACTGGGGCACCGGCGAGATCCAGAACTACACCAGCAGCACGTCCAACCTGAGCCAGGACGGCAGCGGGAACCTGCGCATCACGCCGATCAAGGACGGCTCGGGCAACTGGACCTCGGCCCGTATCGAGTCCCGCAACACCTTCCAGCCGGCCGCCGGCGGCAAGATGCGCATCGAGGGCCGTATCCAGATGCCCGACGTCACCGGCAGCGCCGCCCTGGGCTACTGGTCGGCGTTCTGGACCCTCGGTGAGAACTACCGCGGCAACTACCAGAACTGGCCCGGCATCGGCGAGTTCGACATCATGGAGAACGTCAACGGCGCCAACACCGTCTGGGGCACCCTGCACTGCGGCACCAACCCGGGCGGCTACTGCAACGAGACCAACGGCCTGGGTTCCAGCCGCTCCTGCCCGAACTCCGCCTGCCCGGGCGCGTTCCACACCTACGCGTTCGAGTGGGACCGCAGCGTCTCCCCCGAGACCCTGCGCTGGTACGTCGACGGCGTGCAGTACCACTCGGTCAACGCGAACCAGATGGACGCCAGCACCTGGGCGGCCGCCACCCACCACGCCCACTTCATCCTGCTCAACGTGGCCATGGGCGGAGGCTTCCCGAACGGCGTCGCCGGCACCAGCACCCCCACGTCGGCCACCGGCTCGGGCCACCCCATGCTGGTCGACTACGTGACCGTGCTCTCCAGCAGCGGCTCCGGCAGCGGCGGCGGCGACACCGGCGGTGACACCGGTGGCGGCACCGGCGGGGGCAGCGCCTACGCCACCATCCAGGCCGAGGACTACTCCGCGCAGTCCGGCGTCACCACCGAGAGCACCAGCGACAGCGACGGCGGCCAGAACCTCGGCGCCCTCGCCAACGGCGACTGGGTGCGCTACGACGACGTCGACTTCGGCAGCACAGCGGCCACCCAGTTCAAGGCCAGGGTCGCCTCCGGTGCGGCGAGCGGCGTCAGCGGCCTGATCGAGGTGCGCCTGGACAGTCGTGACGCGACCCCGATCGGCAGCCTGTCGGTCGGCAGCACCGGGGGCTGGCAGAGCTGGCGCACGGTCCCGGCCAACATCAGCTCCGTGACCGGCACCCATGACGTCTACCTGACGTTCTCCAGCGGCCAGTCGGCCGACTATGTCAACCTCAACTGGTTCACCTTCGCCACCTCGTAACCCACCCGCACCATCGACGTGCGCCCGGCGTCTCCACGGGGCTTCCCTTCACCGCCCCGTCCCGGTGAAGGGAAGGCCCGTCGGCGGGGACACCGCTACTCGGGCAGGCCCTCGGCGAAGAGGAGACGTCGGTCGAGTGCCACCTGACGCAATTTCAACGCCGCCGCGTACTGGGGCGAGTCGTACCACTCTCTGGCGCGATCCATGTCGGGGAACTCCACGATCACGAGACTCCGGCCTGGTGGCCAGGCTCCTTCGACGGCGTCCGGCAGCGCACCACGCACCACGTAGCGACCTCCGTAATGCCGGATCGAAGCCTCGGCCAACCGTTTGTACTCGTCCGCGAGCCTCTCGTTCAGAATCTCCACCTCGGAGATCACATAAGCAGCCATGCGGATCATGTTTCCACGCCCCGGAAACGGCGTGCGCGGCACGGGTTCGTCCGGGATCCGGCCGCCGCCCCGACCCCGGATCGTCAGCGCAACGACAGCTGAAGGGCCCGCGCCACGTCGCGCACGGTGAAGTCCACCCGCTTCCCCTTGTATCGGTAGGTGCCGTGCGGGGTGAAGGAGACGGTTCCGGTGCGGAACGAGTCCGGCACTTCGAACGCCACGGACAGGGCGCCCTGGGCGACTCCGCTCCTGTCCTCCGCCGCCCCCTGCCCCGCCGTTCCCAAAGGCAACGGCGCCCTGGTCGACACCTTTCCGACCCCCCGTACCGTGGTGCCGTCCGGCAGGGTGAGCCGGAAGCTGCGGGCGGCGTCGAGGTCGGCGTCCAGCCGTTGGGAACCCGACGCGGCCCCGATCTGCGTCTCGATGTCCCCGCCCAGGTACAGCCAGGCCTTGCCCTTCTCCGCCCAGCCGGGACCGTCGGCATACGGTTGCAGCGCGGGCTTGCCGCCATGGACGGAGACGGTGGCCGCCCCCTTTCCGGCCGCGCCGTGGAAATCGCCGGTCACGCCGACACCGATCTGGTCGGCGGCCTTCAGCGGGTAGTACGCGGAGATGACGTCGCCCTGACGGCGCCCGGTGCGCAGGTTCAGCAGCTGCGTGCGGCCCGCGTCGGTGATGGCCAGCACCGGATCGGCGCCGCTGGGCACGCTCACCAGGATGTCGTGGTCGGACGAGAGGTCCCGGACGATGCCCGGCAGCTTGACGGTCTTTCCGCCCGCCCGGATCTCGCCTTTCACCTTGTCTTCGGGGGCGATGTTGTTCTTGTACTCCGGAAGGGCGGGGGTGGACTTCGGCAGGGCGGGTACCGTGTGCACGATCATGAACCGGTAGCCGGGCGGGGCCTGGAGCGACGGCCCTTGCATCTGCTTCGCATGACCCGAGTGGTCCATGCCGCCCATGTCACCCATGCCGTCCATGTCCGCCATGTCATCGTGGTCCATGTTGGCGAAGTAGCCGAAGTTCATGGCCTGGGTGTGGCTGAGTTTCGTGGTGAACGAGACCCGGTCGAACTGCGCCACGAAGTGCGGCCCCACCAGCCGTGCCCGCGCGGGAGAGAACGTGTGCGTGTCGGCGTAGACGTCGTCGGTCGTGGTGCCGTACGCCCCGTAGTCGGCCGGCGCGACGGTGGCCGCGGTGGACGTCGGAGCCGGATGCGCGCCGTCGCCGTCGCCGCCGCACGCTGCACAGAGCGCGGCGCACGCCGCCGTGACGAGCCCGGCCCGCATCCCGGCAAGGGTGCGGATTCGCAACGGTGCCCAAGGGCGTGAGCCCCGCGCACCCCGGCGCCTTCGCCCGCGCGAGAGCGGGGAGCGCTGACGCGCCCCACCCGCCCGGCGCGCTTCCCGCACGTCGCCACCGTCCACCGCTTCGGCCTGCCGCACAGCCATCCGTCTTCTCCCTCTCGCTGCCCGCCTTGCCCTGCCGTTCCGTGCCCTTGCGGCCGTTGCCGACCTCGCGTGCGGCCCCTCCACGCCGCGCCCGCGACGCAGCGACACCCCCAGAAAGGTCCATACCAATCTCGGCATCATACGGATCCCCCGCCAACCTGGCTACGACACGGCCGCGACAGGCGGGGCGGCGATGCCGTCACGAGTCGTGCCGCCGGTGGGCGACCAGATATCCGGCGTGGCGGCGGACGGCGAGCCGCTTCCCCATCAACGGGCCCCGGCGAGAGCACCACCCCGGCTCCCCGGTGCGCCCCCGGACTCCCCACGGAACTTTGGTTAGGTTAACCTAACCAAAGTTTGCGCCACCGACGAAAGCAGTCACGCCATGCGCCCTCCCCATGTCCTCCCACCCTCTCGTCGCAGCATGCTCGCCGCGGGCGGTGCCCTTGGGCTCGGCGCCCTGCTCACCGCCTGCGGCAGCGGAAGTGACAGCGGCTCGGACGGCACGGGCGGCACGGGCTCGTGGAGCTTCAAGGACGACCGCGGCAAGCAGGCCAGGGCGGACGGCACGCCGAAGAACATCGTCGCGTTCACCGGCGTCGCCGCCGCGCTGCACGACTACGGCATCGCGTGCAAGGGCGTCTTCGGCCCGACGAAGACCAAGGACGGCAAGCCGGACGTCCAGGCCGGCGACCTGGACGTCGACAAGGTGACGGTGCTCGGCAACACCTGGGGCCAGTTCAACATCGAGAAGTACGCCGAGCTCGCGCCCGACCTGCTGGTCTCCACCATGTTCGACGACACCGGAACGCTCTGGTACGTCCCGGAGGAGTCCAAGGACAAGATCCTCAAGCTGGCACCCGGCGTCGGCATCAGCGTCTACGACCGCAAGATGACCGAGCCGCTGCGCCGCCTGCTCGACCTGGCCACCGCGCTCGGCGCCGACCCTGAGGCGCCGAAGGTCACCCGGGCCAAGAAGCGCTTCGAGGACGCCTCGGACCGGCTGCGCAAGGCGGCCAAGGCGAACCCGGGCATCAAGGTGCTGGTCGGCTCGGCCAGCCAGGACATCTTCTACGTCTCCGGCACCAACCTCTCCGCCGACCTGGAGTACTTCGCCTCGCTCGGCGTGCACTTCGTCGAGCCGCCCGAGTCGGCGAAGAAGGACAGCGGCGGCTGGTTCGAGAACCTGAGCTGGGAGAACGTCGACAAGTACGACGCGGACCTGATCATGATGGACAACCGCACCTCGGCCCTCCAGCCCGATGTCCTGGACAAGTCCAAGCCGACCTGGCGCAAACTGCCCGCCGTCGCCGCCGGCCAGGTCATCCCGCGGGTCACCGAGCCCATTTACTCCTACGACAAGTGCGCCCCGATCCTGGAGGCCCTCGCCTCCGCGATCGAGAAGGCCAAGAAGGTCGGCTGATCCTCCGGCCGGGCACCCACCGGCGACCGAACCCGCCCCGAGCCCACCCCCGGGCCGACCGCGCGCACCCCACGCAGGCCCGCGCACCACCACCCCCGCCCGCACCCACGCACCATCGCGCACCGCAAGCACCGCCCGCACCGCCCGCACCGTCGCGCACCCCGGATGTCCCCGATCGGCCCGACCCACCCGACTCGCCCGACACGAGGAGCTCTGACCCGCATGACAACCGCCGTGACCTCCCCGTTCCGCTTCTTCCCGCTGCACGTCGTACGGACCATGCGGCTCAGTCCTTCGCTGGTCCGGGTCACCTTCGGCGGGGCAGAGCTGGACGCCTTCGCCTGCGGAGGCCGCGACCAGAGCGTGTCGCTGTTCCTGCCGCACCCGGGGCAGCCGGAACCCGTCGTGCCGGTGGAGGAGGGCGACGGATGGTGGCGGGCCTGGCGGCAACTGCCCGATGGCGTACGGGCGGTGATGCGTTCGTACACGGTGCGCGGGCAGCGCCACAATCCGGACGGCAGCAGCGAGATCGACATCGACTTCGCCCTGCACGGCCGGCCGGACGCGCCGGGGGCGACCCACACGACGGCGACCGTCCTGCGGGAGGCCGTCCCCGCCGGTCCGGCCTCGCGCTGGGCGGCCCGCGCCAGCCCCGGCGACCGTGCGCTCGTCCTCGGCCCGGCGGTCGCCGACAACTCGGCCGTCCGCTTCCGGCCACCTGCGGACACCGATCTCGTCGTGCTCTGCGCGGACGAGACCGCACTGCCCGCCGTCGCGGGCATCCTGGAGTCCCTGCCGCCCGGGCTGCGGGTGCGCGCCTGGTGCGAGGTGCCGTGCGACGCCGACCGCCAGGACCTGTCCACCCGGGCCGACGCCCACATCACCTGGCTGGTGCGCGAGACGGGCGCGCCCCGCCTCGACACGACGCTGCGGGATGCCCAACTGCCGGCCACCGCCGCACCATACGCCTGGGTCGCGGGTGAGTCGTCGCAGGTCAAATCGGTGCGTCGGCATCTGGTCGGGGAGCGCGGGTTCGACCGGGGGCGGGTCACGTTCGTCGGCTACTGGCGGCGCGGCCTGAGCGAGGAGCAACTACGCGCCGAGGCCGAGGCAGCCAGGGCCGCCGCGGCTTAGTCCTCCCTTTCCCCGAACGGCCCTCCCTTCCTCCGAACGGCCTCCCTTCCTCCGAACGGCCCTCCCTTCCTCCGAACGGCCCATCCTCCCCAGAACGGCCCATCAATCGGCGCGGCACGTAGGACCGCTGGGCCGTCGGGATGTCCCCGGCCGAGGACTCACCCCACCTTCCACACGAGAAAGTTAGGTTAGGCTAACCTAACTAACGAGCTACGAAGCTACGAAGCTACGAAGCTATCGAGCTACCGCGTTTCTCCCGCACCACCCTCCACACCCCCCGTACGCCCTCAAGGAGCCTTCATGCGCTCGCACCTGCTCAATGACCAGACGACGGACCGGTATCGGCACGCCGTCACCGAGGGAGTCGAGCGGGTGGCGGCCAGACTCGCCGCCACCGAGCGGCCGTTCACCGGCGTCACCCCCGCTGACCTCGCCCCCCGGATGGCCTCGATCGACCTGGACCGGCCGCTGTACGACACGAGCGCCGCGCTGGACGAGCTGGAGGACGTCTACCTCCGCGACGCCGTCTACTTCCACCACCCGCGCTACCTCGCCCACCTCAACTGCCCGGTGGTCATCCCGGCGGTACTCGGCGAGGCCGTGCTCTCGGCCGTCAACTCCTCGGTCGACACCTGGGACCAGTCGGCCGGCGGCACCCTCATCGAGCGGCGCATGATCGACTGGACCACCGAGCGGGTGGGCCTGGGGCCGGCCGCGGACGGCGTCTTCACCAGCGGCGGCACCCAGTCCAACCTCCAGGCCCTGCTGCTGGCACGCGAGGAGGCAAAGGCCGGCGGCACGGGGGACGACACCGGTGCGGTCGGCACCCCGGACCTGGGGCGGCTGCGCATCCTGGCCTCCGAGGTGAGCCACTTCAGCGTCCGCAAAGCGGCGAAACTGCTCGGTCTCGCCTCGGACGCGGTGATCGCGGTGCCGTGCGACCGGGACAAGCGCATGCAGCCCACCGCACTCGCCCGCGAGCTGGAACGCTGCGTGGCCGATGGTCTGGTGCCGATGGCGGTGGTCGCGACCGCGGGCACCACGGACTTCGGCTCCATCGACCCGCTGCCCGAGATCGCCGAGCTGTGCGACCGGTACGACACCTGGCTGCACGTCGACGCCGCCTACGGCTGCGGCCTGCTGGTCTCCGCCTGCCGCCGGCACCTGCTGGCCGGCATCGGGCGCGCCGACTCCGTCACCGTCGACTACCACAAGTCGTTCTTCCAGCCGGTGAGTTCCAGCGCCGTCCTGGTGCGCGACGGCGCCACGCTCCGGCACGCCACGTACCACGCCGACTACCTCAACCCGCGGCAGGCCGCGCAGGACCGCGTCCCCAACCAGGTCGACAAGTCCCTCCAGACCACCCGCCGCTTCGACGCCCTCAAGCTGTGGCTGACGCTGCGCGTGATGGGCGCCGACGCGGTGGGCGCGCTCTTCGACGAGGTGTGTGCGCTGGCCACCGAGGGCTGGCGGATGCTGCTGGCCGACCCGCGCTTCGACGTGGTGGTGGAGCCCACGCTGTCCACCCTCGTCTTCCGCTACGTACCGATCACGCCGGTGGCCCCCGCGAGCATCGACCGGGCCAACAAGGCGGCCCGTACCGCACTGTTCGCCTCCGGTGCCGCCGTGGTCGCCGGCACCTCCGTGAACGGCCGCCACTACCTGAAGTTCACCCTGCTCAACCCCGAGACGACGACGGACGACATCGCCGCCGTGCTCGATCTGATCGCCGGCCATGCCGAGCAGTACCTGGGAGGCACCCTTGACCGCGCCAGCTGACCGGACCACCGGCGACCGCACGGACGGCCAGGACACCGCGGTGGAGGCCGACTTCATCGGCATCGGGCTCGGCCCCTTCAACCTCGGGCTGGCCTGCCTGACCGAACCGCTCGACGACCTGAACGGCGTCTTCCTGGAGTCCAGGCCCGAGTTCGCCTGGCACACCGGCATGCTGCTGGACGGTGCCCATCTCCAGACGCCGTTCCTGTCCGACCTGGTCACCCTCGCCGATCCGACGTCCCCGTACTCGTTCCTGAACTACCTGAAGCAGTCGGGCCGCCTCTACGCGTTCTACATCCGCGAGAACTTCTATCCGCTGCGCGCCGAGTACAACGACTACTGCCGCTGGGCCGCCGCCCGGCTGAGCAGCGTCCGCTTCAGCACGACGGTCACCGAGGTGACATACGAAGCGGGCGCCGAGAGGGCCGGTGGTAGCGGAGACGACGGCGGCCACTACGTCGTCCGTACCGACACCGGCACCACCTACCGTGCGCCCCGGCTGGTCCTCGGCACCGGCACCCCGCCCTACACCCCGCCGGCCTGCGAGAACCTGGGCGGCGACGCGATCCACAACTCCCGTTACCTGGAGCACAAGCGGGCCCTCCAGCAGAAGAGGTCGATCACGCTGGTCGGCAGCGGGCAGTCCGCCGCCGAGATCTACCACGACCTGCTGGGCGAGATCGACACGCACGGCTACCGGTTGAACTGGATCACCCGCTCACCGCGCTTCTTCCCGCTGGAGTACACCAAGCTCACGCTGGAGATGACGTCGCCCGAGTACGCGGACTACTTCCACGCGCTGCCGGAGGACACCCGTTACCGCCTGGAGCGCGAGCAGAAGGGGCTGTTCAAGGGCATCGACTCGGCGCTGATCGACGCGATCTTCGAGCTGCTCTACCGGAAGAGCCTGGCGGGCCCGGTGCCCACCCGGCTGCTGACCAACACCGCGTTGCAGTCCGCGGCCTACGACGCCGACTCGGGCAGCTACACGCTGGGCCTGCGCCAGCAGGAGCAGGGCCGCGACGTGCGGCTGCACACCGAAGGGCTGATCCTGGCCACCGGGTACCACTACCAGGTGCCCGCGTTCCTGCGGCCCGTCCACGACCGGCTCCGCTGGGACGGCCACGGCCGCTTCGACGTGGCCCGCAACTACGCGATCGACACCACCGGGCGCGGCGTCTTCCTCCAGAACGCGGGCGTGCACACGCACAGCGTCACCAGCCCCGACCTGGGCATGGGCGCCTACCGCAACGCGTACATCATCCGCGAGCTGCTGGGCCGCGAGGTCTACCCGGTCGAGAAGTCCATCGCGTTCCAGGACTTCGCAGCCCCGGACGACCTGACCCCGGACGACCCCTCCTCTGACGACCTGTCCCCGGACGACCTGTCCCCGGACGACCTGTCCCGGGACGCTCCTTCCTCGGACGTCCGGCTGCTGCCTCCCACCGCCCCTGCGTCCCCCGTCTTCACCCGCACCGACCCCGCGGCGGGCGACTTCGCGCTGCGCCCGCTCGACCCGGACGCCGACGCCGGCCTGCTGCACGGCTGGGTGACCCACCCCAAGGCCGCGTTCTGGCTGATGCAGGACGCCACGCCGGAGGACGTGCGGCGCGAGTACGGGGCGATCGCCGCCCATCCGCACCACGACGCGTTCCTCGGACTGCACCGTGGCGAACCCGCCTTCCTCATGGAGCGCTACGACCCGGCGCACGTGGAGCTGACCGGTCTGTACGAGGCCGCGGAAGGCGATGTGGGCATGCACTTCCTGACCGCGCCGAGCGATGTCCGGATCCCCGGATTCACCGTGGCCGTGCTGACCACCGTGATGGAGTTCCTGTTCGCCGACCCGGCCGTCCGCCGCGTCGTCGTCGAACCCGACGTCCGCAACGCGGCCGTGCAGCGCCGCAACGCGGCCGTCGGCTTCGTCCCCGTCCGCGAGATCGCCAAGCCCGAGAAGCGTGCGCTGCTCAGCTTCTGCACCCGCGCGCAGTTCACCGACCGGCAGGCCCAGGGAGCAGCCATATGACCCCCGTTCCGGCACCTTCACCGTCCGACGGCACCGTCGCCCACCTGACGCCCGACCGCTGGGAGCAGGCCGGCCGGCTGCTGATCCGCAAAGCGCTCGCCGAGTTCACCCACGAGCGGCTGCTGACGCCCACCGCGCTCGGCGACGGCGGCTACGAGGTGCGCAGCGACGACGACCGGGTGGCGTACCGCTTCCGCGCCCGGCTCCTCGCACTGGACCACTGGGCCGTCGACGCCGCCTCGATCACCCGGCGGCGCACCGCGGACGGCACCGAGCTGCCGCTGTCCGCACTGGACTTCTTCACCGAACTGCGCGGCACGCTCGGCCTGAGCGACACCGTGCTGCCGGTCTACCTGGAGGAGATCTCCTCCACCGTGGCCAGCGCCTGCTACAAGCTCGCCAAGCCGGACACCACCGCGGCCGAGCTCGCCGGCGCCGACTTCCAGGCCATCGAGTCCGGCATGACCGAGGGCCACCCCTGCTTCGTCGCCAACAACGGCCGGCTCGGCTTCGGCGGCGACGAGTACCTCGCCTACGCACCGGAGACCGCCCGCCCCGTCCGGCTGGTCTGGGTCGCCGCCCACCGGGACCGCACCGCCTTCACCGCGGGCGCCGGGATCGACTACCCGACACTCCTCGACACCGAGCTGGGCGCACCCACCGTCGCACGCTTCGAGACGACCCTGCGCGAGAAGGGCCTCGACCCGGACGACTACCTGCTGATCCCCGTCCACCCCTGGCAGTGGCGGCACAAGCTCACCGTCACCTTCGCCGCGGAGGTCGCCACCCACCGTCTGGTCTTCCTCGGCGAGGCGGACGACGAGTACCTCGCCCAGCAGTCGATCCGCACCTTCTTCAACTCCGGCGACCCCACCAAGCACTATGTGAAAACAGCCCTGTCCGTGCTGAACATGGGGTTCATGCGGGGCCTGTCGGCGGCGTACATGGCGGCCACCCCGGCGATCAACGACTGGCTCGCCGACCTGATCGCATCCGACGCCACCCTCCGCGCCACCGGCCTGAGCATCATCCGGGAGCGCGCCGCGGTCGGCTACCGCCACCTGGAGTACGAGGCCGCCACCGACCGGTACTCCCCGTACCGCAAGATGCTGGCCGCGCTGTGGCGCGAGTCGCCCGTGCCGGGCCTGAAGGACGGCGAGCGGCTGGCGACGATGGCGTCGCTGCTGCACACCGACCACCACGGTGCCTCGTTCGCCGCGGCGCTCATCGCCCGCTCGGGCCAGCCGCCCACCGAGTGGCTGCGCTGCTACCTGCGCGCCTACCTCACGCCGTTGCTGCACTGCTTCTACGCCTACGAGCTGGTCTTCATGCCGCACGGCGAGAACGTGATCCTCGTCCTCGACGAGGCCGGCACGGTGCAGCGGGCCATCTTCAAGGACATCGCCGAGGAGATCGCGGTGATGAGCCCCGACACCCCGCTGCCGCCCGAGGTGGAACGCCTCCGGGTCGAGGTGCCCGACGACCGCAAACTCCTGTCGGTCTTCACGGACGTCTTCGACTGCTTCTTCCGCTTCCTCTCCGCCGACCTGGTCACCGAGGGCGTCCTGGACGAGGACACCTTCTGGACCGCGGTCGCCGACAGCGTACGCGACTACCAGCAGACCCACCCCGAACTCGCCGAACGCTTCCGCACCTACGACATGTTCGCCCCCGAGTTCACCCTGTCCTGCCTGAACCGCCTCCAACTACGCAACAACCACCAAATGCTGGACCTCGCCGACCCGGCAGGCGCCCTCCAACTGGTCGGAACCCTGAAGAACCCGATCGCCTGAAGCACGGCAAGGGCGCGGCGCAGCGCGCGGGCCCAGGGTGCCCACAAGAAAGGGGCGCGGGGAACTGCGCGACAAGCCCCGACGAGCCGTCAGATCGCCACCACCCTCAGGGGCCACCCCCGATCGCATCCGGCCGGCCGAAGGCCGCCGAAAAGAACGGAGCGCCGAAGGGCGCAGCCCCCGGCACGGGGCACCGCACCACAAGAGCGAACCGGCCCCGGGACCGACCCCGAGAATCAGCCCCGCCCCCCGGGCAGGGCGTACGCCCGCAGAAACACCCGCACCCCACCCTCCACCAGCCCATCGATCTCCGCATCGGACAACGGCACGGTCCCGTACCAGGAGCGGTGGTTGACCCGCCCGGTGAGCAGCAGCCCGAGGAACTCGGCGGCCTCATCGGGCTCGGGCACATCCAGCAGGCCCTGCTCCCCGAGCTGCGCCAGCCGCGCGGCCAGCGTCCGCTGCACGGGCCGTTCCTGCCGCGGCGGCAGGAGCAACGCCGGGAAGTGCGCTCCCTCGGCGATCAGCAGCCGCATGACGGCGGCCCGTTCGGCGGACCGGGCCATCGCCGTGGCGAAGGCGCGCCCGAAGGCGGTCAACCGCGCGGCCAGCTCGGACGCGTCGGCCACGACATCGTCAGGGCCCCTGCCCAGCGTCCGCTCCAGGAGCTCGTCGAAGGCCGCCGCCTCGGAGTCGGCGGTCTCCCGCACCGCGCTGACGAAGAGGCGTTCCTTGTCGCCGTAGTAGTCGTAGATCGTGCGCTTGGAGACCCCGGCCGTGCGGGCGATGGCGTCGACGCTGGCGCGCTGGTAGCCCTCGCGCACGAAGACGTCGAGGGCCGCCTGCACGATCAGCGCACGCTTGGCGGGTGAGCCCTGTCTCAGGGGCGGGGGCGGGGTGTCCGGCACGGTGCTGGTCCTTTTCCGTTGGTTACACGCATCAGTGTAGCTATCTACACTGCACGGTGTAGTGTGGCTCGCCATGACCCCACACCCAGCCTCCGAACCCCCCGGAGAACCCGCCAGCGAGCCACCCCACGCACCAACCGGCAGGCCGCCCCACGCACCACCTCACGAACCCCCCGCCAACACGCCGGACGACACCCCGAAGGCCCCCGTCTCCACCCCCACCCCCACCCCCGCACCGACCCCCCTCGACCCCGCCCTGCTGCGGCTCGGCGTGGTGATCGTGGTCGGCTCCGTCACCGCGCTGCTGGACATGACGATGGTCACGGTCGCGCTGGCCGACCTGAGCCGGACGTTCGGCGCGTCGGTGACCACCGTCCAGTGGGTCAGCGCCGGTTATCTGCTGGCCATCGCCTCGGTCGTACCGGTGACGGGACGCCTGGCCGAACGGTTCGGCACCCGCACGGTGTGGCTGTGCGCGCTCACCGCTTTCGCGGCCGGCTCCGCACTGTGTGGGGCCGCCTGGTCGGTGGGGAGCCTGATCGCGTTCCGGGCCGTGCAGGGCGTGGGCGGCGGCATGATCGTGCCGCTCAGCATGATGATCCTGGCGCGGGCGGCCGACCCCGACCAGCGCGGCCGGGTGATGAGCATCGCCGCCGTGCCGGGCCAGGTCGCCCCCATCGCGGGACCGCTGCTCGGCGGTCTCATCGTGGACGGTCCCGGCTGGCGCTGGATCTTCTACGTCAACGTGCCGATCTGCGCGATCGCCCTGCTGCTGGCCCGCCGTGACCTTCCGCACGACGCGCCGAGCGCCGGCGCCGTGGAGGGCGGCGGCCGGTGGCTCGACCCGGTGGGCCTGGCGCTGCTCTCCCCCGGTCTTGCGCTGGCCGTCTACGGTCTCTCCGGCGGGGCCTGGGCACGCCGCCCGCTGCTGGCCGCCGGCCTGGTCCTGCTCGTCGCCTTCTGCGTCCACGCGCTGCGCCCGGGCACCGTCATGCCCCTGCTCGACCTGCGCCTCTTCCGGCACCGGGCGCTCGCCGCCGCCACGGCGCTGAACTTCCTCTCACGGCTCTCCGTCTTCGGTGCCTCCGTGCTCCTGCCGCTCTACTTCCAGCTGGCACGCGGCGACAGCGCCCTGGTCACCGGGCTGCTGCTCGCCCCGCAGAGCGTCGGCACCATGGTCGCCCTGCCGTACGTGGGCCGGCTCACCGACCGGATCGGGGCGCGCCCCGTCGTGCTGGCCGGGATCGCCGTCACGGCCCTGGGCACGCTGGTGTTCACGCAGGTCACCGCCCACACCGACCTCGTGCTGTTGTGCGCGGCCCGGCTGGTGTGGGGCGCGGGGGTGGCGGCGGTCGCGGTGCCGGTGTCCGCGGCGGCGTACGACGGTCTCGCGCCGGAGGCGATCCCGGGGGCGACGAGTGCGATCACGGCGATGCAGACGGTGGGCGCGTCGGTCGGCGCCGCGGTCCTCACCGCGATCCTGGGCAGCAGGGTCGGCCACCATCCCGGGGCGATCGCGGCTGCGTTCGCGGACACGTTCTGGTGGGTGCTGGGGTTCTCGTTGCTGACGGTGGTCCCCACACTGCTGCTGCCGCTGCGCCGGCCCGACCGCCACGGGGCTCGGCCCCGCACGGCGGGTCACGCGGCGGGGCCCGCGCCCCGGGGCCCGGAGGGCGATGCCGGTTCGTCCCAGGACGGCGGACGGACTTCACCCTGACCGTGGCGCCCCCAGCACGATCGAGCCGATGCCGTGTCAGTCCGCCTCACTAGGGTGCCCGTCATGGTTGAGCAGACCCCATCACCCCGGGACGAAGACGCTTTCGAGATGCCGAAGACCTGGAAGCGTCATCTGCACCCCAGGCGCGGCGGCGCACCCGGCCCGACGATCAAGCCGGCCGGTCCGGGTGAGACGGAGCTGCGCACCCAGTACGCAGGCAGGATCGAGGAGGTGCTCGCCCACCGCAGGACCGATCCGGCACTGGCGGCTGCGGCACGGGAGCACCTGGCCGGCAGGACCGTTCCGTTGGGGGCGGCGGTGGTGGCGGCCATCCCGGAGGCGGAGCTGTCCACCGGCGAGATGACCGTGCGGTTCGTGGACGCCTGGGTCACGACGTACGGCCTGCCGTTCGCCGTCCAGGCCTTCCTGGATCGCTGCGACATCGGCTTCGGCTCTTCCGCCGGCCGGGGTGGCGTGGTGTCGATGAGCGATTCCCGCTGGTACTTCGACCGTGCTCGGCTGGAGGGCGCCGCCAAGCGGCTGCGCGTGCTGCTCGCCGCCGCACCCGACGCCGCCTACCGGGACGTCGTCGAACTCCTGACCCCGCTGCGCACCACACCGGCACGGCAGGTGATCAGCGCCTATCTCGTGCCGACCGAGCTGGACTGGGTGGCCGCGTGCTGCACCGCCGCCACCGCCGACCAGCACCCCAGGCAGCTCCTCCTGCGCGCCCTGGGTTCACCCGAGCACCTCACGCTGCTGGGTCCGGCGGCACGCATCTCGGTCGCCGACTGCTACTACGTCGAGAACCTCATCACCCTGGCCGAGGGGGTGGGGCCGGCGATCGCGCCGTACCTGGCCGAGGCCTTCGACGAGCACCAGGACGAGAGCCGGCGGCGCAAAGGGCTGCTCGAAGTGCTGGGCCGGCTGCCCGGTGACGAGGCGTTCCGGCTGATGCTGGAGCGTGCCGAGAACCGCCACATGCGGGCCGCGCTGCACGAGACCATGCAGCGTTACCCGGTGCGCGCCCTGCGTGTCCTCGCGACGGCCACGACCGGCGGGGACGCCACCGCCCAGGAGCTGCTGACGGGTCATCTGCGGGCCAACGCCACGCTGGTCGCACGGGTCCGCCAGGAGTTGCCCGCCGAGGTCCGCGCCGTCGTCGAGAAACTGTCCGGGGCGGACGACCGGGTTCCGGAGGCGTCGGCGGACGAGTTGCCCCACGTGCTGGTCGATCCGCCGTGGGCACGCGCCGAGCGCAACCCCAAGCCCGTCGTCCTGAAGGGGCTGGTCGTCCCCGACGAGCCGTCCGTGGCGTGGGCACCCGGCGAGCGCGACGCCTGGCTCCGGACGGAGATCGCGAATCCCGGCAAGAACAGCGTGACGTTGGAGCCCGTCCCGCCGCCCGCTCAACGCGATGGGGCATGGGAGAAGCGGATCGCGAACATCCGGGAAGGGGTGGCGCTCGAGCCTTTTCACAAGGAGCCCTACTGGCAGGCGGGGATGCTTGCGAAGGGGCCCGAAGAGCTGGTCCGACCCGTCCTGCGGGAGTGGACGGCGGATTGGAGCCACCGCGGACTGGGGACCACCGGTCCGTGGAGCCCGAGCAGCTGGCTCCGCCCGCTGGCCGCCCGTTTCGAACTCGACGCCCTGCCGGCCGTGCTGGACTTCGCCCGCTCCCGGCCGGCACACGGCAGCGCCCTGCTGCTGCCGTTCCTTTCCGGTGAGGTCGCCGGCACGGTGGCGCACTGGTTGCTGAACGTCGACTCGGCACGCGAGACGGCAATCGCCTGGTTCGCCCGGCACGGCCGCGCCGCGCTGCCGTTCCTGGTGCCGGTCGCGCTGGGCAGGGCGGGGCGGGCACGCAGGGCCGCCGAGTACGCGCTGCACTTCCTCGCCGACCAGGAAGGCGAGGACGCCGTCGTCGACGTCGCACGCGGTCACGGCGAGCGGGCCGTCGAGCTGGTGGAGGCCCTGCTGGCCGACGACCCGGAGAGCCTGCGTCCCCGCAAGAAGGTCCCCACGCAACTCGGCGTGGACGTCGAAGTCCTCCCGCAGGTGCTGGTACGCGGCCGGGAGCGCGCGTTGCCCGTGCCGGCCGTCCGCCACCTGCTCACCCTGCTGGCGCTCAGCGCACCGGACGGCGAGGACCCCGACCTCGTCACGGTGCTGGAGGCGTGTGACGAGCGTGCGCTGGCCGACTTCGGGTGGGCGCTGTTCCAGCACTGGTGGCAGCACGGCGCGGGCCCACGCCACGCCTGGCAGTTCGCCGCCCTGGGACGGCTCGGGAACGACGGGACGGTACGTCGGCTCGTACCGCTGATCCAGGCCTGGCCGCAGGAGGAGTGCCACCACCACGCGGTCCGTGGACTCGACGTGCTCTCCCGGATCGGCGGTGACCACGCGTTGCGGGCGCTGGACCGCATCGCCCGGCACTCCGAGTACCAGGGTCTGATGAAGCACGCGGGGGAACTGCTGGCCCAGGTGGCGGTGGTCCGGGGACTCACCCCGCGGCAGTTCGACGACCTGCTGGCCCGGGGGACGTGAACGCCCCCGGGGGGACACGAACCACGGGGACTGTCACAGCCGGCTGCCATCATCGAGGCCGTGACCACCGACGATCCCGCAGAGGCACCCGACGGGCTGCTCCGCTCCAGGCTGACGGAACTGCTGAAAGGTGTGCGGCCCTGGGACGACCTGGAGCGCAGCCACCTGGCCACGGCCCTGGAGTGGATCGCAAGCGGGGCTCCGCTGTACCGGACCCGCCCGCCTGACGTCCCGCCGACGCACCTGGTCTGCTACTTCGTCGTCCTGGACGAGACCCGCGGGGAGCTGCTGCTCGTCGCCCATCGCAAGGCGGGACTCTGGCTTCCCACCGGCGGCCACGTCGAGCCCGGGGAAGATCCGTGGGGCACGGTCGGGCGCGAGTGCCGGGAGGAGTTGGCCGTGGACGCCGTTCCTTCGGCGGTCTCGGGCGCGCGGCCGTTCTTCCTCACGATCACGCGCACCCGCGGGCAGCACCGGCACACGGACGTGTCGTTGTGGTACGTGGTGCGGTCGAGCGCGTGCGACATCACTGCGTTCGACGAGGAGGAGTTCGACGCGATCAGGTGGATGTCCCTGCGCCGGGTCCTCGCCGAGCCGGTGACCGCGCTCGATCCCCACATGCATCGGTTCACCCGCAAGCTCCTGGCCGCCCTCGCCGCCGCGTAGTCTCCGCGCCCCGCGGGACTTCCGGGGACGCTCTCCGTCCCCGGAAGGCCCCGGGATGTCACTCCGCCGGCCAGTCCACCTGCGGCGATCGGTAGAAGTTGATGCCGAGCGCCGCCAGCCGTGGGCCCTGGGCCGCGAGCCGCACCCGATAGGCGTCCCAGTCGTGCGTGGCCGCCGGCGACCAGCCGAGCTCGGCGATGCCGAGGAGTCGCGGGAAGGCCATGTACTCGATGTCGGCGGACGTGGTGAGCGTCTCCGACCACAGCGGGGCCTCCACCCCGAGGATCGAGTCCGCCGGGGCGCCGTCGAGGTAGCTGCCCGGGTCCCAGTCGTAGGACCGCTGCACCGACACGAGGCCCGCCCACGACTGGCCGAGCGGGGTGTCCGCGGTGTACTTCATGTCCAGGTAGGCGCGGTCCGCCGGGGAGAGCACGACCTTCGTGCCCGCCTTGGCCGCGTCGACGACCTGCTGCCGTTCCGCCGCGCCGGTCGCGTCGTAGCCCCAGTACTGCGCCACCGCGCCGGGCACCGGGTGCCCGCCGGTCAGCTGGTGCCAGGCCATGACGGTCTTGCCCTGGGCGGTGACCAGCGGCTGCGCCTTGTCCATCAGGGTGACGTAGTCGTCGTGGCTGGTGGAGTGCGCCTCGTCGCCGCCGATGTGCAGGTACCGGCCGGGCGTCAGCCGGGCGAGTTCGGTGAGCACGTCGTCGAGGAAGTCGTAGGTGACCGCCTTCGGCACGCACAGCGAGCTGAAGCCGACGCTCGTGCCGGTGTAGAGCGGGGGCGCCACGCCGTCGCAGTTCAGCTCCGCGTACGAGGCGAGCGCCGCGTTGGTGTGCCCCGGCATGTCGATCTCCGGCACCACTTCCACGTACCGCTCGGCGGCGTACTGCACGAGGTCGGTGTACTGCTCCTTGGTGTAGTAGCCGCCCGGGCCGCCGCCGACCTCCGTGGAGCCGCCGTAGGTGGCCAGCCGCGGCCAGGAGTCGATGGCGATGCGCCAGCCCTGGTCGTCGGAGATGTGCAGGTGCAGTTCGTTGATCTTGTACAGCGCCAGCTGGTCGATGTAGCGCTTGACCTGGTCGACGGTGAAGAAGTGCCGGGAGACGTCGAGCATCGCGCCCCGGTAGGCGTAGCGCGGCACGTCCTCGATGGTGCCGCCCGCGACCTGCCACGGACCGGTCTGCTGCGTGGGCCGTTCCACCGCGGCGGGCAGCAGCTGCCGCAGCGTCTGCACCCCGTGGAAGAGCCCGCTGGGCGCCGCCGCGGTGATGGTGACCGCCTGCGGGGTGCTGGTCAGGCGGTACCCCTCGGTGCCGAGGGCCGCCTGGTCCGGGGCCAGCTCCAGGCGGATGCCGTCGTCGCCGGGCGCGGCGGTGACGGGCAGCGGATAGCCGGTGGAGGGGCGCAGCACGGCGGCGAGGTAGCTGCCGATCCGCGTCACCTCCTGCACCGCGTCCCGCTTCCCCTTCTTGCCTTTCTCGCCCGTACCGCCCTTCCCGCCCGTGTCGTGGCGCTCGCCCTGCGTGCCCTGGGTGGCGGCGTCGGAGGCCGCCCCCGCGGCGACGGCCACCCGAATGGGCGTCCCCTCGGTGATTTCGTAGCCGGCGTCGCCGGGCTTGACGGAGGCGGGGGCCGGCACCACCGAGTCGAGCCCTGCGGCTCGTGGAGTGCGTGCTCCCGGCTGCGCGGCGGCCGGCCCCGCGGTGACCGTGCCCAGGGCGGCCGCGGCGAGCAGCAGCAGCGAGCCGAGGAGCCGGAACGTTCCGTGGTGGTGTCTTACGCGCGCTTTGACCTTCGGGCTCACAAGCGGCTCCCTTCGACTTGGCTGGGTGCTTCGGGCTGCGCGAGGGGGTTCGGGACGCGCAGACAGAGCGGACGTACGAGAGCGATGCACGGAAGAATCGACGTACGGGGAGTGCGGACGTACGGGAGAGCGGCAGAACCGTCCCCATGCGTACCGCGCACCCCATGACCGGTCAAGGTGTAGACCATTCACCCGTTCACAGAAATTCATGCGCAGGATCCGCCGGATTACGCGACACCGGCCGAAGAACACCCGCACGGCCCCTGGTCCAGGCCCCGAGAACCCGTCAGCCCAGCCCCCACGCCCCCTCGACACCCGCCCCGCGGCACCCGTAAGGCGAACATCACACCGCGTTTCCGACGATCCGTGCCCGGAAGCGGGCAGAATTCTTGCGTAAGCCCGGACGGTGCCACAGGATCAACGGGTGCACGACGAACTTGTTGATCATCTGACACGCAGCACGCCGCTCAGCCGCGGCGAGGCGCTGCGGGTGATCCAGGACGTGCTCGCCTACTTCGACGAGACGACCGAGGAGTACGTCCGCCGGCGACACCGCGAGCTCCAGGCCCAGGGCCTGGTGAACACGGCGATCTTCGAGCGGATCGCGGCGGACCTGCCCTACCGGGCGGTGGCCCCGCCGGAGCTGTCCCTCAGACAGCTGCGCCGCATCGTCTACGGCTGACCCTCACAGCCGGCATCGAGAACAGGCAGGCCAGAGGACCGACAAGGGAGAACCATATGTGCGGAATCGTCGGATACATCGGCAGGCGCGACGTGGCGCCGCTGCTGCTGGAAGGACTCCAACGCCTGGAGTACCGCGGCTACGACTCGGCGGGCATCATCGTCACCGGGCCCAAGGCGCCCGGACTGAAGATGATCAAGGCCAAGGGCCGGGTGCGTGAGCTCCAGGCGCGGATCCCGAAGCGGTTCGCGGGCACCACCGGCATCGCCCACACCCGCTGGGCCACCCACGGCGCCCCCTCCGACGCCAACGCACACCCCCATCAGGACGCCGAGGGCAAGGTCGCCGTCGTCCACAACGGCATCATCGACAACGCCTCCGAGCTGCGCGCCAAGCTCGTCGCCGACGGGGTCGAGTTCCTCTCCGAGACGGACACCGAGGTGCTCGCCCATCTGATCGGCCGCAGCGAGGCGCCGACGCTGGAGGAGCGGGTGCAGGCCGCCCTGCGGATCGTCGAGGGCACCTACGGAATCGCCGTCCTGCACGCCGACTTCCCGGACCGCATCGTGGCGGCCCGCAACGGCTCTCCGGTGGTGCTCGGCATCGGCGAGAAGGAGATGTTCATCGCCTCCGACGTGGCCGCGCTGGTCGCCCACACCCGGCAGATCGTCACCCTGGACGACGGCGAGATGGCCACCCTGAAGGCCGACGACTTCCGCACCTACACCATCGAGGGCACCCGCACCACCGCCGAGCCCACCACGGTGGAGTGGGCCGCCGAGTCCTACGACATGGGCGGCCACGACACCTACATGCACAAGGAGGTCTTCGAGCAGGCCGACGCCGTCGACCGGGTGCTGCGCGGCCGGATCGACGACCGGTTCTCCACCGTCCGTCTCGGCGGTCTCAACCTGGACGCACGCGAGGCACGCGGCGTGCGGCGGGTGAAGATCCTCGGCTGCGGCACCTCCTACCACGCGGGCCTGATCGGCGCGCAGCTGATCGAGGAGCTGGCCCGGATCCCCGCGGACGCCGAGCCGGCCTCCGAGTTCCGCTACCGCGACCCGGTCGTGGACCCCGACACGCTGTACGTCGCGGTGTCCCAGTCCGGCGAGACCTACGACGTGCTGGCGGCGGTACAGGAACTCAAGCGCAAGGGCGCCCGGGTGCTGGGCGTGGTGAACGTGGTCGGCTCGGCGATCGCCCGCGAGGCGGACGGCGGCGTGTACGTGCACGCCGGGCCCGAGGTCTGCGTGGTGTCCACCAAGTGCTTCACCAACACCACCGTCGCCTTCGCGCTGCTCGCCCTCCACCTCGGCCGGATCCGGGACCTGTCGGTCTCCGACGGCAGGCGGATCATCGAGGGCCTGCGCCGGCTGCCGGCGCAGATCTCCGAGATCCTCGACCAGGAGGACGCGATCAGGAAGCTGGCCCTGGAGTACGCGGGGGCCAAGTCGATGATGTTCATCGGCCGGGTGCGCGGCTACCCGGTGGCACGGGAGGCCTCGCTGAAGCTCAAGGAGGTCTCGTACATCCACGCCGAGGCGTATCCGGCGTCGGAGCTCAAGCACGGCCCGCTGGCGCTGATCGAACCGGCCCTGCCGACCGTGGCGATCGTCCCCGACGACGACCTGCTGGAGAAGAACCGCGCGGCCCTGGAGGAGATCAAGGCACGCGACGGGCGCATCCTGGCGGTGGCCCACCAGGAGCAGGAGAAGGCCGACCACACGATCGTGGTGCCGAAGAACGAGGACGAGTTGGACCCCATCCTGATGGGCATCCCGCTGCAACTCCTCGCGTACCACACCGCGCTGGCGATGGGCCGCGACATCGACAAGCCCAGGAACCTCGCCAAGTCGGTGACGGTGGAGTAGCCCGAGCGGCACCGCAACGCGCCGGGGACCCGGCTCCGGGGGTGCGGCCCCCGCCGGGCCCGGCGCGCCGTTCAGCTCACGGGATCACGATGACCGGCCGCTGCGCCCGACGGGCCAACCGGCCCGCCACGGAGCCGAAGATGCGGCCGACGATGCCGTGCGTGGAGCCGACGACGATGGCGTCCGCCTCGTACTCGTGACCGACGCCTTCGAGTTCGTGACAGATGTCGCCGCCGCGTTCGACGAGGATCCACGGCACCTCGGACAGGTAGTCGGCACAGGCCAGTTCGAGCCCGAGGACCTCGGTGCGGTGGTCCGGGACGTCGACGAAGACCGGTGGCTCGCAGCCTGCCCAGACCGTGGTCGGCAGCCTGTTGGCGACATGGACGATGATCAGACCGGATTGTGAGCGGTGGGCCATCCCGATCGCGTACGCGAGGGCACGCTCGCTTGATGTGGAGCCGTCGAACCCGACGACGACGCCGTGCTTGAACGCCGGGTCGCACTCGTGACGCGGCTCTGCTGCCGCCAGGGGGTCGGCCGAGGGATCGGCGACCTGCCGTTTGCGGTCCGCTGGGTCGTGGTATTCGTGACCGGCCATCGGTGTCTCGGCGAAGGGAGTCCTCTAGGGAGGGGCGGCTGACGGGATGCTGCTGTCAAGGTGTCCGGAGCACTGGCCGCGGAAACCACGGCAGTTGGCCCCGGAGCGTGTCCGGGAATCATCTTCCCAACCCCATACCCGCAAGGGTACGGCGGCACTCCTCTCCAGCTCAGGCTCAGCTCACGGCTGTACGACGCCGCGGCGGTGTTCCCCGGAGCATGCATGAGTGCATACCCCTATGGCAATGGTTGCTGCTCGGTACAGCCGGTTCCCGGTCTTTCACCACGCGTGCACGCTACCCCAGCACACCGCTCTGACCAGGCAGTATTCCACCGCCGCCGGCCGTGGCCACCGCGTCGCTGCAATACGACGATGCCGGCCCGGGCCGCTGGCCGGCCGGCACTCCGCGCCACCGGGACGACCGGGTGAGCGGCCGGTTCTGGCCCGACTACCGGCCTGGGCGCCCGGGTACCGTCCGGCCGGCCGATGCCCGACCGAAGAAATCCGGAAGCACCCGCCGACCAGCGCGCCCGCGCCCATGCGACCCGCACGGCCCCCACGACTCTCACCTCCCACTCCATTGCCCCCACGTGATCGCTGGCGTACGCCTGGAAGTGAGGGTGTGCGACGGCGCACAACGGGGTGGTACAGCACAATCGTGAATGCGCCGCCTCGGCGACGCGAAAAAGCCCCGCCCCACCCGGCGGAGCCGGGGTGTCCCAGCCAAAAGCCACGCCGCATCCGTGGGCCTGGTCTGCAAATGAGCGCGGGGCCGCACGGGAGCGCACAAGGGCGATAGGGCCCCATGCGGGGCCGTGCGCCGGAAAACCATCCGGTTTGCTGCTGCACTCAACGATGCTTTTCAGCCAACTTATGGACCCCAGTCCAACCTTGGCCGAACCCCTCTCTACCCCCCTGCCCACCAGTAAGGAACGCACCAAGGGGCACACTGTCGCCCTACGGGGACCGGCCACGTAGCCGAGGCCCACTTCCCAGCCGGGCCCTCGGAGTGCAACGCTTCGTGATCGAATGCTTTACGCCAAGTTGCCATGTCGACATAGTGGCGGGCGCCGGAACTGGTCACGTCGGGCCTGCCGGACCCAGTAGATTCGATCATGACTGTCACACGGCGGGGGACTCGTGCAGGACCGAGGGGAAACGTGCAGGAGCGACAGACCCACAGGGTAAGGGGCGCCGCGACCACCGAGGGGGGCTTAGGGACATGAGCCACGACTCCACTGCCGCACCTGAAGCCGCGGCTCGGAAGCTCTCCGGGCGGCGGCGCAGGGAAATCGTCGCCGTGGTGCTCTTCAGCGGCGGCCCCATCTTCGAGAGTTCCATACCGCTGTCCGTCTTCGGTATCGACCGCCAGGACGCCGGAGTGCCGCGCTACCGGCTGCTGGTCTGCTCCGGCGAGGACGGCCCGTTGCGCACCACGGGAGGACTCGAACTCACGGCGCCACACAATCTCGACGCGATCGCCCGCGCAGGCACCGTGGTGGTGCCGGCCTGGCGGTCGATCACCGCGCCACCCCCCGAGGAGGCCCTGGACGCGCTGCGCCGGGCCCACGAGGAGGGCGCGCGCATCGTCGGCCTGTGCACCGGCGCCTTCGTACTCGCCGCAGCCGGCCTGCTCGACGGCCGCCCGGCGACCACGCACTGGATGTACGCGCCCACGCTCGCCAAGCGCTATCCGTCCGTGCACGTCGACCCGCGCGAGCTGGTTCGTGGACGACGGTGACGTGCTCACCTCCGCGGGCACCGCGGCCGGCATCGACCTGTGCCTGCACATCGTGCGCACCGACCACGGGAACGAGGCGGCCGGCGCTCTGGCCCGCCGGCTCGTCGTCCCGCCCCGCAGAAGTGGAGGTCAGGAACGCTACCTGGACAGGTCTTTACCAGAGGAGATCGGCGCCGACCCGCTTGCCGAGGTCGTCGCCTGGGCGCTGGAACACCTCCACGAGCAGTTCGACGTGGAGACCCTGGCCGCGCGGGCGTACATGAGCCGCCGCACCTTCGACCGACGGTTCAGGTCGCTTACCGGGAGCGCTCCCCTGCAATGGTTGATCACCCAGCGGGTGCTCCAGGCACAGCGGCTGCTGGAGACCTCCGACTACTCGGTCGACGAGGTCGCCGGACGCTGCGGCTTCCGCTCCCCGGTGGCCCTGCGCGGACACTTCCGGCGCCAGCTCGGCTCCTCTCCCGCCGCCTACCGGGCCGCCTACCGGGCCCGCCGGCCCGGCGCCGAGAAGCCGTCGGAGCAGGGCACGGGCCAGCATCAGGAGTCCGCGGTGCCGTCCCAGAACCGCCGCTCCACGGGCGGCCCCCTGGGCACGGCGGCCACCCCCGCGCCGGAGAACGGCCGCTCGACGGGCCAGGAGGCATACGCCCCCGGCCGCCCGAGCCTCCCCGGCCAGCGCACGGAAACGGAGCGGTCGGCACCCGGGCGAGTGGGGTGACCGGCCCGCGTGCGGGACGCATGACCGCGTAGTACCTGCCCGGCCCGGGACCGGTTCCCGGGCCGGGCAGGCGCGTGTCCCGCCGGCTCCACCCGCCGCCCGCCGCCCCGCGCGGCCCGCCCCGGCGTCCTGCCGTGCCGCCCACCGGCGCGCCGCCTGTGCCCGGACCCGGGCCGCGTGGAAGATCCCCAGCATCCGCGTGAGGACCGCGGGCGGCTGCACAACAGTTCCGCAGCCAGCCCGTCCCCTGCGGTGGACGGGATCCTTCGAGGGCGCCGTAGGGTGAGAGACATGAACGATCGCATGGTGTGGATCGACTGCGAGATGACCGGGCTCTCGCTGGCGAAAGACGCGCTCATCGAGGTGGCCGCGCTGGTCACCGACTCGGAGCTGAACGTGCTCGGCGACGGTGTGGACATCGTCATCCGCCCACCGGACGCGGCCCTGACGACCATGCCCGACGTCGTGCGGGAGATGCACACCTCCTCCGGACTGCTCGACGAACTGGCCGGGGGCACCACGCTCGCCGACGCCGAGGAGCGCGTCCTGGCGTATGTGCGTGAACACGTCAAGGAGCCGGGGAAGGCCCCGTTGTGCGGTAATTCCGTCGGCACCGACCGCGGCTTCCTCAGCCGCGACATGCCCACGCTGGAGGACTACCTCCACTACCGCATCGTCGACGTCTCCTCGATCAAGGAACTCGCCCGCCGCTGGTACCCCCGGGCGTACTTCAACAGCCCCGAGAAGACCGGCAACCACCGTGCCCTCGCGGACATCCGCGACTCCATCGTGGAGCTGCGGTACTACCGCGAGGCGGTCTTCGTCCCGCAGCCCGGGCCCGACTCGGACACGGCCAAGGCCATAGCGACACGCACCGTGCTCCCGCCCGAGTGACCCGTCCGGCCGGTCCCCCGGGCCCCGGCGGCCCATGACCGGGCTCGGGGGCCCGAGGGACCGGGTGCCGGAGGTGCCGGCCCCCGAGGTGCCGGCCAGGGAAAAAGCCGTGCGCGAGCACCCACCGGGACCCTGTACACTTTTTTTCGGCCGGCAGGGATCCCGCACCGCGTGCGGACGGGGTGCACATACCGGTCATGGTGGGTGTAGCTCAGCTGGTAGAGCACCTGGTTGTGGTCCAGGATGTCGCGGGTTCGAGTCCCGTCACTCACCCCACGAAAAGCCCCTGACTGGCAGAGATGCAAGTCAGGGGCTTTTTCGTCGTCCAGCCTGGCAAACGGCCCGCCCGCCACCGCCGCATTTCTCCCTTTGCGGTCCGCTCCGCGGGCGCCGAGCCACACATCCCGGTCCACGGGCGGCGCGCCAGGCGTCGGGTCCGCGGGACGACGCGGCGAGCGTCCCGGTCCGCTGGTGGCATCCCGGTCCAACGGTGCCAGGGAGGTCCGGATCGGCTCGGCAGGTGGCCGCGCACGACTGCCCGGGCATCCGTCCAAATGCGGTTCTGCCGTGCCAGATTGGGGGGAGCGGACTGTCACATCCGATGAGATGATTTGGGTACCTGATTCGGGCGAGTCATGGAGGGGTGCCCGACGCCTGACGACCTGCTGCCGGCCGGGTTCGCGAGGACCCCTGGCGCAGTGGCCGCTGTCGGCCGCGGCCCCCGACGTGCCACGGGAGTACCGCGCACTACGCCCCCGCCCTGTTCGGTCCGGCCCACCCGGCGAGGAGACATGGTGCAGAAGGTCTTCGACAGCGACGACTTCCCTCCGCAGGACGCTCTTGCCGCATGGGCGGAGGTCACCTCGGATGCCGTGATGCCGACATCCTTCCAACGGCTCGACGATGACATCTTCCACGGGCGGTTGAGTGCGATGTCCTTGGGGCCGGTACAGGCGTCGGTGATCACATACCACTCGTTCCGGTCGTCCCGGACTCCGAAGCTCATCCGCGTATCGGACCCGGAGTGCTTTCACGTCGGGCTCATGCGCTCCGGAAGTCATGTACTGGTGCAGAACCGCCAGCACTGCGCACCGCAGCCGGGCGAGCTCACCTTCTTCGACAGTTCGAGACCCTTCGACTGCTGGGCCGACGGTGAGGACCTGCTCCTCCAACTCCCCCGCCGGCTGCTCCCCCTGTCCGACTGCCACCTCGACCACATGCTGTCCCGCACGTTGTCCGGAACCAGAGGAGTCGGCCGGCTGCTGGCGACCTTCCTGACCCACCTGGCGGAGGACGGAGCCGGCTACAGGCCGCAGGACGGCCCGCGGCTGGGGACGGTCGCCGTGGACCTGGTCACCACCCTCCTTGCGCACTGCCTGGACCGCGAGGACGAGGCTCCCGCCGACTCCCGGCAGCGCGCGATGCACCTGCGCATCACCTCGTTCATCCAGCGCCACCTGGCCGACCCGCGGCTCACCGTGCACGCGATAGCGGCAGCCCACCACATTTCGGTCCGCTCGCTGCACCGGCTCTTCCAGCAACATGACACCAGCGTTCAGGCATGGATTCGCGGTCAGCGTCTTGAGCGCTGCCGGCGGGACCTGGCCGACCCCCTGAAGCGGGACGTCCCGATCGGCGCCATCGCCGCCCGGTGGGGGTTCTCCCGCCCCGCGGACTTCACCCGCGCCTTCCGCACCCACCACGGCATCACCCCCAGCGCCTACCGACACACGGCCCTGGGGGACGGGACTGGCACCCACCGCTAAGCCAGTGGCGCTCATCGCCAACGACTCCCGGGAGGGGCCGTGGCAGAGTCAACGTTCGACGGCGCCAGCCACCGAGTGCGTTGGCGCAAGGCGGCCCGGGGGGACCGCCGCGGGGGGAACTCCTACCCGTTGCCTGCCGGCAACCAGCAGGAGTGACGCTGTGGGGCGGAGAGTGGTCCGCCCCACAGGGGACTGACCAACCGCCCCTTCCTCACATCCTTCCGGCAAGACCCTTTCGGTAGATCGTGCACCAACAGGCACAAGCGGGGCGTATCAGCCCGCGCCTACCGTGCTTGCCAACCGGTACACGGAGGCGCGCACCGTCATCAGGGGGAAGTCATCATCACCACGAACAGGCGAGTAGCGGCGTCACCGGCCGACTCCGCCGTCTTCACGGCCCACGGCATCCCGGACCGGGCGGCCGGCACCCACAGGATCGGACGTCGCCTCAGCCGGCGAACCCGCGGCAGCCGATGAGGGCTGCGGCCGGGCCGACCGGGGCGAGGAACCGTTCAGGCGTGCGTTCGTAGCGTCGCCGCAGGCGTCGCCACCCGGCCGGCAGACACCGCTCTGCCGACGATCCGTTGCCCGCACAGAGCGTGGCCGGACGCTGGGCGCCGCGGGCCACGCCAGGCGCCGATCGCAGGGACCCCACGCGCCAGGGACTTCGAGCCGGGGCCGTCGTCAGCGACCAGGGGAAACCTTGGATCCGTCGTGCCGGGGGCAGGCAGCGGAACGGGACATCGGCCTGGCGCATGAAGCGGGCTTCCCGTGCGGGCGTCCGGCTCGTGATGGTGGCCGTTGCGCGGCGAGCGCCCCTCGCGACCGGAAGGCACCCGAGGGCAGGCAGCGCGTGCCGCCGCCCTGCTCCTGACCCGGGGTGAGCGCGGGCGACGCCGACACCGGGAGGACGGCGGCGGCGGCCGTCCGGTCGTGCGCGGTCGCGCCGAATTACGCGCCCGGAAACCGGCGCCGATTGTCCGGTCATTTCTGCCGGCCGAGCGCCACGCACCAGTGACGGCCGGTTTCTCCCGTGCACGCTCCGGCTGCGCGGCAAAGCCGCAGATATTCGTTGTTCAGCCTCCAGAAACCGTCGCCGTAATTCGACGGAGGACAGGCGGACACACGCACCGGATGTCCGGTGCGCCCTTCCATCCACGCACTACAACAACAACGCGTCACTCGGAGATGAATACCATGCACAGATCGTTCTCTTTGTCATGCCGCACGGCTCCGCCCGCCCTCTGCGGCACCACGACCTTTTCCGCTCGGCGGGCACTTCCCAGCCCGGGCGGGATGTCCGACAATCGGGCCACCGCTGACTGCCGGTGTCGTTCTCGGGTGTTAACGTGTCCGGCCGCCCGCTGACGAGGCGGGCCCTGCCCGTGAACCGGATGCGATGCCCCGAGGACCGGTGGGAGCTGGCCCTCGGGCAGCCGCACCCGTCGCTGGGGCCGGGAGTGCTCCGCTACCGGGGATTCCGGTACGCGCCAGGACTGGTGCACAGGCACTGGGAGATCCCCTGCGGACTGACGACGCTGGTCCTCGGGTTCGGTGCGGCGCTGCGGATCTCGCCGGTGAGCGCACCCCACCGGGCCCGCACCGTGGTGTCCCTGCTCAGCCCGCCGAACACCTGCCCCGTGCTGGGCGAGCACACCGGCGGTATACACGGGGTCGAGGTGGTGTTCGCGCCGTGGGCGGCCTTCGAACTGTTCGGTGTGGCCCTGGACGAGCTGCCCAACCTCGGCGCGGAGCCCGCCGGCGTCCTCGGCATCCGGATCCAGCACCTGTCGGAGCAGCTGGCGCAGGCCCCCGGGTGGCCCTCGCGTTTCGCCATCCTCGACCAGTTCCTGCTGCGCTGCCGGCGGGAGGGCCGGCTCGCATCCGAGCGGGTGGTAGCGGCCTGGCAACGCCTGGAGGAGTCCCGCGGCAGGGTGGAGATCACCGCCCTGGCCGAAAGCATGCAATGGAGCCAGCGCCAACTTGAGCGCAAGTTCAACGAGCAGGTCGGACTCACTCCCAAACGACTGGCCCGGGTGCTGCGCATGCAGCACGCCGCCGCGCTGATCTCGGCCGGCCGCAGGCCCAGCGAGGCGGCGTCCGTCTGCGGGTTCTACGACCAGGCGCACCTGACACGGGAGTTCACCGCGCTGACGGGGCACCCACCCCTGCGCTTCATCTCCGAATACCAGAGCGGAAAGGGATCCGTCGACCGGGCCGCCGGACGGATCACCAGCATTTTGCAGGAGGGCTGAATCCTGCGGTCGAACGGGGATACGCCACAGCGTGAGCCGGTCGGAAAAATACAATGACGGTTTTCTCCAATACCGGCCGACCGGCACGATGCAAAGGTGACCTGAGCCGACGTCAAGTCGGGTCGTCTTTCACAACGGGAGGAGAGTGACATGCTCCGCAAGCTGGAATCCGTCGGGCAGGCGCTGCTTGAGCGCTTCGTGCCCAAGATCTCCGCGTCAGCGCAGGTCTCAGGGGCACAGTACTGCTGGAACCAGTGCTGGCAGTGCAACAAGGCCAACGGGTACGGAAACGTGAACCACTGGTGCGGTTACAACGCCGCGTGCTGCGGCACCGATGGCGGCTACCTCGAGTGCTACTGCTGATCGTGGTCCTGAGCCCGGGGCGCTGGCGCCCCGGGCTCTGCCCCAGCGCAGCTGCGCGCCGGCACCGACTTTCGTCTGGGGAATCGTGGAGCACTATCTCTCGACCTTGATCAGGAGTCTGATCGGTCTCGTCTTCCTGGCGTCCTCGGTGAGCAAGGTCTCCGGACGCCGGTCCTTCGGCGAGTTCACCGCGGCGGTGGAGGCGCTCGCCCCGGTCCCCGGGGCTCGCCGGCTGCTGGCTCCCGCCGTCGTGGCCCTGGAGTTCGGCGTGGTGGGGCTGCTGGCGCTGCCGGCACCCGGGGCGCTCCGATGCGGCGCCTGGCTCGCGACCGGCCTGCTGCTCGCCTTCGCGCTCGGCATCGTGCTCGCCCTGCGCCGGGGGACGAGCACGCCATGCCGCTGCTTCGGCGTTTCCACGGCACCGGTCCGCGGCTGGCATGCCGTCCGCAACCTGGCGCTGGCCATCCCGGCCTGCGGCTCGGCACTGTACGGACCGGGCTCCGGCGGCAGCGCCGCCGGACAGCTGCTGGCGATCGTGACCGGGCTGGTGTGCGGGGCGCTCGTCACCACTCTCGACGAACTCGTGGAGCTGTTCCGGCCGAGTGCGCGGACCACCGCTCGGCCTGCTGCCACGTCCACCACCTTTCGACAGGAGAAACGTCATGACCCCCCTGATCGCCGCCCTGGTCTTCGTCGGGGCGCTGTGCGTGCTCAACTTCGTGCTGAGCCTCGGAATGATCAAACGCCTGCGGGACCAGGCCGAGATCCTCAACCGCAACGGCAGAACCAGCCCGCCCATCGCGGTCGGCATGGGTGACGAGATAGCGAAGTTCGCCACCCTCACCGAGGACGCCGAGCCGGTGGACGACGAGAGCCTGCGGCACGGCGACACGCTGGTGGCCTTCTTCTCGCCGACCTGCCGCCCGTGCCAGGAGAAGCTGCCGAAGTTCGTGGACTTCGCCGCCTCGTTCCCCGGCGGCCGCGAGCAGGTACTGGCCACCGTGGTGGGTGAGCCCGAGGCGGCCGCCGACATGCTGGAGCGGCTGCGTCCGGTGGCCCGGGTGGTGCACGAGACCAGCAACGAGGGCGCGGTGAGCACGGCCTTCGACCTCAAGGGGTTCCCCGTGGTGCTCGTCGTCGCCCCCAGCGTCGAGCACGGACGTCCCATCGTCACCGCCGAGCGGATCGATCTCGACGTACCGGTGCCGGCACGGTGAGGACACCCCGCCGGCGCCGGCCGGGCAGCACCAAGGAGGCGCACACGCACTCCGCCTACCGACGTATCACCACCGCCATCGTCCTGTGTGCCACGGCGGCGCCGTGGGCCTCGGCCGGATACGCCGTGGTCACGCTGGCGACCGGACTGGTGCCGGTGCTGGTCGCGTGGGTGACGAAACTCTTGATCGACGGTCTGACGCGGCACGCGGGCGTCTGGACGTTGCTCGGGTCCGCGCTGGGTTACGTCCTGGCGGCGATCGTGGTCGGCCTCGGCCCGCTGATCGCCCGCTATCTCCGCGGGGTGGTGGACCGGGAGGTGGGGCTGCTGTCGCAGGATCGGCTCTTCACCGCGGTGGGCCGCCACCCCGGTCTGGGACGGCTGGAGGAGCCGGCGTTCCTCGACCGCCTGCGTTTGGCCAAGGACGTGGGCAGGACCGTCGCCGGCCAGCTCGCTGACGCGGTGCTGGGCGCGGGCCGGTCCGTGGTGACCGTGACGGGGTTCATGGTCTCGCTGGTGGCGCTCAGCCCGTTGATGGCCCTGATCGTGCTGGCCGCGGGCGTTCCCTCGCTGGTGGCGCAGCTCGCCCTGTCACGACGGCAGGCCCGCGCGGTGTTCGAGGTCAGCAGGATCGAGCGCAGGGAGGACTTCTACGCCAGGTTGATCGCGTCGCCCACCGCGGCCAAGGAGATCCGGCTGTTCGGTATCGGTGACTTCCTGCGGTCGCGCGTGCTGGCGGAGCGCCGGGCGGCCAACGCCGTCGCCCGGTCCGTGGACGCGCACCAGACCAAGGTGCAGAGCGCCCTGGAGCTGCTGGCCGCACTCGTCTCCGGAGCCGGACTGGTGTGGGCGGTGTTCGCGGCGCACGACGGTACGTTGACGATCGGCGGGCTGACGATGTTCGTGGCGGCGGTCGACGGTGTGCAGAACTCGCTGGGCAACCTCCTGATCCAGCTCGCAGCCTCCCAGCGCTCCCTGCTCATGTTCGACCACTACCTGAAGGTCGTCGAAGCCGAACCCGACCTTTCCCTGGCCGTCGAGCCGGTCCCGCTGGCACCGTTGCGGCATGGCATCGAGCTGCGGGACGTCTGGTTCCGTTACTCCGCGGACCACGACTGGGTGCTGCGCGGGCTGAACCTGTTCATCCCGTGCGGACGGTCGCTGGCTCTGGTGGGTCTGAACGGTGCCGGGAAGTCCACGCTGGTGAAACTGCTGTGCCGGTTCTACGACCCCACGCACGGCACCGTGCTGTGGGACGGCGTCGACCTGCGCGACGCCGATCCGGCAGGACTGCGCGACCGCATCAGCACCCTGTTCCAGGACTTCCAGCACTACGACATGACCGCCGCCGAGAACATCGGGCTCGGAGACCTGCGGCTGCTGGACGCGAGGGACCAGATCGAGACCGCGGCGGGCAAGGCCGGGCTGCACGAGAAGCTCGCGGGGCTCCCGCAGGGGTACGACACGATGCTCTCTCGCACCTTCCACCAGGACAGCCGGTCCTGCGACCACCGGTCGGGGGCTCTACTGTCCGGTGGGGAGCACCAGCGTCTGGCCCTGGCCAGGGCCTTCCTCCGGGAAGGGCGCGACCTGATGATCCTCGACGAGCCCTCCGCGGGACTCGACGCGGAGTCGGAACACCGGATCCACCTCTCGATCGCCCGCCACCGGGCGGGCCGTACCAGTCTGCTGATCTCCCACCGGCTCGGTGCCGTGCGCGACGCGGACCGGATCGCCGTACTCGGTGACGGTCGGGTACTGGAGGAGGGCAGCCATATGGAACTGATGCGGACCGGGGGCGAGTACGCGCGCCTGTTCGCCCTACAGGCCGCCGGATACCGAACGGGTCAGGAGGAGTCGGCCGGCTCGGCGCACTCGGTGGAAACGGCGGCCGGCAGATGATGTCGGACCGCGTGACGCTCGTCGCCGCAGCACTCACCCACCGGCTGGTGGCCGTCACCGTCGACGGTGTGAGCATGGAGCCGGCGTTCCGGGACCGCGATCAGGTGCTGGTGATCCGGGGCGCGAAGCCTGCGGTCGGCCGGGTGGTGGTCGCCGAATCCCCCTTGGGGATGCACGGCTGGCCACAGGAGCCGCTCGCGGCGAAAGCCGCTCCGCCTCTCCTGGCACAGCGGCACTGGATGATCAAGCGGGTGTCGGCCCTTCCAGGGGATCCGATCCCGCGCCGTTGCGTTCCGGCGCTCGCCGACGCATCCGGCGAGCGCGTGCCGGGCGGCATGGCCGTGCTGCTGGGTGACAACCGCGCGGCGAGCTTCGATTCGAGGGAGTTCGGCTACTTCCCGCTCGAGCGGATCCTCGGTGTGGTCAGGCTGCCCAGCCGGTGAGCGGCCGGTCTCGTGGTCACCTGGCCGGTCGCCGGGACGGGGCGAGCACGGGGCGGTCCGGGCTCGCCGCGCGGCCGGCCCGGCCCGGCTGACGGCCGCGGCAGGTTCGAGTCCCGCCACTCACCCTTTCGGTAGAGGCCCCTGACCCGGCAAAGGTCAGGGGCCTTCGTCATGGAGTCGACTCGCCGGAACCGCCTGGTACCGCACTGCCATGCACAGGCCGCGCCGGGCCGCCACACCACGCGGCCCTCCTCAGCGATCGGGGCAGCCCGGTCATCGGCAGACTTCACAGGACACGCAAGCTCCCCGCCAAGCCAGTCATGACATCCTGTGGCCCTATATGACGTCACAGGGTGCCGGACAGCGAACGACGGGCAGGGCGCCCGGCGGTCACGAGGAAGAACAAATGAAGCTCTGCTTTCTGGTGGAGGAGCAGTACCGTCACGACGGAATGCCCGTCGAGGTGATCCGCCAACTCACCTCCTGGGGACACCAGGTGGACGTGTTGCGCCCGGGTGGCTCCCTGCTACGGATGACAGATGCCGTACAGACGAGCACCCATGACGCCTGGGTGCTCAAGACCGTCTCCGGCGGCCCGGGCCTCACCCTGCTGGAAGCAGCGGCCTCCGCCGGCCTGACGACGATCAACACGGCCGGGGCGATACGCGTCGTACGGGACAAGGCGCTCGCCGCCGCCATCGGCCTCAGCCGCGGACTTCCGCTGCCCGCTACCTACGCGGCCGCCCAGCCCGAACTGCTCAGCCAGATACCGGAGTCGCAGTACCCCATCGTGGTCAAACCGGCCGACGGCAGCTCCGGCCGGGCCGTGCACCTGGTGTCCACGCCGCGCCGGCTCGCCGCCCTGCACCCCAACCTCGCGGGCGAAGGCCTGCTCATCGCCCAGCCGTACGTCTCCAACGCGGGCGTCGACATCAAGGTGTACAGCGTCGGCGGCGAGCTGTACGCCACCGAGCGCCGCTCCCCGCTCCACCCCGACCATGCGGTCGAGGAGCGCCGCGTGCCGCTGTCCGACGAGGTGGCCGCGATCGCCGCCCAGGTCGGCGTGGTCTACGGCCTCGATCTGTACGGTGTGGACATCGTGTTGGGACCGGACGGCCCGGTGGTCGTCGACGTGAACGACTTCCCCAGCTTCCGCAAGGTCCCTGACGCGGCGGCCCGCGTCGCCCGGGCCGTGCTCGCCCTGGCGGCCGGCGCCGGCCGGGCGCCCGACGCAGCGAAGCCGCCCCGGTATGCCGCCCCGACCCCGATGACCGCGAGCAGAACCGCATGAGGATCGGCCTGATCACGCGCGATCCGGCCCACCCGCTGCTGGCGCTCACCACGGCCCTGCTCACCCCCGAGCACCGGGTGGACGTGCTGGACCCGGACGCCGCGGAGCCCGTCCTCGAACCACTCGCCGACGTCTACCTGCTCAAGGCACGAACACCACGCGCCCTCGACCTCGCAGGGGCCCTGGAAGGACACGGCGCCCGCGTCATGAACTCGGCCGCCGCGACCGCCCTGTGCCAGGACCGCACCGCCATGGCCGCACGGGCGCTGAGCGCCGGCCTCCCGTTCGCCGCCACGCGCACCTTCGCCACCCTCGAGGATCTGGCGTCGACGCCGGCGCTGCCCGGACCCGTCGTGGTCAAGAGCCGCCACAGCAGACGGCACGACGTGGTGACCCGCATCGACGGCCCCGCACACCTGCGCCGGCTGGCCGCCGCCCATCCGCACGAGCCGGTCGTGGTCCAGGACTTCGTGCCCAACCAGGGCTGGGACCACAAGCTCTGGGCGATCGGTGACCGGCTCTTCGCGGCCCTGCGCCGCTCCGAACTCTCCCCCTCGGGGCGCGGCCCCACCCAGCCGCTCGCCCTCGACGACCTGCCGGCCGGATGGCCGGCCCTGGTGCGCCGCGTCGGAGAGGTGTTCTCCCTCGACGTCTACGGCGTCGACATCCTTGACCGCGGCGACGGCACTCCCGTGATCGTGGACATCAACGCCTTCCCCGGCGTCCGGGGCCAGTCGGACGCACCCGAGACCCTGGCGGCCCTTGCCCTGGACCGCGCACGTCGCCCGGGGACGTCCCCCTCGGCGCCGGTCAACACCGACCGGACGCCACGCACTTGCCAGCCGTCCCCGGAGGTTTCCGCGTAGCCGCCGGGGGCACCCGTGTGCGGTGATCTCCCCCATGAGGCGTGTCCGGGCCGCGGCCTCCGCCTGGCGGGCAGCAGCCTCGAGCGGTCCGGCGGACGGTGCCGGGAAGGGCTCCCCCGGCCAGGAGAGCGGTCGGCGGCGGACGGCGCGCGGCCGGAGCGGCCGGTCGTCGGAACACGGGGCGATGGCCCGGGTCCTGGGGACGGTGGACGCCAGGCTGCCGGTCACCGAGGGCCGTGGTCTGCTCCGCAAGGCGTTCCCGGAGCACTGGTCGTTCCTGCTGGGCGAGATAGCGCTGTACAGCTTCGTGGTGCTGCTGATCACGGGCGTCTGGCTGACGCTGTTCTTCCATCCCGGCATGACCGAGGTGGTCTACCGCGGGTCGTACCGGCCGCTGGACGGCGTCCGGATGTCCGAGGCGTTCCGGTCGACCCTGCACATCAGCTTCGACGTGCGCGGTGGGCTGCTGATCCGGCAGACACACCACTGGGCGGCGCTGGTGTTCCTGGCCGCGATCGGGCTGCACCTGCTGCGGGTGTTCTTCACGGGCGCCTTCCGCAAGCCCCGGGAGGTCAACTGGCTGCTCGGCGTGACGCTGTTCGCGCTGGCGCTGGCCGAAGGGTTCGCCGGGTACTCGCTGCCGGACGACCTGCTCTCGGGCACCGGGCTGCGGATCGCGCAGGGCATCATGCTGTCGGTGCCGGTGGTGGGGACGTACCTCAGCATGGCGGTGTTCGGCGCCGAGTTCCCCGGTCACGAGATCGTGCCGCGGCTGTTCACGCTGCACGTCCTGCTGCTGCCCGGGATCCTGCTTGCCCTGCTGACGGCCCATCTGATCCTGGTCGTCTACCTGAAGCACACCCAGTGGGCCGGCCCCGGCAGGACGGCCGGCAACGTGGTCGGCAGGCCGATGTTCCCGCAGTTCATGGCCTCGTCGGCCGGGCTGTTCTGCACCACGTTCGGGGTGCTGGCCCTTCTCGCGGGGGTGGCCCAGATCAATCCGGTGTGGGTGTACGGGCCCTACCGTCCCGACCAGGTGTCCACCGGTTCGCAGCCCGACTGGTACGTGGGGTTCCTGGAGGGTTCGCTGCGTCTCGTACCGCCCTGGGAGACGACCGTCGCCGGTCACACGCTGATGTGGAACGTGCTGCTGCCCGCGGTGGTCCTGCCGCTCGGCCTGTTCGCGGTGCTGTACGCCTACCCCTTCGTCGAGCGGCGGCTCACCCGGGACCGGGGCGAGCACCACCTGTGCGACCGGCCACGTGACCGGCCGGTGCGCACGGGCTTCGGCGTGGCGGGTCTTGCCTGCTACGCGGTGCTGCTCGCGGCCGGCGGCAACGACGTCATCGCGGACTCCCTCGGCCTCTCCCTGAACGCGTTGACCTGGCTTTTCAGGGTGCTTTTCGTGCTGCTTCCGCCGGTCGCCCTCCTGGTCACGCGGGGGCTGTGCCACGCCCTGCGGGAGGCGGAGCACGAGCGGCTGACCGAGGGCGAGGAGACCGGCGCGATACGGCAGTCGGTGCACGGGGGCTATGTCGAGGAGCGCACTGGCGGTACCGCTACCGCTCGGCCGATCGGTCCGCGTACTGGAGCACCATCCCGAGCACCCCGTGGCCGACCACGCCGAGACCGATCAGGAACAGCCACAGCCCGTAGACCACACCGAGGCAGCCGAGGGTGAACCCGGCGGCGACGGTGATCGGCCAGGGGCTGTGCGGCGGGAAGAACTCCACGGTCCCGGCGGCGTCCGCGACCTCCGCGTCCGACCGGTCCTGTGGCCGTCGGCCGCGGCGCCGGTACTGCACCGCCAGGAAGAAGGCGACCAGCGCCGCCATCAGGAAGGCGACACCCAGCGCGCAGGTGCCGGTCGGATCGGCGGACAGCCACCCGTAGACGGCACCGGCGGCGGCGAAGAACGCGGCGACACCGGCGAAGAGCACGGCTTCGGTCTTCATGCCTGCGTCTCCTTTCCGGCCGGCGGGGCCCCGGCCCGTGACCCACCGTCCTCCGGCCCTCCCCCGCCCCGCGGTGCACCGCCGGGGGCCTCCTGCCGGGCGAACTCCGGGTGGTGCAGGTCGAAGGCGGGGGAGTCGGAGCGGATCGGCGGCAGGGCCGTGAAGTTGTGCCGGGGCGGCGGGCAGGTCGTCGCCCACTCCAGGGAGCGCCCGAAGCCCCACGGGTCGTCGTCCCGTATCCGCTCCCCGTGGCGCGCGGTCCGCCAGACGTTGTAGAGGAACGGCAGCGTGGAGAGCCCCAGCAGTGCGGCGCCGAGCGAGGAGACGGTGTTGAGCAGCGTGAAGCCGTCGGCGGGCAGGTAGTCGGCGTAGCGCCGGGGCATGCCGGACTCGCCGAGCCAGTGCTGCACGAGGAAGGTGGCCTGGAAGCCCGGGAAGAGCGTCCAGAAGTGCAGCTTCCCGAGCCGTTCGTCCAGCGCCTTCCCGGTGAACTTGGGCCACCAGAAGTAGAAGCCGCCGAACATCGCGAAGACCACCGTGCCGAACAGCACGTAGTGCAGGTGCGCCACGATGAAGTACGAGTCGGTGAGGTGCAGGTCCAGCGGCGGCGAGGCGATCAGGACCCCGCTCATGCCGCCCAGCAGGAACGACACCATGAACCCCACGGCCCACAGCATCGGCGTCTCGAACGACAGCGAGCCGTGCCACATGGTGCCGATCCAGTTGAAGAACTTCACCCCGGTCGGCACCGCGATCAGGAACGACATCAGCGAGAAGAACGGCAGCAGCACGGCGCCGGTGGCGAACATGTGGTGCGCCCAGACCGTCGCCGACAGCATCGTGATGGCGATCGTCGCCCCGATCATGCCCGCGTAGCCGAACAGCGGTCGCCTGCTGAAGACCGGGATGATCTCGGTGACGATGCCGAAGAACGGCAGCGCGACGATGTACACCTCGGGGTGCCCGAAGAACCAGAAGAGGTGCTGCCAGAGGATCGCGCCGCCACTCGCCGCGTCGTAGATGTGCGCGCCGAACTTCCGGTCCGCCTCCAGCGCCAGCAGCGCCGCTGTCAGCACCGGGAAGGCGGGCAGGACCAGGACGGAGGTGAAGAGCACGTTCCAGGTGAAGATCGGCATCCGGAACATGGTCATCCCGGGCGCCCGCAGGCACAGGATCGTGGTGATGAAGTTGACCGCGCCCAGGGTGGTGCTCACCCCGGTGACGACCAGGCCCATGGTCCACAGATCGCCGCCCGCACCGGGCGAGTGCGTGGCGCTGTTGAGCGGCGCGTAGGCGAACCAGCCGAACGACGCCGCGCCCTGCGGGGTGAGGAAGCCGGAGACCACCATCAGGCCGCCGAACAGGTACATCCAGTACGACAGGGCGTTCAGCCGCGGGAAGGCGACGTCAGGGGCGCCGATCTGGAGCGGCATCACCGCGTTGGCGAACCCGGCGAACAGCGGGGTGGCGAAGAGCAGCATCATCACGGTGCCGTGCACGGTGAACAGCTGGTCGTACTGCTCCCTGCTCACCACCTGGAGCCCGGGGCGGGCGAGTTCGGCGCGCATCAGCAGCGCCAGCACTCCGGCGAAGAGGAAGAACCCGAACGCGGTGGCCATGTAGAGGCCGCCGATCACCTTGTGGTCCGTGGTGTTCGCCCATCGCAACAGCGCCCGCCCCACGGCCACACCTGCACGCGGCCCGCCGCCCGACGGGCTGTCGGCCTCCGCTGTCCCCGTGGTCATGCGCCGCCGGGTACCCCGGTCGGCCTGGGTCATGTCGTACGGGCGACCTGCGACCTGCGACCTGCCCTCAGGAGGCGGCTCGCCGACTGCCCCTTCCGGTCAGGGCCTTGATGAGCTCCTCGCGGTTCATGGACGAACGACCGGACACCCCGGCGTCGGAGGCGCGCCGGTAGAGCTGATCCTTGGTCAGGTCCTCCAGCCGCTCACGTGCTTCCCCCTTCTTCGATGCCCCCTTCTTCTTCGGCGCCCCCTTCTTCTTCCGCGCCCGGCCCCTCCCCTTCGCCCTGTCGACGCTCTCCTGAAGGGCGTCCATCAAGTTGATCACGTTGGTCGGGTCCGCCGGTGACTCGGCCCTGTCGATCGACTGGCCCTGCTGCTTGGCCTCGACCAGCTGCGCCACCCGCTGGTCCGGGTGATCGCGTCCCCTGGTGAGCGCCGGTACCCGCGGCAGGCCCCGACAAACAGGACACCAGCCACGATAAGCCCACCGTGGGGCACCGGGACCGCTCACCGCCCTCGCAGGCCGCCGTGGGTGCCGGGCTCGTGGTCGAGGCGGGCGGCCGTCTCCAGGAGCAGGGCGTGCACGAAGGCCTGCGGGAGGTTGCCGCGCAGCTGGCGCTGGGCGATGTCGAACTCCTCCGCGTACAGGCCCGACGCACCGCAGGCGGCACGGTTGCGCTCGAACCAGCGGTAGGCCTCGACCGGGTGCCCCTGCCGGTGCTCGGCCAGCGCCATGACGAATCCGCACAGCAGGAACGCCCCCTCGGCCTGCTCCAGAGGGCGTTCGTCGTGGCGGAAGCGGTAGACGAAGTGATCGCGTGCCAGGTCGCGCCGGCAGGCGGCGAGGGTGGCGGCCGTGCGCGGGTCGTCCGCGTGCAGCGCACCGCGCACGGCGGGCAGCAGGAGCGCGGCGTCGACGCCGGGGTCGTCCGGGGCCCGCTGCCAGCGGCCCTCGGGGTGCACGCCGGTGGTCGAGACCGAGGCGAGGACGGTGTCGGCCAGCCGTGCGCAGGTCTCGGCCAGCGGATGCCGCGGCGCGGCGGTGGCCAGCGCGCGCAGCCCGGCGACGCAGGCCAGCCGGCTGTGCGTCCACCGCCGGGCGTCCAGTTCCCACACCCCCGCGTCGGGCTGCCCGTGGCGTTCCTCGATGGCGCGCACGGCCACCGCGGCGGCCTTCCAGGCGTCGTCCTCCAGACGGTGTGCACGCGCCGCGGCGGCGAACAGCAGCAGCGCCTCGCCGAAGCCGTCGAGCTGGAACTGGCTGCGGACCTGGTTGCCGACGCGGTCGAAACCGCCGGGGTAGCCGGTCAGGTCGAGCTCTCGCTGGTCGGGCACGGGGCCGCCGTGCACGGTGTACGCGGGAGCCAGGCGGGGCCCGTCCACGAGCAGCCGCTCGGTGACGAACCGGACGGCGGCGTCCAGCAGGTCATGGACGCCGGCGGCGGCCGCGGCCTGTCCGGCGTAGGCCTGGTCGCGGATCCACACGTAGCGGTAGTCGTAGTTGCGGCCCTCCTCGGCGCGCTCCGGCAGGCTGGTGGTGGCGGCCGCAACCATGCCGTTCCCGCGTGCGGTCAGGCCGCGCAGCACCGCGCAGGCCCGGCGTGCGTCCGTGGGGGCGATGGTGCGCTCAAGCGGGGGCACGGCGCGTCGCCAGGCGGCTTCGGCGGCGGCCCACAGCTCGGCGGCACGTGGCGGTTCGCGTGGCAGCGAGGTGGCGGCGCACTCCAGGACCAGGTCGTGCGACTCGCCCGGCCGCAGTTCCAGCTCGGCCCGCAGCCCGCCTTCGCCGACGACCGCGGACGAAGCCCCCTGCCAGCGCAACCGCAGGCCCCCCGTGCGCATCTGCCACACACCGTCGTCACCCTGCCGGACCTCGTCGAGCGGCGCACGTCCGTATGCGGCGTGCGGGTCGAGAACGACGTCGAGCCGGGCCGGGCCGTCCACCGCCCGCACCTGGCGCAGCAGTACCAGCCGGTCGGGGTCGCCGGGGAAGGCCAGGGCCTCGCGGCACTCGACGATCCCCCGCGTGGTGATCCAGCGGCTGCGCCAGATGAGCGTGCCGTCCTCGTAGTGGCCGCCGGGGACATGCGCCTGCCGAGGGGTGACGGCATACCCACCGCCGCCGCCGACGAGCGCGGCGAACAGGGCCTCGTCGTGCCAGGTGGGCGCGCACAGCCAGACGACGGCGCCGTCGGGTCCGATCAGCGCGCCGCGCTCGCCGTCGGCGAGCAGCGCGTAGTCGTGCAGCGCGTGCGGTGGGAACGGGGTGCTCATCCGTGCCGGTCTCCTGCCCGGCCCTTCGCTCCGGGGCCGGTGCCCGTCACCCGGTACGGCTCGGCACGGTCGGCGCGCAGGGTCAGGCCGAGGCCGGGCGCACCGTCGTGGCCGGGGGTGATGCTGCCGCCGGCCGGGTCGAGGACGCCGTCGAAGAGCAGCTGCTCGATGCGGACGTGGTCGTGGAACCACTCCAGGTGCCGCAGATGCGGCACCGCCGCCGCGGCGTGCGCGTGGGCGTGCGGGGCGCAGTGCCCGGAGATGTCGATGCCGCCGGCCTGGGCCAGCGCCGCGGCGCGTAGCCAGACGGTGATGCCACCGCACCGGGTGGCGTCGGCCTGGAGGCAGTCGACGGCACCCGCTGCGAGCAGGTGCGCGAAGTACGGCAGGGTGTAGCCGTACTCGCCGGCCGTCACCTCCATGGGGAGCCGGTCACGCAGTGCGGCGAGCGTGGCGGGGTGGTCGGAGGAGACCGGCTCCTCGAACCATGTCACGCCCTGCTCGGCGAGCGTGTCAGCGACCCGCGTCGCCTGCTTGACGCCGTAGGCCCCGTTGGCGTCCACGTACAGCTCGGTGGCCGCTCCGATCGACGCCCTTGCGCGGGCGACCCGGTGACGGTCCCGGGCCTCCTGCCGTCCCCATGACTCCCCGATCTTGATCTTGACGCGCGGGATGCCGTCCTCCTGGACCCAGTCGCACAGCTGCCGGTGCTGCCGGTCGGCGTCGTAGGTGGTGAAGCCGCCGCTTCCGTAGACGGGCACCTCGTCGCGCGCCTTGCCGAGCAGATCGACCAGCGGCAGGCCCAGCAGGCGGGCCTTCATGTCCCACAGGGCGATGTCCACGGCGGAGATCGCCTGTGCGGCCACGCCGGGCAGGCCGGCGTTGCGCACGGCGCGCCGCATCGACTCGTTCATGCGCGGGACGTCCAGCGCCGGTGCGCCGACGACCACGTCCGCCAGCAGATCGTCGATGATCTGCGCGGTGGCGGCGGGGGCGTAGGTGTAGCCGATGCCGCCGGCCTCGCCGCAGTGCACCGTGGCCAGGACCAGCGTGGTGTCGTCCCAGTGCAGCGTGCCGTCCGCCTCGGGGGCGTCGGTGGGCACCGTGTAGACGGCGGTGTCCACCCGCGCCACGGTCGGCTCACTCGGCACGGCCCGCTCCCGGTCCCGGCCGGTCCTGGCGGCGGGAGTTGCCCGGCAGGAACTCCTGCACCTTCGCCTTCAGGCCCTGCCGCACCATGGCGGCCCGGTCGACGTCGCCCTTGAGGACGGAGGCGGCGGCGGCCTCGATCTGGTCCAGGGATGCGTGCGGCGGGATGGGCGGCACGGCCGGGTCGGTGCGGAAGTCCAGGACGAAGGGCCGGTCGGCGGCGAGGGCCTCCTGCCACGCGTCCCGCACCTGGTCCGGCTTCTCCACCCGGGTGCCGCCCAGGCCGAGCGTGCGGGCGAAGTCGGCGTAGGCGACGTCGGGGATGGACTGCGAGGGGACGAACTGGGGGGCGCCGGACATGGCGCGCATCTCCCAGGTCACCTGGTTGAGGTCCTCGTTGTTGAAGACGGCGACGATCAGGCGGGGGTCGTCCCACTGGTGCCGGTACTTCGCGATGGTGATCAGCTCCGCCATGCCGTTCATCTGCATGGCCCCGTCCCCCACCAGCGCGATGGCCGGGCGGTCGCCGTGGGCGAACTTGGCGCCGATGGCGTAGGGCACGCCGGGTCCCATGGTGGCGAGCGTGCCGGACAGCGAGCCGCGCATGTCGCCGCGCAGCCGCAGGTGCCGGGCGTACCAGTTGGCGGCCGAGCCGGAGTCGGCGGCCAGGATCACGTCCTCGGGGAGCAGGCCGTCGAGTGCGTGGGCGACGTACTCGGGGTTGATCGGGTCGGCTTCCACCGCGGCGCGCCGCTCCATCACCTGCCACCAGCGGGCGGTGTCCTTCTCGATCTTCTTCCGCCAGTCGCGCTTCTTGTTCTCCTTCAGGTGCGGCAGCAGCCGACGCAGCGTCTCGGCCGCGTCTCCGACCAGGTTGATCTCGAACGGGTAGCGCAGGCCGACCATGTGCGGGTCGATGTCGACCTGCACGGCGCGCGCCTGCCCGAACTCCGGCAGGAACTGGGTGTACGGGAAGTTGGAGCCGATGACGAGGAGCGTGTCGCACTCCTGCATCAGCTCGTACGACGGCCGGGTGCCCAGCAGGCCGATGGCACCGGTGACGTACGGCAGGTCGTCGTCGAGGACGTCCTTGCCGAGCAGTGCCTTGGCCACCCCGGCGCCCAGCCGGTCGGCGACCTCCTTGACCTCGGTGCGGGCCCCGCGGGCGCCCTGGCCCACCAGGATCGCGACCTTCTTGCCGTCGTTCAGCAGCTGCGCGGCCCGCTCGATGTCGGCGTCGCCCGGCACCGGTGCGTAGTGGGCCATGCCCAGGCTGGACGGCACCATCTTGAAGGCGTGCTCCGGTGCGGAGTAGTCGAGTTCCTGCACGTCGGCGGGGACGATGACGGCCGTGACCGAACGTCGGGCCATGGCGGTGCGCATCGCGCGGTCCAGGACGTTGGGCAGCTGTTCGGGGACGGTGACCATCTCGCAGAAGTCGGAGGCGACGTCCTTGTAGAGGCTCAGCAGGTCGACCTCCTGCTGGTACGAGCCGCCCATGGCGCTGCGGTTGGTCTGCCCGACGAGCGCGACGACGGGCACGTGGTCGAGCTTGGCGTCGTACAGGCCGTTGAGGAGGTGGATGGCGCCCGGTCCGGAGGTGGCGGCGCAGACGCCGACCCTGCCGGAGAACTTGGCGTAGCCGACGGCCTCGAAGGCGGACATCTCCTCGTGCCTGGACTGGACGAACTGCGGTTGGTTGTCGGCGCGGCCCCAGGCGGCCAGCAGGCCGTTGATGCCGTCGCCCGGATAGGCGAACACGTGCTCGACCTGCCAGTCGCGCAGGCGCTCCAGGATGTAGTCGGAAACCTTCGTCGACATGTTCGAACCTCTCCCTGAAGGTCGGGATCGTCTCGTGTGCGTGGGGCTACCGGCCGCGGTGCAGGTACCGCACCGCACCCAGCACGGCCGCCGCCGTGGTCGCCGCACCGGCGACGGCGGCGCCCACCGTGATCGCCCACCCGGCCGCGCGCGAGGGCGCGGTGGGCCGCCGGGCCTGCCGTTCGGGCCACTCGCCTGGCAGGGTGCCGTCAAGCCCCAGGGCGAGCGCCTCGGCCAGGTGCAGGGCGCGGCGGCCGGTGTCGCCCTGCTCGATCTGGGTGCGGCAGCTGAATCCGTCGGCGAGCAGCAGACGGTCCGCCCCGGCGGCCCGTACGGCGGGCAGCACGCCCTGCTCTCCGACGGCCATGGCGACCTCGTGGTGGCCGCGTTCGAAGCCGAAGTTGCCGGCCAGGCCGCAACACCCCTCGTCCAGTACGTCGGCGTCGACGCCCGCGCGGCGCAGCAGTTCCCGGTCGGCGTCGTCCCGCATGACCGCGTGCTGGTGGCAGTGGGTCTGCACGGTGGCCCGGCGGTCGAGCAAGGGCGGGCGCCAGTCGGGCGGTGCGTGGTGGACGAGTTGTTCGGCGAGGGTGCGCACCTGACCGGCCAGCCGGTGCACGTCCTGGTCGTCCGGCATGAGTTCGGGCGCGTCGGCGCGGAACACCGCCGTGCACGAGGGTTCCAGACCGATGATCGGGGTGCCGGCCTCCAGATACGGACGCAGGGCGGTCAGCGTACGGCGCAGGACCCGCTTGGCCGTCCCCAGCTGGCCGGTGGAGATCCACGTCAGACCGCAGCACACCGGCTCGGTGGGGACGGCGACGCGGAAACCCGCGTGCTCCAGGACCCGGACGGCCGAGATCGCGATCGCCGGATGGAAGTGGCTGCTGAACGTGTCCGGCCACAGCACCACCGTGTGCGGGTCGGCGGGGTCCGGCGGGCTCCCGCCGCGGGTCCGCCACCACTGGGCGAACGACTCCCGCGCGAACAGCGGGGCGTCCCGTGCGCCGGCGACGCCGGCCAGCCGCTTGCCCACCGCCGCGAGGCCGGGCGCGTGCAGGGCCGCGTTGACCAGGCCGGGCGCCACCCGCGAGAGCCCGGCCCACAGGGGCAGCCAGCCCAGTGCGTAGTGCGACGCGGGACGCAGCCGCCCCGCATAGTGGTGCGCCAGGAACTCGGCCTTGTACGTGGCCATGTCGACGCCGGTCGGGCAGTCCGACCTGCATCCCTTGCACGCCAGGCAGAGGTCGAGGGCGTCACGGACCTCGGTGGAGCGCCAACCGTCGGAAACCGCGGAATCGCCGTGGCCGCCGAGCATCTCGAACAGCAGCCGGGCCCGACCCCGCGTGGAGTGCTCCTCCTCCTTGGTGGCCCGGTAGGAGGGGCACATGACGCCGCCCTGGTGGCTGCGGCAGTTGCCGATCCCGACGCAGCGCAGCACGGCACGCGTGAAGGAGTGCTCGTCGTCCGGGTAGCCGAAGTGCGTGTCCGTCTCGGCCGGCCGCCAGGCGGCGCCCAGGCGCAGCTGCCCGTCCACCGGGTTCGGGTCGACGACCTTTCCGGGGTTCATCCGGTTGTCCGGGTCGAACAGGGCCTTGAGCTCGCCGAAGGCGGTGGTGAGCCGGTCCCCGAACATCCGGGTCAGCAGCTCGCCGCGTGACTGCCCGTCGCCGTGCTCCCCGGAGAGCGACCCGCCGTAAGAGACCACCAGGTCGGCGGCGCGTTCGAGGAACCGCCGGAAGTCGGCCACGCCGTCGGAGGTGCGCAGCGCGAACGGGATCCGGGTGTGCACGCAGCCCTGCCCGAAGTGCCCGTAGAGGGAGGGATGGTCGTAGTCGAACTCGTGGAACAGCTGCTTGAGGTCCCGCAGATAGTCGCCGAGCCGCTCGGGCGGCACGGCCGAGTCCTCCCAGCCCTCCCAGGTCTCCCGGTCGTCCGGCGGGCGGGCGGTGACGCCGAGCCCGGCCTCACGGGCGCTGAGCATGCGCTGCTCCCGGGCGGGGTCGTCCGAGAAGGCGACGGTGCCGTCCTTCGGGTCCCGGCCGACGGCGCGCAGCAGCTCGTGCGCCTGCTCGTCGACGTCGGCCACGCTGTCGCCGCTGAACTGCACCAGCAGCCAGCTCTCGCCCTCGGGGAGCGTGCGCAGCGAGGCGAGGTGGACGCGTTCCTCGCGCATCAACTGCGCCATGCGCGCGTCCAGCGCCTCCAGCTGGCTGGCGGAGCAGTGCTCCAGCAGCCGGGGCACGTCGTCGGCCGCCTGGCAGATGTCCTCGTAGCCGAGTACCAGCAGCGACTCCTGCGCCGGCACCGGCACCAGGTCCAGCTCGGCCCGCAGGACGGTCACCAGCGTGCCCTCGCTGCCGACCAGGGCCTTGGCGACGTCGAAGCCGTTCTCGGGCAGCAGCGAGTCCAGGTTGTAGCCGGAGACCCGGCGGGGGATCTTCGGGTAGCCGCGCCGTACGTCCGCCAGACAACCGTCGATGATGCGGTCCAGGCCGGCGAAGATCTCGGCCTTTCGGCCGCCCTCCTCGGCGATCCGCGCCCGCTCGGCCTTCGTCGTCGGGCCCACCCACATCCGCGTCCCGTCGTAGGTGAGCACCTCCAGACGGCGCACGCTGTCCACGGTCTTGCCGTAGGCCTGTGCCGAGGCACCGCAGGAGTTGTTGCCGATCATCCCGCCGAGGGTGCAGTGGCTGTGCGTCGACGGCTTGGGACCGAACTGGAGACGGTGCGGGGCCAGCCGGCGGTCGAGCTCGTCCAGGACCAGGCCCGGCTCCACCACGCAGGTGCGTGCCTCGGGGTCGACCGAGACCAGCGCGTCGCAGTACTTGCTCCAGTCCAGCACGACGGCGACGTTGGTCGACTGCCCCGCGAGGCTGGTGCCGCCGCCGCGTGACAGGACGGGTACGCCGAAGTCGGCACAGACCCGCACCGCCTGCGCGCCCGCCGAGACGCTCCGCGGGACCACGACGCCCAACGGGACCTGCCGGTAGTTGGAGCCGTCGGTGGAGTACGCGCCCCTGCTGCCCGCGTCGAACCGCACCTCACCGTCGACCGCGTCCCGCAGTGCCTCCGCGAGCCCGTCGACCTCCTTTTCGGCCGCCGTCCGGCGCCGAGGAACCAGTGCTCCGGCCACCTCTGCCACTCCCTTGCCTCACCAACCGGGACGCTCCCATGGGAGTCGGGTACCCGTGATCGCCGGTTGCAAGGACGCCGATCGCGATCAGTTGCACAGGGCGATCCTGCTGTCACCCGTTTCCGCACGACAGGGGGCTGACCTGCACCGCAGGCCAGCCCCTGATCATGTGGCGGGCGGAGTCAGCCGCCGCAGGCGGTGCGTATCTTGTAGAAGGTGCTCAGGTACTTCGCGTGGTACCCGGCGTCGGTGATCCGCACCATGGCCTCGTCGGACGACCGCAGGGACGAGCCGTCGAGGTTCGGGCTGCCGGTGTAGACACGGGGCGTGATGCTGCCGTTGTAGTCGCCGTCGATGAGGATCTCCTTGTTGTGCGGGCGCACGTCGATCCCGGGGCCGTTGGCGATCATGCACTTGCGGTGCTGGATGTTCGCGTTGGTGAGCACCGACTCCACGGTGGAGTCACTGGACGCGTACAGGATGTCGATCCAGCAGCCGGCGGCACGCAGGGTCGCGAGCTGGTTGGCGACCTGGATGCGCGACTTCAGGAAGTTGAGCACGACGATCCGGATGTCGGTCTGATGCCGGTTGCCGTCCGTGCCGGTGTAGGCGCAGCTGATCTCTTTGAGCGCGTTGACGATGGTGTCGCTGGCCGGATTGTTGTACGAGCTGTCGCCGCGCGGGAAGAAGAAGGCGCGGTACGTGGAACCGGTCGGGGTGGAGAAGTACGCGTTGTTGTTACCGCCCGACTTGTAGCGCGTGGTGCGCATCATCTCGTGGTACTTGGCGTACCCGTCGTAGACCGTGCCGTCGACGAACGTGACCGCGTCGTTGAAGGACTCGACCTTGTACCAGTCGCTCAGGTTCGAGGAGGTCTGGAAGACGACCTTGGTGTAGCTGGTGCCGTCGTCGAACGGGCCGAGCTTGGAGAACAGGAAGAACTTGTTGTGGTTGTAGGCCGGGTTCGGCGGCCCGACGGCCAGACAGCCGCGCGCGACGTCGTCGACGCCGTCGTTGTCCTCGAACTGGTCGTCGCAGACCACGATGTAGGAGGCCTTGGAGTCGTCGGTGCCGAGCCCCGCCTGGAGCGCGTCGAAGGCCGGGTTGTCGAACTCGGCACCGTTGCCGTCGACATAGGTGGAGTCGTCGACGATCAACTTGACGTGGACGCCGCGCGAGTTGGCGGCGAGCAGGGCGTCCGCGACCTCCGAGTCCGCGAACTCGAACATCGAGGCGGTGATCGTCTCTCCGGCCGGCGTGGCGTCGATCAGCTGCACCAGCTGCGTGAAGATGGCCTTCTGCTGGTCGGCGGTGCCGAACGGGTCGTTGAAGACCGGGCCGTTGATCACGGGCTTGGTCGCGGCCGTGACGGCGGCGGACGCCGGTGCGCCAGCGGTCAGCAGCGACCCGGCGAACAGCGCGAACAGCGTCGTGACCACGGACAGCGCCCGTAAGAGGCCTATGGGCGATCGTCTGGTGCGGGTGAATGGTGCCTGTGCGTGCATCGCAATACCCCCAGAATCGAGAGAAATCTCCGTGCCGTCATGGAATGTGACGGACGCACACGTCCGACCGCCCCCCAACGACAGCTTCGGGCAAGGATGGTGACAGTTAATTAGTAATTTCAACAGGGCCCTCTTTCGCCACTGTGACACCCCTGCGACACGGCAGCCTCAACCTGCCGCCCAGGACCGCACCTCACGCACCCCGCCCACACGGGCCTCGCCCCTGGGGCTTGCGCAACCCCCAAGCCGGTGGAACAGTCGTGTCAGTCCACTGGAACACTCGTGTCAGTAACCGGGGCGCGACCCCGGACCCGAGGAGCGCACATGGCCGAACACCCTCCCCCCGCCGGCTCCGGCGGATTCGACACCCCCTGCGACTGGGTGTTCGTCGACGACCGGATCGTCCCGACCGAGCAGGCGCAGGTGAGCGTGCACGCGCACGCGCTGTCGTACGGCACCGGCACCTTCGAGGGCATCCGCGCCTGGTGGAACGACGACCACCACCAGCTGCACCTCCTCGAGGCGCACGCGCACTACGCGCGACTGGCACGCTCCGCCCGCATCCTCGGCCTACGGCTGCCGCTGCCGCCCGAGCGCCTGGTGCAGGCGACGGCAGAGCTGCTGCGCCGCAACGACGTACGCGGCGACGCCTACATACGGCCGCTGCTCGCCCAGACCGGCGCCGCGCTCCCGGTGCGGATGCACGACATCGACACCCGCCTGTCCATCGCCGTCACCCCCATGCCGGGCGACTACATCAACCCGAACGGCGTGCGGTGCATGGTCAGCAGCTGGCGCCGCACACCCGACGTCAGCACCCCGAACCGAGCCAAGGTCACCGGCGGTTACACCGGTCCTGCGCTGGCCAAGACCGAGGCCGTGCAGCACGGCTTCGACGAGGCGATCATGCTCACCGTCGACGGCCATGTCGCGGAGGCCACCACCTCGAACCTCGTACTGCGCTGCGGCGACCGGTGGATCACCCCGCCCGGCACCGACGACATCCTCGAAGGCATCACCCGCGCACAGGTGATGTGCCTGCTTCAGGAACGCGTCGGCGCGCCGGTCACCGAGCGCCGGGTGCACCGCTCGGAGCTGTACACCAGCGACGAGATCCTGCTCTGCGGCACCGCGACCGTCGTGGTCCCGGTGGTCGAGGTCGACGGCCGCACCGTCGGCGACGGCAAGCCCGGCGCGACCACGCTGGCACTGAACCACGAGATCCGGGCCATCGCCCGCCGCGACGACCCACGCCACCCCGAGTGGACCACCCCCGTCTACGACCACCGGCAACCCTTGGAGAACCCGTGAGCGACGTCTTCGGTGAACTGGCCACCATGCCCGTCAAGCAGATCTGGGACGGCGTGCGCGCCCGCATCGTGCAGAGCGAGCTGATCACGATGGCGATCGTGGAGCTGGGCCCCGGCGCCGCGGTACTCGGCCACCAGCACGCCAACGAGCAACTGGGCTTCGTCATCTCGGGCTCCCTCGTCTTCACCGTCGACGGCGAGCGGCGCGAGCGTGGCCCAGGGGAGACCTGGCGGATCCCCGCCCACGTGCCGCACGAGGCGACCGCGGGGCCGCAGGGCGCCGTCGTGGCCGAGGTGTACTCGCCGGTACGCGCGGACTGGGCAGCGCTCCCCGACTCCCCCGCCCGCCGCCCCGCCTGGCCCGTCGAGGGATGACACGGTCGTCGCCCCGGGCGGGTGGCGGCTCCGGTCCGACCGCGCGGAGGCTGACCGGGAGATGACCGAGACACCGGGCGACGACGCCCGCAGCGTCCGCGAGTTCGTCCGCACCTGCCACGCGGTCGTCCGGGACATCGCCAGGCGGTCCGGCCGGCCGGACTACTCGCCGACCCAGCAGCGGGTGCTGCTGGAGGTCGGCGCCCGGCCGGGCATCACCGTGCTCGAGGTGCGGGCCGCCCTCGGCATGGACGCCGGGCAGCTCAGCCGCGCGCTGCGCCGGCTCCAGACCGGCGGGGCGATACGCGTGCGCCCCTGTCCCCTGGACCGCAGACGGCGCATCGTCGAGATCACCGACGCGGGCCGGCGCGCGTACGAGCAGATGGCCGACGGGTACCAGCGGGCGGCCGACGAGTTGCTGGGCCGGCTGCCGGCGGCGGAACGCGCCTGTCTCGTCACGGCCATGGACACGGCGCACCGGCACCTGACGGCAGCGCTGCGGCACACGCCACCGGGTCAGCCGGCCGGCGGCAGCATGCTGCGGTACAGCCGGTAGGCGGACGTCACCCGCTCGGTCGTCCCGGTGGCCAGCAGATCGAGCACCAGCCCGCGCAGCACCGCCAGATGCAGCGTGCGCGACGGGGCGGCGGACGGTGCCATCTCGTCCAGCAACCCCAGCCACTCGTCCACGCTCCCCTGCGCGAAACCCTCCCAGGGGCCCGGGTCCGGGTGCAGCGAGAGGCTGTAGGCCTCGAAGAACAGGCGGAGGACGTCCCGCTGCTCCGGGGCGCTGAGCCACGCCCACAGCGCGTCGGCACCGGGCAGCGGATCGTCCTGCGTGCCCGCCCGGGCCAGCACGCCGCGCACCATCTCACGCTGCTCGGCACGGGCACGCGCCAGGATCTCCCGGACCAGCCCGTCCTTGCTGCCGAACAGATACAGCAGCACCCCCGTGCTGGAACCGGTGTGCGCGGCCAGCGGACGCAGCGAGATGCCCGTCATCCCGTTGGCCAGCACGTACTGGTACGCCGCCGCAAGCAGTTCCTGGCGACGCGCCGACGGGACCACCGATGGCTCGGTCACGATGTCACGGACTCCGATCCTCCCTGCACGCGCGCCACGCACAACCGCGTGTCGGTCAACGGTCACCGGATCTGGCCGGCGCCACCCCACCGGGGCAACCGGAACCCGCACCGGCAACTAACACACACGTTCCAGCCCGGCCACCCTACCGCCCCGCCCCCTGCCGGGCGGCCTCGCTCAGGCCAGCGCAATGAGCACGATGGCGACGCCCGCGCACAACAGCCCCGTCGTCTGGCGCGGGGTGGTGCGCTCGTTCAGGAAGATCACCGCGAGGAGCACGGGAATGGCGACGTAGAGCGAGGTGAGCACCGTGGCGACGGACATCAGCTGCTGCCGGGTCGCGTACAGGTAGAGCAGGATCGCGACGGTGCCGACCGCGCCAGCGGCGACCGCGGGAAGGGTGAGCCGCGGCGGCAGGGTCCACGGGGCCCGTTGCCGCACCAGAAGGCAGCCCACGACGACGACCGAGGCCACCCTGCTGAGCACCACCGGCCAGAGCCCGGCGTCCGCCGGTATCCGCGCCATCGCCAGGAACTGCACGGCGAAGCCGGCGCCGGCGACCAGGGCGTCGGCGACCGCGGGAAGACCGCGCGACCCCGGCTCGGGCCGGCCGCCCGTGCCGGGACCGCGGGAGACCAGCCACAGGGCGGGAAGGGTGGCCGCGACACCGGTGAGGGACAGCGGGGTCGGCCGCTCACCCAGAGCGGTGAGGCCCACCAGGACCGGCAACGCGTCCGCGGTGACGTCGGTGACGGGCACGACCACGCTCATCGCGCCCTTGTGCACCGCGCGATAGAGGAAGGCGACCCCCACGCCGGTGCCCAGGCCCGACAGCGCACCCCACCCGAGGGACGTGACACCCGGCACGCCGTGCCCGGCCGCCAGGGCGACCGGAACGCTCAGCAGCGTGCCGCCGAGCTGGGCGTAGAGGGCCACGGTGACGCCGTGGGCGCGGCGCGCGAGCAGACCGTTGACGAAGTGGGTGGTGCCGAAGCAGCACGCGGACACCAGGGCGAGGACGTCACCCATGGCCCACCCCGGCACCCCCGCCCGGATCGCCCTGCGCCGCGGCGCGCGCCGCCGCCCCCACCGGACACACCTGGTCGTCCGCCACGCAGGCCGCCCTGTCGCACAGCCGGCACAGCACGTCGCCCGACCCGACCCGCCCGTACAGCGCCGCGAGCAGCGGTTCCAGCGCCTGCCGGAGAGCGTCCCGCCGGTCCGGCGCGAGGGCGTCGAGGACCTCCCCGACGGTCGCGCTGCGGGCCCGCTGCGCCGCGTCCGCAGCGGTGACGCCCTCCGGCGTCAGGTGGACGGCGACCACGCGGCCGCGCATCGGTGCGCGCCGTACGTAGCCCTGCGCGGTCAGCTGGTCCAGCATCCGCGTGCAGGCCGACTGGCTCAGCCCGATCCGCCGGGCCAACTCGGTGCCCCCGATGCCGTCGGCGGTGCGCAGCGTCACGAGGGCGGCGGCGCCGCTGCCACTCGCCCCGGCCGCCTCCGCGGCGGCCTGCGTGAGCCGGTCGGCGAGGCCGAGGGCGGTGGCCCCCAACAGATTGGCCAGACGTGACTCCTGCAACTCATGCATGCATCATGCATAGCTCCTACCCAGCACCCGACGCAACCCGCGAACGCCGGTGCGGCACCTTTCGGGGTGCCCCCGTTCGCCCCCGGGTCGGGGGGTCCCCGGTGCCCCCTTCGGGGTGCACCCGTTCGCCCTCCCCCTTTCGGGGTGCCTTCGTTCGCCTTCCACCGGGCCGGTGGCCACGGGTGCAGCATGGGGCTGCGGCATGGGGTTGCGGCATGGGGTGCCCCTGAGCCCCGGTGGCGACCATGCGGTCTCGTGGTGGCCGGTCGCGCAGTTCCCCGCGCCCCTTCAACGGTCACCGTGGGCCACCCGACCGCACCGCCTCACCACTCACGATGCGCCCACTGTTTCGTCGTGAGTCGGCGCCGCGGGGGGATGTACGTGCTCGATCCGGCGCCCTCCGAACGCCGCCCCAGACACCGGCACCGAGCGCCGGCTGCTGCGCGCGCACATCCCCCCACGTCCCCTCACGAACATTCGCGACCCCACCCCGGTGAAGCCCAAACACCCACCCAAACCCTGACATCCCACAACAACCCATCACGGCCAGGGACACCGAGGGGCGACCCCCAACAGACAGGAGAAGCCGCGGCGGGACGCCCACCCGACCACGGACGTCGCACAGCAGCCAGTCACGACCAGGAACACCAAGAGACCAGGGACACCCAGGGACCAGGAACACCCAGGGACCAGGAACACCGAGGGACTGGGACACCGAGGGATAGTCGCCAACGGCGAGGAGGGGGTGTGGGGGTATGTGCGCGCGCAGGATCCGGTGCATGCAACGGCACACGAACGACAACGTTCACGCGCCGGACCGAGCACGTACATACCCCCGCGCCCCCGACCCCCAACGAAAGACCACGCGCCCCAGCACCGAACAACCAACACAAGACGACCCACGGCCACCACAAAAAAAGGGGCGCGGGGAACTGCGCACCCAGCCACCACGAAACCGAAAGCCCGCCACCAACCCCCAGGGACACCCCAAACCACACCACCCCACCAGCCGAATGAAGAGGCAAAGGGGGACACCCCCGAACCACGCCCAACGGTCCGATGAACGGGGCAAAGGGGGACACCCCCGAGCCACACCACCCCACCCCCGGCCCAACGAAGGGGCAAAGGGGGACACCCCCGAACCGCACCAGGCCGCCCACCGAACCCGGTGGAGGGCGGACGGGGGCCCCGGAAACCCCGTCAGGAAGACGCCCGTTCCACCAGTTCCGTCGGCAACACGACCTGCCGACTCCCGCCGCCGGCCGGCCCCACCGGCCGGCGATCCGCAATCTCCGTGAGAAGCACATCGATCATCGCGCGCCCCATCTCCTCAATGGGCTGCCGCACGCTCGTCAGGGGCGGATCCATATGCCGGGCGATCACCGAGTCGTCGAACCCGATCAGGGCGACGTCCTCCGGTATCCGCCGGTTCATCGCCCGCAGCGTCTGCCGCGCTCCCGCCGCCATCACGTCGGACGCCGCGAACACGGCGTCGATGTCGGGATCGTGCTCCAGGAGCTGGGCCATGGCGCGGCGGCCGCCCTCCTCGGTGAAGTCGCCGGAGACGATGAGGTCCTCGTCGACCTCGCGGCCCGCGTCTTCGAGGGCGGCCCGGTAGCCGTCGACGCGGCGCTGGGCACCGTAGACGTCGAGGCGGCCGGCGATGTGGGCGACGGTGCCGCGGCCCCGGGCGAGCAGGTGCTCGATGGCCGTGCGGGCGCCGGCGAAGTTGTCGGAGTCGACGGACGGCAGCACCTCGTCGGCGTTCCTGCGGCCGCTGATCACGGTGGGGATCTCCAGCTGGGCCAGCAGGTCGGGCAGCGGATCATTCGCGTGCACGGACACCAGCAGGACTCCGTCGACACGGTGCGCGGCGAGGTACTCGGCCAGCCGCCGCCGCTCCCGCGCGCTGCCGGCGAAGATCAGCAGCAGCTGCATCTCGGTGTCGGTGAGCGCCGCGCCGACACCGCGCAGCATGTCGGAGAAGTACGGCTCGGTGAAGAACCGGGTCTCCGGCTCGGGCACCACCAGCGCGATCGCATCGGTGCGGTTCGCGGCCAGTGCCCGGGCCGCCGTGTTCGGTACGTAGCCCAGTTCGGCGACCGCCGCCTCGACCGCCGCCCGGGTGGCCTCGCTCACCCGGGGTGAGCCGTTGATCACCCGTGAGACCGTGCCGCGGCCGACGCCGGCACGCGCGGCGACCTCCTCAAGGGTCGGCCGTCCGCCGCTCCGGCCCCGCATTCCGTGGCCCGCCATGTGCCCGCCTCCTGTCAACCCTGATCCGGCCAGGAATCTAACAGCCCGAGATTCCGCGCCCGGATCCGCCGACCACCCGGTCAGCGCCTTGCCGAGCCTCCCTTCCCCTATCTAACAGGCCGATAACTCACGACGTATCTACCCGCTGGTCTCTTGACACCCTCGCGCTTACCGGGAAGTCTTCAACTCATCACAGGTGGGAGCGCTCCCACACTACCTGGCACATACACATCCCGCACGTTCCCCGCCCGCGCCGCGCCAAAGCTCTTGTTTCCCAACAGTGCACCAGGCCGGGGGGTCGGCACGTCAGGGGCAACAGGAGGACGCATGCGCAGGAGCATCCGCGGGTCTCGGCGGCTGATGGCCTTTGCGGCCGCGGCCGCACTCACGACGGGGCTATTGGCTGGTTGCGCCCAGGACTCGGACGACGGATCATCAGACGCTTCCGGCGGCGGTGACTCGAACGGCAAGATTACGCTCACTGTAGGGACGTTCGGCGTCTTCGGCTACAAGCAGGCCGGACTCTACGAGAAGTACATGGCGGATCATCCGAACATCAGCATCAAGGAGAACGTCACCGAGCGGAACGACGTCTACTACCCGAAGATGCTGACCCGCCTCCAGGCGGGCAGTGGCGCCGACGACATCCAGGCCATCGAGGTCAGCAACATCGCCGAGGTCGTGGCGACCCAGGCCGACAAGTTCGAGGACCTGGGCAAGGCCAAGGGCGTCGACAAGTCGGCATGGCTCAGCTGGAAGTGGAACCAGGGGACCACCAAGGACGGCAAGACCGTCGCGATCGGCACCGACATCGGCCCGATGGCGATGTGTTACCGCAAGGACCTCTTCGAGAAGGCCGGCCTGCCGACCGACCGCGACGAGCTGGCCAAGGCGTGGTCGGGCGACTGGAACAAGTACGTCGACCTCGGCAAGCAGTACATGAAGAAGGCCCCGGCCGGCACCAAGTTCGTGGACAGCGCCGCGGGCGTCTACAACGCGGTGATGGGCGGCGCCAAGGACCGCTACTACACCACCGACGGCCAGCCGGACTACGAGAAGAGCTCGGGCCGCAAGCTCGCCTGGGACACCTCGATGAAGGTCGCGACGAGCAACATGTCGGCCAAGCTGAAGCAGTTCGACAAGCCGTGGGACCAGGCCTTCGCCAACGGCAAGTTCGCCACCGTCTCCTGCCCGCCGTGGATGCTCGGCTACATCCAGGAGAAGTCCGGCGACAGCGGCAAGGGCAAGTGGGACGTCGCACCGGCCCCCGCCGCCGGCAACTGGGGCGGCTCGTTCATCGGCGTGCCGTCGCAGAGCAAGCACAAGGACGAGGCGATCAAGCTCGCCACCTGGCTGGCCGCCCCCGAGCAGCAGGCCGCGGTCTTCGCCAAGCAGGCCAGCTTCCCGTCCAGGACGGACGCGTACGGCTCCCTGAAGGTGCAGCCGGCCACCAACACGTACTTCAACCAGGCACCGATCGCGAAGATCTTCAGTGATGCGGCGAAGACCATCCCGGTCGCGTTCTACGGCGTCAAGGACCAGCAGATCGGCACGGCCATCACCGATGTCGGTGTGCTCCAGGTCGAGCAGCAGGGCAAGAGCCCCGCGCAGGGCTGGACGTCCGCCGAGAACGAAATCAAGGACGTTCTGGGCGAGTGACGTCGATGTCCGAGACCACTGAGTACGCCGAGACCGCGTCCCCCGTTTCGCAGGGGGGCGCGGCCCCGGCCGCAGCCACGTCGGGCCACTCCCGTGGCACCCCGCCGCCGCCCGAATCGTGGCGCAGCCGGCTCTACCGCTGGGACCTGAAGGCCAGCCCGTACGCCTTCATCGCCCCCTTCTTCCTGTTCTTCTTCGCCTTCGGCCTCTTCCCGCTGATCTACACGGGCTGGTCCTCGCTGCACAACGTGCAGCTGGCGAGCCTGGACCAGCAGACCTGGGTCGGGCTCGACAACTACAAGAGCCTGCTCGACAGCACGTTCTTCTGGACCGCGCTGAAGAACACGTTCTTCATCGGCGTGATCTCCACCGTGCCGCAGCTGGCGATGGCGATCGGCATCGCGCACCTGCTCAACTACAAGCTGCGCGGCTCCACCTTCTGGCGGGTGGCCATGCTGGCCCCGTACGCCACCTCGGTGGCCGCCGCCACGCTCGTCTTCACGCTGCTGTACTCGTGGGACGGCGGCATGATCAACTGGCTGCTGCACTTCATCGGCGTCGACCCGGTCAACTGGCGCGAGTCGATGTGGGGCTCGAAGTTCGCGGTGTCGTCCATCGTGATCTGGCGCTGGACCGGCTACAACGCGCTGATCTACCTGGCCGCGATGCAGGCCGTGCCGGCCGACCTGTACGAGTCGGCGGCGATCGACGGGGCCTCGCGCTGGGAGCAGTTCCGGCACGTGACCATTCCGATGCTGCGTCCGACGATCCTCTTCACGGTCGTCGTCTCCACCATCGGTGCGACCCAGCTGTTCGGCGAGCCGCTGCTGTTCGGTGGGAACTCCGGTTCCAAGGGCGGCGCCAGCCACCAGTTCCAGACGCTCGGCCTGTACATGTACGACCAGGGCTGGATCGTCGGCAACCTGGGCAGGGCCTCCGCCATCGCCTGGGCGATGTTCCTGATCCTGCTGATCGTCGCCGCGATCAACATGCTGTTCGCCCGACGCCTGAGGAAGAACTGATGCGCAGCACGCCGGGGCACGCCCCCCGGACCCCAGGCAACGACGGCGGCCCGCGTCCGACCTGCGGCCCGGGCCACACCTGCGGCCGGCCTGCCGGCGCCGGGCCGCGAGGAGGTCACAAGTGAAGTCCACCGCCATGGCGCCGCGGGCCGGCCGCCAGCTGCACGCCGGGCCCGTCACCTACACGGTGCTCACCGTCTTCACGGTGGTGTCCCTGCTGCCGCTGTTCTGGACGGTGATCGCCTCGTCCCGCACGGACCACCGGCTCGCCGAGACACCGCCCCCGCTGTGGTTCGGGGGCAACCTCTTCAAGAACCTCCAGACGGCATGGGAGCAGGGCGGCCTGGGCAAGGCCATGCTGAACTCCGTGATCGTCGCGGGCAGCATCACGATCGGTACGGTGCTCTTCTCGACGATCGCCGGCTTCGCCTTCGCCAAGCTGAAGTTCAGGTTCAGCAGCACCCTGTTGCTGATCACCATCGGCACCATGATGGTGCCGCCGCAGCTCGGCGTCGTCCCGCTGTACCTGTGGATGGCCGATCTGCATTGGTCGAATCAGCTCCAAGCGGTGATCCTGCCGACGTTCGTCAGTGCGTTCGGCGTATTTTTCATGCGGCAGTATCTGGTCCAGGCGCTGCCCACCGAGCTGATCGAGGCCGCACGGATGGACGGCGCGAGCAGTCTCAGGATCATCTGGCACGTGGTCTTTCCGGCGGCGCGGCCCGCGATGGCCGTCCTGGGCCTGCTGACGTTCGTGATGGCCTGGAACGACTTCCTGTGGCCCATCATCGCGCTGAACCAGGCGAATCCCACCGTCCAGGTGGCCCTGAACCAGCTCGGTACGGGGTATATCCCAGACCAGGCGGTCATCATGGCCGGCGCCCTGCTCGGAACATTGCCTCTGCTGGTCGCGTTCATCCTGTTCGGGAAGCAGATCGTCGGCGGCATCATGCAGGGGGCCGTCAAGGGCTGACCTGCCTGCCTATCCCACGGACAGCGCCGTCCTGCGGGCCGGGGCCCACACGGCCCGCGCGGACGGCGACCTCTGCGGTCAACTCAGGACCGCGGGGCGCCGTGTCCGCGGGTGAGCCCCATGGGCTCCGGGCCGATCGCCCGGCGCCCTGCCGAGCTTTCCGTCCCGTACCTTCCGTCCCTACCCCCCGACACTTCATGGGAGCGCTTCCATGCTTGATTCTCTGACCTTCCCGCCCGACTTCCTCTGGGGCGCGGCCACCTCCGCGTACCAGATCGAGGGAGCCGTGCGGGAGGACGGCCGCACTCCCTCGATCTGGGACACCTTCAGCCATACCCCCGGCAAGGTGGCCTTTGACGAGAACGGCGACGTCGCGGTGGACCACTACCACCGGTACCGCGACGACGTGGCGATGATGGCCGGCCTGAACCTGGCCGCCTATCGCTTCTCCGTCTCCTGGTCCCGAGTACAGCCCACCGGCCGGGGCCCCGCGGTGCAGCGCGGCCTCGACTTCTACCGCAGGCTCGTCGACGCACTCCTCGAGCACGGCATCCAGCCCTCCCTGACGCTCTACCACTGGGACCTGCCCCAGGAGCTGGAGGACGCGGGCGGCTGGCCCGAGCGCGAGACGGCGTATCGTTTCGCTGAATACGCCGGAATCATGGCCGACGCGCTGGGTGACCGCGTCGAGCGCTGGATGACGGTCAACGAGCCCTGGTGCGCCGCCTTCCTCGGCTACTCCTCCGGAGTGCACGCCCCCGGCCGTACCGACCCGGCCGCATCGCTGCGCGCCGCGCACCACCTCAACCTGGCGCACGGTCTGGCCACCAGCGCCCTGCGTGCCGCGCTGCCGGCCCGCGCCAGCATCATGATGAGCCTGAACTCGCAGGTGATCAGGCCCCTCTCGGACGACCCCGCGGACCTCGACGCCGCGCGCCGGGTGGACAACATCGCCAACGGCATCTTCCACGGCCCGATGCTCCAGGGCGCCTACCCGGAGAGCCTGTTCACCGACACCGCCGGCCTCACCGACTGGAGCTTCGTCCAGGACGGCGACCTCAAGGCCTGCCACCAGCCGCTGAACGCGATGGGCCTGAACTACTACACGCCCGTCCTGGTCTCCGCCAAGAAGGACGACTTCAACGGCCCGGTCGCCACCAACCACGGCGTCAGCGAGCACTCCCCCTGGCCGGCCGCCGACCAGGTGGTCTTCCACCAGCCGCCCGGCGAGTGCACGGAGATGGGCTGGGCCATCGACCCGACCGGCCTGTACGACCTGATCAATCGCTACAGCAAGATGCGTCCCGACCTCGAGCTGTACATCACCGAGAACGGCGCCTGCTACGACGACAAGCCGGAGACCGACGGCCAGGTCAACGACCCGGAGCGGATCGCGTTCCTGCACGGGCACCTCCAGGCGGTGCACCGCGCCATCAACGACGGCGCCAACGTGCGCGGCTACTACCTGTGGTCCCTGATGGACAACTTCGAGTGGGCGCACGGTTACAGCAAGCGCTTCGGTGCGGTCTACGTCGACTACGCGACCCTGACCCGTACACCCAAGGCGAGCGCGCACTGGTACGCCGAGCTGGCCCGCACCGGCGTGCTGCCGGCCGAGCCGAGCCGGAACGGCGCCTCCACCGCGAGCTGACGGCCGCGGACCGCGTGGGGCGCGCCCCGGCCGTTTGGGGACCGGCCGGGGCGCGCGCGTGGTGTGACCGGTCATCGGTAGGCACCGAAGGCGTTCGTGAAGGCCAGCGGCTCCTGGTCGATCGACGAGCAGTCGGGCTGTGCGGCACCGGAGGAACCGCCCTTGCAGGGCTGGTCCCGGGTCGCCGACCACATGGCGAGCCAGCCCGCGCCGTGTCGCTGGGCGAACGACACCAGCTCGGTCGCGTCATCGACGGTGAAGACCTCGCCGCCGACGTCGTTGACGCCGATCATCGGCGTGATGGCGACGGCGTGCCACGCCGCCGCTTCCGACAGCCCGAGCGCTTTCCCGAGCTGGGCCTGGGTGGCGGTCGCGGCCCGTTCGGCGTACTGCGCCATGTCACCGTCGTACGTGGGCCCGTAGTCCATGGCCATGATGTTGACGGTGGAGACGGCGACGCCGTTCTTCCGGGCGTCGGCGAGCAGGTCGACGCCGGGCCGTGTCAGGCCCTCGGGCAACACCGGCAGCGTGAAGGACACGTCGAGGTCCGGGTGGTCCTTCTGGAGCCGTGCGATGGCCTGGGCGCGGCGGGTGTTCACCGCGGGGTCGAGCCGGGGCTGCCGCCCATGCGCCTTCGCGGTCAGGGACGCGCCCTCGATGTCGAAGTCGACCTTGGTGAGCCGGTAGGCGTCGATCACCTTGCCGTAGGCGGCGGCCAACTCGCCGGCGTCGGGGCAGGCGCTCGCCAGCTCGGTGCCGGTGGCGCCGCCGAACGAGACCCGGACGTCCCCGCCCTCGGCACGCAGGTCGTCGATCTGCGAGGCGACGTCATTGCTGTTCAGATCCCCGGTGCCACCCCACAGCGGCGTGCAGCCGCCGCCTGCGGTGACGAAGGCGAGCGTGAAGTCCCGCACACCGGTCTGGCTCGCGGTGGCCACCAGGTCGTAGGCCGGGGCGAGCGAGGTGTCCACGTACGGCGCGAAGGCGCCGCCGGTCGCCTTGGCGGTGTCCGCGACGGGTGCGGCCGTGGGGGTGGCGAGCGCCGTCGCCGAGAACAGGAAACCGCCGCACGCCACCATGCCCGCGGTGGCGAGGCCGCGCATCGCCTTGATCGCGCCGCTGACCGTACGCCGGTGAGTGCTCGTCATCGGATGCCTGCCTTAGCTGTACGACGACGGCGCCCTGCCCGGAGGGGACCCGGCAGCGCACGGTGGGGAAGACCGTGTGGGGGGCGCCGCGGGAGCCAGGAGGCGTCGTTTCTGTCGTGATATGCGTGTGGTTCGGGATGTTCGCGGGTGGGTGTCGGGTGCTGGGCGTTCGCGGTGGGGGACGGACGCCCGGGGCCGGGGGGTGCGCCCCGGCCCCGGGCGTCCCATGAGGCCGCCCGTGGGGGGTCGCGTAGGCACGCTAGCGGCCCAGGGACCGACAAAAGGGATGAGCCAGGCGGGTATCGGCGTTCTTAGGGTGCGCTTAAGGAACGCATCGGGGTTGATTAATGCCTCGGGGTGCCGGTGACCGTCAGGCCTTCGCCGCGCGGGCCCGGCGGCGGGCCGCCCGGTGGGCCCGGCCGCGCCGCAGCCGGTCCGTGACGCCGCCGTCCACACCTCGGACGCCGGTCTGCAACCGGATGCGGATCTCCGCGCCGCCCAGCGCGGACCGCCCGATCCCCACATCGCCCCCGGTCGACTCGGCGAGCCGCCGCACGATGTCCAGGCCGAGACCGGTCGACCCGGCCCCACCGGAGCTGGCCCCGCGGGCGAGCGCGGTGCGCGGGTCCGGGATGCCGGGACCCGCGTCGGATACCAGCACGATCACCGCGGCCTCGCCGTTGTGCACGTCGACCGCGAACGCGGTGCCCTCCGGGGTGTGCCGGAAGACGTTGCCGAGCAGTGCGTCGAGCGCGGCCGCGAGGTCGGCGCGGGCCACCGGAATGCGTACCGGGCGCTCCACGCCCGCCATGCGCACGGTGCGCCCCTCGTCCTCCGCGAGCGCCGACCAGAAGCCCATGCGCTCCCGGATCACCTCGGCGGCGTCGCAGCCGGCGCCGGGACCCGGCGCGGACGTCTGCGGCTTCGCCTCGCGTGCGGTCCTGATGATCGTGTCGATCTCGCGCTCCAACTGCTCGACCGCGGCGCGGGTCTGCTCAGCGGCCGGCCCGTCGCCGAGCGAGGCGGCGTTGAGCCTGAGCACCGTGAGCGGGGTGCGCAAGCGGTGCGACAGGTCGGCGGCCCTCTCCCGCTCGCTGGCGAGCAGTTGGACGACCTGGTCGGCCATCGAGTTGAACGCGACGGCGGCGAGCCGCAGTTCCGTCGGGCCGGCCTCCGGCACCCGGGCCCCCAGCCGTCCCTCGCCCAGCTCGTGCGCGGCGCCCGCCAGGCGCCTGGCCGGCTTGACCATGCGTACCCCGAGCCGGTCGGCGACGGCCACCGAGCCGACGATCAGGGCGATACCGACGCCGCCGAGCACCACCCAGGCCCGCCTGACTCCCCTGGTCATCTCCTCCTCCGGCACGAAGACCTCGATGACGGCGATCTTGGCGGAGCTGAGCGCGATGGGCTGGAGCAGCACCGCGCCACCGGCGACCGTCGCGATCGAGGACTCGCCCCGTTCCCGGGTGGTGCGCAGGTCGTCCGGGTCCGCACGGTGCGGTCCCAGGTCGGCGGCGCGCTGGTCCCCGATCGCCGGGATGTGCAGGCCGATGCGTTCCTCCGGGCCGTCCTCGGCGGCGGCGAGGGCGCGGTCCAGCTGGCCCTGGTCGGTGGTGATGGCCAGGGACGGGACGATGGCGGCGGCCCGGCGCTCCGCGTTCGACAGGGCCCGGTCGCGAGCCATCTCCTTGACGACGAGGCCGAGGGGCACCGCGAAGGCGATCACCACCAGGGCGGTGACGGCCAGGCAGACCTTGACCAGGGCCCACCTCATGGGGACGGCTCCGGGGGCGACGGTGGATGCTGCCGCCGGCTCGGGTCCTCGGACGAGGGCGGGGGCTCGGGCGGCGGCTCCAGCTTCACGCCCACCCCGCGCAGCGTGTGCAGATAGCGGGGGCGGGCCGCGGTCTCGCCCAGTTTCCTGCGCAACCACGACAGATGAACGTCGATGGTCTGGTCGTCGCCGTACGACTGCTGCCACACCTGGGCGTGCAGTTCCCTGCGCGGGACGACGACACCGGGGCGGCCGGCGAGGAAGGCCAGCAGGTCGAACTCGCGGCGGGTCAGGTCGAGTCGGCCACCGTCGAGTTCGGCCTCGCGGCGCAGCGGGTCGATACACAGGCCGCCGACCCGGATGACCCGGTCCGGCGGGGCCGTCTGGGCCGTCCCCGCCCTGGCGCGCCGTAGTACGGCCGTGATCCGCGCGGAGAGGTGCTCCACGGAGAACGGCTTGGTGAGGTAGTCGTCGGCGCCGGCGTTCAGCAGCCGTATGATCTCGGACTCGTCGTCTCGGGCGGTGGCGATGATCACCGGAACGTCGGTGATGCCGCGGAGCATCTTCAGCGCCTCCGAGCCGTCCAGGTCGGGCAGGCCCAGGTCGAGGATGACCACGTCGAACTGGTGGTGGGCGACCTCGCGCAGGGCTTCCAGCGCGGTGCCGACGCTGCGGACGGTGTGGGAGGCGCCGGTGCCGGTGGCTCCGGGCAGGTCCGTGAGCTGCCGGATGAGGGCCGAGCGGACGAACTGGTCGTCCTCGACGACTAGCACTTGGGCCATGGCGGCACGGTACGCCATGTGGGTGTGAGGCGTACGGGGTTGGCGGGGGCGCCGGTTCTCGCGAGACGGCGAAGATGGGGGGTGATCGGGACGGGTCGATTTGCCGATGGGTGCGGCAGGATGGGCGGATGGTCGTCGGATTCCTCAAAGGGCTTGCACACCTGGTGGCCTGGGCGGTTGCGGCTGGGGCGGCGGTCACGCTGGCATGGTGGGGGGTGCACACGGTGATGGAGGGAACCGTGTACGACCCGCCGAGCGCCGTGCCCGTCGCCGGCAGCAGCGGGACGTCCCAGCCGGTGACGTCGGCCACCCGCCGGCCGAAGCCCACCCCGACGGCGACCGGGACGCCCACGCCGACGCCGCCCGCGCGGTCCCCCCGGCCGACCAAGTCCGAGCCGCGCCGGACCCCGCCGCCCAGTGCATCGTCGAACGCACCGGACGACGAGCCGGCGGACGGCGTCATCCGCCCCTACGACACCAAGGGCGGACGGGTCGTGCTGGACATCGGCAAGACCAAGGCGTCGCTGGTGTCGGCGTCGCCGAGGTCCGGGTGGTCGATGCGGGTGTGGAAGACGTCCACGTGGATCCGGGTGGAGTTCACGTCGGACACCGCCGAGGTGTCGTTGATCTGCGACTGGTACCACCAGCAGCCGCAGGTGCAGATCGTGGACGGGTGACGGCTGGGGCCGGCTCAGGGACGCCGGGCGGGCAGCGGACCGATGGAGGGCTGGGGGCGCTCCCCCACTGCCCTGGACGGGCGTGGGAGGTACCCCCATCCACGCCCCTTGAGGCGGTGGGGGAGGGTGAGCAGCGCGGCACGCAGGTCCGTGGCCAGCCGTCCCAGCCCTCCCAGATCGGTGATGCCCTCGGTGTCGGCGATGGCCCCGGCGACGACCCCCAGCCGGTGGGCGAGGCGCTGGCGGGCCGTCGCCGTACCCCAGCGCCAGTCGTCGTGCGGGATCCTGGCCAACTGGTCGGTGGTGCCGCGGTGGGCCCGCTGGACCAGCGCGTCGCCCCGCAGCAGCCAGCCGGCGCAGGCGTCGGTGAGGTCGCCCTGCACCTCGGTGCCCGTCGCGGCGCGCCAGGCCGTGCGGTAGGCGGTCTCCGCCGCCGTCAGCAGCGGTGCGGCGGGGGCCGTGGCACACCAGCAGGTGGGGAAGCCGATACGCAGGTAGGCGAGTTCCACGATGCCGTGGCCGAGCGCGGCCTGTTCGAAGTCGATGAACCTGACGCCGTCGGCGGTGTGCATGTCGTTGCCGGGACATGGATCGCCGTGCAGCAGCGCATGGCCCGGCGTGCCGGTCAGCCGGTCCACCAGCGCGTCCAACTCGACGCGCACCCCGGCCGGCACCGGGACGCCGAGGGCCTGGGCGAGCCCCAGGAAGGAGTCGACGTCGGCCCCGGTCGGCCCGGCCCAGTCAGGGAGATCGCCGTCGAGGACGCCGTGGGGCACGGTCACCGAAGTGGTAGCGGCATGGAGCCGGGCGAGTGCCGTGGCGTAGCCGACGATCCAGTCCTCGGCGGGCGGCCGGTGCTCCAGATGTTCCAGTACCAGCACGCGGGCGTCCGGATCGGTCCCGAGCAGGGCAGGCACGACGGGCGGCCGGACACGCGACGCCAGCCGCAGCGCGGCCACCTCGCGTGCGTAGCGCTCGTCTGCTCCCGGGCCCTCGACGAGTTGCTTGATCACCACGGGGCTGCCGGACAGCTCCGCCCGCCACACCCGCGAACGCGGACTGCTGCCCAGCGTGCGGGCCCGGACCGGCCGGCCCAGCTCGCCGCGCAACCGCTCCCCGAACGGTGGTCGGCGGAACGGAAGCTTCGACGGGAGCAGTCGCCCGGGAAGCGGGCTGCGGAAACGACGTCGTGACGGCACCCGATCATCGTGCAGGGCCGCCCGGTGCGGGTCCACCGACTTACGGGGTTGTGCGGCCTGCCCGCGCCCGGTGCTCGAAGGCCGGGGTGGTGTCGTCAGGTGAAGGCGGACGGGGGCGGGGCCGGGGAGGCCGTGGCTCCGCTGTCGTGGACGGGGCGTGCACCGCCCGTGAAGTCGGTGAGGGACTTGCCGTGTTCCACGCGGCCGGGATGCGGGTCGGCGGCGGCACGACGGGTGAGGTCGGCGACGGGCAGCGGGCGGGCCGAGGCGAGCAGTACGGCGTTCCCGAAGCGTTTGCCGCGCAGTACGGCCGGGTCGGCGACGAGGGCCAGCTCGGGGAAGACGCCGGCCGCCGTCGCGATCTGACCGCGCAGGTGGGTCAGCGGCGGGCCGTCGGCCAGGTTGGCGGCGTAGTGGCCGGCGGGGGTGAGGACCCTGCGGACCTCGGTGAGGAACTCCGTGGTGGTGAGGTGGGCCGGGGTGCGGGCCGCGCTGAAGACATCGGTGATCACCAGGTCGGCCCAGCCGTCCGGGAGCTTGGCGAGCGCGGCGCGCGCGTCGGCACAGCGCACCCGGATCCGGGCGCCCGGATCCAGCGGCAGCGCCCGGCGCACCAGCGCCACGAGGGCCGCGTCGCGTTCGACGACCTGCTGCGTGGCACGGGGGCGGGTGGCGGCGGTGTAGCGGGCCAGCGTGAAGGCTCCGCCGCCGAGGTGCAGGACGTGCAGCGGTCGGCCGGCCGGGGCGGCGAGGTCGATGACGTGGCCGAGCCGGCGCTGGTAGGCGAAGTCGAGGTACGCCGGGTCGTCCAGGTCGACGTGGGACTGCGGTGCGCCGTCGAGGAGCAGGCTCCAGGCGTGCGGGCGGTCCGGGTCGGGAACCAGTTCGGCCCGGCCGCCCTCGACGTCCTCGGCAACCAAGGCCGCGGAGCGGCGCGCCCGGCGACCGCCCTTCTGCCTCGCCGTCCGGTCGTTCGCCCTCGCCATGGGTTCATTATCCGCCGCCACCGTGGCCGGGCCGCCGGCCGGGGTGCCCCGGTCGCACGTGACCGTGGACGTGGCTGGGCCGGTCGTCCGGGGCGCCCGGTGCCGTTCACGTGACCGCACGTCGTGGCTACGCCGGTCGTCCGGGGCGCCCGGTGCCGTTCACGTGACCGTGCGTCGTGGCCTGTGCCCACCCGTTCCGCCCTGCGGAACGACTGCCCACAGAGGGTTTGGGGTGTCCCCTTGTCCCGGGGGTGCCGAAGGGCCGCCTTTGGTGGGGTGGGTGGGTCGGTGTCGTGGGGGTATGTACGTGCTCGGCCGGCGCGATTGCCCTGGACCGTGAGTTCACCGGCACCCAGCGGCGGTCCTGCGCGCGCACATACCCCCACGACACCTCCCGTCTCAGACGCGGCTCTCCCCCGGTGGTTCGTTTTTCCTTCCTCCACCTCTTCGGGGTGTCGCCCCCCCCTACGGGCATGGGGCAAGGCTCACCGGGGTGCGGGTCGCGTACGAGACGGGAGGGGGCGTGGGGGATGTGCGCGCGCAGGACCGCCGCCGAGTGCCGGTGAACTAACGGTCCACGATCATCGCGCCGGCCGAGCACGTACATCCCCCACGCCCCCGACCCACAACGAAACAGAAGGCGACACCAGCCACAGGCGCACCCGCACTCGCCAACGCGCACCAGCACACCGGCACACGCCGCGCACATCAAAGCCCGTCCGGCGATTGAGGACGAGGCCGTCAAGGCCGACAAGGGGGGCCTGGGGGCAAAGCCCCCAGCGGGGCAACCACGGGACCCCGCGTGGGCCGGACGCGTCAGTGACAGTTGTCCGCAACCTCAATCAGCCGCGCCGCCGCACCCAGCGCAACCCGCAACACCGTCGGGTCGGTCACCCGCCCCCCGTCACCGGGCGGCAACAACCACCCGGTGCCCGCAACGGGAGGCGGCGCAAACGGCCCCGTACCACGCCCAAGGGTCCGAATGCAGGCGCTTCCGGGCACATCCCACGCATCCGCGGTGCCAGGCGGCACGAGAAAGCCAAGGGTGTCGCAGGAACCGTCGTGCAGAACGGGCCCCACGGCGGCGGCCCCACAGCGCCGGAGGATGTCCACCGCCTCCAGGCCCTGGCGGGTCGGCACGGTGACCAGGTCACAGGACCGGCCGTGGGCGTCGCCGGCGGCCGACCGGTGCCCCCGGGCGGTACCGTACGACGCGGCGGGCCCCGGCCTCGCCCCTGGTGCGCCACCTGCCCGCTCGACGCCGTGCACGCCGTCCGGACCCACGAAGTTGAACACGATTCCTCCTCGTTCGAGCTCACTCCCGTCGCCCGGGTCCGGGAACGCACTGCTTCCCTCCCGGTGCCCGCCGCCCGGCTCAACGCGCTCGGAGGCCTTTGGCTACGGCATATTCCCGCCGCACGGGAGGGTGAGACATAAAGGAACGAAGGTGGGATAGTCGGCTCATATGGCGAGTTGACCCTGCCGAGCCGGTCACGCAACGTCACTGATGACGTGGCCGCCGTCGGACGGGAGCGCGTCCACGCCATCGGCCTTGACGGTTCCGTCGCACATAGCCGCACCCCAAGCCACGTCCCGGTTTCCGGCGCAGGCCGGCTCGGCGCGACCGGGTAAGCGCCGACCGTCGCACTCGTTCTCGACATCGCGCGCGGCGCAACGTTGTGTAATCGAGGGGCGCGTACGGCGGCGTGGGCGCCCCTGCCGCACACCGAGATCCGGCCGAACGATCAGCCAGGCTCCGTTTCCCGGCCGCATGCGACCCGGCCCTGACTGACATCTCGTCCCTATGGGTAGCCGCGCACCGAAAAGACGTAGCCGCGCACCGAAACGGCAGGGGGCACCACGGCGACGACAGCGGGCGAGGAGGCACCTGGCGGTGGCCCCTCAGAGGGACGGCGATCCCTTAGAGGAGCGGTGACCCCTCAGAGGACTCGCCCGAGGACTCCCCTGACCACGACTCCGTTGGTCAGATCATTGCGAGAGTCCTTCCCTGGCAACCCGGCCGAAGGCGACTGCGTCTATGACGATCAGGGGGCGGCCCATGGCGGTCGATCACATACGCCATACAGTGGGCCGGTGGCCGCCAAGGCCACGAGCCGGCGCATTTGGGCATGCTACGGGCCACGAGACGGAGAGTAGGGAGACCGAACGGATGCCGCAGACCGACGCACCGGTCACCGGGGCGACAGGGGGCAGCCGGCTCCGCTGGTGGACCGAACTGCTACTGATCGCGGTGGTGTACGCGTTGTACACCGCAGGTCGGATGATCGCCCGGACCAACGCGGACCAGGGCGCCATCGACCACGGCCTGGCCATCCTGGACGTCGAAAGGGTCCTTCACCTCGACGTGGAGGAGCCGCTGAACCGTATCTTCACCGCCCACCTGTGGATAGGTCTGCCGGCCGACTTCTGGTACGCGACGCTGCACTACGGGGTCACGCCCGCGATAGCCGTCTGGCTCTTCCGCACCCGCCCACAGGTGTACCGCGACGCGCGCGCCTGGCTGCTGGCCGCCACCTTCATCGGGTTGATCGGCTTCATGTTGCTGCCGACCTGCCCGCCGCGGCTGCTCCCGGCCGACCATGGATTCGTCGACGTCATGAAGGAGTTCAGCTCCTACGGCTGGTGGGGCGGTGAAGCGAGCGCGCCCCGCGGTCTGGGCGGCATGACCAACCAGTACGCGGCGATGCCGTCGCTGCACGTCGGCTGGGCGCTGTGGTGCGGCCTGATGCTGTGGCGGCACGGCCGGGCGCCCTGGACGCGGGTGGCCGCGATCGGCTATCCGCTGATCACCACCATCGTGGTGATGGGCACCGCCAACCACTATCTCCTGGACGGGATCGCCGGCGTCGCCGTCACAGGCCTCGGTCTGCTGCTGACCCGGCCCTCCCTCTGGCTGGCCGACGTCATCAAGGACAGGCTGACCGCACGCCTGGTGCCGGTGCAGGGCACCGTGCAGGGCACCGCCGCCGCGCGGAGCACCTCCACAGGCACCGGGCATGACATCGGTTCCGCAATTGTCGGTGACGGATGCCAGACTTCGGCGGGTGAGCGAATACCCCGACAGCGCAAGCAGCGCGCCGAGCCGAGCGCCCGCCCCGCCGACGCGGGGGACGGCGCTGCGGCAGCAGCTCGCTGAACTGCGCGGCCCCACCCAGCCCCAGCCCCTGGACGCCCGCCGCCTCGCGGCACTCGCCGCCAACCCGGGGTGCAGACGGCGCGCGCTGCTGGACGGCGCAGGGGTGGACAAGGCAGCCCTGGCGCAGGCGCTCGGGGTGCCGTCCGGTTTCGGCCAGTCGCAGTTCGCGTTCATCCGAGGGCATGCCTTCGAAGCACGCGCCAAGGGCGACGGCGGGGCGGAGCTGCTGCGTCTGGTGCACCGCCACCTCGACCCGCGCGCCGAGCCACCCGCGCCCGGTCGGGTCCACGTCCCCGATCTGAAGGCCCCCACCCAGGAGGGGCGCACGGCGCGCACGGCCTTGGTGCTGCGGGAGGCGACCGGCGGTGGGGACACCTCCGCGGCAAGCCATATCTCCGGGGCAACGGATGCCTCCGGAGCACAGGACCGCTCCGGAGCACCGGAGAGAGCTCACCCGGCGCGTTACGGGGCTCATGAGGCGGACGACGACGGTACCGGCGCGGCGGGCGACGGCGCCGCGGTGCCCGGCCCCGGTGGATGGACCCTGCTCGACCACCCGATGCTCGCGCTCGACGTGGCGGGCACGCCCGCGTTCCTCGAACCCGACGCGGTGGTGGTCCATCCGGACGGCCACTGGAGCGTCGTCGAGATCAAGTCCTTCCCGGTGGTGGACGGTGCCGCCGAGCCTTCCAAGGTCGGCGCTGCGGCCCGGCAGGCGGCGGTGTACGTGCTGGCCCTGGAGCAGCTGGCCCAGCGCATCGACCCGGCGCCCCGGGTCGGGCACGTCGTCCTGCTGGTGTGCCCGCGCAACTTCTCCAACCAGCCCACGGCGGCCCCCGTCGACGTGCGCAAGCAGCTTTCGGTGACGCGGCGCCAGCTGGCCCGGCTCACCCGGATCGAGGACATCGCCCGCGAGCTGCCCGAGGGCACCGTCTTCGACCTGGACCAGTCCCCGGAGGAGCTGCGTTGCGCGGTCGACGCGGTGCCCGCGGCGTACGCGCCGGAGTGCCTGTCCGCCTGCGAGCTGGCGTTTGACTGCCGCGCGCGGGCCCGCGCCACGGGTGCGGTGACCGCACTGGGTCGGGCGATCCGCGGTGAGCTGGGCGGGCTGACGACGGTAGACGCGGTGCTGGCCGCCGCCCACGGCCTGGCCGGCGACGACCGGGACCCCACGGTCAACGCCCTGCGCCGTGCGGCCGCCCTGCGCGCCGAGGCCCTGGAGGGTGGAGTGGCCGTGGAAGGTGGTGTGCTGTGCTGACCGCCCTCGCGGTCGTGCCGGCCGCCCCGGGGCTTGCGCCCGGTCGCCCCGAACCCGCTCCCGTGCGCCGGGCGTCCGGCGGGCGGTCTCGGCGAGGGTGGCACGGGGAGTCGTCATGGCGCTGATCGACGATCTGGCGCGGCTCGAGGCCGTGCAGAGTGGGCGGGCGCAGCCGTTGACCACCGTGCGGCACCGGCACCTCTCGGCACGGCCGCTGGTGTTCGTGCCGCTCACCACAGCGGGCGAGACGGGCGCGCCGCTCGGGGCGCTGATCGGTACGGAGCGGACCACGCCGCGGCTGCTGATCGTGCCGCAGCCGCGCGACCGTGACCTGCGCTTCGCGTTCCTCGCCGAGCTGGCCGGGATCCTCCTGCCGTACGTCGACTCCTTCGCGGACGACGTGGAGACCGCCGAGCGCACCGAGGTCGATCCGGAGACCGGCAAGCGCGTCAAGGTGGAGACGGAGCTGTGCGCGGACGCACCGCAGCTGATCGTGCCGAGCCGTGCGGGCCTCGCCTTCGTACGGCTGCTCGGCCGCTCCATGCGGTTCCGCCGCACCGCCCAGGCGGACCCGGAGAATCCGTATCCGGCGCCGCCCGCCGTGCCGATGCTCGGCCGCTGGCTCACGCACTTCGGCGAGCGGGCCCGGGTGCCGGGCTCCTGCCTGCTGCTGGCGATGACCGACCTGTTGACGCGGCACTGGGCGACGGGCCAGTCCAGCCTGGAGGACCAGCACCTGGGCGCGCTGCTGGCCTGGCTGGACGCGCCGCCGGGCGGCTCGGGTGCCGAGGCGGCGTGCCGTGCCGAGCTGGGGCGCGACGACGACGGGCAGTTGCTCTGCCCGCCCGCCGGGCCCGCCACCGATCCGGCCTTCGACAACCACCTGCTCGCCCCCGCCATCGAGCGCTACGACCGCGCCCGCGGCACGCTCGCCACGGCCGAGGACGGCATGCAGGCCGATGACCGGCTGGGCGCCGTCACCGCCGCCGAGTACGAGATCCGCGCCCTGGTCGAGAGCCGTACCCGTCCCACCTGGGATGCCGTCTGGCGCGGCCTCGACCTGCTGTGCCGGTTGCCGGAGGGTGCGCACGTGGCGGAGCGCTGGACGCGTGACCGCTGGTCCTTCACCGGCCACCGGGACCGCGTGCTGGCCGGCGAGCCGCCGCAGCCGCGGCATGACGACGCGGTCACCGCGGCGGCCAAGCTGGCCGCACGCGAGCGCGACCTGGCCCGCCTGGACGCCCAGGAAGCCCTGGACGATCCGTTGGTCATGGCCGGGCGCCGGCTGACCGGTGAGGCCTTCGTGGGCGAGGTGACGGATGTCGTCATGGCCCTCAGCGAGGGCAGGCGCCCCAGTCCACGCCCGCTCGTCACGCTCCGCACGGACGACCGCCCGCGCGTGGGCCCGGGCACCAAGGTCTACCGGTCCCTGGCCGGCCGCCCGCAGGCGGCGGAGGTGGTGTCCGTGCTGGCGGACACGGACGCCGGGAGCGTGACCGCCTCGGACGAGGACACCGGCGCCGAGCCCGGCACCGTCCCCGAATCCGGCCCCGTCGCCGTGACCGTCCGCATCCTCGACAAGATGGGCCGCGGCAGGGAACCCGAGCGCGGTTCCGTGCCGGAGAAGGGCGATCGGATCTGCTTCACCCTCTTCGAGCACGACCAGCGCGGCGGCCCCAAGCTGCCGGAGCCGGAGGAGACCCCGTGGACGCACGGCGGCCCGCCGGCCGAAGTCGCGGAAGACCCGGACCCGGTCACCCCTGAGGACATCCTGTGACGCTCCCCGACCACTCCCCCGCCCTGCTCGACGCGGCATCGGGCACCGCCCCGGCCGGGATCGCGGACCCGGCGGACCCGGCCGGCATCGACCCCGGCACCGCCGCCGCCCGGGCCACCGAGGCGATCCTGCACGACACGCTGTACGCCGCCGAGCGTGGCGTGGTGGTCGACTCGCCGCCCGGCGCCGGCAAGTCCACCCTGGTCGTCCGGGCCGCGCTGGAGCTGGCCGGCGCCGGCCACCCGCTGATGGTGGTGGCGCAGACGAACGCGCAGGTCGACGATCTGGTGTTGCGCCTCGCCGAGAAGGCCCCCGACCTGCCGGTGGGCCGGCTGCACAGCAGCGACACCGACGCCTACGACAAGGCGCTCGACGCCCTCCCCCAGGTCCGTACCTCCGCCAAGGTCGCCGACCTGGCGGGCCTCGACATCGTCGTCTCGACGGCCGCGAAGTGGGCCCACGTCAAGGGTGTGGAGCCATGGGGTCACGCGATCGTCGACGAGGCCTACCAGATGCGCTCGGACGGGCTGCTGGCAGTCGCCGGGCTCTTCGAGCGTGCGCTGTTCGTGGGCGACCCGGGGCAGCTCGATCCGTTTGCGCTGGTCGGCTCCGAGCAGTGGGCGGGCCTGTCCTACGATCCCTCGGCGAGCGCGGTGACCACGCTGCTCGCGCACAATCCGGGGCTGCCGCAGCACCGGCTGCCGGTGTCCTGGCGGCTGCCCGCTTCGGCGGCGCCGCTGGTGTCCTCGGCGTTCTACCCGTACACGCCGTTCCGTAGCGGCACCGGACACGGCGAGCGGACGCTGCGCTTCGCGGTCCCGTCGGACGGTTCGGGCCCGGACCGGGTGATCGACGAGGCGGGCGCGTCCGGTTGGGGCCTGCTGGAGCTGCCGGCGCGGCGCACTCCGCGTACCGATCCGGAGGCGGTACGGGCGGTGGCGCAGATCGTGCGCCGGCTGCTGGAGCGCGGCGGCTCGACCGTCTCGGAGCGCACCCCGGATCCGGTACCGCTCACCGCCGACCGGATCGCGGTCGGTACCGCGCATCGCGACCAGGCGGCGGCGGTGCGGTCGGCGCTGGCGGCGCTCGGGGTCACCGACGTCACCGTGGACACCGCCAACCGCCTCCAGGGCCGCGAGTACGACGTGACGATCGTGCTGCACCCGCTCTCCGGCCGCCCGGACGCCACCGCGTTCCACCTGGAGACGGGCCGCCTGTGCGTCCTGGCCTCCCGCCACCGGCACGCCTGCATCGTGGTCTGCCGCGCGGGGGTCACCGAACTCCTCGACGACCACCCGTCCATGGAACCGGTCCGCCTCGGCGTCACCCTCAAGTTCCCGGACGGTTGGGAGGCGATGATGTCCACATGGGATCACTGGTCCGAACACCGAGTGCCCTGGCACCCCTGACCACCGCCCCGCCACCCACCCGGCAGGCCATCGGCACAACTCCACCCAACCCGCCGGACGCAGTCCGGCCCGCCGCCGGAGGCGGCCGATGGCTACAGCCCCGGACGGTTGGGAGGCGAACCACGCGGTGCTGGCGCTCCTTTCGGAGCACCGGGTGGGGTGGGGGGAGTAGGGCAGTGGGGAGCCTGCGGTTTACAGGTCGTCAGGCAGCAGTCGGAATGCCGGGTGAGCCGTCAGGGGGCGCATCATGCGGAAATGGCCATCCGATGTGAAGATGTCCGCCGTCTGATAGGCGGCCGCAAGCACCACGTTCATCGCATCCGCCAGCCCCACCCCTTTGCCTCCGTCCACGTCGCCGTACCCCTGCATGACGGCCATGGCTGCACGTAGATGCGGCTGGGTTTCGGGCATCTCGAACCTGCGTGCCTCGGCCTGGCGCGCGAGGAAGTCCAGAGCGGTCATGGCTGCCTGAGCTCCGACCCGCTCAGTCAGCAGGTAGTCCAGTTCAGTGAGGACCATGGGCGAAATGACTAGGTGACCGATGCGCGCCAAGGCTTCAGCGTGTGCCCGGTGCTGCTTGTCCTTGGGGGTGAAGAGGCGATACAGCGCGTTCGTGTCGGCGATCGCCACGGGGACGTCAGTCATCCACCGAGCCCATGCCTCGGAGTGTCTCGTCGATCTCGTCGCTCGTGAGGCTCGGCCCGCCGAGGTCCGGAAGGTCAAGCGGTCCCATCGGGTCCGTCCGGAAGGGGTAGGACGGTTCCCCCAGACGACCCCGGGGGACGATGTCCCCTATCGGAACCCCGTCCTTGGTGATGGTGATGATCTCACCAGCGGCCACGCGGGCCATGACACGACTCGTCTGCTGATTGAGTTCCCGCAGCGGCACCTCACTCGTACGCATACAGCTGAGCGTACTACGCGTTCTACATGTCGGCCAACGCTCTCCCCCTCGCTGCCCGTAGGCACGACGGCATCGACTACCCCCGCCCCGTCACTCCTCCCCCACCCGCCCCGTGCTCCCCCGCGGCACCAGCCGCCCGGCCGGGTGCTCGGACGCCTCGGGTGCCTCGCCGCTGGCGATCAGGGCGAGCAGGGTGCGGGCGGCCTGCACCCCGTACGCGGGGATGTCGCGGCTCAGCGCGGTCAGCGGTGGGCGGACCACCCGGGCGAGCTGGGAGTCGTCCCAGGCCACCAGCGACAGGTCACCCGGCACGTCGAGGCCCATCTCCTGGGCGACCGAGAGGCCGGCCACGGCCATGATGTCGTTGTCGTAGATGACGGCGGTGGGGCGCCGCGGGCCGCTGACCAGCCGGCGGGTGGCGTGCGCGCCCTCCTCGCCGGTGTAGTCGGTGTGGATCACCAGCGGTGCGTCGAGGTCCAGTTCGGCGCACAGGTCGCGGTAGGCGGCGTCGCGCAGCCGGGTGTGGACCAGGTCGGGCAGCCCGGCCACCCGCGCGATGGAGCGGTGGCCGAGCGCGGTCAGGTACGACACGGTCTCGCGCAGGGCCGCCGCCTCGTTGGACCACACCGCGGGCAGCGGACCGGACTCGCCGGGGTCGCCGATCACCACCGCCGGCATGCCCAGTTCGGCGACGCCCGCGATGCGCGGGTCGGCGTGCCGCAGATCGGCGAGGAAGGCACCGTCCACCCGGCGCTCGCCCCACCAGCGGCGGTACACCTCCAGCTCCTGGGCGGGGTCGGGGACGACCTGGAGCAGCAGGGCGCAGCCGTGCGCGGCCAGCTCGCTCTCGATGCCGCTGATCAGCTCCATGAAGAACGGCTCGACGCCGAGGGTGTGCGCCGACCGGCTCAGGGCGAGGCCGACGGTGTCGACGTGCGCGTGGGTGAGGGCGCGTGCGGCGCTGTTGGGGCGCCAGCCGATCTCCTCGGCGATGGCCTTGATGGCGGCGCGGGTCGCGGGCGAGACTCCGGGCCGGTCGTTCAGCGCATACGACACCGCCCCCTTGGAGACGCCCGCGCGGCGTGCGATGTCGGCGATCGTGGGGCGCCGCTGCGTGGCCATACCACCTCCGCTTAACCGGTTCGTTATGCCGGCGGCCATCTTAGCCATGACGCAAAACGGCCAGTTGCACGCCGCAAAGCGGACGTACTGCTCAAGATCGTTGAAGACACGACCATGGGAGCGCTCCCGCAAAGCCTTGACACAGCTCGTGCCCGCACATAGCTTCACGGCACTTACCCGGTTCAGTGGCTCCGCTCAGGGACGTGCGGGGAAAGGGAGGGACGAGATGGGTATCCGGGTGCGGATGATCACCGCGCTTGCCGTGATCGGGCTCGCCGCCACCGCGTGTACCGGCGGCGGTGCCGCCGGGGGTGGCGGCGCCGGCGGCAAGGGCGGCTCGCTGCCGCGCAACGAGACGCTCTACACCAGCGGCACCCAGTGGGGCCCGCCGGCCAACTACAACCCCATCCGTGACTGGGACTCCGCGACCGGCACCAAGGGGCTCGCCTACGAGACGCTCTTCCACTTCGACCCCAACCAGGGCAAGATCACGCCCTGGCTCGCCCAGTCCGGCACCTGGACCGACGGCAAGACCTACGAGCTGAAGCTGCGCTCCGGCATCAAGTGGTCCGACGGCAAGCCGCTGACCGCCGACGACGTCGTCTACTCGTACGGCATCGGCAAGTACGAGGCGGCCGCGACGCACACCATGTGGAGCTGGCTGTCGGACGCGAAGGCGGTGGACGCCACCACCGTCCGCTTCACCTTCAAGGAAGCGCACTACCAGGAGTGGGACTTCAACCTCTACGGCATCCCGATCGTGCCCAAGCACATCTGGGCGAGCCGTTCCGAGAAGGACGTCCTCAACGGCGTCAACGAGCACCCGGTCGCCACCGGCGCGTACACGCTCAAGAGCCACAGCCAGGACCGTGTGGTGTGGGAGCGCCGGGACGACTGGTGGGGCGTGAAGATCCTCGGCAAGAAGCCCGCGCCCAAGTACATCGTCGACGTCTCCAACCCGAGCAACGAAGTGGTCGTCGGCCAGCTGACCCAGGGCCAGCTCGACCTGAGCAACAACTTCCTGCCCGGCGCCTCGTCCATGATCAAGTCCGGCAAGGTCGCCTCGTACTACGACCAGCCGCCGTACATGCTGTCCGCGAACACCGCCTGGCTGGTGCCGAACACCACCAAGAAGCCGATGGACGACCCGGCCTTCCGCAAGGCGCTCGCCCAGTCCGTCGACGTCGGCAAGATCGTCAAGGGCGTGTACGGGCAGATCGTGAAGGCGGCCAACCCGACTGGGCTGCTGCCGCAGTGGGACAAGTTCATCGACAAGGGCCTGGTGTCCGAGGAGGGCTCCACCTTCGACACCGCCAAGGCCAAGCAGGCGCTCTCCGCTGCCGGGTACAAGGACGGCGACGGTGACGGGTTCGTCGAGAACAAGGACGGCTCGAAGATCAGCCTGAAGCTGGAGGTGCCGAGCGGCTGGACCGACTGGATGGAGGCCTCCAAGGTCATCGCCAGCAGCGCCAAGGCCGCCGGCATCAAGATCACGGCGAGCTTCCCCGACCAGAACGCCCTCCAGCAGGAGCGCGGCAAGGGCAACTTCGACCTGATCCTGGACAACCAGCGCCAGCTGTCGAACACCCCGTGGACCTACTACCAGTACATCTTCCAGCAGCCGATCCAGAAGACGCAGAACACCGTCAACTTCGGCCGCTACCAGAACGACAAGGCCTGGGACCTGGTCCAGCAGCTCGGCGGCATCAAGACCAGTGACACCGCGGCGATGCAGAAGGTGATCTCCAAGATCCAGGACATCCAGCTGAAGGAAGAGCCGATCATCCCGCTCTGGTACAACGGCCTGTGGGCGCAGTCCTACACCGGTGCGTGGACGAACTGGCCGTCCGACAAGGCCGGCGCCCCGCACACCGCGCCCGCGATGTGGCGCAACTGGCTGGAGATGGGCGGCTTCGACACGCTCACCACGCTCAAGCCGGCGAAGTGACCCCGGTGCCGGGCTCGCCGCCCACCCGCGGCCCCGCGCCCGGCACCACCCCGGACGCCCCGCTGTACGGCTCGGCCTGACTCGAGCCGTGCACCGGGGCACCGGCCCGGCACCCCGCCGCCCGGCTTTCGGGCGTCCTCCTGAACCGGCGGAGCGGGTGCCGGGTCGGCCCCGGCCCCGTCCGGGCGCCAGCACGCCCGGAACCCGAAAGCCCTCGAACCCCCCAACCCCCTGAACGATCTGGCGGAACCTTTCGGCAGGCCCCCGGCCGCCGCGGCAGGCTCCCCCGCGCCCACCGTGCGGCGCGGCACGCCCCCGCCCGCCATCGACCCCGTCCGTGCCCTTCCCCCGTCCCGGGAGAGCCACCTTGCGTCACTACTTCGCGCGTAAGCTGCTGGTCTACGGCCTGACCTTCGTGGTCGCCGTCACCGTCAACTGGATGATCCCGCGCTTCATGCCGGGCGACCCGGTCGCCGCCATGCTGGCCCGGGCCCGGGTCTCCCAGCCCGAGGCCGTGGAGGCGATGCGCACCTACTACACCAACCTCTTCGGCTTCGACCAGCCGGTCTGGCAGCAGTACCTGCACTTCTGGGGATCGCTGTTCCAGGGCGACTTCGGGCTCTCCATCTGGGTCTTCCCCAAGCCCGTCAGCGAGGTCATCCGGGGCGCCCTGCCGTACACGCTGGCCCTGATGATCCCCGCGATCCTGCTCAGCTGGATCGTCGGCAACTGGCTCGGTGCCCTCGCCGCCCGTCGCAAGGTGCTCGACAACACCGTGCTGCCCGTCAGCTACCTGCTCACCGCCATGCCCTACATGTGGATCTCCGTGATCCTCTCCTGGGCGCTGGGCTACCAGACCAAGCTGTTCCCGATCTCCGGCGGCTACAGCCTGTCGATCTCACCGAGCTGGAGCTTCGCCTTCCTCAGCGATCTGGTCTACCACTGGTTCCTGCCGTTCCTGTCGCTGTTCCTGGTGGCGCTCGGCGGCTGGGCCATCGGCATGCGCAACATGATCATCTACGAGCTGGAGTCGGACTACTCGTCCTACCTCTCCGCGCTCGGCGCGCCGCAACGTCTGATCCGCCGCTACGCCTTTCGCAACGCGGTCCTGCCGCAGATCACCGGCCTCGCACTGCAACTGGGCGTGCTGGTGGCCGGAGCGCTGGTCACCGAGATCGTGTTCTCGTACCCCGGCCTCGGCAGCCTGATCCTGGCGGCCATCCAGAACCAGGACTTCTTCCTGCTCCAGGGCATCTTCCTGTTCATCGTGATCGGCGTGCTGATCGCCAACTTCATCATCGACCTCGTCTACGTCGTCGTCGATCCCCGTACCCGTACCGGCATGGCGGGAGGCAAGGCATGAGTGCGCTGCCCGAGGCGACGGTCACCACCGACGCCGTCGAACAACTCACCCCCAGCCGGGAGACCCTGCACTACGCGGTGCGCAACCCGAAGCTGCTGATCGGCTTCGTCGTGGTGCTGGCCCTGCTGCTGCTCGGGATCGTCGGGCCGCTGCTGATGGACTCCGGCAACCCGAACGAGTACGTCGGACCGCACGCCGTCGGACCGAACGGCACCTACTGGTTCGGCACCACCACCTTCGGCCAGGACGTCTTCGCGCAGTTCGTCCACGGGCTGCGGTCCACCTTCCTGGTCGGCGTCATCGGCGGCGGCATCGCCGCGATCATCGCGATGGTGATCGGCTTCCTCGCCGGTTACCGCGGCGGCATCGTCGACGAGGTCCTCAACATGCTCACCAACATCGTGCTGGTGATCCCCACCCTCGCCGTCCTGCTGATCATCAACGCCTACCTGGGCGTGCGCAGCGTCCCCGTGCAGGGTGTGTTCATCGGCGTCACGTCCTGGCCGTGGGCGGCGCGCGCCATCCGTGCCCAGACCTTCTCGCTGCGCGCCCGGGAGTTCGTCGACCTCGCGCGCCTCAGCGGCAGCGGGACCTGGCGGATCATCTTCCGCGAGATCGCGCCGAACATGAGCTCGTACCTGTTCATGATGTTCATCCTGCTGTTCGGCGGCGCCGTGCTGATCGCCTCGTCGCTGGACTTCATCGGGCTCGGCCCGACCGACGGTGTCTCGCTCGGTCTGATGTTGCAGAGCTCGCAGCAGTGGAGCGCGCTGCAACTGGGCATGTGGTGGTGGTTCCTGCCACCGGGTGCGGGCATCACGGCGATCGTGGGGGCGCTCTACGTCGCCAACGTCGGCCTGGACGAGGTCTTCAACCCCAAGCTGAGGGAATCATGAGCCTGACCGTCACCGACCTCAAGGTCCACTACCGCACGCTGCGCGGCGACGTGCGGGCGCTGGACGGTGTCAGCTTCGACGTGGCGGACGGCGAGATCCTCGGTCTCGCGGGCGAGTCGGGGTGCGGCAAGACCACCCTCGGCAAGTCGCTGATCCGGCTCGACGGCCGGATGAAGCACGTCGGCGGGAAGGTCGAGCTGAACGGGACCGAGCTGCCGCTCTCCGACGACCGGGCGATGAACGCGTTCCGGTTCCACGAGGTCTCGCTCGTGCCGCAGTACTCGATGAGCGCGCTCAACCCGACCCGGCGGATCGGCCGGATGATCCGCGAACTGCTCGCCTCGCGCGGCGCGCAGGTGGACACCGCCGAGCTGCAGCGCCGGCTCTCCCTCGTCGGGCTGAAGCCCGAGGTGCTGGAGCAGTATCCGATCGAGCTGTCCGGCGGGATGAAGCAGCGGGTGGTCATGGTGATCTCCACGCTGCTCGACCCGGCGCTGCTGATCGCCGACGAGGTGACCTCTGCGCTGGATGTCTCCACCCAGCAGGCGGTGGCCGGGGCGCTGGTCGGGCTGCGCGACAAGGGCCTGGTCAACAGCATGATCTTCATCACCCATGACCTGGCGCTGACCTCGCACATCGCCGACTCGATCATGGTGATGTACGCGGGGAAGCTGGCCGAGAAGGCCCCGTCGAAGGTGATCACCACCCAGCCCCGCCACCCGTACACCAAGCTGCTCATCGACTCGCTGCCCGAAGTGGGCGTACGGCACGGCGAACGCCGGCTCACCGGCATCGAGGGCAGTCCCCCGTCGCTGCTGAAGCCCCCGGTCGGCTGCCGCTTCCGGGACCGCTGCCCGCTCGCCGACGACGGCTGCAAGAAGGAGCCCCCGGCCACCGAGATAGCCCCCCATCACTACGTCGCGTGCTGGAAGGCCTGATGCTGACCCTCGACCGCGTCACCAAGAACTACCGCACCGGCACCCTGGGCGGCGGCCACTTCACCGCCGTGGACCGGGTCAGCTTCGACGCCCGGACCGGCGAGGTCGTCTCGCTGATCGGCGAGAGCGGCAGCGGCAAGTCGACCATCGGCCGGATGATCCTCGGCCTCACCTCCGTCAGCGACGGCACCCTGACCCTGGACGGCAAGCCGGTCAAGGCCGGCAAGGAGTACTACCGCCATGTCCAGGGCGTCTTCCAGGACCCGTTCAGCTGCTACAACCCGGTCTTCAAGGCCGACCGGGTCTTCGCGCAGATCAGGCAGGCCTACTATCCGCAGGTGCCGGCCAAGGAGTGGGCCGAGCGGGTGGAGCGTGCCGTGCGGGACGTTCGGCTCGACCCGGGGGCGGTGCTGGGCAAGTACCCGCACCAGCTCAGCGGCGGGCAGTTGCAGCGGCTGCTGATCGCCCGTGCGCTGCTGCTCGACCTGACCTTCCTGGTCGCCGACGAGATCACCAGCATGCTCGACGCGTCCACCCGTATCGATGTGCTGAACCTGCTGGCCGACCTGAAGGAACGCGGCCTGGGCGTGCTCTACATCACGCACGACCTGTCCCTGGGTACCTATCTGGCCGAGCGGACGGTGGTGCTGCGGCGCGGCCGGATCGTGGAGCGCGGCGACACCCAGAAGGTGTTCGGCAACCCGCAGCACCCCTACACCCGCACCCTGCTGGCCTCCGTGCCCCGTCTGAACCTGCCCTGGACGGCGGCGGAGTCCCTGGAAACCTGCGCCTTCCACGCGGCCGGCGGCCGTGGCGGGGACGGCGGGCTCCAGGAGTCCGAACCCGGCCACTTCGTCGCCTGCGCCCAACTGCCCGACTGTGGAAGGACCCCGGCGTGACGCCACCCCACCACCCCCCACACGCCCCCGCGCACCACCGGCTGCCGCTGCACGACGGCTGGACGCTGCACCCCGCCGACCCCGCGGCCGAACTGCCGGTGGCGCTGCCGGCCGAGGGCGTGCCGGCCAGCGTGCCCGGCTGCGTGCACACCGACCTGCTCGCCGCCGGCCTGATCGACGATCCGTACCTGGACGACAACGAGACCAGGCTGACCTGGATCGGCCGCACCGACTGGGTCTACCGCACCACCTTCGACTGGCACGCCGACACCGACGGGCACGACCGGACCGACCTGGTCTTCGACGGCCTGGACACCATCGCGACGATCGAGTTGAACGGCACCGCGGTCGGCACCACCGCCAACCAGCATCGCGGCTACCGCTTCCCGGTGCGCCCGCTGCTGCGCGACGGCGCCAACACCCTCGACGTCCGCTTCACCGCCCCGTACAGCTACGCCGAGGCGCTGCGCGACGAGCTCGGCGACCGGCCCGGTGCCTACGAGGAGCCGTACCAGTTCATCCGCAAGATGGCCTGCAACTTCGGCTGGGACTGGGGTCCCACGTTGGTCACCTCGGGCATCTGGCGGCCGGTGGCGCTGGAGTCCTGGAGCGGGGTGCGGATCGCCTCGGTGCGGCTGCTCACCGAGGTCGACGCCGCGACGGGCGTGCCGCAGATCGGCGTCACCCTCACCGTGGAGCGCTCCGCGCCCGGGGCCGACCCCGCGGCCCCCGCCGACGACCTCGTGGAGGCGGTCGTGGAGGTCGCCGGCGCCCGTACCGTGCTGCCGGTGCCGGCCGGCCTGGACCGTACCGAGGTCCGCTTCCCGGTGCCGGACGCCGAGCTGTGGTGGCCGCACGACCGCGGCGCCCAGCCGCTGTACGAGGTCACCATCACCCTGGGCGGCCAGACCTGGCACGGTCGCACCGGCTTCCGCACCGTCGCGCTGGAGACGGACGCGTTCCGCATCTCGGTCAACGGCGAGGAGATCTTCGTCCGCGGCGTCAACTGGATCCCCGAGGACTGCTTCCCCGCCCGGCTCACCCGTGCCCAGCTCGCCGAGCGCTTCGACCAGGCCGTCGCGGCCGGCGTCAACCTGCTCCGGGTGTGGGGCGGCGGCCTGTACGAGAGCGACGACTTCTACGACCTGGCCGACGAGAAGGGCCTGCTGGTCTGGCAGGACTTCCCGTTCGCCTGCGCCGCCTACCCCGAGGAGCAGCCGCTGCGCGACGAGGTCGCCGCGGAGGCACGCGAGAACATCGTCCGGCTCGCCCCGCACCCGTCCCTCGTCCTGTGGTGCGGCAACAACGAGAACCTGGAGGGTTTCGCCGACTGGGGCTGGCAGGAGCCGCTGGACGGCGCCAGCTGGGGCTACGGCTACTACCACGAGCTGCTGCCGTCGCTGGTCGCCGAGCTGGACCCGACCCGCCCGTACTGGCCCGGCTCGCCCTACTCCGGCTCCCCCGACCTGCCGCCGAACGGTCCGGAGCGCGGCACCGTGCACTCCTGGGAGGTGTGGAACCGCGTCGACTACACGCACTACGCGGACACCACGCCGCGTTTCGTCGCCGAGTTCGGCTTCCAGGGCCCGCCCACGTACGCCACCCTGCGCCGCGCCGTCAGCGGCGAGCTGCGGCCCGACTCCCCGCTGGTGGCGCACCACCAGAAGGCCGACGACGGCATGGGCAAGCTGCTGCGCGGCCTCGGCGACCACCTGCCGGCCCCCATGGACCTGGACGAGCCCGAGTCCTTCGACGACTGGCACTGGTTCACCCAGCTCAACCAGGCGCGCGCGGTCGCCTTCGGCATCCGCCACTGGCGCTCCCACATGCCGCACACCATGGGCACCATCGTCTGGCAGCTCAACGACTGCTGGCCGGTGATCTCCTGGTCAGCGGTCGACGGCGACGGCCGCCGCAAGCCGTTGTGGTACGCGCTGCGGCAGGTCTACGCCGACCGGCTGCTGGTCGTGCGCGACGGCTCGGTCTTCGCCGTCAACGACACCCCCCACACCTGGGAGGGCACGCTGCACCTCGACCGGTACGCACTGGACGGCACGCTGCTGGCCAAGGAGGAGCTGCCGTTGCGGGTGCTGGCGCGCGGGGTGACCGAGGTGGCCATGTCCGCGTCCGTCGCCGAGCCGGCGGACGTCACCCGTGAGGTGCTGGTGGCCCGCGTCGGCGAGCAGCGCACGGTGCACTTCTTCGCCGAGGACACCCGGCTCGCGCTGCCGGCCGCACAGTACGACGCCCAGGTCACGGCGGGCGAGGACGGCTACCGGGTGACGGTGACCGCCCACACCCTGCTGCGCGACCTCGCCCTCTTCCCGGACCGTCTCGCCCCGACGGCCGAGGTCGACGACATGCTGGTCACCCTGCTGCCCGGCGAGAGCGTCGAGTTCCGGGTCACCGGCGCGGTCCTGGACTCCCCGGACCTGCTGGTCCGCGCGCCGGTTCTGCGGTGTGTGAACGACCGGGTGCGGGTGCCGTAGGGCCCGATCGGGGCGGCCGGTGGGCCGCCGGGCGACGGAGTGCGGATACGAGGGCCCGTTCTGCCGCGGTGCGGCGGGACGGGCCCTTCAGGATGGCTCTCCGGACGGCTTTCCGAACGGCTCTCGGGTCAGAACCCCAGGTCGGTCGTGCCCTTGAGGCCCAAGGTCGCCCGTGCCTCGGCCGGGGTGGCCGGCGTCTTGTCGAACATCTCGGCGAGTTGCACCGCCTTGGTGACCAGATCGGCGTTGGAGGTGGCCCGCGCACGCCGCCGTACCCGCAGGTTGTCCTCCAGGCCGACGCGGACGTTGCCGCCGAGCATCAGCGCGAGAGCCGCCAGCTGGAACTCCCCCGCGTACCCCACCCCGGCCGCCGACCACGTGAACGCGGACTCGCCGAAGATCCGTTGCGCCGTGCGCAGCATGTGCAGCAGCTGGTCGGGCTCGGCCATGTTCCCGCCGAGGACACCGAGCACGAACTGGAGGTTGAACGGCGGCACCAGCACGCCGTCACGGACGAGTTGGCGCAGGTTGAACAGCTGCCCGACGTCGTAGACCTCGATCTCAGGACGGGTGTCGGCCTGCTTCATCAGATCGGCGAGGTAGGTGATGTCGGCGAAGGTGTTCTTGAAGATGTAGTCGCGGGTGCCCTCCAGGTAGTCACGCTCCCAGTCCGCGAACGGCAGGTCACGTTCCGCGATCGGGTAGAGCCCGAAGTTGATGCTGCCGGCGTTGAGCGTGGCCATCTCGGGCCGGAAGCGCAGCACCGAGCCGCGTTCCTCGACGGTCATCCCGCGGCCGCCCCCGGTGGTGGGCTGGAGCACCGCATCGGTGAGCTGGCCGAGCCTGCCGAGTACCTTCTCGAAGAGGTCGAGATCCGCGACCGGCCGCCCGGTCTCCTCCTCACGGACATGGATGTGCAGCACGGACGCACCGGCCTCCCACGCGCGCACGCCTTCCGCCACGATGGCGTCGGCGGTGATCGGGATGGCGCTGCTCTGCGCCGGGACGGTCATGCCGCCCGTGAGGGCGCAGGTGATGATGACCTTGTCGGCCATGGCGTCCATGTCGTTCATGGTTCTCTCCTCGTTGGTGATCAGACGAGATCGGCGATGCGGCGGTAGGCCGCGGGACCGGGCCGGCCGATGCCTTCCTCGTACTCGTGCACGATCGCGACGACCTCACGGTTGAGCGGTGCGGAGCGGCCGAGCCGTTCCGCGGCCCGGACGACACCGCCGTTGATGACGTCGACCTCGGTGCGCGCGCCCCGCTCGAGGTCCTGCGACATCGACGCCTTGGTGGGCGCCGCGCGCGCCATCAGCACGCCCAGCGCCGTGGTGGCGGCGGCCACGTCCCGCTCGGTACGGACGACGAGTTGGGACGGACGGATGTCGAAGATCTCGTCCAGGCGGACGCCCAGGGCGGCTGCCACGTCGTAGCCCTCGGTCCACAGCCGGAACGCGGCACGCCGGCCCACGGGGTCGTCGGCGACGTCGCCGTAGAGCCCTCCGCCGATCGCGCCGAGCCCGGAGAAGGTGCTGTTCAGCAGCAGTTTGGTCCAGATCCCGCCGGCTATCTCGGTCGTCGCCCGGGTGCCCGGCGCCGCGTCGGCGAGGATCTCGGCGACACGCGTGGCGCGCGGCGTCAACCGTCCGTCCACCTCGCCGACCAGGAACGGGGCCTTCGTCGTCTGACGCACATGGCCGGCGGCCACGTTGGTGGCACCCCACTCGACGATGCCGGCCAGCAGCCGATCGGAGCCGACGATGTCGGCCACCACCTGCTGGACCAGGCCGTTGCCCAGGGACACGTAGGTGTCGACGATGCCCCGTGCGGCGAGGGGAGCCAGGGCGGACTCCAGGTGCGCCGACTTCAGCGTGACCAGGGCCAGGTCGAAACGCCCGGTGAGCCGGTCGGGTCGGTCCACCGCGTCGAGGACCACCCGGTGCTCGGTGCCGAGCCGGTCGAAGAGCAGGCCGGGTGCGCGCAACCGTGCCACGTGCTCGGTGTTCGCGTCGAGCACGACCACGTCGTGGCCGGCCCGGGTCAGCTGCGCGGCGGTGACCCCGCCGATCGCTCCGGCACCGACGACCAGGATCCGCTCGCTCACGGACGCCGACTTGCTGCGCACAGACATGGAGCACTCCACTCGGGTTTCCTACGGTTCGGGGAATTCAGCGGTTCTCGGCCGGAGCAGGTGGGGACGTGCCCCGCCCCGGGCACGTCAGCCGATCGGCTCCGTCCGCAACGGGCAGCCGCACGTCGTGCCGATCCGCAGCTCGTGCGGTTGGATCAGCGACTGGTATGCCCCGCCGACCCCGTCGATCCGGTGCACCAGCAGGTCCAGGGCGACCCCGGCCATGTCCCGCCGCGGCTGGTTCACGGTCGTGAGGGCCGCCAGCGGTGAGGCTTCGGGGAAGAGCCCGTCGAAACCGGTGACGGCGACGTCCTCCGGGACACGCACGCCGCGCAGTGCCAGCGCGCCGATCACACCGGCGGCGATCGCGTCGCTGCCGCAGACGATCGCGCGCGGCAGCGGATCGGCGTCGAGCAGCCGGGAAGCCGCTCGGCGGCCCCCTGCTTCGCTGAGATACGTGCTGGTGATGCGGTCGGCCGGGAGGGGGATCCGGCGGGCTCGGGCCGCGGCGCGGAACCCGTCGACGCGCGCCGCTGACGCGGTGGAGTTGCGCGGGCCGGCGACCAGCGCCACGTCCTCGTATCCGTGGTCGAGCACATGGTGCATCAGCTCCACCGCCGCGGCCGAATCGTCGATCCCGACGAAGTCGGCTTCCAGGAACGGGATCCGGCGCGACAGCTGGACGAAGGGGATGTGCGCCCGGCGAATACGACGGATCACCTCACCGTCGTCGGGATGCAGCACGGTGAGCACCACGCCGTCGACATTGCGGGCGATCATCGTGTCGATCACGTTGTCCAGGGTCTCCGCGTTCTCCTGGGTGTGCGCGAAGAACACCTCGTATCCCCTCGCCCTGGCGGAGTCGACGGTCCCGGCGGCGATCTCGGTATAGAAGGGATTCGCGATGTCGGTGAGCACCAGGCCGATCACCCGGGTGCGCTGCTCGCGCAGTCTCCGCGCCCTGGCGCTCGGGATGTGCCCCAGTTCCTGGGCGGTCTTGAGTACGCGCTCCCGCATCTCCTGCGAGACGCCGTCCCGCCCGTTCAACACATAGGAAACGGTGGCCGGTGAAACACCGACCGCGCGGGCGACGTCGGCGGCCGAAACCCGCAACGCGCGAATCCCCGCCTTCTGCACCTGCTTGTCGGTCGCGGCCACGGACACCACCTCCTCTGCGATGTAGGAATGCGGCCGGATTAGGCAACGTCAGGCCGAGGCCTTGACGGACAGATCCGTTTCCGTGGTCACGGCACTCATGACCGGTTCCTTGGCGAAGAACTGGCAGACCACCCCCAAGAGCGCACAGCCCGCCATGAACAGGAAGCAGATCACGTACCCCGCGGAGGCGTGCCAGCCACCGCCGAGGCCGACCAGCCAGCCCATCAGGATCGGAGCGAGGCCGCCGCCGGTGAACATCGCCGTGGTGATGATCCCGTTGGCGGTCCCCCGGGCTTCCGGAGGCGCGGAGTCCGAAGCGGCGGCGTAGTAGATCGGCCATACGGCGTTGGCCACCAGACCGAAGAACAGCTGGATCGCGATGACGGTGGCGACCCCGGTGGCCAGGTAGAAGGCACCCACTCCGACGGCCATCCAGACTCCGCAGATCATCAACGTGAGCCGGCGCCCGAGGTAGTCGGACGCCGACGGCCACAGCACCTGGCCGAGGATGCCGGTCAGGGTGAAGACGACCGAGAGCCCGGCGGACGCGGCGAAGGAGAAGCCAGCGACGTTGGACAGGTACAGCGGCAGCACCACGTTGATGCCCATGTAGACGATCTGGGTCATACACGTGTTCCCCGCGGTCAGCATGATCGTCCGATCACGCAGGCAGCGGCGGACGGTACCGGCGGCCCGCCCGGGTTCGGGAGCGGGCTCGGCGACCGACACGGTCATCGACTTGGCCGCGATGTCGCGGTGCAGCTCCGCCATGCGGCCCTGCGTCGAGTACTTCGCCCAGAACAGCATGACGGGGACCGCGAGGACGATCCCGAAGAAGAAGACGTAGGACCAGTTCGCGTCGCCGAACGTCGCCAGGACCCAGCTGGCCGCGACACCGCTGAGCAACGCGCCCACCGGGTAGCCGGTGTGGTGCGCGCCCAACGCGAAGCCCCGGCGTTCGCGCGGCCACCATTCCGTGGTGTTGCTGACGCCGACCGGCTCCCCCCAACCGGCGCCGAGGTTGACGCCGACCCGCAGCGCCATGAAGACGACCAGGTTGTGGGCGAGCAGCCGGAAGCCGGAGAGGGCGGACAGCAGATTGGCGCCGATCACCAGCGGGACCTGGAAGCGGGCGCGCTTCCACCCGCCGCCGTGGCGGTCGCTCCACAGCGAGCCGGGGACGGCCAGCACCGCCAGCGAGAACATCACGACGGAGACCAGCGTCCCCCACGCCTGCGGGGACAGCGAGAACGTGTCGGTGATCACGGGGCCGAGCCGGAGGATCACCTCGCGGTCGAAAGCGTTGATGACCCAGATCAGCCAGGTCACCGCCAGCGCGACCCAGGAGTGCCGATGGATGCGGCGCAACGGTGCCGAACCACGGCTCAGACGGTTGTGTGCCATGAGACTCCTCCCTGGGGCGCCCGTCAGCTACCGAATCGGTGCGCGGGAAGGCCCCGGACCCCGAGGCCCTCGATCGCGAAGAGTGCGCCTCGCCGCGGGCCGTCCTGCGGGAAGCGCGGCAGTGGCGGCCGGGCCATCGACGTGACGTAGAGGATGTCCAGGTCCGGCCCTCCGAACATCACGCTCGTCACCTTCGCCACCGGCATCTCGATGGTCCGGTCCAGAGTTCCGTCCGGTGCGTAGCGATGGATCTTGCCGCCGTACACATGGGCCTGCCAGAGGCACCCCTCGGCGTCGACGGTCATGCCGTCGCAGGCACCGCCGTCGCGTCGATCGACTGTGGTGAAGGTGCGGCGATCGCTGACCGAACCGTCCGAGGCCTCGTAGTCGTAGGCCCAGATGTCGCCTGACCACGTGTCGGCGAAGTAGAACGTCCGCTCGTCAGGGCTGAAGCAGGGCCCGTTGGAACAGACGATCCCCGTGTCGAGCACGGTCAGGGAGAGGTCGGGGTCGAGACGGTAGAGCCTTCCGCTGGCCGCCTGTTCCCGGGTGTCCATGGATCCCACCACGAAGCGCCCCGCGGAGTCCGTCTTGCCGTCGTTGAGCCGGTTGTCCGGCAGGTCGGCTTCCGGTGCGTGGAGCAGCTCCAGGGCATCGTCGTCGAACCGGTAGCTGTAGAGACCGGACTGGAGGGCCACGACGGCCGCGTCGCCGTCCCTGCGCAGGCACATCGAACCGATCTTCTCGCGCACGTCCCAGCTCTGGATCTCGCGGCCGTCCGCAGTGACGCGGAAGATCCGCCCGTCCATGGAGTCGACGAAGTAGAGACGCTCCTGCCCGGCGTCCCACACCGGGCTCTCCCCCAGGCTGGTCTTGACATCGATCACCGTGTCAATGCGCATGGGTCCCCTCTCACGTGGGCTTTTCCCGTATGGGATGGCCGCGAACGTAGTGACCGCCGATGCGTTAAGCAACGTTAAGTCCCCCACCCGCACGCTGCGTGACCGGCCCGGCACCGCCAGCGGCCGGAAGCCGGTGTACTCCCTGGTAAAGGGAGCCCCCCTTGCGTAAGGCGTGACAATGGAGACGATCCCGAGCTAGGAGGAGAACCATGGCGGAGCCCCAGCGCTCCCACGACACCCCCCGCCTGCGGCCCGCCCCCCTGCTCTTCGAGCCCGCAGCGGCCGCAGCCGACCCGGAGCACTTCTTCGATCTGGAGTCGATCGAAGACCCCAGGGAGCTGCTGTCCCGCTCGACCGAACTCACCCATGCCTTCCGTGCGGCCACCGACCGCGCCATCGAGTACCAGGCCATGGCCGCCGCCCAACTCGCCGACCCACGCCGCTTCGACCGCCTCACCCCCGCGGTGATCGGCGAGCGGGCCGGGTGGACCGAGGACTACGCGAAGAAGATGATCGAGTTCGGTCGCGAGCTGATGCGGGGGCCCGAAGACCTGAGGTGATCTTCGGTCCGGCCGGCCGGACCGGGCCGGGTCCGGGCTCGGGTGGGCACGGGTGTGCGTGCGGGTGCGGGTGTGCGTGCGGGTGCGCCGGAGCCGCACGAACGCAACGGCAGCGGAGCGCTACAGCGCGAAGTGCCCGTGCCGCAGGTGGTTCAGCTGCCATTCCAGTTCGCTGGTCGCGTCGCTGTGCAGCTGCTCGTCGACCGCGTCGTCCGCACGCTGCTCGCGCTCCGCCGACCCGGCGTCCAGCGGATAGCTGTACCAGACCCCCGGGTCGTCTATCGCCCCGTATCCGGCGACGGTGCACAGCACCTTCCGGCTGCGTAGATCGGCGATCACCCCGTCGAACCCCAGCAGGTCGTCTATGTGATCGTGGGACGACTCCTGCGAACCGTCCCCACCCTCGGTCAGATGGGTTTTGACCACGAGCACATAGCGCACCTTGGCCATCGCCTCGACCGAGCGGGTGTACGTGTCGCTCGCGAATTCATTGTCGCCGCTCGTGCGATGGTGACCGGGCGCGGAGGCGGCGACGTACCGTGCGAGGTCCGTGTTGATGAAATCCCAGGTACCCGATGCTTTCGCAGGATCGGTCAGCTGGTCGTACGTCACCATGCCGAGGTTGTTCCCGGCCGGATCGTCCTGGTCGTAGCGGAACAGCCGCGCGCCCTTGCGCACATCGCGGCATGCGGTGTCGGAGTCCTCGGTGAGCGCCGAGGAAATGCCGGGCGCCAGCGCGGAAAGGCGACGTTCGATGGCGGCGAACTGGTCGGCGTGACGCATCACCACGTCATGCCGGGTGTCCTGGCTGAAGTAGCGGTACACGCCGTACCCGCCCGTACCGAGCAGGATGACGAGCAGCACGAGAAGGAGTCGTTTGGCCATCGCAGCCCATCCCGTCCGGAAGCGGCCCACGAACGGTATCGACGCCGCCCCGGGACGGGTCCCGTTCGACGATGGCAGCGCCGTACGGTCGGCGGGACCGCCACGGCCCGGCACGGCCGTCTGCGCATGGCGCGTCGCTGCCGTAGGGGGTGCACCTTCCCGAGGTCGGCCGCCCTTCGCCCTGCCGGACCGGCGTCCACCGCCGCGGGCGTGACGCCGTGTTGGGCACCTGCGACGCTTTGCGGATGAGTGTCATCGCGCGATCAGTCTCGCGCACGCCTCGGTACCGGCACCCCGTGGATCCCGGCGCCACCAGCGGAACCGGCGAGTGTAGCCTCCGCGTCCATCAGCGCGTAGGCGACGGGAGAGGCTGAGCTGTGACGGAAGAACCGTTCGAGATGGGTGTGCTCGCTCTCAGTGGCGAACTTCGCCAACTGGGGCCGTACCGACTGCTCGGGCAGCTGGCCATCGGCGGCATGGGGGTGATCTACCTCGGGCGGAACCCGGCCTCCGGCCAGCTCGTCGCCCTCAAGACCCTGCTGGCGCCCGGCGGGGTCACCCCGGAGGCCCGTAAGCGTTTCGACCGGGAGGTCAGGCTCGCCCGACGGATCACCAGCAACCAGACGGCCCGGGTTCTGGACGCCGACGCCGAAGGGCCCCGGCCCTGGATGGCGATGGAGTACGTGCCGGCGCCGTCGCTCCAGGCGCTGGTGGTCCAGCGGGGGGCGCTCGGGAGCGAGGCCGCGGTGCGCTGGATCGCCTCCGGTGTGGTGCGGGCCCTCGCGGAGCTGCACAGCAAGGGGATCGTGCACCGGGACGTCAAACCGCTGAACATCCTGCTGACACACGACGGCCCGAAGGTCATCGACTTCGGCATCTCCCACGCCAGCGACCTCACCAGCACCAAGTTCACCCTCGGAACCGTCGCCTTCGCGGCGCCGGAACAGGCCGAGGGGCTGCCCAGTGCCCCGGCCTCCGACATCTACGCGCTCGGCATCACGCTGTACCACGTGGCCTGCGGCCGGCTGCCCTACCCGGACACCGACGAGGCGTTGCGGCAGCTCAACTACGTACGGCAGGCCGCCGTCACCCTGGACGGGCTGCCCGAGGGACTCACCGGAGTGATCGGCGACTGCCTCGCCGTGCGACCGGAGGACCGGCCGACCGCCGAGCAGTTGGTCCACCGGTTCGCCGGTGGCGACAGCGGTGCCCTGCCCGGTGGTTGGACGTCCCTGATCGACCGCTACGCCGCGGAGGGCCGGCGCCTCCAGCGGGCCTCCGACCAGTCGGAGGCCGAAACGGTCACCCGCAGCTGGACCGTCGGCCCGGGCGGGACCCGGCTGGCCACCCAGGTGGAGAACCCGGAGCAGACACCCAGGTCCGGGGAGGCGACGCCGGGCACACCCGGCCCGGGGATGGCGGCCGGGCACGGGCACTATCCGCTGACGCCGCCCGGGGGTCCGGGGCCCGCCGGACCGGCGGTCGGTGCGGCGTCGAGCGGCGGGGCGACACCCGGCGGCGGTACGACGTCGAGTACGGGGACGGGTGAGCAGCCGCGCCGCAAGTCCGGCTGGAAGAACGAGTACCTCTACGCACTGCTCGGTGCCGCAGCCCTGATCGTCAGCCTGGTCGTCAACTTCAACGGTGACCACTCGGACGACTCGCCCACCGACTCCAGCAGCACTGCCAGTGACACGGCGAGCGAGAGCCCGAGCAGCGAGGACTCCCCCGTGGAGGACTCCAGCCCCACTCCGCCCAGCCCCGAGGACGAGGCGTTCGCCGACATCAAGATCGACGACTGCCTGGACAGCTACACCGACCCCGACGGGATGTGGTCGTCCGACACTCCGCAGGCGGCCAGTTGCTCCGGTGCCGGGTCCTACTACCGCGTGATGTCCGTTTCGAACGACACCGACGGGTGCTCGGACTCCTACGACAACGACTGGTCCCACGACAACGCGGACGGCAGCACGACCGACCTCTGCCTGAACCGCAACTTCCGTGTCGGCCAGTGCGAGTTCGCCGACAAGGACGAGAAGCTCTACCGCACCATGATCACTCCGTGCGACGGCGACATTCCCGACGACTACAAGTACATAGTCAAGATCCTGAGCGTCCACTCCGGCGAGTACGACTGCGGAAGCCAGGACAGCTGGACCCTCGACGACGCCGGCGTCACCCTCTGCGCCAAGGAGATAAAGCAGACGAAATAGCCCGAACCGGTCCTACATGAGGGCGAGACGGCGGGGGCGGGGGCGGCCGGCGGCACGGAGCCGGTGGCACGGGGAGTGTGCCGACGGGGCAGGCTGGCAGCACGGGCTGCCGTCATATGCCTCGGGGCAAGATACTCCCCGCGCCGCCGCCCTGTCCCGACTTCCGGGAACCCAGCGGATTCAGGTGCTCACTCCCGGTAGACATGACCGTCATGAACAGCCCATGGCACGTATCCACTCCGGGATGGCCTGTCACCGCCGAGCAGCCACCACACGGCTGGCCGGCACGGGAGCGGCTGACCGGGGAGGATGCGCCGCCGCCAGGGGTGGGCGAGCAGCCGCACCGCTCGGGTCCGGCCGGGGACGAAAGCCTGCCCGGGGCGACGGAGAACGTGCCCGTCTCGCGGGTGACCGCGGAAGGCGCCGCCTGGCTCGTCTCAGCAGGAACGTATCCCCACGCCACTCTCTCCCGCTGGGCACGCGAGCCCGACCTGCCGCTCACCCTCCCTTGCGGCATCACCTTCGACGTGGTGAACGTTCCCGCGTTCTTCGGCCGCCGGATGCTCGACCGGCTGTGGGCGGACGGCCCCGGCTCGGGCCCGGTCGCCGTGCACCGCGGGCGGATGCTGCTGTTCGCCGCGCCGGGCACCGCCCAACGGCTGCCGTCGCTGCTGCGGTGGGAGGAGTGGGGGGCAGCCGGCGGCGGCCGCGGCGGTGCGGTGCCGCCGTTGCTCTGCCATGGCTCGGGCGACGCGGTGACCGTGCCGCCGCTCGCCCATGGCGCGGCCGCGGCCTGCGCGGCCACCGAGACCCTGGCCGTGCGCTGGCTGGTCGCCCCCGCCACCCGGCGGCCCTGGCTGCCGGGCCCCGAGGTGCTGCTCTGGGCCTGCGTACGAGCGGCCCGCGCGACGGAGGGCCCGGGGACGACACCCCAGAACCCCGCGGTACAGGGGGAGCGGATATCGATTTTTCCTCGCGCCGACCAGGGTGCTAGTGTCTACGACGTCAGCAGGCGCCGCTAGCTCAGTTGGTTAGAGCAGCTGACTCTTAATCAGCGGGTCCGGGGTTCGAGTCCCTGGCGGCGCACGACCTCTGGCCGACCCTGTTCGCGCACAGCGCTTCACAGGGTCGGCCTTTGTGTCTTCTGGGGGGCGCCCCCAGACCCCCGCGTGTTCAGGCGCTGGGCGCCCGAACGCCGTGACTCACCTCGTGGTGATCTTCACCCGCCACGCCCCCGTACGCGTACGCTCCCCCACGCTCACATCGATGCGCACCCGCTCGTGCGGAACGCGAAAGCGTTCTCCGCTGCGCACCGGCGCATCCGCAAGAGCCGGGTAGACCGACTCGTTCCAGCAGGCCGCCGAGCGCGGGTGGGCGTCGATCACCTCCACCGGGCCGCCGCCGGACTCCGTCGCGCTGCGCACCCGGTAGACGAGCACGCCCTGGGTGCAGGCCGCCGCGTCGTTGCCCCACGCGCTACGGGCCTCCAGCGCGATCGCGCTGCTCCGCCCGGTGCGGACGACCACCAGTTTCGCCGTGCGCAGGGGGCCGGCGGAGCCCTTCGCCGGGCCGGCCGGTGCCGCCCAGAGCGCGCTGTCGGCCATGCGCGACGGCGCGTCCGGGCGCGTGCCCCCGCGCGGGTCCCCGTACCGGTCCGGGTAGCCGTCCTGGTACGCGTCCGGGTCCGTCACCGCCGCGGGTACGGCCTCCGGGCGCCCTGGGGGTGCGGAGAGCGGCTCCAGGTCCAGCCGGGTGTCGCCGCCGCCCTGGACGCAGACCACCTGGTCGGGATCGAGCCAACCGAGCCGCCACTTGTGCCAGGCGAAGAACTCGGGTGCCAGGCCGAACTGGCTGCCCATGACATCCCAGTCGCCCACGTACGTGTCCCAGTCACCCTTGCCGTCGGACGGGCGGTGGTAGAGGTCGGGAAGATCGAAGACATGTCCCGTCTCGTGCGCCAGTACATTCCGGTCTGGAGGATGCCGCTCGAAGATGGTCACGATGCGCCGCAGGCTCGCACCGTCGACGGTGATCGGACGGTCGAAATTGACCACCTTCGTCGCGTCGGAGTCAACGCCGGGGGCGTCCGGGTCCGCCACGAAATAGACAATGTCGTACTTGCCGAAGTCCACACGCGGGTTCGCGGCCGCCACCGCGTCCTTCAGGTAGGCCGCCCGGTGCGCGTCGTCCCAGTCGCGTCGTATCCGGTACGCGGTGGACGGCCGGGGCATCCGGATCCAGGCGCGGTGTGGACGCGGGCGCAGGGTGAACTTGCCGTAGGAGGCGCGCTCGTAGAAGCGGCTGGTGGCCGGGAAGTAGTCCGACGTCAGGACGTCCGGGCTGGTCCTGGGGCGGGCGTCGGGGAACGACAGGAAGACCAGCAGCGCGTCGAGCGTTCGCCTGGGACGCGGATACGCGCCGTTCCAGCTGTCCACGCCCTCCGAGTGGTGCGCCTCGGTCCGGCCCAGCGCACACGGCATCGACCGCCGGTCGGCGACCGCGGAGCCGGCCACCAGCGACGTCGCGGCCAGCGCCGACAGTGCGGTCAGCGCGGCCGCGGCACTGCGTAGCCAGGGCCGACGTTCACCAGGGCGCGGATCGGGCGGGCGCGCGGCGTCGGGGACGCGTGCGTCGGCCTGGGGCGACCTGGGCCCGGGCATGCCGGGGACGGTTCGCGCGGCCTGCGCTTCCGGACCCCGGCGGGGTGCGGAATTCGGCGGTTCTGTGCGTTCGTGGTGGGGCGGTTCCGCAGGGCCGGCGTCCAGTTCGGCGGCTTCGCCGACCGGCTCGGGCTCGGGGTCGGGGCCCGACGGCTCCTCCGGCCGTCCGGGGCGCCCGTGGGGCTCGCCGGTCTCCTCGGGCTCGTTCGGCTCCTCGGGGCGGAGCGGACGCGGCACGGCTACCTCCGGGCGCGGGTTTCAGGGACACCGCACCCAGCCTCATCACTTTTGTCACACTTCGCCCAGTTGTTCTGGCCCGGCCGAGTGAGCGGCGATGGCCGCTTCCGCACTCACGGAACGTCACAATCGATCGGGAGCCGACAAAGCCGCCCGCAGAGCCGACCAGGACCGAACGTGAAACGCTCCGTCGATGAAACGACGATGATCCGTCCCGCGAGCGAGAGCCACGCCTGGCCGGTCGCTGGCTGGATACACCCCGGGCGGCGCTCTATGATCGGCACACTTTCCTGCGCGGACCTGGCCGAACCGGCCCCCCGCCGACCCGGCCCCCACCCGCCCACCGGCGCGCCGGCGACCGGACGTACGACTGAGACCAGTACGACATCGACTGCACAACGACTGCACTGCGGGAGCGAGCGGTGAGCGGAACGCCCGAAGGACCGGCCCCACCGGCAGACGGCACCCCTCGGGCCGTCACGGAGCGTTGCTCCCGGGACGCCCAAGGCGGTACGGGTGCGCCCGGCGAGCCCGGGTCCCGGGGCGGGCGCTCAGGCGGGGGTGCGGAGCCGAGCGAGGGCTCCGACGCGCGCGACGGGGAGCCCCACAGTACGAACGCGCCCCACCCGTACGGCCCCCCGGGCGACGCCTATCTTCACGGCGCTCGCCCCGAACGGTCGGAGTACCCGGGCAACGAAGGCGACCGGGCCCCGCTGGACCGGGCGAGCGCCCAGGTGGACCGTGCGAGCGCTCCGTCCGGCCCCGCGGGACCGGCCGTGGCCCCGCCGCCCGCGGACCCGCCCACCGCACACCCGGGTCCGGCACACCGGCCTGCGGGCAACCAGCCCTCCGCGGCCCGCCCCTCCCCCGACCGCACCGGGGCGACCGGTCCCCGTTCCGGTGCGTCATGCGCGCACTGGGCCGCGTTCGCCGCCGCGCCCGTCGCGCTGGCCGTCGTCGACGGCGCCGGTCTGGTGGCCACCGCGAACTCCGCGTTCACCGACCTGTTCGGCACGGGTGGCGGTGCACCGGTCGGGCGGCCGGCCGCCGATCTGGTGGACCTGACCTCCGACAGCCGGATCTGGCATGCCTATCGGGAGGTGCTCCGCGGCCGGTCGGGCCGGCTGCGCTGCACCCGCCGGCTCAAACACCCCGACGGCCACTCGCTGTGGGCGCAGATCACCATCGCCCCCCTGACCGGCCGCCAGGACAGCGGCAAGGACAGCGGCGACGACCCGGCGCGGAAACCCGCAAAGGGTCCCGAAGGAACCGCCGGCAGCGCGGCGCCCGCGGCACTGCTGTCCGTCTCGGACATCACCGCACGCCGCGAGTTGCAGGCCCGGCTGCGCCACCTGGAGATGCACGACCCGGTGACCCGGCTGCCCAACCGGACGCTGTTCTTCGAGCGCCTCACAGCCGCCCTGGAGGCCGGCTCGTACGACGCGTACGAACCCCCCGCCCCCCACGCCCCCGGCACATCACCCGCACCGACCTCCCGGCCTGCCCCGGCCTGCGGCCAGCGCCCGTCTCCCTCGTCTCCTCCGTTCCACCCTCTCTTCAACGCCTGCGGACGCCACCGTGAGGCCGGCACGGGGCGGGTCGGCCTCTGCGTCCTCGGTCTCGACGGGTTCAAGGCCGTCAACGACACCCTCGGCCACCGCATCGGTGACCTGCTGCTGGCGGCCGTGGCCGACCGGCTGACGCACTGCGCGGAGCAGGCGGGCCTCGGCCGGGCCGCGACGACGCCGCTCGTGGCCCGGCTCGGCGGCGACGAGTTCGCGCTGCTCGTGGAGGACTCCACCGGTACGGAGCAGGTCGCCGACCTCGCCGAGTCGGTGCTGCGCAGCCTCCAGAAGCCCTTCGACCTGTCCGGTCAGCGGCTCTCCGTCTCCGCCTCGATCGGCGTGGTGGAACGGCGCGCCGCCGGCACCACCGCCACCGCCCTCATGCAGGCCGCGGACACCACGCTGTACTACGCGAAGGCCGACGGAAAGGGCCGGTGGACGCTCTTCGACCCGGAGCGCAACGCGCACCGCATGACCCGGCAGGCGCTGTCGTCGACGCTGCGGCCGGCGGTGGAGCGGGGCGAGTTCATGCTGGAGTACCAGCCGCTGGTACGTCTCGAGGACGGCGGGCTCCGCGGGGTGGAGGCGCTGGTGCGCTGGCAGCACCCGCAGTTCGGCACCCTGACGCCGAATCGCTTCATCGGTCTGGCCGAGGAGGACGGCTCGATCGTGCAGCTCGGCCGCTGGATCCTGCAGACCGCCTGCCGGCAGGCCCGGCAGTGGCAGATCGACCATCCCGACGTGCCGCCGGTCTACGTGAGCGTGAACGTCGCCGTGCGCCAGGTGTGGGACTCCGACCTGGTCGCCGACGTCGCCGAGATCCTCGCCGAGACCGGTCTCGCGCCGCGGCTCCTCCAGCTGGAGCTCACCGAGTCCGCCGTGATGGGCTCGGCGGGCCGTCCGCTCCAGGCCCTCCAGGCCCTCAGCGACATGGGCGTGCGGATCGCCATCGACGACTTCGGCACCGGGTACTCCAACCTGGCGTACCTCAGCCGCCTGCCGGTGTCGGTGCTCAAGCTGGACGGCTCCTTCGTGCGCGGTTTCCGGTTCGACGACGAGGCCCACCCGAACCCCGCCGACGAGGTGATCGTCGAGGCACTGGTACAGCTGGCCCACCGGCTGGGGCTCACCGTCACCGCGGAGTGCGTGGAGACGTCCGGCCAGGCGGACCGGCTACGGCGGATCGGATGCGACACGGCACAGGGCTGGCTCTACTCGCGCGCGGTACGGGCAGAGCGCATCCCCGAACTCCTGGTGACCGGAGCGTGCCCGCGAGCGTGACCCGCCCGAGCACCACCCCAGCCGGCCCGCACCACGACAGCCCGCCGGCACCACGACAGCCGGCCCGCACCACTACAGCCGGGCCGCACCACTACAGCCCGTCCGGCGTTTGAGGACGAGGCCGTCAAGGCCGACAGGGGGGTCTGGGGGCACAGCCCCCAGATCAGCGCCCCGGAACGCCGGCACCCGCCCACATCCCGTACGCATCGGCAATCAACTCATACGACCGCAGCCGCGCAGCGTTCCCATGCGCGTTAGCAGTGATCATCAACTCATCGGCCCCGGTACGCTTCTGCAGGTCGTCCAGCCCGGTACGAACCTCGTCAGGCGTACCGTGCACCACGTTGGCGTTCCACCCGTCGATGAACTCCCGCTCCATCGGGCTGAAGCTGTACGCCTCGGCCTCCTCAGGGGTCGGCACGAGACCGGGCCGCCCCGTACGCAGCCGCACCATGCCGAGCGCCGCGGCCAGCACCTGGCGACGGGCCTCACGCGCATCGTCGGCGGCGAGCGCGGAGACCCCGATCAGCGCGTACGGGGCGGCGAGCACGCGGGAGGGCCGGAACGACTCGCGGTACAGGTCGAGCGCGGGGACGGTGTTGCGCGCCGAGAAGTGGTGCGCGAAGGCGAACGGCAGCCCGAGCGCCCCGGCGAGCTGCGCGCTGAAGCCGGACGAGCCGAGCAGCCAGACCGGCGGCCGGGCCGGCGACTGCACCCCGCCGGGCGCGCTGGCCTGTACGGGGCCGGGGACGGCGTGGATGCGGGCGTACGGGTGCCCGTCGGGGAAGTCGTCGTCGAGGAAGCGGATCAGCTCGGCGAGCTGCTGCGGGAAGTCGTCGGCGCCCTCGTTCAAGCGATCGGTGCGGCGCAGGGCGGCCGCGGTGGCGCCGTCGGTGCCGGGGGCGCGTCCCAGGCCGAGGTCGATCCGGCCGGGCGCGAGGGCCTCGAGGGTGCCGAACTGCTCGGCGATCACGAGCGGCGCGTGGTTGGGCAGCATCACCCCGCCGGAGCCGAGCCGGATCCGCTCGGTGTGGGCGGCCAGGTGGGCCAGGATCACGGCGGGCGAGGACGAGGCGACGCCGGGCATCGAGTGGTGCTCGGCGACCCAGTAGCGGTGGAACCCGCGCTCCTCCGCCAGCCGGGCCAGCCGGACGCTGGTGCGCAGCGCGTCGGCCGCGGTGTTCTGCGCGCCCACGGTGGCCAGGTCAAGCACCGACAGCGGCACGGAAGCGCTGCCCCGGGCCTGGCCGGCGATCTCCTGACGCACGTCGTCCTCGTGGACGTCCTCGTGGACGTCCTCCTGGCGTACGTCGCCGCTCTCGTTCACCGGGGATGCCTCCTGGCTGTGCGGGTACGGTGTCTCCCCAGCGCGAACGGAGACAGGCTCCGGTTTATTCCGCCGGTCCCGTGCTGCCGGTCCTTCACCGCTCTACCCGCGCATCTCAGCGCATCTCCCCCGCCCGTCCGCGCCCGCATCACCCTGCCGAGCGGACCGCGCCGCCCGGCAGGGACGCCGGTGTCACTCCGTGGCCTGGACCAGGGGTTCGCGGGTGAACAGCTTCCCCAGTTGCGGGGCGTTCACCCGGCGCCCGGCGAGCCGCAGGGCCTCCCATGCGGTCACCTGGTTCGCCGTGAGCACCGGCTTGCCGAGGGTCTCCTCGAGTTCGGTCAGCCATGCCACCGTGTGCAGAGCCGTGTCCGGCATGAGGACCGCCTCCGCGTCCGGGTGGTCCCCGGCACGGCCCAGTTCGAGCACCTGCTCACGCCCCCAGGTGCCGACCTCGGCGGCGGTGATGATGCCGCTGCCGCGGGTGCTGAGCACCTCGATGCCGCCCTCTTTCAGGAAGGCGGCGAAGAGCTTCGCGACGTCTTCGGGATAGGTCGCGGCGACCGCGACCCGGCGCAGCCCGAGCTCCTGCGCCGCGTGCACGAACGCGAAGGACGTACTGGACGCCGGCAGCCCGGCGGCCCGGGCCAGCGACCTCACCTGCTCGTGCGCGCCGTCCCAGCCGTAGACGAAGCTGCCGCTGGTGCACGCCCACACGGTGGCCTCTGCGCCGGACAGCCGTAGCTCCTCCACCCCCGCGGCGAGCCGGTCGGCCGACCCCATCTCCAGCAGCGCGTCGACGCGATGCGCATCCGTGCCGATGTCGGTGTGCACGACGGCCAGCCGGATGCCGCCGCCGAGCAGCAACTCCATACGCGGGTAGTCGTCCTCCGCCGAGTGGCCGGGATACAGGAATCCCAGTGCGGTCACGTCCAGCCTCCTTGCCTTGCGCGTAGTACCTCAGGCGGATCGCCTACCCCCCTCCGGCCCGCCCGACGCGCCCCACCCATGGGGCACCTGGGCGGGCGGGTGCGGGCGGGTGCCCCGGTTACCGGGGACCAGGGCGCCGGTCGCCGTCGTATCCGGCCCTCGGCGCCCGGTGCGCCCGGTGTGTCCTTCCGGTCAGGACCAGCCTCCCTCGGTCTCCGCGGGTGGGGGCCCGTCGGACAGCGCCCCGCTGCCCTCACCGGTCGTCTCCCCCAGCGCTTCGAGGGCCGGGGACGCACCCGCGGGTGCCGGCGGCTCCAGCTGGGGGACGCCGGGTCGGGCGCCCGGATTGAGCAGTGCCTGGTACGGGCCTACTGCACGGGTACCCAGCCGCCGCAGCGCGGCCCACATCGTCACCTGATTCGCCGACAGCACCGGGATCTGGAGCTCGGCCTCCAGCTGCGGGATCACGTCGTAGGTCGGAAGGTTGGTGCAGCTGATGAAGAGCGCGTCGGCGTGGCCCCGCACCGCCTCGCGCGCCATGCCGACCACGTCCCGGTAGGGCACCTTCCAGATGTGCCGGGTCAGCCCCAGCATGGCCCGACCGGTGACATGCACCCCGGCCTCGGCCAGATAGTCCTCCAGCGCCCCGGTCACCGAGTCCGTGTACGGGGTGACCAGGGCTATCTGCCGCGCCGAGAGCTCTTCGAGCGCCTCGAGCAGCGCCCCGGACGTGGTCAGGGACGGCACCTCGCCGGCCCGCAGCATCGCCTCGCACATGGCTCGCTCGCCCGCGATGCCGCCGACGAAGCTGCCCGAGGTGCAGGCGTACGCCACGACCTCCGGCTCGGCGACGCTGAGCGCCCGAACGGCCTCGCCGAGCGTCTCGTGCTCGCTGACCATCCGGGCCAGGTCGAGGCTGACCTCGACCGGCACGAACGGCGTACGGGTCAGGAACAGCGAGATCTCGTCCGGCACCCAGCGCCAGAGCTCGCGGTCAAGCGCGAAGTCAAAAGGGGCGACGACCCCCAGACCACGCTGTGGCTGGGGTCCACCCAGGAAAGAGACGTCCATAGCAACTAACCCCGATTCGATCAACCAGTGGGGATGCAGTGCGTTCGGCCAAGGGCCGGGTTGACGTGCAGGGTGGAGCTGCGTGAAGGGTCGCCGGAAGGCTTGGGTGGTACACCGACGGCCGACGGGGCCTGGAAGATCACCACAAGTCCGACCGGAGAGCTCAGAGGACAGCTCCGGTGGAACGAGAAAGCCGGCACACGCCGGGACGTCGGGATGGGGAGGCGGAGCCTCGAAAAGGATCCGTGTTGACGACGGTAGGTTCGACTGCCAGCGTGGTCAATCCGCCTTTTCCAGTCGCTCCCCACTGACGATGCAATGGAAGCGGAACGCCGTTGCAGAAGGGTTTCCACCCGATGTCCAAAGCTGATCTTCCCAGCGTCCTGGTCCTCGGCGACCAGCCTGAGCCGCGCCTCGGTGCGCTGACCGGAAGGGCCCGGGTGAGATTCGTCGACGAGACCTCACTCGCCTCACAACTTCCCAGCGCAGACGTGTTGTTGGTGTGGGACTTCACCTCCACGGCGGTGCGCGGGGCATGGCCCGAGTCCGGTCCGCGGCCCCGTTGGGTGCACACCGTGAGCGCCGGTGTCGATCATCTTCTGGGGCCTCGGCTGGTGGCCTCGGACACCGTCGTGACCAACGCACGCGGAATCTTCGACCAGCCCATCGCCGAGTACGTCGCCGCCCTCGTTCTGGCCATGGCGAAGGATCTGCCGAGCACATGGGCTCTTCAGGGCCGCCACGAGTGGCGACATCGGGAAACACAGCGGTTGGCTGAAAATCGCGCTTGCGTAGTGGGCTCAGGCCCTATCGGGCGGGCGATCGCCCGGACCCTCGAGGCGCTGGGGATCACGACAGCGCTGGTCGGACGCACCCGGCGGGACGGCATCCACGGCACCGAGGACCTCGATCCACTTCTTGCGTCCGCCGACTGGGTAGTGAGTGTGGCACCGCTCACCGATGCCACCCGCGGCATGTTCGATGCCCGGCGTTTCGGCCTAATGCGCCCCTCGGCGCGCTTCATCAACGTCGGCCGCGGCCAGCTGGTCGTCGAAGCGGACCTCGCCCGGGCGCTGGCGGAGCGGTGGATCGCGGGCGCCGCGCTCGACGTCTTCGAGCACGAGCCACTTCCGCCGGACAGCCCGCTGTGGGACACGCCGGGCCTGCTGATCTCCCCGCACATGAGCGGCGACACGATCGGTTGGCGCGACGATCTTGCGGCGCAGTTCGTCGCCATGTACGACCGATGGGAGGCCGGCCAGCCGCTGCCGAACGTGGTCGACAAGGAGCGCGGGTACGTGCCCGGCGGCTGACCGGGCCGCCGGAAAACCTCGGGACCCGTCGGCACGGGAAGCGGACCCGGCGGCCCGGGAACACACCCGACACGAGGGCACACGACACATGCGCATACCGGACACACAGCACAAGGGAGAGCGATGACCGAGCTCACGGATCTGACCGCGGTAGGGCTCGTCGAGGGCTACCGCACGGGCGCCTTCAGCCCCGTCGACGTGGTGGATGCGGCCTTGCGGCGGTGCGAGGAGATCCAACCGTCGGTCAACGCCTTCGTGCGCATCGACGCCGAGCAGGCACGGGAGCAGGCCCGCGGCGCGGCGGACCGCTGGGCGCGCGGCGAGCCGATGGGCCTGCTCGACGGCGTACCGGTGACGGTGAAGGACATCCTGTTGCAGCGCGGCGCGCCGACCCTGCGGGGTTCGAAGACCGTCCATCCGGAGGGCGTCTGGGACGAGGACGCGCCGTCCGTGGCCCGGCTGCGGGAACACGGCGCGGTCTTCCTGGGCAAGACCACCACGCCCGAGTTCGGCTGGAAGGGCGTCACCGACTCACCGCTGTCCGGAGTCACCCGCAACCCGTACGACACCTCGCGCACGGCGGGCGGCTCCAGCGGCGGCAGCGCGGCCGCGGTGGCGCTCGGCGCCGGCCCGCTGTCGCTGGGCACGGACGGCGGTGGCTCGGTGCGGATCCCCGCCGCCTTCTGCGGCATCTTCGCGTTGAAACCGACGTACGGGCGCGTGCCGCTGTATCCGGCGAGCGCCTTCGGCACGCTGGCGCACGTCGGCCCGATGACCCGGGACGCGGCGGACGCGGCGCTGGCGATGGACGTGATCAGCGGCCCGGATGCGCGTGACTGGTCCGGACTCGGCCCGCTGACGGAGGGCTTCCGCGCCGCTCTGACCCACGGCACGGACGGCACCGAGCTTCGGGAGCCGGGCAGCGGGGTGCGCGGCCTGCGGATCGCCTACGCCCCGACGCTCGGCGGCAAGGCCACCGTGCAGCCCGCGGTGGCGCAGGGCGTGGGGCGGGTGGTGCAGCGACTCACCGAGCTGGGTGCGCACGTCGAGGACGCCGACCCTGGCTTCTCGGACCCGGTGGAGGCGTTCCACGTGCTGTGGTTCAGCGGCGCGGCCCGTGTCACCCAGCCGCTCGGCCCCCGCGAGCGTGACCTGCTCGACCCGGGTCTGGCGGAGATCTGCGCGCAGGGTGCCGGGTACAGCGCCCTGGACTACCTGGCCGCCGTCGACGTCCGCATGGACCTCGGCCGCCGCATGGGCCGCTTCCACGAGACGTACGACCTGCTGCTGACCCCGGCTGTGCCGATCGCAGCCTTCGAGGCGGGTGCGGAGGCGCCGGCGAGCTCGGGTGAGGCGCGGTGGACGAGCTGGACGCCGTTCACGTACCCGTTCAACCTCACCCAGCAGCCCGCGGCCTCGATGCCGTGCGGGGTGGACGACGACGGTCTCCCGGTGGGCGTCCAGCTGGTCGGCGCGCGCCACGCGGACGCGCTGGTGCTCCGGGCGGCCCAGGCCCTCTACGAAACGGGGGCGGTGGGCATCCCGGCGCCCACGTTGGCGTAGCTTCCCCCGTCGGCCGTGCGGCCGAGGGACGCCCCTTCCGAGGCACCCCTCGGCCCACGGCGCAAAAAAAGGGGGCGCGGGGAACTGCGCGAGCAACCCACCACCGCCCGGTGGTCCGGACACGACAGAACCGCCCCTCCGGTCCGGTGGCGACCCGAAGGGTCGCACCGGGCACCGGGCACCGGGCACCCGGACCACGGGCACCCCGGCCGGCCGGGGTCACCCTGACCCACGGGCCACCGTGGGTCAGGCCCGCTTGAAGGTCAGCGACTCCCCCAGCGCACCGGCCCGCCACAGGTCCTGACTCGCCTCGGCCATCCGGTCGAGGCCGTCGACCACCTGCCCCCAGACGATGCCGGGGATCCAGCCGAGGTCACCGTTGATGAGCAGGTTGTTGCGCTCGTAGAAGAACGCGAGGTCGATCATGGTCGCCCCGGCCTGCACGCCCGCGGCGGTGCTGCCGTAGCCGTAGGCCTGGCTACCGAGCTGCGTCCCGTTGAAGGTGAAATAGACAAGGTCACCCGGAATAGGAGTGACCGTCGGATTCTCCAGCGGCGGCTCCTGCGGGGCGAACGGGGGCAGAAGGGTGTAGATCTCGTTACGGGCGTACTTGGCGTGGTAGACGTCACCACCCAACGGGAGGGCGTCCCAGACCGCTGCGCAGGTCAGGGGGGCCCGGTCGTCGAGCAGCTTCGCCGTGCAGGTCACCCCACGCTTGGGCAGGGAGACCTCAATGAATCGTTCGCTCATGAACCCATCCTGCACACCGGGTCAAGACCGCACCCGATCGTTGACCGAAAGTCGGTGGGCATACCTTGCATCGGATGGGGTAGCCGCGCGCCCATGGCTCCGACTTCGGAAAGACAAAAACAACGCGAACCGAACGGCATACGCCGCCGGACGCTTCTCGCCGGTGTCGCCGCGCTCGGTACCGCGGCTGCCGTGGGCGGAGCGGCCGGCTGCTCCCGGGTGGCCGAGGGCGACACGCTCGAGCGGCTCAGGTCGCAGGGCGTGGTACGGCTGGGCATCGCAGGTGAGATCCCGTTCGGCTACATCGACAAGAACGGCGAGTTCACCGGTGAGGCGCCGGAACTGGCCAAGGTGATCTTCAAGCGCCTCGGGATCCCACGGGTGCAGCCGGTCGCCACGGAGTTCGGCTCGCTGATCCCCGGCCTGAACTCGCAGCAGTTCGATGCGGTGTCTGCCGGTATGTACGTCAACAAGGACCGCTGCCAGCAGGTCATCTTCGCCGAACCCGAGTACCAGATGCTGGACGCGTTCATCGTCCGCAAAGGGAACCCGCTGGGCCTGCACAGCTACGCTGACGTGGTCAAGAAGAAGGCCAAGTTCGCCACCGGCACCGGGTACGCCGAGATCGACTACGCGGTGGGCGCCGGGATGAAGCAGAGCGACATCGTCATCCTCCAGGACCAGGTGGCCGGCCTGAACGCGGTCGAGTCCGGCCGGGTCGACATCTTCGCCGGCACCGCGCTCACCACCCGCACGGTCGTGGCGCACAGCAAGAAGGCGGAGGTCACGGAGCCCTTCGCGCCACTCGTGGACGGCAAGAAGCACGTCGATGGCGGGGCCTTCGCGTTCCGTCCCGTCGACACCTCGCTGCGGGACGCCTTCAACGTCGAGATCGCCAAGCTGAAGAAGAGCGGTGAGCTGCTGCGCATTCTGCGCCCCTTCGGTTTCACCACGAAGGAAATGACGCACCTCACCACGAAGGAGCTCTGTGCCCAATGACCACAGGACTGTGGCAGCACTGGGTCCTTCCCGGTATCTGGATCACGATCCAGCTGACGATCTACAGCGCGGCACTCGCCGTCGTCGTCGCCTTCGGCGTGGGCATGGCACGCACCCACAAGTTGTGGATCGTCCGCTTCCTCGCCGGCTTCTACACCGAGATATTCCGCGGCACCTCGGCGCTGGTGCTGATGTTCTGGATGTTCTTCGTCGTGCCCCTGCTGTTCGGCTGGAGCTTCGTACCGATGTGGGCGGCGGTTCTCGCCCTCGGCCTGTCCTACGGGGCGTACGGCGCCGAGGTCGTGCGCGGTGCGCTCAATTCGGTCGCCCCGGCGCAGCGTGAGGCGGGCATCGCGCTCAGCTTCACGCCCTGGCAGCGGATGCGGCTGATCCTGCTGCCGCAGGCCATCCCGGAGATGATCCCGCCCTTCAGCAACCTCCTGATCGAGCTGCTCAAGGGCACCGCGCTGGTTTCGCTGCTGGGCATCGCCGACACCTCGTTCGCCGCGTACCTGGTGCGCCTCGCGACCCAGGAGAGCGCCAAGATCTACACGATCAGCCTGGTCATCTACTTCGTCCTCGCGTTCGTCCTGTCCCGCGGCATGCGGGCCCTGGAACGCAAGACGAAGGCGAACATCGGCCGCCCCATGGAGCCGGGGTTCTTCAAGAGCCTCTCCCTGCGCCACTCGGCGTCCGGCTCGCAGGGCAGCAGTAAGGACCTGACGCGGACCGGAGGTGTCGCATGAACTGGGAATGGTCTGCCGTCAGTGACTTCATGCCGAAGTTCTGGGACGGCGTGGGCACCACGCTGGAAGCCGTCGTCCTCGGCTCCCTGATCTCGTTCGCCCTGGGCCTCGTCTGGGCCTTCGCGATGCGTCTGCCCACCCGGTTCGTACGCTGGCCGGTGGGGTTCATCACGGAGTTCATCCGCAACACGCCCCTGCTGGTGCAGCTCTTCTTCCTCTTCTTCGTGCTGCCGGAGTGGGGCATCTCGTTCGACGCGCTGACCACCGGGATCGTGGGGATCGGGCTGCACTACTCGACGTACACGATGCAGGTCTACCGCGCCGGCATCGAGGCCGTGCCGCCCGGCCAGTGGGAGGCGGCCACCGCGCTCAGCCTGCCGCTGCGGCGCACCTGGACCGCGGTGATCCTGCCGCAGGCGATCCGTCGCGTGGTGCCGGCACTCGGCAACTACGTGATCTCGATGCTCAAGGACACCCCGATGTTCATCGGCATCGGCGTGCTGGAAATGCTCGGCGAGGCCCGTCTGGAGAGCGCCGACACCTTCCGCTTCGTCGAGCCGGTGACCGTCGTCGGAGTCGCCTTCATCGTCATCGCCTACCCGGCATCCCTTCTCGTACGAGCCCTGGAGCGTCGCCTTGTCCGCTGAAACCCCCGCCACCACGCCAAGTCAGGAAACCAACCCCCCGGTCGACGGCAGCGAGCTGATCCGCTTCGACAAGGTCACCAAGCGCTTCGGCAGCAACATCGTCCTCGACGAGCTGGACTTCTCGGTCGCCTCCGGAAAGCACGTCACCCTGGTCGGCCCGTCCGGCTCCGGGAAGACGACGATCCTGAGACTGCTGATGACCCTGACCAAACCCGATTCGGGCACCATCAAGGTCAACGGTGACTACCTCACTCACGAGCAGCGCGGCGGCAAGCTGGTCCCCGCGGGCGACAAGCACGTCCGCGAGGTACGCAAGCACATAGGGATGGTCTTCCAGCAGTTCAACCTGTTCCCCAACATGAGGGTGCTGCGGAACGTCACCGAGGCCCCCGTCACCGTCCTCGGCATGTCCAAGGACGAGGCCGAGGAGCGCGCCCGCGGCCTGCTCGACCTGGTCGGCCTCGGCGACCGCTGCGACGCCTACCCGACCCAGCTCTCCGGCGGCCAGCAGCAGCGCGTGGCGATAGCCCGCGCCCTCGCCATGCGCCCCCAGGTGCTGCTCCTCGACGAGGTCACCTCCGCCCTCGACCCGGAACTGGTCGCCGGTGTCCTCGACGTGCTGCGTGACATAGCCCACACCACCGACATCACGATGCTCTGCGTCACCCACGAGATGAACTTCGCGCGCGACATCTCCGACCAGGTCCTGATGTTCGACGCGGGCCGCGTCATCGAGTCCGGCACCCCCGAGAAGATCTTCACCGACCCGGAACACGAACGCACCCGGGAGTTCCTCAGCGCGGTGCTGTGAGCGGTGGGGTGGGGGGAGAACGAGTAGGGGGGAGGGCGAGTAGGCGGGCGCCGAGCGAGGGGAGAGCGGGTAGGCGGGCGCCGAGCGAGGGGAGAGCGAGTGTGGGAGGAGGACTGGCCGGGGGGGCGGTGGTCTGCGCGAGCGCGGTCAGCACGACGCCGTTCCCTGGTCGCCCCTTGAACCCTCCACCTGGGCCTCTCCCGCCTGGGACCCTCCGCCTGGGCCTCTCCCGCCTGGGACCCTCCGCCTGGGCCTCTCCCGCCTGGGACCCTCCCGCCTGGGCCTGCCGGGGCCTGCCTGGGCCCCGCCCGTCGCCGGCCCACCCTCACCCGGCGCCTCCTCACCACCAGGTCACCCTCTCCCCGACGGTCCTGGGCTCCCGCCCGGTCCTGGGCTCGTGCCCGGTCGTGGTCGGAAGCACCCCTGTCGTGGTCAGAAGCACCCCTGCGGACCAGGTAGTATTTCCTTGTCAGCAGGCGCCGCTAGCTCAGTTGGTTAGAGCAGCTGACTCTTAATCAGCGGGTCCGGGGTTCGAGTCCCTGGCGGCGCACCACACCGAAACACAGGCTGACCAGGCCGTTCACCCTTCATGGGTGGACGGCCTTTGGCGTTCTCGGGACTGGTGTGGGGCGGGGGTGGGACCCTCGTGGGGCCGACCGAGGTGCAGCTGGGGTGTGCTATGCCTGGCGTGACCTGCGTCTTTGTCGACCGTGTGGGGGCTCGTGCTGGCTGTCTTCCGGCCGCTGCGGATATTCCCGGTGCCGTGGGCGAGCGGTACCGGGCACGAGGCAGCCGGCTTGGCGGATCAGCTCGGCGGTGTCCGCGGCGGTGCGGTGAGCGAGGTCGGGCAGGACGGACGTGTAGGTGTCTGCGGTGAGCACGATGCTGCTGTGTCCGAGCACGTCCTGGACGACCTTAAGGTCCGCGCCGGCCGCGAGCATCAGGCTGGCTGCGCCGTGACGTAGGTCGTGGAGCCGCACTGGAGGCAGGCCAGTGAGGGTGTTCAGCTCGCGCAGATGCTTGGTGAGTACCTCCGGGTTCAAGGGCTTGCCGGTGGGTGTGGTGAAGACGTAGCCACTGTTCGCCCAGGCTGTCCCTGCTGCTTTCTCTTCGGTTTTCTGCCGGCGTTGGTGGGCTCGGAGAGCCGTGATGGTGTCGGGGTCCAGGGCGATGGTGCGACGGCTGGCGCGGCTCTTGGGTGGACAGGGCACGAGCTGCCCGCCCTGGTATTGCAGCTGGCGAGCGACGGACAGCGTTCCGCGGTGCAGGTCGAGGTCGCTCCAGCGCAGCCCGACCGCCTCACCACGCCGCAGACCACGCACCGCGATGACACGGAACGCCGCGTACAGACGGTGATCACTGATGGCGGCGAGGAAGGCAGCGGTCTGCTCGACCGTCCACACCGCAACGCTCGGACGGATCCCAGTGCGTCGCCACTCCTCAATACGCTCAGCAGTCCACACCACCGGATGAGGACGCATCGTGGTCGACAGTTCGATATGCCGCGCGGGATTGTCGACGAGGACACCGGCACGCACCGCCGCGTTCAACGCGGTCCGCAACGCTGCACGCACCCGGTGCGCCGTCATCACAGACACACTCCCAGCCAGCCGGTCAAACAGCTCCTGCAGACACGGCAAGTCAAGTTCGGCCAGCAGGACATTGCCCACCAGCGGAATCAGGTGATTCTCCAGGTGCGAGCGATAGTTCCGGCGGGTCGAAGCACGCAACCTGTTACGCGAAGCATGCCAAGAGGTGAGCCACTCGCCCACCGTGAGCAGCCCTAGCTGAGACGCCGAAGTCCTATACAACCGAGTCAGAGCAGTACGAGCCTCGGCACGGGTCGCGTATCCCCCACGTCGCAACCTCCGCCCGCCACAACCCGGACTACGCACACCAAACGAGAAATACCAACTGCCATGACCACGCCGCGAAAGCTGCCGGCAACGTCCAGCCAACTGCCTCCCCGTAGCCCGATCAACGCAACCGCACCGCTTGTACACACTGCCCCGGCCCCGCACCACGACCCCTTCCACTCCAGGAGGAACACCACCCGGAGCAACGATCGGATAGGGCCGGAGCTACGACGCTGCGCAGGTCGTGCGACAGGTCGGAGAACTGGGTCCACCGGGTGACAGCCGCCCTTCCCTACCGGCGTCCATGTCACGGCCAAGGGTGGCGGTCTCGATAACGACCAAACCATTATCTCGTCGCCCAGACCCATCGGGCGAGAAAGACCATGGCCGTCGCCCGCCCCCCACATCCACGAACTCCTCGCCAAGCGCGAAACGACCACCGATGACCTGGTCTGCTGGGGTGGCACCGCCAACGCCGACATGTGCTTCCTCATCCCGCACACCGACCCCCGCAAATCAGCCGCCCTCACCGTCATCGGACTCGGCAACGCATACGACCTCTAGCTAGACCTTGAGAAACCTTCACCCGAAGTGCTACTCAATTCATACGGCGGTGTTCACTGGATTGGCGAACTAACGTTCCATGGCACTCTTCGGACGCCTCCAGAATGTCGGCCGCCACCAGTAGAGAACGCTTCGATCTTCAGGCCACGGTTCCTCTTGTACAGATACTTCCTCAAAGTGATCAACAGTCAGGTCAATTGGCCGGAATCCCTCGTCCACTAGCTCTTCAACCGCTGGCTCGCGAACTTTACGGCTAAAGCGCTCTTCGCTTGCCTGGATTGTCTGGTACGTCCGCTGAGCATCGAGGAGGCAGCACTTATTCGCTCCGTAGGCGAGGAGAGGCCATCGAAGTTGCACCACATCGTCTTCCCAGAAGCAGACCTGGCAGACGAGAGAAGATCCGGTCCGGCCGTTGTGAACGAGATGGCCACAGCAGGGGCATGGCGAGCGATCAGAAATCATGGGATCAAGGCTCCAGGCTGATTGCTGAAGTGCGCCATTGGGTTCTCCGGTCTGTAGTAAGTAACAATTCTCCCCTCATTTGCAATTCCAAATTCTCCAGTTCCTGGATCCAGAAAATACCTCGTCCTCCATCCCGCTTTGTCAGCACGCCCAGCCTACGACCATCACATACACACATCAGGTCATCTGCCGCATAGCTATATTCAGCCTAACTATCGAATCCCATTTCTTCGCGCTTCTCGAAATGGGCATCAAGGTTTCCCTTGCTCGTCCACTTTTCGACGCCGCAGCCGACATTGTGGACGAGTACTGGCGTATCGCCCGCCAACACATAGTAGGTGTGGAGGTCCGCGACAGTCAGGTTGTACATGTCAGCCGCGCCGGCCTTGTCTTTTCGCGAGGTCATCCATGCGTGGCTGTCGTCGGCCGTGTTGAGCGCATGACCGTGGGGCAGCTTTCCGGCGGGGGTCCACGTGGGTGGAGTCGTCCCAGAAGGGGTGTCGGAAGGTGGTGTGGAGGGTTGCGGTGCGGCCGTGGGAATCACGAATGGTCAAGTCAACGAGGTCGTTGTCACGGTTGATGTGGACGGCGGTAACCATGCGGGGACCCTTGTGTTTGCCAGTTGTGGGGTCGCCTGTTTCGACCTGGTCACCCGGTTTGTGTCACCGATGGGTTTGGTCGTGCCGTCCTTCATCGGGATCTGGGTCTCGGGGCTGAAGCTGCAGGCCTCTGCCGCTTTCCGGCTGGCTCGTCGGTAGAAGCTGCCCAGTTCATCGCGTAGTGCGGCCAGACCGCTGCCCACGGTCAGCGAGCCGCCCGCAGCTACGTCGACCTCTCCGGCCACAAGGTTGACGGCACCGCTGATGCACACTTCGGCTGCCACCGTGCACACACCGATGGCAGCGATGGCAACGCCAACCCCGGGTCGGTCTTTGTGGGTCGAGCCAACCTATGGAGTCCGCAGCTCGGCAGAATGTTTGGTTGTTGTCCGAGTTAAGGGCTGTCCCGTAATTCCCAGCGGCCTCCCGGCGCCAGATGCGGCCACTTCCCGCGTTGTCGGGATCGACCACGTACCTCCCCGCTGCCTGAACGGCGTGAGGTGCCCCCACCCATGCCCTCAAGGCAGTGGGGGAGCCGCTCGCCGTTCCACTGGGGATGACGGGACAGCCCTTAGACGACTGGCACTGGCTCACTGCCCAGGTGTGCAGCGCCTCCCGATAGGTTGTGTCGCCCACCATGATCCCCCGGTAGAACAGTTCCTTGGGAGTAGCAAGAGTCTTACCGCCGAGCTGCGGCTTGCCCGCTTTAGTGCCGTCATTAACTTTCGATGTGGGCGGGGAGGAGTGGTGTTTCTTGCTGTGGCCGCCGGATCCTCCGCACAGGCCAGCGACGAGACCGCACTGGACGCTTTTGCCACTGGGGTCGGAATCGGTGACGGGGTTGTTGTTGGCGTAGGCGTAGCCGTTCCGCGGGTGGCGCCGAAGGGCAGGGTGCGGCGTTGGGTCATGCTCTGGCCGTCGGTGGAGATGGCGAGTTGGCCGGTGCCTTGGTGGTCGGTGACGGTGAGGGTGATGCTGCCGTCGTCCTGCTGGACGGCCTATCTCCGCAGGAGGACAAAGCTGTACACGACCACCCCACCAAGCAGCCCCCAGCAGGCCGTCGCACCTACCACCCGGCGCGCTCGCATGACAGATCGACGGTCCGTACCTGCCCTGCGCAGCCTGCAGAGAGGTCGCGGTTCCGACCAGTAGTAAGCAGGGAAGCCGAAGCCGACGATCAAGGAGAGACCGAGCCAGTAGCCCGCACTCTCGGCACGGAGGTCCGATCTGCAGATCATTCCTACAAGCGCCACAGCACAAAAAAATGCAACCGGCCAGGCGAAATATGGCATAATTCTCCAATGCATGACGGGAAGCAAGAAGTCGGCAAACCCTAAGGCATCGAAACGACTCCCACTCTCAAATACCACAGAACCTTCTGACCCCCCAATTCTCCTTTTCACGTCGGCCTCGAATCGCTCTTCCGCTGGCGTTGACGAGAGCATCTCGTACTGGTAAGTGGATTCGTAGTCCTGAAGATATCCGGTGGACCAGAATATATGTACACCGGTCGCACTACTGGTGCCATCGATACGCACTTCAGACACTTCACCGCCACGTGCAGCCTGAACGAAATCTGAGACTCCCACTTTCATGGGCACTTCGAACGAACACAAGCCGACGAACCCTAGTGCCAGCACAACCAGCGCCATCGCTCGAAATGCAAGGCCCAAAGGCGCAGCGAAGCGCCACCGAGAGAGTTCCGCACAGGTACCACTTATTCCACGTACCACTGAAGTCACTTGCCTACAGTCATAGTCCAGTAATAGATTTGACGGAGAGGGTGCGGCTGCCGATTATTCCATCCGGCCAGGTCAGGCGGCATGTCGGTATTCGTGGATTACTCCGCCAAGCCGGTCTCGGCGGCGTATGTCCAGACGGGAGATTCGCTCCAGATCGGTGATCGGTTCGGGGACCACACGCAGGGGCGCGCCTGGTCCATCGTTTGATGGGGCCGGTGGGCATTGTGGTGCAACTCGAACTGGCGTAGAGCATGACGCAGATGCCGCTCATTCCAGATGAGGGTGCGGTCCAGGAGTTCGTGGCGGCAGGTCTGGACCCAGCGCTCCATGATGGCGTTCATGCGCGGTATCCGCACGCCGGTGATCACGGTGTGGATCCCGGCGGTTTGCAGGATCTCGTCGAAGAGGGCAGGGAACTTCGCATCCCGATCCCGGATCAGGTACGTGACAGCCGTTACGCCGTCCTTGAGATCCATGACGAGGTTGCGTGCGGCCTGGCTCACCCATGGGGCTGTGGGGTGCGCCGTGGTGCCGAGGATCCGGATGCGACGGGTGGCGTGCTCGATGACCGCGAGAATGTACTGGCGCCGGCCAGTCAGGGTGACAGTCTCCATGAAATCGCAGGCCAGGACAGCGTCAGCCTGGGAGCGCAGGAAGTTCGCCCAGGTCGTGGCGGCTCGATCGGGTGCGGGGTCGATGCCCTCTTGTTTCAGGATCTCCCAGACGGTGGAGGCAGCGACCTTGATGCCGAGGGTGGCGAGCTCGCCGTGCACGCGACGGTAGCCCCAGGACGGGTTCTCCCGCACCAGGCGCAGGATCAGAATGCGAATCGAGCGAACGGTGGGCGGGCGACCTGGTCCCTTCGGTCGGCAGGTACGGGCATGGCGACGCTTGAGCAGATCCCGGTGCCACCGCAACACGGTGTCAGGCTGAACCAGCAAACGCATCCGACGCAGAACCTGACGTGGCAGCGGCACCAGCAGAGCGGCCAGGAAGGCCCGGTCTTCCGACGCGAACCTCACCCGGTCGGCACCGAGCTGCCGCTCAAGGACCATGATCTGATGGCGCAGGGCGAGAATCTCCGCGTCCTTGTCGCGATCGCTCATCGATAGCAGCCGCAGCGCGGCGAACGCGTTGGTAACGGTCAGGTAGGCAAGACGAAGCAACACGAGCCTTCATCCTGCCGCACCACCGAACAAGCCCCTGAGCTGCATGGATGGAAATATCGGCAGGCGCAGGGGCCGCTACCGCTATCAATCGCTACGAAGAACCCACCGAAATGCGCATAACCCGGTCACTTCTATTGCTATCCCAGTTCGCAGCGAGTCCCCGTCAAGCGATATCGATTTCCCTTGCATGGCCACTCAGCCAGGATTTTCTGGCGGGACCGACCGGCAGAGATCAGCAAGCGCATCCGTAAATGACCGACACTCCGCCCTTGGCCAGCCTACGTACTCTTTGAACGCTTCGTCGGATGGAACCAAAGCATCAACCCACCCCAAAACCGAGATTAGCATGACGATCTCACGACGGTTCAGCCTCAGAGCGAATTCGCCGTCAACATGTTCACTTTCCATTACAAATCCTTACCCCTTCCCGACACCTATCACATAAAGCCGCCCGCCTAGCGCGCCCTCTTATTGCGGAATCTGACACCGGAGTACGATATTCGACCCAATCCAGGGGCCGATCAATCGATCAGGGTTCGACATATTTTGTACCGACCGCATTTTTCCACTGCTGCTCTGTGAAATTGTAGGCGTGTATGTCTTGCGGGGTTCGAATCACTAGAATCTTATTTGACGAGTCGTAGTAGACGGGATTGCCAGTCGAAGAGTCGACATGGGTGAAGTTGCGAGGCTGTGCAAGATACTGGGCTGTAGCCACCGAGTCGGTGCCGATCCCATTCAGGGCATGCCCAGTAGCACCTTCGTTATATCGAGCGATGTTGTACTCCACCCCCTGAGTCACTTCCGGCCCGTAGGTGTCGTAGACGTGATCCAACACATCATCGGATGCTGTCCAACAACCTGAATTGTGCACCAGGACTGGCGTCTCGCCCGCCAACACATAGTACGTGTGAAGGTCGTCGACGGTCAGGTTGTAGGTGGTGGCATGCGACGTGTACGCATGGTTGCCGGTGACGATGGCCGTCTCGCCGTGCGGCGTGCGCAGGGTCATGCCGGGTTTGAGGGTGCCGGCGGTGACCCAGCGTCGTTCGGAGGGGGACCAGAAGGGGTGTTCGTGGGTGGCCGTCAGCTTTTCGACGCCGGCTTGGGTGGCTATGGAGAGCCGATTGAAGTATTTGTCACCGTTGGTGACGATGAGCTGGGTCACCTTGCGTGGGACCGTCTTCCCAGTTTCGGGATCAGTGGCCAGCACCTTGTCACCGGTCTTGATGTCCTCTATATCTTTGGTGCTGCCGTCTGCCATGAGGACGTCGGTACCGGCCAGGAAGCACTTGCAACCATAACTTCCCCCACCAAGCCCCCCAAGGATAAGCCAGTAAGCCTCGTCCAGCGTTTCCCCAATTACTTCGGTCATAGCGGCAGATTGTGCGCACTTTGCGGCGTGGTCAAGACAATATGTGGCGGCAATCTTCTTGGCGTGCGCCACATTTCCGGTCTTAAGCAGGTAGTTGTAGGCGGCTATGCATCCGTCTCTGCCATAGCAGGCCATTGACAGGCGGTGGCCATCGCCGACCTGTGTATCCCAGTAGTCCTTCCCCTGCACGGTTCCGGATGCATACCCATACCACCACCGCTTCAGAGCATCCTTGTCGTTCGTCTGCGGCCCAAGTTCGAGAAGGTGATCCGCCACGGACGTGGACCGGCCACCGCCTGCACCGCTCCCCTTCGACGTGGGCGGCGAGGGTTTGCCGTGGCCGCTGGACCCGCCGCAGAGGCCGCCGTCGCTCCCGCACATGACGCTTTTGCCGCTGGGGTCGGCGTCGGTGACGGGGTTGTTGCCGGCGTAGGCGTATCCGTTCATCTGTTGCGGGTCGGTCGGGTCGATGAGCGGGTCGACGGAGATGAAGCGGCCGGTGGCAGGGTCGTATTCGCGGGCGCCGAGGTGGGTCAGGCCGGTGGTGGCGGTGTCGTCGGTGCCGCCGACGAAGCTTTTGGTGCCGGGCCAGGCCGAGGGCTGGGTGGCGCGGGTGGCACCGAAGGGCAGGGTGCGGCGTTGGGTCATGCTCTGGGCGTCGGTGGAGATGGCGAGTTGGCCGGTGCCCTGGTGGTCGGCGACGGTGAGGGTGATGCTGCCGTCGTCCTGTTGGACGGCCTGGTGGCCGCCGCCGAGTGGGATGTAGCGGGTGGTCTTGGGTGTGCTGCCTGCGTCGTTGGCGAGGGTGATCTCGCCGCTGCTCAGGTACAGGGTCGTGCTGGTGGGGGTGCGGGCGATGAGGCGGTTGCCGTCCGCGTCGTACAGGTAGTCGGTCTCCTTGTTCCCGCTGCCGTCCGTGGCGGGTTCGGTGACCTTGGCCAGGTGGCCTTCGGCGTCCCAGGTCAGCTTCTGGTCGTCGCCGGCGACGGTGCGGGTTTTGGTGTTGCCGATCTCGTCGTAGGTGTAGGTGTCTTCGGAGGTCTGGGTGGGTGTGGTGGTGGTGACGGAGGTCAGGGTGTGTGGCTGGGGGCTGCCCGGCTGGGGGTAGGTGTAGGTGCGTTCGGTGTCACCGCCCGCCGCGCCCGCCGGGTCGTGGTCGGTTTCGCTGAGGCGGTTGCCTGTGAGGTCGTAGCCGTAGCTCTGCCAGTACGGGGCGGGGCCGCCGATGTCGGAGCCGGTGGGTGTAGTGGCGCAGGTGGTGTCCGCCTCGGTCCAGGCTTCGGTGAGCCGGGCCAGGTAGTCGTAGGTGTAGCACTGGTTGTCGGTGCCGGTGGCGGAGACGTCGGCGGCGGAGCGGATGTTGCCGGCCTCGTCGTAGGTGTAGGTCGTGTCCTTGTCGACGCCGGGGACGTTCAGCCGGTCCACGCGCACGTTGTGCAGGCGTTGGGTGCCGTACTCGTAGGTGTTGGTGATGTCGGTCGTCGGCGTGTCTGACGATGCACCGAAGGCGTACTGCTGGGGCTTGCCCGTGGGGGTGTAGCTGATGGAAGTGGAGAAGCCGTCACCGGTCACGGCCTTGGGCCACAGCGTGTCGTCGTCGCGGGTATAGGTGTACTGGCCTCCGGGCAGCCCACCGGCCTCGGAGTAACTGACGCCATCCACGACACCGTCGAATCGATACGCGATGCCTGCCTGGTAGGTGCCCGCAAGGTCCCCTTCGGCCTCGGGGATGACCACGGCGGTGCGCACGGCTCGGTAGAGGCGGTCGTAGGAGGTGACCTTGTAGGTGTAGGCGTTTCCGTTGTCGTAGCGGGTGGACTCGGCGAGCTGGCCTTTGGCACCGCTGACGGTGTCATAGGTCCACTTGGCCCTCAGCGGACCGGTCGCGGAGTCCTGGTGCAGTTCGGTTTGCCGGCCCAGGCCGTCGTAGACGTGGACCAGGGTGGTGTCGCGGGCGTCCTTGGTCGAGATCAGCTGGCCACGGTCGTCGTACGTGCTGGTGGTGATGCCCTCGTCTGGGTCATCCGCGATGGTCTGGCGGCCCAGCTGGTCGTAGGTGTAGGTCCAGGTGTTGCCCGCGGGGTCGGTGACCGTGTGCTGCTTGCCCTGGTTGGTGTAGGTGTAGCGCGTGGTGTCGTAGGCAGCGTCAGGATCGCGTTGGTGCAGCTGGCGCAGCTCGGTGGTCTGGTTGCGGGCGTCGACGAGAGTCGTGGTGGCGGTGCCGCCATCGGGCGGTATCACCGTGGTGCGGTCGCCGCCGTAGATGGTCTTGGTGGTGGCCAGGACGGGACCACCGTCGCCGCTACCCGCCACCTGCTTGCTGAGGATCTCGCGGCCGAGACCGTCATAGCTGTGCCAGGTCTGCGTCTCGAGGTTCACGGCCTTCTGGGGCGGAAACACCTCTCCCGGGGTGGCATCGGTCCTGTAGTAGGAGGCCCATTCCTTCGCCGTCAGGCCGCGTTCGTCGTAGAACGTGTCCGTCAGCTCAAGACCACCGTCGGGTCCCGGTGACTGGGTCTCGCGTGGTCGCAAGAAGCCGTCGTAAATCGTGTACGACGCCGCTTGGCCTCCCCCCGCCAGGGTCCGCGTTACGACCGCGACCGGTTTGTTCTCCGCGACCTGGTAGTTGTACTGGTACGTGGGCAGCTGGGTGCTCCAGCCAGTGTGGTTGGCCAGCCAGATCTCATGGGTGCGGCCCAGCGCGTCGTAAGTGGTCTTGGTCTTGTTGCCGTTGGTGTCGGTGACCACGGTGGGTTGCCCGCGCAGCGGGTCGAGCGTGGTGGTCGTGGTCTGGACGGTGTTGGTGTCGCCCGGGTCCGCGGGCGGTGTTTTCTCGGTAACGGTGGTGGCGAAGCCGCTGTCCGGGGCGTAGGCCTCCGTGGTGGTCCGGCCATCGCTGCGCGGGGTCCGTACCGGGCTGCCGCTGCCGGTGACCGTCACGGTCGCGGTGAGATCGGTCGTGGCCAGGGTGCGACCGTAGGTGTCATCGAAGGTGGTGCCCGACTCCAGGTAGGTCGCCGTAGTGCCGTCGTTCTTCTTCAGAGTCGCCGTCGCCCAGGCCTCGCCCTTGGTGGGCGCGGCGTCGTAATCCAGGCTGTCGTAGGCGGTGCGCACGTCGGAGACGACGTCCTTGGTCCGGTCGGGCGTGGCGTCACAGGCCACGGCCACCGTCTCCACCCGCGACGGCAAGGTGAGGATGTTGACGTCGGCTTTGGTGTCAATCGTGTTGACGGCGTAGGTGGTGCGGGTGCAGCGGTTGTCGTCGGCGGTCGTGGTGTCCCCGCGGTCGTCGACCTGCGTGGGCCGACCAGCCACGGTGTCGTAGCTGGTGGACGTCACCGTGGTGCGCCACTTCGCACCCGCGCCGTCATCAAGGGACGTCCAGGTCCGCGTCTCCGCCGTACCGGTGAAGTTCGCAGTGACAGTGCCCCAATCCCGCGTCTTGCTCGCGGTCTGGTGGTGCCATGGCCGGTTCACCGTCTTGGCCAGCACCTTCCCGCCAGGCCCCGAGTAACTGACCGTCTTGTAGGTGAAACCGGCGGACGACTCGTCATCAGTGATCGCATCACCCTCGCCCGACCCCAGGGTGACGCTGACCGATTTCGTGCCACCGGATGCCGACGTCGTCTTGCGGTCGCCGTCCATGCCGCGCAGGAAGTAGGAGTCCTGCTGCGAGAGCATGGCCGTATCCTCGCCCTGCCCACCGGTCTTGACCCGAACGTGCCCGTAGCCACGCCACTGCGACCAGGTCTTGAACTTCTCCTTGGTCAGCCCATCGTCGTCATCGAAGTGCCAGGCCGCCTCGTGGTCCGGGTACTCATACGAGGTGACCTCGTCCGGAGCGCCGCCGGTGCGGTCGGTGGCGGTCACGGACTTGACCACGTACTTGTTGAACCACTGCCGCTCGGGATCGTCCGTCGAGTCGCCGCCGATGAACTGCGGGAAGCACCGCGTGGTGTTGGTCTCCGGCGTCGGCAGCTTGTCCCAGTCGCACTCCGCGTCGTAGTAGTTGACGTCGATCTGGCCACCGTACTCGTCCGCGACCGTGGACAGACGGTCCTTGATGAACGGGGCGTAACCGTCTTCGGTCTTGTCCAGCCGGTTCGCCAGCTGCTTGTACCCGAAGGTGGTCTTCGGCAGCGTGACGGTCGGGGTGGCGGACTTACCCGTGTGCTGGATGGAGTCGAGCAGGAACTGGTAGTCAGTGTCGGCCATGTCCCAGCGGTGGTTCATCTCCCACGAGTCGACATCGCTGTAGGCACCAGGACCGGTACGTACCTGCGTGGTGACCGACGTCAGACGCTTACGCGTCCAGAACGAAGGCGACAACCTGCCGTTATCGCAGTCCTTGCCCTCGTCGCAGTTCAGGTCCCAGGGAGTGTCGTACCACGCCGAGGCGTCACTGGTGATCGAAGAGCAGGACGTGTCGCTCTCGTCCTTGGGCAGGCAACGTTCGGAGCTGTGGAAGTTGACTTTGGCCAACGGCTCACTGCTGTACACGGCATCCGACCGCAGACCGTATTCGATGTGGTCGAGGTAACCACCGCGGGTGTAGCGGGTGTCATCGCTGGCCTTCAGGTTGCGCCCGTATGAGTTCTCCTCCTGGTTGTAGTAGTAGGCGATGGCGTTGCCGTGCGTGTCGACGGCGTAGTCCAGGTTCCAGCGCCACGCCTGCTGACACCAGGAGTCCGCGAACGTGTCTGCATGGCACGGCTCGTCGCTGTCGTCACCGAAGACCGGCACCGTCCACGTGGAGTCCGTCGTCTTCTTGCCGTCGCTCCAGCCGGGCAGACGGTTGTAACCGAAGTAGTAGCGGATGCCCTCCGGTGTGGTCAGGATCCAGTACTCGCCGTCCTTGTCACCATTGCCCCGATCCGTCGAGGCCTTATGAGTGACACGCGTGCCATCGTCCTGGCGCAGCTTCCACTCGTCCTTCCCCGCAGGGACGAGCTCGCCACCCTTGCCGTTGAAGGTGAGATAGGCGTTGTCGTACGCCCAGCACTCATCACCCGGCTTACTGCCGTCCGCGTTCTTGACGTCGTCGTCGGCACAGGACTTGTAGCGACGCTCGATGAAGCCCGGCGACAGGTCGAAGCCGTCCCCGATCCAAGAGGACTGGTTGTTGGTGTTAGAGGTACGGCCGTCGATCGTCCCGGACGAGTAGTCCAAGGCCACCTTGGGCGCGAACTCACCCGGGACCGACGGAGTGGGCATGTCGTACGACCACGTGAAGTCGCCGGTGTTGAGATCTGTGCTCCACGTGGCTGACGGGGACAGCGAGGTGGCCTTGTAGTCAGATTTGCTGCTGTCCTCATCAGCCGTCGCGGCTAGCACGGTGGTCTGACCACCCCGCAGCGGGACACGGCCGGCAGTCAGGGCCTGCCGCTCCGTGTCGTTGGCCGACCCGACCGGGCTGGTGCTCCGGCACCGCTGCTTGTCAGGCGTGGTCAGGGCACAGGACGGAAGCTCGACGAGCCTGAGGCGGGAGCCGTAGTCGCCGCCGAAGGCCTCGGCGAAGGCGGAGTAATCGAGGGAGAGACCGATGGATGTGTCGGCGGCGGCGTCCGCGGTGCCGTCCGGTTGCAGGGTGAACAGCAGGCCGTCGACACCGGCCTTCCGTGCCGCAGCGCGCGAGGCCATGGTCGCCTTGACGGCACTGGCGGAAGCGGAGGTTTTGCCGACGGAGGAAGGGGCTCGCAGGGTGAGTGGCAGCTTGCTCGCCTTGACCTGCCGCGTGGTCTTCTCGCCGGAGGGTTCCGGCAGTGTGACGGTCTCGGAAGCGGGCTTCGGCCAGTGGGCACGGGGTGCCGCTTGGGGCACGCGTGGGCCCTTCATCACCTTGCGGGGCTTGACCTTGAGGGTGTGGCCCGCGACGGGCTTGTCCGCCGCCGTGACGTGCCGCCCGCCCTGGCCGTCGGCCGCCGCCATCGGGGTCGCCGCTGCCTGGAGCAGCGTTCCGACCATGAGAGCCGCGCTCAGTAAGGCGACACGCCGCCGCAGGCCGGTGGCGCGTCTTCCCCTCACCAAGGCCGCTTTACCTGATCTTCCCGATATGCCCGATCTGCCGCTCATCTGCTTCCTGCCCTCAAAGAGTCAAAAGAAGAGTCATCCGAGGCCGGCGCCGTCTCGAAGCCCACCCTGGTCGAAAGTCGAAGTCGTGCCGATTCGCCCCAGCGGAAACAGACCACGTGGCCCGCCCCGCCGGGAGCCTTGAGTCAGCCGGTCGGCACCTGCGTCGGCGGGTCGAACCAGCTATTTGCCAGCTCTGCCACCTGTGTGTCTGTCAAGGGGCCCTGAAAGACCCACACATCGTCGACGAGGCCAGGGAAGTAGTCCCCGAACGCCCCCGCGTCCTTCGCCCGTCCGACCTGGAGCCCGCCCGAGGCCTCGAAGGCCAGAGCGTCCTCCGCCCAAGGCACCAGGTCCGTGCAGTCCGGATCGTCCGCGGTGCCGTCACCGTCACCGTCCTGGCAAGCGACCTCTTCCAGGTCCCCGTTCACATACAGGCGCATCTGCTTCGCGAAGCCGTCGTAGACGACAGCCAGGTGGTTCCAGTCACGCACGTCCTCGAAGTAGCCGTTGTCCGCCTGCGTGACGACAGGTGTCTCGGTGTCCTGATCGGGCATGGTCAACCGCCATCGGCCGGGGGCGTCGGGATGATCGGGATCCGGCACGTACCGCACCGCGAAGGCGCTGGTCTGCTGCCCGTCCGCGCTGACCAGAGCCGCGTCTTCGGTGGGTGTCGCGGCTGCCTGCGCCCAGGCCGCGATCGTGAAACTCTTGGTGGTGTCCACGGGCATCGTGGCGGTGGTCGCGTAGTCGTCGACGCCGTCGAGCTGCATACCTCTGTTGCCGATGAAGCCACCTCCGCCCTTGGCACCGCCGTACAGGGTCATCGCATGGGCCTCGGCGGAGTCGTCCGGTGTCGTGCTGGGTGCGGTGTCGTCGAGGTTCTCGAACATCCACCGGCCCTTGACCAGCGGTCGCTGCTTGAACAACTGCCCGACCTCGTCCGCCGACAGCGCCCGGTCGTACAGGCGCACGTCGTCGATCTGTCCGGGGAAGTACGAGCCCGGCTGTGCGTCGTACAAACCGGCCCCGATCTGCACCGGACCGCTCGCGTACCAGGTCGTGGACAGGCTGGTGCTACCGGCCTCCGCACCGTTGACGTACAGCGTCAACCGGTCCGCGACCGTGTCGTGCACGCCCACCAAGTGCACCCAGCCGCCGCCATACGCGACGCTTCCCTCGGGCTGCATGGCCCTGATCGGCGTGGCGTCGGTCGTGTCGGCCGAGTACTGGTTGAAGACCCAGCGGTCGTAGGAGCTGGAGTAGTACAGCTCGAAGCCCGACTTGTGGGCACCGGCCTGGGTCGCGACGATCGCGGCGTGCTCGGGCTTGGTCGCCGGGAGTTTGACCCAGGCAGAGACGGCGAAGCTGCGCTGGTTGTCCAGCTGCGGCGAGGTGGTCGTGGCGTAGTCGTCGGTGCCATCCAACGTCAGCGCACCGCCGGACACCCCCTGCCCTTCGCTCACGACGGCACCGTTCCTCAGGGTGGCCGGGTCGACGTCCGCGTGGCCGGTCAGCACCGTGGCATCCGCCGCCTCATCCAGCGGGAAGATCGCGCGGGCCTGACGCCCAGGAACGGTCAGCGGCTCATGCTGGTGCAGGTGGGCGACGTCGGTATCGGTGAGCGGCTTGTCGAAGATCCGCAGATCATCGATGACGCCCGGGAAGAACGACTTGGCGACACCGTCGTACGAGCCCGCGCCGATCATCAGGCCGCGCCGCGCGTCCCACGGGCTGTCATAGGCCGCGGATCCGACGAGCTGCCCCTGCACATACAGCCGCAGCTCATCGTTCTGCGTACTGAAGGTGCCGACCAGATGGGTCCATTCCCCCGCACTGACCCCACCCGCCTGCGGCGCCATGGCACGCACGATCGGAGCGCCGGAGGTGTCCGAGGTGTACTGGTTGAACGCCCAGCGGTCGAAGTCCTTCGAGTAGTACAACTCGAAACCGGGCGAGTGGTTCCCCGGCTGGGCCGCGATGACGGCCGCATGATCGGGCAGAGCGGACAGCTTCACCCAGGCCGACACGGAGAACCCGGTGTCGGTGGGCACCGTGGGGATGTCGGTCTGCGCGTAGTCATCCACCCCATCGAAGGACACCGCCGTCCCCGTCACGCCCGCAACGCCCGGGGTGGCACCGCCGTGCAGAATCGCCGTGCGATCCGGAGTCGACGCCGCGGCCTGGGAGGCGCCAGGCTGGTCATCCAGTTGCCAGGCGGCACGTTCGGGCTGCCCTGCTTTGACCCGGAACTGGTAGGTGCGTATCTCGCTGGGATTCCCGGCCGAGTCGAAGGCCTGCGCCGTGAAGAAGTTCAGGCCCGCCTGCGCCGGAAGCACCTGCGCGATCTTCTCGGCGCCACCGGACGTGGTGATCTTGTGTCGGGAAGACGGGTCCTCGTTTAGGCCGTACCAGTACGTCGTTACATCGCTGTCGACCGCCTTGATCGGGAACGAGCCATATTTACCCACCCCGTCGTACCAGGGGTCTTCCGGATCCTCCGGATCCGACGCCGGATACTCACCGGAGGAGACGGCAGGCGCCTTGGGCCACTGAGTGTCGTAGACGAAATAGCAGCCAGTCGGCGCGTCACCCGCATACGACCAGGGCGAGTACTGCGCCCCGTCATAGGAGCGCACGTACCAGTTGATCTGCTCGTTAGCCGGAATCGATGACGGCAGGGAGAGCGAGAAAGACGAGCCGGACTTCTTCGCCGTCGTCCGCGCCGGCGACCAGTGGGTGACCACACCCTTGCCATCACCCGCGTCCCACTTGGCCTGGAACTGCACCGACACACTGTCGCCATCCGGGTCAGTGACGTTGTTCGCGTAGATCTTTCCAAGCGTGCGTACGTGTGCGGCCGACGACGGCTTCTTGCAGACACCGCCGTACTCCATCGTCAGCTGCGACATCTTGATCTGCGGCGGCGGTCGGTTGTACTTCACCCGCAGATATGCCTTGTCCGAGAAACGCTTCCAGCTGTACGCGACGTCATGGTCCTCGTCGTAATCCGTCGCCTTCAGACCAAACGTCATCGTCGACAACTTCGCATCCGCCGACTTCTGCACCGCCGACTTCACATCGAACTCGGCGTCCTTGGCGGCACACCCTTCGTACCCATACGCAAAGGACTTCGTATCCAGGTGGTCGGCCCAGAACCCGCCGGCTAGTTGCGTGTTCCAGGTCGTCGACGAGGAAATGTCCTTCGTCCGCCACAACTCCACGTCCTTCGCGGTGCACGAAGCAGACCAAGTGTTGCGCACGACGAATTCTGCCGACAGGATCGTCTTCCCCGCGAACTTCGACGTCGGGATCCGGTAAAAGAGCCGCTTGAGGTCATACGGCTCGCAGTACGCCCAACCGCAGTACCCCATACCGGCGTCCGACTTGCCGTTGAACTTCCACTGCGGCGACGACGGCCGATACCGCGTCGCCATCGTCCAGGCCGAGGCCCGCGGCGAATACCACTGCGGATCGATGAACACCGGATACGTCGTGTCCGCACCCTTCAGCACATCCTCATCCGGAATGAGGACAAGTTCACCTCCGTCCGACGCGACATCCACCCCGACCGGGGCCAACTTCCCTGATTCGGTCGGGGCCCGCTCGTCGCCGTCCGCTGCCGGAACCGCCGCCTCCTCCTGCGGGCCAGCGGCTGCCGCCTCACCCGACGGCGTGCTGGAATCCCACATCATCGGCTGCGGCGCCTCGAACACCGCGCTCCCAGCACCGCCATCTACGGCCGCGATGCCGTGTTGCGCTGTCTCCTTGACGTCCACACCGTCCGCGGCCAACTTCAACCGCAACTCCGACAGTGCACTGCTCGCCGCCGCCTGAGCCGACTTGACCACCAGCAACTGCGTGAAGCCGTCCTCCTGCGCACCCATCCGCAGGTCCACATCCGGCAGCACATCCCGATACGTCGCCGTCGCACCGTCCAACTCCGGCACCGGCAACTCCCCCGGCCAGGACAGCGACACCTCCCGACCCGCCCGGCTCATGCGCACCAGGGGCGCAGTGCCCCCGCCGGAGAACCGCAGGCCGACCGCCGTCGCCTTCGGCGCTACCGTCCCGTTCGAGGACGTGGTCAGGTCCGTGTCGATCGGCTGCCACTCACCGCCCACGCGGGCGCGCACCGGTCGCAGATACTCGCGGGCCTGCAACGTGCCGTCAGGTGACGCAAAAACGTCACTGCTCTCACCGCGCAGCGAACCCACTTCCACGTCACGCCCCAGGCGCTTGGCCTCGGCCAGGGCCTCATCCTCCGAAGCGGCGACAGGGGCCTGCTCGTCGTCAGCCGCCTGGCTACCCGCGGACGCCGGAGGCACGCGAGGTGCGTTAGCCGGCGTCTGGGCGACGGCTGTGCCGGATAAGGACAGCGGGGTGAATCCGGCCATCAGCGCGGTCGCCAGCACCGCCCCCACCGCGCACCCCAGCCGGCGTCTTCGCACGACGGCACCCACACCGCCAGATCCGCGCACCATGGAACCCCCACCCCGACTTCACATCAATCACACAGACGCGCAGAGTTAACACACCGTGACCAGGAGGAGTCAAAGCAGCACCGCGTCCGTGACGAATCTTTGTCCGATTACCGTCAATCAGGCGTGAACTTGCTGCCGCATCACGCGTTTTGATTGGCAGTCAGTCGAGCCCTGGTCGAACATCGACGGGGGTCTCGCCTCACTCACCGAGGCTGGCTCACGGAGACCGGCACGCAGCGTCTTACGGACGCATGACACCGGCGAATGGGTCCGCAATGGGGCCGGACGCCACGAAACCCCTCGACACACTGCGGCACGGGCCGCCACCCCCACTCGGCCCTGACCTGCGCCTTTCACCCCCAGGTGACACACACCACCACACTCCGACCCCCACCGAACCACCCACCAGCGCACTCTTAATCAGCGGGTCCGGGGTTCGAGTCCCTGGCGGCGCACGACGTTACACCTAGGCTGACCTGGGCGTTCTCGAATTTCGAGGGCGCCCTTTGGTGTTTCAAGATCACGCATGGGGACGAAATGGGTCCGTGTGCCGGATCTGCGTCGGTGGGGGCATCAGCTGGTCGGGGGTTGTGAGGGCCGACGGGGTGTACCGGCGCGTGTCTGCTGCGGAGAGCGGGGTGCCCCGCTACCAGCGCAGCCAGCCTTCACCGCGCGGCGGGCCAGGGACCACCCCCGCGGGTACGGGGAGGAGTCACCCTGCTCGTGCTGCCCAGCGGCTGCCGAGGACCGTTCACACGGATGCGGGGAGCAGGCTTCTTGACCAGGAACTCCTCTATGCGAGAACACCCGCGTGCGGCTTGTTCGAGGGCGTGGCGAGCCTCATTGTTGGTGGTGATCTTCTCGTTGCGGTGGTCGGTGGCGGTGAACATGGCCTGGACGTTGGGGTAGATGCAGATGACGGACCCCTCGCGGCGGTCTGCGCGGAACTGAAAACGGCCCGCCGGCTCTACTGTGCGTCCCGGAACGAGGCGGCCCAGGTGCGGTCGCGGCCGGGCAGGCCTCCCGTTCCGATCTGGCAGACGTAGGGGCAGAACACGCTGTTGAGCACCCAGGGAGAGCTGTCCGGGCCGAAGTCGGGGATCGGCGCGCCCTGGGTGATGCCGTAGCCGGCCACGGCAAGCTTGCCGGTGTCGCGCAGGCGTGCCATCTCGTTCGTGATGAAGGTCTTGTGGTTGGCGAACCACGTGTTGGAGAGCAGGAAGTCGTTCCACTTCTGCTCCGTGAAGGGTTTGTTGGCGGCGTTGTGGATGACCTGCCACACCGGAGTGCCCGCCGGGGTGCCGTAGGCGCTCGTGAAGGAGGGGTCCACCGGGTCGCTCATGTGCTGCTTCCAGAGCTTGATGAGGGAGAACTCGGTGGCGAGGAACTTCTGGTCCGCGCGGAGGTACGGCAGCACGAAGTCGATGTACTTCTGCGCCGCGTCGATGCCCGCCACGTGCGGATGGATGTCCACACCCGCGATATCGGCATTGCCGGCCGCGAAGGTCATCCAGCGCTTCGTCTGGGCGTTCTGGTTCGCAGGGTCCTCCAGGCCGTTGAGCGCGCCCATATAAATGGCGGTCTTGCAGTCCGTGCCGAAGTGCGTGTTCCGGTACTGGACGGCGTGCCGGGCGAGCGCCTCGTAGAAGTCGTTGATGAGGGAGGTGGTGCGGTCCACCGGCCTCGTCTCGTAGAACGGTTCGTTGCCGACGGTGAGGATGTCGACCTTGTCGAGCACTGCGGCGAGGACCTTGTCGAACCGGGCCAGGGCAGTGTCCATGGCCGCGGTGCCGGGCACCGGGATCGCCGCGTCGGAGTACTGGAACTTCGTGGAGAGCACGGTGCCGTAGCCGTCGGAAGCTGCCTGCAGCAGCTTCGCCATGCCGGACTGGGTCGCCGGGTCCCCCTGGTCGGCCTTGGACATCAGGTAGAAGCCACGGATCCAGCCAGCGGAGACGGCCGCCAGCTCGGCGTAGTCGATCATGTCCAGGGATTCGTTGACGTTGGCGGCGAGAACACCCGACGCGGAGGCTACGCCCGCCTTGCCCACGGCCGCACCGGACGGCGCGGCGTCGAAGGAAGCACCGGTTTTGGCCACGGGGCCGTCAACGCGCCTCGCGTCGGTGCCACGGGCCTCCAGCCCGGCGAGCGCAAGAGCAGCGCCTGTGGACAGGGTGAGCAACCGGCGCCGGGACATCGCCCCGCACCGCAGCCCGCCACCGGACTCCGTTCCGCTTCCCCTCATGTGCTGGCCTGCCCTTCCGTTCGTCCGGTCACGCAGTCTGACACGGTCGGGAAAAGGAACCGCCGCCCCGACGACACGCGGCGGCCCTGGATCGTAGCCCGGACACCGAGAACCAGGAAGACCGTCAGCAAGGTTGAGCCTGATCCGCGGCGGGACACCGGCTCCACCGTGCGGACCGCGGACATTCCCGACGAGGCCCGAAGCCCGCTTCCGACGGTGGGCGGCGGAACGCCGGAAGGTGGCCGGATCGACTGTCTCCCGCCGATGAAGTGCACCGTGCCCGCGGCCCGCGGGGATGTGCGGCGGATGACGACTGGGCACAGCTGAAGGCCCAGCTACTCACGAACGGCCAGAGCGACGCCGGCGTCCAGATCCGAAAGGTCCGCGAATCAGCATCAAAGATCCGCTAATCAGCATCAATCGGCTGGCTTTCGTGGGCCGGGCCGGCCCGGGCCGGTGGCCGGTGGCCGGTGCAGCAGCACGTCCAGCAGCACAAGCCGCGGGCCACGCACCACGTCCTCACGAACCGTTTCCATACGGCGACTGAAGGCCAATTGGTCCACACCAATTGACAGGGCACGGTCAATCCCAGACTGTGTGGGACACGGATCACTTCCTGTCCCCCGGAGGCATCATGCGAGGGTTGTCCACCAGGATCAAATCGTGCTTGGCCACCGCCGCCCTGGCGGTTTCCGCGGTCGTGGCCCCGCCCGCCGTGTGGGCCGACGCGGCAGCCGGCACGCCGGCACAGGTCTACGGGGCGTGGCACTGCAGCGACGACGCCTGTACCTGGGCAACGGTGCGGGACATGGCTGACTTCGATCACAACAACCACTGGCTCATCGACCGTGGCGACGGCCGCCCATCGGTCAATCTGGTGGTGCTCAGCTTCGTCAATCCGCTCAGCCTGCTCAACGGGACGACCGGCAGCGGCACCGCGGACGGCGCCCCGATCGGGATGAACCAAGCTGTCGTCGACTACTTCACCTCGCACGGCATCCGAGTGATGCTCTCCATCGGCGGCATCACCTACACCGACGACTGGAACACCGCGCTCGCCCAGAACCCGGGGCTGCTCGGCCAGAAGGCCGCGGCGCTCGCATCCCGGCTGGGGGTGGGGATCGAGATCGACTACGAGGAGAGCGCGTCACCGGACACCGCCGGACTCCAGGCCTTCATCGACGCCTATCGCGCTGCGCACCCCTACGACGCCTCGGGCGCCGACCCCACCGCGCGCCTGACCATCGACGTGGCCGCGGGCGACCGCTGGTTGATCGATCTCGACCAGTACGCGACCGATCACTGGCTCACCACCGGCACACCCGTTCTCGACTACGCCAACGCCATGGTGCCGAGCAAACAGCCCTCCGCGACGGGCGCCGAGGACAACTGGCAGGAGCACCTCACCGGCAAGCCCAACTTCGACCCGGCCATTCCTCCACTGGCACCCGCCAAGTTCACCGGCAGCCTGTACATCGCAGAGGGCTCGCAAGTCCGGCCGGAGTGCACGGACTTCTCCACGTCGCTCCAGAACGCCACGAGCACCTGGACCCAGAACGCCGCCCCCGCCGGCGCCGGCACCACAACCGGACTGCTGGGATACATGTTCTGGGCCGCGGAGCGCCCCTCCGCCCGGGGAGTCACCACCACCCCGCCCAACTCCTGCGAAGGTGGTGTCGGAGCCGGCGCCACCGCCTTCGACATCCCCATCCCGATGCCACCGCTGCGCCAGAGCTGACCGGGAGAAAGTCGCATGGTCGTCGACGGAATGCGCGCCCGTTTCCGACTCGTCGTCGACTCGGACGACGGCGATCGAATCGTCGCTTTCTTCCCGGCGGGAAAGTCGTGGACTCTGTGATCAACCTGCACTTCTCCGTACGGCCAGACCAGGGGGAGCCCAGCGGCTTCGACCTCGGGGACATCATCTGCTCCGGCGACCAGGGCACCGCCGGCTCGGCCGGCCACACACCGGACCAGGGAATGATGATCTACATCGCCGTCGCAGACCTCCTATACGGGGTCAAGGCGCTCCTCGCCGGCAGGCGCAAGCGATTCGACTTCGTGGGCACGGACTCCTCGTTTTGGCTGGTATTCAGGCAAGTGAAGGGCGGTGTGTCGGTGGCAGCGCAGACCGGGGTGATCACGCGCGCCACCCATCCAGGGCTCACCCGCGAACTGCTGTCAGCCGCGGAATCCCTGGAGTGCCACGGCGTTCGCCAGCTCCCCGAACACGACGCCGCCAAACAGGACTACTTCGACGCCCTGAACGCCTTTCGTGCGCTCGCTGCCTGAGGGCCCTGCCGCTTTCCCTGCCGATCGGAGTCGCACCACAAGTGCACCAGAACGAGCGGGGAACGGTAGGGAATCACAGTGAACATGGCCAAGCCCGACGGGGCCGCGCGCGCCATGAACCGTTCGCACCCGGTCACCACTCGCGCCGGCTCCAGGTGTTCGCAGGTTCACTCGAACCGGTCCCCGGATGTTCGCAGCTTCCCAAGCCGAGAGCGCGAGTTCGGTTCTCGTCACCCGCTCCAGAGTCAGGCCGCAGGTCAGCGCGGCCTGGTGCCGGTTTGCCGCAGTCGGACTCAAGCCGAACGGCAACCTGCGACGTCAGTCCGGGCAGAAGTGCGGCGCAGCGGACCGCCGTACCGTCGGAAGCGTCGGCGCCACCCGGGACAACGCGCAGAGCGGTTCGGGGCGGGTTCGGCGATGCCCGGGGCGTAGTCAGTACCGCTGATGAACGTCCCATCGCAGCCCCCGTTCAGCCTTTTCCCGTTGGCTCAGTGCATGACGCAAGCCCTGCGTGCTGCTCAGCGCGCGGCAGACTCTTACCGCGGAAGGTTGCAAATGAAGTTCGTCACGACCGTCTGGAAACCCGAGCAACACGGTTTCTGGCTGGACTCAAGGGACTATCTCGCTGAACTTCCCAAGCTTCGCGAGAAACTGCCACCCGGGGCGTGGAAATTCGCATCCGATCCGTTGCATTACGACATGGGGCACGGCAACAGTCACTGTGTCAAGGATCTGGAGTTGTCTGGCATCCAGGTATCCACCGATAAGAGCGGAGGGCTGGCGCTGGAGTTTGTCCCGAATCAGTGGAAGCACGACTCCGGGCTGCGTATCAGCTATTCAGGCGTAGCGCACTTCTCCATCGACTACAAGCGTTCCATCGACTGGATGGTGGTGGACACCGTACTCCTCGACGAGATCCTGCCGGACGAGGACGGCGGTTGCACGCATGAGATCGCGCTCACCGACGCGTCGATCACAGTCCACTGCCAGGACCTGCAAGCCGTCTGGGAGGATGCAACTGAGACGTAAGCCGGGTTGCCGATTCGCGGGACCGAACATGGTCGACATCCACGAGTCATCTGAAAAACTGTGGATAACTCGGTAACTCACTGCCATTCACGCGATAGGTCGACGACGAGTGGTGGACCTGCCGCCCCGCCCAACCCGTTCCGGTCTTTGCGCCCGCGGCCGTCAACTCCTCGCCGCGCCCCGCTCCCGCTCCCGCTCGCCGGTCGACATTCCCACTCTGTACGGGGACGGCGCGGCCTCCACAATTACCCGTGCCTCGGGCACTCGCAGCTCATGCCCCTTCCGTCTGCCTGGTCCCGCCGAGGACTCGGCCTGCCCAACTCCCGGCCGCCCGGACGCCCACCAAGCTGCGGGCCACCTGGCGGGCGCCTGATCAAGATGTCCCACACATCCTCAGCCGGCGGTGGACGCTGACGGCATAGCCGCCGCCGTCGTATGGGTCAGCGTCCCAGGTGGAGAAGCGGCCAACGGGGGCGAGGCCGGCCGCGGCGCAGCAGTCGTCGTATTCCGACAGCGTGATGCTGGGCGGCACCGGCAGGTGAGATTCGTTCAGGCCGAAGCCGGCGACCATCAGACCGCCCGGTCGCAGGGCAGCGGCCAGGCGCTTGACCACCGTCGCCTCGGTGCCGGCAGCCAGCAGCGGGAACACGTTACCTGCGGCGACCACGAGATCGAAGTCCGCTGCGATGCCGAGCAGGTCCGGCTCGAACGCCGCCAGATCGACCTGGAACCAGGGCAGTCCCGGGGCCTGTCGCTGTGCCACCGCGAGCATCGACGCATCAAGATCCGCACCGACACAGTCGTACCCGAGCTCCGCAAGTCGGATCATGACCCGCCCGGTACCGCACCCGGCGTCCAGTACCCGCGCTCCGGCAGGCACGAGCCCTGCACAGAATCGCGCTTCACCGTGCACGTCCTTGCCGCTGCGGGCCAGGGCCGCGAACCGTGCAGCGTAGTCCTGTCCGGCCGTCCCCCCGGTCACATCATTCCAGCGGCTCATGAGGTCAACTATAGGTGGACCGTTTTGGGAGAACTGCACTGTTCAGTCCGTGGGGCCGCAGGCGCATAGGGCCGGGGAGATCGGTCGGCGCACCTGGCACGACTTCGGCGGCTGGGCCGCCGATCTGCTCGCGACGCGCGCCGGACCCGACGGCTCACAGCCCTGCTCCATCCGGGACTCGTCGAGCCCGACGCGTTCGTGGTGCCCTACGGGACGATCAGTGCCATCTCCGAGGACCTCCTGGACGTCATGGACAAGGTCGTCGTCGACGACTGGCGAGAGGCCCGGCCGGGTCGGGTCGGGTCGCTTCGGTGCGCTGCGCGACCGGGTAAACACCGGGAGGCTGTCCGAGAAGACCCTGCACGCGGAACTGGGCGCTATCGTCTCGGGACACCGGCCCGGCCGCGAGCATGCCAGCGAACGCATCCTGTTGTGGCATCGCGGCCCGTCCATCATCGACGTCGCTGTGGGTCAGCTCATACGGGAGCGTGCGCGGAGCGCTGGCGTCGGCACCATGCTGCAATACCGGTGACATGACCGAATCCACCCGCACCACTCTCAGCGTGGAGCGGCCGGCCGACCTGGGTCCGGCCGCGGTGCTGCGCATCGCCCGTGCCGGCCACGTACCCGTGCTTTCGAAGGAACTGACCGACCGAGTCACCGAGCGCCGGACCAGGGTCCTGGCCGCCCTGGCAGCCGGGAGCGCCGTGTACGGCGTCAACACCGGCATGGGCGCCCTGAGCGAGCAGCGCCTGGACGAGGCTGAGCAGACCCACCACCAGGAATCGCTCATGCTGGCCCGGTCCGTCGGCGGCCCGCCCTGGCTCACCCGGGAGGAGACACGGGCGGTCCTGGCGGTTCGGCTGCGTACGTTCCTGGGCGGCGGCAGCGGCGTCAGCACCGGCCTGTGCCTGCGACTCGCTCAGATGCTCGCACGTGACGTGCTGCCGGCCGTACCGCGCAGCGGCCTGGGCTCGGCCGGCGAGATCATCCCCCTCGCCCATCTGGCGGCTCCGCTCAGCGGACGCGGTGCGGTGCTGGGCGCTTCCGGCACCGACGTCGCGACCGCCGTCCCCGCGGCACCCGCACTGGCCGCCGCGGGACTCGCCCCGCTGGCCCTCGGGCCCAAGGAGGGTGTGGCGCTGATCCAGGGCGTGCCCGTCACCACCGCGCTCGCGGTGCTCTGCGCCGACGACGCCCGGACCGCCCTGCGCCAGAGCCTGCAGATCGTGGCGGGCGAGTTCGCCCTCACCGGTGCCGCACGGGATGTGCTCCACCCGGCGCTGGCACGCGGGGACACGGTGCTGGGGCGTCTCACGGCCGAACTGCTCGGGCTCGCCGGTGCGCCGGTCGGCCCGCGGACCCTCCAGCCACCGGTGTCCTTCCGGGTCTCCGGCCAGGTATTGGCACACGTCGACAGGGCGGTGACCCTGCTGGAACAAGCCGTGTGCCGGGCCGTCGAAGGCGTCACCGACTCACCCGCCCACATCGACGGGGACGGGGCGGGCCACTTTCTCGGGACGGCGGGCTTCCACGGCTACGATCTCGCCGCCCACCTGCACACGCTGACGGTCGCCCTGGTCGGGGCCGCGGAACTCGGCGCCACCCGTCTGCACCGGCTGCTGGACCCCAGGGTCACCGGGCTGCCGGCGCAGCTCTCCCCGCGCCCCGGCCCGCACACCGGCCTGTCTCCCGTCCACAAGCGTGCCGTCGGTGTGGTGCACGATCTGCGCCGCCTGACGACTCCGTCCCTGGTGGGAACCGTGGAGACGTCCGGCGGCCAGGAAGACGTCCAGACCTTCTCGGTGGAGGCCGCCGAGTGCTGCCGGCGCGCCGTCGACGGGTTGCGGAACGTCCTCGCCTGCGAGCTCCTCGCCCTGCACCAGGCGCGCTGCCTGGGTGCCGAGTTGCCCGACGCCACCACAGGACTCGCCGAGGCCCTGGGCGAGGTGGCCGAGGTGCTGCCGGTTTCACCCGAGGACAGGTTCTTCGGGGAGGATCTGACGCTCCTGCGGACGCTGCTGCACGACGGTTGGCCGAGAAACACTCCGCCGGACAGCACCAGCCCGTAGCACGCCACCAGCCGGCAGGACGGCGCGGCGCGGCCGAGTTGATCGAGATACGGGGCGATCGCCGGCTTTCGCAGGACGGCCATCGCCTCGTCACCGAGGATCTCCTTGTAGTCGGGCGGATCAATGCCGGTGAGGGGCGTCTCCTCCCCGGCCGAAGGGCCGGCCACCGACCAGCTGATCAGCCAGCGAGCCGTCCGCGACGACCCGACCGACAGGTGCCCTGCCGACGAGTCGGTGGAATGCCGGGGCACGACAGGGCCTGCGTGTGCGGCTCCCGCACCCTGTGATCGAAGCACCGACCTCCCATGAACCCCCGAGGTTTACCGGGACGGCCGTCAGGATCGCCAGTCCACCATTGCTGACCAGCGGCTTCGGACGCCCCCGTGCACCCGGCCCCCCGCCGAGGACTCGGAGCCGCCGCCCCCCTGATGGCCTACTGAGCCAGCCGAACACCCCACTGAATCACCAGCTGACCGGCCCCGGGGGATCCTCCCGTCCGTTCCCATGGTCTGAGAACTTCGCCGGGGACTCACACCTGTGGTCAGGGAAAAAGCCGGCTGCGCTTGGCTCTCGGTCGGGGTTTGCGAGGGCCGACGGGGTGCAGCGGCACCCCTTTGCGGCGCGAAGCGGGCGAGTGGGTGGTGCGTCCATGGGGTGGTGCGTCCATTCGGACAGTCCTGGTGACCGGGTCGGCTGGGGATCGTTGACATGGGCCGGAGACGCGCCGGCACCTTGGTCTGCCGCTCAGGAGGAGTCATGTCCGAGACCATCGCCGGGATCACGATCCCGGACAGCGCTCTGGTGCGCGAGGCCACCGCACTCGTGCGCCAAGCGGCGGACGACACCCTGTTCCACCATTCTCGCCGGGTGTTCCTGTGGGGGATGCTCAGGACCGCCATGCGGGGCGCCGAGGTGGATCTTGAGCTCGCCTACGTCGGCAGCCTGTTCCACGATCTCGGTCTGACGGTCGACTACCGGACGACGGACCGCCGCTTCGAGCTCGACGGCGCCGAAGCCGCGTACGCGTTCCTGCGCGACCGCGGCCGCACGCAGGAGGAGGCGCGCAATGTCTGGCTGGCGATCGCGCTGCACACCACGCCGGAGGTTCCTCTCCACCTGGCGCCCGAGGTCGCCGTAGTGAACCTCGGAGTCCAGACCGACGTCCTGGGCCTGGAGCTGGAGCAGATCACGCCGGAGCAGCGTGCCGAGGTGGTGGCCGCGCATCCGCGGCCGGACTTCAAGCGGCGCATTCTCCAAGCGTTCTACGAGGGCATGGCCGACCGGCCGCAGACCACGTTCGGCACCATGAACGATGACGTACTGGCCCACTTCGACCCGGCGTTTCAGCGTGAGGACTTCGTCCAGCTCATCCAACAGAGCGCCTGGCCCGAGTGACCGGACGCGGCACGCGCACGACGACCGGCGCCGCGGGCGCGGCCGGGACGGCGGCCACCTGCGCGGCCGCGGCTTCGGCGCGGGGCTTCGGCGCCGTCTCCGGACATGTCGACGGCAGCCCCGTACGGGGACGGCTACATTCAGGTCCCCGGTCTTCGGTCTCCGATCGCCGGAGCGCACGGGGTGAGGAAACCTCTGGGATGGTGCGGAATCCGGTGCGGAGTCCGGGTTCGTGCCCGAGGGCGCCGATCCGGTGATCGACGTCCTCGGGCGGCAGAGGACGGGTCTTCGTGGGCGGCGAGTCAGGGCGGGGCGGTCTGCGCGTCCCCTGGATCTATTCGGCCCAGGCACGCTCCAGGTGGGTGCGGAAGGCGGCGGGCTCTCGCCCGATCAGCTCGGCCAGCGTCGGGTCGACAGCGGTGAACTCGCCATTCCGTGCCGCGGCGAAGATGCTCAGCATCAGGTCGGCGATCGGGGCCGGGGCACCGTGCGCCATGACCTGCTCGCGGAAGGCGTCGTCGGGGACGACGGTGCAGGTGAAGGGCCGTCCGGTGGTCTGGGACGCGATCTCGGCGACGGTGTCGAAGTCGAGCGCCGCCCGGCCGGTGAGCGGCGGGGTGGGCCCCTCGAAGCGGGCCTCACCGGCGAGGATCACCGCGGTGGCCTCGGCGAGGTCGTCGTGGCCGGTCCAGGCGACGGGGCCGTCCGCGGGGAGGGCGATGTCGCCGGTGTGGCGGGCGGACTCCAGGAACAGTAGGGCGCTGGAGGCGTAGAAGCCGTTGCGCAGCGCGGTCCAGGGCAGGCCGGTGGCGCGCAGCAGATCCTCGGTCTGGGCATGGTCGCGGCAGGCCTGGAAGCGGGCGTCGTGGGCGGCGCCCATCTGGCTGGTGTAGAGGATGCGGCCGACGCCGGCCCGCACGGCGGCGTCGATGGCGGCGCGGTGGCCGTCGACGCACTCCTGGCCCGTGCGGTCGAGGGAGACGAGGAGCAGTTGCTCGGCGCCCTCGAAGGAGTGGGCGAGCGAGGCGGGGTCGTCGAAGCTGCCCTGCCGGACGCGGACGCCGCGGTCGGCGAGGTGCTGGGCTTTGCGGGGGTCGCGGACGCTGACGCCGACGCGGTCGGCGGGGACGCGCTCCAGGAGGCGCTCGACGGTGCGGCGGCCGAGCTTTCCGGTGGCTCCGGTCACGATGATCATTGGGTTCTCCCGACGCTGCTGCTACTGCTGCTGCCGTTGCTGTGTTTCCAGTGGAATCATCTCTACGGTAACACCGGAAATTCCGGTGGAATCAAATTTTCGGTATCATCGGTTCATGGCTACGCGCGACTCCACCGACAGCCCTCGGCACCGCATCGTCGAGGCGGCCGTCGAGCTACTGGAGAACGGCGGCCCCGCCGCGGTGAGCACCCGCGCGGTCGCCGCCGCTGCCGGAATGCAGCCGCCGGCGATCTACCGCCTCTTCGGCGACAAGGAGGGGCTCCTGGAGGCCGTCGCCGAGCACGGCTACGCGCAGTTCCTGGAGAGAAAGCGCGCGCAGCTCGACCCTGCCCCGCAGGACCCGGTGGAGGAGTTGCGCTGCGGCTGGGACATGGTGGTCGAGTTCGGGGTCTCCCGGCCCGAGTTGTTCGGGGTGATGAACCGGGCCACCGGCCGGGGATCGGACACGGCACACCGCGCGGGCCTGGAAATCCTCCATGGGCGGGTGCGTCGGCTGGCAGCCGCGGGATGGCTGCGCGTCGACGAGGAGCTGGCCGCTCAGATCATCCAGGCGACCGGCCAGGGCGCGGTCACCACCTGGCACGCCACCCCCGCGGACCGCCGCAATCCGGCGCTGTTGAGCGTCCTGCGCGAGTCCATGGTCGCGGCCGTCACCCGCGCCGAGCCGGCGATCCCCGCCGCGGAGCCCGGTTGCGCCGCGGCGGCCCGCGCGCTGCGCGCCGCCCTCCCTGATGACGCCGACGTCCTGAGCGACGCCGAGCAGCGCCTGCTGCGCGAGTGGCTCACGCGCCTGGCGGCGGACGGTGGCGCGCCGCCTACCTGATCGCACGTCAGGATTCCACTGCCGACAACGCTCCTGGTCGATACCGCCAGGCCTCGCGTGACCTGCACCTTTGTGGACTGTGTGGGGTTTCGGGCCGGCTGTCCCCCGGCCGCCGTGGGTGCTCCAGGCGCCGTGGGCGAGCGGTACCGCGGTCCCCCGGACAACACGGTGAACATGCGTGCCGGGCGCTGCGCGTACATGCTGTGAGGGCTGTGTGACGGTCGGCGTTCCGTCTTCTGCCGAGGTCCTTTTGCGCCGAGCCGCCGGAGAAGGGAGCAGGGGCATGGCCTTTGTCACGCCGTTCGTCAAACGCATCGAGCATCTGGAGAGCCTGGACCACATCGCCGCTCCGGTGGCTGCGATCGTCCACCGGCTGGTACGTCCCAGGCTGGTCCGCAATGCACTCAGCGGCACATGGCTGGGACACCCCCTCCATCCCGCGCTCACCGACGTCCCGATCGGTGCCTGGTCGATGGCCACCCTCCTGGACACGGTGGGCGGCAGGCGAGCCGTCCCGGCCGCCGGCCTGCTCACCGCGGTCGGCGTCGCCGCCGCGGTGCCCGCAGCGGCATCAGGCCTGAACGACTGGTCCGACGCCAAGGGCGCGCCCCGGCGTGTCGGCGTCGTCCACGCCGCCGCCAACAGCGTGGCCCTGGGGCTCTACACAGCCTCGCTCGTGGCCCGCTGCCGGGGCAGACGGTGCAAAGCCACGCTGCTCGGCTACGCCGGGATGGGGGCCCTGGCCACCGGCGCCTACCTCGGCGGACACCTCACCCTCACCAATGCGGTCAACGTCAATCACACGGCGGACGAGGACCGGCCACACGAGTGGACGCCCGTGCTCCCCGACGCGGACCTCGGGCAGGGCGAGCTCCGCAAGGTGCGGGCAGGCAGTACCCATGTCCTGCTGGCCAGGCTGGACGGGCGGATCGTCGCGCTGTCGAGCACATGCAGCCACATGGGCGGACCGCTGGAGGAAGGCCGGATCGAGGACGGCTGCGTCATCTGCCCGTGGCACGGCAGCACGTTCTCCCTGACGGACGGCAACGTCTACCGGGGCCCCGCCACGGCACCGCAACCGGCCTACGACACCCGCGTGCAGGCAGGCCAGATCGAGGTCCGGGCCCGCGACTGCAAGGGCTGTCCGCGCCGGACTGACGGCTGACGGCTGACGGCAGACGGCAGACGGCAGACGGCAGACGGCAGGACCCTGGTCCGGGGTACGTGGCCACCACGAACCGTCGTATCGGGCTCATGCACGGCAACGGCGCTGGTCCGGCTGGTGGAGGGCACGCTTCGTCGACTGCTCCCGTCAGTCCCTGCGCCTGCGCCGCATGCTCGTACCCGGTGACGGCACGCGACGGGTACGCCCAGCGGTCGCGCGCGTCCTGACGCCGTCCCGCCGCCCATAAGCTGGTGTCCATGACCCCAGTGGCGGAGGAACGTCCGCGCGCGCTGCTCTCGGGGGCGTCACGGCGGTGGGTGCGGGTGCTGCCGTGGGCTCTGGCGTTCGTGCTGTCCGCTGCCCTGCTGCCCACCACCATCGTGGTCCTCACCGCCGACTACGGCCTGACCGGAGGCGTTGCCGGTGGGTTGGCCGTCGCGCAGGCCGCGCCGCTGCTGCTCGCCGTCGTACGGCCGCTGCACGCCTGGTGCGTGGTCTTCGTCGCGGACGTGGCCGGGGCGCTGGCCCTGCTCACCGTCCACTTCGAGGAGCGGCTGCTGTGGCCGTTCCCGCCCATGGAACTCGTCGGGTACGTCGCCCTCTGCCTCGCCCTGGGGCTGCGCGCGCGGCCCCGGACGCTGGTGCTGGTGTGGCTCGCCACGGCGAGCGCGAATGTTGGCCTGGGGTTCGTCGCGCCGCACGGCTTCGGGGCCGGGGACGTGCTGTTCACCATCCTCGGCGGCGTCGCGCTCCTGCTGGGCGGTGTGCTGCGCGAGCGGTACGAGGTGCAGCGCAGGCTGGTCGAGCAGGAGACGATCAGCGAGGCCGAGCGCGGTCGGCGGACGCTGCTGGAGGAGCGCGCCCGGATCGCCCGCGAACTGCACGACGTGGTGGCGCACCACATGTCCGTCATCACGGTGCAGGCGGACACCGCGGAGTACCGCCTCGACAGGCTGCCGCCCAACGTGCGGGAGGAGTTCACGTCCATCGCGGCGACCGCGCGGGAGTCGCTCGGCGAGATGCGCCGCCTCCTCGGCGTGCTGCGGAACGAGGAGGCGCACGGCGAGCTCGTGCCGCAGCCGGGCCTGACGCAGATCGGGCAGCTGGTGGAGGCGACGGCGAGGACCGTCGGGCCGGTGGAGTTCACCCCCTGCGACGTCGAGGTGCCCGACGCGGTCGGCCTGTCCGCGTACCGGATCGTCCAGGAGGCCCTCGCGAACGTCGTGCGGCACGCGCCGGGTGCCCGCACCCAGGTGTCGCTGTCGGTGACGGAGTCCGATCCGCGGTGCGGTGCGCGGCTCACCGTCCTGGTCGTCAACGCCTCCCCGCCCCAGCCGCCCGACCGGCCGCTCGAGGTGGACGGCACCGGGCACGGGCTCGTCGGCATGCGCGAGCGGGTGCGGCTCGTCGGCGGCAGCCTCGACACGGGGCCACTGCCGGACGGCGGCTTCCGGGTCGCCGCCCACCTTCCGCTTGACTCCCCCGCACTCCCCTGCACTCCCTGAACTCCCTGCACTCCCCTGACGGAAAAGGACTTCACGTGACGACGCGCGTCATCATCGTCGACGACCAGGCCATGGTGCGGGCCGGCTTCGCCGCGCTGCTGGCCGCCCAGAGCGACATCGACGTGGTGGGCGAGGCACCCGACGGCGCGCAGGGCGTCGAGCTGAGCCGGCGTACCCACCCGGACGTCGTGCTGATGGACGTGCGGATGCCCGAGATGGACGGGTTGGAGGCCGCACGCCGCCTCCTGGCGCCGCCGCCGGGGGGTGGGGGCACCTCCCACGCCCTTCAGGCCGTGGGGGAACACCGGCCGCGCGTCCTGATGCTCACCACGTTCGACGTCGACGACTACGTCTACGAGGCGCTGCGGGCGGGCGCGAGCGGCTTCCTGCTCAAGGACGCGCCGCCGGCCGACCTCATCGCGGCGGTCCGCATCGTGGCCTCGGGCGACGCCCTGCTCGCCCCTTCCGTGACGCGCCGCCTCATCGCGGACTTCGCCAAGCAGCGTCCCGCGGCGCGGGGCAAGCCCGCGCTGCGGCTCAAAGGTCTGACGGAACGTGAGACCGAGGTACTCACCCTGGTGGCCCGCGGCCGGTCGAACGGGGAGATCGCGCAGACCCTGGTGCTGGCCGAGCAGACGGTGAAGACACACGTCAGCCGCGTCTTCACCAAGCTCGACCTGCGCGACCGCGCCCAGGCGGTGGTCTTCGCCTACGAGTCGGGTCTTGTGACCCCCGGCGAGGGCGAGTAGGAGGGCCCCGTCTCTCCTCCACCCCCTACCGGGGTAGCACATCCACATCGGCTCCCGGGTATGACGCCCGGCGCGCAGCCGTCCCCGCACCCTTCACCCGTCACACGAAGTGCACGTATGAGGGAGACGGGACATGAGGCTGCGCAGTGGCCGGCGGCAGAAGGCGGACGACCGGCCTGAGGAGGACAACCGGCCGGCGGCGGACAACCGGCCCGAGGTCCCGGCCGCCACGCCCGGTCTCGCCGTCGCACTGCGCGACGTCCGGCGGGCGTACGGCCGCGGCGCGCGCACGGTGCACGCGCTCGCGGGCGTCGGCCTCGCCCTGCCGCTCGACACGTTCACGGCGGTCATGGGCCCGCCCGGGTCCGGCAGGTCCACGTTCCTTCACTCCGCCGCCGGGCTGGACCGGCCGTCGGCGGGATCCGTGTGCCTCGGCGGTACGGAGACCACCGGCATGAACCCGCCCACCCGCACCGACAGGTGACCGCCACCCGTATGCGGCCTGATCCGGCGGACCGGCCCTGGGGGCCTGATCCGCCGGACAGGCCCGGGGCCCCTCGCCCCTCCGGGGCGGCAGCCGGCATCGCCTCGGCCCGCGTACCCGGGCTGCCGCGGCGGAGCGGCCGGCCATGCGCCCCCGCTGCTCCCTCCCTCACCCGCCCATCGCGGAAAGGACACCCATGACCACAACCCTGGCTCCCCCGGTCGCCCTCGGGAAGGCCGCCGTCGGAGCCCTCGGCTTACTGGCACTGTCCACCGGCGCTCTGGAGTCGGTGGTGTCACCGACGATCCCGCTCCTGGAACGCGAACTGGAGATGAGCCAGTCCGAAGGAGCGCTGCTCAGCATCGTGCTCCTCATCACCGGTGCGCTCATCACGCCGCTGGCGGGCAAGTTCGGCGACCGCTACGGCGGGAAACGGGTCCTGGTCCGGCTGATGGCCGTCGTCGCGGTCGGCGGCACGGTGTCCGCGCTGGCCCCGAACCTGCCCGTGCTGCTGCTCGGGCAGGTGCTGCAAGGGGCGATGGTGGGCGCGCTTCCCCTGTCGTTCATCGTCGCGCGCAAGAACCTCCCCCCGGGAGAGTCGAAGGTCGCCATCGGGGTGGTCAGCGGGCTCTTCGTCGGAGGAGGGATGGTCGGCATGTTGTCGGCCGGGCCGGTGGCGGAAGAGCTCTCCCGCCACTGGATGTTCGCGCTGCCCACGATCGCGGTCGTGGGGGCCACCCTGCTCGTGAACAGGCTCATGCCGTCCGACCAGCCGGGCGGGTCGGACGACGCCGGCATCGACTGGCCCGGCCTGCTGCTCCTGAGCGGGATGCTGGTCACGCTCATGCTCGTACTCGCGCTGGCGCCCGAAGCGGCCTCGCAACCACGCGTGCTCGGCGCCCTCGTCGTGCTGCTGGCCGTCCTCGTCACCGGTTGGGTGTCCGTCGAACGGCGTGCGGCCTCTCCGATGATCGATCTGCACCTGCTGGCACGACCCGCGATCTGGAAGGCGTGCGTGCTGACGTTCGTGATCTGCCTCGGCACCTCGATGGCCGTCTATCTCGTTCCGCAGCTGCTCGACGAACGCGGCGACGGGTACGGATTCGGCGCCGGCGCCACCGAGATCGGCTTCTTCCTGCTGCCCGGCACCGTCGCCGCGACGCTGGCCGGGCCGCTCGGCGCGATCGGGGACCGGCGCTTCGGCTCGCGTGCCGTGGTCGGCACCGGGGTCGTCATGATGGCCGTCTCCCTGGTCGTGCTGGCGTCCGTGCACACCCAGGTCTGGCACCTCGTCGTCGGCAAGGCGCTGATCGCGCTGGCCAACGGCTTGTGCGTCACGGCGATGATGACCAGCACCGCCACGGCCGTCGAGGCCGCGGACACCGGCATCGCCACCAGCCTGATCCTGGTGAGCCGCGTGCTCGGCTACGCCGTGGGCGGGCAGCTCGGTGGTGCGCTGCTCACCGCCGCAACCCCTTCCGGGTCACAGGTCGCGGCCGAGTCGGCCTACGTCACCGGCTTCGTCATCGCCGGCGTCGTCACGTCGCTGGCCTTGTTCGTCACTCGCACCATGCCCAAAGGAGTCAAGGAATGACCCGCACCGATCAGTTGACGGATGTCCGCAGCTCGCCGAGGCGCACGGTCCTGATATCCGGGGCCAGCGTCGCGGGGCCCGCCCTCGCGTTCTGGCTGAACCGCCACGGATACGCGGTCACGGTCGTGGAGAAGGCGCCCAGCCTGCGTGGCGGCGGCTATCCCATCGACGTGCGCGGCACCGCACTGGAGGTCGTCCGGAGGATGGGGATCCTGCCACGGCTGCGGGACGCGCACATCGACCTGCGACGGCTGACCTTCCTCGACCCGGGAGGCGACGAGGTGACCTCCCTGCACCCGCATGCCGTCACCGGCGGCGTCGCGGGACGGGACCTGGAGGTGCGGCGCGGGGACCTGACCGACGCTCTGCACACGGCGGTCCGTGACGACGTGGAGTTCCTGTTCGACGACTCCGTCGACACGCTCGACCAGACCGACCACGGGGTCGACGTCACCTTCCACGGTGGCGGCAGCCGCACCTTCGACATGGTGTTCGGTGCGGACGGCATGCACTCGCGCACCCGGGAGATGCTGTTCGGTCCCGAGGAGCAGTTCCACCGCTACCTCGGCTACTGCTTCGCCGTGTTCACCATGCGCAACACCTTCGGCCTCTCCCACGAGACCGTGATGTGGAACAGCCCGGGCAGGGCCGCGGCACTCTACGCCGTGGGGGACGGCGACGAGGTGCACGCCTTCCTGAACTTCGCGCGGCCCACGCCGCCCCTGGCAGCGTTCCGGGATCCGCGGGCCCAACGCGACCTGGTCTCCGAGGTCTTCGCCGGCGCGGGGTGGGAGGTCCCGGGCATGCTGGCCGCGCTGCGCGAGGCGGAGGATTTGTTCTTCGACGGGGTCAGCCAGATCCGCATGCCCCGCTGGTCCAGCGGCAGGGTCGCGCTGGTCGGCGACGCCGCGTACGCGCCCTCGTTCCTCACCGGACAGGGCACCAGCCTCGCCCTCGTCGGCGCGTACATGCTCGCCGGCTGCCTCGCGGACCGGGACCATGTCGCGGGCTTCGCCGCCTACGAACACGACACCCGGGAGTTCGTGACCGCGAACCAGGGGCTGGTCGGCCGGGGCGGCGCCACGCTCTTCCCCACCACCGCCCGGGCCCTGGAGCGGCGAAACGACAGGCTGCGCAGCCTCAGCGCCATGCCCCCGGCGGAGGGAAGACCGGCTCACACGGCGCTCACCCTGCCCGATCTCCCGCGCCCGGCATGACCGCCGCCGCAGTGTCAGCGGACCCGGACGGAAGGGCAGGAGGATCCTCCGGAGGGATGTCGGAAATCCGTCGGCGGTGAGGGTGATCCGTCGGCGGTGTGCCGCCGGGGTGCGGCCTTGGCGGGTCGGTGCTCCGCACGTCGCGGAACCCCGGTCACCCCGCTCCCTCGTCAGTCCAGGTCGGACATGTCGAGCACGAAGCGGTAGCGGACGTCGTTTCGCCGGAGCCGGTCGAGTGCCGTGTCCACCTGTGCCGACGGGAGTACTTCGACGTCGGCGGCGACACCGTTGTCGGCACAGAACCGGAGCATCTCGGCTGTCGCCGGGCGGCCTCCGCTGCCCGCGGAACTGAGCTTCTTGCGGCCGATGAGCAGGTCCGTGGCCTCGACGGTGACAGGGCCCAGGTACCCGAGCAGGCTGAGGGTGCCGTCCATCGCCACCAGCTTCAGGTACGGGGCAAGGTCGTGAGGGGCGGAGACGGTGTCGATGACGACGTCGAAGGTGTCGCGTGCCGCGGCCATGTGCTGGGTGTCGGCGGAGTCGATGAGGTCGTGCGCGCCGAGCTTGCGGGCGTCGTCACGCTTGTCCCGGGTGCGGCTGACGACGGTCGTGGTGGCGCCGAGTGCCACGGCCATCCTGACCGCGAGGTGCCCCAGGCCGCCGAGCCCGGCCACGGCGACGCGACTGCCGGGGCCCACGCCGAGGTGGCGCAGGGGTTCCCAGACGGTGACGCCGGCGCACATCAGCGGGGCGGCGGCGGCCGGGTCGAGACCGGCGGGGAGCGGGTAGGCGAAGGCGTCCCGCACGACGTACTCGCGGGAGTAGCCGCCCAGGGTGGTCGACCCGTCCTGCCGGTCGGTGCCGCCGTAGGTCAACGTCGGGAAGGCATGGCAGAAGTTCTCTTGTCCGGCTTCGCACATGGCGCACACGCCGCAGGAGTCGACGATGTTGCCCACGGCGACGCGGTCGCCGACCGAGCGGGTGGTCACCTCCCGTCCGATCCCGGTCACCACGCCGGTGAATTCGTGACCGGGCACCAGCGGCGCTTTCGTGTGCTGGTCGTAGGCGTGCAGGGCGTGCAGGTCGCTGTGGCACACGCCGCAGTAGTCGACCCGTACCGCGATGTCATCCGGGCGTAGGTCACGGCGCTCCAGTGACGTGCGCCGCAGCGCCGTCGGACCGGTCGCCTGCCATCCGGTGGTCGTTCGCATGCCACTCCTTCAACCAACGGATCCCTGAGGAGATCCATAAACAGACTGTTCGGTCTTCCGAAGGGTAAACGCGGCCGCACGGCAAATCAAACCAACTGTTCTGTTTGGTAGGCTCCGGACATGCCGGAACAGCCCCAGACCCCACGAGGCGCCGCGACCTACCAGCGCATCCTGGACGCCGCCACCGAAGAGTTCGCCCAGCACGGCATCGCCGGGGCACGCATCGAGCGCATCGTGACGGCAGCGCGCACCAACAAGGCACAGCTCTACGCCTACTTCGGCGACAAGGAGCGACTCTTCGACGCGATCTTCCTCAGCTCGCTGGAGCGCATCACCGACGTCGTGCCCATCGACGCCGACGATCTCGCGGACTGGGCCGTGCGCCTCTACGACGAATACCTGCGCCGCCCCGACCTCATCAGGCTGGCGACCTGGACACGACTGGAGCGTCGGCCTGCCGGGCACCTCGTCGAGACCCACCAGCACCACGACGACCACAAGCTCACGGCCATCGCCGAGGCCCAGGCCGCCGGGCGGGTCCGCGCAGGTGACCCGTTCGACATCATGGCCATGGTCATCGCCATGTCGATGGCCTGGTCACCGGTCAGCAACGTGTACGCGGCCAGCAGCCGAGAACCCGATGACGTACACGACCGGCGCCGCGCCCTGCTCCGCGACTGCGTCCGCAACGCCACCGCGGCCCGCAAGGTCGACGCATCCACGCCATGACCGCCACCGACCCGGATCCACGTCCTGGGCGCCGGGGAGCACCTTGCCGTTCCGCCACGTTCAGTGATGATCTCTGACAGACTCGCCGTAAGCCGTAAAACGCGTATCACGCGAGGGGTCGGGCATGGTGTTGCGGGCGGTCATCGCCGGGGTCGATCGGTACCAGGACACGGACATCAAGAACCTGTCGTACGCCACGGCCGACGCGCTGGCCGTCGCGGATCTCCTCGGTCGGCTGCATCCGTCCGAGGTCGATGCCGAAGTGCTCGTGGACGAGGACGCCACCAGGCGCAACCTGATGGTCGCCATCGGGGAGAGACTGCCGCGCGTCACATCCGAAGGGGATGTCGTCCTGCTGTACTTCGCCGGGCACGGAAGCCCGGAGACCACTGCCACCATCGACGACGCAGCACGCTATCTCGTCGTTCACGACACCGAGTACGACAGCGTGTTCGCCACGGGGCTGGACATGGAACGTGAGCTTCCACGGCTGTTCGAACGGATCCGTCGCCCTCGGCTCGTCCTGATGCTCATCGACGCCTGTTTCAGCGGGCGAGCCGGCGGGCGGACGTTCGAGGGCCCTCGGCTCCGGGCCGAGCGCAGCCATGTCCGTGGCGAGCACCGCGTCTCGTTGAAGGGGCTCGACCTGGGCGAGGGCCGGCTGATGATCGCTGCGTGCGACGACCATCAGGTGGCGCGCGAGGAGGCGGCCATCGGCCATGGCGTGTTCACCAACTACCTGCTCAAGGGGCCGTCGGCGGCCGGCGACAGCGAGACCGTCGGGATCCTCCACCTGTACGAGGACATCGCGGCTTCGGTCCGAGGACACACCGGCGGGCTTCAGACACCCGTGCTCAACGGTCGGTCCGCGCTCGCTCGGTTCCCCCGCGTGTGGTGACCATGCAGTACGTGGGTGAGTACAACGGGATCTACTTCCTCGAAGGCACCGGCGGGATCGTCGGCATCTGCGACCGTGCCCACCGCAAGGACGTGGTCGGCTTCCGCGAGGACGGGACGATCGACCTCGCCACCCCACCACGGGCGAAATCGAAGATCATCGTCGGTGGCGTGCTGCCGGGCCGCGACGGGGCCCCGCCACAGCACAGGTACATGCCGGACGGGTTCGGCCGGCGGCTGTCCTACGAACCGCTCGCATCCGACGAGCCCGGCACGCTGACCGCCCGGCTGACCGTCGGCCTGCCGGACCGTACGCTCTACCGGGTCCGCTGGGAGACGCTGAGCCGCGACGACGACACCTTCACGCTGGCCGGCGGGGTCTCGGTGACCGTGTCGACGTCCCTGCCCTGGGCGTACCAGGACTCCGTCCTCCAGACCCAGACCGGGGACCGGCCCGGCGAGATCGTCTTCCTCGTGAAGAGCCGACAACCTCCCAGCCGGGTGCGGGACATCGTGATCGTCGCGTGCGAGGGCCACGAGCGGGAAGCGATCCTGGTCCGGTCCCGCTGCGGGCCGGGTTTCGTGCGGTGTCTCGTCGTGCCCGCGCGGCAGTGGTCCGAACGGGTCGCGGCGCCCGGCGAGATCCTCGTCGGCCCGGGGGCACCGGATTTCGACCCGCTGCCGGCGGGCGCACCGACCCTGACCGCACCCGACACCGAAGCGGCGTACGGGCCCGCACTCGCCCTCGCCGTGGCGCACGGCGCACGGCTCGTCCTGACCGGTCAGGACGGTGCCATCCGATTGGCGGGCGACGACCCGCGGGAGTGGCAGCTCGGCGAGGTCCTGAACTCTCCGCTCACCGTCTTCGGAACCGGCCGGGAAGTGGTCGTCGGTGAGAGCACGCCCGTCGATCTCCTGGTGTGCCAGGCCGTGGGGTACGCCAGCCTGCAAGGGTGCCCGCTCGCGTTCATCCCGCCCGTGTCCGGCGAGGTCGGCAGCGGGCGGGACGCGCTCGCCCGCGCGTGCGCCGAGGCCGTGCCGCCCGGGTTGCGCGAGTTGCCGGCGGAGGTCCTGACCGTCTTCACGCGCGGGCTGCCCCTCCACCTGACGCCGTTGCCGGACGGTCGGCGCTGGATGGACCGGCACATGATCGCCCACCTGCCCGGCCAGATCGCCAGCGTGCTGCTCGGCCGCCCTGCCGAGCCCCTCCCGCGCGTGCTGTTCGGCGTGGTCTTCGACGCGCTCCACGCGTTCACCACCACCGAAGGGCGGGTGTACCAGGACCGGCTGGCCGACGGCCTGTCCTACCCGCTGCTGCTGTCCCACGGGGACGCCAGACGCGAGGTGCTGCGGGAGGTCCTGCACCGGCTCGACGTCGACCTGCTGATGATCATCGCGCACGGCGAGGACGATCATTTCGAGGACGCGCACAACGACCGGATCCCGGACAGCGCGATCCGGACCTGGCAACTGCGTGGCGGGCCAGTGGTGTTCAACAACTCCTGTTCGAGCTGGACGACCACGGGCGAGGCCTTCCTCGCGGCCGGGGCACGAGCGGTGATCGGAACGCTGTGGCCGGTCGCCAACGACACGGCAGCCCGCATCGGCGCGTCCATCGCGGAACTGTTCCACGACGAAGCCGTCCCGAGCCTCCTGCACCGCACCCTGCGCGAGATCGCCGATCCCGACGCGGCGGCGTACGTGTACGTCGGACTGCCGGACACCCGGTTGCAGGCCAGGGAGAGCATCCACGAGGAGGAGACAGTCGCCGTGCTGTCCGAGGCGACGGACACGCTCTACCGCTGCCTGAACGAGATCGCCGAAGAGGGCGAACCCGACCTCGCCATGGCCCTGCACAACGCCGTGGTGCCCGCCTTGCGCGAACGGTTCGGTGCCCTGGTGCGCCCCGGAGAGCTGCCCCTGCACCTGCCGCCACCGAAGGCCCAGGCGTCCGTGCTGGACATCGACTACGTGCTGGCCAACGAAAGCCTGAGGTTCCTCCGGAACGTCCTGCCGATGGTCGCCCCGCAGCACTCGCCCGCCGTCCTGGACCAGGTTCGCCACTTCATGCGGATGGCCCACCGCGCGCTGACCACCTGGGACGAACGGCATCGCGCGCACATGGGGTGGGCGGAGACCAGCCCCTCGGGACCGTCCCACATCCTGCTCTCCGCCCTGTTCGCGGCGGAGCGAGCGCTGCCGGCCGTACCGCTTTTCGTCGACTACCGTGACGACGGCGAGGCACGGCACTGGATGGATGTCGCCGTCCGGCTCATCGGGCCGCCCGACGACGACACCGTGGTCCGCCGCATCCGGGACGGCATCGTCGCGGAGTACGTCACGGCCGGGAGCCCCGAGGGGGGTTCGGGCAGCGCGTCGACGGTCGACTGGCTGGCCCAGGCCGTGGACAAGCCCGTGTTGGCGTATGGGTTCGGCAGCGCCAGGGAGAAACTCGGTGACACCGGTGCGGCGATCGCCTACTACGAAACCGCGGTCGACCTCGCGGAAGCCGGGTCGGTGGTCGAGACGGAGGCGCGTGCCCGCCTCCGGACGCTCCGCACGGCCGAGGACGGCGTCCTCGCCGAGCACGTCGCCGCGTTCACCCGCGCCTGCCGCGGCGACAACCTCCATGTCAGCAGCAACGCGGCCGTCGACATGCTGAAGTACGCCGCGGACCACGCCACACCGTTGCCGGACCGGACGGTGCGGCAGGCGTTGGACATCGGCTCGCGACCCGATGGCACGCTGCACTGGGTGAGCCACCGGCTCAACGTCCTCGGTGCCGCGCTGGCCTACTTCGCCAGCCGAAAGGACCGTGCCGGCGGCGCCGCCGTACAAGCCGAGGTCTTCGGCTACCTCGACACCCACGAGTCGACGGCCGTGGTACCGCTGAACGAACTGGCGGCCTGGTACTACCGCAACGGCGACCACCCCGCCGCCATCGCCACCGGGCTCGACCTGGGCACCAGACTTCGCAACGCGCGCCGTTTCGACCCCGCGGTACGGCTGCTGTGCTTCACGGCCCGGGTGATCCTGCGGTCCTACCAGGCGCGGCCGGACACCGCGCTGCTGGGACGGTTTTTCGAGGTGTCGGAGATGATCGGCCGTATCCTCAGCGAACGTTCCGACGTCCGCGCCGCCCTCGGTGACCAGGTGTCCGACGTGTGCACCGAAACCCGGTCGATCTGGCACCAGATCGCTGACCAGGACGACTGGCGGCTGGCCCTGCGAGGTTACTCCGCCTACCTGCGGTGGCCGGCCGTCCGCAGGGTCCCGGAGTGGGAGCTGCTCTCGAAGGCGCACCATCCGCGCAACCTCGAGGCCGTCCGGGACCTGGCCCTCTCCGGGAGCCTCACGCGCGAGGCCCGGGTGCGGATCGCCCCCGACCGGACCGTCACCGTGACGACCACGACGCACCGCGAGGGCGCCACGGGCCCCGACACCGTCTACGCACTCTGCCCGCTCTACGGCGGTGCCACGGAACGCCGCGGCCCGGCGGCGACCTTCGTGGCCGGAACCGCCGTCTTCCCGCTGCGCCGCGGGCAATCGGTGACGATCACGGAGACCGGGGTACCCGCCCTCGACGTTGTCGACGGATGGGCCACCTACCAGGAGCGATGGGGCAGCCGAACGGTGCCGCACCTGCTGCGCATCGACCTCGCACGCGGGCTGATTCCCGCCGAGCTACGCTGCCGACGCCGAGGCGGCGAGCGCGCCGAGGCCACCGTCCGGTTCGACGAGGCGGGCTGCCACATCGAGGTGCGCGGCGAGTTCGGCGACGAACCCTGGCTCGCCGACTTCGCCATGTCCTTCAGCCACTCCCCTGACATGGCGCGACTGATCACCGACAAGAGCCTGCCCTTCTCCCAGGGGCTGCCGATCGAGCTCTACACCCTTCTCATGCTGGGCCCGGCGGGACGCGGCGGAGGGGCGTAGGGTGCTTCGACGAACTCCTCGAAGCACGGCGCCCATTGCGCCGTTACGCGAGCGCGGTCGGCCTCGCCGGTGATCGCGGTGACAGTGGTCAGCGCACCCGCGAGCTGTTCCCGGGACAGGTGCGGCACCAGTCCCGCCAGTGCGTGAACGCGGTCGGGCTTGCTGGTGATGGCGGTGGCGGTGGCCAGTGCCGCCGTTCCGGCGTGGTGCCGCCGGCCGGGTGGGAGGTGGGGGGACGAGGGCGGTCAGGGCGGCCGCGCGCGACTCCGGGTCGGGCAGTCGCCGGGCGTGCGCGAGCACGCGCTCGCGTCGTCATCAAGGCTCACGGCCAACAGGTTTTCATATCGCAATGACTGATTCCGCACAGAGCGCAGCACATCCCCATCGCCTTCACTGGACGGCCGTCAGGAAAATAGGCAAGCGTCTTCGGCATGAGTGACGACACCGGACCCGCGGCGCGCCACCGTGCTCGTCGTCGCCTTCGCGCTGCCGCAGCCCGTGGTCGGCGACGACCTGGCCCGCCTGACCGCCTTCGGCAACGTCGCGGGCCGCGTGGTGCTGCTGCTGGCCTCCCGCTGTCTCACCGGTCGGGCCCCGCGCCTCACGGAATAGCCGGTTCAGCCGCTGGGCATCCTCGGTGAACAGGGAGAAATCACCGTCGGTATGCCACCCCGACATCACTTCCAGGTCCCCGCTCGACGCATTCCACCAGCGGATCCAGGCCTTGAAATGACGACCTAAGTCTGGCTCTGTCACGAATCGGTGGTGTAGTCGGACGAGTGCGTGGACTGGTCCAGGCGATCACGCTCCAACTGGTACAGGGAATCGCCACGTCCGTCGAATACGATGGGCTCATGACATCCCAAACGATCCTGGTCGTCGGAAATACCGTCATCATGCCTTGGGGGCGCGATCAGATCCGCCGGCTCAGCGAGCAGGCTCGGAATCGTGGACTGCGAATCATCGGGGCCGACACCAAGGAGAATCTGGCGCGGGCCTCCGCCGATGAATTGAGTCGTGTCGACGAAGTGGTGTGCCTCGATGTCCATGACGCGGAGGCATGTCGTTCCTGGGCGGCCGGCCGCAGCGATATCGACGCCATTCTGACCATTCGTGAACTCGCGGTGTACTCGACCGCCGTCATGGCGCGCGAACTCGGCCTGCCCGGCAACGACCCGGAGGCCGTCCACCGGATCCGCAACAAGGATCTGTGCCGCCGGCGACTCGTCGAAGCCGGGCTGCCGCAGCCCCGTACCGCGGTGTGCGGGAGCGCCGCCGACGCCGAGGCGTTCATGGCTCAGACGGGGCCCGGACCGTGGATCGTCAAGCCGCGTGACGGCCTGGCCAGTATCGGCGTCACGAAGATCGACAGCGTGTCGGAACTGCCCGCGGCGCTGGATCGGCTCGGCACTCCCCCGTCCGCGATGGGGAACCTCTCGGGCGCCGGCGGATTCCTTCTGGAGACGTTCGTCCAGGGGGAGGAGTACTCGGCCGAGGGTGTCATGGTCGGCGGCGTGCCCCACGTACTGGCGGTGACCCGCAAGGAGACCATGCCCGGCTTCGTCGAGATGGGGCATCACGTCCCGGCGGGAATCGACTCCTCGACCGCCGCGGAGGCCGGCGCCGCCGTGTCGGCCGCGCTGCTGGCCGTCGGCGTCACCCGCGGCATCTTCCACGTCGAGTTCTGGGTGACCGACCACGGTGTCGTGCTGGGCGAGTTGCACGACCGTCCGGGCGGTGACTACATCCACGCCCTGGTGGAGGCGACCCGGCCGGGTCTGGAGCTCTACGGAAAACTCATCGACGACCTGCTCGACCGCCCGCAGCGTCCCCTGCCGGCGAGCCGCGGCAGCGCGACCACGACGTTCCTGAACGCCGCACCGGGCAGGCTGACGGCCGTGCGCGGCTGGAAGGAACTCCAGGACACCCCCGGTGTACTGGCCGCCGACCTGGAGGTGAGCGTGGGCGACGAGATCGAGCGGGTGACGGACTGCTTCGGCCGCCATGCGGTGTTCGCCGTGCGCGCCCCCGAGCCCGCGGGCGCCGCTGGCCTCGCCGCGCGGCTACGGGAGTCCGTGGTCTTCGAGACCGAGTGACCGGCACGCGCTCAGATTCGCCGCCCGGCGTCCGCGCCGGTCACACCGGCTGACCTGCTGTTCAGGCCGGGGGTCTGGGGGTCGTCCGCCGGATGAACGCAGTGCCCGGCCGTGAGGACCTCGGCGAGCGCCGCCAGCGCGGGCTTGAAGGCGTGCGTGGGCGGCGTTCCGTAGCCGATGACGAGTCCCTGCGGCCGATCGGCTGCCGGTGCCGGTGCCGCCCAGAACTCCCCCAACGGCCGCAGGAGCAGGGACCGCTGCGCGGCGGCCGCCACCAGGTCCGTTTCCGCCATGTCGCCGGGGAGTAGCGCCGTCAGGTGCAGCCCGGCGGAACCGCTGGCGACCTGGACGCCGGGCGTGCACCGGGCGAGGGTGTCGAGCAGGAGCGCCCGGCGGCGCCGGTAGCTGCCGCGCATGCGTCTGACGTGGTGGTCGAAGTCGCCTGTGGTGATCAGGTTGGCGAGGGCGAGCTGTTCGAAGAGACCGCTGCCGCGGTCCCAGCGCTCCTTGATGCCGATGACGGCCGCACGCAGCCGCGGCGGGGTCGTCAGCCACCCCAGCCGCAGGCCGGGCGCCAAGGACTTGCTCGCCGTGCCGACGTAGACGACGTGGTCGCCGTCCAGGCTCTGGAGGGCGCTGATGGGCCGCTGGTCGAAGCGGAACTCACCGTCGTAGTCGTCCTCCACGATCAGCGCGCCGCGCGACCGCGCCCAGTTCACGAGCTCCTCCCGGCGGGAGGGCGACAGCGTCACGCCGAGCGGGTACTGGTGAGCGGGCGTCACCAGGACGGCGTCCGCGTCGGATCGCCGGAGTGCCGACACGTCCATCCCCTGGGAGTCGCACGGCACGGGAAGCACCGCGAGACCGGCCCTGCGCACGATGTCGCGATACCGCGGCGCGCAGGGATCCTCAAGTGCCACGGCCCGGGCGCCCCGTTCGCGCAGATACTGGCAGAGAATGGTGATCGCCTGAGTGAAACCGCCGCAGACCAATATCCCGTCCGCGTCGGTGCGCACCCCGCGGGCCCGCCCGAGATAGCCGGCAAGTGCCGTGCGCAATTCCACTCGACCCCGGTTGTCACCGTATCCGAGGCCTTCGGCCGGCACTTTCTGAATGGCGTGACATATCGCCTTCGTCCAGGCCCGTCGCGGGAAATCTGATACGTTCGTATGCCCGGGACGCAGGTCCAGGGCCGGCCGGGCTTTCTTCGGCGGTGCCGCCTCTGCGGCGGTCGGCGTCCACGCCACCCGGGTGGGTGCGCCCTGCTGCGTCAGGAGGTAGCCTTCAGCGTTCAACTGGCCGTAGGCCTCGCTCACCGTTCCCCGGGCCACGCCGAGGTCGGAGGCGAGAGCGCGCGTCGACGGGAGTTCGACCCCCGATTTCAGCCGGCCGTCGTGTATGGCCTGGCGTATGGCGCTTTCGATTCCGCGCCGTACCCCCTGGCCGCCCTCGCGTTCGATCAGCAGGTCCAGCGAACTGGTCCAGTCACCTTTCATACGACTGGACCATAGTGGCAGGTCGCGGTCCCGGGTAACGTCAAAATCTCGCCGCGCGGTGGGCAGGGACAGGTGAAGGGCATGACGACATGACGGAAACTTCGCAGGCAGAAAGTGCGCAATCGGAATCCACGTTAGCTCGCCGAGTTTACCAATCCGTTTTCCTCAACTATCTGCTGTCGAATTTCGGCTACTACACGATGGTCCCGGTTCTGCCGTTGCTGCTCGCGGCGGGGCACAACGACACACCGTGGTTCGTCGGAGTGGCGCTGTTCGCCCTGACCTTCTGCGCCCGGGCGTCGTGTCTGCTGCTGGGAAAGGTGCTGCACCGCAGCAGCATCCGCCTGATGGCGTCCGGCGGCCTCCTCGCGGCGGCCGTCGGGTTCGGGCTGCTGACCGTGGCTCCCGGCAAGGTCTTCGTGCTGGGCTGCCTCGTCCTGGCGGGGACGGGAGTCAGCGTCAACACGCTCACGGCACGCACCTACATCGCCGTGACGTTGCCGTCGAAGAGCGTCAGGTCCATCGCCTTCTCGATCATCCAGGTGGCCGTCAACATCGCGGCGGCGCTCGGGCCCATCGCCGCCAACCTGCTCTTCAGCAGCAGCGCACGGTCACTTGTGGTCGTCCCCGTGGCGGCGCTCTACGCCCTCGGCGCGGTCGGGGTCTTCCTGACCGTTCAGCCGGGTGTACGGCCTTCGGACCACGGGACGCGGGAGCCGCGGCTGTGGACGGCGGTGCGCGACGCCGTGACCAACCCCGAGGTACGCAGGGTCACGTGCATCACGGCCGCGGGCTGGTTCCTGTACGGGCAGCTCTTCTCCGCCCTGACGCTCCACATCGGTGAGATGACGTCGGCGCCGCTGCTGCGTTCCTCGCTCTTCACCGCCAACGCCGTGCTCGTGCTGGTGGTGCAGGTGCCGGTGTCGATGCTGGCCTCGCGCAAGCTCGAGAAGGGTCTGACGCCCGTCTGGTTCCTGCGGGCCGGCATCGTGATCTTCGCGTCGGCCTTCGCGCTGATGGCGGGCCTGGGCAGCGCCCTGTGGGGGGTCTACGCCGCGGTCGCTGCGTTCTCGGTGGCCGAGACGTTCTTCACGCCGTTCACCGGTGTCGCGTTCGCCGAGATCTCCGCCGACCGTCCGGCCGTGGAGGCGTTCAACCTGCTCCAGCTGGCCATGGCGGTGGGTGAGCCGCTCGGCTCCTTCAGCGGCGGCACGCTCTTCTCGCTCAGCTCGCACGGCGGTGTCGAGTACCTGTACTGGGCGGCGCTGAGCCTGGGCGGGCTCCTCGTGGTCGCCGTCTTCCGGCGCGACCCCGCCACGGAGAAGACCCTGCGGGAGGTCAGCGTGCCCACCCGCACCGAGGTCTGACGCGTCCGTCGGGCCCGCCCCGATGCCACATGGCCGGGCATGTCCGGGGCAGGCCATCGTCATGGACGGCCGATCAGGGCTTCGTGCCGGGGGACGGGACCGTTGCGGCGGCCGTCTCGATCCCCGCGCCGTCGACGATCGCCGGCCCGCTGGTCTCCGGTGCGCGGGCTGCCGCCCACACCGTCAGCGCGGACAGCACCGCGAAGTAGGCCCAGATGAGCCAGGGGCTACCCGACTGGAGGTAGTACAGCCAGGTGGCCACCAGCGGCAGCATGCCGCCCCCGAGGAGAGCACCGACCTGGTAGCTGAGGGCCGCGCCGCTGTAGCGGACCGAGGTGCGGAACTGCTCGCCGAGCCAGGCCGACTGGGGTCCGTACATCGCGTCGTGGAAGAGGTTCACGCCGACGATCACCGCGAGCACGATGACCAGCGGTGAACCGGTCTCCGCGAGGAGGAAGAACGGTCCCATGTACAGCAGGCTGCCGATGGCGCCGAACAGGAAGAGCCGGCGTCTGCCGAAACGGTCGGAAAGACCGCCCCAGAACGGTGTGGTCACCATGCTGATCCCGGCGCTGACGGTGACCGCGGTGAGCGCCGCCTGCTCGTTGCCGCCGTCCACGTGACCCTCGTAGAACAGGACGAAGGCGGTGTAGAAGTACGAGACGGCGGTCTGGGAGATCCGTAGCCCCACGCCGATCAGCAGGTCACGGCGGTGCCCGGTCAGCACGTCGCGCACCGGCTGCTTCGCCAGTTCGTCGCGTTCCCGGGCCTGGAGGAACACCGGGGACTCCTGGAGCCCCAGCCGCACCAGGAATCCGACCCCGCCCACCAGTACGTTCGCCAGGAACAGCAGGCGCCACCCCCACGTCATCAGGAAGTGGTGGCTGGCCAGGTCGATGAGGGCGAACGCCCCGGTGGCCAGCAGAAGCCCGGCGGAGGACCCGGCGTTGGAGACGCCCGTCCACAGGCCGCGCCGCCCGGGTCCTGCGGTCTCGGCGACCAGCACGACCGCGCCGCCCTGCTGGCCGCCGACCGACAGCCCCTGGAGGATGCGTAGGACGATCAGCAGGACCGGAGCCAGCGTGCCGATCTGCCGGTCGCCGGGCAGCACGCCGATCAGTGCCGAGCTGAGTGCCATCAGCAGCAACGATCCGATGAGCGTCGAGCGGCGTCCCATCCTGTCACCCAGCGCCCCGGCGATCAGCGCGCCGAGCGGCCGGGCCCCGAAGCCGACGGCGTACGTGCCGAAGGCGGCCAGGATGCCCCCGGAGTCACCGAGACCGGAGAAGAAGACGTGGCTGAAGACCAGGGCCGCGGCGGAGCTGTAGAGGTAGAAGTCGTACCACTCGGCGGTCGAGCCGAGCAGGGCGGCAATGGCGGCACGGCGGATCTGCGGGGACGTCGGAGCGTCGGACGGACCGGTCACGGCCTTCGACTGGACCATGGGGACTCCGTAGGGTGTCGGGCGGCCCGCGAGGGCCGGATGTGGCTGCTGGCTCGTGCCGGTGGTGGCTCCGAAGGAGTGGTCGGCCGGCCCTTCGGGGCCCCTGGCTGCTGATCGAGGGGTGCGTGCCGCGTGCGGTCGCCGTCTGCGGAGCACCGGGCCGGCCGGGTCACGGTGCGTGGGCGGTGAAATGGGAGTGGGGCACCTCGATGAAGACCGCGGCCGCCTCCGCGCAGACCTTCGGTTCGCCGACCGGCGCGATGGCGGCCTCCGCGAACACCCGGCGGCCGGCCGTCGCCGTGCAGCGGGCGGTGACGGCCAGGGGCACGCCGACGGGGACGGGAGCGTGGTACTGGAGTTCCAGGCGTCCCGTGACGGTGGGACGCCCCAGGCTCTGCCACACCGCAAGCGAGGCCGCCTCGTCGAGCAGGGTCGCCACCAGGCCGCCGTGCGCGATGCCGGGCGCCCCCTGGTAGACCTCGTCGAGCACCGCGGTGGCACTCACCCCGTCCGGCCTGCGCTCCGTGATGGTCAGGCCCGGCCCGTTGGGGACGCGGGGGCCGCAGGCGAAGCAGGTGGGGTGGTCCGGGACGTGCGGGCGCCACGCCCGGGGGGAACCCGGCGCCGAGTGCACCGGCGGGTGGGCGCCGGGAGGCGGTGTGGCCAGTTCCGACGCGGCGGCGCGGGGACGGACGGTCATGCCGGTCCCGCCTGGTCCAGGCTGCGGTTCGCTCATCTCGACCACTGCCTCCCGTACCGTCGCGGCGGCCTCCACGGCCCTGATGGCGGGTCCTGCCGGCGGGCCGGGTGCCCGAACTCGACGTCGCAGGACGGCGGTTCACCGGCCCATCGGGCGGTGGAGCAGCCGTCGACGCGGGCGATTGGCACAGTCTGTGCTCCTGCTGGTCTGAAGGGTGGAGATGTGTCCCGCGGCGGGGGCGGGCCACTTCACGGGTCACCGCAGGCGTGCGGTGACCGTTTTCGGGCGCTGGTACTCGTGCAGGGAGAGCACGCTCAGGTCCGTGCCGGTGCCGGAGGCGCCCCGGCCGCCGTGCGGCAGCTCGGCGGTCTGCGCGAGGTGGCAGTTCAGCCAGACCTCGCCGGCGTCCAGGGCCGAGGCCAGCGCGAGGCCCCGGTCGAGGTCCGCCGTCCACACGCTGGCCGCGAGTGCCTGCGGGACGCTGCCGGCCATCCGCAGGGCCTCGTCGAGGTCGCCGGCGCGCTGGACGGTCAGCAGCGGCCCGAAGACCTCCTCCCGCACGGCCGGGTCGTCCTCCGGGAGACCGGCCAGTACCCGGGGCGGCCGCCAGAGCCCGCCTTCCTCTCCCGGTGCGGTCTGCACGGCGCCGGCCTTGTCGTACGTGGCGGTGGACCTGGCGATCAGATCGTCGTACCGGGCGACCTGGTCGGTGTTGTTCAGCGGGCCGAAGTCGCGCCCCGCGGCCCTGCCGGACATGGCCGCCGTCAGCTCTTCCACGGCGTGGTCGTAGCCGGAGGCCAGGGTGATGACCCGGGCGGGGGCGGCGCACGACTGGCCGGCGTTGTAGGTGACGGCGTCGGCCAGCCGCTCCCAGGTGTCCGCCGGGGCGTCCGGCAGGACGATGACGGGGCTGTTGCCACCGAGTTCCAGGCTGACCCGGCGGTGGCCCGCCCGGGCCGCGATGTCGGCCCCGGCCCGGCCGCTGCCGGTGAACGCGATCATGTCGACGGTGGACTCCACGAGCAGCCGGCCGGTCTCGCGGTCGCCGCACACCGTCTGGAGCACCGCAGGGCCGAGGGCCTCGGCGGCGTGCCGAGCCAGCAACAGCAGCGAATCCGGGGTGCTCTCGGCGGGCTTGACGACGACGCAGTTGCCGGCGGCGAGCGCCGGGGCGCAGCGCCAGGCCGCCATCATCAGGGGGTAGTTCCACGGGACGATGACGCCCACCAGGCCGATCGGCTCCCACCGCACCCAGCTCTCGTGGCCGGCCATGAGGCGTCCCGCGGCCGGTCCTGTGGCGGCGCGTACGGCGTGCGCGAAGAAGCGGAACAGGTCGGCGGCCTCCGCGACCTCGGCGCGCGCTTCCGACTCGGGCTTGCCGGTGCCGGCCTGCTCCGCGCCGGCGTAGTCCTCGGCGTGCTCCTCCAGGAGCCCCGCGAGCCGGTCGAGGGCGCGGGAGCGTTCCCGTGGGGTGCGGTGCCGCCACTGCGGTTGGGCCGTGTGACCCGCAGCGACGGCCGCGTCGACCTCGTCACCGCGGCTGTTCGGCGACGAGCCGCGCGGCCGGCCGGTGCGCGGGTCGACGAGCGTCAGGTCCGTCGGCGCGGTCACGAACGGCCCTGGGTGGCGCAGGTCTTGCAGGGACAGTGCGGACAGTCGGCGTCGTGCAGACGCTTCGGGTCGACGGTGGAGATGTTGCAGATCAGACAGGTCAGGTTGCCGTCGGGGGCGATGACCTCGGTGTAGGGCACGGGGGCCATCCGGTCCTCGGCGTCGATCTCCTTGTGGGGCGAGCCTACGGCGACGATGACGTGGTCGGTGATGGCCCCGACGGCGTGCGGTACGGCGCCCTCCACCAGGTAGACCTGTCCGGCACGGGTCTGGTGGACGTATCCGCCGTAGGTGATGGTGCCCTCGCCGGCGACGACGATGAGGATGTGGTGCCCGGGATGGGTGTGCGGCAGGAAGCCGGCACCGGCGGGCAGCCGGATGACGTCGGCGCCGAGCGCGCCGTTGGTCACCAGCGCCTCGCCCGTGGCGTTCGCGCCGTGCACCTGGGTGGGCCGTTCGCCGTGCGGGACGGTCAGGGTGGTGACGTCGTCGCCGACCACGGAGCGGGCCCAGTCCACGATGGTGAGGGACGACGGGGTCGTGCGCTCGGAGTCGGTCAGTGAGGTGTCGACGGACATGGGATGCCTTTCGTGTGGTGGTGAGCGGACCCGCTGCGACGGACCGGGCGGTACCGGCCCCGCCGAGGTGGGACGTGGCGTGGCGTGACGCGGCCTGGGTCGCCGGAGCCGGTCCGGGTGGCGGGTACGTCGCCCGCCGGGGAGGGTCAGCGCTTCGTTCCCCAGACGACTCCCCCCAGGTCGTGGCGGCCGGCGCGCACGGCGGAGTAGCCGAGGTCGCGGAAGCCGGCGGCGGCCAGCAGGTCCAGCCACTCCCAGCGGCTCCGGAAGCCGCCGCGGTCCCACCAGCCGTCCCAGAGGGCGAAGAGGTAGTCCAGCGCCCAGGGCATGCCGCCCGGGGTGGTGGGACTGGAGCCCTCGGAGAGCACCAGGCGTCCACCGGGTGCGAGGAGGGAGTGCAGCCGGCGCAGGGTGGCGGGCTTGTCGGCGACGCAGTGCACGGCGTTGGTGGCCAGCACGGTGTCGAAGCGGCCCAGGCCGGGGGGCGGGTCGGCGTCGAGGTCGAGGACGGTGCCGCGGCCGGGCCACCCGCCCCTGGCCACCAGGTCGGGCACCACGTCCGACCAGACGAACTCGCCGTCGACCAGCGGGGCGATCCGCGAGGTGGTGTTCCCCACGCCGGATCCGGCTTCCAGGACGCGCCCGCGCAGCAGGTCCCCGGCCTTGAGCACGTCGGTGATGTGCTCGGCGTACACGACCATCGGCCACTCGGTCATCAGGCGTTTCCACAGCCCGCGATGTCGGCGCATGAGTTCCACGCCGTTGCCGCCGCCGTCGGCCAGCTCGGGCCAGTAGTCCACCAGGGCGTCGATGGCGTCGTGTGCGGCGGTGCGGGGCGCGGTCTGCGGCGCGGCGTCGACGGGGTGCTGCGTGGCCAGGGCCAGGGCACCGCGGTGCAGGCACGCGGCCTGCGCGGTGCGCGGCGGCACCCCGCCGTCCACTAGGGCCCTGGCCGCCAGCGACGCGTAGTCCAACAGGTCGGCGTACCGGCGGGCGTTGTCCCGGCGAGCGGCGAGGCGGGCTCCCATGGCGGCCCGGCGCGGCTTGCCGGTGGACGTCAGCAGCAGGCCGCCCAGCTGCGCGACGACGGGCCTGGGCACGGCGGTGTCGTACAGGGTGCGGACCTGCGCGAGGTCCTCGTCGGCCGTGACGATCCCCGTCTCGTGGCCGAGGCCGGGCTCGGCGACGGCGACGGCGGCGAACGCGCTTCCGGCTCCGGCGGCCCGCCAGCGGCGTTCGACGTCCAGGGGGTGGTACTTCTCGCCGCCGCGGTTGATGACTTCGCGCACCCGGCCCCGCAGCACGAGGTAGCCGTCGCGTAGTTCACCGAGGTCACCGGTGCGCAGCCACCCGTCGCCGGGCAGCAGTTCCCGGGTGGCTTCCGGGTTCTGCCAGTACCCACGGGTCAGGTCGGGGGAGGCGATCCACACCTCCCCGTCCTCCAGCCGTAATCGGGTGCCTTCCAGGGGCAGCCCGACCGGGGGGTGCTGGTCGATGTAGTGCTCGGTGAACTCGGCCGAGTCGAGGGTGGGCATGACGAAGGAGAAGTTCATCGCCTCCGACAGCCCGTACCCCTGGCGCAACCGGGGCCCGTACAGCTGGTGGAAGCGCCGGGCGAGGTCGCTGCTGAGCGGGGCGGCGGCGGTGACGAGGTAGTCGAGCCGCTCCGGCCAGGGCGGTCGGGCGTCGACGATGTCCCGGAGGATGGCGGGCACCACCGAGGCGGTGCGCGCGCCGCCCCGGTCCAGCGCGGCGAAGTAGCCGGCCGGGTCAGACGCCGGGCCGAAGACCAGCGGGGCCCCGGTCAGGTGCGTGCCCATGAGGGACATGACCAGCGCGTTGACGTGGAAGAACGGCAGGCAGGTGCCGTGCGGGCGATCCGGCCCGAAGCGGTGCAGCGCGGCGGTCGCGGCGGCGTTGCCGGCGACCGCCTCGCGGTCGAGCATGACGCCCTTGGGGCGACCGGTGGAGCCGGAGGTGTAGATGATGAACGCCAGCCCCTTGGCGTCCGGGTGGTCGGGGTCGCCGGGGAGCGGACGCGGCGGCGTGGCGGGATCGCCGTCGATCAGGGCGGAGGCCGCCACCTCGGCGGCGATCGCGTCCCGGTCGGCGTCGCTGGTGGCCGGGTGGAGCGGGACTGCCACCAACTGCCGTTCCCAGCAGGTGGCCAGCAGCGCCGCGAGCGCGGTGCCGTTGGGAGAGCGCACGACGACGCGGGCGAAAGGGGGCAGCGACGCCAGGAGGTCTGACCGTACAGACACGGAGTGGCCTTTCTCGGATTCGCAGTGCCCTCGCCCGTGATCTTGGACACTCGAGGTGGTGGATCGTGCGGAACGGGAAGACGGACATGGCGCGGTCGCCCGGCGGACCTCGTCGTCCTGCGGACGATCTCCGGCGTGGGAGGGTGAACGCCTTCCGTGCCGTCAGCCTGGCTGCTGGTCAGCGAAGTACTTGCGGTTCACCTCGATGAAGCCCTGCCATTCCTCGGGAACCTCTTCCTCCTTGTAGATCGCGTCGACCGGGCAGACGGTCAGACACAGGTCGCAGTCGACACAGCGTTCGGGGTCGATGTACAGCTGGCGGTCCGCGTCCGTGCCTTCGATGCAGTCGACGGGGCAGACGTCGACGCAGGCGCCGTCCTTGATGTCGACGCAGGGCTCGGTGATGACGTAGGACACCGCGTTCTCCTAACTTCTCGTTCCGTCTGGTCAGCCGGCGGCGTACCCGTCACGGCCATGAGGCAGGGCGTTGTCCAGCTCGGTCACCTCGATGTCGCCGCAGACGGGACCGCGCACCAGCCGGCCCGTCCGCAGGTCGAACGTGGCCTGGTGCCAGGGGCATACGAGCAGGGAGCCCGTGACCGTGCCCTCGGCGAGCGGTGCGCCCCGGTGCGGGCAGCGGGCGGGCACGCGTACCTCACGGTCGCCCCAGCGGACCACCGCGTAGGGGTCTTCCGTGGCCGCGTTCTCGTCGCCGGCCCGGTCGTTGCCGGAGGCGCTGGACACCCGGGCGCGCGGGGCCCCGGTCATGGCGTCGTTCGTCACAGTTCCAGGTCCTTCACTTTGTTCCCCCATTTCTCGTCGAAGACAAGTCCACGGCGGTAGGCGGCCTCCGCGATCGCCTTGGCCCACTGGCCGTACCGGTTCGCGGTGACGATGTCGCGCGGGGCGAAGCGGTTGTCGCTGTGGTAGGAGGCCCGGTTGAGCCGGACGTCCGCCAGGCCGTGCCAGGTCCGGCCGCCGTGGTCGATCGCGATCGGGACGCGGCAGGCGAGCCGTACCCCGGCGGCGGTGTGGCCGGCGTGGTTGGCGTCCTCGGCTACCGAGATGTCCGGCAGGTTGAATCCCTGCGGGGGAAAGCGCCTGACGGGCGCGTAGTTCTGCGCCTTCTTGACGGCGTTGTACCGCATCCTCTGGCCCATGACGTTCTGGATGCCGACCAGGTTGTTCTTGATCCCGTAGTCCTCGGGCGAGAATCCCGTACGGAAGGCCGAATAGCAGAAGAGGTCGGTGAAGTCGAAGGTCCAGGGCTCTGCCATCTTGCGGCCGAGCGGCACGGTGAAGACGGCGATGTCGATGGGCAGGTCCTCGGCGTCCACCGCCCACTGGGACAGGGCGAGCATGACGCCGGTGGGCGAACTCCCCGCTGCCAGCGCCGAGTCGACGCACGCGTCCCAGTCCTGCGGCGCTCCGAAATCGCCGCGCAGCTCGGCTCCGGTTCGTTCGTGGATCAGTGCGCGGAGGTTTTCCGGGATCGCGTGGCTGCGGCGCATCGCCGTCAAGGGGATGAGGAATTCGCGGCGCTCCCAGTTGCTGCCGTCGAAATGCAGACAGCGTTCATACTCCCGCTCGACCTTCTCGCGCACGCGGCCGAGGGCTTCCGCCAGCAGTGTGGGGTCAGCGGTGGGGTCAACGGCTGCGAGGTCCTCGCCGTGGCCGTCCAGGGACAGCTGCCGGCCGTACTCACGTGTGCGCCGGGTCAGGAAGAGGGCGAGCGCGGGAAGCGACACGAAGGACTGGTTGAGTTCCTGGACTATGTAGCCACCGAGGTGCCAGCACCACAGGTAGGTGGCGAGCACCAGTCGGTCGTGCGGCCAGTCGGCCACCGGCTCGGCCCGGCAGGTGGCGAGGACCGCTGCCGCGTCGCGGTTCTTCACGAGGGTCTCGCCGAGCAGCAGACGGATCTGCTCGACCGAGGTGATCCGCTGTTCCAGCTGGGCCAGCAACTCGTCGCGTTCCTGGTCGGACAGGGCTTCCCAGCGCTGCCGGACCCGGGCGGTCACCGCGTGCAACTGCACGGGATCGCCCGCCCACAGGGCGTGGTGCGCCAGGCCCTGTGGGGTGTCCTCGGTTCCCGTCGCCGCGTTCTGCGGGTGCTGCGCGGTACGAGCGGCTTCCAGTGCCGAGCGCAGCGCGTCGAGACGGGACTGCACGGTGCTCCAGCTGCCCCTGGAGGACAGGTCCGGCACCCCGGCGCCCTGGCTTCGCTCCAGCGCCCCGAGGTCCTCTGTCATCGTCTGTAACGCGTGTCCCACGTCGTCCTGCCCGCCGAGCGCCAGACAGAACACGTACCACCACAGCAGGGACGCCTGACCGTGCGGAACCTTGAAGTGGTACCAGAGCTTTCGGAATCGCGAGAACTGGTCGGTTGGTATACCGAGTTCGGTCAGCACGGCGGAACTCGAAAGAGCAAGTTCTGCGGCGTCAAGCCTTTCGAGAACGGACGGATCCGTCTTTCCCGCAGCTACCATCCCGACCAGAACGGTGTGGTCGTCCTCCTCCGCGAACATCGACAGCCGTCGGTGCAGAGCTGACGCGACATCTTTCATCACCGCTTCTTCGGCGGCTGGCGGTGGGGAGATCAGCGAAGTCATGCGGTTCCTTCGAGAAGTTGGGCATGGCTCAGCGCCCGCGCCTCATATGGTTCGCGCAGGCGTCACTACAGCATGTGACCGCCGCTACGCAGTCAGTGGACAGGGTGGTGCTGGCGCAAGAGCGTGGGGAGAGAGATTCCAGTCAAGATGGCGATGAGCATCGTTGATTGCACTCGGACAGCGACTCGAACGTCCCAGGGGCCATCGTGTAACCGGGGTCGCGGAACCTGATATCCAACGACCCTGGCGGCCCCGGATTAAGCCAGAAGGAATGAGAAGGAACGAGAAGGAATTAGTTCGCAACCCGAAAGGCAGATACATGAATGCTGCCTCTCGATTGCTGCAAACACTTTCGCTTCCTTAGGTCAAGCGTTTGCATGAACAGGAGCGTAACTATCGCACCACTGTGCCGCAAGAGGCGGAAGGGGTGTTTCTGTCCAATGAGGCGACCCGCAGAGCGGTATTCAGCCAGCGAGGCTGAAGGTTTTCGCCGCGGCAGCCGCGCCGCTGGCTCATAGCAGTGTCATATGCGGGCCGGTGAATAGCCCGGTCGGCCAGGGGTGACCTGCCATTTTCCGCACCCTGACGCACTGCGGCCGGAGAAGATGATCGAGGCAATTCCGAGGGGACCGAAGTGGCGCCAGTAGTTGATGTTGGCGAAAACACATGAAGGTGGCCGGTGTCGGCCCCCCACTTCACGGGCCGAGCCCGGGCCGCCCTCTACCCGGCCGAGGGCGGCCCGGCGCACGGCCAGGCCGCCGTCTCCAATGGCGGCGCACGACGCGGGGTCCGCACGACACCGCAGGGCAAGGGCGCCGGTTTTCGCGCGCGCTACTCGGTGAACCCGGGTGCCACGACGTCCTCGACGCGGTCGCGCTTCGTGTACATGTCCCACAGCCGGTCGGCCAGGCCGTCGCACGACACCACCGGCATGGGCTGATCGTCGTGCGCCCACTGCGCGGCCTCCCGGTGCGCCGCGCTGCCCTCGATGAGCGCGCCGATGAGCAGGGTCCCGGCATAGACGCCGCTGTCTCCCAGCGCGGCGCCGAGCGCGTGCACGTAGCTCCGTACGGCCGAGAGCGCGATGCCGGAGCCGGCCAGCCTCGGGGGCGCGAACTTGGCCGACGCGCCCATGGCGAACAGCAGCCCACCGCGACCGCGTTCCCGCATGCCCGGCAGCACCCGCCGCACCAGGGCGATCGGGGCATGCAGATACAGGTCGAGCAGGGGGGCCAGACCGGCGTCGTCGACCTCGAAGGGGGTCATGAACACCTGGGCCGGGGTGGGGCTGTGTTCGAGCACGTCGATCGCGCCGAACCTGGCCTCGATCTCGTCGGTCACCCGTAGCGCCGCCGCCGGGTCGGCGATGTCGGCCTGGAACCCGGCCGCCTCGATCCCGTCCTCGGCCAGTTCCCGGACCATGCCGTCGAGCCGTTCCCGGTTCCGCGCCACCAGCGCCACCCGGTGGTCCTCCCGGCCGAAGCGCCGCGCCACCGCCAACCCCAGGGCCGGCCCGGCGCCGTAGATCGCGATCGTCTGCATGTGGACCTCCGTCAAGTCCATCAGCCCGTCAAGTTGAGGGGCTCATCAAGTTCACCGTAGCACGAACTTGAGAGCACCCTCATTTTTCTTGTGTTCGTAGAATCGGGCCATGACCAGGGAACGCGGACTGCGCCAGGACGCGGTGCGGAACAGGGAGCGTTTGGTTCTGGCGGCGCGCGAGGTGTTCGGCCGCCATGGCCTGGACGTGCCGCTCGACAGGATCGCCCGGGAGGCGGGGGTGGCCATCGGGACGCTGTACAACCGGTTCCCGACCCGCGGCGCGCTGGTCGACGCCGCACTGGGGCCGCTGGCCGAGCGAGCGGCGGAGATCACCGAGCGGGCCACGCAGGCGGACGACGCGTGGGACGGCTTCGCCTGCTTCATGGAGCAGACCTGTGAACTACTCGCCGAAGACCGCGGCTACGCCGACGTGTACCGCTCCAGGGTCGCCGGTACGCCGATCATCGACGCAGCGCAGCAGCGCATCGTGACGCACAAGTCGGCGATCGTGCAGCGCGCCAAGGCGGCAGGTGTGCTGCGCACCGACATCGAACCCTCCGACCTGGCGCTGCTCAGCTGGGGCATCGCCGCGGTCGTGGACGCCACGCGTGGCATCGCCCCGAACGCCTGGCGGCGCCACCTGTCGATCCTCCTGGACGGCCTGCGCCCGGAGGCCGCACACCCCCTCCGGATCCCGCCCCTGACGCCCCAGCAGGTACAGGACGCCAAACCCTGACAGCCGCCGGGGCCGGCGGCATACGGCGGGACAGAGCTTCGCGACGTGTGGTTCCGCTACTCCGGCGCACACCCGTGGGTACTGCGCGGTGTCAGTCTGCGCATCCCGTACGGGACGGCGACAGCCCTGGCCGGACTCAAAGGGGCGGGTAGGTCCACACTGGTCGAACTGCTCTGCCGGTTCCACGACCCCACCCGGGGAGCGATCCTCTGGGGCGGCGTGGACATTCGCGACATCGCCGTGACCGCGCTACGGAGCCGGATCAGCGCGGTCTTCCAGGACCACATGAACTACGACATGACGGCGGCTGAGAACATCGCCTTGGGGGACGTGGCCAGGCTGGCCGGCCGGGAGAGGATCCGGTCGGCGGCTGAGCAGGCCGGCGTTCACGACAGGCCTGCCGGACTTCCGCGAGGCTACGACACCCTCCTGTCACGGATGTTCCTCATGGAGACCGACCAGGAAGACGAGCGAGCGGGCGTGATGCTTTCCGGCGGGCAATGGCAGCGGCTCGCGCTCGCCCGAGCCTTCCTTCGGGACCGGCCCGAACCGGCGATCCTCGACGAGCCCTCGGCCGGCCCCGACGCCGCGGCGGAGCACGAGATCCACAGCACGGCCGGGGCGCGCGCGGTCTCCGGCCGGGAGTGGCTGATCAAGCGGGTGGCCGCCCGGCCCGGTGATCCCGTGCCACCTGGTGCCCTTCCGGACGACGTATCGTGCGGGCACGTGCCCCCGGGTCGGCTGGTCCTGCTCGGCGACAACCCTGGAGTCAGCTTCGACTCGCGCCATCTTGGATGTCTTCCGTGTGAGCGGGTCCTCGGCACGGTGGTGCGCAGGCTGTCCTGCTGAGTCCGCATTCCTCGGGAGGGATGCCCAGCTCGGCCATCAGTCGCCGCGCCTCCGCCAGGTGCGTGGCCGCTTCCGCCTCGCGTTGCAGCGCCTTCAGGGCCAGGTGGGCTTCGGCAGCGGCCCGTGCCTGCCCGTAGGGGTTGGCGCTGGACCGGGCGAGCGCCACGGCGGTCTGTGAGCAGTGCAACGCCTGCTCGGTGTTGCCGCTCTCCCGACTGGTGCGGGCCAGCTCGTTCAACACGTCGCAGCGCAGGCCGGGCTCACGGATCGCTTCGGTGATGTCCAGCGCACGCTGGTGGTGTTCCAGTGCTTGTACGTATCGGCCACGTGCCCGCAGGACGTTGCCGAGGCCGGTGAGCGCCTCGGCTTCGCCGCGTGGGTAGTCGATCTCCCGGTGCAGTGCCAACGCCCCACGTAAGGACGTCTCCGCTTCGGCTGTCTCCCCCAGCCGCAGTCGCACCTGTCCCAGGTTCTCCAGCGTGTGCGCCTCGCCCCGGCGGTCCCCCACCTGCCGGAACAGCCGAAGGGCCTGCTCGAAGTCGGCCAGCGCCTGCCGGTAGTCACCCAGCCGCATCCGGCACGCCGCCAGGTTCCCCAGCACGTTGGCCTGCCCGCGGCTGTTGCACAGTTCCCGTTGCAGCGGCAGGGCCCGTTGCAGGAGCACGATCGCCTTCCCGAACTGGCCGTACCCCATGTGGGTGGCGCCCAGGTTGGCCAGCGTGCTCACTTCGCCCTGTCGATTGCCTGCGGCCTGGTGCAACGGCAGGGCCCGCGTGTAGTGGTCAAGTGACTCCTCGTACCGGCCGGCCAGGTGGTAGGCGGTTGCCAGGGACGTCAGCGTCTCCGCACGGCCGTGTTCTCCCAGGGTGTCCGCAGCGGCCGAAAGGACCGTCTCGTTGACGCTGATCCAGTCGTCCAGGTAACCCCGCAGATAGAGGAACCGCCAGACCGTGCAGGCGAGTCGCCACGCATGTCCCGTGAGGCCGGACTCGGTGGCGAGCCGGACCACGGCCGGGAGGCCCGGCCGTTTCGTCTCGAGCCAGTCCAGCGCTTCGTCGTAGCCGGCGGGCTCCGGCAGGGCGAGGCCGGGTACCGGCTGTTCCAAGGGGATCTGGTGGCGGTTGGCGTCCACGAGGTTCATGCTCCGCGCGGCGCCGTGCAGCAGCCAGTCCATCAGCCGGCGTACCGCATCCCGCCGTTCCCGCTCGGTGTGTTCGCCGGCTTCCCGTTCTGCGGCGAAGTCATGCAGCAGGTCGTGCATCTGCCACCGGCCGTGCCGGTTCCGGCTGATGAGGTGGGTGGCCGCCAGCCGGGTCAGCAACTCCTCGGCCCGGTCCTCAGCGAGCCCGGACAGGGCGGCAGCGGTCGGGCCGTCGATGTCCGGCCCGGGGTGGAGGCCCAGCAGCCGGAACATCCGTCGGGAAGGCTCCTCCAGCTCCTGGTAGGAGAGCGTGAAAGTGGAGCGGATGGTGCCGGCCGGATCACCGGGCACCTCGAGCGCGGTCAGCCGGTCGCTGCGCAGACGCGCGCAGTACTCGGCGAGCGAGGTGTAGGGACGGGCCGCCAGATGAGCCGCGGCCAGCCGCAGTGCCAACGGCAGGTGATGGCAGAGCTCGGCCACCTCGGCAACCGCTTCGTGCCGGTCGTCACCGGCCGGCTCTGCGTCGGGCCGGGATTCCCCGGACCGCTCCCGGGCCGAGCCGAGTAGTCCACTCAGCAGCCGGTGGGACTGCTCGCCCGTCAGCAGCCCCACCGGCACGATACGGGCGTCGTGTGAGGCGGCGAGACCGTGCAGGGCCGTGCGACTGGTGACCACTGTCCGGCAGGAAGGTGTACCGGGCAGCAGCGGACGAACGTGTTCGGCATCGGCCGCGTTGTCCAGCACCACCAGTAGCCGGCGGTCCGCCACCGTCGACCGGTAGAGCGCGATCCGCTCCTCCAGCTCCCTGGGCACCTGCTCGGCCGCCACTCCCAGGGCCCGCAGGAAACGAGCCAGCGCCTCGCCCACCGGCAGCGGGCGCCGGGCGCAGCCGTGCAGGTCCACGAACAACTGGCCGTCCGGGTAGGCGGAGCGCATGCGGTGGGCCCAGCGCACCGCCAGTGCGGTCTTGCCGATTCCGCCTGGCCCGCACAGCGCGGCCAGCGCCGAGTCCTCCAGTGCGGACAGCTCCGCCTCCCGCCCGACGAAGGACACCATGTCCGAGGGCAGTTGCCGGGGCACCGTCAGGTGGGTGGCCGTACCGCCGGGCGCTCCGGCCACCGCCGCCGGCCCCCGCTTCCGACGCGTCGCGGCCGACGCCGACAGCCGGGAGTCCGCGGCGAGTATGCGCTCGTAGAGTTGCTGGAGGGCGGTGCCGGGGTCGACGCCCAGTTCGTCGGCCAGCCGCCGTCGGGTCCGGGCGTACTGCTCCAGCGCCTCGGCCTGCCGCCCGCTCCTGTAGAGGGCCAGCATCTGTTGGCCGATCGCCCGCTCGTCCAGCGGGTGTTCCTCCACGCGCGCCGAGAGTTCGGTGAGCAGTTCGGTGTGGCGGCCCAGCTCCAGTCGAGCCTCGGCCAGGTCCAGTTCCGCCGCGAGCCGTTCACCGTGCAACGCTTCGCGCTGCGTGTTGAACCAGGGGGTGTCCGCTTCGGCGAACGCGCTCCCCCGCCACAACCCGAGCGTCTCCTCCAGCAGTTCCTCGGCCTGCTCTGGCTGGCTCGCCGCCCGAGCCCGCTCGAGCGTCGCTCGGAACCGGTACACGTCCACCGTGTCGGGGGACGCCGTCAGCCGGTAGCCGCCACCTGTCTCGCGGATCAGCGAAACCTGTAGGTCGCGTAGCGTCCCGCGCAGCCGTGAGATGTAGCTGTACAGCGCCTGGCGCCCGCTGCGCGGCTCGCTGTCCCCCCACACCCGGTCCACCAGAGTGTCCGCCGGCACGACCCGGCCCACGTCGGCCAACAGCGCCGCCAGAACTCTGCGCTGTAGAGAGTGGCCCACTTCCACCCGGCTGCCGTCCGGACGCCACGCCTCGATCGTTCCGAGCACGCCGAAACACAGGCCCGTCACCGTAGCCCCCCTTGCCGCCCCTCAACTCCCCCTGAACTCCCCCTGGCGAGTCACCCTTCCCGCTGCCGGCTTCCCGATGCAAGGCATATTCCAGCTTTTGTGCGGCTTCGTCGAAGCCCTGGTGGGCGCGTAAGGCGGTCTTGACGCTGCGTCACCCAGCGACTCTGGATGCGCTCCCCCACGTCCGTGGACTCGAAGACGTTCTTCTGCGCAGGAGAACGCTAGTCGAAGCGCTTCGACCATCCTGGACACCCCATCCGGGGGGAGCTACTGTCGAACCACCCTCACTACGACAGTCGGCACAAGCGTAGCGTCGAAGCGCTTCACAACCTTGGAGAGAGCTGGATGGTCACCCTCGCCGAGGTTGCCCAGCACGCTGGAGTCTCGGCCAGCACGGTGAGCTATGTCCTCAGCGGCAAGCGATCCATCTCGGCCACCACCCGCCGGCGCGTCGAGCAGAGCATCCGCGAGCTCGGCTACCACCCGAACGCCGGCGCACGCGCCCTGGCCAGCAACAGGTCCAACATCATCGCGCTGGTGGTCCCGCTCCGCACCGACATGTACGTGCCGGTCATGATGGAGATCGCCATGGCGGTGGTCACCACGGCCCGCACGCACGGGTACGACATCCTGCTGCTCACCGGGGAGGAGGGGCCCGACGTGGTGCGCCGGGTGGCCGGTAGCGGGCTGGCCGACGCCATGATCCTCATGGATGTCGAACTCGACGACGAACGGCTCCCGTTGCTGCGGGAGACCGACCGGCCGTCGGTACTCGTCGGCCTTCCCTCCGACACGGCAGGGATGACCTGCGTCGACCTCGACTTCACGGCGACCGGGGCGTTGTGCGTGGAGCACCTGGCGAAGCTCGGGCACCGTGACATCGCCGTCATCGGCGAGGCGTCGGCCGTCTACGAGCGGCACACCGGCTTCGCCGAGCGCACCCTGGACGGCATCCGCTCCCGGTCGCGTGAGCTGGGTGTCCGCGTCCTGCACCGCCCCTGCGAGGGCGGGTACGACGCGGTCGCCCTCACCCTCGCCCGCATCTTCGACGAACGCCCCGGCACCACGGGGCTCGTCCTACAGAACGAGGCCGCGGTGGGGCCTCTGCTCACCCTGCTGCGCCAGCAGGGCAGGGCCGTGCCCGAGGATGTGTCGGTGGTGGCGGTCTGCCCCGACCAGGTCGCCGTGCAGGCGCCCGTGCGGCTCACCTCGGTCGCCATCCCCGCACAGGAGATGGGCCGGTCCGCCGTGGAGCACCTCGTCGCCAAGCTGGAGGGGCACGGAGGCGACGAGATCGCGCTGCTCGCCCCGGAGCTGGTGGTCCGTGCGAGTACGGGCCCGGCGCCCGTGTGACCCCCAGGCGTCGCCGCCGGCGCCGGACAGGCAGCACCGGGCAGCCGGCAGCCGCGGCGCCGCCCCGTGGTCCGGTGACATCGGCACCCGTTTCGCCACCCTGCGCCGCCGGATGGCGGCCGGCCCCGACACCGCTTGTGCCTGGGATCGACTCGTCAAAGCACGTCGAAGCGTCCCCGTCGAAAGACGTCGAAGCGTCCCGGTCAAAGCACGTCGAAGCATCCCGGTCGAAGCGCTTCGAGGACGCGGCGAGGTCAATGAACACATAGGGGTGTACAACCCGCGTTCGCCACGGCTCCGTGGCCGCCGGAATCCCGACGATGTTTCGGCACCATCCCCGAAATTGCCGGTGGAGAGCCGGAATTCACCGCCGGGGAGCTTGACACGCCCTCTCCACCCAACCAGCATCGAAGCGCTTCGAATGGCACTCCCGGTTCAGGACAAGGGGCCCCTCACGTGACCGAACAGACGCCGCTCGTATCACCCTTCCGCGATCGTCGGCTGCCGTTGGCGAAGCGCATCGACGATCTCCTCGCGCGGCTCACCACCGAGGAGAAGATCTCCTGGCTGCACCAGTTCGCACCGGCCGTCGAGCGGCTCGGTGTCGCCGCCTTCCGCACCGGCCAGGAGGCCCTGCACGGCGTGGCCTGGATGGGTCCGGCGACCGTGTTCCCGCAGGCCGTCGGGCTCGGCGCGACCTGGAACACCGACCTGGTGAGGCGGGTCGGCGAAGCCGTCTCCAGTGAGGTGCGCGCGATGCGCGCCACCGACGAGCGGGTCGGCCTCAACGTGTGGGCGCCGGTGGTGAACCTGCTGCGTCACCCGCTGTGGGGCCGCAACGAGGAGGGCTACGCGGAGGACCCGAAACTCACCTCGGCGATCGCCACGGCGTACACCCGCGGCCTGCGTGGCGACCACCCGACGTACTGGCGCACGGCCCCCGTGCTCAAGCACTGGCTCGCCCACAACAACGAGACCGGCCGCGACGTCACCTCCTCCACCGTCCCCCCGCGTGTGCTGCACGAATACGATCTGCGCGGCTTCAGGGAGACCGTCGAGGCCGGCGCGACCGCCGGCGTGATGCCCGCGTACAACCTGGTCAACGGCCGCCCCAACCACGTCTCCCCGTATCTGCGCGAGCACCTGCGCACCTGGACCGACGAGCCCCTGCTGGTCTGCTCGGACGCCGGTGCGCCGTCCAACCTGGTCGACTCCGAGCACTACTTCGACACCCACGAGGAGGCCACCGCGGCCGCCCTGCGGGCCGGCGTCGACAGCTTCACCGACCATGGCACGGACAGCTCGATCATGACCGGCCGCATCACCAGGGCCCTCGAACAGGGCCTGCTGACCGAGCACGACATCGACCGGGCGGTGCGGCGCCAGCTGGCGGTCCGCTTCCGGCTCGGCGAGTTCGACCCGGAGCACGACCCCCACCCGCACTCCGCCGCGTTCGACACCCCCGCCCATCGGGCGCTCGCCCAGGAGGCCGCCGAGCAGGCCGTCGTCCTGCTGAAGAACGACGGCCTGCTGCCGCTGGCGCCGGACAGCAGGGTCGCGGTGGTCGGGCTCCTGGCCGACGCATGCAAGCTCGACTGGTACAGCGGCACGCTCCTGCGCCGCTCCACCCCGCTCCAGGGCCTGCGGGAACGCTTCGGTGCGGAGCGCGTCACGTTCGCCGAAGGTGTGGACCGGGTACGGCTGCGCACCCGGTCCGGTACGTTCCTGCACGTCCCCGTGGCCGCCGGGGCCGCCGACGCGGTGCGCGGCGCCGAGGGTGCGCTGGACCCGGCGCTGCTCGCGGGCCGCAGCGACCTGCCGCCACTCGTCACCGACCCGGTCGGCACCGCACTGGCACTGGCCGACTGGGGCGAGGGGGTGCTCACGCTGCGCGCCCCCGACGGCCGCTACCTCTCCGTCGCCGACGACGGCCGGGTGCGCGCCGCGGCGGACGGGCCGGGCGGCTGGTTCGTGCAGGAGACCTTCCGTCTGGAGCCGCACGGCAGCGGTCACCTCCTGCGGCACCTGGGCACGGGCCGCCACATCTGTGTCGACGCGGACGGCGTTCGGGTGGCCGCCGAGGGCGAGTCCGCCGCCGAACCCTTCGACGTGGTCGTCGAGGAGCGCGGCGAGGACGCCGTCGCACGCGCCGCGGCCGACGCCGACGTGGTCGTGGTGGTGGCGGGCAACGACCCGCACATCAACGGCCGCGAGACCGAGGACCGCACCACCCTGGAACTCCCCGGCCACCAGCTGCGGCTGCTGCACGCCGCCCGCACCGCCAACCCGAGGACGGCGCTGGCCCTGGTCTCGTCCTACCCGTACGCCGTGCCCGCCGACGTGCTCGATGCGGTGCTGTGGACCGCACACGGCGGCCAGGCGGCGGGCACCGCGCTGGCCCGGGTGCTGGCCGGTGACGTCTCGCCGGCCGGTCGCCTTCCGCAGACCTGGTACGCAGGCGACGGCGACCTGCCCGACCTGCTCGACTACGACATCATCGGCTCACGCCAGACCTATCTGTACTTCGAGGGCACCCCGCTCTTCCCGTTCGGGCACGGCCTGTCGTACGCGTCCTTCGGCTACGCGGCCCTGTCGGCGGCCGTCGTACCCGGCTCGGTACGGGTGTCCTGCACGGTCACCAACACCGGTGACGTCACGGCGGACGAGGTGGTGCAGCTCTACACGCGTGCCGTGGAACCGTCCGTGGTCCGGCCGCGCCGCGAGCTGGTCGCTCACCGGCGGGTGCGCCTCGCCCCCGGCGAGCGCACCGAGCAGGTCTTCGACGTGCCGTGGTCCGCGTTCGCGTTCTGGGACGTGGCACGCGCCGGGCTGCGGGTGGCGCCGGGGTCGTACGAGCTCCTGGTGGGCGCGTCCAGCGAGGACATCCGGCTGCGCACCGTCGTCGTACTCCCCGGGGAGAGCGGCGCCCCGCGCCCGGTCCGCACGTCCGGGCTGCCGGCGGCGGACTTCGACGAGCACTCCGGGGCCGCGCTCGTGGACCGGACGAAGGTGTCGGGCGACGCGGTGACCCCGGCGGCCCAGGCGGCTGACCTGGTGTACCGGGCCTGCGACTTCGGCGACGGCGTGACCTCGGTGACCGTGACCGTCGCCGGCAGCGGTGCGCTGGACGTCGCCACGCTCCGCCCGGACGGCGACTCCCCCGTGACGACGCTGTCCCCGGCGGCACCCACGTCAGGACCGTACGACTACACCACGCTCACCGCCCCGTTCACCGCCTCGGGGGTGCACGACGTCCGGATCGCGCTGCGCGGGCCGCTGCGGTTCGCGCATGCGGAGTTCTCCGGCTGAGACGGGGGATCAGGACTGCGCACGCAGGGCGTCGCGCAGCCGGGCGACATGCGCCTGGGCGCGGCGTTCGGCGAGTTCCGCGTCACCCAGCCGGATGGCCGTGGCGATCTCGCGGTGCTCCCGCAGGGCGCGCTCCGGGCCCGCCGCGACCATCGTCGTGCGCATGGCGAGGCGGACCTGGGACTGGATCTGGTCGAGCAGCCGGCTGGCGTAGTCGTGCCGCGAGGCCTGCCGGATCAGGCGGTGGAAGGCCGCGTCACAGCGCTGGACGGTCTGGATGTCACCGGCGTCGAGCGCCGCCTGGTGCTCGGCGAGCACCTCGTCCAGCCGATCGGCGAGTTCGGGGCCGGAGCGTTCGATGGCGAGCCGCGCCACGACGCCTTCCAGGGCGCCGCGCACCTCGTACAACTCGGCGAGGTCCGCGAGGGTGATGGTGGCGACGACCGCTCCCCTCCGGGGGCTCTCCACCGCGAGCCCGTCCGCCGTCAGGCGCGCCACCGCCTCCCGCACCGGGCTGCGGCTGACGTCGAGCTGCTGCGCCAGCGCGGGCACGCTCAGCCTTCTGCCCGGCGGGATCCGCCCGTCGAGCACGGCCTCGCGCAGGCCCTGGAAGACGGAGTCGGCGATGCGATGGGTGGGAGCGATGTCGATGGACAAGCCGCCTGTCGACGCGTCAGAAACGCCCACTTCTTCGTCATGCTCGCTCACCGGCGTGCTCCTTCACCCTGGCCAGCACGCGCCATCCCGATCTGGAACAGCTGTCCGCTGGAAAACCCCGCCAGATCGAGTGTGACGGACCGAAACCCGGCGGCACGTACCGCGGTCAGCACGCGCTCCCGCAGCTCGGTCGCGACGACGCCGAGCAGGTCCAGGGGCACCTCGATGCTGGCCAGGTCGCCGTGATGGCGTACCCGCAGCTCGGTGAGGCCCAGGTCGTGCAGGGCGTCCTCGGCCTCCTCTACCTGGCGCAGCTTCTGCGGGGTCACCTCGCTGTGGTGCGGGATACGGGAGGCCAGGCAGGGCGCGGCGGGCTTGTCGGCGTTCGGCAGCCCGAGGGCACGGGCCAGCGCGCGTATGTCGGTCTTGCCGAGGCCGGCCGTGGCGAGCGGGCGCAGCACGCTGTGCTCGTCGGCGGCACGGGCACCCGGCCGGTCGTCGCGCACGACGTCGTCCGCGGTCTCGCCGTACGCGATCGCGTCGAGGCCGTAGGAGGCCAGCAGCCGGTGGTCGATGCCCTCGAAAAGGGTCGACTTGCAGTGGAAGCACCGGTCGAGATCGTTGCGGCGGTACTCCGGGAGGTCCGCCTCGGCCGTCTCCAGCTCGACATGCTCGACGCCGAGTGCCGAGGCCAGCCGGCGCGCCGCCGCCAGTTCCCGGCGGGCCAGGCTGGGGGACACGCCGGTGATCGCGACGACCCGCTCGGCACCGAGCGTGCGCACGGCCAGCGCCAGCAGCAGCGTCGAGTCGACGCCTCCGGAGAAGGCCACGCCGAGGCGCCGCACCCCGGCGAGGGCGGTGCCGACCTCGTCGGCGAGGGCGCTGAGCCGGGGATCGGAGAGAGGCATATCGGGGGAAAGTGCGCTGCTACTCATTACATGTATTGTGCAGAAGGCTGGCAGCGGGGTCAACCGGCGGCGCCGAGCGATACGGCGGCCGGCGCCCGCCCCGCGACCACGCCCCGGAGGCATGGCCCGAAGGCGCGCCCTGAGGGCGCTATGCGAAGGCAAGCCCCCGAGGGCGCGACCCGACGGGCGGTCCGCCGGCCGGGGCGAGGGACGCCGGCCGCCGCGCAGTCCTGAGCCCTCCCGTCGGGCAGCCGCGCCGTCGCGGAGCGGCCGGGACGCGGAGCGGCGGGGAGACACCGTGTGCCGGGTCGGCGCTGACCCGCCCACCCGGCACACGTGCCGCGCGGATCAGTTCACGGACGTGCGCTCCGCGGCCGGAGCCATGGGCGCGTCGTCGTCCTCCACCTCCGCCGTCATCGGGTTCCACCGGATGGCGAGCACCGCCAGGAGCCCGGCGACCGGCACCAGCGTCAGCCAGCGCATCGTCGTGTTCAGGCCGTAGGCCGCCAGCAGTACGGGAAAGATGTAGAAGCCGAGGATCGAGCCGACCCGCGACATCGATTCGGCCCAGCCCGTGCCCGTGCCCCGCAGGGTGGTGGGGTACGACAGGGCGGCGAGCGTCTTCCCCTGCGCGCCCGGTCCGAACGCCTGGCCGAACACGAAGAACCCGACCAGGACCGCCGTGACCACGCCCCCGGCCGCGGTGCCGACGAAGCCGAGCGTCACGGCACAGACGATCACGATGACGAACCCGATCGTGGCGAGCGTGCGCATGCTGAGCCGCCCGGTGATCCTGGCCTGGAGCCAGCCGCCCACCAGGCCGAAGCAGTTGATGAGGATCGTCGCGATGATCGTCTCCAACAGCCCGGAGCCGAATGCCATGGCAGCGATCGTGGGGATGTAGAAGCCGACCGCGAAGTACTGTGCCGCCTGCGTTCCCGAGACCATCGACGCGAGGAAGGTGCGGGCCCGGTAGCGCTTGTTGAACAGCATGCGCAGGCGCTCGGTGCCGGATCGTTTCTCCTGCGACTCCGGCCGTTCCTCCTCGCCGGATTCCGCCACCTCGACGCTGATGCCGTAGCTGCTCTCCAGGATCTTCGCGGCCTCCCGCAGGCCGAGGTTGTGCGCTGCCCACATCGGGCTCTCCTCGGTGTACCGCAGCCGGAGCAGCAGCACGACGAGTGCGGGCACCGCGCCGAAGCCGACGACCCAGCGCCACAGCTCGTCACCGGCACCGAGGAAGTAGAACGGCAGCGTGAGCACGGCGGCACCGACGACCGCGACATACCACATGAACTGCCACATGTTCACCCAGCCGCCCTTGCGGCTGCGGTCGGTGAACTCGGCGACGAACGAGAACGACGCGGGCATGTCGACCCCGACGCCGAAACCGAGCAGGAACCGGCAGAAGAGCAGCACCTCGTAGTTGGGCGCGAGGCCGGCGCCCAGGGCCGCCACCACGAACAGGACGAGGTCGAGGATGAACAGCTTGTACCGGCCCAGCCGGTCGACCAGCGGGCCGCCGACGAGGGCGCCGAGCAGGGCGCCGACGGCCATGATCGACGTGAGCAGGCCGACCTGGTTCGAGGTGAGCTGCCAGCTCTCGGTCAGCGTTCCGATGCCCAGACCGAGACTGGTCAGGTCGTAGGCGTCGACGAAGACCCCGCCCAGCGCGATCAACGCGAGGATCCGGGTGCGCCGCGTGCCGGTGGGATGGGAGTTGACGTAGTCGATGACGTCGCGCGAGCTGCGCACGGTGAGCGTGCCTGTTGACATGGGGACCTGCTTCATCGGAGGTGGGCGGGCACAGCGGGTGTCACCGTGCGCGGAGGAGTTCGACGAGAGCGGAGGTGTCCTGTCCCGCCCGGCCGGACGAGACGGCCTCGGAGATCAGGGCCTGGACCGCGGTCGTCACGTCGGCCTGCACGCCGAACCTGGCGGCGATGCCCGCCCCGAGCCGGACGTCCTTCTCCAGCAGGGCCAGGGTGAACGCGGGCTCGTAGTCCCGGCCGGCCATCCGGACGGAGATGTCACGGAACAGCGGGGAGACGGTCGCGGCACCCGAGCCGGCCACGACGGAGCCGAACGTCTCCGCGGAGATGCCCGCGCGCTCGGCCAGGTCGACCACCTCGGCCGTCACGGCGTTGATCGCGCCGAACATCACGTTGTTGAGCACCTTGACGGTGGAGCCGGCGCCGACCTCGCCCACCTGCTCGACGGACTTGGCGATGACGCCCACGGCCGCGGCGGCGAGCTCCGTGACGTCGGCCTGTGCCCCACCGGCCACGAGGGTCCAGGACCCGATGCCCTCGGGGCGGCCGAGCACGGGAGCGTCGACGTAGCGGGCGCCGTGGGCCGCGAGCCGGCGCGCGGCCTCCTGGGCCGTTTCCGGGTCGATCGTGGAGGTGTCCGCGACGAGCGCCCCCGGTCCGAGGGCGCCCGCGATCTCGTCGACCACGTCGAGCACGTGCTGCGGCGTCGGGAGCGAGAGCAGGACCAGGTCGGCGCCGCTGACGGCGGCGGCGGGCGAGTCGCTGACGGTGACGCCCTGCCGTGCCGCTGCGGTACGGGCGGCCTCGAACGGGTCCGCTCCGGCGGTGGGCCGGCCCGCAGCGGCGAACGCGGCGGCGGCGCGGCCTCCCATGGTGCCGAGGCCGATCACGGCCACGGCGGGGGACGGCGAGCTGGGGAGCGATGGTGAAGTCATATTTTGCATGTAACACGTAGTTTCACTTCAGGGTCAAGGCCTCTGGGTGCCGGCACTCCAGAACGAGGCCAGCGCACGGTGCAGTACGCCCTTCTCCGGCATCCCGAGGACGCGGGCCGCCTCGGCCACGTCGTCCCACTCCGGTTGCGCGTTGACGACCTGGTCGCTCGTGTCGAGAGCGACCTTCACCGCGATCGCGCACCCGTCGACATCGACCGTAACGAACCTGCGGGCGAGTGCATGCTTGTCCACCGGCCACGAGCGCATCCCGAGGGCCGAGGTGCGGGTGAAGACCACCTGGCGCACCGCCTCGGCCACCCGCGCCGCGGCCAGCACCCGCAGCGTCTGCGCCGGCCTGCCCTTCTTCATCAGCACCGGCACCAGCCAGGCGTCGTCGGCACCCGCTGCGAGCAGCGCGTCGAGCACCCCGGGCCAGATCCGCGGGTCGAGATCGTCGACGTTGGTCTCCAGCATGAGCCGACCGTCCGGACCGTTCGATGGCGCACCCGAACCGTTCGAGGGTTCACCGGTCACCAGGCGCAGCACGTTCGGCTGCCCGGGCAGGTCGCGACCGCCCGCCCCGAACGCCTGCGCGCTCACGCGCATCGCCGGCTGCGAGCCCCAACCGGTGGCGAGCGTCGTGGCGAGCGTGGCACCGGTGGGGGTGGCCAGCTCGACGTCGACGGGGCCCCCGTGACTGGGACGGCCCGAGAGCAGCCTCACGACCGCAGGGCCCGGCACCGGCAGCACCCCGTGGGCGGCGCGCACCGTGCCTCCGCCCACCGCGACGGACGAGACCACCAGCTCGTCGAGGCCGAGGTGCGCGAAGCCGGCGCAGGTCCCGACGATGTCGGCGATCGCGTCGAGCGCGCCGACCTCGTGGAAGTGCACGCTCTCCGGCGTGGTGCCGTGCACGGCGGCCTCGGCCACCGCGAGCGCTTCGAACGCGGCCAGCGCGTGCTCGCGGCCGGGGAACGGCGCGGCGCTCAGCAGGTCCCGCACGTCGGTCCAGTGCCGGTGGGTGTGCGACTCGGTGCCGCCGACGTGCACCCGGGTCGCCGCGATCCCCGCGCGGTCCACCCGCTCGGCACGGAGCCGGACCGGCGCGGGCGCGACGGCGTCCACCGCCTCCTGGAGCACGCCGAGCGGCACCCCCACGTCCACCAGCACGCCGAGCAGCATGTCGCCGCTGATTCCGGAGGCGCAGGACAGCCAGCCGATCACGGGGCGTCCCGGCGGGCCCGGGTGGCCACCCGGGCGGCGTGCACGCCCGCTCCGTAGCCGTTGTCGATGTTGACGACCACGATGCCGGGGGCGCAGGAGTTGAGCATCGACAGCAGGGCGGCCATGCCGCCCGCGCCCGTGCCGTAGCCGGTGGACGTGGGCACCGCGACGAGCGGGACACCGACGAGTCCACCGACCACGCTGGGCAGGGCGCCCTCCATCCCGGCGACGACGACCAGCGCGTCCGCCGAGGTCAGCAGGTCCCGCACGGCGAGCAGCCGGTGCAGGCCCGCCACTCCGACGTCGCGGACGACCTCCACGTGGGCGCCGTGGACGCGGGCGGTGATGGCGGCCTCGCCGGCGACCGGCCCGTCGGACGTTCCCGCGGAGACGACCACGACCCGGCCGTGCGGTTCCGGCAGCGGTCCGAGCGTGGCCGTGCGGGCCCGGTCGTCGACGACGGCCTCCGGCAACGCACGGCGGATCTCGCTCAGGGCCTCCGGGGCGAGCCGGGTGGCCAGCACGGCACGGTGCGGATGTCGCCCGGCCAGGGCGCCGAGGCCGGCCACGATCTCGTCCGGCGTCTTGCCCTGGCCGTAGACGACCTCGGGGGCCCCGGTGCGGGCCTCCCGGTCCGTGTCCAGCCGGGCGAAGCCCAGGTCGAGGAAGCCGTCCGGCTCGGCGTCCCGCACGTCCCGCCGTTCCTCGCCCACCGGTCAGCCCGCCGAGAGGTGGTACGCGGGCTTCGACAGCTCGGGCACGACGAGCACCCGCGGCTCACCCTCGGTGAACCGGCGCGCCTCCCGGAGCCCGTCCTCGACCGAGCGCACCGGGATGCCGCCCATGCCGCGGGCGTACCCCGGCTCACGCGCTCCCGCGATGTACACCGCGGCAGCGGCCTGCCGGGCGAGACCGCCCACGTACACCATCGAGAAGGCGTGGAACGGGTGGTAGGCGTGGCGGAACCGGTACTTCTCGATCCACCGGTAGTCGGTGGAGATGCGCTCCTCGTGCGCCACCATGTCGGCCGGGTGGTGCACGGTCTGCAACGCGTCGTACACCGTGCGGTAGGCCGAGAACTCGTCGTCGTTGAACCAGCCGTCGCAGACGGCGGCGGCGATGACGACCGGGTTGGGCTTGAGCGCGTTCTTCGCCCGAGCGAGCGAGGCCCCGATCGCCTGCATCATCAGCACCGGGTTGGAGCCCATGCCGGGGCCGTAGTGGAAGTTGCGCGGCACGCCGAGGAGCAGCACGTCGGCCGGCTCGCCGGGCACGGTCACCTCGGTGCGCTGCCCGGCCAGCGGCCACGCGGCCTGCTCGACGCTGGAGAGGTCGCCGGCGTACACGCCCAGCTGGCGGTTGGCCGAGTCCAGTACGGCGTCCACGGCGAAGAACGGCCTCGGCATCGCCGACTCCATGCGCTTGCCGATGGCGGACAGCTGGTGCCGGAAGTGGCTGTGGGTGGAGATCGGCATGAAGTCGTCGCGGTAGACGCTGCCGGGAGAGTGGTGCCCCCGGATGGAGCGCCAGGTGGTGAGGCCCGTGGAGGGCATCTTGTAGCCGCCGCTGAACCCGCCGTAGGGATTGCCCGCCGCGTGGCCGATCAGGATGGTCAGGTCGGACTCCACCAGACGGCGGTTCATCTGCACGACGTCACCGAGGTCGGAGTCGTCGAGGTCGACGATGCCGTCGGGGTCCTCGCTGTCGTGGTTGACGATCTGCTCGGGCGATATCCGTGCGAGGTTGTCCTCGCCGAGGTATCCGGCGAACTCGTGGGCGTAGTTCTTGCGGTGCAGCCCTATCGCGCAGACGAGGGTGACGTCGGACAACCGCACGCCGGCCCGCTCCAGCTCGTCGAAGAGGACGCGCAGCGCCGTCTTGCGGTGCGACGTCTCGTGGACGCCGCCCTTGACGCGGTCGGGGAAGGCGATGGTCACGGTGGAGCCCGGTCCCACGAGGTCGCCGAGCGGCGGCGAGCCCAGCGGGTTCCGGACGGCCTCCACGGTGGCCGCGACCGGATCCGCCAGGGGCGGCGGCTCCGGATGCGCCTGCCCTGCGCGAATGATCGTCGCGTTGTCGGGGACTTCGGCGTTCACGTGACCGTCGCCGTACTCCAGCGCAATCTGCATATTCGTGGGTCCTCCATGCCGTGACGGCGTCCGACGGCGTGGCGGTGTCCACCGCGCACGCTAATTGCACGTTACATGTTATGTGCCGTGCCCGAGATATGACGCGGGCCACATCGCAAGGGAATGGGGCTCCCCCTGTAAGAAGTGGGCCGCTGCGCGCATTGCTTGGTATGAGAGCCGATATGAGGGACGGCGCATGACCACACATGCCCAACGTTTCCGTGACATCTACGAGGAGTGCTATCCGCGCGTCCTCGCCTACACCTCGAGCCTGGTGGGCCGGCAGGTGGGCGAGGACATCACCAGCGAGACGTTCACCGTGGCCTGGCGACGGATGCGGGATGTCTCGCAGCCCGAGCTGCCCTGGCTGCTGGGAGTGGCTCGCAACCTGGTGCGCGAGCTACGCCGCCGGGACGGCCACCAGTACGCCCTCGCCGCGGCGGAGGCACAGCGCATCAGCAGCGGTGCCCGGACCGACGTCGGCGACGTCGCGGCGGACGTCACCGAGCGGGAAGCCGCGCTCCAGGCGCTGGCGAGCCTGTCCGAGGCCGACCGGGAACTGCTGACGCTCATCGCCTGGCACGGGCTGAGCGCCAAGCAGGCCGCCCGGGTGCTGGGCTGCACCACCGCGACGCTGACCGTCCGGCTGCATCGGGCCCGCCGCCGTCTGGAGAAGGCCCTGGAGCCGGCGAACCAGGCAGGCAGCGCCCGCGCCGGGGGCGAGGCCGGTGCGGCCGGGGGCGGTGTCCCTGCCGGAGGCGACGCCCGCACCCAAGCGGACATCCACGCACAAGCTGATATCCGCACCCAAGCCGGCATCCGTACGCAAGCCGGCATCCGCGCAAGAGACGGCATCCGCACTGATCGCAAGGGAGCACTCACATGAAGAACACCCAGGAACGGTCCGGGCGGCGTGACGGCATGCAGGTGCTCGAAGGCGCCCGGCCCGACGAACTGGATCCGGCCAGGCTGGCGGGCTCCCCGCGGCAGCGCGAGGACCTGGCACGCATCCTGGCCGGAGCGACGGACACCCGCGCGGCGCGCTTCCGGGTACCGGGGCGGCTCCGTGGCGGAATCCGGCCGCTCGGGACCGTGGTGGCCCTCACCGCCGTCGCGGCGTCCGCGGTGGGCGTGAGCACGCTCGACCGGGGCACTTCGGGCACGCACCCGGATGCCCGCCCGCAGGCCTCCTCCGCAGCGGCGCGGCCGGGTTCGTCGACCTCGGGCGGCCAGGGTGACGTCCGCCTCGAACTGCTCAGCGCGGCGAAGCAGGCGGAGACGGCGACCGCCGACGGAACGTACTGGCAGACCACCACGCGCTCGCAGGACGTGAACGTCGTCGGGGAGCAGGGGCGGCTCTTCGCCGTGCGCTCCACGTCGACCGACGAGTGGTCGGTGGGTGTGCGCCCGGGAACCCGGAGCCTGATGGTCTCAGGACTGGACGGTGTGACCGCCCCCCGCACCAAGGCGGACGAGACACGCTGGCGGGCCGCGGGCTCACCCGGCACGGTGCAGGCCGAGGCCACGACGGCGGGCGGCACGGGCACGGTGGGGTACACGATGGGAACCCGGCGGCCGATGGTCATGCGGACGGACGCCGGCGGCAAGATCTACGCCCTCGGCCCGCGGAACGTCTCCTACCAGGACCTTCGTGAGCTGCCTTCCGACAGCAAGGAGTTGCGTCGGCAGCTGGAGGAGCTGTACGCGGCGGACAGCGGTGCCGATACCGGCGCGGGGCGCACCGCGTACGTGCTGCGCCAGGCGGCCGACCTGGTCACGATGCCGGTGAAGCCCGCCGTCCGGGCGGCCGCGTACCGGGTGATGGCGGAGCTGCCCGGCGTCCGGGGACTGGGGCGGGTGACCGATCCGCTGGGTCGCACGGGCGTCGGTGTCGCGTTCCCCGGCACCGCGCGGACACCGCTGGGCGGCGTGGCGCAGCAACTGGTCGTGGACCCGTCCACCGGCGCGATGCTCGCCGAGCAGAGCGTGCTGGTCGAACCGTCGGCCAGGGCCCGGGAGGCCGGCCTCGACGCGGGCACGACGGTGAACTACACGGCGACGACCCGGATGAGCTGGGGCGAGAACCAGATCACGGTGCCGAAGAACGCCCGGCGCTGAGCACTCCTGCTCGGCTGGGCCGAAGGCCCGGGGTCAGCCGCGGTTGAGGAGTGCCCTGGCCACTTCGGCGTCGGTGATGAGGATGTTGATCCAGCGGCCGAGCGCGGCGCCGCGGATGGCGGCGAGCTTGGCCATGCCGCCCGCGACGCCGATCCGCCGTTCCACGGCCCACAGCTGGCTGGGTGAGATGCCGATGATGCGGTCGTTGAAATCCGCCGCGACCGGTTGGCCGTCGGCGTCGAAGTACCGGGTGCACACATCGCCCACGGCTCCGAGGTCCTCGAGTTGCCGCTGGTCCTGCGGGGCGATGGCGTTGCCGGAGCGGCGCAGCAGCGGCGAGGGTTCGAGCGTTCCGATGCCGAGGAGGGCCAGGGTGAGGCGCGACCAGGATTTCATCACCTCGGCCACCGCCGGTTCCTGGGACAGCAGGTCGCGCAGTTCGTGGCTGCCGACGAGCGCGGCGGACGGGGCGAACACCGGGCGTGCGCCGGTCAGCTCGGCGAGCCGGCTGGTGAGACGGGTGGCGTGGAGCTGGACTTCGGGGCTGCCGGAACCGCCGACGATCTGGACGACCTCCTCGGCGACCGGGGTGGTCTTGGCGTGCATGACGTTGACCGACTCCAGGAGTGTCGCGCTCCAGGAGGAGATGCCGATGACCTCACCGCCTTTGAGGGTGGCGTCCAGATAGGTCGCGGTGGCGGCGGCGAGCGCGGGGATCACGTCGGGCCCCGCGCCCTCGGCGTCGACGACGACGGCGTCACGCAGCCCGAACTTCTCGACCAGGGCGCCTTCGAGCTCGGTGTGCACCCCGTCGGGGGAGACGACGACGGTCCGGACGACGTTGCGGTCCACGGCCTCCTTGAGGAGGCGGGACACCCTCGGCTGGGACATGTGCAGATGGGAGGCGATCTCCGGCTGCCGCAGGCCCCGCTCGTGGTACATGCGGGCCACCTTGACCAGGAGCCGCAGGTGATCCGGGCTCGGTGTGGAAGCGGTCACCACCTGTGTGTCCCATCCCCTCTCGCACCGGCCGGCGGGCCGGGCGTCCGTGTTCGATGCTAACGGGTGGCGGCTGCGGGGAGGCGACGGTCGCCGCCGCGTCCCCGCAGCCACCGTGGCCTACTTCCTGGCGAACAGGCCGTACTGGTCGGCGTTCTCCTTGGTGACCAGCTCGCAGTCGATGGACTGCTTCTCCGGCTGGCCCGTCTTTCCGGTCTTGATGTACTTGTCCGCCTGCTGCACGGCCTTCTGGGCGCCGAGCGCGGCGGGCTGGAGCGAGGTCGCGAGCATCGTGCCCGCCTTGATCTGGGCGAGGGCGTCCGGGCTCCCGTCAAGTCCCACGACCACGACACCGGTCTTCTTGGCCGACTTGAGGGCGGCGATGGCGCCCATGGCCATGGTGTCGTTGCCGGCGATGACGCCCTGGACGTCGGGGTTGCGCTGGAGGATGGTCTCCATCTTGTTGAAGGCCTCCTGCTGGTCCCAGTCGGCGGCCTGCTTGGCGACCTTCTTCATGTCGGGGTACTGGGAGATCACGTCGTTGTACCCCTTGGAGCGGACCCCCGAGTTGGTGTCGGAGGCCAGCCCGGTGAGTTCGACGTAGTTGCCCTTCCCCTTCATGCCCTTGACGAACTCCTGCGCGGCGACCTGCGCACCCTGGGCGTTGTTGGAGACGATCTGCGCCTTGGCGACGCCGGTCCTGTTGATCTCGCGGTCGATGAGGAAGACCGGGACACCGGCCTTGGTGGCCTTCTGCACGGGACCGATCGACGCGTCCGCGCCCGCGTTGTCCAGGATGATCGCGGCGGCGTGCCGGGAGATGGCGGCGTCGATGAGCTGGCTCTGCTTGTTGGGGTCGTCGTCGTGCGAGGCCACCGAGGTCTGGTAGCCCATGCTCTTCGCCTTCTGCTTGGCCGCGTCCGCCTCCGCCTTGAAGAAGGGGTTGTCGGGCGAGGGCGTGATGATCGCTATCAGGTTGCTCCCCTTCGACGAGCCCCCGGACTTCGCGTCGCTTCCGGAGCCGTCGGACGATCCACAGGCGCTGAGGGTGAGCAGCAGTCCGACGGTGGTGGCGGTGGTCGCTGCCATCAGGTGACGGCGGGAACGGGACATGGTGGGCCTCCTGAGCAGGCGTCGGCATTGACGCGGAAGGGAGCGGTGGGTGGGTGTGGGTGTGTTGGTGTGCTTCGCTTCGGTCAGCGGGGGGTGTCCGGGGGCGCTGGGGTGTCCTTGGACGTGACCGTCGTCCCCGCGGCTTCCGGTGGTCCGTCGGCGGTCTCGACGGCGACGGCGACGGCCGAGGCCGCTGCGCCGCGCCGCTGGAAGCGCTGCTGGCTCTGGTCGAGGATGACGGCGACGATGATGACGGCGCCTTTGATGAGGGTCTGCCAGAACGTCGAGACGCCCAGGATCACCAGACCGTCGGCGAGGTAGCCGATGACGAAGGCGCCCACGAGCGTGCCGCGCACGTTGCCGCGACCGCCGGACAGCGCGGCGCCCCCGATGACGACCGCGGCGATCGCGTTCAGTTCGAAGCTGTCCCCCGCCTGGGGTGCCGCGGAGGTGAGCTCCGACGCGATGATCACCCCGGACAGGGCCGCGCATGCCCCGGAGACGATGTAGACGACCATCTTCACGCGCTTGACGGGAACGCCGGTGAGTTCGGTGGCCCGCTCGTTGCCGCCCGTCGCGTACAGCCAGCGGCCGAACGCGGTGGACCGCAGGAGGACGACGACGACGGCGGCAAGGATGATCATCATCCAGATGGCCACCGGCAGGCCGAGCACACGGCCCCCGCCGATCCAGCCGAATCCCGTGTTGTGGTTGGCGGCGTCACCGGCCAGGTCGGGATAGGTCGTGCCGCCCGAGATCAGCAACGCGGCGCCGCGGGCGACGTAGAGCATCCCGAGGGTCGCGATGAAGGGGGCGACGTTCAGCCTCGTCACGAGGATGCCGTTGACGGTGCCCACGACCGCCCCGACCGCGAGGCACAACACCACCACGACCCATACCGGCGGATAGGCGATCACCCCGAAGATGCCGAGGTGGAAGCCCTTGAGGGCCTCTCCGGCGACCACACCGGAGAGTCCGACCGTGGAACCGACCGACAGGTCGATGCCGCCTTTGAGGATGACGAGCAGCATGCCGAGCGCGAGCACGGCGTTGATGGCGACGTGCTTGGTCATCGTGATGACGTTGTCGACGGTCAGGAACGAGTCCGACAGCAGGCTGAAGACCAGGACGAGGACACCGAGCGCGATGAAGGCACGCAGCTCGAACACCGAGTTGAGGGTCCTGAGCCGACGGGCCTCTGCCGCCGCCTGGCGCCGCTGCTCGCCGGCGGACGCGTGGTCGATGGTCGCGGTGTCGGTCATCGGTGATCCTCTTCGGTGGCTTCGGTGGCTTCGGTGGTGTCGGCACCGTCGGCCAGGCTCATGAGCTGGTCACGCGTGATGTCGCCGGCCCGCAGATCGGCGACCAGCCGGCCGCGGACCAGGACGAGCAGACGGTCGGGTATGTGCAGCGCCTCCTCGGCCTCGGACGTCGTGAACAGCACCGCGAGGCCGCGCGCGGCCTGGTCCGCCATGACCTCGAAGACATCCGCCTTGGCGGCGACGTCGACACCGCGTGAGGGTTCGTCGAGCAGCAGGACCCTCGGTTCGGTCATCAGGGCCTTGCCGATGACGACCTTCTGCTGGTTGCCTCCGCTCAGCGACCCGACGGCGGCGTCCGCGCCGGCGGTCTTGACGGTGATGTCGCTGATCATCGACTCGACCGCGGCGCGTTCCCGGCTGCGGCTGACGACGAACCGGCGCACGTACCGGGTGATCGCGGCGAGGGACAGGTTCTCGCCGACGGTCATCAGCTGGACCAGGCCGTCGCGCTGGCGGTCTTCGGGGACCAGCGCGAGGCCGGTCCGGACGCGCTGGCGGACGTTGCCGGTGACCGGCTCACCGTGCAGGCGGGTCTCTCCCGAGGCGGCCGGCAGGCGGCCGGCCAGGCACTCCAGGAGTTCGGTGCGCCCGCTGCCCATGAGGCCGTAGATCCCCACCGTCTCGCCGGCCCGCACCTGGAGGGAGACGCTGTCGACGGCGAGCCGGTCCGGATGCGCGGGATCGGCGACACAGAGGTCGACGGTCTCCAGGGCCACGGTGCCGGGGCGGGACTCGCGGACCGGGAACAGGTCGTCCTGCTCGCGTCCCACCATGGTGCGGACGACCCAGCCGAGGTCGATGTCGGCGGCGACCGCGGTGGCGACCATGGAGCCATCGCGGAGCACGGCCACGTCGTCGGCGAGGGCGAGGGCCTCTTCGAGGTGGTGGGAGATGTAGACGACGGCGACGCCTTCGGCGGTGAGTTCGCGTACCACCTGGAAGAGGATCTCGACTTCCGGTGCGCTCAGGGCCGAGGTGGGCTCGTCCATGATGAGGACACGGGCGTTCTGGAGCAGGGCGCGGGCGATCTCGACCAGCTGCTGCTGTCCGAGCCGCAGATCGCCGACCTGGTCGTCCGGGTCGAGAGCGTCGTCGAGGCGGCCGAGCACCGCCGCCGCCTGCGCGCGCTGGGCGCCGCGGTCGATCAGCAGACGCCGGGTGTGCTCACGCCCCAGGAACAGGTTGTCCTGGATGCTCAGGTTCGGGCAGAGGCTGAGTTCCTGGTGGATGATGGAGATGCCGCTGTCCGCGGCCTCCCGCGCGCTGCCGAACCGCACGACGTTCCCGTCGAGTTCGATCTGGCCGGTCGTGGGCGACTCCACCGCGCTGAGGATCTTCATCAGGGTCGACTTGCCGGCCCCGTTCTCGCCGAACAGCACGGTCACGCGCCCCGGGGCGATGTCGAGGGAGACACCCTTGAGCGCGGTCGTCCCGCCGTAGACCTTGGTGACGTCGACGGCCCGCAGGACGGGCGCCGCCGGCGGTGCGGGGGTCGCGGTGGGGTGGGTGGCGGCCGTCATGAGGCGGGCTTGATCGAGATCGGGGTGATGGTGAGCACGTCGTTCGTCAGGGGTGTCACCGCACCCACGACCGTGATCTTGGTGCCCTTCAGCGACGCGACGTCCAGGTGGGCGAGGACCTTGGCCTTGACCTGGTTGTTCAGGGCGGTGCCCGCGTCGGCGTAGTCGACCTGGTTGGTGAACTGGCCGAAGGAGATGAAGCCGACCGCGTCACGCAGGGACGTGCCGTTGATGGCCGGACCGGTCTGGACCGAGATCCGGGCCTTGTCGACACCGGGAACGGTGACGGGCATCAGGCCGCTGCGCGGGGCCCCGGCGGTGCCGGTGAGGGTGACGGCGTAGCTGTAGGGGCCGGTGCCGGGGCGGTGTCCGTACCGCTTGCCTGCCGCGTCGCCGTCCGCGACGAGCGCCTTGTACAGCGTGGTGATGCTGACGGCCTTCTTCCGGATGGCCGGCACGACCTTCGGCGCGTACGTCTCGACGCCGTACTGGGCGGGGTCGAACTTCTCGGCCTGGTCGGCGGGCGGCGCGCTCTGAGAGCGATAGGTGGTGCTGGCCACCATGGCCGCGACCAGCACCACCAGTGCGACCAGGCTGCCGCGGCCGAGGGTGAGCCAGCCGGTGCGGCCACGCCGTGTTCCGTCCGGCTCCCATGAGGGCCGTGTTGTCATGACATCCCTTCCTTCACTCAGGTCTCCCGCGCGGTATCCGCCCCGGTCACCCCGGCTGGCCTGCTCTTCCGGCTGGGGGTCCGGGGGTCGTCCCCCGGAAAGATGCAGTCCGGCCGGGGGTCCGGCCCGTCGCGGAGCGGCTGTGGGCCACAGCGTCCTCCGGGGGAACGCAGTACCGGGCGCCCAGGCCGCGAGCGGCCGCGACGCGCTCATGCCACCGGGCCACGGCGGCCTCCCGCTGCTCCTCGCGCCAGGCCGGGTGGAAGACCTCCAGACCGTCGTCGGCCCGTCTCTCAAGATCGGTGGTGGTCCACATACCCAGGTCCAGGCCGGCCAGATCCGCTGCTCCCACGGCGGACAGTTCGTGGTTTCCCGTGCGGGCGACCGCCACGCCACCGAGGTCGGCCTGCAACTGCATCAGGGCGGTGCTGCGGGACAGGCCGCCGTCGGCCACCACTCGGCGGACCCCCGGCAGCGCGGCCAGTACGTCGTCGACCTGGTGGGCCACGGACTCCAGCGCCGCTCTGGCGAGCTGCCCGCGTCCGCTGTCCAGCCCGAAGCCGGCCAGCAGGGGCACGGCCGCGGGATCCCACCACGGTGCTCCCAGCCCGCCGAAGGCGGGAACGAGCGTGACGTCCCCGGCGTGGGATCCGGCGGCCAGGCCGATGAGCTCGTCGGCCGGCATGTCGAGCAGATCGGCCAACCAGGTCACGGTCCGTCCGCTGGAGCGGATGTTCGCCTCCCGCGCGAACGTCGGTTGCCCGGTGGACCAGGCGATGGTGTCGCAGATCGCCCCCGCCGACCCCGTGCCGCCGGCGACGGTCATGACCGAGGAGCCGGTGCCGTAGGTCGCCTTGACCACCCCCGGGCGCCAGCCCGCATGGGCGAACAGTGCGGCATGGGAGTCGCCCAGGACCGCCGTCACCGGTACGGCGTCGGGCAGCGGCGCGAAGTCCCGGACGCGGCCGAACGGGCCGGTCGAGGCGACCACCCGCGCCAGGGCCGCCTCGGGCACGCCGAAGGCCGCGAGCAGTTCGCCGTCCCAGGCGCCGGTGTGCAGGTCCAGCAGTTGGGTGCGTGCGGCGTTCCCGATCTCGGTGACGAAGGCGCCGGTGATCGCCTGGACGAGCCAGGCGTCCACCGTGCCGAGGCGCAACTCGCCCCTGCCGCTGCGCACCCGCGCGGGATCGTGCCGCTCCAGCAGCGCGGCCATCTTCAGCGCCGAGAACATCGGGTCGAGCGGCAGCCCCGTCCGTTCCCGTACGGTCCGCGCGAACGGGGTTCCGGCGAGCTCAGCGGCGCGGGCCGCGCCCCGCTGGTCCTGCCAGCTCACCAACGGCGCGAGGGGGCGACCGGTCGCCGCCTCCCACAGGACCACCGACTCGCGCTGGGTGCTCAACGCGACTCCGGCGACCGCCCGGGGATCGGTCCCGTCCAGACACTCGGCGGCGGCCCGGCGGACGCTCTCCAGCAGTGCGTCGGCGTCCTGTTCGACGAGCCCGGGCGCCGGGTGGGACTGTGCGAGCGGGGCCTCGGCGCGCGCGACCACGGCACCGGCACGCTCGACCAGCAGGGCCTTGGTCGCACTCGTGCCCTGGTCGACGGCGAGGACGAACCGTTCCATCACATGCGCCCCACTACCTCGCGCGCGGCGGCGGCGACGCCTTCGGCGGTCAGCCCGAAGTGGTCGAGCAGGAACGCCGTGCTCCCGGTCGGGGCGAAACCGGGGACGCCGAGCATCCTGACCGGGACCGGCCGGCGCTCCACGACCACCTTGGCCACGGCTGCCCCCAGGCCCCCGCTGAGCAGGCCCTCTTCCGCCGTGACGATGGCTCCGGTGTCCTCGGCCGCGGCCATCACCTCGGCCACGTCCAGGGGTTCGACGAACGTCATGTTCACCACGCGCGCCGATATGCCCTGCGCCGCCAGCAACTCCGCGGCCGCCAGGGCACGCGAGACCATGGTGCCCACCGCGATGACGGTCACGTCGCCGCCCTCGGCGAGCCGGACGGCCCGGCCGGTCTCGAACGGGGCGCCCGGCGGGGTCACCACCGGCACCTTGAACCGGGGAACGCGCAGGTAGCAGGGGTGGCCCGATGCGACGGCCCAGCGGACGGCGGCACGGGTCTGGGCGGGGTCGGCGGGCACCACGACCCGGAGTCCGGGGACGGCCCGCATCCAGGAGAGGTCCTCGATGGAGTGGTGGGTCGGGCCGAGTTCGCCGTAGGCCATGCCCGGGCTCTGGCCGCACAGCACGACATGACGCTCGCTGTAGGCCACGTCGGCTTTGATCTGTTCCAGGGCCCGGCCCGTGAGGAAGGGGGCGGCCGCCGAGACGAAGGGGACGTAGCCGGCGTTGGCCAGACCGGCCGCGACGCCCACGAGGTCCTGCTCGGCGATGCCGACGTTGACGAGCCGGTCGGGGAACTCCGCGCGGAACGCGACCAGATTGCTCGACCCCACCGAGTCGTTGCACACCGCGATGATGCGCTCGTCGGCGCGGGCCAGGGCGATCAGCTCGTCCGCGAAGTCGGACCGGCAGTCGAAAACGGGGGATGGCGTGGTGAGCACCGTCATCGGCCGAGCTCCTCGAGGGCGAGGCGTACCTGCTCGTCGGTGGGCACCTTGTGGTGCCACTCGACCCGGTCCTCCATGAACGAGACCCCCTTGCCCTTGACCGTGTTCGCGATCACCGCGACCGGCTTACCCGTTGTCGACGGCGCGTAGGCCTCCGCGATCGCCTGATGGTCGTGGCCGTCGATGACCCGCACCTCCCATCCGAAGCCCGCCCACTTCCGGTCCAGGGGTTCGAGCGACTTGGTGTCCTCGGTGCGCGCCCCCTGTTGCAGGCGGTTGCGGTCCACCACGGCCGTGAGGTTGGCCAGACCGTGGTGTGCGGCGGTCATGGCGGCCTCCCAGTTGCTGCCCTCCTGCATCTCGCCGTCCCCGAGCACCACGAGGGTGCGCCAGTCCTCGCCCCGCAGGTGCGCCCCGAGCGCGCAGCCGGTGGCGACGGGGAAGCCGTGGCCGAGCGGGCCGGTGTTCGTCTCCACGCCGGGGACCTTGACCCGGTTGGGGTGTCCGTTGAGCGGGGACAGCGGCGCCATGAAGCCGGTGAGCCGCTCGCGCGGGAAGAAGCCGCAGGACGCCAGCGTCGCGTAGAGGGCGGCGGCGCAGTGCCCCTTGCTGAGCACGAACCGGTCCCGCCAGGGTGCCTCCGGCTGGTGCGGGTCCAGGCGCAGCCGGCCCCAGAGGGCGGTGACCATCAGGTCCGTCACCGAGAGGTCGCCGCCGACGTGCCCCATCCGGGCCGCCTGGATCGTCGTGAGGACGTCCCGCCGGATCCGGGTGGCGATCCGCGCCAGCTCGGGTGCCGCCTCGGCCGGCGAGGACGCCCGCAGCCGGGCGCCGAGGTCGAGGTAGGCACGGGCGGCGGACGCGTCCACGCAGAGGGGTTCGGACGCGTTCTCCAGGAGGGCGGTCACACCGACTCGCTCTCCGCCAACGCCCGGTAGAGCGCACGCTTGGCGATCCGCTGGGCGCGCAGGGCGTCCTGCGCCGACTGGGCGGCGGCGAGGGCGTCCCGGTCGAGGTGGTCCAGCGCGTGGTGGAAGGCGCGCATGGTGCGGATGCCCGCGGTGGCGGCCTCGACGGAGTCCTCCCGGAAGGGGAACTGGTCGAGCTGCCAGACCCCGTCCCAGCCGGCGTCCCGCAGGGCGAAGAAGAACTCGAACGTCTCCAGCAGGTGCACGGAACCGACGACCATGTCGTCGTCCCAGCCGCGGAAGTTGTCGTTGACGTCGATGGCGAACAGCCTGTTCCTGGCGATCGCCATGCGTGCGGCCTCGGCCGGTGTCTCCCCGCCGTACAGGGAGTGGCCGAAGTCGAGCAGGACACCGACGTTGTCCACGGCCATGTCCTCGATCGCGAGCAGGGTGCGCGCCATGGAGGAGAAGACCATGCGGTTGCGGGGCTCGCGGGGCTTGTACTCGATCGCGAACCTCAGGTCGGGGAAGGCGAGTGCGAGTTCGCGTACGGCGTCGACCGACTTGTCCCACAGATCGGTGTAGTCGGCCTGGAACGGGTAGTCGTAGCCGTCCTGCCCCGGCCACAGCTTGACGTAGTCGACGCCCAGTTCCCGCCCGACCTCCGCGGATCCGGCGACCAGCTCGATGGCCTGCCTGCGCACCGCCGGGTCGGGGTTGGTGAAGCCGCCCTTGGCGAACTTGCCCGTGTAGAACTCCGGCGTGACCGCGATGGCCCGCAGGCCTTCCTCGGCGAGCGCGTCCTTCACCTCGGCCGTGCTCACGTTGCCGGGCGGGAAGGGCCAGTTCAGGTCGACGACGGCCAGATCGTCGACGGCTCCGGCCAGTTTGATCGCGTCGAGGACGGTCCTGGGTTCCCCGTAACCGTCGGTGGCGTAGCGGTCGACATAGGTGGCGAAGTGCCAGATGCCTGCGCCATAGACCGGCTCGGGGTGAATTTCTATGCGATCTTGATCAGACATGCGAGCAAGCTAGGGGAGGGAGTTATGCGTGTCAAGGACTCCGGTAAGCACTGCACGACACGGGCCTGCACTCCACCGCGGCACCGCGCGCCCCACGGAAAGCCGGCACCGGATCGACGCGGGACAGGCAGACACCTTGACCCGGCGCACCCCACCGCACAACCATGAGGCGGCATCTGATTCGTAGTTGAATTTATATTCACGCAGGAGGGGTTCCCTTGCGCGGCTCGAACGATCGCCACCTGCTCCACCGCAACCGGCGCGGTACTCGGCCCACCCGTGCGGCCGGCTGGATGCTCGCCATCGGCTGTGCCGTGTCCCTGGTCGGCGCCGGGCTTCCGGGCACCGCGAGCGCGGCGGCACCGGCCACCGCACCCCGGCACGACGACAGGCCGCGGACGGTCGTCACGACCGACATGGAGCAGGACGACCTCGCGTCGTTGCTCCGCTACCTGCTCTACACCGACGAACTGGACACCCAAGGCATCGTCTACAGCAGCAGCAAGTGGCACTGGGCCGGCCCGGACAACGAGGACGGCACCAAGCTGTACACCCCCGGACGGTGGACCGGCACCCGCACGATCCAGGACAAGGTGCTGGCCGCCTACGCGCAGGTCTACCCGAACCTGCGCGCCCACGACCGCGACTACCCCACACCCCAGCAGCTCCTGGCGAAGGTCGCGGTCGGCAACATCGCCTCCACCGGGGAGATGGCGCACGACTCCGACGGCTCCGACCGGATCAGGAACCTGCTTCTGGACCACGACGAGCGGCCGGTGTACCTCCAGGTCTGGGGCGGTTTCAACACCGTCGCGCGGGCCCTGAAGTCCATCGAGGAGACGTACGCCGGCACACCGCGGTGGCCCGAGATCCACGACCGGGTCTCGAAGAAGGCCGTGATCCTGGCGAGTGGCCTCCAGGACGAGACCTACGCGGACTACATCGCGCCCACCTGGCCCGGGGTCCGGGTCGAAGAGCTGTCCGCCGGGTACGCCACGTGGGGCTACAACTGCGACGACGGGCGGGGCAACACCCGCGGCCTGCCCCCGGACCGGAAGTACTTCACCGGGTCCTGGATCAGGCGGAACATCCAGGTCGGGCCGTACGGTTCGCTCTACAGGTCGTGGCTGGACGGGCAGTCGATGCCCGGTGACGACGCCGACGTCTTCGGTGACCCCGTCCGCGCCGCCGGTGGCTGGTGCAAGCCACTGGCCCCGTACGACTTCCTCTCCGAAGGGGACAACGTCGCCTTCAACCCGCTGCTCGACACCGGGATCCGGGCACCGGGCCGACCCGAGCTGGGCGGCTGGGGCGGCCGGGCGGTCCAGCGGTCGGCCTCGCCGGACTACTGGGAGCTCGTGCCCGCGGAGCAGGACGCCGGCGGCACGCAGGTCGACGACTACACGACGCTGCGCTGGGCGGCGGCAGCGCAGAACGACTTCGCCGCCCGGATGCAGTGGACGCTCACCCCGACGTACGAGGACGGCAACCACGCGCCGACGGTGAGCATCCGCGGTGGCGGGACGATCTCCGCACGCCCCGGTTCGACGGTCAGGCTCACGGGCGTCACCGCCGACCCCGACGGCGACCGCGTCTCGACCACCTGGTGGCAGTACCGCGAGGAGGGCACCTACCCCGGCGCCGTGGCCGTGACGGGCCAGGGCGACACCGCCACGGTCGCCGTCCCGTCCGACGCCCGGGCGGGAGACACCGTCTCCGTCATCATGCAGGGCACCGACGACGGCGGATTCCCGCTGACCCGCTATGACCGGGTCACGGTCCGGGTCACCGGACGGGGCTGATCCCCAAGCTCCTCGTGCGCCTTCTAGTCGCCGTCCGCGTCCCTGTCCGTGTCCGTGTCGGTGTGCAGCGGGAGCAGTACCCGGAAGGTGGTGCCCTCGCCGGGGGCGGTGCGGACCTCCACTCGGCCGTGGTGGGCGGCGACCAGGGAGCGGACGATGGACAGGCCCAGGCCGGCCCCGCCGGTCCGGGTGCGGCCGGTCTGGGTGCGGCCGCGGGCGGTGTCGGCGCGGTAGAAGCGGTCGAAGATGCGGGCGGCCTGGTCGGCGGTCATCCCGGGGCCCTGGTCGCTCAGTTCGAGGACCGCCTGGCCGTCCTGCGTGCCCACGCCGATGCGTACCGGGCTGCCGGGCGGGGTGTGCGCGATGACGTTGCCGACCAGGTTGGACGTGACCTGGCGCAGGCGCGCCTCGTCCCCCAGCACGGGGGCGCCGCCCTGTGGGCCGCCGCCGGGGCGGGTCAGGGTGACGGCACGCTCGGGGGCGAGGGCCTTGAGGTCGTGCAGGGCGTCGGCGGCCAGGGTGCGCAGGTCCATGGGGGTCAGGTGCAGCGGCAGCCGGGGCTGCGTGGTGGGGTCCTCGTCCAGGCGGGCGAGCAGCAGCAGGTCCTCGACGATGCGCACCAGGCGGGCCGCTTCGCGTTCGATGCGGTTCATCGCGGTGTCGACGTCCGCGCGCTCGCGCATGCCGCCCATCCGGTACAGCTCGGTGAACCCCTTGATGCCGAACAGGGGGGTGCGCAGTTCGTGGCTGGCGTCGGCGACGAACGCGCGCATGCGTTCGTTGGTGGCCGCGCGTGCGGTGTCCCCGGCCTCGATCCGGTCCAGCATGCCGTTCAGCGCGTGGGACAGGCGGCCCAGCTCGGTGCGGGTGGCGGCCATCTGCGGAACGCGGCTGGACAGGTCGCCGCCGGCGATGGCCGCCGCGGTGGTCTCGATCCGGCGCAGCGGGCGCAGTCCGGCGCGCACGGCGAACCATCCGGCGACCCCCAGCAGGGCCAGGACCAGCGAGTCGATGACGAGCATCCACAGGCCCAGGTGCCGGATCGTGCTGCGGACCGGTGCCAGGGAGCCGGCGACGACGACGCTGCCGGCGGCGGAGTCCGTCGTCCGGTGCCGTGCCGGTGTCACCGGTGTGGCGATCACCCGCCAGTCGTCGCCGCCCTTGGCCGGGGCCTGGAAGGGCCGGGCGCCGCGCGCCCCGACCGCCGACGTGTCGAGGACGGGCAGCCGTGGTGCGGCGCCGGCGGCCGGGCGGAGGGTACGCCGCAGGCGGCCTGCGGCATCGACGTAGGCGACGTAGACGTCGCCGGTCAGCTCCCGTTCCGCCGCTTCGCGTACCTGCGGCGCGGCCCGGCCGGGGGCGTCGACGAGGTCGGGCAGCGCGGCCGTCGCCGTGGCGGCGGTGCGCAGCCGGTCGTCCAGCTGGTGCACCAGTTGCCTCTGGAGCAGGGTGACGAGCAGGGCGTTGCTGGCGAGCAGGGCGGCGACGACGAGCAGCAGGCAGACGGCCACCAGCCGGCCGCGCAGCGACAGCCGGCGGATCGGGGCGCGTACCGCGTCGAGGTTCACGGGCGGGGCCTGCGCAGCACGTAGCCGGTGCCGCGCACCGTGTGGATGAGCTTGGGCTCGACGTTGTCGATCTTGCGGCGCAGGTAGCTGATGTAGGAGGCGACGATGGAGTCGTCGCCTCCGAAGTCGTAGTGCCAGACCCGGTCCAGCAGTTGTTCCCTGGACAGGACCTGTCCGGCGTTCTCCATGAGGACGCGCAGCAGGTTGAACTCGGTCGGGGACAGCGGCACCGGCGTCCCGCCACGGGTGGCCTGGTGGCTGTCGACGTCCAGCTCCAAATCGCCCACCGCCAGCTGGCCGTCGGGCCGGTGGCCGCTGGTGCGGCGCAGTACCGCCTGGATCCGCAGGACGAGTTCCTCCAGGTTGAACGGTTTGGTGACGTAGTCGTCCCCGCCCGCCCGCAGCCCGCTGATCCGGTCCTCGGCCGCGTCCCGTGCGGTGAGGAAAAGGATCGGCGGGTGGGCGGGGCGCCCCTGCGGTCCCGGCTGCTCGCGTAGCCGGCGTGCGACCTCGAATCCGTCGATGTCGGGCAGCATCACGTCCAGCACGATCAGGTCGGGGTGCCGGTCGCGCACCGCGGCCAGCGCCTGGGCGCCGGTCTCGGCCGGCACCACCTGAAAGCCCGCCAGCCGCAGGCTCGCCGACAGCAGTTCACGCAGCGTGGGCTCGTCCTCCACGAGCAGCAGGCATTGCGTCGTCGTCATGGCATCCGTCCCCGACCGTCGATCGTCTGGCCTTCGCCTTCAGTGTCCGTGCCCGGCTAGGCGTCGCGCTTGTGGAAGACGACAAAGGCCCCCGCCATCAGCACCACGACGCATCCGGCCATGACGCCGAGACCGGCGCCGGGGCTCAGCAACGCCGGGTCCTGGACCGCGGTGATGATCCGTCCACCGGCGATGGGCGGCCAGTACTTCGACACCCAGTCGCCGGCCCCGCCGGGCAGCGCCGGGGCGAAGGCCTGGACGATGAGCATCACGCCGAACAGCGTGGTCACCGTGGCCGTCGTGGAGCGCATCATCGTGCCAAGAGCCAGCCCGAAGAGCCCTGCCAGTGCCAGATACACGCCACCGCCAAGGATGCCGCGCAGTGCCATGCCGTCGGACAGGGCCAGGTGCGGAGCGCCCGCCCCGGACAGCGACGCCTGCCCGATGAGAAACCCGACGAGCGACACCAGGACCCCGACCGGCAGCGCCACCCCCACCAGGACCACCGCTTTCGACGCCAGCACCCGCACGCGGTGCGGCACGGACGTCAGCGTGGGCACGATCGTGCGCGCCCCGTACTCCGAGGTGATGACCAGGCCCCCCAGCAGCCCGAGCGCGATCTGCGCGAGCAGATAGCCGCGCAGGCTGGTCGCCAGCGGATCGAAGGCGGCCTGGTCGGACGGGGACATGAGCGCGTAGTCGGCGCCTGCGGACGAACCGTTCAGCGCGGCGAGTCCGGCGCAGAAGACCAGCGTGCCCAGGACCACGAACAGCGTCGACCGCATGGTGCGGATCTTGATCCATTCGGCGCGCAGGCTGTGCCGGAAGGTCGCCTTGCCCGTCGAGGAGGTCGCCGTACCCGTCGTCTTCTTCGTGTCCTTCGTGTCCTTCGTGTTCTGTTTCTTGTTCTTTCTCGTGTTCTTCTTCGTCTTCCGCGTCGCCTTCTCCGTCGTCCTCTTCGTCGCGTTCTGCGTCTTCGCCGGGTGTGCGGTCGTGCGGCTCATCGGTTCGCCTCCTTCTCGGCCTGGTACTCCACCGCATCGTGTGTCAGGTCCATGAACGCCCTTTCCAGGGAGACCTGGCACGGGGACAGCTCGTGCAGTTCCAGCCCGCCCGCCGCGGCCAGGGCGCCGATCTCGGCGGCTTCCAGGCCGGTCACCACGAGGGTGTCGTCGGCTTCGCCACGCACGTCGGCGGCGCCGGACAGCAGGCGGCGCAGCGTCTGGGCCTGCGGGCTGCGCACACGGACCTCGCGCTCGGAATGCGTCTCGATGAAGTCCTTCATCGTGGTGTCGGCGATCAGCCTGCCGCGGCCGATGACGATGAGGTGGTCGGCGGTCAGTTCCATCTCGCTCATCAGATGGCTGGACATCAGCACGGCGCGCCCTTCGGCCGCCATCCTCCGCATGAGCGAGCGGATCCACACGATGCCCTCGGGGTCGAGCCCGTTCAGCGGTTCGTCGAAGACCAGGACCGGCGGTTCGCCCAGCAGCGCCGCGGCAAGGCCCAGGCGCTGGCGCATGCCGAGGGAGTACGTGCCCGCCCGCCGCCGGGCGATCTTCTCCAGGCCGACTTCGGCCAGCACCTGGTCCACTCGGCGGCGCGGGATCCCGTTGCCCGCCGCGAGGGCCAGCAGGTGGTGGTAGGCGGTGCGGCCGGGCAGCACCGCGCCCGGGTCCAGGAGCGCTCCGACGGCCCTCAGCGGGGCGGGCTGAGCGGTGAAGGTCGTCCCGCCGATGGTCGCGGTGCCGGAGCTGGCGGCGTCCAGGCCCAGGACCATGCGCAAGGTGGTCGACTTGCCGGCCCCGTTCGGGCCCAGGAAGCCGGTCACCTCTCCGGGGCGGACGGCGAAGGTCAGATCGTCCACGGCGAGGACCTCGCCGTAGCGCTTGGTCAGTCCGTGCACCTCGATCATTCGGGCCTCCACAGGCTGAGGGTGAGGGGTGCACGCGAGGGCCGCGAGCACGGCTTCACCGTCGCCTGCGGACATTGACGACCGCTGGGCGAACATGACCGTCGTATGGGAACCTCCGCGACCTGGCCTGCACTGATCGAGGATCACGCGGCCTGTGCCCGGAGACCTCCCAGGAAACTCACATGAACCTGACGCCGACTCGGCCGGCATGTGCCCGAGGAGCAACGGCCTCTCCCGGCACTAGGTCTAGGCCAACGCCCCGCCCGGTACTACCCTCTCACCAGGCGACCCCCCAGCCGAGCGCGCTCGCCGACATCGTTGTCATGGGCATGTTTTGTGCTGGCGGTCCCGCCGCAGCGTTTCCCCGCAGCGTTCCCCCCGCCCAAGGAGACCCCCGCCATGCTCCCCCGCAGAACCCTGCTCAAGGCGTCCGCCGCCGCGCTCGCCGCCCCCGCCGCGCTCGCGGGCGCTGCCGGGCGATCCGCAGCAGGCACAGCCACCGCGTCGACGCTCGACATCGACGTGCAGAACAACACCGGCTCCGGCACCGTCTACGCGTACGTCACCGGACTCGCCCTCGACAACGGCAACCGGTGGTGCCTGCTCCAGGCCGACGGGCACACGCCGTACTACCCGTCCTCCCCGTCCGGGACCGGCGCCCCGCTCGGTGCGGACTGCTCCATCGTGCTGAACGGTTCCGGCGGCGCGCCACGGCGGATCACCATTCCGCGGCTCGCGGGCGGCCGGCTGTGGTTCTCCATCGGCCGGCCGCTGACGTTCCTGCTCAACCCGGGTCCCGCCCTGGTCGAACCGTCGGTGACGAACCCCTCGGACCCGAACATCGACATCCAGTGGGGCTTCTGCGAGTTCACCTTCAACTCCGCTGAGCTGTACGCGAACATCACCGCGGTCGACTTCGTGTCGATCCCCGTCGGCCTGAAGCTGACCAACGGCTCGGGCGCCACGCAGACCGTCCAGGGGCTGCCCAACGGCGCCCTGGACACCATCTGTGCGGGGCTCGTCGCGCAGCACAACGCCGACGGCCAGGGCTGGAACCAGCTGATCGTCACCTCGGGCGGCCAGAACCTGCGGGCCCTGAGCCCGGTCAAGGCCATGGTGGGCAGCGGCGGACTGTTCTCCGGGTACTACGACGGATACGTCGACCAGGTGTGGTCGAAGTACGCGTCCACCCCGCTGAAGGTCGACACGCAGGCGGAATGGGGCGTCCTCACCGGCACCGTCTCGGGTGGCGTGCTGAACTTCCCGGGCGCCGGATCCTTCGGGAAGCCCTCCGCCGCCGACATCTTCAGCTGCAACTCGGGGCCGTTCGCGGTGAGCGCCCCCGTGATGGGCGCCCTCACCGCGCGGCTCTCCGCCGCCCTCAACCGCAGCACCCTGCTGGACAACGCCGACCAGCCGAACGGCGCCCCCTCGACGTACTACAAGGTCTCGCCCACCAACCACTACTCCCGCCTGGTGCACGCCACCGCGCTCGACGGCCGCGGCTACGGCTTCCCCTATGACGACGTCCAGCCGAGCGGCGGCTCCGACCAGTCCGGCGCCGTACGCGACTCGAACCCGAACGTGCTGACCGTCACCCTGGGCTCCGTGCACTAGGCCCTGTCGTCAAACTCCCGTCTGCCTGGCGACGCCATGCACGCACTCTCGCCGCACCGGGCACAAGCCCACGTACATCCAGTACGCGGTCTCGCGCCCGGCACGCCGAGAGCACGCACCTGACGCCGCCAGGCCGCCCTTCGGGCGACGACGGGAGTTTGACGACAGGACCTAGGGGGTGTCGGCGCGCGGGGGAGCCGGCCGGTCGGGGTGCGGTGATTTCCCCGCACCCCGACCGCCGGGTCAGCCGTGCAGTGTCGTCACCTTCACGGTCGGGTCCGCGGCGATCTCCGCCGCGGTGAAGCGTTCGTGGACCCACTGGCCGCGGGAGAAGAGCCGGGTCTGGTCCGTGTAGTGGGGTGAGGCCGGGTTCGCCGACTCGCCGTAGGTGAGGAGCGTGTCGGCGCGTGGGCCGTCGGCGGTCAGCTCGACGGCCATCATGAAGCTGCTGCCGGAGGCCCCGGTGGGCGGCGTGCCGGTGCCCGAGTCGGGGCCTGCCCGCACGACGTCGAAGCAGCCCTTCTCGCCTCCGCAGCCGGGCAGCGGGACGCCGGCCCACTTCTGTACGGCGCCGAGTTCGACGTCGAGCGGAAGGCCACGGGCGGCGAAGTCCTGGACGGCGTCGGCCAGGGCGCGCTGGACGCCCGCGTCGTCGCCCCTGATGCCGCGCGGAGTGGTGAGGGGCCGGTCCGGATCGTAGGGGACCCGGCGCCAGGTGTCGGTCCGGACGTCGTCGAAGAGGTGGTCCAGGAAGGCGTTCCAGAGCACGGTGCCCCGGCTGCCGGCGTCGGCGCGGGTGTCCCAGCGGGCGAGTGTCGCGCAGGCCTGCCGTACGTCGACCTCCTTGCCGTCGGTGGCCGTCAGGTGGGGGTGGGCGCGGCACATGGCGAGCACGTCGGCGCGGTCCGTCTCGGCCGACAGGACGCGGTTGCCGAGCGCCGACGCACGCAGGGTGGCCGGGGTGAAGCCGGGGGCACCGAGCCCGTCCGTGCCGTCCGCGCGCTGCGCGATCATGCCCAGTCCCAGCTGGGCTCGCGGGGCGAGCCGGGCATCGCCGTCGTACGCGCCCGGGAAACCGGTGACGGGGGCCTTGGGATTGGCGTACCGGGGCCCGTTGTTGGAGTTGGCGACGTAGTCGGTGCGGCTCAGCTTCGGCTGGTGCGACGGGCCGAAGATGCCCGGCACGAGCGCGTCGGGGTCGCTTCCCCAGGCGCAGTCCGAGGTCGAGCCGTCCAGGGCGGCGGGCGCGTCCTCGCTCTGCGGGAGGGTGCACCGCGCCAGCTGGTCGTCGGTGAGGTGCGGGACCACCGAGGAGTCGGTGAACCAGGTGTCTCCGCTGGTGTCGGCCGCGAGCGTGTAGGTCCAGGGCATGCCCTGGTAGGTGTCCTGGGCGGTGCGCAGCTCGGCCAGGTCGCGGGCTTCGCCCATGGCCAGCCAGGCGTTCATGGAGCGCAGGTTGTCGGCGTTGGCGTCGCGCAGGGTGTAGGCGGTCTTCGTGGTCCAGCCGGACGCCAGTACGGAGCCGAAGCGTGAGGTGTACAGGGTGCGGTCGACGGTCGACAGTTCACCGTTCTCGTCGCGGACGGTGACCGGGACCGTGTGGCGTTTCATCTTCTCGGTCCTGCCGTCGACCACATAGCTGGTCGGGTCGCCGGGGGCGAGCTTCAGGGCGTAGAAGGAGGCGTGCCGGGCGTCGCTCGCGGTGTGCGTCCAGGCGAGGGTCCGGTTGTGGCCGATCTCGACCAGGGGCGTTCCGTACAGGCCGGCGCCGGACACGTCCAAGGTGCCGGGGATCGTCAACTGCACCTGGTAGAAGCGCAGGGCCCCGCCGACCCAGGGAAGGTGCGGGTTGGCGAGGACCATGCCGGTCCCTGCGCGGGTGGCGTCCCGGCCGATGGCCCAGCCGTTGCTGCCGACGTCGGCGGCGGCAGGGCCCTGCGGGGGCGAGGCGGCGGGCGTGCCGGCCGCCGTGCCGTCGCCGCCCTCGGACGGCGGCCTGGCGTCGCCGATCTCCGGTACCAACTCCGCCGCCCCGCTCACCGCGTTGGCGTTGTACACGACGGTCCACAGGTCGAGCGTGGTGATCGGGCGCACCCAGGGCTTGCCCTTGCAGCGCGGGTCGGGCAGCCGGTCGGCGCCGGTGTCCCGCAGGTAGCGGTTGTACCCGGCGGCGTACCCCTCGACCATCCGGCGCAGCTGCGCCGTCGGGCCCAGCGGCGCCTTGCGTTCGAGGAGCCGCTGGCGGTGCCCGCGCTGCGCTGCCCCTTGTAGTAGGTGTCGCTCGCGACGTTGGAGCCATCGCCGGGCTGCGCGTCCGGCCCGAAGAACCGGGACCGCTCGCCCCGCAACGTGACGACCTGGTCGGCGAGTTCGCACACGTTGTCCTGGGCGAACGCATGGCCGTAGCCGTAGCCGAGCCCGCCGAAGTCCCGGGCCAGGACGTGCGGGATGCCGTACTCGGTCCGGCTGACCTCGGCCGTGTACCCGCCCTCGGACACCGGCTCACCCGTCGCGCTGGACGGTGGTGCGGACAGTACGGCGGCGGCGACCAGGCCGAGACACCCGGCGGTCGCGGCGGCAGCCCAGCCGCGTACAGGGGACTTTCCGTGCCGCTTCGGCAACGTCCTGGGTTCATGCATGGCGTGCAGCCTGCGGGATGAACCCGCCGTACGGCGTCATGAATCGGGCGGATTTCCGGACGGTGCGTCAGTCCGGGGATGTACGCCTGCGGGCCGGGTGCGGCCTGGGAGTGCCGTGGCAGCGGGTCCGGGCCCCGGCACTCCCCCGTGGCGTCCGTGCACGGCACTGCCGTCTTGGTCGGGGGGATCCCGCAGGTTATGTTGCGGACACGACAATGACCACGTCCATACGGAAAGGTCGGGTGCGAGCCCGGGCACGCCGCCGGGATCGGCCCCGCTCTCGCGGAGGTTTCCGATGCCAGGTCCGCACACCAGTACAGGAACGGTCCACCGGGGAAGACGGAACCTCGGGCGGGCGCTGCTCGTCCTCGTCGCCAGCGTGGCCGTGGCGCTGCCCGCGGAGCGGGTGTCCGCCGGGACCGGGCCGGTGCGGCGCGCCGCCGCTGAGGCCGGTTCGGGGCTGGACTACGTGGCCATGGGGAGTTCGTTCGCCGCCGGTCCGGGGATCCCGCCCGCGCAGTCGGGCAGCGGGGCCGCCGCGTGCTCGCGGTCGGACAACAACTACCCGAGCATCGTGGCCCGGGAGGTCGGGGCCGGCCTGACGGACGCGTCGTGCAGTGGGGCGACGACGGCGAACGTGCTGACCGACGGGCAGTCGGGCCAGCCGCCGCAGATCACCGCGGTGACGAGCGCGACCCAGGTGGTGACCGTGACCATCGGCGGCAATGACGTGGACTACCTGGGGAGCATCAACGCGTACTCCTGCCAGACGGGCGGGGGCACCAACTGCGGCTCGGTGGACCAGAACGCGATCAACCAGACCTTCGGGCAGCTGGCCGGCCGCATCGAGAACGTGGTGAACGCCGTGCACGGCGCTTCCCCGCAGGCGCACGTCTACCTGGTCAACTACTTCACGATCCTGCCCGATGCGGGGGTGTGCACCAACGTGCCGCTCACCGACGACCAGGCCGCGTTCGAGCGCAGCATCGCCACGCGTCTGGCGGCGGCGACGGCCACCGCGGCGAGCACCGCGGGGGCCACCCTGGTGGACCTGGCCGCGGCGAGCCACGGGCACGACGCCTGCGCCGCCACGCCATGGGTCGAGACGTACCGGCCGGCGGCGGGGCGTGCGTCGTACCACCCGAACGAGGCGGGGATGCGCGCGGCGGCCTCGCTGGTGGAGTCCGCGCTGCTGGCCTCCGGGCAGCAGCACACCGTGGTGGCGCACTCCGGGATCGCCGGCAAGTGCCTGGACGTGGCAGGGGGGAACACGACGAACGGCACGCCCGTGCAGATCTACGGGTGCAACGGCAGCACGGCGCAGCGCTGGACGTACACGCCCGGGGACGGCGGCACGCTGCGGGCGCTGGGCGGGTGCCTGGACGTGAGCGGCAGCGGGACGGCGAACTCCACGAAGGTGCAGCTGTGGCAGTGCAACGGCTCCGGGGCCCAGCGCTGGACGGCCGGGGCGAACGACTCGCTGGTCAACCCGGAGTCCGGGCGCTGCCTGGACGATCCGAACAGCTCCACAGCCGACTCCACCCAACTCCAGATCTACGACTGCAACGGCACCGCCGCCCAGCAGTGGACACTCTCGGACAGCTGACCTCCCGTTCTTTCTCGACAGCTGACCTCCGGTCCTTGCCGACCGGGCGTCAGAGCCTGCCGGCGCTCGGCGGAATCCGGCGACGGGCGAGCTGGTTCCCCAAGCCGGTGGCCGCAGCGCGCAGCGCGTCGACGTGGCCTTCGGGCCGGAACCTGCCCACCGGCCCGGAGACGCTGATCGCGAGCCCGGTGCGCCCGTCCGTGTCGATGACCGGGGCGGCCACGCAGAGCAACCCCGTGGTCGACTCCTCATGCTCGAAGGCGACCCCCGAATCCAGGGCCGCGTCGAGCTGGCGGCGCAGGATGCCCGGGCCGGTGATCGTGCGCGCCGTGCGCCGTTCGAGGGTGCCGCGCAGCACCTGCCGGCGCAGCTCGGGTTCGGCGTGGGCGAGCAGCACCTTGCCGATCGCGGTGCAGTGCAGCGGCATGCGTCCGCCGGTGCGCGAGGGGCTGGCTGCCTGCCGATGGCCGCCGATCTTGGCGAGGTAGACGACCTCGTCGCCGTCACGGACGCCGAGGTGGACGGTCTCGTGGGTACGTTCGTAGAGGTCCTGGAGGAAGGGCATGGCCAGCTCCAGCAGCGTGCGCTCGACGGAAGCGCGCAGGCCGAGCTCGAACAGTCCTCCGGAGAGCCGATAGCCGTACGCGTCCCGGTCCAGGAGACGGTGCTCGACCAGGTCTCCGGCGACACGGTGGACCGTGGCCTTGGGCAGCCCGGTGCGGCGTACCAGCTCGGCCAGGCCGAGTACCCGGTCGTCGCTCGTGAACGACCGCAGGATGGCCACGGCCTTGCCGAGCACCGTTTCGAGCTCTGGTCCCACATCAAGAGCGTATCGCTGAGTGGAACGTTTCCCTGGTCGCTGGTGCGGCACGCTGCGAACCTGATCCACATGACCGATACCCCTGTGACCTCGGATGCCGTGGCCGCGGCAGCCGATCGGCTGCGCACCGCCCAGGCCGGCGGCGTGCCGTGTCCGCCGGTGCGGGACCTGATCGGCCGCGACGATGTGCATGCGGCCTACGCCGTCCAGGAGCGCATCACGCGGGCACGCCGCGCCGACGGCAGCCGTGTGGTGGGACGCAAGATCGGGCTCACCTCTGCGGCGGTGCAGGCCCAGCTGGGCGTGGACCAGCCCGACTTCGGCTTCCTCTTCGACGACATGTGGTTCACCGACGGCGCCGCCGTTCCCGCCGGCTCGATCCTGCAACCGCGCGCCGAGGCGGAGATCGCCTTCGTGCTGAAGCAGGATCTCGCCACGGGTGACCTGTCGCCTGACCAGGTACGCGGCGCGATCGACTACGCGGTCGCGGCCATCGAGATCTGCGGCAGCCGCATCGAGAACTGGGACATCAGCTTCGCCGACACGGTCGCGGACAACGCCTCGGGGGGTGCGTTCGTGCTCGGCCGGGAGCGCCGGCGCCTCGATGAGTTCGAGCCGCGTGACGTCGTGATGTCGCTGGTCGTCGACGGGGAGGAGGTGTCGGCCGGCACCGGGGCCGCCTGCCTGGGCGATCCCCTTGCGGCCGTCCGGTGGCTGGCCCGCCGGGCGCGCGAGACCGGGGAGCCGCTCCGTGCCGGCCAGGTGATCCTCTCCGGCGCTCTGGGCCCCATGAAGCCCATCGAGACCGGAAGCACCGTCCAGGCCACGGTGGCGCCGGTCGGCACGGTGCGGTTCACCCTCGGCGAGGAGCAGCGATGACGAAGACGAAGGTCGCGATCATCGGGTCGGGCAATATCGGCACCGATCTGATGATCAAGGTGATGCGTGCGTCGCAGCACCTGGAGATGGGTGCGATGGTCGGTATCGACCCCGGCTCCGACGGGCTCGCGCGAGCCGGCCGGTTGGGCTTCGCGACCACCGCGGAGGGCGTCGACGGGCTGATGCGGCTTCCCGGGTTCGACGACATCGAGATCGTCTTCGACGCCACCTCGGCCAAGGCCCACGAGTACAACGCCGGCAGGTTGCAGCCCCTGGGCAAGCGGCTGATCGACCTGACGCCGGCAGCCATCGGGCCGTACGTCGTTCCGGCGGTCAACCTCGACGAACACCTGAACGCGCCGAACGTCAACATGGTCACCTGCGGTGGCCAGGCCACCATCCCGGTCGTCGCCGCGATCTCCCGGATAGCGCCGGTGCACTACGCCGAGATCGTCGCGTCGATCGCGAGCAGGTCCGCCGGTCCGGGGACCCGCGCGAACATCGACGAGTTCACCGAGACCACCTCGTCCGCGATCGTTCAGGTCGGCGGCGCCAGACGCGGCAAGGCGATCATCATCCTCAATCCGGCGGAGCCGCCACTGATCATGCGGGACACCGTCTTCGCGCTGGTGGACGCCCCGACCGCGGCACTGCACGAGGAGATCCGGCAGAGCATCGGCAAGATGATCGCCGACGTGGCCGCCTACGTCCCCGGCTACCGGCTCAAGCAGCGGGTCCAGATCGCACGGATCGCCGAGGACGAGCCGGTGCACACGCTGCTGCCCGGGGGCGTCTCCCGTCCGACCCACCAGGTGTCGGTGTTCCTGGAGGTCGAGGGCGCCGCGCACTACCTCCCGGCGTACGCGGGGAACCTCGACATCATGACCTCCGCCGGCATCCAGGTGGCGGAACGCATCGCAGCCCAGAAGGTGCAGCCGTGAGTACTTCGCTCTACATCCAGGACGTCACCCTGCGCGACGGCATGCATGCCGTACGCCATCGGATCGGCCCCGCCGACGTGCAGCGCATCGTCACCGCGCTGGACGACGCGGGCGTCGACGCGATCGAGGTCGCCCACGGTGACGGTCTCGCCGGTGGTTCGGTCAACTACGGGCCCGGCTCGCACAGCGACTGGGAGTGGATCGAGGCCGCCGCTTCGGTGCTCGAAAACGCCCGGCTGACCACGCTGCTGCTGCCCGGCGTGGGCACCGTCCAGGAGCTGAAGCGCGCCTACGAACTCGGTGTGCGCTCGGTCCGGGTGGCCACGCACTGCACCGAGGCCGACGTCTCCGCCCAGCACATCGCCGCGGCCCGCGAGATCGGCATGGACGTCTCCGGCTTCCTCATGCTCTCCCACATGGCACCGCCCGAAGAGCTGGCCGAGCAGGCCAGGCTGATGGAGTCCTACGGCGCCCACTGCGTCTACGTCACCGACTCCGGCGGCCGGCTGACCATGAACGACGTGGCGGCCCGGATCCGCGCCTACCGCGATGTGCTCGACCCCGCCACCGAACTCGGCATCCACGCCCACGAGAACCTCTCGCTGTCGGTGGCCAACTCCGTGGTCGCCGTCGAGAACGGTGTCACCCGCGTCGACGCCTCGCTGGCCGGCCACGGCGCCGGAGCCGGCAACTGCCCCATCGAGGCGTTCGTCGCCGTGGCCGACCTGTCGGGCTTCCGGCACGGCTGTGACCTGTTCAAGCTCCAGGACGCCGCCGACGACATCGTCCGACCGCTACAGGACCGGCCCGTGCGGGTCGACCGTGAGACCCTCACCCTGGGATACGGCGGCGTCTACTCGTCCTTCCTGCGCCATGCCGAGAACGCCGCCGCGCAGCACGGCGTCGACGTCCGCGACATCCTCATGGAATGCGGGCGCCGGCGGCTCGTGGGCGGCCAGGAGGACATGATCATCGACATCGCGCTCACCCTGGCCGAGCGGCACGCCGGCTCCCCTCAGGGCTGAGCGCCTCGGGACGCACCCGCCGAAGCGGCTGGTTCCGGCACCTGCACCAGGTCTGCCGGAACCAGCCGCTTCGCGTCAGTTGTGGGTGACGAAGTCGGCCACCAGGCGGTTGAACTCGTCGGCGTGCTCGAGCTGGGCCCAGTGGCCGCAGCGGTTGATCAGGTGAGCACGGGAGTTCGGGATGTGGGCGGCGAGGAAGAGCGTGGACTCGAAGGAGACCACGCGGTCGTCGCGGCCGTGGATCAGCAGTGCCGGGGCGGTGATGCCCGATACCCGGTCCAGGTCGAGCCAGATCGGGATCGGGGCCTTCGGGGCGACCGAGGCGATGTTGCGCAGGTGCTCGGGACGCTGGAGCGCGGCCTGCGAGCGGAGCCGGCACAGCTCCGGCGTGGCGAAGCGGGCCTTGTCGTAGACCATGATCTCGACGAGCCGGCGCATGCCCTCGGGCGTCGCGTCGGTGTACGTCTCGTACATGATCTTCAGGCCCTCGGTGGGGCCGCCGCCGGCACCGAAGAGGAACGGCCTCAGCTGGATCGGCGGGCCCATGGTGATGAGGTGCGAGACGCGCTCGGGGCGCTCGGCCGCGAGCCGCAGCGAGGTGTGGCCGCCCATCGAGTTGCCGACGAACGCGGCCTTCTCGATGTCCAGGGCGTCGAGCAGCTGGCAGGCCGCATCGACGTGGTCAAGCGTGGCGAAGTCGACCGTGTCGGAGTCGCCCCAGCCCGGCATGTCGGGTGCGATCACGCGGAAGTGCCGGGACAGCGCCTCGATGTTCGGGGAGTAGTTGCTCCACCCGGTCGCACCCGGGCCGCCACCGTGCAGCAGCACGACGGGGTGGCCGGTGCCGACGTCGTTGAGGTGGATCTTCCAGTCCTTGGTCTGGACGTACCGCGAGATGTCGTGCTGTTGCAGGGCCATCAGTGGGCTCCTCCCGGGATCTGGTTGGTGAACGGAGCCCGGCCGAGCAGGTCGTGCACGACCTCCGGCGGGCGGTGGCCCCAGCTGTGCAGCCGGTCGAGGGTGCGGACCTGCCAGGTCTCGTCGTCGATGAGCAGACCGCCCCAGCCGTACTCGACCGAGAAACCGGACGGCGTACGGACGTAGAAGCTGAACATGTGGTCGTTGGGGTGCATGCCCAGCGTCATCTCGAAGGGCTGCTCGGCGTCCATGCACCGGTCGTAGGCCATGCCCAGGTCGCGGATGTCGGTGACCTCGACCATGAAGTGGTGGGTCATCTTCGGATGCGGCATGTCGCCGAACGCGACGCTGTGATGGCGCGGGTTGCAGTGCAGGAAGATCAGGTCGGCGAGGATTCCCGGCGCCAGCTCCTCGACGATGACGTCGCTGATCCGGAAGCCGAGCAGACCCTCGTAGAAGGCCAGGTACGCCTCGCGCGGGACGCCCTTGGAGAGCAGCACCTGGTGGCCGGCGCCACCGGTGCCGGTGACGAACCCGCCGAGCAGCACGTCGGAGTGGAACGGCGCGTCGGCGTCGGCGAGACCGGTGACCAGTTCGATGCGGTTGCCCATCGGGTCCGTGATCTGGACCAGGCGGTCGACGCGGCGCGCCTCGGCCAGGGCCGCGTCGCCCTCGGCGACCTCGACGCCGGCGTCGGCGAGGCGTCCGACGAGCCTGTCGAGACACTCCCCCGACTCGACCTCGTAGCCGCTGGCCACGAGGTCGTCGGCCGGTCCCTCCGTGATGATCCAGCGGTGCGCCTTCTCGTCGGTGCGCAGCGTGAAGCCGTGGTCCGACTTCTGGCCAAGCTGCATGCCGAGCAGCGTCACGCCGAAATGCTCCCAGTCGGCGAGGTCGCTGACCTCGTACACGACGTACGCGAGCTCCTTCACACCAGTCATGGGTGTTTCCTTTCGATGATCGGGTGAGCGTGCGCGGTGCGCGCCCGCCCGGCGTCAGAGGGTCGGCGGGGCCAGGCCGGTCCGGTCGGCGGCTGCGACGAACTTGTCGGGGCGTACGGCGACCGCCCTCACGCCGTACCGGGCGAGCCACGGGAGCAGGACGTCCTCGAGGTCGACCAGCTCGCCGGGGCCCTGCGTGTACGCGGAACGGGGGCGCACGGCGACGTAGGTCGCGCCGAGGCCGTCCCACCGCGCCTTCTGCTCGGTGCTGAGCAGCGTGGCCGGATCGAGGTCGGCGCCGAGCAGCACGAAGCCGTCGGGGAGCAGGTCGTCGAGGCGGGCCAGGGTGCCCACGGTGTCGCCGCAGACCGGCTGCGGCACCATCCGGCCGATCACGCTGCCGTCGCCCCGCTCGCCGCGCAGCCAGCCGGCGGCCAGCACGGGCGGGGCGCTCAGGGGCGGCTCCCACGGCGTGACGGTGTTCTCGGGGACCGTGTTCATCGCCTCGAGCTCCTGTGGCGTCGCCTCCTGCCTGATGACCCGGCCCAGACCGACCGCGAGGCCGGTGTAGAAGTCGGCGTTGGGACGGCGCTCGGCCTCGTAGGTGTCGAGCCATTCCTCGCCCAGTTCGCCCCTGAGCACCCGGGCGAGCTTCCAGCCCAGGTTGTGGGCGTCGCGCAGGCCCGTCTGCATGCCGGCGCCGGCCCACGGCGGCATCAGGTGACAGGCGTCGCCGGCGAGGAAGACGCGGCCCCGGCGCCAGGTCTCGGCGGCGCGCACATGGTGGCGGTAGAAGGCGTGCTGGTGGATCTCGACGTCGTCGGCGGTGACGCCGAGCGCCTCCAGCAGCGGCCACACCTCGGCGCTGGTCGGGAAGTCGGCCTCGGTCTCGCCGGGCTTGAGCGGGATCTCCCACCGGTGGTTGCCGGCCGAGAGCGCGATGTCGACGACGGGGCGCTCCCGGTCGGTCCAGAAGGTGAGGAAGTCGCGGTCCGGCCACCAGCGCTTCACCTTGCAGTCGACGACGACCCAGAGGGTGTCGACGGTGTCGCCGAGCATCCCGACACCGAGCAGCTTGCGGGTCGGGCTGGAGCCGCCGTCGGCCGCGATCGCGTACCGGGCACGCGTGGTGGTCTCGGCGCCGCTCTCGCGGTCGCGTGCGGTGACGGTCACACCGCCGGCGTCCTGCTCGACGGCGACCACCTCGGCGCCGTACCGGACCTCGAGGCCGTCGAGCTCCTCGCCGCAGCGCCGCAGCTCGGTCTCCATGAGCGGTTGGTAGATGTTGTAGAAGCGCGGCCTGGTGTTGCGGGTGCCCAGCGTCGACGGCGGGTGCTCGACGCGCATGACCTCGTGTCCGTCGTACGTCACCCAGCGCAGGGCACGCTGCGGCTCGATGACCCGCTCGATCCGCTCGTCGACGCCGAGCTCCTGGAAGATCCGCATCGTCCAGTCGTTCACGGTCACGGCACGGGCCCGGGCGTAGATGTCCTTGTCGCGTTCGAACGCGACGACGCCGACGCCCTTGCGGGCCAGCGTGAGCGCTCCGACCAGGCCCGTCGGGCCGTAGCCGATGACCGCCACATCCGCGTCGTATCCCGCTTGTGCGTGTTGGCGCATGCCGATCTCCAGTGATCGCTCGTACTATTGGACCGGTCGTTCCGTCCAATAGTGACACGGTCATCGCGGGAGGGGCCTCGCGTCAAGAGGGTCGGGCACGGCTTTTGCGATGCGTGACCGACCGGCGGAGAGCAGTAAGATCACGGGAATGGAGCGTGGAACCAGGGCGCCGAACGGCAACCGGCGCGGGCGACGCTCGAGGGAGGAGATCCTCGACGCGGCAGCCCGCGTGATGGCGCTGCGCGGATACGCGGCCACCACGATCTCTTCGATCACGGCCGAGACCGGACTGCCGAAGAGTGCGATATATCACCACTTCCGCTCCAAGGGCGGGCTGCTCTCAGCGGTGATGGCGCGCGGTGCGCGCGACTTCTTCGACGCGATGCGCGCGGCGCACGCGAACCCTCCCGAGGGCGGCACCCACCGTGAACGCATGGCGTGGTACCTGGACCGGACGGCCGAGGTCTTCACGGCCAAGCCCGACTTCCTGCGGCTCCACATGCTGCTGGTCATGAGCGACGAGGCCGCCGAGGCGGAGGTCGCCGAGATGAACCAGCAGGTGCGCGCCGAAGGCCGTGCCTACATGCGGGTGATGATCTCTGCGGCCTTCGCCGACGAGGGACCCGACATCGCCCGCGCGGTCGCAGCGGAGCTCGATTTCTTCGCGATCGCCGGCTTCGACGGAGCCTTCGTCGGCGCGCAGGCCGACCCCGAGCGCACCGTCGTCTCCCAGATGGCTCGGCTCACCGACGCGATGGTCGCCCTCGGCGAGGCGACGGTCGCCCGCCTCAAGGCCTAGACCCTCTCGTCACACTCCCGTCTGCCCCGCGACGGTGAACGCGTTCACCACCGTCTGCACCAGCCGGTCACCCGCCGCGTCGGTGGCCGTGATGCGCAGCGTGACGTCCTTGCCGGCCGAGGTGTCGGGGTTGGTCCACCGGGCGGCGAAGGTGTCCTTGCCCCGAGTGGTGGTGGCCTTCGTCCAGAAGGAGCCGCCGTCGTAGGAGATCTCCACCTTCGCCTGGGTGACGGCCGCACCGGTCGTGGTGCCGGGCGCGCGCCCGAAGGTGACGGCGAGGTGGTCGTCACCGGTCGCGCTGGTGCCGTCCGGCGCGGCGCCGAGCCGGTAGTGCGGGGTGATGAGCGGGAGGGCCGAGCACGCGGCGGAGTCGCCGTACTGCCCGTCGTCCGCGACGCAGGACCAGTCGTCCGGCACGGTCCGGTCGCCCGAGTGGGCCGAGGAGAAGGACCACTCGGTGTGCGTGGTCAGCGACTGGTGGAAGGCCGGGTTCAGCCTGGTCTGGTCGTACGCCACCGTGTACGACGCCGGTTCGGGCGGCACGGTGACGACCGCGCCGACGACGTCGTCCTGGTCGTAGAGGGTGACGCCGGCCGAGCGCACCGTCATGTGCGTGGCAGTCACGTCGGACGGCACGGACAGGGCGTAGTGCCCGTCGCTGTCCGTGGTCGTGTGCAGGACGACGGCGAGCGTGTCACCCTTGCGGCAGGCCTGGCAGTACCAGGTGTCGTGCGGGACGGTGGCGCCCCGTGCGGGCGCGGTGAGTCCGGGCACCAGAGGGCCGCGCAGCCAGTCGACCGGGATGGTACGGCCGGGCAGCAGGGGCTGCGGCGTGGAGATGAAGCGCAGGTCACCCGCCTTGAGCCAGTCCTGATAGGTGGCGCCCGGCGAGCCGCCGACGTACTCCACGCGCCGCATGGGGGCGTGGAACGGCTCCGACAGCGCGTCGCTGCCCTGCTCGTACGGCAGGGACATCAGCCGCGCGACCTCCTCGGCACGGTCGGGCCGGTCGCTGTGGTACCGCGTCCGCACGGTGGTCAGCCGGTGCGCGGTCACCTTGTGGTGCTGGTCGGGAGCGATCGCGCCCGGTGGGTCGTCCAGCTTGAGGTCGTAGGAGTACGGCTCGGTGGCGTCCGCGGGTGCGTCGCGATGCGTGTAGGCGTTGAAGTGCAGGTTCCCGACCCTGACCGGCCCGGCGGAGGGCTGCACGTACACCGGCAGGTCGCCGGTGACGCCGAGGCCGTGGTTGAGCGCCGGCTCGCCGGTGGCGTCCTGGCGCAGGTAGTGCAGGATGAGCTGGGCCTGCCGCGACGGCTTCGGGGTGGCGAAGGTGACCTGTTCGGTCGCCTTGGACAGGTCCAGCACGACGTCGGTGCCGGTGGCGTCGTCCGGGACGGTGAACTCCGCGGTGGCCAGGCGGACGTCGGCCGGATCGCCGGCACCGTCGTAGTCCGGCACCGCGACCAGGGCGCTGTAGTGGCCGGCGGGCACGTCGACCTCGGCGTGACCGTCGGTCGCCGTCAGCGCGGGGTTCTGGTAGCTCCCCGCGTCGTCGACGTCGGCCAGGCTGAAGGGTGTCGCGCCCGGCCGGGGCGTGCCGTCCGGGCCGAGCACGGTGACCCGTACGCTGCGGTCGGCAGTGGCTTCCCGATGCCCGGCTGCTTCGGTGCCGGCCGTGGTGAACGCGGGCCGGACGGAGGTGACGCCGCCGAACAGCGGTCCGTCCCCGACCCGTTTTGCGGCCGCCTGCGCCGCCGTCTGGTGCGCCAGCGCCGCGCCGAACGCCGGCCCCGGAGCGGGGGCGGTGCCGCCCTCGACGCGTACCGGAGTGGCCGTCAGACCCGCCCGGACCAGGGCGGACACGTCGAAGAGCGCCGGGTCGAGCACCGTCCCCAGGTAGGGCAGGGCCGTCAGCGGGATGACGTAGACATCGTTGTCGAGACGTTCGGTGACGTAGTTCGCCGCTGAAGCGCCACGCCGCGGTGCCACGACGACACCGGCGTCCGCACCCAGCGTGACGCGCTCGCCGGTGACGAGGGTGACGGTGTGGGAGGGCCTGTCATCCGCCGTGGCCGGCATCGTGGGTGGGTGGTAGGTGCCCGCCGGGACCGGTACCGGCGCGGCCAGGGCGCCGGGAGCCGGGGCGAGCGTCAGTGCCAGCCCGAGCACCACGCCACCGGTCGTGGCCAGTCGGCCACCCTCACGCGGGCGCCGCCGCACCGCGCCCCGTTCCCTCTCGGACACCGCCGTCCGTCTGATCCGCGGGTGCCACATGGAGCCCCTCCCTCACGTCCTTGACGGTGGGTCAATGGGTCACAAGGAAACACTCACGCCCCACAGCGTTCGCCACGGCGGAGATCACTTCCAGGTACGAACCAAAGCTGGCCGGTTAACGCCCATGTACGGCGCCAATCAAGCGATGCGTACGCGCCGTCGCCCCTGCCCCTGCCCCTGCCCCTGCCCCTGCCCCTGCCCCTGCCCCTGCCCCTGCCACCGAACGGGAACGGGTCGGTGGCGGGGGCGACGGGCGGGCGAGCGTCGGGTGAGCGGTCAGCGGGTCACGCCGTGCCGTTCGTTCGGAACGCACCCGCCCCGCCTACCCTGTGGCGGGCCGTGCTCCGACGGTGGTCAGGTTGTGGTCAGGTTCGCCCCCTGCGGTCCGCCACCAGCTTGCCGGCCGCATCGGCGAGGGACGGCCAGCCGGCGGGGTCCTTCCCGTACCTTTCGGTGATCGTGAGGAGCCACCGTTCGACCCCGAACGCCACGCATCCCGTCGTCACCGGCTCGTCGGCCTGCACGATGTCGAAGGCCGCGCCGAAGTGGTCGTGATGCAGGTTCACCGAGGCGATCGCCAGGTCGCCCCCGTGGACGGCTTCGAACTTCGTCGGTGACACCTTCTGGAGCAGGAAGCCCGGATTCGACAGCGGCTGGAAGAAGGGGTCGGTCGCCGGTTCCCAGGAGATCTCGATGTCGAGCAGGGCGCACAGGGCCCTGACGCTCTCCCTGGCCTCGGCCAGGAACGCCGCGACGTCCGCGGGCGTGCCGAGGCAGACGATCTCCCGCATCCAGAAGCTCCATTGCCGCCGAAGCGGCACGTACGCCCGCTCCCTTCGAAAGCACGTGTTCGCCGTGGTCACGTACTCGGGCGCGGTCCGGCGTTGCCCTTGGCGTGCGGCGTAGACGTGGTAGCAGGCCGCCGGGGTGAGGATCTCCTCGACCTTCGGCTGCCCGGGGAGGGTGACCGGACCGTTGTCCGGCAGCGCGGACACGAACGCGGCGAGGCCCTGCTCGTCGCCCGGCGGGAAGGCCGCGAAGCTCGCCTGATGGGGGAAGGAGCGCAGGTAGTCGAGCCGTTGCAGGACGTCGACCGGCAGCGTGGCGGGGTGCCGTTCCTCGTCGGCGTGCCACGACGACGCCAGCAGCCTGACCGCCTCGTCGATCTCTGTCGCCAACCGCAGTGCGGCGCCGGAGAGACTCATCTGACCTGACTCGTGCCATCGCATCATGTCGGCCCTCAGTCCTGTTCGGTCGCGTCTGCCGGCATGACGGTAGAGGGGGCACACGGCCCGCCGTCATCCGGGAAAACCACGATCTGCCGAGGCGCTCCGCCCGCCCGCCCAAGGTCAGTGGTCTCCCGGATGTCCGGTCACCGGCGCAGCGCGCAGGATCGTGGCGAACACAAGCTGCGAGAGGAGGTGCCAGATGAATTCGGTGACCGTCAGTGACCTCACCCTCGAGGAGCTCGCTCTGCTCGAGGACTCCCCCGTCGCGCAGGAACTCCGCGTGATCGAGGAGGGACAGGACCGCACCAGCGGGTTCATGTCCCAGAACAGCATGTTCTGATCGGCTGTTCCCAGCCCGGACACGGGCGGTGTGCGCCGGCGCCGTCACCTTGCGGCGGCGCACACCGCCTCGGGCTCGACGACCGTGGAAGCGGATGGACGACTGGCGGATGGACGGCTGATGGATCCGATATTCGTGCAATCGATCTCGTACACGCTGGGAGAGAACAAGTACGAGCTGGGCGAATCCGGTGCTGCGGGCCGGCTCGCCACGCCGGTCGACGACCTGGCCGACGCCGGCTTTCGTTGGCATCACGTCTGCGCCCCGGAGACATCGGCCTACGACCTGGCCCGCGCGGCCGTGGCACCCCTGGCCGAAGCGGGTTCGCTGCACGGGGTTTCCGCGATCGTCTACGCCACCTGCCTGCCGTGCAACGCAAACCTGGAAGACGACGGGGCGTGGCGGGAGACCCGTGACGCGCAATATCTGGTGCGCTCCCCGGCCAGTCGCTTGCAGGCCGAATTCGCCCTGTCCGACGCGGTCGTCATCGGGCTCACCCAGCAGGCGTGCACCGGCATGCTCGGTGCCATCCGGGTCGGCAGGGCGCTGCTCCAGACCGAACCGGGATGGGACAAGGTCCTGTGTGTCACTGCTGACCGGCTTCCTGACGGCACGCTGTACGAGCTCACCTCCAACCTGGTCTCCGACGGTGCCGCCGCGTGCCTGCTGTCCTGGGAGCCGACCGGGTTCCGGCACGTCGCCGGTCACCACATCTCGGACGGTGCACTGGGGGGAAGCACGGAGCCCGGTGCCGCCATGGGCAGCTACTACGAGTACGTCATCCGGCTCGTGACGGAGACGCTGGCGAGTGCCGGGATGGGCATGGCCGACGTGGACGTCATCGTCCCGCAGAACGTCAACCCGCACCTGTGGGACATCCTCGCCCGTGCTCTGGACTGTCCACCGGACCGGATAGCGATGCCCTCACTCCCCGACGTGGGTCACGTACTGGCCGCGGACAATCTCATCAACGTGAAGCTGCTGCGTGAGTCCGGTCGGGTTCGGGCGGGAGACCGGGTCCTGTTGCTCATGGCCGGACTCGGTATGAACTGGCAGTCGACGGTCCTGGAGGCGGTATGACCCTCGCGAGCACCGTCAGGCGCTTGTCGGACCTGTCCCGGCATTCCGCCAAGGACCCGTACGTCGAATTCCAGTGGCCGGACGAGCTGGAGCCGGGACACGACTGGTTCACCACGCCCGAATACCTTTCGCTCGTCGGCACCGGCATCTGGCCCACGCTGTCCGAGGAACGCAGGAAGTCGCTCTCCTTTCACGAGGCGGCGAACTTCTACAGTCTCAACATCCACGGCGAGAAGACCCTCTTGCAGGGCCTCTCGGCGCGACTGTACCGAAGCGACATGGTGGAGGTTTCGCCGTATCTCCATCACTTCATCGACGAGGAGAACAAGCACAGCGTGTACTTCGGCGGCTTCTGTACGCGCTACGCGAAGGTGTACCGGAACCGCCAGTTCTCGTTGGGTGTCCAGCGCCTTCCCCAGGACGTCGAGGACTTTCTCTTCTTCGCAAAGACGCTGATCTTCGAGGAAGTGGGCGACCACTACAACTGGGTGCAGATGCGCGACGATCGGCTGCACCCTCTGGCACGTCGGATCAATCGGAGCCATCACGTCGAGGAAGCCCGGCACCTGCTGTTCGGGCGGGCCCTGGTCACCGATCTCTGGCAGCACCAGGAGTGGAGCCGGGAGACCGTTCGCGACGTACGTGACCATCTCGTGCAGTACTTCGTCAGCGGATGGAAGCAGTACTACAACCCGGACGTCTATGCCGACGCCGGCCTCACCCACGCCTTCGACCTGGCCGAGGAGGCCTGGTACAGCCCGGTGCAGCGCGCACACCGGAAGACCGCCTCGGCGAAGTGCGAAGAATTCCTCGTCGACGCTCGCATTCTGCCTCCGGAGTCCCTTGATGTCTGCTGACACACCGTTCCGATCCGCGTTGCGGACCTGGGTACGGGAGAAAACGGGAGACGCGGTGTTCGACGACGACAGCCCGCTGTTCGAGCAGCGTTTCCTCCGGTCGGTGCATGTGCCGGAACTGCTGGTCTTCATGGAGCGACTCCGGCGGTCACCGATCGATGTGGAGCGGCTGCGGATCGACGACTTCCGCAGCATCAACACCCTCGTCGCGCGATTCGACCGCTGAGCACGGACTTCTCAACTCAGGAGCACACCATGGGTGTGGAAACAATGCAGAGCAGCGGCCTCGAGTGGCCGATGACCGGGCTGGACGTACCGGCGTTGAAGGCCACGGGGTGGCGCCCGGTTCCGTTCAACCAGTTCGTCCTGAAAGTGCACAGCAGGTGCAACCTCGCCTGCGACTACTGCTACATGTACGAGATGTCCGACCAGAGCTGGCGGGGCCGGCCGGCCGTGATGTCCCCCGATCTGATCCGGGTCACAGCCTCCCGGATGGGCGATTACGCACGACGCCACCGGTTGCCTGCCGCCCAGGTCGTCCTCCACGGGGGCGAGCCGCTGCTGGCGGGCAGTGACGTGATCGCCTTTCTCGCCGAGGAGACGCGTCGCGCCTTTCCCGCGGAGACCCGGTTGGCCATCGGTGTGCACACCAACGGGGCGCTGCTCACCGAGGAGATGCTGGAAACCCTCCGGGCCCACGACATCCGGGTGGGAATCAGCCTGGACGGCGACAAGGGCGCCAACGACCGGCACCGCCGGTATCGAAACGGCAGGAGCAGCTACGACGACGTCGTCCAGGGGCTCGCCCTGCTCAGGTCGCCGCGTTATGCGCATCTGTTCTCCAGCATTCTGGCCGTGATCGACCTGGCCAACGACCCGATCGAGACGTACGAGGGCATCGCCGGGTTCGAGCCGCCCGCCATGGATTTCCTGCTGCCGCACGCGAACTGGATGGAGCCGCCGCCCGGAAAGGCGGAGCCGGGATCCACCCCGTATGCGGACTGGCTGATCAAGGTGTTCGACCACTGGTACGACCGCGGGTCGAGCCGGGCGAACGTGCGGCTCTTCGCGGGGGCGATGAAGCTGTTGCTGGGCCGGCCGGGCGACACCGAGCAGATCGGCCTGCAACCGGCCAATTTCCTCGTGGTCGAGACCGACGGGACCATCGAGCAGGTGGACACCCTGAAGTCGGCCTTCGCCGGGGCCCCGGAGACGGGTTCCCACATCGCCGACTGCGACTTCGACACGGTGGCCGAGCATCCGGGTGTGGTCGCCCGGCAGATCGGGGTCGAGGCCCTGTGCGAGCAGTGCCGTGGTTGCCAGTACCGCGACGTGTGCGGTGGAGGGCTGTACGTGCACCGCTACAGGGCCGGCACCGGATTCCGCAATCCGTCCGTGTACTGCGAGGACCTGATGAAGTTCGTCGGGCACGCCAAGGGGCGTCTCATGCGGGACCTCGACCGGGTACGCAGGGCGCGGGGCTGACCACATGTCCAGGGCGATCACTGCGGATCAGCGCACCGCTCCCACCGGGGCGGAGCTCTGTTCCCTCTGGCGGGACATCGTCGGCACCCCGTCCGTCGACGAGCACCACCGGTTCACCGACGCCAGCTCGTTACAGGTGATGGAACTGGTGGTCAGAATGGCGAAAGACCTCGGCCGCCGGGTGACGTTCCGCCAGGTCGTCGAGGCCCGGTGCGTGGCGGGTCTGGCCCGTGCCCTCGCGGCGCAGGCCGACGACTCCCGGCGGCGACCGCCCGGCACGATCCCGACGTGGACCGATCGGTCGACGCCGGCGTGGTCCGATCGGCGTTGGCGTGCGGCCGTGCAGGCGGAGGCCGAGTACCTGCGTCTGCGCGAGGGTGACGCGGCAGCGCTCGCCCCCTTGTACGAGGCCTTTCGGCTTTCCGGCCCGTTGGACGTCACCGCGCTGCGGGCCGCGTTCGGCCGCGTGGTGGCCGCCCACCCTGTCCTGCGCAGTCGCTTTGCCGTGCGCGTCCATGCGGGTGCGGAGGACCTGGCCGTCTACCAAGAAGTCGTCCCCGGAGACGGGTTCGAGCTCATGGTCGTGGAGCCGCCTTTCACTCCGGACGCCGGACTGCTCGCCACCGCAGCGTCCCGTTCCGTCGGCAGACCGTTCCCGCTCCACCAGGCCCCGCCCCTCAGAGCCACCCTCGTACGGGTGGACGACCACGAACACCTGCTCGTCATCACCATGAGCCACCTGGTCGGCGACGAGGCCTCGATGGAGATCCTGCTGCGAGAACTCTCTTCGGAGTACCAAGCGGCATACCAAGCGCCCCTTTCCGGCACACCGTCGCCTTCGCCGTCACATTCCCCGCCCTCACATCCCTCGCCGTCACATTCCTCCCCCTCCCATCCGTCGCCGTTGCGTCCGTCGCACGCGCGCTGGGCGAGCAGGCAACGCGCCCTGGCCGACGGTGCGGCGGGAGCTGCGGCTCTTGCGTTCTGGCGCACCGTGCTGCCCGCGGAGATCGAGTCGCTCGACACGTTCCTGACGGGCTTCACCGAGGACACGGGTGACGAGGGCGTCCACGTCGTGCGGATGGACATCCCTGCGGCGGATCGGGCACGCCTGCACGCGGAGGCGAGCGCGGCGAACGTGACGCTGTTCAGCTTTCTTCTGGCGCACTTCGTAGCGGTGGTGGCGGAAGAGACCGCCGGGTCACGGGTCAGCGTCACGACGAACATCGCGAACCGCATGGACGAGGTGTCTGCCGGCGTCATCGGAATGGTGGCCCAGTCGGTCGTGGTCAGCCTCGACCTTTCGCCGGGCATCGGCCTGACCGAGGTCATCGGCGAAGTGCACGACGTGATGCTCGGCATCATGGATCACTACGCGATCCCCTTCCTGGCGGCGTCGCAGCGCATCTGGCCGGCCCGCAGCGCCTCGTCCGCCCCCAGGCCCGAGGCACGCATCTTCTTCGGTTACCGGGAAGAACGACGCGCGCCCTTGCACCTGCCCGGCATCACGGTCGAGTCGTTCCCCGTAGCGGCGCCGGAGCGGCGTGGCAGCGGTGTCGAATGGCTGGTGGTCGAGCACGCGGACGGATTGCTGCTCGAGTCGGCGTGGCAAGGACGGAACTACCCGGCGGAATACGTTCACCACTTCACCGAACGGTTCCGCGCCAGCCTCATGGGCGACGAGCAGAGCGCCCCGAAGGAGCGTCGATGACCACCCTGAAGATCATCACTGCCAGCACCCGGCCGGGCCGCGTCGGCCCCGTCGTCGGTACCTGGATCGAGCAGCGAGCACGCGCGCACCAGGGCTTTGCCACGGTGGAGCTGGTCGACCTGGCGGAGGTCGGCCTTCCCTTCATGAACGAGCCGCACCATCCGAGTCTGGGCGACTACACCCATCAGCACACGCGGGACTGGAGCGCCCGGGTGTCGGCGGCGGACGCGCTCGTCTTCGTCATGCCGGAGTACAACAACGGCTACAACGCCGAGCTGAAGAACGCGATCGACTACCTCCACCACGAATGGCATTACAAGCCTGTCGGGCTGGTCAGCTACGGCGGAATTTCCGGCGGCACCCGCGCGGCCCAGGCCGTCAGGCAGGTGGTCACCACGCTTCGCATGGTGCCGGTAGCAGAGGCGGTCGCCATTCCGTTCGTCCACCGGTTCATCGACAACGCGGAGCTGCACCCCAATGCCCTCATGACCGGCGCTGCCGACGCGATGCTGACCGAGCTCGCCCGGGTCGCGGACGTGCTGACCGGGCTTCGGGCGGCGAGGGTGTGAGCTCTTTCAATGGCAGCGTGCCGTGCCCTGGTCCCGCAGGGCGTTCACCACGGCGAGGCGGGAGGTGACCCCGAGCTTGGTGAATATGTGCGACAGGTGGGTCTCGACGGTGCGGACGCTGAGGAAGAGTTTCTCGGCGATCTGCCGGTTGGTGTGGTTCTCCATGAGGAGCATGGCCACTTCCTGCTCCCGTCGTGACAGCCCCCATGGACCGGCGTTCCGCTTTCCGGAGGGCGTCGCCTTGGCGTCGATTTCGCGCTGCTCCCGAAGTGCCTGCTGGTACAGGCCGGTCGTCCCGCAGCTGCGGAAGGTGTCCGCCGCGGCGCGTAGCTCGCGAAGCGCCCGGGGGCTGTCGGCCGCTCTTGCGTGGGCGGCTCCGGCACGTAACCGGGCGCGGCCGGCGCCTATCCGGAATTCGCTCGCGGTGAAGGCCGCTGCGGCGGCGGACGCGTGCTCTGCCGCCGCAGCGGGGTGTGCCGCGCACAGGGCGTGGGCATGGGCCAGCCGAGCAAGCGCGACATCGACCGGGAGATCGGGGTGGGCCATGCGCCCAGCCCGGTTCGCCCATTTCGTGGCTTCCGCCACGCGGCCGTGCGCCGCCTCGGCATGGGCCATGGCTTCGCAGCAGTGCAGCAGCATGGACCGGTCGAGTACCGGCTGGTGGAATCCGTCGAAGGCGTTCAGCACCGCCTTCCTGCCGTCGTGGCGGCGCTCGGCGTTGAGCAGGGCGATGGCATGGGCGTAGCGCGCGAACGCCGCCCACCACTCAGGACGGTCGCCGGCCGCTTGCGCCGCGTCCCGCCCGAGCCGCATCGCCTCGTCCGTGCTGCCCTGCCAGCTCGCGGCCAAGCACTGGGTGGCCATGGCGAAGGCAACGGCTCGCGGTGCGCCCAGCGCCCGCGCTACCCGGACCGCTTCCGCACCGGCAGTCCATGCGTCCGCCGGCTTCCCCACGTGGGTGTACGCGTACGACTGCACGCTGAGGAGGCGGGGCAGGTGGGAAATCCGTCCGGAGTGCCGGGCGACGCCGAGCAGCCGTTCCAGGATCCGCAACGCCCTGGAGCCGTGGCCCATCATGACCTCGGCCAGGCACAACGATGCCGCGGCCTCGAGCGCTGCGGCGCAGTGCTCGTCCCCGGCCAGGTCGAAGAGCCGGGTCGCCCTTTCTGCGTGCCGTGCCGCCTCGGCGATCCGCCCCCCGCGGTAGGCGGGCAGGACCCGGTGCGCGGCGACCTCCAGCCGCAGGCCCTGGTCCCAGTCGTCACCGTCCTGGGGAGCACCGTCCAGCGCCGGAGCGGCCCGGGTGGCCGCTGCGCCGTCGTCCATCACGCTCCCCGCCGCGAGTTGCAGCCGGAGCCGGGTCGCCGCCGCGGACCAGGGGTCGGGTATCTTCCGCAGCTCGGTGAGCAGCATGGGGCGGCTTTCAGCGGGACGTTCCCCCAGCCGTTCCGCCGCCGCGTGGCACGCCGCCGCGCGAGAGCGCCGGCCGTGATCGTCAGGAGGCAGCTGCCGGAGCGCCTCGGCCGCGTGCTCGTGGGCCCCGGCGAGCTGACCGCCGGCCAGCTGCGCCTGGGCGATCTCCAGGAGGAGATCGACGTGAGGACCGGGTTCACCGGGATCGACCGGCGTCAGCTCGCGCGCCACGATGAACCAGCGAGCGGCGGTGGCCGGCGCATGGGAGAGCACCGAGCGGGCGGCTTCGACCAGCGTGGCGACCGCGTCGGCATCGCCGAAACTCCCCGATCGCGCGACATGGTGCGCACGCATGCTGGCGGGAGCGCCCAGTTCGCCGAGCCGGGCGGCGATCCTGGCGTGTGCGAGCCGCTGCCAGCCGGCGGCGGCGGAACGGTACACGGTGTGCCGGACGAGCGGGTGCCGGAACCGGAAGCGCCCGGTGGAGGTCGCCGCTCGCACGAGGTCACGCGCCGCTATGTCGTCGAGCGCCTCGAGCGCGGCCTCCTCGGTCACCCCCGCCGCCGACCCGGCCAGCACCGGATCGAACGCGTCACCGAGCAACGCACCCGCCTGGGCCACGAGTCGCGCGGTGGGTGTCAGGCTGTCCAGTTCCAGCTGGATCACCGCCCGTACGGCGGGCGGGAGCGCGTCAGGGCACCCGTCGAAGTCGCACGCCCCCGGGAGGCTGCCGCTCTGGTCCATCGCGGCGAGGGCTTCCAGGTAGAACGGTATGCCGCCGCTGGCCTCGTAAAGGGCCTCGAACCGGTCCGGGTCCTGCCCGCCGAGGAACTCGGCGGCCTCCGCGCGGGTGAACGGTTCGACGGGGAGCGTGTGGACGCCGGCCGCGCGTAGCGAGTTCAGCCGCGGTGTCGCCTGGCCGGGGCGGTAGGCCACGGCGATCAGCACCGGGCCGAGCGGCGGATGCCGTACCAGGTGGTCGAGGAGCTCGATGGACGCGGCGTCCGCCCAGTGGGCGTCGTCGAGGATCAACAGGAGTCCGGACGGCTGTGCCAACTCGCCGAGGAGCCGGCTGACGTCCCTGAAGATCTGGTGGCGAGCCAGGCCCGTGACATCGGCAGAAGGTGGCCCGCCGGGGGCCTCGGTGGCGGAGGTGGGGAAGATCGCACTCAGCTCGAGCGGCTCGTCGGCGGCGCCCTTCGGCGCACCTCGCCTTCCCAGGTGGTCTACGAGCGCATTGATGACCACCCCGAAAGGGATGCCCTGCTCGAACTCGGTGGCCCGGGTGTGCAACACCGTGAACTCCCGGTGCACGGCGCTCAGGGCGACCTCGTCGAGCAGGCGTGTCTTGCCGGTCCCGGGCTCCCCCACCAGCCGGAGGAAACGGAACGAGCCGCCCGCTGCGGCGTGCAGGAGCCGTTCGAAACTCTTCAGTGCGTCATGGCGTCCGATCAGGGGCCGAACCTGGTGCCCGGTCCGATCCACGTTGTGTCCTCCCGGTGGGCTGCAATGTCACCTGTGGGGCGGCATGGTTGGCGGCCATGACCGTGCGCTGCGCCTCGGTGTGCTTGCGGGGGAAGTCAGGCACCGTCACGCGTAGCCGGTCGCGGGGACGGTGTCGTAGCGGCTCATGATCTCGACGGTCGACTCCGGGGTCAGCTCCCGGCCGCCCGCGATCATGTTCCGCAGGTCGCGGAAGTACTGCACGTACAGATCCGGCGTGAAGGTGTTGAGCAGCACCGCCGGCTCGTCGCCGAGATTGGCGAAGGTGTGCGGAGCGCCGGGCGGGATCATCGCGAGCGTGCCGGCCGGCGCCGCGTGGGTGGTCTCCCCGATGGTGAAGTGGGCGGTGCCGGAGACGACGTAGAAGCCCTCGTCGTGCTGGGCGTGCCGGTGCTGCGGCGGGCCCTGGGTGTGCGGGGCGAGGGTGATCTCTCCGATGCCGAGGCGGTGCCCGGTGGTCCCGCCGTCCTCGAGGATCCGCATCCGCGTCGGGCCGAGCTGGATGGTCTCGCCGTCTTCCGGGCCGACCACGGAAACCGCGCTCATGTCTCCTCCTTCACGAGAGCTGACTCTCACGACACTAGGAGGCCTAGCCTCATAATGCAAGTGCACTCTCACGAAGAGAGGCCACTGCTATCATGTGGCGGCACCAACAGGAGGAGTCTCGCGATGACGCAGCAGACGGGTACCGGCCGTACCAACCAGAAGCAGCGCACGCGGACGGCGATCCTGACGGCCGCCCGTCAGCTCGTCGACACGGACGTCGAGGTGACCATGCCCGCGATCGCCCGCGCCGCCCTGGTCTCCGAGGCCACCGCCTACCGGTACTTCCCTGACCTGCCCTCCCTCATCAGTGAGGCCCTGGCCGGGGTCTGGCCGCCCCCCGCCGAGGCTCTCGCACCGGTCGCGGACTCCACCGACCCCGTCGCACGCACCGCCTTCGCCTGCGAGTTCCTGCTGCGCGGTGTCCTCGCCCGGCAGGGCTCGGTGCGGGCGATGATCGCCGCCACCATCACCCGGCCCGAAGCGGTGACCTCGCGCCCCGGCATCCGCTTCGGACTCATCGACCACGCGCTCCTCCCGCTGGAGGACACCCTCGGCGCGACGGACCCGGAGGCCTTCGCCCAGCTCAAGCGGGATCTCGCGGTGGTCGTGAGCGCCGAGGCGCTCTTCACCCTCACCGATCTCTGCGGGCTCGAACCCGACGCGGCCATCTCCAGCGCCGTACGGACCGCGTCCGCCCTCACCGCGGCCGCGATGTCCTCGGCCGGGTAGCGGCCCCCGCGACAACGGCGCCGGGACCCTCCCCGTCGCAGGACGCCATCAGGCCTGACCGTCGGGCACGTCACCACGGTGTCGGCCACGCGTCGGCTTGTCGGGGCTTGTCGGGACTTGTTGTCGAGGCCTGTCGGCGGGCCTTTCGGTGGGGCCTGTCGGTGGGGTGTCGGGGCCTGTCGGTCCGGTGTCGGTGGTTTGTTGGGGGTGGCCTGGAGGCTTGCCGGAGATCCTGCCGGGGCCCGTCCCGGCAGGCGTGCGAAAGGCAGGGATCCAGCATGACCACCAACGTGACGATCGTCGGCGCCGGGCTCGGCGGCCTCACGCTCGCCCGCGTCCTGCACATCCACGGAATACCGGCCACCGTCTACGAGGCGGAGGCCTCACCGATGGCGCGCACGCAGGGCGGAATGCTCGACATCCACGACTACAACGGACAGCTGGCCGTGCGGGCGGCGGGCCTGATGGACGAGTTCCGCGGCATCGTCCTGGAGGGCCGTCAGGCGATCCGGGTCCTCGACCGGGACGGAAACATCCGGCTCGACCAGGGCGACGACGGCACGGGTGGCCGCCCCGAAGTGCAGCGCGGCGAGCTGCGGCAGATCCTGCTCGACTCGCTCCCGGCCGGCACCGTCCGGTGGGGCCACAAGGTCGGCGGTGTCCGCGGCATCGGTGCGGGCCGCCACGAGGTGGCCTTCACGGACGGCGGCAGCGTCGTCACCGGCCTGCTGGTCGGCGCGGACGGCGCATGGTCACGGGTCCGGCCGCTGCTCTCCGACGCCGTGCCCGAATACGCCGGCATGTCCTTCGTCGAGACCTACCTGTTCGACGCCGACACCCGGCACCCCGCCGCCGCGAAGGCGGTCGGTGGCGGGTCGATGTTCGCGGTCGATCCGGGCGCCGGCCAGATCGGCGCGCACCGGGAGAAGGGCGACACCCTCCACACCTACGTGATGCTGTCCAGGCCGCAGGAGTGGTTCGCAACCGTCGACTTCACCGATCCCGCCGCGGCGACCGCACGCATCGCGCAGGAGTTCGACGGCTGGGCCCCGGAACTCACCGCCCTGATCACCGACAGCGACACCGCGCCCGTGCTGCGCCCGCACTTCACGCTGCCGGTCGGGCACCGGTGGGATCGGGTGCCGGGCGCGACCCTCGTCGGCGACGCCGCCCACCTGATGCCGCCGAACGGCGAAGGGGCCAACCTGGCCATGCTCGACGGCGCCGAACTCGGTGCGGCCCTCGCCGCGCACCCCGACGACACGGAGACCGCACTCGCCGCGTACGAGCGCACGATGTTCCCCCGCAGCGCCGCCGAAGCCGCGGCCGAGGCCGACGTGCCCGACAACCCCGCGATCCAGGACGTGCTCGACTTCTTCACCCGAAGCAAGCAGACCCCGTGAGCCGGCCCTGACAACGCGCCCACCCGCACGTGATGAGACACCGTCGTCCTCCGCCCGCGCCCCGGCCTGCGGTGCTCATGCCAGCCGCCGCTCCTCCTCCAGGTAGCGCAGGACGGCGGCGACCCGCCGGTCCACCTGGTCGCCGGGGGACAGCTCGAGCTTGGCGAAGATGCTGCGGATGTGCTTGTGGACGGCGCCCTCGGTGACCACGAGCCGGCCGGCGATGGCCGTGTTGCCGAGCCCTTCGGCCATCAGGCCGAGCACGTCGCGCTCGCGGGGGCTGAGCCGCTCCAGGCGGGGGTCCTGGCGGGAGCGGGTGAACAACTGCGCGACGACCTCGGGGTCGATGGCGGTGCCCCCGCCGGCCACCCGTCGCAGCGCGTCCAGGAACTCCTCGACCCGCCCGACCCGCTCCTTGAGCAGGTAGCCGAGCCCGCCCACACCACCGCCGAGCAGTTCGGCGGCGAAGCTCTGCTCGACGTAGCCGGAGAGCACGAGGACGGCCAGGCCGGGCCGCCGGCGACGGGCCTCGACGGCCGTGCGGATCCCTTCGTCGGTGTGGGTCGGCGGCATCCGCACGTCGAGGATGGCGATGTCCGGGCGGTGCTCCTCGATGGCGGCGAGCGCCCCTTCGGGGGTGCCGGCGGTGGCCACCACGTCGAGTCCTTCGGCCCGCAGCAGCAGGGCGAGGCCCTCGCGCAGCAACGGGTCGTCCTCGGCCATCACGATCCGCATGGAAGCTCCACCTGAAGCGTTGTCGGGCCGCCCTGAGGGCTGGTCAGGCTGAGGCTACCGTCGTGCGCCGCGACCCGGCGGCGCATGCCGGTGAGCCCTGAGCCGCCCCCCTCTCCCCCGGAGCCGACCGCCTCGGATGTGCCCCCGGCGCCGCCACGGCCGTCGTCCTCGACGCGCAGCAGCAGCGTGCCGCCGCGGCTGTGCGCCGTGACGGTGGCGTGCGCTGCACCGCTGTGCTTGGCGACGTTGGTCAGCGCCTCGGCGACCACGAAGTAGGCGGTCGCCTCGACGGACGCGGCACACCGCTCGGGTATGTCGACGTCGACCCGGCACGGCACCGGGCAGTTGGCGGCGAGGCCGGACAGCGCGCCGGTCAGACCCCGGTCGTCCAGGACCGGCGGCAGGATGCTCCGGGAGACCGTGCGTAGTTCGGCGAGCGCCTGTTCGGCGGCCGACTGGGCACGTTCCAGCAGCTCGTCGGCGCCGGCCGGGTCGCGGGCCACCATGCGACGGGCCGCGCCGAGCAGGACGGTGACGGTGACGATGCGGTTCTGCGTGCCGTCGTGCAACGACCGTTCGATACGGCGCAGTTCGACGGCGTGGGCGTCCAGCGCGGCGGCGCGGGTGGCGGTCAGCTCCGCCACCCGCAGGGAGAGGTCGACGTCCGGACCGGCCACGAGGAGGCTGCGTCCGGGCCGGGCCTGGAGGCGGGCCATGCCGGGGGTGAGCCCGAGGATGATGACGATCCAGCTCAGGCCCAGCAGCGCCACGGCGAGCGCGTCCGGCCAGGAGTGCGCGACGCCGAAGCCCACCGAGGTGGCGGTGGTGTCCTCGGGCATGGCCCGCCAGTACAGCGGGAACGTGGTGTCGCGGAGGGCGGCGACCGGCAGGTAGACGCCGAGCAGTCCCAGCAGCAGCCCGAGGGTGGCGTGCCGCAGCAGCCAGCGCAGCTCCCGGCGGGTGGTGGGGTCGACGAGGGCGGGCCGCAGCCGCGTGGGCGGCGCCTGCGGGCCGATGACCTCGGGGCCCCAGCGGCCGAGCCGCGCGCGTTCCCGCCCGGCCAGCGCGTGCAGCGCGCGCAGGACGAAGGGTGCCGCCAGCAGCCCGATGCCGATCAGGCTCGTCACCGCGGTGACGGCCGCCCAGAGCAGCACCAGCAGGGCGAGCAGGGCGGTCCTGAGCCCCGACGCGAGCTGCGCGACCGCGGTGCGGGCCGCGGTCAGGGGCGGTACGACACCGTTCCTGAGGCTGGTGACGCGGCGGTCCGCGCCCGGGTGCCCCGTGCCCGGGTGTTCCGTGCCCGGGCTGGTCGTGCTCGGCTGCTCCGTGCCCGGGTTGCCCGTGCCCCGGTTATCCGCGCCCGGGTGCTCTGTGCCCCGCCGGCCCACGTCCTGCCGGCCCGCCGGAGCCTGGCCCTGGATGGACATCCGCTCTCCGTCCCACGCGTTCCGTCCGGTGCACCGCGCCAACGACCTTATGTCGTGGTCCTGTTCGCGTCAGCGTCCCAGGGTGAGAAGTACAGCCTGCTGTACCAGGGCGGGTGGGCTGCCGGTACCCGCACTGGGTGGGCTGCGGGATCGGCCGGGAGGGGTGCGGATCCATAGCGTCGGTGAGGTCAGCAGGACACCGCCCGGACCGACGGAGGAACCCCATGTCGCACACCGAACCGCACCGCCTCGCCGGCTGCCCCGGCGAGCCGTCGCCGCCCGGTCTCACCCGCGCGGACATCTTCCGTTCACTGCTCTGGATCATGGCGGTGACCAGCGCCGTCATCAACATGGTCGTCTCGTACAGCGCGGCGATCAGCTGGGTGAACCTGGTCTGCGGCGCCGTCACCCTGGTGTGCGGCGGGATCCTCGTGGCGCGCCGTCTGAGGGGCCGTCGGTGAGCGCTGCCGCCCTGTCAAAGGTCACCACCGAAACCGACACCCAACCCCCGACCTCCGACCCCCGACCCCGAAGGGATCTCGCAGTGAGCGCCCAAGTCCCCGCCGGCACCGCGACCCGACCGGCCGGCACGCCTCGGCGAGACCGCGCCGCCGGTCCGCGGGAGAGCATCCGCCGACACCCGCTGACCTGGTTCTTCTCGCTCGCCTACCTGTTGAGCTGGGCCGCCTGGATCCCGTACATCCTGTCCGAGAACGGTATGGGCGCCTGGCACTTCACCTTCCCCGGCGGTTCCGGCGGCAGCCAGTTGCTGGGCGTCCTGCCCGGGGCCTACCTGGGCCCGATCACGTCGGCCCTCCTGGTGACCGGGGTCACGGAGGGGCGTTCGGGGTTGCAGGCCTGGCGCCGCCGGGTGACGAGGCTCCGGGTGGGCCCGCGCTGGTACCTCGTGGTCCTGCTCTCGGTGCCGGCCGTCCTGACCCTCGCCTCGACCGCAGTGACCGGCCAGGGGCCCGCGCTGCCGTCCACCGCGGTGCTGGCCGCGTTCCTGCCCGGCCTGCTCGTCCAGATGCTCACCACCGGTCTGGCGGAGGAGCCCGGCTGGCGCGAGTTCGCCATGCCCCGCCTCCAGCTCCGCCACGGTCCACTGCGCGCCACCCTCGTCGTCGGCCCGCTGTGGGGTGCCTGGCACCTCCCGCTGTTCCTGACCGAGTGGGGCGGCGGGCCGCACGTGCCCTGGACCACGCCAGTGGAGTTCATCGCCACCACGATCGCCTTCAGCACCGTCATGACCTGGGTGTTCAACGCCACCGGCGAGAGCCTGCCGCTGGCCATGCTGCTGCATTGCAGCGTGAACAACTACTTCTCCCTCGCCTCGTCCGACCTCTTCCCCACGCTCTCCCGCCAGGACGTCGCGCACGCCTTCCTGCTCGGCTCCCTCACCGCGGCCGTCGTCCTGCTGGTCGCCACCCGCGGCCGGCTGGGCTGCCCTCCGGCGCCCGCAACCGCCGCCCTCGCTTCCGGCTGACGGAGCCGTCCTGCCGGTCGACGGGGGGTGGCTGGGGCGCTGACGGCCGCCGGCTTCGGGCTCGGCGCCGGTGTGCCGCGTGCCCGGACGGGTGCGCGGCCACACCATCAGGCACCGTTGACCCGACGGTTCCTGATGGTGTGACCAGGGCTGATGGCTGAAACCGCATCACTGGGTCTTGCGCCACGGTCCTCGGAACCGAATACTCCCTTTCGACATTCGTCAGGGTCACAACGACCCGGGGGAACACCTGACCGCTCACCATGAGCCCGCACGACCGCGCGGGTTCCCGCTTCTCCAAGTGGAGGTACCAGTGAGGGTCCTACGCTCCCGGGGACATCTGATCCCGCCCGTCACAGCCGCGTCCAGGCCGACCGCCGACGCCGACGGGCCCTCGGCGGGAAAGCCACCGTCAGCGTCGTGAGCGGGCGCCGGAGCCGCACCGGCCCCATCCGTCCCGTCACCTGACGGCCCGGCACGGTACGCCCCGCCGCTCCGTTCCGCACCCGTCCGACCCGCCCACGGCATGCCCGTGCAGCGGCCGACGCGTGCTGCTGATCCGTGCCCGCCGGCTCGTTCCCGCGCTGCCGGTTCGCGCTCTGGCGGCGTGCCCTGGTGCCCGCGTGCAGCCCTCCCGGTACAGCCCCCCGCTCCGCCAGCATGACTTATCACATCAAAATATTCTTTAACATCTCATGGGATATCAATACACCCCTGAGCCAGCACGCTGAAGTGTCCTCGTTCGCCTCGAACCGAAGGAACGTCACATGCATCTACGCGCGAAGATGATCAGCGCGGGATCCGCGATCCTGGCCGCCCTGCCCCTGGTGGTCCTGGGTCCGGGCGCGGCCCTGTCGCACGCCGCCACGACCCCCGCGGTGGCGACCGCGCACGCCTGCGCCGCGCCCAAGGCCGGCTCCGCCGCCTGCCAAGCCGTCGTCCGGACGGACGTGACCCCGCTCAGATCGGCCCATCCCACCGCCACACCGTCGGGGTACGGGCCAGCCGACCTCCAGTCCGCCTACAACCTGCCGTCCGCGAGCGCCGGCTCGGGCCGCACGGTCGCCATCGTCGACGCCTACGACGACCCGACGGCCGAAGCGGACCTGGCCGTCTACCGCTCCCAGTACGGCCTGCCCGCCTGCACCACGGCCAACGGCTGCTTCCGGAAGATCGACCAGGACGGCGGCACCAACTACCCGCGCACCAACGCCGGCTGGGCACAGGAGATATCCCTCGACATCGACATGGTCTCGGCCGTCTGCCCCAACTGCCACATCCTGCTGGTGGAGGCCGACTCCAACAGCTTCGCCAACCTGGGCGCGGCAGTGAACCGGGCGGCCGCGACATCCGGCGTCGTGGCGATCAGCAACAGCTACGGCGGCTCCGACGCCTCCGACACCTCCTACGGTTCCTACTACGACCACCCGGGCATCGCCGTCACCGCCAGCTCCGGTGACGCCGGCTACGGCGCCGAGTACCCCGCCTCCTCGCACTACGTCACGGCCGTGGGCGGCACCAGCCTGACCACCGCGGCCACCTCCCGCGGCTGGACCGAGAGCGCCTGGAGCGGCGCCGGCAGCGGCTGCTCCGGCTACAACACCGCGCTCTCCGGGGCGGCCTCCTTCGACACCGGCTGCGGCAAGCGGGCCGAAGCCGACGTCTCCGCCGTGGCCAACCCGGCGACCGGGGTGGCGGTCTACGACAGCACCGCCTACCAGGGCAGGTCCGGCTGGTTGGTGTTCGGCGGCACGAGCGTGTCGGCACCGATCATCGCCTCGGTCTACGGGCTGGCCGGCAACACCGGCTCCATCGACAACAACTACCCCTACACGCACGCCTCCGCGCTCTGGGACGTGACCACCGGCAGCAACGGCAGCTGCCCGACCACCCAGTGGTGCAACGCCCGCACCGGCTGGGACGGACCCACCGGCCTCGGCACGCCCAACGGCGTCGGAGCGTTCTGATCCGACCCCGACCTGCTCCCGATCGGCCACACGCCGGCCACGAGCAAGCGGGCCGCCCCCCGGAGCCAGCGGCGCGGCCCGCACCGACCCCAGCCCGCCCCCGCCGCACCGTTCCTGGTGCACGGTGCACGGTGTGCACCAGGAACGACGCAGGCGTTCTTGCCGAAACCGGGTGTTCACCCCGACACTAACCAATTGTCAGGTACGCGACACATCTACAGATGTGGGGCTCACCTGACACGATCCAGGGCCTCTCACCCCCCGGGCCCCTCGCTCCTGAGGAGGAGACAGTGAGATTCGAGCGCACTCCGTACCGTTCCGCACGCCGGAGATCCACGCGTCTGCTCGCCCTGGCGGCAGGACTCGCCGCAGCCGCCACGCTGGGCCTGCCGACCGCCCAGGCGGCGCAGGCGCCGGCCGGTTCCACCAGCACCGTCTCGCTCTCCGCAGTGCGTGACGCAGTCCAGCGTTCCGAGGTCACGGGTATCGCCTGGTACGCCGACGAGACGTCCCACCGTGTCGTCGTCACCGCCGACAGCTCCGTCTCCCGCGCGGAGATAGCCACGCTCAGGCACAGCGCGGGTGCCGCCGCGGACACCATCGACGTGCGACGCACCGACGGAGTCTTCCGGCCGCTCCTCTCCGCCGGCAACGCCATCTACGGCGGCAACTACCGCTGCTCCCTCGGCTTCAACGTCGTCCAGGGCAGCACCTACTACTTCCTCACCGCGGGTCACTGCGGCAACATCGCCAGTACCTGGTACACCAACTCCGGACACACCACCCTCATCGGTGCGACCGTCGGCTCCAGCTTCCCGGGCAACGACTACGCCCTGGTCCGCTACGACAACACCGCACTCACCCACCCCGGCGGCTACAGCGCGGCCAACGCAACGGTCGGCGAGTCGGTCAAGCGCACCGGATCGACGTCCGGCACCCACAGCGGCACGGTCACCGCGCTCAACGTCAGCGTCCGCTACTCCGGCAGCGGAGGCGGCACGGTGAGCGGCATGATCCAGACCAACGTGTGCGCCGAACCCGGCGACTCCGGTGGCCCGCTCTACGACGGCAAGAAGGCCCTGGGCATCACCTCCGGCGGCAGCGGCGACTGCACCAGCGGAGGCACCACGTTCTACCAGCCCGTACCCGAGGCGGCCAACGCGTACGGGGTGACCGTCTACTGAACACACGGCCCGGTCGCGCAGAGGGATGCGCGACCGGGCCGTCTCCGGCGCCTCGCTTCCTCGGCCAGGCAGTCGACGGTGCACCGTGCCCTCGAAGCACCGCAAACGGCCGTGCGTGAAACCGAAACGGCTCGCCGACCGTCGTATCGCGGTACGGTGACCCACCGATAGGGCCCGTCCCCGTCCTCACCCAGACGCCTTCAGAGCGTGCGTGACCAGGGTGGGCGGCGGTTTCGTCGACCACTGGTCGTCGACCGACGGCCCGTCGCAGCACCGCAGCACCACCCGCGGACGTGGCCGGTCGAACCGGTTGCGGCCGGCGCGACATGCCCACGCACAGCACGGAAACGGGGCCCCGATGACCCAGCCGCCCGCACCGCGGGACCTCGACACCAGCAGGCCGCACTCGGCCCGCATGTACGACTACTACCTGGGCGGCAAGGACCATTTCGAGGTCGACCGGGAGGCAGCGGAACGGGTCGCCGCGGAGTTTCCCACCATCTTCATCGGGGCTCAGGCGAACCGGTCCTTCATGCAGCGGGCGACCCGTGTGCTCGCCGGGCAGCACGGCATCCGGCAGTGGCTCGACATCGGCACCGGCATCCCGACCAACCCCAATCTGCACCAGGTGGCACAGGCCGTCGCGCCGGAGGCGAGGGTCGTCTACACCGACAACGACCCCCTGGTCCTGAAGTACGCCCAGACCCTGATGCACAGCACCCGGGAGGGTCGTACCGCCTACATCCACGCGGACATCAACGAACCCGACTCGATCCTGAACGCCCCGGAGTTCCACGAGGTCCTGGACCTGACCAAGCCGGTCGCGTTGTCCCTCATGGCCATCATGCACTTCGTCACCGACTCCCAGGACCCGTACGGAATCGTCGACCGTCTCATGGGTGCCCTGCCCTCCGGCAGCGCCCTGGTCCTGAGTCACGGCACCACCGACTTCGACCCGGAGGCCTGGGAGAAGATCACCGAGATCTACCACCGGAGTGGCACGCCGTTGCAGTTCCGCCCCAAGGCGGACGTGGCGCGCTTCTTCACCGGCCTTGACCTGCTGGAGCCCGGCATGGCCGTCGGTCACCGCTGGCGTCCGGATCCCGTGGACGACACCGCCGAGGCACCCGGCGAGGAGCCCACGGACGCCGAGATCAGCCTGTGGGTCGGAGTCGCCATCAAGCCCTGACCGGGCCGTTCCGTCATCTCGGGTGCGTTCACGCCGCGATGGCATAGGCGGGGTCGGTGACCCAGCTCACGTCGTAGTGGGGCAGTTCCGGGGCGTCCGGGGCGCCCCGCTCCTCGCGGGTCAGGACGCGGAAGCTTCCAGGGATGCCGAGTGCGGCGCAGCCGGTCTCCCAGTGTGCGCACCAGATCCCGAGCGCCACGGGGGCGTAGTACCGCGAGGTGGTGCTGGCGTAGAAGTCGAATCGCCGCACGGTCCCTCCGGTGGCGTCCGTCACGCCGACGCAGCGGGTCGTCTGGCTGTTGAAGGACGAGGGCGACCAGCGGCACGCCTCGTAGCAACGCCCGAAGGACGAGAACGGTGGGGCGTCCGCCGGCAGCGGCTGCCGGCCGCAGGGATCGGTGAAGAACAGCGACGGCAGGGGCAGTCGGCGACGCTGTGCCCGTTCGATGGCGCGCACGGTCAGCGGCTTGAAACGCGATCGGTATCCCACGGCGCAGACGCAGATCACATGGTCGCGGTCGGGATCGAAGCGGTCGCCCAGCTGCGCGACGACGCTGGCCTGGTCGGCGCCCGGACCGATCCAGCAGGTGGCCACCCCCATCCGCCCGGCGTGCAGGATCACTTTCTGAAGGCTCCGGCCGACGTCGACGACGGCCATGCGGTCGTAGTCACGCGGGGCGATGGCGACGACGAACTCGTGGGCGCCCACGGTCGGCCACACGGTGAGGGGGGCGGCGAGGTACTCCAGCCGGATCGGGCCGGTGCCGATGAGGTGATCGGGCCGGACGTACTCGCCGACCACCCGCATGAGCTCCGCCCGGTGCGCCCCGCTCAGATCGCGGCTCTGGAAGGAGCGGCAGGAGCGTCGTGAGCGCATGAGATCGAAGGCGTCGAGCCCCTCCCGCCGCCGCGGCACCGACTCGCCGGGCCGCACCCCCAGCTTCAGGGTGACCACGTCGAACGCCGCGGCGGCCAGCAGCAGGACGCCGACGGTGAACGGCAGCCAGAACAGCGCCGCCTGCCAGGCACCGATCAGCCTTCCGACAGCGGAGACGGCAAGGAAGACGATCCCGGCGGCCACCGTGGGCAGGTACTGGAGCCAGCCCGTGAACATCAGCCGCGCCTTCAGCCGCCGTAACGCCCGGGGCAGCGGGCCGGCTGGCCGCCTGCCGACCGTGTGCGGGGACGTGTCGGTCGTCGAGCGTGGGCCGCGGTCTCGGCGGCGTAACTGAGCCTGCGTCATGATTCGCCTCTCACCCGGTTCTGGGGTTTCCTCGACAACCAGATGCTAGGTTCGTTCCCACGCCTTATGCAAGTACGTACTTGCATAAGAGGGGGTGAACATTCCGACTTTGGAGGCATATGCCCAGGCAGATCGACGTTGACAAGCTGTTCGAGACAACCGTCACCGTCTTCGCCGAGCACGGCTACCAGGCCGCCACCACACAGGAGATCGCCAGAAGGTCCGGCATCAACGAGGTGACCCTGTACCGCCGCTACGACAGCAAGGCAGCCCTGATCAACGCGGCGCTGACGCACACGCTGGCCCGCTCGCCGTTCGCCCGACTGGCCGCCACGGACGACGTCGTGGCCGACCTCGTCGCCCTGGTCCGGGCCTATGCCGAAACGGTGGAGCGGTACGGCGGCGCCGCCCTGACCCTGCTCATCGAGCTACCGCGCCACCCGGAGCTGAGCGAGGCCATGTCCCTCGTGCCGAACCTGCGCAACGCCGCCCAGATGATCGCGGCCCACCAGGAGCGAGGCCGCATCGCCCCGGGCGACCCGATGCAGTTGTTGTGGACGCTGATCGCACCGGTCATGGCGGTCGGCCTGTGGGCCCGAACCGGCACCCCGACGATCGCCTCCTACGACCCGAACGCCCTCGTCACCGGCTTCCTCGACGGCCATCGCGGCTCACGAGGCGAGTGAAACGACGAAGACGGCAGGCACGGCCGCCCCCCTCTGCCGGCTCTCCCACCTCCGGATCCGTCTCCCGGGACCCCGGTTCAGCTCGAATCGGGGTCTGCGGCCCCCGACGATTCCCCGGAGACGGACACCTGAGGCTGCTCGGTCGCCGACGGCGCCGACCGCTGCGCGAGGAAGACGACCCCGGTCAGCGCGCCGAGGACGAGCATGCCGACCGCGGAGACGACCAGGGTGCCGCGCGCCGTGACGGCGGCCACCAGCGGTGCGGCGACCAGCGCGCCGGCCGGGCTGGACAGCGAGGTCACCGCGCCGCGTGCGGCGAGCACGGTGGCCAGTTCGTCGGTGGGCACGGCACGCTGGAACAGCAGGGTGGTGGTGGAGGGGAACGGTCCCCAGATCAGCCCGCACAGGCCGAAGGCGACACAGCCGACGACGAGCGAGCCGCTGAGGCCCAGGGGCAGCAGCGCCGCACCGAAGCACAGCACGATGCCGACGGTCGTGCCCTGCATCGGCCAGGACCTCATGTAGCCGGCCGCCGCCGCGCTCGTCACCGCGCCGATACCGAACGCCGTGTAGTAGCCGGCCATTTGCGCGGCGGAGCCGTGCAGGTCCCCGGCGACGTGCAGCGGGAGCGCCACCGTCACGGGGCCGAAGAGGGTGAAGAAGCCGAACGTCAGCGCCATCAGGGTGAGCAGGTGCCGGTCGCGGCCGATGACCTGGAATCCGGCGGACCTGGACGCGGTGCCCTTGACGCGGGTGCCCCGCACCTCGCGCGGCACCGCACGGGTGTAGGTCAGGGCCAGCACCGCGAAGGACGCCGCGTCACAGGCGATCACGGACGTCGGGCCGCCCGCCCAGGCGATCACGACCGCGGCCAGCGGCGGTCCACCGACGGTGGAGAACTCCAGCAGGACGTTGACCACCGCGTTGCCCGCCAGCACATGCTCCTTCGGCAGCAGCTCGGCGAGCAGGGTGTACCGGCCCGCCTTGCCCCATGCGCTCAGCAGCGAGGACAGCGCGAGCAGGACCACGTACAACGCGGGGCTCAGCGCGCCCGCCAGGTGGGCGAGCGGAATCGCGCCCAGCAGGACGGCGCGGGCGACGGCGTCCCAGCCGGCCAGCTGGGCGCCGGGCCTGCCCCGCAGGAACCGGTCGAAGGCCACCGCGCCGAGCGCGCCCGGCAGGGTGTAGGCGGCCGCCGCGAGCGCCACCCAGGTGCCGCGCTCGCCCGGCGGGGCGAGTTGCAGCGCCAGCCAGGGGACCGCCACGGTGCTCATCCCGTCGCCGATGCTGGACAGCCCGATTCCGGGCAGCACCCTGCCCAGTACCGGATGGGTGATCACAGGCCAGTACGGCGTGCGCTTGACCGCGGCGAACATGGCGGGTCCCGCTCCTCGTGTTGTGTCGGCCCGGCTCCGTGTCGCAGCCTTCAGCCGAGGTAGCTCTCGGGCCCTCCGGCACGGACGGTGTCCAGGGTCACGCAGTGGAACCCGCCGCCCAGGGCGCGCTGGTGGCGCAGCCGGTGCGGGACGACGGTGATGCCCCGCTGCTCCAACGCGGCCAGCAGCTCGGGATGGCCGGCGTCCACGACGGCGGTCTCCTCGTCGAGCATCAACAGGTTCATGCTGATCCACGGCCCGCTGAGTCCCGGCTGTCCGTCGGGGGACGGCTCGTCGGGCGGCGGTGGGCACCACAGGACGTCCCAGCCGGCCAGCGGTTCCGGTATGGCGTCGGGGCCGATCCGCTCCGGGTTGAGCAGCACCAGGCCGGGCCTGAGGAAGGTGATCGTGCTGTCGATGTGCGTGTAGCCGTATATCCCGCGCAGCGGGTGCACCCTGACGCCGCCCAGCAGGTCCAGGGTCGACTCCAGCCAGCGCAGCCCGCTCTCGTTACCGCTGCGGGAGACCTGGTACAGCAGGTCCCGGCCGAGGCGCAGCGCGTTGGCCGCCTCGAACGCCGGCTCGTCCTCACCGAGGTACGGCATCCCGTCCGCGTCCCGCAGGTACAGCCCGTCGGCCAGCCGCGGCCGGGGTGCCGCGATCCACCGGGCACCGCGCCGCAGGTAGTCCTGGAGCAGCGGGCGCAGTCCGAAGTGCTCGAAGTAGCGGGCACGGGCCGGGCTGGGGGTCTCGATCAGCGTCGAGCCGATGACCAGGGTCAGATCGCGCGGGCAGTAGCAGCTGAAGCCGGTCGTGCTCCAGTCGGGTGTGCCGAAGGCGGCCGTGTGGTCGAGCACCGCGGGCCGGTGCACGGTGCTCCCGAACTTCTCCAGGATGGCGACGAGACCGGCCAGGTCCTCGTTGGTCTCCTCGATCACCCGCCGCGGGAAGCGGCCCGCGCGGATCCCGCCCAGCTCGCTCGCGCTCAACTCCGGGTAGCAGTTCAGCCAGGCCGACGGGTCGGCCGGCATGCTGGGCAGCTGGGCATGGGTGGCGTCGCCGACGATCACTTCCCGCAGCGTGGTGAACTCGTCCCAGGAGTTCACCACGGAGCACCGGGCGTCCACGACCTCCGGCATGATCTCCTGTGCCGTCATGCCGTCACTTCTCGTCGGCGGTGAGCGCCAGCATGGCCTCGACCATCGCGTCGGCGGCCGCCAGGTCCTCGGCCACCACGCAGTACATGACCTTGCCGTTGACCGGCACGTAGTTGCCGGTGAGAACGACTCCGGTGCCCGTCTCGGGATCGAACCCGAGGCCGGCGTCGTTCAGCATCCGCACGGCCCCGGTGAAGGAGGGGACCGACCAGGTGGCCCGCTCCACCAGGACCCGCTCGCCCCGGTGGGACGGTGCCAGCATGCGGTCGCGCAGCACCGCGTGCAGGTGTGTCGAGCCGGTGAGCCTGCCGTTGGTCTCGCTGAAGATGATGGCGCCGTCCTGGGTGAGGATGGCGTCCGCGCTGATGTTGCCCCGGTAGCCCATGATCCGGAACGGCTCGCACACCTGCCGCCCCGCCTCGACCAGCTCCTTGTGGGCCTCGGGCGCGAGGGACCTGGGCGGCACGATCTCGCCGATGGCGACCGGCTCCATCAGGATCTCGCCGGTGCCCAGCAGGTCACAGCCCTCGTCGGTGATCACGAACTCGGCGTACACCGTGACGGCGTTGGTGAAGTACTCCTCGATGACCAGCCGGTCGTCCCGCCCACCGGTCAGCCAGGACCAGCGCTCGGCCACGTACGCCTTGATGGCCTCGGCGTCCGGCAGCAGCACGACGTTGCGAGCACCCGCCGGGCGCACGCCCTCTTCGGTGGCCAGGATCTCGTTCCCGAAACCGCCGCCGGCGAACTCCTTCTTGACGATCACGTTGCGGCCCCGGCCGAGGATGCCCGTGATGACCGACTCGGCCTGTTCGGCGCTTGCCGTGATCGCCCCCGGTGCGATGGCGACGCCGCTGCCCGCGGCCACGGCCCGGAAGGTGGCCTTGCTGTTGACCAGGCCGACGCCGCCCTGCTCGCTGAACGCGAAGCCCGGCAGCGCCGACTCGATGCCCATCGCCTTGGCGAGGTCCACCACGAAGGCGTCGTCGTAGGCCGTGAAGATCCGCTGCACGTCCCGGCCGGCGAGCGCTTCCTTCAGCTCGGCACGGAACCGCTCGTCCGCGAGCCGGTCCGGCGTCAGCAACTCGGGCCCGAGCGAGCCGGACGGCGGCACCAGCAGGGTCAGCGTGGACCGGTCCGTGCCGGTCAGGCCGAGCACGTAGTCGACGTAGGCGTCCTCGGCGACCCACGGGAGCACGAGGATGTCGCCGTCCTCGGCGAACCAGAACAGGCGTTGCGCACCCCATCCCCCGGAGACCCGTTCCTCGGGCGTCAGCAGGGCGAGGTCCCCGACCATCTCCTGGGTACGGCTGTTGGCAATGATCAGCTTCGACACGACGGTCCCCCCGTACAGATGAAACTCACCGTCACCGCGTTGCGAACCGCGTTGACCTGGTACTTCGTGTACCGGAGCAGAGCGTGGAACGCTGTGTGCCCGGTACAACGATGCGTCAGATTACGCCCTGGAAACGCGGCCCGGAAGTGGTTCCTTCCCAGAGCTTGCCCGTCTGACAGGCCTCGGCCCGCTACGGGAACGTCATCCAGGAGTAGGCGAACCACCCGGCGAAGACGATGAACACCAGCAGGAACACGAGGGTCCCCACGGTGCCCAGGAGATGTCGGATGCCACGCTGCACGGCGGTGGCCTGATCGGGACGGTCCGCCGGGTAGTAGACGGTGACGTGGTCGCCCTCCACCACCGTTGCGGGTCCGTCCTCCTCCTCGAAGCGGACCGGCTTCATGGCACCGCGCGGCAGGAACTCGTAGACGTGATGATGGGTCGTCGTCGAGCCCCCCTTGTCGCTGGACGTGACCGTCGTCCACGTCCTCAGGCACACGCCCTCGGCCGTCAGACCGCTGGCCCACGCCCGCTGCAACCGCACCTGCCGCCGGACCGCCGCGACAGCCGCGTAGAGGGCGCCCAGGACCATGAGCACCGGAATCACGACACCCAGCCAGTCCACCGTGCCCACCCCCTTCCGCGGCAGATGTCCGGGACTCACGGGGTGGGACGGCGCCCCGGTCCCGACCGGTTCCCATGGCAGCGCCATGCGGCCGGCCACCGACGCTTCGGTGACCGGCCGCGCTGTGCGGAGAGGGCAGGATTCGAACCTGCGCGGGCAGAACCCGACCGGGACGCGTCCCGGACCCCGTTGGGCCACTTCGGGTACCTCTCCACGGAGCCACCGGGTCGCCGCTCGCCTCCGCGGCCTCCCCGGCTCCGTGACCACCATGGTGCCCGAGCCCGCTGACGAGCCGCTGACCCGCGCCTGTCACCGCCCTGACCCGGACGCGGCGTCGACGGCCGCCCCGGCATGGATCACTCTTATCGCGTTTATATTGCGCCCGTAAGAAATGATACATACGGTGGGCGGTGGTTCGTTCAGTCAACCAGCGGAGGTACCGGCCGTGCACACGACATCACACACGCCTCGTCGAGCGTTGCTGGGGATGTCCCTCGCGGCGACCGCGACGGCCGGGCTGTCCTGCTGTGCCGCTCCGGAACAGCAGTCGAAGGGGACCGCGGCGTCGGCCACCCCCGCCTCCAGCGGTCCACCTCCGTCGCGTGGCACCCACCTGGTGATGCTGGGTACGCAGGGCGGCCCGATACCGGGGGCGCGCGCCGCCACCTCGACCGCCCTGGTGGTGGACGGGGCGATCTACCTGATCGACGCGGGCAGCGGTCTGCCGGTCCGCTTCTCCGAGTCAGGGCTCGACTTCGCGCAGGTGCGTGCCATGTTCATCACGCACATGCACTCCGACCACTACATCGACGCGTTCAACTTCTTCTCCCTCAACTGGACGAACTGGAAGTTCCCCGACCAGCAGGTCGCCGTCCACGGGCCGGGGCGCGCCGACCTCTCGGGCCCCGAGCACTCCTCCTCCCCCGGCCTGCCCGAGAAGCCCCACGCGCCGCTCGTGGTGCCCGACGCGCCGACCCCCGGCATCGAGGAGTTCTTCGACCTCTCGATCCGCGCCAACGCCTATGACATCAACGAACGGCTGCGCAGCACCCGGCGCCACGGCGACGTGCCGATGGATCTCACCGGGCGAACCGGAGACGCCCTGATGAAGGCGCACGCCATCAAGGTTCCGCAGCACGCGAACGTCGTGGAGCACACCCCTCAGATGCAGCCCATCGCCGTGTACGAGGACGACCGCGTGCGGGTGACGGCCACCCTGGTCGACCATCCTCCGGTCTTTCCCGCGTTCGCCTTCCGGTTCGACACCGACGACGCCTCGGTGGTGTTCAGCGGCGACACCACCCCCAACGACAACCTGTCCGCCCTCGCACACGGCGCCGACGTGCTCGTCAACGAGGTCATGGACATCGAAGCGGCGACCGCGCGCTTCAAGGGCTCGGCGCTCTACGCGACGATGGCGAACCAGTTCGCCACGGCGCACACCCCGTCCCGCGACTGGACGCCGCCCGGCGGAGGCGCCCGCAAGCCCGGGGTCGGCCGGGTCGCGCACGAGTGCGGTGCGAAGGCGCTGGTGCTCAACCACGTCTACCCCGGCGACGGCAGCGTCCCGGACCGTGATTTCAAACGGGCCGCGGAGCGGAACTTCAGCCGGCCGGTGGTGGTCTCGCGTGACCTGATGACGATCAGTCTCGCTTCCCTGGTCTGAGGGTTCCGGTCGCTGGTCTCGGGGTTTCGGGAGGGATCCTCGGGGGATCGGGGCTCTCTCCGTGCCGTGTCAGCAATTAGCCTTCTCCCCATGCCGAACCTCGCACCCCGACAGCTGATCTTCACGGTGTACGGGCTCTACGCACGCGAAGAACGCAACTGGCTGTCGGTCTCCTCTGCCGTGCGCCTGCTGGCCGACGTCGGCATCGACGCGGCGAGCGTGCGCTCCTCGATCTCCCGGCTGAAGCGCCGTGGGGTGCTGGAGTCGTGCAAGGTCGGCCGTGCCGCCGGATACAGCCTGTCGCAGCAGGCCCTGGAGATGCTGCGGGAAGGCGATGTGCGCATCTTCTCCCAGCGCCGGGCCGAGGTGTCCGACGGCCTGATGCTCGTCGTCTTCTCCATCCCCGAGTCCGAGCGCGATCGCCGGCACAGCTTCCGCACCGCGCTGTTGCAGATGGGATGCGGGACGGTGGCCTCCGGGGTGCTGGTGGCGCCGCCCGGCCTCCGCCCCGACCTGCGGCGCGCCATCCAGCGCATGGGGCTGGAGCAGAACGCGGACCTCTTCCACTCCCGTTGCGAGTCGTTCGTCGAGCTCAAGCAGCGCGTCGCCGAGTGGTGGGACCTGGCCGCGATCGAGGCCGAGTACAGGGAGTTCGTCGCCGCCTACCAGGACGTGCCGGCCCGCCTGAAGGAGGCCGAGGACCCGGTGCGGGCGGCGTTCGAGAGCTACGTTCCGATGCTCACCACATGGCGGCGCCTGCCCTACCGCGACCCCGGGCTACCGCTCGAACTGCTGCCTGACGGGTGGGTGGGAGAGCAGGCGGCGGACCTGTTCACCGACCTCAACGCGCTGCTGCGCTCCCGGGCGCACGAGCACGCCCTACGCGTCATCCACGGATGACGCCCGCCGCGGAGCCGCCCCGCGCAGTGCGGCGCGCCACGCGGCCGGCCAGGGGACGCTCGACTCGTGCCCCGGCGGCAGGTACACGGTGACGTAGCGCCCCTTCGCGGCGAGCGCACGGGGGTGGTCGCCGGTGGGCTCGCCCCAGACCTCGAAGCCCAGCGTGAGCGAGGAGGTACCGACGCGTTCGACGAAGACCACGGCGGTGACCTGCTGGCCGAACCAGAGGCGTGCCGTGTAGTCGGCCTCGAACCTGACCCGTGGCGCCGCTCCGAAATAGCCGTCCAGGCCGCACCGGGCGACGAGCGCGGCCTCCGCCGCCTCCACGAAGCGCACGATCGCGGTGTTGTGGTGGTGGCCGGCGGCGTCGGTGTCCATCCACTCCACCCGGCTGCGGTGGACGGCCTGGACGCGGCCCGTGCCGGCGGCGTCACACATGGGCGGCCTCGCGACGCGGCACCCAGCGGAGGTGGACGTCCTGGCCCGCGGCGTCCTCCCGCAGCAGCGCCAACCGCGGCGGTACCCGGTCCGTCCGCGAGGTCGGGGGCCTGCGCCGGCCGGCCCGGAACGGCAGCGGCCACTGGGCCGCCGCGCCCCGGTAGTCCTGCTCGGCCGCCGCGTGCAGCGTCCAGTGGGGGTCGTAGAGGTGCGTCCGGCCCAGTGCGCACAGGTCGGCGCGGCCGGCGAGCAGGATCGTGTTCACGTCGTCGTAGGAGGAGATCGCCCCGACCGCCATGACGGGGACACCGGCGGGCCCGGCGACCTCCTGACGGATGCGGTCGGCGAACGGGGTCTGGTAGGAGCGTCCGTAGGCCGGCGCCTCCTCCTTGACGACCTGACCGGACGACACGTCCACGGCGGCGGCGCCGTGCTCGACGAACGCGCGGGCGATCTCGACGGCGTCGTGCTCGGTGTTGCCGTCCGGGGCCCAGTCCGAGGCGGAGATGCGCACCGTCACCGGCACCCGGCCGGCGACGGCTTCCCGGACCGCGTCGAAGACCTCCAGCGGGAAGCGCAGCCGGCCCTCGGCCGTTCCCCCGTAGCCGTCCGTGCGGTGGTTGGCCAGCGGGGAGAGGAAGGAGGAGAGCAGGTAGCCGTGTGCGGCGTGCACCTCGATGAGGTCGAATCCGGCCGCCACACCGCGGCGTGCGGCCGAGACGAACTGCTCGACGACGCGGTCCATGTCCTGGCGGGTCATCTCGCGCGGCACCGAGCTGCCCGGCCCGTAGGGCACCGCGGAGGGCGCGACGACGTCCCAGCCGCCGGTGTCGAGCGGGTCGTCCATGCCCTCCCACATCGGTTTCGTGGCCCCCTTGCGGCCGGCGTGGCCCAGTTGGAGGCCGATCTTCGCCGAGCTGCGGCCGTGCACGAAGTCGGTGACGGTCCGGTAGGCGTCGCGCTGGTCGTCCCGCCACAGGCCGGTGCAGCCGGGCGTGATCCTGCCCTCCGGGGAGACGCACACCATCTCGGTCATGACCAGGCCCGCGCCGCCGAGTGCCTTGGAGCCGAGGTGGACGAGGTGGAAGTCGTTCGCCACGCCGTCGACGGCGGAGTACATGTCCATCGGCGAGACCACCACGCGGTTCTTCAGTTCCAGACCGCCGATGCGAACCGGCTGGAACATCGCGGGAACCGTCTGCCCGTGCCCCTGGGCGCGTGCGAAGTCCGCCTCGACGCGCCGGGCGAAGGCGTGGTCGCGCTCCTTGAGGTTCTCGAAGGTGATCCGCCGGGAGCGGGTGAGCAGGTTGAAGCAGAACTGCGTGGGGTCCTGGTCGGCGTACATGCCGATGTTCTCGAACCATTCCAGGGAGGCCTGCGCCGCCCGCTGGGTGGATTCCACCACCGGCCGGCGCTCCCCCTCGTAGGCCGTCAGCGCCTCGGTCACCCCGGTGTTCTCGTGCAGGCAGGCCGCCAGCGCCAGGGCGTCCTCCATGGCGAGCTTGGTGCCCGAGCCGATGGAGAAGTGGGCGGTGTGCGCGGCGTCGCCCAGCAGCACCACGTTGCCGCTGTGCCAGCGGTCGCACCGGACGGTGGTGAAGTTGATCCACTTGGAGTTGTTGGTGAGCACCCGGTGGCCGTCGAGCTCTTTGGCGAAGATCTCCGCGATCCGTGCCACCGAGACCTCGTCCGACGCGCCCGGTGGCAGCGCCGCGTGCTCCGTGGCGTCGAATCCGGCGCGGCGCCAGACGTCCTCGTGCATCTCGACGATGAAGGTCGACCCGGATCGGGCGAAGGGGTATCCGTGGACCTGCATGGTCCCCCACCCCGTCTGCTTGACGAGGAACCGGAACGCCTCGAAGGCCCGGTCGGTGCCCAGCCACATGTACTTGTTCGGGCGCCGGTCGAGCCGGGGTCCGAAGACATCGGCGTACCTGGCGCGGACGGTGGAGTTGAGGCCGTCGGCGGCCACCACCAGATCGTGGGTCCGGCGCAGCTCGTCGACGTCAGGTGCCGCCGTCCGGTAGTGGACCCGGACACCCAGGTCGGCCACCCGCTCCTGGAGGAGGCGCAGCAGTTCCTTGCGCGACATGGCGGCGAAGCCCTGCCCGCCGACGGTGGTGGTGTGGCCGTCGATGGCGACGTCGATGTCGGTCCACCGCGCGAACCGCTCGGCCATCTGCCGGTGGACGACGGTGTCGGCGGTCTCGATCGCGCCGAGGGTCTCGTCGGAGAACACGACACCGAATCCGAACGTGTCGTCGGCCGCGTTCCGCTCCCACACGGTGATCGCGTGACGCGGGTCGAGCTGCTTCATCAGTGCGGCGAAGTAGAGGCCGCCGGGGCCGCCGCCGATGACTGCGATCTTCATGGGGTTCCTCTCACTGCGTGGCGGCAGGCCGTGCGGCCTGCTCGGCGGTGACGATCCGGCGGAGCACGTAGTGCTGGAGCTTGCCGCTGGCGTTGCGGGGCAGCGAGTCGCAGAACCGTATGTCACGTGGGTACTTGTACGGGGCCAGCTGCTGCTTCACGTACGTCTGCAACGCGGCCCGGACGGCGTCGTCGCCGGTCACACCGGCCCGGAGCACCACGAACGCGCAGACCACCGCGCCGCGTTCGCTGTCCGGCCGTGCCACGACGGCGGCCTCGACGACGTCGGGATGGGTGTCCAGGACCTCCTCGACCTCCGGGCCCCCGATGTTGTAGCCGGACGAGACGATCATGTTGTCGGTGCGGGCCCGGTAGTGGAAGTAGCCGTCCTCGTCGCGTACGAAGGTGTCACCGGTGACGTTCCAGCCGTCCACGGCGTAACCGGACTGCCGGGCGTCGTCCAGGTAGCGGCACCCGGTGGGCCCGATGACGGCCAGCCGCCCCGCCACCCCCGCAGGGACCTCGCGGTCGTCGGGGCCGAGGACCGTCGCGCGGTATCCCGGCAGCGGCCGTCCGGTCGCGCCGGGTTTGATGTCGTCCCCCGCAGCGGAGATGAAGATGTGCAGCAGCTCGGTGGCGCCGATGCCGTCGACGATCTTCAGGCCGATCTCGTCACGGACCTGTTCCCACAGGCTGGGCGGAATGTGCTCGCCGGCGCTGACCGCCAGCCGCAGCCGCCGCAGCTCGCCGAGCCGGTCGCCCCGGATGATCTGCCGGTAGGCGGTGGGCGCGGTGGCCAGCACGGTGACGTCGTGCGCGACGACGAGACCGGCCAGTTCCACGGGTGTGACCGCCTCGGTGAGCAGGGCGCACGCGCCGGCCCTGAGCGGGAAGACGACGAGCATGCCCAGGCCGAACGTGAACGCGATGGGCGCGGTGCAGGACACCACGTCGGTGGGCCGCAGGTTCAGGATCGTCCGGCCGAAGGCGGCGTCTACGGAGAGCAGGTCGCGGTGGAAGTGGACGGTGAGCTTGGGCACGCCGGTGCTGCCCGAGGTCGGGCAGAACAGCGCCACGTCGTCGGCAGCCGTCGCGACGTTCGTGAACTCCCCGGACTTGGTGGCGCAGCGGGCGACGAGGTCCGCGTCGTCGCCGGCGCCGAAGGCCAGCACGGTCAGCCGGGATGCGCCCTCGGCCCGCACCGCGCGCACGTCGGCGACATGGCGGTGGTCGACGAGCGCGAAGCGCGGACGTGCCTTGTCGGCTATGGGGGACAGTTCCCGCTCGCGCAGCGCCGCCATGGTGGTGACCACGATGCCGCCGGCCTTGAGCACCCCGAGCCAGCACGCCACCGCCCACGGGTTGTTGGGCGAGCGCAGCAGCACCCGGTTGCCGGTGACCAGGCCGAAGTCCTCGACCAGGACCTGCGCCACCTGGTTGGCGCGGCGCCGGAGTTCGCCGTAGGTCCACACCTCACCGGCAGGCGTCCGCAGCGCCGGGCGGTCCGGGCCGAAGGCGGCGGTGGGCACGTCGATGAGCTCGGTGGCGGCGTTGAGCCGGTCGGGCTGCCGGAGGGCGTCGGTGGTGAACTCGAGGGTGGGCCACTGGTCGTGGGGAGGCAGGTGATCGCGGGCGAAGGTGTCCGCGTGAGCGGAGGGTGTGAGGTCCATCGGGGTCCTTCCGGTGCCACCGCGGGGCACGGGGATCAGACGGTACGGATCATGCCTTCCTGGGCCACGGTGGCCAGGTGGTGGCGGTCGCGGGTGTAGAAGCGCCCGGTGGCGAGCCCCCGGCCCGCCGTGGCGGCGACCGCGTCCTGCACGTAGAGCAGCCAGTCGTCGGCGACCACCGGTCGGTGGAACCACATCGCGTGGTCCAGGCTGGCCGTGACGAGCCCGGGCCGGGCCCAGGGGAGCCCGAGTGCACGGAGCAGGGGTTCGAGGATGGTGAAGTCGCAGACGTAGCCGAGGGCTGCGACGTCGCGCTGCGGCCGGGTCAGCCCCGGCACCGGACGCAGCGCGTCGAACGGACGCAGCCAGACGGCCTGGTGCGGCTCCGCCGGGCCGTCCACCTCCAGGTACACGGGACCCGGCACATGGCGCATGTCGAAGCCCCGCCCGCCGCTCCAGTACGCCCGGGTCCCGGCGGTCATGGTGCCGCCGGTCCGCCCGCGCAGATACTCCTCGGACGTCGGCAGGCTTTCGGGACACGGGAGGTCGTCCACCAGGTCGGTGTGGTGCTCGGGGCCCGGCTCGCCGGTGGCGAACGAGGCGAGCGTGACGTAGACGGGCTTGCCGTTCTGGTAGGCCCGCACCTGACGGGTGGCGTAGCCGCGGCCGTCCCGCAGCCGCTCGACCTCGTACCGGACCTCGGCGCCGATCTCGACCGGGCGCATGAAGTAGGAGTGCATCGAGTGCAGGGCCTTGTCCTGGGGCGCCGACCGCATGGCGGCGCAGGCTGCCTGCGCGACCATGTCACCGCCGTACGCCTTGGGCCAGGGGCACGGCTGGGTGGTCGCGGTGAAGGCCAGGTCCAGGTACTCGGGGGCGGTCTCCACGAGGGTGACGGCGTCCGAGAAGTTCTGCGAGGTGGCCCCGCGCAGCGCGACGGCGGTCACGGACGGTCCTGCCAGTGGCGGAGCTCCGTGTCGGACACGTCGGGCAGGTTGACGACGATGTTGTCAGGGGTGCGCGTGGTCATCCAGGTCAGCGGCCGGTTGCGGTCGAGGTTGCATTCGACGTGCGGCATGAACGGCGGCACGAAGACCCAGTCGCCCTCTTCGAGGTCCACGTAGTCGGCGTACTTCTCGCCGAAGTAGATCCGGGCTCGGCCGGCCAGGACGTAGCCCCCGGTCTCGGCCTCGCCGTGGTGGTGCGGCACCGAACGGAAGCTCCCTTCGTTGCTCACCTTTCCGAACCAGAGCCTCGTCGCAGGGGTGTGCCGGCGGCTCACACCGGAGATGCGTGAGGCCCCGGCGGACTGGCCGGTGTCTCCGGTCTCCAGCCCACCGCGCGTGACGACCGGGACGACGAGTCCCGAGTCGCTCGGGGCGTACCGGCTGTTGTGACCCTCGTGGTGGCCTTCGTGGCGACCTTCGTTGCCACCTTCGACGAGGTGGTGTTCGTGGTCGTGCTCGGACGGGTGCATGCGACAGCTCCTCACAGGCGCTGGATGACATGGGTTGCACAGGGGTGCGATGTCGGTGAGCGCGGCGCGCCCACAATGTATGTAGCATTTTTGACGACCGTCAAATATTGTCAACACCGGAATCGAGAACCGACAGCCGGTACACACCTCTGGAGGCGCCATGCTCCCCGTCGCCGTCAACCCCGCCACGCTCCCCGCACCCAGCGGCTTCTCGCACGGCACGCTGGTGGGCAACACGCTCTACCTGGGGGGCCAGACAGCCCTCGACGCCGACATGCGGATCGTCCCCGGGGGGATCGTCGAACAGTTCCGCCAGGCCCTGGGCAACGTCCTGACCACGCTGCGCGAGGCCGGCGGCGAGCCGCAGGACCTCGTGTCGGTGACGCTCTACCTGACGGACATCCCCGGCTACCAGGCACACGGGAAGGCGATCGGCCGCGTCTGGCGCGAGCTGGTCGGCACCGGCTATCCCGCCATGGCGGGCATCGGGTGCACGGCGCTCTGGCAGCCCGAGGCCCTGGTCGAGATCCTGGGCGTCGCGGTCATCCCGCGGGACCGGCTGCGCACCAGCGCGACCTGACCCGAGGCACCCGGGGGAGCACGCCTCAGGTCGGTAGTCTCGGTCGATGCCGAACGTGCCGAACCTCATGCGTACAAGCCGCAGGCTCATCCTCAGGGACCACGTCGACGCCCCCACGATCCGCGCGTTCGCCGAGAACTCCGGATGGCGTTTCGTAGGGGACACCGGCGACGCGGCCGGCGCCCCCGAGGGAGGCCTCTGCTACGAGGCGAAGTGGGCCGTGGACGACGGCGGATCCGTCCACTACGTCGTGGACGAGTTCGCTGACGTGCACTACATGGTCACGGCCCACGCCCATGCGGACGCAGCCGAGGCAACGCTGGCGGACATCGAGAACGGCCTCGCCGTATGGACCCTCGACGAGCTGCTCGACGACTGCTACGTCCACGTGTACCCGGCGGGCTGGGCCAAAGCGCTCCTGCGCCTGGGCGCCGGCGCTCCGCCGCACGCCGTGGAACCCGTGGTGGAACATGTCACCTACTCCGCCGGGCACGAGGATGCGCCGGTACGCAGGGCAGCCCTTTGGGCCATGGCCTACACGGCCTGGCCGGAGTTCGAGAACGCCCTGGCCCGTATCGCCGACACGGACCGGGACCCGCAGGTCGCCCGCGAAGCACGGCTGGCCCTGGAACAGCTGGCGGAGAGCGGCGTCATCGAGCCGGGCCGCGCACAGGCGTGATCACGCGGCCGGGAAATGATTGGACGGGGTGACGCCCGGCCTTGTAGCTTGCAGTGGCCCGTGACGCCGCCCGAGGAGGTGAGACCCATGAACGCTGTATCGATATGGGTGCTCCCCCTTCCCGTCACGGTCGGGCGATTGACATAGGTGTCGCCGGGAGCGCCTGGCCAACGAGGCACTCCCGAAAGGCAACACCTGTGGACTCTCCGCATCTCACCGCCGAGCCGTCGCCGGACGACACCTCCGGCCCCGATCGGACTCCCCCCGTGTTCGACGTGATCATTGCCGGCTGCGGGCCGACCGGCGCGATGCTCGCCGCCGAACTGCGACTGCACGACGTACGGGTACTCGTCCTGGAGAAGGAAACCGAGCCCGTGTCGTACGTCCGCATCGTCAGTCTGCACATGCGCAGCCTCGAGCTGATGGCGATGCGGGGCCTGCTGGATCGCCTTCTCGAACACGGAAGGCGGCGTCCGGCCGGCGGTCTCTTCGCCGCCATCCCCAAACCCGCCCCCGAGGGGCTGGACTCCGCGTACGCGTATCTGCTGGGCATCCCGCAGCCGGTCGTCGTTCGCCTGCTCGAGGAGCATGCGATCGGACTGGGTGCGCAGGTCCGGCACGGTTGTGCGGTGGCCGGATTCGAGCAGGACGACGAGGGTGTGACCGTCGAGCTGGCCAGTGGGGGCGTAGCCGGCGGGGGAGGGGAGCAGCTGCGTTCGCGCTATCTCGTCGGCTGTGACGGCGGGCGCAGCACGGTGCGCAAACTGCTCGGCGTCGGCTTCCCCGGGGAGCCCTCGCGTAACGACACGTTGATGGGCGAGATGGAAGTGGGGGTGCCGCGGGAGGAGATCACCGCCAGGATGGCCGAGATCCGCGAGACCACTCAGCGATTCTGGCTCCGGCCCTTCGGTGAAAAGGTGTACAGCGTCGTGGTCCCCGCCACGGGAGTCAGCGACCGCGCGGAGCCGCCCACTCTCGAGGATTTCAAACAACGGCTGCGCGCCGTCGCCGGAACCGACTTCGGCGTGCACTCCCCGCGCTGGCTGTCCCGCTTCGGCGATGCCACCCGGCTGGCCGAGCGTTATCGGGTCGGCCGGGTGCTGCTGGCCGGCGATGCGGCGCACATCCACCCGCCCACCGGCGGGCAGGGCCTCAACCTGGGCGTTCAGGACGCCTTCAACCTCGGCTGGAAACTGGCCGCGCAGGTCCGCGGCCGGGCCCCGGAAACGCTGCTGGACACCTACCAGGCCGAACGTCATCCGGTCGCCGAGGACGTGCTGGACAACACCCGCGCCCAGATGGAGCTGCACTCCACCGAACCGGGCCCGCTGGCCGTGCGCAGGCTGCTCACCGAGCTGATGGACTTCGACGAGGTGAACCGCCGTCTGGTCGAGAAGATCACCGCGATCGGCATCCGCTACGACTTCGGCCCGGGCCCCGACCTGCTCGGCCGCCGGCTGCCCGACATCGACGTGGCACAGGGCCACCTCTACGGTCTGCTGCACCGCGGCCGCGGCCTGCTGCTGGACCGCACCGATCGCCTGACCGCCGGCGCCTGGTCGGATCGGGTCGACCGGCTCGCCGACCCCACGGCGGCACTGGATGTGCCGTGCGTCCTGCTACGCCCCGACGGCCACGTCGCCTGGATCGGCGACGACCAGCAGGACCTGGACGCCCACCTCGCCCGCTGGTTCGGCGCACCCACCGGCTGACGGCTCCTGTAGTGCCGCGCCCGCACGCCGGGTGGCGTCGGCGGGTGCCCGCCCGGGCACCCGCCACGCGCGCATGCCGTTACCTCGCGTGCCGTTACAGCGACGGGGCCCGGCTGACGAAGGTGTCCAGGACTCCGTCGGCGACCTTGACCGGACCCTGCGGTCGGGTGGTGCCCGGGATCGTGGTGATCGCGGCGGCCTGGCCGGCCAGGTCGGCGGCCCGGGTGAAGTACGGCTGCGGGTCGCCGCCGTGCAGTTCGGTACGCAGGCCGTCGAGGGTGGCGGTCAGCGCGTCGCCCCACAGGTCGAGGGCGTCCAGCCAGGGCGCCGTCTCCGCGCGGAAGGCCGGGTCGGACACCCCGGCACGGATCTGTTCCGGTGCGCCGGCGAGCAGCCGGGCGTAGGACCCGAGGTCGCGCAGCGCGCTCTCCCGCCGGGTGCGGGAACCGGAGTCCCAGTCCGCCGTGAAGTCGGCGAGGCGGGCGGCGAGTTCCGGCGCCTGGGGCTGCCAGTTCTCAGGGCCGAAGGTGGGCGCCAGGTGCTCGGTGTCGAAGAACGCCAGCAGGGCCCGGGTGGTGGCCGGGTCGCCGCCGGCGAGGTACCCGGCGGCGGCGCGCCAGGTGCGGTCGGGGTCGTAGTCCTGGTCGTTCCACGCGAAGGACGCCCCGCCGAAGAGGGCGACCTTGCTCGCCGCGGCCTGGTTCATCGGGTTGAGCACGATGCCGCTCAGCGCGGTGTGGAGCCCGGCCTCACGCTTGTCGTAGGGGGCCATCAGCAGCCGACCGGTGGTCTGCCCGTAGTCGTTGACGGGGTAGTTGTCCCAGAGGAACACCTTGCGGCCCCACACCGCGGAGGCCGCCTCGGCGTCGGCGACGCTGATCGACGGCGGGACGACGGCCGTACCGGTCCACTGCACCACGATCTTCGGGTCGAGCTGGTCCCGCAGCACGGACTTGTACGCCGAGTCGGCCGTGTCGGAGTACTCGGTGGGCACCATCTGGAGCGGTGCCGTGCCGTCGTGCGTGTCGACGAAGTCGTGCTGCACGGCATTGAGCAGATCGGCCTGCGCCCGGCCGGCGCTGCCCCGGCCCGGGGCACCGTACGCGTCCTGGTCCCCGGCGCAGTTCCACTTGGTGTAGCTGATGTCGTCCAGCGCGATGTAGAAGCTGCGGGCGCCCTGGTCGTACAGGGTGCCGAGCTTGGTCTCCAGCGCCTTGACGTCGGCGGGGTCGCTGTAGCAGATGGACAGTCCCGGCGAGACGGCGTACGTGAAGTCGACGTGGTGGTCGGTGGCCTGCGTGATGAGTTCGTGCAGGTCGGCCAGCTTGTCGGCCGGGTAGGGGTCGCGCCAGTTCTCCCGGAGGTAGGTGTCGTCCTTGGGCGTGTAGATGTAGGTGTTGGCCTTGACGTCGCCGTAGAAGGCGAGTTGGTCGAGCCGGTCGGTGTGCGACCAGGGCGCGCCGTAGAAGCCCTCGATGCTGCCGCGCAGCGCCATGCTCGGGTGGTCGGTGACCGACACGGCGGCGATGCGGTGCCCTGCGGTCACCAACTGGCGCAGCGTCTGGGCGGCGTAGTAGATCCCGTCGCCGTCGTTGCCCGCGAGCACGACGGTGCCGCCGCCGGGCCCGGCTTTCGACGCGAGCGAGTAGCCCTCGGCGACGAGGTCGTCCGGCACGCTGCCGCCCGCGGCACGCAGCGCCCCGGACACCGCCTGGTCCCCGATGGATCCGACCACCACCGTCAGCCCCGGCCGGGCGCCCCCGGCGTCCTCGCCGCCGGCGGAACCCGCGGCCACCTGGTCGACGTGGTCGGCACCCGCCGCGGTGAGCGCCTTCCGGATGACGTCGACGCTCGGCCCGTCCACGCCGTCACCGGTCACGAGACGGACCCGCCCCGGCACCGCCAGCGCCGGCCCGGCGGCCACCATGTGCTGGGGGGTGGGCGTGACGACGGGCAGGGCACCGGGAGCGTCCGACGCCGGCGACTCCGGCGCCGACCCCGGTGGGGAGCCGGCGGCCGCGACGGCGGGTGCGCCGGTGAGCAGCCCGAACGTCAGGACGGCGGCACCGAGGAGTGGGAGACAGGACGGTCTGTGGTGGGAACGGGGCACAGCACCTCCACGTTGATCGGCCACCCGTGTGCGGGTGGTGACACGTGGTCTAAACCACCACCACCGGGTGCTGGTGTCAAGATCCAGCCATCAACGAAAGAAACGAGACAGGAAACGTCGAGGTGGGTAGTCGGTCACCACGGCCCCCCGGGTGACCGTACGGGACCCGCCCCCTCACTCCACCAGCAACGCCGAGGCCCGCGGTGCCAGGAACTGGTCCATCACCAGTTCCGCGGCGCCCCGGGCCGCCACCTGGTCGCCCACGGCGGACCCCTGCACCACGACCCCGTCACGCGCGACGAGTTCGCCGCCGACGAGGTCCGGGATGACGGGGAGGAACGCCGCGCTGAGCCGGTTCCACAGCGGGCCGCCGATCACCACCCGGGGGGCGTCCAGCAGGTTCACCAGCACGCCGAGGCCGACGGCGACCCGGCGTGCCGCGCGGTCGAGGAGGCGGGAGGCGACGGCGTCGCCCGCGGACGCGAGGGCGCAGAGCGTGGAGCAGGCGTCGTCGACGGCGACGTAGTCGTTCAGGTTCGGCAGCGGCATCAGGCCCACGCGAGCCGCCTGGAGTACGAGCGCCTCCGGAACGCAGGCCGCGGCCAGCCCGCCGCGCCGGCCGCTCCACTCCAGCTGTTCGGCATCGGGGTCCACGATGAGGTCGCCCACCTCGCCGATGTTGTTCGTGGTGCCGCGGATGACCTGGTTGTCCAGCACGACCGAGGCACCCACGCCGGAGCCGAGGTAGAGGAAGACGAACGAGTTCGACGCCTCCGGACAGGCGCGGAGCTCCGCCGTTGCGGCGGCGGTGACGTCCTTGTCGAGCAGCACGGGCAGCCCGGTCGCCGCATGGAGGTCGGCGCGCAGCCGGACGTTGCGCCAGTTGGGGAGTTGGGGCGGGTCGAGCAGGAGTCCGGCGTCGACGTCGAGCGGTCCCGGGGCCGCGATGCCGAGGCCGAGCAGCCGGGCGCGGGCGATGCCGGCCTCGGTGATCAGACCGTCGACGATGTCGGCGATCAGGGCGGTCACCTCCGACGGGTTGGTGGCCTGCGGCGTGGGTTCCTGGCGTGCCAGCCGGACCTCGCCGTCGAGGTCGAGGAGCACCGCGGACAGCCGGGCCGGGTCGATGTGCACGCCGACCGAGTACGCGCCGTCCGGCTCGGTGACCAGCGGGATGCTCGGGCGCCCGCGCGTGTTGCCGCCCGGTGCGCTCTCGCGGATCAGGTGGTCGTCGATCAGCCGGCGGGTGATGTTGGAGATGGTCTGGGAACTCAGGCCGGACTCGCGTTGCAGATCGGCTCGACTGACCCCGCGTGAGCGACGGACCAGGCCCAGCACCACGGCCTGGTTGTAGTCCGCCACCCGGAGCTGGTTGCTACCGCGCCGCATTCCGACCTCCTCGCTCCGGCGACGACCGGCGATCACCGCGGGCCTCGAAGTAAATCACCGCGGGTCACCCGGCGATGAGCCGCGTTTTAGTCAAGTGGATCGATTATTGGCAGCCATGGCCGACAGCCGGCCGAGGGGGATCCGCGGGTGCCGGCACACGCACGCCACACGCACGCCACACCCCGATATCCCTCGGTATCAGACCTTGACTCGGCGCGAGCCCGCTCCTTACGATCGCCAAACTTTATCCCATTCACTTGATAAAAGTAGAACGGAACACAGTCAGGAGAGGGTGACGCCATGCGGCGCAACCGCGTCCTCGCCGCTGCCGCGGCCGGAATGCTGCTGGGAGGGGCGCTCACGGCCTGCTCGTCGAGTTCGGGCGAGGACGGGCCGGTGACCGTCAAGCTGCTGGAGTATCAGAAGGCCCGCGCCGACGTCGTCAGGGACCTGGTGCCGAAGTTCGAGAAGGCGATGGCCAGGCAGGGGCGAGACGTCAAGGTCGAGTTGGTCGCCGACGCCCTCACCGACGACCAGTTCCGGACCAAGATCACGCAGCAGCTGCACTCCGGCACCGCGCCGGACGTCATCGACATGGGCGGCAGCAACGTGACCGGCATGGCCGGCGCCGGCTACCTGCTGAAGCTCGACGACTACCTGGACAAGTGGGACGGCTGGGGTCAGTACTACACGTCGGTGAAGGACGGCGCGCGCCAGCCGGACGGGGGGTTCTACTCCGTCCCGCACGAAGCGAGCGTGCAGAGCCTCTTCTACCGGAAGGACGTGCTGAAGCGGCTGGGCGTGGCCACCTCGCAACCGCGCACCTGGGACGAGCTGATCGGCCGGCTGAAGAAGATCAAGGCCAGGACCGGTCAGGCTCCGCTCGTCCTGCCCGCCGGGACCGCCTGGGGCGGTGGATCGTGGACGGAGGGCTTCCTGCCCCTCGTGGCCGGTACCGGCAGCACCTTCTACGACGCCGAGTCCGGGAAGTGGACGCTGAGGAGCAAGGGGGTGTCGGCCACCTTCGGGCTGTACGACGACCTCATCAAGGCCGGTCTGCTGCCGGTCCGGGATCTTCAGAACCCCAATCCGTGGGAGCCCACGAAGTACGAGAAGTTCCCGAAGGGCACGCTCCCGGTGGCGGCCCAGGGCAGCTGGGGATGGAAGTACGACTGGGGCCCCGACGGCGCGGCGCCCATCAAGGACGTCCGCGACAAGGTCGGCACCTGGGACTACCCGGCCCTGGTGCCGGGCACCAAGCCGTACTCGATCAGCGGCGGCGGCTTCGTCTACAGCGTCAGCGCCAAGGCCCAGGACCCCGATGCCGCGGTCGAGCTCGCTAAGTGGCTGAGTTCCGGAGAGGCGCTGGCCCGGCAGTTGACCACGGTGGGGGCGGTATCGCCGCGCAAGGGCCTGGCCGGCACCGCCCCGTACAAGGACGAGCCGGCGTTGCTGGAGGCGGAGGCCAAGCTGAACAGCTGCACCCAGCCACCGCTGGGCGACGGCGAGGACCAGGTGTCCCAGGCGGTCCAGAGCGCCACGGCGAAGCTGCTGTCCGGCAAGGCGGACGGCAACCAGGCCGCCGACGCCTTCGCCGAAGAGGCCAAGGAGCTGCTCGGCAGCACGCGGGTGGCCCGGTGACCACCGCCAGGGCCCTGCCTGACGGGCCGCGGCGGCGCCGGCGGGAGCGCGGTGCGCTGCCGCTGCTGCTCGGGCCTTCGGTCGTCCTGATCGCGGTCTTCGTGATCGCGCCGGCCGGTTACGGCATCTACCTCGGGCTCACCGACACCCAGTTGACCGGGTTCGCCGCCCGTGACCCGCAGTTCGTCGGGCTGGAGAACTTCCGGAACCTGCTCGGCTCCGACGACTTCCGCTCCTCGCTGGGCCGCACGGGCGAGTTCGTGTTCTGGTCGGCGATCGTCGGGCAGACCGTGCTCGGCATGCTCGCCGCCCTCCTGCTGCGCCAGAAGTGGCTGCGCGGCAAGGGCCTGTTCGGTGCGCTGCTGCTCCTGCCGATGGTGGTGCCCGAGGTCGTCGCGTCGTTGACCTGGGCGAGCGTGCTGTCCTCCGATGCGAACGGCACCTTCAACCGGCTGCTCGGGCTGTTCGGCTCCGGGGCGGCGGCCCCGCTCCAGGACGCGCCGATGACGTCGGTGATCATCATCAACGTCTGGCGCGGCATCGCGTTCGCCATGATCATGTTCCAGGCCGCGCTGGAGGACGTTCCCGACGAGCTGATCGAAGCCTCACGGATGGACGGCGCCAGCGCGCTCCAGGTCTTCCGGCACATCACCCTGCCCCTGATCCGCGGCCCGGTCTTCCTCTACGTGCTGCTCACCACCATCACGACGGTGGGCGTCTTCGGGCTGGTCTACTTCCTGACCCAGGGCGGTCCCGGGCAGGGGACGCAGCTGGCCTCCATCTACATCTTCCAGCACGCCTTCCAGTACTCCCAGATCGGCCTGGGCAGCGCCGCCTCGGTGATCCTGCTCGTGCTGCTGATGATCCTGGGCCTGACGTACGCCCGGCTGGCCAGGGTGGAGGTCTGATGGCGGCCACGACCACGGTGGAGGCCCGGGGGTCCACCGAGGGCGGTGGGGGCGCCGGGGCCGTCCGTCCGCAGCCGCGGCGGCGTACGCCGACGTGGGTGATCATTCAGCGCACGGTGCAGTACGTCCTGATGGTGCTGCTGGCGCTGTTCTGCGTCGTACCGTTCGCGTGGGTCGCGCTCACGGCGGTGGACGCCGACGGGGGCCCCACGGTCGGCCTTCCGGCGTTCACCCTGGCCAACTTCGTCCGGTTCTTCACCGACGGCGACACCCCGCGACTGTTCCTGAACAGCGTCGTCGTGTCGTGCGCGGCGACCGCACTGAACCTGGCCTGCGGCGTCTTCGGTGCCTACGGTCTTTCCCGGTACCGGTTCCGCGGGCGTACCACCTTCATGTTCGCGATCCTGCTGATCAGGGTGATCCCGCCGCCGGCGACGATCGTGGCCCTGTACCTGCTGATGGTGAAGATGCAGCTGGACGACAGCTACCTCGGCCTGATCCTGGTGGAGGCAGCGGCGGCGCTGCCGATCACCCTGTGGCTGCTGAAGGGGACCATCGACGCCGTTCCCTTCGAACTGGAGGAGGCGGCCTGGCTCGACGGCAGCACGCGGTTCGGTGCGCTCCGGCGGATCGTCCTTCCGCTGGTCGGCCCCGGTCTCGGCGCCGCGGCGATGCTGACGTTCATGGCCGTGTGGGGGGACTTCCTCACCCCGCTGGTGCTGTTGCAGTCGCCCGAGCGCTATCCGCTCTCGATCGGCCTTTTCCGCTCGTTCACCGCCTTCAACCAGGTCGACTGGGGCGTGCTCGCCACCAGCGCCGTCGTCTACATGGCCCCGCCGGCCGTGCTGTACATCGTCCTGCGCCGGCATCTGATGCGCTCGAGCCTCGGCGGCGCCCTCAAGTCCTGACCGCCCGCGTGCACGCCGCCCGCCCGGCACCGCCCCGCAGTAAGCGACCCGCAGTAAGCAACCCGCAGTGAGCAAGAGGAGACGTTTTCTTGGTTGCCGACAATCCGAACGGTCGGGTCCAGCTCGACGCCATCGCGCTGACGATGCTGCGGGTCCGGCGGTTCACCAGGTTCCGGATCCGGCCGGCCGTCTACCGCGACTCCCGTCCCACCCGGATCACCGCGTGGACGGTCGGCGGTGAGCCGGTGCCGTTCGCCGACGCCGTGACGCAGCGGTTCGAGCCGTTCGCGCTCGGCCGGTCGTGGGGGCGCCCCTGGGACACGACCTGGTTCGACGTCCGCGGCGAGGTGCCCGCCGGCTGGGCAGGGGGACGGGCCGAGCTGGTCGTCGACCTGGGGTTCACCGGGGATCAGCCCGGGTTCCAGGCCGAGGCGCTGGTGTACCGGCCGGACGGGGAGGTCGTCAAGGCGATCGAGCCGTACAACTCCTGGGTCCCGCTGCCCGAGCCGGGTCCCTTCCGGCTGCTGGTCGAGGCGGCTGCGAACCCGATCGTCCAGGTGCCCTACGAGTACGAGCCCACGGCGATGGGCGACCGGGCGACCGCCGGCGACCGGCCGCTGTACCGGCTCACCGACCTGTCGGTGCGGGCCCGCGATCTCCAGGTGTGGGAGCTGCTCCAGGACGTGACCACCCTCGACGGGCTGGTCGACGTCCTCCCCGAGCACGGAGCGCGGCGCGCGGAGATCGCCTACGCCCTGGAGCGGATGGTCGACGTCATGGACCCCGACGACGTGGCGGGCAGCGCCGCACGCGGACGCGAGGTCCTCGCACCGGTGCTGGCCGGCCGCGCGGCGGACAGCTCGCTGATCGTGTCGGCGGTGGGGCACGCCCACATCGACTGCGCCTGGCTGTGGCCGACCCGGGAGACCGTGCGGAAGGTGGCGCGGACCTTCGCCAACGTGCTGGACCTCGCCGAACACCACCCGGACTTCGTGTTCGCCGCCTCGTCGGCACAGCAGTACGCCTGGCTCAAGGAGAGCCAACCGGGCCTGTTCGAACGGGTCCGCAGGGCGGTGGCCGACGGGATGATCCGCCCCGTCGGCGGCATGTGGGTCGAGTCCGACACCAACATGCCCGGGGGTGAGGCGCTGGCCCGGCAGTTCGTGCTCGGCAAGCGGTTCTTCGCCGAGGAGTTCGGGGTGGACAGCGAAGAGGTGTGGCTGCCGGACTCGTTCGGCTACACCGCGGCCCTGCCGCAGATCGCCCGAGCCGCCGGCGCCCGCTACTTCCTCACCCAGAAGCCGTCCTGGAACGAGACCAACGCGATGCCGCACTCCAGCTTCCACTGGGAAGGCATCGACGGCTCCCGGGTGTTCACCCACTTCCCGCCGGCCGAGACCTACAACTCCGACCTCGGCGCCGCCGACCTGGCCCGCACCGAGCGGACGTTCCGCCAGAAGGGGAAGGCACGGCACGTCCTCGGGCTGTACGGGTGGGGCGACGGCGGTGGCGGACCCACCCGGGAGATGCTGGCCATGGCCCGGCGCAAGCACGATCTGGACGGCTCGCCCCGGGTGCGGTTGGACGACCCGGACCACTTCTTCCGCACCGCCGAGGCGGAGCTGCCGGCGCCGCCGGTGTGGGTCGGCGAGATGTACCTCGAACTGCACCGCGGCACCCTGATCTCGCAGGCGCGGGGCAAGCGGGGCAACCGCCACAGCGAGGCGCTGCTCCGGGAGGCCGAGCTGTGGGCGGCGACCGCGGCCGTCCGGCGGGGCGCCCCCTACCCGTACGACGAGCTACGGCGCATCTGGGAGCGGGTGCTGCTGCTCCAGTTCCACGACATCCTGCCGGGGACGTCCATCGCCTGGGTCCACCAGGACGCCGCACGGGACTACGACCGGCTGGCGAGCGAGCTGACGACCCTCATCACCACGGCGCTCGACGCGCTCCGCGGCACGGACGACGCCACCCCGGTCGCCGCCAACGCCGGCCCGTACCCGCGGCACGGCGTGCCGGCGCTGGGCATCGGACCGGCGACGCCGCCCGAGCCGGCCGCACCGCGCCGGGTGAACGACCGGTTCGTGCTCGACGACGGGACGCTGCACGTCGAGATCGACCGGCGCGGCACCCTCGTCTCGGTCGTCGACCTGGCCGCGGATCGGGAGCTGCTGCCGCGGGGGGTCGCGTGCGGTGTCCTCCAGCTGTTCAGGGACACCCCACGCGAGTGGGACGCCTGGGACATCAACGACGAGGACAAGCGCAGCGGCGTCGACCTCGTCGAGCCGGCGTCGATCGACATCGTCGACGACGCGGTGGTGGTGCGCCACGAGCGCGGCCGTACGGTGCTCACCCAGTCCGTCCGGCTGTCCGAGGGCACGATCGGCTACGCCTTCGACATCGACTGGCACGAGTCGCAGAAGCTGCTCAAGCTCGCCTTCCCGCTGGACGTCCGGACGGACCGGGCCACCTCGGAGATCCAGTTCGGCCATCTGCACCGGCCGATCCACCAGAACACCTCCTGGGACACCGCCCGGTTCGAGACCGTCGCGCACCGGTGGATCCATGTCGGCGAGCCGGGCTACGGCGTCGCCATCGCCAACGACGTCGTCTACGGCCATGACATCCGGGGTGCGCAGGCGCCCGACGGCCGGCCGATGACGACCGCGCGACTGTCCCTGCTGCGCGCGCCGCGCTATCCGGACCCCTCCGCCGACCAGGGACGACACACCTTCTCCGTGAGCCTTCGACCCGGTGGGATCCCGGACGCCGTCGCCGACGGGTACGCCCTGCACCTTCCGCTGCGCACCGTGCCGGGCGCTGCCGCGGAGCCGTTGTTCGAGGTCAGCGATCGCGCGGTCGTCGTGGAGAGCGTCAAACTCGCCGAGGACCGCTCCGGAGACCTCGTCGTGCGGCTGTACGAGGCACACGGCAACCGCTCGCGCGCGAGCGTGCGGACCCGGTTCTCCTGGCGCGAGGCCGTCGCCACCGACCTGCTGGAGCGCGCCGTGGACGGCGCGGCGGTCCGCGGGACGACACCCGGGAGCGCGGTCGAGCTCGAACTGCGCCCGTTCGAGCTGCTCACCCTCCGCTTCCGCGACCCGGTGGCCTGAGCCCTGTCGACCAGCACAGACGAGCACAAGAGCACAGAGCACAGAGCACAGAGCACGACGGAAAGGCTGTCCATGTCGGTTGAACGGTTGCCGGTTGAACGGTCCGATCTGCCGCGGCCGGAGTATCCGCGGCCGCAGTTCCGGCGCGAGCGTTGGCTGAACCTCAACGGCAGATGGGGGTTCGAGATCGACCGGTCCGACACCGGTCGGGAGCGCGGGCTGGTCGAGCGGGAGCTGGCCGGCGAGATCGTGGTGCCCTTCGCGCCCGAGGCCCGTCTTTCGGGGGTCGAGGAGCAGGACTTCATGCGGGCGGTCTGGTACCGCCGGCTGCTCACCGTCCCGGCGCAGTGGGCCGGTGACCGGGTGCTGCTGCACTTCGGTGCGGTCGATCACGACACCACCGTGTGGGTGAACGGGGTCGAGGTCGGGCGGCACCGGGGCGGGTTCTCCGGCTTCAGCTTCGACATCACCGATGCCGCCCCCGCCGGTGTGCCGGTGCCCGTGGTGGTGCGGGCGCGCGACGATCCGCAGGCACCGCAGGCCAGGGGGAAGCAGTCGGTGCCGTACGCGCCGCGCGCGGCGAAGTACCGGCGCACCACCGGCATCTGGCAGACCGTGTGGATGGAACCGGTGCCCCCGGTCGCCGTCCGTCGCCCCCGCATCACCCCGAACGTGGCGGCCGGCGCGCTCGACGTGGTGGTGCCGCTCTCCGCGAACCTGCCCGGCGGTGTGGTGCACATCGCCGTACGCGACGCCGCCGGCGTCGTGGTGCACGGCACCGTACGCGCCGACCTCGACCTGGCGCCCCGGCTGAGCCTGGCGCTGCCGCCGGAGCGGATCCGGCTGTGGTCACCGGCGGACCCGCACCTCTATGACGTCGACGTCGAGTTGCGGGACGCGGACGGAGGGCTCGTCGACACCGTGGAGTCGTACGCCGGCCTGCGCAGCGTCGCCATCACCGGCAGGCAGATCCGGATCAACGGCGACGTCGTCTTCCAGCGCCTGGTGCTGGACCAGGGCTACTACCCCGACGGGCTGATGACCGCGCCCGGCGACGCCGACCTGCTGCGCGACATCCAGCTCGGGCAGGCGGCCGGCTTCAACGGCGCACGGCTGCACCAGAAGGTCTTCGAGGAGCGCTACCTCTACCACGCCGACCGGCTGGGCTACCTGGTGTGGGGCGAGTTCGGCGACTGGGGCTGCAACACCGGCGAGGGCCAGTCCACCAACCAGCGACCGGACGCCTCGTACGTCCAGGAGTGGCTGGAGGTGCTGGAACGGGACCACTCCCACCCGGCGATCGTCGGCTGGTGCCCGATGAACGAGACCTGGCAGGACTACGGCGACCGGATCACCGCGCTGGACGACGTGATGCGCGGGATGTTCCTGGCCACCAAGGCCCACGACACCTCCCGGCCGGTGCTCGACACGTCCGGCTACGCCCACCGCGTCGCCGAGTCCGACGTGTTCGACAGCCATGACTACGAGCAGGACCCGGCCGCGTTCACGGCCAACCACCGCGCGCTCGGCGACGGCGAGCCCTACGTGAACCGCTCCGACAGCACTGGCGCCTCCTGGTCCATCGGCTACCGCGGCCAGCCCTTCTTCGTCAGCGAGTTCGGCGGCATCTGGTGGAACCCGGCCGAGGCGGAACGGCCGCAGTCCGCCAGCACGTCCTGGGGGTACGGCGACCGGGTGCGCACCGTCGAGGAGTTCCACGCCCGGTTCGACGGCCTGGTCAGGGCCCTGCTCGACCACCCGGACATGTTCGGCTACTGCTACACGCAGCTGACCGACGTCTTCCAGGAACAGAACGGCATCTTCGGATTCGACCGGTCGGAGAAGTTCGACGTCGAGCGCATCCGCGCGGCACAGCTGCGGCCAGCGGCGATCGAGGTCGACGCACGCCGGCAGGGCTTCCGGTGCACCCGGAACGAGGCCGCGGACGAAGCGGAAGGCGTGGACGGAGCGGAAGGCACGGACGGAGCGGAAGGCACGGACGGAGCGGAAGGCACGGAAGGAGCCGACGCATGAGGGCCATCATGGTCATGTTCGACAGCCTGAACCGGCACATGCTGCCTCCTTACGGCGCGGACTGGGTGCACGCCCCGAACTTCACCCGCCTCGCGGCCCGCACCACCGCCTACGACAACTGCTACGTGGGGTCGATGCCGTGCATGCCGGCACGCCGCGAGCTCCACACGGGCCGGCACAACTTCCTGCACCGCAGCTGGGGCCCGCTGGAGCCGTTCGACGACTCGATGCCCGAACTCCTCAAGCAGCACGGCGTGTACACCCACCTGGTCAGCGACCACCAGCACTACTGGGAGGACGGCGGCGCCACCTACCACGGGCGCTACACCACCTGGGAGTTCTTCCGGGGCCAGGAGGGCGACGCCTGGAAGGGCCAGGTGGCCGACCCGGTACCGCCCGCTGACCTGCACAGCAACCGCAACGACCTGTGGCGCCAGGACTGGGTCAACCGCGCCCACATGGACACGGAGGAGAAGCACCCGCAGACGCTCACGTTCGACGCGGGCCTTGAGTTCCTGCGCGTCAACCGGGCCGAGGACGGCTGGTTCGTCCAGATCGAGACCTTCGATCCGCATGAGCCCTTCTTCACGCACAAGAACTACAAGGACCTCTATCCGCACGACTACGACGGCCCGCACTTCGACTGGCCGGACTACCACAAGGTCACCGAGACCGACGAGCAGGCCACCCACGCACGCTTCGAGTACGCCGCCCTGCTGTCCATGTGCGACCACTCACTGGGCCGGGTGCTGGACGCCATGGACACCTACGGCCTGTGGGACGACACCATGCTGGTCGTCTGCACCGACCACGGCCTCCTCCTCGGCGAGAAGGGCTGGTGGGGCAAGCTCGTCCAGCCCTGGTACAACGAGCTGGCGCACATCCCCCTGTTCGTGCACGACCCGCGCCGGCCGTCGCACGCCGGCAGCCGGCACGCCGGCCTCGTCCAGACGATCGACCTCGCCCCGACACTCCTGGAGTTCTTCGGCGTCGACCGCACACCCGACATGCAGGGCCGCCCCCTGGCCGAGGCGACGGACGGCACCGGAGGCGAGGTGGCACTCCGGAAATCGGCGATCTTCGGCATGTTCGGCGGCCACGTCAACATCACCGACGGCCGCTGGGTCTACATGCGTTCCTGCCACGACGCGACCAACCGGCCGCTCCACGAGCACACGCTGATGCCCACCCACGGGCGCGGCCGCTTCGCCCCGCACGAACTGGTCGACGTCGAACTCGCCGGGCCGTTCACCTTCACCAAGGGCGTGCCCACCCTGCGGGCCCCCGCCAGAACCGGCCCCGGTTTCGACCCCTTCCGCTTCGGTGCGCTGCTGTACGACCTGGCCGACGATCCCCGGCAGGAGCGGCCGATCCAGGACGACGAGGTGGAGCTCCGCATGATCCGGATGCTGGTGGAGCAACTCCGGGACGCTGACGCACCGCCCGACCAGTACGAGCGCCTGGGCCTGCCCCGCAGCCCCGACCAGGTGACCACCGCCCACCTCCAGATCGCCGCACACCGCGACCGGCCCCGGCAGTCGGCGGCGCTGGCCCCCGCCCCACGGGCCGACGAGTTCCCGGAGAGCAGGCTGAACCTGCGTACCCCGCTGGCCGTGCTGTTGTCCGACCCGGTGGCCGTGGAAGCGGTCCGCCGTTTCGTGCCCGGTGTCACCGACACCGAACTCCTGACGGTGCGCGGCTCCGTGTCCCTGCTCCAGCTGTCCGCCGCCACCGGCCAGCCCGACCGCGAGCAGCTGGCCGGCCTCGCGGACGAGCTGGCGCGCCTCTTCCCCATGAGCTGAGCCGGGAGGGTCGGCGCGGCCCACGGCACGAGGCTCGGGTTCGAGACGGCCACCGGGTCGTCGTTCGTCAGCGCAGCGGTGTCACCGGCGCGCCGTTGACGTAGACGTCGTGGAACGAGACCTCGTCCACGTACTGGATCACGCTGTCGGCGGTGGCCGTGTCGAAGCGGCAGTCGTCCAGGGTGAGCCGTGTGATGTGGTCGTCCGTGTAGCCCTTGGCCAGGATCGGGTAGTGCGTCTGCGCGACCGAGACACGTGCCAGGTGGATGTCCCTGACCAGCGGGTTGAAACCGTGTCCCGGCCCTTCCCCGTAGGAGAAGTCGATCTCGACGGCCGCGTTGTTCAGGTGCTGCACCTCGGTGTCGCGCAGGTACACGTCCTCGATGAAGCCGCCGCGGGCCGAGTTCGTCTTGAGCCGCAGGCAGTCGTTGAGGTCGATGCTTTCCATGCGCAGGTCGCGGGCGTAGAGCCGGCGCACCCCGCCGGTCATCTCGCTGCCGATGGTGACGCCGCCGTGGCCCGTGGTGAAGGTGCAGTCCTGGATGACGATGTCCTGGCACGGCACGTCGACCCGCCGCCCGTCCGCGTTCTTGCCGGCCTTGACGGCGATGCAGTCGTCCCCCGTGGTGAACGTGCAGCCGTCGATCACCACGTGGTCGCACGACTCGGGGTCGCAGCCGTCGTTGTTGGGGCCGAGGCTGTGTGCGGTGACGCCCTGCACGGTCACGTTCGTGCACAGCACCGGGTTCATCTGCCAGTTCGGGGTGTTGGTGAGGGTGACCCCGGAGATGAGGACGTTCTGGCAGCGGTAGGGCTGGAAGAACTGCGGGCGCAGGTAGTGCCCCTGGCCGAACACCCGCTCCTGGACCGGGACCCCGCGTTCCGCCATGTCTGCCAGCAGGGCTCCGTCGGCGTCGCCGGTCGGGTCCCCGGGCTCCCAGCCGAAGGCGGCCTTGCCCGACCAGGGCCACCAGTGGGCGTTGTCCGCCTGGCCGTCGAGGGTGCCGCCGCCGGTGACGGAGATGTCGTGCTGGCCGTAGGCGTAGAGGAACGGGGAGAAGTTCATGCACTCGATGCCGCCGTCGCGGGTGAGCACCGCGGGCAGGTAGGCGGCCGGATCGGTGCTGAACGCGATCGTGGCCCCCTGCTGGACGTGCAGGTCCACTCGGCTGCGCAGCCGGATGGGGCCGGTCGGATAGCGGCCCGGCGGAACGACCACATGCCCGCCGCCGTGTGCGGCGCAGGCGTCGATCGCGTCCCGGAAGGCACGTGTGCAGTCCGTCGTGCCGTCCCCGACGGCGCCGAAGCGGCGCACGTCGACGGTGCGGTGCGGGATACGGGGGCGCCGGGTCTCCCGCACGATGCGGTCGGCCTCCGGCCAGGGCGCACCGCCGGTGGCCGCACCAGCGCGCGCACCGGTGGCCGCACGCGCCGGGGGCACGCCGTAGGCGAGCAGCCCGCCGACCACGGGGCTGGTGGCCAGGAGCGCTCCTGGGCCGGTCTTGAGGATGCTGCGACGACTGGGCCGGCTGGGACGGCCGGGACGACCTTTCACGGCAACTCCTCGCGTTACGGAGGGCTGTTCATGGAGGGGTGTTCACGGGTGCTGTTCACGGGGTGCTGTTCACGGGGTGCTGATCTTCGGTTCCCCCGGCTCCGCTCCGTCGGTGCGAATCCGGAAGCGGGTGAACCGTGCGGTTCCCGCACCGCCGGGGCCGCCGGGCGGTGCGGTGGCGAACAGGCCGAGCAGGGCTCCGACCCAGCGCCACGGTGTGGCGGCGAAGACCTGCCCGGAGCCCTGGAACCCGTCGCCGGTGTCGGCGAGGAAGCGGCAGCGTGCGCCCGTGTCGACCGCGATGCGCAGCCGGGCCCGGCCGTCCGGCGCCGGGCGTGCCGTGCCCGCGTCGCGCTCGGCGTCGGCGACCTGCTCGGCGAACCGGTGCACGAGCTGCACCGTGCCGTCCGCGCCGCGCTCCAGGCCGATCCAGGTGTAGGCGTTGCCCAGCACCGCAAGGCCCGCACGGGCACCGGGCTCCCGGCTGGTCAGGTGCAGGTCGACGGTCACCGTGCAGACCTCCGCGGGCAGCCGCTGGGTCAGCACGTGCGCCTGTCGACGCAGGTCGTGCAGGTGCTCGCTGCGGACGCAGGTCAGGTGCAGGCCCGCGCCCTCATGCGGCCCGGACCAGCCGTCGCCCGGGTTCGCCGCCCACTGCCACTGGAGCCCATGCTGCCCGTTCGGGAAGTCGTCGTCGGTCGCGGGCACCGCCGCCGGCCCGGCGGGCAGCTCGGGCTTGGCGTGGACCAGCACCGGCTCCCCTCGGTCGCCCAGCTCCGGCCAGCCGTCGTCCGTCCAGCGCATCGGTTGCAGATGCACCACGCGCCCGTACGCGCCGCGGTCCTGGAAGTGCAGGAACCAGTCCTCACCGGTGCCGGTGCGCACCCAACCGCCCTGGTGGGGGCCGCTGATCTCGGTGCTGCCCTGTGCGAGGACCACACGGTGTTCGTAGGGTCCGAAGAAGTCCCGGGCCCGGAACGCGCCTTGCCAGCCGGTCGGCACCCCGCCGGCCGGGGCGAAGATCCAGAACCAGCCGTCGTGCCGGTACAGCTTCGGGCCTTCCAGCGTGAACCAGCCGGGGATCGCGTCACCGTCGACGATGACGGTGCCCTCGTCCAGGAGCCCGGTCGCGTCCGGGCGCATGCGGTGGCCGGTGAGCCGGTTCTTGATGCCGGCGCGGGACTTGGCCCAGCCGTGCACCAGGTACGCCTCGCCCGTCTCGGCGTCCCACAGCGGGCAGGCGTCGATGAGCCCCTTGCCCTCCTTCACCAGCACCGGGCGTGACCACGGGCCTTCGACGCGCTCGGCATGGACCTGGAAGACACCCTGGTCGGGGTCGCCCCAGAAGATCCAGAACCGGCCCGCGTGGTGCCGGATGGACGGTGCCCACACCCCGCAGTCCTGGCGGGGCTCGGCGAACTCCTCCGGTGGTTCGAGGCGCTCCAGCGCATGCCCGACGAGCGTCCAGTTGACCAGGTCGGTCGAGTGCAGCAACGGCAGTCCCGGGGCCCGGCCGAAGCTGGAAGCCGTCAGATAGAAGTCCTCACCCACCCGCACCGGGTCCGGATCGGACCAGTCCGCGTGCAGGATCGGGTTCCGGTACCTCCCGTCGCCGAGATCGCCAGTGCGCCGGTCGACGCCCATGCCGTCACTGCCCTCCCGTCCTGAATCCGGCGGCCCGCTCCTCCAGGGCCGGCCCGCACACCGGGAGAATGGTGTCGGTGCGGAGGCCACGGCCCGTCAGGAGTCGCATATCGCATCTCGTATATGACGTACGAAGCGCGACGAGCATGAAAGTAAGAGCAGCCTCCCGCATTCGTCAATGCCTTTAACAAACTCACGCTTCCCAAAGCGGCCGACAGCCGAAACTTTCGAAATGGTGTCGAGAATTCCTTGCACCCACTTCACCGGAAGGATTCGGAGAGGATTTTCTCCGGGCGCGGTCGCACCAGGGGCACTCTTGTGCGTGCACCCTCGCCGATCTCGCCCAGCGAGGCGGGGGAACTTCCGCAACTGTCGCAACTGTTGCGACCGTCGCGGCTGTCGCGACACTTCGACGTCGCCGATGGCGTAGGTCGCCGCACCCCGGAAAGTCGATTCGACATCGAATTCGATGACATGGCGATCCTCTGACGGGCTTGCGGACCTGAAGTCATCGGCACCGTACGGCGGACCGAACGTGCGCCATCCGGCAGGGAAAGGGCCAATTCAGGTCAGGAGTTTCGACGGAACGGGTGTGAATGCGCGCGTCGGACCGCTACCATCCCCGTCGGTGTGGGAGCGCTCCCGTCTCGTGGGACGGCGCGGCCCGGAGAGCCAGCACAGCCCTCAGAAACGTGGGCATACCCGAGGAGCGGCACCGCTCGTCCGCGGCGGCGCCGCGTCCCTGCGGTTCCAGGGCCCACGTCGATCCCCCGTACACGGACAGGAGTTCAGACCGTGCTCCCCCACACCAGACACACCCGACCTCGCCGTGCCTCCCGCAGACCACTCGACCGAGCGCTGGCCGCGGCCCTGTGCACCCTGGGGCTGCTCGGTGCCTCCGTGGCCACCGCGCCCGCCGGCACCGCCGTCGCGCCCGCCGGCACCCACGCCGAGGCGCTGCCGATCTACCTGGACACCCACTACTCGTTCCAGGAACGTGCCGCGGACCTGGTGTCCCGCATGTCGCTGAGCGAGAAGGTGCAGCAGTTGCACACCAACAGCGCTCCCGCGATCCCACGGCTCGGCGTGCAGCAGTACACGTACTGGAGCGAAGGGCAGCACGGTGTCAACCGGCTGGGCGCCGACACCGACCACGGATCGGCGTCCGGCGGGGTGCACGCCACCAGCTTCCCCACCAACTTCGCCGCGTCCATGACCTGGGACCGTGACCTGATGTACCGGGAGACCACGGCGATCTCCGACGAGGCCCGGGGCTTCCTGGACAAGTCGCTGTGGGGCACCGGCCAGAACAACATCGGCCCGTCCCGGGACGACTACGGTTCGCTGACGTACTGGGCGCCCACGGTCAACCTGGACCGCGACCCGCGCTGGGGCCGCACCGACGAGGCGTTCGGCGAGGACCCGTACCTGGTCGCGGAGATGGCGGGCGCGTTCGTCAACGGCTACCAGGGCCAGACGGCCACGGGCCGGCCGACGGGCAAGTACCTCAAGGTCGCGGCGACCGCCAAGCACTACGCGCTCAACGACGTGGAGAACAACCGCAAGGGCGTCAGCTCGGACACCACGGACAACGACCTGTACGACTACTACACCGCACAGTTCAAGAGCCTGATCGAGAAGGCGCACGTCGCCGGCCTGATGACGTCGTACAACGCGATCAACGGCACCCCGTCGGCCGCCGACACCTACACCACCAACCAGATCGCCCAGCGCACCTACGGCTTCGCCGGGTACATCACGTCCGACTGCGGGGCGGTCGGCACCACCTACCAGTCCTTCCCCTCGGGCCACGACTGGGCACCGCCGGGCTGGACCACCGACAAGAAGGGCGCCGGGGCCACCTGGACCAACACGACGACCGGGCGGCAGGTCTCCGGCGCCGCCGGCGGGCAGGCCTACGCGCTGCGGGCGGGCACGCAGGTGAACTGCACCGGCACGGAGGCCACCCCGCACAACCTCCAGGAGGCCATCGAGGCGGGCGTCCTCAGCGAGGGTGTGATCGACAACGCCCTGGTGCACCTGTTCACCGTCCGCATGCAGACGGGCGAGTTCGACCCGGCCGAGCAGGTGCCGTACACGAGCATCGGCAAGGACGTGATCGAGTCCGCCGCCCACCAGAAGCTCGCCCGTGAGGTTGCGGACGACTCGCTGGTCCTGTTGCAGAACGACAAGGTGAAGGGCACGGACAAGCCGCTGCTGCCGGTGCGGCCGGCCGGCCTGCACAAGATCGTGGTGGTCGGCGATCTCGCGGGCAAGGTGACGCTCGGCGGCTACTCGGGCGAACCGTCGCTCCAGGTGGACGCCGTGGAGGGGATCACGGCCCAGGCGAAGGCGGCCAACCCGGACGTGGACATCGTCTACGACGCCGCCGGCACCTCCACCACCGCCACCGGCGACGCCACGCTCGGCGCCGGGACGCGCTCCGCCATCGAGGACGCCGACCTGGTCGTGGTGGCCGTCGGCACCGACGACGCGGTGGCCAAGGAGGGCAAGGACCGCGCCGACCTGCGCCTGCCCGGCAACTACGGCTCGCTGATCGACCAGGTCACCGCCCTGGGCAACCCCCGTACCGTGCTGGACGTCCAGGCCGACGCCCCCGTCGCCATCGAAGGGGTCCGCGGCAGGGTCCCGGCCATCGTCTTCTCCGGCTACAACGGGGAGAGCCAGGGAGACGCACTGGCCGACGTCCTCTTCGGCAGGCAGAACCCCGGCGGCCGCCTGAACTTCACCTGGTACAAGGACGACACCCAGCTCCCGGACGTCTCCGACTACGGGCTCAGCCCGGGCGACACGGGCGGACTGGGACGGACCTACCAGTACTTCACCGGTACCCCCACGTACCCGTTCGGATACGGCCTGAGTTACACCACGTTCTCCTACGCACACGTCAAGGCGGACCGCACGGCGGTCTCCGCCGACGGTTCGGTGCGCGTCAGCTGTGACGTGACCAACACCGGCTCCGTGCCCGGCGCCACCGTGGCGCAGCTCTACGGGGCCACCGGATTCACCGTCGACGGCCGGGAACTGCCCAAGAAGCGGCTGGTGGGATTCCAGAAGACCCGGGTGCTCGCGCCCGGCGCCACCCAGCACATCACGCTGACCGTCAAGGCCTCCGACCTGGCCTTCTGGGACGGCAAGGCCGCCAGGCAGGTCGTCTACAACGGCACGTACCGGTTCCAGGTGGGCCCCGACTCCGCGACGACCGCCGGCTCGGCCGCCGTCGACGTCCAGGGCACCCTGCCCCGGCACGTGCAGTACGTGACCGTGCAGCCGGAGAGCGTCGCCTACCAGGCCGGTGACACCATCGACCTGACCGCACGCAACCGCTGGATCAAGGACGACACCGACCCCACCCGCCAGCCGGGCAGGAACCTGGACGTCACCGCCGACCGGGTCGTCGAGGCGGTCAACGACGACGGGTCCTTCGTCGACCTGACGAAGACGGCGATCCGCTACCGCACCAGCGATCCGGCCGTGGCCACCGTGAGCCCCGAAGGGACCGTCACGGCCGTCGGCAACGGGGTGGCCACCATCGACGTGACGGTGGGCGGCGTCACCGGCTCCGCCGTCATCACGGTGGGGCACCCCTTCACCCTGGACAACGCCCCGATGCTCAAGGCCGGCGGCTCCGGGACGGTGACCGCGACCTACCGCAACAGCGGCCCGACCGCGCTCCAGGACGTCTCCGTCGGCCTCACCGCGCCCACCGGCTGGACGGTCCTGGCCACCTCGCCCACCACCTTCGCCGGCCTCGCGCCGGACGCGAAGGCGACCGTGACCTGGCAGGTGACGGTGGACGAGGACGCCGCACCGGGCGGCTACGGGCTGTCCGCCGACGCCACCTACCGCGGCGCGAACTCCGACGACCACGCCGCGGGCCGGGTCTCGGTGCCCTACGCCTCGCTGCACGACGCGCTCAACAACACCGCCGTCAGCGACGACGCCAAGACCGCCGGGGCGGACCTGGACGGCGCGGGCCGGAGCCTGTCCGCGCAGGCCCTCGCCGCCGCGGGCATCGTCTCCGGTGGCACCGTCGAGCACGACGGGCTCGACTTCACCTGGCCCAGCACCGGTACCGGAGCGCCGGACAACATCATCGCCGCAGGCCAGACCATCCCCCTCACCGGCTCGGGCGACCGGCTCGGCCTCCTCGGCACCGCCGCCAACGGCTCCGCCGCCGACACCGCGACGCTCACCTACACCGACGGCAGCACGCAGGACGTCTCCCTCGCGTTCGCCGACTGGTGGGACAACGCCCCGGCGGCAGGCGGCGACATCCTGGCCACCCTTCCCTACTACAACACCGCGGCCGGCAGGTCGGTCCGCGACGTCAGCGTGTACGGCGCCACGGTGACGTTGCAGAAGGGCAAGACGCCCGCCTACCTGACCCTGCCGGGCACCAGCACGGGAGAGGCGAAGGGGAAGAACGCCATGCACATCTTCTCGGTGGCGTTCGGCTGACGGCTTGGACGCGCGGCCGGGTGGCCGAGCACGCGAGCTCTATCCACCCGGCCGCGTTCACCGTCGCCTTCCCGGCGGACGAGGTCGCTTCCCGGCGGACGAGTGGGTCCGCCGGGGTAGCCACCGGGTGCCGCGGACCACGAGGGTGGAGCCGTGCCCGTCGGACCGGCCGGAGGGAAGGTCCAGGGTCGTGACCGGATAGGTTCGCGGCGTCGGTCCAGAGGCCCGCGTGCTGGTCGGCTCGTCGCTCCGGCGAGGCACCTACGGCTTCACCGAGGCACCTACAAAGGAAGGTACGCCGTGTCGATCCTTCAGGACCTGCGTGACGCGCTCGCGTCCGGACAGGTCGAGGTCGTCGACCTCACCGCGCCACTCACCGCGGACACGCCGACGTTGCAGCTGCCGCCGGAGTTCGGGCAGACCGCGAAGTTCCAGCTGGAGGAGATCAGCCGGTACGACGACCGTGGGCCCGGGTGGTACTGGAACAACTTCCGCACCGGTGAGCACACCGGCACGCACTTCGACACGCCGAACCACTGGGTGACCGGCAAGGACGGCGAGGACGTCGCATCCGTCCCGGCCGGCCGGCTCGTGGCGCCCGCAGCGGTGCTCGACTTCTCCGCCGAGGTCGCGGAGGACCCCGACTTCCTGCTGGAGATCGAGCACGTCGAGGCGTGGCAGGAGCAGCACGGTCCGCTGCCCGAGGGCGGCTGGCTGCTGTTCCGCACCGGCTGGGACGCCCGCTCGCACGCGCAGGAGGAGTTCCTCAACGCCGACGAGGCGGGACCGCACACGCCCGGCCTGTCGGTCGCGTGCGCGCGCTGGCTGGCCCAGGAGTCGCCGGTGATCGGGCTCGGCGTCGAGACGGTCGGCACCGACGCCGGCGCAGCGGCCGGCTTCGAGCCGATGTTCCCGTGCCACACGATGATGCACGGCGCCGGCAAGTACGGGCTGACCCAGCTACAGAACCTCGCCCAGCTGCCACCGACCGGCGCCCTGCTGGTGACCGGCCCGCTGCGGATCGTCGGCGGCTCCGGCAGCCCGGCCCGCATCCTGGCCCTCGTGGAACGCTGAGCGCTGACCACATGAGCCTCAGTGACCCGATGGACCCCATGGACCCCATGAGCCCCATGGACCCCCGCAACACGGTCGCCGGCGCCGTCGGCCGCACCCTGGCCGGGCTCGGCGTCGACCATGTCTTCGGCGTCGTCGGCTCCGGCAACTTCCATCTGACCAATGCGATGACGGCGGCCGGTGCGCGGTTCGTCGCGGCACGGCACGAGTGCGGCGCCGCCGTCATGGCGGACGGGTTCGCGCGGATGAGCGGGCGGGTCGCCGCGGTCTCGCTGCACCAGGGCTGCGGCCTGACCAACGCCATGACGGGCATCGCCGAGGCCGCGAAGAGCCGCACGCCGCTCGTCGTGCTCGCCGCCGACGTGACCGAGCCGCGCTCCAACTTCTACGTCGACCAGGACGCGCTCGCCACCGCGGTGGGCGCGACACCGATGCGGGTGACGGCGGCTCGGTCCGCGGTCGACGTCGCGGCGTCCGCGTACCGCACGGCGCTGGCGGAGCGCCGTACCGTGCTGCTCAACCTGCCGCTCCCGGTGCAGGCGTCGCCGGTGAGCGGACCGGTCACCGGAACCGCCGCCGTGCCGCCGCCGCCCGCCGGGCAGCCGAGCCCGCCGTCCGATGACCTGCTCACCCCGCCCGACGACGAGCTCGCCGCCCTCGTCGACGCGCTGCGGCGCGCGGAACGTCCGGTGTTCGTCGCCGGGCGCGGGGCGCGGCGGCCGGGCAGCCGTGCGGCGCTCGCCGACCTCGCGGAGGCCTGTGGTGCGCTGCTCGCGACGAGTGCCGTGGCGAAGGGCCTGTTCCACGGGGACCCGTGGGCGCTGGACATCTCCGGAGGGTTCGCCACCCCGCTGGCCGCGGAGCTGATCACGGCCGCCGATCTGATCGTCGGCTGGGGCTGTGCGCTGAACATGTGGACGATGCGGCACGGCGCGCTGATCGGCCCGGACGCCACCGTCGCGCAGGTGGACGTCGACCGTGCCGCGCTCGGTGCGCACCGCGCGATCCACCTGGGCGTGCGGGGACCGGTCATCGGCACCGCACGCGCCGCCCTGGACGCGCTCGGCGGCACGCAGGCCACCGGCTACCGCACCGCGGCCGTCCGGGACCGCATCGGTGCCGAAGGACGCTGGCGCGACGTGCCGTACGACGACGACTCGACACCCGACCGCATCGATCCGCGCACGCTGTCGGTGGCGCTCGACGGGCTGTTGCCCACGGAACGCGTCGTGTCCGTCGACTCGGGCAACTTCATGGGCTACCCCAGCGCCTACCTCTCGGTCCCCGACGAGAACGGGTTCTGCTTCACCCAGGCGTTCCAGTCGATCGGTCTCGGCCTCGCCACCGCGATCGGCGCGGCGCTCGCGCAGCCGTCGCGGCTCCCGGTGGCCGCGCTCGGTGACGGCGGTGTGCTGATGGGCGCCGCGGAGCTGGAGACCGTGGTGCGGCTCGGCATCCCGATGCTCGCCGTGGTGTACGACGACGCCGCGTACGGGGCCGAGGTGCACCATTTCGGTCCTGACGGCCACGACCTGGCGACCGTGCGCTTCCCGGACACCGACATCGCGGCGATCGCGCGCGGCAACGGCTGGGACGCGGCGACCGTGCGAACCGCCGCCGACCTGGCCGCCGTGGCGTCCTGGCTGGCCGGTGACCGGAGCCGGCCGATGCTCGTCGACGCCAAGGTGACGAGCGGGCCCTCGTGGTGGCTCCAGGAGGCGTTCCGCGGCCACTGACGGCGGAACGGCACCGTCGCCGACCTTTGTGCGCGAGGCATGCAACCCTGCGCGGTTGTTTGGGAGTACCTACGGACGGAAGTTCCAACGGCGGCGCCTTTGACGGGCGTTGCCGCACGTCGGAATGCGGTCGCAGGGTGCTGGCCGTTCCGGCACCGCCCGGCATGGTGTCGGGCGGCAGTGTGAGGAGAAGCGTTCGTGACTCTCAGTCTTGCCCAGAAGGTCGGCGTGGCGGCCGTCGCGGTCGCAGCGATCGGCGGGGTGTCGTTCGGGGCCACCGCGTTCGCGGCAGGCGGGCAGCAGGACGGCCATCGGTCCGCCACGTCCGTTGCCGCGCAGCCGGCCGCGAAGTCGGTTGCGAAGTCGTCCGCGAAGTCGTCCGCAGCGGCGGCCGAGGACACGGCGCCGCGGATGGTGTCGCAGAAGATCGCCGAAGGTGTGGTGGACGGCCTTGCGTGGTCGGTGACGTTGGAGTTCTACCCGACGCTGCCGGACGGGTACGACCCGCCCGAGTTCGGCGGCAAGGGGCTGCCGGCCGCGGCGAAGAAGGAGTTGCAGGACAAGGATGCGCTGCTGTGCCAGCGCATGGTGATCGACGGGGTTCTCATCGACCACCAGGGCGGCCCGTGGGCGGACTGCCAGGCGGTCGACGGGGCGCACGACCCGATGGGCTCGGGCGGCGCCGGGCTGTGGGGGTTCCAGGACAAGGGCACCAGCGGATCCCGGCTGTTCGTGGCCACTCCGCAGGCGAACGTCGCCTACGGCGTGGTGCGCCTGGCCGACGGCACCGACCTCAAGGGCACCACCGTCGCCGTCCCGCACACCGGCTACCGCGCCTGGGCCGTGGCCATCCCGGACGGGAAGACGATCACCGCGGTCGACACCTACGAAGCCGACGGCACCCTCGTCGACCACGACACCATGTGGCGCTGATCCACCCCGAAGAGAAGACAGGACGTTCCCTGCCGTGCCCCGATCCGACCCGCAGGCCACGACCGACGGACCGGACTGCGAGTTCACCCGGTTCGTCGCCACCCGTTGGCGGGCCCTGACACACACCGCGTTCCTGCTCACCGGCGACTTCCACGAGGCGGAGGACCTGGTGCAGACGACGCTGGCCAGGGTGTATCCGCATTGGCGACGGATACGGTCGGAGACCGCCGAACACTACGTGCGGCGGGCACTGGTCAATGCCAACCGCAGCCGGCATCGGCGCCGCAGGATCGTCCACTTCCTTCTGCCGGTACTGCCCGACACCCGTCCCGCCCGCGAGGACGGAACGGGTGTCGGGGGCGTCGCCGAGCACGACGCGCTCGTCCGGGTGCTCAGCCAGTTGCCCCGGCGTCAGCGCGCGGTCCTGGTCCTGCGTTACTGCGAGGACCTGTCCGCGGAGGAGACCGCGGACATCCTCGGCTGCTCGGTCGGCACGGTGAAGAGCCAGGCCTCCCGTGCCCTGGCCAAACTGCGCTCCCACCCCGACCTCGCCCGTGATTCACTGACCAGCCGGCTTGGAGAAGCGCGATGACCCCTGAGTACGACCAGGACGAGTGGCTGCACGCCGCGTTCGTCCGCTCACGAGACCTGCACGCTCCGTCTCCGGCTCCCGTCGACCGGATCCTGCGGGCCGGCCGCGCCCGTCAGAAGCGCCGGCGGGTGATGGTGGTCGGGGCCGCCGCCGCATCCGTGCTCGCCGTCGCCGTCGCGCTGCCGCTGGCCCTGTCCGGCTCATCGGCCGGCCGCACGGACGAGGTCCCCCCCGCGGTCGGCCACTCCCCGAAACCCACGGCCGGCCACTCCCGGAAGCCGGAGCCGACCACCACGACCGTGGCTCAGGGGATGGTGGACGGTAGTCGGTGGTCGGTGACGTTGGAGTTCCATCCGACGCTGCCCGACGGGTACGACACGTCCGGGGCTCAGCGGCACGGGACGCCGTCCGGGGCGGCGGACGCCCTGCCGGACCAGTCGTCGCTGCTCTGCCAGCGCATGGTGATCGGCGGGGTGCGCATCGACCACCAGGGCGGACCGTGGTCGGACTGCCAGGCGGTCGACGGGGCGCACGACCCCATGGGCTCGGGCGGCGCCGGGCTGTGGGGACTCCACGACAAGGGCACCAGCGGGTCCCGGCTGTTCGTGGTCACCCCGCAGGCCAAGGTCGCCTACGGCGTGGTGCGCCTGGCCGACGGCACCGACCTCAAGGGCACCACCGTCGCCGTCCCGCACACCGGCTACCGCGCCTGGGCCGTGGCCATCCCGGACGGGAAGACGATCACCGCGGTCGACACCTACGAAGCCGACGGCACCCTCGTCGACCACGACACCAACTGGCGCTGACCGGGCGAAGGGACGACCGGTACCGTCGCGGGCATGGCGAGACCACTGCTGCGGGCGATCGACGACGGCGGGCGCGCCGTGGCCGATCCCACCGAGGAAGAGCTGCACGACCTGCTGGCCGACATGAACCTGCGGCACCGGTTCGTGATCCTTGAAAGGCTCGACCTGGAACCGGTGGATCAGCACTACATCCAGGCGTATCTGAACGACGACATGACCTACCGGGTGGAGTACCGCGAAGGCAGCGCGGACCGGCACTTCCAGGCGCACTACGCGCCACGACCGTTCGAGATGTTCGGCCCGGAGCCGCTCGCCAAAGTGATGATGGACTGGGCGCACGAGGGCCCGGTGTGGCGCGAGGCGATGCCGTGGGCTCTGGAGTAGCCCTGCCGGCCGCGGCCATGGGACTGGCGCCGGGTCCCGACGTGCGCCAGATTCCGGATCTCGACGGACGCCAGGTGCCGGGTCCCGGCGGGTGCCAGGGCCCGCGTGTCCGCCGCCGCGCCCCGTTTATTGCGGCTGTATGACGTTTGCCGTCCCGTCTCACCTCTGAAACGACCCCGCTGACCTGCGCGTTCACCCGTTCCCTTGGGGGATTTCGGGCGGAGTTATTTTTTCCGGGTTGTTGACGGAAAGCGGCGCCGTCCCCATGCTGTGCCGCATGCCACCACAAGAGGGCCCGCTAGGCCGGCTACGTCGTGGGCACGAGGAACTCGTCCTCGATCTGCTCCGCAGGCACGGCCGGCTGAGCCGGGGCGAACTCGGCAGGCACAGCGGCCTGTCCCGGACGACGCTCTACGACATCGTCGCCACGCTGGTCCACGACGGCGCCATCGTGGTGTCCGCCCCTGCCCCGGCGCTGCGCCGGCGTGGGCGCCCGGTCGAGACGCTGACGCTCAACCCCCATGCGGGGCAGGCGATCGGCATCGACTTCGCCCGGCGCGCGGTGCATGTGGCGGCGGTCAACGTCGCGCACGAGGTGATCGGTTCGGCGAGCGAGCCGCACGACGCCGGACTGGGCTGGCAGGAGCGGGTCGACATCGCGGACCGCCTGGTCGGCAAGTTGGCCGAGGGGGCCCTGCGGCTGGGGGCGCTGAACGCGATCGGCGTGGGCGTGGTCGGGCCGGTGGCCGACGGGGGCGGCACGGGGAGCGAGCCCCCGTCCCGCACCGGCACCGGCTCGTCGCAGGGCGCCGACGGCGACACGGCCCGGCGGCTGCGGCACAGCGACGAACCGCTCGCACTGCTCAGAGCACGCTTCGACGTGCCCGTCCTGCTGGACAACAACACCCGGCTCGCCGCGCTCGCCGAGGCGACCTGGGGTGCGGCGGCCGGTGACCAGGACGTGCTGTACCTGCGGCTCTCGCACGGCGTCGGGGGCGGTCTCGTCGTCGGCGGCTCGTTGCACCGCGGCGCGTGGGGACTCTCCGGAGAGCTGGGCCACATCCGGGTCGAGCCGGCCGGCCGGCGATGCTCGTGCGGGGCCACCGGCTGCCTGGAGACGGTGGCCTCGGTGGGCGCCGTCCTCGACGCCCACCGGGCCGCGGGCGGCGAAGCGGACCAGCTGCCGGCGTTCCTCGCGCGCGTCGAGGCGGGCGATCCGGCGGCGCTGGGCGTGCTGGAGGCCGTGGGCACCCGGATCGGCTCGGTACTCGCGGCGGTCTGCAACGCCGTGGGCCCCGGGGTGATCGTGCTCAGCGGCGAGCTGACCCAGGCCGGCGCCGCCCTCTTCGAGCCCGTCGAACGGGCACTGGGCGCGGACGTCGTGCCGCTGGCCCGCCACCGGGTGGACCTGCGCAAGGCGGCGCTGAACGAGGCAGGCGGTGCGCTCGGCGCCATCGCGCTCGTCCTGCACGAGTCACCCCTGCTATCCCGCTACCCGGCCCGACCGGACGCCGCGCGCCCCGCACGGTCCGCTTCCACATCCCCAGCAGACGCATCACCGGATTCCGAGGAGACCCCATGAAACGGACAGGGCCGCCATGGCAGTGATCACCGCGCCGAAGAAGACGTCAGCGGCACCGGACGGCGCCCGGAGCACCCGCCGTGGCCCGCATGCCCTGCTGCTCAACCTGGCCGCCCTGGTGCTCGGCATCGCCGTCTGGGCGCTGGTCGCGTCGGCCCAGCTCGCCGACGTTCCCGGGCCGCTGTCCGTGGCGTCCCGCGCCGGTGAGCTGCTGGGGGACGGGACCCTCGGCCAGGACGCGCTGGCCAGTCTGCGCCGGGTGTTCCTGGGGTGGGCACTGGGCACGCTGGTGGCCGTGCCGGTGGGCTTCCTGATGGGCTGGTACACGCTGGCACGCGGCCTGATCGAGCCGTACATCCAGTTCTTCCGCACCATCCCGCCGCTGGCGATGATCCCGCTGGCGATCGTCCTGATGGGCATCGGCGAGACGCCGAAGATCTTCGTCATCTTCCTGGCGTCCTTCATGTCCTGCGTGGTGGCCGCCTTCCAGGGGGTGACCGGGGTGGACTCGACACTGATCAACGCCGCCCGGGTGCTGGGCGCCTCGGACCGGGTCATCTTCCTCAAGGTCGTGGTGCCGGCGGCCACGCCGTTCATCCTCGTCGGCATGCGCATCGGGCTCGGCTCGTCGTGGGCGACCGTGGTGGCGGCCGAGATCATCGGCGCCGACAAGGGCCTCGGCTACGAGATGATGCACGCCCAGACGTACTACGACATTCCCACCATCTTCGTCGGGCTGATCTGCATCGGAGTGATCGGCCTCGTCATGGACCGCCTGCTGCTGCTCGCGGAACGCCGTCTCACCGGTTGGCAGGAGCGCCGATGACCACCAAGATCTCCTTCCGGGACGCCGGCAAGACCTTCCCCATGAAGGACACGTCCTTCACCGCGCTGGACCGGGTCACGCTGGACATCGAGGACCGCGAGTTCGTCACCGTCGTCGGACCGTCCGGGTGTGGCAAGTCGACGTTGCTGAGCATGGCCGCCGGCCTGGTGGAACCGAGCGTGGGCCGGGTCCTGGTGGACGGAAGGCCGGTGACCGGACCCGGACCCGACCGAGGCGTGATCTTCCAGCAGTACGCGCTCTTCCCCTGGCTGACGGTGCGCCACAACGTGGAGTTCGGGCTGCGGCTGATGCCGGTGTCCGCCGCCGAGCGCAAGCGGCGCGCCCAGCACGCCATCGAGCAGGTCGGCCTCGCGGACTTCGCCGACGCGCTGCCCAAGACGCTCTCCGGCGGCATGAAGCAGCGCTGCGCGATCGCCCGTGCCTACGCGGTCGACCCGGAGGTCCTGCTGATGGACGAGCCGTTCGGCGCCCTGGACGCGGTGACCCGGGTCCAGCTCCAGGACCAGCTCCTCGCCACCTGGAGCCGGGAGCGGCGGACCGTCATGTTCGTCACGCACGATGTCGACGAGGCCGTGTACCTCGCCCGCCGGGTCGTCGTGATGGCGGCCAGGCCCGGCCGGATCCATCACGTCGTCGATGTGGACCTGCCCTACCCGCGCACCGAGGAGATCCGGCTGAGCCCGGAGTTCGCCCGGGTGCGCAACGAGGTCTGGCACTCGGTCTACCACCAGGAGAAGACCGCCCCCGACCTGGAGAAGGCCGACGCCCACCGGGAGAAGACCGAACCCGCAGCCCCGCGCCGGGGTGCGGGTGGGACCGGCTGAGGCGTCAGGGCCGCGTACCGCACAGTCCGGCCGGGCCCAGCGCCCCGTCGGAGCCGCTCCGCACAGAACCAGGAACCGCCTGTCATGAGCATGACTCGACGCACCCTCATATCCGCCCTCTCCGTGACCGGCCTGTCGCTCGCCGCCTCCGCCTGCTCCTCGTCCGACTCCGGCGGCGACGGCAAGAAGGTCAGGTTCGGCTACATCGCCGACTACAACGGCGCGAGCCTGCTCGCCATCGCCGACGAGCAGGACCTGTGGAAGAAGCACGGCATCTCCGCCGACTGCAAGCCGTTCGTCAACGGCCCGGTCCAGATCCAGGCGCTGGGCACCGACAACCTCGACTACGGCTACATCGGCCCCGGTGCCCTCTGGCTCCCCGCCTCCGGCAAGGCCAGGATCATCGCGATCGACACGCTCACCTTCGCCGACCGGGTGATCGCCCAGCCCGGCATCACCTCGATCAGGGCCCTGAAGGGCAAGAAGGTCGGCGTTCCCGAGGGGACGTCCGGGGAGATGATCCTCAATCTCGCCCTGGAGAAGGCCGGGATGACCATGAAGGACATCACCAAGGTGGCCATGGACCCGTCCACGGTCGTCTCCGCCTTCTCGTCCGGGCGGATCGACGGCGCCGGGATCTACTACCCGCTCATCGACACCATCAAGGAGAAGGTGCCCGACCTGGTCGAGGTGGCCAGCACCGAGAAGATCGGCGGCAACTTCCCGACCGCCTTCGTCGCGGGCACCAAGGTCGGGCAGGCGCAGAGCGAGAAGGTCGTCAAGGTGCTCCAGGACGCCAACGACTGGCGGGCCGCGCACCAGGCCGAGTCGATCACGCTGGCCGCGAGGCTGCTGAAGGTCCCCGAGGCGAAGGTGAAGGCGGACGCGACGCACGTGAAGACGCTGACCACCGCCGACCTCGCCGCCAAGACCAAGGACGGCACCGTGGGCAAGTGGCTCGACGGCATGTCCGAGTTCTTCGTGCGCACCGGGCAGTTGCAGAAGGCGCCCTCGTCGTCGACGTTCTACGCAGCGGACGCCTACACGAAGGCAGCCGCCCGGTGAACGTCCTGTTCCTGATGACCGACCAGCACCGCGTCGACACGCTCGGGTGTTACGGCAACCCGCACGTGGCCACCCCGCACCTCGACCGGCTCGCGGCGACCGGCACCCGCTTCGAGAACTGCTACACCCCCACCGCCATCTGCACCCCGGCCCGCGCCTCCCTGCTCACCGGCCAGGCCCCCTTCCGGCACCGTCTGCTCGCCAACTACGAGCGCAACGTCGGATACCTGGAGGACCTGCGCGACGACGCGTTCACCTTCCCGAGCGCGCTGGCCGCCCGGGACTACCAGCTCGGCCTGGTCGGCAAGTGGCACGGCGGCACCCACCGCAACGCCGCCAGCTACGGGTTCGAAGGCCCCGACCTGCCCGGCTGGCACAACCCCGTCGACCACCCCGACTACCTCGCCTACCTGGCCGAGCACGACCTGCCGCCGTACCGCATCTCCGAGCCGGTCCGGGGCACCACACCGAACGGCAACCCGGGCAACCTGCTCGCCGCCCGGCTGCACCAGCCGGTGGAGGCGACCTTCGAGTACTACCTCGCCACCCGGGCCATCGAGCAGCTGGAGCGGTACGCCGCCGACGGCCGCCCGTTCTTCCTGGCCACCCACTTCTTCGGCCCGCACCTGCCCTATCTGCTGCCCGACGCGTACTACGACCGCTACGACCCCGACCTCGTCGAGCTGCCCCCGTCGATCGCCGAGACCTTCGAGGGCAAGCCGCCGGTGCAGCGCAACTACAGCGCCCACTGGACCTTCGACACCCTCCCCCTGGAGGTCACCCGCAAGCTCATCGCCGTCTACTGGGGCTACGTCACCCTCATCGACGAGCAGATCGGCCGCATCCTCACCCGGCTCGACGAGCTGGGCCTCGCCGACGACACGTCGGTCTTCTTCACCGCGGACCACGGCGAGTTCACCGGCGCCCACCGGCTGCACGACAAGGGCCCCGCGATGTACGAGGACATCTACCGGATCCCGGGCATCGTCCGGATCCCCGGGGCGGCCCCGCAGACCAGGCGGGAGTTCGTCACCCTCACCGACTGCACGGCGACCATCCTCGACCTGGCGGGCTGCGACACCGCTCCGGCCGTCGACAGCCGCAGCCTGGTACCTCTCGTACGGGGCGAGCACCCCGACTGGCGCACCGAGTTGCTGGCCGAGTTCCACGGCCACCACTTCCCGTATCCGCAGCGGATGCTCCGCGACGAGCGCTACAAGCTCATCGTCAACCCCGAGTCGGTCAACGAGCTGTACGACCTCGTCGCCGACCCCCACGAGCTCAGCAACCGCTTCACCCACCCCGAGTTCGCCCCGGTACGCCGCCGCCTGATGCGCCGCCTCTACGACCTGCTGCGCGAGCGCGGCGACAACTTCTACCACTGGATGACGTCGATGTACGACATCGGCGCCTCGGACTACGACCCCAGCCTGAGCGCGTTCGAGCCGGAGGGCACTTCGTCATGAGACGCACGACGCGACACGCCATGCGCCGCCGCACGCCGAGACGGACGGCGGGCACCGTCCGGACCGTCGTGCTGCTGGTGGGCGCGCTGCTCGCTGGAGCGGTACCGGGCGCCCAGGCGTCCGCTCCCCCGCACGCCGGACCCACCCACGCGCCGGCGCACCCGGCGCACGCGAAGGCGGCGTCCACCTACCAGAACCCGGTCACCTCGGGAGTCGTCGACACCTTCCCCGACCCGTCGCTGATCCGCGGCAAGGACGGCCTCTGGTACGCCTACGGCACCCAGAATCCCGTGTTCCAGAGCAGGGGTGAGGACGGCGAGCGCATGCTGCCCATCCTGCGCTCGGCCGACCTGGTGCACTGGACGTACGCGGGCCAGGTCTTCACCCCCGACACCCAGCCCGCCTGGCACGACGGGTCCCGGCTGTGGGCACCCGACATCCGCTACACGGGCGGCCACTACAACCTCTTCTACTCCGTCCCCGGCAAGAACACCGTCGGCGTCGCGACCGCCCCCACCCCCACCGGGCCGTGGACCGACGAAGGCGCCGTACTGCCGACCCCCAGCGGGTGCTCGACCGGCAACATCGACGAGGCCCAGTTCACCGACGCCGGCGGCCAGCCGTACCTGTACTGGGGCAGCTACGACACGATCTGCGTGGCGAAGCTGAACGGTGCCCGCACCCGCATCGAGGGAGCGGTCACCGAGGTCGCGCAGGGCCGCCGGATGGAAGGCGGCTTCGTGGTCCACCGCGGCGCCTACTACTACCTCTTCTACTCGGACGCGGGCTGCTGCGACGGCGCGTTCAGCGGCTACCAGGTCAAGGTGGGCCGCGCGACCAGCCCGACCGGACCCTTCCTGGACGACCAGGGTGTCGACCTGACGGCTCCGAGCAGCAAGGGCGGCATCGTGCTCGGCGCCCACGGGAACGGCTGGATCGGCCCGGGCCACAACTCCCTGACCACCGACCTGTCCGGCCAGGACTGGCTCGTCTACCACGCCGTCCCGGCCGCCGACCCCTACCTCGATCCGGCTTCCGGCGGCACGCTGAAGCTCACCCGGCGCCCCATGCTGATCGACCGGCTCGACTGGATCGACGGCTGGCCGGTGGTGCGCGCGGGCGCCGGTCCCTCGGCGGACGCCCAGCAGGCGCCGGTCACCTCCCCCGCGGTGGGCAGCACGTTCAACGACGGCTCGCTCACCGGCTTCAGCGCCCAGGGAGCGGACCCCGGCGGCTGGTCGCTCGCCACCGAGCAGGACCCGAAGGCCTTCGCCACCCACCCGACCACCGGCACGAACCCCGCCCACCCCGCCTTCCTGGTCTCCGACGCCACCGCCCCCACCCGACTGCGCGCGGAGGCCGACCTGCGGGTGACCTCGACGACCGGCGCCGCCGGCCTCGTGATCGACTACGCCGACCCGGACGACTACGTCGTCGCCTGGCTGGACCGGGACCGGAACGCGCTGGTCACCGATGTGCGCGTGCACGGCGCCGGCCAGGGCGAGAAGGTGACCGCCCTGCCCTCCGGGTTCCAGTGGAGCGCCTGGCGCAACGTCGCCGCCGAGCTCCGCGGCACCCACCTGACGGTGGAGGTGACCGCGGACCGCCTGCACGACGCGGTGACCACCCAGCAGCGCGACCTGCCGGCCGCCGCGGTGCACGCCGGCAAGGTCGGCGCGGCGGCCCGCGGCACCGGCGCCGCCGCCGACAACATCACCGCCACCGCCCTCTACACCCCGGTCACCACCCGCGTCCCCGACCCCGGGCCGGGCACGCTACTGCCCGCCTACAGCGACGACTTCACCTCCGCCACGGTGCCCGGCACCACCACCGGCTCGCCGTGGACCTGGGTACGCGGCCCGGCCGCCGGCACGACCATGACCGGCAGCGCACTGTCCTGGCCGACCCAGAACGCGGAGCTGTACCTGACCACCAACTCGGCATCGGTCCTCACCCGCGACGCCCCACCCGGCGACTACACCGTCGAAACGAAGATCCACTTCGCCCCCGGCGCCGACAACCAGCAGGCCGGCCTGGTCCTCTACGGGAACGACGACCGCTATTTCAAACTCGTCCACGCGGTGCTGCCGCTGAACCGGGCCAACGGCGCTCTGACCCAGGTCACCGAGTTCGCCAAGGAGGGCGAGCGCCCGACGACCACGCCGCCCACCGCGCTGGCCTACGGCCCGATGTTCGGCGGCCCGCCGGCGGACACCATGTGGCTTCGCCTGTCGTACCACGCCGACCTGACGAACACCGAGTCCGAGGTGCGCGCCGCCACCAGCACCGACGGCACCCACTGGACCCGCACCGGCACCTGGACCCTGCCCACCGAGGCCGCCCTCAGGATCGGCCTGGTAGCGCAGCACACCGCCGGGGCGACGGCCCGGTTCGACTACGTACACACCTACCAGGACGAGAAGCACCTCCGGTGAGAGCCGAGAAGCACCTCCGGTGAGACAGTGCGCCGCACGCACGGGTCGGTGGGCCCGTGCGTGCGGCGTCCGGCCGCCCGCCGCAGGCTTCACCCGGTAGGTCATTGACCTCAACGGCAGTTCAGGTTCTACGGTCTGACCATGAACATGGAGACCACGGCGTGGACACAACTGCACAGTGTCATGACCGCCCAGCGGGAGAGCCGTCCCTTCAACCGAGCGACCCTACGCCGCATCGGCACCTTCGCCCGCCCACACCGCCCCCGCATCACCCTCTTCGTCGTCATCGGCGTGGTGACCGCGCTCCTGGCGGTCGCGACACCCGTCCTGTCCGGACACGTCGTCGACGCCATCGTGTCGGACGGCGATTCGGCCACGGTCGTGCACCTGGCCCTGCTCATCGCGCTCATCGCGGTCGCCGAGGCGGCCCTGGGCATCCTGAGCAGACGGCTGTCCGCGAGCCTGGGCGAAGGACTCATCTTCGACCTGCGGACGACCGTGTTCGACCACGTGCAGCGGATGCCCGTGGCCTTCTTCACCCGCACCCGTACGGGGGCGCTCGTCTCCCGTCTCAACAACGACGTCATCGGTGCCCAGCGCGCCTTCAGCAACACCCTGTCCGGACTGGTGACCAACCTGGTCACCCTGCTCCTGACGCTCGCCGTGATGCTCACCCTGTCCTGGCAGATCACCCTCCTCGCGCTGGCGCTGCTCCCGGTGTTCGTGGTCCCGGCCCGCCGGATGGGACGCCGGATGGCCGACATGCAGCGGGAGGCGGCCCACCTCAACGCCGCCATGAGCACCCGCATGACGGAGCGGTTCTCCGCGCCCGGGGCCACCCTGATCAAGCTGTTCGGGCGCCCGCAGGAGGAGTCCGCCCAGTTCGCGGACCGCGCCGCCCGGGTGCGGGACATCGGGGTGCGCACGGCGACCTTGCAGTCGGTGTTCATCACCTCCCTGACCCTGGTCTCCGCCCTGGCCCTCGCGCTCGTCTACGGCCTCGGCGGCTGGTTCGCGCTGCGCGGCACCCTGGAACCGGGCTCCGTCGTCGCCCTGGCGCTGCTGCTGACCCGCCTCTACGCACCGCTCACCGCGCTCGCCGGGGCGCGCGTGGAGGTGATGAGCGCGCTCGTCAGCTTCGAGCGGGTCTTCGAAGTGCTCGACCTCAAGCCCCTCATCGAGCAGCGCCCCGACGCGCGCGCCGTCCCCGAAGGGCCGGTCTCCGTCGAGTTCGACGACGTCCGCTTCGGCTACCCGTCCGCCGACAAGGTCTCCCTCGCCTCCCTGGAGGAGGTGGCGTCCCTGGACACCCGGGACGGCGCCGAGGTGCTGCACGGCGTCTCCTTCCGCGCCGAACCCGGCCAGACGGTCGCCCTCGTCGGCTCCTCCGGCGCCGGCAAGTCGACCATCGCCGGGCTGCTGCCGCGCCTGTACGACGTCGACGAGGGCACCGTGCGCATCGGCGGCGTCGACGTCCGCGACCTCAGGCCCGACAGCCTGCGCGCCACCCTCGGCATGGTCACGCAGGACGGCCACCTCTTCCACGACACCGTCCGCGCCAACCTGCTCCTCGCCCGGGTCGACGCGACCGAGGACGACCTGTGGGACGCGCTGCGCCGCTCCCGCCTGGACGACCTCGTGCGCTCGCTGCCCGACGGCCTCGACACCGTGGTCGGCGAACGCGGCTACCGCCTCTCCGGAGGCGAGCGCCAGCGCCTGACCATCGCCCGGCTCCTGCTGGCCCGCCAGCGCGTCGTCATCCTCGACGAGGCCACCGCCCACCTCGACAACGCCTCCGAAGCAGCCGTCCAGGAAGCCCTCACCGAGGCACTCCAGGGCCGCACCGCGGTCGTCATCGCCCACCGGCTGTCCACGGTGCGCGCGGCCGACCTGATCCTGGTGGTGGAGGCCGGCCGCATCGTGGAGCGCGGCACCCACGAGGAACTGCTGGCGGCGGAAGGCCGGTACGCGGAGCTTTACCGGACGCAGTTCAAGCCGCGGGACGGGGAGCGGGGCACGGTGGCCGCCGAGCTGGTCGAGGAGATCACGGCGGAGATCGCCGGAGAGGACACCGGCGAGATCACCAAGGTGCTCTGAGCTGCTGCGCTTGCACGTGGACGGGGACGGTGCCGTGCACGCCGCCCACCACGGCCGCCCGTCTGGATCATGCTGAGCTCGCGGGGTCTGGCACGTGCCCCCACTGCCCTGAACGGGTGTGGGGGAGCACCAGACCCCGCTCCCTGGTCCAGCCTGATCCAGACGAATGACCCTAGCCGCCGATACCCCAGGCATGCCGGAGCCGGTCGATCATGGTGGTGTTGCGCACGCTCAGCGACAGGTTCGTGCCGCTGCCCTGGAGGGCGTAGAGGGAGTACCAGTCGTAGTCGGGCCGATGGGTGTGCTTGCCGCCGAGGGCAGGCCAGTAGACGGCACCCATGCCCCGGTCGTGGACGACGTCGGTGGCGGCCTGGATGTACGGGATGAACTCGTCCGAGCCCGCCGAGCCGTCGTAGTTCCTACCGTCGTCCGTCGGGGCGCCGAACTCGTCCAGGACGGTGCGCGAGGCGCAGTTGCCGAGCCGGGAGGTGAAGGTGTTCACCCACTCGTCGTACGTGTGCGTACTGGTGTAGAAGAACGTGTAGAGGTGGATGGAGAGATAGGTGCCGTCGAAGCGGCTGTCGTCGCACAGGGGTCTGACGTCCTGGTTGTAGCCCGTGCCACTGATGATGAGCCGCTCCTTGGGTACGGAGGGGTGGGCGCTGATCCAGCTGGCGGCGACATTGGCCCAGTCTGTGGCGCTGTAGCCGTACGGCTCGTTCATCGCCTCGAAGTAGACGTGCGCGTTGGACTGCCACTTGGAGATGACGGAGCCCCACATCGCGTTGAACGCGTTCATGTCGTCGATCCTGCCGTTTGGCGACCCTCCTTCCCAGTCGGAGAGGATGACGTTGAAGCCGGCGTCCGTCGCGGCGGCCACGGCTCCGGCGTAGCGGTCTCCCCACGTGGTACCCGGAACGGAGTCGGCGTTGATCGGCAGCCGGACGGTGTTGGCACCGGCCGTGCTCTTGAACCCCGCGTAGACGGCGGAGGCCTTGGCGTAGACCGTGTCGTAGCTGTCGGACGTGCTCAGCCCCTCGGGGACGACCGCGTCGTCGGTGAAGTTGTCGCCGGGCATGGCCCAGTTCGCGCCCTTGAAGTCGGTGGCGGCCAGCAGGGCCGCCTGCCCGGCGGCAGGCTCCGCGGTGGTCGCCGAGGCGTACGACACGGTCCCGAGCGGCACGGCGACCAGCGTGGCGAGCGTCGCGGCCAGCACACCGCGGCGTGCGCACCGCGCCCGGGCAGGGGATGGGGCGGACCGGCTGTCGCCAAAGGGGCGAGGGATCCGGAGGTCGAACATGGCTGTTTTCCTTCCGTGAGATCGGCTCGCCACCGCCCGACCCCGCCAGTTCTTGACATATGCATGACAATATTTTCCGGTGGCGGGCGAGCGGGTGACGCTCCGACACCGGGGGATGTGCGGGTGCGGGGCGGTGGCCGTGGCAAGTCCCGCAATGCCACAAGACTGAGGCGCTGATGGCGCGACGCTCAACCAGAGCAACATAAACAATCAGAAACGTTCAGAACCGATCGAACGCTTAAGGCCTTACAAACGGCGAGCCGGCTGCCTGGCCCCAGCCCCCTAGCTAGCTAGGTGAGGCTCGGCGCCACCGGACTGGTGGCGCCGGGAGCTCTTAACCTACGGTCTGAAACCGCACTTATTGTCCGCTAGCGTCTCCACCAGGAGTGCCCGGTCCAGATAGTGGTTGCCTCGCTCGCAAGAGGTCTCGGCGGCGAACAGGCATGCGTGGCAGGCTGCCCCGTGCAGCCGTGCATGGACAGTCGGGTCGTGCTCGGCGCACATGGGGTCGGAACTGCACAATCTTGCTTCCTCCAAGGCCTGGGCCATTGCCGGTCCGAGCCGTTCCCTGCGCCCCAATGAAACCAGTCCGCCCAGTGTTCCCTCGCTGTCCGGGGCAGCGGTATAGAGCAGAATCCCGGCCATGGGATCGGGGCCGGAGCGCGCGTAAATGCGTTCAGCTATGCCGGAGGCCCCATATCCGCATTCCAGTGCGAATTGACGGATGAGCACATGCGCCAGTGTGTGAAGGAGGACGTATCGAACACCGGGCCAGCGAGGCTCCACCCCGCGGGCCAGGCACCAGTCCGCATGGGCGGTTTTCAGCAGGCGCTCGCGGGCGAGGACGGCTTCCTGCTGTTCCCAGTCGGCGATCCGCTGCTCGTTGAGGGTGAGGAAGACGCCCTCCCCGCGAAGCTCCGCGCAGGGGACCCAGGGGGCATTGTCGCGACTCAGCGGAGCGATGGTACGTGCTTGTGTCTCCTCCTCGGGCAGCCACTCGGGAGCCTCGATGCGGGTGAAGCCGGTGAGAGCCGAGACTTCACGTAACCGGTGGACGAGGACCACACTGTCAAGCCAGCCGGCCGTGCCCTCAGGCAGATGGCGCTCCCGCACCGTGGTGAAGTCAGGCAGTGTGTGGTCACGGGGTTGGGTGAAGGCCCGCCACTCGGGCGTGGTGAGATCGAACTCCTCGTCCTCGTCCTGCTGACCGCCGGCGGCTGCCTGGGCCTCCTTGGTGATTGCACTCCATACCGCGTCCGCTCCGTAGTGCTCCAGCTCAGCCCAGCACGCCTGGGTGGGCAGCAGCATCTTCGCCGCGTCGGCCGGGACGGCGGCCAGCGGTGACAGGAGGCCCCAGTGCTCCTTGACCGCCTGGGTGAGCGGCTCTTCAGCGCGGGGGATGCTGAACACCCTCAGCTGGCATGCGAACCAGCTGTTGGTGGCGCCGAGTGCCATGGTGCGCGCGTGTTGCTGGCACCCCCTGGGGTCGAAGGTGCCGAGATGCGGGTGGTGGCCGCGGCAGGCCGGCAGGTTTCGTTCACCGGCCTGGCCGAGGGCGTCCGCCATGGAGCGCCGCTTCCCGCAATCCTTGGTGATGCAGCGTACGAAGACGTTGGCCGCCTCACCGGTGGTTCCGGACTCGGTCAGGGTCAGGGTCGGGTTCGCACACGGCTCCTCGCCCCCATGGACGAAGTAGACCCAGGGGAAGTCGTCCATGTGCCCGTCCTGACAGGCCACGAGGAAGCGCGCCGGCAGTGCGGTGGGCTGGCCCTTGCCTGGACCGCCACAGTGCGCATGGACGTACTTCGTCTTCTCCGGTCGGTACAGGTTGGGCCGAAGCTGAAAGAGCCCGCTGGACGCGGGGGCCAGCTGGTTGCAGCGCTCACGTGAGCACCGCAGCCACCGTGGGAAGAGGCCGACCGGCACGCCGGTCCTGGTCCAGTCCCCGTAGGGATCGGAGGGATTCTCCGGAAGGTGTGGAGGGGTACGCAGGGCCGTCACCTGGCCCCCCAGGCGGCGACGGACGGCGGCCAGGAGCCGGTCCTCGGTCAGCGCGCGGGCACGAACGGGGTCCCAGTCGTCGAGGCCCATGACCATGGTGGAGAGGTTGGGCAGGTCGGTGACGGCGCCAATGCCGTATGTATGGAGGAGCTGGCTGGGGCGCAGCTCGCCGACGCGCAGCCCTTGGGCGGCGGGACTGGTCATGTGGTCTCCCAGGGATCTGCGTCGGCGGCCGGAGCGTCGTCATCGAGCTGCTGACGAGGAACGAAAGGCGGCTCTTCCACCATCTCGGCGGCCGACTCACCGGAGAAGATCAGCCGGATCGGCGGCTCGACCTCGCGCAGCGAGGTAGGACAGGTCATCGGCCGCCATGGACCGCTGTCGGGCTCCAGCAGAAGGGGCGCGACGTCACCCTGGCGCCGGGCTGCACGGTAGCCGAGGACGGCGCCTGGCGCCCTGCGTTTCTGCTCCCAGTAGTCGAGGCGTGTGTCGAGACGGGTGCGTACCTCGTTCCCCACGTGGTGATCATCAGTGACATCCCGAGCTCGCAGTTCCAGCGAACGAACGGCGTGACTGACCACCTCGCCACGTCGGTCCACGTACTGCGCCCCGCGGTTGGCGTTGTAGTCGGGTTTGAGGTTGCGCACCAGGGAGGCCAGGACACCGGTGAGCCCGCGGTCCATGGCTCGATCGGCGAACGGGGTCACGGAGAGCGCCTCGACGTGCTGATACAGGGTGGCGTGGAAGGACTCGAACGTCTCGTAGTGCGAAAGGTCCCTGGGACGAGCCCAGTTGAGAAGGGTGAAGACGAGGCCTGGCGCCCGGCGGCCGACACGGCTGGTGGCCTGGATGTACTCCGCTGTCGATTTCGGCTGGTTGCTGACAACCATCGCCCCGAGTCGTGAGACGTCGACCCCGACCGCGATCATGTTGGTAGCGAGCAGGACGTCGATCGGGCGGGGGGAACCCTTCGGGCGTCGTCCGAAGCCGATGTCCAGCTTCTCCAGAATATCGGGAATGGCGTCCGAGGCCATCCGGCTGGTCAGCTCGGCCGGTTCCCCGATCCGCCGGACGGCGAGCCCTCGCCGGTCCGCCCGCAGCAGTCGCGCCGACACGTCATCCTCCACCAGACGCCGCATGCCCCCCAGGTCACGCAGGCTGTTGAAGTACCCGACCAGCGTCATGTACGGGTCGGTGAGCTCGCTGGCCCCGTACGTCTCGTACAGATGTTGTGCGGCGGCGAGCTGGGCCACGAAGACCCTGATCGCGACGGACTTCGTCCGCACTCCTTGGGCACAGATGCCGACGTACCTGCGGCCAGGTGTTTCAGAGGTGCGACGACGGCGGGCAAAGAACGTGTCGTCCGCGCTGAGCCCCGAAGGGGGAAAGACAGCCGTGCGACGCGCGAAGAGATCGTGGATCTGCCGGTCGGCGCGGCGGACGGTGGCCGTGGAGGCGATCACTTTGGGGCGCACGCTGCGGCCGGGCTCGGGTTCCCAGGTGGAGAGCCGGTCCACAGCCGTTTCGTACAGTCCGGTCAGTGACCCCAGCGGGCCCGAGATGAGGTGTAGCTCGTCCTGAACGATCAGATCAGGTGGGCGCACCCGAGCGGCGTCGACGGTGGACGCGGACTCGTGGTCGGGCGTTGCCGGATGGCTGGAAGATTCCCAGTCCGTGTCCACCGCGGACGGAGTGACATAGCCATGCCGGGTACAGCGGCGGGACACTTGCCCGAACAGGGCCTGGGTGTCGCCCTTCCAGGGCAACTGGGCGAACTTGTCAACGGTGGCGATGACGAGACTGGGAGGGAAGCGGTAGATCTCCTCGTCGACGACGAGGACGGGCAGTCCCTGTTCGTCCGCGGGCAGCCCGAAGGCGCTCATGCCGAAGGGGCACTCGAAGGCGTCCGGGCAGGTGACGAACGTGCGGCGGAGTGTGGTGTCCACACCGATGTCGCGGCCGGCCTCCATCTTTGCGCCACACCATGGGCAACTGGTGAGCTGGTGGGGCGACCCCATGCGGCTGAACCCGCCGAACCCCCGCTCTTTCTTGCGCTCTTTCACCCAGTCAGCGGCCTGGTCGGTGGTGTTGGGAGTGACCCGGCCGCCCACCCACAGCCCGATACGGAACGGGTTACGACCCCAAAAACCAGGCCGTTCACGGCGGACCACCTCGCAGGCACAGATGAGCGCGGTGGCACGCTGGAACTGTTGGATGGTGAGCAACCGCAGGGTGTAACGCATGATCACGGCAACGCCGTGCTCGGCGTCGAGCCCGCCCAGGTGCGGCTTGCGCCGTCGGATGGCGAGGGTGAACGCGGTCAGACCGAGGTATGCCTCGGTCTTGCCACCGCCGGTGGGGAACCAGAGGAGGTCGGCGAGCGCATCGCGGTCGTCAGCGCGTTCCGCATGCCCGGGGTCCGCGAGCGCAGGCAGGTTGAGCAGAAGGAAGGCCAGCTGGAAAGGGCGCCAGCTGCGATTCTTCGGAATGTCTGCCCTCTCCACCGCCTCTTGGAGCAAGGACGCGGGTGAGCGACGTCGGTCGCCTGCGGCGAGAGTGTGGACACGCTGGTGCCACATCGCGCGATTGGCGAACCGGAAAGCCTCCAGTGCCTCCGGATCGTCTCGGAGCAGATCGATGCCGGCCTGGATGCGGTCGGCGGCCTGAGTCGCCAGGCGCATGTTCTCCTGGGCTTCCCGCCGATACTCCTCAAGCCCGGAGGCCGGAGCGTCCACCAACCGCAGCTGCCTCTTGATCCAGGACCGGTAACCCTGTACCAGCGGAAGCAGACCGGTGCGCAGCGAACCAGGTTCGAGCCTGCTCAGCTCCCTCATGTCCACCACGAGTCCGGTGAGCTCCGGCAAGTCCTCATCACGGGCGTCCGTGTGGGGATCCGGGACGTCCGTGTGCGGAACCTCGTAGGACGGCGCCGCCGCGCTGGAGATGCGGACCGCGCGCCTCGGATCGGACGAGGCCGGCTTCGCGTGTACGCCGGTGCCGTGACCTACGGCGAACTCAGGAAGGAAGCGGTACGTCATGGCCAGCGAACGCTGCTCGTCCAGATCGCTGCCGGCCGGCTCCATGTCACGCCGGGGCAGGAAAGGAGCGGTGCCGGGTGCTCCGGTGACCGCCATCGACACCTGGAACATCCAATGCGCGCAACCCGGTCGGTCCTCTTGGCCGTTGACGAGGAACAGGGAGACCAGCCACGAACCCTCATGCCGCCGGGCGCGGCCTTGTACGACGATGCGCGGGAAGTCCTCCCTGTGCACCGGCTGTCCGTCCAGCTTGCCTTCCGTCAGCTTCACGGAAACTGAGTGCGAATAGGGCACCCGGTGATACACGCGCCCGTGGTTACCCTCGATCTTCGACTCGCCGCGTTCGTACCGTGCCCAGTTGCACTCGACGGTCAGTTCCTGGACACCGTCCTCCACGCGCACGGTCATGCCCAGTGCCGAGGGATGGAGACTGGGTACGTTGGGCGCGGAGGGCTCGTGGTCGCCGGCCTCCGGCTCCAGCTCGGGAGTCATGCCGTGCTCGTCCAACGTGTCGGGCTGGACTTCCTTGCCCACCCTGTGCTCGCCGTTCTTGTCCAACCGGCCGCCGGGCGCCAGACGCCCGATGATGTAGTGGTCCAGCGGGTTGCCGGCAAGCTCTTCCGGCTCTTCCCCTTCGGGTCCGAGCAGATCGCGTACGACCAGCTCGGCCAGCCGGTCCCGTAACTGCTGCGGGGTGGGCGCGGAAAGAACGGCGTCGGCGCCGAGGCCCGGATCGGTACCGGACACGGCGAGAGAATCCTGGGTCACGCGCCCAGATTAGGCGCGAGCGCTGACAACAGGCAGGACTTGTGTGGGAATGCCAAGGTCATCTTGCCTGAACCGCTCATGTGACTGATTTCGGCCGTCCGTCGATCAAGAACCTTGGCTACGGACACGACGCTCGTTACGCTGCGTCGCCCAAGGGGTACGACATGCGTACGGCCTCCATTCGGTCACAGCCGCATGGAGGTGCGGAAAGGCGCCCGGGGGACGGATGGCAGACAGCAAGACAGGCGGTATTCCGCAGCAGGCGTCGAACGGTGCGCCGTCCGTGCCGACACCCGCTCCACCGCCGCAGTGGGCCACCGCCTCCGTGGGTTTCGGGGACAACGGCCATCGCGGTGACTTCGGCGAACAGTTCATCCGGATGCTGGCCGCCGCCGCCAATATCGACGCCACCAAGCGGGAGCGCGACCGAGTGGGTGTCGACTGGCAACTGGGCCACCCGGGGCGGTCCGGCACCCGTCGATATCCGGTCATTGAGGCGCAGGTGAAGTGCACCTCGTCTCCGGACATGCACACAGAGCACATTGCCTACCCGCTCAAGATGAAGAACTTCAACATGCTGGCCGGCCGGGACTTCGACATCCCCCGCTTCCTCTTCCTCGTCCTCGCGCCCTTGGACCCCTTCGCCTGGTCGCACGCCGACCCCGACCGCCTCTTACTGCGCCATGCGGCCTACTGGGTGTGCTTACACGACCAGGATCCACTCGAAGACCGGACGAGCGGTACGCGCACGGTCCACGTGCCGCGTGCCCACCTGCTGACGGTGGGATCCCTGCACGACCTCTTTGCCGAGGACTACCGAGACATGCTGGTGGCGTCATGAACGTGATCACGGACGCGGAGTTCGAAGAGGCCGCCCAGGTCCGTCCTGATCTGCTGCAACGCTATCTACGCGCTAAGGGCTGGCACTCCGATCGCGGACTCTCCGGCGCCGAGGTGTGGGAGCGGACTCCTGAGGGGGAGGCAGGGCTGCCCTACGAGGTCCTGGTGCCTCTGCAACAGCGCCGTGACTACGCCGGCAGGGTCGCCGACATCCTTGAGACCCTGGCCGTCGTCGAGTCCCGCCGCCCCGGCGACATCCTTCGGGAGATGCAGCTTCCCCCGGTCGACTGGCAGTTCCTCCGCCTGGTGCCTCCCGGCCCGTCAGGTACGGCTCCGCTGCTGGACCTGGTGTCGGCCCTCACCGGCCTCAAAGACCTGCACACCGCCGCCGCGTCCTCCGCGCTCACCCCGCAGGCCGTGCAGCCCGGCCAGAAGCCGCAGGCGGTGAAGGACCATGTCGCAGCGGTACGGCTGGACCAGACCCGAGTCGGCAGCTACGTCGTCGCCGCGCACATCCCGTTGCCCGACCCGCGCAGCCGGCTGCCAAGCGAGGAGCAGCAACAAGCGGCGCTCTTTCACAACGACGCCGTTCCGAACGGGCCTGGCTCGCGCAGGACCGAGCCGTTCGGACGAATGGTGACTCGGACGCTGTACGCAGGGGTCACCTGCGCGGTCGCCGCGGCGGAGGAGACCCTGTCACGGGACTCGCTTGCTGACTTCGAACGGTATGCAGGGGCGGGCCTGTCGGCGAACCTGTGCGAGTCCCTTGTCAGGATCGCCGGGGAGGAGCGGCGTGGCTTCTCGCTGGGATTCTCCTGGTCGCCCGAGCTCCCGGTCGCACAGCCGTCACCACCTGTGCGCATCGCCTCCCGGCATCTGGTGGCACTGGAGGAGGGCGCCAAGGATCTACGTGCACGGTTGGGGCGTGAGGTCGGTGCGGTCCTGCGAGGCATGGTCAGCCGTCTCAGCTCGGAGGAGCAGGGCTACCGTGAGGCCACGATCTACGGTTCGTTCGAACACGAGGATGCCGAGCGCTTTCGGCGTGTGCGCGTGCGGTTACGCCCGGAGGACGTCGACCGGGCGACCGACGCGTGGCGGAACCGGTACGAGGTGGCGGTGCGGGGAGATCTGGAGCCCCGCGGCACGGGCGTGCGGATGAGGGCGGTGACCGCGTTCGCGGTACTCACGGAGTGATCCCCTGGCTTCACGTACCCATGGCCTCGTCCAGGACCGCGGTCAGCTCCCGCAGAGCCTCCTGGGCGACAGCCGGGTCCTTGTGTTCCAGGTTGCTCTTGGCCCAGGCATAACGTGCGGACAGGTCGGGGCGGCGGGCGATCTCGATGTCCCTGGCCCAGGCCAGGACCCAGCTCCGCACAGGGTTGAGCGACTGCCATTCGACGGCCTTCGCGAACGCCTCGTCTTTCGTCTGCTGCATCTCCGCCAGGCGGTCGGGGGCGACGACGGCGAGGGCGGCACGCAGGGCGTCGGGCGTCTGCTGAGGGCGGGGAACCGCCTCGCGTGGTGGTTCGGAATTCGCGGAGGACATGGGTGGCTCCCCGTTCACTCAGCAGGCGTCGTACATGTTCGTTCCTGTCACTCCTCTTCGAAGATCTCTTCGACGGACGGCGCGGTGACGGCGCGGGCGAGCCAGCGGCGGAGGATCTTGGAGTCGTCACGGCCGGTGATCTGGGTGCGGATGTCATCCGACACTTCGAGGCCCCGCTGCTCCAGGACGAGCAGGATGTCCTGCGCATGGCCTTCCGCCCAGCCTTCCTCGCGGATTTCCTTCCGAGAGCCACGACTTGTAGAAGGAGAGGTCCACGGCCACCAGTTTCCTCCAGGTGTGCTTGGCGGGGCGGTTGCCAGCACTTGAGCGGTGAGTTCGACGATCGGGTAGCGGCACACACGGGGGCGTGTGTTCGCCCGGGAGTGGGGTTCTCCGCCGGCTACGACTGACTGGGCGTGCGGGGGCACGCTAAGGATTCGGGTATCCATCGAGAAGGGTCGTCTTCCTTGGTGGTCAGGCCGTCGCTGAAAGCCTCAGCAGCTATCGGCATTCCCAGCATTTCGGCCGGGAAGGTTCGTAACGGTGTCACCAAAGCGTGAGGGCTTCGGTGTCCTGATGACGATCTCTCGTTTCTGTCCGCCGCTGGTGCGGCAGGGTTGCGCCACCTGCCCGCCCCGTCCCCGTCGTGCGACGGGGACGGATGGCGCGGGTCTTACGGTTGGCTCCACGAGGCTTCGACACCACCGGGGCGGTGTCCTGGTCTCCGGCCACTCCGGTACCAGTGGTGCAGGCTGCTGCGAGTGCGGCAAGGTTGTGTGCGGCGTTGACGTCCCGATGGATGACCAGGCCGCAGAGGTCGCATCGGTAGATCCGGACATGCAGCGGCAGCTTGGCTCTCACCGCGCCACACCCGGAACAGATCTTGGACGAGGGAAACCAGCGGTCAGCGACCACGAGACAAGTGGCGTGGCGCTGGCGGGTCTTGTAGGCAAGCTGGCGGCGAATCTCGCCGAATCCGGCGTCGGCGACCTGGCGGGCCAGGCGTCGGTTCTTCAGCATGCCGGCAGCGTTGAGGTCTTCGACGACGATCGTGCCGTATTCGGTCGCCACGGCGGTGGTGAGCTTGTGCAGGGCATCTTCGCGGAGGTTCGCCACCCGGTGATGCACCTTGTTTCGGGCGGTGTTGGCCTTCTCCCACCGCCTGGACGGCTTCTGCCCCGTGCGCCGGTCGGGGCCCTGGCGGCGGGAGACGGTCCGAGAAGCGTGGCGCAGTTGCCTGAGCACCACGTCCAAGTGCCGCGGGTTTGGCACAGCGCGGATCTCGCCCGTCGAGTCGGCCATCACCGCCAGGGTAATGACCCCGAGATCGATCCCGACCGCCACCCCAGGCCGGGCAACCTTGGTGATCTCCCGCGCGGTCTCGACCTGGAAGGAGACGAACCACCGCCCACGCTCGTGGCGGACCGTCGCGGACAGGACGCGGGCCGTCCCAGCCTGGACGCGGCCCAGGAGCTTGACCGCGGGTTCATGCGTGCGAAGTGTGCCGAGCCGGGGCAGCGTCACGTGCCGCCCGTCGCCCTCGACGCGGATCGCACCCGTGGTGAACCGGCAGGCAAGGCGCGCCTTCCGCTTCGACTTGAACCGCGGCGCACCCATCCGCTTGCCGCGCCGCTTGCCCTGCTGTGACTTCGCGTAGTTGTCGAACGCGGCCGACGCGTTCGCCAGGCCGGTGTTGTATGCCTCCTTAGAGTTGTCCTCCCACCAGGCAGCAAACCGTGGGTCGGTGCGCTTGGCCTCGTTGAACGCCTTTCGTAACGCTGGTAACGACCACGGCCGCCAAGCCGTCAGCTGGGCCTGGGGGATGCCGTATGTCTCCTCCGCGGCCCGCTGCCACCAGGAACCGGTCACCCAGCCGACAGCCCAGTTGTATGCGGCACGCGCGGCCCCGCAATGCGACCGCAACGCGGCCTCCTGGCCGGCATTCGGATCCAGGGCGAACCGGAAAGCCTGCACCACGAAACCCGGCTGCGGCTTGAACCTCTTCATCGTCCTGGACCCCCTTCCTCAACTCGGAATCGGCGTGACGAGCGCGGTATAGACCCTCGCCTGGCGGTTGCGGTCCTTGCCGCTCTTGACCTGGTAAGCAACGGTCACCTTCGAGGGGCCGGCCTTAACTGAGATCTGCTGATGAATCACCGCAACAATTGTTAGCTCTCGCACTGGGATTGCTCCCGGCGAGGGCCGATTCGGTCTGCGGTTTTGTGTGGTGCGTCGCCACTGAGCGTAAGGGAGTTGGGGGCCGGAAAATCCAGCCACGCCGGAAATGTTCACCCACCCGAGTGAGCGGACGCCCTGGGCGAAAGCACACGACGCGGACGAAGGGACGGTGCGGGTGGGGTGGGGTGGGGCCTGGCGGAGTCCTTTCCCTCACGTTTGTTGGGGAGAGTCGCCGGTGCCACCGGAGCGTGAGGGGACGGGTTCCGGTCGCCCGATGCGCAGTTCAGCCCAGACGATCTTTCGCGGGAAGCGGTCCTCGGTCACTCCCCAGCGGTCGGCGAGTGCGTCCACGAGAAGAAGCCCACGACCCGACTCCGAGTCCGGGTCGGCGGACTGCCGCAGTTCGGGGAGACGTTCACCGCGGGTGTCCGTGACCTCGATGCGGAGGACGTCTCCGATCACGCGGAGCGCGAGGCGGAAATCCCGGCCCGGGACACGGCCATGTGTCGCCGCGTTGGACGCCAGCTCGGCCACGAGCTGACAAGCCGTCACCGTCGGCAGTCCCCAGCGGCGCAAGTGCACTTCGGCAAGCAGCCGCGCGAGGCGGGCACCGCGGGGTGTGGACGACAGCTGCATGGCGAAGTCGGGCACGTCGGCGGAGGCGGCGGCGCTGGCGGTGGGGTCGGTTTCGGCCGTGGCCGTAGCGATTTCGAGGTTCACATCACTCAGCGTGGCCGCATCCGCTTACCGTGATGCGTAACGGAGCCGTTGCGTACGGTGACTGTCGGCATCTTGTCCGGTGCTGTCCGGGCTGTCGTGACGGTTGGTACGGGTACAGGGGCGTCGCGCGGTACGACGCCGCACAGCGCGCAACGAGGGAGGGTCCACGGATGTCGGTGGATGGCGAGGCGGAACAGCCCCAGAGCGAAACGGACGAGGCGGGTTGGGAGGTGGATCCGGACGACGACTGGGGTATCGCCGTGATCGCCACCGTGGGGCGGCAGCTGAAGCTGCGCCGGGAGGCGGCGGGGATGCGCGCCGCGGAGTTCGGGACGGCGGTCGGGTACGGCGAGGACATGGTGTACAAGATCGAGGGTGGAAAGCGGATTCCGCGACCTGAGTACCTGGACAAGGCGGACGAGGTGCTGAAGGCCGGCGGTCTGATCTCGGCGATGAAGGAGGATGTGCAGCGGGTTCGGTATCCGAAGAAGGTTCGGGAACTGGAGAAGCTGGAGCGCAAGGCGGTCGAGATCGGGGTGTACGTGCGCAACAGCCTCAGCGGGTTGTTGCAGACACCGGAGCACGCGCAGGCCTTGATCGAGGCTGCCCAGCCGCCCTATTCGCCAGACGATGTGGAGCGCATGGTTGCCGCTCGCATGGCTCGGCAGGCGGTCTTTGCGCGAGACCCAGCGCCGTCCCTCAACTTCGTGCTGGAGGAGGCACCGCTGCTGCGGGAAGTCGGAGGCACAATGGTGTGGCGACAACAGCTCGAACGTTTGCTTGAAGTGGGGCAGTTGTGGAACGTCACGCTTCAGGTGATGCCGACGAAGAGCGATCCCCACCCAGGGGTGGATGGCAGGATCGAGCTGCTGAAGTTCCCGGACGGTACTGCCATCGGACGCGCCGACGGCGCATTCAACGGCCGTCCCGTCTCAGAGCCGAGACAGCTGCGAGTCCTGGAGCTGCAATACGGCGCCATCAGGGCTCAGGCTCTCCGGCCGCGGGAGTCACTGGCCTTCATCGAGAAACTGCTGGGAGAATTATGATCCGCAAGGCTTCCACCAGGGATGCCTCCGAACTGGCCTGGTTCAAGAGCAGCTACAGTGACGGCACCAACGGCGAGTCCTGCGTCGAGATCGCCACCAACCCCGGCATCGTCCACGTCCGCGACTCCAAGGATGTCGATGGACCCCGGCTTGCACTCACAGCCGGCGCTTGGGCGCACTTTGTACTCTTCGTCTCGGAGAGCTGACGCCTCAACGGCACGTGCCCCGCACATGGTCGTTACCGGGAGCGGGGCACGTTGGCGTATGGTTCAGAATAACGTGTCTGGCTTGGGGAATAGCCCGCCGTCGTCGAATCTCTCTTGGGTGCGCTGAGAGTTGTGCGCAGCGGCCCGAGCTCTCGCCTTCCGGGCAGCAGCACGCCGGCGCTTGGCCTCCTCTGTATACAGCCCCTGCTCCACCTCTTCCTTGTGCCGCACGTGATTCAGCTCCAGGAGTCGGTCCAGAATCTCTGTCTGGGCATTGGGAGCGATCGTGAAGCGTGAACCTTGGCGCGTTTTTCGAAAACTATGTTGCAGGTCGATGTCAGCCCAGCCGTAGGCTTCCATCACGGTACGGTCGATCTCCACGTGGGCATCACGAATGGCCTGGATGTCGACGGCGGTTTTCGATTTATCGTGGACAAGGTTGTAGAGCTTGGTTAGCCCGATGCCGTAGGTGCACATGGCAGTGCGCTGATTTCCCTCGAGAACCTCCCCAGCTGCCGCGAGGGAGCTTGTTTCTTCAGGTCTCGGGAAGTTCTCGTAGACGTCTGCTGGTGTGTAACGGATGCGGGCTTCATGGGTCGACCCCCATTTGAGGACCCAAGCCAGGTGAATATTGCTGGAGAGGAGCCCAAGCTCGGCAGTTGAATCGTTTGGAAAAACCACCACCTGCTCGCTTATGACCTGTGATGTAGAAATCCTTACTGGCATAACCGCCTTGCTTACGCGGGCGATCGCGATGACCTCTTCAAGGTCGGCCATTTGGCGTGTCAGCATTGGTCGCTTATCTGCGTACTGCCACCAGCGCTCAGGAAGGGGCTTCCGTAAGACGTATGATCCGTCAGCGTTTCGCCGTTGCCGCACAGGCCTAACTTCGCGTTCCAGTATTTCGTATACGACTGAGTACTGGCGTGCTTGCTCCTCAGACCAGTCATGAAAGTTGATTACCCACCGGCTGGCAGAACAGTCGGGTCTGGAATTTAAATCTTCGCCATTCATGTAAGGGAAGAGCACCTCACGGTTTCGCGCATCCTGCGTGATGAGAGCGTGAGCGCTTTCTGGGGACAGAACGAATCCTTTGCCGAGAACGATCGCACCCTGGAACGACTTGTCCTCGTTCTCAAGCAGTGGATAGGGTTTGCCGCTCACCCGTGAGGCCGGATCCAAGCCAGAAGTGATTCCCGGAACCGGATTACCGTCAAGAATTAACGTCTCGTCTGCTACGTATGGGCCCAGCCATATCAGGGAGACTTCAATCGCCGCCGTGCCCGGCCATGGCCGAGACTTGATGGCTCGGTAGATTGACCATCCCGAAACAGTTGCTTGATCGAGACCCACCTCACGCGTCTGATTTTGGGCGATGGAGTTCGTCGCGATGATTCCTGACCGTTTGCCTGGGACGAGGGTTAGATTACGAAGAAGAAAATATGCACACAGGTCGGCCCCTCCGCGGACGCCATTGCCGATACGGTTCACGAGATATTCTCGGTAGTCGGTTCCTACCGCTCCAGTTAGCATCCGTCCACCCACAAACGGCGGATTCCCCACCACCGCATCAAACCCGCCACGGGCCCCGGAACCGACTCCACCCTCGCCCCCCACCCCCATAATCTCCGGAAACTCCAACGGCCAATGCAACGGCCGAATCGCCGCCGCCCGCGGCCCCTTCAGCCACCCGTCCACGATCTCCCGGGCCCGAACCTCCGCCCCCTCAGCACCGGCCCCCTCCCCCATCGCCGTGGCGACAAGACCCGCCACCGACTCCAACCGCTCGCGATACGCCGCCGACTTCGCGTCCTCCTTGGCCTCCGCATGAGCCGCCCGGCCCCGCGCACCCCCGACGTTCTCCACGCCGGTGATCTCCGTTGCCTCCTCGTCGGATATGCCCTCCGCCGCCAGCGCGGCCCCCACCACCGCGTCCGCCGCTAGCCGCAGCTTGCCGCTCAACTTCTCGGCATCCCCCAGCAGCCGCGCCTTCTCCCGGACGACCCGGATGTCCGTGACCGCCGTCGCCTCGATCTTCCGGCGCAACTCCGCCGCCTCGCTCAGCAGTGACTCCGTCACCTCCAACGCCCGCGAGACGTCCTGACTCAACTGACGTGCCCCGGAGTCCAGGTGGAACGCCTTGACCTGCTCCATGTCCAGGACCCCGACCAGCGAGTCCCCGCACCGCAGCGCATGGTCCAGGAACGAGAACGGCCGGCCCTTGGACAGCGTCACCAGCCACAGCGACAGCTTGGCCAGCTCCACCGCCATGGGGTCGCGGTCGACCCCGTACAGGCACTGGTCGGCCACCAGCCGGCGTGCGACCTGACGCAGTTGCTCGTGGTCGTCCCGGTCGACGTCCCGCGCGATCTCCGGCGGCAGCCCGTGCCGCAGCCAGGCCTCGACGACCCGCTCGGACAAGTACCGACACGCCGACACCAGGAACGCCCCCGACCCCATCGCCGGGTCGAGCACCCGCAGCTTCAGCAGCTCGTCGGCCGACTTCGCCCGCCACACGCCCCGCTCCGCGCCCTCCGCCGGACCGGGTGCATAGCACAGCGGGGCGAGGGTGTGCTCGACTATCTCCTCGGCCAGTGGTTTCGGGGTGTAGTGGGTGCCCGTGTCACGGCGGTTGCTTGAGCGGACCACCACGACCGAGCCCTCGGGCCACACCTTGGGTTCGCCGCGCAGGTCGATGCCGTACAGGCCGGAGAAGGCGACCGCCCGCTCGATCAGGGCCGCGTCACTGCCGCACGCCGTCTCCAGCTCAGCCGTGACGGTGCCCGACTTGGCGAGCGCGGCCGTGACCGTGGCGGGCTTGGTGCCGGACGCCGCCGCGACCCCCTCCGCCAGCGTGCCCGCCGCTGCCCACTCCTCCAAACGGGCCAGCGGCAACACCGCCTCGTACTTCTTGTCCCGGCCGAACGAGAGGCCCACGTATGCCTCGTCGCCGGTCCAACGGCAGCCGTACTCCAGCAGACCCTCGTAGACATGGCCCATCTGCTCGACGTCCAGGCCCTTGTAGGACAGTCGCTCCTCGCCCTTGAAGCCCTTGCGGGAGCGCAGGGTCAGCAGGGCGTCGAGAATCTCGTAGACCACCCGGTCGGTGACCTTGGCGGGCACCAGCCAGGGGAAGCGGGACGGGTCGAAGAGTGAGCCGCCGTACGGGGGGATCCACAGGCGGTCGTGGGTGCAGCCGCCGTGGATCGCGGCGAAGACAGCGAGGAGCCGGGGCCAGGTTGCGGACGTGCGGTCGCCCAGTTCGCCGCCGTGTAAGCGGCGGGCCGTGGCCAGTTCCTCGTGCAGGGGGCCTACCGCGTATGAGGCGTCGTACAGTTCGTCGCCCGCCGGCAGCAGCCGCTGTTCCTCGGCGTAGAGGAGAAAGACCAGGCGCATCATTACGGCGAGTGCACCCTCGTACACCTCCTTCGCGGCCACGCCGCGCAGCAGCGCCCCGTGTGTCTCACGGTCGAGCCGTGACACCTCGGCGACCAGCAGGGTCACCGCCTCGCGGACCTGGCGGCCGAGGGTGTCGGTGACCTCGGTCTGGGCTTCGGCGGTGCGGGCGAACAGGCCCGCGGTCGAGTCGGTCGGCTTGCCCGCGGCGTCCAGCGGCGGGCGGGCGGCCCGTCGGGCGGTGAGCAGGCTCGCGAAGGCGCGGGCGAGGAGCGGTTCCTCGAACCACAGGTCGGCGTCGAAGACGGCGACCGTCGTCGCCTCCTTGGGGCGGGCGTGCACGAGCGCCCACTCGCGACCGTTGGTGAGCAGGGCGAGCGGGACTTCGCGGGCCCGGCAGAGGTCGGCGGCGCGGTCGACAAGTCCGGGGTGGTCGCCGCTGGGGCGGGTGAGGGAGGCGTCCCACTCCTGGGTGCGGAAGAGCAGCACGCGGGGAGCCGGGCCCGACTCGCCGGGGCCGAGCAGCACCGCGTCGGGAGTGTTCGCACCGGCACGCAACGACTCGGGCAGCTGAGCGCCACCGCGCAGTCCGGGAGAGCGCCATTCAAGCAGTTCGTCCAGGACGAGTTTGTCCCACGCGGGGCGCAGCAGGGCGGGATCCTGCTGGACCTCCGACCATGCCTGGCGCAGCCGGGTCCAAATGTCCTTCGGGATGGTGTCCAGGCCTTGGGGGAACGCACGGACCAGCTCCGGGAGGGAGACGAACGGGCCGTCGGGGCGCAGCAGACGCAGCCAGTCCTCGTGCTGCTGTGCAGGGGTGGGGACCGAACCCCTCGGTGGCAGCACCTTCTTCCTGGGGGCGGCGGGCGGCATCAGGGGTTCTCCTGGCGGGTGGTTGTCGAGAGGGAACGGGGAACGAGGAAGGTGACGGAGACCGGGAACCAGCGGGGCACGGGATCAGCCCAGCGGCGGCGCAGTGCGGCCGTCTCCGCGTCGATCACCTTCGGCAGCCGCCGCCACCGCTCCTGGAGCGCTTCGCGGTCGGCGCGGAGCTGGCGGCGTTCGTCGTCGATGTCGAACAGCGACTCCTGTTGCCAGTGCCCGGTGTCGTCCAGTCGGGCCCGGATCGAGCGGCCCAGTTCCTCCAGGACCGCGCGCATGCCGGCCACCTCCTCCTCGCAGCGGTGGGCGAGCAGGGTGTTGAGCGTGCGGAAACGCCGGTTGGCCTGGGTGTTCAGGGCGCGGGCAAGGCGACCGTCCAGGTCCGGCCACAGGGTGGACAACGCCGCGAGGACGTTGTCTTCCGGTAAGTCGTCCGTCGCGGCGGCGAGCCAGCCCTCGACATCCTCCTTCTTGGCCACGGCGAGTTTCCCCGCCTCGACAAGGCCGCCCGCAGTGATCACCTCCTCGTGGAGCCGGGCTCCGCCGCTGCCCGTGATGACTACGCGGCCGTGCGCGACCACCGCCGGCTGTCGCAGGGCCCCGTCGGGCACCAGGCGGGCGGTCACCCGGGACAACTTCGACTGGTCACCGCCGACCGACCACAGCTCGGCCCGCAGCAGTCGTAAGCACATCTGCACCAGACGGTGGCCCAGGTGCAGATGCATCACGTCCGTGCGGCCCCGGGCCTCGGCCTCGTCGAAGACGACCGGGCGGTCCCGGCCGGTGAGCGGATGGCGCAGTCCGTCGTTGCGGGCCCGTGCCCAGGCGCCCGGCAGCTCGGGCAGCCGGAAGCATCGGGCGTCCCTGCCCGGTTGGGGATCGGCGGCCTCGGTGAGGTCCTTGCGGTGCGCCAACTGGAGCCCGGTGCGTACCACCCGTTCGATCGTTGCGGGGCTCAGATGCAGCTCCTGGCGGCTGACCGTCAGGGCGTTGACCAGGCGCTCCAGTTCCTTGGCCAGGTCGCGCTCAACTTTCAGCACGGCCCTGCCGGACCGCTTGGTTATCTCGGCGTCGGCCGTGGTCCAGCTGGAGCGACGGCCCAGCATCTTCTGTTCGACCTGAGCGGCGATGACCTCGCCCGCGCTGCCCAGGTCCTCCCGGATGCGCTCGGTCTTGCGGGCCGCCACCGCCAGGAAGTGCAGCTCGTCTTCCAGTGCCCCGTCCTCGTAACCGGACTCGGTCTGGTGGTCGTGCGTGGCGTCGAAGCCCTGCCAGCCCGCGGGGACGAAATGGTAGACATCGACCTGGTCGGCCCGCTGGCCGTGCCGGTCGACGCGGCCGTTGCGCTGCTCCAGGCGGTTGGGGTTCCAGGGGATCTCCCAGTGGAGGACGCGATGGCAGTGGGCCTGAAGGTTGATGCCCTCGCTGGCCGCGTCCGTGCCGAGCAGGATGCGCACGGGAGACAGCTCAGGGCTCTCCTGGAACACAGTCTTGACGTGCTCGCGCTCCTTGGGGTCCTGGCCGCCGTACAGCAAGGCGATGCGGTCCTTCGGGTACCCGGCGGCGAGCAGCTGCTCGTACAGCCAGCGCTGCGTGTCGCGGTACTCCGTGAAGACGATGACGCGCTGGTCCTGCCAGTCACCGAGCGGGCCGTCCGGGCACGTGATGTGGTCCAACCAGTCTTGGAAGCGCCCGAACTTGGCGTCGGGCCGCCTCCCGGCCTCCACCGCCCAGCGGTCCAGCTCCGTCAGGAGGGTTCGCTCGCGCTCCGACAACGGGTGCATCGCCTGACGGGCGGCGGTGAACGCACGGCCGGCCGCCTGGGCCTGTTCCTGCTCGTCGTCCTCTTCTGCCTCCTCGACCCCGTCGATCAGTGGTTGGAGTACACGGACGGTGGGTGCCGGCTCGTCATCGTCTGTGACCTGCCGCGACGTCATCGTGTCGAGATGCGTGTTGATGGTCTCCGCGAATGCCTTGGGCGACGACAGGAACCGCTTCTTCAGCAGTGTCGTGACGAAGTCGGCCGCCGTACGACCGGCCTTACCGCCGCCGAGGCCCTCCCGGCGGGATCGCGCATACTCCGCGAGCTTCGCGTACGCCTCTCGCGCCTCCTCGCTGTACCGCACTTCCAAGGCGTGCGGAACGCGGCGCGGGAAGCGTGGTTTGCCGTTCCACAGGGGCGGCAGTTCCGACTTCAGGCGGCGCACCATCACTCGGCGTAGCTGCTCCTCGGACGGCTTGACGCCGCGTGCGAAGCGGTGGTCGTCGAGCAATTCCAGGAGGGCGGTAAAGGACTCCAGATAGCCGTTGTGCGGAGTCGCGGAGAGGAACAGCCGGTGCTCGCAGTGCGGGGCGAGCACCTTCACGGCGCGGGTGCGCTGAGAATCCACCGCGTATTTCCCGGTTCCCGATGGCGCGCAGGTGTGGACCTCGTCCACCACCAACAGATCGAAGGCACGTGGATACTCCGGAACTTGAGGGAGGATCTCGCGCAGCATCCGTAAGGGACGCTCCCGCTTCAGCCAGTCGATCGAGACGATCAGGCGCGGATGGTGCGTCCACGGATTCGCGTAGAGGCCGGCCGAGCGGCGTAACTCGCGCAGCAGCCTGGTGTCGACGATACGAAAGTCCAGGCCGAACTTGTCCCGCATCTCGTCCCGCCACTGAAGGGTCAGCCCGGCGGGGCACACGATCAGCGTGGAGCGAGCGCGGTGCCGCAGCATCAGTTCCTGCATGACCAGGCCCGCCTCGACGGTCTTCCCCAGCCCCACATCGTCGCTGATCAACAGGTTGGTACGCGGCATCGACAGAGCGCGCACCACCGGGTCAAGCTGATAGTCCTGGATCTCCACACCGGAGCGGAACGGGGCTTGAAGTGCGGTCTTGTCCGCCGAGGCAACGGCCCCCCAGCGCACCGCGTCCAGAAAGGCATCAAGTCGGTCAGGATCGTCGAAGCCGTTCTCAGGTGAGGGCAAGGCGTGGCCGTCGTATACCTCCGTGCCTGGCTCCAGCTCCCACACGACCCGTAACTCCTCGTCGAGCCCGTCATCCTCCAGCGAGACGAGTCGTAGCAGGTGGGTGGGGCGTGCGTCGGCAGAGCGGGCGGGATCATCGGAGGTGATTGCCGAGCGGGTCACCTCGGTGACCACCCAGGGGCGGTTCCGCACGGTGACCTGCTGGCCGGGGGCGGGGACGGCGCACGTCGTACTCAAATCGGTATCTGTTACTGCGTTCACTTACGTCCCGCCCCGTGTCCGGCTCATGTTGTTGCACAGCTACTACCCCGGAACCTTAGAACCTGCCCGCCCTGCACGTACGTGCGCAGCACTGACAAATCCACTGCAGTGAAGGCCCTTGGTTTCTCTAGACCGGATAGTCGTGGGTCTCAGAGGACGCCGGACGCCACATGTCGGCCGCACCGCAGCGTGGACCACCTCCCTCGCCAAACTCGCGACCCCACCCGCTACCCTGGCCGTACAGCCACCCCCACCCGGGCGGCTGTACGGCGGTGGGGCCCGCCGTACCCAACCGTGGCCGTACCGGTCGCCAACGGTCCCTACCTGACACTCCCGCGTGCCCGCACGCGGGTCCGAGACGATCAGGTAGGAGCCCGGCACGTGCACCCCGACCACCCCGGCCACCCCGCGCGCCACACGCACCCCTCACACCCCGAAGCCGCCGCACCGGCCGGCGCCAGCGCCACCGGCTGGCAGGCCGAGCCCCTCGATCCGGACATCGCGGTCGACCCGTGGCCGCCCCGGACGTCATCCAGCGCGAACCGTCGTCAGGGCGAGATCCTCGCCGTGGTCGCGGCCGGCGGTGCGATCGGCGCCTGTGCCCGCTACGGCGCCACCCTGCTGTGGCCGACCGTGCCGGGCGCCTTCCCCTGGACCACGTTCTGGATCAACGTCACCGGTAGCGCCGCCATGGGCCTGCTGATGGTCCTGATCACCGAGCGGAGGACCGCCCACCCGTTGGTGCGGCCCTTCCTCGGAACCGGCGTGCTCGGCGGCTACACCACGTTCTCCACGTACGCCGTCGACGCCCGTGACCTCATCGACGGCCGTCACGCCGGCACCGCCCTGCTCTACCTGACCGGCACGCTGGCCGCCGCGCTGCTCGCGCTGTGGGCCGCGGCCACGCTGACCCGACTGCTCGCCCTGCCCCGCACCGCCGAGACGGGAGAGACGGGAGAGACGGCGTGAACTGGCTCATGGTCATCGTCGGCGCGATCGTCGGCGCCCCGTTGCGTTACCTCACCGACCGCGCCGTCCAGGCCCGGCACGACACCGCCCTGCCCTGGGGCACGTTCACGGTGAACGTCGCCGCCTGCACCGGCCTCGGCCTGCTCACCGGCACCGCGACCGCCACGACCGTGCCGTCGGCCGCCCAGCACCTGATCGGCGCCGGACTGTGCGCCGCGCTCAGCACGTACTCGACCTTCTCCTTCGAGACGGTCCGCCTGGCGGAGACGGGCGCGCGACTCTTCGCCGCCGCCAACGCGCTCGTCAGTGTCGTCGCCGGGCTGGCCGCCGCGTACCTGGGCGGCGCGCTCGCCGACGTCTGGCTGGGTTGACGGGGACCAAGACAGGGACTGCGACGGGGACCAAGTCGCCGCGCATAGTCCGCCTCGACCAGGACACCTGTACACAAGGCCCGTCCGAGGCCGTGCGCGAGACGAACCCGCCAACCGGCGGGACCACACGGAGGGATGGTGAGTCACACGTCGCCGCCGCACCCCAGTCAACACACCCTCGCCCCGTCCCGAGAGACGGGCGCTGACCGTCCAGAAGGCACCACGAGGCCAGCGGCCGATGACCACGCGAGACCGTCAGCCGGCGATCACGCGCGAACGTCGACCGACGACCGCGCGAGACCCCCGAAGCAACGCGACCCGTTCTTCGACAACGCCAAGTACCTGGCCATCGTGCTGGTCGCGATGGGCCACGCCTGGGAGCCGTTGCGCGACGGCAACCGGGTGGTCACCGCGCTGTACATGACGGTGTACGCCTTCCACATGCCGGCCTTCACCATCGTCTCCGGCTATATGTCCCGCACCTTCACGGGGCGCCCCGCACAGCTCAGGAGGCTGGTCACCGGCGTCGCCGTGCCGTACGTGGTCTTCGAGGTGGCCTACTCCCTCTTCGACCGGTGGACGGGGCATGACCCGGATCATCCGCTCAGCCTGCTGGATCCCTGGTTCCTCACGTGGTTCCTGTCGGCGCTGTTCGTCTGGCGGCTGACCACCCCGTTGTGGAAGACGTTGCGCCATCCGCTGGTCGTCGCGCTGCTCATCGCGATGCTCGCCACCACGTCGCCGTCCATCGGCAACGCACTGGACCTTCAGCGCGTCCTTCAGTTCCTGCCGTACTTCGTCCTCGGGCTGTGCCTGAGGCCGGAGCACTTCCGCCTGGTGCGCCGCCGCAGCGCGCGCATCCTCGCCGTGCCGGTCTTCGCGTGCGCGCTGGCCATGGCGTACTGGGCGGTGCCGCGGATGAACGACGCCTGGTTCTTCCACCGTGACAGCGCCCCGGAGCTGGCCGCGCCGGCGTGGAGCGGGCCCATCATGACGCTGGCGCTGTTCGGTTCCTCGATGGTGCTGGTGGGTTGCTTCCTCGCCTGGGTCCCCGGCCGCCTGACGTGGTTCACCGCCCTGGGTTCGGGCACGCTCTACGGCTATCTGCTGCACGGCTTCGTCCTGAAGAGCGCGGAGTTCTGGAACTGGTACGACCGTCCCTGGATCCACCGCCCGCTCGGCGAGGTCGCGATCACGTTCGCCGCCGTCGCGCTCGTCACCGTGCTGTGTACGCGCCCGGTGCGCCGCGTCTTCCGTTGCGTGATGGAGCCGGAGGCGCGCTGGGCGTTCGGTCGGGACCCGGCCGAGCCGGCCCGCGCCCGCACCCAGGAGTCCGGGCGCCGGCGCGAGCCGTCGTGGAGCAGGTAGCGCGGTGCCGGGTCAGCCGGTGTGACCCTCGTGGCCGCCGTGTGCCGCGCCGTGGTCGAACTTCATCGCCTCCTCGGGCATGACGACGAAGGGGCGCATCATGCCCATGTCTTCGTGTTCGAGGAGGTGGCAGTGGTACATGAACCGGCCATACGCGCCGTCGAACCGCCCCAGGACGCGCAGGATCTGTCCGCCCGGCACCCGGAAGACGTCCTTGTAGCCCAACTCGTTGGGCGCCAGCGGGATCTGGGTCGACGGGTCGAACGCGATCGGCGCACGCGTGCCGCCCACCGCGGGGTCGAAGCCCGAGACGTTGTAGGGGTCGCGGCCCAGCAGCTGGAAGTCGGCCAGGTGGATGTGCATCGGGTGGATGATCTGCGCGAGGTTGAGGAAGCTCCACTGCTCGTAGCTGCCCTCGGCGATCGTGAAGCCCAGGCCGTCGTTGAAGGTCCGGGAGATGCGCTGGTAGGTCTTGGTCGTGCCGTCCGCTCCGGTGAGCTGGATGATGCCGTCGGCCGGGAGCTGTAGACCACTGGGGTCCTCGACCTCGGTCATCTCCCAGATCTCCGGGTGCCCGCCGGCCCCCTTGGTGGGGGGCGGGGTGAGCACGACGAGGCGGTGGCCGTGCGGGATGTCGTGCGTGTAGCGGCGGAAGGAGCCGGAGAGCATCTCGGGCAGTTCGAAGGTGTCCTTCTCCCCGCTCGACTGCACCCGGAACTCCATGACCGCCGGGTAGCGCACGTCCCCCGCCGGATCGGGCACGCCCGGGGCCTGGTTGCGGCCCTTGTTGACCAGACGGACCTTCTTGCCGGCCAGGTGCCGGAAGTCGACGAGCAGGTCGAAGCGCTCGGCCGGCGCCACGGTCAGCGTCGGCAGGGCGTCGTCGAAGTCGACCGGGACGGGTCGGGGCAGCAGCCCGCCGTCGCTGCCGATCTGGTGGATGACGCCGGGGACGGGTTTGTTGTGCTCGTCGACGAGGACGAGGTCGTAGATGCGTGCGTTGGAGGCGTTGAGGAGACGGAAGCGGTACCAGGCGTCGGCCACGTCGGCGTGGGGCCAGATGCGGCCGTTGACGGTGGTGTACGGGCCTGAGAACGGGATGGTGACCGGCTTGCCGGTCTCCGCGTTCTTCGGGTCGACGATCACCGTCTTGTGCAGCAGCCGGCCGTTGAGCCGCCCGTCCTCGTCGGTGTCCAGGTTGCGGTCGGCGAGGAGCAGCGGGATCTCCCGCTCCCCGGTCGGGAGGTTGAGGGCGTCCTCCTCGTCGTCGCGGACGAGGTAGGTGCCGTACAGGCCGGTGTGCACGTTCCACCGGGTGATGTTCATGGCGTGGTCGTGGTACCACCACTGCACTGCCTGGTGGTCGTTCGGGTACTCGGAGAGCTGGGCGTCGCCGTAGCCGACGGCGTTGTCGGCCCAGCCGTCGTTGCCTCCGCCCGTCTGTGCTCCGTGCAGGTGGGTCACCGTCCAGGCGGGCAGGGCGGCGACGTCCTTGCTGGGCTCGACGCCTTCGCGCCCTGGCTCGGTGGTGGCGGGCGGGGTGCCCGTTGCCCGGACGGGGACCTCCACCGACGTGACCGGGTACTCGCTGCCCTTGGGGATCCGGTTGGTCCAGGCGATGCGGACGCGCTGGCCGCGGCGCACCTCGATGGTCGGACCCGGCACGTGCCCGTCGTAGCCCCACATCAGGGTGGGCGGAAGCTGCGGGTGCAGGCGGACCCAGGTCGGGCGTACGGCGATCTCCGTCTCGTGGAGGACGTCGTCGGAGCCGGGCCGCAGGACGGGCGGGACGGGGAGCTGCGCCACGTACGGGACGAGTTTCTCCGGAGTCGGCGCCGCTTCTGCGGTGGCGTTCGCCGGGTCGTTCGCCGTGGCGTTCGCCGTGTCGTTCTCGATCGTTCTCTCGATGATCTCGGTCAAGGTAGAACCCCCCCTGAGTTCTTTGGTTTTTCCCCCTGTCCCAACACGACTCATGACACGGCGGCGAAGTTCCCGGAATGCCCTGTTCCGAGCGGAGAGATGGAGACTTCAGGACATTTTTTGTTCGGTGGGCGACGATGGGCGGTTTACGGGGTGTCACGTGCAGGAATCGGCCTGCGGCGGGCCGCGGTGGCGCGGGCGGCGCGCACTGCGGCCGGGCTGCGGAGCGACGCCCGCCGTGCCTTTCTTGTCCGGATCACCCCGGTAGACGGATGTCGCGCCGATATGCCGCCTCCTGGGGCGGCGCGCCGCGTTGCGGTAACCCGTCCGCTGGTACCTGCGGCTCCGGCAGCCGCCCGGCAGCGGACGCACCACCCTGCGTCCTGGCGGTTTCGGACATGTATGTCCGCGTGGCCGGAAGGCAGCCGCGTGCCGCGCTGGGCGCCCCTACCCTGCCCGTGATGCCGCGTCGCTTCCCCAGGAGGGTGCCGATGACCCGCGTACTGATGGTGATCGACATGCAGAACGGCTTCTGCCACCCGCAGGGCTCACTGCCGTCGATCGGTGTACACCTCGCCGAGCTGGACCGCGCGGTCAAGGGCACCGGACGTGCCGTGGCCCGGGCCCGCGCCGCCGGTGAGCCGGTCGTCTTCACCCGGCAGCTGTACCGCCCCGGCCGCCCCGACGTGGGCCGCAACGTGAACGCCGCCTACCCCGCCCTCGCCGCGGTGGACGGCCTGGCCGCCGGCACCTGGGACGCCGACGTCATCGACGAACTCGACTGCGGGCCCGACGACCTGGTCGTCGACAAGACCCGCTTCGACGCCTTCCTGTGGAGCTCCCTCGACCCGCTGCTGCACGGCCTCGGCGCCACCCACCTGGTCTTCACCGGCATCGTCACCAACGTCTGCGTGGAGTCCACGGTCCGCTCGGCCTTCATGCGGGACTACACGGCAACGGTACTCGGTGACTGCTGTGCGGCGCTCACCCCGCGGCTGCACGACATCGCGCTGGAGGCACTGGAGGCGTACGGGTTCTGCACGGTCAGCGGGGTGGACCAGGAGTTCCCGCCGACCCCGCCGCCGGCCGACGACGGCGTCCTCCCCGCGCCGGGCACCGGGCCCTCGCGGACCGGGGCAGGGTAGAGCACATCGGCACGGCCTGCCGTCACCGCTCGCCGGTCGGCCTGACCGCCTGCCGTTCGGCGAGGGTCGACAGGGTTCGGCGGCAGATCTTCCCGCTCGGCGCGAGGGGCATCTCCGGTACCCGCAGGAGGAGTTCGGGCAGCTTGCGGCGCTCGAGGCCACGTTCTCCCTCCAGGAACGCCGTCAGGACGTGGAGGGTCAGGGGCCGAGTGCCCGGTGCCTCGCGGACGCAGGCGCACAACCGCTCCCCCAGGTCGGCGTCGGGCACGCCGACGCAGGCGGCCTCGGCGATGGCGGGATGCGTGCCGATCTCCCGTTCCACCTCCGCGGGGCTGATGGTGAGGCCGCCGCGCTTGACCACCTCCCGCAGCCGGCCGAGGACATGGAGACGGCCGTGCTGGTCCAGCATGCCGCGGTCACCGGTGCGCACCCACCCCGTCGCCGTCCGGTAGCGGGCGTCGAGGTCCGCCCCCGCGACGTAGCACAGGGGTGTCATGGGGCCACGGGCGACGATCTCACCGGGCTGTCCTGGCGCCAGCCGGGTGCCGTCGGGGTCGACGATGCGGATCTCCGCGACCGCGGGATCGGGCAGCCCGGTGCCGGCCTCCGGCGACAGACCGGTGGCGGCGGTGTGGCAGTTGACGCCGTCCGACGAGCCGTACACGGTGATGACGGGCCGGCCGAAGCGGGCCCGGCACGCCTCGCCGGTGGCCACCGGCAGGTCCGCCGCGCTGGAGACCACGGCGCGCAGGCTGCCGAGGTCCTCGTCGGGCCCGGCGGGGTGGTCGGCCATCCGGCGCAGCAGGGTCGGCACCCCGAACACATGGGTGGGGCGATGCTCGGTGATCATGCGGAACGCCGCGGCGGGGTGCACGGACGGAGGGATCAGCAGCGTGCCGCCGAGCGCCGCGAGCGTGACGTAGGTGCCCAGCGATCCGTAGGACGAGGACAGCGGCATCAGCATGAGGCCCCGCATCGGACCCTCCCCGATGTGCAGCGCACGCACGTACGACGCCCGGCCGCCGGCGAACGCGTCATGCGAGTAGGCGACCATCTTCGGCTCGGCCTCGGAGCCCGAGGACACCAGGATCCGGGCGGGAGCACCCGCGTCCACCGGCCGGGGTTCCCACGGCGGTGCCAGGTCGGCGGGGGCCTCGTCCAGCGACCGTGCGCCGGGCCGGCTCTCGCCGAACGTCCACACCTCCCGCAGGTCGGGCAGCTGCGCACGCAGGTCCACGTCGGCCGAGTCGGCGAAGACGGCCGCCCGGGCACGGGAACGGCCCAGCAGGCTCAGCGTGTCCCGGTTGCCGCGGCCGGCCGGGTAGGGCAGGGCCACCGCCCCGAGCGCGGCCACCGCGAGTTCGACCGCCACCGCCCGCCGGCCGTTCGGCACGCGGATCGCCACGATGTCCCGTTCGGTGAGCCCCGCCCCGGCGAACAGGGCCGCGATGCGCCGCACCTCGGCGTCGAGGGCCGCGTAGTCGAGCGTCCCGGACGGGTCGATGACGGCCGCACGGGCGGGATGGCTCCGTACCGTTTCACGGAAGAGGGTGTAGAGGTCACGGCCCGGGCAGAGCCCCTGCTCGACCCAGGCGCGCCGTTCGTGGGCGGGCACCAGGTCACGGATCTCGACACCGTTGGTGGAGGTCCAGACAGCACCGTCATCGTTCAAGAGAACTCCCAGGGGGATCGGGGAACGGCGTACTCGGCCAGGGCGAGGGCATCCGCGAAGGCCGGATCGCCGGGCAGCCGGCGCAGGTCCGTGCAGACCGGGGTGGCGGTCAGGCCCGCGCCGGCCAGCCGGGAGAGCCAGTCCTGCGCCGTCGAGGTGGGGAAAAGCGCGGCGATCTCGGCGAGGTCCGCGTCCGGGTGCAGGCCCACGGCCTTCGCCAGCCGGTCCGGACGTGCCCGGGCCGCACGGCCCAACCACAGGTGGCCGTCCGCGGTCGGCACGGGGCGGTCCAGCGGGGTCCAGTGCGGTCTGCGGGACGGGCGCGGGATGAGGGTGGCCGCGGAGTAGAGGGAGGAGTCCACCCGCCCGCCGCGGCCCGTGCGCACCCGGCCGAGCAGCGCGGCCAGCACGCCCGTCGCGCACACCAGGCCGCCCAGCACGTCCGAGAGCGTCATGAGCGACACGGCCGCCGGCTCGTCGGCGGGACGCACCGCGGCGGCGAGGCCGCCGCCCGCCTGCACCAGGAAGTCCGTCCCGAGCGGCGGCGCGGCGCCGAACCCGTCGCCCCACCCGGAGCACCAGGCGTACACCAGGTCGGGTCGGGTACCGCCGACGTCGTCGGCGTCCAGCCGCCAGCGCCGCGCCCGGCCCGGCGCCCAGTTGTGCAGGAAGACATCGGCGTCGGCGACGAGTTCGCGGGCGGCCTTGCGCCCCGGCTCCGAGGCGAGGTCGATCTCGACGACGTCCTTGCCGGCGTTGAGCGCGCTGAACCGGGCCGAGCAGCCGCCCGCCATCGGGGGGATGCCGCGCATGGGGTCACCGCCCGGCGGCTCGATGCGGGTCACCTGCGCGCCGAGCAGCCGCAGGACATGCCCGGCCATGGGCCCCTGCACCCGCCGCGTCGACTCGACGACCCGCAGTCCGGCCAGCGGCCTGTCCGGTGCGGCGCCGGCCGGCGCGGCTGCCGGGAGCCGGGCGCGTCGCGGCCAGCCGGGGAAGGGCGCGCACGTCCACGGTGGGGTGGCCACCGGCGGCTCCGGTTCGTGCCGGACGGGCAGCACGCCGACGCCCGCCGCGGCGGCGGCTTCCTGCACGGCGGCGAACGGCAGCTGCCGCAGGGTGTCGTGGAGCGCTTCGGGCAGGGGGCAGGTGGCGGTCGCGTAGCGGGTCTGGAAGGGGCGCCAGCCGCGCCCTGCGGTGCCGCGGTCCACGCCCAGGTGCGTCCAGAAGTCGAGCCAGGGCTGCGGGTCGAGCGTCTCGCATTCGAAGCGCACCCCGTCCGCCGAGGTGAACATCGCCGTGCCGGGCGCCAGGTACTCCACCTCGTCGTCGTCCGCTGCGGTGGCCGCGGCGAGGTACTGGGTGAGCGTGAACAGCGCCGCCTGGCCCACCGAGGTGCGCACCCCGTCGACGCGCAGGCCACGGGCGCGTGCGATGAGCGCGGCGAGCACCCCCTGCGCCGCGAGCACCCCCGCGGCGGTGGCGGCGTAGTCGACGGCGAGCGGGGTGGGCCGCCCGACCGCCCGGCCGTGCACGTGCATGATTCCGCAGGCCGCCTGCACCGCCCGCTCCTCCGCCAGCGGCAGGTCCACCGGGCCAGCCCAGTCGATCTCGTGGGCGACGGAGCCGATGGCGGCGGTGAACGGCACCGTCCCCAGCAGCCGGGCGGCGAGGTCCGCAGCGACCTGCGGCCCGGCGGACCGCACGCTGTCCCCGCGCGGGCGCGCCACGTGCGTCGTCATCGGCCGGTCACCCCCTCGGGGCGGCGACCCTGCACCGAGTACAGGGTGCTGGAGACGGCGCAGAAGGCCGGGCTGAGCAGCAGCTCGCGCACCTCGTCCAGCTGGCGCTCGGTCAGCCCTGCGGCGATCAGCCGCTCCCGCAGGTGGTGGGTGTGGTGCAGTTGCAGGCGCAGTTCGGCTGTGCCGGCGCTGCGTAGCCGCAGGTAGGGGCGTGGGTCGATGTCGACGAGCCCGGCGGCGCGCATGGCGGCCGGTACCCGTTGGCCCCAGTGCGGGTCCCCGCCGCGCGCCCGCAGCGCGCCGGCCTTGGCGCGCAGGAACGTCCGGTACAGCTCCGCGGTGGCGTCGTCGGGTGTGAGCAGCGGTGGCTCGTAGGAGGCGTCGAGCTCGTCGATCTGGAGCGTGCCGCCCGGCTTGAGGGCCCGGACCAGCTTGCGGAGCACCGCGTCACGTTCCGGCAGGTGTTGCAGGACGAGCCGGGCGACGATGAGGTCGTAGGCCGCCTCGGGCAGCGGGTCGGCCACCACGTCGTGCGCGAGGACGACCAGGCCGGGCTGCTCGGCGAGGTGCGCGAGGTGGTGCGGCTTGATGTCGGTGGCCGTCACCTCACCGCTCGGGGCGACGCGTTCGGCCAGCCAGCGTGCCACGCTGCCGCCGCCGGCGCCGACGTCCAGGCAGCGCCAGCCGGCGGTGACACCGGTGGCGGCCAGCCTTTCGAGGGTGATCGGGTCGTAGGCGGTGGTCAGGCAGGCATGCTGCTCGTGGCTGTGCGTGCTGTCGTTGTCGAAGACGTAGCCGGGCCCCTCGACGAGGCCGGCCTGCGGTGACGGTGACGGGGGCACCCGGGTTGCTCCGTTTCCTTCTCTCAGGTCCATCGGCCCGATCCCGAGGTCTCCACGGAACCCGTGAGCAGGCGGGTCAGCTCGTCGCGCCGTACCTTGCCGGTGCCGGTGCGCGGCACCTGCTCCCAGGTGAGGACGGTCGGCGGCTGGAGCGGCGGCAGGTCGTAGGAGGCGCGCCGCCAGCTGCCCCCGTCCAGGGCGCCGTCGGGCGTGACGACGACGGGCAGGGGTGGTCCGCCCCGGGTGCCGAGCACGATGCACTCGAGGGCCTGCGGCAGCCGTTCTTCGAGGATGTCCTCGGTCTCCAGGCAGCTCAGGTCGGGCACGTGGTCGACCTCGCGGTCGAGCAGCCGGACGCTGCCGTCGCGGTTGCGGACGCCCATGTCGCCGGTGTTCCACCAGCCGCCGGCCCGCTTGGCACTCCAGCGTTCCGTCTCGCCCACGTAGTCGAGGCCGCGGGCGGCGGTGCGCGCCAGCAGCAGCCCCGTCCGTCCGCGCGGCAGCCGCTCGAAGGTGTCCGGGTCGACCACGCGCAGCCGGGTCTTGACCGGGACGGGGCGGCCCAGGTTGCGGGTGGTGGGCTGGGAGAGTTCCGCCGACACCGTGCGCCGGGTGAGGAACCGGAAGGTCAGCGGGCCGGTCTCGGTCTGCCCCCAGCCCTGCATCCACACCGGCCGGGGGTGCCGGCTGGCCGCCAGGTAGGCGCGGATCGTCGGGGCGTGCATGGCGTCGTAGGTGCTGGCGAACGTGCGGACGTGCCGGAAGGGGTTGTCCAGGCGCTCGGTGAGCGGCTCGAAGCGGACGAACGTGGCGGGCAGCGCCTCGAAGACGGTGGGGGGATGGGCGCGGAGCACCGGGTCGGCGCGATGGAGGTCCTGTCCCGTGATGATCACGATCTTCCGCGGTGCCATGCACAGGGCGCTCGCGGTCCAGCAGAACGTCCTGCCGTGCGCGAACGCGCTCGCGTTGCCCAGGGTGTCCTCGCGCCGCAGCCCGATCCTCGGGTAGCGCACGCTCTCGAACCGCGCCAGCTTGCGGATGATCGTCCGGGTCGAGTGCACCACCAGCTTGGGCACGCCCGTCGTGCCCGACGTGTGGTTGATCACCAGGGGCTGGTCGTCGTGCCGGCGCTGTGGCCCGGGGGCGGTGTGTCCCTTGAGGTCGTCGAGGCCGAGCGCGTCGGGTGCCGTGCCGTCCAGCGTGACGGTGGTGCCGGCGAGCGGGGTGAGGTCGGCGCCCTCGTCCCGGGCCCGGGCGAGCAGGCCCGTGGTGGTGACGAGCAGCGTGGGCGCGAGACGTTGCAGCAGGGTCCGCAGCGCGCCGCCCGGCAGGTGGGCGGAGAGCTGGGCGGGAACGGCTCCGATCCGCACCGCGGCGCAGGCGAGCAGGTCGTAGTCCCAGTGGTTGTCCTTGACGATCGCCACCCGGTCGCCCCGGCCGGCTCCGGCTGCGGCGAGCCAGCCCGCCGCGTCCTGGACGAGGGCGGCCAGCTCGGCGACGGTGTACTGCGTGCCGCCGTCCGCGGCGATGTCGAAGGGCCGGTCCAGGTGGACGCTCGTTCCCGGGCCGCGTGCGGCGCACTCGTCGAAGAGCACGCCCATGTCGTGGGGTTTCATGAGGCCTTCTCCCATGCGGTGGGCCGGTCGGGCGCGCGGTGTCCGCGGAGCCGGCTGAGCACCCGGGACGCGGCGAGCGCCCCGGCGCGCACGGCGCCTTCGCTGGCCGGCCGCAGCATCACCCAGTCGCCGGCGTACTCCACCGGCCCGACCTCGCGCGCCATGAAACGGGCCCTCAGCCGCAGCGCTTCGGGGGTCGCTTCCGGCAGACCGTGCACGAAACGGTGCACGAAGTACCGCGCGTCCGCCGATTCGAGTCCGGGCACATAGCGCCGTGCGGCGCCGGTGAGGCGGTCGATGACCTGCTGTTCCGGCGCTTGCAGGAGCTCCGGGATGGTGGCGGCGCCGGCCATGAGGGTCAGCAGGCCCTTGCCCGCCGGTACCCGCTGCGGGTGCTTGACGTGGTCGACGATGACGCCGGCCAGCACGCTCTCCTCCTTCTCGGGCGTGAGCAGGCAGTACAGCGGCCTGCTCGACTCCGGTGCGAGCGGTCTCCGGAGCAGGCAGCTGACCTTCAACGTCGGCGTGAACGTGCAGGCCTGGAGGTATGCGGTCACGTCCTGCGGGGCGCCCGGGTGCAGCCGGGCGGCGATCGGTGCGGGCACGCACAACACCGCCGAACGCGCCGTGACGACGGAGTCGTCGACGCGCACCCGTGCGCCCTCGCCGTCGGCGGTGACCTCGTGGACGGTGCTGCCGGTGACGACGTCGAGCCCTTCGGCGAGGCGACGGGCCAGCAGGTCCATGCCGTCCCGGTAGGTACGCCAGCCGGCCGGATGCCCCACCGCGAGGAGCAGGCTCACCATCGGCGCGGCCGTGGAACGCGCCGTGTCCCAGCCGAAGAAGCCACCGGCGACCGGCTGGAGGAGATAGTCGTGCAGGTCGGGGTGGTAGCGCGCGGCGAACTCCCGCAGCGTCGCCGCGCCCAGCGGGGTCAGCTCCGGATGGTCACCGTCGAACGCATGGCGGCGGCACCCGGCCGACACCAGGAAGCGCGCGAGGTCCAGCCTGGCCCGTGGCGAGAGGCCGGCGCCGCCCAGCACCGCTGACGTCTCCGCGACCCCCGGGTGAGCGCGTCCGTCGCGCCACATGCCGATGGAACTCCCGATGCGCGGCACCTCGCTCATCGGCACGCCCAGCCGCCGCAGCAGCTCCCAGGTCGCGCGGTAGCCCTGCTCCGGGATCTGCTCGGCGCCCTCGTCGACGGTGTAACCGTCGTGCCGGAAGCTGTGCATGCGGCCACCGACGTGCGCGAGCTCCTCGTACACCCGGACGGTCAGGCCGGCGCGTTGCAACTCGTACGCGGTGGTCAGGCCGGCGATGCCTCCGCCGACCACGGCGACGTCGAGATCGGGGCTCATCCGGCGACCCCCCAACCGGCCATGAGGTTCGCGGCGATCAGGAGCACCACGCTGAGGCGGTGCACCGTGAACCCGCGTTTGCGGGCGAGCATGATGTCGCCCTGCCGGAAGCCGGCGAGGTACTGCCGCAGCCGCCACACCGTCGCCGGCAGCATCACCAGGACGAACCACCAGGGGGCGATCCCGACCGCCGAGGAGAGTGCGCCCAGCAGGAACTCCGCCGCGGACAGGCACCCGATGAAGAGGGCGTTCCCGCGTGGCGACACCAGGGCCGCCACCGTCGGCCGCCCGACGCTGCGGTCCCCTTCGACGTCGTTGGTGTTGGAGTAGACGCCGAACATCAGCGGTCCGAAGCCGAAGAGCACGCCCTGGACCAGCACGAACGCGGAGTACTCGCCCGTCACCAGGCCGTACGGCGCCATCACCAGCGCGCCGCCCAGCAGGACGAGGAACGCCTCCTGGAATCCGTGGTAGCTGATCTTCACCCCGTAGGAGTACTGCGGGGAGATCGCGAACAGGGCCACGATCAGCACCACGGTCCACAGCGGCCGGTGCGGGGCGATGGCCAGGGCAGCCGCCCACACCAGGCCCCCGATCGCGGTGGTGACCCAGGCGAAGGCCAGCGCTTCGCGGGGGCTCAGCGCCCCCGCCACCAGGGGTTTGCGTGACTTCCTGCGCCGGGGGTTGTCCGGGCCGTAGTTGACGAGGTCGCTGCCGTCCAGGAAGCCGGTCAGGTCGTCGAACGCGACGAGACCCATCATCACGAAGATCTCGCCGACCAGGAACACGACGAGCGTCCCGGTGTCCGCGGCAGCGAACCGCGCGGTGGGCAGCAGCACCGCCGACAGGACCAGGACGATGCTGAGGTAGTAGTCGTAGACGTCGAGCTTGCCGAGTCGGGCGTAGCTGCGCAGCCGGCTGCCGGGGCGGTCGCTGCCGACGGCATGCGGGCGGGCCGCGATGGGATGGGTCATCTGCTCTGCTCCCAATGGTCGTGGCCCCGGCTCACGCCGGGTGGGGGAACCGGACCAGGGCCGCCGTGGACCGGTCGCCGCCGTAGTCCAGGGACCGCTCCTCGACGACCTGCGCGCCGTTCATCAGGGCGAGATAGGTGTCGAGCGAGCGCAGTCGGGACCATCGGCTGACCGGGATCCGGGCGCCCTCGTACTCGATGAGCACGAGATACCGGCTGGCTGCGGCGAGGGACGCGCAGACCTGGGACAGCTGCTCCCCGTCCAGCAGGTGCATCAGCACCCAGACGGAGACGCTGACGTCGAAGGTGCCCCCGCGCCAGGGCAGTTCCTCGGCCCGCGCCAGACGGAAGTCCACGTGGTCCAGGCCGGCGCACGCCGACCGCGCGGCGTCGAGCATCCGGGGCGTCATGTCGATCGCGGTGACGTGCTCGGCGTGGCCGGCCAGCGTCGGCGTCAGCCGTCCGACTCCGCACCCGACCTCCAGCGCGGACGCCACCGGCCTGCCGAGGTCCGCCGCGGCGGTGCGCAGGTAGTCGGCGACGATGTCCCGGGTGGCCGCGGTCACCCGGGAGTTGAGCGGGGTGGGTTGGGACGCGCGCATCACCCGCGCCAGGCCCTGGCGTTCGGCGCGGCGCGCCCACTCCCGTGCCACGTCCTCCTGGGTCGCAGCCGGTTCGTCCGTCGTAGTTTGCACATGGGCTGGCACACAGACTCCTTCGCATCGAACATCCCCCGGCTCTGACGGAGCAGGGGGGCCCGCAGGCGCCCGCCCACCTGCGGGCCAGGGGCTGAAACGGGCAGGGGGACTCACTGGTGCGCGAACGCACACACCGCATCGGCGATGCGCTCGACCTGGGCGTCGCTCAGCTGGGGATGCACGGGCAGCGACAGGATCCGCGCGCTCGCCCGCTCCGCGTGCGGCCACTGGTCGCCCGGCCTGCTGAACGGGGTGAACGCCGCCTGGTGGGGCAGGGGTTGCGGGTAGTAGACGTGGCAGGCGATGCCCTGCCGCGTGAGGTGGGCCCGCAGGGCGTCGCGGTGCTGGGCGAGCAGCGTGTACACGTAGTAGCAGCGGCCGTCGCTGCCGGGGGGCGGTGGTACCAGGCCGTGCTCCGCCAGGGCTGAGAACCGGTCGGTGTAGTAGCGGGCGATGGCCGCCCGGCGCTCCAGGCGCCCGGCCAGGCCGGCCATGCGGTGGACCTGGAACGCGGCCTGGATCTCGTCGAACCTGCTGTTGCTGCCGACGAGGTGGTGGACGAAGCGCCGTGTGCCGTCCTGTCCGTGGTTGCGCAGCATCCGCACCCGCTGCCCGATGTCGGCGTCCCGGGTCACCACCACCCCGCCCTCGCCGGGCATCCCACCCGCCTTGACCTGGACGAACGAGTAGACTCCGGCCTCGCCCCAGAGTCCTGCGGGCGTGCCGTTCAGCACCGCTCCCTGCGCGACCGCGGAGTCCTCGATCAGGCGGACGTGATGCCGCTGGGCGAGTGCGACGAACCGCGGCATGTCGGCCATGACGGAGAACATGTGCGCGGGCATGATCGCCCTGGTACGGCCGGTGATCCGGCGCTCCACCTCGTCGGGGTCGGCGACCATGGTGTGCGGGTGGATGTCGGCGAACACCGGCGTGGCTCCCACCCGCACCACGGAGGCGGCCAGCGGGGCACAGCCGAAGGCGGGCACCACCACCTCGTCCCCGGGGCCCACGTCCATGGCGGTCAGGATGAGGTCGAGCCCGGACGTGCCGCTTGCGCAGGCGACCACGTCCGCGGCGCCGAGGGACTCGCGGAGCAGCTCCTCGAAGTGCCGGGTGTGCGCGCCGAGGATGAAGCGCTGCTCGGGTGCGAGCCCGATCCGGCGGATCGTCTCGAGCATGACCGCACGGTCTTCTTCGAAGAGGTCGGACGGGAAGAACTCGATGGCCTGCGGATGCGGCCGGCTCGCCACCGTCATCGTCCCCTCCGGGATGCCGGGATGGCGGTTGTCGTGGAGAACGCGCGCACCGCCTCGCAGACGTGGTCGATCTGGTCGACGGTGAGATCCGGATAGAAGGGCAACGCCACCGCGTGCTCGCTGGCCGCCTCGGCGTGCGGGAAGTCGCCGCGGGAATGGCCGAGTTCCGCGAAACAGGGCTGGAGGTGCAGGGGTACGGGATAATAGATCTCGGTTGCGATGCCCCGGCCCGTCAGATGGTCGACGAGCGCGTCACGGCGCTCGACTTCTATCAGATAAACATAGAAGACATGTGCGGAATCCGTCCCGCGTTCGACCACCTCGGGCAGGCGGATGATTCCCGGTACACCGGTGAGACGCTCGCGGTATGCGTCGGCCAGCTCTGCGCGCCGGGCGATGTCACTTTCCAGACAGCTGAGTTTGGCCAGCAGAATGGCCGCCTGGATGTCGTCCATCTTGCTGTTCGTCCCCGGGACCGTGGTTTCCGTCGAAATCCGGGGGAAGTCGTCGAGCGTCGGTGCACATCTGCCGTGGTGGCGCAGGCCCGAGACGAGATCGGCGATCTCCCGGTCGTCGGTGAGCACGGCGCCGGCGTCCCCGAGCGCACCGAGGGTCTTGCTCGGGAAGAACGACAGCACGCCGCCCCGGCCGTGCAGGCCCGCGTGGCTGCCGTGTTGCCGCATGCCGATCGCCTCGGCGCTGTCCTCGAGGAGCGTCAGCCCGTGGTGGGCGGCGACGTCGGCCAGCGCCGCCATGTCGGCCATCTGGCAGAACAGGTGCGCCGGCATGACGAACCGGCTTGCCGGCGTGGTGGCGCGGGCCAGCGCGTCAGGGTCCATGGCGTAGGTCGTCGGGTCGATGTCCACGAACTCGGGTCGCCCTCCGGCGAGCACCACCGAGGTGGCGGTGGCCACGAAGGAATAGGCGGGCACCAGCACGCCGTCCCCGGGGCGCAGGCCGCAGGCGCGTAGGAGGAGGACCAGCGCGTCCGTTCCGCTGTTGACGCCGATGGCGTACCGGGCACCGGTGTACGCCGCCAACGCCTGTTCCAATTCAGCCACCTGGCGGCCGTGCGAAAATTTTCCGTTGTCGAAGACCTCTCCCACATGCTTCTCGATCAGCGGCCACAGCCGTTCGAAAGTCACCGTCTGCGAGAAGAACGGGATCACCGGTGTAGCCCCCCAGAGCGTCTTCGTATATACGTGAGGCAGAAACGTCCGCTTGGCATGTGCACCGTCACGGAGTACCGAAAGCAGCGACAGGCGGGGCAGTTATCGCACGCCCTCAGGTCGCTTCGGCACCAGGATTACCCCGTTGCCCCGCGTCATGACCGGACGGCGAACCATCTTCCCTCTTTCGAGTTATTAGATGCTGGCATTACTTGCTCGCCCTTCCGTCACCGCGCGAGAGTCGGCCGACAGCACCGGTCGCCTTGACGGAGGATGATGGCGCCCCCCGTACTCCAACCCCTGATCGTCGGCCTGGGCCGCTCCGGAGCCGGGCTGCACCTGAAGGTTCTGCAACGCATACCCACCGGCCCTCCCGTCGCCTGCGACCCGCGCCCGGAAGCGGGCCGGGAGCTGCGCGGCGTCACGGTCACCCGGTCGCTCGCCGATGCCGCGCGCCTGCTCACGCCCGCCACCACCGTCGTCCATGTCTGCACCCCGCCGGCCACCCGCCCGGCCGTGATCGCCGAGCTGGCCGAGCGCGGGTTCACCAGACTGCTCGTCGACAAACCGCTGGCGATCGACCACGCGGCACTCGACGAGATCCTCCGGCTGCGCCTGCGGTACGACCTCGACATGGAGGTCGTGACCCAGTGGCTGGCCGCCGACCTCACGCGCGAACTGCGCGGGCTGGTGCGGGAGAAGGCCTTCGGCCCGCTGGGCTCCATCGACGTCGCCCAGCACAAGCCCCGCTTCCTGCGCACCTTGGTGACCGAGGCGACCGACGAGGGCCATCCCAGCGCCCTGGACGTGGAGATCCCGCACTCGCTCGGCGTCGTCCTCGACCTGGCGGGACCCGCCCGGCTGCTCACCGCGGGATGGGACGAGATGCGCTGCGGGGACGTCGTGCGCGCCCGTATGGGAGGCACCCGACTCACGCTGGCGCACGCCTCGGGGGTGCGGACCGAGATCGTCTCCGACCTCACCTCGCCGATCCAGCAGCGCAGCTTCACGCTCCGGTTCGAACGCGCCACCGCCACCGGCCACTTCCCGCTCAGCGAGCACGACGACCACGCCCAGTTGGTGACCGAGACGGCCCAGGAGCGGCACGTCCGGATCTTCCGGGACGACTCGCTCACCGCCTTCGTGCGGCGGGCCTACCGGCGCTTCCTGACCGGCCGCAGGGCGGATTTCACGCCGCACCGTGAGGCGGCCCGGCTGCTGTGCGCCGCCAAGGAACGCTGCCGCCGCTCGGAGGACGCGAAGACCGCACTCGCCAACGCGAAAGAGACCACGTGCCATGCCCCTTGACCGGCTTGATCAGCGCTTTCCCGTGGACCGGCTGGCAGGCATCGGTGACGAGGCGGCGGTCGGACTCGACGGGCAGCTCGCCGCGCTGCGCCGGCTGAACTGGTCAACGGTGGAGCTGCGGACCGTGAACGGCACCGCGGTCGCCGACCTCACCCCCGACGCCGCGGGCACCCTCGCCGAGCGCCTCCGTGCCGCGCGGGTCCGTGTGGTCTGCCTCGCCTCCCGCATCGGCAACTGGGGGCGGCCCATCACCGGTTCCTTCGACGACGACGTCGCCGAACTGGAGACCCTCGCACAGTGGTGCACCCTGCTGGGCTGCCGTTACGTCCGCATCATGTCGTATCCCAACGACGGCCTGGCGGAGCGCGATTGGGCGCGGCACGCCATCGACCGGATCTCCCGTCTCGCCGTGCGTGCGGAGCGGTGCGGGGTCACCCTGCTGCACGAGAACTGCGCCGGCTGGGCGGGCCGGAGCGGGAAGCGCACGAGGCGCCTGCTCGACGAGGTGGGCAGCCCCGCGCTGCGCCTGCTCTTCGACATCGGCAACGGCGTGCCACACGGTTACGACGCCCACCGGCTGCTGGAACAGGTCCTGCCGTACGTCGCCCACGTGCACGTCAAGGACGCGGTTCCGACGGCGGCCGGCACGGTGTACACGTTGCCGGGCTACGGCCGGGCGCGGGTGATGGACTGCCTGCGGCTGCTGCTGGGGTCCGGGTACGCGGGGGCGTTCTCCCTCGAACCGCACCTCGCGACGGTGCCGCACGAGGGGCGGCGGGCGCAGAACGGTGACGCGGCCGAGTCCTTCGTGCGCGCCGGCCGGCAACTGCGGCGGCTCCTGGACACGCTGACCCGCGACGAACAGGCGCGTGACGCGCTCGACCGTTCGGGGCCCACGGCGGACGCACCGCCGCGGGCGGCCGGGCCCGTGGTCGCCGAGGCGGACACATGAGGCCAGGCGCGTACCCGTACGGCGGCACGCTGTTCGAGGCCGCCGACCGGGAGTTGCTCCTGACGCTGCTGCGGACACCGACCGTCAACCCGCTCGAGGCCCCGGGCCGTGACGATGCGGACGACGGGGCCGGGCTCCGGCGCGCACAACACTCCTACGCGACGGCCGCCGAGAAGCTCGGCATGCGGATCGTGCGGCACGGCTCCCCGCCCGCGGCGGCGGTCCGGCGCGCGGACGTGCCGGCCGCGGTCCGGCGCGCCGCCGAGGACCCCGACTTCCTCGCCCGGCAGCCGAGCCTCGTGCTCCGCATGGGTCCGGAGCTGCCGCTCGGGTCCACCGTCATGTTCAACGTGCACCTCGACACCGTCGCCGGCCTGCATCCGGTGGGCTTCGACGGTGTCCGCTTCACCGGCCGCGGCGCCATCGACGCCAAGGGTCCCGCGGTGGCGCTGCTGGCCGGCATCCGGGCGGCGCTCGCACGGCATCCGGCGATCGGCCGCGATGTGGCGGTCCTCGTCCAGGCGGTCTCCGGCGAGGAGGGCGGCGCCATGGGGACGTTCGGGACGCGCCCGCTGGTCGAGGCGGGACTCGTGGGGCGCCTCAACGTCTTCTGCGAGCCCACCGGGCTCCGCTACCTCCCCCGGGCCACGGCCTCGATGACGGCGTGCGTGCGGGTCGACGGCGACGACGCCGTCGACGACCGCCCGGCCGCCGGGCACAACGCCACGGTGCTGCTCGGCTTCCTGGCCCAGCACCTGGCGCGTGAGCTGGACGTACGGGTGCCGGGCGGTGCGGTCTGCGTCGCGGGACTGCACACCGGGGACCTGCACAACCGGGTCTACGGCCGGGGCCGGCTGCTGCTCAACCTCGCCTACGGGTCCACCCCGGACGGCGCGGCTGCGGAGCGGGCGATCGCCGGCGCGGTCGACTCCGGCCTGCGCGCCTTCGCCCGGCAGTTCGCGCCCCTCCCGGGGTTCGCGCGCACCGCCGCCGATGCCGCCCGCGTCACCCGCCTGGAGTGGCTCAAACGCGGGCTGCCGTGCCTGGACAACGGCGACCCGTGGGCCGAGGAGGTGCTGGCCCGTGCCGGCGTCGCCCGGTGGCCCGACCACGAACCCGCCTTCACCTGCGACGCCATCTGGATGGCGGGGCTGCCCGGCGTCTTCACCACCGTGCTCGGCCCGGGCTCGCTCGACGCCAACCGCGCCCATGCGCCGGGTGAGTTCGCCGACCTCGCCGACCTGGAGTCGTTCGCCGGCACGGTCGCCAGGCTGCTGATCGCCTTCGCCGAGCGGTCCCGCCACCCGGAGGACCCAGAAGGCCCGGAGAGGCCGGAGAGGCCGGAGAGCTCAGACAGCCCAGAAGACCCAGAAGCCAGAGAGAGCCCTGAAACCCCGGAAAGGACGTCCACGTGAGCCACCGGCAAGACGCCGACACCCGACCGACCGTGCTGGTCGACCACCAGGAGCTGCATGCCGCCGTCGCCGCCTGCTTCGCGGCGCGCGGCGTGCCGGCACCGCGCGCCGCCACGGCCGCCACGGCGTTGTGCTACGGCGATCTCACCGGGCTCGACTCGCACGGTCTCGCCAACCTCAGCCGCCTTTACCTGCCGCTCTTCGACTCCGCACGGGTCGACCCGGTGGCCGAGCCCGTCACCCTCACCGACCTGGGTGCCTGTGCCCTCGTCGACTCCCGGCGCGCGCTCGGGCTGTGGGCGGCCGCCGAGGCGATGGACTCCGCGGTGGCCCGCGCACGGCGGCACGGGATCGGCCTGGTGTCCGTGCGCAACGCCACCCACCTGGGGTGCGCCGGGTTCCACGCGACCCGCGCCGCGTCCGCCGGCATGATCGGCCTGATCGCGAGCAACTGCGGGGGCCAGCGCATCGCCCGTCCGCCGGGGGGCGCGCTCGCCATGCTCGGCACCAATCCCCTCAGCGTCGCCGCGCCCGCGCTCGACGGGCACCCGTTCGTCCTCGACATGAGCACGACCGTGGTGCCCACCGGCCGGATCCGCGCCGCAGCCCGGCACGGCGAGCCCATCCCTGAGGGGTGGCTGGCGGACCGGGAGGGAAAGCCGGTGACCGATCCGGCCGCGTTCGACGCGGGGGACGCCTACCTGCGCTGGCTGGGCGGCGATCCCGAGACCGGCGCCCACAAGGGGTTCGGCCTGGGGCTCGTGGTGGAGCTGCTGTCCGCGGTGCTCTCCGGGGCGGCCGTCGGGCCGGCCGCCGCGGCGCTGGACGGCGACGGCCGTCCGCACGGCAGCGATGACGACATCGGCTTCGTCGCCCTCGCCATCGCCCCGGGGACGCTGCGCTCCGAGGCGGACTTCCTGGCGGCGACACGTGCGCTCTTCGGCACCCTGCTCGCCTGCCCGCCCCTGCACGAGGACGCTGCGGTGCGTTACCCGGGCTGGTGGGAGGCCGAACGTGCGGCGGAACGCCGACGCACGGGTGTCCCGCTCGCCGCCGCCCTGCACGCCGAGCTGGTCGGTCTGGGTGTGCTCCGGAGCGACGAGGGAGCCGCGTGACGGCCCCCGGCCGACCGGCCGCGCAACCAGTCACCCGATCGGCCGCCCAACCGGCCGCCCACCGGGTCGGCATCGTCGGGCTGGGTGTCATCTCGGCGTTCTACCTCGCCGCCGTCGACCAGCTGCCGGGCTGGGACCTGGCGGCGGTGTGCGACGTGCGCGAGGCCGCGCTGGCCCCGCACCGGGGGCGCGTGCCGTGCTACCGGGAGCACCGCTCGATGCTGGCGGACGCCGCACTCGACGCCGTCGTCGTCACGGTCCCGAACGACGCCCACGCCGCCGTCTGCCAGGACGCCCTGAGCGCCGGCGTCCCCGTCTGCGTCGAGAAGCCGCTCGCCCTGACGGTCGCGGAAGGTCGCGCTCTCGACCGGCTGGCACGGGAGCGTGGCACGCCGCTGTTCACCGCCTTCCACCGGCGGTACAACGCCGCGGTGCTGGCGCTGCGGCACCGACTCGCCGACCGGACCGCCGGGGACGCCGCGGCTCCGATCGCGTCGATGACGGTCCGCTACCTCGAACGCATCGAGGAGCACATCGGGGCGGACACCTGGTACCTCGATCCGCGCCGGTGCGGTGGCGGATGCGTGGCGGACAACGGCCCCAACGCCTTCGACCTCGTCCGGTTCCTCCTCGGCGACGTCGAGGTGACGGATGCGGCGCTCCAGCGCGACGCCGCGGGTGTCGACCGGCAGGCCACGGTGCGCCTGCGGGCGCCGGGCGGTGCCGAGGCCACCGTCGAACTCGACTGGTCCCACCCGGGCGAGACGAAGGACCTGGCGGTACGCCTGGTCGACGGCACGGTGCTGCGGGCGGACCTGCTGGCGGGCCACCCCGGCTTCAAGTCGTCGTTGTGGCACGAGTACGTCGGCATCCTCCGGGACTTCGCCGCGGTGCTGGCCGGCGGCGGGCCCGGGCCCCGCGCCGGACTGAGCGCACTCGAGCTGGTCGCGGCGGCCTACCGCGCCGAAGAGCCGTCCCCTCGAACGTTCGGGAGTCCCGTGTGAATCCGCTGGTTCCGCCTGTGCGCACGTCCGTCCTGACCGCGTCCGTCGAGGACGGCGCGAAACGGACTGTCGAGGGTGTCCTCGTCAAGGTTCTGCTGCACCGCAGGACCGAGCGCGGTATGTCCCTGGAGCCGTTCGCGAGCCGCTGCGTGCGGCGCGGCGAGGTGCACGAGCTGGTCACCACCGACCACCACGAGACGGCGCCCGGGGCGCGGATCGACCGGGTGGGGTTCCTCGGCTTCGCCGAGTTGGGCTGTGCGGGGGTGGTCGACCGGGGTGACGCCTTCTGGATCGGCGGCACCCGGATCGGCACGGTGCTCGGCTTCGACGCCTGCCACCTGCCGAACCACTACAACATCCTGATCAGGACCGACCGGTTGCTCACCGGGGGCGAGCTGGGCCTACGGCCGGAGATGCCGGTGCGCTTCGCGCCCGCTGCGGCGCAGGCCGGGATGTCCTGATCCGCGCTGCCCGACGTGGGAACGGCTCTCCCGACGCCACTCCGCTCACCACGTGAAAGCGGCTGGTGACCTCGTACGAGGTTCACCAGCCGCGTCACCCGGGCGTCACCCCAGCAGTTCGACCTCCAGGCGGCCGAAGTGGTACTCGCGTACGGCGCCGAGCAGCTCGTCGAGGGACAGCTGGCCGTCGCCGTCGGCGTCGACCTTGCTGAACGCCTCGCCGGCCGCGTCGCCGGGGACGCCGACGGCCGTCAGCCAGGACGCGAACTCGGAGCTGTTGATGAGCCCGTCGTCGTTCTTGTCGCACAGCCCGACGATGGCCTTGACCACCGGGCCGAGGGCACGGTTGAAGGCGGCCTCGCCCGCCTCGAAGATCAGGTTCCCCGTGATGCCGACGAAGGCGTCCCGAGAGATGGACCCGTCGGCACCGACCCCCGCCTCGCGGGCGAGATAGTCGAAGAGACCGTCGAACGCGGCACCGAGCGCCGCCGCCTCCGGAGCATCGGCGGACTTGCCGAAGTTGAAGGCGATCTTGGCGGCCTCCTCAGCGAAGTCGCCACGCTCCAGAGTCCCGTTGCCGTCCGCGTCCCACTTGTCGAAGCGCTTGTTGATCCGGTCGTTCGCAATGGCGGTAGTCACCGACTGCGTGTCCTTTCTTCATGTTTTCCCATTCCTTCTCCCGGATGTGACCAGGAGACAACCGGCGCCTTGTGCAGCTTCTTCGGCACCGGCTTGCGCGTGCGTCATCGACGCCCGGCGCAAGTCTTGAATTACCCGGATGGCATCACGCGTGCGGCGGCGCGTGATGCGTTCGTCACAACAGCGCGGTCCGGGCGCCCGCCACCTTTCCGCGGGTGTCCAGCACGGGACACCCGGCGCGGCCCACCATCGACGTGTCGTAGCAGGCGTGGCCCTGAAGGAGAATCGCCACATCCACGTCGTTCAACGCCTCCGTAAGAGACGCCGCCCGGCTGATCACCGCACCGTCCACCGCGAATTCGGGAATGTACGGATCGTGGTAGACGAGTTCGGCTCCCTCGGCTCGGAGCCCTCTTGCCAGCGGTATTGCGGGGGTCTCCCGGACGTCGGCCACATCCGGCTTGTACGTCACTCCGAGCAACAGGACCCTGGCGCCGCGCAGGGATCGCCCCGTCGTCTCACCGAGGAGTGCGGCGGCCCGATTGACGACGTGGCGCGGCATCCGGTCCAGTACGCCCTGCGCCGCCGGGACCAGCGTGAGCGGGAACCCCTCCGCGTCGGCCTTGGCCGCCAGGTAGTGGGGGTCGACCGGGATGCAGTGCCCGCCCACTCCGGCCCCCGGGGTGAAGGGCTCGAAGCCGAAGGGTTTCGTCGCGGCGCAGTGCAGCACGTCCCAGACGTCGATGCCCATGTGGTCGCAGAGCAGCGCGACCTCGTCGACGAGTGCGATGTTCACGAAGCGGTAGGTGTTCTCCAGCAGTTTGGCCATCTCCGCCTCGCGGGTACCGCGCGACACCACCACCGTGTCGACGAAGCGGCTGTAGAAGGCCACCGCGTGCTTGGCGCAGAGCGGCGTGCAACCGCTCACCACCTTCGGCGTGTTGGGTAGTCCGAACTCCTTGTTGCCGGGGTCGATGCGTTCGGGCGAATAGCCGAGGTGGATGTCCTCACCGACCCGTAACCCGCTCGTCCGTTCCAGGGTCGGCCGCACCACGTCGTCGGTGGTTCCGGGGTGGCTGGTGGACTCCAGGACCACCAGCGTCCCGGTGCGCAGGTGGGCGGCGACGGTGCGCGACGCCGCCTCGACGGCGCCGAGTTCGGGCCGGCGGCGCGCGGACAGGCCGGTGGGGACGCAGATGACCACCGTGTCGGCCCGCCTGATCACCGAGGGGTCGGTGCCGGCGCGGAATCCCGCGGCCCGCATCGCGGCGAGCTGCTCGTCGCTCACGTCGCCGACGTGTGAGCGCCCCGCGTCGAGCCCGGCCACCACCGCGTCGGAGACGTCGTAGCCGAGCACCGTCAGTCCTGCCTCGTGCGCCCGCCGCGCGAGCGGCAGCCCGACGTAACCGAGGCCCACGACCACCAGGTCAGTCCTCATGCACCACGCTCCCTCCCACGCCGACGGTTCAGACGGAGAAGCTTCCGTACCCTTCCGGAACGTGCATGCCGAATCCGGGCAGCACCACCATGCCGGGGGCGCCGCAGAAGGGATCCGGGTGAATCATGACGGTCGCGTCGGTCTGGTTGTTCAGCACATGTGCGAAAAGCGGAAAGGAATAACAACCCTCGGGGTTCTCATAGGTCTTCAGTGGGGTGACTTCGGTACTGAAAACCACCACCTGCCCGGTGGCAGCCTGCGCGGGCGTAGCCGTGACTCCCATCATCAACCCGGCCACTCCCAGAGCCATCAACGTGGCAAAACGACGCATGACACTTCCTCCCAGAGGTCGACACCGAACGTATCTTTTCCTCCTCCAACGTGGTTATGTCATGATGATCTCATTCCACCCTTTCGAGCAGCGGCTAGAACCCTTATCGCATTAAGGGCACGCATCGACCCCCATACGACCGAGGCCATATCTCACCTCTTGCGGATGGCCGAATTTCATCGCCGGCGGCATTTACGCGACCGTGTCCGACGAAGGGCGCAGCGCGGGGTCCGACAGGTGGGGCGGCCCGGCAGCACGGCGCCTTCAACGCGCCCCCGTACGCCACAGCGGCAGCGGGCGTCCCGGGGTCAGCGGTGCGGCCGGCGCATCCGGCGCCGTACGGAACTTCTGCCGCCGAACGCCCGCTTGACCACGCCCGCTCCCCGGAACTCGCTATAACCTTGCTACCCCATCGTCACGAAACGGCTGTCCACGCCGGTGAAGGGTGAGGTTGATGCGGGTCGGGGAGTTACGGGCGCCCGAGAGCGAGGCCACAGCGAACCCCGTTGACGACAAATCGGATGAGAAGCGGCGGTTGTCCGTCTTCGATCTCGTCGGTATGGCGGCCGGCGGGGTGATCGGTTCCGGTTGGCTGCTCGCCGCGGTCAAGGCGGATGACACCGCGGGATTCGGCGCCGTGTGGTCCTGGGCGATAGGGGGCGCCCTGATGCTGGTCATCGCCGTGGTGATGGTCGAACTGGGGACGGCGGCGCCCAGGACGGGCGGGCTGGTCTTCCTGCCGTTGCAGAGCAGCGGGCCGCTGGTGGCCACGATCGTCGCGGCCGCCTTGTGGATCTTCTACGCGATCAACACGGCGAGCGAGGCCGCCGCGATGACGAAGGGCCTGTCCTTCTGGCGCTCCGGACTCTCCTACCCCTCCGACCCCGGTGATCCCTCCCAGTACACGCTGACCCATACCGGCCTTTTCTGCGCGGCCCTGTTCATGGCGGTGATCACCGTACTGAACCTGCTCGCCCAACAGCTGCTGGTCAAGGTCAACTTCCTGCTGACGGTGTGGAAGGTCGCCGTTCCGGTCCTGGTGGTCGTCCTGCTGATCGCCTCGGGCTTCGACCACCACGGTCCGACCACGCGGCCGGACACGCACGGCCACGGAGTCGGTGCCGTGCTGGCCGCGGTCGTCAGCAGCGGTGTCATCTTCGCCTACATGGGCTTCCAGGCGCCGCTGGACTTCGCCGGGAGCGTGCGGCGCCGCGGGATCGGTCGGCCCGCCCGCATCCGGTGGGCCGTCTACGGGACGGTCGTCGGCTCGCTGATCCTTTACGTCCTCTTGCAGATCGTCTTCTCCACTCACCGGAGCCAGTGGCTGCCCGGCAGCCCAGACTCCCCGTACACACAGTTCGCCATCGCGGCGTCGATAGGCTGGATCGTTCCCCTGCTCAGGGTGAACGCCCTGCTGTCACCGATGGGTGCGGGGGTGGTCTTCGCCCACGGCCTCACCCGTGAGGTCGCCGCGCTCAGCCGGGCCCACCTCACCCACCGGGGACTGCAAACCGCCACCAACGCCTCCATCAGCCTGGGCCGTCGCCACTACGACGTGTACTGGGCGGTACTGCTGGTCGACTTCGTGATCGCCTGGATCATGCTGGTGGTGTGCGGCGGAAGCTGGGGCACCCTCGCCGCGATCAGCGGCGTCCTGGGCCTGGTCATCTACGTGATGCCGGGCGTCGTCCTGGTCTCCCTGCGCAAGCACCTGGCGGAGGGCCAGATCGGCGCCACCGCACGGGTCCTGGCACCGGTCGGCTTCGTGGCGATAGCCCTGGTCCTGTACTGGGCCGGCTGGGAGTCGCTGTGGAAGGGCATGGCCGCGCTGGCCATCGGCATCGTGCTGCTGCTGGGGTTGCCGGTCCTCGCGCGGTGGGACCTGCCCGTGGTGGGCCGTCTCCTGCGCCAGTACGACGCGAAGGAGCACGCCGACCTGCTCCGGACGGTGCGTGATCCCCAGGCGGCCTGCGCTGCGTCGTTGACCGGATATCTGGCCGTGCTGACCCTGCTCACCCTGATGGGCAACTCACCGGTGGCCCTCCTTCCGAAATCCGTGGGAAGTGTCGTGGTCGGCGTGGCGGCGCTGCTGGCCTTCTGGCACCTGGTCGCGCTGTCCAAGGCGTACATGGAGAAGGAGAAGCCCAAGCTGCCCGCCCCGCTGGAAACCGCGCTCCCGCGGGCTACCGCTGGGAAGTGATGACCGCCGTCGCCTCCGTGTCGCAGCCCCCGTTCCACAGGGCGCTGACCGCCTCGTCGCGTGACGCGTCGGACCAGCGGCCCACGGTGGCGCGCAGCAGGAAATGCCGGCGCTCGTCCGTCATCGTGCTCCCGCGCAGCCGTCGCGTCACATCCACGACGCCCTGCGGGGTGACCCGGTCCTCGTTCTCCAGATAGCGTTCCAGCAGGTCCCAGCCGTCGGCCGGGCAGTCCTCCGCATACAGGCGGCTGGCGATCTCGGCAACGAGACCGGCCGCGCCCTCGCCCCTGCGAGCCGGTCCCACGGGGTCGGCCAGCTCCTTGCGCGCCCAGCGCCGATCCATGGACATGTCCTTGGCCCGCAACTGCTTCACGTACGAGATGAACACCTTCACGTACCCGGTGAGCAGCTCGCTGGCCGGGTCGGTCTCCAGGATCCGGGTGGCGAGTTGCTGCGCGATTTCCCGGGCGACGTGCTGCCGGTCCCGGCGCCCGGTGACCTCGCGCAACAGGGTGACCAGTTCCGGACCCGATCGTCCGGCGATCTGGACGGCGGCTTCGATCCGCAGCAGCCGGGTGCACTGGGGGGAGGCGTGCTTGTTGCGGCTCAGCCACGTGTGGATCCGGTCGATGTCGTCCAGGCTGCGCGGCCCGGAGGCGCCGGCGCCTCCCCTGACGATCTCGGCAAGCAGGTTCCTGGTCGTCTTGGTGAGCGCTTCGGACCTCTGCCAGGCGGCGATGATGTCCGCCAGTGCCCGCTGATCGGCACGGGAGGCGGCGTACCCCCGCAGGGCGGCACACTTCTCGGCCTGGGGCTTGAGCAGCAGGCCGCAGAGGTCCACGAGTTCCTGCGCCGGCCAGTGGAGGCCGACGTCCTTCACCAGGATGTCGGTGTCACCGGAACGGATGGAGATCAGCTTGGCGGTGACGCGCACGGTCCGGTCGACCCGCGGCGCCTGGACCACCTCCCCTTGGAGCCACTCCTCCAGGATCCGCTCGGAAGGGCTGAACTGGTGCAGCGCGCCGACGAGGTCGTGCAACTCCTCCGGGTCGGCGTCCGACACCTCCGGCGACGAGTCGTCCACGTCGATCGCGTCCAGGGTGAGCCGCAGCAACGTGTCGGCTTCCCGGACACAGCCCTCGTCCCGCAGCGCGATGTAGAGCAGGGCCTTGTCCAGGTGGGTGCGCCCCGAGCTCGTCCGGGCGAACACCCGCAGCGTCTGGGCGGCCAGCTCGGGCGTGTCCAGGCGTCGGCAGGTGGCCACGAACTCGGCGACGTCCAGGGTCGCGCGCTGGCAGGCGACGTCGTGGATGATGCCGTCGCTCAGCGGGGTGCTCCCGGAGCGGCCCGCCCCCTCCGCCTTCCACTGCCCTATGGCGAGTTCGGCCGCCTGCGGAACGCTTCTGGTCAGGGCGGCGGTCGCCAGTACGTGGACCGCGTCGCGGTAGTCGAAATGCGCGGAGAACTGGATGAGTTCCGCCACGTCCCGTTTGATCGCGAAGGCCTGGAGGGCCCGGATCGCGACGGCCGGCTGGGCCTCCTCGTGGTCGTCGTCGGCCCCGGGGTCGGCCGTGCCGGGCGCGTCGCCTTCGCGTAACGCCTGCATGCGCTGGACGAAGTCCTCGACGGTGCCGCTCGTCACCCAGGCGTAGCCGAAGTCCTGTTCCCCGACCGTCTCGTCCTCGGAAGGACCCGTGTCGTCTCTTCTCATCGACGCAGAGCCCGCTCCACCTGATTCCAGTAGCGGGCGAACTCACGCGGGGCGAACTGCTCGTTCGCCTGCTTGTTGATCTCGTGCGCGATGGCCCGGCCGCCGTCGCTCCGCTGCTCGTACAGGGTGGCGACGACCTTGCCGGTCTGCCGCGGGTCCCGGAGCAGATTGCTGAGGTCGAGGTCGACGTCCTGCGGCCGCATCAGGGTCTCGACCCACTCCGCGGTACCGACCGGGAGGCCGGGCGGCCGTCGGCGCAGGGCGGGGTCCATGCGGTTGGTGAACAGGCGGGTGCGTTCCCGGGCGCCGTTGAGCGTCATGTTCGGCACGTCGTGGGAGGTGACACAGCGGTGCATGCCCGCCTGGACGGCGTCATGCACCATCCCCAGGGTGAGCTGTTCGTTGGGGTCCTCGGTGCCGCGCAGCAGCACGTTGAGCAGGTGTCCGCTGAACGGTGTGCACTCGGACAGCGGGTACGGAAGCGCCGGGCACCCCTCGGCGTCCGCGTAGTGCCAGTCGTTCTTGGTGGCCGTCAGCACGCAGCTGCCCTCGTCCAGTATGCCCAGCGCATCGGGCGACCCGCCCAGCTTGGGCAGTTCGTTGGAGTAGCAGCAGTCAGCGATCAGCACTTTCAGCTTCGCCTCGCTCTTGCGCATGGCGCGGTAGAGATACCAGCTGGAGAGCCACGTCCACGGGCTGTCCCGGCGCGAGGACTCCACCGAGAAGTGCACCTGGGGCCCGGGGAGGTCGCGCCAGTGCGCGCCGTGCCCCACGTAGACGACCATGAAGACATCGTCCGGCTCGGTCTGGTCCGCGACCTCCTGCACCGCCTGCATGACGCCGTCGGCCGTGCGCAGTTCGTCCTGGGTGACCAGCCGGCAGCTGGTCCACATGTCGTCCCCGGCCAGCACCTCGGCGTACGTCCGGGCGCTCGCGCTGATCCAGGAGTAGCTGGGTATTCCGGAGTCCGGGCCGTACTCGGCCGGCCCGATCACCACCGCGCGGCGTGCCACCTCAGTGGTCCGATCCGGTGGAAGCGGGGCCACCCGGCGCTTCCCCGTCGGGCGCCGGTTCCTCGCTGACCGTCATCTCCAGCGGGTCGAGCCGCTCGCTGCGCCACCGGCCGACCAGTTGCTTCGCCCGGTCCAGGGCCGCCTGCACGGTGACCTCCGTGGCCTTGGTGAGGACGGCGACCATCACGATCTCGGCGATGCTGCCGTTGAGGACCTTGCCCTCGTCGACGGGTTGGGGGCGCCAGACGACTCCGGTCTGCCGCTCCAGTTCCGCCAGCATCAGATCCGGCTCGTCGATGCCTAACGGCCCCTTCACCGTCACCGAGATCCTTGCGCTCACGACCTACCCCCCTATGGGCCTGACACGGCATCAGTCAGTCGACGGTAGCTTTGCGCTCTGTGCAGCGTCAACGCGCCCCGAGGCGCGGCGAAGGCGCTGCTCACGCCGGAGCTTGCAGCCCGGGTGGCTTCGTATGGCTTCATATGCTTCATGACGGCTTCATGCCGCTTCATTCCGCTTCAGGAGAGCTGTCGCCACGCGTGGTCGAGCGTCAGGCGCAACTGTGCCCTCTGTTCGGCCGTCAGGCCCTCCGTCATCCGCAGCTCCAGGTCATGGACGGGCTTCTCGTAGTCCGCGAGGAGCCGGTGGCCGAGATCGGTCAGCGCCAGGAGCAGCTCGCGCCGGTTGTCCGGATTGGGGCGCCGGACGACATGGCCGCGGGCCTGGAGGGTGCGGACCATGTCGGCCATGGACTGGGCGGTGACGAAGGAGAAGCGGGCGAGCTGCGCGGCGGTGAGGCTGCCGTGGCGTTGCAGCACGGTCAGCGCGGTGTACTGCAAGGCGGTCACACCGGACGGCTTGAGCACCTCGTCGAGCCTCGCCCGCACCACCAGCTCGGTGCGTTTGAGCAGATACAGCAGCGACGGGGAGGCGTTCGCGCCTCGCCCGGCAGGCTGCGCGGCGGCTTCGGACACGGCACCCCCCGTTCGACGGTCCTGGCGGCGCGCCGCCACGGCACGCCCCTGGAAGACGAGGCCACCGTACTCCATTGACAGGAATCCTGTCGGTCACAACACTGATGTCACAGCCAGGAATCCTGTTGATGAAGGGTGTCGCCCATGGATCTCACCGGGAAGGTCGCCGTCGTCACGGGCAGTGGCCGCGGCCTCGGGCTCGGCTACGCCCGGGCACTCGCCGCGGCCGGGGCGTCCGTCGTGGTCAACGACGTGGACCAGCAGGCCGTCGACGCGGCGGTGCGCGGCATCGAGGCGGCCGGCGGCACGGCGGTCGGGGTGGCCGCCGCCGTCGGGGAGACCGCCACGGCCGAGGAGCTGGTCGCGACGGCGGTGCAGCGCTTCGGCCGGCTCGACGTCCTGGTGACCAACGCCGGCATCCTGCGGGACAGGGTCCTGTGGCGGATGACCGACGCCGACTTCGACGACGTCGTACGCGTCCACCTGCGCGGCACGTTCACCTGCGCACGGGCCGCCGCGGTGCGGATGCGGGAGCAGGGCGACGGTGGGCGCCTCATCCTCATCGGCTCACCGGCCGGCCAGCGCGGGAACTTCGGCCAGACCAACTACGCGGCGGCCAAGGCCGGCATCGCGGCGATGGCCCGTACCTGGGCGATGGAACTGGCCAGGGCCCACATCACGGTGAACGCCGTCATTCCCGTGGCCGCCACCGAGATGACCAAGACCATCCCGGCCTTCGCACCGGCCATCGAGGAGGCCGAGCGCACCGGGGCGCCGCTGCCCGACTGGCTGCGCAGGGACGAGGGGCTCGGCTCCGTCGAGGACGTCGCCGGCCTGATCACCTTCCTCGCCTCCGACGCCTCGGCCACCGTCACCGGCCAGGCGATCGGCGTCGGCGGGGACCGGCTGGCGCTCTGGACGCATCCCCAGGAGAAGAAGGCCGACCTCAGGGACGGCGGCTGGAGCGCCGACGAGATCGCCGCCGCATGGGCCGACGGTGTCGGCGCCGAACCCGAGACCTTCGGCATCCCCGCACCCCAGTCGCCGGCGGGAGACTGACATGACAAGACCGTCCCGTATGGACCCCGCCCAGCTGACCGCGATCGACGTGCACACGCACGCCGAGGTGTCCCGGACGGGCCATCCCGCCCTCAGTTCCGAGCTCATGGCTGCGTCCGAGAAGTACTTCGCCGCACACGGTCACCGGATGCCCACGATCGACGAGACCGCCGACCACTACCGGCAACGGCGGATGGCGGCCGTCGTCTTCACCGTCGACGCCGAGCACGCCCTGGGCCATCCGCCCATTCCGAACGAGGAGGTCGCCGAGGACTGCGCCGCCCATCCGGACGTGCTCATCCCGTTCGCCTCACTCGACCCGTGGCGCGGACGGGCAGCGGTGCGCGAGGCCCGCAGGCTGGTCGAGGAGTACGGCGTCCGGGGCTTCAAGTTCCACCCCAGCCTCCAGGCGTTCTCACCCGACGACCGGATGGCCTATCCGCTCTACGAGGCCATCGAGGAACTCGGTGTGCCGGCCCTCTTCCACACCGGCCAGACCGGCATCGGCGCGGGGTTGCCGGGCGGCGGAGGCATCCGCCTGAAGCACTCCAACCCCCTGCTGGTCGACGACGTGGCGGTGGACTTCCCCGGCCTGCGGATCATCCTGGCGCACCCGTCGTTCCCGTGGCAGGACGAGGCGCTGGCGGTGGCGACGCACAAGCCGCACGTGTACATCGACCTGTCCGGCTGGTCACCGAAGTACTTCCCGCCGCAACTCGTCCGGTACGCCAACACGCTGCTCAAGGACAAGGTCCTCTTCGGCTCGGACTACCCGGTCATCACGCCCGACCGCTGGCTGAGCGACTTCGAGAAGCTGGACATCAAGCCGGAGGTGCGCCCGCGCATCCTCAAGGACAACGCGCTGCGGCTGCTGGGGCTCGACTCCGGCTGAACCCGGCTGATCCCGGCCAATCCCGACCGTTTCCGGGTCCCCGTTCTCGTCCCCGTCCCCGTCCTCGTCCCCACTCCCCTCCCCGTTTTCCTTCCCTCCCCCTCCCCCTCCCCCTATCCCGTTCCCCGCCTCCTTTCCCGTTTCCTCCCCGTTTCCCGTTTCGGACTTCGCCTCTTGTCCCCTCCTCTCTTCCGCCCACTGCGAGCCCCGCCGGCTCAGGCGCAGGGCTCGGCCCATCCGTCCGAAAGGAAGGGCCCCGGATGCGCAACCACGGCATCGGATCCTGGACCGCGCGACGCGCCCGCAAGACACCGCACCGGACCGCCGTCGTCCACGGGGACGTCACGCTCAGCTACGCCCAGCTGCATGACCGGGCCACGCGGCTGGCCCACCATCTGCGCGGGCTCGGGGTGCGCCCCGGCGACCGCGTCGCCTTCCTCGGCCCCAACCACCCCTCGTTCCTCCAGACCCTCTTCGCCACCGGGCAGCTCGGTGCCGTCTTCGTGCCGCTCAACACCCGGCTCGCCGAGCCCGAGCTACGGCACTGCCTCGTCGACTCAGGGGCGAGCGTGCTCGTGCACACCGCCGCCTTCGAGGAGTTCGCCGCGTCCTGCGACACGCCCTGTCGCCGCACGGTGGGCGCCGCACTCGACGAGGAGCTGGCCGCCGGTGAGGCGACGCCGATCGACGTGCCCGTGACGCACGCCGACGACGCCGCGATCATGTACACCTCGGGGACGACGGGACGTGCCAAGGGCGCCGTGCTCACCCACGGGAACCTCATCTGGAACAGCCTCAACACCCTGGTGGACGGCGAGTTCCCCGACGGGTCCGTCACCCTGCTCTCCGCGCCGCTGTTCCACACGGCCGCGCTGAACATGACCTGCCTGCCCACCCTGCTCAAGGGCGGCACGCTCGTCCTGGAGGAGTCGTTCTCCGCCGCCCGCGCCCTCGAGCTCGTCGAGCGGTTCAGGGTCAGCGTGATGTTCGGCGTGCCGACCATGTTCCAGCAGATCGCCGCCGAGCCCGGGTTCGCCGCGGCCGACCTGTCGTCGCTGCGGATGCTGATGTGTGGTGGTGCCCCGGTGCCGGAGGCGTTGATCCGGACCTACCAGCAGCGCGGGCTCGGCTTCATCCAGGGCTACGGCATGACCGAGGCCTCTCCGGGCGTGTGCCTGCTCGACGCCGAACACGCCCTGGACAAGGCCGGCAGCGCCGGGCTCCCGCACTTCTTCAGCGATGTGCGGATCGTCGATCCCGCGGGAGACGACGCCCCCTGCGGCGAGCTGCTCGTGGAGGGGCCGAACGTCATGCGTGGTTACTGGCACCGCCCCGACGAGACGGCCGCGGCGCTCGACGAGGGCTGGTTCCGCTCCGGAGACATCGCCGTCACGGACGCGGACGGGTACGTCACCATCGTCGACCGGACCAAAGACCTGATCATTTCAGGCGGGGAGAACATCTATCCCGCCGAGATCGAAAAGGCCCTCTACGCCCACCCCGCCGTCGGCGACTGCGCCGTCATCGGTGTGCCGGACGTGACGTGGGGCGAGGTTCCCCGCGCGGTGGTGGTGCTCGCACCCGGTGCCCATGCCGCCGCCGAGGACATCCTTGCCTGCCTCGACGGGCGGCTGGCCCGTTACAAGATCCCCAAGTCACTCGTCTTCGCCGACTCGCTGCCCCGCAGCGGCGCCGGGAAGCTGCTCAAGCCCCGCATCCGCGAGATGTTCGGTACCCGTCCCTGATATTCGGTACCCGTCCCCGAAGGAGACCCTGCACTATGGCCGCCTTGCGCACCGCCACCGGACTCGCCGGGATCAAGGCCCTCGCCGGGGCCGATCTCGGCCACAGCGAATGGCTGGAGATCACCCAGGACCGGGTGGACACCTTCGCCGACGCCACCGGCGATCACCAGTGGATCCACACCGATCCCGAGCGTGCCGCCACGGGCCCGTTCGGCGGCACGATCGCCCACGGCTATCTGACGCTGTCCCTGATCATCCCGCTCTTCAACCAGTTGCTGGCCATCGAGGGCACGTCCGTGGGCATCAACTACGGCCTGGACAAGGTCCGCTTTCCCCACCCGGTGAGGGTCGGCGCCAAGATCCGGCTGCACGGCGCCGTGGAGTCGGTGGAGGACGTGCGCGGCAACGGCGTCGAGTTGCGGCTGGCCTTCACCGTGGAGATCGAGGGTGCCGACAAGCCCGCGTGCGCCGCGCAGGCCATCTATCGCCATTACGCCTAGGGGGTGTCCGGGGCCCTGCCGCCCTCGATCGCACGCCGGGGCCGCGTCGTTTTCGACGCGACCCCGGGCCCCGGACGCCGGACCCCGGCACCGCTCAGCGCGGTGGCCCGGTCATCCCCGGTCATTCCCAGGCGCAGTGCACGTGGTTGCTCTCGTTGATGGCCTCGGTGGCGCCGTAGGACTTGCAGGCGCTGATGAAGGTGTCGTTGCCGACCGACATGTTGTCGGCGTCGAAGGCGATGCCCTTGTAGTGGTTGGAACCGCTCGTGTGGTCACCGCCCGCGATCTCGGTGATCAGGAACGTGTAGCCCTTGTCGGTGGCCAGCTTGAGCATGCCGTTGAGCATGTCGGTGGAGAGCCAGACCTCGCGCTCGCCGACGTCGCTGTAGCTGCTGGTCTCGGCGGTGGTGCCGTTCTTGGTGTCTGTGATGTTGGCCTGGGCCGTGGAGTCGGGGTCGCTGATGCCGCTGACGTGGTAGTTCAGCAGCGAGATCTGCGAGTTGGCGTCGATGGACGCGGCGAGCTGGGCGCGGGTGGTGTCGCTCCCACCACCGCCGGCGCCGCCCACGAGGGCGTTCCAGGTGTCCACGGCGACGATGCCGTCGGCCGTGAGGCCGTGCTTGGTCTGGAAGTCCGTGACGGCATCGGTCACGGCCGTGCCGAAGGTCCCGTCGACGGCCAGGCCGTAGCCGTACCGGTTGAGCTGGGTCTGGGCCGCCTTCACGGCGCTTCCCGTGTCGCCGCTCTGCACGGTGACGACCAGCTTCGGCCAGGTCAGCGGGCCGACGCTGCCGTCGGCCGTGAGTCCGTTGGCGCTCTGGAAGGCCTTGACGCCGGCCTCGGTGTCGGCACCGAAGATGCCGTCGGCCGTGGTCGCGTCGCCGTGCTCGGTGAGCAGGTGCTGAATGGTCGTCACCTGGTCGCTGGTCTCGCCACGCGAAACGATGGGCCAGGTGGCCGCCGAGGCCGTGCTCGGGCCGAGCAGCACGGCTACGAGCGCCGCGAGGACCGTGGCGACGATCACGGGTAAGCGTCTTTGCATGACTCTCCTTGGCCGGGCGCTGCCTGCACGGTGAGGACAGCGGTATGGGCGTTGTGACGCATGAAATGTCATACGTCGCCAGATGCGCAAGGGACGCGAATCGCCACCGCGGGGACCGTGCGTGCGGGCGGGCCGTGCGGGCGGGCGGGCCGGGGTGGCCGCCGGGTCGGCGGCCACCCCTCGTTCCGCAGTGCCCGTACGTTCCTCAGTGCCCGTAGGCGACCAGCGTGTGGGAGGCCGGTACCACGACAAGGCCGCCGCCCGCGCCGAGGCCGGTGAGGGGCTGGGACACGTTGTGCTCGTCGGGTCCGTGGATCGGCGCGCCGACGTCGGTGGACCAGACGGACTCACCGGTCGCCCCGTTGAGCGCCCACAGCTGACCCGTTTCGGAGCCGACGTAGACGTAGCCGTTGACGACGATCGGCGCGGTGCTGATCTGCCCGTCGCCCTTGAACGTCCAGCGGGTGGCCAGGGTGGGGGTGTACCGCTCCTGGAGGACGCCGCCGTCGACGAAGTAGCCCTCGCGGCCGTCGACAGCCGGTGCCGGCGACGAGCCGCCTGCCGCGTAGGTGTCGCGTACCGTCCCGTCGGTGGCGTCGAGCACCGAGGGGGTCATCCCCGCGTCGTCGCGTATCCAGACCCCGCCGTCGGCGACGACAGGGGTGCGGCCGCCGCCACCGGAGCACTCCGTGTCGTGGTGCCAGATCGGGTCTCCGGACCGCGGGTCGAAGGCGTAGGTCTGCTCGCAGGCGTAGGAGACGTAGACCCCGTCGGCCGTGACGGCGGGCGAGCTGTCGTCGCCGTTCGCGACCGGCCGGGTCCAGCGCACCGCGCCGCTGGCCGCGTCCACGGCGTACAGGGTGCCGCCCGAGCCGGCGCCGCCCGTGTACACCAGCCCGCCGGCGAACGTGGGCGGCGAGGTGAAGGAGTACTGCCCGGGCAGCGTGACGGTCCACAGCTGCGCCCCGGTGGCCGGGTCGAACGCGGTCAGCACGCCGTCGTAGTTCTGGGCGTAGAGCCGGCCGTCCCCGTAGGCGAGCGCGGACCACCAGTAGGTGCCGCCGAGGTCGACGGGCGCCCACGCGTCCTGCCCCGTGGTGGCGTCCACGGCGTACAGGGTGGTGCCGTACCCGTCCGGCGAGGCGGCGGTGGCGAACACGCGCCCGCCGGCCACGATCGGGTAGGAGACGTCCCCGCCCAGGTCGCGTGACCACTTCTCGCCGAGCGGCGGCGCACCCACGCCGGTGTCGAGCAGGCTGCCGTCATGCTGTGCGTTGCTCTGGTAGGTGACCGAGACTCCGGTCTGCGTCGTCTGCGCGGTGCCCGGCGTCGTGAGCCCCACGACCGACAGCGCCGCGCCGCACAGGACGACGATGGTTCTTCGAAGTTTCACTCAGGTGTCCCTCATCATTCGGCTTCGCACGTGGCGATGCGTACGGGGCGGGCCGGCCCCCGGATGCGGCGGTCGGCTCCGAGCCCGTGACATGTGCCGAAGATAGCGAAACGCACTGACAACGCGGGTGGTTGAGCGACTTCGCCCTACGCGGCTACTGCTGCTCCTGCTCCGGGGCGGCGGCCGCAAGGTCGTCGATGCTGCCGGACATGATCGTGCGCAGCTGCTCGGTGATGTGCTGGGCGGGCCAGTCCCACCAGGCGATGTCCAGCAGGCGGGCGATGTCCTCGTCGCTGTGGCGGCGCCGGATGAGGGTGGCCGGATTGCCGCCGACGATGCCGTAGTCGGGGACGTCGTCGACGACGACGGAACCGGAGGCGACGATCGCCCCGTGCCCGATCCGGACCCCGGGCATGATCATGGCCTGGTAGCCGAACCAGACGTCGTTGCCGACCACGGTGTCGCCGCGCCCGGGCAGACCGGTGATCAGATCGAAGTGCTCGGCCCACGAGCCGCCCATGATGGGGAACGGGAACGTCGAGGGCCCGCTCATGCGGTGGTTGGCGCCGTTCATGATGAACCGCACTCCCTCGCCGAGCGCGCAGAACTTTCCGATGACCAGCCTTTCCGGCCCGTAGTGGTACAGCACGTTGCGGGTCTCGAAGGCGGTCGGATCGTCGGGATCGTCGTAGTAGGAGAATTCGCCGACCTCGATCAGCGGCGAGGTGACCAGCGGCTTCAACAGCACGACACGCGGCTGGTCGGGTATCGGGTGCAGCACGGTCGGATCGGCGGGAACGGCTGGCATCGCTAATCGACTTCCTCACGCGGTACGGCCGGAACTGGGCTGCCCATGATCGCAGACTGCCGCGGCGCGCCGCCGCGGCCGACACCTGGGCCTGGGCCCGGGCGTCGGCTAACGCGTGGGGCCGTGGTCGGGCTCAGCCGCCTTGGCGGCCCGCTCGATCTTCGCGCACATCTCCTTCCAGTAATCCCTGTCGTGCCCGTGCAAGGCCTCGCCGTCCGCGTACGCGCCGACCGCGCCGTCGAGTTGTTCCCGCAGGATGTCGGCGTGTCCGGCGTGCCGGTTGGTCTCGTTGAGCACATGGACCATGACGTTGAAGAGCTTCACGTGTGGACGGGGCCACCAGGGCACGAACCCGGGCGCGTCGATGGCGAGCGCCTTGATCGTCGCGTCCGTGTGCTCCCCCACGCGCCGGTAGAGGCCGACGATCTGTTCCCGTGTCTCGTGCTCGGTGACCCAGTGTTCGTCCTTCCACGCGGCGTCGTCGTCCCAACGGGGCACGGTGTCGGGGAAGGGCCGGTCGAAGACCTCGCCCAGGTACCTGGCGTCGCAGAACGCCACGTGCTTGACCAGGCCGAGGAGGTTGGTCCCGGTGTCGGTCAGGGGGCGGCGGACGTCGTACTCGGACAGCCCGTCAAGCTTCCAGAGCAGCGCCGCGCGTGCCCGCCGAAGATCGTTGTGGAGGTACTCTTTCGCGAATTCGTCGACCACGGGGTGTCAGCCTGCCATGCGCCGTCGATGGATGGGAATGTCCGTCGCGCCGGGCCTCCGGATCGGCTCACGGTCGTTCGACGACGATGTCCCCGGACCGCGAGGGGACGGCGTCCAGCGCCGCGAGCGTCTCGTCGTCGAGGGCGATCGCTCCCGAGGCGACGTTGGCCTCCAGGTGCCCGACGTCGGCGGTACCCGGAATGAGCAGCGTGTTCGGGGCGTGGTGCAGCAGCCAGGCCAGGCCGACCTGCGAGGGAGTGCGGCCCAGGGACCGGGCGACGGCGGTGACGGCGGGCTCGTCGGTCACCTTCGGCATACCGGGGAAGGCGCTGCCGAGCGGGAAGAACGGCACCCAGGCGATGTTCTCGGCACGGCAGAGCCGGAGCATGTCCTCGTCGCCGCGGGAGACGAGACTGTAGGCGTTCTGCACGCAGGCCAGGCCCACCGGGAGCGCCCGGCGCAGCTCGTCCATGCCGATGTGGCTGATTCCGATCTCGCCGATCTTGCCCTCGTCGCGCAGGGCGGTCATCTCGGCCAGCTGGTCGTCGATGTCGACGATCTGCTCGCCCTCAGCGCGCAGGCCCGGGCCGCGCGCGGCGCGGCGCAGGTTGACCAGCGGGATCTGGTCGAGTCCGAGGCCGGCGAGGTTGTCCTCGACGCCTGCGCGCAGTTCCTCGGGCCGCTGGGCCAGGCGCAGCTGGTGTGGGCCGCCGGGGTCGGGGGTGGCACCGACCTTGCTGACGAGGAGGACGTCGTCCGAGGGCCGGATGGCCTCGCGGATGACGTCGTTGACGAAGCCGTTCCCGTAGAACTGCGCGGTGTCGATGTGGTCGATGCCGAGCTCGACCGCGCGGCGCAGGATGGCGAGGGCCGCGCGGCGGTCGTCCCGGAGGCGTGCCAGCTGCATGGCTCCGTAGCCGACGCGGGAGACGGTGCGACCGGCCAGCAGGCCCGGCCCGCCCGCGCGGGGGACTCCGGTGGCCGTGGACTCGGAGGATGGGCTGGAGTAGGTCATGAGGTGCCCGTTCTTGTGAGACACTGTAGAAACGGAGGTTCCTCCGCTTACTAGGACTGTAGCACTACCGGAGGAGCCTCCGTTTTGAGTACGACCGAGCCGCCGCACCCGGACCGCTCGCATGCGTCCGAGCCGGGGCGTCCCGCCCGTGCCGATGCGCGGCGCAACCGCGAGAAGCTCCTCACCGCAGCCCGTGCCGTGTTCGCCGCTGCCGACGACACCGTCGCCCTGGAAGCCATCGCCCGCGAGGCCGGCGTCGGCATCGGCACCCTCTACCGCCACTTCGCCACCCGCGAAGCCCTCGTCGAAGCCGTCTACGCAGCCGAGCTGGACGACGTCGCCGCCAGCGCCCACACGCTGCTCTCCGAGCTGCCACCGCCGGCGGCCCTGCGCGCGTGGATGGACCGCTACGCCGCGTTCGTCGCCACCAAGCGCGGGATCATCGGCACCCTCCGTGCCGGCTGGGCCGCAGGGACCATCGCCACACCGGCCACCCGGGAACGCCTCACCGCCGCGATCGCGACCATCCTCACGGCCGGAGCGCAAGCGGGCTCGCTCCGCCCGGACGTCGAGCCCGACGACGTGACCACCATGCTGCTCGGCATCTTCCTCGCCACCGCGGCCGGCGGCGGCACGGATCGCACCGGCCGCATGCTCGACCTGCTCGTCGACGCGCTCCGCCCGCTCACGGAACGGGCCGACCCGTCCTGACTACGCGCCTTCTGACTTCGCGCCTTCGTCGAGCTTGCCCTCGTGCACCGTCGCCACTTCCTGCTGCGGATCTCGTTCGCGTTCCTGCCGCGGATCTCGTTCGCGCGGTCGGGCCACAACGGTCTGGCCGATTCCGCCCGGTGGCGTGAAATACCAGCGCGCGGTGAGGAGCATGGGGACCCCCATCACACTGGCCACGAGCACCGAAGCGGCCGAGAGGGACGCGTCCGCGAGCCGTGCGCCGAAGGTGCTCCCCAGGAACACGCATCCGTCGACCACGGGGATGAACGCGGCGTAGAAGTACCCCATGACCGCGCGCGGGATCCGGATCTGGACCTCGGCGTAGTACAGGACGTAGCCGGCCGACTCCATGATCCCGATGACGACCATGACGGCCAGTGCGGCCGAGAGGTTCGGCAGCCACGGCAAGGACAACCACCCCACCGCCTCGATCAGCATCACGGCGACGTAGAGGGCACCCGAACTCACCTTTCTGAAGCGCGCCGTGAGCAGGCTTCCGCAGAGCCCGCCGATACCCACCACGGCCAGCATCCAGCCGTAGAACCCGGAGACGCCGGAGTACTGCCGCGCGCCCATGACGACCAGCATCATCCGGCCGAGCGTCACGGCCAGGACGTAGCTGAACGAGGTGAGGGTCGCCCCACGGATGAACGCGTCGCCCGAGATGACACGCAGGAGCGTCCGGGTGCTGGTGACATACGCCGCCATGAGCGCCCTGCGGCCCTTGGCCTGCGTGGGTTCGGCCTCCTCGTCCTCGGTCGGCGGCAGGGGCGGGACCCGGAGCATCATGATCAACGCAACGAGCGCGCTCGCCGCCTCGAGGAGGAAGGCGGTCCCCAGCGGCCAGCCGACGGCGATGATGGTGCCGACCAGCGGAGGACCGGAGAGAGTGGACACCCGCTCAGCGGCCATGAGCAGGCCGTTACCGCGCCGCTCGTCGCCCTCGCTCACCACCGCGGGACGCAGGACGAACCGGGCGGGCCCGGCGAGCATCGCGGTGAGACCGATGCCGAACGTGAGAAGTTGGATCTGCCACAGCGCCTCGCACACGGGGATGTTCGCCGCGAACAGCGCGGACAGGAGCGAGCTGAGCATGGCGACACGGCGCGGGTCCCGCCTGGCCAGAAGCCTTCCCACGATCGGCCCGACCGCGATGTTGGGCACCAGCCTGAGGGCCAGGGCCAGCCCCGCGGCCAGCGTGGTTCCGTAGTCGCGGATCAGGAGCAGCGGAAGGGCGACCGCGGTCATGCTCGTCCCCAGCTCGACGGCGAAGATGCTGACCATCAACGGAACGAGACCCGGTTTCCGCACGCGTCAACACCTCTGGCGGCCCGGTGCGGTGCCCGCGACGCTCTCGTCCTGCCGCCCCTGGGGGTCCCCCTTCGCCATGGCCGTCAGTATGGACCTCGTGCGCGAGGGCGGGCACCGCAATTTTTCGCGAGGCCGACGTGGACGTGGTGCGCCGCATCCGCAGCCTGCTCGCCGCCGGCCTGAACACCGCCGCCCCGGCCGACGTGACCGCACGCGCGAAGGACGTCGTGCCCTCTGCCGCCGCGCGGTGACGCCGTCCTGGGCGCGTCAGAGGTGGTAGGTGTTGCTCTTCTTCGCCAGCGCCCACACGTAGTACCACTTGTCGTCACGCAGCGCCCGGAGGCTGGAGTCGGCCGCTGCCTGGATGATTCCCCAGACACCACCGGCGCCGGCGACCCCGAGGACGGTCACCGCCTCCTGAAAGGCGGGCCCGTACACCGCGACGAGGGTGGCGCCGACCGTGCCGACCGTCGCCCCGGTGACCGCGACAGCTCTCTTGCGTCGCGCAGCGATCATCTGACCTTGGATCCTCCAGATCTCGCTCTGGATCTGCTGCCCGATCTTGATCATCTCGCGTTCCGCCTGATCCGCATGCAGAGCATCGTCCAGACCGACAAATGCATCACGCATGAAAAGGCGAAACTGGGCATAGGAGGCGAATTCATGGACGGTGATCTCGCTGAAATCCCGGAGGTCCACGCCCTCAAGAAAAGGAAGATCGATATGCAGGATGGGGCGCACGATCTCACTGTAAACCGGAGAATCCGCATATTCGCCTACGATCCTCCCGTGCCGCCTGATGAAGTCCAGCAGGAGAAGGTTTCTCCGGGTTCGTGCTTCGTCGGTGGTACGCGTCGTATTGACAAATCCGGTCGTCACACCGGATTCGGATTGCTCTGTCGTGTCAATTTTGAAGGTGGGTAGATACCAGAGGAGCCCGGTCTTGAGAAGTTCTTCCGTCTCTGTGATCCAGCTGCCCAGGTGTCGCATGTTCGGGCATTTCATGGAGGTCGTCCGCCACGTGGAATGTCCCTCGACGACCTGCGGAAAATGGTGTGCCCCAACGGAGATCGCACGAACATTCGATGCGACTCTACGCTCAACGACACTCCACGCCCCCGCCCCACCATGAGAGAGCAGGAGCGTGTCCGACACAAGAATCCCGCGCTTGGTGAAGGCATCGAAATCGCTGTCCGATGCGACGAGCCCGATATGGAATCTCTGCCGGGAAAAGAGGTCACGGGATTCGGGTGCACTCAGCTCCGCCCAGCTCCTGAAGTAGCGACCGTACTCCTCCGCCATGGACTCCGGGTACTCTCGCGCCCTGCGTGGCAGTTGCCCGAAGAAATCCTGCATGACCCCCGCCAATGACGCATCCTGGATGGGCTTCTTGCGCTTGAACACGAGGGTCCGCCGATCTGAAAATACTACGAACGGTGCACGGGCCCGGGTTTTTCCTCCATCACCATGACCCGCCTCAAGTATCCGCGCAGTCGACGACGCAATGCGAGCGGTTCCAAGAACTACCGGCCGCCCCCCACCCGCCCCACCGTCACCGAAGCCGTCAGCGGAGTGTCCGCCGAGGACTCTCCCACGTAGAGCCGGTACGTGCCGTCCGGCACCGTCCAGCCGTGTGTGTGGGTGTCCCAGATGCGCAGGGCGTCCGTGGTGAGGGTGAGGGTGACCCGCCTGGTCTGGCCGGGGTTCAGGGTGACCTTGGTGAAGGCCTTGAGTGCCTTGGGGGGTTCGCCGGAGCCGGTGGGGTGGCCGACGTAGGCCTGGATGACGTCGGAGCCGGTGCGGTGGCCGGTGTTGGTGACGTCGAGGGCCAGTTTCACCCTGCCGTGGGTGCCGGCGGCCGCGGCGATGCGGGTCGGGGTGGTGCGCAGGTGGGAGAGCTTGAAGGTGGTGTACGACAGGCCGTAGCCGAACGGGAAGAGCGGGGTCTCGTTCTGGTCCTGGTACCAGCGGTAGCCGACGTCCAGCCGCTCGCTGTAGTCGTACACGCCGTTCACGGCCGGGTAGCGGCCGGGCGCCGCGGCCACCGGGGTCTGCGTGTCGCTCTTCGGGAACGTGACGGGGAGCCGGCCGCCGGGCTCGGCGGCGCCGGTGAGCAGTTCGGCCAGGGCGGCGCCGTCCTCCTCGCCGGGGTACCAGGTGTCCAGCACCGCGCCCACCCGGTCGAGCCAGGGCATGAGGACCGGGGCGCCGGCCCGTAGGACGACCGTCGTCCTGGGGTTGGCGGCGGCGACCGCCTCGATCAGGGCGTCGGTGGTGCCGGGCAGCGCCAGGGTGGTGCGGTCCGTGCCCTCCTTGGAGGTGTCGCCCACCACGACGACGGCCGCGTCCGCGTCCTTGGCGGCGGCGACGGCGGCCTCGATCTGGGGGTCCGGCAGGTTCGGCGCCGACCAGCCCACGCTCACCGAGGCGTCGCTGGCGTTGTCGTAGTACTCCACCCGCAGGGTGTGCTGCTCACCGGCGGTGAGTTCGATCGGCGCGCTCGTGACGGTCCTGGACGCGTGGTCGCCCCAGTTGTCGACGATCAGCTGGTCGTCGAGGTAGACACGGCTGCCGTCGTCGCTGGTGGCGGCGAGGGTGTAGGCGGCGGTGACGGGCGGGGTGATCGTGCCGGTCCAGCGCGCCGAGAAGCCGTCGGTCGGGAGGCCCTCGGCCGGTGCGTCCTTGCCCCAGGAGAAGTCGATGTTCGACTCGGAGCGGGTGAGCACCGGGGGTCCTGTGAGGGTCTTGTTGGCGAAGTACTCGCCCTTGAGGTCGCTCAGCGCGGAGGCCGGGATCGGCGGCTGCGCCGTGGCGCTGCCCGCCTTGACGAAGTCGACGTCCACCGCGTCGCCGAGCTCCGTCCTGATGCCCGAGACCGGGTCGACCTTCTTGTACGGGGTGACGGCCGAGCTGCCGCCGCCTCCGGTGATCGCGGTGTCGGCGTTGGGGCCGATCACGGCCAGCGAGTCGAGCTTCTTCGGGTTCAGCGGCAGCACGTCGTCGTTCTTCAGCAGCACGCTGCCGTCCTCGGCGGCCTGCTTGGCGAACGTGGCGTTCTTGTCGAAGTCCGCGGTGGTGGACCGCTGCGGGTCGAACAGGCCGGTGCGGAACTCCAGGCGCAGGATGCGGCGCGCCGCGTCGTCCAGCACGGCCTGCGGCACCTGGCCGGCGGCGACGGCCGCGGGCAGCTGCTGGAAGTAGGTGGTGCCGCTGAACTCCTGGTCCAGGCCGGCGAGTGCGGAGTCGACCGTGGAGTGGTTGGCCGGGTAGTCCGTCCCGATCACGCCGTCGAACTTCCATGTGTCGATCAGGACATCGCGCAGGATCTGGGCGTTCTCGCAGGCGTAGACGCCGTTGACCTTGTTGTAGGCGCACATGACGGACCAGACCCTGCCGTCCTTGACGGCCTTCTCGAAGGCCGGCAGGTAGATCTCGTGCAGGGTCCGCTCGTCGATGTCGGAGCTGGCGGTCTTGCGTTCGGCCTCCTGGTTGTTGCCCGCGTAGTGCTTGACCTGGGCGGCCACGCCCCGGGACTGGATGGCCCGGATCTGCGCCGCGGCGATGTCGCCCGCCAGCTGCGGGTCCTCGCCGAGGGTCTCGAAGTCACGGCCGGCGAGCGGGGTCCGGACGATGTTCACCATCGGGCCGTAGATCACCTGGTAGCCGCGGTACCTGGCCTCGCTGCCCATGACGGTGCCGTATCCCTCGGCCGTCCGGGTGTTGAAGGTGGCGGCCAGGGAGACCGGTGAGGGCAACGCGGTCTCCGGCTGGCCGTCGCGCACGCCCGCGGGACCGTCGGTGAACTGCGTGCCCGGGATGCCGAGCCGGGGAACGCCGGGGACGTAGCCGGTGGCGTGCGAGCCGGTGGGGCGGCCCACCGCCGTCATCAGGGTCGCCTTCTCCTCGTTGGTCATCTGCGCCAGCAGTTGGTCGACCCGCTTCTCCAGCGGCAGGGAGGTGCTGAGCCAGGGTCTGGATCCCTCCGGATCCTGGCCGGCGGACTCGGCCCCGGCGGCGGAAGGAAGCGCGAGCGGAAGGGCCAGGGCGGCGGTGGCCACCACGGTCGCGATACGGGCCAGACGCATGCAGTCACTCCAAGGCGGACGAGCGGATCTACGGCTGATGCGCGGGAGGCCCCGCAGGTGTCAGGTGGTCCGGTGCACGAAAAACCTGACTCAGTGTGGGCCCCCACCCACAGCGCGTCAACGTGGCGGACCTGCCTTCTGCGCCATGGCAACCCGCGTCCTTCGCCTTGCGCATCCGTTCCCCGTATGGCCTCAAAAGGACGCGTCGGGTACCCGCACCGCCAGCAGGGCCACGTCGTCGTCGTTGTCCGAGGGGCGCGTCCGGGCCAGCAGTTCGTCCGTGAACGACTCCAGGGGGCGGTGGACCAAGGACGCCGCGTGCCGTCGCAGGTGTTCCAGTCCCTCGTCGATGGTGTGACTCACGGACTCGATCAGGCCGTCGGTGTAGAGCAGCAGGGTCGCCCCGGGCGGAAGCTCCGCCACGGCGTCCGGGCGGGGCTGGTCCGGCGTGACGCCGAGCAGTACCTCGTTTCCGCCGGTCAGATAGCTGGCCACGCCCTCGCCGGTGACCAACAGCGGCGGTGGATGACCCGCGTTGGTCCAGGTCAGCTCGTAGCGGCCGGCGTCGTTCCGGGCCATCCGGGCGAAGATCAACGTGGCCAAGGAGACCTCCGCGACGTGCAGGGCCGCCTGGTCGAGCCACTCCACGATCTTGCTCGGCGGCCTCCGCTGGGACAGGGCGTACGCGCGCAGCATGCTGCGCAGCTGGGCCATGCCGGCCGCCGCGTCCAGGTCGTGGCCGACCACGTCGCCGACGGCGAGGGCGGTGGCGCCGTCCGGCAACACGAAGGCGTCGTACCAGTCGCCGCCAACCTGCGAGGCGTCCGGCGCCGGCAGGTAGCGGACGGTCATCTCGCTGCCCGGCAGACGCGGCAGTTGGGGCAGCAGGTGGCGTTGCATGGTCTCGGCGATCTTGCGCTGCCGCTGGTAGAGACGGGCGTTCTCCAGGGCCAGGCCGGCCCGGCGGGCGATGTCCTCGAGCAGGGCGATGTCGGCCGCCGTGATCTGCTCGGGCTGGTCGGCGCGCCCCAGGGTGACGGCGCCCAGCACCTCGTGGAGGGTGCTGAGGGGGGCGATGATGGCCGAGTGCATGCCGGTCGCCTCGAACAGGCGACGCTGCTCGACAGCGATACCCGAGTCGGGCGGCCCCTGGTAGGTCTCGGGCCCTGCGACGGTGGACGCGACGCCGCGCAGGGCGCGGGACAGCGGCATGGGGGACTCCTGGGGCACCGGCGGCATGGGCCCCTGGAGGTCCTTACGGAACACCACGGTGCCGTCTTCGGCGTGTGCGACGGCGAACCGCTGCACCTCGTCCCGCTCGGTGATCAGGTCGATGACGGCCCAGTCGGCGAGGCGGGGCACGACCAGGCCGATCAGATGGCGCAGCGCCACGTCGATGTCCCGGGTGGAGGTGAGCAGGGTGGTCGTCTCGGCGAGCAGCGCGAGCCGTTCCAGGTCGGAGAGCCGGTCGCTGCCCGACGGCAGCTCGGGGCTCCTGTCGAGCTCGTCCGCCGAATGGATGAGGACGAGCACGGCCGACGGTCGCTCTCGGACGCCACAGGGAGTGACCAGCCACATCACCCGCAGCAGCGTGCCGTCGCCACGCTCGACCCACAGGTCGCTGCCCTGTGTGGTGCGTCCGGCCAGCGTGTTCTCCCGGAGGCGGCACTGGGCCCGCGGCACGGGATCCCCCTGGCGGGTGCGGTGCAGCAGGTCATGGGCGTCCTGGCCGATCATGTCGGAGGCGGAGCGGCCCAGAAGTCGTTCACACCGCGCGTTGGCGCTGACGATGCAGTTCCGCTCGTCCGTCAGGAACGCACACGTGCCGAACTCCTCCAGGGCCCTGGCCACCACCTCCTGAGGACCCGGGCCCGTCATGGCCAGCCTCCTCTCGATCGGAGAACGCCTCGGCCGCTGTGATCCGGTGTTCCCCCTGGGGCGCATGTGATGCCTGGGGTCGGGGACGATTCCCTGCCCCGTCCCGCTGGGGTCGCCGTCCCCGCCGCGAAGGCCCGGTTGACATGACGACACCCTGCACGAATGCTGGACCTCTTGGAGAGCGCTCTCCGATCGCAAGGAGTGGGAGGCCCGGATGGCGGCTGAGGAAGCGGAACCAGTCCAGGAGGCGGTGGCGGAGGAGGGAGCGGAGGCGGGGGTCGAGCAGCTTGCGGAGAAGCTGGACCTGGCCCAGCAGGTCAAGCTCCTCACCGGGGCGACGACCTGGCGCACCGCGCCCGAACCCGCCATCGGCCTGACCGCGATCGCGTTCTCGGACGGCCCGGCCGGGATCCGCGGCGAGCAGTGGGACGAGCGCCTCACCTCCGTCCTGCTTCCCTCCCCCACCGCGCTCGCGGCGAGCTGGCAGCCCGCGCTCGTCGGGGAACTGGGCGCCCTGCTGGCCGCCGAGGCCCGCCGCAAAGGCGTGCACACCGTGCTCGCGCCGACGCTGAACCTGCACCGTTCGCCGCTGGGCGGCCGGCACTTCGAGTGCTTCTCCGAGGACCCGTGGCTGACGGGCGTCATCGGGGCGGCGCTGGTCCGGGGCGTGCAGGGCGCCGGGGTGGCCGCCACGGCGAAGCACTTCGTGGCCAACGACTCCGAGGCGGACCGCCTCACCGTCGACGTGCACGTGTCGGAACGGGTGCTCCGCGAGGTGTACCTGGCGCCGTTCGAGGCGGCGGTCGAGGCCGGCGTCTGGCTGGTGATGTCCGCCTACAACCGGGTGAACGGCGCCACCATGTCGGCCAGTCCCCTGCTCCGCGACCCGCTCAAGGCGGAGTGGGGCTTCGACGGTGTCGTGGTCTCCGACTGGGGAGCCGTGCGCGACACCGTCGGACCGGCCACCGCCGCCCTCGACCTGGCCATGCCGGGCCCCGCAGGGCCCTGGGGCGATGCGCTGGCCGCCGCGGTCCGGGAGGGGCGGGTGCCCCAGTCGACCGTCGACGAGAAGGTACGCCGACTGCTCCTCCTCGCCCGCCGGGTGGGCGCCCTCGGGGCGGCCCCGGGCGGGTCGGTGGCGGTCGACGGGGGCGCCGCGGGAGGGGCGGGCGCCGCGGGAGCGGCGGGCCTCGCAGGCGCCGCGGGAGCAGCGGGCCTCGCGGGAGCCGCGGGAGCAGCGGGCCTCGCGGGAGCCGCGGGAGCAGCAGGCCTCGCAGGCGCCGCAGGAGCAGCAGGCCTCGCAGGCGCCGCGGAAGCCGCGGGAGCCATGGGAGCCACGGAAGCCACGGGCCGAGCGGCCACCACGGCGCCGGACCCTGCGGATGCCTCGGTCACGGACACGGCACGGGTGGACACGGCACGGGCGGACGCGGCACAAACGGAAACCGCACAAGCGGACACGACACAGCCGGACACCGCACAAGCGGACACCGCACAGACGGACGGAACACACCCGGACGCGGCACAAGCGAACACGACACACCCGGACGCGGCACAAGCGGACGCGGCCGTGCGTGCGTTGTTGCGGCGGGCGGCGAGCGCCGGCACGGTGCTGCTGCGCAACACCGGGGTCCTGCCGCTCGATCCGGGCGGCGTCCGGACGCTCGCCGTCATCGGCCGGCACGCGGCGGCGCCGCGCGCCCAGGGCGGTGGCAGCGCCGAGGTGTTCCCGGACCGGGTGGTGACGCCGCTTGACGGCATCCGTGCCGCGCTGCCCGCCACCACGCGCGTCGTGCACGCCCCCGGGCCCGCGCTGGACGCTCCCCCGCTGTCTGAACGGCGTGGGCGGTGCCCCCACCCCGCGCCTCTGGACGGCACGCTCGCCCGTGACCCGCTCACCGGCGAACCGGGCATCCGGCTGCGGGTGCTGGACGCCGCCGACCGGGCGGTGTTCTCCGAACACCGGCTCTCCGGACGGATCCTGGAGCCGCACCTCGCGCCTGGGGCGCACACCGTGGAACTGTCCGCCCGCTGCACGCCCCGCCAGGCGGGCGAGTGGACCTTCGGTGTGGCCGGGTTCGGGCGGATGACGCTCACGGTGGACGGTGTGCCCCTCGTCGACGGCGACTTCCCCCGCGAGACGGACGACCCGACGCAGGTGCACGTGCGTCCGCCACGGCAGCAGGCCCGCATCACCCTGGACGCGGGCAGGGTGGTCACCGTCGTCGCGCGCCGCGAACTGGCGGCGGACACCGGCAGGGCGACGATCCTGTCCGCAGCGCCACCCCCGTCGGACGACACCGCCGACCTGGCCGCGGCCGTCGACGCCGCGCGCCGCGCCGACGCGGCCGTGCTGCTCGTCGGCACCACCGAGGAGAGCGAGTCGGAGGGCCGCGACCGCACCGGGCTCGACCTGCCAGGGCGCCAGGACGAGCTGGTGCGCGCGGTGCTCGCGGCCCAGCCGCACACCGCGGTCTGCGTCAACGCGGGCGGTCCGGTCGCAATGCCCTGGCATGCGGGAGCGCCCGCGCTGCTGCTCACCTGGTTCCCCGGCGGCGAGGGCGGGCACGCGCTCGCCGACGTGCTGTTCGGCCGCACGGAACCGGGCGGCCGGCTCCCCACCACCTGGGGCACCACCCTCGCCGACGTGCCCGTGCACGCCACCGACCCCTCTCCCGAGGGCGTCCTCGCCTACACCGAGGGCCTACACATCGGCCACCGCGCCTGGCTGCGCGCGACCACCCCGCCCGCCTACTGGTTCGGGCACGGGCTCGGCTACACCACCTGGGCGTACGAGGCGCTCCACACGCCGGACGAGGCCGTGCCGGACGGCGCCGAGCTCCGCGTGCGGGTGCGGGTGCGCAACACCGGGCCGCGTGCCGGGCGTGAGGTGGTGCAGGTGTACCTGGCCAGGCCGGGCTCCGCCGTGGACCGCCCGGTGCGCTGGCTCGCCGGGTTCGCGGAGGTCACCGCGGCGCCCGGCGAGACGGTGACGGCAGCGGTGCCGGTGCCGCACCGCGCCCTGCGGCACTGGTCGTCCGACGCGCACGGGTGGCGGGTGGAGCCGGGCCCGTTCACCGTGCTGGCGGGGCGCTCGGCCGGCGACATCCGGCTGGAGGGCCGGCTGACGGTGCGTTGAGGTCGAAGACGGCACACCGAAGGCCGCCCGCCCCCAGGTAGCCGAGTGGGGGCGGGCGGCCGTGGTGGTCAGATCCCGGCGAGCCGACGTGACGTCACCGTCGGACGGTCGTCGGACGGGGCGTCGGACCGGTCGTCGAACGGCTCAGCTGTACACGCCGAACTCGTACAGCGAGTAGCCGTAGCCGGTACCGCGCTGGGTGCCGGTGAGGCGTACGTACCGGCCGGTGCCCGAGACGTCGAAGTCGTCGATGTTGCCGTCACCGTTGTCGACGGACTTCACCGTGGTCCAGTTCTGGCCGTCCTGGGAGGTCTCGATCCGGTACGCCCTCGCGTACGCGGACTCCCAGGCGAGCTGGATGTGCTTGAACGTCGTCGAGCTCCCCAGGTCGACCTGGACCCACTGCGGGTCGCTCCAGTCGCTGGCCCACCGGGTGTCGAACTTGCCGTCCACGGCGTTGCCGGCCGGGCAGGGGCAGCCGCCGGTGGGGTCGGTCTGGGCGGTGGAGGCGGTGGCCGGCTTGCCCTGCGCCACGTCGGTGCCGTTCACCGGCGGTGCCACCACCCGTACCGACCTGGCCTCGATGCCCGCGTTCCCGTGGCCGTCCGTGGCCCGGACGTACACCTTGTAGACGCCCACCTTGTCGGGCACCTTCGCGGTGAGCGAGCCGTCGCCGCCCACGGTGGTGTCCGCGGCCACCAGCGCCTTGTTCTGGTCGATGTAGTTGCTGCTGAACAGCACCTGGTAGGTGACGGGGTCGCCGTTCGGGTCGGTGGCCTGGGTGGCGATGTGCAGCTGGCCGCCGGCGGGCACCCCGTCGGTGGCGTGGTCGACCGTCATCTGCGAGATCACCGGCGGGGTGTTGTCGTTTGACGTGTCACCGCCGTACGCCTTCTTGACGGAGTAGTACGACAGCCGCTTCAGACCGCCCGGCAGCAGGTTGAACCAGATGCCGCCGAAGTCGTCCTCGGTCCCGTAGTGGAACATCGTGGCACCCAGCGCCACACCCTTGTGGCCGGTGATGCAGCCCCAGGCCTTGGTGTAACCGTCCGCCTTCTGGAGGTCGGTGGGCTCGTCGGGCACGCCGTTGGCGTCGTCGGGCACCTCCCACTCGCCCGCCGGGCCCGTCTCGGTGACGATGTAGGGCTTGGTGTAGCCGCCCTGTTCCCAGTCGGACCTGATGTTGCACACCGCGTTGTAGGCGTTGACCGCGTACAGGTCCAGGTCGGGCGCGTTCCTCTTGTAGTACGGCCAGGCGCCGGTCCAGGCGTCGGTTGAGGTCACCGGGTGGTTGGAGTCCACCTGGTGGATCTTCTTGGCGATGTCGTTGACGAAGGTGGTGTAGGCGTTGCGCTGCGCCTCCAGCTCGTCGCCGCTGAAGCAGTTCTGGAGGCCGAGCGTGGACTCGTTGCCGACGTTCCACATCAGCACGCCGGGGTTGTCCTTGTAGGTGTCGACCCACTTCGGGAACTCGGCGAGCATCTGGTCCTTGTAGGACGTGTCCGTCACGTAGTTGACGCAGCCGCCGGACCCCGGGCCGCCGCCCGGCTGGAGCCAGAAGCCGGCGATCACCTTGACGCCGTTGGCCGCTGCCGCGTCGAAGAGCGGCTGGCTGGTGGCGTCGGTGCCCCAGGTGCGGATGGTGTTGACGCCCATCGAGGCCAGGTCCGGCAGGTACTTCGTGGCGTCGGCGACCGCCGGCCCCCAGGTGAGGCCCTTGACCTGGTACGGGGCGCCGTCCACGGTGAGCTGCCAGTTGCCCTGTGATCCGGTGACCTTGACGACGCTTCCCGCAGCCTGCGCGGACGGCGCCTGAAGGCCGATCAGCGTGCCGGTGAGCAACGCCGCGGCCGCGAGCGGCGCGACGAGGGCGCGTTTCGGCGACCGGCCGGTGGGGTGGGGCATGGTGCGCTCCTTCGGTGTGCGGGTGGTTGTGGGGGAGGTCGTCGGCCACCCAGGAGAGCGGGAGAGCGCTCTCCCTCGGTCGCCGACGAAGGCCGGGCCCCTTGACGGGCCCGGCCGGGTGGCGGGTTACGGAAGCTCGTAGTCGTCGTTGAGAACGGGCCCCTCCTGCGGGTTGCTCTGGTCGTAGCCGCGGTCGTCGCACTGGAGGCCGTGGTTGATGCAGTGGGTGACCATGGCCTGGAGCGTGGCGGCGTCCCAGCCGTCCATGAAGTCGTAGTGGAAGGAGAACCCGGCGCCGCTGGCCAGCCTCACCTGGGACATGTCCCCGTTGACCGGCCAGGCCATCTTGAACTCGATCATCGGCAGCGCGACCGGGTGGTCGGCCGGACAGCCGTTGTAGTTGGCGCCCGAGGCGACCGGGTAGGCCATGTGGCTCTGGTGGTCGGGGGTGTCCAGGTGGATGCCGTCCCAGCAGCTCGGGGCCTGGAGCCTGATGTTGAGCTGGGTGTCCTGGCTGGTCGGGCAGCTCGCCGGGAAGTCCCAGTTGTGGTAGCTCTCGCCGCACTCCCAGCCCTCGACGGTGCCCTTGAGGTGCTGGAACTCGTCCTTGCTCTGCATGGGGCTGCCCACCACGAACCTGAGCCCCTTGGGGAAGGGCCGCACGCTCGTGTAGTCGGTCACGCCCGCCTTGTAGTAGATCGTCTGCGGCCCGATCGGCATGATCTTCTGGTCGCCGTCGTACAGGCTCGGCATCCAGTAGGCGGACTTGTCACCGACGGCGTTGCAGCTGGTCCCACCCTGGTCGAGGGTGCCCATGGTGGTGTCGGCGTTGGTCAGGGTGTTGCCCATGAACGTGTGGTCGTGGGACTTTCCGGGCTGCCCGGGGAAGACGATCGGGTCGTCCGGGGCCGTGTGGTTCGGCGCGCACTTCGCCTGGAACTCGTGGAAGTACCGGTGCGGCGGGTCGACGGTGGACGGCACCACGCCGGTGACCGGCGGGTCGGCCATGATGTAGCCGTCGCCGTCCGGGTCGTCGCCGGACGCCTTGGTGGACGGGGACATGGTGTGCGACATCGTGTGCGACATGGCCGCGGAATGCCCCGCCGAAGCGCCGTGACCGGCGCCTGCCGCGACACTCACGACCGCCGAACGCTCCCCGGCGTCGCCCACCGCGGTCACCTGGCCGACGCCGATCGCGGTCAGGGCCAGCGCGGTGGACAGGAGCAGTCCGGAGAGGGCTTTGGGCCTCCAGGGCATGGCGAGCCTCCTGCTGCTGTAGGGGGTGTGAGTGGGAGAACGCGTCCGGCGGATCGTCAGGGATACCGCCGGGAGAGCGCTCTCCCACTGCCCAGGAGTGTTCCGCTCCTGACAAGAGCGTGTCAATACCCGGTGAATGCGGCGCCGGGGTGAGGAGAGGGTTTACGGGGCAGTGAACGGGGCGGAGGCCGACGAGGACCGGACCCTCGTCCACCGGATCCGAACCGACCGGACCCCCGGCCAACCGGACCCAACCGGTAACCGACCGGCACCTGACGCCCCGTAAGACGCCTGACGCCCCGTAAGACGCCGCGGTGCGCGTGCGCCGCCCCCGGCCGATACCCGCTGGGCCCCCTCCCCGGCGCGCGGTTAGCATCGACCGTCGACGAGTCGTCGATCGCATGACGGCAGAACGGTATGACGGCCTGTCGGCCCGTCGTCAGAACCGCATGACGGCAGAACCGCATGACCGCATGCGGCATGACGGCATGACGGCATGACGGCACCGATCGTCACGCGGCAAGGCCGCGCGCAAAGGCTGCACGTGAAATCAGGGGGACGTGACACATGGCGGACAAGGTCGAAGAGCCGGTTTCGGTGTCTCGCCGCATCGAGTCACCGGCGGGCGACATCTTCCGGGTACTTGCCGACCCGCGGCGGCACCGTGACATGGACGGCTCCGGAATGCTGCGCGAAGCCGGCTCCGACACCGTGCTCACGGGCGTCGGCGACGTCTTCGTGATGAAGATGCACTACGAGCCGTACGGCGACTACGAGGTGCACAACCACGTCGTGGAGTTCGAGCTCGACCGGCGCATCGGCTGGGAACCGCGGCCGGGTCCCGGGCATCCGGACCACGGCTCGACCGAGCGCAGGTTCGGCCAGCGCTGGATCTACGATCTGGAGCCGGACGGGCCCGCGGCGACGGTCGTGACGGAGATCTTCGACGCTTCCCGGCTGCCGGAGGACAAGCGCCTGGAAATGGAGAAGGCCCGCCCCTTTTGGGTCGCGGCCATCGAGGGGTCGCTGCGGCGGCTCGACGAGGTGTGCACCGGTCGGACGCCCGAAGCGGATTCCTGACCCCGGCGCCGCGCCGGCGCCGCGTCCACCGCACGCCCTCCCGCCGGCCGGCGCGGCCGGCGCCCCGGGGTGACCCTCGCGATCACCCGGGGCGCACGGGCCGTGCTGACGTTCTCCGAGGACCGCCCGTCACTTCCGCCAGAACAGGTGGTGCGTCACGCCGCTCGGGCTGGGCACCACGTCGAGATGGAACCGGTCGAGCAGCTCTTCGGGGGACTCCCAGAGCCGCAGTCCGGACCCGAGCTTCACGGGCGAGACGGCCACGTGCAGGGTGTCGACGAGGTCGGCGTCGAGGAACTCCCGGATGGTGGTGACCCCGCCGCCGAGCCGGACGTCCTTGCCCTGCGCCGCCTCCTTCGCCTGTTCGAGAATGTTCTCCGGATCGCCGGCGACGAAGTGGAAGGTGGTGTCGGAGAGCGTGAACGAGGGACGCTCGTGGTGGGTCATGACGAACACCGGGGTGTGGAACGGCGGCTCGTCGCCCCACCAGCCGCGCCACTCGTGGTCGCTCCAGGGTCCGTGCTGGGGCCCGAACTTGTTGCGGCCCATGATCTCCGCGCCGATGTTGCGTGCGTAGTCCCGGGTGAGGTAGTCGTCGAGGCCGCGGCTTCCCCCGGGGTCGGTGCGCATGGGCCAGCTCGCCGTGGCGCCGGCCCAGGCGAACAGCTTGGCGGGGTCGATGGCATGGCCGAACGGATGCTCAAGGCTCTGGTCCTCACCAGCACCGATTCCGTCACTCGAAATGTTGAAGTTCTGCACTCTCAGTAGCTGGGCCATGCGCTTCCTCCTGGGTGTGGTCGGCAACGGGGGTGAGACTCTCCGGGCCGGCGAAACTCATCGCCGGGCCGGCAAGAGTCACCGCGGCGCCGACCACGGCCGCGCCGATCGGGTGCCCTATTAGGGCCGTTCGGGTGGACGCGCCGCCCCGGCGCACAGGGCTGGGCGGCTCGCCTCGGTGCGCTTCCCTACGCTCCCGCCGATGGATGAAGAACGCTCGTGGTGACGCCGACACAGGTCATGACGTCAGCTGCCGGGCGGTAGGGCCGCCCGGCCACTCGATCTTCGGGGGGAGAGCTATGACTCGGCCTGGTACTCGCGCCGTGCTCGCCTGGATGGCCTTCAGCCTGTTTCTCGTCGCACCCTGGTTGGCCGGCTGCACGCAGGACCCCCCTGCCCGGGGACAGGCGTCGCCCACGCACGGCGTGACACCGGCCGCCGGCCGGCCCCTCGAAGATCCCCCCGTGGTGGCGAGCAGCGACGGCGTGCTGAAGACCACCATCGTCGTGGAGCGCCGCAAGGTCCCCGTCGGCGACCAGCTCCTGTACGCGACCACCTACAACGGGGCCTTCATGCCGCCCACGTTGCGGGTGAAACCCGGCGACCGCATCGACCTCACCATGACCAACAACATCGATGAGGACACCAACCTGCACACGCACGGCCTGCACGTCTCGCCCCGCGAGCCCTCGGACGACATCTTCATCAAGATCGGGTACGGGCAGTCGTACCACTACGAGTACCAGCTGCCCGACGACCAGCCCGTCGGGACCTACTGGTACCACTCGCACGCCGACATGAAGTCCGAAGCGCAGGTCGCGGGCGGTGAGTCCGGCATCCTCGTCGTCGAGGGCCTCCAGGACTTCCTGCCGCCTTCCCTGCAAGGGATCACCGAGCACACCATCGCCCTCAAGGACTTCCAGGTCGAGGGTGACGCGATCAAGACCCACGACCTGGACATCGGGGCGTCCACCAACCGCACCGTCAACGGCCAGCAGAACCCGGAGATCCGCATCCACCCCGGCGAGACCCAGATGTGGCGGCTGGCGAACATCGGGGCCAACATCTTCTACAAGCTGCACCTCGCGGGGACCCACTTCGACGTGATCGCCCAGGACGGCATCCCCGTCCAGCAGGTGTACTCCGTGGACACGCTGGTCATCCCCGCCGGCGCCCGCTTCGACGTCCTCGTCCAGGGCGGCGACCCCGGTACCGCCCACCTGGAGACCCTCCCGTACGACACAGGCCCGGCCGGCGACAAGTTCCCGCAAGCGGACCTCGCCACGGTCGTCACCAGCGGTACGGCCCTGCACGGGGCCGCCGTACCGAAGAAGTTCGCCCCGGCCGAGGACCTGCGCGACGCGGAGATCGCGGACCAGAAGGTCATCGTCTACACGGAGAACGGGTCGAAGACGAAGTTCTCCATCAACGGCCGGCAGTTCGACCCCGACCGCACCGACTTCACCGCCACCCTGGGCACCGTCGAGGAGTGGAAGATCCACAACAACACGAAGCAGAGCCACAGCTTCCACATCCACACCAACGACTTCCAGCTGATCAGCGTCGACGGGGAGGCCCAGGACCCCACCCATGCCCGGTTCGACACCGTGGACATCCCCGCGAGGAGCACCATCGTCGTCCGGATCCGCTTCGCCGACTTCACCGGCCGCACCGTGTTCCACTGCCACATCCTCAACCACGAGGACAAGGGCATGATGGCGGTCCTCGACATCGTGCCGCCCGACGCCCAGTCGCGGAAGCGGGATGACGACCAGCACGACGACCACCAGGACAAGCGGCACGACCGGTGAGCTGTGAGCACCCGGCACCCGGCACCCGGCACCCGGCCACGCTTCCGGATCCCGTGACCGGGCCGGGTGCCCCGCCCCACCCGCTCACGCCGCCGCCAGGGCCTCCGTCGGTGGCAGTCGGGCGGCGCGCAGGGCCGGGTAGAAGCCGGCCAGGCCGCCGATGACCAGGGTCGCGGCCAGCCCACCGGCCATCGCCCACGCGGGGACCAGGGTGGGCCAGCCCTGGGACGCGGCGAAGGCGGCCGTGATGCCGATGCCCAGCAGCACCCCGCTGACGCCGCCCAGCGCGGACAGCAGCAGCGACTCGCACAGGAACTGGGTGCGGATTTGCGCCCGGGTGGCGCCGAGCGCCCGGCGCAGCCCGATCTCGGCGCGCCGCTCCAGTACCGAGATCACCATCGTGTTCGCCACCCCGACCCCGCCGACCAGCAGCGCCACCGCGCCGAGGCCCAGCAGCAGCCCGTTCAGCGCGGAGTGCGCCGCCTGTTTGGCGGTCAGCGCGTCGGAGGGGCGGGAGACCTGGACGGAGCTGGGGTCCTCGGGGTTGGCGGTGGCACCGAGGACGGCCTGGACGTCGGCGACGGCGTCGTCGCTCGCACGGGTGTAGATGGTGGTGGCGTAGCCGTCGAAGCCCAGGTCGTGCTCGGCCTCCGACCAGCCGACCAGTGCGGCGGCGTCCAGTTCGGGCACGAGTTCGTCGGGGCCGAGGATGCCGACGACGGTGCACCACCGCCCGCCCAGCCACACCTGGGCACCGTCCCCGACGCGGGAGACGGCCAGCTGCTCGGCGGCCCTGGCACCGAGCACCACCGCCGGGTACCGCGCGTCGGCGCCGGTGAGCCAGCGTCCCGCCACGACCCGGGCGCCGACGGTTCCGGGCAGGTCGGTGCGGGCCGCGTAGACGCCGATGCCGCCGGTCTCCTCCTTCGGCACATGGTCGTTGCGGTACACCTTCGCGTCCGTCAGGCCGACCTGCGAGACGGACTCGACCGGTCCGATGGCGCCGATCATCTTCGCGGCGTCCACGGGCAGACGGGCGTCGCCGCCGCCGAACGACTGCCCCGGCGCGACGGTGAGCAGGTTGGTGCCCAGCGCGTCCAGGGTGCGGTTCAGCTGCTCGCTCGACGACGCCGAGATACCGACGACGCCGATCATCGCGGCGATCCCGATGGCGATGCCGAGCGCGGACAGGAACACCCGCATCGGACGGGACCGCAGCCCCGAGCCGCCCACCCGCATCACGTCCGCCGGGCTCATCCGGGCGGGCCGGGGCCGCGCCGGCCTGACGGTGCTCATGTGCTCACCCCGTCCCGGGACAGGACGGCGCCCTCGCCCACATGGTCGGAGCGTCCCGCGCCGTCGGGCCGCCCGGCCCGACCCGAGTCGTACGCGATCCGGCCGTCGCGTACGCGTACCTCACGCGGCAGGGCGGCGGCGATGTCCCGGTCGTGCGTGATGATCACGACGGTCGTGCCGCCGCGGTGCAGCTCGTGCAGCAGGTCCATCACGGCGGCGCCCGAGCGCGAGTCGAGTGCGCCGGTGGGCTCGTCGGCCAGCAGCAGTGGCGGATCGCCCAGCACCGCCCGTGCGATGGCGACCCGCTGCCGCTCACCGCCGGAGAGCTGGTGCGGCTCGTTCAGCAGCCGGTGTCCGAGGCCGACCCGGCGCAGCGTCCGCTCGGCCAGGCGGCGGCGCTCACGCAGCGGCGTGCCGCTGTAGAGCAGGCCGTCGGCCACGGAGTCCAGGGCCGCGACCCCTCGCGCCAGGTGGAACTGCTGGAAGACGAAGCCGATCTGCGTGGCGCGCAGCGCGGACAGCTCACGGTCCGAGAGCGCCTCGACGTCGTACCCGGCGACCCGGACCGTGCCGGAGGTGGGGCGGGTGAGGGTGCCCATGATGTTGAGCATCGTGGACTTGCCGGAGCCCGACGGGCCCACCACGGCGAGCAGTTCGCCGCGGTGCACGGTCAGGTGCGCGTCGCCGAGGGCGCGCACGTCGCCGTACGTCTTCGTCACGCCGAGGAGTTCGAGCACGGGTCCGTGCGCGGCGCTCACTTGGGCACCCCCACGACCATGCCCGCCGTGACGCCGGCGCCGGAGACCTCCACCATGCCGTCGGCGAACATGCCGAGCTTCACGGGCACGTACGCGATGCCCCTGCTGCCGACGGTCTCCAGCGCGTAGCCGCCCTCCCGCAGCGCCACCAGCGCGTTGATGGGCACGGCCAGGACGTCCTTGTGGGTCTGCGCCTGGAACGTGACGTCGACGGGGGCGGCCTGGTAGCGGCCCAGCTTCTTCTGGTCGGCCACCGACAGCCGCACCGGCAGGGTGGCCTGCGGGGCCTGGCCGCCGGAGGAACCGGTGCCGCCCGTGCCGGCCGTGCCGCTGCCCCCGGTCGCGGAGGGGGCGGCGGACGCGGCGGTGCCGACGTCGTCGACGGTGGCGTCGGCCTCGGTGCCGTCGGGCAGCTTGACGGTGGCCTTGGTGCCGTGGTCGGCCAGGTCCTCGTACTGCACGTCCAGGTCGACGGTGACGATCCGGCGGTTGCCGGTCCAGGTGAGCACGTCCCCGGACGGGGGGCCGCCCAGCGCGGCCTTGACGTCGTCGACGCGACGTTCGCCGTCGGCGACCACGGCGTCGCCGGGTCCGACCGTGCCCGTCACGGTGCGGCCCAGGTCGTCCTGCCAGTCCCGGACCGCGGAGGCGGTACCGGAGGTGTAGGTGTCGTCGACGGTGAAGCCGGTGTAGCCGAGCGCGGAGAGGTTCTTCTCCAGCAGCTCGACGTCCTCGCCGTCCGGCACTCCCACGTCCAGCGTCCGGTACAGCGGCGTCGAGCCGTACAGCAGCGGCACCTTGTGCGCGTCGAGGCTGTAGACCGGCTTGCCGCGCCTGATCACGTCGCCTTCGGAGGGGAGCCAGGTGAGGACGCCGGTGCCGGCGCCCGCGTCACTTCCGGTGCCGGCGGCCTGCTTGCCTCCGGAGGCGGGGCCTTCGGAGGGGGCCTGGACGGCGCTGGCGGGGCCGTAGCCGAGACTGCCGTCCACCGTCTCCGTGCGGGTCAGCGTGGTGCGCTGCACCTTCGCGGTGCCGGGCGGGCCGGACGGTGCGGCGCTCGCCGTGCCGTTCCCGTCCGCGCCGCCGAGGCCCCCGGTCGCCGCGACCCCGGCGACACCGGCCACGACGAGCACGGCGGCACCCGCCACGACGGTACGCAGCCGGCGGCGCCGGGGGCGGCGGGCCGCGGGCGGCTCCGCTCCGGCGGTGGCACCCGGCAGGCGGGAGCCGTCCACGGTGCCGGGCCGAGCGGGCTCCGTCGAAGGGTCGTCCGGGTCGGTGGGGATGAGCGGACCCGGCTGCTTCCCGAGCTGCTCAGAGGCGGTCACCGGCCGCCTCCCTTGCCGGTCAGGAGATCACGGCAGTTGTCCAAGGCGGCCGGGAAGTCGGGGTCCTCCGTGTGCAGGTTGTCCTTGTCGAGCCCGTCGGGCCCCGGGTCGGCGACGTCGACGCCGTTCTTGCGCATGCACGCGGCGAACTTCCCCAACGTCTCCGGGTCGCTCTGCTGGTCGGACTTGTCCTTCAGGGACTGCGGCATGCTGTCCCGGCACGCGTCCATGCCGGCCCGCAGCTTGTCCATGTCGGCGCCGCCGCCGATGAACTGCCTGAGGTTCAACTTGCCCGTCTCGGGGTCCGGATCCTCCATCTCGACGCCCTGCTTGCGCATGCAGTCCACGAACTCCTGCGCCTGCGCCACGTCGTCCTTGCCGCCCGTGCCGGACGCGGCGGAACCCTTGTCGCCGCTGACCGATGCGACCCCGGAGCCGTCGCCGGATCCACCGCATCCGGCCAGCAGCACCGCCGCCAGCACCGCGGCGACGGTCGCCGTGACCCCGCGGATCGTCGTCGTACTTCGCATGTCCTGCCACTCCCTGCCGCCTGGACGCCTGTCGTCCTACCGGGGGTGGATGCTGGCGTGGCCGGCTCGACGTGGCGTGCGGCGCGCCTCGGGACGGCCTCGGACCGGCCTCGAAGGTTCCTGGGAATCGGGGCGGGCGGGCCGGCCCGCCGGCTCAGCCAAGCGGTAGGACCACCCGGAACGTCGCGCCGGTGCCGGGGGACGGCACGCCGAGTTCGATGCGGCCGCCGTGGGCCTGGACCTGCGCCGCCGCGATGGAGAGACCGAGCCCGTTGCCGCCGCCACCGGTGCGGGCGGAGTCCGCGCGGTACAGCCGCTCGAAGACGTGCGGGGCGTGCTCCGGCGGCACCCCCGGGCCGGTGTCCGCGACCTCCACCACGGCCACCGGGCTTCGGGGCGCCGCCTCGGCTCCGACGCGGGCCAGCACCGGGCCACGCGCCGCGCACTCCCGTTCCGTCCCCAGCCGCACCGTGATCCCCGCACCCGACGGCGTGTGCCGCTCCGCGTTCGTGAGCAGGTTGCCGATCACCTGCCGCAGCCGCGCCGCGTCACCGGACACGATCACCGGCTCCAGCAGCCCGTCCGCCCCGTCCAGGGCGACGAGCCGCACGGTGCGGCCCGGGGCGCGGGCGTGCGCCTCGCGCACCATGTCGGCGCAGAGTTCCAGCAGGTCCACCGGAGCGCGTTCGACGTCGCGCGCCTCGTCGAGCCGTGCGAGCAGCAGCAGTTCGTCGACCAGGCCGCCCATCCGGCGCGCCTCGGCCTCGATGCGCCGCAGCGCGTCCGCGGGGTCACCACCGCGCCGGGACAGCTCGGCGAAGCCGCGGATCGAGGTCAGCGGGGTGCGCAGCTCGTGCGAGGCGTCCGCGAGGAAGCGGCGCAGTCGCTGCTCGGACGCGGTACGCGCGGTGATCTCCGACTCGACGCGGCCCAGCATCGCGTTCATCGCCCGTCCGACCCGCCCCGGCTCGGTGTGCCCGTCGGCGCCCGGCACCCGCCGGCTGAGGTCGCCCGCGGCGATGGCGTCCGCGGTGGCCTCCATCCTCGTCAGCGGGCGCAGCCCCACCCGGACGACCAGCGCGGCGGCCACCCCCAGCAGCACCAGCACGGCGGCCACCACGCCTGCGTCGATGAGCAGCAGCCGGTCGTACGTGTCCGTCACCTCCGTCAGGGAACTGGCGAGGATCACGACGGCGGAGTCCGCCGCGCCGGTGCCGGAGTCCTCGCCGGCGGATGCGGAACCGACGAGAACCGGGCGCACGTAGACGCGCCACTCGGCGCTCCCGTGCTCCCCCGGCACGGTGAACGGCTCCCCTCCCACCTGCCGGGCAAGGTCCGCGCCGTCCGGCAGGTCGGGGCCCGGCGAGTCGGGATCGACGGCCAGCAGCTCGGACGTGCCGTGCCGGTCGGCCAGGTAGATCCGGGTGTGCCCGTTGTAGCGCCTGGCGAGCAGGCTCTCGGCGGAGCGCGGGTTCGCCAGCGGGCCCCGCTTCAGCTGGCTGAGCCGCTTCCCGTCGAGCACCGGCGACGCCGCCCCCGCGGTCAGCTGCCCGTCGACCCGGTGCAGCAGGTACGACTTCAGCAGGACGAGCCCCGCTCCGTCCGACACCAGCACCGCGACCGCGGTCAGCCCCGCGGCGACGACCGCGAGCCGCGCCCGCAGCGTCCAGTGCCGCCAGCGGCGCACCCGGGGCGGGCGCGGCCACGGCCGGCGCGAGAACGGCCACGTCCGCCGCGGCCGGGAGGGCTGCCGTGGACCGGTGTCGCTCACCTGTCGCCGTCCCGCCCCCGCGGCAGCCGGAGCGTGTAGCCGACCCCGCGCACGGTGTGGATCAGCGGGACGCCGAGCGAGTCGACCTTCTTGCGCAGGTAGTAGATGTAGCTCTCGACGATCCGGCTGTCCCCGCCGAAGTCGTACGACCACACCCGGTCCAGGATCTGTGCCTTGCTGACCACCCGACCGGGGTTCTCCATCAGGAACCCCAGCAGCTTGAACTCGGTCGGCGACAGCGCCACCAGCCGTCCGCCCCGGCGCACCTCGTGCGCTTCCTCGTCCCACTCCAGGTCGGCCAGGTGCAGCAGCCCGCCGCGCACCGGCGGCTCGGGCGCCGGTGCAGGTGGCCGTGCCGACGTCCGGCGCAGGATGGCCCGGATCCGCAGCACCAGCTCCTCCAGGCTGAACGGCTTGCTGACGTAGTCGTCCCCGCCCGCCGTCAGCCCGGCGACCCGGTCGGCGACGGTGTCCTTGGCGGTGAGGAAGAGCACCGGCACGTCCCGTCCGCCGGCGCGCAGTCGCCGCGCGACCTCGTAGCCGTCCAGGTCGGGCAGCATCACGTCCAGCACCACGAGCGCGGGGTCGGCCCGGTCGGCGGCGGCCAGCGCCTCGTAGCCGCCGGCCGCGGCGACGGCGTGGAATCCGACGAGGCGCAGCGTCTGGGAGAGCAGGTCCCGGATGTTCTCCTCGTCGTCGACGACCAGGACGGTGCTGCGCTCGGCGCCCTCGTCGTGGCCACTGACGGTGTGATGGTCCCTCACGCCGTCTGTCTATCCGTCCAACCTCAAAGGTTCCTGAGAACCACCTCAAGAATCCGACAAGGGCTCCGGGCGGCCGACGTCAACGCGCGGAGGGCGCGCGGCGGCACGCCCTCCGCGCCGCCGCCAGGTCCGCACGGAGCCGATCCTCCGTCGCCGTCGACGGATCCGAGTACTGGCCCGTGAGGCAGACGGGGCCCGTGTACCCGAGCGTGGGCAGCGTGCCGAGCGCCGCCGACCAGTCGGCGAGCCCCTCGGTGCCGGCCACGAACCAGGTCCGCCAGCCCCCGCCGACCTGCGCGGGGTCGCCCGCGGTGCCGGAGGCCGAGCATCAGCGACTGGGCGGCCGCAGCCTGCCTCGCCGGCGTAATCACATTTCTGCGGCATTGCTTCACCACCGGAATTCACCGGGCCGTGCCGCCGACGGGTCGGGAGTGGCCTCCGGGTGTACATGCATATGGATTACGTACACCACACGCTTGGCCGGTGGCTTGTTTTCGATGGCTAATTCATGACGGCACCAGGTAAACGGAACCGAGGTTTCCTGTCCGCCTCAAGACATGCGGCCGTCGACGCCCGTGTGACGTCCCCCACCCTATGTATGTGATGTTGCGTCAGACGACGGCCGCCACTAGCGTGCCGAACGGCCGCGCTTTCCCCTTTGCACAAGGAACCCGTCTGTATGAAACCGCTGATCGGAATCACCTCACGATTCCGTACGGCCATGCAAAGCCACGCCCTTCACCGGGGTTATGTCGACCAGGTCGTTCGGGCCGGCGGAGTGCCGATCATCATTCCCTGCATCGACGAGAATCTCTGCGATCCCTTTCTGTCGCGCATCGACGGACTCCTCCTCACCGGCGGCGAGGACATGGACCCCGCCTATTGCACGGGGACCACACGGCAGGACGGATACCAATACCATCCCACCCGCGACGCATTCGAGCTTTCCCTCACCACGGCGGCCCTTGCAGCGGGGCTGCCCACGCTCGGCGTCTGCCGCGGCTGCCAGGTCCTGTACGCCGCCACCGGGAATCCGCTGATCTCCCACGTTCCGGATGTCAACGACGGCCTGGTTGACCACCGCAAGTCGCTCTCGGAACCGTCGCGGCACAGCGTCACCCTCACCGGGGGCAGCACGGTCGCGCGCGCCTACCGGCAGCGTTCCATCGACGTCACCTCGTACCACCACCAGGGACTCGGGGAGCCGGCAGCCGGCGACTACCGGTGGCGGGTGACGGCCCGTTCCGACGACTCGCTCGGCGAGGCGATCGAGCACGTGGGCGACGCGTGGGCGGTCGGCGTCCTGTGGCATCCCGAACTCCCCGTACCCGGCGACGACTTCCAGGACCCGCTGGTCGCCGCGTTCGTGGCGGCCGCGGGGGCGGGCTGATGTTCGACGTCCGGCGGCTCGGTCCGGGTGACCTCGGGCTGATCCTGGAACTCCAGGAACGCATCACGTCGTCCCTCGCTGACAAGGACGTCTTCCAGACCAGTACGCCCGAGTTCATCTCGTACTGCCTCGCCGGCGGCGGGCGCTGTTACGGCGTGGCGCACGGACCCGACACGGTGGCCTACCGCATGGTCTATTTTCCACGCGACCGCGCTTACAACCTGGCGAAGGACACCTCGCTCCCCGCCTCCGCATACGGCCAGGTCGGACACTGGGACACCATCGCCGTCATGCCCCGGTGGCGCGGTCACGGTCTCGCCCGGACCCTGAACGCCAGAGCCCTGGCCGATCTCGCCGGCACGGATATCCGGCATCTTTTCTCCACCAGTTCCCCGGAGAATCCGCATGGCGTCAGGACGCTGATCGAAACGGGTTTCCGTCCCGTCCGGCTCGTCCGGAAATTCGGCGGCAAGCTCCGGTTCCTCCTCTACCGGCCCCGGCCGGCCGGTTGGCCACCCCATCCGCCCGGCGACCGAACAGAGCGGATCGTCGCCCTCTCGGCCACCGGCGAACTCGACGACGCATTCCATGACGGCTGGACCGGCGTCGGCATCACCATCGACGGCCCCAGGTCGGCGTATCTCCGGATGGCACGCCAGCCGCCGCCCTTTCGGTAACGCGGCAGCTCCGAATCCCCCACGCCCCGCACCCCTGCACCCCCACACAGAAGACCCCTGCCATGAACATACTCATCGCCATGCCCGTTTCCCGGTTGGAGAGTTCTGACTTCCTGCGCTCCGGAAACGTCATATACGACCCCGCGCTGAACACCGCGCCGCCCGAAGCGGTGTCGGCCGCCCTGCTGCGGCACGGCGCGCAGGCCCTCATCACCCCGCGGCGACCGCATGACCTGCTGCTCAGGCGCTGGTCGGCGGACGTGCCCGGGACGAAGTTCCTCTCCTACGTGACCGGGCTTCCCGGCCCGCCCGGTCACCCGGACATCGAGGAGTTCCGCCAGAACGACACCGGTCTGGAGTCGACGGCGACGGCCCTGGGCAACTGCGAGCGGCAGTTCGCCCTGGCCCGGGCCGCTTCCGCCCGGCCGGCCGCGTCCCGATCGGGCGGGCGCGACGTCGTGCTGGTCGGAGCCGGCATCGTGAACCTGGTGACGGCGCTCCACCTCCACGAGGCCGGCTACCGCGTCACGGTCATGGACCGCTCCCCCGCCCCCGGCGGTGCCGACTGGCGCCGCTACGGCTGCACCCACGCCGGGGACGACGCGCGGATGTTCACGTTCACCGAGATGGACAGCTACAACAACCAGGACTTCCACGGCCGCGCACCGGACGTCTTCCGGCTCCCGGTCGAGAAGAAGGGGTGGCTGGCCACCGGCGACCGGCTGCTGTCCGGGGAGGAGCGGGTGTGGATCGAGGAGTACGAACGCGTACCGTCCTGGCTCGCCCGCGCCTACAACCAGGACATCTTCGCGTTCACCGCCGAGGCGTACGACGGGTGGACGCAGCTGAGGCACACCCACCCCGGACTCTTCGAGGACGTGGTCTTCACCGAGGGCATCCTGCGGGTCTACGGCGATCCCGACCACTACGCGGCCGCCCTGGCCCGGCACCGTGCCCTGGGTGCCGTGCTGCGCCAGCCGACCCCGCAGGAGCTGGCCGCGGAGTTCCCCGGCCTGGCCGGGCCGCTCGACGCGGGGACGCTGGCCGGCGGCTTCCTCGTGCCGGGCTTCACGGTGGGCGTCCACAGGTTCGCGCAGCGGATCATCTCCTTCCTCACGGCCCGGGGAGTCGAGTTCCACTGGGACGCCCCGGTGCTCGGCGTCCGGCGCGACCGCTCGGGCCTCGCCACCGGTTTCGACGCCGCCGCCCCGATTCCCGAGACAGCTCATGTCGTCGCCTCACCCGGCTGCCACGACCGTGCGCTGCTCGAAGGGTCGCCGTGCGCCGGGAAGATCCATGGTGTGCTCGGTGGCTGGATACGGATCGGCAACGACGTCACGGGCCTGACCCGATCGCTCAAGGTCGGCCGCAAGGGTCATGTGACGGAGGACGCCAACGTGACCGTCGCCCTCGACGCCGACGGCCGGTCGACGCTGATCGTCGGCTCCGGCTACGGCTACACCGGGGCCACCGCCGAACCCGACGAGGCACAGCTCGCCGCCATGAGGTCCGGCATCCTCGACACCGTCGAACGGCTCTTCCCCGGCCAGCGGGCCCTTCCCCCGTCGTCCGGGCCCGGCGACAACTACGGCTTCAAGTACTGCGTCCGGCCGTGGACCGCGACCTCGCTCGGCCTCCACCACGCGGAGGCGACCGCACACGAGCGCCTCTTCGTCGTCAACGGCGGCCACAACACCGGCGGCTTCGCCCAGTCACCCGCGATAGCCCGTGCCGTGCTCGCCTCCCTCGACGGACGACCGCACCCGATGCACGCGCTCTACCACCCCGAACGCTTCACCACTTTCATGGCGGACGCCCCACTCTCCCCGTGACCGCCGTCGACACGAGCTTGGAGGCCCACCATGGTGGACTCGCACACCGGAGCCGGTTCCCTCGATCCCGCGGACTGGGAGGAGTTCAGGACCCTGGGCAAGCGCATCATCGACGACATGGCCGACTATCTGTCCGGCATCCGTGACCGGCCGGTGTGGCAACCGGTCCCCGACTCCGTACGCGCCTCGCTCGGTACCGGTCTGCCGCTGACCGGCACCCCGCTGGAGGAGGTGTACGAGGAGTTCCGTGCGACGGTCCTGCCCTACCCACGGGGCAACATCCATCCGCGGTTCTGGGGTTGGGTGAACGGTTCGGGGGTACCCGCCGCTGCCTATGCCGACCTCCTCGCCTCCGTCATCAACTGCACCCTGGGCTCGGGTGGGAACGCGGCCATGATGGTCGAGCAGCAGGTGCTCGACTGGCTGAAGCAGGCCATGCGCTGGCCTGCCACCGGCTCGGGCCTGCTGACCAGCGGCGCGTCGATGGGACACATCGTCGCGCTCGCCACCGCACGCGAGGCCGGGAGCGCGACGGCGGACATCCGCGCCCGGGGCGCCCTCGGCGCCGGCCACCAGTACACCGTCTACGGCTCCAGCGAGACCCACCACTCGATGGAGAAGGCGGTCGAGCTGCTGGGCATCGGCAGCGACCACTTCCGGCAGATCCCCGTCGACGCGGACTTCAGGATCGACGTCGACGCGCTGCGGACCGCCGTCCGGCAGGACCGTGCCGCCGGCCTCAGGCCGTTGTGCCTGGTGGGGAACGCCGGCACCGTCAACACCGGTGCCGTCGATCCGCTGGAGGACCTGCTGGCCGTCGCACGCGAAGAAGACCTGTGGTTCCACGTCGACGGCGCGTTCGGTGCGTTCGCGCAGCTGCTGCCGGACGGCCGGACCCTGCTGGCCGGCATGGCCGAGGCCGACTCGCTCGTCTTCGACCTGCACAAGTGGCTGTACATGCCGTTCGACGCCAGCTGCCTGCTGGTGCGGGCGCCCGGCGCGCTGGAGAACGCCTTCAGTTCCAGCGCCGACTACATCAGCAGCACGGCGCAGGGCCCCGCCTCGTACCCGGTCGCCTTCTCCGACCGCGGTATCGAGCAGTCCCGGCCGTTCCGCGCGCTCAAGGTGTGGTTCGCCCTCAAGGCCCACGGCATCGACACGTTCGCAGAGACCATCGCCGGGAACATCGACCAGATCGGCTATCTGACGAAGCTGGCCGACGGTTCCGACCGGCTCGAGGTCGTCTCCCGCAGCGCCCTCAACATCGTGTGCTTCCGCTACGTCTGGCCGGACGCCACACCGGACGCTCTCAACCGGGTGAACCAGGCCATCCTGTCACGGCTGCAAGTGACGGGCCTGGCCATGCCGTCCCATACGGTGATCGACGGCAGGTTCGTCCTGCGCGTCGCCAACAACAACCACAGGTCGACCAGGGCCGACTTCGACTTCCTGGTCGAGCAGGTGCACGCGATCGGGGACGAACTGCTCGCGTCGTCGACGTGACGCCCCGCGCACCAGGAGAGGCAGACCGAGGACTGGGGGAGCACATGGAGCAGCCGGGCCGGCAGACCGCCACGGATCCCACCACCCGTCCGGACGCCCCGGCGGCTCCGGCGGACAGACTGCGACGCGCCACTCCGGCCCTGGTGGGGGTGGCGGCGGCGCTGGTGGCGACGTCCCTGTGGGGCTTCACGTTCCTGGGCCCGGTCGCCGTCGCCCCCGTGAACATCTACTACCTGGTCCTGGGCAGGTACACGGTCTTCGGGCTGATGTCAGCGGCCGTACTCGCCGGCCGCCCGGACCGGCTGCGCGCGCTCGGCGCCCGCAACGTCGCCAAGGCGCTGCACCTGGGCGTGGTCGGCTACGTCGGCTTCTACCTGCTGCTGTCGATGTCCGCGTCCGTCGGCGGCGGGGTCCTGGCGTCGACCATGACCGGGCTCATCCCCGTCATGGTCGCGCTCGCGTCCAACGCCATCGAGAAGGTGTTCCGGTGGCGCCTCTGCCTGATCCCCATCGTCGTGATCTCGGTCGGCCTCTTCCTGGTCAACGGCGGCGGCCACGCCTTCGGGTCGGACACCAGCGGACGCACCCGCCTCACCGGTGCGGCGCTCGGGTTCGCCGCATGTCTCGCGTGGTCCTACTTCGTCATCGCCAACCGGATCACCATGAAGCAGGTGGGCTCCGCCCTCCACAACAGCACCTGGACCGCGTGCATCGGGCTCGGGGCCTTCGGCAGCTCGCTGGTGCTGCTGCCGCTGGCGCAGTCCGCGGGCGGCAGGTCACCGTTCGCCTCCGGCCATGCCCTGTGGCCGTTCGTGGCCTGGTGCGTGGCGCTGGCGCTGCTCGGGTCGTGGTGCGCCACCTGGTTCTGGAACATCGCGTCCGGACGCCTGCCGTCGACGGTGATGGCACCGATCATCGGGATGGAAGCGGTGTTCGGGGCGTTCTTCAACCTGCTGTGGCTCCGGCGCATGCCCACGGCGGCGGAGTTCTGGGGCGGCGTCCTGGTCATCGGCGGCGTCTTCCTCAGCGTCCACATCTTCGACCGCGCACGGCTGCCGGAAGCGTCCGGAAGCTGACGCGCCGGCACGGGTCATGGACGCCTGCCGTGGCGGGAGACGTCCCCCGCGGCGACGCGCCCCGTCGGGCGCCGGCCAGCCCCTCCGTCGCCCCGGATCGCATGCGGTGCAGGGGCTATGGCATAGACGCCGAGATTCCGCTTAACTGGTTTGTGTGACAGCAGTTGTGATCTGAAGTCAGCACTTTCCACCCCACTGACGAGCAGCCGCCCGCCGCAGCGGAGACGGCTATCAGCGCGACGAACATCCGTCACCTCCCGTTCCGTGAACGTTCAAGCAGGCGTCCCTGCCTGCGCTGTCATGCGTCCCTAAAGTCCTTGAAGGTTGCGAGAGAAGGGGCCCATGAACACAGTCCTCGCCATCCGGGCGCGCGGGATCACCAAGTGTTTCGGCGACGTCGTGGCGCTCGACGGCATCGACCTGGAGGTGCCGCAGGGGCAGGTCCACGGCCTCGTCGGGCCGAACGGCGCCGGTAAGACGACCCTGCTCGGACTCCTGCTGGGCCTGGCGGTCGCCGACGGCGGCAGCCTGGAGATCCTGGGTTCGCCGGTGGGGCGGGCGCTCGCCGCTCCCGACGGGGTCGCGGGCTTCGTGGACGGGCCCGGCCTCTACCCCTCGCTCACCGCCCGCCAGAACCTGGCCGCACTCACCGCCCTGTACGGCCGCGACGCACGGATGGCCGGGGTCGACGAGGTGCTCGACGAGGTCGGGCTCACCGATGTCGCCGACGACCGGGCCCGTGGCTTCTCGCTCGGCATGCGTCAGCGGCTCGGGCTTGCCGCCGCCCTGCTCACCAGGCCGAGGCTGCTGGTGCTCGACGAACCCTCCAACGGTCTCGACCCGGCCGGCAAGAAACACGTCCACGGTGTCCTCGCCCGGCTCGCTGCGCAGGGCACCAGCGTGGTGCTCTCCAGCCACCGCATGGACGACGTCGAGGCGCTGTGCTCGGAGGTCACCATCATCGCCGCCGGCCGGGCGGTGTTCTCGGGACCGCTGGACGAGCTGGCCGCCGAGAACCGTGCACTGGACTACCGGCTGCGCACCTCCGACCCGGAGGCCGCCCGCAAGGTGGCCGCGGACGTCCCCGGGATCCGGCTCGTCGAGGACGCCGTGGCACGGCAGGGAGCCGAGGCGCTGGTGGTGCGGGCGCAGGTGCCCGCGCTCGACGCCCTGGTGGCGGGGCTGGTGCACGCGGACATCGCGGTGCGCGAGTTCGCGCCCGTGGTGTCGCCGCTCGAGGCCGCGTTCCTCACCCTCACCGAACCCCAGGAGGCCGGCCGATGACCACGACCCTCGCCGACGACCGCCCAACCGACGACCGCCCGGCCGTCGCCGACGGCGGCAGCGACGGCGGCAGCGGGGCCGGCGCCCGTCGTGTCCCGGTGTCACGGGGCTACCGCTTCGAGCTGGTCAAGCTGGTCTCGCAGTGGCGCATCCGGCTGGTGACGCTCGCCTGCTGGATCGTTCCTGCACTCTTTGTCGCCGGCGTCGGCCAGCAGGCGACGCTCCCCGTCGACACCCTCTTCGGCCGCTGGATGCACGCCACGGCGTGGGCCGGCCCGCTGGTGATGCTGGGGTTCGCCGGCACCTGGGCGCTACCGCTGCTGACCTCGCTGGTCGCCGGTGACGTGTTCGCCTCCGAGGACCGGCTCGGCACCTGGCGCCATCTGCTCGTGGCGGTCCGCTCGCCCGGCCGGATCTTCGTGGCGAAGACCCTGGCCAGCCTCACGGTCATCCTGCTGCTGGTGGCCGGGCTCGCCTGTTCCAGCGCGGTCGGCGGGCTCCTGGCGGTCGGCAACCGGCCGCTCGTCGGGCTCGACGGCCATCTGCTCTCGCCCGGGGACGCGGGCGTGAAGGTCCTGCTCGCCTGGCTCTGCGCGCTCGCCCCGACCCTGGCACTCGCCGGCATCGGACTGCTCGGCTCCGTCACGCTGGGGCGCTCCCCGATGGGGCTGCTGCTGCCCGCGCTGGTCGCGCTCGCGATGCAGCTCGCCCAGCTGATGCCGCTGCCCGTCGCCGTGCGCCTCGCCCTGCCCGGCTACGCCTTCATCTCCTGGAACGGCCTGTTCACCGGGCCTGCCCAGCTCGGCCCGCTGCTGATCGGCATCGTGGTCAGCCTGGTGTGGGCGACGGTCACGACCGCCCTGGCGTATCTGCTGTTCCTGCGGCGTGACTTCACCAACCTGAACGACGACGGCTCAGCGCGCCGCGCGGTCACCGCCGGTCTCCTGCCGCTCGGCGCCCTGATCGCCCTGACGGCCGGGATCGTCGGCCCGGCGACCGGTGCCGCGTCGTCGACGGGGTCCGGGATCGAACAGCACAAGGTCGAACGCTCCGTCGCCACGGCGTTCGCCCACCTGTACCGGATCCAGACCGACCAGCTCAACCGGCCTGCCGTGACCGAGGCGCAGCTGAAGGCGACGGCGGCGTGCACCAAGGGCAGCGTGCGGGTCGCTGCCGAGGGTCCGGGCAATGACTGGCGGTGTGTCGTGACCTGGCACCTGCCTGGCGTCGAGGCCGCGGGGACGGCCATCTACCAGCTCGACGTCACCCCTGACGGGCGTTACACGGCCGACGGCGACGGACCGAAGGAAGTGAACGGCTACTTCCTGGTGCGGACCCCGGACGGTGACGCTCCGAACCCCCTGTGGCAGTTCGACGGCAATGTCGCGCTGCTCCCTACCCCGAAGGGATAGTCCATGCAGGTAGTGCGTCGACGCAGGCGTGTCGAGAGAGGCCTCTTCGGCTTTCTCACCAGACCCACCCGTCGCCGGGTCCCCCTGGTGACAGCAGGCATCACGGCCGGTGCCGTGATAGCCGCCGGCACCGCCTTCGCGCAGACCGACCAGTTCCGCCACGACCAGGTCGGCCAGGTCACCAGGGACGGCCAGGTCATCTCCAGTGACCAGTACATCGATCCGTACGGTGACCGGCTCGTCGTCGACAACGGCAAGATCATGTCGTCCGCGGTCAGCCCGGACGGCACCCACCTCGCGGCCTCCGTCACCGACGGCGGCGCCGCCCTGGCCATCGTCGACCTGAAGAACTGGTCGGTGCAGCAGCTGGTCGGCAACGCGGCGACGTCGGTTCCGAAGCTCGCCGGCAACGACGTGGGCCAGGAAGGCCCCGCCTACTCCCCCGACGGCTCCCAGCTGTGGCTGGGCCAGACCGACGGCTACACCAGGCTCACCGTCAACGCGGACGGCAGCGTGAGCAACCCGGTGGCCGTCAAGATCCCCGCGGACGGCGCCAAGCACGCGCTGGTGGCCGGGGCGGTGTTCTCGCCCGACGGCTCGACCGTGTACTCCGCGGTCAACGGCCAGAACCGGGTGGTCGCCATCGACGCGGCGACCGGGACCGTCCAGCGGAGCTGGACCGTCGGCAACGCGCCGCGTGGCATCACGAAGGTCGGCGACAAGCTCTACGTCAGCAACGAGGGCGGGCGCCCGGCGAAGCCCGGCGAGACCACCATCAACTCGTACAACACCCAGGTCCCGGCCAACCCGAAGACCGGGGCCACCACCACCGGCACGGTCAGCGTCATCGACCTGGCGCACCCGGACGCGGCCGTCGGCAGCATCGACGTCGGACTGCACCCGACCGCCCTGTACGCGCACCGGGGCACGCTGTTCGTCACCAACACCGCCACCAACGACGTGTCGGTGATCGACACGGCCAAGGACAAGGTCGTCCAGACCATCGCCACCCAGCCGTGGCCCGAGGCCTCGGTCGGCTACGAGCCCGACGCGGTGACGCTCACCGACGACGGCCATCTGCTGGTGACGCTGGGCCGCGCCAACGCGGTCGCCGTCTACCGGTACAGGAGCGCGCTGGAGCCGGTCTCCTACGTCGGCCTGCTCCCGACGGACTACTTCCCCTCCGAGATCTCAGCCGTGGGCGACCAGATCGTGGTCTCCAACACCCGTGGCATCGACGCCCGCCGTCCCACCACCAAGGCCGGGCACGGCACGCACGACACGACGTCGAGCGTGGAGCGGTTCACGCTGCCGGACGACAGCGTGATCAGGAAGCAGACGTCCAAGGTCTTCCGGCAGAACGGCTGGTCCGGCTCCGTCGAGGTGGCCGAGGGCAGCAAGGCCAGGGCGGTTCCGGTCCCGAAGCGGCTCGGCGAGCCCTCGACGATCAAGCACGTCTTCCTGCTCGTCAAGGAGAACCGGACCTACGACCAGCTCTACGGTGACATCCCGCAGGGCAACGGCGACCCGGCGCTCGCGGAGTTCGGCGAGAACGTCACGCCGAACCAGCACGCCCTGACCCGGCAGTTCGGGCTGTACGACAACACCTACGACATCGGCACCAACTCCGCCGAGGGCCACAACTGGCTGATGCAGGCGGACGACCCGGAGTACACCGAGTCCTCGGCCGGCGAGTACAAGCGCAGCTACGACACCGAGGACGACGCGCTCGGCCACCAGCGGACCGGCTTCATCTGGTCCGGTGCGCAGGCGGCCGGCAGGTCCGTACGGGACTTCGGCGAGTTCCAGCAGTTCCTGACCAAGCCGTCGGACGCCAGCTGGCAGAACCTGTACTGCGACACCAGGACCATGCAGTCGACGGGCCAGGGCACCGCCTACCCGCTGAACTCGTCGTCGCCGATCCCGTCGCTGAACGACGTCTCGGTGCACGGCTACCCGAAGTTCGACACCAGCGTCCCGGACATCTACCGGGAGGAGCTCTGGAAGCAGGACTTCGAGAAGAACGGTCCGGCGAACCTGAACATGTTCTGGCTCTCCAGCGACCACACCGGCGGTCCGGCGACCGCGCCCGCCCAGGTCGCGGACAACGACCTGGCGGTCGGCAGGATCGTCGACACGATCTCGCACAGCAGGTACTGGAAGGACTCCGCGATCTTCGTCGTGGAGGACGACTCCCAGGCCGGTCTCGACCACGTCGACGGCCACCGTGCCCCGATCCAGATCATCAGCCCCTGGGCGCAGCACGGCACCGTCGACAGCCGCTACTACTCCCAGATCACGGTGATCCGCACCATCGAGCAGATCCTCGGGATCCACCCGATGAACCAGAAGGACAGTGCGGCCACCCCGATGAGCGGGGCGTTCACCCACAAGCCGAACTTCGCCCCGTTCACGGCGCTGCCCAACCGGACCGCGCTGACCGACGGCCTGGCGACCCCGCCGTCCTGCGGCCTGGACACCCCGGCGGCGCAGGACCCCACCGCGGCACCCGTGCCGTCCGCCAAGGTGCCCGCCGACAAGCGGGCGCTCGCGGCGCAGTGGGACAAGTGGAAGTCGAAGCAGCGGCTGACCGGGCCCAACGCCGTGCCCGACTACGCGCCGCCCGCGCAGATGAACCACTTCACGTGGTACCAGACGCACGAGTGGAAGAAGCCGTACCCGGGCGAGGACAAGATCTACGCACCGCAGGACGTGCCCGGCGCCTACATCCCGTCGTCGGAGAACGACGGCTGACGTTGGCTGACCTGGACTGACCAGCACACACGGGCCCCTGGCCGGCGACGCCGCCGGCCAGGGGCCCCGCGTCATCACAGCCGGGATGAATCCCCCGCTCCCGTACGGGTACCGGGTGGGGAGTCCCGCGAGGAGGCGCCCTCATGACGCGGTCGACGGGCCACCGGACCGGCCCCGCAACCATCGACAACCGCACGAGCCTGCCGGAGCAGCGGTCGGCGGCTCGCTCGACGCCGCAGCCGTCGCACCACCCGGCCTGGGGAGTGGCGGCCGGCGCCCTGTGCGTGTCGGCCTCCGCGGTACTGCTGGGGCTGTCCGGTGCCGACCCCGGAACGGCCTCGTTCTACCGCTGCCTTCTGGCCCTGCCGCCCCTCGCGCTGCTGGCGGTGCCGGAGCAGCGCCGCGAGGGCCTGCCGCCGCGCCGGCAGTACGGGCTCGCGGTGCTGGCCGGCGCCATGTTCGCCGGGGACATGCTGCTGTGGACGCAGGCGATCCCGGAGGTCGGCGCCGGGCTCTCCACCGTGCTCGTGAACGTGCAGGTGGTGCTGGTGCCCCTGCTGGCCTGGACGATCGACCGCGAGCCGCTGCCGCGTGCCTTCCTGCTCTGGGTGCCGGTGATCCTCGTCGGCGTCGTGCTCACGGGCGGGGTCGTCGAGGGCGGCGCCTTCGGCGGCGATCCGCTGTGGGGCACGGTGCACGCGGTGCTGGCGGCCGTGTGCTACTCGGTGTTCCTGTTCCTGCTGCGGCGCGGCGGTCACGGGGGGCACGTGCGCCAGTCGTACGTCCTGGTGATCGCGTCCGCCGCCGTGGTGTCGCTGCTCGCGGGCCTGCTCGGCTACGGGATGGACTTCACCCCGGGTTGGCGGATCCTCGGATGGCTGCTGGTGGTGGCGGTGACCAGCCAGGTGGTGGGGTGGCTGCTCGTCGCGTCCTTCTCACCCCGGCTGGCCAGCCACGTCGGCGCCGTCCTGCTGCTGCTCACACCGGTGGGCGCGGTGGCGCTGGGCGCCGTCGTGCTCGGCGAACGGCCCACCGGGCTGCAACTGGCCGGCTGCCTGCTGATCCTGCTCAGCGCCTACTTCGCCGCCACCCGCAAGCCCCGGACACGGCGGCGCACCGGCTGACGGGGCCGGCGCGGGCCGCCCCCGTCTCCCGTCCTGGTCCAAGTGCGCTAGCCGGGTGCCGTCGTGGTGGCCTGGGCGAGCAGCCCGTCGACGAAGGCCTCGAGCGCACGGGGATACGTGTCCCGCAGGGCCAGCGCGGGCCATTGGTCGCCGATGGCGGCGAGGCGTGGCATCCGGGCCCCGTCGAGGTTGCCGAACATCGCCTCGGTCCCGGCGGGTTGCCGGTCCTCGGCGCGGCGGCGGGCGGAGTGCGCCCGCACGAGGATCTCGCCGGCCGTGTAGTACCAGAGGCTGCGGAAGACGTCGACGGCCTGCACGAGCGTGCATCCGTGGTCGATGGCCGCGGCGACGATGGCTTCCACCATCCCCAGGGCCGAGGTGCCGAGCCGGCCGAGGAAACCGTCGGCCGTGAGGATCTCGGCGGCCCACGGCCAGGCGGCCAGGGAGTCGTGGATCGCGAGGGTCGCCGCGACGATGCGGTCACGCGGTGACCCGGGCAGGTCGGGTCGCAGGGTCTGATCGGCGTGCTCGTTGAGCAGTTGGATCAGCAGGTCCTCCTTGTCCCGCACATGGTGGTACAGCGTCGTCGCCCCGATGCCCAGCTCGGCGGCGAGTCGACGGACGGTCAGCTTCTCCCAGCCGTCTCGCTCGATGATCCGGCGGGCGCCCGCCAGGATCTCGGCGCGGGAGGTCAGGGGTGGTCGGCCGGTGCGGCCGTGCGGTGACTTGGGTCGGGGCACCGCTCCATCATGCGGCCTCGCCACCCGTCGCCAGGACGTCGGTGCGGGCGCGACCTCAGCCGCTCGACACCCGGATGCTCCGGTGCTACTTTCGGAACATGTTCCAAAACTTAATTCGACCACTCGACGCCTTCGAAACCCTGGTCCAGCTCCGGGTCAACGGCAGCGCGACCGTGAGCGCGCGCCCCGCCACCGTCGAAGTCGGCCTGTGGACCGTGGCCATGCACCGTGCCGACAGCGACGCAGCGCTGCACTCCGACGTCTGGGAGCGCCATCCCACCGGGGACGAGGTGCTCTGCGCGCTGTCCGGCGCGTTCACGGTGCACCTGCGCGACCACGGCGCACCTCCCGTCACCCTGACCGCCGGCCGGACCTGCGTCGTCCCCGCCGGGCACTGGCACCGGCTGGCGGTCGTCGAGCCCGGCGACCTGCTGTCCATCACCCCCCGCACCGGCACCCGCCACGAGCGGGTCGCACCGGACGTGCACACCGTCGAGGGCCGAACCGTGGTGGAGACCGGGCAATGGTGAGAACCGGGGACTCAGCGGCTGCCGCATCGGCCGCCGATCCGTCCGCACGACAACGCCCCGGGCTCACCCTCGCCGCGGTGGCCGTGGTGCAGTTCATGGTGTCGCTCGACCTCTCCGTGGTGAACGTCGGCCTCCCCCAGATCGCCGCCGGCCTCGGCTTCAGCGCGGCCGGCCTGACCTGGGTGATCCATGCCTACGCCCTCGCTTTCGGCGGGCTGCTCCTGCTGGGCGGCAAGGCGGCCGACCGGTACGGGCGCAAGCGGGTCCTGCTGCTCGGGCTCGGCCTGTTCGGCCTCGCCTCGCTCCTCGGCGGCCTCGCCCGGGAACCCGGTCACCTCGTGGCCGCCCGCGCCGCACAGGGCATCGGTGCCGCCACGCTGGCGCCGGCCGCGCTGGCGCTGCTCACCGCGACGTTCCCGACGGGCCGCGCCCGCATCCGGGCCTTCGGGGTGTGGAGCGCGGCGAACGCCGCGGGGGGCGCCTTCGGTGTCCTGACAGGCGGCGTCCTCACGGAGTACGCCGGCTGGCGCTGGGTGATGTTCGTGAACGTGCCGATGGCCGCGTGCGCGCTGGCCCTGGTCTGGCGCGGCGTCACCGCCGCACCGCCCCCGGTGCGCACCGGCCGTCCGGACGTGCTCGGTGCCGTGCTGGCCACGGCGGGCATGACCCTGCTGGTGTTCGGCGTCGTGCGCACCGACCGGTACGCGTGGGCCTCGCCGGTCACGCTGACGACCCTGGCGGTCGCCGCGGCGCTGCTGGTCGCGTTCGTGCACGTGGAGCGGACCACCGCACGGGAGCCGTTGGTCCGACTCGGCCTGTTCGCCAACCGCTCGGTCGCCGGCGCCAACGCCTTCAACCTCCTGGTCGGCGCCGCCATGGCCGCGGCCTTCTACTTCATGTCGCTCTACTTGCAACGGGTGCTCGGCATCGGTCCGGCCCTGACCGGCCTGGAGTTCCTGCCGTTCGCCCTCGGGGTGATCGCAGGGTCCGTGCTCGCCGTCCGGCTCGGCTACCGCCTCGCGCCGCGCACCCTCCTGGTCGCGGGTGGCCTCCTGACCGCGACCGGGTTCGCCTGGTTCGGCCTGATCAGCCCGGACGGCACGTTCGCCGCCGACGTCCTGGGGCCCTCGATCGTCGCCAGCGTCGGCTTCGGGCTCTGCCTCGGACCGGTCGTCTCCACCGCCACCGTCGGCGTCGCGGCGCAGGAGACCGGCACCGCGTCGGGCCTGCTCAACAGCGCACGCCAGATCGGCGCCTCGCTGGGCCTCGCCGCCCTGGGCACCGCCGCCCAGCACCGCACCGGCAGCTCCGTCACGCCCCAGGCCCTCAACGACGGATACGCACTCGGCCTGGCCCTCAGCGCGGCGCTCCTCGTCACCGCAGCCCTGCTCGCCCTCGCCGTCCTGCGGACCGGCCCGCCCGCACCGGTCCGGCGGGCCACCACCGACGATCTGCTCCCGGCCCGGGAGTGACGACCGCGACGGGCCGCGTCATCGACCCAGCGGGTGGGTGTACGGCAGTTGCTCGGCCACGGCGGTGGCGGACGGGGCGCATTCCGGGTGGCCGTAGCCGCTCGCGCTGACTCCGTTGTGGATGTCGAAGATGATGTTGTCCCCGTCGGGCCGTGGCCGCACCCCCGTGGGCACGTTGTCCAGCCCGAGGGCGTCCCGCATCTTCCAGGCCACGACGTGGTCCGTGCAGGAGGTGTCGCCGCTGACGCCGATCCCGCCGACGAGCCGGTTGCGGGTGTAGAGCGCCAGGCCGCCGCCGAAGACGTTGACGCCACCGAGCTTCCTGCCGACCATCGGGTCGTCGCCCTGGCCGTACCGTGCCGGGTCGCCCGCGTAACCGACCGCCGGATCGACGGGGTTGCTGGTCTGCAACCCGAACAGGCTGCCCCCGGGCTGGACCGGGCTGTAGAGGTTCGCGGTGGACAGCGCCAGGCCGGGGAGGACTCCGCGTGATCCCGGCGGAAGGCTGAAGGCGTTCGCCGTGTACGCCTTCTGCGCCGCGATCAACCGGCTGCCCGGCCACTGCGCACCCCGGTCGGGCCCGGAGAACGCCACCGCGCACACGATGCCGTCCCGGTTGACCGAGACCGCCCACATGTCGTTGCCGAGCCCGCCGTTCCCGCCCTCCCTGACGACCTTGGCGACGACGCGGCGCAGTTGTGCGTGATCGGGGACGTCCGCGCAGTCCGCCGGCGCGGTGACCGCATTCGCGCTGCCCGAATCCGTGCTGGGCGCCGAGCCGTGGGCGACGGACGAACCCATGAAAACGGTCAGGGGCAGGGACGAGAAGAGGGCCACGGCCACCGAGATCCGGATTCTCGCTTTCACTGCATGACTCCTCTGTACGTGATCGAATCCCCCGCGCCCCGGCGCGCACGGCCGTCCGCCTGTGACCGTTGTGACCGCCCACCTGCGACCGTCCGCGTGACCGTCCACGAGAACAGGCACACCGTAGGTCTCGAGGCTCGCAATCCCGCGCATATACCCGCGCATCCGGCCAGGCACCGGAAGGAGTGCACTCCAACGCCGTAACGGCAGGCCCACCACCTGGGGCGAAACGTTTTACAGCCGGCGCGCTAGACTGCGTCCGCACGTGCACACCGCGCCCACGCCCCGCCGTGCGGGCGCCGCACTTCGAGGGGGATGGAGCGTCATCGCACATCGTCCCGCCCGGATCCAGGACGTCGCGGCAGCCGCCGGTGTTTCGGTGTCCACGGTGTCCAACGTGCTGAACCGGCCCGAACGCGTCAGCGCCGACACCGCGGACCGCGTGCGCCGTGCGGTCGCCAGGCTCGACTACGTCCCGCACCCCGGGGCGGCGGGGCTGCGCAAGGGGCGGACATCGGCGATCGGCCTGGTCCTCCCCGACGTGGCGAACAGCTTCTACTCACGCATCGCGCGCGGCGCCGCCGACGCCGCCTACGAGCACGGCTACTCGTTGGTGCTGTGCCACAGCGGCGACGATCCCGCACGGGAGCAGGGCTACCTGACGATGCTCGTGGAGCAGCGCGCCGTGGGCGTGGTGGTGGTGCCGCTGAGCGCCGAACCGCAGCGGCTCGCCCGGCTGCGCGAGCGCGGCATCCCCCTGGTGCTCGCCGACCGGGCGATGCCGATGCAGGAGGGGTGCTCCATCTCGGTCGACGACGTCGCCGGCGGGCGCCTTGCCGTGCAGCACCTGCTGGACTGCGGCGCGCGCCGCATCCTCGTGGTCAACGGGGCGCCGGCGATACGGCAGTGCGCCGACCGGTACCAGGGGGCGCGGCAGGCGGGGCGCGGACGGCGCGAGGTCGACCTGGCGCAGGTGGTGGCCCCGGACATGACGGTGGCACGCGGGCGGGAGATCGCCCGGGGCCTGACCGAGCTGCCCGACGGGGTGTTCTGCACCAACGACTTCCTTGCGGCCGGCCTGTGCCGCGGGCTTTCCGAACGCGACCCGGGGCTGCGGGTGCCCGACGACGTACAGGTGGTCGGGTACGGGGACCTGGACGTGGCGAGCTTCGCCGGGACCCCGCTGACGACGGTCCGCCAACCGGTCGAGGAGCTGGGCCGGGCCGCCGTCGAGGTGCTGCTCGACGAGATCGAGGCGCAGGCGGAACACGCGCACGAGACCCGGGTGTTCGCGCCGCGGCTGGTGGTGCGGGAGTCCTCGCGCGGGCCCTCCCCTGACCCTGCACGAACGGTCGGGTAGTCACGCCGCAGGACCCGGCGCCGTCTCCAGGGTGACCGGCCCCGTCAGCCCGGACGAGAGCTGCGAGGGGAAGGTCCAGGCGGTCGGCGTGGTCTCGTGCAGGAACGGGGCCAGGGTGCCGTGCACGGTGACCTCCAGGTGCACGGTGCGGCCCGCGGCGCCGTGCAGGGCGAAGCGGTACGGCGCGCAGAACGCCTCGCCCACCGGCCGGCCGTCGACGCTCACTTCGACGCTGCCGCGTACCCGCCCCAGGTCGAGCACGGGGTCCGGGCCCTCCGGGACGGTCAGGGCGCGGGAGTAGACCACGGCGCCGCTCCAGCCGGCCAGCCCGAGGCCACGCCAGTCGCCCAGCGGCATCGGCGCCCGGCGGGTGCGCACCCGCACCGGTCCCGCCCAGGCCGAGCCACCGCGCAGCACGGCGGTGGGCGCGGTGGTGACCAGCACCTCGGTGGGCTCCTGCAACGGCTCGGCCAGGTCGAGCACATGGCCATCGGACACGTCGGGCACGTCACCCTCGGCAAGGTCGCCCCCGGAGCCCCCGGAGCCCCCGGCGACGTCGCGCAGCCCGCCGACGGGCTCCGGCGCCGCCCCGCCAACGCGTACCGTGCCGCCCCGTTCCAGGGGGAGCGTGAGCGAGACGGTGCCGGCCGGGACGGTGAAGCGGAAGTGCTGGGTGCGGGCGGCCACCCGGTCGGTGGTGCGCAGCGGGAGGGCCGGGGCGCCCAGGTCCGGCGCGCCGTTCAGCCAGGCGGTGTCCGGCAGCGGGTGCGGGCGTACGGCCGCATGGCAGTGGTGCAGCTCGCTCCAGCGTCCGTCGTGCTCGACGGTGTGCCCGCGCCAGTCGCCGCTGTGCACCTCCCAACCGGCCCCGCTGACCAGCGCCGTGGCCCCGGCGGGGGTGCGTGCCACCAGGTCGGCGAAGACGGCGTCACGCGGGTGCGTGCTGTCCGCGGTCAGCTCCACCGTGTGCTCGCCCGGGGCGAGTTCCAGCCGGTGGCGGAAGTACATCGGGACGGCGCCCCAGTCCGCCTCGTAGTACTGCACCTTCTCCTGCCGGGCAACGACCGCGTCGTCGACGCGCACGGTGACACCGGTCGCCGCGCCCACGACGAGCACCGCCTGCGCCGTGTCGTCGACGGCGATCCGGGCCCGGTAGGTCACCTGGCCCTGCGGGACGATGCCGTCGGGCAACCGCATGAACTCCGGCCGGTCCGGCCATCCGCCGGGTGCCGTCAGGCAGAAGGAGCTGCCCAGGAGCGCCTCGGCGTCGACCGCGGCGATGCCCCGCACCATCCGGGAGTCCGCCAGCTCGTACTCCAGGACGTTGCGGGCCTGATCCACCCGCACGCGGGCGCGGGCCAGGTAGCCGTACGGCCGTGCCGGCGCAGGCGGTGCCCCTGGCGTGGCGTGGTCTCGCGCGCGGGGCGCGCTCGTTTGCGCAGTTCCCCGCGCCCCTGTCTGCGCAGTTCCCCGCGCCCCTGTCTGGGGGCTGCTCCCGGGGCGGACTTCGCACCCGTTCCACCACACGCGTTTGGTGGCTGCTGCCCCCACCACGAGGTCGGCGGCGCCGCGGTGGTCGGTGTCGACGATGGTCCGGACCCGGGCGACGCTGCCCTCGGGCGGTACGGGCACGCGCACGAACTCCTCGGCGACGAGCCCCTTGTTGCCCAGCGCCCCGTGGCCGGGGTCGAGGACGCCGCGGCTGGCGGAGTGGGCGGATCCGGTCCAGCCCTCGTCCCGGGGCACCAACGGACGCGCGCCCGCGAGGACCTCGGCGACGGCCGCGGGGTCGAGCGGCTCGGGGGCCCGGTCGGCCGGGGCCGGCGACAAAACGCGCACGAGGTTGCCGTACGTCACCTTCGCCCGTTCCCAGTCCGCCTCGTGCTCAGGGCCGTCGGTCCCGCTCCCGCTCTCGGTCTCCGTCCCCGTCTCCGTCCACTCCATGTGCCAGATCTGGAGGTCGTCGACGGGCGCCGCCGCGGGCAGCGCGAGATCGCCCCACGTGTTGTCCAGGGTGGGCGCCAGGCGTCCGTGCCAGCCGTCGGAGAGATCGACCACGACGCCCGCGGCGCCGGCGGCGTCCGTGGTCGCCGTGACGTCCGTGGCCACCGTGGCGTCCCTGGTCGCCGTGGCGTCCGCGGCGCCTTCCCGCCACACGACGAGGGCGGCGGGCGCACCGCCCAGCGGCACCGTGAGGGTCGACGCACCCCCGGCGAAGGCGACGGGCACGGGACGCCGCTCACCCGTGGCCGGGTTCCAGACCTCGGCCTCGGCGACCTCCGCCCGTACCGTCACCTCGGTGGTGCGGGCGTAGCGTGCAGGGTCGAAGTCGTAGTCGTCCCACAGCCAGTTCGCCTCCTTGCGCAACGGATGGCCGCTCGCGTTAGGGAAGGCACCCGTGACCAGGGCGACCGCGTGCACCCCCGTGCGGCGCACGAGCAGCGGCACGTCCGCGGTGGCGTGGCCCACGGCGTCGGCGAGGGCTGCGGCGGCGGCCCCGGGGTCCGCGGCGCGTTCGAGACGCGGGTGGGCGAGGAGCCGGGCGACCGCCTCGTCGTCCCCGGCGACCCCCGCAGCCGCGGCAGGGTGCCGCCCCACGACCACGACCCGGCCGCCCGCGTCGAGCAGCTGCGCCAGACGTCGCGCCGTGCCCTCCTCCAGCACCCGCGCGGACGGCAGCAGCACGACGCGGTAGGCGAGGTCCCGGTCCCCGAGCCGCAGGGCGCCGTCACGCGGCTCGGCGCGCTGCACGGAGTCGTCGTCGATGACGTCGAAGGCGACGCACGCCCGGTCCAGGGCCCCGAGCCGGGTGTGGAACCAGTTGTTCGTGCCGCACAGGTCGAGGTAGTCACGCTGGGTCCGGTCGACCTCCTCGTACCCCGCGCCCAACGTGCCGTCGCCGAAGTGCCGCACGGGCACGTCCAGGGGGATGGCGGACTGCATGGTGGCGGTCGGGTGCAGCACGGCGACGTCGGCGCTGTAACCGCCCCAGGTCATGAGGGAGCCGATCCGGGCGACGGCACGCGCGAAGGCCGGGTACTGCCGCCAGTACGGCTGGCGCCAGTCGGTGGACGGCGGCGCCCACTCGAACCAGCCGCCCGCGGTGCCGAAGTAGCTCGCGTGCGGGTTGTACAGGTTGGCGCCGCTGCGCAGGAAGGGCAGCAGCCAGTCGTAGGTGTCCTCCAGGGTGCCGCCCCAGCCCGAGGAGTGGAACGCCTCGATCCACACCCGGTCGTGGCCGTAGAGGTGCGCCATCGAGGAGTGCACCTTGGCGTCGCCCTCGTGGTCGCTGCCGGCCGCGCTGTACCACCGGTGGGTGCGGAAGTAGTCCGTGTAGATCTGGGTGGACTGCGCGGGGTAGCCGGCGCGGGCCGGATTGCTCTGGTCGGCGCCGAGCAGCATCCCCCGCTCGTCGTGCCAGGCGGCGAGCGGCCTGAACAGGGCCTCCTCGGTGAGCGCGGCACGCACCGCGTAGTAGTCGGCGCGCACCCCGGCGGCATGCGCGGCGTCCGCCACCAGGTCCTGCCCGGCGGCGAACAGGGCGGGCAGGTGGTCGAGGAGGTCGTAGCCGCGGCGCCGGAGGAACTCCTGCGGGAAGGCGCCGGTCCAGGAGTTGGTGCCGGGCAGCTCGTCCTGGAAGCTGCCCGCGATGACGTTCCCGAGGTACTGCGGCACCCGGCGGTCGTACTCGCGGTGGATCCGGTCCAGGAGCAGGTCGACGGCGCGCGCTTCGAGGTAGTCGAAGGCCGTCGGCACCGCGGTGACCAGGAGGATCTCGGTGCCGTCCGGGGCGGTGACGGCGCCCTTCCCGGTGCTCGGCAGCCGGGAGCCGTCCACGGCGTAGGCGCCCACCAGGTCCTCGGTGTCGTTCAGCGCGACGGTGCCGTCGGACACGACCGTGCGGCGCGCCCGCAGGGACCTGCCCATGGCTTCGGGGTGGCGGTGGGTGACGGCGCCTTGGACGTTGGCGCCGGAGAAGCCGATCTGGTCGTAGCACCACAGGCGCATGCCGAGGTCGGCGGCGATCTCGCAGGCGTCGGTGAAACGCGCCCACCACTCCTCGCTGAACCAGGCCGGATCGTCGGCCGGCGCGCCGAAACTCGGACCCGCCGGGGCCAGGTTGATCACCACGAGGTTGTGCACCCCGCCCTCCTGGAACCTGCGCATCTGCCACTCCAGGCGGTCACGGGTGACCTTCGCCCCCGACCACCACCACAGCGGGGTGGGGCTGAAGTCGCGGGGCGGCTGATCGAAGAGATGCTGGAGTTCCGGTGAGAGCACGTGCGACCCCCTCTGGACCGTAAAACGTTTTTTAGACGGGCTCACCGTAGGCCATCTGCGGATTCCCCTCCAGCCCCGGAACGGATCCGGCACGCACCTCCTGCTCCCCGCCGGTCAACACCCCGCATCTCCCACAAACTCACGCCAGAGGGCTTGTTGAAACGTTTTTCATTCCCTACAGTCACTGCGATCGGCGGCGGCTCCTGTGCCTCGAGCGGCATCGGGCTGCATCGAGCCGTCCGCCTGTCCGGTGCCCTTCGCGAAGACCTCAGAGAAGACCTCAGAGCCGCCCACCTCCTCGACGGAGTCGCCCATGGCCCGCACACCGACCGTCCCCGCGGCCGTCCCCTCGCCGCCGCCCGACAGGCGCCCCATCCCCGCGATCTACTGGAAGGCCGCGGCCCTGTCGGGCATGGCCTCCTACCTCGACGCGGCGCTCATCGTGGGCATCTCCGTCAACCTGGCGCTCTGGCGCGACAGCTACGACATGAGCGTCTGGATGGCCGGTGCGATCAGCGCGATCGTCACGTTCTGCATCGCCGTCGGCTCGCTCGTCGGCGGCCGGCTCGGGGACGTGTTCGGCCGGCGCCGCGTCTACAACTGGGACATCCTCTGCTACGCGTTCGGCGCCCTGCTGATCACGGTCGCCCCGAACGACGTCGTCCTGCTGGCCGGCGTCGTCATCGCGGGCCTGGCCGCCGGAGCCGACCTGCCGACGTCGCTCGCCGTGGTCTCCGACGCGGCGCCCGCCTGGGCACGCGGGCGGCTCGTCGCGTTCACGCAGGTGATGTGGGTGGCCGGCATCGCCGTGATCACCGCGCTCGGCTTCGCGCTGTCCACCCTGGGGATGACCGGCGCACGGCTCATCACCGGCCATCTCGCGGTCGCCGCGCTCGTCACCTGGGCGCTGCGGGCCCGTCTGAAGCTCGCGTCCGAAGCGGATCCACCGGAGGACCCCGCGGCCGACGCCGTCGCCGCCATCGTCGAAGAGAAGACGGTCGAGGCGCCCGGTGGCACGTCCTGGCGGACGCTCCTGGACCGCTCGGTGATGACGCCGATGCTCGCGACCTTCGCGTTCTACGTCGCCTGGGGTCTGGGCGCCAACACTTTCGGCCAGTTCAGCACGTATCTGCTGGTCACGGTCAGCGGCGCGTCGCAGAGCCTGGCCACCGGCATCGGCCTGGCGTCGGTGCCCATCGGACTGGTGCTGACCCTCGGCTACGTCCGTCTCGCCGACGGGGCGTGGCGCGACCGGTTGTTCTACGCGGCGGCGGCCGTGCAGGTCCTCGCGTTCGTCACGGCGAGCGTCAGCGGCGGCACGGCGCTGTCCGGAATGCTCGCCTTCTTCCTCCTCTACCAGCTCTCCAACCCGTTCGCCGGCGAGGCGAGTTACAAGGTGTGGTCGCAGCTGGCGCTGCCCGCGCAGACCCGTGCGACCACGCAGGGGCTGACGTACGCGCTGTCGCGCGCGGTGTTCGCCGTGGCCGCGTTCTTCACCCCGGCCCTGCTCGAGTACAGCTCGGCGCTGCTGCTGTGGACGGTCACGGCCCTCATGGCGGTGGCCGGCTTCGCGGGCGTCTACATCATCCGGGTCCTGGTGCCGCGCACCACGGCGGTCGCGTCCACCACGCTCAGCACGCAGCCGGCGGAAGCGTGAACCGCGTCCCCGACCCCATCCCCGTACCGCAGTGAGGAACGTCGACGTGACCGCAGCCGAGTCCCTACCCGCGACCGCCTCCGATGCACGCACCCGTGCCCTGCACGAGCTGCTGCCCCCGTTCCAACGCCGCCGCACCCGCATCGGCCTGGTCGCGGGCGGCCTGGGCACCTACTGGCCGCAGTTCCCCGACCTCCTCCCCCAGTTGAAGGAGTCGGCGGCCTACGTCTCCGAACGTTTCCAGGAGATGGACGCCGAGGTGATCGACGCCGGGTTCGTCTCCGACGCGGCCGAGGGAGCCGTCGCGGCCGAGCAGCTGCGCCGGGCCGACTGCGACCTGATCGTGCTGTTCCTGACCACGTACCTGACGTCGTCGATGGTGCTGCCGATCGCCCAGCGCTCGCACACCCCCGTGCTGGTCATCGACCTCCAGCCGACGGAGAAGATGGACCACGCCACGTTCGACACCGGCGCCTGGCTCGCCTACTGCGCGCAGTGTCCCGTGCCGGAGGTCGGCAACGTCTTCCGCCGGGCCGGCATCCCGTTCCGTTCGGTGTCGGGCTGGCTGCGCCAGGAGTCCGCGTGGCAGCGCATCGGGCAGTGGATTCGCGCCGCCCACATCCGGGCGGCGCTACGGCACGCCCGGCACGGCCTGATGGGCCATGTGTACCCGGGGATGCTGGACGTGTCCACGGACCTCACGCTGCTGCCGACGACGTTCGGCTCGCACGTGGAGGTGCTGGAGTTCGACGACCTGCGGGTGCGGGTGGAGCAGGTCACCGAGGCCGAGACGAGCGCGCGCATGGATCTCGCCCGGCAGGTCTTCACCCTCGACGACACCGTCGTGGCCGAGGACTTCGCCTGGGGCGCCACCGTGTCCGTCGCGCTGGAACGGCTCGCCGAGGACTTCGCGCTGGACACCCTCGCCTACTACCACCGGGGGCTGGACGGCGAGCAGCACGAGCGGCTCGGCGCCGGCATGATCCTGGGCGCGTCGCTGCTGACCGCGCGCGGCATCCCCGCGACCGGGGAGTACGAGCTGCGCACCACGGTCGCCCAGCTGGCGGCGCAGAGCATCGGCTCCGGGGGCTCGTTCACCGAGATCCAGGCCCTCGACTTCGAGGCCGGCGTCGTGGAGATGGGCCACGACGGACCCGCCCACCTCGCGGTCAGCGCACGTGACCCGCTGCTGCGCGGCCTCGGCGTCTACCACGGCAAGCGCGGCTGGGGCGTGAGCGTCGAGTTCGACGTCCAGCACGGCCCGGTCACCCTGCTCGGGGTCGGCCAGGACGCCGACGGCAGCCTGACCTTCATCACCTCCGAGGGCACCGTGGTCGACGGGCCGCTGCTCCAGATCGGCAACACCAGCAGCCGCGTCGACTTCGGCCGCGACCCCGGCGAGTGGGTCGACGCCTGGAGCGCCACGGGCGTGGGACACCACTGGGCACTGACGGTGGGGCACAACGGGGCGGACTTCGCGGCGGCGGCGAGTCTGCTGGGGGTGGAGCACCGGCAGGTGTGAGGCGGGTGGCTCAGGCCGTAGTCGCCACCACTTTCGGCCACCCCAGGCAGGGAGTCGAGCGGTGCTCCAGGAAGTGGCTGATCGGTAGCCGCTGCGTGTGGTGCGTGGGCAGCGCGGCAATCTCGTCCGGCCTGACGAAGTGCCCGGACGGCGTCGAAGATTCAAACGTGAACGGTCGAGAGAACATCGACCCACGGTGGCGTCCGAACAACTCACCGTGCTCAACACCCGATTGGGCGACTGTGCCCGCGGCGGCGCTTCGGAAGAGTTCTCCTCATGCATCCTTCCGTTTCACGCACCGCAGTCGCCCTGGCCGCGGCGTTGTCCGCGACCCTGGCCGCCACCTTCACGGGTGTACCGGCGAGCGCCGAGACCCCGTCGGTTCGGCTCCTGGGCGAGTCGATCGTGCCCCATGAACTCTCCTACCAGGGCACCACCGTGGGCGGCCTCTCCGGGATCGACCGTGACCCCTGCACGGGCGAGTACGCCCTGATCAGCGACGACCGCTCCTACCAGCAGCCCGCACGCTTCTACACCGCCCGCATCGACGTCGACGCGCGCGGCGTGCGCGGTGTCCGGTTCACCGGCACGTACCCGCTGCGGCAGCCGGACGGGAGCACGTACCCGTCGCCCGCGCTGAACGACGGCAAGGCGATCGACCCGGAGGACATCCGGGTCGACCCGCGGACGTGTCGTTACTGGTGGAGCCAGGAGGGCAACCGGCCGGTGTCCCCCGACGCGCCGGATCCGGTGATCCAGCCGTCCATCCAGGTGGCCGACCGCCAGGGCGGGTACGTGCGCCGGCTCCCCCTGCCGGAGAGCTACCGGTACAGCGCCGACGACCGTGGCCCCCGCCGCAACCTGGCACTGGAAGCGATCGCCTTCAGCCCGGACGGCGCACGGCTGACCAGCGCGGTGGAGGGGCCGCTGCTGCAAGACGGCCCCGAGTCCACCACCGAGCACGGCTCGCTGGTGCGGGTGACCCGGCACAGCCGCGCCGGGGCGGTGCTCGGCCAGTTCGCCTACCCGCTGGAGCCGCTGTTCGCCGAGTCCGACCCGAACAGCCCGTGGCATCCCGACACCGGAGTGCCCTCGATCCTGGCGTACCCGAACGACCCCGACCGGTACCTGGTCATGGAACGCAGCTACGTCCCCGGCGCCGGCTACAAGGTCCGGATCTTCGACGCCACCACGCGGGGTGCCAGCCCGGTCCAGCACCTCGACTCGCTGGCGTCGGCGCCGGTCCGCCCGATGCGCAAGCAACTCGTCGTCGACCTGGACGACCTCGCCCTGAGCACGGTGGACAACGTCGAGGGCATGACCTGGGGGCCGCGCCTGCGCACCGGCGAGCGGACCCTCGTACTCGTCAGCGACGACAACTTCGCCGCGGACGAGGTCACCCAGGTGATCGCACTGGCGCTGCGCTGATGCCGAGGGGGGCGCGCCCCGCGGTCGGGGCGCGCCCTTTTCGCGCGGTTCGCGTGGCGACCAGGGCCGGGGGACGGCTAGCGGGCCTCGAAAGCGCCGAGGTCCGGTGCCTGTCCACTGTACGGCAGGCCGACGTTGACGCCCTTGTCGATCAGGGAACTGTTCGACGCGAGACGGAGGTTGGAAAGCGTCGGCAGGCTGCCGTCGGAGCCGCGGGCCGCGTCCCAGCCGGACGTCGACACGCTCTGGAACTGGCTGTCCGAGAGGGTGACGCCCAGGTTCCAGGAGTTGTTCGCCTCGTTCACACCCGTCGCGTTCGACAGCAGGGTGCCCTTGTAGGCGATGTTGTTCCGCAGGTTGCCCAGGGCGACGGCGGCGCCGCTGGAGGAGACCCCGAGCATGTTGTAGTCGGGGTGGTTGTTGTAGCTGGTGTTGTTGAAGAAGTCGTTGGCCAGCGGGTGGTGGTTGGCGTAGAAACCGGCCGCCTTGTTGTCGAAGGCCACCGAGGTGCGGACGGTGTGCTTCACGGCGCCCGAGTCGTAGTCGCCGCCGTAGCCGCCCGCCTTGAACCCGTTCCCGTTGCCCGCCGACGTCGTGGTCTCCGGTAGGTATCCGTTCCGCCAGGCCCATGAGTTCTCGATGGTCACCGACGAGTAGGCGTTGATGAGGTCGAATCCGTCGTCGGAGTTCCACCAGGCCCGGCAGCCCCGGAAGACGTTCCCGGGATGGCCTGCGGAGATGTGGGCGCCGAACCCGTCGGCGTTCTCGCCCGCCCCGCCCGAGCTGTTCGGGTCGTAGTTGTCGTGCGAGTCCGAGTCGAGGACGAGGTTGCCGCCGCCGTCCTGGATGAACAGGCCGGGGCCCATGTTGTTGTGGGCGTTGATCTGCTCGAACGTGTTGTTGCTGCCGGAGATCCAGATGCCCCAGGACTCGTGGTTCAGGTTGTTGTTCTGCGGTACGCCTTTGACTTCGAGCCCTTTGAGGTGAAGGTAGTTGCCGGTGACGTCGAAGCCCTTGATCCGGCAGTCGTCCTTCATGCCCGAGAAGTCGAAGACCGGCTTCTCCCCCTGGTAGGCCAGGTACTGGATCGGGCTGCCGGAGCTTCCGCTCTTGTTCAGGGTGATCGCGTCGATCCGGTCCGTCTGGCTCGCGCAGCTCTTCGTCCCGTGGGTGTAGGCGTAGGTGCCGCCGCGGACGTAGACCGTGTCCCCCGCCCCGACGACGGACTGGGCGTGCGCGATCGAGGCCCACGGAGCGGACTGTGTCCCCGCGGCGCTGTCGCTGCCGTTCGGGGCCACGTAGTAGACGCTCCCCGCCGCCGCGCCGGTCGAGTCGGCGGAGCTGGGAACGATCGCGAGGGTGCTCAAGGGGAAGGTGACGGCCGACACCAGCAGGGCGCGTGTCACGATCACGGCAGGTTTCATGGCTCACTCCACATGGCTGAGGGAATGTTCTAAAGGAAGCCGTCCAGCGCGGCCGTCGGACGCAGCGTCGACGGGTCCCACGCGCTGCTGCCGTAGCTGGTGAACGGGGAGTAGCCCTCGGGCTCCCAGTAGAAGGTGCCGAGGCCGCCGAAGCCCGTCAGGCCGGTGACGAACGCCTTCAGCGAGTCGCGCACCTGGGTCGGCTTGTCGAGCGGGCCGCCGTACTCGACCTGCATCACCGGCTTGCCGTAGGTGGACTGGATGGTCTGCATGTTCGTCAGCACACCGGGGACGTTGCCGCCCTGGGCGTACGAGGAGAGCCCGGTGATGTCCCACTTCCCGCCGTTGTCCCGGTAGGCGTTGAGGAAGTTCTGCACGCTGTCGAGCTTCTGCGGCTGCGCCGCGTGCACCACGGCGAGGGCGGACGGGAAGACCTGCTTGACCATGTCGTAGGCGGCCATCAGCAGGCCGGTCATCTGCGCCGGGTTGCTGATGCTGCCGGTGGGCTTGCAGATGCCCGAGTTGGTCTCGTTGCCGATCTTCACCCAGGTCGGGGTCACGTCGTAGTACTTGAGCACGTTCATCGCGTGGTAGACGTAGTCGTACATGGCCTGGCGCATGTCGGTGTAGCTCATGCCGGCCCACGCCGCCGGCGGGTTCTGCACCCCCACCGAGTTCCAGGTGTCGCCGAAGTGCAGGCCGACCAGCACCTTCATGCCGGCGTCCTGGCAGCGCGCGGCCATCTGCGCGGTCTCCTCGATGGAGCAGTGGCCGTTCGCCGGGTCGCTGGACGGGTTCACCCAGGTGCGCAGCGAGATGGCCGAGATGCCGTATCCCTTGAGGATGGTGAACAGGTCGCGCTGCACCCCGGCGCTGTCGCGCCAGACGTACCCGTTCGCCTCCATCTGCGGTGCCCAGCTGATGTCCGCGCCCTTGATGAACGAGGCGGCCTGCGCCGGCCCGGCGGTGATGCCGGTGCCGAGCGTCAGCGCTCCGGCGCCGGCGGCGGCGCCCAGCAGGACCGTCCGGCGGCGCGCTCCGGCCGGTCGTCGTTGCTCGCGTTCTTGTCCCGTTTCCACGTTCCGGACCCCTCTTGTATGGGTGGTGGGCATGCCGCAGGTGCGGGCAGCCGTCATGGCCGATCTGGTGCTGTGTTCGTCACGACCCGCCGGGGCCTCGGTCCGCGGTCCGTCACGGGGCAGCGGGACGGCAGGCGCGGCGGGGCCGGGCGACGGCGGGTTCACCGCCGCGACGGTCCCGGGCGTGCGTCATGCGGCGCCGGAGTGTGCCGGCGCTGGCATGGGATCAGCCCTGGCCGAAGCGGCAGTGGGGCAGTGGTGCGGTCGAAGGTGACGCAGTGTCCCTCGACGTCCCTCGATGGCTCAGGCTCAGCGAAGCTATGCGACAAGTTTCAATCACCGAGCAACAGATTGCTGCACAATGCTGCGCTTCTGTTCATCAAGTGTCAATAGAAAGCATCAAGTTGGAGCGTGGAGGAACGGGCGCGCATGTCGTGGCCATGCGTCGCGTGGCCACGTGCGCCACGTGCGCCGGCGGTCGCCGTGGCGTCAGGTCCGGGCAGCGGCTCCGCACGAGGACCTGATGACCAGGCGGGGCTGGATGAGCAGCTGGCGGACGGGGACGGCGGCCGGGTCGGCGGCGTCGAGCCGGTCCAGCAGGAGGCGCGCGGCGTGCTCCCCGAGCTCGTGCTTGGGCGGGGCCACCGCGGTGAGCGGCACGTCGGCGAGGCCGGCTATCTCGTCGTCGTAGGCGATCAGGGCGAGGTCCCGGGGCGTCCGCATGTCCCGCGAGCGCAGCCGTCGCATGAGTTCGATGGCGTCGTGGTCGGAGTGCACCAGCGCGGCCCGGACGCCGCCCGACACGCAGTCCTCGAGGAAACCCTCGTAGTGCCGGTCGGCCTGGGTGGAGCCCATGGTCGGCCGCCCGCTGTCGTGGACCGGCACGTCGGCCGCGAGACCGAGCCGCGTGAGGGCCGCTTCGTACCCCTCGCGCACCAGGCCGGAGGTCGGACTGCCGTTGGTGAACAGGCCCACCCGGCGGTGCCCCAGGCGCACGAGGTGCCGCACCGCGGCGAACGCGCCCTGGCGGTGGTCGGTGGCGACGAACTCGCACGGCAGGAACGCGTCCTGCGGCTGCCGTTCCATCAGCACGAACGGCAACCCGGTGGCGTCCAGCTGCTCGAGCGTCTCGTCCGGCAAGTCATGGCCGCCCGGGGAGGCGACGAGCAGTCCCGAGGCGCCGGACGCGCGGAGCTCGTCGATCCGTTGGACGTCGTCCGTGCGCCCGTAGTCGCTCAGGCTGATGATGGCGCGTGCGCCGCGTTCGGCGAGCACGGCCTGGACCCCGGCGACGATGCGCGGGTAGTAGTACGTGGCCGACGGGACCAGCAGTCCGAGCGTCCGCTCCGGTCCGGGCCGGACGGCGGTGGGGAACGTGCCGGGCAGGGAAGCGGCCGCGGCTGCGGAAGTGGCGGGTGACGTGGCCGCGGCGGAGGTCATGGGGGCGGACGGGGTCACCGGTGCGGCGGGCGGCGTCGGTGTCCCGGCCGGCCGGCCGTCCGGCCCCGGCGTCGCGAGCACGGCGCCGCCGCGCACCCGCCTGACCCGCCCCTCGACCTCGAGGTCGACCAGGTCCCGCCGCACGGTGGCACGGGAGACGTCCAGCCGCGCGGCGAGGTCGACGACCTTCAGACCGCCCGCCGCCGCCAGCTCGCTGATCAGCTTCTGGCGCCGCTGCGCGACGAGCATGGCGGCCATGGACCCTCCCCGTAAGAGACCTTGAACATTTTAGCGATCTCTCGTGCGACCCCCGGGGACCCAGCGGCTCGGACAGCGGGGGCCGGGCCTCCTGACGAGACCCGGCCCCCGGCCGGCATTGCCGGCACCACGCCGCTACGGCGTCAGCGTCTGCCCGAGATGGGCGCCCGCCGGGGCGCCCAGCGTGCCGCGGCCCATGACGAGCGCACCGGCGACGTCGATCCCGCTGCTGCCGCTGCTGAGGTAGGCGGTCGAGCCGTTGCCGGCGTCCTCGCCCTCGGCGCCGATGACGATGTCGGTACGGCCGAACCCGGAGATGTCCGCCAGCAGCACGGCCGAGCCCTCGTGGTCACCGCTCTCGCTCGCCCCCGGCATGCCGGAGGTGTCCTGGGTGAAGCCCTTCGCACCGGTGCCGGTCAGCCCGGACGCGCTGCCGTACAGCAGCACGGTCGAGCCGGCGTCCTTCTGGTTGGCGCCGTCGCGGGTGAGGTCCTCCAGCGGCAGGCCCGCCAGCACGTCGGCGTACCCGTCCAGGTTCACGTCGCCGACCGCGACCGAGGCGCCCATGGCGTCACCGGCCTCAGCGGCGCCCGGCACGCCGGAGGTGTCCTGGTGGATCGTCTTCACGCCGGTGGTGGTCGGCCCGGTCGCCGAGTCCGGGAGCACGGTGATCTGGCCACCCGAGTGGGCGCCGGACTCGGCGGTGTACGGCTGGCCGATGACGAGGTCGTCGTAGCCGTTGCCGTTGATGTCGCCGGCCGCGATGGACCGGCCGCCCGGCACCCCGAGCGTGCCCACCTGCACCAGGCCGGCGTCGGTGCCCTTGAACCACACCACGTGCCCGGTGGCCGCCGCGTCGAGGAAGGTGACCGCCACGTCCTGGTAGCCGTCGCGGTTGAAGTCACCGCTCGCCGCGTCCTCGTAGGACAGCGTTCCGGACGACGTCAGGGTGCCGATCTGGTCGACGCCGCTGGCCAGGTGCGCCTTGAAGACGCCGCCGTATCCGGTGCCGGCGGCGAAGACGTCCGCCTTGCCGTCGCCGTCGAAGTCGCCCACGGCCACCGCGGAGCCGAGTCCGGCGCCGGTCTGCCCCGGTCCGGCGTCCGCCGCGCTGCCGGTGGTCCACGACGCACCGGAGGTGAGGCCGGGCCCGTACAGGACGGTGACGGCGCCCCGGTCGGCGTGGCCGGAGGTGTCGTCCTCGCCGGGTACGCCGACGGTCAGGTCGGCGACGCCGTCGCCGTTGACATCGCCCCAGGCCGTGGCCGCACCGAAGTGGTCACCGGCCTCGTCGCTGCCGGGCACCCCGCTGCTCGCCTGGGTGATGATCTTCTTGGCGGCCGGCACCGGACCGTTCACACCGCCGGGCACCATGGTCAGCGAACCGGCACCGCTCGACGTCAGGGGCGTGCCGACGACCAGGTCGGTCAGGCCGTCGTCGTTGACGTCCGTGGTGGGCAGGGCGTGCGAGACGCCGGGCAGCGCGGCCAGCTTCGCGATCGTCGACAGCTTCGGGTAGAGGTGCGCGCCCGGGCAGGCGGTGGTGTTGGTGTCCCGGTGACCGAAGACCCGCGGCAGGGTGATCGACTCGCCCTGCTCGACCTTGTTGCCGTCCTGCCCCTTGGGGGCACCGGACACCAGCGTCACCGTGCCCGTCGGGTCGATGCCGTACATGCCGAACTTCCAGGCCACCACGCGGGCGATGGACTCCAGGGCGACCCGGGTCGGCTGGGCGCTCTCGAAGTTGCCGATGTAGGAGATGCCGAGGGTGTTGGTGTTGAAGCCGACGTCATGGGCGCCGACCACCGGCAGGTCCATGCCGCCGCTGCGGCCCTCGAAGATCTGGCCACACCGGTCGACGACGAAGTTGTAGCCGACGTCGTAGTAGCCGCGCGCGAAGTGCTCCTGCTGGATGGTGCGCATCCGGGCCCGGGAGTTCGCGCAGGAGACCGTGTTGTCGGAGTCGACGCCGGTGTGGTGGATGACCGCGGCCTTGATCTCCGTCCCGTACGACGGCGTGCCGTTGTAGTCGGTGGAGGCACCCCACTGGGCCTGGGTGATGATGGGCGGCTTCACGACCGTGGACACCGGTGCCGCGGGCGGCGTGTCCGTGTTCGTCCCGGGCGCCGGGTCGTCGGAGACGCTCGCGGTCGGGGACGTGGTCACCGGGGCGCTGGGCGACGCAGGGGCGGATTCCGTGCCGGTCGGTGTCGGTTCCGTCGGGACCGAGGTCGGCGCGTCCGGGTCCGTCGGCGTGGGCGTGACGTCCGCGGCGTAGGCGGCGGGCTGCATACCGGCCGATGCGTCGGGACCGTGCGCCGTGCCCTTGGGGTCGGTACCGGGGTCGAGCAGCTTGACGTCCATACCGGCCGGCAGGGGCGCGGCCGAGCCGTCGTCGCCGACCACCCGCACCTGCACCCCGTCGGCGTCACCCGTCCACAGCGAGGCGGTGCCGCCGCGGTGTCCGGCCTGCTCGGCCTCCTTGCCGTCCGCCGAGAACGGGTCGTCGGGCAGCTTCTGCCACCCGGACCAGGCACCCGAGGCCAGGTCCCGGTAGCGCACCTGCGCGCTGCCGTGCAGCTGGGCCTTGGGATCGTCCCAGGTCAGCAGGACCGCGCTGAACCGGGCGGTGCTCTGGTCGGGCAGTTCCCTGCGGTGGGCGCCCGCGCTGTGCAGCTTCAGGCTGTGCACGGAGGGCCGCCGTGCCGCGGCCTCGTCCGGGTGGGCGCCGACGGTCCCTGCCGCCGCGTTCACCGCCAGGCCCGCGCCCCCCAGCGCCACGGCTCCCAGCGTGATCCAGATCCGCCCCCGCACGCTCAGCGCTCGAAAGGCGTGCTCTCGACGCGCTGAGCCCTCGGTGTGCCCGGGTCTGTCCCGGCGGGACTTATGCGGTTTCACGTTCCCCACCCCTTATTCGTCACTCATTCAGGATCTAGGCACTCATTATTCACATGGTCCGATTCCTACAGCGCCACGGCGTCGGCTGGCATCACTCATCGGGCGGTGGACGACCCGCACCGCGCGGTGTTCGGGTCACGCACGCTCCGGGACGCGGCGCGCCGCGCCACCGCACCCCCGGCCCTGTTGCATCATGAGAAGCGGTCATACCGCCAGAAAAGTAGGAGAGCGACCGGGCATGGCAAAGGTGCACCACCGCAGTGCGACCGTGCAGGGGCGGCAGCTGTTCTACCGGGAGGCCGGGCCTGCCGACGCCCCCGCCTTCGTCCTGCTGCACGGCTTTCCGACCAGCTCGTTCATGTACCGCCACCTGATCCCGGCGCTGGCCGACCGGTATCACCTGATCGCACCGGACTACCTCGGCTTCGGCTTCTCCGACGCGCCCTCGGTCGACGAGTTCGACTACACCTTCGACGCGCTCACCGACCTCACCGCTGACCTGCTCGACCAGCTCGGCGTGGCGCGGTACGCCCTCTACGTCCAGGACTACGGCGCCCCGGTCGGCTGGCGCCTCGCGCTGCGGAACCCGGACGCGGTGACGGCCGTCGTGAGCCAGAGCGGCAACGCGTACGAGGAGGGCTTCGTCCCGGAGTTCTGGGAGCCCATCTTCACCTACCAGCGGGAGCAGACCCCGGAGTCCGCCGAGGCGCTCGGCCCGGCGCTGGGCCTCGACATGATCAAGTGGCAGTACGTCACCGGGGTCCCGGACGCCACGCTGGTCGACCCCGACACCTGGCACCACGACCACCAGATGGTGTCGCGCCCCGGCAACGACCGCGTCCAGCTGAAGCTCCTGCTGGACTACGCCAGCAACCGCCCGCTCTACCCCACCGTCCAGGCCTACCTGCGCGAGCACCGCCCTCCGCTGCTCGCCGTCTGGGGCAGGAACGACCCGATCTTCGGCCCGGACGGCGCCCGCGCCTTCACCCGCGACCAGCCCGACGCCGAGGTGCACCTCCTGGACGGCGGCCACTTCCTGCTGGAGTCCGCACTCGACGAGGTCACGGGCCTGATCAGGACGTTCCTCGGCAAGCACCTCAAGGGGGCCTGACCGGGGGTGAGCCCCACGGCGGGACGCTTCCCCCACCGGTTTGTGCACGACGGTCTCCGGGCTCCTACCAGTGCGTGCGCAGCCACTCCTCGAACGTCAACAGCTCCGGGTACCGCTTGCGGAGTGCGACGATGTCGGCCTCGTACCCCTTGTCGTTGAACCAGTCGAACATCTTGGCCACTTCCGGGGCCTCGGCGCGCAGCGCCTCGCTCGGCTGCCGCTCGAAGCGCGTCGGGACGCCGTCGACCCATGTGCACGCCTCGGCGACCTGGCGCACGGTCAGCTCGTCCCCGGCGATCTCGATCTTCCGCCCGGCGAACTCCGCCGGCGCGCCGAAGGCGTCCGCGACGATCCGGCCGATGTCGACCAACGCGATCATCTGGAGCGAGGTGTCCGCGTCCAGCGCTATCGCGCCCACCCGCTCGCCGTGCTCCGCCTCCGGCACGAGGTACAGCCAGTTCTCCATGAAGAACGCCGGCCGCAGCACCGTCGCCGGCACGCCGACCGCTTCGATGGACGCCTCGATCTCCGCCTTGGTCTCGAAGTGCGCGACGCCGGAGCCGCGCTCGGCGCCGCCGACGGAGCTGTAGACCAGGTGCGCGACGCCCGCGGCCGCGGCCGCGTCGGCCACGTTCCTGCCCTGCCGCACCTCGACTTCGGGGTGGGGGTCGGCCATGTCGGCGGGCTGCACGCTGAAGACGCCGTGCGCACCCTGCGCTGCGGCGCGCAGCGACGCCGGATCGTCGAGGTCACCGATGAGCAGTTCAGCGCCCAGCGCCTTGAGCCGCTCGGCCCGCGGCGTGTCCGGGTCACGGACCAGCGCGCGCACCGTCCAGCCGGCGTCGAGCAGGCTCCGGGCGACGGCGCCGCCCTGCCCGCCGGTCGCGCCCGTGACCAGGACGGTCTTCTTGTTCGACGCTTCGAGGTCCATCGACGCTTCGAGGTTCATCGACACGGCGAGATCCTTCCGACGCTGCTTCAAGGAGACGTCCGTTCCGGTGCGGGGGCGGAAACGGACGGGTGGGAACGGCGGGGTGCAGGAAGCTGTCCCGCGACGATCGCGGCGAGTGAGACCCCGAACCCCACGAGTTGGACCGGGCCGAGCGTCTGGCCGAGCCAGACCGCCCCGAGTACCGCGGCGACCAGCGGTGAGAGCAGGACGAGGACCGCGACCGAGGCGATGGGCAACGTGGTGATGCCGCGGAACCACAGGACATAGGCGATCAGACCGCCAACCAGCCCCAGCCAGAGGTAGCCGAGGGCCGCGGTCAGGTCGATCGAGGGAGGCGATCCCTCGCCGAGGAAGGTGACCGGCACCAGGAAGAGGCCTCCTGCGGTGAGCTGCCAGCCGGCGAAGGCGGTCGGGCCGACCCCGGTGGGACGCCCCCAGCGCTTGGTGAGCGTCACCCCGAGCGCCATGGACGCCGCATTGCCGAGGCCCGCCAGGACGCCCACGGTGTCGAACGCCGCATGCGGTCCGATCACGACCAGGCCGACGCCGACCGCACCGACCGCTCCCCAGGCGAAGCGCCAGGCCGAGGGGCGCTCGTGCAGGACGGCCACGGACAGCACGGCGACGACGAGCGGCTGGGCCGCCGCCAGGGTGGCGGCCACGCCCCCGGGCAGGTGCTCGGCCGCAGTGAACAACAGGGGGAAGCACAACCCGATGTTGAGCACGCCGAGCGCCGCGGCCTTCCCCCACCACGCCCCGCGCGGCAGCGTCCGGGTGATCGCCAGCGCGACCAGGCCCGCGGGCAACGCGCGCAGCAGCCCCGCGAACAGGGGATGCGCGGGCGGCAGGAACTCCGTGGTGACCACGTAGGTCGTGCCCCACACCAGAGGAGTGAACGCCGTCAGGGCGGCGCGTGGCAGATGGGCATGGACGGGACCGCCGCCGGCTTCCCCGGAGACCCGCTGCACCACTGGACTTGTCATGTTCGGAGTCTCACCCGGCAGCGATCAATGAGTCCAACACATGCTTGTCACCTCATCGATCGCGATCCACGATAGATCCATGGAGCTCCAGCAGATGCGCTACGTCATCGCCGTCGCGGAGACGAACAGCTTCACCCGGGCCGCCGAGCGGTGTCTGGTCGTCCAGTCGGCACTCAGTCACCAGATCGCCCGGTTGGAACGGGAACTGGGCGCGAAGCTCTTCGAGCGCACCAGCCGGCGGGTGCGGCTGACGCCGGCCGGGGCGGCGTTCCTCCCTGCCGCCCGTCAGTGTCTGGACGCCGCCCAGCGCGCGGCAGCCGAGGTCGCCGCCGCGGTCGGCGAGATTCGCGGCCGGCTCGCGGTGGGGCTGATCTCCAGCGTCGCCGCGGTCGACATCCCGATCGCCGTGCGCGACTTCCACCAGCAGTACCCGCAGGTGCGCATCAGCCTGCGGATGGCCGCGAGCGAGGAACTCGTCGAACAGGTCAGGCAGGGCGCCATCGAAGTGGCCTTCCTCGGGCTGCCGACCACGGCCCGGCCCGAAGGCGTCCACTCCCACGAACTCGCCCGTGACCGGCTCGTCGCCGTGGTCGCGCCGCACCACCCGCTCGCCGATGAACCGGCGGTCGACCTGCGCCGGCTCTGCTCCGAGGTGTTCGTGGACCTGCCGGCCAAGACGGCCGGCCGCGCCCAGTCCGACCAGGCCTTCTCGGCCGCGGGCCTGCACCGCGACGTCGCCTTCGAAGTCACCAACGTGGACTTCCTGGCGCGACTGGTCGGGCAGGGCCTCGGCATCGCCATGCTGCCCTCCGCCTACGCGACCCAGCTCACCGGCGTCACCACCATCGAGGTCACCGACGCGCCGGCCCGCGTCGAGTACGTCGCCTGGAGCCGCGACGGCCGCACCCCCGCGGCGACCGCCTTCCTCGCCCTGCTCGGCATTCCGACCGGGCGCGACCAGGCCGGATACCCCGCTGCTTCTCCGGTGCCGGCGCGGTCACCGTCGAACCGCGCACCCGGTCCGGCCTGATGCCATCTGCCTCAGATACCCCATCGTCGCTATCCTTGTCATCTACCGTTCCATCACTGTGCATTTTTACGGGGGCTGCACGGTGTACGACGTCTTCATCTCCTACACCGAGCAGGACGGCGCCTGGGCCGGTCTGCTCGCCGACCGGCTCGCGGCCGACGGGGTGCGGGTCTTCTTCGACCGGTTCAGCCTGCACCCGGGCGACGTCGTCGTGCACGAACTCGAAGCGGCGATCCGCGCGTCCGGCCACGGCATCCTGGTGATCGGCCCGGACACCGCGAGCGCGCCCTGGGCACGGCAGGAGTACGCGGCCCTCGTGCACGCCGCGACGGAGGGCAGGTTGCGGCTGATCCCCGTGGTCTTCGGCGACGCCGACCTTCCACCGTTCGCCGAGACCAGGGTCTGGATGGACTTCCGGAAGCTGACCGGACCCGCGTTCGACGCCAAGGCCGCCGAGCTGGCCCGGGTACTGCGGGGTGAAGACGTCTCCGCAGGGGCGGACGCGTTCGGGCCGGTGCGCCCGCCGCGTCCCCCGCGGCCTCCCGACGAGTCGGTGCCCGCCTCCTTCGTCGTCTGCCACGCCCGCGCCGACGCCGGGTACGCGGAGCTGCTGGCGGACCATCTCTCCCGTTCCGGTCTGCCCATGTGGTCGCTGGGCGACCTCAAGTGGGGCGACGACTACCTCTGGACGATCAGGCAGCGGCTCCGCCGGGCGCTCGCCGTCGTGGTTCTGATGTCCCCGGAGGCGGAGGAGTCCGAGGACGTCACCCGCGAGATCCTCGAAGGCCAGCGGCACAGCCGCGAGTTCTTCCCCGTCCTGTTGCGCGGCGAGCGCAACTACCTGCTCGCCAGCAGCTGGTACTTCGACGCCCGCAGCGGCGCGCTGCCCGGCCCGGACGAACTGCGGCTGCTGCGGCGGCTGTCCGAGGCGCACCGCCCCGACCGGGCGCCCGGCGAGTCGCCCCTGCTGCCCCCGCCACCGGCCCGCTCGTCGGTGCCCGCCAGCACCTTCGCCACCCCGTCGCCGGGACCCGCCCGCACATCGCTTGGCAGGCTCGAAACGCTGCTCGCCGAGGGCGAGACGGAGCACGCGGACCTGCTGACGACCACGCTGCTCCTGGAAGCCGTCGGCAGGCTCGAGGACGGCTGGCTGCGCCGCTCCGACGGCAGGCGGCTGCCCGACGACCTGCTGGCCGGCATCGACGAGCGCTGGTCACGGTTCTCGGGCGGACGGTACGGGTTCGGTGCGCAGACGCGTCACTCCCCGCTCAAGGGCGGGCGCCGCGCGGACTTCACGGCGCTGTGCCTGGGATACGGCTGGCGTGCCTCTTTGCAGGAGGTAGTTCCGAAGTATCAGCATTTCATCGAGCGGTCGGGAGGTCCCGGCTTCTTTCCGACCCTGCGCAACCCGCAGAGCGAGCAGTACCTGGACTGGTACGACCAGTGGACCGAGACGGTGCTCTCCGTCCATCTGCGTCTGCGTGAGAGGGGATGGCCCCAATGATCGTGTTCCTCGTGCTGCTGGTGGTGGCCGGAGTCGTGGTGGTGGCGGGCCTCCTGGGCGCCCAGCGCACGCAGGACGGCTCGTCCGCGTCGTCGAACGGTTCGCGTGCGCGGGGGCAGTCCCGCGCCATGGTCGGCTACGGCGCGGGCAAGCTGGGCACCTGGATCGGCTTGT
>NZ_JAMJWG010000040.1 GCF_024435355.1 Streptomyces odontomachi
GACCGACCCCACCTGAATGTGCCTGCTCTTACGGCGTTCAGCGAGCTTGGTGGGAACGGACGGCATGCCGAGAGAAATCGCAGTCATGTGCTGTGCAACCCCAAGGTATGGATCAGAGCCCCGTCATCGGCGGGGTCGGGCTAACGAGGTTACGGCACCGGCCAGGGCCGGAGCACATCCGCCTGATGGCTCCTCCCGGCGCAGGCCGTTCATCCGTGCGCGGCAGCCGGAGCGGTTATTCTCACGGCCGCAGCGCACGGGTGGTGATCAGGAGATTTTCACCGGATTGACGACATCCGCGATCAGGACGAGCAGGGTGAAGCAGATGAAGATCCCGGCGACGACATAAGCGACGGGCATGAGCTTCGCCACGTCGAACGGCCCCGGGTCGGGCCGTCGGAATACCCGCGCCGTGTGCCGTCGCAACGCCTCCCACAGCGCCCCCGCGATGTGCCCGCCGTCCAGCGGCAGCAGCGGCAACATGTTGAACAGGAACAACGAGAGGTTGAAGCCCGCGACCAGGAACAGCATCATCGCGATCTGGTTCTGCGGCGGGATGTCGAGGGTGAACACCTCGCCGCCGACGCGTGCCGCGCCCACCACGCCCATCGGGGAGTCCGCCTTGCGCTCGGCCCCGCCGAAGGCCGCGTCCCACAGGTCGGGGATCTTCGACGGCAGGGCGACCAGCGAGTCGACGCCGTCCTCCATCATCGTGCCCATGCGCGTGACGGAGTCGCCGAAGGACTGCTGGACGATCCCGGAGGCGGGGCTGAAGCCGAGGAAGCCGGCGTAGACGTACTTGCCGTCGACGTAGCCGCCGCGGCCGTCGGTCTTGCTGACCTGGTTGCGGATGAGGTCGGCGTGCAGCACCTGGCGCTGGCCGTGCCGCTCGATGGTGAGGGTGGCCGGGCCGATGGTGTCGCGGATGCTGGTCTGGAGGGCGGACCAGTCCGTCACGGGCTTCCCGTCGAACGCGACGATCTTGTCGCCCGCCTTGAGGCCCGCCGCCTTCGCGGGTGCCGGCTTGTCGCCCTTGTGGCAGGTGGAGCGGTTCTCGCTCTGCTGGATGACGCAGTCCGACACCTTGCCGACCGTGGTCGTCTCGGTCTGCACGCCGAAGGTCATCATGACCCCCAGGAAGATCGCGACAGCCAGGATCAGGTTCATGAACGGGCCCGCGAACATCACGATGACCCGCTTCCACGGCTTGCGGGTGTAGAAGAGGCGCTGCTCGTCGCCGGGCTGGAGCTCCTCGAAGGCGGCCGAGCGGGCGTCCTCGATCATGCCGCGCCAGGGCGAGGTGGAGCGGGCCTCCAGCCGGCCGTCCGGACCCGGCGGGAACATGCCGATCATGCGGATGTAGCCGCCCAGCGGGATCGCCTTGATGCCGTACTCGGTGTCGCCCTTCTTCCGGGAGAAGATCGTCGGACCGAAGCCCACCATGTACTGGGGCACCCGGATGCCGAACAGCTTCGCCGTCGACAGGTGGCCCAGCTCGTGCCAGGCGATGGAGATCAGTAGCCCGATCGCGAAGACGACTATGCCGAGGACCATCATCAGTGCCGTCATGCGCGAGCCTCCGCGGTCGCCTTCGCCGTCAGTTCCCGGGCCCGGGCCCGGGCCCAGGTCTCCGCTTCGAGGACGTCCGCAACGGTCAGGGAAGTTCCCGTGCGGGGTGTGCCGTGTTCGGCGACGACCTCGGTGACGGTCTCCATGATGCCGGGAAAGGGCAGGGCCCCGTTCAGGAACGCGTCGACGCACTCCTCGTTGGCCGCATTGAACACCGCCGGAGCCGTGCCCGCGAGCTGCCCGACGTGCCGGGCGAGGCCGACGGAGGGGAAGGCCTCGTTGTCCAGCGGGAAGAATTCCCAGGTGGAGGCCTTCGTCCAGTCGAATGCGGGGGCCGCTTCGGGAATCCGTTCGGGCCAGCCGAGGCCGATGGCGATAGGGCCGCGCATATCGGGCGGAGTGGCCTGCGCGATCGTGGAACCGTCGGTGAACTCGACCATCGAGTGCACATACGACTGCGGGTGGACGACCACCTCGATCTGCTCGAACGGGATGTCGTACAGCAGATGCGCCTCGATGACCTCCAGGCCCTTGTTGACCAGGGTGGCCGAGTTGATGGTGATGACCGGGCCCATCTCCCAGGTGGGATGCGCGAGCGCGTCCTTGGGGGTGACACCGGCCAGCTCGGCCCGGGTCCGGCCGCGGAACGGGCCGCCGGAGGCGGTGACGACGATCTTGCGCACATCGGCGCGGGTACCGGAGGCCAGCGCCTGGAAGAGGGCCGCGTGTTCGGAGTCGACCGGGATGATCTGGCCGGGCTTGGCCAGCGCCTTGACCAGCGGCCCGCCGACGATCAGCGACTCCTTGTTGGCGAGTGCCAGGGTCCGCCCGGCGCCGAGGGCGGCGAGGGTGGGGGCCAGGCCGATGGAGCCGGTGATGCCGTTGAGGACCGTGTGGCAGGAGGAGGCGGCGAGCTCGGTGGCCGCGTCGGGCCCGGCCAGGATCTCGGGCAGCGGCTCGCCGGCCCCGTACCGGGCGGAGAGCTCCTCACGCAGCGCCGGCACCACGTCCTCGCGTGCCACCGCCAGGGTGGGCACCCGCAGCTGGTGCGCCTGCTCGGCGAGGAGTGCGACGCGGCCGCCGGCCGCGGACAGGCCGGTGACCCGGAAACGGTCGGGGTGGCGCAGCACCAGGTCGATGGCCTGGGTGCCGATCGAGCCGGTCGAGCCGAGGATGACGATGTCCCGTGCGTCGGAAGCGCCGACACCGGGATCGAAGACGAGATGCGGATCCGCGAGTGGGGATGGCCTGTCGCTCATCCCCCCATTGTTGCGGCTCGTCGTGCGGGGGCCGACACGGGCTGTCGTACGCACTTCTCGGTCACGGAGCGCGCAGGTGCGGGACGTGCAGGTGCGGGACGTGCACGCGGTGAGGGAGCGCGTGGCCCGGACGGGGACGCAGGGCATGAGGAGTCACGGCGGCCCAGGCTCCGGACGCCGCCACGGGATGTCGTCATGGGTGGTGAGCGCCTGCGGTGTGCGCCGTCCGGCGCCCTTCGACTCCCGCGAATTCGTGCACGCCCCCTGATGAATCCTGGCGCTGAGTGATCAGTCGGCTACGCAGAGCACAATGATCCCAAGGGGTCGGCACAGGCCGTGACGCGCCTGCACGGCGGGCGGATCGATCGGAAGCGTTCCCCAACTGCACCGCTTGCACTGGGCATATGACACTTTTTCGGCGAAGAAAAGGTACGACCTGCGATTTCTCTCGCAAGAACGAAAGGACTTGCCGATTACGTGACGATAGGTTCGCTCTGCGTCACGCGAGCGGTTATCGTCAGCGCACACAGCGCGACCCCGGGATCACGGTCGGCAAACCACCCGGGGCCCGCTGCATCTGAAACACACCAAAGCAAAGGAGCACTGGATGCCCCTTCACATCGCCGCAGAGCCGCCCCCTCCCGGGAGCCGGACCAGCGGTTACGCAACTTACATGTCTCCCTTCGGCGACGTCCAAACCTCCGGAACCGTTTACGGCCGGGTCAACATCCGGCTCGGGGCGTTCCTCGCCCTTCCCGTGCTGCTGGTGCTGCTGATCCGAGGGGGCACAGGGGTATCGGTGCTCGCCGGTGCCGCGCTGACCGCCGTGACGGCAGCAGGCAGCATCACCTACCGCTATGTCAGGAAGCCCCGCTCCTGACCGAGGCGCCGGGCCCCGGCCACCCGCCTGGGGCCCGGCCTCCACGCCCGACCACCCGACCCGTGCGACGCGACGCCTTTCGTTGCGTCGACCCGGCAAACCGGCACGGCCGGCGTGACGAGAAAAACCAGCCGCATGCCCGGGCGTACCACCGCCCGGACGGCCCGCGAGGAAACCCCATGTCGACGAAACGCTCCAGCGGCCTCACGTGCGCGTCCTGCGGGAGCACTTTCCGGCGCCCCAGCAACCGCGGGCGCCTGCCCCTCTTCTGTAGCCCGTCCTGCCGCAGCTCCGCCTACCGCGCGCGGACCACGGTACGGCCGGGCGTGCCGCCCGAGCACGACGAGGCGGCCGCCCGGGTGGCCGAGGACACCCGCGCCTCCGTCACCGCCCTGCTGGCCGCCGCGCGCAGCCTGGCCCCCGGCGCGCCCATGGAACTGGTCAACCGTGCGGTCACCATCCGGCAGGACGCCGAGGACATGCTGGCCGTCGCGGTGCGCAAGGCCCGCAGCCACGGCGCCACCTGGGAACAGATCGGCCTGGCCACCAGCCTCGCCGCGGACTCCGCACGCGGGCACTGGTCCGGCGACCAGGTGGCGCGGGTCCTCCAGCGGCGCAGTAACCGGGCGGCCTCCCCGGGCGCCCCAGGGCGGCCTGGGGCGCCTGCCGTACGGGGGGTCGCGGACGTTCCCCGGTCGGCCGGGGGCCCACCGCGGACCGAGGCGCCGGAGCCGGCCGAGGCGGTGAAGCCGGCGGAGGCTCCGAAGTCCGCCGGCGGCCCGGGGTCCGCGCCAGGGCCGGTGCCGGCGTCAGGGCCAGGGCCAGCGTCAGGGCCAGGGCCAGCGTCAGGGCCAGGGCCGGCGTCGGGACCGGTGCGGGAAGCGGGCGGTGCCCCGGGACCGGAGGGTGCCTGCGCACCCGGCGGCGTGCCCCGGTCGGAGGGTGACGCCGGCCCGGGCGCGGACGGCACCGCGGGCAGACGCGGCGCACCACCGCGTGCGCCGGGCGGCTGCGGGGAGCAGGAGAGACGCGGCGCCGAGCAGCTCGCGCTCGCCATGAGCCATCTGCGCACCACCCGGCGCAGCTCGGCACGGGCGGTGGCGCGCTGTATCGGGGTCTCCGCGTCGCTGCTCTCGCTGGTCCTGGCCGGCAAGCGGCTGCCCTCCTGGGAGGTGACCGAGGGCTTTGCGCGGGCCTGTGACGCCGACCCCGGTGACCTGGTGCGGCTGTGGGAGCAGGCGCACGGCATCGCCCCTGCGCCGACCGCCTCCCCCGTCGAGTTGCGTACCCTCCTGCGCTGCGCGCTGCGCGGCCTCTACCTGGCCGCTCGCGAGCCGGACCTGCCGGCGGTCGGCCGGGCCACCGGCCAGGCCTTCGGCCGCGAGCAGCTGGCCTGCCTGGTCGACTCCTCCGCCCCACCGCCCACGGACTGGCCGGTTCTCGAGCGGGTGGTCTCGGCACTCGGGGGGCGGCCGGAGGACATCCGTCCGCTGTGGTTGCAGGCCGCGGACGCGTTGCAGGGCGTGGTGCGGCTGCCGGCGCCCGTCGACGATCCGCTGGGCCGGCCCGGGCTGCCAGCGGCCGCCTTCGGCTAGCCGGCATCCGGTCGATGCGCGCCCCCGGCCGCACGCTCCGCCCCGGCCGTACCCGGCCCGCCCGGGCCCACCAGCACAGGGAGTCCCTCATGACCCGCGACGAAGTCGGTGGCGTCGACGCCGGCCTGCCGCTGGAGTTCGACGGCATCGATGTGAACCTTCCGCTGGCGTTCGGCGCTTTCTGTCTGCTGCACGGCGCCCGCTACCAGGCCTACGCCCAGTACCGGCTGCGGGACTTCGCGGCCGCCCGGCACGTGGTGCGCTGCGCGCTGGGCGAGCTGCTGGTCGCCTGGCCGGCAGCGCTCACCTCCGAGCCGGCGGTGGTCGGCTGGCGCATCCTGCGGCGCCACCTGACCGTCGCCCTGCGCGGGCCCGCCGGCGCCGGCCACGACACGGTGCACCGGCTGGTGCCGGCGCCGGCGGCCGACGCCGCCGTGCTGCACCTTGCGCTCGGCCTGGCCACCGACGGCATCGCCGACCTGATGGGCTGCACCCCCGAGCACGCCCGGTACTGGCTGCTCACCTTCGAGAGGCATGTCGTCCAGCACGCGGGCGGTGAGTTGGCCGCCGCGGTGGAGGAGTTGCGCGCGGCGCGCCCCCTGCGGTGCAAAGGGCGCGACGCGCTGCGGCCCTGACGGTGACGTCAGCCGATCCGCCGGTGCACGTTCTCCTTCCCCGACGGGCCCGGCGTGGCGTCCGCGATCCACGGTCCCTCGCCGCTGGGGTCGAGGACGCCCTCCTCCAGCCAGGTGTAGGCACCGTTCAGGACGCCCTTGACGAGGGCGCGGTCCGCGGTGTCGGTGTTGGTCCACAGCCGGGCGAAGAGTTCGTCGGCCCGGATGCGGGCCTGGCGGCAGAACACGTCGGCGAGCTGGTAGGCCTCGCGTCCGTGGTCGTCCTGGCTGCGCAGCCGCTCCGCACGGACGCAGGCCGCGCTCATCGCGAAGAGTTCGGCGCCGATGTCGACGATCCGCCCCAGGAAGCCCTGCTTGGACTCCATCCGGCCCTGCCAGCGGGACATCGCGTAGAAGGTGCAGCGGGCCAGCTTGCGGGCGCTGCGCTCGACATACCGCAGATGGACGGACAGGTCGGCGTGGCCAGAACCAGGGGCGCGAATCGCTTCCTTAGAAGGGCGGTGGCGGGCGACGGGTGGGCGGAAGTCGCCGTACGAGACCGGCAGCTGGCCGGGGCCTGCAACCAGTTTCGGCAGCCAGCGGGCGTAGAAGCCGCCCGCCTTCGCGCCCGCCCTGGCCTTGTCGGACAGGGACTTCTCGGGGTCGATGAGGTCGCCCGCGACGGACAGGTGGGCGTCCACGGCCTCGCGGGCGATCAGCAGGTGCATGATCTCCGTCGAGCCCTCGAAGATGCGGTTGATGCGCAGGTCACGCAGCATCTGCTCGGCGGGCACCGCACGCTCGCCACGGGCGGCGAGCGAGGCGGCCGTCTCGAAGCCGCGGCCACCGCGGATCTGCACCAGCTCGTCCGCCATCAGCCAGGCCATCTCCGAGCCGTACAGCTTGGCGAGGGCGGCCTCGATACGGATGTCGTTGCGATCCTCGTCGGCCATCTGCGACGACAGGTCCAGCACCGCCTCCAGGGCGAACGAGGTCGCAGCGATGAAGGCGATCTTCGCGCCGACGGCCTCGTGGTGGGCCACCGGCTTGCCCCACTGCTCCCGGGCGCCGGACCACTCGCGGGCGATCTTCAGGCACCACTTGCCGGCGCCCGAGCACATCGCCGGCAGCGAGAGCCGTCCGGTGTTGAGGGTGGTGAGCGCGATCTTCAGGCCCGCGCCCTCAGGGCCGATGCGGTTCGCGGCGGGCACCCGGACCTGGTGGAAGCGGGTGACGCCGTTCTCGATGCCGCGCAGCCCCATGAAGGCGTTGCGGTTCTCCACCGTGATCCCGTCCGACCCGGCCTCGACCACGAACGCCGTGATACCGCCCTTGTGTCCCTCGGACTGCGGCACGCGCGCCATCACGACGAGCAGGTCGGCGATCACCCCGTTGGTCGTCCACAGCTTGACGCCGTCCAGCAGGTAGTCATCGCCGTCCGGCACCGCACTGGTGGCCAGCCGCGCCGGGTCCGAGCCGACGTCCGGTTCGGTCAGCAGGAACGCCGAGATGTCGGTGCGGGCGCAGCGCGGCAGGAAGGCCTGCTTCTGCTCGTCGGTGCCGAACATCTTCAGCGGCTGCGGCACGCCGATCGACTGGTGCGCGGAGAGCAGGGCCCCGATGGCCGGGTTCGCGGAGCCGGCGAGGGCCAGGGCCTTGTTGTAGTAGAGGGACGTCAGGCCGAGGCCCCCGTACTTCGTGTCGATCTTCATGCCGAGCGCGCCGAGCTCCTTGAGGCCGTTGATCACCTCGTCGGGGATCTGCGCCTCGCGCTCGATCCGGGCGGAGTCGACCTTCGTCTCGAGGAAGTCCCGCAGCTTCGCGAGGAACGCCTCGCCGCGGCGTACGTCGTCGTCCGCGGGCTGCGGGTGCGGGTGGATGAGATCGAGCCGGAAACGGCCGAGGAACAGCTCCTTGGCGAAGCTGGGCTTGCGCCAGCCCTGCTCACGGGCGGCCTCGGCGACCTGGCGCGCCTCACGTTCGGTGACAGGGCGGCCGGTGGGCTGTGGGGACTTCGGTGTGGTGGGTGCGGTCATTGAGGGCTCACCTCGCCGCGGATCGGGTAACCGGAACCGACCGGTGGTTACCGGTCGGTTTACTCGGTCGTATACCCGGGATCCCCCTCCACTATCAGGGGGACGGGGCCGTTCGGGGCACGCGGCGTGCGCGGCCGCGCGCCCCCGTTCGGCAGGGTGGCCCGGTGTGGGGCCGGCCCGGCTACAGCTCCAGGCCGGTCAGCACCATCACCCGCTCGTACGTGTAGTCGTCCATCGCGAAACGGACCCCTTCGCGGCCCACGCCGGACCGCTTCACGCCGCCGTAGGGCATCTGGTCGGCCCGGTAGGAGGGCACGTCGCCGACGACGACGCCGCCGACCTCCAGGGCGCGGTGGGCGCGGAAGGCGGCCTGGAGGTCACGGGTGAACACGCCCGTCTGGAGGCCGTACTTGGAGTCGTTGACCAGGGCGAACGCCTCGGCCTCGGTGTCCACCCTGGTGACGGACATCACCGGTCCGAAGACCTCCTCGCAGGACACCGAGACATCGGACGGCACATCCGCGAGGACGGTCGGCGCGTAGCTGGCGCCCTCCCGCTTGCCGCCGGCGAGGACCCGGGCACCGGCCTGCGTGGCCTCCTCGACCCAGGCCTCGACGCGCTTGGCGGCGTCCTCGCTGACCAGCGGCCCGACGTCGGTGGCGTCGTGCGACGGGTCACCGGTGACCAGGGCCTCGACGGCGCGCACGATGCGCGGCACCAGACGCTCGTAGACGGTGCTGTCGGCGATCACCCGCTGCACCGAGATGCAGGACTGGCCGCCCTGGTAGTTGGCGAAGGTGGCGATGCGCTGGGCGGCGTTGTCCAGGTCGGCGTCGGAGGCGTAGTCGGCGAGCACGACCGCCGCGCCGTTGCCGCCGAGTTCGAGGGTGCAGTGCTTGCGCGGCACGGAGTCGAGGATGTCGAATCCGACCTTGTCGGAACCGGTGAAGGAGATCACCGGCAGCCGCTCGTCCTGGACGAGGGCGGGCATCCTGTCGTTCGGCACCGGCAGCACCGACCAGGAGCCGGCCGGCAGGTCGGTCTCGGCGAGCAGCTCGCCGAGCAGCAGCCCGGACAGCGGAGTGGCCGGCGCCGGCTTGAGGATGATGGGAGTGCCGACCGCGATCGCGGGGGCGACCTTGTGGGCGCACAGGTTCAGCGGGAAGTTGAACGGCGCGATGCCGAGCACGACGCCCTTGGGGAAGCGACGGGTGAAGGCGAGCCGGCCCACGCCGCTCGCGTCGGCGTCCAGCCGCTGGGCCTCGCCGCCGTTGAACCGGCGGGCCTCGTCGGCGGCGATGCGGAAGACCGAGATGGCGCGGCCGACCTCGCCGCGTGCCCACTTCATGGGCTTGCCGTTCTCGGCGGAGATGAGCTGGGCTATCTCCTCGGCGCGCTCCGCGACACGCCGCGAGACGTGGTCGAGCGCGGCGGCCCGCACATGTGCGGGGGTCGCGGCGAACTCGTCCCGGACGGCGTATGCGGCGGCCACCGCCTCCTCGACCTGGGCGTCGGTCGGCACGGCGGCCCGGCCGACCAGGCGCCCGTCCCAGGGGCTGGTGACGTCGACGCTGGTCTCGCCGGTGACCTCACGGCCGGCGAGCCAGAAGGCGTGGGTGGAAGTCATCGTGGGAACCCGGCCCTTCCGAGGTGGGGTGTCTCTTGGCTCTCCACCGTAGGGGCGCTCGCCGCCGCGGACGCTTGTCCGTGACGGAGTATTCGGTGCCGGGGGCACTACGGTTTGGAAGGGCGGGGCGCACCGGAGGTTCCGGTACGGACGTCACAGCGTCCCGGACGTCGCCTTGAGGGCCAGCCACAGTTCCATGCGCACGTCGGGGTCGTCGAGGGAGCGTCCCAGGATCTCCTCGACCCGGCGCATCCGGTACCGCAGGGTGTGCCGGTGCACGCCGAGTTCGGCGGCGGCCGCGTCCCACTGGCCGTGGTGGGACAGCCACGCCCGCAGCGAGGCGACCAGATCACCGCGCCCGTGCGCGTCGTGCTCCCGCAGGGCCCGCAGCAGCCCGTCGGCGAACGCCAGGACCGCGTCGTCGGCCAGCAGCGACAACACCGTCCCGGAGGCCAGTTCGGCGTGCTCGACGACGGGTCGGCCCCGGCGCCGGGCGACGGACAGCGACTGCTCGGCCTGCCGGTACGCGGTGGGGGCGCCGGCCAGGCCGGCGGGCGCCGAGATCCCGACGACGATCTGGGCGATCTCCGCCGGGGTGGGCGGCACGCCGACGGTGGGCACCGCGGTGACCGGCTCCGCGCCGCTACGCGCGGCTTCCAGTGCCTCGGCGTACTCGGCGCAGGCCTCGGCGCCGGCGCCGCCGTCGCCGGTCAGCAGCACCAGCCGGTCGTGCTCGGGCACGATCAGAACGGACTCGCCGGCCCGCGCCGCGGCGGACTCGACGGCGTCGGCGAGCGCCTCCAGCGGATCCCCGCCGGCTGTCTCGGCAACGGCCAGCGCGGCGGCCGAGGGGGTCGCGCCCGGGGGCGGCTCGACAACCACGGTGCCTGGGTGGGCGGCGGACGACGTGACCGTCTCCGCGATGATCATGCGGTAGGGGGCGTCCATCAGCCCCCCGTAGAGGTCTCCGGCCACCGCCCGGGCGTGGTCGGGCTCGCAGGCCAGCAGCATCCGCAGCACCGCGGCGCCGATCCGCTGCTCGGCGGCGTGCAGGGAGCGGGACCGCTCGGTGGTGAGGGTGAGCAGCGCGATGGCGGAGTGCACCGCGTACCGGTCGGCGGTGCCGAGGGCGGCGGCGGTACCGACGGCGAGCGCGGCGCGTGGCCGGCGGCCGGTGCCGAGCGAGTGCAGTTCGACGCGGTCCTCGGTGCCGCTCGCGCTGTCCGCGCCGCCGCCGATCACGGCGCTCGCCGGGGCGGGCCGGCGGCGCAGCCGCTCCACGTCGGGGGTGAGCCGGGCGGCGCGCCGCGACGACCAGTCGGGCGCCGCGGCGATCAGGGCGCCGGATGTGTCGTACAGCGCGGCCCAGCCGTCGACCTGCGCGGCGAGCGCGGACAGCAGCCGCTCGGGGCCGTCGGCGAGGGCCTGTTTGGTCAGCTCGCGCTGTGCGGCGAAGCCGGCGGTGACCGCTCGGTACTGCTCGGCCGCGATGGCGGCGGACACCGCCTTGCTGATGGCGAGGAAGGGGGTGCGGCGGGGCACCTCGATCAACGGCAGTCCCTCGGCCGTGGCGGCGTCGAGCAGGGCCTTCGGGGTCTCCTCGTAGTGCACGCCGACGGCGAAGCCGAGCCCGGCGACTCCGGCGCGCACCAGCCGCCGCACGTACCGGCGCATCGCGTCGGGGTCGTCGGCGGGCAGCTTCAGCGCGGTGATCAGCAGCAGCTCGCCGCCCTCCATGTAGGGCACGGGGTCGGCGAGTTCGCTGGCGTGCACCCAGCGCACGGGGACGTCCAGACGGTCCCCGCCCGCGCGCACGGTGAGCTTGAGTGCGGTGTGGTGGACGAGCGAGGCGAGCGTGGGTGGCATGGGGCCTTCGGTTCTGGACGACGGGGCCGCGCCCACGGCGCCGATCACCGCACCGGCGGGCCGGTGGGGGTCGCGGCGGACGGTGGCGCGCTGCCGGCGGGTCGCGGCGGGGCCGTGAGCAGCGTGCGGTCCAGGAGGACGCGGGCTTGACGCCGCCCGGCCGACCCCCGAGGCCCACGACTGATCACTTGTCCGTCGCGTATGAACGTTCTCTGTCGATTCTGCCTCACTGTATGGTGCGCGTGCGACGGACCGGCTGGTACGGACGCAGCCTACGGAGCACGGGGCGGGACGGGTCCGGCACCGTCGTCGTCGCCGGGCGCGCTCGCCTCAGCCGCGCAGGTCCACCAGCATCGGCGGGGCCTGGTCGCCGTGCACCGCGGTCAGCGACAGCACGGCGTGCCCGGGCGGCAGGTCGTTGGCCAGCTCGGAGGCGGACCAGTAGGCGCGCTCGACCTGGCGGACGGTGACGGCGTCGGTGGTGACGGCACGGCCCGTGACCATTTTGCGCAGGGTGTGGAGCGCACGGGTCACGGGAGAGTCGGCGAACACGGTGTGTTTGGCGACCTCGGTGACTTCCACCCGGCGGATGCCCCACGCCTCGGCGAAACACCGGCCATCCCAGGTGGTGACTCCCGTAAGCGCCATCCGGCAACCGACAGCGGTGTGCAGCGCCCCGTGCAGCGCCTCGGGCACATCCGCGATGGTGCGCAGGGCGAGAACCACCCCCGCGTTCATCGACCGCAACCGCTGGATGGCCCGTACCGTCCCGGCGGTCAGCGCTTGGGCTGCGTCGTCAAGCACCAGGCCGATGAATCGGCTGCGGTCGGTACGGGCCGCAGCAACCCAGCAGAACTGAGCGAGCAGCAGCCGGGCGACCAGCCGAGAAGCTTCCTTGTGGCCGCCCTCCGGCAGGTCGATGCGAACCCGCAGCGGATGGTGGGCCAGCGCGTTCAGCGTGAAGAGCCGGTCCGCGCGCTGTCCCGCGCCGAAGAACTCGGCAAACGCGGGCCGGTCGAGGAGGGCCAATCGGTCGGCGATGGCGAGTCCCAGGTCAGCCGGACTGGCAGCCTGCCGCTCGCGGATGTCCAGTTCACGCAGCATGGCCCGGTTCCCGGCAGCTTCCAGCACTCCACGCAGTGCGACGAGCACGTCGGGCACGGCGCGCAGCAGGTCAGACAGCTCCTGCACGGTGGGAAAACGACCGTAGGCAGAGCGGTACGGACCCAGAACCTGGGCGAGAACGGTGGCGGCGCGTCGGGTGTCCACACCGTCGACGTCACCGACAAGGCCCTCCGCCAAGAAGTCCGCCGCCTCGTCCGCGTCGATGGTCCCGGCATACAGATCCAGGTCATGCACCGACCCCGGGTCGCCGAGCCGAACCACGACATCGAACGCATCGTCGGGTCCGAGCGGCGTGCCGGCCGCACAGACGGCGATCACCCCAGCCCGCCCGGCGAGCGCACCCAGTGCGAGCGACTCGACAACGGGCCGGGCCACGCGCACGCTCTTGCCCGAGCCAGGAGGCCCGATGACCAGCAGCGAGGTACCCAGCGTCGCTTCCTCAAGAGCGGCCCCGGCTGCGTGGTATTCCTCCGGATTGCCGTCCACCGTCGCCCAGTGTCCGATGCGGACCTGGCCGGTGAGCGCATCGTGGTCAGCGGTCCGTTGGGGCAGGTCACGATGGCCCGAGGGGTGCAGCCAGGCCTTGGCGCCCTCGCGCAGAACGACCCCGAAGAACGCGGCAAGCGCTTGTGGATCGCGCCGCGCAGCCTCCCAGTGGTGCAGTACTCGGGCACAGTCGACTTCGTTCATCTGCCCGGCACGCAGCTCGCCGGCCAACCGATCGGCCGCATCGTTCCGACCTTCGGTCCGCAACTCGGGCCACTCGCTGCGCATGACAGGGGCAGGATGCTGCGGCAGGGGCGGTACGGCCGCGACAGGCCTGCGGAACGCTGACCACCACTTGCCGATCAGGGCGAAGGGGAACACGACACCGACGATGATCAGGGTGTAAAGCCCGTAGGTGACCACCGCACCCTGATAGGACATGAAGAGCCCGCTGCCACCCGCCAGGTACACCAGGTCGAAGACGGTCTGCACCAGGGACAGCGGCGGGTTCCACGCGAGCACCACCGCAACGACGGCGCCGACCACGGTGAGCAGGATCCGCCGTGTCCCCGAAAAGGTTTCCACGTAGCCTCGGACCACCTTCAGCCAGCCGCCGAGCCTTCCGAAGACGATGATGTCGATCACGGGAAACAGGCCGTCGTATGCCTGACGCGCGTAAAACCCCTTCCATGTCTTGGGCGTCAGTGAGGGGGCCCACCACCAGTCGTTCGGAGTCAGGAACGCGAGTAGCCAGCCCTCGTAAGGAACGTCGCCGTTGTCCCATGCGACCCAGAGCAGCAACGCCAACCCGAGGGTGATCAGCAAGCTGAGCCCGGTCGTCCGGTCCAATCGTGCACGCGTGCGCTGTGGCACCGGCGGCCGGTGGCCGTACTCGTAGATGCCGAGGCCGGCCGGCGGCCGGGGGTGGTTCAACCACGCGGTGAACGTACTCGTGGAACCGGACGAGAGGTGCGGTGGATGGGACGGTCGCGGAGGCGGCCCCGCCGGCCGGGGGATCCGTGCGGCGGAGGTGCCGGGGACGTCCTGCGAGTCGTCCTTGCCCATCGCGTTCTCGTCCCCCTGTAGACCGGTCGCCTGCTGGGGATCAATGTAGTGCCAGCGGCCCGTGAGTTCAGCGCGATCGACGGCCCGTCCCGAGCGGCGAACGGCAGCTCACCTCCTCGGTTTTCGCCAACCAGGAATGACGTGGCGCCGACCCTCGTTCGCGGTCACCCGGTCGGAGTACAGGGCCCCGTGAGGGGCACCCGCGCTATGTCCACCACGGACAACCGACACGCCCGACAACTCCCCCATGGAGCATCCCCGCATCCCGTCGCCGCCCCTAGCCTGCGAAGGAAGGCATCAGCGAGCCACGCACGGCAAGCCGACACCCGTGTCCGTACCACCTCAGGAGCCCCTTATGACCGCAGTTCCGCAGGAGCGCCGTGTCATCACCGCCATCCCCGGCCCGAAGTCGCAGGAGCTTCAGGCCCGACGCAATGCCGCGGTCGCGGCCGGCGTGGGGTCCGTGATGCCCGTCTTCGCGGCGCGCGCCGCGGGCGGGATCGTGGAGGACGTGGACGGCAACCGGCTGATCGACTTCGGCGCCGGCATCGCCGTGACCACCGTCGGTGTCTCCGCCGAAGCCGTCGTACGCCACGCCACCGCCCAGCTCGCCGACTTCACCCACACCTGCTTCATGGTCACCCCCTACGAGGGGTACGTGGCCGTCGCCGAGCAGCTCGCCGAACTCACCCCCGGCGACCACGCGAAGAAGTCCGCCCTGTTCAACTCGGGCGCCGAGGCCGTCGAGAACGCCGTCAAGATCGCGCGGTCCTACACCAAGCGCCAGGCCGTCGTGGTGGTGGACCACGGCTACCACGGCCGCACCAATCTCACCATGGCGCTGACCTCGAAGAACATGCCGTACAAGAACGGCTTCGGGCCGTTCGCACCCGAGGTCTACCGCGTCCCGGTCGCCTACCCGTACCGCTGGGCCACCGGCCCGGACAACTCCGGACCCGAGGCCGCCCGGCAGGCCATCGAGCAGATCACCAAGCAGATCGGCCCGGAGAACGTCGCCGCGATCATCGTCGAGCCCGTGCTGGGCGAGGGCGGCTTCATCGCGCCCGGCAAGGGCTACCTGCCCGCGCTGCGCGACTTCGCCACCGAGCACGGCATCGTCTTCGTCGCCGACGAGATCCAGTCCGGCTTCTGCCGCACCGGACAGTGGTTCGCCTGCGAGGACGAGAACATCGTGCCCGACCTGATCACCACGGCGAAGGGCATCGCCGGCGGTCTGCCGCTGGCCGCGGTCACCGGCCGCGCCGAGATCATGGACGCCGCCCACTCCGGCGGCCTGGGCGGCACCTACGGCGGCAACCCCGTCGCCTGCGCCGCCGCGCTGGGCGCCATCGAGACCATGAAGGAACTCGACCTGCCGGCACGCGCCCGCCACATCGAGTCCATCATGAAGCCGCGCCTGGCCGCGCTGGCGGAGAAGTACGACGTCATCGGCGACGTCCGTGGACGCGGCGCCATGCTCGCGCTGGAACTGGTGAAGGACCGCGCCACCAAGGAGCCGGCACCCGAAGCCACCGCCGCGCTGGCCAAGGCCTGCCACACCGCCGGCCTGATCGTCCTGACCACCGGTACCTACAACAATGTGGTCCGTTTCCTGCCGCCCCTGGTCATTGGCGACGACCTGCTCAACGAGGGCCTCGACATCCTCGAACAGGCCTTCAGCGAGATCTGAGAGATCCGGACCGCGACCGAACCGACACCACAGCCGAGACCGAACCGACCCCGCAGGAGAACGCGCAACAGGAGCGCACCCGAGCCGTACCGCGGTTCGGGTGCGCTCCCGCACCGGCCGGCGGCACGTCCCGGTCCGGGCGTACGGGCCCTGGTGGCCGGCGGATTTCCCGCCGCGACCACCGTCCGTCCCGCCCCGGTCCGGGGCGGCGGTCGGAGGGTGTGAAGAAGCTGTGCGGGGGCCATGACGGGTGGCGGATCGGGCTGTCAGACCGGTCCGGACTGTCGTAGGTTTTCCTCAGATGAGAGAGACACCCCGCTCGCAGGTGACTGCGAGCGATTCCGGGACGCGGCCTCCCCAGCCTCGTACCGGCTGTGCCCTTGCGCACACCCCTGGAGCCTCAGGCTCTGGAACTCCTCACCGATCGGATGGCCGCCCGCCCCAAACCCCCCGGGGCGCGCGGCAAACCGATCAGAACGGCCGCCCCGGAACCATCCCCCCTGTTCCGGGGCGGCCGTCGTCGTTCCCTCTGGCACCTCCCGTCTCACGAGCCACTCCGGCCTCCTTCCCCTCCCCGTTCCTGCTGTTCTCGCTGTTTCTGCTGTTCCTGCTGTTCTCGCTGCTCGCCTGGCTGGTGAGCGCAGCCGGTTCGGTGTCGCGCGCGGACGAGCGGCTGGGGCGGGCGATGTGGGGCGGGCTGCCGGGGCCGGGCGGTGAGTTCCTCGCCGACCTGGGCAATGTGCAGGTGGCCGTCCCGGTGCTCGTGCTCGCCGTGGTGTACGCGGCCGTGCGCGGCCGGCGCGCGGGTCTGCCCCGGTGGTGGTGGCCGCCGCTTGCGGCCGCCGTGGTGATGGCCGCGGTGCCCGCCCTGGTCGCCCCGCTGAAGTCGCTCCTCGCCCGGCCGGGTCCACCCGGCGCCGGGCCCGACGGCTGCTTCCCCTCCGGCCATGCCACCACCGCAGCGGTCGCCTACGGCGCTGCCGCCCTGCTGCTCCTGCCGGCGGTGCGCCGGGCCGCCACCCGGTGGCTGCTGGGCACGGGCACGGTGGTGCTGAACGCGGCCGTGGGGGCGGGTCTTGTGGTGCGCGGCTACCACTGGCCGCTGGACGTGGTGGGCGGCTGGCTGCTGTCCGGGCTGCTGCTGGGGGCCTGGGTGACCGTCACGGGCAGTCGGGCCGGGTCAGCGGCAGCCGGCTCGGACCGGTCAGGTCGAGGAGCCTGACGGAGGGGCCCCGAGCGACCGCGGCGAGCAGTTCGGTCGTGGCACGGTCGGCTGCGATGCCTCCCCCGGCGTCCTCCAGGTAGGCGGTGGCCGGCATCCCACCCGGCCGCTCTCCTCGGTTGCGCCATGCTGCGGGCCGTACCCACCCGCGTGACCAGGCGCCTACGATGATCCCCGCAGCACCGATCAGCCGATCACCCGCGCCGTCGAGCGCCGCAGCCCCGGGGAGGACCCCTTGACCGATCTGCACGCTTTCATCGCCGGGCTACCCAAAGCCGAACTGCACGTGCACCACGTGGGCTCCGCCTCGCCCCGCATCGTCGCCACGTTGGCCGCGCGTCACCCCGACACCAAGGTGCCCACCGATCCCGAGGCGCTGGCGGACTACTTCACGTTCACCGACTTCGCGCACTTCATCGAGGTGTACCTGTCCGTCGTGGACCTGATCCGCACCCCTGAGGACGTACGGCTGCTGACCTTCGAGGCCGCCCGTGACCTGGCCCGGCAGAACGTGCGCTACGCCGAGCTGACCATCACGCCGTTCTCGTCCACCCACCGCGGCATAGACGAGCGCGCCTTCCTGGCCGCGATCGAGGACGCGCGCAAGGCGGCCGAGAGCGAGTTCGGCACGGTGCTGCGGTGGTGCTTCGACGTCCCCGGCGAGGCCGGCCTCGCGGCGGCCGAGGAGACCCTGCGGCTTGCCGTGACGGACGGGCTGCGGCCGGAGGGACTGGTGTCGTTCGGCCTTGGCGGGCCCGAGATCGGCGTGCCGCGCCCGCAGTTCAAACCGTTCTTCGACCAGGCGATAGCGGCGGGCCTGCACTCCGTGCCGCACGCCGGGGAGACCACCGGGCCGCAGACCATCTGGGACGCGCTGCGCGAGCTGCGGGCCGAGCGCATCGGGCACGGCACCAGCGCCACCCAGGATCCGGCGCTGCTCGCCCATCTCGCCGAGCACCGCATCCCGCTGGAGGTCTGCCCGACGTCCAACATCGCCACCCGCGCCGTGCCCGACCTCGACGAACACCCCATCAAGGAGATGGTGGCCGCCGGGGTACTGGTGACCGTCAACTCCGACGATCCCCCCATGTTCGGCACCGACCTGAACACCGAATACGCCATCGCCGCCCGGCTGCTCGACCTGGACGCCCCCGGCGTTGCCGCGCTCGCCCGAAACGCGGTCGAGGCGTCCTTCCTCGATCCGGCCGGCAAGGCGCGGATCGCCGCCGAGATCGAGACGTACACGTCGGCCTGGCAGGCGGGCCGGATCGCGTGAGGGGCGGCCTGCCGGCGGCGCCTCCCAACCTCCCGTGAGAAGGGGTCCATGCACACCGTGACCGCCGTCGCCCACCGGGGCGACCCGTACCGCTTCCGTGAGAACACGCTGTCGTCGCTGCGTGCCGCGCTCGACCGGGGCGCGGACGCGGTCGAGATCGACGTCCGTGTCACCCGCGACGGCGTCCCCGTGCTGCTGCACGACGACACGTTGGAGCGGCTGTGGGGAGACGGGAGAGCGCTGGCGGAGCTGACCGCCGGGGAGGTGCGGGACCTGACCGGCGGTGGCGTGCCCGCGCTCGCCACGGCGCTCATGGCACCCCAGGAGTGGGCCTCGCAAGCCGCGGAACGGGCACCGGGCGCGCCGCTGCCACGGGTGCTGATCGACCTGCCGGGGGCCGGCCCAGCGGCGGTGCGCCGGATCGTGGGCGTGGTGCGCGATGCGGGGGCGGCGGACCGGGTGTACTACTGCGGTGCGGCGTCCAGCATGCTGGCGGTGCGCGCGGCCGACCCGGCCGCCGAGATCGCACTGACCTGGACGACGTATGCGCCACCGCGGCCCGCCCTGCTGGCCGCGGTGCGTCCGCGCTGGCTCAACTACCGCCACGGCCTGGTGGACCGGGCGCTCACCGAGCGGGTGCACGACGCCGGGCTGCTGCTGGGCGTGTGGACCCCGGACACCGCCCGGTGCATGCGGCGGCTGGTGGCCTCGGGCGTCGACGCGATCACCACGAACCGGGTCGGCACGCTGCGTGGCCTGCTGGAGCGGGGGGCGCCGGTCACGGTCGGGAGTTCCTGACGGCGCACAGCGCACGGCGGCACGGCGTTGCGCGCCGGACGCCCCCGGATGTCCTGCGGGATCCGGAGGCGTCCGTCAGGACGCGCCCTCAGACGTCCAGGGACGTCATCACGTGCTTGACGCGGGTGTAGTCGTCGAAGCCGTACGCCGACAGGTCCTTGCCGTAGCCGGACTTCTTGAAGCCGCCGTGCGGCATCTCGGCGACCAGCGGGATGTGGGTGTTGATCCACACGCAGCCGAAGTCGAGCGCCTTGGAGAGCCGCATGGCGCGCCCGTGGTCCTTCGTCCAGATGGAGGAGGCCAGACCGTATTCGACGCCGTTGGCGTAGGCGACGGCCTGGTCCTCGTCGGTGAAGGGCTGCACGGTGATGACGGGCCCGAAGACCTCTTTCTGGATGATCTCGTCGTCCTGCTTGAGGCCGGAGACGACGGTGGGGGCGTAGTAGTAGCCCTTGTCCCCGACGCGGTGGCCGCCGGCCTCCACCTTGGCGTGCGCGGGCAGCCGGTCGATGAACCCGGTCACCTGCGCCAGCTGGTTGGCGTTGTTGAGCGGGCCGTAGAGGACGTCCTCGTCGTCGGGCCGGCCGGTCTTGGTCTTGGTGGCGGCCTCGGCGAGGGCGCGCACGAACTCGTCGTGGATGGCTTCGTGCACCAGCACCCGGGTGGCCGCGGTGCAGTCCTGGCCGGCGTTGAAGAAGCCCGCCACGGAGATGTCCTCGACGGCCTTGGCGAGGGCCGCGCTGTCGAGGTCGTCGAAGACGACGACGGGCGCCTTGCCGCCCAGTTCCAGATGGACCCTCTTGAGGTCGGTGGCCGCGGAAGCGGCGACCTCCTTGCCGGCCCGTACCGAACCGGTGATGGAGACCATCGCCGGGGTGGCGTGCTCCACCATGAGCCGCCCGGTGTCCCGGTCGCCGGTGATGACGTTGAAGACGCCCTTCGGCACGATGGCACCGATGATCTCGGCCATCAGCACGGTCGACGCGGGCGTGGTGTCCGACGGCTTCAGCACGACCGTGTTGCCCGCCGCGAGCGCCGGGGCGAACTTCCACACGGCCATCATCATCGGGTAGTTCCACGGCGCGACCTGGGCGCACACCCCGACCGGCTCACGCCGTACGAAGGACGTCAGGCCCTCCATGTACTCGCCGGCCGAGCGGCCTTCGAGCATCCGCGCGGCGCCCGCGAAGAACCGGATCTGGTCGACCATCGGCGGGATCTCTTCGCTGCGGGTCAGGCCGATCGGCTTGCCGGTGTTCTCGACCTCGGCGGCGATCAGCTCCTCGGCGCGCTCCTCGAAGGCGTCCGCGATCTTCAACAGCGCCTTCTGCCGCTCGCCGGGCACCAGGTCGCGCCAGCCGGGGAAGGCGGCCTCGGCCGCGGCCATGCCGGCGTCGACGTCCGCCCGGCCGGACAGCGGTGCGGTCGCATAGGGGTCACCGGTGGCGGGGTTGACTACGTCGGTGGTGCGCCCGTCGGCGGCGTCGCGGAACTCTCCGGCGATGTAATTCCGTAGGGTGCGCAGCGGACGCAGCTCGGTGGTCATGGCCGGCCCTCCTGTCGTGTCGCGGGTGTGCGGACGTCCGGCAGGCGCCCCTTGTGCGGACGGCCGTCGGACGTCCCTGATGCAGACGTCCAAAGGGTGAGACGCAGCCCACCCTAATGCGTTCCCCCGCCATCCTCGCTGGACCCGCCAGGTGCGCAACCCCCTGGCCGGCACCGTCCTCGCCGCTCTCGCCGCACCGGGCGCGGCGACGCCATCGCGATCACCCTTTCGGGTGAGTCAGGCCCTGGCCTCGGATGAGCCCCCATTCGTCCGTGTGCGCCACCGTCGCCCCCTCGACAGGGCCGAACGGGCGACGTGGGGCCGCGGACCTGCACGGGGAGGCGGGTGGGTGCGTGTTAAGTTCACGCCGTTTCGAGGGGGATTCTCCTTCAGGGACTGACGGCTCGGAGCGGAAGCTGAGGTGTTCGCCATGGTGGCCCCGCCGGACGACGGCCTGCTGAGGGCGCGCGCCCTGACCGTCACCCTCCACCGCTCCCCCGCGCTCGCCGATGTTTCGCTCGACGTGCGGGCGGGCGAGGTCGTCGTGGTCGGCGGCCCGCGCGGCAGCGGAAAGACCACACTGCTGCGGTGCCTGTCGGGACAGTTGGTGCCCCAGCAGGGCGAGGTGTGGTTCCGCGAGACCGCGGTGCACTCGCTCGGCGCGGCGGCCCGGGAGCGGCTGCGGCGCGGGGCGTTCGGCTGGGTCGGATCGCGCCCTGACCTGGTGCCGGAGCTGACCGCCTGGGAGAACGCTGCCCTGCCCCTGCTGCTGTCCGCTGTGCCGCACCGCACCGCCAGGGCCCGCGCGATGGAGTGGCTCGGGCATCTCGACATCGTCCGGTGTGCGGGCAAGCGGCCGCACGCCCTGACGCAGGCCGAGCGGCAGCGGATCGCGGTGGCGCGCGGCCTCATCGCCGAACCGTCGGTGCTCTTCGCCGACGAGCCGACCGCCGCCCTGCACCGCATCGACCACGACCACGTCCTGCGCACGCTGCTGACCGTGGCCCGGGCCCGCGGGGTCACCGTGGTCCTGGCGACCTCGGAACCGCAGGCCGTGGCGGGGGCGGCCGACCGCGGTGTGCGGCTGGTCGACGGCCGGCTGGACGACCCGCCGGCCGTCACCGGCACCGACGCGGAGGGCGCAGCGGCGTGCTCGCTCTCCGTCTAGCCCGCGGCGCACGCGCCACGGTCCTGGTGCGCCGGCTGCTCGTGGTCCTGGCCGCGGGCGGTACCGGTTTTCTGCTGCTCAGCGCCCTCGGTTTCGCGATGGGGCATCCGCACGAGCACGGCACGGCGGCCGTCCGGCTCGCCTGGTGCATCGTCCCGGTGGCCGCCACCATCGACTTCGCGGCGGCCGTCGCCCGCAGCGACCCGGGCACCCACCCGGTTCCCGGGGTCTTCGCCGCCGGTCTCGGGCCGGTACGGCTCATGGCGATCTCCACGCTGACCACCGTCATGATGTGCCTGACCGGTTCGGTGCTGGCGCTGCTGCTCTTCCTCCAGCTGCGCGGCGACCTGCTCGCGGCTCTGCCGTTCCACGGTGCCGCCGACGGGCTGCTGGCCGCGGGCCGGCCGCTGCCGGTGGCCGCCCTGGTGCTGCTGCTCGTCCTCGTCCCGGTGGCCGCCTCCGTCACGGCCGCGCTGGCGCTGCGGCCGCGCCCCGGGCTGGGTGGCGTCCCGCGTCCGGACGACGCCTTCGACGATCTGGATCAGCCGCCCGCGCCCACCCGCCGTCCCTCCGGGCTGTCCTGGGGCATCGCGCTGTTCGCCGCCGGCCTGGCCGTGGAGACGTCGATGAGCGCGTCCGCCCGGCACCTGGCCGGGCTGCGGCTGCCCCGCGGTCTCGCGGGCGGCTCGCTGGGGGTGCTGGCCGGATGGGCGCTGACGGCTGCCGGGCTGGCCGTCGCCGGCCCCGCTCTGACGTTCGCCTGCGGGCGGCTGTTGCAGACCACGCGGCCGAACGGGCTGCGGCTGCTGGCCGGGCGGATCCTGCAACAGGAGGCGCGGCGGCTGGGCCGGCCTTTGGGCGTGGTGTGCGCGGTGGCCTCCGGCTCGTACGCGGCGGTCACCCTGCTCGCGGGGCGCGGCCCTGGCACCGGCCCGATGGTCGCGGTCGGCGCGCTGCTCGTCGCGGGCTGCACGGTGGGCACCCTGCTGATGGCGGCGGTCGAGGCGCGTCGGGAGCGGGCCCGCACGACGGCAGCGCTGCTGCGGCTCGGGGCGCCCGCCGGGGCGCTGCGCACCGCGGTGGCCCTGCGGGCCGGGGCGCTCCTGGTGTTGTTCGCGCCGCTGACATGGGGGGTGGCGGCGGTGGCGGCGGTGCCGTTGGGGTGACGGCCCCCTGACACCAGGACCGGCGGCCGCCGCGGGTCCGCCACTCCCCCGAGGCCGGCCCGAACACCAGACCCAGGGGAGAGTTGACGTTCCCCTAGCATGAGCGGGTGCATTCGACAGGTGAAGTGAGCGGTGCCGCCGATGCGCGGCCCAAGCGTGCTGATCGTGAGATCGAGTCCCTGGCCGAGTTCGACGCCGTGGTCGCCGAGGGCGCGGGGCTGAGCGGGTTTCGGGTGCAGTCCGTGGATCTGACGGGGCGTGCGGACGTCCTGTCGGCGACCGATGTCGAGGGCGCCGTGTTCCTCGGGTGCCCGATGACGGCGGAGTCCGCCGCACGGGTGCGGGCCTCGGGGGCGCTGGTGTTCCCGCCGGTGCCGGGGCTGCCGTTCGACCCGTACCGGGGCCTGCTGTACACGCCGGACGAGCTGTTCGACGGGCTGGCCAAGGGGTACGAGGCGACGCCGGACGCGGGCGCGTACGCGTGGTTCCAGCGGACCAAGTCCGACGGTGACATCTTCGCTTCGATGCTGCGCGCCGTGCACGACGACGCCGTCTCCGACGCGCTGGACGAGCTCCTCGTGGGCGCGCGCGTGGTGGGCGTGATGGGTGGTCATGCCATGGCGCGCGGCACGGACGAGTACGCGGGGGCGGCGCGGCTCGGGCGCAGCCTGGCCAGGGCCGGGTTCACGGTGGCCACGGGTGGCGGTCCGGGCGCGATGGAGGCTGCGAACCTCGGCGCGTACGCGGCGCCGTTCGACGACACGATGCTTCAGGAGTCGCTGGAGTTGCTGGGCAAGGCGCCGTCCTTCCGGCCGTCGGTGACCGACTGGGCGGTGCCCGCCTTCGAGGTCCGGTCCCGGTGGCCCGGTGGTGGTGGATCGGTGGGCATTCCCACCTGGTTCTACGGTCATGAGCCGCCGAACGCGTTCGCCGAGCACATAGCGAAGTACTTCGCCAACGCCACCCGCGAGGACGGTCTGCTGGCCCGTTCGAACGCGGGCGTGGTCTTCCTGCCGGGTGCCGCCGGCACCGTTCAGGAGATCTTCGACAACGCCACCCCGAACTACTACGAGTCCCGCGGTGAGCCCACCCCGATGGTCCTCGTGGACCGTGCGCACTGGACGGAGCGGCTGCCTGCCTGGCCGTTGCTGACGTCCCTGGCACGGGAGAGGGCGATGGCGGACCGTATCGCGCTGGTGGACTCGGTGGACGAGGCCGCGGAGGCACTGGCCGGGATGTGACGGCGGACCGTTCGCCGAGCTGCCGACGTTCCTCCGGCGCACGTCGGCGGCACCTCGGGTCAGGTGGGTGCCGCCGTCACGCCGGTGCGGGTCCGTGGGCGTCGACGGCCGCCGGGCCGGCGATGGGGGCGATACGTGGCCGGGCGAGTCGGGCGTAGTCGGCGCCCGAGACGACCGCTGAGCGGTCGAACCGGGCGGCGTTGAAGTAGAGCTGTGGTCGGGCGATGACCTGGGGGTCGGCGACGAGTTCGAGGGCGGGATCGAAGGCGAAGGGAAGAACGGTGCCGGGGGCGGCGTGGGCCAGTCGTTCGGCGGTGGCGGCGTCGCTGAATCCCACGTAGCGGGCCTGGAACAGGGTGCGGACGGCGTCCAGGTCGACGCGCCGGTCTCCCGGGACGACCGCGAGCACGTGGCGGGTGGTCCGCCGGTCGAGCTTGACCCTGAGGATGATGCACTTCGCCGCGTGGGACACGGGGTGCCCGCGCAGCGCGCTGACCGAGTCCGTGGTGCCGTCCGGTTCGTGGTCGATGAGCCGGTAGGGCGTCTGGGTGGTGTCGAGGAGGGTGATCAGGCGCTGGTAGGTGTCATGGCCGGACACTCTTCGTCCCCTTTCGTGGTTGTTTTCGTGGTTGCTTTTGTGGTTTTTTTCATGATTCGTGCCGTGGTGGTGCGGTGGGTGCGTTCGATGGCCTGTCCCCAGTAGGTTCCGGCGATCATGAGCAGGGCGCCGAGGGTGGCCCAGGCGGTGAGCCGTTCGCCGCCGAGGCTGATCCCGATGGCGACGGCCCAGATCGGTTCGGTGCCGAGCAGCAGGCTGGCCCGGCTGGCGGAGGTGCGTTGCACGGCCCAGGTCTGGGCGACGAAGGCGAACACGCTGCAGAACAGGGCGAGATAGCCCAGTTGGGCCCAGGTGAGGGCGCTGCTGTGGGCCAGGTCGGGCAGGTGGGCGAGGGCGGGCACCAGGAACAGGGCCGAGCCGACGACGGTTTGGGCGCTCGTCAGGTGGAGCGGGTCCGCAGGCCGGCCGGCGGTGAGCCGTCCGACGAGCGCGACATGCCCGGCCCGTACGACTGCGGCGGCGAGCACCAGCGCGTCGCCGAGCCGTGGTGCGTGCAGCCCGCTGCTGGAGGTGAGCAGCCCGACGGCCAGGACGCAGAGGCCGGCGGCGAGGAAGAAGGTCCGGGGCGGCCTGCGGCTGCCGGTGCGGTCCAGCAGCGGCGTCAGCACGATGGTCAGGCTGATGATCAGCCCGGCGTTCGCTGCGCTGGTGTGCGCCACCCCGTAGGTCTCCAGGACGAGCACGGCCGCCTGCGTGACGCCCAGCAGCGACCCGAGGCGGACCTCTTCACGGGTCCAGCGGCGCTTGCGGCGGCGGGTGGCGATGAGGGCGCCGCACCCGAGCGCGGAGATCGCGTACCGGGCGAACAGCACCGCCATGACCGGGAGCGCGACGGTGGCCGTCTTGGCCGCGAGATAACTGGATCCCCAGACCAGCGCGACCAGGAGGAGCACCGCATCGGTGCGACGGGCGACAGGCATGCCCCTCACGGTGCCCGACCGGAACGATGAAGGCTACGACCAACTTCTAAAATGAGGTTGTAGTAGCCCTACATCGTCAGCCCTACACTGTCAGCGTGGACGAACGGCAGCTACGGATCCTTCGTGAGCTGGGAGACCTGGGCAGTGTCAGCGCGGTCGCCGAGGCCCTGCACGTGACGCCTTCCGCGATTTCGCAGCAGCTCCGGTTGTTGCAGCGCGCGATCCCCGTCCCGCTCACCGAGCGTGCCGGGCGTCGGGTGGTGTTGACCGACGCCGGGCAGACCTTGGCCGCGGCGGCCATCGAGGTGGAGAGCGCCCTGGCCCGGGCACGTCATGCCATCACCGATTTCGCGAAGCAGCCCGACGGCGGGGTGTCGGTGGCTGCGTTCCACAGCGCGGCCTCCGCGTTCTTTCCGCTCCTGCTGCGTGGCCTCGCCGGACCGGACCACCCCCGGCTGGCTCTCGCGGACGAGGATGTCGCCCAGGACCGTTTTCCCGCTCTCACGCGTGACTACGATCTCGTGCTCGCGCACCGTCTCGATCACGCTCCGCCCTGGCCGCGCACCGTGACCTCCACCACGCTGCTGCGTGAGCCCCTGGACATCGCCCTGCCGGCCGACCACCGGCTGGCCTCGAAACCGCTGCTGACGCCGCGGGACGTGGCGGACGAGCCGTGGATCACGGTCCACGACGGCTTCCCGGTGATGGCCACCATCGAGGCCATTTCCAGCGTCGCCAACCGCAGGCTCGACATCGTCCACCGCATCAACGAGTTCGCGGTGGTCGCGGAGGCCGTGGCCGCCGGCGGCGGGCTGGCGTTGATGCCCCGCTGGACCACGCGTGCGCACCCCGACGTGGTCCTCAGGCCGCTGCGCGGCGTGCACGCCCGGCGCCACATCGACGTTCTCCACCGGCCGGAGCGCACCGCCCGCTTGGCGGTCCGAACGGTCCTCGCCGAGTTGCACCGCGCCGCCGCGGCGATCCAGCGACGGGACCCCTGAGCCCGGCCCTGTCAGGGCAGTACGACGATGTCCTGCTCGTCGAACGCGACCCCGACGGTGTCGCCGGGGCCGGGTGCGTCCCGTAGTGCGCAGGCCGCTTCGAGTGGGGGTCCTTCGGTGGTCGGGCGCAGCCGTACGGCGACGTGCGTACCGCGGAAGGTGCGGGCGGCGACCGTGCAGGCCAGGCCCTGGTCGGCGGGCACGAGGCGGACGCCGGCGGGGCGCACCAGCAGATGGCAGGCACCGTGCGGGGTGCTCTCCGGTACGGGCAGCTTGCCCCAGGGGGTGGCGGCGGCTCCGGTGGTGACGGTGGCGGGGACGATGTTGTCGAAGCCGAGGAAGCGGGCGACGAAGGTGTCGGCGGGGTGCCGCCACACGTCGAGGGGGCTGCCGGTCTGGGCGATGCGGCCGTCGGCCATCACCACGACCCGGTCGGCGAGCGCGAACGCCTCGCCCTGGTCGTGGGTGACCGCGAGGACGGTGGTGCCCAGGTCGTGGAAGAGGTCGCGCAGTTCGGTGACGAGTCGTTCGCGCAGGGTGCGGTCGAGTTGCCCGAAGGGCTCGTCGAGCATCAGCAGGCGGGGGCGCGGGGCGAGCGCGCGGGCCAGCGCGACGCGCTGCTGCTCCCCGCCGGAGAGCGTGCCGACGGCGCGCCGCTCGGCGCCGGGCAGGCCGACGAGGTCCAGGAGCTCTGCGACGCGTGCGTCGCGTTCCCGGCGTGGCGTGCCGTGCATGCGCAGTCCGAAGGCGACGTTGCCGCCGGCGTCGTGCTGGGGGAAGAGCTGGTGGTCCTGGAACATCAGGCCGACGCCACGCCGGTGCGGTGGCACGCCCTGCTGGTCGTGGCCTTCCAGCAGCACCCGCCCGGAGTCCAGCAGGGTGAGGCCGGCGACGGCCCGCAGCAGGGTCGACTTGCCGCTGCCGCTCGGCCCGAGCACGCAGACGATGTCGTGGGCGGCGACGTCGAGGGTGACGCCGTCGAGCGCGCGCAGCGCACGGTGGCGGCCGAAGCGCACGGTGGCCTGGTCGAGGTTGAGCATCTAGAACTCCCCCGTGTGGTGGGTCCTGGCGTTCTCCAGCAGCAGCAGGGCTGCGGCGCAGACCGTCATCAGGATCACGGACAGCGCCATGGCCTGCCCGTAGTTGAGGTCGCCGGGCCGGCCGAGCAGCCGGGCCACGGCGACCGGCAGGGTCGGGCGGTCGGGGCGTGCGATGAACACGGTGGCGCCGAACTCCCCCAGCGACACGGCGAACGCGAACCCGGCGGCGATCAGCAGTGCCCGCCGCACCATCGGCAGGTCGACCTCCCGCCATGCCCGCCACGGCGATGCGCCGAGCACGGCCGCCGCCTCCCGCAGCCGGGTGTCGACGGCCCGCAGGACCGGCAGCATGGTCCGCACCACGAACGGGGCGCCGACGAGGGCCTGCGCAAGCGGCACCAGGAGCCATGATTCGCGCAGGTCGAGGGGTGGTTTGTCGAGCGCGATGAGGAAGCCGAAGCCGACGGTGACCGCGGAGACGCCGAGTGGCAGCATCAGCAGCGCGTCGATGCCGCGCAGCAGCCGGCCCGCTTTCCTGGTGAGGGCGGCGGCGGCCAGCGCGCCGATCACCAGCGCGACGGCGGTGGCGGCGAGGGCGTACTGGAGGGACGTGGTCACGGCGTCGAGTGGCGCGACGAGGAAGACGCCGCCGTCGGCTGAGCCGAGGGCCCGGTAGTAGGCCAGGCCCCAGCTGCCGCCCGGGTTCAGGGAGCGGGTGACGAGCACGGCCAGCGGCAGCAGGAGCAGCGCGGCGACGCTGGTCAGGACGGCTCCGAGCAGCGTCCGTTGGGCGGCGCCGCGTGGCCGTGCGGCGGTGCTTGCGGGGTCGACCAGGTGCAGGGCCCGTTCTCGGCGGCGCACGGTGCGGGCGTGCGCGGCGAGGACGGCGCCGACGGCGACGAGTTGCAGCAGGGTGAGCACGGCGGCCGCGGGCAGGTCGAAGACCTGGGCGGTCTGCCGGTAGATCTCGACTTCGATGGTGGCGTAGGCGGGCCCGCCGAGGATCTGCACGATGCCGAAGGAGGTGAAGGTGAACAGGAAGACGATGAGGGCGGCGGCGGCCACCGCGGGGGCGAGTGCGGGCAGGGTGACGGTGCGCCAGGCGCCCCACCGGGAGGCGCCGAGTACCCGGGCGGCCTCTTCCTGGCGGGGGTCGAGCTGTGCCCACAGGCTGCCGACGGTGCGGGTGACGACGGCGTAGTTGAAGAAGACGTGGGCGAGCAGGATCGCCCAGACGGTGGTGTCCAGGCGTATGCCCCACAGCTGGTCGAGGAGCCCGCCGTGGCCGAGCAGCGCGAGGAACGCAGTGCCGGCGACCACCGTCGGCAGCACGAACGGCACGGTGACCAGCGCGCGCAGCAGCCGTTTGCCGGGGAAGTCGAGGCGTGCGAAGACGTAGGCGCCGGGCAGCGCGAGCAGCAGCGTCAGCGCGGTGGAGGCGAGCGCCTGCCAGAGCGTGAACCACAGCACGTGTCCGATGCCGTCCTGCCCGAGCACCGCACCGAGCCGGCCGAGCCGCCAGTGCCCGTCCGCCCTGAGGCCGCGGGCGACGATCGCGCCGAGCGGGTAGGCGAAGAAGATTCCGAAGAACGCGACGGGCACCACCATCAGCGCGCACCGCACCGCGGCGCCGCCGCGTCCTGGGGAGCGGCGCACGATCACTTCAGGACGAGCGAGGTCCACGCCTTGACCCACGGGTCGCGATGGTCGGCGATCTTCGCGGCCGCCATGGTGTGCGGCGCGTCGACCTGCACGGCGTACTTCCGGTAGAGCGCGGGCGGCTGGGCATCCTTGCGTACCGGGTCGACGTACATGTTCAGCGGCATGTCGTTCTGGAACGTGGTGGATATGAGGAAGTCCAGCAGGGCCTTGCCGCCCTTGGGGTTCTTCGCGTGGGCGAGCAGTCCGGCGTACTCGGTCTGCCGGAAGCAGGTGCCGGTGGCCACGCCGGTGGGGGCGGTCTTCGGCTGAGGGCTGGTGTAGATGGCCTCGGCGGGCGGTGAGGAGGCGTAGGAGACGACCAGCGGCCGGTCCCCGCCGGCTTTCCTGCCGCCGGCGGAGCCGGAGAACTCCTGGTCGTAGGCCTGCTCCCAGGTGTCGACGACCTTGACCCCGTTGGCCTTGAGCTTCTTCCAGTAGCCCGGCCAGCCGGAGTCGCCGTACTCGGCGGCGCTCCCGAGCAGGAACCCGAGTCCGGGCGAGGAGGTCGACGCGTTCTCGGTGACGAGCAGGTTCTTGTACGCCGGCTCGGACAGGTCGGTGAGGGTCTTCGGGGGCGCCAGGTGGTGCTGGGTGAAGTACTTCTTGTCGTAGTTGACGCAGATGTTTCCGGTGTCGATCGGGGTGACGCGGGGTGTCTTGCCGTCGGTGCGGTACTCGGGCAGGACGTGGTTGAGGTCCTTGGCCGGATACCGCTGGAAGAGGCCGTTGTCGAGGGCGCGGGACAGCAGGGTGTTGTCGACGCCGAAGAGGACGTCGCCCTGTGGGTGGTCCTTGGTGAGGATGGCCTTGTTGACGGCCTCGCCCGCGTCGCCGTCCTTGAGCACCCTGACCTTGTATCCGGACTCCTTCTCGAACCGTTTCAGCACGCTCTTGGACGCGGCGAAGGAGTCATGGCTGACGAGCGTGACGGTCTTGTCGTCTGAGCCGGCCGACGAGCCCGAACCCGAGCACGCGGCGAGCGTGCCGAGGGCGAGGGCGGCGGTCAGGGTGACGGCCGCGGTCTTCTTGGTGGTGCTCACTGGATTCCTCCTGGGCTGACCAGGAAGAGACGCGGCCCGGCCCGTCGCCGGCGGCGGTGCGCCGGCAGCCCCCGCCGTGCGGAGTGAACGGGCAGGGCGGGCGGCTGGAGTGGTGACCGAACTCCCTACCCGGGCACGGGAGCCTGGCGCGGGTCGACTCCCGCACGGCCCCGAGGGCGAGGTTCGAAGGGTCTGCGGCGGCCGGCCCCGGTGGGTGGGTCCGGGCTCGTCGCACTCTCAGCGCGGTGGCGCTCCCCTGTCGGAATGTATGGATTTCAGTTGTCCGGATCCGGTGCTACAGATCCGGTGGTACAAATCTCGCGGTACAGCGGTACAGCGGTACAGCGGTACAGCGGTACAGCGGTACAGATCTTACGGATGCATACGATCCGGCCATACGGCCGGGTGTACCGGCACAGCGTACAAGTTCAGCGCTCGGACCCCGCGAGCTGTCCACAGGCACCGTCGATCTCCTGGCCACGGGTGTCGCGGACGGTGACGGGCACGCCGTGGGCGGCGATGGCCGCGACGAAGGCCTGCTCGTCCTCGGGCCGTGAGGCGGTCCACTTCGAGCCGGGGGTGGGGTTGAGCGGGATGAGGTTGACGTGCGCCCGCCGCCCCTTCAGCAGCCGTCCGAGGCGGTCACCGCGCCATGCCTGGTCGTTGACGTCGCGGATGAGCGCGTACTCGATGGAGACCCGGCGTCCCGACCTGGCCTCGTACTCCCAGGCGGCGTCCAGCACCTCGCGGACCTTCCAGCGGGTGTTGACGGGGACGAGGGTGTCGCGCAGCTCGTCGTCGGGGGCGTGCAGGGAGACGGCGAGGCGGCACTTGAGGCCCTCGTCGGCGAAGCGGTACATGGCGGGCACCAGGCCGACGGTGGAGACGGTGATGCCGCGCTGGGACAGCCCGAGGCCGTCCGGCTCGGGGTCGGTGAGGCGGCGGATGGCGCCGATGACGCGGGTGTAGTTGGCGAGCGGTTCGCCCATGCCCATGAAGACGATGTTGGACAGCCGGGCCGGCTCCCCGGAGCCGTCGGTCCGGGCGGCGGGCCCGCCGCCGATCTCGCCGTCCCGCAGGGCCCGTATGCCGTCGACGATCTGGTGGACGATCTCTGCGGTGGACAGGTTGCGGTCCAGGCCGGCCTGGCCGGTGGCGCAGAACGGGCAGTTCATGCCGCAGCCGGCCTGGGAGCTGATGCACATGGTGATCCGGTCGGGGTAGCGCATCAGCACGGACTCGACGAGGGTGCCGTCGAAGAGTCGCCAGAGGGTCTTGCGGGTGGTGTCGTCGTCGCAGCTGACGTGCCGCACCACGCTCATCAGCTCGGGAAGCAGCGCCTCCTGGAGCCGGGTGCGCGAGGCGGCGGGGATGTCGGTCCACTGGGCGGGGTCGTGCGCGAGCCGCGCGAAGTAGTGCTGCGAGAGCTGCCGGGCCCGGAACGGCTTCTCCCCGAGGGCGGCGACGGCCTCCTTGCGCTGGGCGGGCGTGAGGTCGGCCAGGTGCCGCGGGGGCTTCTTGGCTCCGCGGGGGGCGGTGAAGGTGAGCACTCCGGGTGCGGGCGGTGCCATCGGCGACAAACTCCTCGTAGCGGCTGGGCCTGGTGTTTCCCGCGCGGGCGGGCCGGCGACGGTCGTGGGCGCCGGGGCCCGACAGAGACCGGCCCCGCCGCAGCGGGGCGCGAAAAGGGCCCGCCGCTGACGGCGAGCCCCTCCAGGGTAGCCGGACCGGCCGCACCCGAACCGACCAAGATCATCCAAGCGGTGCACGGCTGCCCGTCACCGCGCCGCGGCCAGGTGCGACCACCCGCACCGGCGGCACCGCGGACCCCAGCCGCCGCACCCGTACCCCCGGCCGCCTGTCGCGCAGCTCACGCCGTCATGCAGACGGCACAGCTCACGCCGTCACGCTGACGGCACGGCTCACGCCGATCACTCGGACCGCAGTGATCACACCGACCCCACGAACACCACCATCAGCAACCACACCACCGGCGCCGTCGGCAGCAGGGAGTCCAAGCGGTCCATGATGCCCCCGTGACCGGGGAGGAGGGTCCCCATGTCCTTGATGCCGAGATCGCGTTTGATCATCGACTCGCCGAGGTCACCGAGGGTGGCGCTGGCGGCGACCGCGAGGCCGAGCAGGAGCCCCTGCCACCAGATGCCGTCGTCGATCATGAACTGCATGCACAGGGCGCCGGCCACCATGGCGAACGCGATCGCCCCGATGAGGCCCTCACGGGTCTTGCCGGGGCTGATGCGGGGGGCGAGCTTGTGGGTGCCGAAGCGCCAGCCGATGGCGTACGCGCCGGTGTCGCTGACCACCGTCAGCACCAGGAAGGTCAGGACCCGCCGGGGCCCGTCGTCGGCGCTGAGCATCAGGGAGACGAACGTGGCCAGGAACGGCACGTAGAAGGCGGCGAAGACGCCGGCCGTGACATCCCTGAGGTAGCCCTCGGGCGGCTGCGTCATCCGCCAGGCGAGGACCGCGAGCGCGGTGAGGGCGACCGCCACCCACGCGCCTTCGGTGTCCCGCACATATCCGGCGATCACCATCGCGGTGCCACCCACGGCGAGCGGCACGAGGGGCGCGTGGATGCCCTTGCGCTCCTTCAACCGCGCGGTGAGCTCCCACAGGCCGACGACGACGGCGACCACGATCACGCCGACGAAGACGGCCTTCACCACGAACAGGGCGGCGATGATGACCACGCCGAGCCCGAGGCCGACCCCTATGGCCGCGCCCAGGTCACGGCCGGCGCTCTTCTTCTGCGGGGCGGCCTCGGGGCCGGGCGGCGTGGGCATGGGCTCCTGCGGCTTCGGCATGGGCTGCGCCGGCACGTCCGGCGGCGGCACGTGGGGCGACGCGTCGTACGCAGCACCCATGTGGGCCGCCCGTTCGGCGGACCCCTGTTCGGACGGGAGCCACGGGCCGGCGTACCCGGCACCCGACGGCGCCCCCCGGGATGCGTCGTTCATCAGACCTCGAGCAGCTCGGATTCCTTGTGCTTGAGGAGTTCGTCGACCTGGGCGACGTACTTCGCTGTGGTGTCGTCCAGCTCCTTCTCGGCGCGCCGGCCCTCGTCCTCGCCGACCTCACCGTCCTTGATCATCTTGTCGATGGCCTCCTTGGCCTTGCGGCGCACGGAGCGGATCGCGATCTTGCCGTCCTCGCCCTTGGCCTTGGCGACCTTGATGAACTCCCGGCGGCGTTCCTCGGTGAGCTCCGGGAAGTTCACCCGGATGATGTGGCCGTCGTTGCTCGGGTTGACGCCCAGGTCGGAGTCGCGGATGGCCTGCTCGATGTTGCGCAGCGCGGTCTTGTCGAACGGGGTCACCACGGCCATCCGCGGCTCGGGCACGGAGAACGAGGCCAGCTGGTTGATCGGCGTCATCGCGCCGTAGTAGTCGGCCACGATCTTGTTGAACATGGCCGGGTGTGCACGGCCGGTGCGGATCGCGGCGAAGTCCTCCTTGGCGACCACGACGGCCTTCTCCATCTTCTCCTCGGCTTCGAGGAGGGTCTCTTCGATCACCACTTGCTCCTGCGTGTCTTGAGCTGGCCCGGCATCGCACGGGCGACGGCCGGCTGCGTCGTGTCTGTTTCCTGCACGGTGTCCCTCCGGCAGGGGTTTGTCCATCCCCTCGCGTACCGTCACGCGGTGCGGGAACCTGGGCCGGGCGCGCGCCCGAGGGCCCCGAGACGGGGTCTCAGGCCCGGGTGTCCCCATCGCCCACGAGCGTGCCGATCTTCTCACCCCGGACCGCCCGCGCGATATTCCCCTCCTTGAGTAGCTCGAAAACAAGGATGGGCAGCTGGTTGTCACGGCACAGGGTGACGGCGGTGGCGTCGGCGACCTTGAGGTCGCGGGTGATGACCTCGCCGTAGTCCAGGGCGTCGAACTTGACGGCGTCCGGGTTGGTACGCGGATCCGAGTCGTACACGCCGTCGACGCCGTTCTTGCCCATGAGCAGGGCTTCCGCGTCGATCTCCAGGGCGCGCTGGGCGGCGGTGGTGTCGGTGGAGAAGTACGGCATGCCGGTGCCACCACCGAAGATCACCACGCGGCCCTTCTCCAGGTGGCGCACGGCGCGCAGCGGAATGTACGGCTCGGCCACCTGACCCATGGAGATCGCGGTCTGCACACGCGAGACGCAGCCCTCCTTCTCCAGGAAGTCCTGTAGGGCCAGGCAGTTCATGACGGTGCCGAGCATGCCCATGTAGTCGGAGCGTGCCCGGTCCATACCGCGCTGCTGGAGTTCGGCGCCGCGGAAGAAGTTGCCGCCGCCGATCACCACGGCGATCTGGGAGCCGTCACGTACGACGGCGGCGATCTCCCGCGCGATCTTGTGCACCACGTCGGGATCGACGCCGAGCCCTCCGCCGCCGGCGAACGCTTCACCGGACAGCTTCAGCAGGAAGCGGCCCGGCACTTTGCCGTCGTCACTGTTGTCACCGGTGTCGGCCTTGGTGGTCATGGAGATCTCCTTGTGGTGCACAGACGAAGAAGGCCACTGCCGGTGGGTGCTCGTCACATCCCGTGCGCGGCAATGGCCTCCTCGTCGGATCTGCGTTCGTCCGTCACGCAGCGACCCTGGCGGACCCTGCGCGGGCGACTAGCTGGAACGACCCTAGCGGGGTCTTCCGCGTGTCGCGTGACGGACTCAGATGCCGACCTTGATGCGCGTGAAGCGCTTCAGGGTGATACCGGCCTCGTCCAGGACCTTCTGGACGGACTTCTTGTTGTCGAGCGCGTACGGCTGGCCAAGGAGGGTGACCTCCTTGAAGAAGCCGTTGACACGGCCCTCGACGATCTTCGGGAGCGCGGCCTCGGGCTTGCCCTCGGCACGCGTGGTCTCCTCGGCGACACGGCGCTCGGTCTCGACGACCTCGGCCGGGACGTCGTCACGGGAGAGGTACTTCGGCGCGAAGGCGGCGATGTGCTGCGCGAGGCCCTTGGCGACCTCGGCGTCGACCTTGTCCAGCTCCACCAGGACACCGATCTGCGGCGGCAGGTCGGGCATGGTGCGGTGCATGTACGCGGTGACGTACGTGCCGGAGAACTGGGCGAACCGGTCCAGGACGATCTTCTCGCCGAGGTTGGCGTTGGCCTCGTCGACGTAGGCCTGGACGGTCTTGCCGGGCTCGATCTCGGAGGCGAGCAGCGCCTCCAGGTCGGCCGGGGAGGTCTTCGCGACATGCGCGGCGAGCGCGTTCGCAACGGCCTGGAACTTGTCGCCCTTGGCGACGAAGTCGGTCTCGCACTTCAGCTCGAGCAGCACACCGGAGGTGTTGTCGTCGGCGATGAGGGAGACCACCGCGCCGTTCTCCGCGGAGCGGCCCTCACGCTTGGCTACGCCCTTCTGACCCTTGACACGGAGCAGCTCGACGGCCTTGTCGACATTGCCGTCGCCCTCCTCCAGGGCCTTCTTACAGTCCATCATGCCGGCGCCGGTGAGTTCACGGAGCTTCTTGACGTCGGCGGCGGTGTAGTTCGCCATGAGTCTGTGAATCTTTCTCGAAGTCTGGAAGGTCGGGGTTCTCGGCGGGTGTGGGCCCGCTCCCGGTGCCCCGCCGGGGCCCGGTGCGCTCCCGCACCCGCTTCAGCGGCGGCGGGGCGGTGACCCGGAGGCCACCGCGCCCGCCGTCACGGCCCGGATGATCAGGATCGCGACACAGCCGGATGATCAGGCCTGCGTCGCGGCCCGGGTGATCAGGCCTGCTCGGCGTCGGCCGCGGGGGCCTCGGCTGCCGGGGCCTCGGCCGCCGGGGCTTCGGCTGCCGGGGCTTCGGCTGCCGGGGTCTCGGCCGGCTTGTCGGCCGCGGCGGCCTCGGCGGGCTGCTGGGCCTCGTCGGCCTTCTTCTCGCCTTCGAGCAGGTCACGCTCCCACTCGGCCAGCGGCTCGCCCGCGGCCTTCTCGCCCGGCTTGGTGTCGCCGGTGGCAGCGCCGGAACGGGCGATGAGGCCCTCGGCGACCGCGTCGGCGATCACGCGGGTGAGCAGGGTGACGGAGCGAATGGCGTCGTCGTTGCCCGGGATCTTGTAGTCGACCTCGTCGGGGTCGCAGTTGGTGTCCAGGATCGCGACGACCGGGATGTTCAGCTTGCGGGCCTCGCCGACGGCGATGTGCTCCTTCTTGGTGTCCACGATCCAGACAGCGCTGGGAACCTTGGACATCTCACGGATACCGCCGAGGGTCTTCTCCAGCTTGGCCTTCTCGCGGGAGAGGACCAGGAGCTCCTTCTTGGTGAGGCCGGAGGCGGCCACGTCCTCGAAGTCGATCTGCTCGAGCTCCTTGAGGCGCTGCAGACGCTTGTAGACGGTCGAGAAGTTGGTGAGCATGCCACCCAGCCAGCGCTGGTTCACATACGGCATGCCGACACGGGTGGCCTGCTCGGCGATGGCCTCCTGCGCCTGCTTCTTCGTACCGACGAACATGACCGTGCCACCGTGGGCGACGGTCTCCTTGACGAACTCGTAGGCGCGGTCGATGTACGACAGCGACTGGAGCAGGTCGATGATGTAGATGCCATTGCGCTCGGTGAAGATGAAACGCTTCATCTTCGGGTTCCACCGGCGGGTCTGGTGACCGAAGTGGACGCCGCTCTCCAGCAGCTCCCGCATCGTGACAACGGCCATGGCCGCGTTCTCCTCGTTCTCGGTTGTCGCGCCGCCGGACGGCGGTCGCTCCTGACGCCCCGGCGCGCTGTGCCACGAGGGACCGAGGAGCGCGGACACCGCCTGCTCGCCAGGCGTGTGTCGGGGCGTGCGAAGTCGATCCGGTGACCCGGATCGCCACCAGAAGTGTACGGGACCCACGCACCCCCGGGTGACGACGTTGTCCACAACCCGCCGGTAGTCCACAGGTCCCCGACCAAGATCCCCACGACCACCCGAACAACGCGATCCTGAAGCCCGACAACTTCGCCGGTGCACCGCACCCGAACGCGGTGAGAACACGGCGATCGGGGGATCGGGCGATCGGGGGGTGGCTTCGGTGACGGGTGCGGATGCGGGTGTGGATGCGGGTGCGGTCGACGGCCTCGGAGGGGCGTCGGGCGGGCGGGCGGAGTGTCGGGCGGGTGGCTGGTCCGGCGGTCGGGCAGGCGGCTCGTTCGGTGGTCGGGCGGGTGGCTGGTCCGGTGGCCGATCCGCTGGACCGTCCAGTGGTCCGTCCGGTGGCTGGTCGGGTCACCGGCCCGGTCGCCGAGGACGGCTGCCGGATGGCATGGGACGGCTGGCGCGAGATGTCGGCCGGCTGTCGAAGCATGGGGTCGACCGGCGGCGAGAAGCCCGATGGCATACGGCGAGCCAGCCGTGCGCCCGC
>NZ_JAMJWG010000041.1 GCF_024435355.1 Streptomyces odontomachi
ATCCCCCCGTCCCACAGCCGGCCCAGGGCCATGAGTTCGGCGTGGTGCTCGACGCGCTGTGCCCACGGGTCGGGCCAGGCGTCCGCGCCGTGGTGGGCGCCCGCGAACGCGCCGGTCAGGCAGGCGATCGAGTCGGAGTCTCCGGAGCTGCACGCGGCGCGGCGCAGTGCGGTGACCGGCTCGTCGACGAATTGCAGGAAGCACAGCAGACCGGTGGCGAGCGCCTCCTCCGCGATCCAGCCGGCGCCGGTGGCCAGGCACGGATCGGTCTCCGGGGAGGCGGCGGACGGGCCTGCCAGCGCCTGCCGGAGCCGGTCGAGCACCGCCAGGCAGTCGTCCCAGCCGCGCGCGATGAACTCCTGCGGGCCGCCGTCCATGCCGTACGTGCCGTGGGTCCACAGCTCGCCGAGCCAGCGCTCGTGGTAGCGGGTGCGGTGGTCCATCGCGTAGGAGCGCAGGCGTCCGACCAGGCCGGTGGGCTCCGTGCCCTGGGCGAGCAGCCACACGGCGTGCGCCGTCAGGTCGGAGGCGGCCAGCGCGGTCGGGTGGCCGTGGGTGAGCGCGGCCTGCAACTGGGCGGCGCCGGCCCGCTGTTCCTCGTCGAGCCCCGGTATGAGCCCCAGCGGCGCCACGCGCATGTTGGCCCCGCAGCCCTTGGAGTGCACCTGGCTGGCCCGCTGCCAGGGCAGGTGGGGGTCGGTGAGGAGACCGCAGGCGGTGAGGCAGGTGTTGCCGGGGGCACGGTTGTTCTCCGGCGAGCGGTACCAGGCGACGAACTCCTCCCGAGCCGGCCGCTCCATGCCCCGCGGTCCCAGCGGCGCCGCCTCGGTGGCGGTGCGCAGTGCGCGGGCGAGCGCGAGCGTCATCTGGGTGTCGTCGGTGACGAAGGCGGGGTCGGGCAGTCGCATCGCACGCCAGGGCCCGCACTTGGCGAGGATGCCCGGCACGTCGTTGAATTCGGTGGGGAAGCCCAGCGCATCGCCCAGGGCAAGGCCGACGAGGGCGCCGGTCGCCGGCCGCTTGGCGGCGGAGCGTCGGGTGGGGTGGCCGTCGAATGGCCGGCCGGGTGCGTTCAACGTGGGTGTCCTTCCGGTCGCAGAAACGGTGGATGCAGGGTGGTGGCCGGTCCCGCGCGGTACAGGGCGGCCGGCTTGCCGCGGCCTCCGGTGAGGCGCCAGGCGTCGGGGATCTGCTCGACGAAGCCGGGGGCGGCGAGCACCTTGCGCCGGAAGTTGGGGCGGTCCAGGGCGGTGCCCCAGACGGTCTCGTAGACCTGCTGGAGCTCGCCGAGGGTGAATTCGGGCGGGCAGAAGGCGGTGGCCAGGCTGGTGTACTCGAGCTTGCCGCCGACCCGCTCGTGGGCGTCGGCGAGGATCGTGTCGTGGTCGAAGGCGAGCGGCCCGGGGGCGGCCGAGGAAGCGCCGTACGGCAGCCAGTCGGCCCGTGCGGCGTCACCACCGCCGCGCGGCTCCGGCAGGTCGGGCACGAACGCCGTGTACGCGACGGAGACGACACGCATCCTGGGGTCACGTGCGGGATCGCTGTAGGTGCGCAGTTGTTCCAGGTGCAGGGCCGTCACGGTGTTCTCGGGCAGGCCGGTCTCTTCGGCCAGCTCGCGCCGTGCCGCGTCACCGGCGGACTCGTCCGGGCGGACGAAGCCGCCGGGGAGCGCCCAGCGGCCCTGGAACGGCGGCTCGCCACGCTGCACGAGCAGGGCGTGCAGCCGGCCCGTGCGGATGGTGAACACGGCCAGGTCGACGGTGACGGCGAACGGTTCGAAGGCGTACTTGTCGTAGCCCTCCGGCGCGCCTTCCAGCCCGCGCGCCGGTCGCTCGCCACCCGGTCCGGCCGGGCCGTCGGTGCCGGTCACCGCCGCTCCGGGAGGGGGTCGGCGAGGTCCCAGCCGCGGGCGAGCAACTCGTCCACGGCCGCCACGGCCGTCTTCAGACGCTGTGCGGGGCTGCCGGTCAGCGGCCGGAACGGCCGTCCGGTGCGGGTCAGTTCGTCGTGGAAGCGCCGGGTCATCCAGGGCCGTAGCTCGGCGCCGTCGCGTAGGCCGTCGTCCTCGAAGGGCACGCCCTCGTGGTCGGTGAGCAGGTACAGGTGGTGGGTGCCGCGGTCGGCGAGTGCGGCGACGCCGGGGTGGCTGCCGCCGAGGTAGCGCTCGTGCCAGAGGGTGGTGGCGAAGGCGTCCGTGTCGCAGAACAGGACCGGTGAGCCGTGCCGGGCGGCGTGGTCCTCGCGGTGGTTCTGCCGGGCGGCGATCAGCGGGAACTCGTCCGAGCCGAACGTGACCTCCGACCAGGGGGCTCCGGGGCGTACGGCGCGGAGCGCGGCGAGCTTGGCCGCGCTGTGCTCGCGCCCGTACTCGGGCACCCAGCGCGTGCGGGACCAGACGCCGCCGCGGCGGCGGTAGTGCGCGGCGAGTGCGCGGGCCAGGGTGGTGGTGCCGGTGGACTCGGCGCCGAGCACGACGACGCGCCGGGTGAGCCAGGCCCGTACCGAGGCGCTCAACGTGCTCCAGTGGGCCACGGGGTCCTTGCGGACCGCGGTGCCGGAGACCGGGTGCCGGGCGCGTCCCGGGTCGACGCATACGTGCCGTGCGCCGAACCGCCTGGCCAGTTCGTCGCCGTAGTCCTCCGACGTGAAGACGGCGTCCACGGGGATGGGCCGGTGGCGTACGCCGGCGCGGAAGATCTCCATGTGCGCGTCCCAGATCGCGGGGTCGCCGGTGTCCATCGGGACGTCGTCCACGACGCCCTCGACCCAGGCCGTCCCGTGCGCCTCGGTCATCCAGCGGACCCGTTCCGCCAGCGGGATGGACTCCACGGACGCGGCGCACACCAGCACGGTGAGGTGGTCGCACCGGGCCAGCGCGGTCCGTACCAGGTGGTGGTGGCCGGCGTGCGGCGGGTAGAACTTGCCGAGCACCAGGCCGTGCCGGAACTTCCGGCCGCCGCTCATGCCGCCGCCTGGGCGCCGGTCTCCCCCAGCCCCCGCCCGCGCCCCACCAGCTCGCGCCGCCAGCCGACCAGGCCCACCACGCACAGGGCCAGGAAGCCCACGTAGAGCAGCGAGGTCAGGTAGAGGTCCTTGTACGCGTAGAGCGGGATGTAGACGACGTCGGCCGCGATCCACAGCCACCAGGACTCCAGGAGCTTGCGGCACTGCCCGTACGTCGCCATCAGGGACAGCGCGGTCGTCAGCGCGTCCCAGAACGGCACCGTCGAGTCGGTGACGCGGTCCAGCAGCAGGGTCAGGGCGAGCGTGCCCACCAGGCCGGCGGCGGTCAGCCAGGCCCACTCGGCGCGTCCGGTGCGGGACACCGGAAGCTCGGTGGAGCCCGGACCACCCCCGTGGGCCCAGGTCCACCAGCCCCAGACGGCCAGGGCGATGAAGACCAGCTGGAGCCCGGCGTCCGCGTACAGGCCCGAGCTGGTGAACAGCAGGATGAAGAAGAGGTTGTTCGCGATGCCTATCGGCCAGTTGGCGATGTGCTGGCGGGCGACGAGCCAGACGCACAGCGCACCGCTGCCGAAGCCGAGGACTTCCGTCCAGCTGATCGGGGTGTCGAGCAGCGTCACCAGAGGTTCCTGCAACGGCGCGAGCACCTTGCCGAGCCCACTCATGCCCCTCCCCCTCCACAACGCGAGCGCCGGCGCCCGGCGCCCCTCGCTCACCCTTTAATAGTCACCTCGACTATAAAGAACCGGACGCACGTCCACAAGCCCTTACGCCGGGACGCGGCTCTACGGCGGGGCGCGAGGGGCGCCTGAGGCGCCAAAAAAGGGGCGCGGGGAACTGCGCGGCCAGCCCACCACCGGCCGGTGGTCCGGCTACAACAGAAACAGCCCCACCCGGACGGTGACGACCTGACGGTTTCGTCGTGGCTGGTCGCGCAGTTCCCCGCGCCCCTTCAGGTGCGCCGGGCGCACCCCTGGGCCGCGAGGGCCTAGAGTTCCACCTCGCGCATCAGCATGCCGACCTCCGTGTTCGACAGGCGCCGCAGCCAACCGGACTTCTGGTCGCCCAGGGTGATGGGCCCGAACGACGTGCGCACCAGCCTGTCGACCGGGAAGCCGGCCTCGGCGAGCATCCGGCGCACGATGTGCTTGCGGCCCTCGTGGAGGGTCACCTCGACCAGGTAGTTCTTGCCGGTCTGCTCGACGACGCGGAAGTGGTCGGCGCGCGCGTACCCGTCGTCGAGCTGGATGCCGTCCTTGAGGCGCTTTCCCAGGTCGCGCGGGATGGGGCCCTGGATAGCGGCCAGATAGGTCTTCTTCACGCCGTACCGCGGGTGGGTCAGGCGGTGGGCCAGCTCGCCGTGGTTGGTGAGCAGGATGACGCCCTCGGTCTCGGTGTCGAGCCGCCCGACGTGGAACAGCCGGGTCTCGCGGTTGGTGACGTAGTCACCGAGGCACTGGCGGCCCTCAGGGTCCTCCATCGTGGACACCACCCCTGCGGGCTTGTTCAGCGAGAAGAACTGGAACGACTGCGTGGCCACGGTCAGCCCGTCGACCTTGATCTCGTCCGCCTGCGGGTCGACCCGCAGGCCCTGCTCGACGACGATGCTGCCGTTGACCTCGACACGGGACTGCTCGATCAGCTCCTCGCAGGCGCGCCGCGAGCCGTATCCCGCCCGGGCCAGCACCTTCTGGAGCCGCTCGCCCTCCTGCGTCTCACCGGAGCGGTCCTTCGCGAGCCGCCCGGCGCCCCTGGCCTCGCCCGCGGCGTACCGCTCGCGGGCGCGCTCCTCGGCGCGCGCCTCGTACTCGCGGGAGCGCGCAGGCGCCGTACGGCCGCCGCCCTGCCGCTGGGACTGCTTGGGGCCGCCCTTGGCGCCGCCGCGTGCCGCCGTCCCCCGCCCCTTCTGGGGCGTCTGGCCGTCGCGGGCGCCGCCCACGTCGTAGCGGCGCTCCTCGGGGCGGGGCCGGCCCGAGCGCTGTCTGGGGGTGCCGCCCTGGGCGGTCCCCGAGCGTGCGTCGCGCCCGCCGGTCGACCTGGAGGTGCCGCCGGCTCCCCTGGGGTTGCCTCGTCCCCTGGGATTGCCTCGTCCGCTGTTGCTGCCGCTGCTTCGCATCACAGTTCCGTCTTGTCGTTTCCGTCCTCGGGATCCGGTGCGTCCGGATCGAACGACGGCACGCCTTCCTGCGTGTCGGCCTCGATCGCCTCCGCCTCCGGGAGGAAGGGCGCGAGCTCCGGGAGCTCGTCCAGGCCGCGCAGGCCCATCCGCTCCAGAAAGTAGTTCGTCGTCCTGTACAGGATCGCACCTGTCTCGGGTTCCGTGCCCGCCTCTTCCACCAGCCCGCGCTGGAGCAGGGTGCGCATGACGCCGTCGCAGTTCACCCCGCGCACCGCGGAGACCCGGGAGCGACTGACCGGCTGGCGGTAGGCGACCACGGCGAGGGTCTCCAGGGCGGCCTGGGTGAGCCGGGCGTGCTGGCCGTCCAGGACGAAGCCCTCGACCGCGGGCGCGTACGCGGGCCGGGTGTAGAACCGCCAGCCGCCGGCGACCAGGCGCAGCTCGAACCCGCGGCCCTGCACGGTGTACTCGTCGGCGAGTTCCCGCAGCGCATCCGCGATCTGCCGCCGCGTGCGCTGGAGTATCTTCGCGAGGTGCTCCTCCCTGGCCGGTTCGTCGACCACCATGAGAACGGCCTCCAGAGCCGGCTTGAGAGGCAGCTCGGCCACGGCGGACGAGCCCTCGGGCACCCCACCGCGCTGCGTCCCCGCCGGGGCTTCCGCGGCTGCCTGGTCGCCCGTGGCAGTCGTCTCGTCGCCCGTGGCGGCCGTCTCGTCGCCCGTGGGCGTGCTCGACGTGCCGGGGCCCGGCTCCGCGTCGGGGGTCGACTCTGTGCCGGTGTCCGTACCCGTGCTCATCCCGTTTTCCTGGCCTCCTCGGCTCGGTCCTGCGCGGCCGCCTCCGGAGCCCGGTCGAACTCGTCGGTGACCGCCGGCCGTACGTCCCCGTCCCCGCCCGTCCAGCGCACCATCAGCTCGCCCAGCGCATCCTCCTGGTCCAGCGCCACCGCCTTCTCCCGGTAGAGCTCCAGCAACGCCAGGAACCGGGCGACGACGGTGAGGGTGTCGGCGGCGTCCGCGACCAGCGAGCGGAAGCTGGCCTCGCCCTCCTTGCGCAGCCGGGCCACGACCACTTCCGCCTGCTCGACGACGCTCACCAGGGGGGCGTGGATGTGGTCGACGTACACCTGGGGTTCCGGCTTGGGCTGCATCGCCTTCACGGCGAGCTTCGCAAACCCCTCGGGGCCGATGCTGATGACCACGTCGGGCAGCAGCTCCGCATGGTGCGGCTCAAGGCCGACGGTACGGGGGTAGCGGAAGGCCTCGGCGTCCAGGCGGCTCTGGAAGATGTCCGCGATCTGTTTGTACGCCCGGTACTGGAGCAGGCGCGCGAACAGCAGGTCACGCGCCTCCAGGAGTGCCAGGTCCGCCTCGTCCTCGACCTCGGCGGCGGGCAGCAGCCGGGCCGCCTTGAGGTCCAGCAGCGTCGCGGCCACCACCAGGAACTCGGTGGTCTGGTCGAGGTCCCAGTCGGGCCCCATGGCCCTGATGTGGGCCATGAACTCGTCGGTGACCTTCGACAGCGCCACCTCGGTCACGTCGAGCTTGTGCTTCGAGATCAGCTGGAGGAGCAGGTCGAAGGGGCCCTCGAAGTTCACCAGCCGGACCTTGAAGACCCGGCCGTCGGACTCGTCGGACTCGGCGGGCTCATCGGACTCACCGGGCTCGTCGGACTTTTCGGGCCCGTCGGGTTCATCGGCCGCCGCACCGGATCCGCCGGTGCCGCCGGTCACTTCGCTCTCGCGCGCGGACAGCGGCTCGGGCGAGGGCTGGGGCTCGGGCTGGGGCTCGGGCTCGGGCTCGGCCGCAGGCGTTACCGCGTCTGGGGTGGGCGGCCCGCCGACGGTCTCCGTGGACCCCGCCTCCGTGCGCCCGTCCTGTGCGGAGCTGCTTCCCGGCAGGTCGTCCGCAGGCGTCTCCTCGGTGGGATGAGGCGGCGCGGGCAAGGTGGCCCCGGTCGGGGCAGGAGCGGCTCCGGGGCCCCGCCCCAGTGTGCGCCGGGCTCGTCCGGGGCGTCCCCCGGCCCCCGGCGGCGCCGACTCAACATCGTCCGAGCTCATCAACGTTCCAAACAGGCGGGAGGGGGAGCCCCTGAGACTACCGCCTACCGGCTACCGTCCCCGCAGCCGCCGCACGAGGATGCTCGCGTCCCCGCGTGATTCCAGATCGGCGAGGACCACCGCGACCGCCTCGCGCACGATGCGGCCGCGGTCCACCGCGAGACCGTGCTCACCGCGCAGCACCAGCCGGGCGTGTTCGAGGTCCATCAGTTCTTCGGCGGACACGTAGACGGTGATCTTCTCGTCGTGCCGCTCCCGCCCGCTGGGCCTGCGCCCGGCGCCCCGCCCGCGCTTGCGCGACTGGGCAGCCGCCGCGGACGCGTTCGCCGGCCGTGCCTGCTGTCCGGCCGCCGGGACCGGGGCCTCCACCGCCGGACGGCGCGCGCCGCGCTCGGCCTCGGCGGTCCGCTCCCCGGCGCGGCTGCGGGACTCGCCGGCGTTCTGGTCCGCGTCCGCCGTGGAGTGCTCGGCGTCATCGCTCCCGGCGCCCGGCGCGCCCTCGGTCCGGTCGGAGCCGGCCGGCCGGGTGCCCGGCGGCAGTCGGCCCTCGTTGGCCGCGGCCGCGTCGCTCTCACCCGCGGGTGGTGGCACCCGCGGTTCGCCGTTGGTCTGACGCCTCGGCGTGGATGCCTGGAGCGCCATCCCCCCGGTGGTACGGAAAAGTTCGTCGGCCCCGGGCAGACTCACTCGGCGTGACACCGGGCGAGCACCTCCCTGGCGAGCTGACGGTAGGCGGCGGCGCCGACGGAGTTGGAGGCGTACGTGGTGATGGGTTCACCGGCGACCGTGGTCTCCGGGAAACGGACCGTGCGGCCGATCACCGTGTGGTAGACGTGATCGTCGAAAGCCTCCACGACCCGGGCCAGCACCTCGCGGCTGTGTACCGTGCGCGAGTCGTACATGGTGGCGAGGATGCCGTCGAGCTCCAGCTCCGGGTTGAGCCGTTCCTGGACCTTCTCGATGGTCTCGGTGAGCAACGCCACACCACGCAGCGCGAAGAACTCGCACTCCAGCGGAACGATCACCTTGTGCGCCGCGGTCAGCGCGTTCACGGTGAGCAGGCCGAGGGACGGCTGGCAGTCGATGACGATGTAGTCGTAGTCGGCCATCAGCGGCTTGAGGGCGCGCTGGAGGCTGGACTCGCGTGCGACCTCCGACACCAGCTGCACTTCGGCAGCCGACAGGTCGATGTTGCTGGGCAGCAGGTCCATGTTGGGCACGGCGGTCTTCAGGAGCACTTCCTCGGCCGCCATGCCCCGCTCCATGAGCAGGTTGTAGACGGTGAGGTCGAGCTCCATCGGGTTCACGCCCAGGCCGACCGAGAGGGCGCCCTGCGGGTCGAAGTCGACGAGCAGGACACGGCGTCCGTACTCGGCGAGCGCGGCACCCAGGTTGATGGTCGACGTGGTCTTGCCGACGCCGCCCTTCTGGTTGCACATCGCGATGATCTTGGCCGGGCCGTGGTCGGTCAGCGGTCCGGGGATCGGGAAGTACGGGAGCGGGCGGCCGGTGGGGCCGACGCGCTCACGGCGCTGGCGCGCGGCGTCGGGCGCGAGCGTGGCCGCGTACTCCGGATCGGGCTCGTATTCGGCGTCGGGGTCGTAGAAGTGCCCTTCGGGCAGGTCGTCGTAGTCGGCGAAGTGGCTACGGCTGTCGCCACTCCGGTCGCCGGCCATGGCGTTCACGTGATGGCCATCCATGCTCTGGGGTGCTGTCTGTGCCTGCGGCGGGGTTGCCTGCGGACTCTGGTGGGCTGCGAAGGTGCGTACCGCAACAGAACTGACGGAGTCGACGGCCTCAAGCCCCGTGGGGCCCTGGACCCTCCCCCACTGCCGTGACGGCGTGGGAGCTGCCCCCACCGACATTCCTGGTTGCCCACCCCCGGGAGAAAATGTCGACTCATTCACAAGTCGTCTTACCTCCTTGGTGACCAGGAAACTTCTCAATAGGTCAGCGTGGCACCATGCCGACGGTTGGCGACTCTATGGCGTGTCACCGGTCCGCAGCAACACAATCCGCCGGACCCGGTGCGATGTGTCGGCAACCGAACACCCCGCTGTCAAGGGCGCACAGCGGGCGTTCACCGGCTTTCACGGGTGTACGAATCGGTTAAAGGGTTACGTTCGAGGCGAGTTGAAACAAGCCATGGGCGCAGAACGTCGCCATGCAGTGCGCAACGTGGCGCTCCGCACATCCGTACGCCGACGGCCGGACCGCTCGTAAGGTCCGGCCGGTGCGGGCGCGTTGACGACGCGCGTTGACGTGGGTGCCGGCATCGGCTGACGGTGACCGCCGCCGGCCGGCGCTCGGCAGTCGTCAGCCGAGGAGCGCGTCCAGCTCGGTGTGCTCCATGCCGTGCGCCTCGGCGACCTCCTTGTAGACCACCTTGCCCTCATGGGTGTTGAGCCCCCTGGCCAGGGCCGGGTCGCGGCGCATGGCCTCACGCCAGCCGTGGTCGGCGAGCGCCACGATGTACGGCAGGGTGGCGTTGGTCAGCGCGTACGTGGAGGTGTTGGGGACGGCGCCGGGCATGTTGGCGACGCAGTAGAAGACCGATTCGTGGACCGCGAAGGTCGGCTCGGCGTGCGTGGTGGGATACGAGTCCTCGAAGCAGCCGCCCTGGTCGATCGCGATGTCGACAAGGACACTTCCGGGCTTCATCCGGGACACCAGCTCGTTGGTGACCAGCTTCGGCGCCTTGGCGCCCGGGATGAGGACGGCACCGATGACGAGGTCCGCCGCGAGGCAGGCCTTCTCCAGCTCGAAGGCGTTGGACACCACCGTCTGGATCTTCGTGCCGAAGATCCGGTCGGCCTCCTTGAGCTTGTGGATGTCCTTGTCGAGCAGGGTGACGTGGAAGCCCATGCCGATGGCGATCTGCGCCGCGTTCCAGCCGGAGACGCCACCGCCGATGACGACCGCACGGCCCGCGAGCACACCGGGCACGCCGCCCGGCAGCACGCCGCGCCCACCCGCCGGGCGCATCAGGTGGTACGCGCCGACCTGGGGCGCGAGGCGGCCGGCGACCTCGGACATCGGGGCGAGCAGCGGCAGCGCACGACCGGGCAGCTCCACGGTCTCGTAGGCGACGGCGGTGCTGCCCGCCTCCAGCAGCGCGTCCGTGCACTCCTTGGAAGCGGCCAGGTGCAGGTAGGTGAAGACCACCTGGTCCTTGCGGAGCCGGTGGTACTCCTCGGCGATCGGCTCCTTGACCTTCAGCAGCAGGTCGGACTCGAGCCAGACCTGGTCCGCGGTGTCGAGGATCCGCGCGCCGGCCGAGACGTACTCGGCGTCGGTGATCGAGGAGCCGGCACCCGCGTTCCGCTCGATGAGGACCTGGTGGCCGTGGCGCACCAGCTCGTGCGCACCGGCGGGGGTGAGGGCCACACGGAACTCGTTGTTCTTGACCTCGCGTGGGATGCCGACCTTCATCGTCGATCACGTCCTTGGCTCAGAAAATCAATCACGGCAATGCATGACACACCCGGACGCAGGGCGCGTAACGGGAGATGCAGCAGAACACTGCGGCGGAGCCAGTCTAATGAAGGCTTCCTTGGTGTCTAGCCTTTCAAACGCTCAATATGGGGCGGATGCACTGTGAGATTCGCAGGTGCTAGGTGGCGTATCGGGCGTATCGGGCCGGGACGCGTCCCGAGGCTGCTGCGGGGCCGGCCCGGACGCCGTTCCGGGGTCGCCCGGAACGTCTTCTTCCGTTGCCGTGACGTGCTGTCCCGGCGCCGCGCTGGGTGCCGGCGCCGGGCCGGGGACGATTCCGGGCGAGGGTGCGGTGCCCGCGTCCTCGAAGGCCGGGTGATCCGGGTCTTCCGGGTCTTCCGGGTCTTCCGGGCGATCTGAGTCTTCCGGGTGATCCGGCGCGTGCCCCTCCCGGCGGCTCGCCGGAAGATCGAGCCGGCGCCCCTTCCCGCTGCCGCCCGCGTCGCCCTCCGGGCCACCGCCTTCCGCACGGTCGCCGCCGTCTTCCGCGCGATCACTGCCGTCTTCCGCATCCCCCCGTCGACGGCTCGCCGGGGCGTCATGACGGCGTTCCTCCAGGCCGTCTCCTGCGTCTGCGGCTACGTCCACGCCGTCATCCCCGCCGGCCGCCAGGTCATCCGGCTGGTCATCCCGGCGGCGGCCCGGGACGTGCGCCGGGCGGGTCCGGGGTTCGGGGGTGATCGGAGGGCGGGCGGTCGTCGCGGTCGCCGAGCCGTCGGCGGGGGCGCCGCGAGACCCGCCGGGCCCGCGGAAGAGTCCATCGCGAACGGGGCCCCGGGCGGTTTCAGCGGTCTCGGAGGCCCCGGAGCCCAGCGAGTCCTCAGAGCCGCCGAAGTCCACCGAGCCCCCCGAAGTCTCAAAGTCCCCGGAGTCCCCGGAATCCCCGGAATCCCCGGAGTCCGCGGAATCCCCGCAAACCCCGGAAACGGGTGCGGTGCAGCCGTCGGAGGCTTCTTCTCCGGCTTCTCCTCCCAGGACCCGCTCGGCGGCCGCCCGGTGCAGCCCGGCGGCCACCGGGTCGCCGAGGCGCTCGAAAGCATCGGCGAGCCGGAGCTGGAGGGCGGCCTGCAACCGCTCGTCATGGGCGCGGCGCGCCCCCTCCACCGCTTCCCGGCCGGTACGCAACGCCTCCTCGTAGCGCCCCGCGTACTCCTGGGTGCGCGCCAACTCGCTCAGGGCGCGTGCCTGGCCGGCCAGGTCACCCGCCTTGCGGAAGCCGGCCACCGCGGCACGCCAACTGCGCAGCGCCTCGGCGTACCGTCCGTCCTGCACCTGGGCCCCGGCGATGCGCCCGTACAGTCGGGCCGCGTCGTGGCGTTCGTCACGTGCCAGGCACTGCGCCAGGGCGCGGCCGAACCAGTCCACGGCCCGTTGGGCGTCCAACAGCTCCTGGTAGGCGGCGCCGATGGATTCCATGGCCCGGCCCGTGGCGTACGGGTCCTGCGCTTGGCGCCCGGCGTCCAAGGCCGCGCGGTAGCGGGCCAGCGCGGCCCGGGTGTGGCCGGCGTGCGCGTCCAGGTCCGCGAGGTTGAGCAGGGCCGCGGCCTGCTCACGGTGGAGTCCACGGCGCTCGGTGACGCACAGCATGAGCGCATGGATGCCGTAGAGCTCGGCGGCCGCGGCCTCGGTGCCCTGGTGGGCGGTGAGCGCCCGCGCCAGCGCCGCCATCAGCCGCCGGGCCAGGGTGTCCAGGTCGCCTTCGGCGACCGCGGCCCGGGCGGCGGCGAGCAGCGCGGGCTGCCGGATCCGCAGCCAGCGTGCGGCGGCGGTCCGGCTCGGGAAGCGCAGGCTGTTGGGGAGCGCGGCGTGCTTGCGCCGGGCCGCCGAGCCGGCCGGTTCGGTGAGGGCCCGGCAGGACTGGAGCAGGGTGACGTTCCGCTCGAGCATGCGGGCCCGGGCGAGCTGTAGCTCCGCGGGACGGTCCTGGGCCTCGGTGCGGCGACGCAGCAGCGGCATCAGGCAGCCGGGCACCTCGTACTGCGGCAGTGGTGTGCCGGCCGGCCGGACGAGTCCGAGTACGGCCAGGTCGTCCAGGACGTCGTGCGCGGTGGTGACGGAGCAGCCGGCCAGCGCCGAGGCGGTCTGCGGGTCGGCGAGGCCGGCCGGCGCCAGGCTCAGCAGTCGCAGCACGCGCGCGGCGGGCGTCGGCAGCTCCGCGTAGACGAAGGCGAAGACACGTGCGAGCGGTGATCCGTCGCCGCGTGCCGGTGCCTCGCGCAGCCGTTTGGCCAGGTCAGCGACGGCGGCCCGGGGCCGGGCGCTGAGCCAGCCGCCGGCGAGCAGCAGCGCGGCGGGCATCCGGCCGCACTCCTCGGCCAGGTGTTCGGCCGAGCGGGGGTCGCAGGTGATGCGCACGGAGCCGGTGAAGCGGCTCAGCAGCGCCACGGCCGACGGGGTGTCCAACCCGCCGAGCGTGCAGGGGCGCACATCGGGGATACCGGTCAACGGGCCTTCGGAGACGGCCACGGCCAGGCAGTGGGGGGTGTCGGGCAGCAGCGGGTCGACCTGCTCGGCGTGGGCGGCGTCGTCCAGGAGCAGCACGCTGGGCCGCTCGACCAGGGCGTCGCGCAGCATTCCGGTCACGTCGTCCTCGGTGGCACCCGGCGCCGCGGACAGGTGCAGATCGCCCAGGAGGGTGCGCGCGACGTCGGCCGTGGGCACGGGGGTGCCGTCGGGTTCGGTCAGCCGGGCGCGGAGTACACCGCCCGGGTAGCGGCTGCCGGGGCCGGTGACCCGGCCGGCGAACTCCTCGGCCAGCGCGGTGCGCCCGGAGCCCGGGCGGCCGGCGATCAGCAGGACCCGGGCGCGGGGGGCCTTGCGGCCCGCCAAGGTGTCGAGTCCGGCGCGGCCGATGTCGGCCCACAGCTCCTTCAGCTCCTGTGCACGGCCGATGAAGGGAGGGGCCGTCTGAGACGGTGCGGGGGCACCGCGCTGCCCCTGCTGCGGTACCTCGATGCCGCCGGTGTCCACCGCCTGATCCGTCACGGGCCACACTCCCGTCCCAGCACGCACTGCCGCCCGCCACGGTCGGCTGGGGCGCGTCAGAGCCTAGTTCAGCTCCCCGACACGAACGGCTGCACGCAACGCAGACCATCGCCCGATCGGATCAGGCGATGGTCTGACCGGCCGCGCCCACCGTGCCTCGAACGGGCCACACGGATTACCTGCTTGGTGGGTTGAGGGCTGGATACACCCCTCTGGGTGGTGGATGTGTGCGGGTTTCGGCCTGGCTGGGCGCGCAGTTCCCCGCGCCCTTTCTGGTGCCCTTGGCCGTGGGGTCGCCGTCGGGTGGCTGGAAATTGCTGCTAGCAGGCGGCAGCCAGCAGGCCACGCCGACAAGCCGGCAACCCCACGGCCAAGGGCACCAGAAATGGGGGCGCGGGGAACTGCGCAACCAACCACGACGAAACCCGCACACCCCCACCACCCCCACCACCCACAAAGGGGCAAGGCACCCCGCAGGGATACCCACCAGGGGCGCGACGCCACGTCAGGGGCGCGCCGCCGCATCAGGGGCGCGATGCCACGTCAGGGCCGACGTCGAAGAGGCCGCCCCAGGCCCTGGGCGCAGCCCCGGGCCTCACGCTTCGAAGGGCCGCGCCGGCCAACTCGCCAGCGCCGGCCGCAACGCCTCGAGCCCGTCCCCCTGGCGGGCGGCGACGAGCGAGAGAACCCCTACCACCAGGCAGTTGTTGTGCAGGTCACCGGCGAGCACGCCGCGTACCAGCTCGTCGACGGGCACCCGCGCCTGCTCCATGTCGGCCTCTTCGTCCTCGACGGCGAACCGCTCGCCCTCCGCCTCGGACAGATCGCGGGCGAGGAAGATCCGCACGGACTCGTCGCAGCCGCCCGGCGTCGTGTACACGTCGGTCAGTACGCGCCAGTCCGCCGCCTTGACGTGCGCTTCCTCATAGAGCTCGCGCTCCGCCGCGTGCAGCGGATTCTCGCCGGGGATGTCGAGCAGGCCCGCGGGGATCTCCCACAGCTTCTGCCGCACGGGGTGGCGGTACTGGCGGATGAGCAGGACGCGGTCCTGGTCGTCCAGGGCGAGAACGGCGACCGAGCCAGGGTGCACCTGGTAGTCGCGTCCCACGACGGAGCCGTCCGGCATGACGACCTGGTCGGTGCGGACCGAGGTCTTGTTCCCCACGAAGGGCGTCTCGCTGGCCGTGATCTGCCATTCCTCGGGGGTGTCCTTGATCGTCATAACGCCCTGTCCTCCACACGCGCGACCGGAAACCGGGGCAGGCCCCACAAAAGGAGCGCCCCGGATCACCGTATCGCCCGGCTGCGGCGGACCCGCCCCGGACGCCTCCGCACCTGCGCCGCGACCGTCCGCACGAACCACGCCGGGTCGGCACAGAACACGCCGGGTCCGCGCGAACCAGCCGGTCGACACGGTCGACGCCGGGCCGGCACGGACGCGCCGAGCGGGCCCGAGCCCCCGACCCGCTCGGCGCGGGTCGACCGGCTCCGGCCCGCCGACGGACGGGACCTACGCCTCCGTCTTGCGGCGTACCGCGGCCCGCACCAGGCCGGCGAAGAGCGGGTGCGGACGGGTCGGGCGGGAGCGCAGCTCGGGGTGGGCCTGGGTGGCGACCAGGTAGGGGTGGACGTCGCGCGGGTACTCCACGTACTCGACGAGCTTGCCGTCCGGGGAGGTGCCGGAGAACAGCAGGCCGGCCTTCTTCTCCAGCTCGGCCCGGTAGGCGTTGTTCACCTCGTAGCGGTGGCGGTGGCGCTCCTCGACGTACTCCTTGCCGTCGTACACCTCGCGGACCACGGAGCCTTCGGCCAGCTTGGCCGGATACATCCCCAGGCGCATGGTGCCGCCCATGTCACCCTCGCCCGAGACGATGTCGAGCTGTTCTGCCATCGTGGAGATGACGGGGTGCGGGGTGGCGGCGTCGAACTCGGTGGAGTTTGCGTCGGTGATCCCGGCGAGGTGGCGGGCCGCTTCGACCACGATGCACTGGAGGCCGAGACAGAGGCCGAGCAACGGAATGCCCTGCTCACGTGCGTACTGGATCGCGCCGACCTTGCCGCTCACGCCACGTTCGCCGAAGCCGCCCGGAATGCAGATCGCGTCGACGTCGCCAAGCTGCCGCTCCGCCCCGGCCGGGGTGCGGCAGTCGTCGGAGACCACCCATTTGATCTTGACCCGGGCCTTGTTGGCGAAGCCGCCGGCGCGCAGCGCCTCGGTGACCGAGAGGTAGGCGTCGGGCAGGTCGATGTACTTGCCGACCAGGGCGACGGTGATCTCGTGGTCGGGGTTGTGGACGCGGTCCAGGAGGTCGTCCCAGGTCGTCCAGTCGACGTCGCGGAAGGGCAGGTCGAGCTTGCGCACCACGTAGGCGTCGAGGCCCTCGGTGTGCAGCACTTTGGGGATGTCGTAGATCGACTTGGCGTCGATGGCGGCGACCACCGCGGCCTCGTCGACGTCGCACATGAGCGAGATCTTCCGCTTGATCGCGGTGGGCACCTCGCGGTCGGCGCGCAGCACGATGGCGTCGGGCTGGATGCCGATGTTGCGCAGCGCGGCGACGGAGTGCTGGGTGGGCTTGGTCTTCAGCTCGCCGGACGGGCCGATGTAGGGCAGCAGGGAGATGTGCACCACGAAGACGTTGTCCCGGCCGACCTCGTGCCGCACCTGGCGGACGGTCTCCAGGAAGGGCAGCGACTCGATGTCGCCCACCGTGCCGCCGACCTCGGTGATGACGACGTCCACGTCGTCGGTGGCCATCCGGCGGATGCGGTGCTTGATCTCGTTGGTGATGTGCGGAATGACCTGCACCGTGTCACCGAGGTACTCGCCGCGCCGTTCCTTGGCGATGACCTGGGAGTACACCTGGCCGGTGGTGACGTTGGCGGTGCCGTCCAAGTCGACGTCGAGGAAGCGCTCGTAGTGCCCGATGTCCAGGTCGGTCTCGGCGCCGTCGTTGGTGACGAACACCTCACCGTGCTGGAAGGGGTTCATGGTGCCCGGATCCACGTTCAGATACGGATCCAGTTTCTGCATGGTGACGCGCAGCCCTCGCGCCTTGAGGAGCGCGCCCAGGCTGGAGGCGGTCAGGCCCTTGCCGAGGGAGGATGCAACGCCTCCGGTGACGAAGATGTGCTTGGTGGTTGCGGAGGTCGGCAGTCGGTTCGGCATGGCCAAGACGGGGCTCCCGTGGTCGCGGTCTGAAGTCGTAGCGGCTGCCTGGTCCTGAGATCTCCACCAGGTGCCTGCGCTGCGGCTCGGGGGTCTCGTCTCTCGCCCATCGCGGTAGCGTCGCCGGCGGCCTCTGCTGACAGCCGTCGCCGGACGCTTTCGGTTGGAAGTTGGGAAGGAGCCCACCGGTCCACGGGCTACCAGGGTAACAGTGACGGAAAGAGGCTGCTCGCGGGCACGCTCCGCGCTGGCGCGTACACGGCCGGAAACGAGCGCCGGCCCGTACTCAATCGTGACACCACGATCTCAGGTGTGAGGTGCACGCGATCACCAACGCGCTTTATTCTGCTCGGACACTTGCTGCAGAGCCGCCGGCAAAGGGCACACCCCGCCATGTCCCGGTACGGAAGCCCGCCGGTGCTTCAAGCGCGCCGGTCGGCCTCCCTATATTTGATGCTTTGACTGCAATTGATGCTGTGACCGCCGACAACCGAGCGCCCCGTCTGGGGCGACCGAAGTCCGTTTGACTGGAGATGTACGTGGCCGGGCGCATCGAGGACTACGCACTCATCGGAGACATGCAGACCGCCGCCCTGGTCTGCCGGGACGGCACGGTCGACTGGCTGTGCCTGCCCCGCTTCGATTCGCACGCCATCTTCGCTGGCCTCCTCGGCACCGAAGAGCACGGCTTCTGGAGGCTGGGCCCCGCCTACGCCGACGGCACCGAGCCTCCGGCGGCCTCCCGCCGCCACTATCGGGGCGAGTCGCTGATCCTGGAGTCGGAGTACGACACCCCGCGCGGCACCGTCCGTGTGATCGACTTCATGCCGCCGCGTGATGGCGCCCCGCAGCTGGTGCGCATCGTGGAGGGGGTCAGCGGCCGGGTGGCCATGCGCTCGGCGCTGCGGATGCGCTTCTCCTACGGCCGTATCGTGCCGTGGGTGCACCGGACCGACGACCGCACGGTGGCCGTGGCCGGCCCCGACTCGGTCTGGCTCGACACGTCCGTCGAGACCTACGGTGAGAACCTCACCACGTACGCGGACTTCACCGTCGCCCCCGGCCAGCGGATCGCGTTCACGATCTCCTGGCAGCCGTCGCACAAGCCGCAGCCGCCGCTCCCGGAGACCGAGCAGGCGCTTGTCGCGACGGAGGAGTTCTGGCGCGAGTGGGTGGCCCAGTGCACCTACCACGGTCCCTACCGGGAGGCCGTCGTCCGCTCCCTGATCACCCTCAAGGCGCTCACCTACGCCCCCACCGGCGGTATCGTCGCCGCCCCGACCACCTCCCTGCCCGAGGAGATCGGTGGCATGCGCAACTGGGACTACCGCTACACGTGGCTGCGTGACGCCGCGATCACCCTGTCGTCGCTGCTGCGCACCGGCTACCGCGAGGAGGCACGCGCCTGGCGTGAGTGGCTGCTCCGGGCGGTCGCGGGCGACCCGGAGAACCTCCAGATCATGTACGGCATCGCGGGCGAGCGCGAGCTGGGCGAGGCCGAGCTGGACTGGCTGCCGGGCTACGAGGAGTCCGGCCCCGTGCGGGTCGGCAACAGCGCCGCCCAGCAGCTCCAGCTCGACGTCTACGGCGAGGTCACCGAGGCCCTGCACCTGGCCCACATGACGGGCCTGGCCCGCAGCGACTACGCCTCGGCGCTCCAGCTGAAGCTGATCCAGTACCTCCAGGACCACTGGGACCAGCCGGACGAGGGCATCTGGGAGGTGCGCGGCCCGCGGCGGCACTTCGTGCACTCCAAGGTGATGGCATGGGTCGCGGTGGACCGCACCATCAAGCTCATCGAGTCCGGTGACGTGGACGGCCCCCTGGAGGAGTGGCGTCAGCTCCGTGAGGACATTCACCGTGATGTGTGCGAGCGCGGCTACGACAAGGAGCGCAACACCTTCACGCAGTTCTACGGCTCCAAGGAGCTCGACGCCTCCCTGCTGCTGATTCCCCAGATGGGTTTCCTGCCGCCGGACGACAAGCGCGTCATCGGCACCATCGAGGCCATCCAGCGTGAGCTGTCCACCCCGGACGGCTTCGTCCTGCGGTACCCGACCACGGGCGACGACGTCGGCGTCGACGGTCTCGAGGGCGACGAAGGCGCCTTCCTGGCCTGTTCGTTCTGGCTCGCCGACGACCTGGCGATGATCGGCCGGGTGGACGAGGCCCGCAAACTGTTCGAGAAGCTGCTGGCGCTCCGCAACGACCTGGGACTGCTCGCCGAGGAGTGGGACCCGATTCGGCAGCGACAGGTCGGCAACTTCCCGCAGGCGTTCAGCCATGTGCCGCTGATCGACACGGCCCTGCGTCTGACGGCGGCCGGAGCGTACGGGAGCTGACGGGCCCGGCCCGCCCTCGGCGGCGGAATTCGGTTGCGGTGGCCCTGGTGGGCCCGGTGAGGTACCGCCATGGAAGGGGCCACGGAGCAGCAGGAAGGGTCCAGGGCGGGAGGCGGCTGTACGGCCACGGCCACGCCACCAGCGTCGCCGGCGCCCTGGCACCGGATGGCCGTGCTCGTGGCCCTGATGCTGGCCGCGTTCACGTTCAACACCGCGGAGAACCTGCCGGTCGGCCTCCTGGTGCTGATGTCCGAAAGCCTGCGGGTGTCGGTGTCAGCGGTCGGCCTGTTGGTCACCGGTTACGGCGTGACGGTGGCCGTGTCGTCGTTGCCGCTCGCGCACCTCATGCGGACCGTGCCGCGCCGCCGGGTGCTCACGGGGCTGCTGGCCGCGCTGGTCGTGTCCAGTCTGGTTGCGGCGCTGGCGACCTCGTACGGGCTACTGCTGGCGGCACGGCTGCTGACCGCGCTGGCCCAGGCGCTGTTCTGGGCGGTGATGGGCCCGGTCGCGGTCGGTCTGTTCGCGCCTGAGGTCCGGGGCCGGGTGATCGGGGCGCTGTCCGTCGCCGGTTCGCTCGCGCTGGTGCTCGGTGTTCCCGCCGGGACCTGGTGGGGCCAGCGGAGCGGGTGGCAGGCGCCCATCGCAGCGCTGGCCGCCCTGGGGCTTGTCTCGCTGGTGACGATCGCCGCGCTGCTGCCGACGTCGCGTCCGGAACAGGAGCCCGCCGCCTACGCGCCCCGTCCCGACGCCCGCCGCTTCCGGACGGTGCTGGCGGCCGGAACGCTCTCCGCCACCGGGGCGTTCGCGGGATACACCTACCTCGTGAAGTTCCTGGGCGACGTCAGCGGGTTCTCCCCGAGCAGGGTCAGCGCCCTGTTCATGGCCTTCGGCGTGGCGTGCCTGGTCGGGGTGAGCATCACCGGCGCATGGCTGGACCGCTCTCCGCATGCCGCGCTGACCACGGCGGTGGCCACGCAGGCGGTGGGCATGCTCGGCCTGTACGCGGCCGGAACCCGCCCGGTGGCGGCGGTGGTGTTCCTGGTGCTGATGGGCGGTGCACTCGGGCCGGTGTTCATGGCCACCCAGAACGAGATGCTGCGGTGCGCGCCGCGCCGCACGGACCTCGCGCTCGCGGCCAACTCCGGCGCCTACAACGCCGGTATCGCGGCAGGCGCCGCCCTCGGCGGACTGGTCCTGCCGCTCGCCGACGTGCGGGGCACCTTCCTCGCCGGCGGGCTGCTGACCGCCGCTGCCTGCGCGGTACTCCTCGTCGGGCGGCGGCCGCGCCCCGGCCCGGAACCCGAATCCGCAGGCCAGCGCCCATGTCATCGTTCGATCGGGAAGCCGCGGGAACGCGACGGGAACCCGACGGGAACCTAGGAGACAACGCGATGGTGCCCTCCCCCCAGAGGGACGACGTCCGGGAACGGCTGCTCGACCTCGCCAGGACGGACGGCGCCATCACGGGCGCCGCACTCACCGGTTCACTCGCCACCGGACGGGGCGACCCGTGGTCGGACATCGATCTGGTGCTCGCCGTGCGCGGTGCCCTCGCACCCACGGTCGACTCCTGGACCGGCCGGCTCTACGCCGAGTTCGGCGCCCTGCACCACTGGGACCTGGCGTCGTCACCCGGCACCATCCGCGTCTTCCTCCTGCCCGACTGGCTGGAGGTCGACCTCACGTTCTCCCCGGAAGCCGAGTTCGGCCCGCGGGGGCCGCAATGGCGGACGGTCTTCGGACGGACGGCGGAACTCCCGCCGTTCGCCCCGCCCGATCGGGAGAAGCTGATCGGACTGGCCTGGCACCATGCCCTGCATGCGCGCATCTGCATCGAGCGGGGCCGGCGGTGGCAGGCCGAGCACTGGATCAGCGCCCTGCGCGACCATCTGATCACGCTGGCCTGCCTCCGCCTGGACCATCCCGCGGTGTACGCCAAGGGCGCCCATCTGCTGCCGGACGAAGTGACCGGACCGCTGGAGGCGACGCTCATCGGGTCGATGGCCGGGAACGAACTGCGGCGGGCGCTCAAGGCCGCCGCCGACCTGCTGGCGGCCGAGATCGCACGCTGGGACACGGCCCTGGCCGACCGGCTCCGGCCGGCCCTCGACGAACTCACGGAGTCCGCGTGCTCCGACACCGAGTACATCGGCCCCGCGCAGGCCGCTACCGAGTGCGCCGCTACCGATTTCCGCGCCGCCGAGTGAGCCGGTCGACGCTGGCGGAGGCAGTCCCGGGGGACGGCGTCATGAGCGAGGTGGTTCCAGCGGTTCCCGCGACTGGGTCAACTCGTCGTAGATGCTGAGCACCTGGGCCACCGTCTGGTCCTCGGTCGGCCAGGTCGCAGCCTGCTCCTCACCCTTGCCGACGAGGAGCCTCCTGCGTTCGGGGTCCGAGAGCAGTTTCGCGACGGCACCGGCGAGCGCGGCGGCGTCATCGCAGGGGACGAGCGCCGCGGCCTCGCCGACGAGTTCGGCAAGGCCACCGCAGTCGGCTGCGACGAGCGGCACGCGCGCGTGCAGGGCGTCCCGCACCGGCCCGGGGCGCCCTCCCGCCCCGGCCGGCAGGACGGCGAGGTCCGCGGCTGCCAGGAGTTCGGACAGGTCCGCGTGGCCGCCGAGCAACCGCACCGGCAGTTGCTCGGCGTCGATGCGGTGCTGCAAGCGGCTCCTGAGGGGGCCGTCTCCGGCGATGACGAGCAGTGGGGCAGGGTCCAGACCGCGCCAGGTCCGTGCGGCGTCCAGCAGGACGCCGTAGCCGAGGTGCGCCTCCAGAGCGCCCTGCGCGACCAGCAGCGGGCGGTCAACGGCGCCGAGTTCGGCACGCGTCTTCTGCGCGGAGCCAGGTCCGCACGGGCCGTCCGCGGCCGTGGGGCGCCGCTGCGCGGGTGGTGCGACGGCGGCCAGCCGTGCATCGCGTGCACCACGGGCGCGCGCCCGGTCGACCAGGGCCGGCGTGGCGCCGAGGAGTACGGCGGCGGCGCGCGCGGCCTGCCGCTCCAGCAGCCGCAGCACGGGGGCCCGTGCGGCTCCGGGCTGCGGGTGGGTGTGCCAGGTGACGACGAGGGGGACACGGCGGCCGCTGAGCGCGAGAGCGGTACGCAGGCCGGCGTTCAGGCCGTGCGCGTGCACCAGGTCGGCGCCTAGGCAGGCGGTGCGCAGCGCCGCCACGCTGGCCGGGTCGTTGCGATCCGCCACGACCACATGGCGTGCCCCTGCCGCCGTGTAACGATAGGTCTGTTCGGCCGTGCTGGGGGCGCACACCGTGACCCGCACGCCCCGTGCCACCAGGCCCGCGGTGAGCGAGCGAACGTGGCAGCCCACGCCTGCGCCGCCCTCGCCGAGCACCTGCACGGTGCACAACGGCGACTGGCCGTGCGGTGCGTGGCTGCTCACGGTGGCGGGGCTCCTGGTTCGTCGGTGGGCGTGCCCCCGGTCTCGACGGTCCCCCTGCACGAGGCTCCGGGGGGTATCCCTGAGGTGAGGGCGCGAAGGGAGTTACCGCACGGCGGAATGCGACGGGACGGTGCGTGCACGGTACGACAGCGGGGTGCCCCTGCCGGGGGCGTGCGGCGTCGCCCGTCAACCCTCTCTGCCAGCACCGGTGCACACCGCGCGCAATCACCCACACGAGTGAGCCGCCCCGGCGAGTCGCCTGGGATTCACCGGGTGAGGATGGCAACTCACATAGCGAACGCATGCGTTTAGCACAAATATATACGGGATTACCGGGTGGCGAGAACGCAACCCGCCATGCGGCCACGGGATTTCGGACGGATGCGTCCAGAGACCCCGGCGTGCGGAGGCGGTAGGTCCGGGCTCCGGCGTACGGACGGAAACTCTTCGGGAACTCTCCGGCCCGGCGGGCTCCGGTTCGCGGCCCGGCGTGCGCCGGCTCGCGTTACTGCCGGTCCCAGCCGCGTTACCGCTGATTCCAGCCCGGTCACTGCCGGTCCCAGCCGGGTTACTGCCGGTTCCAGCCCGGTTACTGCTGGTTGGAGCCGGGTGCCGCCCCTCCCCCACGGGGCGCCGTTCCGCCGGTCAGGCGTCCGCCCGGGCCGCCGCGAGGAGTTCCTCCGCATGGGCACGCGCGGTCTCCGAGTTCTCCTGTCCGGCCAGCATCCGGGACAGCTCCCTGACCCGGTCCTCGCCCTCCAGAGTCTTCACTCCGGACCGCGTCACCGATCCGTCGTTGGTCTTCTCTACCAGCAACTGCCGGTCGGCGAACGCCGCCACCTGGGGAAGGTGCGTGACGACCACGACCTGGGCGGACTTGGCGAGCCGGGCGAGCCGCCGCCCGATCTCCACCGCGGCCTTGCCGCCCACGCCCGCGTCGACCTCGTCGAAGAGATACGTGGGCACCGGATCCGTGCCCGCGAAGACGACCTCCACGGCGAGCATCACGCGCGAGAGCTCACCCCCGGAAGCGCCCTTGGCGATCGGCCGGGGCGGCGCACCGGGGTGCGGGGCAAGCAGCAGTTCGACCTCGTCGACGCCGTTCGGACCGTAGGCGACGGTGCGGCCGTGCACCTCCACGCCGTTCGGGTCGTCGCCCTGGCGGATGTCGATCGTCACGCGCGCGTGCGGCATGGCCAGCGAGGCGAGCTCCTCCGTCACGGCCGCCCCGAACCGCGCGGCGGCCTCGCACCGGGCATCGGTGAGGGCCTGCGCGAACACGCCGAGTTCGGCGCGCAGGGCATCGCGCTCCGTGGTGAGTTCGGTGATGCGGTCGTCGTCGGAGTCGAGCTCGGTGAGCCGGACGGCGCCCTTGGCGGCCCAGTCCAGCACGGTGGACACGCCCTCCCCGTCGGCGGCGTACTTGCGGATCAGCTGGGTGAGCGCGGCACGGCGCTCCTCGACGGCTGCCAGCCGCAGCGGATCGGCGTCGAGATCGTCGGCGTACCCGGCCAGCTCGCCGGAGACATCACCCAGCAGGATCGCGATCTCCCCGATCCGGTCGGCGAGTGCGGACAGCGCCGGGTCGTGCGCCCGCACGGCTTCGAGCGCACGATGCGCCCCGGCGACCAGCGTGGTCGCGTCCACGCTCTCCGGGTCCTCGGGGTTCCCGGCGAGTGCGACATGCGCCGCCGCGGCCGCGGACGCCAGCGCCTCGGCGTGCCCGAGCCGCTCGGCCTCGGCGGCCAGTTCGACGTCCTCACCCGCGCGGGGCTCCACGGCAGCGATCTCGTCGAGGCCGAACCGCAGCATGTCGGCTTCCTGGGCGCGTTCACGTGCACGCGTGGTGATCTCGTCGAGTTCGACGACCACGGCACGCAGCCTGCGGTACGCGGCGGAGTACTTGGCGAGCGGCACGGAGACCGTGTCGCCCGCGTACCGGTCGAGCGCCTGGCGCTGCCGGCCGAGCTTCAGCAGCCCCTGCTGGTCGGTCTGGCCGTGCACTGCCACGAGGTCGTCAGCGAGCTCGGAAAGCAGCCCGACGGGGACGGAACGGCCCCCGAGATGGGCACGCGAGCGCCCCTCGGCCGACACGGTGCGGCTGACCAGCAGCGCGCCCTCGTCCAGCTCCGCACCCGCCTCCTCGGCCCGCTGGGCGGCCGGCGCGTCGGCGGGCACGCTGATCCGGCCCTCGACGACCGCCGACTTGGCCCCGATCCGTACGAGCGCCGGGTCCGCGCGCCCGCCGAGTAGCAGCCCTAGGCTGGTGACGACCATCGTCTTGCCGGCGCCCGTCTCACCCGTCACGGCGGTGAAGCCGGGCGACAGCTCGACGACCGCATCGTCGATGACTCCGAGCGACCGTATCCGCATCTCCTCCAACACGTCCTCGACCATACGAGGTTTTGCCCGCACCGTGCGACGCCACCCCACCCCAACAGGGGACGGCGCCGGCCGTCACCTCACGGCAGCCGGCTCGTTGGCGGGGACGTCCCCGCCGATACGGGACGATGGGGCCGTCTACGTCCTGGACGGTTACGGGTGCTTTCGTCCCCGACCACTCGGGGGTCGGGCAGGAGCCGGCACTGGTCCGTATGACCCCGCCCGAGCTGCGGTTTTGCGCGAGTCGATCATGTGAAGCGCCTCGTGGTGCGGCCCGCTGCGATCAGGTGGGTGCACCACGCCATCCGGAGACCGGCAGCGCGAACTTGGCGACCAGCCGATCGGTGAAGGACGGATGGTGCAGGCGCGCAAGGCGGACCGGCACGGCACCCCGCCGCACCTCGACCCGCGCCCCGGCGGGCAGCCCCGCGGTGCGCCGGCCGTCGCACCAGAGCACCCCGTGCGGGGTGTGCGGCTGCACCTCGACGGCGAGCACCGACCGCGGCGAGGTCACCAGCGGCTTCGCGAACAGCGCATGCGCACTGATCGGCACCATCAGCAACGCCTCCACCTCCGGCCAGATCACCGGCCCACCGGCGGAGAAGGCGTACGCGGTGGACCCGGTGGGGGTGGCGCAGACGATGCCGTCGCAGCCGAACCCGGTGACGGGTCGGCCGTCCACCTCCAGGACGACCTCCAGCATCCGCTCCGGCGACACCTTCTGCACCGCGGCCTCGTTGAGCGCCCAGTCCCGGTGCACCACATCGCCGTTGCTGTGCACAACGACATCGAGGGTCATCCGCTCCTCGACGTCGTAGGCCCGGCTCACCACCCGGTCGACGACCTTTTCCAGGTCGTCCCGCTCGGCCTCGGCGAGAAAGCCGACGCGACCGAGGTTCACCCCGAGCATCGGCACCCCGGAGGCCCGGGCGAACTCGGCGCCGCGCAGCAGCGTGCCGTCGCCGCCGAGCACGATCAGCAGCTCGCAGCCGTCCAGCGACGCCGGGGTGGCGGCCGGGATCAGCTCGATGGCGGACGGCAGCGGCAGGTCGGGCGCTTCCGCCTGCAAGACCCGCACGCCCAGCCCGGAGCGCAGCAGTCCCTGCACGACGAGCTCCGCGCTGCGTACCGCCGCGGGCCTACCGGTGTGTGCAAGGAGGAAAACAGTACGAGCTCGGCTCTGAGTCAACGCGGCCCCTTCGCCACTGCACGATCCACATCGGCCGGGTCGAGGTCGGGCGACCCGGCATGCAGCCACAGAAAATACTCAACGTTTCCGGCGGGTCCCGGCAGCGGGCTCGCGGTGACCCCGCAGGCGCCCAGACCCAGGCCACGGGCCCGCTCGGCGACACCGCGCACGGCCTCGGCCCGCAGCTGCGGGCTGCGCACCACACCGCCCTTGCCGAGACGCTCCCGCCCCACCTCGAACTGCGGCTTGACCATCATCACCAGATCGGCGTCCGGCTTCGCGCACCGCACCAGAGCGGGCAGCACAAGACCCAGCGGAATGAAGGAGAGATCCCCGACCACCAGGTCGACCGGCTCGCCACCGAGATCGTCCAAGGTCAGCTCGCGGACATTGGTGCGGTCCCTGACGATGACGCGTTCGTCGCTCTGCAACGACCAGGCGAGCTGGCCGTAGCCGACGTCGACCGCCACGACCTGCGCGGCGCCCGCGCGCAGCAGCACATCGGTGAAGCCACCGGTCGACGCCCCGGCGTCCAGGGCCCGCCGGCCCTCGACCCGCAGCCCCTCGGGTACGAAGGCATCCAGGGCGCCGGCGAGTTTATGGCCGCCGCGCGAGACGTAGCCGGGGTCGTCGGTGTCCTCGGTCACCAGGATGGGGGCGCTGGTCGGCACCTGGGTGGCGGGCTTGACGGCGATGCTTCCGCCGACGCTGACCCGCCCCGCGGCGATCAGCTGCCCGGCGTGCTCACGCGAGCGGGCCAGCTTGCGGTTGACCAGTTCGGCGTCGAGGCGGCGGCGTGCCACTCCTGCCACGTTCGGTTCAGCTCCTCGTGTTCGATCCACCGTGTCTCGGCGGAGGCGCCGGAGGCCCCGGGCGTGTGTCGAGGGCGGTCAGCGCATCGCGCAACCCCCGGTGCACATCCTCGTACACCTCCACATGTCCGTCGGTGGCGAGGTGGTCGGCATCGGCCAGCCGCTGCAACTGGGCGTCGACCTCGGCGTGGCCGGTCGGGGTGCGCTCGAGACCGAGGGGCGCGGGGGCGGCCGGATCGTACTCCGCGACCGGTTTCTCCGTCGCAGGTTCCGCCGCCGGCTGCTCCGCGGCCGTCTCCCCGGACGCCGGCTCCTCAGCCGCTCCCGCCCCCCACCGCTCCTCCGTGGCCGACGGCTCCCGAACGCCTTCACGCGCCGCGGGTGCGCCGGGTGCAGGCCCTTCCGGAGACTCGGTTCCGGTCGAGCCGGGCATGGGCCCGGTCGCCGGCTCCGGGCGCGGCGTCGACGGCCCCGGCTCGGGGAAGCCGGGCGGGGCGGGGCGGGGCGCCGGCGGGGCGGGGCGGGGCGCCGGCGGGCCGGGTACGGGGGGTCGGGGCGTGGGGGTCGGGGCGGCGGGGCGCGGGCCCCCGAAGACCGGCGCCGGACGCTCCGGACCTGCCGTGGAGTCGCTCATGCCATGACGCTACCGCGTATGGCTGGGGTACCGTCGACCGCGATGGCGACGATCGAGGAGTGCCGCGCCGCGCTCGACAGACTCTCGGAGAATCTCGCTTCGGCCCATGCCGAGGTACGCCGGGTGGCCGCGACGGACCGCTCCGTCAGCTGCCACCTCACCGACCTCGACGCCACCTTCAGCGGCCGCCTGACCGACGGCGCCCTCGAGGTGGGCGACTCCGCACCCGGGCCGCCGCGGCAGCGGGCCCAGATCCGGCTGGCGATGGCGAGCGACGACCTGGTGGCGATGGTGGCCGGCGAACTCGGCTTCCCGAGAGCGTGGGCAACGGGCCGGGTCAGGCTGGAGGCGGGCATCCGCGACCTCCTGAGGCTCAGGAGCCTGCTCTGATCGGCCTCAGCCGACTGGCAGCCGCCTGATCTCGGCGCGCCCCTGCTCCTCTGCTCCTGCTCCTGCTGCGCGGCGTCCGCACGCTCCGTTCAATCCGCCACGTCGGCGTGTCGTGCGGCCCGTGATCGGCGGGCGGCCGGTACGACCAGCGGCGTCCCGGTCTCGGGGTCGTCGATGACCTGGCAGTCCAGGCCGAAGACATCGCGCACCAGGTCGGCCGTGACGACGTCGCAGGGGGCGCCCTGGGCGATCACCCGGCCGGCGCGTAGCGCGATGAGGTGGGTGGCGTAGCGGGCGGCGTGGTTGAGGTCGTGCAGCACCGCCACCAGGGTCCTGCCCTGCTCCTCGTGCAGCTCGGCGCAGAGGTCGAGCACGTCGATCTGGTGCTGGATGTCGAGGAAGGTGGTGGGTTCGTCAAGCAGCAGCAGCGGTGTCTGCTGTGCCAGCGCCATGGCGATCCAGACGCGTTGCCGCTGGCCGCCGGAGAGCTCGTCGACGTAGCGGTCGGCGAGTTCCGCGACGCCGGTCTGCCCCATGGACTCGTTGACGATGCGTTCGTCGTCGGACGACCACTGGCGCAGCAGCCCCTGGTGGGGATAGCGGCCACGGGCGACCAGCTCGCCGACCGTGATCCCGTCCGGCGCGATGGACGTCTGCGGTAGCAGCCCGAGGGTCCTGGCCACCTGCTTCGCCGGCATCGACCGGATGGCCCGCCCGTCGAGCAGTACCTGTCCGCGCGACGGCCGCAGCATCCGCGACAGGGCCCGGAGCAGGGTGGACTTGCCGCACGCGTTGGGTCCCACGATCACGGTGAAGGAGTGGTCCGGTATCTCGACCGAGAGGTCCTCCGCGATGATGCGCTGGTCGTAACCGAGGGTTACGCCGTCGGCGATGAGCCGGTTCATGTCGGGCACGCTCCTGGCACTGCTCGGTGGTCGCTGTCGGGTGCGGAGGCGGGGGCGGGTGGTCGGTGAGAGCCGTCGGTGAAGTGGGCGTCGGCGGAGTGGACGTCGGTGGAGTGGACGTCGGTGGAGTGGACGTCGGTGGAGTGGACGTCGGCGGAATGCGTGGCGCCGTTTCGCGTGCGGCGGCGGTTCATATCCGTCCCGCCCTGCGTTCGGTGACCAGCAGCCACAGCAGATAGCCACCGCCGAGCACGCCGGTCACCACTCCGACGGGCAACTGGTCGGCGCCGAAGAGCCGCTGTGCGGCCCAGTCGGCGGTGACCAGCAGGGCGGCTCCCATGACCAGCGCGGGCAGCAGGTTGGGCCCTGGCGCGCGGGTGAGTCGTCGGGCCAGCTGTGGCGCGGTGAGGGCGACGAAGCCGACCGGGCCGGCCGCTGCGGTGGCCGCGGCGGTGAGCAGCACGGCGGTCAGCATCAGCAGCATCCGGGTGCGTTCGACCCGGACGCCGAGGGCGCCTGCCACGTCGTCGCCCATGTCGAGCATGCGCAGGGGACGGGCGTTCAGCAGCGCGAACGGTACGAGTACGGCGCACAGCGCGAGCAGGGGCCATACCTGGGTCCAGTCGCGCCCGTTGAGGGAGCCGGTCATCCAGACCACCGCCCGTGCGGCGTCGACGAGGTCGGCTTTGGTGAGCAGGTAGCCGTTGACGGCGGTGACGACGGCGGCGACTCCGATGCCGACGAGCACGAGGCGGTACCCGTGCACTCCACGTCGCCAGGCGAGCAGGTAGATGGCGAGCCCGGTCACCAGGCCGCCGACGAGCGATCCGAGGGCGACCTGGGTGGCGCTGCCGGAGAACAGCACGATCATGATCAGCGCGCCCGCGGTGGAACCCTGCCCGAGTCCGAGCACGTCGGGGCTGCCCAGCGGATTACGCGAAATGGCTTGAAAGAGCGCCCCGCCGAGCCCGAGTGCGGCACCCACCAGCAACCCCACCAGCACGCGCGGCAGCCGAAGCTCGTGAATGATGAACTCCTGTCCCGCGTTGCCGTTTCCGGCGAGGGTGCGCAGCACGTCGGAGACGGGTATCGGGAAGTCGCCGGTGCCGATCAACAGCACGCTCATGGCGAGCGCGGCCAGGGCCAGCAGCAGGACGACGACCAGGGCCCGCACATCGAACCGCACGGACGTCCACCCGTCTCGGACACGGAGCGCCTTCACAGCTGCACCACCCTCCGCCGGCGTACCAGCAAGATGAAGACGGGGCCGCCGATGACCGCGGTGATGACGCCGACCTGTAGTTCAGCGGGCCGGGCCAGAAGCCGCCCGACCACGTCGGACCCGAGCAGCAGAACGGGCGCCAGCACGCCCGCGTACGGCAGGATCCAGCGCATGTCGGGCCCCGTGAAGGAGCGCACGGCGTGGGGCACCATCAGCCCGACGAACGCGATGGGCCCGCAGGCCGCGGTGGCCGCCCCGCACAGCAGGGTCGCGGCGAGCATCGACAGCGCCCGGGTGCGGGTGAGATGGGCGCCCAGCGCGCGTGCCGTGTCATCGCCCATGGCGACGGCGTTCAGCGGCCGGGCGACGGCCAGGGCGAGCACGGTACCCACCGCGATGAACGGCAGCACCTGCCCGATGGTGGTGGCGTTCGCCGAGGCCAGCGAGCCGACCGTCCAGAACCGCATCTTGCCCAGCGCAGCATTGTCCATGATCATCACGGCTTCCAGATAGCCGTACAGCGCCGCGGTGATCGCGGTGCCGGCCAGCGCGAGCCGCACCGGTGTGGCGCCGCGGCTGCCGCCGAGCAGGTACACCAGCACGCCGACGCCCGCCGCCCCGGCGAACGCGAACCAGACATAGCCGGTCAGCGAGCCGACACCGAAGAACGTGAGCGCGGTCACGACGGCCGCCGAAGCGCCCGCGTTGATGCCGAGCAGGCCGGGATCGGCCAACGGGTTACGGGTGAGCGCCTGGAGGACCGCACCGGCAAGACCGAGCGCCGCACCGGCCAGCAGCCCCAGCACCGTACGCCACAGCCGCTCCGCCACGACCACGTCGCCGTAGCTGCCGGAGTCCTGGAAGAGGCCGTGCCACACCTGCCCCACGGAGAGCTGCTTGGCGCCGATCGCCAAGCTCGCCACCATGACGCACGCCAGCACTCCCACGGAGAGGACCAGCCCGGCAGCACGCATCGCCCGACGGCCGCGAGGGGCTGCGGCGGCCGCGGACTTTTCTGGGGGACGATCCATCAACACGGAAGTTAGGTTAACCTAACCATCCCTCCGGGCGAACCGCCCCTACCCGCTCATCGGCCTCAAAGCCCCAGCCGAGCCACCGCCTTACCGCTGTCGAGGGCGCAGCTGCCGTCCCCCGCCGCCGTCCAAGCCGCCGCGCACAGCGCCCGCAGGCCGTCCAAGGCGGCGCCCTGCCCGCTCAGCTCCAGCTCCTCCTGCCCTGCCACGGCAGCCCAGCCCCCGCAGCGGAACACCGCCTGCTTCCCCGCACCGCGGTCCGCCACGACCTCGGGCTGGTCGGTCAGCAGTCCGCGCAGATCGGCGTCGACATAGCTGGGCCGGTGCTGCGGTGGCGCCGCCACCAGCTGTGCGGCGGCCGTCACCCCGGTCAGCACCAGAAACGAGTCCACACCGCCCTGGAACGCGCCCTCGATGTCGGTGTCCAGCCGATCACCGACGACAAGAGGGCGCTCGGCGCCGGTGCGCAGGATCGTCTCGCGGTGCATGGGCGGCAACGGCTTGCCCGCCACCTGCGGCTCGGCGCCGGTGGCGATCCGGACGACCTCCACCGCCGCACCGTTCCCCGGGACGATGCCACGGCCGCTCGGAATGGTCAGGTCCGTGTTGGACGCGAACCACGGCACACCGCGCTCGATGGCGTAGCAGGCCTCCCAGAACCTGCCCCAGGCCAGATCGGGCCCCCCGTACCCCTGCACGACCGCCGCCGGCTCCTCGTCCGCGAACTCCACCGGCACCAGACCGCGCTCGCGCAGCGCGGCCCGCAGCCCCTCCCCGCCGATCACCAACACCCGTGATCCCGACGGCACCTGATCGCTGATGAGCCGCGCCACGGCCTGCGCCGACGTGATGATCTCCGATGCTTCGGCCGGCACCCCCAGCTCCGTGAGGTGTGCGGCCACCGTCTGCGGGGTTCGCAGGGCGTTGTTGGTCACGTAGGCAAGCCGCATGCCGTCACCGCGGGCGGCCGCAAGCGACGGCACGGCGTGCTCGATCGCCGCACCACCGGCGTACACCACCCCGTCCAAGTCGAGCAGCGCCGTGTCATAGGCCTGGCTCAGCTGCCGCTCGCTGCCCTCGGGCCGCGTCCTGACGGTCTGGCTCATCACGCCTCGCATCTCGTTGATCCACACTTCCCGGCCGTGCGCGCCCCGGGTCCCCGCCCCACGCCGCACCCACGCGCACCCCCGATGATTCCGTATGCCGCCGACACCACCGGACGCACATACGATGCCCCAATGAACTCTGCAGGTCCCGCTGAAGATCCAGGCCAGGGTCCGGCAGGCGACGCGCTTGACCTCATCCCGTTCAGGGGCGTCCGCTATGCACCGGAACGCGTCGGTAACCTTGCCGCCGTCACTTCACCGCCGTACGACGTCGTCGTGCGCCCCGACGGCCTGCTCCATCTGGAGTCGGCCGATCCCCACAACATCGTCCGGCTGATCCTCCCCCAGGCCACATCGTCCACGACCCACACCCAGCACGCCGCGGACACCCTGCGCAGCTGGCTCGCCACCGGCGTCCTCACCAGGGACCCGGAACCCGCGCTCTACGTGTACGAGCAGCGGGCCGGGGACTTCCTGCAACGCGGCGTCATCGGCGCACTGCGCCTGTCCGAGGCGGCCGAGGGGATCGTCCTCCCCCATGAGGACGTGATGCCCGAGATCGTCGCGGACCGCGCCGACCTCATGCGCGCCACCAGCGCGAATCTGGAGCCGCTGCTGCTGACCTACCGGAGCGAGCCCGCCGGCGCGGCAGCACCGCCCCGACCTCCCGGCACGGCCCCAGACCATGAGGCTCCCGGTGCGGAGAGTGCCGCATCGGCCATCGAGCGCACAGTGCGGCGCGCGCCGCTACTCGCCACCACCACCGAGGACGGCATCCACCACCGCCTGTGGGCGGTCACGGACCCGCGGGAGATCGCCGGCATCCGTGCGGACCTCGCCCGCCACCAGGCGCTGATCGCGGACGGCCACCACCGCTGGGCGACCTATCTGGCGCTGCGGACCGAGCACTCCTCGCCCAGCCCCTGGGACTTGGGACTCGTCCTCCTGGTGGACACGGCCCGTTACCCCCTGCGTGTGCGCGCCATCCACCGCCTACTGCACCGGCTGCCCGTCCCAGACGCCCTCGCAGCCGCCAAGGCCCACTTCCGGGTCCGAACGGTGGACGGCCCACTCGACCACGCCCTCCAAGCCCTCAGCGAGGCACGTGCGGCCGGCAACGCCTTCCTCCTGGCCGGCGACGGCGCCTTCCACCTCGTCGACCACCCCTCTCCAGGCCTGGTGGACCAGATGATCCCGCCGGACGTGCCCGAGGACCTGCGCACGCTGGACGCGACGGTGCTGCACACCGTCCTGCTCGACGGCATCTGGCGGATCCCGGACACCCCGGAACACATCGGCTACATCCACGACACCGCAGCCACCGTCGCCAAAGCGGAACGCGACGGTGGCACGGCCGTCCTCATGCACCCGGTCCGTGAGGACGTCGTACGGGCACTGGCCCGGCAGGGCTTGATGATGCCCCGCAAGTCGACGTCGTTCGGCCCCAAACCGGCCACCGGGCTCGTGCTGCGCAGCCTCTCCGAGGAAGACGAGTAGAAGCCGAGTAAGCGACTTCCCGGGACGGGCCTCTGAGATGGCCCCTCAAGAGAACATCTGCCTGTCCCGGGAACCGGCCTTGAGACCGACGTGGAACGGGCTCCTAGGAGCTCTGTTCCCGGGCGCCGTGCGCGCCGGGCGCTTCGGGACTGTCGGGCGCTGCCGGGGTGTCGGCAGCTCCGGACGCCGTTTCCGCGTCGGGGTCGGCATCGGCGACGGCCTCAGTCTTGGCTTCGCCGTCCTCATCGGTGTCGGTGGGAGCTTCCGTGACTCCCACGGGCGCGCTTGCCGTCGCGCTGTCGTCGCTGTCGCCGCTGTCGTCGAGTTGGGTGTACTCGTCCAGGCTGTCGACGTCCTCGTCGAGCGCGTCCATGAACTCGATCCCGTCGAGTTCAGCGAGCCGGTCAGAGGCGTCGGTGCTGCCGTCCCGGTCGGACTCGACGGCCTTGGCGAACCATTCACGCGCCTCTCCGCTGCGCTCCGCGGCCAGTAGCGCGTCGGCGTACGCGTAGCGGAGGCGGGCCGTCCATGGCTGGACCGCGTTCGACGCAAGCTCCGGGCTCTGCAGGGTGACGATGGCTGCGTCGAGTTGGCCCAGGTCGCGTCGCGCGCCTGCGGCCACGAGCCGCATTTCCACCTGCCCGGCCTTGTCCAGTTTGCCCACCTCGGGCGCACCGGCCATGTCGAGTGCCTTCTCCGGCCGGCCAAGGCCGCGTTCGCAGTCGGCCATGACGGGCCACAGCTCCACGTTCCCGGTCATCCTGCGGGCCGCCCGGAACTCGGCGAGCGCTTCGCCGTAGACCTGGTGCGCGTACGCGGCGAAGCCTGCGGCCTCGCGTACCGCCGCCACCCTCGACGCGAGCCTCAGCGCGATCTTGGAGTAGGCGTATGCCCCCTCCGGGTCCTCGTCGATGAGCCGTGCCACCATCACCAGGTTCTTGGCGACGTCCTCGGCCAGGGTCTTGGGAAGGCTCTGTAGTTCCTGCCGTACTCCGGAGTCGAGTTCCTCACCGGTCACGTCCTCGGGGATCGGCAGCCTCTTGATGGGCTCCCGGTCCCTGGTGTCCCTGTCCCTGTCCCGGCCACGATCGCGGTCATCGCGGTATCGGCCGCCGCCTCGCCGCTCGCCGCCGTGCCGGTCACCGCGGCTCCGGGGGTCACCACCGCGCCGGTCGTCCCGGCCGCGGAAACCTCCGGGGCGCCGCCGGCTGTCCTCACGCCGCTCGTCGTGGCGAGGGCTGCGGGTGCGCTCGTCGCGGCCTCGGTAGTCGCCGCCGCGGTCGCCACGAGCGTCGTCGCGGTGGAAACCGCCACGCTCGCTGCGCCGCCACTCGTCACGTCGCTCGTCACGTCGGTCATCGTGGCGGAACCCGCTGCGGGGCCCCTCCCGGCGCACACCGCCGCGGTCATCACGTCGACCGCCGTCACGGTCATCACGTCGACCGCCGTCACGGGCGTCCCGGCGGTATCCGCCACGGTCGTCCCCGCGGTACCCACCGCGGTCATCACGTCGAACACCGCGGTCGTCGCCACGGTATCCACCCCGGTCATCGCGTCGGTCGTCCCGGCGGTCGGTGCGCCGGAAACCCTCTCGCTCACCACGACCCCGGTCATCGCCACGGAATCCACCACGGTCATCACGCCGGTAGCTTGGCCGGTCCCCGTCCCTGCGGACGTCACGCCCGCGGTCATCGCCACGGTATCCACCACGGTCATCACGCCGGTCGTCCCGGCGATCGGTGCGCCGGAAACCCTCTCGCTCACCACGACCCCGGTCATCGCCACGGAATCCACCACGGTCATCACGCCGGTAGCTTGGCCGGTCCCCGTCCCTGCGGAAGTCACGACCACGGTCATCGCCGCGCCAGCCGCCGTGGCGGGGGCCGTCCGCGGGGCGATCGTCGCGGCGGAAGGACGGCCGTCCGCCACGGTCGTGCTCGCCGCTACGGTCGTCGCGTCCTCGGTACCCGCCACCGCGATGGTCGTCGCGCCGAAATCCGCCGTGTCCCCTGCCATCATTTCGATCACTGCGATCATTTCGATCACTACGGCCGAAGTCCCGGCGGTCGTCGCGGCGTTCGCCTTGGCGGTGGCCCCCGTAACCGCGGTCTCGGTCGCGATCCCCGCGGTCGTCGCGGCGGGCAGGGCCACCACGGTCGTCGCGTCGCTGACTGTTGCGGTAACCGCTGCGGTCACCACCGTCCCGGCGACGCTCGTCGCGCTCCGGTCGCTCGTCGGGAGAGTTGGTGGACATTCTCATGGCTCCTGTCTTCGGCACCGCAGCCGTCTTATCGGTACTACATTCATTGTTACGCCGCTGCGTGTGCAACGGGCCGGTTGAAAACGCAAAAGGACCTTGTGTCCCAGCGTGAACGCTGGGACACAAGGTCCTCCACAAATTGTTCGGCGGCGTCCTACTCTCCCACAGGGTCCCCCCTGCAGTACCATCGGCGCAATAAGGCTTAGCTTCCGGGTTCGAAATGTAACCGGGCGTTTCCCCTACGCTATAACCACCGAAACCCTATCAGTCACCCCGCTTCTCAACGGGGCCGCGAACAGGGCCAGCGAACAAGCACACTTTTCAATTGACTCAGTGAACCGTTCAGCCGACACGGCTGTTCGTTACCTG
>NZ_JAMJWG010000042.1 GCF_024435355.1 Streptomyces odontomachi
CTAGCCGGCACCCGGGGTCGAGCCGCGCGACCGCCTCGCGTATCTGCGTCCGGGAGGGCGCGGGATCGAGCTCAACCCGGATGGGCCTGATGATCTCGTGCATGACCGGCCCGCCCCCTAGACGAAGTCGCCTGTCGCGTGCACCCGGGCACGGTGCCCCTGCCATCGATAGAGCCCGGCGGCGACGGCCGCCCAGCCGATCCCCACGATGGCTTCGAGTCCCGCCTGTGCGACCCAGCCGCCCGCGGCCTGGGCGGTTCCCGGGTCGAGGTAGGCCCGGATGGCCAGTACGCCGTGGCGCAGTGGAAGCATCGAGCCGATGGCGTCGAGTACGGGGGCCCGACCGGCGGGGACGACCATGCCGCCGGCGACGATCAGCAGGTACTGGAACCCGTTGTTGGCCAGCACCTCGGCCCGCCGGCCGAGCGAGGTGGAGGCCACCGCGAGGCCCGCCGCCGCGCTGCTGGCGGCCATGAGCAGGAGCAGCGGGAGCAGCGGGAGCAGCGCGAGGCTGGTGGCGGCGTGGCCGGTCAGCGGTCCCGTGACGGCCAGGCACAGCAGGACGGCGATCATGGCCTGCCCCAGCCAGGGCAGCGACCGCAGCGCGAAGATGGTGGCCGGTGACACGTCGCTCTGCTGGAGACGGTGAAAGGTGCCGGCCGCCTTGTCCTCTCCGGGCAGATAACCGAGCCCGCCGATGGTGCTCAGGGTCAGCACCATGGCGACGGAACCGGTGAACGCGAACTCCCCGCCTCCGGGGCCGCCCGTGACCCGCCCGAGCATCGTGTAGAACAGGCTCTGGGCGATCGCGATGGGCCAGATGCCCACCAGCATGATCCGCGGCGGGTGAGCCGCGAGGTGTTCGAGAAAGCCCAGCCTGATCGTGGCCTGCGCCTGGTCAGAAGAGATCAAGTGTCGCCTCCGCCCGAGCTCGGGTGACCATGCGCTCGAAGAGCAGTGCTCCGGCTACGCCGTACGCCACAGTCAGCCCCAACGCGATGACGAGCGCGCGCAGGTCGACCGTTCCGGTGGCGGCACCGGCCAGGAACTCCTGGAGCCAACGGAGGCTGATGCCGTAGCAGAGCCAGCGCACCGCCCACGGCAGCATCCGGTCCGGTACGAGCATCCCGCCCAGCAGGTACACCACGTAGATCACTGAGGTGGACAGCGTCGCCGCGTGCCGGGTGAGCACGAACAGGCAGGCCAGCAGCAGACCCGCGGCGGCGCCCGAGACCAGCACGGCGGCCACGCCGACGGCCAGCCAGCCTGGGTGGCTGAGTTGCACGGGGAGGCCGAGTAGCAGCAGCACGACCAGGGTGGTCGCGGCGATCGCGACGATTCCGGTCAGTCCGGCGCCGAGTCCCTTTCCGATGACTATCAGCCGGGCGTCCCGCGCACCGGTGACGGCTCGGCCGAGTACGCCCTGCGCCCGGTCCCGGGCGAGGACGGCGGCCGTGCCTCGGATGGTCACCGCCCAGAACGCGGTCAGCAAAGTGCCGAAGACCGCCCGCGACACCGCGGGCGGCGACGTGTCCGCGGAGCTGTGCAGGACGATCAGCAGCAACGCGGCCGGCTGAACGACCAGGAAGACCAACATGCCCGGGGTGGCCCGGATTTCCGCGATGCGCATCCGGGCACTGGCTGTGATCACTTCGATGCCGCTGACGCACCGTTCGACCAAGGGGTGACTCACGCGGTCACATCCGATGCCGATGCCGAGGCGTCTGCCGGCGCGTCGAGCGACGAGGCGAACGACTCCTCCAGGCGGGCAGGCCTGACCTGCATGTCCAGCAGGTCCCGACCTTTCAGGAGCTCGCCGATCCGGGTGAGCGCCCCGCCGTCCCAGCTGCGCAGCCGGAGGGTCAGCTCGGTACCGTCCGCCGTCCGCTCCAGGGAGTCGACCGACATGCCATGGGGCAGCAGCTGTCCGGGATCGTCGAGTTCGCCCCGGACGCGGACGGCTACGACGGCCGCGTAGCCCGCGCGTTCGGCGAACTGGGCGAGCGGCTGGTCTGCCGTCAGACGGCCGTGGTCCAGCATCACCACCCGGTCGGCGAGCCTTTCGACGTCCAACAGGTAGTGACTGGTCAGGAGCACGGCCACCCCGTCGGAGCGCAGCCGTGCGACGGTGTCGCGCAGCCGGTCGGCCTCGATCGGGTCGAGGCCGACGGTGGGCTCGTCGAGGAGGAGCACGCGGGGGTCGGCGATCAGGCCGATCGCGATGTGCAGACGCTGTTTCATGCCCCGGGAGTAGGTCTCCACCCGCCGGTCGGCGGCATCGGCCAGACCGACGCTCGCCAGCATGGCCGGCACGCGCTCACGCAGCAGGGCCTTGGGTAAACCGGCGAGCATGCCGAAGAACCGTAGGTTCTCCCGCCCTGAAATCCTCGTGTACAGACCCCGATCGCCGCCGAAGACCACTCCCACCAGGCGCCGCGCCTGTCTGGTGTGCTCCACGACGTCCGCGCCGAGCACCCGGACCGTACCGCCGGTGGGGAGCAGCAGCGTCGAGGCGATCTTCACCAGGGTCGTCTTGCCCGCGCCGTTGGCACCCAACAGCGCGACGATCTCGCCGCTGCGCACATCGAAGGAGACGCTGTCCAGTGCCTTGATCCGTTGCCCGTCGGCGCCGAACGATCGAGTGACGGACTGGACCTGAAGAGCGGGCTCTGTCACCGTGCATCCTCCTTTACGGCCGGACGCGCGAAGCGGCCGGACGCGCGACGCAGAAGGATATGAAAGATCGAATACCCTTCCGGGTTCCGCGGCCTGTACGAATTCGGAATATCCAATTCCCCTCGATCGGCGTGCGATTGTCCCGGCAATGCGCTGTCGCGGATTTTTTATGTTGGCAGGGCAAGCATCGACTGTCAACGATCCTAAATGGAACAATACGCTCCGCATGTGCGACTGTGTGGCTGCGCGAGTAGGGCTTCCAGCCCGATAAATATCTTGTTGCGTAGCTCTTGACAAGGCAGGTGGATGGAGCTCAGGATCAGGGATCTCCTGTCCGTGACAGCTAGATCTAGGGGAAAGTTCCAGATGTTTTCTCCGGTCGCCATGCTGAGCCCTGATTACGTGTTCTCCGACAGCGCGCGACTCGATCTGTGCAAAGAATTCGCGGGCATACCTTTCAGTCCCTACCGATGCTACGAGCCGTTTCGCCGCAGCGTGCGTGAGCTGGTCGAATCCGGGCGGCTGCCGCGCTCGTTCACGGACTTCTGTAGGAGTGTCGACCGGGATCGCCGCGTCGAGCGGCCTGTGGTGCTCATACGCAACTGCCCCATCGACCAGGACGTCGAGACTTTCGATCCGGACGATCCGCTGTACTCCAAGTACCGGATCAAGAAGACGTTCATCGCGGAAGCATTTCTTGAGGCCTACGCGTTTCTTTCCGCTACCCGCCCCGTCGGGCGGCTCGACATCAGCGGCGGCGATGTCTTCTACGATATCTATCCGAGTCGCATCAGATGGGAAACGCACTCGTCACGTGGGGTTCTGGGGCAGCCCTTCCACAAGGATCTCGGGAATCAGCCGGTCGTCCCGGAACATCTCTATATGATCGGCATGCGCACCGACCCGGCCAACGAGGTCTACACCTCATTCGTTCGAAACGTCGATGTCATCGGCCTTCTCGACGAAGCGGAACGTGAATTACTCCGTGCTCCGGTGTACGTCACGCCCTCCGATCCTGATCTGCGTGACGGAGGAGTCGACAACTCCGAGCGCGACGTGCATCCGATCCTGACCGGCGAAGCAGAATTCCGGTTCATCGAGGGACGTACCCGGGGGACGAGTCCGGAGAGCCGGCGGCTCGCCGAGAAGCTGGCTCTGCTGCCCCATGAGGTCAAGAAGAGACTCCTCATGCAGCCGGGCGATTTCGTCGCGGTCTGCAACAACCTGGCCCTCCACGGACGCGAGGTCGTACGGGTCGGCGACGAGAACGCCCTGCGCACGCGCTGGCTCATCAAGTCTCTGAACCTCGACGAACGGACCGCGCGCTCCCGTGGCCTCATGCGCCACACCGACTACCTGCTCGCCGGCCCGCAGGAGGTGGGGCGTTGAACACCGCGGAGCGCACGCTGAACGTCGCGCTGGTCAACATGCCCTGGTCCCGGCTCGATGCGCCGTCCATCCAGTGCGGGCTGCTCAAGTCCATCGCGGCAGCCGACGGGCACTGCTGCGAGGTTCACTACCCCAACCTCGAGTTCGCGCTGCTGATCGGACCAGAGGTCTACAACTCCGTCTCGGAGATGCACGCGGGCCGCCTGCACCTGTTGGGCGAATGGCTCTTCTCGTACGCCGCGTTCGGCGAGGTCACCGCCGAGCACGAGTACTTCGCCGACTTCCCCGAGATCGCCGGCATCTGGCGCGACCTCACGGGCAAGGGGACCGACGACCTGGTCACCCTGCGCCGGGAGGGCGTCCCGCGCTTTCTTCGAGAGTGGGCGGACACCGTCGATTGGAGCGCGTACGACGCGGTCGGGTTCACCTCGACGTTCCTCCAGAACGCCCCGTCCCTCGCACTGGGCAGACACCTGAAGGAGCGCCATCCCGACCTGCCGCTCATCTACGGCGGAGCGAACTTCGACGGGCACATGGGCATCGAGTACGCGCGCCACATCGACTGGATCGACTACGTGGTCAGCGGCGAGGCCGATCTGGCGTTCCCCGCGCTGCTGCGGGCCCTCGCACGGCGGGAACCCGTCGGCATCCCGGGCGTGCACGGTCGCGGCTGCGCCCAGGAGAGCACCGCGATCAGCACACCGATCCTGCGGAACCTCAACACTCTCCCCACCCCCGACTACCGCGAGTACTTCAGCCGGATGGCGCAGGACGACCGGTCCCGCATCCTCGGTGGCGAGCCCGTCAAGATCCCCGTCGAGTTCTCGCGTGGTTGCTGGTGGGGCGAGAAGCACCACTGCACGTTCTGTGGCCTGAACGCTCTGGGCATGGCCTACCGGTCGAAGAGCGGCGACGGCGCGATGGCGGACCTGGAACTGCTACTCGGCCAGTATCCGGCGCTGCACGTCGATGCCGTCGACAACATCCTCGACATGAAGTACTTCTCGTCGCTCTGCTCGGACCTGGCCGAACGCCACTGGGACATCAACCTCTTCTTCGAGACCAAGTCCAACCTGTCGCGTGCCCAGCTCGCGATGCTGCGACAGGCTGGCGTCCACCGGATCCAGCCGGGTATCGAGAGCCTGAGCACCAACATCCTGGAGCTCATGCGCAAGGGCTCGAACAAGCTCATCAACATCAGACTGCTGAAGTGGGCGCGATATTACGGCATCACGGTCTTCTGGAACATGCTCACCGGATTCCCGGGCGAGACCGATGCCGACTACAAGGAGCAGTTGGATATTATTCCGGCGCTCTGGCATCTGCAACCGCCCTCCGGATCGGGGCAGATCTGGCTCGAACGCTTCAGTCCCTATTACACCGATCCCTCATTCCACATCTCTAACATCAGGCCGCGTGCCTGCTATCGGCATGTCTATCCGCAGCGCATGGACCATACCGAGATAGCCTATTTCTTCGACTACGACGCTCCCGACATCGCGAGCGGCACGGCCCACAGTGCACTCGACAGTGCAGTCGAAGCCTGGCAGAAGGCCTGGGAGGGGCCGCCACCTCGCTTGATCTACCAGGCGGCGCCCGGCCGGATCACGGTCATCGACCAACGGACCGGAACGCCACGTCGCGCGGTGCTCACCGGCTGGCGGGCGGCAGCGTACCTCGCCTGCGGCGAGGCGCCGCGTACAGCGGAAAGAATCCATGACGAACTCGGTCATGGCTGCGATTCCCCCGGGCTCCACGAGCTGGAATCCTTCCTCAGGGGCTGCCTCAAGGCGCAGATCCTGGTGGAGGACCGTGGAAAGTACCTCTCCCTGGCGCTTCCCGAGAATCCGGGTTGGTAGCAGGCCAGGAAGAGAAAGGCCGAAGCCGCACGCAGTGATCAGGGTATTCGGCGAGTACGACCGTGCCGCATGGTACGCGGAAGTTATGTCCAGAACATGAATCCGAGCAGAGTGGAAGTGAATTCCGACATGATGTGCAACGTGGTGCAGCCGCAAATAGCCGAGGAAGAGTCCCAGGTCCGCCAGGACAGCCGCGAGGAATTCGAGGGACAGCTTCCCGCCGAGCCCGTGGCCGCCGTGGGCGGCGAGGGCTGACCGGGACGGATGGGGCATCGCCAGAGTGCGACTCGTCGCGAGGCCGGGTGACCGGTCCCGCGACGGGCGCCTCTCGGCGACCTCCTACCGTCCACCGAGCGGGGTGCGAGGAGCGGATGCGATGGCGGGCACGGGGACGACGCGTGTGGTGAACGGTGCGGATGCGGGCGGCGGGGCGGGCGCCCGCTTAGTCGACCAGCTCAGCCTCCCGCTACTGGCCAGAATCTTCGGGCTGGACGAGGGCGTCTCCCCCTATCTGTTGCTGTCCACGGCGGCTCAGGTCCGCAGCACGCTGCCGCACCTCGTGCTGTCGGTCGCCGAGCGCGAGGGAGCAGCCCTCGGCTCCGGCTCCCGCGACACCCTGGCGCGTGCCCGCGGTCGGGCGTCCGGGTACGCCGACGTCATGCGAACCGTGGTGGCACGCGCGCCGTCGGCAAGGATCGTCAAGGGCGCGTCGATGGCGGCCTCCTATCCGCGTGCCCTGCTCCGGCCCGTCGGCGATGCCGACATATGGGTGCCCGAGAGGACCGAACTCTGGCGTGCCGCCGCCGCGATCGTCGCCGAGCGGCCCATGGCCGACGTCCGGATCACCCTGTACGGCACCCCCGCGCCGTTCCCCGTCGTCACCGTGCAGTGGCCCTCCGAAGATCCCTGGCTGGACAAGCCCATGAAGGCTGAGCTCTTCCCGACTCCGTTGGCCGGCAACGGGCGAGCTGTCGGCCCGCGCATGCTCGACCCGGGTGCCGGACAGACCGTCCATGACCTGATGGCACTCTGCGAGGAGGGCTTCCAGCGGCCCTTCAACCCCAAGGACATCGCAGACGTCCTCGTCCTCGCGGACAGTCCGCTGCCCCCGACCGGGGTGCTCGTCGCCGCGACCGCCGAGTACGCACTCGCGCCGGAACTCGCCCGGCTGCTCGACTACGCGGCCCGGTGGTGCGACATCGGATCACTGGAGGAACTGCGCCTGGCCGTCGCCGACGAGGCGCGCAGGGAACGCGACCGCCGCGACCGCTGGCGCCGCAGCCGGGTGCCGGACCATGTCACGAACCCGGTCCGGCGCTGGCTGGCCTACGGCATGCCGGTGCCGAGTGTGGTGCTGAACCGCGTGGATCCGGCGACGCGAGGCGACGACGCGTCGTACGAGGACTTCGTCGGCGACCACCTGATCGCCCGGACACCGCTCGGTGACTTCCTCGCGACCACACGCGAGGTGGTCAGCGCGCAGGATGCCCGTGCCGCCCGCGCGTACCTGGCGTCCTCGGTCTGACGCGGGCGTTCCCTGACTCGTCATGCGGAGGTCGTCGGTTCGACTCCGACGGCAGGCCTTGGTGAAGCCCGGGTCGGACGCCGCTGGCCTCGAGGATGCCCTCCCGGTTGGCGCAACGGTGTGCGTGCCGAAAAGTCTATCCGTGCTGGTGAAGAGCCTGGCTGGACAAGCGAGCCTGGAGGGCTGATCAACGTCCCCGGCAGGTCAACTCCTGCATAATGATCGATCGTGTTACTACGCTTGGCCTATCTGGCAGTCACGAACGCTTTCGCCGCACTGCGGCTGCTGCCGATGAGCGACCGGGACAAGGACGTGGAGATCCTCGCTCTGCGACACCAGCTCGCAGTCCTTGAACGGCAGCTCGGTATGACCCGGCCGGACTTTGCACCCGAGGACCGCGCGTTCCTCGCCGCCTTACTCCACAGCCTTCCCAACAAACCCTGCGCAGGCTACGACTGCTGATCCGCCCGGACACCGTCCTGCGCTGGCACCGAGACCTCGTAAGGCGTCGACATGCCGCCCGCTCACGCCCCAGGCGCACCGGCCGGCCACGGACCATACGGTCCATTCGGCTCCTGGTCCTGCGGCTCGCGAAAGAGAACCCGAACTGGGGCTACCGACGGATCCACGGCGAACTCGCCATGCTCGGCATCAGCGTCGCGGCCTCCACTGTCTGGGAGATCCTGCGCACCGCCGGAATCGATCCGGCTCCGCAGCGCTCCACCACCACCTGGGCCGACTTCCTGCACGCGCAAGCCGATGCCCTCCTCGCATGCGACTTCTTCGAGACCGTCACGCTGACCGGTACCCGACTGCATGTGCTTGCAGTGATCGAGCACGCCAGTCGGCGGATCCGGATCCTGGGAGCCACCGCGCACCCCACCGCCGCCTGGGTGGACAAGCCGCGCGGAACCTGATCATGGACCTGGAGGACGCCGGTCATCGCACGCGTTTCCTGATCCGGGACCGGGACGGCAAGTATCCCCAGCTGTTCGACGCAATCCTCGCGGCTACCGGGATCGAAGTGGTACTCACCGGCATCCGCATGCCCCGCATGAACGCGATCATGGAACGCTGGGTACGCACCTGCCGCCGTGAGCTGCTCGATCGCACACTCATCTGGAACCAGCGCCATCTCCTCTACGCTCTCCGGGAGTTTGAGGAGCACTACAACAGCCATCGCCCGCATCGTGCGCTCGGCCAATCATCACCACTGCGCTCACACCCCGAACCAATCACCGATCCGGACCAGATCACCCACCTGAACATACACAGACGCGACCGCATCAGCGGAACCCTCCACGAATACCACCGTGCCGCCTGACCAGCTCGGATGACCTTTTCGGCACCCACAACGTCCGATCGTGCACCCCGCAGCCGATCCACTGGCACCGTGCGTGCAAGTTCGTGCACACTCCTGGTGAGGGGTAAGGCCTGGCGCGCAAGCTCGAAGAAGTCACTCGTCCAGACCGACGAACAGGACTGATCATGGCATTGCACAAGCTCGGCAAGGACCCCGAGAGTAAGAACGGTGGCTCGCCCACCGTGTACTACGACGACGAGACCGACAACTACATCCTGCAAGGCTGGAAGGTCACCGACTCCGCACGGTTGTCCAACATGGACATCCCCGGCCACGAGACCGTGATCGAATTCCCCAGGCGCATGGTGCAGTTCTTCCTGGAGGTGAAAGGTGGCGACGGAGTCTGAGTTCGACGCTCTGTTCCGCCGTGCACGTACGTCCGCAGTCCACCTGGAGATGCGGGACAGCTACATGCGCAGCGATCCGTCGTTCATCGCCTGGCAGAAAGGCGAACCGCCGCTAACGACAGAGGAAGACGAGTGGTGGGCCAGCCTGGTACGGGAGTCGGTTCAGCGTGGCGTCGCGGTCCAGAGGGCCCGCATCGTCTCGGAACCCATCAGTGACTACGTACGGTTTGAGTACGAAGCCACCGAGGGGCACAACGCGGCGGCCGGGGAGGAAGTCCGGTGGCTGCCCCGCCGTCGGGCCACCGACCTGGCGCTACCCGGGAACGATTTCTGGTTGTTCGACTCCCGCGTGGCGCTCATCATCCATCTCTCCGGGGACGGCGAGTGGCCACCGGGAGGCGGCATCGAGGTGACCGAGGATCCCGCGGTCGTGGAACTGTGCGCAGCAGCCTTCACTGCGGTGTGGAAGCGCGCAGTCCCGCACGCCGAGTACAAACCCGCGTAAGCCCTCGCACTGCCCGTCCTCATGCCATCACCGTCATCCAGCGTCCAGCAGGCCAGGGAAACGTTCGGCCTGCGCCTGCGGGCGATCCGCAAGGACGCTGGCCTCACCTGCCGTGAACTGGCACGCCGGGCAGGCTGGCACGAGTCGAAGTGCTCGCGGCTTGAACACGGCAGGACGCCACCGTCCGACGACGACATCCGGTCCTGGGCCACCCTGTGCCAGGCCCAGGACCAGATCCCTGATCTCATCGCCTCCGCCCGCGGCATAGACGGCATGTACATCGAGTGGCGTCACCGTACGCGCGCCGGCATGCGCTCGTCGCAGGAAGCTGTCCTGCCCCTGTACGAGCGCACCCGACATATGCGGGTCTACGAACCGGGTGTGATTCCAGGCCTGCTCCAAACCGCCTCATACGCACGCGCGCTAATGGGCGCAATCATCGCCTTCCAGCACATCCCCGACGACACGGAAGCCGCGGTCGCCGCTCGTCTGCACCGGCAGAAGGTCTTGCACGAGGGCGGGCGCACCTTCGCGTTTCTTGTGGAAGAGTCCGCTCTGCGGGCTCGCGTTGCCCCGGATGATGTGATGGCCGGGCAGTTGGGGCACTTGCTCAGCGCAGCCGCGTTCCCGCAGGTGAGCCTTGGAGTCATCCCGGCCAGCGCGGTCCGCGGCATGTGGCCCGTGGAGGGATTTTGGATCTTCGATGAGGAACGGGTCCTCGTCGATCTGGTGACCGCCGAGATCACCGTGACGCAGCCGCGCGAGATCACCCTGTACGAACGGACGTTCAGCGCACTGGCGGATCTGGCGGTCTACGGGACGGCGGCCCGGAGCGTGATTACGTCCGCCATCGATGCGCTCGGGTGACGTCGTGCAAGTTCGTGCACATTCCTTTTCCGGCACATACGCGCCTCCGTACGGTCATTGAGCAGCGGGAATTCTTGATCCCCACCACTGCTGTCGCCGGCACACCGAAGCTCTGGCCATTGCCTCTGCTGGAGTCCGGCGCACCACACGCCGTCGTCTCTGAGGCGCGCACCACCGCGTCCGAACGGCACTTTGTTCCCGCATGAGGAGATCTGTGCCATGTTCTACGTCCGTTGCCTTCAGCCGATCGAGGAGAACGAGTCCTCCCAGGCTCAGTTGGTCGAGAGGCCGTCCGGGCCGGCGTTCGTCACCTACCGCCATCAGGTCTGCCTGGGGAGTGTCCGAACCGGCACAGAGACCGTGCGGCCGTCGCGAATACGGGGCTGCCTGCGGCTGCCAGCCTCCGCCTGAGCTCTCCGGTCTTCGCCGACGTCGTCAAGCACGACGACCAGCGCAGCGCAGCCTCCGGCTTGCTCGACACCGTTCCCCTGGACTGCCCCACTCGCCGCGGGAATCCGATCGTTCCCCCGGTGGTGACGACGCAGCGGGCGGAGTTCTCACCTCTTACTGGCATCAAGTCGCCGGGCCGGCGGAGATCGCCGTGATCCCCGCTGGGTCCGGAACCTTGCACCACCAGCCCATTGCCCTAAGGAGCCTGCATGACCGTGCAAATCGACCGCCCGGTTACTCCCCAGCAGCCGACCGCCGACGACGACCCGTTTCAACTCGACATCACCTTCATCGAGAACACGCCGACGACCGAGACGGTGCTGATGTGCAGCACCGGCGACAACTGCGGAAGCTCCTGCCCGAGCGCCTGCACCACGTCGTAACACGCCGGTCCGTCGCTGTGGGCCGGACGGATCGCCTCCGTCCGGCCCACACCCTTCCTGCCAAGAACGGAGTCTGGGTGATGACGCGCTTACGGCACAGCCTGTACAGGGGGACCGGCGAAGGGATGCTGCGCGCTGCGGCGAACCTCGCCGAGCCAGTTATGCCGCCCTGGCCGGGACCTGCCGCTCCGCTCCGGCGCTGGCGTACGTGGCTGGCCGTAGTCTGGGCCGACGACACCTTCCGGCAGGCTGTGTCCAGCGCCAGCCCGGACCTCGCACACCAGGTCCAGTCGATCGTCGATGGCCGCTCGCCGAAGGTGCGCCGGGTGCGACGTGCGGCACTGGCCACAGCCCGGTACGCGATCAGATACGCGCGGCGCTCCACCCCGTTCGGCCTGTTCGCAGGCGTTGCGCTGGTCGAGTTCGGCAAGAGGGCCGAGGTGCGCGTCGGGGAACGGCACCAGACGGTTGCCCGACCAGGACCGGTGGCTCTGGACGCAGCGATCAGCGCCTGGGAGGGCGACGGCGAGCGCATGGCCGACGTTGACGTATGCGTGAACAATCTTGCTCAGCAGCGAAAAGGGCGGGTTCACGTTCCGTCCGAGGGCGCCTCGGAGTTCTCGCTTGCCCTTACGCCTGCCTTCGCACTCGTGCTCGATGCAGCCCGATCACCGATCCGATACTCGGCCCTGGCGGAAAAGCTCGCCGCCGAGCTTCCAAGTACGGCTGAACACCACAGGGCCCGTCTGCTTGCGCAGCTTCTGCGGGTGCGGTTGCTGCGCTCGTCACTGCGCGCTCCCGCGACCGTCATCGATCCCACGGACGTCCTTCCCTCCACCCAGCGGAAGGAGATCCGGAGCACCTCGTCGGCGACGGATCTGAGGCTGGACGCCACGGTCCGGCTCCCGAGCGCGGTCCTGACGGAAGCGGAGACCGCCGCGACCGTTCTGGCTCGGATCGCCACACACCCGAACGGCATCCCGTCATGGCGTCGCTGGATCGATCAGTTCGCTGAGCACTACGGCGAAACTGCCGAGGTCCCTCTGAATCTGGTGCTGGACCGCGAGAAGGGCTTGGGCTTTCCCGACGGGTTCGGCCACGTGTCTGAGCCTCCCCGCCCCATGACCCGACGGGATCGACTGTTGCTGGAGATCGCGGGCGCCGCAGCGGCTGAAGGCGCTCGCTCGGTGCCGCTGTCCGGCGCGATGATCGAAGAACTGGAGTCCGCCGCGGGCAAGCCCGCTGGTACCGCGCCGCACCTCGAACTGGCGGTATCCGTCAACGCCCGCTCGACGCAGGCCCTGGAACGGGGAAACTTCCGACTCCAGGTGTCCACCATCTCGCGCTCGGCCGGCTCGATGACAGGCAGGTTCTGGCACCTCTTCCCGGATACCGGCGCCACGTACGCCAACCTGCCCACGGTCGAGCCCGGCGCGGAGCTGGCCCAGCTCTCCTTCCACCCCAGTCGCATCCCGGCCGACCTGCTCGCGCGAGCCCCGCGCGTGTTGCCCCGGCTGGTCAGCGTCGGCGAGTTCCGCCATCCCGAGAAGGACGTGCTGTTCCCCTCTGACCTGAACGTGGGCATGCGTGACGGCCGCCCCTACCTCGCCGATGCCGCCACCGGCACACACCTGGAACTGCTCGCACCGACCGCCCTGAACTTCCTATGGAACAACAACACCCCACCGCTGGCACGCTTCCTCGTCGAGATCAGCCGGGCCACAACTCCACAGGTGACCTGGTTCGACTGGGGCGCGGCATGGACGCTGCCCTTCACCCCGGCCGTGCACTACCGCCGCTCGATCCTGGTGGCCGCACGCTGGAAGGTACGCGCTCGGGACCTGCTCGACCGCACCGCGACGCTGGATGAGTGGGCCGCGCGGTTCCATGCCTGGAGGGGCCGCTTCCGCGTACCGGACCGCGTGCTGCTGACCGAGGACGACCAACAGCTTCCCCTCAACCTGCACCAGGACATGCACCTGGACCTCCTGCGTACCCACCTTGACGCCAGCCCGACCGGCATTGCGACCCTCCATGATGCGCCCCCGCCAGAGGCTGACGGATGGATCGACGGCAGGGCCCACACCCTCGTCATCCCCATGAAGGCGCGCTCATGACAGCGCCGACCCCACCCGGGACTCAGGATCTGTCCGAGGGCGCCCTCGGAGTGGCACTGCTGCACTTCGAACGCGGCGACCTCGCCTCCGCCCACAACAGCCTGACACGCGCGGTTGCCGGCGGCGTCAGCGCAGGAGGCAACGCCTCGCTCTTCCACGGCGCCCCGGCACTGGAATTCGTACTCAGCCGAGCCGGCCACGCCGATCGCGATGTCCGCGACACCGTCGATCGCATCGTGACTGCCCGCCTGGCCGCAGCACACCGGCGGCAAGCTTCTGGGGCACTGCCGCATCTCGCGGAGTTCGACCTCATCCGAGGCTTGACTGGTATGGCCGCACTGCTATTGGGCCGAAGCGCGGCTCCGTTGCTGCTGAAAGAGGTCTTGGCCTACCTCGTCTCGCTGTCACAGCCGGTCCACCTCGAGGGCCGTGAGCTGCCGGGGTGGTGGTCGCAGGCCGGGCCCGCCGACGAGCAGATGAACGGCGGACATGGCAACAACGGTGTCGCTCACGGCATCGCTGGGCCCTTGGCGGTACTGTCCCTCGCCACGCGGCAGGGCGTCCAGGTGCCGGGGCAGCACGACGCCATCGAGGTGTTCGCGCACTGGCTGGACACGTATGGCTGCTGCTACTGGACCACCCACGACCAATTGACGGCTCCTAAGCCGCCCGAGTCAGCGCCCGCGCGCCCGTCCTGGTGCTACGGCCAGCCCGGCATCGCTCGCGCTCAGCAGCTCGCCGCGCTCGCCCTGGGCGACCCGGCCCGCCAGCTCGCGGCAGAGGACACCATCGCGAACACGCTCTCCGACTCGACCTACCTCGACCGGATCACCGACGCCTCGCTGTGCCACGGATGGGCCGGCCTGGTGACCGTCGTCCGTGCCGTTGCCGACGACAGCCCCGCTCCCACCCGGTTCGTACCGGTGATCGACGACCTGACCACCCGCCTCGCCGCTGACCTCGACCGTCTGTCCAAGCCCGGATTCATGGAGGGCCGTGCCGGCGCACGACTGGCCCTGGACGGCACGAACACCACCAGCTGGACCAGCGCCCTGCTGATCGCCTAACCCACCCGGCACCCGAACCGAGCCCACCGACAAGGAGCGCCCACGCAACCATGGACTTCGACGACGAGAACCTTCCGATTACCGCCGAGAAGGACTGGTGGCAAACCAGCGTGTCGTTCCCGGGCAGCACCGGAGTGAGCCCGCAGGCCGCCCACGCGCTCTCGGCCGCCCTGCGCGACCAACGGTTTCACTTCCTACGCAAGGACGGCGGGCTGAGGCTGCGCACCGAGCACTCCGCAGCAGACCTGTTGAACGGCCTCGTCGCCGAGCGGCAGGTCAGCGGCTGGGTCGGTGGCGTCTACGAACCGGAAATCGAAGCCTTCGGCGGCCCCGCAGGTATGGACGTCGCACACAACCTATTCTGCGCGGACAGCCGTGCCGCCCTGGCCGAAGTCGGCAGTCCAGGCGCCAGAGAGCGCTGTTTCCTGCTGCTCTCCGCCATGATTCGCTCGGCCGGTCTTGACCCGTTCGAAGCAGGCGACGTTTGGGTGAAACTCAGCGCCCTGCGGCCTCCCGTCGCCCCACCCACCAATCCCGCACGCGACCAGGCGATCACGGCCATGCGACGCCTGATGAACGCCGACGCAGCCCGACGACCGGACCCGGAGCCTGGATGGGCTGAACGTGTTGCCGCCTTCGAAGACGCCGGCCGTCACCTGCGCCGACTCGCCGCTGAGGGGCGACTGATGCGGGGCTTGCGCGCCATCCTCGCCCATCACGCGATCTTCGCCTTCAACCGCGCAGGAGTACCCGTGAGCGAGCAGGCCGCCACAGCGTGGCTCGCTCGTCAGGTCGCCTTCAGCGCAGGTGAAGCAGTCCACGTGCCCACCCACCGGTCCGCCTCACCGGACCCTGACCTCACTCAAATGGAGATCACAGTGCCACCCGCTATCGACCCCGCCGAACTGCGTGATGCACTCGTCAGCCGCCTCGTTGCCAGCGGCCACCTGCGCACCCCCGCCATCATCGACGCCTTCCGCACTACCGAACGCCACCAGTTCCTCCCCGGCACCGACCTTCACAAGGCGTACATCGAGGATGCGGTGCCCACCAAGCACGACGAGAACGGCGAGATGATCTCCTGCATCTCCGCACCGTCGATCGTCGCCACCCAGCTGGAGCAGATGGGCGCCAAGCCCGGCCACAAGGTCCTGGAAGCCGGAGCCGCCACCGGCTACAACGCCTGTCTCCTGGGTGAACTCGTCGCCCCCAGCGGCCATGTGTGGACCGTGGACGTCGACCAGGACCTCGTCACCGGAGCCCAGAAGAACCTCGCCGAGGCCGGCGCCTCGAACGTGACTGCACTCCTGGCCGACGGCGCCGCCGGCCTCCCCGAGCACGCACCCTTCGACCGCATCCAGTTCACCGTCGGCGCCGGCGACGTCCCCGTGAAGATCCTCGACCAGCTCGCCCCCGGCGGACGCCTGATCCTCCCGATGCGGATCCGCGGCAGCATCTCCCGCAGCTTCGCCTTCGAACGGGACGACAACACCTGGAAGACCGTCTCCTGCGAGATGGCCACCTTCGTGCCCCTCCGCAAAGGCGTCTGCAACGACACCTACACCCTCGTCCCCATGGACGGCGAGGGCAACGTCCGCCTGGAGACCTTCAGCGAACAGCAGGTCGACCGCGACTCCATCCGCACCGTCCTCGACCAGAAGCAGGCCAAGGTCTACACGGACGTGAAGTTCCGCCAGGGCGACCCGTGGGAGTGGCTGTACCTGTACCTGGCCTCCGTGCTCCCCAACGGCCTGTCCCGCATGCCCGGCCAGCGCCCCGGCTTCACCCCGCACTTCGGCTGGGGATCCATGGCAGCCCTCGACGGCGACAGCCTGGCCTACCTGAGCATCCGCGAGGGCGAGGACGGAGGCGGCCGGTACTGGGAGATCGGCGTCATCGGCCATGGGTCACACGCCGCCGAGCTTGCCGACCAGGTCGCGGGCGAGATCCGCGACTGGAACGAGGGCTGGGGCAACACCGCACCGGAACCCAGCTTCCGTATGGCCATCGGCGCCACCCGCGACCAGCTCACACCCTCCGACCCGCGCTTCGTCATCGACAAGACCTACAGCCGTCTCGTCATCGACTGGCCGCGCAAAGGCTGAACCGATGCCCCTCGCGATGGCCAGCCGCATCCCACTGGTCCGCCGCCCCAAAGCACCGGCGCTCCCGATGGACGAACGCATCACCCACCTCACCGAACTGACCGTCGCACCCGCCGGTGCGAGCCACCACGATCTGGTGGCCCGCGCCAGCGGGGTCCTCAACTACGCCGCGCTCATCGCGTCCGACGTCGCAATGCCCGACCTGGCCGGCGACCTGTGTTGGAGACAGCACCGGGTATTCGCCGATGCTGGAAACCTCTCGGGAGACATCGCCGTGATGTCGCTCATGCCTCTCATCAACATCTCCCGGCTACTGACCCGTGAGGGCGACGGTGAAGCCGCCTACACCGTGCTCAAGCGCCTGTACGGTGCCGCCCAGAAGCGCGGCACGGCCGAGATCTGCGGCAGGACCGTCGACCTTTCAGTGCTGACCGGCACGGAGACGGACCACCGGAAGGTCTGTGAGGAGCTGTGGGTCACCGTCCTTGTCGACGGTGCCAGGGCCCTGGCGCGGATGGGCCGCTGGACCGAAGCAGCCCAAGCCATGACCGCTCACCGTGGCGTCGGCAACCGTCTCCTCGACGGCCGCCAAATCCTGATCATGTCTCTGATGGAACGCGGCCTCGACCAGCAGGCTCGCGACACCATCGACTCCACCACCTGCGCAGAACCATGGGAGAACGCCATCGCCGCCCTCCTGCGCATCCACTGTCGACCCGCGACAGCAACCGTTCCACCGCAGGAGCTGGACGCCGGCCTACAAGGGGTTTCCGCGCTGATCGCCACACCCGACCCCTCGATCGCAGCGTTCCAAACCCGAGTCGGACTCACAGCACTCGACCTGATCCACGGCCACACCAGCCCCCACGCGGCTCCCTTGCACGACGCCATCGCGGACGCGGCCGTCCTCGACGCCTATGCCGCCCGCGAAGTCCTCACCCACGCCCTGACACGTCCCCACCTGACCAGCGAGCAAGAACAGAAACTTGACGCCGCGCTCACCACGTCAGGGATCGGCACAGGGCGCCTCTCAACACCCCACATGGGCGCCCTCACCGAAGCCGTGGACAAAGCGGAAGTCGCACTCCGCAATCTTCTCTGATCCCACCTATGGGGCGTTTGGGCTTACGCTCTGTGCCCCTCAGGGCGAGGGCCATCAGACCCCCTTGCAGGTTCTACGGAAGAAAAGAAGCACCCACCACCCTCCCCCGCGTTCAACATCTCCATGCATCCACAGCTGCCACCCCCAGAAACCGACATACCGACCAGAGAAAATCAGAAATGGGGTCAAGAATTCGCATGGCCCCATACCGCGGATTCCAGATATAGGGCCAGCGCTCCCACCTCCGCTCCCACTGGGAGCACGGACGACCAGCAGCAAGAGCGCAAGCACATACCCACAAAGCCACCCGATCGACGGAAAGCCAGAGGTCACAAAACAGGCACCAATGTGAACGCGCACGCAAGAATCCGGATAAGCGTGCAGCAGCCCGAGTGGGAGCAAACAGGTAAGGGGACACCTGGGAGCACGGGAAAGTAAAAGAGGGACCGTTGATAAACGGCCCCTCACCTGCGACTTTCGATTGTTCGAAAAGTCGGGACGACAGGATTTGAACCTGCGACCCCTTGACCCCCAGTCAAGTGCGCTACCAAGCTGCGCCACGTCCCGATGCTCGCTGACCTGGGCTTCCCCTGGCCGAACGTGCAGGGAAACCATACCGCACTCGTGCCGGTGGTCGCGCATCCGTTTCCGCGGGCCGAGCCGTCCAGCCCGGGCCCCTCGGCCGTCCAATCCGGCCCCGTGCCGTCCGGCGAACGCTTGACTTGAAGTTTTGTTCAAGTTGCAGGCTCGTGGTCATGACGACGACAGCGCGCATCCAGCGCACCCAGAACGGCCGGCCTTCCCAGCAGGACGACCGACCTAACCGGCAGTACGGCTACGAGGACCTGCCCCAGCTGATGGGGCTGATGACCGGCGACGAGAAGCACGGTCCCGCGGCGACCTCCACGCTCGACGCGCTGTGGGTGCTCTACGACCGGGTGTTGCGGGTCTCCCCCGACACCGTCGACGATCCGTCCCGGGACTGGTTTCTGCTCTCCAAGGGGCACGGCCCGATGGCGTACTACGCGGTACTCGCCGCCAAGGGATTCCTGCCGGTCGGCTGGCTGCACGGGTTCGGCTCGTACGACTCGCCGCTCGGCCACCATCCGGACCGGACGCTGGTGCCCGGTGTCGAGATCGCCAGCGGCTCGCTCGGTCACGGGCTTCCCATGGCGGTCGGCGCGGCGCTGGGGCTGCGGATCCGGGGGTTGCCGGATGCACGGGTGTGGGTGCTGGTGGGGGACGCGGAGCTGGACGAGGGCAGCAACCACGAGGCGATCGCCTTCGCCGCGCCTGCGGGGCTCGACCGGTTGCACACCGTCGTCATCGACAACGCCTCCGCCACCTACGGCAGCAGCGGCGGCAGTGCGGCGCGCTTCGAGGCGGCCGGATGGTCGGTGCGAGTGGTCGACGGACGGGATCACGAGGCCCTCTTCGAGGCCTTCACCACACCGCATCCGGGCCGCCCCCTTGCCGTTGTCGCCCGTGTGGAACCGAAGAACGGCTGAGGCAGCTGAGGCGGTCGAGGCGGCTGTGACAGCTGGGCCGCGTGCCCAGGTCCCAGGTGCGTTGCCTGTTCGCGCCGTCCATTCCGGTTCGCCGATGGCGTCTCCCCCTTCTCCCCTCCTTGTCTCCGCTCCCTGCCTCCCCGCCCCGTTTCCTCGGTGCACCCGCCCGTTCTCCTTCTCCTCTCCTCTCCTTCTCCTCTCCTTCTCGGTCCGGGCCGCTTCCGTCCCGAGCCGCTTCTCTCCCGGCTCGTTCCTCACCCACCACCCTCAATGCCCTCCTCCCCCACTCCTCCGTTCCTTCGTTCCTTCGTTCCTTCCGAAAGGACATCACCGTCATGGACACCATGCGTGACCGGTTCGCACCAACCGTCACCCGGCTGCTCGACGAGGATCCCCGCGTCGCGGTCGTCATCGCTGAGATCGGCAAGGACGGTCTCGCGGACGCGCTGCGCAGGCACCCCGACCGGGTGATCAATGTCGGGATCCGTGAGCAGCTGCTGGTCGGGGCGGGCGCGGGGCTGGCCCTGGCGGGTCTGCGGCCGGTTGTGCACACCTTCGCCAGCTTTCTGGTGGAGCGGCCCTTCGAGCAGGTGAAACTGGACTTCGGGCATCAGGACCTGGGGGGTGTGCTGGTGAGCGCCGCCGCGTCGTTCGACTGGCCCGCGGGTGGCTTCACGCACATGGCGCCTGGCGATGTGGCGCTGCTGGACACCCTGGACGGTTGGACGGTCCACGTGCCGGGCCATCCGGACGAGGCGGAGGTGCTGCTGCGACACGCCGTCGCGGCGGGCGACGACAAGGTGTACGTGCGGTTGTCGGTGCAGTCGAACCGGGCGGCCAGGCCCGTGGACGGCGCGCGCTTCGTCCCCGTCCGCACGGGGACGGGTGGTGTGGTGATCGCGGTGGGTCCGCTGCTCGATCAGGTGCTTGCGGCCACCGAGGGCCTGGACGTGACCGTGCTGTACGCGACGACCGTGCGGCCCTTTGACGTCGCTGCCCTCCGTGCCGCCACCGTGGCGGCTCGCCCGGACGTCGTCCTCGTCGAGCCGTACCTGGCGGGCACGTCGACCGGTGTGGTGAACGACGTGCTGGCCGATGTGCCGCACCGGGTGCTCGGCCTTGGCGTGGCCCGCCGCGAGCTGCGCCGTTACGGGGAGGTCGACGAGCACCTGGCGGCCCACGGGCTGACGTCTGCTGCGCTGCGGGCGCGGATCAGCGGCTTCCTGGCTGCGCCGGCACCGGTGTGAGGACACGCCGTGCACCTTGCCGCCCCTGTTGTCGACGGTCGGCTGCTCGGGGGCCCACCGCCACTCGCGGGTGTGGGCGGCCGCGGCGGCCGGGTGGTCAGGCGACCCGTGCGGGCCGCGGCGGTCGACGGCGGCGGGCCACGGGAGACGCACCGCCGCGCGTCGTTTCAGAGCCGGCGGCGTAGTCCGTCGAGCACTGCCTCCAGGAGGGAGCGGTCCACCGGGTCGTCGTAGTAGGCGGGTGCCTGCACGGTGAGTGACCCGGCGTCGAGGAGGTCGCCGAGCAGCACCTTCGTGACGGCCAGGGGGAGACGCAGGCGTCCCGCGACCTCCGCGACCGAGACCGGCGTACGGCACAGGGCGAGCGCCTGTCGGTGCTCCGGGGTGAGGTAGCCGAGTGGCGCCGTGCCCGTGGCGTGCAGCCGGGCGAGCAGGTCGAGCGCCATGACGGGGCGGGTGCGGCCGTTGCTCACCGTGTAGGGGCGGACGAGCCGGCCGGCTGCGCCGTCGAACCACGGGCCGTCGTCCGGCGCGAACCCGGTCCTGGACCCCGCCCTGCCGGATGCCTCGACGGGTACACCAGCAGACGCACCAGCAGACGCACCGGCAAACGCACCGACAGATCCGTCGACGGATCCACCGACAGATCCGCCGACACGTGTCTCACCTGGGGCGTTGGCGAGGGCGTGGCCGGTGGAGGGGGCCCCGCCGCAGGAGCAGGGCGGGGGCGTGGTGGGGGCGCCGTTGCGTGGCGCGGCTTCGGCCGGCCGCCGGTGTTGTGGCGCTGCCCGCGCACCCGGCTCGTCCTGGGGTGTGGTCACGCTCATGGCCGCAGCGCCACGGGTTCGGCGGCGGGCTGTCGCGGCGCCGTCACCAGATACGGGCGCACGCTCTTGACCAGCATCGCCATCTCGTATCCGAGGATCCCCGCGTCGGTGCCGGGCCCCGCGAGAACGGCGAGGCAGGTACCCGAGCCTGCGGTGGAGACGAAGAGGAGCAAGGTTTCCAGCTCGACGACGATCTGGCGCACCGCACCACCGGCGTCGAACCGTGCACCGGCGCTGCGCCCGAGGGAGCAGAGCCCCGAGGAGAGCGCCGCCAAGTGGTCGGCGGCGTCGGGATCGAGGCCGTGCATGGCCTTGACCAGCCCGTCGGAGGACAACAGCACGGCTCCGCTGGTGTGCGGCACACGCTGGACCAGGCTCGTCATCAGCCAGTCGAGATCACGAGCATGACCGGTCGGCGCATCGCTCGCCATGGTGGATCCACTCCTTGGTACGAACACGAACATGGAAGAACGTGGAAGAATGCGAAAGCGGAAGAATGCGGAAGAACGTGAGAAATCGTGGGACAACATCGAACGTCGGATAGTGGGTTAAGGGGTGCCGGGCTCGGGAGCACACGCGGCGGGGTGGGTGGGCCGAGGTATCGGGCGTCGTCCGGGGTCGGGCGTGCCGTATGGGCCGCGACGCCGGGCGTGCGACGAGACGGCGGGCGAGGGAGGCGGTGACCGGCGGGTCGGCTGGCTTGCCGGTACTGGTCGGGCGGGCGCCACCCGGCTCGCCCTGCGCGGCGTCAACCTCCGTCGGGTCGGGTGCCCACTTCGCTTCCGGGTGCCGTACCTGGCGCCTGCTCCGCCTCTCCCCGTCCGAAGCCGTGCCGGAAGGCCGCCATCAGGTGAGGCGTGGCGCCGGTGTCCTCGGTACGCTCGTTCGACGGGTCGGCGGGGGCGGGCCGCAGTTGGGGCGCGAGGTGTTGCTGGGCCTGGCGTCGGGGAAGCCGCGGCCGGCCGGGGAGGTCGCCGTAGGCATCGGACGGGTCGCCGCCACCGGATGGAGCCCGGGACGAGCAACGGGGCGCAGGCACCGGCACCGTGGCCGGCCCGGATTGCACCGACCGGGCCGTGGGCGCCGGCGGGGGCGCCGCAGCGGGCGGGAACGGGGGCGTCGGAGTCGCAGCGCGCGCCCCGGCGCGCACGGGTGCGGAGCCAGGCGCCGGTGAAGGCTCAGGCATGACGAAGGTGTGTTCCGGCGCCTCGGCGGCGTGCTCGCGCGCCTGATCGTGCGCCGATCCACCGCTTCCGATCGGCCCGGGTGGTGCCGGGACACAACCGGGCACCTGGGCACCACCGGTCACGGTGTGGGCGGGAGTGCCATCGGGATGCCCGAACCTGCCCTGTCCTCCGTGTGCTCCGAACGCTCCCAGCGGTCCGAGTGCTCCCAGCGCTCCGGGTACTGCGGCTTCTCCGGGTACTGCGGCTCCTCCAGGTACCCCGACCACCCCAGGCGCACCGGCCCCTCCAGGAACCTCGACCACCCCAGGCGCACCGGCTCCTCCGGGCGCTCCGGCCTGCCCAGGAACTCTCAACTGCTCGTTCCTCTTGGGCAATGCGGCGGTGCCCCGGCTCTCGGCGGTCGTCGTCGTGACGACGGCGCCCGCGCCGGCCGCCGGCGGGGTGCCGGTGTCGGCTCCGGCGCCCGCAGCGATCCCGCGTTGCCCCGCGTCCGGGGTGTCGTCGCCCGCGCCGAGCAGGGTCTTCGGCAGGACCAGGACGGCCTGGGTGCCACCGTAGATGTTGGTCTGGAGGCGTACCGAGACGGTGTGCCGCCGGGCCAGTTGGGAGACCACGTACAGGCCGATCCGTCCGTCCCGCAGCAGCCCGGCGACGTCGACCCGGGCGGGGTCGGACAGCAGCAGGTTCATCCTGGCCTGTTCGGGTGCGGGCATGCCGAGGCCGCGGTCCTCCACCTCCACGGCGAGCCCGGAGGTGACGGGGCAGACGCGCAGCAGTACGGGGGTGTGGGGGGCGGAGAACACCGTGGCGTTCTCGATGAGTTCGGCCAGGAGGTGGATCACGTCGGCGACGGCGTGGCCGCGCACCGCGCCTTCGGTCGGCGGCACCAGGCGCACCCGCGGGTACTGCTCGACCTCGGCCACCGCGGAGCGCAGCACGTCCACGACGGGCACCGGACGGCTCCACCGACGGCGCGCGACGGCACCGCCGAGCACGGCCAGGCTCTCTGCGTGCCGCCGCATACGGGTGGCCAAGTGGTCGACGTGGAAGAGGCACTTGAGCAGGTCGGGGTCCTCGATCTCGTTCTCCAGCTCGTCGATGAGCGAGATCTCCCGGTGCGCGAGGGACTGCAACCGCCGGGCCAGGGTCACGAACACCTCGATCACATGGTTCATCGGCACCATGCCGGCCTGACGGCCCTGCCGGGTGCCGACCGGCTCGCGGGGCAGCCGGGCGGCCTGGGCCACGGCGGTGACGGCCGCGTCATGGGCACGGCTCAGCTCGCCGGCGAGCAGGTCGAGCTCGTCCCCGCGGTGGCCCGGCGCGGTCAGCGCGGACTTCCTGGCCGCGGGCGGCTTCTCGCCGTGCTGCAACGATTCGGTCAGAGCGCGCAGTTCGGCGTGCCGGCGGGCGGTGCCGCGGCGCAGTCCCACGATGCGGTCGCGCAGGGTGTCCGCCGTGCGGCAGGCGCCCACCACCGCTGCGGCGAGGCTCACCAGGGTCAGCACGATGGCGCTGGTCAACGCGGCCCAGGATCCGGCGCCCGGGCGGCCGGGTCGGTCCCAGAGCGTGCACAGGACGGTCGTCCAGGTGCAGAGCGTGACCGCGGCGGCGGGGATCAGGGCGAGACGGAGTAGCTGGGTGCGTATGGGGACGGCGGGGGGTGCGGCGGCGTGGCCGGCGGGTCTGCCGTGTTTGCCGCCGGCACGCCGATCCCCGGGCGTGAGCGTGGCAAGGAGGTGAGGCATCGAGGTCCTTCGGTGGGTGTCCATGCCGGTCGGGCGGGGCGAAAGCCGGTGGGCTCCCGCTGGGCCGTACGGGCGTACGGCACCGCCGTGCCGGGCGGCAGGCACTCACAGCTACTGTTTGCCGCCCTGCGGGCACTCACAGTAGTCGCATCAGATGTGCCCGCGGCGGACAGTTGCCAAAGTCCGGTGGATAACGCCCCTCTGTGGTATGAGCCATCGCACACCAGGCCGAGCCCAGCAGAAACCAGCAGAAACTGGTAGGACCGGTGGGAACCCTCGGTAGTCGGGAATGCGATGCCCAGCCCCACGCCACCGTCACCTCGCCGACACCCGCACCAGCACCAGCACCAGCACCAGCACCAGCCAACGGGCACCGACCAACGGGCACCGATCACCCGCTCTCGCCGGGCACCGGTCGCCGTCACACGCGGCGACCGCCCACCGCTCCCGGCTCGCTGCTACGCCGTGAGGCTGTCGCCGGCGGCCGGTGCCGCGGATGCCTGCGCCGGGGGCCGGGCGGGCCACCCCTCGACGGGTGGTTCCGCGACGGTCCGCCACCACGGGTCGACCGGGGGGAGGTCGGCAGGCTCGAACGGCTGCCCGGGCCGTGGCGCGGCGAGCGGGACGCCGGCCTCGTCGGCCGCCCGCATGGTCCACTCCCCCGGCTCCGCCCATGGGTGCGGCGCGAGGTTGAACGTGCCCCAGTGGATCGGCAGCAGCGCCCCGGTCGGGCGGTCGCCCTGGAGGTCGAGATGGGCACGCAGCCCCTCATCGGGCGTCATATGGATATCTGGCCAGAATTCGCTGTACGCCCCGATTTGGATCATGGTCGCGTCGAACGGGCCATGGGCGGCGCCGATGTCCTGGAAGCCCGGGAAGTAGCCGGTGTCACCGCTGTGGAATATGCGGTGCCGCTCACCGACCACGGACCACGACGCCCAGAGGGTGTGCTGGCGGTTGCGCAGGCCACGTCCGCAGAAGTGGCGGGCGGGGGTGGCGGTCAGGGTCAGGCCCGCGATCTTCGTGGACTCCTGCCAGTCCAGTTCGCGCAGGCGTCCCTCGGCCACGCCCCAGCGCTCCAGGTGCGCGCCCACGCCGAGCGGCACCGCGAACCGGGTGTTCGTGGTGGCGAGGGCCTTGATGGTGGGCAGGTCCAGGTGGTCGTAGTGGTCATGGGAGATCACGACGACGTCCACGCGGCCCACTGAGGCGATCGACAGGGGCGCCGGGTGCAGCCGGCGGGGCCCGATGAAACCGAAGGGTGAGCAGCGCTCGCCCCAGACCGGGTCGAAGAGGATCCGGCTGCCGTCCACCTCGGCGAGCACGCTGGAGTGCCCCATCCATGTGAGCCGCAGGCCGCTGCGCGGCGGCTTGGCGAGGTCGGCCACGGTGCGCTCGTACACGGGCACCGGGCCGCGCGGGGTACGGTGCCGCCGGCCGTCCTTGCTGAAGTAGTCCTTCACCAGGCTCAGGGTGGAGCCGGACGGGGGACGGGTGCGTGCCCCCACCGGGTTCTGGAACGAGCCGTCCGCGAAGTGCGGCGAGCTGCGGATGCGGGTGAGCCGCTCGCCTTCCGGATCCGCGCCGAAGGCGGTGGGCCGCAGCGAGCGGATCCGGGAGCTCAGGGATCGGGAACCGGTCACAGCGCCTCCTGGTGTCTGGGACAGCACCCGCAGAGACTTTCCGCCGCCACGGGCCTGCCGGACCTTCCGTGCACCGCACGCGCGCGCGGCTGCCGGGCACGGCCGTACGGTGCGGCCCTTCCATTATGTGTGGCACCGGTGACAGCGCCTCGGCACAGAGGTTCCTGAGGTCGGCTTACGGACACCCGTCGGGTGGCGGGGTGGGGAGGGGGCCTCGGGGCCCGGGGCCCTGTCACATTTCCTGCCACCCGCTCTGTCAGGACAGTGAAGGAGCTCTCAACCAGGAGGTGGCCTCATGGCCCGTGTCTCACTCGATCCGCCTCGCACCCTCTTCTTCCGTGCCATGGAGTGGTACTCGCGACGCGCCTACGGCGAGGTCCTCGACCCCGGCAAGGCCATGGCGCACAGTCCGCGGGTGCTCTGGGGCTATCTCCGCTTCGAACGGTCCGTGAGCAGGTGGAACAAGCTCGACCACGGTCTCGGCGCACTGGCCGAACTGGCGGCCGCCGGCGCCATCGGCTGCTCGTGGTGCATGGACTTCGGCTACTGGGTCAGCCACCGGGCCGGCGTCGATCCCGAGAAGCTGCGTTCCGTTCCCGGCTGGCGGGACAGTGACGTGTACACGCCCTTGGAACGGGATGTGCTGGAGTACGCGGAAGCGATGTCGCTCACCCCGCCCACGGTGCCGGACGAGCTGGCCGAGCGACTCCGGGACCGGCTGGGTGAACCCGCGTTCGTCGAGCTCACGGCCTTGATCGCGGTGGAGAACCAGCGCTCCCGGATGAACTCGGCGCTCGGGCTCACCAGCCAGGGGTTCAAGGACCAGTGCGACCTGCGGGACCGCCCGCCGAGCAGCGTGCCGACGTCCCAGGCGTCCGCCGGGTGATCACCGGCGCGCCCACCGCCGCCCGGGGGACCGGTGTACGGCAACGGGAGCAAACGGGAGCAGGGGCCCACCGTCCCCTTGGTGGGCCCCTGCTCGGGGTCGGGTCCGCGTCAGGAGTCCGTGGCTGACGGGACGACGACCGTGGTGTTCAGATGTCCCGGGGTACGTCCCTCCCGGGGCACCCCCGACCGGCGGGGCACTGGCTTGTGCCCGGCGGCCGGGGCGGTGTCATGCGCGTGCTGCGGTCAGAGACCGACGCCGTGCGAGCGCAGGTAGGCCACCGGGTCGACGTCGCTGCCGTAGTCGGGCGTGGTGCGGATCTCGAAGTGCACATGCGGCCCGGTCACGTTGCCGGTCGCCCCGGACAGGCCGATCTCCTGGCCCTCCGTGACGTTCTGCCCGGCCGAGACCTTCAGGGACGACATGTGACCGTACTGGCTGTACTTGCCGTCGCTGTGCTGGATGACGACCTGGTTGCCGTAGGCGCCGCCCCAGCCGGCGGTGACCACCTTGCCCTCGGCTACGGCGTGCACCGGCGTGCCGGTCGGCACGACGAAGTCCTGCCCGGTGTGGTGCCCGCTGGACCACATGCTGCCCGCCGTGCCCCAGGAGGTGCCCAGGGTGGCACCGTCGACCGGCTTCGTGTAGCCGGAGTCGGTCTTCGCTGCGGCATCGGACGCCTTGGCGGACGACTTGGCGGACGACTTCGCATGCGACGCCTTGGCGTGGGCCGCCTTGCCGCTCAGCGTGAGCTTCTGGCCGGGGTGGATCAGGTTCGGGTCGTCCCCGATGACCTTGTGATTGATGCGGTAGATCTGCTTCCAGCCACCCTTGACGTGCTGGTCGTGAGCGATCTTCCCCAGCGTGTCGTGGGGCTTGACCTCATAGGTCTGCGCGTGGGACGGGGCCGCTTGGGCACCCGCCGCCCCGATCAGGGGGAGGGCGAGTGCGGCGCCACCGGTTCCGGCGACGGCGAGCTTGCGGGTGACGCGGTGCGACTTCAGACGACGGTGCTTACCCTTCGCGGGCATGGCGGTTCCTCTCCGGCGCCTACGAGGTGAGCTGTCGGGTTCGGGCTGGAGATGCCCGGCCGTGCACGAGGCACGGCTTCACCCCAAGCCGTTCCGATTGACGGGAACGGCGCAAAACCTGCGGGTCCCCCGCTCCTGCCAGGTACGGGTGGGTGGGTGCGATCTCCCGGACGGTGGCAGGACTCGGCGTCCGCCCGGAATCAGCGCGACGCTAAGCGAATCGGGACGCCGGGGACAAGCGGCGGCGGGCGCCCGCCCTCGTCCGCAGACGGTTTTCCTTGATCCAAGGCCCCCGCCGCGGTGACGCAGCGTGGCTCCGCCCGCTCCCGGACCGCACAACGCCCGCACTGGGGCCGGGAGTTGTCGAACGGGTGATCGGCACGCACCGTCACGATTATGATCCTGCTCACGTGCCCGTGGAGCCATGAACGTTTATTTCAGCCGCAGTTGGAAGCAAATTCTTGAACATCTGCAATTCGGGCAGATGGGGTGAAATTCGTTCTTCGGTATCCCGCCTTCATGCCGCGGCACGGGCTCCGCCCAGGGGGAACCACTGCACCCCGCGCCGCCCTGGGCCGCGCCGGGCGACACGCCGAAATCCCTGCTCGACGAGCACCACGTCCCCCTCCTGTGCGCCGAGCGTGCGCCCTGGTCGATGCGCAGGCCGGCGCATCGAAGATCGCGTCCGACCGTGGTGTCGTATCGTCGGACCGGCGCCCGTGGTCGAGCGGGGCGCACCACCGGCGACCAGCGCCGGTGGCCGACGACCGGGAGGAGCCCACGTGACACAGCAGGTCCCTCAGGCCGAACCCGAGCTCGCCGGCGTGCGGAACTTCCGCGATGTGGGCGGCCTGCCCACCGCGGACGGACGCCGGGTCGGGCACGGACGGCTGTTCCGCAGTGGCCACCTGGCGCATGCCACCGAGGACGACGTGGCGTTCCTGAACACGTTGGGCCTGCATACCGTCTTCGACTTCCGTAACGCCGCCGATCACCAGCTCGAAGGCGAGGACGTCCGGCTGGACGGCGTGCGCAACCTCAGCATCCCGCTCAGCGACCCGAGGGAAGGCGCCACGTTCTGGAAGATGGTGCGCGAGGGGGAGCTGGACGAACTGCGCGCCCTGCTGTCCGAGGGCCGGGCCGCGGCCCGGATGGTCGCCTCGTACCGCATGATCATCACCAGCCGCACCGCGGAGCACCGGCGGGTGCTGCGGGCGCTCGCCGACGACAGTGTGCCCGCCCTGATGCACTGCGCTGCCGGCAAGGACCGCGCGGGCCTGTCGATCGCGGTGACCCTGCTCGCGCTGGGCGTGGAACGGGACGCGATCGAGGCGGACTACCTGGCGTCGAACGCGAACCACCGCCGTTACAAGGTGTACCGCAGCAACACCGCGCCCGACGGCATGTCACCCGAGGTCATGGAGTTGCTGAGCCCCCTCTTCGAAGCCCGCGCCGGCTACCTGGAGGCCGCGTTCGAGGAGATGGCGAAGAACTGGGGCGATGTCGAGGGCTACCTCACCCAGGGCCTGGGCGTCACGCCCGGACTGCGCGAGCGACTGCGCGAGAACCTCCTCGACTGAACGCCCCCGGCCGCGTACAGGGCAGCGTGCCCGGCGACACCCCCATGACCGCTGTGGCCGCACCCCTGTGACCCCTGTGACCGCTGTGGCCGCGAAGGCCGTGCAAGCCGCTATGGCCGCGCACGGATCTCGCCCGTACGCTTGAAAACCTCCGGCTTCCTCTCCTGCCCTTCACCTTTTTGCCTCATAGGCAAAAAATTTGCCTATGAGGCATGGTTCTGGCTACATCGAAGCATGAGCCCCGCCGACGAGACGATGCCCGCCGTCGCGGTACGGCTGCGTGAGCTGCGCCGCCGTGCCGCCCTGACCCTGGAGGCGGCGGCTCGTGCGGCCGGGCTCTCCCCCGCGCATCTGTCCCGGCTGGAGACCGGACAGCGCCAGCCGTCACTGCCGCTGCTGCTCACCCTGGCACGCGCGTACGGCACCACCGTCTCGGAGCTGCTCGGTGAGATCACGCCGGGGCACCAGGCCGTCGTCCGCGCCGCCGAGGCCAGACCGGGCCGGACCGGCGGCTGGACGTACTGGCAGGCCGGCACCACCGGGCGCGGAATGCAAGCGCTGCGACTTCTGATCCCGTACGGCTCGCAGAGCGACATCGTCCGGGTGCACCCGGGTGAGGAGTGGCTCTACGCGCTCCAGGGTGAGGTCCGGCTGCGCCTGGGCGACTCCGAACACGTCCTCGCGCCCGGTGACAGCGCCCACTTCGACTCGCTCACCCCGCATCGGCTCGCCGCCGTGGCCCCGGCCGGTGCCGAGTTGCTCTTCGTCCACACGCTGTTGCAGAGCCCGGCCGACGCGCTGTGCCTCGGCACCGGGCCCCGCGGTCTGACCCCAGGAGGCGGACATGCCTGAACGCACCCGTGACGCCACGGGCTCGCTGATCGACCCCACTCACCCGATCGAGGACCGCGTCCCCAGGGGGATCTGGGTACGTGTCCTGATCTACGTGTGCGCCGGCCACTTCCTCGCCGGCTTCCTGTTCCTCCTCTTCGCCCTCGGCGGCCGGGGATGAAGGCCCCTACCGGTTGGCGATCGCCTGCTTGACCAGCGTCTTGCCGAAGTCCCACATCAGCCCGCCGTTGTGCGCGTCGTCCATCACCGCGGTGAAGGCGGTCACGAAGCGGTCGACGTCCCGTTCACCGACGATCAGCGGCGGGATCAGCTTGATCACTTCCAGGTGGTCGCCGGAGACCTGGGTGAGGATGCGGTGCTTCTGGAGCAGCGGTACGACCACCATCTGCGCGAACAGCCCCTTGCGCGCGGCTTGCAGCATGGTCCAGCGGCTGCGCAGCTTCAACGAGGTGGGGCGGCCGAACTCGATGCCGATCATGAGCCCTCGGCCCCGTACGTCGCTGAGCAACTCGTAGCGGTCGACGAGCGCCCGCAACCGGGACTTCAGCAGCTCGCCGGTGGCCCGGGCGTTCGCCACGATCCGCTCGTCCGCCATGACCGACAGTACGGCCAGACCCGCGGCCATCGCCTGGGCGTTGGAGCCGAAGCTCGCCGAATGGACCAGGACCCGGTCCATCGACGTGTACACCTTCTTGAAGATCCACTCCTTGCCCAGGGTGGCGCTGACCGGCACGTAGCCACCGGAGAGCGCCTTGGCCACGCACACCAGGTCGGGCTCGACGCCGGCCTCGTGCTGGTAGGCGTAGAAGTCACCGGTGCGGCCCAGGCCGGTCTGCACCTCGTCCGCGATGAGCAGCGCCTTGTGCCGGTGCAGCAACTCCTGTGCGGCCCGCAGGTATCCGGGCGGCGTCTCGTGGACGCCCTTGCCCTGGATCGGCTCCACGATCAGGGCGGCGACGTCGCCCTTCTTCAGCTCGGCGGCGAGCGCGTCGAGGTCGCCGAGCGGCACGGGGGTGTCCGGCAGCAGCGGGGCGAAGCCGTCGCGGAACCCGGCCTCACCGTTGACCGACAGGGAGCCCGTGGTCAGGCCGTGGAAGGCGTGCGCGCAGTACAGGATCCTGGGTCTGCCGGTGGCGTACCGGGCGAACTTCAGTGCGGTCTCGACGGCTTCGGTGCCGCTGTTGCCGAAGAACACCCGGTCCAGGTGGGGGCTGTGCGCGAGCAGTCGTTCGGCCAGTAGGCCCGGCAGCGGCTGGCAGTCGAAGCGGGTCAGATCGGCGAGCGAGGCGTCCAGCACGTCGTGCAGGGCCTTGCGGACGACCGGGTGGTGACGGCCGAGGCCCATCACGCCGAAGCCGGCGAGCATGTCCAGGTACTCGTGTCCGTCGGCGTCCCAGAAGTACGGGCCCTCGGCCCGCTCGTAGAACTTGTCGAAACCGATGGTGTGCAGCATGCGGGGCAGTTGGTGGTTGAGGTGCTTCGCGTGCAGCTCGTAGCGCTCCGCGCCGCGCTCGGCGAGCAGCCTGCCCAGGTCGAACCCCTTGCCACCGGGGGTGGCAGGGCCACCGTCAGGGCGTGGCTCCGTGCTGCTGCGGGGTACGGAGACGCTCTGAACGCCGTGGGCGGGTGAGGGGGTCGTCATCGGAACTCCTTGCGTGGAGACCCCCGCTTGGCGGCGGGGGAGGAAACGCATGCGCAGCCTTGTGGTGCCGGCACCGCAACATCGCTGCGCATGCGTTCCGTACAGATGGTGAGGTCGGTGAGGTGTGTCCCAGCGGTACTCCGTCGGGCAGGAGCCCCCTCCTTCAGGGAGGGGGGAGGTCAAGCCCGTGTCTCCTTGGCCGCCGCCGTCCGGTTCCGCCGGGTGGCCGGCCGTTTCCCGTCTGCCGCGGCGCCATTGCCCTGACGGGCCAGTGAGGCGCCGATCCGGCCCGCGATCTCGACCGGGGTGAGTCCGATGTCGGCCAGCACCTCGCCGCGCTTGCCGTGCGGCAGGAACTGCTCCGGGATGCCGAAGCGCCGTACCGGAACGTCCACGTCGGCCTCGCCCAGGGCGAGGGCCACCGCGGAACCGACACCCGCGGCACGGCTGTTGTCCTCGACCACGGCGACCAGGCGGTGCTCGGCGGCCAGCGGTGCGAGCGCGGGGTCGACGGGCTTGACCCAGCGCGGGTCCACCACGGTGCAGCCGATTCCGCGGGCCTGGAGCAGCTCGGCGGCCTGGAGGCAGACGGGGGCCATCACGCCGACGGCGACCAGCAGCACCTCGGGCCGCTCGGCACGCTGCAACACGTCCATGCCGCCGATCCTGCCGGTGGCCGGGATCGCCGGACCCACCGACTCCTTGGGGAACCTGATCAGGGTCGGTGCGTCGTCCACGGCGACCGCCTCGCGCAGTTCGGCGCGCAGCTGGTCGGCGTCGCGCGGAGCGGCGATCCGGAGGCCGGGCACCACCTGGAGGATCGACATGTCCCACATGCCGTTGTGCGAGGGGCCGTCCGCGCCGGTCACGCCGGCCCGGTCCAGCACGAAGGTGACACCGCACTGGTGCAGGGCGACGTCCATCAGCAGCTGGTCGAAGGCCCGATTGAGGAACGTGGCGTAGACGGGCATCACCGGGTGCAGGCCGCCGGTGGCGAGCCCGGCGGCGGAGACGGTGGCGTGCTGCTCGGCGATGCCGACGTCCCACACCCGGTCGGGGAACCGCCGGGCGAACTCGCTGAGGCCCACCGGGTCGAGCATGGCGGCGGTGATCGCGACGATGTCCTCGCGCTCCGCGCCCAGCCGGGCGATCTCTTCGCCGAACACCGACGTCCACGAGGGCGCGCTGGACGGCTTCAACGGCTCGCAGGTGAGCGGGTCCATCGCGCCGACCGTGTGGAAGTGGTCGGCGTCGTCGGCGAGCGCCGGCTCGTAGCCGCGGCCCTTCTCGGTGATGCAGTGCACGAGGACGGGTCCGTGGAAGCGCTTGGCGCGCCGCAACGCCGACTCCATGGCGCCGGTGTCGTGCCCGTCGATCGGGCCGAGGTACTTCAGGCCCAGGTCCTCGAACATGCCCTGCGGGGCGAAGGCGTCCTTGAAGCCCTTCTTGGCGCCGTGCAGCGACTCGTACAGCGGCCGCCCGACGACGGGCATGCCTTGCAGCACGTCCTTGCCCCAGGCGAGCACCTTCTCGTAACTGTCGGTGGTGCGCAGGGCGGCCAGGTGGTTGGCGAGGCCGCCGATGGTGGGTGCGTAGGAGCGCTCGTTGTCGTTCACGACGATGATCAGCGGGCGGTTCTTGGCGGCGGCGATGTTGTTCAGCGCCTCCCAGGCCATGCCGCCGGTCAGTGCACCGTCGCCGATGACGGCGACGACATGGCCGCGCTCCCCCAGCACATCGCGGGCCTTGGCGAGGCCGTCGGCCCAACCCAGCGCGGTGGAGGCGTGGCTGTTCTCGATGACGTCGTGCTCGGACTCCTCACGGGACGGGTAGCCGGACAGGCCGCCCTTGCCGCGCAGTTTGGAGAAGTCCTGGCGCCCGGTGAGGAGTTTGTGCACGTAGCTCTGGTGTCCGGTGTCCCAGAGAATGCGGTCGACCGGTGATTCGAAGACGCGGTGCAGGGCGATGGTGAGTTCCACCACGCCCAGATTGGGACCGAGGTGACCTCCGGTCCTGGCCACCGCCTGCACCAGGAATTCCCGGATCTCCTCGGCCAGTATGTCGAGTTCCGCCTCGGACAGCGCCTTCAGATCGCGCGGCCCCCGGATGCCTTCCAGAATCGTCACGCTCGGGCCCCCTCTCTGTGTGCCTGTGTGGGCTCTTGTGCCTGCGGTCAGCCGACGGTGACGGCGGGTTCCCCGGAGGCGAT
>NZ_JAMJWG010000043.1 GCF_024435355.1 Streptomyces odontomachi
TTTGGTGGGTGGCTGTGGGGCGTTGAGGTGCCGGTTTTGGTGGTGGGGTGGCTGGGAGGTGCCTCCTGGGGTGCGTCGCGTAGTGGCGGCCGTGTCGTGGCTTTTTGCGCAGTTCCCCGCGCCCCTTATGTGGGTGGCCGGGGTGGCTTCGCGTGGTGGGTGGGGCGGGGGCGTGGGGGTATGTACGTGCTCGGTCTGGCGCGTGGCCGGCACCGTTGGGTGATCGGTACTTGCGCACAGATCCTGCGCGCGCACATACCCCCACGCCCCCTTCTCGCCGTCGGCGGCTCTCCCCCCGGGGCACGTCTCCGCGGCCTGGCCTGCTCTGTCGTTGCCGTTGGCGCCTGTGCTGCCAGCGGGTGGTAGTCGCGTACGAGACGGGAGGGGGCGTGGGGGGATGTGCGCGCGCAGGATCCGGACCAAGTGCCGGGATCCTGACGGGCGTACCGAGCGGGCCGGACCGAGCACGTACATCCCCCCGCGCCCCCGCCCCGAGACGAAACACCAGGCGCCTCGGACACACCGGTAAACGCAGTTCCCGAAGACGCACGGTCACCCAAAAGGGGCGCGGGGAACTGCGCGACCGGACACGATGCAACGGTCAGGTCGAAGCGCACCCTATGGGGCACCCCGGGCCGGGCCCCCGCCGGGCAGGCGCCCCTCGCCGGGCAGGCGGGCCGTGCGACTGACAACGGCGCCCGGAGAACGCAGGCGTCGAGGTCGCACGGTCACCCAGAAGGGGGCGCGGGGAACTGCGCGACCGGCCACGACGCGGCCGTCAGGTCGAAGCGCACCCTATGGGGCACCCCGGGCCGGGCCCCCGCCGGGCAGGCGCCCCTCGCCGGGCAGGCGGGCCGTGCGACGGACAACGGCGCACCCGGATCAGCCCGTTGCGAAGCTGACCTCGGCCGTGTCGACGGTCTCCGCGCGGCGTCCCGGGGCGCTCTGGTGCTGCCAGTAGAGGTTGGTGTGCCGGATGACCTGCTCCGGAGCCGGCGCGCCGTACGCGGTGAGGTCATCGGTGGTGTGCGCGTCGCCGACCAGGGTCACGTCGTACCCGCGCACGAAGGCCCCGTGGATCGTGGAGCGGACGCACACGTCGCTGGAGGCGCCCGTGACCACGACCCGCCCCACCGCGCGCTCGGCGAGCAGCGTCTCCAGCTCGGTGTCCTCGAACGAGTCGCCGTAGCACTTGTGGACGACGGGCTCCGCGTCGGCACGGGACAGTTCCGGCACATACCGCCAGCCCTCACTGCCGCGCGCCATGTCCGCGTCGGAGTGCTGCACCCAGATCACCGCCACGTCCTCCGTGCGGGCCCTGTCGACCAGGGTGTTGATGTTCGCGATCACGGCTTCACGGTCGTGGGCCTCGGCCATCACGTCGTTCTGGACGTCTATGACGAGCAGTGCGGTGTTCGGGCGGTCGGGAAGTGTCGTCATGGCAACCTCGGTGATTCGGTGGCTCGGTGTCCGTCTGCGCGACGCGGTGGCCCGGCAGCCCGCGCACCCTCGTCGTAATTCGCACACTAGACCGAATCACTGGCAGTGGCACCTCCTTTCGCGGCATGCCCGCTCCCCAAGTCGTGCTGCTAGCCCGGCCCGTAGGCTGGCCCGCGTGATCCTGCTGAGCGACCCGCGCGTGCACGCCGTCCCCGTGGTCGAGTGCGGTGAGCCGCTGGCGGAGGTCACCGGCGCCCCCGAGCTACGGCTCGACCCGCGTGAGCGGGATCCCGAGGGGGCGTACGGCAGGATGCGCAGCGGTGTGCTGGCGCGGCTGCGACGGGCCGCACGCGAACTGCCGGACGGGATCGTGCCGCTGGTCGTCGAGGGCCACCGGTCCGTCACCGAGCAGGCCCGCCGGTTCGCCGCGTACGAGGACCGGCTGCGCGCGGCCGGCGTCACGGACCCGGTCGAGCGGCACCGCCGCGCCGCCGCCTTCGTCTCGCCGGTCGAGGTGGCCCCGCACTGCGCGGGCGCGGCCGTCGACCTCACGTTGGCCGACGCCACCGGCGCCGAACTGGACATGGGCGGTGCGGTGAACGGCCACCGCGCCGGCTCCGAGGCCACCTGCCCCTTCGACGCCCCCGGCCTCTCCCGCACCGCCCGCCACCACCGCGACCTGCTCGCCCGCGCCCTGCGTTCGGCGGGTTTCGTCAACTACCCCACCGAGTGGTGGCACTGGTCCTACGGCGACCGCTACTGGGCCCTGACGACCGGGGCGGACGGTGCCGTGTACGGGCCGGTGGAGTAGCGTGGCCGCGCCTTGGTCGATGAGGACGGGCGAACGTGGCCCGGTTGCCCGGCAAGGGGCTGGGGGAGGGGGAGCCGACCGATGTGGGACGGACCGTTCTACCGGGTCCAGCGGGACGGCCACCAGATCCTCTTCGTGCCCGGAGAGGGAGCCGACCTCGACGAGGTCGACGACGTCGACATGTGGGTGATCTTCGAGAACGGGGACCGCTGGTCGGGAACGATGTACACGCTGGACGTCGTGCACCGCGACATGGACCGTTGGCGGCAGACCGGCGAATGCCTGGACGGCCGTTACCACGCCGTGTGGGACGGGCTGATCGTCCGTGACAAGGGCATCCCCGGGATGATCGAGGTCGTCGACGAACTCGTGCGGAACGGTGACTACATGAGCGTCTTCCGCGATGTGGGTCCGGAGGAGCCGGACGGGCCGGCGGATCAGGAACGGCCGGCGGATCAGGAAGGGCGGGCAGAGTCGGGCGGCTGACCTGGCACAATCCGCGCATGAGCAGAGACGACAGCGAGAAGGAAGCACTGTCCGGCTTCCTCAAGGCACAACGCGCCGGCGTGCTTGCGATAGTCGACGGCCTCTCCGCCGACGCGTTGACCACCACGCTGCTGCCCTCCGGATGGACACCGCTCGGGCTCGTCGAGCACCTGGGACACGCGGAACGGCACTGGTTCCAGGAGGTGGCGACCGGCGCCGCCGAGCCGCTGGACTGGCCCGCCGACGACCATGCTCCCCTGACGACGCCGAGAGCGCCGGACGTGGTCTTCGCGTTCTACCGCGACCAGTGCCGGCGCTCCGACGCCGTCCTCGCCGCCGCTCCGCTGTCCGCGCCCCCGCGCGGGCGCCACCCGGGGCCGCTCGGTCCCGAGGTCACCGACCTGCGCTGGATCGTCCTCCACATGATCGAGGAGACCGCGCGGCACGCCGGCCACCTCGACATCGTCCGCGAACTGCTCGACGGCCGGACGGGGCTCGCGCCCCGTTGACCAGACGGACCCGACGGACCCGACGGCGGACCCTAGCCGTCCAGCCGGACCGGCATCAGCAGCGAGAACGTGTCCTCCGTGTCGGTGCGGCGGATCGCCAGGGGTGCCGTGGGGGCGCCGACCTCCAGAATCAGCCGGTCCCGGGCTGCGGCGGCCAGGGCGTGCAGCAGGAACTCGCGGTTGACGGCGACGTCGTACCGATCGTCTGTGCCGTCTCCGCAGACCGTCACCCCGCCGTCGGCGGCCACCTGGAGCAGGCTGAGGTCGCAGGACGCGCCGTCCTGCTCACGCGTCTCGCTCGCGCGGACCGGGCCGTTCTCCAGCGCCCGGCGGAACGCGGGAACGTCGACCACGGCACGGCGCCCCGCCGGCAGGCGGACCAGGCGACGGTAGTCGGGGAAGTCGTGGTCGAGACGCTGGCCGGCCGCCTGGCGGTCCCCCGCTTCCAGGGCCACCCGGTCACCGTCGACGGTGAGCTGGACGGACGAGTCGTCGCTCAGCAGCGCCCGCATCGCGTCGGCGAGCGGGGACGCCACGACGGCCTGCACGCGAGGCCCACCGTGGCCGGCGGTACCGGTGCGTGCGACCGCCATCCGGTACCGGTCGGTGGCCACGACACGGAGCTCGTCGCCCTCGAGGTCGAACAGCACACCGCCGAGCATGGGCAGCTCCGGATCGGTACTGGCGGCGAAGCGGACCGCGTCCAGCGCTGCGGCCAGCTCGGATGCGGGGACGGTCGATCGGACGGTGGTGCTGTGCGGTGCGGTCATGGGGTTCTCCCTGCGTTCGAGTAGCGCTCGGATCGTGGAGAACTCGCCGCGGGCCTCGGACAGCCCCTGTTCGAGACGGCGTAGATGCGCCTGGAGCAGCTGCCGGACCAGATCGGTGTCGGCGGCGGACCAGCCGGCCAGTACCAGCCGGATGTCCGGCAGCGGCATACCGGTCCGGCGCAGCCGCGCCAGCAACCGGGACTCCTCGAGCTGCCCCGGGTCGTACCAGCGGTAGCCGCTCACCGGATCCACCCAGGCGGGGACCAGTACGCCGGCACCGTCGTAGAACCGCAGGGCGCTCACGCTCAGTCCACTGTCGCGGGCCATTTCGCCAATACTGCGCATCTCGCTCTCCACACCCGGAACTCTGGGGGCTGCACCAAGTCGAGGGTCAACCACCGGGTGGGAGTCGCAGGTCATCGTCGATTCAACGGGCCCCGGTCCAACGGAGCTTCAGGCTCCGCCCCTGCGCGCGACCCGCCTCGGCCGCCGCGGTCCGGATGCCCGGGTCCAGCGGGTTCGGGCCGATCGCCGTGCGGGACGCCTCGTCGGGCTCGACGACGGCCACCTCGGCGCCGCCTTCGCGCAACTCCTGAAGGGCTTGGGCGAGGGGGACCTCGCTCGGGAAGGCCTGGGCGGTGCCGAGCGGCACGATCACCAGCACCCGGGACGCCCCGGCGGCGTAGTCCGCGTTCTCCGCGGAACGGGCGCCGCCGTCCATGTAGCGGCGGCCGTCGACGGTCGCCGGCGGCCACACCGCCGGCACCGCGCAGCTCGCCGTCACCGCGTCGACCAGGCCGACGCCCGACGCCTTGTCGAAGATCCGCGGCTCGCCGCTCTCCGCGTCCACCGCGACGATCTGCAACGCGCGCTCCGGCCACGCGTGCGACGGCAGCCGTGACTCGATCACCGCGCGCCGCTCCGCCTCCGACACCGTCTCGGTCTCCAGCGCGTACGCGCCGACCGCGCGCCGCAGCTCCTGGAAGGACGGCGTCTTGTGGAGCAACTCGGTCATCTGGGCGCCGAACCGCTCCAGGTCGCCGTCGGCCATGATCTCGGCGGCCTGGAGCTCGGGCACGGTCTGCCGGGCGTACAGCTCCTCCAGGCTCAGCCCGCTGCCCAGTTGGGCCGCGACGGCGGAACCCGCCGAGGTCCCCACGATCAGGTCGGCTCCGGTGACGTCCTGGCCGGTGTCGGCGAGACCCGCCAGCAGTCCGGTGATCCAGGCGATCCCGCCGACGCCCCCGCCGCCCAGTACCAACGCCTCGCTCATGACCGTCCCCTCGCCTGTGCCACCTGTTCCGGGTGCAGGGTACGTCCGGCCACTGACACGGGGGTGGCCCGTGACCCCGTCGCGCCTGCCGAGCGCCGTCAGTGGCCGTGCCGGACCGCGAAGATCATGACGAGCGCGACCAGATGGATGCCGAACAGGAAGTAGGCCAGGTACCACCACATCTGGCGCTCGGTGCGCTTCTCCTCGGCATCGTGCCGTTCGTCGGCGCGCGGCCCGCCCTGCGGGCCGTCGGTGCGCCGCCCGTCACCACCGGACTCCGGGCTGCTCATGGCTCGCGGTGCACCTTCGAGTTCGACGCCTGCGCGCGGGGGCGCACGACGAGCAGGTCGATGTTGACGTGGCTGGGGCGGCTCACCGCCCAGGCGATCGTGTCGGCGACGTCCTCCGCGGTGAGCGGCTGCGCCACGCCCTGGTACACCTTTGCGGCCCGCTCGGCGTCGCCCTTGAAGCGGTTGAGGGCGAACTCGTCCGTCCTGACCATGCCGGGCGCCACCTCTATGACGCGCACCGGGGTGCCGACGATCTCCAGCCGCAGCGTCTCGGTCAGCACCTGCTGGCCGTGCTTCGCGGCGGCATAGCCGGCGCCGCCCTCGTAGGTGCCGCGGCCCGCGGTGGAGGTCAGCACCACGACGGTGCCGTCGCCGCTCGCGGTGAGCGCGGGCAGCAGGGCCTGGGTGACATGCAGGGTGCCGAGCACGTTCGTCTCGTACATCTGCCGCCACTCGGCCGGGTCGGCGCCGGCCACCGGGTCCAGGCCGAGGGCGCCACCCGCGTTGTTGATCAGGATGTCGCAGCGGTCGAGGGAGCGCGCGAAGGTGTCGACGGCGGTCTGGTCGGTGACGTCGAGCGGGTACGCGGAGGCCGACCGGCCCGCCGCGGTGAGCTCGTCGGCGAGTGCCTCGATGCGGTCCTTGCGGCGTGCGGTGAGCACCACGTGGTGGCCGGCGGCGGCCAGGGCCCGCGCGGTGGCGGCACCGATGCCGCTGCTCGCGCCGGTGACGACGGCGGTGCGGAGGGAGGCGGCGGGCGTGTCGGTCATCTCTCGGGCTCCAAGAACGGCGTTGCTACGGCGTCGGGCGGCGGTCGGTGCGAGGGGGCTGCGGGGCCGTCGCCTGTCCGGCCACCGGCCCTTGCCCAAGGATAGGTCGGGGCCCTGGAGGCCCGGCCCGGCGGGATCGGTGGGCCACGCCGTTGCGCTCGAAGGGAGGGGCGGGAGCCCGGTGGTGTGCGGGCGGACAGGATTGACGGGCGCCATAGATAACCGCTATCTATGGCATCAAGGAGGGAGGCGGCCTGTGCAGGACGTGGTGCTGGCGATGCTCGCCAAGGAGCCTGCGCACGGCTATGACCTGCGCGAACGACTGCGCCAGGGGCTCGGGCCACTGGGGCGGTCACTGAACGCCGGGCAGATCTACGTGACGCTCGCGCGGCTGGAGAAGTCCGGTCTCGTGACGTGGGAACGCGCCGCGGGACAGGCGGAGCGGCCGGAGCGCAAGGTGTACGCGCTGACGGCGGCCGGACAGGCGCGGGTGATCGAGTGGCTGGGCGAGGTGGACTGGCCGAAGCCGGACCTGACCGAGTTCCACCTGAAGCTGGTGGCCGCCGCCGCGGGCGGCCTCGCCGATCCGCGCGAGCTGGTGGACGCGCAGCGGCGGGAGCTGATGCGCCGGTTGGGGGAGGCACAGCGCGCGGCGCTGGCCGAGCCGCCCGCCTCGGACGCCGGGCTCCTGCTGGAGGGCATCACCCTCCGGCTCCAGGCGGATCTGCGCTGGCTGGACGCATGCGAACGGACCTGGTCCGCGCGCGAGAGGAAAAACTGACGGTTGATGAGCGTTCCGACGATGAGCGTGCCGCCCGACGGGTATGCGCTGCGCACCCATGACCTGTCGAAACTGCACGGTGAACGAGGCGGCCTGGTGCGCGCGGTCGACGGTGTGGACCTGGCGGTGCCGGTCGGCCAGACGCTGGCGGTGATGGGCCCCAGCGGCTGCGGGAAGTCCACGCTGCTGCACCTGCTGGGCGGCCTGGACCGGCCGACGGACGGCGAGGTGTGGCTCGCCGGCCGGCGCATCGACACGCTGGGCGAGCGGGCGCTGGCCCGGCTGCGCCGCCGTGCGATCGGCTTCGTCTTCCAGGCCTACCACCTGGTGGACGAGCTGTCCGCGGCGGAGAACGTGCAGTTGCCCGCCCTGCTGGCCGGTCGACCGGTGCGCGCCGCCCGCCGCCGAGCGGCGGAGCTGCTGGAACAGGTCGGCCTCGCCGACCGGGCGCGGTCCCTGCCCGCCCGGCTGTCCGGCGGGCAGCGCCAGCGGGTCGCGATCGCCCGTGCGCTGGTCAACGAGCCGCTGGTGGTGCTGGCCGACGAGCCCACCGGAAACCTGGACAGCGCCTCGACGCTGGAGGTGCTGCGGCTGTTCGAGGAGCTCCGCCACGCCGGCCAGACCCTGGTGCTCGTCACGCACGACGAGCGGGTGGCGGCGACGGCCGATCGGCTGATCTCGATGCGCGACGGCATGTTCGTCAGCGACACGCCGTTGACCCGGGGCACCGGGCGGCTGGACGCGCTGCTGGGGTGGGACGGCTAGGACGATGGGTGCAGTACTTCTGGTGTGCCGCCTGGTGGTGCGGGACCTGCGTCGGCGGCCCGCCGAGGCCGCACTGTTCCTGCTCGCGATCACCGCGGCGACGGCGACCCTGGCGCTGGGGCTCGCCGCGGGTCAGATGACCGACATCCTCTACGACAAGACCCGGGCGGCCACCGCGGGCCCGGACGTGGTCGTGGTCACGGCGAACTCGACTGCGCAGACCCGGGCCGATCTCGCCCGGGTGGCGGACGGGCCCCATGTGACCGGGCACAGCGGCCCCTACACCGTCTTCGACACGACCCTGCGGGCGCACGGGCACACCCTGAAGACCGTCGTCGAGGCACGCGGGGTGAACCGGCCGAGGATCGAGCACCCGCAGGTGACCTCGGGCAGCTGGCTACGGCCCGGCGGCGCGGTGCTCGAACGCGGCTTCGCCGACGTGCTCGGCATCCACGTCGGGGAACGGGTCAGCGTGCACGGGCACTCCTATCCGGTCGTCGGCCTCGCCGTGACGGCCGGCGACATCGTCTTCCCCTGGCAGGGCCTGCTGGCCAACGGCGGAGGGGGCCCGGAGGAGCACCAGAGGGGCCTGGTCTGGCTCACCCCGACCGACGCCCGGGCCGCCGCCGACGGCCAGTCGGCCATCGGGTACGTGATGAACCTCAGGCTCGACGACCCCGAGCGCGCCGTGGGCTACGGCGACTACTACCGGGGCGTGGACGACGCACCCGTCCTGGCCAACTTCCAGAACTGGCACTTCATCAGGTTCCAGGACTCGGTCCTGGTACGGGACACCATGCCGGCGCTGGTCATCGGCAGCTGGCTGCTCGCCGCCGCCGCAGTCGTCGGCCTCGCGGGTCTTGTCACCGGCCGTGCGGCACAGCAGACCCGACGGGTCGGGGTGCTCAAGGCCGTCGGCGCCACGCCCGGTCTCGTCGCCGTCGTGCTGCTCATCGAGCATCTGCTGCTCGCCGCCCTGGCGGCCGCGCTCGGCCTGCTGATCGGCACGCTCGTCGCCCCCGTACTCGCCGACCCCAGCGCAGGGCTGCTGGGCGGGACGATCCCGCCCTCCCCCGACGCGATCACCGGGGTGATCGTGCTGGCCGTCGTGGTGCCGCTGTTCGCCGTGTTCGGCCCCACCGTGCGTGCGGCCACCACCAGCACCGTGCGGGCGCTGGCCGACACCCCCCGGGAGGCGCAGGGCCGCGCCCCGCTCACCGCGCTCTCCGCCCACCTGCCCACGTCGCTGCTGCTCGGCGTGCGGCTGATCACGCGCCGGCCGCGGCGTGCCGTGCTGGTCGCCGTGAGCACGGCCACGGTCAGCGTGATGGTCTCCGCGATGGTCGTCCTCGAGCACCAGACCGTGCGGAGATACGACTTCGGGAGCACCACCCTGAACAACGTGCACGACGCCCAGACGACCCAGGTGATGTTCGGCATCTGCGTCACGCTCGGCCTGCTGGCGGCCGTCAACACGATGGTGCTGACCTGGAGCGTCGGGCTCGACGCCCGGCATCCGCTGGCCATCGCCCGCACCCTCGGCGCCACCCCGGGCCAGATCACCGCCGGCCTGTGCGTCGCCCAGGTGCTGCCCGCGTTGCCCGGCGTCATCGTCGGCAGCCCGATCGGGCTCCTGCTGTACCTCGTGTTCAGCCCGCCCTCGACGACCATGCCGTCCACCGGGTCCCTGCTCACCGCGCTGCTCGCGATCCTGCTCGGCACCGCGGCGTTCGCCGCCGTCCCCGCCTGGCTCCACACCCGCCGCCCCGCGACCGACGTCCTCAGCGCCGAGACCGCCTGAACGCACGCCGGCCCCGCACGCCGGCGGCGCCATGCCAGGTGCCAGGCTTCCGCCATGCCGGTCATCCGCTCCGTCCTGCTCTTCCTCGTCGCCGCGCTGTTCGAGATCGGCGGCGCCTGGCTGGTCTGGCAAGGGGTGCGCGAACACCGTGGTCTGCTGTGGGCGGGGGCGGGCGTGGTGGCGCTCGGAGCGTACGGCTTCGTGGCGACCTTCCAGCCGGACGCCCAGTTCGGCCGGGTGCTCGCGGCGTACGGCGGGGTCTTCGTGGCGGGTTCGCTGGTGTGGGGCGTCATCGCCGACGGGTACCGTCCCGACCGGTGGGATGTGATCGGCGCGCTGATCTGCCTCGCCGGCATGTCCGTGATCATGTACGGGCCGCGGGGGCACTGAGCACCGTCAGGGCCGGTGCCCCGGCGGGACCGGTAGCTTCTCTGCGGTGACCTTGACGGAGAAGCAGGGCCTCGCGTCGATGACCGACGGGGCGCAGGTGCGCTGGGTGGCGCTGGGGGACACGACTCGGCCGTTGCCCGTGGTCATGCTGCACGGCGGTCCGGGCCTGCCGGACTACCTGGGCGAGGTGGCCCCGATGGTTGCGGACCTGGCGCCCGTGTACCGCTACGACCAGCGTGGCACGGGCCGGTCCCCGTGGCGGGGCCGGCACACGCTGGCCCGGCACGTCGACGAAACTCCAGGAGCTGCCGCACCGCACGGAGGAGCAGGAGGTCGAGCTGCTCACGCTGGCCTGGTTCACCGACCACGCCGACCCTGAAAGCGGGTGGCGCTGGGCCGCGCAGGGCGCCCGGCGACGTCGCCCGGTCAACTGGGCCATGAACGGCGAACTCGGCCGGGAAGGACGTGCCGACCCGCTCGACGCGCGCCTGGACGAGCTGCGCGCGTGCCTGCCCGCACGGGCGGAGCTCCTCGGCGGGTGCGACGACCCGCGCCCGCTGCCGGCACTCGCGTCACTCGCGCACCGGCTCGCCCTGCCGCTGGCGCGTATCGAGGGCGCCGGGCACGAGCCCTGGTTGGAGCAGCCCGCCGCCGTCCGTGCGCACCTTCGGCGATTCGTGCGGCGCGCGGTGGCCGCGTAAGGCTTCGCTCAGCGCACTGGCTGACGAACTCGGGTCAGGGGAGCGACGAGGGCTGAGGGGAGCGATGAGTTCGGGCGGCGGATCGGGTCTGAACCGTATGACGCAGATCATCGCTGACATCTCGCTCTCCCTCGACGGCTTCGTCACCGGGCCCGACCCCGGCCCGGACAACGGTCTGGGCACCGGCGGTGCGGCCCTGCACACCTGGGCGTTCTCCAAGGACCCCGAGGACCGCCGGGTGCTGCGTGAGGCGACCGCGCGCTCGGGCGCCGTCGTCCTCGGCCGCCGGCTCTTCGACCTGGTCGACGGGCCGAACGGCTGGGACGACGAGACCGGCTACGGAGCCGGCGAGGTCGGCAGGCCCGCGTTCGTCGTGGTGACGAGCGCGCCGCCCACGACGGTGCGGCTCACCGACCTCGACTGGACGTTCGTCACCACCGGTCTGCCCGACGCCGTCACCACCGCGCGCGAGCGTGCCGAGGCGGCGGCTTCGGACCGCGGCAAGGACCTCGACGTCGTCCTCATGGGCGGCGGCGCCACGATCGGCTCGGCGTTCGACGCGGGGCTGGTCGACGTGCTGACGCTGCACCTCGCGCCCGTCGTGCTGGGCGCCGGGACGGCCCTGTTCACCGGCGGGGCGCCGCGCGGCCTGCGGCAGCGGAGCGTGACCGTGACGTCGACCGCGACGCACCTGACCTACGACGTGCTGTGACGGGCGGATGGGCGGGTGACCCACCGGCGAGACGGCGAGCCGGCCCGGCCCGGGAGGCCGAAGGGCCCGGCCAAGCTGCGGGGATTGGGCGCCGGATCGCCGGGTACACGCGGCCCACGCAGGGTGCCGCGCACCCTTGCACCGACGTGCGCGACTTCGCGGCAGCGAGGTCCTCTTGCCACAGAAGGGATCACCCCACGGTGAGTGCCACCCCGCAGGCCAACCTCCCGATCTACGCCCGACTGGTCGAGGAGCGCGGCGACGTGCCCGCCGACGCCAGGCAGACCGCAGAGGAGACCTGGCGCAGGGTCAGCGCGGTGATGAACTTCGGCCTTGCGCGACAGAGGGAGGAGCCGGGGCGGAGGCGAGCACGGTAGCCCGCCCCTGCGGGAGCCCCCACGCCCTCACTGCCGTGCGTACGCCGTCGGCGGCACCCCCACCGTCGACGTGAAGTCGCGGACGAGATGGGCCTGGTCGGCGTAGCCGAGGTCGGCGGCCAGGGCCGCCCAGTCGACGTCACGCTCGGTCTCCGCGTGCTCCAGCGCCTCGTGGATGCGGTACCGCAGGATGATCCACTTCGGGCCCACGCCCACGTACCCGGCGAACAGCCGTTGCAGGGACCGCACCGACATCCCGTGCTCGGCGGCGAGGGCGTCGACGCGGCGGATGGCGCGGTCGGTGCGGATGCGGTCGGCGAGGGCCATCGCGAGGTCGGCCGCCGGGTCGGGCGCGGGTTCGAGGCCCAGCAGGAAGGCGTCGAGCGCCGCCACCCGCGCGTCCTCGTCGTCCGGTGCGAGGATCGCCCCGGCCTGACCCTCCTGGCCGGGGAACACCTCGTCGAGCGCAAGGTGCCGCCCGGTCCACCGGGAAACCGGGGAGTCGGGCGCGAAGGGCCGGAAGCCACCGGGCCGGAACTGCACCCCGCACACCCGTCCGCGCCCCTGGAGCTTCTTGGCGAACAGGTCGAGGCCGATCCCCGCGACCTCGCCGAACGGCTCCTGGTCCGGGTAGCGCTGGAAGACGACGTTCACCGACGGATGCGGCACGACGTGCGAGGCGTACGGCTCCGGCAGGTCCCAGTCGATCAGCCAGTAGTGCTCCAGGTACGGGCGCAGCGCCGGGGCGGGCTCGCGGCGGCGGAAGTCCACGCGCGAGAAGAGGCCGGGAGCGTCGACGATGCCTCGAGTGTCACGGCGTGGTGCTGCCATACGGCGATCGTATGCCGGGCGGGATCCGTGCGCCGGGGACGATGTCGCCTTTCATGTCGCCTTTCTTCAAGGCATCCGAGGCGCGATCCGTTACGTTCGTACACATGAACGATAAGGCAGTCGACAGCGCAGGACAGAACGACAGCACAGGACAGCAGGCAGGGCAGGACGCGGCGGCGCCGGACGCGGTGGCCGCGCTGCGGGACGCCGGCGGCACGGGCGCCGCGCAACAGCCCATGGGCGAGCTGTTGCGGCTGGCCGCGGACGAGGCCCTCCCGGTCGTCCGGGCCATCCGGGACGACCAGCTCGCAGCGCCCACGCCGTGCGCCGAGTACGACGTGCGGACCCTGGTGAACCATCTCTTCCACGTGCTCGTCCAGTTCCGGAAGCTGGCCGCCAGGCAGAACGACCAGTTCGGCACCCCGCCCGACTACGTGGGCCAGGGCGACGACTGGCGGGAGCGGTTCGCGAAGGCCGCCGACGACCTGGTGGCGGCCTGGTCCGAGCCGGGCGTCGAGGAGGGCACCACCGGATCGATGAACCTGCCCGCCAGGGTCGTCGCCTCCATGGCGCTGACCGACGTCACCGTGCACGCCTGGGACCTGGCACGCGCCACCGGCCAGGGGTACCAGCCGGCCGGCCGGGCCGTGGACGTGCTGCGGTACTTGCAGGAACTCTTCGTCGACATGGTGCCGACCGGCCGCAAGATGGGCGCCTTCGGCGAACCCTTCCCGCTCCCGGAGGGCGCCGCCGCGGCCGGTCTCACCGAGTTCGACCGCCTGCTCGCGGAGATCGGCCGCAACCCGGACTGGACGCCGCCGGGCGCGTAGGACACCGCCGGGAAAGGGGACTTGGGGCGCCGCACGTCCGGCTAGGACGCCGCCCGGCGCAGCCGCCGCCGCGCTTGCCGGGCGTGGCGGCCGGCCGCGGTCAGGATCCGGGCGCGGGCGCGTTCCCAACTCCGGCGGTGCCGGCTGGAGCGCAGCTCGGCGAAGAGGAGTTCGTAGCGTGCCACCACCGGGCCCGGGTCGAACCTCCGAGCGCTCTCCAGCGCGGCGCGGCCCATCGCCCGCCGCCCGGGGGTGTCCCGGATGACGTCCAGCAGGGCGTCGGCGAGCGCCGGCGCGTCGTCCACCGGCACCAGCCGGCCGTCCACGCCGTCCGTCACGATCTCGGCGGGCCCGAGCGGGCAGTCGGTGCTGACCACCGGCACCCCGCAGCGCATCGCCTCCACCAGCGTCATCCCGAACGACTCCGCGTCCGAGGCGCTGACCACCACCGACGCCTTCGCGAACTCCGGCTCGATGGGCGCGCGCGGCCCCATCAGGGCGGCCCGCCCGCCGAGCCCCAGCGCGTCGATGGTCTTCTCCAGCCGCTCGTGCTGCGCCCCGCCGCCGTAGATCCGCAGGGACCAGTCCGGCTCCTTGGGAGCGACCCGCGCGAACGCCTCCAGCAGCAGATCGAAGCGTTTGCCGCGGGCCAGCCGGCCGGCCGCCGCGATCACCGGGGCCGTGCCGTCGGACGGCGGGCAGGACGGCACGGGCACGATGTTCGGCACGCACGTCACCTGCACCCCGGGCAGCGACATCCGGGTCCGGTAGGCGGCGGCGTCCGCGCGGGTGGTGGTGACCAGCGCGTCCAACGTGCGGTAGTGCCGGGCCAGGACGCGGCGCAGCGCCTTGTCGTGCGCGTCGTGCCGCAGGTGCTCCTGCGCGATGCGCAGCGCATGCCGTGGCCCGTGCAGCGCCAGGTACACGTTGATCCCCGGCCGGGTCCCGATGACCACGTCGGCGTCCTGCCCCGCGTCCGCCAGGTACTGCTGCACGCGCAGGTCCACGAGCCGGCTGTACTGCCGGTGCCGCCGGTCCTCGACGGGGAAGTCACGCGCCGGCGCCGAGAACGCCGCCACCCGCCGGTCCGCGCTGTCCTCGCGGATGTCCACCAGCGGGACGAGGGCGATACGCGGGTCCACGGCGAACCGCGGCTCGGCGCGGTGCCGCATCATCGACACGAGCGTGACGTCGTGCCGCTCGGCGAGTGCGGCGGCGAGGTTGAGCGTGGTGCGTACCGTGCCGCCGATCGCATACGCGTTGTGCAGCAGGAACACGATCTTCATGGATGCCCCTTCGGCCTTCTCCGGCCCTTTGCCGTCTCGGTGCGCGGTGGGCCGCTCGACACCGGCTAACGGCACGATGGCCGAGAGCGACCTGGGCCGTTCGTACGACTCCCCGCCCCGGGTGACAGCGGCGCGTAATCCCACCCACAGGGGTGATGGCGCAGGGGGTGGGTTGACGCGCCGGGCCGGGCGTCACCACCCGGTGTGCAGCAGGTGGTTGAGGAGCAGCGCGAGCACCGCCTGGGCGGTGAGCCAGGCGCGCGGGCGGGGCAGGAACGCGCCGGCGGGGAGCAGCCACAGCGCGAACGGCAGCCAGATGCGCTCCGTCTCCGCCTTGCTCATGCCGGACAGGTCGGCGACCAGCACGGCGAGCAGGGCCGCGGCCACCAGGAGGGCCAGCCGGGCCTCGGCCGCCGGGCCGCCGGGGCGGGTGAGGACGTCACCCCGGCGCCGGACGAGCACGGCGCCGGCGCGCCGCAGACCCGCCGCCGTCGCCAGGCCCGTGATGAGCACCGTGCAGGCGGGGTTGGCCCAGATCCAGTAACCGTAGGGGCGCACGCCGCCCGCGCCCTGGTCGTAACGGGTGGCCAGCAGGCGGTACGCCGCCCACCAGTCGAATCCGGCGAGCGTGAACGCGGTGGGGACCACGGCGAGTCCGGCCAGCAGGGGCAGCACCAGGGACGGACGGGCCCGGACGCCGTGCCGGCCGAGCACCAGCACCGCCGCGCCGATCACCGCGACGAGCGTGAGCCCGTAACTGAGATAGCAGGTCAGTCCGAACAGCAGCCCGGCCGCCCCGGCCGCCGCGTACGAGCCCCTGGTGACCGCCAGCGCCCAGCACGCCACCGTCCACGCCGCCACAGCCGCGAAGTACCCGTCGGCGGACGTGCCCATCCACACCGCGGCCGGGGCCAGCACCAGAAAGGGCGCCGCCCGGCGTGCCAGGCGCTCGTCGGCCAGTGCACGGAGCGCGACCAGCACCGCCACGCAGCCCGTCGCGCCGACCGTGATGCACCACACCCCGGCCCAGCCCCCGCCGTGCAGCCCGACCCGGTCGAGCAGCACGAAGGTGAGGGTGGCCGCCGGCGGATGGCCGGCGGTGTGGGCGGGCCAGTAGAAGTCGGGGGAGCCGATCAGGATGTGCCGGGTGAAGTCCTGCAAGGTGCCGTGGATGTCGTGGAACCGGTCGATGACCTGGAGGTACTCGTAGCGGCTGGTGAGCCGGCCGGCGATGCCGCGCTGCCAGCCGTCGATCAGGGCGAGGGAGAGGACCCAGGCCATGGCCGTGCCCCAGGCCAGCACCAGCAGGGCACGCCAGGGCAGGCGGACCGCGAGACCGGGACCGTAGGCCACCGTGGCGACCGCCAGGACCAGGGCTGCAGGGGTGCCGGGCCCCAGATGGGGTCCCCAGAAAGCCAGCAGCGGGGGCCAGTCGACGAACAGGGTGTGGCGGGTGCCCTCGATGTGTCGGCCGACCAGCACGGCCGCCACCACGAGCAGCGCCGCGGCCCCCGCGGCGTACAGATCGCGGCGCCGGCCGCGGGAGACGTCGGGGCGCCGGGCCAGGGCCCGGGTGTCGTCGGAAGGCAGGGTGCGCGTCACACCGAAGACGCTAGGCCGGGTGGTGGGGCCGGGCCGTGATCCGGGCCGGACGTCAGCGTTTCGTCATCGGTTCCGGACCCGTTCACGGGGTGCGGCGGGCCTACCGTCAGGGCATGCGAGACGACCCCCGGCTGCCCTCGTCGCCCGGCTTCTGGCGCAGCCCGCTGCGCGGCCCCTGGTTCACCTCGGTACTCGGCCTCGTGCTGCTCGTCGGCATCACCGTGCTCTTCGTGACGGGCCTCGTGTCGTACGCCGCCTACAACCCAGACCTGTCACCGGTGAACGACCAGACCCCCGGCAAGGGGATCCTCGGGTTCTACCTCTTCGACTGGCCGACCCACCCGCACTGGCTGTACCGGCTCACCCAGGGCGTCCACGTCACCCTCGGCATCACCCTGGTCCCGATCCTGCTGGCCAAGCTGTGGTCGGTCGTGCCGAAGCTCTTCGAGCTGCCGCCGGCCCGCTCGTTCACGCACGCGCTGGAGCGGATCTCCCTGCTGCTCCTGGTCGGCGGCGTGCTGTTCGAGTTCGTGACCGGCATCCTCAACGTCCAGCTCGACTACGTCTTCCCCGGCTCCTTCTACCCGCTGCACTTCTACGGGGCATGGGTGTTCTTCGCCGCCTTCGTGGTGCACGTCGCGCTCAGGGCGCCGGCGGCCGTGCGGAACGTGCGGGCCCGGCGGGGAGAGCAGGTGGGGGAGGGCGCGGAGCTGGTCTCCCCGCGCCCGGATCCACCGACCTTCTCCCGGCGCGGTGCGCTGGGGTTCGTCGGGGGCGGCGCGCTGCTGCTGCTCCTGACGACGGTGGGGCAGAGCTTCGACGGGCTGCTGCGCCGCACGGCCCTGCTGGCACCGCACGGCGGCGGCGACCCCGAAAGCCCTCCCGGCAGTGGGGGAGGCTTCCAGATCAACAAGACCGCCGCGTACGCCGGGATCAGAACCGGCGAGACGCGCACGGACGCCTGGCGGCTCGTCGTCACCGGACGCGGCGGCACGGTGCGGCTCACCCGTGCCGACCTGCTCCGACTGCCGCTGCACGACGCGGCGTTGCCGATCGCCTGCGTCGAGGGCTGGTCGACGTCCGACCAGCGGTGGCGCGGGGTGCGGCTGCGTGACCTCGCCGCGCTCGTCGGACACGCGGACGACCCGCCCGACGTGTTCGTCGAGTCGCTCCAGCGGCACGGCGCCTTCCGCCACGCGGCCCTGCGCGCCAACCAGGTGGCGGACCCGCGTTCGCTGCTCGCCCTGTACGTGAACGGCGCGGAACTGTCCCCCGACCACGGCTACCCGGCACGCGTGATCGTGCCCGCCGCGCCCGGCGTGCTGAACACCAAGTGGGTGGCCCGACTGACGTTCGGAGACCTGTGATGAGGCATGTGACGGGGCGCGTGCGGGGGCTTGTGAGGGGACGTGTGACGTGGCGTCGGATTCCGCTCGGCAGCCCGTTCCAGCTGGCGTTGCTGGCCTGCTCCTTCGCGCTCGCCGGCTACGCGGGGGTGCGGCTGCTGGCGGGCGACTGGCTCGGGGTGACGCTGTGGTTCGTGGCGGCGGCGGTCCTGCACGACCTGGTGCTGCTGCCGCTGTACGCGGCCGTGGACCGGGCGGTGGCACGGGGGCTCGACGCGGCGGGGCGCCGGGCGTGGACGGGGTACCTGCGCGTGCCGGCCGCGCTCTCCTGCCTGCTGCTGCTCGTGTGGTTCCCGCTGATCAGCGGCAGGACCGAGCGGCGTTACCGGTTGGCGACGGGGCTGTCGCCGGACGGCTTCCTGGTCCGCTGGCTGCTGATCACCGCGGTCCTCTTCGGCGGCTCGGCGCTGCTGCTGGCGGTGCGGCTGCGCAGGGCCGCGAAGCGCCGGCCGCCGGCCGTCCACTGATCGACCTTCGCCCAGCCGTGCGCGTACCGCAGCAGGGCCGGTGTCCCCAGCCGTGCCCAAGGGAAGGGGGAGCCGCCCGCGTGGCCGTCGGCGATGCCGACCACCCGCACGCGGGCGCGCTCGTCGACGTCCACCGGGGCGGTCTCGACGATCAGCAGGCCGTCCGGGGCGAGCAGCCGGGCGACCCGGTCCAGCAGGGCGCGCGGGTCGCCGCCGATGCCGATGTTGCCGTCCATGAGGAGGACGGTGCCCCAGCGGGCCTCGCCGGGGAGCGCCTCGAAGACCGAGCGCCGCAGGGCCTGCCCGCCGAGCCGCCGGGTGCGCGCGACGGCGGTCTCGCTGACGTCGATGCCGAGCGCGGTCCGGCCGCGCGCGGCAAGCTCGGCGACCAGCCGACCCGGTCCGCAGCCCACGTCCAGCACGGCGCCCTCGCACCGGTCCAGCACCGTCAGGTCGACCCGGTCGGCCCGGGCGCACCAGCGTTCCACCTCCAGCGGCAGCAGCCAGCCGTCGTCCCGGCGCAGGAACAGCGGCCCTCGCCCGGTGCGCAGCGCGTCGGCGTAGGAGTCGGCCGCCGCCCAGGCAGGCACCGTCGTGCTCATCGCCCCGCCACCGTGGTGCACCAGGCCAACCGGGCGGCGAACCCGCCGTGCGGGGCCAGTGCGGCCACCGCGTGGGCGTCGTCCACGGTGTCGACGTCCCGCAGCCGGGGCAGCTCGCGCACCCGCAGCCCGGCGGCGACCAGCCGCTCCCGCTGCACGGCGCCCGTCACCGGCGTCGACATGGGCACCCCCCGCAGCAGCGCGGGATCGTGCTCGGCAAGACCGAGGGCCCAGAACCCGCCGTCCTCGGCCGCGCCGAAGTAGGCGTCGCAGTCCGCGAAGTCGACGGTGAGCAGCTCGGGCGTGACCTGCGGGGTGTCCATGCCGATGAGCAGGGCGGGTCCGCCGGCGTGCGCGAACGCGTCCGCCAGCCGCTCGTCGAGACCGCCGGCGCACTGCGGTACGACGTCGAAGCCGGGCGGCAGCCAGGGCCCCGGCGCTCCGTCGAGGACGAGGATCCGGCGCGCCGCCGGGGTGGCCGCCACGGTGCGCAGGGTGTCGGCGAGGGCCGCCGCTGCCAGCTCCGCCGCCTCGTCGGGGGTGAACGGCGGCGTCAGCCGGGTCTTGACCCGCCCGGGCCGCGGCTCCTTGGCGATGACGAGCAACGTGGTCACCGCGCGGCCCTCCCCGCCGCCGGGGCCTCGGCCAGCACCCGGCTCATGTCCCGGACCGCCTGCCAGGTGCCCCGCCAGGTGCCGGTCACCTTGGACGCGCCGGTGCGCGGCAGGTACGGCACGTCGTGCTCGGTGATGCGCCAGCCGGCGTCGGCGGCGCGCACCACCATCTGCAACGGGTAACCACTGCGCCGGTCGGTCAGGTCCAGCGCGAGCAGCGCCTCGCGGCGTGCGGCGCGCAGCGGCCCGAGGTCGTGCACGCGCAGCCCGGTGCGGCGCCGCAGCATCAGCGCCAGCGCGAGGTTCCCGGCCCGGGCGTGCGCGGGCCAGGCGCCCCGGCCGCGCGGGCGCCGCCGGCCGAGCACCAGGTCGGCGCCGCCGGCGCGTACCTCGCGCACGAACGGGATCAGCAGCGCGGGGTCGAGGGAGGCGTCACAGTCGCAGAAGCAGACGACGTCGGCGGTGGCGGCGCTCAGCCCGGCGTGGCAGGCGGCGCCGAAACCCCGGCGCTGCTCGTGCACGACGGTGGCGCCGAGTCCGCGGGCGACCTCCGCCGACCCGTCGGTGGAACCGTTGTCGACGACGACGGCGCGCCAGCCGGACGGGATCCGAGCGAGCACCCAGGGCAGGGCCTCGGCCTCGTTCAGGCAGGGCAGCACGACGTCGACGTCGTGTCGTGGGGGTGGTGAGGTGGTCACGGCTTTCACCCTACGGACGCGAATCGGGCGATTCGGACTTCCGTTCCTTACGAAACGCGGACGTCGAGCGCCCGGCGGCACCCAGGGCCCGCACCGCCCGGGGACGGGGTGCAGGCTGGGGGGATGCAGCAACTCAGCGAAGGCACGGCGGCGGAAGCGGCCGGCCGGCCCACCCGGGTCCTGGTCGTCGACGACGATCCGACCGTCGCGGAGGTCGTCGCCGGCTACCTGCACCGGGCCGGTCATGTCGTCGACCGCGCCGGCGACGGCCCGGCGGCCCTCACCAGCGCCGCCGCTTCCTGGCCCGACCTGGTGGTGCTCGACCTGATGCTGCCCGGCATGGACGGCCTCGAGGTCTGCCGCCGGCTGCGGGCGCACGGCTCGGTGCCGGTCATCATGCTCACCGCGCGCGGCGACGAGGACGACCGCATCCTCGGCCTGACGGTCGGCGCCGACGACTACGTCACCAAGCCCTTCAGCCCGCGTGAGCTGGTCCTCCGGGTGGAGTCGGTACTGCGCCGCACCCGCGCCCAGGCGCACGAAACCGCACGGACCGGGGAGGCGTCCACCGCCCCCACCGCCTTCGCCACCCGCCCCGTGAGCGCGGCCGGCCTGACCGTGGACCCCGTGGCCCGGCGCGCCACCAAGAACCGCGACCAGCTCGCCCTCACCCTGCGCGAGTTCGACCTGCTCTCCTTCTTCCTCCAGCACCCGGGGCGTGCCTACAGCCGCGAGGACCTGATGCGGGACGTGTGGGGCTGGGACTTCGGCGACCACTCCACCGTGACGGTCCACGTCCGCCGGCTGCGCGGCAAGATCGAGGACGATCCGGCCCGGCCCCGGCTGATCCAGACGGTGTGGGGCGTCGGCTACCGCTTCGACCCGGCCGACGGCTCCGGCCCGGACAACGGTTCCGGCCCGGACAACGGTTCCGGCCCGGACGGCGGATCCGAACCGGCTGACGGCGCCGAAGGCCGAGGAGGTGCCGACCATGCGTGACATGGTCCTCATCGCCCTGTACGCCTTCGCGGGCGCCGCGACGACCGGCCTGGTCGGAGTGGGTGTCCTGCGGCTCATCCGGCGGCGTTCGCTCACCGCCTCGCTCGGTGTGGTGTCGGCGGTCGGCGTGCTGGCGATGCTCGCTGGCACCCTCGCCGTGGCCTGGGCGATGTTCCTGTCGCCGCACGACCTGAGCGTGGTCACGACCGTCGTCGCCATGGCGGCCGTGGTCTCCCTGGCCACGGCGCTGCTGCTGGGCCGCTGGGTGGTGGCACGCAGCCATGAACTGACCGTCGCCGCACGCTCGTTCGGCGACGACGGCGGCTTCACGGCACCGTCCGAACCCGCCACCGCCGAGCTGGCCGAACTCAGCCGTGAACTGGCCGCCACCAGCGCCCGGCTGGCCGAGTCCCGGAAACGGGAGGAGGCGCTGGAGACCTCCCGGCGCGAACTCGTCGCCTGGATCTCCCACGACCTGCGCACCCCCCTGGCCGGCCTGCGCGCGATGGCGGAGGCCCTGGAGGACGGGGTGGCGGCCGACCCCGACCGCTACTTCAAGCAGATCCGTACCGAGGTCGAGCGCCTCAACGGGATGGTGGGCGACCTCTTCGAACTCTCCCGCATCCACGCCGGCACCCTCCCGCTGACCCCCTCCCGCATATCCCTGTACGACCTGGTCGGGGATGCCGTCGCGGGCGCCGACCCGCTCGCTCGCGAGCACGGCGTGCGGCTCGTCGGGGACCACGTCGAACCGGTACCGGTCGAGGTGGACAGCAGGGAAATGACCAGGGTCCTGGGAAACCTGCTGGTCAACGCGATCCGCCGGACTCCTGCGGACGGCACCGTCGTCGTCTCGGCCCAGCGCTCGTCCGACGCAGTGACCCTGTCGGTGTCGGACGGCTGCGGCGGCATCCCCGAGGCGGACCTGGCGCGCGTCTTCGACACCGGCTGGCGCGGCACCGACGCCCGCACACCCCCGGCCGGCGCGGGCCTGGGCCTCGCCATCGTCCGAGGCATCGTGGAGGCGCACCGGGGACGGGCCACCGTACGCAACATCCCCGGCGGTTGCCGCTTCGAGGTGACCCTGCCGCTGGCCTGCTAGGGACGCGGCTCCGTCCGGCCGCTTCCAGAACTGCGCCCCGCCCCGCCGGGAGGCGCCGTACCGGGAGTTCACCCCTCCCGCAGGCCGGCGCGCGCGAACTCCCGGATGCCGTCCTCGAACGCCACCTCCGGCTTCCACCCCAGCGCCGCCCCCAGCCGGGAGGAGTCCGCGGTGATGTGCCGGACGTCCCCCAGCCGGTACTCGCCGGTGATGACGGGTTCGGGCCCGCCGCACGCGTCGGCCAGCGCGCGGGCCATCTGGCCGACCGTGCGGGGCTCGCCGCTGCCGGTGTTGTAGGCCGCGACGACGCCCGGGGCCGCCTGCGCCTCCAGCGCGGCGACGTTGGCCGCGGCCACGTCCCGTACGTGCACGAAGTCCCTTCGCTGCCGGCCGTCCTCGGTCACCCGCGGGGCCTCGCCCCGGGCGAGCGCCGAGCGGAAGAAGGAGGCGACCCCGGCGTACGGGGTGTCACGCGGCATCCGGGGCCCGTACACGTTGTGGTAGCGCAGCGACACCGCCGACCCGCCGGTGCTACGGGCCCAGGCGGCGGCCAGGTGCTCCTGGGCCAGCTTGGTCGTCGCGTACACGTTCCGCGGATCGATCGGGGCGTCCTCGCCCACCAGCCCCGGCGCGAGTTCCTCCCCGCAGGTCGGGCACATCGGCTCGAACCGGCCGGCCGCCAGATCGGCGACCGCGCGCGGCCCCGGCCGCACCACCCCGTGCCGCGGGCACGCGTAGCGTCCCTCGCCGTAGACCACCATCGACCCGGCCAGCACGAGGTGCCGGACGCCGGCCTCGGCCATGGCGGAGACCAGTACGGCGGTGCCGAGGTCGTTGTGCGAGACGTACCGGGCGGCGTCGACGACCCCGTTGCCGAGCCCGACCGTCGCGGCCTGGTGGCACACGGCGTCGACACCGGCCAGCGCGCGCCCGACGGCTTCCGGGTCGCGCACGTCGTCGCCCGGGTCGTCCCGCACGTCGAAGACGACCCCTTCATGTCCGCGCTCCGCCAGCGCCTCCACCACATGGGACCCGATGAACCCGGCACCGCCGGTGACCAGTACACGCATACCGCCACGCTAGGTCCGCGACCGCGGCGGGCCGCGTGATCCGCCGGGCATGTCACTACTCCGTAAGGGGTGGGACGTGCCGGAGCCGGGGACGCGGCCGTCGCCACCGGGCAGGTTCGTCAGGACGGACCGGGTGGATCAAGCAGGCCGAACAGGTCGAACAGGGAGGACGCTCGTGCAACACAGGACGCTCGGCCGGCAGGGCCTGGAGGTCTCGGCGATCGGCTACGGCGCGATGGGCATCTCGATGTTCTACGGCCCCGGCGACGAGCAGCAGGGCACCGCCGCCATCCGGCGCGCCCACGACCTCGGCGTCACGTTCTTCGACACCGCAGAGCTGTACGGCTGGGGCGAGAACGAGAAGGTCGTCGGCCGCGCGGTCGCCGGGTTCCGCGACGAGATCGTGATCGCGACCAAGTTCGGCTTCACCCGCGACTACGGGACGGACAGCCGCCCCGAGCACATCCGCGAGGTCGTCGACAACAGCCTGCACCACCTCGGCATCGAGACCATCGACGTCCTGTACCAGCACCGCGTCGACCCGGACGTGCCCATCGAGGACGTCGCCGGCACCGTCAGGGAACTGATCGCCGCCGGCAAGGTGAAGTACTTCGGGCTCAGCGAGGCCGGGCCGCAGACCATCCGCAAGGCCCATGCCGTGCAGCCGGTCTCCGTCCTCCAGACCGAGTACTCGCTCTTCGAACGGGACGTCGAGCGACTCTTCCCCACCCTGGACGAACTCGGCATCGGCTTCGTCGCCTACTCACCGCTCGGCCGCGGGTTCATCACCGGTACGGCCAAGCCCGCCGGCCAGTACGACCCCGGCGACATGCGCAACGCCGACCCCCGCTGGCAGCCCGGCAACTTCGAGAGGAACGTCCAAGCGGTCGACCAGCTCGCGCAGCTGGCCGCGGGCAAGGGCACCACCGTCTCCCAGCTCGCCCTGGCCTGGCTGCTCACCCGGGGCGAGCACGTCGTGCCGATCCCCGGCACCCGCAGCCCGGAGCGCGTGGCGGAGAACTCGGCCGCCGCCGACCTCACCCTCGACGAGGCCGACCTCACCGCCATCCACGACATCCTGCCCACCGGCGGCTTCGGCGCCCGCTACGCCGAGAGCGCGATGCCCAGCTGGAAGTGAACCGCGCATTACCAGCACTGCTGTACGAATTCCTTTCCGCGAACCACAGGATCCGGCCAGCACGCCGCCGTCGCACATTATTTCGGTCATCATTTTCCGGGCGCTCGGGGACTACCGTCATGTATCCCGATAAGTGCCTGGAGTTCTGCTAGTCTCGGCGAGGCTCCAGCGGATGGGATATCGAGCTGCTCGCGACGGCGGTCGGCGAGGTCGACGGTGGGGGCGAAGATACCGTGGTTGAGCTGCAAGAACGCACGGCCCAGGGCGGTCCCGTCCGAGACGCTGAACGCGCGTTCGCTTTTCCTGGTCTGTTTCCTGGCCTGCGGCGCTTAAAACTCGCTCACGATGCCCTCAATCGATCATCAAAAAGCGGTCCACGCAAAAGCGATGGGCCGTTTTCTTTTTTTGGCACGGCCAGAGAAGTGTCAGGGCAACAGAAGTGTCACGACAAGAGAAGTGTGGAGTGTGATGCATGAACCGAGTCGGCAGCGACTCGCGCCGGTCGGCCTGGAGGCTCGTGGAGCCGCTGGCGCGCATGGGGTTATCCGGTCTCTTACTGGCAGGCGGCGCCGTGGGAGCAGCGGCTGGACCGGCCGCCGCTTCGACCGCCGACGGCACGCTGACGGTTGAGGTGCTGCGCGACTTCTTCGGCACCGGCGTGATCAACGCGACGATGGACGTGCCCCAACAGGGCATGAAGGTGGACGTCTCCGACCCCGCCGGGCACCATGTCGCGGGCGTCACGGATGCCACGGGAAAGGTCGTGGTGGCGCAGTCGGCGCTGCTGAGCGGCGGCCGGTACCGCGTCGACGTCAGCGTCCCGGCACCGTACAGCGACTACCTGCAAGCGGCCCCCGCGTCGACGGCGGCCGGCCACTTCGACAGCTTCACGTCGTTCGCCGACGTGTCGGGCGGCAAGGACGCCTCGGTGGTGACGGGGGTGTGGGATCCGGCCGACTACACGCTGCCGGAATCGCAGTACTTCGTGCCGATCCAGAACGGCGCCGGAGGCACCGACACCCGGGCCCTGGTGGCGTTCGGGACGAAGACCCGAGGCACCTGTCCCACCGATGTGGCGTGCCCGACCACGTTGGACACGCAGGCTCAGGTGGGCACGACGTTCGCGTTGGCCTACGACAAGTACCGGAGCCGGCTGTTCCAGGGCGCTTTCGCCCGCCGGTACGCACCGTACGGGCCGAAGGGCGGTGACGCGATCTACGCGGTGCCGGCCGACGGCTCGGGTACGCCGGAGCTGTTCGCGCAGGTGCCGGGCGCCGCGCTGACGCCGCACGACGCCCTCGCCATGAACAAGGACCCCGGGTTCGTCGACGCACCGGGCAAGGAGAGCATCGGCGGCCTGGCCCTGTCGGAGGACGGCGCCACGCTGTACGCGGTGAACCTGCGGACCCGGGACCTGGTGAGCTTCGACGCGACCGGGGCCACCGCATCGGCGCCCGAGGCGACCGTGCCGATCCCGGACCCGGGGTGCGCGAGCCCCGGCGACTGGCGGCCCTTCGGCCTCTCGGTCCACGACAACACGCTGTACGTCGGCGGTGTGTGCGACGCGGAGAGCACGCAGCAGCGCGCGGACCTGAAAGCCGTCGTCTACACCTACGACGGCAACCGGTTCAGCACCGTGCTGTCCCACCCGCTCACCGACAAGCGCGGCTCGGTCTTCCACACCGCCGACAACGCCGACCGTGGCACCCACTGGAACCCGTGGAACACCAGCCTGGCGACGTGGGACGAGCGGAAGGCGGGCAACGTCTTCATCGATCCGCAGCCGGAGCTCACCTCCCTCGCCTTCGGCCGGGACGGTTCGATGATCCTGGGCTTCCGGGACAGGTTCATGGACGTCCTCAGCGCCAAGGGCCTCGACCCTCGCCCGCTGAACGACTCGCCGGAAATGGGCATGTCCGGTGGTGACATCACCATGGCCTGCGCCAGCCCCACGGGCGGATACGCATGGGAAGGCACCGGAAGCTGCCCCAACCACGCCACCCCCGCCAACGACGGCGGCGAGGACAACGACGTCGTCGAGTACTTCCCGGGCGACTTCTACGGCGGCGGGCACGGTGAGACCGCGCTGGGGGCGGTGGCCTACATCCCGCAGCAGCAGTGGGTCGTCAGCACGGAGTTCGACCCGACCGTCAACGTCGAGACCGCCGGCACCGGTTACTACGACATCACGACAGGGCAGGGCCCGGGCAATGCCCCGTCGGCCAACGCGTACCAGTTCGTCGGCCAGGAACAGAACGGGTTCGGCAAGGCCGGCGGGCTCGGCGACATCGCGTACGCGGCGGCGAACGCGCCGATCCAGATCGGCAACCTCGTCTGGTTCGACGGCGACCACAACGGCACCCAGGACCCGGCGGAAGTCCTGCTGCCCGGGGCGACGATCAACCTGCTGGACGAGGGCGGCAAGCAGGTCGCCACGACCAGGACCGACGCCGCCGGCGAGTACTACTTCGGTGGTGTCGGCGCCACGTACCAGCTCACGCCGGGCGCGAAGTACACCGTGCAGTTCGACGTGTGCACCGCGGACACCAGCGAGGTACCCACCCAGCCCACGGCAGACGAGCTACGGTTCACGCTGCCACGGGCCGGCGCCAACCGTGCGCACGACTCCAACGTGACCCCGCCGACCACCGGGCAGTTGTGCAACGGCGACGCGCCCGTCACCGCGCCGGACAAGGCGGGCGGCGTCGACCACACGATCGACGCCGGGGTGTACATCCCGGCATCGACACCGCCTCCGCCGCCGACCTCCCCACCGGCCTCCACGCCGCCCCCGAACCACTCCCCGGCCGGTGGGAACGGGGGACAGCTGGCGGACACCGGTACGTCCGGGCTGCCCGAGCTGCTCGCCCTCACCGGTCTGCTGGTGGGCGCGGGCCTGATCATCGCGTTCCTGAGCCGGAAGCGTCGCACCCAGCAACACTGAACCAACGGAACAACGGTGAGCTGCCCGCCCGCGGCCCGGATGGCGCGGTCGGGCAGCTCACCGCACGACGGCCGAGCAGCGTGGTGACCGGAAGGGTGAATCAGCGGAGTGGCAGCGTCGAGCCGCGTGCGGAGCAGGAGAACCCAGCAGGCTCCACCGGGCCGCGCGGCTGACCGGCGGTGGTGGCTGCGGCCACGCTGGGCGGCGGCCGTCATCGGCACGGCGGCGGGCACGGTGGTGGCCGCGTTCCTCCTCGCCGGCGGCGGCTCCGACCCCGGCACTCCGCGCGCCCTGACACCGGACGAGGCGAACCGGCTGGCGATCACGCGGTTCCGCAACTACGAGGCGCACGGCCGCACGGTGACGATCACCGTGCCGGGCACCGCCGGAGACCTGATCGTCACCGGGTCCGTCGACTACCGGGGCAAGCTCGGTTACGGCGTGGTGCACGGCACCGGGCGCAACACGTCCAGCGACGGGCTGATCGAGTGGACGGCCACCTCGGCGTTCGTCCACCCGATGGCGCACGCCCCGGCGCACGCACCCGCGTCGCCGCCCCGTTCGGGCTGGTACAGCCGTCCGTTGCAGTCGTCCGGCACCTCGCTGGACAGCTCCCTGGCCATCGCGCTCAGCCTCGGCAACGACCGGCCGGACAACGCCCAACTGCTGCCGCAGAACGGCGCCGCCTGGTGGGGACGAGACCGGGTGGACGGGCATCGCGTGGACGTCATGACCGGCCCTTCCTCCCGTGACCGCTCCGGTACGGCGGGCAACGTGCGGTACTGGGTCGGCTCGGACGGCACCATGTACCGGGTCCGCGTCAGCGTGGGTTCCGAGGCGGAGCCGGTGGTCATCGACTTCGACGCCCGGACGTACGTGCCGATCAAGGCGGTACCCGGCGTCACCCCGACGCGGTAGCCGCCGTTCAGGACGTCCGTACCTGCGCGTGCGCGGCGAGCAGGGACGCCGGCGGCAACGGGATGCCTGCCAGGTCCGGCAGGGCCACCGTGGCCGGGACGGCGGTGGCGCCGGTGGTGGCGGCGTGGGGGAACTGCGGCTGCGGACCGGGCGCCGCGACCTCGCTGAACGGGATGCCACCGGGCGCCGTCGGCATCGCCCAGCTGCCGGTCGGCGTGGGCGACTTGGCCGGCTGCGGGCAGGGCGCGGTCGCCGCGAGCCGGGCGGGCGCCGTGCTGTGCAGGTCGTTGCCGCGCAGGCAGTTGCCCCGGCCCCGGGTGGCGGTGGGGAACGTCCAGCCGATGTCGACGCCGTTGCCGGTGAACGTGTTGTCCACGATCTGGTTGCCGACCGGGGGGATGTCGGTGGTCGCGGTGATCACCAGTCCGGCGTTGCCGTTGCCGGCGATGCGGTTGCGCAGGAACTGGTTGCCGCTGCCGCCGTCGATGCCGATGCCGGTGCCCCATCCGCCGTCGGCCTGCTCGGGGGTGGCCTTCTGCTGGTTGGCGGCGATCAGGTTGCCCGCGATGACGGCGTCCTGCTGCGGGAGCAACTTCTCCTGGTGGTCGGAGTTGGTGGTCAGGCCGACCCGGTTGCCGACCAGGCGGTTGCCGACCACGTACATGTCGCCGCCGGCGTTGGTGCCTTCGTAACCGACCGCGTTGAGCTCGGCGATGTTGTCCCGCACCACGATGTGGCACGGCTTGCACTGCCCGACGTAGATCCCCGAGTCGGCCCCGCCCGACGTGTACGAGTGCTCGATGACACCGTTCTGTGCGGAGAACGCGTAGATGCCGTACAGGCCGTTGCGGGTCGCGGTCACGTAGGAGACCAGGAACGACTTCAGGAAGGTGACCGGCTCGTCGCCGGTGTCGTAGCCGCCGCTGCCGCCCGGCAGCCCGGCCGCGGCCGCCGCGGAACCGGTGACCAGCACCCCGTTCTGCGTGTTGTTCCGCACGGTCAGGTTCTCCACGGCCACTCCGGGCGCCGCGACCACGACACCGTTCGGCTGCCGCAACCGCCCGTCGATGACGACCCCGTCCCGGGACGCGCCGCGAAGGGTGACACGGGCCGTGTCGATCCTCACCGACTCGTGGTACACGCCCGGGGCGACCAGCACCAGGTCACCAGCCCGAGCCAGCGCCACCGCGGCCGAGATCGTCGGGGCGTCGCCCGGCACATGGATCGTCACATGCGCACCGCTCGGTCGCTCGCCTTTGCCCGATCCGCCATCGCCCTCGTTACCGCCGCAGCCGGCCACCAGTGTCAGCGTGCCCAGTACCGCCGCCAACACGCGAAGAGCTAATCGAGGCATGATCCCAGTCTGGCACGCGGTCTGGTACGCAGTCCGGCGTGACGCCCGATTCCGCGCGGGAATCGGAAGGTTGACCGCCATGGGTGATTCGGTGTGGCACTCTGCACACCATGCACCGAGCCGATCACCGTCCGTCGCGCCGCGCGTTCCTCGATGCCACCAGCGCCATGGTGGCCGCCGGTCTGACCGCCGGGTGCACAGCGGACTCCGCCCGGCCGGGCCGGCACGCGCCCACCGCGGCGGCCACGCCGAAGCCGGTCGTGCCGAAGCCGGTCGCGCCGACGGGCCGGCATCAGGCGGGCATCGCGCTCCCCCAGCCGGCCCAGGGCAACCTGCTGGCCGTGGTGGCCGACCTCGGTGCCACCGCGGCTCCCGGCCCGTTGCTGGCCGAGCTGGGCCAGGCCATCCGCACCCTCGCCGCGGGGACCGACCCGCGGCTGCTGGGCCTGCCGCCGGGCGACCTCACCGTGACCGTCGGCGTGGGCCCCCGGCTGGTGCGCGCCGCCGGCGCGGCGCTGCCCGGCGCTGTCGACCTGCCGCGTTTCTCGCGCGAGCGGATCGCCGCGCGGGCCCGCGGCGGTGACCTGCTGATACAGATCTGCGCCAGCGACCCGCTGCTCTTACCCGTCGTCGCTGCCGCACTCCTGGACCAGGCCGGTGACCGCGTCCACGAACGCTGGCGGCAGTCCGCACGCCGCGGCGCGAACGTGCCCGTCGCGGACGGCCGCACCGCGCCACGGAACCCGCTCGGCTTCATCGACGGCATCGTGGGCCCGCACACGACCGCCGAACAACAACGCGACCTGTGGCTGGCGGGGCCCGCTGCGGTGGCCGGCGGCACCCTCGCCGTCCTGCGGCGCATGGAACTCGACCTGTCGCGGTTCGCCGCCCTGTCCGTGGCCGAGCAGGAAGCGGTCTTCGGGCGGCACCGGGCCAGCGGCGCCCCGCTGTCGGGCGGCACCATCGCGTCGACCCCGGAACTCGGCGCCAAGACCCCGGACGGGCGCTATCTCGTCCCCGCGGACGCCCATGTGCGCAGGGCGAACCCCACCGTGGTCGGCGCCGGCCTCATGCTCCGCCGCTCCTACAGCACCGACGAGCCCGCACCCGGTCTGCTCTTCATCAGCTTCCAGAACGACCTGCGGACCTTCACCGCCACCCTCGCCCACATGGACGTCTCCGACGCGCTGCTGCGGTTCACCACCACGACCGCCAGCGCGACATTCCTGATGCTCCCCGGCTTCGACCGGAAGCACCCGCTCGGTTGCCGGCTGTTCGGCTGACCACCCGCCCTACGGCATGGCTGTGCCCGCACTCACCAGGGCCCCGGCTCAGGGCCAGACCAAGCAATACGCCTGATGCCCCGCGTCATGCAGGCGGTGGCTGAAGTCCTGCCACTCGTGCAGCAGTTGGTAGACGTTGAACGCGTCGCGTGGGCCGCCGCGGTCGGGGACGGTGGACCAGATGAACGCCGCCGCGCCGACGGCTTCCTCGCCGATGCCGCGCAGCGGGTCGACGACGGTCATGGGGAGCTTGACGACCGCGTAGTCCGGGTGGAGGACGACGAGTTCGAGCGGGGGGACCTTGTGCAGGGGTATGCCCTCGATGCCGGTGAGGACCATCGCGGCCATCGTCTCCGGCTTGATCTTGGTGAACATGCCGCCCATGCCGAGCTCGTCACCGCCGAGTTCCTCGGGGCGCATGGAGATGGGGACGCGGGCCGCCGTGGCGCCGTCCGGGGCGCCGAAGTACTTGTAGGTCACCCCCACCCGGCCACTCCCGCTCCCTGCCTGCCACTCGGTCTCGCCTCGCGCCGTGCTCCGGGCCGGTACGCCGGGTGCCTCCTGGGCAGCACCGTCCGGCGCTCCGGAGTCGGAACGCTGGTGCTCCCGCCGGTGCCTGCCCCGGCCCTGGCCGGCGGCAGGGGGGAGCCTGCGCCGGGGACCCAGGTCGTCGGTCCCCTCGCCCAGTCCGCCACCGCGCTGCATATCTCCACCCGACTGGTCTTCCGAAGGCGCGCACACCCACCACGCGGCCCGATCATCGTGTCAGTGACCTCCCCAGCGGCCGCCCGGTGAAACGTGCGCTGAAACACCTCACCGGAGGTTGTGAAAGGACTCCGACACCTCTTCGACAGTCGTGGGCCGCAAGCCGCCCCGACAGTCCCGGCCTTCAGCACCCGACATGCACCCGACTGCACGTGGTCTCCGTCAGTCTACGGGGAGGTCCGCCCAGGATGGGTGGCCTGTCGCAATCGATACCGGCTCGTTTACCAGGCTGTTGTGCGCAGGTCCGGGTGGCACGGATCCGCTGCCGGGGTTCCGCCGCCCGGTCGGTGCCCTGCGGCGTGAACCCGTTCGAGGGGTGCGGGCAAGTGAGGGTGACAGGCCGGCCCCCGAGTGTTGGAGCGTGCATGAACGGACCACCGTGCGACGACGATGCCGCGGTCATCGAGCAGTCCCATCGGCATCCCGAACTGTTCGGCGCGTTATATGACCGCTATGCGGCAGATATCTACCGTTTTGCCGCGCGCCGCATCGGCACGGCAGCGGCGGACGACGTGACCTCGGAGACGTTCCTCATCGCGTTCCGGGTCCGTGGGCGGTTCGACGCCTCCCGGGCCAGCGCCCGGCCCTGGCTGTACGGGATCGCGGCGAAGCTGATCGGCCGGCACCGGCGCTCCGAGGTCCGGGCCCTGAAGGCGCTGGCCCGCACCGGCGTCGACCCGGTGGCGGAGACCTGGGCGGACTGGGCGGAGCACGCCGACGACCGGGTCACCGCCCAGTCGGCCGGGCCCCAGCTGGCCGGTGCGCTCGCCGCGCTGTCCGCGGGCGACCGGCACGTCCTGCTGCTGGTGGCGTGGGCCGACTTCAGCTACCAGGAGGTCGCCGACGCCCTGGAGATCCCCTTGGGCACCGTGCGTTCACGGTTGAACCGGGCCCGCCGCAAGGTCCGTCAGGCGCTGGGCGCCGATCCCACTCTCGCGCTCGACACCACGGAGGTGGCCCACCATGGATGAGCTGACGCAGGTGCGCGGGCTGCGCTCGGACGCGCCCCGTCCCGACCGCGGCCGGCTGGCGCCCGGCCGCCAGAAGCTGATGGACGTCGCCCGGCGCGGCGGGCGGGCCCGCCGGCTGCGCACCGACTGGCGACTCGCCACGGTCGGAGCCGTGGCCGCGCTCACCGTCACGGCACTGCTCGGCAGCCGGCTCTGGGGCGGAGACCAGGTCAAGCCGGGCGCCCAGCCCGTGGTCACCGTGCAGCTGGGTGACGCCAAGGACGTCCTGGAGCACGCCGCCGACGTGGTCGCCGGCCAGCACGCGCCCACCCCGCACGCCGGGCAGTGGGTCTACGAGCTGACGAAGGAGGCCAACCGCACCGACGAGGAGACCCCCGTCAGCGAGCACTCGCACTGGGCCAAGTACGCGGACCCCACCTTCGAGAACGGCAAGATGGGCGACGACTACTCGCCGCGCAAGCGCTACCAGTTCCTCGCCGACCTGCCGGACGACCCGGAGGCGGTGAAGAAGAAGGCCCGTGTCTTCTATCCCAGTGGCAACGAGACCCAGGCGCAGCACGACCTGCGCGCCCTGACGATTCTCGCGCAGTCCTACCCGGCGCCCCCGAAGGGTCTCGCCGCCGTCTACCGGGCCATGGCCACGATCCCGGGTCTCAAGGCCGCCAACACCACGGACCTGCTCGGCCGGGACACCATCGACGTGTACCTGCCCCAGAAGAGCGCGGGGGCGTACCCCCTGCGCCACGACTTCCTCATCGACTCCACCACGTACGCCTACGTCGGCACGCGCGCCATCGCCCAGTCCGACAACCACGACAAGGGGGGCAAATTCGGTGACAGCTGGAAGAAGGGCGACGTGATCATCGACTTGGCGCGGAAGCAGATCGCCCTCGTCGACAGGAACGGGGAGCGTCC
>NZ_JAMJWG010000044.1 GCF_024435355.1 Streptomyces odontomachi
CTCACTTCTCCGCTCGGGTCCGCCGGCCGCAGGTGGACGATGTCCCCCGCCCCGACCGGCTGCTGCACCCCGTCCGCGGTGGCCAGCACCAGCCGCCCGTCGCCGTCCAGGGCGACCGCCTCACCGGTCATCGTCCGGTCGCCGGGCAGTTCGGCGCGTACCGTGCGCCCGAGCGTGCTACAGCCCGCGGCGTACGTCTCCTGGAGGCCGCAGGCGAACGGGTCGCCGTCCGCCGCACTCCACTCCTCGTACCAGCGGGCCAGGGAGCGCAGGACGGCGCGCAGCAGCGGGTCGCGGTCGGTGGTGGTGGCGCCGGCGAGCGCGAGTGAGCCGGCGGTCGGCACGGGTAGTTCGTCGGCGCGCAGGGTCACGTTCAGGCCGATGCCGATCACCACGGCGGGTCGTCCGCTGTCGTCCGCGGGCGCCTGCTCGGCGAGGATGCCGCCGGTCTTGCGTTCCTCCTGGTCGACCGTCACCAGCAGGTCGTTGGGCCATTTGAGTGCGGTGTCGACGCCCGCGGTGCGGCTGAGGGCGGTCGCGGTGGCGACACCGGCGAGCAGCGGCAGCCAGGTCCACCGGTCGGCCGGCACCCGGGGCCGCAGCAGCACCGAGAAGAACAGTCCCGAGCGCGGCGGTGCGCTCCACCGCCGGTCGAGCCGCCCCCGGGCGGCGGTCTGTTCCTCCGCGACCAGCACCGTCCCCTCGGCCAGGGAGGCGGCACGCGCGACCAGGTCGGAGTTGGTCGAGCCGGTGGACGCGACGACGTCGAGGTGCGACCAGAGCGTGCCGGGCGGCCGCACCAGGGCGCGCCGCAACGAGGCGGCGTTGAGAGGCGGTCGCCCCAGGTCGGACCAGGGACTGTCATGAGCTTCCGGCGGCGGCGTCATGCCGCCCACCCTAGTTCCGGAACCCGCCTCCCCAAGTGCCGCGGCCCGCCCGCTTCCCAAGTGCCGAAGCCCGTCCCCCTCCCCCGGCCGCCCGCCACCCCGACCACACCCCGACCCGCCCCGACGAGCGCCCCAAAGCGCCGGCACCCCGGCCGCCCCGGCGAGTGAGCCAAAGGGCGCGCCGGTGTCGAGTGGCCCCCCGCGCGGAGCGCCCGACGAAGGAGGGTCGAGCACGGGGGGTCACTCGACACCGGCTGAGGCGCCCGGAGGCGAACCGAGCCACAAAAAAGGGCCGGTCACTCGACACCGGCTGAGGCGCCCGGAGGCGAACCGAGCCACAAAAAAGGCGGTGTGTGCAACGCCGCACTGCCGAACCGTATCCGCGCCGATACCCTACGAGTCAGTAGCTTCCCGTGGGCCGGCTGCCGCACATCAGGTGTACGGCACACGGAGTAACGTCCTGGAAGATCAGACCCGTAGCCCGTCTGACGTAGCCGCCCTACGGAAAGGCACCCGTCCCGTCCGTCCCCAGCAGGCAGGGAGCCGCACGCCCGATGTCCGAGCCGGAAGAGACCCGTCCGACCGCCCCGCAGGCCCATGGTGCCGAGCACGCACCCGGTGCCGAGACCGCCGTGGAGCCCGGCGGCACGCCGAAGATCGACATCCACACCACCGCGGGGAAACTCGCCGACCTGGAGCGCCGCATCCAGGAGGCGGTGCACGCGGGCTCCGCACGAGCCGTGGAGAAGCAGCACGCGAAGGGCAAGCTGACGGCGCGCGAGCGGATCGTGATGCTGCTCGACGAGGCCTCGTTCGTGGAGCTGGACGAGTTCGCCCGGCACCGCTCCACCGACTTCGGGATGGCGAAGAACCGCCCGTACGGCGACGGGGTCGTGACCGGGTACGGCACCGTGGACGGCCGTCCCGTGGCGGTGTTCTCGCAGGACTTCACGGTCTTCGGCGGCGCGCTCGGCGAGGTCTTCGGGCAGAAGATCATCAAGGTGATGGACTTCGCCCTGAAGACCGGCTGCCCGATCATCGGTATCAACGACTCCGGTGGTGCCCGCATCCAGGAGGGCGTCAGCGCGCTCGGCATGTACGGCGAGATCTTCCGCCGCAACACCCATGCCTCCGGTGTCATCCCGCAGATCTCGCTGGTCCTCGGGCCGTGCGCCGGTGGCGCGGTCTACTCGCCCGCGATCACGGACTTCACGGTCATGGTCGACCAGACCTCGCACATGTTCATCACGGGTCCCGACGTCATCAAGACGGTGACGGGCGAGGACGTGGGCTTCGAGGAGCTCGGTGGCGCCCGCACGCACAACACGGCGTCCGGCGTGGCCCACCACATGGCGGGGGACGAGAAGGACGCCATCGAGTACATCAAGTCGCTGCTGTCGTACCTGCCGTCGAACAACCTCACCGACCCGCCCGCCTTCCCCGAGGAGGCGGACGTGACGATCACCGACGAGGATCGCGAGCTGGACGCGCTCGTCCCGGACAGCGCGAACCAGCCGTACGAGATGCGCACGGTCGTCGAGCATGTCCTGGACGACGGGGAGTTCCTGGAGACGCAGTCGATGTTCGCGCCGAACATCCTCACCGGCTTCGGCCGCGTCGAGGGTCACCCGGTCGGCATCGTGGCCAACCAGCCGTTGCAGTTCGCGGGCTGTCTGGACATCAACGCGAGCGAGAAGGCGGCGCGCTTCGTGCGCACCTGCGACGCGTTCAACGTGCCGGTGCTCACCTTCGTCGACGTGCCGGGCTTCCTGCCGGGCGTCGACCAGGAGCACACCGGCATCATCCGGCGCGGCGCCAAGCTGATCTACGCCTACGCGGAGGCGACGGTCCCGCTGATCACGGTGATCACCCGCAAGGCGTTCGGCGGCGCGTACGACGTGATGGGCTCCAAGCACCTGGGGGCCGACATCAACCTCGCCTGGCCGACCGCGCAGATCGCGGTGATGGGCGCGCAGGGCGCCGTGAGCATCCTGCACCGGCGCACCATCGCGGCCGCGCCCGAGGTGGAGCAGTGCGCCCTGCGCGACAAGCTGATCCAGGAGTACGAGGACACCCTCCTCAACCCGTACACGGCGGCGGAGCGCGGCTACATCGACGCGGTCATCATGCCGTCCGACACGCGCTGCCACATCGTCCGGGGGCTGCGGCAGCTGCGCACGAAGCGGGAGAGCCTGCCCCCGAAGAAGCACGGGAACATCCCGCTGTGAGGGCCCACGCGCGCGCGTCGGCAGGTCCGGCGGGTCCGGTCGTGGGTGCGCGGCGACCTGCCGGGCCGGCGTGTGGTGTGGCCGGGCGTGCCGTGGGTACGGGCCGTGGTACGAGAGCGTTCATGAGCGTCCGGGAGCCGTTGTGATCAAGGTCGTGAGGGGCAATCCGACGCCGGAGGAGCTGGCCGCCGCGGTCACGGTGGTGCAGGCGCGTGCCGCCGCGGCGGCGGGCGCCGGCGCGGACTCCGGCGATGGCGCGGACGGCGACGACCCGGCCGTCCGGGATGCCTGGGCCGACCCGGCCCGGGTCGCCCGCACCCGCGTGCCCGCACCGGGCCCGCGCGCCTGGGGCCGTACGTTCTGGCCCGGCTGACGGGCCCGCGCCACCCGGTCCGGCGCGCGCTGGGTACGGGTGCCGTTGCCGTGCCCTCCCGTCCCCGCCGCTTTTGAGTACGCGTACTCAGGCGCGCGTGCCGCCCCCGCCCGCAGGATCGACCACATGCTGTGGTCCGACCCCGACGACGAACCGTCCAAGGAACTGCGCGACGCGCAGTCGAAACTCCGCCGGATGGGTCTGGTGGTGGCGCTGGCCACGGTGCTGGTGATGCTCGTCCTCTGGTAATGGGGCCCCCTTTTTTTTGTGGCTCGGTTCGCCTCCGGGCGCCTCAGCCGGTGTCCAGGGCCCGCCCGTGCTCGACCCTCCTTCGTCGGGCGCTCCGCGCGCGGGCCCTGGACACCGGCGCGCCCTTCGGCTCACTCGCCGCCGGGGTGGCCGGAGGCGAACCGAGCCACAGAAAAGGGGCTGCCGATACGCTGGCCCGCATGACCGATCCGCGCCGTCGTCTCGTGCTCGCCTCCCAGTCCCCCGCCCGGCTCGGGCTGCTCCGCCAGGCCGGGCTCGCCCCGGATGTGATCGTCAGCGGGGTCGACGAGGACGCCGTGTCGGCGCCGACCCCGGCCGAGCTGGCCCTTGCGCTCGCGGAGGCCAAGGCGTCGGTGGTCGCCGCGCGGCCCGAGGTCACCCGGAGCGGTGCCCTGGTCGTCGGCTGCGACTCGGTGCTGGACCTGGACGGTCAAGCGCTCGGCAAGCCGGCCGACGGCGAGGAGGCCACCGCCCGTTGGAAGGCGATGCGGGGCCGCGCCGGCACCCTCCAGACGGGCCACTGCGTCTACGACACCACCACCGGCCACCACTGCGCCGCGCTGGCGTCCACGGTGGTGCGCTTCGGAGAGCCCACGGACGAGGAGATCGCCGCGTACGTCGCCTCCGGCGAACCGTTGCACGTCGCCGGCGCCTTCACCCTGGACGGCCGGTCGGCGCCGTTCATCGAGGGCATCGAGGGCGACCACGGCAACGTCATCGGGATCAGCCTGCCCCTGCTGCGCAAGCTGCTGGGCGAGCTGGGCGTCGGCATCACCGAACTGTGGTCCTGACCGCAGCCGGTCGACAGCTTGGTTGACCGGTCGGCAGCCTAGTTGCGCCCCGGCTTCGGTCGCGGCAGCCGGGCGGGCCACTTGAGCCATCCGGGGCGGACGGGTCGTTCGTCACCGCGTTCGTCGTAGGCGATGAGGCTCAGCACGAGCAGCCCCATCATCACCATCATGAACACGAAGACGAACCAGCCGAGCAGGCCGACCGACACGGCGCCCAGCACGCCGTGCACCACGGCGGCGGTGACCAGCAGGATCCGCCAGAAGCCGGTGACGTCACGGTCGCGTATGGCCGCGCGCAGCAGCGCGAAGGCGCACAGCAGCAGGTACACGCCGACGATCACGCCCAGGATCCAGGTGGAGACCTTCATGACGTGCGGGTCGAGGCCGGCCAGCGACATCTGCTGACGGTCCACCACCAGCCCGAGGAAGCCGTTGATCCCGGCCAGGCCGAGCGCCTCCAGGATCAGGATGATCGCTGCCACCACGGCCACCGGTCTGCGTGCCACGGCGCCCACCCGCCTTCGTTGCCGTCTCCTCGGTGCTCCCGAAAAGGAACATCAGTGTCCCGAAAGGGAACATCGCGCAGGCTACTAACGGGTAGACCGCACGACAAGGGATCGCGTACGAGGTGCCGTCCGGGCGCGCGGGGCAGCGCGACGCGCCCGTGACTCCAACCGGCCGAACCGTGCCCACACCCACCCGCGCGAAAGCTGCGCGCCAAACGCGGGAACCATTCGGCGCGTCTTGCGCGACCTCACCAGTGGGGCCAAAGCACGGGCAAAGAATTCCTTGATCCAGTCGTAGGAAGTCCACAAAGAAACCCGATCAGCCGCAGCGCGCTCTCACAGAGACCCGGGCATCGCCGGGGAGCTAAGGTGCGAGGCAGTAGGCCTGTACAACGGGCCGGACGAGGGATTTCGCAGACGACTCGGCAGGCTTTTCACGCTCCGTGTGGGAAACCTCACCCCTGGGGACGGGTCGAAAGCCCGTGTCGGTTGTCCCTAAAATCAGGATGCTGTAGGTCCTGATGGCAGGGTGTCGTCAGACCCTTATGTCAGGGAGTCGTCAGTCCTTGATGTCAGGGTGTGGGCAGCGACGTCTTCGGCACGATGATCCGCCGGGCACCCGCTCGGGTGCACCGGCCGGGGGTCCGGGGGGCGTCCCCCGGAGAACACAGCGAGGAGGGAGCCATCGTGCGCAAGGTGCTCATCGCCAACCGTGGCGAGATCGCGGTCCGGGTGGCCCGGGCATGCCGGGATGCGGGCATCGCGAGCGTAGCGGTGTACGCGGAGCCGGACCGGGACGCTCTGCACGTCCGTGCCGCGGACGAGGCGTTCGCCCTGGGCGGTGACACCCCGGCGAGCAGCTACCTGGACATCGGCAAGGTACTCCAGGCCGCCAAGGACTCCGGCGCGGACGCCGTCCACCCCGGCTACGGCTTCCTCTCGGAGAACGCGGAGTTCGCCCAGGCCGTGCTCGACGCCGGCCTGACGTGGATCGGCCCGCCCCCGGCGGCCATCCGCGACCTGGGCGACAAGGTGGCCGCCCGGCACATCGCGCAGCGCGCCGGCGCACCCCTGGTCGCGGGCACGCCCGACCCGGTGAGCGGCGCGGAGGAGGTCGTGACGTTCGCCAAGGAGCACGGCCTGCCGATCGCCATCAAGGCCGCCTTCGGTGGCGGTGGCCGTGGCCTGAAGGTGGCCCGCACGCTGGACGAGGTGCCGCACCTGTACGAGTCGGCGGTGCGCGAGGCGGTGGCGGCCTTCGGTCGCGGCGAGTGCTTCGTGGAGCGCTACCTGGACCGGCCGCGGCACGTGGAGACCCAGTGCCTGGCCGACCAGCACGGCAATGTCGTCGTGGTGTCGACGCGCGACTGCTCGCTCCAGCGCCGCCACCAGAAGCTCGTCGAGGAGGCTCCCGCCCCCTTCCTGACGTCCGACCAGACCAAGCAGCTGTACTCCGCCTCCAAGGCGATCCTCAAGGAGGCCGGCTACGTCGGCGCCGGCACCGTGGAGTTCCTGGTCGGCAACGACGGCACGATCTCCTTCCTCGAGGTGAACACCCGCCTCCAGGTCGAGCACCCGGTCACCGAGGAGGTCACCGGTATCGACCTGGTCCGCGAGATGTTCCGCATCGCGGACGGCGAGGAGCTGGGCTACGACGACCCGCCGATGCGCGGCCACTCCTTCGAGTTCCGGATCAACGGCGAGGACCCGGGCCGCAACTTCCTGCCGGCCCCCGGCACCGTCACCTCCTTCGTGCCGCCCGCCGGTCCCGGCGTCCGGCTGGACGCGGGCGTGGAGTCCGGCAGCGTCATCGGTCCCGCGTGGGACTCGCTGCTGGCCAAGCTGATCGTCACCGGCGCCACCCGTCAGCAGGCGCTCCAGCGTGCCGCGCGTGCGCTGGACGAGTTCCAGGTGGACGGCATGGCGACCGCGCTGCCGTTCCACCGGGCGGTCGTCAAGGACCCCGCGTTCGGACCCGAGCTGACCGGCTCCACCGACCCGTTCACGGTGCACACCCGGTGGATCGAGACCGAGTTCGTCAACGAGATCAAGCCGTTCGCGGCCCCGGTGGACGCCGAGGCCGACGAGGAGACGGGCCGCGAGACCGTCGTCGTCGAGGTGGGCGGCAAGCGGCTCGAGGTGTCGCTGCCGGCCAGCCTCGGGATGACGCTGGCCAGGACGGGCCTCGCGGCGGGCGCCCGCCCCAAGCGGCGCGCGGTCCGCAAGTCCGGCCCGACCGCCTCCGGTGACACCCTCGCCTCCCCGATGCAGGGCACCATCGTGAAGGTCGCCGTCGAGGAGGGCCAGGAGGTCAAGGAGGGCGACCTGGTGGTCGTCCTGGAGGCGATGAAGATGGAGCAGCCGCTGAACGCCCACCGGGCGGGCACGGTCAAGGGCCTGAGCGCCGCGGTCGGCGCGTCCGTCACCTCCGGTGCGGTGATCTGCGAGATCAAGGACTGACCCGGCCGGTCAACGGCGGTTTCGCGCCTGGCGGGCGCGGCGGAAAGGGCGCGGGAACCCGGGACACCCCGGGTGGCCCGCGCCCTCGCGTATGGCCACGGCCCGTCGTCCCGGGCCCTGGCACGGTGCCGCGCCCGGTACCGTGGACGCACACGTAGGGGGCCCGTGTCGCCGTCCGGCCCCGACCATCCGATCGATGAGGACCCCACGGTGAGCGACCAGGTCCACGAGCCGGACGCCACTGAGGGCGCCCACACCGGCCCGAACACCCTCGCGACCGCCGACCGCGCCGGCGCGTACCAGGCCGGTGCCGCTTCGGACGCCGAGCGGGCCGGGGTCGCGCGGGTGCCGGCCGGCCGGCGCGGTCCCATGCGGGCCGACGCGCGCCGCAATTACGCACGGCTGCTGGCCGCGGCCCGTGCCGCCTTCGCCGAGCACAGCACGGACGCCCCGTTGGAGGATGTGGCGCGCCGCGCGGGCGTGGGCATCGGCACGCTGTACCGGCACTTCCCGAACCGGCATGCGTTGATGAGCGCCGTCTTCGAGGATGCGGTGTGCGATCTGCTGGCGCGTTCCCGCGCGCTGCTCGACGACCCGCGGCCCTGCCAGGCGCTGGTGATCTGGCTGCGCGCGATCGTGACCCACGCGGGCGAGTACCGGGGCCTGTCGCGTGCGCTCATGTCGGCCTCGCACGACGACAGTTCGGCCCTGTCACGGTGCAGCACCCCGATGCGGTCGGCCGGTCAGGCGCTTCTGGTGCGGGCGCAGCAGGCCGGCGCGGTACGCGAGGACGTCTCGATCGGCGACCTGATGCAGCTGACCAACGCGATCGCGCTCGCCGCGGAGGAGACCCCCGACGACCCGGGGCTCGCCGACCGTCTGCTGACCCTCACCTTGCGCGGCCTGACGACCGCACCCTGCTGACGGGCGCCCCCTGCTGACGGCCGTTGGCCTGCTGACAGTCGATCGCTGAGCTGCGGGCTTGCGGGCTTGCGGGCTTGCGGGCTTGCGGGAACGGACGTCCGCACGACGTCGACCGTCCACCGCCGCCCTCGACCGCGGCGGACGCCGAGGAACGCGCACGGCACCGCAGCACGGCCCGCCCGCACGTCCCGGCGCCGGACACCCCGCGCCCCGCGCCCGCGGCCGCGCCCAACCAGCGGCTCCGGCGCCGGTGGATCGTCACCTGCGCCGCAGGTCCGCGACGCGGCCGCGTTCGCCGCCGGGGGTCTCACCGCCTATCGCGGGGGAGGCGCTGCGCAGTTGCGGGCCGGTGCCCGGCACCTGGCGGCGGGGGCCGGGGAGGGAGACCTCGCGGCGCGGGCGGCGCGGGGCGGACGGGGTGGACGAGGACGCGGTGGGCGCCTCGGTGTCGACGGCGCCGGCGATGGTGATCTGCACGCCCTGGTCGGCGAGGGCCTGGAGTTCGGTGGCGGCCCGGTCCTCGTGGGCGGGCGGCTCATCGGTGACCAGGCGGGTGATCATGTCCGTCGGCACGGTCTGGAACATGGTGTCGGTGCCGAGCTTGGTGTGGTCGGCGAGCACCACGACCTCGCTGGCGGCCTGGACCAGGGCGCGGTCGACGCTGGCGGAGAGCATGTTGGAAGTGGACAGGCCCCGCTCGGCGGTCAGCCCGCTGCCGGACAGAAAGGCGCGCGAGACCCGGAGCCCCTGGAGGGACTGCTCGGCACCGCTGCCGACCAGTGCGTAGTTGGAGCCGCGCAGGGTGCCGCCGGTCATGACGACCTCCACGCGGTTGGCATGCGCGAGGGCCTGCGCCACCAGCAGGGAGTTGGTGACCACGGTGAGGCCGGGGACCCGGGCCAGCCGTCGGGCCAGCTCCTGGGTGGTGGTGCCGGCGCCCACCACGATGGCCTCGCCCTCTTCGACGAGGCCGGCGGCGACATCGGCGATGGCGGTCTTCTCGGCGGTGGCGAGGTGCGACTTCTGGGGGAAGCCGGATTCCCGCGTGAACCCGCCGGGCAGCACCGCCCCGCCGTGCCTGCGGTCAAGGAGTCCTTCCGCCTCCAGCGCACGTACATCACGCCGTACGGTCACTTCGGAGGTCTGGACGACGCGGGCGAGCTCACGGAGCGATACCGCACCGTTGGCTCGCACCATTTCAAGGATCAGTTGGCGACGTTCTGCAGCGAACACGAAACTGACAGTAACCCCGTCGACCGTCTACTTTCAGCAGTTTCCGGCGAATAGCACAAGTTGTTCGCATCGTGCATGGGTCAGTGGTATAGGCGGTCGACCGTGTCACCACGGCCGCTTCGCCACCCACCGACGGCTCCGGGGCGGTCCGCCGTCGGTCAGACGTCGCCTGCCTTGCGCGTGTGCAGCTGCCGCGCCACCTCGGCGATCGAGCCGGAGAGGGACGGGTAGACGGTGAAGGTGTTCGCGATCTGTTCGACCGTCAGATTGTTGTCGACGGCGACCGAGATCGGGTGGATCAGCTCCGACGCGCGCGGCGAGACGACCACGCCGCCGACGACGATGCCGGTGCCGGGCCGGCAGAAGATCTTGACGAAGCCGTCCCGGATGCCCTGCATCTTCGCGCGCGGATTGCGCAGCAGCGGCAGCTTGACGACCCGGGCGTCGATCTTGCCGCCGTCCACGTCGGCCTGCGTGTAGCCGACGGTGGCGATCTCCGGGTCGGTGAAGACGTTCGACGAGACGGTCTTCAGGTTGAGCGGGGCGACCGCGTCGCCGAGGAAGTGGTACACCGCGATGCGGCCCTGCATGGCGGCCACCGAGGCGAGCGCGAAGACGCCGGTGACGTCGCCGGCCGCGTACACGCCGGGGGCGGAGGTGCGCGAGACCCGGTCGGTCCAGATGTGTCCGGAGTCCTTGAGCCGGACGCCGGCCTCCTCCAGGCCCATGTCCGAGGTGTTCGGGATGGCGCCGACGGCCATCAGGCAGTGCGTGCCCGAGATGACGCGCCCGTCGGAGAGGGTGACCTCGACGCGGTCGCCGACCCGCTTGGCGGACTGGGCGCGCGAGCGCGCCATCACGTTCATCCCGCGGCGCCGGAAGACGTCCTCCAGGACCGCGGCGGCGTCCGGGTCCTCACCGGGCAGCACGCGATCGCGGCTGGAGACCAGGGTGACCCGCGAGCCGAGCGCCTGGTACGCACCGGCGAACTCCGCGCCGGTGACGCCGGAGCCGACCACGATCAGCTCTTCGGGCAGCTCCTGGAGGTCGTAGACCTGCGTCCAGTTCAGGATCCGCTCGCCGTCCGGACGGGCGTCGGGCACCTCGCGCGGGTGGCCGCCGGTGGCGATGAGCACGGCGTCTGCGGTGAGCGTCTCCTCGTCGCCCTCGTCGGTCCGGACGATCACCTTGCGGGAGCCGTCCGTGGACTGCTGCCCGTCCAGCCGGGCACGGCCACGCTTGACGCGGGCGCCGGCACGGGTGACGGAGGCCGCGATGTCGTGTGACTGGGCCTGCGCGAGCCGCTTCACCCTGCGGTTGACCTTGCCGAGGTCCACGCCGACGACCCGGGCGGACTGCTCCATGGGAGGCGTGTCGTCCTCGACGATGATGCCCAGCTCCTCGTAGGAGGAGTCGAAGGTGGTCATCACCTCGGCGGTGGCGATCAGCGTCTTCGACGGGACGCAGTCGGTGAGCACCGAGGCGCCGCCGAGACCGTCGGTATCGACCACGGTCACTTCCGCGCCGAGCTGCGCGGCGACCAGGGCCGCCTCATATCCGCCGGGTCCGCCACCAATGATCACGATCCGAGTCACGTACTCCATTGTTCCGCACTCCTCCCCACGCCTCGCCCCGGGGGCCGTTCGTGGCGAGCGAGCCGGGCCACGACGGGCCCCGCCCACGCCGGAAGCCCCGGTGCCGCCGGCAGGTGCCGGGCACCGGCACCGGCACCAGCATCGGCATCGGCATCGGCATCGGCAATGGAGAAGGGCGGCCGCCACCCGCGCCAGCCCGGCGCCATCCGCGGAGCATGCCCGGCGCCCCACGGCACGGCGAGCCTGACGCCACACGTCACGGCGAGCCCGACGCCACACGTCACGGCGAGCCCGATGGCACGCGCCGCGGCGAGCCCGGCGCCACACGGCAGGGGCCAGGCTGGTGCGCCCCGCGGCGGAAAGCGCTGCGCGCTCGCCCCTCCCGGCTGCCGTACTCTCGACGCTATGTCGCTCTACGCCGCGTACGCCGGCAATCTCGACGCGCGGCTGATGACGCGCCGCGCCCCGCACTCGCCGTTGCGCGCCACCGGCTGGATCAACGGCTGGCGGCTGACCTTCGGGGGTGAGCACATGGGCTGGGAGGGAGCGCTGGCCACCCTGGTGGAGGCACCGGGCTCCCAGGTGTTCGTCGCGCTGTACGACATCGCCCCCATGGACGAGGACTCGATGGACCGCTGGGAGGGCGTGGGGCTCGACATATACCGCCGCATGCGGATCCGCGTGCACACCCTGGAGGGCGAGGAGGCCGCCTGGGCGTTCGTCCTGAACGGATACGAGGGCGGTCTGCCGTCGGCACGCTATCTGGGCGAGATCGCGGACGCCGCCGAGTCGGCGGGCGCGCCGTACGACTACGTGATGGAGCTGCGCAAGCGGCCGTGCTGAGGCGCGCCTGCGAGGCACCACGGTTCGCCACTCGCTCCCGCGCCCGCCTCCCGCTCCCGGTCCGGGGGCACTCGCTCCCGCTCCAGGGGCGCGATACCCAGCTGCCCTCTGTCGCCGTATCGCCGCTTGTCGCTGCTTATCGCCCGCTTATCGCGGCCGCATCCGTCCACGGGTCCCGTTCCCCGGCGGCCGACGATGCCTGCGGCAGCTACGACGCCCGCGGCAGCAACGATGACTGCGGCAGCAACGACGCCCATGGCACCGCTGCCGCCATCGCACCCATGAGGCCCCTGACGCCTGCGCGTCCCGCCGCCGCCGAAGGCCGGCCGGCCCGGCCCACCCGAGCAGCTTCCTGTGCTCCGGCGCCCCTGTAACTTCCTGCGGCCTCTGCATACGATCCGCAATCCGACATCGCCGACAGCCGAATCCGAAAACCCGATGAAATGATCCGCGACCCGGGCACCCTTCTTCTACGCGCGTAGGCACAAAGCGGCTACCCTCAATCACGTGAACTCATCTCTTCTTCCAGACGACCTCCAGGGCGATCCCCACGCCGCCGCCGACGCCGCGGCCGCGCGCCTGCGCGAGCTGACCGGTGCCGACACCCACGACGTCGCCCTTGTGATGGGCTCTGGATGGGCTCCGGCGGCCGATGCGCTCGGCGAAGCCGAGCACGAGTTCGCGGTCACCGAGCTGCCCGGCTTCCCGCCGCCGACGGTCCAGGGCCATGTCGGCAACATCCGCTCGTACCAGATAGGCCAGCGACGGGTCATGGCGTTCCTGGGCCGTACCCACTACTACGAGGGCCGCGGCGTGGCGGCCGTCGCGCACAGCGTCCGCACCGCCGCGGCGGCCGGCTGCAAGACCGTCGTGCTGACGAACGGCTGCGGTGGCCTGCGCGAGGGCATGTACCCCGGCCAGCCGGTGCTGATCAGCGACCACATCAACCTCACCGCCACCTCCCCGATCGTCGGCGCGAACTTCGTCGACCTGACCGACCTGTACTCCCCGCGGCTGCGCGCGCTCTGCAAGGAGATCGACCCCTCGCTCGCCGAGGGCGTGTACGCGCAGTTGACCGGCCCGCACTACGAGACGCCCGCCGAGATCCGGATGGCGCGCATCATCGGCGCCGACCTGGTGGGCATGTCGACGGTCCTGGAGGCGATCGCGGCGCGCGAGGCCGGCGTCGAGGTGCTCGGCATCTCCCTGGTCACGAACCTGGCTGCCGGAATGACCGGCGAACCGCTCAACCACGAAGAGGTCCTCCAGACCGGCCGTGACTCGGCGGCCCGGATGGGCGGTCTGCTCGCGCAGATTCTTCCGCGGATCTGACCCGGGCCACGCCGCCGTCCGGCGAAAGACCACGAAAAGGCCCTCAAGGACTTCCGCGAACTCTGAAGAACTTTCAAGACTCCCCAAGGCTTCTCAAGAACCGCTTGGAAGAGGCTCTGGGAAGAAGCCAAGAGAAGGCTCCGGGAAGAGGCTGAGAACCGTTGCACGACGCACCGCATAACGCGCCACTCAACGCGCCAGGGGATCCACAACAGGGCGCGGCACAGGGCCCACCGGACGCGACAGACGACCCACAGGCCTCACAGGCCCCACAGGCCCCGCCGCACGACGCGCTCCTGGCCCGGGCCACGGCCTGGCTCGACGAGGACCCCGATCCGGAGACCCGCGAGGAGTTGGCCGGGCTGATCGCGGCACGCGACGTCGACGAGCTCGCCGCCCGGTTCGCCGGTTATCTCCAGTTCGGCACCGCGGGACTACGCGGTGAGCTGGGCGCGGGACCGATGCGGATGAATCGCGCGGTGGTCATACGGGCCGCGGCGGGCCTCGCCGCGTACCTGGGGAAACAGGACGCTGACCGAGCGGAAGCGGGGGACGCGGGCACTTCCGGGGGCGCGGACGGCACCCGCACCGACGCCGCCCCGGCGTCCGACTCCCGCACCGGCGCCGCCCCGGGTTCCGACTCCCGCACCGGCTCCGACTCCCGCGCCGGCGACCCGAGGCGCCCCGGGCTCGTCGTCATCGGATACGACGCCCGGCACAAGTCGGCGGACTTCGCGCGGGACACCGCGGCGGTCATGACCGGTGCCGGGCTGCGCGCCGCGCTACTCCCCCGGCCGCTGCCGACGCCGGTGCTCGCCTTCGCCATCCGCCATCTCGGCGCCGTGGCCGGCGTCGAGGTCACCGCCAGCCACAATCCGCCCCGGGACAACGGCTACAAGGTCTACCTGGGCGACGGCGCCCAGATCGTGCCGCCCACCGACGACGAGATCGCGGCCGAGATCGCCGCGGTGCGCACCCTCGCGGACGTGCCCCGCCCGGAGGGAGGGTGGGACGTGCTCGGCGAGGAGGTCGTCGAGGCGTACCTGGACCGCGCCTGCACCGTGCTGGCCGAGGGCTCGCCGCGCACGGCACGGGTCGTCCACACCGCGCTGCACGGGGTCGGCACCCAGACGCTGCTCGCCGCGTTCGACCGCGCCGGATTCCCGCCCCCCGTCGTCGTCCCGGAACAGGCCGAACCCGACCCCGACTTTCCCACCGTGGCCTTCCCGAACCCCGAGGAACCGGGCGCGATGGACCTGGCCTTCGCCACCGCGGCGGCGGCCACCCGGGAGGCCGCCCAGAGCACCGGCGCAGGCACCGCAGCCGACGCGCGCACCGGCGGCGCCTCCCCCGGCGCCCCCGACCTGATCATCGCCAACGACCCGGATGCGGACCGCTGCGCCGTGGCCGTCCCCGACCCGTCGACGGCGAGCGGCTGGCGGATGCTGCGCGGCGACGAGGTGGGCGCGCTGCTGGCGGCCCATCTGGTGCGGCGGGGCGTGGCGCACGAGGCCCCCGATACCGGTGCGGGCCCGGTCTTCGCGGCCTCGATCGTCTCGTCCGCCCTCCTGGGCCGCATCGCCGAGGCCGCCGGCGTGTCGCACGCCGAGACGCTGACCGGCTTCAAGTGGCTCTCGCGCGTCCCGGGCCTGCGGTACGGCTACGAGGAGGCGCTCGGCTACTGCGTGGACCCCGCGGGCGTCCGCGACAAGGACGGCATCACCGCGGCGCTCCTGGTGACGGAGCTGGCGTCCCGGCTGAAGGAGGAGAACCGCACGCTCCTGGACCTGCTGGACGACCTGGCCGTCGAGCACGGGCTGCACGCCACCGACCAGCTGTCGGCCCGGGTGTCGGACCTGGCGGTGATCGAGGACGCCATGCGCCGGCTGCGCGAGCACCCGCCGACCGCACTCGCCGGCCTGCCGGTCACCAAGGCCGAGGACCTCTCCGCCGGCACGGCGACCCTGCCGCCGACCGACGGCCTGCGCTACACGCTGGAGGGCGCGCACCGAGCCCGTGTCATCGTCCGCCCCAGCGGCACGGAACCCAAGATCAAGTGCTATCTGGAGATCGTGCTCCCGGTCCCGTCCCCGGCCGGCCTCCCCGAGGCGCGCGCCGCGGCGGCCGACCACCTCGCGGCCCTCAAACGCGACCTCGCGGAGGCGGCGGGGCTGTCGTGAGGGCTTGGCGTGAGGGCCTGGGCCTGGCGTGAGGGACTGTCGTGAGGGGGCTGGTGGCGCAGTCTGGGAGCTGACGTAAGGAGCCGACACCCGGCCGCGACGGGTGGCCTCGTCAGGCCGAAGGCCGGCCGGGTCACCCGTCACTTCGCGGATCGGATGCGGAGCACGGCGGCGTGGTCGAGGACGCCGACGACCGTCAGGCTCATCTTGTTCAGGGTCACCTTCTCGCCCGAGTGGCAGGTGATGCTGCCGAACCCGGGGGAGTCGGCCGACGGCCCGGTGAAGTTGGTGTCTCCACACCCTCCGTCGCTGGAGAACTCGGACTGCGTCAGCGTGACCACCATCGTGACCGTGCCGTCGTCGACCGTCGCCACCTGGAGCTGCCCGAGCCCGAACCGCGCCGGCAGCGGTACCGTGACCGGCTTGGTCACCCGGATCTCACAGGTGCCGTCCGCGCACGCCTGACGATTCGTGCCGTCCGCCGGCGTGGGCAGCGTGGGCGTGGGGGATGCGCTGGTGGCCTTGGGCGGGTGGGAGACGGTGGGGCTGGCCGCCGTCCTGGTGGGCCGGGCGCTCGAAGCTGCGGCATCGTCGGACGTCGGGTCGTCCGACGAGCACGACGCGACCACGCAGGTCAGCGCGACGGCCAGCACGGCCGGCAGCACACGGCCGAGCCGACCGGCACGAGCGGCGACGGACGAGGGAGCATGCGCACGGACTGGTGAGCCGGGCGAACCGGTGCGGAAACCGGACAGCAGGCGAGTCATGGACCCAGCCAACCCGCTCCTTCGGGGACCCGTCCCGAACGGCCTTCGGGGGTGCGGGACAGGGGGCGCGGCGGCACGGGGCGCGGGAGCGCGGGAGCGCGGGAGCGCGCAAAGCGTTGCGAACGGTCTCTTCAAGGGGCGGGAGGGCGTCGCCCGTGCTCTTAGGGGAGGCGCAGAGCCATGGCGAACGATCTTCCGGGCGCAGGGAGCCGCGGCGACCGGCGCTCAGAGGGCGCCGAGCCCCGGCGCCCCCGGCGCATCCCTCACCCCACTCCGAGCAGCACCGCCAGCAGCACGAGACCGGCGAGTGCCGGGGCGAGGACCTCGTAGCACCAGCGGACCTCCGGCTCGCCCTGGGCCGCGGGCGCTGCCGCTCGGGTTTCGACGAGTTCACGCAGGTCGTCCATGCTGCGGTCGGCGGTGGCCCGGGACGGTTCCAGGTCGCGGACGCCACTGCTCTGGCCCGGCGTGCCGCCACCGAAGGCGCCGGGGAGGGTACGGCTGCGGGAACCGCCGAACAGGCCGCCGCTCGGGCGGGAGTTGGCCGACCGGGCACGCAGCTCGGCGCGGCTGGCCCGCTTGCGGGCCCGCAGGGAGACGGGGATGGCCCACAGTTGGTACTTGGTGCCGGCCTGGTCGAGGACCTCGTTCGAGTAGCCGGCGCGCAGTGCGGCGACCGCGGCCCAGGGCAGCGTGATCGTGCGGAGCGGGTTGCGGACGCGCAGCCGCTCGTCGTTCGCGAACACGGCCGGTCGTAGGGTGAACGCCGACACCAGCGGCACGAGCAGCAGCATCGTGGCCAGCGCCAGCCACGGGGTGTGCCCCTGGCCGCGCACCAGGGCGTCGATGCCGAGCCACGCGATGAGCGCGAGCAGCAGCACCCCGCCGGCCATGCCGGCGCCCGAGCGGTAGACGCGGTCGGGTGAGGCAGGTGTCGCCGGTGCGGTGAGCTCGGACGCATGCGCAACGGGGTCGTGCGGCGGGGCGTCGTGCGCCACGGGCGCATCCTTGTGGAGACCGTCGGACTCGGCCGCCACGGACTCGTCCTTGTGGAGACCGTCGGACTCGGCCGCCACGGACGCCCCTTCGGTTTCCACGGACGCCTCTTCGATCCCCGCAGGCGCCCCTTCGGTTTCCACGGACGCCCCTCCGATCCCCGCAGACGCCCCTCCGGTTTCCACGGACGCCCCTCCGATCCCCGCAGACGCCCCTCCGGTTTCCACGGACGCCCCTCCGATCCCCGCAGACGCCCCTTCGGTTTCCACGGACGCCCCTCCGATCCCCGCAGACGCCCCTTCGGTTTCCACGGACGCCCCTCCGATCCCCGCAGACGCCCCTTCGGTTTCCGCAGACGCCCCTCCGATCCCCGCAGACGCCCCTCCGGTCTCCGCAGACGCCCCTCCGGTCTCCACAGGCGCCCCTCCGGTCTCCGCACGCCCCGGTTCCGCATCCTCCGCAGCGGATGCGCCCTGGCTCTGCGGGGCGTGAGCGTCATCCGGAGCGCTGTCCTGCGCGCTGTGCCGCGCGCCGTTCTGCGCCGAGCGCCGCCGGCCCGGGTCGTCGGTCGTCATACCGCGATTCTGCCTGACGTGCTGCGCCGGCCTGAATCACGTCCCTCTCACGCCCACATCACACCCCCATCACGCCTTCACCGGCCTCGGAACGAACGCCTCCGCGCGCCCACACGCGCCCACGTCAGCCCGGGAGCCGCCCCCACGCCCGGGAGCCGCCTCCCCACACGCAAGGAACTCCGCCTGCGCCCTGCGCACCTGCACACCGTGCGCCTGCGCACTTCGACCCCTATACAGCTGCTACGCGCGTAGATATGCTCCCCTCGTGAGCATGCCGACCACACACCCCGCAACGAACCAGTCCACCGCACCGCCACCCCCGCCCCACGCCCCGGCCACTCCGCCCGGATTCGCCGACATGACCACGTCGAACCGTGCGCTGACCCGCTTCCTGCACGGTCTTCCGGGGGTCGACCCGGTCGGGCTCGAGGCGCGTGCCGCGGCCCTCGGTACGCGTTCGATCAAGACGACGGCGAAGGCCTACGCCATCGACCTGGCCATCTCGATGATCGATCTGACCACGCTGGAGGGCGCCGACACCGCCGGAAAGGTCCGCTCGCTCGCCGCCAAGGGCGCGAACCCGGACCCCACGGACCGTACGACCCCGCAGGTCGCCGCGGTCTGCGTGTACCCGGACATGGCGGCCGTCGCCAAGCAGGCCACCGCCGGCACCGACATCCTGGTCGCCTCGGTGGCCACCGGCTTCCCTGCCGGCCGGGTGCCGCGCGAGGTGAAGCTGGCGGATGTGCGCGAGGCGGTGGCGGCGGGCGCCGACGAGGTCGACATGGTCATCGACCGCGGCGCCTTCCTGGCCGGCGACTACCTGAAGGTGTACGACGAGATCCACGCCGTGAAGGAGGCGTGCGGCGCCGCGGCCCGTCTGAAGGTCATCTTCGAGACCGGCGAGCTGTCCACGTACGACAACATCCGGCGGGCCTCCTGGCTCGGCATGCTGGCGGGTGCCGACTTCATCAAGACCTCCACGGGCAAGGTCGCGGTGAACGCCACCCCCGCGAACACCCTGCTGATGCTCGAGGCCGTACGCGACTTCCGGGCGCTCACCGGCACCCAGGTCGGGGTGAAGCCGGCGGGCGGCATCCGCACGTCCAAGGACGCGGTGAAGTTCCTGGTGCTGGTGAACGAGACCGCCGGTGAGGACTGGCTCCACCGCGACTGGTTCCGCTTCGGCGCCTCGTCGCTGCTGAACGATCTCCTGATGCAGCGGCAGAAGCTGAAGACCGGCCGTTACTCCGGTCCCGACTACGTGACGGTGGACTGAATCAGATGAGCAGGAACAAGACCTCGGACAAGAACCCGAACCAGGCAGGCGGCAAGGAGCGTCAAGGGACGGCGGCCCAGGCTCGGACTCGACCCGAGCCCCAGGCCGAAGCCCCGGCCGACGCCCAGGAGGCGCGTGCGCCGCGCACGCCGCGTGCATCGGACCAGGGCAGCACGCCGCCCCCGCCCCGGCCGTCAATCGGCGCCGCCCCGCTCTCCCCGCTCTCCGCCGCCTTCGCCTACGCCCCGGCACCCGAGCCCCGTTCCAACGTCGACATCGCACCGTCGTACGGGCTGTTCATCGACGGCGAGTTCGCCGAGGCCGCCGACGGCCGGGTGTTCAAGACGGTGAGCCCGGCGAGCGAGGAGGTGCTGTCGGAGGTCGCGCAGGCCGGGACCGAGGATGTGAACCGGGCGGTCGCGGCGGCCCGCCGTGCCTTCCCCGCATGGTCCGCGCTGCCGGGCGCCGAGCGCGCCAAGTACCTCTTCAGGATCGCGCGGATCGTCCAGGAGCGCTCGCGCGAGCTGGCCGTCCTGGAGACCCTGGACAACGGCAAGCCGATCCGCGAGACCCGGGACACCGACCTGCCGCTGGTCGCCGCGCACTTCTTCTACTACGCGGGCTGGGCGGACAAGCTCGGCCACGCCGGGTACGGGCCCGACCCGCGTCCGCTGGGCGTGGCCGGGCAGGTCATCCCCTGGAACTTCCCGCTGCTGATGCTGGCCTGGAAGATCGCCCCGGCGCTCGCTACGGGCAACACGGTCGTTCTGAAGCCCGCCGAGACCACCCCGCTGTCCGCGCTGTTCTTCGCGGACATCTGCCGTCAGGCGGGGCTGCCCAAGGGCGTCGTCAACATCCTGCCCGGCTACGGCGACGCGGGCGCCGCGCTGGTCGCGCACCCGGACGTGAACAAGGTCGCCTTCACCGGCTCGACCGCGGTCGGCCGGGAGATCGCGCGCACGGTCGCCGGCACCCGCAAGAAGCTCACGCTGGAGCTGGGCGGCAAGGGCGCCAACATCGTCTTCGACGACGCGCCCATCGACCAGGCCGTGGAGGGCATCGTCGGCGGCATCTTCTTCAACCAGGGCCAGGTGTGCTGCGCGGGCTCCCGGCTGCTGGTGCAGGAGTCCATCGTCGAGACGCTGCTGGACTCCCTCAAGCGCCGCCTGACGACGCTGCGCCTCGGCGACCCGCTCGACAAGAACACCGACATCGGCGCGATCAACTCCGCCGAACAGCTGGCCCGGATCACCCGGCTCGCGGACACCGGCGAGGCGGAGGGCGCCGAGCGCTGGTCGGCGCCGTGCGAGCTGCCCTCGTCGGGCTACTGGTTCGCGCCGACGCTGTTCACGAACGTCACCCAGGCGCACACCGTCGCCCGCGACGAGATCTTCGGCCCCGTGCTGTCGGTCCTGACCTTCCGCACCCCCGACGAGGCCGTCGCCAAGGCGAACAACAGCCAGTACGGCCTGTCGGCGGGGATCTGGACCGAGAAGGGCTCCCGGATCCTCGCGGTCGCGAACCGGCTGCGCGCCGGGGTCATCTGGTCCAACACCTTCAACAAGTTCGACCCGACCTCGCCCTTCGGCGGCTACAAGGAGTCGGGTTTCGGCCGCGAGGGCGGCCGCCACGGTCTGGAGGCCTACCTCGATGTCTGAGCCGACCGAGCCGAGCACCCGGCCGTCCGAGGCGAACGGGCCGTCCCGCATCCCGGTCACGGCGCGCCTCGGTGTCCTCAAGACCTACAAGCTGTACATCGGGGGCAAGTTCCCCCGTAGTGAGAGCGGCCGGGTGTACGAGGTGACAGCAGCGACATCAGCCGCCGGAGCGGCGGGCGAGGGCAGGTGGCTGGCGAACGCGCCGCGTGCCTCCCGCAAGGACGCGCGGGACGCGGTGGTCGCCGCGCGCAAGGCGTTCGGCGGGTGGTCCGGCGCCACCGCGTACAACCGCGGCCAGATCCTCTACCGCATCGCGGAGATGCTGGAGGGCCGCCGCGAGCAGTTCGTCCGGGAGGTCGCCGACGCGGAGGGCCTCTCGCCCCAGGAAGCGGAAGGCCGGGTCGACGCGGCGATCGACCGGTGGGTCTGGTACGCGGGGTGGACCGACAAGATCGCGCAGGTGGTGGGCGGCGGCAACCCGGTCGCCGGCCCGTTCTTCAACCTCTCCACCCCGGAGCCGACCGGCGTGGTGGCGGTGCTCGCCCCGCAGGAGTCGTCCTTCCTGGGCCTGGTCTCCGTCCTCGCACCGGTGATCGCGACCGGCAACACGGCCGTGCTGGTCGCCGCCGAGCGCGCCCCGCTGCCCGCCCTGTCACTGGGCGAGGTGCTGGCCACCTCGGACCTGCCCGGCGGCGTGGTCAACGTCCTCTCGGGTCGCACCGCGGAGATCGCCACCCCGCTCGCCGCGCACCAGGACGTCAACGCGATCGACCTGACGGGCGCGGCAGGGGACCCGGCGCTGGCCAAGGAGTTGGAGACCGCGGCCGCTGAGAACCTGAAGCGGGTCCTGCGTCCACACCCTGTGGACAACGCCGGCAACGCCGGCAACGCCGACGACGCCGGCGGCACGGGCAGCCCCGACTGGACCGCCGACCCCGGCACCGGCCGTCTGACGGCGTTCCTGGAGACGAAGACGGTCTGGCATCCGACGGGCGCACTGGGGGTGTCGGGTTCGTCGTACTGAACCGACGGCCCCTGGCCCCTGGCCGCCCGTCGTCCCGGCGGGCGGCCAGGGGTACGCACTCAACAACGCCCGTAGGGCGACAGGGCTCCGGGTGCGGCGATGTCATCCGACGTTCTGCGTAACGCCATACGTACGACGCGTAGGTATCCACTTGCGCCCGGAACCAAAAGACGCCCCGCGGGCTCGGCGAGCGCACCGCCATGGCTCACACTGGACTTCCGTGACCTCCTCCCAACAAGCGACGGCGGCCAGGGTCCTGCTGCTGTGCGGCCCTTCCGGCTCCGGCAAGTCGTCCTTCGCCGCTCACAGCGGGCTGCCCGCGTTGTGCCTCGACGACTTCTACAAGGAGGGCGACGACCCGACGTTGCCACGGGTGCCGGGCACCTCGGACACCGACTGGGATTCGCCCGACTCCTGGGACGCCACCACCGCACTGGCGGCCATCGAGGAACTGTGCCGCACCGGGCGCACCCGCGTGCCGGTGTACGACATCGCACGCAGCGCACGGGTCGGCGAGGAGACCCTGGACATCGCGCGTGCGCCCCTGTTCATAGCGGAAGGCATCTTCGCCGCCGACATCGTGGGACGCTGCCGGGCGCTCGGTGTGCTCGCGGACGCGCTCTGCCTGCGCGGCCGCCCGTCGACGACGTTCCGCCGCAGGCTGCTGCGGGACCTGCGGGAGGGCCGGAAGTCCACCGCTTTCCTGCTGCGCCGCGGCTGGCGACTGATGCGTGCGGAACGCTCCATCGTGGCCCGCCAGTCGGCGCTGGGCGCGTACCCGTGCGGCAAGGCGGAGGCTCTGGAGCGGGTGGCGGCGGCGACGGACCACTGCCGTGAGGGTGCCTCCCACGCCCTCAAGGCAGTGGGGGAGGCTCCCGCCCCGCAGTGACCCGACCCGATGAGTGGTCCGGGCGCCCGACGAGTGGTCCGGGCGCCCGGGGGTGCACGGCGGCGCCGCGGACAGCACACGGGACCGGAAGGACCCCCCGGCCCTCCGGTCCCGCTTTCACCCCCGGTTGTTCTCCCCGATGGATTCCCCCCGGTATCCCCCGGTTTGTTGTGCGTTCCCCCGTGTGTGGTGCTCCCCCGTGTCCCCCGTGCTCCCCTGGGCCGATGTCCCCCGTGGCCCCGGGGATCCCCCCGGATCTCCGTCGTGCTCCCCCGTGGAGATCCGTGTGACGGTGAGGTGTCCGCCGCTCCCCCAGGTGCGGCGGCGCTCCCCCATCACGTCCCCCGTGCGGGCCTTCGGCGATCCCCCCAGACCGCCGGTGGCCCTGTTCCTTCAGGCGACGAGTTCGCCGAAGGACTCTTCCTGGTCACGGCCGAAGCTGAGGACCTCGTCCTCGCGCAGCCGGCGGAGCGACCGCCAGATGCTGGACTTCACCGTGCCGACACTGATGTCGAGGATGTCCGCGATCTCCGGGTCCGTGCGGCCCTCGTAGTAGCGCAGGACCAGCATGGTGCGCTGGAGTTCGGGCAGCCGCGCGAGCGCCTGCCACAGCACCGCACGCAGTTCCGTGCCGCGCATCGCGTCCGTGTCACCGGCCGTCTCGGGCAGTTCCTCGGTCGGGTACTCGTTGAGCTTGCGCCGGCGCCAGGCGCTGATGTGCAGGTTCGTCATGGTGCGGCGCAGGTAACCGCCGACGGCGGCCTTGTCGCTGATGCGGTCCCACGCCTTGTACGTCGAGAACAGTGCGCTCTGCAGCAGATCTTCGGCCTCGAAGCGATCGCCGGTCAGGTGGTACGCGGTGGCGTACAGGGAGGCGCGGCGCTCCTGGACGTAGGCGGTGAACGCCGCTTCGGCGTCCGCCTGCGCCTGGGAGCTCCGCTCCCCCTTGCCCTCCCCGTACGCGGCTCCCCCCAGAGCCTGCCCCTCGTGTGCGTCAACCACCGTCATGTAGTTGGTGTGCTGACGCCCGGTGCCGCGAGCGCACCCCCGCCCGCTCACGGCACCGGACTTCTCATGCTTCCCGGCGCTCCGGGGCATGGCGTCGTGCAGCCGCGTCACGACCGCGCTTGTCGCGGTGCTGTGCAGCGTGTTCATCTCGCGCCCCCCGTCGGTGGAGTTCCGGTTCCTGCTGTGCCCAAAAGATTGCCGGGGGGAGTTCATGGCGGTGTCCGCCGACTGTCACAGGCCTGTCACAGGGGTCGTCGCCCACCGTGCGGGCACGTCGACGAGGCGGGGCCGGGGCTTCGGCCCAGGGCCGTACCCGTGGCGTAAAGTCCTGTCCAGGTACGGGACGCCTCCTTCTGGCCCGCAGTTCCCACAGCGCACGAGGAACCCCGGCCCGGAGGCGAGCGGGGTGGCACGGTGATGCAGACGGCGGACGACCAGGGGTTCGTCCACCCCGCGCTGTTCTACCGCGGCCGGCGGCAGTACGTGGCGGCCACGGTGCCGTTCGTGCGGGACGGGCTGGCTGCGGGAGAGCCGGTGGCCGTGGCCGCGCCCCCGGCGCAGGTGGCGTGGCTCCGTGACGCCCTGGGTGCGCCGGCGGACCGGGTGCGCTTCCTCGACATGACGGTGGCCGGGCGCAACCCGGGGCGGATCATCCCCGACGTGCTCCGCGCGTTCGCCGACGCCACTCCAGCAGGGCGGGTGCGGATCATCGGCGAGCCGATCTGGCCCGGCCGCACCGTCGCGGAGTACCCGGCATGCGCCCAGCACGAGGCGCTGATCAACGCGGCGTTCGACGGCCGCGCGGTGTCCATACTGTGCCCGTACGACGCGGCCGGCCTTCCGGAGCGCGCCCTGGCCGACGCCCGGGCCACCCACCCGCTGCTCCTCGACGAGCACGGTGCCACGGTCTCCGGCGGCTACGACCCGTGGGGGATCGTGGCGCGCTACAACGAGCCGCTGCCGGTGCCGCCCGGGGCGGCCACCGTCCCCTTCGTCGGCGAGGGGCAGCTCAGCGACGCACGCCGGTTCGCGGTGCGGCACGGGGCGACGCTGGGCCTGTCGGGGGTACGGCTGGAGGACCTCGCGATGGTGGTGGCGGAGCTGACCACCAACTCCGTGCTGCACGGTGCGGGCTCGGGGACGCTGGCGCTGTGGGCGGCGGACGGGCAGGTGGTGTGCCAGGTCCACGACGCCGGGCGGCTGACCGACCCGCTCGCGGGCCGCCACCCGGCGGCTCCCGCGCAGCCGGGCGGGCGCGGACTGCTCCTGGTCAACCGGCTGGCCGACCTGGTGCGCAGCCATACCGGGGAGAGCGGTACCGTCATCCGCTGCTACCTCACGCCCTGATTCATCCCGATACGAGGGATTCCGGAAGGTGACATATCCGACAGAGTCGGCACCTCACAAGGAGGTAGGCAGCACTCCGCTTCAGTTGGGTATAGATAGGAACCATGGACGCTATGCAACGTGCGGAGGTGGACAGGTTCCCCGTCGGGGAGTCGGCTTCGGGTTCCGTCGGTGCCCAGTACGCGGCCGGCCCCGCCTGGGTGGTCGAGGCGCGGGGCGACATGGACCTGCACGGCATCGAGCCGCTCGCCACGGCCCTCACCCATGCCGCTGAGACCCACTCGCTGGTGGTGCTGGACGCCTCCGGCGTCTCCTTCGGCGACTCCGCCTTCCTCAACCTGCTGCTGAGGGTCCAGCAGAGCACCACCCTGCGGCTGGCGGCACTGCCGGCCCAGCTCCGCCGCATGTTGCAGATCAGCGGCGCCGACGCCGTCCTGAACATCCACCCCACCGTGGCGGACGCCACGGCCGCCGGCTGAGCCCCGCCCCGGAGCGGCAGCGTACCGGTGCACGACGCGCCACGGACCGCCGGACGCCCAGCCGGCCGGGGCTCGACCGCCAGCCGGGCGTCGACGGTCACCCGGGCTCGACGGTCAGGCGGGGAAGCGGACCACGAGCAGCGCCCGGTCGTCGGGCAGTTCGGCCTCGGGCTGCTGGTGCAGCAGCAGCGCGCAGATCTCCTTGGCGTCCAGGCCGACGGTGGTCGGGGACAGCTGGGCCAGCCGCTCCAGGCCGACGTCGAGGATCTCGCCGCGGCGCTCCACCAGACCGTCGGTGTAGAGCACCAGGGCGGCACCTTCCGGGATGGTGACCTCCGCCTCGACCCAGTGCACCTCACCGACCGGGCCCAGCGGCGGCGCCAGCGCGTCTTCCAGGTAGCGGCCGGAGCCGTCGGGCCCGATGAGCAACAGGGGCGGATGGCCGGCCCGGGCGTAGCTCAGCGTGCGGGTGGAGCGCCGGTAGACGGCGTAGCAGGCGGTGGCCATCAGCCACTCGTGGTAGGTGACGAGGAAGTCGTTCAGCTCCTGGAGGACCGCGGCCGGATGCCGCCCGCTGCGCCGTGCGATGCTGCGCAACGCGGTGCTGATCTGTGCCATGGAGGTGGCCTGCGCCACTCCGTGGCCGGCGACGTCGCCGATGGTCAGGCCGATGGTGTCGTCGTCCAGCAGGTGTACGTCGTACCAGTCGCCGCCGACGTCGACCATGTGCGTGCCGGGGGCGTAACCGCCTGCGATGTCGAGGCCGGACACCTCCGGAAGGTCCGGCAGCAGGCTGCGCTGGAGGCGCTCGGCGAGGCGGTGCTCGTGCTCGAACAGCCCGGCGCGCCGCACCGCCTGGGCGATCTGCAACGCCACGGCGGTGGCACGCTCGTCGTCCCACCGGGTGACCGGGGCCGGCGTCGCGCACAGGTAGCCGAGGGTGATCCCCTCGGCGACCAACGGCACCCTTGTGAAGGGCCGGTCGACGGCCGTGGACGCCTTCGGTGCGTCCAGGTCGGCGAACCCGACGGCGGGCAGCGCCGGCTTCTCCTGGGGGTTCAGCGGCGGGACGATGCGCTGGCTGTGCAGTTCGAGGCCGACCGTGCTGGCGTCCAGCACCTGCGGGGCGCACTTGTGCACCGCCTCGCACACCTCTTGGAGGTTGCCGGCGGCGGCCAGTGCGGCGGTGAGCCGGTAGAGGCGCTGCATCTGTTCACGCGCCTGCTGCTCGGCGGTCAGCAGCTTGCGCTCCTCGGCGGCCATCGCCCGCCGGTGGACGATCTGTTGTTCCTGAAGGCGCAGCTGGTCGCTCAGGGCCACGAACCGGTCGAACTTCAGCGGCCACAGGAACAGCTGCACCGCCGTCTCCGGCCCCTCCCACCAGGCGGCGCGCGCCCCGTGCACGCGGAACCGCACCGTCTCCCCGTCCTTGTCGGGAACCACCAGGACACCCGGCAACGGATGGCCGCTGAGCGCGAACTGCCGCAACCGATCGCGCAGCTCGGGTCCGTGCAGGGACAGCCGCGTCAACTCCGCGCCCCTGCGCAGGCAGTCGGCGGCCCGGGCAGCGGCCGGATTCGCCACCAGCACGCGCCCCGAGACGGTGCAGACGACAAGCGGGTGGGGCAACAGCTTGGCGATGGCTCCGAAGAGCGCCTCGCTCATCTCAACCGCCCGGCGTCGCAGCATCCTCCTGCGACACTTCGCCGTAGTACTCCCGGCCACGCTCCTGAACGGCCTCGTCCTGCTGCGGCGCGAGGTGCACCACCACCCGGCACCCCGCAGCGCCCCGCGCGATGGTCTCCTGCAACTCCACCTGCGCGTAGCCCAGGTGACGGGCGGCGATGGTACCGAACATGTTCGACGTCATCATGCACATCGACTCGCGCCCGAGCACCTTCTCCGCGAACGGGCAGCTGCGGCTGCCGAGCACGATCCTCTCCTCGTCCACGGAGATCACGTAGAAGTCGCCCTTGATCCGCTGCTTGAGGTCGACCAGCACCTCGGCCACCTGCTCGCGGCTGAACCGCTCGATGCCCAGGGCCGCGGTGTAGGAGGCGTTGATCTGCTCGCCGACCGACTGGCCGACCAGCGATATGTAGCCCGAGGCCTCTTCCAGGCCCACCACCGACTCCAGGGAGGTCGCGAGCTCGCGTACCAGGGTGCGCATGAACGCATCCCGGTCCAGCTCCACGTCGGCCCGTATGGTCCGCCTCACCGACTCCACCTCCCCTGTCCCGTCTGCGCGGCCGTACCGCCGTCCGGATTGTCGCACGCCGCTTTCACGGCGGCGGGTCTGTAGCGATCCATGGGTCGTCCCGTCGGCAGTTCGGGGGGAGCCGTCCGCCGCGGCCTGCGCCGTGCCGACGTTCCCGATCTCGTCGCGTACACGCCGTGCACCGGCGACCACTCCGGGTGCCTGGGAGTGGCTGTTGCCCAGTTCCCCTTATTCGCCGGTTCGAACGCGGGAGAGGGGAAACAGCCGAGTCGTACCGGTGATCCGTCTCACGTACCGCCTGTCCCACGGCTCTGGTCAGGTCGGCAGCGGGCCACGGCGGTGCAGGTGAGAGGGGTAAGAAGGGTGCGCAGGGGACTGGGAGCGGTACAACAGTCGAAACCGCACCGCCCCATAGGTCAGAATGGCGTCTGTGCCTTCCCTGTTGCTGATCGAGGATGATGACGCCATCCGCACGGCCCTGGAGCTGTCGCTGACGCGCCAGGGGCACCGTGTGGCCACCGCCGCCACCGGCGAGGACGGCCTGAAGTTGCTACGCGAGCAACGGCCGGACCTGATCGTGCTGGATGTGATGCTGCCCGGAATCGACGGATTTGAGGTGTGCCGACGGATCCGGCGCACCGACCAGCTACCGATCATCCTGCTGACTGCGCGCAGCGACGACATCGACGTGGTCGTCGGTCTGGAGTCGGGCGCCGACGACTACGTGGTCAAGCCCGTGCAGGGCCGGGTGCTCGACGCCCGGATCCGGGCAGTGCTGCGCCGCGGCGAACGGGAGGCCAACGACTCCGCGACGTTCGGGAACCTGGTCATCGACCGGGCCGCGATGACGGTCACCAAGAACGGCGAGGACCTCCAACTGACGCCCACCGAGCTGCGTCTGCTGCTGGAGCTGAGCCGCCGGCCCGGTCAGGCACTCTCCCGCCAGCAGCTGCTGCGCCTGGTGTGGGAGCACGACTACCTGGGCGACTCGCGGCTGGTGGACGCCTGTGTGCAGCGGCTGCGCGCGAAGGTGGAGGACGTGCCGTCCTCCCCCACCCTGATCCGCACGGTGCGCGGCGTCGGCTACCGGCTGGACACGCCTCAGTGACCGAACTGCGGGACGAGATCCGCCGGGCCGACCGGCCGGGAGCGGACCAGGACGAGGGCCCGGCCGGCCACGACCCGGAAAACGAACCGGACGCACGGGACACCCGGGCCGCGGAGCGACGAGCGGGCAAGCCCCGGCGGTTCACCCGCTGGCGTCCGCTCTGGCGCCGCCGTCGCCGGAACACGAGCCTGCGGCTGCGGCTGGTCGTCGTGTTCGGTCTGGTGGCGCTGACCGCCGCCGTGTCGGCCTCCGGCATCGCGTACTGGCTCAACCGCGAGGCGGTGCTGACCCGTACGCAGGACGCGGCGCTGGACGACTTCCGGGGGGAGATGCAGGCGCACGCCAGCATGCTGTCGCAGCACCCGACCTCCGCGGAGCTCCAGCACACCGCCAACGTCATGGCCGACAGCGGGCAGCACTTCAGCGTGCTGCTGGTCGCCCAGGACGAGCAGGGCACGCCCATCACCGGCTCCTCGGCCCCGGGCAGCTTCACGCCCTCCGACCTGCCGACCTCGCTGCGGTCCACCGTGACCCAGCGGCAGGCGATCACCTCGCACAACAAGTACCCGTACCACGTGTTCTGGCAGCGGATCGTCCGGAACGGCACGCCCTACCTGGTGGGCGGCGCGAGGGTGATCGACGGCGGGCCCACCGGCTACATGCTCAAGTCCCTGGAGCCGGAGGCGAAGGACCTCGACTCGCTGGCCTGGTCGCTGGGGATCGCGACCGCGCTCGCACTGGTCGGCGCCGCGCTGCTCGCGCAGGCCGCCGCGACCACCGTGCTCAAGCCCGTGCACCGGCTCGGCGTGGCCGCGCGACGACTCGGCGAAGGCAAGCTGGACACCCGGCTGCGGGTGTCGGGCACCGACGAGCTGGCCGAGCTCTCCAGGACCTTCAACCGCGCGGCGGAGTCCCTGGAGAAGCGGGTCGCCGAGATGAGCGGGCGCGAAGAGGCCTCGCGCCGCTTCGTCGCCGACATGTCGCACGAGCTGCGCACCCCGCTGACCGCGATCACCGCCGTCACGGAGGTGCTGGAGGAGGAGCTGGACGCCGAGACCGGCGGCATCGACCCGATGATCGAGCCCGCGGTACGGCTGGTCGTCAGCGAGACCCGGCGGTTGAACAACCTCGTGGAGAACCTGATGGAGGTGACCCGCTTCGACGCGGGCACCGCCCGGCTGGTGCTCGACGACGTCGACATCGCCGACCAGATCACCGCCTGCATCGACGCCCGCGCCTGGCTGGACGCGGTGGAGCTGGACGCGGAGCGCGGCATCATGGCCCGTATCGACCCGCGCCGCCTCGACGTGATCCTCGCCAACCTGATCGGGAACGCGCTCAAGCACGGCGGCTCACCCGTAAGGGTCGCCGTGCGCACGGAACGGCGGGGCGCCCCGAGCGGTCGGGAACACCCGGCGCACCGCGACACGGCGCCACGCTACGGCGCCCAGTCCAGCGGTGTGCTGTACGGCTCCGGCGGCGCGGTGTACGGCTCCAGCGGCGACGAGGACGTGGTGGCAGCCGCGGACGAGGAGTACGTGGTCATCGCGGTGCGGGACCACGGCCCCGGCATCCCCGAAGAGGTGCTCCCGCATGTCTTCGACCGGTTCTACAAGGCCAGCGCCTCCCGGCCGCGCTCCGACGGCAGCGGCCTCGGGCTGTCCATCGCCCAGGAGAACGCGCACATCCACGGCGGCCAGATCACCGTGGGCAACGCCCCGGACGGCGGCGCCGTCTTCACCCTGCGCCTGCCGCGCCACACCATGCCACCGGACGAGCGCGGCAACGAAACGGAGTCCGGCGGACGGAGCACCGGCGCCGGCGCCACCCGGGGCCGGCGTGCCGGCGACGATGCGGCGGCAGCGGCCGGAACCGGGCATGACCACGGCACCGAGGCGCAGCCGAAGACCGGCAGCGGACCGGGCCAGGACGCCTCCGGCAAGTCGATGACCGGCGCCGAGAAGGTCCAGGACACCGGCGACCGGCCGGAGGACGTCGTCGACGGGCCGGAGGGCGGTGCGCGGGCGGCGGGCACGGATGACGCGGAGGGGGACACGTGATGAGGGTGCGCGGCCGTGACGGTGCGCCGGGCGGGGGCCGGGAGCGGAGCCGGGCAGGCCGGCGCCGGGGACCGGGCTTCGGCCGGGAGCGGGTACCGAGATCCAGCCGGGACCGGATAGCGGACTTCGTCCGCGAGCGGACCGGCACCCTGCGGGAGCGGACGGGCACGGCCAGCCGGCGGGCAGGACGCGTCTCCCTGCCCCTCCTGCTCGTCGTGCTGGCGACCGGATGCGGGATACGTGCCACCTCGGTGCCCACGGACTTCGGGCCCGCACCGTCGCGTGCGTCCTGCACTCTGCCCCGGCCCACCGTCGAGGCCCGGTCGGGCAAGCGCGTCCCCGTGCAGATCTTCCTGGTGTGCGCCTCGCAGCTGGTGACGGTGGACCGCAGCGTGGGAATTCCGAACGACAGCCTGGACAGCCGGGTGACGATCGCACAGGCACTGCTCGACCAGCTCCAGCTACGACCGCCGACGCCGGAACGGCAGGCCGGTTACACCACGGAACTGCGCGGCGGCACGACCGTGCGCGGCAGCGGCCCGGCCGACCAGCCCGTGCGGTTGCGGCTCGGTACGCCGGTACAGGACCTGAACGCGTACGCGCTCGCGCAGATCGTCTGCACGCTGGCGAACTCCGCGGCCGCCGAGGAAGACGGCGCCGTCATCCTCGCCGGTCCCGAGCCGGAGCCGCTGCGCCGCTACACCTGCCCCCCGGAGGTCATCTCCCGCCCCGGCACCACGGCCCCGCCGAGCCGGTCCGTGGACGCCGGCTGAGCCCTCGGCCGGCGTCCCGACGGGGTGCGGCGGAACCGTCCGCACCACACCGTGCGTCCTTCGGATCGTGCAGCGTCAAGGCTCCCGCGGCGGTCAAGCACCGGCCCGCTACCGCGCGGCAGGAGGCATCCTCCTCGCCGTGCATCTGCTGATCGTCGGCTGGCTCACGCTGCGGCCCCTGGACGTGCCCTGGGTGAGTCCGGCCAATCTCCACCCGCTCGACGGGATAAGGGCCGCCCTGGCCCTGGGGCCACGCGAGGCCACGGTGCACATCGGCGAGGGCACGCTGCTGCTGGCCCCGCTGGGCGTCCTGCTGCCGCTGGTCGGCGGTCGTCTCCAGGTGTCCCTGCTCGGTTCCCTGGTGCGAACGGTCGCGGTCGCGGCGCTGCTCTCCCTGGGGATCGAGCTGGTGCAGACCGGGGTGCCGGGCCAGGTCGTCGACGTCGACTCGCTGCTGCTCAACCCCCTCGGTGTGGCGGTCGCCCACCTGGCGGTGGTCCCCGCCGCCCGTGCGTGGCTGCGGCGCAAGTCCCACGACCCCGAGGTCCCCCCTGAGGGCCGGCAACCGACCGATCCACCGGAGAACGCGCCGGCGACGGACGGCCGCCCCGACGGGGGTTCTCAGGGTGCGACCCGGACGATCCCCAGGGTGCGCATCGCACCGTAGAGCGACGTCAGGGGTACGGCCGGCGCCGTACCGTGGAAGGACAAGAGGTCGAAAGCGAACATTACGGACGCATCTGGGCGCATCGCTTCCGAATCCTCCGAAGTCGCATCATTCAACAGAGGAGTCCTCATGACCGCCGCCCTGGTTCGCCCCACGGACGACCGCATGATCGCCGGCGTGTGCGCCGCCCTGGGCCACCGCTTCGGCATCCCCCCGAACACGGTGCGGATCGCCTTCGCGGTGTCCTGCCTGATCCCCGGGCCGCAGTTCCTGCTGTACATCGCCCTGTGGATCCTGCTCCCCGACGAGAAGCACGCCCGCCAAGCCTGGTGAGCCGTCTGGCTCACCAGGCAGGCGACCGGCGGACGGGGTGCCCCGTCCGCCCCTCCACACCGATGACGCGGTGCGGTCAGCCGCCCAGGCCGGTCGGCACGCCGGTGGTGGAGAGCGGAATGCCCGCGACAGTGGCGGTCGCGGTGCTCTGCTCCTGCTGCGTGGACGAGTTGCCCGGGGTGGATTCCTGCCGGACCGGAGAGAGAGGGCTGTTCTGCAACGCACCGTCGGCGACCGAAACGCCGGGCACGAGAGGCAGAGCCTGGGCACCGCTGGTCCCGAGGGCCGCGAAGGCGGTGCCCAGCAGGGCTACGCCGACGACCTTGGCGATGGAAGTGCGGGTTCTGTGCATGGTGATCCTTTGGAAGGTCGACCCGTCAGGGACGATTCGATGGATTTCAGGCGTTACAGAACGTAGCCAGCGGCATCGTCTACCGCAACGAACGAAACGGTCGCGGGTACGCCATCCGGGGTTCCCCGCGGCGATCTGTCACCCGGACACGTGACCGTGGGTCGCGGCTAGGCCGTTCGTCCGGGTGCCCGGTGCCGTTCACGTGACCGTGCGGTGTGGCTACGCCGTTCGTCCGGGTGCCCGGAACCGTTCACGTGACCGC
>NZ_JAMJWG010000045.1 GCF_024435355.1 Streptomyces odontomachi
TCTCGTCGACGACGTCATCGATCCCACCGAAACCCGCGAAGTCCTCGCATCCACCCTCGCCATGCTGCGCACCAAGCACGCCGAGAGCCCGGCCCGCAAGCACGGCAACCCACCACAGTGATCCACTCCGCTCCTCGTCTCCTCGTCTCCTCGTCCCAGCGACATGACGAAAGGCCACCGGACATGACCCCACCCGCCATCGCCGCCACCCCCACTCCCATCCGCATCGAGCGGGGCACGGCCACACCCGAGGAACTCGCCGCCCTCACGGTGCTCCTGCTCACCCGCACCCACCCCACGCCTCCCACCCACCCCACCCGAGCCGTCTCGCCCTGGCTACCCCGACGTTTCGCACCACGCAGCTGGCAGTCCCTCTGAACCGGCGCGAACGCACATGAGGCGGCCAGGCCAGGGGCCCTGGCCTGGCCAGGCCCGGCCTGGCAGGATCGCGCGCATGGTGCAGGCACTCCCCCGTATCGACCGTCGACGCGCACTGCTCGGCTCGGCCGCGGCCCTCGTCGTGGCCGCGCTGCTGCTGTGGTGGCTGGGCCCGTGGACCGGTCGGTCACCGCACGGCACGATCACCATCAGTACGGGGTCGAAAAACGGTGTCTACGAGACCTACGGCCGCCTCCTGAAGCAGGAGCTGCGGCACGACATGCCCGATGTGACCGTCCGCCTGGAGAGCAGCGAAGGCTCCCAGGAGAACGTCGAGCGGGTGGCGACGGGCCATGCCGACTTCACCATCGCCGCGGCGGACGCGGTCGAGAAGTACAAGATGGAGAAACGGCCCGGCGCCGACCGGCTGCGCGGCTGCGCGCGGCTCTACGACGACTACGTGCAGCTCGTCGTGAAGAGGCTCTCACCGGTGCGGTCGATCAAGGACCTGAAGGGCAGGCGCGTGGCGATCGGGCCGGCCGGCTCCGGGGTGCGGCTGATCGCCGAGCGGGTCCTCCGGGCGGCCGGGCTCGACCCGGCCAAGGACATCCAGGCGAAGTCGGCCGGCATCGACACGATGCCCGACGCGCTTCGGCACGGCGACATCGATGCCTTCTTCTGGTCCGGTGGGCTGCCGACCCGGTCGGTGGACACGCTCTCCAAGGAGTTCCCCATCCGCTTCGTGCCGCTGAACTCGGTGGCCGACACCCTGCACCAGCAGGGCGGCCCGGCCGCCTACTACCGCTCGTCGGACATGCCCTCCGACGCGTACCGGGCGGCGCAGCGCGGCGTGCCCGTACCGACCCTGGCGGTCGCGAACCTGCTCGTCACCACGGACCGCGTCGATGCGAAGCTCACCGAGCAGTTGACGCGTACAGTGATCGCCAGCCGGGACCGGATCGGTTCCGTGGTGCACGCCGCACAACGCGTCGACCTGCGCACAGCGCCGTACACCGACCCCCTCCCGCTCGACAAGGGCGCCGGCCGCTACTACCGCTCAGTGAAGCCGTGAAGCCGTAGCACCCCGACCGGACACCGTGGCGCCCTCCCACCGTGTCGGCGGCCGTCACTCCCCGCGCGGCTCCTGCCGCGGCACCCGTACCGTCACCTCGAGCCCCCGCGGCTCGTGGTGGGCGTATTCCATGGCGCCGCCGCCCGCGGCGAGCAGGGCCCGGCAGATGGACAGGCCAAGACCCGAACCGTTGATGTTCTGGTGGCGACCGCTGCGCCAGAAGCGGTCGCCGATGCGGGACAGCTCCTCGTCGGTGAGGCCGGGCCCGCCGTCCGCGACGACGACGGTGGACGTCTCCCCGTTCGAGGAGACCGTCACGGAGACCTGCTCGTCGGCGGGCGTGAACTTCAACGCGTTGTCGATCACCGCGTCCAGCGCGCTGGACAGCGCGACCGGGTCGGCCCAGGCGGTGGTCGCCGGGCACTGGTCGGTCAGCCGCACCCCCCTGTCGTCGGCGACCGGGCGCCAGGCGGCGACCCGCTCGGCCGCCAGCTCGCCGATGTCGGTGAGCCGGAGATCCGCGGCGGCGTGCTCGGCGAGCGCAAGGTCGAGCAGGTCGTCCAGCACCCGGGCGAGCCGTTTGCCCTCGGTGCGCACCGAGGCGATCTCCTCGTTGTCCTGCGGCAGCTCCAGGGCGAGCAGGTCGATCCGGAGCAGCAGGGCGCTCAGCGGGTTGCGCAACTGGTGCGAGGCGTCGGCGACGAAGGCACGCTGCTGTTCCAGGACGCCTTCCACGTTGTCGGCCATCTCGTTGAACGACCGGGCCAGGCGTCTGAGCTCCGGCGGCCCGCCGGCCGCGGCGACCCGGGACTTCAGCCGGCCGGTGGCGATGTCGTGGGTGGTGGCGTCCAGCACCCGCACCGGCCGCAGCACCCAGCCGGTCAGCCGGAGCGCGGCGGCCAGCGCGACCAGCAGCGCGGCGCACTCCCCGGCGACGATCAGCAGCCAGCCGTGCAGCGTCCTGGCGCGCATCTGATCGGTGGGTGAATCGGTGACGACGACCGCGACGACATCACCGTCCCGGACGACGGGCGCGGCGACGGCGAGCCTGCCGTGCTGCCACGGCCACACCTGCCCGGGGTCGTGCCCGGGGCGCGAGGCCAGCGCCACCTCGAAGCTCTCGTGCAGCTCGCCCTCGTCGGGCAGCGACCAGTCGTGGGGGGCGTGCGCCACGGGCGTGCCGTAGCGGTCGAAGACACCCGCGTTGATCCCGTACACCGCGTGGTAGCGGTCGAGCTCCTTCTGGAGGGTCTGGGCACGCTCGTCGGGCACGGTCTTGGGCCGGGGCTGCCCGGGCTTGAGGATGGCGGTGATCCCGGCGCTCGCGGTGCCCTCGGTGATGTACTGCGCAAGGGACGCGAAGCGTGCGGTGTCATCGATGCGGTCGACGACCACCCGCTGCTGCTGGGCGGCGGCCAGGCTGACGCCCAGCGGGACGCCCAGGGCCAGCAGCACCGCGGCCATGAGGACGATCAGCAGGGGAAGGAGTCGGGAGCGCACACGACCCCGCTACGCGGCCGGGGCGACGAGCCGATAGCCCACGCCGCGTACCGTCTCGACGAGCGCGGGCAGCGCCAGCTTGGAGCGCAGCGAGGCCACATGCACCTCCAGCGTGCGCGCCGTCCCCTCCCAGTTGGTGCGCCACACCTCGCTGATGATCTGCTCGCGTCGGAAGACCACACCGGGCCGCTGCGCCAGCAGCGCCAGCAGGTCGAACTCCTTGCGGGTGAGCGAGACGTCCCGGCCGTGCACGGAGACCTGCCGGGTGGCGAGGTCGATGTGCAGGGGCCCCAGGTGCAGGTCGCTCTCGGTGGGCGCGCCACCTCCGACGGCCGGCGGGCGCCGCATCACGGCATGGATGCGGGCGATCAGCTCCCCGGTGTCGTAGGGCTTCACCACGTAGTCGTCGGCGCCGAGGTTGAGGCCGTGGATGCGGGAGCGCACATCGCTGCGCGCGGTCACCATGATCACCGGCGTGCTGGTGCGCTTGCGGATCTTGCCGCAGACTTCGTAGCCGTCCTGATCGGGCAGGCCGAGGTCGAGCAGGACCACGCCGAAGGGGTCGCTCTCCACCTCCGGGTCCGGCAGCAGCGCACGCAGCGCCTCCTCGCCGTTGCGTGCGTGCACGACCGTGAACCCGTGCCGCGCGAGGATCGCCGACACGGCACCCGCGACATGGTCGTCGTCCTCGACCAGCAGCACTCTCACCCCGGCCTCCCTTCCCGTTCCCCGACCGCCCGGCGCGCAGCCCGGTGACCGCTCCCCGGACACCCCGGGACGCACCCCGCCAGGGCATCCATTCCGATCCTGCCTGATGCCGTCAAGAGCGCGACGTCACCGGGGCGCGGTTCCGTTACGCAGCCGGTACGGGGCGCCACCCCGCCGTCACGCACAGCGATCTCCCGCTATCGGATCGTGATGCTCAAGTTCTGCTCAGATGTGGTGACGCTGCTAGCGCCGGATCACTACTGTCCTGGCAATCGATAGGGACGGAGCAAGAAGCCGATGACCGAAGTTTCGGTGGTCAAGGACGACGCCGGGCCCGGGACTGACGACCTCGTCGCCCTGAAGAACGTCAACAAGCACTTCGGCGCGCTGCATGTGCTCCAGGACATCGACCTGACCATTGCGCGCGGCGAGGTCGTGGTCGTCATCGGGCCCTCGGGCTCCGGCAAGTCGACCCTGTGCCGGACCATCAACCGCCTGGAGACGATCGACTCGGGCAGCATCACGATCGACGGCAGGCCGCTGCCCGCCGAGGGGAAGGCACTGGCCCGGCTGCGTGCCGACGTCGGCATGGTCTTCCAGTCCTTCAACCTCTTCGCGCACAAGACGGTGCTGGACAACGTGATGCTCGGGCAGCTCAAGGTCCGCAAGATCGACAAGCAGACGGCCGAGCAGAAGGCGCGCGCCCTGCTCGACCGGGTCGGAGTCGGCTCGCAGGCCGACAAGTACCCCGCCCAGCTCTCCGGCGGGCAGCAGCAGCGCGTGGCCATCGCCCGGGCGTTGGCGATGGATCCGAAGGTCATGCTGTTCGACGAACCGACGTCGGCACTCGACCCCGAGATGATCAACGAAGTCCTCGAAGTCATGCAGCAGCTCGCCTCGGACGGCATGACGATGATCGTCGTCACCCATGAGATGGGATTCGCCCGATCGGCTGCCAACCGCGTCGTCTTCATGGCGGACGGCAAGATCGTCGAGGAGGCTGTGCCGGACCAGTTCTTCAGCAACCCGCGCAGCGACCGGGCCAAGGACTTCCTGTCCAAGATCCTGCACCACTGACGACAGGAGCGACGCGCGAGCCGGCCCGCCCGGGCCCTCGGCGCACCGCCCGCACGGCACCCCCGGAGGCGACCACATCCCTCCGGCGGTTCCCGATTCCGCTGATTCCCGCCGCTGATTGTGCCAACGCAAAAGGATGTTCCCCATGAAGCTTCGCAAGTTCACCGCGGTGACCGCTGTTGCGCTCACGCTCACCCTCTCCGTCACCGCCTGCTCCAAGAAGAAGGACGACAACAGCGGGTCGGGCGGCAGCAAGAAGATCACCATCGGCATCAAGTTCGACCAGCCGGGCCTCGGCCTGAAGGAGCCCGACGGTTCGTTCTCCGGCTTCGACGTCGACGTCGCCACCTACATCGCCAAGCAGCTGGGCTACTCCACCAAGGACATCGAGTGGAAGGAAACGCCCAGCGCCGACCGCGAGAACGCGCTTGCCCGCGGTGACGTCGACTACATCGTGGCGTCGTACTCGATCACTCCGGAGCGCGAGCAGAAGGTCGACTTCGCCGGTCCCTACGCCCTCGTCCACCAGGACCTGCTGGTCCGCAAGGACGAGAAGATCACCAAGGGCACCGACCTGAACGGCAAGAAGCTCTGCTCGGTGACCGGCTCGACCTCCGCGCAGAACGTCAAGGACGAGATCGCCCCGAAGGCGCAGCTGAAGAACTACGGCACCTACTCCGAGTGCCTCGACGGAGTGCTCAGCGGCGCGGTGGACGCGCTCACCACCGACGACTCGATCCTGGCCGGCTACGCCGCGCAGGACAACTACAAGGGCAAGGTCAAGCTCGCCGGCCTCAAGCTCAGCAACGAGAACTACGGCGTCGGCATCAAGAAGGGCGCCACCAAGCTCAAGGGCCAGATCAACGACGCCCTGGAGAAGATGGTCTCGGACGGCTCCTGGGAGAAGGCGGTCAAGGCCAACTTCGGTCCCGCGAACTACAAGTACGAGCCGGCCCCGAAGATCGGCCACATCGTCAAGTAGTCGCTGGGACGACGGATCGGCCGGACGTCACGTTCACGGGGGGCGTGACGTCCGGTCACCCACAGCAGACGGCGGCGGTGCACCGTGCCGGCGGCAGGGCACACCGCTTCCCCGACACACGCGGAAGCACGGGAGATCGTGTTCGACTTTCTTGACAAGTACGACGTGCTGGGAGCGTTCTGGACCACCATCCAGCTGACGCTCTTCGCCGCGATCGGCTCGCTCATCTGGGGCACGGTCCTTGCGGCGATGCGGGTCAGTCCCGTTCCGCTGATGCGCTGGTTCGGGACGATCTACGTGAACGTGTTCCGGAACATCCCCCTCACCGTCATCATCGTGTTCGCCTCGCTCGGCCTGGCCGACACCTTCGGGGTGACGATGGGGGTGGCCGACGACTTCGACGCGCTGGCCTTCCGGCTCGCCGTCCTGGGTCTGATCATCTACCACTCGGCGTTCGTCTGTGAGTCCCTGCGGGCCGGCATCAACACGGTCCCGATGGGCCAGGCGGAGGCGGCACGCGCCATCGGGCTGAACTTCACCCAGGTGCTCACCATGATCGTGCTGCCGCAGGCCTTCCGTGCGGTGATCGGGCCGCTCACCAACGTGCTGATCGCGCTGGCCAAGAACACCACGGTCGCCGCCGCCATCGGCGTCGCGGAATCGGCTGCGCTGATGAAGGACATGATCGAGAACGAGGCACAGCTGGTGCTGATCTCCCTGATCTTCGCCTTCGGCTTCGTGGTGCTGACCCTGCCCACCGGCCTGCTGCTCGGCTGGCTCGGCAAGCGACTGGCGGTGAAGCGATGAGTTCCCTGCTCTACGACACACCAGGTCCCCGCGCCAGGCGGCGCAACCTGGTCATCTCGGTGGTCTTCCTGGCGCTGCTGGCGCTGCTGGCGTGGTGGGTCTGGGGGGTCCTGTCCGACAAGGGGCAGCTGGACGGGGCGAAGTGGAGCCCGTTCTTCACGGACTCCCAAGCCTGGACCACCTATCTGCTGCCCGGTCTCGGCAACACCCTGAAGGCCGCTGCCCTGTCGATGGTGATCGCCCTGCCCCTGGGCGCCGTGCTGGGCATCGCCCGGCTGTCGGACCACGGATGGGTACGGATCCCGGCGGGGGTGGTCGTCGAGTTCTTCCGGGCCATCCCGGTGCTGCTGATGATGGTCTTCGCCAACCAGTACTACGCGGATTACACCTACCTCAGCAGCGACTCCCGCCCGCTCTACGCGGTCGTGACGGGCCTGGTGCTGTACAACGCCTCGGTGCTCGCCGAGGTGGTGCGCGCCGGCATCCTGGCACTGCCCAAGGGGCAGACGGAGGCCGCGCAGGCGATCGGGCTGCGCAAGGGCCAGACGATGGGGTCCATCCTGCTGCCGCAGGCGGTCACGACGATGCTGCCGGCCATCGTCAGCCAGCTCGTGGTGATCGTGAAGGACACCGCGCTCGGCGGCGCCATGATGAACTTCGCCGAGCTGCTGAGCGCCCGTAAGACGCTCGCCGCGAACTACGCGAACGTCATCCCCAGTTTCGTCATCGTCGCGGTCGTCTTCATCCTGCTCAACCTGCTGCTGACCAGCTTCGCCTCCTGGCTCGAAGCCCGGCTGCGGCGCAGCAAGCGCAGCACCGGGGCGGTCCTCGGCGCCGGCACGGTCGACCAGCTCGACGTCCCGCGCGAGACCCCCGACCGCGCGTCCGGGCTCGACAAGGTGACCTGACACGGACCCGCGTTCCGGCCCCCGAGAGGGCCGGAACGCGCAGATCGTACGGGGGATGCGTACGGACGGGGGGCATCGGTGGGCACACCGGTGCCCCCCGTCGCTTGACGGGGGAACCCTCAGTCGGTTGCATACGTTCTGTGATCACGCCGCCCGCCCATGCTGCTCATCCCCGTACGACGCCGAGGACTCCTCGCGGGGCAGGGGGCGCCACGCAGTGGACCCGGTGATCATCGTGGGCGCCGGACCCGTCGGGCTGGCGCTCGCCCTGGGCCTGGCCCGTCACGACGTGCCGTCCGTCGTCCTGGACGAGGGCACTGCGGAGCGCGAGCAACGCCCCGCCCGTACGGTCGTGCTGCGGGAGGACACCGCGGCGCTCGTCGTGCGGCTCACGGGTCGCGCGCCCGCTGAGCTGGGTGCCGCGTGGACCGGGTGGCGGTCGTTACGGCGCCGGCAGGTGGTGCGCCAGGTCGCCTTCGGGCCCGACGAGCCCGCCCCGCTGCATGTCGCACAGCACACCCTGACCGCTGCACTGCGCGCGTCGGCCGCCGCACACCATCTGGTGGAGATCTCACCCCACAGCCGTCTGGACGCCCTCGAGCAGGAGTCGGGCTGGGTGACCGCGCACACCCGTGGGTCCACGGGCACCTGGTGGCGCGGTAGCCATCTGGTCGGCTGCGACGGCGCCCGCTCGACGGTGCGCAAGCTGCTCGACGTCCGCTTCCCGGGGCGCACCGGGGTCGAGCGGTATGCCGTCGCGGCACTGCGCACCGAACTGCCCTGGCCCGGTGAGGCGTTGCTGCACCGGATGCCGCCGTGGCGGCACGCCGGCAGCGAGGTGACCGCCCGTCCGCTGCCCGAGGGTCTGTGGCGTCTCGACTGGCTGCTGCCACCGCGCGGCGAACTCGTCACGCCCGACGCCCTGGTGGCCCGGATCCGTACGACCCTGGGCGGCTGGAGCCACGGCCACACTCCCCCGTACGAGTTGCTGGACACCGGTGTCCACACCGTGCACCACCGGCTGGCCCGCCGCTGGCGCGTCGGTCGGGTCTTTCTGGCCGGGGACGCCGCCCATCTCCTCGGCGCGCTCGGCACCCAGGGCCTCGACGAGGGCTTGCGCGACGTGGGCAACCTGGCGTGGAAGCTCGCCCGCGCCTGGCACCACGGGCAGCACGAGGCGCTGCTGAACAGCTATCAGGTCGAACGGCGCGCCGCGGTCTCCGCCCGGCTGCGCGCCGCCGACCAGGCGCTGCCGATACTGCGCGGCGGGGGCGGCCTGCGCGGCCTCGTGCCCGGCTCGGCGCACGGGCACGACGCACTGCTGGCCGACGCCCACCTGGGACGTGGGCAGTTGGGCGGGCCCGGTTCGTACGCCACCTCGCCGCTCGCACCGGAACCGGACGACGCCGAGGTGGAGACCGGTACACCACCCGGCTCACCGGTGGTCGACGTGGCCGTGACAGCGGACGACGGCTCGTCGGTGCGGCTGCGGGACCGGCTCGGGCACGGCAGGCTGCTGGTGGTGCTGGTCGCGCCCGGCACCGGTGTGTGGCCACGCAAGCACTGGGTGACCGCGGGCATCATGCCCCGCCTGGCAGCCGCGGTGACCGCCCTGCCCTGCGCGGCGGAACTGCTCGTCACCGAGGCCTACCCGGGCGCCGCGGCGCACACCGTGCTGCTCGTGCGTCCGGACGGTCATCTGGTGACCGCACTCGGGGGCGTACACCCGGCTGCGCTGTATGCGGCGGCCCATGCGGCGATGGGGGGCGCGGCACACGCCCAGGACGAGGGTCGGGCCGCGGACCGGGCCGGCGACACGAGCCGGTCGCAGGCCGGCGTCGAGGGCCGACGCGGGCGCGGCGAGCAGGGCTGACTCCGGCCCTCCCGGCCCCGCCTGCGGCCTGTTCCCATGCGTCATTCCAGGCAAAGGGCCCCTCCTGGCCGCGCCCGTGCCGGGCCAAGTTGACCATGACCCGCCGTCATGGTGTACTCCGCTCCATGACCGACACCGCTGTGCATCTGTGGCGCAAGGTCCACATGGACCTCGTCCGCTATGTCGGCTGCGTGTGTCATCTGTCTGGCTGAATTCGCCGCCATCTCCCCCAGGATTCGCACCCGGCGCCGCACCGCATGTCTCGGGCCCGCCCGGTGCGCTGGCGCAGCCCTTCTTCAGGTGCGCCATTCAGCGAACTCTTCTGGACGGTCTTCATGTCTCTCACCGTTTCTGGTTCCGGGTCCTCTGATTCCGGGTCCATCGACCCCTCTGGCTCGGGGTCTCCTGCCTCAACTGATGCTGGATCCGCTGATCCGGGGTCCACTGGCCCCGTGTCGGCCATGCTCGACGCCCCCGGCGACCACCAGCCGGTGTCCGGCGAGGCGCCGACGGTCGCGCAGTTGCACGACTTCGCACGCCGTGTCGCCGAGGACGCCGAACTCATCGCCTCCCTCCCGCTCGATCCCGAGGGCCGTACATGGGTGCGGCTCGACGGTCCCGGTGGCAGCGAGGCCTGGCTCATCGGCTGGCCGCCCGGCACCGGCACCGGCTGGCACGACCACGCCGACTCCATCGGCGCCTTCTTCACCGCCGGCGGCGAGCTGACCGAGAACTCGCTCGCCGCCCGCCTGCCCACCGACGGCTGGCGCACCCTCGAGCTCACCGAGGACGTCGACCGCGTACGCCACCTGGCCACGGGGCAGGGCCGGGCCTTCGGCAAGTTCCATGTGCACGAGGTGCTGAACGAGTCGATGACCGAGCACGCCATCTCGGTGCACGCCTACTACCCGCCGCTGCCGCAGATCCGCCGCTACAGCCGGACCGGCGACACGCTGCGGCTGGAGCAGGTGGAACGCCCGAAGGACTGGCAGTGAGCGCCGGCCGTACCGCCCCGGTCTCCATCGACGAGCACCTGGAGCGGGTCCGCGCCGGTCTCGACCGCATCGAGGCGCATGCCGCGCACCGGGCAGCGGAGTCGGGTGAGGCCCTGCTGGTCGACATCCGGTATGCGGCGCTACGCGACCGTGACGGGGTGATCCCGGGTGCGGTGGTCGTCGAGCGCAACGAACTGGAGTGGCGGCTGGACCCGTTCGGCAGCCATCGCCTTCCGGAGGCCACCGGTCACGATCTGCGGGTGGTGGTGCTCTGCAACGAGGGCTATGCCTCCAGCCTTGCGGCCGTCTCCCTCCAACAGCTCGGTCTGCACCGCGCGACCGACCTGATCGGCGGCTTCCAGGCATGGCGCGCGGCGGGTCTCCCGGTGGCTCCGGGGGCACGGGTCGCGTCGGGAGCGCCCTAGAGTTCGTGCCCGCCGGGGACCGGGGGTGTCCGTCCGGCGGTCATGTCCCGGTGGCCCCGGACCGTGTGGTCGTCTGGTGGTGATGTGGCGGCCGTCGCCCCAGGGGTGTCGGCCACCGTCGTCCGGTCACGCGCTTGCGCGCGGTGTCACATGCTGTCGTCGAACAGGCCCTCCGTGTCCTCGCCTTCCTCCTCGAGGGCACGGCGGACCACTCGGAGCGCCATGCCTTCCGGATAGCCCTTGCGGGCCAGCATCCCGGCAAGGCGGCGTATCCGCTTGTCGCGGTCGAGTCCACGGGTGGTGTGCAGCTTGCGGGCGACCAGCTCGCGGGCGGTCTGCTCCTCCTGCTCGGAGTCGAGCTGTCCGACGGCATGGTCGATCAGCCGGGTGTCCACCCCCTTCGTGCGCAGCTCGCGCGCGAGGGCCCGTCTGGCCAGTCCGCGGCCGTGGTGACGGGACTCCACCCAGGCCTCGGCGAAGGCACCGTCGTCGATCAGGCGGGCCTCCTCGAAGCGGGAGAGCACCTGCTCCGCCACGTCCTCGGGGATGTCCTTACGGAGCAGGGCGTCGGCGAGTTGCTTACGGGTACGTGGGGCCCCGGTGAGCAGGCGCAAGCAGATAGCCCGTGCCCGCTCCACCGGGTCCCCTGGCGGTGCTTCCTCTTCGGCCCTCGACGAAGAGGACGCACCGCGGTCCTGTGCCGCCGGCCACTGGCCGGACCGGCGCCTGCGACCGGCCGGGCGACCGCTGCCGGCCGACCGACCGCCGTCCGTGGCGCCGGCCGGCTCCACCGGCTCCGGCCAGTCTGTTCGCCGCGTCATGGGCTAGCTCTTGGCAGCCGCGGCCTTGGGCTTGGCACTCTTGGCCGCTGCCGCAGGAGCGGCCTTGGCCTCGTCCGGTGCAGGGGTCACAACGGCCGCGTCGGCGCCCGGCTCTGCTGCGGGGGCGTCCGGCTTGGCGACGCCGACACCGAGCTTGTCCTTGATCTTCTTCTCGATCTCGTTGGCCAGGTCGGGGTTGTCCCGGAGGAAATTGCGGGCGTTCTCCTTGCCCTGGCCGAGCTGGTCGCCCTCGTACGTGTACCAGGCGCCCGCCTTGCGGACGAAGCCGTGCTCGACACCCATGTCGATCAGGCCGCCCTCGCGGCTGATGCCCTGGCCGTAGAGGATGTCGAACTCGGCCTGCTTGAAGGGCGGCGCGACCTTGTTCTTCACGACCTTGCAGCGGGTGCGGTTGCCGACCGCGTCGGTGCCGTCCTTCAGGGTCTCGATGCGGCGGATGTCGATGCGCACGGAGGCGTAGAACTTCAGGGCGCGGCCACCGGTGGTGGTCTCCGGGGAGCCGAACATCACGCCGATCTTCTCGCGGAGCTGGTTGATGAAGATCGCGGTGGTCTTGGACTGGTTGAGCGCGCTGGTGATCTTCCGCAGCGCCTGGCTCATCAGGCGGGCCTGGAGGCCGACGTGCGAGTCGCCCATCTCGCCCTCGATCTCCGCGCGCGGCACCAGGGCGGCGACGGAGTCGATCACGATCAGGTCGAGGGCGCCGGAGCGGACCAGCATGTCCGTGATCTCGAGCGCCTGCTCGCCGTTGTCAGGCTGGGAGAGGATCAGGTTGTCGATGTCGACGCCCAGCTTCTTCGCGTACTCGGGGTCGAGGGCGTGCTCGGCGTCCACGAACGCGACCTGGCCGCCCGCCTTCTGGGCATTGGCCACCGCGTGCAGGGTCAGGGTCGTCTTACCGGAGGACTCCGGGCCGTAGACCTCGACGACGCGGCCACGGGGCAGGCCGCCGACGCCAAGGGCGACATCGAGTGCGGTCGACCCGGTGGGGATGACCTCGATGGGCTCATTCGGCCGCTCGCCGAGGCGCATGACGGCGCCCTTGCCGAACTGCCGTTCAATCTGTGCGAGGGCGGCGTCGAGCGCCTTCTCGCGGTCGGTTCCTGCCATGGGTTCCACCCGGTTTGCTTGAGTCGATCGCTTCACGTCAAAGACGCTAACGCCTGCCACTGACAATGCGCTCCGACGCCTGCCCGGCCTGTGGATAACTCAGGGGAATCTCCCGGCCGTCGACCGGAGAATCCCTACTGCGCGGGGCCACGACCCATAAGAATGGATGTTCGATTTTCATGTCAAGCAGGCGCGCACCACCGCGCGCACACGACCCACGGGCCACCCGGCCCGACCCGTCCGGCCCGACCCGTCCGGCCCGGCGCCGGCCGCGCCAGGCATCTCACCGCGAACGGCGCACGTCACACGCGCCCGCCACCGGACGGCTCACCCGTCGCGCGACTCGCCGCGATCCGCCCGCGGACGCGGGATCCGCGCCCCCGTCCCCCGCCCGTCGCCGGCCTCCGCCAGCGTCCGGCGCAGCCATCGCAGGACCCGCCCAGCGCCGCGCCCCTGATGGCCGCCCACCCGCGGGTCGTCGGTCACGTCGTAACGCCGGATGTAGGCGCCGAGGAAGGCCTGGAGCGTGGCGACCGCGGGGATGGCGATCAGCGCGCCGACCGCACCCAGCAGGGCCGTGCCCGCGATGACGGAGCCGAACGCGACCGCCGGGTGGACGTCCACGCTGCGGGCGGTGAGCTTGGGCTGGAGCAGGTAGTTCTCGAACTGCTGGTAGATCACGACGAAGACCAGCACCCACACCGCGTACCAGGGGTTGACCGTGAAGGCCAGCAGCATGGGCAGCGCGCCCGCCAGGTAGGTGCCGATCGTGGGGATGAACTGGGAGACCAGACCCACCCAGACGGCGAGCACCGGAGCGTAGGGCACGTCCAGGGCCTGGAGCAGGACATAGTGCGCGCATCCGGATATCAGGGCCATCAGGCCGCGCGAGTAGATGTACCCGCCGGTCTTCACGACGGCGATCTCCCAGGCGCGCAGCACCTCCGACTGGCGCGCGGGCGGCAGCACGGAGCACAGCGCACGGCGCAGCCGCGGCCCGTCGGCGGCGAAGTAGAACGAGAACAGCATGATCGTCAGCAGCCGGAAGAGCCCGCCCAGTACCTGGGTGGAGACGTCGAGCACCCCGCTCGCGCTGTTCTGGACGTAGGACTGGAGCACGTCGGAGTGCAGCAGGCTGTCCTGGATCTGGACGCGGCTGAGGTCGGTGTGGAAGGTCGTGTTGATCCAGTTGACCAGCGCGTCCAGGGTGTTCGGGAAGTCCTGCACCAACTCGATGATCTGGCCCGCGAGCATCGAGCCGAGCAGGGTGACGAACCCTGCGGCGCCGATCAGGACCGCCAGGAAGACCAGCCCCGTCGCCAGGCCCCGGCGGACGCCGAGCGCGGCCATCCAACTCACGGCCGGCTCGACGGCGAGCGCGAGGAAGAACGCGATCAGGATGTTCACCAACAACCCGACGAGCTGGTGGAACATCCAGCTGCCGAGCTGGAAACAGGCGATGAGGGCGAGCGCGAGCACCATGGCGCGCGGCAGCCAGGGAGGCATGCGGGCGTCACGGCCGGAGGGTGTCCGCGGTACGGGCGGCGCGTCACTGCCGTCCGCGGGAGGCTCGGCCATGGGTGCGCCGCCCTGGGCGGTCTCGTCTGTCGGTGCCACCCGGCCAGTCTCGCCCACACTTCCCACGGACGGCGGCCATCCCCGATCTCCGCTCCCCCGGCAGGCCGCGTGCGGGCCCGGACACAGCAGTTGCGGGGCGGGCAGAGGGCGCGAACGTCACACGGTTATGTGGCGCATCGCACAGTTCTCTGGGGTGGTGTGCGGACCCGTCAGCAGCGCGCGATGCGCATATAGGGCGTGCGGATGCGCGCAGGGGTCGATGCCCGTGGGCACGGGGTCGGCACTGGCCGACTGGTACGGAGCCGGTGCCGACCGGCGGGGTGCGGGCGCGCCCTCAGCGCTTCTCCGGCGGGATGCCCATCGCTTCGCACACGGCACGCCAGACGTCCTTCGCCTCCCAGCCGGCGTCCAGCGCCTCATGGACCGTGCGCCCGCCGAGTTGCGCCATCACGTGATCGCGCGCGAAGGAGTCGGCGTAGCCCGCACCGAAGTGGTCCGTCATGTGCTCCCAGAAGACCGTCAACCGCATGCCCTCCAGTATCCCGCCCCTGGAGTGCAGCATCGCGGGTCGCCCCCCGGCACCGCGCTTTTGCCCCCTACCGTCGCCGTATGACCGAAACGACATCATCCCTTCACGCAACGTCACATGCGCGACTCCCGCGCCCCGCGTCCGGCCCGCCGCGCTCCCTACCCCGCTCGTCGGGCGTGACGAAGCCGGCGCCACCGCCCCAAGGCCGCACCCGCACGCCCCAGCGCCCCATGGCAGCGGGCGCAGCGGGTACCGGTGCGTTGCGTCGCGCGGAGGAGTTCGTCCTGCTGACGGCGCGCGTCCTTGAGCAACGGCGGTTCGCTTACCACTTCCTGGGCGGCGGTGCCGGCGCAGCCGACGCGGTGGAGCGCGCTCTGGCCGCCTATCGCAACGAGGACGAGGGCTACGGGCACGCCCTGGAACCAGGGCTGCGCGGTCCTCAGAGCAGGCCCTCCCACGTGGTGCACGCGCTGCGCGTGCTGGACTCCATCGGGCGCTGCCACGGGCAGCCGGTGGAACGGCTCGGCCGGTATCTGACGGCGGTGTCGGCGCCCGACGGAGCGCTGCCCCACCTCGTGCCCGGACGACACCGTCACGGCCCCCAGGGCGACCTGTTGACCACGGGCCACGCGGTGGGCCTGCTGCACCGCAACGACGTCTGGCACCCCTGGCTGTTCCGGGCCACCGACTTCTGCTGGCACGCCGTGGAGTCCTCTGCGGCGCCCACCCCGCACGAGGTGCGGGCGGCGGTCGCGTTCCTGGATTCCGTGCCCGACCGCACACGGGCGGAGGCAGCCGCCGACCGGCTCGGCCGGCTGGTGCGTGAACAGGGTCTCGTCGTCCTGGATCCGGGGCAGCTCGGCGCCGGCCCGCAGGCGGCGGGCGCGGGGCGCGCCCCGGGCGAGCACCACCTCCCGCACCACTACGCGCGGGTGCCCCGGTCGCTGGCCCGCGCCTGGTTCACCGACGACGAGATGGCCCGCTCCCTCGACTTCCTCGCGGCCGACCAGCAGCGGGACGGCGGATGGCCGGTCCTGCCCGCAGGGCCTGCCCCCCGGCAGGACACCGAGCGCCGCTGGTCACCGGGTGCCGCCCTGGAGCGCCTGGAGCGGCGTCCCGTCGTCACCGTCGAGGCGCTGCGGACGCTGCGGGCGTACGGCCGCCCCGTGGCGTGAGCGGCACCTCCCGACGCCGCTCCCCACGGCCTCGTCGCCCTTCCGCACCGCCCGGACGTCGGGCGCCGGGCGCCCCCCGCCGGTCAGCCGGTCATCGCTCGCACGGCCGCGGTGGCCAGTACCGCGGTCGCGATCACGACCAGGAAGGGCGCGCGCAGGACGAGGACCACGGCCGCAGCGGCCAGCCCCACCGCCTTGGCGTCGAGGGTCAGGGCACGTCCGTCGGCGAAGGTCTGCTGGGCCGTGAGCGCGGCGAGCAGGGCCACGGGGAGCAGCGCGGCCAGCCGTTTGACGACCGGTCGCTCAAGGACGCCGGACGGGACGACGAGCCCTATGAGCTTCACCGCGTAACAACCGATCGCCGTGACGGCGATCGCAATCCAGATGTTCACGCCTGTTCTCCTTGCGCGCCCGGCCCGCCGGCCGCGGCATCGTGTCCGTCGGCCTCGCCGTCCTGGCTGTGGCCCGTGGGGCCCTGCCGATGGGTCGTGGCGCCCTGCTCGTCGACGGTGCCGTCGTGCCGGTTGCCCGTGGTGCGGCGCCTGCGGCCGTCGGCCCAGAGCACGGCGGGCGCGGCGAGGGCGGCCACCAGTACCGGGACGCCGGCAGGGAGCACCGGCAGCAGTCCGAGGCCGAGGACGACGGCCACCCCGGCCACGGCACGCTCGGTTCCGGTGCGCAGCATCGGTGCGAGGAGCGCCAGGAAGACGGCCGGGTTCGCGGCGTCGAGCCCCCAGGCGTCGGTGTCGCCGATGGCCCGGGCGCCCAGCGCGCCGAAGAGGGTGGTGAGGTTCCACAGCACGTAGAGGGTGAGGCCGGTCACCACGAAGCCGATGCGTGCGCTGCGCCTGGTGGGCTGGGCCAGGGAGACCGCCGTGGTCTCGTCGATGACCCACTGCGCCGCCGGCAGCCGCACCGCACGCGGCAGGGCCAGCAGCTGCGACAGGCGCAGCCCGTAGAACGCGTTGCGCACGCCCAGGAAGAAGGCGCCGGCAGCGGCGGTGAACGGATTCCCGCCCGCTGCGAGGGCCCCGACGAGTGCGAACTGCGAGGCGCCCGTGAAGACCAGCAGGCTCAGCACGCAGGTCTGGAGCAGCGTGAGGCCGCTGCCGGCCGAGGTCACGCCGAAGGCGAACCCCGAGAGGCCGACGGCGACCCCGACACCGAGCGCGTCCCGCACCACCGCCGCATCGCGCTTCTCGTCACCCGAACCGCCGTCCTTGAGAGCACGCCGCTCCGTACGCATCCCCATGGGTGGGCTGCTCGCATCATGCGCCCCTGGGACGTCGCCTCCCCCTGGCAAGGCACCGCGCCCGGGGGGTGCGTCGTCGCTCCCCAGGGGCGTGTCGTTTCTCCTCAGGGGGTGACGCCGTTCGGTCGTACGTGTCGTCTGTTCTGCCACCCTCCGGACGGTAGGTGCAGACGGGGTCGGGGTTCTTGTACGTTTTTGCGCTCCCGCTGGTACGCGCCCGGTGGCACGCCGACGATGCGGGCGAAGTGGCGGCTGAGGTGCGGCTGGTCGGTGAAGCCCACGTCGGCGGCCACCCGGGCGGGTGGTGTGCCCGCGTCGAGCAGCTGGCGGGCGCGGCGCACCCGGGCGTCGGTGAGCCAGGTGTGCGGCGGCATCCCGTAGCTGGCCCGGAAGGCTCTCAGGAGCGCGAACGGGCTCGTGCCGAGGTCGGCGGCGAGCCGCTCCAGAGTGGGCGGCTCGGCCATCCGCTCTTCCAGCACGGCACGCGCGCGTGCCGCGATTCGGGCGCCCGCCGTGCGCACCGGACGTCCCGGCAGCAGGCCGCCGTTGCGCCGCAGCAGCCGGGTCACCAGCAGCCTCAGCAGGGTGTCGGCGGCCAGGGCATTGCCCTCGTCGGCCGCCCGCAGCACCTGGTGGACCTGGTGCGCGGCGGTGGGGTCGGCCAGCACCGGCAGGGTGAACCCGGGGGTGCCGCGCAGGGCGGTGGTCTCGGCGGCGATCGCGGCAACGAGGTCCGGCGCCGGGTACACCGCCCCGTACCGCCAGCCCTCGGGCACTCCGGCACGGCCCGTGTGCGGGGTGTCCGGGTTGACCAGGGTGAGTGTGCCGGGGCCCGCGTACTGATCGGCGCCGCCGTGGTGGAAGACCTCCACACCGTCGGAAATGGCGGCGATCACGAAGTTCTCGTGGGTGTGCCGGACGAAGGCCTTGCGGATGTAGCGGGCGCGCAGCAGGTCGACACCCGGCAGCTCCTCGTACCGCCAGTGCCGCGCCCGTTCTCCCGTACTCGCCATGGCTCCCATTCTGCGCGGCACGCCCGCCCGGCCGCCGACCCGTATGCACAAACGGACTCCTATCTTCCGTTCCGTCTTCGCCGACCGTCCCGGGGCCCAGGCCAGCGCCGCCGCAGGGCCTTCGCCGACGCCCACCGCGCCGCACCCGGGGCGCTCCGCGATCACGGCCCGGCCCGTTGTCAGTGGCCGGGTGCAGGATGGACACCATGGCAAGGTCAGCGCGCGGCGCACTGGACGGCTTCTCTCCCGCGACCCGCGGCTGGTTCACGGGAGCCTTCTCCGCGCCCACCGACGCCCAGGCCGGCGCGTGGCGCGCCATCGGCGCGGGCTCCGACGTGCTGGTCGTCGCGCCGACCGGCTCCGGCAAGACCCTCGCCGCGTTTCTCGCCGCGCTGGACCAGCTGGCGTCGAGCCCGCCGCCCGCGGACCCGAAGCAGCGCTGCCGGGTGCTGTACGTGTCCCCGCTGAAGGCGCTCGCCGTCGACGTGGAGCGCAATCTGCGCAGCCCGCTGACCGGCATCCGCCACGAGGCGGTACGGCTCGGCCTGCCGGAGCCCGAGGTCCGGGTGGGCATCCGCTCCGGGGACACCCCGTCGGCCGAGCGGCGCGCCCTGGCCACCCGCCCCCCGGACATCCTGATCACCACGCCGGAATCGCTGTTCCTGATGCTGACCTCGGCCACCCGCGAGGCCCTGACCGGCATCGACACGGTGATCCTGGACGAGGTGCACGCGGTCGCCGGCACCAAGCGCGGCGCCCACCTCGCCCTGACCCTGGAGCGCCTGGACGCCCTGCTGCCCAAGCCGGCGCGCCGCATCGGCCTGTCGGCGACGGTGCGCCCGGTGGACGAGATCGCCCGCTACCTCTCGCCGCACCGCAAGGTGGAGATCGTCCAGCCACCGTCGGGCAAGGAGTTCGACCTGTCCGTGGTCGTCCCCGTGGAGGACCTGGGCGAGCTCGGCGGTTCCCCCGTGTCCGACGACCAGGAGGGCGCGGACCGGCCGTCGATCTGGCCGCACGTGGAGGAGCGGATCACCGACCTGGTGCAGGCCCACCGCTCCACGATCGTGTTCGCGAACTCCCGCCGGCTGGCCGAGCGGCTGTGCAATCGGCTCAATGAGATCGCCTACGAGCGTGCCACCGGCCTGCCCCTCGAGGAGGCGCACGCCCCGGCCCAGCTGATGGGCGGCTCGGGCGCCGCCCAGGGCGCTCCCGCGGTCATCGCCCGCGCCCATCACGGCTCGGTCTCCAAGGAGCAGCGCGCCCAGGTGGAGGAGGACCTCAAGGCGGGCCGGCTGCCCGCCGTGGTGGCCACCTCCAGCCTCGAGCTGGGCATCGACATGGGCGCGGTGGACCTCGTCGTCCAGGTGGAGTCACCGCCGTCGGTGGCCTCCGGGCTGCAACGCGTGGGACGCGCCGGGCACCAGGTCGGCGCGGTCTCCACCGGTGTGGTGTTCCCCAAGTACCGCGGCGATCTCGTGCAGTCGGCGGTCGTCACCGAGCGGATGCGCACCGGCTCCATCGAGGCGCTGCGCATCCCCGCCAACCCGCTGGACGTCCTGGCACAGCAGCTGGTGGCCATGACCGCCATGGACACCTGGCAGGTCGACGACCTGCTGACCCTGGTACGCCGGGCGGCCCCGTTCGCCGCGCTGCCCGAGTCGGCGTTCACCGCCGTCCTGGACATGCTCGCGGGCCGCTACCCGTCGGACGCCTTCGCCGAGCTGCGCCCGCGCGTGGTGTGGGACCGGATCGCGGGCACCGTCACCGGCCGCCCCGGGGCGCAGCGGCTCGCCGTGACGTCCGGAGGCACCATCCCCGACCGGGGCCTGTTCGGGGTCTTCCTCGCCGGTGCCGACCCGAAGAAGGGCGGAGGCCGCGTCGGCGAGCTGGACGAGGAGATGGTCTACGAGTCGCGGGTCGGTGATGTCTTCACCCTCGGCACCACCTCGTGGCGCATCGAGGACATCACCCGTGACCGCGTGCTGGTCTCCCCCGCCCCCGGGGTGCCCGGCCGGCTGCCGTTCTGGAAGGGCGACCAGCTCGGCCGCCCTCTGGAGCTGGGGCGTGCGCTCGGCGCGTTCCTGCGCGAGGTGGGGGCGCTGCCCAAGGACGACGCCCGGCTGCGGCTGCTGGCCGCGGGGCTCGACGCCTGGGCGGCGGACAATGTCCTCGCCTACCTCGACGAGCAGCGCCAGGCCTGCGGCCATGTGCCGGACGACCGCACCATCGTGGTGGAGCGCTTCCGCGACGAGCTGGGCGACTGGCGGGTCGTCGTGCACTCCCCGTTCGGCGCCCAGGTGCACGCCCCGTGGGCGCTCGCCCTGGGGGCCAGGCTCACCGAGCGATACGGCATGGACGCCCAGGTCATGCATGCCGACGACGGCCTGGTGCTACGGCTGCCCGACGCCGACCTGATGGGTCTGGACCTGCTCGACGCCGAGCCCGCCAAGCAGGGCACGGAGTACGACCCGGAGCAGGCCCCGATCGGCGCCGCCGACGTCGTCTTCGACAAGTCCGAGGTCGACCGGATCGTCACCGAGCAGGTGGGCGGCTCGGCCCTGTTCGCGGCCCGGTTCCGCGAGTGCGCCGCGCGCGCCCTGCTGTTGCCCCGCCGCAGCCCCGGCAAGCGCACCCCGCTGTGGCAGCAGCGCCAGCGGGCGGCACAGCTGCTGGAGGTGGCGAGCGACTTCGGCTCCTTCCCGATCGTCCTGGAGGCCGTACGCGAATGCCTCCAGGACGTGTTCGACGTCCCCGGGCTCGCCGAGCTGATGGGTGACGTCGAATCCCGCAAGGTGCGCCTGGTGGAGGTCACCACCCAGCAGCCGTCGCCGTTCGCCCGCTCGCTGCTCTTCGGCTACGTGGCCCAGTTCCTCTACGAGGGCGACTCCCCGCTCGCCGAGCGCCGCGCCGCCGCCCTGTCGCTGGACTCCCGGCTGCTCGCCGAACTGCTGGGCCAGGCCGAGCTGCGTGAGCTCCTTGACGCTGACGTGCTGACCGAGCTGGAGCGCGAGCTCCAGTGGCTGACCGACGACCGCCGGGTGAAGGACTCCGAGGGCATCGCCGATCTGCTGCGGGTACTCGGCCCGCTCACCGACGCCGAGCTGGTCGAACGCGGCGCGCGGCCGGAGTGGGCCGAGGAGCTCACCGCCGCCCGGCGCGCCATCCGGGTACGCATCGCGGGCCGCGAGCACTGGGCCGCCGTGGAGGACGCCGGCCGGCTGCGGGACGCCCTCGGGACCGCCCTGCCCGTCGGCGTCCCGGAGGCGTTCACGGAGCCGGTACGCGACCCCTTGGGCGACCTCCTGGCACGCTACGCACGCACCCACGGGCCGTTCACCTCCGCCACCGCCGCCGCCCGCTTCGGCCTCGGCACCGCGGTCACCGACGGCGCGCTGCACCAGCTCATGGCGGGCGGACGCCTCGTCCGGGGCGAGTTCCACCCCGCCGGAGTGGACCAGGAATGGTGCGATGCAACGGTCCTGCGCCGGCTACGGCGCCGCTCGCTGGCGGCCCTGCGGCACGAGCTGGAGCCGGTGCCGCCCGCCGCACTCGCCCAGTTCCTGCCCCAGTGGCAGCACCTCGGCCGGCACGGGCTGCGCGGTGTCGACGGGCTGGTGCGCGCGATCGAGCAGTTGCAGGGCGCGTCCGTGCCCGCCTCGGCCCTCGAGAAGCTGGTCCTGCCGTCGCGGGTGTCCGACTACCACCCGGCGATGCTGGACGAGCTCACCGCATCGGGCGAGATCGTGTGGGCCGGTGCCGGGGCGCTGCCGGGCAAGGACGGCTGGGTCAGCCTCTACCTCGCCGACACGGCACCGCTCCTGCTGCCGCCCCCGCACCCCCTGGAGCTCGCTCCCCTGCACCAGTCCGTCCTGGACGCGCTGTCCGGGGGATACGGCCTGTTCTTCCGGCAGATAGCCGACCGGGTACGCGCGGGCACCCACCCCGATGCGACCGACCCCGAGATCGCCGACGTGATCTGGGAGCTCGCCTGGTCCGGACGGCTGACGAACGACACGCTCGGCCCGATGCGTGCCCTGCTCGGTTCCGGTCGCACCGCCGGTGCCACCGCCCACCGCGCCAAGCGTGCGGTGCCCCGCGGGCGCTACGGCAGCCTCACCACCGCGGCAGCCCGCCCGACGTCCCGGCAGGGCCCGCCGACCGTCGCCGGCCGCTGGTCCGTGCTGCCGACCCGCGAGACCGACCCCACCGTGCGCGGCCACGCCCTGGCACACACCCTGCTCGACCGGCACGGCGTGGTCACCCGCGGCGCGGTCGCCACGGAAGGCGTCGAAGGCGGGTTCGCCGCGATGTACCGGGTCCTGTCCGCCTTCGAGGAGAGCGGCCAGGCCCGCCGCGGCTACGTCGTCGAAGGCCTCGGCGCCGCGCAGTTCGCCATGGACGGCGCGGTGGACCGGCTACGTGCCGTGGCCCACGCACGCGAGCGCGAGGAGCCCGTGCCGGACCCACCCGGCTGGAGCACGCCCGACGACTGGCCCGACGGTGCGACCGGGGACGACCACCCGGGCCCCGGCGAGGACCAACCGGACTGGGCCCCGGACTGGGCCACCGACATCTGGTCCGACCAGGCCTCCCCCGACGGCGGCGGGCCCGAAGCGCCACCCGGCACGGGCACGCGTCAGGGCGCCTATCAGGATGCCGCCGGTCGGCGCCCCCGGCGCTCCTCCGCACCCCGCGCCGTCCTGCTGGCCGCCGCGGACCCGGCGAACGCCTACGGGGCGGCCCTGCCCTGGCCGGAGCAGCCGACGGGCGCCGGGCACAAGCCCGGTCGTAAGGCCGGAGCGCTGGTCGTGCTCGTCGACGGCGAGTTGACGCTGTACATGGAGCGCGGCGGCAAGACCCTGCTGGCCTGGCCCGCGGACCCGGAAGCCCCCGGGCCCGAGGAGGACGCCCGCCTGGGCGCCGCAGCCGAGGCCTTCGCTTCCGCCGCACGCGCCGGCTCCCTCGGCACGGTCACGGTCGAGCGGATCAACGGTGCCGCCGCACTCACCTCGCCCCTGGGCACCCTCCTGGAAACCTCCGGTTTCCACGCCACCCCGAGGGGCCTGCGACTGCGGGCATAGCCGGATCCGGACCGCGGCCTGCCAGCGTCCTGGCTCGCGCCCGGCCGGCAGGGCACGCACGTCGTCCGCTCACACCAACCGCTCACAGGGAGCAGGCCCACGCCCGGTTCCCTCCGGACCGTCCCAGGCCCCATCCCCGCCCTCGCCCCACACGCGCCGGTCCGGACCGGACCGGACCGGCGACACCTCGGCACCCTCAGCGCCTCAGCACACCGAACAAGCCCTGGCAAGGCCACCGGGACCGGCCCAGGACGGCCATGCGGACACCACCCGTGCGACGCTTGGACCCATGCCCGAAGGAGACACCGTCTGGCAGGCCGCGCGACGGCTGCACCGCGCGCTCGCGGGGCGTGTGCTGGTGCGCTCCGATCTTCGTGTGCCGGCGCACGCCACGGCCGACCTCACCGGCCGCACGGTGCTGGACGTCACACCACGTGGCAAGCACCTCCTGACCCGGATGTCGGGCGGCCTCACCCTGCACTCGCACCTGGCGATGGAGGGCGCCTGGAAGATCTACCAGCCGGGAGAACGCTGGCGTGGCGGCCCCGGGCATCAGATTCGGGCGATCCTGGGCACCGACGGCCCCACCGCGGTCGGCTATCGCCTGCCCGTGCTGGAGCTGCTCCGCACCGGCGACGAACAGCGGGCCGTCGGCCATCTCGGACCCGACCTGCTCGGCCCGGACTGGGACCCGGACACCGCCCTGGCCCGACTCCGCCGCGATCCCACCCGGCCCCTCGGCGAGGCCCTGCTGGACCAGCGCAATCTCGCCGGCGTCGGCAACGTCTACAAGTCGGAGTTGTGCTTCCTCATCCGGGCCACCCCGTGGCTCCCCGTCGGCGATCTGCCCACCGAGGTGGCCGAACGGCTCGTCACCCTGGCGAAGCGGCTTCTGGAAGCCAATCGGGAGGAGCCCGCCCGATCCACGACGGGCCGCCGGGACCCACGACTGTTCGTCTACGGCCGCGCACCCCGCCCCTGCCTGCGGTGCGCCACCCCGATCCGGGTGGCCGACCAGGGCGGGGGACGTCGCCCCGGAAACGGGAGAGGCTCGAGCGAACGCCCCACGTACTGGTGCCCCTCGTGCCAACACGGCCCCGCCCCACGCCCGCGTGGCTCCACGAGCCCCACCCCGCGTGCCACGTCACGGAACTTCCCACCCGCAACCGGCAGCTCGCCCACCGATCGCGCACGATAACCGGATCGCGCCGGGAGAAGCCCTCAGAGGCGAGCTGCACCGCAGCCGCACGACCGGCGACCCCACAGGACTGCCCGAACCGACCGGCTGCCCCGACCGCCCCCACAACCGACAGCGCAACAACCGACGGCGCAACAACCGACAACACGAGGCCCCGGTCGGGGTGGACGGCGACACTGTGCTGTCCACCCCGACCGGGGCCTTCTCGTCTTCGCGGGCGTCCCGTCGGCCACGTCGCTTCACGTAAGCCGCGTACGGTACGCCGGTTCGCCACTGTCTGCTATATCTGTCCTACATCTGCCACATCTGTCAGGCCCGTTCGCATGCATGCCTGTTCGCATACGCGGTCCTTCGCGTGCGCAACCCGCACTGACGCGTACGCAACTCCCACCGGCCACACCCCGTACGGGTCCGGAGCCCACCCGGCCTGGGATCGAGATGCGTCTCAGGCCGCTACGACGTCCACCGCTTCGGCAGGCGCCTTGATGGTCACCCGCTCCGGTGGGACACCGGCCACGGAGACGGAATTCAGCATGGGGTGCACCGCGGTCGCCGGCACCGGCTCGGTGGCGGCAGCCGACTCGGCGAGCTCGGCAAGGGCGAGTTCATCGCTCACCTCGTGCATGAGCTCGGACATCCGTACGTCAAGCGCGTCGCAGATCGCGGAGAGCAGCTCGGAGGATGCCTCCTTCTGCCCCCGCTCCACCTCGGAGAGATAGCCGAGCGAGACTCGGGCGGATGAGGAGACTTCGCGCAGAGTACGGCCCTGGCGCTGGCGCTGCCGACGCAGCACGTCACCCAGCAGGCGACGGAGCAGGATCATCGGTGGCTCCCTCCTCGGACCGTGTAGCCGCTTCCGTTACGCCCCACCGTACCGCCTCCCGCAGCGGCTGTGCGGGGAGCGATGTCGTGTTCACTAAGGGCTGCAAACATCAAGTCCCCCCGAATCATTCCGTATCCTGTGTCCGCGCATTCTCTGGTCGTTCGCCGGAAAGCTGCCTGAGCAACAGTGTGAGCACGCTCCGTACAGTCTCCATACGGATTTCCGCTCGATCGCCGTTCAACCCCAGCTCAGCGACTTTCTCCTGACCTGAGGGCCCGCTGACCGCGATGAAGACCGTTCCGACGGGCTGCCCGTCCTGCGGTTCGGGACCGGCGACACCGGTCGTGGCCAGGCCCCAGTCGGTCTCCAGGACACCGCGCACACCCCGCGCCATCTGTAGCGCGACCTCGGGATCGACCGCGCCGCGCTCGGCCAGCAGGCCGCCTTCCACCCCCAGGACCCGGGCCTTCAGCTCCGTGGCGTAGGCGGTGACAGAGCCGCGAAAGGTCTTCGACGCGCCCGGTACGGCCGTCAGCTCGGCCGCCACCAGCCCTCCGGTCAGGGACTCGGCCACGGCCACGGTCTCGCCGCGTGCCACGAGGAGATCCACCAGCGCGTCCGCACCCGGTGTCATCGCGGTGGCTCCTGGCCGTGTCGCTCCCCCGAGGCAACCTCCGCCCGCGTCTCGGCGGCGACCGAGGACACCGCCGTCTCGCGTGCCGGCGCGTCGGCCACCGCCGCGGCGGCCTCCGGTCCCGCCTCCGCGGCGAGACCCGGTGGGTTTCCGGGCTCCGCTCCCTCGGCTGGGTCCAGGGACGCCGGGGCCGCTTCCGCCGCACCGGAGTCCGGCTCGCCCGCCACCACCGAAGCCGGCGCCACCGTCGCACCCGGCCGGGGGCCGGCGGTGGCGCGCTCCGCCCGTCGGCCCTGCCGGCGCAGCACTATCGCCTGCTTCACGTAGTCGATCCCGCTCACCACGGTCAGCACCACGGCGACCGCCATCACCCAGAACCGCAGGGTCGCGAGCGGCCCGGTCAGCGCAAGGACGTACATGCCCACCGCGACGCCCTGTGCCAGGGTCTTCAGCTTGCCGCCGCGGCTGGCCGGGATGACCCCGTGGCGGATCACCCAGAAGCGCAGCACGGTGATGCCCAGCTCACGGCCGAGGATGACGCACGTGACCCACCAGGGCAGGTCGCCGAGCGCGGAGAGGCAGATCAGCGCGGTGCCCATGATCGCCTTGTCCGCGATCGGGTCGGCGATCTTGCCGAAGTCCGTGACCAGGTCGTATGTACGGGCCAGATGGCCGTCGAAGAGGTCCGTGATCATGGCGACGGCGAAGGCGGCCCAGGCGAGGGAGCGCCACGCCGGGTCGTAGCCGCCGCCGGCCAGCATCAGGGCGATGAACCCGGGCACGAGCAGCAGCCGGATCATCGTGAGGAGATTGGCGACGTTCCACAGGCTGACGTGCCGCACGGCGGCGGGACCCGCCCGGCCGGGGGGCGCCGGACGGCCGGAGTCGCCCGCGGCGGTCGCCGGGACTCCGGTCATCTGCCTGCCTCCTCGATGCCCACGGGGCCTTCGACGACCTCGGCCACCAGGTCGACACCCTGGGTGCCGACCACCTTGGCGGCGACCATTCGGCCGACGGCCACACCGGCGGCGTCGCCGTCGCCCGTGAAGTACACCTGGCCGTCCGTCTCCGGCGCCTGGTGGGCGGCGCGGCCCGCTGCGGGCTCGTCGTCCGCCGCCGAACCCGTCGACTCGACCAGCACCTCGACCGTCTCGCCCAGCCGCTCTTCGGCGCGCTGCGCGGTCAGCTCCTCAGCGAGCCGGGTGAGGTGTGTCACCCGCTCGGCCACCACGTCCTCCCCGAGCTTGCCGTCGAATCCGGCGGCTTCCGTGCCGTCCTCGTCGGAGTACCCGAAGATGCCGATGGCATCCAGTCTCGCCTCGGTGAGGAAACGCTCGAGCTCGGCCAGGTCGGCCTCGCTCTCGCCGGGGAACCCGACGATGAAGTTGGACCGCACCCCCGCCTGCGGCGCCTTGCCGCGGATCTGGTCCAGCAGTTCCAGGAACCGATCGGTGTCGCCGAAGCGGCGCATGGCGCGCAGCACCCCGGGCGCCGAGTGCTGGAAGGACAGATCGAAGTAAGGGGCAACCTTCTCGGTGCAGGTGAGCACCTCGACGAGGTCGGGGCGCATCTCGGCGGGCTGGAGATAGCTCACCCGAACCCGCTCGATGCCGTCCACGGCGGCCAGCTCCGGCAGGAGCGTCTCGAGCAGCCGGATGTCGCCGAGGTCCTTGCCATAGGACGTGTTGTTCTCGGAGACCAGCAGGATCTCCTTGACGCCCTGCTCGGCCAGCCAGCGGGTTTCGTTGAGCACATCGGCGGGCCGGCGTGAGATGAAGGAGCCGCGGAAGGACGGGATGGCGCAGAAGGTGCAGCGCCGGTCGCAACCGGAGGCGAGCTTCACCGAGGCGACGGGAGAGCTGCCGAGCCGGTGCCGCAGCGGCGCACGGGGGCCGGAGGCGGGGGCAAGCCCCGGGGGCAGGTCCGCAGGGATCCGGTCGGCCTGCTCCGTCGCGTCCGCGTGCCCCGGCAGGGCCACGCTCGCGCCCGCCTGCTGGCGCTCCGCCGGGCTGATCGGCAGCAGCTTGCGACGGTCACGCGGGGTGTGGGAGGCGTGGATGCCGCCGCTGAGGATGGTCGTGAGGCGCTCGGAGATATGGCTGTAGTCGTCGAATCCGAGGACGCCGTCGGCTTCCGGGAGGGCCTCGGCGAGCTCCTTGCCGTACCGCTCGGCCATGCAGCCCACCGCCACCACGGCCCGGGTTCTGCCGTGCCCCTTCAGGTCATGGGCTTCCAGCAGCGCGTCGACGGAGTCCTTCTTCGCGGCCTCGACGAAGCCGCAGGTGTTCACGACGGCGACGTCTGCCGCCTCGGCGTCCTCGACAAGCTGCCAGCCGTCCGCCTCCAAGCGGCCTGCAAGCTCTTCCGAGTCCACCTCGTTACGGGCGCAGCCGAGTGTGACGAGAGCGACGGTACGGCGTTCAGGCATGCGCTCAGACTACTTCGTCATGCCGGCGACACCGGCCGCGAGGGCTCCGGGACATTCCTCCAAGCCCCTGCTCACCGCCGCACCAACGGCCTCCGGCGCCCCACGAACCGCTTCGGCGAACCCCCAGCAGCCACCGTCCTGCGCCCCGCGGGAGCCCAGGCCGGCCCCCGTGGGCCGCCCAGGCACCCGCCAGGCGTCAGCCGGCCTCGGGGTCGCCCTTGGTGTACGAAAGGCGCTGCACCTGACCGGGCTGGAACTTGTTGTCGATCTTCTTGCCGTTCACGTAGAGCTCTATGGAGCCGGCGTCCCCGAGGACGAGGTCGATCTTCTCGTTGTCCTGGAAGGTCTTCTTCTCACCCTTCTGCAGCACGCCGCCGAAGAGGAGCTGGCCGTTGTGGTCCTTGGCGGAGATCCAGCTGCGGCCGCCGGCCGCGTTCACCATCACGGTCACCTTGTCGCGCGGGGCGGCGGCGATGGCACTGTCGGTGGGGTCCGGGCTGGGGGCGGCGGGGGTGGTCTTGGAGGGCTTGGGCGCCGGCCGGCTCTCGGCCGGGTTGGCGCCCTTGGCGGTCTGCGTCTGGCTGCCCTGGTCGTGATGGGTGTTGACGAGGGTGAAGCCGACGAAGCCGATCACGGCGACGATCGCGGCGACCATGGCCGCCGTCCAGTTGGGGCTGCGCCGCTCCGGCCTGATGCGTTCCGCTTCGAAGAGCGGGGTGGCGGGCGTCGGGGTCTCCGGGGCGCCGTGCTCGGCGTCGAAACGCTCCAGGAGCGGCTCCGGATCGAGGCCCACGGCACGGGCGAGCGTCTTGACGTGCCCGCGGGCGTAGACGTCTCCACCGCACCGGCTGAAGTCGTCCTGCTCGATCGCGCGCAGGATCGGCACGCGGACCCGGGTGGCGGAGCTGACGTCGTCGACGGTCAGCCCGGCACGGGTGCGTGCGCGGTGCAGGGCGCGGCCGACGCCGAGCGCGCCGTCTTCATCCTCGAAAGGCTCGTCGTCATCGGCCTCCAGAAGCTCGTCGTCGGATGTCAAGAGCGCATGGTCGCCCGACCAAGCGGAATCGTCGCTCGCTTCACTGGCCGGACGCTCCGCATCGACCGACACCTGGTCGATTTTGTCCGGCTCGTGATCGTTTTCAGCCGATGAATGGTTTTCTTCCGCCGATGGGCGGTCTGCTTCAGGGGAGTTGCCGATGGACACGGGGGCGCCTTTCGAGCGTGTAGCCACCTGCTGGGCGTTCAGTTTATTGGGGGTGCGAGTGGGTGCGGCAACCGGGCAACGAGGGTCCATACGCTATCCGCATGGTCGTTTGCCCTGATGGAGGAAGTGATGGTGCGCCTCCCCTCAACTTGACGTATGCCGAGGCGAAACGGTTGCCCGCAGTCCCGGGCGGCCCCATCGACACTGCACGGGCCGGCACGCATGAGCCCCTCCCTCCCCCGCTGCCTTGCGGGTGTGGGGGGGGTACCCCCACCGCACCCCTGGGGTGTCGCAGGCATGAAGCAAGGACTCACAGGTGCCGTCCGGATGCGCCGTGGAAGAGCGGTGCACGACACCGCGCACATGATCGACGCACCTCGCATGCGCCGGATTGTGCGCCGTGTGCGACCTACCGACCGCCGTGAGCGCGGGTTCCGCTTCCCTTCACTTAGCTTCCCCTCGAATCGTGGCAAGCACTCCATCCAGGTCGTCGGCCTTCACAAGAACGTCACGTGCTTTGGAACCCTCGCTGGGTCCGACGATGTTCCGCGACTCCATCAGGTCCATCAGACGGCCGGCCTTGGCGAAGCCCACCCGCAGTTTGCGCTGGAGCATGGAGGTGGAGCCGAACTGGGTGGAGACCACGAGTTCGGCGGCCTGGCAGAGCAGGTCCAGGTCGTCGCCGATGTCCTCGTCGATCTCCTTCTTCTGCTTGCTGCCGACGGTGACGTCGTCCCGGAAGACGGGCGCCATCTGTTCCTTGCAGTGCCGTACGACCTGCGCGATCTCCTCTTCCGTGACGAAGGCGCCCTGCATGCGGACGGGCTTGTTGGCGCCCATCGGCAGGAACAGCCCGTCGCCCTTGCCGATCAGCTTCTCGGCACCCGGCTGGTCGAGGATGACACGGCTGTCGGCGAGCGAGGAGGTGGCGAAGGCGAGCCGGGACGGCACGTTCGCCTTGATCAGACCCGTGACGACGTCGACCGACGGCCGCTGCGTGGCCAGCACCAGGTGAATGCCGGCGGCACGGGCGAGCTGCGTGATGCGCACGATGGAGTCCTCGACGTCCCGCGGCGCAACCATCATCAGATCCGCCAGCTCATCGACGATGACCACCAGGTACGGGTACGGCTGGAGCTCGCGCTCGCTGCCCTCGGGTGTCGTCAGCTTGCCGCTGCGCACCGCCTGGTTGAAGTCGTCGATGTGCCGGTAGCCGAAGGCGGCGAGGTCGTCGTA
>NZ_JAMJWG010000046.1 GCF_024435355.1 Streptomyces odontomachi
ACGGTCACGTGAACGGTTCCGGGCACCCGGACGACCGGCCTAGCCACGCCCCACGGTCACGTGAACGGCACCGGCACCCCGGACGACCGCATGGCCCCCGACACACGGTCACGTGACCCGCAGCGGCACCCCGGACCACCCCGTCGCCGAGAAAGAGGTAGCGTGCCTACCGCGCCCCTCCCCGGTCGCACGCCCGTGAGTATCCCGCAGAATGGAAGAAGCAGGCGCGCCCGACCACGACCGGGCGCGGACGTCGACGCGGCCCCCCGGTCCGCTCCGTCCGCGTCCCGTCATTGCACGTGGCGCACCGTGAGACGGCGTAGGAGAGAAGCGATACCTGTGAGCGCAGCGACAACGCGAAGCCGTACCCCCGACCGCCTCTGCGCCGAGGCAGTCGCCTTCGCCCGGGCCGCGGCTGAGGAAACCGCAGCTCCCGGCGTGGTCGGTGAGCATGTCGCGGCCGTCGCCGAGGGCGACCGCGTCGTCACGCATCTCTTCGAGTGCAAGGAACCCGGGTACCGCGGCTGGCGCTGGGCCGTCACGGTCACCCGTGCGTCCCGTGCCAAAATCGTGACGTTGGACGAGTCCGTCCTGCTGCCCGGCCCTGACGCGCTGCTCGCCCCCGAGTGGGTGCCGTGGAGCGAGCGGCTGCGCCCCGGAGACCTGGGCCCGGGGGATCTGCTGCCGACGAACGCCGATGACCTGCGGTTGGAGCCCGGGTTCAGCGGCGGGGTGGAGCCCCTGCCGAGCTCGCCCGTTTCGGAGGAGATGGCGGAGCTCGTCGAGGCCGAGGACGCCGAGGTCACCGAGGGGTCCCCGGCCAACCTGCCGAGCGCGCCGTTGCGGGGCAGCCTGGCCGCCGTCGCCGAGGAGATCGGCATGGGCAGGGCCCGGGTGCTGTCGCGGTACGGGTTGCACAGTGCGGCCGATCGGTGGGAAGAGGAGTACGGGCCCAAGACGCAGATGGCGCAGGCGGCGCCCGCGTCCTGCTTGACCTGCGCTTTCCTGATGCCGATCGCGGGGTCACTGCGTCAGGCGTTCGGCGTGTGCGCGAACGAGTTCTCGCCGGCGGACGGCCATGTGGTGTCCCTGTCCTACGGGTGCGGCGGCCATTCGGAGGCGGCCGTGATGCCGAAGCCGCCCCAGCCCCCGCCGCCGGTACTCGACGAGACCCGCGTCGAACCCCTGCCGTTGCACCCCACGGACGACTCCGGCTCCGTGGAGCCCGGCGCCCCTCCGGAAGAACTCGGCCACAGCTGACCCACCCGGCGCCCTGAGACCAAGGGCGCCCACTGAGGGGCGCGGGGCTGTGTCGATATGCGGCTCCGCCGCGTGGGCGCGTCCAGCCCCGTGAGTCCCGCGGGCCGCCACCGGCCCGAAGGGGCACCTGTCGACGAGTCCGGCCGTCGGCCGGAGAGGCGACACGAACGCCACAAACGGCGTAGCCGGCGTACTCGGCATGACCGCCACCGCCGGGGCACCCGGCGCACCCGCACCCCCGGCGCACGGCACCCAGGGCGGTCCCAGGGCGCCCCCTCAAGGGGTCCCCAGGCGCACCCGGCGATGCGGGGTGCCCCCACGGCGTACCCTCGTCGTCCGGTGAACAAGAGGTTGGTCTAGGCGATGCCCATCCTTCCCACCGCTCCGAGGGGCGGTGGGAAGGACCCCCACGGAACGAGGAGTGACCACCGTGAGCAAGTTCGTGCGGCCGGCTGCCGAAGGGGCGGATCCGTTCGGGACCGCGCGTCTGCGGCGTGGGGTGCTCGATGCGTGGGCCGCTAGCGCCGCCCGCTTCCGTGAGGACGCCAACGCCGAGGAGGATCTGGCCCTCGGCGGCTACCGCGACCGTGTCGTGGTGGAGCTGGCGCAGAACGCCGCGGATGCCGCGGCGCGTGCCGGTGCTCCGGGGCGGCTGCGGCTGACGCTCGCCGACGGTGTCCTGGTCGCGGCGAACACGGGTGCCCCGCTCGACGAGGCGGGCGTCGAGTCGCTCGCGACGTTGCGGGCCTCCGCCAAGCGTGACGAGCCGGAGCAGGGCACGGCGCCGGGTGGGTTCGGCGTCGTGGGGCGGTTCGGGATCGGGTTCTCCGCGGTGCTCGCCGTCAGCGACGAGCCTGCCGTCGTCGGGCGCACCGGCGGGGTGCGGTGGTCGCTGGCCGAGGCGCGCGAGCTGGCGGCGGAGGCCGCCCAGGGGCGGCGCGGCCTGGCCACCGAGCTGCGCCGCCGGGAGGGCCACGTGCCGCTGCTGCGGCTGCCGTTCCCGGCCGAGGGAACGCCTCCGGAGCCGTATGACACCGCCGTGATCCTGCCGTTGCGCGACGCCGCGGCGACTGACCTGGTGGAACGGCTGCTGAACGGGATCGACGCGGCGTTGCTGCTCACCCTGCCGGGCCTGGCCGAGGTGGTGGTGGAGACCTCGGAGGGCGTGCGCACGCTCAGCCGGCGCACGGAGCAGCGGGACGGCACTCCGGTCGGAGGGGCGGCTCCGGCGGCCGGGTCAGGCGCGACGGGAGCGCCGGGTGCGCCGGGCGCCGAGGTCTCGATCGTCGCCCCGGACACCGTCACCGTCGTCGAGGACACGAGGGACGGCACGACCCGTTGGCGCTCCGTGCACGGCGGCGGGCTGCTCGACGCCGCGCTGCTGGCCGACCGGCCGATCGAGGAGCGACTGCGCCCGCACTGGAGCGTGACCTGGGCGGTCCCCGTGGACGACGAGGGCGCGCCGGCTGCGCCCCGTACCGCTCCCGTGGTGCACGCGCCGACGCCGAGCGACGAGCCCCTGGGGGTTCCCGCGCTGCTCATCGCCTCGTTGCCGATGGACACCACCCGGCGGCATGTCGCGCCGGGACCGCTCACCGACTTCCTCGTGGAGCGCGCGGCCGACGCCTACGAAGCGCTGCTGGCCGCGTGGCGGCCGGTCAGCACGGGGCTGATCGACCTGGTGCCGGGGCCGCTGGGCAAGGGCGAGCTGGACGGGGCACTGCGGCGCGCCATCGTGGAGCGGCTGCCGCGTACGGCGTTCCTGCCGCCCGCGCTGCCTCCCACGGTCACCGTCGACGACGCCGCCGGCGACGAGGCCGCTTGGGCCGCCCCTGACGGCGCCGAGTTGGCCGGGTTGCCCGGTGCCGTTCCTGCGAGCGGTGCGCTGCGGCCGCGTGACGCGGAGGTGGTGGAGGGCGCGGGCGCCGAGACCGTGCGGGTGCTGGCCGAGGTGCTGCCCAGCCTGCTGCCCGCCGGCCTGGAGCGGCGCGTCGAGCTGCGCACCCTGGGCGTGGCCCGGGTGCCGTTGACCGAGGCGATCGACCGGCTGGCCGGTCTGGAGCGCGAACCGCGCTGGTGGTGGCGGCTCTACGACAGCCTGGCCGGGGTGGACCCGGAGCGGCTGTCCGGGCTGCCGGTGCCGCTGGCCGTCGAGCCGGGTCATGGCGCGGAGAGTGCGCCGGCGGCCGGTCCCGCCGTACCCCGGACCACCATCGGGCCCCGCCACGTGCTGCTTCCGTTGCCGCCCTCCGATGACGATGGCGAGGGTGGCGGGGGCGGTGTGGGGCTCGGTCCGTCCGCTGCGGCGCTGACCCGGCTCGGTCTGAAGATCGCGCACCCGGATGCTTCGCACCCGTTGCTGGAGAAGCTCGGTGCGCTGCCCGCCGCGCCGCGGGCCGTGCTGACCACCCCGCAGGTGCGCGCGGCGGTGGCGGCCTCGCTCGATGAGGACGGGGAATGGTTCGACGCCGAGCCCGGTGGCGCCCGCGGGCTCGATGCGGAGGAGCTCGCCGAGGTCGTGCTGGGCCTGGTGCGCGACGCCGGTCTGGAGCCGGGGGACGAGCCGTGGCTCGGCGCCCTCGCGCTGACCGACGAGGACGGCGAGCCGGCGCCCGCCGGTGAGCTGGTGGTGCCCGGTAGCCCCTTCGCGCAGGTGATACGGGACGGCGAACTGGCCGAGGTGGACGCCGAACTGGCCGCCCGCTGGGGCTCGGCACCGCTCGCCGCGTGCGGGGCGCTCGCCGACTTCGCGCTGGTGCGGGCGACCGACGTGGTCCTCGACCCGGACGACCTGGAGCCGCGCGAGGGCGACTTCGCCGAGCCGGACGACGTGGGACTGCTGGACGCCGTCGACGTGTGGTGCGAAGACGTGTTGGACCGGCTGCCCGAGACCCCGGTGCCGCCGGTGGCCACCGAGATCATCGCGGTGCGTGATCTCGATCTGGTCGACGAGGACCGGTGGCCGCAGGCGCTGGCGCTGCTGTCCCGTCCGCCGTTGCGCGATGCGCTGACCCAGCCGGTGCGGATCCTGCTGCCGGACGGCACCAGCGAGACGGTCCGCCCGTACACCGCCTGGTGGCTGCGCGGGCATCCGGTGCTGGACGGCCGGCGGCCCGCCGGGCTGCGTGCCGCCGGTGGTGATCCGCTGCTCGACGGGTTGTACGAGTCGGCGGACGCGACCGGGTTCGAGGACGAGCAGGTGCTGCGTGCGCTGGGCGTGCGCACCTCGGTGGCCGCGCTGCTGGACGAGCCGGGCGGCGCCGTGGAACTCCTCGACCGGCTCGCCGACCCTGATCTCGAGGTCACGGCCGCCCAGTTGCACGGCCTGTACAGCGCGCTGGCCGATCTGGATCCCGAGCAGGTCACGTTGCCGGACGAGCTGCGGGCGGTCCGCGAGCACGGCCGGGTCGTGGTCGTGGACGCGCAGGAAGCCGTGGTCGCCGACTCGCCCGATCTGCTGCCGCTGGCCGCCGGGCGCCCGCTGCTGCCGGTGCGGCCGGCGCTCGCCGGGGATCTCGCGGAGCTGTTCCAGGTGCGGCGGCTGGGCGAGACGGTGCCGGGGGCGGTACGGGACGAGGGCGTGGTCCGTGAGGTGCCCGAATCGGTGCGGGTACTGCTGGGCGCGACCACGCCGACGTCGTACGTGGAGCACGAGGAACTGGTCGTCGACGGCGTCGAGCTGGACTGGTACCGCACGACGGGCGAGCCCGCCGAGGCCGGCGAAGGCGCGGGCGACGGTGGCGTGGTGCACGCGGCGACCCTGGAGGGCGTGGCGGCCGGGCTGGCCTGGTCGGCGGGGCAGTGGCCCCGGCGGTTCGAGGTGGCGGCGCTCCTGGAGGACCCCTCGCGCACGGAGGAGTTGGCACGCGATCGTTGGTTCGACTGATCGTCGCAGGTCGGGACGGACTGATCGTCGCAGGTCGGGAGGGGTGTGGGAGGGATGCGGGGGAGGGGTGCAGAAGGGGTGCCGGGCGGTCGCGGTGAGGGATATGACCGTCTGATGGTTAATCAGTCATAAAAAATTCACATCATGTACAACTAGTCCCCCCTTGCGGAGGTCTGATTTCCGGAGTCAGCAGACTCCTGGATCAACCGGCCCGGTGCGCCGGCGACAGCACTCCGGGCCCCCTCTCCACTTGGGGAATACATGCGTATCCGCACCCTCGTGGCCGCCGCGACGATGTCCGGCGCCCTCGCCCTCACCGCGTTCGCCGTCCCGGCCGCCCAGGCCTCCCCCACTGCCTTGATGGCGCGGGAGGTGCCCCCAGGCGGGCCCGGGGCGGCCGCCGCCGCCAAGCCGGATGCCGCGTCGCGGTTCGGCGCCGCGCTGGCGCAGCAGGCGCCGCGTGCCACGGCCCGCGCCGCCACCACCGACCCGGTCGTCGAATCGGTCGCCGTGCACGGTGGCGCCGACATCGTGCTGGGCACCACCGACAAGAAGACGATCAAGGTCGCGGTCACCGCCACGCACCCGAAGGGCATCTACGACGCCGAGCTCTACCTGTGGCACGGCACCGACGTCGACAACGACATCGACGGCGCGATCGTGCCCAACGAGTCCGCCGCCACCTGCACCGCCATCGACACCACCACGTCGAAGTGCGTGCTCTCGATGACCATCGACCCGCGCGCCGACCTGTACACGAACGCGCTGGCCGGTACCTGGCACGTGGGCGTCGGCGTCGTCTCCAAGGACGGCTACCTGTTCTGGGACGACTACTACACCACCCACCATGTGCAGCGGCTGTCCAAGCAGACCGTCAACGCCTCCCCCGAGCCGGTGAAGAAGGGCGCCACCATCACGGTCACGGGCAAGCTCTCCCGCGCCAACTGGGAGGACCACAAGTACCACGGCTACACGGGCCAGTCCGTGCAGTTGCAGTTCCGCCCGAAGTCCTCCAGCACCTACAGCACCGTCAAGACGCTCACCACCAACAGCACCGGCGAGCTGAAGACCACGGTCAAGGCCGCGGCCGACGGCTACTGGCGGTACTCCTTCGCCGGCACCTCGACGACCCCGGCCGTGAAGGCCGCCGGCGACTTCGTCGACGTGCAGTAGGGCGCGAAGTAGGGCGTACAGCAGGACATGTCCTGACACGCGGGGCGCCAGGCCGGCGTGACGGGTCCGACGGGGGCCGTCGCGTCAGGTCGGGGCGCGTCGGCCGGCCCGGCGCCAGGCGAGCTCCAGGCCGGCCGACGCCACCGCGGCGATCCCCACCGCCGTCCACGGCATGACGGTGCCCACCAGCTTCAACGCGAAGAAGTGCTGGAGCCGGGGCACGATCAGCACCAGCAGGAAACCGGCCGCCATGGCCACCACCAGGCAGACGCGCCACCACGTGTAGGGGCGCGCGACGATCACCAGTACCCACAGCGAGATCAGGAAGAGGGTCAGGGTGGCCACGCTGGTCTGGGCGCTGAGCGCCCCGGCACCCCGGTAGTGCTCCCGGGCCAGCAGGTACGAGACGAAGGTGGCCGCGCCCGCGATGACCCCGCCGGGCACCGCGTACCGCATGACACCCCGCACGAAGTGCGGTCGGGCCCGCTCCGTGTTGGGCGCCAGGGCCAGGAAGAACGCGGGGACGCCGATGGTGAGCGTGGAGAGCAGGGTCAGGTGCCGCGGCAGGAACGGGTACTCGACCCGGAAGCCGACCACCAGCAGGGCGAGCAGCACCGAGTAGACCGTCTTCACCAGGAACAACGTCGCCACCCGTGTGATGTTGCCGATCACCCGGCGGCCCTCGGCGACCACCGCGGGCAGCACCGCGAAGCTGTTGTCCAGCAGCACCACCTGCGCCACGGCCCTGGTGGCCTCCGCGCCCGAGCCCATGGCGACGCCGATGTCGGCGTCCTTGAGGGCCAGGACGTCGTTCACCCCGTCCCCGGTCATCGCCACGACGTGCCCGCCGTGCTGGAGCGCCCCGACCATCCGCTGCTTCTGCTGCGGGGTGACCCGGCCGAAGACGGTGTGCTCCTCCAGCGCGGCGGCCAGCTCGGCGGTGCCGGTCGGCAGCGAGCGGGCGTCCAGGGCGTCGGCCGCCCCGGCCAGCCCGAGCTTCGCCGCCACCGCGCCGACCGAGACGGCGTGATCGCCCGACAGGACCTTCGCGCTGACCTGCTCGCTCGCGAAGTAGCCCAGGGTGTCGGCGGCATCCGCGCGGAGCCGCTGGGTCAGCACGACGAGGGCCACCGGGTGCACGTCGGCCGTGAGGTCCGCCGCGTCCAGGTCACGCGTGGACCGGGCGAGCAGCAGGACCCGCAGGCCCTGGGCGCCGAGCCGCTCGGCGGCGGCGAGCTCCGGGTGACCGTGCGGCAGCAGCACGTCGGGCGCGCCGAGCAGCCAGGTCACCGGGCGGGTCGCGGGGCTCCCGCCGTCCGCGGTGGCGGCCGGCCCCTGGACGAAGGCGGCCGCGCTGTAGCCGCGCGCCGAGGAGAACGGCAGCGAGCGGGTGCCGGGCGGCGGGGCGGGGCGGCCGTTGCCCGGGGCGGGGGTGGGGACGGCGGCGTCCGACGCGGTGTCCGGGGAGGTGCCGGCGGGCGCGGTGTCGCCGGAGAAGGCGTCGATGATGGCGCGCAGGCTGGCGTTCGGGCGTGGATCGGTGCCGCTGAGGGCGGCGAGCACGGCGCGGACGTGCGTGACCTCGGCGCCGTCCAGCGCCCGTAGCTCGGCCACGTCCATGCCGCCCTCGGTGAGCGTGCCCGTCTTGTCCAGGCAGACCGTGTCCACCCGGGCCAGACCCTCGATGGCGGGCAGTTCCTGCACCAGGCAGCGCCGGCGGCCCAGCCGGATCACCCCGATCGCGAAGGCGATCGAGGTCAGCAGCACCAGGCCCTCGGGGACCATCGGCACGATGCCGCCGACGGCGCGGGCCACGGAGTCCTTCAGGCCGGTGTGCTTCGCCACCAGCTGGCTGACGGCCAGCGCGAGCGCGGTCGGGATCATCATCCAGGTGACGTACTTGAGGATCGTGGAGACCCCGCCGCGCAGCTCGGAGTGGACCAGCGTGAAGCGCGACGCCTCCTCGGTCAGCCGTGCCGCGTAGGCCTGCCGGCCGACCCGCGTCGCGGTGAAAGCGCCGCTGCCGGCGACCACGAAGCTGCCGGACATCAGGGGGTCGCCCGGGTGCTTCACGACCGTGTCGGCCTCGCCGGTGAGCAGCGACTCGTCGACCTCCAGGCCGTGTGCCTCCCGGCACTGCCCGTCCACCACGATCCGGGTGCCGGGACCGACCTCGATCAGGTCGTCCAGCACGATCTCGGTGGTGCCGACCTCGACGGGGGCCCCGTCCCTGCGCACCGTGGGCCGTGCCTCGCCGATCACGGCCAGGTTGTCCAGGGTGCGCTTGGCGCGCAGTTCCTGGACGATGCCGATGGCCGTGTTGGCGAGGATCACGTAACCGAACAGGCTGTCCTGGAACGGCGCCACCACCAGCATGATCAGCCACAGCACGCCGATGATCGCGTTGAAGCGGGTGAGGACGTTGCCGCGCACGATGTCGGCGACGGAGCGGCTGCTGCGCACCGGCACGTCGTTGACCTCGCCACGGGCCCGCCGGGCGGCGACCTCCGCCCCCGTGAGCCCGGCCAACAGTTCGCCGGACTCCGGTTCCAGGTCATGGGGCGCCATGAATCCGACGGTACGGGGGCGCCCCGTGAGGGGCGCGGGGAACTGCGCGAGCAACCATCCACCGGCCGGTGGTCCGGACACGACGGAAACAGCCCCTTTGGGTCGGTGGTGACCCGCAGGTCGCGTCGTGGCTGGTCGCGCAGTTCCCCGCGCCCCTTTTGGCGCCTTCGACGCCAGGGGCGCGGCCCTTACGGGCGCGTCGGTTACCGGGGCTCCGCCCCGGTCACCGCCCGCTTGATCGCCGCATCCCGCCGCCGCACGTACCAGATGCCGATGCAGCCGAGGCCCGCGCCGGCCAGGCAGGTCCAGAGCCACCAGAGGTGGCCGTGGTCGTCGAACCAGCCGTAGAACGGCAGCTGGGCCAGGAAGAGCACGAACCAGATCAGGGTGCCGCCGATGACCGTGCCGACCACCGGGCCTTCGAAGGGCTCGGGCGCCTCGTGCCGGAGGGGCTCGCGGAACAGTCGGCTGGTCAGCCGGTCGGCGATCCCCCCGCCCGCGGCCCGGTCCGTGGTCCTGGCCGAGGCCTGATCCGTGGCCCCGTCCGTGCCCCGCTCACGCTCGCTCATGCGCACAGCTTACGGTCGGCCACAGGGGCCCCAACGGGGCGGTCCGGGGCGTTCCGTGCCGTCTGCGGGTGCGGTCCGCGCGCTGTCCGGAGAGATTTCTACGCGCGAAGATAGCGATCATCACCATGATTTCTTCATACTGAAACAGTTCACAGCACTCCTGGTTGACCCCGGGAAGCTAGAAACGGCGTCGGTTGACCCCGTCCGCCGCGCACCGTTCCCCTTCCCGAGGACTTCTCCATGCCCAAGTTGCTCACCGCCGAGGCCGCTGCACCACAGCCGTCCGGAGGTCCGGCCCCGAGTGGCTCGATCGATCGCTTCTTCAGGATCACCGAACGTGGCTCGACCATAGGCCGCGAGGTGCGCGGTGGCTTCGCCACGTTCTTCGCGATGGCCTACATCATCGTGCTGAACCCCATCATCCTCAGCAGCGCGCACGACATGAACGGGCATCACCTCAACTACGGCCAGCTGGTCACCGCGACCTCGCTGACCGCGGCGTTCACCACCCTGCTGATGGGCGTGATCGGCAACGTCCCGATCGCGCTCGCCGCCGGGCTCGGTCTGAACTCGGTCGTCGCGCTCCAGCTGGCCCCGCGGATGACCTGGCCGGATGCGATGGGCATGGTGGTGCTGGCCGGTCTCGTGGTGATGCTGCTGGTCGCCACCGGCCTGCGGGAGCGCGTGATGAACGCGGTGCCGCTCGGCCTGCGCAAGGGCATCGCGATCGGCATCGGCCTGTTCATCCTGCTCATCGGTCTCGTCGACTCGGGCTTCATCACCCGCATCCCGGACGCCGCGCACAGCACGGTGCCGGTGCAGCTCGGGGTCAACGGGCATCTGCACGGCTGGCCGGTGCTGATCTTCATTCTGGGTGTGCTGCTCACCATGGGTCTGCTGGTGCGCAAGATCCCGGGCGCGATCCTGATCAGCATCGTCGCCATGACGGTCCTCGCGATGATCATCAACGCCGTGACCAAGGTGCCGAACTGGGGCCTGACCGTCCCGAAGTGGCCCGGCAACCCGGTCGCAAGCCCGGACTTCGGCCTGGTGGGTCAGGTCAGCCTGTTCGGTGGCTTCGACAAGGTCGGGATGGTGACCGGCGTGCTGTTCGTGTTCACCGTGCTGCTGTCGAGCTTCTTCGACGCGATGGGCATGATCATGGGCATCACCGACGAGGCCGGTCTGACGGACCGGACCGGCAACCTGCCGGGCGTCAACCGTGTCCTGTTCATCGACGGCATAGCGGTCGCCTCCGGTGGCATCTCGTCGTCCTCGGCCGCCACCTGCTTCGCGGAATCCACCGCGGGCGTCGGCGAGGGCGCCCGTACCGGCTTCGCGAACATGGTCACCGGTGGGCTCTTCGTCCTCGCCCTCTTCCTGACGCCGCTGGCCACCATGGTGCCGTCGCAGGCGGCCACGCCCGCCCTGGTCGTCGTCGGTTTCCTGATCTTCTCCGGCTCGATCCGCGAGATCGACTGGAGCGACCTCACGATCTCCATTCCGGCGTTCCTGACGATGCTCCTGATGCCGTTCACGTTCTCGATCACGAACGGCATCGGCGTGGGCTTCATCACGTTCGTCGTGCTGCGGATGGTGGCGGGGCGGGGGCGTACGGTGCCGGTCCCGATCTACGTGGTGGCCGCGGTGTTCGCGTTCTACTACCTGATGCCGGCGCTCGGGCTGACCTGAGCCGTCCACCCGGTCCGACCTGCGGTGTCCGATCCGGCCGCACGGTCCGGCCGGCTGTCGTGTCGTCCGCGGTCCGGTACGGGGCCGCGGACGGGCGTGCCACCGCACACCCCCGATGTGTGTCATCTCACCCCGTAGAACCGCTCCGTCTCCTCGACGGCGGCGCTGAAGCGCTCGTCGAAGTCATCTCGTACGAGGAGCTGGATGACGTAGTCCTGGACGCTCATCCCCCGTCTGCCGGCATGCTTCCGCAGGCGCTCGAGTAGTTCGTCGTCTATCCGCAGGCTGAGCACGTTGCTACCCATGGATATGAGGGTTGCGGGGCCGAGCGTGGCTTTGTATCACTTTCCGGAGCTGCATCACCCGGATGGGTGATTGGGAGGGTTCGCGGCGCCGTGCCGGCTGGTATTTAGCCAGAGTAATGAGTTACTCTAAAGACCATGCCGGATCTTACCCAGGGCGAAGATGCTGCCGCCGTGAGCGCGCTGCGTTCCGCGGTCATGCGTCTGTCGCGGCGGCTCAAGCACCAGCGGGTCGACGAGTCGCTGAGCCCGACCGAGATGTCGGTGCTCGGCACCCTCGCGCGCTGCGGCACCGCCACACCGGGCGAGCTCGCCCGCAAGGAGCACGTGCAGCCGCCGTCGATGACCCGCATCGTGGCGCTGCTCGAAGCCAAGGGCCTGGTCCGGCTGGAGCCGCATCCTGAAGACCGCCGCCAGAAGGTCGTCATGCAGACCGAGCGCGCGGAGGCCATGCTGGACGAGAGCCGCCGTCGGCGGAACGCCTGGCTGGCCGAGCTGGTCAAAGGCCTCGACGAAGAGGAGTGGGCCAAGCTGCGCGACGCGGCCCCGGTCCTGGAGAAGCTCGCGCACCTCTGACCCCCCACCCACCGTGAGCCGGGCCCCACGACCCGGACCACCCACCCTGAACACCGCCGGGGACCCGGGGATCACCCGGGCCCACCGACCCGGCAGGGCACGCCTCAGGGGCCGGCCCGGCACGGCCCCGTCGCTCCACCGCACGGAGCACACCTGCCGGGAGACCTGACATCGAGCCAAGGAGGCGAACCCTCTTGAGTACGGGATCCGGAGCAGATTCCGCCCCCGCACCGATACCCGACCCCGACCGCACCGCCCGGACCCCGGACAGGGCGAGTTCCGGCATCCCGGAGACGTCCGACGTCGAAGCGTCCGGCGCACTCGAAGTTCCCGGCGCCCCGGAGGCCCCCGAGGCCCCGCCCACCGCCGGTCCGGCGGCACCCCGGGCACGCGGCGGGATGTTCTCGTCGCTGCGCGTCCGCAACTACCGCCTCTTCGCCTCCGGTGCCGTCGTCTCCAACACCGGCACCTGGATGTCCCGGATCACCCAGGACTGGCTGGTGCTGAGCCTGACCGGCTCGTCGGCAGCGGTGGGCATCACCACCGCCATGCAGTTCCTGCCGATGCTGCTGTTCGGGCTGTACGGCGGTGTCATCGCGGACCGTTTCGCCAAGCGGAACCTGCTGTTCGTCACCCAGGGGGCGATGAGCCTCAGCGGTCTCTTCCTGGCCGGGCTCACCCTCTCGGGGCACGTCCAGGTCTGGCACGTCTACCTGGCCGCCTTCTGGACCGGCCTGGTCACGGTCGTCGACAACCCGACCCGGCAGTCCTTCGTCTCCGAGATGGTCGGCCCCCAGCAGGTGCGCAACGCGGTCAGCCTGAACTCGGCGAACTTCCAGTCCGCCCGGCTCATCGGGCCGGCCGTCGCCAGCGCGCTGACCGCCGCCGTCGGCCCCGGCTGGGCGTTCCTCGCCAACGGTCTGTCGTTCCTCGCGCCGCTCACAGGGCTGATGCTGATGCGGACCGCCGAGCTGCACGAGATGCCGCGCACCCCGCGTGGCAAGGGCCAGCTGCGGCAGGGCCTGACGTACGTCTCCAAGCGCCCCGACCTGATCTGGCCGATCGTCCTCGTCGGGTTCGTCGGCACGTTCGGGTTCAACTTCCCGATCTGGCTCAGTGCCTACGCCAACGACATCTTCCACGGCGGCGTCGGGATGTACGGCGTGTTCAACATCCTCATGGCGATCGGGTCCCTGTTCGGCGCCCTGCTGGCGGCCCGCCGCCGCAGCACCCGCCTCAGGGTCCTCGCGCTCGCCGCCGCCGGCTTCGGCGTGCTGGAACTGGTCGCGGCCGTCTCGCCGTCGTACTGGCTCTTCGCCGCTCTCGTCGTGCCCATCGGCATGGTCGGCATGACGACGAACGTCACCGCGAACTCGTCCGTGCAGATGGCGTCCGACCCCGAGATGCGGGGCCGGGTGATGAGCCTGTACATGATGGTCTTCACCGGGGGCACCCCGCTGGGCGGCCCGCTCTTCGGCTGGCTCGCCGACACCTACGGCGTCCGCGTCAGCTTCGCCGTCGGCGGCCTGGTGTGCGCCGTGGCCGCCGTCCTCGTCGGCCTCGTGCTGGCCCGCGCGGCCGACCTGCGCCTGGAGGTCGACCTGCGCCGCGGGCGGCAGCACGTGCGGTTCGTACCGCGGGAGGAGAAGCGGCTGGCCGCGGCGGCGTAGGGCGATCGGCCGGGCACCCTGTGGCGAGCGGCCCGGCGGCGTCCTCAGTCGTCCGAGCCCTCGGGCTTGGCGCGCAGGTCGGACAGCGGGCCGTCCGGGCCGCCGAGACGGTCGGCGTCGTTGTACCCGTCCTCCGTCGCCTGGTACGCCCAGGAGGCCGCGTCGTCGGCGTCGGGGACGTCGTACGCCTTGCAGGCGCGTTCGGCCGCCCGCTGGTTCATGCCGACGGTCTTGGACTCGGCGCCCTCGGCCATGTGCTGCCGGTTGTCGTCCCCGTCGGCCTCGTAGTGCGTCTTGGTGTCCTCGAAGATCTCGTCGATGGCGGCCGAGGTGGCGGTGCCCGCCACGCCCGAGACGACGGCACCCGCGACCGGCGAGCCGATGAAGGACGTGCCGACCCCGGTGCCGATCCCGACGGCCGTCGAGACCCCGGTCTTCGCCGCGTCCATGGCCTTCGCGTACTGCGCGTCACGGTTCTGCCCGGCCTCCCGGTCCCCTTCGAGCCGGCCGCCGTCCAGGACCCCGCCGACCGTCGCCGAGGTGCGCGTGATGTCCGTGACCGCGTTCTGCGGTGAGCCGTGGAACCGCTGGTCGGCGGGGACATCGGGGTCGAGCTGGTAGTTCAGCAGGTTGTGCATGTACGTGCGCTGGCCGGCCTGGACCGCGGCGTACCCCTGCGGGTCCTCGCCGACGCAGAACAGGAACCGGGTGGCGCTGCGGCGGTCGACGTCGGCGGGCACGCCGTCGACGGGGTACAGCAGGTTCTCCTGGCCGCTCTGGTCGAGGCTGACCGACCGGTAGATGTCGGGCATGTACTCCGCCGCGCTACGGCCCAGGCTCTGCGCCATGACCGGGTTGTCGGTGAGCGCCTTCGGGTGGTCCGAGACGGACTTCATGACCGACTGCATCAGCCGGGACTGCTCGTAGGTGTGCGGCAGCGCGTTCTGCGGATCGGGCTTCTCGCCGGGCAGGTGGCCCGTGGTGCCGGCCTCCACCGCAAGGGCCAGGGCCTTGTGGCCCGCCTCGCTCTCGTGCTGCCCGGGCTGGTCCTGCCAGTCGGGCCATTCGCGGTCCGCGTAGAGGTACTGGAAGTCGGTCTGCTTGTTGTCGTACGGGTCGTTGAGGAAGTCGGTGGCGGCGTCGGGGCTGTGGGAGAGCCCGTTCAGGTAGCCGGTGACGGGGTCCTCGCCGTTGCCGGCACCGCTCGGGTTCAGGTCGATCGAGGTGTCCGCGATGTGCCAGAGCTGCTGCGGGGGGATGTCGGCCCGCCGCTCGTACCCCATGAGGCTCTTGCCGTAGGACGTCAGGAACGAGTCGTCGAAGTCGCCCCGGCCCATCAGGGCGCTCATCACCTGGTACCCGTTGACCCCCATGGGGCTTCCCGAGGGGTCCTTGAGCCGGTCGGGGCCCAGGGCGATCATGTCCTTCTCCCACCGCTGCATGGCGGGGCTGTCGGACTGGGTGGCGGTCGCCAGGGTCATGCCGAGGTTCTTCTGGAGGTCGTCCAGCTGGTTGTGGCGCGCCTCGTACAGCTTCGGGTTGACGTTGGGGTCGCACACGTCGGCGTAGAAGTTCACCACGCCCTTCGGGCCGAGTTTGAGGGCCATCTCCTCCGCGAACAGCGGGTCGTTCTTGCGCTTCGCCATGATCTTGTTGGCCCGGTCGAACTGCGCCGGGGTCATGTGCTCCGGGTCCTTCATCAGGTTCGCCAGGTCGTCGGCGTCCTTGATGGCCTGGGCGGCGGAGTCACGGTCCTTGTAGTGGGCGTCGGAGAAGCCGTACTTCGCCTGGTCGACGATGCGGGTGAGGACCTTCGCGGCGCTCGCGTCGCTGTCGGTGGCGGCGGAGAGGATCTTCTCGATCTCCTTCTTCGCGTCCTCGATGTCCTGCGGGGTGCTGTGCGTGGCGCGTTCCGGGTAGCACGTGATCTCGAAGGTGCCGTGGCCCTTGTCCGTCACCAGCAGCTGCTTCTTGAGCGCCCGGTCGAGGGCGTCCTTCAGCTGGCGGCGGTAGCCGACGAGTTCGTCACGGGTGTCCTTGAGGATGTTGACGATGGTGTCGGCCTCCGTGTGGGCGTCGCCGAACTCGCCGACCGTCTTGTCGATGAAGGACCGGGACACCTGCTGGTTCAGACCGGCCCAGTTGGCCCCGTCGGACTTCTTCTTGAGGTCCTTGTGGGCGTCGTCGCTGAGGTCCTTCAACTGCCGGAGCATCTCCTCCCAGTCGGAGACCGCCTCACCGAGCTGGTGGAAGTTGCCGTGCAGCAGCGCGTCGAGGTCCATCAGCCCTGGGTCCTCTCGTCGAACCCCTTGTCCAGGGTGGAGATGCTGCTGACGATCCCGGCGATGTACACCTCGTCACCGGCATGGGCATTGCGCGTGAAGTCCATGTGGTTGGAGATCTGCGCGCAGGCATCGCTGAGCGTCCTCGCCTGCGTGGTCCAGCGCCCGGCGACATGCGTGAGGGCCTTGCCCAGCGCGTACCCGTCCTTGCTCAGGCCCTTGCCGGCGGACTCGGTGGCGCCGCGGGCGTGGTCGCTGCACTTGTGCAGCCGGGTGTACAGCCGGTAGGCCGAGTCGCCGACGGCCGCCAGGTCCTTCTGGCTGGCCTTGAGGTCACCGTTATGGGTGGTGCCGTCGGCGGCGGGCGCCTGGTTCAGCTCCATGCGGGCGCTGTGCTTCTCCGCGGCCTGCTGCTTCAGCTGTTCCCACTCGTCCCACGCCATGGTGGAGCCTCCCCCGAGACGACGCGCCAGCGGCTATGCGCCGCGGTTGATTTCCACTTCAACTGTGTGGGGGGCGGAGGAAGGGCGTCTATGACGTTTCCCCAGGGGGAAAATCGGCGGGTCGCAGCGGTGTGGCCGGCCTTTGCCGCGAGGTGTCGAGAAGGGTCTGCGCTGCCGACCCCACCGGAACCGGGCCCGCTAGCTGACGGCTCCCGGGCCATGGCGCAGGGCGGCCACGGATTCGGTGAGACCCGACCTTTCCAGCTGGGCCAGCACGTCCTCGAACGTCTCAGGTGGGTGGCGTCGAGAGGTGGCGATCTCCTGCACGCAGGCGTAGACCACACGATCATCCAGCCCTATCAGGTCCATGACGAAGGCGTCGGCGCTCTTGGGCTCGATGCCCCATTCGCCAAGGTGGTCGAGTGGCCCGGTTCATGAGGGCCCTGCGACGCTGTAGCTTCTCGGGAGCGATGTGGTGGTTCCGAGCGATGTTCCGGTCCACCTCGTCGAGGATCATGTCGGTCCATCGGGCTCGGACGAATCCTCTCCTGCTGACGCGGATCAGCAGATCACGCAGCGTGTTCGGGTATAGGACGCAGGCATCGTAGATCGCGGTGAACGTCATGTCAGAGCAGTCCGAGCTCCTGGTCCAGCTCCATCAGTTCGTCGGCTGCGTCCTTGCGCCTCGCCTCCTCCTGGCGCAGGTACTGGCGCAGGTCGGCGAACCGGATACGACGGTGACGACCGACAAGCCTGAACGGGATCTCGCCGGACTCGAGGAGGCCGATCAGGTAGGGGCGGGACACGTTGAGCAGGTCGGCGGCCTGCTGGGTGGTCAGCTCCGCGTCGACCGGCATGATCTGGACCCCCTGCCCATGGGCGAGAGCAGCCAGTATCGACGCGAACATCTCTGCCACCGGTCGCGGGAGGACGAGGGCTTCGTCCGTCGCGCCTGTTTCCAGATGCACCTGGATATCCCCGTCGCTCTGAGCCGTGCGCGACAGGTAGTCGTTGATCCGTCGCAGCGCGCGTTCCGCGTCCTTTGCGTCGACCACGCCCGGTTCGATCTTCTTGCCCGTGACGGTACCCATGGTGTCCCTCCACTGTCGTATTCGAATTATTCGCAACAAACGAAGTAGACGCAACTGGATCTCGGTGCCGATTCCGGATCGAGCGCGCGTCACTCGGTCACAGGTGCGCAGCGACATCGACACCGCGTTCGAAGGCCAACGGGTCCCACCCCTCACACCCGCCGCGCCAGCACCTGCCCCGGCCAGTCGTCCGTGCCGACGAAGGACTCGGTGCGGGTGAAGCCGTGGCGTTCGTAGTAGGTGACGAGTTTGCCGTCGTCGCCCGCGTAGCAGTCGACGCGGAGGAGGGAGACGCCGGCGCGGCGGGTCTCCTCGGCGGCGTGGGTGAGGAGGGCGCTTCCGATGCCGTGGCCGGCGTGGTGGCGGGCCGTGACGAGGAGGTGGACGTATCGCTCCGGCTCGGTGGCGGGCTTCAGGTACGGTCCGGGGCCGTCGGTGAGGGTGACGGTGCCGACCGGTTCGCCGTCGAGTTCCGCGATCCACGGCTGGCCGGTGGTGAGGTAGCGCTCCACTATGTCGACCGCACGTGGGTCGGTCGACCACGGCTCGGTGCCCCACTGGCCGGTGCGGCCCTGTGCGGTGAGCCAGGCGACCGCGTCGTCGAGGAGGCGGAGGACGAGGGGGGTGTCGGCCGGGGCGGCCGGTCTGATGTGCAGGGCGGTCATCGGTTTCTCCTCTTTCCCGCGAGAGGTCCATGGTCCGTGTGGGGTGCCTGAGACTGGTGCCATGAGACTCTTCGCAGCAGTGCTCCCGCCGGAGTCCGCCCTCGCCGAACTCGCGGCCGCCGTGGACCCGGTGCGGGAACGAACGGACCCGGGCGACGGTTCCGGGGCGGAGCGCGGCGGGTTGCGCTGGACCCTGCGGGCGAGCTGGCACTTCACGGTCGCGTTCTACGGGGAGGTGGCGGAGGACGCGGTGCCGGAGCTGTCCGCCCGGCTCGAGCGTGCCGCGGGGCGCACGGAGCCGTTCGAGATCGCCCTGCGGGGTGCGGGGCAGTTCGGCAAGGGGGCGGTGCTGTGGGTCGGCGTCGACGGTGACGTGCCCGTCATGCGGCGGCTCGCCGAGCGGGCGCAGGCCGCGGCGCGCAAGGCCGGCATCCCCATGGACGAGCACCGCCGCTACCGCCCGCACCTCACCCTCGCCCACAGCCGCAACAAGACCCGCCACACCGACCTGCGCCCGCACCTGGCGGGCCTGGCGGACTTCGCGGGCACCGCGTGGACGGTGCGCGAGCTGTGCCTGGTCCGCAGCACCCTGCCGACCAGCGGGGTCCCGGGTGAGCAGCCCCGTTACGAGAAGGTCGGGGGTTGGCCGCTCGGCGGTGCCGGTTAACCTCGAAGGCGTGAACCCGAAGACCCGAAACCGGATCATGGCCGGTGTACTCGTGCTGATGTTCGCCGTCGTGGCCGTGACGGCGGCCGTGGGCCGCTGAGCTCCCCGTCCGACCTTCCCCCTCCCCGCACGCCCCGTGCCCCTTCGCCGGCGCCCGGCTCGGCGCCTTGTCAGCCGGTGAGCGCCGGGTGAGGATACGAGGTCGGGGGAGCATCACAGGACGGCAGGCGTACGGCCGGGGTACGGCGGGCGTGCGGCTCGGTGCGGCATCTCCCGACGGCATCGTCGGCACCACCGAATCCCGAGGCAGCGCACGCACATGGTTCCCGTCTCACGCGTTCTTCAGTACGCCTTCTTGATCGTCGGCCTCGCCCTGCTCGGCGTGGGCATATTCATGGCAAAAGGGCAGCATTCCGACGGTTACGTCAATTTCTACTGGGACTGCGAGGGCAACGCCGGCAAGCAGACCTGTACCCACCGCTCGACCAGCGACGACGGGGACTACACCACGTACGGCAATGAGTACACGCCCATCGCCGTGTCCCTCGCCGGCGTCGGCCTGATCGTCGGCTCGGTGTCCGTGGGGCTGATCAGCGTGGCGGGTCGCGCCGGGGCCCGAGCCGGCGGTCCGGCTCCGGGCCACGCACCCCAGGTACCGCCGCAGACGCCGCCCGCCCCGGCGCCGCCGCAGCAGGCCCGGCGACCGGGCGCACCCGGCGGGTACTGAGGCACTGAGCCGCCGTACCGCCGGGTGCTACCACTCGCCCCACCGCTCCCGTGTGAACCACGAGGTGACCTACCAGGCGAACGCCTCCGGCGACGGACCCGGGCCCGGGAAGATCTCCTCCAGACCCGTGCGGACCTCATCCGACAGTTCGAGCTCGACGGCGCGCAGCGCGGAGTCCAGCTGCTCGGCGGTGCGCGGGCCGACGATCGGGCCGGTCACGCCGGGCCGGGTGAGCAGCCAGGCCAGGGCCGCCTCACCGGGCGCCAGGCCGTGCTTGTCGAGCAGGTCCTCGTAGGACTGGAGCTGGGCGCGGGTGGCCGGGTCGTTGAGCGCGTCGGCGGCCCGCCCCGAGGCGCGGCGACCGCCTTCCGCCTGCTTCTTCAGCACCCCGCCGAGCAGGCCGCCGTGCAGCGGCGACCAGGGGATGACGCCGAGGCCGTAGTCCTCGGCGGCCGGGATGACCTCCATCTCGGCGCGCCGCTCCACCAGGTTGTACAGGCACTGCTCGCTGACCAGGCCGAAGCTGCCACGCCGGGCGGCGGCCTCGTTGGCCTGGGCGATCTTGTAGCCCGCGAAGTTCGACGAGCCCGCGTAGAGGATCTTGCCCTGCTGCACGAGGACGTCGATGGCCTGCCAGATCTCCTCGAACGGGGTCAGGCGGTCGACGTGGTGGAACTGGTACAGGTCGATGTGGTCCGTCTGGAGTCGCTTCAGGCTGGCGTCGACGGCTCGCCGGATGTTCACGGCGGAGAGCTTGTCGTGGTTGGGCCAGACCTCGCCGTCCGTGCCCATGTTGCCGTACACCTTGGTGGCCAGCACGACCTTGTCGCGGCGCCCGCCGCCCTTGGCGAACCAGTTGCCGATGATCTCTTCCGTACGGCCCTTGTTCTCACCCCAGCCGTACACGTTGGCGGTGTCGAAGAAGTTGATCCCGGAGGCCAGCGCCGCGTCCATGATCGCGTGGCTGTCGGCCTCGTCGGTCTGCGGACCGAAGTTCATGGTCCCGAGGACCAGCCGGCTGACCTTGACTCCGGTGCGTCCCAACTGTGTGTACTTCATGGTCGCCAAGGTAACGACTTCGAGTGCGCTCCAGGCAAGAGGTGCCGTGCGGGCCTACTCCGGTGCTGCGGCGGGTTCACGCGATCGGATTCCTCGTTCTCCTGCGCCGGCCGGCTTCGGTCCGTGCCCGGGGCCTGTCATGCCGGAGGGTCCTGGCCGGTGGCCGCGTCGATCGCGGCTATGCCCAGCTCGTTGGCGACGAACACGAGACCGCCGTGCACGAGGGGATGGTTGCTCGTGAGGCCGTCGATGGAGCTGCCGCTGTCGTAGCTCCAGATCCTGCTGCCGTCCTTCGCGTCCAGCGCGTGGACGGTGGAGGCGTCGTCGTCGCGTCCGGCGACGTACACCCTGCCGGCCGCGACGGCGGGGGCGGTCCCCCCGCCCGCTCCGCCGGACCACAGCAGTCTGCCGTCCGTCGCGCGCAGCGCGTGGGCCAGCCGGCCGTCACCACCGACGTAGAGCTTGTCACCGGCGACCACCGCGGGCGACAGACCCTGGGAGCCGACGCCCTTCACCGTCGTGGCCCACTTCTCACGGCCGTCGCCCGCGTCCAGGGCACGTACCTTCGCTCCGGCGACCACGGCGACGGCCTTCTCCTGCGGCAGCTCCGTGAGCCCCAGCCGGGTGTCGCGGGCGGCGGAGACCTTCCACCGCCTGCTGCCGGTGCCGGCGTGCACGGCGTACACGCCGTTCTTGCGGTCCGAGACGTACACGGTGCCGTCGGCCGGCGTCACGTCGAGGACGAAGTCGTCCGCGACGAACGTCCACTTCGGCTTCCCGGTGCGGGCGTTCAGGCAGACCAGGGTCTTGTCGACGACGACGCACACGACGTCGTCCCGTGCCCCGATCTCGAAGCCGTACTGGGGACGGGGGTTCGGGTGCCACTGCCACTTCGGTTTCCCGGCGCCGTCGAACGCGTACAGAGCCACGTTGCGGCACGCGACGAACACGAGGGAGCCGGCCGTCGCCACCCGGTCGGGGCTTTCCTTCCCGGTGCGCGCACGCCACACCTGCTTGCCGGTGGTCAGGTCCAGGGCGTGCAGCGCGTCGTCGTCGATGGCGTAGAGCGCCTTGTCGCCCAGGGCCGGCATCTTCGCATCGGACTCGACATCGAGGGGGTGATGCCATCCGCGGTGGACGGGGGTCGGCGAGCTGGACGGGCTCGGGCCGCCGGCCGAGCCGGTGGACCCGGCGCGCTGGTCGTCCGCCGGGTCGTCACCGGAATTCAGCAGTGCGGCGCCGATGCCCACGGCGGCGACCGCCGTCGTCCCGAGGCCGAGCCACAGGGCACGGCGCCTGGTGAGGAACGTCGGCTCCGGCGCGGTGGGGTGCGGCGCCTGGGCGGGCCGTGGCGGGAGCGCCGTCCGGGTGGGGAGGGCGTGCGGGCCGTGGCCGGAAGCCTGGTCGTCGCGGACCGGTGCGGGCCGCGGGTCCCTGGCGGTCGCGGGCGGCCCGGAAGGCCCGGGTGACGCGGGCGGCGACCCGGGTGCCGGGGGTGCCGGGGGTGCCGCGGGAGCGGAGGACGGGCGCGGGGCGACGGGAACGCGGTCGGCCACCGTGGGCGCCGGGAGCGTGGCGTGCAGCGCACGCAGGGCGTCGCGGACGTCGGTGGCCGACGCGGGACGGTGCGTGGCCTCCTTGGACAGCAGCTTCAGGACCAGCTCGTCGAGGGCGGCGGGGACCTCGGGGCGCAGTTCGCCGGGCGGCGTGGGCGCCTTGTTCAGGTGCGCGGTCATCATCGCCACGGGACCGGTGGCCTGGAACGGTGTCGCGCCGGTGAGCAGTTCGTGCAGGACGCAGCCCAACGCGTACAGGTCCGACCGCTCGTCGCCGGGGTGCTCGGCGAACCGTTCCGGAGGCATGTAGGCGAGGGTGCCCATGACCTGGCTGGACTTGCCGGTGGCCGCCATGAACCGGGCGATGCCGAAGTCGAGGACCTTGATCTCCCCGCCGTCGGTGAGCATCAGGTTGGCCGGCTTGAGGTCCCGGTGCACCACGCCGGCGGTGTGCGCCGCGGCCAGGGCGGCGGCGGCCTGGGCGGCCCAGTCCACCGCGTGGGACACCGGCGGCGGCCCGTCCTGCCGCAGCAGCGTGGCCAGGTCGCGGCCGGTCACGAACTCCATCACCAGGAACAGCGTCCGGTCGTCCGGGTCCTGGCCGATGTCGAACACCGTGATCACGCCGCGATGGTTCAACTGGCCGGCGGTGCGCGCCTCCCGGAAGAACAGTTCGGCCCCGGTGTCGTCCGCGTGGTGGGGCAGCAGCTTGATGGCCACCCGCCGGCCGATGACACGGTCCCGGCCCTCCCAGACCTCGCCCATGCCACCCCGGCCGACCAGCGACGTCAGCTCGTACCGGCCGGCGAGCACCCGCGCCGCCATAGTCCCCCCGATTCCGCCTTCGTCTCCGCCCGCGTCCGTGCACCGCGCAACAAGGTTCCGTGGGTTGCACATTGAACCAGCCGTGCGCCGCCCGCCCACCGCTCGGGGTGGGCGGGCGGCGCCAGGGGTGCCGTTGCCCGCGGCCGTACGTCAGTCGACGGCGTAGGTGCGGACCCAGTCCACCTCGAACGCGGCGGGACGGATGCCGTCGGTGCCGGTGAAGTTGTCGAGCTGGATGTCGAGGTTCCCCTCGGGCATGTCCTGGATGTCCCCGTGCTCGTCGTCGGCGCCGTCCGCCATGTGGAAGTACTGCTTGCCGTCGACGTAGCCGGTCAGGCCGTCCGGTGTCCACTCGAACGCGAAGTTGTGCCACTGCGTCATGTCCACCGAGCAGTCCTCGAAGTGCTCCTTCTCGTCCGAGGGGTTGTCCGGGTAGTGCAGCCACGCCCCGAGGCACTGGGCGTCGGGGTCGGTGTACTCGACCCAGTCGTACTCGCCGTCCTCGTGCCGGTCGTCACTGGTGGGCCAGATCAGGTGCAGCGGGTGGTAGGTCTCGCCGTCGTCCCCGGTGTTGTAGGAGCGCGAGCGGATCTCCCAGCGGCCGTAGTGCGCGTCGAGCTTCTGGCTGAGCCAGCCCGTGTCGCCGTTCTCGTCGCCGGTCATGGTGAGGATGCCGTCCCCGACGACGCTGTTCTTCGCGCACCGCCGGCCGTTGTCGTTGTGGCCCGGCCAGCAGCCCTCCGTGCCGCCCTCGTCGCCCGACGGCGTGGACCACTTGTCGGGGTCGACGGGGCCCGAGTAGTCGAACTCGTCGGATATCGGCAGCGGGTCGCCCCAGCCGTACTCCACGGCGGCCTGGGTGCCGTCGTCCGAGGGGCCGTCCGGGTCGTCCCCGTCGCCTCCGTCGCCCTGGCCGTCGCCGTGGTCGACGCTCAGGTCGTAGATCTCCACCTCGCCGTAGTTGTCGTCGCTGCACGGGTCGGTGTTGCCGCAGTTCGCCTGGGTGTAGGCGCCGGCCTTGAAGTAGTTGCCGTCGCCGTCGTAGTCGAGCGTGTCCTCCAGCTCGCCGTTGTAGTAGATCTTCACCTCGCCGTCGCTGACGACGTACTTCAGCTCGATGGGCGTGCCGAGTTGATAGTCGTCGGTGACCAGGTGGTGGTGGGTGGTGTCGTCCTCCGTGATGTAGAGCTTGGAGCCCTCCAGGCGCAGCGCGGTGACGTCGTCGTCCGCGCCGTGGATCTGGGCGCCGACGACGTACGGCCGCCCCTCGGGGACGTGCGTGAACGCCTCCTTCACGGTGAGGGTGTGGGTGCCCTCGGTCGACGACCAGGAGGCCTCGTCCTCGCCGCCGTCGGTCATCTCGCGCAGTTCCGAGCGCGGGTTGCTGGAGCCGCCGGTGGTGACGCCGTTGACGGGGGCCTGGAACCGCACCCCGTCGCCGTCCTCGTTGACCACGAAGTACGGGTCTTCGGAGTAGTCGGCCAGCTCGGGCTGGGTGATCTCGGTCGGGTCCTCGTCCTCGCCGGTGGGCAGCGTCAGCTTCCAGTCGGTCAGGTCGAGGACGTCGGCCGGCACCTCCGCGGCGGCCGCGGTGTCCGTGCCGGGGGCGGTCCGGGCGCCGGCGGCCTGCGCCGGCACCGTCAGCGCGGTCACCACGGCGAGCGCGGCCACCGCCAGCGCGGGCCTGGAACGTCTCCAGGCCACTGTGCGGCGGGTCATACGGGTACGCGTCACTGCGTTGCCCTCCTTGTTCGCGGTTCCCCCGTGGCCCGGCCTCGCGTGACTCGGAGCACGTCACCGGGCCACGAAATCGGTCGGCGCGACCGTAGGCGCGGGTGCCGGGGACCAGTCCCGCGCTCGTGCGACAGGGTCGGGCGGGGAAGACGGGTGCTCCCCACCGGTGGGGAGCACCGGTGGGGAGAGGAAGGGGGTGGTCCCGGTGACCTCCTTGGCGGCGGGGCGGCGGTCACGAGCCGGAGTTGATCTCGACCTCGTCGACCGCTCCCAGTTCCAGGTGCCACTTCTTCAGCAGCCGTTCGTACGTGCCGTCCTTGACGAGCGCCTCCAGGGCCCCGGCCACGGCCTTCCGCAGCTCCGGCTGCCCCTGGGGCACTCCGATGCCCCGGGGGCCGAGGCCGGTCCTGACGAGGCTGAGGGTGAGCCCGGTGTCCGGTTGCTCGAAGCCGAGCTGCTCGGCCGCCAGCGGGTACTGCAACACCACGGCCTCGGCCTTGCCCGACTGGACCGCGTTCACCATCTTGTCGCGGTGGTCGAACGGCAGGAGCTTGAACGGCTGCTCGCAGTCGGCCTGGTGGCGGAGCTCCTGCTGGAATTTCGGGTCCGTGTAGGTGCTGATCGTCTTGCCGCACAGCTCGTCCAGGGAGTTGTGCTCGCCCTTGCTGATGACGCCGTAGCCGCTCTGGAGGTCGTCGACCATGTCCACGCCCCACTCCCGCCGGTTCTCCGCGGTGTCCGAGAGCTCGGCCACCGCCACGTGCGCGGGGACGTCGCCACCCTCCTCGCGGGCGGCGACAGCAGCCTTGTCGTCGTCCCCGTGCACGGTGAAGTGGACTTCCAGGTCGAGCCGTTGCCCCATCGCCTTGATGAGGTCGACCTCGAACCCGGTGGGGGCGCCCTTCTCCATGCGGAGCATGATGTCGTCCCGGTCGGCGACGTGGACGAAGAGGCCGCCCGCGTCGCGCGCCTGAGGCGGCACCAGGTCGGCGAGCGGTGTCTGCGTCGAGCCCGGGTCCTGCCCGCGGTCGTCCGGTGGCGGGTCCGCCAGGTTCGTCACCACCAGCCAGCTCCCCAGTGCCAACGCCGCCGCCCCGGACACCGCACCGACGAGGTAACGGTTCCGGCGCCCTCCGGTCCCCGTGATCCACGCCGGCCACAGCGTCCGCTCGGGCGTCCGCTCGGTGTGCGGTGCCGGTGCCGGTGCCGGTGCCGGAGCTGGTGCCGGTGTCGGGGCCACGGGAGGTACCCGGTCCGCCATCGACACGGAGGCGTCGTCCGTGGTCTGGCCGAACAACGGGGCCGGCACCGCGCCGACCGTCCCATTCGGTCCCGCTCCGCCGGGCGCCGGGCCAGGATGGGCCCGGATCGGCTCGTGGAGCGACAGCAGCGCCGCCGCTTCCCGCCGGAGCTGTGCCGCCAGCGGGGTCGGCAGCCAGTAGCGGGTGCCGGCCTGCGTCTTCGACTGTTGCACGATCTCCGCCAGGCCGGGCCGTTCGCCCGGTTCCTTCGCCAGGCACCGCAGCACCAGCTCCCGCAGCTGCCCGCGCAGCGGCCCGTCCTCCGGGCCGAGGTGGGGCGGCTGGCCCATCACCCGGTACAGCACGGTGTGGTACTCGGCCTCGCCCCAGGAGAACGGCGCCAGGCCCGTGGCCGCGTACGCCAGCACGGCACCCAGCGCGAACACGTCGACCGCGCCCGTCGCCTGCTCGCCCCTGACCTGCTCGGGCGACATGTACGCGGGGGAGCCCACCAGCGCACCGGTCCTGGTCAGCACGGTACTGGCGTCCACGGCCCGGGCGATGCCGAAGTCGATGACCTTGGGCCCCTCGAGCGCCACCATCACGTTCGACGGTTTCAGGTCGCGGTGGATCAGCCCGGCGCCGTGGATCTGCGTCAGCGCCTGCCCCAGGCCGAGCGCGAGCGCCCACACCGAGTGCTCCGCGAGCGGCCCGTGCGACTGCACCACCGTCTGCAACGGGGCGCCGGCCACGTACGCGGTGGCGACCCACGGCACGTCCGACTCGGTGTCGTAGTCCAGCACCGCAGCGGTCCATCTTCCGCTGACCCGCTGTGTCGCCCGGACCTCCGCGCGGAACCGCTCCCGGAAGTGCGTCTGCCGCGCCAGCTCCTCGTGGACGACCTTGACCGCCACCATCGGTCCGTCCTGTGCGCGCCCCAGGAACACCTGGCCCATGCCGCCCGCACCCAGCCGCCTCAGCAGCCGGTAGGCGCCGATGGCCGGCGGATCCCCCGCCCCTAACGGCTCCACAGCCATACCTCCATCGCCCTCCCGTCGACGCCGCACTCATCAGCATGCACACGCCGGCCGTTCACGGTAGGTGCTGTTGCGCCTCATGACTGCGGAGATGGTGTGAATGCGATGCCATCGTGAGGAGCGAGGGCGCCGCGGGGCGGCAACGGAACGGGAGGGTCCGGGGCGCGCGGCCCCAAGTGACCGGCGTCCGTGCCGGGGTTGGGCGTGCGTCGCTCCCGCATAATGCCCGCCATGGGTCACCGGGCCAACTTCGTTGTCGTCGACGAGCACGGGTGGCGGCTGTACCAGGACCACGCCGCCGCCAGGGACCTCGCCGCCCTCCTCGTCCGCGGCCCGCACGTCGTGCGGCACGCGGTCGAGAAGCTGGCCCGTATCGACGACGGCGACCGCCACGCCGTGCGCGGCTGGTACAGCGACAGCTTCGCCGAGGGCGGCGCCATCCTCGACGCGACCCGCCGACGCCTGCTCTTCCACGGCACCGACGGAGGGGCGTTCGACACGCCCGAGACACGGGTCTTCCGGGAGCTGCTGCGCCGGGTCTGGCGGGACTGGCACTGGGAGGTCAGGTGGGCCTACGACGGGCAGGGCGACCTCGTCGGCGCGCTGGGCCTGGACCGTTCCCTGGTCCGCAGCCGGTGGACGCCCACGACGCCGTACGTCGTCGACGATCCGACCCGCCCGGACCAGGGGATCCACCTCCTCACGGTCCGCACGGCCGAGGGCGCCGTCCGGGCCTGGCCGTGCGACGCCGACGATCCGGAACGGCACACCGGCTGGCAGGGACCCGCCCTGCTGGAACGTCCACCGAGGGCGCTCGACGGGCACGGCGGCGACGTCCCGTCCGACGGCGTCGCGGCCCTGACGCCGGCATCCCTCACGCTGGGCGCGATCCCGGTCAGCGGCACCCACGTCGACGTTCCCGAGCGGACCGTCGGCGTGTGGACGGGCGCGACCTGCGAGCAGCTGCTGCCCGCGCTCGCCGACCGGTGGCCGGGCTGGCGCACCGAGTTCTGGGGCGACCGGTACGAGCAGCAGCTGCTGGCCTGCGAGGGCGCGGTGTCGGTGCCCGCGTTCGACGCCCTGGGCGCGCTGGAGAACGTCCTCGCCCGGCTGCCGGCCGGCCGTGGCACCCCGCTGCGCGCCGGCATCAAGGCGTCGCAGAAGGACCCGACGCCGTACGGTCACGTAGCCCGCAGCACCGCCGGAGCCGAGCGGTCCGCACCGGACGAGGAACGTGACTGGTACTGGGTCGGTCGCGCCGTCGGCTACCTGCTGCGCGACCTGGGCCGTGCGCACACCGAGCCGGGAACGCCCGCGTGGCAGCGCCGGGTACGTCCCGCGCCCGCACTCCCCGACTTCCTGCGCGCCCGGCTCGACGACGCGGACCGGGCCGTCGAGGGCGCGGCCCGCCTGGAGAACAACGTGCACGCCCTGGAGTACTGGTTCCGCACGGCGTTCACGACGCCGTTCCCCGAGTACCGGGCGGAGGTCACGCACTGGCCCGAGTGGAAGGTCCTGGTGGCCCGCGAGCAGCCGTTCGCCGCCCCGCCCGGCTCCGGCTTCGGCGATGACTTCCTCACGGTGGGCCCGTACCGCCTGAACAGCCGTGCGCCGCTGGACGGGGCGGCAAAGGACCGGCTGCGCGATGACGCCACCCTCGCCGGGGCGCATCTCGCCCGGCACTCGCCGGCCCGCGCCCGCGCGGACCTCGTTGCGCGGCGGCGCCTGCTGGACCGTTACGAACGCGCCGTGGCCGAGGTCGATCGGCTCCTCCCCCAGTGCCCTGAAGGTTCCCCCACTGCCCGAAGGGCGTGGGTGGTACCCCCAGAGGTGCCCCCCAACGAGGGCGTGTCCGGCACCCCGGCCATGGCCGCGGCCCTCACCCGCCGCCACACCCTCTTCCTGACGCTGCGTGACCTCGCCGCCGCGTTCGCCGACCATCCCGACCACGATCCGGAGTGGTCGCTGCCGGCGGGTGGGCCGTATCGGCCGTGACGGGGCGGACGGGGCTGAGCGGGTTCAGCCGCGGGGGAAGCCGCCGGTTTCGAGGACGAGGCCGACGACGGTGCCGGTCAGGTCGGCGTCCACGCCGAAGGCGACGGTGTGCTCGTCGAGGTATTCGCCGTCCTTGGGCTCGGTGTAGACGTGGCGCTTGCCCTGGTAGGGGTCGGCGATCAGGTAGACGGGGACTTCCGCGGTGGCGTAGGCGGCTTTCTTGGGGCCGTATTCGTTGGCCGCGGTGCCCTTGGAGATCACCTCGGCGACGAACTCGACGTCCTCGTGCCTCCAGTGCCCGGTCTCGTCTGTCGTCGCGCCGTCGCGGAGCTTGGCCACGTCGGGGCAGAAGCCGTTCTCCTCGCCAGGGAAATCGATCCGTACGTCGGAGAACACCTTGATGCGCTTGCCGAGGCAATCATGGCGATCTTGTCGTCGACGACGGTCATCGTGGCTCCCCAACTGCCCTCGATCGTGGTCAGCCGCGCAGTGCAACGATACGCACGGTGACCAGGTCACGGGCCCGGGCGGAAGGGTTGTCGGTTCTACCTTTGATCTTGGCCAGTGCTCC
>NZ_JAMJWG010000047.1 GCF_024435355.1 Streptomyces odontomachi
GGGCAGACGGGAGTTTGACGACAGGGCCTAGCGTGTGCTCATGAATGCTTCACGACAGGGCCGCCGGCGTCTGGTGGTCATCGGTGGTGACGCGGCGGGCATGTCCGCCGCGTCGCAGGCACGCCGTCTCAGGAGCGCCGAGGAGTTGGAGATCATCGCCTTCGAGCGAGGGCGTTTCACGTCGTACTCCGCGTGCGGGATTCCGTACTGGGTGTCCGGCACCGTGCCGGAGGGCAAGGCCCTGGTGGCACGCTCGCCCGAGGAGCACCGTGCCCGGGAGATCGACGTACGGCTGCGGACCGAGGTGGTCGAGCTCGATCCGGCGGGCGGCCGGGTGCGCAGCCGTGACCATGCGTCGGGGACCGAGACGTGGACCGGCTACGACGACCTGGTGATCGCCACCGGTGCCCGGCCCGAACGCCCGCCGTTGCCGGGCATGGACGCACCCGGGGTGTACGGCGTGCAGACCCTGGACGACGGGCAGGCGCTGCTCGACGGCCTGCACCATGCACCGGGCAGGCGCGCGGTGGTGGTCGGCGCCGGTTACATCGGCCTGGAGATGGCCGAGGCGCTGCTCAAACGCGGCTACGAGGTGACCGTCGTCAACCGTTCCGACGCCCCGATGTCCACCCTCGACCCCGACATGGGCCGCCTGGTGCACAAGGCGATGACCGGTATGGGCATCCGGGTGCGCAACGACGAGGAGGTCACCGGGATCCGCACCGGCGACGACGGCCGGGCCCGCGCGGTGGTCACCGAGGACGCCGAGTACCCGGCGGACATCGTGGTCCTCGGCATCGGCGTGCGCCCCGAGACGTCGCTCGCCCGCGAGGCCGGCCTGCCGCTGGGCGAGCACGGTGGGCTCCGCACGGATCTGGCGATGCGGGTGCGCGGTCACGACAACGTCTGGGCGGGCGGCGACTGCGTCGAGGTGCTGGACCTGGTCGGCGGCCGCGAACGGCACATCGCGCTGGGCACCCACGCCAACAAGCAGGGCCAGGTGATCGGCACGAACGTGGGGGGCGGTTACGCGACGTTCCCGGGTGTCGTCGGCACCGCCGTCAGCAAGATCTGCGACCTGGAGATCGCCCGGACGGGACTGCGCGAGAAGGACGCGCGGGCGGTCGGCCGCCAGTACGTGACGGCCACCATCGAGTCCACCAACCGCGCCGGGTACTACCCGGAGGCCGGCCGGATGACGGTGAAGATGCTGGCCGAGCGCCGTACCGGACGACTGCTGGGCACCCAGATCGTCGGCCGGGAGGGCTCGGCGAAGCGCGTGGACATCGCCGCCGTCGCCCTCACGGCGGGACTGACGGTCGAGCAGATGACCGCGCTCGACCTGGGGTACGCCCCGCCGTTCTCCCCCGTGTGGGACCCGATCCTGGTGGCGGCCCGCAAGGCGGTGCGTGCGGTACAGGAGCGCACCGGCTGAGCCATCCGTTCGCGGCCGGTTGCCTCGCGTCCCCCGCGGTCTCGCCCTCTCGTACGGGGAGGTCTCGGGTCTCGTGCGGGGGACGCGGCCCGGCGCCTACACCGCCGTCTCGCTGTGGACGAAGTCCACCAGCCGCGTCAGCGCGTCGGGGTCCGTCGACGGCAGCACGCCGTGCCCCAGGTTGAAGACATGCCCCTCGAGGCCCCGTGCGGCGCTGAGCACCTCAGCGGCCTTCTCCCGGACGACCCGCTCGGGCGCGAACAGTACGGCCGGGTCCAGATTGCCCTGGAGCGCCTTGCCGGGGCCCACCCGGCGTGCCGCCTCGTCCAGCGGCACGCGCCAGTCGACACCGACGACGTCCGCCCCGGCCTGCCCGAGCAGCCCGAGCAGTTCACCGGTGCCGGCGCCGAAGTGGATGCGCGGCACGCCGTAGCCGGCCACCGCGGCGAGGACCTTCGCGGAGGCGGGCAGCACATGGCTCAGGTAGTCGGCCGGCGCCAGCGCGCCCACCCAGGAGTCGAAGAGCTGCACCGCCGACGCGCCCGCCTCGATCTGCACCTTCAGGAAGGTCGCGGCGATCTCCGCGAGGCGGTCCAGCAGGTCCGCCCAGAGCTGCGGGTCGCCGTACATGAGGGCCTTGGTCCGCTCGTGGTTGCGGGACGGGCCGCCCTCGATCAGATAGCTGGCCAGCGTGAACGGCGCACCGGCGAACCCGATGAGAGGGGTCGCTCCCAGCTCGGCGGTGAGCAGGCCAATGGCCTCGGTGACGTAGGAGACGTCGTCGGGCGTGAGGTCACGCAGCCGCGCCAGGTCGGCGCGGGTACGGATCGGCTCGTCCACGACCGGGCCGACGCCTGGCTTGATGTCGAGCCCGATACCGATCGCCTTGAGCGGTACGACGATGTCGCTGAAGTAGACCGCCGCGTCCACGCCGTGCCGGCGCACCGGCTGGAGCGTGATCTCGGCGATCAGGTCGGGCCGCGTGCACGACTCCAGCATCGGGACGCCCTCGCGCACCTTGTGGTACTCCGGCAGGGAGCGCCCGGCCTGCCGCATGAACCAGACCGGGGTGTGCGGCACGGGCTCGCGCCGGCACGCCTTCAGGAACGCCGACTGCGACAACTCTTCGCTGATCGACGCGGCGGCGGCCGAGCCCCCGGCGCCCCTCGCGCCCCCCGTCCCCTCGGCGCCGGTGCCCGGACTGTGCCGGACGTCGAAGACGGCGTGGGGGTGCGTCGCCGAGCCGGGCTGCGGGCCCTCTTCGAGGCCGGCCTCCGTGCGACGCGTGCGAAGGGTCGAGGACATGTCGTAGGCACTCACAGGGCAAAGTCTCGCACGGTCCATGGGCACGATCCGGACAGCCCGCGCGCCACCCGGTGTTCCTCCCTGCGCCGGGCGCCCGTTCCCCTTACTCTTCCCCGCATGGCTGCGGCTCAGGGACGACTGTCGGACGGCGCCGACGGCGCCAACGGGACGGACGACGGCACGGGGCGGATCCCACGCAATACGGGGGACCAGACCCCGGCGTGCTTCCAGGCCGCCGTGGACGCGCTGCTGTCGGCGCGGCTGCGCCCCGGCATCGAACTGGAACCGGTGCGGCCACCGCGCCGGCTCGCCCCGTACGCGTACGCATTGGAGGCCGCGGTCGTCGACGACGACGAGGACATGGCGGACGGACGCCTGGTGCTGTTGCACGACCCGGGTGGGCACGAAGGCTGGCAGGGCGCGTTCCGGCTGGTCACGCTGGTACGCGCGGAGCTGGAACCGGAGATGGCGGCGGATCCGCTGCTCCCGGAGGTGTGCTGGTCCTGGCTGACCGGCGCCCTTCAGGACCGCGGGATCGCGTTCGGCGAACCGAGCGGCACCGTGACACGGGCGAGTTCCCAGCACTTCGGGGGGCTCGCGGACCGGCCGGCGACCTGCCAGATCGAGATCCGCGCGTCATGGACACCACGTGAGGGACCGGACTCCGTACCGGACACGGCATCCCATCTGGGCGCCTGGTGCGAGCTGCTCTGCCAGGTGGCGGGGTTGCCGCCGGTGGTCCCGGGCGACCCGTCGGTGGTGTCGCTACCGCAGCGGAGGGGACCGCGGCCCTCCTAGGGACGCGTCTCTCCTCGGATTCTCGCCTCGGAGTTCTCTTCGCCGCGGAGTTCTCTTCGCCGCGCTCCTGGGTGCCTCCCGGATGAGAGGCACTTCTCAGGCGTGCTCCGCACAGCACGTCCAAGGAGGCGTCCCAAGATCGATCCGGGCCGATCCCAACCGGTCCACGTCGATCCCAACCGATCACAGCCCGCCACCCGCGGCCCGGCGTCATCGACGCGACGGCCGAGGCGGTGCAGCACGACACCGAGCGCTTCAGGACGGCGACGTGCGCTGCCGGGCGATGCGGGGCGCCTTCGCGCCATGCCGGGCCATACACAGCCATGCCGAATACGGGCACTTTCGAGCTCGCAGCGACCTGGTTCGATCTCTGGATGATCGACCGCGTGTCCGAATCGCACGAATTATTACTCACCAAATCGTGATCATTCCCTAAAGGCAGACGGGTGGGCTGCCGAAGACGTCTGTGACCTTGAAATCACATTCCCTCCGGTTTCAACCCCGAGCCGGCCGAAGTCCGCACCCCAGGAGGCCTGGTGTCCGTTCTCCTTGAGCAGCCCGCAAGCCTGGTCGCCTACCGCCCGAACAAGCCGACCGCCATGGTGGTCGTAGCCGACCCGCGTGTCCGCTCCACCGTCACCCGCCACCTGTGGGCGCTCGGCGTGCGCGATGTCATCGAGGCGTCGTCGATCGCGGAGGCACGACCCCGTATCGGCAATCCACGCGACATCTGCGTCGCCGACGTCCATCTGCCCGACGGCAGCGGCCTGACGCTGCTGTCCGAGACCCGAGCCGCAGGCTGGCCCAACGGCCTCGCCCTGTCCGCCGCCGACGACATCGGCGCCGTACGCAACGCCCTCGCAGGCGGCGTGAAGGGCTACGTCGTCACCGGCACCCGCACCAACGTGGGCCTGCCCATCCGCCCCGGAGCCGCCCCCCTGGGCGCCGCGGCGGCCCGTATGCACCGCCGCCCCCCGGGCGCCCCGAGCCACCCGGGCGGCTACCGCGAGCTTTCGGGCCGCGAAGTGGAAGTGCTGCGGCTGGTGGCGGAGGGCCAGTCGAACAAGGCCATCGGTGTCTCCATGGGCCTGTCGGCGCTGACCGTCAAAAGCCACCTCGCCCGTATCGCGCGCAAGCTCGGCACCGGCGACCGGGCCGGCATGGTCGCGGTGGCGCTACGCACCGGCATCATCCACTGACAGCCCGGCAGCCCGGGGCCCCGGCGGCACCCCATCGGAGCCCCGGGCGCCCCGACCCCCGGCCACGACCCCCTCAACCGAGCGCTACGCGCGCAGACGGTTACGGCGGCGGGCGACGGGCATCCACGGATACCCTTGACAGGTGACCGACGCCCAAGAAACCGCAGCCGACCATCCTCTGCGCACCCCCGGAAGCCAGCGGCAGCAGCCGCCGGCACCGCAGCCTCCGGAGAACGGCGTCGCTGTCGAAGGGCCCACCCCCCTGCTGGAGCCGCGCGACGGAATCCCGCCGGTGATCGCCGACGCCGATGCGCTGGCCGAGGTGGTCGCGGGTTTCGCCGCGGGCACCGGCCCCGTCGCCGTGGACGCCGAGCGCGCCTCCGGCTACCGCTACGGGCAGCGCGCCTATCTGGTGCAGCTGCGCCGCGCCGGCGCCGGTAGCGCCCTGATCGACCCGGTGGCCTGCCCTGATCTGTCCGCGCTCGGCGAGGTGATCACCGGCGCCGAGTGGGTGCTGCACGCCGCGACACAGGACCTGCCGTGCCTGCGCGAGATAGGCCTGGTGCCCACCCGGATCTTCGACACCGAGCTGGCCGGCCGGCTCGCCGGCTACCCCCGGGTGGGCCTCGGCGCGATGGTGGAGAACGTGCTCGGCTTCGTCCTGGAGAAGGGCCACTCCGCGGTCGACTGGTCCACCCGCCCGCTGCCCGAGCCATGGCTGCGCTACGCGGCGCTCGACGTGGAGCTGCTGGTCGATCTGCGTGACGCGCTGGAGAAGGAGCTGGACCGGCAGGGCAAGCTGGACTGGGCACGGCAGGACTTCGCGGCGATCGCCGCCGCGCCCCCGACCCCACCGCGCAAGGACCCCTGGCGACGCACCTCCGGCATGCACAAGGTGCGCCGGCGGCGCCAGATGGCAGTGGTTCGGGAGCTGTGGCAGACCCGCGACCGGATCGCGCAGCGGCGTGACATCTCGCCGGGCAAGGTGCTCGGTGACGCGGCGATCGTCGAGGCGGCACTGGCCCTGCCGACGAACACGGCGGCCCTGGCCCAGCTGTCCGGTTTCGGCCGAGTGGGGCGGCGCCAGCTCGAACACTGGCAGAGCGCCGTCGACCGGGCGAAGGCCCTGCCGGAATCGGCCCTGCCCGGCCCCGGACAGTCGACCGCCGGCCCCCCGCCGCCACGTGCCTGGGCGGACAAGGACCCGGCCGCCGCAGCCCGGCTGTCCGCCGCCCGTGCCGGTGTCTCCGCGCTCGCCGAGCGGCTGAACATGCCGCAGGAGAACCTGATCTCCCCCGACGCGGTACGCCGAGTGTGCTGGGAGCCGCCCACCCCCCTCACCCCCGAGTCGATCGGTACGGCCCTCGCCGGCCACGGTGCACGCGCCTGGCAAATAGAGCAGGTCACTCCCCTGCTGGTCAGCGCGCTGTCCCAGTAACCCGACGCCTTGCGGCCACCCCTCGATGGCGCCGAGGCGGCGAAAGGGGGCGCGGGGAACTGCGCGACCAGCCACGACCCGACCTTGCGGGTCGCCACCGCCCCAAAGGGGCTGTTCCTGCCGCATCCGGACCACCGACCGGCGGTGGGGTGCCCGCGCAGTTCCCCGCGCCCCTTGAGGGCGCACCGTGCAGGCCTGGGGCACCCCGATGTGACCCACGCCGCCCCCCGCAGCCCCTTACCCGTATGGTTACTCGTAAGTAGCATCGACTGGGCCGCGCACAGCGCACCCGCGGCCGTGTCACGCGTCTGGAGGAGAGCCATCGTGCCTCGTACCGTCAGGGACGTCGTCTTCGTCGACGGCGTCCGCACCCCGTTCGGCAAGGCAGGCCCGAAGGGCATCTATCACGAGACCCGGGCCGACGACCTCGTGGTGAAATCCATCCGGGAGCTGCTGCGGCGCAACGCCGCCCTCGACCCGGCCAGGATCGACGAGGTGGCCGTCGCCGCCACCACCCAGATCGGCGACCAGGGCCTCACCATCGGCCGGACCGCCGCGATCCTCGCGGGCATCCCGGAGTCCGTGCCCGGTTACTCCATCGACCGCATGTGTGCCGGCGCGCTGACCGCCGTCACCACCACGGCAGGTTCCATCGCCTTCGGTGCGTACGACGTCGCCGTGGCGGGCGGTGTGGAGCACATGGGCCGGCATCCGATGGGTGAGGGCGTCGACCCCAACCCGCGGTTCGTGAGCGAGAAGCTCGTCGACGAGTCCGCCCTGTTCATGGGCATGACCGCGGAGAACCTGCACGACCGCCTCCCGCACCTGACCAAGGAGCGCACCGACGCCTACGCCGTGCGCTCCCAGGAGAGGGCGGCGAAGGCGTACGCGAACGGCCAGATCCAGCAGGACCTGGTGCCGATCTCGGTGCGCCGCACGAGCCCTGAGGGCGGGGAGACGGGCTGGGGCCTGGCCACCGCCGACGAGCCGATGCGCCCGGGCACCACCCTGGAGGGCCTGGCGACCCTGAAGACGCCGTTCCGTGTGCACGGCCGCGTCACCGCCGGGAACTCCGCCGGGCTCAACGACGGCGCCACCGCCTCCCTCGTCGCCTCCGAGGACTTCGCGCGCGCCAACGGCCTGCCGGTCAAGATGCGCCTGGTCGGCTACGCCTTCGCGGGCGTCGAGCCCGAGGTGATGGGCTACGGCCCGATCCCGGCCACCGAGAAGGCGCTCGCCAGGACCGGCCTGGACATCTCCGACATCGGCCTCTTCGAGATCAACGAGGCCTTCGCGGTGCAGGTCCTGGCCTTCCTGGACCACTACGGCATCGCCGACGACGACCCGCGGGTCAACCAGTACGGCGGCGCCATCGCCTTCGGCCACCCGCTGGCCTCCTCCGGCGTGCGGCTGATGACCCAGCTCGCCCGCCAGTTCGAGGAGCAGCCGCAGGTCCGCTACGGCCTGACCACCATGTGCGTCGGCTTCGGCATGGGCGCCACGGTCATCTGGGAGAACCCGCACTTCACCGACGCCGGAGGCACCAAGTGAGCACCACCACCGCCGAGCTGCTGAAGGGCGCAGCGGAGCTGTTCCCCGACGAGGTGGTCACCCAGGCGCACGTACGCCACCTCGACCTCCCCAAGGGCGCTGGTCGCTTCGCGCTGATCACGCTCGACAACGGCTTCGACCACACCAAGCCCACCACGTTCGGACCGCAGTCCCTGGCGAACCTGAACGTGGCGCTCGACCAGGTAGAGAAGGAGGCGGCGGACGGCGACATCGTCGGCGTCGGCGTCACCGGCAAGCCGTTCATCTTCGCCGTCGGCGCCGACCTCAAGGGCGTCGAGCTGCTGAAGAACCACGCGGACGCGCTGGCCATCGGCAAGGGCGGCCACGACGTCTTCAAGCGGCTCGCCCATCTCGCGGTGCCCACCTTCGCGTACTACAACGGCGCGGCCATGGGCGGCGGCGTCGAGGTCGGCCTGCACTGCACCTACCGCACGGTCTCCCGGGCACTGCCGGCCTTCTCGCTGCCCGAGGTCTTCCTCGGCCTGGTGCCGGGTTGGGGCGGCTGCACGCTGCTGCCGAACCTGATCGGCGCCGAGCGTGCCGTCTCGGTGATCATCGAGAACTCCCTGAACCAGAACCGGCAGCTCAAGGGCGAGCAGGTGCACGAGCTCGGCATCGCCGACGCGCTCTTCGACGGCGCCGACTTCCTGGAGCAGTCGCTGCTGTGGACGGCGTCCGTGCTCAACGGCGAGACCGCGGTGGTACGCGCCGAGCTGGACCGCGGGGAGACCTGGGACCGGGCCGTCGAGCACGGCCGGGCGATCGCCGACAGCAAGGTGCACGGCGCCGCGCCGGCCGCGTACCGGGCGCTGGACATCATCGCCTCGGTCAAGGACGGCGACCTCCAGCAGGGCTACGACGCCGAGGACCGGGCCCTCGCCGACCTGATCATGAGCGGTGAGCTGCGGTCCGGCATCTACGCCTTCAACCTGGTGCAGAAGCGCGGCAAGCGCCCCGCCGGCGCCCCGGACAAGAGCCTGGCGCGCCCGGTCAGCAAGGTCGGTGTGGTCGGCGCCGGGCTGATGGCCTCGCAGCTGGCACTGCTCTTCCTGCGCCGCCTCGAGGTGCCGGTGGTGCTCACCGACATCGACCAGGAGCGCATCGACAAGGGCGTGGCGTACGTGCACGCCGAGATCGACAAGCTACTCCTCAAGGGCCGTGTCAACCAGGACAAGGCCAACCGTCTCAAGGCCCTGGTCACCGGCGTGCTCGACAAGGCCGAGGGCTTCGGCGACGCGGACTTCGTCATCGAGGCCGTGTTCGAGGAGATGGGCGTCAAGCAGCAGGTGTTCGCCGAGGTGGAGGCGGTGGCGCCGGAGCACGCCATTCTCGCCACCAACACCTCCTCGCTCTCGGTCTCCGAGATGGCGGCCAAGCTGAAGCACCCCGAGCGGGTGGTCGGCTTCCACTTCTTCAACCCGGTCGCGATCCTTCCGCTGCTGGAGATCGTCCGCGGCGAGCAGACCGACGACGCGGCGCTGGCCACCGCGTTCGCCGTCGCCAAGAAGCTGAAGAAGACCGCGGTCCTAGTGAAGGACGCGCCCGCGTTCGTCGTCAACCGCATCCTCACCCGCTTCATGGGCGAGATCCAGAACGTGATCGACGAGGGCACCCCGGTGGACGTCGCCGAGCGCGCCGTCGAGCCGCTGGGGCTGCCGATGTCGCCGCTGGTGCTGCTGGAACTGGTCGGTCCCGCGATCGGACTGCATGTCTCCGAGACGCTGCACGGCGCGTTCCCCGACCGGTTCAAGGTGTCCCCGAACCTGAAGGCGGTCGTGGACGCCGGAAAGCGCGGCTTCTACGTGCACGACAGCGGTAAGCCGGAGCTGGACCCGGAGGTCGCGGCGCTGCTGCGGCAGGGTGACACCGCGCTGACCGAGGAGCAGACCCGGGCCCGGGTGCTGGACGCGGTCGCCGAGGAGATCCGGCTGATGCTCGACGACGGTGTGGTCGCCGAGGCCCAGGACATCGACCTGTGCCTGATCACCGGCGCCGGATGGCCCTTCCACCTGGGTGGCATCACCCCGTACCTGGACCGCGAGGGCGTCAGCGAACGGGTGAACGGCAAGCGGTTCCTGGACCTGGGTGTGGCCAGCGTCCCCGCGTGACGCGGCCGCTCTACCGGAACGCATGCGGGCCGTGCCGAAGACCACTACGGTCTCCGGCACGGCCCGCCGCGTTCCTCCACCGCAGGTCGGGCAGCACACCACCACCGCCGGGCCGTCCGAGCCCCGGCGCACGAAGGAGGCCGGTGACCGTGACGGCGCCGCAGACCGTGCTCATCGTCGACGCCGCCAATGTGGTGGGCTCCGTGCCCGACGGCTGGTGGCGCGACCGCCGGGGCGCCGCCGAGCGCCTGCGGGACCGTCTGGTGCCGCACGCCGAGCAGGGCATCCCCGGCCGACCGGAGCCGATGGACGTGGTCCTGGTCGTGGAGGGCGCGGCGCGCGGGGTGGCGTCGGTGCCGGGTGTGCGGGTGGACGAGGCGCCGGGCAGCGGCGACGACCGGATCGTGGAGCTGGCCGCCGAGGCGGCGGCCGCGGGGCGCCCCTGCGTGGTGGCCACGGCCGACCGGGAGCTGCGGCGGCGGGTCGCCGAGCACGGCGCCGAGGTCGTGGGGCCGCGCGCGGTGTACGGGGGCGACCGGCGGTAGGTCCGCGGGTCCTTCCGACGGACCCGTCCTCGGTGGGCGGGGCCCTCGCACCCGGGTGCGCCGTTCGACCGGCTACACCGGGTCGGTGACGCGGTGCAGTCGGTGCTCGTGACGGCCCGGGGCCCTGAGGGACTCGGCGAGCGTTGCGAAGGACACCCCGAGGGGCGGGGCCGGACGGCGCGGGGCGGTGGGCTGCGGGAGGCCACCGGTGGCCGGGCGGTCGGTCAAGGGCAGTCGCGGGTGATGACGAGGTCGGTGAGCTCCTGGAGGTTGTCGGCGACGATGTCGGGCCGGGGGCCGAGGGGGCTGAGCACGGCTCCGGGACGTTGCAGGAACGCCGCCTTGCAGCCGGCGTGCAGGGCGCCCGTCACGTCCCAGGAGTGGGCGGCGACCAGCCGCACGTCGCCCGGGTCGACGTCGAACGCGGTGGCGACCGCCAGGTACGGTTCGGGCGCCGGCTTGAGCCTGCGGACGGCGTCGGCCGACATCACACGGTCGAAGAGGTCCCGGATTCCGGCGTTGCGCAGTTGCCGCTCCGCCACGCCCTGGACGGAGTTCGTCAGGGCCACCATGCGCAGGGGGGTGGCTTTCAGCCGCGCCAGGGCCGTGGGCACCTCGGGATGGGGCGGCAGCGAACTCATCAGGGCCACCGTCGTCTCGACCTGCTCGTCGTTCAGCCGCACGCCCTCACGTTGGGCGAGCATGCGGAGGGCCGCTCGCTGGGCGTCGGTGAAGTTGACGTAGGAACCGGTCAGGCCCCCGGTGAAGGACAGTTGCAGCATCTGGGCGAACCACTGCGCTCGGTGCGTCGCGGTGCCGAAGAGCGCTTCGAAGGTCGGGTCGAGTGCGCTCAGGTCCAGCAGGGTCTCGTTGACGTCGAAAGCCAGTACTCGGGCCATGGCGGGCAATCCGTTCCAGGTCGGGGGACAGCGTGGGGCGGGTGCGCATCGGGCGCGTGGCAGTCGGGTGCCGCGGTGCCGTCAGCGGGAGTCGTGGACGTCCCAGACCTGGCCGGTGGCGTCACCGGCGAGCCGGTCCAGGAGGGCACGCGCCGAGTCGTCGGAGCTGATCAGCCCGCCCTCCTCGTGGTTGCGCACGAAGCGCGTGTAGGTGGCCCCGTCGAGGCGTCCTCGTCCGGTACGGCGGATCCATGCCTGCATGGCGGTGTCCACGGTTCCGGGCCGGTAGACGTTGACGGTCACGCCGGTCCCTGCCACCTCGGTGGCGAGGTTGAGCGAGTGGGCTTCCAGGGCGGCCTTGGTGGCCGCGTAGGCGTTGCCGCCGATCATCGTGCCGGGGCGGGCGACGATGCCGCTGGAGACGTTGACGATGCGGCCCCATCCTGCTCCGGTCATCCCGGGCAGCAGCGCCGCGGACAGCGCAGCAGGGGTGATCACGTTGAGAGTGAACGCCGCGTGCCAGGCGTCGGGCTTCATGTCGGTGCTGGGGCCGAGCGGTTCGACGGTGGCCGCGTTGTTGACGAGGAGGTCAGGACTGCCGAGCTCCGCGGTCACCCGGTGCACGACGTCCGGCACCGTGCCGGCATCGCCCAGGTCGGCGGGGACGGCGACCGCGCTGCCCCCGCCGGACGTGATGAGCTCGACGGTGCGGGAGAGCTCGTCCTCGCTGCGTGCGACGCACGCCACCCGCACACCGGACTCGGCGAGGGCGGTGGCGAGGGCACGTCCGATGCCCCGGCCCGCCCCCGTGACCAGGGCGACCTTGCCGTTCAGGGACACGTACTGCTCCGTTCGGAAGAAGATGAGCGCCAGGACGCCGGCATGCTCGAGGTGCGGGTCGGTTCACCCGACCATTTGCGAGACGGCCGCAAGGATGTCCTGGGGTTCGGTGCGCGTGGTGTAGTTGGGGTGGACGTCGATCCATCGCACCGCGCCCTCGGCATCGAGGACGACCACGGTCGGCATGACCAGGTCAGGGGTGCCGTCGGCGTTCACCTCGGCGAGGTCCAGGCCGAGGGACGCCTGGGCCCGGCGGGTCCGGTCATGCGGCCGGGTGACGATGCCCAGGGCGTGGCCGAGGGCGTTGCCGGGGTCGGACAGCACGGCGAAGGAGAGCTCGCCGGCCGTGGCCATGGTCAGGGAGCCGTCCGGCTTCTGCGGACTGACGGCGACCAGGGCGACCCCTCGCGCGTCCAGTTCTGCGGCCAGCTCGCGCTGGTAGGTGCGCAGGGCCACGTTGCAGAACGGGCACCATGCACCGCGGTAGAACACGATGACGGCGGGGCGGCCGGCGCGCGCCTGCCGCAGGGTGGTGGGGTTCCCGTGGGCGTCGAGTAGCGGGGCGTCCGGGATGGGCGTGCCCACCGCAGCGACGCCGGTCGGCACTCCGGCGGCGTCCAGCTCCGCCAGTTCGGCCTGGGAGGCCTCCAGCACGTCGGTCGGCACCTGCGTGGCCATGCTCTCGGTGAGATCGGCGACCTGGTCGGCGATGGGGCTGCTCATGTCCGTCCTTGCGTCGAGGGGTGGGAGTGGGAGGGGTACCCGGCGGGAGGGGAATCGGTGGGAGTTTTAGATCGATGGCTCTAATCTTGGGGCCACCGAAAATAGAATGTCAACTCTAGAAACGAGGGACGGCCTGTTAACCTGGCCGGGTGAGCAGCAGCACGGAGACGCGGCGCCTGACTGCGAAGGGGCGCGCCACGCGCGACCGCATCGTGGCCGCAGCAGCGGCCGTCATGTACGACCGGGGTGTGGCGGGCACCAGCACGGAGGACATCATCCAGGCCGCCCAGGTGACCAGCCCCTCGCAGCTGTACCACTACTTCGGCGACAAGAAGTCCCTCGTCCAGGCCGTGATCGAGTACCAGACCGAGCAGGTTCTCGCCTTCCAGCGGCCCCTGCTGCACCGCCTGGACAGCTTCGAGGCGCTGGAGGCGTGGCGGGACGCCGTCGTCCAGGCGCAGCGTGCCCGCGACTGCCAGGGCGGCTGCCCCCTCGGGTCCCTGGCCGCCGAACTCTCCGATACCGACCCGCAGGCCCGCGCGAGGCTCGCGACGGGCTACGCCCAGTGGGAGGGCGCCATCCGCGACGGGCTGGCGGCCATGCAGGAGCGGGGCGAGCTGGACGCGGAAGCCGACACCGGTGACCTCTCCCTCGCCCTGCTCACGGCGCTGCAAGGGGGCCTGCTCATGACGCAGTTGCGACGCGACACCGCGGCCCTCGAAGCCGTCCTGAACGCGATGATCGACCGCATCCACCGCCACGCCGACGGCTAGCGCTGCGACCGGAGAGTCGGGGGCGCGGCGCAGTACGAGCACCTACCGGGCGCCGCCCTGCCGTCACGTCACCGCTCACGCGCCGCCACATCCGGGTTCAGCCGGCTGTGCACGCGCCCGTAGCAGGCGTAGACGATCACGCCGACGGCCATCCAGACGGCGAACCGCACCCAGGTCTCGGCGGGCAGGTTGAGCATCAGCCACAGCGAGGCGAGGACCGACAGGATCGGCACCAGCGGCACCAGCGGGGTGCGGAACGCACGGGGCAGGTCGGGACGGTTGCGGCGCAGCAGCAGTACGCCGAGGGCGACCACCACGAACGCGAAGAGGGTGCCGATGTTGACCAGTTCGGCGAGTACGTCGATGGAGGTGAACCCGGCGACCACGGCGACGATGAGGCCCAGCAGGATCGTGGTGCGGTACGGGGTGCGAAAGCGCGGGTGGACGCGGGAGAAGGCGGGCGGCAGCAGCCCGTCCCGGCTCATCGCGAAGAACACCCGGGTCTGGCCGAGCAGCAGGATCAGGCAGACGGACGTCAGGCCGACCGCGGCACCGAAGCTGATGAGCCCCGCCCAGAACGGGTGGTGGACGGCCTTGAAGGCATCGGCGAGAGGTGCGTCCGTGGACAGGTTCCGGTAGTTCTCCATGCCGGTGACGACGATCGACACGCCCACGTACAGCAGGGTGCAGATGATCAGGGAGCCGATGATGCCGCGCGGCATGTCGCGCTGCGGGTTGCGGGTCTCCTCGGCGGTGGTGGAGACGACGTCGAAGCCGATGAACGCGAAGAAGACCACCGCCGCGGCGGTGAAGATGCCCATCACGCCGAAGTTGGACGGGGTGTAACCGGCGATTAGCTGGATGAGCGGCGCGGAGAGCCCCGAGCCGCCCGTGACCTCCTGGGCGGGGGGAATGAACGGGTGGTAGTTCGCGCCCGTGACGAAGAAGGCGCCCACCCCGATGACGAGCAGCACCACCGTGACCTTGGTCGCGACGATGACGCTGGTGACCCGAGAGGACAGCTTCACGCCGGCGATGAGGATGCCGGTGAGGACGACCACGAGGAGCGCGGCGAGCAGGTCGAAGGCGCCGCCGCTGCTGGGCCCGCTCAGGGTCTGCGGCATGGAGATGCCTGCGGTGTCCATCAGCGAGCGCAGATAGCCCGACCAGCCCACGGACACCACCGAGCAGCCGAGCGCGAGCTCCAGGATGAGGTCCCAGCCGATGATCCAGGCGGGGAACTCGCCGAGCGAGGCGTAGCCGAAGGTGTAGGCCGAGCCGGCCACCGGCACCGTCGAGGCGAACTCCGCGTAGCACAGCGCGGCGAGGCCGCAGACCACGCCGGCGACGACGAAGGCGAGCGCGGTCGCGGGTCCTGCCGTCTCCTTGGCCACCTTGCCGGTGAGCACGAAGATGCCGGTGCCGATGACCACACCGACACCGAAGACGGTGAGGTCCAGCGCCGACAGGGTCTTCCTGAGGCGGTGTTCGGGGGCCTCGGTGTCGCGGATCGACTGCTCGACGCCCTTCGTCCGGAAGAGGGTGTTCCTCACGCGTGGTACCTCCCGAGGCTCCGTCGCCCACCGGGGGCGATGTGCCTTCGTCAACACGAACGGGAGAGCACGCCACGGCATGCGTGGGGCCTCCGGGCGTACTCGTTGCACACCCGTTTTCCCCGACGAACAGCACATCTTCCCGAAAACCGGTCACGGTCGCCACCGTCGGGGCGGGCCGTGTCCGGCAAACGGGTGCATCACGCACCGCGCGCCCACGCGACGCAGGCCGACCCCGAAGGGCCGGCCTGCGTACCGGAGGGACTAGTCCCTGGCCCGCTCCACGGCCTCGGCGGTCGTCGGGCCCTCGAAGCGGCCGTCGATACGGGCGACCAGACCGGTGACCTGACGGGCGATGTCGGGCGCGGTCAGCCCGATCTCGGCCATGACCTCCTTGCGGGAGGCGTGTTGCAGGAAGCGCGGCGGGATGCCGAAGTCACGCAGCGGCAGATCGACGCCCACGTCCCGCAGCGCCTGCGCGACCGCGGAGCCGACGCCGCCGACGCGGGAGTTGTCCTCGACGGTGACCACGACGCGGTGCCGCTCGGCGAGCGGGGCCATGGCCTCGTCGACGGGCTTCACCCAGCGCGGGTCGACGACGGTGGTGGAGATGCCCTGCCGGTCGAGGAGGGCGGCGATCTCCAGGCACATCGGGGCCAGCGCACCCACGGACACCAGCAGCACATCGGGGTCGTGCGTGCCGGCCTCGCGCAGCACGTCCATGCCGCCGACGGTGCCGACGGCCTCCACCGCCGGCCCCACGGCGCCCTTCGAGTAGCGCACCACGGTCGGCGCGTCGTCGACCTCGACGGCCTCGCGCAACTGGCGCCTGACCTGGTCGGCGTCGCGCGGGGCGGCGATCCGCAGGCCGGGCACGCACTGGAGGATCGACATGTCCCACATGCCGTTGTGGGACGCGCCGTCGGTGCCGGTGATGCCGGCCCGGTCCAGCACGAAGGTGACACCGCACCGGTGCAGGGCGACGTCCATCAGCAGCTGGTCGAAGGCGCGGTTGAGGAACGTGGCGTAGACCGCGAAGACCGGGTGCAGGCCGCCGCTGGCCAGACCGGCGGCGCACACCGCGGCGTGTTGCTCGGCGATGCCGACGTCGTAGATCCGGTCGGGGAACTCCGCGGCGAACTTCTTCAGCCCGACCGGCTGGAGCATGGCCGCGGTGATCGCCACGATGTCGTCGCGCTCCCGACCGAGCTTGACCATCTCCTCGCCGAAGACGGACGTCCAGTCGGGCCCTGACGCGGACAGCGGGAGGCCGGTCTCGGGGTGGATGGGCCCGATGCCGTGGAACCGGTCCGCCTCGTCCTCCTCAGCCGGCTGGTAGCCGTGGCCCTTCTGGGTGATGCAGTGCACGATGACGGGCCCGTTGAAACGCTTGGCGCGGGCCAGGGCGGACTCCAGGGCCTCCATGTCGTGGCCGTCGATGGGGCCGACGTACTTCAGGCCCAGGTCCTCGAACATGCCCTGCGGGGCGATGAAGTCCTTCAGCCCCTTCTTGGCACCGTGCAGCGTGTCGTACAGGGGCCGGCCGACGACCGGGGTGCGCTCCAGAATGTCCTTGCCGCGCGCCAGGAAGCGCTCGTAGCCGTCGGTGGTGCGCAGGGTGGCGAGGTGGTTGGCGAGGCCACCGATGGTCGGGGCGTAGGAGCGCTCGTTGTCGTTCACGACGATGACGAGGGGGCGGTCCTTGGCGGCCGCGATGTTGTTCAACGCCTCCCAGGCCATGCCGCCGGTCAGCGCGCCGTCGCCGATGACGGCCACCACGTGGTCGCCGCGGCCGCGCAGCTGGTTGGCCTTGGCGAGGCCGTCGGCCCAGCCCAGCACGGTGGAGGCGTGCGAGTTCTCGATCACGTCGTGCGCGGACTCGGCGCGGGACGGGTAGCCGGACAGCCCGCCCTTCATCTTCAGCCGGGAGAAGTCCTGACGGCCGGTGAGCAGCTTGTGCACGTACGACTGGTGCCCGGTGTCGAACAGCACCCGGTCCTTCGGGGAGTCGAAGACACGGTGCAGGGCGATGGTCAGCTCGACGACACCCAGGTTGGGCCCCAGGTGGCCACCGGTCTTCGCCACCGCGTCGACGAGGAAGGTCCGGATCTCCGCGGCCAGCTCATCCAGCTGTTCGGGGCTGAGCCGGTCCAGATCACGTGGCCCCCTGATGCTGTTCAGCAGCGGCACCGGTCCTCCTTGCATCGGGCGTACTCGGCGGTACGACTTTCCGGGCTGGCCCGAGTCTAATGTCGCATCCGCCGAGCGCATCCCCGGGCCGCCCCTCACCCACCCACAGCCAGGAGCACACCCCCCACCCCCGGCGCACCCCCCCAGCCCCCACGCCCCGCCCAGGGGTGCAGCCCCCGGGGGCGCCCAAAACGCGCACAAAGGGGCGCGGGGAACTGCGCCACCAGCCACAACGCAACCCGCAGGTCACCACCACCCCAAGGGGCAGCATCGCAGCCGACCACCGGCGAGCACGCCGGCACCGCATCAGTTCCCCACGCCCCCTACGAGGCGCCCGGAGGGCGCAGCAGGTACACCCCCCTCGGCGGGGCGTCCCTCAGGCGCGCCCCGCCGTCCGCTGGGTCCGCCGGCTGATCGAGTCGATGCAGACCGTGGCCAGCAGCACCCCACCGGTGATCATGTACTGGACCGGCGTGGCGATGCCCTCCAGGAAGAGGCCGTACTGGATCGAGGTGATCACCATCACACCGAGCAGCGCGTTCCAGGTGCGGCCCCGGCCGCCGAAGAGGCTGGTGCCGCCGATGACGGCCGCGGCGATGGAGTTCATCAGCAGGTCACCGCCGCCCGCGTTCTGGTTGGCCGCGGCGATCTTGGAGGCCAGGAAGACACCGCCGATGGCCGCGAAGGTGCCGGCGATGGCGTACACGGAGATGCGCACCGCCGTGACGTTGATACCGGCACGGCGGGACGCCTCGACGCTGCCGCCGAGCGCGAAGATCTTGCGGCCGTAGGGGGTGCGCCGGGTGATGAAGTCGGTCAGCACCAGCACCGCGAGGAAGATCACCAGCGCCAGGGGCAGCCCCTTGTACTGGTTGAACATGATGGCGGCGGCGAAGGCGACGACGGCCAGCAGCACCGTGCGCAGCAGGATCTCGCTGAACGGCCTGGACGGCACTCCGGCGGCGACCCTGCGGCGGCTGTCGAAGAACGCGGTCAGGAAGTAGACCACGACCGCGACCAGGGCGAGACCGTACGCGGCGGCCACGTCCGCGAAGTAGTACGAGGTCAGGTTGGCGATCAGGCCGTCCCCGTCGAGGTTGATCGTGCCGTCGGAGCCCAGCAGTTGCAGCATCAGGCCCTGCCAGAACAGCAACCCCGCCAGGGTGACCGCGAACGCGGGCGCGCCGACCCGGGCGAAGAAGAAGCCGTGCAGGATGCCGATCACCGCGCCGGAGACCACGGCGACGATCACCGCTTCCCACTCGGCCACACCATGGTTGACCGCGAGCACGGCGGAGATGGCTCCTGCGACGCCGCTGACGGAGCCGACCGACAGGTCGATCTCGCCGAGCAGCAGGACGAAGACGATACCGACCGCGATCATGCCGGTGCCGACCATCGCGACCGAGATGTTGCTCAGGTTCTCGGCGGTCAGGAAGCGGGAGTTGAGGGAGGAGAAGATCGCCCAGATGATGATCAGGCCGACGACGACTGGAACGGCGCCCAGGTCGCCGGAGCGCATCCGGCGCTTGAACTCGGTGAGGTAGCCCGCGAAGCCCTGCTCGCGCACCAGCAGCCGGGGGTCGACGGCGGCCACCGCGTCCGGCGCGGCCTCCGTGTTCACGGCACCCTCGCCGGCGGGGGACGAGGTCTTGGTCAGTTTTTCGACGCTCATTTCTGAGCCTCCCCGTTGCGGGCCGCACGACGGGTCACGGCGTTGTCCGTGGCGCCGGTGATGGCGGAGATGATCTCTTCCTGCGACGTCGACTTGACGTCGAAGATGCCGTTGTTGCGGCCCAGCCGCAGGACGGCGACCCGGTCGGCCACGGCCTTCACGTCAGCCATGTTGTGGCTGATGAGGATCACCGCGTGCCCCCGCTCGCGCAGCCGCTCCACCAGGTCGAGGACCTGCGCGGTCTGCTCGACGCCGAGTGCCGCGGTGGGCTCGTCGAGGATCACGAGCTTGGGCTCGCCGAGCATGGAGCGGGCGATGGCGACCGTCTGCCGCTGACCACCGGAGAGCGAGGCGATCGGGATGCGCACGCTGGGGATCCGGATGGAGAGCGTCTTCAGCAGCTCACGGGAGCGGCGCTCCATCTCGACCTCGTTGAGCACACCGCGCTTGCGCAGCTCACGACCGAGGAAGAGATTGCCGACGACGTCGATGTTGTCGCACAGCGCGAGGTCCTGGTAGACGGTGGCGATGCCCAGGTTCTGGGCGTCGTGCGGCTTGTGGATCTGCACGCCGGCACCCTCCCACTCGATGACGCCGTCATCGATGGGGTGCACACCGGCGATCGTTTTGACCAGCGTGGACTTTCCGGCGCCGTTGTCGCCGACCAGGGCGACGACTTCGCCGGCGTGGACCTCAAGCTCTACGTCGGTGAGCGCTTGGACGGCACCGAACCGCTTGGAGACCCCGCGCAACGCCAACACGGGCGTAGCGGACACGTGAACCATCTCCTTCGCCGCCTGACCGGCGGGGATGCCGCGCCCGGGGGGTCAGGCGCGGAGGTCGATCGGAAAAGCGCAGGGACTGCGCGAGAAGCAGGCGCAGGAACTGCGCAGCGATGCCGCAGCCCGGCGACGGCGCCGATGCTGCGGTCGGAAGTGCGAGAGGAACGGTCGAAGGTGGGGGGCGGGGAACGCCGTCCGGAGCGGGAAAGGGTCCCGGGGGCCTGGCCCTCGGGGGTTCTGTCCGGCGCCCCGCACTCGCTGCGGGGCGATATCGGGGCGGAGCGCCGGACAGGCCTCACGGCGGCCCCGGTGACACCCGGGGCCCCGTTGGTTCCGCTCGGTCGGCATTCGACCGTCTCCGGCCTACTTCAGACCGATCTTGTCGCAGGCGGACTTGTACTTCGGGGTGCAGATCTGGCTGACGGTGTAGATGCCGTCCTTGACGACGGTGTCGTTGATGTTGTCCTTGGTCAGCGAGATGACCGGGACGAGCACCGCGGGCACACCCTTGGTGGTGGGGCTGTCGACCGTGGTCTTGGCGACGGAGTCGACCTTCTCACCCTTGGCGAGGGCGACGGCCATCTCCGCGGCCACCTCCGCCTCCTTCGGGTACGGCTTGTAGACGCTCATGTACTGGTCGCCGGTGACGATCCGCTGCACACCGTTGAGCTCGGCGTCCTGACCGGTGACCGGCGGGATCTTGCTCAGGCCCGCGGACTTGAGGGCGGTGATGATGCCGCCCGCCATGGTGTCGTTGGCGGAGTACACGCCGACGATCTTGTTCTTGCCGAGCGCGGTGAGGGCGCCCTCCATCTCACCGTTGGCCTTCTGGGCGTCCCAGTCCGGCGTGTCGTACTCCTTGCCGATGTTGACCTTGCCGTCGAGGACGGAGTGGGCGCCGTCCTTGAAGTCCTTGGCGTTCGGGTCGGTGATGGAACCGTTGATCATGACGACCTTGCCGGACTTGGCCTTGTCGCCCAGCGCCTTCAGCAGCGCGGTGCCCTGGGCCTTGCCGACCTCCTTGTTGTCGAAGGAGGTGTAGCCGCTGATGGGGCCCTCGGCGAGACGGTCGTAGGCGACGACCGGGATACCGGCGTCCTGGGCCTTCTTCACGGAACCCGCGATGGCCTTGGAGTCCACCGGGTCCACGATCAGCGCGTCGACCTTGTTGGTGATCATGGTCTCGACCTGCTGGCTCTGCGTGGGCGCCTGCGACTTGGCGTTGGCGTACTTGACCGTGGCCTTGCCACCGGTCAGCTCGCTGATCTTCTTCTCGATCAGCGGCTTGTCGAACTTCTCGTAGCGGGCCGTCACCACATCCGGAAGCAGCAGACCTATCGTGAGGTCATCGCCCTTCTTGGCGCTGCTCTTGTCACTGCCGCCGCCCGACTCCTTGGCGCTGCCACAGGCAGCCAGCGAGACGGCCACGGCACCGGCAGCAATCCCCACAGCAGCACGACGCATAAGCGTGTTCACTTAAGAAACCTCCCTGACGAGGCCGCGTCGCTGCGGCCGAGGTGGCTGGAAGTCAACTCGGCCGCCACGCCGGCGTCAAGGAGTAAATCCTTAACGAGATGACAACGGTGCCATGCGTGAACTAAGTGAAGACAGGCGTGGCCGCCACATGAAGTCCATCCAAAAGGGTCGAATCGCCCATTTCACTCAACGCGAGAGCCAGCGCACCGAGCACCTCGGCACGGCCGCCGAGCGCGCCGGGACGCACCGAGAGCTGCCGTCCGGCACTGGGGATGGCATATCTCCCCACCGACTCTCTTATCGGGCCGAGCACCAGCTCTCCCGCTTCCGCGAGGTCACCACCGAGCACGACCCGGCTGGGGTTGAGCAGGTTGCAGAGGTTCGCCACGCCGCTGCCGATGTGCCGCCCGACGTCGGCGATGACCCGCCGGCAGCCGGGATCGCCGTCGCGCGCCAGCCGGACCACGCCCTCCATGGTCAGACCGGTGCCGTGGCTGGACTGCAACAGCGGCAGGACGTAGCGCGCCGCCGTAAAGGTTTCAAGGCACCCACGGTTGCCGCACCGGCAGACCGGGCCCGCCTCGTCGAGCGTGATGTGCCCGATCTCCCCGGCGGTGCCGCCCGGCCCGCGGTAGATCTTCCCGTTGATCACCAGGCCGGCACCCACACCGCTGGCGACCTTGATGTAGGCGAGGTCCTTCACGCCGCGCCCGCTGCCCCAGACCAGCTCGCCCAGGGCACCCAGGTTGGCGTCGTTGTCCACGTGCACCGGAACGCCGAGGCGCTCGCGCAGCTCCTCGGCCGGCTTGGTGCCGCCCCAGCCCGGCAGTATCGCGGTCGAGCCGAGCGTGCCGGACTCGACGTCGATGGGCGCCGGGACGCCGAGGCCCACACCGGCCACCTTCGCGCGGTCCACGCCGGTGGCCGCGATCAGCCGGTCGACCAGCATCTCGGCGCGGTCGAGGCCCTGCGCCGCGGAGGCGTCGACGTCCAGCGGCTCGGCCTCTTCGGCGAGCACCTGGTGGGCGAGGTTGCCGATCGCCACCCGCAGATGGGTATGGCCGAAATCCACCCCGATGACAATGCCCGCATCACCGCTCAGCGAGACGCTGCGCGCCCGGCGGCCACCCGACGACGTCGGCGTGACCTCGACTGTGCCGCCGTCCTTGAGTTCACGGACGATGTTCGAGACCGTGGCCGCGGACAGGCCTGTCGTCCTGGCGATCTCCGCCTGCGTCAGTGATCCGGCCAGCCTTACGGCACGCACCACCCGCTCAAGATTGGCCCGGTGCAGCGACGACTGCGACCCCGGAGTCTCCATCGACCCATCCACTCCTGCCCTCAGCCGGGCGATCGCATGGCGCGCCCGCGGTCCAGGTCACGGCAGCGGTACCCGGGCCATGTACAAGTTATGAACTCCAAGCTCCGCTGAAGGGGTTACCGCAGTCAAGTCCTTGACAGAAATCGGTTGCAGTGAGGAGCGGCGGACAGCGGTTACCAGCCGAGCGCGCACCCGTCAAAGGGGCGCGAGCCGGGACGGCAATGTCCCAGGCCCGCGCCCCTTCGTGGACGCCCTCCGCGCCCCGGAACGCTACTTCAGCGCGCCGGCCGTCAGACCGGCCACGACCTGCCGCTGGAAGACGATGTAGGCGGCGAGCACCGGCAGCATCGCCATCACCAGGCCCGCGAAGAGCCCGGACCAGTCGCCCTTGTAGCCCTGGCTGACGGCCAGCTCCACCAGACCCTGGGAGAGCACCTTCCGGTCCGGGTCGGTGTTGAGCACCGTCGGCAGCATGTACTGGTTCCACTGCCCCAGGAAATTGAAGATGCCGACGCTGATCAGGCCGGGCTTGGCCATCGGCAGCATGATCTGGAAGAACGTGCGGGTGTGCGAGGCCCCGTCGACGAACGCGGCCTCCGCGATCGAGGTGGGCAGCGTCCGGAAGAACGAGGTCAGGAAGAACACCGTGAACGGCAGCGAGTACGCGATGTAGACCAGTACCAGCCCCGGCAGCGTGTTCAGCAGCTGCATGTTGTTCATGACATAGAACAACGGCACCAACGCCAGCATCACCGGGAAGCTCATACCACCCACGAACAGGTAGTAGATGAACCGGTTCAGCGGAAACTCGAAGCGCGCGAGCACATACGCGGCCATCGAGCCGAGCACCAGCGTGCCGATCAGCGAGCAGCCCACCACCAGGATGGTGTTGAGGAAGTAGTCGCTCATGTGCGCCTGCGACCAGGCACGCGACCAGTTGTCGAAGTGCAGCGTGTGCGGCAGGCCCCACGGTGAGGTGAAGATCGACGCGTCGTCCTTGAACGACGTCATCACGGCCCACAGCAGCGGCAGCACGACCATGATCGCCCACAGCACGAGCATGCCGTGCGAGAAGACGTTCAGGACGCCGCTCCCCCGCTCCGGCTGGTCCGGGGGCGCCGGCACCTTCGTGACGCGGCCCGTGGCCTCGCCGGAGGCGTCCGAGACGGCAGGGGTGTCAGTGGTCTTCATCAGTACTCCAGCCGCTCACGCCGGCCCAGCCGCATCACGATCGCCGCGAACAGCAGGGTGACGAACAACAGGGCGACGCCGATCGTGGTGGCATAAGCGGCCTGCCCGTCGTGGAAGGCCTTCTGGTAGACGTACAACGGCATGACGATCGTCGAGTCGGCCGGACCGCCGGGACCGACGGTCATGATCTGCACCGTCGCGAAGGCCTCGGCGCCGAGCGCCATGATCCCCATGTACACCCAGCCGGACTGCACGGTGTCCCACAGCAACGGCAGGGTGATCCGGAAGAACGTGGTGACCCGGTTGGCGCCGTCCAGCAGCGCGGCCTCGTAGAAGTCCTTCGGGATCGACGTCATGCCGGCCGAGAAGAGCACCACGAAGAATCCGACGGTGCTCCAGACCATGACCGCCATGACGGCCCACAGGGCGTACTTCGGGTCGCCCAGCCAGGTCGGCGGATCGTCGACTCCGATCGCCTGGAGGAAGCCGTTGATGGCGCCCTGCCGGGGGTTGTAGGCGAACTGGAACAGCAGCGCGACGATCGCGATCGACAGCACCTGCGGGAAGAAGTACGCGATCTTGTAGAACTCCGCGCCACGCACGCCGGCGACGGCAGCGCCTTTGCGCTGCCGTCCCCCGACGTTCAGCATGAACGAGAAGAACAGCGCCAGCGAGAGCGTCACGAGCGGCAGCAGTATCACGAACAGCACACTGTGCTGGAGGGACTTCCAGAACAACGGATCGCTGAACAGCTTCGTGTAGTTCTGGAAGCCCACCATCGCGAAATCGGGGCTCAGGCCGGTCCAGTCCGTGAACGAGTAGTAAATCGCCTGGATGAACGGCCAGATCACAAAGATCGCGTACAGCGTGAGTGGGATCACGAGGAATCCCACGATGAAGCGGTACTTTCCGTGTTGCATGGGCTACCGACCCCGATCCATCCGCGGATGCCTCGCCATGGAGGCATCACCCCTGCCGTGCGGACCGTAAGGGAGCCCGACCGGTCCGGGGGATGCCCCCCGCTCGTGACGCGTCCTCACTTGTGCGTGTACTTCTTGACCGACTTGTCCTTGGCCGTCGCGTCCGCGGCGGCCTGGCACTTCTTGACGGCCTCGGCCGGGGTCATCCGCCCGGCCATCATCTCGCCGAGCACGGCCACGCCGATGCGCTGCTTGTTCAGGTCGGTGTACCAGTCCTGAAGGCGCGGGTTGACGACGTTGGTGCCCGCCTTGTCCAGCGCGGCCACCGCCGAGCCCAGACCGGACGGCAGGGTGAGCCCCTCGGTGCCGTTCTTCAGCGAGCTGAGCGACGACACCTGCTTGGTGAAGTTGGCCGAGGACTCCTTGCTGAGCATGATGCGCAGCTGCTCCATGCCACCGAGCGGGTTCTTCGCCCGCTTCGGGACGATGAACGGCTCACTGCCGGCCGCCCAGATGGTGCCGAACGGCATCTTGTCGCTCTTGTCGAGGCTGGAGGGCGCGGAGACGGTCATCTGGAAGTTCTTCGGCGTGGTGTTCGCCGACTCGTGTTCCACCCAGGAGCCGTTCGGGATGAACAGCGCCTTGCCCTGGTTCCACGCGGTCTGCGAGGCGATGTGGTCCAGGCCTGTGGTGCCCTTGAGGATGTAGCCCTTCTGGTACAGCTCGTAGTACGCGTCGAAGGCCGCCTTCACCGCGGGGTCCTTCCACGCCCCGGGCTCCAGGTTGTCGATGGCGTCGAGGACCTGGACACCGCCGATCTTGCCGATGAAGGGGTACAGCGAGAACGGGATGTAGTACGGGTACTTGCCCGCGTACGTCCAGCCGGCGACGCCCTTCTTCTTCGCCTTGGCGCACAGCGCCAGCATGTCGTCCCAGGTCTCCGGGTACTCGGCGTCGAACTTGGCGAGGTTGGTCTTGGAGTACCAGACGCCGTACACGGTGTAGGCGTAGTACATGATCCAGACCTGGTCACCGGTGAACTGGCCCATCTCCACCACGCCCGGCCGCAGTGTGTCGCGGACCTTGACCTTCGGGTCGTCGATGGAGGGGGCGTCCAGCAGCGGGGTGAGGTCGGCGAGCTGGTCCTTGCCGACCAGCACACCGGTGTCCATCTGCTCGGCGCCGGAGTCGTCGATCAGGTCCGGGGGCGTGCCGCCGTTGAAGCGGGGCTGAAGCTCGGTCTGGATCTTCTGCGTCTTGTGGTGCTTGATGCTCGCCTTCGGGTAGCGCTTCTGGTACAGCGCCTCGGCGTCCACCGCGTACTTGTCACCGAAGCCACCGTCGAAGATGACGACGTCCAGCGGCGCGTTCTCCTTGACGGCGAGCGGGTTCTTCGCGCTCTTGGTGCCCTTGCCGACGTCCTTGCTCCCGCTGTCGCTGCTGGCGCAGGCGGACAGGAAGCTCATCGTCGGGATGGCCAGCGCACCGAACGCGGCGGACCGCTTGATCAGGTCACGCCGACCGACACCGTCGTGCGGCTGCTGCGCGGATGTGGATCCCATGCTCAAGTCCTCGCTTTCTCCAGGACTCAGGCGGTGAACCGGATCCTCCCCGGCACCGCGGTGATGTGAAGCTGGGGTCGTGCTCGAAAACTGAGATTATGCTCGAAAAATACCGGGATTGGTGGGAATGTTCGGGATGGCTTCCAACGCCGCGTGCCGCCTCCCCCGCCCCCGGGCCCCCTGGCAGGCCTCGCCAACCCCAGGGACGCCGACAGGTATAGTCCACTTCCGGAGGCATGGGCAAGATCGAATGCAGGTTTGGCCGCCAGTCTTTCCCTAGTTGAGACCTCGCGGATATCTGACCCACCCGGAGGCCACCCGTTTTGCTCCGGGGATCATGCGTGACCTCGTTCAATGGCGATGATTAGGGATCATGAAGGAAAGCTCGACAACGTTGTCTTACGACCGACCCGCCCCCGAACGCCGATGTCGAGATACACCGACGTCAGAGCGGGGAACGGCGCGCCGCCCCACCGGGACCGCGACCGTATACAGTGTCGGGCCCGACGGACACGCGGACCTCACTCCGCCTGGTACGGGAGGATCCGGCGCGGCGGCACGGTGCGCTTGTGCTGCGGGCGGCGCCACTCGCGCGGATAGCCCACCGAGACCTCCTCGCACCGCACCCCCTCGTGCCAGGTGGTGCGCGGAATGTGCAGATGGCCGTACACCATCGCTTCGACGTTGAAGCGGGTCAGCCAGTCGGCGGTGCGCTCGGTACCGCACCACAGGGCGAAGTCGGGGTAGTAGAGGATCCGGGTGGGCTCACGGACCAACGGGAAATGATTGACGAGTACCAGCCGCGCGTCGGCCGGCAGCGCCGCGAGCCGTGCCTCGGTCTCCTCCAGCCGGGCGGCGCACCACGCGTCGCGCGTCGGGTACGGATCCGGGTGCAGCAAGAACTCGTCCGTGCACACCACTCCGTGCTCGTACGCCTTCTCCAGCGCCTCCTTGCGGCTGTGCCCCGGGTCCGGTCGAAAGGTGTAGTCGTACAGCAGGAAGAGCGGGACGACGGTCACCGGGCCGCCCGCGCCCTCCCAGGTCGGATACGGGTCCTCGGGGGTCACCACGCCGAGGCTGCGGCAGAGCTCGACCAGGTGCTCGTACCGCGCCACACCGCGCAACGGCAGCGGGTCCTCCTTCGGGGTCCACAGTTCGTGGTTGCCGGGGACCCAGATGACCTTGGCAAAATTGCGGCTGAGTGTCTCCAGGGCCCACGCGATGTCCGTGGACAACTCCCCGACGTCGCCGGCGACGATCAGCCAGTCGCCCTCCGACGAGGGGCGCAACTCTTCGACGATCTTGCGATTCTCAGGGTGCACGACATGAAGATCGCTGATCGCCAAGAGGTGTGCCTGGTCCATTGACTGCCCGTCCGTCGAGATGAAGTGAAGGAGCCTCCGCCGTGACACGGCGGAGGCTCCGGGACACCGGCCATCCGGGGCGGGGGATCCCCTGAAATGCGCGGTGTGCTCTGGGGGCGGGGTCCTTCGCGGACGATCACAGGCTGACAGACCCGACCCTTCCGCCAGAACCCCTAGCGCCCCCTATCTGCGCCCCCGAAATGCCTGCGTCGTGTTGTGGCTGCGCCGTTTTGGTGAGCCTACATGTGTCCCGGGACGCCCGGGGGTCGCACGTGACCGTGGGTGTGGCTGGGCCGCTTGTCCGGGGCGCCCGGGTCGCACGTGCGTGCGGTGTGGCTACGCCGTTCGTCCGGGTGCCCGGTGCGGGTCACGTGACCGTGGGTCGTGGCTACGCCGTTCGTCCGGGTGCCCGGTGCCGTTGCACGTGACCGTGCGTCGTGGCCTGTGCCCACCCGTTCCGCCCTGCGGAACGACTGCCCACAGAAGGTTTGGGGTGCCCCCGTCCGCAGAGGGGTAAGGCCGTGTCCCCTTGTCCCGGGGGTGCCGAAGGGCCGCCTTTGCTGGGGTG
>NZ_JAMJWG010000048.1 GCF_024435355.1 Streptomyces odontomachi
CCGTGTCCGACCCGATCCCGCCCGTTCGCCCGTTGGCCTGCCGTTGGGCGCCCGGTGGCCGGCTCGGGTGTCACACGATGGCAGGCTTGGGCCATGCGTCGTTCGCTGAGGCCCCTGGTCGGGGCCGCCCTCCTCGTCGTGCTGTCAGCGCTGTCCGTGGCGCCTGTCGCCGCCACCTCGCCGTCGTCCGCGCCCGGCACGCCCCATGTGTTCACGATCGAGGACCCACGGATCACCGAGTCCAGCGGCCTGGCCGCCAGCCATGCCCATCCGGGCATCTACTGGACGCACAACGACAGCGACGACGGCCCGTACCTCTACGCGATCGACTCGAGGACCGGCAAGACCGTCGCCACCGTCACCATGAGCGGCGTCGGGAAGCCGCGCGACGTGGAGGCCATCTCCATGGGGCCCGACGACACGCTCTACGTGGGCGACACCGGCGACAACACCGGGGGCGGCTGGTCGCACGTGTGGATCTACCGGCTCCCGGAGCCGAAGGAACTGCACGACCAGACGGTACGGGCCACCCAGTACACGGTGACGTACGCGGACGGGCCCCGGGACGCCGAGGCGCTGATGGTGCACCCGAAGACCGGGCGGGTCTACATCGCCGACAAGAAGGAGGACGGCGGCCACCTCTTCGAGGGCCCGGCCACCCTCTCCCCGACCGGTACCAACGTGTTCCGGAAGGTGGCCCCCATCGATCTGTGGGTGACCGACGGCGCGTTCTCGCCGGACGGTGACCAGCTGGTGGTGCGCGGCTACTTCGGCGGCATCCTCTACGACTGGCGCAACGGCCGTCCGAAGCGCAAGGCGACGCTGACGGTGCCCATGCAGGGGCAGGGCGAGTCCGTCACGTACACGGCCGACGGATCGGCCCTGATGTACGGCAGCGAGGGCGCACGCAGCCAGGTCGTGCCGGGACAGCTGCCGGGCGCCGGGTCGGGGGGCCCGTCCCACGGCGCTTCGGGCCAGAGCGGTGGCTCCGCCGGCGGCAACGTCCTGTCCCCCGACTACACGAAGATCGCCGTGGTACTGATCGTCGCCCTCGCCGTGCTCTACGGCGGCACGCGGGTGGCGTCGCGCCGGGCACGGGAACGGTGACGGCTGCCGTTGACCGGTCGCCCCGGCACCGCGGGGTCGAGGGTGCCCTCGACGCACCTGAAGGGGCGCGGGGCTGTGACATTGTGCGGCTCCGCCGCGTGGGCGCGACCGGCTCCGACGAGGCCGTCGGGTCGTCACCGTCCCGGTGGGGCTGTTTCTGTCGTGTCCCGACCTCCCCCACTCTCGGCTTCGCTCGAGCGGGAGGTACCCCCATGCCGGTGGTGGGCTGGTCGCGCAGTTCCCCGCGCCCCTTATATGGCGCCTTCGGCGCGCCTGAGGGGGCGCGGGGCTGTGCCATCCGCGTGGGCGCGCTCGGCGCGCTTTAGGGGCGCGGGGAACTGCGCGACCAGCCCCGACGAGACCGTCGGGTCGGCACCGGCCTGAAGGGGCTGTCTCGGCCGTGGCCGGGTGGAAGGCGCCGGAAGGCGCCAAGGGCGCGAAAACGCCGAGTCCGGCCGGCCCGGGCGAGGGAAACGCCTGGCGGGCCGGCCGGACCGGGGAAACCGGGGAAACCGGGGAAACCGGGGAAACCCGGGGGAAAGTCGTCCTACAGCTGCTCGATGACGTAGTCGACACACTTCGTGAGGGCCTCGACGTCCGCCGGGTCGACCGACGGGAACATCGCTACCCGCAACTGGTTACGACCCAGCTTGCGGTACGGCTCGGTGTCCACGACACCGTTCGCCCGCAGCACCTTGGCGACCGCCGCCGCGTCGACCTCGTCGCTGAAGTCGATCGTGCCGACGACCTGCGAGCGCTTGGCCGGGTCGGACACGAACGGGGTCGCGTACTTGAGGTCCTCGGCCCAGCCGTACAGCGTGCGCGCGGAGGTCGCGGTACGCCGCACCGCCCAGTCCAGGCCGCCCTGACCGTTGATCCACTCCAGCTGGTCGGCCAGCAGGAAGAGGGTGGTGACGGCGGGGGTGTTGTACGTCTGGTTCTTGCCCGAGTTGTCGATCGCGGTCGGCAGGGAGAAGAACTCCGGGACGTGCCGGCCCGAAGCGTGCACCCGGGCGGCGCGCTCCAGCGCGGCCGGGGAGAAGATGCCGATCCACAGGCCGCCGTCGGAGGCGAAGGACTTCTGCGGGGCGAAGTAGTAGACGTCGGTCTCGGAGATGTCGACCGGCAGGCCGCCGGCGCCCGATGTGGCGTCGACCAGGACGAGGGAGCCCTCGTCGGCTCCGTCGACCCGCTTGATGGGCATCGCGACGCCGGTGGAGGTCTCGTTGTGCGTGTAGGCGTAGACGTCGACGCCCGCTTCCGCCTTCGGCTCCGGGTGGGTGCCGGGGTCGGTGGAGATGACGCTGGGCTCGGCGAGCCACGGGGCCAGCTTCGCCGCCTTGGCGAACTTCGAGGAGAACTCACCGAACGACAGGTGCTGCGACTTGTTCTCGATCAGACCGTGGGTCGCGACGTCCCAGAAGCAGGTGGTGCCACCGTTGCCCAGGACCACCTCGTACCCGTCGGGAAGGGAGAACAGCTCGCGCACGCCCTCGCGTACCCGCCCGACCAGGTTCTTGACCGGGGCCTGGCGGTGGGAGGTGCCCAGCAGGGAGGCACCGGTGGCGGCGAGCGCGTCCAGCGCTTCCGTACGCACCTTGGAGGGGCCCGAGCCGAAACGGCCGTCCGCGGGCTTGATGTCAGCAGGAATCCGGATCTCAGCCACGGTCGGGAGCGTAACCCCTTTCCGAAACCGGATGGAAACGTGGTCCGTCCGGTGAGACGGGGCCGGTGGGAGGGGCAGCGGGGGCCGTCCGGCAGGCGTGCGGAGGGTGTACGGCGGGTGTCCGGTCGCCGAGCGCCCGGCGACCGCCGGCCGTTCGGATGTCTGTTCGCAGAGCTGGCTTCTTCGTCAGGACTGCGTCGTTTTCGCTCGTCAAGGTGGCGTTGGCCCGGATCCGGCGGGTCTGGCGGCGGCCACGTACGGATTACGTTCGCGCACCTGCAGTGACGCAAGGGCTGTGGCAGACTGCGGCACATCAGTGGGCTCGGAGGTGGGGGAGTGAGTGAGCCGAGGTCGGCTCCGACGATCGGTCAGCTCGTCCTGAGCAGGCAACTCCGCGAGCTGCGCGAGAAGGCCGGAATGAGCCGGGAGCACGCCGCCGACCTGCTGCACGTCGCACCCGCCACGGTCCGCCGCCTGGAGACCGCCGAGGTTGCCCTGAAGATCCCGTACGTGCGGATGCTGCTGCCCGCGTACGGGGTGCCCGAGGCGGACGTGGAGGCGTTCCTCCGGCTGGCCGACGAGGCGAACAAGCCCGGCTGGTGGCAGCGCTACCACGACATCCTGCCGGACTGGTTCAGCGGCTACGTCAGCCTGGAGGAGTCCGCGAAGACGATCCGCTCCTACGAGCCGCACTTCGTGCCCGGTCTGCTCCAGACCGAGGACTACGCCCGGGAGGTCCTCACCACCGGCTCGGTCGGCTGCCACGAGCCGGCGCACGTGGAACGCCACGTGGCGCTGCGCCTCGAACGGCAGACGCTGCTGCAACGGCCCGGCGCGCCCACCTTCTGGGTCGTGATGGACGAGACTGCGCTGTTGCGTCCCGTGGGGCCGCCCCAGCTGATGCGGGCCCAGCTGGACCGGCTGCTGGAGGCGACCGAGCAGCCGAACGTGACGCTCCAGGTCGCCGAGCTGGCCGCGGGCCACCACCCCGGCACGTACAGCCCCTTCGTGCTGTTCCGCTTCGCCCTCCCCGAGGTGCCGGACATGGTGTACGTGGAGTACCTGACCGGCGCGCTCTACCTCGACCGGCCGGACGAGGTCACGGAGCACAAGGAGGCGCTGGACCGCATGGTGGTGCATGCGGAGTCCGCGCGCCGCAGCCGGGACATCCTGCGGCGGTACCGCCAGGAGTTGTGATCGTTCCGGTTGTCGTGTGTGGCCGGCAGCCGTCGGTCGTCAAGGAAGCGTGACCACCGGGTTCCGTGTCGTGCACCGGATGCATGCTGGAGTAATGACGGAACTCGACGGTGTGGCCCAGGACACCCGCGCGGACGGGGCTGCCGCGCTCCACAAGGACCTTCTCGCCGCGGTGCGCGGCGGCGCGGCCGATGTGGACTTCTCGGCGACCGCCCGGGCCCTGAACACCATGGACGCCTCCAACTACCGCCGCGTACCCCTCGGCACCGTCGCCCCACGCGACGCCGACGACGTGGCCGCCGCCCTCGCCGTGTGCCGTGACCACGGCGTGCCGGTCGTCGCACGCGGCGGCGGCACCTCGATCGCGGGGCAGGCCACCGGCACCGGGGTGGTCCTGGACTTCACCCGGCACATGAACCGCATCGTCGCCCTCGACCCCGAGGCGCGCACCGCGGTCGTGCAGCCGGGCCTCGTCCTGGACCGGCTCCAGGAGGCCGCCGCCCCGCACGGGCTGCGCTTCGGCCCCGACCCGTCGACGCACGGCCGCTGCACCCTCGGCGGCATGATCGGCAACAACTCCTGCGGGTCGCACTCGGTGGCCTGGGGCACCACGGCCGACAGCGTCCGGGAACTGTCGGTGGTCGGGTACGGGGGCGAGCGGCGGCGCGCCGGAAAGGACCTGGAGGGGGCGCCCGAGGGGCTGCGGGAGCTGGTGGAGGGCGACCTGGCGCTGCTGCGCACCGGCTTCCCCGAGCTGCCGCGCCGCATCTCCGGCTACGCACTCGACGCCCTGCTGCCGGAGCACGGCGGCGACGTCGCCCGCTTCCTGTGCGGCACCGAGGGCACCCTCGCCGTGCTGACCGAGGCGGTCGTGGACCTCGTCGAGATGCCGCGCGCGCGGGTGCTCGCCGTGCTCGGCTATCCGGACGAGGGCGCGGCGGCGGACGCCGCCGCCGGGCTGCTGCCGCACCGTCCGCTGACCGTCGAGGGCATGGCGGCCGACCTGGTGCCGGTCGGCACGGCGGGACTGCCGAAGGGCGGCGCCTGGCTGTTCGTGGAGGTCGGCGGCGACACCGGCGACGAGGCACGCGCACGGGCCGAGGCGCTGGTGCGCGCCGCCGACGTGGTCGACTCGGTCGTGGTGAGCGATCCGGCCGGGCAGCGCATGCTGTGGCGGGTACGCGAGGACGCCAGCGGCACGGCCACCCGGATGCCGGACGACTCGGAGGCCTGGCCCGGCTGGGAGGACTGTGCGGTGCCGCCGGCCCGGCTCGGCGCCTACCTGCGCGACTTCCGCACCCTGCTGCGCGCCCACGACCTGCGCGGCACGCCCTACGGGCACTTCGGTGACGGCTGCATCCATGTGCGCATCGACTTCGACCTGATCGGCGCCGACGGGGTGCGGCGCTTCCGGCGGTTCTCGGAGGAGCTGGCCGAACTGGTCGTCGCACACGGCGGGTCGCTCTCCGGCGAGCACGGCGACGGTCTGGCGCGCGCCGAGCTGCTGCCGAAGATGTACGGCACGGAGCTGGTGCGGCTCTTCGAACGCGCCAAGGCCCTGTGGGACCCGTCCGACGGGCTCAACCCGGGCGTCCTGGTGCGCCCCGCCCCGCTCGACGAGAACCTGCGGTTCACGCCGCTGCCCGCGGACCGTGTCGACGTGGCCTTCGGCTACCCGCACGACGGCGGTGACTTCTCGGCCGCGGTGCGCCGCTGCGTGGGCGTCGCGAAGTGCCGGACGACCGCGGTGGCGCCCGGGGACACGGCCGTCATGTGCCCGTCGTACCGCGCCACCGGCGAGGAGCGGCACTCCACGCGCGGCCGGGCCCGGCTGCTGCACGAGATGCTGGCGGGCGGCGTCGAGGGCGCGCCCGGACCGGCCGCGGGCACGGCGGGAGCCGGCGCGGGCGGCAGCGGCGGGCCCGTGGACGTCGTCATCACCGACGGCTGGCGCTCCACGGAGGTCCTGGACGCGCTGGACCTCTGCCTGTCCTGCAAGGGCTGCCGTTCGGACTGCCCGGTCGGCGTCGACATGGCCACGTACAAGGCGGAGTTCCTGCACCACCACTACCAGGGGCGGCGGCGCCCCGCGGCGCACTACGCCCTGGGCCGGCTGCCGCGCTGGCTGCGCGCGGTCAGCAGGCTCCGGCTGGCCGGCGCGGCGAACGCGGCGGCGCGGGTCGGCCCGCTGGCGGCCGTCGCGAAGCGGCTCGGGGGCATCGCGCCGGAGCGTGAGATTCCGCCGCTGCCGCGTGAGACGTTCCGGCAGTGGTTCGCCCGCCGGCCCGACGTCAGCGGGGTGGCGGGCCCGCACGGCGCCCGCGTCACGGAGGGGTCCGGCGCCGGGGAGGCGGCGGGCCAGGACGGCACCGGGGACGCGGCCGCGGATGCGTCGGTGACGGGTGCGTCGGTGACGGGTGCGCCGGTGACGGGTGCGTCGGTCGGCGGCGACGTCACCGTGCTGTGGCCGGACACCTTCACCAACCACCTCTCGCCCGACGTCGCCAAGGCGGCCGTCCGGGTCTTCGAGGACGCAGGGCGGCGGATCGCGGTGCCTCCGGACGGCGTGTGCTGCGGTCTGACGTACGTGTCGACCGGCCAGCTGGACCAGGCGCGCGCCGTCCTGCGGCGCACCCTGGACCTGCTGGAGCCGGCGGGCTTCGAGGGGCCCATGGTGGTGCTGGAGCCGAGCTGCGCGGGCGCGCTGAAGACCGACCTGCCCGAGCTGCTGCCCGACGATCCCCGGGCCCGGCGGCTGGCCGACTCGGTGCGTACCTTCGCGCAGGCGTTGGAGGAACAGGCCCCCGAGTGGGTGCCGCCGCGCCTCGACCGGGCCGCCGTCGGCCAGACCCACTGCCACCAGCACGCCGTGCTGGGCGACGCCGCGGAGCGCCGGCTGCGCGACCGCGCCGGCCTGACCGGCACCCTGAGCGGCGGCTGCTGCGGGCTCGCGGGCAACTTCGGTTTCGAACGCGGCCACTACGACGTGTCGGTGGCCTGCGCGGAGGAGCAGCTGCTGCCCGCGGTGCGGCAGGCACCGCCCGGGGCTGCCGTCCTCGCCGACGGCTACTCCTGCCGCACCCAGCTCCGGCAACTGGCCGGAACCCGCGGACGGCACCTCGCCGAGCTGCTGGCGGAGGCCCTGGACGGGCGGGAGGCCGGCGAGCAGGAGCCGGAGGGGCGGGGGGACGATCGTCCCTGAACGACGCTCCCTGGGTGATGCCCGGCTCGGAGAGTTCAGTATATTGGACGCCGAGTCGATTAGATTGGACCTCCGATGAGTAGCGGAAGGGCGGCGGACGCGCACGCGCCGGTCGGGCCCGGCAGGCCCACTTCCGGCGGCGACCCCGGCTTCGGTGTTGCCGGCGGTGTTGCCGGTGCCCCCGGCGCTTCCGGCGCCTCTGGTGCTTCCGGTGTAGCCGAGGTGGCCGGTGCGGGGTCCGGCGTCGGGTCCGCCGGCCAAGGGGGCGAAGGCGGTGGGCGGGCCACGGCCGGTGCGGTCGCCCTGGTGACGTCCGGAATCGTCTCCGTCCAGTTCGGCGGGGCGCTCGCCGTCTGGCTGATGCCGCGCACCGGTCCGCTCGGCATCGTCACCCTGCGGCTCGTCGTCGCGGCCCTGGTGCTGCTGGTCGTGTGCCGGCCCCGGCTGCGCGGTCACTCGCGCGCAGACTGGGGCACGGTGCTCGTCTTCGGTGTCGCCATCGGCAGCATGAACACCCTCATCTACCAGTCCGCCGCGCGCATCCCGCTGGGTATCGCCGTGACCCTGGAGGTACTGGGCCCGCTGGCGCTGTCGGTGATCACCTCCCGCCGGCTGGTGAACGTGCTGTGGGCGGGGCTCGCCGTCACCGGGGTGTTCCTGCTCGGCGGCGGAGGCCTCGGCGGGCTGAACGTCGCCGGTGCGGCGTTCGCGCTCTGCGCCGGTGCGATGTGGGCCCTCTACATCGTGTTCAGCGCCCGCACCGGTCGCCGCTTCCCGCAGGCCGACGGGCTGGCGCTGGCGATGACCGTGGGAGCGGCGCTGTCGCTGCCGATGGGCGTCCTGTCGGCCGGGTCGCGGCTCCTCGTGCCGAGCACCGTCGGCATCGCAGCCGCCGTCGCGATGCTGTCGTCGGTCCTGCCCTACACCCTCGAACTGATCGCCCTGCGTCGCCTGCACGCCGCCTCGTTCGCCATCCTGATGAGCGTGGAACCGGCCGTCGCGGCCCTCGCGGGCTTCCTCGTCCTGCACCAGTCCCTGAGCCTCGTCGACGGCCTCGCCATCGCCCTGGTCATCGCGGCGAGCATGGGCGCGGTACGCACCCGGGTCGGGGGCGCACGCCCTGCCGCCTGAGGGGTGCGGCCGGCGCGTGTGCGAGGGACCGCGAGCCCGATTGCGCGGGGGACAAGCCCGATAAGGCAGTCTTTTCCGTGCGCCGACCAGCGTCAGCGGACAGCAGAAATAGTAGAAAATGGAACATCACATGACACGACCGGTCACCATCGTCACGGGCGGCAGTCGGGGAATCGGCGCCGCGACCTGTGTCCGGCTCGCCTCCGACGGGCACGACGTGGCCCTCGGCTACGTTCAGGACGCCACCGCGGCGGAGCGGACCGCCGCCGAGGTGCGCGCCGCCGGGGCGCGCTGCGTCACCGTGCGCGCCGACACCGCGTCCGAGGCGGACGTGGAGCTACTGTTCGACACCGCCGCCGACCAGCTCGGCCCGGTGACCGGACTGGTCAACAACGCCGCGGTGAGCGGCCCGCTGACCCGGTTCACCGACGTGGAGACGGCGGTCCTGCGCCGGGTGCTGGACGTGAACGTGCTGGGCTGCCTGCTGTGCTGCCGCCGCGCCGCCCGTGACATGGCGGCGGCCGGCGGCGGCGCCATCGTCAACGTCTCCTCCGGCGCGGCCACCCTCGGCAGCCCCGGCGAGTACGTGCACTACGCCGCGTCCAAGGCGGCCGTCGACACCCTCACCCTGGGCCTCGCCAAGGAGCTGGGCCCCGACGGGATCCGGGTGAACGCGGTGGCCCCCGGACTCGTCCAGACCGACATGCACGCCGCCATGGGCGACCCGGACCGCCCGGCCCGGATGGCCCCCGAGATCCCGCTGCGCAGGGCCGCCGACCCCGCCGAGATCGCCGCCGCCATCGCCTGGCTGCTCTCCGCCGACGCCTCGTACACCAACGGTGCGGTGCTGCGGGTGGCGGGCGGACGGTAACGGCTGCAAGACCCCGACCGGACCCCCGGCCAGGCGTCCGGTCACGCGTCCGGTCAGGCGTCCGCCAGGCGTATCCGCTCGCCGGCGCGGAAAGGCTGCACCTGTGAGTGATCAGGAGCCGCCCCCGAAGGACGCGCCGGGCCCGGGTGGCGGGTCGGGCGCCGTAACCGGTGCCGTGCTGACGCAGGAGCACCGGCTGCGCAAGGACCTCGGCTTCGTCGGGCTCACGGCGATCGGGTTCTCCAACATCGTTGGCTCCGGCTGGCTCTTCGCCGCGCTGTTCGCCGCCCAGACCGCGGGTCCTGCCGCACTGCTGTCATGGCTGGCGGCGGGTGCGTTGAGCGCGCTGGTCGCGCTGGTCATGGTCGAGCTCGGCGCCACCCGCCCGGAGGGCGGCGGCACGGTCCGCTGGCCGCTGTACGCGAGCGGTCGGGTGGTCGGCACGGTGATCGGGTGGTCGGTGCTGCTGTCCGTCGGCGGCACCGCGGCGGAGATCGCCGCGATCATGCAGTACGCAGCGCACTACCTGCCCGGCCTGTTCCACGACGGCCGCATCACCGCGTCGGGGCTCGGGGTGGCCACCGCGCTGAGCGTGCTGCTGACGGGCCTCAACTGGTTCGCGGTACGCCTGTTCGCGCGCCTGAACAACCTGGTCTCGGTGCTGAAGATCCTCATCCCGGTCATCACCGTCGTGGCCCTGTTCCTGTCGGGGACGCACGGCGGGCGCCTCACCGACCACGGAGGCTTCGCCCCGTACGGCTACGCGGCCTGCCTGAGCGCGCTCGCCAGCGGCGGCATCGTCTACTCCGTCAACGGCTTCCAGGCGCCGCTGGACTTCTCCGGCGAGGCCCGCAACCCGCGCCGCACCATCCCGGCCGCCGTGCTCGCCGGGATCGGCCTCGCGGTGCTGCTGTACCTGACGCTGCAACTGGCGTTCCTGTTCACGGTGCCGGACCGGCTCCTGGTGCACGGCTGGCAGGGCGTCAACTTCGACTCGCCCTTCGGCCAGCTCGCCCTCGTCCTCAACCTGCACTGGCTGGCCACGCTGCTCTACGCCGACGCCGTGATCTCCCCCGGTGGCTCCGCATACGTGGGCGTCGCCATCGACGCCCGGCACACCTACGCGCTCGCCAAGAGCCGCCTGCTGCCGCGTTACTTCATGCGCATCAACCCGCGGCACGGCATGCCGCACCGGGCGCTGGTGCTGAACCTGCTGGTGATCATCGTCTTCATGCTGCCGTTCGGCGGTTGGCAGGACATCGTCAGCGTGATGGGCATCATGTACCTGCTGGTCTACGCGGCCTCGGCGGTCGCAGCCGCGGCGTTCCGCGCGCACGACCGCGAACGCGGCGTCGAGCGCTCCGTCGGGCGGGTGCCCGGGGTGCGCTGGATGGCGCCGTTGAGCTACGTGGTGGCGAGCGAGTTCGTGTACTGGTCCGGCTGGCACGATCTGCGGCTGGCGTTGCCGATGGTGCTGGGCGGAGTGCCGTTGTACCTGCTGCTGCGCTGGGGCGACCGGCGCGGCGCGGTGCCGGGCGGTGCCGCGGACCGCTCGCCCACCCCGGTCCGGGAGCTGGTCACCGGCGCCTGGCTGATCGTCCATCTGGCCGTCCTCACCCTGCTCTCCTGGCTGGGCACCTTCGGCGGCTCCGGGCAGCTGACCGCGCCGTACGACACGATCGTGGTGGCCGTGGTGTCGCTCGCGGTGTTCCTCTGGGCGGTGCGCTCGTCGGCCACCCACCTGCGGACGTCCCCACCGCCGGTGCGCCCGGTCGAGGCCGCGGGCTGAGGACGGCTTCGCCGTCGTCTCCGGCGGTCAGCGCGGGACGGCGGCGAGGATGGTCTTGCCCGTCCCGGGCCCGGGGACGATGGTGACGCCGCTGGCGAGGCAGCGGATCATGGGCCAGCCGAAGCCGCCGGCGCCGCCGTCGAGATCCGGGGTCCGTTCCCGCGGGGGCGTGGGGCTGGGGTCACTGACGGCGACGTGCAACCCGTCCGCGTCGGCATTCAGCCGCATCCGGTAGCGGCCGCCGCCATGGCGCAGTGCGTTGGTGGCCAGCTCGGACACCACCAGGGCAAGGGTCTCCGCGCTTTCGGCGGCCGGGGGCGGGTCGAGGTTCTCGGCGAAGGCGCGGGCGACGTCGCGGGCGTGCGCCACGCCTGCCAGGCTGTCGTCCTCCAACACGACGGGCCTCGCGAGAGATGCCGTCTGGACTGTCTCCGTCTCGCTCATGGGCAGAACACCCCTGCCTGGTCGGTTGTACCGCTGGGTATCACTAGTGCCCCGCGAGTCCGGCTCTCAATCGGACACATGACTCTTGCAGGTGCGCAAGCCGAAGAATCACAGCACCTGTGGATGGAGTAAATCTGTAGTGGCGGAGGTAGACATTGCCGTTGGCGGGGGGTAGTGTTTTCTCCGTAGCCAAGAAGCGCAACGACATGGATCCACCGACACGGCAGAGACGAACTGCCGTGCAAGCAGGTCAAGCAGGTGCGGTCCGGCAGCGGAGCGGCGGAGCCGGAAGTGAAGGGTTCCTCCACTGGCTGCCGGACCGAGCGGCCCCAGGGGTCGCGCAGCAGTACCGCGTAACCAGGTAAGTAGGTAGGCAGTACGACAAGGTAAGGAGCAGAGCGCCATCAGGATCGCCCGGGCGAGCGAGATCGCCCGGGTACCGCAGGCCCCGGATTGGAAGGTGGTCCCCGGTCACGCATCCGCGATCCCCGCAGCCCCGCCCTCCCAGGCGGAACCTGCGGACACAGATGGCTGGCACAGCCGGCCGTAGATGGTGTTGAAAGCTCGGGGCCCGAGCGCCAGTCGGCGCTCGGGCCCCTCGACGCGTCCCCGGAAGAAGAGGTCTATGCCCCCTCGCAGTACCCGCCCCACCGTCCCCCTCGAGGACGACGACTATCCCGCCTACACCATGGGCCGGGCCGCCGAGATGCTCGGCACCACCCCCGCGTTCCTCCGCGCCCTGGGGGAACACCGCCTGATCACCCCCCTGCGCTCCGAAGGCGGCCACCGCCGCTACTCCCGCTACCAGCTGCGCATCGCCGCCCGCGCCCGCGAACTCGTCGACCAGGGCACACCCATCGAGGCCGCGTGCCGCATCGTCATCCTGGAAGACCAGCTCGAAGAGGCCCAGCGCATCAACGAGGAACTCCGTGCCCGCCGCACCGGCGAGCCGGGCCCCTCGTCGGCCTGACCGGACTCAGCCTGTGGACTGTCCGGACTCAGGCTGTGGACTGTCCGGGCTCAGCCTGTGGACTGTCCGGACTCAGCCTGTGGAGCCGAGCCGAGCCGAGCCGGACCGAGCCGGACCGGCCGGAGCGGTCCGGAGCGGGTGCGACACCGCTCCGGCGGGTGCGACCCACCGCTCCGGCGGGTGCGACCATCGCAAGACTTCTCCACCAGGAAGGACGCCGGACCGGCCGGTGCATAAAATGCAATCTCATGCCGAAGCCTGACGAGCTGATCGTTGACATCGCTGCCCGTGTGGAATCCGGGCAGAGCAACCAGATGCCCCTGACCGTGGTCACCGGTGGTGCCGTCATCACCGGTCGCCTGGCCCCCGAAGCCGTATGGCGGCAGCGGGTGTCGGAGGTGCTGCGGGACTCCGACCAGTTGGGCGAGTTCTCCGCCTCGTTCGACGCTCCCGTCCAGCGGGACAGGCCGCCCACGCATCTCCACTTCCACGTCGCCCGGATCCTCCAGGGCGCCATGGGAATCCCCGAGACGGGCGGGATGTACCGCGTTGCGATCGAGGACGTCAGCGCCTGGACCGTGGGGGACTTCAGCTACTCCGACTGACCCGCCGCGCCGGGAACGGCATCCGCCGAGAACGGCATCGTACGAAGGAGGGCCCTACCGGCGCACGCCACGCCGGTAGGACCCTCCTTCCTTGCTGTTCACGACATGGGGGCGCCCAGCATCGCGGAAGCCTGCCGGAGCGGATCGACGATCCTCGCGGTTGCGGCCTTGGGGACGGTGCGGCAGGTGAAGCCGAGTTGGGCCATGGCCCTGAGGACCTCACCGCTGCTGAAGTCGCGGCGGTCCTGGCGGGTGACGACCTGGCCGACCTGCATGACGGGGTAGCGGCGGCGGCCGATGAGCACGGAATCGCCGGTGACCGGCTCAGGCGTGACGTCCTTCATCGATTCCAGCACGCCGGCCTTGGTGAGCTCGAACGGAAAGCGGGCGATGACACATCGCATGGTGCCTCACTAGGGAGAAGGGAGAAGAATGGGGTGGTGGTCGGTGGTGGTGGGGCCGGTCAGCGGACGTCACGCAGGCGGACCCGGTCCGTGTATCCGGGACTGTCCCGCACGGTGGTGAGCCGGGCCCGGGTGACCAGGCCGGTGCACTGGCCGTCCTCGTCACAGACGACGAGGTGACGGGTGCGGGCGGCGGCCATGACAGACAGTGCCACCTCGACCGTCATGTCGTTCCAGACCTGCGGCCCGGTCGCGTCCACGCCGTCCGTCGGCGTCCTGTGCGTGGGGTTCTCGTTCGTCGAGCGTGGCATCGCGCGTGGGTGCGTCTGGACCAGCGTCAAGAGGTTCCTCCTACCGAGCCGGGTCAGCGGCGAACTCGCCCTGCAATGCGGCGGGTCAGTGGCTGTGACCACGAGTGTTCATGCGTTTGCGGTTCCTGCGAGCCTTTCTCGCTGCGGCCGCATATCGAGTAATCCCCGCAGTGATTCTCGAGGCGGACAATTAACGGAACGGGCCGAAGGGAATAGGAGAAAGGAAATCTCTTGGGGTGACCGCGAACTGGATACGGCGTTCAGGGCGTCGACCGCCGGGGTCCCGCACTGGAATCCAGTGCCGGCATCCCGGGGTGGCACGTGTGGATTTCCTGGGAATTGTGCGCGGCGACCGGCGCACCGTGAGATGCATGTGGCTGGGGCCCGCACCCCGAAGGATGCGGGCCCCAGCCGTGCGTATGCGTCAGTCGCGTCGGTCGCGCTTCAGGCAGGAACGATGTTCTCGGCCGTCGGGCCCTTCTGGCCCTGCGCGATGTCGAAGGTCACCTTCTGGCCTTCGAGCAGCTCGCGGAATCCCTGGGTGGCGATGTTCGAGTAGTGGGCGAACACGTCAGCGCCGCCGCCGTCCTGCTCGATGAAACCGAAACCCTTTTCCGAGTTGAACCACTTCACGGTTCCGTTGGCCATGTCATTCTCCTTCGGGGTAGTGCGCAGGTGTTCGCACCGTGCGGACACCGCGTCGCCGCAATGATTTACCCCGCCCGGAAAAGACCGGAACTATCACCATGCTGCCAGTGTCGTGGAAGCTCACTGGAATGCATCTGAAAGTTCGGGAACCACAACTGCAACTGAGAGTGACAGTAGCACGCCGCATCGGCTCGTGCGACTTCCAAAATTCCACTCGCGTGCGCGCAGCAACAAATCTGTATGCAAGCCCCGTTGAACTCTCGTATCGCGAGCACAGATATTGGGGCGGTCGGAGCGCAGTCTTTCGGGGGGAGCGTTCCGGTGTTTCCGGTGTTTTAGGTGTTTCCGGGAGCGCGTTTCGGGTGTCGTGAGCGGTGCGAACCCGGGGCGCGGGCGGTGGTCCGCATGCGCCCACGCCCCGGGCACCCTGCTCATCGCGCGATCAGCGCGAACACCCCCCATCCGAGGTATTCGCGTTGGTAGCGCACGTGCTGGACGGGGGCGGTGTCGAGCTCGGCACGCATCTCGGCCGCCAGCTCGTCGTCGGGGTGGGTGTCCAGCCAGCGTCGGACGGAGAGCCATTGGGCCGCCGCGTAACGGTCCCAGCTGTCCTGGTCGGCGAGGACCATCTCGACGACGTCGTAGCCGAGCACCGCGAACCGCTCGACGAGTTCCGGCAGTGGCCGGAAGTCGTCCCTGTGGCCGGCGTGACAGCCTTCCACGGTGGCCTGGTCCGGCGGCTCAAGGCGCCAGTACGGCTCGCCGACCAGCAGCATCCCGCCGGGGGCGAGGCTGCGGCGCATCAGCTCGACGGTGCCGTCCAGGCCACCGCCGATCCAGGTGGCGCCGAGGCAGGCGACGATCCCGACCGGTTCCGCGGCCACGTACCCGGCCGCGTCGCCGTGCACGAACGTGACCCGGTCGGTCACGTCCAGCTCCTGCGCACGGGCTCGGGCGCCGCCCAGGAAGACGGTGCTGATGTCCACACCGGTCCCGGTGATCTGCCAGTCCCGCGCCCAGGTGCACAGCATCTCGCCGGACCCGCAGGCCAGGTCGAGGATCGTCGTGCCGGGCGCGGGCGTGATCGCCCGGCCGAGGGTGGCCAGTTTGGTGTCGTCGAACGGGTTGTGGATGCGGTGGTGCCGCTCACGGATGGTGAATGGGCGTGGAAGATCCACTTCTGGGGTTCCTTCGGTCCGTCGGTGTCATGCGGGTCGACGTGGACCGGCGCGCGTACGCGGCGGCGCCGCCGTGGAACGACGGCTGCCGGTTGCGGCCGGCCGTACCTGCCAGGACCGTCATCACTACGCACCTCATTTGCGCGACGTGCGCCCGCCGGGTGGGGGCCAGTGGGCTGCCCTGAACGGCAGGCTCCCCGGCGGACCCGGCACACGGACGCGAGGACCTTTGGACGGGGGGAGGGTAGGGGCGGTGTGGGGGGAGCGTCCAGCGGATTACGGGTGTGCGCGGTGGGGCGATGAGTCCCGGTCGCCAGTGAGCGCCACGGTGAGCCTGCGCGCCGTCTGCATGTTGCAGCGGCCCAGTTCGACCAGGGGACGTGGGTACTCGTCCGCGTACGCCGCGGCGTCCACTTGCAGGGACGGCAGCACGATTCCGGCAGCGTGCAGTGCCGCGCGCAGCTCGTCGCGTACCCGCTCCGCCTCCTCGATGGGGCCGTGGGCCGAGTTCCGCGCGTTCGTGGTGGTCGCCTGCGTCATGTCGCTGGATTCCCTTCGTTTCAGAATTCGGATGTCGCGCAGTGGCACTGTGGGGGTGGTTGGTGGGCGTGGCCCCCATGCCGACCGTTCCGTCACGCGTCTCGGCGTGCTGTTTCCCGTTCGTAGAGCGGGTTGGTGGGTGCCGGGTGGGCGACGAGTGGTGTGGTGGTGATCTCGCGGTAGGCGCGGTGCCCGGTCAGGTCGGTGTGCTGCGCGGCCCACAGGTCGGTGCGGCGCTGTTCCGAATCCGGCTCGGACATCTCGTCACATGTGCGGCACTACACTTCGTGCACGCGCGCAAGGGCATGTCCCTCACCATCCCGCTCGGGGTTGACAGTCCACTCCGCTTGCCGGGTGCCAGGGCGAAGGCCGCTCGTGGGGCTTCGGCCTTCGGGTGGCACCCGCCGGGATCGGCCGCGCGCCGCTGCCTGCAAGTACCGCAGGCGTACGTCCCCCAGCTGGGCCGTTCGGTGTCGATGCGGGCCGGTACCCGCTGCACGTCCTCGGCCAGCCCCCCCGTGCGCCTCGCACCAGGACACCGTGCGGATCGGGTCGTAACCCTGGCCCATGCTGCCGCTCCTCTCGCGAGCGTCGGCCGGCCTCCACGTCCGCCGGACGCAAGAGGTTCTCCTGCGGACCACAGTGGCCCGACGACCAGGAGCCGCGCGATGACAGACAAGGCGTCATATCGGCGACACACAGGGCGTCATTTCGGTGTCATTTCGGCGACTGCGGGACTACCTTGAGTACATGACGTCACCGAACGGCGCACTTCGAGCCGCCCGTATGGGCCTGTTGATGAGTCAGGACGACTTCGCCCGCGCCCTCCGAGAGGCGGGACAACGTGCCGGTCAGCCCAACGACGCGTCCAAGCGTCTCGTGCAGCGCTGGGAGTCCGGTACCACGGCCGCGCCCCGACCGGTCTACGCCCGCGCCCTCGAAGTCGTCACCGGCCTGCCCATCGAGTCCCTCGGCTTCGCGGCGTCCGTGCCCACCGTCCGGGTCTCGGACGACGGACGGGGCGGGCACGACGTTGAAGATGCGGCCTTTGGCATCACGGCACCCAGCACAACGCCGCCACAGCCGGCGGCCCGGGGGAACTACTCGGGGGTGTGGCTGTCCGCGTACGAATACGTGTCCAGCAGCAGGGGCAACGAGGTCTTCACCGGCAAGCACTTCGTCGTGCTGCTCCAGCACAACAACCGCATCACGGCACGGAGTCTGCCGCGGGCCGCCACCAACGGCGGGAGTCAACTGACCCTGGACCTGGAGCTGGAGACCAACACGTTGACGGGCACCTGGACGGAGCAGACCGCTTCGGACGGCTACTACCGGGGTGCCCGGTACCACGGTGCGATCCAGCTGCTCATCGAGCCGACCGGGCGCCGTATCGCCGGTAAGTGGGTGGGCTTCGGCAAGGAGTTCGACGTGAACACGGGGCCCTGGGAACTGCGGCTCATGGACTCGTCGACGGCCAAGAAGACGCTGGATGCGTACAACAGGCCACCGGAGTGACTGCGGCTGTCCTGTCCCCCCGTCCCCTGTCCCTCACCCGATGCGGAGTTCGTAGCGCAGGCGCTGCCGGTGCGCGGGCATGATCATGATGTCCGCCTGGATCGGCCGGTCGTCCGCGTCCCAGGTGGTCCTGGCCAGCCGTAGCACCGGCTCGTCCGGAGCCAGTCGGAGCGCGGTCCGTTGCTCGGGGTCGGGCATGTGGGCCGTCACCTCCTCCTGTACGCGTACGCCGACGTGGCCGAGCGAGGCCAGCAGGGTGACCGCGCCGCCGCGGATCTTCCCCGTGCGGCCGAGCGGCGTGCCGCGGGCGATCTCCGCCGGGTAGTACGTGTCCGTCAGCTCGCAGGGTTCCTCGTCGAGTTCGATGATCCGACGGCGCACGACCACCGGCTCACCCTCGCGCACGCCGAGCAGTCCCGCCACTTCCGCGTCGGCCGGCACTTCTCCGGCCGCCACGATGCGCTGACCGCCGCGACGCCCACGTGCCGCCGCCTCGGCACCCCATGCCTCTGGTTGCCCGTTCGAGCGCGGCGTGAGGTAGGGCAGGGAGCTGCCGACCCACGAGGCCCCTTGACTCATGTCGACCGACCGTCCTTCCTGGCGTACACAGAGTGTGCCCGCGGCGGACCGTCAGGCACACTCAACCGCCCCCCGCCCCCGCCCACCAGCGTCCACATCATCCCCGCCCCCGTCAGCACGGCCGCGACGTGCAGCGCCACGGCGACCGCGACGTTCTCCGGGTAGCCGACATCGCTCGGGTGCGCCACTGCCACGTACACCGTGGCCGGCAGCCGCCAGCCGCTCCACGCGAACAGGGAGCCCGATCCCAGCCACGCCAGCGCGAGCAGCAGTGGATACGGCAGCCGGGCCGACCGGCTCCGGACGAGCGCGAGTACGGCGGCGGACGCGGCGAGAGCCCAGCATGCGCTGACTCCGACCAGCACATGCCAGCTGGCCGGCCGCTCGTCGCGGTGTGCGATGCCCAGGGAGCCACCGGCTGCCCAGTAGGCCCAGGCCAGGCCGGTCGCGGCGGCGGTCACGGTGGGCCACGGCGGTCCGGAGGAAGTGCGGGTGGCGGGTTGCTCCGGCCGGCGCAGTGCGTGGGGCCAGCGCCGTCGCAGGTAGGCGGGAAGCGCGATGGCCAGTGCGATCCCGGTGGCCACGAAGCTGCACTGGAGCAGCACCGCTTCCCATCCCGGCATCGCCGCGTCACCCCCTGAGCCCCCTGAGGCCACCGTGCCCCCTGAACCCCCTGAACCCCCTGAGTCCCCTGCGCCTCCCGGACTCGCCGTCCCGGCGTTCACCAGCGCGCTGACGAGCACGAACGGCAGGATCGACACCAGGAAACCCGCCCCGACCCAGGCGACGAACCCCACCAGCCAGCCGGGGATCCGCATTCCCCACGGCCGTACCAGCGCCAGCCCCAGCGTGATCCCGGCCGCGGCCATACCGATCGTGACGGTGTTGAGCACCAGCCACCCGCCCAGGCTGAACCCCCGCCCGACCGGCAGCAGGCCGAGTAACGAACCGACCACCCACGACACCTTGATCACGAGATACGGCACCAGGGCCGCCGCCGCCCCGTACGCCGCCGCACGCCCGATCCGGTCCCCACGCTCCACCAGGTCTCCCTCCGCCGGAGATCCTCATCCTCCGGCGCCCGCGCACCCCTGCGCGTCAGCCCTCGGGCGCAACCCGCTACCCCGCTGGTCTGACTCGCTTCTCCGCCTTACGGGGCATGGGCGACGTGGTCGCCCGCCCCTGCCCCCGGCGCCCCACCTCCCAGCCGCACCACCGACGTCCACACCGCCGCCACCGCCACCGCGGCCGCCGGTGCCGGGACCAGCAGGAGGACCGAGGCGGTCCAGCGGGTTGCCGCCCAGATGCCGAGGGCCGTCAGGGTGGGGGCGGCCAGGAAGCGGAGGGGGAGGCGGATGGTGAGGTGGAGGGCGTAGCGCCACAGGGTGGGGCCGCGAAGGTGGGGGTGCAGGGAGCCCAGGGCCAGGGCGGCCGGGAGGGCGGGGGCGGCGAGGACGGCGCCGGCGCCGCCGACTGCCAGGGACGGCAGCAGGAGGACGTTGCCGGTCTGGGTCCAGGCCGGCCACGCCGTCAGGAACACCGCGGTGGGGAGCGCGGCCAGGAGTGACTGGCGGCAGCCGAAGCCGGCCAGCGTGCGCAGGTCGGTCCACCAGAGCCGTGCGGTGGCCTGGTCGGCGGCGGCGATCCGGCCGACGGTGCCCATCAGCGCGGCGGTCACCGGGCCCAACAGCACCGCAGCGACCAGCACCGAAACCGGTGTGAGGCCGGGCGCCAGCCACACGGTGACCGCGGCCGCCGTGCACACCGCGGCGCTCGCGGCGAGCAGCGTGGGCAGGCCGGGCCACAGGCCCTTCAGGAGGCGGGTGAGGATCTCGTCCTCCGATGCCGCGTCCTGGGCAGGTTCGGGTTCCGCCGTCCGCGGTGCCGTGCGTGGCGAGGTCACCGCCCTCACCCCCGTAGCCCGGACGACGCGATGCTCGCGACGAAGCTGCGCTGGAAGGCCAGGAACACCACGAGGACGGGCACCACGACGGCGGTGATCGCGGCGAACACCACCACCGACGAACCGCCCTGGCCGGCCTGGAGCGAGACCAGGCCGATGGGCAGGGTCATGTGCTCGGGGCTGCTGAGGAAGATCAGCGGGCCGAAGTAGTTGTTCCACGACAACTCGAACGCGAGGATCGACATCGCGGCGAGCGCCGGGCCCGACAGCGGCACGATCACCCGGAACAGGATCCACAGGTGCCCCGCCCCGTCCAGGATCGCGGCCTCGTCGAACTCCCGCGGGATGGTGTTGAAGTACTGGCGGAGGAAGAAGATCGAGAAGACGTTGATCAGGGCCGGAAGCCAGAGCGAGGGCAACTGGTCGACCAGGCCCAGGTTGCGCATCAGGACGAACACCGGGATCACCGTCATCTGCACCGGCACCATCAGCGCGCCGATCATCACCAGGAACACCGTGTCACGGCCCCGGAAGTGCAGCCGGGAGAACGCGTAGGCGGCCAGCACGCTCACCAGCAGCGAGCCCACCGTGGACAGCACGGCCACCTGGAGGCTGTTCAGGGCCATCCGGCCGAACGGGATCAGGTCCGGCACGCCCCGGAAGTTGTCCAGGGTGAAGGGGTGCGGCACCCAGTTCGGCGGCAGCGAGAACGCGGCGTTCTCGGCGGTGACGCTCTCCACCACCAGCCAGACGAGCGGGGCCACCATCGCCAGGCCCACCAGGAGGAGGACCACCCTCAGGACGGCTGAGGGCAGGAGCCTTCGGACGGGGCGTGGCTGCGCGTGCGTACGGGTACGACGGGTACGCGAGTCCGTCCGTGTCCGCCTACGGGCATCCGGCTGCGTTCGCGTCTGCGTGCTCACCGCTCGTGCACCCACTTCCGTGCGCCGCGGAACTGCACCAGCGTGACCGCCATCATGATCACGAAGACCAGGAGGGCCACCGCCGAGGCGTAGCCGACCTGGAAGGACTGGAAGCCCTTCTGGTAGAGGTACATCACGATCGTCACCGTCGAGTCGTCCGGGCCGCCCTGGGGCGTGATGATCTGCACCGGGTCGAAGATCTGGAAGGCCCCGATGAAGGTGATCACCGCGGCGAAGAAGATCGTGGGGGACATCATCGGGATCGTGACGTGCCACAGGACCTGCCGGGAGGTGGCACCGTCGCTACGGGCCGCCTCGACGAGTTCCTTCGGCACCGTCTGCAACCCGGCGAGCATGATGATGAACGTGTAGCCGATGGTGTGCCAGAAGTCGATCCCGATGATCGCCGGCAGCGCCCAGGAGGGGTCGTTGAACCAGTCCGGGGTGTGCCAGCCCAACTGCCCCGCGTAGTAGGGGATCAGCCCGAAGGTGGGGTCGAGTACGTACTTCCAGAGCAACGCGACCGCTGCCCAGGAGATGACGAACGGGAAGAACAGCGCGGTGCGCACGAAGTACGACAGCACCTTGCCGGTCAGCCGGTTCACGCCCAGCGCGAGCAGCAGGCCGCCCGCGAGGTGGGTGACGACCGACGCCAGGGCGAAGAGGAAGGTGTGCGCCAGCGCCTTGTACAGCAGGGGGTCCTGGAACATCGTGGTGAAGTTGCCCAGGCCCGTGAAACGCGCCGGGGTCAGCATGTCCCAGCTGAACAGGCTGAGCACGATCGCCGCGAGGAACGGCCCGGCGATGAACACCACGAAGAGGAGCAGGGCGGGGCTGAGGAACAGCCATCCGGTCCAGGCCGGGTGCCGTCCGTCCCGTGCGGAGGGCGGTCCTGCGGAGGGCGGTCCCGCGGAGGGCGGTCCCGCGGAGCGCGGCGCCCCGGCTGTTGCGGGGTCGGCTGCGGAGGCGGTCATACCAGGCCTGCGAGCTTGTCGTTGGCCGCCCGCAGCGCATCGGCGACCGGCTTCGTCCCGGTGATCGCCGCCTGCCAGCCCTGGGTGATCGCCGCCTGCGTCTCGGCGCCGCGCTCCGGGGACGGGATCGGGGTGCCGTAGGTGATCGCCTTCGCCAGCTGCTCGCTGCCGGCGGGCGCGTCGGCGAGGAAGTCCTTGCCCTGGGCCACCGAGTTGCGCGCCGGGATGTTGGTGCCGCCGATCTTCGCGTAGAAGACGGCGGCGTCCTTCGACATCAGCCACTTCAGGAACGTCCAGGCCGTCTCCTTGTTGTGGCTGGCCTTCAGGATCGGCCAGCCGTCCCAGCCGATGGGCGAGCCGTGCCCGGCCTGCACCGGCCAGGGCATGATCCGTACCTTGTCGACCAGTTTCAGCCGCCGCATGTCGAGGGTGGGCCAACGCCCGCCGCCCAGCGCGGCCAGCTTGCCCTTGGCGAGCTGCGCCGCCGCGTCGAAGGTGCCGCCTGGCTTCGGGGACAGGCCGTCGTCCAGCAACCCCTTGACGTAGGTGGCCGCCTCGATGGCCGCCGGAGAGTCGAACGTGGGCTTGTCCCAGTCGGCGTTGAAGGTGCTGGCGCCGTTGGTGAGCAGCCACGGCATGATGTCGACGAAGGGGAAGCCGTAGCCGAGGGGTAGCAGGTAGGCGCCGGTGCGCGCCTTGATCCGCTGGCCGGCGCGCCGGAAGTCGTCCCAGGTCCAGCCCTTGTCGGGGAGGTCCACGCCGGCCTTGTCGAAGACGGTCGTGTTGCAGTACAGGACGGTGGAGTTGTAGCCGCCGGGCACGAAGTACGTCTTTCCGTCGGGCGAACCGTACTTCTGCGTCCACTGCTTGAGCTTCGGGTCGGCGTCGTCGTAGTAGTCCGTCACCTCCTTCTTGTCGAGCGACAGGTACGCGTCGAGCGGTTCCAGCAGGCCCTTGGAGGCGAACAGGCGCTGCCCCTCCGTGGCGACGTCGACGATGTCGGGCACCTGGCCGCCGGCTATCTGCGTGGAGACGGTGTTGGCGAAGGTCGCCCAGTCCTTGGCGGCTATCCCGCGCGCCTTGATGGTGATGCCCGGGTGGGCCTCGTGGAAGGCGTCGAAGAGCTGGTTGAACGCCTTCTGCTGGGTGGCGTCACCCAGGTAGATCAGGGTCAGCGACCCCTTGCTGGCCGTCCCGGAGGGGGAGTCGGAGCCGCCGCATCCGGTCAGCGCGGGCGCGGCGGACACCGCGAGGCCCGCCGCCGCGGTGAGACGGAGCGCCTGGCGGCGCGTGGGGGTGGGCGTGGGATCGGGCGTGGTCGAGCGGTCGGTTTTCATGGACCCTCCTTGGGCCGGGGCGGAGCGGGAAGCGTGGGGGCGCGGGGCGGCTCGGCGGCTCACGGGTGCCCGCGTGCGACGGGGTGGGAGGCGCGAGCTGGGTAGCCGGTGAGCTGAGTAGCCGGTGAGCTGGGTAGCCGGTGAGCTGGGGTGCGCTGTGGTGGGCGCTACGGGGCGGGGGCTCTGCGGCTACGGGGCGGTCGCCGCCGGCCGTAGTCGAACGGTGAGCGGTGCGCCGTCCCATGACCCGGTGAAGCGGGCGCGCGGTCCGTCGGGGCTCGCGTCGACCGTCACGGTGCCGACGGTGCCGCCGGCGATCACCGGCCACCGGCCGGGCAGCGGGTCCAGTTCGACGGTGCCGGTGACCCGGTCGACCACCGTACGCGGCCAGGCGTGCGCGAGACCGAAGGACGCCATCGAGCGCACGTAGTGCCGACCGCACTCGACCTCGTCGAACGGGTTGCGGGCCCGCCCTGCGTAGCGCTCCCGGACGTCGGTGACGATCCGGCCGGCCGCCTCCCGGTCGCCCTGGGCGGCCAGGCAGACGGCGGCGGTGTACTCCAGGCCCGTCCACACCTCGTTGCAGTACGGGAAGGGGCGGGTGGGGCGGTTGGCGCCCGGATAGGTGCAGTTGAGCAGGCCGCGTTCGGCGCCCAGCGCGAAGCTGCGCAGGTGGTTGAGGTGGGCGTGGAAGCCGTCGCGGTGGTTGTGCCGCACCACGGTGCGCATCGCGGTCGCCGTGTGCCCCGCGTCGAGGCGGTCGTCCAGGCCGCACAGCAGCGCCAGGGCGTGCCCGGCGAGCTGGTCGGTCATGCAGCCGTCGCCGATCTGGAGATCGGGATCGGTCAGGTCGTCGGAGCCGACGTCGGGCGTGTCGCCGTCGTAGCGGATGCGCAGGCCCTCGGCGATCCGGTCGGCCGAGCCGGCCGGCCTGACGTGCTGCGGGTAGTAGGAGCCGTTGAACAGCTCGGCGTCCGTCCAGGACGCGCCGCTCGCCAGGACGGTCTCGCAGCGCCGGGCGAAGTCGGGGTCGCCGGCCGCGTCCGCCATGACCGCGCAGGCGGCGAGCGCGGCCAGGTACCACGACTGGTTGACGCCGTTCGGGCCGTAGTACTCCACGTCGCTGGTGCTGTGCTGGCAGCCCTCCATCACCCCGTCGGCGTCCGCGTCCCAGCCCAGCGGGATCCAGGCGAATTCCATCGCGCGGCGGGCGCCCGGCCAGTGCGCGGCGAGCAGGTCGTCGCGGCCGGTCAGCCGCCAGGTGCGGAAGAGGCGCACCAGCGCGCCCATCTGGCCGTCGGCCGCGGCCACCCGCCAGCCGGTGCCCTCGGTGGCCAGCGGCAGCCCGGCGCGGAAGCTCATCAGCCCTCGCTCGTCCAGCGAGTGGACGAACTCCACCTCCCGCATCGTCCAGGCGAGGTCGGGAAAGAGCTGCTCCAGCGCATACTGGTAGTTCCAGACGTGGGTGCAGCTGCCGTGACAGCTGCCGTGGTCCGGATTGCAGCCCTCCCAGGCGAGGAAGGTGCCGTCGGCGATCCGGAAGCACGTCGGCGACTTCAGCACCGCCGTGTTCGACAGCACCGCGTCCTGCACGGCCGGCGGCAGCGTCGACGACGTCACCGTCTCGACGTAGGCGCGGGTGCGGTCCTCCAGCGCCGGCAGGTCGGGCAGCACGGCCCGCACCACGTCGGCGGCGTCCGTGAACAGGCGCGCGTAGTGGTTGCCCACGATGTCGTCGCTGTGGCCGTGGTCGGGCGGGCCCTGCCAGGCGTGGCGCCAGCCGCGGCGGTGCGGGAAGTGCCAGGCGATGAGGAAGCGGAAGTCCTCGGTTGCGCCCGGTGCGATGGTCTTGCTGACGACGAGCGAGCCGGTCGGGACGCGGGCGCCGTCGGTGGGCTCGTCGAGGCGGCCGTCGGCCTGGAAGTCGTCCCAGAAGTCGAGCAGCGAGTCGCCCCACGAGCGCTTGGCCCAGTTCAGGCGGTGGCTGCTGACGGGGGCGTCGACCGCGGCCAGCGCCAGGGTGCCCCAGGACTCGGACCCTTCCGTGTTGCCGGTTGTCGCGTTGCCGTCGGTCGTTGCGTTGTCGGTTGCGGCGTCGCCGCGGCCCAGGAGGACGGTGGCGCCGTTCAGCTCGAGTCGTTCGAAGGTGTTGCCGGAGGGCACCTCGTCGGGCGCCTTTCCGTGCCGGCGACCCACCACGTTGCGCAGGCTGGCGCACACGTCGACCGTGACGGGGGAGTCGCCGGTGTTGCGGATCCGCGCCCGGTAGACCAGCGCGGGGATGCCGCTCGCCTCGGCGTCCCCGGGCACCAGCGGGTTGTAGGCGCCCACCGTCGCCTGCACGGGCAGGTCGGGGTCGTCCAGCGTGACCTGCCCGAACGGGTAGGCGGCGGCGAACTCGCCGGTCCGGAAGCGGGGGAGGCCGTGCAGCGGGGAGGTGCTGCCCCAGTGACCGTCGTACTCGGTCTCCAGCAGGGATCGTTCCAGGACCCGGGCGTGTACGGCGTCTTCGCCCGCCACTCGTACGGCGAAGAACGAGTCCGGGCTGAAGCCCTTCGCGGGGCGGTTGAACAGCTCCCAGTCGATCAGCTGACCTCGTCCGCCGAAGCTGATGCACCCGGTGCCGATGCCGCCCACCGGCATGGCGATACGCGCCAGTTCGCTGTCGCGATAGCGCCGGACCACGGGCCACAGGTCGTCGTTCGTCACCGGGCCGTCCTCCCCGCATGTTGCTTGACCGGGCTCCCAGCACATCACAGGTG
>NZ_JAMJWG010000049.1 GCF_024435355.1 Streptomyces odontomachi
CGCTACGGGGGCCGTAGACCTCGGCGTGGGCGTCGATGGTCTGCTGGTCGGGCCAGGCGGGGGCGGGCCCGGACGCGGCGGCCTTTCGCACCCACTCCGGGCCGATGAGGTAGTCGGTGTGCGGCTCCCAGTAGGTCAGGTGCAGATACCAGTCGTCCTCGTCGGCGTGGCGGCGGATCCAGTCCAGGGCGACCGCGTTGATCTCGTGCGCCTGCTCGTCGTTGATCTCGCCGGTGGCGCGGACGGCCTCGCGGAAGTTGCCGTGGAAGTAGTACGCCCGGTGGCGCTCCGCGAACATCGACACCATGGCGGTGTACCAGCCGTGGTCCTGGAGACGCTGGCCGAGCAGCGGCCGGTCGCGGTCGGGTCGGTGCCCGGAGTCGAGGCGGAAGCGGGCGGCCTCCCCGAAGTGCCCGATGACGCCGTTGGTGATGCCGAACTGCCCGCTGGTCAGGGCGGTACGCGAGGGCATGCAGGGGGAGTCGGAGCAGTAGTAGCGATCGAAGACCACGCCACGGTCGGCCAGCCGTTGCAGGTTGGGTGTGGTGGGGCGGTGGTAGCCGTACGGCTGGGTGTGATCGGCGCGCAGGGTGTCGACGTCGACGTAGATGATGCGCATGGGGTCCTCCGGTTTGGCGCGGTGGGGTCAGCGGGCGGCGGCGGGTGCCGCGAGTTCCACCGGCGCGAACCGGGGGTCGGCGGTGTACGGGATGACGTCCGCGGTCTCCACCTGCCAGCGCAACAGGGCCTGCTCGAGACGCCGCTCGGTCGCGGCGTACTCCGGCCGGCCGGCGAGGTTGCGGGTCTCGTGCGGGTCCTCGGCGCGGTGGTACAGCTCCGGGGGCTCGTAGAGCCGCCACACGTACGTCCAGTCGCGGTCCCGCACGGCCACGGCCTTCCCGACCAGGCGGGGCTGCTCGTGCTGGAGGCCGCCCTTGAGGTCGTAGGGGAACGGCGGCCGCTCCATCTGCGGCTCCTCCTCCTCGGTGAACCCGCCCTCGGTGAAGGCGTATCGGCGGTGCTCTGCACCGGGGTCGTGCAGGACGGGGACGAGGCTGCGGCCGAAGTGGCGGTGCCGGGCGGGCACGTCGGCCAGCTCCAGGACGGTGGGCAGCACGTCGACCAGCTCCACCATGCCGGCGTGGCGCCCCCCACCGGGCAGGCCGCCGCCGCTGATGATCAGCGGGTCGCGGGTGATGCACGGCTCCATGGCGGACGGCCACTTCTCGATCAGCCCGTGGTCGCCGAGGTATTCGCCGTGGTCGGCGAAGAACACGCTGACCGTGCGGTCGGCCGCGCCCGAGTCGTGCAGGGCGGCCTGGATCCGCCCGACGTGGTCGTCGAGCCGGGTGACCATGCCGTGGTAGACGGCGGAGATCTCCCGCCACATGTCGGGGCTCAGCCGATCGAGGCCGTAACTGCGCCGGATCGCCTCCCGGAAGCCGGGCTCCGCGCCTTCGGTGGCGGAGGCGGGCAGCGGGTCCGGCATGCCCTCGCGGTCGTGCAGGGAGAAGTACGGCTCCTCGGCGCGGAACGGGCAGTGCGGATAGAACAGCGGTACGTACAGGACCCACGGCTCGCTCGGCGGCGAGGCCAGCCACCGCTCGGCGGTCCGCACCGCCGCCTCGTCGTGGTCGATCAGCCCGTCGCTCTCCAGCTTCCCGCGGTAGAAGGCCCGCGCCCAGGTGTCCGAGGGGAAGCTCTTCGCGAACGACGGCCGGGTCGGCTCCTCGGCGAAGCCGTACTCGTCCGCGCTCAGTTCGGTGACGCCCGGCGCGAAGGTGTCGCCGCGGGTGCCCGCCAGGGTGATGTGGTAGCCGGCGTCCTTGAGGGTGCGCAGCAGGTTCGGCTCGTCGGGCTGTAGCAGATGGGTGAGCGTGCGGTGGCCGCGTACGTGCGGGTACCAGCCGGTCAGGAACGACGCCCGGCTCGGCGAGCAGACCGGGTGCTGCACATAGGCCTGCTCGAAGACCGTGCCGTCGGCGGCGAGGGCGTCGAGGTGCGGGGTGCGGGCGCGGTCGTTGCCGAAGCAGCCCAGCGCGTCGGCGCGCAGTTGGTCCGGGACGACGATGACGAAGTTGGGGCGCTCGGTGGCGCCGGTGGCGGGTGCGGTCATGGCTGGCGGACCTCCGCGGTCAGGGGGGTGTCGTCGGCGGCGGTGCCGGCGTGTACGAGGAAGGCGCCGGGTTCGTGGGCCCAGGCCCCGGCGCCGGTGTCCCAGTGGGCGAAGGCCCGGGCCGGCAGTTCCACGGCGACCTCGGTCGACGCGCCGGGGCCGAGGTGTACGGGTGCGAAGCCGGCCAGCCAGCGGACGGGGCGGTCGAGGGCGCTGGTGGGCCTGGACAGGTAGATCTGGACGACCTGCTTGCCCGTCCTGGAGCCGGTGTTGGTGACCCGTACGGTCACGGTCAGAGCGTGGCCCGGGTCGACGGCGGACGGCACGGCGAGGTCCGCCAGCCGCCAGGTGGTGTAGCCGAGGCCGTGGCCGAACGCGTACGCGGGCCTGCGGCCGGCACGCAACCAGGCCCGGTGGCCGATGTGCAGGCCCTCCTCATAGGGCAGCTTTCCGTCCACCGGCCGGGTGGACAGCACCGGGACGTCCTCCTCGGCGGCGGGCCAGGTGGTCGGCAGCCGCCCGCCCGGCTCGCGCACGCCCAGCAGGACGTCGGCCAGCGCGCTCCCGAAGTCCTGGCCCGGGAACCAGGTCAGCAGGACGGCGGCGACCTCGTCGTGCCAGGGCATCAGCACCGGGCTGCCGGCGTTGACGACCACGACCGTGCGCGGGTTGGCGGCGGCCACGGCGCGGACCAGGTCGTCCTGGCGGCCGGGCAGCGCAAGGGTGGTGCGGTCGCGGCCCTCGGTCTCCGCCCGGCTGGTGGTGCCGACGACCACCACGGCGACGTCGGCGTCGCGTGCCCGCTCGGCGGCCCGGGCGATCTCCGCGTCCGGGTCGGTGACGACGGGCAGCAGGCCGAAGGTGATCACGAGGGACTCGGTGCGGCCGGTCCCGGTCCGCGAGTGCAGGTCGTGGACCACCTTCAGCTCGATGTCCCGCCCGGCCTCGAGCCGTACGGGTGTCGAGGTGCTGGGCGGCACGAACAGGCCCGCGCCCATGACGTCGCCGCCGGTGCGGAAGTCGACGTCCAGGAGCTCCTCGCCGTCGGCGTACAGGGTGGTGTGGCCGGCGCAGGCGATGCCCAGCTCCGCCGGGCCGCTCTCCTCGGGGCGGTGCCGGGTGGTCAGCTCCAGGGTCCGGGCGCCGGGCGGAGGGCTGCCGAACCACACCAGGTCGGTGGCCAGCCGGTCCTCGGCGAACACCTCGTCGCCGTCCGCGTCGAGGAACCGGGCCCGCACCCCGGGGCCGCCGGTGACCGGGTTGGTGAGGGTGTGCGGCGGAAGCGGCGCCGGTGCGTCGGAGACGACCGTGCCGACGTCGTAGTGGACCTCCGCTGAAGGGAGTGCCGCTCGCAGGCCGCCGAGCGGCGTGGTGAGGAAGGTGGGGACGACGGTCGCGCTGCCGCCGCCCTGGGCGCGCGGGGTGCGGGCGGCCTGGCCGCTGACCGCGACGGATCCGATGCCGCCGGCGGACCAGGGCAACTCGCCGCGCTCGTTGCGCAGCAGGACCATGCCGGAGGCCGCCGCCTCGCAGGCGAAGTCCTCGGGCGCCCGTGGGGGTTCGTCCCGGACCGGGTGCCCTGCCAGCGCGCCCACCCGGGAGGCCAGCCGCAGCAGCCGCACCACCTTCTCGTCGATCGCCGCCTCGCCGACCCGGCCTTCGCGCACGGCGGCGACCAGCAGCTCACCCCACGGTCCGGCCGGGCCGGGCATCGCGAGGTCCTGCCGGGCGGCGGCGCTGGCCTCGGTGGAACGCACCGCCGTCCAGTCCGACACCACCACCCCGTCGAAGCCCCACTCGGTGCACAGCGGGCGCCGGAGCAGGTCGTGCTCGCTCATGGTCGTGCCGTTGACGGAGTTGTACGCGGACATCACCCCCCATGCGCCGGACTCGGTGACCGCCGTCTCGAACGGTGCGAGGTAGACCTCGCGCAGCGTCCGTTCGTCGATGCGGGCGTCCACGGTGAGCCGGTCGGTCTCGGAGTCGTTGGCCACGTAGTGCTTGGGCACGGCCGCCACGCCGTGGTCCTGGAGGCCGTGGACGTAGCCTGCGGCGAGGGCACCGGAGAGCAGCGGGTCCTCCGAGAAGCATTCGAAGTGCCGGCCGCCCAGCGGGCTGCGGTGCAGGTTGACGGTGGGCCCGAGAGCGACGTGCACCCCCTTGGCCCGAGCCTCGGCCGCCATCGCCTGCCCGAACCGGTAGGCGAGGTCGCGGTCCCAGGCGGCGGCCAGGCAGCTCCCGGAGGGCAGGTTGAGGGAGGGTTCACGCTCGTCCCAGTGCTCGCCGCGTACCCCGGACGGGCCGTCGGACAGCAGCATCGACTCAAGACCGACGGCGGGTTCCGCGGCGGTGCGCCAGAAGGCTCCGCCGGTGAGCAGGCGGACCTTGCGGTCCAGGGGGAGCGAGGCGACCAGTTTCGCCGCCGTGTCGTCGTCGAGGGGGGAGTCGGAGGGAGGAGAGCCGGCGCTCTGCCGCGTCATGGTGGTCCTTGTCGTTCGTCGTTGTGCGAAAGGGAGTGGCGGGCGCCCGGCTACGGCACGGCGCCGGCCGCCGTCAGCTCCCCGGGGAAGTGGCATGCGGCGCCGTGCCCTCTCACGCCGTCGACCGTGAGCTCCGGTGACTTCTCCGCGCAGATCGTGCGGTCGGGACGGGCCAGCGGGCCGATGGGACAGCGGGTGCGGAACCGGCAGCCGGACATGGGGTATCCCCTGCTCGAAGAGCTTGGGGAGGGGTCCTTCGGGCTGGGCGGATCGCCCCGCAGCACGATGCGCTCGCGCTCGGCGCCGACCTCGGGGACGGGCGAGGAGGACAGCAGCGAGACGGTGTAGGGGTGCTGGGGGTCGGCGTAGAGCTGTTCGGCGGGGCCGGTCTCGATGATCCGGCCGAGATACATCACCGCCACCCGGTCGCTGATGTGCCGGACCACGGCCAGGTCGTGGGCGATGAACAGGTAGCCGAGGCCCAGCCGGTCGCGCAGATCGGCGAGGAGGTTCATGATCTGCGCCTGGATGGACACGTCGAGGGCGGAGACCGGTTCGTCCAGCACCAGGCACTCCGGCTCGACGGCGAGCGCGCGTGCGATGCCGATGCGCTGGCGCTGGCCGCCGGAGAAGGCGTGCGGCAGCCGGTCGAGGTGCCGCTCGGACAGGCCGACGGTGCGCAGCAGCTCCAGCGCGCGTGCCGGTCGTTCGGCCGCGGGCACGCCGCGTACTTCCAGCGCCTCGTCGAGGACCTGGCGCACCGTGCGCCGCGGGTTGAGCGACGCGTACGGATCCTGGAAGACGTACTGCAGGCCGCGGCGTACCCCGGCGGCTTCGCGGCGGGACAGGGCGGCGAGGTCCCGGCCGTGCAGGCGCACGCTGCCGGCGTCCGGCCGGTGGATGCCCACCAGGGTCCGGGCGAGAGTGGACTTCCCGCAGCCGGACTCGCCGACCAGACCCACCGTCTCACCGGCACGGACGGTGAGGCTGACGCCGTCCACCGCGTACACCGCGCTGGCCGGGCGCCGACCGCCGAGGTTCACGCGCAGGTCCGCGACCTCCAGGATGGGTTCGCCGATGGCCGCGCGCTTCGCCGCCCGCGCGTCGGCGGCGGGCTGCTCCGCCACAGCCGTGTCCGTGCGCCCCTCCGGAGGCGCCGTCACCCAGCACGCGGCCTCGTGCGTCGGGTCGGCGGGCAGCCGCTCCAAGGTCGGTACGGTGCCAGTGCAGCGGTCCTCGGCGAGAGCGCAGCGGGGCTGGAAGGCGCAGCCGGCGGGCAGGTGAGCGGGGTCGGGTGGTTGGCCGGGGATGGCGTAGAGACGCTCGCCGGGCGCGGCCTGCGGGGCGTCCAGGCGGGGCGTCGCGCGCAGCAGGGCCCGGGTGTACGGGTGCGTCGGCGCGGCGAAGACGGTGGCGGCCGTACCGGTCTCCACGATCCGGCCGCCGTACATCACCGCCACCTCGTCGCAGAGTTCGGCGACGACGCCCATGTCGTGCGTGATCATCAGTACGGCCACGCCGGTGCGGTCCCGCAGCTCGGCCAGCAGCCGCAGGATCTGCGCCTGGATGGTGACGTCCAGTGCGGTGGTGGGCTCGTCGGCGATCAGCAGGTCGGGCTCGCGGGCCAGCGCCATGGCGATGACCACCCGCTGGCGCATGCCGCCGGAGAACTGGTGCGGATACTGGCCCGCGCGCCGCCGCGCGTCCGGGATGCCCACCATGTCGAGGAGTTCCACGGCTCGGCTGCGGGCCTCGCCGCCCGGCGTACCGTGCACGATCAGGGCCTCGGCGACCTGGCGGCCGACCGGCAGCACGGGATTCAGCGACGCCTGCGGGTCCTGGAAGACCATGGCGATCCGGTCGCCGCGCACGGCCCGCATCTCCCGCTCCGGCAGCGCCAGCAGGTCGGTGCCGTCGAAGCGCACGGTGCCGGTCACCTGCCCGGCGGCGGGCACCATCCGCATCAGCGTGCGGGCGGTCACGGACTTGCCGGAGCCGGACTCGCCGACCAGGCCGGTGATGCGGCCGCGGCTCAGGCGGAGCGACACGCCGTGTACCGCGGTGACAGGACCGGCGGAGGTGTCGAACCGCACCCGGACGTCGGTCGCGTCGAGCAGGACGCCGAGGCCCTCGTCACCGTCCGCACTCGGCTTGATGTCGCTGTCGGTCGTGTCAACGGTCATATCCGGTCACCGCCTCGTTGAGCGCGTCGGAGAGCAGGCTGAAGGCCAGTGCCAGCATCAGCAGGATCAGGGTCGGGCCGAGGACGTAGACGGGAGCCAGGGACAGGAAGCGGACACCGGTGTTGAGCAGGGTGCCCAGGGACGGCTGCGGTGGCTGGATGCCGAGGCCGACCAGGGACAGGCCGGTCTCCAGGAAGACGGCCAAGACCATGGCGATGGCCGTGTGCACGATGATCGGGTCGACGGAGTTGGGCAGGATGTGCCGCACGAGCACGCGCCACCGGGGCACGCCCAGCACCCGGGCGGCCAGCACGTACTCCCGCTGCTCCTGGGCGAGCAGGGCGGCCCGGGCGAGCCGGCCGTAGCCGGGCAGCAGCACGATCCCGATGGTGATCAGCAGCGCGGACTGCCCGGGCGTCATGATCAGCGCGATGACGATGCCGAGCACCAGGCCGGGGAAGCCGAGAATGATGTCGAAGACGCGCTGGAGGAACATCCCGAGCGCCCGTGACAGCCCGCCGGCGATGCCCAGCAGCGTGCCGACGGCCATGGCGATCGGCACCCCGGCGAACAGCAGCAGCAGATCGGCACGAAGCCCGTACAGGGTCCGTACGAAGATGTCGCGGCCCAGCTCGTCGGTGCCGAACAGGTGCGCCCACGACGGTGGGGCGAAGGTGGTGGCCGACTGCTGGTCGTAGCCGCCGCTGAAGACCGGCACCAGGAGCGCGGCCAGCACCAGCAGACCGAGCAGGCCGAGCCCGACGGCGCCGCGCGGGCGGCGCGCCGCACCCAGGTAGCGCCGCCAGCCCTCGGCGGGCGCGGGAGGCGGTGGGGCCGCCGCTGCGGCGGTCGCCGGGGCGGTGTCCGTGCTCGTACTCATCGCGAGCCCTCCAGCCGGATCCGGGGGTCGAGGAGGGAGAGACCGACCTCGGTGAGCAGTTGCAGCAGCACGGCGACGGTCACCGCAAGGAGCACCAGTGCCTGGATGACCAGGTAGTCGCGGTGCCCGGAGCTCGACACGGCAAGGGAACCCAGGCCGTTGCGGGCGAAGACCGCCTCGACGACGATGGCGCCGCCCAGCAGTTCGCCCAGCCGCATGCCGAGCGAGACGAGGGCGGTGGCCAGCGAGTTGCGCAGCACGTGCCGCAGCGTGATGCGCCGTGGCGACGCGCCCTTGGCCACGGCCGTCTGTACGTACTCCTCGGTGTAGGCCTGGCGCATGGCGGACTGGATCAGTCGTGCCAGGGACGCGGCCTGCGGCAGAGCCAGGGCGAGCGCGGGCAGCAGCAGGTACTGCACGCCGATCTCGGGGTCGGCCAGCAGGGAGACCTCACCGCTGACGGGCAGGATCTGCCAGGCGACGCCCAGCAGCAGGGCCAGCAGCAGGCCGGTCAGGAAGGCCGGCGTGGCCAGCAGCACCGTGCAGGTGACATCCAGCAGGGAGCGGGCCCACGGCCGCCGGCTCGATCCGGCGGCCACGCCGAGCGCGACACCGATCACGATCATCAGGAGGGCGGCGGCCAGGGCGAGTTGCACCGTACTGCCGAACCGATCGGCGAGCAGCGTGGTCACCGGCCGTCCCGTGGTGTAGGAGGTGCCGAAGTCACCGTGCAGTACCCCGATCGACCAGTGCCAGTACTGGACGATCAGGGGACGGTCCAGGCCAAGACCCTTGTGGACGGCGGCGATCTGCTCGGCGGTGGCGTCCGGGCCTGCCACGGCGGCGGCCGGGTCGCCGGGGGCCAGCCGGGGCAGGACGAAGGCCAGCACGGAGGTGGCGAAGAGCACCAGGACCGCCGACGGTATGCGGCGTATCAGGAATCCGGTCATCGGGATCACACCAGATATGCGTTGTCGAGGCGGAAGCAGCCGAGGAAGTTCAGGTCGACCCCGCGGGCTCGCTTGGAGCGGACGATGGCCGCCTGCGTGTTCACCACGGACTGGCTGAAGGCCTGTTCCTGCATGTACGCGCCGAGGGCCCGCACCGCGGCCTTGCGCTCACCGCTGCGCGCGGTCGCCGCCCGGTCGGCGGCGGCGGTGTACGTGGGGGTGCGGAAGTGCGAGGAGTTGTGGGCGGGGCCGAAGGCCGGGTGCGTGCCCACGAGGGTGGCCGCCGACAGGTCGGCGATGCCGTAGCCGTTGATGAACATGTGGCTGAGCTGCCCCGCGGCCTGCCGGCTGGAGAACTCGCCGGCGTCGATGACCCGCGTGCGCACCTTCAGCCCGGCCGCGGCCAGGTCGTAGCGGACGATCTGGGCGACGCCCTGGGCGGCCTGGATCGAGATGACGTCGATCGTCACCGACGCGCCCCTGGCCCCCGCCTGCTCGATCATCCGGCGGGCGCGGGCCGGGTCGTAGGGGTAGGCGTCGGACTGGGCCTTGCTCCAGCCCGGTTCCTTGGCGCTCCACCACAGGCTGCTGGCGCGGCCGTACCCGGCGAAGACCTGGTTGAGGACGCGCTCGCGGTCGATGGCGTAGCCGACGGCGCGGCGCACCTCGGGCTTGTCGAAGGGGTGGGCGCGCACGTCCATGCTGACGGCGTAGTCGACCGCGCTGCCGTGGTCGATGACGTACCGGTCGTCCTGGGACAGTCCCTTGGCGTCGAGGGGGGCGGCGCCGTAGGCCAGGTCAGCCCGCCCGCTGCGTACGGCGGTGGCCAGCGCGGTGGGGTCGGTGATGACGGGCAGATCGATCCGGTCCAGGTAGGGCCGACCCGCGGTGCGGTGGTGCGAGTTGCGTACGAGGGTGAGCTGCGAGCCGGGGTTCCAGGACCGCCAGGCGAACGGGCCGGTGCCGACCACGTCCTTGCCGTCGGCCAGCCCGGCCACGCTCTCCTTGTCGATGATCGAGGTCAGCTCGAACATGTCGAAGAGGTTGCTCGCCGGCTGGGCCAGCCGGATGCGCAGTGCGTGGTCGCCGTCGGCGGCCATGTCGGTGATGTGCGCGCTGACGGAACGGGCCTGGGTGGCCGCCGCCGGGTCCATCGTCCGCTTCAGCGAGAAGACGACGTCCTCGGCGGTCATGGGCCGGCCGGTGTGGAAGCGGACGTCGTCGCGCAGACGCAGCGTCACGGTGCGGCCGCCGTCGCCGATCGTCCAGTCGGTGGCCAGCAGCGGGCGGGGGGTGCGGTTCGCGTCGTACTCGGTGAGGGTCTCGAAGACCAGGCGGCGCCAGACGACCGACTGAGCCTGGTGGGCCTGGGCCGCCGAGGGCATGGCGTCGAGGTTCATCGCCAGGGTGAGCGTCCCGCCCCGGCGGGCGCCGCCCACGGCAGCGCCACGGGCCTCGTTCACCGCGAGCCGGCACCCGCTCAGCGTGGTGAGCCCGGCGATACCGGCAAGTCCTCGAAGGGTGGTACGCCGGGACACAGGCCCGGCTCTGCGATCGGCTGTCATGGCTTTTCCGCCTCTCCTACGCCGTGGTTGGCGTCGCCGCCCGGATCACCGGGCGGCGCGGAGAGCACTGTAGGCACAACAAACCAATCATGTGAATGGTTTGTTGCCCGGTCTTTGCCCGACTTGCTCGTCTACGTCAGGCCGCGCAGGTAGTCCTCGAGGAATCGGGCGAAGGCCCGCGGCATGTCGACGGACTCGGGGTCCAGCAGCCACTGCATCTGGAGGCCGTCCATCACCGCGATGATCGTGATGGCCGCCTGCTCCACGTCCGTGTCGCCGTGGATCTCCCCGTCGTCCAAAGCGGCGCGTAGGTACCCCGCCACCCGCCCCCGAACGTCCGTGTAGCGGTCGGTGAAGTACTGCCGCGCCGGGTGGTCCGACCCCACGGACTCGCCGGCCAGCACCGTGTACAGCCGTACCAGGCCGGCCTGTCGGGTGTTGAGTTCCACCATGTCCACCAGCCGGCGGATCGCGGTCAGCCCCGTCTCCTGCCCGTAGCGCTGGTTGAACGCGTAGAGCTCGACGTCGCGCAGCCGCAGTACCTCGGCGAGTAGCTCGTCCTTCGACCGGAAGTAGTGCAGCAGTCCCGCCTGGCTCAGCCCCACGGCCTCCGCTATCTCCCGCATCGAGGTGGCCCGGAACCCCTGCTCGGCGAAGGTGTTCAGGGCGGTGCGCAGGATCTCCTGGCGCCGGGCCCGGCCCTTGGCGTAACCCCGGCCGGAGCCCTTGCCGCCCTCCTCGGGGCGGGCTGACTGATCAGGTCGCATGGCGGACACCGTAGCCGGACCGCAGGGAAGGCCTTGACGGTGCAACGTCAGGCTACCTATGTTCAAGTGCACATATGTGTCACTGCGCATAGGAGTGCCGGTGAAGTTGGAACACGTCCTGCTGCGGCTGCTCGCAGCCCGCCCCTACAGCGGCTACGACCTGCGCAAATGGCTGTCCGCCGACGGGCAGTTCGTGAGCTCGGACATCCACCACAGCCAGGTCTACCGGACCCTCGCCCGCATGCAGGAGCGCGGCTGGGTCGCCTTCCGTGTCGACGCCCGCGAGCGCCGCCCGGACGCCAAGGTCTACCGGCTGACCGACGAGGGCCAGGCCGCGCTGCTGGCCTGGATCCGCTCTCCGTACGAGCCCACCAGCCGCTTCTCCGATCCGGACTTCACCAACCGCTTCCTGATCACCGTGGCCCTGGACCGGCAGGCGGCCGTCCGCCTGGTGACCACCGAACTGGACTACCGCCTGCGGCAGATCGCCACGCAACGCGACCGGGACCGCACGGTCGTCTTCGACGACCCCGTGCCCGGCCTCGACCCCGTACGCCGTCAGTGGGCCGCCGACCTCGTCCACCAGTGGGGCTCCGCCTCCGTGGACCGCTGGGTGGCCTGGCTACAGGACGTGTTGCGGCGGTTGAACGACGACGACAAGACTTCCGTCCCACCCCCGGAGACCGCATGAAAGCCATCATGGTGATGTTCGACAGCCTCAACCGGCGGATGCTGCCGCCGTACGGGGCCGACTGGACGCACGCCCCCAACTTCGCGCGACTGGCCGAGCGCACCGCGGTCTTCGACAACGCCTACGCCGGCTCGATGCCCTGCATGCCGGCCCGGCGCGAGATACACACCGGACGCCACAACTTCCTGCACCGCGCCTGGGGCCCGCTGGAGCCGTTCGACGACTCGGTGCCCGAGATCCTGGCCCGGCACGGCGTGTACACCCACCTCGCCAGCGACCACCCGCACTACTGGGAGGACGGCGGCGCCACCTACCACGGCCGCTACCGGACCTGGGAGTTCTTCCGTGGCCAGGAGGGCGACCCGTGGAAGGGGCAGGTCGCCGACCCCGAGATCCCGGACGATCTGAAGGAGGTACGCCGTCCCAGCTACCGCCAGGACTGGGTCAACCGGCAGCACATGGCCACGGAGGACCGACACCCGCAGACCCTCACCTTCGACGCCGGCATCGAGTTCGTCCGCACCAACGCCGCCGAGGACGACTGGTTCGTCCAGGTGGAGACGTTCGACCCGCACGAGCCGTTCTTCTCCCACGAGCGCTTCAAGGACCTCTACCCGCACGACTACGAAGGACCGCACTTCGACTGGCCCGACTACAAGCGGGTGACCGAGACCGCGGGCGAGGCCGCGCACGCCCGCTACGAGTACGCGGCCCTGCTGTCGATGTGCGACCACTCCCTGGGCCGCGTACTCGACCTGATGGACGAGCTGGACCTGTGGTCCGACACCATGCTCATCGTCAACACCGACCACGGCCTGTTCCTCGGCGAGAAGGACTGGTGGGGCAAGGCCGTGCTCCCCTGGTACAACGAGCTGGTCCACCTGCCGCTGTTCGTCTGGGACCCGCGCGTGGGCACCGCGGGGGAACGCCGCTCCAGCCTCGTGCAGACCATCGACCTGGGCCCCACCCTGCTGGAGTACTTCGGGGTGGAGCGCCCCGCCGACATGCAGGGCAGGCCGCTGCGCGGGGTCCTGGCGGACGACACCCCGATCCGCGAGGCCGGCCTGTTCGGCATCTTCGGCGGCCACGTCAACGTCACCGACGGTCGGTACGTCTACATGCGCGCCTGCGCCGACGAGAGCAACACCCCGATGTACGAACACACCCTGATGCCCACCCGCATGCGCGGCCGGTTCACCCCCGGAGAACTGGCCGGCGCCACGCTCGCCGAGCCCTTCCCCTTCACCAAGGGCGTCCCCACCCTCCGTGTCCCCGGCCGCTCCCGGCTCAACCCCTGGGCCTTCGGCACCCTGCTGTTCGATCTCGCGACGGATCCGGAACAGACCGAACCCCTGACGGACGACGAGGCGGAGCTGCGCATGGCGGGTCTGCTCGTCGAGCTGATGCGCGCCACCGACGCCCCTGACGATCAGTACGAGCGCCTCGGACTGCCCCGGCACGGCGAGGTGACCGTGGAACACCTACTGGTGCGCGCCCAGCAGGACCGTGCCCAGGCGGCGCTTCGTCCGCTGCCTCCGGTCGAAAGCTTCCCGGACAGCCGGCTGTCGGTGCGTACCCCCGTCCATGTCCTGCTCGCCGAGCCGGCCGCCGCCGACATCCTCGATCGCCACATCCCGGGCGTCACCGACTCGGAGAACCTCCAGTTCATGGAGACCATCTCGCTCATCGGCCTGGCCGCGCTGCCGGTCGCACAGATCACCGTCGAGCAGCTGCATGCTATCGCCGGCGACCTGGCAACCCTGGAGGTGCCCGCATGACCGACTCGCGGCCCAACCTGCTCGTCATCATGGCCGACCAGCTGCGTCATGACTGGCTGGGGTGCGCCGGCACGGCGGGCGTGCGCACACCCCACATCGACGCCCTGGCCGCCCGCGGCACGCGCTTCACCCACACCGTGACCAACGCCGCGATCTGCGTGCCCGCACGCATGGCCCTGGCCACCGGCCTGGCCCCGGAGCGCACCGGCGCGCTGGACAACACCGCGGTGCTCGATGACGCGGTCACGTACTACCAGCGGCTGCGCGACCACGACTACCGCGTCGGCGTCATCGGCAAGCTCGACCTCGCCAAGTCGTCCCCGGACAACGGCCGCAACGGCGACCGGCCGGCCGTGTTCCGCTGGGGATTCACCCACCCGCTCGAGGCCGAGGGCAAGATGCACGCCGGCCGCAGCCGCCGCCCGCTGGGTCCCTACGGGCACTGGCTCGAAGAGCACGGCCTGTACGAGAGGTTCGCCGAGGACTACATCACGAGGTTCCGAGGCATGCGCGGCCGGGGCCCGGTCCACGGAAGCGGCAAGCCGCCGTCCCCCTACGGCAGGAGCGCCGACCTCTACCGCGATTCCGTCCTGCCCGCCGACGCCTTCGAGGACGGGTGGTTGGGACAGCGCGCGGTCGAGTGGATCCGCGAGGTGCCCGCCGACTACCCGTGGCACCTCTTCGTCAGTTTCGTCGGCCCCCACGATCCGTACGACCCGCCCGCCGAGTGGGCAGACCGGTTCTGCGAGGCCGACCTGCCCGCGGCGATCCCGGGCGGTACACCCGGGAAGCCGGAGTACGCCTCACCCGCCAGGTGGTCCCTGGACGACGACGAGGTCATGACGGCCCGCCGCCAGTACACGGCGTCCCTCGCCCTCATCGACGACCAGATCGGCCGCATCGTGGCCGCGCTGGAGGATCGCGGCCTGGCCGAGAACACCGTGATCGCCTTCACTGCGGACCACGGCGAGATGCTCGGCGACCACGGCCTGTTCCAGAAGAGCGTCCCCTACGAGGCAGCCATGCGCGTCCCGCTCATCCTCACCGGACCGGGCGTCGAGCCGGGGGTGAGCGACGCGCTCGTGGAGCTGGCCGACCTCAATCCCACCCTCTGCGAGCTGGCCGGGCTGCCACCGCAGCCCGACATCGACGCGCGCAGCCTCACGCCTCTCCTCGCCGGGGACCGGTCGCCGTCCCCTCGCAGGGTCGCCGTCTGCTCGGAGCGGCACTACCTTGCGATCCGTTCCGCGACACACAAGTACGTCGACACCGCGCCCGGCCGGGAACGGGGTGCCGGAACCGGTCTGAACGAGCTCTACGACCTGGTGGCCGACCCCGAGGAACGGTGCAACCTCTTCCTGGACGACCCGGAGGAGGCGGCCCGTCTCCGGGACGACCTGGTCGCGCTCGCACGGGACGAGGGGCACTGCCTGAGCCGGCTCTGACCACATCGCCCTTCGAGGAAGACGGACCCATGTCGCCGAACCCGACCGACACGCACAGCTGCTGTGCCCCCGCCCGCACCACGCCGGTGGCGCAGGCGAGCCCCGTACCGCTGACGAACACCGGGCCGTCGGCACCTGCTCCGGAAGCGGTGAGCGCGCTCCTCCTGCAGCCCGGCGGCAGTTTCCGCATGGGCAACGACGACGATGCCGCGATCCCCGGTGACGGAGAAGGCCCGGTACGCGAGGTCACGCTCGCCCCGTTCCGCATCTCCGCCACTGCGGTCACGGTCGCGGAATTCGCCGCGTTCGTGGACGCCACCGGTTACCGCACCGAAGCGGAACGCTTCGGCTGGAGTTACGTCTTCGCCGGTTTCCTCCCCGGCCCCCTGCGCAAGCAGTCCCCGCGCCCCGAGGCCACCCCGTGGTGGTGCGCGGTGCGCGGGGCCTTCTGGAACGCACCGGAAGGCCCGGGCGGCTCCACGGCCGACCGCAGGGACCACCCCGCCGTGCACATCTCCTGGAACGACGCGGTCGCCTACTGCGGCTGGGCCGGTGTGCGGCTGCCCACCGAGGCCGAATGGGAGTACGCCGCCCGCGGCGGGCTGGACGGCCGCCGCTATCCCTGGGGTGACGAGCTCGCTCCGGACGGCGAGTTCCGACTGAACATCTGGCGCGGCCGCTTCCCCACCCGCAACACCGCCGAGGACGGCTACCGCTCCACCGCTCCCGTCACCGCCTTCCCGCCCAACGGGCACGGCCTGTACAACACCTGCGGCAACGTCTGGGAGTGGTGCGCCGACTGGTGGCACACCGCACACGACGCCCGCCCGCACACCGACCCCACCGGCCCGGCGACCGGCTCGGCCAAGGTGATGCGGGGCGGCTCCCACATGTGCCACGACTCCTACTGCTACCGCTACCGAGTCGCGGCCCGCACCTCGAATCCACCCGACACCGGCGCGGGCAACCTCGGCTTCAGAGTGGCAGCCGACGCTTGAGGGATCCAAGGGCACCGGATGGCCCTCTTATGTCACTCGGTAAGCCGTGTAGCGCACTCGGTCGGTATGGCGGATCGCGGATGCGACGAAGAGGGAGTGTTGGAGGGCGGCGAGCCGGGGTGCGGACGTCTCCAGGTGTACTCCGAGGCGGAAGTAGTACTGCGTGGGGTCTACGGGTTCGCCCCGTAGCAGCGCCTGGAGGACCTCGGGCGGGCCACTGCGTACCCCGAAGGTGCGTAGGTAGAGGTACTCGTCGGCTGCCGTGCGTGCGGTGTAGCGGGTGTCGATGTCGATGGCACCGTCGGGGCGGAGTAGTTGCCAGTCGGCGCCTCCGGGCATGATCTCCGCCTCGAACAGGCCGTGTACGTGCCCGCCGACGATCGGCACGATGCGGCGGTGGCCCGCCCTGGTGGTGCCGTGGTCTTCAAGGCGGCCGAGCCGGGCTTCGACCTCGAAGGCCGGCTCGAGCCCCGGGGTGGGCGGTGTCGTGGTCATGAGGCCCACACCGGCAGGTCGATCCGGGAGGCGCGGGCGGTGTCGTGGGAGATTTCCTGCTCGGCGCGGACGGTGGCCGTGGCCGTGCCGGCGGGTTCGCCGGTGCCCGGGTTGCGGGCGTAACGCGGATGTGCGCCCGAGCTGACCTGGATGCCGATGCGGTGACCGGCCGCAAACCGGTGGAAGGTCGGCCACAGCGGCACGTCCACCTCGGCGAAGCCGTCTCCGTCGGGTGGTGGGTCGGTTGGTGCGGTGCCGATGCTTCCGATGCGGCGGATGCCGTCGCAGACGGTCATGGAACGGCCGTCGGGGTGCACGTCGCAGATGCGGACGAACACGTCGGCGCTGGGAGCGGAGGAACGGAACCGGATCCGGGCGACCGGCTCGCCGGCGATGACGACGCCGTCCTCCAGCGGGACGCTGCGGAAGACGGTGACGTCGGCGCGGCGTTCGTGGGCGGCGTTGTCGACCGGCATCGAGTCCGGGTCCAGGCTGGGGCCGCCGACAGCGGGTGTGGGACGGTCGGGATCGTAGGTGTAGCGGGTGACACCACCGTCCGGGGCGGCCGGGTCGAGCAGGCCGGACGCGTGCAGGTGCCAGGACCCCACTGCGGTGCCGGGCGGTGGCCACGCGGGCAGGTCGTGCCACTGCCGGGCACCGGTGAGGAAGGCACGCACGGGCGCGACGCGGCTGCCCGGTACGCCGGCGAAGTGCTCCTTGAGGAACGCGACGGACTCGACGAAGGACGGGCTTCCACCGCCGGTGATGTGGTTCCACGGGCCGACCGTCAGACGCGGCGGCCGGCCGGCGGCTACGAGCTGGGCGTAGTTGCGCAGCTGCCAGGGCAGGAAGATGTCGTACCAGCCGGTGCTCATGTAGATCGGGGCGGTGACGTCGGGCACCGAGGCGGTGTGCGACTGCTGCGTCCAGTACTCGTCGGTGAGTCGCTCGTGGCTGAGCCAGTCCTGGTACCAGCTGATCGGCCGCCCGGCGGCGGCGGTGTCGCCGGCGCCCAGGGGGAGCACGTCGAAGGCTCTGTCCAGCTTTCGGTCGGGCAGCGGAACGACACCCAGCAACGACACCAGGCCGCGGCGGCGGTCCATCAGGTCCATCGACCGCGACCAGCCGAGCGCGTTGCGCAGCGAAAAGGCTCCGTTGTCCCAGGTGATCGCGCCGAAGTCGGGCATCGTGTTGATCAGGCAGAGCGCGTCCGGTGCATGGTCGGGATCCTCACGCTGCATGCGCCCGGCCACCGCCCACTGGGCGTATCCCAGGTAGCTCGGTCCGTATGTCGCGACCGAGCCGGTGAACCACGGTTGCCGCCGCACCCAACGGTGGGTGGCCATGCCGTCCCGTTGCTCGTCGAGCTGGGGTATGAACGTTCCGCCTGATCCCCAGGTGCCGCGGCAGCTCTGGACCACGACGGGGAACCCCTCGCGGGCGAGCGCCGGCGCCTGGGTGAGGGAGCGGTGGCGGCCGTACGGTGAGCGGATGACGACGGTGGGCAGTGGCGGGGTCACCTCGCCGCTCGGCGTGTAGAGGTCGGCGATCAGTTCGACGCCATCGTCCATGGGCACGCGCAGGTCGCGTCGCACCGTGAAGTCGTAGGGGCCTGGGGCGACTCCTTGGAGTTGCCTGGTCTGTAGCCAGCGGGACAGCGATCGGCGGATCCCGGTCATCGTGTGTCTTTCGATTCAGGCGCGGAGTGGCTGGCCAGCCGCTGCGCGGCGATGGCGTCACGCAGGCGTTCCAGCGTCGGCAGCGCGGCGGCCAGCGCCCGACGGTCTGCGGCGGGCAGGGTCGCGGCCGCGTCGGCGACCAGTGCGGCACCGGCGCGGTCGAAGCGTTCGAACAGGTCCAGCGCCTTCGCGGAGACGCAGACCTGAACCTGGCGGCGGTCGTCGGTGTGCGGGGTGCGGGCGACCAGACCGGCGGATTCCATGGCGCGCAGCAGGTTGCTGACCGTGGAGCGGCTCAGGTCCAGCCGCTCGGCGAGCTCGCCGGGGGTCGCGGCGGTGCCTCGCGGCAGGGCTCGGATGATCTCGATCTGTGCGTCGGGGATCTCCGGCAGGTGCTCGGCGCTGCGCGCCGCGGCCAGCAGCGTACGCCGCAGCGGCGAGATGACGGCGGCCAGCCGGGCGGGGTCGAAGTCACTCATCGGCCGGCGCTCGGTGGGGTCAGGGACGGTCGGTTGTTGAGCGCGTCCGGGTGGAAGCCGGCCGCCCGCTTGTACGAGGCGGCGATGTCAGCCAGCTCGCCCGGCGAGAAGACCTCGCCGATGTCGCCGAAGCCGCGCGGCGCCCGCTCGTGGGCCAACACCATGACGCGCTCGGGGCCGTGCCGGCGGTTGCTGTGCACGAGTGCGGTGGTGGCCGTGCGGCGTTCGGCCTCATAGCGGGCGAGGGCCTGCTCCACGGTCGGCGCGGTGGCCAGGTGCAGCGCCAGCGTTCGCGCATCCAGGATCGCCTGGGACGCACCGTTGGACCCGTTGGGGTACATGGGGTGGGCGGCGTCGCCGAGCAGCGTGGAGCGGCCGAACGTCCACTGGTCGATCGGGTCCCGGTCGACCATCGGGTATTCCAGGATCTCCTCCGCGGCCGCGATGACGGCGGGCACGTCGAGCCAGTCGAAGCGCCAGTCACGGAACAGCTCGACGACCGGAGCGGGGTCGACGGCCCGGTTCCAGTCGGCGTTCGCACCGTCCCTGGCGTCCCCACGCTGCTCGGCGATGAAGTTGACCCGCGCATGCCCTGCCGCGTCGGGCGGGCCGACGGGGTAGACGACGAACTTCTGCTGGTCGTCACCCGCCATGATCATGGTGGTTCCGTCCAGGTAGGCAGGTACGCGTGCGGTGCCTCGCCACAAGGTCACGCCGTTCCAGCGCGGCCGGCCCTCGTGCGGATGGTGCTGGTGACGCAGGGCCGAGTGGATGCCGTCCGCACCCACCACCACGTCGGCCTCGACACGGACCACGCCGGCGTCGGTGTCGAAGCAGGCGACGTCGGAATCAGCGCCGTGCTCGACCGCGACGAGCTGGTGCCCCGTCAGGACCGCCTCGGGACCCAGCCTGTCGCGCACCGCTTCCAGCAGCATCCACTGGAGCCGGCCTCGGTACACCGACAACTGTGGCCACCGGTAGCCGGCCTGCAAGCCGCGCGGCTCGCTCCAGATCCGCTGCCCGTACCGGTTGAAGTAGGCCAGCGTGCCGGGAGCCACCCCCAGCTCGGTGATCCGATCGGTCAGGCCCAACTCCATCAGCTCGCGCACGGCGTGCGGGAGCAGGTTGATGCCCACTCCCAGTGGCCGCAGGTCGGCGACCCGCTCGAACACGCGCACAGCACGGCACCCGGCCTGATGCAGGCTCAGGGCCGCGGTGAGCCCGCCGATGCCGGCACCGATGATCACGGTCGACATCTGAACCCTCCCTCGGTCGGTCAATTAGTTTTGAAACAAAATCACCTGTAGTCAAGGGGGTTCACCCGTTCCCTCCGCTGTCGCACAGCGGGAGACTCTGGCGGCCCGGCTACTGCAAGGCCTCGGGAGAACGTGCAACACCGACCGCGGCCGGGCGGCCACGACGGGTGGAAGTGTCGAAATGTTTTGGTGGCCAACCCTGCCAAATCGTTCGCAAGTTTCGATGAATTTTCGAGAATGATTCATTGACTGCCGCTTTGCGTCAAGCGCATACTCTCGTGCGACCGACCCCCGCAACGGAGACGACTCCGTACGGTCACACCCATCCGCCTTGCACGTGCACACGTGCACGCCCGCAGCCGGAAAGAGCGGAGTGCAGTGATCGTCGTGAATTCGCACGCGTACCTGACCCTCACCTGTTGCCACGGTCGGCCTGACGCCTGAACGCCCAGATCAGCGTGCGTACGAGTCTCTTGGCACCCAACAGAACATTACTTTGCGCAAATGTTTGCACCCTTTGCGTCTATGACGTCAGACCAGGGAGTTCCCATGATGACGAGACACACACGCAGCGCGACAGCCGTCGCGATCGGCTTGGGCATCGCACTCGCTGCCACCGGATGCGCCGGCAACGGCGACGCCGACGGCGGTTCGTCCGGCGGCAAGGTCACCGTGACCTTCTGGGAGAACGCGACGACCGGGCCCGGTGTGCAGCACTGGAAGGACGCTGCCAAGGCGTACCACGCGCTGCACCCGAACGTCACGATCAAGCTCCAGTCGATCCAGAACGAGGACTTCGACGGCAAGTTGCAGACCGCGCTGAATTCGAGCTCGGCGCCGGACGTCTTCATGCAGCGCGGTGGCGGCAAGATGCGGGCCATGGTCGAGGCCGGTCAGATCCAGGAGCTTGACCTGACCGACGCCGACAAGGCGAAGGCGGGCGCGGCGGCTCTCGCGAGCAACACGATCGACGGCAAGGTCTACGCGGTACCGACCGACACGCAGCCCGAGGGCATTTTCTACAGCAAGGACCTGTTCGACAAGGCCGGCATCACCTCGACGCCGACGACGATGGACGAGCTCGAGGCCGCCATCGAGAAGCTGAAGGCGATCAAGGTCGCGCCGATCGCGGTCGGTGCCAAGGACGCCTGGCCGGCTGCGCACTGGTACTACAACTTCGTCCTGCGCGAGTGCAGCCAGGACGCCATGACGACGGCTGGCAAGTCGCTCAAGTTCGACGACCCTTGCTGGAACAAGGCAGGCGACGACCTGGCTGCGTTCCTGAAGGTCAACCCCTTCCAGAAGGGCTTCCTGACGACTTCCGCGCAGCAGGGCGCCGGGTCGTCCGCGGGCATGCTCGCCAACCACAAGGCAGGCATGGAGCTCATGGGTAACTGGGACCCCGGTGTCATCGCCAGCCTGACCCCGAACCAGAAGCAGCTGCCTGACCTGGGCTGGTTCCCCTTCCCCGCCGTGGCCGGCGGCAAGGGCGACCCGACCGCCATCATGGGCGGCAGCGGCGGCTACTCGCTGTCCAAGAACGCACCGAAGGAAGCCCTCGGCTTCGTCGAGTTCCTGCTGACCGCGGACCAGCAGAAGGACTACGCCAAGGCCTTCAACTCGATCCCGGTGAACAAGGAGGCGCAGTCGGTCGTCACCGACTCCTACAACGTGTCGGCTCTGAAGGCCTTCAACAAGGCCTCCTACACCATGCAGTTCCTCGACACCGAGTACGGCCAGAACGTCGGCAACGCCATGAACACCTCCGTCGTGAACCTGTTGGCCGGCAAGGGCACCGCCGCCGACATCGTCAAGGACACCAACGCCGCCGCCGCGAAGGGCTGAGTAGGTCGACCATGAGCAACACCCTGGGTACTGACGCGGCCTCCGGCCGCCAGTCGCAGGGCACGCCCGGAGTCGGGGGCGCGGCCGGGCCCGCTTCCCCGACTCCGCCGCGAGCGGCTGCGCGCCGCCGCGGCCGTGCCAGGATGCGACTCGAGATCGCGGTCATGTCCGCACCGGCGATCATCATGTTCCTGTCGTTCGTGATCTTCCCGGTGGCGCTCGCCGCGTACTACGGCTTCTACCGGTGGCACGGCTACGGGGCGCCCACCGACTGGGTCGGTCTGAACAACTACAAGCTGATCCTCACCGACCCCGCGTTCCAGCAGGTGCTGTGGCACAACGGCATGATCCTGGTGCTCTCCCTGGTCATCCAGGGCCCGCTGGCGATCGTCCTCGCGCTCCTGCTCAACCAGAAGATCCGCGGCCGCTCGATCATCCGCGTCCTGATCTTCGTGCCCTACATCATCTCCGAGGTCATCGTCGGCACCGGCTGGAGCCTGATGCTCACGAGCACCGGTGCCGTCAACGACCTGCTCCAGCATGTCGGCCTGGGCTTCCTCCAAGCCGACTGGCTCTCCAACCCGAAGCTGGCCATCTGGACGCTGATGGGCATCATCTCGTGGAAGTACGTCGGCTTCGCGGTGATTCTGATGCTCGCCGGCCTCCAGTCGATCCCCGAGGAGCTGTTCGAGGCCGCCGAGATCGACGGCGCCTCCTACTGGCAGATCCAGCGTCGCATCACGCTGCCGCTGCTGGGACCGACGATCCGCATCTGGGCGTTCCTGTCGATCATCGGCTCGCTGCAACTGTTCGATCTCGTCTACATCATCTGGGGCCAGTACGTCTCGGGCACCGCGGGCACCTCGACCATGGCGATCTACATGCTCGCCCAGGGCCGCAACGCGGGCAACTACGGCTACGGCAGCGCCATCGCGGTCGTGATGTTCCTGATCTCGCTCATCGTCGCCTTGATCTACCAGCGCTTCGTCCTGCGCCGCGATCTCCAGGGCGCCGTCACCGAAGGAGCCGCCTGATGAGCGCGACGACCGCCAACTCCTGGTCTTCCACCGTGGATCCGAGCGCGCCCGGCGGCCGTCGCGGCCCTCGTGACAGGCCGCAGAAGTGGGGGAATCCCGTCACCTACTTCATCGCGCTGCTCTTCATCGCGGTCTGCATCGCGCCGGTGCTCTACATCGTGGTCGGCGGATTCCGCACCAACTCGCAGATCACCACGAGCCCGGCCGCCCTGCCGCACCCCTGGGTCTTCAGCAACTACCTCAACGTCCTGAAGTCGACGACGTTCTGGGGGGAGTTCGCCAACTCCCTCGTCGTCGGGCTCGCCAGCACCATCGGCATCGTCGTCCTCGGCCTGATGGTGAGCTTCGTGATCGCCCGCTACGACTTCAAGCTCAAGGGCGCGATGTACTCCCTGTTCGCCGCCGGCCTGATGTTCCCGATGGTCATCGCGATCACCCCGCTGTACATCGTCATCAAGAACATCGGCCTCGTCGACAACCTGCTCGGCATCATCGTCCCGCAGATCGCCTTCGGCCTGCCCACGACCGTCATCATCCTGGTGCCGTTCCTCAGGGCCATTCCCAACGAGATCGAGGAGGCCTGCGCGATCGACGGTGTGAGCCGGCTCGGATTCTTCTTCCGCATGGTGGTGCCGCTGTCGCTGCCCGGTGTGGTGACCGTCGGCATCCTCGCGTTCATCGGCAGCTGGAACAACTACGTCCTGCCCCTGTACATCCTCAACTCCCAGGCGAACTTCACGCTGCCGCTGGGCGTCCAGGCGTTCTCCTCGCAGTACTCCACGGACACCGCGAAGGTGCTCGCGTTCACCTCACTCGCCATGCTGCCCGCACTGATCTTCTTCTCGCTCTTCGAGAAGCGGATCGTCGGCGGTCTCACCGGCGCCGTGAAGGGCTGAAACCGGCACCGGGATCCGTACCGGACCGTCACACGCCTGCCCCTGCCGGAGGTACGGCAGGGGCAGGCGGCGCCACGTCACGATCACCGTGGATCGGTCAGGTCAGTGCTGGAGGGTGAGGACGCCGGGCCGCCAGGGCAGGTTGTTGTAGTCGCCGCCCGCGTTGGGGTCCTTGCCCTGGTAGAGGAATTGCAGGTTGCAGGGGTCGACGGTCATGGTCTGGTCGGGGTTGTTGCGGACCAGGTCGCCGTGGCT
>NZ_JAMJWG010000005.1 GCF_024435355.1 Streptomyces odontomachi
AGGTGGTGCGGGGGTGGGGCGGACCGAGGGCTCCGGGGGTGCCGTTGAACTCGGGCGTCGCGCCGTTCGGGGTGCCGAAGGGCCGCGTTCGGTGGGGTGGGTGGGTCGGTGCCGCGGGGGTATGTACTCCCCCAGTGCTTAATGCCTGGGAGGTACCCCCATCGGCCGGCGCGATGGTCCTGGACCGTCAGTTCACCGGCACTCGGCGGCGGTCCTGCTGGGGGTACCTCCCACGCCCTCAGGGCAGTGGGGGAGCACATACCCCCACGGCACCTTCCGTCTCAGTCGCGGCTCTCCCCCGGTGGTCGGTTCCTTGCGCTTCCCCGTTCCGGGTGTCGCGCGCAGGCGTATGAGGCTCCATGGGGCCACCGGGGGGCCATCCGGGGCGGGGTCAGGCCGAGTAGCCCTTCGGGGGGATCAGGGTGGCGAGCTGGGCGAAGGAGAGCCAGTAGATCTGGTTGCCGCTGAAGGACGCGGGGTCCGCGATGAGGACGGTGCTGTTGGCGTCGTCGTAGCCGATGACCGTGAAGTAGTGGTAGATCGTCTGGTTCGACGGGTAGCCGGGGGGCTGGTTGCCGGGCGGGGCCACGATGTTGGCGACGATCGGGTAGTTGTTGTCGATGTCGAGGACGACGTCCCTCCAGAGCAGGTCGATCTGGGCCTGCGTGGGCGGGTCGTTGGGCATCTCCTTGGTTTCGTACCAGCCCGTGCCGACGTGGGCGTTGAGGGCGCCGGTGACCTGGCCGATCCAGTCGGTGCCGTTCGTCGTGGTGCCCAGTTCGGAGGCGAGCGCGGACTGGCTGGGCGGTGCGACGCGGGCCGACAACGCGATACGGGTGGCCGCGGGGCCGCACCAGTAGCCGGTCTCCTGGACCTGGTAGTCGATCGACAGGGTGTGCGCCGACTTGGTGCGCACCGCGTCGGCGTGTGCCTTCGTGCCGGGTTCGTTGTGGCCGCTGACCACGGCCGTGCCGGACGTCGAGCCATGGGTGAGTACGGAGACATGGCCGAGGTCGGGGGCGGCCGGGCCGGCCTTCGCCAGGGCCGGGGAGGCCAGTGCGGCGGAGGCGGTGAGGGCGAGGGCGAGTGCGGCGGAGGCCGCGAGTCTCTTGCGCATGGGAGCTCCTGATGCCGTGGGGCGGGGCCTCCGGTGGGGAGGCGCCCGGTGGTGGGGGGTGGTGCCCTTGCGTACGTGCCTTTGCGGACGTGCCTCTGTGCACGTGCTTTTGTCGACGCGTCCTTGCGGGCGTGCCTTTGTGCACGTGCGTTTTGCCGACGCGTCCTTGTGGACGTGCCCTGTGGACGTTTCCTGATGCAGCCGGTGGCCTGCTGCCGGTGGGCGGCAGCGGTCTTGCCCGGTTGGTCTGCGGGTGGTGCTGCGGCGGTCTGGATGTGGTGCTGGTGCGCGGTCGGTGGTGGGGCGTCAGGGGGCGTGGAGTGTTCGTGTGCATGACAAGATACCGGGGAGTAGGGCAAGTGAGAACGGGTCGAGCTGCGCGCCCGGCTCCCGGGTTTCGGGGGGTGGGGGCTCGCGGGGTGTGGTTCGCGGGTTCAAAGGCCCGGTTTGCTGGTGGGGTGGCTGTTCTGGCTCTGCTGTTCCCGGAGGCTTTCCCTGGATGGTGCATCCCGTATGCCCAATAGGCCCCGTATGCTCCGCGGCTGAAAATCCAAGCACGCGTGCTTGTTTTGGTCATTGGTGCATGCCATGCTCCCCCCACACATCGCCGTGTCCGGGGATCCGGGTCCCTTGATTGCCGTCCCCCACCCGTGGACGCGGCGCCGTCGTGAGGGAGCGTGTCGTGGCCGATGCCCTGCCCGTCCGCGTTGCCCGTGTGGTGCGTGGCGGCGACGATGACGGCGCTGACGGGGAGGGCGCCCGGTGAGACCGCCCAGCCCGGCCACCTCCGCGGCCCTGCCGCCTTCCCTGCCGCTGCGTATCGGCAACTTCTCCGGCTTCTACGGAGATCGGTTCGACGCCCTGTACGAGATGTTGACCGGTGGCGCGCTCGATGTGCTCACCGGGGACTACCTCGCCGAGCTGACCATGCTGATCCTCGGGCGCGACCGTATGCGCGACCCGGGGCTCGGGTACGCCAGGACGTTTCTGAAGCAGCTGGAGGGCTGTCTCGGCACCGCGTACGACCGCGGCGTGCGCATCGTGACGAACGCGGGGGGCGTGAACCCGGCCGCGCTCGCCGAGCGGATCCGTGAACTCACCGCCCGGCTCGGTATCCCGGTCCGCGTCGCCCATGTCACCGGTGACGATCTGATCGCGCGCCCCGGCGCCCGCAACGCCCCGGCGGCGCGCGAGGACTGGGGCGCCGGCGCGGTCACCGCGCACGCCTACCTCGGCGGTCATGGCATCACCGCCTGCCTGCGCGCCGGCGCCGACATCGTGGTCACCGGCCGGGTCACCGATGCCGCGCTGGTCACCGGGCCCGCCGCCTGGCGCTTCGGGTGGGACCCCGATGACCCGGGCACGCACGACCGGCTGGCGGGCGCCGTCGTCGCCGGGCATGTCCTGGAGTGCGGCGCGCAGGCCACCGGCGGCAACTACGCCTTCTTCGCCGCACCGGGCAAGGACGGTGGAGCGTCCGGAGCCGACCGGGTCCGCCGACCGGGGTTCCCGCTCGCCGAGCTGCACGAGGACGGCTCCTGCGTCATCACCAAGCACCCCGGCACCGGCGGCTTCGTCGACATCGGCACGGTCACCGCGCAGCTTCTGTACGAGACGGCCGGCGCCCAGTACGCGGGACCCGACGTGACCGCACGTCTGGACACCGTTCGGCTCACCCAGGAGGGCCCGGACCGGGTGCGCATCGACGGCGTGCGCGGCGAGCCGCCACCGCCCACCCTGAAGGTCGGCCTCAACCGGCTCGGCGGCTGGCGCGGCGAGGTCGTCTTCGTGCTGACAGGGCTGGACGTCGACGCCAAGGCCGCCCTGGTGCGGGCGCAGATGGAGGATGCCCTGGTCGGGCGGCGGCCTGCCGTGCTGCGGTGGGAGCTGGCCCGCACCGACCATCCGGACCCCGGCACCGAAGAGGCCGCCAGCGCGCTGCTCCGGCTCGTCGCACGCGACCCGGACGAGGCGGTCGTGGGGCGCGCCCTGGGAGCCGCCGCCGTGGAACTCGCCCTCGCCTCGTACCCCGGCTTCCACGTCACGGCGCCGCCCGTCAAGGGCACGCCTTATGCGGTGTTCCAGGCCGCCTACGTGCCGCAGCAGGACGTGGAGCACGTCGCCGTGCTGCCGGACGGGCGCGAGGAGCGCATCCCGGCGCCCACGGTGACCAGGGAAGTCGATCCGACGCCGGTGCCCGAAGCGTCCGTTGTCCTCGACTCGGTCTCCGACCCGAGCAGGGGGTCCGTGGCCGCGTCGGACGGTGGCCCGGAAGGTGGCGGCGTCACCCGACGTGTCCCCTTGGGGGTGCTCGCCGGTGCCCGCAGCGGTGACAAGGGCGGGGACGCCAACATCGGTGTCTGGGCCCGGCACGGTTCCCACCCGGACCGTACCGACGCCGTCTGGCGCTGGCTGGAGCGCACCCTCACCGTCGACCGGTTGCGCACCCTGCTTCCGGAGTGCGCGCAGCTGACCGTCGTCCGGCATGTCCTGCCGAACCTGCGGGCGGTGAACTTCGTCGTCGAGGGACTGCTCGGCGAGGGCGTCGCCGCTCGGCACCGCTTCGACCCGCAGGCCAAGGCCCTGGGGGAATGGTTGCGCGCGCGGCTCGTCGACGTTCCGGAGGAGCTGCTCGAGGATGTGCCCGAGGAGTCGCTCGGGCGTGAGGTGGCACGACCGGTCGCCGCCCGGTCACGGAGCCGGGGCTCGGCGGCGGCCCCGCGTGCTCCCAGGTCGGCTCCCGTACCCGCTCCCAGGAAACCGTCGGCCGTCTCGTACGCCGCCGAGGAGCCGGTCGCCCCGTGCGCGCCCGAGGAGCAGCCGTGACCGTCCTGACCTCCGCGCTGGACACCGCCGCTCCCGAGTACGCCGCCCGCCGTGCGGTCATGCTCGACAGGATCGCTGAGGTGGACGCCGAGCACGCCAAGGCGCTCGCCGGTGGTGGGGAGAAGTACGTCCGGCGCCATCGTGACCGGGACAAGCTGCTCGCCCGTGAGCGGATCGAGCTGCTGCTCGACGCGGACGCGCCCTTCCTGGAGCTGTCGCCGCTGGCCGCCTGGGGCAGCGACTACACCGTGGGCGCCGCCATGGTGACCGGGATCGGTGTCGTCGCCGGCGTGGAGTGCCTGATCACCGCGAACGACCCCACCGTGCGGGGCGGCGCCAGCAACCCGTGGACCCTCAAGAAGGCGCTGCGCGCCAACGAGATCGCCTACGCCAACCGGCTGCCGTGCATCAGCCTCGTCGAGTCCGGCGGCGCTGATCTGCCGTCCCAGAAGGAGATCTTCATACCGGGCGGCGCTCTCTTCCGCGATCTCACCCGGCTCTCCGCCGCCGGTATCCCCACGATCGCCGTGGTCTTCGGCAACTCGACCGCGGGCGGCGCCTACGTGCCCGGCATGTCGGACCACGTGATCATGGTGGAGGAGCGCTCGAAGGTGTTCCTCGGGGGACCGCCCCTGGTGAAGATGGCCACCGGGGAGGACGCCGACGACGAGTCCCTGGGCGGCGCCGCCATGCACGCCTCGGTCTCCGGGCTGGCCGACCACGTCGCCGTCGACGAGTACGACGCCCTGCGGCAGGCCCGCCGTGTCGTCGCCCGGCTCAACCACCGCAAGGCGTACCCGGATCCACCCCTGGACGGTGTCCGGCCGCCCGTGTACGACGCCGGTGAGCTGCTCGGCATCGTTCCGGAGGACCTGAAGGTGCCGTTCGATCCGCGCGAGGTCATCGCCCGCATCGTGGACGGCTCCGACTTCGACGAGTTCAAGCCGCGCTACGGGAGCAGTCTCGTCACCGGCTGGGCGACGTTGCACGGCTATCCGCTGGGCATCCTGGCCAACGCCCAAGGCGTGTTGTTCAGCGCCGAGTCCCAGAAGGCCGCCCAGTTCATCCAGCTCGCCAACCAGCGCGACATCCCGCTGCTGTTCCTGCACAACACCACCGGCTACATGGTGGGCACCCAGTACGAGCAGGGCGGCATCATCAAGCACGGCGCCATGATGATCAACGCCGTCGCCAACTCCCGCGTCCCGCACCTGTCCGTCCTGGTGGGCGCCTCCTACGGTGCCGGGCACTACGGCATGTGCGGGCGCGCCTATGACCCGCGTTTCCTGTTCGCCTGGCCGAGCGCCAAGTCCGCCGTGATGGGGCCCGGGCAGCTCGCCGGGGTGCTGTCGATCGTGGCGCGGCAGTCGGCGGCGGCCCGCGGGAAGCCGTACGACGAGGAGGCCGACGCGGGGCTGCGGGCCATGGTGGAGCAGCAGATCGAGGCGGAGTCGCTGCCGATGTTCCTCTCCGGACGGCTGTACGACGACGGGGTGATCGACCCGCGCGACACCCGCACCGTCCTGGGCCTGTGCCTCTCGGCCATTCACACGGCGCCTTATGAGGGTGCGCGTGGCGGTTTCGGCGTCTTCCGGATGTGAGGGCACGTAGATGGCGGACGGGGACGCGGACGAGACGGTGGGGGCGGTCGGTATGCGTACGGACGAGGGGGACCGAGGGATCGTGGACGGCGGCGCACCCGTGACGATCAGCTCCGTGCTCGTCGCCAACCGGGGCGAGATCGCCTGCCGTGTCGTGCGCACCTGCCGTGACCTCGGCATCGCTACGGTCGCCGTGCACTCCGACGCGGACGCCGACGCGCTGCACGCGCGCGTGGCGGACGTCGCCGTACGCCTCCCGGGGGATGCCCCCGCGGACACCTACCTGCGGGGCGAGCTGCTCGTGAAAGCCGCCCTTGCGGCCGGCGCCGACGCCGTGCACCCGGGCTACGGGTTCCTCTCCGAGAGCGCGGACTTCGCGCGTGCCGTGCTCGACGCGGGTCTGGTCTGGATCGGGCCGCCGCCGCACGCCATCGAGGCAATGGCCTCCAAGACCCGCGCCAAGGAGCTCATGGGCGTGCCCTCGGTGACGGACCCGGAGCGGTTGACCGAGGCGGACTTCCCGGTGCTGGTGAAGGCCGCGGCGGGCGGTGGTGGGCGCGGCATGCGGATGGTGCGGGAGCCGGCCGCGCTCGCCGCCGAGCTGGCCGCCGCCCGCGCCGAGGCGCACGCCGCCTTCGGGGACGGCACCGTCTTCGTGGAGCCGTACGTGGCGGACGGCCGCCATGTGGAGGTGCAGCTGCTGGCCGACGCCCACGGGACGGTGTGGACGCTCGGCACCCGTGACTGCTCGCTGCAACGCCGCCACCAGAAGGTCATCGAGGAGGCCCCGGCGCCCGGCCTCGCCCCGGACCTCGTGGCGCGGCTGTACGCGGACGCCGAGCGGGCGGCCCGGGCCATCGGCTACCGGGGCGCCGGCACCGTCGAGTTCCTGGTGACGGCGGGTGCGGACGGGGCCGGTGAGGACGATGCCAATGAGGACGATGCCGGTGAGGAAGTCGTGCACTTTCTGGAGATGAACACCCGTCTCCAGGTGGAGCACCCCGTCACCGAGGCCGTCTTCGGGCTCGACCTGGTCGCCTGGCAGATCCGCATCGCCGAAGGCCACCCGCTGGACCGCACCCCGCCGCCCGCGCGCGGGCACGCCGTCGAAGCCCGCCTCTATGCGGAGGATCCGGCGCGTGACTGGGCCCCGCAGGCCGGTGTCCTGCACCGGCTCGCGGTACCGGGTGCCCGGCCCGGGACCGCACTCCCTGGGCGGATGTCGGAACCGTCCGCCCAGGGGCCCGCCGCGGGGCCCGAGGTCGGCCTGCGGCTCGACACCGGGTACGCGGACGGTGACCGCATCGGCGTGCACTACGACGCGCTGCTCGCCAAGGCCGTCGCCTGGGCGCCCACGCGGGCCGAGGCGATACGCCGGCTGGCCGCCGCGCTGGAGCACGCCCGGGTACAGGGTCCTGTCACCAACAGGGAGCTGCTCCTGCGGTCCCTGCGGCATCCCGAGTTCGCCGCCGCCCGCATGGACACCGGCTTCTACGACCGGCACCTCGCCGCCCTCACCGCGCACGCCCTCGACCCGTACCCCCCGCTGGCCGCCGCGTTGACCGCCGCACAGGGCCGCTCCCGCTTCGGCGGCTTCCGCAACGTCCCCTCGCAGGCGCAGACCCGGCGCTACCGGGCCGAGCCCGACGGCCCGACGTACACGGTCCGTTACCGGCACACCCGCGACGGTGTGGCGGCGGACGGCGTCGTGGCGGAGGCCGCGGAGGACGCGGAGGGCGCCTCGGACCAGCCGTCCGAGGGCGCCAGGGACGCCTCTGCCTGGCCCGAGACCGGTGACGTGCGGGTGGTGCGCGTCGCCGCCGAGCAGGTCGTGCTCGACGTCGACGGGGTGCGGCGCACGTTCGACGTCGCCGTGCACGGTGACCGGGTGTACGTGGGGAACACGGCGTTCACCGCGCTGCCCCGGCTGCCCGACCCGGCCGCCCCGGAGCAGGCCCCCGGGTCGCTGCTCGCGCCCATGCCGGGCACCGTCGTACGGCTCGCCGCGAACATCGTGCCCGGGGCGCCGGTGCGGGCGGGACAGCCGCTGCTGTGGCTGGAGGCGATGAAGATGGAGCACGAGATCAGGGCGCCCGTCTCCGGCACCGTCACCGCCCTGCACGCCGCCCCCGGTCACCAGGTCGAGAAGGGCGCCCTGCTGGCCGTCGTGGGTGAGGCGGCCGTGGCCAGTGCGGCGGCCGTGGTGAGTGAGGAGTCGGCTCCGCCCGAAACCCGAGGAGGATCCGTATGAGCAGCACCAGGCCCCGTACCCACGCCCTCCTCGAGACCGAGGAGCACCAGGCCCTGCGCGCCGCCGTCGCCGCACTCGGCAAGCGGTACGGCCGTGCCTACATGAACTCCGTGATAGCCGCCGGGGGCCACCCGGACGAGCTGTGGCGGGACGCCGCGAAGCTCGGCTACCTCGGTGTCAGTCTCCCTGAGGAGTACGGCGGCGGGGGCGGCGGCATCACCGAGCTGTCGATCGTCCTCGAGGAGCTGGGCGCCGCGGGCTGCCCGCTGCTGATGATGGTCGTCTCGCCGGCCATCTGCGGCACCGTCATCGCACGGTTCGGCACCGCGGAGCAGAAGCGCGCCTGGCTGCCCGGGCTCGCGGACGGCAGCCGCACCATGGCCTTCGGCATCACCGAACCCGACGCGGGCTCCAACTCGCACCGCATCACCACCACCGCCCGCCGGGAGAGGAGCACCGGCGACTGGGTGCTCGGCGGCCGCAAGGTGTTCGTCTCCGGAGTGGACGCCGCCGACGCGACCCTGATCGTGGGGCGCACCGAGGACGCCCGCACCGGGAAGCTCAAGCCGTGCCTGTTCATCGTGGAGCGCGCCGCCAAGGGCTTCGGGTGGCAGCGCATCGACATGGAACTGCACGCGGCCGAGAAGCAGTTCGAACTGGTCCTGGACGAGGTGCGGCTGCCCGCCCAGGCACTCGTCGGCGACGAGGACGCGGGCCTGCTCCAGCTCTTCGCGGGGCTCAACCCGGAGCGCATCATGACGGCGGCGTTCGCGATCGGCATGGGCCGCTACGCGCTCGCGCGTGCCGTCGACTACGCCAGGGAACGCACCGTCTGGCAGAGCCCCATCGGTGCCCACCAGGCCATCGCGCATCCCCTGGCGCAGGCCCACATCGACCTGGAGATGGCCCGGTTGATGATGCAGAAGGCGGCCCACCTGTATGACGCGGGTGACGACGCCGGCGCCGGGGAGGCCGCCAACATGGCCAAGTACGCGGCGGGCGAGGCCTGCGTGCGGGCCGTCGACCAGGCGGTGCACACCCTGGGCGGCAACGGGCTCACCCGCGAGTTCGGCCTCGCCTCCCTCGTCACCGCCTCCCGGGTGGCACGCATAGCGCCGGTCAGCCGGGAAATGATCCTCAACTATGTCTCCCACCAGACCCTGGGCCTGCCGAAGTCCTATTGAGACCGGTTGCCGTCACGGGGCCCGTTGCCCTTATGAGGTCGTCAGCGCTGTGGAGGCCGTCCGCGGTGTGCTACGTGGCTGAACCAGTGGCTCCGTTCCACAAGATCCGGCACGTAGAGTTCATCGACGCGGTGCCCTGCGCCGCCGCCGGCACGATCCTCCGCCGAGAACTCAGGAGCCGCCTGTGACCGCACCCGTGACGACGGCACATGAGCGCGGCGTCACCACCCTCACCCTGGACGCCCCCGAGCGCCGCAACGCCCTCTCAGGGGCGCTGCTGGGCGCACTGACGGACGCACTGCACACGGCGGACGCGGACGACGGCACCCGTGCGATCGTGCTCACCCACACCGGCGGCACGTTCAGCGCGGGCGTCGACCTCAAGGACCCGCCCCCACCGGGCGCCTTCCTCAGCCTCTTGCGGCTGCTGCTGACCCTGCCGACGCCGGTCGTCGCCCGGGTCACGGGGCATGCACGCGCGGGCGGCCTCGGACTGCTCGGGGCGTGCGACATCGCCGTGGCGGGCGCGTCCGCCACCTTCGCGTTCACCGAGGTGCGCATCGGGGTGGCGCCCGCCGTCATCAGCCTGCCGCTGTTGCCCCGCCTCGATCCGCGTGCCGCCGCGCGCTACTTCCTCACCGGGGAGGTCTTCGACGCCGCCGAGGCCGCCCGCATCGGACTGCTGACCGCCGCGGCGCCGAACGCCGACACGGCCCTGGCCCCGGTGCTCGACGGGCTGCGCAGGGCCGCCCCCGGGGCACTGCGGGCCACCAAGGAACTGGTCAACGCCAGGGTGCTGCACGCCTTCGACACCGAAGGCAAGGCCGTCACCGAGCTCACCGCCCGGCTGTTCACCGCCGAGGAGGCCCACGAGGGCATGACGGCCTTCCTCGAACGTCGTGACCCCTCGTGGACCTGCACGGGGACGCGGTGACAGCGGCCGACCGCACGCCGAAGCAGGACCGCAGCCGCCTCACCCGGCAGCGGCTGCTGGAGGCCGCCGTGACCTGCCTCGCCGAACGCGGCTGGGGCGGCTCCACGGTGTCCGTGGTGGCCGAGCGCGCCGGGGTCTCCCGGGGCGCCGCCCAGCACCACTTCCGCACCCGGGAGGAGCTCTTCACGGCCGCCGTCGAATACGTCGCGGAGCAGCGTTCCATCGCCCTTAGAGCCCTGTTCCCGCACGGCGCGCACGGCGCACGGGACCGTGCGGCCATAGTGGTCGCCATCGTCGACCTCTATACGGGCCCGGTGTTCCGCGCCGCCCTCCACCTGTGGGTGGCGGCGGCCAACGAGGAGCCGCTCCGGCACCGGGTCGCCGAACTCGAGGCCCGGGTGGGCCGCGAGGCGCACCGCATCGCCGTCGAACTCCTCGGTGTCGACGAGTCACGCCCCGGCGCCCGTGAAACCGTCCAGGGCCTGCTGGACATGGCACGCGGCCTCGGCCTCGCCACCCTCCTCACCGATGACACCCGACGCCGCGAACGCGTCGTCGCACAGTGGGCGACCCTCCTGGACGAGGCGCTGGGGTGAGCCCCACGGCGCCCACCCCGTTGGCTACGCGATCGCCTCGTACCCGGAGACGTCCCGGACGGACCGGGGCCCCGGTCCCACGTACCGGGCGGAGGGCCTGACCAGCCGGCCGGTCCGCTTCTGCTCCAGGATGTGCGCCGCCCACCCCGCCGTACGCGCGCAGGTGAACATCGACGTGAACATGGCCGCCGGCACCTCGGCGAAGTCCAGCACGATGGCCGCCCAGAACTCCACGTTGGTCGCCAGCACCCGGTCAGGACGGCGGGCGTGCAGCTCGGCGAGCGCCGCCTGCTCCAGGGCCTCGGCCACCTCGTAGCGCGGCGCGCCCAGCTCGCGCGCCGTGCGCCGCAGCACCCGGGCGCGCGGGTCCTCCGCGCGGTAGACCCGGTGCCCGAAGCCCATCAGCCGCTCACCGCGGTCCAGGGCGTGCCTCACGTACGCCTCGGCGTCGCCGGTGCGCTCGATCTCCTCGATCATGCCGAGCACCCGCGACGGCGCCCCGCCGTGCAGCGGCCCCGACATGGCCCCCACCGCTCCGGACAGTGCGGCGGAGACATCGGCGCCGGTCGAGGCGATGACCCGCGCGGTGAACGTGGACGCGTTCATGCCGTGCTCGGCGGCCGACGTCCAGTACGCGTCCACGGCCGCCACGTGCTTCGGGTCCGGCTCGCCGCGCCACCGCCGCATGAACCGCTCCGTGATGCTGCCGGCCTTGTCGATCTCCCGCTGCGGCACCATCGGCAGGCCCTGCCCGCGGGCGGACTGGGCCACGTACGACAGCGCCATGACGGCGGCGCGCGCCAGGTTGTCGCGGGCCTCGGGCGCGTCGATGTCGAGCAGCGGTTTCAGGCCCCACACGGGCGCGAGCAGGGCCAGCGCCGACTGCACGTCCACCCGGACGTCACCGGAGTGCACCGGGATCGGGAACGGCTCCGCAGGGGGCAGCCCCGGATTGAACGCCCCGTCGACCAGCAGGCCCCAGACGTTCCCGAACGACACCTTGCCCACCAGGTCCTCGATGTCGACGCCGCGATACCGCAGGGCGCCACCCTCCTTGTCCGGTTCGGCGATCTCGGTCTCGAACGCGACGACTCCCTCAAGGCCGGGTACGAAATCGGACATCGGACGGCTCCTCACTGCCCGCGGACGTAAATGGAACGATCAACGGGCGATCAACAGGCGATCAGCGAAAGATCAAACGGCGACGATCGGGCGGAAACGGTGATCCAACGATCAACCAGGGATCAACCGGAGATCAAGCAGGGATCACGACCATAGGAGAAGGCTATGGTGCGCCGTCCGTGCTCCGGCGCGCGACGGTGCCTCGCCCCGCGCCGCTCGCCCGGGACTCGCCTGGGGGCGGGAAAATCCGTACACGGATTCCATTCGGCACCCTCCCCCGTCCGCCGGCACGGTCCGTACGGCAAGATGACTGCGTGACAGACCGCGCACACCGAGCATCCGACGCCAGCGAGCACGCCACCCCGGACGAGCGGACCGCCGCCGCGGCCGCCGCGGCCGATGCCGCCGCCATCGACGCCGCAGCGCATCCCGAGGTGCCGGTGCCACCGGGCGCCGTCGACCCCGCTGCCATGCGCGCGCACTACCGCGCCGAGGGGCTGGCCGAGCGGGATCTCGCACCCACCCCCATGGAGCAGTTCGCCCGCTGGTTCAAGGAAGCCGCGCAGGTCGCCGAGCAGGGCGGGCTCTACGAGCCCAACGCCATGGTGGTCTCCACCGTCGACCCCGAGGGCCGCCCCAGCTCCCGCACCGTGCTGCTCAAGCAGTACGACGAGCGCGGCTTCGTCTTCTACACGAACTACACCTCGCGCAAGGCACGCGAGCTGACCGCGAACCCGCGCGTCGCGGTGCTGTTCCCCTGGCACCCGATGGCCCGCCAGGTGATGATCACCGGTGTCGCCGCCCGCACCGGCCGCGACGAGACCGCCGCCTACTTCCGCACCCGCCCGCACGGCTCCCAGCTCGGCGCCTGGGCCAGCGAGCAGTCGGCGCCCGTCGCCTCGCGCACCGCTCTCGACCGCGCCTACGACGAGCTGGCCACCCGCTACCCGGAAGGCGAGTCGGTCCCGGTCCCGCCGCACTGGGGCGGCTTCCGGATCGCCCCGGAGACCGTCGAGTTCTGGCAGGGCCGCGAAAACCGCCTCCACGACCGCCTGCGCTACACCCGCACCCCGGAGGGCGCTTGGCGCGTCGATCGGTTGTATCCCTGAGCCGGGCTGCATCCCTGGACTCCGGCCGCATCCCCGAGCCGGGTTCGGTACGGCGTCAAGCAGCGTCAAACGGTTCCCACGGCCGGCGAGTGAGCCGAAGGGCGCGACGGTGTCGAGAAGCCAACCGCGCGGAGGCCCGACGTAGGAGGGCTGAGCACGGTTGTCGTCTCGACCCCCGGCTGATGGGGGTACCTCCCGCGCGAGCAGGTTCGAGCGTGGGGGAGCCCGGAGGCGAACCGAGCTTTGAACAAAACAGCACAACCCGCGAGCCTGGTCCCTCCGCCGGGGCGGAGGGAGCCGGCCGGACGTTACCGGCGGCTCGCGGGTTGGGTGACTGTGTGGAACTGGCCGGCTGCGCTCCACCACTACGTGGCGGGTGTGGGTCTTACCCCACGCGCGCTGGTCCGGCACCGCACAGGAGTGTGATGTCGGGCCGCTAGCCCGCAGTCACCTCTCGCGTCCGGTTGTCATACATCTGCCGAACCACCTCCTTTCCCGAGTGCTGTCAGCCTACGCACGCCCCCGCGCCGTGCTCAAGCATTTATTTGTCCTCCTGCCGCACCCGCCGCCTGCGCCCCGCCGCCACCGCCCCGCCAAGGCCCCGCTCACCCGGTGCGTCGCCCTGCGCCCGACCGCGCTACCCGCGTCCCGCGCAGCTTTTCCGCTCCACGAGCAGTTGTTCGGGGAGCGGGATGAGGGCCATCATCAAGGGCGGAAGAAAAGGTGTGTGCCATGGCTGAGCTGCCGGAAGTGCCGGATTTTCACGTTCCAATGATTTTCCAGGAACGGCATGTGGGCTCCGTCACGTTCGAGTTGAATGACCTGGAGTGCCCGTGCTTCACGCACGCCCACTCCGCGCACTTCACCCATCCCATCAGCCGGCAGGGGGTACCCCGGTGAGTGCTTCCCGGCGCAGCGAAACCACCGACGAGCTGGGGCCACCCGATCCCGGGCGGGACGGGGCGGACCTGCTCGCCGCGCTGCTCGACGGCATGGACGCGGCCCTGTGCGCCTTCGACGCCGAAGGCGTGGTGACGCACTGGAACCGCGAGGCGGAACGGATACTCGGCTGGAGCGCTGCCGAGGCGGTCGGCCGGCACGGCTTCTCGGGCTGGGCGGTGCGGCCCGCGGACGCCGAGGAGGTGCAGGGCCGGCTGCTCGCGGCCATGCGGGCGCCGGGCCGCCAGGTGCACGAGTTCGCGCTGCTGACCAAGGACGGCGGCCGGGTCCTCGTCCGCACCCAGTCCGCCGCCGTGCGGGGCGCCGACGGGCAGCCCGCCGGGGTCTACTGCGCCTTCAGCGAGGTGCACGCGCAGATCGACCTGGAGCGTTCCATCGCGCTCAGCGAGGCGCTCTTCGAGGACGCCGCCTGGGGCGTCGTCCTCGTCGACGCCGACCTGCGGCCCGCCGTCGTCAACAGTTACGCGGCCCGCGCCCTGGGCTGCGGCCGCACCGCCCTGCTGGGGCGTCCCCTGGGGGAGTGGCTCGCGCAGGGCGTGGAGGAGCTGGAGAGCGCCCTGACGCATGTGCTCGCCGAGGGCGCACCGCCCGCACCCGCCGAGATGTGGGTGACCCTGCGCACGCCCGAGGGGGAGCGGCGGCGCTGCTGGCGCAGCGGGTTCCTGCGGCTTGCGTCGCCGCTCGCCGAAGAGCCGGTGCCGTTGGGCGTCGGCTGGCTCTTCACGGATGTGACGGAGCCCAAGCAGGCTGCCCAGGAAGCCGCCCAGCTGCGGTTCCGTGCCAACCAACTGCACCGCGCGGCCCGCGCCGCCGCCGAGTGCGAGGACCCGGCCGAAGCGGCCTCCGTCCAGCTGGACTTCGCGCTGGCGGGCTTCGCCGACCACGCCCTGATCGACCTGATCACCTCGGGCGGCGGCTTCGTGGGCCACGGCCCGCACGAAGGCCACGGGCACGCCCACGGTGCGCACGACGACGGCCCGGTGCGGCTCGTCCGGGCCGTGGCGACGCCGTCCGGTGCTCCGGGCCCGAGCGTCCCCGCGGGCGGCGCCGGGCTCCCGGTGCGCTACGGCGCGGGACATCCCGCGTTGCAGTGCGTGGAGCGCGAGGGGTCGGTACGGGCGAGCGCCTGCGCCCAGCACGGCCGACCGGGATCGGGCCACGCGGGCGCCCGCGGCGGCGCCGCCGGCTCACCCGGCTCACCCGGTTCCTACCGCTCCGAGCCCTCCGACCGCTCCACCGGCGCCGGGCGCCCCCCGGCGGACCGTTCCACCGCCTCCGGAAACGCCTTCGAGCCCGGGTGGGCGGCGGAGCGGCAGTGGCCCGACGATGCCGTACACGCCCTGTGCACGGCGCTGCGCAGCCGGGGCAGGACCCTGGGCGTGGTGACGTTCCTGCGCGGCGCGAGCCGCCCACCGTTCGACCGCGCGGACGCGATGTACGCGGAGAGCGTCGCGGTCCGTATCGCCGCGGCGCTGGATCTCTCGCGGGTGCTGGACGGCGGCGGGATGGCGTGACGGGCGCGTGGCGTGGGCGGGTGGCCGAACGGCCTGAGCCGGCGGCCCGGGCCTGAGCCGGCGGCCCGGGCCTGAGCCGGCGGCCCGGGCCTGAACCGGCGGCCCGGGCCTGAACCGGCGGCCCGGGGCTGAGCCGGCCGGCCGAACGGCGGCCCGAGCGCGCCGTGCCCGGCCGGGCGCGTGCCAGGCCGGGCGAGTGGCCGATTGAAACCAGCCAGGTCGATGTGCTGCTTTGCACGTGGTTCCGCCGGGTCCACGGGGTTCTACGTGTCCCGCGGAGACGTACGGAGACATACAGGGATGTACGGGGACGTACGGGGGCGCCGGTGGGCGGGATCAGTGCTGGTGGAAGATCCGGTCCCGGTACTCGTTGAGGATCTGCTCGTTCCACTCGCGGCCGCCGTCGACGTTGGCCGAGCGGAGCAGCGGTGGCTCGATGCCGCGCTCGGCGAGCGCGCCCGCCGCGGTGGCCACCGCGGCCTGGAGCAGGGCGCTGGTGACGACGGTGGACGCGGGGGCGAACGGCGCCGGGATGCCCTCAAGGGTGAGTTCCGCGTCGCCGACCGGGATCCCGCTGTCCAGGACGACATCGCAGTGATCCTTGAGGAAGGTGCCCGAGGCGTGCCGTGAGCTGGTGGCGGTGGCGTAGCCGACGGAGGTCACGCCGATCACTTTCAGACCGCGCTCACGGGCCTTCAGCGCCATCTCCACGGGCAGCGCATTGCGCCCGGAGAGCGAGATGACCACCAGCGCGTCGCCGGCCCGTACCGGGCTCACGCCCAGCACCGCGTCGGCGAGCCCGTCGACGTGCTCCAGTGCGGAGCCGAGCGTGGCCGGCCTGACGTCGACGCCGACGACCCCCGGCACCACGAGCAGGTTCATCACCGCAAGGCCGCCGGCGCGGTAGACGATGTCCTGGGCGGCGAGCGAGGAGTGCCCGGCGCCGAAGGCGAAGAGCCGGCCGCCCGCGGCCACCGTGTCGGCGAGCAGGGAACCGGCCGCCTGGACGGCGTCGGCGCCGTCGTCGCGTACCCGCTCCAGCAGCGCGATCGCGGCGTCGAAGTACCGGTCGGCCAGATTCCTGTCGCTCATCCGCGCAGTCCCTTCGGGTCGGGAGGTGACGCCCGCGTGTCCGGATGTTGCTGGAACCGTCGTCCGGATCTCCACGGTCGGGCTGTCCGGATCCGTTCCGGACCCACGGGGTCTGGGCGACGTCAGGGGGCGCCCCGGGCGGATGCCCGACCCCGTGCGTGTCGCGAGATCCCCTTGCGTGATCCTGGATCCCCTGGCACGTCCCTGGATCTCCTGGCAGACTCCTGAGATCCGGAACCTCCCAGTCCGAGAACGGGCCGGATACGTGCTTGGCCCTGGGCGCACCATGGCGCACCCCGCGGTGTGCCGCGGATCACGGTGCGGTCTGGACCAGTGTCCTGTCAACCGCTGGACTCGCCACGCCCGGCGCGCATTCTGCCGCCGTGCGGTCTCCCGTCCCTGGCCTGTGCGGGTGCCGGCACGAGGCTCGGGTGCCTGCCATAGGCCCGGTTGTCCGTGGGATGCGTCAGAATTGAGTGGGGCCAGGCGACACCCCTGGTTGGATCGCCAGCGGGGGCAGGCACCAGAGCCACGAGCCAAATCGAGGGGCACGTATGTCCGGACTGATCGACACCACGGAGATGTATCTCCGCACCATCCTTGAGCTGGAAGAGGAAGGTGTGGTCCCCATGCGCGCCCGCATCGCCGAGCGACTGGAGCAGAGCGGCCCCACGGTCAGCCAGACCGTGGCGCGGATGGAGCGTGACGGCCTGGTCGCCGTCGCCGCCGACCGTCACCTGGAGCTGACCGACGAGGGCCGCCGGCTGGCCACCCGCGTGATGCGCAAGCACCGGCTCGCCGAGTGCCTGCTCGTCGACGTGATCGGCCTGGAGTGGGAGCAGGTGCACGCGGAGGCGTGCCGCTGGGAGCACGTGATGAGCGAGGCCGTGGAGCGCCGCGTTCTGGAGCTGCTGCGCCACCCCGCCGAGTCGCCTTACGGGAACCCGATTCCGGGCCTTGAGGAGCTGGGCGAGAAGGACCTGGCCGCCGACCCGTTCCTGGACGAGGGCATGGTCTCCCTCGCCGACCTCGCGCCGGGTTCCGAGGGGAAGACGGTCGTGGTGCGCCGTATCGGCGAGCCGATCCAGACCGACGCCCAGCTCATGTACACGCTGCGGCGTGCGGGCGTGCAGCCCGGCTCGGTGGTGAGCGTGACGGAGTCGGCGGGTGGCGTCCTGGTCGGCAGCGGAGGCGAGGCCGCCGAGCTGGAGTCGGACACCGCCTCCCACGTCTTCGTCGCCAAGCGCTGACGGCTGCGAGTGGGCCACCCGGCCCCTTGCTGATGTCGTTTGCGCTCGCGCGCGGCCACCGGCATGACGGCTGTCCGACGTGTCCGGTGGGGTTACCCGCCGTACGCTTCCCTGTGCAGAGGGGATCCGCGCACCGGATGCAAAATTCAACCATTTCTGTACGCGGAACTACAGCGTTTCGTCGCTGAGCGTGCAAGGCTGTGGGGCAGACAGAGGCATATGCCCTCATGGGCTGTCTCCGACTGAGCTGAGTACGCGAGGGGTTCGGTGGGCACGGGTGGTGCGTGACCTGGCCTGCCATGGGGCCACGAGCCTGGGCTGTCGCCACGTCCAGGATCGGGCCGTCGTGTGGCCTGAAGTAGGGGGCGTGGGGCGTGCCGTACGAGTGTGGAAGGGCGGTGGGCGCGCGGGCGGGGCGCGGCGCCGACCTGTCGTCGCAAAACCAGAGGTCCCGGCGCCGCTGGGCGCCGGGACCCATCCTCCCCAGTGCTGACCCGGAGCCCCGAGCTCTCAGGGTCAATCCCCTCGGACCGATGTCCCCGAGCGGTCCGCCTCCCGCTGAAGATCTCCCCTCGGCCGCGCCGATCAATCCCCGTGTGCGGTCACTCGAACGAGGGGTATTGACGCCGCCAGGCCGAATTTCGAATACAGGTTCGATAATGTGCGAGTGCTTCAGGCCTGGATCCATCAGGTGTTCTGGGGCTTCCCGGTGCTCCAGGGCCGCCCGGTGCTCCGGGGACCACGGTACGTACCACTGCACGGACCACGGCACGTCGGCCGCTGACACAGGGGGTGCTCATCGATGGCACGGCGCATCGATGTCAAGGGCGTAGGTGGCGTCCGCCTCGCGGCGTGGGAGTTTGGCGACCCTCCCGAGGGCGAGGACACCGCCCATGCGTCCGGCCTGCTGTTACTGCACGGGTTGATGGGGCGCGCCTCGCAGTGGGCCAGCACGGCTCGCTGGCTCTCCGCTCGGCATCGCGCGGTCGCGCTCGACCAGCGGGGACACGGCCGTAGCGGCAAGCCCGCCGAGGGCGCGTACCACCGCGACGCCTACGTCGGCGACGCAGAGGCCGCCATCGTCCAGCTCGGCCTCGCCCCTGCCGTCGTCATCGGCCATGCCATGGGAGCGCTGACCGCCTGGCAACTCGCCGCCAGCCGACCGGACCTGGTGCGCGGCCTCGTCCTCTACGACATGCGGGCATCCGCGCTCGGCGTCGCCTCCCAGCGGGAGTGGGAGGACTGGTTCAGATCCTGGCCGGTGCCCTTCGCGACGCTCGCCGACGTACGCGCCTGGTTCGGCGAACAGGACCCCTGGCTGGAGCGGCCCAACCCGGCACGCGGCAGCTACTACGCCGAGGTGATGGCCGAGGCCGACGACGGCTGGCGTCCGGTCTTCGAACCCGCCCACATGCTCGCCTCCCGGGAGACCTGGGTGTACGAGGCGCACTGGGAGGAGCTCGCCCAGGTGACCTGCCCGACCCTCGTCGTCCGGGGCCCCGACGGCGAGTTGGGGCGCGCCGAGGCCCAGGAGATGGTCCGCGTCCTACCCCGCGGTGCCTACGCGGAGGTCCCCGACGCGGGCCACCTCGCCCACTACGACCAACCGGACGCCTGGCGCGCCGCCGTCGAACCGTTCCTGGAGGGCGTCCTCACGGCGTGAGGACGCCGCCGCCGAGGAAACGCCCTCATGGGCCCTGGGGACGCATGGCCCTGGGGACGCCCCAGGGCCGTGGTCGTCACCCCTTGTCGACTGCCGTCAGGATCTCCGGGAGCCGGCGTGCCATCACCGGGGCCGCGGTGCGCAGGCCCACGATGGCGGCGGCTGCGCCGTAGACCGCGCCCAGCGGGAGTACCAGCCAGCTCAGGTCGGTCGCGTCCGCTATGTGCAGGCCGATCGTGGTGCCGATCACCGGTGCGCAGAGCAGGGCGGAGGAGAACATGCCGCCCAGGATCGAGAGGCCGCTCAGCGCGCCCTGCCCGGGGGCGACGTTCTTGTAGCCCTCGCGCGGTATCGAATAGGGGAAGCGGACGGAGGACCAGGCGCCCGTCGCAAGGAGCGCGCCGAGCAACGCGTAGGACAGGCCCAGCACCTCCGGCAGGGCATGCCACTTGCCGACGATGGCCGTGGTCACGACGGTCACCAGTGAGGCGTACGGAACCGTGATGAGGATCAGGGCCAGGGCACGGCCGCGTAGCTCCTGGAAGGCTTCGCGTGTGTCGGACACCGTCGTCGCGATCATCCAGAACGCGGAGGAGTCCTGCCCGAACTGGTTGTACATCTGGATGCCGAGCATCCCGGAGGCGAAGCAGGCGAAGTAGACCGAGCCCTTGTGCTGCACCACGTTGAAGACCGGCACGATCAGGCCGATCACCAGGGACGTCACCCACGCGGCCTTGGTCTTCGGGTCGCGCCAGATGTAGCGCAGGCTGCGCTCCATGACGGTCCCCACCCGCCCGGCAGGCAGCAGGCGTGCCAGGCCGGAGGTGCGGCCCGAGTGTTCCCGGGTGTTCTCGGCGGCGCCGATGGTGGAGCCGTCGGGCGCGGTCATCAGCTGCGTCATGTGACGCTGCCACACGTACAGCAGGGCGAGCAGCGCGAGCACCGCCAGCGCCAGCTGGGCGGCGGCCGTGCCGTACGCCCCGTCCCCCACCGCGTCGACCGCACCGAGCGCCGAGGCGGGCGGGATCCAGCGCACCACGTCGGCGGCCGGGTCGAGCTTGCCCACACCGCCTGCGGCGCCGAGCCGCTGGGCGCTGAAGTTCACCACCTGGATGCCGACGGCGATGATCAGGCCGCTGAGCACCGCGAGGTCGCGGCCCTTGCGGGAGGTCAGCAGCCGGATGTTGGCGACCGCGACGGTGCGCGCGAGCGCCACGCAGACCAGCAGGGTCAACACGACGGCGGGCACCGCGACGATCGCCGCCGCCACCCCACGCGCCACCGCGATACCGGACCCGACCAGCAGGCAGAGCGTGAACAGCGGGCCGATACCGATCAGGGATGCGGCCAGCAGGGCGCGGATCAAGGGGTGCGGGCGCAGCGGCAGCATCACCAGGCGGGTCGGATCGAGGGTCTCGTCACCGCTGGGGAAGAAGAGCGGCATCACCGCCCAGCCGAGTGTCAGCACCGCTGCCAACAGCACCACGACGGTGGCGGCGTGCGCATTGCCGTGCAGCAGGACCAGTCCGACGAGTTGCAGCGCGGCGAACAGCAGCACCACGGCCATGCTGACGAAGTAGACGACCCGGCGCCCCGCCGACCGGCGCAGGCCGTTGCGGAGCAGGGACAGCTTCAGCCGGACCATCACGGGGGTGAGCGCTCCCCCGGGGACGCCGGTCACGGGCGGTCCCGCCACCGGGCTGAGGGCGTCGGCGGGCGCGGGCGCGGTCATCGGGTGCCCCCGCCCAGCCAGTCGAGCGAGTCGCCCGTGTCGCCGCTCTGGGCGCCCACCAGCTCCAGGAACGCCGCCTGGAGGGAGGTGGCGTCGCCGCGCACCTCGGCGAGCGGGCCGTGGGCGCGGATCCGACCGGCGGCCATCACCGCGACCCAGTCGCACAGCGACTCGACGAGCTCCATCACATGGCTGGAGAAGACGACCGTCCCCCCGGTGGCCGTGTAGCGCTCCAGGACGCCGCGGATGGTCTGGGCGGAGACCGGGTCGACGCCTTCGAAGGGCTCGTCCAGGAAGAGCACCTCAGGGTTGTGGAGGAGGGCGCAGGCGAGACCGATCTTCTTGCGCATACCGGTCGAGTAGTCCACCACCAGCTTGTGCTGGGAGCCGGCGAGGCCGAGCACATCGAGCAGCTGGGTGGCCCGCTTGTCGACCTCGGAGCCGGGCAGACCGCGCAGCCGGCCCGTGTACCCGAGCAGCTCGCGGCCCGAGAGTCGCTCGAACATCCGCAGCCCCTCGGGCAGCACCCCGATCCGCGACTTCACGTCCACCGGGTCCCGCCACACGTCACGGCCGACGATCTGCACCGTGCCCTCGTCCGGCCGGAGCAGGCCGGTGATCATGGAGAGCGTGGTGGTCTTCCCCGCTCCGTTGGGCCCGACCAGGCCGATGAAGTGGCCCGCGGGGAGGTCCAGGTCGATGCCGGCGACCGCGGTCTGCTGCCCGAAGCGCTTCCACAGGCCCTGGACGCGCACCGCGAGCGCGGACCCGGACGCCGCGGAGCCGCCGGGTCCGGACACCGGGTGCTCCGCCTGGTCAGCGGCGGATGGCGCGGTGGCCGGATCCTTCGGTTCGGTGGCGTCGGGAGCTTGTGTCGCCCCGGACGCCTCCGCCGGCCTTGGCACGTCAGGCTCCGGGGGTGTGCCCGTGCCGTCCGCCGCGGCCGGCGTGCTCGTCTTGCCTGCGGTCCTCGCCGGCTCTCCGCCTGTCACCGGATCGCCCCTCCCCGTCGTCGTTGCCTCGCTCGATGCACGATACGGGGTTTGCCCACAGCGCCCGAAAGCCTGTGGATAACGTTGCCGTGGACAGAGGGCCTGTGGATAACTGATCGGGCTACGACGGATCTGCGCATAATGGGGAAGATCCGCGGAGGGCCGGCGGGGCCTTCGTCAGAGGCGGGCCTCGCGCCCGCAGGCGTAGGCGAGTGGGGCGAAGAGTTCCGTCACGTCCGGCAGCCAGCGGTTCGCCGTGGTCGGGTGGCAGACCCACTGCACGACGCCCCGGCCGCCGTACCGGGTCGGCGGCGCCGGGACGTAGCCGCCTTCGCCGAGCGCGGTCAGGTCGAGCCGGCCGGACCCCCAGCCGGCCTGCCGCAGCAACCCGGGCAGCTTGGCCGCGGCGCCGGGGAGGACGAAGAAGTGCAGACGGCCCAGGGGGGTGCGGGTCACGGGGCCGGGCGTGAGCCCCATGCGCTCCATGCGGGCCAGCGCCAGCAGCCCGGCGGTCTCCGGCACGTCGAGCGCGTCGAAGGTGTGTCCGGTGGGCAGCAGCACCGACGCGGTGGGGCGCTGCTCCCACATGCGGCGGGCCACGATCGGGCTGCCGGTCGCCTCCGACGACCAGTCCTCCCGCGCGGGGTGGGCGCCCGGCGCGGGGCAGGCGGCATCGCCGCAGGAGCAGCGCTGGGTGCCGTCGGCCACCTCCAGCCAGGTGCCGGGGAGGACGTCCCAGTGACGTTCTTCCGCGTAGCGTGCGGCCGTGTCCAAAAGGGCGTCGTCGTATCGCTGGGGGAGCGGTGAGGGAGTCCGGCGGGTCATGGGTGGGCTGGTCCGGGACTTCCCGGAAGGGGAGGGTGCGGTTGATATCGGCGTCGTGGTGGTGGACATGGCCGGAAAGGGGGCCGAGGGGCTGGTGGAAGTCACTCCGATGGTCTCTTTCATGTTCGTCTCAACTCCCGTAGTAACACGGGGTTACGGCACGGCGGAGCGCAGCACAGGAGCATTGCCTCGGCATGTGGGGCGCACGGAAGCACGGGTGGGGGCGCGCATGCGGAACGGCGACGGCCGCGGGGTAACCAGGGGAAGGGGCGGGACGACCCATGGCCGGAACAGCGGCATTGAACGGCGCTTATCGGGCATTACCCGTATGTCCCGCATTGACCCCTTGGTTGCTGGGCATCGATCACGGCGAAGGCTCTGCGGAAGGACCTCGCCGGCCCGGGACCGGGTCCGCGAGGACATGCCAGGCTCCGTGGGGCTTTCCCCGATACGCCCGGAGCGCGCCCGACGTCCCCCGGCACCCCGACAGGCGCCCGGCGAACGGCTCCAGGGGAGCCCGGTGGGGCCCGGACAACCCGGCCGCCCTGCGGCCCGCAGCGGAGGCCACGGACCGTCGACGGACAGCTGACGGCTCAGCGACGGCCCACGGGCGAATGACCACCGCGCGCCCCGCCTGCGATCTGGAGACCCATGACCCATGACCTATGACCCATGACCTAGGACGTACATGCCGCACGTGACGCGTTGGAGACTCATGACCCCTCACCCATGACTCGCCGCCGCCGTCCACCTGGCCGACCGGCTTCCGCGCCACCGGTCACCACCCACCCACATGACGTATGGCCAGAACCAGCGACCACCCAGCGGCCGTCCCAGCCACATGACCGACCAGCACACAATCGACCACCGCGATCTCCGCGGCCACCGTTCTTCCGACCACCGCTCTTCCGACCATCTCTCGACTGACCATCTCCCGACCGACGACCACTCAACTGACCAGCAGATGGCTGACCGGCCCGTCACAGGCCGGCACGTCATCGATCCGTGCACAGTGCAGATACGGCACGACCGTAGCCACAGGGGGTACGACACCATGGCCGCAAGGCCGCTCGTCGCGCGGCAGCCGAACGAACGGTTGCAGGCGCTCATCCAGGAAGCCGGGTGCTCCAACGCAGGACTGGCCCGCCGGGTCAATCTCTGCGGCGCCGAGCACGGCCTCGACCTGCGATACGACAAGACATCCGTGGCACGCTGGCTGCGCGGGCAGCAGCCGCGCGGCCGGGCCCCGGCCGTCATCGCCGAGGCGCTCGGCCGCAAGCTCGGCCGGAGCGTCACCATCGACGAGATCGGCATGGCCAACGGCAAGAACCTCGCCTCCGGTGTCGGTCTCATGTTCGCGCCGACCGTGCTCGGCGCCATCGAGCAGGTCTGCGAGCTGTGGCGCAGCGACGTGGGCCGCCGGGACTTCCTGAACGGGTCGGCGGTCGCCGCCTCCGCGCTCGTCGAGCCCAGCCGGGACTGGCTGATCTCCACCTCCGACGCCCAGGTCGCGCGTACCGCGGGGCCGCGGGTCGGGGACTCGGACGTGGCCGCGGTGCGGGCGATGACGCGCGCCCTGGTCGACCTCGACCACCAGTACGGCAGCGGGCAGGTACGCCCCGTCGTCGTGCACTACCTCAACAGCGTCGTCTCCGGACTGCTGGCCGGCTCCTATCCGGAGACGGTGGGCCGTGAGCTGTTCGCGGCGTCGGCGCGGCTCACCGAACTCGCCGGATACATGGCCGTCGACACCGGTCAGCCAGGTCTCGCCCAGCGCTACTACATCCAGGCGCTGCGACTCTCCCAGGCGGCCGGGGACCGCGGCTACGGCGGATACGTCCTGGCCGCCTCCATGAGCCACCTGGCGGCCCAACTCGGCAACCCGCGCGAGATCGCCCAACTGGCCCGCGCGGCGCAGGAGGGCACCCGCGACCGTGTCCCGCCGCGTGTGGAGGCGATGTTCTACGCGGCGGAGGCACGCGGCCATGCGCTGTTGGGCGACGCGCGCCGCACCCAGGAGGTGGCGGGCCGAGCCGTCGAAGCCATGGAGCGGGCCACGGGGCAGGAGGATGCGGACGACAACCCGGACTGGATCGAGCACTTCGACGAGGCGTATCTCGCCGACGAACTGGCGCACTGCTACCGCGACCTCGGGCAGGCCGAGGCGTCGGCCCGGTACGCCCGTCAGGCGCTGGCCGGGCACCCCGAGTCGCGTGCGCGACGGCGTGCGATCGGCTACGTGCTGCTCGCCACCGCCCATGTGCAGCAGCGCGAGATCGAACAGGCCTGCCACACCGGCCTCCAGGCCGTCGAACTGCTGAGCACCCTGCGTTCCAACCGCGGCGCCGAATACCTGGAGGACCTCCAAGAGCGCCTCGGTCCGTTCCGGGAGGAGGCGGTGGTACGCGAGTTCGGCGCCCGGTTGGAACTCCAGGCGGCGTGAGACGGGTTCCCGGCGGGCGCTTACGTGGGCCGACGACGCGGCGCGGCCTGGGGCCCCACGGCGCAGGTATGCGGACGGGGCCGTGCGGATGCGGATCGGACTGCTGGGAACGGGCCCCATACGCGGCGTTGGGGATGTGGTGCGGCGTGACGAGTGGGCCCGGTGTGTGGGCGTGACGACCGGGCCTGACACATGGGTCTGGTGACTGCGCCTGACGCGGGTGCCTGACGCGTAGGCCTGATGTGTGGGCCTGATGTGTGCGGGATGAGGCGTGCATCCCCGTGGAAGCGAGGAAGGGGTGGGGTGCGGGGCGGTGCGTGGGCGGGCCGGGCCGTCGGGCCCCGTCCGCCGGGCCCCGCCCGCCGGCGGGCCCGAGCGCCGCGGGTGCCCCGGTGATGTCGCGGGTGCCCCGGCGATGTGACGCACGCCATGGCTCGGCCCCGTGCCCCGATAGAGTTGGCCGAAAAGAGTCTGTGGACAGCGGGTATGCGTGATGAGCACCGTCCCGTTTCCACGGTCGTGCCTCGCCCCCGCGCGGGGAGGGTCTGCGCTGCGTGGCACCCGGCTCCGGGCAACCGGTAGCGTAATCCGACGGTTCGATAGTCCCCCTACGTAGGAGTCCCGGTGACGCACAGCGGACAGGGCGAGGAACCGCATCTTCCCTCGGTGCGGCAGCCGCGCGAGGGCATCGTGCTGCCCGCCGACGGGAGCGGGCCCGTGGTGCCTGGTACCGCCGGAGACCAGACGACTCCTGCGGGCGGTACGCCCTGGGGTGAGCCGTGGGGACCGGATTCCACCGCCATGCCGCCCACGGCCCCGCCCACGGCACCCGGACAGGCCTGGGGCCCGGCGTCCGGCGCGGCCGAGCAGCCGCCCGCCGCCTACGGGTATCCCCACCAGCCGATGGACGCGTTCGGGCAACAGTCGCTGGGGGGCGCGCCGCTGCCTCCGGCCGCCGGGCCGGTGCCGCTGCCCCCGGCCGCCGACCCCGTTTTCCCGCCGCCCGGTGCGCCCAACGGACCTGGCGAGGGTTTCGGACCGCACGGCGCGGGGGCTTCCGCGGGAGCGGGATACGGCTACCCCGGCGGTGCGCTGCCGCCCTCCTCGGGCCCGGGCGACGCGTCACCACACGCACCACACGCTTCGTACGGCGCGCAGCCGCACGCTCCCCAAGGCACCGGGCAGGTGCCGTCCGCCATGCCCCACCCGGGTGGCCTGCCGCCCGCGGGGCCCGGACCGTTGCCGCCCGTAGGGGCGGGGCCGCTGCCGCCCGCCGACCCGGCGGGACGCCCCGACATGACCGGCGCCCAGGGCCCCGGCGGTGCGCACGCCGGTCCGCTTCCGGGCGCCCACGGCAGCCCCGTGCCGCCGGCCGGACCTGCCGGTGACGAGGCGGCGACCCAGTACCTGCCTCCGATCGCCGGCGGCGGGCCGGGTGCCCCGTCCGGTCCCGGTGGACCGGGGGCACCCGCCGGTTCCGGTGGACCCGGTGGTCACGGCATGCCCGGTGCCCTGCCGCCCGAGCTGCCCGCGGACGCCACCCAGCAGCTGGGCAGGGTGCCGCGGCATCCGGGCGCGAACCCGCAGGGCGGTCCCGGCGTGCCTGGCGGCGCGGCCCGGCCAGGTCCGGGGGCCGACCCCGACAACCAGCCCACCCAGTACATCGCACCCGTCCCCGGCGGGCCGCAGGGCGCCCCGTACGGGGTCCGGCCCGGTGCGCCCGGGGCGCAGGGCGCCGGCGCCGGGCTGGATCCGGACGGGGGGCCGGGCAGACAGCCGCCGGCCGAGTTCGACAACCTCTTCCGCACCCAGCCTGGACCGGGCGAGGCCGCCTCGACCCAGCAGCTGCCGCGCATCGACCACCCGCAGGGCCCGGGACCGGCACCACAGGGCCCGTACGCGCCGGGGTACGGCGGCGAGTACGGCGGCCCGGGCGGGTACGCACCCGCCGGGTATGACGACGACGAGCGGCCCGCGAAGCGCAGCAAGGCGCCGTTGATCGCGGTGGGCGTCGGCATCGTGGTGCTCGGCGTCGGCGTGGGCGCGCTGCTCAGCACCAGCGGTGGCGACAAGCCCCACGACGACGCGCGGGGCGCCACGACCGCCCCCGCCGACACCGGATCGCCCAGCGCCGACCCCGCCGAGGCGCAGGCCACCCAGCTCGACAAGCTCCTCGCGGACAGCAACAACAGCCGTGACGCGGTGATCAACGCGGTCGCCAACGTCAAGGCGTGCAAGAACCTCGGCCAGTCCGCCACCGACCTGCGCAACGCGGCCAAGCAGCGCAACGGGCTCGTCACCCGGCTCTCCGGGGTCGCCGTCGACCAGCTGCCCGACCACGACAAGCTCACCTCAGCGCTCAACGACGCCTGGCACGCGTCCGCCTCCGCCGACAACCACTACGCGGCCTGGGCCGACCAGATCGCCGGCAACAAGAAGGCCTGCCACAAGGGGCATGCGCGCAACACGGCGCAGGCGGGGGCCGGAAACAAGGCGAGCGGAGAGGCAACGGAGGCCAAGGGCCGTGCGGCGGACCTGTGGAACGTGATCGCCAACAAGTACGGGCTCACCACTCGGGACAAGTCCCAGCTCTAGGTCAACGGGGCACTCTGGTACTCGGGGTACGTCCTGCTCCAGCTCAACCCGGGGTCGCCGGGCGGGGTTGGCGCCGGTGTGCGCCGGCGGGTCGTCACGAGTCCGCGCTCTCCAGCGTGGCGGACACGTTGACGAACCCTTCTCGCTCGGCCACCAGCCGGCCGCCCTTGACCTGCTGGAAGGTGACGTCCGTGTTGATCGCGCGCGGGTAGTCCTCGGCGGCCAGCAGGTCTTCGAAGCGCCAGCTCAGGGTGGGGGTCAGACCGTCGGTGCCGACGCGGAGGCCGTTGTCGAAGGCATGCCGCAGGGAGTTGCCGGTGACGGGCTGGTCGCCGAGTGACTCGACCGCCTTGCGGAGCACCGTGTAGGCGATCCACGTGGTCTGCACGCCCGCGTCGGACGGGTCGATGCGGTTGTCCCCGAAGGCGTGGGTACGGATGACCCGGCGCATCGTGTGCCACTTCGCATCGGTGGCCACGGGGTACCAGCCGGTGATGTACGCGCCCTCGTACGGGCTGTGCGCGCCCCCGGTGCGGTCCAGCACGGACTGGTCGACGCTGCCGAGCACCGAACCGACCCTGACCTTCGGGTACGAGTCGCGGGTGCGGCGGAAGGAGTCGAAGAACGTGTCCGTGCGGTCGCCGAGTGCGACCGACACGCAACCGCCGTCCGCGACACCGCCGTCGGTCGCCCGGGACAGCGACTGGCCGGCCATGGCGGAGTACTCGTTGGCGTCCTCCGGGACCCGGATGTCGGCCGCCGGGTCATGCCGCTTGGCGCGCAGGCCGGCGTCGAGCAGCGGCGGGAGGCTGTCGCCCGCGATGGTGTCGGGGCGCACCAGCGCCACCTTGGAGCAGCCGGAGCCGAGCTGGTGGCCGTTGCCCGCGAGCAGCGCCGGCTGGCCCCCGTTGACGGGGTAGGACACCGAGCTGGAGAACTCCTCGTCGGTGAGGCCGAAGCCGCCGATGTACGGGATGCCGGCGCCCTCCAACGGCGGGATGAAGGAGTTGCCGTACTGGCTGTAGGAGCCGACGACCGCGACTACCTTCTCCTTGACGGCGCGGCGGGCACAGGCGGCCGCGCCCGCCGAGGAGTTGTGGTCGTTGCAGGTGAGCACCGTGAGGGGGTGGTCGCCGAGGCCGCCTTCGGAGTCGGCCCAGCGGGCGTAGGCACGGGCCAGCGCGGGCATGCCGGGCTTGTTGGTGGCCGTGGTGTTCTCCGGGGCCCAGGTCATGACCTTGATCGGCGCTTCGGAGCCGCGGTCCCCGGGCAGTGCTCCGCACGCCGCGGTGAGCGCCGCGCACAACGCCAGCGCCGCGCCGGTGCGCAGGGGGCGTAGCGCTGGTGTGCCCGTGCGCCGTGGGAGGCGGGAAAGAGCGGAAAGGAGGGAGGAGCGCCTGCTTCGCCGACCGGTCATGGAACCGCACGATGGCCCCGTCCAGATAATCGGCGCCGGCGACCCGGGTAACGGAAAGTGACAGCAGGGTGAAGACCAGGTGCGACGTTCGGGCGTTCCCGCGGCGTCGGATGGCCGTTCCCGCGGCGTCGGCCGGGCTTTTCCGCGGCGTCGGCCGGGCTTTTCCGGGGTGCCGGACGGGCTTTTTCGGAGCGTACGTATGATCACACACCGTGCAGACTTCCGAGAAGCCTTCCCGTCACCGCCGTGGCTCCTTCACCATGGACGGCATGCCCGTGAACGACATGCCGTGGTGGCGCTGGCGCAGCAATGTGCGCTCGGCGCTGCACATGCTCTCCGATCCGAGGTTCCAGCATGAGTGCTGGCTCAGTGGCCGCGCCGAGTACGGCGACGTCACCGACGCCGTCTACCGCCTCGTCGAGGACACCTGGCTGGACAACTGGTCCGCTGAGAAGTACGTGGGGACGATCTTCCGCGACTCCCAGGAGGCTTCGCTGGTCGACGTGGCCGTGCTGAGGGTGCTCCGGATCATGCACCAGGTGGGACCTGACGCGCCCGTCTCGGCGTATCTGGAGCACCACGCCTGGCCCGAGGCGGTGCGGGCCGCGCGGGATGCGCATGTGCGCCTGGCCACCAGCGACGGCGATGATCCCGACGAGATGCCGAAGTCGCTTGAAGTGCTTCAGATCATGACCCGGTCCGCCTGAGTCCCTGCGGCCGGGCCTGCCCGCTGTGCCGGATGTGCGATTCTTGCGGACATGAGCGAGCAGCCCGACCGTGACACCGCGCGCCCCGCGCCCGCCGAGCAGTACGTGCTGACCCTGTCCTGCCCGGACAAAAAGGGCATCGTGCACGCCGTGTCGAGCTACCTGTTCATGACCGGGTGCAACATCGTGGACAGCCAGCAGTTCGGCGACGACGACACGGGGCTGTTCTTCATGCGGGTGCACTTCTCCGCCGAGGAGCCCGTGACCGTGGAGAAGCTGCGGGCCAGTTTCGCGGCGGTCGGCGACTCGTTCCACATGGACTGGCAGATCCACCGGGCCGGCCAGAAGATGCGGATCGTGCTGCTGGTGTCCAAGTTCGGGCACTGCCTGAACGACCTGCTGTTCCGGGCCAGGACCGGAGCGCTTCCGGTGGAGATCGCGGCCGTGGTCTCCAACCACACCGACTTCGCGGAGCTGGTCGGCTCCTACAACGTTCCGTTCCGCCACATTCCGGTCACCGCGGACAACAAGGCGGAGGCCGAGGCCGAGCTGCTCGAACTGGTCCGCACGGAGCAGGTGGAGCTGGTCGTGCTCGCGCGCTACATGCAGGTGCTCTCCGACGATCTCTGCAAGCAGCTCAGCGGCCGGATCATAAACATCCACCACTCCTTCCTGCCGAGCTTCAAGGGCGCCAAGCCCTACCACCAGGCCCATGCGCGCGGGGTGAAGCTGATCGGTGCCACGGCCCACTACGTGACGGCCGACCTCGACGAGGGGCCGATCATCGAGCAGGAGGTCGAGCGCGTCGGGCACGGCGTCACCCCGAAGCAACTGGTCGCCATCGGGCGCGACGTGGAGTGCCAGGCGCTCGCCCGCGCGGTCGCCTGGCACGCGGAGCACCGGATCCTGCTCAACGGGCGCCGGACCGTGGTGTTCGCGTAAGCGCGCTCACACCCCGCGCCGGCTCACATCCGACGACCCGCGCCGGCTCGCATCCCGCTCACATCCGGCTCAGGGACGCCGTGGCGACCAGGAAGGCCGTGACGGCGTCCCGGTTGCCGGTGCTGCCCGCTGTCGCCTCCTCCGGAGTGACATGGCCGGCGGCCAGCCGGCAGAACTCGAAGCCGTCCAGTGCGACATGGGCGACCTCGCGGGCGTGCTGGCACGCGTCCGATCCCGCCGCATGGCCGTCCAGTGAGATCAGCCACTCGCCACCGCCCGCCCCCTCGATCTCCAACCGCAGAACCCGGCCGGGATCGTCCACCGCATGCCCCTGGGGCGCGAACGGCGGAATCGGAGTCCTCGGTGCGCCGGCGCGGTGGTGCCCGGCGAGCGCGTCCGGCAGCCGGCGCGCCGTGAGGTCGATGATGCGGCGCAGATGGCGCGGCACGGGCGGGCCGTACGGGTAGTCGACCGCGGCCGCGATGTCGCTGGCGTGGATCCAGCACTCGAAGGCCCGCTCCACCAGGGCGTCACACAACGGCAGGGTGAAGTCGCCGTACGGAACGGGCACCGCGGAGACCTCGTCGCCCGCGCCGCCGCCGGCCGCGAACGCCGCCGTGCGGACGAGGCGGTGGCTCTGGTCGCGCCACGGGGTGCGGATGGCGATGGTCGGCGGCAGGTGCGAGGTGCGCCAGTACGCCTCCGTGCGCTGCACGGGATCCAGGCCGGGCGCGACGCCGGCGCCCAGCGGGTCGTCCAGGCCGAGGGCGACGGCGACCAGGCCGTCCACGCTCAGCAGGTGGCCGAGGACCGCGGCGACGGTCGTCCGGCGGCTGATCGCGCGGTCGTACGCGTACCAGCGCAGCCGTACCGGCGCATGCCACTCCGGGGCGCCGATGTCCTGGAGCAGCGCGTCGAGCCGGGCGGTCTCCGCGTCGTACGGCGTGGCCCAACCGGGCACCGGTATGCGCGGCGGCCGGCGCGCCAGGCTCGTCTCCAGGACGCGGGCGCGCAGCGCCGGATCGAGGTCGAGGCTCTCCGCGGGATGCAGCAGGCCGACCGCCTCCCGCAGCATCACCGCCTCTTCGGCGCAGGCCCCGCAGCCGCCGAGGTGGTGCTCCACCGCCGCCGCCTCCTCCGCCGAGCAGGCGGCCAGCGCCCACGCGCCGAGCAGCGCCTTCAGGGCACGGTGCGACCGCACGGTGGGCGCGGGACGGGCCTCGGCCGCCGGCGCCGGGGCGGGAGCGGGGGCGTGGTGCGGGGCGTGGTCCGGCTGGGCGGGCTGTCCGGACCGGGTGGGCCGCTCGGGCCCCGGCCCCGAGGTGTGGTCCGGTCTACCGGGCGGTACGGGGTGGCGGCCTCCGGGGTGGTCGGGGTTGCTCACATCGGTCTCCCGTGGCCGTGTCCGGAGGGCGCGTCCGGCGTGGAGGGGGTGGTGTCGGGGGCGGACGGCGCGGTGGGACCCGCGCCCGCGGACGGTGGGGTGGGGCCCGCGCCGTGCGCCGTGGCGATCAGCCGTAGGCCGAGCCGGAGGCGCTGGTGGGTCTCCGCCTCGCTGATGCCCAGGTCGGCGGCGGCCTGCCGGCAGTCACGGCGCTCGAAGTACGCCAGGTCGAGCGCGGCGCGCAACGGCGCCGGCATCGAGGTCACGAGACGGTCGGCGCGCGCCGCCGTCGAGGCCCTGCGCACGGTGCGCTCCAGCTCCGCCGCGCCGTCCGGGTCGTCCGCGCCCACGGCGCCGTACGGGTCCCGCCGGCCGCCGGCCGGCACCGCGCCGCCGGCGCTGCGCACCCGCTGCACCGCGAGGTGATGGGTGAGCTCGGCGAGCCAGTAGCGCAACGGGCCCAGCGCGGGGTCGTACTCCTCCGGGTGCGCCCAGAGGTGGCCGAAGACCTCGCTGGTGATCCGGCCGGCGGCCGCCTCGTCGGCGAGTACGTGATGGGCGAGTCCGTGTACGAGCGAGGCGAAACGGTCGTACGCCTCCCCGAGCGCAGCGGCCTCCCCGGCCACCAGGCGCCGGTGCAGTGTCCGATCCCACAGTGGCGGTGCGTTTTGCGCCATGCGACTTCCCCGACTCGTTGTGTCCGGCGCCTGATCGCCGGCGTACTCGTGGTCTGGTCGGTGCCCCGCCCGCTCTCTGCTGTGCTCCCCGCCGAGCTCCATTTGCCCGTGTCCCGCGCTTCCGTCTGCTCTGCACCGGCCGTGTGCCATGCCTCACCGGAGAGGTGCACGGACGGTGTTGCCGTCCCTCTGAAATGTAGTCGCCGGGGCCGAAAATGGACGCCCCTTTGCGGCAATGCACGCCCGAGCACGGGCCGCAGGTGGTAAGGGGCACGTCACCGTCTGTGCGTCATCCTGTCTGTTTTCATTGTGTTTTCATTGCATTGGCGCCCTAGTGTGACTCTGTATGGTCCGTTGATGATTTATCCGTGCCGAAACAAGACCGCGGATGTTCGAGACATCTGTCGTGGGATCCCCGTACGGGTGTTTCGTGGTTCGACACCGTGGGCAGCCGCGGAGTTGGAAGCGTAGGAGTTGCTTCCGGATGACGAGCGAAAGGCTGTGTGGGGCGTGGCGCTCAAGATGACCCAGGACGCGCAGGGCGGGTGGGCCGTGCTGCGGGTGTCGGGTGAGATGGACCTGGTGACGTCCCCCTTGCTGCGCGAGCGGGTGCACGAGGCGGTGGCCGAAGGTCGGCACAGCCTCGTCCTCGACCTGTCCGGTGTGCAGTTCTGCGACTCCAGCGGCGTCGGTGTGCTGGTGGCCACGCGCCGTCTGATGCGCTCCTGCCGCGGTCGACTGCGCGTCGTGCTGCCGGCGCACGGCGCCGAGGACGGCTCGCACGTCAACCGCGTGCTCTCCGCGCTCGGCGTGCGCCGCCTGTTCGAAACCTACGCGGATGTGGCGGACGCCACCGACGATACGGCCGAGCCGCTCTCCGCATGACGCTCGGTCTCCGTACGCCCCCCGGTGCGCCGTCTGCTGCGCCCCACGCGCGTATCGGAACTCCCTTCCATACGCAAGAGGCATACGTGCGCCACGGCGTGACGACGTACTCTCCCGTCACAAGGACGTAGGCTCCGCGTCAGCCGGGAGTCACGCCCAGGCCCTTGAGGCGCTGGATTCCTTCCGGCCCCCGAGGCGCCGGGCGGGACACCTCCCGGGTCGTCGAGCACGAGGGAGTCCCGCAGATGCATCCACCGGATATGTGAGGCGGCCCACACGACATGTCCAGTCCCGAGTACGAGCGCAGGATCGCCAGCCGATTCGCCGGCTTCGACCAGGACGGCAACGGCTACATCGACCGCGAGGACTTCAGCGCCGCGGCACGGGCGCTGCTCGCCGAATTCGGCACCACGGCCCGTTCGGACAAGGGGCAGGCCCTCTTCATAGGGGCCGAGGCGTTCTGGCAGGGCATGGCCGGCATCGCCGACCGGGACGGCGACCAGCGCATCACCCGCGACGAGTTCGTCGGCGGCGCGGTCAAGCGGCTGCATGACAACCCCGACCGGTTCGCCGCCATCGCCCGGCCCTTCCTGCACGCCGCACTGGCCATCGCGGACGCCGATGGCGACGGCGCGGTCTCCGTCCCCGAGGTCGGACGCGTCCTGCGGGTGCTGGGCGTGAGCCCGACCGTGGCCGAGGTCGCCGCCGCTGCCCTCGACGGGGACGGCGACGGCAGGATCGCGGAGGACGAGATCGTGTCCGCGTTCGCGCAGTACTTCACGGTGCCGGAGTAGCCCCGACGCACCCCGCCACGACCGGTCGGGCCCGGCCCGATACGGATCGATCCGGCCCGATCCGGCTCGGTTCCGTACGGGCGCCGGACAACGGCACCGTGGTGACGGAGCGTAGCCGATTACGCTTACGGAGCGTTGATGTCGACGTGTGTCGGACGCGTGCGTGGTCACGGCATGGAGTCGGCGGTGTACTCCGGTACCTTGAGTGCCATGCGAGTGGTTCGCCGCCCGAGGATCGCCGGAGCCGCCCTTGCGGTGGCCCCGAAATCGGGCATGTGTGCCGCTCAGAGCGCAGGGCGATGTGTCGCGCCGGCGTGTTCGACTCCCCGCGGTGCGCGTCGCACAGTATGCCGCACGCGTACTCCTTCGCGCTGGAATATGCCCGAAGCGCTTGTTGGGGTGACTGTACGTCAACCATGCTGTCTCTCAAGGGGATCACGTTCCGTGATCCTTGTTGCTCATCGGAGGCGCGAGGCGATGTTCTCCCCGGGGGTGTTCATCAGGCACTGGGGGAGCCCGAAGTGTCTGGGGAGCGTCCCTGAGGGGAGCTTGACGAGCCCGGGGGGCAGCCCCGGGCCGGTTCGGATGGTGTGAGCAGTGCAGGTGCTTCAAGTACAGCTGGAGGTCCGGCCCGATCCCGCCGAGGTGGGACGGGCAAGAAGATGGGCGCGTTCCCGGCTGGCCGGCTCCGGTATAGCGGCCGACGAGCCGATCGCGGAGACGCTGGTCCTGATCGTCTCCGAGCTCGTCACCAACGCCGTGGTACACACCGGCTGTCCGGCCGTGCTGCGGATCCTGCTGCGCGGTACGCCGAACGCCGCGCCGGAGACGGACCCCGCCGCCGGATCGGACGGCGCCGCCCCGCCCCGGGGCCGTGGCACGCCGGGCGGCGACGCGTGCGGTGGGCGCGGTACGGGCGAGCCGAAAGGATCCGGCGGCCCGGAACTCGTCGTCGGATCCGTGCGGATCGAGGTCGCCGACAACTGCGCCCGACCGCCGCGCCCGCGGCACGTCGACGACGACGCGACCGGCGGCCGGGGCCTCGCCCTCGTCGACGGCCTCGCGGACCGCTGGGGCTGGGAGCCGTCCGGCGCCGGCAAGCGGATCTGGTGCGAGCTCGACCGCGGCCCGGCACGGTCCGCACGACCCTCGGGGACGCCCGAGCGCGGTGCCGCGTACGGCGGCAGCGCGCTGCTGGCGTTCGAGTGCGCCTGAGCGGCGCCGGCGCACCCGACGCCGCCTCACCCGCACCGGCGGCTCGGCGTGTTGGCGGCGGGCGGCGGCTCGTCCGGGCGCGGCATCACTCCGAGGGGAGCCGCCGCACCAGCGTCGCCAGCTCCGCGTCCGACAGCGGGATGGCGAACGTGTCGGCGAGCAGGCCGGGCAGTTCGTCGTCCGTGATCGCCCGCTGCTTCTCCGTGCCGTCGGGGCTGCTGGTCTGAAGGGTCCGGCCCAGTAGCCGGATGCGCTGGTCGGGCAGGCGCCGCATGGCCACCGGGCGGCCGACGAAGGGTGACGAGGGGTGCGTGGAGGTGAAGTAGTTGGCCATCACCACGTCCGAGGCGTGCTGCGGCTCGGGGGAGAAGCCGTAGAGCGTCGACCAGTCGCCGGTGCCCCGCTCCTGGAGCCCCCGGGCGCCGTCCTCGAGCGTGACGAGCCGGTAGGCCCAGCCGTCCTGGGGGTGCTCGTCCCCGTCCCAGGGCAGCGGCGCCAGCAGCCCGGAGCCGAAGCCGACGTCGGCGAGCCGCTCCCCGTCGTCGGCCCGCACGTGCAGCGTCATATGGGTACGGGCGCGCGGGCGTTCGGGGTGATGGCCGACGCGCGCCAGCAGACGCCGGACGCGGAAACCCAGTTGCTCCAGCGCTGCGGCGAACAGCACCCCGTGCTCGTAGCAGTAGCCGCCGCGGCGACCATGGACCAGCTTGCGGGCCACGCCGTCGATGTCGACGCGTATCTCGCGGCCGAGCACCAGGTCGAAGTTCTCGAACGGGACCGAGGCGACATGCGCCCGGTGCAGCCGGTCGAGGGTCGCCGTCGTGGGAGGGCCGCCTCCTTCGCCGATCCTGGCGAGGTAGGCCGCCAGATCCAGGCGGTCGCTCTGCCACTCGTCCCCGTCGACCTCGTTGATCCCGGCCATGCTGCCCGTTCCGTCCGTTCCCTCTGGCCCGTCCCGTCGCGCCCGTCACTGCGGGGCAGTCTCTCCACGGTAGTCCACGGCTCAAGCCCGCGGCCGGGGAAGCGCGGTGCCTCCGGAGGGCCCGGGGCCGTCAGCCACCCGTGTCCCTCCTGTCCCATGGGTGAGCTGGTGTGCGAGCGGGAAGGTGGTGCGCGTCACTAATCCTTAATCGGGTGTTGACGCCGCGTGTCCGTTTGATCACGCTTGTGGTCAGCGATTCGCCGCGAGGGGACGCCGAGGGCCGATGGGCACGCGCTCGGCGAGTGCGGGTCGTCCTGTGGCGTCGGCCTCCACGGTCAGGGCCTTGGAGCCGGTGCGCCCCGTTGAAGGACGCGGGGAACTGATCCCCCACTGCCCTGAACGGGCGTGGGTGGGGGCGCCTCCCACACCATCAGGGCAGTGGGGGAGTACCCCCCATGGCTTCGCGGCGGTGGGGAGCGCGCAATCACGCACCGGCAGGTTTCGTGTGGTCGGTCGGGCAGTTCCCCGCGTTCCTCGGGCGGAAGGTGTGGCGGTAGGCGGTGGGGGTGACCCCGAGGGTGGTCTGAAGGTGCTGCCGCATCGACTGCGCGGTGCCGAAACCGGAGTCGGCGGCCACCCGGTCGATGGGCAGGTCGGTCGACTCCAGTAGCTGGCGGGCCCGTTCGACGCGCTGCTGCGTCAGCCACTGTCCCGGGCTCACGCCCGTCTCGTCGCGGAACCGGCGCGTGAAGGTCCGTACCGACATGGCCTCCTGCTCGGCCAGGTCCCGCAGTTGGAGCGGCTCGTGGAGGCGCTCCAGGGCCCAGGCGCGTGCCGTCGCCGTGGTCGCCTGCCGTGGCTCGGGCAGCGGTCGCCGGATGTACTGCGCCTGCCCGCCGTCGCGGTGCGGTGGGACGACGGTGTGGCGTGCCACCTCGTTGGCGACGGCGCTGCCGTGGTCACGGCGCACCAGATGCAGGCACAGATCGATGCCGGCCGCCACCCCCGCCGAGGTGAGCACGTCGCCGTCGTCGATGAAGAGCACGTCCGCATCGACCCTGACCCTCGGGAAGAGCCGCTGGAAGTGCTCCGCCGACGACCAGTGGGTGGTGGCCGGTCGGCCGTCGAGGTAGCCGGCGGCGGCCAGCACGTAGCTGCCGGTGCAGATGGAGACCAGCCTGGTGCCTGGGGTGATGTGCGCGAGCGCGGCGGCCAACTCCGGGGTCAGCCTGCCCTCCTCGAAGACCGGGCCCAGCTCGTACGAGGTGGGCACCACGACGGTGTCGGCGGCGGCCAGCGCCTCGGGCCCGTGCTCCACCAGGACCGCGAAGTCGGCGTCCGTGCGGACCGGGCCCGGCGGCCGGACGGAGCAGGTCGTGACGGAGTACAGGCGCCGGCCGGCGGCGTCCGCCGCCTTGCCGAAGATGCGCTGCGGAATGCCCAGCTCGAAGGGGAGCAGACCGTCGAGGGCCAGCACGACGACACGGTGCCGGCGCACCGGCGGGGTCGGCGCCGGCGCGCCCGGAGCGATCGCCTGGGCGTGTGTCGCTTCGGCGCGTGCCGCTTGGGCGTGCGTCGCTTGGGCGTGCGTCGTCTCGGCCCGGTGTGGCCCGGCGCCGTTTCCGGCGTGCCCGGTCTCCGGAGGGTGTGCAGTCCTGGCAACCATGGCCCGATCCTAGACAATGCTGTCCCTCGGGCCACTCGTTCCGGCTGCCGTCGTCGGTGAGCCTGTCCGGGTGACACAGACGACCGAACCCCGCAGTTCCATGGCAGAGCCCCAGGCCACCGGCGTCCCCGAGGCGCCGGCGGAGCATGCCGCGCCGGCCGCGCGTGCCGGGCGTGGCGATCCCGCTGGGCGTGCCGGGCGCAGGGCGACGGTGCACCGGGCCTGGTTCGTCGCGGCCGTCGCCTTCGTGACGATCATGGGGGCGGCCTCCTTCCGTACTCTCCCCGGTCTGCTGGTCGACCCGCTGCACGAGGAGTTCCACTGGTCACGCGGCACCATCGGCCTCGCGGTCTCGATCAACCTGGCGCTCTACGGTCTCACCGCCCCGTTCGCCGCCGCGCTCATGGACCGCTTCGGTATCCGCCGCGTGGTCGCCGTCGCGCTCACCGTCATCGCACTCGGCGCCGGCCTCACCGTGTGGATGACGGCGGTCTGGCAACTGCTGCTGTGCTGGGGCCTGCTCGTCGGCCTCGGCGCCGGTTCGATGGCGCTGGTCTTCGCCGCCACCGTCACGAACCGCTGGTTCACCGAGCGGCGCGGCCTGGTCACCGGCATCCTCACGGCCGCCTCCGCCTCCGGCCAGCTGGTCTTCCTGCCGGTGCTGTCCTGGCTCACCGAGGCCCACGGGTGGCGTTCGGCGGCGGTCACCGTGGCGCTCGCCGCGCTCGCCGTGGTGCCCTTCGTCTGGCTGCTGCTGCGCGACCATCCGGCCGACGTGGGTCTGAAGCCGTACGGGGCGCCGACGTTCGTGCCCAAGCCGGATCCGATCCCGGGCGCCGCCCGGCGCAGCGTGCGGGTGCTGTTCGGCGCGGTACGCACCAACACCTTCTGGCTGCTGGCCGGCAGCTTCGCGATCTGCGGCGCGTCCACGAACGGGCTGATGCAGACCCATTTCGTGCCCGCCGCCCACGACCACGGCATGCCCACCACGGCCGCGGCCTCCCTGCTCGCGGTGGTCGGCATCTTCGACGTGGTCGGCACGGTGGCGTCCGGCTGGTTCACCGACAGGTTCGAGCCGCGCCGGCTGCTGGCCGGCTACTACGCGCTGCGCGGGCTCTCGCTGCTGTTCCTGCCGGTGCTGTTCGGGCCGAGCGTCCACCCGTCGATGGTCTTCTTCATCGTCTTCTACGGCCTGGACTGGGTGGCCACCGTGCCGCCCACCCTCGCCCTGTGCCGCGCCCACTTCGGCGCCGACAGCGCCATCGTCTACGGCTGGGTGATGGCCTCCCACCAGGTCGGCGCGGCCGTCATCGCGTTCCTCGGCGGCGTCGCCCGCGACACCTTCGGCTCGTACGACGTGGTGTGGTACGCGAGCGGGGCGCTGTGCGCGGGGGCGGCGCTCATGTCGCTGGTGGTGCGCCGGGGGCCCTTTGCGGCGGCGGGCGACTCGGTGAGCGCGGGGTAGGGCGGCGTCGCCGACCGGGCGCCCCGTGCCATCGGGGCGCCCGGGAAGTCACCGTGAAGCGCGCGCGATCGCCCGGGCTATCCGGTTGGCGTCGCGGGCGAGTTCGCGCAGCATGCCGCTGATCGGGTTGGTGTACCCCGTGAAGTAGAGGCCGGTCGCATCGCGCGGGCTGCGCGGTCCGCGTGCGACGGGGTGGCCCTGTTCGTCGAGCACGCCGAGATGGCCGACCAGTCCCTCGAGTCCCCGGCGGTAGCCGGTCGCTGCGATCACCACGTCGGGTGCGATGACGCTGCCGTCGGCCAGCACCACCTTGCTCTCCTCGAACGACGACACGGCCGCGACCGGTTCCACCTGGCCCGCGCGCACGGCGTCGATCAGCCCCACGTCCTGGATCGGGATCGCCCCCTGCCTGACGCGGGTGTACAGGCCCGTGTCCGGACGCGGCAGTCCGTACGCGGCCAGGTCCGGCACGCTCATCCGGGCGATCCGCCGGGCCAGCCGGTCGACCAGGCGGGTGGGCAGCCGCCGGCACAGGATGCCGCTGCGCTGCGCGGGCCAGCCCAGCGTGGCGCGGCGCAGGATGTGCGGGACGGTGCGCACCGCGAGCCGTACCCGTGCAGCGCCGCCCTGCGCGAGGTCGACGGCGATCTCGGCGCCGGTGTTGCCCGCGCCGACGACCAGCACGTCCTTGCCCGCGTACGGGGTGGCGTTGCGGTAGGTGCCGGCGTGCCGTAGCTCGCCCTGGTAGCGGCTGCTGCCGGGCCAGTCGGGCAGGTACGGCGTGTGGTTGTAGCCGGTCGCGATCACCACGGCGCTGCCGGTCAGCTCCCGGCCGCCGGTGGCGCGCAGCACCCAGTGCCCGTCGGACGCGCCGTGCACCGGCACGGCGTCGGACGCCCGCTCCACCCGCGAGACCTCGACCCCGGTGATGATCTCCAACTTGTGGTGCTCGGCGTACTGCTCCAGGTACCGCACGACGTCGTCCCGCCGGACCCAGCGCCCGTAGGCGCGGGGGATCGTCAGGCCGGGCAGCGAGGAGAGCTTGCGGGTGGTGTGCAGCCGCAGCCGGTCGTAGTGCCCGCGCCAGGACGCGCCCACGCTGCCGGACTTCTCCAGGACGACGGCCCGTATGCCCCGGGCCCGCAGGGCGTGCGCCACGGCGAGCCCGCCGGGCCCGCCGCCTATCACGTAGACCGGGTTGTGGTGGGAGGTGCGCTGCTGCGTCCGGTGCGCATCGCCCCTCGCGGTCGAGTCTGCGGCCATGTTCGGGAGCGTAACCCCGCACCTGGTTGATGTGGCTCGGTCAAGGGCGAATTCGATTGCGAAAGGATTACGTGTACGACGGTATGTGCGAACCCGGGCCTTGCCGGGAGTCCGGCTCGGGGCCCGTCCCGGGGAGCCGGTTCGCAACTCGGCCCGCGGAAAACCGGTGGGCCGGCGCCGGCCGCGGCTGGTAGGCAGGGGCCATGACGCATCGGCCGGTACAGGAAGCGGCAGCGGACGGCGCCGTGCGGGAGGCTCCCGCGGGGGAGGCCTGCCCAGCGCCGGTCGAGCCCGCGCCACACGATGCCGCCTACGACTGGTGGCTCACCGAGGACCTGGACGCCTTCCTCGACCGGGCCGGCGCCTTCCTGCACGGCGCCCCCGCGCTGCACACGCTGCTGCTCACGGTGACGGACGCCCTCCGGACGCGCGGAGCGCACGCCTTCGGTGCGGGCACGCCGCACTTCGGGGCCTGGGTGGCCGGGGCGGGGCGGGTGGCCGGCGCCTTCGTCCGCACTCCGCCGCTCGATCTGCTCCTCAGCCCGCTGCCCACGGGGTCGGCCGGGGACGGGGCCGCGAACGGCTCCGGTGGCGACGCGGCCGGTGCCCGGGACCGCGAGCGCGCCGTCACCGTGCTCGCCGACCGTCTCGCCGCACGCGTCCCCGACCTGGCCGGCGTCTCCTCCGACCGTGCCACGGCCGCCGCCTTCGCAGCCGCCTGGGAGCGCCGCACGGGCGCGACGCACGCGCCGAGGGAGAACCTCCGGCTCCACCGGCTCGGCACCCTCACCCCACCCGTGCCCCCGCCGCCCGGCCGCGCCCGTATCGCCACCCGGTCCGATCGCGAACTGCTCGTCCGCTGGGCCGCGGAGTTCCAACGGGACATCGGGGGCGCGCCCCTCCACGACCCCGGCGGCTGGGTCGACAGCCGGATCTCCTACGGCGGGGTCACGCTGTGGGAGACGCCCGACGGCCTTCCGGTGTCCATGGCGGGGGCCACGCCGCCGGTCGTCGGGCAGGTGCGCGTCGCGCCCGTCTACACCCCGCCCGAACGGCGCGGCCGTGGGTACGCCGGGGCGGCGACCGCGGCGGTGAGCCGGCGCCTGCGCGATGCGGGCGTGACGGAGGTGCTGCTCTTCACCGACCTCGCCAACCCCACCAGCAACGCCCTCTACCAGCGCATCGGCTACCGCCCGGTCACCGACTTCGACAAGCACGCCTTCACGCCGCCGCCCGGTGTGACAACCGCCGCCACCGCCTCGACGACCCCGTAGCCACCCGTCACCACGGGGCCACGTCATGGCCCGTGGCGGTGCGCCACAGTGCGGAGAACGCCGACGCCGGACGGCCGTTGAAGTCGCGGGGCGCGGGGAGCGTGCCGAGCAGGTCCAGTACCGCGCTGAGGTGCCCGCACCGCGCCGCCTGCTCGATGAGCAGTTCGGTGGGCCTCTCGCGGTGCGCACGTGGGGTCCGGAGCAGCTCGGCGTGGGCTTCGGCGAGGGCCGCGAGGTCGGCCTCGTCCGGCGTCGCGGGGTGGGCCCGCCTCGTGCGCTCCTCGGCCATCCGCAGGGCCTTTTCGTAGCGCCGCTCCGCCAGCGAGTCCGGGAGTCCGGACTGGCCCAGGCGGAGCAGGTCGGTCCGGCCGAGGTCGGCGAGGACATCGATCACCGGGGCCATCGAGTAGTCCCAGTCCACGTCGCACGCGGTGAGGAAGTCCGCCGCCAGGTCGATCCGGCCGGTGCCCAGCAGATGGAGGAGCCACGGTACGGAGTAGAAGATGCCGGGGTCACGTCGCCACTCCTCCCCGTCGTGCGCCCACAGCGCCCGCGCCTCGTCCTCGCGCCCGCACTCGGTCAGCGCCCAGCTGACCGTGAGCCGGTTCTGCCACGCGTTGGTCTCCGGTTCGATCGCGTCACGTGCGCGGGTGAACCATGCGTCGGCGGAGGCCGTGTCGCCCATGGCCTGGTACGCGCCGCCGACCGAAGACGCCAGATCGGCGACGTTGTACGGATCGAGGGCCGCCTCGGCGCCCGACTCGACCTCGGCGAAGAACGTCCGTGCCTCGTCGGTCCGGCCCGCCCGGGCGAGGATCATCGCCACGTCGGCGCAGGTCGCGACGTGCTGGTCCGGCTCGGGGAGCGCGTCGAGCAGGGCCACGACGCCGCTCACCTCCCCGCGGCGGGCCCGCAGCCGTGCCGCGTGACGCAGGTGCGTGCAGACGTGGTGGTTCGAGCTGCTGCCGAGTTCGGACACGGAGTCCAGTGCGGCCGCGAACAGGTCCTGCACCGTCGCCGTGTTGGGGGGTGGCCAGGCCGCACCGTCCGGCGCCTGGGAGTTCGTCTCCGCGTCGCGGGCCTGCCGCTCGACGTACTCCCGTACGAAGAAGCCGAGACCGTCTTCTCCGAGCAGTTCGGCGGCGTCCTTCGCGTCCGGCACGATCGTGAGCCCGCCCCAGCGCACCGGCCAGCCGAAGCGCCGGTCGACCGACCAGGTCAGGACCGCTTCCAGGTCTGCTCTGCGGTCGGCAGGCGCGATGACCACCCCTTCTTCGAAGGCGGCGCACCAGGTGTCCTCGTCCAGCGCGAAGTTGACGGGGCACTCGTCGAACGCGAACTCGTGTTCCACGCACCGGGGCTCCGGCGGTTCGCGGAGGAACTCGAAGTGGCTCAGCACGCCGCCGGTGTCGGTCCGGTGGAAGGTCACCGCGGTCTCGCTCACGGAGACCCGGACCCGTCCCGTGTCACCACCGGCCGAGGCGCCGTGCCACGCATCCGCCTCCTTTCGCTCCTCCTCGGTCAGCTCGTGCAGCTGCTTGGCGGACAGGTCGATCGCGAGGGTCCGCCGGTGCTTCGCGTCGTACATGAGGAGCCGACCACCGTCGCGTGACCAGCTGACGCCCTCCGGCCAGAGCTCGTCGCCCTGCTGCCCGAACTCCTCGGGGAGCGTTTCCGTCAGCAGATACGGGTGCCTGGGCGGCGCGTACGAGGGCAGCCAGAACAGGTCACCGGCTTCCAGCGGGACGACGCAGCCCTTGACCGCGGAGGAGGACGCCGACTCGATGAACGCGCTGCGGCCGTCAGGGGCCAGGGCCCAGTCCGGGGGCCTGTTCCCGCCGTCCGTCACCGACGCGCTGGCGATGGGGTAGGTGTACGTGGCGTCGTCGAACGGATCGAAGACGCCTATCTGGTTGGTGTGGTACGCGAGGCCCACGCGCCTGCTGTCGGCCGACCACTGGATGGTGTCCTCGTGGCCGGGCCAGCCGACCCCGCCCTCGATCCGGTCGAGCACGTTCACGCAGTGGCCGCTCGCGATCTCCCAGATCTGTAGCACCCCGCCGCGGTGGTAGTCGTCGCCGCACCAACTGCCGGTCGCGAGGTAGCGTCCGCAGGGGCTGACGGCGTGGTCCTGGATCTCCGTGAAGTGGCGGAACGGATGCTGGAGCCGGGTGTGGCCGAGGCCGCGTATCCGGTCGGTGGCGTACCGGTGGGCCTCGGTGACCCCGAACGCCGGCTCCCATTCCTGCAACCGCCCCCGCAGCGGCAGCAGGTCGCGCTCGGGTGCGAAGGCGGACCAGTCGGCCTCCCGCAGCAGGCTCAGCAACGCGTCCGGGTCAGCGGCCGACGCCAGTGCGGCATGGTCCACGAAAGCGCTCGTCGCGCCGGCGTCGGGCGACCCTTCGCCGGCCGGGGCCCCGGTCGCCTGCTGCCTGAGCAGGGCCCGCAACGCCTTCCGGTCGTATATCGGTATCCCGAGCAGACTCGCTTCACCGAGCCGGTGACCTGCCACGTCGTGCGCGTGGAAGATCAGGTCCGTCCTGCTGGACACCGTCTTCGTCACCCGTGCGCCCAGCGCCTCCAGGCCGGCCTTTGCTTCGGCATGCGGGATGTTGTGGAACCGGCCCATCAACACCACTGTTTTCCGGTGAAGATCCATGGCGGCAAGGTAGGGCCACCCACTGACAGGCGGATGGGGAGGGCGGCGGACCGCTTCCTTTGGCCCTTCGAACGACGTCCTCGTCGTCACGGGCACGCGGAGACTGCCGAGGCGCGGGCCGCGGAGACGCAGGCCGCGCAGACGCGGGCCGCGGAGGCGCAGGGGTCTCCTCGCAGGCCTCCGAGGTCGGCGGGGACGGAAAGGGGCCTACGGGACCGGGGCGCAGCGGAGGTGCCACGGCTTCGACGCCGTCGACGTGGCGGCCGCGTGGCTCACTTCGTCGGCTTCCTGCCCGTCACCCCCAGGTGCACCAACCACGCAAGGTTCGGCTTCAGTTCCGTCTGCTTCACGCCCGAGGATTGCAGCGCCTTCTGGTGCGAGGCCACCGCGGCGAGCATGGCGACCAGGGAGCCGGCGACGGCCGGTGGGCTCACGTCGGAGTCGATGCGGCCCTTGCCCTGGAGCTCCTTGACGCTCTCGGCGAGGGAGTTGTTGATCGAGCTGAGCATCTTCATACGGATCTTGGAGAACCGTTTGTCCCCTTCGGCGGCGCCGAGATCGATCACGCGCAGAATCGCTTCGTTGCGCCGCCAGAAGTCCATGAATCCGTCGACCAGATCCTGTGCGGTCTGCCAGCCCGATCTACCGGCCCACGAACGGCCCTCCAGCAGCTCGCCCAACCCCGTACTCTCGGCGGCCATTTGTCCAGCGATCTCCAGGACGGCACCTTCGACGTCCGGGAAGTACTGGTAGAACGTGGCCGGAGAGGTGCCCGCCTTTCGGGCGACGTCGATCACCTTGACGTCGCGGTAGGGGGAGGTACGGAGCATCTCGCCGAGGCAGTCCAGCAGTTTCTGACGCGTCGCCTGACCTCGTCGTCCGGCCACCCGGCCGTCGACGGTACGCACTTGTCCTGTCATGCCGTCAGCTTACCGACGGGTGATCCCAGCGCGATTCGACCGACTGCAAATGGGGCTCTTCCGCCCAGGTGTGGGCATTTGGGCGGGCCGGAACGGCGGTTCCGGTGTGCATCTACGGCCGTTCGGGTTTCGGAAGGGGGTGATGAGGGGTGAGAAGAGGGGGTGAAGCCTGGCGGAAATCTTTCGGTATTGGTCCAGGCCTATCCGGGGCGGACCCCTGTGTCACTCGCCGCCTCACCCCCCACCGCCACCCCGGTCCGCCACCCGGGACACCGGTTCGGGGGAGGGGGCGGATGGCTCGGAGGGGGGTTGTTTTCCCCCTTCCTTACTTGATACGTCCTTCTTTGTCCGAGACACCCTGGTCAGGCCCCGGGTTCGCAACCGGCACCCGAGCCAGGAAGAATCAGGGTGCGTGCCGCCACGGCGGTTCGGTGGTGAGACGCTGCACGGGGCCGTCCAGGCACACGGCCCGCACGGGGAGGTGGCAGGCAAGTGGATCAGCTGACGCAGACCGATCCGAGACGGATCGGGCCGTTCGAGGTGCTCGGTCGCCTCGGCGCCGGAGGCATGGGCCTCGTCTATCTCGCACGCTCGGCATCCGGCCGGCGCGTGGCGATCAAGACGGTCAGAACCGAGCTGGCCGAGGACCAGCTGTTCCGCGTCCGCTTCACCCGCGAGGTGGAGGCGGCGCGTGCCGTCTCCGGTTTCTACACGGCGGCCGTCGTCGACGCCGACCCACGGGCCGCAGTGCCGTGGCTCGCCACCGCCTACGTCCCGGCGCCCTCTCTCGAAGAGATAGTGAACGAGACCGGGCCGATGCCCGCGCAGGGCGTGCGCTGGCTCGCCGCCGGCATCGCGGAGGCGCTCCAGTCGATCCACGGCGCCAGCCTGGTGCACCGTGACCTGAAGCCGTCCAACGTGCTCGTCGTCGAGGACGGCCCGCGGGTCATCGACTTCGGCATCGCGAGTGGCGTGTCCAACACCCGGTTGACGATGACCAACGTCGCCGTGGGCACCCCCGCCTACATGTCACCCGAGCAGGCGAAGGACTCCCGCAGCGTGACGGGCGCGAGCGATGTCTTCTCGCTCGGCTCCACCCTCGTCTTCGCCGCCACCGGCCATGCGCCGTACCACGGCGCCAACCCGGTCGAGACGGTCTTCATGCTGCTGCGTGAGGGGCCCGACCTGGCGGGGCTGCCGGACGAGCTGCGTCCGCTGATCGACTCCTGCATGCAGATGGAGGCGACCGGCCGGCCCAGCCCCGCCGACCTCCAGGCCCAGCTCGCGCCGCACCTGTTCGCCGGGGACGGCTCCGACGACAGCGGTACGGCGTCCGCGTGGCTGCCCGAGGCCGCCGTGGAACTGATCGAGGCGCGGCGTGCCGGGCGCCCCCGGGTGAAGCCCACCGGCGCGCAGAACGCGGGAGGGGCGCAGGCCGGTGGTGGCGGGCGCGGCAGTGCGCCGCAGCCGCCGCGCCCTCGGCACGCTCCGCCCCAGCCGCCGCTGCCCGTGACCGGCGGCGGTGACGGCGCCGGGCCGGCCGGTCCGACCGGGCCCGGTCCCATTCCCCATCCGATGTCCGGTCCCGGTGTCACGGGCGTGCCGGACGGCGAGTCGGTGCAGCTGGCCGGGGCCGCCCTGCCGATCGGGCCGGGGCCGCGGGCCGCAGCGAAGGCCACCGCGCCACCCGCAGCCGACCCCTCGGGCCTGGCCGCCTCCTGGTCGCGTGCCGCGGCGGCGGCCGGCGCCGGGGTCAACGGCGACCCGGTCGGCCACGGCGCGCCCGGTCCCGTCACCGGCCCTGCGTCGGCCACCGTCGCGCCCCCGCTGCCCGCCCAGGAACCGGCCGGCTGGCGGCCCTGGCGCTTCCGGATGTCGAACGACGTCTGGGGCACCCCCGCGGTCGCCGGCGACCTCGTCTACGTCACGTCCTTCGAGGTGCACGCCCTGGACGTGGCCAGCGGGCGGCGCAGGTTCAAGACCCGGGACGTCGCCTGGTCGATGGCGGTCGCCGACGGCCGCATCCACGCCTCCGACGGCCCCACGCTCTACGCCCTCGACGCCCGCGAGGGCAACGACCTGTGGCGGCTGTCCCCGGACGGCTGGGTCTACTCCCTGCGCGCCGAGCGCGGCACCGTGATCACCGGCACCCGGGGCGGTGGCGTGCAGGCCTGGGAGGCGTCCAACGGCCAGCGGCTCTGGGAGGTGCACGGCGCCCAGGCCGACTTCGAGACCCCGGAGTCCGGGCCCGCCGTGCACGACGGCACGGTCTACGTGTGGCAGGACGCGCGGTTGCGCGCCCTGGAGGCACGCACCGGCGACGAGCGCTGGTCATACCCGATCGGGGACGCCGCGTCCTGCGGCGGCGTGCCGGTGCGGCTCACCCAGGCGCAGGACGGCTACGTGTACGTGTGCGCCGGTACCCGTGCGCTCGCCATCGACATCGCGAGCGGGCAGGTCCGCTGGCACTTCGAGGCGCCCGCGGTCTTCCTCTCGCCGCCCGCCTTCGCGCCCGGACCCGCGGTCGCCGGCGGCGGCGTGTACCTCGCCGACTACCTCGGCACGGTGTACGCGCTGGACGCGACGGACGGCCGGGACCGGTGGCGGATCGCCACGGAGGCGCGTGCCTCCATCGAACCGGTGCTGATCGTCGACGGCCATGTGCACGTCGGCAGCGGCAAGGGCCTGTACACCCTGGACGCGGTCACGGGCACCCCGAAGTGGCGTTTCCAGGCGGGTGGCGAGGTGGTCGGCTCGCCGGTCGTGGCGGACGGCCGGATCCACTTCGGGTCCACGGACCACCTGCTCTACACGTTGAAGTCCGACGACGGCCGGCTGCGCTGGAAGCTTGCCACCGGCGGTGAGATCACCGGGGCGCCCGTGGTCGAGGCCGGGGTGGTGTACGCGTGCAGCAAGGATCGGTGCGTGTATGCGTTGGACGCGGAGAAGGGGACCGGCACGGCTCGGGGGTGACGGATTTCCCGTCTGCCCTCTTGCCTGCCCCTGTTCCGGGGGGCTCAGGTTCCTTGCCCCTGTTCCGGGGGGCTCAGGTTCCCTGCCCCTGTTCCGGGGGCTCAGGGTGCCTTGCGGCACCCCCCGGTTCGGGGTGCCCCGGTGGGTGCGTTGCGGTCTGGTCGTTTCGTTTGGGTTTGTCGCGCAGTTCCCCGCGCCCCTTATCGGGGGCGGTGCCGTGGGGGGATGTGCGTGCACATCCCCCCACGGCACCTCGCGTTTCGTGCGCGGCTGCCGGTCCGTCGTGACGTCTGTCTCCTGGCCGGCGGGGCGGCGTGTCAGGTGATGGCGAGGCGGTTCACCAGCAGTTCCACCCGGTGCTCCGTTTCCTTCGGCGGCAGCCGTCCTGATCGGGTCAGGGTGGCCACCCCGTGGAGGCACGCCCAGAACACCTCGGTGAACAGCTCCGGGGCGACGCCGTCTCCGGCGACCTTGCCGAGGCTCTCCAGTAGTGCGGCGAAGGCGTCTTTGAGGGGTTCCGGAGTGTCCTCCTGCGCGTACGCCAGACCGCCGTCGAGCTGGAAGATGGCGTCGTAGACCGCCGGGTTGCGGGCGGCGAAGTCGAGGTAGGCGTGCGCGAGGGCGGCGACCCGCGCGCGCGGGCCGTGCACGGCGGCGGTCGCGGCCCGCACCGCTGCGGCCAGCTCGGTGGCGCCCTGGAGGGCGACGGCGCCGATGATCTCGCGTTTGCCGCGGAAGTGGCTGTAGAGGACGGGCTGGCTGTACTCGATGCGTTCGGCGAGCCGGCGGGTGGTGACCGCGTCCCAGCCTTCCCGCTCGGCGAGTTCACGGGCCGTCGCCACGATGAGGCGCTCGCGCTCCGCCCGTTCCCGTCGCTTGCGTTCCTGTACCGACATGATGTGAGTCTAGCACCGCTAGACAAGAGAGCGGCAGCAGTACTAGCGTTGACTCATCAGCTAGCAGCACTAGATGCCGGGGGATCGTCATGCTCAACGCACTTGAGGTCGTCACCACCGTGGTCGTCGGCGTGATGGTGGGGGTGGAGTTCTCCGTCGCCTTCGTCATGAGCCGGATCCTCAACGCCCTCCCGGAGGACAGCGGCCAACTCGGCCACTCCCACGGGGGTCGGATGCTCGGCGCCGTGATGCCGTTCTGGTACATCGGCTCGCTCGTCCTCGCCGGCATCTGGGCTGTCGCCGGGTGGCACCGCCACGGCGCCGGCCTCGTCGTCGCCGCCGGCGCGCTTCTGATCGTCAGCGTGCTCATGTCGGTTCTGCTGCTCGTTCCGATCAACAACCGGGGCAAGACATGGACCCCCGAGAACCGGCCCGCCGACTGGAAGCAGCAGCTCAACCGCTGGGAGCGGCTCCACTACGTCCGCGTCGCCGTCCTCGTCGCCGCCTTCGCCCTGCTGGTCACCGCCCTCGCCTGAGCCCACGGGCCCCGCCCGCCCGGTCGCCGGCCGCAACCGCTCGGCCGTGCGCCCCGGACGCAGCCCGGTCCGCCGCCGAACCCCGTCCCACTCCGACTTCACCGGTCAAAGGAGACGCACCATGTCGTTGAAGAACGTCAACACCGTCCTGGCCACCGCCTGCACGCTCTTCGTGCTCTACCTCGGGCTGTCCTTCATCCTGGCCCCTGAGGCGTCCACCCAAGGTGTCGGCCTGCCGGACCGGCCCGCGGGCGACGGCGGAGGCTTCCTCATCATGAAGGGCACCCGCGAATTCGCGATGGGCCTGGTCATCGGCATCCTGCTGGTGACCGGCCAGCGTCGCGCCCTGGGCTGGGTCCTGCTGATGGAGGCCGTCGCCCCGTTCGGCGACATGATCAACGTCCTGGCGCACCACGGCTCCGTCGCCGCCGCGTTCGGCATTCACGGCCTGACCTCGGTGGTGATCGCGATCAACGGCCTGCTGATCCTCCGCGAGACCGGCAAGGCGCACAACGAGCCCTCCGCGCCAGCATCCGTCGCGCAGCCCGTCTGACATCCGGTGGGCGTCGGCCGCCGACGGGGCGCTACTCCCGCTCGTCCTCGCCGGGTGGGGGGCGCCGGGGTTGTTGCCACGGGGGCGGCTCGGGGCCGTACTCGCCGTCTTCGGGCTCGTCGGCGGGGCGGCCCTGGCCATGCCGTTCGTACGGTTCCCGCGGCACGCCGTACGCCTTGCTGTGCCGGCCCGGTCCCCGCCGCCCCCGCATCACCAGGGCACCGAGCAGGAGGAACAGACCGCCGCCGACTGCGCGGGCGACACCGAGGCCGAGTCCGTTGCCGCTGGAGTCCACCGCGAGGCTGCCCTCGGCCTGGCCCTCCCGGACCATCCACAGCAGGGTGAACGCCAGCACCACCACCCCCGCCCCCGCCACCAGCAGCCGGGACCGCAGCACGATGCCCGCCAGGGTGATCACCGCGGCCGCGAGGAACGACAGGAAGAGCGAGGCGAACAGCTCGGGGTGGTGCCCGGTGATCCCGGAGGCGGAGAACAGGTCCGACAGCCCGAAGTCGCGGCCCTCACGGCCGTCGTACCAGGCACTGAAGGGGCTCCACACGGCCGCGGCCGCACCGATGGCCGCGATCACCGACCCGAGGACGTTGCGGACCACCATGACCGCCTCCTCCCGCAGCCCCTCCCCACGAAGCTACGTCGGGTGCTCCGGGGGTGCCAGAGGAGCGTTGCGCCAACTCTGGCCGTCGCCGCGACTCACCGGCCCGCCGCTCACCGGGCCGCCCGCCCGGCTTTGTCGGGCCCATCAGGCCCGTCGTCCGCGGGCCCGGCCGCCCGGAGCGCCGCCACATGGGCGTCGAGGACGCGCCGCGCCTCGGACCGGGTGAGCTGGCCGAGGAGCGTCTGCACGGTCAGGCCGTCGGCGAGGGCGAGCAGGGTGCGGGCCGCGAGATCCGCGTCCACGCCGCCGTCGGGGCCGGCCACCGCCCGGATCAGACGGGCGAGCAGGGCGTGCGCCGCCGGGTAGCCGTCCCGGAGGATCTCCGCCAGGGCCGGCGTGACCGCGGCGCGCGCCACGAACGCGAGCCAGACCTGCGCTTCGGGACGCCGGCCGGTCTGGATCAGTGCGAGGTCGGCGGCGATCCGGGACAGCGCGGCCGGGGACGGTTCGGCGGCGGCCGCCTGCACGCGCGCGGTGAAGCGCTCGCTGACGTGGCTGAGGGCGAGCAGGAGCATCTCGTCCTTGGTGCGGAAGCAGCGCTGCACCGCCCCCATGGACACGCCGGCCTCCTGCGCGACGTCCCGCAGGGTCACGCCCTCCAGACCGTGCCGGTCGGCGAGCCGGTACACCGCCTCGATCACCTGCTCGCGGCGCCGCTCGTAGTCCACCTGCTTGGGCATGCCCCAGCCCCTGTCCCTGTCCTCGCCCGATCCACCGGCCGGTCTGGTCCACCGGCCGGCTTGGTCCACCGGCCGGCCTGGTCCACCGGTCCGCCCGGTCCCTGGGGGATATTAATCCGATGCGGCTGCATCGGATCGTGTTCTACGATCCGTCTCCGATGTTCCGATGCGTGTGTATCGGAACGATCCGCCGCGCCCCACGACCGCAAGGACGGACATGAACGGCCCCCTCTGGAAGCACACCGCCGTCGATCTCGCCGCCGCCGTGCGCAGCGGCGAGGTCAGTGCCGTGGCGGTGGTCGAGAGCCATCTCGGCAGGATCGCCGAGGTGAACCCCGTGGTGGGCGCGGTGACGCAGTCGCTCGCCGACGGGGCGCGCCGGGCCGCCGAGGACCTCGACCGGCGGCGTGCCGCGGGGGAGCAGCTCGGGCCGCTGGCCGGGGTGCCGTTCACGGTGAAGGAGAACATCGGTGTCGCCGGGGTGCCGACCACGCACGGTCTGGCCCGGTTCAAGCAGATGGTGGCCCCGGTGGACGCCCCGCCGGTGGCCCGGCTGCGCGCCGCGGGTGCCGTGCCGGTCGGGCACGCCAACATGCCCGATCTGACCCTGGGCGGGATGCACACGCACAGCGAGCTGTTCGGCGGGACCGCGAACCCCTGGCATCCGGGCCGCACCCCGGGCGGCAGCAGCGGGGGCGACGGTGCCGCCGTGGCGTCCGGCATGGTGCCGCTGGGGCTCGGCAACGACGCGGGCGGCTCGGTCCGCATCCCCGCCGCCTTCTGCGGGACCGCCGGCCTGAAACCGTCGTACGGCCGTTTCGCCGCCGACCACCGGATGGGCCCCGAGGACCCGGGCCTGGCGTCCCAACTGTTCCCGGTGGACGGCCCGCTGGCCCGTACGGTCGGTGACCTGCGGCTGGCCTACGAGGTGCTGGCCGGCGCGGACCCGCGCGATCCGCGTGCCGTTCCGGCGCCGTTGTACGGGCCGGACCCCGGCACGCCGCTCGGCGTCGCCGTGGTGGCCGACCCCGGCGGGCAGGGCGTGCACCCGGACGTGCGCGCCGCGGTCACGTCGGCCGCCGACGCCCTCGCGGACGCCGGGTACGACGTGCGCGAGGTCCCCGACGTGCCGCGGCTCGCGGAGAGCCTGGAGGCGTACACGGGCCTGGTCATGACCGAGTTCGCGCAGGCCTGGCCGATGATCCGGCGGATCCTCCCGGAGCGCAGCCGGGCCTACATCGACCTGGGCATGGCGAGGTCCGGGCCCGTCGCGCTCGCGGAGTACCTGCGGCTGACGGGGGTGCGGCTCGGCATCCAACGGGACTGGGCCGGTTTCCTGCGGGAGCGTCCGCTGGTGCTGGGCCCGGTGTTCACCGAGCCGCCGGTCGAGCCGGGGCTGGAGTCCAGCGGTCCGGAGGGGCATGAGCGGGTGACGGTCGCGATGCGGCTGTGCACCGCGACCAGCCTCGCCGGCCTGCCGGCGGTCGCCGTGCCCGGCGGCGTCTTCGGCGGTCTGCCGCAGGGTGTCCAGCTGATCGGCCCGATGTACCGCGAGGACCTGTGCCTGGCGGCTGCGGAGGCGGTCGAGCGGCGGGTGGGGGTGCTGACGCCGGTGGGGGTGTGAGGGTGGGGTGGGGTGAGAGGCCCGTGATCACGGTGGCGACGGATCAGCCGACGGAAGAAGTTCAGTAACTCAAACGTTACTAACATGCATGTTGCTAACTTCGGTCTTCCTTTCGGTGGAGTAGGTGCACAACGAGGGGCGGCACGACGCGGAGTACGGCCCGTCGGACCTGATCGAGGCGTGGTCCCGGTGACCCGGGATCGGTGATCGGTAGCCAGCGGCCGGCGCTGGTGCGGACGCCGCGCGTGCCGGCCGGGTGGGCCGGTGCGGTGACGCTGCGGCGTCCGCGGGGTCAGCCGATCGCCGCGGTGGCGGCGTACGGGACGAAGGCGGTCCAGGTGGCGGGCGATATCGCGAGGGTGGCGCCGTTCTTGTCCTTGGAGTCGCGGATGTGGACGGTGGAGGGGGTGGGGGCGACCTCTACGCAGGCGTCGCCCGACGAGCCGCTGTAGCTGGACTTGTGCCAGGTCAGGGCTACTTCTACGCAGTCGTCGCCGTCGGCACTGCTGTAGCTGCTCTTGAACCAGGCAAGCTGAGAAATGTTCATATTTATAGTCTCCCTCGCAGGCGCTTCAAGCACTCGCGAGTTTCGTCGGTGGTGAGGGCCTCGGCTCGCAGCGTCTCGTAGCGCGTCCGGAGCACTCTGATCGACTCAGAGTCAGTGATCATCAGGCCGGCCCGTTGCCCTTCGGTATAGGCGAACCACTGATGCTCAGGCATCTCCGCCAGCCTGAAGGGCCCACCGAGTCCCGGGTGGACGCCCTTGCAGTGCGGGAGGACCTGGATCTCGACGTTCCGCCTGTCCATCAGCTCCAGCAGGTGATCCAGAAGCTCCCGAGTGACGTCCGGGCCGCCCGTGCCGCGTGTCAGCGTGTGCTCTTCGATGACGAAGCTGAACGCCGCGTCCGGATGCTCCGTCAACAGGCTCCGCCGAACCTCGCGTCCCGTGAGCTGCTTCTCCACCTCTTCCTCACTCAGCAGCGGAACGCGGTTCTCGAACAACACCCGCGCATACGCAGGCGTCTGAAGCAACCCGGGCACCAGCCGGCACTCATACGTGCACAGCCGGATCGCCTCCGCCTCGTGCTCCGCCCACACCCGTACCCAGACCGCAAGCCCCTGCTGCCGCGCCACGTGTCGGAACGCCTCGCGTATCGCGCCGGTGTTGCCCGTCGCGTCCTCGGCCGCCTTGACGAAACCGAGGTCGGCCAGGCGGCGGCCCTGCTCGATCGAGGCCACGGTGTGCGGCGAGAACTTCACCCGTCGCCCGAACTCGTCGCGGCTGAGCCCGGCGTGTTCCCGTAAGGCTTTGACGACGGCGCCGAACGCGCACATGCTGTCGGATGTCTCCGGCTCCTCGGCCATGCCGTTCCCCTCTCCCTCCGTAATGGTCAAGGTGTCAAACGGCCCTCGGAGCAGCGGAGTTACGGCCTCGGCTCGTACGCTGCGCGCCCCCGACTCGTACGCTGCCGCGCGTACCAGGTGTCGCCCTGGCGGGCCGAACGTGTCCGCCGCCACATTGGCGGCCATGACGCAAACCCCCACAGGCGCCGCAGGTGGCGCAGGCAACGCAGGTTCGGCGGAACGGGGCGTAATCGTACGTACGTTCCGCCAGCGTTTCAGTTCGACGCCGCTCGGCGCCCGGCTGGCCCGCCACCTCGCCCTGCATCAGCTGGAGCGCTGGGGCATCCCGCACGGCGCACAGGTCTCCGAGCGGACAGCCGCGGTCGTCGCGGAACTCGCTGCGAACGCCGCGACGCACGGCCGGGTCCCGGGCCGCGACTTCGAGCTGGTCCTGACGCTGACCGACCGCACCCTCCGGATCGACGTCTCCGACACCCGCACCGACCGCCGCCCACCGGACCCGGCCGCACTGACGGTGCCCGCGCCGCTGGCCGAGGACCACCGCGGCCTCGTGCTGGTCGCCGCCCTCGCCACCCGCTGGCAGGTACGTCCGCGCCCGCAGGCTCCGGGAAAGACGGTTTCCGCGGAACTGGACCTCACGGAACGCCTCGATCCGTGAGTTCTAACCGGGCGGGCGGCTCCGGGCCCGGATGCCGGGGCCGGAGAATGAGGCATGCACCAGGACTGAGGCCCGGCGCCCGGAGATTCAGAGGCCCTGCGATGCTGATCGACAATCTTTGCCCGCAGAGCGCTGACAAGGTCCGGGCACGGGTACGACGAGGAGCAGCCATGCGTCCACCCGTTATCGAGTCGATCAAAATCGAGAACTACCGAGCCTTGCAGAATGTGGAGATCGACAAGCTCAAACCGTTCACGGTACTCGTGGGACCCAACGGAAGCGGAAAATCAACACTCTTCGACGTGTTCGCTTTCATGGAGACCTGTTTCACATCCGGTATCCGGCACGCGTGGGACAGGCGGGGCGGTCTGCGGCAGCTCCGGTCGCGAGGGGCCAAGGGGCCCGTCTCCATTCAGATTTCCTATCGCGAGACACCCCAGAGTCGACTCATGACCTACCGATTGGAGATCGACGAGGAGCGTGGCCGTCCGGTGGTGAGCCGAGAGCTTCTCCGGTGCTCACGGTCTCCGGGCCCGGGGCGTCCCAGCCATATCCTGGATTTTCGGCACGGCGACGGTGACGTAGTGGATGACGAAACAGGTGAGATCGTCAGGATCATCTCGACGGGAGCGACAAACTTGCGGTGAACGTGCTGGGGCAGCTCAAGTCGCACCCCAGGCTTGCCGCGCTGCGCCGTTTCATCTCCGGCTGGTGTCTCTCTTATCTCTCCGTAGCCGATGAGCGGCATCCTCCGGACGCAGGGCCGCAGGAGCGACTGTCGCAGTCGGGAGACAACATCACTAACCTTCTCCAGTACTTGAAGGAGAATCACCCGGTGCGGCCTGAGTCAGTCATGACGGCTCTGCAGGACACGGCGCCGACCTTGGAACGCGTTGACTACGACACCTCGCCGGACGGCAGGCTCGTACTGCTCATCAAGGACGCTCCCTTCGACGAACCCGTACTGGCCGGGAACGCATCCGACGGTACACTCAAACTCCTTTCCTACTTGACTCTCCTCAAAGACCCTGACCCTGCCCCTTTCATCGGGATCGAGGAGCCGGAGAACCATCTCTACCCCACGGTCCTTCCGGGCCTGGCAGCAGCGATCGGTCGCTGGACAGGCGGCAACCCCGGTCAACGATCCGGATGAACAGTCATGACGCGGAAGGCCCCCCAGGGGCTCGTCCGCGAAAAAGGCCTCAGCCCCTTGCGCAACTTGAAGTCTTAGTGGAGGAGCAGTCGGCATGCGAAGCATTGAAGGCACTGCTACCCAGCATTCTGCAGGGTGTATCGATGCGGGTAAAAATCCATCCGTTTCGGGGTAAGCCTGACCTACTGAAACCTGGACGCAGTGGCGCGAAAGTCCGGTCTGATCCCGCGGGCCGACAGAGGAGAAGGCAGCGTCTTCCACGTGCTCAACCGGATTGCGTCACGGGAGTTGGAGAGTTGATACTTCGGTGACTGGAGCGCCGTGCGCAAGGGATTTCCGAAGGTTTCCAGCGATATTCCAAAGGCTTACCGCGGCAATGCTGGCGTAGTCCCCGGAAAGTGTTCGGACGCCTTCGAAAGGGTGCTTCGACACGGCAGCTGTAGATGTGGCTGCGTCGCGAGTTGAGGCTGGTCAGCGGGGTGGCGGGGTGCCTGTGGGCATGAGTACCGCCCTGCCCCGCCCCCGACGCGACCGCGACCACCTCCTGCACTGGTCCGCCTGGCGCCGCCACCACCAACACCAGGCCGGCGAAGCCCACCGGAGATGGAACAACATCACCGCCACCACAACGATCTGAACCAGCAACGACACACCACCGATCGAGGAACTAGAGCTGCCGTGTCACTGTGCCCCAGCAGGTGCAGGCCGGCGGAATCCATCACATCGACCCTGTGCAGGTACCAGGTCGCCGTGGTGGCGGGCAGCGAGCCGGCGGCGTAAGGGTCCTGGTCCGGTATGCGGCCAGCCGGCAGAGCGGCGAGGGTCGTGTCCGCCGTCCTCGCGGTGCTGGGACCTGACTCGTTCTTCATTCACAACGGGGGGCGGCTCCGAGGACGGCGCGGGCGTGGGCCGCCTGGGACCGGCGGACGTCTTCGGAGGAGTGGCCGGTGTCGAGCAACTCGTCGATCAGGTCGATGTGTAGCGCCGCGAGCAGGGCGTGTGCTGTGTATCCGGCTTCGCTCGCCGTGCGGGTGGGTGTCGCCTCGCGGACCAGGCCCTGGAGCAGGGTGTGCATCCAGCGGTAGCGCTCCGACCGGAGGTTCCCGGTGGCGGCCGCCTCACGGGCGCGCATGAGGTTGCGGTTCTCCAGCTTGAAGGTGAGCACCGCGTTCAGGAACGCCACCACCCGGTCGGAGGCCGGCGTGTCGGGCCCGAGAGGTTGCGAGCCGGACTCCACGGCGGTGCGCAGCGGCTGGAATTTCGCGGCGGCCAGGGCGTCGAGGAGCCCGTCCCGGTCACCGAATGCCCGGAACAGCGTGCCCTTCCCGACGCCGGCCGCCGCGGCGATGGCGTCCATCGACACCGACTGAGGGGCTTCGGTGCCCGAGAACAGTGCGTCCGCGGCGCCGAGGACGCCCTCGCGTGACGCGGGTGGCCGGCCCTGACGTCTGCCGACAGTTTTGGACTGCCGGTCCGAAAAGGTGTTACGTTGTGATGGACTCATAGTCCGAAAGTCTAGCTGCGGGCTGTGCTGCCCAGGTGAAACGCGCACGAGCAGGTTTTCCCGGGCAACGCAGGTACCCGCCCCACGAAATCGGAGTCCACACCTTCATGCACATGAAGCCCTTCACGATCTCGGTCAGCGACGAGCAGCTCGACGACCTCGACCGCCGGCTGCGGCACACCCGCTGGCCCGACTCCCTGCCGGACATGGAGTGGACGGACGGCGCGGACCTCACCTTCCTCCGGCGGCTGACGCAGTACTGGCTGACCGGGTTCGACTGGCGGGCGCAGGAGGCCAGGCTGAACGCCTTCCCGCAGTTCGTCGCGGACCTGGACGGCGTTGGGATCCACTTCATCCACCATCGTGGAACCGGCCCCGACCCCTATCCGCTGGTGATCACCCACGGCTGGCCGGGCACCGGCTTCGACATGGAGCAGCTCATCCCGCTCCTCACCGATCCCGCAAGCCACGGCGGGGACCCGGCCGACGCCTTCGACGTCGTCGTCCCCTCGCTGCCCGGCTACGGATTCTCCGAGCGGCCGACCCGGCCGGGGTTCGGCCCGGAACGGGTGTCACAGATGTGGACACAACTGATGACCGGGCTCGGCTACGACCGCTTCGGCACACAGTCCTCCGACTGGGGCGCGGCCGTCTCCATGTGGCTCGCCTCCCGCTTCCCCGAACGGGTATCGGGGCTGCACGTGAACTTCATCCCCGGCTTCTACCGGCCCCCGCTGGGCGAAGGCCAGCCGTCCTTGACGGCGGAAGAGAAGGCCTTCCGTGAGAGGGCCGCGGCATGGTTCGACGCGGAGGGCGCTTATCACCGCCTCCAGTCGACGAAGCCGCAGACGCCCGCCTACGGGCTGACCGACTCACCGGTCGGCCTGGCGGCATGGATCGTCGAGAAGATGCGGAACTGGAGCGACTGCGCCGGTGACGTGGAGCGCGCCTTCACGATGGACGCCATCCTCACCAACATCTCGATCTACTGGTTCACCGGCACCATCGGTTCGTCCATGCGGTTCTACCGCGAGAACAGCCTGCGCCCCAATCACTTCGAGGCGGGTGAGCGCGTCCTGCCGCCCATGGGGGTGGCCTCGTTCCCGGCGGACACGATGCCGCCACGAAGCTGGGTCGAGCGCGCCTTCCACGTGACCCGCTGGACGACCATGCCCCGGGGCGGACACCTCGGCGTCATGGAGGCGCCGGGCCCCCTCGCCGAGGAGATCCGCACATTCTTCCGCCCCCTCCGCCAGCAGAACCCGTCCTGACCCGCCGTCCTGGAGGGCGTCTGCAAAGCCCGTCAGCGGGCAGGTCCCTGGTGACGGGGTGGTAGCGCACGTTCGGGGGCTGGGGTGTGAAGGCTGCATGCCCATTACCCGACGGATCCGTCCGATCCGGAGTGGGAGATCCTCCGTCCGCTAATTCCGTCCCCAGGCACTCCGCCTCCCCGCTGACCCAGCCTCAACTCACGACGCAGCCACATCTGCAGCTGCCGTGTTCGATCGCGCGATATCCGGATCGCGTCGAAGCTGGACTGGGGGCGTCGAATCGGTCCCCACATGGATGTCTCCGGGAACAACCGTTCGTCGAGCTTCAGGGCTTTCGTGGACGGTGTCCGCGATATATCTGCCTCATGACGCTCTCCGCCGTGCCGGTCGGAAACGGTTCCTGCCCGGAAGACGGGCGAGCGCGACGTGATGACGACACGGCCCGCCCCGCAGAAGCGGAACGGGCCGAAGGAGCCGAAGCAAGCACTGGTCGTCAGCCTGCCGAACCCGCCCGCCGGCGGCGCACCACGACCAGGGTCCCCGCGCCCACGACGACCGCGGCAGCGGCGACGCCCGCGACCGTCGGCAGGGCGCTCGGGGAACCCGTCTCGGCGAGCCTGCCGCTGACCGGGACGGCCGCGTGGTCGCCCTGCGGGGCGGGGGCGTTGCCGCTCTTGGTGCCCGTGCCCTTGGTGGCGTCGTCCGGGAGGTCGGACTCCTTGCCGGGCTTGCCCGTGGCGGTGCCTCCCGTGTTCTCGTCGCTGGTCGCGGCGAGGACCGTGAAGTCGTACTCCGTGATGTCGTCGAAGCCGCACTGGCCGTCCGCGCTGTACGAGTAGCCGTTGGTGAAGAAGTAGCCGTCGCCCGCGTGGGCGTCCGCGCCGGCCTGGACGCGCATCTCCGCGTCCGCGTACTCGCCGGGGGCGAGGTCGGTCGTGGCGGCGAAGTCGTAGTTGGCGAGGGGGTCGGCGTCGCCGCCCTCGATCGGCACCCACTCCGCGGTGTCCGGGTCGCGCCACTGGACGGTGAGGCCCAGCTGGGCGATGTCGTCGAGGTCCGGGTCGGCGGTGCCGGGGTAGAGGGAGATGACGGTCTGCTTCAGCGCGACGTCGGACTCGTTGGTCACACGGTAGGTGAAGGCGTGCCAGCCGGAGCCCGCGACGATCTGGCTCGGCAGGTCGCGCAGCGACGTCCTGCCGCGGTCGTCACCCTGCTGGCCCGAGCAGGTGGGCTCGCTGGCGTCCGACGGGGTCGCGGACTTCGTGGACTTCTTGGACTTCGCGGAAGGGGTCGGCGAGGTGCTTGCCGGGGCGGGCGTCGACGTCGACGCGGACGGAGTCGCCGACTCGGACGTACCGCCGTCCGCAGTGGCGGAGGCGGCCTGTTCCGGTGCCGTGGTCGTCGTGGTGGCGGCGGGCGTCGGTGAAGCGTCGTCCCCTGTCGCGAACGCGGCCGGTGCCGTGAACAGGGCCATGGGGCTGATGACGGCCGTGACGGCGGCGGTGGCAAGGACATGACGGAGCTGCATGGAACTCTCCCGGTGAGCCTGAACTGGTCGGCAGCCAGGGCCTGGGGGGAGCACGGGCGTGACCGTTATGTGTGAGCCGAGTGGAGGTTAGCGGTACAGGCGATGATTGCACAATCAAATACTGGCCGGATTTGATTCCGGCCTTGCAGTGGCCCGGCGACCGGGCTGCTTCGACGCCAAGCGGCCCCGTTGCGCAGTGCGGTGGTGCGCAGAGAGTGGAAGGGGGCCTGATGAACCCCCAACTTAGGGTGGGACCGTCAGTGCAAGGGATGGGGGAACGATGTATTCATCGGACAGCGCGCTCGTGCTCGGCCCGGGCGGGGCCGTCGGTACCGCCTGGATGGCCGGGCTCGCCCACGGTCTGCGCGGCCTGGGATTCGACCTGGGGGCCGCGGATCTCATCGTCGGTACTTCGGCCGGCGCGATCGTGGGCGCCGCGCTGGCCACCGGCCAGGACCTCGCGCGGTTCACCGACCCCGCCCGCGGCGACGGTCCCCGGTCGCCGCAGCCCGATCCACAGCGCATGGGTGAGGTCTTCGCGGTCCTCGACGCCGGCCTGCCACCGGAGGAGGCGCGCCGGCGGGTCGGGCGGATCGCCCTCGACGCGGCCGATCCGGAGGCCGAGCGGGTCCTGGTCGCGGCGCGGCACCGGCTCGTCGGCGCGGACACCTGGCCGGCCGGGTGCCGCCTGCTCATCCCCGCCGTGGCGGCGGGAAGCGGCGAGCCGGTGGTCTGGGACCGCGACAGCGGTGTCTCGCTGGCGGCTGCCGTCGCGGCCTCCAGCGCGTTCCCGGGTGCGGCGCCGCCCGTCTCGATCGGTGGGCGCCACTACATCGACGGCGCGCTGCGGGCGGGCGCCAACACGGACCTCGCGGCCGGTGCGCGTACGGTCGTCGTCGTGGAACCCATGGCGCGTCAGGCCCCCGAGCAGGACGCGTCGGCCGCGCTGGGCGCGGAGACGGTGGTGTCGCTGTTCCCGGACGAGGCGTCGGCGGCGGCGCTCGGCACGGACCCGTTGGATGCGTCGGCGTGGGTGCCCGCGTTCCAGGCGGGGCGGCTGCAAGCCGCTGCCGCGCGGGAGCTGCTGGCCGGAGCCGGGGCGCCGGCCTGACGTCACGCCTGGGGCTCCGCCGGCTGGTCGGCCAGCCGGCCAGGCCGAGTTTCGATGCCCAGCCGGCGTCACGTCACGCCGGACGCCTCAGCTCGCCGAGCCCATCTCGTCCGCCATGGCCTGGTCCTCAAGCTCCTCGCGCTCCCGCCGCGGTCCCGCGTGCGCCGCGGCGTCCGCCGCCTGGGCCTTTTCGGCGTCGGCGAGCAGCGAGTGGCCGGTGGCCAGGACCAGGATGCCGGCGGCGACGGAGGCCGCGCCGACGTAGAACGGCAGGTGGACGCCGGACGACTCGGCCATCTTGCCCGCGAAGTACGGGGCGAGGCCGCCGCCGATGAAGCGGATGAAGCCGTACGAGGCGGACGCGACGGGGCGTTCCACCGGCGCGACCGTCATCACGGCCTGCGTGGTGATCGTGTTGTTGATGCCGATGAACGCGCCCGCGACGATCACCGCCACGATCAGCGTCGTCCTGTGGTCGGTCCAGATCGCGATGGCCAGGATGTCCAGCGCGAAGAGGAACAGGTTCAGGTAGAGCGCCTTCGCGATGCCCAGCCGGGCCTGGAGCCAGGGTGCGCCCCACACGGAGAAGATCGCCACGAGGACGCCCCAGCCGGTGAAGACGTAGCCGAGCTGGTGGGTGCCCAGGTTCATCGGGAACGGGGCGTAGCCGAGGACGGTGAAGAAGCCCCAGTTGTAGAGGAGCGCCGTCAGGCCCATGGTGAGCAGGCCGCGGTGGCGCAGGGCCTTCAGCGGGTCGAGGATCGAGGACTTGCGCTCCGGTTTCGGCGTGGGCTCCACCAGGACGATGGTGGCGATCAACGCGATGGCCATCAGCGCGGAGACGCCGAAGAACGGGCCGCGCCAGCTGATGCCGCCCAGCTCGCCGCCGAGCAGCGGGCCGACGGCGATGCCGATGCCGAGGGCGGTCTCGTACAGGATGATCGCCCCGGCGAAACCGCCGCTCGCCGAGCCGACGATGACGGCGAGCGAGGTGGCGATGAACAGGGCGTTCCCCAGGCCCCAGCCGGCGCGGAAGCCGACGATGCCGCCGATGCCGCCGGACGCGCCCGCGGCGGCGCTGAACAGGACGATCAGTACGAGCCCGGCGACCAGGGTCTTCTTGGCGCCTATCCGGCTGGAGACGAAGCCGGTGACCAGCATCGCCACCGCGGTGACCACCAGGTAGCTGGTGAACAGCAGCGTCACCTGGCTCGGTGAGGCATGCAGGCTGCTGGAGAGGGCCGGCAGGATCGGGTCGACCAGGCCGATGCCCATGAAGGAGATCACGCAGGCGAAGGCGACGGCCCAGACGGCCTTGGGCTGCCGGAACGGGGAGGCCGGGGGGCCGCCGGAGCCGGGGGTGTGCTGCGAGTGCGGAGTCAAGCGTGGTCCTCCCGTCGGCGCGGTTATTCAGTTGTATTACACACCTATATAGGTGTAGGGGGAAGGCATGTGGGCGAATCTATGCGGTCGCACTGCCGTGCCGGCTGGTCGATGCCGGAGGTCGGGTGCGCCGAAAAGGGGCGCGGGGAACTGCGCGATCGGCCACGACGCGACCCTGCGGGTCGTCTCCGGCCCGGAGGGGCTGTTTCTGTCGTGTCCGGACCTCCCCCACTCTCGGCTTCGCTCGAGCGGGAGGTACCCCCATGCCGGTGGTGGGCTGGTCGCGCAGTTCCCCGCGCCCCTTAGAGGCGCCTTCGGCGCCCCCTGCGGCGGAGCCGTATATCGACACAGGCCCGCGCCCCTTGGGCGCGACGCGCTACCAGCGTGACGTCTCGCCGAAGAAGTCGTCCACCGTGACGAGATCCCCCGCGGCGCGTGCCTGCTCGTACACGTACGTGCCGACCGCGAGGTCGAGCACGCCGAGGCCGAACGGGGAGAAGATCACCGGGCGGTCCCGGCCGACCGTGGCGGTGCCGCGGATGACCTGGGCGAGGGTGCCGGTGATGAAGTCCCGGTTGCCGTACTTCTGCTCGGCCAGGTGCGGCGAGGTGTTCGCCTTCAGGCAGTGGTCGACGTCGTCCAGGACGTTGTACGCGTCGTGGATGATTTCCGGGCCGATGTCGCGCAGCGAGATGTTCAGGACCACCTGGCCCGGCGCGAACGCATCGGCGTCCAGCACGTACGGCTCACCTGCGGTGGTGGCGAAGACCACCACGTCGGCGCCGGCCACGGCGGTCGCCAGGTCCGCGACCGGGTCGGCGGGGTAGCCGAGGGTCTCGCGGGTGTACGAGGCGAGGGCCGTGCCGTACTCGGCGATCTGGTCGTACACCGCCACCCGGCCCACCGACCACTTCTGGGCGACGAAGAACTCCAGGATGTTGCGGGCGATGATGCCGCCGCCGATCACCGCGATGCGGTCCGCGCTGCGGCCACCGGTGAGCTGTTCGGCGGCGAGTACCGCGGAGGCCGCCGTGCGGGCCGCGCTGACCTGCGATGCTTCGAGGACGGCGAACGGGTAGCCGGTCGCGTAGTCGTTGAGGATCAGGGCGGCGGACGCGCGCGGGATGCCCTGGTCGATGTTGCCGGGGAAGGAGCTGATCCACTTGATGCCGGCCACGTCGTGCCCCGCGCCGCCGAGGTAGGCGGGCAGCGCGATGATGCGGCTGTCCGGCTTCTCGGGGAAGCGCAGGAAGTAGCTGTCGGGGTTGATGGTCCTGCCCGCGTCGTGCGCCAGGTAGGTCTCCCTGACCTGCTCGACGATGGCCGGCCGCGAGCGGCCGATGATGTCCCGGGCCGCCCGGCCGCCGACCACGCTGAACTCGAACACGGTCTTCCTTTCGCTCTGTTTATTAGGGTTTTTGCTGTTCTGGTTTGATTGAGTCGTCTGGTGTCACGGGCCGTGCCCCGGCAGCCGGTGGAGCCCGGCTGCCGGGGCACGGGTGCGGTCAGGAGCGGGCCGGCCGCGCCGGCTGGAACCGCGGCGGGCGCGGGCCCTGCGGGTACGGCGGCTGCGGCTGCGGCTGCGCGGACGGCGCCGGGGTGCCCTCGGCGTACGGGGCGGGCGTGCCGTCCGCGTACGGTGCCGTGCTGCCGCCGGCGTACGACCCCGGGGCGTGCTGGGCGTGCGGTGCCGGGGCGCCCTGCGCGTACGGCGTCCGGGTGGCCTGCGCCTGGGCCTGGTAGGCCCAACCCTGCACGTCCTCCGGCGTCTGCGGCGGCACCGGGGCCCGGACGACCAGGGTGTCCTCGCGGGGCAGCACGGCGACCGGCTCGAAGGCGCCGGCGTCCACCGGCGGATCCCCCGCGCCGGTGCCGCTCGGGCCGTCGAAGCCGTCCGAACCGTCCGAGCCGGGCACCCCGCCGCGCGGCTTGGCGCCGATCCAGTTCGCCCGGCCGAGCAGCAGCATCACCGACGGCAGCAGCACCGCGCGGACGATCGTGGCGTCCAGGAACACGGCGACCGCCAGGCCGACGCCGAGCTGCTTGAAGTCCTGCATGCCCAGCGTGCCGAAGACCGCGAAGACGGCGACCATGATCAGGCCGGCGCTGGTGACCACCGCCGCGGTGGAGCGGATGCCGTGTGCGACGGCCTCCCGCGTGGTGGCGCCGCGGTCGTGGGCCTCGCGGATCCGGGAGACCACGAACACGTGGTAGTCCATGGACAGGCCGAACAGGACCACGAAGACGAACAGGGGCATCCAGGACTCGATCGCCCCGGTCTTCTCGGTGCCCACCAGCGACGCGCCCCAGCCGTGCTGGAACACCGCCGCCATCACGCCGTAGGCCGCGCCCACCGAGAGCAGGTTGAGCACGATCGTGGTCAGGGCGATGACGGGCGAGCGGAAGAAGAACAGCATCAGCAGGAAGGTGACGCCCAGCACGAAGGCGAAGACCGGCACGATGCTGCTGTGCAACTGGTCGTTGTAGTCGACCGAGAAGGCCAGGTCGCCGCGGACCAGCGCGGTGGTGCCGTCGACCTTGTCGAACGTCGCGGGGATCAGGTCCTCACGGAGTTCGGTGAGCGCCTTCTTGGACTTCGCGTCGGTGCCGTTGCCGACCAGCGGCACGCTGATCTCGGCGATGTTCTGCTTGGCGTGCACGGTCACCCGGACCGGGCCGCCGGCCTGGCCGGACGCGGCCGTCTTCGCCTGGAAGTCCGCGATGGCCTTCTTGACGGCCGGCGCGTTGATGTCGTCGGCCTTGACGACCACGTCGGCGGGGCCGGGGGCGCCCGGGAACTCCTTGCCGATCTGCTGGGAGACGGTCACCAGCGGATTGTCGCTCGGCAGCAGCTTGTCGGTGCTGAGCTTCTCCGTCTTGATGCCGAGCGCCGGGGCGGCCAGCGCCAGCAGCACGACGGCGGCCAGCAGACCGAAGACGCCGGGGTGGCCGACGACTCCGCGCAGCAGGGCGTTGTCCTTGCGGCGGACACCGGAGGCCGCTTCCTCGGCGGCGCGTGCGGCCTGCTTGGCGCGGTGCTTGGCCAGGAACGGGATGCGGCCCTTCTCCATGCGGTCGCCGAGCCAGGCCATCATCGCCGGCAGTACCGTCATCGAGCCGACCACGGCGATCAGGACCACCTCGATGGTGGCGATGGCGAAGCCCTCGAAGACGGTGAGACCGGACAGGAACATGCCGGCCATGGCGACCACCACGGTCAGACCGGAGATCAGCACCGAGTGTCCTGACGTCGCGGCGGCGATCCGCAGCGCGGCGGCGTTGTCCCGTCCCGCGGCCCGCTCCTCGCGGGCGCGGCGCAGGTAGAACAGGCAGTAGTCGACGCCGACCGCGAGACCCATCAGGAACATCACGGAGTTGGTCATGCCGTCGACCGGCACCAGATGGCTGGTCAGCGCGAGCAGGCCCATGGCGGCCAGGCAGGCGGTGACGGCGAGCAGCAGCGGCAGCACCGCGGCCACGAACGCGCCGAACACGACCAGCAGGATCGCCAGCGACACCGGCAGCGCGGTGTACTCGGCGCGCGCGAAGTCGGTGCCGAGGCTGTCGTTGATGGCCTTGACGCCGGTGGCCTCGCCGTACTGGCCGAGGGTGACGTCCTGGTGGGCGTCGTCGGTCCTGGTGACCGCGTCGATGACGGGCTGCACCCGGTCGGGGGCGGTCTCCGGGTCGCCCTTGATCTCGTACTGGATCAGGGCGGAGTGGTGGTCCTTGGAGTAGAGCTTGTTGGTGGCCGGGTCCTGCATGTGCTGCGCCAGGTGCGTGGCCTGGACGGCGTGCAGGGTGTCCGTGACGGCCTTGCGGAAGGCCGGGTCGTCGGTGGTGAGCTTGTCGCTGTGGACGAGGATCAGTTCAGGTGCCGGCTCGGTGAGCCCGGCGTCCTGGAGGATGCGTTCGGCGCGGCCCGAGTCACCGGTGCCGTAGTCGGCTTCGGTGAGGTTGACCTGGCCTGACGCCATGCCGAACACCATGACGAGGACGGCCAGCACCAGCCAGCCGAAAACGGCTGTCTTGCGGTGCCCGGCGCTCCACTCGCCCAGTTTGGCTGCGAAGTTACGGCGGCTTGCCATAAAGGTTCTCTCCAGCGCTCATCGGTTCTCCGGAGGTTTCTGTCGAGAAAGCTAGAACGCGGCTTCCGCTCTTTGGGGGCGGCGGGCGTGCAGCATGCTGCGGTTGCAGAGTTCTGCCACCCCGAAACGGACACATCGGACACCGGACGGGGAATTCCGCTGCTAGGTTCCACTGACTACGAAGCCCTGCCCTTAAGCCTTGAGGCCCTTCCAGGGGGAACCAGATGGAATTCGCTATACACGCGGAAGGACTGAGAAAACGGTACGGAGATCACGACGCCCTCGCCGGCGTGGATCTTCACGTGCCGCCCGGCACCGTGCTGGGACTCCTCGGTCCGAACGGCGCCGGAAAGACCACCACCGTGCGCACGCTGGCCACCTTGGTGGCGCCCGACGCCGGGCACGCCCGTGTCGCCGGGTTCGACGTCGTCTCCCAGCCGCGCGAGGTGCGCCGCAGGATCGGCCTGGCGGGCCAGTACGCCGCCGTGGACGAGCTGCTGACGGGGCGCGAGAACCTGGTCCTGCTGGGCCGGCTGCTCGGCCTCGCCCGTCGCCCGGCACGGCGCAGGGCCGCGGAGCTGATCGCCGCCTTCGGCCTGGAGTACGCCGCCGACCGGACCGCCAAGACCTACTCGGGCGGTATGCGCCGGCGTCTTGACCTGGCCGCCTGCCTGATCGCCCGGCCGCACGTGCTCTTCCTCGACGAGCCGACCACCGGGCTCGACCCGTCCAGCCGGCTGCTGCTGTGGCAACTGGTGCGCGAACAGGTCGCCCAGGGCGTCACGGTGCTGCTGACCACGCAGTACCTGGAGGAGGCCGACGCGCTCGCTGACCGCATCACCGTCTTCGGCAAGGGGCAGGTCATCGCCGAGGGCACCGCCGACGAGCTGAAGCGCAAGGTCGGCGACGAGCGCCTCGAGGTCTCCGTCGCCCGGCCCGACGCGCTCCAGCCGGCGCTCGCCGCGCTGAGCCGGGTGGCCGCTGCGCCGCCCAGCGTCGACGAGTCCGCCCGCCGGATCTGCGTCCAACTCGCCGACGGCCTCGGCGCCGTGGCCACCGCCGCCATGGAGCTGGAGCTGGCCCAGATCCCCGTCGAGGACTTCGCCCTGGTGCGCCCGTCGCTCGACGACGTCTTCCTCCAGCTCACCGGCGAGACCGCCACGGGCCCCACCGGAGGGGACGGACCCGCGGGACCGACCGCACCCGCGGCATCCACCACACCCGCTGCACCCATGCAAGGAGCGGTGTCATGAGCGACGTCCTCGCACTGACCGGCCGGCACGTCACACATCTGCGCCGGACCCCCGAGAAGATCATCTCGGTGACGCTCACGCCCGTGGCGATGGTGGTGATCCTGGGCTACTTCTTCGCCCCGATCATCGAACTGCCGGGCGACGGGAAGTACGTCGACTACGTGATGTCCGGCGTCTTCGCGCAGGTCGGGCTCGCCTGCGTGGGTGTCACCGCGCTCGGGGTCGCGTCCGATCTGCGGGGTGGCCTGATCGACCGGTTCCGGTCGCTGCCCATCGCGCGCTCCTCGGTGCTGCTCGCGCACACCGCGGCGGACCTGGCCACCGGCGCGGTGGCGATGGTGGCGGTGGCCGGGGTGGGCCTCGGGATCGGCTGGCGCATCCACGGCTCGCCGCTCGACGCGCTGATCGCCTTCGCGCTGCTGTTCGCGTTCACGTACACGATGCTCTGGCTGGGCGTGCTGCTCGGCCTGGTGATGCGCAACCTGGAGGCCATCAACGGGGTCTGCGCGCTGTTGATGGTGGTCTTCTCGTTCCTGTCCAACTCGTTCATGCCGCTGGGCAAGCTGCCCGGCTGGCTGCGTGCCGTCGCCGAGTGGAACCCGGTCAGTTCGGTGGCCGAGGCCGGCCGCCAGCTGTGGGACGACGGTCCGCACACCACCGGGGGCAGCCTGCCGGTGCAGCATCCGCTGCCGGCCGCCTGCCTCATCCTCGCGGCGCTGCTCGCGATCGTGGTCCCGCTGGCGCTGCGCGCCTTCCGCAATGCGGCGGCACGGTGATGTCGCCGGGCGCCGCCCGTCACCGCCGGCCGGCGCCCACCGTGGCGCCGGCATCCGGTCGGGCCGGCGAGTTCGGCCGGGAGTTCGGTCGGGAGTCTGGCCGGGAGTCCGGTCGGGACGGGGCGTGCGGTCAGGTCTGCGCGCCGGCGCCCGCGCGGTTCCTGGCGCCCTGCAACCAGCCCTGCTCGCCGGCGATCACGCCGGCCTGGAAGCGGCTGCGGGCGCCGAGACGCTCCATCAGCTCGGCCGTGATGCGACGCGAGGTGCGCACCGAGATGCCGAGCTTACGGGCCACCGCCTCGTCGGTGTTGCCCTGCGCCAGCAGGCTCAGCACCGCCCGCGCCTGACTGGTCAGACCGGTCGCCGGGTCCACGCCGGGGGCCGTGCCGTGCGGCGTGGCCTGCTGCCAGACGTGCTCGAACAGCGCGTACAGGGCATCCACCAGGCCGCGACCGTGCAACACCACGGCCCCGGCGGCGGAGTCCTCCGGGTTGAGCGGGACCATGGCGGTCTGCCGGTCGAAGATGATCATGCGCATCGGCAGGGTCGCCGTGGTGCGGATGCGGGCGCCGATGCTCACCAGCCAGTCCAGGTGCTCGGCCGTCGCCGCGTCGCTGCGGGCGCTGTGCAGGTAGAGGGTGCGCATGTGGACGCCCCGCTCGATCAGCTCCTTGTCCAGCGGGCGGGCCGCCGAGCGGTTGTCGTCGGTCTGCGGGCCGCCGGGTGCGAAGCCGACCAGATCGCTGCGGCAGTCGTAGGTGAGCTCCTTCAGCCGCATCCGGATCTCGTCGAGGCCGGTCAGCCGCTCGATGTCGACGCCGCGGTGCACGTGGGACCACTCGTTGTAGGCGCTGATCAGCTCGTTGACCGCGCGGCGGCCGTTCGCGATCTCCTCGGCACGACGGGCCAGCTGCGCCTCTTCCTGGGTGAGCAGCGACGACAGGCCCACGCTCGGGTTGACCAGCATCATGCCGCGGCCGCTGGTGTCACCGCCCTGCACCAGGGCGAGCTGGGCCAGGGCGTCCATGGCGGTCCGAGTCCGCTCGACCGACCAGCCGAGGCTTTCGGCCAGCTCGACCACGCCCTTGCCGGGTTGCTGAAGCATCGCCCGGTACATCTCTTCGCCGTCCGCATTGAGGCCGAGTATCCCCAGCACGTCGTCCCCCTTCACCAAGCGTCGCCCTAAGGCGCGCTCCCCCTGTGCCCTGATGGGCGCTCCTCGTCGCAGGTGTCCTGATCGCCGGGGAAGCGTACGGCTGTAAGGGGTGTGTGAAGCAGTGGTGTTGGCCTGACTGTGCTCAACCTGTCCCACCCGGCACCGTTTCATGAGGAACCTCATGCACATTGTTTCCTTGCGCCTCTTGCGCGGCACCACCGTGATCGACTATAGGCAGCTGCGCCGCGCGGTGTACCGAGCGGCCGGCCCCGGCGACGGACTTGAACACGTCTACGTCCAGGACGACTTCGAGGGCGCCGATGTGGTGCTCTTCGTGTGCGCCGCGAACGGCCGCAGGGCCGCGGCCCTCGCCGAGCGCATCGTGCACCGGTCGCTCGCCGACGACGAGCTGCTGGGGTGGCAGGTCGCGGCCTGAGGCCCGCCGTAGCCCCCTCGCGCGCGTGTCCGCCTCGTGCGCACGCGCGCGTCTTCCTCGGAAGAGTCAACGTTTCCTGCGGTGCCTGCGTCTTCATCAATTACGCCTTGGCACAACCCTGTCGTTGCAGGACCCTGTCAAAAGACTGCCGTGACTTCGAATATCGGCTCGCATAAGAATGAATGCGCCCGACGGAACTCCTGAGTTATCAGGGGACCAGAGGAACTGTAACAGAACCGAATCCCCCGTTCCGTTCTGATTCTACCGAGCTGAAATGGGAGTTTCACCATGAGCGTCACCGGCGGCACCGCAATGAATGCAATAAATGTCACCGCTCTGTCACAGTCACGCAGCACCGTTGTTTCCGTTGCCGCGCATGCCACGCAATTCTTCGCCGCGGCGTTCTCCCCGGCGGCCGTCGTGGCGGGCGGCACGCGTGGGACCGGCCGCTCCGGGCCGGCGTCCTCGGCCCCCGCACTGCTCGAACCCGGCTGGCAGTGAGCGGCGCAGGCCGCACGGACAGCGGATCAGTGGATTGCGATTACGGACAGCGGACCTAAGGACCACGATCGTGCCCATCATCAGCGCTCCCCAGGACTTCCACGAGGACGAGCTCTTCGTCGACCTGCGCGAGCTGTACGGCTGGCCCCTGTACCTCAAGTGCGAGGGCTTCAACTTCGCGGGCTCCGTGAAGATGAAGGCGGCCGGCTCCATGATCGACGCGGCCGAACGGGCCGGCGTCCTGGACCGTGACTCGATCCTGGTGGAGTCCTCGTCCGGCAACCTGGGCCTGGCGCTGAGCATGATCTGCGCGGCCCGGGGCTACCGGTTCGTCTGCGTCGTGGACTCCCGGACCAACCTGACCACCCGGCAGGCCATCGAGTCGCTGGGCGGCGAGGTCCACCTCATCACCGAGGCCAGCGGGCCCGGCGGATTCCTCGGCGCCCGGCTCGAGCACGTACGCCGCCTGGTGGCCGCCGACCCGCGGCACGTCTGGCTCAACCAGCACGCCAACGCGGACAACTGGAAGGCCCACTACCGCACCACGGCGCCCGCCATCCACCGCCAGTTCCCCGGCCTGCGGGTGCTGTTCGTCGGCGCGGGCACCACCGGCACCCTGATGGGCTGCGCCCGGTACTTCAAGAACGTGGTCGGCTCCCGGGTCACCGTCGTCGGCGTGGACAGCGTCGGCTCGGTCACCTTCGGCGGCCGGCCAGGGCCCCGGATGATCCCGGGCCTGGGCGCCGGCGTCCGCCCGCCGATCTTCGACCCGCGGTTCGTGGACGACGTGGTCAGCGTGCACGAGGCGGACACCGTCCGCACCTGCCACCGGCTGGCCCGCAGCGGCTTCCTGTTCGGCGGCTCCACCGGAACCGTCGTCACCGGGGCGCTGCGCTGGCTGGACCGGCACCACCCCGGCGAGGACGTCCCCGCCGTGGCGATCTCGCCCGACCTCGGTGACCGCTACCTCGACACCATCTACCGGACCGCCTGGGTCCAGGACATCTACGGCCTCGACGAGTGCGCCGCCGCCAGGTCGGCCGGCGCGGACGCCGTCACCCCGGGAGTCAACTGACCATGAGTGAGTCACGTACCCACCACCCCTCGCCCGCCACCGCCCCGGACGGCGGCCCGGCGACCGGCCCCGGTGCCTGCCTGCCGCTGTCCGGAGCGCAGCGGGAGATGTGGTACGCCCAGCAGCGCGACCCGGGCAACCCGGTCTTCACGATGGCCGACCACCTCGACCTGACCGGCCCGCTCGACGTGGACCGTTTCGCGCGTGCCTGGTGGCGGCTGCTGACGGAGACCGAGGCGCTGCGCGCGGTCTTCACCGAGCGCGACGGCGAGCCCGTGCAGACCATCGTGGACCTGGGGGAGCGGGACTTCCCCGTCAAGGACCTCACCGGCGAGCGCGACCCGGACGCGGTGTCCCGGCGGCTGATGGCGGCCGACCTGGCGCGCCCCTCGTCGCTCGGCGCCGACGCGGTCCGCCACGAGCTGCACGTCCTCGGCACCGACCGGCACCGCTTCTACATCTGCGCCAACCACGCCCTGCTGGACGGCTACAGCCGCGGCCCGTTCCTGACCCGGTTCACGGAGCTGTACGCGGAAGCGGAGGACGGCGCGGAGAGCGCGGGTGCCGGGGCCACCGAAGCCCCCGGCACCGTCGGCACCCCCTTCGCGCCGCTCGCCGACCTCGCCGCCGACGAGCAGGCGTACCTCTCCTCCGAGCGGTACGCGCGCGACGCGGCCTTCTGGCGCGGGCGGTTCGACGGGGTGCCCGAGCCGACCCGGCTCTCCCAGCGGCACCCGGGGCACGCCCGGCACAGCCTGCGGCATACGCGGGCGCTGCCCACCACCGTCGTCGAGGGGCTCGGCCGGCTCGCCTGGCAGCACCGGGTCACGTTGCCGACCGTGCTGATCGCCGCCACCGGCTCCTGCCTCGCACGGCTCACCAGCAACAGCCGCATCCTGCTCACCCTGCCGGTCACCGCACGCTCCGGCGCGGTGGCCCGCGCGGTGCCCGGCATGCGCGCCAACTTCCTGCCGCTGCCGCTCGACCTGCCGCCCCGGCTGACCCGCGCCGAGCTGCTGGCGCACGCCGCGGCCGAGATCCGCAGCACCGTGCGCCACCAGGGCTACCGCGCCGGCGAACTCAGCCGTGACCTGGGCCTGACGGGCGACGCCGGCACCTCCTTCGGGCCGACCGTGAACGTCCTCCAGGCCGACGCCGACCTGGCGTTCGGCGCCACCACGGCGCGGCTGCACAACCTGTCGACAGGGCCGGTGCCGGACATCCAGATCCTCTACCTGGACGCCCCGGACGGCAGCTGGACGCTGCGTCTCGACGCCGACCCGACCCGGTACACCGAGGACGAGCTGGCCGCGCACGCCGACCGGCTCGCCGGCTACCTGGCCGCCTTCGCGCTCGCCCCGGACGACACCGCGCTCGGCACGCTCGACGTCACGCTGCCCGACGAGAAGCGCCGCGAGCTCACCGACGTCAACGCCACCGTGCGGATCGGCGACTTCGCCGACGTGCCGGCCCGGGTGCGGCAGCTGGCCGCCCGCGCCCCGCAGGCGGTCGCCGTCGACGACGGCAGCACCTCGCTCAGCTACCAGGCGCTGGTGGGCCGCGCCGACGCGCTGGCCCGCCGGCTGGTCTCATGCGGCTCCGCGTCGGCGCAGACGCGGAGGTCGGCGCAGGCGGGCGTGCGCACCGGCTCGCTGGTCGCGGTCGCGGCCGACCCGGGCGTGCCGTTCGTCACCGCCGTGCTGGGCGTGCTCACCGCGGGCGCCGCCTGGGTGCCGCTGGACGTGCGCGCCCCCGAGGCGCGCTGCGCCGCGCTGCTCGCCGACAGCGGTGCCGAGGTGCTGCTGTACGGTCCCGGCCAGCGTGAGTACGCCGAGCGGCTGGTCCAGGCCGCCGTCGCAGCGCACGGCGACGGCCCGCGTCTGCTGCCCATCGAGGACGTCTCGGCCGCCGCAACCGCCACCGGCGCCTTCGCGCCGGTCCGCACGTCCGGCGACGACCTGGCGTACGTGATCTTCACCTCGGGCTCCACGGGCAAGCCGAAGGGTGCCATGGTGCACCGCGCCGGCATGGCCAACCACCTGCACGCCAAGATCGACGACCTGGGCCTGACGGTCACCGACACCATCGTCCACAACGCCCCGGTCACGTTCGACATCTCCGTCTGGCAGATGCTCTCCGCGCTGGTCACCGGCGGCTGCACACGGGTCGTCACGCACGAGGTCGCGGCCGACCCGAAGGCACTGTTCGCGCTGGTGGACGCCGAGTCGATCACCATCCTCGAAGTGGTGCCGTCGCTGCTGCGGGTGGCCCTGGACGACTGGGACGCCGGCTCGCAGCTGCCGTCGCTGGCCACCCTGCGCCGCCTCGTCGTCACCGGCGAGGCGCTGCCGCCCGACCTGTGCCGCCGCTGGCTCGCCTACTTCCCCGGCATCCCGCTGGTCAACGCGTACGGCCCGACCGAGTGCTCCGACGACGTCACGCACGCCGTCATCGACACCGGAACCGATGTGGGCGGAGCCCGCGCCCCGATCGGCAGCGCCATCCGCAACACCCGGCTCTACGTGCTCGGCGACGGCCTGCGCCCGGTGCCCGCCGGGGTCCCGGGCGAGCTGTACGTGGGCGGGGTCGGTGTCGGCCGCGGCTATCTGCGCGAGGCGCGGCGCACCGCGCTGGCGTTCCTCGCCGACCCGTACGCGCCGCAGCCGGGCGCCCGGATGTACCGCACCGGCGACCGGGTGCGCCGGCTGCCGGACGGGCAGCTGGAGTTCCTGGAGCGGGTCGACCACCAGGTCAAGATCCGCGGGCACCGTATCGAGCTGGGCGAGGTGGAGGCCGCGCTGCGCGCCGTCGACGGCGTCACCGACGCGGCGGTCGCCGTCGCCCCGGACAGCGCCGGCACCAGCCGGCTCGCCGGCTACCTGGCCGGGGACGTGGACCCCGCCGAGGTGAAGGCACGCCTCGCAGCGGTGCTGCCGGACTACATGGTGCCCAGCGCCTTCGTGCTGCTGGAGCGGCTGCCGCTCACCCCGAACGGCAAGGTGGACCGCAAGGCGCTGCCCGCGCCCGAGTTCGGCGCCGCACGGCAGGAGGGCGCTGCGCCCACCACGCCCCTCCAGGAGGCGCTGTGCGCGGTCTTCGCCGAGGTGCTGGGCGTCGAACGGGTCGGTGTCCACGACGACTTCTTCGACCTGGGCGGCCACTCGCTGCTCGCGACCCGCGCGGTCGGCCGGATCCGGGTCGGGCTCGGCGTCGAGGTGCCGGTGCGCACCCTGTTCGACAGACCGACGGTGGCGCAGCTCGCCACCGAGCTGGGCGACGGGGCGACCGACGGGCAGGGCGCCGGGCCGGGCGGGCAGGCCGACGTACGACCCCCGCTGACGGCGCGTGAGCGGCCCGAGCAGCTGCCGCTGTCGTTCGCGCAGCAGCGGCTGTGGTTCCTGCGCCATCTGGACGGCGAGGCCGCCACGTACCACCTGCCGCGCGCGATCCGGCTCACCGGCCGGCTGGACGCCGCCGCCCTCCAGGACGCCTTGGAGGACGTGCTGGCCCGCCATGAGTCGTTGCGCACCGTCTTCCCCGAGGAGGCCGGCACCGCGCTCCAGCTGGTGCTCGCGCCCGAGCAGGCCAGGGTGCCGCTACCGGTGACGGACTGCCGGGGCACCGACCCGCGTGACCTGGACGCGCTGCTCGCCGAGCACGCCGCCCGTCCCTTCGACCTGACGCGGGAAGTGCCGCTGCGGGCCGAGCTGTTCGCGCTCGGTGCCGACGAGCACGTCCTGCTCGTGGTGCTGCACCACATCGCCGGAGACGGCTGGTCCGTGCTGCCGCTCGCACAGGACCTGCGCGCCGCGTACGCGGCGCGGGTGCGCGGTGCGGCGCCCGACCTTCCGCCGCTCGCGGTGCAGTACGCCGACTACGCGCTCTGGCAGCGCGAGCTGCTGGGCGACGCGTCCGACCCGGACTCGCTGGCCGGCCGGCAGCTCGCGTACTGGAAGGAGACGCTCAACGGGCTGCCCGACGGCCTGGAGCTGCCGTGCGACTTCGCGCGGCCCGCGGTGCCCAGCTACCGGGGCGGCCAGGTGCCGTTCGAGCTGGGTCCGCGGGCGCACGAGGCGGCGGTGCGGCTGGCGCGGGCGAGCGGCGCGAGCGTGTTCATGGTGGTGCAGTCGGCGCTCGCGGTGCTGCTGCGCACGCTGGGCGCGGGCGACGACATCCCGCTCGGCTCCCCGGTCGCCGGCCGTACCGACGCCGCCCTCGAGCACCAGATCGGCTTCTTCGTGAACACGCTGGTGTTGCGTACCGACGTCTCCGGCGACCCCACCTTCCGCGACCTGCTGGCCCGCACCCGGGCCGCCGACCTGGGGGCCTACGCGCACCAGGACGTGCCGTTCGAGTGGCTGGTGGACGCGCTGCGGCCGAACCGGTCGCTGGCCCGGCAGCCGTTGTTCCAGGTGATGCTGGCGTTCCAGAACAACGCGGACGCACGCATCGAGCTGCCGGGACTCGGCACCGAGGTGTCCACCGTCGCCACCGGCACCGCCCGCTTCGACCTGGCCTTCGAGATCGCCGAGCGGCACGACGACGGCGGCTCCGCCGCCGGGCTCACCGGCATCCTGGAGTACGCATCCGACCTGTACACCGAAGCCTCGGCCGCCCGGATCAGCGAGCGCCTGGCGCATCTGCTGCTCCGGCTCACCGCCGAGCCCGACCTCCCGCTCAGCCGGATCGACGCGCTGCTGCCCGGCGAGGGCGAGCGGCTGCTGGCGGAGTTCAGCGGCGGAAGCGTGCCGGGCGCCGAGCCTGCGACCGTGCCGGCGCTGTTCGCGGCACGTGCCGCCGCCGTGCCCGGTGCGCCCGCGCTGCTGTACCAGGGCCGTGAGGTGGCTTACGGGGACCTGCTCGCGCGCGTGAACCGGTTCGCCCGCCACCTGGCCGACCGCGGCGTCGGTCCCGGCTCCGTGGTGGCCCTGATGGTGCCCCGTTCGCCCGAGATGGTGACCGCGGCCCTCGGCGTGCTCACCGCGGGCGCCGTGTACCTGCCCGTCGACCCGGCCTACCCGGACGACCGCATCGCGTACATGATCGAGAACGCCCGTCCGGCCGTCGTCGTCACCACCACGGCGATCCGGCACCGGGTGCCCGCGGGCGCCCCCGTGCTCGTCCTCGACGACCCGGCGACCGTCGCGCAGATCGCCGCGCATGACCTCACCGCGCCGACCGTGCCGCTCACGCCCGCGAGCCCGGCGTACCTCATCTACACCTCCGGTTCGACGGGCCGCCCCAAGGGCGTGCTGGTCGGGCACCGTTCGGTGGCGGCGCTGGTCGCCGAGGGGCGCAGGTTCGGGGTGCGGCAGGGCACCCGGGTGCTCCAGTTCGCCGCGCTCAGCTTCGACGCCGCGGCCTGGGAGCTGTGCACCACGCTGACCGTCGGCGGCACGCTCGTGCTGCCCGACGACATCGAGCGCACCCCGGGCGAGCCGCTCGCCGACTTCGTCACCCGGGCCCGGATCGACGTGATGTGCCTGCCGCCCGCGGTGCTGACCGCCTGGCCCGAGGACCGCGGCATGCCCGCCGGGGTCACCGTGATCACCGCCGGTGAGGCCTGCCCGCCGGAGCTGGTGCGCCGCTGGGCCGCCGCCACCCGGATGCTGAACGCCTACGGGCCCACCGAGACCACCGTCTGCGCCACCGTCAGCGAGCCCCTGACCGGGGGCAAGCCACCGATCGGCCGCCCGCTCGCGGGCACCGCCGTGTACGTGCTCTCTCCCGCGCTGACGCCGGTTCCGGTGGGCGTCACCGGGGAGCTGTACGTGGGCGGCGCCGGTCTCGCGCTGGGGTACCTGGGGCGCCCGGGGCTGACCGCGACGCGGTTCACCGCCGACCCGTTCGGTGCGCCGGGGGCGCGTATGTACCGCACCGGTGACCTGGTGCGGTGGCTGCCCGACGGCCGTCTCGAGTACGTCGGACGGGCCGACGACCAGGTGAAGATCCGCGGGTTCCGGGTGGAGCCCGGCGAGATCGAGACGGCGCTGCTGGGCCACCCGGGCGTGGCACGCGCGGTCGTCGTGGTCCGCGAGGACCGCCCCGGCGACAAGCGGCTCACCGGGTACGTCGTGCCGGCCGGCGACGCGCCGTCCGTCCAGGAGCTGAAGTCGCACGTCGCGGCCTCGCTGCCGGACTACATGGTGCCCGCGGCGATCGTCACGCTGGAGGAGCTGCCGCTCACCGGCAACGGCAAGGTGGACCGCAAGGCGCTGCCCGCGCCGCAGGCCGCCCCGGTCGACGAGGCCACCGCGGGACCCGGGCCGCGCACCGCCCAGGAAGAGGCGCTGTGCGGGGTGTTCGCGCAGGTGCTGGGCCTCACGAAGGTGGGCGCGCAGAGCGACTTCTTCGACCTCGGCGGTGACTCGATCAGCTCCATCCAGCTGGTCAGCCGGGCCCGCACCGCCGGCCTGGTGATCACCGCGCAGGACGTCTTCACGCACCGCACCCCGGCGGCCCTGGCGAGCGCCGCACGGCCCGCCGGGACCGGCGCGAACGCGCCCCGGGTGCGTGGTACCGACGACGGCGTGGGCACCTTCCGGCCGACCCCGATCATGCACTGGCTGCGCGACCTGGGCGGCCCGATGCACGGCTTCCACCAGGCCGTCGTGGTGCGCACCCCGGCCGACGCCACCCGGCCGCTGCTGGCCGAGGCGCTGCAAACGGTGATCGACCACCACGACGCGCTGCGCATGATCCTGGACGTCTCCCCCGAGGACGGCGGTTGGACGCTGCGGGTGCGCGAGCGCGGCACGGTGCAGGCCCGCTGGCTGCTCGACCTGCACAGCACCGCCGGCCTTCCGGACGACGCCGTGGCGGCGCTGGTGCGGCGGCAGGCGACGGCCGCGCAGGCGTCGCTGGCGCCCACCGACGGCGCGATGCTGCGGGCCATCTGGCTGGAGGCCGGGGCCGGCCGCCCCGGACGGCTGGTGCTGACCCTGCACCACCTGGTCGTGGACGGGGTGTCCTGGCGGATCCTGGTGGAGGACCTGGCCGAGGCCTACGCGGCAGCCGCCGCAGGCCGGCCGGCCCGGCTGCGCCCGGTCGGCACCTCGCTGCGGCACTGGGCTGGCCTGCTCGCCGAGGAGGCCGCCGGCGAGGCACGCCGCGCCGAACTGCCGCTGTGGCGCTCGACGCAGGAGCTCGCCGAGAGCGTGCCGGCGATCGGCGCCGCACCGCTCGACCCCACCCGCGACATCACCGCAACCTCCCGCTCCCTGCGCCTGACCCTGGACCGGGCCACCACCCAGGCCGTCCTCACCGAGGTGCCGACCGCGTACCACACCGAGGTCAACGACGTGATGCTGACCGCGCTCGCGCTGGCCGTCGGGGACTGGCGCAGCCGGCGCGGCCAGCGTGTCCGGCAGGATGACGCGCTGCTGGTGGAGCTGGAGGGACACGGCCGCGAGGAGTTCGCCGAGGGCGTGGACCTGTCCCGCACCGTCGGCTGGTTCACCACCGCCTACCCGGTACGGCTCGACCTCGGGCCGATCGACGCCGCCGACGCGTGGGAGGGCGGCCCGGCCGCCGGGCAGGCCCTGAAGCGGGTCAAGGAACAGCTGCGGGCGCTGCCCGACCACGGCCTCGGGCACGGCCTGCTGCGCCATCTGGCGGGCCTGCCCGAACTGGCCGGCCGCCGCCCCGAGCTGGGCTTCAACTACCTGGGCCGGCTGCCGGCACCCACCGAGGAGGACTGGGCGCCCACGCCCGAGTCCGCCGACGTCGCGGCCGGCGCCGACGCCGCGATGCCGCTGCCGCACGCGCTCGGCGTCAACGCGTTCACCGAGGACGGGCCCGCCGGGCCGCGCCTGGTGGCCACCTGGACCTGGGCCGCCGATGTGCTCACCCACACCGACGTGCACGACCTCGCGCAGTCGTGGTTCCGGGCGCTCGGCGCCCTGGTCACGCACGCCCGGCGGCCCGACGCGGGCGGCCACACACCGTCCGACGTGGAGCTGGTGCGGCTCACCCAGGACGAGATCGACGCTTTCGAGAAGGAAATGGACGAATGGGGGGCCGCACTGTGAATACCCGGCTGAAGCGGGTGAACCGCTCGAATCTCAGCGATGTCCTGCCCCTCACCCCACTCCAGGAAGGGCTGCTGTTCCACGCCGTCTCCGGCCGCGAACAGCTGGACGTCTACACCGTGCAGCTCGTCCTGGACCTCGCCGGGGTGCTGGACGCGCACTGCCTGCGGCGCGCCGCCGAGGGGCTGCTGCACCGCCACCCGAACCTGAAGTCGGGTTTTCGTTACCGCGACAACGGCGAGCCGGTGCAGCTGGTGCCGCACAGCGTCGACCTGCCGTGGCGCGAGGTGGACCTGAGCGGCCTGGACGAGCCGGAGCTGACGCCTCGGATCCAGCTGCTCACCCTCCAGGAGCGCGACGAGCCGTTCGACCCGACCCGCCCGCCGCTGATGCGCTACCTGCTGCTGCGCACCGGGCCGCGCTCCCACCGCATGGTGCTGACGGCCCATCAGATGCTGTTCGACGGCTGGTCCATGCCGCTGATCATCCGCGAGCTGTTCGCGCTGTACGCGGACGACGGCTCCGCGCTCGCCAGCCCGGCGCCGTACAAGAACTACCTGGCGCACCTGGTCGGCCGGGACCGCACCGCGTCGCTGGACGCCTGGCGCACGGCGCTCGACGGGCTCGGCGAGGCGACGCTGGTCGCCCCTGGTGCCACCGGCGCGAGCACGCTGCCCGAGCGGCACACCTTCGACCTGCCCGCCGACTTCACCGCCGAGCTGAACGCCTGGGCGCGCAGCCGCGGCCACACCCTCAACACGGTGCTCCAGGGCGCCTGGGCCGCGGTGCTCGGCACCCTCACCGGGCAGCGCGACGTGGTCTTCGGCGGCACCGTCTCCGGGCGTCCGCCGGAGCTGGACGGCGTGGAGTCCATGGTCGGTCTCTTCATCAACACCTGCCCGGTCCGCGTCGACCTGGACCCGTACGCCACCTTCCCGCAGATCCTCGACGAGCTGAACCGCCGCCGCACCGGGCTGCTGCCGCACGAGTACGTCAGCCTCACCGAGATCCAGCAGGCCGTCGGCATGGGCGAGCTGTTCGACACCGTGCTGGTCTTCGAGAACTACCCGATGGACCCGTCCGAGCTGGACGCGCCCGCGCCCGGCCTCAGGGTCACCGGGCTCCAGGCCGAGGACGCCACGCACTATCCGCTCAGCCTGATGGTGCTGCCCGGCGAGCGGCTGCGGCTGGTGGTCTCCATCGACCCCGACCGGTACACCGCGCACGACGCCATCGTCGTCGCCGCCCGCATCGAGGGCCTGCTGCGGACCGCCATCGCCCACCCCGACAGGCCGTTCGGGCAGCTGGACGCGCTGGTGCGGGGCGAGCGTGCCCAGCTCCTGGCCTTGCCCGAGCCCGCCGCACCCGACCGGTTCACGGACGTCGTCGAGCGGGTCCGGCACTTCGCGGCCACCCGTCCCGAAGCCCTCGCCGTCGTCGACGACACCCAGCAGCTCACCTACCGCGACCTGGTCGAGCGGGCCGGCACCGTCACCCGCGAGGTGCTGCGCGCCGGGGCCACCGCCGAGGCCCGCCGCCTGGTCGGCACCGGCTCCAGCGCCCTGACCCGCGACATCGGCGGCGACACCACCGACCTGGCGCCGGAAGACCTCGCCGGGGTCACCGTGATCCGCCGGCTGGTCGGCGCCGACACCGCCGCCGGGACGCTGGTCGGCGTGCTCGCCGCGCCCGGCGCCGACTTCGTCACCGCGGTGCTCGGCGTGCTGGGCTCCGGCGCCGGCTGGGTGCCGCTGGACGTCACCGTGCCCACCGCCCGGATCGCCGCGCTCATCGCGGACGCCGGGGTCCGCCATCTGCTGGTGGACGCCGCACACCTGGACCTGGCGTCCGAGGCGCTCGCCCTCGCCGGGCTCGACCTGCCCGTGACCCCGCTGTCCGGCATCACCCGCATCGGGCGGCACGCCCGCCCCCGCGACCTGCCGGCGGTCACCGGCGCCGCCGACGACCTCGCCTACGTGATCTTCACCTCCGGGTCCACCGGCAAGCCCAAGGGCGCCATGGTGCACCGCGCCGGCATGGTGAACCACCTGCACGCCAAGATCGAGGACCTGGCGATGGACGGGCGCAGCGTGCTCGTCCACAACGCGCCGGTCACCTTCGACATCTCCGTCTGGCAGATGCTCACCGCGCTGGTCACCGGCGGCCGGCTGCGGGTGGTCTCCAAGCAGACCGCCGGCGACCCGGCCGCGCTCTTCGGAACCGTCGCGCCGGACGGCGTCACCGTCCTCGAAGTGGTGCCGTCGCTGCTGCGGGCCGCCCTGGACAGCTGGGACTCCGGCGCGGCGCTGCCCGAACTCGGCACCCTGCGCCAGCTCGTCGTCACCGGCGAGGCGCTCCCCACCGACCTGTGCCGGCGCTGGCTCGGCTACTTCCCGGACATCCCGATGGTGAACGCCTACGGGCCCACCGAGTGCTCCGACGACGTCACGCACGCCGTGATCGCGGACGCCGAGACGGTACCCGGGGTAACTGCTCCCATCGGCAAGGCGGTGCGCCGCACGGGCCTGTACATCCTCGACGACGCCCTGCGCCCGCTGCCCGCGGGCGTGCCCGGCGAGCTGTACGTGGGCGGTGCGGGCGTGGGCCGCGGCTACCTCGGCGACGCTTGCCGCACCGGGTCCGTGTTCGTCGCCGACCCGTTCGTCGGGGTGCCCGGGGCCCGGATGTACCGCACCGGCGACCGGGTGGTGCGCCTGCCCGACGGCAGCCTGGAGTTCCTGGAGCGCCGCGACCACCAGGTCAAGGTGCGCGGCCACCGCGTCGAGCCCGGCGAGGTGGAGGCGGTGCTGCGCGCCCAGCGCGGGGTCGCCGACGCGGTGGTGGTCGTGGTGCGCGACGCACGCGGCGAGGCCCGCCTGGTCGGCTACGTCTCCGGCGAGGCGGACACCGCCACCGTCAAGGAAGCCGCCGCGGCCGTACTGCCCGAGTACATGGTGCCCAGCGCCTTCGTCCACCTGGACGCCCTGCCGCTCACCCCGAACGGCAAGGTCGACCGCAAGGCGCTGCCCGAGCCCACCCTCGCGACCGCCGCGGGGCGCGCCCCGAGCAACGCCGGCGAAGAGGCCGTGTGCCGGGCCTTCGCCGAGGTGCTGGGCATCGACGAGGTCGGCGCCGACGAGGACTTCTTCGACCTGGGCGGCCACTCGCTGCTCGCGACCCGGCTGGTCAGCCGGATCCGTACGCTGCTCGGCGCCGAACTGCCGATGCGCGCCGTCTTCGAGGCCCGCACCGCCGAACGGCTCGCCGCCCTGCTCACCGGCGCGGCACCGGCTCGCGCGGCGTTGCGCACGGCCCGCCAGGCGGCAACCGACACCGCGCCCGCCGCCACCCCACGCGCGGCGCTCGACCCCACCACCCGCCCTGCGCGCATCCCGCTCTCCTTCGCCCAGCAGCGCATGTGGGTGCTCAGCCGCCTCGAGGGCGAGTCCAGCGCCTACCACATGCCGTGGACGGTCCGCCTGACCGGACAGCTGGACGCCGCCGCCATGACCGCGGCCCTGAACGACGTGGTGGCCCGCCACGAGGCGCTGCGCACCGTGTTCCGCGACGACGACGGCACCGCGGAGCCGTACCAGCTGATCAGGCAGGACGCCTCCGTGGAGCTGGCGTTGCACAGGATCGTCCCGGAGGAGTGCGCCACCGCGGTCGCCGCCTTCACTGCGATCCCGTTCGACCTCGCGCAGGACCTGCCGCTGCGTGCCGCCGTGTTCTCGACGGGCGAGACGGACCACCTGCTCGTCCTCGTGCTGCACCACATCGCAGCCGACGGCTGGTCGAGCGGCCCGCTCGCCCGTGACCTGTGCACCGCGTACGCGGCCCGGCTCACCGGCAGCGCCCCCGCCCAGCCGCCGCTGCCGGTGCAGTACGCCGACTACACGCTCTGGCAGCGCGAGCTGCTCGGCGATGCGGCCGACCCCGAGTCCCTCCAGGCGCAGCAGATCGCGTTCTGGCGCAAGACGCTCGACGGGATCCCCGACGAGCTGGTGCTGCCGGGCGCCCAGCCGCGTCCCGCGGTCGCCTCCTACCGGGGCGGCACCGTCGACTTCCGCATCCCGGCGGACGTCCACGCGCGGGCCGCAGCGCTCGCCAAGGACGGCGGCGCCAGCCTGTTCATGGTGCTCCAGGCCGGTCTCGCCGCACTGCTGTCCGCGCTCGGCGCGGGCGACGACATCCCGCTCGGCACGCCCGTCGCCGGCCGCACCGACGAGGCGCTGGAGCAGCTGATCGGGTTCTTCGTGAACACGCTGGTGCTGCGTACCGACGTCTCCGGCGACCCCACCTTCCGGGAGCTGCTGGAGCGGGTGCGCGGCGCCGACCTGGCCGCGTTCGCGCAGCAGGACGTGCCGTTCGAGCGGCTGGTGGACGAGCTGTCGCCGGCCCGTTCGATGGCCCGCAACCCGCTCTTCCAGACCATGATCGCGCTGCACAACACGGCCGCCGCCGGAGTCGAGCTGCCGGGCCTCACCGCCGAGGTGGACCGGGTGCACACCGGCGCCGCCCGCTTCGACCTCACCTTCGACCTGGTGGAGGAGCAGGACGCCACCGGCGCCGAGGCCGGTGTCGCCGGGCGCCTGGAGTTCAGCCACGACCTGTTCACCGCCGAGACGGCCCGGTCGCTGACCGACCGCCTTGTACACCTGCTCGGCCTGGTCACCGCGGTGCCCGACGCGAAGCTGCGCACCGTCTCCGCGCTGCTGCCCGGCGAGCGCGAGCGGCTGCTCGAGGTCTGGGGCAGCGCGCCCGCGCACCCGATGGACGTCCCCACGACCCGGCAGATCGAGGCGCGGGCCGCGGCCCACGCCGACCGTCCCGCACTGCTCTGCGGGGGGCGCACGCTGACCTACCGGGAGCTGAACGCACGCGCCAACCAGCTGGCCCGCACCCTGGTGCACGGCGGTGCGGGACCCGACAGCCTGGTCGCCCTGGCGATCCCGCGCTCGGTCGACATGGTGGTGGCCGCGCTCGCCGTGCTGAAGGCCGGCGCCGGATACCTGCCCATCGACCCGACCTACCCGGCCGACCGGATCGCCTACATGCTGGCCGACGCACGCCCCGCGCTGGCGCTGACCACCTCGGAGGTCACCGCGGCCGTCCCGGACCTGGCCACCGTCGCCCGGCTCGAACTGGACGACCCCGCGGTCCGTGCCGAGCTGGCCGGACTCCCCGACGGCGACCTCACCGACGCCGAACTCAACGGCGTCGCAGGCCCGCAGCACCTCGCGTACACCATCTACACCTCGGGCTCCACCGGCCGCCCCAAGGGCGTCGTGCTGCCCCGCGGCACGTTCGTCAACTTCCTCACCGAGGCGCGGCGGCTGATGGACTTCGGCCCCGAGGACCGGCTGCTGTCGGTGACCACCTTCGGCTTCGACATCGCCAACCTGGAGCTGTTCGTACCGCTGCTCTCCGGCAGCGTGTTGGTCCTCGCCGAGCAGGAGACGGTACGCGACCCGGACCGGCTCGCCACCCTGCTGCGGGTCACCCGCGCCACCGCCATGCAGGCCACCCCCACCCTCTGGCACGCCCTGGTCAGCGCCCACCCCAAGGCGTTGAAGAACCTCCACGTGCTCACCGGCGGCGAGGCCATCAGCCCGACCCTCGCCGCCGACCTGGCCCGCGCCTGCCGCCGCCTGACCAACCTGTACGGACCGACGGAGACCACGATCTGGTCCACGGTGGCCGACCTGGACGTCCCCCAGAGCCTTAAGGGCCTGGGAGGTGCCCCCATTCCGACCTCCGGGAGCCTGCCCATCCCGGCCATCGGCAGCCCGCTGGCCGGCAACCGCACCTACGTGCTCGACGGCGCCCTGCACCTGGTGCCCGACGGCGTGGTCGGCGAGCTGTACATCGGCGGCATCAGCCTGGCCCGCGGCTACCACGACCGGTTCGCGCTGACCGCGCAGCGGTTCGTCGCCGACCCGTACGGGCCGGCAGGCTCCCGCATGTACCGCACCGGCGACCTGGTGCGCCGCCGCCCCGACGGGATCCTGGACTACCTCGGCCGGGTCGACCACCAGGTCAAGATCCGCGGCTTCCGTATCGAGCTGGGTGAGATCGAGGCGGTGCTGCTGCGCCACGCGGACGTCGCCCAGGCCACCGTCGTGGTCCGCGAGGACCAGCCAGGCGAGCCGCGCCTGGTGGCGTACCTCGTGGCCGCACCGCACGCCACCTGCGAGGAGCAGGCACTGCGCGCCCACCTCGCCGCCCATCTGCCCGACTACATGGTCCCGGCGAACTACGTCACGCTGCCGGAGCTGCCGCAGACCCCGAACGGCAAGGTGGACCGCAAGCAGCTGCCCGCGCCCGCCGGCACCGTCGCCCCGGCCGCCACCACCAGCGCGGGCCGGGCTCCCGCGACACCGGTGGAGGCGGCCCTGTGCCGGATCGCCGCCGAGGTGCTGGGCGTCCCGCACCTCTCCCCGGACGACGGGTTCTTCGACCGGGGCGGCGACTCCATCCGCGCCATCCGCCTCGTCCAGCAGGCCCGCACCGCCGGCTACCTGCTCACGCCCGCCGACGTCTTCGTGCACCGGACGGTGGCGGGGCTCGCGGCGGTCGCCCGGATGACGGACCCGAAGGCGACGGGCGCGCGGGCGACGGGCGGGGCGGCGGCCGGCGGGGGGAGCGGCGACGGCGCCTTCGACGTGCTGCTGCCCATCCGCCCGTCCGGCAGCCGGCCCCCGCTGTTCTGCGTGCACGGCGGCGGCGGACTCGGCTGGCCTTTCATGGAACTCGCGGCGCACCTGCCGAACGACATTCCCGTATACGCCTTCCAGGCGCCCGGAATTGGAACTTCCGCGCCGCTGCCCGCGAATGTTACGGAGCTGTCGAAGAGTTATGTGGAAAAGGTGATGGAAATTCAGCCGAACGGCCCTTACCATATTCTCGGTTGGTCGTTCGGTGCATTGGTCGCGCACGAGATGGCGGGGCAGCTCCAGCGCCGCGGCCACCAGGTGGCGCTGCTGGCGAACCTCGACGGCTTCCCCGCCGAGGCCGCCCCGGCCGGTGTGGCAGCCATCCACGAGCAGGAGGTCAGGGCTCGCCTCGCCGCCGCCGGAAAGGTCATCGCCGAGCTGGACGACACCCGGATCACCCAGCTGACCTCGGTGATCCGGCACCTCAGCGAGATCAGCACGACCCACCGCCCCGGGCCGGTCCAGGGCGACGTGCTGTTCTTCGCCGCCACGCAGGACCTGCCCCCCGGCGCCCCCACCGAGAGCGCCTGGGCCCCCCACGTGAGTGGCCGCATCGTCCGCTACGACATCGACGCGGCCCACGACGACCTGCTCGATCCGCGGCCCGCCGCACATATCGCGACGGTACTCAACGAAGTCATGCGGAAAACCGCGGCGACGCGGTAGCGAATAACGCCTGGAACTATCAGAAAAAAATTCCCGGGGGCCGGGAACCGGAAGCAGCCGGAAAGCAATCGAAAGGAGAGAAGAGACCATGAGCAACCCCTTCGACGACGAGTCCGGTGCCTTCCTGGTGCTCGCCAACCACGAGGGCCAGCACTGCCTGTGGCCCGCCTTCGCCGAGGTCCCGGCCGGCTGGGACGTCGTCAAGCCCGAGGGCAGCCGCCAGGAGGCCCTCGACTACATCGAGCGCACCTGGACCGACCTGCGCCCCAAGAGCCTCATCGCGGCCGGCGCCTGACGGCCCGGCGGACGTTCGACAGGCGGGCACCCACGCGCCCGCCGCCCACCGGCGATCACGCCACCGGCAGGACCACCGAAGAACCCGACCGAAGAACCCGACCGAAGAACACCAACGGAGGACACCCCATGAGCGCCGTCACCATCGACGCGGCCACCGAGGCCAAGGTCCGCGCGATCGTCGCCGACTGCCTGGACATGGAGGCCGACGACATCGAACCCACCGCCCTGTTCACCGAGGAGTACGGGGCCGACTCGCTCGGCGCCATCGAGATGCTGGCGGGCCTGGAGAAGGCCTTCGGCGTCACCATCGAGCAGAGCGAGCTGGCCAACATGATCCACCTGCGGGCCGTGCTGGACGTGCTGTCCCAGGCCGAGGCCCGATGACCATGCGCCGCGTGGTCCTGACCGGGATCGGGGTCCTGTCCAGCATCGGCAACGGCGTCACGGCCTTCACCGAGGGTCTGCGCGCCGGCCGGTGCGGGGCGGGTCCCATCACCCTCTTCGACACCGAGGGCTTCCGGGAGACGCTGGCCCACGAGGTACGGGACTTCGACCCGGCCGCGTGGTTCCAGCGCACCAGCCCGGACCGGTTCGGCCGCGCCACCCAGTTCTCGGTGGCCGCCGCCCGCATGGCCGTCGCCGACGCGGGCCTGGCCCCCGACGACCTCCGGAACGAGAGGGGCCTCGTCACCGTCGGCACCACCGACGGCGAGGCGAGCACCCTGGACGACCTCGTGGAGGCCGAGACGAGCGGCATCGCACAGGCCGACCTGGACCCGGTCACGGTGCGCCGGCTGCCGTTCCACCGGCTCGCCCTGGCCGTCGTGCAGGAGCTCCGGTTGCGCCGCGCGGCGCCCTCCGTCCTCGGCACCGCCTGCGCCGCCGGCAACTACGCGATCGGCGACGGCTACGACGCCGTACGCTCAGGCGAGGCCGACTTCGCGCTGGTCGGCGGCTCCGACGCGCTGACCCGGCGGACCTTCGCCGGCTTCGTCCGGCTCGGTCTCGTCGCGCCCGACCGGTGCCGCCCGTTCGACACCGACCGCAAGGGCCTGCTGACCGCCGAAGGCGCCGGCGTCCTCGTGCTGGAGCCGCTGGAGACGGCCCAGGCACGCGGCGCCCGGATCTACGCCGAGGTGCTCGGCTACGGCCTCAACTGCGACGCCCACCACCCCACCGCGCCCGACCAGGAGAACGTCGGCCGCTGCATGCGGCTCGCGCTGGACGACGCCGGGGTGAAGCCGTCCGAGGTCGACCTGGTCTCCGCGCACGGCACCGGCACCCCGACCAACGACATCACCGAGACCCGGGCGGTACGCGAGGTGTTCGGCGACGACCCGCCGCGCACCGTCGCCCTGAAGTCGATGCTCGGCCACAGCATGGGCGCCGCCAGCGCGCTGGGCGCCGCCGCCTCGGCGCTGGCCCTGCACCACGGCTTCATCCCGCCCACCGTCAACCACCGCAGCACCGACCCCGAGTGCCGCATCGACTGCGTCCCCAACGACGCCGTCGACGCCGACCTCAGGGTCGTCATCAACAACGGACTGGCCTTCGGCGGCAACAACGCCTCCGTCGTCCTCGGCACACACCGGGAGCCCCGCTCATGACCAGTGCCGCGGTCCGCACGGACCGCCCCGTGATCACCGCCTGGTCGGCCGTCTCCGCCTTCGGCCTGGGACGCGCCGCGCACCGCGCGGGCCTCGCGACCGGAGCCCCGGCCGCGCCCGTGGACCAGGCCGTGGACCAGGAGCCCGCCGGGACCGCGCCGGCCGGCGAGCCGGGCGACCGGCTCGTGCCCGGGTTCGAGGTGCGCAAGGTGCTCGGCAAGGCCGGCACCCGCACCATGGACCGCTCCACCGGGCTCGCCGCCACCGCCGTGCGCGAACTCCTCGCCGAGGCCGAGGCCGACCGGGCACCCGTGCCCGCCGGCGCCGGCACCGCGCTGGTGCTCGGCACCACCGTCGGCGGCGTGCAGGGCCAGCACGACTTCATCCAGGCCTCGTTCGAGGGGGAGAAGCCGTACGACGTGCCGGCCCAGTTCATGCCCAGCGTGCTGATGAACTGCGCCGCGGCGGCCAGCGCCATCCGCTACGGCTTCAGGGGCCCGAACACCACGCTGGCCGGCGGCCGTCCGGCGGGCCTGCTCGCCCTCGGCTACGCCCGGCGGCTGCTGGCCGCAGGCCGCGCCGAGCGCGCCCTGGTCGGTGCCGTCGAGGAGTACTCGCCGACCCGTGCCGCGTACGAGCGGCACCTGCGCGGCCCGCAGGAGCAACCCGTACCGCTCGGCGAGGGCTGCGCGGTGCTGCTCATGGAGCCCGCGGACGCGATCGGAGCGGGCCGCACCCCGCTGGCCGAACTGCTCGCCCTGGACTCCCGGGCCGACGTCGACGACGACCAGGCCGGCACGCTCGCCGCCTGCGTCGAAGCGGCGCTCACCGACTCCGGCAGCACGCCCGGCGACGTCTGGGCCGCGGTGCCCGGCGGGCTCGGGGGACCGGCCGGCGCGGCCGAGCAGGCGCTGCTCACCCGGCTGTTCGGCGCGCCGGCGGTGCACCGGGTCCCGGTGCACCAGCTGCTCGGCGACACCTCGGGCGCGTCCGGCGCCTTCCAGCTCACCGCCACCCTGGCGGCGGCGGAGGCAGCCGGTACGGCGCCCGGAACCGGAGACGAACCCGAGGAGGGCACCGCGGCGGGGAGGACCGCGGTTCTCACCTCGGTGGACCGTGACGGCACCGTCGCCTGCGCGGTGCTGCGACTGCTGGGAGAGGCCCGATGAGCGCATCCGTCGACCACCGTGACACCGAGCGGGTCGCCCTGATCAGCGGCGGCTCGCGCGGCATCGGCCGCGCCGCGGCGCTGCGCCTCGCCCGCGACGGTCATGCGATCAGCTTCGGCTACCGCAGCGACGAGTCGGCCGCCGAGGGCCTGGAGAAGGAGCTGGCCGAGCTCGGCGTGCGCGCCCTGGCCCACCGCCTCGACATCGCGGACCCCGCGGCCGTACGCGACTGGGTGGCCCGCACCGAGCGCGACCTGGGCCCGATCACCACGGCCGTGGCGTCCGCCGGGGTCACCCGCGACAAGCCGTTACTGATGATGTCCGACGAGGAGTGGCAGGAGGTCATCGACACCAACCTGGACGGGGTGGCCCACCTGTGCCGCGCCGTGCTCTTCCCGATGGTCAAGCGCAAGTCTGGATCGATCGTCACCCTGTCCTCCGTCTCCGGCGTGCACGGCAACCCGGGGCAGGGCAACTACTCCGCGTCCAAAGGCGGAATCATCGCTCTGACCAGGGCACTCAGCAAGGAGGTCGGACGCTACGGCGTCCGCGTCAACGCGCTGGCCCCCGGCATGATCGACACGGACATGACCGGTTCGCTCACCGACACCCAGCGCAAGCAGGCCCTTTCGGCCATCCCACTCGGCAGGTTCGGCACCGCGGACGAGGTCGCCGAAGCCGTCGCCTTCCTGGCGTCCGAGAAGTCCGCGTACATCACCGGGTCCGTGCTGCACATCGACGGCGGCATCGTCCTGTGACCCCGCGCACCGCATCGCCGGCGCCGATCGCAGCGAGCGCACCGACCTCGACCCGAGCCACAGTGCAAGGAGCACCCGTCATGACCGTACTGACCGACCTGACCGCCCACGCGGGGCCCACCACCACACCGGCCGCGGCAGGCGCGCCGACGCCGAAGGCGGCGCCGGCACCGGCACCGGCCTCCTCCATCCACCCGATGGTCGACCGGTCCCGGCTGGCCGGCACCGACGCCCAGTCGAGCGCGGCCCACCGCGTCTACGAGCATCTGGTCGCCCTGTGGGCGCCGGGCGTCATCGAGGCAGCCCAGGACCTGGGCGCGTTCGCCGCGCTGACCTCGGGGCCCGCCACCGCGGCAGAACTGGCCCGCACCCTGGACACCGACCCGCGTGCCACCCGCGTCCTGCTCGACGGCCTGCACGCGTACGACATCGTCGAGCGGGCCATGACCGAGGACGGCGAGATCCGCTACACGCTGCCGGTCGAACTGCACGACGTCTTCTCGCCCGGCGGCCTCTACAGCCTCGCCGGCAAGATCAACTACGACCGGAGCCTGGCCTGGAATGCCTGGCGCGACCTGGCCCACAACGTGCGCACCGGCGCACGGGACGCCGAGGGCGGGCACCAGCTCAACCAGATATCGGAGGAGGAGTACACCAGCCTGGTCCGCGGCATCAACTTCTGGGCCCCGCCGATCGTCTCCGCCCTCGCCGACGCGCTGCGCGAGCAGGGCTGGAGCACCGGCGACGGCGCGAAGGTCCTGGACGTCGGCTGCGGCACCGGCATCTACAGCCAGCTGCTGCTGCGCGAGTTCCCGCTCCTGACGGCGCGCGGCCTGGACGTCGCCCGCATCACGCCCATCGCCATCCGGCAGGCGAAGGAACTCGGCGTCGCGGACCGCTTCGAGCCGACCGTCGTGGACTTCTTCCACGACTCCTGGGGCGGCGGTGACCTGGCGCTCTTCGTCAACATCTTCCATCTCCAGACCGCCGAGTCCGCCCGCGAGCTGATGCTGAAGGCCGCCAAGGAGATCAACGAGGACGGGGTCATCGCCATCGCCGACCACATCGTCGTCGAGGACACGCACGGCGCGCCCGGCGTGTCGGACGGCGCCGACGCGGCCGGCACGGGTTCCGTGCAGAACCGCTTCTTCCGCCTCTTCGCCGCCTCGATGCTCGCGACCGGCGGCGGCGACGCGTACACCGTCGAGGAGTACGACGGCTGGCTCGCCGACGCGGGGTTGCGACGGATCGCGCTCATCGACACACCGATGCACCGGTTGCTGCTGGCCAAGCGCGCCTGACAGGGGCTCGCACCCGCCCTCGAACCCCGTCCCCAGGGACCCGCCCCCGGCGCCGTACTCCGTGCCGGGGGCGGGGTGTTGTGTGGACGTACGGCCGAGGCGGCTCGCATGGGGGTTCGTCAGGATCCCGTCGATCGCCAGCGGGTGATCCCGCCATCGGCAGCAGCCACACGAGCGACCGGACAGCTCCTAGGAATAGACGTCGCCCCAACACGTCATGGCGGAATAGCCGTTTCCGGATGGGGTCCACAGGTAGATCCAAGCGCTGGCGTCGTACACCCCGCACCCGTTGTAGTGATCTCCGGTAATGTAATAACCCTGAAGGCACTGCCTCTCGTTGCCCTTTGTCACGGTCACCAGGACATCGGCGTCATTTCTCGGTTGGGTCCGGATCTTCACGCCGTCGGCCAGCGATACCGCCCACCCCGTCGCGCAGCGGTACGAGAACGCGGCGGAACTGGCCGGACTGGCGGAGTCGTCGGCAGCGTCGGCGGTGCCCGGAATTGCGATACCGAGGGCTGCGGTAGCCATCAGCGCGGCAGCCAGGCCTGATCGCAGAGTTCTTCTCACAGGTTTCCCCCACCCGTTCTATCCCGTGCAGTGGACGTTGAGGCGCCGATGGTCGCCTGGACAAAGTCAAGATCACTTCAAGGTGATGACCTGTTTCGCCATTCCTCGGCTTGAAGCGGACGAATGAGTGAAGGTGCGGCGATGGCGCACCATCACTCGCACGCATTGCACCCCGCAGCGGGGTTTTCCGCTGGCCGAATTGTAGCCGTGACGTGCTCGCACTGCTACTGCTCCGCCTGGCGCCGGATGCGGGAAACGGCTATGGCCTGTCCGCCCGATCACTCCCTGGCTCGTTGTCCTGGGTGTGCGGCGGGGTGACGTGACGGATGCGAAGTGGGGACTACTGCGGTCGTTCCTGCCGGTCGGCAATAACCCTGGTGGCCGGTGGAGGGATCACCGGCCGGTGGCCGCGCATGCCTGGCCGCGATCACCGTCACTGGGCCGTGCCGGCCAGCAGCCACCGACGTACCTGCACTTCAACCAGCACACGCGTGCTTCCGGGACCGGTGGGAGCGGAGACATCCCACCCGTATTTCCGCTCGAACGCGGCCACGACGTCACGGGGGAACCCCTCACGGACCAGCGAGGCGTCTCCTTCGGCGACAACCGGGAACCGCCCGTCCTCCAGAGCCAGGGACACGCGGGGCTCCGCACGGATGTTCCTGATCTTGACGGAGCCGTCGTCCGAACCGATCCACCATCGGGAGCTCTGGTAGACGAACCAGACGGGTGTGACGTGGGCGGAACCATTTGGGCGCACGGTGCACAGCCAGACGTTCTTTTCTTCGGCCAGACGCAGACGGATCGCCGGTCCTGGCTCGTTGGCGAGATCACTCACCCTGCCATCCGACCAGTCGGCGTGATGAAGCGCATCGGGCAGCGAGTCGGACCATTCGCCTAGGTCTCGCGACCCGACGGCGCACCGTCTGTCCGACCCCACGGTGACGACGTCAGCCTGACCCGGTGGGCGGGGTTGCCGAAGGACGGCGCCGCACCTGCTCGACCCCGACATCATCGAATGGCGGGCCAGGGCCCTCGGCCCCCAGGCGGTCCGCCGGCGCGCGAACGAACTGCGCGCCGGAAGCGGCGCGTTGCCCCGGGAGCTGTCGTCCGCCGCCCTGTCCGACCGTGTGCCACGATGAGTCAATGAGCGACGACTCGTCCCACGACACGTCCGATGACACGTCCTCCGACGACTACGCCAGTGGGTCGGGCCACTCCGATGCCGCGCAGTGGCTGGTGGTCCTCAGGTACGCCTTCCGCTGGGAGACCTGGGCCGTCCTCGCCGTCCTGCTGGTCGTCGCGGTCGTCGCCACCGCCGTCTGAGGCCTGAGGCCGATGGCTCACGGCTCCGGCGCGTAGTCGGGGTCGTCGTACAACTCGCCGGCGAAGCGCCGTATCGCATCGCGCAGCCGCTCGGGGTGGACGGCCTCGGGCGTGTCCCAGTTGTGGGCGTAGACGCAGTAGCCACCGCCGTTGCGCCTGATCACGTGGTTCCTGTGGAGCCACTTCTCGGCGGGCTGGTTCTCGTCCCGGTACCAGACGGAGATGGTCGGGTCCCCGTTCCACGCCCGGTCGATCGCCACACGCTGGAGCGTGGCCCATCTGACCGTGAGCGTGGTCTCCTCGTTGCTGATCAGCCTCTTGCCCGCCTTGGACCTGAGCACCTTGTGGTTGATCCTGAGTGCCTCTGCGTCGACGGTGACGGTGTCCAGGGCGAGGCGCAGGCCCACGATCAGGCCGGTCAGGCCGCCCAGGGGCGCGCCGAAGAGGATGCCCAACCCCAGCCCCGCCAGCAGGTTGACCACGGGGTTCGCTCCCGGCACCGGCGGATCCTCACCCGCGAGCGCCGCCATGAAAGCGATCACACCCAAGAGGACGGCCAGGCCGACCCCGAAGGCCAGTCCGAACTGGACGACCGACCTGAGCGCCGCACGCGCCCGGTTGGTCACGAAGGTCACCGAGGCGTCGGAGGCGCCGGCCGTGGTGTAGGGGCGGGTCGGCGGCGCGGACGAGCGGTCGATGTGTTCGGTGGGCGCGGACGAGCCGTCGTCGTGCTCCTCCTGCTCCGTCTGCTCCGTGGAGCCGGACGGCGCACCGTTCGACGCCATGAGCGCCAGTGCCCCGTCGACCGTGAGACGCAGCGCCGGGTCCTTCTCCAGGAGCCCCGAGATGACGGGGGCCAGTGGCCCGGCCTGCCGCATGGGGCGTGGCGTCTCGGTCAGCGTGGCCGTGGGGTTGTCGGCGGGGAAGGGCGCGGCACCCTCCACGGCTTCGTAGAGCGTGACGCCCAGCGAGAAGAGGTCGGCCCGCCCGTCGCAGTCCATGCCGCGCCAGCGTTCGGGAGCCATGTAGCCGGGGGAGCCGATGACCGCGCTGGTGCGGGTCAGTTTGGGGTCGGCGCCGCCCAGGGCGATCCCGAAGTCCGTGAGGAGCGTGTCGCCGTTCTCGGCGAGCATGACGTTGGCCGGCTTCACGTCGCGGTGCACGATGCCCTCACGGTGCGCCGCGTCCAGGGCGCCCAGCAACACCTTGGCCACGCCGAGCACTCGGGCCTTGGGCATGGCCCCGTCGGCGTCCAGGTGCTCGGCGAGCGAGCGGCCCTTCACCCGTTGCATGACGATGGCGGGAGCGCCGTCCCAGGAGAAGACGTCGTACACCGTGACGATGCCGGGGTGGTCCCGCAGCCGGGCCGCGTTGCGTGCCTCTCTGGCGGCGCGGGCCAGGATGCTCTCCCGCTCCGCGTCCGACACCGAAGTGGCGATGGACACCCGTTTCACCGCGACGTCGACACCCAGAACCGGGTCGTGCGCCTCCCAGACCTGGCCGAAGCCGCCGGCACCCAGCTGCCGGGTCAGTCGATAACGGTCGCCCACCACATCGCCCGCACGTGGAGTGCCGTCCACTTCTCCCCCTTCACGCCACCGTTCGCGTGACGCGCCCCGTGCCGCCCGTACCTGGGGCAACAGCTTAGGAACGTGACGCACGGCAGGGGTAGCCCCATCGCCACGTCGCCACGCCCCGACCGACGTCACGGTCGCCTCTTCCTCGCCACCTCGCACAGCGCGGCCACACCGGGGTGCGCGTGCGGACGGGGAAGCCAGGCGAGTGCCGCGGTGGCCGCGGGGACGCCGGTGAGTTCCGCGTAGGCCACGCCCGGGCGGGGATACAGTGCGCGGGCGGCAGCCGGCACGAAGGCGATTCCCTCACCCTGCGAGACGGCAAGGAGAAGGGGCTCGATGTCGGTGACGACGGGACCGTAGGGAACACGGCTCCCGTCCGGGCGCGGATTGATCTGCCAGTAGTCCCACCAGGCGCGCATGCCGTCTCCGGCCACGTCGACGAACACGCGGCCGGCCAGGTCGCCCAGGGTCACAGGCTGTCGGGCGAGCAGCGGATCGTGGGCGGGCATGCAGACCACCCGGGGTTCCAGCGCCAGGGGCAGGGTGCGCACGCAGGAGGGCAACGGGAGGCGCAGGAACGCCGCGTCCAACTTTCCGTGGAGGAGGGCATCAACCTGACCGCAGAAGTCGACACTGTGCACCTCCACGACGCTTTCCGGGTGCAGACGGCGGTACTCGGCGAGAATGTGCTGGGTGTAGGGCATGGCGGCCTCCGCCGCGACGAAGCCCACCCTCAGCGGCCGGCCCAGCAGTTGGGAACGTCGCGCGTGAGCCGAACCCGCCGAGGCCGTGCGGGAGGCGACCTCAGGCGTGGAGTCCCGGTGCGCCTGGGCACCCGTGGCGTGCTCCCAGGCCAGCAGCAGTGGCTTCACCTGCTCGGGGTCGGTCAGCAGGGCAAGCGCCCGCACGGCCTCCCGGGGTGGCAGCCTCTTGCCGTTGAGGTAACGCTCCCAGGTGGATCTGCTGTATGCGGTCCTGGACGCCAGCGCGGCCAGCGTCAGCTCGCCGATGTCCTTCATGGCCCTGAGCCGTCCGATGAGATCGACGACTTCCGGTGGCAGATCCCCCGGTAACGAACTCCACCTCGTCATGGCTCCGATTTTCCCCGCCCGCAGGTGTGTGGGAGGGGCATAAGCAATGGTGCGTCCCCGAAATTCTCAACTCTGGCGCAATGTATTCCCCCGCCGCCTTCCGTGGCGCAATGCTGAGTCGTCACCGAAAGAATCTGATGCATCTGGTGAAAGATGATGCGTCTGAGACATGGAAGGCACGGTTCATGCGGAAGATTTCGATTACGCTGAGCGCGCTGGGAACCGCCGTCGTGCTCGGCGTGGCCGGCACCACGGCTCAGGCTGATGCGGCACCGCAGACGAAGCCCGCAGGGGCGACGGAGAAGATCCAGAACACCCAGGTCCACGCGTGGACCGGCGCCAACGTCCACTCGGAGCCGAACTCCTACAGCGAGGTCATCAGCTCCGTGGCCAATGGGTACACCTACGACGCGATCTGCTGGACCTACGGTGAGCTCATCACCTTCCACGGCGTCACCAGCAACAAGTGGGTCCTGCTCGACCGCACCTGGCCCAGCAGCAACGGCTACGTCACCGCGATCGCCCTCAGCGGCGACAGCACCGGGGGCGTGCCCAACGCGTGTTGAGCCGCCCGCTCCACCCGCCGAGGTGCCGAGGGAGGGACGGTGCTCTCGGCCGGATGGGCGATCAGGGCGATCAGCCACAAGGGCCGGCCCCGAACCGGGGGCGCGAAGGCGAACAAATGCGCCGTACGCCGCGCCCACGCCCGGCAATTGCGCCCCCGATATCGTGATATCGCGATTTCGAAGGTTGAACGCTGAAAAGGGACGCTCAGGGATCGGCTGAATTCCTTCTGCGAGCCGGAGTGCGCAGCACGTCGACGTCGGATATACGCGTGCACGTTCCATTTCAAGGGAGTCCCACAGCGAGGCCTGTCACCTGAATGGGTGATGGGCCTCGCGTATGTGCTCGAACAACACCGGGTTCGCGCGCCCGTCGTTCTCCCCCCTCGCCGCGCACAGCGACCACGCGGGCGTCGTCGGCGACGGCGCCGGACTCGGCGTCCGCGCCCCGGCTCCCGCCGCCCCGGCACCCCCGCTACTTGACGGCTTCAACGAAACCGGCATACCCCACCCCGACCCGAGGAACATTCGGCGCAGAGTGTTCTCCCGGCAAAGGAGCCGCGCCGTGTTGTTCCCGCTCACCGTCCAGGACTTCCTGGACCGCGCCGTCACCGTCTACCCGGAGCGTGTCGGCATCGTCGACGAAGCGCAGCAGCCCGCCCCGTCCTGGGGCGAGGTGACGTACGCCGACCTCGGCCGCCGGGCCGCCGCGCAGGCCGCGTGGCTCGATCGGCTCGGTGTGCCGGTCGGCGGTCGGGTCGCGATCGTCTCGCAGAACAGCGCCCGACTGCTGACGTCGTTCTTCGGCGTCTCCGGCTGGGGCCGGGTGCTCGTCCCCATCAACTTCCGGCTGACCGCAGGCGAGATCCAGTACATCGTCGGCCACTCCGGCGCCGAGGTGCTGCTCATCGACCCCGAGCTACGGGACCTCGCGAAGGAGATCGGCGCCCCGCACACGTTCGTCCTCGGCGAGGACGACGAGGCGATCTGGGGGGTGGGCGCCACACAGACCCCCGAGCCGCGTCCCTGGACGGCAGACGAGGGCGCCACCGCCACCCTCAACTACACCTCCGGCACCACGGCCCGCCCCAAGGGCGTCCAGCTCACCCACCGCAACCTGTGGCTGAACGGTGCGGTGTTCGGCTGGCACGCCGGCGTCACCGACCGCGACGTGTACCTGCACACGCTGCCGATGTTCCACGCCAACGGCTGGGGCATGCCGTACGCGGTCACCGCCATGGGCGGCACGCACATCGTGCTCCGCAAGGTCGACGGCACCGAGATCCTGCGCCGCATCGACCGGCACGGCGTCACCCTGATGTGCGCCGCGCCCGCCGTCGTCAACGCCGTGCTGGACGCCGCACCGGCCTGGCAGGGCGAGATCCCGGGCCGCGACCGGGCCCGTATCGTCGTGGCCGGCGCCCCTCCGCCCACCCGCACCATCGAACGCGTCCGTGCCGAACTCGGCTGGGAGTTCATCCAGCTCTACGGTCTCACCGAGACGTCCCCGTTCCTCACCATGAACCGCATGCGCGCGGAGTGGGACGACCTCCAGCCGCACGAGCAGGCGGTCCAGCTCGGCCGGGCCGGCGCCCCCGGCCTGGGCGTACGGATCGCCATCGACACCGGCGGCGAGGTGCTGGCCCGCAGCAACCACAACCTGGAGGCCTACTGGGACGATCCGGAGGCGACCGCGGCGGCGCAGGAGGACGACTGGTTCCACACCGGCGACGGCGGCGTCTTCGAGGACGGCTACCTGGCCATCACCGACCGCAAGAAGGACGTCATCATCAGCGGCGGCGAGAACGTCTCCTCCATCGAGGTGGAGGACGTCATCACCAGCCACCCCGCGGTACGCGAGGTCGCCGTCATCGGCATCCCCGACACCAAGTGGGGCGAGCTGGTCACGGCCCTCGTCGTCACCGACGACACGGACCTCACCACGGACGACGTGGTCGCGCACTGCCGCGCGAACCTCGCCTCCTACAAGTGCCCCAAGCGCGTCGAGTTCCGCACCGAACTGCCGCGCACGGCCACCGGGAAACTCCAGAAGTTCAAGCTGCGCAAGCCGTACTGGGAGCGGGACGGGAACGGGGGGTGACGCCGGAGCCGCGGGGATCGGCGGGGGCGCACCCTCGCCGACCCCAGCGGCTCCCTCATGGCATCCGCTCACGACATCTGCTCACGACATCCGCGCCGCCAGCCGGGGAAAGAGCCGCCGGGCGGTGTAGCCGGGCCCGGTGACCTCGAGGGCATACGTGATCGTCGCGACCGTCAGTCACGGAACCGCACGACCGGCACCACCCGCGCGGCGACCTCCGCCCAGGTGGCAGCGAGGGCGTCGTGGTCGTGGTCCGCCGGTCGCGGCCGGTTCTGGAGCCCGGCCTTGGTGAAGTAGGCCCAGCGCAGGTCATCCTCGAAGCGGCGGAGTACCGACCCGGGCGCGAGCGCCTCCCGCACCGGGCCGAGGTCCGCGCACACGGCAAGTTCGCGGGCGACGCCGAACGTCTCCAGCGCCTCCTGAACCGTGTCGAACGACGGCTCCCTCCGGAAGACGCCGGCGATGGCGTCGGCGTCGAGCCGGCACACCGGATACTGCTCGTGCGCGACGTACGTCAGAGCGATGTCCGCGACCAGCGCGACCTCGTTCCAGTCCGGCGGGTCCCAGTTTGGCAGCCCGGCAAGGTCGTGCGCCTCGCCGCTGCCGAGGAACTCGACGAGGGTGCCCGTCGACCGGAACGCGAAGACGGCTCCGTCCCGCCCGAGGAACACCGGATCCGGCTCCGCGGCGTATCCGTCGGCGTGTTCCTCGGCGTTTCCCTCGGCGTGGTCGTCCCGACAGCAGCGCAGGGTGTACCCCGACGCCGCCGGGGTGTGGATCAGCACCGGCTGGACGCGAAGGCAGGCGAACAACGGATACGGCTCGTGCACGGCCGCACTTTAAGGCACCCCATGGCCCTGAGCCGCCCCGCCGCACCCTGCTCGCTGATGCAGTGGCGCTCTCAGGTGTGGTGGTGCTCTCGGGCGAGCCCGGCGAGGAAGTCCGAGAGAGCCATTCGCCGACGTGGCCCGCCGGTCCGTGCAGCAGGACGACGGGCCGCCCTCGCCCGCCCCAGTCCCGGCAGGAGAGCCGGACGCCGTCCCGTACCACCGTGCGCTCGCACCAAGCCGCCGAGCGCCGCCCGGCCCTCACCGGCCCCCGCACGAGTCAAGGCCCGGTCCGGTTTGTGGACGCCGTCCGTATGAACCCCGGGGCGGCGGCACTCACCTTGTCATCCGACGATCCCTTAGGGAGCGACCCCGAGGACTCCGGGGCGCGCGGGGTGGCTCCTTCAGGGCCCTTCCAGGGTCTGACGCCCTCCTCGCCGACGATTCCGGCGGCGACACACCGCCAGAGGATGTCGACGAACCGCACGTCGACTTTCCACTCTGCAAGGGGTTCTGCATGCGACTGCACCGCCGTGGCACCGTCCTCGCCGCCTCCCTGGTCCTGACCCTGGTGGCCGCTCCGCTGGCGGCGCCCGCCTTCGCCGCGCCCGCCGCCGCGCCCATCGCGGCGACGCCGCGGACGACGACCGGCGGGCCCGACGCGGACGCCCTGAACGCCGCACTCGCCGGACTTCCCGACTCCGACGCGACCGCGGCGCTGGTCCGCATCGGCGGCACCGACGGCACCTGGCGGGGCAGCTCCGGCGTGCACGACCTGGCGAGCGGGCGCGCGGCGGATCCCGACGCCCTCTTCCGGGCCGGTTCGACGACGAAGGTGGTGACGGCGGCGACGGTGCTACGACTGGCCGCCCAGGGCAGAGTGGACCTGGACCAGCCGATCCAGCACTACCTCCCCACCCTCCTCACCCCGGCCTTCCAGCCCATCTCCGTACGCCGGTTGCTCAACCACACCAGCGGCATCCAGGCCGGTGACGGCTGGGGCGACGACTTCGACGACCAGTACGCGCACCGCTTCGACACGCTGACACCGGCCGAGGTGGTGGCGTCGGCGGTGGCCAAGGGCCCGGAGTTCGACCCGGGGACGCGGCAGGACTACCTCAACATCAACTACACGATCCTCGCGATGCTGATCGAGAAGGTGACGGGCCACTCCTACGCCTCCGAGGCCACCCGCCTGGTCCTGCGCCCCGCCGGCATGCACCACACGTACTTCCCGGGCGCGGACCCGTACCTCCACGGCCCCCACAACCACGGCTACCAGCTCGTGACGGACGCCGACGGGACGACACGGTTCGTGGACATCACGGACTGGAACCAGGCGGACCGCTGGGCGGCGGGCGACATGATCTCCACGACCGCCGACCTGGAGCGGCTGATCACGGCGCTGTTCCGGGGCCGGATCGTCCCCGAGCCGCAGTTGCAGGAGATGTTCACGGTCCCCGCGAACATCGCGGGCGCCACCTACAGCGCCGGCCTCCAGCGCTTCGAGTACGGCGACAAGGTCTACTGGATCAAGTCCGGCGCCCGCTACGGCTACAGCACGGCCGTCGCCGCCACCCGCGACCTGAGCCGCACCTTCGTCTACTCGGTCAACTCCACGGACGCCAAGGGCACGGACATGAACCCGGTCGCCGAGCGCATCGTCATGGCCGCGCTCAGGTAGCGGGTGCGTGACGTGAGCGACGTCGGCGTGCCGGCGTTCTAGAGTTCGTCGAGGTGCAGGTTGTCGTGGACCGTTCGGTAGACCTCGGCGCCTTCCTTGCCCGGGGTGCCGTCGGCGGGGAACTGCGCGTAGAGGTCGTACGTCCAGCCGTCCTTGCCGACCGCGACCATCTCCATCTGGCGGTACGTCTGCTCGCTCGGTTTGTCGGAGTCCGTGTCCCACTTCTGGTACGTGAAGTCCATGGTCCCCACGCGGGAGCCGTGGAACCGGTGCGTGCCGTCGACCAGCGTGTTGCTGAGGTTCACCCAGGCTCCGTCGTCCGAGGGCGTGTTGTACTGATTCAACTGGTACTGGACGTCGTCCGCCTTGTATCCGTCCATGAACTTCTCGGCCGCGGACAGCGCGTCGTCGCTGTCCTTCGTCCGGTAGAGGATGACGGAGATGACACCCCCCGGCTCGGTGAAGTGAAGGGTCTGGGCCGCCTTTCCCCCGGCGAGCTTGCGGCGGTAGTCCTTGGGGACGGCGATGCTCGCGTGCAACTGCGGCTCGTCGTAACGCCGGTAGCCGCCCGGTGCGTCCTCGCCCCCGAACGGCGAGGCGAGCGAGAACAGCACGACGAGCGCGACCACGACGACGGCGCCGCCACCCCCGATGGCCTGCACGCGGCGCTGCCGCCACCACGGCACGGGCGGTGCGTCGTCGTCCCCGCCGGCCGGCGGCTTCGGTGCCGCGGCGCGCAGCGCGCGGCGGGCCTCGGCGACGGTGGGCCGCTTGTCGGGGTCCTTCTTCAGCAGAGCAGTGATCAGCTTGGTGAGCGGTCCGGCCTGCCGCGGCGGGCGCACGTCCTCGTCGCGCACCGCGAGCATGGTGGTCAGCGCCGTGCCACGGCGGAACGGGGACAGGCCCTCGATGGCCTCGTAGAGCAGCACCCCCAGCGACCACAGGTCCGCGGGCGGGCCGGGACGCAGGCCGTTCACCCGCTCGGGGGCGACGTACTCGGGCGACCCGATGATCGCGTCGCTGCGGGTCAGCGGCTGCTCGCCCTCGATACGGGCGATGCCGAAGTCGGTGAGGATGACCCGTCCGTCGGGGTTGAGCAGCACGTTCGCCGGTTTGACGTCGCGGTGCAGGATGCCGGCGCGGTGCGCGGCTCCCAGCGCCTCCAGCACGGCCAGGCCGATCTCGGCGGCGCGCCCCGGAGCGAGGGTGCCCTCGGTGAGTTCGTCGGCGAGGGTACGGCCGGGGACCAGCTCCATGACGATCCACGGACGGCCGCCCTCCACCACGACGTCGAAGACGTTGACGACATTGGGGTGCGCGATGCCCGCCGCGGCCTTCGCCTCGCGGCGCATCCGCTCGTGCGCGTTCGCCCGCTCGGCCTCGCTCAGGTACTCCGGGAGTCTCGGCTCCTTGATGGCGACGGTGCGTCCGACGACATCGTCGACGGCACGCCAGACGGTCCCCATGCCGCCCCCACCCAGGCGTTCCACCAGCCTGTACCGGCCGCCGACGGTTCGTCCGGTACCGTCCGGTGCCCTGGTGTTCGGCACGGTCGGCGGTATGCCGGGCGGCGTGGCGGACTGCGCGGGCGGAGTGGGCTCGGGCGAGCGCGGGTCGGGCATCCTGGGATCCATCGGTGGCATGTACATCATCGTTGTCCGCCGCCGGACCCGGCGCATCACGTTGCCACGAGGTGCAGCGCGATTGTGACGGGCCGTGGACCGGTTTCGCCGGCCGTAGTCTGGGCGCCATGCCCGACAGCGATCACGTTCACCTGCGCCCGATCACCGAGCAGGACCTCGACCTGCTCGAACGCCTTCACGATGACCCCGCGGAGGCCGGAGAGCTCGGCTTCTTCGGCTACCGTGATCCGAGGCAACTGCGCCGCCAGTGGGCCGAGAACGGTTTCCTCTCCCCCCAGGGCGGGCGGCTCGCGGTCGCCGGGGACGAGGGCAGGCTGATCGGCGAGGTGCAGTGGCATGAGGTCCGGCACGGCTTCCTCTCGCCCTGCTGGAACATCGGCATCTCCCTGCTGACCGCCGAACGCGGCAAGGGCCACGGCACGCGCGCCCAGCGTCAGCTCGTCGAGTACCTGTTCGCCCACACCAAGGCCAACCGGATCGAGGCGGGCACGGAAGTGGTGAACATCCCCGAGCAGCGCGCCCTGGAGCGGGCCGGCTTCACCCGCGAGGGCGTCCTGCGCGGCGCCTACTTCCGCGGCGGCGTGTGGCGCGACATGGCCCAGTACTCCGTGCTGCGCGCGGAGGTCGTCGCCGGGGCCTGAGCCCGTTCACCACCGCTGTGCGCAGGTCAGGTCGCCGTTCCGAAGGAAGGGCCGGGTCCGTCAAACCGACGGACCCGGCCCTTCCTTCTGCCGGAGCGAGGTCAGACCCGGTCCGCCGCGATCAGCACGTACTGGAAGGAACCGTCCTTGTAGGACTCGATGAACGCCTCCTCGATGCCCGTGACCAGGGAGGACGTGGCCCGCAGCTCCCAGTAGGGCAACGTCGCCGGGGTGAGGTCGATGACGGCCTGGGGCACGAGGCGGTTGTCGGCCATGGCGCGCAGGTACTCGCGGCGGGAGTGGATGTTGCACTCGAAGTGCGCGTTGATCTGGGAGACCCACTTCGAGGGCTGGCCGTAGCGCGGGTTCCAGCAGCCGGTGATGGTCACGTAGCGGCCACCGACGGCGAGGACACGGGAGTGCTCCGCGAAGAGGTCGTGCAGGTCGACGTACATGCTCGACTCGTTGTTCCACGAGGCCCGGGCCTGGCCGGTCTCGAAGGGCGTACCGAGCATGTTGCAGACGCGGGCGCGTACGCGGTCGGCGATGCCGAGTTCGCGGGCGCGCTGGTTGGCGAAGTCGGCCTGCTTGGCGGAGAGGGTGACGCCCTGGACCTTGCAACCGAAGCGCTGGTGGGCCATGACCATCGAGCCGCCGCGGCCGCAGCCGGCGTCCACGAGCGTGTCGTCGCGTTCGATCGGGCCGAGGTGGTCGAGGAGGAGTTCGGCCTGGGCCGACTCCAGGCGGTGCAACTCGGCGATCAGCTTCTTCTCGTAAGCGCTGTCTTCGGCGTCGCCGAGGGCAGCGTGGTCGACGTCGCCGATGCCGTAGTGGTGGTGGTAGAGGCCGTCGACGTCGCCCAGGCGGAGGTTCACCGGCCTGGCCTCGCGGTCCCAGTAGCGGGCGATGTCGCCCTGGTAGGGCGTTGCCGGGGTGGGGATGAGCGCGGCGGCGTTCGCGGGGGCGGTGACGGGGGTGACGTCGGTACTGGTCATCGACAGTTCCGTTCTCCTTGGTCGGCTTACCAGAAATCGGGCAGGCTGTAGCGGTAGGTGTTGGTCTGGTGCCAGTAGTGGTTGCCGTCGACCCAGGTGGCGACGCCGCGCAGGAAGCGCTGGACGCTGGGGAGTGGGCAGGCGGCGGCCAGGGCGGCGGCCTCGGCCTCGAAGGTGTGCATGAGGTCGTTGTGGACCTCGACCGCCTTCAGGTAGGCGTCGCGTTCGGAGGCGTTCTCCCGCTCGGCGATCACCACGGGCAGGTTCAGGTGGCGGCCGGGGCTGGCGAGTTCCTTGGTGTACGAGTACAGGTCGTTCACGATGGTGGTGGCGTTGCCGGCGAGCGCGATGACGCGCTGCATGGCGGGCTGGGCGTGCAGGTCGGCCGGTAGTTCGTAGCCGCCGACGGTGTCGGTGATGGTGGGGCACGGGCGGAAGTTGTTGAACTGGCGCATCGCCAGGTACTCCCACACCTCGGGGACGTGGTCCTCCTGCGCCCAGGCGGCCTCGGCGAGGTAACCCAGGTGCAGCCGGGCCATGTCGTGCCGGTACCGGTCGGTCTGGGACGGGCTGGCCTCCCGGGTGAAGTACTCCATGGCGGAGCGGTACGCGCGCCGCGGCGCGTCCGAGTGGAGCGACTCCTCCCACTGCGGCTGGTATTCCTGCGTGGTGTGCAGGGGGTCGAGGGCGGTGTGCGCGAGCAGGAGGCGTCCGCCCAGGCCGACGGGGGAGCCTCCGTGGTCCTCGCAGTAGCAGTCGTCCACCGCGTTCTCGGCCACCATCAGGCGGGTGGCGAGCATCACGTGGTCGACGGTGGGTGCGTCCGGGTGGCAGGCGACCATGTAGCGGCCCACGGAGAAGCCGTCGAACTGGTCCTCCCACTCGTGGGGATACAGGCTGACCTCGTCCAGCGCCCAGGCCTTGATCCTGCGGCTCACCTCCGCCACCCGCTCGGCGTCGGGCTCCGGCACCGGGTGGTGGTAGAGGCCCGGGATCGGGTCGCCCTTCGCCGGAGCGCCCGAGGATTCCGAGGCTTCCGTTGCCGCCGGTGCGCCCGACGTCTCCGACGCTGGCGGCGGCGCCGGTGGCTCCGCGCACCGGGTCAGGTACAGGCTCGCCGTGCCCAGGCCGCTGGGCCCCCGCAGGACCCGTTCCAGAGCGGTGCTCACCGTCCCCGCCTCGCGCACCTCAGGCGCCTCGGCGGCGGGGACGTCGAACGCCCACGAGTGGGGAGCCGCCGCAGGCAGGCTCGGTCGCGTGGGGGACGCGGGGGGCGCAGGGCACGCGGGGGACGGCTCAGGGGCAGGCATCCATGGCTCCTTGACTCCTCGGCTCCTTGGTGAAGTGGGTGGGCCGGCCCTGGACCCCGGACCGGCTCGGCCGGCCCGGCCGGCCCGGGGCCCCCGGGCCGTGCCGGTCGCCGGGCAGGGCTCTTCCCTCAGTCCTGCCGGCGGGCGATCTGCACGTTCTCCAAGACGCCGAGCGCGTCCGGAACGAGGACCGCGGCGGAGTAGTAGGTGCTGACCAGGTAGGAGATGATCGACTTCTCGTCGATGCCCATGAAGCGCACCGACAGGCCCGGCTGGTACTCGTCCGGCAGACCGGTCTGGTGCAGGCCGACGACGCCCTGGTTCTCCACGCCGGTACGCATGACGAGGATCGAGCTGGTCTGCTCCTTGGTGATGGGGATCTTGTTGCAGGGCAGGATCGGGACGCCGCGCCAGGCGGGGACCTGCTGGCCGCCGAGGTCGACGTGGTTCGGGTAGAGCCCGCGCGAGTTGAACTCGCGGCCGATCGCCGCGATCGTCCTGGGGTGGGCGAGGAAGAACTTGGAGCCGCGGCGGCGGCAGAGCAGCTCGTCGAGGTCGTCCGGGGTGGGCGGTCCCGAGTAGGTCTGGATGCGCTGCTTGAAGTCGGCGTTGTGGAGCAGTCCGAACTCCCGGTTGTTGATCAGCTCGTGCTCCTGGCGCTCGCGTAGCGCCTCGATGGTGAGCCTGAGCTGCTCCTCCGTCTGGTTCATCGGCCCGTTGTAGAGGTCGGCGACCCGGGTGTGGACCCGCAGGATGGTCTGCGCGACGGAGAGTTCGTACTCGCGCGGCTTCAGCTCGTAGTCGACGAACGTGCTGGGCAGGTCGGGCTCGCCGGTGTGGCCGGCGGACATGGCGATCTCCGCCTCACCGTGGCGGTTCTGCCGCTGCTGGGGCAGCGAGGTGAAGTGCTCGACGTGGGCCTGGAGGCTCGGCGCGCTGGACAGCACGGTGGCGAAGTCGGCGCGGGCGAGGGTGAGCAGGGTGCCCGCGGTCTCGGCGGTGGCGGTGAAGTCCCACTGCGCGTCCTCGTCCAGCAGCACCTGCTCACCGAAGTGCTCGCCGTCGGCCAGTACCGCGACGGCGACCTCGTCGCCGTATCGGCCGACGGAGCTGTGCTTGACGCGGCCGTGCGCGATCAGGTGGATGTGCTCGGCGGGCGCACCCCGCTCGACCAGGGTCTCACCGGCCCGGAAGTCACGCTGGACGCACCGCCCGGCGAGCGCCGTCAGCACCTCCTCGTCCTCGAAGCCGCGCAACAGGGCCAGCTCGCCCAGCTCGCGGGGGATCACCCGGACCTCGGCGCCGTCCTGGACGAACTCCACGCGTCCGTCGCCGACGGTGTAGCTGAGCCGCCGGTTCACCCGGTAGGCGCCGCCCTTGGTCTCGACCCAGGGGAGGGTCCGCAGCAGCCAGCGGGAGGTGATCTCCTGCATCTGCGGTGCGGACTTGGTCGTGGTCGCCAGGTTGCGGGCAGCCGCTGTGCTCAGGCTGGACGGCTGAGTCGACTCGGGCTGCGCTTCCGGGCTGGTCTCAACGGTCATCGGGCGAGCTCTCCTTCGGCAGGGCGGTGACGGACACACGTGCCCACCACCGGGAAAGAGGAAAAGGGGGGCAAACATCCGGGAATCCGGCCAGAACCCGTGGAACGTTAGTGGCCGGTGCACCCGGCTGGCCCAAAAAGCCGATGACATTAACTCGATACGATGATCTGGCTCGAATCAGGGTTTGCGTGAGCGACCTACGAGATTCAGCCGCGGTCGCATACGCGCCCGGACAGGGGTGCCGAGCCCGCCGCTGAGCCGGTGGCACGGCATCAGGCCCGGCGCCGAGCCGTCAGCCGCCATTTCGCCGCCCGTCGACGTACACCTTGGTGAGCGGGGATCGCGTGAGGATCGTGGCGGAGAAACTCCGCGGTACCTCGATGGCCGGATGTCTCTTGCGTGCGTCACAGGTGACCACGAGCAACCGGGAAGCACGTCGCATACGTGGCGGATCCGGTCTGCGGAGTATTCGTGTGCGTCAGCGAATTTGTCGTCCCATGCGCCCCAGGGCACGAAGGGTGCGGCACGCACGAAAGCGTTTACGGGCGTTCAGTCCGGTGGCCCCGCCAACGCGGCGAAGGCCGGGCGGAGCAGGGCGGCGATGCGGTCGGCCGGGGCGTCGCGGAGCGGGGGCAGGGTCAGGAGTTGGTGGCCGATGGTCACGCCGAGCAGGGTGGTGATGAGCAGGGCGGCGCGCAACTCCGGGTCCTCGGACGGGGGCAGGGTCGCGCTGATGCCGTCGATCTGCCGGCCGAGGGCGTCGCGGACGTGATCGGCCGCCGTCGGGTCGGTGAGCATGGAGCGCATCATCGCGAGGGTGCCCTCGGGAAGGCCGCCGAGCTTGAGGTCGAGCGAGGTCAGGAGCTGATCGACGAGCGCCTCGGTGTCCCCCGTCGCCGGCGGCTCGGGCACCGCCTGCACGGCTTGGCCGAACAGCTCGCGCTTCGAGCCGAAGTACTGCATGACCAGGGCCGGGTCGACGCCCGCCGCTGCCGCCACGGCTCGGATGGTGGTGCGGTCGAACCCCTTCTCGGCGAACAGCGTCCGGGCGCTGCCGAGGATGCGCGCCTCGGTGGCTCGTCGGCGGTCGGCGCGGGACTGGTGGGGGGCGGGCACGGCGTCACTCTACAGACGTTCGCTCTACGAGCGTTGACCGAATATCCGGCGGCCGGCTACGGTGATTGGGTCAACGCTTGTTGAGTCACTGGGGGAACGCCGTGTCCGAGGACCAGCCGAACGACCTGAAGCCGCCTGCCGCCCGTACCGCAGGCGTGCGCACCGCACGCGAGGTGCTGGCCCGCTACTACCAGGCGATGCTCGACAAGTCCGCGGACGACCTCGCGGACCTGTACGCAGAGGACGCGGTGCACGAGTTCCCGTTCGTCTCCCCCGGCTTCCCGCCGCGCTTCGAAGGGCGTGCGGCCGTGCGCGCGGGATACCGGGCGGCGTGGGGCGCGAGCCCCGTGCAGGTGACGGAGGTCAGGAGGACCGCGGCCCACGAGACGGTCGATCCGGAAGTGATCGTCGCCGAGCACGTGGTGGTGGGGACGCTGCCGGGGGGCGCCGCCTTCGAGGTCCCCGGCCTGCTCGTACTCCGCGTCAGCGGCGGGCTGCTCACGCGGGTACGCGACTACATGGACAGCGCGGCGGTCGCCGGCGCCAGGGGGTGACGGGACGGTGGCGGACGGTCGGATTCCGCGGCATGTCAGTCGCGTCCCCTAGGGTTCCATGCCTATGGACTTGCAACTACGGGGGCGCACCGCCGCCTTGTACGGCGAATTCGACTGTATCGGGCGGGACGAGGCGATACGTCGGCTGGAGGCGCTCGGCGTGCGGGTGGTGGACGCCACGGCCGAGCAGGCGGACTTCATCTTCTGTGCGGAAGGCGAGCGGGGGCCCGTACCGGTCACCGACACGATGTCGGCCATGCCGTACCTCTACGAGGACGCGCTGGTGGACCTGGTGGAGCGCGCGGAGGGGAGCGGTCGCGGGTGCGGCGCCGCGTCCGTCGTGGCCGAAGCGCCGGTGTTCCTCGCGCCGGGCGCGTACGCCGCCGCCGGTTCGGACGCGCTGCGCGCCCTTCTGGACGGGGCCGACTGGTCCGCGTTCACACCGGACCGCGACCTGCCGCCGCTGCGGGCACGGCTCACCGAGGTGGAGCGCGAGGAGGGCGTCACCGAGGCGCACCGGCTGGCGACCCGCCGGCTCAGGGACACCGGGCAGGCCACGCTGCGCCACCCGTACGGCCATGACGTGGAGATCGTCGGCCATGCGCTGAGCCCGGACGGGCGCTGGCTCGCCACCGGCAGCTGGGTCGGCGACGACTACGACGCGGGCGGCGTCCTACAGATCTGGGAGGTCGCCACCGGACGCTGCGTCAACACCGTGACCGGCATCAACGGCGGCATCGGCTGGCCGGACTACGAGCGCACCGTCCAGTGGTCGGCCGACGCCACCCGCATCGCCCTGCTGCACAACACCAACATGGTCGGTGCGTGGGACCCCACCGTCGAGGACGACCCCGACCCGCTCGCCACCATCGGCGTCTCCGACGGCAACTCCCGCCCGTCCCCGTACGCCCTCGCGCCGGACGGCCGGAGCGTCTACTACCACAGCGGGACGAACGGCGACGGCGGGCTCCAGGGCTGCCTCGTGCCGCTGGGCCGCGGCGAACTGTACTGGGACCCCAACCGCCTCACGGGCGAGCACCCGTTCGCGATGGCCCGGCAGCTGCCCCCCGCGGTACGCAGGGCGTTCGACGAGGACGGGACCGACGACGAGGGCGACGAGTTCCGCGTCGGGAAGTGGATCGAGGACCCGGTCTTCTCGCCCGACGGCACCCGGCTGTACGGGTCCAACGGGATCTGCGTGGACGCCGCGACCCGCAGGGTGCTGTGGTACGGGCCGGCCCGGCACGCCCGGCTCAGCCCGGACGGCCGCCTCGTCGCCCACGTCACCCGCCGCGGCCTGTTCTTCCGCGACGCGGACGACGGCCGGATCCGCTGCGGCCCGTACGTCCTCGGCTGCCCCTCCGCGCTGCGCTGGGCCGCCGGCACCAACCGGCTCGCCGCCCTCACCCCCGGCTCCGCCACCGCACCGCCCACGGCCCACATCTTCGACGAGGACCGTTACCTGGGCAGCGTCCCGATCCCGCACCCGGAATGGGAGGACGGCGAGCGCTGGACCGGCGACCGCAACGCCTGGGCGTGGGCGCCCGACGGGCAGCGTGCCGCCTGCATGACCTCCGAAGAGGTCGTCGAGGTGTGGGACCTGTCCGACCCGGCCCGCCCGTGGCGGGTGCGCACCATGCCCATCGAGGACACCTACGCGGTGCACTGGGGCGCCGACAACACCCTCGTCCAGATCGGCGCCACCCGGGTGCGGTTCGTGCGGGCCGACACCGGCGAGGTCGTCGGCGACTTCACCTTCCTGCGGGTGCCCGAAGGACCCCGCCCCGTGGAGGGTGACGCGGCCTGCGACCTCGGCGAGAAGATCTTCACCCTCGACGAGCACACCTGGGCGATGACCCTGGACCCCGGCGCCGTGATCGCCCCACCCGGCCGCGCGGACGACCTGGACGCCGTCCTGACCTGGGCGGTGGGCCGCCGCCACGCCTGGCCGGTGCGGTGGGGCGACCTGACGGTGCTGCCCGACGCGCTGTCCGCCGCCGACCTCCCCGACTCCGAGGACGCCGAGCTGCTCCAGGAGTACCGGGAGGAGCTGGAGGAGCTGGCCGGCGCCGGCGGTCTCGCGGGTCTTGCGGGACCGGAAGAGCCCGTGGGACCGGTGGGACCGGACGGGACCGTGGGCCCTGCCGGCTCCTGGCGGCCCACCGCCTGGCCGCCGCCGAACACCGCGACCCTGGACGACCTGTACGAGGCGGCGCGCCGTGCGCTCGTCGGACTCGACCCGATCCGCTGGGGCTTCGCCATGGGCCCGTACCTGCGCGCCGCCGCCCGGCTGCGCGCCCGCCAGGGAGCGCCGGACGGAGCCATGGCCCTGGTCGAGGACATCCCCGACCTGCCCGACCGGATCGCCGCGCTGTCCGACGTCGCCGTCTGCCTGGCCCGAGCCGGTCTGCCCGCCCCGGCGCGCACCGCGTTCGACCTCGCCGCCGCGCTCGTCATCGAGGCCGACGGCAAGGAGCTGGGCCCCGACGCCTCCGCCGCGTTCGCCTCCGCCTGCCAGCTCCTGGGCGACGTCGGCAGCGCCGACGGCTGGTTCCGGCACGCCCGCTCGGTCATCACCGTCGAACCCAACCCGTGGCAGGACCACGTCGCCGTCGCCCGCGCGATGCTGGAGTGCGGACGCGTGGACCTGGTACGCGAACTGCTCGCGGACCGGGCCGGCCATCCGCCGGAGGGCTACCACGCCGAGTCGGAATGGCTGGTGCACCTGGCCCGCAGCGGCCACCTGGACCTGGCCGCCGAGTTCCAGGGGCTGCCCGGCTGGGCCGTCCCGTACGAGGTGCTGGAGGTGTTCGCCGAGATCGGCCGGGCCGACCTGGTGGAGACCTGGGGCGGCCACGACTGGTACACCGACGACCTGCTCGCCCAGGCCCGCGAGGCCGCCGCGCACGGCACCCCACCGGTACGCCCCCGCACCCCCTCGGAAGAGGACATCGCGTGCCTGGCCCAGGAGTACGCCGAACTCCAGCGCACCCCGCACGCCAAGCGCCGGATGCCCACCACGCAGCTGATCGAACGGGCAGCGGAGTGCGGTCACCTCTCCGCCGTGCTCGACCTGCTGGACCTGATCCCGCTCGGCGACGACTTCAACGACCGCCCGAGCGTCGCCTTCAGCGCCATCTGGCTGTCCGTCACCGGGTTCAACCAGCCGCCGATGTGACCGCCCGGGGGCCGGACGGGAGCCCGGACGGTGACCCCACGGGCCCGCTCCGGCGCCCCCGTACGCGGCCGGCTCGCAGCCCGTCCCCGTACCCGTCGCTGGCTATGCTCTGCTGACGGCACGTGCACGGTCGGCCACGGGGGCGGGGGACGGCCCTCGGCTACGGGGCGGGGGAGCCTTGCGATCAGACGGGGAACGGAGACGGCAGGAGACCGGCGGGGTGGCGCGGGGGCCGGGCTCCGACGGGCAGCTGGACGCCGACCGGAATGCGGCGGCCGACGGACCGGACCCCCGACTCGACGCCGTCTACGACCGGCTGTGCGCCGACCCGGGTGGGGCCCTGGCCGCCACCCTGCCGGACCTGATCAGCGTCTGCGACTCCGACGCGGGCGCCGACGCCCTGCGCGCATGGGCGCGGACCCTCCTGCGGGCCGGGCAGGACACCGGCGCCCCCGCCCTCGTCGACTGGGGGCAGTACCTGAAGGACGCCGCGGAAGACGAGGAGTCCGGCACCGTCACCCTCCTGACGCGCCTGCTCGCCGCACCGGGGCTCCGGTTCGACCAGCGGGCCCTGGCGTACGCGGTGCGCGGGACGGAACACCGGTGGGCCGACCGGTACAACGAGGCCCTCAGCGACTACGTGGCCGCCCTGGAACTGGACGGCGGCCTCGCGCGTGCGCACTACGGGCGCGGCGAAACGTACCGCCTCATGGGCGACTTCGAAGGGGCCCTCATCTCCTTCAGCCGCTCCCTGGAGCTGGAGCCGCGCGACAGCGTCACGCTCTCGGACCGTGGCCTCGCGTACCAGGCGCTGGGGCGGTACGAGGAAGCCGTGGCGGACTTCACGCAGGCCCTCGAAGTGGACGAGGGGTACGAGATCGCCCGGCTGTGGCGTGCCGAGACGCACCGGACCGCGGGCCGCCACGAGGAGGCGGTGCGGGACTACTCCCACATGCTCGCGAACACACCCGACTCGGTGTTCGCGCTCGGTGGCCGAGGCGTCGCGTACGAGTCCCTGGGCCGGCACGAGGAGGCCCTGGTGGACCTGACCCGTGCCGTCGAGTTCGACCCCGAGAACGCGTGGGCCCTGGTCCGGCGGGGCGGGACGTACCGGCAGATGCGGCGGTACGAGGAGGCGGTACGGGACTTCACCCGGGCGATCGGGATCGACGCCGAGCACTCGGGGGCGTTCGGCGGCCGAGGGGAGACGTATCGCCTGCTGGACAGGTTCGAGGAGGCGGTGGCGGACTTCACGCGTGCGATCGGGATCGACCCCGAGTACGTGGGGGCGTTGGGTGGGCGTGGTGTGTCGTATCGGCGGCTGGATCGGTATGACGAGGCCGTTGCCGATCTGACGCGTGCGATCGAGTTGGATCCCGAGTACGCGTGGGCGTGGGCCGAGCGGGGTCTGACCCATCGGGCGGCGGGCAGGTTCGACGAGGCCGTGGCGGACCTCAGCCGTGCGATCGAGCTGGGGCCCGAGTACGCGTGGGCGTTGGCCGAGCGGGGTCTGACCCATCGGGCGGCCGGCAGGTTCGAGGAGGCGGTGGCGGACTTCACGCGTGCGATCGGGATCGATCCTGAGTACGTGGGGGCGTTGGGTGGGCGTGGTGTGTCGTATCGGCGGCTGGATCGGTATGACGAGGCCGTTGCCGATCTGACGCGTGCGATCGAGTTGGATCCCGAGTACGCGTGGGCGTGGGCCGAGCGGGGTCTGACCCATCGGGCGGCCGGCAGGTTCGACGACGCCGTGGCGGACCTCACCCGTGCGATCGGGATCGACCCCCGTTATCTGGGAGCGCGCGTCGGCCGCGGTGAGACGTACCGGTTGGCCGACCGGCACGAGGAGGCGGTCTCCGACTTCACGGATGCCCTCAGGCTGGACCCGGAGTTCACCTGGGCGCTCGAGCGCCGGGGGCAGTGCTTCCAGGCCCTGCGCCGGTACGAGGAGGCGCTGGCGGACTTCGACCGCGTCATCGAACTCGAACCCGGCTACGAGGACATCCCCTACCTGCGGGGCGAGGCCCTCCTGAGCCTGGGACGCCACGAAGCGGCCCTGCCGGACCTCACCCGTGCGATCGAGGCGGACCCCGACGACGACTGGGCGCTCGCGGCACGCGGCGAGGCGTACCAGACGCTGGGCCGCCACGAGGAGGCCCTGGCGGACTTCACCCGCGCCGCCGCCGTCGTCCCCGACGACGAGTGGTACCACTTCCACAACGCCCTCGCGGCAGGCTCCCTCGGCCGACCGGAGGAGGCGGCCGGCCACTGGGCCAGGGCGATCGAGGTCGGAACCGCCGCAGCCACGGACGAGGCGCTGGACGCGGCCGACCGGGCACACGCCCGCGCGAACCTCTTGGTCATGCGCTGTGCGCGGGCAGACTGGGAGGGGGCGGCGGAGGAGCTGACGGGATTTCTGTCCCACGGGCCGCGCGCGACCCGGGTCCACGAGACGCTGGACGACCTGGCGCACCTCAGCCGGTGGTGCACCGTCGACCCGGAGCGGCTGCGGCCGCTGCGCAGTCGGCTGGCCCGGGCGCTGGCGCAGCCGGCGCCCGCACCACGCCGGCCGGAGAGCTGAGGCACGACCAGGGCACGATCAGGGGAGGGACGCAGATGCCGGGAGAGCGGACGCCGCGGCCGTCGCGTCAGGAGTTGAACCGGCGGCGGCGTCAGGGCGGCTTCGTCGGACGGAGCCACGAGCTGGGGCAGTTCCGGGACAACCTGGCCCGGGACCCGGGCGACGACGCCTTCCAGTACCTCTTCCACGTGCGGGGCAACGCCGGCGTCGGCAAGACGTCGCTGGTGCGGCAGTGGGAGTCGGTGGCACGCCGGCTGGAGGCGGTCACCACGTACGTGGACGACGACGTGCACAGCGTCCTGGACGCGATGGAGGCGATCAGCGCCCAGCTCGACCGGCAGGGCGTGCCGCTCAAGACCTTCGACAAGCTGCTGGCGACCTACCGCCAGCGCCGGCACGAGGCGGACGCCGCGCTCGGGCACGGGGCCCCCGCCACCGCGGCGGTGGACGGCGGCACCGGACAGCCAGCCGGGGCCCAGGCCGCCCCGGCGTCGGCCCCGGCGTCCGCGTCCAGCACGATCCTGGCCCAGGCCGGGCTCGTCGGCCTGGGGATGCTGCCCGGCGTGGGGGCGTTCGCCGGCCGGATGGACCCGCAGAAGGTCGCGCAGGGCACCGACCGGCTACGGGCCCTGCTGAACACGCGGCTGCGCAACCACGACGACGTCCAACTGGTGCTGTCACCCGTCCAGGTCCTGACCCCCGCGTTCCTGAAGGACCTGGCCGAGGCGGCGGAGCGCCGGCGGTGGCTGGTGCTGTTCTTCGACGTCTTCGAGCGCACCGGCCCGGTACTCAACGACTGGCTGAGCGAGATGCTGATCGGCGAGGAGTACGGCGCCCTGCCCGTGAACGTGGTCGCCGTGCTCTCCGGGCAGGGCCCCCTCGACGCCCGCTGCTGGGGCGACCACCTGGACCTCGTCACCGACGTGCCGCTGGACGTCTTCACCGAGGACGAGGCGCGCCGGCTGCTGGCGTCCCGCGGCGTCACCGACGAGCAGGTCGTCGACCTGATCCTGACGCTGACGGGCCGGTTGCCGGTCCTGGTCGACCTCCTCGCCCAGGCCCGCCCGCAGCACGCTGACGAGGTCGGCGACCCGTCCGACACCGCGGTGGAACGCTTCCTGAAATGGGTCGACGACCCGGAGCGGCACGCCGCGGCCCTGGCCTGTGCACTGCCGCTGCAACTGGACGAGGACATCCACCGCGCCGCCGTGCCCGACGCCACCGCCGACCAGTACGCCTGGCTGCGCGGCCTGCCGTTCGTCACCGGTCAGGCGGGCCGCTGCCGCTACCACGAGTACGTGCGCACGGCGATGCTGCGCCTCCAGCGCACCCAGTCCCCGGACCGCTGGCGCGAGCAGCACACCCGCCTCGCGGACGCCCACGGGCAGCGGCGCCGCACGGTGGAGGACGCCCTGTCCACCGACGACCGGGACCTGTACTGGAACGACGCCGACTGGCAGACCCACCGGCGGAACGAGACCTACCACCGGCTGTGCGCCGACCCGCGCGGCGCCCTGCCCGCGGCCCTGCTGGACCTGGTGGACGCCTGCGACGCCGGAGCCGACACCCTGCGCCGGTGGGCGCAGATCGTGGCGCGGGCCGGGCAGGACACCGGCGCCACGACCGTCGCCGACTGGGGCCGTCGCCTCGAGGCCGCCGCCGACACCAAGGGCTCCGGCCTCGTCACGGCCCTGACCCACCTCATCGCCGCGCCCGAACTCGAACCCGCGGGGCGGGCGCTGGGGTACGCGGTACGGGCCCGCGAACACCGGTTCGCGACCCGGTACGACGACGCGCTCGCGGACTACACGTCGGCGCTGACGCTCGACCCCGACCTGGCCCGGGTGCACTTCGGCCGCGGTGAGACCTACCGGCTGATGGGGAGGCACGAGGAGGCCGTCAGCCACTTCGACCGTGCCATCGAGCACGATCCGGACGACGACATGGCGCTGAGGTTTCGCGGTTACTCCCAGTATCACCTCAACCGCTACGCCGAGGCCCTGGCGGACTTCACCCGGGCCCTGGAGATCGACCCGCAGGACGTGTGGGCGGATACGCAGCGTGCCATGGCCCTGCGGTCCTTGAACCGGAACGATCAGGCCCTGGCCGAGCTCGATCGGATCCTCGACAACGAACCGGAGCACAACTGGATTCTCGGGGAGCGGGCGGAGACGTACCGGTTGATGGAGCGGTACGAGGAGGCGCTGGCCGATTTCAACCGGGCCCTCGAGGTCGATCCGGAGTACGAGTGGGCGCTGGGCAGCCGTGGCCAACTGCACCGCCAGATGGAGCGGTACGAGGCCGCGTTGGCCGACTTCGACCGGGCTCTCGAGATCAATCCCGACTACGTCTGGGCTCTTGGACAGCGGGCGGAGACGTACCGGTTGATGGAGCGGTACGAGGAGGCGCTGGCGGATTGCAGCCGGTCTCTTGAGATCAAACCCGACTACATCTGGGCTCTTGGACAGCGGGGGCGGGTGTACCGGTCGCTGGAGCGGTATGACGAGGCGCTGGCCGACTTCGACCGGACTCTTGAGGTCGACCCGGGCTACGCCTGGTGCCTTGCCCAGCGGGCGGAGACGTACCGGTTGATGGAGCGGTACGAGGAGGCGCTGGCCGATTTCGACCGGGCTCTCGAGGTCGATCCGGAGTACGCCTGGGCGCTGGTCAGCCGAGGGCAGGCCTACCGGTCCCTCGGCCGCTACGAGGAGGCGTTGGCAGACGTCACCCGGGCTCTCGAGGTCGAGCCGGAGTTCATCTGGGCACTCGGTGAACGGGCCGAGATATACGGCCTGATGGGCCGGTACGAGGAGGCCGTCGCCGACCTCTCCACCAGGATCGTGGCCGACCTCGAGGACGACTGGGCGATCGCGCAGCGCGGGGAGATGTACCAGTCGATGGGTCGGCACGACGAAGCTCTGGCGGACTTCCGGCGTTCCCTGGCCCTCGACCCCGACGAGGAATGGTGCCACTTCCACATCGCCATGGCATTGCGGCACCTCGGCCGGCCGGAAGAGGCCGACGCCTGGGCCCGTGCCTTCGAGATCGGTACCGCCGCAACGGCATCCGAGGATCCCGAGCGCAGCGTCCATGCCCTGGGCAACCTGGCGGTCATGCACTGCGCACGTGAGGAGTGGGACGAGGCCGCCTCCCGGATGGCGGCGTTCATCGCCGCCCGGCCCGGCGCGGCCCGCATCCGGGCGGCCCTGTCCGACCTGGCCGGACTGCCTCGCTGGCTCCCCGTGGATGCGTCGAAACTCAGCCAGATTCGGCGACGGTTGGAGGAGGCCGTCACCGCTGCGTGAGTCGAACGACAGGACGGATGCATACCGAACCCGTAGCGGACACGGGCGTATCTGCACAGTCGTTTGGCATAGTCCACCAGCAAATCCACTCGTTAGAGTGAATCAGCCGTCTGTACACCTGAGTTGACTCTCAGTGCGCAAATATGACACTGCTAGGACCGCACAGCAGTCGCCCTGTCCCCACCCTCACTCACGGCGACACCTGTGCCTCCTTCACCTCCATGCAATCGAGGGGTTTTTCATCTTGCGCAACACACCCACTTCCCACCTCCCCGCATCCCTGCGGCGTTCGGCCGCCATCGGCGCCGCCGTGGCGCTCGCCGCGGGCACGCTGGCTCTCGGAACGGCGTCGACGGCCAGCGCGACGCCGGCGTCCAGCGGCTCCAGCGGCAGCGCCGACGCGGTCGTCCTCAAGACCGGCCTCGACGTCTCGCTCGCCAACAAGAAGGTCGATGTTCCGCTGAGCGTCGCCCTCAACGAGGTGCACGCGCCCGCGAACAAGGACAAGACGCTGCTGACGGCCACGCTCGACGGCGTCGACAAGGGCCGGCCGTTCAGCATCCTGCGTGCCGACGTGGCCACCGCCAAGGCGACCACGGACCAGACGAAGTCCGAGGGCTACGCCAACCTGACCAAGGCCACGGTGCACCTGCCCGGTCTGCCGGCGCTCGGCCTCGTCCAGGTCGACGCGGTCACCTCCAAGGCGACCTGCGCCAAGGGCCAGGCCCCCACCGCGGGCACGAACTTCGTCGGCGACGTCACCGTCCTCGGCAAGAAGGTCGCGATCCGCGCGGGCGGCACCACCACCGTGAAGGTCGACGGCGTCGGCGACGTCACCCTGGACCTCGCCAAGACGGTCAAGACGTCCACCACGGCCGCGTCGACCGCCCTCCAGCTCACCGTCCACGTCAACCCGGGCAACCTCAACGTGGCCGAGGTCACCGGTGGCCTGACGCTGGTCAAGGCCAGCTGCGCGACGCCGGGCGGCGGTGACGGCGGCACCTCCGGTGGCTCGTCGTCCGGTGGCTCCTCGTCGGGCGGGTCCTCCAGCGGTGGCACGTCGGGCGGCGGTGACACGGCGGGCAGCACGGCCGGCGCCGACGGCGGCACCAAGACCCAGACCGGTTCCGGCGGCGACCTGGCCGAGACCGGTGGCAGCTCCACCACCCCGTACCTCGCCGGTGGCGCGGCCGTCCTGCTCGTCGCGGGCGCCGGCGCCGTCTACATGAGCCGCCGGAAGAAGGCGGGCGCGTCAGCGGACGCGTGACCCGTCACCGGCCTCGCGACTCGCTGCGTCCTCCCCGGCAGTGAAGCGCGGGCCACCCCTCGGGCGCCGGCCGCACAGGCGGTCGGCGCCCGAGGCGCGTACCGAGGCACGTATCCGGATCACGCGCCGGCCGGTGGCCTCACGGCGTGTGCGGGCGATGCCCCCGTTCCTGGTGCGGCATCGACTGCACCGTCGGCACCGTCGGAGACGGCAGCGTCGCCACCTCCTCCAGCTCCTTCTCGTAGAGCGGACCCGGGTCCGGAAGCCTCGGGAAGGACGGGTTCGGATGGCCGAGCCGCAGGGCCGACGTCAGATCGCCCACCGTACGACGCCGCCACGCACTGATGTTGGGCTCGCGGACGCCGAAGCGCCGCTCCAGGATCCGGATCAGCGACGTGTGGTCGAAGGTGTCGCTGCACACCCAACCGCCCCGGCTGAACGGGGAGATGACCAGAGCCGGCACCCGGTAGCCGAGGCCGGTGGGACCGGCGATCCCGGCGGCGTCGGCGGGCAGCGGGGCGGTGACCCACTCGCCGGGGGTGCCGGGCGGCGGGGTGGGCGGGGCGACATGATCGAAGAAGCCGTCGTTCTCGTCGTAGCTGATGATGACGACGGACTTGGCCCAGACGTCGGGGCGGGAAGCCAGCGCCTCCAGCGCGTTGTAGATGTACTCGGCGCCGGCGGCCGGCAGCGCGGGCGCGTGCTCGTTGGCCTCCGGGAGCCCGAAGACCGCGGGCAGGTACTGCGAGTCGAGCCAGACCACCGACGGCAGCCGGTCGTTCGCCACGTCGTCGGCGAAGTCGTCCGGGTGGTGCGAGGTCATGCCGCGCACGTACAGCTCCGAGCCGGGCTTCGCCTCGCGGAACTGCTTGAACCAGCCGAGGTCCGTGTCCAGCGGATTGGCCGTGTAGTACTTCCAGTCGACGCCGGCCGCCTGGAGCCGCTCCGGATAGGTGGTCCAGGTGAAGGGCGCGTCCGGCGAGAACGCGTTGTTCACGACCGGGCCGCCGTGCCCGCCGTCCGGGTCGATGGTGCCGCTGATCGCCATCAGCCGGTTCGGGTGCGTCGGCCCGAACACCGAGCAGAAGTAGCGGTCGCAGACCGTGAAGGCGTCCGCGAGCGCGTAGTGGAACGGCAGGTCCTCGCGCGTGTAGTAGCCCATCGCGAGCGGGCCCACCACATCACCGTCGGCGGCCCGGTGCGCCGGCATCCAGGTGTCCATCTTCCCGTCGTTGAACGACCGGTGCTGCGGCGCCCAGGCGTGCGTCGTGGTGGGCACGGCTGCGGAGGACGTCTTCGTGGTGTCCAGGCGGAACGGGAGGACGTACCCGTCCGGGTGAACCGCGTCGGGCTGCCTGAACACCGAGTCGCCGTTCGGCAGCCGCATCGCGTGCGGGTCGTCGAAGCCGGCCACGCCGGGCAGCGTGCCGAAATAGTGGTCGAAGGACCGGTTCTCCTGCATCAGGAAGATGAAGTGCTCGATCTGGTCCAGCGACCGCAGCGGCTCCGGCTGCGCCGCGAGCGCCTGCTGCAAGGAGCCCGGCAACAGGCTCAGGCTCGCCGCAGCACCCGCGGCCACCGAGCCCGCCCTGCCGAGGAATCTGCGCCGAGTGACGCCTCCGGACGACTCGTGTGCCATACCCGTCCCTCCACTCTCCCGACCTACCGCCTGCTTCGGCAACGTGATCCTTTCGCGGGGGTGCGCCGGATGGCCAGGGTGCGGCGGGGGCCGGTTCGTGAACGGTGCGGGACCACGCGGGGTCACGAGGGCGCCCGCGACGACGACTTGGGGCATGCGCCGATCGGGCATGCGAGAGCCCCGGCGCCGTGACCGGCACCGGGGCCCGGGGGATCCGCTCCGGCGGAACCGTTCCCGCCGGATCGTGCGTGAGAAGGCCGTGGGGGGAGGAGTCGGCATGGTCCGTACGAGGGTCCGCGCGCCGTCGGGTCGCGCGCCGTCCGGGGGTGGTGTGCCGTCCGGCGGCGACCGCGTGCCGTGCGACGCGGCCCGGACCCCCGGCGGTGGACCGTCGGGCGCCGGCCCATCACACCACCAGCTGGTACGAGGCGCAGACCGCGAGGAACGCGGCCGCCGACAGGGCGCTGAGCGTGTAGTGCACCCGGCCGGCCAGCCGCCACCAGCGGCGCTGCCAGGCGAGCACGGTGCACAGCAGCATCGCCCCGGTCAGCCCGAGCGCCACGTTCGTCAGTGCGGGCACCGCCGTCAGCAGCGGCGAGTCGTCCACCAGGATGCTGCGGTTGAGCGCGTTGGAGTCGGCGGCCAGCATCATGAAGCAGACGGTGGCGGCGACCAGCAGCGCACCCGTGGACCAGCACAGCACCCGGGCGACCCGCGCACCCAGCGGCGAGGCGGCGCCCCGGCGGCGCCGCACCAGCGCCAGCACCGGCAGCACCAGCACCGTCACCAGCAGCAGGACGAGGGTGCCCAGCAGCACGTACTGGTGCAGCGTCGGCGAGGCGTACCAGGGCAGCCGGTCGTAGGCGACGGTCGGGTCGGAGGCGACGGTGAGCTGCATGCCGTCGTGGTCGCGGAAGGCGATCCGGTCCTGGCCGCCGTGCTCCTGGAAGACGCCGGGCTTGATCTGGTCCCAGTGCTGCTCGCCGGTCTCCGGGTCGCGGGACAGGCCGGTGGTGGTGAGCGTGCCGCCCGCACCCGCGCTCACGTGCACCGAGCTGGTGAGCGCTGCGGCCCTGGTCAGGTCGGAGGTGCTGGTCCGGGTCGAGCGGTAGTCACCGGCGTAGGCGCCGGCGTCGGCGGTGGACCGGGACTTGTTCTCGACGGGCGCGGCGAGGTGGTCGGCGAGTTCGTTCACCAGCTCCTGGCCCGCGTAGGAGGCGGAGCCGTCCGTGCCGTCGCCGTTGTAGGAGACGTAGACGCCGAGGTGGCGGTCGGGCAGCAGCGCCATGTTGCCGTGGAAGCCGGGCAGGTCGCCGTCCTTGACCAGCATCCGGTGGCCGTCCCGGTCACGCTGCTCCAGGATGAAGCCGATGCCGGGCAGCCGCGGGTCGTTGCCGAACTGGCGCTTGCCCATCTCCTGCACGGACTTCTCGCTCAGCACCTCGCCGCCGCCCGCGAGCAGCGCGTTCATCAGCTTGCCCATGTCGGTGACGGTGGTGAGCGCACCGGCGCCGGTCGGCGTCCACGCCCCGTACTGGCCGGTCTCGGAGACCTGGCCGGAGCCGTCGGGGCGGTAGCCGACGGCCACCGTGGCGTCCATGTCGCGCGGCTCGGGCTCGGTGAACGTGGTGCGGTCCATGTGGAGCGGGGCGAGGATGTGCCGCTGCACATAGCCGGGGAACGGGGTGCGGGTCACCGTCTCGACCAGGTAACCGGCGAGCGCGACCGCGTAATTGTCGTACGAGGCGACCGTGCCCGGCGGGCGTACCCGGCGCGGCTGGTGGGCGGCGAGGTCCTTGCCGAGCGCGTCCGTGCCCAGCGGTGCGGTGCTCGACCGGCCGAAGATGTCGTTGTCGAAGCCCGCGGTGTGGGTGAGCAGGTTCCGCACCGTCACCGGGTGGCCGGGATAGCTGTCCTTGATCTTGAAGGTGGTCAGGTAGTGGTTGACGTCGGTGTCCAGCTTCAGCCGGCCCGCCTCGACCTGCTGGAGGACGGCGACCGCGGTGAAGACCTTGGCGTCGGAGGCCATGTAGAAGGCGGTGCGGTCCGCGTCCACCTTGGTGCCGCGTGCCACGTCCGCCAGGCCGTAGCCCTTCGCGAACACCTGGTGGCCGTCCTTCACCAGGACGACGGACGCGCCGGGGATGTGGTCGTCGGCGAGCTGCCGGGTCACCACCTTGTCCAGCAGGGCGGCCAGGTCATCCGTGGTGCCGCTGGCGCTGGCGGCGCAGGCCGGGGCCACCGGTGCCGCCACCACGCCGGCCACGGCGAGGAGCAGGGCCACCAGGACCGTCAGCACGAGCCGCTGGCGCGCCGCACCGTCCGTCTGCTTGCCCGTCACGTCCCGGATCGGCGCGTTCGCCGCATCCCGAGTCAGCTTCTTCACCACATCCTGTGTCGTCATGTCCTTCATTCAAGAACCGTCACGACGACGTATCCATGGACCTGGGTGGCGTCCATGGTGCACCTGACTACACCCCCAAGGAGGGGACGAGTGTCCCGTGATACGGGGCGCGCCACCCGGCAGACTTCTTCACACCAGGCGGCAACGGGTCGCAGGGCACGCGGCGGAAGCGCCGCGGACGACGCGGCAACGAGCCGAGCTACGGCGACCAGCCGTATGACAGGGGGAATTCGATCATGAGCACCATCGGCTACCACGTTCGTTCCGTCGGCCGCGGCATTCCGCTGACCGGTCTGGCCCTGGCGGAGGCGTTCTTCTTCTGCCTCCTCACCACCGCGATCACGCTGGTCGGCGCCGGCATCGGCGTCTACCTGGTGGTCGCAGCGGCCGTCGCGCTGCGCGGCACGATCGGGGTCACCCGCCGGCTGGCCGGAAAGTGGTCCAAGGTCAGGATCGAGGACCCCTACCTGCCCCGGCCCGAGGAGGCGCCCGGGATCAAGGGCTGGTGGCAGCGCACCCAGTGGGTGATCACCGACCCGGCGACCTGGCGGGACCTGGCCTGGTCGCTGGTCAACCCGACCGTCGGCGCCTTCCTGACGCTGCTGCCGCTGGCCCTGGTCGCCTCGGGCGTCTTCGGCCTGCTCCAGCCGCAGCTGTACGACGACATCGTCTCGGCCGGCGGAAACACCTGGTACTACTGGGTCCACGTGGACGACTCCAGCTCCGCCTGGATCGCCGCCGCCCTCGGTGTCCCCACCCTGATCGCCGGCTTCGGCATCGCCCCCTGGGCGCTGCGGACGCACGCCGCGCTCGCCCAGGCGCTGCTCGGCCCCACCGACACCTCGCGCCGGATGAAGCACCTCGCCGAGACCCGCAGCGACGCCGTCAACACCTCCGCCGCCGAACTGCGCCGCATCGAGCGCGACCTGCACGACGGTGCCCAGGCCCGGCTGGTCGCCCTGGGCATGAACCTGGGCGTGGCCGAGCAGCTGCTGAAGAAGGACCCCGAGGCGGTCGCCGCGATCCTCGCCGACACCCGCAAGGCCTCCGCGACCGCGCTGAACGAGCTGCGCGACCTGATCCGCGGCATCCACCCGCCGGTGCTCGCCGACCGCGGCCTCGCCGACGCCGTGCGTGCCCTGGCCATGGACAGCCCGCTGGACGTCACCGTCAAGGCCGACCTGCCCGGCCGCCCCGACGCCCCCGTCGAGTCCGCCATGTACTTCGCGATCTCCGAGGCCCTCACCAACTGTGCCAAGCACGCGAACGCCCAGCAGGTCGCGGTGGACCTGTGGCACGAGGACGGCCGGCTGCGGGCCCAGGTCAGCGACAACGGCCAGGGCGGCGCCGACGCCTCGCGCGGCACCGGACTGCGGGGCATCGAGCGCCGGCTCGCCACCTTCGACGGACTGCTCGCCGTGACCAGCCCGGTGGGCGGGCCGACCACCCTGACGATGGAGCTGCCGTGCGCACTGTCCTGACCGAGGACGCGTGAACCCTGCACGACGTAGGGCGTGAGCTGGGGCTTTCCCTTCCGGGAGGCCCCAGTTCGGCGTGTAGGGGGACGGTCGTGGTCGCCGGGGAGGTGAACAGGGCGGGACGCGACGGGACTTGGCCGTGTGCCGACTGTGGCGTTCGGGTGACGTGCCGGTCACCGTCCGGGCCTACGCTGAGCACCATGACCGCTACGCCCTCGGATGACGCCCAGGCAAAGCCCCTGCGAGCCGTCCTGGCCGAAGACCTGTTCCTGCTGCGCGACGGTCTGGTCCGTCTGCTGGAGGCCTACGACTTCCAGATCGTCGCAGCGGTCGACAACGGCCCGGCGCTGCTGCGGGCCCTCGTCGAGGAGAAGCCGGACGTGGCGGTCGTGGACGTGCGACTGCCGCCCACCTTCACCGACGAGGGCCTCCAGGCGGCCCTGGAGGCCCGACGCCAGGTGCCGGGCCTTCCGGTGCTGGTGCTCTCCCAGTACGTGGAGCAGCTCTACGCGCGCGAGTTGCTCGCGGACGGCACCGGAGGCATCGGATACCTGCTCAAGGACCGGGTCTTCGATCCGGACCAGTTCGTGGAGGCCGTCCGTCGTGTCGCGGCGGGCGGCACCGCCATGGACCCCGACGTCGTCGGCAAGCTGTTCGCGAAGGACGCCAGCCACGAGGGCAAGCTGGGCCGGCTCACGCCGCGGGAGCGCGAGGTGCTGGCCGAGATGGCCGAAGGGCGCTCCAACGCGGCGATCGCGGAGCGGCTCGTCATCACCGAGCGTGCGGTGATCAAGCACACGTCCAACATCTTCACGAAGCTGGACCTCGCGGTGTCGGACGACAACAACCGGCGGGTGCTGGCGGTGCTCGCGTTCCTCAGCGACGCGAAGTGAGCCGTAGGACTGGTCTGCGCCGTACGGGCGCCCCGCCTCGCCCCGGAAAGGGGCGCCCTCTGACGGGGCGCCCCTGCCGAGGGGTCACCCCAGGGACTTGGTCCACTCCTCGACCGTCGTGACCTGCGACTGGCGCGGGAACACCTTCTCGACGAGGACCCGGTGCACCTCCGGGTCGGTGTCGTGGCAGCCGTCCGACAGGACGGTGAGCCGGTAGTCGAGGTCGGCGGCCTGGCGGAGGGTGGACAGCACGACGCCGCTCGTCGCGATGCCGGTCAGCACCAGGTGGTCGATGTTCCGGGAGCGCAGCACCAGCTCCAGGTCGCTGCCGGCGAACGCACTCACCCGCTTCTTGGTGATCGTCAGATCGCCGGCACGGGGCGCGACGTCGGCGTGGACCGCGGCCCCGGGGTCGTCGGGCGTGAACACCCCCGGCGGCAGCGCGGCGAAGGACTGGTTCCGCTCGCTGATGTCCGCGTGGTCGGCGCGGAACCCGATCACCACGTAGAGGACGGGGACGCCGGCGGCCCGGGCCGCGTCGACGGCGCCGGTGAGACGTGGCAGGTAGGACGGGTCCTGGACGCGGTTCACGATGCCGTTCTGGACGTCCATCACGAGCAGGGCGGTGTTGCCGTTCACGGTCATGGGTGCGGTTCTGCCTAACTGAAGAGGGGGATTCTCAACGGAAACGGTGGACGGTGGTTTCTCACGAAGCAGGTGCGTCGGTGGTCGGTGGGGGCGCCGCGGGCGGGGTGGCCGGGGCGGCGCCGATCCGGGACAGCGAGCGGTCGGCCACGGTCGTCACCAGGAACAGCGCGGCGATCGCGACCATGAACCACGCCAGGTGGTGCAGCCCGCCGGTGTCGGCCCGCCCGGACAGGAAGGCGCCGTTCGCCGCTGAGGCGACGATGGCGCCCAGGTAGCCGAAGGTGCGCAGCAGCCCAGCGGAGGAGCCCATCCGCTCGGCCTGTGCCTGGTGGTACACGCTGTTCTGGAGGGCCAGGCTGTTCAACCCCTGGGGTATGCCGACGAGCAGGGCGAGCGCCAGCAGCATCCAGGCGGCGCTGTCGTCGCGCAGGAACAACAGGCCTCCGCAGGCCAGCACCTGGCAGACGGCCCCCACCAGCAGCTTGCCGCGGACCTCCGCGCGGCGCCCGGTGACGGTCGACACGGCGATCGCCGTCGCGAACAGCGGCAACTGGGCGAGCCCGGCCTGCGAGGCGGTCAGGCCCCGGCCTTCCTCCATCCACTGCGTGTAGCCGTACAGGAAGGCGTACGAGACGACGTAGGCGAACAGGGCGCGCAGGTAGGTCGTGACCAGGGGCAGGTTGCCGCGTAGCAGCCGCAGGTCGATGAAGGGCTCGGCGACCCGCAGCTCACGCACCGTGAAACCGCCCGCGAGCAGCACGGTCAGCAGGAGCAGGTACCAGTGGTCGGCCCCCGGCTCCATCAGGAACAGCAGCAGCGCGATCAGCGTCCCGGCGAAGAGCACCATCCCCGGCAGGTCCAGCCCGGCGGCGCCCCTCGCCCCGGCGGGCTCGGACGAGGACGCCGCGGGGGACGGCACCGTCCTGGGCAACCGTCGGGCGCCGAGTACCAGTCCGGCCACCGCCAGCGGAATGTTCACCGCCAGGGTGGTGCGCCAGCCGCCCAGGCCGATGAGCAGTCCGCCGAGGGACGGGCCGATCACGGCGATGGTCTGGTTAGCCACCGCGAGCGCCGTCAGCACCCCCTGCGGACTGTCCTCGCCGGTGCGCCGGGCCTCGCCGCGTATCAGGTACATCGCGGCCGGATAGCCGGCGCAGGTACCGAACCCGAGGAGGACCCGGGCCGCGATGAGCACTCCCAGGTTCGGCGCGAGCAGGCCGACGACACCCGCCACGCCGGTCATGGCCGACCCGGCCAGGAACAGCCTGCGCGGGCCGTGCAGGTCGATCAGCCGCCCCACCACCGGCTGGCCGATGGAGGTGGCCAGGTACAGCGCCGAGATCAGCCAGGCCGTCTGGTCCGGCGGCGCCCCGAACGCCGCGCCGATCGGTACCAGGGACACCGAGATGATCGAGGAGTTCACCGGGTTCAGTACCGAGCCCAGCATCATCGGGGGCAGCAGCCGGCGGTCGAAGGCCGCCCCGGGGCCACCCGGCCGGCGCGCGGCCTTCGATGCCTTCGGGGACTCCGCCGTCACGGCGTGAGCCTCTCCAGCAACGCCAGCGCGTCCAGGATCCTGCGCCGCTCCTCCTCGGTGTAGTCGGCGTGCAGGCAGCCGGCCAGCCACTCCTCGCCCGTCCGCCGCTTGTCGTCGAGGAAGGCCAGACCGGCGTCGGTGAGCGAGACCAGCAGCCGGCGGCCGTCATCCGGATCGGGGTCCCGCCGGATCAGCCCGCGTTCGTCGAGTCCGGCCAGGGTGTACGCCATCGACTGCGGGCGGACCCGCTCGGCCGCCGCGAGATCGCTGGTCGACGCCGGCCCGCCGCGTTGCAGCCTGCTCAACGCGGACGTCTGCGAAGGGGTCAGCCCCTCGGGGTCCCACGTCTCCCGCAGCCGCCGCCGCAGCCGGCCCAGCACCACCCGCAGGTCCCGCGCCGCCTGAACCGCCGACGCGGCCAGGACCTGCGAACCGCCGGTCCCGGTCCCGGTCCGGGTCCCGGTGCCCGTACCGGCGCCCTTGGTCCCTGCCCCAGTGCTCTCGTCCATGGCCCCACGCTATTTTCTTCAGTCTGATCTGTAAAGGTGAGACTGTGCAGGCTGCCCTGTGTAAATAGGCGTGCGGGAAGGTTGCGGGATTCATGGGCCACATGCGGGTGACTAGGCTGCGGGTTCCCGGAACTCCGGCCGCAGCCCAGGAGGTGTGCCGATGGAAGCGGACCTGCCCGCTGGCGGGGGCGGTGAACTCGCGCTGCTCGACGCGGGACAGCTGATGTCCGACCCGGGCCGTACAGCGGGCTTCGCCGCGGCGGCGCACCGGATCCTCGCCGGCCTGGTCGACGCGGGCGCCGCGCTCGGCTGGGTGGATCCGCCGGAGCGTGCGGAGGTGGCGGACCTGCTCGAACGGGTGCTGGCCGCGGCGCGGGCCGGCGACGGTGCGCTGCGCGCCGCCTATCTCGGACCGCGGCTCGTCGGCCTGGGGTACTGGCTGCGCTACGACCGCCCCACGCACCGTCCGCACGCCGACCTGGAGAAGGTCGCGGTCGACGCGGCGGCCCACGGCCGTGGGGTCGGACGGCTGCTGGTCGCCGCCCTCGTCGACGATGCGCGGCGGGCGGGCGTGGAGGTGCTCACGCTGGACGCCCGCGGGGACAACGACGTCGCTCTGCGGTTGTACCGGTCGCTCGGGTTCGTCGAGTACGGGCGGCTGCCGCGCTTCGTCGCCTTCGGCGAACGCCGCTACGACAAGGTTTTTCACATGCTGGACCTTCGGTCCACGGTGCCCCCTGAAAGGGGCGCGGGGAACTGCGCGAGCAACCCACCACCGGCCGGTGGTCCGGACACGACGGAAACAGCCCCTCCCGCCCGGTGACGACCCGCAGGGTCACCCGTGGCTGGGCGCGCAGTTCCCCGCGCCCCTTTCATGCACGCTTCGCGTGCCCCAAGAGCGCGCCGTGCGGGCCCAAGAGCACAAGGTGTGTGCCCTTGGGCGCAAGGGGAGGCCGAGGGCGTCAGCCCACGACCACGTTCACCAGACGGCCGGGGACGACGATGATCCGCTTGATCGCGCGATCGCCGACCTCACGCTGGACCAGGTCGGTCCCGGCGACCGTCTCCCGGACGACGTCCTCGGAGGCGTCGGCCGGCACGCTGATGCGGCCCCGCGTCTTCGCGTTCACCTGGACGATCAGCTCGATCGTCGACACCTGGAGCAGCGAGGTGTCCGCAACGGGCCACGGCTCCTTCCAGACCTGCTTGCCGGTGAGCCGGAAGTAGACCTCGCTGGACAGGTGCGGAGCGAAGGGCAGCAGCAGCGAGGCCAGGGTGCTGACGGCCTCGACGGCGGTGTCCCGGCGGATGCCGTCCTGGAGTGCCTTGCTGCAATCGTTCGACAGCGACATCAGGGCGGCGATGGCCGTGTTGAACGCGTACTTGCCCGACATGTCCTCGGTGACCTTGACCGTGGCCCGGGCGGTGGCGCGGCGCAGCGCCAGGTCACGCTCGGGGTCCTCGGCCTTGCCGATCACCTCGGCGTCGGTCCCGGTGATCTCGTCGGTGTAGCGCCACAGCCGCCTGAAGAAGCGGTGCACGCCCCCCATGCCCTCGTCGGACCAGTCGGCGCCCTGGTCGGGCGGGCCCATGAACAGCACGTAGCAGCGTGCGGTGTCGGAGCCGAACTCCTCGATGATCGTCCGGGGGGAGACCACGTTCCCCTTGGACTTGGACATCTTGGCGCCGTCTTTGGTGATCATGCCCTGGGTGAAGAGCTTCGCGAACGGCTCCTGCACCGGCAGATGACCGAAGTCGGCCAGCGCCTTGACCAGAAAACGCGCGTACAGCAGGTGCAGGATCGCGTGCTCCACGCCGCCGATGTACTGGTCGACGGGCATCCAGGCCTGCATCGCCTCCTGGCTCCACGGCGCCGTGTCGTTCTTCGGGTCGCAGTAGCGCATGTAGTACCAGGACGAGTCGACGAACGTGTCCATGGTGTCGGTCTCGCGGCGGGCCGCGCCACCGCACTGCGGGCACTCGGTGCGCACCCAGTCCTCCGCGGCGGCCAGCGGGGACTTGCCCTTGGGGGCGTAGTCCTCGATGTCCGGCAGGCGCACCGGCAGCTGGTCCTCGGGCACCGGGACCAGGCCGCAGTCGTCGCAGTAGACCATCGGGATGGGGCAGCCCCAGTAGCGCTGCCGGGACAGCAGCCAGTCGCGCAGCTTGTAGCTGACGACGGCCTCGCCCTGGTCGGTCTCGGCCAGCCGCTCGGTGATGCCGGCGGCGGCCTCGCGGCTGGGCCTGCCGTCGAAGTCGCCGGAGTTCACCGCGCTGCCGTGGCCGCTGAAGGGCAGCTCGGGCTCGCTGCCGTCGGCCAGCGCGATCACCGACCGGATGGGCAGGCCCATGACCTCGGCCAGCTGGAAGTCGCGCTCGTCGTGGGCCGGGACGCCCATGACCGCGCCGGTGCCGTACTCCATGAGCACGTAGTCGGCGACGACGATCGGGATCTCCTGCCCGCTCAGCGGGTGGATCGCGTGACGGCCGGTCAGGACGCCGGTCTTCGGGCGGTCCTCGTTGCCCCGCTCGGCGTGGCCGGCGCGGCGCGCGGCGTTCACGTACTCCCGGACCGCGGCCTCCTGCTCGGTGCCCTCGGTCAGCTTGTCCAGGTCCGGGTGCTCCGGCGAGATGGCCAGGAAGGTGACGCCGAACAGGGTGTCCGGGCGGGTGGTGAAGACCCGCACCTCCTGGGCCGGCTCGGCGATCCGGAAGGTGACCCCGGCGCCCTCGGAGCGGCCGATCCAGGCACGCTGCATCGTCTTGACGTGCTCGGGCCAGTCCAGGCCGTCCAGGTCGCGCAGCAGCCGGTCGGCGTAGTCAGTGATCTTGAAGAACCACTGCTCCAGCTGCTTCAGCTCGACCAGGGTGCCGCAGCGCTCGCAGTGGCCGTCGACGACCTGCTCGTTCGCCAGCACGGTGGCGTCCTGGGGGCACCAGTTGACCGCGGAGCGCTTCCGGTAGGCCAGGCCGTGCTTGTACAGCTGCAGGAAGATCCACTGGGTCCAGCGGTAGTACTCCGGCTGGTGCGTGCTGACCTCGCGGGACCAGTCGATCGAAATGCCCCACTGCTTGAACTGCTCGCGGAAGGAAGCGATCGACTCGTCCGTGGACAGCCGGGGGTGCTTGTTCGTGCGAATCGCGTGATTCTCTGCCGGCAGCCCGAAGGCGTCGAAACCCATCGGATGCAGAACGTAATATCCCTGGCGCCGCAGGAAATGCGCTACGGCGTCTCCGACCGCGTAGTTCTTGAGATGTCCAACATGCGGCTCCCCGCTGGTGTAGGGCAACATCTCAAGGACGTACGCCCTCTTGTCGGCAGCGTGGGAGTTGGAGACCTCCCACGAACGCTCTTCGCGCCAGACGTTCTGCCAGTGCGCTTCGATCGCACGAGGATCGAAGGACGGCGGCGGGGTGACCTCGGTCATGGGTTTCCTAGGGTGAACTTAATCCGGGCTGATTCTTTCGATGGCAATGAATGGGCATTATATCACATGGGCGGGCCGGAAAAGAACGATTTTAATGTCTGGTTTGACGCCTGGTTCAAGGTCTGGAATTTCCGGGCCTCCGATTCGGTCCCGGACATATCGTACGCGGCGTTCCGGAAATACGGAGCCCGATATTCTGGCGATATTGCGCGGAAATACCGTGCCCGCGGCGCAGGGCGGCGACCCCCGCGGGTGCGCCGGCTCGCGGCGCACCGCACGGCGGACATGCGACAGCCGCGATGGCTCCCCCTCCGCGCCACCGCGGCTGTCGCTTCCCCCCGGTCGTGCCGCTCTACGCGCCGCCCTCGCCGCTCACGTACTCGTCGCTGGGCTTCTCCGGCTCGCTGTCCTGGAGTGCCTTGGGCGGGGCGGGGATGTGGACGTCGGAGTAGGGCTTGACGGGTGTCCCGGCCGGCTCGCTGTCCTGGAGTGCCTTGGGTGGAGCCGGGATGTGGACGTCGGAGTAGGGCTTGACGGGTGTCCCGGCCGGCTCGCTGTCCTGGAGTGCCTTGGGCGGGGCGGGGATGTGGACGTCGGAGTAGGGCTTGACGGGTGTCCCGGTCGGCTCGTCGTCGTTCTGCTTCGTCTGGAGGGTCGGGCTGTGCTCGCCCTCCGGTGTCCGCTCTTGCCCGAGCTTGTCGTCGGCGCTCATCGCAACTCCTGGACTGGGAATGGTGGGGCGGGAAGCGTCCACCCGGCGGCTCCCCCGAGGACGCCGGGCGGACGCTCCGGGCCGTTCACCTTAGCGGTGAGGCCGCGGCGACCCATCTGCCCCCCGAATGCGATGGATCGACACAGAAGAGGGTGCCGTGAGGCGATAAACGATTGATGAACGGTTCCGCCGCGAACCGTCGCGCGTCCGCTATACGGGGGTGACCGTGCCCAGCAGGGCCCGCACTTCGGCGGCTTCCGGAGACGTGAGCTTGTCGTAGCTGTCGTAGATCGCCAGCGCCTCGCGCCAGCAGGCCTCCGCACGCACCCTCTGACCGATCCCCATCAGAGCCTTGCCCAAAACGGTGAGCATCATCCCGCGGCGCCACTCGCCGCCCAGGCCGCGCAGTCCCAGCGCCTGTTCCGCGTGCTCCGCCGCGCGCGCGGGCCGCTGCGCCGCCAGATGGGCTTCCGCGAGGCGGAAGTGGGCCATGCCTTCCCACAGGCGTTGGCGGGTCTCGCGGAACGTGTCGAGCGCGGCCGTGAAGTGCTGCATCGCCTCGTCGGGCCGCTGTGCCGCGACCAGGACGATCCCGAGGGCGTACTTGGCGTTGGCCAGCCGGAAGGTGGCGCCCACGCTCTCGTAGATCCGCATGCCCTGCGAGGCCAGGCCGACCGCGGTCTCGGTCTCACCCATGGCGAGGTGGATCCGGGAGAGATTGCACACGGCGCTCGCCTCGCCGGGGAGGTTGCGATCGTTCCGGAACGCCTCGACGGCCTCCTGGAGATGTTCCTTCGCGTCGTCGTAACGATGCTCGTAATAGGCGATGAGGCCGTGGATGTTCGGAATCATGGACATGACCAGCGGGTCCCCGGCGGCGGATCCGGCCTTCAGGGCGAGGACGGCCTCGTCGTCGGCCTCCTGGAAGTGCCCGCTCATGCTGTGGACCAGGGCCAGGAACGTCCGGGCCCGGCCTTCTGTCAGGAGGTTCCCGGCGGCGCGTGCCGCCTCGCTGACGCTGGCGGCCACCGCCTGGTACCGCCGGGAGTTCGCTCCGGACTCCGCGAGGTCCATCGCGGCCATCAGGAGGTCGGTGGCCCGCCGCAGCAAGGGTCCGGTGGCGCACTGCTGGATGCAGGCGAGCAGCGGGTCCGACTCGGTGAACAGCCAGTCGAGTCCGGTGTCCCGGTCCGGGAAGGCGAGCCCCGGATACTCGGTGGGCTCCAGGTGCTCCACGAGCCGGTCGCCCGGTCGCTCGATGGCGTACACGCCCGCGGCGGTGGCCAGGTAGAAGTCCAGCAGCCGGGCGAGTGCCGCGTCCCGGTCCGCCGGCTGCTCGTCGCGCTCGGCGCAGGAACGCGCGTAGAGCCGTACGAGGTCGTGGAAGCGGTAGCGGCCCGGCGCTGCGGATTCCACCAGAGAGGTGTCGACCAGGACCTCCAGGAGGTCCTCCGTGCGGGGCGCGGGCAGGTCGAGCAGGGCCGCCGCTGCGGCCAGCGAGATGTCGGGGCCGTCGGCGAGGCCCAGCAGGCGGAACGCGCGCGCCTGCGCGGGCTCCAGCTGGCCGTAGCCCAGCTCGAAGGTGGCCTTGACGGCGAGGTCGCCGGCCTGGAGCTCGTCCAGCCGGCGGCGCTCGTCGGCGAGCTTGGTGGCGAGCAGGGCGACCGTCCAGGTGCGGCGGGCCGCCAGGCGGGAGGCGGCGATGCGGATCGCCAGCGGCAGGAAGCCGCAGGCCGCCACCACGTCCAGGGCGGCCTTGCGTTCGGCGGTGACACGCTCGACGCCGACGACCCTGGTGAAGAGCTGGAGTGCCTCCTCGGGGGACATCACGTCCAGGTCGACGAGGTGCGCGCCGGCCAGGTCGACCATGCGCACCCGGGAGGTGATCAGGGCCGCGCAGTTCTCGGTGCCGGGCAGCAGCGGGCGCACCTGGGCCGCGTCATGGGCGTTGTCCAGCAGCACCAGGACCCGGCGGTCGTCGAGCACCGAGCGGTACAGCGCGGCGCGTTCGTCGAGGGTGTCGGGGATCGCCGTGTCGGCGGTGCCCAGGGAGCGCAGGAAGGAGCGGAGCACCGCCTCGGGCTCGGCCGGGCGCGCGCTGGTGCCCTGGAGGTCCACGTAGAGCTGGCCGTCGGGGAAGGCGCTGCGCACCGCGTGCGCCACGTGCACCGCGAGCGTGGTTTTGCCGACGCCGCCGATGCCGGCCACAGCGGAGACCGCCATGACGCGTCCGCCGGCCGAGGAGAGCACCTTCGACAGCTCCTGCACGGATCCCTGGCGGCCGGTGAAGTCCGGGACCGTGGCGGGCAACTGCGCGGGGCGCACCTGCGGCACGAGCAGCTCGGCGGCCGGGGTCGCCGGCAGGCTCAGGCCCGGGTCGGCGGCCAGGATGCGCTGCTGGAGGTCCTTCAGGGCGGACCGCGGGTCGACGCCCAGCTCATCGGCGAGCAGCCGGCGGGTGTCCGCGTAGACGGCCAAGGCCTCGGCCTGCCGGCCGCTGCGGTACAGCGCCAGCATCAGCAGCTCGCGCAGCCGTTCGCGCAGCGGGTGCGCCGCGGTGAGCGCGGTCAGCTCGGAGACCACCTCGGCGTGCCGGCCCTGCTCCAGGTCCGTCTCCAGGCGGGTCTCCAGCAGTTGCAGCCGCCACTCCTCCAGGCGGGTCCGCTGGGTCTCGGCGAACGGCCCGGGCACGCCGGCCAGCGGCTCGCCGTCCCACAGCGCCAGCGCCTCGTTGATCAGCTCGCGTACGCGGTTGGCGCGGCCGGCGGTGCGGTACTTCTGGGCCTTCGCCCACAACTCCTCGGCCTGCGAGACGTCCAGCGCGTGCTCGGTTATCCGGATCGCGTACCCGCCCGACTCGCTGCGCAGCACGCCGGGGCCGAGCGTCTTGCGCAGCCGGGACGCGTAGGTGCGCACCGCGGCCAGCGCCTGGGACGGCGCGATCTCGCCCCACAGGGCGTCGATCAGCTCTCCCGCGGTGGCCGTGCGGCCGTCTCGCAGCAGGAGCGCGGCGAGCAGGGCGCGTTGCAGCGGCGAGCCCATGGGAAGGGCCGCCCCGGCGCGTGAGGCGCGTACGGGACCGAGCACGCCGAAGTGCAGCACCGTCTCCGTGGAGTTGGCTTCCACGGGCGGACGGTCCTGCTCCGCTAGGGGCCCTTCACCGGTCATGGCCGCTCCCTGCACGGGTCTCGATCGCCTCCGCCAGTTTGCCTTGTCCATGGCAACGCGTCAGCTCTGCTGGATGAGCTCTCACAGGGTCCTCGCACGTGGAGATGTGTTCTCGCCACGATGACCGGTAGTACGGCCTTTTCGCTGGGGTGGGGCCGTGGGGCGAATTATGGATCCTGGGACGCGTGGGACACCCGGGGCGGTTGCCATGGGACGGGTCCGCTGATGTGGCCTCCCGATGTTACCCGTGGTGAGCAACCGGGGGCGATGGGTTATCGGGGGCGTGCGGCCGCGGTGGGGGCGCACGATCGCCCCGTGGAGGTGCACCGTCGGCGGGGGTGGGGGCGGGATGCGAGCTGCGGGGCCAGCGAGACGACGCTGTGACGCCGAAGGGGGTCGGGGGGCGCGCGAACGGGTTGTGAGCGCCCCCTGTGTCGGCGCCCACAACCCGTTCGGCCGGTCGTGGTTGCGGCCGTGTTCACGGCCGTGCTTGCGGCTGCGGTACGCGGCCGGGTCAGGCTCCCAGGAAGATCGGGTTCGTGAACGCCGCGAGCGCGCCCGGCAGGCCCGGCACGGTCGCCGGATGGCGGACCTCCGCACGGACGTACGCCGCGTACGAGGGCGTGGTGTGCCACTCGATCGTGCCCTCGCCGCTCTCCGGCAGCGCGGGTCCGGTGAAGAGGGTGCCCTGGTCGGTGACGATGTGGGTGGTGCAACCCGGTGCGCCCTTGACCTCCAGGCGGGCGGTGACCGGGGTCTTGTCGTCCGCGCCCAGCCGTTCGCCGATGCCGGCGTGCTCCCCGCGGCCACCGGACGCCGTGAACGCCACCTGCACCGCCGACGACTCGGCGACATAGCTCCGTCCGGCGCGGATGCCGGCGAGGATCGCCTCGCGGGACAGGTCGTCCGCGAGCACCACCGTCTGCGGCAGGCCGACCACGTCCGGGTCGCGGTGCGCGTCGCTGTTGCCCATCGCCGGCAGCCAGCTGCGCCGTCCGGTGCGCACCCCGGCGACCAGGGTGTTGTCCCACTCCGCGAGCGAGACCTCGTCGTCGGGCGTGTACGGGCCGTTCCAGACCTCGACCGCGTCCGCCTCGTCGAAGCCGAACTTCCAGAAGCAGCCGAGGCAGGTGCCGTGCGGGTGGGCGGGCACCACGAGGCCGCCGCGCCGGCGGATCTCGCGGGCGAAGGTGCCGAAGCGGTTGTCACGGGCCCGGTAGCGCCAGTCGATGAACGTGCCGGGCTCGGGGGCGAGCGCGAGCACGTGGCCGTTGCGGGTGGTGATCTCCTCGCCGATCAGGATCAGCAGGTCGTCGCCGGCCTGGTCGGCCCAGAACGGGTGCGAGGAGTTCGTGTTGTGGTCCGACGTGTGCATGAAGTCCAGACCCGCCTCGCGGGCCAGCGCGGCGATCTCGGCCGGGGTGCGCTTGCCGTCCGAGTACCAGCTGTGCAGGTGGCAGTCGCCGCGGTACCAGGCGCGACCGCGGCCCTTCGCGCGCTCCGGTGGATAGGTCGGCTCGGGCGTCTCGCCCTGCTCGCCGTAGGTGAGGGTGACGGTCACCTCGTACGGCAGCCCGTCGGGGGCGACCGTGTACGGGCCGAGGACGACGTTCCAGGTGCCGGGATGGATCGCGCCGGCGAGGTAGCCGGGGGTGGCCTCGTCGGCGCGGACGAAGAACTCGGTGCGGGCGCCGCCGGACCAGCCGCGGAAGCCGGCGCCGCCGAGCGCGGTGCCGCGTTCGTCGAAGATCCCGATGTCGAGGGCGTTGCCCTGGGTGCCGGCCGGCACGGACGGCTTCTCGTAGGTGTAGGCGACGTGGATCTCGTGCACGCCGGACGGGACCTCGACGGGGAGGTAGACGAAGTCGGGCGCGCCCGGCGGGAGGGTGCCCTTGACCGTCCTCGTCTCCTGGCCGGAGGCCGGGGCGGCACCGTCGGCGGCGCGTGCGAAGCTCACGGTGCCCAAGGTTAGGGCGGCGGCGGCCGAGGTGCTGATCAGCGTGCGTCTGGCGAGGCCGGAGCCCCTGCCGGGGTGGCCGGCGTCACGGCGGGCGTGTTCCTGACACATTGCGGTGCCCCCTGGAGGTCGTTCGCGCTGGGTACGGCGTGGGGTGGTGGCTCTGGCCAACCCTCGTATTCAGCCGCGAACTTCCGTGGAAGGGAAGGGAAACGACGGGTGCATGTGGGGCGCGTGGGGTTCCCGCCCCCGGGTCCCCCATGTCCGGCGCTCGCTGAATCTCCACGCGTCTCCACGTCTTCGCATGCAGAACGTTATGGCCAGTCGTGCAACGGGCCTCCCGGCCGACACGTCAGAACAGGGTGAGCACAGGAGTTGCGGGTGAGCACGGAGTTGCAGCTGCGCGCCCGGCAGGGAGGACACCGATGAACACACGCCGCGTCGCACACGTCCCTGGCCTGGTGCTGGCTCTCGCGGTCGGCCTGTCCACGGCGGCGTGCTCGAACGACGACCCCGGCAAGGGTGCCGACTCCCGCAAGAGCGCCGGCGCCGGCACGCCCGCCCACTCCAGCCCCAGCGCAACCGGGGGCGGCGCGCACGACGAGGAACTCCCCGCCACCCCGGCCAGTTGGTGCACGGACGGCGCATCGGGTTCGTCGGGCGCCGGCAAGCGCCACCGCGGCCCGCTCCATGACGACTTCAACGGCGACGGTTACTCCGACGTCGCCTTCCCCGTCCCGTACGGCGACCTCGTTCCCAGGAAGACCCTGCGCAAGGGCGGCTACGTGGCCGTCGCGTACGGCTCGGCCCAGGGCCTGCGGACCTCGTCCAAGCAGCTCTTCGACCAGGACAGGCCCGGCATGCCGGGGGTCAGCGAGCCGGGTGACTACTACGGCACGTCCGTGACCAGCGCGGACCTCGACCGGGACGGGTACGCGGACCTGATCGTCGGTTCCCGCGAGAACGGGCACGACGAGGGGTGGGGCAGCGACGGCGTGGACAACGACCGCCCCCGCCACTACTACTGGCAGGGCTCCCTCTCGGTCATCTGGGGAAGCCCGAGCGGGCTGTCCGGCTCGGTCACGCTGGCCAGCGACGCCGCCTCCCACGACGACGTCGGCGCGCTCGTCGCCGCGGGGGACTTCGACGGCGACGGTGCCCCGGATCTCGCGACCGAGGTACGGGGCCACGACGTGCGCATCCTGTCCGGTCCCTTCGGGCGCGACGGCCGGCCGGCCGGCGGCGTCCGCGACGTGCAGGGCCCGCCCCTCAAGGACCCGGACGGCCCACCCGACGCCGGGATGAGCGACATGGCCACCGGTGACGTCGACGGTGACGGCATCACCGACCTGGTCTCCACGGGCAACACCCGGAACGGGCCCAAGCGCCGAAGCGACCTCGTCCTCTGGAAGGGCACCCATGACGGCCTCGCCGCGGGTACCGCCCTGAGCGGGGTCCACGGTCCCCAGGACCAGGGCGACGACGTGGCCGTCGGAGACGTGAACGGCGACGGGTACGGCGACATCATCACCAACGCCTTCTTCGTGTACATCTCCACCGACGACCTCGGCAGTGGGATACAGGAGCCGAAGTACGCCAAGAAGTACGACCGGCCGCATCTCAAGAGCGGCGCGGTCGTCTACCTGCCGGGCGGCAAGAACGGCCCCGACGTCGGGAAGATGACCATGCTCAACCAGGACAGCCCCGGCGTACCGGGCGTTGCCCACCACGACGAGACGGGCGACGAAGAGGGCGGGACCGAGTACTTCGGCTCCGGCATCTCCGTGGGGGACATCGACGGCGACGGGTACGCGGACGTGTCCGTCGGGGCCCCGGCGAAGGACGTCGGCGCTCCCCCCGGGGGCGGCGGCGACGTCGTCACGCTGCGGGGTACCGCCGACGGCCTGACCGGGAAGGACGCGCAGGTCCTCACCGCGGCCACCAAGGGCCTGCCCAGCAGCACCGCCAAGGGGTCCTACTCGATCGGGACGGCGACCAAGCTCGTCGACACCGATGGCGACGGCCATGCCGACCTGCTCGCGGGGGGCGAGAGCGATCCGGCCGGCGCCCCGCGCGCCCGTGGCTCGGTCTGGGTGTTCTCGTCGACGGCGTGCGGGGTGACCCCGAAGGGTTCGTCCCTCATCGTGCCCAGCACCCTGGGCGCGCCCGACGAGTTCAGGTCCCCGTTCGGCGCGGACTTCAACTCGTGACCGTGACGCGGCCGGCCGTTCCGCGCCCGGGATCGAGGACAGAAGCTGACCGCAACGCCTCCTAGCGTGGTCCTCGACCGACGGAACAGGAACACCGGAAGGCGAAGACCATGACCGTCAACGAACTGACCCCCCGCGATCCCGCCGAGGCCCCGGCCGTCACCGGCGAGCGCGCCGACCTGCTGGAGACGCTGGCCAAGCACCGGAACTTCCTGCGCTTCACCACCCGTGACCTCACCGATGAGCAGGCCGGGCTGCGGACCACCGCCAGCGAGCTCTGCCTGGGCGGACTGATCAAGCACGTCACCGCGGTGGAGCAGAACTGGGTGGGCTTCATCCTGAACGGCCCGTCGGCGATGCCGGACTTCACGGCCATGACCGAGGCCGACCTGGCCCAGTGGGCCGACTGGTTCCGGATGCTGCCCGGTGAGACGCTGGCCGGAGTGCTGGCGGACTACGCCGAGGTCGCTCGCCGGACCGACGACCTGGTTGCCACCCTGCCCGACCTGGACGCGGTGTGGCCACTGCCGAAAGCTCCGTGGAACGAGCCCGGCACGCAGTGGTCGGCCCGCCGGGTACTGCTGCACATCATCGCCGAGACCGCACAGCACGCCGGCCACGCCGACATCATCCGCGAGTCCCTGGACGGCGCCAAGACCATGGGCTGACCGGCGCCGGGGTGCCGGGCGGGTGGTCAGAGGCTGCGTCAGAGGCTGCCGAGGAGGGCCAGGCGCTCCGCGCTGGTGGAGCCCTGGTCGGCGTGGTAGACGACGATCAGCTGGTGGGCCTGCGGGCGCAGCATCTTCTCGTAGTGCAGGTCGAGTTCGCCGACGAGCGGGTGGTTCAGCCGGGTGAGGCCGGTGTCGCGGCGGCGTACCTCGCGGCGGGTCCACAGCCTGCTGAACCGCTCGCTGACGACGGTGAGTTCGCCGATGGTCTCGAGCAGCTGCGGGTCGGCGTCATCGACGTCGATCATGGTGCGCAGGCCGGAGACGGCCTTGGCGGTCATGTCGTCCCACTGCGGGTACAGGCTGCGCATCTCAGGCTCGAGGAAGGCGGCCCGTAGCGGGTTCTGCCCGACGGCGAAGAACGGGCACAGGAGCACGGCCAGCCGGTTGGCCGCGACGACGCGCCCGCCGGGCCCCTGGGCGTAGGCGGGGGTGTGCGGCCAGCTGTCCAGGAGCGGCTGGAGATCGCCCTGGTTCGCACGGGCGCGGTTGCGTGGCCTGCGGGCGGGCGGGGCGGGGTGGGCGAGGCGGTGCAGGTAGGCGAGCGCGTCCTCGTCGAGCTGGAGCGCGCCGGCCAGGGCGGCCAGGATCTGGTCGGAGGGGTTGAGGTTGCGGCCCTGCTCCAGGCGCAGGTAGTACTCGGGGCTGATGCCCGCGAGCTGGGCGACCTCCTCCCGCCGCAGTCCGGGTACGCGGCGCCGCTCGCCGGCGGGCAGCCCGACCTGTTGCGGGCTGAGCTGCCCCCGCCGGGCCCGCAGGAACCCGCCCAGGGTGTCGGCGGTCTCGTGCACCATGCTCTCGACGCTAACCGCTCAGCAGCCCGAGGCGGACCAGGCTCTCCGCGGTGGCCACGACGGCGTCCTCGTTGGAACGCGGGACCCAGTCCAGCTCCCTGCGGGCCTTCGCGTGGGAGGCGCGGCGCACGACGCCCAGCTGCGGCACCGTCTCACGCAGCGGCGGCCTGACCGTGGCCAGCAGGCGCAGCAGCCAGGCCGGTGCGGATCGGGTGGGGGCCTTGGCGGCGGCCTCGCCCAGCCGCTCGCGCAAGGTCAGGGCGATGTGCTGGAAGGAGACCGGCTCGCCCGCGAGCGCCAGGTACCGCTGTCCGGCTGCCTCGGGCGCGGTCATGGCACGCAGATGCAGGTCGGCCGCGTCGCGTACGTCGACCGTGTTGGTCCAGATCGGCGGCGCGGTCCGCATCCCGCCGGTCAGCATCGCGTGGACGATGCGGATCGACGCGGAGTAGTCGGGTCCGAGGACCGGCCCGAAGATCCCCACGGGGTTGACGGCCGTCAGTTCCAGCCCGTCTCCTTCGCGCTCGACGAAGTCCCAGGCAGCCCGTTCGGCGACCGCCTTGGACTTGATGTACGCGGACACCCCCGGCCCGTCGGTCCGCGTCCAGTCGTCCTCGGTGAACGTCCGTCCGGTCCGCCCGTGGCCGTAGCCCACCGCCGCGAAGGAGGAGGTCAGCACCGTGCGCCGGACGCCCGCTTCCCGGGCGGCACGGAGCACTCGCAGGGCCCCGTCCCGGGCCGGGACGATCACGTCGTCCTCGTGCTTCGGCCGCGCTGCGGGAAACGGCGAGGCGATGTGCAGGACGTAGTCCGCTCCCGCCACGGCCCGGTCCCAGCCGCGGTCGGACGTCAGGTCGGCCGCCACACAGGAGACGCCGTGCGCATGCGGGGCTCCGGCCACGGTGAGCATCCGCTCGACGTCCGACCGCCGCGCCAGGGAGCGCACCGTGGTCGTGACGGTGTGCTCTGCGGTCAGCAGCCGCGCGATCGTGTGGGAGGCCAGAAACCCGGTTCCGCCCGTGACGAGTACATGTGCCATGCCTTCATGGTCGGCGGACGGAGCGTCGCGTTCCAGATCCTGCCGATACCAGTACTCCGAGGGACAGGATCGGCGCATTGGCTCCCAGCGGGACGCCGGCACCTTTCCGCGGCGCTCGGGTACGTCGGCCGCCGGCCGGAACCGCAACGGTCGATCACCCCGTACCCGTGTCCCGCACGACCTCTCCGCACGCCCGGACGTACCCCGCCACCAGCGGCCGACGGTCGTCCCTGCGCCGGGCCAGCACGAAACGGCTGGGCGCGATGCCGGAGACGGGGCGGGTGGTCACGCCGCCCAGGGTGATCAGGGGGGCGTTGCCCACCGCGAGGAGGACCACGCCGAGCCCGGCGACCAGGGCCTCGTAGGTCTCCTCGGTACTGGCGACCTCCGCGCCGATGCGCGCCGGGCGGCCCTCGCGCGCGTCCGTGGCGAGCCAGTAGTCACGCAGCCGTCCGGCGCTGCGCGGAAGCGCGAGGAACGGCTCGTCGACGAGGTCCGTGAACGGGATCGTGGCGCGCTCCGCCAGCCGGTGGTCCTCCGGCAGCGCGACCAGCCGGGGTTCCTCCGCGACGACCGTCCACGCGTACCGCTCCTCGTCGGGCAGCGGCAGCCAGACGTAGGACACGTCGGTGCTGCCGTCCGCCAGGCCCGCCGTGGCGTCGTCCCAGCTGACCTGGCGCAGCCGGACCGTCACCTCGGGGTGTGCGGAGGTGAAACGGGAGCGGACGGCGGGGAGCAGTCCGCCGCGGCCGGGGCTGGTGCTCATTCCGACGACCAGGGTGGCCCGGGTGGCGGCCTTGGCCCGTTCGACCTCGGCCTGGGCGTCGTCCCAGGCGGCCAGTACCCGCCGGGCGTGCGGGAGCAGGGCCTCGCCTGCCGGGGTGAGGCGTACGCCGGGTCGGTCGCGGGTGAACAGCGGGGTGCCGAGCTGCCGTTCCAGTGCCCTGATCTGCTTGCTGAGCGCGGGCTGGGAGACGAAGAGTCGCTCGGCGGCGCGGGTGAAGTGGAGCTCGTCGGCCACCGCGACGAAATACCGCAGGTCGCGACCGTGCACATCAGTCATAACCATCGGCTATCACGGCAGGTCTTGGACGGGCAAGGGGAGGTGCGACGAATGTGGACGGAGCAGGGAGCGCCGCTACGGAAACGGGCGGCGGGCGCTCCCGGTGGGACATCCGAGGGGACGTCCGACAGGACATCCGGCGGGTCATCCGGCGGGATATCGAGACGGAGACGATCATGAACAAGGTTTGGCTGGTCACCGGCGCCAACAGCGGTTTCGGACGGGCCATCACCGGCGCCGCCGTGGCGGCCGGCGACGTGGTCGTGGGCGCCGTACGGCGGGCGGGCACGCTCGACGACCTGGTGGCGGCCCACCCCGACCAGGTGGAGGCGCTCGCCCTGGACGTCACGGACGCGGCGGCCATCGACGCCGCGGTGGCCGACGTGGTGCGCCGGCACGGGCGTGTCGACGTCCTGGTCAACAACGCCGGGCGTGGCCATGTCGGCGCCTTCGAGGAGACCTCGGACGCCGATCTGCGCGACCTGTTCGACCTGCATGTCTTCGGGCCCGCCGCGCTGGTGCGGGCCGTGCTGCCGCACATGCGCGAGCGGCGCTCGGGCGCCATCGTGCAGATGAGCAGCATGGGCGGGCAGATGTCGTTCGCCGGGTTCTCCGCCTACAGCGGCACCAAGTTCGCGTTGGAGGGCATGTCCGAGGCGCTGGCCCACGAGGTCGCGCCGCTCGGCATCAAGGTGCTGGTCGTCGAGCCCGGCGGGTTCCGCACCTCGCTCATGTCCAACACCACCGCCAGCGCCGAACTCCCCGATTACGCGGAGACGGTCGGCGCCACCCGCGCGATGGTCGGCGAGGGTGACATTGCCAACGGTGATCCGGCCAAGGCCGCCGCGGTGATCATCGCCGCGCTGGCGGCCGAGAAGACGCCGCTGCACCTGCCGCTGGGTGCCGACGGCGTGGATGCGGTGCTCGGCCAACTCGGCACCGTTCGGGCGGAGATCGAGGAGTGGCAGGAGCGGGCGCGGGCGACGGCCTTCGACGCGTGAGGGCGCGGGGCGCGCCGTGCGCGGGCGGGCGGCGCGTGCACCACGGCGCCGTCCGTGGCGCCGGCCCGGCCGGAGTCGGTGCAGGGGGCTCCCGGTGATCGCTCGTATGCTCGGTTTTATGACGGATCATGCCCCGGTAGCGCCCACACCCACCGCGATGCGCCGCGCCCTGCGCAGAGCGCGGGACGGAGTCTCGCTGGACGCCACGGAGGCGGCCGTCCTGCTCCAGGCCCGCGGCGACGCGTTGCGCGACCTGACCGCCTCGGCCGCCCGGATCCGCGACGCGGGTCTCGCGGCGGCCGGCCGGCCCGGCACGCTCACGTACTCGAAGAAGGTCTTCATCCCGCTGACCCGGCTGTGCCGGGACCGCTGCCACTACTGCACCTTCGTGACCGTCCCCGGCCGGCTGCGCCGGGCAGGGCACGGCATGTACCTCACACCGGACGAGGTCCTGGACATCGCCCGGCAGGGCGCAGCGATGGGCTGCAAGGAAGCCCTCTTCACGCTCGGCGACCGCCCCGAGGACCGCTGGCCGGAGGCGCGCGAGTGGCTCGACGCGCACGGTTACGACGACACGTTGGCCTATCTGCGCGCCATGGCGATCCGGGTGCTGGAGGAGACGGGAATGCTCCCGCACCTCAACCCCGGCGTGCTGACCTGGAGCGACTTCCAGCGTCTGAAGCCGGTCGCACCCTCCATGGGCATGATGCTGGAGACCACCGCCACCCGGCTGTGGTCGGAGCCCGGCGGCCCGCACCACGGCTCGCCCGACAAGGAGCCGGCGGTGCGGCTGCGGGTGCTGCACGACGCGGGCCGCAGCAACGTCCCGTTCACCAGCGGCATCCTCATCGGCATCGGCGAGACCCATGAGGAGCGCGCCGACGCCCTCTTCGAGCTGCGCCGCATCCAGCGCGCCTACCACGGCGTCCAGGAAGTCATCGTGCAGAACTTCCGCGCCAAGCCGGACACCGCGATGCGCGGCGCGCCGGACGCCGAACTTCAGGAGCTGGCCGCCTGTATCGCGGTGGCCCGGCACATCCTCGGCCCCGACGCCCGGATCCAGGCCCCGCCGAACCTGGTCGACGCCCAGTACGCGCTGATGATCGGCGCCGGGATCGACGACTGGGGCGGGGTGTCGCCGCTCACCCCCGACCACGTCAACCCCGAGCGGCCCTGGCCACAGCTCGACGAACTCGCCGCGCGCACCGCGGAAGCCGGCTTCCACCTGCGCGAACGGCTCACCGTCTACCCCGAGTTCATCGCACGCGGCGAACCCTGGCTCGACCCGCGGCTGCTGCCGCACGTGGCGGCGCTGGTCGAGGACGGCACCGGTCTGGCCCGCGAGGACGCCCGCCCGACCGGGCTGCCCTGGCAGGAGCCGGACCCGGTGCTCAGCTCGTCCGGCCGCACCGACCTGCACCGCACCATCGACACCGAGGGCCGCACCACCGACCGGCGCGACGACTTCGACGCGGTCTACGGCGACTGGGACGCGCTGCGCGAGCAGGCCGCGTCCGGTGCGGCACCCGAGCGCATCGACGGCGACGTGAGCGCGGCACTGCGGCAGGCCGCCGACGACCCCACCCGGCTCACCGACGACCAGGCGCTCACCCTGCTGCACGCCGACGGCGCCCCGCTCGACGCGCTGTGCAACATCGCCGACGACCTGCGCCGCAGCGTCGTCGGCGACGACGTCACCTACATCGTCACCCGGAACATCAACTTCACCAACGTCTGCTACACCGGCTGCCGCTTCTGCGCCTTCGCCCAGCGCCGCACCGACGCCGACGCCTACACCCTCTCCGTCGAACAGGTCGCCGAGCGCGCCGCGCAGGCCTGGGAAGTGGGTGCGGTGGAGGTGTGCATGCAGGGCGGCATCCACCCCGACCTGCCCGGCACCGCCTACTTCGACATCGCACGCGCCGTGAAGACCCGGGTACCCGGCATGCACGTGCACGCCTTCTCGCCCATGGAGGTCGTCAACGGCGCCGCCCGCACCGGCATGTCCGTACGGGACTGGCTGACCGCCGCCAAGGAGGCCGGCCTCGACTCGATCCCGGGCACCGCGGCGGAGATCCTCGACGACGAGGTGCGCTGGGTCCTCACCAAGGGCAAGCTGCCCGCCGCCACCTGGCGCGAGGTGATCACCACCGCGCACGAACTCGGCATCCGCTCCTCGTCCACGATGATGTACGGCCACGTCGACCAGCCCCGGCACTGGCTCGGCCATCTGCGCACCCTGGCGGACATCCAGCGCACCGCCCTGGACAAGGGCGTGGCGGGCTTCACCGAGTTCGTCACCCTCCCCTTCATCCACACCAACGCACCCGTCTACCTGGCCGGCATCGCCCGCCCCGGCCCGACCCTGCGCGACAACCGCGCCGTCACCGCCATGGCCCGGCTGCTCCTCCACCCGTACATCCGCAACATCCAGACCAGCTGGGTCAAGCTCGGCACGGACGGCGCCGCGCAGATGCTGCGCTCCGGCGCGAACGACCTGGGCGGCACGCTGATGGAGGAGACCATCTCCCGGATGGCCGGTTCCCGTTACGGCTCCTACCGCTCGGTCCGCGATCTCGCCGCCATCGCGGACGTGGCGGGGCGCCCGGCGCGTCCGCGCACGACGCTCTACGGGGCCGTTCCGGAGGAACGGCAACGGGCGGCGACCGCTTCCGACGGTCACCTGCCGGAGTTGTTGCCGGTGGTGGATTAAGGGCGAACCCGCGGTGCCCGTTGTCTTGCGCACGTTAAGGGGCGCGGGGAACTGCGCGACCGGCCACGACGAGACCGTCAGATCGTCACCGTCCGAGAGAGGCTGTTTCTGCCGTCTCCGGACCACCGGGCCGGTGGGGGCTGGTCGCTCCCCCACTGCCTTAAAGGCGTGGGAGGTACCCCCATCCCCGCGCCCCTAAGGGTGCGCCTTCGGCGCCCCTTCCAGGGGAGGATGGGTCCCGGACGACCCATCAGGAGGGAGCGAGCCGTGGCGCGGACAGGACCGTCCATGCACGAGCTGATCCGCCGGCGCCGCCGCGCGAAGTTCATCGGCAGGCACGACGAACTCGCCGCGTTCCGCGAGAACTTCGACCTGCCACCCGAAGACGACCGGCACCGCTTCCTGTTCCACGTGCACGGTCCGGCGGGCGTCGGCAAGACGTTCCTGGTCCGGGAGATGGAGCAGATGGCGCGCGACCGCGGCGCGCTCACCGCCTACCTGGACGAGTCCGTCGGCGACGTTCCGGAGGCGCTGGCCCGGATCAGTGCCGAGTCCGCCCGGCAGGGGCACCCCCTGAAGACGCTCGACAAGCGGCTTGCCGCCTACCGGCAGAAGCGGCACGAGGCCGAGTCGGTCTCCCTGCGGGAGGCCGCGGTCGACGGCTCACCCGCCGCCCCGGCCCCGCGGCCGTCCGCGGGCAGCATGGCGGTCGCACGCGCCGGGCTCACCGGGCTCGGCATGGTGCCGGTGGTCGGCGCGTTCGCGGGCGCGCTGGACCCCGCCGAACTGGCGCAGGGCACCGACCGGCTGCGGGCCACGCTCGGCGCACGGTTCACCAGCCAGGACGACGTCCAGCTGGTCCTGGCCCCCGACCGGGCCCTGACACCGGTCCTCGTCGGGGAACTGACCGGCCTCGACGCACCCTGGATCGTGCTGTTCTTCGACACCTACGAGCGGACCGGACCGTTCCTCGACGGCTGGCTGCGCGATGTGATGACGACCGACCGGTACGGGGCGCTGCCGGCGCACGTGGTCGTGGTGCTGTCGGGACAGCGGCCGTTCGACGCGGTGCGCTGGGGCGGCTGGGCGGACTTCGTGGCCGACCTGCCGCTCACGCCGTTCAGCGAGTCGGAGGCGCGGGGGCTGCTGGCCGCCAAGGGCGTGACGGACGAGACGGTGGTCGCGGAGGTGCTGCGGCTCTCCGGCGGGTTGCCGGTGCTGCTCTCCATGCTCGCCGAGAACCAGCCGGAGAGCGCCGACGACGTCGGCGACCCCAGTTCGACCGCCGTGGAGCGCTTCCTGAAGTGGGAGCCGGACCCGGTACGCCGCGCAGCGGCCCTCGCCGGCGCCCTGCCCCGCCGGCTCGACGAGGACGTCTTCCGGGCCGCCGTGGACGAACCGGCCGCCGGGCTCTACTCCTGGTTGTGCCGGCTGCCGTTCGTCAGCCCACGCGGCAGCCGGATCCAGTACCACGACGTCGTCCGCGGTCCGATGCTGCGCCTGATGCGCCACACCTCGCGCCGCGACCTCGCCGCCCGGCACGCCCGGCTCGCGGCGGCGTTCGCCGCCTGGCGCACCGAGGCGGCGGAGGGGATCGAACCGGTCGACCTGTGGGAGCACGAGGACTGGCGGGCGTACCGGCTGGAGGAGACGTACCACCTGCTGTGCGCCCGCCCGGCCGCCGAACTCCCCGGAGCGCTGCGGGAGACCGTCGAGGCGTGCGAGGAGGGGCCGGTGGCGGGCCGGCAGTGGGCGCGGATGCTCGCGGACGCGGGGGAGGACGCCGACGACGACGAGCTGCGGACCTGGGGGCGGCTCCTGGCACGGGTGCTGCGGGAGGACGCCGGGGAGGACTCCGGTCGGGAGGACGACGCGCGTGCCGCCGGCGCACCGCACCAGGACGCGGCCGGTGCCGGCGAGGAACCGGAGGGCGTGCTGGCCGCGTTCGGCCTGTTGCTGTCCCGGCCGGGCCTGGACGCCGCCGGGCGGGCCCTGGCCCATGCGGCGCGCGGCCGTGAGCTGCGGGAGTCGGGGGACTTGACGGGTGCGCTGGCGGACTACGACCGGGCCGTCGCGCTCGACCCCCGCCTGGTACGCGGCTGGCACGGGCGCGGCCTCGCCCACCGGCAGAGCCAGGCGTACGAGGCGGCGGTGCGGGACTTCGACCGCTGCGACGAACTGGCGCCCGACACGGCGTGGATCATCGAGGAACGCGGTGAGACGCACCGGATGGCCGGCGACGACGCGCAGGCCGTCGCGGACTTCGACCGGGCGATCACCCTGGACCCGACGCGCCCCGGCGCCTTCGCGTCCCGGGGCGTGTGCCAGGGCCGGCTCGGCCGGCACGAGGAGGCACTGGCCGATCTGGACCGGGCGCTCGCCATCGACGGCGACTACCTGTGGGCGCTGGTGCGCAGGGCGCGGCTGCACGGCGACCGGGGCCGCTGGGACGCGGCCTTCGCCGACCTGGACCGCGCGGTACGGCTGGCCCCCGACTCCGCATGGATCGCCTCCGAGCGGGGCGAGGTCTACCGGTCGGCCTTCCGAAACCACGAAGCCGTCGCGGAGTTCACCCGAGCCCTCGACCTGCGGCCCGCCAGCTTCACCGCCATGGCCTCCCGCGCCGCCGCGCTACGCGGCCTTGGCCGGCACCGCGCCGCGCTGGCAGACCTCGACCGCGCCATCGAGTTGCACCCCGACTATCCCTGGGCCCTGCTTGAACGGGCCAGGGTACGGCGATGCCTGGGGGATCGGCCGGGTGCGTTCCGCGACCTCGACCTGGCGGTGGCCATCCGGCCCAGCGCGTACGGACCCCTCATCGAGCGTGCCATCGCGCACCGTGAAGCAGGCCGGAACGCCGCTGCCATGGCCGATCTCGACCGTGTGCTGGAAAGCGCCCCCGACCACACCTGGGCGCTGGCCGAGCGGGGCGCGACCCATGCCGCCGAGGGGGATCACCACAAGGCGCTCCAGGACGTGGACCACGCCCTGGAAGCGCAGGCGGACAGCCTGGTCGCGCACCTCGAACGTACCCGGGTCCTGCTGCGGATGGGCCGGACCGCACAGGTCACGGCAGAGCTGGACTGGCTGATCGACAGCGGTGCGGACCCCGCCCGGATCGGCTGGACGGCCGCCTGGGCACTGCTCCTGGACCATCGTCCCGACGACGCGTTGCGGCAGCTGCGGCACCACCACACGCTGGTCACCGACCTGTGGCCCGCCGTGGCCCACCACCGGGCCGGACAGTGGGACCTGGCGCGGCGATGCGCTCAGCGAGCGTCCTTCGAGCATCCCTTGCCCTCCGCACACCTCCAGGCCCTCGTCCTCTCGGAGTCCGAGGGCCTGGCGCGGGCCGCGGCACAGTGGCGGCGCGTGCGGGACATGGCGACGCACGCCGGTCGGGACGTGGGCCGGCGCCCGGCCGCCTGGGCCGTGGTCGGCTACGCACTCGGCGACTGGGCCCGAGCCGACACGGCCCTGGGCGTGGGCGTGGGGGAGGTCCAGGACTGGGGCGCCCTGCACGAGTGGTACGCCGAGCTCCACACCCTCCTGCGCAGCCCCGGCGCCGACCGCCTCCGGCTGTCCCCCCGCCTGGCCCACGTCGTCGCCGCCCGGGACGCCGTCCAGACCCGGTACGCACACGACCTGCCGGACTGACCGGACGGCGCGGGGGGACCTTGTCCCGGTGACGGACGACCGGCGACTTCAAGACACCCGGCGCCGCACCCGCCGAAGCCCCTGAAGCGACCCTCAGAGGTCGATTACAGTGCAGCGAGGGCGGGCCAGCACCGGTGGCCGGGGACACCCGGAACCCCGGACGTCGGGACGTCCGGGGGTACGTCGGGATGACGGCGAAGCGAGGACGGTGAGGAGGAGGCCCGGTGAACCCTGGAGTCACCGCTGTATGGGGGCGTGCGGAGCAGCAGGACTTCCGCAGTCGGGTCCGTGGCACCCTGCTGGGCGCGGCGCTCGGTGACGCACTCGGCGCGCCGGTGGCGTCGCTCACCCTGGAGGAGATCCGCGCCGCACACGGCGCGGAAGGCCTCACCGATTTCGCGCCCTTCCCCCTCGCGCACGACCGGCAGGGCGCCGTCACCGCCGCCACCCAGCTCCTGCTGTTCACCGTCGACGGGCTGATCCGCGCCCAGGTGCGCCGTGACACCGGCGCCTGGCATCCGCCCTCCGACCTGCACCGCGCCTACCACCGCTGGGCCGCCACCCAGCGCGACTGGGGACCCGACGAGCGGCGCGCCGAGGACGGTTGGCTGGCCCGCGAGGAGTGGCTGTACGCCCGCCGCGATCCGGCACGTGCCTGCCTGCTCGGCTTCGGCGACGACGTCATGGGCACCCTGGACAAGCCGAAGAACCCGAAGGAGCGGGGTGCCCAGGCCGCCGCGCGTTCGGCACCGTTCGGGCTGCTGGTGGGCTGGGAGCCGCAGTTGGTGGCGCAGCTGGCGTTCGAGTGCGCGGTGCAGTCCCACGGCCATGCCGTCGCCTATCTCACGGCCGGCGCACACGCCGCGCTGGTGCATGCGCTGGCGCGCGGCGAGACCATGGACACGGCGGTGCAGCGCACGCTGGCGCTGCTCGCGACCCGCCCCGGCCACCCGCCCGTCACGGCCGCGCTCCAGCACGCGCTGGGCGCGGTGCGCCAGGGCATGCCGACCCCGGCCCGGGTGGAGGAACTGGCCGCCGACCGGGACGCGGAGGGCGCGCTCGCGGTGGCGGTGTACTGCGCCCTGGTCGGCGAGGACGTCCGGCACGGGCTGTGCCTGGCGGTGAACCAGGGCGCCGCCGACTCCGCGCTGTGCGGGACGCTCGCGGGCGCCCTGCTCGGCGCGTTGCACGGCGAGACCGCACTGCCACCGGCCTGGGTGGCCCAGGTCGAGGGCCGCGCCACCCTCCTGGAGATCGCCGACGACTTCGCCATGGAGATGACCCAGGGCCCGGCCCTGCACGGTCCGGGCCGTGCCTCAGAGGGCTGGCTCGCCCGCTATCCCCGGGCGTGAGGACCAGGGAGCCAGGGAGCCAGGGAGCCAGGGGATCAGGGGATCAGGGGATCAGGGGGCGCCCGGCAGCCCCCACCGCTCCGCCGGCGCGTTCGGCGTGACCGGGCGGACCACCGGAGTGGGACGCGTACCGCGCGGGTACACCCACGCCTCCTGGCCGCGGGACAGCTCGATGTGCAGGTCGCCGTTGTCGAGGGAGACCCACTCCAGGGGCCGCCCCGCCCCGTCCCGAACGTCCACGGACCCGTCGATGTCCGTGCGCAGCACGCACCGCGCCCCCGCCTCGCTGAACACCCGCACCCACCGGGTCGCCAGTCGACACGCCCGTGACGGTGCCGACCGGTTCCAGGGTGAGGTGTCCGATGGGCAGCCGCGCCAGACCGAAGGTGGAGCCGAACTCGGGCCGGTGGTCCTGGACCTCGCTGTGCTGGACGGTGAAGCGCATCGCGTTCGCGCCCGGTTCGGCGTAGACGCCGGTGCCGAGGAACCCGTTGCCGAGGAAGGGGCCCTCCTCCCAGGCCGCGGGCAGGGTACGCCAGACCGGGTCGGAGTCGGCGAGGACACGCCGCCAGGCCTGCTCGCCACCGGTGTCGGCGGCCAGCGCGCCCGCCGACGTGGGCACGGCAGCCGTACGGGCCCCGTCTGGTGCTCCGCTCCGGGCCGGTCGTGCGGCTGTGCCGCCGCGGGGCCGGCCGCCGTGCCCATGGCCATGCCGGCGACGGCGCCGCCCAGCACCGTCCGTCGGGGAACGTCTCTTCTGCTGCCCATCGCGCCTCCTGAGGATGTCGGCTCTCGTTCCTCTACGTGAACATAGATCCGATCTATCGACGGGCGGGACGCTAGGACGAGCGGGGTTTACGTCAACAGGATGCGCAAGGATCTCCAATGCTGGCTCAGTCATCGGAGCACTCTCTTGACGCGTGGGGAGGACCGGTGTATCACCGAAGAGCAGGTTCATGTTCATGACCGGTTTTCACCGACCGGCACCGGCACTGGCGCCGGGACCGCGGCCGGTCGCGGGGGAGCACGACGCCGCCCGCCCACCGGGTCGGCGGACGGGCGGCGCGGGGCGACGGAGTCGACAGGGGGGCCGAGTGGCCGGGTCAGTCCTTTGCGGTCTCCTTGCCGAGGTCCCCGAGGTCCCCGAGGTCTCCGAGGTCGTCCACCGGGCTCGCGGTGACGGCCACTTCCGCCGCGGCGTCGTCCTCGTCGTCGAACCGGTTCACGCGCTCCAGGATCGCGTTCCGTTCGTCGTTCTCCTCGGGCTTGATCCAGCCGATCACGGTGTACAGCACCAGCGAGGTGGCGACCGGGGTGGCCGTCTGGACCTGCGTGCTCAGGTCGTCGATGCCGTAGTTGGTCAGCCAGAAGGCGAACAGGCCCAGCGCCCAGGAGACCAGCGCCGCCGTCGGGCCGGAACGCCGCCACGGGCGGAGCATGCCGAGCATGAACGGGATCGCGATCGGTCCCATCAGGCCGGCGACCCACTTGATCACCACGGAGATGATGCTGCCGAAGGCCGGCGAGGTGACCTGGGTGGCGACGGCCATGGACAGGCCGAGGAAGGCGATCGTGGTCCATCGGGCGGCGATCAGGCCGATCCGGTGGGTCCACTCGCGCGCCCGCCGGTTGAAGGCGGGCAGGATGTCACGGGTGAAGACGGCCGCGATGGCGTTGGCGTCCGAGGAGCACATGGCCATGGTGTGCGAGAAGAAGCCGACCACCACCAGGCCGAGCAGCCCGTGCGGCAGCAGTCGCTCGGTGAGCAGCGCATACGAGTCGGACGCGTCCGGCTTCGTGGCGTGCACCAGCAGCGGCGAGGCCCACATCGGGAAGAACAGCACCAGCGGCCAGACCGCCCACAGCGCCGACGACAGCGTCGCGGACCGCGAGGCGTCCTTGGCGCTCGGTGTCGCCATGTAGCGCTGGGCCTGGTTCCACATGCCGCCGTTGTACTCGAAGGTCTTGATGAAGACGATCGCCAGGAAGAACGTCAGGGTGTAGGGCCCGGTGGTGGGGTGGTGGTGCTCGGCGGGCAGCTTGTCCCAGATGTTCCACAGGCTGGAGAAGCCCAGCTCCAGGAAGACCGCGACCAGCATCGAGATGCCCGCCACGAACTGGATGATGAACTGCCCCATCTCGGTGAGCGCGTCCGCCCACAGACCGCCGATGGTGCAGTACACCGCGGTGACCGCACCGGTGATCACGATGCCCTCGTTGAGGGAGAGGCCCGTGAAGACGGAGAGCAGGGTGGCGATCGCCGCCCACTTGGCGCCCACGTCCACCACCTTGAGCAGCACGCCGGATATCGCGAGCGCCTGCTGGGTGGGCACGTTGTACCGGTTCTTCAGGTACTCGAGCGGCGAGGCGACACCGAGCCGGGAGCGCAGCCGGTTCAGCCGCGGTGCGAAGGTCTTGATGCCTATCGCGATGCCGACGGCGATCGGGAAGCACCAGGTGGCGTACGACGTGATGCCGTACTGGTAGGAGATGCCGGCGTACCCGGTGAACAGCACGGCGCTGTAACCGGACATGTGGTGCGAGATGCCGGACAGCCACCAGGGCATCTTGCCGCCGGCGGTGAAGTAGTCGCCCACGTCGCCGACGCGGTTGTGCGACCACCAGCCGATGGCCGCCATCACACCGAAGTATGCGATGAGCACGGCCCAGTCGAAACCGTTCATGTGCCCCCTCCTGAGATCCGCCTTGTGAACTTCCACGTACTGGTGCTGCGCTTCGTCACCGTGCCGCCCACGCCGTGGGTATGGGCTCGGTCCCCAGGTCGGGCTACCGTTACGGGAGGGGACGTGGGGGATTGAACCGTTGGACGCCAGGGCTGGTCAAGACCTTCGCGGTCACAGATATGAACGAAGGTCAACTAGAGGAACGATTTTACGCCTTCTTGGCGTTGCGGCGGTGACTGTTCCGGCTGGGCGGATCCGTGCCCGCGTTGGCGTGGTTGCGAACGCCTGAGCGTGGCTGCCGTCGGCGGTGCCGGCGCGGGGTCGTCCGGGCACGGCTGAGCCCCCTCGGCCGGGACGGCGAACCAGTCGAGAGGGCTCTGTGTGGTGCGGGCGTGGCCCGCGGGGGATCAGTCGAGGTCGAAGGCGCCCCGGCACACCTCAGACACGAACGCGCCCCAAGAACCCGGCGCGAAGGCAAGCGTCCGTCCCTCGGGAACCTTCGAGTCCCGCACCGCAATTGCTTGCGATTGCGGCGACTTGACTTCTACGCACGCGCCATTCCCCGTCGAGTAAGAGGACTTGGTCCATACATGCGTAGCGCCCTGCTTGATTGCCATGTCTGCTCCGGTCAGCCAATCATCGATGTGCGGATTGCCGGTGTCCGCGCACGGCGAGGCACCGGTCCGGCGCTCCGGTGCGCCGGTCGTGATCGACGCTACTCGGCCCTTCCGGGACATGACGTCATCATTCACTCGACCGGATGGCATATTCCATGCTGGTCTTACACTGCAACGTTACCGAGGTGTACCGTGCCGCGTATTTGCGCTCGGTGGGCCGCCGTTGGCCTTCTCGCCGCCCTCTTGTGGGCCCTGCACACCTCGCATGCCCATGTCAGCGCGCGTAATCCTTGGCGATGCCGGAAATGAACTCGCGTGATTGCTCCGGATTCAGGGCCTGTGCCCGCAGGTGCTCGTACATCACGCTGTATTTCTGGACGTCACCCGACTTCTCCAGATAGAGATCGCTGGTGACACCCTCGATATAGACCACACTTGAATCCGCGGCGTCCGGGAATTCGAGAATCGCATACTGGCCGTTGAGCCCGGGGTGCGCCCCCATGTCGAACGGGATGACCTGCACCGTTACATGGGGCAGTTGCGACTGCTCGACGAGATGCTCCAGCTGTTCCCGCATCAGGCCCGGCGAGCCGACCTTGCGGCGCAGCGCCGCCTCGTCCATCACGGTCCACAGCCGCAGCGGGTTCTCGGTGGACTGAATGCGCTCCTGACGGCGCATCCGCACCTGCACCCGCTTGTCGATGTCGGCCTGCGGCGTCTCCGGAAGCGCGCCGGTAATCAGGGCCTCCGCATAGAACCGGGTCTGGAGCAGGCCCGGCACGACCTGTGGATCGTAGATGCGCAGCGAGGCCGCGTCCGTCTCCAGGCCGATATAGACGCTGTACGGGATATCGCCGAAGGTGTGCCACCAGCCCTGCTGGCGGGAGTCCTTGGCCATCTGCATCAGACCGTCGACGACGCGCTGGTCGTCGACCTCGTAGACGCCGCAAAGATCGCGTACGTCGCGTTGGCTGATGCTGCGGCGGCCGTTCTCCAGCCTGCTGATCTTCGACTGCGAGACGAGCAGGCGCTCGGCGACTTCTTCGGCGGTCATTCCCTTGAGCTCGCGAAGCCGCCGCAACTCCTGGCCGAGGCGGCGTCGTCGGACGGTGGGGTTGACATGGGACGCCACGGACGTGCACCTCCGGCTGGGGGCCAGTTCTTAGGGCCGGCACTTTGTGTATCTGCTGTTGAGCAGATTGCCACCAAGAGGCCGCTCGGCGCTGGGAAACAGTGGATATGCAAGGGATATGCGACAGATATGCCGTAAATATGCGGCGCATAGCCGGCAGTCGGGCAACAATTTGTCGCCCGTCCGAACTGACACCGCACAGACCTACGGATACCGAGCGGTCGTGGGGCCGGTTGTGGGGCCGCTTGCGGGACCGGCGCGCGGCCGGCGGTATTCAGGGGCGAGCGTAGTCGAGGGCCGGGCGTCGCTGCCGGGCATGGAAGCTGCCGGGCATGGAAGCTGCCGGGCATGGAAGCTGCCGGGCATGGAAGAGGGCCGCACGAGGCGAGCCCCGACGTCGGTTGAACGTCGGGCGCCTGCCTCGCACGGCCCTCTGCGGCTCCCGGTGGAACCGGAGACTCATACGTGCGTGCGCCGTGCGCGCCTTGCCCCGGGCGGGTCCCGGCGCACCCGGATCCGTCCGAAGGGTGGACTCAGTGCGCCGCCGCCCGTGCCATGGACCCGCGCCGCGGCTGCATCGGCACGCGCCCCGGTTCCGGCGCGGCGCGTCCCGACTGCCGTCCGGCCCCGGCCGGTGCCGGTGCCGGCGCCGGTGCCCGCCGCGGCTGTACCGCGACTCCGTTCTGGACGTCCATCACGGCGTGCGCCACGAGGCCGCCCATCGGGTCGTGCCTGATGAGGTCCCTGAGACGGGAGCGCGACGAGCGCCCCTCGTTGCCCGGATAGAGATGCTTGCCGAGACCGACCGCATGGGCCAGCGCTGCGAGCGCCGCGGTCCGCGGGTCCGGCGGTACGCCGGTACGGATCGCGGAATCCAGCCGGGCCCTGATTTCCCGGCTGATGGCCGTGTCGGTCGCCTGGTAGCGCGTGGTCGGCAACACCCCGCACATCTGGCCCGCCACGGCATGCACCATGCCGCACCGCTCCAGGTGCGAGAGGTAGGTCTGGCGTAGCCCCAGTCGGGGCCCGCCGATCCAGTTGACCGCCCTCACCGGAGCGCCGCGCCTGCGCAGCAGCTCCAATGCGCTGTCCAGTGTCGGATCTCCTGTCGGCCGTGGCACCACCACGGCGATACGATCCCCGTCTGGGGCTATTCGTCCGGCCAGCGCCAGCTCCACTAGCTGTGCTCCGGCCAGACCGAGGTCGAGCGACTGCGGCTGCGCTGTGGTACCCGTGGCCGGGTCCAGAGCGAGCAGCAGAAGCTCCTCCGGAAGTGTTCTGCGGCTCCTGCCCATCCATGCCTCCCCGCGTGGATGAATGACAGGGTGACCCCTCTCACATTGGTCTGTCGAGAGCGCGTGACCGGTTCGTAAGGGAACCAGTAGGTATGTCGTTCTCGTCTACCACAGGGGTCAAGCCCGCACACGGGACACTGGTACATGGTTCGGACACGGCAGGCGCGGCCGGACCGGGACCGTGGGATTGCGGGATCGTGTAGGCGGCGAGTCGTTGAATGTGCGGGCGGCGGGGCCGGGTATGCGAATGGTCGGTGGTCCGTGGGTGCACGGGCGACTGAGGGCACCCACACAGGGCGTATGGCAGGGGCATATGGAGGAGGCATCGGTGGCGGGTCAGTCCCCCGACAGGTCGGAGCAGCAGAAGGCACCGGGGGGTTCGCCCGGGGCTCCGGCACCGGTCCCTGCGCCATCCAAGGACGGTGGTGACCCCCGACTCGCGGTCGCCCGCGAGGACTCAGGCCGTGTCGACCAGCCGACGGCCATGTTCGGCGCCCTGCCGAAGCGTGACGAGCCCTCGGCGTCTCCTGCACCGGGCAAGACGCCCCCGGAGGGCGACACGGTTGCGTCCGACCGGACGGAATCCGGCAAGACGGGCGACGGGAACGGAGCCGGGGACGGCGACCGCGGAACGGCCGCGGAGGCCGAGCGCGGCGAGCGTGGTGAGCGCGGCGAGCGCGGGAGCGGCGACGAGGGCAGCGCCAGCGGCGCCGCTCAGCCGGATGACAGGCCGGACGCCAAGGACGGCGGCCAGGGCGCCGACCGGGGCGACACCAGGGCCGTCGCCCACGACTCCGGTCAGGACTCCGCCAAGGGCGGCGCCGCCGCGGCCGGCACCTCGGACGGCGACGCCGCCCAGGAGGCGCGCGCAGCCGGCGGCGGCAAGGGCGCCGGGGAAGCGGCCGGTGCCTCGTCCGCCTCGTCCGCCGCGTCCGACGGTCCCGCGGGGCCGACCGGCAGCGAGCAGAGCCTGGCCGACACCGCGCGGCTGCGTGCCGCCGTCGCCGCCTGGGTCTCGGGGGACGAGCCAGGGGCACCGGCCACCCCGGAGCAGGGCGAGAAGGCGGCTGCGGGCGCCGCCGCACGTACCGAGGCCGGCGACGAGGGCGGATCCGGGGCGCCGGACCGCGCCGGCGACGAGGCGCGCGAAGCCGCGAAGGCGGGCCGCGACGAAGCCGCGAAGGCGCGTCGCGAAGAGGCATCGATGGCGGGTCGCGACGAGGCGAGGACCGGGCGCCGCCAAGACGCGAGCAGCGAGCGCCGCCAAGACGCGAAGACCGGGCCTCGCGAGGACTCGAAGACCACCGCCCTCCGGGCGCTGCGGCCCACGCCCCCGGTCGACCAGCCGACGACGGCTTTGAAGCTGGACGGCTTCGGCAAGAAGCCCGGGACGGCACCCGACTTTGCGCCCGAGTCCGCCCCCGACTCCGCGGCCGAGTCCGCACCGACCGCCGGACCCGGCGCGGCCCGGCCCGGCGCCCCGGGCCGCAACGCTGGACCCGAGCCCAAAGCCGCACCCGGATCTACGGAAGCCGCACCCGCGCCCAAGACCGCCCAGGAGCCCGGGTCCGGTGCCGGGGCGGGGGCACCCCCGAAATCCCCCGGCAACGCCCCGATCAAGGCCCCTCAAGGCGCCTTCGGCACGACACAGCCGCTACCGCGGCAGGACCCCGCCCAGGCCGGGCCGTCCGCCGGGGGGTCCGGGACACGGCCGGAGAGCGATCTGGAGCGCACCAGCAAGTTCGTCGCGCTGAAGCCGCTCGACGTGCCGGGGCCGCCGCAGGGGCCGCCGGGGCAGCGGCCCGGGGCGGCAACCCCGGGCGCGCAGGGCGGCGGTGCGCCATGGCCGGCGCAACCCGGGCCGGCGGTTCCGCCGGTGTCGGGGCCGCGGCAGCCGCTCGACCTGCTCGCCGAGCTGACGAACACCCCGCCGCCCCCGCAGACCCCGCTGCGCACCACGCTGCGCCGGGTGAAGATCTGGACGCCGGTGGCGGTGCTGCTGGTGGTGGCCTTCATGATCGCCCAGGCGGTGCGGCCGCTGCCCGACCCGACGTTCACGCTCACCGCAGCCGGCTCGTACTCCTTCGACGGCGGTACGACGGCACTGCCCTGGCCCGACGAGGGACAGGGCTGGCTGGACGTGTCCGGCGTCGGCACCATGGACCACTTCGGCGCCCAGAAGGCGGTGCCGATCGGCTCGGTGGCCAAGGCGATGACCGCGTACCTGGTGCTCAAGGACCACCCGCTGAAAACCGGCGCCGAGGGGCCGAAGATCACCGTGGACGCGACGGCCGAGAAGGAGGGCGGCTACGACTCCGAGGGCGAGTCGACGCTCAACACCATCAAGAAGGGCGACCAGCTCACCGAAGAGCAGGCGCTGGCGGCCATCATGATTCCGTCCGCGAACAACGTGGCCCGGCTGCTGGCCCGCTGGGACGCCGGCTCGAACAAGGCGTTCGTCGCGAAGATGAACGCGATGGCCAAGCAGCTCGGCATGAAGCACACCACCTACACCGACCCCTCCGGGCTGACGTCGACGACCGTGAGCACCGCCGAGGACCAGGTGAAGCTCGCCGACGAGCTGGTGAAGATCCCGGCGCTGATGGCCATCACCAAGCTGCCCAACTGGACGGACCCCTCCGGCAAGAAGTGGCGGAACTACAACAACCTGGTGCCCTACGACGGCGCCATCGGCATCAAGACCGGCTCCACCACCAAGGCGGGCGGGAACCTGGTGTTCGCCGCGACGAAGGAGACCGGCGGACAGGTCGTCACCGTCGTCGGCGCGATCCTCGGTCAGCACAGGGGACCGTCGATCATCGACACGGTCAACACGGTCAGCAAGACGGCCATGCTCGCCGCGCGTGACGCCCTGAAGTCGGCCGTCATCCTGAAGAAGGGCGACGTCGTCGGGTACGTCGACGACGGGCTCGGCGGCCGTACCCCGGTCGTCGTCACGAAGGACGTCGCCGCCGTCGGCTGGTCCGGGCTGCGGGTCGGCCTCAGCCTGGACGACAGCAAGGGCAAGCCCCTGCCGCACGAGGCGAAGGCGGGCACCGAGGTCGGCATGCTCAGCATCGGCGGCAGCGGCAAGTCGACCGGCACCGGCGGCGGCACGGGCAGCGCCATCAAGGTGCCGGTGGCCCTCCAGAAGGACCTCACGGAGCCCGGTTTCGGCCCCAAGCTCACCCGGGTCGGCTGAGCAGCAGCACGCCCGAGCCGTGGCCCCCTGCACCCCGGGTGCAGGGGGCCACGGCCGCGCACGGTGGACCTTGCCGCTGACCTCACCCGATCCCCCTGTGGGAGACCCCCGCATGGCCGGCTTGGACCCCCTGGTGCCCCCGTGAGGAGCCCACCCCGGCCGTCCACGGCGAGCCGCGTGCTAGCGTCGCGAAAATCGGGGTACGTCAGACGGACATGCGCGCCGGAATTTCCAAGGGCGAAGGCCCAGGACCCGGCCGGAACGAGCGGGGAGAGCCTTCAGTGGGCACTGCGGAGCCGTCGCGAGCCGACGACGCCGGGCCGGACGCAGCACAGGGCACCAGAGCGGACGCGAGCACGCGTACACGAACAGACCATCCTGGAACGGCGCATCCCGGAACAGAGCACCCCGCACCCCACCACGCCCACGCCGCCCCAGAGGCAACCGATTCCGACGACGGCGAGCGGGCCCCGGACGCCGCGCGATCCGCCGCGCCGCCCTCTTCGCCGGACGTCGCCGGCCGCGTCCCAGACCGTGCCGACGACGACCGTTCCGATGCCGATGCCCATGCCGATGCCGGTACCGGTACCGACGCCGACCGTTCCGATGTCGCCGACCGTCCGGCCCGCGCCCGGGTGCGTGGCTTCGTGCGCCACCCGGTGACCGTGGCCACCACGCTGGCCGCCGTCCTGCACATCGTCTGGTTCTTCACCTTCGCCAACGGAGGCGGGGACCTGGCCGCCCAGGACGCCTGGGCGGAGTTCGTCGGCCGGCACCCGGACTCGGCGTACAACCTGGCCTGGTACGGCGGTATGCACCCGGTGTCGTACAGCATCGTCTCGCCGTACCTGATGTCGGTGCTCGGCGTGCGCAGCACGATGATGGTCTCGGGCACCGTCTCCGCCGCGCTGCTCACCCTGATGCTGACGCGCAGCCGCGCCGTGCGGCGACCGCTGCCGCCGGCGCTCGCCGGGGTCTTCGGGCTGCTGTGCAACGCCGTCTCGGGCCGGGTCACCTTCGGCCTCGGCATCCTGTTCGGCCTCGGGGCGGTCACGGCCGTCTTCTGCTGGCCCCACGACTTGCGGCACAAGCGGTGGGCCAAGGCCACCGTCGCGGCACCGCTCGCCGGGATCGCCACCGCCGCCTCACCGGTCGCGGGGCTCTTCGTCGGGCTCGTCGCGGTCGCCCTGTTCTTCCAGCGGCGGCGGCCCGGTGCGTACGCGTTGGGCATCGCACCGAGCCTGGTGGTGGTCCTGTCCTGGCTGCTGTTCCCGTTCTCGGGGACCCAGCCCATGACCATACTGTCGGTCCTGGGCCCGGTCGCCTGCGCCGTGGCCGGCTACCTCCTGGTGCCCAAGGGCTGGAAGACGGTCCGGCTCACCAGCGCCGTCTACGGTCTGTCGGTGCTGCTGGCCTGGGGCATAAGCTCGCAGATCGGCTCGAACATCACCCGTCTGTCGATGCTCTTCACCGGCGTCGTCCTGCTGGCCGCCCTGCCGTTCGCCGTGCCGCGCAGCCGCAAGTGGTACACCACCGTCGTGGCGACGGCCGGCTTCGTCGTGTGGATAGGCGTCCACTCGGTCGACGACATCGTGCGCACCACACCGGCCGCCTCCTGGGCGCACGAGCTCGCGCCGCTGGTGCACCAACTCCAGAAGGTGGGCGCCGAGCGGGGCCGGGTCGAGGTGGTTCCGGCCCGCAGCCACCGCGAGGCCTCCGCGCTCGCGCCGTACGTGAACCTCGCCCGCGGCTGGAACCGCCAGGCCGACCTGGAGCGCAACCCGCTCTTCTACGACGACACCTTGAACTCGGCGAACTACCACGAATGGCTGCGCCGCTGGGCGGTGCGCTACGTCGTCCTGCCCAAGGACGAGCCGGACGGCGACGGCGGCATAAGGGAGCGCCAGCTCGTGCAGCGCGGCCAGCCGTATCTCCAGCAGGTCTGGGGCGACGCGAACTGGCAGCTGTTCACCGTCACCGACCCGCTCCCGCTGGCCACCCCGCCCGCCGTCGTCGACAGCGCCGAACAGGGCGAGCTGACGATCGAGGTCAAGCACCCGGGCCGGGTCCTGATCCGGGTGCCCTACTCACCCTGGCTCAGCCTGGTCGACGCGCAGGGCAAGGGCGTCGAGCTGCCGCAGGAGACCGAGGCGTCCAAGAACCGCCCCGACGGGCAGCCGAAGAGCTTCGTCAACCTGCACGGCTGCCTGATGGAGACCGAGGAGGACGAGGCGGGCGACCAGTGGACCGAACTGCTCGCACCCCACGCCGGCGTCTACCGCCTGGCCGCGCCCTACCAGCTGCCGCGCGGCACCCCGTGCCCGAAGGAACTGCGGTGAGAACGTGAGCGTGCCGGGCCCCGGGGCGACCCCCGGGGCCCGGCACTGCGTTCGGCAGCTGTGTCCGGTAGCTGTGTTCGGCAGCTGTGTCCGGTAGCTGTGTTCGGTAGCTGTGTTCGGCTGCTTGCTCAGTCGCTGATCGGGAACGCCACGTCGCACACCTCGTCGTCGGGTGCGGCGGCGGCCCAGTCGCCTTGGTAGAAGTAGATCTCCCGGCACGGCCCCGCGATCTTCAGGCGCTGCCCGGCGATCCACTCCTCCACGGCCTCGAATGCGGCGATGATCTGCGGATACGCCACCTGGGCCTTGACGATCCTGGTGTACGCGAGCCGGTGGGCCGGCTCCTCGCGCGCCTGGGTGGCCCAGGTGCGGCCCTGCTGTAGCGCCCACGCGCGTGCCGCCGCCGCGTCCCGCACCGGGACGCAGGACTCGGCGGGCCCGTCGCTCTCCTCGGTGACCTCGGAGTGGTAGACGACGAACGGCGCCCCGGCCACCCCGCCGCAGGCAGCGGCCCCGGTGACCAGCCGGTCGAGCGAGCCGACGATCCAGGCGGGCAGCTCATGGGCGAGGGTGTGGCGGGACTGGGCGATGACGTACTGCGCAGGCACGTCCACGGTGCGAACCTCGAAGCTTCCGTACAACGGGGAACTCCTTCCGGAGAGTCGTGCACGGAGGTAGTCGACCAGCGTCCGCTGGGCGGCGACGCGCTCCTCGACCTCACGCCAGAACGTGACGAGCTGCCGTGCCGCCGGTTCGCCGGGAGTGCGTAACACCTCGGCGATCCCGGCCAGCGGCATGTCGAGGCGCCGCAGCAGCGCCACGGTCCGGGCGCGTTCGACCTGGTCGGCGTGGTAGTAGCGGTAGCCGCTCAGCTCGTCGACATGGACCGGGGCGAGCAGCCCCGTACGGGCGTACAGGCGCAACGCCTTGGGCGACAGACGGGCGCGGGCGGCGAAGGCGCCGATGGTGAGCAGGCCGGTGTTGTCGGGGTGGCCCCCGGGGCCCGTGCCGAGCCCGATGCCACCGGCGTCACTCGTGCCACTTGTTCCACTTGTTCCACTTGTGCCGCCTGTGCCGCCCGTGTCGTGCCCCGCGCTCCTTGCCTCCGGGGTGCCGCCGTTGCCGCCGGTGCCACCGCCGGTGCCGCCGGCGCGGGCAGGGCCACCGCCCACGCCGTCGTTCCTGTCGTCCGCGTCCACAGGTCCATCCTCCGTCACCGGACGACTGCCGCCCGGCGTCCGGGACGATGAACCCTGCCCCAAGGGCAGGGTCAAGGAACCCGCGGGGTGGTGTCGCAGCCCGACCCGGACGGTACCGTCCGGGCCCGGCTCACTCCTCGGCGAGCGCCTTCTCCACCGCGGCGATCACGTCGGACGCCTCCGGCTCGGTCTGCGGCGCGAACCGGGCCTGGACGGTGCCGTCCGGACCGATCAGGAACTTCTCGAAGTTCCAGCGGATGTCGCCGGTGTGCCCCTCGGCGTCGGCGTGCGGCACGAGACGCTGGTAGAGCGGGTGCCGCTGCTCGCCGTTGACCTCGATCTTCTCGGTCATCGGGAAGGTCACGCCGTACGTCGCCGAGCAGAACTCCGCGATCTCGTCGGCCGTCCCCGGCTCCTGCCCCATGAACTGGTTGCAGGGCACCCCCAGCACGCTGAAACCACGCTCCGCGTACCGCTCGTGCAGCCGCTCGAGCCCCGTGTACTGCGGGGTGAGCCCGCACCGCGAGGCCACGTTCACCATCAGAACGACTTTCCCACGGAACCGTCCGAGGTCCGCGGACCCGCCCTGAAGTGCGCCGATCTCCACGTCGTACACATCGCTGTACCCGTCCTGGGTGGTTTCGTCAGTCATAGGCGGATGCTAACGCGGTGCGGGGAGGGGGCGTATGGATGCGTTGGCCGTGCGGGTGGGGGGCTCGGTGGGCGCGGGGGGTGGAGAGTGCGCGGGGGGTGGGGGCGGCAGGGATGGGGGCAGTGGAGACCGGATCGGCAGGGACGGGGGCAGCGGCAAACTGGATCAGCAGGTCACGTTGCGGCCGGCCGGGACGTGCAGCATGTGCGTGAACTGGCGGTAGAGGGCGACCCGGTGCTGCATCTGCTCGGTGTTCCCGCCGTCGCACTCGGCGGTGCCGTTGAGACTGCGGATGGTCTCGCCGAAGCCCTGGTGGCGGACCATGGCATCGTGGCCGGTCATGGTGCCGGGGCCGTTCTGGGTGTTCCAGTACCACAGGGCGGTGGCCCAGGCGACGGACGGATCCTGCTCCACCAGCCACGGGTCGTTCAGCAGATCGAGGCCGAGCGCGTCCCCGGCGGCCTTGTAGTTGAAGTTCCAGCTGAGCATGATCGCGCCCCGCCCGTAGTACGCGTCCTGCCCGGCCGGGCACCCGTACGGCTGGGTGGCGTCGCAGAAGACCGGGTACGACGCCGGGTTCTGGTTCACCTTGTAGACCAGCGCACCCGTCTCATGGCTGACGTTCGCCAGGAACGCGGCCGCCTCCTGCCGCCGGGTGACCGGCCCGCCGGTGTGCGCGAAGTCCGGGTACGCCGCGGTCGCGGTCAGCAGCCCGTCGTACGTGAAGAACGGATCCCGATCCGGGAACATGCGCTCGAACTGCGCCTCACTGACGACGAACCCGTCACCGTGCGGATGCCCCGGCCAGTGACGGTCACCCTGCGCCCCGTCCCGCTCCCGCGCGGACGCGAGCGGTGCGGTCACGGAGAGCACCAGGGACGCCAGCATGGCCGTGGCGACGGTGAGCAGTGCGGTGGTGCCGTTCGGACGTCGTCGGAACACGTGCGTCGTCACTCCTTGTGGTGAGGGCGGGAGGGCTGCGACAGGGGAGGGCAGAGGACAGCCGGGGAGGGGAGGAAAGGGGAGGGGGGGTCGGGCCGGGGCAGGCGGGGAGGGCACGGCGGGTCTCGGCGGGGCGAGGTGCAGGGGTAGATGTAGGTGCAGGCGCAGGGATGGAGTGTGCGCGCCCGCCGCCGTGAGGATAGGTCTGGCGGCGGGCTAGGTCTAGACCAGTCGCAGGAATTGGGTCGCCCGGCTCCGCTACCTCGGCTCGGGGACCCGATAACGCTTGAAAACTCAACGGGATCCCGGGGAGGCTGATCACTTGCGGCCCTCGGCCACCCCGCACGCTGGGTCTCGTTACCACCGGGGGACCGGCACGGCACATCCCAACGGATCCACAGTCGACGAGTGGACCTGAAGAACCGCGGGGAGGACGAGGTGGATCAGGCGGATCAGGCGGATCAGGCGGATCGGGTGGATCAGGCAGATCGGGTGGTTCCGATGGAGCATCAGGTGCCCGATCCGGAGCACGACTCTACGTACGCCGCCGAGCCTGCCCCGGAACACCCCCGCCTCAGGGAGGCACTCGCCACGGTGGGGGTGCCGTGGACCCAGGTCACCGACTGCCGTCAGCTGGGCGGCGGCACCTACAACACGGTCTTCCGCGTGCACCGGACAGACGACACCCCGCTTGTGGTGAAGCTGGCGCCCGGTCCTGGCGAACCGATCCTCCGCTACGAAAACGGCATCCTCGCCACCGAGGCCCGGTACTACGAGGCCGCGCGGGCGGTCCCGGACGTCCCCGTCCCTGAGGCGCTGCTCCCGCTCACGCTCCCCGCTGACCCCGACGCTGACGCTGCCGGTATCGGATCCGATACGGGATCCGATACGGGATCCGATACCGAATCCCGCAGTGGCTTCGTCGGCCACCTCGTCATGACCGACTGCCCCGGCGAGTCCTGGTACGAGTGCGGTGAACAGCTCGGGGACGCCGAGCGCCGGGCGCTGCGCGAGGACCTCGGCCGGCACGTCGCGGCCCTGCACACCATCACCGGCAAGGCGTTCGGCTACCCGGCCGAGCCGTTCGGCCCGCTGCACTCCGCCTGGCGACCGGCGTTCCTGGAGATGGTCGACGCCGTGCTGACCGACGCCGACCGGTTCGCCGTCCGGCTGCCCCGGCCGGCCGACGAGATCCGCAAGCTGTTCGCCGCGCAGGGCCCCGTACTGGACGAGGTCACGGTCCCCACGCTCGTCCATTTTGACCTCTGGGACGGCAACATCCTCATACAACGGGCCGGCCGGCAGACCGACGAGAAGGAAGAGGGGGTGGAGGGGAAAGAGGGGGGAGACGGGGGAGACGGGGAGCCGCGCCCCCGCGGCGTAGGCCCCGGCGTAGGCCCGAGGGTAACGGCGCTCATCGACGCCGAGCGGGCGTTCTGGGGCGATCCGCTGGCCGAGTTCGTGTCGCTCGCGCTGTTCCGCGACATCGAGGACGACGACGCCTTCCTCACCGGCTACCGCGCGGCGGGCGGAAAGGCCGTCTTCGACACGTCGACCCGCCGACGCCTGACCCTGTACCGCACGTACCTCTACCTGATCATGTGGGTGGAATCGGTCCCCCGCAGCTACGACGCCGAACGCATCGCGTGGCTACGCACCGCGGTACTGGGCCCACTCACGGAGACGTTCGATGAGTGGGCCCGTGCGTAGCCGGTTGCGAAGGGACCACGTCTCTGCCATGCCGCGCGCTGCCATGCCGCGCGCTGCCATGCCGCGCATGGCGGGTGCAGGCAGGCGCAGGCAGGCAAGGGGGGCGGGAGCGCCGCTCGCTCCCGCCCCGTGGCGCCGTTTCCCAGCGGCGAGCCCCGGATCCCCACCCGCTACACTGACTGCGGCGACATGCCTTTGCCGCCACCCACGCCTTCGTAGCTCAGGGGATAGAGCACCGCTCTCCTAAAGCGGGTGTCGCAGGTTCGAATCCTGCCGGGGGCACAGCAGCTCGACCAGCAAAGACGCCCCGGACCGATCGATCTGGGGCGTCTTTCGTGCCACATCCCGTGCCAGATGACATCCATTTCTGACATCAACGGGGGCGGTCAGCGGCGGCGGTCGGCGAGCGATCACTGACGACCGGGACGCCGCCTGAGCAGCCGGTCCATGTGGCTCATGGCCTCCCGCTGGGTGTCCTGCACCACGTGGGTGTAGACGTCCATGGTGATGCTGATCTGGGAGTGGCCAAGGATCTCCATCACGACGCGGGGCGCGACGCCGGCCGCCGTGAGGAGGGTGGCGGTACCGTGTCGGGCGTCGTGGAGCCGGACAACGCGGAGGCCGGCGGCCTGGGCGACGCGCGTGAAGGACCGATAGACGTTCCGCGGTTCGACTGGGCGACCGGTGCGGGTGGCGAACACGTAGTCCGACTCCCGCCAGCTCTCGCCAGCCTTGACGCGGGCAGCTGCTTGCCGCATCCGGTGCCAGCGCAGGGGCGCGACGCAGAGCGCGGGCAGTGGGACGGCGCGGCGCCGACGACTCTTGGGATCGTCGTCGTACAGGACGCCTCGGCGGCGCTGTGTCTGGTGGCGGACGTAGAGCACGCGGTTGTCCAGGTCGACGTCTGCCCACCGGAGACCGACGATCTCTCCGCGCCGCAGCCCCATGGCGATGGCGAGCACGAAGGCCGCGTACAGCGGGTCCTTGCGGGCGGCCGAGAGGAAGTCCAAGGTCTCGTCCAGAGTCCAGGGTCGCAGCTCTCGATTGTCCGTCCGGGGCGGCTCGACGAGCTTCGCGACGTTGCGCGCGATCAGCTCCTCCCGGCAGGCCGAGGACAGTGCCGAGCGCAGGACCCGGTGCGACTCCTTGGCCGTTGCCGCCGTGGTCTCCTTCTCCAGACGGACGAGGAACCGGCGCACGTCGGCAACGGCAAGGGACTCAAGCCGTTTCGCCCCGAGGAGGGGCACCAGGTACAGCCGGACGTGTGCCTCGTACTTGTCGTACGTGCTCAGCTTCCGGCGAGGCTTGATGACGTTCTCCAGCCAGTACGGCAGCCACTCGGAGAGCTTGGCCGAGCGGGTGGGCACGGGCACGCCTTGGTCGACCTTGGCGAGCAGTTCGCGACGCTTGGTGTCGCACTCCTGCCAGGTCTTGCCGTACGCGAACTTTCGGGCGCGGGTGCCGTCCGGCTGGAGTACGTAGACGGCGCACTGGTAGCGGCCGTCCTTGCGCTTGGTGATGGTGCCGGCGCCGTTGGGGTTGCGCTTGCGCTGCTGGGCCATCACGCCGCCTCCGTCAGTTGGGCGCGGATGAAGTCGCGCAGGGCGGAGGCCGGGACGCGACGGGCCCGGCCGATGGTGAGCGACGGCAGGCGCCGGGAGCGGATCAGGTCGTAGACCGTGGAGCGGCCTACCTTCAGCCTGGCCATCACCTGTGGGACGGTCAGCAGCTCTTCAGACATGCGCACCCTCCTTCAGGCGCGGATTGGGCGTGGTTTCGGTGGCGGCGAGGGAAGCGGAGAGCCATTGCTCGGTGGGGGTGAGTCCTGTTCCGGCGTAGGTCCAGTGGGCGAGGACGAGAGTGGTCTCCTGGGGTGCCGGAGCGTCGCCCACAGGCTGTGGATGGGCAGCGGCTTCCCCGCGGGTGATGGCGGCTTGTAGGCGGCGCCATTGGGCGCGTGCTTCGCGGAGGGCGCCGAGGGTGGTGGAGTAGCGGCGGGTCTTGGTGGAGAAGTGGCCGCGGAAGCCGAGCATGTGGGCCCAGGCGCGTAGGCGCAGGTGGGCCAGGTCTTTGCGGGCGCCGAGGGCCCAGGCGGTGCGGATGAGGCGTTCGGCGTGGGGGCTGATGTCGAGTTGGGCGAGTTCGGCGGCGAACTTCAGGCGGCGGTCGAGGGTGCCGGTCGCGGTTTCGGCGCCCTTGGTGGCGTACTTGGCGATGTAGGCGGCCACGGCGCGGTCGTTGAGTGAGGCGTCGCCGTGGAAGTCGGGGCCGTGGATGGTGCGGATGTCGAGTTGGCGGCCGAAGGCGAAGGTGTGGGCGCGTCCGTCGATGACGGGGCCGGGCACGGTCGTCTTGTGGGCGGCGGCGTGGATGGCGTCGGTGAGGAGGTCGGGCGTTGCCGTTGCCCAGGCTGGGGGTGGGGTGTGGCCGCCTTCGGGTCCGTCGAGGCGGATGACGGCGTGGAAGTGGACGGCGCCGCGTTTCTGGTATTCGGCGACCTTGGCGAAGGACAGGCGTGCGTGGTGGCGGAAGGCGCGTTGGGTGAGGCCGGCGCGGTGGGCGATCTCGCGGCGTAGGTGGATGGTGAAGCGGCGCCAGAGTGCTCCGGCGTGGGCGTTCCAGAGGACGGCTGCTTCGTAGTCGTAGCGGTTGGCGTCGAGCGGGGTGCCCAGGGCGGCGTCTGTTTCCTGGTGGTGGCGTCCGCAGCGGCAGGCGCGTCCGCCGGAGGGGCGGTTGTGGACCGGGCCGAAGCTGGGGGCAGTGAAAGTGGCGAAGACGCGCGGGTGCGCGGTGACGGTTTCCGGGGTGCCTTTGCCGCCGCGGAGTCCGGCGGTGATCAGGTGGAAGGTGTCGCGGCGGTAGGTCTCGGCGCAGGCCGGGCAGCGGGTGGTGCGGCGGTTGCCGCAGCGGACCAGGAGGTCGCCGGCGGGCAGTTCGGCGGAGTCGAGTCGGCGCAGGGCGGGGCCGATCTCTCCGGTGATGGTGTTGACGTGGTGTTCGGTGCGGTGGCCGGTCAGGCGTATGGGGTGGGTGCAGCCGCCGAGGGTGGTGAGCTGCCGGGCGAGGGCGGGTAGGGCGCCTGTTGCGGCGATGTTGGCGATGCCCGGTACGGGGGCGGGGGTGGTGCGGGTGATGATGGGGGTTCTCCTTCGTCGGCTTACGGGTCGGAAGGGGGCCGCTGCCGGGGCGGTGGATGCTTGGCGGTATCGAGGCCGCCCCGGCAGGCGGATTCAGCGGTGACGCTGTTGGGACCGCAGCAGTGAGCGCAGGACCACGGCGGCCACCGCGACGGAGATGGCGGAGACGGCCACGGCGGTCAGCAGCGCGGTCAGGACGACGCCGCCCACGAGGACGACGGCGATTGCTCCCGTGCTGACTGTGGGCAACGCCCGGTGCGGTGGTGCGGGCTGGGCGGGGCCGCCAGGTGTGTGATGGCAGGAGCACGCCGGGGCTTTGGGCTGGTGAGTGAGGCCGGCCGTTGTCGAGTGGGTGGCGGCGGTCAGGGTGGGGTTCTCGGGTACCTGGGGCTTGAGGAACATGGCTGACCTCCCGATCAGTGGTGGGTTCCGTTGACCACCTGGACGCCGTCTCGGGTGGTGGAGTCGATCGCGGGGGCAAGGAAGGTGTCGGCGAGGTAGAAGCCAAAGAGGGCGACCACGACGACGACCCAGACGCGGACGCCGAGAAATTTCACGGCGCCGAGAGCGATCAGGCCGAGGACGACGACCAGGGGCAGGTTGAGGGTCACGGGTGCGGGGTCTCCTTCGTTCAGCGCACCGGGCAGCGGTGGGTGCGGGCGGCGAGTTCGGCGGCGGCGCGGGAGTCGTAGTCGCTGGAGAAGCCGCAGCGCGGGGCGGTGCAGGCGGCGGTGTGCTTCTCCCGGCCGCGGTGGTCCAGGGCGGTGCCGACCTGGACGGGGCCAATGCGGACGACGTTGCGGAAGCGGCGGGTGGGCGCCATGACGGGCGTTGTCTCCTGTTGGTCAGGTGAGGTGGGCGGCGATCTGCTCGGCGAGCTGGGGCGCGACGCCGAGGCGGGCGCGCAGGGTGGTGGTGTCGATGGGCGAGCCGGTACGGGCCTGGTGGGCGTCGGCGATCTTGCGTGCGTGCGTTACGAGAGCGGCGGGTACGGCAGGAGCGGACGGCGCCGAGGCAGGCGTAGTCGGGGCTGCTTCAGCGGGTTCGAGTTCGGCAGGGTCAGCAGTCGGCTCGGGGCCCGGTTCCGGCGTCTGCTCGGCGGGCTGGGCGCCTTCCGGTTCCGGACTCACGCTCGCGCTGGGCTCGGTTTCCTCGGTGCCGTGGGCGAGGAGCGTGCCGCCGAGGAAGGCGAGGGCAGGCCAGCCGGCGACGAGGACGCGGAGCCAGGCCGGTACGGCGTGCAGGTCGAGCAGCCCGGCCGTCGAGACGTTCGCCCCGAGCGAGGCGGCCAGGGCGATGACGAACCAGCACCAGCCCGCTCCCTTGTCCCGGCCGCTGCGCAGCCGCCGCCAAGCGGCCACCAGGAGCAGGTCTACGGAGACCGGGTAGGCCCACGCTTTCCAGCCGCTCTGTCCGGCCGCCGAGGCGAGGTCGTGCAGGTGCGCGAAGGACAGCGCGGCGGCGATCACGGCCTGGATCAGCACCGCATCGACACGAGCCAGGTAGGCGCGCACAACGGGGTCTCCTTCCGGTTTTCGGCATGGGAGGGGTAGGGACGTGGCGCGAATCGGTCGCGCCAGCCGGTTGGGGTAGGGAAGGTCAGTCCGCGGCGGCCTGCCGTGGCTTCACGAGCGAGACCGGCCGCGTGTCGGTTGGCGCGACGGGAACTGCTGGCCGGAAGGGCGCCAGCGCAGGCACGTTGGGCACCAGGTGAGCGGTTTGGTCGCAGCGCGCGGCGGCGTTGGCCAGCGAGAGGTATGGCGTGCGGATGCGGGACCAGCCGCCGGAGGTGTCACCGGCCACGGCGAGGCCGGGCCGTTCGGCCGGGATGGCGCAGGCGGCACTGACCGCTTCGGGTGCGATGTCGCCGAGGGCCATCTTGGCGGAGGCTTCGTCGTTCACGCGGTGGCAGACCCGGCCGGAGAGCTGGGCGCGGAGCATCGTGGCGCCTTTGCCCAACTCGGCGCCGAAGCGCTGCCCGCACACCTCCAGGTAGATCCCCGCGGCCCGGCCGAGCTGGGCGAGCCGGATGAGCTGGGTGACCATCTCGTCGCGCCGTTCCTCGTCCTTGCGGGTGGCGACGAGGAAGAGTTCGGCCACCTCGTCGACGAACAGCACGATCGGCACCGGACGCTCAGCCTCGGGCAGTCCCCAGATGTCCGAGGTGATCTCTTCGTCGGGCGTACCAGGCGCGATGCCTTGGCGAGCCTTGATCAGGTCGTACCGGTCCTCCATCTCCTTGACGAGCACGGGCAGCAACTCGGCCGCCTGCTCCGGGTCAGTGGCCAGCGCCGACAGCCGAGGGGCGAACGGCGCCAGCTCCACGCCGCGCTTGCAGTCGATGCCGACGAGGGCGACCGACTGCGGCGCGAGGCCGTGAATCAGGTGCCGCAGGTACATGGATTTCCCCGACAACGTGGCCCCGAGGGTGAGCTGATGCGGTATCGCCCGGTAGTCGCGTACGAACGGCGTCGCGTCCTCCCGCAGTGCCACCGGCACCCGCAGCAGGCTGTCAGCACGGCGCGTGCGCGGCATCCGTACCCGCTTGAGCACGTCGAAGCCGATGAGCCGCAGTTCGACCACCCCGGGCTTGATCTCGTGCACGTAGACGGCGTGGACGCCCCAGGCGTGTCGCAGCCGTTCCGCCGAGGCCGCCACGTCAGCCGGTTCCTGCCCTGGGGCCAGCCGCAGCCGGACCCGCAGGCCGGTAGCCGTAGGCCGCAGCAGACCACGCCGTGGCGGAACGGGGCGTACCTCCCGCCGCGTCATCGCCCGCACGGCCAACACTCGCAGCCGTGACGGCGGCACCGTCAGCCCGCACGACTCCATTACCGAGGCGTACGAGCCCAGCAGCCGCACTGCCGAGATGGGCAGTCCGATGGTGGGCCAGTACACGGCCGGGTGTCGGGCCCGGAGGTAGGTGGCGCCTCCGCAGAGCCCCGCGATGGGACCGCCCACCTCCGTCAACGTCATCAGGTCGGCCATGTTCAGGCCCCTATCCCGGCCGGCACGGCACCGGGAGCGACGGCGGCGGCCCGGTAGGCGATGCCATGCCGCTGCTGACCGTTGAACACCGACTCCCACGGTCGAGCCACCAGCCCCGGCAGGGACACCGGCGCTCCGAGCGCCAGCCCATCCGAGACGCCACTTTCCGGCACGGTCACCTGAATCAGCGAGGACTCACCCTCGTCGATGAACACGACACCGAGCCTCATCAGGGCCTCACCGCTGACGGCGTCCTTGGCGATCTCCCCGGTCTGCCGGTCCCGCACCTTCGGCGCGGGCGCCTCGGTGAGGAGGATCGTCGCGGACGAGGTGTCGACACGAATGCTCTTCACGCTCTCTCTTCTCCTTCGGTAGCACCCGGACGACCACAACACATAGTCGTCTAGACAAGATGCGTTACGGTGCCCGGTTCACTGGAACGCGAACCACTGTGCCACATGTCTTGCCCACTCGTCTATACGAGTATGCATCGGGAGGTGTACGAGTTCAGGAGAAGACGAGACGAGTCGCCGTGTCGAACACCATCCGTGCAGGTCAGGTGGCTGGTAGCTGGTATGCGAGCACGTAGGCGTCCGCGGCCATCACGGTGTCGCAGACCTCGACAGCCCGCCCCTCGGTGTCGAACGCGGTACGCACCAGGTGAATGACAGGCACCCCGGGAGCCAGCCGCAGCGTCTTCACCTCATCCGGTGCCGGCATCCGGGCGCGCACCTCTTCGTCGAAGTGATCCAGGCGGTGCCCCAGCTCCTCCAGCCGGGCGTAGATGCCGCCGGGGCCCGGGTTCGGCTCGGCGATGGGAGTACCGCGGGCGATGTCCAAAGGCAGGAAGGAGGCGGCGAACTCGACCGGCTTCCCGTCCAGCAGATACCGGCGCCGCCGAGCGAGAACCTTCCGCGCCGACCCGAGCCGTGCGGAGATCTCCGGGGTGGAGCGCTCCTCGCGTACGACGAGGTTGTCTACCTCTGGCCGGCTCCCGGCCGCTTCCGCCTCCACCGTGAACGCCGACTTCCCCTGATCCCGATGGCGCCGGGCGAACCGGTCCGAAGCCAGACGCCGTACCGGCGGCCTGGGCCGAACGAAGACACCGCGCCCATGTTCGGCCGAGGCGAGCCCTTCACTCTGAAGGATGGAAAGCGCGTTGCGAACGGTCATCCGGGAGACCCCGAAATGGTCGGTCAGCTCCGCCTCGGACGGCAGCTTGGCTCCCTCCGCGAAACGCCCCTTGTCGATGGCTTCCCGCAGCTGGTCGGCGATCTGCCTGAACACCGCGCGGTCACTGGTGGGGTCCAGCGTCCCGAGAAGCCCGGGAGGGAGAGCCGCCATCATTACTCCTTCAGATATCTAGACGACAGGTCGAGTCCTGTTGCTACGGTGGAGAAGCCTAGCCAGCGAGGGAAAGCCGAGAGACGTGAGCACTACCGAGCGCCCGCACTCCGTGAGTGTCGCGGGAGTCATCATCGACGACCGCGGACGGGCGCTGCTGATCCAGCGCAGGGACAACGGCCACTGGGAGCCACCCGGGGGTGTTCTCGAACCCGGCGAGACCATCTACGAGGCGCTGCAACGCGAAGTCCTCGAAGAGACCGGCGTCAAGATCGCTCTCCCGGCCACCCTCACCGGCGTCTACAAGAACATGACCGGCTTGATCGTCTCCCTCGTCTTCCGCTGCGAAGCGGAAGACGGCGCCCCGACGACCGGCGAGGAGACCTACGCGCTGCGCTGGGCCACGCGTGAAGAGGTCACCGACCTGGCCGATGAGGCTTACGCAATCCGCGTCCTGGATGCCCTGGACGCGGCCTCTCCGCCGGCCGTGCGTGCGCACGACGGCGTGAAACTCGTCTAGCTCTAACTCACTGTCCATAGCGGCCACCAGCACAAAGGAACTTGTATGCACGAGTATATGAGCACAGTGCGGATCTGGGAACTCACCTGCCCCGGACTTCTCGAAGAAGTAGGCCGCGCCCGCCGCTGGACACGCGATGTCCTCAGCGACAGCCCCCACGCCGACGACGCCGCCCTGATCGTCACCGAGCTGAGCGCCAACGCACTCCTCCACAGCGACAGCGGCCTCAGCCAGCACTCGTTCAACCTCACCGTCACCCGCACCCCGCAGGCCATCACGATCACAGTGACCGACTCCGGCGGTGCCCCCACCAGGCCCCACATCCAGCGCCCGCATCGCACGGCCCTGCACGGTCGCGGCCTGGCCCTGGTCGAAGCCCTGGCCGACCGCATGGAAATCCGCAAAGGCGTCCACGGCCACGCCGTCATCGCCACCCTGCAGAGCCCCAAGCCGAGCAACGACGCATGGCACGCGACCACCGCCACCACCAGGGAGCGTCAGCCATGCTGAGACTCCTCCACCCGCAGTCCCCAGCGTCGTTACGGCAGCACAGCACCGTCTACTGGTCAGAAGCCGCCGCCGTCGTCCCACTGGTTAGCACCCACTGGCTCGGCTCCCACTCAGCCACTACGCCACGACTCGCTATGCGATGGCTCCGTAGCCGAGCACAGGACATCGCCGACCAGCTCGACGCCCCGGCAGCGGCACCCGTTGTCCACTGGCTCCAGGACCACGAGGAGCACGAGCACGCCTTACGCCTACTGGCAGTCGGCCGCTCGTATACCTTCACAGCCTTCGAGGACGGCACCCGCTACATACTCACGATCCGTCCCACGCTCAGACTCGCCGTCAACCGGCGCCGCCGACAGCGCACTCAGGGCCGACACCGCGCCCAAGGCCACTGAGTTACAACTTTCTCTACGACTTCAAGGCGGCTCGCTTACGCTCGCCGCGCGCGGCCCGGGCCCCGGCCGGGCCTGCGCTCACGTCTCCGCCCCGCTCCAGCCCGGCCGGCGCCCGTGCCGCGTACACAGCGATCAGCCGGATGACGTCAGAGAAGGGGTACATCGTGGCTGGGGCGGTCGGCTCCGCGGCTTTACGCAGCCACTTTGGCGCGAGCCTCGAAGATCGGGGCCCCACATCGGGCACTGCGGGCAGGCAAGGAGCCAGCCCGATCCGCGAGCGAGCGTAAGGGGCCCCGATCGCTCACGCCAAAGCAGCTCCAGCCCAAAGCCGCTACGCCGACCTTTCCGCACAGCTCTCGCATAGTGAGTAGTCATCATCAACACTCATTTACGCACTTGCACACAGGCTCTGACGAATCAAAGATGGGCAGGCGCTTATTGCCTCATCCAAAAGGATTTCTAGGATTACAGCATGACGACTCTCGTTTATATTTATGGCTTTATTCCATGCGGATGGCTCATATCTCGCCAGCATGGATAGTCCGTACAGTATCGCCCACCATGCAATAATGGGGTGAAGCGGTTTGATGTTCCCTGTGATAGCCGGGAATGCGACACGCATCCCGAGACTTGGGTATGTGAAGGAAATTTTCCGAAGGGCTACATTGCGCGGAAACTCCGAAGGATGATTGAATCCAAAACCCTCGACCGGCAGGCGTTCTTCGAGCTCCATGGCGATCTGCACTCCGCCGTCGTGCGCTTTTTCTATCCTCGGTTTATCACCCCACGAAATGCTGTGCGACTCCCTTCCGGACGATAGCGGTGGTTCTATGGCGGCAAAGCGGTGGCACTTCAAAGATGGATAGTGGCTCAAGTATTCGATTACTTCACGCTCGGCCTCCGCTCCATACCCCCGATGGCCCGCCCAGCCTTTAGTATGGGTGAAGTCGTGGGGTAGTCCCCAAACGAGCGCCGTCGTAGACGTCTTTCCAGTGAAATTGGCATCTTCTATAAATAGAGCCGGATAGGGTGCCAATCGTGAGATTTGCAGCTGGCCGCGCAATTCAGGAATCAGGTACCAGAGCTGCTGCATCGTGACCTTCGCAGGAATCGAAGGTGAGTCGAGAGCCTGAGCAACACGCAAGAGGCTAGGATTCCTGTCAGGCGCCATGGAGCCATGATCTGAAACCGCAATATTTTCGACTGGGCCGCCCAATCCTGTAGCGCGAATCCCGTGCCCACTAAGTGCCCACTCGTTGTTGCTCAGTTTTTGGCTCGCTGCGGTTATCGCCCTACCGGCTTGACTTAATCCATAGAATAGGAGCAAGGGTTTTGATTCATATCCCGCACCCTCTGCCGCTCGAAACAGTTGCTCCGATTGCTCTAATGCAGAGCGGAATGAATCGGTGCGGGCGCTAGTGGGGCATGGGGGATTTGCTCGCAAAGCCCTAAGTTCTATCCAGGCGTCCCGCTTGGTTACTACTTCTAGGTTTTCTGGCTGCCCGCCATCAAACGGATACCATCGCGAGATTGATACCCCCATGCCGAAACCTTTCTGGCGTGCGTTTATCTGTAGAGTGCGATACTTACACATCAGACTGGTTCTCGCCTGCTCTTTTTTCGCTCAGGACGTCCACTCCCGCAGAGACCTAGGGAACAGTGGCCATGATGAGAAGGGCCGGACACGTGCCAGAACCGTGCCAGGTCGTACGGGAAGGCACGGGGAACACCGGGGACAGCCTCGACTGTCAACGGCAGAAGAGGCGAGGCCAGAGCACACGATCTTCCCAAGCTGATGGGTCAGCTGACTGGGCAGCTCTCTTATCTATTGAGTCGTGATCGTCGGCAGGGCAGGATGCCCTCCATGGTCACTCCGTTCATCAACGTCCACGGGAAGGCCGAGGACGGCCCGCACCGCTGTCCCTGCTGTGGCTTCCTGACGCTCGATGAGCGTGGCAACTTCGAGATCTGTCCTGTGTGCTTCTGGGAGGACGACGGGCAGGACGACCACGATGCTGACCGGGTTCGAGGCGGCCCGAACGGCCGGCTCAGCCTCACGGAGGCCCGCCGGAACTTCCATGTGATGGGGGCCTGTGACGAGCGGTGTACCGCGTTCGTACGCGAGCCTCTGCCGGACGAACACCCAGCGGTCTGACATCACCAGCTGACATCAACGAGGGCAGACGGCCGCGGATCCCGGCGCCCTGGACTGGATTCCGAACCGTCTGGAGGGCAGGGCTCTGAGCGGCCCGCAAGGCGCATGGATCGAACTCCTAAAGCGGGTGTCGCAGGTTCGAATCCTGCCGGGGGCACCAGCGCCGCCGACGCGGCAAGCATGACAAAGGCCCAGGTGAGCCGGTATGCGACCGGCTCACCTGGGCCTCACTCATGTGCGGGCACGGATCATGGAGCCGGAGCCGGAGCCGGAGCCGGAGTCGTCATGTCGGATCAGGTGATCTTTTTGGCTCGGACCGTCTTCGTTGCGTGGCTTTCGCTCCTTGCCACGCCCTCGAATCTGCTGGGCCATGTCGGCGGCCATCCGAGTCGATGAGAGGCTATGCGACACTCCCGTGGGAGTCGGGGGGCAGGAATGCTGGATTACCGCACCGCTACGGTGGCTGTCCTAATCGATTCGGGATGGTCATCACCAATGTAATCCGTCAGGCGGTCCTCGGGCCTGCGTACGCAGGTGATCCGCACGCCTGCGTACGGCGTGGGTTGGACCGCACTTGCGGAGATGAACAGCGTCGTAATCACCCCGAATCAATCCTTGGTAGACCGCAACCGCAGGAACAAGGATCTCGACGATCCTTGTTCCTGCGGGTCAGAGCGCATTTTCGCTTACCTGATCAGCCACCCGGCATTGCACTTGGAGAAAGTTCGAGATCAGTAGGAGGCGTGGGGCCCCCGACCTGATCACCGCAGTCCGCCAGGGTCTACGCCAATTCCAATACCGCCACAACGTCCTGGATGGGTTCCTCACCGGCACCGGCCTGCGCACACCACCATGACGCATTCAAGATCAGTACGCACGTGCGCCATCGTGTGTGTCGTCCGCCGGCTGGCGTCCGAGGTGGTAGCCCAGGCGCAATTCGTAGTCGCCCGGCTGATTGCGTCCTGCGGCGGTGGCAGCCGGAAGCCTGCGCTGGGAACCCGGCCAGCCGAAGGAGTGCATGTAGAGGTCGTAGGAGGACTGCAGATCCTCCGCGGACGGCAGCGTGGACCGGTTGACCTGCTGTTTGACGGCGGCGATCGATTCCTTGTCAAAGGAGGCGATCCGGCGGGCCAGGGTGTCGACGAACGCGTCGAGTTCACTGTCGGGGACCGTACGGTTGACCCAGCCGTACCGCTCGGCCAGCTCACCCGAGTAGTCGTCACTGGACAAGGCCACCTCCAGCGCCCGGGCACGGCCGAGCAGCCGGGGCAGATGTTCAAGGCCACCGCCGCCAGGCAGGTTGCCGTTGGCGGTCTCGGGCTGGCAGAACAGCGCCCGCTCACTGGCGAATCGCATGTCCATCGCCTGGATCAGCTCACTGCCGACCCCCCTGACGCGGCCCCTGACCTTGGCGACCGAGACGACCGGCAGACGTGACAGGCGGGTGCTGGCGTCAATCAGGAGCGGGTGGCCGCTGGCGCCCAGTTCCTTGGGAGTCTCAGCCACCCTGGAGGTGTCGTAGTGGTTCAGGAAGTAGTCGCTGTTCGCCGACTCGAACACGGACACCCGCAGCTCCGAAGCAGCCTCCATCTGATCGACCAGTCTCGGAAGCTCGGTGAGCATCTCTGGGGACACCAGGTTGATCGGCGGGCTGTCGAACGTGATCCTCCACAAACGCCTGGTCTCGGCGGTCACAGAGAAATGCGTCCATTTCTTCACGGAATCGTCTCCTTGGCCTGCAGCTCCATACCTCTGATCACACGTTGCCGTGCTGGCCGCCGGGGGTGGCCGTTCTCAGGCCGATTCGCGTGATTATCCGCGCGACAGGGTGATGCGGCCCAGGTCCACGACGGCGCGGCGGACAGATCACGGACACTGGTTCAGCCGATCGGCGCAGTTCAGAAGACTGCGGCAGGCGACATCGCGCGCTGAATCTCAGTAGCCGCCCGTCGCCCCGATCGATCCGGCCTCGGCAACGCCGTACTGCGGCCAGCGGCGTTCGAGGTTTTCTGGGACCCGCCATCCGTATGGCACCGACTCGCACGGACAGCTACGCCGACTGCGGCATAACCGCCCTCTCTCCCGACCGCCGCCGGATCGCGGTGCTCGCGGCCACGAACGCCGGCTGGTGCTGTGACCTATGGTTGCCGCGGTCCCGTGCGTCACGTGGCCCAGGACTCCCAGGACGCCCAGGGCGGCCGACGACGACCATCGGGCGCCCGACCTCACCGCCTCTGACCAGGGAAGACCCAGCTTCCCGAGACCCCTGGCGACACCGGGGCCCAGTACCGATGCTTTCGTTGGCAAGCCTCGCAGCTCACGGATTTCGTGCATGGCGGACATCGTCGTGCCCGCCGCGCACTGCGAGAACGTCTGCGGGGTCCCCATCAAGCGAATGTCCGTCCACCTCAGCCCTCCAGGTTCGGCCATCCATCTCTGTTGGAGTAGCTCTCGAAGCAGTACCGGGTTGAGCGGTCCCACTTCTTTCCGGTAGCGAGTTCGTATGCCTGATCCGGCACGTACAGCAGCCATTCCCCGAGGCACTCGGTGGCGGTGTACGGGGCGAACTTGCCGACGTCGAAGAAGACGCCTTCCCATTCCGCTTGCCCAGCGGCGACGACAGCGCAACGGGCGTACAGGAACCCGTCGCCAGACTGCGGGAATGGCTCGCCGGTCCGGCCCGTCATGTCGGCAACGGGAAGCATCCCGAACTTCTCTTGGTCCAGGCGGTACAGAGCCTCGGCATGTCGTTCCGCGAAGCCGATGATGTCGGGGACGGAACGGCGGCTCAGCTCATCGGCCAGGCACCGGCAACTCGCCTGCGTAGCCCTGCCGTTCAGGGTGGCTATCAGCTCCCAGAAGGCGGCCCATGTCATTCTCACTGGCGCAGCATGCCAGAGCCATCTGACATCCACGGCTGACGTCAACAAGGCTGGAGACGGCGGCATATATCGCAGTATCTCCGGGGCGGCCGTCGGACCAGTCGTCGACGGGGCCGGGCGTTGAACCGTGCAGGCAGGTCGCTCCTGCGTCAGACCGGAGCGGAACCGTAGCGGACGGGGCAACGTGCCGAGTTCGTCCATGCCGTGCCGGTCTTCTCCGTTGCCGAGTGCGCTGTTCAACGTGCCTGTCGAGGCGACCGGTCACATATGGCCGCCCCGTGATCTGTGCGCTGAACAGCATCGATGGCACCATCGCCAACTGGATCACCGGGCTGAGGGCCACCCGGCGCCGGAGACGGCGGCCAGGTGGGAGACCCGCAGCTGAAACGGAAACTGTGGCGAACCCTGGCGAACCAGGGCGGCGAATTCGTCGGGAACGCGCGGCGGGAGACCGCGGCGGGAGACCGCGGCGGGAATCCGACCGACGCGACCCGCCAGTGACGCGGGGCGCGGGGCGCCTATGGGCCGTGGGCACCGTCGTCTGGTGGCCGTCGTGTGGTGGCCGTCATCCGGTGGCCGTCCTCGGGTGGCCGGTGGTCCCTACGGCGGGTGGTCGCTGCGGCCCGCCGGCGTCGAGAAGGGGAAAAGGGAATTGAGCGAGCCTCAGGTCGTCGGAATGACCTCTCCGGATGGGAAGGAGGGGCGGTTCGGCGGCAGGCGCCGGCGGGCCCTGGGGGCGCGCCGGTGGTGGGTTGCTTCCGGCGCTGCCGCGTTGGGCTGCGTGCTGCTCGCGGGCGTCACCCCGGACAGCGCGCAGGCCGACGGCGAGACGCCGGCGGGCATCCTCCAGGCCGGTGCCGAGCAGGGCGTCGCCGACGGTTATCCGGGTGTGATCGGTCTGGTCCGCAGCGGTGACACCACGGAGTACGTGCACGCGGGTGTCGGGGACGTCAGTACCAAGACGGAGGCCGATCCGAAGGCGAAGTTCCGGATCGCCAGTAACACCAAGACCTTCACGGCCACCGTGCTTCTCCAGCTGGAGGGTGAGGGGAAGCTGTCGCTGGACGATTCGGTTGCCAAGTGGCTGCCGGACGCGGTCGACGCCAACGGCTACGACGGCTCGAAGATCACGATGCGTGAACTGCTCAACCACACGTCGAGCCTGCCGGACTACGCGGCGGACGCGCAGCTCAGCAACGCCTACTACAACAACACCGAGCCCGACAAGGCGTGGCAGCCGCAGCAACTGGTGGACGTCGCCCTGCGCCAGCATGCGCCGCAGTCCGCGCCGGGGGAGAAGTTCGGCTACGCGAACACCAACTTCGTCCTCGCCGGCATGGTGATCAAGGCGGTCACCGGCAACGAACCCGGTGACGAGATCCAGCAGCGCATCATCGTGCCGCTCGGCCTGAACGACACGAAATTCGCCACCGATTCCGCCATGTCCGGGAACTACCTGCGCGGTTACTCGTACTCGATCCTCGGCGGCATGCGCGACGTCACCGCGTCCAACATGCAGTTCTTCAGCACCGCAGGGGCCATCGTCTCCACCATGGACGACATGGCCACCTTCCATCGGGCCCTCATGACCGGGAAGCTCCTCGCCCCGGAGCAGCTGGCAGAGCTCAAGACCACGGTGCCCGAGAGCAGTGACGGCAGTACGGAGATCACGGCAGGCCTGGGCATCGGCCGCGTCGAGCTCTCCTGCGGCAAGGTCGCCTGGGGGCACACCGGTGCCGTGCTCGGCTACTACAGCGAGTGGCTGATCAGCGAGGACGGCAACACCGAGGTCGTCCACGCGAACAACGAGGACCACATGCAGAGCGGCACGCGGGGACAGACCGACACCCATGCGGCCCTGGAGAAGGCCTTCTGCGCCGCCGCGTAGGCGCGTCCCCGAGAACGTAGAACGCGCATCGCGCGCAACGTGCACAACGCGCATCGCGCACAACGCACAACAGATATCGGACGGCCGTGCCGGCGCGAGCACGGCCGTCCGCCAGCCGGGGTTCACCGAGGCCCGCCGGCGTCGAGGGCCTCAAGGGCCTCAAGGGCGTCGAGGAAGGGGAAGAAGAGTTGAACGTGTCCCAGGTCACCGGGTGCTCCTTGCCGGACAGGAACGAGGAGCGGTCCGTCGGCGGGCGTCGGCGGTCGCCGGCGGCGCGCCGGAGATGGGTGATGTCCGGCGTCGCCGCTCTGGGCTGCGTGCTGCTGGCGGGCGGCACCGTGAACAGTGCTCAGGCGGCAGACGAGACGCCCTCGGGCATCCTGCAAGCCGGTGCCGAGCAGGCGGTCGCCGACGGTTATCCGGGCGTGATCGGGCTGACCCGCAGCGGTGACACCACGGAGTACGTCCACGCGGGCGTCGGCGACGTCGGCACCAAGACGGCGGCCGATCCGAAGGCGAAGTTCCGCATCGGCAGCAACACCAAGGCGTTCACCGCCGCCGTGCTTCTCCAGCTCGAGGGTGAGGGGAAGCTGTCACTGGACGACTCCGTTGCCAAGTGGCTGCCGGACGCGGTCGACGCGAACGGCTACGACGGCTCCGAGATCACACTGCGCGAGCTGCTCAACCACACGTCGAGCCTGCCCGACTACTTCACCGACCTCGGAGTGCAGAGCGACTACTTCCTCAACCTCACTCCCGACGCCGCGTACCAGCCGCAGCAGCTGGTGGACGTCGCCCTGTCCCAGCACGCGCCGCAGTCCGCGCCGGGGGAGAAGTTCGGCTACGCGAACACCAACTACATCCTGGCCGGCATGGTGATCAAGGCGGTCACCGGCAACGAACCCGGCGAGGAGATCGAAAAGCGCATCATCGAACCACTAGGCCTGAACGACACGAGCTTCCCCACCGATTCCGCCATGTCGGGGAACTACCTGCGGGGTTACGCATACACGGACGTCATCGGCAGGCGCGACGTCACCCGCTCCAACGTGCAGATCGGCGGCTCCGCTGGGGCCATCATCTCCACCCTGGACGACATGGCCACGTTCCAGCGGGCACTGATGGACGGGAAGCTCCTCGCCCCTCAGCAGCTCAAGGAACTCACGACCACGGTGCCGACGAGCAGTGCGGACGAGACCTGGGGGCTGGGCATCGCCCACATGAAGACGCCCTGCGGCACATGGGCCTGGGGACACAACGGTGCCGTGCTCGGTTACTTCAGCGAGTGGCTGATCAGCGACGACGGCAGCACACAGGTCGTCCACGCGAACAACGAGTACCACATGCAGGCCCCCACCAAGGGGCAGACCGACAGTTACCAGGCCATGGGTGACGCCTTCTGCGCCGCGTAGCCCGCAGGCCTTCGGACAGATCCGTCTAACAGATCCGTCCGTAGCCCGCAGGCCTTCGGACAGATCCGTCTAACAGATCCGTCTAACGGATCCGTCTAGGAGGGCGTGCGCATGCGTTCGGCGAGTGCGGCGGGGGACCGGGCCAGGATCAGCGCCGCGGCGCCCAGGACCTCGGCGCGGTCGCCGAGTACTCCGGTGATGACCTTTGCCGTGGTGGCCGCGCCCGCGAGACTGTGCCGGTGGATGGTGGCGCGGATCGGGTCCAGCAGCACCTCGCCCGCCGCAGCCAGCTCACCGCCGACGACGACCAGTTCGGGGTTGAGGACGTTCACGACCGTGGACAGGGCCAGCCCGACAGCCTCACCGGCGTCGGCCACGGCCCGAAGGGCTCGCCGGTCGCCGGCCGCGATCAGGCTGAGCAACTGGTCGCCGGCCGGCCGATCGACGACATGCTCGAGCTGCCGCGCCACCGCGACGGGGCTCGCAACCGTCTCCAGGCAGCCTCGGTTGCCGCACTGGCAGATCAGGCCGTCGGGCTTGACACAGACGTGGCCGATCTCACCGGCAATGCCGCGGGCGCCGCGGTAGGGCTGACCGGCGAGGATGAGTCCCGCGCCCACACCGGCCGAGAGCCGGATGTAGATCATGTCGTTGACGCCCTGACCAGCGCCGAAGACGTTCTCGCCGAGGGCGCCGACGTCGGCATCGTTGGCCAGTTGTACGGCCACGCCGAGACGCTTGCGCATCTCGGTCGCCGGGACGACGCCCTGCCAACCCGGGAGAATTCCGTCCGCCCTGATCTCGCCGGTACCCGGGTCGATCGGTGCGGCCACCCCGATGCCGGCGCCGAGCACCCGTTGCGGGGCGACAGCCGCGTCCCGCAACGCCCGTCGAACCAGGTCGTGTGCGAGGTCCAGAGTTGCCGACGACGCCTCGTCGACCTGTGCCGGAGACCACTGTTCGGCAACCGGTTCGCCAGCGAGATCACAGATGATCACGCGCACGTGCTGGTGGCCGATATCGATGCCTATCGCGAATGCCGCGGCCGGCACGAGGGAGAGCAGCGTGGGCCGTCGCCCGGTGCCGCGGCGGCGTTGCTCCTCGTCGGGAGCCTCGTGCTCGCGGATCAGCTCGGCGCGATCGAGCTCCTCGGCCACGCTGGACACGGTGCCGCGCGACAGTCCGGTGCGTCGGGCGATGTCGGTCCGGCTACAGCCTGGATGGAGGTAGATCGACTCGATCACTCGCAGCCGGTTGAGGTCGCGCACACCGAGCGACGGCGGTGGAGGCGGCACGCCAACTGGCTGGTTCACGGGGAGAAGGTTAGTTCAACGCCGATGCCGTTGAGATCGACACGGCAGCACGCGGAAGGCGGGGTGGCGGAGGGGGCATGGCCCTGGTGCTGCCCCGCGTGGGCGGCGGAGGCGTCCTCGGTGAAGTGGCGTCTCTGACGTGGTGGAGCCCGCTCTGATGTGGCGGAAGTCCGCGGTGCTGGTGCTGGTGCTGGTGCTGGTGCTGGTCCTCGTCCACGTCCTCGTCCACGTCCTCGTCCGGTGGGCTTCCAGTCTGGTCACGGCGTAGACGCTCGCGCGATGCTCGTGCCTGCGTGCCTGCGTGCCTGCGTGCCTGCGTGCCTGCGTGCCTGCCGGTCGGCCGGCGGCGGTGGACGTGGACCGCGAGCCTGGCGTAGCGCCAGGCGAACGCCGACAGCGGGCTGTCCTTCACGTCAAAGACCTGCCGAGCTGTCCATCACGTCAAAGACCCGCACAAGCACGAGGCTTGACGTCACCCCGTGAGTGGTCTTCTTTCAACTTTTGCCTAAAGAACTCCCGTTGGGGAGTAGTCCCGTTGACTTGGCGGCAAAGTTGCGCGTAATGTCCCCGGCCGCCGATCTAAGTAGAGCGAAGGTGAACCATGCGAAATGGTCGTGACTCGCGGTGGATCGCATCCACCGGTGGACGGCAGGTGGATGGTGCGGCTGGCCGGGCTGCGCGCCTGACGCGCCGGACGTTGCTCGGGACGGGGGGAGCCGTGGTCGCGGCGCTGTCCCTGGGCAACGCGGGATCGGCCTTTGCGGCGCCGACGAACTCCGGCACGTCGCGGGGCGAGGTTCCTTTCGGTCCGGTCACCGTGGCCGACCCGGGGTCCGGTGCGGCGTACGCGCGAGCCGTGCGGCTCAGCGAGCTGGGACCGGGCGGGTCGCGGACTCTGCTGGCGACATTCCAGCAGTTCGACTCCGGGAATCCGGGTGGGTTCCCGATCTTCCGGAGCGACGACGGCGGCCGTACCTGGCTTCAGCGCGGCAATGTGCCCGACAACGGGGAGCCCGGAAGGATCTGGTTGCAGCCGTTCCTGTACGAGTTGCCGCGCGCCTTCGCCGGTCTCCCGAAGGGCGCGGTGTTGTGCGCCGGCAACTCGCTGGATTCTTCGAGCACCCGGATCGTGCTGTACGCGAGCGTCGACCGTGGCCTGACCTGGCAGTACCTGAGCACGGTGGCGGAGGGGGGCCCGCCCAGGGCGGAGAACGGCTACACGCCCGTGTGGGAGCCGTTCCTGCTGCTGCACCGTGACCGGCTCGTCTGCTACTACTCTGACCAGCGAGACCCGAGTTACGGGCAGAAGCTGGCGCATCAGACCAGTACGGACCTGCGGCACTGGGGGCCGGTCGTCGACGATGCCGTGGGCGCGGAGTACAGCCAGCGACCGGGCATGACCACCGTCGCGCAAGTGCATCGCAGTCTCTGGATCATGACCTACGAGTTCGGTGTCTCGGACACCTACTACCCCGTGCGCTACAAGCTCGCCCGGGATCCGGAGTCGTTCGGCCCGTCCCCGGCGCAGGAGCTCATCGACCAGGACGGGTACGCCCCGTCGGCCGCCCCGACCGTGGCGTGGTCGGATTCCGGTGGCCCCCAGGGCACCATCGTCGTGAGCGCCAACAGCGACCAGGACTTCTTCGTCAACCGGGCCCTCGGTGATCCCGACAAGTGGACGCGGTTGTCTTCGGCGATGCCACGGGGCTACAGCCGGTTTGCCATCCCGTTGGCAGGCCCGGGATCGTGGCGCCAACCAGGCCTCGTCTTCGTCGTGACCGGCGCACCCTACGACGAACAGGCTCCGATCCAGGCCGGCGTCATACAGCTGGACTGACGGCGAACCGGCCTCGTTCGATCGATCACGGATCCAGGCGGTGCATGCCCGCTCCCGCGGCGCCTACCGCGCTCCCGCGTGCGATTGCCGGGCGTGCCGCGCTTGGCATGCTTGCCGCGTGTGAGCTGGGAGAACGTGCCCGGCGTAGCGTTGCTCACGTGGGAAGCGTGCGTCTGCGCGCCGGCGACTCCAGCCAGGCTGCCCCCATCCCGGGCCTGCCTCGATGCGCTTCCTCAACCATCTCAAGAAGCTGCTGGGTGAAAGGCACTGTTGCGCCTTCGGCCCGGGGTGCCTGTGGTCGGTGGCGTCAGTCGACGGCCGAGACGGTGACGTGGGTGTCCTGGGGGAGGGCGATGGGGCCGCCGTCGATGTCGGTGATGGTCTGGGAGTACTTCTCGCCGGGGGTGGTGACGACGAGCTCGTCGAACTCGGTGAGATCGCTGCCGGGTGCGGCGTGCGCGGGGTAGGAGAGGTGGAAGACGGCCATGTCACCGGGCTTGAGGGTGACGAGGCCGGCGGGTTCGTCGGCGGCCTGGGTGTGCAGGATGACGTCGTCGGTGTTGCCGAGGTCGACCTCGGGGAAGCCCTTCATGGTGCAGGTCTGCTTGCCGTCGTTGGAGATCTGGACATCGGTCCTGCCCTTCGCCTCGGGTGAGACGGCGGCGTACATGTTCAGGTCGTCCGTGCGGCAGGTGGCGTCCTGGGCGCCGGAGGAACCGCCGCCGTCCTCCGGGTTCGTGACGTTGTCGTCGTTCTTGGCGGCCGGGCTGCCGGCGGTGGGCGAGCCGGCGTCGGAGGAAGCGGAGCCCTTCTGGCCCGCCGGCACGGAGGCGCTCGACGTGGGCGTGGTGCCGGAGGCGTTGGTGTCGTCGGGGTTGCAGGCTGTCAGGGACAGACCGGCGGCGAGGGCTACGAGGGCGACGATCGAGAGCTTCTTGTTGCGGCGCATGGGGTTCTCCGTGGCTCGGGTTCCGGCCCGCCCGGTGCGGGCCCTTGTGCGCTGACAGAGGAGCCCGTGGTGGGACGCGTTAGCACCCGAGGTGGACGAGGACAGTCCCGTGACAGAGCGATGGTCCGACCGCGACATTCGAAACTCGACGAATGCAGGCGGTCATCAGACCTCGCGCCGCAGCGCCCGCAGGTCGCCGATACCGGTCACCGTGGCGAGCAGGAACGGGGCGAGCGCAAGAGCCGTGTGCCGCGAAGACGACGACCTGACTCGGTTCCCAGCTCGTCGGAGAGGTCACCGTCTCACCGGCGCACAGCGTCGTGGCGTCCGCCCCGTCCCGGTCGTAATTCGGGTGGTGGCTCGTCCAGCGGGGCGCTCCACCTGGGCCCCAGAAGCCTGCCAGCAGGGGCCGGCCGGGACTGAGGGCAGCCTCTAAGGAGATTCGCGTTCCGACCTGCTCAACTGATCGTGTGCTCACTGCTCGCGCATGTCCGCCCCGCTGCCCTCCACGTCCCGACCTTCGTCTGCTGGCGACGCATCCGCCCTATAGGCCTTCTTCACGCGCCGCCATGCCGCAATCACATCCGGGAGCTGGTCAAGTAGTCCCCGTATGACAAACAGCAGGATGGTTACCACGCCGGAAGTGGCCAGCAAAGAGAGAATGATCTGAGAATCCACCCGGTCGACACCTTCTGGATTGGCGGTCGAACTCGGGTGAATCCACTCAGCTCGACCGTAACTTAAAACGGTCAGAACTGAGATCCACGCCGACAGTAAAACTCAGGGTCCTGCAAGAGGGAGTTGTCAGGTGGCGTGCCCAGTGGGTGCCACAGACGGATGGCGGAGGCAGGAGTCCGGGTCGTGGTTCACGGATCATCCAGTTCCCATGCGACATGTCGGCTCGCACCGGAATGGACCTGCTACTCGTACGTTATCAGCAAGGGTCACCCCTAGCGCGGATCAACGGATTGAGCTGACACTCATATTGGGTCTGTGTTAAGGGTCCTCCCCGACGATGTCCACACACGAGCGTCCTACCGAGGAGCCAATCGTTGTCGTGATGGACGACGTGAGGTCTTGGACGAGCGCAATGCCGGCGCGCGCTGCGGAACCTGCTGGAGCATGGCTTTGTGTTACACGCGGGAGCGGCGGATGCGCGAGCGGTGCGAGCGTGCCTGCCCGTTATTGCCTGGCATTACCTGGTGTATTACCTGGTGTATTACCTGGCATTACCCGGTGCGCGACTACCGGGCGCGCGGTCGGCACGACAGCGTATGAAGTAGTCGTTGGCTGCGGGGAGGAACATCAGCACCACCGCGGAGAGCACCGCCGCTACGTGTGTCGCCCGGCTGGCCCCGAAGAGGAGATCCATCGCTCCGGCCTCCGCCAGCTCCGTTCCAAGGGTGCGGCCCTGCGCCAGCGCCTGGATCGGCTCGATCACCATTGATGCCGTACCCACCACACCGAGGCCGAGCGTCAGGACGGTCCGGGCCCAGCCGTGGCCGCGGCGCATGTGGAGCGCGACCAGGAGCGCGGCGGTGAAGACGGGCAGCCGCACTGCGAGGCCCACCGCGATCTCAGCCGCGGAGTCCGAACCGCCGGCCAGGTACCTCCCCACGGCCAGGGCCGCCTCGAACACGCCGGCGGCGACAGCCGTCACCCATAGCGCGCAGGCGATGCGGACCGGCGCGGGCGGCGCGGGCGGTGCGTGGCCATCGGGTGGTGCGGGCGGTGCCTGGGCATCGGGCGCCACGCGTGCCTCGGCCGGGGCACGAGCGTGGCTGGGGGAAGAAATTCGTTGGGACGGGCGCGACATCATGGCCTCGATTCGTGCCTGGGAACCGGGTGCGATCAGCCCTTCCCATGGTCCAGGCACGGCACGGCCATGGCCCGCCTGCAAGCCCGCGGATTCCTCCGGGGGTTATCCCCACCGCACCGGGAAGCCGCAGTCCAAGGGTTACCGCGGGCGGCTTCTTCAGCTCCGAACGATGTAACCTCCATCCACTTGTCACGCCTCCCTCGGTACGGCTCGTTCCGGGGACGCGCCCCACTTGTCCCCGGACAGAGATGTGAAGCCATGCGCCGCAGAATCACGCTGACCGCTCTCGCCCTCGCGCTTGCCACCGTCATCGGGGGAACGGCCTACGCCACGCAGGCCGGTACCGCCCCGAACCCGTCCAGCCGGCACCGTTCCACCACGCTCCTGGACACGGTGCCCGAGCGGGGAGTGCTGCGGGTGTGCACCACGGGTGACTACCGGCCGTTCAGCTACCTGGACCCCGCCACGAAGTCGTACACCGGCATCGACATCGACATGGCGAAGAACCTGGCGACGGACCTGGGGGCGAAGCCGCGGTTCGTGGCCACCACCTGGGCGGAGCTCATGGACGACCTGACCGCGGGCAAGTGCGACATCGGCATGGGCGGCGTCTCCGTGACGCTGGCCAGGGCGCGGAAGGCGTACTTCAGCACGCCCTACCTCGTCGACGGCAAGTCCGCGATCGCGCGCTGCGAGGACAAGGACAAGTACCAGTCCCTGGAGGAGATCGACCGGCCGGGTGTCCGAGTGATCGTCAACCCCGGGGGCACCAACGAGGCGTTCGCCAAGGCCAACATCCACCAGGCCACCGTCATCACGCACGCCGACAACACCACGATCTTCGACGAGATCGTCGCAGGCCGCGCCGATGTGATGATCACGGACGGCAGCGAGACCAGGTACCAGTCCAAGCTCCACCCGGAACTCTGCGCGATCAACCCCGACAAGCCCTTCACCTTCGCCGAGAAGGCGTACCTCCTGCCGCGGGGCGACGAGGAGTTCCAGGAGTACGTCGACCAGTGGGTCCACCTGGCCACCCACGACGGCACCTACGACGGGTACGCCGCGGACTGGCTCGGCTGACCCTCCGGCACCTCCGGCACCTCTGGCACCTCCGGGCTCCGGGCGGCGGCCGACCCGCGATGTCAGCACTGTCACGCCGTCGGCAGGTAGGACGCGCAGCCGCCCGGGGCCACGCAGCACGCTGGGGGCCGTGGTCTGGCAGGCGACCGCCTCATGCCCCTCATGCCCCTCGTGCCCCTCATGCCCTCAACAGCCGGCCGGAGCAGACCCATTGACGCGTGAACGGGGAGCGCTCTATCGTCTGACCGATATTCCGAACTTTGTTCGAGATTTCGAAGTCCGCCGTGACGGACCGCCCGCCACCTCCTCGCCGTCACCCCCGCGCGCCCATGCGGCCCTTCGCCCCGCTCCGCCCGCTCCGCCTGCTCCGCCCGCTCCACTCCACTGGCCCTTTCCCTTCCGTCCCCACGCCACCTCGGAGACCAGGATGAGTGCACGCCCCCACCTGTCCCGTCGCAGCCTCCTCGGTGTGACCGCCGCCGTGCCGCTGGCCCTCTCAATGGGTGCCGGCACCGCCCGCGCCGCCGATGCGGCGTACGTGATGTGCTATTTCACCGAGTCGACCAACCTCGGCGACGGCACCAACTACGGCCTGCACCTCGCCGTGAGCACGGACTCGCTCAACTGGACGCCGCTCAACCAGAACAACCCCGTGGCCACCCCCACCGCGGGCGCCGGCGGGCTGCGCGACCCGTTCATCCTGCGCAAGCGGGACGGGACCTTCGTCGTGCTCGCCACCGACCTCAAGGGCACCGACTGGAGTTACAACAGCCAGTACATCCACGTCTGGGACTCCACCGACCTGCGCTCCCTCACCGGCTACCGGCGCATGAAGCTGCACGACATGACCACCCACAGCTGGGCGCCGGAGGCCTTCTGGGACGCGGGCAGAGGCCAGTACGCGGTCATCTACTCCTCGGTCAACAGCAGCGGCCACAACGTGATCATGGTCAACCACACCACCGACTTCGTCACGGCTTCGTCCCCGCAGGTCTTCTTCGACCCTGGCTACGAGGTCATCGACGGCGACATGGCCGTCGGCGTCAACGGCTACAACTACCTGTTCTTCAAGAAGAGCGGCGGGCTCGTGGCCGCCCGCTCCACTTCCCTCGACCCGGGCAGCTTCACCGAGTTCAGCGGCAGCGTCTCGCACGGCGGCACCGAGGCCCCGACCGTCTACAAGTCACTGACCTCGAGCACCTGGTACCTGTGGGGCGACACCTACACCCCGAACGGCGTCTTCTACGCCTGGCAGAGCAGCAACCTCGCCTCCGGCAGCTGGACGGCCCTCGACCAGAAGACGTACACCCAGCCGGTCAACTCCAAGCACTGCGGCATCGCGACGATCACCACGACCGAGTACGACAACCTGATCGCGAAGTGGGGCGCCCCGACCTGGAACCGGCTCAAGTCCCACAACTTCCCGGACCGCTACGTGCGCCATTCCGACTACGTCGGCCAGATCGACACGTACCCCATCGAGCCCTACCTGGACTCGCTGTGGAAGCTGGTCCCCGGTCTCGCCGACGGCTCCGGGGTCTCCTTCCAGTCCGTCAACTACCCGACCCGCTACCTGCGGCACTACGACTACCAGCTGCAACTCGACGTCAACGACGGCACCTCGACGTTCGCAGCGGACGCCACCTTCTACCGCACGTCCGGCCTGGCCGACTCGTCCTGGGCGTCCTTCCGCTCGTACAACAACCCGACCCGCTACATCCGCCACTACGACTACGTGCTGCGCATCGACCCGATCTCCACGGCCACCGAGCAGCAGGACGCGACGTTCCACGTCGGCTACTGAGGCGCCGGCATCGAGGCGCCGGCCGGCAGTGCAGGAATGCGGCTTCCAACGGGTGATTCGGCCGCGTGACGCGTGGCGGTCGGCGCGGCGGCGGGAAGGGCCATCTGCATACCGGAACGCCGGACACATCACGGGCAGGGAGCACCCCTATGCCGAAGTTCCTCATCCAGGCCAGCTACACCGCCGAGGGCGCGGAGGGGCTGCTGAAGGAAGGCGCGAGTGGCCGCCGCGCGGCCGTCGACCGCGTCGTCGCCGAACTCGGCGGGACCGTCGAGGCCATGTACTTCACCTTCGGGGAGGACGATCTCGTGTCCATCCTGGACTTCCCCGACTCGGTGTCCATGGCCGCGGTCAGCCTCACCGTCAAGGCCAGCGGCGCGATCCACAGCCGGGCCACGCCGCTCCTCACCCCTGATGAGATCGACGAGGCCGCCCGCCGTCAGGTCCCCTTCCGCCCTCCCGGCGCGTAGCGGCCGTCCCGGCCACGCCCGGGCCGCACTCGTGCCAGGGTGGACCGGGAGCCACGTGGCTCGGCGATGGGGAGGGGCGGGGGCGCTGCTGTCGTGAGTGTGCTGTTCGGGTGGAGCGCGGGCGGTCCGGTGGCCGGTGTGGTCGGGGGACTCGTGGGCCTGATGGCCGTCGCCGCCTCCCGCCGTGCGACCTCCGGGCGCGACGCGCGGGGCCCGGTCCCGAGGGAGCGAGCCGGTGCACGCGCCGCCACCGTTGAGCAGGCGCCGTCGACCCATCCGCCGCATCCCGCCCTGCGACGCACCCTGACCGGCCACACCGCGCGGGTGACGGCGGTGGTGTTCGGCCCGGACGGCAGCTGGCTCGCCACCGCCGGCGAGGACGCGACCGTGCGGGTCTGGGACGCGGCCAGCGGCGAGGAGCGTCACACCCTCACCGGACACCGCGGGAAGGTGACGTCGGTGGCGGTGAGTCCCGACGGCGGTTGGCTCGCCTCCGCCGGGGTCGACGGGACGGTGCGGATCTGGGACCCGGCCGGCGGCGCGGAGCGCCGTGCCCTGACCGGCCACGTGGGCCGGGTGACGGCGGTGGCGGTGAGCCCGGACGGCAGTTGGCTCGCCTCCGCCGGGATCGACGAGACGGTGCGGGTCTGGGACGCGGTCACCGGGGAGACCCGCCGCATCCTGCACGGTCACACCGACTCGGTCTACTGCGTGGCGGTCGGTCCGGACGGCACCTGGCTCGTCTCCGCCGGCGACGACAAGACGCGACGGATCTGGGACGTGGCCACGGGAGAGCGCCGCACCCTGCACGGGCCCACCACCCAGGTGGCGGCGGTGGCGGTGAGTCCGGACGGCGCCTGGTTCGCCACCCTCGGATACGGCACGGCGGTGCGGATCTGGGACGTGGCCGGCGGCGCGGAACTCCGGGCCCTGACGGGCCATACCGGCTGTGCGACGGACGTGGTGGTCAGCCCGGACGGCAGCTGGGTCGCCACCGCCGGCGAGGACGCGACCGTGCGGATCTGGGACGCGGCCACCGGCGAGGAGCGCCGCGCGCTGCACGGCCACACCGGCTCGGTGGCGGCGGTGGCCATCAGCCCGGACGGTGCCTGGCTCGCCAGCACCGGCGATGACGGGACCGTCCGGATGTGGGACCCGACCACCGGCTGCCCGTAGGCCTCCCGCCCCGCCGCGCCCCCCGGCCCGCGTTCACCTGCCCCTGCCCGCGCGCCTCACCCGGGCAGCCGCAGCGCACGACGAAGGAAGTCCCGTTCGTGCGTGAGGAGGTTGGCCGCCACCGTCGGGTCCGAGGGCGTGTGGGCGGTCCGGGGCAGCGGGAGGACCTCGTGGGGGCGGCCGGCCGCCAGGAGCGCGGCGGAGAAACGCAGGGTGTGCGCCGGGATCACGTTGTCGTCGGCGAGTCCGTGCACCAGCAGGAGCGGCCGGCTCAGCGTGGCGGCCTCCAGGACCGGTGAGCAGCGGTCGTAGGCCTGCGGGTACCGGTCGGGGTGGCCCAGGTGGCGCTCCCGCCAGTGCGTGTCGTACAGCCGCTGGTCGGTCACCGGCGCCCCGGCGATCGCGGCGTGGAAGACGTCCGGGCGGCGCAGGACCGCCAGGGCGGCGAGGAACCCGCCGAAGGACCAGCCCCGGACGGCCACCCGGGTCAGGTCCAGTTGGGGCCGTAGCGCTGCGGCCTCCGTCAGACCCTGCACCTGGTCCTCCAGTACGGGTCCCGCGATGTCGAGGTGGATCGCCCTCTCCCAGGCGGGCCCGCGGCCGGGAGTGCCGCGCCCGTCCACCGCGAGCACGGCGAAGCCCTGCTCGGCGAACCACTGGGAGACGTACGTCGACCACGTGCGCGCCGCGTTCACCTTCCGCAGCGCCGGCCCGCCGTAGGAGTCCACGAGCACCGGCAACGGCCCGTCGTCGGGGCGGTGCCAGGACGGCAGGAAGAGCGCGGCCCGCACGGCACGGGGACCCAGGCGGAGGAGCTCAGGCCGGGGTTCCAGCACCGGGAGCTCGGCGTGGGAGACGATCTCCGCGGTGCGCGTGCGTGGCTGCGGCTCGCCCCGGTCGACGTGGACGGTCGTGCGGACGCCGTGGCGGTTCGCGGAGCGGGTCGTCACGACGGTGGTGCCGCCCCGGCACGTGCCGCCGTGCACGCCCGGCTCACCGCTGAGCCGCCGCAACCCGCGCTGCGGGTCGTGGCTCCACAGGTGGGTCTCGGCCGGATCGTCGCCGGACGCGGTGAACAGCACCCGGTGGCCGTCGACCGCCAGGACCGCGCCGACCTGGAGACCGGGCGGGGTGACGGGGCGCCCGGCCACCAGCAGGCGGCGCGTGTCCTCCCGGTCGGCGGTGCTCACGAGGGCGCCCGAGCCGGTCCGCGCCGGCAGACCGGGGACGAGCTGCACCCATGCGTCGTCGCGCTGTTCGGCGAGGACGGTGATGGCGCCGGTGCCGGGCTCGATCCCGCACACCTGGACATGGCGCTGGTCACGGCTCTGTACCGCGGCGAAGGGCCCGTGCCCGTCCCAGCCCGCAGCGGTGAGGTACTCGAACGCCGCGGTGTCCCACGCCACCCGGATCAGCGAGCCGGGCGGACCGTCCACCGGGGCGATCCACAGGCTGACGTCGGCGTTGGCCGTGCCCGCGGCCGGATAGCGGATGGCGGACGGAGGGCGCGCGGGATCCGAAGGATCGCTGAGGTACCAGCGCTGGACGGGCGTGCTGTCCACCCGGGCGACCAGCAGCCGCCGGCCATCGGGCGCCCACCAGTAGCCGCGGTGCCGGCCCATCGACTCCGCCGCCACCTGCTCGGCGCGCCCGAAGCAGACCTCGGGCCCGTCCGGCGCCGCGAGCGTCCGGTCACGGCTGCCGTCGGCCTCCACCACGCGCAGCGCGCCGCCGCCGGCATACGCGATCCGCTCGCCGGTCGGGTCCGGCCGCGGATCGGCCACCGGCTCCACGACGGGCAGCCGGCGCAGCTCGCCGTCCGCGGTCCGGACCGTCCACAGCCGCCCGCCGAGCGTGAAGGCCAGTACCGTGCAGGCGTCGTCGGCGGCGTAGTCGACGATGCCGCCGGACGGTTCCTGCTGGGGGTCCGTCAGCCGCCGCGGGTCCGCCAGCAGCCGTTCCTTCCCGGTCGGCACGTCCAGCGCCCACAGGCACGAGACCGGGTCCTGCCCGGCCCTGCTGCGCAGGAAGAAGACGGTGTCGCCGTCCGGTGAGACGGTGAACCGGCTCGGGGTGCCGAGCGAGAAGCGTCGGGTACGGGCGAGCTGGTGGGGGAGTTCGTCTGCGGGCATGGCCGGCACCCTGTCACCCGCGGGTGCGCCGGGCGATCCTTTTACCGAATGCAGCGGATTACTGAATGCGACGGAACGGGGCGGGGTGGGAGTGGGCGCTCGGATCGCCGCCGGCGTGCGTGAACCGTGTGCCGTGCCGCGAGCGATAGAGGGGGCGTGAGACTGTTCCGCCCCGCAGGGGCAGACCGAGATGACGACGCGGCGCTGCTGCGCGCCGTGGCACGGGGGGACCAGGCCGCGCTCGCCGAGCTGTACGACCGGCACGCGGGCTGGTTGCACGCGCGGCTGGCACGTCGCTGCGGGGACCCGGAGACCGTCCGCGAAGCCCTTCAGGACACCTTCGTCACCGTGTGGCGCTCCGCCGGGACGCACCGCGGCGGTGCGTGCGGCGGCTGGCTCTGGGTGATCGCAGCGCGGCGTCTCGTGGACGCGCAACGCACCCGGGCACGGAACGAACGCGTCGCGCACGAACCGCCGGCGGCTGCCCCGTCCGCCGAGGACCGGGTGCTGGCCGGCCTCGAGTACGGGGACGTGGGTACCGCGTTCGACCGGATGTCGCCGGAGCTGCGCGAGGTGTTGCGGGCCACCGTCATCGACGGTCTGACCACCCGGGAAGCCGCGCTCGTGCTGGGGATACCGGAGGGCACGATCAAGACCCGCGCCCTGCGGGCCCGCCGCGAACTGCGCACCCTGCTGTCCGAACTGTCGACGCCCGGACTTCCGTTGGGGGATGCCCTGTGACGTGGAAGTGGAAAGAGCCGCGGCCGGAGGGCCCCGCATCCCGTGCTTGGCATGTGGACGCGGAGATGAGCGCGCGTTACGCGGCGGGGTCCCTCCCGGAGCTCGCCGCCTGGTCCTTGGAGAAGCACGTCGAGGCGTGCAGCCGATGCGCCGCCCTGGTGTCGCGTGCGGTCCTCACCACCGGTGTGGCGGCGGACCTGGCGGAGGCGCGCGCGTCGGTGCTGGCGACCATCGGCGACATGGCAGGGGGAGCGGAGGACGGAAGGGGAGCCGAGAAGGCCGCCGGCCCTGCGGCTGCGGGGGGCGTGCGGCGCGCGGGAGGTGCGGCGATCGGAGCGGGCGGCACGGGCTTTCGCCGGTCCCTCGCGGGCGTCGGCCGTCGGCTCGGCCGGGTCGCCTGGGCCGCCGGCCCTGCGCTGCGGGGGCCGTGGATCGTCGCGCTGGTACTGGTGTGTGCCGGCGCCGTGGCGCTGGCGCACGGCGCGGGGTCCGACGGCATGCGTCCGCTGCTGCTCACGCTGGCGCCCCTGCTGCCCCTGCTGGGCGTGGCGCTCTCCTACGGGCCGGGCGCCGACCCGATGTACGAGATCAGCGCCGCGGCGCCGGGCGGCGGACTGCGGTTGCTGCTGACCAGGACCGCCGCCGTGCTCGGGGTGAGCCTGCCGCTGCTCACCGCCGCCGGCGCCGTCCTGCCGGGTCCCCCGGGCGCGCCGGGTGCCGCGGCCTGGCTGCTGCCGGGTCTCGTCCTGGTGCTGGCGGCGCTCGCGCTCGGCTCGTACCTCGGCTGCCGCACGGCCACCGGAATCGTCGCCGCCTGCTGGACGTGCGCCGTCCTGCTGCCGGTGCTCTCGGCGCACGGCGTGCCCGCGTCCGGCGCCGGGGGCGACGGCATCATCCCGACGGCCGCGCTCGCCCGGCAACTTGCGCACTACCTGTCGGGAGCGGCCGCGCAGGGCGGTTGGGCCGCTGCCGGCGCGCTCTGCGCGGGGCTGCTGGCGCTGCGCCGCCATGCGTTCGACTTCGGCCCGGGCTCCGGCCGCGGGTTCGTGCGGAACCATCTGGAGAACCCGTGACCCCTGCCGACCCTCTCGATTCCACCGGCGCCACCCGCACCACCGGTCGCGCCGGCACCCCCGGCGCGACCGGCAGCACCGGCACGCCCGGTGCCACCGTCCAGGTGGCCGGATTGACCGTCCGGCACCGCAGGACCGTTGCGCTCGACGGTGTCGACCTCGTCTTCGGCCCGGGAGTGCACGGGTTGCTCGGCCCGAACGGCGCGGGCAAGACCTCCCTGATCCGCGTGCTGGCCACGGTCGCACGCGCCGACGGCGGCCGCGTCGAACTTCTCGGTCACGATCCTTCCCACCACCGGGGCCGCACGGCGGCCCGGCGCAGGCTCGGCTATCTGCCGCAGGAGTTCGGGTACTACCCGGGTTTCACCGTGCGGGAGTTCGTCGCGTACGTGGCCTGGCTCAAGGACCTGCCGGGTGACCGGGCACGGGCGGCGGTCGAGCGGGCCGTGGCACGGGTCGGGCTCGCGGACCGCATCGACGCGAGGATGAGGACGCTGTCCGGGGGCATGGTGCGACGGGCCGGCATCGCGCAGGCCATCGTCAACGATCCGGCCGTGCTGCTGCTCGACGAGCCGACCGCCGGCCTCGACCCCGAGCAGCGGGTCGAGTTCCGTGCGCTGTTGCGGGGCCTCGGCACCGCAAGCACCGTGATCGTCTCCACGCATCTGGTGGAGGACGTGGCCGCAGCGTGCAGCGAGGTCACCCTCCTGTCGGCCGGTCAGGTGGCCTATCGGGGCACGCCCGCATCCCTCGCCGAACTCGGCGAGCGAGCGGACGGCACGGCGGTGGACGGCAACCCCATCGAGCGGGGTTACACGCTCGCCCTGCACGGCCACCGTGCCGGGACGGCGCCGAGTGGAAAGGCACGCGGATGACCGGCCCGCACTCGACGTCCGCGCCCTCTTCCTCGACGTCCTCGAACTCTTCCTCTACGTCCTCGACCTCGCCCCCGTCCCGGGCGGCCGCCGCCGGCACTTCGCGAACGAGCCGGGCCACACGGCCCCGTCTTCGTCCCCGCCTTCGACCTCGACCTCGACCGCGCCCCCGTACGCGCTCGGCGCATCCGCTCCTCGCCGAGGTGCGCAGGGGGCCGGCTCGCTGGGCGGCGCTCGCGATGTGCGTCACGCTCAGCCTGCCGATGGTGGCGAAGTCGGCGTACTGGCAGGGCGGCTGGCACGAGACGCAGGACCAGCTCCATGACGTGGCGGCGCTGCTCGGCGGGCCGCTCGCCGTGGCCGCGGGGTGCTGGCACGGGGGCCGTGAGCGCCGGACGCGGATGGCTGAGCTACGTGCCTGTGGTGCCCGTGGCCCGCTTGCGCAGTTCCTGGTCGCGGCCTTGCCCGTGCTGCTCGGCGTCCTCGTCGGCTACCTGGTCGTGGTGGCCGGGGCACTGCTGGCCAGCTGGCCGTACGTCTCGGCCGGCCGGCCGCTTGCCGGGCCGCCGGCGGCGGACGCGGTGTACCTGGCGGCGATGGCGACGGTCGGCATGGTCGGCGGACGGCTGCTGCGGTGGCGACTGGCCGCGCCTGCGCTCGCCGTCTGCGCGTACGTGGTGATCGGGGTTTGGAGCCGCCAGACGTCGGCGTTCGGCTTCCTCGACCCGGCCGCGTCCGGAAACGTCGACGAGTTGCCGGTCTGGTGGCAGCCGTGGGTGATGGCCGCCTGGCTGGCCGGCCTCGTCAGTGCCGTCGTCGTCGGGTACGCGGTCCGCCGCCACCGTTACCTCGCCGTACTGCCGCTGGCCGTCGCGGTCGCCGCCGCCGTGCCCCTCATGGGGTGTGGTGGCGACATGTGGCATACGGACCCGTTGCGGAAGACGTCGGTGTGTGACGACGCGTCGCCGCGGGTGTGCGTCGACGCGCTGAACAGCGATCTGCTGCCGGCGGTCTCGCACGCCCTGTCGGGGATCACGGGCCGGCTCGACGGGGTGCCCCACGCCCCCGTCCGGTTCCGGGACCCACCGCGACCCGGGCACCACGAGGCGCGGTTGCCCGAGCTCTACCTCGGCCAGAGCGTGGTACGTGGCGAACTGGTGGATCCGGAGGCGTTCGCCTGGGAGGCCGGAGCAGGCCTGACGGGTATCGAGTGCGCCCGTTTCAGCCCCACCGACGACGCGGTCCTGGACTGGCTCGTGTCCAACCGCCTGAGCGAGCAGCGGCGGGAGGCGGGAGCCGAGGCCGCCCGCAAGTCGGGCGATCCGGCGATGGTCAAGGATGCCGAGGCCGAGACGCGCGGGCTGGCCCGCCTGCGTGCCATGGACGACGACGAGCGACATGCCTGGCTCGGCCGCTATTTCGCCTCCCTCGACGACTGTGAGAAGGGCGAGGTGCCCACACTGTGACCCACGACGTGCACGCAGTGCCGGACGTCTCCGGCCTGCCCGGGCACCCCACGGCCTACGGGTACCTGCTCTACGCCCGCTCCCGCGCGCTCCCCCTCACCGTGGTCACGCTGATCGTCACCGCGGTGCTGGCGACCGTCTGCGCACACCGGCTGCACACCACCTACCTCGACCCGGACAGACGCGTACCGGTCGTGGCCCTCGCGCCGATGCTCGCCGCCTCGGCGATCGGCACCAGCCTGTACGAGTACGCGGCCGAGCTGGACCGGACGGCGGTGCGTCGCGCGGTGCCGCGCCGGTTGGTCCAGCTGCTGGCGCTGACCGCGCTGGCCGCCGGTGCGCTGGCACTCGCCGTACCCGGCCAGGCCGCGGACTTCGGCGCCGAGGCGATGGTGCGCAACGTCCTGGGGGCGGTGGGCGTCACGGCGGCCTCCGCGGCCGTGATCGGCGCCCGGTTGAGCTGGCTGCCGACGATCACGTACCTCAGCGCGACCTACCTGTCGGGCGCCCACGCGCGAGGCCGGGCCGCAACGGTGTGGGCCTGGGCGATCCAGCCGGGACCACAGCCCGCCGCCTGGGCGGTCGCCGTCGGGGCGTTCGTCGCGGGCGGGGCGCTCTACACGCTGTGCGGGGCACGGGAGGAGGGGGTGCGGGGCTGACGCGTCGCGGGTGGCAGGCGGGCGCCGATCCGGGATCCCGAACCCGGATCGGCATCCCGATCAGTCCCGTTTGAGGGTGCCGCGAAAGTAGTCGGAGGCGTCTTCCATCGTTCCGTTCGCGGACCGGGTGAAAGTGTTCTTCGAGTCGGTGCAGCCCTTGTCTTTTCCTTTGTCGATCAACTCCTGCACCACCACGCCGTGGTCCTTCTCGGCGACAAGCACCCAGTGGCCGCTGCACGGCACACTCGGGTAGCTGATGGTGGCGACGGTATCCCCGACCTTTCCCCCCTTGTACACGACTATCACCGGGAATTCGCTGCCCTCCTGTGTCACGGTTCCCCGCCACGTGCCCTTGTAGGGGGAGGGGGACGCTGCGGAGTGCGTGGGGTGAGGGCTGGCCGAGGTGGTCGACGCCGCCGGTTCGGGGGTGGTGGAGGCGGTCGGAGCGGACGACGCCGACTGCCGCGGGCCGTCCGCGTTCTGCTCGCCCTTGTCGCGCAGCATCTTCGGGGCCAGGACGGCGACGAGAACGAGGACGGCCGCCGTGAGGACGATCAGTGGCCATTTCCGCGTCCACCGTGATGGCGAAGAGCCGGTGGGCGGGGGTGGAGTAGGCGGGGTGGGGTCCCAGCGGGGGGTCGGCGGGAGGGAGTCGGCCGGGCCGACCGGTCCGGGGGCGACATGTCCGGGGGCGACATGTCCAGGGCTGACGGGCCCGGGGACGAAAGGCCGGGAGACCGCGGTCTGCGTCGGCCAGTGGGGATCCGGTTGCCGTGCGCCGTGGCCTTGGGCCTGGCCCCGGCCAGGGTCCGGGTCCCGGTCCTGGCGTTCGTGCTGGCCAAGGCCTTGGCCATGGCCATGGCCCTCCCCCTCCTCGTGCCGGTCCCGGTCCCGGTCCCGGTCCTGGTCCTGGCCTTGGTCCTCGTGTCCTGCCGGTGTCGGCATGTCCAGCAAGCGCGCGGCGACGCGGCCCAGGTGGTCGAGGAGTTCCGGGGTCAACCAGGGGCGGGAGCGGTCGTATCCGGCGGACTCGGCCAGTTCGGCGATGCGTGCCGGCGTGGGGCGCCGGGCCGGCTCGCGGGCGAGGCAGGCCGCCGCGAGATCGTGGAGCGGCGTGCTCAGGCCGTCCAGGTCGGGCGCTTGGGAGACGGACGCGAGCAGGGCGGCGGCCACTCCTTCGCCGGTGGCGGGGAACGGGGAGCGGCCGGTGGCGGCGAAGACGAGGACGGCGCCCAGGCAGAAGACGTCACTGGCGCCGGTGAGGGATTGGCCGCCCACCTGCTCGGGGGAGATGAACCCCGGTGTTCCCACCACCATCCCGGTCCGGGTGAGTCCGGCGCCGTCCACGGCGCGCGCGATGCCGAAGTCGATCACGCGGGGTCCGTCCAGGCCGAGCAGCACGTTCGACGGTTTCAGGTCTCGGTGCACCAGACCACAGCCGTGGATGGTCTCCAGGGCACGCGCCAAGCCGAACGCCAGGGCCCACACGGACGACTCCGGCAGGCGGCCGTGGCTGCGCACCGCCTCCTGGAGGGACAGCGCGGGGACGTAGGCAGTGGCCGCCCACGGAACGGTGGCCTCGGTGTCCGCCGCCACCACCGCGGCGGTCCATTCCCCGACGACGCGGCGGGCCGCCTGCACCTCGCGCCTGAACCGCTGCCGGAACTCCGGATCCGTCGCGAGCTCGGGGTGCACCAGCTTGACCGCCACGGTCCGGCCCTGCGTCGAACGCCCCAGGAAGACCCGGCCCATGCCGCCGGAGCCGAGGCGCCCCAGCAGCCGGTACGGCCCGACGACGCTCGGATCGCCCGGCATGAGCGCGTCCATCCCCAACCCCCGTCAACCCAAGCCCACAGCACGACGGCCATGGATGTGAAGAGACATCCCACCCGACATGGATCAGGTAGCACAAGACGCAGCTTCGCCTCGATCGGTTCGTCTGGTCCGTCGATTCGTCGGCCGATCTGCGCCCGACCGCGGTGGTAGCATCCCGCCGTCCATTTGGGCGGCTGCGCGGGGCGTCCCCGGCCGTTCACTATCGGGGGGAATATGCCATGACCAGAGATGCCGAAATGGCCAGAGGCGGCGAAATGCCCGCCGGTAACCGTAAAGCCCCGGATGCCGAAGAGAAGTCGGGCTCGCACTGGTGGCTGACGGGCATCATGGGGATTCTCCTGATGGGCCCGGCGCCGCTGTTCATCTACCACTATCTCGACGAGAAGGAGCGCCAGGGCGGCACCATCCGGATGAACTGGATCGCCGTCCTCGCCTATGACCTGTTCGGCAAGACGGTCCTGACCTGGTTGATCGCCATCGTGGGGTTCCTCGTGTTCGTCGCGTCGGTGGTGGAGTTCCGCGAGTGGCGCCAGGCGCGGGGCCGCTCTGCATAGTGCCCGTACGTGCACACGTACCCGACTGAGGCCCAGGTGTCCGGCTGTACGCCGGCTCGCCCGGGCCTTCGTCGTTGCCGGTTCGGGGGATCACGGCGCCCGTGCGCTGCTGCGTTCCGGTGAGCAGGCCTATCTGACGGGTGGTAAGACCTCTGCCCTCGTGATAGTAAGGCGCCGTGGGAGATGCGACGAGCGTGCTGACGGCGAGGGGTGCCGATACCGAGGGGGTCCTGCCGTGATCTCGCGCAGGTTGCCGGACCTGTATGCGCTGGAGCTGCTGGTCGCGGTGGCGGAGACCGGCAGCCTGACGCAGGCGGCGGCCCGTTTCGAGATCAGCCAGCCGTCGGCCAGCGCCCGGATGCTGACGCTGGAACGCCGGCTCGGGGTGCAACTGCTCGTCCGGTCCACCAGCGGTTCCCATCTGACCCCGGCCGGTCTGGTGGTGACGGACTGGGCCCGCAGCCTGCTGGAACGTGCGACCGCCCTGGTCGAGGGTGCCGCCGCGCTGAAGGCGCGCCAGGAGGACCGGCTCAGGGTGGCGGCGAGCCTGACGGTCGCCGAGCACCTGATGCCGGGGTGGCTGATGATCCTGCGTGAGTCGATGGCGCAGGTACACGTCGGGCTGGAGGTGACGAACAGCCACCGCGTGATCGGGGGTGTTCGACACGGCGAGTTCGACCTCGGCTTCGTCGAGGGACCGTGGGTGCCGCGCGACGTGCAGTCCAGGGCGGTCGGCCGGGACCGGCTGGTGGTCGTGGTCGCCCCGGACCACCCCTGGGCGCGTCGTCGTGACCCCGTCACCGGGGCCGAGCTGGCGGCTACGCCGCTGCTGCTGCGCGAAGCCGGATCCGGTACGCGCGAGACGTTGGAGGCGGCCCTCAAGGCATACGGCGGGGTGGCGACGCCCGTCCTGGAGCTGGGCGCGACCGCGCCGCTGCGCAGTGCGGCGGCGAGCGGGGTCGCGCCCGCGGTGCTGTCGGCGCTGACCGTGCAGGACGACCTGGCCGAGCGGCGGCTGGTGGCCGTGCCGACCGAGGCGAACCTGCGACTTGAACGGATCCTGCGTGCGGTGTGGTTGCGCGGCCGGGAGCTGCCGGAGTCGGCGCTACGACTGCTCCAGGTGGCCCGCCGCCGAGCTGCCCGCTGAGCGCGGATCATGCATGCGCAAATTGGTCACGACGTGGCCATCAGCCGGCTCGGGCCTTGGGGAGCACCCAGTCGGGGCGGGGGAAGTGGCAGGTGTAGCCGTTGGGGTACGTGATCAGGTAGTCCTGGTGCTCGGGCTCGGCCTCCCAGAACGGCCCTGCGGGTTCCAGCGTGGTCACGGCCTTGCCCGGCCACAGGCCTGAGGCGTCGACGTCGGCGATCGTGTCACGGGCGACCTGCTCTTGTTCCTGCGTGAGCGGGAAGATCGCCGAGCGGTAGCTCGCGCCGACGTCGTTGCCCTGACGGTTCACGGTTGACGGGTCGTGGATCTGGAAGAAGAAGGCCAGGATGTCCCGGTAGGTCGTCTGCGCGGGATCGAAGACGACCTCGACCGCTTCGGCATGGCCGGGGTGGTTGCGGTATGTGGCGTGATCATTGTCGCCGCCGGTGTACCCGACTCGCGTCTTCAGCACGCCGGGCTGGCGGCGGATGAGGTCCTGCATGCCCCAAAAGCACCCGCCGGCCAGGACTGCCGTCTCGGCCCCCGCTTCGCGGGTGATCTGTCCGGTGTCGTGAGTTCCGCTGGTCACGATGCGTGCCCCTCCGTCGTGGTGCCGGCTGTCCTGCCGTCCGCTGCCGTGGTGTCCGCTGCCGTGGTGTCGGCCTCCGGGAACAGCGCGAGGTACTCGCCGTAGCCCTGCGTCCTGAGCTCGCGGGCCGGGATGAAACGCAGTGCGGCCGAGTTCATGCAGTACCGCTCGCCTCCGGCGTCGGCAGGCCCGTCGTGGAACAGATGTCCCAGGTGGCTGTCGGCCCCGGTGGACCGTATTTCGGTGCGGGTCATTCCGAGTGAGCTGTCGGTTTGTGAGCGGACCGCACTGCCCTCGAGCGGTTTGGAGAAGCTCGGCCATCCGGTGCTGCTGTCGTACTTGTCGATCGATGAGAAGAGGGGCTGGCCTGAGACCACGTCCACGTACAGTCCGGGCTCGTGGTTGTTCCAGTACTCGTTTTGAAATGCAGGCTCGGTACCGTCCTTCTGAGTGACATGGAACTGTATGTCGGTCAGATTGCTCAGCGCTTCCGGAGTCTTTCGGTAGTCGTGCGACACGATTCCTCCCTTTCTGGAACTGTCGAACGTTACTGAAAGTAGTGATGCGCGTAAGTGTCTTCGTGCCGAACCCTTGAAGCTTTATACGAATAAGCTCTCAAGGTCGGGTGGGGGCACCACGCGACCGTGGATGCCGATCTGATCCATAATGCGTCACCGGCTCCGGCTAAGCTCTGGTTGGCCTCGTCGGCCGGTTCCGTCTCGCATTTATCGGCGCCATCTGGTTGGCCCATGGGTGCTAGGTGCGAGGGTACTGCTCGACTCCAGGAGTACCGCAGGTCTCACAGCGTGCACGGAAAATTTTCTGGCAGATCGCACTCTGATTCGACCCGGCCCGTGACACCCTTGAGTCCATCGGTTCCGGCATCGTCGAGCGCGGCGGCCACGATGAGGGAGTGCCTGCGCACTCCGCTGGGCCGTGTTCGATCAGCGCCGGCGCCCCCGCCACCCCGGCGCTTGCTGCGGTGACGCCGGCCCCCTTCGCAACTGGAGCACGTACGGGTTCGTGACGCCTGCACAGTGTGAACGTCTCCGCACGTCAGCAGGCCACGATGCCCGTCCGGAGCGCGTCCCTGTGAAGGTGGGGCCGATGACCAGGCGTGCCCGGTGCGGTGGACCAGAGCCTGACACCAGGAGAGAGGCGACGCAAAACCGCATCCATCCGAAGAGTGAAGAATCCTTGTCCTTCTCTCCCGCTGAAGCGACATTCTCGAGGTTGCGACCATTCACTCAGCCGGCCCTGATTCTGCCTCCGTTTCTCCTTTGCTCGTGCAGGAAAAGAAAAGTCGTCGACGTGAGCATTCGCGATGTCCGGCCTGCGTTCGATCACTTGGAGGCGGATGACGCGCTGGAATTGATCGGCTAGAGAGAACCGGTGACGAGCTGCAAGAGAAGGCTCGTCCCGCACACGATCGCCCACAGGCACGCGCCGAGGATCAGCGGGCGGGGCCCGGTGCGCCGCAGGCCGGCGAGGTCCGTGGACAGGCCGATCGCGGAGAGCGCCGTGGTGATGAGGAAGACGGACAGTTCCCCGAGCCCGTGGTGGGCGCCGGACGGGACGAGGCCGACGGTGTTGGCCGTGGCGGTCACCAGGAAGCCGATGAGGAACCAGGGCACCAGCTTGCCCACCCGGACCCGCGGCCGGGTGCGGTCGTCCGCGCCCCCGGCGGTGTCAGCGGTGCCGGCGGTCTCTGCCGTGCCGGCGGCGTCCGCGGTGGCCGGTGCCGTGCGGGTCCGGCGGCCGACCAGGGCGGCCAGGCCCAGGCAGATCGGGATGATGAGCAGGGTGCGGGTGAGCTTGACGACGACCGCGTAGTTGGCGGCGGAGGAGCCGTAGCCGGTGGCGGCGGCCACCACCGAGGACATGTCGTTGACCGCCGTCCCCGCGAACAGCCCGAAGGAGTGCTGGCTCATCCCGATCAGGTGGCCGACGAACGGGAGGGCGAGCACCGCGGTGACGTTGAACAGGAAGATGGTGGACACCGCGTAGGAGACCTCGACACTGGCGGCGCCGATGACGGGGGTGACCGCTGCGATCGCCGAGGCGCCGCAGATGCCGGTGCCCACGCCGATGAGGGTGCGCAGGTCGCCGATGATGCCGAGCCCACGGCCGATCCAGTAGGCGGCGGTCAGGCAGACCGCCAACGTGCCGATCATCACCGGCAGCGAGCCGATGCCGACCCGGACGATCTGGGCGAGCGAGAGCTGCGAACCCAGCACCACCACGGACACCTGGAGCAGGAACTTGCTCGCCGTGCCGATGCCGGGGCGCAGCCGCGCACCCGGCTTGCAGACGGCCGCGACCAGCACACCGATGACGATCCCGATCACCGGACCGTCCACGACGGGGATGAGCTGGCCCAGCAGGGTCGCGGCCGCTGCGATGGCCAGCGCCAGGACGAGGCCGGGCACTCGGGACGACGGTGCCGGCGGCCCGGTCGGGGGATCCGGGGCGGTTGAGGTGCTTGCGGTACTGGCGGTACTCGGGGGTTTTGAGGTGCTGAGGGCGCTTGAGCTCGTCGCATCCTTGCTCATGTTCTCGACTGTGCTGCGCAGCCCGCGGTACCTGTAGCCCCCGGATCATGAGGAGGCCATAGGCAAAAGCTATGGCCAGGGGGTGTCCGCGACGGTCCGTCCGGCCGCGGAAGGGGATCCCGTCCGGTGGCGGAGGGGCGCCCCGTCCGGCGATGGGAGGGCCCCCGTTCGCCGATGGAGGAGCGTCGCGTTCGTCGACGGAAAGTCGTCTGACCTGCTTTACGGATGGAGGTCATGTCCTCTAAGGTCCCAACCAGAGGTCAGACCTCTGGTTACATGACCGGGGCTTGGCCAGACAGTTCAGGAGGTCATTGATGAGCAGTACTTCTGCGGGCGGGCCGCCGCAGTTCCTGATCCACGACGACGGCGACTCGGTGGCCGTCGCGGTGGTCGATCTGGAGCCCGGCTCGGTGCACGGAGCGGTCCTGAAGACGGGGCAGCGGCAGAGCTTCACGCTCAAGGAGCGGGTGCCGCTGGGGCACAAGTTCGCCGTCACGGACCTGGCCGAGGGCAGCGACCTGATCAAGTACGGCGTGCGCGTCGCGGTCGTCACGAAGGCGATCTCCGTCGGCGACTACGTCCACGTCCACAACATAAGGAGTGCCCGGTGGCTTTCGTCCCGCGCCAGCTGACGGGGTACCGCCGTCCCAACGGGGCGGTCGGCATCCGCAACCACGTCGTCATCCTCCCCGTCGACGACCTGTCGAACGCGGCCGCCGAGGCCGTGGCGCGGGTGGTTCCCGGCACCCTCGCCCTGCCGCACGCCTATGGGCGCCTCCAGTTCGGCGAGGACCTCGAACTCACCTTCCGCACCCTGATCGGCACCGGCCTGAACCCCAACGTGGCCGCGGTCGTGGTGATCGGCATCGAGCCGAACTGGACCGACCGCGTGGTCGAGGGCATCGCCGCCTCCGGCAAGCCGGTGACCGGCTTCGCCATCGAGGGACGCGGTGACCTGCGGACCGTCGAGGCCGCTTCCCGGGTGGCCCAGGTCTACCTCCAGGACGCCACCGAGCTGGCACGTGAGCCGGTCGAGCGCGGCGAGATCATGCTCTCCATCAAGTGCGGTGAGTCGGACACCACCAGTGGCCTGGGCTCCTGCCCGACGACGTCCGAGGCGGTGGACCGCTGGGTGGAAGCCGGCGGCACCGTGCTGTTCGGCGAGACCAGCGAGCTCACCGGCGGCGAGCACCTCATCGCGGAGCGCTGCGCGGACGACGCGTGCCGCAAGGCGTTCCAGCAGACGTACGACGACTGCATCAACGGCATCGAGGCGACCGGCGCCAACCTGCTCGGCTCCCAGCCCACCCAGGGCAACATCGCCGGCGGCCTGTCGACGATCGAGGAGAAGGCGATGGGCAACATCGCCAAGACCGGATCGGTGCCCGTCGTCGGGGTGCTGAAGGAGGCGGAGGCGCCCCGCAAGCCGGGCCTGCACTTCATGCACACCTCCTCGGCCGCCGCCGAGTGCATCACGCTGATGGCCGCAGCGGGCGCCGCCGTGCACCTGTTCCCCACCGGGCAGGGCAACGTGATCGGCAACCCCATCGAGCCGGTCGTCAAGATCACGGCGAACCCCCGGACCGTCGAGACGATGACCGAGCACATCGACGTCGACGTGGCGGGCCTGCTGCGCCTGGAGTACTCGCTCACCGACGCCGGCGACCGGTTGATGGAGTGCATCGACCGCACGATCAACGGTCGCTTCACCGCCGCCGAAGCCCTCGGGCACCGGGAGTACGTCTTCACCAAGCTCTACCCGAGCGCCTGAGACACCCGGGTCGACGAGGAGAGAAGTGATGGCTGTGACCGACAAGCTGACGACCTACGTCGCGGGCAGGTGGCAGGACCCGGAGCGCCGGGTGGACGTCACCAACCCCGCCGACGCCTCGGTGGTCGGCTCGATCGGGTACGGCGGGTCGAGGGAGGCGCTGGCGGCCGTGGACGCGGCCGCCGGCGCCTTCGAGCGGTGGTCGAACACCACCGCTCGCTACCGCGCTGACCTGCTGCGGGCGGCTGCCGAGCTGCTCACCGAACGAGCCGATGCCATCGGGCTGCTGCTGGCGAAGGAGGCCGGAAAGCGCCTGCCGGAGGCGGTGGGCGAGGTGAACTTCGCCGCCGAGTACCTGCGCTGGTTCGCGGAGGAGGCCCGCCGCCCCGAGGGGCAGATCATTCCGAACGAGCAGTCCGACCGCCGCCACCTGACCCTGCGGCGTCCCGCGGGTGTGGCGCTGTCGCTGACCCCGTGGAACTTCCCCGTCTCCATCCAGGCGCGCAAGCTCGCCCCGGCACTGGCCGCGGGCTGCACCGTGGTGGCCAGGGTCTCGGAGAAGGCCCCGCTCGCCGCGGTGGAGCTGATCCGCTGCCTCGCCGACGCCGGGCTCCCCGAGGGCGTGGTCAACCTCGTGCACGGGCCGGCGGGTGAGTTGACCGAGGCGATGCTCGGGCACCGGGCGGTGCGCGTGGTCAGTTTCACCGGCTCCACGGGGGTGGGCCGGGACATCATGGCGCAGGCGAGCGAGCGCATCGTCCGGCCGCTGCTGGAACTCGGCGGCGACGCGGCGTTCCTCGTCTTCGACGACGCCGATCTCGACGCGGCCGTCGAGGGCGCCATGATCGCCAAGTTCCGCAACAGCGGCCAGTCCTGCATCGGCGCCAACCGGTTCCTGGTCCAGGACGGCATCCACGACGCGTTCGTCGAGCGCTTCGCCGCCCGCGTCGACGCCATGACCGTCGGCGACGGCACCGCCGACCCGCTCCCCGACCTGGCGCCGCTGATCGACGAGACCCGGGTCAAGGCCGTGGAGGACATGGTGGGCGAGGCGCTGGCGGCCGGCGCGCACCAGGCGACCCGGGACTTCCACCTGCCGTCCACCGGCTGCTACGCCGCCCCGGCGCTGCTCACCGACGTGCCCGACCATGTCGCCCTGGCACGTTCCGAGGTGTTCGGGCCGGTGGCCGGCGTCTTCCGGTTCTCCGCTGAGGAAGAGGCCTTGCGACGGGCCGGCGACACGGAGATGGGTCTGGCCGGCTACGCCTACACCCGCGACGTGGACCGGCTGTTCCGCATCGGAGAGCGACTGGAGGTCGGCATCGTCGGGTTCAACAGCGCGCTGCCCAGCGTGGCGTTCGCGCCCATGGGCGGGGTCAAGCAGAGCGGGCTGGGGCGCGAGGGCGCCCAGGTCGGCCTGGAGGAGTTCACCGAGACCCGGTACATCGCGCTGGGCGGTGTGGCATGACGCCCGCAGGCACGCACGCCCCCGCCGACGTGGTGATCGCCGAGGACGTGTGGGGCACCGCCTTCGAGGAGCTGGCGCGCACCCACCACGTCGTCCGGCTCCCGCAGGGCACCGGCTCCGGCGACGAGACCCTGCGCGAGGCCCTCGCCGGGGCCCGCGCCCTGGTGGTGCGCAACCGCACCGAGGTCACCGCCGACCTGCTCGCCGCCGCGCCCCACCTGAAGATCGTCGCCCGTGCCGGGGTCGGCCTGGACAACATCGACGTCGACGCGGCCGACGCCGCCGGCGTGGTCGTCACCGCAGGTCTCGGCGCCAACGCGACCAGCGTCGCCGAGCACACCCTCGCGCTGGCCCTCAGCCTGCTGCGCGACGTGATCAAGCATGACCGCGCCACCCGCAAGGGCATCTGGCGGCGTACCCCCGGCCGTGAACTGGCCGGAAAGACCTGGGGCATCCTCGGCGTCGGCGCCACCGGTCTCGCGGTGGCCCGGCTGCTCGCGGCGTTCGGCGTCCAGGTGTGGGGCTACGACCCGTACGCGGACCCGCAGAGCGAACGGATCCGGGCCTCCGGCGTGCGGCTCGCCACCCTGGACGAGGTGGTGGCGGGCGCCGACATCCTCAGCGTGCACCTGCCGGCCACCCCCGAGACCCGCCACCTCCTCGACGCCGACCTACTGGCCAGGACCAGGCCCGGGGCGCTGCTGATCAACGTCGGACGCGGTGAAGTGATCGACGAGAAGGCCCTCATGGCAGCGCTGGAGTCCGGCCACCTGGCCGGCGCGGGGCTCGACGTGCGGGGCACGGAACCGCCCGAGCTGAGCCGTCTGGAATGGCTGGAGACGGTGATCCTGACCCCGCACGTCGCCGGTATCACCGCCGAGAGCCAGGAGCGGATCGTCGGCATGCTCGCCGAGGACATCGCCGCCGTGCTGTCCGGGCAGGCGGCGTCGCACGCCGTGGGCCGGCTCCGCGACACCCCGCGTGACACCCCGGTGGAGGTGGCCTCATGACGACAGCCGCGACCGTCCGTACCGTCGGCGACCTGCAACGACGTGCCGCCGGACTGCTCCGGGCCGCCGGGCTGAGCCAGGCACGTGCCGAGCGCACCGCGCAGATCGTGGTCCTCTCCGAGGCCTGGGGCAACCCGTCGCACGGGCTGCTCAGGCTGCCGTACTACCTGACGAGGCTGGCCGCCGGCGGCTGCCGTGCCGACGCCGACCTGGTGCCGGTGACCGACACCGGACCGATCGCGGTCTTCGACGGCCAGGCCGGCATCGGCCACTGGCAGCTGTGGGAGGCGGCCGAGATCGCCCGCGCCCGCTGCCTCCAGAGCGGTATCGCCGCGGTCGGCGTGGGCAACTCCTCGCACTGCGGTGCGCTGGGCGCCTACGTGTATCCGCTGCTCGACGCGGGCCTGGTCGGCCTGGTCTTCAGCAACGGTCCCGCGGTGATGCCACCGTGGGGCGGTGCCACGCCCCTGCTGTCGACGAGCCCGGTGGCCGCCGGCATCCCGAGCCGGCCGACGCCCGTCGTCATCGACCTCGCGACCAGCACGGTGGCCCGCGGCAAGATCGCGGCCTACGCCCAGGCCGGCAAGGAGCTCCCCGAAGGGTGGGCGCTCGGCTCGGACGGCGTGCCGACCACGGACCCGCAGCTGGCCCTGCACGGGATGCTGGCCCCGCTCGGCGGGGCCAAGGGCTACGCCCTCGCGCTGCTGGTCGAGTCGCTGACCGGCGGGCTCGTGGGGCCCCGGCTCGCGGCCGAGGTGCCGGACATGTTCGATCCCGCCGACGACGGCAAGCCGCAGGGCATCTCCCATCTGGTCATCGCGCTGGACCCGCGGCTGTTCCCCGTCGAGGGCATCGGCGAGCCCGGTTTCGACCGGCTCGTCACCCAGGTGCAGGCGAGCGGCGGGCGGACCCCCGGCGCCGCCCGGATCGCCCCTGACGACCTCAAGGCCGACACCGAACTCAGCGTCTCGGCCGGCGCCCTGGAACAGCTCGACGCCTGGGCCGAGCGCCTCGGCGTGACCCCCGCCCCGCAGGCGTGACCCCGCGGGCGTGACCCGGCGGGCGTGACCCCGCAGGACGCCGGCCGGCGCCGTACGCCGTGAGCAGCCGGCACCGCACGCAACGAACAGCCCCGAGGCAAGGAGGCTTCCGTGGCTGGACCCGCAGCACTCATCAGAACCCCGCAAGACGTGGTCGACCTGGTCAACTCGGGGCGGGCCAAGGGCGGCAACTCCTTCGCGATCATCCTGATCGCCCTCGGCGGCATCTTCATCGACGCCTACGACTTCACCAGCCTCGCCTTCGGCGTCACCTACATCAAGGAGGACTTCCACCTCAGTGCGCTGACGGAGTCGGTGGTCACCGCCGCCATCATGGTCGGTGCCCTGCTCGGCGCCCTGTTCGGCGGCTACTACGCGGACCGGCTCGGCCGCTACAAGCTGTTCATGGCCGACATGCTGTTCTTCGTCGTCGCCGCGCTGGGCTGTGCCGTCGCCCCCAACCTGGAACTGCTCATCGCGTTCCGCTTCCTCATGGGCATCGGGATCGGCCTGGACTTCCCGGTCGCGCTCAGCTTCATCGCCGAGTACTCCGCCACCCGCGGCAAGGGACGGGCCGTCAACCTGTGGCAGCCCATGTGGTACGTCGCGGTGGGCACCAGCTTCGCCATCCTGCTGCCCTTCTACTACCTCGTACCGGCGTCCGGCCACGACAGCCTGTGGCGCTGGGCCGTCGGGTTCGGTGCCGTGCCGGCCCTGGTCGTCATGCTCGTCCGGCACCGCTACATGGAGGAGAGCCCGTCCTGGGCGGCCGGCCAGGGCGACCTGGAGGGCGCCGCGCGGATCCTGCGCAAGTCCTACGGCATCGACGCGGCGGTCGCCGCGGACGCGCCACCGGTGCCCAGGCCGCCGTCCACCGGTCTGACGCTCGGCGCGTTCAGGAAGCTGTTCCAGGGGCGGTACCGGCGGCGCACCATCCTGGCCGGTGTGGTCGGGAGCATGCAGAGCATGCAGTACTTCGCGGTCGGCTTCTACCTGTCCCAGATCACCGCCACACTCTTCGGCAAGTCCACGCTGACCGGCATCGTCGGACCGATGGTCTTCAACTTCGTGTTCGGTGTCAGCGGTGGGTTCGCCGGTTCGGCGCTGACCCAGAAATGGGGCTCGCGCACCCTCGCGTTGCGTGGCTTCGCCTGCACCACGGTGCTGCTGGTCGTCATCGGCCTGATCGGGGAGGGCCCGAAGGGGGTGATGGCCTACGTCGGCGGGCTGCTCGTCGGGCTGTTCATCTTCGCCCACTCCGGTGGTCCCGGCGCCCAGGGCATGACGCTGGCCACCCTGTCCTACCCGACCTCGCTGCGGGGCGCCGGCACCGGCCTCGCCCAGGCGATGCTGCGCGTCGGCGCCACCGCCGGCCTGGTGTTCTTCCCCCTCATGACCGACCGCTTCGGCCTGCGGGCGCTCGTGTACCTCGCCGTCGCCCCCTTCGTCGGCCTCGTGGCTGCCCTGGTCATCCGGTGGGAGCCGGTCGGCAAGGACGTGGATCTCGAGGACTACGAGCAAGTCCCGCCCGTCGACCCCGACACCGACCCTGATCCCGACACCGACACCGACACCGACACCGACCCTGACCCCGACACCGTTCGATCCGAGCCGGAGGGTTCCACGCCGTGAGCACTGTCAGCACGACGACGAAGCACATCGCCTTCATCGGCGCCGGGAAGATGGGCGGCGCCATGGCACGCAACCTGTGCCGCGCCGGACACTCCGTCACCGTGTACGACCCGGGCCCGGCCGCCGTCGAGGCGTGTGTGGCCGCGGGAGCGGCGGCCGCGCCGACCGCTGCGGAGGCGGTCGCGGACAAGGACATCGTCTTCACCAGCCTGCCGATGCCGCACCACCTGCTCGCCCTGTACGGCGGCCACGACTCCGTCACGGGGCTGCTCAAGCCAGGCGCCGTCTGCGTGGACGTCTCCACCGTCGACCCGCTCACCGCCCGCCAGGTGGCGGACCACCTGGCCGAAGCCGGTGTCGCGTTCGTGTCCTGCCCGGTCGGCAAGGGCCCGGCGCAGGCCGAAGAGGGCACGATCCCGCTGTTCGCCGGTGGTCCGCAGGAGACCGTGGAGGCACTGCGCCCGGTGCTCGCCGCCATCGGCACGCCCCTGCACCACCTGGGCGAGGTCGAGGCCGCCACCATGTTCAAGCTGATCTCGAACCTGGTCGGCATGGCGAACCTGGCGGTACTCGCCGAGGGTTACCTGCTGGCCGAGCGCGCCGGGATCCCGCCGGAGGCCTTCGACGCCGCACTGAAGGACACCGGCGCCCACTGCGCCCAGCAGGAGATGCGGCTCGGCCATCTGGTCTCCGACGACCACACGCCCCGCTTCGCGGTCGACCTCGCGGCCAAGGACCTACGACTCACGGTCAACGTCGCCTCCCAGTGGGGGCAGCCCGTCCCGCTCGGCGCACTCGCACTCCAGCAACTGGTCAGCGCCTCCGCCCACGGCCACGGTGCCGAGGACGTCACGGCCCTGATCAAGACGATCCGGCCGAGGGGATGACTGCGGTACCGGTGATCCGGGTCGGCCGTCGGGGCGCTGGTGCCCCGACGGCCGTGTGCCCGTCCGGCACCCGGGTCACGCGCCGTGCTTGCGGGCCAGGGCCTTCTCCTGCGCCTGCAACCGGCCCACCGCGGTCCGGTGCGCCGCCCGCACATGGCGCCGGGCGGCGGTACGCGCGCCCGCCGGGTCCCCGTCGAGCAGCGCGGCGAGGATCCGCTCGTGCTCCTGCCGGGACTTGTCCAGGCGGCCCGGCACCATCAGCGTCGTCTCCATGCCCCTCGCCAGGATGTCCTGGAGGACACCGAGGGTCTGGCGCAGGAAGCGGTTGCCCGCCGCCTCCACGATGGCCAGGTGGAACGCGGAGTCCAGCCGTTGCAGCTCGGCGAACTCCTGCGGTTCCCGGGCTGCGGCCTCGTTCAGCGCCTCCAGCGCGCGCTGGACCCGGGTCAGCGACCCCTCGTCCTGCCGCTCGGCTGCCCAGCCCGCCGCCGGCACCTCGAGGACCTCGCGCATCGCGAAGAGCTCCTCCACGGTGAGCTCGTGCTGGGCCATCGCGGTGCGCAGCTCCTGGGCCGTGGCGGGTTCCGCGACGAAGACGCCCTGCCCGTGGCGGACCTGGAGGCGGCCCTGCGCCTGGAGGGCTCCGATCGCCTCGCGCAGGGTCGGCCGGCTGACTCCCAGCAGGCGGGCCAGCTCACGCTCGGGAGGGAGCCGGTCGCCGGCCTTCAACTGCCCCTCGTCCAGAACACGAAGGACCTGCTCCTCGATACGCCGGGCCGTACTGCCGCGGTCCAGGGACTCCCACACCGAACTGCCCTCCGGTTCTTTGCGGGACCACGACAGAAAGGAAGGTTCGTGGTCTGACCTCTTCCCTCTTAGGCTAGCACCATGTCCGGGCCGTGCCGCGCGGTTTGCGCCCACGAAGCGCACCCGCAGGGCCTCTCCGCCGGGCCGCTCCGCATGGTCCCGCACCCGGAGTCGATCCGTGCCACGCCCGCCGGCGCCCCGACTCCCGCATTTGCCAAGTCATGACCCTTGACCGTGTGAGGACGGCGAGATTAGCGTCACATGGCCTAGAGGTATGACCTCTGGCCGACTTGAAAAGAGGTTCCGCATGGCAAGTCGAAAGACCGTCATGGCATGGCTGACGCTCAACGTCGTCATGATCGTGCTGTACACCTGCGTCCCGCCGGTGTTCTTCAACGACGGCGCCGGCCGCGTCGCGGGCATGCCGGAGATGTTGTTCTGGTTCACGTTGATGCCCCTCGTCATCCCGGCGCTCATGGCACTTCTGTACCTGTACGACCGGCGGCTGATACACGACGGCCGGCCGCCCGCCGGGAAAGCGACGGAGCGAGGAGAAACATCATGAGTCCCCTAGTGCTTCTGCTCGTGGGCATCGGGCTGACCTTCGTCATCCTGGTGATCGGGGCGCTCGCCGGCCGCACGAAGAACGACAACCTGGAGGGCTGGCTGGTCCACCACCGCGGTATGGGGCCGCTGTTGCTCTGGTTCCTGCTCGGCAGCGAGATCTACACCGCGTTCACCTTCCAGGGCCTCGCCGGATACTCGTACACCAAGGGTGCGGCCGGCTTCTACAACGTGGCCCAGAACGACGTCGCCTATGGTCTGGCGTTCCTGATCCTGCCGTGCATCTGGGTGCTCGGTAAGAAGTACGGGTACGTCACGCAGGCCGACTTCGTCGCCCACCGGTACGGCAGCAAGGCGCTCGGCGTCTTCGTCGCGCTGTCCACGGCACTCATCATGATCGCCTACATCGACCTCAACATCGAGGGACTCTCGGCGATATTCAAGGTCATCGGCGGCGACGCGATCCCGCCCCTCGTCGGCAACGTACTGGGCTTCGCCGTGCTGGCCACCTCCGTGTTCATCGGCGGCATCCGGGGCAACGCCATGCAGTCGGTGGTCAAGGACCTGCTCATGTTCGGCGCGGTGGCCGCGGTGTTCATCGCGGTGCCGCTGCACTACTTCAGCGGGTTCGGGTCCATGTACGGCGCGTTCAGCGAGAAGATCCCGGACTACTTCCAGCTGCCCTCGGCCACCGCGCACGACCTCGGACCCACCTGGTTGATCTCCACCGTGCTGATCACCGGGCTCGGCCAGTGGATGTGGCCCCAGTGGTTCGGCACCGCCTTCACCGCCACCACCCCCAAGGCGCTGAAGAAGCAGGCCGTCTTCATGCCCTTCTACCAGATCGTCAAGGTCGCCGTGCTGGTCGTGGGCTTCGCGGCCGTGATCGCCCTGGGCACCGGACTGGCCGGGAACGACGTGATCATGCACATCATGCAGCGCATCTTCCCGGACTGGGCGCTGCTGCTCTTCGTCGTCGCCGGGATGCTGTCGGCGATCGTGCCGGCCGGCCCGATCGTGATGACCTCGGCCAGCCTGCTCTCCCGCAACGTCGTCCAGGTGCTGCGCCCGGCCACCACGGACCGCAGCGTCTTCTGGCTGACCCGTGCGCTGGTCTTCCCGCTGACCGGCCTGGCCCTGGTGATCACCCTGGCGGCTCCGGCGCTGATCGTCCAGGTGCTGCTGGTGGCCTACTCGTTCATCGCGCAGCTGTTTCCCGGCATCGTCATCGGCGGCATCTTCTGGACCCGGGCCACGAAACAGGGCATGGTCAGCGGGCTGCTCGCCGGCTGGCTGGTGTGCGGCGTCCTGACCCTGACCGACCACGACCCGTACGGTGGCATCGCCGCGGGCCTGATCGCCCTGGTGGCCAACGTCATCGTGTTCGTGGGCGTGAGCCTGGTGACCGAACCCACCGGGACGACGCAGCCGTTGGGGACGACCCTGAGCGAGATCGCGGCGGAGACCACCGCCGAGACCGACCGCACGACCGAGCCGGCGCCCGCCGCCGAGGTCGCCCAGCCCAGCACCACATGACCGTGTTACGTGGGCCGGAGCGGTGCGTGAGCGATCGTGGTCGGCGGCCGGTGCGGATCACTCGCGGTGCGGATCACCCGCGGTGGGGGTGGCGGCCGCCGTCGAACGGGCCTCCAGACCGTCCAGGACGGTCTGGAGGCCCCGGACGAGGTGCCGAAGCGTTCCGCGACCTCGGCGAGCGGGACGCCGCCCACGGCGAGGTCACCGGGACGGTGCTCGGTGGTGGACGCGGGCCCCGCAGGTGCCGGGCTTCGGGCGGCCGTGACGCGGTCGCGGTCCGCGCCGGCCTTGCAGCCGTCCGCCGGGTGCGGACGATGGGTCTCATGACGGTGCAGGTCACCGGCGCCGCCGCCGGCGCGGGGCGGATGGGACCGGTGTGCACGCGGTGCCACACGCCGCCGGCGCAGCCCGCCCCGGGCCGGTGGGACGTCACCCGACCGGCCCAGCGACCCGGCTGACGGTCACCGCGTGCCCGACCGTCCCGACGCGAGCAGAGGGAGCGTCCCATGGCCGCAGCAGACGCCGAGGTGGGGGTACTGATCGTCGGTGGGGGACCGGTCGGGCTGACCGCCCGCGCGCTGCTGGAACGCTGGGGCGTGCGGAGCCTGCTGGTCGAGCGGCACCACGAGCTGTCGCCGTTTCCCCGGGCCCGGCTGGTCAACGTGCGCTCCATGGAGATCTTCCGCCAGCTCGGGCTCGACACGGAGATCGCGTCCGGCGCTTTCGCGCGGAAGTACGGCCGGATCCGCTTCCGCGACACCCTGCTCGGCCGCGAGTTCGCCACGGCGGCCATGGTCGGGGTCCATGCGCCGATCTCCGAAAGCCCCGTGCTCGGCGTCGTCACCTCGCAGGACCGGTTGGAGCCCGTCCTGCTCGCCGCGGCCGACACCCCGATGCGCTTCGGGGTGGAGCTCGCCGACCTGACCGAGGCGGACGGAAGCGTCCTGGCCTCCCTCGTCGACCGGGCACGCGGGGCACGGACCCGGGTACGGGCCCGCTACGTGCTCGCCGCCGACGGTGCGAACTCCACCGTCCGCCGGCTGCTGGGCATCGACACCGCGGGCCCCGGAGCGATGGGCGACTTCACCACCGTGATGTTCGACGCCGACCTCAGCCGCTGGTGCGCCCACCAACCCGCCGGGGTCTACCTCACCCCGCAGGGGGCGTTCACGCCCCTCTACCCGGAAGGCGGCTGGGCCTGGTTCTTCCCCACCCCCGAGGACGCCGCGCACGCCACGCACGACGACTGGTCCACCCTCGTCTCGCGCGCCCTGGGCCTCGACCCCGGCCGGCGGGCCGAGGTGTCACGGGTCCAGGGCTGGGTGATGAACGCGTTCGTCGCGGAGCGTTTCCGGCACGGCCGGACCCTGCTGGCCGGGGACGCCGCGCACGCGGTGCCCGTCATCGGCGGTCTCGGCCTGAACGCCGGCCTCGCCGACGCGCACAACCTGTGCTGGAAGCTGGCGGCCGTCCTGCACGGCTGGGCCGGGCCCGACCTGGTGGACACCTACGAGACGGAACGGCACCCCGTCGCCCGGCGCACCCTCCGCCAGGCGGTGGACAACACCAAGCTGATGGTGGAGGTGCAGAAGCAGCGCCGCGAGCAGCTCGGCGCGGACCCGGAAGCGCCGGCCCGGCAGGCCGAACTTCCCTGGTCGGAGCAGTACTTCGCGCAAATGGGCCTGGTGCTCGGCGTCACGTACCACTCCGACGCCGTGCTCCCCGACGGCGGCACCCCGCCGGAACCGTCCGACGCCGGCGCGGACTCCGGCACGGATGCCGGCACGGCCGCCGGCACCGGCACCGGCACCGGCACGGAGTACGTCCCCGCCGCGGCGCCGGGCCACCGCATGCCGCACCTCTGGCTCGCCCCCGGCCGGTCCACGCTCGACGCCGCCGGCGAGTGGTTCACCCTGCTCACCCCGGACCCCGCCCGCTGGGAGGGACAGCGGGCCACACCCTGGCCGCTGCACGTCGAGGCCCTTCCCCACGAGCACGTCGACGTGTGCGGTTTGGGCCCGCACGGCGCGCTCCTGGTGCGCCCCGACGGCCACGTCGGCGCCCGCTGGCGCGAGGGCCCGCCCGATGACGCCACCCTCCACCGCGCCCTCGCCGCCGTCACCGTCACCCGCGCGACACCGCCGTCCACGTGACCCGCCCACACCTTCAGGGCCGGCGACTTCCGGTCCGGCGTCTTCCGGGCCGGTGACTTCCGGGCCGGTGACTTCCGGGCCGGCGACTTCAGGCGGGTCGCGGGCCCGTGAAGGTCAGGAGGCTGGTGCCGCTGGAGATCCACAGGCGGTCGCCGGACGTCACCGCGGCCCAGGGCGGGGTGGTGCTGTTGACCTGGTACGGGAGGTGCCAGACCTGCTTGCCGCCCGTGAGGGCGTATCCGTACAGGCCGGGGTCGCTGCCGCCGTCGATGCCGAGCATCACGAGACCGCCGCGTACCCCGAGCAGCTGGTGCAGGCCCTTCCCCAGGTCCGGCGTCTGCCAGCGCCGGCCTCCGTCGCGCAACCGGTAGGCCACGAGCGGGCCGTGCCCGGCGGTGACGTCCGTGCCGACCGGGGGAGCGTGGGTGGTGAAGAGCGTGTCGCCGACCGGGGCCAGTTGCTGTATCCGGGCCGGGTGCGCGCGCCACAGGGTCTTTCCGCCGGCGGTGTCCAGGACGGCGAACGAGCCGTTGGCGAGGCTCTGCTGGAAGACCAGCGTGCTGCCGTCGCCGGCGAGCAGCGCCGTGCCGGCCAGCGACTCGTCCTGGATGTGGTCGCCGGGGGCCAGGCCGCTGGCCACGCTCCACAGCGCGTGGCCGTCGGCCAGCCGGAGGGCGGTCAGCTCGGCGCTGTCGTGGCGCAGGGCGATGGCCAGGCGGCTGCTCGGGTTGGTGCCGATGCCGAAGACGTCGGTGGCGTAGCGCCACAGGTCCTTGCCGGAGCGCGCGTCCACGGCGTGCACGGTGCGGCGGTCGTCCGTGCCGCCTGCTGTCCGTGTCACGCACAGCAGCGTCCGACCGCGCGGGTAGACGGTGGTGAGCCGCGCGTCCCGGTGCCAGCGCACCGTGCCCGTGCCGTCCACCGCGTACAGCCCGCCGGTCGCGCGCGACGTGACGTACACCCATCCGTCGCCGCCCGGCGCCACGGCCAGGTCGGTCGAGTCGGGCTGGGGGTCGCCGGGCGGGGCGAAGCGCCAGCGCTGCTTGCCGGTCGCCAGATCCCTGGCGTGCAGCGCACCGTCGAGTTCGATGACGTACACCGTGTGCCCGTCCGTCACGGACGCGGCGGAGCCGTACGGCTTGCTCTGCCAGACGACCTGGCCGGTGTCCGGGTCCAGCGCGGCGGCCCCCGCACCGCTGTCGCTCCTGACCAGGAGCCGTCCGCCGGCCGCCTTCCACACCTTGGTGAAGCCGTCCGGGAGCGGCTTCTCGTGCAGCAGGCGAGGAGGCCGCGGGGTCCGTTCGGACGAGCCCCCGCGGGCCAGGTACCTGCCCCCGAGCGCCGCCGCGACGAGACCGCCGCCCGCCGCCGCGAGCACCCGGCGCCGCCCCCAGCGGCCGGCCCACCCCCGGGCCAGTTCGGAACGTACGGTCTCCTCACGCCGCGCCACGTCACGCTGGACGACGTCCGGCAGCCAACCGGCGCCCGGCAGCGGCGGCGCGCCGAACAGCGTCGCCAGCTGGGGCACCTTCGGCCGCTTCCACGGCTCCTTGCCCAGACATGCCGCGAGGGCTTCGTGCAGCCCCTCCGGTACGCCCGCCAGGTTCGGCTCCTCGTGCACCGTGCGGTACAGCAGGATGTGCGCGCTGCCCGTTCCGAAGGCGCCGTGCCCGGTGGCGGCGAACAGCAGCGTGGCGCCGAGCGAGAAGACGTCCCCGGCTGCGGTGCAGGTGCGTCCGGAGATCTGCTCGGGCGGCATGTAGCCGGCGGTGCCGACCAGCTGGCCGGTGCCGGTCAGCCCGGCCGCGTCCACGGCCCGTGCGATGCCGAAGTCGATGACCCTCGGGCCGTCCGCGGTGAGCAGGATGTTGGAGGGCTTCAGGTCGCGGTGCACCACGCCCGCCGCGTGGATGGCCGCGAGCGCTTCGGCAAGCCCTGCGGCCAGGCCGCGCACCGTCTCCTGTGGCATCGGCCCGTGTGCCGCGACGGCTTCGCTGAGCGAGGGCGCGGGCAGGTAGGCGGTGGCCAGCCAGGGCTGCGTGGCGTCGGGGTCGGCGGCCAGCACGGGCGCGGTGAAGGCGCCGCTGACCTTGAGGGCCGCCTCGGTCTCGGCGCGGAACCGCTCCCGGAAGTGGCGGTCCTGGGCGTAGCTGTCCCGCACCACCTTCACCGCCACCGGCCGCCCGCCCCGGGTGGCGGCCAGATAGACCCGCCCCATCCCCCCGGAGCCGAGCAGCCGGATCACCCGGTACGGGCCGACGGTCTCGGGGAGCGGGAGCGGCGTCGCTGACGAGGAGCTGGGCTGGGGCGGGTCCAGCGGCTCGGTGCCGGTCGGTTCGAGGGGCTGGGTGCCGGAGGGGTCGAGGGGCTGGGTGCCGGAGGGGTCGAGGGGCTGGGTGCCGGTCGGGTCGAGGGGCTCGGTGCCGGAGGGGGCGAAGGGTTGGGTGCCGGTCGGTTCGATCGGTGTGGTGGCGGTCTCGGTCGGTCGGCTGGCGGTCGGTTCGCGTGGCGTGGTGGCGGTCGGTTCCGGCGGCTGCGACGGGGAAGCGGACGGTTCCGGCGGGGACGACGGGGAAGCGGATGGTTCGGGCGGGGACGAAGGGGACGACGGGGACGGCGGGGACGGCGGGGACGGCGGTGGCACGGTCATCCGGCGTCCGCCCGGTAGGCGCGGACCCGGCCCTCGCCGCTCACGAACACCGTGCTGTCCCGCACCGCCACGGCCCACATGTCGAATCCCTTGGGGGCGCCGCCTCCTATGGCGGACGGGGTGGCGGACGGCGACGGTGCCGCGGTGGAGCCGGGCTTCTCGCGCACCGCCCACAACTCCTTGCCGTCCGACGTCCGCACCACCAGGCAACCGGCGGTCCCCCCGACGGTCGTGCCGTCGGTGTCGATCGCGATGGGGCTGAACAGGGCCGCGGTGACCTGCTCGGACGCCGCGATGGTGCGGCCGAGCGGGGACAGCAGCACGGGGCTCTCGATGTGCCACCGGACGTCGCCGGTGCTCAGCTCGACGGCGTAGACACGGCTGCCGTCGTTGGTCAGCGCCAGGTCGCCCACCACGACCGGCGCCGACGCCGCGGTCATGGCCACCGACCAGCGGCGCCGTCCGTTCCTGGCGTCGTGGGCGGTCATGCCGCCCTTCTGGTTGACGGCGATCAGCAGGTCGCCGGTCGCGGTGAGGGAGGAGGTGAGCTCCCCGCTCCCGGACTGCATGTAGCCCGGGAGATGGCTGTCGGGGTCGGCGGGGACCTTCACGGACCACCGGGAGCTGCCGTCCGTCGCGTTCAACGCGTGCAGGACGAGGCCGTCGTCGGTGTCCTCGGTGTAGTAGAAGCCGTAGCCGTCGGCGGCGTAGCGAATGCCGTAGAGGGAGTTCTGGACGATCGGCTTCTGCCATCGGATGTGGCCGCGGTCCAGGTCGATGGCGGCGGCTGTCTGGCTGACCTGGTAGTTCGGTGTCGCGCGGGGCGTGGGGTTGTCGAACGACAGGCCGCCGTCGAAGGAGCTGACCAGGCAGTAGACGGTGCTGCCGTGACCGGCCAGCAGCGCGGACGGCATCATCATCCCGTCGGCCAGGGTGGTCTTGAACGTGATGTGCGGGGCGGCCGGATTGACGGTCGCCAGGTAGTACTGCCCCGCGGCGGACAGGCCGGTGTTCATGCCGGAGACGAGCAGTTTCTTCCCGACGGTGCCGAGGACGTACGCTCCGAGGCCGAGCGCGTCGCCCTGGATCGGCGCCCCGTCGGCTCCGAGACCGTGCTTCCACCGGACGCCGCCGGCTTCGGCGTTGAGCCCGGCCGCCGCGTAGGTGCCGTCGTGCACCACCACCGTCGAGTCGAGGACGTCGAGCAGCGGCGTGGCGACGGAGATGGGGATGGCGGTCGACCACTGCGGCTTCGGCGGATCGGTGAGCTTGACCGCGTTCACGCTGGAACCCAGCGGTTTGCCGCCGCCCTGGTTCGCGCCGGCGCCCTCCGGGTCCTTGTCGTGGTTCATCCAGACCGCCGCTGCCGCGCCTCCCACGGCCAGCGCGCCGAGGGCGGAGAGACCGCCGATCAGGGCCCGTCGGCGGCTGGGCAGGGCCCGCTTCCCCGTGTCGCCGGGCAACGTCCCCGGTGGTGGCGGGACCACGGCCATCAGTTCGGCCTCGCGGGCCCGTGCCGCCAGGTCCTCCCGCAGCGCAGGCACCAGGAGCGCCTCCGGGTCGGCGGGCGCCAGCCCGGACAGCACCTCCTCCAGGGAGGGCCGCCGCGACGGGGTCTTGTCCAGGCACTGCAACAGCAGCGGGTGCAGGGCGGACGGGACCCCGTGCAGGTCGGGCTCCTCCGTCACGATCCGGTTCAGCGCCCCCTCGTCCCCCAACCCGAACGGGCCCTCCCCGCAGGCCGCGTACACCAGCACCCCCGCGAGCGCGAAGACGTCGCACTCCGGGCCGACGTCATGGGACGACGCGATCTGCTCGGGCGCCATGAAGGCGGGGGAGCCGACCACGGCACCGGTACCGGTCAGCCGGGTCTCCCCGAGGGCCCTGCTGATGCCGAAGTCGATCACACGGGGGCCGTCGGCGCCGAGCAGCACATTGCCGGGCTTGAGGTCGCGGTGCACCAACCCGGCGGCGTGGACGGCCTGGAGTGCCTCGGCAAGTCCGGTCCCCAGGGCGCGCAGCGCGGGTTCCCGGAAGGAGCCGCAGGAGCGCACCGCCTGGTCGAGGGTCGGTCCGGGGACGTATGTGGTGGCCACCCAAGGCCGGTGCCCGTCGGTGTCGGCGTCCACGACGGGCACCGTGTAGACACCGCTGACCCTGCGGGCCGCCGCCACCTCCCGGCGGAAGCGGCTGCGGAAGGCGGGATCGTCCGCGTACTCCTCCCGTACCTGCTTGACGGCCACCAACCGCCCCGAGACGGTGCGGCACAGGGACACCACGCCCATCCCGCCACCGCCGAGTGGGCGCATCACCACGTAGGGGCCGATGGTGGCGGGCAACACGAGGGTCGGCTCCTCGGAACCTGACCCCTCACCCGGGCCTGGCCTCGGTGCTTCCATGGCTCCCCCATGTGTGGGCACGTTGTGTCGGTACGTCGAGTCGGTACGTCGAGTCGGTACGTCGAGTCGTACTTCTGGAGCGACGCCAGCGACGGCAGGGACGTTCCCCCCTGCCGTTTGGTTCCCGCCACGTGCACGTTCGACTCCGCAGACTCCGTCGGGTGGATTGACGGAATCGACGACATCGGCGCAGTCGACGGAACTCGCTGAATCATTGCGGCCCATCACCGACGAAAAGTCGAACGAAGCCGAAGAGCGCCGAGAAAAAGTCGCATTCAATCGTCCGCCGTCGAATGCATTCGACGCCGTGTGAGGCCGTGAACGGATTATCGGCGCACTGCTTCCGTGTCGGACGACGGAACGCGCCCCTGACCAGGCGCAACGTGCGTGGTCCGAGGGGAAACAGTTGCCTGGCTGACGTGTCACTGCCAACATCTGGGCGGATGCAGCGCTTGGACATGCTGCCCAGCCGGCCGCAATGGGCGGTCGGTTTCCTCTCTCCGTCGTCGTACGTGATGACGTAAATGACGTTGAAAACGAGGAGCGTCATGCCCGGTGTGCGCAAGCCCGCAGGAATGTTGCGCGGAGGGATCGGTCTGCTGGCGAGTGGCGTGGTGATGCTGCTCGCCATACTGAGCGTGGTGGCCGCCGGCAGCGCCCGGGCGACGGCCGCCCCAGCCGCGTCACCCGCCACCGCGACCCGCCCCGCGGCCGCCAGCGGGCCGATGGACGCCGTCGCCGCGATGCAGCCAGGTTGGAACCTCGGCAACTCGTTCGACTCCACGGGGAGCGACGAGACGTCATGGGGCAATCCGAAGGTCACCCAGGAACTGCTCGCCAACATCAGGGCGCAGGGCTTCCACAGCATCCGCATCCCCGTGACCTGGGGCCAACACCAGGGTTCCGCGCCGGACTACACCATCGACGCGACGTATCTGAGCCGCGTCAAGGAGGTGGTCGACTGGGCGCTGGCGGACGGCTTCTACGTCCTGATCAACGTCCACCACGACTCCTGGCAGTGGATCGCGAACATGCCGTCCGACCACGACGGCGTGCTCGCCCGCTACAACGCCATCTGGACGCAGGTCGCCGGCGCCTTCCGTGACACCTCGTCGAAGCTGCTGTTCGAGAGCGTCAACGAGCCGCAGTTCACCGGCAGCTCCGGCGACGCCCAGAACGCGTCCCTGCTGAACGAGCTCAACACCTCCTTCCACAGCATCGTCCGCCAGTCCGGCGGCAACAACGCGACCCGGCTGCTCGTCCTGCCGACCCTGCACTCCTCAGGCGAGCAGGCCCGGGTGGACGAGCTGGTCTCCGCGTTCACCGCACTCGGCGACAGCAACCTCATCGCGACCGTGCACTACTACGGCTACTGGCCGTTCAGCGTGAACATCGCGGGCGGGACCACGTTCGACGCCACCACCCAGAAGGACCTCACCGACACCTTCGACCGGGTTGACAACGCCTTCGTCGCCAAGGGCATCCCGGTGATCATCGGCGAGTACGGGCTGCTGGGCTTCGACAAGACCACCGGCGCCATCGAGCAGGGCGAGAAGCTGAAGTTCTTCGAGTACCTGGGCTACTACGCGCGCACCAAGCAGCTCACGACCATGCTGTGGGACAACGGGCAGCACTTCCAGCGCACCGGGTTCCAGTGGAACGACCCCGAGCTGTTCGCACAGATCAAGTCCAGCTGGACGACCCGTTCCGCTACGGCCTCCTCCGACCAGGTGTTCAGCGCCCGCTCGTCCGCGATCACCGACAAGAAGCTCACGTTGAACCTCAACGGCACCTCGTTCACGGGGCTGCGCTACGGCGACACCGACCTGGCGTCCGGCACCGACTACACCGTCCAGGGCGACCAGCTCACCCTCACCGCCGCCGCGATCACCCGGCTGAGCGGATCGCGGGAGTACGGCACCAACGCGGAGCTGTCCGCACGGTTCTCGCAGGGCGTTCCGTGGCGGATCGACCTGGTCACCTACGACACCCCGGTCCTGGCGAACGCCACCGGGACGACCAGCTCCTTCGCCGTCCCCACCGAGTTCCACGGCGACCAGCTCGCCACGATGGAGGCCGGCTACGCCGAGGGCACCCCCGCGGGCCCGCAGAACTGGACCCCCTACAAGGAGTTCGCGGTCGCCTTCGCACCGGACTACACCGCCAAGGTCACCACCCTGACGTCCGACTTCTTCGCCGAGGTCGACGACGACTCCCCGGTCACCCTCACCTTCCACTACTGGAGCGGCGCGACGGTGAAGTACCACGTCACCAAGTCCGGGTCGACGGTGACCGGCAGCACGGCCTGACGCGAACGACGGCCGGCGTCCGCCGATCAACTGCCGCGAACACTGGCCGAAAGCGCACGACCGGCGGCGCCGCTCCTTCGGGGGCGGCGCCGCCGTATCCCTCGTATCCCTCGATGGCGATGCGGTTCGGGGCCTGCGGGCGATGGCGGACGACGACGGCCCGCCCCGGACGGAAGTCACCGACCGGGTTCCGGCCGACCGGCGATTGCCCTCACCTTGGCCTCTCGACGTCGGGCCGGGAGCCCACCGTTCAACGCACCCCGGCCGTGTCGGCGACCTCCAGCAGCGAGTCGCTGCGGCGCTCCGCCTCGAACGCCCGATGGCCACCGCGCAGACCGAACAGACGCTTGGCCAGGGCGATGTAGAGCACGGCGAGGATGTTGAGGACGAGGGTGCCGATCTTCAGCCAGCTGACGTGCTCGGTGAGCTCGTAGACCTCCAGCGGGAGGAACGCGGCGGTGGCGACGACCGTCAGGTACTCCGCCCAGCGCTTGGCGTACCACAGGCCCACCGCCTCGACGATCTCGATCAGCGCGTAGGCCAGCAGCAACACCGCGACCAGCACCAACGTCGAGTGCTTGTAGCCGAACGACTTCTGTATGGTGTCGACGACGGGGGAGTGGTCGAGGTCATAGTGGAAATGGCGGAAGACCGGCCGGAAGACGTCCAGATACTCGTCGAAGAGCCGGCGCACCGAGTCCTGGCTGTTGCTGAACTTCCACACCGCCGCAGCGGCCAGCACGATGAACACGCCACGCACGGCCCGCTCGAAGGCCAGGAAGCGCAGGAGCAGCAGGTCGCGCAGCACCTTGCCACGCGGCACCAGCGGCGCCTGGTCCGCCGGCCCTGAGCCGGCCGGCGCGCCCAGCGTGAAGTCACCGCAGCGCAGACAGCGCCACGCCGCACCGAGGCGGGTCTCCGTGCGCAGCCGCTCCCGCAGCGTGGCTTCATCCGGCGCGTACGTCACATGCCCGTGCCGGGCACACGCCCGCCGGTTCCAGTCGACCTTCATGCCCCCGTGCCCTCGCTGATCGTGCGTCCGCTGATCCCGGGTGGGCGCTGCCACACCGGGTTGATGGGGTGCGCCACGTTACACGCCCCCTCTTTTGTGGCCCGGTTCGCCTCCGGGCGCCTCAGCCGGTGCCCCTTTTTTTGTGGCTCGGTTCGCCTCCGGGCGCCTCAGCCGGTGTCCAGGAGCCGCCCGTGCTCGACCCTCCTTCGTCGGGCGCTCCGCGCGGGCGGCTCCTGGACACCGGCGCGCCCTTCGGCTCACTCGCCGCCGGGGTGGCCGGTAGCGTGGGGGTTCCAGGCCTGGCCAGGCAAGTGGTCGGTCCTTAGGGTGCGGGAATCAGCTGCCCGATGCCGTGCATGTTCCCCTCGCTGTCGCGGAACCAGGCGGCCCGCTCGCCGGTGCCGCCGGTGGAGGGGTAGTGGCCCGCGACCTCGGCGATGCCGTTCACCGTGCGCAGGCCGGGGACGTCCACCTCTTCGAACGTGACGCCGCGCCGGCGCAGCTCCGCCACCACCGCGTCGATGTCGTCCACCGCCCAGGCCATCTGGGTGTGCTCCCCCGAGGCGCGGCCGGCGGACTGGAACAGGGCGAAGCTGCCGCTTCGGCACTGGTAGCGCAGGCCGCCGGGGCGGGTCTCGACCGGTTCGAGGCCGAGTTTCTCGGCGTAGAAGCGGCGCGCACGGTCGAGGTCCTGGGCGGGCAGCCGGGTCGAGACGGCCGCCTCGGCGAGCGAGGTGCCGCCCGCGCGCCGTTCCCCCTGCGCACGTGCCGTCCAGTACGCCTCGGTCAGCTCGATGATCTGCACGTAGTTGCCGTCCGGATCGACGACCGTGCCGAACCACGCACCCGCGGGTTCCCGGTACTCGAGAACGGCGAGCCAGGGCACGCCCAGGGAGTCCAGGTGCTCGGCCGTGGACCGGGCGTCGTCCACGTGGACGTTGAGGATGGTCCGGGCCGGTTCGGCGGTGACGGGCGCGACATCGTCACGACCGTCGATCAGCAGCCCCACGTCACCGAGTCGCAGGAACCCGGCGGCGTCGGCACGCACCCCGAAGGCACGCTCGTACCAGGCGCGCAGGCGCTCCGGTGCCCTGCTCGCCAGCAGGATGCTGCCGAGCGCGGGTGTGGCCCTGCTCGATGTGGTTGCGGTCGGCTCCATGGCCGGCTCCTCCATTCGGGTGGCACGGGGGTGGCTGGCAGGCCGCTGCGGCCTTCGACGCCTTCGACGCCTTCGACGCCTTCGACGCCTTCGACGCCTTCGACACCTAAGACCGGGCCGGCCGCCGGAACTCATCGCCGCCCGTCGGGCCGGTCCCGCACCGGCTCCTCACCGCCGGCTGATGCGTATCCGGAAGTCACCGCGCGCGTCGGCTGACAGCACCTCGATGCGGACGCCGGCGTGCGGGTCGTCGAAGGTCTCGCCGCTGCCGTAGGTCGCGTCGGAGAGTTCCGCCTGGACGTTGGGGCTGCGGGTGCAGCCGCCGCTGTGCGGGGTGGAGTCGTGGACGGTGATGGGGCCCTCGCCGGTGTCCACGTCCGCGTTGACGCCGTAGACGAGGACGCCGGGCTTGCAGACCGCCTCGTCGTTGCCGCCGCGGGTGCGGACCTCGACCGCCAGGCCGCGTGTCGCGGTGATCGGGACGACGACCAGTTTGGCGCCGCCGCGGCGGCCCAGCGGCGTCAGGACGTGGTCGGACGTGCCGTGACCCGTCGCACAGGCCACCTGGCTGTCGTCGAGCCAGCCGAGCTTCCACTTGTGCCAGCCGAGCAGGTCGTTGTTGGCCCCCCAGTCCTCGCTCATGATGTCCCAGTGGCCGACCGCGCCGCCGCCCTGGCGGGTGTAGAGGTCCGGCAGGCCGAATATGTGGCCGTTCTCGTGCGGCAGCACCCGGTATCCGGTCTTGGCGTAGGCGCCGGACCCGTCGTCCTGGCGGCTGAAGACGAACGAGGCGTTGGCCATCGGCACGCCGTCCGCCGCGGGTGCGTCGCGGTTGCCGGCGAAGGTCACGGACAGCACCGTGTTCAGGGCGGAGGGGCCGGCGTTCGGCGTCATCAGGATGTTCACCAGGTCGTACGCGCGGAAGTCCACCACCGGGTCGGCCTCGGCGATGATGTCGACGACCAGCCTGCGGTAGCCCGGCTCGTACGGGGCGCCGCGCTGCAAGCCGTACGCCTTGAAGGTGCGGGGCATCCGCAACCAGTGCTTTATGGGGGCGCTCGGACGGTAGTCCAGCCGGCCGTACGAGGCGGTCCTGAACCACGCGCGGGTCTGCGGGAAGAACTCGCCGAGGCGGTCGAGCGCACGGCCCTGGCCCGGCGCGTCCGAGAAGTCGATCATGAGGTTCAGGGCCCTTACGGTGCCCGTGGAGTGCGCGTATCCGGGCCCCGTGGGCACCCCCTCGGACATCTGGATGCCCTGTCTGCCGCTGATCAGGCAGGGCCCGAGCGCCGTGCTGCGCGGGACGGCCGCCGGCCCTGCGGCGGTGTGCTGGCCGCTGGCCGGCGGGCCCGGGCTGGTCGACACCGTGACGGCCAGCAGCAACGCGGTCAGCGGGGCGACGACCGGGACGAGGCGGGGGGCGCGAGGGCGACGGCTGGTCGGCTGCATACGGCCTCCTCCCCCAGCGCCTCAAGGCCCTGGGTGGTGCCCCCCGGTCGCCCGGCAGCACGCCTGCCCGGCGGTACCCCGTAGCAGCACCGTGCGGCGGTTGCCTCGGGTACGCGCGTTGGGTGCGGCCGATCGTGGGTTTCTGGCCGTAGGTTCTGTGATGCGGGTCACAGGAGGGGCGGGAAATAACCGGGGAACGTCTCCCCGTTTAACCGGGTGTCCGAGTGAAACGGGGACTCGCTCCCCGGATCGCCCGGACGAGCCAGCAGGAACCCAGCGGAAACGCAGCAGGAACCCGGCAGGACGCAAGGAGAGGGAGAGGCAGGCCATGGAGACCATCACCGCCGGCACCGCACAGCGCCGAGCGCCACGCACCCGCTCCGACGCGCTGCGCAACCGGGAGCGGATCGTCGCCGCCGCGCGCGAGATGTTCGTCGAGCACGGCCCCGAGGTGCCGTTCGACGAGATCGCCCGCCGCGCCGGCGTCGGCAACGCCACGGTCTACCGCCACTTCGCCGACCGCACCGAACTGATGCGGCACGTGGTGCTGTCCGTCCTGGACCACGTCCTGCACCTGGCCGAGCGGGCCAGCACCGCGGCGGACGCGCCCGGCGCCGACCCCTTCGCCGAGCTGCGCCGCTTCGTGCACGCCGCTGCGGACGAGCGCATCGGCGCCCTGTGCCCCCTGCTGACCGCTCACCTCGACAAGGACCACATGGAGCTGTCCGCCGCGCGCGGCCGGCTTGAGACCGCGCTCGAAGGGCTCATGGCCCGGGCCCGCGCCACCCGTCAGCTGCGTGCCGACGTCGCCGTCGGAGACCTGATGGTCGCCCTCTCCCAGCTGACCCGACCGCTGCCCGGCACCGCATGCCAGGGCATCGACCCCTTCGTCCACCGCCATCTACAGCTGTTCCTCGACGGCCTGACGGAGCCCGCGCGCTCCACCCTGCCGGGGACGGCCGTGACTTTGGAGGCGCTGCGCTGCAAGCGCGCGCATCCCTGAGCTCCGGCACCTCTTACACCTCTGCCACCTCTTACACCTCTGCCATCCCTTACACCTCGGTCACCTCAGTCACCTCGGTCACCTCAGTCACCTCTGCCATCTGACATCGACGATCGCTGACCTCGATGCGGCCGGCTGACGTCACGCACGCGTGGACGCCGGCCGCCTCACCCCTCGACCACCCGGGCCTTCCGGCCTCCCCGCCACACCGGCCCGGGGACCACGACCACTCTTCCGGCGGCACGGCCCCGCACGACGACGTGTGGCCGCGATGACTTACGCCATCGCGCGCCGTCCTACTCCGGACACCCCTGCAACCTCGAAAGTAGCTACCCCTATGTCTTCCACCGCCCGGCACAGGCGGTCGACGGCTCCGTCGTCCGCTGCCGCCAGCACCGCCACGACCGGCGGTGCCCCTGCCAACGGCACCTCGCCCGCCACCGCCGATCCGCGACGCTGGCGTGCTCTGATCTTCATCGCGCTCGCGCAGCTCATGGTCGTGCTCGACGCCACCATCGTGAACATCGCGCTGCCCTCCGCCCAGCACGACCTGGGCATATCCGACGGCAACCGGCAGTGGGTCATCACCGCCTACGCCCTCGCCTTCGGTGGTCTGCTGCTGTTCGGCGGCCGGGTCGCCGACCTGTGGGGCCGCAGGCGCGCGTTCCTGATCGGCCTGAGCGGCTTCGCCGTCGCCTCGGCGCTGGGCGGCGCCGCGCAGAACGAGGTCATGATGCTGAGCGCCCGCGCGCTCCAGGGCGTGTTCGGCGCCGTGCTCGCGCCCGCCGCGCTGTCGCTGCTGGCCGTGATGTTCACCGACGCCAAGGAACGTGCCAAGGCGTTCGGCATCTACGGTGCGATCGCGGGTGGTGGCGGCGCCGTCGGGCTGCTGCTCGGCGGCTTCCTCACCCAGTCCCTCGACTGGCGCTGGACCTTCTTCGTGAACGTGCCCATCGCCATGCTCGCCGCCGCCGGCGCCTGGCTGGTGATCCGCGAGCCGGCCGGCGCCCGCAACCGTGCACCGCTCGACATCCCCGGCGTGATCCTCGCCACCCTCGGCCTGACCTCCCTGGTCTACGGCTTCACGCACGCCGAGTCCGACGGCTGGTCCGACGCCGTGACGATCGGCCTGTTCGTCGCCTCCGCGGCGCTGCTCGTCGCCTTCGCCTGGACCGAGTCCAAGGTCAAGGCACCGCTGCTGCCGCTGCGGGTGGTCACCGACCGCAACCGCGCGGGCGTCTACCTGTCGCTCGGCCTCGCCATCATCGGCATGTTCGGGCTCTTCCTCTTCCTGACCTACTACCTCCAGGAAGTGCAGGGCTACTCACCGATCAGGACCGGCTTCGCGTTCCTGCCGATGGTGCTCGGCATGATCACCGGCTCCACGCAGATCGGCGCCCGGCTGATGACGCGCGTCGCCCCCCGGTTGCTGATGGGTCCGGGCTTCCTGTCCGCAGCGACCGGCATGCTGCTGCTGACCCGGCTGGACGTCGGCTCCTCGTACGTGAGCGTGCTGCTCCCCGGCATGGTGCTGCTCGGCCTGGGCATGGGCACCGCGTTCATGCCGGCGATGTCCATGGCCACCCAGGGCGTCCAGCCACAGGACGCGGGTGTGGCCTCCGCGATGGTGAACACCTCCCAGCAGGTGGGCGGCGCCATCGGCACGGCCCTGCTGAACACCATCGCCGCCTCCGCGACCACCTCGTACCTGACGGCTCACGCGGCCAGTGCGACCAGCAGCTCCGCCCGGACGCGGCTGCTGCACCAGGGCATGGTGCACGGCTACACCACGGCCATCGGGATCGCCGCCGGCATCCTACTGATGGCCGCGCTGATCGCCCTGACCTTCATCACGGGCGGGCGCCCGAGGGTGGGCACGCCCGTGGCCGCCGGGTCCGGCTCGGTGGGCAAGCGTGGTGCGCAGGACCAGAGCGACCTCGCCGAGGGCGCGGACGCGGATGTTCCGGTGCCGGTGATCGCCCACTGAGCGTTCGCTGAGCGGTTCTGCCACACCCGTACCGGCCGGTGCGCCTTCCAAGCGGAGGCGCACCGGCCGGTGGCGTTGTGTCCGGGTGCTGGTCCGGTCGATGGCGTTGTGTCCGGTGTGCTGGTCCGGTCGATGGCGGGCGCCGGGCGCCGGGCGTTGCGGCACTGCGGTGCTGCGGCGTTGTGGTGCTGCGCCCGTTGCGGTGCTGCGTCTCAGCGGAGCCACGGAAGGTCGGCTCCGGCCTCCCGCGGCTGTAGCCCCTCGGCAACGGCCTGCATGATCTCGCCGAGCGCCCGCTGCTGCTCGGGGCTGAGCCGGTCGAAGATGGCCTGGCGGACCGCCTCGACATGACCCGGCGCGGCGCTCTCCAGCATCCGGTGGCCCCGATCGGTGAGGACGGCGAACTGGCCGCGCTTGTCCGAAGCGCAGTCCTCGCGGCGCACCCAGCCGTTCCGCTCCAGGCGCGTGATGGCGTGGGAGAGGCGGGACCTGGTGATCTTGGCGTGCATGGCCAGCTCGGTCATCCGCATCCGCCGCTGCGGGGCCTCGGCGAGCTGGACCAGCAGCCCGTAGTAGACGTGCGGCATGCCCGCGTCGCGTTGGAGCTGGCGGTCCAGGTGGTCGTCCAGCAGCATCCTGGCGTGCATGTAGGACCGCCAGACGCACTGCTCGTCGGCGCTGAGCCAGCGCGGCTCCCGCCGGCCGGGGGCGGGACGTGGTGCGGACGCCGTTGCCATGACTCCACTCTAGGGATCACCCAGTGCACGGGGTAACCGGCATCTCACACCCTCGATCCAGCCACGTTCCGCGCTCGCCCCGGGCTCTCTCTACCTGCCCTGCACCCGTTCTGACCTGCGCATGTGAGCTTCGGCCAGGACCGGGTAGGCGGGGTCGCCAAGTGCTCGAGCGATACGAGGCGTGCAGGGTACTGCATGATCGGAAAAATCGATGGGCGGCTTGGGAATTCTGTCCGGTTTCCAGTCGTTGTTTCCTTCGGATGCGCTGGGCACCCGAAAGACGTGCACTGCGTCGTGCAGAGCCGCAGAGGCGCCCGACCGACCCGCCCGACGAAAGCCATGGACCAGCATGAACTGACCGGCAAGAACGGACCAGCCGCAGCTTCCGCTTCCCGGCGAGTCCAGGGACGAACTGCCGAACCCGACCCTCCGGATCCGGAAACCCGCTGAGCACTGACCTGACCACCGTAAGCCTGACATCGTAAGGGAGTACGCATGGCAACCCGTGCCGTCGCCCGTCGCCAGTCCGCCGCCTCCGGTGGGACCGACACGGCAAACAGCGTTCGCGCCGTAGGCGGCGAGGTCGCCGACCGCGACCTGGTCGGCATGTACCTCGACGAGATCGCGCGCACGCCGTTGCTCGACGCCGCCAGGGAGGTCGAGCTGTCCCAGATCATCGAGGCGGGTGTCTATGCCAGTCAGATTCTCGACGGAGAGGTGGAGAGCAAGGCGGCAGAGAAGACCGGCGCCACCCGCGAGGAGTTGGAGGCGCTGATCCGGGACTCCGAGCGGGCCAAGGACGTCTTCATCCGCTCGAACCTGCGTCTTGTCGTCGCCGTCGCGCGCCGCTACCCGCGCAGCGGCCTTCCCCTGCTCGACCTCATCCAGGAGGGCAACGCGGGCCTGGTGCGCGCCGTGGAGAAGTTCGACTACCGCAAGGGCTTCAAGTTCTCCACCTACGCGACCTGGTGGATCCGCCAGGCGATCACCCGGTCGATAGCCGACCAGTCCCGCACCATCCGGCTCCCCGTCCACCTGGTGGAGGAGCTGGGCCGGATCCGCCGCGTGCAGCGCGAATTCAACCGCGAGCACGGCCGCGACCCGGAGCCGGAGGAGATCGCCGTCGACCTCGGCACCACCCCGGAGCGCGTCACCGACGTACTCGACTGGGCCCGCGACCCCGTCTCGCTGAACATGTCGGTGGACGACGAGGGCGAGACCCAGTTCGGCGACCTGCTCGAGGACACCTCCGCGGTCTCCCCGGAGCAGTCCGTGCTGACGCTGCTGCGCAGCGAGGAACTGGACGACCTGATCAGCCGCCTCGACGAGCGCACCGCCTCGATCATCAAGATGCGCTACGGCATCGAGGACGGCCGCGAGCGCACGCTCACCGAGGTCGGCAAGGAACACGGACTCACCCGTGAGCGCATCCGCCAGATCGAGAAGCACGCCTTGCTGGAGCTGAAGAAGCTCGCCCGCGACACCGGCTTCGACGCCGCGGCGTGACGACCACGCGGACCACGTCCTCCGCATCCTCTCCCGCGCCCCGACCTCTTCACTGAGAGGTGCGGGGCGCCTCGATCATCGGCGGGCGGATTGTGAGATCTATCGCTTCGGGCCGTTCTGTCTCATAATCGCCTATCAGAGGCGGCCGACCTACGGTCTACTGGGGGATATGTCCGCACACTTCTCGACAATTCGGCGCAGGAGCAGAGTGGTTCTCGCCGCCGCGGCCATCGTCGGCGCTGCGGTCCTCGGCGCGGTGGCCCGTCTCGGGCACCGCATCGGCCGAACCCGGGCCGCCCGACCGGGCCGCCCCCGCCCGGCTCACATGGTACGGCCGCCGGCAGCCACGCGGCCGGTGCTTCCGAGGCGTCGGGGGCGTGTTCCGCGCTGGGGCAGGTGGGCGCGGTGGGAGTGGCTGGCGCGCGGCGAGCGGTTGATGCGACGCCGGCGGCAGTCCGGCCGGCCTGCGGTGCGCGGCACCGACTGGCGCCCCGCCCAGACCCTGCGGGCCATGCCACGCCAAGTGGTGCCCACCACCGACGCCGTCGACCTGACCCCCGCGGAGCGCGCAGCGTTCGCCGGCCTCATCCGACAGTTCAGCGAGGGTCATCGCTGACCGCCGCACGGAGGGCCATCAGTGACCGCCGCACGGCGGGTCCCTCCAGGCCGCGGGTCGCGTCCGCGGTAGTGGACGAACGCGGAGCTGCGCGGCACTGATGCGGATGCGTTCGGCGCCGCTGATCGCTCTGCCACCTCGGTGCGGACGCCCACCGTGGGCCGCGGCGAGCGTGGGCCGCGTCCAGCGTGGGCCGCGTCGAGGTAGTCAGTTGGCCCGAGTGGCCCTGATGGCGCGCAGGTGCATGGCGCTGCGGGCCGCGTTCTCGGAGGTGTACACCTCGCACATGTGCCGCCCATCGGGGGTGGCGGTGTGCTCGACCTCCCACATGCTGATCTCGCGGCCGTCGGCCAGCAGGAACGCATGCTCGTAGAGCGAGAAGCCCAACCGGGCCTCGGCACCCAGCGTCGGGCGTCCGAAGGCCTGGGTGATCTGGTGGGCGAAGGCGGTGCCCAGCAGCCGTAAGGTGTCCGTGCCCGGCCGGTCGGGGTTCTCCGCGCGGCGCAGCAGCCGGCGGGCGTGGTCCGCCGAGTCGTCCGGAACGTAGACGTGGCGGGGGAGCGGCATCGGCGGGAGCGGCATCGTGAACGGCAGGTCGAATCCGATGGGCAGGGGCTGGTCCAGCGGCAGCGGCAGCCGCGCCGTCGCGGCATCGAGCCGCTGTTCGTCGGGGTACAGCTCGTGCTGGTCCTGCGGCGCGCGCTGCTCGGTCCGGATGCGGCCGTCCTGCCGGGGGCGCTCGGTCTGGCGACGGTCGGTCCGCAACCGGCGGGGGCGCTCGGTGCCGGGGTCCGCGGTGTCCTGAGTCGCCGCGGACGGGCAGGTGTTGTGCACCAGCTCCCAGAGCGTGACGGCGGCGCCGTCGGCGAGCAGCCAGGTGTGCCGGTAGGTGAGGCGATGCAGCCCGGCGCTGTGATGGGCGGAGTCCAGCGAACTGTCGTGGGCCAGGGCGGTACCGAGGCGGTGCAGCAGGTCGTCGGGCAGCTCGAAGGAGTTGATCGCGCGACTGAGGAGCCGCTCAAGGAACTCCTGCGGAGTCTCGTGCGACCCCGCGGGTTCGGGCGCTGTCTCGTACGGAACGCTCAAGGCATCTCCCGGCGTCGCTACATGTCACCTCGTGAGTGCATACCGTAGCCCCTTCCCGGTGCATCGTGTCCAGGAACCAGGAAAACGTACGGTCTGCGCGGGAAGTTCCCATCTGGCTTCTATGGAAGGGCAGTTCAAGCGCGTCTACGGAGGGTGTGCGCCGCCGGGGCGCACACTTCCGCGCACGCCCCGCCGTCCGCCGCACCGTACCCGGTGAGGGCCCTGTCCGTACATGGCCGTGTTCCCCAGTAGGCGGCCAGGGCCTCCCTCGCGCACGGCCATCGCCTCAGACGGCGCTTCCCGACTTCCAGGCGCTCCAGGACATGTTCCAGCCATTGAGGCCGTTGTCCGGAGTGACGGTGGCGTCCGGGGAGTTCTTCACGATCACCACGTCTCCGATCATCGACTGGTCGTAGAACCACTTGGCGGTGGTGTTCCCCTGGGCGCCCCTGACGTCCTGTAGACCCACGCAACCGTGGCTGGTGCCCTGCCGGCCGAACGGCGGATTGCCCTGCGCGTACCAGTAGTTGCCGTGGATGAAGGTGCCCGAGTTCGTCAGGCGCATCGCGTGCGGCACGTCGGGGATGTCGTACTCACCGCCGAAGCCGACGGTCGAGCCCTTCATACGGGTCTGGACGAACTTCTCCGAGATCACCATCTCGCCGTTGTACGTCGGGTGCGCCGCGCTGCCCGCCGATATGGGGACCTGGCGGAGCGTCTTGCCGTCCCGGACGACCGTCATCGTCTGGGTGTGGACGTCGACCGTGGAGACCTGGGAGCGTCCGATGGTGAACGACACGGTCTTGTCCTGCACGCCGTAGGCGCCGTCGGCACCCTTGACGCCGTCCAGGTGGATCCGGACGGTGACCTTGGAGCCGGCCTTCCAGTAGTCCTGCGGCCGGAAGTCCAGCCGCTGCGTGCCGAACCAGTGGCCGACCACCTCCTGGCCGCTGCTGGTGCTGACGTCGATCCCGGACTGCACCGCCTTCTTGTCGGTGATCGCCTTGTCGAACGTGAACGACACCGGCATGCCGACGCCGACCTTGGCGCCACCGTCGGGCGTGTAGGTGCCGATGAAGCTGTGGGCGACGGTCACCGTGGTGAACCGGGAGTCGGCGCTCGTGGTGTGGCCCTGGGCGTCCTTGGCCTTGGCCGAGATCTGGTACCGGGTGCCGCGCTCCAACTGCCGTGTGGGCGTCCAGGTGGTGCTGTCCGCAGCCATCCGGCCCGGTATGGACGAGCCGGTGGCCGCGTCCTTCATCGTCACCTCGGTCAGCGTGCCGTCACTGACCTTGACGCTGGTCTTGTTGATGGACGCCCCCGTCGAGCCGTCCTTCGCGGAGATGGCGATATGCGGCGAAGTGGTCTGCGCCGGAGCCTTGCCGTCCGAACCGCCCTTGCCCCCCGACCCGTCCGCCGTGGCGTCGCCGCCGCAGGCCGTGAGGGTCAGTGCGCCGACCGCGAGCGCGGCGCACACCAGCAGCGCACGGCCCTTGGCGTGCACGCGGGACCGCCCGGTCGGCCCCGTCGAGCGTGTCACCCACGCGCCCCGAACGCCCCGCACACCCCGCGCAGCCGGGTGCTGCTCGAAGGCATGGCGCACCGTCGGTTCCTGCCCCACTTCATCCTGCCTTATCACCTGTAGCTCCATGTTTCGTGAAGTACTTGATCTGCGCCGCCTGGGCGATCCAGGTGTTCTGCTCCGTTGTGTGGAGAGAGCGCAGATCAAAGAGAACGGTTCCATCCACTTTTCGAGGAACCGCCGTGACATCACGGGAAGTTGCGGCGCGGGGGGCATACGGGGGCCTACGGGAGGACAGCACGGAAGAGGTGCTGGTGGGCGGGCGGACGCACCACTGACGGTGGCCTCACTCCCCTCAGGTCAGCCGGACCCGTACAGCTCCCGGTACGAGGGAAACGTGCCGCCCGCGCCCCGCACCGATTCCGCGGCACGTACCGCTCCGACGATGGCCCGGGTCACCTGGTCGGCGCCGGCCGCCAGGATCTCGTTCAACACGCCTGCCGCGGCTGCCTCCGTCGCCTCCCTCGACTCGGCCTGAGGCCGCCCCTTCCGCCGCTGGTCCGGGGGTGTGAGCGGGTGCGCCCCGGTGACCAGGGCGAAGACGGTGTCGCCGTCGTGCATCAGATGCACGGGGCGTACGGCGCGTGCGATGCCGTCGTGCGAGGTGCCGGCCAGCTTCTGGGCCTGTGCACGGGTCAGCGCCGCGTCGGTGGCCACCACGGCCAGGGTGGTGTTGAGCGGTGGCCGGCTGCGCGTCGCCAGGGGTGCGCTCACCTTGTCGAGGGCCGCCTCGTGGACCTCCGGCTCCGGGTACCGCACCCGCCGCCCCGCGAAGTACTCGCCGTACAGCACTCCCGTCGCCGGGTCCAGTGCCGAACCCGCCGCGTTCACCACCACCAGCGCCGCCACCGTGATGCCTGAGCCGAGCATGGTGCTCGCCGTGCCGATCCCGCCCTTGAGCCCGCCGACCACGGCGCCCGTACCGGCACCCACACAACCGGTGGGGACCGGGGAGCCAGGCCGGGAAGCGGCCGCCGCCTCGACCGCGGCCCGGCCGGTGGCCGCATCCGGCCTGGCCCGGAAGTCGCCGCCGCGGCCCAGGTCGAAGATGCAGGCGGCGGGCACGACGGGCACCACGTGCGAGGGGTCCGGCCCGACCCTGAAGCCTCGGGCGTGCTCCTCCAACCAGGCCATGACGCCGGCCGCGGCATCAAGACCGTAGGCGCTGCCGCCGGTCAGGACGATGGCGTCGATCCGCTGGGCCACCGTGCGCGGGTCGAGCGCGTCCGTCTCCTTGGTGCCCGGGCCACCGCCCCGTACGTCCACGGCGGCCACCGCACCGCCCTCCGGAGCGAGCACCACCGTGGTGCCGGTGAGACGGCCCTCCCCGGTCAGCGTGGCGTGCCCCACACGTACACCGGCGACGTCGGTCAGCCCGGAGTCGCCCCTTCCCCGCGGCCCACGCTCGTCCACCGCATCCCCTGGTGGGGGTCCTCCGCGGCCCTCTGCCGGGTGTCCTCCGAGGCCGCCTTGGCTGTTGTCATGCACCGTCATGGGGCACAGGGGTATCACGGGGGCGCGGGTGGGGCGGGGTGAACCGCACCGGGGACGCGTCGGTCCGGGGCCGCGTATCCGCGTGGGTGGGTGTCGGCACGGTGGGTGTCGGCAGGGGGAGGTGTCGGCAGGGGTAGGGGTCGGCACGGTGGGTGTCGGCGTCGCTCCCGTAGGCGCCGGGCGGGGCCGGGGCACGTACGCTGGACGCATGACCTCGGCCCCCGAACCCACGCCGCGCGACCCCAAGGACGCGCTCGTCTTCGACGACCCGCTGAACCAGCGGTCCTCGGACGACACGGACCAGGGGTGGGGCGAGCGGCCCACCGGTGGCGACGACAGCGCCGCCGAGCTGGCGCGTTTCCTCAACGAGAAGCCGCCCCACCACCTCTGAGGCCCACGGCGTCGGTGCCCGGCGGCGGGCCTGCACCGAGGGCGCCGGCAGGCGCTGCTCGGACCGTGGCCCCGGGACCGGCCGTGGCCCCGGGACCGGGCGGTCGTCGCTACAGCTGTCGGTCCTGTCCGCCGATGCGGGGCGGGCCGCCACGCTGCGCGATGAGCCCGTCGCGGATCTCCTTGAGCACGTCCAGCTCGGTGACCTCGATCGACTCCTCCTGGGGAGCCTCCTTGGCGGCCTTGCGCTGTGCCTGCTTGGCCAGGTACTTGGCCATCGGCAGGACCATCAGGAAGTAGACCACGGCGGCGGTGATCACGAAGTTGACGGCGGCACTGAGTACGGTGCCCCACATGATCGGGACGCCTTCGAGGACCGTGCCCGTCTTGTCGTCGTAGACGCAGGGGCCCTTGAGACAGGACTTGTACTTGTCCAGGTCCTTTGTGCCGAGGGCGCCGACGATGGGGTTGATGATGCCTTTCACCATGCCGTTGACGATGTTGGTGAAAGCGGCACCGATGACCACGGCGACCGCCAGGTCCACGACGTTTCCGCGCATCAGGAAGGCTTTGAAGCCTTGCCAGAGGCTCGGATCCTGCTTCTCGCTCACCGATGGGCCTTTCTGTATATGGGCTGCTGATGGAGTAATCGGCTTCGCAACCTACGGCAGAATCTGGCCGCCTGGTCCCGTCGGCTAACTCGAATGTGGGACTTGACACGGAGAATACGGAAAATCCGTGCGCAGGTTCCTGGAGAGTCAGCACAGGGTCACCGCCAGTCGTGAGGCGGCTCCGGCGCCGGCCAGCTCCGCCGCGATGGGCCGGGGTACCGAGAGCAGCACCAAGGCGCCGTCCTCCGCAGGTCCGTCCTCGGCCTCGGGCACCTTCACCACCCGGGCCCCGGCCGCCACCACCCGCGGCGGTGCGGCGCCAGCGGCACCGGAGACATCGGCCGCGATGACATCGACATGATCGCCGGGGTGCAGCAGCCGTACTGCTGCGGCATCGGCGATGCGCACGGGGGCGGTCACCAGCGCGGCGGCCGGGCGTGCCGGGTGGGGTGCAGCCGACCGGTCCAGTGGCCGGGGCTGGGCTTGGGCGCGGCCGGTGTCGGCCGGACCGGTGGCCGCGACCAGCGCGGCGGCCGTCATGGCCAGACCTGCCGCCACGGCACGTCTGCGATGCCGCATCAGCCTGCGCAGCCGGTACTGCCCACCGCGCACCCGTACCGGAGAGAAGAGCGGAACCTCACACGTCGGGGGAGCATCAGCACCCGGACTGCCCGGACTGCCCGGACTGCCCGGACTGCCTAGAGCGGGCACGTCGGATGGCAGGGGCGGAGGGTCCAGCGTCCGGGGCGCCAGAGGAGAGAACGGGGAGAGCTGCGACAGGGGTGACAGCGGTGACAAGGGCGACGGAGACGAACGATCAGGGGGATGCGGATCCGAGTCCGGCATGGATGCGGATGCGGATGCGGGTACGGAATAGGGATCGGCTGACCCGCAAGGAACGGGTACCGGGTCCGGGCCCGGCGTAGCGGAAGAAGGGAATGCCGAAGGAGAGGGGAGCGCCGGGGTGGAGGGGAATGCGGAAGAAGAGGGGAATTGCGACATGACGCACACCGCCTGTCGTGAGGAGTTCGGAATTTCCCTCCCACGATGACGCGATACGCCGAATCCCGCTGAAGCCCGTGGATTACTGGCGAGTTGTGGATAATTTCCTCACCCGAACGTGAGCCTCCGCTGCACCCGCCCTGGGTGCCGGTGACCCCGCCGAAACGCGGCCACCGGATCCGTACATCTACGAGCTACGAGCTACGCACTACGACCTACGAGCGCCGAGCTGGCTACTGGCTCAGGGAAGCTCGATCCCCGTCTCCAGTCCCCCCAGCGCCTGCGTGCACAGGCAGTCCCGCTCGCCGGTCGTCGGGAGTCCGGCCACGACCTCGAAAAGCACCGTGCGCAGCCGCGCCACATTGGCGGCGAAGACCTCCATGACCTCCGTGTGCAGGACGCCCTCGCCGGCTTCGGCGCCGGCGTCCAGGTCGGTGACCAGGGTCAGCGACGTGTAGCAGAGCTCCAGCTCGCGGGCGAGCGCCGCCTCGGGATGGCCGGTCATGCCGACCACCGACCAGCCCTGCGCCGCATGCCACAGGGACTCCGCCCGGGTGGAGAAGCGCGGTCCCGGGATGACCACGAGGGTGCCGCCGTCCACCGGCTCCCAGCCCTGCTCGCGTGCCGTCTTCACCGCGATCCGGCGACCCGCGGGGCAGTACGGGTCGGCCAGGGACACATGGACGACCTTGGGGATGGTGCCGTCGGGCAGCGGCTCTCCGTCGAAGTAGCTGGCCGGCCGGTCCTTCGTGCGGTCCACGAGCTGGTCGGGGACGAGCAGGGTGCCGGGGCCGTACTCGGTGCGCAGCCCGCCCACCGCGCACGGGCCGAGCACCTGGCGCACGCCCACGGAGCGCAGCGCCCACAGGTTCGCCCGGTAGTTGATCTTGTGTGGTGGGAGGTGGTGGCTTCGGCCGTGGCGGGGGAGGAAGGCGACGCGGCGTCCTGCCACCTCACCGAGAAAGAGCGAGTCGCTGGGCGGACCGTAGGGGGTGTCGACCTGCACTTCGGTCACGTCGTCGAGGAAGGAGTAGAAGCCGGAGCCGCCTATGACGCCGATCTCGGCCTGAGTCGCGTTCGCCGTATTCTCCATGGTGAAAACAGTATCCGGGCCCGGTGACGACGGAGACCCTGTCGCTGGAATCGACAGGGTCTCGTGGTGTTCGCAGGGCGGATGGTGCCCCGGGCGGTGCTGTTGCTCAGGCGGCCGACGAGCTGCTCGAAGGCTTCGTTGAGCTGGATGAACTCGACGAGCTGGACGAGCTCGACGACCCGCTGCCGGAGCCGGAGCCGGAGCCCGAGGACCCGGAGTCGGACGATCCCGAGGTGCTGGAGGTCGACTTCGCACTGGACGAGCCGGAGCCGCTGGACGACGAGCTGCGGCTGTCGTTGCGATAGAAGCCGGAGCCCTTGAAGACGATGCCTACCGCTGAGAACACCTTCTTCAGGCGGCCGTTGCAAGCCGGGCAGTCGGTGAGGGCGTCGTCGGTGAACTTCTGCACCGCCTCAAGGCCCTCGCCGCACTGGGTGCACTGGTACTGGTAGGTCGGCACTGTCTTCCTCCTGGCACTCTCACTCGATGAGTGCTAACGACGATCCATAGTGACGTATTCCGCGGGAACAGTCCACTGAGGTGGAGATCAGGTGACCGATACCACTGCCGTCACATGCGCCCCACACCGCCCCCGTCCCTGGCTGACCCGGCGGCACGGGGCGGGGGCGGTGCGGGGCGTGTGGAAGGCCTACTTCCCGTTCGACACGGCACCGGGCCCGCGCCGCTGCGCCCCGGGCTCCCGCCGTGCTCCCTTCTGCGTTCCCTTCGGCTCGTTGGTCAGCCAGCCGGCCAGCTTGCCGCCCCGGCTGACGGCGCGCAGGCGGCGCTCGGCGGCGTCGCGCACGGGGTCGGTCGCGACCACCAGCAGTTCGTCACCGCGCCGCAGCAGGGTCGTCGGGAGCGGCACGAAGGAGGTGCCGTCGCGCACGACCAGGGTGACGGCTGAGCCGGCGGGCAACCTCAGCTCGTTGATCTCGACGCCGTTCATGCGCGAGTTCCCGGGGATGGACACCGACAGCAGATGCCCGCGCAGCCGCTCCAGGGGAGCCGACTCGACGCCCAGGTCGGCGGCGCCCTCGGTGTCCCCCAGCCGTAGCTTCCGGGCCAGCCAGGGCAGCGTCGGGCCCTGGACCAGGGTGAAGACGACGACCAGGACGAAGACGATGTTGAAGATCCGGCGGCTGTCCGGGACGCCGGTCACCATGGGGATGGTGGCCAGGATGATGGGCACGGCGCCGCGCAGGCCGGCCCAGGAGAGCAGCGCCTTCTCCTGCCACGGCAGCCGGAAGGGCAGCAGGCTCAGCTGAACCTCCAGGGGGCGGGCCACCACCGTGAGCACCAGGCCGACCAGCAGCGCGGGGAAGAAGTCGCGGGCCAGGTCGTGCGGGGTGACCAGCAGGCCGAGCAGGACGAACATGCCGATCTGGGCGATCCAGCCGAGCCCTTCGGCGAAGCCCCGGGTGGCGGGCCAGTGCGGCAGCCGGGCGTTGCCCAGCACCATCGACGCGAGATACACGGCCAGGAAGCCGCTGCCGTGGGCGAGCGCGCCCGCGGCGTAGGCGGTGATGGCGATCGCCATGACGGCGATCGGATACAGGCCCGAGGCGGGCAACGCCACCCGCCGCAGGCCGTAGGCGCCCGCCCAGCCGATGGCCAGCCCGATCGCGGCGCCGATGACCAGCTCCAGGAGGATCAGCCCGATGAGCTCGTACCAGGGATCGACCGGGCCCGCCGCGGAGAAGGCGACCACCAGGATCACGACGGGGGCGTCGTTGAAGCCCGACTCGGCCTCCAGGACGCCGGTGATACGCGGCGGCAGCGGCATCTTGCGCAGCACCGAGAAGACCGCGGCGGCGTCCGTCGAGGACACCACCGCGCCGATGATGAGGGCCTGGCGCCACTCGAGCCCGACCAGATAGTGCGCGCCGGCCGCCGTCACACCCACGCTCACCGCGACGCCGACCAGGGAGAGCGTCGCAGCGGCGGGCAGCGCCGGCCTGATCTCCTTCCACTTGGTGCCCAGGCCGCCCTCGGCCAGGATCACGACCAGGGCGGCATAGCCGATCACCTGGGTCATCTCGGCGTTGTTGAACGTTATGTGGCCGAGGCCGTCCTGGCCCATCACGATGCCGATGCCGAGGTAGAGCAGCAGGCTGGGCAGCCCGCTGCGGGAGGACAGCCGGACGGCCACGACCGCGACGAGCAGGACGAGTGAGCAGGCGAGCAGAAGCTGGTTGAGGTGGTGGACAGTCAGCGGCCGTTCCTTCCCCTTTTGGTCCGGGCGCCGGGCCCGTGCACCGGCGAGGCGCCCTCCCGGTGCGCGAGCCCGATGCGCGGGCGTGCGCTCAGTACGCCGGGCTTGCGAGCCCGGAAACATCGAACTACTTCATTACCTTACCTAATCGTTAACGGTTCCTTGACGCGTCCGCGGCATCTCGTGGGTCATGCGGTCCCCCAGGGCTCCTGGGGATGCGGCTTCGGGAGGCGTCCCAAAGGCATCTCAAGAGCCATGGCCGCGTCCGGGGCCGCAGCCGGCTGCGCCTATGGTTGCTCCAGCGCCCGCGCCCCATCGGCCGCCGCGCCGCCCGCACTTCTGCTCGTACGCACGCCACCGCACCTCACCGGAACCGCCCACTCACCCTGCCGCTCGCGAAGGACTGCAAGGACAGCGATGCCCTCCACCACCACCGCATCTTCCGGTCATACGCCCGGCACGTCCGGCCGGAAGAGGGGGCGCCGTCTGCGTCTCCTCGTGATCGTTCTGGTCCTGGCGCTGCTCGCAGGCGTCGGTTATGGCGCGTACTGGAGCGTCAGCACGGTGCGGGCGTCCATGCCGCAGACCACGGGGACGATCACGCTGCAAGGGCTGTCCGGCCCGGTGGACGTCAAGCGTGACGCGTACGGCATACCGCAGATCTACGCGTCCTCGGACGCGGACCTGTTCATGGCGCAGGGCTACGTACAGGCCCAGGACCGGTTCTGGGAGATGGACGTCCGCCGTCATACGACCTCCGGGCGACTCTCCGAGATGTTCGGCAAGAGCCAGGTCAAGACCGATGAGTATCTGCGCACCCTCGGATGGCACCGGGTGGCGCAGGAGGAGTACGACTCCAAGCTCTCGCCCGAGACCAAGAAGTACCTCCAGGCGTACTCCAAGGGGGTCAACGCCTATCTGGCGGGCAAGGACGGCGCCGACATCTCCGTGGAGTACGCGGCGCTGGGCTTCACCAACGACTACAAGCCCGGCAAGTGGACCCCGGTCGACTCGGTCGCCTGGCTCAAGGCCATCGCCTGGGACCTGCGCGGCAACATGCAGGAGGAGATCGACCGCTCCCTGATGACCAGCCGCCTGACCACGTCCCAGATACGTGATCTCTACCCGGACTACCCGTACGACCTGCACAAGCCGATCGTCCAGGAGGGGTCCTACAACGCCGCCACGAAGACCTACGACGGCGGCGGCACTTCGGGCGGCACCCAGTCCACCGGCGGGCGGACGAGCACCACCGCGGGCACCGGTCTGGCCGGCGACACCCCCGCCCCCGACGACATGCAGAGCCAGCTGGTCGCCGTGTCCAAGATGCTGGACGGCATCCCGGCATCGGTCGGAGTGAACGGGCAGGGCATCGGATCGAACTCCTGGGTGGTCTCCGGCGCCCACACCATCACCGGCAAGCCGCTCCTCGCGAACGACCCGCACCTGGCGCCCCAGCTGCCGTCGATCTGGTACCAGATGGGCCTGCACTGCCGCACCGTCTCCGCGAACTGCCACTTCGACGTCGCCGGCTACACCTTCTCGGGCATGCCGGGCGTGATCATCGGCCACAACCAGTCCGTCGCCTGGGGCATGACCAACCTCGGTGCCGACGTCACCGACCTCTACCTGGAGAAGCTCTCCGGGGACGGCTACCAGTACGGCGACGAGACAAGGCCCTTCAAGACCCGCAAGGAGACCATCAAGGTCGCCGGCGGCTCGGACGAGACGATCACCGTACGGGAGACCGACAACCCGATCCCCGGGGCCGGCGCCGGCGCCCGGGACCGCTGTCCGCTGCTGTCCGACCGCGACGACGAGCTGGTCAAGGTCGGCAAGCGGGCCACCGTGGACACCGCGGCGCCGGACCGGAGCGACGGGTACGGGGTGGCGCTGTGCTGGACCGCCCTGACGCCGGGCAAGTCCATGGACGCCGTCTTCGCCCTGGACAAGGCGCAGGACTGGCAGGAGTTCCGCACGGCCCTCACCGACTTCGAGGTGCCCTCCCAGAACATGGTCTACGCCGACACCAAGGGCAACATCGGCTACCAGGCCCCCGGGCGTATCCCCGAGCGCCCCAAGGGCTACGACGGTTCGCTGCCCGCACCCGGCTGGGACCCCGACTTCCGGTGGACCGGCTACATCCCGCAGTCCGCGCTGCCGAACGAGTACAACCCCAAGAGCGGTTACATCGTCACCGCCAACCAGGCCGTCATCGACCAGAAGAAATACCCGTACGTGCTGACCAAGGACCCTGGGTACGGCACCCGCAGCCAGCGGATAGACGACCTCATCCAGTCCAAGATCAAGAACGGCGGCAAGATCTCCCCGGACGACATGCGCCAGATGCAGATGGACAACAGCAGCGAGATCGCCAGGCTGCTGACGCCCAAGCTGCTGAAGATCGACATCTCCGACCCGTCCGTCCGTGAGGCCCAGAAGCTGCTGGAAGGCTGGGACTACACGCAGAACCCGGACTCGGCGGCCGCGGCCTACTTCAACGCCGTCTGGCGCAACATCCTCAAGCTCGCGTTCGGCAACAAGCTCCCCAAGGAGCTGCGCGTCAAGGGCCAGTGCCTCATGGTGCAGCCCGCCAACAAGACCGCTCCGGTGGACGGCGACGACCTGGTGCGCGAGTGCGGTCAGCGCGAGGCCGACCAGGCCCAGCCGGACGGCGGCGACCGCTGGTTCGAGGTGGTTCGCAAGCTCCTCGACGACGAGGGCAACGACTGGTGGCACCTGCCCAAGACGCGCACCGAGCCGGCCTCGACCTCGCGCGACAAGCTCTTCAAGCGCGCCCTGGAGGACGCCCGCTGGGAGCTGACCGCGAAGCTCGGCAAGGACATCGACACCTGGAGCTGGGGACGCCTGCACCGGCTCACCCTGAAGAACCAGACCCTCGGCACCAGCGGCCCCGGCCCGATCCAGTACCTCCTCAACCGAGGGCCCTACAACATCGGCGGTGGATCTTCCGCGGTCGACGCCACCAGCTGGGACGCGGCCGGCGGCTACCAGGCGGTCTGGACGCCCTCCATGCGCATGGTGGTCAACCTGAAGGACCTCGACAAGTCCAAGTGGATCAACCTCACCGGCGCCTCGGGACACGCCTTCAGCCCGCATTACACCGACCAGACGGACAAGTGGCTCAACGGAGACCTGCTCACCTGGTCGTACTCCAAGAAGGCGGTCGACGGCAGCACGGAGGACACGCTGGTGCTACGGCCCTGAGCCGGGCGTCGCGGCTGTGCGGCCGGAACCGGGAGGCCGGGACCGGGCCGAGGGGCGGGGCCCGGTCGGCCCGAGGGATTCGACCGTTCGGTGCTGCGGCGCCGGTACAGGCCCGCTGTGGGCCCGTACGGCGGCGTTCGTGGAGGGCCGGTCTCCTAGGACCCGACGCCGGCGGAGAGGCGCGCAGTGGCCCGGCGGCGGCTCGCAGCGACCCACGGCGGGCCACGGCGCACAGCGACCAGTGGCCGCTCAGAACCGGTGCACCCCCGACGGGGTCACCGCCGCGTGCACCGGGCGGTCGTGTGGCTCCTCCGGGAGCCGGTCGACGACCTCGGTGTCGTAGAGCAGCACCACCAGCGCCGGGTCGGCGCCTGCCGCTGCGAGCCGTGCCAGCACCCGGTCGTACGAGCCGCCACCGCGTCCCAGGCGCATTCCCCGGGTGTCCACGGCGAGGCCCGGCAGCAGCACCGCGTCGGCGGTCAGGACGGCGTCCGGGCCGAGGCGTTCGCCGCATGGCTCCTGGAGGGTGATACGGCCCGGGTGGCGGACCGGCGCGAGGGACTCGGGACCGCGGTGGATCGCCCAGTCCAGGTCGTTGTCGGGCAGCAGCACCGGGAGCAGGACGCGCACTCCGCGCTCCAGGAGTGCGTCCAGCAGTGCGCCGGTGCCGGGCTCGCCGCCCACGGAGACATACCCGGCCACCGTGGTCGCCCCGGCCACCTCGGGGACCTCCAGCGCCCGCCGGGCCAGCAGCCGGGACGACGTCCGCACGTCATCTTCCGTAAACCCGGCCCTCACCGACAGGAACCCTCGTCGCAACGCGCGTTTGTCAGGCTCGGAATTGTCGGGAGACTCCGCCTGAGGGTGATGCATAGGGCACTCACATTTCTCTCTCAACGCGCTCATATAGCAACCAGCTATGGGAAGTGACAGTTAGCTCACATACGCACCCGTTATGGTGTCCGACATGACACAGTCGCACCCCCCCAGGATCACCAAGGCCGTCATTCCGGCGGCGGGCCTGGGCACGCGCTTTCTTCCGGCCACGAAGGCCACCCCCAAGGAAATGCTGCCGGTCGTCGACAAGCCGGCGATCCAGTATGTGGTCGAAGAGGCGGTGTCCGCCGGTCTGCACGATGTCCTCATGATCACGGGACGCAACAAGCGTCCTTTGGAGGACCATTTCGACCGTAATTATGAGCTCGAAGAGGCGCTCTCCAAGAAGGGCGACAGCGCACGGCTCGCCAAGGTGCAGGAATCCAGCGACCTCGCGACCATGCATTACGTGCGCCAGGGCGACCCCAGAGGGCTCGGTCACGCCATCCTGTGCTCGGCACCGCACGTCGGCCGGGAGCCGTTCGCCGTCCTCCTCGGAGACGACCTGATCGACCCGCGGGACCCGCTGCTCGCCCGTATGGTCGAGGTCCAGGAACAGCAGGGCGGCAGCGTCATCGCCCTCATGGAGGTCGACCCCGAGCAGATCCACCTCTACGGCTGTGCTGCGGTGGAGGACACCTCCGAGGGTGATGTCGTCAGGATCACCGGGCTCGTCGAGAAACCGGAGCCCGCGGACGCACCCAGCAATTTCGCCGTCATCGGCCGCTACGTTCTCGACCCGCACATCTTCGAGATACTGCGAAAGACGGAACCCGGCCGCGGTGGCGAAATCCAGCTCACCGACGCCATCCAGCAACTCGCCGTCGACGAGAAGATCGGCGGCCCGGTGCACGGCGTCGTCTTCCAGGGCCGTCGCTACGACACCGGAGACCGTAGCGACTACTTGCGTGCCATTGTCAGACTCGCGTGCGAACGTGAAGACCTGGGCCCGGACTTCCGGACCTGGTTGAAGGGTTACGTCACCGAGGAGATGTAGCAACGTGAGCAGCACCGCACCGCCCCGAGCCGCCGGTCAGGACCATGTCTGGTCGGTGGCCGAGCACCTGGAGGACATCCTCGCCACGGTCCGCGTCCTGGACCCCATCGAGCTGCGCCTCCTGGACGCGCAGGGCTGCGTCCTCGTCGAGGACATCGCGGTGCCGCTCTCGCTGCCCCCCTTCGACAACAGCTCGATGGACGGCTACGCGGTACGCGCCGCCGACGTGGCGGGCGCCGGCGAGGAGTTCCCCGCCGTCCTGACCGTTATCGGCGACGTCGCCGCCGGCCAGGCCCAGCAGCCCAGCGTCGGCCCCGGCCAGGCCGCCCGGATCATGACAGGCGCCCCGGTGCCGCCCGGCGCGGAAGCCGTCGTACCGGTCGAGTGGACCGACGGCGGCCTCGGCGGCGGCCCGGTCTCCGGCATGCGCGCGCACAGCGTCGCCCCCGAGGGCGCTTTCGGCGAGGTGCGGGTGTACCGCCCGGCCGAGAAGGGCGCCCATGTACGCCCCCGCGGCAGCGATGTGCGCACCGGCGACCGCGCCCTGGAGGCCGGCACCGTCCTGGGCCCGCCCCAGATCGCGCTGCTCGCCGCCATCGGCCGCAGCACCGTCCGGGTGCGCCCCCGCCCGCGCGTCGTCATCGTGTCCACCGGGAGCGAGTTGGTGCAGCCGGGCGAGGACCTGCGTCCCGGTCAGATCCACGACTCCAACAGCTACGCCCTCACCGCCGCCGCACGGGACGCGGGCGCCATCGCCTACCGCGTCGGCGCCGTCTCGGACGACGCGGACACCCTGCGCTCCACCATCGAGGACCAGCTGATCCGCGCCGACCTCATCGTCACCTCCGGCGGCGTCAGCGTCGGCGCCTACGACGTCGTCAAGGAGGCACTGTCGTCGATCGGCACCTTCGAGAGCGGTGCGGGCGGGGTGGACGAGCCGGTCGGCGGCAGCGGGGTCGAGTTCCGCAAGCTCGCCATGCAACCCGGCAAGCCCCAGGGGTTCGGCACCGTCGGCCCGGAGCACACCCCGCTGCTCGCCCTCCCCGGGAACCCGGTCTCGTCGTACGTCTCCTTCGAGCTGTTCGTACGCCCCGCCATCCGCACCCTCGGTGGCCTGCCGGACGTCCACCGGCCCACGGTCACCGCCGAGCTGCGCGCCGAGCGGGCGCTGACCTCGCCCGCCGACCGGCGGCAGTTCCTCCGCGGCCGGTACGACCCCGCCACCGGTTCCGTGACTCCGGTCGGCGGCTCCGGATCGCATCTGATCGCCGCACTCGCCCATGCCGACGCGCTCATCGTCCTCCCCGAGGACACCGTCTCCGTGGCGCCCGGAACGAAGGTCGAGACGGTCCTGCTCGGCTGAGTACCTCCCCCAGTGCCTGAAGGGCCTGGGAGGTACCCCCATCGCGCGGTAGCGTGTCGCGCACATGGAGCCCCGCGCTGCGGACCGCAGGGCCCAGGACCGGGAGCGCACAGAACATGACGGCGATGTCTCCGGGGGAGACCCCGGGCCCCCCTCCGCGCGACCAGGAGGGCGAGAAGGACCTGCCGCGGGGGAGCGGCACCGGCGCCCAGGACCGACTGACGCACCTCGACGCCTCGGGCGCCGCCCGCATGGTCGACGTCTCGGGCAAGAACGTATCCGCGCGCACCGCGCGCGCCAGCGGCCGCGTACTGGTCTCGCCGCGCGTGGTCGACCTGCTGCGCGGCGTGCACGGAGCGCAACTGCCCAAGGGAGACGCGCTGGCCACCGCCCGGATCGCCGGCATCATGGGGGCCAAGCGCACCCCGGATCTCATCCCGCTCTGCCACCCGCTGGCGGTCTCCGGAGTCGCCCTGGACCTCACCGTCGCGGACGACGCCGTCGAGATCCGTGCCACCGTCAAGACCACCGACCGCACGGGAGTCGAGATGGAGGCCCTGACCGCGGTCAGCGTGGCCGCGCTCACCGTGGTCGACATGGTGAAGGCGGTCGACAAGGGCGCGGTGATCACGGACGTCCGGGTGGAGGAGAAGACCGGCGGCAAGTCCGGCCACTGGACGCGCCCGGAGGCGGAGGCATGACGCCCACCCACCCCGGGGACCCCGCCCGACCTGCACAGACGCCCACCCCTACGGGCCATGGGAGCAACGCGGGCCACGGGAGTCACGTAGGGCATGAACGCCATGGCGGCCTCCCTCAGGACGATCCCCGGGGCGCCGGACGGGCCCTGGTCGTGACGGCGTCGAACCGCGCCGCGGCAGGGGTGTACGCGGACACCACAGGGCCCGTGATCGCCGAACGCCTTGTGGAGCTGGGGTTCGCCGCCGACGGCCCCACGGTGGTGCCCGACGGCGCTCCCGTGGAGCGTGCGCTGCGTGACGGCGTCACGGCCGGGTACGACGTCATCGTGACGACCGGCGGCACCGGGATCTCCCCCACCGACCGCACGCCGGAGGCCACCCGGCGGGTGATCGACTACGAGGTGCCGGGGATCGCGGAGGCGATCAGGGCCTTCGGACGCCAGAAGGTGCCGACGGCATCGCTCTCCCGCGGGCTCGCCGGCGTCGCCGACCGGACGCTGATCGTCAACCTGCCCGGTTCCACCGGAGGTGTGAAAGACGGCCTGGCCGTCCTGACGGACCTGCTGCCGCACGCCGTGGCCCAACTGCGTGGCGTCGACCACCCCAGACCCGGGGGTGCGCACTGAACAGCCCATCCTGGCCCGTCGAGCTGGCGGACGGCGACGTCGTCCTCCGCCCCATAAGGCTGCGCGACCAGCGCCCCTGGCGGGAGGTCAACCGCCGCAACAGGGACTGGCTGCGCCCCTGGGAGGCGACCATCCCGCCGCCCCCGCCCACCGGTCCGATGGCCCATCGGCCCACCTACCGTCAGATGGTCCGCCATCTGCGCGCCGAGGCACATGCCGGCCGCATGCTGCCGTTCGTCGTCGAGTACCAGGGCCACCTCGTCGGGCAGCTGACGGTCGCGGGCATCACCTGGGGCTCCATGTGCTCGGGGCACATCGGTTACTGGATCGACCAGTCGGTGGCCGGCCGGGGCGTGATGCCGACGGCGGTGGCGCTCGTGGTGGACCACTGCTTCCGCACGGTCGGCCTGCACCGTATCGAGGTCTGCATTCGCCCCGAGAACGCGCCGAGCCGCCGGGTCGTCGAGAAACTCGGATTCCGCGAGGAAGGGCTCCGGCCGCGCTATCTCCACATCGACGGGGACTGGCGGGACCATCTCGTGTACGCCCTCACCGCGGAAGAAGTCCCCGAACGGCTGCTCACCCGCTGGCGCCGGGAACGCACCGAAAACGCCCGGCATGGGTCACCCTGACCATCGCAGTGGCCCAGGCCCGTGGCACGGTGCGATGCGGTGCCGTGCGCGAGGAGCGGCCCACGGGGCGACGCGGGCCCACGAGCCGCAGGTCACCCGCGACACCCAACACACCTCTCGTTCAGCCGGGCCGCCCTCCCTCTCCGGCCCCGCCCCACCGGCGCCGACCGCCCCCCGCCCTCGACGCATCCGGCGCGCCCCACGCATCCGATCCCGGCCACCGTGACCCCGGCCGCTCTGAAAGACTCCCCACAAATAAAATAAACGTTCGAAAATTGTGCTCTACTTCGGTCGTATCCCTCACCGAATTCGCTCTTGTGGCGGCCAACCGATCGCATCAGTCGCAAGAAAGGCTCGGAATATCAGCCAGATCGTGCGACACACCGGTGCAATTGGCAGATGGCCCCATGCAAACCCCTCTACCGTGTGAGGCGTGAGCAGCAGCGGCCTGATCTACGCAGTCATCGTCGGGGCCTGGGCCGCCTACCTGGTGCCGATGTGGCTCCGTAGGCAGGACGAGCTGAACGAAGCCCGTCCGACGGAACGCTTCAGTACCGCCATCCGGCTGCTGTCCGGACGCGCGGCAATGGAGCGCCGGTACGCCAAGGACCTCCAGGCGCGCTCGGCTGAGGACCAACAGCCGAGCTACCCGGACGGGTTCACCGGCTCGGTGGACGTCCGGGCTCTTGCCGTGCCCACCAACCGCCACGAGGTACGGGCCACCCCCGACGCGCGGCCCGCCGACGGCGACCAGGCCGACTCGGGTGCCGACTCGGGGCGCAAGGGCCGCAAAGCCCGGAAGAAGACCGAGCAACGCCCGCCCGTCGACTCCGCGGTGCCGCCGCCCGGGCGGAGCGCGGCCACCGCCGCGGAGGCCGCGCGCGCCCGGCGCTCCAAGCTGCTCGCGCGCCGACGGCGCACCACGGTGCTGCTGTTCCTCGCCTTCACCCTCGGCACGGTGGCGGCGGCGCTCGGCGGGATCGCCTTCCTGTGGGCGCCCGGCGTGCCGGCGATACTGCTGAGCGTCTACATCGCGTACCTGCGCCGGCAGGAGCGGCGCCGCTTCATGTACATCATGGACCGGCGCAGGGCCGAGGTCGCCGCGCAGCGGCTGCGAGAGCGCCGGTCGCACGGGCGCCCCGGCGCCGCCCCGTCCGCCGAGGCACCCGCGGGTGACCCCGGTGACGCGGAGGACGACTCCGCGCACCCCGCCGCGCCCGGCGCCTCCGCGCTCGCCGCGGACCGCCGCGCCCTCGTCGAGCAGACCGACCACGCCGAGTGGGTCGACGACCAGCAGCGCGAGCGGCGCCGCGGCACCGCCGGCCAGGGCGACAGCTGGGACCCGGTGCCGGTGCCCCTGCCCACGTACGTGACCGCGCCCGTGGCCCCGCGCGCCGGAGGCGACGTCGACCTCGGCGCACCGGACACCTGGAGCTCGGCGCGCTCCTCGGCCGCGGAACCGCCGGCACGCGGCGCCGGCGCCCGCCAGCGCGACGGCTCCACCGCGGCGGGCTCCGGCTCCGCCGGCTCCGCCGAGGCTGCGGACCAGCCCCGGGCCGGCCGGGACAGCGGTCGGGAGAGCAGGGCCCACCGGGACGACGACGCCTCGTCCACCGGCTCCGACGACGACATGGACGACCAGGACGACCAGGACGACACCAGCCGCCGCCCCGGCGCCCGCCGCACTCAGGGAGCGCCTCCCGGGCAGTCCAGGTGGGGCAACCTCAAGGGCCGGGGAGGCGCCTCCGGCGCCCGCGGCCGCGGCCGCACCCCCCTCTTCGACCAGTACGCCGACGGCGACCGCCCTCGCGCCGCCGGCCAGTGAGGCCGACGTGTCACGGCCGGTGCGCCGGCGCCGCAGCCGCGCTGCCGCACCGGGCTCGACAGTCGCCCGGAACCCGCTGATCAGCCAGTCGGGCCAGGAGGTATGCATTTCCAAGCACCCGTACGGGGATGCTAGAGTTTCCTTCGTTGCAGGGGCCTGTGGCGCAGTCCGGTAGCGCACCTCGTTCGCATCGAGGGGGCCAGGGGTTCGAATCCCCTCAGGTCCACGCACGGCTGTTCTTGAGACGGCCGAGTAGTGGTTGACGAGATCCCGCCGATCTTCATGATCGGTCGGGATCTTCGTCGTTTCCGGGCTCCGGCCCGACCCCGCTCGGGATCGCTCAACCGATGGGCGATGCGCGATGACCGCCGAGGACCGGACCGCGACGCACACCACCTCGACAGCTGCCGATCAGGCCGGCGGCAGCCGTCGACGTATGGTGCCCGGCCTCGGATCGCCGAAGGGCCAACACCCGCTGAGTGACGGCCGACTCGGGCTCGTCGGCATGGTCCTTGCCGTGGCGGTCCTCGTCGCGACCGAGCGGCGCCTGGGACGTCCCGTCCTCGACGGCTGTCACGCCGCGCCGCTCCGGCGCCCGCGCGGAGCCGTTGACCCTGCCAACTCACGCGTAATCCGTAAAGGTAAGTGGATTTGAGTGAAAATCGTGTACAACTCTCGTATGCCTGCGGGGGTCTCGCGATCGCCGAGCCGGAACGCGGGCTTCGGGGACCGGCCGACCCGGACGGCCATCGAGCCAGCAGTCACGGGCGCCCGCCTCACGGCCGGGGCGTTCGTACAGAGCAGGAGACAGATTGATGGGCAAGAGACTTCGCGTCGCCCTGGCGACCGCGTGCGCGAGCGCTCTCACCGGCGGCCTCTTCATCGCCGGTACGACCAGCGCGTCCGCAGCCACCGGCCTTCAGGGCGACTTCAACGGCGACGGATACCGGGACGTCGCCGTCTCCGCTCCGTACGCCGCGGTGAACGGACACACGGGGGCCGGTTCCGTCTCCGTGCTGTACGGCTCGCCGGACGGTGCGGGTGCGGGCCGGATACAGACGGTCTCCCAGGACTCGGCGGGCGTTCCGGGTGCGGCGGAGACCGACGACTACTTCGGCGGGTTCAGCACGGCCGGGGACTTCAACGGCGACGGTTACGCGGACCTGGCCGTGGCCGTGACGGGCGAGGACGTCGGTTCGGACACCGACGGCGGCACCGCGGTCATCCTGTGGGGCGGCCAGAGCGGCCTGAACGGCGGCACCACCGTCTCCGACCCGGCCCCCACCAGCCACGACCACTTCGGCAACCTGCTGGTGGCCGGGGACTACGACGGGGACGGCCGCGCCGACCTCGCGGTCTCCGCGGACAACAACAAGCTCGACATCTACCGTGGCGGCTTCACCGCGGACGGCACCACCGGCGGCCACTACACCGTGACGACGCCGGTCCTGCCCGTGAAGGGCCTCGACATATTCAACCTGACGCCGGGCGACGTGAACGGCGACGGCCGCACCGACCTGCTCGTCGACGGTTTCGACGGCGACGCGGTCGACACGGACGCGTACAACGAGAACTACTACCTGGCCGGCGCCACCGGCGGCCTCACGGCGGCCGGCGCCGTGCACCTGCCGGCCGGCGTCATCTCGGACATCGGTGACGTCGACAACGACGGCTACGGCGACATCGTCATCGGCAACGACTGGGACGCCGGCACGGACAGCGCCGGCATCGCCAAGGGCGGCGCCGTGAAGGTGGTGTACGGCACCGAGTCAGGTCCCGGCGGCGAGGACACCGTCACCCAGGACTCCACCGGCGTCCCCGGCGCCTCGGAGAGCGGCGACGGCTTCGGCTACGAGGTCTCGATGGGCGACGTCGACGGCGACGGCTACGACGACCTCGCCATCGGCGCACCGGGCGAGGACCTGAACGGCATCGCGGACGCCGGCATGGTCACCGTCCTGCACGGCTCGTCGATCGGCTTCAGGGAGCCCCGTGCCCAGGCCCTGGCCCAGGACACGCCCGGCGTCCCCGGGGACAACGAGGCGGGGGACGGCTTCGGCGGCGAGGTGTTCCTCAGCGACACCACCGGCGACGGCAAGGCCGACCTGGTCGTCGGCGTGCCCTGGGAGAACGGCGGCAACGGACAGGCCGTGGCCTTCACCTCGGACGGGACGCAGCTCGACACGGCAGCCCGGGGCATCGGGCTGACCGCCGCCCAGGTGTCGTCGGTCGGCACCCCGTACTTCGGGGCCCAGCTGGCGGGCTGACCCCGGTCGGGCCCGCTGCGGGCACGGGACCGCCGGCTCCGCGGCCACGCCAGGCTGCGGAGCCGGCGCACCCCCGCACGTCGGCCCCGCGGGTAGGCTCAACCGGCGGGTGCGAGGTGATCGAGGTCCAGCCGGTACCAGTCGTCGCCCGACACGAGATGCAGGTCGGCGCCACGGCCGAACGCCCGTGTCCTCGGGGGCAGCGGCTGCCCGTCCGGCAGGACGACCCGGTACCGGCCGACGACGCGGAACGCTCCGTCGTCGAGGGTGCCGACGGTCAGTTGCTCACGCTCGGCGCCGTAGCCGCCGAGCAGCGCGGCGCGCGTGCCGTCGACGGCCAGGGCGCGGATTCCGATGGTGTCGTTGCTCCAACCGGTGAGGGCTCCGTCGTGGACCCGGACGATGGGGAAGTCCGTGTAGTAGCAGGTCCAGGCGGTGTCGCCGGCGAGGTTGAGCGCGTAGCAGTCGTGGATCGGGCCCCAGGGCCGGCGACGCGCGGAAGGGAAACGCCATTCCTCTTGGAGGTCGGGTGAGAAACGGACCAGGCCGGCATCTCCGATCGGAGCCGGACCGGGAGAGTTCCACCCGAAGTTCCCGTAGATCCCTTCGTCGAAGTACGCCACCCACACACGGCCGGAGGCCGTGGTGAAGACGTGCGCGATGCCGTCACCCAGGGTCTCCTCCGCGACCACGGCTCCGTCGGCGTCGTAGACGATCGCATTGCGGTCGGGGCCTTCAGGGCGCCACCTCGACCTCGCACCCACCACCAGGACCCGCCCTTGGGGCAGCGGTTGAACGGTGACGTGGGCGAGCGGGAGCCCGGGGAGTTCCGCGGCCGTTGCCGGCTCCGGAGCGTGGATCGAGACCCGGGCGGTGGCCGAGCGTGACGCGCGTGGCTCCGGGAACCTCGCGCCCCCGGCCTGCGTGGTGGTCGCCGAGAACGCCGGCCGGTCCTGGGCCGCGGCCCACAGGGCGACGAGGTTCCCGTCCGGGCCGATCGACGCGGTCACCCGCTCTTCGCCGGGGCGGCCCGTGATGACCGCATGATGCCGCAGCCGAACCGCCGGTAGCGCTCGCACCGCCGCCCGCCGTGCTTCCTCGCGTTGCCGCCGCTGTCCCCGTCCGTCACTCATTTCCCTACTGCATCAGACGCAGGCCACGGGGAGCCAGGCGTTTTCGATGCCCCGGTGACGCCACCCGGCGACAGCCCGCCTTGACGACTCACCGAACCAGGAGTGATGGGACAGCGGCCGGCGCCGCGGGACGGGCCCTTCAGGCCTGCGCGGCGTCGGCGGCGGCGAAGGCCCCCTCGGATGTGGTGGCGCCGGACGCGACCGTGACGGTCACGCCCTGGCTCTCGTAGGCGCGGCGTATGGCGGCCGGCGGCTCCGCGTCGGTGATCAGGCTGTGCAGCAGGTCGGGGCGCCCGAGCAGGACCGGGGCCGAGCTGCGGAACTTGCTGGAGTCGGCGAGCAGCACCACGTGGTCGGCGATGTCGACCAGGGCGCGCTTCGTGGGCCGCTCCAGGTCGTAGACGCCGTAGTAGCCACGGTCGTCGACGGCGGCGGCGCCCAGGAAGCACCAGCGCACCCGGAGCCGGGTGGCGGCCTCCACGGTGGCGGGGCCGACGAACGCCTTGCTCGCCGGGTACAGGTCGCCGCCGAGCCCGACGCAGCGCGCGCCCTCGCGCTCCAGCAGGAGCTGCATGACGGGCACGGAGTGCGTGACGACGCTGCCGCTGAAACCGTCCGGCAGCGCGGCGGCCAGGGCGTGGGCCGTGGTGCCCGCGTCCACCGCGATGGTGTCGTGGGGGCCGATCAGCGCGCGGGCCGCCGCGGCGATCATGCCCTTCACGCCCGCGTTGCGGTGCTCGCGGGTGTCGAAGTCCTGGCCGGGCGGGAGGCTGACGCCGCCGTGCACCACCCGGGCCGCGCCGAGTTCGTCGAGGCGGCGGACGTCGCGTCGCACCGTCATCTCGGAGACGTCGAGTTCCTGGGCGAGATCCGCGATGGAGCAGAAGCCCGTCTCCCTGACCCGGTCGAGGATCGCTCGACGGCGGGCGGGGGCGGCTTCGTAGCGCATGGCACCGGTCGTCATTGCTTCCTTCCCTGCTTCCCACGTTTGTTTGAAATCTACCATCCGTGGTGCGTGGTCGGGGGGAACCGCCTCACATGGCCAACGCGCGCACCCTCCGCGGACTTTGCTCCGGGCCCCGTTCAGCCGCTTTCACCTCGTCTTTTGGGCGATCGTCGAGATGTGGACAACCCTTGACGCCCTCGGAGGCCCTTGTTAACGTCCCCGCAATCTCTGTTCGTTATCGATCAACCGGGGGTTGGCAGTGCCGTCGAGTGTCGTCTTCGCGGGGGTCGTCACCTGGGACACGGTGATGCAGCTTCCGTGCCTTCCCGCGCCCGACGGTCGCGTGGTCGCCGAGGCCATGAGCACCTGCGGCGGCGGGCCCGCGGCCACCGCCGCGGTGACCGCTGCCCGGCTCGGTCTGGCGCCGGAGTTGATCGCCGCGGTCGGCGACGACCCGGTGGCGAGTCGCATCCGCTGCGGGCTGCGCGCGGAGGGCGTCGGCACGGTCGGCGTGCGTACCGCGCCGGGCGCGACGTCCGGGGCCTGCACCGTGCTGGTCGACCGGCCACGCGGCGCACGGTCGATCTGCGTGCTGCCAGGACCCGAGCTGCGCATCGCCGACGGCTCCGGGGAGGCGGCGGCCGTACGCGCCGCCGACTGGCTGCACGTCGACCACGCCGGACTGCCCGCCGTCGAGCCGCTGCTGGCCGCCCTGCCGTCCGGCGCGCCGCGGCCGGTGGTCTGCTACGACGCGGGCAACCTGAATCCGCGCCGCTGCCCCGCCGCCGTCGACGTCTACGTGCCCACGCTCCAGGCGCTGCGCGAGGTCTACGGCGACCGCGCCGGCGCCGCCGACGTCCCGGGCCTGCTGACCGCAGCGCTCGCGGACGGCGCGCGGACCGTGGTCGCCACGGACGGCGCGCACGGCGCGTACGCGGCGGACGGCGCGGGCGTCTGGCACGTGCCCGGGCACCGCGGCGTCGAGGTGCTCAGCACGCTGGGCGCCGGGGACGTGTTCCACGGTGCGCTGGTCACCGCTCTGGTGCGCCGCACACCGCTGCCCGAAGCGCTCGCCTACGCGAACGCGGTGGCCGCCCTCTCCTGCCGGGCCCTGGACGGGCGCTCCGGCATCCCTTCCGACACCGAGGCGCAGGCACTCGCCGACCGGCTGCCCGCCACCCGGCTCACCCTCGCCGCCCCCACCCCCACCCCCATCCCCTGAACGGCCGCCAACCACCGCATCACGCACCCGTACCAGCAAGGAGTCCCCGTGAGTACCGCCCCCAGCACCGCCCCCGGCCTGTCCGCCCTGGCCCGCCCGTCCGGCGGCTTCGCCATGCTGGCCGTGGACCAGCGCGAAGCGCTCCGGGCGATGTTCGCCGAGCACCAGGAAGCTCCGGTGACCGACCGGCAGATCACCGACTTCAAGGTGGCGACGGTGCGGGCGCTGACCCCGTACGCGTCCGCCGTGCTCCTGGAGAAGCAGTTCGCGCTGGACGCGGTGCTCGACGCCGGAGCCGTCAGCCCCGGCTGCGGCCTGATCGCCGCCGTCGACCACTTCACGGCGGACGAGCGCGAGTTCGTCGGCCGGGTCGACATCGACGAGACGGTCGACCCCGCGTGGGTGCGCGAGGCGGGTGGCGTCGCGCTGAAGCTGCTGGTGCTGTGGCGGCCCGACGAGGACCCGGCCGAGCGGATCGCGATGACGAAGGAGTTCGTCGCGCGCGCCCGCGAAGCGGGCCTGGTCAGCATCCTGGAGCCGGTCTCACGCGCCCCCAAGGACGGCTCCCCGTGGACGCCCGAGCAGTGGAACGAGGGCGTGTTCGCGGCCGCACGCGAACTGGGCTCGCTCGGCGCCGACCTCTACAAGGCCGAGGTCCCGCTGCACGGCGAGGGTGACGAGGCGGCGATCCGGCGCGGCTGCGCGGAGCTGACCGACACCATCGACGGCCCCTGGGTGGTGCTCTCCAGCGGCGTACCGCACGACTTGTTCCCGCGCGCCGTGCGGCTCGCCTGCGAGGAGGGCGCCTCGGGCTTCCTCGCGGGGCGGGCGGTGTGGCGCACCGTGGTGGGCGCCGAGGACATCCCGGCGGCGCTCCAGGCGGACTCCGTGCCCCGGCTGCGGGAGCTCGGCGCCATCGTCGACGCCGCGGTTCAGGGCCGCTGAGTTGGCCCAGGCGTTGACCCGGGCACCGGTCACGGACCGGCCGGCATGACCGCCGGCACCGTCGTCCCGGTCCTGCTGGGCGTGCTGGTCGGCGCGGGCACCCAGCGGGTCACCGGACTCGGTTTCACGCTGGTCGCGGGGCCGCTGCTGACGCTGCTGCTCGGGCCGGTCGAAGGGGTCCGGCTGGCGAACGTCCTCTCGCTGCTGTCCAGCCTGCTGATCCTGCCCTTCGTCTGGCGCGACGTGGCGCCGCGCCGGGTGCTGCGGCTGGTCGTGCCGGCCCTGCTGGTGCTGCCGGCCGGGGCCTGGCTGGCGGCCCGGGTACCGGCGTCGCCGCTGCTGGTCGCCGAGGGCGCGCTGGTCCTTGCCGCGCTGTACGGCCTGCACCGCTTCAGCCGGCCCGGCTGGCTGCGCGGCCGTGCCGGCACGGCGGCGGCCGGTGCGGCTTCCGGCCTCATGAACGTCACCGCGGGTATCGGGGGGCCCGCGGTGACCCTGTACGCCACCGCGACCGACTGGGAGCAGCGCTCGTTCGTGGCCGGCATGCAGCTCTACACCATCCTGCTGAACACCGGCTCGCTGGTCGCCAAGGGCCCGCTCGACCTGCCGGTGCACGTCATCGCCCTCAGCGCCGTCGCGGCGCTGGCCGGCACCGGCATCGGGCAGCTGGCCAGCCACCGGGTCTCCGCGCGGCGGGCCCGCCAGGCCGTTCAGGTCGCCGCCTGCGCCGGGGCCGTCGGAGCCATAGTCAAGGGAGTGATCACCCTGTGAGCACCAGCAGCGCCACAACCGGCGCCCCCGCCGCCGGCACCACCATCCGCCAGGTGGTGCTCGGCACGGACGGCGACGTCCGCCTGGAGCGGGCCGAGCCGCCCGGCGCCCCCGGGCCCGAGGAGGTCCTGCTCGCGCCCGTGCGCCTCGGTATCTGCGGCAGCGACGTCCACGTACTCGACAAGGCCCACCCGTTCATCGCCCCGCCCGTGGTCACCGGCCACGAATGCGCGGCCCGGGTCGTCGCCGTCGGCCCGGCGGTCGGCAACTGCGCGCCCGGTGACCTGGTCGTCGTCAACCCGCTGGTCACCTGCGGAGACTGTGAACGGTGCCGGGGCGGGCGTGCCAACCAGTGCGACGCGGCGAAGGTGCTGGGCTTCGCGGTGCCCGGCGCGGCGCGGGAACGGTTCCTCGTCGAGCAGCGGTACTGCCACCGGGTGCCCGCCGGCCTCACCGCCGGCGCCGCGGTGCTCGCCGAGCCGCTCGCCGTCGGCTGGCACGCCGTCCGGCGCGGCCCGGACCGCCTCGGCCGGGTGCTGATCCTCGGCGGCGGCCCGGTCGGCCTCGCCGTCCTGGACGCCGCCGTGGCACGCGGCGCCGACCACATCACGGTGGTCGAACCCGTCGCGAGCAAGCGGGCGCTGGCCGCCGCGCTCGGCGCACACCGCGTGCTCGACCCGCAGGACGGCGACGGACCGGCGCCCGCCGACACCGTCTTCGACTGCGTCGCCGCACCGGCCACCCTGCGCACCGCCGCCACCGCCGCCGTGCCCGGCGGCACCCTCGTCGTCGTCGGGGTGCCCTCCGGCGACCGGTCCCTGCCGCTCGCCCGGCTCCAGCGCTGGGAGATCGACGTGCGCGGCACCGGCCTCTACCTGGGCGCCGACATCGACGCCGTACTGGCGCGGCTCGCCGCCGACGACTCGATCAGCCGCGCGCTGGTCACCGCCGAGTTCCCGGTGGCACGGGCCGCCGAGGCCTTCACCGCCACCCGCGACCCCGAACAGGTCAAGGTCACCCTGGCCTGGCCCGACCCCGCCGAACCGCCGTCGGCCGAGCCCGCCGCGGGCTGAACCTCCCTGGCCGTCCCCACCAGGAGATCAGAACAGATCAGGAGATCCGATGACGCATCTCGATTCGCACGCGCCCGCCGCCCGCCCCCGGATGGCCAAGGTGGTGAGCGGCAGTTTCGCCGGGGCCCTGATGGAGTGGTACGACTTCTTCGTCTTCGGCACCGCATCCGCGCTGGTCCTCGGGAAGCTCTTCTTCCCCGGCGGCAATCCGACGCTCGCCACCATCAGCGCCTTCGCCACCTATGGCGTCGGTTTCCTGTCCCGGCCGCTGGGCGGCATCGTGTTCGGGCACTTCGGCGACCGGCACGGCCGCAAGAAGACCCTGATCATCTCGCTGGCCCTGGTCGGCGGCAGTACCTTCGCCATCGGTCTGCTGCCCACCCACAGCGCGGCCGGCGTGCTCGCCCCCGTCCTGCTCGTGCTGCTCCGGCTGATCCAGGGCTTCGGCCTCGGCGGCGAGTACGGCGGCGCCGCGCTGATGACGGTGGAACACGCCCCGCCGCACCGCCGAGGTCTGTGGGGCTCGATCCCGCAGGCCGCCGCGTCCACCGGCATCATGCTGGCCACCGGCACCTTCGCCCTGATCACCCGGCTCCCCGACGACGACCTCTACTCCTGGGGCTGGCGCATCCCGTTCCTGGCCAGTGCCCTGCTGCTGGCTGTCGGCCTGTTCATCCGCGCCAAGGTCGCCGAGACGCCCGAATTCGAGGCGCTCAAGCGGGAGAACAAGGTGGCACGGCGGCCCCTGGTCGACATCTTCAAGCAGCCCAGGACGCTGGTGCTGACCTTCTGCGCGCGGCTCGCCGAAGCCATCTCGTCCAACATCGGCAACGCCTTCGCGATCTCCTACGTCTCCACCCAACTCGCCGTCGACAAGTCGGTGCCGCTCAACGGCATGCTGCTGGCCTCCGGTCTCGGCATTGTCGCCACCCCCGTCTTCGGCGCGCTGACGGACCGCTGGGGGCGGCGGACGCTGTACCTGGCCGGCGCGGTGTTCGTGACCCTCGCCGCGTTCCCGTTCTTCCTGCTGCTGAACTCCCGCTCCGAAGCGCTGATCTGGACGGCGCTGACCGGCATGTACATCTTCGGTCCGACGCTGATGTTCGCCGGGCAGTCCACCTACTTCACGGAACTGTTCGGCCGCAACGTCCGCTACACCGGGCTGTCGCTGGCCTACCAGGGTTCCGCGGTGGTGGGCGGCCTGACACCGCTGATCGCCGCGTCCCTGCTCTCCCTCGCCGGCGGTGCGCCCTGGCTGGTGGGCGCGTTCCTCGCGCTGTCCGGCGTGGTCACGGTGATCAGCGTGGCCCGCACGCCGGAGACCCGGCCGGGCGCCTCGGGCCAGGTGACGGAGGCCTCGGTGCCGGCGGCTGCGGTGCCGGACACGGATACGGCTGCCGCTACGGCTGCGCACGCGCCGGGCACGGAGGGGACGGCTGGGAGGTAGCGCCACGGGCCTTGGGACGGCGGCGAAGTCGCGCCGTTCCCCACTCCCACCTTCTAGAGTTAGTATCTAACAAACGTTAGTGACTAACATTGGTGGGTCTCATGTACGGGCAGCCGGTGCTCTCCGAGCAGCAGCACGGCGACGTCCTGCTGGAAGCCCGAGGCGTGCGCCGGTCGCTGGGTGGCGATGCCGTCCTGCGCGGCGTCGATCTGGCGATCCGGTCCGGCAGCATCCACGCGCTGGTCGGCATGAACGGTGCCGGTAAGACAACGCTGATGCGCATCCTGCTCGGCATGCTGCCGGCCGGCGGCGGGGCTGCGTCGCTGTTCGGCATCCCGGTCGGCGCGCTGCCCGCCGCCCGCTGGCGTGAGGTCGGGCAGCTGATCGAGACTCCGGCGGTCTATCCCGAGCTCACCGCCCGGGAGAACATCACCGCGGCCGCCCTGCTGCACGGCATGGACCGCGAGGCCGTCGCGGCCAGCGTGCGGGACACCGCCGAGGACCTCGGCCTGGGGCGGTGGCTCGACCAGCGCGGCAAGCGGCTGTCGCTGGGCACCCGGCAGAAGGTGGCGCTCGCCGCCGCGCTCGTTCACCGGCCCACCGTGCTCGTGCTGGACGAACCGAGCAACTCCCTGGACCCCTCGGCGGTGGTCCGCCTCCGGGAGATCATCACCGGTGTCGCCGGGCGCGGTGGTGCGGTGCTGGTGTCCAGCCACCACCTGGACGAGCTGGCTCGGCTCGCGGACACCGTGACGGTGCTGCACCGGGGCCGGATCGTCGGCGGCCTCGATCCGCGCGGCATCGACCTGGAACGCGCGTTCTTCGACCTGATCCACCAGGCCGACCAGGACCAGCCCGCGGAGGCGTGATGACCGGCGACTTCGGCAGGCTGCTCGCCGTGGAGGCCATGAAGATGCGCCGCGCGCCGGTGGCCGTCGTCTGCGCGGCCGTCATCGTGCTGGCGCCGGCACTGCTGGCCGCTGCCGCCATCGTGGCCCTGCGCGCGAACTCCTCGTCCAGCTTCGCGGTGAAGGCCCGGCTGCTGGTGCACGGCTCCGGCTGGGCCGCCTACGTCGGCACCGGTGCGCAGGTGATGGCGGTGGCGGTGCTGCTGTGTCTCGGTTTCGGTTTCGCCTGGTGCTTCGGCCGCGAGTTCACCGAGGGCACCGTCACCGGGCTGTTCGCCCTGCCCACGGGCCGCGGCGCCGTCGCGCTGGCGAAGTGCACCGTCCTGCTGGTCTGGGGCGTGCTCGCGTCGACCGCCGCCACCCTGGTACTGCTCGGGGTGGGTCTGGCCCTGGGCGACCTCGGATCCCGGCCGCCGCGGTGGTGGCTGCCGCTCGGCGTCTGCCTGCTGAGCGCGTGCAACACCTTCCCGTTGGCCTGGTTGGCCACCGTCACCCGGGGCTACCTCGGCGCCGTCGGCGGCCTCATCGGCCTGGTCGTCGCCACCCAGCTCGTCACCTCGTTCGGCGGTGGCGGCTGGTTCCCGTGGGCCGTGCCGGGCTTGTGGGCCGGGCTCGGCGGTGCCGGCATCCGCATCACCGGCATCCAGCTCGTCCTGCCGGTCGCCGTGGCGCTGCTCTCCATCGTCGCGACCACCGTGCGTTGGCGCCGCCTCGAACTCGGCAACGCCTGACAGGAGAAGGAGAGAGCATCGATGACCGCCTCCGAGCCGCGGCCGCCGGGTCTGCGCGCCCGCAAGAAGGCCCAGACGCGCCGCACGATCCAGGAACAGGCCCTGCGGCTGTTCCTGGCCAAGGGGTACGAGAACACCACGGTGGAGGAGATCGCCGCCGCCGCCGAGGTGTCCCACATGACCTTCTTCCGGCACTTCCCCACCAAAGAGGCCGTCGTCGAGACCGACGACTACGACCCGATGATCCTCCAGCTCATCGCGGAGCGGCCCGAAGAAGAGGACACGCTCACGGCCCTGCACCGGGCACTTGCCCAAGGACTGCGGACGGTCTACGCCACCGACAGGGAGGCGCTGTTGATCCGCACCCGGCTCGTCCTGAGGACACCGGCCCTACGCGCCCGAGTCTGGGAAAACCAGCACACCACCGAGGAGATGCTCGCCCGGGCCCTCGCCAGCCGCCGACCGGACCAGAGCGAACTGGCCACCCGGGTCCTCACCGCCGCCGCACTGGCCGCGCTGACCACCGCCCTCACCCTCTGGGTCGACAGCGAAGGCACCGAAAACCTGCCCGCCCTGGTCGACCAGGCGTTCACCACCCTGCAAGGGCACAACCGTTGAGCGCGTCCTGACGGACAGCGGCTCCTGTTACGGGCCCAGGCTGTTAGGGCCGGCGCTGAGCGCGGTCGGTCGGCGTCGTCCACGTCGTGTCGACCGTGCTGCGGGTGGGCACACCCGGGCAGCACCCCTGCTCCCGCCCAGGTCGGAGCGGGATTCTCTATGATTCATGCCATGGCGGACGGGATTCGGCAGGATGCGCTCACGGAACGCGCGTATGAGGCCGTCAAGGCGATGGTCATGGACCATGAGATCGCACCCGGCGCCCGAGTGAGCATCGAAGGCCTCGCCCGCCGGCTCGACGTGTCGGCGACCCCGATCCGGGAGGCGCTCGCCCGGCTCGAGTCGGACGGCCTGGTCGTCAAGCGACCGAACGCCGGCTATCGGGCCACCGATCTGCTCGACCGGGAAGCCCTGACGGACCTGTTCGAGATGCGGCTGCTGCTCGAACCCCGGGCTGCCTCACTCGCGGCGGAGAACGCGAGCGACGACGACCTGAGGCAGTTGCAGTCACTCGTCGACGAGATGCAGCGCCACCCGGACACCGGTGCCGGGTACGCCGTCTACCGGCGCTTCGCCCTGCTCGACCAGGAGTTCCACGAGGTGCTGGCCCGCGCGGCATACCGGCCGTTGCTGGCCGACGCGGTGACCCGGCTCCACGCTCACCTGCACCTGTTCCGGCTGACCAGCGCACCGGGGGCGGCGGCCACCACCATCGACGAGCACGAGCGGATCCTCGACGCCGTGGTGCGCCGGGACCCGGACAAGGCCGCGGAGGCGATGGCCGCGCACCTGCGGTCGAGCCGGGTGCGGCACCGCCCGCACGATCGCGCGCAGCGCCCGCCGGGTGGCCGCGGCGCAGCCCGTTGAGGACACCGGCGCGGGCGCGGGGCCGAGAAGGGGCCGATGAGGGGCCGATGGGCGGACGGCCTCACCGGGGGCGCAGGCGGAGCCCCTGCATCCCGCCGTCCACGGCGAGATCGATGCCGGTCGTGGCGCGGGACCGCGGGCTGGCCAGGTAGGCCACGGCGTCGGCGACTTCGGCGGCGCTGACCAGCCGTCCGTTCGGCTGGCGGGCCTCCAGCGCGGCGCGTTCGGCGTCCGGGCGGTCCGCGGCCGACAGCAGGCGCGCCACCCAGGGCGTGTCCGCCGTTCCGGGGTTCACGCAGGTCACGCGGATGCCGTCACGCAGGTGATCGGCCGCCATGGCCCGGGTCAGGGCCAGCACGGCGCCCTTGCTGGCGGAGTAGAGGGCACGCTGGGGCAGACCCGCGGTCGCGGCGATCGAGCACATGTTGACGATCGCGGCATGCCCGGACGGGCCCGCGGCGGCCTTGCGCAGCGCGGGCAGGGCCGCGGCCGAGACCCGGGCCGTTCCGACGACGTTGACGTCGAGCACGCGGTGCCACTGGGCCGGGGCGTTGTCCTCCACGGTGCCCTGGGCACCGATGCCGGCGTTGTTGACCAGGACGTTCAGTCCGCCGTAGTGGTCCACGACCGCGTCGACGGCCGAGCGGACCATGGCGTCGTCGGTCACGTCGCACCGTACGTGGAAGAACGGCTCGTCCGACTCGGTCAGGTCGAGCACGGCCACCTCGGCGCCACGGGCACGCAGTTCACGTGCGGTGGCCAGGCCGATACCGGAGGCGCCGCCCGTGACCAGGGCGACGGTGCCTTCGTACTCGGCGGCTGTCCTGGTCTCCGCCGCCGCCCGGGGCCGGGTCGTGTGGTTCCCGTCGGTCATCGGTCTTCGGTCTCCTTTCGCCGCCGTCATCCGGCGCTGGATGTCGAGTTCCTCGGTCGTGGGGCTGAGGTCGCGGGAGCGACGTCAGCGGTAGGAACCGGTCGAGGAGCGGAGCTCGGAGACCGTGGTCGCCGTGAGGTCCCGGCCGCGGGTCTCGGGGCCGAGGGCCACCGTGACGCCCCCGATCGCGCAGGCGGCGACGACGAACAGCGAGACGCCCCAGGACCGGTCGCCGGCCGCCGCGACGAGGGCCACCGCGATCAACGGCGTCAGGCCGCCCGTCACGGCGCCCGCGATCTCCCGGTAGAGGGCGAGCCCGGTGAACCGGGACCGTGCGGTGAACAGTTCGCTGTAGTAGGCGGCCTGCGGAGCGAACATGCACCCCACGCCGATGCCCATGCTCACCACGACGACCAGGGTGATCGCGAGCGACGTGTGGACGTGGTCGACGACGTAGAAGTACGGGAAGGCGAAGACGGCCGAGAAGACGATGCCGGCCAGCGCCACCGGTTTGCGGCCGACCCGGTCGGTGAGCCAGCCGAAGAGCGGCAGGGTCAGGGCGGTGACGGCTGTCCCGACGGTGACGGCGACGGGGCCGACCGAGCTGGAGAGCTTCAGGGTGCCGGTGAGGTAGGCGGCCAGGAACGTCAGGTTCAGGTAGGCGACGACGTTCTGCGACGTCTGGAGGCCGAAGACGACGAGACCGGCCCTCCACTCCGTGCGCACCACGTCGCGCACCGGGGACACCTCGGCCTGACGGGTGTGCTCCTGCGCCGCCACGAAGGCGGGGCTCTCCGCCAGCCGCACCCGGATGTACAGCGCCACCCCGACGACCAGGACGCTGGCGGCGAAGGGAACGCGCCAGCCCCAGGCCAGGAACTGGTCGTCCGGCAACTGGGTCACCAGCGCGAACGCCCCGGAGGCCAGGAGGATGCCGATATAGACGCCGACGCTCGGTGCCGCCCCGAACAGGCCACGCCGGCGCGGCCCGGAGAACTCCGACGCCATGATCGCCGCACCACCGTACTCGGCACCGGCACCCAGCCCCTGGACGGCACGGAGCACCACAAGCAGGATCGGGGCGAGCACGCCCACCTGCTGGTACGTCGGGACGAACGCCATGGCGAACGTCGACGCGCCCATCACCAGCAGGGTGAGGACGAGGACCCTCTTACGGCCGAACAGGTCGCCGAGGCGACCGAAGACGAGGCCGCCGAGCGGGCGCACGAAGTAGCCGATGGCAAGGGTGCCGAACGACGCCAGCATCGAGGCGGTCGCGTCGAAGGAAGGGAAGATGGTCTTGCTGAAGACGAGTGCCGCCGCGGTGCCGTAGAGGTAGAAGTCGTACCACTCGAGCGCGGAGCCCACGAGTGAGGCCAGCAGGACTCTGGAGCGCGGCGGGGACGCTTGTCGGGCGGACCCCTCCGCCTTGGTCGGGGTGGACATCGTTGTTCTCCTGTCGCAGCACGGGTTTCGCAGCACGGGGCAGCACGGGCCGGCGGCCCTGAGGTTCGGGGGACCGGCTCAGGCGACGCGCCGGTCGTCGATGGCGTCGCGGTCCCAGGAGATGCCGAGCCCCGGTTCCCGGGGGGCGTGCGCGAACCCGTCGGCGATGGTCAGCTGGCGCGTGGTGACCGCACGGAGCTGCGGGATGTACTCGACGAGGCGGCCGTTGGGCACCGCAGCGGTGAGGCTGACGTGGATCTCCATCAGGAAGTGCGGGCAGACGTCGACTCCGAACGCCTCGGCGAGGTGGGCCACCTTCAGCCAGGGGGTGATGCCCCCGATCCTGGAGACGTCGGGCTGCACGATCCCCGCCGCGCCGCGTTGCAGGTACTCGCGGAAGTGGGCCAGGGAGTACATGGACTCGCCGACCGCCACGGGTATGGCCGTCGAGGCGGCCAGGCGTTCGTGGCCGGCCACGTCGTCGGCGGGCAGCGGCTCCTCGAACCAGCCCACGTCGAACGGCTCCAACCGGGCGGCCCTGCGCACGGCTTCGGCCGGCGTGAAGGCCTGGTTCGCGTCGACCATGATCTCCATGCCGGGGCCCACGGCGTCGCGGACCGCACCGATACGCGCGGCGTCCTCGCCCGCGGTCGGCTTGCCGATCTTGATCTTGACGCCGGAGAACCCCTGCTCACGAGCCTGCAACGCACCCGCGACCAGCTCGCCTTCGGCGAGCTGGAGCCAGCCGCGTTCGGTGTCGTACGCGGGCACCGCCGGGCGGTGGCCACCCGCGACCCGCCACAGCGGTTCGCCCGCCCGCAGGCAGCGCAGGTCCCACAGCGCGAGGTCGACCGCTGCCAGGCCGAGGGCGGTGATCGGGCCGACCATGGTGGCGCGGGTGCCGTCGTACATCGTCCGCCAGGCACCCTCGATCGCACGGGAGTCGTGCCCGGTGAGCGAGGGCAGCAGGTGCTCCCGCAGCATCGACAGCACCGCCCGGCCGCCCGTGCCGATCGTGTACGCGTAGCCGGTGCCGGTCAGCCCGTCATCCGTCGTCAGCTCGACGAAGAGGGTCTCCTGCTTCAGGAAGGCCTGCGACGCGTCCGTGCGCACCGTCTCCACCTCGATGTCCACGAGGTAGGCCGAGGCCCTGATCACGTTCGCCACTGGTGCTCCTTGTCGTTCGATTCCGTGCGATGTGCTGTTCCGGCGATGCGGCGAGGTCGCAGGCCGGCCCTGCGGGGCGGCGGGTGTCACGCCCGGACTCGGGCGGTCCCCGGGGTGGCCGCACCGTCGAGCGCCGAGACGAGCGCGAGCACCGCCGAGCACACCGGCGCCTCGATGCCGTGCGCCCGGGCGCGGCGCACCACGGCGCCGAGCAGGCCGTCGTGCTCCATCGGACGGCCGGCGAGCCGGTCGGCGAGCATCGACGAACCGGCTCCGGCGGGGCGCGCGTCGATCCACGCGAGCACGTCATCGACGGCGCCGTCCGGCAGCCGGGCGCCTTCGGCGCGTGCGACCGTGGCCGCCTCGCCCAGCATGGTGCGCGCGAGACGTCGGACGGACGGCTCGCCGAACACCTCGACCCGGCGGTTGGTCAGCGCCGTGACGGGGTTCGCCACGGCGTTGACCAGCAACTTGTGCCACGCCGCCGTGGTGAGGTCCGCGACGGCCTGCACCCCCAGCCCCGTCCCGTCGAGCAGCCCGCGCCGGGCCCGGCGTCCCGCCTCGTCGTCGCCGACCACCAGTCCCGGCCCGTCCTGCCGTAGCTCCACCCGGTCCCGGCCGTGCCGCTCGGCGTTGAAGTGCACCAACGCGGGCGCCACGCGTGCGGCCGGCAGGTGCGGTGCGATCCGTTCCCGGTGCGCCACGCCGTTCTGCGCCACCACGACCACGGTGTCGTCGGCGACCAGCCGCTCCAGCCACGGTCGCGCCGCGCCGCCCTGGTGCAGCTTCGTCGCCACCACCACCCAGGGGTGCGGGCGCACCCGGTCCGGCTCGTCCCGCCAGTCCACCGGGACGGTGCGCACGCCCCGCTGGTCGGTGAGCGTGACGGTGCGCACGGGCGGCGAGCCGGGGCGCCCGCAGAGCGTCACGGGATGGCCCTGGAGCGCGAGCCGGGCCGCGAGCGCCAGCCCGACGGAGCCGGGACCGATCACGGCGACCGGGTCCTGGTGGTCCGGAGGCTTGCTGTCACTCACACCTCACACTCACTTTTCCTATAGGAAATTCGATGTGAACGAAGAATGCTATAGGAATTGTGGGGATGCAAGGGTCTCGGTGCTATGAATGCCCTCCGCTGGGTGGTGCTGCGGGCCCTGGGATGCCGAGCGCTTCGCGGCGGGCGCGGCGGCGCCGGGGTGCGCGGGCTTGGGGTGCGGCGTGCCGGCGGTATGGGCGGCACCTACGGGCGCGCTCGTCTGCTCTGCGTACCCGTCCGGCTACTGGCTAGTATCTGGCGTTGACGTGCACGACGCCTGGTCATGTTTTCCAACGGGGGAAGGGGCTCGCGCGTGGCGTGGGACGAATGGGAGCAGCTCAAGACGCAGGCCGCCGGGCGGCCGTCGGCCGGGATGCAGATCGACCACCTGGCCGAGCCCACCGGGGGCGACGGCGGGGGTGCGAGCAGCGTCACCGGGGGCCTGAAGTCGACGAAGGCCGCCTGGAACAAGGCGGGTGAGGGTGTCGGTGGGCTGCGCGAGGGGATCGGCAAGGCCCTGAAGCGGCTGGAGGACGGGCAGACCGGGCTGGGCTCCGACGCCGGCTGCCTGTGCACCGGGGCGCAGAAGGACCTGTACGACTCCTGGGCGCGTTACGTGAAGAGCGTCGACGAGCGCTGCGGCAGCATCAAGGACGTCCTGGAGAAGGTCGGGCACGACCTGTTGGGTACGGACGAGTCCGTGCGGTCCGCACTCGCCGCGATCGACACCAGGTACGCCGACACGCCCGCCGTCGGCGGGCCGGGTACGGGGCGGTGACCGGCCGACCATGGACCTCGCGACGCTCAAGAAGCTGAAGCCGTCCGAGTTCGAGGAGGCGGCTGACGCGTACCGCGCCGTCGGTGACATGGCCAGCGCGGCCAAGGACCACATCGACAACGTCGTGGTCGCCGGCATGCGCAAGGCCCTCAAGGGCCAGGCTCTGGAGGCGGCGGCCGGAGAGCTGAAGAAGCTCTCGGCCAACTTCCACTACACGCAGATCGAATGCGGACTGGCGAGCACGGCCCTCAACGGCTTCGCCTACGACGTCGGCGCCGCCCGTAGGAAGCTCCTGTCCGCACTCGACGACGCGGCGGCCCTCAAGTTCACGGTCAACGCGAACGGCAGCGTCACCTACCCGGAGGGAAAGCCGCAGAACGGGGTCGAGTTACCCCCGAAGGGCGGCACGGTCGGCGGCACCACGGACCCGACGTCCCAGGCCGTCGGTCGCCAGTCCGCCCACTTCGACCCCAACCCCCATCACGCCGAGGCGCTCGCCATCGCGGACCGCATCGCCGCCGCCCTCAAGGAGGCGACGGAGGCGGATACGAAGTGGGAGCCGAAGATCCGGGCACTGAAGGCCGACGACGACCTCACCGTGTCCAACCGGGACCTCAAGGACGCCCTGTCGGACATGGGCGGCGTTCGGGAGGCGGGAAAGAAGTACCTCGACTCCATAGGCGGCCCTCCCAAGGACGCCACCCCCCAGCAGAACGCCGACTGGTGGCGGGAGCTGACGCCGGAGGAGCGGGAGGCGTACCTCTCCACGCACCCCGATCTCGTGGGCAGCCTGGACGGTCTGCCCTCCGAGGTCCGGGACGAGGCCAACCGGATCGTGTTCGCCGAGAAGCAGGCCGAGTACCAGCTCGAGCTGGACTCGATCCCGAAACCACCCGCGAACGAGTGGACGTGGATCACGGCGGGCATGTTCCCGTCCAAGGTCCATACCGACGAGTGGATGGCGTGGGACAGGAAGTACGGCGACGAGTACCGCCATCTCACCGCCTCCCTCAACGGCATGAAGGCGATCAGCAGCCGCTTCGACGCCACCGGGAAGGAGGGACTGCCCGAGGCGTATCTGCTCGGCTTCAGCCCCGAGGGCAACGGCCGGGCCATCGTCGCCAACGGCAACCCGGACACGGCTCGGCACCAGGCGGTGTACGTGCCGGGCACGACGTCGAACCTGGGCTCAATCGGCGGCAACATCGACCGGATGACCGAACTGTGGCGCCAGACGAACCAGGCGGACCCGAACGCCTCGGTCTCCACCATCACCTGGCTCGGGTACGACGCCCCGCAGGACATCGTCAAGGACGCCCCGTTCGAGCACTATGCCTACGACGGGGCACCGGCCTACCGGCACTTCATGGACGGCCTCGACGCGTCGTACAGCGGCACGGGCGAACCCCATCGCACGGCCATCGGACACTCCTACGGCACCACCCTCATCGGCGCCGCCGCCCAGACCGGCCACCTCAACGCCGATGACGTGATCTTCGCGGGGAGCCCCGGCGTCAAGGTCGGTTCGGCCGAGGAGATGGACGTACCGAAGGGGCACGTGTGGAACGAGGAGGCCGACGGGGACAAGGTCCCGGACATCGGCCGTTGGGGACACGGCGGCAGCCAGTGGAAACTCGGTGGCGGCGTCTTCCTCATCCCCAGTGACGAGGCCTTCGGCGCCAACCAGATGAACACGCACGCCGAGGGCAGCGGCCCCACGGCCACCACGGGATCGGAAGGCCACAGCCAGTACTGGAACCGGGGCTCGACCGCGTTGAAGAATCAGGCTCTGGTCGTGGTCGGCGAGTACGGCGACGTCACGGAGCCCCGGTGAGCGCCGCGGCCGTACCACCCAGGCGCCCGCACTGTCACCGGCCCGCCCAAGGAACCTAGGACCCCCATGCTCCACGTACCACGCTCCACCGCTCGCCGGCCGTACGCGACCGGCGTCGCCGTGGCGCTCGCACTGACCGGACTCCTCCTCAGCGGATGTGGCATGACTGACGACAAGACCGACGACGCCGGTTCGGGGATCCCCGACGCAGGTACCGCCAGCACCGATGACGCGGTCGCCGCGGTGAAGGACGTCTCCAGCCAGATTTTCGACTTCACGGGCGTTCCCGGCAAAGCGTCCGAACCCGGGCCCGGTGTCAAGGAATGCGAGGGCAAGGACCCGAAGAAGTACTTCGTGGTCTACCACCCGTGGAACTTCGCTCCGAAGAACGCCGACGACACCGACCTGGCCGTGGCGAACCTCAAGAAGAAGTTGAACACCGGGGGCTGGGTCCTCAAGGACAGCTACCACGACAACAGCCCCAACAAGAACCTCAACCTGGTCGCGGACAACGACTCCAAGAAGATGAGCGTCTGGATCGTCGCGTACGCCGAGCGCGACACCCCCAGCCTCGGCATCGAGGTCACATCGGGTTGCTACCGGGCACCCGAGGGGCAGACGGTCGAGCACTTCTGACCGTGAGGCCTTCGCGCAGGGGCGAAACCCCGTCCTCGGGCGCGAGGGGCCTGTCCAGGCGCTATTCGTCGGCCGGCGTCACGCAGGCCGCCGCCGCGGTGGTGGCCGTGGTGGTGGGCTGGGCGGTGGGCTGGGACGGGATCGTGATCGCTTCGGGTGTGGTCGAAGCCGGATCCTGGGCGGCCGTGGGTGCGAGGGGCTTGGCGTAGCAGAGGGAGAGCGGCGAGTCGCGGTAGTGGCCGAACTTCGTGCACGGTTCGTAGTCGCTCGACGTGTAGAGCGCGATCGCTTCCGGCTGTTCCATGCCGGTCTCCAGGACCATCCGGATGCGGCCCGCGGCCCGTGCGTCGGCCTCCAGTGCGGCCAGGATCACACGGGACAGGCCGCGACCGCGTGCCTCGGGCACGACGTACATCCGCTTGATCTCCGCGTCGCCGTCCGCGTACCCGCCGGAGCCGTCCGCCTCCATGGAGCGCCAGCCACCGGTCGCGACGGGCGTGCCGTCGTCGTCGTACCCGATGAGGTAGAGGCCCTGCGGCGGTTCGAACATCGTCGGGTCCAGGGGGGTTTCGTCCCCGTCCCCCTCTCCGTAGCGCACGGCGTACTCGCGCTGGACGCGGGCGTCGAGTGCGATGGCGTCGGGGTGGGCGTAGGAGACGCGATGTATGTTCATGCGGACTAGCGTACTTCTATGCAGACAATGGGTGGCGCCGGTCTTCGGTCCGGTGGTGCCAGCGTACGTGCGTGGGGTGGGCGCGGGGCGGCGTCGTCGATCGGTGCGGTGGAGCCGTCGATGTGATGCGGTCAACGCGGGCCGTCGTCGCCCGGCCGTGGCGTCGCGTGCCCGCCGGGCGGGGCGGGGTGCTGCGGTGCCGTTCTGCGGTCCAGGGCCAGGGAGATCTCCGCCTCGAAGACCTCCTTGGCGAGCGGGCGCAGCCGGTGCAGGTCCTCGGGGGTGGCGGTCGGGAGGTGGGCGGTGACCAGGTCGGTGAAGAGTTCCGCCAGTGCGTCCGCGTGGTTGCGGACCCGGCGGGCGGCCGTCAGGACGGCGGCGAGCGGGATGCCCTCGTGGACCAGCTCCGTCGACACATCGAGCAGTCGCCGGCTGACGTGCACGAACTCGTCGCCGTCCGTGCCGAGGTAGCCCAGGTCCAGGGCGGTGGACAGGTTCTCCGCAGTGACCTGGCCGGCGAAGTGGTCCGCCAGCTCCTCGGGGGTGAGGCGGACCGGGGTCTCCTCCGTGGGCTTGCCGAGTCCCAGCAGGTCACCCATGTCGCGGCCGTGGTCGAAGGCCTCCGCCAGCTCCGCGATGCCGGTGAGGGTGTGGCCGCGTTCCAGGAGGGCGGAGATGGTGCGCAGCCGGGCCAGGTGGTGCTCGTCGTACCAGGCGATGCGACCCTGGCGGCGCGGCGGCGGAAGCAGCTTGCGCTCGCGGTAGAAGCGGAGGGTGCGGACCGTGATGCCGGCCGCCTTCGCGAGCTCTTCCGTGCGGTACTCGCGCGGTGCGGTGGCCGGGGCTTCGTCCTGGTGCGGCACGGAGGCTCCGCCGGATGCGGGCCGTACGGGTCCCTTGCCGGGTCCCTTGTCGAGTCCCTTTTCGGGTGGCGTCCCGTGCCCCTGGGCCGTTCCTCGCACTCTTCCTCCGTGTCCCACGGGATCACCCTAGGACGTTCCGGTGGCCGCCTGCGGGGCCCGCCGGAACGTGCGCCCCGTGTGAGCGTTGCCGTACCGACGGTAACTGTCCTCCCCGAACCCCTACCCATGAGTACGTCGCTGCCCTACCCTCCCAACGATGCCAGTGTTCACTGGCGCGGTTGTGGGATGGCGGGAGGAGCGGGATGGCTGGGCAGGAGCCTGTTGAGGCGGACGGCGCGCGCGGGACCGGCGGTGCGCCGCCCGAGCACGTACGGGTCGCGGTGATCGGATCCGGCTTCGGCGGCCTGGGCGCCGCCATCCGGTTGCGCCGCGAGGGCCTCACCGACTTCGTCGTGCTGGAGCGGGCCGACGCCATCGGCGGCACCTGGCGGGACAACAGCTATCCGGGCTGCGCCTGCGACGTGCCGTCGCACCTGTACTCGTTCTCCTTCGCGCCGCACCCCGACTGGCCGCGCACCTTCTCCGGACACCAGCACATCCGCGGCTACCTGGAACACGTCGCCGATGTCTTCCGGCTGCGCCCGCACCTCCGGCTCGGCAGCCCGGTGACCAAGATGGTGTGGGACGAGGAACGGCTGCGCTGGGAGCTGTACGTCGCCGGGGAGCGCGCCCTCACCGCCGACGTCGTCATCTCGGCCATCGGGTCGCTGGCCGAACCGAAGATCCCCGAGATCCCCGGTCTGGACACCTTCCCCGGCAAGGTCTTCCACTCGTCGCGCTGGGACCACGACTACGACCTGCGCGGCAAGCGCGTCGCCGTGGTCGGCACCGGCGCGTCCGCGATCCAGATCGTGCCCGCCATCCAGCCGGACGTGGCCCACCTGACGCTCTTCCAGCGCACCCCGCCCTGGGTCATGCCGCGCACCGACCGGGCCATCACCGGTCTGGAACGCGCGTTGCACCGGCGGCTGCCGGTGACCGCCCGGCTGCGCCGCGGGCTGCTCTGGGGCATACGCGAACTCCAGGTGCAGGCCTTCACCAAGCACCCGGAACGCCTCGGCATCGCCGAGCGCCTCGCCAGGCGGAACCTGGCGCGCGCCATCAAGGACCCGGCGCTGCGGGAGCGGCTGACGCCCACCTACCGCATCGGCTGCAAGCGCATCCTGCTCTCCAACTCGTACTATCCGGCACTCACCCGGCCCAACGTCGGCGTCGTCACCGCCGGGCTCACCGAGGTGCGCGGCACCACGCTGGTGGCGGCGGACGGCAGCACGGCCGAGGTCGACGCGATCGTGTTCGCCACCGGATTCCATGTCACCGACACGCCGGCCGTGGAACGGGTGGTGGGCACCGGCGGGCAGACCCTCGCGGCGGCCTGGAAGGACGGGGTCCAGGCGTTGCGCGGCACGACGGCGGCGGGCTTCCCCAACTTCATGATGGTCATCGGGCCCAACACCGGGCTCGGGAACACCTCGATGATCCTCATGATCGAGGCCCAGCTGAACTACCTGGCCGACTACCTGCGCCAACTCGACGTGCTGGGCGCCGGGCCGGGCGGGCCGGCCGCCCTCGACGCCCGTACGAACGCGGTGAGCGACTGGAACCGGGCCGTCCAGGAGCGCATGAAGCGAACCGTGTGGAACACCGGCGGCTGCACCAGCTGGTACCTCGACGACAGCGGCCGCAACACCACCCTCTGGCCCGGCACGACCACCGAGTTCCGCACCGCGACCCGGCACCTCGACCTCGCCGAGTACCAGGTGATCAGGCCGGCGACGGCGAAGGCGGCCGAGGGATCCCACGATTCCGGGCAGGACGAGAAGAAGGCGGTGGCCGGCGCATGAGCCGAGCGAGCGGCGAGACCCAGGAAGGCCGGGAGGACCGGGAGGACCGGGAGGACCAGAAGGACCGCGAGAGCAGGGAGGTCCGGGGGAGCAGGGAGGTCCGGGAGGTTCAAGGCGGCGGTCGTTATGCCCCGCCCACCCCGGTCCGCGAGCTGACCGTCGGCTCCACCGACGGAGCCCGGTTGCACGTGGAACTGCACGGTCCCGAGGACGCGCCCGCCGTGGTGCTGGTGCACGGCTGGGCGTGCTCGACCGCGTTCTGGGCGGCCCAGGTGCGCGACCTCGCCGCCGACCACCGGGTCGTCGTCTACGACCAGCGCGGCCACGGCCGCAGTCCGGCGCCGGACGGGCCCGGCGGGTACGGCACCCGGCAACTCGTCGACGACCTCGAAGCGGTGCTTGCCGAGACCCTGCCGCCGGGGCGGCGGGCGGTGCTGGCAGGGCACTCCATGGGCGGGATGACGATCATGGCGGCGGCCCGCAGGGACGGCGTGCGGGAGCGCACGGCCGCCGCCCTGTTGTGCAGCACCGGCAGCTCCCGGCTGACCGCCGAGTCCCGCATCGTCCCGCTCCGCCCCGGACGGCTGCGCACCCGACTCACCGGCGTGCTGCTCGCGTCGCGCGCCCCGCTCGGGCCGGTCACGCCGCTCGCCAAGCGGATCCTCAAGTACGGGACGATGGGGCGCACCGCGACGCCCGAGATGGTGGAGGTCTGCGCGCGCATCGTGCACGCTTGCAGGCGTGGTCCGCGCTACGAGTGGTCCCGGGTGCTCGCCCATCTCGACGTGGACGCCGAGGTGCGGGCTCTCGACGTGCCCACCATGGTCCTCGCCGGCTCGGCCGACCGGCTCACCCCGGCCGGCCACGCGCGCGCCATCGCGGCCGCGCTGCCGCAGTGCGCGGGCCTGACCGTGCTGACCGGGCCGGGGCACATGACCCCGGTGGAGGTGCCGGACGAGGTGACCTCGCGCATCCGCGCCCTGGTCGTCGAGCATCTGCCCGTGAAGGGCGAGCAACCGCCTGCGAAGGGCGAGCAACTGCCCGCGAAGGGAGCGACATCGGCATGAGCAAGGTGAAGGGCGCTCGGGGCGCCGTACTCGAAGGGCGGGTCGCCGTCGTCACCGGGGCGGCGCGCGGCGTCGGAGAACTCCTGGCGCGCAAGCTGTCGGCGCGTGGCGTGAAGGTCGCGCTGGTCGGCCTGGAACCCGACGCGTTGAAGCGGGTCTCGGAACGGCTGCACGGGGAGAGCGCGTACTGGCACGCGGACGTCACGGACCACGTGGCGATGGCCGAGGTGGCCGAGCAGGTGGGGGAGCGGTTCGGCCGGGTCGACATCGTGGTGGCCAACGCGGGCGTCGCCATCGGCGGACCGTTCGCCACCTCGGACCCGGACGCGTGGCGCCGGGTCATCGAGGTCAACCTCATCGGCTCGGCGGTCACCGCACGGGCGTTCCTGCCGCTGCTGATGGAGAGCCGCGGCTATCTGCTCCAGGTCGCCTCGCTCGCCGCGGTCACGCCCTCACCGCTGATGACCGCGTACTGCGCGTCCAAGTCGGGTGTCGAGGCGTTCGCGCACAGCCTGCGCCCCGAAGCCGGCGCGCGCGGTGTGACGGTCGGCATCGCCTATCTGTCCTGGACCGACACCGACATGGTGCGCGGCGCCGACCGGGACGACGTGATGCGGGAGATGCGGCAGCGGCTGCCGTGGCCGTCCAACAAGACGTATCCGCTGGGGCCCTCCGTCGACCGGCTGGTCGCCGGGATCGAGCGGCGCGCCACGCATGTGTACGGGCAGGGCTGGCTCCGCGTGATGCAGCCGGTGCGGGGCCTGTTGCCGGCCCTGATCGGTGCCGTCGGGAAGCGGGAGGTACGGCACTTCGGGGACCGTCTCGACGACGTGCCCCGGGGTCTGGTCGGCGCCGGGGGCGCGGCGGACGAGGCGGCACGCGGGCAGTGACGGTTCCGGGGCGCCTCCGGTGTCAGGGGCGCCCCGCGGGCTTCTAACACTCGTAGCACTGCTCGTAGCGGTCCTGCTCCTCCTGGGCCGAGCGCGGCTCGTCCTCCAGGAACAGATGGCGACGCTGCTCCTCCTCCGTCAGTTCGGAGGCCCGACCCGCGGGCCCGGTCTCCCGCCGCGACCTGCGCTGCTCGTGTTCCCGTGCGAATTCCTGCTCCTGGTCCTTGCCCTTGTTCCGTTCCGCTTCCGTTCCCTTGTTCTTCTGGTCCTTGTCCATGGCCATGGCGTCTCCTTCCACGCTCGCTCGGCGGTGCGCCCCGCAGGGCAGCGGGTCACCGCGGCGGCAGTTTGGGGCGGATTCTGGCCGGTACGTGGGTGTGGTCGGGCGGGGTGGCCGGGGGATGGTCCCTGAGCAGGTCGAGGGCGATGCGGACCGCGTCGTGGAGCTGGGTGTAGTGGCCCTCGGCCCATTCGAGGGGGTCGCGCAGCGCGGGAACGTCCGGGGCCACCCCGTGGTTCTCGATCGACCACCCGTACGCGTCGAACCAGGCCGCGTTCATCGGCACCGTGATCACCGTGCCGTCCGCGAGCCGGTGCCGGCCCGTCACGCCGACCACGCCGCCCCAGGTGCGCTGGCCGACGACCGGCCCGAGGTTCAGCAACTTGATGGCGGCGATGATCACGTCCCCGTCGGAGGACGTGGACTCGTCGGCGAGCGCGACGATCGGGCCGCGCGGCGCGTTCGAGGCGTACGACACCGGCTGGGCGCCGCGGGTCAGGTCCCAGCCCAGGATGGTGCGGGTGAGCTTCTCCACGACGAGTTCGCTGATGTTGCCGCCCGCGTTGCCCCGGACGTCGACGATCAGGGCCGGACGCGAGACCTCGCGGCGCAGATCGCGGTTGAACTGCGCCCAGCCGGAGCCGCCCAGGTCCGGGATGTGCAGGTAGCCGCACCTGCCGTCGCTCAGCTCCCGTACCACCCGACGGCGCCCCGCCACCCAGTCCTGGTAGCGCAGCGGGCGATCGTCGATCAGCGGGACGATCGCGATCCGGCGTGGACGCCCCCCGCCCTGGGTGTCCGCGGACTCCGTGGGCCGGAAGGTCAGCTCGACCGTGGTCCCGCCGGCCGCCGACAGCAGCGGGTAGGGTCCCCGCACCGGGTCCACCGGACGGCCGTCGACGTGCGTGAGGACGGCGCCGTCGCGGATGCCCGAGCCGGCCAGCGGGGAGCGTGCCTTGGAGTCGGACGAGTCGCCGGGCAGGATGCGCCGGACCACCCAGTCGTCGCCGCGGCGCTCCAGGTCGACGCCGAGCAGCCCGATCAGACGCTGGTAGTGCGGCGGGCCCTCGTTGCGCCGGGCCGGGATCACATACGCGTGTGACGTGCCCAGTTCGCCCATGACCTCGCGCAGCAGATCGGCGAACTCGTCCGGGGACGCCACCCGTTCGACCAGCGGACGGTACTGGGCGAGCACGCCGGGCCAGTCGATGCCGGCCATGTGCGGCTCCCAGTAGTAGTCCCGGATGAGCCGGCCGGCCTCGTCGTAGGCGTCCCGCCACTCGGCCGGCGGGTCGACCTCGTGCAGGATGCGGCGCAGGTCGATCCAGACGGTGGTGTCGCCGCGGCCGGCGTCGGCGAGCGGCATCGCGCGCAGGTCGCCCTCGCTGGCCACCACCAGTCGGGTGCCGTCGCCGCTGACGCCGAACGAGTCGAGGTGCGGCACGAGTTCGATCGTCCGGGCGCGGGCCAGGTCGAAGTACTCCAGGGTCGGGAGTCCCGAGGTGTCGGCCGGGTTCACGAAGGTCTCGCCGAGCGCGCCGGAGATCGGCCAGCGCAGCCACACCAGGCCGCCGCCGGCGACCGGGGCCAGCGAGGAGTACTTGGACGCGGCCACCGGGAACGGTGTCACCCGGCTCTCCAGGCCCTCCACCTCCACCGCGGCGGCGCCGCCGGCCATCGTGGTCTGGCTGCGGGCGTCCAGCGGATCCACCGCGACGGGATCGTGCCCGCCCCCGGCCGGCCGCCCGTCGGGCAGCAGGGCGAACGGTGACGGGGTCGCGGAGGACAGCGGCACGAGATAGGGCCGGCAGCCGAGCGGGAAGGACAGGTCGCCGGTGTGCACGTCGTAGACCGGGTCGAAGCCGCGCCAGGACAGGAACGCCAGATAGCGGCCGTCCCGCGTGAAGACCGGGCTCTCGTCCTCGAAGCGGCCGTCGGTGACGTCGACGACGGTTCGCGGCAGACGGGGCGGGGGCTGCGGGACACCGGGTGCGGTCGACGCGCCGGACGCGCTCGCCTCGTCCGGCGCCCCTGCCTCACTCGACGCACCCGACTGACCGGCCGCGCCCGCTTCACCCGCTTCACCCGCCACGCTCGCCGCCGAGACCGCCGTGGAGCCGGCGCTTCCCGTGATCCGGGCCAGCTTGATCTGCCGCAGCGAGCGTCCGATGCCCGGGTGGGACCAGGCGAGCCAGGCGCCGTCGGGGGAGAAGGCGAGATTGCGTACGGGGCCGTTGTCGGACCGGATCAGCTCCGTCACGGCCGTGTCGGTGGGGGCGAACGGGTCCTCGGGGTGGAGGTGGGAGGGGTCGACGAAGCGGGTGGGGTCGCCGGTGCCGCCGGTGCCGGTGGCGCCGGAGCGTTCGGGCGGCGCGGCGGAGGCCGCGGGTCCGGCCGGCCGCTCGGCGGTGGTCGCCACCGCGCGCCCCTGACGGCGCTCCGAAGCGGAGGTGTCACGGCGGGGCTCGGAAGCGGAGGCGTCACGGCGGGGCTCGGAAGCGGAGGCGTCGGGGCGGCGCTCGGAAGCGGAAGCGTCACGACGGGGTCCCGCATCCCCCGCGTCACGGTCCCCGCGTGCCCCCGCAGCCTCCGCGTTCCCCGCCTCCGAAGACGCGCCGCGACGTGCCGCGGAACCGTCGTCCTGGTACTCCCGTACGCCCGCCCCCGCCGGCACCCCGGCGCCCGCCGGGATCCGGCCGCCGTCCGTCGGGGGCAGCCCCGCGAACGCCGCGGCCTCGATCTCGGTCATGGCCTCCGGCTCCGCCGGCACATCGGCGATCAGCAGCCGGCCGTCGTGCGAGGCGATGGCGAGCCGGTTGCCTCCCGGGTCGGCGACCATCTCCAGCACCCGGCCCAGCTGCCCGGCGGCATACCGTTGCGGCGGGTGGACGCCGGTGGCGCGCGGCAGGTAGGCGATCTCGATGGCGTCGTCGCCCGCCGCGTCGGTGATGTACGCGACCCGTCCGCCCGAGCCCAGCATCACCGGCAGCCGGACCCGTACGCCAGGGGTGTCGGCGACGGCGCGCGCGGGACCGTCGCGGTGGGTGAGCCAGTACAGGCTGCCCCGTACGACGACGGCGCTGGCGCGTCCGGTGGTGTCGACGGACAGACCGCTCAGGTTCTGCGCCGCGGGCACCTGGTAGGGGCGGCGCCCGGCGCGCTGGCCCGCGAAGCGCACATCGAGCCGGCGCGGCACGGAGTCGGGGGTGAGCCGGTCGACCAGCCACAGATCGCCCGCGCACTGGTAGACGACGCGGTGGCCGTCGGTGGTGGCGTTGCGGGCGTAGAAGCGGTCGTGGTCGGTGTGCCGGTGCAGGTCGGAGCCGTCCGGACGGCACGAGTACAGGTTGCCGATGCCCTGGTGGTCGGAGAGGAACGCGATCCGGTCGCCGACGAACATCGGGCTCTCCAGATGCCCGTCGAGGTCCGGGAGCAGCCGCCGCGGGGTTCCGGTCTCGCCTTGCAGGGTGTGCGGGACCAGCCACAGGCGTCCCATCGCGCCGCCGCGGTACCGCTTCCAGGCAGCCGGCTCGTGCACCGGTTTGCCCGTGAGCACCAGGGCGAGATGCTCTCCTTCGAGGTCGGTGACCGCGATGTCGGCCATCGGGCCCCACGGCAGCTGGGTGCCAGGCGAGCCGTCGGTGGGCAGCAGGTATCCGCGGGTGAAGTGCGGGAACGGCTGGCCGTGCGAGGCGACGGCGAGGATGCCGGGCGGGCGGTTCGGGTGCGCCGGCGTCCAGCCGCACACGCGGGTGTCGGTACTGCCCCAGTAGGTGAGCCGCTCCGCCGGCCCGCCGTCGACCGGCGCCAGGTGCACCTCGGGGTCGATGCTGCGCCACGTGGTGTACGCGATGTGGCGGCCGTCCGGGGAGAAACGGGGGGCCCCGACCTTGGTGCGGTCGACGGTCAGCCGCCAGGCCCGGTCCGCCGTGCTGCCTTCCTCCGCCAGCGGCGCCACCCACAGGTCGTCCTCGGCCACGAAGCAGAGTCGATTGCCGTGCAGATGCGGAAAGCGTAGGTAGCCTCGGAAATCGGGAGAAACCGGTGCGTTCTCGCGCGTATCACTCACCCCACCATGCTTTTCCGGCGTGCGGGACGCGGCAACTCGGGCGGCCCGGGTTCCGGTCTCCCGCAGGCCGCCGTCCCGCCGTCGTGCACCGTCGGCCGGGTCTCCGGCTGCCGTAGCGTCTGGCCGCGGGCGCGGCCTCGGGCCCGGCCGGGGCGGCCCGTGGCTCACAGCCCCCGCTGCGCCGCCGTCGGTGCCGGTGCCGGTGTCGGTGCCGGTGCGGGTGCGGGTGCCGCCGCCGGGGCCGCTGTCGCCCGCGCCGTCGTTGCCGCCGCCGCGTAGGTCCGGCGCAAGAAGCGGGCCAGTGCCGACGAGTCGAACTGGACGAGGGCCACGCCCTCCGTCGAGTGCAGTTCGACCACGGCGCGCACCCGGCCGCTCGGCCAGATCCGCACCTCGCCGTCGAGGGTGCTCGCGGGCCCGCGCAGTCCGCGTTCCAGCAGGTCACGGGCGAAGACCCAGTCGTGCGGGACGGCGCCGGGGGAGTCCGGGAGGCTGATGCAGACGCTGCGCGGGGCGGCGTCAGGGTCGTAGCGCAACTCCACGGGCACCGCGCTGCGCTCCTCGTCGGTGGCGCCCATGACGACGCGGGCCCGTGCGTGCTGCTCGACGGCGAAGGACATGGCCGCTCCTCACGCTCATTCGCTCCTCGTCGTACTCACTCGCCCTACGTCCTTAATGTCCCATATTTTCGGCGCGGCGAAACGGCGGGACGGGGAGCCGGGCGGGGGGGCCGGGCGGGAGCGGAGGGAGGGGTGGTGGCAGGCGGCGCCGGGGACTGCGGCGCGCGCCTATTTGACCGGACCTCGCTATTGCAAGCGAATCGCAATAAGGCATGATGGTCGGCGGACCATCGGCTACCCCCGGATGCGGAGCCCCCATGCATGTCCCCGACGGGTTCATCAACGCCCCCGTGTCGGCCGCGGCCGGTGTCGTGGCCGCCGGCGCCATCGCCGTCAGTCTCCGCGGCGCCCGCCGGGAGCTGGGCGGCGCGCCCGGCATCTCGACGGCGCCGGGATCCGGGGCGGAGCGCACCGCACCGCTCGCCGGGCTGGTCGCCGCGTTCATCTTCGCCGTCCAGATGCTGAACTTCCCGGTGGCCGCGGGGACCAGCGGCCATCTGCTGGGCGGTGCGCTGGCGGCGATACTCGTCGGCCCCTACACGGGAGTGCTCTGCGTCAGCGTGGTGCTGCTCATGCAGGGCGTGCTCTTCGCCGACGGCGGGCTGACCGCGCTCGGCGTGAACATCAGCGACATGGCGATCACCACCACCGTCGTCGCCTACGCCGTCTTCCGGGTCCTGGTGAAGCTGCTGCCGCGCGGCCGCCGCTCGGTGCCGATCGCCGCGTTCGTGGCCGCACTGCTCTCCGTGCCGGCCGCCGCCGTCGTCTTCACGCTGATCTACGCCGTCGGCGGCACCACCGACGTCTCGATCGGCAAGGTCGCCACCGCCATGATCGGCGTCCATGTCCTCATCGGCCTGGGCGAGGCCGCGATCACCGCGCTCACCGTCGGCGCGGTCGTTGCCGTACGCCCCGACCTGGTGTACGGGGCCCGCGGCCTGGCCCAGCCGCTGAAGCTGCGCATCGGCGGCGAACTGGTCGACGCACCCGCGGCAGCCGCCTTTGCCACCCCGGCCCCGTCCGCCGGGCCCGCGTCCCGGCCCCGCCACCCGCACCGCGCCTTCTGGATCACCGGCCTGGTCACCTCCCTGTTCCTGGCGGGCTTCGCCAGCTTCTACGCGTCGGCCAGCCCGGACGGCCTGGAGAAGGTCGCGCACGACAAGGGCATCGACGACAAGGAGCGCAAGCACGCGTCCGAGGACTCGCCGCTCGCCGGCTACGGCGTCAAGGACATCACCGACGCCCGGCTCTCCGGCGGTCTCGCGGGCGTGATCGGCGTCGGTGTCACCGTCGTCGCCGGCACCGGCGTCTTCTGGGCGCTGCGGCGCCGCGGCGGCGGCAGCGCGGCAGCCGGCCCGGCCGCCGTACCGGATCAGGAGACCGTCTGACATGGGCGCAGGACACACGCACGCGCTCTACCGGCACGGGCACTCCCCGGTGCACGCGCTGCCCCCGCAGACCAAGATCGCGGCGGCGCTCGGCTTCGTCGTGATCGTCGTCTCCACCCCCCGCGCGGCCGTGTGGGCGTTCCCGCTCTACGCGGTGCTGCTCGCGGTGACCGCCGGCATCGCCCGCGTCCCGGCCGGCTTCCTGCTGAAGCGGCTGCTCATCGAGGTGCCGTTCGTGGCCTTCGCGGTGCTGATGCCGTTCGTCGCGCAGGGCGAGCGGGTGCAGGTACTCGGCCTCTCGCTCAGCGTGAGCGGCCTGTGGGGCGCCTGGAACGTGCTGGCCAAGGGCACCCTGGGCGTCGCCGCCTCCGTCCTGCTGGCCGCCACCACCGACCTGCGCGCGCTGCTGCTCGGCCTGGAGCGCCTGAGGCTGCCGCCGCTGCTGGTGCAGATCGCCTCGTTCATGATCCGCTACGGGGATGTGATCACGGACGAGATGCGGCGGATGAGGATCGCGCGCGAGTCACGCGGCTTCGAAGCGAAGGGCGTACGGCACTGGGGCGTCCTCGCCAAGTCCGCCGGCGCGCTGTTCATCCGCTCCTACGAACGCGGCGAGCGGGTGCACCTCGCCATGGTCAGCCGCGGCTACTCCGGAACGATGCCGGTGATCGACGAGGTCGTGGCGTCCCGTGCCCAGTGGTCGTACGCGCTGGCCCTGCCCTGCACCTCCCTTGTCGTCTGCCTGTTGGGATGGACCCTGTGAGCACTTCCTCCGCCCCCTCCTCGCCCCCGTCGCCGTCGCCGTCCGCCCCGCCGTCACCGGACGTGCCGTCGCTCGAAGTCGCCGGCCTGGCCTTCGCCTACCCGGACGGCCACCAGGCCCTCTTCGGCGTCGACCTCACCATCGGCCGCGGCGAGCGCGTCGCCCTGCTCGGCCCGAACGGGGCCGGCAAGACCACCCTCGTGCTGCACCTCAACGGCATCCTGTCCGGCGGCATCGGCACCGTCACGGTCGCCGGGCTGCCGGTCGGCAAGCGGACCATGGCCGAGGTGCGGCGCCGGGTCGGCATCGTCTTCCAGGACCCGGACGACCAGCTCTTCATGCCGACGGTGCGCGAGGACGTGGCCTTCGGGCCGGCGGCCGCCGGAGCCAAGGGCGCCGAGCTTCAGGAGCGGGTGCACCGGGCGCTGGAGCGGGTCGGGATGGCCGAGTTCGCCGACCGGCCGCCGCACCACCTCTCGTTCGGCCAGCGCCGCCGCGTCGCCGTCGCCACCGTCCTGGCGATGGAGCCGGAGATCCTGGTCCTGGACGAGCCGTCGTCCAACCTGGACCCGGCGTCCCGCCGCGAACTCGCCGACATCCTGCGCTCCCTGGACGTCACGGTCCTGATGGTCACCCACGACCTGCCGTACGCGCTGGAGCTGTGCCCCCGCGCCGCCATCCTCAGCGAGGGCGTCATCACCGCGGACGGCAGCACCGCCGACCTGCTCGCCGACGAGGACCTGATGCGCCGCCACCGCCTGGAACTGCCCTTCGGCTTCGACCCGCGGCGGGCGGTCGGAACGGGCGCCTGACCGGCCGCTCGACCGCGGGGTGCCGCGCGGTCAGGCCCCCGCCAACTTCTCGACGATCGGAGCGAACGTCTCCATGTCGTCGAGGAGGAACGAGCTGATGCCGAAGCGTTCACGCAGGTCGATGAACTTCTGTGTCAGCTCCCTGACGGAGCCGATGAACACGTGCGGGGATTCCATGATCTCCTCGACGGTGAGCTCGACGCCGGAGCGCTCGCGCAGCCGGTCGGCCCGTCTGCGGGCCTCGCCCCTGGCGTCGCTGGTCAGCACCATCGGGCCGCCGGCCGGGTAGCTGTTCAGCTCGAGCTCGTCGAAGCGGTCGCCGGCCGCCTCACGGACCCAGCCGATCTTCTCCTCCGTGGCCGCGGCGGTGAGGCTCGGCGTGTCGATGCGCGGCCGGCCCTCGTCGTCCTTCGTGAGCCGGGGAGCCAGGCCGATGATCTGGGCCTGACCGCCGGCCAGCGTCAGGAGCCGCTTCCCTCCACCGCCGATGAAGATCGGCGGGTGCGGGCGCTGGACCGGCTTCGGCTGACCATCGTGGTCGGTGATCGTGTAGTGCCTGCCGTCGAAGGAGAACTTCTCGTCTCCGAAGCAGCCCTTGAAGACCCGAACGGCTTCGGCGAGCTTGGCGACCCGGGTGCCGACCGGCTCGAAGGGAATGCCGATCGCATCGTGCTCGGGCTTGTTCCAGCCGGCTCCGAGACCGATCTCCACGCGCCCGCCGGACAGCCGGTCGACCGTCGCGAGGTCCTTGGCCAGGAGCGCGGGGTGCCGCAGGTTGCTGTTGAACACGAAGGTGCCGACGCGGAGCGTCTCGGTGGCCGCGGCCACGGCGGTGAGGAACGGGATCGGCGCGTACTGGGCGACGAGATGGTCGGGCATCACCAGGGCGCTGTAGCCGATCGACTCGGCGCGGCGCGCGAACGCGGCCAGGCCGGGACCGTCGTGGTGTTCGCTGGTGTCGGTGAGGAAGCGGAACGGACGCATAACGTGCATCGTGGCCAAGACCTCGCGCGAACACCAGGGAAACAGCCGCTGGCAGAAGCCGGCTTGGCGAGGCGGGGCCGGGCCGGTGTCCGGGAGCGGTCACTGACCGGTGTGCAGCATCAGCCCGATCCCGGCCACCATCAGCCCGGCCGCCGCGATCCTCGGCAGCCCGAAGCGCTCCCGGAAGAAGACCGCGCCGATGGCGGCGCCCACGATGATCGAGGACTCCCGCAACGCGGCCACCGGCGCCAGGGCGGCCCGGGTCTGCGCCCACAGCACCAGCCCGTAGGCGACCATCGACATGACCCCGCCGAGCACCCCGCGCACCACGTGCGGGCGTAGGTCGTCGAGCAGGCGGCCGCGGCGCACCCACACCGCGTAGACCGGGATCAGCACCCCCTCGAAGATCATCAACCAGGCGAGGTAGCTGAGCGGGGAGTCCGAGGCGCGCACCCCGACGCCGTCCACCACCGTGTACGAGGCGATCGCCAGGCCGGTCCCGAGGGCCGCCGTCAGCGCGGGCCAGTGCGGTCGGGCGCCGGAGCCCCGGATGCCCCACAGCGCGACGCCCACCAGGCCGGCGCAGCACACCGTGACCCCCGCCGCCTGCGCCCCGTCCAGCGTCTCGCCGACGAAGACGGCGGCGAGCACGGTCACCACCAGGGGCGCCGTGCCCCGGGCGATCGGATACATCTGCCCGAAGTCACCCAGCGAGAACGACCGCATCAGCAGCAGCTGGTACGCGGTGTGCAGCAGCCCCGACACCACCAGATACGGCCAGGCGGCCGCGGCCGGCGGCGCCGTCAGGCAGGCCAGCACCGTGCCGCCGAGCACCGCGCCGGCGCCGATCAGGGTGAAGGCGGCCAGCTGGTCCCTGATCGCATGCGCAAGGGCGTTCCACCCGGCGTGGGTGACGGCGGCCAGCAGCACCGCGGCTGCGACCAGCGGCGTCACCGTGCCGGCTCGCGGACGTCCACCAGGGTGGCGCCGGCATGCCTGACCAGCGCCGCGGGGTCGATCGGGAAGACGGCATGCGGGTCGCCTGCGGCGGCCCAGACGGTGGCATGGGCCAGCAGCGACCGGTCGGCGAGCACCCGGACGGCGGTGCGGTGCCCGAAGGGCGGCACCCCGCCGATCGCGTACCCGGTGGCGTCCCGCACCAGCCGGGCCTTGGCCTGCGTCACGGCGCCCACGCCCAGTTCGCGCCGCACCAGCTCGACGTCGACCCGCGAGGCGCCGTCCATGAGCACCAGCACCGGTTCGGCCTCCCCGCGGCCCTGCTCCGGCCCGTCCGACTCGTCCAGCGGCGCCTCCCACGCCGCGAACACCAGCGACTTGCAGATCTGGTCGAGCTCGCACCCGATCGCCGCGGCGGCCTCGGCGGCGGTCCTGGCCGCGTCCGGGAACCGCCGCACCCGCGGCAGCAACTCCGCGAGCCCCATCTCGTGCAGGGCGGCGGCGAAGCGCGGATGGGCGTCGTGCCCGGCCGCTTCCGCTGCACCCGGGGCGGCCTCCGCCGCCTGGGAGGGGTCGGTGGCCTGGGATCCGGAGCGGGCTGAAGGTGTCATGAGCGGCACGCTAGTAGGCGGTGCGGGGGGTGGGCGAGCGGGTATTGGGGGCTACCGCCCTCATGGCCGTCCACGACCGCGGCTTCGATATGTCCGGCACCGCGCACCGGCGGCTACGCCCGGTGACGTAGCGCGAACGGCGCCACCGCGTCTGCCCGGCCAGACGGCCAGACGGCCAGGTGGCCAAGCGGCTATGTGGCTAGATCCACGAATCCAGCCACATCCGCGCCCGCCACGCGTCCAGCGGGATCGCGTCCCCCGTGTACAGCGGCCAGAAGTAGATGAAGTTCCAGGTGATCATCAGGACGAGCACGCCGGACGCCGCCGCGCCGATCACGCGGCGGCGTTCCGTGGCGCCCGGTGGGCCCAGGAGCGCGCCGACCATCATGGTCACGGCCAGGCACAGGAACGGCACGAAGACGACGGCGTAGAAGAAGAAGATGGTGCGCTGCTGGTACATGAACCAGGGGAGGTAGCCGGCCGCCACGCCGCACAGGATCGCGCCGGCGCGCCAGTCGCGTCGCAGGCCCCAGCGCCACAGCAGGTAGGCCAGCGCGATGACGGCGGCCCACCACAGCAGGGGGGTGCCGAGCGCCAGCACCTCGCGGGCGCACTTGCCGCCCGCGTCGACGGGGCAGCCGTCCTTGCCGGGGGAGGGCGAGTCGTAGAAGTACGAGACGGGGCGGCCGAGGACCAGCCAGCTCCACGGGTTCGACTGGTAGGTGTGCGGGGCGTCCAGGGTCACGTGGAACCGGTACACCTCGTGCTCGTAGTGCCACAGGCTGCGCAGCCAGTCCGGCAGCCACGTCCAGCTCCCGCCCTTGCCGTCGGTCACCGCCCAGTTGCGGAAGTAGCCGCCGTGGCCGTCGTCGGGCGACAGGATCCAGCCGAGCCAGGACAGCAGGTACGTCGCCACCGCCACCGGCACCGTCGAGACGAAGCCCCACAGCACGTCGTGGCGGAGCACCGCCGCATACGGGCGGCGTGCCCCGGCGACCCGGCGGGCGCCCACGTCCCACCAGACGGCCATCAGCGCGAACGCGGCCAGCACGTACAGGCCGTTCCACTTGGTGCCGAACGCCAGGCCCAGGCAGACGCCCGCGAGCAGCCGCCAGGGCCGCAGCCCGAGCCGCAGGTGCTGCCCCACCTCCTCGTCCGGCCGCACCACACCGTCCGGGCCGACGGGCAGCGCAGCCGCCAGCCGGGCGCGCGCCCGGTCCCGGTCGATCAGCAGGCAGCCGAAGGCGGCCAGCACGAAGAACATCAGCACCTGGTCGAGCAGCGCGGTGCGGCTCATCACGAAGTGCAGCCCGTCGACCGCGAGCAGCGCGCCCGCCAGGCAGCCCAGGAAGGTGGAGCGGAACAGCCGGCGTCCGATGCGGCACAGCATCAGCACGGACAGCGTGCCGAGCAGCGCCGTCATGAAGCGCCAGCCGAACGGCGTGAGCCCGAACAGCCACTCGCCGATGCCGATCACGTACTTGCCGACCGGCGGATGCACCACGTACGCCGCGTCCGTGGGCAGCGTCACATGGGAGCCGTGCGCCAGGACCAGGTCGTTGGCGTCCTTGGGCCAGTTCACCTCGTAGCCGCGGTGGATCAGCGCCCAGGCGTCCTTGGCGTAGTACGTCTCGTCGAATATCACCGCGCGCGGGCTGCCCAGGTTCCAGAACCGCAGGACGCCCGCGACGAGCGTCACCAGCAGCGGACCCAGCCAGGCACCCCGGCGGACCAGCCGTTCCGCACGCTCGGTGGTCCCTCCGGCCATGCCGAGCGCCGCCCATAGGCGGGGGCTGGGCGCGGTGTACGGGGGCACCAGCCGCTCGCGGACGTCGATCACGGGGCGCGCCACGTAGCCGAACCGGCGCAGGTGCTGCTGCCAGGAAGGCAGCTGCTCGGGCGGGATCCGGCCCGCCTCTGCGTCGGTGGCGTTGGTGGAAGAGGCCGTACTGGTCACCGCGCCATCGTAGGGAACGTGGCTGTGTGATACCTGCCGACCGCCCCTGCGAGGATGGATCCGTGACCCATGGATCCGCGTCAGACGCCCCGCCCGAGCCGTACCCGCACACCGCGCCGGACGCCGCTCCGGCCGGCTCCCGGGACCGCTCGGGGGACGATTCCCGCACGTCGGGGGGTGTGCTGGTGCTCGCAGGGACGCCGATCGGCGACATGGCGGACGCGCCGCCCCGGCTGGCCGCCGAACTGGCCGGCGCCGATCTGGTCGCCGCCGAGGACACCCGCCGGTTGCGCCGGCTCACCCAGGCACTCGAGGTGCGGCCCGCGGGGCGCGTGGTGTCGTACTTCGAGGGCAACGAGGCGGCCCGCACCCCGGACCTGGTGGCGGCGCTCGAGGGCGGCGCCCGAGTGTTGCTGGTCACCGACGCGGGCATGCCGTCGGTCTCCGACCCCGGCTACCGGCTCGTCGCCGCCGCCGTCGAACGGAACATCCGGGTCACCGCGGTGCCCGGCCCGTCGGCCGTGCTCACCGCGCTTGCGCTGTCCGGGCTGCCGGTCGACCGGTTCTGCTTCGAGGGCTTCCTGCCCCGCAAGGGCGGCGAGCGGCGGGCCCGGCTCGCCGAGGCGGCAGCGGAGCGCCGCACCCTCGTCTACTTCGAGGCGCCGCACCGGCTGGCCGCCTGCCTCGCCGCGATGGCCGAGACGTTCGGCGCCGAGCGCCGCGCCGCCGTCTGCCGGGAGCTGACCAAGACCTACGAGGAGGTCAGGCGCGGCACCCTCGGCGAGCTGGCGGCGTGGGCGGAGGGCGGCGCCCGTGGCGAGATCACCATCGTGGTGGAGGGCGCCGGTGCGGCCCCTGCGGGCGCCGGCGCGGACCCGGACGAGCTGGTGCGCAGGGTGCGGGTGCGCGAGGAGGCGGGGGAGCGGCGCAAGGAGGCGATCGCCGCCGTGGCGGCCGAGGCGGGGCTACCCAAACGCGAGGTCTTCGACGCCGTGGTGGCCGCAAAGAACGCGGCTCGAAGCGCTCCGCAGCGCCCCAAAGGACTATCGTGAAAAGCAAAAGGAAGCGCCGCGCACCAGGCGGTTTTCGGCATATTCACTACCGATTTCTAGTGAATGGCCAAATCCCCTTCAACACTCGACAGGCCTGATGCGTCCACGCCGTCGGAAGGCGTCCACTGGACTGCGGAGGGACGCTTCGTCCCCGCACTTCGTGGGGGCCGGGGAAGGCGGGGATTCCGGCCCCGGAAGTGCTCGTCCAGCAGACATGAGGAGCTGGCATGAGTGAGAGCACAGGGACCGGCCGCCACACCACCGACACGGACAGCGGCGCCCGCAAGGGCACCGGCGCCGGCACCGCACCCCCCGTCACCGGCCGGGCGTCCACGGGCACCCGGGTCGGACACGAGTCGTACTCGTTCGCCTGTCTGCGGTGTGGCCATGGCTGGGAACAGTCGTACGAGATAGAGCACCGTGTCGACGCCCGTGGCGCTGAGGTCGTCGTCTACAGGGCCGAAGGACGCGAGGTGCCCTCGCCGCTCAGCCGTCCCACCTGCGGCCACTGCGAAGGCCATGTCGTCCGGATCATGCGCCCGGGACGGGTCTCCACGGTGCTCGAGTCGATGCAGGCCCGCCGGCCCGGCGGCTCGACGCGCGCCCCGCGTGACACCGGAGCCGCGGGCGGCGGCGCGACCGACGAGGGCGCGCAGCAGGGCGGAGCCGGCCGGCCGGGCCGGGCGGGGCGGGACCTGTGGCACGCGTCGCACCTGCTGCGCACGCTGCACCTGGCGCGCCGGGCGCGCTGAGGGGCCAGGTGGCCGGACTGCCGGGTGAAGCGCCGCGCGCTGGCTTCGTAGGATCGGGGACATGCCCGCGAAATCCGCGAAATCCGCGAAAGAAACAGCCGCGCGGAACTCCCCGCCACCGCCGCCCGAGCCACTGACGGTGCCGGCCGCCGACTCGCACACCCACCTGGACATGCAGCCAGGAACGGTCGACGAGGCGGTGGCCAAGGCCGCGGCGGTGGGGGTCACCACCCTCGTCCAGGTCGGCTGCGACGTGACCGGTTCCCGGTGGGCGGCCGAGACGGCGGCCGCCCACGACGCCATCCACGCCGCCGTCGCCCTGCATCCGAACGAGGCGCCGCGGATCGTGCACGGCGACCCGGACGGTTGGTCACGGCAGGGGGAGCGGCCGGGTGGAGGTGCCGCCGCGCTGGATGAGGCGCTGGCCGAGATCGACCGGCTCGCCGGGCTCGACCAGGTCAGAGCGGTGGGCGAGACCGGTCTCGACTACTTCCGTACCGGGGACGAGGGCCGGGCCGCCCAGGAGCTCTCCTTCCGCGCCCACATCGAGATCGCCAAGCGGCGCCGCAAGGCCCTGGTCATCCACGACCGCGAGGCCCACGCCGACGTGCTGCGCATCCTCAAGGAAGAGGGCGCGCCCGAGCGCACCGTCTTCCACTGCTACTCGGGCGATGCCGCGATGGCCGAGGAGTGCGCCGCGCACGGCTACTACATGTCCTTCGCCGGCAACATCACCTTCAAGAACGCCCAGCCGCTGCGTGACGCGCTCGCCGTCGCCCCGCTCGACCTCGTCCTCGTCGAGACCGACGCCCCCTTCCTCACCCCGGCGCCGTACCGCGGACGGCCGAACGCTCCGTATCTCATTCCGATCACGGTGCGCGCCATGGCTCAGGTGAAGGGTGTCTCCGAGGAGATGCTGTCGACGGCCGTATCCGCCAATACCGCCCGTGCTTTCGGTTACTGAATGATTACGGTACGAAACGCGTGGATGCGGCCATTCGTGGGAGCGATCCGCGACACGGAGTGATCGACTTGCTTGGGAGAGTGACCAACGCTCATTAGTTTCGGTCCACCAGACCGGACTCACCTGGAGCGTTGCATGACCACGAGCAGCAGCGAGAGACCGATCGACACGCCGATCGGTCCACCAGACGGCGAGCGGGACGCCGCCGTGCCAGACGCCACCGAAGGGCCTGAGGGTACGGGGGGCCTCACCGGGCGGCCCGAGGGCACGGCGGTCCGCACCGGCGCGGGCGCCCCGGAGACGGGCGCCCCGGAGACGGGCAGCCGGGAGACGGGCGCCCCGGAGACGGGCACCGCCGCGACCGGGACCGGGCAGGAGCCCGAAGCGCACGACCGGGAGACGAGCGCGGACGAAGGACGCCGGCACGAGGATGCGGACGACGGGCGCCCTCACGAGGAGCGCGAGGACGGGTGCCCTGACGAGGAGCGCGAGGACGGGGCGCGCCGTAGGCCGCTGTGCGCGGGGCGCGGAGTGACGGGGATCCGCGGGGCGCGCGGGGCGCTGAGCGCGGCGCGGGCCGTGTGCGGGGCCCAGGGACGGGCCGCCCGGCGGGCCGGCCGGGACGCGGCGCGCTCCGGCGGCCACGGCGGCCACGGCGAAGCCAGGACCGTCCACGGTGAGCTGCACACCGGTCACGGCGAGGCCCGCTCGGGACGGAGCACGTCACGCGGGTCGCGCGCCGGGCGCGCCGGGGTCGTCAGGCGCGAACCGCTGCGCCGGTTGCTTCCGCAGGCGCTGGTCGTGGCCTGTCTCGCTGGCGGCACGACGGCATTCGTGGCCCATGACAAGTCCGTGCAGCTCAGTATCGACGGCAAGCCGCACATACTGCATACGTTCGCCGACGACGTCGCCGAGCTCCTCGACGACGAGGGGGTCGTCGTCGGCACCCACGACGTGGTCGCACCCACACCCGACGCCCCGCTGTCCGACGGCGACGAGGTGACCGTGCGCCACGCACGCGCGCTGCGGATCACCGTCGACGGCCGCCGCCGCCACGTGTGGACGACCGCGCACACGGTCGACGGAGCACTACGCGTCCTCGGGGTACGCCCCGAGGGCGCGTACGTGTCTGTGTCCCGGTCCCGGTCCATCGCCCGCACCGGCCTCACGTTGCAGGTACGCACCGAGCGCACCGTGCACGTCCGGGCCGACGGCCGCACCCGCACCCTGCACACCAACGCCGCGAGCGCAGCGGCGGCCGTCCGCGCGGCCGGCATCCGGCTGCACGGCAGGGACACCCTGTCCATGGCGGCCGGCAGCTTCCCGCACGACGGGCAGACCATCGCCGTCACCCGGATCCGGATCGGCCGCAAGGTACGTTCCGAGACCATCCCGTACCCGGTGCGCCGGACCGCGGACCCCGGCCTGCCGCGCGGCACCGAGATCGTGGCACGCGCCGGCCACCCCGGCGTCCGCCGGGTCACCTACGCCACCCGCACCGTCGACGGGGTGCCCCAGCCGCTGCGCTGGCTCGCGTCCGAAGTGGTACGCGGGCCACGCCCCGAGCACCTGCGGGTGGGCACGAAACCGCCGGCACCGGACGGTGGCGGCGGCGCCCGGGCGAGCGGCTCGGGATCCGGTTGGTCCCCGGCACGCAAGGAGACCGGTCCCGGCGTGCCCGGGCGCGTCGACGGCCTGGACTGGGCGGCGCTGGCGCGCTGCGAGTCCGGTGGCCGGGCCAGAGCGGTCGACCCGTCCGGGAAGTACGGCGGGCTGTACCAGTTCGACATCGGCACCTGGCGTGGGCTCGGCGGCATCGGCCGTCCGCAGGACGCGTCCCCGGGCGAGCAGACGCGCCTGGCGAAGCTCCTCTACGCCCGGCGCGGCGCGGCACCCTGGCCGGTCTGCGGGCGCCACCTGACGGGGTAACGGCCACCTTCACGACCCTCACGAGGGTGCACCCCCACGACCTCACGAGGGTGCCGTCGACCGACGGCACCCCGGGCCGACCACCCGGCCGGCGGGCCCCCGACCCCGCCGGCCGTAGGCTTGGGCCCGTGACGCCCACCCGCCCCGACCCCCTCCTCGGCCCCGCCGACATCCGCGAACTCGCCGCCGGACTCGGTATCCGCCCCACCAAGCAGCGCGGCCAGAACTTCGTGATCGACGCCAACACGGTCCGCCGTATCGTCCGCACCGCCCAGGTACGGCCCGACGACGTGGTGGTGGAGGTGGGGCCGGGGCTCGGCTCGCTGACCCTGGCACTGCTGGAGGCGGCGGACCGCGTCACGGCCGTGGAGATCGACGCCGCGCTGGCCGCAGCGCTGCCCGCGACCGTCGCTGCCCGGCTGCCGGAGCGCGCCGCACGCTTCGCGCTGGTGCACGCCGACGCCCTGCACGTGCGCGAGCTGCCGGGACCGCCCCCCACCGCCCTCGTCGCCAACCTCCCCTACAACGTCGCCGTGCCCGTCCTGCTGCACATGCTCGACATCTTCCCGAGCATCGAACGCGTCCTGGTCATGGTCCAGTCCGAGGTCGCCGACCGGCTCTGCGCGGCCCCCGGCTCGAAGGTGTACGGCGTCCCGTCGGTCAAGGCCGGCTGGTACGCGCACGTCAAACGGGCCGGTGCCATCGGCCGTACGGTCTTCTGGCCGGCGCCGAACGTGGACAGCGGCCTGGTGTCGCTGGTCCGCAGGACCGAGCCGGTGGCGACGACGGCCTCCCGGCAAGAGGTCTTCGCGGTCGTCGACGCGGCCTTCGCGCAGCGGCGGAAGACGCTCAGGGCCGCCCTGGCGGGCTGGGCCGGATCCGCGGCGGCGGCCGAGGCGGCCCTGGTCGCCGCCGGTGTGCCGGTCCAGGCGCGCGGTGAGTCGCTGACCGTGGCGGAGTTCGCCCGGATCGCCGAACAACGGCCGGGCCGGTCGGACCAGCAGCCGGAACAGCCTTGACGGTGACGGTGACGGTGCCGTGGCGAACGGCGACCGGAAGGGACCGGGCGTCGACCGTGTGGGACCGGCGCCCGGCGGAGTACAGGGCGGCAGCCCGGATGCGGAGTACGTGGTGAACCGGAACCCCAAGACCCCGGCCGTGACCGTCCGGGTCCCGGCCAAGGTCAACGTGCAGCTCGCCGTGGGGCCCGCGCGCCCCGACGGGTTCCACGACCTGGCCAACGTCTTCCTGGCCGTCGGCCTCTACGACGAGATCACCGTCACCCCCGCCGACGAACTACGGCTGACCTGCGACGGGCCCGGCTCCGCCGAGGTGCCCCTGGACGGCGGCAACCTGGCCGCGCGGGCCGCGACGGCGCTCGCAGAGCGGACCGGGCGCGCGCCCGCCGTGCACATCCACATCGACAAGAACATCCCCGTCGCCGGCGGCATGGCGGGCGGCAGCGCGGACGGTGCCGGGGCCCTGCTGGCCTGTGACGCGCTCTGGGACACCGGCCTGTCCCGCGCCCGACTCCTGCAACTCTGCGCCGAACTCGGCAGCGACGTGCCCTTCAGCCTCATCGGCGGGGCGGCGCTGGGCACCGGACGCGGCGAGCAGGTGCGACCGCTGCCGGTCGGTGACTCGTTCCACTGGGTGTTCGCCCTGGCCGAGGGCGGTCTCTCCACCCCCGCCGTGTACCGCGAGTTCGACCGCCTCGCCGCCGCGGCGGGCCGTCCGGTGCCGGCGCCGGTGGCCTCCGAAGCGCTGCTCCGGGCGCTACGGGACGGTGACGCGGCGGCGTTGGCCGCCGCGGTGAGCAACGACCTTCAGCCGGCGGCGCTCTCCCTGTACCCCGCCCTCGCGGACACCCTCGCGGCCGGCACCAAGGGGGGCGCCCTCGCCGCACTGGTGTCCGGTTCGGGCCCGACCACGGCGTTCCTCACGGACGCCGCCACGGCGCCGGCCGTCGCGGCGGCACTACAGGACTCCGGCACGTGCCGCGCCGTACGGGTCGCCTCCTCGCCTGCGGCGGGGGCGACGGTGACCAAAGCGTCCGCTTCGGCCCGGTGACGACCCGACGGTCTCGTCGGGGCCTGTCGCGCAGTTCCCCGCGCCCCTAATAGGTGGGCCGGGGTGCCGTGAGCCCCTGGGATGGCGCCAAAGGCGCCTATAAAGGGGCGCGGGGAACTGCGCGACAAGCCCCCACCGGCCGGTGGTCCGGATACGACGGAGACAGCCCCTTCGGGCCGATGACGACCCGACGGTCTCGTCGGGGTTGGTCGCGCAGTTCCCCGCGCCCCCACGGGGCGCACCCCGGGCGTCCGGGTCCCGTAACCTGGAACGCTGATCGATCAAACCGCAGCGTCGGGTCAGGAGTGCTGGTGGCCGTCAATCTGGTCAATGTCGAGGCCGTAGGCAAGGTGTACGGCACGCGTGCACTGCTCGACTCGGTGTCCCTCGGGGTCTCGGAAGGGGACCGGATCGGCGTCGTCGGGCGCAACGGCGACGGGAAGACGACCCTGATCCGCATCCTGTCCAAGCTGGAGGAGGCCGACACGGGCCGCGTCACGCACAGTGGCGGGCTGCGGCTCGGCGTGCTCACCCAGCACGACTCGCTCGACTCGGCGGCCACCGTCCGCCATGAGGTGATCGGCGACCTCGCCGACCACGAGTGGGCCGGCGACGCCCGCATCAGGGATGTGCTGACCGGCCTCTTCGGCGGCCTCGCCCTGCCGGGCTTCCCGCACGGCCTGGACACCGTCATCGGCCCGCTGTCCGGCGGCGAGCGCCGGCGCATCGCGCTCGCCAAGCTGCTCATCGCCGAGCAGGACCTGATCGTCCTCGACGAGCCCACCAACCACCTGGACGTGGAGGGCATCGCCTGGCTCGCCGAGCACCTGCGCGCCCGCCGCTCCGCCCTGGTCTGCGTCACGCACGACCGGTGGTTCCTCGACCAGGTCTGCACCCGCATGTGGGACGTGCAGCGCGGCACCGTCTTCGAGTACGAGGGCGGCTACTCGGACTACGTCTTCGCGCGTGCCGAGCGCGAGCGCATCGCGGCGAGCGAGGAGGCCAAGCGGCAGAACCTGATCCGCAAGGAGCTGGCCTGGCTGCGCCGTGGCGCGCCCGCGCGCACGTCCAAGCCGCGCTTCCGCATCGAGGCCGCCAACGAGCTGATCAAGGACGTGCCGATGCCGCGCGACACCAGCGAACTGATGAAGTTCGCCTCGTCCCGGCTCGGCAAGACCGTCTTCGACCTGGAGGACATCACCGTCCAGGCCGGTCCGAAGACGCTGCTGGAGCGGGTGACCTGGCAGCTCGGACCGGGCGACCGCATCGCCCTGGTCGGCGTGAACGGCGCGGGCAAGACATCGCTGGTGCGGGCCATGACCGAGGCCGCGGCGAGCGACGGCGAGCGACAGCCGGCCGGCGGCCGGATCGTGGTGGGCAAGACGGTCAGGCCCGCCTACCTCTCGCAGGAGGTGCACGAACTCGATCCGGGGCTGCGGGTGCTGGAGGCGGTGCAGCAGGTACGCGAGCGGGTCGACCTTGGCAAGGGCCGGGAGATGACGGCGGGGCAGCTCTGCGAGACGTTCGGCTTCGGCAAGGAGAAGCAGTGGACGCCCGTCGCCGACCTCTCGGGTGGTGAGCGGCGCCGGTTGCAGCTGCTGCGGCTGCTGATGGACGAGCCCAACGTGCTCTTCCTCGACGAGCCCACCAACGACCTGGACATCGAGACCCTGACCCAGCTGGAGGACCTGCTCGACGGCTGGCCCGGCACCCTCGTCGTGATCTCCCACGACCGGTTCTTCCTCGAGCGCACCACGGACCGGGTGTTCGCGCTGCTCGGCGACCGGACCCTGCGGATGCTGCCGCGCGGCGTCGACGAGTACCTGGAACGCCGCCGTCGGATGCTCCAGGAGGCCGCCCCGGCGCCCGCGGCCACGCCGGCGAAGAAGGAGAAGGCCGTCTCCGCCGCCGAGGCGCGCGCCGCGAAGAAGGAACTCCAGCGGATCGAGCGGCAGCTGGACAAGATCTCGCAGGACGAGACGGCGCTGCACACGCAGATCGCCGATCACGCCACCGACTTCGCGAAGGTGGCCGTGCTCGACGGCGAGCTGAGGGAACTCGTCACCCGCCGCGAGGAGTTGGAGAACCGCTGGCTGGAACTCGCCGACGAGTTGGGTGAAGCCGGATGAGAGGCCCCCGCTTTCTGATCGCGAAGGATGCGTGAAAACCGCGTAACAGTGCCATCACGGGCCGGTCCGCCCTTGGGAACAGGGCATGGACCGGCCAGGTGTGCTAGGGCGACCAAGTGATAGAAAGGCGGCCTCGGGACATGTCCGAGACCCGTCAGGCATGCCGAAAACCAGCGCCGTGGTCCCCTCGGGGGTGCCTCAAGGGCTAGAGGGTATCCAGCGGGACACCTCCAGCACGTCAGGACACGCGGGTCACAGCGGGGGCCGGCGAGGCGAGATTTCAGTGAAAGAGGGGGAGCGCTGTGACTCAGCCACCCAACCAACCGCCCCAGGGCGGCTTCGGAGCTCCGCAGGACCCGCCGCCGCACGGCACACCCCCGCCGCCGCCCCAGCAGCCGCCGGCCCAGCCCGCGGGCCAGCCCGGCTACGGGTACCCCCAGCAACCGCCCACGCCGCCCGCGGGCCAGCCGGGTTACGGCTACCCGCAGCAGTCGGGCGGGTTCGGCCCGCCCCAGCAGCCGGGCGGCTTCGGCCAGCCGCAGCAGCCGGGCCCGTACGCCCCGCAGCAGCAGCCCGGGCCCTACACCCAGCCGCAGTACGGCTACCCGCCTCAGCAGCAGTACCCGACGGTGCCCGGTGGCGGCCCCGGCGGTGGCGGCCGTAACCCCTTCAAGGGCAAGCCCGCGGTGCTCATCGGCGCGGCGGTGGCCCTCGTACTGGTGGCCGGCGGTGTGGTGTGGGCGGTCACCAGCGGCGGGGACGACGACAAGCCGGTCGCCAAGCACACCAGTTCGCCCGGCCCCTCGGCGTCGGCCGACGAGGGCGACGGCAGCGGCAACGGCGGCAGCAGGGGCGACGACCCCGAGGACTTCAACGCCGACCGCCAGCCCGGCGAGGCGAAGGTGCTCTGGTACAAGGGGGCGCCCGACGCGCCCGGCAACGGTGCCGAGGCCAACGGCATGTGGGTCACCGACAAGATCGCCGCCAAGGCCGCGTACAAGCAGCTGTTCGGCTACAACGTGGCCAACGGCAGCCAGGCCTGGGAGCCCATCACCTTCCCTCAGGAGATCTGCGCCACCTCCAAGCAGGCGACCGCCGACGGCAAGATCGTCGTCGCCTACAAGGAGGGCGTGAAGGACACCGCCAAGTGCAACCAGCTGGTGGAAGTCGACCTGAACACCGGTGAGAAGGGCTGGACCAGGAACATCAAGGAAGAGGGACTGTTCGACAGCTCGCTGAGCTTGGAGATGTACATCTCCAAGAACACGCTGATAGTCGGCCGTTCCCAGTCCGGCACCGGCCTGTCGATGAGCGACGGCCACCAGCTGTGGACCAAGAAGGAAGAGGAGGACGGGGTCTGCTTCCCGCAGGCCTTCACCGGCGGCTCCAAGGTGCTCCTGTCGATGGGGTGCTCGGCGGGGAAGGACACCGAGCACGAGCGGGTGGAGGAACTCGACCCCGACACCGGCAAGACCAAGTGGACCAAGGAGATCCCCAAGGGCTGGTCCCTCAAGCGCGTCTACTCCACCAGCCCCGTCGTCCTCTACCTCACCAACGAGGACAAGAAGCAGTGGAACATCAGCACGCTGAAGAACGGCAGCGGTACGACGCGTTCGCAGGTCGACATCAACGAGAGCTTCTCGCCCGACTGCCCCATGTCGATCATCGAGTCCGAGCTACAGGGCTGTAACGGCACGGCTGCCGACGCCGACACCCTCTACCTGCCCACCGAGGCGGACACCGGCGCCAACGAGATCGTCGCCGTCAACCTGGACACCGGCAAGGAGCGCTGGCGCGTGAAGGCGCCCGCCGAGAGCAGCATGCTGCCGCTGCGGGTGGAGGGCGGCAACGTCATCGCCTACCAGAAGCCCACGTACGAGGCGGGCGGCGCGGTGCTGTCGATCCCGACCAGCGGCGGCCACAAGCCGACGAAGCTGCTCCAGCACCCCGCGAGCACCGCGGACATCGAGAACGGCTTCTACTCGGCGGAGATCGCCTACGTGGACGGCCGCTTCGTCATCTCCACCACCCAGCTGACCGGCAGTGACAAGGCGCAGGAGAAACTCATGATGGCCTTCGGCAAGTGACTGCACCCACGCTCCGGTGAGCCCGCGTCCCCGCGGGCCCCGGGCGTCGTCCCCGACCCGTTCCGAAGCCCGTTTCCGAAGGTGACCGCCATGACCCAGCCGCCTCAGCCGCCCAACGGCCCGCCCCAGGGGGGCTACGGCACCCCGCAGAGCCCCCAGCCCGGGGGCTACGGGACCCCGCAGCCGCCGCCCGCACCGCCGCAGGGCCCGCCATCCACCCCGCCCGACTTCGCCAAGCCCCCGGAGCAGCAGGGGCCCGGGTACGGCTACCCCGGGCCGGGTGCCGGCCAGGGCACGCCCCCGCCGCCCGCGGCACCCCCGCAGACGCCACCGCCGCCCGGCCAGCCGCCGGCGCAGCCGCAGGGACAGCCCGCTTACGGCTCCCCACAGGGCTCCCCGCAGGACGCCTCCGTGGCCCAGCAGCCGACCGTCTTCGCGCAGCCCGCGGTCCAGCCCGGTCAGCAGCAGGGCTACGGCTACCCGGGCCAGCAGCAGAACTACGGCGGCTACCAGTCGCCGACGGCGCCGCAGGCGGCGGTGTCCCCGGGCAAGAAGGTCAACTCCCAGCTGGTGATCATCGTCGCGGCGGTCGTCGCGATCGCGCTGATCGTCGGTGGCGGCATCTGGTACTCCAAGTCCGGGTCCGACGACAAGAAGGACGAGGCATCGTCGTCCTCGGGCGGCTCGGGCGGCTCCGGCGGCAAGGAAGGCAAGGACGGCGGGAGCGGCGGCCAGGGCAGCGGCGGTGCGGAGAAGGTGCCCGGCAACACGTCGGCCAAGGTCCTCTTCCAGGTGCCCCAGCCCGAGGTTCCCAAGGACGCCGTGTACTCGGTGCCCGGGTCCTGGCTGTACAAGAAGGTGTTCGCCAAGGCCGGCCTGAACGAGATCATCGGCTACGACACGGACTCCGGCAAGCAGACCTGGAAGATGCCGCTGGACGGCCAGACCTGCGGCAGCGCACCCGAGGTCACCGACGACGGGATCACCGCGGTCATCTACGAGGAGGCCAAGGTCAAGGGCGCGCACGACGTCCAGCCGTGCAGCAAGATCTCCGCCATCGACCTCAACACCGGCCAGAAGCTGTGGACCAAGCAGGTCGACAACGGCGACGACAAGGCCCGGTTCGAAGAGGCCAGCATCAGCGGCAACACGGTCGCCCTGGGCGGTGACACCGACGGCGGCGCCGCCTTCGACCTGAAGTCCGGGAAGCTGCTGTGGTCCCCGCAGGCCGCCGACACCTGCAAGGACGATGGCTACCGGGGCGGTGAGCAGCTGGTCGCGGTCCGCCAGTGCGGCGACTACGACAACCCGAAACTGGAAGTGCAGCTGCTCGACCCCAGCAACGGCAACCCGAAGTGGTCGTACAAGCTGCCCGCCGGCATCGACAACGCCAAGGTGATCTCCACCAAGCCCGTCGTCTTCGGTGTGGACTCCGGTGAGATCACCGCGAGCGGTGTCACCGACGTGTTCTCGCTCGACGACAGCGGCAAGCTGCTGACGAAGATCACGCTGCCGGACGGCAAGTACAGCCACGACTGCGACGTCAACCACGTCCACGACTGCCACGGCATCATCGTCGGCAACAACCGGGTGTACGTGCCGACCGAGCAGCACCAGGGCGGCGGCGAGTACGGCAACACCAACGAGATCGTGTCGTTCGACCTGGCCACCGGCAAGTCCACCGGTGACCGGTTCGACGCGGGCGACCAGTACACGATGTTCCCGGTGCGGATGGACGGCTCCAACGTCCTCGCCTACAAGGACGGCCCGTACGACAAGGGCTCGCAGATCGTGACGATCAACACCAAGACGTCGAAGCAGACCACCCTGCTGGAGACTCCTGCGTCGCAGACGGTGCTCGACGCGCTGATGAGCATGGTCCCCGACTCGGCGGAGATCTGGTACGCCGACGGGCGGCTGTTCCTCGGAAAGGAGCTGATCAGCAAGCCGCTCTCCGCGGACGAGAAGAACTACACGGTGCTCGGCTTCGCCGCCGACTAGTCCGGCGGAGGTGCGGGTTGTGACCGCCCGCACCGAGTGACCGGCAGCACGACCCGACGACCCCGCCCCCTCTCGGGCGGGGTCGTCTGCGTGTTCGCGGGTCGGGTGGCTGTTCGCGGGAGGGTGGCCGGAACGACGAGCGACAGGGGGGCGAAGGAGAGGATTTCGGTCGGCGACACGGCGATCTCGCCGGTGGGGGAGCGCAATGTCGAACAGGCGTGTAGTTTCCCGAGATGGACGACGGGGGGTTGGGGTGTTTACCGACCTGGCCGGGGCGCCGGCTCGGTGCGGAGGGGACTGGGGGGTTGCTCATGGCGGCGGTGCGACTCGTGGTGGTGGATGACCACAGACTTCACGCCGAGGCGCTTGCCTCGGCGCTCAAACTGCGCGGGCACCGGGTGCTGGCGGCCGCCGCACCCGCCGCCGGGGCGGCGGAGCTGGTGATCAACCGTGCGCCGGAGGTCTGCCTGCTGGGCACCGCCGCACCGGACCGGCCGGGGATCTTCGATCCGGTGGTGAAGATCAAGCAGGATCGGTCGACGGTGGCGGTGGTGGTGCTCGGCCCGGTCCCGTCACCGCGCGGCATCGCCGCCGCGTTCGCTGCGGGCGCCAGCGGCTACGTGCGCCACGACGAGCGGATCGAGGGCGTGGAACGGGCGATCATGAAGGCCCGTGCCGGGGAGGCGGCGATCGCCCCCACCCTGTTGCAGGGCGCCTTCGCCGAGTTGCTGAACCCCGTGGCCCAACCGGACGACGAGGGCCAGCGGTTGCTGGGGATGCTCACCCCGCGCGAGGTGGAGGTCCTGGTGCGGGTCGCCGACGGGGAGGGGACGCGGCTGATCGCGGCGGGTATGGGCATCGCGCCGTCCACCGCGCGCACGCATGTGCAGCGGGTCCTGATGAAGCTGGGCGTGGGTTCACGCCTCGAGGCGGCGGCGCTGGCCGCCCGCACGGGCCTGCTCGACCGGGCGGGCAGCCGGCCGGAGGACACCGGCCCCGGCAGGGGCGCCCGGTAGTCCGGGCCGCCGGCTGCCGGGGCCGGTGCCCTCCGCGGCCGTCAGGACGACGGCTGGTCGTGCACCGACGGGGGCGCCGGCGGGGTCGGGCGGAGTTTGAGCCACAGCAGGAACAGCAGCCCCAGGACGAGCATGCCGAGTCCCGTCCACAGGTTGATGTTGATGTCCTGGGCCTTCTTCAGGTCGGCGTCGGAGGCGGTGATGCCGGCGATCGTGACGATCACCCCGTAGATCACGAACAGCCCGCCGATGATCAGCCGGATGTCGAAGAGCCGCGCGGCCGTCGCGGAGCGCTTCTCGAGCTGGCTGACCTCGTGCTGGTACTCGGTCTCCGGTGGCACGGCGCCGTCCGGCGCGCCGTCTGTTCGGTTGACGTGGTCGTCAGACATGGTGCTTACGTCCTTCGGTGTGCGAGGCGTGTGGAGGGTCGGGGCGGCGCTTGGGCCAGGGCTGGCGCGGTGGCCGCTCAGAACGAGAACGGCACGTAGCACGCGGCGGCCAGCACGACCGCGCCCCAGCCGAGCAGCGCGGGCCTGCGGTACCACGCCTCGTCGCCCGCGGCCGGCGGCTCCGTCATGCCGGGCGACCTGGTGCCGTACACCAGACCGGCCAGCTCCTCGGCGGCCTTGGGCTTCGTGGCGTAGGAGATCACCACCATCACCACCGCGCCGACCACGAAGGCGACGATCGAGGAGACGAAGTTGGCGCCCTGATCGCTCGGGATGTCGATGACGCCCTGCTTGTAGAACCAGAAGTAGTTGACCATCGCGGCGACGGTGCCGGAGAGCAGCCCCCAGAACCCGGCGGCGGCCGTGGTGCGCTTCCAGAACATGCCGATGATGAACACCACGAACAGCGGCACGTTGAAGAACGAGAACAGCGTCTGGAGGTAGTTCATGATGTTGCTGAAGCTGGACGCGATGAACGCCGTGCCCATGCCGATCAGCACCCCGACGGCGGTGACGACCCGCCCGGTGAGCAGGTAGTGCCGGTCGCTCTGGCCCTTCTTCAGGTACGCCGCCCAGATGTCGTTGGTGAAGACGGTGTTGAACGACGAGACGTTGGCCGCCATACCGGCCATGAACGCGGCGAGCAGCCCGGTCACGGCGATGCCCAGCACCCCGTTGGGCAGCAGGTCGCGCATGAGGACGGGGATGGCGTCGTTGTAGGTCAGGTCGCTGTGCTCGGTGCCGATGGCCGGCTCCATCACCAGCGCGATCAGGCCGGGGACCACCACGACCATGGGTATCAGGATCTTGGGGAAGGCGGCGATGAGCGGGGTGCGCCGGGCCGCGGAGAGGTTCTTGGCGGACAGCGCCCGCTGCACCTCGGCGAAGTTGGTGGTCCAGTAGCCGAAGCTCATCACGAAGCCGAGGCCGAGCACGATGGTGAGCCAGTTCGCGCCGAGCGGGTTGGCCGAGCCGATGCCGGTGCCGCCCCAGGCGCTCATGAAGTCGTCCCCGTGCGTGGCGGTGAGCTTGTCGCTCATGCCGTCCCAGCCGCCGACCCGCTTCAGGCCGACGATGGTCAGCGGGATCAGCGCGGCGAGGATCACGAAGAACTGGAGCACCTCGTTGTAGATCGCCGAGGACAGGCCGCCCACGGTGATGTACACCAGCACGAAGGCGCCCGCGACCACGATCGCCACCCACTGTGGCCAACCGAGCAGCGCCTGGAGGACGATCGCCATCGCGTAGAGGTTGACGCCCGCGATCAGGACGGACGACACCGCGAAGATGATCGAGGAGAGCAGGTGCGAGGAGGGTCCGAAGCGGTGCAGCAGGAACTCCGGGACGGAGCGCACCTTCGAGCCGTAGTAGAAGGGCATCATCACCAGGCCGAGGAAGACCATGGCGGGGATGGCGCCGATCCAGTACCAGTGCACGGTGTAGGCGCCGTACTGGACGCCGTTGGCCGCCATGCCCAGGATCTCGGTGGCACCGAGGTTGGCCGCGACGAACGCGAGGCCGGTGATCCAGGCGGGCAGCGAACGGCCCGAGAGGAAGAAGTCGAGGGACGTCTTGACCGAGCGCCGGGCGGCGAAGCCGATGCCCAGCACCACGGCGAAGTAGATCGCCAGGATCGTGTAGTCGAGCCCGTTCGTGGGGAGCCGGAGCCCGTCGGCGAGGTAAGTCATGGGGGTACTCGCTTCGTTGCGCGAACTGAACTGCCCGGAACCTACGCCGATTCGTTCAAGAATTGAACCGTTGGGTTGATGTTCTTTGTTTGATTGTGATCGAGCGGGTGCTTTTGTCCTTGTATCGTCGCGCTAATGTGAGGGGAAGTTCACAGGGATCACCCAGCTTCGGGGGGTCCGGGGGATTGACGCACCTGTTTGGTTGTGGTCTGTTATGTTTAGTTGTGTGTTTGATGGCCGTGGGCATGGATATGGGTGCAGAAAGCGGGGGATCGAGGAGTGAAGAAGACGTCGACCCGGCTGGCCGACGGTCGCGAGCTCATCTACTACGACCTGCGGGATGACGCGGTACGCGACGCCGTCGACCGTCGCCCGCTCGATCCGGCCGGCCCGGAACGCTCCGAGATCCGCCGGGACCGGCTGCTCGGCGACGCGGTCGCCGTCGCCTCGCACCGCCAGGCCCGCACCTACCACCCGCCCGCCGACGAGTGCCCGCTCTGCCCGTCACGCGAGGGCCGCATGAGCGAGGTCCCGGACGCCACGTACGACGTGGCCGTGTTCGAGAACCGTTTCCCGTCGCTCGCCGGCGACTCCGGCCGCTGCGAGGTGGTCTGCTTCACGGAGGATCACGACGCGTCCTTCGCCGACCTCACCGAGGAGCAGGCCGGTCTGGTCCTTCAGGCCTGGACGGACCGCACCGCCGAACTGGGCCGGCTGCCCGCCGTGACCCAGGTGTTCTGCTTCGAGAACCGCGGCGCCGAGATCGGCGTCACCCTCGGCCACCCGCACGGCCAGATATACGGCTATTCCTTCGTCACCCCGCGCACCGCCCTGATGCTCCGCTCGCTGGCCGCGCACCGCGACGACACCGGACGCAACCTCTTCGACGACGTCGTCGCCGACGAGCTGTCCGACGGCCGCCGCGTCGTCCTGGACACCGACCACTGGGTCGCCTTCGTCCCGTACGCCGCGCACTGGCCCTACGAGTTGCACCTCTACCCCAAGCGCCGGGTACCGGACCTGCTCGCCCTCGACGAGACGGCGCGGGCCGAGTTCCCGCGGATCTACCTGGAGCTCCTGAGGCGCTTCGACCGCATCTTCGACGCCGAGGCGGGCGACACGCCGGCTGGAGAAGGCGCCGGGCCCGTCCGCCGCCCCCCGACCCCGTACATTTCGGCCTGGCACCAGGCCCCGTTCGGCGATCTCGGCGAGTACCGGGTGGACCGCGACGACTTCGCGCTCCACCTCGAGCTTTTCACCATCCGCCGCACTTCCGGCAAGCTGAAGTTCCTCGCGGGTTCCGAATCCGGCATGAGTGTGTTCATCAACGATGTGCCGCCGGAGGCCGCGGCGATGCGACTGCGAGAGGTAGCGAGCGAGTAATGGGCAAGTACCTGGTCACGGGTGGTGCGGGATACGTCGGCAGCGTCGTCGCCCAGCATCTGCTGGAGGCGGACCACGAGGTCACCGTCCTCGACAATCTCTCCACCGGCTTTCGCGAGGGCGTCCCCGCCGGGGCGACGTTCGTCGAGGGCGACATCCGCGACGCGGGCAAGTGGCTCGACCCCTCGTACGACGCGGTCCTGCACTTCGCCGCGTTCTCGCAGGTCGGCGAGTCGGTCGTGAAGCCCGAGAAGTACTGGGACAACAACGTCGGCGGGACGATGGAGCTGCTCGCCGCGATGCGCACGGCCGGGGTGCGCACGCTGGTCTTCTCGTCCACCGCCGCCACGTACGGCGAGCCGGTCAACACCCCGATCACCGAGACCGACCCGACCGCGCCGACCTCTCCGTACGGTGCGTCCAAGCTCGCCGTCGACCACATGATCACCGGCGAGGCGGTCGCGCACGGCCTCGCCGCGGTCTCGCTGCGCTACTTCAACGTGGCGGGCGCGTACGGCGACTGCGGAGAGCGGCACGACCCCGAGTCGCACCTGATCCCGCTGGTCCTCCAGGTCGCCCAGGGCCGCCGCGAGGCGATCTCCGTCTTCGGCGAGGACTACCCGACCGCGGACGGCACCTGCATCCGCGACTACATCCACGTCGCCGACCTGGCCGAAGCGCACCTGCTCGCGGTGCAGGCGGCACGGCCCGGCGAGCATCTGATCTGCAACCTCGGCAACGGCGCCGGCTTCTCGGTGCGCGAGGTCATCGAGACCGTCCGACGGGTCACCGGGCACCCCGTCCCCGAGGTGACCGCACCCCGCCGCGCCGGCGACCCCGCCGTCCTGGTCGCGTCCGCCGACGCCGCACGCGACCGCCTCGGCTGGCGTCCGGCCCGCCCGGACCTCGCCGACATCGTGGCCGACGCCTGGGCGTTCGCCCAGCGGGTGGCGGCGGAGTAGCCGACCGGGGCCGACCCCGGCGAGCCAGCAGTCGTCCAGGACGGCAGTCGTCCCGGAGCAGCATCCAGCAGGAGGAGGGGGAGCCGTGACGTCGTCCACGGAGTCGGCCGAGACAGTGGCCAAGGGCTTTCAGGAGTTGTACGGGCGCGCACCGGACGGCGTCTGGGCGGCACCGGGCCGGGTGAACCTGATCGGTGAGCACACCGACTACAACGACGGCTTCGTGATGCCGCTCGCCCTGCCGCACACCGTGCTCGCCGCCGCCGCTTCGCGCACCGACGGGATCCTGCGCCTGCACTCGGCCGACGTGCCAGGCGGCACCTACGAGCTGCGTCTCGACGAGCTGGAGCCGGGCCCGGACGGCGGCTGGGCCGCGTACCCGGCCGGGGTGCTGTGGGCGCTGCGCGCGGCAGGGCTGCCCGTCGGCGGCGCCGACCTGCACTTCGCGAGCGCGGTGCCGACCGGCGCCGGCCTCTCGTCGTCGGCGGCGCTGGAGGTCGCCACGGCGTTCGCCCTGGACGGGCTGTTCTCGCTCGGCCTGTCCCGGGCGCGCATGGCCCGCCTGTGCCAGCACGCGGAGAACGACTTCGTGGGCATGCCCTGCGGGATCATGGACCAGATGGCCTCCGCGAGCTGCACGTCGGGCCACGCCCTCTACCTGGACACCCGGGACCTCACCGAACGCCAGGTCCCCTTCGACCTCACCGTGCACGGCCTGTGCCTGCTCGTCGTCGACACCCGCGTCAAGCACACGCTGGCCGACGGCGCCTACGCGAGCCGGCGCAGGTCCTGCGAGGCGGGCGCCGCGGCCCTGGGTGTCCCCGCGCTGCGCGACGTGGCGCACGCGGAGCTCGACGCCGCGCTGCGCCGGATCGACGACGAAGAAGTGCGCAGCTGCGTGCGGCACGTGGTGACCGAGGACCACCGGGTGACGGAGGTGATCCGGCTGCTCGACGCCGGTCAGGTCCGTGCCGTGGGACCGGTCCTGACCCAGGGACACATATCCCTCAGGGACGACTTCCGCGTCTCCTGCCCGGAACTCGACCTCGTCGTCGACACCGCGAACGCGGCCGGCGCGCTGGGCGCCCGGATGACCGGCGGCGGCTTCGGCGGCTCGGCGATCGTCCTGGTGGACCAGGACCGCACCGAGGACGTGACCCGTGCGGTACGCGACGCCTTCGCCCGCGCGGACTTCACGGCACCCCGGGTCTTCACCGCGGTGCCGTCGGAAGGGGCGCACCGGGTGGTGTGAGCGGGGTGGGACGGTGTGCGCGCCGACCGGCGCCGGCGCGCACACCCACGCTCACGCGCGGCCTCTCACGTGCCGCCTCTCACGTGCCGCCTCTCATGCACGGCCCGCGTCCGGCGAGGCCGCGCCGACGAGTGCGGAGACGTTCCCGAAGACGTCCTCGCCGCGGCCCATGGTCGCGTGCGCGGCACCGATCTCGCCGAAGGCGACGGTGCGCCCCAGCACCGGGTCGATCTTCCCGCTCCTGACCAGGTCGTTGTAGGCGATCGCCTGGGCGTCGTTCGTGCCGTGCGATCCCTGGAGGCGCTTCTGCCGCGTCCAGTGGTACCGCAGGTCGACCATGGCGTCGTAGCCGGTGGTGCCGGCGCAGATCACCACCATGCCCCCGGGGCGGCAGACGAAGATGCTGGTGGGGATGGTCGCCGCCCCGGGATGCTCGAAGACCAGCGCGGGGTCCCGGCGGGAGCCGACGATCTCCCAGACCCGCTTGCCGAACGCCCGGGCGCCCGCGGTCCACTCCCGCTGCCCGGCCTTGTCGTCGACCAGCGGCGGAATGCCCCAGTGCGAGAACCGCCGGCGGTCGATCCAGCCCGCGGCCCCGTACTTCTCGGCGTAGGCGCCGCGCTCGGCGTCCGAGACGACGGCCACCGGGACGGCGCCGGCGAGCCGGGCGAGCTGGCTGGCCTGGGTGCCCAGGCCGCCGGACCCGCCCCAGATCAGCACCACGTCGTCCTTCTCGACGGTGTTGCCCGCCCAACCGTGCAGCATCCGGTAGGCGGTGGTGCCCACCAGCGTCGGCGCGGCGGCCTCCGCCCAGGTCAGGTGCTCCGCCTTGGGCAGCACCTGATGGGCCTGGACCCGGGTGAACTGGCCGAACGAACCGTAGTTGGTGTCGTAGCCGTAGATCCGGGCCGAGTTCGCGATCATCGGGTCACGGCCTTCGCGCACCCACGGGTCCTGCGCGTCCCACCAGCCGGGGTGCGTGATGACGTGCTGGCCGACCTCGATTCCGGTGACGTCCGAGCCGACGGCGTAGACGATGCCGGAGGCGTCGGAGCCGCCGATGTGGAAGTCCTCCGGTTCGCCGCGCTTCTGCCGCACGGCCACCTGGTCGACCGGGTAGCCGCGGGCCGCCCACACGTTGTTGTAGTTGATCCCGGCGGCCATGACGGCGATCAGCACCTCGTGGGGCCCGATCTCGGGGGTCGGCACCACCTCGGGGCGGAACGCCTCGGCCGGGTCGCCGTAGCGGTCCTGGCGCACCACCTGCGCATGCATGTGCGAGGGCACCCGCCCCAGCGGAGGCAGCTCGCCCACCGGGACCACGTCGGTCCCCGCCGTCACGACACTGCGCCGCTGATCTGTTTCGGACATGCCACTACCTCCGACGGTTGTGAACTGGTTCAAGGGAGAGAGATGAACGGGTTGTCAGGTGGGAACGGGGCGAGGCGGGGACGAGCGCCCCGCACCCGAAGCGAGGAGCCGCCGCTCGGCCGAAGCGAAGCCACCGGCCGACGGAAGCGAAGCCACGGTCCGGCGGAAGCGAAGCCCCCGGCCGGACGCCGGGGTTCACGCCGTGGCGCGTTGTCCTCGCAGGTAGCCGGCCATGGCCGCGATGCCGACCACCGGACCGATCGCGAGCACCAGCAGGGCCACCGACCACGAGGCGCGGTCGACGAGCACCGGGACGAGCCAGATGGTCGCCGCGGTCGTGACGTAGCCGACCGCGAGCTGGAGGGTGACCGCGCTGCCCACGTACCGCGGATCGGCGTTCTCGGTGACCAGCGCCGAGAACTGCGCCGAGTCGGCGATCACCCAGAAGCCCCAGAAGCAGGCCACGGCGAGCACGACCGGCAGCGGCAGCGTGCGCACCGCGGACAGCAGCACGGCGGCACCGCCGGACATCACCAGGCTGAGCAGCGCGGCCTTGGCCCGGCCGAAGCGGTCGCTGAGCAGCCCGCCGACCAGGCAACCCACCGCCCCGACACCGATGCAGCAGAACGCCGCCAGCGACGCCTCACGCGGACCGTCGGGGCGGTGCGCGAACGGGCCGAGCGAGGCGAGGAACGTGCCCACCCACGCCCACATGGCGTACAGCTCCCACATGTGCCCGACGTAGCCGAGGTTCGCGAGCAGCACGGGCCGGCTGCGCACCGCACGCAGCGCCGACGGGAGGTGGAAAGCGGAGCGCGGGAACGGGTGGGGGCCCGAGCCCCGTACCAGCAGGATCAGCAGGCCGCCGGCCGCTGTGAGCACCGACGTCGCGACGATCACCGACTGCCAGCCGAGCCCGCCGGTGGCCTTGACCAGCTGCGGGGCCGCCGAGCCGAGGGTGAGGGCGCCGATCATCACCCCGAGCGCGGTGCCCCGGCCCGTGCGGAACCACGAGGAGACCAGCTTGAGCGCCGGCGGATAGACCGCGGCCAGGAACGCGCCGGTCAGTGCGCGCAGGCCGAGCGCGATCCCGTATCCGGGCGCCCAGAGCAGCAGCAGGTTGGCGATGGCCGCACCCGTCGCGCCCACGCTCATCAGCCGGGCGCCGGGCACCGCGTCGGCGAGACCGGTGCCGGCGAGCGTCACCGCGCCCAGCACGAATCCCAGCTGGACCGCGATGGTCAGCAGCGCCGACTCGTTGCCGCTGAGCGCCCACAGCTGCTGGAACTGCGGGATCACGAACGAGGCCGAGAACCAGACGCTCATCGACAGGAACGTGCTCAGGGCGATGGTGGCCAGGGCAAGTCGCGCGCGACGCCGCAGGCGGGTGCCGGTGTCGCTCGCGGACGTGGTGGTGTCGGCCATGGTCAGAGTGTCCCCTCCGCGCTCCTGGGCCGGCCGGCGGCCTGCCATCCGCGGCCGACGGCGGCGATGGCACGGTCGACCGAGTCGAGCAGCGGCACGCCGTGCGCCGCGGCGCGCTCCCGCAGCCCGCGCACCAGCTCGTCCTGCTCCCGGCTGGTGCTGCTGCGCAGCACCAGCACCAGGGGGGTGCCGTCGCGGTCGGCGGCGAGCAGGTCATCGGTCAGCGCGGTGACGAGCGCCGCGGCCTCGGCACCGTCCAGCAGGTCGTACACCGTGCCGACGTCCAGATAGGCGCACACGCAGTCGATCGACGGGTCGGTGGCGACGGCCCGCACCAGCGCGCCGGTGAACGGCCCGCTGTCGTCGAACAGCGACCACACCGGTATGTCGACCGGATTGGCCAGGCTCGTGCCCGGCGCCGCGAACCGGGCCAGCGCACCGGCGGTGGCCTCGCCCAGCGGGGCCAGGCGCAGCCCGTGCGCGCCGGCCACGTCGGCTCCGACGACGGCCACGCCGCCGCCGCTGCCGACAAGACCGAGGCGAGGACCCGCCGGGTGGGGCACGTGCTGGAGCACGAGCAGGGTGTCGAGGAGCGCGTCGAGGCTGTCCACCAGCGTCACACCGGCGGCGTGTGCGGCGTCGGCGAGCAGTCGCGGATCGGCCGCCAGCGCGCCGGTGTGCGAGGCGGCGGCGGCCGTTCCGACCGCGCTGCGACCCCCCTTGAACAGCACGACCGGTGTGCTCATGCCCGCCGCAAGACGGAAGAAGCGGCCGGCGTCGCGGTCGTCCTCCAGGTAGAACGCGGCGACCGTGGTCCGCTCGTCGGCCTCGCAGAAGGCCAGCAGCTCCGACGGCGACACGTCGTGGCAGTTGCCGACCGAGCTGACGAAGCTGAACTCCAGGCCCAGCTCGTTGCCGCGCCGCACCACGTCGCCCGCGTAGGTGCCGGACTGCGAGACCACCGCGATGCCGCCCCGCCGCGTCGGCGAGGCGCCGGAGCCGATCATGGTGAGCTGGGCGTACGGGGTGTAGTGGCCGATGCAGTTCGGCCCGAACACCCGCATCGGGGTCCCCGCGACCACGGCCGCCAGGTCCTCGGTGTCGGCGGTGTACACATGGGCCGTTCTGGTGCCCAGGGCCGCCAGCCGGCGCAGCGCGTCGGGCACGGCGGGGGCGGGCAGCGCCACCACGGCCCGGTCGATGCCCGTGGGCAGTTCGTCGACGGAGCCGACCGCAGGCCGGCCGAGGATCTCGGCCGCCGACCGGCTGACCGGGTGGACGGAGCCACGAAATCCCAGCTCGACCGCGGTGCGCACGGCGCGGTGACCCATCTTGCGCGGGTCGGCCGAGGCGCCGAGCACGGCGAGCGAGCCCGGGTAGATGCCAGGGTGCAGCGCCTCGTAGGCCTCGGCGGGGTCGGGCGCGTGCGCCGCCGGGTGCACGTCTCCGGCGGGTTCCCGGGCCACGGCGCGTGCGTCGACGGCGACGATGCCGGTGGCGCTCACCACGACGGGGTTGAGGTCGATCTGGTCGACCGGCTCGTTCAGCAGCATGCCGTCGGCGCCGCCGATGCCGACCAGCAACTCGGCCAGCCTCTCGTGCGCCGGCGGGAGCCGGCGGCGCAGGATCGCGCCGATCCTGGTCCGCTCCAGCAGCCGTATCGCGCCGCCGTGGTCGACGGGCGCCAGGGCGAACGCGACGTCGCCGAGCGTCTCGACGTCCACACCACCGGAGCCGACCATCACGACCGGCCCGAACGAGGGCTCGTACAGGGCGCCCACCACGGCCTCGAGACCCGGTTCGACCATCGGCTCGACGGTCACCCCGCGCACCTCGACGCCGCTGGCGCGCTGCTCGGTGAGCAGCCGTTCGGTGGCGTCCAGGACATCGTCGGGCGCCACGCCGAGCAGCACGCCGCCGGCCCTGCTCTTGTGCACCACGCCGTCGGCCACCAGCTTCACGGCGACGGGCCGCCCCAGCCGCCGCGCGGCGGCGGCGGCCTCCTCGGCGCCCGGCGCGAAGACGACGGGGTTGGCGGGCAGGCCGTAACGGGCGGCCAGGTCACGCACGACGTCCTCGCGCAGCCGCCGGGGCGCGGGCACCGGCGCAGCGGCGGGGGAGTTCGCGGCGCTCACGCGAGCACCTTCGCGATGCGCTCGCGCAGGTCCCCGGGGGCGTCGGGATAGTCGGCAGGGCGGCGTTCGAGGAACGCGCGCACGCCCTCCGCACCGTCGGGCAGCCGCTGCACGAGGGCCGCGAGCAGCGGCTCCGCCGCCCGGCCGGCGTCGAGCCCGTGCGCCAGGGTGTGCCGCAGACCCGACTTGACCGCCGCCAGCACCGCCGGCGAGACCTCGGCGATGTCCCGGGCCAGCGCGAGCGCGTCGTCGAGTGCGCGGTCGCCGTCGCCGATCCGCTCGACGAACCCGTGCCGGAGCGCCTCCTCGGCGTCGAACGGAGCCGCGGTGGCCAGCCATGCGAAGGCGACCGGATAGCTCACCACGTCGAGCAGCCTGCTGAGCTGCCCGCCGACCGGCACCAGACCGATCGCGGCGCCCACCGCGCAGAACCGGGCACCGGCGCCGGCCACCCGCAGGTCGCAGTTGAGCGCCAGGATGAAACCCGCCGCGTACGCGGGCCCGTCGATCGCGGCGATGACGGGGGTGGTCAGTTCCGCGGGGCGGGTGAACGCGGCGTTGGCCACCGGGTCCCCGGCCGTCTCGGGGGCGTCGAGCACCTCTTGCAGGTCGTGCCCCGAAGAGAAGCAGCCGTCCGTGCCGGTGACCACGATGACGCGCACCGCCGGGTCGGCGTCCGCCCGGTCGAGCTCGGCGAGCAGAGCGGGGGCCATGCCGTGGCCGAAGGCGCCTCGTTTGGCCGGGTTGTCGATGGTCAGGATGCGCACCGGGCCCTGGTCGGACACGCGGATTCCGGGAGCCATGGAACCTCCAGTTTGGGGGGGCGGGCGTGGGTCAGGCCTCGTGCGCGGTCACCGGCACGGGGACGTCCGCGTGCGGGAGGCCGCCGGCCCGGGGCCGTGGCGCGAACGCGCGCCGCACGGTGGATCCGGCGACCGCCACGACCAGGTTGAGCAGCAGCGCCGAGATCGCGATGTAGAGCGGACTGTGGACGAAGAAGGGGATGGCGGTGGAGCCGCCGAACGGCCCTCCGGACGGCGATTTCACTCCGTAGGCCGCCCAGGTCCCGTAGCCGATGCCGACCGCCCAGCCGGCGAGCACGGCCCACCGGTCGGCGAAGTGCCGCGTGAACAGGCCCAGCAGCACGGCGGGCAGCGTCTGGAGGATCCAGATCCCGCCGAGCAGCTGGAAGTTCAGCGCGAAGTTGCTGTCCATGGTGAGCACGAAGACCAGCGCGCCGACCTTCACCAGCACGGAGACGATCTTGGAGACGCGGGTCTCGGCGTGCTGCGACACCTCATGGCGGGCGAACTCGCGGTACAGGTTCCGGCTGACCAGGTTGCCCGCGGCGATGGCCATGATCGCGGCCGGTACCAGGGCGCTCATGGCGATGGCGGCGAAGGCGACCCCGACGAACCAGGACGGGAACATCCCGGCCAGCAACTGCGGAACGGCGTACTGCGGATTGCCGCCCCAGGGCCGCACCCCGGCCGCCAGCGCCAGCACGCCCAGCAACGCGACGAACCCCAGCAGCACCGTGTAGATCGGCAGCACCGACATGTTCCGCCGGACCGTCTTCGGCCCCCGGGCCGCGAACACCCCGGTCATCGAGTGCGGGTACAGGAAGAAGGCCATGCCGGACCCGAGCGCCAGCGTGACGTAGACGCTCGGCTGGACGGAGAGCAGCGCATCACCGCCGCCCGCACCTCCGGACGAAAACGCCGCCGACGCCTTCTCGAAGGCCGCACCGAACCCACCGAGCCTGACCGGGATGACCACGACGGCGACGATGACCACGAGATACGTCAGACCGTCCTTGACGAAGGAGATCAGCGCCGGCGCCCTGACCCCCGACGAGTAGGTGAAGGCCGCCAGGATGGCGAAGGCGATCAGCAGCGGAAGATCACGGACGAACCAGTTCTGGTCCGCCGAACCGCCCAGGCCCAGCGCCCCGAAGACCACTTCGAGTCCGACGAGTTGCAGCGCGAGGTAGGGCAGCGTGGCGAGCAGCCCGGTCAGGGTGATGGCCAGCCCCAGCGTCCGCGAACCGAACCGCTCGTTCACGAAGTCGGTCAGCGTCACATAGCCGCGTGCGTGCGCGAGCGCGACCAGCCTCGGCAGGAACAGGAAGCCCAGGGCGTACAGGACGATCGCGTTGGGGATCGAGTAGAAGCCGAAGGCGCCCATGCTGAAGACCGCCGCGGGCACCGCGATGAGGGTGTAGGCGCTGTACAGGTCGCCGCCGAGCAGGAACCAGGTGATGAACGGCCCGAACGTACGGCCGCCCAGCGCCCATTCGTCGAGGCTGTCGGCTCCGGCGCGCCGCCACCGGCCCGCGACGAACCCGATGCCGGTGATCAGCGCCAGCAGCGTGGCGAACACCCCGAAGGCGACACCGTCGAACCTCATGACGGTGCCTGCCCGTACGCGTCGTCCGCCCCGGCGAACAGCAGCCGGTAGACGCTGCCGGTACCGAGCGCGGCCAGCACCGCCATCGACATCTGGAACCAGTAGAAGAACGGTATGCCGGCCAGCGCGGGACCCTGGCGCTGGTACAGCGGTACGGCCAGCCCGAGGGCGACCGGAGCGCCGATCAGCACCGTGCACAGCACGATCCGCAGACGGCGGCGGCCCGAAGCGGTGGCCGGTGCGGGGTCGGGTGCGGGGGCGGGCGCAGACATGCGGTGGCCCATCACGAACTCTCCCTTGAGCATCAGGTGGGACGGCGGAACCTGCGGTGCGCCGCAGCGGCGGCGAGACGCACGGTGCGCGCACGCACTGGGTGCAGCGGTGCCGGCTGAAAGCAGGTTTTCCTACGATTTACGGCCGTTCATGGCGATCGCGGTGTGGCCACGCTACGGCCGGGGCGGAAGGCACGTCATGGCAGAAACCGAGGTCTTCGACCCCGGTCCTTCGCGGAAACCGAGAGGGGGAGGGACACCGCACGAGCGGAGGGCCGTCAGTGGCAGGGTCCGTCAGTGCAGCGGCGGGGACGAGTCGTGCAGCCGCAGGCCCAGGGTGAGCAGCAGGAGATCGTCGACGTCCGACGGGTTCCAGCCGGTCAGCGTGTGGATTCGCCGCAGCCGGTAGACGACGGTGTTCGGGCTGACCGACAGCTGCTCGGCGGCGTGCGTCAGGTTGCTGCGGGCCGCCACGTACGCCCGCAGGGTCAGAAGCAGTCCGGCACCTTTGCGCGCGTCGTACTCGACCAGCGGCTGAACCGTCTCTTCCAGGAGCGCGTCGATCGGGCGGATGGACTGGAGCACCTGGTCCAGCAGCACGTCGGGGAACCTGACCGCCCGACCGGGGCGGGCCGCCGCGCCGAGCCGTGCCGCGTCGCGCGCCTCGGCGTAGGAGCGGCGCACCCCGTCGAGATGCGGGTGCGCCCGGCCGATGCCCACCACGAGGCCCAGCCCGGCGGCGAGCGAGTGCGCGGCGCGTTCGAGCGCGGCGGCCTCCGCACCCGACTCGGCCGAGCAGATGCACACCACCTCGGCGCCACGCGCTCCCACCAGGCAGACCTTCGCCAGCGGTGCCAGCAGCTCACGCGCGTCCCGCACCGCCTGCGGCGTCCGCGCCCGGTCGGTGGTGCGCACCACGACGACCAGCAGCCGCTGCCGCAGGGTCATGTTCAGCAGGGCGACCTGCCGGCGCGCCCGCTCGTTCACCGGCTCCCCGGACAGCAGGGTCTCCAGCACGTCGGTGCGCAGGGTCCGCTCGTCGGAGGCCACCTCGGCGGACTCCTGCTCGTAGGCCCGGCTCACGCCCAGCGACACCTGGTCGACGTAGGCCATCACCCCGTCCGCCGCGTCGATGGTGAGCTGCCGCCCCACGTCGTCGTCGCCCGCGAGCTCGGCCATCGAACGCCACAGATGGTTGCCCCACAGCCGGAACGTGCGCAGCAGCGACGGCAGGCTGACCTGCTGGTGCACCCGGCGTGCGGCGCTGCGGAACAACCAGTCCTGGTCCTGCTCGCTGACCTCGAAGCCGTCCTCGAACGTGCCCACAAGGTGCTCGATGTTCCGTACCGCCACCTCGAACACATCACGCGACAGCACCGACTCGGGCAGCTCGCGGTACTCGGTGATCACGCTCCGGTACGCGCCGACGAGTTCGTGCGCCAGCTCGTGCCGGCGCGCATGGAGCCGGGCGAGCACCTCACGGCGCCGCTCGTCATAACCGGCCGGCGCCCTCCTCGGTGCCATCGGCCCTCCTGCGGTGCGGTCCGGGGCCTGGCCCGTGCACCTCAGGCCCCACCAGGACGGCGCGTCCGTGCGGTCGTCGGGCGAGCCGGGACGTCGGTTCAGCCGATGCGTTTGGTCAGCGTGTACTCCGTGATGCCCGGCGGATAGTCGGGGATCGTGCACACGATCTCGTAGCCGTACTTCTGGTAGAACTTCGGGGCCTGGAAGTCCCAGGTCCAGACCCGGGAGTGGCGACAGCCGCGCTGCTCACGGGCGATCCGCTCGGCTTCCGCGAGCAGCCGGGAACCGATGCCGGTGCCGCGCTGGCCGGCGTCGACCCAGAGCAGGTTGACGTGCAGCCACCCCGCCCAGGTGTGCGCGTCGAGCCCGGCCACCAGGTTCCCGTCCGACGCCGCGGCCCCGCCGCTGCCGCCGGCACTCTCGTCCGTGTACACCCACAACTGCACGGGGGCTTCGCGCTCGTGCGCAGTCCCGCGCAGGGCGCGCAGCTCAGCGGACGCCTCGGTGTTGGTCTGCCGCAGCCGGGACCTGAGAAGGGCCTGCCGTGCCTTGTCGACGCTGTCGATCTCCGTCTCAAGCCGAAACATGCGTCTCACCATAAACTCCTGCCCCGCCACACCGGCGAGCGCCGCTCGCCCGACCGCTCGGCACGCCCCGTCGTGACGCGCCCGCCGACGACGAGTTCTGTAAATCTCCTTCCGCTCAGGCCAGGCAGCCTTACTCTGAGTACTGCACCGGTGGGGGCCGGTGCCGATCAGGGGGCGAGAGAAGTCGGGTACGACGCCCGGTGTGGGGGAGACAGTTCCAGTACGGCGGCGGCCGTGCGGCTGTGGTGACCCGCAGGAATCCGGGCCGGTACGGTCCGGTTCGCATCACTCCGGGCGCCGTACCCGCACCGGTCGCCCCCCGGCCTGTGGGGGTGTGACGTGGTTCGGATCCGAGTCCTGGTCGTCGACGACCACCGTATTTTCGCCGAGTCGCTGGCCGCGGCCCTCGCCGCAGAGCCCGATGTCGATGTCACGCCGGCCGGCAGCGGCCGCATGGCGCTGCGCTGCCTGGAGCGTGCGGCCGCCGTGGGGCGGCCGTTCGACGTGCTGCTCGTCGACGCCGACCTCGGCAGCCTCGCGTTGGACGCGGCAGCCGCCGCCGGTCCCGGCAGGGCCGCGGAGCACGGCGTGCGGCGCGCCGTGGCGGTCCCGGACGGCGGGGCGGACCGTGTCGTCGACGGCATCTCCCTGGTGGCCGGCGTGCGAGCGGCACAGCCCGCGGTGCGCAGCGTGGTGCTCGCCGAGCGGGACGACCCGCACCGAGCCGCGCTCGCGCTCGCCGCGGGCGCCTGCGGTTGGGTCGCCAAGGACTGCTCGCTCTCCCGACTGCTCACGGTCGTACGCGGCGTACTCCGTGATGAAACGCATCTGCCGCCCGCCCTGCTCACCGGCGTGCTGCGGGAGCTGACCGCGGCGCGCAAGCACCGCACCGAGAGCGAGCGCCTGATCGAGTCGCTGACCCCGCGTGAGCGCGAGGTACTGCGCTGCATGGTCGCCGGCCTCGGCCGGCAGGCCGTCGCCGAGCGCCTCTTCCTCTCCCCGCACACCGTCCGCACCCACATGCAGAACGTGCTGGGCAAGCTCGGCGTCCACTCCACCCTCGCCGCCGTGGCCCTGGCCCGCCGGGCGGGCGTCGGCCCGGCGGACTTGGAGGAGGCGGCGTCCTGAACCGCGGCCGGCCGCGTGAGGACGTCCACCTCGCCGACTGCCTTCTTGAGGGCGGACACAAGGCGCCGGGCGATGGAAGAGTTCACCCGCGACGGGTCGACGGCCACCACGACGGTCACGAATCCGCTGCGCGGGCCGGGCGTCGCGTCAACTGCCCGCCCAGCACGGCGAGCCCGGCCAGCAGGACGGTCATACCGACCGGCACCAGCCAGTGGTTGCGTCCGAAGCCCATCGCGACCGCCAGCACCACCGTGCCTCCGGTCACCAGCGCCGCCGTCCACGCCTCGGCCCGCCGCGCGACCGCGGCCAGTATGGCGAACGCCACCAGGCCGACGAAGACGAGCTGGGCTCCGACGCCGTAGATCAGTTGTTCCGCGCCGGGAATGTCCTTCACGCCCCCGAACATGTCCTGCAACTCCGCCCGGTCCGCCGCGCGGAACCCGCCCACCAGGTCCAGCGCCAACTGCACCACGTTCGCCAGTGAACTGAGCAGGACCAGCAGCACACTCGCCCGCAGCACGGCCCTACGCCCGGCCGTCGGTCCCGTCGCAGCTCCGGCGTCATCCGCGGTGATCAGCCCACCGAAGCGCAGGCCCATCGCCGCGAACATCACGAACCCCGCCAGCCAGACCGCGTGCGCGGCGGTCCACCAGCCACCGGGCTCCGCCTGCCCGCCGATCGGCCGCATCAGCAGCCACCCGGCGAGAAAGCACGCCGGTGCGGCGGCGAACAACAGGCGTACGGTCGGAGTCGTCGCTGGCGTCCGAGTCGTCTGAGGCGTCCGAGTCGTCTGAGGCGTCTGAGTCACCTGAGGTGTCCGAGCCACCTGAGCTGTCGGAGTCGCCATGCGGCTCGTTGTCGGCTTCATACCCAGAACGATCCCAGCCGGCGAAGGCCACGTCACTCATGGCCGCCCCCTCTCTGCCCGGGGGTTTTCCCCCGGACCGGGACCGCCCGCGGCCCGCGGCCCGCGTGGAAGTACCCACCAACTCCCCGCGCCCCTGACGGGAACCCGGCACGGACCGGGCACCCGGGCGTCAGCCCGGCGTGTTGTCGAACGGGGCCGTCAGCTGCCGCAGCAACGCCGCCAGTTCGCTGCGCTGCGCCCGGGACAGCTCAGCCAGCAACGCCCGCTCCTGCACCAGCAACCCGGCCAGCGCCTCATCGGCCCGGTCCCGGCCGTCCGGCGTGAGCCGCACCAGCACTCCGCGGCGGTCACTGGGATCGGGCAGCCGCTCGACGAGGCCCTTCTTCGCGAGCCGGTCGATGCGGTTCGTCATGGTGCCGGAGGTGACGAGGGTCTGGGTGAGCAACTGCCCGGGGGAGAGCTGGTACGGCGCTCCGGCGCGCCGCAGCGACGTCAGCACGTCGAACTCCCAGGGCTCCAGGTTGTGCTCCGAGAACGCCAGTCGCCGGGCACGGTCGAGATGCCGGGCCAGCCGGCTCACCCGGCTGAGCACTTCCAGCGGCTCCACATCGAGGTCCGGGCGCTCCCGGCGCCACGCTGCGACCAGCCGATCGACCTCGTCCTCCATGCGATCAGTCTAATCGGTCTGTCGACGTGAAGTCTCTTGACATCAAGATTTATCATGGGCGACACGATGCCGTTCAGGAGTCCGGCAGCGAACACGACCCGGTGCGGGGAGGGGTTTCGGCACCGCCCCGCGGAGACCGAGGAGGCAGCACCGTCATGCCCAGCACCACACCCACCTGGGACCCCGGCCAGTACCTGCGTCACTCGGGACACCGCGCCCGCCCCTTCGCCGACCTGCTCGCCCGGGTACCCGAGCCGCCGGCACCGAAGGACCGGCCGCTACGCGTCGCCGACCTGGGCTGCGGCCCGGGAAACGTCACCCGGCTGCTCGCCGAGCGCTGGCCGACCGCGCACATCACCGGCCTGGACAACTCGCCCGAGATGCTGCGGCAGGCCCGCCGTGACCACGCGGGCCCCACGGCCGGCGGCGGCCGTCTCGACTTCGCGCACGCCGACGCCCGCGACTGGACGCCCTCGCCCGGGGGCACCGGACGGGGGCACCACCCACGCCCTCAAGGCAGTGGGGGAGCCCTTGAAGGCAGCGGGGGAGAGCCGTACGACCTGATCATCACCAACGCCACCCTGCAATGGGTCCCGGGGCACCCCGAGTCGTTCCCGGCCTGGCTGGACGGCCTGGCGCCCGGCGGCAGCTTCGCCTTCCAGGTGCCCGGCAACTTCGACGCACCGAGCCATGCCCTGATGCGCAAGATGGCCGAGTCCGAACGGTGGAAGGACCGTCTCGCCGGGCTGCTGCGGCACGCCGACGCGGTGCTGGAGCCGGCCGAGTACCTGCACCGGCTGACCACCCTGGGCTGCTCGGCCGATGTCTGGGAAACCACCTACCTGCACCTGCTGACCGGCGACGACCCGGTGCTCGACTGGGTCAAGGGCACCGGCCTGCGGCCCGTCCTCACCGCGCTCGCCGACGACCCGGCGGCGACGGAGGCGTTCCTCGCCGAGTACCGCGACCTGCTGCGGCAGGCGTATCCGACCACGGAGCACGGCACGGTGCTGCCGTTCCGACGGATCTTCGCGGTGGCCACGAAGCCCCGGGGCGCCGAGGCTGCCGGCGGGCTGGGAGGTGCCTGATGCTGATCGCCGTCGACCACGTCCAGCTCGCCGCACCACCCGGCTCCGAGGACGCCCTGCGCGCGTACTACGTCGGCGTCCTCGGCATGCGGGAAATCCCCAAGCCCCCGGCGCTGGCGGCCCGCGGCGGCTGCTGGTTCGAGGCCGAGCAGAGCGGCACGAGCGCAGCTCAGTCGACTGAGGGCGGTGGTGCGAGACGGGCGGGCGTCCAGCTCCATCTGGGCATCGAGCAGGACTTCCGCGCCGCCCGCAAGGCGCACCCCGGCCTGCGCGTGCACGGCATCGCGGCCTACGCGGCACGGCTCGCCGAGCGCGGCGCGAAGGTCGTCTGGGACGACGACCTCCCCGGGCACCGCCGCTTCTACTCGGAGGATCCGGTGGGCAACCGGTTGGAGTTCCTGGAGCCGACCGGCGCCTGAGCGCGATGGCGCCGAAGGCGCCTACAAGGGGCGCGGGGCTGTGTCGATCTGCGGCTTCGCCGCGTGGGCGCGACCTGAACGCCGGGGTGCCCCCAGTGGCGCCGAAGGCGCCCGATAGGGGCGCGGGGAACTGCGCGACCAGCCCCCACCGGCCGGTGGCCCGAACACGACAGAAACAGCCCCTTCAGGCCGGTGGCGACCGCAAGGTCGCGTCGTGGCCGGTCGCGCCCCGCGGCGGAGCCGCAAGATGTCACAGCCCCGCGCCCCTTATTGCGTGGGCACCGGACGCCGAAACGGGCGCGCGGCCCGGCCCGCGGTGGAGTCGGGCACGACGGCGGTGACCGCCGCCGAGGTGGAGGCAGGCACCACGGTGGAGTCAGGCACCACGATGCTGACCGCCGCCGCGGTGGCGACCGGAGGTGCTAACACTTCCGGTGACCGATCAGCCGCGGCTTCTGCTCCAGCCCATCCAGCCCATGCCACGCCAGATTCACCAGATGCGCCGCAACCTCCGCCTTCTTCGGCTTGCGGACGTCCAGCCACCACTGGCCGGTCAGCGCGACCATGCCGACCAGTGCCTGGGCGTACAGGGGGGCCAGCTTCGGGTCGAAGCCGCGGCTCTTGAACTCACGGCCGAGGATGTCCTCGACCTGGGTGGCGATGTCCGAGATCAGCGAGGCGAAGCTGCCCGTGGACTGCGGGATGGGGGAGTCCCGGACCAGGATGCGGAACCCGTCCGTGTGCTCCTCGATGTAGTCGAGGAGCGCGAACGCCGCCTGCTCGCACAGCTCGCGCGGATGGCCCGCGGTCAGCGAACTGGTCACCATGTCCAGCAGCCGCCGCATCTCGCGGTCCACCACCACCGCGTACAGGCCCTCCTTGCCGCCGAAGTGCTCGTAGACCACCGGCTTGGAGACCCCGGCCTTGGCCGCGATCTCCTCCACCGACGTGCCTTCGAAACCTCGGGCGGCGAACAGCGTGCGACCGACCACCAGGAGTTGCTGGCGTCGCTCCGCACCCGTCATGCGGACCCGACGGGCCCGTCGCGGCTTCTCGTTGCTCGGTGTGCTGGAATCGGTCGCCACGCTCTCCATCATGCCGTGCCGTCAGGCCGGCGATCCCCCGGGAGCCGGACTCCCCGCGCAGCCGGACACCGCTACACGGGCTGCTTGCGGCGCGAGGCGATCCGTGACTGCGACGGCCAGCGCACGTCGTACGCCCAGCCGAGCTGCTCGCACCAGCGGATGATGCGCGCCGAAGAGTCGATCTGGCCGCGCATCACGCCGTGCCGCGCCGAGGTGGGATCCGCGTGGTGCAGGTTGTGCCAGGACTCGCCGCAGGACAGCACCGCGAGCCACCACACGTTGCCCGAGCGGTCCCGGGACTTGAAGGGGCGCTTGCCGACCGCGTGGCAGATCGAGTTGATCGACCAGGTGACGTGGTGCAGCAGCGCCACCCGCACCAGCGAACCCCAGAAGAACGCCGTGACCGCGCCCCACCACGACATCGTCACCAGACCGCCGATCACCGCCGGCAGCAGCAGCGACACCACCGTCCACAGCACGAACTGCCGGGAGATCGCGCGGATCGCCGGGTCCTTGATCAGATCCGGTGCGTACTTCTCCTGCGACGTCTGCTCCTCGTCGAACATCCATCCGACGTGGGCCCACCACAGGCCCTTCATCAGCGCCGGCACCGTCTCGCCGTAACGCCACGGCGAATGCGGGTCACCCTCCGCGTCCGAGAACTTGTGGTGCTTGCGGTGGTCCGCCACCCAGCGGACCAGCGGGCCCTCCACGGCCAGCGACCCCGCGACGGCCAGCGCGATCCGCAGCGGACGCCGGGCCTTGAACGACCCGTGCGTGAAGTAGCGGTGGAAACCGATGGTGATCCCGTGGCAGCCCAGATAGTAGAAGACCACCAGCAGGCCAAGATCGAGCCAGCTCACCCCCCACCCCCAGGCCAGCGGCACCGCCGCGACCAGGGCGAGGAACGGGACGGTGATGAACAGCAGCAGCGTGATCTGCTCGATCGAACGCTTCTGCTCACCGCCCAGCGTCGCGGAGGGAACAGCGGTGTCGGTTGGCGCCGGTGCGGCGTCTTCGATCAGATCTGAGCTTGTGCTCATGGGCATCCCCTGGGGGGTGTCGAGGGCGATGAAGGTGCCCGGCCGGAACCCTACGATCCCGTAACCTACGGCATCGTAAGTATGGCAGCGCGTCGCCGAGCAGCAAGAGCCCGCACATCCGAGCTCATCCGTCACTCAGGCCCCACTGAGGAGCTTCGCACCACCCGCACCGCCCGGCCACCTATCCTGGGTCTCGGTCGGACAGCGTGGTCCGCTGTGTTCCTTCCCGGGTCCCCGACCCACGGACGCAGAAAACCGGGGAGAGCGCCACCCGGCGACCCGGCCCGGCACTGACCAGTGGCGACCCCGTGGAACCGGTACACCTCCCCCAGCCGTGAGACCAACCTCACCTGCAAGGAGCCGCACCTGTGAGCAGTGCAGACGACCTTCCCCAAGCTCTCAACCGGGTTCGAGCAGGGGATACCCCGAGCCGCCGGGCCACCATCAGCTCGGGCACCCAGCCCGGCGCCGAACTACGCGCCGACATCCGCCGACTGGGTGACCTCCTGGGCGAGACCCTGGTCCGCCAGGAAGGCAGCGACCTCCTCGAGCTCGTCGAGCGGGTCCGCCGCCTCACCCGGGAAGACGGCGAGGCCGCCGCACGCCTGCTCGGCGAGACCGAGCTGGAGACCGCCGCCAAGCTGGTCCGTGCCTTCTCCACCTACTTCCACCTGGCGAACGTCACCGAGCAGGTACACCGTGGCCGCGAGCTCCGCGCCCGGCGCGCCGCCGAAGGCGGCCTGCTGGCCCGCACCGCCGACCGCCTCAAGGACGCCGACCCCCACCACCTGAGCGACACGGTGCGGAACCTGAACGTCCGCCCGGTCTTCACCGCCCACCCCACCGAGGCCGCCCGCCGCTCCGTACTCAACAAGCTGCGCCGCATCGCCGAACTGCTCGAAACCCCCGTCATCGAGTCCGACCGGCGCCGCTACGACACCCGGCTCGCCGAGAACATCGACCTCGTCTGGCAGACCGACGAGCTGCGCGTGGTACGCCCCGAGCCCGCCGACGAGGCCCGCAACGCCATCTACTACCTCGACGAGCTGCACGCCGGTGCCGTCGGCGACGTCCTGGAGGACCTCACCGCCGAGCTGGCCCGCGTCGGCGTCCAGGTACCCGAGGCCACCCGGCCGCTCACCTTCGGCACCTGGATCGGCGGCGACCGCGACGGCAACCCGAACGTCACCCCCGACGTCACCTGGGACGTCCTGATCCTCCAGCACGAACACGGCATCAACGACGCCCTGGAACTCATCGACGAACTCCGCGGCTTCCTGTCCAACTCCATCCGCTACGCCGGGGCCACCGACGAACTCCACGGCTCCCTCCAGGCCGACCTGGACCACCTCCCCGAGATCAGCCCCCGCTACAAGCGGCTGAACGCCGAGGAGCCCTACCGCCTCAAGGCCACCTGCATCCGGCAGAAGCTCATCAACACCAAGCTGCGCCTCGCCAAGGGCACCGCCCACCAGCCGGGCCGCGACTACCTGGGCACCGCCGAACTCCTCGACGACCTCGTCCTCATCCAGTCGTCACTGCGCGAACACCGCGGAGCCCTGTTCGCCGACGGCCGGATGAACCGCATCATCCGCACCCTCGCCGCCTTCGGCCTCCAGCTCGCCACCATGGACGTACGCGAGCACGCCGACGCCCACCACCACACCCTCGGCCAGCTCTTCGACCGGCTCGGCGAGGAATCCTGGCGCTATGCGGACATGCCGCGCGAATACCGCGCCAAGCTGCTCGCCAAGGAACTGCGCTCGCGCCGCCCGCTCGCCCCCACCCCGGCACCGCTCGACGCCGCCGGCGAGAAGACCCTCGGTGTCTTCCACACCATGCGGCGCGCCCTGGCCACCTTCGGACCCGAAGTGATCGAGTCCTACATCATCTCGATGTGCCAGGGAGCCGACGACGTCTTCGCCGCCGCCGTCCTCGCCCGCGAGGCGGGCCTGCTCGACCTGCACGCCGGCTGGGCCAAGATCGGCATCGTGCCGCTGCTGGAGACCACCGAAGAGCTGCGCGCCGCCGACGTCATCCTCGACGAGATGCTCGCCGACCCCTCCTACCGCCGCCTGGTGGCCCTCCGCGGCGACGTCCAGGAAGTGATGCTCGGCTACTCCGACTCCTCCAAGTTCGGCGGCATCACCACCAGCCAGTGGGAGATCCACCGCGCCCAACGCCGACTGCGCGACGTCGCGCACCGCTACGGCGTACGGCTCCGCCTCTTCCACGGCCGCGGCGGCACCGTCGGCCGCGGTGGCGGCCCCTCCCACGACGCGATCCTCGCCCAGCCCTGGGGCACCCTCGAAGGTGAGATCAAGGTCACCGAACAGGGCGAGGTGATCTCCGACAAGTACCTCGTGCCGTCCCTGGCCCGCGAGAACCTGGAACTCACCGTCGCCGCCACCCTCCAGGCCTCCGCCCTGCACACCGCGCCCCGCCAGTCCGTCGAGGCCCTGGCCCGCTGGGACGCCGCCATGGACGTCGTCTCCGACGCCGCACACGCCGCCTACCGGCGCCTCGTCGAAGACCCCGACCTGCCGACGTACTTCCTCGCCTCCACACCGGTCGACCAGCTCGCCGACCTGCACCTGGGCTCGCGGCCCTCCCGCCGCCCCGGCTCGGGCGTCTCGCTCGACGGGCTGCGCGCCATCCCGTGGGTGTTCGGCTGGACCCAGTCCCGCCAGATCGTGCCCGGTTGGTTCGGCGTCGGCTCCGGCCTGAAGGCCCTGCGTGAAGCCGGACTCGACCCGGTCCTGGACGAGATGCACGAGCAGTGGCACTTCTTCCGCAACTTCATCTCCAACGTGGAGATGACCCTCGCCAAGACCGACCTGCGCATCGCCCGGCACTACGTCGAATCTCTCGTGCCCGACGAACTCCGCCACGTCTTCACGACCATCGAAGCCGAACACGAGCTGACCGTCACCGAGGTCCTGAAGATCACCGGCGAGGAGAAGCTCCTGGACAACCAGCCGGTCCTCCAGCAGACCTTCGCCATCCGGGACGCCTACCTCGACCCCATCTCCTACCTCCAGGTAGCCCTACTGGCCCGCCAGCGCGCCGCCGCCGAACAAGGCGCCGAGGCCGACCCCCTCCTCGGCCGCGCCCTCCTGCTCACGGTCAACGGAGTCGCGGCGGGCCTGCGCAACACCGGCTGACACCGGACGCCGCCCTCTGGGCCACCCCGCACCCTGACTTCGGGTACCCCGGTGCCCGAAAAGGGGCGCGGGGAACTGCGCGACCGGCCACGACGCGACCTTGCGGGTCGCCACCGGCCCGAAGGGGCTGTTTCTGTCGTAGCCGGACCACCGGCCGGTGGTGGATTGCGCAGTTCCCCGCGCCCCTAGGTCCTGTCGTCAAACTCCCGTCGTTGCCCGAAGGGCGGCCCTGGCGGCGTCAGGTGCGTGCTCTCGGCGCGGCGGGCGCGAGTCCGCGTACTGGATGTACGTGGGCTTGTGCCCGGTGCGGCGAGAGGGCGTGCATGGCGTCGCCAGGCAGACGGGAGTTTGACGACAGGGCCTAAGGGCCCAGGGCACCGTGGGCGCCCTGGGCCGCTGGGATCAGTGCTGGCCGGTCCGGCGGCGGCGGAACATCAGGAAGCCGCCGCCCAGCGCCAGCAGCGCCACCGCGGCGCCCGCCAGTGCTCCCACGGGGGCACCGGAGCCCGTCTCGGCCAGGTCACCGCTGTCGCCCTGACCGGACGGCGACGGGGCGGCGGACGCCCCCGCCGGCGCGCTCGACGTCGGGGACGACGTGGCGGTCGTCGACGGCACCGGCGTGGCGGACGGCGTGCCGGTGGGCTTGCCGCCACCGCCCTCGCCCTTGCAGTCCGTCCAGAAGACCTTCTGCTTCGCCTTGCCGTGCTCGCCGTCGAAGTTCCAGAACAGCTTGTAGTGGCCGTCGGGCAGGCCGAGGTCGGCGGTACGGCCATGGCCCGAGCCGTCCAGCGTCAACGTGCCCGACTTCACCGTCTCGCCCTTGGTGCCGGCGGTCGGGGCCCACGCCTCGATGTGCCAGGTCACCTGCTGGGCGGAGTCGAAACCGAAGGCGTCGAGATAGAAGGTGCAGACATGCGGTTCGTTCTTGTGGAGTTCGGCGCCGGTGGCGGCATCGTGGATCTTGACGGTGCCGTTGTCGCCGGGAGCGGTGTGCGCTTGGGCGACCGGGGCGAACAGCAGAGCGACGCCTGCAACGGCCGCCGTCGTACCGGAGAGAGCGTAGGTGCGCATGGGCAGTCCAACGTGGTGAGGAAACGTGGAGGGGGGTGGCGCAGAAGGGAGCCAGCCTCCCGTTGTCCTCACGGACCGTCAAGGAACCTAGCGTTCCATAGGTACCTGACAGTCCCTCTTGCCCCATACATTCCGCATAACAATCAGGTGACCTGCGAAACCCTTGAATAAGCGGAACAAGTGGAATAAGCGGATATGTCCGGGCCCAGGTCCGCACCGGGGCTGAGGCGTCTCACATGGTGACGAACGCGCCGACCAGCACGCCCAAGCCCGCGACGCCGGTCACCCACGCCGTACGCCGCATCCGCAACCCCCCGGCGATCACCACCGCCGCCAACACCAACGCGCCCCCGACCGGCAGGCACGCACGGAAGACGCCCGCCGCACCGGTACGCACCACCTCCGCGGTGCCGGGCCGGGTCGCCACGGCGACCCGCTCACCCACCTTGGTGCCGACGGTGTCCTTGAGGACCACCCGATCCTGCGGCGCCGCATCCACCGCGGCCGGCTCGAAGGACCCCGTGCACTCCTCGTCCGAGCAGTGCGCCACCGTCATCGTGCCCCGCCCGTCCTTGGCCGCCGCCCACCCGGCCGCACTCCACGACGTACGCACCCCAGCGGCCACGATCAGCAGCACCAGCCCCACCAGGGCCACCTGACGGGCCAGCAACAAAAGCCCGTACGCGCTCTCACCCGCCCGCCGCAGTCGACCGCGCCGGGCCGCCCCGCCGACACGCCGCGCCGAGCCCGTCACATCCGTCTCGTCAGCCAGGTCAGCCATGCCGGCAAGCCTTGGCCATAGGACGGAGGTCGGTCAATGTCCTCCCCCACAGTCGTCGCAAGTGCGCCGACAGGTCACAAGTGACCGTAGACGTCAGGAGTTGTGGGGATCTCGTGGACTGATACGGGTGACTGACGCACGGGACCGATGTACGTGGCGGGAGCCCACCTCACGAGCGAGAGGAAACCCGCCTCACGAGTTGTACGTCCCCTGCGCCCGCTCCAACCCCTCCATGATCAGACACTCCACCGCATCCGCTGCCCGATCGACGAAGTAGTCGAGCTCCTTGCGCTCACCCGACGAGAAGTCCTTCAGCACGAAGTCCGCCACCTGCATCCGCCCCGGCGGCCGACCGATACCGAACCGCACCCGGTGGTACTCGGGCCCCATCGCCTTCGTCATCGACTTCAGACCGTTGTGGCCGTTGTCACCGCCGCCGAGCTTCAGCCGCAGCGTGCCGTAGTCGATGTCCAGCTCATCGTGGACGGCGACGATCCGCTCCGTCGGCACCTTGTAGAAATCCCGCAGCGCCGTCACCGGCCCACCCGACAGATTCATGTACGACAGCGGCTTCGCCAGCACCACCCGCCGGCTGCCCGGACCCGGCGGCCCGATCCGGCCCTCCACCACCTGCGCCTGCGCCCGAGCAGCCCTCTTGAAGCCGCCGCCCATCCGCTCGGCCAGCAGATCGGCCACCATGAAACCCACGTTGTGCCGGTTCCCCGCATAGCCGGGCCCCGGATTCCCCAGCCCCGCCACCAGCCAAAGCCCGCCTTCGTCCGACGCCACCGGCCCCGGACCTCCTCTCCCGCACTCCCGTACCGGCGAGGCCGGTGCGCCGACACCGTCGACGCACCGGCCTCCTTGAAGACCTCAGCGGCCGGCCAAGCGGCCGGAAATCCGCAGGGTTGCGACCGTGGCCGGAAACCCTCAGGCCTCCACGGCCTCCTCTTCGGCCTCGGCACCCTCGGCCGGCGCCTCCTCGGCCTGCGCCGCCAGCACCTGGAGGACCACCGCGTCGTCCTCCACGGCCAGGGCCACACCGGACGGCAGGGCGATGTCACGCGCCAGCACCGACGCACCGGCCGCCAGACCCTCGATGGACACCGACACCGACTCGGGGATGTGGGTCGCCTCGGCCTCCACGGGCAGGGCGTCCAGCACGTGCTCCAGCAGGTTGCCGCCCGGCGCGAGCGCACCCTCGGTGAGCACGCGGATCTCGACGGACACCGTCTCGCCGCGGTTCACCAGCAGCAGGTCCACGTGCTCCAGGAAGCCCTTCAGCGGGTCGCGCTGGATCGCCTTCGGGATCGCCAGCTCGTTCTTGCCCTCGATGTCCAGCGAGAGCAGAACGTTCGGCGTACGCAGCGCCATCTGGAGGTCATGGCCCGGCAGCGTGATGTGAACGGGGTCGGCGCCGTGGCCGTAGAGCACACCCGGCACCTTGTTCGCACGGCGGATACGGCGCGCGGCGCCCTTGCCGAACTCGGTACGGGGCTCTGCGGCCAGCTTCACTTCGGACATCTGCACTCCTCGCAACTCGTCGACACCCGGTCGGGCGCCGACCTCGGATGATCGGGTTCCCGGCTCGATGAGCTGCTCGGTGAGCCTGCTCGATGAGCTGGAAAGGTCACCCGGCCAGACGACTGGCCTGCCACGAAGAGCGCGTCGATAACGGACCGCCGCACACGAAGTGCGACCTCCCTCGCCGAGCAACGTCCCCCAGACTACCCGGCGGGCAAAGCAGCCCCCAAAACGGCCGACGCGCCCGACCCCGACCACACGCCCGCCCCCTCACCGTCGGAGAGGGGGCGGGCGTCATGCGACCGGCGACGAAGGGCGGGCGTCTCCCGCTCCTGCCCCGCTACTGGTACTGCTCCTGCTCCTCGAACAGGCTCGTCACCGAGCCGTCCTCGAAGACCTCGCGCACCGCCGTCGCGATCGTCGGCGCGATCGACAGCACCGTGATCTTGTCCAGCTCCAGCTCGCTCGGCGTCGGCAGGGTGTTCGTCAGCACGAACTCGCTGACCTTCGAGTTCTTCAGACGGTCCGCGGCAGGCCCGGACAGCACACCGTGCGTCGCGGTCACGATCACATCGGCCGCACCGTGCGCGAACAGCGCCTCGGCCGCCGCGCAGATCGTGCCCCCGGTGTCGATCATGTCGTCCACCAGGACGCAGACCCGGTCCTTCACATCGCCGACCACCTCGTGCACCGTCACCTGGTTCGCCACGTCCTTGTCGCGGCGCTTGTGCACGATCGCCAGCGGCGCACCGAGCCGGTCGCACCAGCGGTCCGCCACCCGCACCCGGCCGGCGTCCGGCGAGACCACCGTCAGCTTGTTCCGGTCGACCTTGGCACCCACGTAGTCCGCAAGGATCGGCAGCGCGAAGAGATGGTCCACCGGACCGTTGAAGAAGCCCTGGATCTGGTCCGTGTGCAGATCCACCGTGAGGATCCGGTCCGCGCCGGCCGTCTTCATCAGGTCCGCCACCAGGCGCGCCGAGATCGGCTCACGGCCCCGGTGCTTCTTGTCCTGGCGCGCATACCCGTAGAACGGCACGATCACGGTGATGCTCCGAGCCGAGGCCCGCTTCAGCGCATCGATCATGATCAACTGTTCCATGATCCATTTATTGATCGGCGCGGTGTGGCTCTGAATCAGAAAACAGTCCGCCCCACGAGCGGACTCCTGGTAGCGGACGTAGATCTCGCCATTGGCGAAATCAAATGCCTTCGTCGGCACGGTCGCGACGCCGAGCTGATGGGCCACTTCCTCCGCCAGCGCGGGGTGCGCCCGGCCGGTGAAGAACATCAGCTTCTTCTCGCCCGCCGTCTTGATCCCGGTCACAGCACTGTCTCCTCGGCAGTCTCAGGGTTCTCAGCCGCTGCACCCGCACGCGTCCCTGTGCGACGAGCCAGCCACGATGTGTTCGGGGGGACAGCCCCCGGGCCCCCGCATTTGTGCACGTAACACGGTACGCCGTCTTTGGCGCGCCACTTTCCGGCCACCTTCTGGCCACTTCCTGGCCAGAACGAGGCGTTACGATCCACTGCGGAGCGCTACGACGCTGTAGCCCACGACAATCCATGGCACCCGGCCACTCGACCGGCCGACCCATGACCCGGACCCACGCCCGCTGAACACGACGCGCGCCCGTACCCGTAACCCGGACCCGCGAGCCCAGCGCCCCGCGAACCCGTCACACCCGCCCGCGGATCAGTCGCCGTCGTCCGACCCGCCGGAAACCTCGCCCGACGCCTCCGCGGCCGCGGCCTCCTCAGCTGCCTCCGCGGCCTTCGCCGCCGCACTCCCCGGACGCTTACGCGCCACCCAGCCCGCGATGTTCCGCTGCTGACCGCGCGCCACCGCCAACGAACCAGGCGGCACATCCTTCGTGATCACCGAACCGGCGGCGGTGTACGCACCATCGCCAACCGTCACCGGTGCCACAAACATGTTGTCTGAACCCGTACGGCAATGCGACCCCACCGTCGTGTGGTGCTTTTCCTGACCGTCGTAGTTCACGAACACGCTCGCCGCACCGATATTCGTGTACTCACCAATCGTCGCATCCCCCACGTACGACAGATGCGGCACCTTCGTGCCCTCACCCACCGACGCGTTCTTCATCTCCACATACGTCCCGGCCTTCGACTTCGGACCCAGCCGAGTACCCGGACGCAGATACGCATACGGACCCACACTCGCCCCGGCACCCACCTCAGCCGCGTCCGCCACCGCGAACTCCACCCGCGCGCCCGCGCCGACCAGGGTGTCCCGCAACCGCGAGTGGGGCCCCACCTCGCAGCCCTCCGCCAGATGCGTCGACCCGAGCAACTGCGTCCCCGGCTGCACCACCGCATCCCGGCCGAACGTCACCCCCACGTCGACCCAGGTCGACGCGGGATCCACCACCGTCACACCGGCCAGCATCGCCCGCTCCAGCAGGCGGTCGTTGAGAATCCCGCGCGCCTCGGCCAGCTGGACCCGGTTGTTGATCCCGGCGATCTCACGGTGGTCGTCCGCCAACGCCGCACCCACCCGGTGCCCGGCCGCCCGCAGGATGCCGAGCACATCGGTCAGGTACTCCTCGCCCTGACTGTTGTCCGTACGCACCTGCCCCAGCGCCTCGGCCAGCAACCGGCCGTCGAACGCGAACACGCCCGAATTGATCTCCCGGATCGCACGCTGCACATCCGTCGCGTCCTTGTGCTCCACGATCGCGGTCACCGCGCCGGTCGCCTCGTCCCGCACGATCCGGCCGTAACCCGTCGCATCCGGTACCTGAGCCGTCAGCACCGTGACCGCGTTGCCGTCGGCGGCGTGCGCGGCGGACAGCTGCCGGAGCGTTTCCCCAGTGAGCAGCGGGGTGTCCCCGCAGACCACGACCACGGTGCCGTCCACCGGCGGAACCGCCGCCGACGCCACCGGTTCCCGAGCGGCGCCGCCCAGCTCCTCCAGGGCGATCCGCACGGCATGCCCCGTGCCCCGCTGCTCGTGCTGCACCGCCGTACGCGCCGCCGGGTCGACCTCGGCACAGTGCGCGGCCACCTGCTCGCGCGCGTGCCCCACCACGACGACGACCTGCTCCGGCTCCAACTCCCGCGCCGCGGCGAGCACATGGCCCAGCAGCGAACGGCCGCAGATCTCGTGCAGCACCTTCGGTGTGGCCGACTTCATGCGGGTGCCCTCCCCAGCGGCGAGCACGACGACGGCGGCCGGTGCGGGCGTACCCTCCCCGGCTTCGGCCGAGTCGGGAACGTGGGGAAGGTTGGAGCTCATGGTTGCCCTTCGGCTGGGGTGCGGGAGACGTCCTGGTGTTCGGGTGAGGGGATATCCGCAGAATACTGGGGGGAGCGGGGGCGAGCATGGAAGCGGGTCCTGACCTGGGAGGTCAGGACCCGAACCGAGCATCAAGCTCCCGGGGGAGGACTCGAACCCCCATGATCAGAACCAAAATCTGACGTCTTGCCCTTAGACGACCCGGGATTGCCGCTATGCCCGATTTTCCGGACCGTGTGCGGAGGCAGCCCCTACTATGCCGTACCACCACCCCTCGATGCGACGGTACAGGTCGGCGCTCTGTAAGACCCTGAGCATCAGGCAGCCGCGGTAAGCCTCGCTCACGTTCTTCCGGATGGTCTTCGGGTTGTGCTTCTTGAGTGTTGTCTTGCCGAAGCGCACATTCGGGCCGACGACGCGGGCCCAGTACTGCTCGGCTGCTGACACGTCCGCGGATTCGTGGATCATGACGTGGCACCGCAGCCGTTCGGGTTCGATCTCCAGTAGGCGGAGCCAGTCGAGGAATACCCGGATGAGCTCTGGGTCGCTGTTGACGATGGTGACCCTCTCCCGTCTGGCGTACGACTTGTCTTTCGCTCCCTCTGACCAGTAGAGCGCCACGCCCGTGAGGAGGAGATCCCGGTCGCTCAGGGCGCCGATTTCCTGCTTGGCGGTGTGCTTGGTCTGCTGCCGCTCGGCGTCACGCACGGCGTGCTCGTGCTCCCAGCGTTTCGTCGCCGCCAGCTTCGCCTGCTCGGACGGCGGGCGCTGCTCCGGCCTCGGCAGATCCCGCACCCACAACGAGATCGAACTCTTCGAGCACCCCAGCTCCGCCTGTATCCGGTCGTACGTCCACCCCTGGAGGCGCAGCTCGCGGGCCCTGTCGCGCAGGTCGTCCTTGGCGTTCGGGCGCGTGGTCCATTCGGGGGCGGGTTCGCCCTGGAGGAGGCGGTTGAGGATGTCGTTGTTGTGGACGTGGAGGCGGTCGCGGATCTGGCGGCGGCTGAGGCCGGCGCGGCGCAGGGTGAGGGCCTGGGTGCGTAGGGCTTCGAAGTCGGCGTACCCGGTGCTGCGGTGGCTGTCGGTGTCGGTGTCGCTGTGGCCGTTGTTCATGAACCGCACTCTTGTGCGGAATACCGGCTTCCGGCGCTGAACTTGTGCAATTCACCGTTTCGGGTAATCAGTATTCTTTTCGTCTTTATTCGAACGCAGGTCGTGTCCGGGATCACTGGAAAACGTCGGGAACCCGCCGGGAAAACCCCTCGAAAAAGGCCCGTCCCCCGCCCGTACGCTGGGGGCATGACCACGGAGGGGGAAGACCGCGCAGTGGCCCCGGGTGGGCCCCTGTGGTGGGAGCGTCCGCGCGGGGCCGTGCTGGACGTGGGGCTCGGTGTGCTGTCGGCCCTGGAGTGCGGGATCGAGGGGGTCGACTTCGCGGGGGCCACGGGTGTGCCGGTGCCCGTCGCCGTGGTGTTCGGGCTGCTGGCGGGTTCGGTGCTGGTGCTGCGGCGGCGGTTCCCGGTGGCGGTCGTGCTGGTGTCGATCGCGGTGACGCCGGCCTGGATGGGCTTTCTGATGTCGGTCGCCGGGCTGTTCACGCTGGCCGCTTCGGAGTTGCCGCGGCGGGTCATCGGGGCGCTGGCGGGGATGTCGTTGACGGCGACGTTGATCGTCACGTTCGTGCGGGCGTGGCAGGGCATGGCGCACGGTGATCTGACCGTGGGGCACTGGGCCGTTCCGTTCCTGGCGATCACGATGTCGCTGGGGTTGACGGGTCCTCCGGTGCTGCTGGGGTTGTACGTGGGGGCGCGCCGGCGGTTGATGGAGAGTCTTCGGGAGCGGGCGGATTCGTTGGAGCGCGAGCTTCAACTGCTGGCCGAGCGTGCCGAGGAGCGTGCGGAGTGGGCGCGGGGTGAGGAGCGCACGCGGATCGCGCGGGAGATGCACGACGTGGTGGCGCACCGGGTGAGCCTGATGGTGGTGCATGCGGCGGCGTTGCAGGCGGTGGCCTTGAAGGATCCCGAGAAGGCGGTGCGCAATGCGGCCATCGTGGGTGACATGGGGCGGCAGGCGTTGACGGAGTTGCGGGAGATGCTGGGGGTGCTGCGGGCGGGGCAGAGCCTGTCGGAGCCGGCTTCTGCCGTGGGGTCGGTGGGTGCTGCGGAGCCGTCGGCTTCTGCGGGGTCGGCGCTGTCCGGGCCGGAGCGGGAGCCGGAGCCGGTGCCGTTGGCGGCGGTGGGGGAGGCCGCGGCGGCGGCGGCGCGTCGTGCGGTTGCGGAGGCGGCGGACGGGGTGGGGGAGCCGCAGGACGGGGCGTCGGACGGTGGCCCGAGCCTGGCGGAGCTGGATGAGTTGCTGGGGCAGTCGCGGGCCGCCGGCGTGGTGGTGGAGCTCTTGGTGGAGGGTGTGGAGCGTTCGTATCCGCGTGCGGTGGAGCAGACGGCGTATCGGGTGGTGCAGGAGGCGCTGACGAACGTCCACAAGCATGCGGCGGGTGCGAAGACGTATGTGCGGCTGGCGCATCGCGCGGCGGAGATCGCGATGCAGGTGGAGAACGAGTCGGTGCCGGACGGCGACGGTGCGAGCGCCAGGTTGCCGAGCGGCGGAAACGGCCTGGTGGGGATGCGGGAGCGGGTTTCGGCGCTGGGCGGGGTGTTCGTGTCGGGGCCGACGGACGGGGGCGGGTTCCGGGTTTCGGCGGTGATTCCGGCGGCGGTCGGGCAGTAGGGGTTGGGGCGGGGCGGCGCCCGGGTGTCGTGCGGCGGCCTGCATCGGGGCGTGGCGGCGCGCGCGGCGTCGGTGCCGCGTGGCGTGTCAGGCGTTCCGGGCGCGGGGTGGCGTCAGGCGGTGGTGAGCCGGAGGGGCGGGGTTCCGCAGAGCAGCGCGACGAGGGCGTGGTCGAGGTCGGGGCCGAGGTACCAGTCGCCGCTGTGGTCGAGGCTGTAGACGCGTCCGGTGGTGTCGATGGCGAGCAGGGCCTGGGGTTCGCCGGTGTCGCCGGTGGTGGTGATCTCCTGGCCCAGGGGACTGATCTCGGTGTCGAGGGCGCGGCCGAGGTCGTTGAGGGTGCGGGCCATGTGCAGGCCGTGCAGGGGGTCTATGTGGACGGTTGCGGCGGCGATGCGGTGGCCGGGGTCGGTGGGTGCGATGTGCAGGGCGCCGAACTCGGCCCAGGCTTCCACGGCGGCGGGGAAGAGGGCGTGCCGGTGCCCGGCGGGGGAGAGGTGGTCGCGCAGGGTGTCGGCCCAGTATTCGGCCTGTTTGATGTTGCGGCGGCCGGGTTGCCAGCCGGCGGCGCGCAGGGCGGTGTCGACGGGGGCGGGGAAGCGGGTGGACGTGCGGTCGGGGTGCATCGGTGTCGTCTCGTTCGGGCGGTCGGGGTGGCTGCGGCGGTGCGCGGGCCGTGCCGACGTTGTCTGGTGCGGTCGGCGTGGGGGGTGCGGCCGTGGTGGGCGGTCGGCGGGTGGCCGGTGGTGCCCGGTGGTGCGGGGGCGCCTGGTTGGGCGCGGGTGAGGCCGGTGGTGCGGGTGGCGCCGGGGCGCGTGTGGGCGCCCGCGCGGGTGCGCGGGGGCGTTCAGCTGTCCGGGGCTGCGGTGTCCACGACGTGTACGCCGAAGTGGGCGGCGAGCGCGGTGCAGGCGCGGCAGGGCGCGGCGTAGCTGCCGTGCAGCGGGTCGCCGTCCTCGCGGATGCGGCGCGCGGTGAGCTTGGCGTGTTTGAAGGCCTTGCGGGCTTCGTTGAGGCTGATGGGTTTGCGCTGGGCGCGCTTGCTGCGTGCGGTGTCGGTGGCGTCGATGTGGCGGGAGACGAGCAGGGTCTCCGCGCAGCGTCCGGTGAAGCGGTCGCGTTGGTCGCTGACCAGGGTGTCGAGGAACTCCTGGACGAGCGGGTGCAGGGTCGGTGCCGTGTCGCCGCGGGCCGCGGTGCCGGTGAGGGTGGTGCCCTGGACGGAGAGCGCGGCGGCGACGTTGGGCAGGATGCCGTCGCGGCGGTGCCGCAGCAGTGGCGCGGGCGGAAGTCCGGTGCCGTGCGGGTCGGTTCGCGGGTCGTGATGGCCGGTTCGCGGGTCCTGGTGGCCGTATGGTCCGCCTGCGGTGGTGTGCGGTGCGGCCTGGTGGGGCAGTTGGGGCGTGGGGGCATGGGGGTCCGGGCCATGCGGCGCCGGGCCGTGACGGTCCGTGTCGGTCATGGCGTGTGTGCCGGTGTTCGTTTGTGTGCTGTACATGGTCGTGCTTCCCTCCCGACCCCCGGCTGTGGCCCCGTGATGCGGTGCACTGTCGCGGCCGTCACGCCCCCGAGGTGCGGGGACAGCCTGCCAAATGGCGTGGCCGCCGTGGTAGCTGAGGCCCGTCGACACGCGGGTGACATCTCCGCCCGTCATATTGACGTAACTGAGGGTCACTGAAACGGAGGCCCGATGACCGCTGGAGTCCTACCGCTTAGGCTGTCGTCATCCGTGGCATGCCGCGCGCGGGCAGGTGGGGACACCCAGCACACTGGGCACGACGGCGTGGACGGTGTGGTCGCCGTGGGCGGTGGCCGGCAAGCGGGCGGGCGGACCGTGGGCACGGACCCGGTACGTGGCGGGTGCCACCGGAGCGCAGCCGTCGCGGAGGCGGCGTTCGTCACAGTGTCGCGGACGCGGCGTTCGTCACAGCCGCAGCAGATACAACAGCCACAGCACATCCGGACAGCGCACACGGCGCACGCAGCACGCGCTCGACAGGCAAGAGCAGTACCCGCACGACAAGTAACCGACGTAAACGACGTAACAGTCGCAACAGACATAAAAGCCACAGCAGTCACTAGGACAGCAAGAGCAGGACGCAGCAGGGGGCTACCGCCATGACGACAGGTCGGCTCGGTCTTGGGGCGCCCGGTGCGCCGACCGGGGGACAAGCCGCACCGCCGAACGCGGCGTACGCCGGGCAGGTCGTGCACTTCCCGGACCCGGTGCGGGCCGCCCGGCATCCCAGAGGTGTCCGGGTGGACGAGCGGGGCTACCCGGACTTCTCGCCGTACGCGCGGGCCGCGGCCGAGATCGCGGAGCCGCCGGAGGGTTTCGGCGTCGACGAACTGCGCCTGACGGACTATGTCTCGGCGAACGCGGCCCTGTCGGCGCAGGGGAACCCCCTGTGGAGCGCGATCCCCGCGGTGGCGACCCCGCACGGTTGGACGTGGCACCACACGGTGGGCACCCGCCGCCTGGAGCTGGTGCCGGTCGAGGTCAAGGCGTTGCTGCGGCACCACGCCGGGCTTGCGACGGCAGCGGTGGACCAGAACAAGCGCGGTACGCGCGCCCTCCAGGAGACCCGGCCGACGCATTTCGGCCTGCCGAAGTCCGGTCTTGCGGTGTCCGAGCAGCAGGTGCAGGGCATCGAGGAGGACCTGGGCTACCGCCTGCCGGGGGCGTACCGGACGTTCCTGAAGGCGGCGGGCGGGTGCGCCCCGGTGGGGGCGGCGCTCGACGCGGAGTTGGGTCTGCTGGTGGACCAGCCGTTCTTCACGGTGCGCGGCGAGCCGGCGATCGATGACCTCGTCTATATGAACAAATGCCTGCGCGATCACCTGACCAAGGACTACCTGGGCATCGGGTTCGTGCAGGGCGGCCTGCTCGCGGTGAAGGTCAAGGGTGACCGGACCGGTTCGGTGTGGTTCTGCGCGTACGACGACGCGCGGGACCAGGACGGCTGGCCGGTGGCCGATCGCGTGGCGCATCTGCTGCTGCCGTGCGGTGATGACTTCGACGCCTTCCTGGCACGGCTCGCGGGCAATCCGCCGGAGTTGGAGACGGTGGCGAACCTGATGGTGGACGGCGGATTCGCACGTGCCGTCCCGGTGGGGGAGTGAGGCTCGAATGGTGACGTTCGCGCAGGCGCAGGACCGCGCCGAGGAATGGATCAACGGTGGCGTGCCCGCGTACCAGCACCGTGAGGTGCGGTTGCGGGAGTTCGAGCTGGGCTTCGTCGGGTGGGCGGAGGACCGGGCGGACGGCCCTCGTTCGGAGGGCGGTGCGCAGCGGCTCGTCATCGCACGGGACAGCGGCGAGGTGACGCTGTGGCCCGGCCTTCCGGTGGGTGAGGTGATCCGCCGGTACGAGGAGGAGTACGGCGCCCCGGACGAGCCGGCGCCCGCCGCCACGGCTCCGACCCCGGAGAATGTCGACCTCAACCAGACGTCGTTCCTGCTGAGCCCCCCGGAGTGGCTCCAGGAGGCGGCGGACCGGATGGGCGTTCCGGACCGGCGCGCGGATGCCGCGGCGGCGGGCACGGGCGCGGCGGCCGTATCGGAAGCGGATTCCGATACGGGTTCGGGCGCTCGCCCGGATGCGGACTCGGGTGCGGCTTCGGGTGCGGCTTCGGGCACCCGTTCGGACACGGGCTCGGGTGTGGACTCGGGTGCGGCTTCGAGCGCTCGCTCGGACACGGGCTCGCATTCTGGTGCCGGCTCCCCGGTGGGCTCCGACGCGGGTCCGGTGGCCTGGCCGGAGGCGGGTCCGGGGTCGGGCGCTTCACTTTCCGATTCGGCCGGTGCGCCGGGGCCCGTTGGGCCCGTTCAGGCCGATGGGCCTGCCGGTGCCGGTGCCGGTCGGGTGCCGGATGCGGGAGCCGCTGGTGGTCCGGCGGTCCCCGCCGCTGGGCAGGGCCCGGCTGCGGGTGCTGAAGGGGGCGCGCCGGCGCACTCAGGTGACGCGGCCGGGGCGACGCCCTGGGCCGGTACGGACACCAACGCGGACGCCGGTGAGGACCGCTCGGTACCGCTGCCCGCCACCGTTTTCGCACCGCCGCTGGCCGGTCTGGACGACGAGCCGACGCCGCCTCCGGTGACCAGTCCTGAAGCCAAGACGGCCCTGATGTCGGGCGGCAGCCAGTTGCCGCAGACGGCCGTGGCGCCCGCACTCGACGCGTTGGGCGGCCCCGGGATGCCGCCGCCGTACGGCTATCCACAGGCTCCGGGAGCGCACGGGGCTCCGGGGGCTCCGGGAGTGGGCGCGCCGGGCGGTACGGGCGCGCCGGGCGCACCCGATGGAGCTCCTCAGGGGCCCTACGGCCCGGGTGTACCTCAGGGTGCGCCCCCGCACGACGCGTCGCAGGGCGGCTCGCAACCCTCCGCGCCCCAAGGCGCCGTGTCGGCCAGTGACATCGCCGACGCCGCCACCAGCAAGGCCACGCCGCCGCCCCGTCGGCACGGCGCCGGGACGCCGCCTCCACCGGGTGCCCCGGGCACGCCTGGTGCCGGTGCGCCGCCCGCCCCGGGTGCCCCGGGAGCCGGTGCACCGCCCGCTCCGCCTGGACCGGGCGCGCCCGGTGGCGGCCCTGCGGGCGGCTACGTGCCGACGCAGCTGGTGCAGTCACTCGGCGGTCCTGACGGGATCGGGGCGGTCCCCGGTACGCCGCCTCCGCCGCCCGGCTCGACCCCGCCCCCGCCTGGTTCCACGCCGCCTCCGCCCGGCACGCCGTCGGGCAACGTGCACCACGCGGCAACGATGCTGGCGGACCCGAGCCAGGGCGGCCTGAGCATCCCGAAGCCGCCTGGTCCCGGTGCGCCGGGCACGCCGCCCCCGCCGCCCGGTGCGACGCCGCCGCCTCCGCCGGGTGCGCCCGGCGCTCCGGGCACCCCGCCGCGCGGTACGCCCGGCAACAACGTGCACCAGGCCGCGACGATGCTGGCCGGTCCCGCCGTCGGCGGCCCCGGTATGCCTCCGCCGCCCGGTGCGACGCCTCCGCCGCCCGGGTCCACGCCGCCGCCCCCGGGGATGCAGGGTGGCCCCGGTACGCCCCCGCCCCCGCCCGGTCAGGGGATGCCCGGCGCCCCTCCGCCGCCCGCCACGTACGGCTATCCGCCGCAGCCCACGGGCCAGCCGACCGTGGGGCCCGGCTACCAGGCGGTGCTGCGTTACCGTGCGGCCGACGGCTCCGAGCAGCAGATCATCCGCCGCTCGGCGCCCGGCACCCCGCATCCGGAGTGGCAGATCCTGCATGAGCTCCAGGCGATGAACGTGCCTCCGCAGCAGGTGCTCGAACTGCACACGGAGCTGGAGTCGTGCGAGCTGCCGGGTGCGTACTGCGCCCGCATGATCCGGGAGAACTGGCCCCAGGCCCGCATCACGTCCATCGCTCCGTACGGCAGGGACCACGCGTCCCGGCAGCAGGGCATGCAGCAGCTCCTCGCGCACCAGGGGGAGCTGCATCAGGTGGCGGACGGCCCGGCACGGCTTGCGCCGATGCGCGCCCCGCTGCCGCCCGTGCCGCCGGCGCCGCCGCTGCCTCCGGAGGGCATCGCCCAGGAGATGGCTGCCGCCTTCGGTCCCGGTGTCTTCCGTTTCGACCAGCGGGCGGTGTCCCGGCAGGGCGTCCCGGAAGCGGTGGCGACGACCCTGATGTGGGCGGGGCTGCCCGTCGAGATCAGGCCGTTCTTCTGGGCGCAGGCCCAGCCGGGCCGTCCGGTGCCGACCCTGCTGGAGATGGCCCAGGAGCGTGGCGTGCCGGCCGCCCCCGACGCGGGTTCCTATCTCGTCGTCGGCAGCGACTTCGGGCGTGCGATCTGTGTCCAGTACGGCACCGCGCACATCGTCGCCGTGCCGGTGGAGGCCGGTCCGGGTGGTGCACCCGTGCCGCCGCAGTTCGTGAACACGGGGATCCCCGAGTTCGTCCGCTGCCTGGCCCTGCTGGGTCGTATGTGGCAGCTGCGAGTGGGGCTCAACCAGGAGCAGGCGGGCCGCTGGACCGTCGACTTCCAGTCCCAGCTGGCCTCCCTCGACCCGGCCGCACTGGGGTCCCCGGAGAGCTGGTGGTCCGTCCTCCTTGAACAGATGTGGGACGGGTTGCTCTGACCGGTCGCTTATAGGGGTTGCTCTGACCGGCCGCTTATAGGGCCGGTCTAAGGCCGGTTGCTCCCCTCCGGCGGAGGGGGCACCCCTTACGCAAACGTGGACGACGTCCCGTATGCGCGTGCTACCACGCGCATACGGGACGTTTCCTTTGGTGTCCTTCCGGCGCGCTGCGACGTCCAATTGGTGCCGTTCCGGGCCGGTGTCGAGGGCGCGGTCTGCACGTAGGCGCCTCCAGATTCGGACTTTCGGCATCAAGGGGTGCATTCTTTCTTGGGTGAATGGGCGGAGTGTCGCGTTATGAGTACTTCCGCTTGATCCATCAAGATGTGCGCCACATCGCGTGGTACGCGTGCGATGCGTCCGACTGCGCCGCGCGCATCGGGCAGCGCGGCGTGCCGCGTGCAGCTCGTGCCGGCCGGAGAAGGGGAATCATGGTGAGCAGGGGATCCGCATCGCCGCACGGCTTCGCCGTCGTACGAGGCCGTGGCTACCGTCCCAAGCAGGTGGACCAGCGCCTTGTGGCCCTGGCCCGGGAGCGTGACGGGGCATGGGAGCGGGCGGCCCGACTGACCGTCCTCGTCAGGGAGATGGAGGCGGAGGCGGAACGGCTGCGTGCGGCCGTGGCGCGGCTGGCCCCGCAGACGTACGAGTCGCTGGGCGCGCGGGCGAGGCAGTTGCTGGCGCTGAGCCAGGAGGAGGCGCTCGTCGTGCGGGCGGGCGCCCAGGAGGAGGCGCGACAGCTCACGGAGGCGGCGGAGCACGAGGCGCGCGAGGTGCGCGAGGCGGCGCGCGCCTATGCGGAGACGCTGCGTGCGGAGGCGGACGAGCGGGCCGGGGAGCGGGTGTCGGCCGACCGCGCGAGCGCCGAGGAGCTGCGCACGGCCGCCGGCGACGACGCCCAGGAGACGCGCGCGGCGAGCCTTGCCCTGCTGCGCGAGATGCGGGAGCGCGTGACGGGTCTGCTCGCCGAGCAGGAGCGCGAGCAGGGCGAGCGGTGGGCGGCTGCCGAACGTCAGATCGCCGAGCGCGCGGCGCACCTGAAGGAGCACTACACGGAGCTGGCGGTCGCGGCCCAGGCAGGGTTGCGGGACGCGCAGCTGACCTATGCGAAGGCGCAGGAGGCGGCCGGGCACGCGCAGGAGGACGCGGAGGCGTACGCGGCGGAGCTGCTCTCCGAAGCGCGGATGCGCAAGGAGCGGATCGGGCGTGCGACGGATCGGCAGCTCGACGAGCACCGTGCGCAGTGGGAGGCGATGCGGTCCGAACTGGGCCGCCTCCTGGGCGGCCTCAAGACCCTGCCGGTGTGTGACACCCCGCCGGAGGAGCCGTCCTGAGCGTCCCGCCGGGTGGGTTCAGGGTCCTCCCTGAGAGCCTGGGGGTGCCCCTGAGAGGGGTGCAGGCTGTGCGTTTGCCCCTCCCGTAGCGGGAGGGTGGATGCTGTGTGAGCGCTGGGGTGGAGAGGACCCCGAGGCCGGGTCATACGTCGGGTGGAGTGCCCCTAGGGGATCCTCCGTACTTCGGACCGGGGCACGTTCGTACTGCTGGAGGACGAGTCGGTGCCGGCCGCCACTTAATCTGTCTTTACACGACGGATCGGGGCGACGGGGCGATCGTCGGTGGCCGGAGCCGAGGCGGGTGTTGTACCGCCGGGGGCGGCGCCGGGACCACGATTGCCGCGTCTCCTGCGCTGCACCGCAGTTTGGGGGGTGGGGTTTTCCCCAGCAAAAGACTGCGCTGTACCTCAGCGCGGCCGGGCCCGTCGTGGCGGCAGACTGAAGGCATCGAGCGCAGCAGGGCTCAAGCGGATTCTGTGGGGGGCAGCCGCGGCACCGTGGCCGTTGTGGCCCCCACCACCAGGCAGGGCGTCATCGACGTCATGCCCCATCGCACCCGACCGGTCGGACGAAGACCGTCCGGTCCTCCGACCGACATAGGAGACTTACCGTGACTACGGCTGTAACCATTCCCAGGCACGGGGGCACTGGAGGGCGTACGGCCGCAGCCGCCCGGGCCCGGCAGGTCGTCAAGGCCTACGGCGCCGGCGAGACCCGCGTCCTGGCCCTCGACAACGTCGACGTGGACATCGCCAAGGGCCAGTTCACCGCGATCATGGGCCCGTCCGGGTCCGGCAAGTCGACGCTGATGCACTGCCTGGCCGGCCTGGACACCGTGACCTCTGGCCAGATCTATCTGGACGAGACCGAGATCACGGGGCTGAAGGAGAAGAAGCTCACCCGGCTGCGCCGGGACCGGATCGGCTTCATCTTCCAGGCGTTCAATCTCCTGCCCACGCTCAATGCGCTGGAGAACATCACGCTCCCGATGGACATAGCCGGCCGCAAGCCCGACCAGCAGTGGCTGGACCGTGTCGTCGAGACCGTCGGGCTGGCCGGCCGGCTGAAGCACCGCCCGTCGCAGCTCTCCGGCGGTCAGCAGCAGCGGGTCGCCGTGGCCCGTGCGCTGGCGGCCCGCCCGGAGATCATCTTCGGTGACGAGCCCACCGGAAACCTGGACTCCCGGGCCGGCGCCGAGATCCTCGGCTTCCTGCGCCGCTCCGTGGACGAGCTCGGCCAGACCATCGTGATGGTCACCCATGACCCGGTCGCCGCCGCCTACGCGGACCGTGTGCTGTACCTGGCCGACGGCCGCATCGTCGACGAGACGTACAACCCGACGGCGGACCAGGTCCTCGAGCGCATGCTGCGTTTCTCCGGCGAGCAGTCGACCGCCCACCGTGCAGAGAGCGGGGGGCACCGGTCATGACCGTGCTCAAGACCTCGATGCGCAATTTCTTCGCGCACAAGGGACGCATGGCGCTCTCCGCCATCGCCGTCCTGCTGTCCGTGGCCTTCGTCTGCGGCACCCTCGTGTTCACCGACACGATGAACACCACCTTCGACAAGCTCTTCGCCGTGACCTCGGCCGATGTCACGGTCGGCCCCAAGGGTGCCAAGGAGGACGAGCAGACGGACAGCGGCACCCCGGACTCGCTGTCGGCCGCCACCCTGGCGAAGGTCCGCTCGGTGGACGGCGTGCAGTACGCCGAGGGCGCCGCCTCCAGCGTGGCCGTCACCGTCGCCGACGCGCACAACAAGAGCATCGGCTCCGACACCGGCGCCCCCACCATCGCCGCCACCTGGACCCGTGACGACCACCGGTCCATGAAGGTCACTTCGGGTCACGCCCCGCACGGCGCGTCCCAGGTGATGGTGGACGCCGACACCGCGGACAAGCACCACCTCAAGCTCGGTGACACGCTGCGCACCATCACGGCCACCGGTGACTTCACCGCGAAGATCTCCGGCATCGCCACCTTCCAGGTGACCAACCCGGGCGCCGCGATCGTCTACTTCGACCTGCCCACCGCGCAGCGTCAGCTGCTCGGCAGCACCGACCGCTTCACACATATCAACGTCGTCGTCGACCAGGGCTTCACCGACGCCCAGGTCAAGAAGAGCCTGATCACGGCGCTCGACGGGCCCTACTCCATCAAGACGCAGAAGGAGAGCGCGGACAGCAGCCGCGAGCAGGTCGGCTCGTTCCTCGACGTGATGAAGTACGCGATGCTCGGCTTCGCCGGGATCGCCTTCCTCGTCGGCATCTTCCTGATCATCAACACCTTCTCGATGCTGGTTGCGCAGCGGACCCGCGAGATCGGCCTGATGCGCGCCATCGGCTCGTCCCGCAAGCAGGTCAACAGGTCCGTGCTGGTCGAGGCCGTGCTGTTGGGCGTCTTCGGCTCGGCGCTCGGCGTCGCCGGTGGTGTCGGCCTCGCGGTCGGGCTGATGAAGATGATGGCCACCATGGGGATGAAGCTGTCCACCGGTGACCTCACGGTGAAGTGGACCACGCCCGCCGCCGGTCTGCTCCTCGGCATCGTCGTCACCGTGCTCGCCGCCTACCTCCCGGCCCGCCGGGCAGGCAAGGTCTCGCCGATGGCGGCCCTGCGCGACGCGGGCACGCAGGCGGACGGCAGGGCGGGCCGGGTGCGCGCCGTCTTCGGCGTGGTGCTCACGGCGGCGGGCGCGGTCGCGCTGTACGCCTCGGCCGACGCGACGAAGTCCAGCGAGGGTTCGCTGTGGCTCGGTCTCGGCGTGGTGCTCACCCTGATCGGGTTCATCATCATCGGGCCGCTGCTCGCGGGTGTCGTGGTGCGTGTGATCAGCGCGGTGGTGCTCCGCCTGTTCGGGCCCGTGGGCCGGATGGCCGAGCGCAACGCGCTGCGTAACCCGCGCCGGACCGGCGCCACCGGTGCCGCCCTGATGATCGGTCTCGCCCTGGTCGCCTGCCTGTCGGTGGTCGGCTCGTCCATGGTGGCCTCGGCCACCGAGGAGTTGGACAAGTCGGTCGGCGCGGACTTCATCGTGCAGTCCCCGACCGGGCAGAAGATCGTGCCGCAGGCCGCGAAGGCCATGGAGGCCACGCCGGACCTCGACCACGTCACCCACTACCTGGCCGTCCCCAGCAAGGTCACCGCGCCGAACGGCACCTCGGAGAAGCAGGACCTGGTCGCCGCCGACCCGACCTACGCCAAGGACCTGCGCCGTGAGACCACCGCGGGCACCCTGACCGCGGCCTACGGCGAGAACGCCATGTCGGTCGGAGCGGAGTACGCGAAGAAGCACCACATCAAGGTCGGCGATGTGATGACCGTCGACTTCACCGCGGGCGAGACGGCCCGGCTGAAGGTCGCGGCGATCACGTCCGACGACACCAGCCTGGACCAGGGCGCGATGTACACGAACATCACGACGGCCCAGAAGTACGTCCCGGCCGACCGGCTGCCCAAGGACATGATCATGTTCGCCCAGGCGGAGGACGGCAAGGAGAAGCAGGCCTACGCCGCCCTGAAGCACGCGCTGGCCCCGTACCCGCAGTACAAGGTGCAGGACCAGACCGACTTCAAGAAGGACCTGAAGGACCAGATCGGCCAGCTGCTCAACCTGGTCTACGGTCTGCTGGCCCTGGCGATCATCGTCGCGGTGCTCGGGGTGGTGAACACCCTGGCCCTGTCGGTGGTGGAGCGCACCCGTGAGATAGGCCTGATGCGCGCCATCGGTCTCTCCCGCCGCCAGCTGCGCCGCATGATCCGCCTGGAGTCCGTCGTCATCGCCCTCTTCGGTGCCCTGCTGGGGCTCGGTCTGGGCATGGGCTGGGGGGCCACCGCTCAGAAGCTCCTGGCGCTGGAGGGCCTGCGCACCCTGGACATTCCCTGGCCGACCATCATCACGGTCTTCATCGCCTCGGCGTTCGTCGGTCTCTTCGCGGCGCTGGTCCCGGCGTTCCGCGCCGGCCGGATGAACGTGCTGAACGCCATCGCGACGGAGTAGGCCCACGGGGGACCCCTTCCGCTGACCACCGGGCGGGGACACGGGGAACGGGGAAAGGAAGGCCCGGCTACCGGATGAGGGAACGCATCCGGTAGCCGGGCCTTGCGTTGCGGGTGCCTCTCCTTGTGGGCGGCCGGTTCCCTACGCTCGAAGGGATCAGTTCGGTGCGTGGATGTTGTCGGACGGGTTGGCCGCGTAGTCCCTGGTGGCGCCCCGGACGTACGCGTCGACCGGGCTGTTGCCGGAGAAGTACTGCGCGATGGACCCGTCGAACGGCGTGGCCGAGACATTGCGGCCGTAAGCGTCGGTGTAGACGGTGGTCGGGCCGCTGTTCTTCAGCGTCAGCGTGCCCGGCCGGAACTCACGCAGCGTCCCCTTGAACGGTGAACGCGTGTCGTCCCACGTCACGGTGCCGGACTGCTGGCGGACCTGGTCGCAGTAGTAGCCGGGGATGCCCGGGTTGTAGCAGAGGTCGACCTGGCGGGCGAGCTTGTTCGCGCTGTTCGGGTCGTAGTAGCGGCTGGGGTTGAGGACGTAGAACAGCGGGGCGATGTGGAGGTTCAGCTGCGAGCTGCTGATGGTCACATCGGAGAACCAGAACTCGTGCAGGTCATAGCTGTCGAACGGGACGTATGTGCCCGTGGTGGGCTCGTAGTGGGTCTTGCCGTCCCTGATCGCCTGGATGCAGTCGGCTGAGGTGATGAGCCGACCGAGCGACCGGGTGTCCGAGGGCGAGTCCCCGGGGACCGCGGGACCGACGTTCGTGAACCGCTCCCCGAAGTTGGGTCCGGGACAGTCGGTGCTCCGGAAGCCGCCCGGGGTGCCGAACGGGATCAGTGCGCTGAACCTGGCCTCGACGGTCTGCCCGGTGCTGTTGTAGGTGCAGCGGAAGTTGTCGATCAGCTCGTGCACGTTGTTGGTGAACGCGTCCGGCGAGTGCGTGCCCTGATGGATCTTCAACAGCACGTCGCAGGTGGCGATGGTGGTGCCGTTCGGGGGGTAGAAGCTGGTGCCGTCGTCCCCCTGGATCACGTTGACGTTGTTGACCGCGAGGACCTTGTGGCCGACGTGGTCCTCGTGGCGGTGGCTGGACTCCGGTGACGATTCCATCAGCCGTTCGCTGGTGTAGCCGAAGGCCGGCCAGCCGGCCGTGGAGAACAGCTCGGAGGTGCGCGGGTCGTCGCCGTGCTCGTGCCCGAAGGCGCACCCGCTGGGGTCCTTCGCCGGGTGCCAGGTCGGATAGACCTTGCCGTCGGGTCCGTACGTCCAGTACCGCGCGTGGATCTCCTTGGAGCACTCACCGGCGCGCGGTGTGTACCCGGTGCCGTTGACGATGAGGTCGTAGGCGTGGCTGATCGGTGCGTCAGCCGGCGGTGGCTCCTTGCCCCACGCCGGGTTGTCGGTGATCGAAGCGGTCGTCGAGGGGCTGGTGTCCGCCTGTGCGGTGAAGGTGGTGGCCACCAGGCCGGCGACGGCTGCGGCGGTCGCGGCCAACCACATCCGGGGCCGCCGGTATCGGTGCAGTTGCATGAGGGTCCTCCAGGGAGCGCGCGCGAGCCCGAAGATAGTCATGGCCATGCCAAAAGCTGCACCGGAAGTGGCCTGTCGAACGGCACGGATCCATGCGTCTGCCGGTTCGCGCGGAAGGATGATCGGAAGATGTGCGGAGCCAGGCTGCCCCCGTCGAAGTGCCCCCAGACCTCGACTCTGGCCCTCGGTACGGTGGTCTGTATACCGCCCGGCTATCGCTGTGCGCAATCCCGTGCGTACATTCTGTTGCCCACGACGGGGGTCCATGCCGTCGGGCACCTGCGGCTCACTCGTTCCGGTGGCGGCCGGTCCCCTTGTCTCGGAGTTGTCCACAGGCACAGGTCCGGGTCCGCACCGCGGGTCGTCGGCGACGTAGGCTGGAGATTCCTTGCCCACCCGCCTACGCATGCGGGCGGGCCCCTCGCTGCCCACCCGGACGGAATACCTGTTCATGAGCCTGTACGGCCTGCTCGACGCCGTCACCGAGGATGCTGCCCTGGCGGAAGCGATCACGGCGGCCACCGACGGCAACCGCATGCACATCGATCTGGTGGGCCCCCCGGCCGCCCGTCCCTTCGCAGTGGCCGCGCTCGCCCGCGAGACCAAGCGCCCCGTACTGGCGGTCACCGCGACCGGCCGGGAGGCCGAGGACCTGGCAGCGGCGCTGCGCAGCCTGCTGCCGCCGGACGACGTCGTGGAGTACCCCTCATGGGAGACGCTGCCGCACGAGCGGCTCTCCCCCCGCTCCGACACGGTCGGCCGCCGCCTCGCCGTGCTGCGCCGCCTGTCCCATCCGAGCGCCGACGACCCCGGCGCCGGCCCCGTCTCGGTGATCGTCGCACCCGTGCGTTCGGTGCTCCAGCCGCAGGTCAAGGGCCTCGGTGACCTGGAGCCGGTGGCTCTGCGCACCGGCATGCAGGCCGACCTGGAGGAGACCGTCGACGCGCTGGCCGCCGCCGCCTACGCCCGCGTGGAGCTGGTGGAGAAGCGCGGCGAGTTCGCCGTGCGCGGCGGCATCCTCGATGTGTTCCCGCCCACGGAGGAGCACCCGCTCCGGATCGAGTTCTGGGGCGACGACATCGAGGAGATCCGCTACTTCAAGGTCGCCGACCAGCGCTCCCTCGAAGTGGCCGAGCACGGGCTGTGGGCGCCGCCCTGTCGTGAGCTGCTGCTCACCGACGAGGTGCGCACCCGGGCCGCCGAGCTGGCCGAGTGCCACCCCGAGCTGGGCGAGCTGCTCGGCAAGATCGCCGAGGGCATCGCCGTGGAGGGCATGGAGTCCCTCGCCCCGGCCCTCGTCGACGACATGGAGCTGCTGCTCGATGTGCTCCCCATAGGGAGCATGGCCATGGTGTGCGACCCGGAGCGGGTGCGCACCCGAGCCGCCGATCTGGTGGCCACCAGCCAGGAGTTCCTCCAGGCGTCATGGGCGGCGAGCGCCGGGGGAGGGGAGGCGCCCATCGACGTCGGCGCGGCCTCCCTGTGGTCCATCGCCGACATCCGCGAGCGCGCCCGCGAGCTGGGCATGATGTGGTGGTCGATCTCGCCGTTCGCCTCGGACGAAGAGCTCGCCGACGCCCTGGCGGACGACGTCGCCGACACCCTCAAGCTCAGCATGCACGCCCCCGAGACCTATCGCGGCGACACCGCACGTGCGCTCGCCGACACCAAGCAGTGGCTGGCCGACGGCTGGCGCACCGTCTTCGTCACCGAAGGCCACGGCACAGCGGCGCGCACCGTGGAGGTGCTCGGCGGCGAGGGCGTCCCGGCCCGGCTGGACACCGACCTGACCGAGCTCACCCCGTCCGTGGTGCACGTCTCGTGCGGCTCGATCGACTACGGCTTCGTGGACCCAAGGCTGCGCCTGGCCGTGCTCACCGAGACCGATCTGTCCGGCCAGAAGGCCGCCGGCCGGGACGGCGCGCGGATGCCCGCCAGGCGTCGCAAGACCATCGACCCGCTCACCCTCGAAGCGGGCGACTACATCGTCCACGAGCAGCACGGCGTGGGCCGCTACATCGAGATGGCCCAGCGCACCGTGCAGGGCGCCACCCGCGAGTACCTGGTCGTCGAGTACGCGCCCGCCAAGCGCGGCCAGCCCGGCGACCGGCTCTACATCCCCACCGACCAGCTGGAGCAGATCACCAAGTACGTCGGCGGTGAGGCTCCCACCCTGCACCGCCTCGGCGGCGCCGACTGGACGAAGACGAAGGCCCGCGCGAAGAAGGCCGTCAAGGAGATCGCCGCCGACCTGATCAGGCTCTACTCGGCCCGCATGGCGGCACCCGGCTACGCGTTCGGCGCTGACACCCCCTGGCAGCGCGAGCTGGAGGACGCATTCCCCTACGCCGAGACCCCCGACCAGCTCACGACCATCGCCGAGGTCAAGGAAGACATGCAGAAGACGGTTCCGATGGACCGCCTGATCTGCGGCGACGTGGGGTACGGCAAGACGGAGATCGCGGTGCGCGCCGCCTTCAAAGCCGTCCAGGACGGCAAGCAGGTCGCCGTGCTGGTGCCGACGACCCTGCTGGTGCAGCAGCACTTCAGCACGTTCTCGGAGCGTTACGGGCAGTTTCCGGTGAGCGTGCGGGCGCTGTCCCGCTTCCAGACCGACACCGAGGCCAAGGCGGTCATCGAGGGCCTGCGGGACGGCTCGGTCGACATCGTCATCGGAACCCACCGGCTGTTCTCGTCCGAGACCAGGTTCAAGGACCTGGGCCTGGTCATCGTCGACGAGGAGCAGCGCTTCGGCGTGGAGCACAAGGAGCAGCTGAAGAAGCTCCGCGCCAACGTCGACGTCCTGACCATGTCCGCCACCCCCATCCCGCGCACCCTGGAGATGGCGGTCACGGGCATCCGCGAGATGTCGACGATCACCACCCCGCCGGAGGAGCGCCACCCGGTGCTCACCTTCGTGGGGCCCTACGAGGAGAAGCAGATCGGCGCCGCCATCCGCCGGGAGCTGCTCCGCGAAGGCCAGGTCTTCTACATTCACAACCGCGTCGAGTCCATCGACCGTGCCGCCGCCCGGCTCCGCCAAATCGTGCCCGAGGCACGGATCGCCACCGCGCACGGCCAGATGTCGGAGCAGGCGCTGGAGCAGGTGGTGGTGGACTTCTGGGAGAAGCGCTACGACGTCCTGGTGTCCACCACGATCGTGGAGTCCGGCATCGACATCTCCAACGCCAACACCCTGATCGTCGAGCGCGGCGACACCTTCGGCCTGAGCCAGCTGCACCAGCTGCGCGGCCGGGTCGGCCGGGGTCGCGAGCGCGGCTACGCGTACTTCCTCTATCCGCCGGAGAAGCCCCTCACGGAGACCGCGCACGAACGCCTCGCCACCATCGCGCAGCACACCGAGATGGGCGCCGGCATGTACGTGGCCATGAAGGACCTGGAGATCCGCGGCGCGGGCAACCTGCTCGGCGGGGAGCAGTCCGGGCATATCGCGGGCGTCGGCTTCGACCTGTACGTACGGATGGTCGGCGAGGCCGTCGCGGACTACCGCGCCTCGGTCGAGGGCGGCGGCGAGCCCGAGGAGGCGCCGCTGGAAGTCAAGATCGAGCTGCCCGTCGACGCGCACGTCCCGCACGACTACGCCCCCGGCGAGCGCCTGCGCCTCCAGGCCTACCGGGCCATCGCCTCCATCACCAAGGAGGACGACATCAAGGCGGTGCGCGAGGAGCTGACCGACCGCTACGGCAAGCTGCCCGAGCCGGTGGAGAACCTGCTCCTGGTCGCCGGCCTGCGGATGCTGGCCCGGTCCTGCGGAGTCGGCGAGATCGTCCTCCAGGGCAGCAGCATCCGCTTCTCCCCGGTGGCCGAGCTGCGCGAGTCCCAGGAGCTGCGCCTCAAGCGGATCTACCCGGGCGCCCTGCACAAGCCTGCCACCCGCCAGATCCTGGTGCCCCGGCCCAAGACGGCCAGGGTGGGCGGCAAGCCGTTGGCCGGGCGTGAACTGCTCTCGTGGACGGGTGAGTTCCTGACGACGATCCTGGACTCGTAACGGGCTGTACCGGCGATGTTGAACGACGAGGGGGAGCGAGCGGCATGTTCGGGCACGGAACGTAGGCGAGTGGCCGCGCTCGGTGGTGAAACGCACCGCGGCGTGGCCGGAGTGTGACATTCCGGTTTGATCGGTCGGAAGAGGACGGCCGGCACGGCAGTCCTCCACCGGATCTGCGCTATACGCTCTGACTCTGCTTCGCGCGCTGGGCGGCCGCACCGACGGTCACAAGTCCGGCCGGCAAAGCGGAATCTGCTTCGTGCGCAGGGCATCGCCGAGCGCCGTGGCAGGGCACCCTCAGGCACCGCCGGGCACGTTGGTCCCGGCACCGTCAGGTCCCAAGGAGCATGCATGTACGGCCCTGGTTACGCGCCGCCGCAGCCGCGACGCCCCCCGACGGCCCGCCTGATCCTGCTGCGCGTGGTCTTCGTGACGCTGGCGATGGGCTGCATCGGATTCCTCGCCTGGGCCGCGCTGCTGCGGGTCGCCGTCGTGACCCGCAAGAAGCACGACTGGGCGGTGTTCTGGACCGGGCTGGTGACGGTGGTCGCCGGCACCGTCTTCCTGATGTCCGACCCGACCGAGGAGATCAGCACCTGGCGCGGCTACCTCGGCATGGCTCTGCTGCTGGTCTCCGCGATAGGCAGCACCGCGTACTACCTGTACGCGGACATCCGGCACTACGACGCACGCGAGTACCCGGCGCATCCCGGCCCGCTGCCGGCCGGCGGCGCAGCGGCGACCGGCTACCTGCCGCACGCCGCCTACGGCTATCCGCAGCAGGGCTCGGGTGGCACCGTCCCGGGCCCCGTGGGGACGGCCGTACCGAACTCCGGCCCGTCCGTGGGGCAGCACACCATGCCGTACCCCGCATCGTTGGGCCAGCCTCCCAACCCGTACGCCGCCACCAGCCCCATGCAGGGCGGCCCGCACACCCCGCCGCCCGTGAACAACGGCCCGGGTCCCGTCAGCACCCCGTACCCGCCCCCGGTGACACCCGCCCCCCAGTCCGGCCACGGCCGGATCGACCAGGTGCGCGCCGAACTCGACGAGTTGAGCGACTACCTGCGCCGCCAGGGCGACGACGCGCAGCACCCGGGGCAGGCCGGCCCGCCCGCCGCGGGTGAGCCGGGCAACACCTGGGGCCCGGAGGGCGGCCGGTGACCGCACGCACCATCGCGGGGCGCTACGAGCTGTCCACGCTCGTCGGCGAGGGCGGCATGGGCCAGGTCTGGACGGGCTACGACCAGCGCCTGGACCGTCGCGTCGCCGTCAAGCTGCTCCACCCGGACAAGGCGACCGGGCCGGGCGGCGGGGAGAGCCGCGAGATGGCCCAGTTGCGCGGCCGCTTCGAGCGGGAGTGCCGGGTCACCGCCCAGGTCGACCATCCCGGCCTCGTCACCGTGCACGACGCGGGCAGTGACGGCGCCGAGTTGTACCTGGTGATGCAGTACGTGGACGGTGTCGACCTCGCCGCGCACCTCGCGCAGCACGGCGTCGAGCAGCGCCCGTACCCCTGGCCCTGGGCGGTCGCGGTCGCCGCGCAACTGTGCGCCGTGCTGGGCGCCGTGCACGCCGTGCCGATCGTCCACCGCGACCTCAAGCCCCGCAATGTGATGATCGGCCAGGACGGCACCCTCACCGTCCTCGACCTCGGTGTCGCCGCGGTCATGGACACCGACACGACCCGTCTGACGCATACCGGCTCGGCCATCGGCTCGCCCGCCTACATGGCCCCCGAGCAGGCGATGGGCGGCGCCGTCGGCCCGTACACGGACCTGTACGCCCTCGGCGTGCTGCTCTACGAGCTGCTCAGCGGCAGCGTGCCGTTCACCGGCGCCAACGTCCTCGGCGTGCTCTACCGCCACCTCAATGAAACACCGCTGCCGGTGCGCCAGCTGCGCCCGGAGGTCCCGCCGGCCCTGGAGAACCTGGTGACGCGGCTGCTCGCCAAGGACCCCCAGCACCGGCCGCGTTCCGCCCACGAGGTCTACGAGGAACTGGCCCCGCTGTTGCCCACCCGCGGATCCCCGGGAGTCATCACCGGCGGCCCGCTGGACCCCACCCGCCCCTTCCTGCGCCCGCACGCCCCCTGGCCGGATCGGGCCGTCGCGCCCCCGCCCCGGCCCACCCGGTCGCCCGCCCAGGGCACCGCGTGGCAGGACGTCGTCGCGGCCGTCGAAGAGATCAAACGGCTGCTCGGCGAGGGCCGCATCACCCAGGCCGTCGACACCCTCGGCGCGATCCTGCCGGCGGCAGCCGCCCAGCACGGCGAGCACTCGCCGGTCGTGCGCACCCTGCGCAAGCAGTACGCGGCCACGTTGATGGACGACGGCCAGTACCGGCGTGCGCTGCCCGAGTTGCGCAGGCTGGCCGACGAGCGGGCCGCCGAGGTCGGCGTGGGAGACGCGCAGTCCCTGCGGTTCCGCTACGAGGCCGCGCAGTGCCTGGAGCAACTCGGGGAGGCCGCGGCCGCGCTGTCCGAATACCACGCCCTGCTGCCGTACTACGCGGGCGACCAGGGCACCCAGCACCGCCCGCCCGGTATCGGCTCGGGCTACGAGCCGTCCGTCGCCCTCGACATCCGGCGCCGCATCGGCCACCTGCAACTCGCCCTGGGCGACCGTGGAGCCGCCAGCGACACCCTGGTCAAGCTGCTGCACGACGCCCAGCGGCAGCACGGGCCCGCGCACCCCTTCCCGGCGGAGATCCAGCGCACCCTGCAATGGCTCGGCCAGGTGATGGCCTAGCCGCGGCGCAACCACGACGACCCCGGGGTGTGGAGAGCCGACGGGGTGCCCAATTGGGGTGGTACGGCGTGGTGCGCCCCGACTGTCTCCGCATCATTGGTCGAATAGTCGGCCGAATCGGTGGCCGCTGCCCACCGAGACTGCATACCATCGATCACCGCAAGCTTGTGCTCCGTTGCACAATCTCCTCGGGAGGCTCCTTTGCACCGCCGCCGTCGCACCGCGCTCCTCGTCTCGTCCGCCGCGCTGCTCGTCGCGGCACCCCTCCTGACCGGCTGCGGCAGCGACGAGCACGCCGGCACGGCAGCCGTCGTCGACGGGCAGCGGATCACCGTTTCGCAGCTCCAGGGCCGGGTCCAGGAGATCCGCGACGCCCTGCGGGACGCGGTGCCGGACAACACGCAGTACGAGCAGGTCGTCGCCAAGACCGGCAACCTCACCCGCAGCACCCTCCAGACGATGGTGATCGACCAGGTCGTGCACCGGGCCGCGGTCGACGCCGACGCTGCGGCGAGCCGCAAGGAGATCCAGCAGATGCGCACCGGCCTGGAGCAGCAGGCGGGCGGCGCGAAGGCGCTGGAGCGAGGCTGGCTCCAGCAGTACGGGGTCGCCCCCGAGCGCTTGGAGGAGAACCTGCGCACCGAGCTGGAGGCCCAGAAGCTGGCCGGGAAGCTCGGCGTCGACATGAACACGCAGGCCGGCCAGAACGCGTTCTGGAAGAAGATCTCGACCACGGCCGAGCACATGAACATCGACATGAACCCCCGCTACGGCACCTGGGACGCGAAGAAGAACAGCCGCGTGGACGCCAAGACCCCCTGGTTGCGCGACGTCACCGCACCCGCCCCGTCCCAGCAGCAGGCCTAGGACCCGCCCAGGCCCTCCCCAGCACCACCGGCCCGGGGCGGGCCGCGGGCTTCGGTCCGCGTGTCTGGGTTACGTTCGAGGGGTGAACCCTTCCGCGACCGGCACTTCTGGTGCCTCGTCCGCCGTCCCCGGGCCTTCCGACGCATCCGGCGGCGTTCCCGGACCCTCCGACGCCTCCGGTGCGACCGGTGACGCCTCGACCCCGGGCCGTGTCATCCTGCTCACGACCAGCCATCGGGTGGCCCCCGGGCTGCTCTCCTGGCCCGCCTGGCGCGCGCTGCACGCGGCCGACCGGGTGCTGTGCGCCGACCCCGACCACCCCCAGCTGCCGTATCTGCGCGAAGCGGGCGTCACCGTCGAGCATGCCGCGCCGACCGCCGAGCACCTGGTGGACACCTGCGCGAACGGGGCCACGGTGGTCGTCGTCGCGACCGGCGAGGGCGAGCCGCGGCTCACCGACGGACTGGCCCGGCTCGCCGGTTCCGGCCGGGTCAGGATGCCCGATCTGGAGCTGCTGCCCGCCTCCTACGACCTGCCCGGCGCGCGGCTGCTCGATCTGGTCCAGGTGATGGACCGCATCCGTGCCGAATGCCCCTGGTCCTCCCGGCAGACCCACCGGGGCCTGGCCAAGTACGCCATCGAGGAGGCGTACGAGCTGGTGGAGGCCATCGAGGACGGAGACCGTGACGAACTCCGTGAGGAGCTCGGGGACGTGCTCCTCCAGGTGGTCTTCCACGCCCGGATCGCGGAGGAGGGCCCTGAGGAGAACGACGGGGACGACAGGGACGACGGGGAGGACAGGCGGGACGCCGGGGACGCCGCGGCCACCTCGGGGGACGATCCGGAGGAAGGCGGTGCCGCGGGGCACGGCGGGGCGTTCTCGATCGACGACGTCGCGGCCGGCATCGTCGCCAAGCTGATCCACCGCCATCCGCACGTCTTCGGCGAGGACACGGCCGAGACCCCCGAGGACGTCAGGGAGCACTGGCTGCGCACCAAGGCCGAGGAGAAGAGGCGGACATCGGTCACCGAGGGCGTTCCGCTCGGGCAGCCCGGCCTCGCACTGGCCGCGAAGCTGGCGTCACGGGCGCGCACGGCGGGGCTCGACGTGCCACTGCCGTCCGGCGAAGGGCCGAGCCACGCGAACGGGGCCGGCGACGGCCACGGCGGCGTCGGGTACGAGCTGCTCGCGCTGGCGGTCCGGGCGGAGCGGCACGGCATCGACCCCGAGGCGGCACTGCGGGCCGCGGCCCGGGCGTATCGGGACGCGATACGGGCCGCGGAGGGCGAGCGCGGCCAGCGGGCGTAGGGCGGACGGCCAGGGGGAGCCGGCAGACCGGGCCCGAAGTTGTCCACAGGGCGCGGGGGAGTGTCGGAGCGGGCGGATACCGTCGAAGAGTGACGACCGAGAAGCCTTCAGCCGACACCCCGCGGAGCCGCCCGCCGGCCGCTCAGGGCGGCTGCCCCGTGTCCGCAGGCGGCTCCGGGTCCGCGGGGTCCGAGAGCGCCGGCAGTCCGCCGGCCCGCGCCTGCGGACCCGAAAGCGATCCCCGGGGCTCTGAGGGCGGCCCCGAGTTGTTCACCCAGGAGTTCGCCGCCGATCCGTACCCGGCCTACGCCTGGCTGCGCGAGCACGCCCCCGTGCACCGCACGCGGCTGCCCAGTGGCGTGGAGGCCTGGCTGGTGACGCGGTACGGCGACGCACGGCAGGCCCTTGCCGACGCGCGGCTCAGCAAGAACCCGGCGCATCACGACGAGCCGAGCCACGCCCGGGGCAGGACGGGCATCCCCGGCGAGCGCAAGGCCGAGCTGATGACCCACCTGCTCAACATCGACCCGCCGGACCACACCCGGCTGCGTCGCCTGGTGTCCAAGGCGTTCACGCCACGCCGGGTGGCCGCGTTCGAGCCCCGGGTGCAGCAGCTGACGGACCGGCTGGTGGACGGCTTCGCGGCGCGTGGAGAGGCCGATCTGATCGGTGAGTTCGCCTTCCCGCTGCCCATCTACGCCATCTGCGACATGCTCGGCGTCCCCGCCGAAGACCAGGACGACTTCCGCGACTGGGCGGGCATGATGATCCGCCACGGTGGTGCACCCAGAGGCGGGGTGGCCCGTGCCGTGAAGAAGATGCGCAGCTATCTCGCCGACCTCATCCACCGCAAGCGGGCCAGCCCGGGTGACGACCTCATCTCCGGCCTGATCCGCGCCTCCGACCACGGCGAGCACCTGACCGAGAACGAGGCGGCGGCGATGGCGTTCATCCTGCTCTTCGCCGGTTTCGAAACGACCGTGAACCTGATCGGGAACGGCATGCTGGCGCTGCTCACCCACCCCGAGCAGCGCGACCGGCTCCAGCGGTCACTGGCCGCGGGCGAGCCTGACCTGCTCGCCACCGGAGTCGAGGAGTTGCTGCGCTACGACGGACCCGTGGAGCTGGCCACCTGGCGGTTCGCGACCCAGCCGCTCACCATCGGCGGGCAGCACATCGCGGCGGGCGACCCGGTACTGGTCGTGCTCGCCGCCGCCGACCGCGACCCCGGCCAGTTCGTCGCCCCGGACCTGCTGGACCTGGGCCGAGCGGACAACCAGCACCTCGGGTACGGCCATGGGATCCACTACTGCCTGGGCGCACCGCTCGCCCGCCTGGAGGGCAGGACCGCGCTTGCCACCCTCCTGCGCCGCCTGCCGGACCTGCACTTGGGCGTGCCGCCCGAGGAACTGCGCCGCCGTGGCGGCCTCATCATGCGCGGCCTGCGGACACTTCCCGTGCGGTTCACCCCGCAGGAGCCCCTGGGACCGCAGCAGCGAGGACGGCAGGACCCGACAGGACTGTGACCACCGTAAGAGCCAGGAGAGCCGTGGGCGCGGCGCCAATGGAGGCTTTGAAACGGATCGGGACGCCGAGACCGGTATTGCCGCTGAATCCGATAGGTTCGAATGGAGTCGAATAGGTTCGAACATGTGGGAGGTGTCTGGATGAGGAGCAGGTTCGTTCGTTACTGCCGGACGTCACACGGTCACTGATGAACCGTCAGTAACGTGATGTTGATGTGATCTCCACTGCATCGACTTGTGACAAGCGTTCGACACCGCTACTTTCACCTTCGACCGACGGCTGTTGTCACAGGCGTCACATCTGTCACACGGGCTCCTCGAAGGGCCCGGTGGAGCGGTCAGGTTTGCACCATCGTGCTGGGGTTTCACGCAGCCGACGCGACCGCTCCATAGCCCTGTTCGCCTCGCGAAAGGCCATCGCATGCTCTCCGGGAACGGTCGACACCGTCGCCCCCGTCAGGCACCCGCCCTTGTCGTCGCGGCGGGAGTGACCGGCTCAGCCATCGCCATCCCGCTGCTCGGTGCGGCAAACGCACACGCGGCAGACGGGGTGACCTGGGACCGACTGGCCCAGTGCGAGAGCGAAGGCGACTGGTCCGCCAAGAGCAACAGCCACTACGGCGGCCTCCAGCTGACGCAGGAGATGTGGGTGACGTACGGCGGGCTGGACTATGCGGTGAGTCCGGACCTGGCCAGTCGCTCCGAGCAGATCGCCGTCGCCGAGAAGGTGCTCGCCAAGAAGGGGCCGAGTGCGTGGCCCTACTGCGCCATCCTCGTGGGCCTCACGCCGAGCGACAGCTCGTCGCCGTCGAGCTCCGACCCCGACTCCGAGCCGTCGGCCTCCGCCTCCGCGGACCCCGACCCCTCGGCCAGCTCGGACGCGACCGACAAGCCGTCCCATTCGGGTAGCTCGGCCCAATCGTCCCCTTCGTCCGACTCTTCGGAGTCCCCGCGTCCTTCTGCGTCCGACGATTCCGGGGCGTCCTCCGGCGGGGCGGGCGGTTCGAGTCGCCAGGGCGGCGCGTCGGACGGCAGCGGTTCATCCGACGGCTCCGGGCGGCATCGCGGGGGCAGCGATCACGAGCGTGACGGGCGTGCGGGAGAGGCGGCCGGCCGCCACGCCTCGCGCGACGGCGGCCATGCGGACGAGGCGTACACGGTGCGCCCCGGGGACAACCTGTGGGCGATAGCCCAGGACCATGGCCTCAAGGGCGGATGGGCCGCTCTCTACGCCGCCAACAAGGGCACCGTCGGGGACGACCCGGACCTGATCCTCCCCGGCCAGCAGCTCGATCTCGCCTGAAAGACCCGGATCGGACTGGATCGGATCGGACCGGATCGCAAAGGTTGGTTCCTGATAGTTCTTGATCTTTACCGCTGAATCGGACGAAAAGCAGCAGCACTTCGAGGTGATTGTCCCAATTTGCTCAAATGAGAGATGGGTCTCACAACCCACCTCTCACTTTGAAAACTGACGCATCACATGATTAGCGTCTTGTCCGCTCGCACAGTGGGCACCCTCGGACGCCACGCCGAATCCTGCCGGCGTCCGTACGGGGACAGTCGTCGCGTCAAGCGCCGTAGGCAGGAGCGGGGGACCCAAGGTAAGTGCCGGTACGCGGCACTTGGGCGGCCAGCAGCACAGCGGTCGCTCCGGTGCGCGGAACGGCTTGGGGTGAAGCCGCGCGCAGGTCGCGCGGCCGGGCACAAGCGTCCAGCGTTCGTATGCGAACGGGGACAACCCCATCGGCCCGAACCCGACAGCTCACCTCGCAGGCGTCGGTGAGGGGATCGATCCATGCTGCTTTCCGGTAAGGGCCGGCACCGCCGCCCGACCGCGTTCAACCGCACCACTCGTGCCGCCGCGCTGATCGGCGTCACGGGCGCCGCCGTCGCCGCCCCGCTCGTCGCCTCGGGCCCGGCGTCCGCCGCCACCGCCTCCGAGTGGGACAAGGTCGCCCAGTGCGAGTCGGGCGGCAACTGGTCCATCAACACCGGCAACGGTTTCTACGGCGGCCTCCAGTTCACCAACTCCACCTGGTCCGGCTACGGCGGCACCGCCTACGCCCCGCGCGCCGACCAGGCCACCAAGGAGCAGCAGATAGCCGTCGCCGAGAAGGTGCTGGCGGGCCAGGGCAAGGGTGCCTGGCCGGTGTGCGGCACGGGGCTCTCCAACACCCCGTACGACGGGGGTTCGAGCGGGTCGGGCTCCAGCCAGCCGGCCGCGCCCAGCCAGTCGAGCCAGGGCTCCGGCCAGAGCCAGGCCGGGCAGGGCGGCGGGAGCGACTCCGGCTCCGGCCAGCACGCCTCGCGTTCCCACGAGCGCGGCTCCCTCGCGCACCACACCGTCAAGACGCCCAGCGGCAAGAAGGTCAAGAAGGGCGACGGCGAGTACCGGGTCAAGAAGGGCGACACGCTCAGCGAGATCGCCGAGAAGCACCACGTCAAGGGCGGCTGGCGCAAGCTGTTCAAGCTCAACGCCAACATCGTCGACGACCCGCGGCTCATCTACCCCGGTCAGCAGCTCCACCTCCACTGAGCCGGTCCCCGCTGGACCGGTCCCCGCTGGACCGGTCCCAGCTGAGCGGGTCTCCGCTGAGCCGGTCACTGAGCCGGTCCCCACCGAGCCGGTCCGTCAGGGCCGTTCCCAGTCCGCCCCGTCCCGGCGCGTCTTCCCCCGCGCGCCGGGGCGGGGCTCCCGCGCGATCGGGGACGACTGGGGGCGCCTGGGGTGGCTGGGGGTGACTGGGGGCGCCTGCCCCTTCCGGTCCGATCTTCGCGTATCCGTGATCTTCTCGTACCGGTCGGTAATGATGTCGGATTCATTGGTTTCACTCCCATTTAGGGCGTCTTTTCGTCCCAGGGGGCGGGCGGTCGCGGGTCGGCTGCGCCGGGCCCGTTAGGCTCATGCCGCAAGGCAACAGAACCTTCACCCTTCATGCGTCACATCCCAGAAGGAGATGCTCGTGCCGTCCATCGACGTCGTCGTAGCCCGGGAAATCCTGGACTCCCGAGGCAACCCCACGGTCGAGGTCGAGGTCGGCCTCGACGATGGCAGCACCGGCCGTGCCGCCGTCCCCTCCGGTGCGTCCACGGGCGCGTTCGAGGCGCTGGAGCTCCGTGACCAGGACGCCAACCGTTACGGCGGCAAGGGCGTGGAGAAGGCCGTGCTCGCCGTGATCGAGCAGATCGGTCCCGAGCTCGTCGGCTACGACGCCACCGAGCAGCGGCTGATCGACCAGGCGATGTTCGACCTGGACGCCACCCCGGACAAGTCCAGCCTCGGCGCCAACGCCATCCTCGGCGTCTCGCTCGCCGTCGCGCACGCCGCCTCCGAGGCCTCCGACCTGCCGCTGTTCCGCTACCTCGGCGGCCCGAACGCGCACCTGCTCCCGGTGCCGATGATGAACATCCTGAACGGCGGCTCGCACGCCGACTCCAACGTGGACATCCAGGAGTTCATGATCGCCCCGACCGGCGCGGAGTCCTTCTCGGAGGCGCTGCGCTGGGGCGTCGAGGTGTACCACAAGCTCAAGGCGGTCCTGAAGGAGCGCGGCCTGTCCACCGGGCTCGGCGACGAGGGCGGTTTCGCGCCGAACCTCGGCTCCAACCGCGAGGCCCTCGACCTCATCGTCGAGGCCATCCAGGCGGCCGGCTACACGCCCGGCCAGCAGATCGCGCTCGCCCTGGACGTCGCCGCCTCCGAGTTCTACAAGGACGGTGTCTACCTCTTCGAGGGCAAGGAGCGCACCGCCGCCGAGATGACCGACTACTACGCCGACCTGGTCGACGCGTACCCGCTGGTCTCCATCGAGGACCCGCTGTTCGAGGACGACTGGCAGGGCTGGAAGACGATCACCGACAAGCTCGGTGACAAGGTCCAGCTGGTCGGCGACGACCTGTTCGTCACCAACCCGGAGCGGCTGGCCCGCGGCATCGACGAGGGTGCCGCCAACGCGCTGCTGGTCAAGGTCAACCAGATCGGCTCGCTCACCGAGACCCTGGACGCGGTCGAGCTGGCCCAGCGCAACGGCTTCAAGTGCATGATGTCGCACCGCTCCGGCGAGACCGAGGACGTCACCATCGCCGACCTGGCCGTCGCCACCAACTGCGGCCAGATCAAGACCGGCGCCCCGGCCCGCTCCGAGCGCGTCGCCAAGTACAACCAGCTGCTGCGCATCGAGGAGATCCTCGACGACGCCGCGGTGTACGCCGGCCGCAGCGCCTTCCCGCGGTTCCGCTCGGCGGACCAGTAGTCCACGATCGCCCGGAGTCCGGCGGGCTCGGCGGCAGGGTCGGTGCCGGGTTCGTGGCGGACCGGCCCGCGGGGCCCGTCCAGCAGACCACCGCCCCGCGGGCCCGACGCACCGGTCGGCCCGCCCCGCCGCAGGAAAGCCCCTGGATACCCGCGTCCCCGTGCTCGGTCCCGTACCGTGTGCGGGGACGCGGGTGCGTTCGATGCGTCAGGAGTGTCCGGTGCGCCGGCGCACGCGCGCACGCGCACAAGGGGCAGGTACAGGACACGTACAGGACGGCAACAGGGGAGGCGGGAAGACAGTGCCCGGAACGGACCGGGGCTCCGGCCGCGACCGGTTCTCCACCGCGACCAGGCTGCGGATTCTCGGCCAGCAGACCGCGGCCCGTGTCTACCGCTCCCAGAGCAGGCGCCAGGCCCGCCGCTCCCGGCTGACCGGCCGGGCGGCCCTGCTGGCGCTGGTGCTCTGCTCGTTGATCGTGGCGCTCGCCTATCCGATACGGCAGTACGTCTCCCAACGGGCCGAGATCGGCGAGATGGAGCGGCAAAGGGAGCAGGCGAGGGAGCGCGTCGAGCGGCTGCGTGACCTGAAGGCGCGCTGGCAGGACGACGCCTACGCCCAGCAGCAGATCCGCAAGCGGCTGCACTACGTGCTGCCCGGCGAGACCGGCTACACCGTCGTCGAACCGGGCGCCGACGAGCAGTCGCGCGCCGAACAGGGCGCGCGTGGACCCGCCGGGCAGCCCTGGTACGCGAACGTGTGGGACACGGTCGACAAGGCCGACCGGACTGCCGCCCCGAGGCAATGACCGCTCTACGTCCGCTCTTGTCGAACTTGCCCTGCTCTACCCGACTCTGCCCGCATCCATCCGAACCCGTCCTCCCTCACCGCCCCACTCGCCTACGAGACCTTCATGAGAGAACCCCGGCCATGCAGACCCCTCCGCCGTCCACTGCCCCTACCGAGCCGACCGACGCCGATCTTTCGGTCGTCGAGCGGCAGCTCGGCAGGGTGCCGCGCGGGCTGCGGGCCGTGGCGCACCGCTGCCCCTGCGGGCAGCCCGACGTCGTCGAGACCGCACCGCGGCTGCCGGACGGCTCGCCCTTTCCGACGCTCTACTACCTGACCTGCCCGCGTGCCGCCTCCGCGATCGGCACGCTGGAGGCGGAGGGCGTCATGAAGGAGATGACGGAGCGGCTGGCCACCGACCCCGAGCTGGCCGCGGCGTACCGGGCCGCGCACGAGGACTATCTGCGCCGGCGTGACGTCATCGAGGAGCTCGTCGGGTTCCCCAGCGCGGGCGGCATGCCGGACCGCGTGAAGTGCCTGCACGTGCTCGTCGCGCACTCGCTGGCCGCCGGGCCCGGCGTGAACCCGCTGGGGGACGAGGCGCTGGCGATGCTGCCGGAGTGGTGGCGGAAGGGGCCGTGCGCTCTCCCCGCCGGCGACTGATCGACCCCGATCCCGACCCCGATCCCGATTCCGATTCCGCCCCCGACCCGGACCCCGATGCCGATCTCCGACCGATCCCCGACCCCGGACCCCGAACAGGAGCACCCCATGCCCCGCGTCGCCGCCATCGACTGCGGTACGAACTCGCTGCGTCTGCTGGTCGCGGACGTTGATCCGGCCGCCGGCAGCCTCGTCGACCTGGAGCGGACGATGGAGATCGTCCGGCTCGGGCAGGGCGTGGACCGCACGGGGCGCTTCGCGCCCGAGGCGCTGGAGCGGACGTTCGCCGTCTGCCGGGAGTACGCGCAGAAGATCAAGGCGCACGGCGTGGAACACGTCCGCTTCGCGGCGACCTCCGCGTCACGGGACGCGGCCAACCGCGACGAGTTCCTCGGCGGGGTACGCGAGATCCTCGGCGTCGAGCCGGAGGTGATCACCGGTGACCAGGAGGCCGAGTACTCCTTCACCGGCGCGACCAGGGAACTCGCCGGACGTGCCGACCTGGCGGGGCCCTACCTGGTGGTGGACATCGGCGGCGGTTCCACCGAGTTCGTCGTCGGTGACGACCGGGTGCGCGCCGCGCGCAGCGTCGACATCGGGTGCGTGCGGATGACCGAGCGGCATCTGGTGCGGGACGGTGTCGTGAGCGACCCGCCCGAGCCGGCCCAGATCGATGCCATACGGGCCGACGTCGAGGCCGCGCTCGACGTCGCGGCGCGGGACGTACCGCTCGCCGAGGCCCGCACCCTCGTCGGGCTCGCCGGGTCGGTCACCACGGTCGCGGGCATCGCACTCGGCCTGCCGGAGTACGACTCGGCGGCGATCCACCACTCGCGGGTCTCCCGGGACCAGGTGTCCGAGATCAGCCGCTCCCTGCTCGCCGCCGGCCACGCCGAGCGTGCCGCGATCCCCGTGATGCACCCGGGGCGCGTCGACGTCATCGGATCCGGTGCGCTCATCCTCCTTGCGATCATGGAGCGCACGGGGGCCCACGAGGTCGTCGTCAGCGAGCACGACATCCTTGACGGGGTCGCCTACAAGGCGGCGGAAGCGGTGGAGAGCGACCACTAGGACGCCGGGACGGCGGGTGGCCGTCGTCGAGCAGAACGACCACGGTGCCGGTGCGCCACCCCTCCAGGTCATCCGAGGTGATGCGCCGTCAGCGGCACCGTGACGACCGCGGTTTGCGGCGCCCGCCGGGCGGATGCCGCTGGTGCGTGCGGCTCGGGCGGCCGTACGCGCCGCCCCGCCGACTCCCTTCCGGTTCTTGCCGGTCCTTCCCGGCCCTTCCGGCCCTTCCGGCCCTTCCGGACCCTCCCGACCCTCCGCAGAAGCCCTCTGCGAGCCCCTCGTAAGCCCTCCGCCGAGTGCTTCCGACAGCCCTCGCGGGCCCTTCCGGCGCCCTACCGGCGGGAAGCTTCGTGAAGTTATTCACAAGGAATTCGTTCCAGTTGAGGCCCTTCTGGGCCGTCGGAACCGGCGCGGTGCGCGACGTCGCTCTCGCGGATCTCCACCGCTCGATGGCCCGCATGTGTCAGTTTGATGACAAGGGGGGTTGCCGGGTGGGCGGAGCGGCGTGGGCGATCGGACTGAGGAGCAGCTCACAAGGGGTGCGCACGTCGAGCGGGCGGCGCGGAATGGTGACGTGGTTCACATCGGCGTCATATGGGCCGGAACGGGTCACTCCGTAGAGGTCGCGCAGGGTAGCACATCCCTCCCGAAACCTTGTGAAGGGCCGCACGAAGTGCCCGGCCATCTGGGTGGATACTCGATGGCATGAGCACCACGGAGCGTCCCAGGATCCTCGTCGTAGGCGGTGGGTACGTAGGCCTGTACGCGGCTCGTCGCATCCTCAAGAAGATGCGCTACGGCGAGGCGACGGTCACCGTCGTCGACCCGCGGTCGTACATGACCTACCAACCCTTCCTCCCCGAAACCGCGGCAGGCAGCATTTCGCCCCGCCATGTCGTCGTGCCGCTGCGCCGCGTGCTGCCCAAGGCAGAGGTGCTGACCGGCCGTGTCACCTCCATCGACCAGGACCGCAGGGTCGCGACCGTCGCCCCGCTGGTCGGTGAGGCGTACGAGCTGCCCTTCGACTACCTGGTGGTGGCCCTCGGCGCCGTCTCCCGCACCTTCCCGATCCCCGGCCTGGCCGAGCAGGGCATCGGCATGAAGGGCATCGAAGAGGCCATCGGGCTGCGCAACCACGTCCTGGAGCAGCTCGACAAGGCCGACTCCACCACCGACGAGGCGGTCCGCCGCAAGGCGCTGACCTTCGTCTTCGTCGGCGGCGGCTTCGCCGGTGCGGAGACCGTCGGCGAGGTCGAGGACATGGCGCGCGACGCCGCCAAGTACTACACCAACGTCACCCGTGACGACATGCGCTTCGTGCTCGTCGACGTCGCCGACAAGATCCTCCCCGAGGTCGGTCCCAAGCTCGGCGCCTACGGCAAGGAACACCTGGAGAGCCGTGGTGTCGAGGTCTACCTGAAGACCGGCATGGACTCCTGCGTCGACGGCCACGTGGTGCTCAACAACGGCCTCGAAGTCGACTCCAACACGATCGTGTGGACCGCGGGCGTCAAGCCCAACCCGGTCCTGGCCCGCTACGGCCTGCCGCTCGGTCCGCGCGGCCACGTGGACACCGGTGCCACCCTCCAGGTGCAGGGCACCGACCACATCTGGGCCGCCGGCGACAACGCCCAGGTCCCGGACGTCGCCGCCCGCAAGGCCGGTGTGGAGAACGCCTGGTGCCCGCCGAACGCCCAGCACGCGCTGCGCCAGGCCCGGGTCCTCGGCGACAACGTGATCTCCGCCCTGCGCGGCTTCCCGCAGCGCGAGTACAGCCACGCCAACAAGGGCGCGGTGGCCGGGCTCGGTCTGCACAAGGGCGTCGCGATGATCGTCATCGGCAAGATGAAGATCAAGGTCAGGGGCCGTCTCGCCTGGTACATGCACCGCGGCTACCACGGCCTCGCCATGCCGACCTGGAACCGGAAGATCCGCGTCTTCGCCGACTGGACGCTCAGCACGTTCCTCCGCCGCGAGGTCGTCTCGCTCGGCGCCATCGAGTCGCCGCGCGAGGAGTTCTACGAGGCCGCCAGGCCGGTCCCGGCCCCGGCGCAGCCGGTCGCCAGCAGCAAGTCCGAGGGTGAGAAGGCCAAGGCCTCCTGACCAGGCGCGCTGCGCGCACGCTCAGCCCGAAGGGGCGCCCGCCATCCGTGGTGCGGGCGCCCCTTCGGCGTGTCCGCACCCGTCCGCACCCGCACGCGGGCGTGTTGGCGCCCGCACGCGGGGCGCGGCTGCGGCCGGCCATGACGCGCCACCAAATACATGGTTCTTACAATTATTTTTGCCCTTCCGTGACGCTCGTCGGGACTGCGCGACCAGCCCGCCCGTGTTTACGTGGTGTTGAACCGTTCCGTGATCCCTGCGCTCCGACGGCTCTGCCGATCCGAGCGGACGGGGAGCTCACTCATGGAGGTGTGCCATGCCGGAAGCCGCGGCGTCGCGGTTGAAGTCGCTTGCCGAGCAGGTGTTGGGAGCCCCCCTCCCGGTACGACTGCGGGCCTGGGACGGTTCGGAGGCGGGCCCACCCGGTGCGCCGGTCCTGGTCGTGCGCCGTCGCCGTGCCCTGCGCCGGCTGCTGTGGAAGCCGGGCGAACTGGGCCTGGTGCGCGCCTGGGTGGCCGGTGAGCTGGACGTCGAGGGCAACCTCTACGAGGCACTGGACCGGCTGGCGGGCACGGTGTGGGACCGCGACGACGACACCCGCGATGCGGGCGTCCCTGTCCCACACGGCACGTCGGGCGCCGGCAGCCGTGCGCCCGCCCGGAAGTCCGGGTTCGCCGCCGCACTGCCCAAGCCGGTCCGGAACGCCAAGGTGGCCGTCGACGCCCTGCGCGACCCGGAGGTGCGCGCCGCCCTCGCCTCGTTCGCCGCCCTCGCCGGACCGCTGCCGCCCCCGCCGCCGCCCCGGGAGGAGGCGCGCCGGGCCGGCCGCGGCCATCTGCACACCAAGCGCAGCGACAAGGCGGCCGTCAGCCACCACTACGACGTCGGCAACGACTTCTACGAACTGGTGCTCGGCCCGTCCATGGTCTACTCCTGCGCCTACTGGGAGCCCGGCGACGCCGCCACCCTGGAGAACGCCCAGCGCGACAAGCTCGAGCTGATCTGCCGCAAGCTCGACCTGAAGCCGGGCGAGCGGCTGCTCGACGTCGGGTGCGGCTGGGGCTCCATGGCGATCCACGCGGCCCGGGAGCACGGAGTACGGGTGGTCGGCGTCACGCTCTCCACGGAACAGGCCGCGTACGCCCGAAAGCGGATCGCGGACGAGGGCCTGACCGACCGGGTGGAGATCCGCGTGCAGGACTACCGCGACGTCGTCGACGGCCCGTACGACGCGATCTCCTCCATCGGGATGGCCGAGCACGTCGGCTCCGTCCGCTACCTGGAGTACACCCAGGACCTGTACGCGCTGCTGAAGCCCGGCGGGCGGTTGTTGAACCACCAGATCGCGCGCCGCCCGGTGCAGGACGAGTCCGCCTACCGGGTGGACCCGTTCATCGACGCGTACGTCTTCCCAGACGGTGAGCTGGCGCCGGTCGGGACGACGGTGGGGCTGCTGGAGCGGGCCGGCTTCGAGGTGCGCGACGTGGAGTCGATCCGCGAGCACTACGCGCTCACCCTGCGCCGCTGGGTGGCCAACCTGGAGGCCGGCTGGCGCACGGCCGTACGGCTGACGAGTCCGGGCCGGGCCCGCGTCTGGCGCCTCTACATGGCGGCCTGCGCGCTGTCGTTCGAGCGCAACCGCATCGGCGTCAACCAGGTCCTCGCCGTGAAGACGCCCGCGGCCGGCACCTCCGGGATGCCGCTGCGGGCCCGTACCTGGAACTGACGTCCCGGCGCCCGGTGCCCTGCTCGGCACCGGGCGCCCAGGACCGTTCCGCCTACTCCGCCGAGATGGCGGCGAGCATGTTCATGCGCGCCGCCCGACGGGCCGGCCACAGTGCGGCGAGGACACCGACGATCGCGGCCATCACCAGGAAGAGCACCATGCGGCCCCAGGGCACCACGAGTTCGTACGTGGAGATCTGGACGGACATCAGCCGGCCCGTCGCCCAGCCGAAGAACAGGCCGAGGCCCACGCCCAGCACGCCGCCGAAGAGCGAGATCACCACCGATTCGAGCCGCACCATCCGTTTGACGGCGGACCGGTCGAGGCCGATGGCGCGCAGCATGCCGATCTCCTGGGAGCGTTCGAAGACGGACATGGCCAGCGTGTTGATCACGCCGAGCACCGCGACGATCACCGCCATCGCCAGCAGCGCGTAGAGGATGTTGAGCATCAGGGTGAAGACCTTCGCGATGCCCGCGGAGACGTCCTCCTTGTCCTGCACGAGGATCGCGGGATTGTTCCCGAGCGCCGCCTGGATCCGGCTCTTCATGGTCGCGGACGGGCCGTGGTCCGCCTTGACCAGGATGTTCATGTCGCTGGGGTGGGCCTGGTGCGGTTGCAGGGTGGCGGCGTCGAGGATGATCCCCTTGATCACCTGGTTGCCGGTGTACACGCCCGCCACGGTCAGCCGCTGCGTGGCACCGTCCTCGTAGGTGGCGGTGAAGGTGTCTCCGGCCCGCCAGCCGTGCTGCTCGGCGCGGTGGTGGTCGACGAGGACGTTCCGGCCGCCCACCCGCTCGGTGCCCTCGGTGATCGGCAGACGGGTGAGCTGGCCCATGGTCCGGCCGTCGACGCCCGTCAGGTACTCGAGCTTGCCGTCGACGCGGGACGGCGCGTTGCGCAGCGGGGTGACGGCGGTGACGCCGTCGGTGTCCCCGAGGGTCCTCTCCACGGTGGGCGAGAGCGTGTTGTAGTTGGCCATGGAGACCACGTAGTCCGCCTTCAGCGACGACACGGCCATCTTGTCGATGGACCGCTGGGCGCTGCTCGCGATCACCGTCAGACCGGTGATCAGGGTGAGGCCGACCATCAGCGCTGCCGCGGTCGTGGCGGTACGCCGCGGATTGCGCACCGAGTTCAGCCGGGCGAGGCGCCCCGACACCCCGAAGGCCCGCAGCAGCGGAGCGCCTGCCGCGATCAGCGGCCGGGACAGCAACGGGGTGAGGATGAAGACCCCGATCACCAGGACGGCCGCACCCGCGGCGACCGGACCCCGGCCCGCGCTGCCGGACTTGGCGGCGCCGGCCAGCACCAGCGCGGTGCCCGCTGCGGCGAACAGCGCCCCGATGGTGTTGCGCAGGACCAGCGACCGCTTGCTCGGCGGCGCGTACACGCTGCTCATCGCGGCCACCGGCGGGATCTTCGCCGCCCTGCGGCCGGGCAGCCAGGCCGCCAGCACGGTCACGCCGATCCCGACGACCAGGCACAGGGCGATGGTGCGGGGCGAGACGACGAGCGGCCCCTCGGGGACGGTGGTGCCGGCGATCGAGCTCATCAGGGAGCGCAGCCCGGCCCCGATGCCGATCCCGGCCAGCAGCCCGGCGCCGGCCGCGACCGCACCCACCACCAGGGCCTCGAACAGCACCGACCGGGTGACCTGCCGCCGGGTGGCGCCCACGGCACGCAGCAGCGCGAGCTCCTTGGTGCGCTGCGCGATCAGCATGGTGAAGGCGTTCGCGATGATGAAGACGCCGACGAACAGCGCGATACCGGCGAAGGCGAGCAGGCCCGTGCGCATGCTGTCCATGGAGGCGGCGATGCTCTTCGCCTGCTCGTCGGCGAGCTGCCGGCCCGTCTTCGTCTCGGTGCGGTCGGCCGGCAGCGCCCGGGCGAGCGCGGACCGCAGCTCGTCCTGGCCGGTGCCCGGCGCGGCCTGCACATCGATCTCGTCGTACGTGCCCTCCTTGTGGAAGAGCCGCTGCGCCGTCCGCGTGTCGAACAGCGTGAGGCTGCCGCCCGCCGTGACATTGCCGTCGTCCGTGGTGAAGACGCCGCTGATCCGGGGCGTGCGGACGGTGCCGTCGACGGAGAGCCTGATCCGGTCACCGACGTGGTAGCCGGCCCGGTCGGCGGTCTTGGCGTCCAGGGCGACCTCGTCGGCGCCCTTCGGCGGGCGGCCGTCCCGCAGCGGGTAGCGGGGGTCGTGGCCGGCCCAGTAGTTGCCGCCCTCGGACCTGAGACCGGCACCGATCAGCTTGCCGTGCTTGTCGGCGATCGCGGCGAAGCCGTCGACGACACCGGTCGCGACGGCGGCGCCCGGGGTGTGCGCGGCGGTGGAGCGCAGCTGCTCGGTCAGCTTCGGGTCCCTGACGGGCCCGCTGTCGGAGCTGCTCGCCGAGTGTTTCGCGCGGATGGCCACGTCGACCCGGTCGAAGCCCTTGGCGGAGCTGTTCTGGAAGGCGTGGGACATGCTGTCGGTGAAGACCAGGGTGCCGGCGACGAACGCCACGCCGAGCAGTACGGCGAGCATGGTCATGAGCAGCCTGGCCTTGTGCGCGAGAACGTTGCGCACGGCGGTACGGAACATGGGGGTCCTGGGGGCGCGTTGGTTCGGGTGTTGGTCGTGCGCGTGCGGCCGCTCGGGGGAAGGGCGGCGGACGGAGCGGCAGGCGGGGAACGGGGCGGCCGGGACAGGCCGGAGCGACCAGGTCAGACGGTGTCGCGCGGTGCGGCGTGCCGGCCGCCCGCGCCGGGGGCGTCGTGCTGTGCCGCGCCGAATCCGCCGGCGCCCGGGGTGTTGTCCTGTGCCGTGCCGAGGCCGCCGGAGAGCGTCCGGACCCGGTCGAGCACGGCGTTGGCCGTCGGCTCGTACAGATCGTCGACGATGCGGCCGTCGGCGAGGAACACGACCCGGTCGGCGTAGGCGGCGGCCACCGGGTCGTGGGTGACCATGACGACGGTCTGATGGAACGTCCGCACCGAGTTCTGGAGGAATCCGAGGACTTCGGCGCCGGCGTGGGAGTCCAGGTTCCCGGTCGGCTCGTCGGCGAAGACGATCTCGGGCCGGGACGCCAGGGCGCGGGCCACCGCGACGCGCTGCTGCTGGCCGCCGGAGAGTTGGCGCGGTCGATGGCCCAGCCGGTCGGCGAGCCCCAGCATGTCGATCACGTTCTCCACCCACTGCTGGTCCGGCTTGCGGCCGGCGATGTCCATGGGCAGCGTGATGTTCTCGCGCGCGGTCAACGTGGGCAGCAGGTTGAACGCCTGGAAGACGAAGCCGACCTTGTCCCGGCGCAACCGCGTGATCTGCTTCTCCTTCAGCGCGCCCAGCTCGGTCTCGCCGATGCGCACGGAACCGGAGGTGAAGTCGTCCAGGCCCGCCACGCAGTGCATCAGCGTCGACTTGCCCGAGCCCGAGGGACCCATGATCGCGGTGAACTCGGCGGCCCGGAAGTCCACCGAGACCTGGTCGAGCGCGACCACCCGGGTCTCGCCCTGGCCGTAGACCTTGGTGAGCTCCGTGGCGCGGGCCGCCACCGCGGTGCCGGCCGGACCTGTGGTGCGTGAGGTGGTCACGGGAGGTTTCTCCTGTCGGTGGACGGAGGTGCCCGTCCATGGTGGGGGCAGGCCCGTCGGGCTGTACTCACCCCAGGTTCCCGTTCCCGTACCCGCCTGTGGTCGCATCCGCCGCGTCGGCCTCCTACCTGAGGAGGACGTCCGACCCTGAGGCGTCCGTCAGGCCGGTCCTGACGGAGGCATCGGCCGACATCACCGCGGGTATGTCATGGGGTACCCGTCGGTAACCGTTCATCACAGCTGTGAAACCGTCCGTCGGTACGGTGAAATTCCGTCATTCCGTACGGGACGCTACGGGGCATCTGAAAGAGCGTCGGCAGTTGTGAACAGCCATGGGCCGGTTCTGACGGGCCCTCAGGGCTCAATAAAATAAGACAACATCGCTTCATCGCACCGTAGTTCGGAGGAGGCGTCCCGATAGGCTCGGACCCTCAACGGAGCGCACGGCCTGCCCGGATGGTGGAATGCAGACACGGCGAGCTTAAACCTCGCTGCCCCTCGCGGGCGTACCGGTTCAAGTCCGGTTCCGGGCACTTCCGACGAGATCACCGGCCGCCACCTGGGCGGATGCAAGGCCCGGGAAGGACATGCGCGACTCATCGCCCATCGTCCGGAAGATGTGAAGCCCGGCGCCCCGTGCGAGAACGGCGTGGCGCCGGTCAGGCCACCTCGCTCCGATCACAGTCATCGTGCTCACGCGACACGCGCACGGCGGCGGACCACTCCGCGACAAGACGTTCGTAGACCCGGCGTTGCTCGGTCGACAACCGCCCTCCGGCACGCAGCCACAGCGCACGGATCTCCTCATTCACCGCGGCGGCAGAACGCGCGGGTACGGGCTCAGGAGTCGTGGGCATGGTGTGAAGCTTACGGGTAAGGCCGTGAAGGCAACGTGAAAGGTCTCGAAACCAGGACAGCACCGTGAGAGGCGCTCTGGCAAGAGGCTGCGTCACACCCCCGGCCCTGACCGGGCAACGGCGACCCCCAGGGGCATCACGACCGTGCAGGCGCAGGGCCCCTTGATGCCGGTCGTGTGCAGATGCGACGCCGGCCGGCCCGGCTTCCCCCGAGCGCTCCGGGTGAAGGCGCCGTCACCTTGGCCCGCTCGTGCACCCGGCCGGTCGGGATCCATGCGGGTGCCCACCGGCGCGGCGCGGGGCGGTGAGGTGCCCGACTCTGCGGCGGTTCACGTCCGTCTCCGTGAGGCGGCGACGCCCGTCTCCGTGGAGCGCTGATGCCCGTCTCTGCGGGGCAGCGATGTCCGGCTTCGGAAGGGGGTGATGTCCGTCTCGCTGGGGAGTGGCGTCAGGGTTCGCTGGAGGCGTGGTGGTGCGGCGTGACCGGTGGTGCGCGCACCGGTCCGCCCCTTCGGTGCGGCGAGGGTGTCGCGGGTGGGGCGTGCGACGCCGCTGGGGCGCGCGCTAAGGGGCGAACGTTGCCAGTCGCGGCCACTTCGCCTCCGCCACGCTGCGCGCCGCTCTCGGGTGCCGTGGTGCCGTGGCCGCCTCGAACGCTCGGAGCTCGGCAGGGCCCTGCCTGCCCCCTGCTCCCTACGCCCCTTCCACCCGGAGCCGTTGACAGCGGCAGGGGGCGGGCAGAAACTCCCTGAAGTTCAGCGAATGAAATTTCACTATGCGAACGCCCGCTTGGGTAAGCGGTCCCTCCCACCATCAGGAGCGCCATGCGCACCACCGTCGGCATCATCGGAGCCGGTCCCGCAGGGCTGCTCCTCGCCCGCCTGCTGCACAACGCCGGTATCGACTCGGTCGTCCTGGAGAGCCGCGACCGCGCCTACGTGGAGCGACGGCAGCGGGCCGGCATCCTGGAGCAGGGCACCGTCGACGTACTGCGCTCCGCCGGGGCCGGCGAGCGGCTCGACCGCGAGGGGCTGCGTCACGACGGCATCGAGCTGCGCTACGACCGCCGCCGGCACCGCGTCGACTTCCCCGGCCTCACCGGCGGTAGGTCCGTGACCGTCTACGCCCAGACGGAGGTGGTCAAGGACCTCGTCGCGCTCCAGCTGGCCAAGGGTGGGCCGCTGCTCTTCGAGGCGGAAGCGCTGGCCGTCGAGGGCGCCGAGTCCGACCGCCCCCGCGTCCGTTTCGTGCACCGCGGCGCGGCGGAAACGGAGGAATCCGTCCTGGAGTGCGACTACGTCGTCGGCTGCGACGGTTTCTGGGGCGTGTCGCGCGATGCCGTGCCGGCCGCCGTCTCCCAGGTCTTCGAACGCACGTACCCGTACGGTTGGCTCGGCATACTCGCCGATGTGCCGCCGTCCCACGACGAGCTCGTCTACGCCCGCCACGACCGTGGGTTCTCCCTGCTCAGCATGCGTTCCCCGACGGTCTCGCGGCTCTACCTCCAGGTCCCGGCCGAGGAGGACGCCGCGGACTGGAGCGACGAGGCGATATGGGACGAACTGGATCGACGGCTGGAGACCGCGCCGGGTGACGACTGGGCGCTGCACCGTGGCCCGATCACCGCCAAGTCCGTCACGCCGATGCGCAGTTACGTCCACGAGCCCATGCGGCACGGCAACCTCTTCCTGGCCGGGGACGCCGCGCACATCGTGCCGCCCACCGGCGCCAAGGGGCTCAACCTCGCCGTCGGCGACGTCGTCACCTTCGCCCGCGCCTTCGTGCACTTCCGCAGGACCGGCGACACCTCGCTCCTTGACACCTACTCCGAGACCTGCCTGCACCGCGTCTGGCAGGCCGAGCGCTTCTCGTACGCGATGACGACGATGCTGCACCGCGCGCCGGACGCCACGCCCTTCGACGACCGCATCCAGCGCGCCCGACTGGACCGGATCGCAACCTCACGCGCCGCCGAGACCGACCTCGCCGAGTGCTACACGGGGTTCCCCTTCGGCTGAGGCCTGAGGGCGACACACGTTGTCCACAGGCGCGGGTGGTCTCTTGGTGCGGTTTATCCACAGGCTTGACCGTCATGGCGCATGGATTTGTCTTCGGGCGTACGGTGTGGGGCATCGGGGCGGGTAAGGATCATCCCAGAGCAGGAGAGCCAATTCTTTGCCCACCCATTACTCTTGAGCCCAAAAGCCACGCAGGGTGGTTATGGAGGAGCGACATGAGGAGCAGTAACCCGGTCTTCTCGCGACGGGGGTTCAGCCGCGACAACGGCTACGCGGGTTTCCACGCGGGGCCGCAGGCCGGGGGACCCGCAGTCGGCACGCAGGCAGGCCCTTACGGCGGTAACCCCTACGGGGGCGCCCCGTACGCCCAGCCCACCGGCAACCCCTACGCCAATCCGTACGCCCAGCAGGGCTTCCAGGGCGCCCCGCCGCAGGCCCCGGCCACCACCGGCCGCATGACGATGGACGACGTCGTCGCGCGCACCGCGACCACGCTCGGCGTGCTCGTCGTCACGGCCGCCCTGGCCTGGGTCCTGCTGCCGGTCGACGACGCGCACATCAACCGCTCGTACGGCATCGCGGTCGTCTCCGGGCTGATCGCGATGGTCCTGGGCTTCGTCCAGTCCTTCAAGCGCAGCCCGGCGCCCGCGCTGATCCTGTCGTACGCCGCGCTGGAGGGCGTGTTCCTCGGCGTGCTGTCCAGCGTCGTGGACAACCGCATCGCGAGCGGCGCCGCCATGCAGGCGGTGCTCGGCACGATGGCCGTGTTCGCCGGTGTGCTCGTCGCCTACAAGGCCGGCTGGATCCGGGTCAACCGCCGTTTCTACGGTTTCGTGATGGCCGCCGCCCTCGGCTTCATCGGCCTCATGGCGATCAACATGCTCTTCGCCGTCTTCGGCGGCGGTGACGGCCTCGGCTTCCGCAGCGGTGGCCTCGGCATCGCCTTCGGCATCCTCGGCGTGCTGATCGGCGCCTGCTTCCTGGCCCTGGACTTCAAGCAGGTCGAGACGGGGATCGCCTACGGCGCGCCGCGTAACGAGGCGTGGCTGGCCGCGTTCGGTCTCACGCTGACCCTGGTCTGGATCTACCTGGAGTTCCTGCGGCTGATCGCCATCTTGCAGGGCGACAACTGACCGGCGGCACCGACGCACCGGCTCGGCCCGTCCCCCGGGCGGGGGACAGCAGACAGCCGAAGGGCCCGCGAGCGAGATGCTCGCGGGCCCTTTCGCGTCACTGGCCCCGGTGGGCCGGGGCGGATGGATGTGATCGTTTCCGGATTGATCGTTTCCAGGTATGGGGTGTCAGAGCAGTTTGCGTGCGGCGCGTCGCAGATCGTATTCGTGGACGATCGCTTTCGCGTGGCCGTACGCGAGGTTGTGCTCGGCGCGTAGCCAGCTGACCTTTTCTTCGAAGCGGAAAAGAGCGGGACCTTCGTCGACGGTGCGGAGCCAGTCGGAGATATCACGACCAGTGCACTGGGGGATACGGGCGAGCATGTTGCGGTGGGTCTCCTGGGAGAAGACTTGAGACATCGGCGCCTCCGGCGGCTTTCGATGTGGTCCGTCCTTCACGCCACCGTGCCTGAGGGTTTGCGCGTTGGCAACAGTCCCGGTCAGGCGCGTAGGGTCGCGGCGTGGTCGATACTTCACCCCTGACGTCCGCCGTGGACCACTTCGCCGACCGGCTGCGCGCCGCGCCGCAGAGCCGTCTCCAGCGCGGTGCGGCGGCCGAGGCACTGGCCCTGGCCAGGGAATTCGCCCGCTGGGCGCAGCGCATCGAGGACCCCGGTGGGGCGCCGCGCGAGATGCCGGACGCCGGGATGTTCGCCGCCGCGGACCAGATCACGGTCGCGGGCCGCGATCTCGTGGTGGTCTTGACAGATCAGGCTGAGGTGACGCGCGCGGTGGAGCTCGTCGCGGAGGCGCAGCGGCGTGCCGGGGTCTGACGTCCCCCTCCCTCCACGCAGTGGCGCCGGCCGGCATGTGACGGGATCTCCCCGGGCCATACGAGGCCGGACGGCCTCCCGCTCGCTTCAGGGGCGCTGGAGCGCCGTGGGCGTGTTCGTAGCGCGCTGGGGGTGCGCTCAGTGGGATGCGATCACACGGTCCGCGAGGATGTAGATGTTCTCGGCGCCGCAGGAGAACGTCAGCGCATACGAACCGGACACGCTGGAGCCCCCCAGCAGGAACGGCGTGTCGCCACTCCGCAGGGCCTCGGCGAGCACTTCGGCGGTCTCACGGTTCCCGGGCGTCATGCACAGCGTCGTGCCGTCCACGAAGACGTAGACGTCCAGCGTGCCGAGCGGCCCGGGGCGGACGTCGGCGAGCGCGGTGCGGGCGTGGGCGAGGCCTTCGAGGCAGGCCACGATGGCCTCGTGATCGCTGCCCCCGGCCGGGAACGGCGCCTGCGCGGCCCGGGACGACTGGGCGGGCACGAAGTCGGGGTGCGAAGGATGGCGACGGCGCGCCGCCGCCAGCTCGGGGGAGTCGCCGGGGAACTCGTCCGGGTCGGTCGGCGGCTCCAGCGGATCGAAGCCGAACAGACCCACGAGATCGCCCTGGCGCGGCATGCAGGGGTCGTCGGGCGCCGGACCGAGCAGCGAGGCGTCCGACGAGGCGTCGCGGGCCTCCTGCGCGGCCCAGAACGCCCGTGCCTCGGCCATCTCCCGCTCCCGCTCGTCCGCCAGGGCCTCGGCCACGGCGCTGCGTATCTCGTCGGCGTCGGCTCCGACCCGTGGCGCCGGTACGACGGGTTGCGCGGTGGTCGCCTCGGCGAGCTCGGTGCGCAGCGCGGTGATCTGCTTGCGCAGTCCGTGTGCGGCGCGCAGGGTGGCGGCGCCCACGGCCGTCGCGGCGGCCGTGGTGAGCAGCAGGGCAAGAGACAAGGCGCTCACTGACGTACTCCCGTTGTCCGGTCTGATCCCCGACTTCCTACCTCAGGCTGACGGGCCGGCTACGGTGCCGGCCGGGCAATATCCTACGAACCGGACAACGGTAGGGGCTGGGGCCCGATTCGCTCTGCCGCTGTGACCTGCGACGATGTGGCAGTTCCGGGAGGCAGATCACAATCCTGGTGGAAATTCGGTCACAGAATGATGCCGGAGCCAAGGGGGTCAGGGGGCGCCCCGTGGTGCACGCCCCGGCGCCGCTTCGGGCACTCCGGAGGGTTGTCGCGGGCGCCGACGGCATGCTGTGTCGATCTTTCCGGTGCGTGTGCGGTGCCGATCCTTCCCGGCGTGCCGCGTGCCGCGTGCCGCGTGCCGCGTGTGGCGTGCGGTGTGTGGCGTGTGGCGTGCGGTGTGCGGTGTCGGGCGGCCGCTGGGTGGCGCGCCCCGAGACGCCTCCGAGGGCTCTCGAAACGCCCCGGAGCGCCCCGGTACGCCCGAAGAGCCCGGGAAGGGTCCGGGGGCCCGGGGAGCTCGGGGACGCCGGGGAGAGGCCCCGGAAAGGCTCGGGGAGGCCTTCGTGGGGTCACCGGGGGGCTCTGGGTGCCCGTCCTCCAGAGAGCCTGGAACGCCGCAGAGCCCCCGGAGCGCGAGTCAGCTGAGGCGTTCGATGACCATGGCCATGCCCTGGCCACCGCCCACGCACATCGTCTCCAGGCCGAACTGCTTGTCGTGGAACTGGAGGCTGTTGATCAGCGTCCCGGTGATCCGCGCGCCGGTCATCCCGAAGGGGTGGCCCACGGCGATCGCACCGCCGTTCACGTTCAGCCGGTCGATGTCGACGCCCAGCTCGCGGTAGGAGGGGATGACCTGGGCGGCGAAGGCCTCGTTGATCTCGACGAGGTCGATGTCGCCGATGCCCATCCCGGCGCGTGCCAGCGCCTGCTGCGACGCCGCGACCGGGCCGAGGCCCATGATCTCGGGCGAGAGCCCCGAGACGCCGGTGGACACGATCCTGGCGAGCGGGGTGAGGCCGAGCTCGCCGGCCTTGGTGTCGCTCATGATGACGAGCGCTGCGGCGCCGTCGTTGAGCGGGCAGCAGTTGCCCGCGGTGACCAGGCCGTCCGGGCGGAACACCGGCTTCAGGCCGGCCACGCCCTCCATGGTGACCCCGGGGCGCGGGCCGTCGTCCTTCGCGACGACCGTGCCGTCGGGCAGCGTCACCGGCGTGATCTCGCGCTCCCAGAAGCCCTTGGCGAGGGCCTGCTCGGCGAGGTTCTGCGAGCGGACGCCGAACTCGTCCATGTCCGCGCGGGTGACACCCTTCAGCCGGGCCAGGTTCTCCGCGGTCTGGCCCATCGCTATGTACGGGTCGGGGACCAGGTCGTCCTCGCGGGGGTCGTGCCAACCGGCGCCTTCGGACCCGGCGACGGCCGCCGTACGGGCCTCGGCCTCGGCGAAGACCGGGTTGTGGGTGTCCGGGAGGCTGTCGGAGTTGCCCTTGTCGAAGCGCGACACCATCTCGACGCCGGCCGAGATGAAGACGTCGCCCTCGCCCGCCTTGATGGCGTGGAAGGCCATGCGGGAGGTCTGCAACGACGACGAGCAGTACCGGGTGATGGTGCAGCCCGGCAGGTGGTCCATGCCCATCTGGACGGCGACGATACGGCCGAGGTTGTTGCCCTGCTCGCCGCCGGGCAGGCCGCAGCCGAGCATCAGGTCGTCGATCTGGGTCGGGTCGAGCGCGGGGATCTTGTCGAGTGCCGTCTGGATGATGGTGGCGGTCAGGTCGTCGGCCCGCAGCGTCTTCAGCGAGCCCTTGAAGGCCCGCCCGATCGGCGAACGCGCGGCGGAGACAATCACGGCTTCGGGCATCACGGCTCCATGGATGACGGGGGCGGGTCTGGGCGGCGAGCCGCGCCGCCCAGGAAGTTACCCGTGCGTACGGTTCAGGTCACGGGTTGGGGGGTGTGACCCGTACCGCATCATCCTAAGCGGTTGCTCAGGCCGCGGGGCCTTGCTGCGCGACGGGTTCCCTTGGCGACGGCTTCCTGTGGCGACGGCTTCCTGCCGGAGGTGGGACGGTGGGCCGCACGGCGGCGTGACGGCGACGTCGGCCTGGCGGCCGAGGGTGCGTACGAAAAAGGGGCGCGGGGCTGTGACATCTTGCGGCTTCGGCGCGGGGCGCGACCGGCTACGACGCGACCTTGCGGTCGCTACCGGCCTGAAGGGGTTGTTTCTGTCGTGTTCGGGCCACCGGCCGGTGGGGGCTGGTCGCGCAGTTCCCCGCGCCCCTGCGGGGCGCACCCCCCGTGGGGTGCGGGTGCTTGCGCTCAGGGGAGTGCCGTGCCGTCCGTCGCGGGTGTGTCGGAGTTCGACGGGGACTCTCCGTCCGACGAGATGCGCCGGCGGCGCCTTCGCTTGAGTAGTGCCCATGGGCCCCTCGGTCCCGCCTCGATCGCCGCGCTGACCTCGGTACCGCCCTCGGCCGCCGCCTCCGCCGCGGCGCGGGCGACCGGCAGGAAGCCCTCGTCCCGAGCGACGTCGGGCCGCTCCTCCTCGGGCCACAGGCTGAGCGCTGCGCACAGGGTGGGCAGTACCGCCATCGATGCGGTCGCGTACCCCTCGGCGGACGGGTGGTAGTTGTCGGGACCGAACAGCTCACGCGGGTTCGCGGCGAACTCGGGGCCCAGCAGGTCGCCCAGGGACACCGCCCGTCCGCCCTGCTCCACGACCCCGATCGTCTGAGCCGCCGCGAGCTGCCGCGAAGCGCGCCGCGCGAGCCAGCTCAGTGGCTGGTACACCGGCTCGATGGTGCCCAGGTCGGGGCAGGTGCCGACGACGACTTCGGCGCCCGCGGTGCGCAGCCTGCGTACCGCCGCCGACAGGCATCGCACCGAGCGGGTGGGCGGCATGCGGTGCGTGACGTCGTTCGCACCGATCATCACCACGCATACGTCCGGCACCCACGCGGGGTCGGACAGGACCTGCGTCACCTGTCGTTCGAGATCGTCGGAGCGCGCGCCGGACAGCGCCGCGTTCCGGAACTCCACAGGGCGTTCGGCGACCGCGGCGAGCCCCGAGGCGAGCAGCGCACCTGGTGTCTGCCGTGCGCGGTGCACTCCTTGACCCGCCGCCGTCGAATCGCCGAGCATCGCGAACCGCAACGGCTCGATGGCGGCCCCGGGTCCCGCGAACCCCTTGCCGTACACGCCGTCGGCGCGCGGTGGGGGCATGTCGTCGCCGCCGTGGTTGCCCACCTGGCGCTTGGCCAGCTGTACCTCGGCCACCAGCACCCCCACCGCTGCCACGCCGAGCAACCCGATCCCGCCCCCGCCGTATGCCGCGCCCGCAGCGATCCGACGTGCCACCCGCGCTCTCGACATGCCGACCAGCCACCTCCCTCGGTCCTCTCCAACGAACACCTTGCCCCGTACGGACGGTGAGCCAATCGTGCGGTTAAACGAACCCTCCGTGTGCGACGCGTAGGCTGAGCGCATCACATACCCCGTATCCCGCCCTTCATGGAGCCCGGAGACCTCGGTGCACTTCCACGATTCGATGATCAGCCTCGTCGGCAACACCCCGCTGCTGAGGCTCAACAAGGTGACGGCCGGAATCTCGGCCACGGTGCTGGCAAAGGTGGAGTACTTCAACCCCGGCGGCAGCGTGAAGGACCGCATCGCGCTGCGCATGATCGAGGCGGCCGAGCAGAGCGGCGAGCTCCGGCCCGGCGGCACGATCGTGGAGCCCACCAGTGGCAACACCGGTGTGGGGCTGGCGATCGTGGCCCAGCAGAAGGGCTACAAGTGCATCTTCGTCTGCCCTGACAAGGTCTCCACGGACAAGATCAATGTCCTGCGGGCGTACGGAGCCGAGGTCGTCGTCTGCCCGACCGCTGTCGACCCCGAGCATCCCGACTCGTACTACAACGTCTCCGACCGCCTGGTACGCGAGACGCCGGGTGCCTGGAAGCCGGACCAGTACAGCAACCCGAACAACCCGCTCTCGCACTATCACTCGACCGGCCCCGAGCTGTGGAAGCAGACCGAGGGGAAGATCACGCACTTCGTGGCCGGGATCGGCACCGGCGGCACGATCTCCGGCACCGGGCGCTACCTCAAGGAAGCCAGCGACGGTCGGGTCCGGATCGTCGGCGCCGACCCGGAGGGCTCGGTCTACTCCGGCGGTTCCGGACGGCCGTACCTGGTGGAGGGCGTCGGTGAGGACTTCTGGCCCGACGCCTACGACCGCTCCGTCGCTGACGAGGTGGTCGCCGTCTCCGACAAGGACTCCTTCCAGATGACCCGCCGCCTGGCCAAGGAGGAGGGGCTGCTGGTCGGCGGCTCCTGCGGTATGGCGGTCGTGGCGGCGCTGCACGTCGCCGAACGGCTCGGGCCCGACGACGTGGTGGTCGTCCTGCTGCCGGACAGTGGCCGCGGCTATCTGAGCAAGATCTTCAACGATGAGTGGATGAACGACTACGGCTTCCTGGAGGCCGAGGCGGGCCAGCCGCTCGTCGCCGACGTGCTCTCCTACAAGGAGGGTGCCCTGCCCTCGTTGGTCCACATGCACCCTGACGAGACGGTCGGGGAGGCCATCGAGGTGCTGCGGGAGTACGGCGTCTCGCAGATGCCGATCGTCAAGCCGGGTGCCGGGCACCCGGATGTGATGGCGGCCGAGGTCGTCGGCTCGGTGGTGGAGCGCGAACTGCTCGACGCGCTCTTTGCGCGGCGTGCGGTGCTCGAGGACCCGCTGGAGAAGCACATGTCCCCGCCGCTGCCGCAGGTCGGCTCCGGTGAGCCGGTGGCTGACCTGATGGCGGTACTCGGCACCGCCGATGCGGCGATAGTGCTGGTCGACGGGCGTCCGACCGGGGTGGTCAGCCGACAGGACCTGCTGGCCTTCCTGGCGCAGAACGCAAGCCACTCCAGCCACTCCGGTCTGCGCTGATCGTGTCCTGCCGACACCGATCGTGTTCTGTCGACACTGATCGTGTCCGGCCTGTGCCGGCCCGCGCTGGGGCCATGTCCCCTGGCTCACACCCCCGCCACCCCTGCCACGGGTCTCCTGGCGCGCGCCTCGCGCGCCGGGGGGCACCCGGGGTGCACGGGGGCCTGGGCCATGGTGCCGTTGTGATTTTCCCAAGTGGTACGAGCGTGTCATGTGCGCGCAGCACCCACGTAACACGCCTCCGGCACATTGGTGGATGTCGGCGGGGCACGGTCCTTCCCCACCAGGTGAGCACGGGAAGCTGACCCCCATCGACACCGCACGGCGCCACGGAAACTCCGGAGCGGCTCCCGGACCTCCTTGGACGCCGAGGACGCGCCTGGCCCGGCCCTGACCCGGCCCGCGTCCCGCGCGGGGACCGCCGTCGTCCCGCCCCCCGCACAAGGGGGTGCGGCGGTCTCCGCGCCAGCCCTTTCCCCGGCCCACGGCGGTTACCCGGCCCCTGTCGCCGTGGTCGCCCGTGGCGGCTCACTCCTCCCAGTCGGAGGAGTCGCCGCGACCCTTGCGGCTGAGGGAGGGGAGGCCGTGACTCGCCTGGAAGGCATTGACCCCCACGATGCCGGCCCAGGTCACGAAGAGGCCGGCCAGGCCGGCCTGAACGGCGGCTATCGCGGAGAGCGGTATCGCCATGATCAGCGAGATGACTCCGAAGCCGAAACGCTCGCCCCAACTGTCCGCCGAGCGCGGCGCCGAGGCACCCCGGGCCACGACCATCTGCTGCTCGGCGAGCTGGCGCCGCACCCGGCGGTCGACCGTGCCGTCCAGGCGCTGCTCGACCTTCTCCAGGAACGAGTCGACCAGCGCGGATTCGTACTCCTCGCCGAGCTCCCTGCGCGCGTGCAGGGTGGCGTCGAGGTCCTTCTTGAGTTCGGGGTCGGGGGCGTCCATAACCCCGTACGCTACGCACCCCCGACGCCCCGCACAGTGGGGCTAACCCCCCTCTTCATACTGCGGTGAAGCACACCCCGACGAGAGGCCGGCGCACCCCGCCCGGCTTGCCGTGGTGCATACGTCCATGCAGAGTTACGTTGACTGAATAAGGCATATGGTGCACGGACGTGCGGCGACGGCAAGAGGACGTGATGAGCGACAGCCCGGCAAGTCGACTGCAAGCGCTGTTCGAGGGGCACCGGCTGACGCCCACCCAGCGTCGGATCGCGCACTGCATGGTGCGGCGCGCCGCGGATGCGCCGTTCCTGTCCAGCGTCGAGCTCGCGGAGCTGGCCGGGGTGAGCCAGCCGTCGGTGACCCGGTTCGCGGTGGCGCTCGGCTTCGACGGGTATCCGGCGCTGCGCCGGCACCTGCGCGAGGTGGCGCCGGCGCGCGCCTCCGAGGACGCCGCGGACGCGGCCTCGTACAACACCTACCAGCAGGCCGTGGCGGCGGAGATGGCGAATCTGCGGCAGCTCGCCGAGCTGCTGGCGGAGCCGGGTCCGGTGGTACGCGCCGGGCGGCTGCTCGCCGAGTCCCGTCCGCTGCCCGTCCTCGGACTGCGCGCCGCCGCCGCACCGGCACGCGGCTTCGCGTACTTCGCCGCCAAGGTGCATCCGGACGTACGCCTCCTCGACGAGGGGGGCACGGTGCTCGGTGACCGGATACAGGCGGCGGCCCGCACCGGTGCGAGCACCCTGCTGTGCTTCGCGCTGCCCCGTCATCCGCGCGAGACGCTGGACGCGCTGGCCTGCGCGCGGGCGGCCGGCCTCACCGTGGTCACCGTCGCCGAGAGCGCCTTCGCGCCGGTGGCGAAGGAGTCCGACCTGCTGCTCCCGGCCGCCGTCGGCACCGGCCTGGTCTTCGACACCTCCGCCGCGCCCATGCTGCTCGGCCGTGTCCTCCTCGAAGCCATGTGCGATGCGCTCCCGGATGCCCAGGCCCGCCTGGAGGAGTTCGACGCGAGCGCGGCGGCACGCGGACTCTTCGTCGAGTAGGCCGAGTGGGCCGAGTGGGCCGAGTGGGCCGAGTGGGTCGAGTGCGCCGGGTGAGCCAGTAGGTCAGTCGGGTAGGCCGGACGGAGCGTTCGCGGCTTCTCATCGGAACCTCAGAAAACGCCACTAATCTGCCCGGCCGGAAAGCCGGTCGGGCCGGCGGTGTCGGGTGTCGAGTCGGGAGGCGGGCGTGGCGCGCGGAGGGCAGGGGCTTGCCAGGGTGGCGGTGGTGGTGCGGGCCGGAGCCGCACCCCTGTGGTGGCCCGGGGTGGTGGCGGCCGGGGTCGGATGCCTGATACCGGGGCTGACCGGCCGGCACATCGGGGCGTACGCCGGCGCGGCGCTGTTTCTGGTGGCCGCCGCCACGGTGGCGTACGTGCGCCGCAAGCGGTACGCCGAGCTGGCGCATGGCGCCGTGCGCGCCGGCAAGCACGATGTGCTCCAGGACCGGCGGGTGACGGTGCGCAACTGGCGGCGCGGGCATCTTTGGTGGCTGCTGGGCGGGTTCGTCGTGGCGGTCGCGAGCAACTTCGCAGTGCCGATCGCCGGGGGAATGCTGCTCGCCGGCTGCGGTGCCGGGCTGTGGCTGAAGGCGGTCCAGCTCGGCCGCCGGGAGCGCTCCGACGGGGCCCTGCTGTGGACGCGCGTCGACTGGCTCACCCGGCACGGCGGTCGCCCCACCGGCCCTGGCGTCAAGGCGTACCGCGCCACGGGACTCGCCGCGGGCGACGCGGCACCGGGCGGCGGCCGGCGACGCTGACCGGCAGCCCGCCGGGCGCAACGCCAGCCCCTTCGCACTCGGCAGTACCGTCGCGCCCGGCAGCCCGCGCGGCGCATGACGCCGCCCGCCCCCAAGTCGACGGCACTCACCGCCGACCGTTCACAGGCCCTTGGTCACAGGCCCTTGGTCACAGGCCCTTGGTGAGTGACGTGGTGTGGGCGCCGCCCGACTCGGCGACGATCTCGTCGACGGTCTGGGCGGGGCGCACGACCGCGAACCGCACACCCCCCGCGTCGTCCGCGGCGAATCCGTACACCGCGGGCCGGGCCAGCGAGTTGTACGCGTAGTGGTGCGCGAAGTAGTACGCGCCGGTGTCGAGGGCGGCCACGTGGTCCCCCGCAGCGAGGAGCGGAAGCTCCCGGTCCCGGGCGAGCAGGTCGCCGGCGAAGCAGGCCGGACCCGCGATGTCCTGGGCCACCGCCTCACCCGCCTTCGGGCGCCCCTCGGTGTCGTACGCGGCGATCCGCAACGGCCAGGACTCCGGCGCGTACACCGTGCGTGCGGCGACCTGCACGCCCGCGTGCGTGACGGCGATCGGACGGCCGCCGGCCGACTTCGCGTACTCGACCCGGGCCAGTACGGTGCCGTGCTTGGCGAGCAGCGAACGGCCGAACTCGGTCACCAACCCGTACCGTCCGTCGAACAGACCCGGCACCCGCTCGGCGAGCAGGCGGGCGTACGCGGCGTAGGTGGGGATCTGCTCGTCGGAGCCGAAGTTGACCGGCAGGCCGCCGCCGATGTCGATGGTGTCGATCTGCTGCCGCCCTGCCTTGGCGTTGATCTCCTCGGCCAGGTCGTACGTCGCCGCCAGACCCTCGGCGATCAGGTCCAGGGCGACGCCCTGCGATCCCGAGTGGATGTGCAGCCTGGTCAGCCACGGGCGGTCCAGGAACGCCCGCACCACCCACTCCCGCGCCCCCGCGTCGCGCAGCGGGACGCCGAACTTGGAGGTCGTGGTGGCCGTCGAAAGCGCCTCGATCGCACCGCTGCCGACCTGCGGATTCACCCGAAGACCCACGGGCGCGGGGGCGCGGGTCGCGGCGATCGCGGCGGCGTCCGCGGTGCCGCCGGTGGTGGCGCCGGTGGTGCCGGCGGTGAGCGTGGTGTCCGTGGCGGGCAGGTCCGTGGGACGTGCGGCCGCCGGGTGCGAGGGGGCGGGGAGCGCGGCGACGAGGGCGTCGATGCGGGCCAGCTCCTGCGGATTGTCCGCGTTGAGGGCTATCCCCAGGGTCAGCGCCTCGCGCAGCTCCGCGGTGGTCTTCGCGGGCGAGTCCAGCACGATGTTCGAGGACGGGATGCCCGCGGCGCGGGCCAGGGCCAGCTCGCCCGGGCTGGCGACCTCGGCGCCGATCCCTGCGTCGTGCAGCAACCGCAGCACCGGCACCAGCGGGGTGGCCTTCACGGCGAAGGCGTGCAGCACCCGGCTGCCGTCCGCGCTGACCTGGTCGAACGCGGCACGCAACGCCGCCGCGGAGGCACGGATGCCGGTCACATCCAGGAGCGCGACGAGGGGTGCCTCCGGTCCCACCAGGCCCTGGGCCACGGCGGCCCGGACGGCGGCGTCCCGGCGGGTGACCGCGTCGTGGGCGATGGTGCCCTCGTGCCGGTGTGCGGTCTCACCGGCCCCGTCGTGGTTGCTGTCGCTCATCAGACCCCGATCCGTCCTCTCGTGGCGCCACCCGGTGTGCGCGCGTCGTCGACCGTCCGTTCCCCACCGTGCACCACCCGCTCGGCCCCGCTCAACGCGGTTTCACGCTGTCCCGTGATCGTCCGCGTCGTAGCAGGTCAAGGCCCTGGTGGGCGGGCCTCCGGGCGGCGAACTTCCTACTTATTGCCCATCTACAGGCTGCTGCGTACCGCACCCGCTCTGAGTCCCCCGCCCCGCCGCGGCCAATCACGCACCGGCGTCATGCACCGACCTGGGCACCGGCCCGCGCGTCATGACGCCGGACCCGGCCCGGAGTCCCCTCGATGTTGACTAGCCCTATTCACGTAACCAGGATATGAATAACAAGCTCAATAGTCAGGGTCCCGGTCCCCGAACACCCTCGATGAACGCGCGAAGAGTCCGCGAGGAGGCAGATCATGTCAGGATCACGCCCGCCCGTCTCCCGCCACCACCCTCAAACGAAGCCCTACGGGCCGCCCCCAGTTCCGGTGCGGGCCCCGCGCGGTACGGAACTGAGCGCCCTGGGATGGCCGCAGGAAGCGGCGCTGCGCATGTTGCAGAACAACCTCGATCCGGAGGTCGCCGAGCACCCCGACAAGCTCGTGGTCTACGGCGGCACCGGCAAGGCCGCCCGTGACTGGCGCTCGTTCGACGCGATGGTGCGCACCCTTCGGACCCTCAAGGGCGACGAGACCATGCTGGTCCAGTCCGGCCGCCCCGTCGGCGTCCTGCAGACCCACGAGTGGGCGCCGCGCGTGCTGATCGCCAACTCCAACCTGGTGGGCGACTGGGCGACCTGGGAGGAGTTCCGCCGCCTGGAGGCCCTGGGGCTGACGATGTACGGGCAGATGACGGCCGGGTCCTGGATCTACATCGGCACCCAGGGCATCCTCCAGGGCACCTACGAGACGTTCGCCGCCGTCGCAGCCAAGCGGTTCGGCGGCTCGCTCGCCGGGACGATCACGCTCACCGCGGGCCTGGGCGGCATGGGCGGCGCCCAGCCGCTCGCCGTGACCATGAACGACGGCGTGGTGATCTGCGTCGACTGCGACCCGCGCGCCATCGAGCGCCGCATCGAACACCGCTACCTGGACGTACGGGCCGACTCCCCGGAGCACGCGCTGCACCTCGCCGTCGAGGCCCGTGACGCGCGCCGCCCGCTCTCCATCGGGCTGCTCGGCAACGCGGCCGAGCTGCTGCCGCGGCTGCTCGCCGAGGGCGCGCCCATCGACATCGTCACCGACCAGACCAGCGCCCACGACCCGCTGGCGTACCTGCCGCTCGGCGTCGACTTCGAGGACATGGCCGAGTACGCCGCTGCGAAGCCGGCCGAGTTCACCCAGCGGGCCCGCGAGTCGATGGCCCGGCACGTGGAGGCGATGGTCGGCTTCATGGACGCGGGCGCCGAGGTCTTCGACTACGGCAACTCGATCCGCGGCGAGGCCAAACTCGCCGGGTACGCGCGCGCCTTCGACTTCCCCGGCTTCGTGCCGGCGTACATCCGCCCGCTGTTCTGCGAGGGGAAGGGCCCGTTCCGCTGGGCGGCGCTGTCCGGCGACCCCAAGGACATCGCCGCCACCGACCGGGCGATCCTCGACCTCTTCCCCGAGAACGAGTCGCTGGCCCGCTGGATCAGGCTGGCCGGCGAGCGTGTCCACTTCCAGGGCCTGCCCGCCCGGATCTGCTGGCTCGGCTACGGGGAGCGGGACCGCGCGGGAGAGCGGTTCAACGACATGGTGGCGAGCGGCGAGATCACGGCGCCGCTGGCCATCGGCCGCGACCACCTGGACACCGGGTCGGTCGCCTCCCCCTACCGCGAGACCGAGGGCATGCGGGACGGCTCCGACGCGATCGCCGACTGGCCCCTGCTCAACGCCATGGTCAACGTCGCCTCCGGCGCCTCCTGGGTCTCCATCCACCACGGCGGCGGCGTCGGCATGGGCCGCTCCCTGCACGCGGGCCAGGTGACGGTCGCCGACGGCACGGCCCTGGCCGGCGAGAAGATCCGGCGGGTGCTCACCAACGACCCGGGAACCGGCGTCATCCGCCATGTCGACGCCGGCTACGACATCGCGGAGCAGGTCGCGGACGACAAGGGAGTACGGGTGCCGATGCGCGAGGGCGACGGCGACGGTGACCGATAACGCCCGCGGGGCACATGACGCCGGCGCGGGGCCCGGGTTCCACGAGATGTGGCGCGACCTGCACCCGCTCGGTCGCAGCGAGGACAGCGGCGGCTACCGCCGCTACGCCTGGACCCCCGCCGACACCGACTGCCGGGCGTGGTTCCGCGCACAGGCCGAGACCCGGGGCCTGACCTACGAGGTCGACCGCAACGGCAACCAGTGGGCCTGGCTCGGCGACCCCGCCGCGGGAGACGCCGTCGTCACCGGCTCCCACCTGGACTCGGTCCCCGACGGCGGCCCCTTCGACGGCCCCCTCGGCATCGTCGCCGCCTTCGCCGCGTTGGACGACCTCCGCGGGACCGGCACGGGAACCGATACCGGCACGGGAACCGGTACCGGCAACGGAAGCGGCGCCGGGACCGCCCGGCTCGCCCGCCCCCTCGGCATCGTCAACTTCGGTGACGAGGAGGGCGCACGCTTCGGCCTCGCCTGCGTGGGATCCCGGCTCGCCGCCGGTCGCCTCACCCGGGCGCAGGCGTTCGCGCTGCGGGACGCGGACGGCGTCAGCCTGCCGGAGGCCATGACGGCCGCCGGCCACGACCCGGAGGTCATCGGTCCGGATCCGCAGCGGCTCGCCCGGATCGGCGCGTTCGTCGAACTGCACGTGGAACAGGGCCGGGCCCTGGACCTGTCGGGCGACCCGATCGGGATCGCCTCCGCCATCTGGCCGCACGGCCGGTGGCGGTTCGACTTCCGCGGCGAGGCCAACCACGCCGGCACCACCCGGCTCGCCGACCGCCGCGACCCGATGCTGCCGTACGCGGAGACCGTGCTGGCCGCCCGCCGGGAGGCCGAGCTGGCCGGGGCGCTGGCCACCTTCGGCAAGGTCGCCGTCGAGCCGAACGGCGTCAACGCCATCCCGTCCCTGGTCCGCGGCTGGCTGGACTCCCGCGCCGCCGACCAGTCGACCCTGGACGTCCTGGTCGGCGCCGTCGAGCAGGCCGCACGCGAGCACGCCGAGCGGCACGGCGTCGACGTGGCCGTCGTCCGGGAGTCGATCACGCCCGTGGTGGAGTTCGAGCACGCCCTGCGTGACGAGGTCGGCCGGATCCTGACGGACGGGACCGCCCGCCCGGGCGCCCCGGTCCCCGTGCTGCCCACCGGCGCCGGGCATGACGCGGGCATCCTCTCCGGAACCGTGCCGACCGCCATGCTGTTCGTCCGCAACCCCACCGGCGTCTCGCACTCCCCGGCCGAACACGCCAGGGAAGAGGACTGCCTGGCCGGAGTCAGGGCACTGGCCAAGGTACTGAAGGGGCTGGCAGGCAGCCGGACGACCGCGCGGAGCAGTGGGTGAACGCCGAACAGCCGGGCAAACACGGGCCTACGGGGCGGCAGACCCAGGGGCCGGAGGCACAGCCCGAGCCGGAAGCTGAGGAGCACTCCGGCCCGGAGCCAGAGGAAGGGTCCGGCCCGGAGCCCGAAGAACACTCCGGCCCGGAGCCCGAAGAACGGTCCGGAGCTGAGGGCGAGCGCGGCTTCGAGGGCGGCGAGCCCGAAGGCACCAGCACGACCGCGGGACGCCGTACGACCGTCCGGCGCGGCACGACCCGAGGACAGCGCAGCGTCGCCGGCCGGCGGACCATCGTGGACGAGGAGACCGCCGAGGAACTGCCCCTCACCCGGGAACAACGCGCGGCCCGGCAGCCGAGCCCCCCGGCCGCAGACCGCCCCACCGCACCCGAACGACCGGGGCCCGGACAGCCGCAGGAAACGCCCCACCCGCAGGAACGACCGGCCCGGCCCCGCCACCCGCAGGAACCGCGCCACCGCACCGAACCGCAGGGACCGCCCCACCCCACCGCACGACGCCCCGTCGCCGCTCCGTCCACCGTCACGTACTGGATGGAGCACGCATGGTTGGAGACCCATGCGGAGCCGGGCGTCGCCGTCGACGTGCGGGACGGGCGGATCGCTGCCGTGCACCGCGGGGTGGCCGTACCGCCGCCGGGCGCCGAGGTGTTGCGCGGGCTGACGCTGCCGGGCCTGGCCAACGCGCACAGCCACGCCTTCCACCGGGCGCTGCGCGGCACCGTGCAGGTGGGCGCGGGCACCTTCTGGACCTGGCGCGAGATCATGTATTCGGTGGCCGACCGGCTCACCCCGGACAGCTATCACCGGCTCGCCCGCGCGGTGTACGCGGAGATGGCGCTGGCGGGGATCACGGCCGTCGGAGAGTTCCACTACCTGCACCACGCGCCGGGCGGCGCCCCGTACGCGGACGCGAACGCGATGGGGGAGGCGCTGCTCGACGCGGCGGCACAGGCCGGGATCCGGATCACGCTGCTGGACGCCGCCTACCTCTCGTCGGGCTTCGGCGAGCCGCCCGACCAGCACCAGCAGCGCTTCAGCGACGGCTCGGCCGAGGCGTGGGCGGAGCGCGTGTCGCTGCTGAAGGACCGGGCGCACGCCCGGATCGGTGCCGCCGTGCACTCCGTGCGCGCGGTGCCGGCGGAGCACCTCGGCACCGTCGCCGCATGGGCCCGCACCCGGGGCGCCCCCCTGCACGTGCACGTCTCCGAGCAGACCGCGGAGAACGACGCCTGCCGTGCGGCCCACGGCCGCACCCCCGTCCGGCTGCTCGCCGACCACGGGGTGCTGGGGCCCGGCACCACCGGCGTCCACCTCACGCACCTCACCGGCGAGGACATCAGGCTGGTCGGCGACTCCCGCACCGGGACCTGCATGTGCCCGACGACGGAACGCGACCTCGCGGACGGCATCGGGCCGGCGGCGGCGTTGCAACAGGCGGGCAGCGCCCTGTCCCTCGGCACCGACAGCCATGCCGTGATCGACCTGCTCGAAGAGGCACGCGCACTGGAGCTGAACGAGCGCCTGCGCACGCGGCGGCGCGGCCACTGGACGGCCGCGGCGCTGCTGCGGGCCGCGACCGCCGACGGGCACGCGGCGCTCGGCTGGCCCGACTCCGGTGCCATCGAGCCGGGCCGCCGCGCCGACTTCGCGACGGTGGCCCTGGACTCCGTACGCACCGCGGGGCCCGCACCGCGGCTGGCCGCCGAGGCCGCCGTCTTCGCGGGCACCACGGCCGACGTCCGGCACACCGTGGTGGCGGGGCGCCAGGTGGTACGCGACGGGGCGCACCTCCTGGTGCCCGAAGTGCCAAACGCGCTGGGCACCGCCATCGAAGCGCTGAACAGCTGACCGCCCGCACCGTCTTGAGGACGAGGAGACAAGGACGCCCCTGTATGACGAACCCGCGCCCCGCCCCCGCCGCACCATCCGACACCGGCACCACCGGCACCCTCGCCATCACCCACATCGCCGCGCTCGTCACCAACTCCCCCTCCCTCGGTGACGGCTCTCCGCTCGGCCTGATCAAGGACGCGGCCGTGGTCATCCACGACGACCGCATCGCCTGGGTCGGCGAGACCGAGAGGGCACCCGCCGCCGACCACCACGTGGACGCCGTCGGCCGGGCCGCCCTGCCCGGCTTCGTGGACTCCCACTCGCACCTGCTGTTCGCGGGCGACCGCACCGAGGAGTTCAACGCGCGCATGTCCGGGCGCCCGTACACCGCCGGCGGCATCCGCACCACGGTGGCCGCGACCCGTGCGGCTCCCGACGCGGTGCTGGAAGCCACCCTCACCCGCCACCTGGACGAGGCGCTGCGCCAGGGCACGACGACCTTCGAGACCAAGTCGGGTTACGGGCTGACGGTGCACGACGAGGAGCGGGCGCTCCGGCTCGCGGCCCGGCACACGGACGAGGTGACCTACCTCGGCGCGCACATCGTGCCCCCGGAGCACGCGGACGACCCCGCCGCGTACGTGTCCCTGGTCACCGGCGCCATGCTCGACGCGTGCGCGCCGCACGCCCGTTGGATCGACGTCTTCTGCGAGCGCGGCGCCTTCGACGGCGACCAGGCCCGCGCGATCCTGACGGCCGGCAAGGCCAAGGGCCTGATCCCCCGGGTGCACGCCAACCAGCTCTCGGCCGGACCCGGTGTGCGACTCGCCGTCGAACTCGGTGCGGCCAGCGCCGACCACTGCACCCATCTGACGGACGACGACGTGGCCGCCCTTGCCTCCGGCGACACCGTGGCCACCCTGTTGCCCGGCGCGGAGTTCTCCACCCGGGGCGCGTGGCCCGACGCGCGGCGCCTGCTGGACGCGGGCGCGACGGTGGCGCTGTCCACGGACTGCAACCCGGGTTCGTCGTTCACGTCCTCGCTGCCGTTCTGCATCGCCCTGGCGGTACGGGACATGGGGATGACCCCGGACGAGGCGGTCTGGGCGGCCACCGCCGGCGGTGCCGCAGCGCTGCGCCGCACCGACGTCGGACGCCTGGTCCCCGGTGCACGCGCCGACCTGGTCCTGCTGGACGCCCCGAGCCATGTCCACCTCGCCTACCGGCCCGGCGTGCCGCTGGTCTCGGCGGTGTGGCGGCAGGGCCGCCGGGTGGTCTGAAGTGCGGGGCACGCCTGCACGGACGACGTGAGGCGAGCCCGCGGTGGACGACGTGGGGCCCGCTTCCCCGAGCTCGACGAGCCGGTCGGGGAAGCGGGCCCCACGTGCGGGCGCTGCGGAGGAGTCACTCCTCCAGCGTCAGGCCCTTGCGCAGCCGCGTCAGCGTGCGGGACAGCAGCCGGGAGACGTGCATCTGGGAGATGCCCAGCTCATCGCCGATCTCCGACTGGGTCATGTTGGCGACGAAGCGCAGCGAGAGGATCTGGCGGTCACGCGCCGGCAGCTGGGCGATCAGCGGCTTGAGTGACTCGACGTACTCGATGCCCTCCAGACCGTGGTCCTCGTAGCCGATCCGGTCCGCGAGCGCACCCTCGGTGTCGTCCTCCTCGGGCTGGGCGTCCAGCGAGCTGGCCGTGTAGGCGTTGCTCGCCGCCATGCCCTCGACGACCTCGTCGTTGGTCAGGCCGAGGCGATCGGCGAGCTCGCCCACCGTGGGAGCGCGATCGAGCTGCTGGGCGAGTTCGTCGCCCGCCTTGGCGAGGTCCAGACGGAGTTCCTGAAGGCGGCGCGGTACCCGAACCGACCAGGAGGTGTCACGGAAGAAGCGCTTGATCTCGCCGACGATGGTGGGCATCGCGAAGGTCGGGAACTCGACGCCCCGGCTGAGCTCGAAGCGGTCGATGGCCTTGATCAGGCCGATGGTGCCCACCTGGATGATGTCCTCCATCGGTTCGCTGCGGGAGCGGAACCGGGTGGCGGCGAACTTCACCAGGGCGAGATTGAGCTCTACGAGGGTGTTGCGGACGTAGGCGTACTCGTGGGTGCCCTCCTCGAGTGCCTCGAGGCGTGCGAAGAGGGTCTTGGACAGGGCTCTGGCGTCGACCGGTCCCACGGTGTCGTAGGGCGGGATCTCCGGGAGATCGGTCAGTTCCTCCAGGGAGCAGGCTCCAGCGGCGTGGTCCGCGAGCTCGGGCTCCGTGAGGCCCGGAGGAGGTGTCGACGTCGCCTGGTCAGTATGCGATTCGTCGAGCCGGGGTGACATGATGTCCTCCATCGTTCTCGGCATATGGCTGCCGAAGCCAATACGTGCACTGCGGTGTGCGGCGCCTCCAAAGCCGGCCGTGTCGATTGCTTTCCCTCTAGGCCTACCTGGTTCGCTCCCCGGCCGCAAGAGCTTTTTGACCCCAAATGTCCGTTTCTGGGGGGTTGTTCGGGTACCGGAGTGCGAGGTCAGGGCGTAGGGTTCGAAGGCGTAACCAGCAGTCAAGGGCGTAACCAGTTGTCATCGACGGTCGGGAGAGAGACGGCATGGACCGCGGGACGGTCGGCAGCGCACACAAGGGCCGGCTTCGTGTCGAAGTGCGGCAGGAGGGCTCCAGCGCCGTGGTGACACCGGCAGGTGAGCTTGACCACGCCACCGCCGATCTGCTGCGGGAGCCCCTGGACGCCGCCCTTGACGCCGGCAGCGCCCGGCTGGTCGTCGACTGCTCCCGTCTGGAGTTCTGTGACTCCACGGGGTTGAACGTACTGCTGGGCGCCCGTCTGAGGGCCGAGTCCCTGGGGGGCGGGGTCCATCTGGCCGGCATGCGTCCGGCGGTGGCCAGGGTGTTCGAGATCACGGGAGCGGAGGCGGTCTTCACCGTGCACGCGACGCTCCAGGCCGCCCTGACCGACTGACGTCCGCCCCTCTCCCTCCCCGTCGGTGCCCGGGTCCGGTTGTCCCAGTGTGACCAGCGCGTTACCAGCGTCACAGTCACCGGCTCAGACTGGTACGTGTTCTCCCGGTTCGGCAGGGCAGAAGACACCGTGGATCTACATACCGGCAGTCGAACGACCGGGGAGGTGTTCCCTCTACCGGAGCGGTGCTCGGGTGGGGGCAGGCCCTGTTCCAGACATTGAAACGTTGAACTGGTGAATCGGTGAGGTGAAGCGCTGATGAGCACCACCCGGCCGTGCTCGCCGGGCGACCGCGGCCCGGAGCCGGGCGCCGAAGGCGCATCGGAAGCCCACGGGGAGGTGGCCTCGCGCGACTTCGACGCCGCACCCGCCGAGGCTCGTGTGGGTGGCCCGGCGGCCCCGTTGTCCGTCGCAACAGCGGGTTCCATGGGCCCAGGGCGGGATCGCGCGGGTCCGGACCGCGGTGACGCGGAGACCGCGGAAATCGGCACCGCGGACGCGGGTTCCGCCGGACCGGGGCCGGTCGTCCCCGTCGAGTCCGTGGACGGCACCGGGCGGAGGACGCGCCGGATCAGCCTGCGCGGCGCCAGCGGTGTCGTTCCGATGGCCCGCGACTTCACCCGCCAGGCGCTCTACGCCTGGGGCTGGCTGCCGGCCGCCGGCGCCGACCAGCGGGCCGCCGCCGAGGACGTCCTGCTCGTCGTCTCCGAGCTGGTCACCAACGCCTGCCTGCACGCCGAAGGGCCGGAGGAACTGTGGATCGGCAGTGACCGCAAAGTGCTCCGCCTGGAGGTCACCGACCGCGGCACGGGCCAGCCGGCGCCCCGCACCCCGCACCGGGCCGGCCGACCCGGCGGCCACGGCATGTTCATCGTCCAGCGACTCTGTCTGGACTGGGGGGTGCGGCGCACGCCCGGCGTTCCCGGCAAGACGGTGTGGGCGGAGCTGGGCGCGCCGTCCTAGCGCACACCACGGAACGCCCCCCCGGAACGACCCAAGCCTCTCAACGCGCGCCCGGGCTCGTCCGCGCGCCCGTATCAGCGCTTCCCCAGCCAAAGGCAACGGTGCGCCCCCGCAGGAAGGGAGGCGCACCGTGCGGGCAGTCGGGGTCAGTGGACGTCGCCCATGAGCCGGCGTACCCGGCTCCGGTACATGTACACCGCGACACCCGCGAGTACGGCGAGCGCCGCCTCCATGGCGACGATGCCGCCCTTGTTCAGATCGACGCCGGCCAGCGAGAGCAGCCCGGTGACGGAGTCGCCGGCCGTGACCGCGAGGAACCACACGCCCATCATCTGCGAGGCGTACTTCGCCGGCGCCATCTTCGTGGTCACCGACAGGCCGACCGGTGACAGGCACAGCTCGCCCACCGTCTGCAACAGGTAGATGCCGACCAGCCACATCGGGCTGACCTTGCCGCTGTCCGACGCGGCCAGCGGCAGCATGAACAGGAAGAACGACAGGCCTATCAGCACCAGGCCGGCGGAGAACTTCACCACCGTGCTGGGGTCCTGGGCCTTGCGGGCCAGGAACATCCAGAGCCAGGCGAGCACCGGCGCGAGCGCCATGATCAGCACCGGGTTGACCGACTGGAACCAGGAGGCCGGGAAGGACCAGCCGAGGACCGAGTTGTTGGTGTGCGCGTCAGCGAAGATCGCCAGGGTCGAGCCGCCCTGGTCGTAGATCATCCAGAACACGGCGGCGGCCACGAAGAACCAGATGTAGCCGGTCATCTTCGACTGCTCGACGCGCGACAGGTCACGGTCCCGCTTGATCCGCACCAGGACGGCGACGGGGATCAGCAGACCGGCCACGGTGATCGGGACGAGCGCCCAGTTCATCGTGTAGAAGCCGGCGCCGACCACGATGCCGTAGAAGACCACCGCGGCGATCGTCCACAGCAGGGACTTCTGCACGACGGTGCGGCGCTCCTCGGCGGAGAGCGGCTTGGGGACCTCGTTCGAGCGCGGGTCGAGGTGGCGGGTGCCGAGCAGGAACTGGACGAGGCCCAGGGCCATGCCGACCGCGGCCAGCGCGAAGCCCAGGTGCCAGTTCACCTGCTGGCCGACGGTGCCGATGACCAGCGGCGCGACAAAGCCACCGAGGTTGATGCCCATGTAGAAGACGGTGAAGCCGCCGTCACGGCGCGGGTCGTCCGGGCCGTCGTAGAGGTGGCCGACCATCGTGGAGATGTTGGCCTTGAGCAGCCCCGAGCCGATCGCGACCAGGGCCAGGCCGGCGAAGAACGTCAGCTGCCCGGGCAGCGCCAGGGTCAGATGGCCGAGCATGATGATCGACGACGAGATGGTGACCGTCTTGCGCGGACCCCAGACCCGGTCGCCGAACCAGCCGCCCGGCATGGCGAGCAGGTACACCATCGCCAGGTAGATCGAGTAGATGGCGGTCGCCGTGGCGGCCGTCATCGCAAGGCCACCGCCCTGCGAGCCGGTGGCCGCTGCGGTGCCGCCGGAGACCAGGTACAGCGGGAGCAGGGCCCGCATGCCGTAGAAGCTGAAACGCTCCCACATCTCCGTCATGAACAAGGTGGCCAGGCCGCGGGGGTGGCCGAAGAAGGTGCGCTCGGAGCCCGGGGTGCGGGACGAGTCCTTCGTCAGGCTTGACGCCATGGGTCGATCCTCGTGGGTTCGGGACGCGCGCCGAGGCTGATCGCGCCCTCGTGGGGGAGCGGCCGGCACGGCAGTACACGCCGTCCACCGCGCAGCGGAGGCCCGCTTCCGGTGGGAAGCAGGGGTGGCGGCACCACCGGGCGTGGCCTCGGACGCTTGTGGCGCCGGGGCCCGGCCAGGGGGCATTGCTCACAGGTGGGCGCGGGCCGGTGCCCTGGCACACCCATGGGGGGAGGGGGCCTGTAGCTGACAGAAGTGACGTGAGGCACACACAGATGTGGCCTTCGGCGCGATGCGTCCAAGACTTCCTGGAGAGCCGGGCACGATGAGGCGCTGCCGTGCAGCCCCGAACGGCAGGCCGCTCACCTGGGCGCCGCATCCGGCTCCACCTGGCTGTACGCAGGTGCGCCGGATATCAGCTATGCCCCGCTCTGTGTGCCGTGTACTGCTATAGATCACTGGATGCAGTTACAGGCGTGCTGCCACCATACGGCATGACTATCCACCGTATGGAAGGATGTGAGACTCGAATCACAGCACGTCAGAGCGCTCGGGCGAGCCGTCGCGCGCCAGCGGGAGCGCCTCACCACCCTCGCACCTCTCCGGGCGGGCGTGCACGGCGCATCACCACGTCGCACTCCCCGGGCCCACCCCCATCACGCCACGACCGCACGGCCGCGCGGTCTACCATCACGTGCATGACCCGTGTACTGCTCGCCGAGGACGACGCATCCATTTCGGAGCCGCTGGCCCGAGCCCTGCGCAGGGAGGGATACGAAGTCGAGGTACGCGAGGACGGGCCCACCGCGCTCGACGCGGGCATGCAGGGGCAGGTCGACCTGGTCGTGCTCGACCTGGGGCTGCCCGGCATGGACGGCCTGGAGGTGGCCCGCAGGCTACGCGCCGAAGGGCATGCGGTGCCGATCCTCATCCTCACCGCACGCGCCGACGAGGTGGACACCGTCGTCGGGCTCGACGCGGGCGCCGACGACTACGTGACCAAGCCGTTCCGGCTGGCCGAACTGCTCGCCCGGGTACGGGCCCTGCTGCGGCGCGGCGCGGCCGAGCCCCAGCAGCCACCGGCCACCCACGGTGTGCGCATCGACGTCGAGTCGCACCGGGCCTGGATGGGTGAGGAGGAACTCCAGCTCACCGCCAAGGAGTTCGACCTGCTGCGGGTGCTGGTGCGCGACGCCGGGCGGGTGGTCACCCGCGACCAGCTGATGCGGGAGGTCTGGGACACCACCTGGTGGTCGTCGACCAAGACCCTCGACATGCACATCTCCTGGCTGCGCAAGAAGCTCGGCGACGACGCGGCGAACCCCCGGTACATCGCCACCGTCCGGGGTGTCGGCTTCCGCTTCGAAAAGAGCTGACCGGATGGTGCGTGAACCGTGCGCCGCCGTCTGATCAACTCCACGCTGGCCGTGGTGCTCGTCGTGATCGCCGTCTTCGGCCTCTCCCTGGTCATCGTCGAGACCCGCACGATCAGCAACAGCGCCCACGAACGCGTGGAGTCGGAGGCCGTGCGCCTGGTCAGCATCGTCAACACCCGGCTGCTCACCGACCGGCAGATCACCAGCGACATCATCAAGGACCAGGTCGCCGAGCGGTATGCGGTGATCGAGATCAAGGGGCGGGCGCCCATACGCGTCGGCACCCGTCCCACCGGCGATGTGATCAAGGCCCAGGTGGAGGGCGAGAAGGGCGAGAAGGTCACCGTCGAGGAGCCGCACTCGACCGTCACCGACGAGGTGTGGCGCACCCTGCTGATCATCGGCGCGGTGGCGGCGCTCGCCGTCGTCGCCGCCGTGCTGCTCGCGGTCCGCCAGGCCAACCGCCTCACCTCCCCGCTCACCGACCTCGCCGAGACCGCCGAGCGGCTCGGCTCCGGCGACCCCAGACCCCGGCACAAGCGGTACGGGGTGCCGGAGCTGGACCGCGTCGCCGACGTGCTGGACGGCTCCGCCGAGCGCATCGCCCGGATGCTCACCGCCGAGCGCAGGCTCGCCGCGGACGCCTCCCACCAGCTGCGCACCCCGCTCACCGCGCTCTCCATGCGGCTGGAGGAGATCACCCTCACCGACGACCTCGGCACGGTGAAGGAGGAGGCGACCGTCGCGCTCACCCAGGTCGAGCGCCTCACGGACGTGGTGGAGCGCCTGCTCACCAACGCCCGCGACCCGCGCACCGGCAACGCCGTCGACTTCGACCTGGACGAGGTCATCAAGCAGCAGATCGAGGAGTGGCGCCCGGCCTACCGCAGCGCCGGCCGCGCGATCATCAACTCCGGCAAGGAGCACCTGAAGGCGGTGGGCACCCCCGGTGCGGTCGCCCAGGTGCTGGCCGCACTGATCGAGAACTCCCTGATGCACGGCGGCGGCACGGTCGCGCTGCGCACCCGGGTCATCGGCAACCAGGCCGTGATCGAGGTCACCGACCAGGGCTCGGGCGTGCCGCCGGACCTCGGCGCCCGGATCTTCGAGCGCGCCATCAGCGGACGCAACTCCACCGGTATCGGCCTCGCCGTCGCCCGCGACCTCGCGGAGGCGGACGGCGGCCGCCTGGAGATGCGCCAGGCCACGCCGCCCGTCTTCGCGCTCTTCCTGTCGCGAAGCCGGCCTGCTGCTTCGCAGGACGAGGTGGGGGAGTCCGAGCGGACGGTTCGGTGACTCGCGGGGTCACCGAACCGGTGGGTCGTCACCGTCCCGAGGGGGCAGTTTCTGCCGTGTCCGGACCACCGGGGGGTGGGTGGTTGCTCGCGCAGTTCCCCGCGCCCCTTGGGGGGTGGGCGCGTTGCGCCCCCCTGGGCCCCGTGTCGGGCACGCAGTGCCCCCACATAAGGGGCGCGGGGCTGTGACACTCTGCGGCTCCGCCGCGTGGGCGCGACCGGCCCCGACGAGACCGTCGGGTCGTCACCGTCCCAGAGGGGCAGTTTCTGTCGTGTTCGGGCCACCGGCCGGTGGGGGCTGGTCGCGCAGTTCCCCGCGCCCCTGAACAGAGGCGTACGTGGTGCCCGTAGGCCGTAGGCCCTGGCGCGCTCAGGAGCGGGCGGCCCCCACCCGCTCCTGGTCCGTGGCCTCCGCCGCCGGGATCGCGCGGAAGACCCACGTGCGGTAGGACCAGAAGCGGAACAACGTGGCGATGCCGATGCCGAGGAACTTGAAGACGTTGCTCTCCAGCGAGCTGTCCCAGCCGAAACCGTACGTGGCCACGTACAGCACACCGTTTTCGATCACCAGGCCCACCGCGCTGAACAGCAGGAACAGCGTCAGCTCCTTGGTGCGGCCGGTCTTGCTGCGGTCCCGGTAGGTGAAGTACCGGAAGCCGACGTAGTTGAAGGCGATCGCGACGACGGTCGCGATCACGCTGGTGCGCACCACCTGGAGGTCCGTGAGGCTGCGCACCAGGTTGAACACCAGCAGATTGACCAGCAGCCCGGCGGCACCGACCGCACCGAACTTGGCGACCTCACGCATCAGGCCCAGCGCGCGCCGCCGCAGCGCGTTGCCCAGGGGCCGCGCGCCGAACAGGGGCCGGGGACCACTGGGCGCGAAGCGCGGCGGCCCTCCGGAAACGTCGTTCAGGTCCATGTGCCGTCCAGCCCCCGTCGGTGTGTCCGTCCGCCGGCGGTGGTCGCTGTCGCACCGGCGGACCCATGCTAACCAGCCGGACCGTGCCGTTCCCGGCTCGGCCGATACCCTGGGCATGTGACATTCCCGGTAGTCGGCATGGTCGGCGGTGGCCAGCTCGCCCGTATGACGCACGCGGCGGGCATACCCCTCGGCATCAGATTCAAGCTGCTCAGCGATACTGCGCAGGATTCCGCGGCGCAGACCGTCGGCGATGTCGTCGTCGGCGACTATCGCGATCTGGACACGTTGCGTGCCTTCGCGCGCGGCTGTGACGTGGTCACCTTCGACCACGAGCACGTGCCGACCGAGCACCTGCGCGCCCTCGAGGCGGACGGCGTACGGGTACGGCCGGGCCCCGACGCGCTCGTGCACGCCCAGGACAAGGGCGTGATGCGCGCCCGTCTCGACGCCCTCGGCGTGCCCTGCCCGCGGCACCGCATCGTGCGTGACCCCCGCGACGTGGCGGCGTTCGCCGCGGAGCTCCAGGAGGACCGCCCCGCGGAGCCCTCGGGGCCGGCCGGTGACGGTCGCCGGGGCGGTCGGACCGTGGTCCTCAAGACCGTGCGCGGCGGGTACGACGGCAAGGGCGTGTGGGTCGTGGACGCGGCCGACGAGGCCGCCGCCGCGGAGCCCTTCAAGGCCGGGGTGCCCGTACTGGCCGAGGAGAAGGTCGACTTCGTACGGGAGCTGGCGGCCAACGTGGTGCGTTCCCCGCACGGCCAGGCCGTCGCCTACCCCGTCGTCGAGTCCCGGCAGGTGGACGGCGTCTGCGACACCGTGATCGCGCCCGCCCCCGACCTCGCCGACGACCTTGCGCTGCGGGCCCAGGAGCTGGCGCTGCGGATCGCCCAGGAGCTCGACGTCGTCGGTCACCTGGCCGTGGAGCTGTTCCAGACCCCCGACGGCGAGGTGCTGGTCAACGAGCTGGCGATGCGCCCGCACAACTCCGGTCACTGGACCCAGGACGGCGCCGTGACCTCCCAGTTCGCCAACCACGTCCGGGCCGTGCTCGACCTGCCGCTCGGCGACCCGCGGCCACGCGCCCGCTGGACGGTGATGTGCAACGTCCTCGGCGGCGACTACCCCGACATGTACGCCGCGTACCTGCACTGCATGGCGCGCGACCCGCAGCTGAAGATCCACATGTACGGCAAGGACGTGAAGCCCGGCCGCAAGGTGGGACACGTCAACACCTACGGCGACGACCTGGACGACGTGCTGGAGCGCGCCCGACACGCTGCCGGCTACCTCAGAGGAACGATCGTCGAATGACCCCAGCGACCAGCCACCAGGACCCGCAGCAGGCTTCGGACGGCACCGCCGTACGCCCCGCCGCCCCGACCGGAGCGTCCGACGACACCCAGGCGCCTGTCGTCGGCATCGTCATGGGCTCCGACTCCGACTGGCCCGTCATGGAGGCCGCCGCCCAGGCGCTCGACGAGTTCGAGGTCGGCTACGAGGTCGACGTGGTCTCCGCGCACCGGATGCCCCGCGAGATGGTCGCCTACGGGGAGCAGGCCGCGGGGCGCGGACTGAAGGTGATCATCGCGGGTGCGGGCGGCGCCGCCCACCTGCCGGGCATGCTGGCCTCGGTCACCCCGCTGCCGGTGATCGGGGTGCCGGTGCCGCTCAAGTACCTGGACGGGCTCGACTCGCTGCTGTCCATCGTGCAGATGCCCGCCGGGGTGCCGGTCGCCACCGTCTCGGTCGGCGGCGCGCGGAACGCGGGCCTGCTCGCCGCCCGTATCCTCGCCGCGCACGACCCGGAGCTGCTCGCCCGGATGCAGGACTTCCAGCAGGAGCTGAACGAGCAGGCCACCGAGAAGGGCAAGCGATTGCGGGCCAAGGTGCAGGGCGCCGGCGGTTTCGGCTTCGCCGCGGCGAAGTGAGCACCGCCACGGCCACCGCGGCGGCCCTGGCCGCGGCCCGTGACCTGCTGCGCGAGTTCCCGATCGTCGACGGGCACAACGACCTGCCGCACGCGATGCGCAAGCAGGTCCGCTACGACCTCGACCGGCGGGACATCGCCGCCGACCAGAGCGCCTGCCTCCACACCGACCTGCCGCGCCTGCGGGCGGGCGGCGTCGGCGCACAGTTCTGGTCCGTGTACGTACGCACCGAGCTGGCCGGCGAGTCGGCGGTCAGCGCGACCCTGGAGCAGATCGACTTCGTCGAGCAGCTGCTGGCCCGCTACCCCGACACGCTCGCGCCCGCCCGGAGCGCCGGCGACATGAAGCGGGCCCGCGCCGAAGGCCGGATCGCCTCCCTGATGGGCGCCGAGGGCGGCCACTCCATCAACTGCTCGCTGGGCACCCTGCGCGCCCTGCACCGGCTCGGCGTGCGCTACCTGACCCTCACCCACAACGACAACGTCCCCTGGGCCGACTCCGCCACCGACAAGCCGGCCGCCGGGGGCCTGACGGCCTTCGGCCGCGAGGTGGTGCGGGAGATGAACCGCATCGGCATGCTCGTCGACCTCTCGCACGTCGCGGCGAGCACCATGCGGGACGCGCTGGACACCACCGAGGCGCCGGTGATCTTCTCGCACTCCTCGGCACGCGCCGTCTGCGACCATCCGCGGAACATCCCCGACGACGTTCTGGAGCGGCTGCCGGCGAACGGAGGCGTGGCGATGGCCACCTTCGTGTCGAAGTTCGTGCTGTCCGGCGCGGCCGACTGGACCCAGGCCGCCGACGAGCACCTGCGCGCGCACGGCTTCCACCACCTGGACACCACGCCCGAGGCGAAGGCGCTGCTCCGGGCCTTCGCCGAGACCCACCCGCGCCCGACCGCGACCGTGGCCGTCGTCGCCGACCACCTCGACCACATGCGCGAGACGGCCGGCATCGACCACATCGGCATCGGCGGCGACTTCGACGGCACCGTGTTCACCACCGACGGGCTCGACGACGTCGCCGGCTACCCGAACCTCATCGCGGAACTCCAGGCCCGCGGCTGGTCCCGCCCAGACCTCGCGAAGCTGACGTGGCGCAACGCGGTGCGGGTACTCGGCGACGTCGAGTCCGTCGCGCTCGACCTCGGCGGTCGGCGTGCCCCCTCGAACGCGACGATCGGGGAACTGGACGGTTAGGGCGCCCGTCCACCCCGCCCGGGCCCGGGTGCCCTTGGCGGGGCGGTGCCCGTGCGGCCTACGGCACGCATATAAGGGCGCCCTTGCGGCCCTACGGCACGCACCTTGCCTTTAAGGGGCGCGGGGAACTGCGCGACCAGCCCCCACCGGCCGGTGGTCCGTACACGACAGATACAACCCCTTTGGATCGGTGGCGACCTGCAAGGTCGCGTCGTGGCTGGTCGCGCAGTTCCCCGCGCCCCTTTTCGTGCGCACCCTCGGCCGTCAGGCCGACGTCGCCGTCACGCCGCCGGGCGGCCCATCGCCCGGTACGTCCACCCGGCCGCACGCCACCGCGCAGGATCAAGCGCATTACGGCCGTCGAGGATCACCCGCTGCGCGACGACGTCGCCCAACTCCGCCGGGTCGAGGTCGCGGAACGCGCGCCACTCCGTGAGGTGCAGCACCACGTCCGCCCCACGCACCGCATCCCGCGCCGAGTCGGCGTAGCCGAGCGTCGGGAAGACCTTGCGGGCGTTGGCCATGGCCTTCGGGTCGTAGACGGTGACCTGGCCGCCCTGGAGGTGTATCTGGCCGGCCACGTTCAGCGCCGGCGAGTCCCGTACGTCGTCGGAGTCCGGCTTGAACGCGGCGCCGAGCACCGCCACCCGCTTGCCGAGGAAGCCGCCGCCGACCGCCTCGCGGGCCAGCTCCACCATCGCGGCACGGCGCCGCATGTTGATGGAGTCGATCTCGCGCAGGAACATCAGGGCCTGGGACGCGCCCAGCTCACCGGCGCGCGCCATGAACGCCCGGATGTCCTTCGGCAGGCAGCCGCCGCCGAACCCGATCCCGGACCGCAGGAACTTCCGCCCGATCCGGTCGTCGTGCCCGATGGCCTCCGCGAGCTTGGCCACGTCACCGCCGGCGGCCTCGCACACCTCCGCCATGGCGTTGATGAACGACACTTTGGTGGCCAGGAAGGAGTTGGCGGCCGTCTTCACCAGCTCGGCCGTCGGGAAGTCGGTGACGACGAAGGGGGAGCCCTCGGCCAGCGGCTTGGCGTACACGTCGCGCAGCACCTTCTCGGCGTGCTCGCTGCGCACCCCGACCACGATCCGGTCCGGGTGCAGGGTGTCCTCGACCGCGAACCCCTCGCGCAGGAACTCCGGGTTCCAGGCCAGCTCCACGTCCGCACCGGCGGGCGCCAGCTCCGCGATCCGGGCGGCGAGCCGGTCCGCGCTGCCCACCGGCACCGTCGACTTGCCCACCACCAGCGCCGGTCTGCGCAGATGCTCGCTGAGCGACTCCACCGCAGAGTCCACGTAACTCATGTCACACGCGTACTCGCCGTGCTTCTGCGGAGTGTTGACGCACAGGAAGTGCACATCGCCGAACTCGGCGACCTCGGCCCAGTCCGTGGTGAAGCGCAGCCGGCCGCTCGATCCCTCGAACCCGGCGACGTGCGCCCGCAGCAGCTCGTCCAGGCCCGGCTCGTACATCGGGACCTCGCCCCGCGCGAGCATCTCGATCTTCTCAGGCAGGACGTCGAGACCGAGCACCTCGAAGCCCAGCTCGGCCATGGCCGCGGCATGGGTGGCACCGAGGTAACCCGTCCCGATCACCGTGATCTTCAGGGGCATGCGTGCTCCAGTCCTTCCGTCGGGGTCGGGGTCGGGCGGACGTCGCCGTGCGGCCGACTCGGGCGCGCTGCCCGAGCATAGCCGCGGGCCCGGACGGGGATGTTGCGTGCTGTCGGCAAGCAGATGCGCGTGCTGTCGGCAAGCTCACGGGCATGCGCCTGTGCGGGCCGTGGGCGGGCCCGTAGGATGCGGGTTACTTAACAGTAGTTAGCAAGCGTGCGCCCGCCGGCGCGGTGCGGACGACCACCCGCCGCGACCCGCGGTTTCCGTGCGGTGAGTATCGAGTGAGCACCCCTGGGGAGTGACAGTAGTGGCGCGATCGGGATCCGGATCGGCAAAGGACGCGGCCTTCGACCTGTACCAGCTGTCCGAGGAGCACGAGCTGCTCCGGGACACCGTGCGGTCCCTCGCCGAGGCGAAGATCGCCCCGTTCGCCGCGGAGGTGGACGAGGAGGGACGCTTCCCGCAGGAGGCGCTGGACGCGCTGCGCGCCGCCGACCTGCACGCCGTGCACGTCCCTGACGCGTACGGCGGCGCGGGCGCCGACGCGCTCGCCACCGTCCTCGTGATCGAGGAGGTCGCCCGGGTCTGCGCCTCGTCCTCCCTGATCCCGGCGGTGAACAAGCTCGGCTCGCTGCCGGTGATGCTCTCCGGCTCCGAGGAGCTGAAGGCGAAGTACCTGACGCCGCTCGCCGCGGGCGACGCGATGTTCTCGTACTGCCTGAGCGAGCCGGAGGCCGGCTCGGACGCGGCCGGCATGAAGACCCGGGCGGTACGCGACGGCGACCACTGGGTGCTGAACGGCGTGAAGCGCTGGATCACCAACGCCGGCGTCTCCGAGTACTACACGGTGATGGCGGTCACCGACCCCGAGAAGCGCTCGCGCGGCATCTCCGCTTTCGTCGTCGAGAAGTCCGACGAGGGAGTGTCCTTCGGCGCCCCGGAGAAGAAGCTCGGCATCAAGGGCTCCCCGACCCGCGAGGTCTACTTCGACAACGTGCGCATCCCCGCCGACCGCATGATCGGCGACGAGGGCACCGGTTTCGCCACCGCCATGAAGACCCTGGACCACACCCGCATCACCATCGCCGCGCAGGCCCTCGGCATCGCCCAGGGCGCGCTCGACTACGCCAAGGGCTACGTCCAGGAGCGCAAGCAGTTCGGCAAGCCGATCGGCGACTTCCAGGGCGTGCAGTTCATGCTCGCCGACATGGCGATGAAGCTGGCCGCGGCCCGCCAGCTGACCTACGCCGCGGCGGCACGCTCCGAGCGGGTCTCGGAGGGCGCCGACGGCCAGGGCCAGGAGCTGACGTTCTACGGCGCCGCGGCCAAGTGCTTCGCGTCCGACGCCGCCATGGAGATCACCACGGACGCCGTCCAGCTCCTCGGCGGCTACGGCTACACCCGCGACTACCCGCTGGAGCGGATGATGCGGGACGCCAAGATCACCCAGATCTACGAGGGCACGAACCAGGTCCAGCGCATCGTGATGGCGCGGAACCTGCCGTAGCGGGGTTCCTCCGCACCGACCGGTCGCCGACCGGCACCGACCGGCACCGCATCGGCGCCGGTCGGCCGGAGCGGGACACCGCGCGGTCCCGCTCCGCGTCGGTCAGGAGCCCTGCGCGGCGTTGTACGCGGCCGCGGCCTCCCAGCCGTAGTACGGGTGGTACTCGTACGAGCCCGCGCTGATGCTGATGTTGCCGATCTGCATGCCGGTGCCGGTGCTCGGGTCGAAGTTCTGGAGGAACGGCCCGCCGCTGGACCCGCCGGACTGCACGCAGTCGATGCCCCAGACCCCGCCGCCCTCGTGGCCGCCCGGGTTGATCTCGGTGCCGGTGCACCAGTTCATCTGCTCGCCGTTGCCCTCGGCGTCGGACCCGCCGTAGCCGAAGGAGTACACGCTCTGACCGGGCGTCTGGTCGAAGCCGATGCCCTGGCCTCCGACGGTGTCCACCAGCCGCCGCCTGTTCACCTGGCCGACCGTGGCGAAGGCCGCGTCCCAGGCCGCGTCGGAGTCGCCTATGCGCTGCGCCTCCCAGTGCAGGGAGGTGGCGGTGAAGGTGCCGTACGGGCGGTTGCCGTGGTCGTAGGCAGGGATGAACACCCAGTTGGTGTACGAGGTGCCGTCGACGTCCACCACGCAGTGCCCGGCCGTGGCGACGACCGACTTGTTGTCGCTGTTGACCGCGTCGCCGGAGCAGGCGTAGTCCCCGTTGTCCTTCGGGTTGTGGAAGAAGACCTTCCCCCCGGTGGTGGCGATCAGGCCGCCCCCGGTCCAGCGCTGCGGTGAACTCTGGGCGACCCGCGTCCGGGTGGATGCGCCACCCTTGTCCGGCACGTCCAGGTCGACCGCGGCGGCCATCCGGGCCGGCGTCCAGTAGGCGATCGCTCTGGCCTGCGCGGCCTGGTCGAACGAGACGGACCGCGTCGGCGCGGCGTCGGCGGACGCGGCCGGCAGACCGGTGGCGACTGCGGTGGCCAGGGCGGCCATGGTGAGGGCGGCGGAGCGCAAGCGCATGGTTCTCCTCCATCGGTGGGGGCACCCGAGGAGAGATCGACGACAACGTTGTCAAACTCTCCTCAGGTGCGGCGATGCATGCGGGAGTGCGGTGGCGTCCGGCGGGCCCGCCCGACGCCTGATCCGGCGTCAGCGGGCCTTGCGCTGGACCCTATTGGTATGAACCAGAAACCCGCATCTGTCAATGGGACGCGAACCGGGGCCGCATGCGGCGCCCCCTCAATGCCCCCGCTTCCGGCGCCGGCGCTTCGCCTTGGCCAGGGCGTACCTGCGCTCGGCAGCGTCCTGCCTGCGCCTCCTGGCCTCGGCAGCGCCCGACGACTTGCGCTGCTCCAACTCCAGCCGTAGCGCTTCCTGCGACGCGGTGCCGCGCTGCCCCTGAGCCACCCGGGCCGCCTCCCGGGCGGCCAGCCGTACGGCCCGCTTCGGGTTCTGCCGCGCCGGGCGCCTGGTCTCCGCGGGGACGGGAGGGTTGGCCTCCGCGCGTGCCAGCAGGGCTGTGCCGTGGCGCAGCAGGAACTGGTGCAGCTCGGCGTCCGTGGGTTCACCACCGAACACGTGCCGGGTGGCGCGGACCGCGCCCGCCTCCTCGACCTCCAGGACTCCCACCCAGAACGGGGCGTCGAAGCGGATGGTCAGGGTCACCGAGGTGGTCATCACGATGCTCTCTCCATGCATGCCAGCCGCCGGCCTGACGAGGCCGGATTCCGGCACACCGGACATCCCTGGAGAGGACGGATACAGACTGCCGCGGTGACGCCGTCGGCGGTGGCGCCGACGGCTGTGGTGCGGCAGCGTCCGGGCTACCTACCGGACCGCGTTTTCGTGTGCGCCGTCAGGCTACTCCCGCCCGGCGGTGCCCTACGGGAGTCGATTCTCCTTTACGGCGGCGACGAACGCCGACCAGGTGGTGTTCGGGAAGATCACGGCGGGGCCGTGGGGGTTCTTGCTGTCGCGGACGGGGGTGTCGTCGGTAGAGCCGTCGGAGACTTCGAGGCACGCTCCGTCAGCGTTTTCGCAGTAACTTGACATTCGCCAGAGGGTCAAGGTCGTGGCATCAGGAATCGACGTCATTTTCGTACCCTTTCAAATATTCACCGATAAGATCCAGGGATTGTTCGTCTGTTAAGGCCAGTGCGCTGACCAGATCGAAACGATGGATGATTTCAGCCAGCCGCCTGGGTGACTCTACTGACTCGCCGTCATCAAAGCTCTCGACTCCCGCGATCATCCCGCCGTTACCCAGCATGTGCAAGGTCAGGAAGCTGCTCAGCAGAGGGTATGGCCCTGCATCGAACGGGACCACTTGGACCGTGATGTAAGGACGCTTGGCCATCTGCAACAGGTGTTGAAGCTGCGCAGCCATACTTCTTGTGCCGCCGACTGGTCGCCTTAGAGCGGCTTCATCCAGGACTGCCCAATAGTACGGTGGTTCCTCGCGTTTAAGGATCCACTGTCGACTCATCCGGAGGGATACGAGTTCGTTCAGCTTGTCTTCCGATGCGTTTGGCAGCGACCTGCGAAAAACTTCCCGCATGTAGTCCTCCGTCTGGAGAAGCGCAGGGACCATGCTGGAGTTGAAGACCCGAATGCGTACGGCCTCGGATTCCTTCTTCATGACTTTGCGCGTGTAGTCGCGAACTGCCCTGTCGGTCGCCATCTCCCAGAGATCGAAAAGAACCCCGTCCGTCTCGAAGAACCGGTCCAGACTCCTCACTAAGTCTTCCGAAGGCAGCTGCTGCCCCAGCTCCACCCGCCCGATGTAGCTGTGGGACGTCGGGCCGACGCCCGGCTGCTCGCAGAGCTGCCGGATCGACAGCCCGCGAGCCTCGCGCAGCCGGCGCAGGCGGCGGCCCAGGCGAACCGCGGGAGTGAGTTTCTGGTTCTCGTTGCTCAATTCCATGGTGGTGGCGCCCTCCCCGGGGTGCTGTCCCCAACCGGCCATTGGGGACACGGAAATGCTTCACGTGGCGTTTGGTGCAGGGGATCGTAAAAGCCATTCCCCCGCCCCCGTTCGCGACCCTACGAAAAGGCAGCCCCCGCAGCCATCGCGTTACCTCGAACGGGGCGGGAGGGAACGTAAATTCGAGAACCGAAAGAAGGTCTCCCGTGACCGAATGCGCCGGCGCCGGCCGGAACCGGGGTGTCGTGCGGCTGCTGCCCTGGACGAACGCCGACGGCAATCCCTGCTTCATGTACGGCGACGCGGGGGACCCCGGCGGCTACGTCTCCGACGTCGCCGACGAGTTGGAGGAGGCCCAACTCGAGCTGGCGGAGGAACTGCTCGGCGAGGCGGCGCGGGTGCTCGCCGGGCGTACCTGGACGCAGGGCGAGTTGCACCTGCTCGCGGTCCGGCTCACGGAGTCGCTCGGCGAGGTGCACCGCGTCGCCGTGAGCCGCGGTGCCCGGCTGCCGGGCGTCGGAGCCGCCGTGGAACCCCGCACAGAGGCGGCGGCGGAGTCCGGGAAGTTGGTCGAACGGGGCGGGACAGGGGATGCCCGGGAGACAACCGGAACCGTGCGCCGGCGTCCGTAGGACTCAGGGGCGGGTCGCGGAGGACGTGACGGAGCGACGTAGTTCGGCTGCCGTGTACCCGTACTTCTTCTTCATGGCCCGAGCCAGGTGCGACGTGTTGGGAACGCCCCAGCGCCTGGCGATGGCGGTGATGGTGTGGTTGGACTGGGCGGGATCCGCCAGGTCACGGTGGATCCGTTCGAGGCGCTCGTGCCGTACCCATTCGGTGAAGGTGCGCTCCCGACCGCGAAAGAGCTGGTGTAGCCGCCTCGGGGAGATCCGGTGCTGGGCGGCGACGGATTTGACGCACAGTTTCTCGTTGCCCAGATCGCCGAGGGTGTAGGCGACGATCCGGTCGATGTGGGAGCCGCTCGGAGTCTCCATGTGTTCCGGGGGGATGCCGGTCAGGGCGCCGATCAGCAGATTGGTCATCGCACCGAGGAGGAACTCCGGACGGGGGCCGGTGACCGTGTCCACATGATCACCAAGTGTGGCCAGGAGCCCGGCGCACAGGGCGGCCAGGCCCTTGTCGGCGGGTACTGCCTCCCCGCTGCGGCGGGCCAGAGTCTGTGCGTGCGGGCCCAGCAGCGTCCGTGAGACGCCGACCACCACGACGTCACACGGATCGAGGAGGCGCAGCGAGTAGGGGCGGGTGGTGTCGATGGCCAGGAGATCACCGGTCCGCACACGCCGCTGCCGGTCGTCCTGGCTTGTCACCGCGGTGCCGCCGAGGTGCAGGGTGATCTTGAAGAGGTCGGGATCGGTGGAGGACATCGCCGTTGTCTCCCGCAGCACTCGGTGCGGTCCACAGCGCAGCCGCCCGACGCTCAGGCCTGTGGTTCCGGCGAATTCCGCGGTCGCGCGGAAGGGTTGACGGTCGGGCGCGGTCACCCGTAACGGCACGAGGAAGTCCGAGGCCGCACTCTGCAACTGGTCCGGCCGCACCATGTTCTGCACGGTCCGCATGCTGTTTCGTGAGGCCCGGTCAGCGTGGACTAAGTGCCCGTTGCTCATATGGCATGTCCTCCCCCTGCGCGGGCCGCACACAGTTCGGAGAACCGGAGCATGGTCGCGCGCTGCCTTCTTTTCGGACCCCATTGAAGCAGTTTTCAGCGACGAGTTGCGCGTGAGGGCGAATACGTTTCGCGCTGTGGCGAGCCTTCTCGGGCTGTGCCTTCTAGCGTGGCGATGCGCGGGGGAAGCGCGTTGTGCTGCGTGAGCAGGCCGGGGTCCCTTGGCCGTGCAGGTACTTCGGTTACTTCAGGAGGTGGTTGAGCTGACCGGCGAACCGAACAGGTATTCAGTTTGGGTGGGCGGAAACAACGTGGGCCAGGTGGCTGGAAGGGATATCCGTAACGAGAACGGGGCCGCCGAGGAGGAGATGCGGCAGATCCGCGCCAAGCTGGAGGATCTTCTGGGAGAGGTTCGACGTGGCGCGTTCGGTGCCGAAGCCGCCGAAGAGGTGGCTCCGGTCCTGGAAGAGGCGCGTGCATCGGCCACTGGTGGAGATCTCGTGCAGGCGGAGTCCCGCCTTGTGGTCGCCGCCGACCGGGCCAGGTTCTTTGCGGCCCTTGCCCCCGCGATCACCGCGATCCTTGAGCCCGTACGTTCCCTCATCCAGCGGTAGGGGATCTCGTGGCCGAGGTGAGGTCCGGAGTCCACGGTGACAACCACGGGCAGTATGCGGGCCGGGACCTGTTCAATCAGTCCTGGCGGAACGAGGACCGGAGAAGCTACACGCAGGTATACGTCGGCAGCTACGGGCCGGGCGGGAAGCGCTGCGTGACCGACGCCGCAGTACTGCCGCCCCGGGTCAAGGTCGGATGTGGTGCCCCCCTGAAAAAGACGACGGTCGTCTTCAACGAGAACGCTTTGAGCGTCCTACCGCGGAAGGGCTTCATCCCCCGCAACAATTGGGCGATATTGGCTCGCCCGCCGATCGAGCCTGAATCGCCGTCCGGCGGCGGGCCGGGGGCGGAGCCGGCGAAGGGCGTCACAAGCAGGCAGCGTGCGGTCGTCGTGTTCTCCGCTTGTGCCGCAGGTGGGTTCGGATGGGCGCTTGCGGCCTTCACCACGTCATGGGCCTGGTATTGGACGGTGCTGGTCGGGGCCCCCTTCTTGATCGCGGCATGGTGTCTTCGGTATGAATGGGACGATTTTCCGGTCGGGATGCGTGCGTTCTTCTCCTTCATATGCAGTACCGCTGTCCTGCAACTCCTGCCGGTGTCCATGCCGATGATGGCCACGCTTCTCGTTGTCATATGCGGGGCCGACCTTTTCTTCGGTTTTCGTCGCGAAGCCCGGTACGAGTACGAGGAGTACCTGGAGCGGGTGGAGAAGGACACGGCGTACCGGAAGAGGAAAGATCGCTACGACAAGGACCTCTCGCTGTGGGAGAACAGCTGGTTCTGTACCGCCTGCGGCCGCAAGTGGGTCTTCAGAACGGCGTGAACGGTGTCAGACGCCCCGGACGATCAGGCAGTCCCCGCCGCATCGGGCCCATCGCCGCCCCGATCGCGCTCAGCCCGTGGGACCGGTCCAGTCGGCCGGGACGTGGGCCAGCCGGACGCGTTGCGGGTGGTCGCCGACGGCAACCGACGTGACCTTCTCGCCGGTGGCGAAGCTGATCGCCGTGACCTGGTCGGCGCCGCTCTCCGAGACGATGCAGTCCTTGCCGTCCCCGCTGACCGTGGCCCAGTAGGGCTTGGACGTGGGGATCAGGGGACCCTTGGTCAAGGTGGAGCGGTCGACGACCGTCGTGTAGTCGTCCATCGTTCCGGCGATGCACAGTTCGGCGCCGTCGGGACTCATGGACATGCCGTGGTGGCGGGAGTCGTTGACCCAGTCGGTGCGGTCAGGGCTGGTGGCGGGGTTTTCCGGGAGGGTCTTGACGCGGGTGATCTTGTCGGTGGCGACGTCGTACTCCAGGAAGCCGTTGAAGAACGACACCTGGAAGTAGAGCTTCGAGCCGTCGGGGCTGAAGACGGCCGGGCGGACGGCGTCGGACAGGTCGTCGCGGCCGAAGGCGTCGAGGCGGTCGCGCATGTCGATGGTCCTGACCACCTTGTACGTGGTGGCGTCGGCGACCGTGATGTGCCGGTCGCCCTTGGTCCAGTCGAGCGCGGAGTCGTCGAGGTCCGTCTCGACGTTGCCGATGGACATGTTCCAGATGTACCTGCCGCCGTCGGTGAAGACGTTCTCGTGCGGCTTGTCGCCGGTCGTGAACTGGCCGAGCAGGGTGCCGGTGTTGATGTCCAGGACCTGCGCGACGTTGGTGGTGGAGGCGGAGACGACGACGCGGTTGCCGTCGGGTGAGACGGCCATGTGGTCGGCGCGGAAGCCGGCCACCGGAAAGCGCCAGTTGACCTTTCCGGTGGTCAGGTTGATCGAGACGACGTCCGCGAAACTGGGGCGGGAGGCAACGAGGGAGGTGCCGTCGGGGGTGGCGTACATGTCGTCGACGAGCTGGTCGTGGCCCTCGCCGACGCCCTCGCGGATGCCCAGGAAGTAGGCCAGCTTCACGGGGTTGAGGTAGATCTCGGCCAGGCGCTCGTCCCTGTCGGGGACGACGTTGATCCGGCCGATCCGTGCGAAGTCACCGCTCGACTTGATGACGTCCGCGGTTCCGTCCCAGTTGTTGCCGACGAACATGACCTCGCGCAGTGCGTCCGCGGCGGCGGCCTGCTGGGTCGGGAGCGCGCTGAGCGCGGCAGCGGTCAGAAGCGCTGCCGCCGCGGCGGCGAGGGCGGCCGGCCTGCGGCTGCGGCGAGGGCCCGGGCGCCGTGTGCGGTGGGGCATCTGTTCCTCCTGCGTGCGGGGAGCGGAAGTGCGAGGGAAGGTGCCGTGACCACCCGCCGGCGAGCCGTCCCGGCGGGCCGGAAAGGTGAACACTTGTCATTTCTCACGGGGTTACCGGAAAGTAGCCGACCGTCGCGGCGCTGACAAGACACCAGGGCGCGCCCGGAACGCGACCGACCCCCGGGTCCGGCGTGATGCCGGGCCCGGGGGCCGGGTGGGGACCTTCGGCGCGCCCGCAGCGATGGGGGGCGCTCGGCCAGGTCGGAGACTGGTGGGGTCGACCGGGGTCAGTTGCCCGACACCGTCACCTTCTCGTCGTTCTTCAGCTCGTCGACCAGGGTCTTGACCTTGGCCTTGTCCCACAGCAGGTTGCCGCCGGAGGAGCCGTTGAGCGGGATGTTCATCTGCTTGCCGTCGCCGCTGGAGACGCCCTTCATCGCCCAGAACATGGAGGCCAGGTTCCACAGGCTCATGTCCTTGTCGACGATGAGCGAGTCGAGGCCGGCGCCCATCACGGGGTACAGCTTGAACGGGTTGAGGACCGTGGACGGGGTGGCGACCTGGTGGGCCAGGGCGGCCAGGAACGCCTGCTGGTTCTTGGTGCGCTGGAGGTCGCTGGTGGCGAACGCGTGCCGGGTGCGCACGAAGGCGAGGGCCTGCTGGCCGTTGAGGGTCTGCTTGCCCGCCTTGAAGTCGGCGCCCGAGTAGCTGTCCTTGAAGCCGTGGTCCAGGTTCATCTCCACGCCGCCGACCGCGTCGACGATGTTCGCGAAGCCGGCGAAGCCGATCTCCGCGTAGTGGTCGATGTGCAGCCCGGTGTTGGCCTCGATGGTGCGCACCAGCAGCTCGGGGCCGTCCATCGCATAGGCGGCGTTGAGCTTGGTGTGCTTGCCGGTGCCCGGGTAGGTCTTGCCGGACTCCGAGCCCTTGAAGGTGGGTATCTCGACGTCGGAGTCGCGCGGCAGCGAGACCATCGTGTCGCCGTTGTCACCGACGTGCAGGATGATCATCGAGTCGGTGCGCTTGCCCTCGGCCGAACCGGTGTGCAGGTCCTTCTTCTGCTCGTCGGTCATGCCCTCGCGGCTGTCGGAGCCGACGATCAGGTAGTTGGTGCCCTTGCCCGCCTCGGGGCGGTCGATGACCTTGGACAGGTCGACCTCGCGCCGCAGCTTGGAGTCCGCCCAGAAGTAGGTGCCCACGGCCGCGACCAGCACCACGAAGACAAGGGTCAGCACCCCGATCCGGATGCGTCGGCCCCAGCGCGGCCTCGGCCGGTACTCGCCGGGCGGGTAACCGTCGTCGCCCCCGCCGCCTCGGGCACCGCCCTGCCGGGAGCCGTACACCTGCCCGTCGCTGTAACCGCTGTCGTACGGTTCCTGGCCGTAGTCGTCCTCCCCCGCGCCGTAGGGGTCGCCGGGTCTGGCCGTCGGCTGCGCCGGGATGCCCGGGCGCCCGGGGGCGTCGTACGGCGGGGCGGACGGTCTGGGGCGGGGCGGCACCTGCCCACGCCGGACCTGCCGCATCACCTGCGGGCCGTCGGGCTGCGCACTGCCGCTGCCGCCGCCGTAGCGGGCCTGCGGATCCTCGGGCCACCCTCCTCCCTCGGTTCCGCGCGGACGGGAGGTGCCGCCATGCCAGTCACTCATACGGCCCAGTGTGCAGGGTCGGGCCGACGTCCTCCCAGAGTGCAGGGGCGACCGGAACGGGGCTGTTGCGAAGATGATGCAAACGTCATCCAGCGGTCCAAGTCATAGCGGTGCGACCTGCGGCATAGCGTGCGGCGCGTGGCATAGGGGTGTGGCATATTCCATACGCTGCTATCGACCCGCATAAGTGAGAGGTCGTATTCCGGTTAGTTCGTGTGCCTTTGAGGTAGGCCCCGGACGAGGACCTGAAGGCGAGGTCAGGCAGGGTCGGGCAGGGTCACGCCAGGCCAGGCCAGGTCAGGGGCAGGCCACCTGGTCGCCGGTCACCGCGTTGACGTGGCGGGGGTCGGGATCCTTGAGGCGGACCCGGGTGATGCCGTGGAAGTCGGAGCCGGCGACCACCTTCAGGACCGCGCCCTGACCGGTGGCCGGGCGCAGCACGCTGCCGGGCAGGGCCGCCGCCAGGGACGCGGCGGAGCGGTCCCAGCGCGGGTCGTACAGCACGACCGTGTGGTGAACGTTACGGTCGCGCCCGGCGACCGGGGCGCCCGTGGTGCGGAACCCGGTGCCCCGCAGCGCGCCGTCCACCCGGGTGCCGAGGTCCCGCGTGGTGGTGCCGTTGACGACCTGCACCCGAATCCGGTGCGGGTCCACCGGGACCCCCGTCGCACGCTGGGCCGCCGCCGGCGGGGCGAGCGGCCGGTCGTCGCGCAGCGCGGTGAACAGGCGCCGGGTCTGCACCAGATCCCACTGCACGGTGGAGCCGAGGCCCGGCACCTTGTGGGCGGTGTCCCGCACCGGCACGGTGGTGAACTCGGACGACGCCGGCGCGAAGTAACGCATCGCGTGCCCCAGGTCCAGCATCTCGCGCGGCCCGAACCCGGGGTCGGCGCGCACCGAGCCCAGCACGGTGTGGGTGAGCAGGCCGAACTTCACGGGGTTCAGCAGCACCCCTGAAGAGGTGGCCTCGGCGATCAGCGAGGCCAGGAAGCGCTGCTGGCGCTCCATCCGGCTCAGGTCCGCGTCGCCGTCGACATGCCGCGAGCGCACGTACTGAAGGGCCTGCCCGCCGGTCAGCCGGTGGCGTCCCGCGGTCAGGTCGAGACCGGTGTAGGAGTCGACCAGCCGCTGCGGCGCACAGATCTCCACGCCGCCGAGCACGTCCACCGTCTTCATGAACGCGGTGAAGTCGACCTCCACGTAGTGGTCGACCTTGACGTCGGTCATGTGCTCCACGGTGCGCACGGTCAGCTGCGGGCCGCCCTCCGCGTAGGCCGCGTTCAGCTTGACCGGGTGGGAGGGCATGTGCCGGCCGGTGCTCGGTTCGACGTGCGCGGGAACCACCGCGTAGGAGTCACGCGGCAGGCTCACCACGCTCGCCCGCTTACGGTCGCCCGACAGGTGCACGATCATGATGGTGTCGGTGCAGTGGCAGGGCGTGCCGCCCAGCCGGTACGCGCGCCGCTCCCGCCTGCTGATCTTGTCCCGGCCGTCGGTGCCGACCAGCAGGACGTTCATCCCGCGGCCCGCGTCCGGGCGGTTCTTCATGTCCCTGAACGGGTCGACCCGGTCGATGCTGCCGTCGAGGCTGGTGACCACGGCGTGCCCGATGCCGGCGGTGGCCAGGACCAGCACGGAGATCGCCGTCGCGGTCCGCATCGCCCAGCGGGAGCCGCCGCCCCCGCCCCGCACCGCCGTCGCCCCCGTCGCCCGGCGCCCCGGGGGCTGGCCGGGGCGGCCGGGCCGGCGCGGGGGCGGGGCCCAGCCCGGCGCCGGGGTGCGGCCTCGTGGCGGCGTGCGGCCCGGTGGTGGCGTGCGACGCGGAGGTCGCCCGGCGCGGGCGCGGGTGGGGTGCGCGGGGGAGCGTGGCGGCGTGGGCACGGGACACCTCCGCGGGGCGGGGCCGGGCGATCGCCCAGAACAGTACGTCCCTGCGGCGCACGCGCCGGGCCGTCGACCGGACGGCGCGCGCCACTGTCCCCCGTACGCGGTAACGTGGCGGGCTGATGCCGCCGCGTGGCACCCGGCCCGCCGCGGACCGGCCCGCCGAGGCACATGTGCCCCGAAGGGACCCGGCACCCGCGTCCGGACCCGCCTTCCGCGGCCCGGCGCCCCGGGGGCGGCCGGTGCCCGCAAGGCGCGAGGCCACAGCGAGCGGGCGACAGCAGCGCGACCCCCGGCCGAAAGACAGCGAAGACATCATGGAACCCGATCCCCGCACGCCCAGCCCCGCGGACCCGGCCCCGGCCGTCTCCGTGATCATGCCCGTCCTCAACGAGGAGCGGCACCTGCGCACTGCCGTGCGAGCGATCCTGGCCCAGCGCTACGCCGGCGAGATGGAGGTCGTCATCGCGCTCGGTCCGTCCACGGACCGGACCGACGAGATCGCCGCCGAGCTGGTGCGCGAGGACCCGCGGGTGCACACCGTGCCGAACCCCACAGGGCGCACCCCCGCCGCGCTGAACGCCGCGATCAAGGCGTCCCGCCACCCGGTCGTGGTCCGCGTCGACGGCCACGGGATGCTGTCGCCCGACTACATCACGACCGCGGTGCGCCTGCTGGCGGAGACCGGCGCGCAGAACGTCGGCGGCATCATGCACGCCGAGGGTGAGAACGACTGGGAGCACGCCGTCGCCGCCGCCATGACCTCCAGGATCGGCGTCGGCAACGCGGCCTTCCACACCGGTGGCCAGGCCGCTCCCGCCGAGACGGTCTACCTCGGTGTCTTCCGGCGTGCGGCCCTGGAACAGCAGGGCGGGTACAACGAGGAGTTCATCCGCGCCCAGGACTGGGAGCTGAACTTCCGGATCCGTGAGGCGGGCGGCCTGATCTGGTTCTCGCCCGAACTGCGGGTCTCCTACCGGCCGCGCCCCAGCGTGCGGGCGCTCGCCAAGCAGTACAAGGACTACGGCCGCTGGCGGCACGTCGTCGCCCGCTACCACGAGGGCTCCATCAACCTGCGCTACCTCGCCCCGCCGACCGCCGTGTGCGCGATCGCCGCCGGCCTGGTGGTGGGCGCCGCGGTCACACCGTGGGCGCTGCTGGTGCCCGGGGCGTACGTCGCGGGAATCGTGGCCGGTTCGGTGCCGGCCGGGCGGGGCATGTCCTTCGGCGCCCGCATACGGATTCCGCTGGCGCTCGCCACGATGCACATGAGCTGGGGCTGGGGCTTCCTGACCAGCCCCCGTTCCCTGGCCAGACGAGTCATCGCCAGCCGCCGCCCAGCGGTCCGCACGTCACCGTGACCATGCGGCGTGCGGCCACCGCGGCGCCCTGAAGGGGCGCGGGGCTGTGTCTGTATGCGGCTCCGCCGCGTGGGCGCGAGCAGCCACGACGGGCCCGTCGGGTCGTCACGGTCCTGGAGGGGTTGTTTCTGTCGTGTTCGGGCCACCGGCGGGTGGTGGGTTGGTCGCGCAGTTCCCCGCGCCCCTTGGTTGGTGGCCGTGGGCCCCAACATCACGCTCGGGGGCGCCCCGGATGGCGCCGCAGGGCGCCTTTCAGGGGCGCGGGGAACTGCGCGACCAGCCACGACGAGACCGTCAGGTCGTCACCGCCCCAGAGGGGTTGTTTCTGTCGTGCCCGGACCGCCGGCGGGGCCGGCTGAGGGCGTTCCCCGGCGCCCCGGCAAAACGCCGTTGCAGGGGCGCACCCTGCATCACCAGGTGTACGCCGGGTTCACGTGCATGCACTGCGAATCATCCGCCCCATTGATCGCTTCCGCGGAATCCGGCGTCTTGTCATCGTCCGCCCCGCCGGAGGCCCCCGCGCCCCCGGCGGGATACGACGTGCCGGTGCGCCAGTCGGAGCCGACGATGAGGGTGATGCCGGACACGCCGGTGGAGCGGGTCACGGACGTCAGCGGGATGCCGAGCGCCTTCGCGACCCGTTGGGCGTCGCCCTCCAGGTCGGCGCTCGGGTAGTGGATCACCGTACGGGGCTGGGTGAGCAGGACCGACGAGTCGGCGACCGCGTGGCTGAAGCCCTTGCCGACCAGCGCCTGGGCCACCCCGTTGGCCCGTCCCTGGGACGGGGCGAGCGTCGCCGTGCGGGTGCCGTTCTGCACCTGGACGGCGATCTGCGCGTCCGGGGCGGCGGGATCGCGTGAGACGTCCGGCTCGCGCGGCTCCTTGCTCGCGCCCGTCTTGTCCTTGGCGGCCTTGCCGTCCAGCGGGATGTCCTCGCGCACCAGCCGGAACAGCTGGTCGGCGTCGTCCGGCTTGGGCCGCACCCGGGCGCCCACGTACTCGTACGGCATCGTGGTGGCGGTGATGCGGTCGGACTCCGGCTTCTTCAGCTCGGTGCTGAGGTCGTAGAGCTTCTTGACGGTGTCCAGGCCCTCGTCGACGCGGAGCGCCTTGGTGGCCTCCTCGGCGATGGAGCGCAGCTTGCCCGGGCTGGACAGGGTGGCGTTTTTGCGCAGCTCGCGCACCATCGAGTTCATGTACATGTGCTGGGCCTTGGTGCGCCCGATGTCGCTGCCGTCCTCGAAGCCGTAGCGGGTACGCAGCCACTGCAACGCCTGGACGCCCTTGACGGAGTGGGTGCCGCGGGTCAGCTTCAGGCCGCTGCCGTGACCGTCGGAGGTGTGCGAGTAGATGTTGGCGTCCACGCACACGGGGACGCCGCCGATGGCGTCGGCCATGGACACCACGCCGGCGAAGTCGACCATCATGAAGTGGTCGATGTGGATGCCGGTGAGCTGTTCCCACGTCGCCACGGTGCAGCCGGGACCGCCGCGCCCCAGGGAGTCGTTCACCATCGTGGGTGTGGTGATGGCCGGGTAGACCTTGCCGGAGTCCGGGTCGGTGCACTGCGGGATGGTCACCAGGGTGTCGCGTGGGATGCTGACCACGGACATGTTGGTGCGGTCGGCCGACAGGTGCACCAGCATCTGGACGTCCGCGCGTGCGGCGCCGCCGAAGGTGTTGCGGGCGCCGCCGAGCTGCTGGTTCTCCTTGCTGTCCCGCGCGTCGGAGCCGATGAGCAGGATGTTCAACGGGGTCTGGCCCGCCGCGTTCGGGGTCGGTTCGGGGGCCTTGTGCTCGCCGATGTTCAGCGGGTCGGTGCGGATGTTGTTGTTGAGGTGGCGGTAGTAGAGGTAGCCCGCGCCGGCGGCGCCGAGCACGGCGAGCGCCAGGAGGGTGGCGAACCAGCGCAGGATGCGGCGCGCCAGGCTGGGTTTACGAGCCCGCGCACGTCCACCGCGCTCCGGTTTGCCTGCTGCTTCCCGCAGCTTGGTGGCGGCCCGCCGGCCATCGTCCGGCCCCACCGCACCGGAGTCCTGGGCGTCGTCCCCCGTGGCGCGTGCACCCTCCGCCGGGGGGTGCTCCCGGCCGTCGTCGTCCGCACGAGCACCACCCTCCGCGTGGGCGTCCGCGTCCGTGCCCCCGGCACCGTCCGCGTAGAGACCGTCGTCCCAGCCCAGGTCCCGGGCGCCCGGCGCATGGGGGGTGGCTATGCCGTCCGGCGCACCCTCCCCGCGCACACCGCTCTGCCTCATGACCTGCCCCTCCCCGGGCCGTGCCCCTTCGGGCGCCCCCCTGGGCGCCCCCACGGGTCGCCTCACGCCCGGTTAGACGCATGAAACCGCATAAGGGTTACTACGAAATCCCGCCGGTGTTACGTGACGCGATTGCCGTGGCCACGTGTGCCGCGGCCACTAACTGGCGCACACCGCCTTGCCGGCATCGACCTTCTGGATGTCCTTCGGTGCCTTCGACGGAGCGGCGATCGGCACCCCGGCGCCCTTGAAGTCCTTGCCCAGGGTCAGCACGATCGCCGGCAGCCCCTGGTCGTTCTTCTCACTCTCGCCGGGCTTCATCGCCGAGGCCGGCAGCCCCATCACGTCGGCCAGCTCACGGGCCTGGTCGGCCTGGTCGGGCGAGTACTCCAGGGTCGTCTTCGCCAGCGACTTCGGGGCGTTGCCGAGCTGGCTGGCCTTGGACATGCCCTCGGTGTTCTGCAACCAGGTCAGGGTGGACTGCGCGGATCCGCCGGGGGCGCCACCGTTGTAGATGTCGACGCGCACCTCGGACGGGTCGGCCTTCGGGCCCTTCAGACGGGCCTCCTGCGCGGCCTTCTCCTTCGACTTCTTCTGCTTGACCTCGGTGAACGAGACATCGTCGCGGATCATCGAGAAGACCGGATCGGCCAGGGTCTTGTTGACGACGACGGTCGCATGCACTATCTCGTCCGGGTTGTCGACCACCGGCAGCGTGGTGAAGGTGATGTTCTTCGGCGGCACCTTCTTCAGCTCCAGGGCAACGTCCTTGAGCGTGCTGATGTGGCCGATGCCGGTGTCCACGGTGAGCGCCTTGGTCGCCGTCTCCGCGAGGCTGGTCAGCTTGGTCGGGCTGGTCAGGGTGTCGCTGGAGGACATCTTCCGCATCAGCGAGCCGAGGAACTGCTGCTGCACCTTGATGCGGTCGAGGTCGCTCTCGTTGCCGAAGCTGTGCCGGGTGCGCACGAACGCCAGGGCCTGCTCGCCCTCGATGGTGGACTTGCCCGCGGGCAGGTTGAGGTGCGACTCCTTGTCGTTGACGGGGTGCTCGAGGCAGACCTCGACCCCGCCCACCGCCGACGACAACGTCTTCACCGCGTTGAAGTCGGCCATCATGAAGTGGTTGACGTGCACGCCGGTGAGCTCTTCCACGGTGCGCATGGTGCAGCCCGGGTCGCGGCCGTCCTGGCCGAGGCTGGTGTTGAAGCGGACGTGCTGGCTGCCCTGGATGTTCTTCCAGGAGTCGTCCGGTTGCTTCGTCTTGCACTCCGGGATGTCGGTGATCAGGTCCCGGGGGATGCTCAGCGCGGTGGCGTTCGTGCGGTCCTTGGACACGTGCAGCAGGATGTTGGTGTCGGCGTGCCCGACGCTGCCCTTGTCGCCGTAACCCTCGTTGCCCTTGCCGGTCCGCTTGTCGGTGCCGATGAGCAGTATGTTGAACGCCTCGTCCTTGGAGAAGCCCTTGTCACCCGCGCTGCCGACGTCGGTGGTGTTGATGTTGTCGTCGAGGTGCTTGTAGTACAGGTACGCGGCCGTGGACGTGCCGACCAGCACGAAGGCCATGATGCCGCCGGTCCACAGCAGCACCTTCTTCGCCCTGGACTTCTTCGGCTTCGGGCGGCGGCGGCCGGGCACCGGCTCGGCCTGCGGGCGGCGCCGACGCTGCCCCGGCACCCGCGGTGCTTCCTGGTCCTCCTCCAACGGCGCGCCACGGCCCGGCGCACGCCGCCCGCCGGGCGGGCGCTCGCCGCCCGTCGAGCGCTGCGCGGCGCGCGACCCCTCGGGCCCGGGAGCGCGCCGGCGCCCCGGTGCACCCTGGCGGGGGCCCGGCATCGGCGGCTGCCCTGAGGGAGGGTTCAGTCGCAGTTCGTAATCACCGGTGTCCGGGTTGAGTACCCACTGGTCTGCGGGGTCGATGTCGTCCGACCGCCCACGGCCTTGCGCGTCCACGGTTGTCCAACCTCCGTCGGGGCCACGCGGCACCCTTCCCCAGAGCCTGCCGTTCGGGTCCTGCCGGGCTCGCCGGGTCCCTACGGCGCCGACCACTGGTTCATGGCGCTCGATGAGTCGTCCAGCAGTGCGTGACCTCATGGCCTGGTGCACCGGAGCGCTCACACTATCCGCCCGGTTCGATCCGGAACGAGGGGGTGACGAAATCCTCGTTCCTACAACCGGGCATTCCCACGCAATTCCCGGGCGTCCCGGGCGGCATTGGCGTGCGCTTTACCTGAGCGGGCTTGCCGAGCGGCCGCTTTCGCTCGTCATGGGACTCCTACGCGCGTCACTGGCGGCTGTTGTTCCTGTCGTTTATATCTCTTTTGCGGCCTTCTGTGCGGCTCACCCGCAGCCGTCCTCCGAAGCCGTGTTGCCGCGGAAGGTCGGGGGCGAGGCTGCGGGGCTGCGGCTGCCGGGCGTGGCGTGGCCCGGGGTGCGGGGCGCCCGGGCCACGCCCACCGGCGTGTCGGTGCGCAGCCGCCGGAAGAGCTTGCCGGCCGCGCCGGCGACGAGCTGGTCGCGGTTGGCGTTGCCGGGATAGGGCCGGATCGGCACCGTCAGGAACTGGATGTTTCCGGTGGGGATCTTGCGTACGCCGCGCACCAGGTTGTAGAGGCCGCGCAGGCTCGCCAGCCCCGGGTCGGTGGTCAGCGACGACGTCGCCGCGTCGAGCAGGGGATAGAGCCGTCCCGGATTGAGCAGGACGCCGTTGCTCTGCACCTTCGCGGCCAGGGCGCCCAGGAACCGCTGCTGACGGTCCATCCGGTCGGTGTCGCTGCCGTTGCCCAGGCTCTTGCGGGCCCGTACGTACCCCAGTGCCTGCTCGCCGCCGAGGGTCTGCGGACCGGCGCGCAACATGAGGTGGGCGTCGCTGTCGCGGATCGGCTCGCGCAGGCAGATCCGCACGCCGTGCACGGCGTTCACCATGTTCTTGAAGCCTTGGAAGTCGATGACCACGTGATGGTCGATCCGGATGTTCGTGAGCTTCTCGACGGTGCGGATCGTGCAGGCCGTCCCGCCGGCCTCGTAGGCGTGGTTGAACATGGCGAACGCCGGTCCGGTCGTGCGGCCGTCGGGGCGCCGGCAGGCCGGCATCGACACCATCAGGTCGCGCGGGATGGAGACCGCGGTGGCCCACCGCCGGTGGGCGGCCAGGTGCAGCAGGATCGTGGTGTCGGAGCGTGCGGTGCCGTTGCTGTGGCCGTACTTGCGGTTGTTCGGGCCCGCCCGGCTGTCGGAGCCGATCAGCAGGATGTTCTGCGCGCCGCGCACCAGAGCCGTGGGTCGCTCCCGCTCGTAGCGCTTCAGCTCCGCCTCGGCGGCGGTGTCCGCGGTGATGTTGCCGTTGAGCTTCTGGTACGCGGCCCAGCCGGAGACCCCGGTGCCGAGTACGAGGGCGGCGGCTCCCAGCGCCATCCCGCGCCGTCGCCGCTGCCGGCGGCGGGCGGCGCCGGCACCGGTGGCCGGGGAGCCCGGCCGCCCTGCACCGGTCGGGCGGCCGTCCGGCCCTCGATCGCCGTGGTCCGGTCGGTCGGGGCCGTCCGGCGTGCCCTCGGAGTCGGTCACCTCTGCCACCACCCCTTGCCGCGTCCGGTCCGTGGCCGGGCACCCGATGGCGGGCACCCGGCCGGGTCGTTCCTACGACGATGACTCCGCGGACCGGCGGCGGCTCGCGGGCCGGGGGTGCGGTGGGCCGAACGGGTGGTTACGGGGGGTGATGAGGGGATGGCGGGGGTGGTGACGGGGGTGATCGGGGTGATGGGGAGGGGCGCTGGTCGGCTGGCGTCCGGCGGTCAGGGGGCGGCGGGTGCCGGTCCGCTGGCGCCAAGCGGTCAGGGGGCGGGTGCCGGTCAGTGGGCGGTGGCGGTGACGCGTTCGGTGTCGATGCGCTTGTCGCGGGCGTCGTCGGCCAGCTGGTCGGCGTGCCGGCACAGCACCACGGAGCCGCCGGTCGCCAGCGGCGCGTAGAGCCCGGCGCTCAGGCCCTCCCAGGTGTCGTACGGGCGCGTGGACAGCAGCCGGGAGCCGGGTCCGGTCAGGTCGAGCCCGGGTGCGTCACGCAGCGCGCGCTCGACGACCTCGGCGCCGGACAGCTCGGCACCGGCCACGATCAGCGCCGGCGCATCGGGGTCGACGGGTGAGAACGGGGCGAAGCGGTCGCCCTGCCCCGGCACGTCCACCGCGTAGTCGACGAACCCTTCCGGAGGCGTGGGGAAGCGCCCGCCGAGCGGACGCAGGGCGAGGGCCACCCGCTCGCCGGAGCAGGCCCGTGCCGCGTCCAGGGTGTCCGGGCCGCTGACGACGAGGTCCGCGCCGGCAGGGTCCCCCGCGACGTCCACGAGCACGCCCACCGAGGAGCAGGCGAGCAGCCACACCGCGGTCTGCCAGTGCGCGGGCAGCAGCAGCGCGAGCCGGTCACCGGGCTCGGCGGACAGCTCGCCCTGGAGGAGGTTGGCGGTCTTGGCCACCCAATTGGCGAAGGTGGCCACGGACAATTCGACGCGTTCACCCGTCGCATCGTCGTAGAAGGTCACCAGCGGGCGGCCGGGGTCCGCGGCGAGCGCGGATCCCAGCAGGTCGGCGGGGGTGCGGTCGGTGGTGGTCACGCCGGTAAGCCTACGCGGCGCCGGACGGCGGATGCGTCCGGGCGGGGGAGCGGGAAACCACCCGGACGGACCGACGGGTCGTCAGCCCGGCGCGCTGGAACGGCGCGAAACGCCATGGAACGAGACCGCTCGAAGTGGACATCCCTGCGCCCCTGTGCCGACGATCGGACGTATGCGTGGATCTGGATCTTCTGCTTCGTCAGCCGCTTCGTCAGCTTCGTCAGCCGCTGTGTCGGCCGTGTCCGCATGTGCCCTGTGCGTGGGCGCCGTCGTGCTTCCGTTCGCCCTGTCCACCGATGCGCATGGGGCGTCCGTGGCGCCGTTCTCCGCGGCGGTGACGGACCAGGACTCACGCACCGCCGCCTCCGGTCGCACCCAGTCGTTGCCCCTCGCCCCGCTCGCCGCCGACCGTGCCCTCGGCTCCCGTAAGGCCCAAGGCCTGACGCAGCGTCATGTGCAGCCGTTCGCCCTGCTCGGCGTCGTCTGGGACGACCCGGACGCGGAACTCGGCGGTCGGGTTCAGGTACGTACCCGTGCGGTGGGCGCCAGCACGTGGTCGGCCTGGCGGGACGTCGCCGCGCACGGTCGCGAGCACGCACCCGACCCGGCCACCGCCGAGCACTCCGCCAGGCGGGTGCGCGGCGGCACCGCGCCGCTGTGGGTGGGGAGATCCGACGGCGTGGAGGTACGGGTGATGCCGGCGGAGGGCGGGAGCGGAGGCGGGCAGGGTGCGTCGGCCGGCAGATCGCCGGCGGTCAGGGGGAGTGGCGACGGCGACGGGGGCGGGGGCCGGACCGGGAGAGCGGGCGGCGTGGCGACGTCCACCGGAACTGACCGGGCCGGTCCGGAAGCGGTCGGCGCGGTGGCGGACACCCGGGAACGGGCCAGCCGGACCACCGACCGTACCCCGGCCACCCGACCGCGCCGCCCCGAAGACGGCCACACCGCCACCCTGCCGCACGGCCTGCACCTCGAACTGGTCGACCCGGGCGACCTGCCGGCGACAGGGGATGCGGTCACCCCGGATGCCGCGTCCGTGCCCGACGCGGCCGCTGCGGCCAACGCGCACCTCGCGCCCGCCGGCGCCACCGTCATCCCGGCACGCGACCGGGACGGCGTCAGGGACGGTGTCAGGGACGGCATCCGGGAGAGCGCGCAGGGCGGCAGCCGGGGCAGCGCCCCGGACGGCAAGCCGTACATCGGTGCGCGTCCCGAGATCGTGACCCGCAGGGGCTGGGACGCCGACGAGGGCCTGAGGGAGCGCGGGTTCGTCTACACCGGCCAGGTGCGGGCCGCCTTCGTGCACCACACCGACAGCGGCAACGACTACTCCTGCGACGAGGCCGCCTCGATCGTGCGCGGCATCTACCGCTTCCACGTCGTGAGCATGGGCTGGCGTGACATCGGCTACAACTTCCTCATCGACAAGTGCGGCACGATCTACGAGGGCCGCGCGGGAGGCGTCGACCGGCCGGTCAAGGGCGCCCACACCATGGGGTTCAACAACGACAGCACCGGCATCGCCGTGATCGGCACCTTCACGGACGCGGCACCTCCGAACGCCGCCGTACACGCGCTCGCCGGGCTGACCGCCTGGAAACTGGGCCTGTCCGGGGCGGATCCACAAGGCCAGACGTATCTCACGTCCGAGGGCGGAAACCTCTTCCCGAAGGGGCAGGAGGCCCGGTTGAACGTGGTGTCCGGACACCGCGACGGCTACGCGACCGACTGCCCCGGCACCCGGTTGTACGACAAGCTCGGATCGGTGCGCGACACCGCGGCCCGGCTCCAGGGCCGCTGAGCGGGCGTGCGGCGGGCGTGCGGCAGGCGTGCGGCAGACGTGCGGCAGGCGTGCGGCAGCGAAGGCGGTCGACGGACCGCCGGCGAACGGCACCGGGCGGTCACGGGATGGTGCATACACTGGCCCGCCGGGTCCTGTCACGGAACGGCCGCCGTCCGCTGGTCCGTACGTTCGCGCGTGCGCCCGGCGCAGAGCGGAAACCGGGCGGCGGGAAGCACGACGACAAGTCACGGCAGGGCACGGCAGGGCACAAACAGGGCACAGGGCGGGACGGCTGGCCCGGCCGGGACAGCGACGTCATGGCCGTGGCCCGGGCAGGAAGCAGAGAGACGACAGGTGACAGAAGCGATCCTCCTGGTCGGCGGCAAAGGCACCCGGCTGCGCCCGCTCACGGTCAACACCCCCAAGCCGATGGTCCCGGCGGCCGGTGTGCCGTTCCTCACCCATCAGCTGGCGCGGGCGAAGGCGGCGGGGGTCGAGCACATCGTCCTGGCGACGTCGTACCTGGCCGAGGTCTTCGAGCCGTACTTCGGCGACGGTTCGGCGCTCGGCCTGCACCTGGAGTACGTGACCGAACGCGACCCCCTCGGCACCGGCGGCGCGATCCGCAACGTCGCCTCCCGGCTGCGCTCCGACCCGGACGAGCCGGTACTGATCTTCAACGGGGACATCCTCACCGGACTCGACATCCGCGCCCTCGTCGCCACGCACCGCTCGTCCGGCGCCGACGTCTCCCTGCACCTGACCCGGGTCACCGACCCGCGCGCGTACGGCCTGGTGCCCACCGACTCCACCGGCCGCGTGCAGGCCTTCCTGGAGAAGCCGACCACACCGGAAGAGATCGTCACCGACCAGATCAACGCCGGTGCCTACGTCTTCCGGCGCTCCGTCATCGACACCATCCCGGCGGACCGGCCGGTCTCCGTGGAACGCGAGACGTTCCCGGGGCTGCTGGCCGCCGGCGCCCACCTCCAGGGCATGGTCGACTCCACCTACTGGCTGGACCTCGGCACGCCGGCGGCCTTCGTGCGCGGCTCGGCGGACCTCGTCCTGGGCCGCGCCCCGTCCCCCGCGGTACCGGGCCGCTGCGGCGACCGCCTGGTGCTGCCGCGGGCCCAGGTCGCACCGGGCGCGAAGCTCACGGGCGGCACGGTGATCGGAGAGCGCGCGACGATCGGCGAGGGCGCGCAACTGTCCGGGAGCGCCGTACTGTCCGGAGCCGTCGTGGAACCCCACGCCGTGGTCACCGACTCCCTGATCGGCGAGGGCGCCCGCATCGGCGCACGCGCCGTCATCTCCGGCTCGGTCGTCGGCGACGGCGCCACGGTCGGCGCCGACAACGAACTCCTCGCCGGCGCCCGCGTCTGGTGCAACGCGATCCTGCCGCCGGGGTCGCTGCGGTTCTCGCCGGACCAGTAGGGATCGGTCGACCGACCGGTTCTCATCGCGCCGGTCGCGATCGGAGCGCCTGCTGGGGGGCAGGGGCGGGCTCTGGCCGGACGGACGGCTTCCGGAGGGACGGAGCGGCGCGGGGCGGGCAGTGGCGCGGGGCGCGGCATCGGGACCGCGCGCCCGCGTGCCCGCGCGCCGGCGGTCGGCCAGGATCTGCGTGCCGTCGCCACCCGTGAGACCGTGGAAGTGCTCGAAAGATCATCGGGCGCGGATCTGCCGGGGTCGCCCGTGCGTCCGCACCACGGCGGCACGGCCCGGCGAAGGACGGACGGTCACCGGTCGCGGTGCGGCAGGCCGGGCGCCACCTCCCAGCCACCTCCGAGGAGGAGCGGATGATCGCGCTGGAGACGATCGCCTACTCGTTGGGCGTGATCGCCATCACCTTCGCCACCGTGCTCTTCATGATGGGCGGCCTGTCCTATGCGCGACGCCACGCGCAATCGGACGGGACGGGCACGGTCCACGCGCACCACCGGCTGCCGGTCGGCCGACGGCGGAAGGAGCGGGAGGAACGGGGGGAGCGGGAAGATCGGGAGGAGCCGCGCCGGAACTAGGGCCGCGGCAGGCAGTGTTCGGGCGGCTCGACGAGGGCACGCCACCCGTCACGCGCGCGCCCATCGCCCGGCACCGGGTCTCGTCAGGGCCTGCCATGTCGTACCGGGTCTCGTCAAAGCCCGTCGTGACGCACCGGACCACGCCAAGGCGGACCATGCCGGTCGGTCTCGTCAGGCCGGCGGTCCGGTGCGGCGCGCGCCCGGTCAGAGTTGGCCGATGTCCGTTCGCGGCATCTTAGGCGTGCGTCGTGCGGGTGTGCGGCCGCTGAGCAGGATGAGCCGGGCGGCCCGATGCCGCTGCCCGGCGTACGGCTCAAGCAGCTCCAGCATCCGCGCGTCATCCGCGTCGCGTTCCCCGGTCAGTGCGTAGCCGACGATGCCGGGCAGGTGGAGGTCGCCGACGGTCACCTCGTCGGGGGCGCCGTGCGTGCGCTGCACCGTCTCGGCCGACGTCCACGGGCCGATGCCGGGGATCAGTTCGAGCCGGGCGCGGGCGGCGGCGGGGGCCAGGTCCACGGCCTCCTCGAGCCGCCGGGCAACCCGCACGGCCCGCAGGATCGTCGACGAGCGCTTGTGGTCGACGCCGGCGCGATGCCATTCCCAGGAGGGGACCAGCGCCCAGGTGCGGGGCGCGGGCATGACGTGGAGCCGGTCGGGCGCGGGTCCCGGAGCGGGCTCGCCGTACCGCCGCACCAGCAGCCGCCACGCCCGGTACGCCTCCTGGGTGGTGACCTTCTGCTCCAGCACGGACGGGATCAGGGACTCCAGGACCAGACCGGTCCGGGTCAGCCGCAGCCCCGGCCTGCGGTGCCGGGCCAGCGCGACGAGCCGGTGTCGGGGCGCGAAGGCCGACGGGTCGTCCAGCGCGCCGAGCAGCGTGGGGAGCGTTTCGAGCAGCCAGTTCGCCCCGGGGCCCCACGCGGAACCCTGCACCCTGTCGCCGCGGGGGGCGACGCGCAGCGTGCCGGGGCCTTCGGGGGTGAGGCTGGCCCGCCACACCGCCCCGTCCGGCGTCACCCGGAAGGTGGGGTCACCGCCGCCGCGGCGCAGCGGCCCCATCACCAGCCCGAGGTCGAGCGGCCAGGAGGGCGCCCAGATCCGGGTACGCGCGGGCGCGCGACGCGGCCCCGAGGCGCCGACGCCGGCGGTGCCGTTCGTCGCGGCGGCACGGGACCCGGTCGCGGCCGTTGCCACGGCGTCCGGCGCGCCGGACCGGGGAGCCGGTACGGCGCTGTGGCCGCCGCGCACGGTGGTGCGCGTGGGACGGCGGGGGGCGAAACGTCCTGCCACGCTGCCGGATCCTTCGGGAATGTGGGCGGTTATGGATGGGGCGCGGCGGCCGGCGAGGGCGCCGGCGGTGCCGGCGTGGGGTGCGGGAGCCGCTGCCAGTGCGATTACGGGGGTGGGTACGGGGGTGGGGCGCCCCAGGGGCGGGGGACGCGTCCCCGAGCCTAGGCCAAGGCTTAGGCCCGCTCACCGCACCTCGACGAACGCCCCCGCCTCCCGCTCCGGCCGGGGCCTGGGGTCCTCGGCCGGGTGGCCGATCGCCACGGCACCCATGGGGTCCCAGTCGTCCGGCAGCTCCAGCACGTCCCGCACCACGGGGCGGCAGAACATCGTCGACGACACCCAGGCGGAGCCGAGACGCTCGCCGGCCAGCGCGACGAGGAAGTTCTGCACCCCGGCGCCGGCGGCCACCACGAACATCTCCCGCTCGGCGGCGTCGCGCCGGGCGTCCCCGTAGTGGTGCGCCCCGTCCGCCACCAGGCAGGGGACGGCCAGATAAGGGGCGTTGCGCAGCACGTCACCGCGGCGCACCCGCTTGGCGATGGACTCCGCGGACTTGCCGTCCCGGCGCAGGTCGTCGACCCAGGCGTCCCGCATGGCGTCCAGCAGCCGGGTCCGGGACCGCTCGGACTCCAGCAGCACGAACCGCCAAGGGGTGGTGTGGTGCGGCGCCGGCGCCGTGACGGCCGCTGCCACGGCACGGCGCACCGCTGCCGGGTCCACCGGCTCGTCGGTGAACGCCCGCACCGTACGCCGCAGGGTGACCGCCTCCCGCACCGCTTCGGAGGTGCCCAGCCGGAACATGTCGTCCCGCGCCGCCCGCACCAGCGCCCGCGCCCCCACGTCCTGGCACGCCTCCGCAGGACCGGCACCGGGCAGGCTCGGCGTGCCGCCCCCGACCGTCAGGTGGCCCAGCCCGCGCACCACCGCCACCGGCAGCCCGTCCGTCTTGCCCTTGACGAGGTCGCCGGCGGCGGCGAGTTCGTCGGCGCTGGCGACGACGGTGGCCTGGAGCGGGTTGCCGTGGGCGTCCGTACCGCCGCGCAGGTCGTCGAGGACGCGGACGCCGGCCGCGCCGATCGCGACGTCCGTGAGACCGTCGCGCCAGGGGCGCCCGAAGGTGTCGGTGACCAGCACGCCCACGTCCACGCCGAGCACCGCGCGCAGTCCGGCGCGCACGGCGCGCGCGGAGGCGTCCGGGTCCTCGGGCAGCAACAGCACCGTCCCCACCGGAGTGTTGGACGCGTCGACGCCGGCCGCGGCCATCACCAGACCCAGCCGGTTCTCGACGATGCGGAGCGGGCCGCGGCGCGCCACGACGCGTACCGTCTCGGCGTCTATGGCCGCCTCACGGTCGGTGGCCTCGACGATGCGGCCCTCCGCCTTGGAGACGATCTTCGAGGTGATGAGGACCACGTCGCCGTCGGCGAGGCCCGGCTCGGCGGCCGCGATCAGCTTGGCGAGATCGTCGCCGGGTTGCACTTCCGGCAGTCCGGGCACCGCCCACACCTGGTACGACGGCGCGGACGGTAGGCGGTGCGAGGGGGCTGCCGAAGGCTCCGTGGCCGTCATGCCCGCACCTCCGTGGCGAGCGCGAGCGCTTCCCCGGCCATCCGGGCGGCGGCGTCGACGTCGGTCATCATCAGCGGCACGGCGCGGCAGCCGATACCGGCCGCCGCCACGCGCGGTACGGCGTCCGCGTCCACGGTGTCGACGAGCCAGCCGTCGAGCAGCCCGGAACCGTAGTGCTCGGCGACGGCGGCGGCCGTGGACTCCACGCCGATCGCCGCCAGCACCTTGTCGGCCATGCCCCGCACCGGGGCGTCGCCCACGATGGGGGAGAGGCCCACGACCGGGACGCCCGCGTCGGCGATCGCCTCCCTGATGCCGGGCACGGCGAGGATCGGGCCGATGCTCACCACCGGGTTCGACGGCGGGAAGAGGACGAGGTCGGCCTCGGCGATGGCCTCCAGCACCCCGGGCGCGGGCTTGGCCTGGTCGGCACCGACCGGCACGACCGCGTGCGCGGGCACGGACGCGCGCCACCGGACCCAGTACTCCTGGAAGTGGATGGCCCGCTGCCCGCCGCCGGCGGCGCCGTCCCCTGAGGAGGTGCCCGCGGCGCCCGCCGGGCTCCCGCCGTCGGAGTCCGGCTCGGGCAGGGTGACGGCGACATGGGTCTCGACCCGGTCGTCGGTCATCGGGATGAGTCGTACGCCCGGCTGCCAGCGGTCGCACAGCGCCTCGGTCACCGCGCTCAGCGGATAGCCCGCGCCGAGCATCTGGGTACGGACGATGTGCGTCGCGAAGTCACGGTCGCCGAGGCCGAACCACTCGGGACCGGCGCCGTACGCGGCCAGCTCCTCCTTGACGCGGAAGGTCTCGTCGGCGCGGCCCCAGCCCTGCTCCTCGTTGCTGCCGCCGCCGAGGGTGTACATCACCGTGTCGAGGTCCGGGCAGACCCGCAGGCCGAAGAGGTGGATGTCGTCGCCGGTGTTGCCGATGACGGTGATGTCGGCGTCCGGTGCCGCTTTCTTGAGACCGCGCAGGAATCGAGCACCGCCGATGCCGCCTGCCAGAACCACAATGCGCATAACGCCCAGTCTTGCAGGCGGGTACGACAGCGCGTCGCCAGCGGGCCCCCACCGGCCGCAACCCGGCCCACCCGGGCACCCCGCCGGCGGCCCGGCGACCCTACGCCCGCACCGACCCGTCCTGCCCCGCGACCACCGTCTTCCCGCCGCCGGCGCACCGGGTCGAGTGGACCGGCATCTCGGTCAGCGCCGGGTAGTAGACGTGCAGGCTGACGGCCGGTTCGAGGGAGTCGTTGACGACGCCGTGCACGTAACCGGGCGGGAACGCCCGCTGTGCGCCGGCGGTGAGGGTGTGCGTGCCGCGTCGGGTGTGCTCGGTGAGCGCCCCGTCCAGCATCGTCAGCACGCCCGACGAACGGCCGTGGTCATGGAGGCCGCTGCCCTGCCCGGGCACCCAGGACAGCAGCCACAACTCGTATCCGGGGCCGGTGCGCAGCCGGTGGTACCAGCGTGTCGTGGCGTCATAACGGACGAGGTGGCGCCACTGCCCGGGGTCGGCGGCCACGGCGCGTGCCAGGCCGGCGAACTCGGCCACGGTCGAGGGGTGCTCACGGACCGGCTGGAGGAGGTGCGGGACCTCGAGGATGTCGCCGGCGATCTGGAGATCGCTGTCGCTGTTCATGGAGTGGGGGGTCCTTGGCGGAAGAGTGCTGACGTGGCCTTCGACGCCGCTGGAAATGGGCGGCGGAATGCGGTTCTGCTGGAGCGTGGAAGGGCTCAACAGCAGCGACAGCGACAGCTGTGGCGAGCGTGAGCAGCCGCACCGAGGGACCCGCCGGTGCGGGTCACGGTGAGCGCCAAGTTCGCGAGCATGCCCACAAGAAGACCGGTTCACACTTGTGTTGTCAATGAGACGCCGGGAATGTGACGCGGGTTTCACCCCATCCGGTTGCTCCGTGGGGCGGGAGGTTTGCGGATCGGGTAGGAAGGAGAATACCGACCGCAACCCAGACGTATCGCCGGAGAAACGGATCTAGCGGATCTTCCGTAGGAGAATCGAGTCTTCGGTCGAGCCGGCTCCTCTTGGCGGGGGTCGGTGTTTTCCGGGCGAAGAGCGGATCTTCGTCGGGCAACGCAACGTGACCGGCGCACCTTGCGTCTCTCTCTGTGTACGGAAGCCCGGAGGGGGCGCCTTGGACTGTCGGGGGTGGGTGCGGGTACTCAGGTCGCGCATTGCCACTGGCATGTGTCAGTTTTAGGCGGATTTGAACACTTACTCCGAGGTGTTGGTTCCGCAGGGTGAATACGGGGCTCGATAGCAGATCTCAGCTTGACTGCCCCGGAGCGTCACACTTGTAATTTCACTCGTGTCGTTCGGACACAATCGGTGACGAATCGGTGGCGAACGGCGTTGCGGGGACGCAAAGACAGACGAGGGGCACATATGACCGAGCTGTTTGAGGAACTGCTGGTCGACGACGCCGACGAGGAGCTCGGTTGGCAGGAGCGCGCGCTGTGCGCCCAGACCGACCCTGAGTCGTTCTTCCCCGAGAAGGGCGGTTCCACGCGTGAGGCGAAAAAAGTCTGCCTTGCGTGTGAAGTCCGTTCGGAATGCCTCGAATACGCGCTCGCCAATGACGAACGCTTCGGCATCTGGGGCGGCCTGTCCGAGCGTGAGCGCCGCCGCCTGAAGAAGGCGGCCGTCTAGCCCCCGGGCGCACGGCGGCCCGCCGCGGTCCGGGCCCGGCGGCCGGTCCGCGACATCGACTTCCCCACCCGGGCGCGGCAGCCGATTCCCGTCGTCCGGCGGCACGCTCCCGCCCCGGCCTCCGCGCCCGAACCGGCGCCGGTGGCCCTCCAGCGGAACCCCCGATGCCTGTACGGCTCGATGCCCGTCCAGCTTGATGCCCGTCAGGCGTCCCGGACTTCCCCGCCCCGGACTTCCCCGTTCTGGACTTCCTGGGCTTCCTCGTTCTGGACTCCGAACGCCCGCCTTCCGAGCTGGGCCGACCTTCCGAGCTGGGTCGACTTTTCCGAGCTGGGCCGATCGTCCGGACTGCGCCGTCCTTCCGGACTGCGCCGTCCTTCGGGCTGTGCGTCCTGAACTCTGCCTCCCCGGCTCCCGGGTTTCGACGTCCCGGACCACGACGCTGGTCCGTTCCCGGAGCCTCGGCTGTCCGATATGCCCGGACATGGGGTGGACTGACGTGCCGTAAGCCGGATCGTGGGTGAGTTATCCACAGGGGGCGAGTTATCCACAGGCCTCGGATGCCTGCTGCGCGTAGCGGTTAGTGTGGCCATCGTCCGAGACGCACCGCGGCACGAGCCATGTCCGCTCAGCCGGGTCGTCCACCGCAGTCCATTGAACCGGGGCCCGTACCTCCGATGTCCGTGCACAGTCATACGGCGGCGCAGTACGACGCCGCCACAGGGTTCGGCGAGATGGGGCAGCCGCTGTCCGATCCGGCCCGCACAGCGCTGTTCAGTCCGGCGGAGCCACCTCAGTTTCCCCGGCACGTCGTCACCGCGGTGCTGGTGTCGCACGACGGCGCCCGCTGGCTCCCCGACGCCCTCGGCGGCCTGCTCGGCCAGGAGCGCCCGGTGCAGAACGCCTGCGCGGCCGACACCGGCAGCGCCGACGACTCCGCCCGCCTGATCACCGAGGCGTTCGGTCCCGACCGTGTGCTGCACCTCGCGCGCCGCACCGGATTCGGCGCCGCCGTCGACGAGGCCGTCCGCACCGCAGGCGTCCTCACCCCGGAGGAGCTCCCCTACCTCAAGCGCCCCAGCGGCTGGGACCCGGTCACCCGCACCTGGCGCGACGAGGCCTACGACCTGCCAGACCTGCCGTACGGCGAGCCCGAGCAGTGGCTCTGGTTGCTGCACGACGACTGCGCCCCCGCACCGGACGCCCTGGCGGAGCTGCTCCGCGTCGTCGAGCAGGAGCGCGAGGCGGGCGCCGACGTGGCCATCGTCGGGCCCAAGCTGCTCGGCTGGTACGACCGAAGGCAGCTCCTCGAGGTCGGCGTGTCGATCGCCAACAGCGGCCGCCGCTGGACCGGGCTCGACCGCCGCGAGCAGGATCAGGGCCAGCACGACCAGGTCCGCCCGGTGCTCTCCGTCTCCACCGCCGGCATGCTCGTCCGGCGCGACGTCTTCGACGCCCTCGGCGGCTTCGACCGCCGCCTGCCGCTGATGCGGGACGACGTCGACCTGTGCTGGCGCGCCCAGGCCGCCGGCTACCGCGTCCTCATCGCACCGGACGCCATCGTGCGGCACGCCGAGGCCGCCTCCCGCGAGCGCCGCACCGTCGACTGCGTGGGCCGCACCTCGTCGTCCCCGCACAAGGTCGACAAGGCCGGCGCCGCCTACACCCTGCTCGCCAACACCCGGTCGGCGGCGCTCCCGTGGGTCTTCCTGCGCCTGGTGATCGGCACCGCGCTGCGTACCCTCGGCTATCTCGTCGGCAAGGTGCCGGGACAGGCCCTGGACGAGATCACCGGCCTGCTGGCGACCCTGCTGCGCCCCGAGCGGATCCTCAGCGCCCGGCGCCGGCGCGGCAGTCCACAGATCGGCAAGGAAGAGCTGCGCCCGCTGTTCCCGCCACCCGGCGCCACCGTGCGCCTCACGCTCGAGCAGGCCGCCGGATCCCTGGTCGGCCGCTCCGACCCGGAGATCCCGCGTGCCGGGCGGCACGGCGGGGCGGTCGAATCGGGCCCCGGCGGCGACGATGCGGACTTCCTGGAGATCGAGCAGTTCGCCCGGGTCAAGAGGATCGCCCGCAAGCCCGGCCCGATGCTCTTCGTGGCGCTGCTGCTCGTCTCGCTCGTCGCCTGCCGCAACCTGCTCGGCAGTGGCGCTCTCGCAGGCGGCGCCCTGCTGCCCGCCCCCGCGGACGTCTCCGAGCTGTGGGCGCGCTACCTGGACGGCTGGCATCCGGTCGGCACCGGCGGCACCCCTGCGGCGCCGCCCTACCTTGCGGTGGTCGCGCTCCTGGCCACCGTGCTGTTCGGCTCCACGGGGCTCGCCGTGACCGTGCTGCTGGTCTGCTCGGTGCCCCTGGCGGGCTTCACCGCCTACTTCGCCTCCCGACCCCTGGTCGAGTCCCGGCTGCTGCGCGCCTGGGCGTCCGTGGCGTACGCCTTCCTGCCCGCGGCCACCGGCGCGCTCGCGGGCGGCCGGCTGGGCACCGCGGTGCTCGCCGTCCTGCTGCCGCTGATCGCCCGCGCCGGTATCGCGGCCGGCGGCCTCGGATCCGGCTTCACACCCGGAGTGCGCGGCAGTTGGCGCGCCACCTGGGCCTACGCCCTGCTGCTCACGCTGGCCACCGCCTTCACCCCGATCGTGTGGCCGCTCGCGCTGATACTCGGCGTCGCGCTGCTCGTGATACGCCATGACGACCTCACCGGCCAGGGGCTGCGCCTGCTCGCCGCCCTCGGCACCCCGCTGCTGGTCCTGGCACCCTGGTCGCTGTCGCTGCTGCCGTTCGGCTTCTTCCAGGAGGCCGGTCTGCCCTACGGCAAGGGCGCGGCTTCCGCGCTCGACCTGCTGGGCGTCTCACCCGGTGGCCCCGGCACCCTTTCGGGCCTGCTGCTGATCGGCTTCGTGCTGGCCGCGCTCGCCGCCCTGCTACGCGGCGAGCGGCAGACGGCGGTACGCGTCGCCTGGGCCATCGCGCTCACGGCATTCGTGTTCGCCGCGCTGTCGAACGGCTCCACATGGGCCGGCCCCGCCACCCTCGTCTACGGCATCGCCCTGCTCGCCGCCGGCGCCATCGGTGCAGACGGCGCCAAGGAGCGCGTGGCGGAGCAGAGCTTCGGCTGGCGCCAGCCGGTCGCGGCGCTCATCGCCCTCGCCGCCGCAGTGGCCCCGCTGATCGCCGCCTTCTCCTGGATGGCGGGCGGCGCCGACGGCCCGCTGGAGCGCCGTGACCCGGTGCAGGTGCCCGCGTTCGTCGCCGAGGAGAGCGGCACCCGCGACCAGGCCCGCACCCTCGTCCTCGGCGGGCACTCGGACGCCGAGGTGCCGTACACCCTGGTAAGGGGCTCAGGCGCCCGCCTCGGCGACGCGGAACTGGCCGCAGCCGCCGGCGGGAACAACCGCCTGGACAAGGTCGTCGCCAACCTCGTCGCCGGCTCCGGAGCCGACCAGGCCGACCAGCTCGGCTCCTTCGCGGTGCGCTACGTGCTGGTGCGGGACGGCGCGCCCCGCCAGACCAGTCGCATTCTGGACGCCACCCCGGGCCTCACCCGACTCAGCCAGCGGGACGGCAGTGCCCTGTGGCGGGTCGACCGCCAGGTGTCCCGCGCGGTCGTCGTGCCGCCGTCCGGCCAGGCCGGCGAGCCGCTGTCCGTCGCCGCAGGACCGGTCGAGGTGCACACCACGATCCCGTCCGGCCCCGACGGCCGGGTGCTCCAGCTCGCCGACACCGCCACCGACAGCTGGACCGCCACCCTGGACGGCGCACCGCTGGCGAAGACCACCGTCGACGGCTGGGCCCAGGGCTTCCGGCTGCCCGCCACCGGCGGCCGACTCGACGTCACCTACGACACCTCGTTCGGCCACGTCGGCTGGCTGTGGGCGCAAGGCCTGCTCGCCGTGGTGCTGGTGGTGCTCGCCCTGCCCGGCCGGCGTCGCGACGTCGACGACGACATGCCCGAGGAAGCCGCCGTACTCCCACCGCCCATCGAGGGCGAGGGCCGCAGGGCGCGCAGGTTGCGTGCCCAGGCCGAGGCGATGGAGCAGGCGGGCCCGGTACGGACCGCCCAGCAGACCCCCGCGGGTGCACCACCGGTACCCGGGACGCCGGACGCATCCGGCGTCCCCGAGGCCGGCTCCCCGGCACCCACCGCCCCGGCGTCCCCTTCGGATCCCGCGACGGCCGGCGCCATGGGCCTGAGCGACACGGGCGGCATGGCCCCCGTCGACCTGCCGGACGGCCTCGACCCCGGCGACGCCGACCCTGCCGCCGTGGACCAGTCGCCGGCACAGCAGCCCGGAGCGGTGCCACCGATGCCGCCCGCCCCCGCGCCGGGACAGGTGCCCCAGCAGGGGCAGTACGGCGAGTGGTCCGCGCAGGGCCAGGGCTTCGAGACCGGATACGCCCCGTACGGCGAGGAGTCGCCGCTCGGCGAGCAGCCGTACGGGCAGATCCCGGAAGGCCAGGCGGCGTACGGGCAGAATCCAGAAGGACAGGCGGCGTACGGCCAGAATCAAGAAGGACAGCCGTACGGGCAGCCCCCGGAGGGACCGTACGAGGGCGCGTATCAGGGCGATGCCTACCAGGGCGATGCCTACCAGGATCAGACCGGGGTCTACCAGACCGGCCAGTTCCCGGCCGATGCGTACGGCCAGGGCGGTTATCCGCCCGGGGAGTACGCGAGCGGCGCCTATCCGGCAGGTGACTTCCAGTCCGGCGGGTACGACCCCGCCACCTACGACCCGTCGGCCCAGCCCGGCGGCTACGCCGACCCCGGCACCTACGACCCGTACGGCAGCTATCCCGTCGCATACGACGGCACGGACCAGACGGGCCCCGCCCAGCCCGGCGCCGGCCAGCCGGGTCCGGACGACGCCTACGGCCAGCAGGGCCAGGAATACGACGGCTCTTACGGGCAGGTGCCCGAGCAGCCGGAGGAGTCGCCGGGCCACCGGCCGTTCCGCATCGACCGTGAGCGCCCCGACGGGAGCCAGCAGTGAGCCCAGTGCCCGCAGTGAACCGCACCACGATGACCCTGATCGCCGCCGTCACCGCGCTCCTCGCCGTCACCGGAGTCGCGACCCTGACCGCGCCGGACGGCTCGGCCGACACCGGGGGGAGCGCCGAGCGGCGCCCCGTCGAGCGCAGCAGCCTGCTCTGCCCCGTCCCCAGCACCGTCTCGGACCTCGCGGACACCACGTACACCTCCTTCACCCCCAGCACGCAGGGCACCGGCGCGGCGGCGCCCGGGTCGGCCGAGCTGCATGCGGCCCAGACCGCCTCGGACACCGGCTCGTCGGACGACGCCGGCCAGAAGGGCGGCGATGACGACACCGCCGACAAGGACAAAGACAAGGACAAGGACACCGGCAAGGGGAAGGACAAGGCCGACAAGGGCAAGCAGAAGGAGGACGGCACGGACGGCAAGCTGGTCCTGTCGGTGAAGAAGCCGGGCAAGCCGACCGGCGCGGATGCATCCGGTTCCGACTCGCCCGCGCTGATCGGCTCAGCGGACGGCAGTCTCGCTCCCGGCTGGACCGTGCAGCAGACCACCCAGATCGCCGCGGGCGAGGGGCGCGGCCTGCTCGGCGTGAACTGCTCGGCACCGGACACCGACTTCTGGTTCCCGGGCGCCAGCACCGCGGACAGCCGCAGCGACTACATCCACCTCACCAACCCGGACGACTCGGCTGCCGTGGTCGACCTCGACCTGTACGGAAAGAACGGCGCGATCAAGTCGGACGTGGCGGAGGGCATCCAGGTGCGCCCGCACCAGAGCCTCCCCGTGCTGCTGTCGACGCTCACCGACCGGCCGGAGACGAACCTCACCGTGCACGTGACCGCCCGCACCGGCCGGGTCGCCGCCCAGTTCCAGGGCTCGGACGAGGAGCAGGGCAGCGACTGGATGTCCGCGGCCGCCGCGCCCGCCGGCAGCCTCGTCCTGCCCGGCATACCCAAGGACGCCAAAGCCGTACGACTGGTCGCCTTCGCTCCGGGCCAGGAGGACGCCGACCTGAACGTGAAACTGGCCACCCCGACCGGCTCCATCACCCCGGCCGGCCATGAAACGCTGCACGTCAAGTCGGGTATGACGGCCGCCGTCGACCTGGGCGCCGTCACCCGGGGCGAGGCCGGTTCGCTGATCCTGACGCCCTCGCAGGAGTCCGGCGGTTCGGTGCCCGTGGTGGCCGCGCTGCGCGTCGTGCGAGGCAAGGAGGGCGCCCAGGAATCGGCGTTCATCCCGGCCACCCCAGCGGTCGGCCAGCGTGCGACGGCTGCCGACAACCGCTCCAAGGACAGCACGTTTTCGCTGGTCGCACCGGGCAAGTCGGTCCGGGTCCGGTTGACCTCCTCAGCGGGCGAAGACGGCGGCTCCCCCGTGTCGAAGACGTACACGGTCAAGGGCGGCACGACCCTCTCGGTCCGACCCCCCGTGCCGGGCAAGCTGAAGGGCACGTACGCGGTGACGGTGGAGCGGCTCTCCGGCGGCTCCGTCTACGCCGCACGCATGCTGGAGCGACCGGAGAACGGCATCCCGATGTTCACGATCCAGACCGTTCCGGACGACCGCAGTACCGTCCGGGTACCGCGCGCGAATCAGGACCTGTCGGTACTGGGGCAGTGAAGCATGGAGCAGTGAAGCGCTGGGGCAGTGGAGCACTGGAGCAGTGAAGCGCTGGGGCTCATCAGGGCGGCCAACGGCTCCGTGGGCGGGCCCACGCCTGCCAGGGTGGGGAGCCGGTCCGCGCCGGCCTCGTTGCGGAGTCAGTCCTCGCCGTACCCCGGGTCCACCGTCTCCGGTGTGAGACCCAGCAGCTCGGCGACCTGTTCGACGACCACCTCGTGGACGAGGACGGCGCGCTCGTCACGGCTCTTGGTGCGGATCTCCACGGGCCGCCGGTAGATGACCACCCGCGCGGGTCGGCCGTCGCCCGCGGAGATCGTGCCGCCCAGCGGGACGGCGTCGTCACTGAAGCCCGTGAGGTCATCCTGGGCCCCCTCCGGCTGAGGCACCTCGAGGACCAGGAAGTCGATCTCGGCGAGTTGCGGCCAGCGTCGCTCGAGCCGCTCCACTGAGTCCTGCACCAGGTCGGCGAAGACTTCGGCCCGACTCGCCGAGAGCGGCACCTGAGGGGGTGCGACGGGCCCGCGCATGCCCCGTCCGTGGCGATCGCGGCGACGTGGCCCGGAGCCGGCGCTGGGGGGCGGTACTGGGTTGTCCATCACCGGTGAAGCGTAGTCCCCGCCCAGCCGCCCAGGAGGAAGAGCACACGCCACGGCACGCACGGGTGCGGCGCCCCTCGGGAAACCCGGGAAGCAGCGGCGGAGCGCCGTGGCGATGGGGTACGCGTCAGGTCGTTTCCCGACTCTTCCGGCCAATCTTCGGCACACACCGGATTTCTCCGGGTGGTCATCCTGACCCCGGCGGTTGATGAAACGTGACTGAATATCGTGCCGGAATCCCCCGTACGGCAGACCGTACGTACAGGTCGGTGCCGAGTCGTCCGATTTGCGTGATGACCTGATCCCGCCACGACACGGTGGAGTGACCTCAAAGAGAGTCGTCGCGGCCCGGTCAAGAGTGCGGTACCGTCCAACGTCGTGAGCCCTGTACGTCGCTGTTCGCGCACCGCCTGCGGCCGGCCTGCCGTTGCGACGCTGACGTACGTCTACGCGGACTCCACCGCCGTCCTCGGCCCCCTCGCCACCTACGCGGAGCCGCACTGCTACGACCTGTGCGCCGAGCACTCCGAGCGGCTGACCGCGCCGCGCGGCTGGGAGGTCGTACGGCTGGCCGACGCCTCAGGGCCGGCCCGGCCCACCGGCGACGACCTCGAAGCGCTTGCCAATGCGGTCCGCGAGGCCGCCAGGCCGCAAGAGCGCGCGGCGGAGGCGGGCGGCGGCGCCCGCACGGCCGACCCCATGGAGGTCGCCCGTCGCGGCCACCTCCGCGTCCTCCGCTCTCCGGACAACTGACCGCAGGCGCGACCCACTTCACGCCTCACGGGCGCGCTGCACTCGCGTCGAGTCACCCGCGCGCGGCCCGGTTGCCGTCCGAAGACCCGCTCGCTTGAAGGGTGCGCTCGCCTGAAGGGCCCGCTTGTTTGAAGGTCCCCGCTCGCTTGAAGGTCCCCGCTCGCTTGCCGGCCCGGCCGGACCCGGCCCGAAGGGCCCGTTCGCCACGCTTCGGAAACCGTCTCTCATCCCCAGCGCACCACCCGTTCAATCGCAACGGCCGCGTATTCGTTTAATCCTGTACAACCCATTGACGACCGGCCACCGGCACACGACCATTCCCCCACCCGTGAGAGATCGCCTTCCGCATCCCGGAAACCGCGAGATCCCGGACGATTCCGGGGAGATGAGGTCGAGCCGTGTTCGTGCAGCAGTTGGAACCCATAGCCGACTCCCTAGGCCTGTCGGCACTCGTCGCCTGCCTACCCCTCGTCGTGGTCCTGGTGCTGCTGGGCGGCGTGCGCATGAAGGCGCACTGGGCGGGGCTCCTGGGCCTGCTGACCGCCGTCCTGGTGGCCTGCCTCGCGTTCGACATGCCGGTGGACCAGACGGTCTCCAGCGCCGTGGAGGGCGCCGTCTTCGGACTGCTGCCCATCATGTGGATCGTCGTCAACGCCCTGTGGGTGTACCGGATGACCCAGCGCACCCGGCACTTCGACATCCTGCGCCGGTCCTTCGGGCGGCTCTCCGACGATCCGCGCATCCAGGGCCTCGTCATCGCGTTCTGCTTCGGCGCACTGCTGGAGGCGCTCGCCGGCTTCGGGGCGCCCGTCGCGATCTGCTCGGTGATGCTGGTCGCGATCGGCTTCGACCCGGTACGCGCCGCCGTCGTCTCCCTCGTCGCCAACACCGCGCCGGTCGCCTTCGGTGCGATGGCCACCCCCGTCGTCACCCTGGCCCAGGTCGGCGGCCTGCCGCTGGACTCCGTCGCCTCCGTCGTCGGCCGCCAGACGCCGCTGCTGGCGCTCGTGGTGCCGCTCGTGCTGGTCTTCCTGGTCGACGGCCGGCGCGGGCTGCGCGAGGCCTGGCTGCCCGCGCTGGTGTGCGGCGTCGCCTTCGCCGTCGTGCAGTTCGCCGCCTCCAACTACGTCTCCCCGCAACTCGCCGACATCGGCGCCTCCCTGGCGGGTGCGGCCGCCCTGGTGGCGCTGCCGCAGTCGCGCCGCCCCGTCGCCGAGCCGGTGCGCGCCGCCGTCCTCACCGGCGTCCGCAGCGAGGACCTGGACCAGCGGGACCCGCGGCCCGAGGTGCTGCGCGCCTACGCCCCGTACGCGCTGATCGTGGTGATCTTCTCGGTGGCCCAGATCCCGCCGGTGAAGGACCTCTTCGACAAGGCGACCCAGGCGATCGACTGGCCCCTGTTGAACGTCGCCGGGCCCGACGGCAAGCCGGTGAGCGCCAACGTCCTGTCGCTGCCCCTGGTGTCCACCGGCGGCACGCTGGTCCTGGTGGCCGGCCTGCTCACCACGGTCGTCCTGGGCCTGCGGGCCGGGGAGGCGCTGCGCGAGTGGGGTGCGACCGTGTACGAACTGCGGTACGCCATCCTCACCGTGACCTCGGTCCTCGCCCTGGCCTACGTGATGAACCTGTCCGGGCAGGCGGCGACGATCGGCCATTATGTGGCCGCTGCGGGTGCGGGTCTCGCATTCCTCTCGCCGGTGCTCGGCTGGTTCGGCGTCGCGGTCTCCGGCTCCGACACCTCTGCCAACGCCCTCTTCGGAGCGCTTCAGGTCAGCGCCGCACAGCAGTCCGGCCTGCCGCCGGACCTGCTCGCCGCCGCCAACAGCTCAGGCGGTGTGCTGGGCAAGATGATCTCGCCGCAGAACCTCACCATCGCCTGTGCCGCCGTGGGCCTGCGGGGCCGCGAGGGCGACCTGCTGCGCAAGGTGCTGCCCTGGAGCCTGGCCCTGCTGCTGGTCATGTGCCTGATCGTGGTGTTGCAGAGCACCGCCGTCCTGAGCTGGATGCTCCCGTAACACGCCCCACGTCCCTCCTCGCGCTCGACCATCCCCGGCCTCCGGTCCTGGTGGGCCCGCACCCTCCCGGCCGGAGACCATCCCGTGCCGCAGCCCGCAGCCCGCAGCCCGCAGCCCGCAGCCCGCAGCCCGCCGCACTCAAGCCTGCCGCCCGCAGCCCACAAGCCCGCCGCACGCAATCCCCAGTCCCAGTCCCAGTCCCAGTCCCCAGTCCCCAGTCCCCAGTCCGCAGTCCACGGGCTTGTGGCACGGGAACGGGGTATACATCTCATATAGGTACATTCTTGTTGCGCTATCTGTAAGTACCCATGCAGTGCCTATAGGGATGAAAGTGGAATTCGGCACTCATTACCGTCCTCACGGTCGCGCCCCGACAGCGCACCCGTCGCCGTACAGTCCGCGCCACCTTTGGTGCCGTGCAGGCGGCTGTAACACCCTGCGGGTAGTTTGAGTCGACCGCAGAGGAGCTTCAGGAGGGCTGGCTGTGTCCACTGATCTGTCACAGATCGTGAAGGCGTACGACGTGCGCGGGGTGGTCCCCGACCAGTGGGACGAGCCACTCGCGGAGCTGTTCGGGGCCGCTTTCCAACAGGTGACCGGGGCTCGGGCGATCGTCACCGGTCACGACATGCGGCCCTCGTCGCCCGGCCTGTCGCGGGCCTTCGCGCGCGGCGCGGCCGCCCAGGGCGCCGACGTCACCGAAATAGGACTGTGCTCCACGGACCAGCTCTACTACGCCTCCGGCGCGCTGGACCTGCCGGGCGCCATGTTCACCGCCTCGCACAACCCCGCCCGGTACAACGGCATCAAGATGTGCCGGGCCGGCGCCGCCCCGGTCGGCCAGGAGACCGGGCTCGCGGAGATCCGCGCCCTGGTCGAGGAGTGGCAGTCCGCCGGAACGGGCCCTGCCCCCGCCGCCACCCGCGGCACCATCACGCAACGCGAAACCCTTCAGGACTACGCCGACCACCTGCGCTCGCTGGTCGACCTCACCGCCATCCGACCCCTGAAAGCGGTCGTCGACGCGGGCAACGGCATGGGCGGCCACACCGTCCCGACCGTCCTGTCCGGGCTGCCCATCGAGGTCGTCCCGATGTACTTCGAACTGGACGGCACCTTCCCGAACCACGAGGCCAACCCGCTCGACCCGGCCAACATCGTGGATCTCCAGGACCGGGTGCGCGCCGAGGGCGCCGACATCGGCATCGCCTTCGACGGGGACGCCGACCGCTGCTTCGTCGTCGACGAGCACGGCGACCCGGTCTCGCCCTCCGCCGTCACCGCCCTCGTCGCCTCCCGTGAGCTGGCCAGGAACGGCGGCAGCGGCATGATCATCCACAATCTGATCACGTCCTGGTCGGTGCCCGAAGTGGTCCGCGAGTGCGGTGGCACGCCGGTGCGCACCCGGGTGGGGCACTCCTTCATCAAGGCCGAGATGGCGAAGACCGGCGCCATCTTCGGCGGCGAGCACTCGGCGCACTACTACTTCCGCGACTTCTGGAACGCGGACACCGGCATGCTCGCCGCCCTGCACGTCCTCGCCGCGCTCGGCGGCCAGGACGGTCCGCTCTCCGCCCTGGTCGCACAGTACGACCGGTACGCCGCCTCCGGTGAGATCAACTCGACCGTCGACGACCAGCCCGGCCGCCTCGCGGCCATCAAGTCCGCCTTCGAGAACCGGGACGACATCACCCTCGACGAACTCGACGGCCTGACGGTCACCGCCGAAGACTGGTGGTTCAACGTGCGCGCCTCCAACACCGAGCCGCTGCTCCGCCTGAACGCGGAGGCCGGCGACGAGGTGACGGTCGCGAAGATCAGGGACGAGGTACTGGCGATCATCCGGGGGTGAGCTGCCGTTCAGTGCCTGCTGGCTGCCGGCACCCGATGGTGCGGCGCACCCGGGTGCCTGGGTCGGTGCCGGGGTGCCCGGTGCCGCGTGTCCCGCGCGCCGAAGGCGTTCGCCCCGGCGCCTCCAGACGAAGGCCGCACGTCCCCACCGCCTCCAAGAACTCCAAGAGCTCCAAGAGCTCCAAGAGGCGGGTTCCGGGGCGGTGCGGCCGACCGGCCGGCAGAGGCGGGAAGGGAGCGCGGAGCCTGCCGCCGGCGCCTCCGCCGCCCACCGTTCTCGTGGTCCCGACACCCCCGGCCACCAGGACCACGCCCCCCGTCGGGCGCGCCCGACGGGGCAACCGCCCCGCGCTACCCTGACCAGGAAAACGCACCGCCATCCGGCCGGGACCCGGCCAGGGCACCCGCTCGGACCACCCGAGCCGTCCCTCGGTCGCCGGGCAGAGCCCGTGGCAACCCGGAAAGCACCACCACAACCGGAAAAATCGCGACCGGAAAACTCCGTCACAACCCGGAAAAGGACCCGCATGCCCATCGAATCCGGCCTCCTGGAGATCCTCGCCTGCCCGGCGTGCCACGCCCCCCTCAAGGAGCAGAGCCCGGCTCCCGAGCAGAACGCGGCGGATCGGAGCACTGCGGACCAGAGTGCTGGGCAGGAGAACACCGTGCAGGAGAGTGAACTCCTCTGCACCGGTAAGGACTGCGGCCTGATCTACCCCATCCGGGACGGCATCCCCGTACTCCTGGTCGACGAGGCCCGCCGCCCCGCGTAACCCGGAAGGCTCGTCATGCTCGACGAAACGCTGCTCGACGACCCGGAGGCCCTGGCCAGGGCCGACCGCCGAGGCCTGCTGCGCGGCGCGGCAGAAGCCGGCGCCCGTGTCCGCACCGCGCTGCGGCACGCCGCCGAGTCCGGAGTGGCCGAGCTGAAGCCGGACGGCCGGCCCCGCTCCCTGCTGATCGCGGGCCCCGGCGCCGCGTCGAGTTGCGTGGCCGACCTGCTCGGTTCGCTGGCCGGCGGGGGCTGCCCCGTGACCCGACTGGCGCCCACCGGCGTCGCTCCGGCGCCGGGCGCCCTGCGGTGGGTGCTGCCCGGCTGGGCCGGCCCGGTCGACCTGCTGCTGATCACCACCCCGGACGGCACCGAGCCGGGCCTGACGCTCCTCGTCGACCAGGCGTACCGGCGCGGCAGCACCGTCGTCGCGGTCTGCCCGCCCCAGACGCCGCTGACCGAGGCGGTCGACGGCGCACACGGACTCGCGGTGCCGATGGCCACCGCCCCGTACGAGCAGGACGAGCCGGCCGCGGCGTCGGCACCCGGCGCCCTGTGGGCGCTGCTCACCCCGTTGCTCATGCTGCTCGACCGCGCCGGCCTGCTGTCCGCCCCGGCCTCGTCCATCCAGAAGGTCGCCGATCGGCTCGACCGCACCGCCGAGCGCTGCGGCCCGGCCATCGCCACCTATAGCAATCCGGCCAAGACGGTCGCCGCCGAGCTTGCCGAGGCGCTGCCGCTGATCTGGACGGAGGGCGTCTCCGCAGGCCCGGCGGGCCGCCGTTTCGCCGCCGCGCTGGCCGAGCTCGCCGGCCGGCCCGCACTCGCCGCCGAACTGCCCGAGGCGATGCCCGCGCACGGCGTGCTGCTCACCGGTGCGCTGGCCGCGGGCGCCGACCCCGATGACTTCTTCCGGGACCGTGTGACGGAGGCCCAGGCCCTGCACGCGCGCGTCGTCCTGCTGAGGGACCGGCCCACCGACAACCTCAGCGCGGCGCCTGCCGCCCGCGAACTCGCCCTCAGCCATGACACCCCCATCAGCGAACTCGAACCGGAGGACGGCTGCGAGCTGGAGACCCTGTCCGAACTCATCGCCATCACGGACTTCGCCGCCGTCTACCTGGCCCTCGCCACGGAAGAAACACCCTGACCGGCTGACCGGCTGACCCTCTGACCGGCCGACCGGTCCACCGCCGTCACCCCGGCAGTGTGCTGAGCGCCAGCCCCGCTCGGCGCCCACCCGCCGCAGTCGCATCCCTCAGGTCAGGCCCCCGCAATCCCGCCGCCCTCGTACGCACCGCACGCCACGCGTAACCCGGCCGGTCGCACCGGTCACGCACATCCCGCCCGACCGGTCACCCACGTCGCCGGCGTCCCGCACGTCCCGGAACCCCGCACAATCCGAAAGAGCCCGAGAGCCCCATGGACCGTCTAGTCACCACCATCCGGCCCTACACCTGGGGCTCGGTCACCGCCATCCCAGACCTCCTCGGCGTCGAGCCGACCGGCGAACCGCAAGCCGAGATGTGGATGGGCGCGCACCCCGGCGCGCCCTCACACACCCCGCGCGGCCCCCTGGACCAGGTGATCGCCGCGGCACCGGAGCGCGAACTCGGCCCACGTTCCACCGCGAAGTTCGGCCCCCGGCTGCCGTTCCTGCTGAAGGTGCTGGCCGCAGCCGCCCCCCTCTCCCTCCAGGTGCACCCGAACCGCACCCAGGCCGAGCAGGGCTACGCGGACGAGGAGCGCCGCGGCATCCCGGTCGACGCCCCGCACCGCAACTACAAGGACGCCAACCACAAGCCCGAACTGATCTGCGCGCTCACGCCCTTCGACGGCCTGTGCGGGTTCCGCCGTCCCGCCGCCACCGCAGACCTGCTGTCCGGTCTGGAGGTCGACTCCCTCAAGCCGTACGTGGACCTGCTGCGGGCCCAGCCCGAAGAGGCGGCCCTGCGCGAGGTCCTCACCGCACTGCTCACCGCGGACCCGGAGGAGATGGCCGTGACGGTCACCGCGTCCGCGGCCGCCTGCCGCCGGCTCAGCGAGGGCGCGGACACCGGAACGGGGGCGGCCACCAGCGCCGGGGCGGACACTTCGCGCGCGACGTATGCGGCGTACGCCTCCATCGCGCACCACTACCCCGGCGACCCGGGCGTCATCGCCGCGATGCTGCTCAACCACGTCCGTTTGCAGCCGGGGGAGGCCCTGTACCTCGGCGCGGGCATCCCGCACGCCTACCTCGAAGGCCTCGGCGTGGAGATCATGGCCAACTCCGACAACGTGCTGCGCTGTGGCCTCACTCCCAAGCACGTCGACGTGCCCGAGCTGCTCCGGATCGTGCGCTTCGAGGCCGGCGAGCCGCACATCCTGCGTCCGGAGGCCACCGCCGGCGGCGAGGAGGCCTACGAGACGCCGATCGACGAGTTCCGGCTGTCGCGGTACGTCCTGTCCAAGGACTCGGCCCGGCGCGACCTGACCGCTCCCCTCCCGCAGATCCTGCTCTGCACCGCGGGCGCCGTTCAGGTGGGCGAGGCGGCACTCGCGCCGGGCGAGTCCGTGTTCGTACCTGCGGACGAACCGGTGGAAATCGCTGGAGAAGGGTCGGTCTTCCGCGCCACTGTGGTTGCCTGATTCCCTGCATGACCACCACCACGTGACGTCACAGCCGCCGCATGCTGTAACAATGGCCCCACGGCAAAGGACGGGCAAAGCCCGGATACGGCGACGGCGGCATGCCTGCGCAACGACACACACGGCGGTGTGCCACGTGCCCACCGTGAGGGCCGACGATGCATGTGTCGTCGGCGACGTGACGCGGGCGAGTGCCGCCGACGATGTGCCGTTGGCGACGCGTCGAGGGTGATGCGTCAAAAGGTGAGGGTGCCGCCGGGGCGGCGCCGAAACGCGGCGAGGACTCCGGGGGAGAGATGAGCGCTTCAGGCGACAACAAGGCGATCGTGGCGGCGCTCGGCGCCAATCTGGCCATCGCCGTGTCGAAGTTCGTGGCGTTCGTCTTCAGCGGCTCATCGTCGATGCTGGCCGAGGGCGTGCACTCCATCGCCGACTCCGGCAACCAGGTCCTGCTCCTCTTCGGCGGCAAGCGCTCCAAGCGCGCCGCCACCCCCCAGCACCCGTTCGGCTACGGCCGCGAACGCTTCATCTACGCCTTCCTGGTGTCGATCGTCCTCTTCACCATCGGTGGCGTCTTCGCGCTCTACGAGGGCTACGAGAAGGTGACGCATCCGCACGAGCTGGACAACTGGTACTGGCCGATCGGCGTCCTGGTGTTCGCCATCCTCGCCGAGGGCTTCTCCTTCCGCACCGCGATAAAGGAGGCCACCGAGGTACGCGGCGGCCTCAGCTGGACCGAGTACATCCGCCGCGCCAAGGCCCCCGAACTGCCCGTCGTCCTGCTGGAGGACTTCGGCGCGCTGGTCGGCCTGGCGCTGGCCCTGTTCGGCGTCGTCCTGACGGTGGTGACCGGGGACGCCGTCTGGGACGGCATCGGCACCCTCTGCATCGGCGCACTGCTGGTCTGCATCGCGCTGGTGCTCGCCGTGGAGACCAAGTCGCTCCTGCTGGGTGAGGCCGCGGGGCCGGGCGAGGTCAGGAAGATCGAGCAGGCTCTGGTGGACGGCGACACGGTCACCCGCATCATCCACATGCGGACCCTCCACCTCGGCCCCGACGAACTGCTGGTCGCAGCGAAGATCGCCGTCGAGCACGACGACACCGCCGCCGAGGTCGCCGCCGCGATCAATGCCGCGGAGGCCCGCATCCGCGCCGCGGTCCCCATCGCCCGGATCATCTACCTGGAACCGGACATCTACACCACTGCCTGAGGGCCCCCAGCCCGCCCCTCACCAGGAGATCTGCCGCCACCGCACACCGTCGCACGCCCGCATTGCGAGGCTGGACGCCCGGATTCCCCAGTTGGCAGGTGCCCGGATTTTTCCTGCCCGGCCTGGGGACCGTGGGACGATCGGTGTAAATTCGTGACCATAGCCAGACGTCGCTGCTGATGGCGGTCGAGCGGCCCGAACCGGGCCGACCGAGGGAGAGAGGGCCTCCGACGGACTGCGCTGCGCGCACCCCGGGCATTCGTATGTCCGCTTGCCCCCGTCGGCGCGCAGACCAGCCCATCACCTCGACCCAATCACGAGGAGCAGCTCGCATGTCGACTGTCGAGACCCGACAGGACCAGGACTTCAAGGTCGCCGACCTCTCGCTCGCCGAATTCGGCCGCAAGGAGATCACCCTCGCCGAGCACGAGATGCCCGGTCTGATGGCGATCCGCAAGGAGTACGCCGAGCAGCAGCCGCTGCGCGGCGCCCGGGTCACCGGCTCCCTCCACATGACCGTCCAGACCGCCGTCCTCATCGAGACCCTGGTCGCCCTCGGCGCCCAGGTCCGCTGGGCCTCCTGCAACATCTTCTCCACCCAGGACCACGCCGCCGCCGCGATCGCCGTCGGCCCGAACGGGACGGCGGACGACCCGAAGGGCATCCCGGTCTTCGCCTGGAAGGGCGAGACGCTGGAGGAGTACTGGTGGTGCACCGAGCAGGCGCTGACCTGGCCCGGCACCCCCACCGGCGGCCCGAACATGATCCTCGACGACGGTGGCGACGCCACCCTCCTCGTCCACAAGGGCGTCGAGTACGAGAAGGCCGGCAAGGTCCCCGCCGTCGACACCGCGGAGAGCGAGGAGCACGCCGTCATCCTCGGCCTGCTCGCCCGCACCCTCGGCGAGGACCCGCAGAAGTGGACCCGGCTCGCCTCGGAGGTCCGCGGCGTCACCGAGGAAACCACCACCGGCGTGCACCGCCTGTACGAGATGCACCGCGACGGCACCCTCCTGTTCCCGGCGATCAACGTCAACGACGCCGTCACCAAGTCGAAGTTCGACAACAAGTACGGCTGCCGCCACTCGCTCGTCGACGGCATCAACCGCGCCACGGACGTGCTGATCGGCGGCAAGGTCGCGGTCGTCTGCGGCTACGGCGACGTGGGCAAGGGCTGCGCCGAGTCGCTGCGCGGCCAGGGCGCCCGGGTGATCATCACCGAGATCGACCCGATCTGCGCCCTCCAGGCGGCGATGGACGGCTACCAGGTCACCACGCTCGACGAGGTCATCGGCGAAGCCGACATCTTCGTCACCACCACCGGCAACAAGGACATCATCATGGCCGCGGACATGGCCAAGATGAAGCACCAGGCCATCGTCGGCAACATCGGCCACTTCGACAACGAGATCGACATGGCCGGCCTCGCGAAGATCCCTGGCATCGTCAAGGACGAGGTCAAGCCCCAGGTGCACACCTGGACCTTCCCGGACGGCAAGACGCTCATCGTGCTGTCGGAGGGCCGCCTGCTCAACCTGGGCAACGCCACCGGTCACCCGTCCTTCGTGATGTCGAACTCGTTCACGAACCAGACGCTGGCCCAGATCGAGCTCTACACCAAGCCCGACGAGTACCCGATCGACGTGTACGTCCTCCCCAAGCACCTGGACGAGAAGGTCGCCCGACTCCACCTGGACGCCCTCGGCGTGAAGCTCACCACGCTCCGCCCCGAGCAGGCCTCCTACATCGGTGTCGCGGTCGAAGGCCCGTACAAGCCCGACCACTACCGCTACTGACGGGCCCCCGCTGACCCATGGTCCGCTGGTCCGCTCCCGACCGGCCGGCACTTGAGCCGCCGGCCGGCCGCCGAGCGGACCCGTACCCGACAGTGACGACCGAGCAGGCCCCCGCACCCCCGTGTCGGGGGCCTGCCCGGTTTCGCGGCACCGGCGCGGTAGTCGAGCCGGCCGCCGCGCCCGGCACGACAGTCGGCAGCCCACCCGCGGCATCCACCGCTGGCCGGAGCCCCTGTGAACCGAGGGCCGTAACCGCACGACTCAGGACATCCCATGCCCCGCGGCCGCTATTCGCTCCATGATCCGCACGATCACACCCCCCTGGGTGAAGAACACTTCCACTGCGCCCCTGGCGCCTCCGGCTGGCGCTACGTCTCTCAGCTGACCTCTCCCTCCGACGACCACGCCGGCTCAGTCGACCTGACCATCGACGAACTCGGCCGCCCCATCCGGCTGGAACTTCACGCGGCGGGCTGGCAGGTGCGCGGCGCCGCCCTTGAGGGCGTCACCTGGGTCCGCAGCGACCCGGCCGGCGCCGAGGCCACCGAAGGCAATACCCCCGCCCACGCCTTCACCGGCACGTCCCCCGCCTTCCTGGTCTCGACCGCGCGGCTGCTGCGCCTCGCCCCCGGTTCCCCCGCCACCCGTGTCCGCCTGGTCGCCTTCACCTCCCCCGTCCTCGCACCCCGTACCGTCGACCAGTCCTGGGCCCTGGTGAAAAGAGAAGCACACGCCACTGACAACGCCCCCCTGATCGTGGACGAATACCAGGTCAGCGCCCTGGACACGGGCGAGCAGCACACGGTCCACCTCGCCGGCGACGTCGTCCTCGCGGGCCCCGGTATCGAACTCGAAGACCTCGACTCACCCCCGTCGCAGTTCCCCTGACGGGCAGTTGACGGGTAGCCGGATCGGTGCAGCGCCGTCTCACGCAGGAGGCACGAACCCGGTGGCCCCGCGTGAACCTCCCGCACCCGGGTCCGTTCGTTCCCCGCCCTGGCTCGCCCCAAGGCCGCGGTCGGTGTCGTGGTCGACGCCGCGGTCGACGGGCCGTCCCAGGGACGAGGACGGCCATGAGGCATCCGGCTGCGCCCCAGGCCGCACGGCGGGAGCGCTGGGAGCGCCTGCCACGGGCCACCCCGGTATCCCGCTCGCCGCGCTGAGCGCCCGCCCCGCGTCCCGTGCCTGCCGCTCGTGCACCACTGCCGCCAGATACGCAGCCGGCGGCACGTCGACAGGCGCCGGGGCGCCGGTATGCGCCGCGACATCGGCCGCCAGCCGGGCCGCCATCGTCTGGCCCACCTGCGGGTCGAGCTGCTGCATCCGCATCAGGCACTGCCGGACCGCCAGCCACAACCCCTCGGGGACCCCAGACAGATCCAGCCCCGCGAGCCGTCCCGCCAGCCAGGGTGGTGGCGGCGGCACAAGGCCCGGCTTGCCGGCCGGGACCCTCTCCCGGACCACCAACGTGCCCGCCAGCACATCGCCGACCCGCCGGCCACGCGCGGACACCAGGGACGCGACACATGCGAGCGTCCCCACCGTCAGCAGAATCTCCACGACGCCGACCGCACCACGCGCCAGTGCATGCCGGAACCGGATCGGCCCCCCGTCGTCCCGCACCACCCGCAGCCCGCATGCGAGCTTCCCGAGCGACCGTCCGTGCGACAGCGTCTCCACCGCGATGGGCCCGCCCACCAGCACCAACACGAACGAAGCGACGGCGATGGCCGCCGCCGTAGCGGCGTCGAGCGACGAGGTGGACGCCACCACGAGAACGGTCACGGTGACGTACACGGTCGCCGTGACGAGCAGATCGACCAGCAGGGCCAGCGCACGACTCGGCAGCCGTGCCGGCCGCAGCTCCAGAGCCACCGCCTCACCCGTCACAAGCTCGCTCACGCCCACCGTCCTCTCTCCCGCCCCGTATGCCTCTACAGACCACGGAGACCGCCCCCCGACCGGCCACTCTGCCAAGCTGACGCAAACCAAGCCCTGCATCCGCTTCCTTGGGCGACCGCCAGGGGCGACCACAGAGGCGATGTCGATACCAGACACCAGGTACCTCGTACCAGGTAACAACCTCTGCCCGGTACGAGGTACCAGCTACGGGAACGAGAGAACTACAAAAGCACGTGAGGACTGGAGGACCATAAGAACGGCCTGTACGACAACGGCCTGTACGACCAGGAACCGGGCCAAGAAGGTCCCCTACAGGAGCTATGAGAAGCAGGAGCGGCCATACACATGGACCTCGACGTCTTCGTGACCGCCCACCAGGCGCAATGGGACCGCCTTGACGCCCTGCTGCGCCGCCAGCGGCACTTGACCGGCTCCGAAGCGGACGAGCTCGTCACGCTCTACCAACGCACGGCCACCCACCTCTCCCTGATCCGCTCCAGCGCCCCCGATCCCCAGCTCGTCGCCCGTCTGACGCACCTGCTGGCCCGCGCGCGGAGCGCGGTCACCGGCACCCGCCGCGCCTCCTGGAGCGACGCATCGCGCTTCGTCACCCAGGGCTTTCCCGCGGCGGTCTACCGGAGCCGGCACTGGTGGATTCCGACCGCCCTGGTATCGACAGCGGTATCCGTCCTCCTCGGGTGGTGGATCGGGACCCATCCAGAGGTCCAGGCGTCGATCGCGGCACCCTCGGAGCTCCGAAGCCTCACCCGTCCGGGAGGCCAGTACGAGACGTACTACTCAAGCCACCCAGCCGCCGCCTTCGCGACCCAGGTGTGGACGAACAATGCCGAAGCCGCGGCGCTCTGCCTGGTCCTGGGCGCCTTCCTCTGCCTGCCGGTCATCTGGATCCTCTTCCAGAACATGCTGAACCTGGGCGTCGGCATCGGACTGATGTCCTCCGCCGGCCGACTCGACACGTTCCTGGGCCTCGTCCTCCCGCACGGCCTCCTGGAGCTGACGGCCGTCTTCGTCGCGGCAGGGACGGGGCTCCGGCTCGGCTGGACCTGTATCGACCCGGGCCCACGCCCCCGCCGCACCGCCCTGGCCGAGGAAGGCCGGGCGGCCATCGGCATGGCCATAGGCCTCGCGCTCGTGCTCTTCGTCTCCGGCGCCATCGAGGGCTTCGTGACCCCCTCAGGACTGCCCACCTGGTCCCGCATCGGCATCGGCGCGGCAGTGGAGATCTCCTTCCTGGCGTACGTGTACGTCCTCGGCGGCCGAGCCGCACGCGCCGGTGATACAGGCGACCTGTTGCAGGGGGAGCGCAGCGCCACCGCTCCCGTTGCGGCCTGACGCGCGTCTGATGTGCATCGACACCTCGCTACCTGCTAAGCTCCACTCCGCCCCAGGACGACCCCTTGACGGGTCAGGGCTGGGGAAGTAGGCTAGCGAAGTTGCCCTGAGGTCGAACGCCTGTAGGGTGATCGAGCATACTTACGAAAGTCTCCAAGACTTCTCGAATTCCCGAGACGCTCGACTCGACTCAGTTGGAATATGCCGGCTGTCATTCAGGCCGCGATCATCTGATAAAGTCGGACCCACCGAGGAAGCCGCAGAGGCACCAAGGGAGAAAGGCCTTCCAACGGCCACCAGAATGAACATCCACCCGAAGCGGATGGAAATTCGGATCTGGTAAGGTTGGAAA
>NZ_JAMJWG010000050.1 GCF_024435355.1 Streptomyces odontomachi
GCACGCACCCAGGCGTAGCAGCCGCTGGAGACGAACGTCCGCGTCCCGGCCGGGATCCTCGCCGTGATCTTCTTCCCGGAGGTGGCCTCCGCATCGCCATCCGCGCCCGTGGCACCCCCTGACGCCACCTTCTTGCCCGAAGCGTCGAGCGCCCGCCATGTGCAGGACGCACTTGGTGTCAGTGCGCGGTAGGTGCCCGCCGCGGGCCGTTTCTTCGTGCCGTCCGGGAAGCCCGACTCGGCCGCGTGCAGCACGGCGGCCTGATCCGGGCAGAGCTGGGCGATGGCGTCCCGGGCGCCGGGGATGTCACCGCTGATCACCGCGCCCACGGCGGCGTCCCGGTCGTGGGCTGCGGTGCGCTGCACCCGCTGGCAGGCTTCCTGGCCGAGCTGGAGCACCGCCGCGGGATCCATGTTCGCGGGCACCCGTCCGCTGAGGTACTTCTTCTCCTGCTTGGTGAACGATCCGGTGGCCGGCGTGAGCCGGGAGTCGGGCAGCGTCGGCACGTGCGAGGCCGAAGTCGACCGGTCCTGGCCCTGCTGTCCGGACTGGCCGGCGGCTTCCTGCGGGGCGGCGTGCGGCGAGGCGACTCGGGCACTGCGTGCCGGGGTGGGTTCGCCGGACGAGCATCCGAACAGGGTGAGGCTGGCGGCGGCCAGCACGGCGCAGGGCGGGACTGCACGCCGGATGCGCCGGGTACGTCGATGCATGAAGGGCTCCTGTGGCCTGACGAGTGTGGGCGGCTCGGTACTCCGGCCGGCGGGTCGGGTCGGTGGGTGTGTGACTTCACGTCACGGCCGGGGCGGTGGGCACACCGCCGCCCCGGGGCGGGGACCTACCCGGCGCCGAAGGCCGGCACCAGCCCCCTGCGGGGCTCTTGAGGGCAGTGCCGGACGGCGCTGCGGCAGATCGAAGCGCAGGTGGAATGCGTGGACCGAACTGCCGAGCCCGCCGGTGCACCGGATGTGCCTACCAGTTGGGCACGGTGACGGTCAGGGCCGCCGACTTGCCGCTGGTGTTGCCCGCGCCGTCGGTGGCGGTCACCTGGTAACTGTGCTTCTCTCCGCGTTCGACGTCGGTGTCGTTGAAGGTCACCCGGGGGCGCGACCACTCGAACGACTCACCGTTGACGGTGTACACCGGCGTCGCCGCGCCGTCGCGGTACACCTTGTACGTCAGCACGCTGTCGTCCGTGTCGATGCTGGAGCGCCAGCTGATCCGCACCCGGTCCGCACGCGCGCTGTCCACGCTGACGTCATCCGGCACCCAGGGCACACCGATGTCCGGCCCGGACGCGAAACGGGTCAGGCCCTGGCCGGGGGAGCCGTTGACGGTGGTGAACTCGCCGCCCACCCACAGGTACTTCGTCGTCCCCGAGGTGGCGATGGTCATGGCGCGCGGGCCGATGCCCTCACCGATGCCGTCGTTGGTGTCCGGGAACCAGCCGAGCAGAGTCGGGTCGTCGGTCGGCTCGGCCATCAGGTGGTGGCGCCGGCCGTCGGGGAACTCGTCCATCGTGGAGCAGTCGTGGGCGTGTGAGGCGCTGTAGAGCACGCTGTCGTACGCCAGCACGGATTGGGTGGCGCCGAGACAGGTGTCCCGCCAGCGCTGGTCGAAGGTGCTCGCATCCAGCGCGGTACGGCCGTCGAAGACGCCACCTCCGGTGCCCTCGTTGCCGGTGTAGAAGCCGTCGGCGTCGGCGTCGATGGTCTTCACGACCGAGGTGCGGGAGAAGAAGCCCAGCCGATAGGACTGCACGTTGGCGCCGGTGGTGGCGTCGACGACGGCGAGGGCGTGGGAGTCGTGGCCGTTCACGTAGAAGAAGTCACCGCCGAGGGCCACGTACTTGCCGTCCTCGGACACCGCAACGGCCCGCCCCGGCTCGTCGGCGTCAGCCCGGAAGGGCAGCACGCCTCCGGTGGTGGCGTCCAGTGCGGCGAACCGCTTGCGGGGCTGGGAGTCCGCGGTGCTGAAGTCGCCGCCCACGTAGAGCGTGTCGCTGGTGGCGGCGATGGCCCGTACGGTTGCCGGGAAGGCGGCGTGGAAGCCGGGCCTGGGTGCGCAGCTGGCGATGTCGATCGCGGCGAACGAGCTGGTCTGGACGCCGTTGACGGAGCCGAAGTATCCGCCCACGTACAGCGTCTTCTGGTCCGGCGAGACGGCGAGCGCTCGCACGGTCGCGGTGCCGCTGCCCACCGCGAAGGACAGACGGCACGAGGTGGGCTTGCCCGTGGCGGCGTTCATCGCGACGAAGTTGACCGCGTTCTGTGGGTCCCCGGTTTCCCCGTTCGGGGGCCTGACCTGCGAGAACGTTCCGCCGACGAAGATCGTGTCACCGGCCTGCGCCAGCGCCCACACGACCCCGTTCGTCTGCCAGGTCGGCAGGTCGTCGGCCGTGAACGCGACCGGTGGCGTGAGGGCGGCGGCCGGCGGCGCGGCGCTCACCCCGAGCCCGGCCGTCCCGAACGCAAGGACGAGACTGGCGCATAGCGCCCTGGATCTGTACATGTACCCCCCAGGTGGATAGAGCAGTGGATGAGATGAGACCTAACTCAAAAAGGCTGAATAGACAGCTGAAAAACCAGATCCGCTGGCGAACCATACGGGTCCGCGGAGTGTCGCGGGTCACACTTGACGGAATCCAGGACGAAGGGCCACCGGACGGCTACGCACCGGCGCGGACCCGGGACGCCGCCCCGGGTCACACCCCGCCCGCGCACCTGCCCGCCCCGGCGCGCACGCTCTCAGCGGTCTATGCGCACCGCCGCCCCGGCGAGCTGCTCCTCCACCAGGCGGACATCGGCGTCGACCATGATCCGGGCCAGCTCGTCGACGAGAACCGTGGGCTTCCAGCCGAGCACCGTCCGGGCCTTGGACGCGTCACCGATGAGCGCGTCGACCTCGCTGGGCCGCTCGTACTTCGGGTCGTAGCGGACGTGGTCGCCCGCGTCCAGACCGGCCTGGGCGAACGCGGTGTCCACGAACTGCCGTACGGTGGCCGGGACGCCGGTCGCGACCACGTAGTCGGACGGCTCGTCGTGCTGGAGCATCCGCCACATCGCCTCGACGTACTCCGGGGCGTAGCCCCAGTCGCGCACCGCGTCCAGGTTGCCGAGGTAGAGCCGGTCCTGTAAGCCCGCCTTGATCCGGGCGACCGCGCGGGTCACCTTGCGGGTCACGAAGGTCTCCCCGCGGCGCGGTGATTCGTGGTTGAACAGGATGCCGTTCACCGCGAACATGTCGTACGCCTCGCGGTAGTTGACGGTGGCCCAGTACGCGTACACCTTGGCGGCGCCGTACGGGCTGCGCGGGTGGAACGGCGTCGACTCGTTCTGCGGCGGGGGCGTGGCACCGAACATCTCCGAGGACGACGCCTGGTAGATCCGGGTCTGCACCCCGCTCGCCCGGATCGCCTCCAGCAGCCGCAGCGCCCCGAGCCCGGTCACGTCGCCGGTGTACAGCGGTGCGTCGAAGGAGACCCGCACGTGCGACTGGGCGCCCAGGTTGTACACCTCATCGGGTCTTATGTCCCGCAGCAGGTTCACCAGCGCCACGCCGTCCGACAGGTCGGCATGGTGCAGCACGAAGGAACGCTCGGCCTCCTGCGGGCCCTGGTAGATGTGGTCTATCCGCTCGGTGTTGAAGCTGGACGAGCGCCGGAGCAGGCCGTGCACCGTGTACCCCTTGGAGAGCAGCAGCTCCGCCAGGTAGGAACCGTCCTGCCCGGTGACCCCGGTGATCAGCGCGGACTTGGTCATGAGATGTGCTCCCTTCCGGCCGGGCACTGCCCCGAAGGCAGCCCGGCATATCCTGATGTATGGCCTGAATTCATGGATCCACCGGACCGATGCCAGGGTGCCCTGGCATCATCCAGGCCATGACCGCATCGCCGCTGCTGCCCGACCGGGCCCGTATATTCGTCGCCGGACACCGCGGGCTCGTGGGCTCCGCCCTCACCCGGCGGCTCACCGCCGACGGCCACGAGGTCCTCACCCGCACCCGGGACGAACTGGACCTGCGGGATGCGCCGCGCACCGCCGCCGTGCTGAAGGAGCTGCGCCCGGACGCCGTCGTGCTGGCCGCGGCGAAGGTCGGCGGCATCCTGGCGAACAGCACCTATCCCGTGCAGTTCATAGAGGAGAACCTCCAGATCCAGCTGAGCGTGGTGGCCGGCGCGCACGCGGCCGGGGTGCCTCGGCTGCTGTTCCTCGGCTCCTCGTGCATCTACCCGAAGCTGGCGCCCCAGCCGATCAGCGAGGACGCCCTGCTCGGCGGCCCGCTGGAGCCCACCAACCGCGCCTACGCGCTCGCCAAGATCGCCGGCATCGTCCAGGTCCAGTCCTACCGGCAGCAGTACGGCGCCCCGTACATCTCGGCGATGCCGACCAACCTCTACGGCCCCGGGGACAACTTCGACCCGCAGACCTCCCACGTGCTGCCGGCCCTGATCCGCAAGTTCCACGAGGCCCGTGCCGAGCGGCGCGACGAGGTGGTGCTGTGGGGCTCCGGCACGCCCCGCCGTGAGTTCCTGCACGTCGACGACCTGGCGTCGGCCTGCGCGCTGCTGCTGCGCGCCTACGACGCCGACGAGCCGGTCAACGTCGGCTGCGGCACTGATCTGACGATCCGGGAGCTGGCCGCCGTCGTCGCCGAGGTGACCGGCTTCACCGGGCGGATCGGCTGGGACACCGGCAAGCCCGACGGCACCCCGCGAAAGCTCCTGGACGTCTCCCGGCTGACCGCCCTCGGCTGGCGGCCCGCCATCCCCCTGCGGGACGGCATCGCCGCCACCTACGCGCACTGGCGTGCCGCGGCGGGCGTCTGACGACGCCCCGGCCGTCCGCCCCACCCCGGGCACCGCGCCCTCGCCCACCACCGTTTCCCCCGCCGCCCCTCAGTACGCGCCGCGTCCGTCGACGATGGCGCGGAAGGTGCGTGCCATGACGTCGATGTCGCTGGTGAACGACCAGTTGTCCACGTAACTCAGGTCCAGCTGGACCGCCTCGTCCCAGGACAGGTCCGATCGGCCGCTGATCTGCCAGAGCCCCGTCATCCCGGGCCGCACGGACAGCCGGCGTCGCTCCACCGGGGTGTAGCGCGCCACCTCGTCGGCGAGCGGTGGGCGCGGGCCCACCAGCGACATCTCACCGCGCAACACGTTCGCCAGCTGCGGCAGCTCATCGAGCGAGGTGCGTCGCAGCAGTCGGCCGATTCGGGTCACCCGGGGGTCGGAGCGCATCTTGAACATGGGCCCGTCCTGCTCGTTCTCCCCGGCCAGCTCGGCCTTGCGGGCATCGGCGCCGACGTGCATGGTGCGGAACTTCCACATCGTGAACGGCACCTCGTCCTGCCCGATCCGCTCGTGCCGGTAGAGCACCGGGCCCGGCGAGGTCAGCCGGACGGCCAGCGCGATCGCCACCAGCAGTGGCATGAGCACCAGCACGACCAGCGCCGCAAGGGTGCGGTCCAGGGCGTACTTGAGGGCCGGCTGCAACCCGTGGCGGAGCGGGGGCGCGATCCGCAGCAGGGCCAGGCCGCCGGCGTTGCTGGTGTGCAGACGCTTGACGGACACCTCCACGAGCCCGGGTGCCACGGCGAGGTCGAGACCGGCGTCGTGCAGGCCCCACGACAGCCGGCGCAGCCGCTCGCCGGAGAGCTGGGCCCCGGCGGTGACCAGCGCGAGGTCGGCGTCGCGCGTGCGGGCGGCGGCCAGCACGGCGGCGGTGTCGGCGGCCGGGTCGACGGGCGCGCGGCGGCCCAGGCGGGCCACGATCGGGACCCCGCTGCTCAGCGTGGAGCCGCCGACGGCGACCACGCCGACGACCACGTACGGGTGGTCCGTACGGCTCGCCAGGTGCCCGGCCACGTCGTCGGCGGCGGTCGGCTCGCCGATCACCAGGACCCGGATCACGGCTTGGGCCGCGCGCCGGGTCGCCATCAGATGGCGGTAGGTCAGCTTCTGGCACACCAGGGTCGCCAGCAGCGCCGGAACGAGCGCTGCGAGCATCCGCAGCGGCGGGTGCCGTAACTCGGCTGCGACCTGCACCAGGGCCAACACGCCCAGCAGGATCAGCCAGTCGTGCAGGACGGGCAGCGTGCCGCGTGACTCGCCCAGCGTGCGTCGCGCATAGCGCGATCGGCAGAGCCGCACGGCGGGCCAGGCGAGCCCCGCGAGCAGCGCGGGCAGCACCCACGCCCGTAAGGGGGCGTCCGGCAGGCGCAGCAACAGCGCTACGGACAGACCGGGTCCGAGAAGATCGACGAGGAGCGTGAGGGGCAGGTATCCGTGCGGTTTGACCCCGAGCGCAGCAGCCGCCGCCCGGGGCCCACGGGTCCTTGTCTGTGCGGTACGGGCCTCGGGTGCCTGAACATGCCGCATGTACCCCCCTGGACCTTATGCCCTGACATTCTGTTGTCCATCCCGTTACGCCGAGCCCCCGGTCGGCGACCACGTGACGTGGCGGCGAACAGTATGGCAATCAATTGTGTGATGAGTGCGCATTTCGTGAACGACGTCAGAGAGTTGCGGGGAAATCAGGCCATTCGGCGTGGCCGCTTGCTGCAACACGATTCCGGATATCGGTGCTCAGCTGGGAGTGAAGGGGTGTGGTGAGGGCGCAGGACGGTGTAGGGGCGCATTGGGTCAGCGCAGGGCGCGCCGGGGTGGATGGAGGCGCACGGAGGCGCGATACCGATGGACGCCGGTCCGGCAGCGCCCGGTTCCGCCCCCGAGTCGTCCGGCGTCCTGGCGCGAGGGACCTCCCCGGAATTCCACCCGGGGCGGTCGGGCACGGCGCACGCGCCATCCGCCCGACGCGACCGGGAGTCAGGTCGCGCCCCCCGAGGGGGCGTCCGGATACCGTCCCGTCCCCGTCGCGAGATGCCTCCCGCATGCGGTAATGCGGATACTGCGTTTTCCCGGGGGACCTGTGGTCCACAGTCGCTCCGCGACGGGCCGGACCCCCAGCCGGAAAAGCAGGCCAGCCGGGGTGACCGGCGCGGACATCGCGCGGGAAACCGGAGTAACGCCGACGCGGTCAGCACGGCAGCGCCGCGTCGAACACCGACCAGCCTGGGGGGACTCCATGCCTGACGGACCTGACCACGCCGTGCCGCCCGACGGGCCCGACCACGCGGCCCCCGGCGGGCTCGACCGCGTCGTGCCCGGCGGACGCGACCGCGTGGTGCCCGGTGATCCCGACCGTGCGACGCAGGGCGGGCCCGATCGCGCCGGACCCGGCAGCAGCGACGCCACCGCGCCGGACGGTGCCGACCGTCCCAGAGCCGACGGCCCCGATCACGCGACCCCCACGACGCCACCCACGACATCCGCCAAGGGCCGGTCAGGCCATCGCAGGGATCCGTTACGCGGTCGGCGCCGCGCGATCGTGGGTCTGGTGCTGGGGGTCCTCGTCCTGAGTCTCGCTGTCGGGCTCGGCCTGGCAGGGAGCACCGGCGGCCCCGACTCGACCCCGGGTCCTGCCGCCGTCGCGCCGTCGACCGCACTGCCCTTCGACCTGCCGGACACCCGGACCCTGCGCGCCGGCCCGCACCTCGTCTTCGCGCACTACTTCCCGCCGTACCCGTTGTCGCTGGACAACCAGCCCGCCGACCGTGACTACTACACCCGCAACTACCTCACCCCCAACGGCGAGGGCGGCAAGCACGCCGCGTACGGCGGACTGCTGCGCGACCGGCCGCCGCCCGTCCCGCCCTCCTCGGGCGACTGGCGGCTGACGAACATGGAACGCGAGGTGCGCACCGCACGGGACGCCGGGCTCGACGGCTTCAGCGTCGACATCCTCGCTCTGACCGGCACCAACGCCGACCGGGTCGGCACCCTGCTGCGGGCCGCTCACGCGGCGGACCCGGGCTTCAAGATCATGCTCATGCCCGACATGACGGCGTTGCACTCCTCTGCCCAGGCGCTGGCCGACGCACTCGCCCGATGGGCCGCAGCGCCGTCCGCGCACCGTTTGCCCGACGGGCGGCTCGTGGTGTCCCCCTTCAAGGCGGAGGCACACTCGCCCGCCTGGTGGACGCAGGTGACCGACCGGCTCGCCAAGCAGCACGGCATCCGTACGGCCCTCGTGCCGCTGTTCCTGAACTACCGGTCCCATGCACAGGAGTTCGCCTCGATCAGCTACGGCTTCTCCGCCTGGGGAAACCGCAGCCACACCGGACAGAACGCGATCCCCGGCGACGTCCGGCTCGCCCACGGCCTCGACAAGAAGTGGATGCAGCCCGTCGCCGTCCAGGACGCCCGCCCGAACCAGGCGATCTACGACGAGGCGGGAAACACCGCCCTGCTGCGCACCACCTGGCAGCACGCCATCCAGGACGGCGCCGACTGGGTACAGCTGACCACCTGGAACGACTACTCCGAGACCAGCCAGGTCGCGCCGTCCCTGCACAACGGCCACGCCTACCTGGACCTCTGCTCGTACTACCTGACCCGCTTCAAGACCGGGAAGTGGCCCGCCCTGGTGCGGGACGTGGTCTACCTGACCTCGCGGGTGCAGTTCGCGGGCAATCCCAGCGCGACGCACCAGTCCCGGCTGATGCGCCCACGCCACGGCACGGCGACCCCGCGCGACGACGTCGAGGTGCTCACCTTCCTGACCGCGCCGGCCACCGTGGACGTGACCGTCGGCACGGCACACGGCCAGGTGGCGGTGCCGGCCGGGGTCCGGGCCACCCTACGGCCGCTGCGGACCGGCCTCAGCTCGGCGACGGTACGCCGTGCCGGCCACACCGTCGCCACCGCCGCCACCCGCTGGCCGGTCCGCGACCACGTCGACGTCCAGGACCTCCAGTACTACGCGGTGACCAGCGGGCGCCCGGGGGAATCCGGGAAGCCGTAGGCCGTCCGGACACCCCGGTCGGGCCCGGCGGACCGCCACGGCCGCCGGGCCGACCGGGCCGGGATGATCGCAAGCCGCTTCGTCCTGTAAGGTCGTACCTGCGTGATCGCGGCAGTGCGGACACCACACCACCGTCGAGCGGTGGCCCGGTGCCCGCAGTGACCAGGATCACGACCGGGACGTGGCGCAGCTTGGTAGCGCACTTGACTGGGGGTCAAGGGGTCGCAGGTTCAAATCCTGTCGTCCCGACTTTTCGAACCATCGAAAGTCGCAGGTGAGGGGCCGTTCAATGAACGGCCCCTTTGGTTTTCGCGGTTTCTTCGCACCGTCCGCGCGGCCTGCGGTCAGGACAGGTTCCACCGCTGGTTGGAACCGCCCCCGCAGGTCCACAGCTCGACCAGGGCGCCGTTGGACGTCGAGGCTCCCGTCACGTCCAGGCACAGGCCGGACTGGACTCCGGTGATGCTGCCGTCGGAGTTGACGTTCCACTGCTGGTTGCTCTGGCCGTTGCACGTCCAGATGACGACCTTGGTGCCGTTGCTGGTGCCCTGGTTGTCGGCGTCCAGGCAGCGCTGGTTGCCACCGCTGTACACGGTGAGCTCCCCGCTGGAGGTGTGGGTGAAGAGCTGGTTGGAGCCGCCGGTGCAGTCCCAGATCTGTAGCTGCGTGCCGGTGGTGGTCGACGCGTTGGGCACGTCCAGGCACTTGCTCGCGCCGACGGCGTGCACCTCGGTGGCAGAACCACCGTCGTCGCCGCCCGTCACGCCGGCGTCGGCGATCACCTGTTGGGCGCCCGACGGCCAGCTGGTACCGCTGACCTGGACGTTGCCGGACAGCACGTTGTTGTGCGGGGAGCCGGTGGCGACCTGGGTGGCGCCGGAGTTGTACCAGTTTCCGGAGAAGGTGCTGTCGTTGGTGTTGTTGTTGCCGTTGGCGTTGGTGAAGGCCCACACCCCGGAGTCCTGGATCACGTTGCTGCTGAGGTTCACGTACTGGGAGCCTTCGTCGAGATAGAGGCCGACGGTGTTGTGGTTGTCGTAGATGTAGTTGTGGTCGATGCTCGCGCCCGGGTTGGCGGACAGGTTGTAGATGCTCCCGCCGTCGTGGAACACCTTCTTCGTACCGTGCACCAGGTTGTGGCTGACCACGGTGTTCTTCAGGGTGGTCGCCGTGGTGTAGACCGGCTGGTAGTCGTACAGGCCGCGGTTGCGGTAGTCCTGGCTGCCGCCGGCGTCGTTGGCGCCCCAGCCCCAGCCGACGTCGATGCCGTCGTAGGCGAGGTTGGAGACCTCGTTGTGGCTGATCACCGCGTGGGTGACATAGGTCGACAGGATGCCGGCCATGTCCTTGTAGTCCTTGGCGACAGCGCTGATCCGGTTGTCCTGGATGGTGATGTCCTCGTTCACCATGGCGGGGTCGGACGGGTGGTGCGCGTCGGGCTGGACGCCGCCGACCACGATGCCGGCCCCGGAGTCGTCGGTGAACGTGCTGCCCGAGACCGTGACGTCCGAGGCCCCCAGGCCCACCCCGAGGCCGTGCGCGTTGGGGTCGTTGCCGATACCGAGACCCACCTGGCCCAGGTGCGCGAAGGTGTCCCCGGTGAAGCTGATGGTACGGGCCGCGGAGACCTGCACGGCCGCCGGCATCTGGTTCCAGTCGTTGCGGGCGGCCTCGAACAGCTTGCAACCGGACTGGCAGGACGTCAGGAAGTCGGAGGGCTGTGAGAAGGAGCGCGCCAGGAACGTGCCGCTCTGCTGGTCGGCGTAGCCGACGTCGGTGCTGGGTTGCAGCCACGTGGTGTGCTCGAAGCCGATGCCCTCGAAGCCGATGTCGTGGGCCGGGTCGGCGTAGCTGCCGCCGAGTTGCAGCAACGAGGTGAGGCGGGGCAGCTCGATGTCGTGGGAGGCGGGGGACCAGCCCGAGGGCGCCTTGTAGTACAGCTGTCCGGCCTGCGGGTCGAGATACCACTGCCCGGCGTTCTTCAGGAAGGAGTAGGAGTTCTCCAGTTGCAGGCTGCCGCCAGCGAAGGGGCTGGCCAGCGTGTCGTAGCCCCAGTTGTTGTTGTTCCACGCCGGCTGCTGCATGGTGATCGTGCTGCCGCTGATCGACTTCACAGGGGCGTAGCGGTCGGTGAAGGAGTTCTGGCTCTCCAGCTCGATCCGGTCCTGCTGGGGCAGCGAGGCCAGGTAGTTCAGCGCCGAGTTGACGATGGTCATCCCGCTGCCGGTGATCTTCACGTCGCTGCGGGAGATCGAGATCGCCGCCCGGGGCGCCAGCGTTCCGTCGACGTACAGCTGCCGCGAGTCGGTACCCGCCGGTACTGACGCGGCGTAGATGTTGTTCGCGGAGTCCTTCAGCGACCAGCCGGTTACCTGCTGCCCGCCCGACAGCACCGGATCGGCTCCCGGAGCGGCCTGCCAGACGACGGCGTGCCCGTTGCTGCCGGAGTCCGCGGCACCGAGCGTGAGCGGGGCGGACAGGCGGTACGTGCCGTCCGCCAGCTGTACCGCGATGTCCCCGGTCATGCTGTCGTTGACGGCCTCGACGGAGGCCTTGGCTTGGGTCAGGGAGCAGGGCGCCGACGTGGAACAGGAGCTGCCGCTGCCGGTCGGCGAGACGTACAGGGTGGCCATGGCCGCTGCGTGGGCCGTCACGGCCGGCGCGGCGACGACAGCGCCGGCCATCAGGGCCGTGACGGCTGCGCCTATCAGCGGGCGGCCGCGGTGCGGGCGCCTGCGGGGGGTGAGTCTCATGGTTCGCTCTCTCATCGGGCGGTCGGGGGTTCGGACGGAAACCGGCCGGGGACGTCGTCCCGGAGGGGCGTCCCCGGCCGGAGAGGGCCGGGCACGGCTTCGAGTCCTTGCGGCGGAGCCGCGGATCAGCCGCGGTCCGCGCAGGTGATCAGCCGCGGGTCCACTTCTGGTTGCCGCCGCCGGTGCACTGCCACAGTTGGACCAGGGTGCCGTTGGCGGTGCCGGAGTTGCTGGCGTCCAGGCACAGTCCGCTCCTGACGTTGGTGATGGTGCCGTCGGAGTTGAGGTCCCACTGCTGGTTGGTGCCGCCGTTGCAGTCCCAGATGATGGCGCGGGTCCCGTTCGCCGTTCCGTTGTCGTCGTCGTCCAGGCACTTCGTGCCGTACACACGCAGTTCCTTGGCGCTGGTCGGCGTCCACTGCTGGTTGGTGCCGCTGTTGCAGTCCCACAGCTCGGTCTGGGTGCCGTTGGTCTGGCTGAGGTTGGGCACGTCCAGGCAGCGGTTGGCGGCGCTGTTGCGCAGTGCGGTGGCGCCGCCCGGTGACGTGGAACCACCGTCGTAGGCGGCCTCGGTGATGCTGGTCTGCACCGCGTTCTCGGTGGCGTCCGAGGGGTAGCCGGCGGTGATGGCGCCCTCGAAGAACTCGCCCTGGCCGGAGACGCTGTTGTCGCCGCCGGTTCCCAGCAGCAGCGAGCTGTCGGTCTTCATGGGCGAGTAACCGTTCGGCAGGCCTCCGGAGTACGTGGTGGTGAGCCCGCCGCTGGTGGCGTCCCCGTATTTCAGCGTGAAGTTGCTCGTCCCGTTGTTCTTCTCCCAGGCACTGACGAACGGGTCGTGGACCCCCTGGTTGCTGGGGTCCTTGTTCGAGCCGCTGCCGGTGTGGAACATGCCGTTCTCGAGGTCGGCCTCGACCCAGGGGCCACTGCCCACGCAGTTGCCGAACCAGCAGGCGTTGCCCCAGTAGATGGCGTTCATGGTGGCGTCACCGGTGTCGGTGTGGGTGTTCTCCCCGCTGCCGTAGTCGAAGCAGCACCACTGGTTGGTGTAGTTCGACGAGGTCACCATGTAGATGCCCTCCGGCTCGGAACCGGTGGGGGCGCCGTCGGCATGGTCGATGCGGTAGCCGGTGCCGGGGGTCACCTTGACGCCGAAGACCTGGTGGCCCCCCGCGGTGACGGGCAGGGCCGCAGCGTCGGCGCCGATGTCCGCGCCGTTCGGGCCCGGCCCCTTCCAGAAGCCACCCCAGGAGATGGGCAGGTCGTTGTGCCGGGCGGTCTGGTCGTAGATCTTGGTGATGGTGCAGGAGGTGCTGGCGCAGAAGGACGTCTGGGCCGACGCGTCGGCGTAACCGCCGGCGGTCAGCACCCCCACGTCACGGTAGGCGTGGTCGGAGGCACGCTGGACCTGGTACAGCGGGCCGTCGTAGGCCGCGAACAGCGCCCGGGTCGTGGCGTGCGCGGCGATGCAGGGGGTGCCGCCGGCCGCGTAGATGTCGCAGGGCAGCGAGGACGCCGCGGCCTTGGCGGGCTGCGCGGACGACGCGTTCGCGACGGACCCGCCGCCCATGAACACCGCTGCCATCGCCAGGGCGAGCAGGATCACGGTGAGGGGTCTGAGGCGGCGTAAGCCGGTGAGGGGGGAGAACCTGCCGTTGTACATCGGAGCCTCCTTCGGAGGGCAGAGGGGCGCGACGATGTCCCCGCGGAACGACACGCGAGGTCGGGCCGCGTGCATGTGCGTGCTTGCTGCCGGAAGACGAGCGTTGGCAGGGGGCACCTTGCCGGCGCGGAGTTCCCTGCACGAGCATCGGCACAGTCGCCGGCACGATGGATCAGTCTTATGAGCTGTGTGCTGGTCGCCCGAACGTGGCCCGGACGCCTTGTGGGCGATGCGGCCGTCGTAGGGCGTTCACACGAGAACGGCGTCGCTGACGCCGGGCCCCGGTGCCCCCGTGTCGGACATACAGCTTGTTTTACCAGGTCAGAGCAGTTCCTTGAGCGTGCACGGTGCTGGAGGGGAGAGATGTGAGCGCTCACCGCATGAATGTGAGCGCTCACATTCAATGGGAGAGGTCGACGGCATGAGCAGGGCCGCCGAAGTTCCAGACCCCCAACAAAGCTGAAAATGAGACTGACACATCTCTCGGTCGCATCTCAAGGTGTGCGACTCAAGTCTTTGTCGGCCGCGGAAGTTACGACAGGGACCACTGCTGGTTGCTGCCGCCGTTGCAGGTCCACAGTTCGACCAGCGCCCCGTTGGCGGTGCTCGATCCGGTGACGTCGAGGCACAGGCCCGACACCGCACTCGTGACGGTGCCGTCGGAGTGGAACACCCACTGCTGGTTGCTCTGGTCGTTGCACGACCAGACGATGGCCTTGGTCCCGGGACTGGTGCCGTTGTCGTCGGCGTCGAGGCACATCCGCGCGCTGCCGTCGTAGACGGTCAGCTGCCCGCCGGAGGTGCGGGTGAAGAGCTGGTTGGAGCCGCCGCCGCAGTTCCAGATCTGCAACTGGGTGCCGGCAGTGGTCGTCGAGTCGGGCACGTCCAGGCACTTGCCCGCACCCACCGCGTGCAGCTGGCCACTGGTGGCCCCGCTCGACGATCCGGCCGGTGTCAGGTAGACGGCGAAGGCGTCATGCGCGGCCTGGAAGGTGAGGGGAACCGTCACCGAGCCGGCCGAGGCGCTCACGTCCTGGTCGTAGACGACCTGCGGGGCGCTCAGCGGAGCCTGGTCGGCGATCCGCTGGACCGTCATGTGCACCGATCCGCTGTCGGCGAGCCAGGGGACCGACGCCAGACCGTTGAAGGTCACCGTGGCAGAGCCGGTGTACCCGTTGCTGTCGCCTATCACGGCCACCGCCCGCTTGGCGGAGCTGTCCTCGGATGCGGAGACCGCGGTCGAGCCGACCTGCCCGGAGGTGGCCACGAGGGTGCCGGTCATGTCCGCGTAGGCGCGCATGGCCCACCAGTTGCCGGTGGGCTGCCAGACCCCGTTCACCTGGGTGAGGATCCCGGTCAGGTTCGGCGTGATGCAGCAGGACCAGTTGCCGCGCATCGCGTTGGTGTACCCGGACTGGGCGAAACGGGCCAGGTACCAGGCGGTCACCCCCGCGGTCTGCCGGTCGGCGGGTTGGTACTCGTTCGCGGACAGCGGCCTCGCCCCGATGCCGGCGGTGGCGAGCGCGGAGTCGATGGCCTGGCTGACGGTCACCGGGTCGTCGACATCGCCCTCGTCGTGGTTGGTGATCATGTCGGGGACGGTGCCCGCCGCCTTGACGTGGGAGAGCCAGGTGCTCCACTCGCCGGGGTTGCTCTGCGGGGTGAAGGCCAGAGACGGCCCGACGATCTGCGCGTCCGGGGCGATGCGGCGGATCTCCCGGTATGCGGTGTCCCACATCTGGAAGTACTGGGTGCTGTTCATCCCGCGCTTCCAGAAGACGGAGATGTCCGGCTCGTTGTAGATGTCGTAGGCGAAGGGCAGGCCCGACGCCTGGAGCGCGCCGACGGTGGCGTCGATGAAGCTGATCCAGTTCGAGCAGTCCCCGTTGTCGCACGGGTAGACCGTGTTCGACGGCTGTCCGCCGTTGTTGCCGTAGATGTCGCTGATGAGTACCTGGTACTGGGCGTGGTAGGGCGACTGGGTCAGCCGCCGGGCCTGGGAGACGATCGACTGGATGTCCGCCTTGGTCGCGGAGCCGTAGGTGTATCCGTCCTTGATCCAGCCCCCCGAGAACCATCCGCCGCCGCGGAACGCGTTGACGCCCAGGGGCTGGAGGTACTGGTCGACCGGCTGGCTGCCGTCCTGGCTGATTCCGTAGAGGAACCCTTCGCCCACGCCCGTCGACGGGCCCCGCGTGGCGGCAAGGTCCACGCTCAGCGACTCGCTCGTGGCGGCGCTGCTGTGGACCGGCGAGGCCAGCAGTGCCACCGCGGCCATGACCAGCGAGGCGGCCGAGGCCAGCAGGCGCCTGCCGCGTCTCATCGTTTTCGACTTCATCACGTCTCCTTGTCTGGACGCCGCACGGCTGCGGCGCGTTCCTGGAGCAGAAGCTGTCGTGGTGCCAAGGGGCGGGCGCTGTTGTGACGGCTGCTCGACGGGAGACGCACCCTGGACCCGACCGCTCCGGTCTGGCCCGGTCCGGGCCGGCACCGTGGCCGGTCCTGTGCCGACGGGTCAGGACGGGCTGGCCGGCCCACGGGGCAGGGAGCGCTGTTCCACGGTGCGTTGGCAGCGGTCAGTCATGCGCCGCCGTATCGAACCGATTCCGCGAATCGATTCGCATGGACGGTAGGGCCGATGCCCGAAGGGGTCAAGGCCCCGAGCGGGATTCACCCCCGTGGTGCGCCCTCGGCGACGACGTTCACGCGGGCGTCGGCGCCTGTGCTGCGGCGGGCTGGTGCGGCTCCGGTGCTCGAGCGCAGCGAGATCGGCGGGGTGAGCAGAATGCGACGGGGATGTGTGTCCGGGGCGGCGATGCGCTCGATCAGCAACGACACGGCCTTCTCGCCCATCTCCTGCGCGGGCACGTCGGCCGCGGTGAGGGGCGGGTGGAAGTCCTCGGCCCAGGGGCGTGCTGCGACTCCCGTGACGGAGAAGTCGTGCGGAACGCTCAGCCCCGCACCGGCGATCGCCCGCTGCATGCCGGGCAGGGCGGCTTCGTTGATCGTGGTGATGGCGGTGAGATCCGGGTGATCGTGCAGGAGTTGCTCGACGCTCTCCTGGCCGGAGCGGGCGTCGTCGCCGCACATGATGTCGATGCCCGCGATCCCGCGCTCCCCGACGGCCGTGGCGAAGCCCTCCAGCGCCCGGTGGGCCGGGCCGTAACCGGCTGTCACCAGCTCGGGGGAACGGCTGACCAGCGCCACCTTCCGGTGGCCCAGATCCGCCAGGTGGTGCACCGAGTGGTGGATGAGGCCGGCGTAGTCGATGTCGATCCAGCACATCTGGGGGTCGTCTGCGGTGTGTCCGATGCCGACGAAGGGCAGTCGCGCCTGCTGAAGCCTGCTCACACGGGTGTCCCGCAGGCGGATCTCCATCAGGATCACCCCGTCGACACGGCCCTCGGAGATCAACCGTTCGAACGACCGGTCGTGATCGCCGCCGGACGGAGACAGGAGCACATCCAGGTCCGCGCGGGCGGCGGCTTCCACCACGGTTCCGACGAACTCCAGTTGCATGTGGGTGAGCCGGTTGCCGGCCGGCGGGATCACCAGGCCGATGGTGCGGGTCCTGCCCTCTTTCAGTGCCCGGGCGGTCGCGTTGGGCCGGTAGCCCAGTTCGTCGATCACGTCCTGGATCCGCTTGCGGGTGCTGACCGCGACGGGGCGCTTTCCGCTGAGTGCGTACGACACCGTGCTGCGGGACACGCCGGCGCGGCGCGCGATCTCCCCGATGTTCATGCAGCTCCTCACGTGTACCACTCGTTGTCATGCTATCGCTGGCGAACCGGTTCGCGCTCGGGACCGTGCGCCCGGCGGCGGGGAGCGGGGCGCAATTCCCGCAGGAGACTCGTGCGGCAAAGGGCGGACGCCGTCTTGACGGCCCATGGGAAGCGTCCTTAGGTTCGGTGTCGAATCGATTCGCTTCACCTGTCGCGACAACTGTCGCCGTGAGCGGTGGTCGGGTCGGTGTCCCTTGCCGCGGGCGGGCAGGCACGAATCGAAGGGGAACAGGTGCGATGAACAGATACATCCGGCGGCAGATGATCGTCGCGTCACTGGCCGCCGGGTTCGTGGCGTCCACCGTCACCGCATGCGGGTCGTCGTCCTCGGGTGCGTCCGCGGCCGGTGGCACGTACACCGTCTGGGACCCGTACCCGCAGTTCGACGGCGTGTCCGCCTGGGGGAAGTTGCTTGACGGATGTGGCCGAAAGGCCGGGGTGAAGATCAAGCGAACGGGCTTCGACACGACCGACCTGACCGGCAAGACACTGCTCGCGGCTCAGCAGGGCAGCGCCCCGGACGTGCTGATCGTGGACAACCCGGTGGTGTCCACGCTCGCGGAGGCCGGCGTTCTGACCGGCACGGACGAGAACGAGATCGACACCTCTCAGGTGGAGCCCAACCTGCTGGCGGCGGGCCGCAGCGGCGGCAAGACCTATGGAACGCCCATCGGTGTGAACACGCTGGCGCTCTACTACAACAAGCGCATAGTGGAGGCCGCCGGCGTCGACCCCGCTTCGATCAGGAACTGGGCGACACTCAACACGGCGTTGGCCAAGGTCAAGGCGGCGGGCAAGAAGGGCATCACGTTCTCGGCGATCGGCACCGAGGAGGGCAGCTTTCAGTTGTTGCCCTGGTTCTGGGGCTCCGGCGCGCAGCTGACCGATCTCGGCTCCGACAAGGCGGTCTCCGCAGTGATGCTGTGGTCGGACTGGTTGAAGAAGGGCTATGCGCCGAACTCGGTGATCAACAACACCCAGACCACCAGCTGGCAGGAGTTCAGCACCGGGAAGTTCGCCTTCGCCGAGAACGGCACGTGGCAGCTGGCGAAGGCCAAGAAGACCGGATTCGAGTACGGCACGATCGCCATCCCAGCGGCCTCTTCCGGTACGGCACCCGCGCCGACCGGCGGCGAGTTCGTGACGGTACCGGTGCAGCACGACAGCGGTCGCTATCCCACGTCGGAAAAGATCGTCTCCTGCCTGACCAGCTCGAAAAACCTGCTGGCCACCGACACGACCCTGTCGTACATCGCGCCGACGGACGCGGTCCAGGACCAGCAGGCCAACGCGACCCCGGAACTGAAGACGTGGGTGCGGGCCGTACACGCGGCCAAGGGACGCACCGGCGACGACCTCGGCACGAAGTACCCCAGGATCTCCGAGCAGCTGTGGGGAGCGGTCCAGGCGGCTCTGAGCGGTGCGAAGTCACCGAAGGAGGCGATGTCCGCGGCGCAGTCCGCCGTCTCCCGATAGTGCTCCGGCTCAGGTCCCGACGGCGACGAGCGGGGCTGTTCACCGAAGGATCCAGACCGCCGATGGACACCACCCTACGGACATCGGACGCCTCCGCCGCGTCCGGCAGCCCCGACCCGGGGCACACCCCCCACTCGCCCGCCACCACGACGGCAGGACCACGGCGCCGGGCGCCCACCCGGCAATGGGCCGCCTGGGGGTTCCTCGCGCCGGTCGTGATCTACCTGGGCGCCTTCTACGCCTATCCGCTCTACCGCAACCTCGACCTGTCGCTCCGCGACTACACGGTGCGCTCGTTCGTGCAGGGCGGTGCGCCCTTCACGGGCCTGGAGAACTACCGAAAGGTCCTCGACGACCCGACGTTCCTGCCGGCCCTGGAGCACACGGTGCTGTTCACCGCCGTCTCCCTGCTGTTCCAGTACACCATCGGGCTGGCCCTGGCCGTGTTCTTCGCGCAGCACTTCCGGCTGTCGGCAGTGCTGCGTGCCCTGTTCCTCGTTCCCTGGTTGCTGCCGCTGATCGTGTCGGCCTCGACCTGGTCGTGGATGCTGAACAGTGAATCCGGCATCGTCAACACGTCACTCGGCTGGGCGGGCATCGGTCCGGTGGACTGGCTGACGTCACCGTCGTGGTCGCTGGCGTCGGTGATCATTGCCAACATCTGGATCGGCGTCCCCTTCAACCTGGTCGTGCTGTACAGCGGTCTACAGACCATCCCCGCCTCCTTGTACGAGGCCGCGGCACTGGACGGCGCGAACGCCTGGCAGCGTTTCCGGCGGGTGACCTTCCCGCTGCTGAGGCCCGTCTCCGCGATCACCCTGCTGCTCGGCCTGGTCTACACGCTCAAGGTCTTCGACATCATCTGGATCATGACCAAGGGCGGTCCCAGCGACTCGTCGACCACCTTCGCGACGTGGTCCTACCGGCTGGGCTTCGGGAACCTCCTGCCGCAGTTCGGCCCGGGAGCCGCCGTCGGCAACCTCCTCGTGGTGATTGCCCTGGTCTTCGGTCTGATCTACATCCGCGCCCAGCGAAAGCAGGCCGACTCATGAGCGCTGCTGGCCGTGCCTCCTGGTGGAAGACGTCTCTGGGCCTGATCTTCACCGCCCTGATGCTCTTCCCCGTGTACTGGATGATCAATGTCTCGTTCACCCGGGACCAGGACATGCGCAAGTCCCCGCCGGACCTGTTCCCGGCGCACGGCACGCTCCACGGCTACCGGCAGGTGCTGGACCAGCAGCTGCCGTATCTGGGCACGAGCCTGGTCATCGGCCTCGGCACGGTCCTGGTCACGGTGGTCCTGGCCGCCCCGGCCGGATTCGCCCTGGCGAAACTGCGGCCGCGCGGGGGCGGGGTGCTCAGCTTCCTCATGCTGGTGGCGCAGATGATCCCCGGCATCATCATGGCGATGGGCTTCTACACCATCTACCTGAGCCTGGGCTTCCTGGAGTCCGTCCCCGGCTTGATCGTCGCCGACTCCACGCTGTCCGTACCGTTCGCCGTCCTGATCTTCACCGCGTTCATGTCCGGTATCCCGGCGGAGCTGCTCCAGGCGGCGAGAACGGACGGCGCGGGGACCATGCGCACCTTCTGGTCCATAGTGCTGCCGATGAGCCGCAACTCGACCGTCACCGTGGCGCTGTTCGCCTTCCTGTGGTCCTGGTCGGACTTCATCTTCGCCAGCACCCTCGACGGCGGAGGCGCCCACCGGCCCATCACGCTGGGCATCTACCACTACATCGGCAACAACAACCAGGAGTGGAACGCGATCATGGCCACGGCCGTCGTCGCCTCACTGCCCGCGGCTCTCATCCTCGTCCTCGCCCAGCGCTACGTCGCCGCCGGAGTCACCGCCGGCGCGGTCAAGGACTGAGGACTCCGTATCGACCAGCCCACACTCCGCGGCCTTGCCGAGCACCCCGACATGGATCGAGTTCCCGCCGATGACGACCGCCACTTCCCACGGCCCCGCCTTCACCCTCCAGGAGATACCGTTCAGCCACCACGGATCGTGGTTCGACATCTCACCGGTCATCGGCCCCCACACCCGGGCCGGCGATCTGCACCTGGTCTCCCACCAGAACGGCCTGCATCCCGTGCTGCGCTTCGTACCGCTTCATCCCGGCGGCGGTGAACGCGCACGAACCACGTGGGACGCCGTCCCTGCCACGTTGACCTGGCGCGACGACAGCGGACGGCGGATCGACCTCGTGTACGAGAGGGCCGACACCGTCCGGCTGCGTGGGCACGACCTCGATCTCATGATCGTTCCGGCGCTCTCGGAGCTGACGCCGTTCAGCGGTACGTACTTCCACCGCGATCCCGTGGACGGTTCGTACCAGTTCACCTCGTACGAGACCGGGCGCCGCTACCGGATCACCCCTCTCGGGGACGCGGTAGTGGCTTCGGCGGGGCTGGAAGGCCTGGGCGGCGTCACCCGTCGGCTCACGCTGTCCGGTCCGTGTGGTTGGGAAGCGGTGATCGAGGAGATCGACAGCGCCCGGGCGCCGTACGCCCCTGCCGAGGACTTCACCAGCACGGCGGAACGCAGCGACCGGGCGTTTCGCGACTTCGCAGCCTCCGTGGCAGCGCTGCCGGCCGACCAGGCACCGGCCGCCGAACTCGCCGCCTACGTCCTGTGGTCGGCCACCGTCCGCCCGGCGGGCTTCGTCCGGCGCCCCGCGGTACTGATGTCCAAGCACTGGATGGACAAGGTCTGGAGCTGGGACCACTGCTTCAACGCCCTCGCGCTGGCGCCGGGACTTCCGGACCTGGCCTGGGACCAGTTCCAGCTCCCGTTCGACCACCAGGAGGAGACCGGCGCGCTGCCGGACTCCGTCACTCACTCGGAAGTGCTCTACAACTTCGTCAAGCCGCCCGTCCACGGCTGGGCGCTGCGCCGACTGCGCGAGCGCCTGCCGCGTCGACCGGGGCCCGACGAGCTGACGCAGACCTATCGGCGTCTCAGCCGCTGGACGGACTTCTGGCTCGTGGCACGTACCGCGCCGGGCCAGGCCCTGCCGCACTACCAGCACGGCAACGACAGCGGCTGGGACAACGCCACCACCTTCGACGCCCGGCGCGTGCTGATCACCGCCGACCTCGCCGCCTTTCTCGTCCTGCAACTGGCCGAACTGGCGGAACTGGCCGAGGAACTGGGCCGCGCGGAGGACGCGGCCCGGCACCTGCGGACGGCCGAATCGGTCCAGGAAGCGCTGCTGGAGGAGCTGTGGTCCGACGGCCGCTTCCACGGCCGCTCGCCGGGGACCGACCAGCTCTCGACCAGCCGAAGCCTGCTGGACCTCATGCCGATCGTCCTGGGGGAGCGTCTGCCCCGCGAGGTCAGTGCGCGGCTCGCCGATCGCATCGCCGCCCACCTCACCCCGTACGGCCTGGCCACCGAGCACCCCGACTCGCCGCACTACGAGCCGGACGGCTACTGGCGCGGTCCCATCTGGGCCCCGTCCACCGTCCTCGTCGAGGACGGCCTGCGCCGCGCCGGGCACACCGACGTGGCCGACGAGGTCAGCAGCCGCTTCCGGTCGCTGTGCGAGAAGTCCGGCTTCGCGGAGAACTTCGACGCGCTGACCGGTGCGGGACTGCGCGACCGCGCCTACACCTGGACCGCGAGCAGCTACCTGCTGCTCGCCGACGACCACCACCGACGTACCTCGGCGGCTCCGCCCCGTTCTATGCCCCGGTAGCCGGATGCAGGTCCGGGATGTGAGGGGCGTGCCACGAGACCCGGGTCGCGCCGCCGGTCGGGGCCAGCCGGTCCTGAAGGTCGTCGGCCAGGGTGGCGCGGCCGGTGTCGCGCAGGTGCTGGGCGTACCGGGCAGGGTCGTTGTAGTAGGTCGGGCCGGTCTGGAGGGTGGTCTGCATCGGGTCCGGCAGGGCGCCGGGGCCGCCCGCGTACCGCATCCACCATTCGGCCAGGTGGCCGCGCATCCGGTCGGCGAGGGCCGGCTCGTCGGCGAGCAGGTCGCGGGTCAGGTGCGGGTCGGCGGTGACGTCGAACAGCGACTCCCACTCGGCGCGGAAGCACCCCGGATGGTAGGTGCGGATGTAGAGGTGGTCCCGGGTGCGTACCGCCCGCTGGTAGGTGTGGGCGCCGTGGCCGAGGACGAGGTGGTCGCGGGAGTCGATCCGCTCGCCCCGCAGCGCCGGCGCGAAGGAGGTGCCCTGCCAGCCGGACGGCACCGGGATGCCGAGCATCTCGCACAGCGTGGGGGCGTAGTCGATGTTGTACAGCAGCGCGTCGCAGTGGCGGGCGCCGTCGGGGAGGTCGTCGGTCACGCCCGGCCAGTACACGACCAGCGGCAGCCGGTGGGTCGGCTCGTTGGCCAGGCCGTGTTCGGCGTACGAGCCCTGCTCGCCGAGTGACTCGCCGTGGTCGGCGCTGACGACGATCGCGGTGTCGTCGGCGATGCCCAGTTCCTCCAGGGTGCGCAGCAGCTCGCCGAAGTGGTGGTCCCAGTACATGACGGCGCCGTCGTAGCCGTTGGCGAGGAGTTCGAAGTCCGCACGGGTGCGGATCGCGTCCGGCATGGCGTGCGGTGCGGACGAGTCGCGCGGGCCGCGGAAGTAGTGCAGGT
>NZ_JAMJWG010000051.1 GCF_024435355.1 Streptomyces odontomachi
CCGCCGACTGCCGAACCCACCCCAGGGTTCCCGGGGTGGGGGCGTCCTCCCACACCCCCTACCGGGCGCCCGCCGGGGTCCGGCTGCACATCGAGTGCGCCCGCGGGTGGGACATCGACAGCGACGGCCACCCGGAGGAGGCGGGACCCGCCATGACGGTGCGGCTCACCGGGCGGTGCTGGAAGGAGATCGGGTCGGTGTGGGTCAGCCACCAGCCCTGACCGCGTCAGTCCCCGGAGCCGACCGCGTCAGCGGCCGGCCCGTTCCACCTGCCCGGGCGGCACTGCAACGGGTAGCGGGCGGCCTCGACGGCGGCCGCGCCGGCGTCACCGGCCCGGATCGCGTCCACCAGCCGGCCGTGCTCCATGTACGTCTCCGCAGCCATCACCTCGCCGACGTCCTCGCGCAGCCAGTCGCGCAGTACCTCGCCGAGGTCCGCGTACAGCGCGGTCAGCACGTCGTTGTGCGAGGCGGCCACCACCGCCAGGTGGAACGTCGCGTCCGCCGTCACGAAGGCCTCCGTGTCACCGGACTCCCAGGCCTCGTCCCGGCGTAGCAGCAGCGTCTCCAGCTGCTTCAGCTCGCGCTCGGTACGGCGCCGGGCCGCCAACTCGGCTGCGCTCGACTCCAGCGTGGCCCGCAGCTCGGCGACGTGCCCCGGGTCGGCGGCGGCGAACCTGCGCTGCATCACGCCCGCCAGTTCGCTGGTGGCGACGACATAGGTGCCGGAGCCCTGGCGGATGTCCAGGAGGCCGTTGTGCGCCAGGGCGCGCACCGCCTCACGGACTGTGTTTCGTGCCACCCCCAGCTGTTCGACCAGCTCCGGCTCGGTGGGGATACGGGAGCCGACCGGCCACTCGCCCGAGGTGATCTGGGCCCGTAGCTCGGCGATGACCTGCTCGGAGAGCGCGGAGCGGCGCTGGTGGCTCAACGGCATGACGGCACGGTCCTTCGCAGACGATCCCTGTCCAGGAGAATCATCCCATGATTCTATGATGGCCTCTATGGCTTCCGAGGGAACACACGGGACTCGCGCGATGGCACCGACCCCGATACGCACCGGCCCGGCAGCGCGTCAGCCCCGGCCGCGCACCTGGCTGACCCGGACCCTGGTCGTCGGCATCGTCCTCGCGGCGGTCAATCTGCGGCCCGCCATCACCAGCCTCGGAGCGCTCCTGGAAGAGGTGCGCGACGGGCTCGGCATGAGCGGCAGCGTCGCGGGACTGCTCACATCAGTGCCGCCGCTCTGCTTCGCGGTCTTCGGCGTCAGCGCGCCGCGGCTGGCCCGCCGCTTCGGGCCCGGCGCCGTGGTGTGCGCGGGCATGGTGGCCATCACCCTCGGCCTGGCCCTGCGCCCGTTCGCGGGCAGCACCCCGGTCTTCCTCGCCGCCAGCGCGCTGGCGCTGATGGGTATCGCCGTCGGCAACGTCCTGATGCCGGTGATCGTCAAGCGCTGGTTCCCCCAGCAGGTCGGCACGATGACCGGCCTCTACTCCATGGGCCTGGCCGCCGGCACCGCTGCCGCGGCCGCCGTGGCCGTCCCCCTGACCGACGCCCTGGGCGGCGGCTGGCGTCTCGGACTGGGCGTGTGGGCCCTGCTCGCCGCGCTCGCCGTGATCCCCTGGGTACCCCTGGCACGGCACCGGGAGCCGGACGCCGCGGCGGTGGCCACCGGCCATGGGGGCGCCGGTGAACCCCGTGTTGCGGCCGACCCGGGGGATGCGGGCGACGCTGCCCCCGCACCTCAGGGATCGGCGACTCGCCAGGGAACCGGATCCGACGTGCCCACCCCCGAGGGGCTCGTCCCTGAAGGAGCCGCCGCCGCGCAGGCCGGCCGGCTGCGGATCAGCCGGAGCCCGACCGCCTGGGCGCTCGCCGTCTTCTTCGGGCTCCAGGCCTCGGGCGCCTACATCACGATGGGTTGGATGCCGCAGGTCTTCAGGGACGCGGGCGTCTCGGCGGACACGGCGGGCCTGCTGCTCGCCGTGATCATGGTGATGGGTGTGCCGCTGGCCTTCGTCATCCCCAGGGTCGCGGTGCGCCTGCCTCACCAGGGGCCCATCGTGGTGGCGCTCGGCGTGTGCGGGCTCGCCGGGTACGCGGGGCTCTACCTGGCGCCGGCCAGCGGTGCGTTCGCCTGGGCGGTGCTGCTCGGCATCTCGAACTGCGCGTTCCCCCTGGCCCTCACGATGGTCGGCATGCGGGCCCGCACGGGAGCGGGCGTCGCCCAGCTCTCCGGCTTCGCCCAGAGCTGCGGCTACCTGATCTCCATCCCGGGACCGCTGCTCGTGGGCGTGCTCTACCAGAGCAGTGGCGGCTGGGCGCTGCCGATCGCCCTGATGGCCGGGCTGATGGTGCCGCAGATCCTGGTCGGCGTGCTGGCCGGCCGGAACCGCACCATCGAGTCGGAGTGCGCGCCCCTCGAGGCCGTCAAGAGCGCCTGAACGCCCTCCCGCACCGCCCCCGTCAGGGACCCTGTCGGGGGCGTGGCCAGGCGTGGTGCGAAACTGGCCGCATGGCTCCTGTACTCGACCCGAACCCCCAGAACGGCCAGAAGAAGCTCCTGATGGTCCTGGGCGCCATGCTCGCCATCACCGTGATCATCGGGATCATCGCCTCCATCGCCTCACCCTGACGTCGACGTGAGCGCCTCGGCCGGGCAGCGCGCGCCGGGTCGGGGGGAGCGCGCGGGCGCGGCAGGCCGGGGCGCCGCCGGAGCGGTCCCGAACGCCGATGGTGGGGCTGGCCCCACCATCCCCTAGGGGGCCAGGCTCAGGGTCAAGTGGGTGGATCACCGGATGTGCCGGCAGGCCTGCGGCCCGTAGCTTCGGAGTGTGACCGCGACAGCGGCACTCGTCCCGCGCAGACCACGGAGGCGTCATGTCGGCCCGCATGCACACCCGGCCCCGCCCGGCAGACCGGGGCGCCGTAGAGAATCCGCTGCCCTGGTGGGCCGTGGCGCTGCCAGCGCTCGCCTTCGTCGCCCTGTTGCTGCTGATACTGAATCCGGTGCACGCCGACGCCGAGAGCAGCGCCCCCGCGTTGGACCACGTCCTGCGGAGCCTGCAACACACGGTGCTGCACCAGACGCCCTGAGCCGCGCCGATCACCCGGCGGGACCTCGTGTGCCGTGCCGCGCCCCTCGCTCAGGTGCGCACGGGCCACCATCAGAATGCCCCGCCAACTCCCAGCGCTTCGTGGCGCGTTTCATGCGAAGCTGGGACTCATGAGCGTCGCAGAACCCCGCAGGATTGTCCTTTTCCGGCATGCGAAGGCCGACTGGCCCCAGGTATCCGATCATGAGCGGCCGCTCGCCGAGCGGGGCCGCCAGGACGCCCCCCTCGCCGGCCGCCGGCTGGCCGGCCTCGGCGTCCCGTTCGACCTGGCCCTCTGCTCCACCGCGACCCGTACGCGCGAAACATGGAAGCTCGCCGTCCATGAGCTCCCGCACCGCCCCAAGACGGTCTACGAGGAGCGGATCTACGAAGCATCACCCGGAGAGCTGATCGCCGTCCTCAACGAAACCCCGGACGATATCCACAACCTCATCCTGATCGGGCACAACCCCGGAGTGCAGGCCCTCGCCGAGATCCTGGCCGGCCACTCCGAGGACGACGCACGCGCGCGGATGAACGGCCGAGGCTTCCCCACCTCCGCGTTCGCGGTGCTCACCTACACCGGCGCCTGGAAGTCACTGGAGCCCGGTACGGCCACCCTCGTCGACTACTGGGCGCCCCGTTCCTCGTAACGGTCCCGTCCGTTTCAGGCCACCGCACGCACCGCCGTGCCCCGTCGTCACACCGCAAGCACCACAGAGGCCCCGCACGCGCCCGACCTGGCCCGGCACGCCATCCGGGCCAGTACGTGTGGGGGCCACGGACACGGTCGTAGGCGGCATGGCACCCACCCGGGGTGCGTGCGGGGCCTAGGGGCGGCACGCCGGCCCGGCACCACGCGTACGGGCGCCGCGCCGTGCGTGCGGTACCGCGACGGGGCCGCCGAGGGCCCCTCGCCCCCAAGGGGATCGCCTGACGGTCTCAGCCCTCGTCGGTGTCCGCCACCTCGACCTCTTCGCGGGTGATGCCCAGCAGATACAGCACGGTGTCCAGGAAGGGCACGTTCACCGCGGTGTACGCGGCCTGTCGTACCACCGGCTTGGCGTTGAAGGCGACGCCGAGGCCGGCGGCGTTCAGCATGTCGAGGTCATTGGCCCCGTCACCGATCGCGACGGTCTGCGACAACGGCACGCCCGCCTGGTCCGCGAACCGGCGCAGCAGCCGGGCCTTGCCCGCCCGGTCCACGATCTCGCCGACCACGCGCCCGGTGAGCTTGCCGTCCTGCACCTCGAGCGTGTTGGCCTGGGCGAAGTCAAGCCCGAGCCGCTCCTGGAGATCATCCGTGACCTGCGTGAAGCCGCCCGAGACCACACCCACTTGATACCCGAGCCGCTTGAGCGTACGGATCAACGTGCGCGCGCCCGGCGTCAGCCGCACCTCGCTGCGCACCTTGTCCACCACCGACTCGTCGAGCCCGGCCAGCAGGGCCACACGCGCATGCAGCGACTGCTCGAAGTCCAGCTCCCCGCGCATCGCCGCCGCCGTCACCTCGGCGACCTTGTCCTCGCAGCCGGCGTGGGCGGCGAAGAGCTCTATGACCTCGTCCTGGATGAGGGTGGAGTCGACATCCATGACGATCAGGCGCTGCGCCCTGCGTTGCAGCCCGGCGGCGACGACCGCCACGTCCACGCCCAGCGCGGCGGCCTCCGTGGCGAGCGCCGTCCGCAAGGTCTCGGTCTCCGTACCGGACACGGCGAACTCGACGGCGGTCACGGGGTACTTGGCCAGCCTGAAGATCCGGTCGATGTTGCCGCCGCTCTCGGTGATCCGGGCGGTGATCTGCGAGGTCGACCGTGCGGTGAGGGGATGGCCGAGGACGGTGACATGGGACCGGCCGACACCGCGCGGACGGTTGTCGCCGATGCCCGAGATGATCTCGGTCTCCAGCTTCATGGACTCCGCCCAGCCGTGGACGGTCGCCCTGAGGTCGCCCTCCTTGCCGGCGGCGGGCTCCGTGATCAGTGCACACAGCACTATCCGGCCGCGGGTGACCACCTGCTCGATGTCGACCACATGGACGGAGTAGGCGGCGAGGGTGTCGAAGAGGCCCGCGGTGATTCCGGGCCGGTCCTTGCCGAAGACCTTGACGAGCAGCGTGGGGACATCGGCCGTGGTGCCGGGGGGATGAGGGGGCTGCGAAGCGTTCATGGTGTATCCACGGTATCGGGCGCGTGCAGGTGGACGCCTCGTGAGTCCGCGTACCGGACACCCCTCGGGCCCCGGGAGCCCCGCTTCACCGGGGGATCATCGGCGCCCGGCGGGTCTGCCGCGGGGCGCCTGAGGTGCCCCCATGGGGAGGAAATCCCCGTTAGCGGACGACACTGGCGAAACACCCGTACGCAGTCTTCACAAGGCCCGACTTTCGGTCAGGGCACTGAGCCTGAAATAGTTCCTCACGATGTTCGACATCCCTAGACTCCCCACGTTGGGGGTAACTCGGGGGACAATTAGTGGGGCGCGGAGTGCCGGAACTCGTACTGGAACTGAACGGAAAGACCTGGACGCTCGACCCGTCCAGGACGTACGCCATCGGGCGCGATCCGCAAGGTGACATCGTGCTCGATGATGCCCGGGTGTCGTGGCGGCATGCCACGGTCAGTTGGGGCGGGCATGGCTGGATCCTTGAGGATCACGGCAGCACCAACGGCACTTATGTGCAGGGGCAGCGGATCAGCCAGCTGGATATCGCTCCCGGCCTCATCGTGCACCTGGGCAATGCCACCGACGGCCCGCGGCTGACCGCACAGGGCGCCGCGGCGGCCATGGCCGCCCCGCAGCAGGCGTCCGCCCAGCACGCTGCCCCGCAGGCACCGCCTCAGCAGCCGTACCCGGGCCAGCAGCCCTACCCGGGGCAGCCGGCACAGCAGGCGGCACCCGCCGGCTGGGCCCAGCAGCAGGCCGCCCCGCAGGCGCCGTACCAGCAGACGCCGCAGCAGCAGCCGATCCCGCAGCAGGCCGCGCAGCAGGGCTGGCAGCAGCCGCCGGCCGGCGGCCAGGCCCAGCAGCCGCCTGCGGCGGGCGGCCCGGGCGGGCAGGGCGCGCAGGGAGGACAGGGCGGCGCCCGGCCGGTCTACGGCGATCGCAGCCCCACGACCTTCCACCAGCTGTCGCTCGGCCGCGTGATGCGCATCGGTCGTGCCCTGGAGAACGAGCTGGTCGTCTCCGACCTCCAGGTCTCCCGCAACCACGCCGAATTCCACGCCACGCCCGACGGCCGCTTCGAGATCCGCGACCTCGGCTCGCACAACGGCACCTATGTCAACGGTATGCCGATCCCGAAGTCCGGATCGGCGTTCATCGGCCCCAACGACATCGTCGGCGTCGGCCACTCGACCTTCCGGCTGGTCGGCGACCGGCTCGAAGAGTTCGTCGACACCGGTGAGGTCTCGTTCTCGGCCCGTCACCTCACGGTGACGGTCGACGGGGGCAAGCAGATCCTCCGGGACGTCTCCTTCGGAGTGCCGGAGAAGTCCCTGGTCGCGGTCATCGGCCCGTCCGGCTCCGGAAAGTCCACGCTGCTCAAGGCACTCACCGGCTACCGCCCGGCCGACCAGGGTGATGTCCTCTACGACAACCGAAACCTGTACAAGCAGTTCGCCGAGCTGCGCCAGCGCATCGGTCTGGTCCCGCAGGACGACATCCTGCACAAGGAGCTCACGGTCCGTACCGCCCTGAAGTTCGCGGCCAAGCTGCGCTTCCCCGCGGACACCACCGAGCAGGAGCGTGCCGCCCGTATCGACGAGGTGCTGCGTGAGCTGAAGCTGGACATCCACAAGGAAAAGAAGATCACTTCGCTCTCCGGTGGCCAGCGCAAGCGCGTCTCGGTGGCCCTGGAGCTGCTCACCAAGCCGTCGCTGATCTTCCTGGACGAGCCGACCTCCGGTCTGGACCCGGGCATGGACCGCGACGTCATGCAGCTGCTGCGCGGCCTCGCCGACGACGGCCGAACGGTCCTCGTGGTCACCCACTCGGTGGCCGAGCTCGCCATCTGCGACAAGCTCCTCGTGATGGCGCCGGGTGGCTCGGTGGCGTACTTCGGGCCGCCCGAGGAGGCACTGAACTTCTTCGGCTACCAGACCTGGGCCGATGTCTTCTCCGCCTTCGAGGAGTACCGCGAGTACGACTGGGCGGGCCGCTGGAGGGGCTCGCAGCACTACCAGATGTACGCCGCCGACATCGACGCCGTCGCCGTCCAGCCCGTGCAGCAGATGCCGCCGCCACAGGCGGTCAAGCCGCCCAAGACACAACCTTGGGGTGCACAGCTGGCGACGCTGATCCGCCGGTATCTGTCGGTGATCGCCTCCGACAAGGGATTCATCGGCCTGATGGTGATCCTGCCGGCCGTCCTCGGCGTGGTGAGCGTTGTCATCCCGACCGACTACGGCCTGAAACCACCCCCGCCAGGCCACTTCAACAGCAACGCCGGCACGATCATGCTGATCCTCTCCGTGGGCATGTGTTTCGCGGGCGCCGCGAACTCCGTCCGTGAGCTGATCAAGGAGCGGGTCATCTACGAGCGCGAACGCGCGACGGGCCTGTCACGCTCCGCGTACCTCATGTCCAAGGTGATCGTCCTGGGCGTCACCACCGCCCTACAGGGTGTCATCATCTGCGCCATCGGCTTCTCCAACCGCGAGCTGCCGGACGAGGGCATCGTGATCACGAGCCTGCCCGCCGTGGAGCTGTGCCTGGTGATCATTGCTCTGGGCTTCACCTCGATGATGGTGGGTCTGGTGATCTCCGCGCTGGTGAAGACCGCCGAGAAGACGATGCCGCTGCTGGTGATGTTCGCCATCGTGCAGGTGGTGTTCACCGGTGTGCTCTTCCAGATCTTCGGTTCTATCGGCGTCGAGCAGATCGCCTGGCTGATGCCGTCGCGCTGGGCCATCTCCGCCTCGGCCGCCACCCTGCACCTGCAAACCGTCATGCCGCCCTGGGACGCCAAGAACCCCACCGACGTGGACCCGCTCTGGGATGCCACCGCGAGCCAGTGGTTCACGAACATCGGCATCCTGATCGCCATCGGTGTGATCTGCGGGTTCGCCGTCGCGCGCCTGCTGCGCCGGCATGAACCGGAGGTCATGCGCAAGTAGCGGACCGCAAGCGGCGGACCGCAACTGGCGGACGCCGCCGCCACACGCCTACGCCCGGGCCGCCTCGCACGGGGTGATCACATGCCGTGTGCGAGGCGGCCCGGGCGTATGGGCGTGTGTCCGCCGGTAGGGCCACAGAACCGCCAAGCGGGCATCCCTGGAGTGGGATGCCCGCCTGGCAGCCTGTTGCTGAGACTCAGAGGTCCTGGAGGAGCCTCAGTAACGAGTCTTCACGAGGACAGCGCGTTGCCGTGCGCCTCAGTAGGCGCTGTTCACGTTGTCCATCGAGCCGTACCGGTCAGCGGCGTAGTTCGCCGCAGCGGTGATGTTGGCGACCGGGTCGTAGATGTTCCACGACGTGCCGGACACGTGGTAGGCCTTGAAGGTCGGCGGGATGACCTGGAGCAGGCCCTTCGACGGGATGCCGTTCTGGGCGTTGATGTCCCAGTTGTTGATCGCCGACGGGTTACCGCTCGACTCACGGATGATGTTGCGGTACAGCCCGTTGTAGCTACCCGGGATGTCGTGCTTCTTCATGATGGCGAGCGAGTGGCGGATCCAGCCGTCCAGGTTGTTGGCGTAGACCGGCTTGGTCGCCTTCGACTTGCCCGACTTGGCGTCGTCCTTCTTCGCCGCGGCCTGGCTCGCCTCAGCGGCCTTGGCCTTCTGGTCGGCGGCCGCGTGCTGCGAGGTGACGCTCGAGTGGACGCCCTGGACCTGCTGGCTGCTGACCGTGTAGGAGGCCGGCGCCGCGTTGGACGCATCGTCGCCGTGCGCGTCGTGCGGCACCAGCGACGCGGCGATGGCAGCAGCGCCCAGGGTGGCGACACCGGCAACCGCGATCTTGTGGGTCCGCGTCAGCGCAATGCCACCGCCCCGGCCGTCGCCGGCCTCGCGTTTGAGACCGTCGTACTTGTCCGTGAGGGTGCGCTTGAGGGTGTCGCGCTTCTGCGTGATCTCACGCTTGAGCGCCTCGCGGTCGGTGAAGATGTTCTTGTTGATGCTCTTGCTGATGTTCTTGAAATCGAAAGAACGCTTCGTCATCAGAGTAGGACCTCTTGTGATGGGGGAAGCCGCTCGCCGTCTCCAAAGGAGTCGGATGCTTTCGGCGCAAACGCCGCAGCGAAAAGCCACGGCGTCGAGCAACGGAGCCCATTCTTAGCGGCCGCTAAAAACTGAGGCAAAGCTGTGACGTACGAATTGAGATAGTGGACGAACCCCTGGTCAGCCCCCATGTTCTGGGGTATTGGCCCTGCTCGAAGAGCATTTCCATTCCACTAAGGAGCTTCGTAAGTGATCTGGGCCCTATGCGCGCCCTCACATGAAGGGGACATAAAGGTCACTCGCAGTTGCTGGCGCAATGCATTCGGTTAGCGTTAATCGGCGCCTGTCGCTTCCGGTTCCGGCAGCATCAAATGAATATCCCCGAACTCGTGCCAGAGATAGCGGCGCTCCAGCGCCTGGGCATAACTGCTCCGCACCGCCGCATGGCCCGCGACAGCCTCCAGCATGAGCAGATGGGACGCCTCAGGCTCGTGCAGACCGGTCAGCAGGCCCTGCACCACACGGACACCCCGCTGCGGCGTCACCACGAGGTCCGTCCACCCCGCAGCGGCCCGCACAACCCCGTCGGGCCCCGCAGCGGACTCCACGGCCCGCACCGCCGTCGTACCGACCGCAATGACCCGGCCGTCTCCGGCCACGGCCGCATTGATCAACCGGGCCGACGCCTCCGGCACCTCGAAGCGCTCCGGATACGGCGGCTCGTGCGCCTCTGCGGACGCCACCCCGGTATGCAGGCGTACAGGAGCGAACTGCACCCCCCGGCTCACCAGCTGCGCCACCATGTGCGCCGTGAACGGCCGGCCCGCGCTAGGCATCTCCGCGCTGCCCGCCCCGTCGTCCGACGGCACCGCGAAAACCGTCTGGTAAGCGGACAACGGCTGATCACGGTCCGTGTACGCGTAGCGAATGGGCCGCCCGCGCCGGGCCAGCAGCCCCTGGACGCCGCCCCCCGACGGCCGCGCCCACCACAGCCGCTGCCCCGCCCCGTCGAGCGGTTCCTCGAGGACCAGCCGCACGCCGTCCGGAAGACAGAGGACCGCGCCCGCGGGCCCGCCCGCACGCGCGCGCGAGGAGCCCGCCCCGTCCGGCTCCCGCAGCTCCACCGCCCACCGGCCGTCGTCACCGCACGTCGAGAAGTGCACCACCACGCGCGCCTGCCCGAGCAGACCGTCCACGGCGGCCGCCAACGTGGGTGAGGTGTTCACGATCAGCAGGTCCCCAGCGCGCAGCAGCTGCGGAAGCTCCGCAAAGCGGTGATGGCGCACCCGGGTCCCGCACGACACCATCAGCCGCACAGCCCCCCGGTCGAGCCCGGCACCCCGCTGCTCCACGGGCAACCGGGCGGCCAACTCCTCGGGAACCCGCGGGATGACCGGCATCACCGCTCCCGCCCGCTGACCGTGGCTTCCTCCGTGACCGTCGCCGCCATCAGGTCAGCCGCCGTGTACCGGCCGCTGGCGGGACGCGCGTCCAGCAGCCGCAGGAAGGCCGGCACCACGCTCTCCGGCGCTGGTCGCAGCCCCTCCTCCGGATCTGCCGGTACCGCCGCCCGGTACAGATCCGTCCGCAGGTCCCCGGGGTCCACCGCCCACACCCGCAGCGCCGGCTCCTCCACGGCGAGCACGGCCGACAACTGGTCGAGCGCCGCCTTCGACGCGCCGTATCCGCCCCAGGTCCCATAGGCCTCGACGGCCGCGTCCGAACTGATGTCGATCACCGCGCCCGCGGGTGCGCACCGCAGCGGCACCAACGCCTCCCGGATCAGCCCGAGCGGCGCCACCACATTCGTCTCCAAGGCCTCACGCAGCCCCTCGGGCGTCAGCTCGGCCAACCTGACCAGCGGCTCGGCACCGAGCGCGCTCGCGTTGTTCACCAGCAGATCGAGCCCGCCCAGGTCATGCGCGGCGGCCACCAGGGCCGCACGGTGCGCTGGATCCGTGACGTCCCCCACCAGCGCGGTGACACGCGTGCCGGACGCCCTGAGCGCCTCGGCCGCCTCCGCCAGCAGCCGAGGCGTCCTGGCATCCAGCACCACGTCCCAGCCACGCCCGGCCAGGGCCGCAGCCAGCGCCCGCCCCAGCCCCTTCGAAGCACCCGTGATGATCGCAACCGGCATGGTCGTCCCCTCGTCGCGTCCGGTACGTCCTGGTCATGGCCGCCTCGCGGACACCGTCCGTGGCCGACCGGCTGCCACCGTAGGAACCGCACCGCACCCGCCGCGTCGTGCGTGAGCCCCAACACCCCGGGGCCCTTCGCCCTACACCGCCCGCCCTGAGCCGCCCGCCCTGCGCCCTGCGCCGCGCGCACCAGGCCCCGAGCCCTACGTCCCGGGGCGTAGGCGGGCGCCATCACAGGTCCGATACGGACTGTCACCGCCCGCGGGTACGGTGAAGACATGAGTGATGGCCCGGGCTCCGGCCTGTACGCGGTGAGTTCCGCGCTGCTGGCCATGAGCCGGCACCTCGAAGTGCGCGACGTCCTCAAGACGATCGTCGCCTCGGCGCGCGAGCTGCTCGACGCCGAGTACGCCGCGCTCGGCGTGCCGGACGACCACGGCGGCTTCGCACAGTTCGTCGTGGACGGCGTCAGCGACGCGCAGTGGAAGGCGATCGGCCCGCTGCCGCGCCAGCACGGCATCCTCGCCGCGATGCTGCACGACGCCAGGCCCGAGCGCCTCGCCGACGTCCGCAAGGACCCGCGGTTCGAGGGCTGGCCCACCGCGCACCCCGACATGTCCGACTTCCTGGGGCTGCCCATCCGTGACGGCGACGAGGTCATCGGGGCCCTGTTCCTGGCGAACAAGCAGTGCCCCAAGCCGGACGGCGGCTGCGGCTTCACGGAGCGGGACGAGGAGCTGCTGTCGATCCTCGCCCAGCACGCCGCGATCGCCCTCACCAACGCCAGGCTCTACGAACGCAGCCGCGAGCTCACCATCGCCGAGGAGCGCTCCCGCCTCGCCCACGAGCTGCATGACGCGGTCAGCCAGAAGCTCTTCTCGCTACGGCTCACCGCCCAGGCAGCCACCGCCTTCATGGACCGTGACCCGATTCGCGCCAAGGGCGAGCTCCAGCAGGTCGCCCGACTGGCGGCGGAGGCCGCGGACGAGCTGCGCGCTGCCGTCATCGAGCTGCGCCCCGCAGCCCTGGACGAGGACGGCCTGGTGGCCACGCTCCGCACCCAGGTACAGGTACTCGACCGTGCCCACTCCGCCTGCGTCACCTTCTCCAGCCACGGCGTGCGTGCCCTGCCGGCCGCCCAGGAGGAGGCGATGCTGCGGGTCGCCCAGGAGGCCCTGCACAATGCGCTGCGGCACTCCGGAGCCACCCGGGTCGACGTCGACCTGGCACGCCACGGCCAGGGCGCCGTCCTGCGTGTCACGGACGACGGCAGCGGTTTCGACCCGCGCGCCGTCCGCCGTGCCGGACGCCACCTGGGCCTGGTCTCCATGCGCGACCGCGCCAGCGGCGTCGGCGGCCGCCTCACCGTCGAATCGGCGCCCGGCAAGGGCACCACGATCAAGATGGAGGTCCCCGGTGGCTGACGACACAGGGGCAGCGCACGCCGCACCCCAGGGGGGTGCACCGCAGGGCGCCGCGCGACCCGCGCAGGGTGGGCCCATCCGCGTCCTCCTGGTGGACGACCACCAGGTGGTCCGCCGCGGCCTGCGGACCTTCCTCGAGGTGCAGGACGACATCGAGGTCGTGGGCGAGGCCTCCGACGGCTCCGAAGGCGTGGCCCGCGCCGAGGAGCTGGCGCCCGACGTCGTCCTGATGGACGTCAAGATGCCCGGCATGGACGGCGTCGAGGCGCTGCGCAAGCTCCGCGAGCTGTCCAACCCCGCGCGCGTCCTCATCGTGACCAGCTTCACAGAGCAGCGCACGGTCGTCCCCGCGCTGCGCGCCGGCGCCGCGGGGTACGTCTACAAGGACGTCGACCCGGATGCGCTCGCCGGCGCCATCCGCTCCGTGCACGCCGGACACGTCCTGCTCCAGCCCGAGGTGGCCGGCGCCCTCCTCTCCCAGGAGGAGTCGGGCGGCGGCCAGGGCAGGACCGGGTCGCTGACGGAACGCGAGCGTGAGGTGCTCGGACTCATCGCCGACGGCCGCTCGAACCGCGAGATCGCCCGTGCCCTCGTCCTCTCCGAGAAGACCGTCAAGACCCACGTCTCGAACATCCTCATGAAGCTGGACCTGGCCGACCGCACCCAAGCGGCGCTCTGGGCGGTACGCCACGGCATGACGACCTGAGGCACACGGCACCGGGGCACGGCACCGACACACCGCACCGGGGCACGTATGAGGGGCGCCCGACCGCGCCGTCATGAGCCGACCGGGCGGGCTCACCGCCTCGCCGCACCCCGGCGGGCTCACCGCACCCCGCGCTCCCGTTCCTCCACGTACGCGTTGTACGCGGCCACCTGCGCCCGCCGGGCCGTGCGTTCCACCGGCCGCAGCGCCTGCGCCCGCGCCGACATCTCGGAGGCGCTCACCGCTCCGCCGTGCCCGCTCTCGTAGGCCAGCGACACCAGCAGCACCACCCGCTGCGCCAGCTCCAACACCCGCACCGCCCGCGGCGGATAGCCCGGAGCCAGCGCCTCGCCGGTCCGTTCGGCCCGAGCACGGTACGCGTCGATCGCCGCCTCGGCGGCCGGCCCCGAGGCGGCCACGTCCAGCCGCGACAGGACCTCCGTGGCATCCCTGAGAGCCTCGGCCAGCTCCCGCTCGGCCTCCCCGAGCGAGGGCACGTCCGCCGGTGGAGCCTCCCGCACCGGCAGACACTCCCAGAGCACCTCCACATGCACATCGCCCGCAGGCCCCGCCTCGAACACCTCCGGCACCAGACCGAGCGCGGCGCCTTGGCAGATCACCGCCTCCTCCGCCTCCAGGGCCCGTGCGTTGAAGGCGGGCGGCCCACTCAACCCCAGCGGATGCCCCGGGGCCGGCAACGCCACCCGCAGACCGGTCACCCCCAGCGCACGCAGCCGGCCCAGTGCGAGGGTGAGCCCGACGGGCGCCGCCTCACCGGGCAGCCCGGCCACCCGGTGCACCGTGTCCTCACCGACCACGGCATCCGCCGCGTCATCCGGTGAGATCAATCCGGCCAAGAGGGCGTTTCCCCAAGCGGCCAACCGTCCAGAGCGTGGTTCCGAAAGCATGGGTACCACCCTAGGGACCGGCCGATGGGACGGTCCGCAGGAGTGGTGGCGTAGGTTTTGCCTGGGGGCTGCGTCCAAAGGCGCACGACAGCCGAGATGGCACAGGCCGATACTGCAATGGGAGACAACGCGCTCATGAGCGATGTACTGGAGCTGGCGGACGTATCCGTGCTCCGCGAGGGCCGGGCTCTGGTGGACCAGGTCTCCTGGTCGGTCAAGGAAGGCGAGCGCTGGGTGATCCTCGGCCCGAACGGCGCGGGCAAGACCACCCTCCTGAACGTCGCCTCCAGCTACCTCTTCCCCAGCAAGGGCACCGTCGCCATCCTCGGCGAGCAGCTCGGCAAGGTCGACGTCTTCGAACTCCGCCCCCGTATCGGCGTCGCCGGGATCGCCATCGCCGAGAAGCTGCCCCGGCGTCAGACGGTCCTGCAGACCGTCCTCACCGCTGCCTACGGCATGACCGCCGGATGGCACGAAAGCTACGACGCCATCGACGAGCAGCGCGCCCGCGCCTTCCTCGACCGTCTCGGTATGAACGACTACCTGGACCGCAGGTTCGGCACCCTCTCCGAAGGCGAGCGCAAGCGCACCTTGATCGCCCGCGCCCTGATGTCCGACCCGGAGCTGCTGCTGCTGGACGAGCCGGCCGCCGGACTCGACCTGGGTGGCCGGGAAGACCTGGTGCGCCGACTCGGCAGGCTCGCCAGCGACCCCGCGGCACCTTCCATGATCATGGTCACCCACCACGTCGAGGAGATCGCCCCGGGCTTCACCCACGTCCTCATGATCCGGCAGGGCAAGGTCCTCGCCGCCGGACCACTGGAGATCGAGCTCACCTCACGCAACCTCTCGCGCTGCTTCGGACTCCCCCTGGTCGTCGAGCAGTCCGGCGACCGCTGGACCGCCCGGGGCCTGCCCATGGCCTGACGCGCGGTCTGTCCGGGACGCAACTGCGGTCCTACCATGAACGGGTGGACATCGACGCATGGGTGTGGTGGCTGATCGGCGCCGTCGCGCTCGGAATCCCGCTCGTGGTGACTGCGATGCCCGAATTCGGCATGTTCGCCGTGGGTGCCGTTGTCGCCGCCGTCGTGGCCGCGCTCGGAGGCGGAATCGTCCTCCAAGTCGTTGCCTTCGTCATCGTGTCGATCGCGCTCGTCGCGGTCGTACGCCCCATCGCGAACAGACACCGCCTGCAACGCCCCGAACTCGCCACCGGCGTGGACGCCCTGAAGGGCAAGCACGCCATCGTCCTGGAACGCGTCGACGGCTCCGGCGGCCGGATCAAACTCGCCGGTGAGGTCTGGTCCGCTCGCTCCCTCGACGAGGCCCAGAGCTACGACGTGGGACAAGAGGTCGACGTGGTGGACATCGAGGGCGCCACAGCGATCGTCCTATGAGCAGCCGCCGCCCGCCGCCCGCCGCAGCCGAGCAGCCGGCGTCCTCCGCACCCGGGGAGACCCCGCCGATGCCTCGGCGTGAACGCCTGTGCCGCGCGCCGCGCGAGCACGGCGAGCGCGGGCGCCCGAAGCACGCGGCAAACGCCTCGTACTCCCTCGCGAACCCCTCGTCCGCCAGGCCACCACCACATGCTCAGGCCCCGCACGCCCCACACCGCCTGCACGGAACCGGCGGGGAACAAGGCGGAGTTGCCGGAAGTGGCCCGCCGCACGCGGGCGTCTGAGAGACTCGACAGCAAGATCTACAACAACTTCAGATCTTCCGGAAACGCCGAGGCATGAAGGGTACGGGGAAGCCACCATGGCACCGATCGTCATCGTCCTGATCATTCTGGTGGTGCTGGTCTTCATCGCCCTGATCAAGACGATCCAGGTCATCCCGCAGGCCAGCGCTGCCATCGTCGAGCGCTTCGGACGCTACACCCGCACGCTCAACGCCGGCCTCAACATCGTCGTCCCCTTCATCGACTCCATCCGCAACCGCATCGACCTGCGCGAACAGGTCGTGCCGTTCCCCCCGCAGCCGGTGATCACGCAGGACAACCTCGTCGTCAACATCGACACAGTCATCTACTACCAGGTGACCGACGCACGAGCCGCCACGTACGAGGTCGCCAGCTACATCCAGGCCATCGAGCAGCTCACCGTCACCACCCTGCGCAACATCATCGGTGGCATGGACCTGGAGCGCACCCTCACCTCCCGCGAGGAGATCAACGCCGCCCTGCGTGGCGTCCTCGACGAGGCCACCGGCAAGTGGGGCATCCGCGTCAACCGCGTCGAGCTGAAGGCGATCGAGCCGCCGACCTCCATCCAGGACTCGATGGAGAAGCAGATGCGCGCCGACCGTGACAAGCGCGCCGCCATCCTCCAGGCCGAAGGTGTCCGGCAGTCCGAGATCCTGCGCGCCGAGGGTGAGAAGCAGTCCGCGATCCTGCGCGCCGAAGGTGAGGCGAGGGCCGCGGCCCTGCGCGCCGAAGGTGAGGCCCAGGCCATCCGCACCGTCTTCGAGTCCATCCACGCCGGTGACCCGGACCAGAAGCTGCTCTCCTACCAGTACCTCCAGATGCTGCCGAAGATCGCCGAAGGCGACGCCAACAAACTCTGGATCGTGCCCAGCGAGATCGGCGACGCCCTCAAGGGCCTCTCCGGTGCCATCGGCAACTTCGGCCCGGCCGGCAGCGGCACCCACGGTGCCAACGGCAAGCAGCTGCGCGAGCAGCCCCCCATCGACTGACGACGAGGGGCTGGCCGCACCACCGAACGCCTTACGCGGCCGCCCGCACCGACAGCCACTCCGGCAGCGTCTCCCGACCGTCCCGGCTCAGCGCCAGCAGCATCGCGTCCGCCGGAGTCGGCTCGAACGGTTGCCGCAGCAGCGCCATCCCCGCCTGCTCCGGCGTACGGTTCGCCTTGCGGTGGTTGTCCTCGGCGCAGGACGCCACCGTGTTCAGCCAGGAGTCCGCACCACCGGCCGACTTCGGCACCACGTGGTCCACCGTGGTCGCCCGGCGCCCGCAGTAGGCGCACCTGTGCTGGTCACGCACCAGCACACCGTGCCGTGACCATGGCGCCCGTCTTCGGAACGGCACTCGGACATACCTGCACAGCCTGATCACCCGTGGCACCGGAAGCTCGACGGCGGCCGCACGGACACGGAGCGCCGGGTGGGCCTGCTCCACGACCGCCTTGTCCTGGAGGACCAGCACAACGGCCCGATTCATGGTCACCGTCGACAGCGGCTCGAAGCTTGCGTTCAGCACCAGCGTGTTCCGCACCTTGCCCACCTCCCGTATGCGCCGACCCACCCCTCGGCAGGCTGGGATCAACTCTGGCCGGGCACGTCGGGATGGACAACGCAATAAAAATGCCCACCTGCGACCAGGGCCAAGGTCGAAGGCGGGCGAACATCGGGTGAAAGGTGCACTACGGACGGGACAACCAGATGGCGTACACGGCGTGGGGACGGGTCCCCGGAAGAGCTGGATGAACTCCACACTCCCGGGGATCCGTCCTTCCCAGGGCCGTCACCACCCCGGGCGAGCGTCACCGCTCGCCCTGCGTGACGCGAGGTGGCCCGGGCGGCGTCATGCTTCGGCGGGCGCCTCGTACTCACCGATCAGCTGGGCACGTGCCAACGTGTGGAAGCGCAGATTGAACCCGACCACGGCCGGCGATGCGTCCGAGTCGGGGCCCAGCTTCTCCTGGTCCACCGCGTACACGGTGAACACATACCGGTGGGGGCCATCCCCGGGCGGCGGTGCGGCGCCGCCGAAGTCCTTGGTGCCGTAGTCGTTCCGCACCTGGACGGCGCCGCTCGGCAGTCCCTCGAACGTCCCGCTTCCCGCACCCGCCGGCAGCTCCGTGACCGATGCCGGAATGTCGAAGACGGACCAGTGCCAGAACCCGCTGCCGGTCGGGGCGTCGGGGTCGTAGCACGTGACGGCGAAGCTCTTGGTCTCCGGCGGAAAACCCTCCCACCGCAGCTGCGGTGAGGTGTTGCCGCCCGCGTAGACCTGCGCGTCCTTCAGCACCGCCCCCGCTTCGACGTCCTCGCTCACCACGGTGAACGACGGCACCGGAGGGTGGAAATCATGGGGAAGCGGCCGCCTCTTGGGCTCGGTCACTTACGACACCTCCTGATCGGTGACAACTGTGGCACCGAGCCTAGGACCTAGAACCAGCTCCGACGGCTACCGACCTCGGAGAGCCACTGATTCAGATAAGCCGCCCAGTCCGTCGACTGGTAGTCGTGCAGGCCCACCTGGAAGGCGCGATAGGAGTCGCTGCCCTCGCTGAACAGCCCCGGCTTCTTGTCCATCTCCAGGACGACGTCCATCTCCCGGTCGTCGGACACGAAGCTCAGCTCGACCTGGTTGAGACCGCGGTACTGCTGCGGCGGGTAGAACTCGATCTCCTGGTAGAACGGCAGCTGCTGGCGCGTCCCACGGATGTGCCCGCGCTCCAGGTCCGCGCTCTTGAAGTGGAACCCGAGCCGCCCGAACGCGTCCAGGATGGCCTGCTGCGCGGGCAGCGGGTGCACCGTGATCGGGTCGAGGTCACCGGAGTCCACCGCGTTCGCGATCGCCAGCTCGGTCGTCACTCCGATGTGCATGCCGCGCAGCTCATGGCCGGCGAAGTTGGTGATCGGCGTCTCCCAGGGGATCTCCAAGCTGAACGGCACCGTGTGCACCGCCTCGGCCTGCAACGAGAACGCTCCGCCCAGCCGCACCTTCGTGAACTCGATGTTCTGCTTGTACTCCTGGTCGTCGTGCCCCTCGACCTCCACCCGGGCCTGGAGGCCGACCGACAACCCCTGGATCGACTGGTCGACCGAGCCGCCCTGGATGCGCACCTCGCCCTGGACGACACCTCCAGGTACGACGTTCATGTCGGCCAGCACCGTCTCGACCGAAGCCCCACCGGCCCCCAGACTCGCAAGCAGCCTCTTGAACCCCATGTCACTCCTCCCCAGGCTCTGCCTGTGGTCTGCGTACGTACTCTTCACTTGTGAACGCGATCCGCCCGCGTCCGGTTGCGCGCCTCATCCTGGCAGTCGGGGGAAGCTGTCCGCCGCGCAATCACACATCCCCCGTGTACTACGCTCGGACCCCATGATCGCGGCCACTGACCGTACGCCTCTCGCGCGGGAGTTCTTCGACCGCCCCGTGCTTGACGTGGCACGGGATCTCCTGGGGCGCTCGCTGGTGCGCAACACCCCGGACGGTCCGATCGAAGTCCGCCTCACGGAGGTCGAGGCCTACGACGGCGAGCGCGATCCCGGATCCCACGCCTACCGCGGGCGCACCCCGCGCAACGACGTGATGTTCGGTCCCCCCGGGCACGCGTACGTCTACTTCACCTATGGCATGTGGCACTGCATGAACGTGGTGTGCGGCCCCGAGGGCAAGGCAAGCGGAGTCCTGATCCGCGCAGGAGCGATCACAGAAGGCGCAGACCTCGCCCGAAAGCGACGGCTTTCGGCCCGAAACGACAAGGAACTGGCCAAAGGCCCCGCTCGCCTGGCAACCGCCCTGGACATCGACCGGAACCTCAACGGGACCGACCTCTGCGCCTCCTCGCAAGCTCCACTCAGTCTGCTCAAGGGCGCTCCCTGCCGTCCCGACCAGGTACTCAGCGGCCCGCGCACCGGGGTCGCAGGCGAAGGTGGAGTCCACCCCTGGCGTTTCTGGGTCGACGGGGACCCGACGGTGAGCCCCTACCGCCCGCACACGCCGCGCAAGCGTCGAACTTGACTCGGGTACGACAGATCCGTAACGTAGTCCGAGCCGCTTGAACCGGGTACGGCTTCGAGCCAGCAGCCGGAAGCGGCAAAACCACCACTCACGACTCACCCTCTGCGGGTCCTTATTTCGCATGTCGAAATTCAGGATCGCAGGGTCTTGACGGCCACTTTTGTGAAACGCCAAGCGGGTCGGTTATGGTGACAAATGTCGAGGGGCCATAAGGCCCGTTAAAGACACCCGCTCCGGCCGGGAAAATCAGATCCGA
>NZ_JAMJWG010000052.1 GCF_024435355.1 Streptomyces odontomachi
CGCCGGCCGAGCACGTACATCCCCCACGCCCCCGACCCACAACGAAACAGAAGGCGACCCCAGCCAGAGACGCACCCACAGTCGGCAACGCGCACCGGCACACGCCGCGCAATAACAAGCCCGTCCGGCGATTGAGGACGAGGCCGTCAAGGCCAAAAAAAGGGGGGCCGAGGGGCGCCGCCCCCAGACCCTCCCGAAGCGAAAGAACCTGCCTCACCCCGACCAGTTTGTAACTGGGTGAAAGTTCATCGAAATTTTCGCGGCAACACGCTTGCCAACCCGCCTGCCACCCAGGCCGGTTTGCCCGGTGAACACGGAACGCGTCCGTGTTTGTGCAGGTAGGAGTTGACCCGGCCGAGTCGGCGGAGTGGGCAGACGATCGAAAAGTTTCCGGTAAGTAACGTTGACGTTGTCTCAGGTCCGGAGCATACTCGCGTGCATCGTCACGCAGCGCCACCCCCGGGGGCGCTGCGATCGCAAGCCACCGGCAGGCACCACACGCCGGTTTCCGCCGCAACGGCACCATCGGTGCCCCGCGGCAACGGTGCAGCGGCCTCCTCCCAACCGCTACGCCATCGCCCGCCCCGCCCCCGTGCGGGGCGGGCTTATGTGTGCCACAGCGTGCGCGTGGCCGGGCCGGAGAGTTTCAACTGGTCTGAACCTATTGACGAATTGGTCTAGTCCTTCTACGTTGCCTCTACGTCTCCGTCGCGTCAGGGCCCCGCCCCCACCCGCCGGCACTCCGGCAACGGCCCAGGCTCTCCCGCCCCCACACCCGCCCAAGGAGCCGCCCCCATGCCCGCGTCGCCCACCACACCGACCCCTTCGCCCCGCCAGCCGGCGTGCGCCCCCGCCCGAACCCGCCGTCATCTCCGTGCCGTGGCGGCCGCAGCGGCACTGACCTGCACCGCGGTCCTCGGCAGCCTGGCCGTCGCAGCCCCCTCGGGCGCGGCAGCGGGGCCATCGGCGGCGTCGTCCCACGCGCCGAGCGTGGCCGCCGACCTGCCCGCACACGCGCTGGTCGGCTATCTGCACGCCAGTTTCGCCAACGGGTCCGGCTACGTTCCGCTGGCCGACGTACCGGACAGCTGGGACGTCGTCGACCTGGCCTTCGGCGAGCCGACCTCGCCCACCTCCGGAGACATCCGCTTCACGCGCTGCGGTGCGTCGGAGTGCCCCAACGTCGAGTCGGACGCTGACTTCAAGGCCGCCATCAAGGCCAAGCAGGCCGCGGGCAAGAAGGTGCTGATCTCCATCGGCGGCGCGAACGGCCAGGTCCAACTCACCACCACGGCGGCCCGTGACGCCTTCGTCTCCTCGGTGAGCTCCATCATCGACACCTGGGGCCTGGACGGTCTCGACATCGACTTCGAGGGCCACTCCCTGTCGCTGGACGCCGGGGACACCGACTTCGCGAACCCGACCACACCGGTCGTGGTGAACCTGATCTCCGCCCTGAAGACCCTCAAGGCCAAGTACGGCAGCGGCTTCGTGCTGACCATGGCGCCGGAGACGTTCTTCGTGCAGCTCGGCTACCAGTTCTACGGGCCCGGCAGCAACGGCGCGGATCCACGCGCCGGTGCGTATCTGCCGGTGATCTACGCATTGCGCGACGACCTGACGTTGCTGCACGTCCAGGACTACAACTCCGGGCCGATCATGGGGCTCGACAACCAGTACCACACCATGGGCGGCGCCGACTTCCACATCGCCATGACCGACATGCTGCTCACCGGCTTCCCGGTGGCCGGGAACACCGCCCACATGTTCCCGGCGCTCGAGCCCTCCCAGGTGGCGATCGGGCTGCCCGCGACCGTGAACGCGGGGGGCGGCTACACCACCCCGGCCGACGTCGACACGGCCCTGGACTGCCTCACCAAGAAGACCGGCTGCGGCAGTTACACCCCGCACGGCAGCTGGCCCGACCTGCGGGGCCTGATGACCTGGTCGATCAACTGGGACAAGTTCGGGGGCTGGGAGTTCCAGAAGAACTTCGACGGGTACTTCGGAAGCTGACCGCAAGCGCGCGGGGACCCATCCACCCCCACGCCCCGGGTCCCCGCACACCGGGCCGGGGCCCCGCAGCGCCCGAAGCGCTGCGGGACCCCGGCCCCTTGACGGTCAACCGCCCGACGGTCGAGCCGCCCGGAAGGCCGGACGGCCCGGCCGGGCGTCAGCCGGCGAACTCCACCTCGCTCGGCCGTGGCCACTCGCCCGCCAGGCCGAACGTGTCATGCCACTTCGCGGCGCCCGCGGTGAACGCCCCACCCTCGGACAGCGAGACGTACACATCCGCCGCCGCGTCCAGCGTGAAGGCGAGGATGTCGGCCTTCCCGTCGCCGTTGACGTCGCCCACACCGGGCACCTGGCCGCCGGCCACGAAGTCGTCGTGCCACTTCCAGGCGTCCTGCACGAACCGGGTGCCGTCGGAGAGCGAGACGAAGACATCGGCCGCGCTGCCGCGGGTGAAGGTGGCGATGTCATCGCGCCCGTCACCGTCGAAGTCCCCGACCGCCGGCAGCTCGCTGCCCAGCGCGAAGTGGTTGTGCCACAGCCAGCCGTCCTGCCGGAACGCGGTGCCGCTGGACAGCGACACGTAGACCTGCGCGGTGTCGCCCCGCGTGAAGGTGACGATGTCGTCCATGCCGTCGCCGTTGAAGTCGCCGACCTCGGGGATCTCGGTGCCCACCGCGAAGTGGGTGTGCCAGATGCGGGAGGCGCCGAAGGACGTGCCCGTCGACAGCGCGACGTAGACGTCCGCCGTGTCGCCGCGGGTGAACGTGGCGATGTCGTCCTTGCCGTCGCCGTTGAAGTCGCCCACCGCGGGGATCTCGGTGCCGGCCGCGAAGTAGTCGTGCCACTTCACACCGTCGCCGTTCAGCTTCGAGCCGTCCGACAGGGCCACGTACACGTCGGCCGCGTCGCCCCGGGTGAACGTCACCGCGTCCGTGCGGCCGTCCCCGTCGAAGTCACCGGTGAGCGGGATTTCGGTGCCCTGCGCGAAGTGCTCGTGCCACTTCACGCCGGTGCCCTGGAACGACGAGCCGTCGGACAGCGCCCCGAACACGTCCGCCGCGTCGCCCCGGGTGAAGACCACCGCGTCGTCCCTGTGGTCGCCGTTCAGATCGGTACGGGTGGGGGTGCCGGTACGGCCGGAGACGACACCGCCGAGCTGGGCGGTGTGCCCGGCCAGGTCCACCGCCAGGACCCGGTAGTGCCAGTCCTGCCCGGCCTTCAGCGGGCCGTGCGTGAAGCCCAGGCTGTGCACGGTGGCCAGCAGGGTGGCGTCGCCGATCGGCACGTCCGCCGAGGTCGAGCCGTATACGCGGTACTCCCGCACCCCGGTGTCGTCCGCCGGCTCACCCCACGTCAGGTGCAGCGCATGGTCATGGCCGCCGGTCAGCGCGGCGGCCGGTGTGGTGCCGGGCGCCTTGCTGTCGGCGTACCCGCCCGGCACCAGGCTGTCGGCCGCGTAGCCGGCCGCCGTCCACGCCGGGGAGCCGCTCGCCGGGCGCAGCTCGACGGTGACCGCGCTTTTGCCGGCGGTGGCGCTCGCCGGGATCGCGAAGGCGTCCGCGAGCCAGCGCTGCGTGGCGTTGCCCAGCGGCTGCGTCCAGGTGCCCACCGCCTGCCCGTCGACCAGCACCTGCGCGGACTGGTAGCCCTGCGCCTGGTCGGCCGTGCGGCGCAGCAGCACGCCCTGGTTGGCCGCGTCGAGCGCGAGGTGGAAGGAGACCGACGAGGAGGTGGCCCGGACGTCGTCGGTGACCTGCTGGTCGTCGGCGTCGCCCTCGTAGACGGAGGTGACGGGCTGCTGGGTCGCGCTGCCGCCCTCGGTGTAGCCGGCGGCGGTCCGGCTGGCCGCGTCACCGGTGTCGATGACGGTGGTGCGGTGCACGCCGGCGCCGTCGGAGACGTCCCGGGTGTACAGGAAGGCGGTGGAGCCGTAGTGCGCCGGCACGTCGTCCGCGGGGCCGTGCTCCATGCCGAACCGCAGGCCCGACTCGTAGGCGACGGCGTCGCCCAGCATCAGCCGGTAGGCACCGTCGCACTCGTTCTCGCAGCCGCCGGTGCGCAGTTCGTGCGCCGGGTTGCCGTTCATCGGGTTGGTGTAGGTGCCGCGGTTGAAGTACCAGCCGGACTCGTAGAAGTCCTCCGTGCCGGTGCCGTGCAGCTGCGGGGTGAGCTGGCCGTCGGTGTAGACCCGCTCGTCGCCCTCCAGGTAGGCGCGGGTGTTGCCGCTGGTCAGGTGCCCCTGCATGGTGTCCGAGACGCCCACGAACTTGCCGCGCCCGGTGCGGTCGGCGAACAGCCAGTCGTGGTCCTGCACGGTCTCCCCGGCGTGTGACTCGGCGGTGAAGTAGCCCGCGGTGCCGTCGTCGCCGAGCGCGTCCGCCCACTGCGTGTCGGGTGCCGCCGTCACCTCGACGTCGATCCCGGACAGCGCCTGCCCGGTGGTGTTCTCCAGGCTGACCTGGGCCGCGCTGCGGTACGGCATCGGCCACCACGTGGTGTACCAACCGTCAGCTGCGGTGTCCATGGCGAACATCAGCGAGCGCACCGGGCTCTCGCCGAGCCCCGAGCCGAAGAACTCGCCGACCGGCGCGTTCGCGGTCTCCCGGCCGTCGAAGCCCAGCCGCAGCCGAAGCCCCGCCAGCACCGCGTCGGTGTCCTCGGAGTCGGGCACCCGCACCCGCAGCATGCTGATGCTGCCCGCCCCGCTCTCCGCCGCGACCTGGGTCTTCTGCCCCGCGGCCAGGTCGAGCGTCCTGGCCTGCGTGCTGCCGCCGGACTGCGCGGGCTTGGGGTCCTTCGTGCCGGCCGCCTTCAGCAGGTCGACGACGTCGGTGGCCGGGTCGGACGGATCGAACCGGGTCACCCCTGCCGCGTCGGTGAAGTGCCGGTAACCGACGTGGTAGAAGAACGGGTTGTGCGTCACCGTCACCCGCATCGACTGCCGGTACGGCATCGGCACCTTGACGTAGACGCCGCCCGACGACTGGTCGGCGTTGGCCACCAGCGGATACACGAACGGGGCGCCCTGCTTGCCGTTCACCACGTCCTGGAGCGGTGCGTCGAGCACCGTCGTGCCGTCCAGCTCGACGATGATGTTTCCGGTGCCGGTGACGTCGCCGCCGTCCCGGGTGAACCAGATCGAGGAGACCTCGCCCGCCCCGCTGTCCTCCGCGAGCACGCACCCCGCCGAGGTGGTGCGCAGGCAGGAGTAGGTGCCGTCGAAGCCGTCGCCGTTGCCGCCGGTGCGGTCGAAGCTGGAGAACTGGCGGGTCTGGGTGCCCGGGCTGAGGAACGCCAACCGGTCCAGGTGCCGGTAGGTGTCCCAGCCGATCGGGCCCTTGTCCACCGCGGCCGCCTTCGTCTGCGCGGGGGCGGCCGCCGCGGCGCGCTGGGCCGGCACCGCGACGGCGAGCGTGGTGAACAGCAGGGCGGCGAGCAGCGCCACCAAGGGTGGTCTGGGCCCTGATCGGATGCGTCGTCTCATGGCTGTGGCAGCCCTCTCACGTCGTCTCATGTTGAGGTGTGGCCCCTCTCACTCAGGTTCGCCTCGCGATGCCCGCGCCGGTCACCCCGGCTGGCCTGCTTTTCGGCTGGGGGTCCGGCCCGTCGCGGAGCGACTGTGGACCACAGCGTCCCCCGGGAGAACGCAGCACCGGTGTCGTCACGACGTCCCGTAGTAGACGGCCAGTTCGGCGATGGAGGTGAAGGTCCGGGTGCCGCCCGGGGCCCCGATGACCCGCACTCCGTCACCGACCGTCGGATCGAAGGTGAACGTGTAGGTGTGATTCGGCCCCGCGCTGCTGTCGTTCGGGTAGGCGGGGGAGGCGGTCAGGCCGCCGACGTCCGTCCAGGTGTGGTCGCGACGCACCTGCACGCGCAGGTCGCGGGCGAACCATCCGCCGTCGCCGAACATGTTCCCCGTGGTGTAGACGACCTTGTTCATCGTGTACGACCGCGGCCAGGTGTAGCCCCACCAACTCGCCGACTTGTTCTCGTCGTTCCAGTCGTCCTCGTTCTGCGCGGTGTCGCCGTCGTTGTAGAACCCGGTGTTCCCGAAGTGGGTGGCCCGTTCGACGCCCACCGTGCCCGTGTCACGGGCGAGGTTGTGCTGCGGGTCCGGGGTGTTGCCGGGCTGGGTCGCGGTGTACGGCTCCAGGTGCATCCGCCGCAGCGAGAACGTGTACGCCCACTGGTCGCCGATGCCGCCGCCGCACGGGCAGACGTTTGACTGCAACCACATCGACTTGCCGTCGGCACTGATGTACTTCGACGGGATGGTGGTGGCGTACCCGCCGTGCTTGGCGTGCGTCCACGGGTAGCCGCCGAAGTCCTTGGCGTCCATCCGGCGCCACGGCCCCCACGGCGTCGGGGACTCGTAGAACTCGAAGGTGTACTCGGTCCACGAGGTGTAGATGTAGCGGTTCAACGGCTTGTCGTAGACGATGCCGCCCTGGCTGACGACGCTCAGGTTCTCGATCCGGCCGTCCGTGTACACGTCCGGGTAGACCCGCCGCTCGTCGTGCAGCACCGGCGCCTTCTGCGCGATGTCGGACGACCAGGTGGGCGCGCCCGAGCCGTCGAAGCCGCTGGCGAACTGCCAGGCCGACCGGTCCTGCACCGCGTCCTTCGGCACCCGGGCCAGATACAGGTCCTGCGGGTCCTTCACCCGGTCGTTGAAGGAGTCCCGCCAGTTGCCGTCCAGGCCGTACGCGTAGACGTACCCGTCGGGCGCGTTGCTGTACGCCTTGCCGTAGTCCAGGAACATCACCGTGCTGAACACGCCAGCGGAGAACATCGGTGCCGAGTGGTCCCACGTCCATGTCCTGCCGTGGTCGGTGGACTTGGCGACGGTGGCCGCAGGGGCGTCGTTGAAGTCGGTGGCGAGGTCCTGCACGGCGAGGTAGAGCGTGCCGCCCACGCAGGCCATGCCGGTCGGCTTGCGGGTGTGGTCGGCGTTCCACACCTGCCCGACCTGGTCGCCCTCGGCGAGCTGGGTGCCGTTCAGGTTCCCCGGCATGCCGGTGATCTGCGCGACGCCGATGTCACTGGCGTTGTCATCGCCGCCGAACCCGACGCCGTCGCCGTACGCGCCGTAGACGTTGTCGTCGTCGGACCAGCAGTTCGGCCACAGGTCCCCGTGGCTGCGGTTGTCGCCGACGGCGGGGGCGCCGACGGTGGCGCCGTTGTCGATGGCGACGGTGGAGAAGAAGGAGCCCTGCGGCGGGGTGGGGTCCGCCGCCACCCGGTGCTGCGTGGCGCGCCCGCCGCCGCCCGGGCCGTCCGCGCCGGCCGGTGCGGACAGCGCGGACGCGGTCGTGCCGGACACCAGCACGGCCAGGGCGAAGAGCCCGGAGGGCAGGGCACGGCGCAGGAACCGCCGTGGTGAGGTGCGCTGCGAAGGAGGGTCCGACGGGCGTCTTGAGAGCGGATGCATGGCTGTCTCCGGAAAGCCGGCGCGACTCGACGACGAGCCGGCGCGCCGGGCTCGTTGAGGGTTCGTCGGATGGTGGGGAAGGTGCGGAAACGATTTCAAGGGAATCTAGATTCGGGTCGTGGGCACGTCAAGACGGCGCGCGTGAAATCGTTTTCGGCCAATGCCCTGACCGACGGAGCCCTGTCGATGTCCTGTCGATGTCCTGTCGACGTCCCGTCGAGGATCTCTGCGAGGGTCCATGCGAGGGTCCATACGAGGGGCACCCGGCGCACGACGTGATGAGCCGGCGGTACGGTGCTCCGCCGGAGGGGATGGCATGCATATGACACAGATGCCTGAGCGGGGCGAGGGCCGGCGCTCTCATGCGGCGCGTACGGGGTCCGGGGCGCTGGTGGCCTTGGCGGTGGCGCTGGGCCTTGGCCTGTTCGGCGCCGGCCAGGCGGACGCGGCGTCCGCGCCGCGCTCGGCGCCCCACGCGGCGGTCGCGCCCGCGTCGGCGGCGGTCACGCACACCCGCGGCGTGCCGGAGCGGTCGGTCGGCTCGGCGAGCACGGTCGCGCTGGCCGGTCGCAGCGGCGGCAGTTCGGGTTCCCGCAGCGGCTCGTCCGGCTCACGCAGCGGCAGCGGGGTCAGCAAGTCCCGCAGCGGGGGGTCCTACGGCGGCGGATCGTCCTACCACTCGGGGAGCTCGTCCTCCGGCGGAGGCTCGTCCAACGTGATCGGGTGGCTGGTCGGGCTGGGGTTCCTCGGCGTGGTGATCTGGCTCATCGTCAGGGGAGTGGCAGGCTCGGGCGATCAGTGACGCCGGCCGGGGCCCGGTTGCCCGTGCGGTGCCGGGCTGCTGCGGTGCCGGTCGTCCTCGGGACGGCAGCGACCGGTCCGTGCGGAAACCAGCGGTACACGGGGGAGCGCCCGTCGGTGGACTCGACGAGGATCCATCGACGCGCGCTCCCCACCTGCTCTGCCGGCGGCTGCCCCGCCGGAGGTGCCCCTACGGCTTGATGCCCACCCCGGCCCACAGGCTGACCTCGGCGTCCGTGTGGCTTTCGGCGTCCGCGCGGGCGTTGTCGTCCGTCGCGTACTCCAGGTGCCAGCGGTGGCCGACGGTGATGCCGGGTTCGATGAGATCGAGGCCGTCGAAGAAGCGGGCGACGTCGTCCTTGGAGCGGAACTGCACCGGGGTCCCGCCGCGGGTGTAGATGTCGGTGACCTTCTGCCAGGTGGCCGGGTCGAAGTCGGGCGTGCAGTGGGTCACGGCCAGGGCACTGCCCGACGGGAAGGAGTCGAGCAGGCGGTCGACGATCGCGTAGGGCTCCTGGGCGTCGGTGACGAAGTGCAGGAGGGCGTTCAGGGAGAGGGCGACCGGCTGCTTCAGATCGAGCACCTGGGCGAGTTCGGGGCTGTCCAGGATCGCCTCGGGGGCGTTGACGTCCGCGTGTATGTAGGCGGTGCGGCCCTCTCGGGTGCTGCGCATCAGGGTTTCCGCGTACTTCAGCACCAGGGGGTCGTTGTCCGCGTAGACGACCCTGGCCTCCGGGACGACGCTCTGCGCCACCTGGTGCAGGTTGGGCTCGGTCGGAATGCCCGTGCCGATGTCGAGCCACTGCCGGATGCCGTGCTCGCGGGCGAGCAGCCGGGTGGCCCGGTGCATGAAGGCGCGGTTCTGCTCGGCGCACACGAAGATCCCGGGGTAGGCCTTCGCGACCTGCTCGGCGGCCTGCTTGTCGACGTCGAAGTGGTCCTTCCCGCCGAGGTAGTAGTCGTACATGCGGGCCGAGTGCGGCTTGCTGGTGTCGATGTCCCGCGTCGTTGCGGGAGGGTTGGTCATCGTGGCAGCCCCATTCCGTGGTGAGTCCGTGGTGAGCGTGTACATGCGTGCCGCGCGGCGCGGTGCGGCCGGCACCATGCGGGCACGACCGGCGGGAGCCCGGTCGGCGCGGCCGGGTGCGTCAGCGCACCAGGTGGTCCGCCAGGCCGTCCCGGGCTCCGCTGATGAACGCCTGGAACTCGCCCCGGGTGAAGATGAGCGCGGGGCCCTCGGGATCGGTGGACTGCCGGACCGCGACCCGCCCGTCGTCGAGCCGCTTCGCCTCCAGGCACTGCCCGCCGCTCGGGCCGCTCCAGGGGCACTCCCAGTCTTCGCCGCCGAGCTCCGCAGCGGGCATGCCGTTGTAGATCGTCATATGTACTCCTTGCGCATGTGGTGCAGGAGAGCGGTGCTCTCCGCGGTCGAGGTGAGCAATGACATCCGGTTGTGCGCTTCGAGGTGTGCGGTGACGTCGCCGGGCTGGTCCAGGTACATCGAACCGGAGAGGATCTCGCAGTAGACGACGTCGGGCAGCTCCCGCTCCGCGAAGCGGAAGTAGGTGAAGGGGGCGTAGGCGCCGACGTGGGCCCCGACGCCGAACGGCACCACGTCCAGGTGGACATGGTCCAGCTGGGACGCCTCCAGGAGCCGGTCGATCTGCTCCCGCATCACCGGCAGGCCCCCGACGACCCGGTGCAGCACCGCCTCTTCCATGACCACCCACAGGGTGGGGGCGTCCGCCCGCGTCAGCAGGCTCTGCCGCTGGAGGCGCAGGTCCACCCTGCGGTCGAGGTCCTCATCGTCGGCGTTCGGGGAACCGGCCCGGAGGACCGCGCGGGCGTACGCGGGCGTCTGGAGCAGGCCGGGGACGTAGTGCGGCTCGTACGTGCGCAGGATCTTCGCACCGTTCTCCAGGCTGACGTACGCGGTGAACCATGCGGGCAGCACATCGCGGTAGTTGTACCACCAGCCCGGCTTGTTCGCCTGCTGGGCCATGGCCACGAACTCGTCGATCTCCTGCTGGCCGACCCGGTACAGGTCCAGCAACGTCCGTACGTAGATGACCCGAAGGCTGACCTCCGCCTTCTCTATCCGACGGATCGTCAAAGGGGTGACGTCCAGCGCCTCGGCCGCCTCGTCCAGGGAGACCCCAGCCTGCTGCCGCAGCTCCTTGAGCCGCTTGCTGAGGATCATGCGGAGCACGGTGGGCGCGCTGCCGCCCGAGCCCGGACGGGCCTCTCTCACACCAACACCTCCTGAGGGGACGTCACCCCCTGCTGAGGGCTCGTCACCCCAACGAGTGTTGCAGTTGCTGCGTGATGACGCCAACCTGCAAACACCTTTCTGAAATTATCAGGGAGTAGGTTGCACGGCGATGCGTTCGGCTTCATGATGACGAACGGTGAGTGCGCTCACCGTCGGCGCGTGTCCGGGCACACGCCGTAAGCGGTACGGGACACCGTGTGCCGTACCGCCCCCGTGCCCACACCCATGCTGAGCACCGACACACCACGCCGACCGACGAGACACCGCAGTGCCGACACACCGAGACATGTCGATCCATCGCAGCACCGACGGACCGGAGTTACCCCGCAGTGCCGAGGCACCGCGGCCCCGAGCCACCGAAGTGCCGCATGCCGACACAGGACGACCTACCCCCAAAGGTGCGCCCATGACGAGTCAGTGCCCCCCGCCGTACGCCGGCGCCCGTGCTCATGCCGGCGCCCAGGCCCTGGACAGCAGGCCCGCCGCCCCGGCCGGCCGGCGGCCAGGTGATCAGGGCAGAGCCGGCGAGCGGGCAGCGGCCGGCTCCGGGCGCTCGGCGGTGGCGCAGTGAACTTCAGCAGCCTCTACCACCAGGAGCACCCCCTGCTGGGGCACCGCGTCGTAGACACCCTGAACGGGCGGATCGGCATCCTGCGCGCCATCTGCCCCGAGCCGGCGGACTCCGGCGCATCCCGCAAGGTCCAGCCGTTGAAGAGGACGCCCATGGCCTGGCTGGCCCCGATCGGCGGCGGCCGGGAGTGGACGACGGCACCCACCGCCATCGAAAAGGCACCCCACGAAAGCATCTTCGGCCTCGACAGCCGGGCGTCCTGAGCGCGGTGGGGGCCCGTACCGCTCACCCGGGCCCCCACAGGATCCGCCTACGCCGCCCACGTTGCCTGGTCGTTGCCTGGTCCGCTCCGTCCGCTCCGTCCGCTCACACGAGTCCGACCGGTCCGAACTGCTCGCACGACAGCGTCCGGTCCAGCCGTGGCATGCGGCCGTCCGGGAGCGTCCCGAGCACGCCTCCGCCGCGAGGAGCGCCGTGATCAGGGCATCGTCCGCCGTTGCCGGAGCCTGCTCGGCCGGGGCGTCCCCGGCCGGTGCGGCAGTGCCGCCCATGGCCGCGCCAGGACCGCACCGCTTGCCGTGGTGTCGGCGGTGCTGTTCAGTTCACGAGTCGACGACGCGCCAGCTGATCTCGACGGTGGCACCCGGGTCACGGGCCACCAGGTCGGCCAGCTCGGCCTGGAGTTCCGCTGCGGCCCGCGCCGCCGTCGTGCGTCCGCCGCCGTACTGCCGCGGTACCGGGCCCGGGTCGTGGGCGGCGGGCGTGCTCGGCTGCTTCCCGTGCGCGGCGCGCGGCCGGCGGGGCCGGTCGCCGCCGCCCGTGCCGACGGACACGTCCGCGGGGTCCGGGGCATCCAGGAGATGGGGGACGTGCGGTGCCGGTGAGGCGGGCGGGGATGGTGGTGCGGCGGCTGTGCGGTTCCGCTTGACCAGCTCCAGGACCTGGTGCTGGGCATGCGCCAGGGCCTCGCGCAGATCACCGGTCCGCTGGTCACCGCGGGCCACGTCCCGCAGTGCCGCAAGGAGCGCCTCCCCTTCGGGGCCCTCGGCGGGGGCCAGCTCCAGCGTCGTCCAGGACGTCGTCGCCAGCGCCTCGGCCACCGCCCGCGCGCACGTCACCGAGGTTCCGTACCGGTCGGCGTGCACCGGACCCAGGTCGAAGGCGGCCAGCGCCTCCACCGTCCTGCACGCCGTGGCGGCACCCTGCCCCGCGGTCACGGTGAGGGCCTCGAGCAGGTCGACGGAGCGCCGCGCCACCGCCAGCCGGCCCGACTCGTCGGTCTCGTCGAGCTGGAGGAACCCGGCATGCTCCGCCAGCCGCCGCACGAGATCGGCCGCCGCCTCCCGGTGGCCGCGCGCCTGCTCCGTGATCTGCCGGGCGAACTGGTCGACCATGCGCCCGCGCCGCAGGGTCGGTGCCGGCTGCCCGAAGATCGCCTGGAAGCGCTGCCGGGCCTGCTCCCACACCTCTTCGGACGGCAACGGCCGGCTGCGCAGCGCGTCATGGTCCTTGATCCGGGCCAGCCCGGGCGCCGGATCCAGCGGCGTGCCGCCGCGCACCCACACCCGGTCGTCCATCTCGGCGAACGACGCCACGACCAGCCGGGCGAGGAAGCCGGGCAGGCCGCGCGGCTGGGGGAGGTCGGTCCAGCCGGTGAGGGCGATCAGGCTCAGGTCGCCGGTGACGCCCCGTTCGCGGGCGAGCTGCCGGAAGTGGTCCGCCCAGTACGGGGACAGCTCGAAGTACGCCTCCTTCTGCCGCCCGAGCCGTAGCGGCCCGGCGATCCGCTGCATCAACCTGCGATCGGCCGCCGGGACCTCGGTGCGCCCATCCCGTGCCTCCGCCGCCGCCCGGAGGTGCGGAAACACCCTGCGCGCGTCGGCGGGTGTCACGGTCGCCCCGGTGCCGTCCGGGTCGAAGTCCGGATGGTCCGGGTACTGCTCGCCGAGCAGCCGGCGCGCGATGTGCCGGATCCCGTCGTGCAGGGACTGGCCGAAGGACAGCGTCAACCCGTCGACGTCCCGCAGCGCCTTGAGGTGGTCGTCGAAGTCGAGCCGGACGTCGGCGGCCTGCTTCTCGGCGAGTCCGTACGCCTGCTTGAAGGCGGCCTTCACGCATCTGAGCAGGGACTCACGCTGGGTCTCCAGGAGTCCCTTGGCGCGCGCCCGGTTGTCGGCGTTCAGATGGCCCGCGTACTGGGTGTCGAAGCGTTGTGCGTCGGAGAGCGCCCGGTCGATCACCACCAACCGGCGGAAGTCCGCGTACCGCTGCCCCGACAGGTGCGTGGGCAGCCAGGCCACGGTGCGGGACCGCTCGTCCTGCTGCCGCTCCCGCAACCGCCGGATCCGGTCGGCGCCCTCGTGCGGCCCGTACCCGCCCTCGTCGAAGGGCAGGTCGACGGCGATCCGCCAGCGGTCCTCCTGCTGCGGTATGAGGTCGTGGTCGGGCAGCTCGTCCTCGTCGGCGACGTTGCCGAAGACCACCTCGACGATGCGGTCCGTGCCACGCCATGTCACGTGCAGCTCGTCGACCGACCGGCCCGTCCGGACGTGGAGTTCCTCCGTGAGGAGGCGCTTCGCCAGCGCGAGGCGGTTGCCCGGGTTGTCGTTGACGTCGGCGTTGGCGATGACCGAGTCCACGTCGACGCCGGAGAGCTCCAGGCGGACGCCCGGGTTGGCGTCGGTGCCGGTCTCCTTGATCTCCGGGAAGCGGCCCGCCCACTCGGCGACCTTGTTCTTCAGGATCCCGTACTCGCGCCCGGGGATCGGGGCCACCACCGAGCCGTAGTTGAGCGCCGACAGTCGCCGGACGGTGAGGTCGGCCAGCGCCGGCACGCTCGGCGCCAGCGCGGACAGCAGCAGGGTGCCGATGATGCGGTTGTCCCCGGTGAACGTCCTCACCCGGCCGCGCAGGTCCTGGTCGGTGATGGTCTCGGGCCGGTGCAGACACCGCTCGACGTCTTCCTCGGAGAGGTGGTACGTGGCGAGCAGGTACGGCCGCAGCTTGGTCCGGTACAGCGTGTCGGCGGCCTCGAAGACCACCTTCAGGCTGTCCGTGAACGGTCTGTCGCCCCCCGCCGTGATCAGCGGATACAGATCGCCGACCGGAATCAGATCGCCCAGCCGCAGCTCGTCGCGGTGGTCGGCGAGCAGCTGGCCCATCAGTCTCAGGCCGGTCCGGTTGCGCTGCAACGCCGACGACACGTGCACCAGCGTGTCCATGAACGCCGGCGAGAACGGATACGTCAGCCGGAAGCTCTCCTCGTCGGCGCCGATCCCGCCCGCGCCCCGATCGGAGCCGAGCAGCGTGTCCCACACCTCCCGGCGCACCTTGCGGGTCTTCGCGAACTCGGCGTCGATCAGGGCCGCCGCCTGAGGGGTGTGCGGCCGCAGCAGTCGGGCGTGCGCGATCCGCGGCAGGTTGCGGTCCTCCAGCGTGATCCTGTCGAAGCGGCCCGACGCCAGGTTCAGGGTGTCCTGGATCGATGACTCCGCCGCGCCCGACATCTCTTCGCCGACGAGTTCGCGCAGGTCACGCTGGCGGGCGATAAAGGAGACGACGGGTATCGCACGCCGTGTGGCACCGCCTTCCACGAAGTTCGTGATCTTGCTGGCCTCGCGCGCGACGAACCTCTGGTCGTGGATGAGGGTGGCGAGCCAGAGGATCAGCTCGTCCAGGAAGAGGATCAGCCCGTCGTAGCCGAGCGACCTGGCATGCTCGGCGATCACCGACAGGCCGGCGTCGAGCGAGACGAAGCCGTGCTCGTCCTCGGTGGCGTTCAGCGCGAAGCCCGGCAGCAGGTGGGTGCTCGCGTCCTGCACAAGACGGGCCCGCAGCTCCGCCGGTGTGGCCGGGCTGACCAGGTCGAGCGGCTGCCCCGACTCGTGCACCTCCTCCGCGGCCAGTGCCGTCTCCAGCAGCTCGGGCGACCAGGCGAACGACGCGCCCCATGCGTCGTCCCCGCCGGCGCCGGTCCCGTCCCCGGCCACGTCTCCCAACCCGCCGATGACGGCTTCGTCGCCCAGCCGGCTCCGCATCGACCGGATGCTGGCGAACAGCGCGTCCGTCCGGTACACCCGCGGCGTCGGTGCCTGGGGGTGGATCTTCTTGACGTGGCTGACGTAGCCGCCCAGCACCCGCTGCTCCAGTGCCTTCGCGCCGAGCATGTGATACGGCACCATCAGGAACTTCCTCCCGTCGGTGCCCAACCAGTCGTGCCTGGTCAGCAGGGGATCCAGGGCGTGCTGGGCGCGGGCCGCAGGGCTGCCGCCCAGCAGTGCGTGCAGCACCGCCATGAAGTGCGACTTACCGGAACCGAACGACCCGTGCAGATACGCCGCCTTCGACGTGCGCCCGTCCAGCGCCGATTTGATCAGGCTGAGCGCCTCGTCGAAGTTCTCCAGCAGCCGCTCCGTGAGCACGTAGTCCCGTAACGCGTGCTGGGCGCCCTCCGGTGTCGTCGCCTCCGAGAGCTGCAACACGTAGTCGGACGTGGATATGGACTCCTTGATGTCGATGACGTCACGGAGCAGGGGCGGGGGTGTGGGCGACGACTGCGTGGCGATGGGCATACGGGATTCGCTCTTCCGGCGTGGTGGGAGACGGCGACGGGTGACGGACCGTCAGCGACAGTTTGTCCGACATTCCCGTCAAGCGTCTGCCGATTGTCAGAAGCTCGCCGTGCGCCCGGGACCGGCGCCGATGGTCACCACGCCGGCCGCCGAGGTACGCCTGGTCGCGCCCGGCCTCACTGTTTCCGGTCGCTGACGGCCGCGGCGATCGTCAGCGCGGTGCCGGCGACGAGGGGCACGGTCATCGCCACGAAGAGCCACGCGGGCACCCCCGGGTCGGGCGTGGCGCGCCACAGCATCCCGCAGCCCGCGAGGAAGGAGACACCGACGCACGTGTCGAGCAGCAACAGGGCGCGGGCGATCCGGAGTGCGGAGGCTCGACTGGCGGGCCTGTTGAGCAGGGACGACGTCGCCCACGAGGCGGCGAAGGGCGCGGTCTTCGCGGGCGGCAGCTCATCGCGGGGTGTCGTGCGCAGCACCAGCTCCGCGCAGCCGACCATCAGCACCGTCACTCCCGCATACACGAAGACCAGGACGAACGCGCTGCCGATCGACCGGTCCGTCCAGGCGTCCACTCCACCGACGCCGATGTGCTTCGGTATCCGCTCGGGCAGATGGGGGTAGCGGATCCCACCCCAGGCGGCCAGCACGGCAAGCAGGACGGCATCGGGGAGCAACCACACTCGGACCGGGGGCGAGAACACCATGGCAGCGATCATCTGACGGGCGCACCCGGTCGGGAAAGGGCTCCTCGCGGGAGGCTGGGGCCCGCAGCCGTGCGTCGGCAGGCTCAGCCCTGCCCTCGGGCTGCGTAGCCGTGCCAGTAGGCGGCTATGTCCGAGGTCTGCCGCACGATGCGGTCCGGCCCGGGTGGGGCGGGCCAGAACTGGAGGAGATAGCGGTCCAGCTGCGGCTCGTCGTCCATCCGGGTGTCCTGTTCCCGTGCCTCGTCCATGCCCTGCGCGCAGTAGCGCACGCGATAGTCGGTCTCCTGAAGGCCCAGTTCCCAGGAGGCCTCACCGGCCCACTGCATCAGGACGCTGTGAGCCGACACCGGCCGGAAGGAGACCTCCACCACCTCTTCCCAGGTCGGATCCAGCGGCGGGGCGTGGTCGTGCACTTCGACGGTGAAGCCGACGTCGCCCGTGTGCAACCCGGTCGTCAGCCAGAGCGCACCGGGTATTCCGGCGCCGCACAGCCCCGCGCGCTGGCCCGTGAACGCCTTGGCCAGGTCGGGTCCGAAGTCCTCGGGATCGCTCTCCACGTAGATCTGGCCGTAGTGGACGTACACCTCGCCCTGCACCGGTCTGTGCACCTTCACGCGATTCATGGGCAGACGGTAGCGAGCACCACTGACACCGCCGCTCCCCCGAGAGTCCGGGGGAGCGGCAGCACGGCGCAACGGGATGCCGGGGATGCCGGGGATGCCGGTGGGGCGGGGTGCCCGTCGGGCTAGGCGGCGGGGGCTGCCCCCGCGCCCGTTCCCAACCAGGTCAGGCCGTCCAGCAGGAAGGTGTTCTGGGTCTCGCTGTCGAAGGTCGACGACAGCGGGGTGTTGGTGTCGTAGTCCATGGCGTCGTGGCCGAAGTTGGCGTACAGCATCCGGTACTCGGTGTTCGTCCACAGGATCGGGTAGTAGCCGTCGTACCAGGACTGGTTCGGGTCGGTGCCCAGCGGGAAGCTCACCGGGTCGACGGAGGCCAGGATGTCGATGTCCGGGTTGTCGCGCAGGTCGTTGCTCCAGCTGTACCACTCGCTCACGGACGAGGTGAACGTGGCGGGCAGCTCGGTGGTCGCCGGGTGGTCGCGGTCCTCGGTGCGCAGTGTGGCGGTGGTGGGCCCCCACGTGTTGGAGACGAAGTCGCCGCTGCCCAGGAACTGGTCGTAGTACCAGGGCCAGCTCTGGTCCTCGGTGGTGAACGCGGACACGTGGAAACCCAGCCAGGCGCCGCCGTCCCGCATATAGGTCTCGAAGCCGGACTGCTCGGCCTGCGTATGGGGGGCGTCGTCGAGGAACAGCACCACCTGGTACGGCGCGAGGGCGGAACTGTCGGCGAGCAGGTCCCAGTTGTTCGTCGCGGTGTACGTGAAACCGTGCTCCGCGCCCGCTTGCGGGAACCACTCGTTGGCCTCGTGGACGAAGGCGATGTGGGCCGCGTCGTAGGTGCCGTTGTAGAACGCCAGCACCTTGAACGGCGTGGCGTCGGCCCTGCTCTGCGCGGAGGCCGGCACGGTCGCGAGGCCGAACAGCACCGCGAGCAGCACGAGGAGTCGCAGGCCGGGCCGGCGCACGCCGGGGTTGCTCTTGCTCATGGGGTTCCTTCCCCGTGACGGGCCGCGAAGGCCCGTTCGTGGGTGTGGGGGGTGGGGGAGGCGCGGTGGTGCGGTGGGGGTGGGTGCGGCCGGGGAATGGCCCGTCACGATTCAAGAAGTGAATAATGTTCATGTCAAGAGTTTGGTACGGACCAGGATCCTCCGCGGGGGCAACCGGCGTGACGGTTCGACGGCCCGACGCCGGCTGATGTCGGGCCGATGGTCACTCCAGCAGTCCCAGCGCGGTGTCCGGCCGGCAGTGCGGGCAGCCGTTCACGCCCTCGGCCAGGGCGTGTAGTGCTTGAGCGCGATCGACGCCGCGCCAGTGCTTCCCGATCATGTGGCAGCCGCCCGCGTGCACGTACACGGGCCTGCCGCTGTCTCCGATGCCGACCTCTAGCACCCAGTCCGGCGCCGGCGGTCGTGCCTGCGCGCCGCGGCGCCGCTCGGCTTCGCGGCGCTCCTCCCGGGCGATCCACCGGTCGATCTGCGCAAGCTGCTGAAGCGTGACGCGCCGCGCGAAGCGCAGCATCTCCAGACGGCTCGCAGAATCGGACACGTGTGCGATCGTAGACGTCTGACCAGCGCGCGACGGAGGAGGGGCAGGGGGTCCGCGGGGAAGCCGGCGTCGACGTGAGCGCCGGGTCATGACGGCGATGGTCCCTCGGGGGAATCCTCGGTGGGCAGGACGGCCCCGAGGGCCTCGCGCAACACCGCGGCGAACGGCGGCGGGTTGGTGGTGCTGAGCCAGTGCCGGCCGGCGATGCGGACCGCTCCGGCGATCGCGGCGGCCGTGACCTGGCAGGAGAGCTTGTCGTGGGGGCCGCTGCCGGTGCGCTCGGCGATGGCGAGGGCGAGCGGTTCCTCGGCCATGGCGAAGGCTTTGAGGGCTTCGCCCTGTAGCTCGGGGGTCGACATGATCATGGCGAGCCCGGCGCGATCGGGTTCGGGGGTGGCGAAGACCTCGATCACCGCTGCGGTGACGGCCCGGCCGAGGGGCTCGTCCGCGGGTCGGGCGTGCAGGGCCCGGCCCAGGCGGCGGGCCTGGTCGGCCTGGCAGGCGCAGATCGCCTCTTCTCGGCTGGAGAAGTAGTTGTTGTACGTGCGCGGTGCCACCCCGGCGGCCGAGGCGATGTCGGAGACCCGCACGAGCTTGAGCCCTCCCGGGCCCTGTTCCAGCGCCAGTTGCAGCGCCGCGGTGCTGATCGAATCGCGAACGGCCTGCTTGTTGCGGGTCCGCAGGTCACGGGGTTGGTCGTCGTTCGTCACCGGCCAAGTCCTTTCCTCGTCCATGGCCCACGCCAGGGACGTTCGGCTGATCCGCATCCTAGCCCCGGCTTGCGTTGCGCGCACAAGATGCGCAACGCGCGTCAGATGCCTAGCGCGTAACAAGTGCGTTGCACGCAATAGATGCGTGCCACGCAAGTTATGGGCTAGGGTGCGGATGCCTGGCACTCACGTCAGGCGAGTGCCAACCCATGCGGGTGCGCCAGGGGGCGAGACCTCACAGCTGTCCGGGGTCCTCCGTCGCGGGCGCCGTCCCAGTGCACCGTCAGCGGACCACAGGAGGAATGCAGGCATGCCTGCCAAGATCATTGCGTTCAACGAGGAGGCACGGCGCGGCCTTGAGCGCGGCATGAATCAGCTTGCCGACGCCGTCAAGGTGACCCTGGGCCCC
>NZ_JAMJWG010000053.1 GCF_024435355.1 Streptomyces odontomachi
CTCGTACGCGACCCGCACCCCGGTGGGCCTTGCCCCATGCCCGTGGGGGGCGACACCCCGAAAGGGGTGGAGGAAGGAAAAGAAGAACCACCGGGGGAGAGCCGCGTCTGAGACGGGAGGTGTCGTGGGGGTATGTGCGCGCGCAGGACCGCCGCTGGGTGCCGGTGAACTGACGGTCCAGGGCAATCGCGCCGGCCGAGCACGTACATACCCCCGCGACACCGACCCACCCACCCCACCAAAGGCGGCCCTTCGGCACCCCCGGGACAAGGGGGCACCCCAAACCTTCTGTGGGCAGTCGTTCCGCAGGGCGGAACGGGTGGGCACAGGCCACGACGCACGGTCACGTGAACGGTTCCGGGCACCCGGACGACCGGCGTAGCCACGACGCACGGTCACGTGAACGGCACCGGGCCCCCGGACGAACGGCCTAGCCACGACCCACGGTCACGTGCGACCGGAGCACTCCCGGCCGGCGGCCCGGCCACGGTGGCGGCGGATAATGAACCCATGGCGAGGGCGAACGACCGGACGGCGAGGCAGAAGGGCGGTCGCCGGGCGCGCCGCTCCGCGGCCTTGGTTGCCGAGGACGTCGAGGGCGGCCGGGCCGAACTGGTTCCCGACCCGGACCGCCCGCACGCCTGGAGCCTGCTCCTCGACGGCGCACCGCAGTCCCACGTCGACCTGGACGACCCGGCGTACCTCGACTTCGCCTACCAGCGCCGGCTCGGCCACGTCATCGACCTCGCCGCCCCGGCCGGCCGACCGCTGCACGTCCTGCACCTCGGCGGCGGAGCCTTCACGCTGGCCCGCTACACCGCCGCCACCCGCCCCCGTGCCACGCAGCAGGTCGTCGAACGCGACGCGGCCCTCGTGGCGCTGGTGCGCCGGGCGCTGCCGCTGGATCCGGGCGCCCGGATCCGGGTGCGCTGTGCCGACGCGCGCGCCGCGCTCGCCAAGCTCCCGGACGGCTGGGCCGACCTGGTGATCACCGATGTCTTCAGCGCGGCCCGCACCCCGGCCCACCTCACCACCACGGAGTTCCTCACCGAGGTCCGCAGGGTCCTCACCCCCGCCGGCCACTACGCCGCCAACCTGGCCGACGGCCCGCCGCTGACCCACCTGCGCGGTCAGATCGCGACGGCGGCCGGCGTCTTCCCCGAGCTGGCCCTCGTCGCCGACCCGGCCGTACTGCGCGGCAAACGCTTCGGGAACGCCGTACTGCTCGCCTCGGCCCGCCCGCTGCCCGTCGCCGACCTCACCCGTCGTGCCGCCGCCGACCCGCATCCCGGCCGCGTGGAACACGGCAAGTCCCTCACCGACTTCACGGGCGGTGCACGCCCCGTCCACGACAGCGGAGCCACGGCCTCCCCGGCCCCGCCCCCGTCCGCCTTCACCTGACGACACCACCCCGGCCTTCGAGCACCGGGCGCGGGCAGGCCGCACAACCCCGTAAGTCGGTGGACCCGCACCGGGCGGCCCTGCACGATGATCGGGTGCCGTCACGACGTCGTTTCCGCAGCCCGCTTCCCGGGCGACTGCTCCCGTCGAAGCTTCCGTTCCGCCGACCACCGTTCGGGGAGCGGTTGCGCGGCGAGCTGGGCCGGCCGGTCCGGGCCCGCACGCTGGGCAGCAGTCCGCGTTCGCGGGTGTGGCGGGGGGGGGGGGGGGGGGGGGGGGGGTGGGGGGGGGGGGGGGGGGGGGGGGGGGGGGGGGGGTCGGTGGGTTCCCCACGGGAGCGGGGATGACGGGGATGGCGGAAATGACGGGGGCGAAGGGGACCAGCGGGGTTCGGGGGCCGGGGGTGACGCACCCGCTGCGTCACCGGGGCCGTAGCACCGCCCCCTCGTCGAGCGACCGCACCGTCCGCCGGTACACGGACAGCCACCCCACCTCGCCGTGCTCCCGCACGGGCAGCGGCTCGGCGCGCCGGCGCTCCAGCTCGTCGGCGGGAACGCGCAGTTCGCAGCCGCGGTCCGGGAGGTCCACGTGGATCGTGTCGCCGTCGCGCACCAGCGCCAGCGGCCCCGCGTCGGCCGCCTCGGGACGTACCTCGCCGACCACGATGCCGCGGTTGACCAGGCCGGACAGCTGGCCGTCGGTGACCACGGCGACCTGTCCGGTGAGCCCGGCGCGGTCCAGTGCGAAGACGATCTGGGAGGCCATGCCCATGCCGGGCCGGCCACGCGGGCCGAGCCCGCGCAGCACCACCACGTCACCGGCACCGATCGCACCCGCGGCGAGCGCGGCCAGGGCGTCCTCCTGGCTCTCGAACGTGCGGGCAGGACCGGTGAACGTGTCGGGGCGCACGGCGTCCACCGAGAGCTTCACGATGCCGCCGAGCGGGGTGAGCGAGCCGCGCAGCACGAGGATCAGCGGGTCGTGCGAGAACGGGCGGTCGGCGGGGCGGATGACGTCGGGGTCGCCCGCGGTGCCGGGGTCGTCCGCGGTGCCGGGGGTCTCCGCCGCACCCGGCGCGTCGGCGAGGTTGTCGCCCACGCTCCTGCCGGTCGCCGTCGGCGCGTCCAGCTCCAGCAGATCGCCGAGCCGGGCCATGACGGCGCGCGCCCCACCGGCCGCGTCGAACTGCTCGATGGTGTGCGGGCCGTTCGGCCGCACCGCCGACAGCAGCGGGGTGCTCGCGCCGAGGTCGCCGTAGAGCGCCGTGACGTCGACGTCGACCTCCGCCTCGGCGGCCACCGCCTGGAGGTGCTTGATGGTGTTGATCGAGGCGCCCACCGAGAGCGCCACCCGGGCGGCGTTGCGGAAGGCGGCCCCGGTGAGGATCGTGCGGGGCCGCAGCCCCTCGTGGACCATGGCCACGATCCGCTCGGCGGCCCGGTCGGCCTCCCGCCACATCGCGGGGGAGTTCGCCGCGACCGGGGTGGAGCCGGGCAAGGCCATGCCCAGCGCCTCGGCGACGATGTGCATGGAGTTCGCGGTGCCCATGCCGGCGCACACGCCGGGCCCGCGCACCGCGTCCTCGCTCATCTCCGTCAGCTCACCGGTGAGCGTCTCGCCCGGCGTGCCGCAGGCGTGCAGGAAGACGTCCTCGATGTCGCAGTGCTCGCCGCGGTACCGCCCGCTCGGCTGGTAGCCGCAGGCCAGCAGCAGCGTCGGGACGTCCAGCCGGCCGGCCGCCATCAGCTGGGCGGGGGCGGTCTTGTCACAGCTGGCCAGGCAGACCATGCCGTCCAGCTGGGCGCCCTCCACGCCGACCTCGATGTCGTTCACGATCAGGTCGCGAGCGGAGAGGATGTAGCCGCCGCCGTGCCCCGCGGAGTGGATGAAGTCGCTGGGCGCCGTGGTCCGCACCTCGAACGGCAGACCGCCCGCCGCCCGGATCCCCTCCTTCACCCGGGCCGCCACCTCGTCCAGATGGCTGAAGCAGATCGCCAGGTCCGACGAGGAGTTCACCACCGCGATCTTCGGCTTGAGCATGTCCTCGTCGGTCAGGCCCAGCGCCCGCCACTGCGCGCGGCGGGTGGCCCAGCGCACCGAGCCGGGCGGGTAGTTGCTGCGGAGCATGCGTCCTCCTGTGGGCTTCTGCCGGTGGGCTTCTGCCACGTGGAATGGTTTCCGTGGATCGGGTGCCGGCGAGGTGCCGGTGCCGGGCGCCGGCGTGGACGTACCGGCCCGGCCTGCCTCAGCCGGCCGCGTCCTCCAGGTTGTGGCTGAGCCGCTCGGCGAGTTCGGCGCGGTCGACGTCGTGCACGCTGCCCGAGCCGGACGGTGCCGCGGTCATCTGGAGCACATGCGCCGCCGCCGCGCCCATCGCCCCGCACGGCCCCATCACCCGCACGCTGGACAGCGCCGCCGCGTCACCGTCCACACAGCGGCCGGCGACCAGCAGGTTGTGCACGTCCGGCGGGGTCATCGAACGCAGCGGCACGTAGTGCAGGTGATCGGGCCCGAAGGTCTCCCAGACGTACCCCTGCGGGCTGTCGTGCAGCTCGATCGGCCAGGCGGTACGGGCCACGGCGTCGGGGAAGCGGGTGCCGGCGCGCACCTCGTCGACGGTGAGCTGGTGCACCGCCTGCACCCAGCGCGTCTGCCGCCGCCCCGGGAAGCCGTAACTGCGCACCTTGGCCTTCGCGAACGCCTCCGGGAACTCGGCGCGCAGGAATTCCACCACCCGGTCGGCCTGCACCTTGCCGTCCAGCTGTGCGCGTGCCGCGGCGACCGGCTCCAGGGGGGCCTCGATATGGGTCATGTTCAGGACGGCGGTGTCGCGCCCGGGGAAGAAGAACGCCAGCCCGTCATGGCGGCGCAGCCCGTACTGCTCGGCCTTCTGCGCGACCCGGTCGGCCAGCTCGGCGGGCTCAGGGCGGCCCGATTCGGCCAGCCGCTCGACGACCAGCTGCTGCGACCCGTAGATCTCGCGGTCCGGCAGCCGGCACGGCAGGCCCGCCTCCCAGGCCAGCGCGGCGTCCCCGCTGGCGTCGACGAAGCCGGCCGCCCGCACGTCGAGCGTGCCGTAGCGGGTGGCGAGGCGGACCGCGTGCAGCCGCCCGTCGTCCCTGGTGACGCCGGTGATCACGGCGCCGGTGACCGCCTGGATGCCGTGCGCGAGGACGGTGTCCTCGACCCAGCGCCCGAGCGCCACCTCGTCGTAGCCGACCGTCGTGGTGTGCGTCCGCTTGTAGAACAGGTCGCCGCTCGCGCCGAGGTCACGGAAGATGTCGTCGAAGATGCCGTGGGTGAGCTGGCGGTGCTGCGGCGCATTCGAGAACACCCCGCAGAACAGACCGATCAGCGAATTGACCATCTGCCCGCCGAGCACGGGAAGCGCATCGACGAGGACGACGCTTCTGCCGAGCCGCGCCGATTCGACGGCCGCCGACAATCCCGCGATTCCGGCGCCGATCACACACACATCGGCGGTGAGTTCATGGCCGGCCTGGTCGGTGGGCTTGGTGACGGTGCGGACTTCGAGATCAGTCAGTGCATGGGGCATGCCGGTCAACGTAAGGAGATACCCGTCGTCCCGGAAGGTGCTGGAGGATAGACAATGCGTCTCGCGGACCATCAACGGGAATTATCTTCGCAGCTCAGAGCGGGTAAACGGAGCCATGTCGAGGGAGGCGTCAGAGCCCGGCCGACACATCGACCAGAGTCCGCCGCAGCCATTGGTGGGCCGGATCCCGGTCGTAGTCGTCATGCCACCAGAGTTTCTCCGTGATCGGTTCAGGATTTCCCGGGCAGGGCAGCACGGCAAGGCCCATGGGTTCCGCCACCCGCTCGGCGAGCCGATTCTGGAGCAGTGCGATGCGATCGGTGCCGACGACGAAGTGCGGCACCGCCTGATAGCTCTCCACCCGCACCCGGATATCCGGTTCGATTCCGAGCAGGGCCAATTGCCGGGTCATGGGCGCCGCGGTCATCGAGCCGGGATCCGGATGGAACGGCGCCACCCAGGTCAGCCTCGCCAGGTCCGCCAGCGTCAGCGAGCCGCCCCGGGCGGCCGGATGCCCGGCGTCGACCACGCACACCCAGCGGTCCGTGAACAGGTCGACCGAACGCAGCCCCGGCATCTCGAACCGGCTCACCGGCGGCGCGATCATCCCGTCGATGAACCGGATCGTCTCCGCCGCGTCCATGGTGAACGCCTCGCGCACCAGCCGGACGTGCAACTCGGCGCGCGGCGCCCGCTCGGCCAGCGCCGTCGAGAGCCGGGTGCCGAGCACCGCCACGGTGTAGTCCGCCATCAGCAGCGTGAACTGCCGGCGCGAGGTCCCGGGGTCGAAGTGCCGGTCGGTGGCGAACAGCCGCTCCGCCGCCGCGCACACCGTCTCCACCTGGTCGGCCAACTGCATGGCCAGCGGGGACAGCACATACCCGGCCTTGCTGCGTACCAGCAGGTCATCGCCGAAATGCCGGCGCAGCCGCGCCAGCGCCGCGCTGGCCGCCGGCTGGGTCACCCCGATCCGGGCGGCGGCCCGGGTGACGTTCCGCTCGCGCAGCAGCTCCCGCAGGACCACCAGCAGGTTCAGGTCCAGGTTCGCCAGATGGACGGAAGGGGGCCGGTTCACGGGCGGACTATAACCCTCCGCTTCCCGTTCGTGCCCCCGGGGGACGCGGCGGCCGGCTGCGGTGCCTCCCACACGTCGAGCGAGAACCGGTCAGGGCTGAGGGAGCCGGTGAGTCATGGCCTGGAACGCGGCGCGGGTGAGCTCGGGTCGGCCGAGGACGTCGGTGCTGTCGACGAACTGGTCGACCGCGCCGGTCAGCGGCAGGCTGCGGATGGCCGGGTCGGTGATGCGGGCGGTGAGCGCGGCGGTGAACCGTTCGGCGTGCAGCACCTGGAACGGACGGTCGTGGTAGGGCCGGGTCGTCGGGTCGACGGGGTCCGTGAGGGCAAGCTGGTTGTGCAGCGCAGCGATGGCCTCGTACGCGCGTGCCAGGTGCTGTTCTCGGGTGTGCCAGTCGGTGGCGGCGAGCGCGGCGCCGAGGTCGGGGCCGAGCCGGCGCCCCTGGGGGATCCGGGCGAACGCGGTGCCGAGCCACTTGCTGTACGGCGGGTAGCGGCGCTCCATGAGCAGGCAGAGCCGCATCAGCTCGCGCACCAGGCGGGCGGCGACGACGGCGGAGCCGAGCTCGTCGCCCACCTCGCCGCACCGGCCGACGAAGGCTTCCTCCTGGGAGATGCGCTGCCACTGGCAGGCAAGCACGTAGCGCCAGAGGTCGGGCGGGTACCAGCCCAGGTTGCTGCGTGCCGGGCCGAGCCGGCCGAGTCCGTCGTGGAAGACGGCCCCGGTGGTGACCTCCGCGAGGAGCTGGGTGGGGGTGGCCAGCCAGTCCGCCAGGGTGACGCCCTCGCTCGGGTCGAAGCCGAGCTGCCCCGTGAACCAGGTGGCCGGGTCGGAGACGTCCACGCGGTGCCGCACCGGTCCGTCGGTCACCTGCATCACCCCGATACCCGCTTCTCCTCCGACGGAGGCGAAGTGGGTCGGATAGCCGCAGAAGGTCTTGGGCAGCCGGTCGGAGAGCTGCTCCCTGACCCGTGCGCCGTGGCGTGTGGCGTCCTGCGGGCTCAGGAAGATTTGCAGGCGGGGCCCCCACTCGTGGTCCATGGAGCGGGCGGTGTCGAATCCGAGAACCTCCGAGCCGCCACCGAGCCGCGCGGCGGAGTGCACGACCCCGGGGACCGCGTGGTCCAGCACGGGACGTACGGCTTCGTGATAGAAGCGCCGGGAGAGTTCCAGACCGGGGATGAAGGCGGGCATGGTCATGCCGGGAGCGTGCCGGACCGACACACCGGGCGTCGAAGGATTTTCCGCACCCCGTCCCGCCAAGCCACGTCCCGCCGACGGCGGACGGAGACGCCGGGCTACGTGCCCCTAACGAGACGGCCCACGCCGACCCGGTCGAAGGGGCGCGGGGAACTGCGCGACAAGCCACGACGTACCCGGCAGTCCGCAATGCTCCCGAGGTGGCAGCGCGTCGGCCGGGTCGAAGGGGCGCGGGGAACTGCGCGACAAGCCACGACGTACCCGGTAGCCCGCAATGCTCCCGAGGGGGCAGCGCGACGGCCCGATCGAAGGGGCGCGGGGAACTGCGCGACAAGCCACGACGCACCTGGCAGTCCGCAATGCTCCCGAGGTGGCAGCGCGTCGGCCCGGTTGAAGGGGCGCGGGGAACTGCGCGACAAGCCACGACGTAGCCGGCAGTCCGCAACGCTCCCGAGGTGGCAGCGCGTCGGCCCGGTTGAAGGGGCGCGGGGAACTGCGCGACAAGCCACGACGTACCCGCACCCGGCAACGCACCTCAGGTGGCACCCCAGGCCGCCCCGCCGGCCAGGCGGACGCCGCGACGGTCACCGGCGCAAGAAATCACAACCGCTCCGGCGTCCGAATCCCCAGCAGCGCCATCCCCCGCCGCAGCGTCCGCGCGGTGACGTCGCACAGGAAGAGGCGGTTCTCCACGACCTCCGGGGCGTTGGCGGCGCTGAGCACCTGGCACTCGGCGTAGAACGTGGTGTAGAGGGAGGACAGCTGGTAGAGGTACGCGGTCAGCTTGTGCGGGGCGTACTCGGTCGCCGCCTCGGTGACCGCCTCCGCGAAACCGTCCAGGTGCAGGCCGAGCGCGCGCTCGGCCGGGGCCAGCGCCAGCTCCGGGTGGGCGACCGGCCGGGCGTCGCCGGACAGCCGCAGGATCGAGCGGATCCGGGCGTGCGCGTACTGGATGTAGACGGAGGTGTCGCCGTTCAGCGAGACCATCTGGTCCAGGTCGAACTTGTAGTCGCGGCTCGCCGAGGTGGACAGGTCGGCGTACTTCACCGCACCGATGCCGATCTGCGCGCCGTTCGCGACGATCTCGTCCTCGGAGAGGGCGACCTTCTCGCTGTTCTTCTCCCGGACCACCGCCGTGGCCCGGTCGATGGCCTCGTCCAGCAGGTCCTGGAGCCGTACCGTCTCGCCCTCCCGGGTCTTGAACGGCCGGCCGTCCTTGCCGAGCACCGTGCCGAAGGCGAGCTGCTGCGCGGTCACGTCGTCACCGAGCCAGCCGGCCCGCCGGGCGGTCTCGAAGACCATCCGGAAGTGCAGCGCCTGGCGGGCGTCGACGACGTACAGCAGCGTGTTCGCCTTCAGGTTGAAGACGCGGTCGCGCACCGCGGACAGGTCGGTGGCCGCATAGCCGTAGCCGCCGTCGGACTTGCGCACGATCAGCGGCACCGGGGACCCGTCCGGGCCCTTGATGTCGTCGAAGAACACGCACAGCGCGCCCTCGGACCAGACCGCGACGCCGGACTCCTCCAGCAGGCGGCAGGTCTCCTCCAGCATCGCGTTGTAACCGGACTCGCCGACCACGTCCGCGTCGCGGATCTCCATGTCCAGCTTGCTGAAGACCGAGTAGAAGTAGATCTTCGACTCGTCGACGAACTTCTGCCACAGCGCGAGCGTCTCCGCATCGCCGGCCTGGAGGTCGACGACCCTGCGCCGGGCCCGCGCCTTGAAGTCCTCGTCGGAGTCGAACAGCGCCCGGGCGGCCTTGTAGAGCCGGTTCAGGTTCGACATGGCCTCCTCGCCGGAGGCTTCGTCGCCGGCGGACCCGGCGGACCCGGCGGACCCGGCGGACCCGGCGGACCCGGGGGCCTTGTGGTCCAGCTCGTGCGGGTGCTCGATGAGGTACTGGATGAGCATGCCGAACTGGGTGCCCCAGTCGCCGATGTGGTGGCGCCTGACCACCGACTCGCCGGTGAACTCCAGCATCCGCACCACCGCGTCGCCGATCACCGCGGACCGCAGGTGGCCGACGTGCATCTCCTTGGCCACGTTGGGCTGGGCGTAGTCGATGACGGTGGTGCCGGGCCGGTCGGCGAAGGGCACGCCGAGCCGGCCCTCGGGGTCGGCGGCGCGCTCCGCCAGATTGGCGGTGATCGCCCGGTCGGTGACCGTGACGTTCAGGAACCCGGGGCCCGAGACCTCGACGCCGGCCAGCAGGTCGCCGGCCGTGACCGCGCCCGTGACCCGCTCCGCCAGCTCTCTAGGCGGGGTCTTCGTGCGCTTGGCGAGCGCCAGGATGCCGTTGGCCTGGAAGTCGGCTCGGTCGCTCCGGCGCAGCAGCGGGTCGGCGGCGGGGACCTCCGGCAGGGCAGCCGCGAGGGCGTCCGCGAGACGCTGGTGGACAGAGGCGGTGAGCGACGTGACCGGGGCCATGAAGGGTGCCGTTCTCCTCGACGATGGATGAGGGGGGAGGGGGCCGGTGGATGGGGTGCGTACGGATGCCGTGCGTGCGGAGGCCGTGCGTCCGGTGTCGTGTGCATGGCGTCCGGACCGGCCCGTACCGTGCGCGGGCATGCTGAGTCCTGCCAGTATCCCACGGGGTGATCCCCAGCTTTGAAATGGTTTTCGCGGTGACGGCGCCAGCTGGAAGAATGGGACGAGACAGGCGGGGGGCGAGCACCTGGGGCATACCCACGTAAGGGAAGAAGAAGAGGACGTGCCGATCGTGGCTCAGAGCACCGAGACCACCGACTGGGTCTCCCGCTACGCGGACGAGGTAGTCGCCGAGTGGGAGCGCAGGGCCCAGGAGAGCAAATCGGCCACCGACGTGCTCACCGTCGCCTCCGGGCTCTCCCCGTCCGGGCCGATCCACCTCGGGAACCTGCGCGAGGTGATGACCCCGCACCTGGTCGCCGACGAGCTGCGCCGCCGCGGCCACACCGTCCGCCACGTGCTGTCCTGGGACGACTACGACCGGTTCCGCAAGGTCCCGCACGGCGTCGCGGGAGTCGACGACTCCTGGGCCGAACACGTCGGCAAGCCGCTGACCTCGGTGCCCGCGCCGAAGGGCTCCCCGCACCCGAACTGGGCGGAGCACTTCAAGGCCGCGATGGCCGCCGCGCTGGCCGAGCTGGGCGTGACGTACGAGGGGATCAGCCAGACCGCCCAGTACACCTCCGGCGTCTACCGCGCCCAGGTCCTGCACGCGGTACGGAACCGCGCCGAGATAGACGCGGTGCTCGGCCAGTACCGCACCAGGAAGCCGGCCAAGGCCCCCAGGCAGCAGAAGCCGGTGGACGACGCCGAGCTGGCCGCAGCCGAGGGCTCCGGAGCCGCGGGGGAGGAGGACAGCAGCGGCGGCTCGGTGGGCTACTTCCCGTACAAGCCGTACTGCGGCCGGTGCGAGAAGGACCTCACCACCGTCACCGCCTACGACGACGACAGCACCGAGCTGACCTACGCCTGCACCGCCTGCGGTTTCACCGAGACGGTACGGCTGGCCGAGTTCGACCGGGGCAAGCTGGTGTGGAAGGTCGACTGGCCGATGCGCTGGGCGTACGAGCGCGTGGTCTTCGAGCCGAGCGGCGTCGACCACACGTCGCCCGGCTCGTCGTTCCAGGTCGGTGGCGAGATCGTGAGCGCGATCTTCGGCGGCAGGCAGCCGATCGGGCCCATGTACGCCTTCGTCGGCATCAGCGGCATGGCGAAGATGTCGTCCAGCAAGGGCGGGGTGCCGACGCCGGCCGACGCACTGAAGATCATGGAGCCCCAGCTGCTGCGCTGGCTCTACGCCCGCCGCCGGCCCAACCAGGCCTTCAAGATCGCCTTCGACCAGGAGATCCAGCGGCTCTACGACGAGTGGGACCGGCTCGCGGCGAAGGTCGCGCAGAGCGCGGCCGGCGCCGGCGAGGGCGACGCGAAGGCGGTGCTGCCCGCGGACGCGGCGGCCTACGCGCGCGCCGTCGGCACCGCCGCCGGTGAGCTGCCGCGCACCCCGCGCCCGCTGCCGTACCGCACGCTCGCCTCGGTGGCCGACATCACCGCGGGCCACGCCGACCAGGCGCTGCGCATCCTCGGCGACTTCGACCCCCGGCAGCCGCTCACCTCGCTGGACGAGGTCCGGCCGCGGTTCGACCGGGCCGAGGCGTGGATCAACACCCAGGTGCCCGCCGAACAGCGCACCGTCGTACGCGACGAGCCCGACGCCCAACTGCTCGCCTCCCTGGACGACGCCGACCGCGAGGCGTTGCGGCTGCTGCTCGACGGCCTCGACGCGCACTGGTCCCTTGACGGCCTGACGGCGCTGGTCTACGGGGTGCCCAAGCAGCTGGCCGGACTGGCGGCCGACGCGAAGCCCACGGCCGAGCTCAAGGCCGCCCAGCGCACCTTCTTCGCCCTCCTGTACCGCCTCCTCGTCGGCCGCGACACCGGCCCCCGCCTCCCCACCCTGCTCCTCGCGGTGGGTGCGGACCGGGTGCGCAAGCTGCTGGGGGCGTAGGGGCTAACGCGCGCCCGTGCTCGTGCGGGTCACGCGATGTGCTCCGCGTCCGCGTCCGACAGCTGGTAGCGGTCCCGGAACTCCTTCAGGTACGGGCGGAGCGTGCTCTCCGGGAGCGGCCCGCCGGACTGGCTGGTCTCACCGAGGCTCTGGAGGTAGAGGCCGAACTGCCGGGCGTTCGGGAAGTCCATGTGCTCGTTGAGGTAGCGCTGGAACGCCTGGTAGAAGGCCTCGTCACGGGGAAGGTCGCCGGGCAGGCCGGAAGCATCCGGCTGCTCGGCGCCGTCCGGCTCGGGCACCTGCTCGCCCGGGCCATCGACCGCCTCGTGGCGCGGGCCCGGGATCGGAACGTGGTTGCCGCCGAGCGGGCGGGTGCGGCCGGGTCCTGACGGGACCCGGAAGGTGTGCGGCGCCGGCTCACCGGGGCCCTGCGGATAGGGGACGTCCACGGCGTCCTCCGGGTACGGCACCTCGGCCTCGTCGACCGTCGGCCGTCCGGGCTTCTGGAGCACCTGCCGGGACTCGTGCCCCGGCTGCGCGTGGTCCACGTAACTCCGGGCGTACGGCTGCTCCTGCGGGTACTGCTGTTGCTGCTCGGCGTACCACTGCTCGTACTCCTCCTCCGGGGCGTACGAGGGGCTGGCGTCCTCGCCGTAGGCCGGTTGGTGGGGCGGGGAGAACCACGGGCTCTGGCCGGTCTGCCGGGACTCCTGCGCACCGGGGTGGGCCGCCTGGTCGTCGTCGCGTCCGGCCGCCCTGCCGCGCTGCGCCCTGCGGTCGTCCAACCGTTCCAGCTCCGCCTTGGTCGGTCCCGGCGGCAGCAGGACCGGCTCGATGCCGGCGGCGGCGAGGCCGGCGGGCGCGGTCTCGGCGAGCGGCACGCCGTAGCGGGCGAGCCGCAGCGGCATCAGGGACTCGATCGGGGCCTTGCGGCGCCAGGCGCGGCCGAAGCGTGAGTGCAGCCGGGCCTGGTAGATCAGCCGCTCCTGCTCCAGGCGGATGGTCTGCTCGTAGGAGCGCAGCTCCCACAGCTTCATCCGGCGCCAGAGCAGGAAGGTCGGGACGGGGGAGAGCAGCCAGCGGGTCAGCCGGACGCCCTCCATGTGCTTGTCGGCCGTGATGTCGGCGATCCGGCCCACCGCGTGCCGGGCGGCCTCCACGGAGACCACGAACAGCACCGGGATCACCGCGTGCATGCCGACGCCGAGCGGGTCGGGCCAGGCAGCGGCGCCGTTGAAGGCGATGGTGGCGGCGGTGAGCAGCCAGGCCGTCTGGCGCAGCAGCGGGAACGGGATGCGGATCCAGGTCAGCAGCAGGTCCAGGGCGAGCAGCACGCAGATGCCTGCGTCGATGCCGATGGGGAAGACCGCGGCGAAGGCTCCGAAGCCCTGCCGTTCGGCGAGCGCCCGGACGGCGGAGTAGGACCCCGCGAACCCGATGCCGGCGATGACGAGGCCGCCGGTGACGACCAGCCCTGCGAGTATGCGGTGCGTCCGTGTCAGCTTGAGTGGCGCGGCCACCGTTGCTCCCTCCCTGTCGCCCGTGCGGGGTCGCCCGTGCGGGTTGCTGCGCACCCTCTCCCACTGCCTACGTGAGAGGGGCCCCCAGCCTTGCACACATGTGCGGGGCGCAAGGGGCTGGTATACCAGGAGCCCGGTCCTTCGCGCGGACCGGGCTCCTGCCAGGAGGCCTGTGTTCGGGCCGAGTTGGCCTGCTCACGGCTGTTGTTCGGGGGTCGGCCCGCCGCTCAGTGGGACGTCTTGTGCGTGCTGCTCTTCTTCTTCGACGACGAGGAAGAAGAGGACGACGTGTCCGAGTGGTTCGCGGAGCCGCCGTGCGAGGACGACGAATGGCTCGCGGAGGGCGAGGAGCCGCCGGACGAGGGGTTCGCCTCGGCGACCGCGGCCACGGCCTCGCGGGCGGCCTGCTGGGCGTCCTTCATCAGGTCGCCGGCGTCGGGCGTCTTCTCGCCGGCGAGGCCGGCGCCGTCGTAGTCGACGGTGACGACCACGTTGTGGGTGCGGACCACGACCGTCTGCTGCTTGAAGCGGCCTTCCTTCTTCTTCAGGTCGTAGGACACCGCGGAGGCCTCGTCCCCGGTGCCGGTGACCGGCTGGGTGTGGGCGTTCGTGGCGCCCTCGGTGGCCTTGGCGGCGGCCACCTGCTTGCCGTAGTACTGGCCGGCCAGCTGGTCGGCGCTGCCGCGGGAGGCGTCGGGCTCGAAGCGCGCCAGCGACACGTTCAGCCAGCGGAACTGCGAGCCGTGCACGCCGTTGTTGTCGAGGCTGTTCCAGGAGCAGGAGCCGCGCAGCGAGGTGTCGTCCGACTTGCCGGTCGTCCCCGACTTCGCCTCGGGAGCCAGGTCGTCGAGCGTCTTCTTCGACAGCGTCGAGCAGGGCTGGGGCAGCTTGCCGAAGGTCGGCTTGGCGGGGGCGGCGCCTGAGGCGGAGGACGAGCCGGACGGCGTCTTGCCGCCGTCGGCGTCGTCGTCGCCGCCCGAACCGGAGGAACATCCGGACGCGACGAGGATCACCGGGACGGCGGCCGCGCAGGCGAGTATGCGGGTGATGCGCTGTGCTGGTCGGTGCATGGTTCCTTCACTCGTGACGCTCGTACGTGTGTCCCGGCGCGCCCGGTTCGGGAGGCCGTGGGTGGCCGGGCTCCGGTCGCACCGGTCGGCCCGGGGGCCACCGTAGCCCGAAGCACGCAGCACGGTCCGACCTTCCCGCCGGTGCGGGCGGCGGTGCGGCGGGGGTCAGCCGGACAGCTTGCCGGACAGCTTGTGCGCCAGTTCCTGGGCGGTGTCCTGCATCTTCTTGCGGTCCGGAAGGTCCGTCGGACGGCTCGGCTGCTCGTCGTACTGGACGGTGACGATCACGTTCGACGTGCGGAACACCACAGTCACGGTGCGGTGCCGGGCGGCCGAGGCCGGGGTCGTGCAGGCGTCGACCAGGAAGGCGGCGTCACCGAGGTCGTCCAGCGTCCGGGACGGCAGGGCGCCCGGTGCGCCACCGGCGCCCGAGGGCGTCCCCGACCCGGACCCGGACGGGGATCCGCCCTGGTCACCGTGGCTGTCGACGTCCTGCGCCCCGCAGGCGTCGCCGGCCGTGCCGGTCCCGCCGCCGGCCATCGTGTCCGGGTCGCCTTCGGGTGCCGAGTCCGGGCTGAGGCCCATGCCGTCGGTCTTGGTCCCCCCGCCGGAGCCGGACCCGGAGCTGCTGTGCGGGTCGGTGAGGTGCGCGGCCGCCTCCTTCGAGGCGAACACCTGATCGGCCCGGGTGTCGTCGCTGACCGTGGTGTCGTACGAGACGACCCGCTCGAAGTCGACCATCAGGTGGTCGGTGGCGTAGGGCGACTCGGCGGTCCAGCGGCAGCCGACCCGGCGATCGGTGTCGAACGTGGGAGTGGCGGTGCCCTGGTAGGCCTGCTCGCGCTGCTTCTCGTCCGTGATGCCCTTGATCCCCGGCAGCATGCTGTCCAGCGTGCTCTGCTCGACCTGGCTGCATGCCTCGGGCAGGGTGCGGTACTTGCCTGGGGGAGCGGGTGGAGCGCTGGTGCCGGTGTCGTTCGGCTTCGAGTCGTCCGGTGACGTGCCGCCGCCCGACCCGGAGGAGCAGCCGGCGAGCAGCGCGGCGAGCAGGGCCGCGGTACCCGTGACACACGCCTTCCGCTGCACCCTGGTGGCTCCTCTCAACGGGGAAAAGTGGTTGCCGTGGGTGGGTCGCCACAGAAGACAATGTGTACCGCACAGCACGGTGTGCCCGCCGGTCGAGCGGGGTTTTCGTGGCCTCAGGTCCGGTATTTGCGGTTCGTTGGGTTTGCGCATACTGGGGTTTTTCGGGGGAACGGCGAGGGGCGCTGGTGAGATGCCGGAGCACCGACCGGAGCACCGGGAGCACCGTGGACAACGGGGCACGCCAGAAGCGGTCGGATGCGGACGAAGCCGAGATACGGCCGGAGAAGTCGGGGGAAAGAGGAAGCGATGTCGTACGTAGAGGTTCCGGGCGACCAGGTGCCGATCCGGATGTGGGCGGATCCGGCGACGGTGGAGTCCGCCGCGCTCCAGCAGCTCAAGAACGTCTCGACGCTGCCGTGGATCAAGGGTCTCGCGGTCATGCCGGACGTGCACTTCGGCAAGGGCGCCACGGTCGGCTCCGTGATCGCCATGCAGGGCGCCGTCTGCCCGGCCGCGGTCGGGGTGGACATCGGCTGCGGCATGTCCGCGGTGCGCACCTCCCTCACGGCGAACGACCTGCCCGGCGACCTCTCCCGGCTGCGTTCGAAGATCGAGCAGGCCATCCCGGTGGGCCGCGGCATGCACGACTCCCCGGTGCACCCGGAGCGGCTGCACGCCTTCCCGACCGCTGGCTGGGAGGACTTCTGGAGCCGTTTCGGCTCCATCGCCGAGGCCGTCAAGCCCCGTGAGGAGCGGGCCGCCAAGCAGATGGGCACCCTCGGCTCGGGCAACCACTTCGTCGAGGTGTGCCTGGACACCGAGGGCGCGGTCTGGCTCATGCTGCACTCCGGTTCGCGCAACATCGGCAAGGAACTGGCCGACCACCACATCGGTGTCGCCCAGGGCCTCCCGCACAACCAGAACCTCGTCGACCGCGACCTCGCCGTCTTCGTCGCCGACACCCCGCAGATGGCGGCGTACCGCAACGACCTGTTCTGGGCGCAGGAGTACGCGAAGTACAACCGCGCGATCATGATGGGCCTGCTGAAGGAAGCGGTCCGCAAGGAGTTCAAGAAGGCGAAGGTCACCTTCGAGCCGGAGATCAGCTGCCACCACAACTACGTCGCCGAGGAGCGCTACGACGACATGGACCTGCTCGTCACCCGCAAGGGCGCGATCCGGGCCGGCAGCGGCGACTACGGCATCATCCCCGGCTCCATGGGCACCGGCTCGTACATCGTCCGCGGCCTCGGCAACGACCTGGCCTTCAACTCCGCCTCGCACGGCGCCGGCCGCCGGATGAGCCGGAACGCCGCGAAGCGCCGCTTCACGGCGAAGGACTTGGAGGAGCAGACCCGCGGGGTCGAGTGCCGCAAGGACTCGGGCGTCGTGGACGAGATCCCCGGCGCGTACAAGCCGATCGAGCAGGTGATGGCACAGCAGGGGGACCTGGTGGAGGTCGTGGCGAAGCTGAAGCAGGTCGTCTGCGTGAAGGGGTGAGACGGGGGCACGGTTTTCCCGGTGCCCCCGTGGTCCCCCTTGCCCGGGGCACGGGGTGTCCCCCTCCGTGAGGGAGCCCCGTGCCGGGGTGGCTCGGGGGTGCCCCCGGCGTGCGTTGCGAAGTGACGGCCGCGTCGTGGTTTGTTGCGCAGTTCCCCGCGCCCCTTCTTTGGTGGCTGTG
>NZ_JAMJWG010000054.1 GCF_024435355.1 Streptomyces odontomachi
AGCCACGGCGACCTGGTCCGCAACAACCCCGACCAGACCATGACCATCGACCCCTGCAACCTGCAATTCCTCTACCAGGGCAAGGACCCCAATGCGGGCGGCGACTACAACAACCTGCCCTGGCGGCCGGGCGTCCTCACCCTCCAGCACTGACCTGTCCGGCGCTCACCGGCTCGAGGAGCTCCAGCCGTGCACCGGCTGGGGCTCCTCCCCTGGCGAACTTCCTCGTGGGTGCCGACCGACCGTTCACCGGAACGTCCGCATCGGAGCGTAACGGGTCAGGTGGGGGTGCTGCTGCTGCGGACTATCAGCCGCGGCTCGATCACCACGCGCTCGTCGTCCGGAAATACGCTGCCGGACTCGATCCTGCTGACCAGCAAGCGGATGCTGGCCTGGCCGACCGCCGCGAAGTCCTGCCGCACGGTGGTCAGCGGCGGCGCGAAGAACTCCGCCTCCGGGATGTCGTCGAAGCCCGCGATGGCCACCTGCCCCGGCACCGCCAGGCCCGCCTCCCGGAACGCCCGCAGCACGCCGAGCGCCATCGGGTCGTTGGCCACGAAGACGGCGGTCACGTCGGGAGAGCGGCGCCGTGCCCCGCGCGCGGCCACCCGCCCGGCCAGCTCCTGGCCGGCCCGGTAGCCCGACAGGGGCGTCCAGTCCCCCACCAGCGACGGCGGCACCTCGGCGCCCGCCTCCTCCAGCGTCTCGCGCCAGCCCCGCACCCGGGCCTCGGCCTCCAGCCAGTCCGACGGGCCCGCCACATGCCACACCGTACGGTGACCCGCGCCCAGCAGATGGCCGGTCGCCAGGCGGGCTCCCAGGTCCTGGTCCACGGACACGCCCGGTATCGGCAGCGAATGGCCGCCCTCCACGGTCACGACCGGGACGGGCAGCCGCAGCTCGGCGAGCGCCGCGACCGCGGCGCGGTGCGGAACGATCACCACGATGCCCTCCACCCCCCAGTCGCTGAGATGGTCGATCGCATCGGACAGCGCCTTGGCCGTGTAGTGCCGCAGCGTGACCGAAGAGACCATGTACCCCTCGTCGCGCGCGGCCTCCTCCAGCCCGAACAGCATGCTCGCCGGCCCGAACAGGGTCGGATTGCACGCCACGACGCCAAGGGTCAGGGTCCGCCGAGTCACCAGAGCCCGCGCCGAGGAGTTCCGGCGGTAGCCGAGTTCCTCGATCGCCTGCAACACGTCCGCCCGCGTCGTGTCGCGTACGTTGGGATGGTTGCTGAGCACCCGCGACACGGTCTGGTGTGACACACCGGCGCGCCGGGCGACATCCGTCATCGTGGGGGCCCGGTGGGCTCCAGCCCTCTGCGACATACGACTCCGATCAGTGTCAGCAGCATTGTTAGCGCTCACACACCTCGAAGTCAAAGCCCCCCACGCGAACGGGCGGCGCCTTTCGGCCCAGCTCCGTCCTTGCCGGCGCATGCGGTCGCCACGTTCCCGCATCCTGCCCCGGGCGGCAGACCGGCCGGGGCAGGGCGACGGCAGCCGAGACCCTGCCCCGCCGGGGGGAGGTCACACGCCGCTGACGGTCCACTCGTTGTTGGTGCTGGAGTTCGGCGACCACATCACCGCGGTGGCGCCGGACGTGGTGCTGCCGGCGCCGTCGAGGGCGGTGCCGGTGCCGCGGTTGACGATCTGGTAGCGGTTGTTGCCGACGCTGGTGAGGGACCACTGCTGGTTGTTGCCGCCGTTCCACGCCGACTGCCGGGCCGGGGCGCCGTTGCTGGAGTCGCCCCAGCTGTCGGCCACCATGCCGTTGGTGCGGTTGACGATGCGGTAGTACCCGTTGCCGAGGTCCACCAGCTGCCACTGGAGGTTGCCGCTCCCGTCGTAGCTCCACTGCTTGAGGTTGGAGCCGGAGGCGACGTCGCCGCCGCTGTCCAGCGCCAGCCCGCTGGTCACGTTGGCGATCTTCACCCATGCGGTGGAGCCGCCCGGGCTGCCCAGTGCGGGGATCTGGCCGGAGAAGGTGAGCTTGACCGTGTAGGCCAGGGCGCTGAACGGCGCGTTGGAGGAGGGCATGGTCAGGTGCAGGCCGGAGCCGTCCTGGGTGGGCGCCGGCAGGTCGATGTAGCTGCCTGCGGTGTTGTCCAGCAGCTGTGCGCTCGTCAGGCTGCTGATGCTGAACCGGTTCGAGTTCAGCGTCGTGATGGTCATGGTGGCGCCCTGCCAGCCCAGTGCGGTGGCGTAGAGCACCTTGTCGTCCTGGGTGCGGGTGAACCGCACGTCCCGTGCGACGCCGGCCACCGGGCCGCTGAACGAGCCGCCGCCCATCGCGGTCGGGCCCTCCCCGTAGCTGGTCCAGCTGCGGGTCCCGTAGACGGCCTCTCCGAACCGGCCGAGCCAGTCACCCATCCCGCGCAGGATCGTCTGCTGCCCGGAGGGAATGGTCCCGTCGGCCATGGGGGCGATGTTCAGCAGCATGGTGCCGCCCTTGCTGGTCCGGTCGATCAGCGAGTGCAGCAGGGCCTGCGTCGTGTAGTAGCCGATGCCCGCGGTGTAGCACCAGCTGGACGAGGAGATGCTGTCGTCCGTCAGCCAGTACGGGGTGAGCAGGTCGGACGGGCCGCCGCGCTCGAAGTCGAACACTTCGCCCTTGTTGTCGAAGCCGTCCTTGTAGGTGGCCACCACGTCCTTGTTCCAGGCGACGGCCTTGTTGTAGTAGTACGCCAGGAACGCCAGCCGGTCGGACTCCTGGACCTGCCCCAGGTTGAAGTCCTGCCAGATCAGGTCGGGCTGGTAACCGTCCACGACCTCGATCAGCTTGTCGTACCACAGCTGGTTCTCCGCCGCCGTGCCCTGCTGTCCGAACAGGACGCGCAGGGTCGGGTCCGACTGGTACGGCACATGGTCGTAGTAGCCGGTGAAGTGGTAGGCGTGGTGCAGCGAGGCCATGAACTTCAGACCCGCGCCGCGGATGGCCTGGGCGTGCTGGGCCACCAGGTCGAGCTTGGGGCCGTGCCGTACCGAGTTCCACGGGTTCGAAGCGCTGTTCCACATGGAGAAGCCGTCGTGGTGCTCGGCCACCGGGCCGGCGAACCTGGCTCCCGCCGCCTTGAACAACTGCGCCCAGGCATCGGGGTCCCAGTTGCCGCCCTGCGAGGCCAGCTTGGGCGCGAACTGCACGAAGTTGCCGGCCTTGTCGCGGGCGCCGTCGATGAAGTTGTTGTACGGCCACGACGACGGGTCACCGTAGGTGGCGATGTGGTGCTGGTTCTCGGCCGAGCCGCCGATGTACATGTTGCGCGGGTACCACTCGTTGCCGAACGCGGGAACGCTGAAGACGCCCCAGTGGTAGTAGATGCCGAACTTGGCGTCCTGGAACCACGCCGGGGCCGGGGGGTGCTGGTCGACGGAGGACCAGCTGGCGGTGTAGCTGCCGGGGCCCGCGGTCGCGGCGGCCTCGGGGGCGAATCTCATCAGGCCGAAGGCGGTGGCCGCACCGGCCCCGGCCAGCAGTCTGCGTCGGCTGATCGGATGGGAGGAGGACATGCGCGGGTGCTCCAAGCGGGTAGACGGGAGTGGTCGGCTTCGGGCGCACCGCCCGGTCGAGGTCGGGATCAGTAGTGCGTCCACTGCTGGTTGCTGCCGCCGGTGCAGTTCCACAGCTCCAGGAGGGTGCCGTTGGCCGTTCCGTTGCCCGTGGCGTCCAGGCACAGGCCGGACTGCTTGCCGGTGATCGTGCCGTCGGCGTTGAGGCTCCACTGCTGGTTGCTGCCGCCGTTGCAGGTGTAGATGTCGACCTTGGTACCGGGGCTGGTGCCCTGCCCCGCCGCGTCCAGGCAGACGCCGCCGTAGACCCGCAGCTCACCGGCTTCGGTGCTGGTCCACTGCTGGTTGCTGCCGCCGTTGCAGTCCCACAGGTCCACCTGGGTTCCGTTGGTCTGGCTCTCGTTGGGCACGTCCACGCAGCGGCCGGAGCCGGTCCCGGTGATCGGGCCGCTCGTACCGCCGCCGCCCTGTCCTGGGGTGATGGACAGATTGTCGAACTGCGCCGTCTCGCCCTGGCTGGTCGCGTAGCCGACCTGTCCGCCGGCGAAGCCGTAGTCGCTGGCCGAACCGACCGTGGAGCCGTCGATCGAGGCGGTGATGGTGCTGCCGGAGAAGGCGAGCGACAGGCTGTGCCACTTGCCGGTGCCCAGCGCCGTGGTCGTGCCGTGGGCCAGCGTGGCGACGTTGCCGTTGGTGTGCGAGCTCAGGATCGACCAGTTCCCGTTGTCGCTGACCCGCAGGTGGTAGGCGTTCAGCTGTCCGGTGCTGGTGTAGTCCTGTGCGCCGGCACGGCCGATCAGCTCGGCGTATCCCGACTGTTCGAGCAGCACGTCCGAGGTGATGGTGTAGTTGCTCCAGCTCACGTCACCGAGCAGGGCATGCGGATCGGACAGCGCGTCCCAGGTGATGGGTTTCTGCGGGCTCATCTGCCGCACGCACGTGCCGCTGCGGCCGCCGCCGCAGGAGGCGATCTCGAAGGCGCCCTGCCAGTCCATGAGGTACTTCGCCTCGGCACCGGCGGTGTAGCCGTCGAAGTCGTCGCTGTAGGGCAGGCTCATGCTTTTCTGGGCGGGGCCGGCGGCGGTGCCCTTGCCCTGACCGGTGGTGGTGGTGACGGTGTAGACGCGGTGCGGCTGCACGGTCAGGCTGAAGCTGCCGCCGGACGGGGTGATGTCGTCGGAGTGCACGAAGTAGTCGTCCTGGTTGCCGGAGTTGACGTCGGTCGACCAGACGTGCACGGCGCCGGTGGACAGTCCGCCGGTGACGTTGAAGGTCAGCGTCTGGGCGCTGCCGGCGTCCATGGTCTCGATGACCGTGGAGTAGTCGGACCCGTTCGTGGACTTCAGCGAGACGTAGCTGCCGTTGTTGCGGTTGCCGCCGATGTAGCCGCTGGACGAGTCGAGGTACTTCCAGCCCGGAGCGGTGAACTGGCTGGTCTGGGCCATCACCCAGGCGTTCTTGCCGATCGCGTACGAGCCGGACCACGGCTGCGAGGCCAGGGCGAGCCCCATGGTGGGGTACGGCAGGTTCGGCGTGATCGCGGCGACCACGGGCCAGTTGAGGTACGCGGTCATCCGTCCGTCGATGTACCCGCGGTTGATGCCACGGGCCACCGCGGGCGCTCCGCCGTTGTAGTCGTCGGAACCGTTCTCACTGGCCCACAGCTGCTTTCCGGACGACGTCGCGGCCGACGGCACCGTGCAGCTCGTCTGGGCCGACCGGTACCCGCAGGGGTAGTGGGTGCCGATGATGTCCACCGAGGCGGCGAACGCCGGGTTGGAGTTGATGTCGTTGGCCACGGCCCAGTCGGAGTCCGCGCCGACGATCTTGATGCTGCCATAGCCGTTGGAGTCGAGTGTGCTGCGCAGTTGCTCGTACCAGGAGATGTTGTAGTTGCGCTCGTTCCATCCGCCCAGGTAGTCGATGGTCAGCCCGTGCTGCTTGGCGCAGCCCAGCCAGGAGACCAGGTAGCCGATCATGTCGCTGGACCAGAAGTTGCCGTTGCCTATCCAGCCCGGCGCGCCCCATGCGAGGCCGTACAGCTTGATGTTCGGGTTGCGCGCCTTGGCCTGCTCCATCAGCCACCACTCGTAACCCCGGTTGCAGTTCAGGTCCGTCCGGGTGTGCGCGTGGCTCGGCTCGGCCCCCGAGGTGGAGTTCGTGTCACCGCCGATCTCGGCCTTGAGGATCTGCAAGGAGGCGCCGTAGCCGGGCTTGAAGAGGTAGTCCAGGACCTGGCCGCGCTCGGGCTCGGGATAGTCGACCAGGAGCCTGCTGTTGCCACCGCCGCCGCTGATCGCGCCCACACCGTCGAACGTGCGGCCGCCGGAGGAGCCGTTGATGGTGATCGAGGTGGCGGCGTGGGCCGGCTCGGCGGCCAGGGTCACGAGGCCACCCGCGGCCATGGCGAGGGTGGCAAGCAGGGCCGTCGAAGTTCGCAGACGCCGGAGCAACCGGCTGATGATGGGCACGGGAGTCCTTTCGCGAGGTGGGAGACGCAGCGTGGCGCCGGATTTCATGAGGTGGAGCCGGCGCAGGGGCCGGCTCGGCCGCCGGGACGGCAGAAGTGCCGCCCCGGCGCCAGGAGTTCACGGATCCTCAGGGGGTCATCCGAGGGTCCACTTCTGGTTGGATCCGCCGTTGCAGGTGCCCAGTTCGGCCAGGGCGCCGTTGGACGTCGAGGCCCCGGTCACCTCCAGGCACAGACCCGACTGCACCCCCGTGATCGTCCCGTTGGAGTTCAGCTGCCACTGCTGGTTCGCCCCGCCGTTGCACGACCACGTCTCGACCTTGGTCCCTGCCGTGGTCTGGTTGTTGTAGGCGTCCAGGCACATCTGACTGCCGCCGGTGACCACCGTCAGCTGGTTCGACGAGGTGCTGGTCCAGGTCTGGTTCGCCTGCCCGTTGCAGTCCCAGATCTGCACCTGCGTACCGGCCGTGGCGGAGGAGTTCGGCACGTCCAGGCACTTGCCCGCACCCACCGCGTGCAACGGACCCGATGTCCCGCCACCACCGGAGGACGAGCCGCCCAGCGCGGTGACCGCGGCGTTGTAGGCGGGCTTCGGCTGGTAGTTGCTGTCGTACATGGTGGCCGCGCCATAGCCGGGGAAGGTGCCGGGGATCCAGGAGTGGCCGTCGTCCACGCCCCACTGGCTCACGCCCACGCAACGGGACACCGCCAGGCAGTCGTTGACCACGGTGGTGTAGTCGGCCGCCTGCTGCTGGAGGCTCGCGCTGGAGGCCGGGAGCTGGATGCGGTCGTCCAGTTCGGTGATCGCGACGTCCAGGCCGAGGTCGGCGAAGCGCTGCATGTTCGCCAGCATCGACGAGGGGAGCTGGCCGGCGATGAAGTGGGCCTCCAGGCCGATGCCTCCCAGGGGCACACCCTGGGCGAGCATCGACTGGGCCAGGCTGTAGAGGGCGTTGCTCTTGGCGTTCTCGCCCTCGATGTTGTAGTCGTTGATGTACAGCTTGGCGTTCGGGTCCGCGTTGTGCGCGGTGCGGATCGCGTCGGCCAGGTAGCCGGTGCCCATCGCCTTGTAGAACGCGTCCTGGCGCAGGCTGCCGTCCTCGTTGAAGGGCTCGTTGATCACGTCCCAGGCGTAGATCTTGCCCTTGTAGTGGTTGACCTCCGTGGTGATGTGGGACTCCATCGCGCCCTGGACCTGGCTCTGCGGCAGGCTGCTGACCCAGCCGGGCAGCTGGGCGTGCCAGACCAGGTTGTGCCCGCGTACCCGGGCGCTGTGCGACTGGGCCCAGTTGACGATCTGGTCGCCCGGGCCGAAGTTGTAGGACCCGTTGGACGGCTCGGTGGTGTCCCACTTCATCTCGTTGCCGGGAGTCACCATGTCGAACTGGGTCCCGGCGATGGCCATCTCTCCGCTGATGTTCAGGTCACCGTCCGTCAGCGCGGTGCCGAAGTACTTGCCCTTGGCCTCAGCCAGGGACCGGAGCGACGTGGCCGCTTGCGCGGGGGTGGCCGAGAACACGGCCAGCACCGTCGCGGTGGTCGCGGCCACCGTGACGGTCAGCGCACCCAGGCGGCGGCGTGGTGATCGGAAAATGCGCATGCCCGAAGGCATCGGGTACCTCCCAAGTCATGATGTCGGTGTCGTCTGCGGTGGCGCCGGCGAGCGCGGTCGCGGTGCGCCGGCGCCACCGCCGGGGCGCCCCGCGGCAGCGGGCACGCCCCAGGGCGGCGCTCCGGGCTTGCCGGAGGCCGCCACTCCCCCACCCGGAGGCGGTTCGCAGTCAGCGGTAGCCGGCGGCGACGATGTCGGCCTGCACCGCGTTGTCGGTGGTGTCGGACGGGTAGCCGGCCACAATGGCCCCTTCGTAGAAGGTGCCCGCGCTCAGGTTGGCTCCCCCGTCCGGCTTGCAGCAGTCGCCGCCGCTGCCGAGGACGATGGCGCCCTGCTTCTTCATGGGGCTGTATCCGCTGGGCAGGCTGCCGTCCCACATGGTCGTCAGGCCGCCGGACTGCGCGTTCGCCCCCTTCAGGGCGAATCGCGACGTCCCGTTGTTCTTCAGCATCGCGGTGACGAACTTGCTGCTGAACGCGCGCTGGCCGGTGTTCCATGACTGGCTGCCGCCGGAGTACAGGCCCCACTCGAGGTCCGCCTGGACCCAGGGCCCGCTTCCCGAGCAGCCGCCGAACCAGCATTCGGTGCCGAAGTTGATGGCGTCCATGGCCCCGGCGGCGTCGGCCTTCCTCGTCGTCTCGCTGTTGCCGTAGTCGAAGCAGCAGCCGGAGTTGACGTGGGTGCCGCTGGTCACCATGTAGGCGCCTTCGGGAGCGCTGCCGGTGGGAACGCCGGTGAGGTGGCCGTCATGCCAGTAGCTGTTGCCCGGGTTGATGTAGAGCGAGTACGCCGAGCCGCCGCCGACCGTCAGCGACTCCGAGGTCGCCTTCGCGGGGCTGCTCTGGCTCGACCCGGGGACCTGGGAGGAGCCCTGGTACCACAGGTCGTTGCCGTGTCCGGACTGGTCGTAGACGGCGGTGATCACGCAGGTGCTGCCCGAGCAGAAGGAGTCCTGGGCCGACGCGTCGGCACGGCCACCGGCGGCCAGCGCGCCGACGTCCCGGGTCGCGTTGTCGGAGGAGCGCCTGACCTGGTACAGCTTGCCGCTGTAGGAACCGTACAGCGCACGGACGGTGCTGTGCGCCGCCACGCACGGGGTGCCGCCGGCCGCGTAGATGTCACACGGCGACCCGGAAGGCGTCGTCGGAGGGTCGCTGCTCCACTTCTGGTTGCTCTGGCCGTTGCAGGTCCACAGGATGACCGCGGTGCCGTTGGCCGTGCCCCCCTCGTCGGCGTCCAGGCACAGGCCGGACTGGATGCCGGTGATCGACCCGTCGGAGTTCTGCCGCCATGTCTGGTTCGGCTGCCCGTTGCAGGTCGAGATGACGACCGGCGTTCCGGGGGTCGCCTGGCTGGCGGAGGCGTCCACGCAGCGGGTGCCGCTCATCGTCCTGAGTTCGGCGGCCGAGGTGAATTCGAAGGCCTGGTTCGCCTGGCCGTTGCAGTCCCACAGCTCCAGGGCGGTGCCCGCCGTGTCGGTGTTTCCCTTGACGTCGAGGCACCGGCCAGAGCCGGAGCCCACCAGCGGCGTGGTCTCCGCGGAGGCGGGCGCCGGCCATGTCAGAGCGGTCGCGAGCAACACCAGCACGGACAGGATCACGGCCCCCAGGAGGCGGGATCTGCCGGCTGCGGGACCGCGGGGTGAAGCGGATGAAGGCTGCATTGTCTGTTCCTCGGGGCTGGGGGGACGAAGGGGGACCGGTTGCGGGGCCCGTCTGGCGCACCGGGTACGGTCAGGGGCTGGTCAGGGGCTGGTCAGGAACTCAGGAGGCCGACGGAGCCGTCCACTGCTGGTTGACCGCACCGCTGCAGTCCCACAGCACCAGCTGCGTGCCGTCGGCGGTCGCGGAGTTGGGGTCGTCCAGGCAGCGGCCGGACGTCGGGTTGCGGTAGCCACCGTTGAGGGGCTGCCACTGCTGGTTGGTCCCGCCGTTGCAGTCCCAGAGCTCGATCTTCGTACCGTTGGCGGTACCGCGGGCGGTGGCGTCCAGGCACTTCCCGAGCGCCCGCAGGGTGCCGTCGGACGGCGCGGACCAGGTCTGCCCGGCCGAGCCGTTGCAGGTCCAGATGTCGACGGGAGTGCCGTTGGCGCTGTTGCCGCCGTTGACGTCCAGGCACTTCCCCGCGATCCCGGAGCGCACCTGGCCGGCCGGCGCGGAGGCCGGCGGCTTGATCCAGCCTGCGGCGTCCGCGGCCTGGACCGCGGAATTGAAGGCGTCCGCCATCTTGCGGTAGCCGTTGTCGTTGGGATGCAGGGAGTCCGCCAGGTCCGCGGTGGTCAGCGCGCTCATGTCCACCAGGCTCACGTGCTTGCCCGCGGACTGCTCGCTCTGGACGATGCCGGGGAGCCGGGAGTTGAAGGCGGGCCGGCTGGCCTCCTCGGTGCCGCTGGTGGAGACGATCAGGGTGCCGACCAGGACGGTCGCGTCCGGGACATCCCTGGTGACCTGGTCGATGAGCGACTTGAGCCGGTCGGCTGCGGTGTCGACCTGGTAGTTCCCGTTCAGGTCGTTGGTGCCGATCTCCAGCGTGACCACGTTGGGCTGGTACGCGGCCAGGGCGGAGTCGGCGATGCCGGCGATCTGGTCGATGCGCCAGCCGGAATGGCCCTCGTTGTCCGGGTCGGACATGGTGCCGCCGCGGAGCGAGCCGACGAAGTCCGGAGCGTGTCCCTCCGCCGCCAGATCGTCCCACAGGTAGCCGCGGTAGCCGTTGCCGGACGGACTGGCGTAACCCCAGGTGATCGAGTCGCCCAGGGGCATCAGCCGTAAGGCGGTGGGCGCGGCCGCGGCCCGGGTGGCGACGGCCGGCCCGCTGCCGTTCGCGGGAGCGGCGGTCGCCGTCGCAGGCAGGAGCGCGCACACGCCGAGTGCGGCCGACAGCGCGGCGCCGAGCGGCGCCAGGTACTTCTTCATCAACGTTCCTCACGGGTGGGGGGACGGTGCGGTCGGGTGTACGGGCCTACGGCCGCACCACGGTCGGGAACCGGCGGCCCGGCACTGGGTGGCCGGGCGCCGCGTGACCGTGGGCCCTCAGGGGGTCATGGTCATCCGAGGGTCCACTGCTGGTTGGATCCGCCGTTGCAGGTCCACAGTTCGGCCAGTGCGCCGTTGGCCGTCGAGGCCCCGGTCACGTCCAGGCACAGTCCCGACTGCATCCCGGTGATCGTCCCGTTGGAGTTCAGCTGCCACTGCTGGTTCGCCCCGCCGTTGCACGGCCACGTCTCGACCTTGGTCCCTGCCGTGGTCTGGTTGTCGTCGGCGTCCAGGCACATCTGACTGCCGCCGGTGACCACCGTCAGCTCGTTCGACGAGGTGCTGGTCCAGGTCTGGTTCGCCTGCCCGTTGCAGTCCCAGATCTGCACCTGCGTGCCCGCCGTGGCGGAGGAGTTCGGCACGTCCAGGCACTTGCCCGCACCCATCGCGTGCAACGGACCCGACGTCCCCCCACCACCGGAGGAGTTGCTGTAGCCGACGGAGGTGATGTTGGCCTGGACGGCGTTCTCCGTGGCGTCCGACGGGTAGCCGGAGGTCATGACGCCTTCGTAGAAGGTGCCCTGCGCTCCCTTGCTGTTGTCGCCGCCGGTACCGAGGATGATCGCGCCCTGCTTGCGCATCGGGTTGTAGCCCGAGACGTTGGGGCGGACGCCGTCGTAGAACGTGGACAGGCCGCCGGACTGGGCGTTGCCGCCACGGATGGCCCAGTGGTTCGGGCCGCCTTTGATGATGGCGGTGGTGTAGCGGTAGTTGATGGTCGGGTCGCCGGCGTTGTAGTGCTGGTTGACGCCGGAGAACAGGCCGTTCTCCAGGTCGGCCATGATCCACGGGCCGTTGCCCGCACCGTAGCCCCAGACCTTGATGTTGCCGAAGTAGATGGCCTCCATCGTGCCGTTGCCATCGTCGTTGCTGTCGGTCTCGGCGTTGCCGTAGTCGAAGCAGCAGCCGCCGTTGTAGTGCGTGCCATCGAAGATCGCGTACATACCCTCCGGGTTGTCGCCGGTCGCGATCCCGTTGGTGTGGTTGTTCCGGTATCCCGTGCCCGGCGGGATGTACACCCCGTACGCCTTGTGGCCGTCGACCACCGTGGGTGCGGCCGTGGCCACCGCCAGGTTGTCCGGACCGCCTGCCGCACCACCGGCAGGTGCCTGCGTCAGGTTGTTGTTACGGCCTGACTGGTCGTAGATCACCGTGATCAGGCACGTGGTCCCCGCGCAGAACGAGTCCTGTGCGGAGGCGTCGGCGTACCCACCGGTGCTCAACAGGCCGATGTCCTTGGTCGCGTTGTCCGACGAACGCCGCACCTGGTACAGCGGGCCGTCGTACGACGCGTAGAGCGCGCGCGTCGTACTGTGCGCCGCCACACACGCCGTCCCGCCCGCCGCGTAGATGTCGCAGGGCGCGGACGTGGCCGCCCCCGCCGTACCCGCCGTGACGGTCGCGCCGATGAGCGCACCGGCCACGAGCGTGACCGCCGCGCCCACCCGGGCCAGCACCTGCACCGCAGGGCGGCGACCCGCAAGCGGACGCTTCACCGCAGTGAGCAGCCATGGGACGCCGCGGCCTCGGGCCAGCGGGCGGCGTCCCGTACGTCTGGATCTCAATCTCATCTCCCATACCTGTCGGCGCGACCCGCCGGGGCCGCACTGTTAGCGTTCACACTCGAACGCACCGGAGATTGCCGTGGAGCAATGGGATTACTGAGAGGGTTTCGAGGGGAGACGGTGCTCTCCGCTCCGCAGTTCTGTCAAGAGTGCGGAGCCGACTCGCACCAGGAGTCGCCGACGATCGGCGGGTTCCGACACGCCGCCGACGGGGTGCCGTCCCACGTTACTCCGGGACGGGTTGACGGACCCGAGCTCGGCAGGGCGCGCGGGGAACCCACCGCCCGCGCACGCATCCGGATGGTGCGCACCCGAACGGCATCCGTTCGTCGTCCCTCAAGCGACCGTGCGTCAGTTTCCGCAGCTTGCAGCGGTGCTGACGGTCTCATGGGCTGGTCTCCCCGGTCGCTCCTCCGCCAGCCCCCGCCCTCGTGCCGACCCGGCACGGCGCGATCGGCGGCACCCTCGTCCGGAAGCCGCCGAACCAGCGGGACGCCGGCCCCGGGGACCCGGAAACCCCCTCCGGGTGGCATCGGATCCGGACCCTCGGAGCGGAAGTGGCCGGATGCCGGCGAGGCGAACGCCAGTGGTTGACAGGGCGTACGGCACGATGCACGCTGCGGCCATCACTCACGAGACATCCCATCTCTTCCTTCTGGGCTAAGATATGGCATGTCCATGAGTGTTAGCGCTCATGTATGACCGCAGCGCCCTCGGCTGTCGCCCCGCGCCGGTGGACCGTCAGTCGCTCCCCCCGATCCACGGTAGGGAAGGGCGTTGCCGCGCCATTGGCCGGGGCGCACCTCGCCGGTGATACCCCGGATCTCCCGAAGCATCTCGCTTCGCTCAGGCCGCCGGGCCGATCGACCACGTCCGCGGCCTCCTGCACCCCCACACAGGAAGAGAAGCCTATGAGAAACAGATCCCCGCTGATATCGGTCCTCGCCGCGATGGCGGTCGTCCTGACGGCCCTCGGTGTCTCGCTGAGCGGTTTCACCACCCCGGCCTGGTCCGCTCCCGCCGCAGCCACGGAAGGTTGCGGCAAGGCGCCGACCCTGACGAGCGGCACGCACACGATCACGAGCAGCGGCCAGACCCGCAGCTACATCCTGCGGGTACCGGCCAACTACGACCAGAACCACCCCTACCGGCTGGTCTTCGGAATGCACTGGCTCGGGGGCACCGCCAACGACGTCGATTCCGGCGGCACCGACGGCTACAACTGGTCCTACTACGGCCTCAGGCGGCTGGCGGACAGCGCCGGCAACGGGACCATCTTCGTCGCACCGCAGGGCATCAACAACGGCTGGGCCAACACCAACGGGCAGGACGTCACCCTGGTCGACGACATGCTCAAGCAGCTCGAGGGCGGCCTGTGCGTCGACACCGGCCAGGTGTTCTCCGCCGGCTTCAGCTACGGCGCCGCGATGTCCTACGCGCTGGCCTGCGCCCGGCCGACGGTCTTCCGCGCGGTCGCGGTCTACTCCGGCGCGAACCTGAGCGGCTGCAACGGCGGCACTCAGCCCGTCGCGTACATGGGGCTGCACGGCGTCAACGACAACGTCCTGCCCATCTCCTCGGGACGGGCGCTGCGCGACCAGTTCGTACGGAACAACGGCTGCACCCCGCAGAACCCGCCCGAGCCGGCGTCCGGCAGCCATACGCACATCATCACCGCCTACTCGGGGTGCACGGCCGGGCATCCGGTCGTCTGGGCCGCGTTCGACGGGGGCCACGACCCCGGTCCCATCGACAGCGGCGGTAGCGGCTGGCAGACCTGGACATCGGGCGTGGTGTGGAACTTCATCACCCAGTTCAACTCGTCCACCACGGCTGCGTCCACGGACCGCTAGATCGTCGGACAGCCCCGATCGCGGGGCCGGGCCGGAATGCCGGCCCGGCCCCGCGACATCCGTTTCGGCCCCGAGTTCGGGCACCTGACCCGGTACCGAGACGAGCGCGATCGGACGATGAGCCTCTGGCACCCCGTCACGTCACTGAACAACGCGCGCTCGAAACTTTCGACAACGTTGGCAAACGCGCTTCCTCGATCGATGCAGCAACACGGATCGCCCCCACGTGCGAGCAGCCACAATGAGGCCGTGAACAGGGATCATGTGATCCTGAAGGCAGACAAGAGCAGTCCGCGATCTTTCGATATTTTGTCGAAACCGTTGACAGGTCAGATGCGGTCGGCCCAATCTTTCGGCGTCGACGGACCTCGTTGCCCGTCGACCCGGACAAGCAAGGCGCGAAGTGGCGTGGTCGTCGGCCGCACGGCGAACCAATCCCCGCCTTCGCGTCGCGCAGTACCGCATACGGGTCGGCGCCATCCTGGCCACGGACAGGCCTTCCGGGCGGCGTCACGGCGCCCGACCCTGTCAGCCTTCACGAGAGGAAGCGCACATGAACGAAAACCCCAGGCCCATCAACGGTGCCCTCGCTCGCCCGGTCGGTCGCCGAGGCTTCCTCGGCGGCGCCGGCGCCCTGGCGCTGGGCGCCGCAGGCGGACTGCTGATGCCCGGTACCGCCCACGCATCGGCCGACGGCACCATCAACAACAGCCAGACCGGCTACGACGGCATGTACTACTCCTTCTGGACGGATGGCGGCGGCTCCGTCTCCATGAACCTGAACGGCGGCGGCAGCTACAGCACCAACTGGAGCAACTGCGGCAACTTCGTCGCCGGCAAGGGATGGAGCAACGGCGGGCGTAGAACGGTCCGTTACAACGGTTACTTCAACCCGTCGGGCAACGGATACGGATCCCTCTACGGCTGGACCTCCAACCCGCTGGTGGAGTACTACATCGTCGACAACTGGGGCAGCTACCGACCCACGGGCACCTACAAGGGCACCGTCTCCAGCGACGGCGGCACGTACGACATCTACGAGACCACCCGCTACAACGCCCCGTCCGTCGAAGGCACCAAGACCTTCAACCAGTACTGGAGCGTCCGGCAGCAGAAGCAGCTGAACAGCTCCGGCACCATCACCACCGGCAACCACTTCGACGCCTGGGCCAGCCACGGCATGCCCATGGGCAGCTTCGCCTATTACATGATCATGGCCACCGAGGGCTACCAGAGCAGCGGCAGCTCGAGCATCACCGTGAGCGGATAACTCTCGCCCCAGCGGAAGAGCACCCCAACCTGGATCGGCGATCCCACCGCTCCAGACGGCTTGGTAACCGCCGCGCCCACGGTCACGACCGGGGCGCGGCACTCCAGGTCAACGGCGACTTGACCGGGTGCGTTCCACCTGCACGGCAACGAGGGTCGAAGGGCTGCCACGCCACCGGCGCGCCGGCACCTGGTCAAAGGGGCGACCACCACCGAGTGCCGCCCCGAGCGCCAACCCATCGATGGAAATTCGAACAACGTTCGATATTTCAGACACGAGCCAACGGCACCCTCGATGCCCCGGGCCGTTGCGAACCACACCCCTATGGCAGTCCGGTGGGCCTCCGACGGGGCCCACCGGAATCGCTTACGTCCAGAATCAAGAGGTCCCCATGCACAGAGCACGTTTCAACCGAAGACGTTTGTCTGCGGTGCTCACTTCCGCGGTTGCGGTCCTGGTCGCGCTGGCGGCGATGCTCGTCGCCAATCCGGCTCAGGCAGCCAGCACCGGCACCCTGACCGGTGCCGGTTCCGGCCGGTGCCTCGACGTGTCGGACGCCAGCCAGGAGGACGGCGCGGCCCTGCAAATCTGGGACTGCTCGGGCGGGAGCAACCAGCAGTGGACGTTGACGGACAGCAACCAACTGACCGTGTACGGAAACAAGTGCCTTGATGTTCCGGACCACGCCACCACGGCCGGTACCACGTTGCAGATCTGGGCCTGTTCCGGCGGTGCGAACCAGCAGTGGCGGGTGAACTCCGACGGCACGATCGTCGGCGTGGAGTCCGGGCTGTGCCTGGACGTGACGGGCGCCGCCACGGCCAACGGCACGGCGGTGGAGCTCTGGACGTGCAACGGCGGCAGCAACCAGAAGTGGACCGGCCTGTCCGGCTCGGGCGACCCGGGCGACCCGGGCGGCACATGCTCTCTTCCGTCGACGTACCGGTGGTCGTCGACCGGTGCGTTGGCGCAGCCCGCGAACGGGTGGGTCTCGCTGAAGGACTTCACCAA
>NZ_JAMJWG010000055.1 GCF_024435355.1 Streptomyces odontomachi
CCCGTATCGACGACTATGAGCACATTTTGGCCCGGATGAGGGCTGGCGAATCCCGCTCGATGGCCGCCTGAAAGGCGACGGTGCTCACCACACCATGCTCGGCGTTGCCCACCGGTGCAGCCTCACCCTGGCCGGGCAACGAAGCAACGGACTGGTCAACCAGCATGCCGTAGATCATTTGGGGGACGACCCTCGCAGCGGCAGCCGCACGCTTTTCTCCGTCTGAACGAGGAGTGGGGCTTCTCCAGGGAGGAGACATGCGGGTTCGTCGTCGGGCTGCTCCTCGTCAGGAAGAACACCGGACGGCTCGCCGCCGCAGGTGTAGGACCACTGCGTCGATCCGGTGCGAACGTCCAGGGTGAGAACGGTTCCGTCATCGGTGAGGCAGTGCACGGTCCCGCCGGCGATGACTGGCGAACGAGCCCCGCCGGGTCAATGCTGACCGCGTCCTCGGGGCGGTCGCGCCCGCGTCGGCGACCGCGATGTCCTGCACGACCAGGCCGGACGGGAGGGTCACATTGATGGCTGCAAGGAGTTCGACCGGTACGCCGACCGCTCGGGCCGCGGCGTCCAGGACAACGTGGAACCGGAAGGACGCCCGCTGGTGACGCAGACCGAGGGCAGGGGACATCACCAGCGACCCCCCCGAGCAATTCGTAGCGGTACCTGCGGTCTTCGTCCAAGGCCAGGACATCGTCGACGACCCGTGGCTCGCCGTGCTCGATGCTGGAAACGATCCCCTTCCGCCCATCTCCTTGGCCCCCAGTGGGCCCGGCCAGGCGACCGGTGTCGCGTACCGGTGGCTCCGTCGCGGTTCGTTGAATCTCCCCACCCCACGTTCGTAGGTTTCCGCAGACTTGTTCACCTTCGTTCCCGCCCGAGACGGACGTGGATATCGGCCAAGGGTTGTAGGGCCTCAGCCCCATGTGGTTTCCGAGCTTGCTGGCTAGCGTCGGCGACTATGCGGAACAACAGAATCGTTCACCGCTCGATGATCGAACGTAGACGCGAAACTTGCGACCGCCTTGCCACGGAGCGGGACGTCTGGGTGGCGACAGCTCATCCCGATCACGGCCCCCACCAGGTCCCCTTGTGGTTCGCATGGGACGGGAAAGCGGTCTGGGTGTGCACGAGCGCAACGTCCGCGACTGTGCGGAACGTACGCAAGGACCCGCGGGTGCGCCTGTCACTACCGGACACCTTCGATGTCGTGCTGCTCCAAGGGGATGCGCAGTGCTTCACGGACCAGACCGTGCCTGCGGACGCAGCGGACGCGTTCGCCAGCAAGTTCGGCTGGGACCCGCGCAGAGAAGACGGCCCCTTTGTGTATCTACGCATAGCGCCGAACGTGGTACGTGCTTGGCGCGGAGAGCCGGAATTGAGTGGCAGGGTCATCATGCGTGGGGGTGCTTGGCTTGAGTAGTCGCTGCGCTGGACGGGCGGCCCGCCAGAGACGACCTTCCACTCTGGACCTGTGGTGTGGCCCAACCTAGGCAATTGGGCTGTGAGCAGGCGGGATGAATCTCAGACATCCCCATCATGGCCAGGCCCAGGCCCAGGCCCAGGCCCCGAGGGTTCGCACGAGCCACACCACCCGCCGCAGCAGACGCTCCACCGGCGTGGCCCACTGGGCGACTGGTGGCTGTTTGGAGGCCGGGCCGGATCCGGAGGCGCCTTCGTTTTGCCTGCGCCTGCTGGTCCGAGAGTTCACCCGGCTCGACCACTCGTCCCCTTGGACAGTTTGCTGCCGACTGGCCAGGGCCGATTCCAGCGTCCGTGACAGCCTGGTCTTGCCGACACCGCCCGCCCCATGGAAAACCAGCAAGTGGGTGCGCGGCGCCATTACGCGGGCTGTTGCGGGCTTTCGCCGGCACTGGACGGAGGGGAAAGCCTCTCGGCCCGACGCGCGGACCACGACGTGCGGACCCGACCCGCGGCCGCGCGTCGCGTCCCCGTTGCGGACTATGGCGCAATGCCGCCTCCTCCTCCACGGTTGAACGGCTCGACACTCCCTGTGGACCGGACCTGTCGGTCATCGGTCATTCGCGCCGGGACGGGGAGACTCATGACCCACAGATCACTTGCACACCACGCGGCACACCCCAGACGTGCCACCTGCGGCGACACCAACTCCCACCGGACGCGGCCACTGCGCCGGACGCTGGGGCTCGTTCTGGCAACCGTCAGCCTGGCCCTGGGGCCCATCGGCGCCGCGCAGGCCGCACAGCCGGACGGAACGACAACCCAGGCGGTCGCGCTGACCTACAACGACGAGCTGGCACCCAGTTACCAGGCGGAAATAGCACAGGGCGCGGGGATCTGGAACGCGGCCGTCAGCAACGTGACGCTCGTGGAGACCGACGGTACCGCGGACTTCTACTTCGTCGAGGGCGACGGCCAGTGCACCGATCCGCCCAGCACCGACGGCACGGGACATGGCGAGATATGCCTGCCCCGGCCATCCTCCGGGACCGGGACCTACAGTCCGCTACGCGTCATCACACACTCGGTCGGGCACGTCCTGGGCCTTCCGGACCACTACTCCGGTCCGTGCAGCGAGCTGATGTCCGGCGGCGGCCCTGGCCCCAGCTGCACCAACGCGTCCCCAAACGCGACCGAGAGCGCCACGGTCGACCTGCTGTGGGCAACCGGCGCGTCGGAGCCGTCGGCCTGGCCAACGCTGACACCGGCCACCCCGATTCCATGATCCGCGTCAAGGGGGACTGCTTTAACGAGCACACCAGACGAGCGTGCGGCTTCTCCAGCCTCTCAGAGGTAGGAGCTGAGCCCCAGCAGCCGCTGACCAACGTGCGGGAGGCGGTGGCCTGGGCCACGAGCCAGATCGCTGGCGAGCGCCGGGCCACCGTCTGGAGGGTGAGCCGGATCGGTGTGTCCGGCAGCCGGGTTACGCGATTGGGCGGGTGACGCGGTGCCGTGATGCGCTGGTGAGTCGCAGCGCGAGTGGGGATGTGCACGAGCGGTGGCCGGCCCTTCAGCGCTCGACCTGGCGCCCCGACATCCGCGCCGCGGTCATCAGCAAGGCGCGGGTCAACATGCGGCGCAAGCTGCTCAACATGGCGAAGATGACGGGCCTGTACCCGCTGGCCGTGCTGTCCGACTGTGTCGTCTACCCCTCGCCGGGTGACGGCCCTCTGGCTTTCCTGCCCTACAGCGCTTCGGGCAAGCCGCAACCTGGCGGGTTCCGTCTGGGGCCCACGCCGGGCTTGGCGAAGCTGGAGGGCGTCCAGGAGAGGACATGGGCGGTCGACCTGATGGAAAAGGGCCTCAACCCGGCCCGGCACATCAAAGGCGGCGACGCCGTCCTTGACGAAGGGGAGTAACCGGTGGGGAAGATCGAGGACGCCATCGAGCGAGCCGACTGGGAAGCCTTCACCCGCCAGCCGCCAAAGACCCTGAAAGGTCAGATCGGCTTTTTGATCTGGCAGATGAAGACCGCGAAGGCTGTCGCAGCGGAACTCGGCATCACCGCTGATTCTGTAAACCGATACCGGCGTGCACGCAAGCACCCGCCCAAGGACATCGCCGAGAAGATCGGCAACGCGGTGCGGGTGCGCTGGCAGCCGCAGGTCCGCAAGCGCCGACAACGGCAGGCCGCCGCCACCGGCGGGATCACCGTAGAGACCAGAGCCCGCTTCGGCTACACCGCGCCGATCGGCACGACCGACGACGGCCGCTTCCGCCACCTCACCGTGCACTTCCCGCCAGAGTACGCACAGCGCTTGTTCGACGCCCGCGATCAGGGTGCCAGCGACCAGCAGATGCGGCAGATCATCGCTGAAGGCTTCAAAGATATCTATTTCCAAAGACGGCGGCAGCCGGGCGCTGGGACTGTCCGACGTGGCCCTCAACGATATTGACTACCTAGACCTCGATTACTAAGAAAGGCGACCAATGACGGCCTCTGCGATCTGCAGGGGGCATGTCAGCACACCGATCGGTAAGGCACCTGCGGAATGTACGCCTGCCAACTGGTCCGCGAAAGGGATCCCGCGCGTTGGCACACGGTGGCGGCGAGGCGCTGTGGGGCGATGGTGTGGCGGTGCAGGGGCACGTGGTCGCCTGCCGCGTAGAGGGTGGTGTTGTCGGGGCTGAAGGCCAGGGCGAGCAGGCCTGCCCCCGAGGTGGGCAGTGCGGAGCCGACGGGTTGGCTGGAGGTGGTGTCCCACAGCCGCAGGGCGCCGCTGTGGTCGGCGGTCGCCAAGGTCCGGCTGTCTGGGGAAAAGGCCAGAGCGGTGATCTGCACGGGAGATGCCTCGTCGGGTTCGGTGGTGCTGGGGTTGTCGGTGGGCAACGGGGGCGCGGGGTGGGGGGACATCACGCCCAGGAGGTGATCGGCGCGGGTGTTCCACAGGGTGACCCGGCCGGAGAGGTCGCCTGCCGCCAGGTACTTTCCATCGGGGCTGAGTGCCAGCGCTGTGGTGAGGTCCTGACTGAGCGTATGGCGCGACACCTTGCCCGAGGGCAGGTCGACGATGTGGCCGTGCGAGGTGACCAGTAGACGTCCGTCGGGGGTCAGCGCGAGGATCTCGCCGCCGACGCCGGCCACCTCTTTGGTGAGGGTCCTGCGATGGAGGTCCCAGGTCCGGATGGTCTCCTCTTTCGGGAAGCGGGAGACCATGAGCGCTGTTCCGTCGTGGTTGAAGGTGATGCCGTTGACCTGGTTCGTGCCTCTTGGATCCGCGGGCTGGGCCAGGGCGAAGGACGTCTTGGTGTGGTGTGCCGGTATGTCCCACAGTGACACGTGGACAGCGGCCTTGGAACCGTCGATGGTGAAGGCGTCGGTGCCCGCGTAGGCGAGCGTGTCCGAGTCGGGGCTGAAGGCCATGAGGCCCGTACACGGAAGCGGGGGAAGCGAGGCGTCGGCCCGATGCCGGGGGCAGGTTGCTGCGGGAGGGTCGGCCAGGTGCCGGCCGGTGCGCGGGTCAGTGAGGGTGATGCGTAGTGGTCCGGTGTCCGTGTCGTGGTACGCGGTGGCCAGCGTGCTGCCGTCCGGTGCGAACGCAGCAGTCACGGCGCTCTGAGGGTGCCAGGACGGGTCGAATACGTTGTCCAGTGACAGGGTGCGCACCACCGTTCCCGATCTGCCCGCCAGATAGTGGATCTGGCGGCGATGCAGGTCGACGCGTAGCTCGCTGACTGACTCGTCGGCCAGTGCATGCCGGAAGACCGGCCTGCCGGGCATGCTGACGCGCCAGACGAGGATCTCACCGGCGGTGGAGGCGGCCAGGAAACGACCGTCAGAGCTAAAGGCAATCTCGCGCAGGCCGGGGTGGGTGATCGTGGGCAACGGCCGTCCGGACGCGACATCCCACCGACGCACCTGGGAGTCACTGCGCAGCACCAGAGTCCGGCTGTCGGGCGTGAACTGGAAGTCCTTCATGAGGCAGTTGACACCTTGTGCCGTGGGCGCCCACGGCGCAGGCAGCCTGCGCCGTCGCGTCACGTCCCACAGCTCCAGCCGCGTGCCGGGCACGCACAGCGCCATGAGCCTGCCGTCCGCGCTGACAGCGGCGTCAGGCGTGGGGTAGGGCGCGCGGGGGCGTTGGAGCATGAGGCGCTGAAGGCTCCACACGTCAGGGGTGGGTCCGCCGGTTCCGTCCTTGCGGTAGGTCGAGGCCCGCATCCGGCGTTCCAGCAGGACGTGGCGGCCGGTCGGGTCGCGCAGTTGGACCACGTCATCAGGGCCCTGTGTGCGGTACAGAACGAGGGTGCGTCCACTGGGGCTGAACTCGGCGCCGGTTTCGGCCGGCAGCTGCGGACCCACGGCACGGCCGGTGCGCAGGTCCCACAGTCGCGTCTGGCCCTTCTCGGTCACGATCAGCTGGCGGGCGTCCGGGCTGATCGCGCCGGGTCTGTTCACTTGGAGATCGTGCAGTCCCTGGTGCACGGCGGTGCGGTGGTGCGTGCGCACGTCCCACTGTGCCACTCGACGGGCGCCGACGCTGACCAGGGTGCGACCGTTGCCCGTGAGGTAGCGCTTGGTGGTGGGATCGGTATCGGGGTCGGTCAGGGCGTCCTGCTCGCGCTGGGCGACTGCGCTCACCAGCGCTGCGCGGGTTTCCGGAAGGTGCGCCAGGGACCACGAGGCCAGGCTCAGCTGCATCGCGGTGGCCGGATCCGTCGCCCGCAGGCTGTCGGCCAGCGCCGCGATCCGCCGGGCCTGGGCCTGGACCTGCTCGCGCTCCTGGGAACGGTCCTGCTGCCAGGCCAGTAGTGCGGCGACTAGGGCGAGTACGGCCACCGCGGACAGGGAGGTGCGCAGTCGTCTGAGCCGGCGCTTCCCTCGAGTCGCGACCTGCTGTTCCTGCCGCCGGAGGGCGACGCTGGCGGCCAGGAAGGAGCGTTCCTCTGCGGTGAGGTGGTGCCGTTCGCCGGTGGCGAAGGTCTCCTCCGCGGTGGTCAGGCGGGTACCCCGATACAGTGCACCGCTGTCCTCGCCCAGTTCTGCCCAGGCCCAGGCCGCTTCGGTCAGCTTGCGGTGCACACGTAGGCGTTCGCGGTTCTCCTCGAGCCATCCGCGCAGCCGGGGCCAGCCGGTGATCAGGGCCTCATGGGCGAGGTGCACGGTGTCGTCGTCGAGGGTGAGCAGGCGGGCGCCAGCCAGCCGCTCAATGACGACGGTGCTGTGCCCGGGGTCTGCGAGGCCATCGAGCTCGCTTCGGGAGGTGGGGCGGCGGGTGTCGGGAGTGCCGTCGCCGGGGGCGACGAGGCGCAGCAGGATACTCCGGGCCAGGTCTGCCTGCTGAGGAGTGAGGCCGGCATGGACGTCCTCGGCCGTCTTCGCGATCGCGCCGTCCAGGCCGCCAGCGGCCTGGTACATCTCCAGGGTGAGGGCGCGGCCTCTGCGGCGGCGCCAGGTCTCCAGCAGGGCGTGGGACATCAGCGGTAGTCCGCCGGGCTCGCCCACCGTGTCCTCGACGACCTTCTCGGTGAGATCGCGAGCCACGATCAGACCAGCTGCCGCCGCTGGTCTGACAACGGCCTCGCGCAGTTCGGCGGGGCTCATGGTTCCGACCAGCACGGTGGAGTGTCGCAGTGCCGCGGTAAGGCCGGCGTGTTCGGCACAGCGGCCGAAGAAGTCCGCCCGCACCGCGATCACCACGCGAAGCCGGCTGTCCGGTGCGCAGGCCGTCAGCAGCAGATCGAGGAAGCTGTCGCGTTCGGTGCCGTCCGCGCCCAGGGTGAACAGCTCCTCGAACTGGTCGATGAGGACAACGGTCTCGCCGGCCCCAGGCGCCGGCTGAAACAGTGCGGCATGGGTGGTGAACGGGCGTGGTCCGGGCGTGAAGATGCGCATCGCCGAGGGCCGCTGCGCGTGCGACCGACCAGTCCGCAGCGCTGGGACGAGCCCCGCACGCAGCAATGAGGACTTTCCGCTGCCCGACGCCCCCACCGCGGCGACCACACGATGCGCCCGCACCGCGTCGACGAGCTGTGCGACCAAGGCCGCCCGGCCGAAGAAGAGGTCCTGGTCATCAGGCTCGAACCGGGCCAGTCCGCGGTAGGGCAGGACGATGCTGTCCTCGTCAGGCCGTAGCCGTGCGGCAGCGGCCTGGGCCACCTCACGCCAGCGCTCCTCCCACTGGGCCACGTCACCGCCGCACGCCTCCACATAGGCCACCAGCGTCGGCAGGCTCGGCAGACGTTCACCCGACGCGGCCTGCGCCAACGTGGAGGCACCGCTTCCGGTGCGGGCCGCCATCTCACGGTAAGTGGGGCTGCCCGCCTCCGTCCGCAGCTTTCGAAGCGCGAACGCTAGCTGCTGTAACGGACCCTCGCCCGGATCCAACGGGCTCTCAGGACGACCGACCACGCAATCCCCCAATTCAACGCACGCTCCCGGCAACCGAAACACCCCGGTGCGCCGACCCGGAACGCTAAGGACTCCTCGACCACCCGGCAACACGGCACGCCACCCCACGGCACACAGCGCCTCGTGCCGCAGAGCAGTGCGCCTGCCCCCTTTCCCACGACAGCTCATGCACCGCCGCCCAGTTTCCTGGCCCCACAGCTTCCCGGGGCGCGGTCCATGTCAGGTGAACGGGATTGTCTGAGCTGGCGAAACGGGCCTGCCAGACAATTCCCGACCGGCAAGACTCCATGGCAACGGCGCTACCGGGTCCCGGCCACTGCACGGCCTCGGTCCGCCTGTCCACTCCTTCCGCAACACGGCCAGGCACGTCACCTCAAGCCAACCGCCCGAGGGGGAAGGGTGCCGCGCGCTCTGGGGAAAGCGCGCGGCACCACCCCACTGGAGACGACCCAATCCCGACCAGTCACAAGCAACGGCATGTGCCATCGATCAAGCCGTCAAGAGCCCACTTAGCAAATCCAGGGAGAAAATATGAAGTTACGCACCAATTCGCTGCTCCGCCGCATGGGAGGGACCCTCGCCGCGATGCTGCTGGCAATGGTCGTCGCATCCCTGGGGTCAGGCAGCGCGACAGCAGCTCAGACAACATCCACGACCCCGTGGCACACGGACGAGTTGACGCAGGTGCGTGCCGGCGAGGTGTACTGGGTCACGCTGCAGAACCAGCACACGGGAAACTGCCTCGACGACAGTTCTCTAGGCGTCCGGGCCATCGGGTGCAACGGCCTCAACTTCCAGAAGTGGCGCCTGATGGTCTGGGAGAACAACCGAGTCGAACTGCTGAACGGCGCGACCGGCAACTGCCTCGACGACAGCGTTGAGTTCCACCTCCGCGCCTATCCCTGCAACGGGGGCACAGCGTGGCAGTCCTGGTATACGCGTGACTGGGGTGGCGTACTGGAGTACCTCAACGGCGCGACCGGGTTGTGCCTCGACGACAGCGAGGTTGGCGTGCGCACGTTCTCCTGCCACGGTCCCACGGACTACCAGAACTGGACCACCTGGGTCGTGTCGCCGCCCACGGCGGCCTGACAACCCTGCGATCGAGGTTTCGTCGGCCTGCTGATCAGCAGGCCGACGAAACCGTTTCTCCTCTTCCTCCGGAACCGGTGATCGCTCTTGGTGCCGAGGTCCGGGCACCCTGCGACCTCTGCCGATTCGGAAAGCACACCAGTCGATGCCCCCAGCCACTCCTACGCCTCGTGCTCTCCGCGATCCTCGTGGCCCGTATGGGAGTGCGTGAGCTTGCTGCGAGCGTCCGGGCGCTCGGGCTCGGCGGTTAGCGGGCCACTGCGCGAGTCCTTTCGCGCCCAGCACCGCACCGATCACGTCCTGCTGCCACCGCCCGGTGTCGGTACCGAAGCCGGCACTGTCGGGACGCAGGCCGCCAGCGGGCCTCTGATGGGTCTGCGAGCCCGTACCCGCCGGCAGGACTGCACCGCGGGGCCGACGTTCGCGGGCGTCGACATCACCGCCGACGTCGACCTCGTGGTCGGCGGCCTGCTGCTCGACTCCGAACTGGTACAGGCCCTGCTCGGCGTTCGGGCACCGATGTCGACCTCGACCGCATCGCCGCAAGCGTCCGACAGCTTCTCCCGGGGAAACCGGCGTGCTCCTGACATTGCGAGGCCAGCGCGGGCTCGATCACAGCCGCACCTCCGTGCCGTCGAACCAACCGGCGGCCCAGCGTCCTCCGGGCGTCCTCTGCGGTGAGGTGCCCATACGTCTCGGTCGTAGTGGTCAGGCTGACGTGTCCCAGCAGCTTGCTGACCACCTCGACCGGGGTGCCGCCCCGCAGCAGCCTGGTGGCGTAGGCGTGGCGATGCCAGTGGGGGTCATAGTCGATGCCGGTCTTTCGGCGCAGCCGTCTGACCAGGTCGTGGACGGCCGCGTAGGTCATCGCATGTCCTTGCGGGGCAGCCCAGAGGCTGACGAAGGCGTAGTCGGAGTCGAGGTCGCCATACTCGATGTGCATGTAGTCGGCGTACAGCCGGATCAGCTCGGCGCTGACCGGGATCGTCCTGCTCGTCGCCGACTTGGTGCGGGCGTCGTTGGCGTTGAGCCGCGGCACTACCGACAACTCTCGGTCGGCGACAGCCCAGTCCTCGTGCCGCAGGCCGACGGCCTCCCGATCCGCCATGCCGGTGTCGAACAGGACGGCGAACAGCAGTCGGTCCCACAGTCGCTCGCAGGCGTCCAGGATCGCCTGGGCCTCGGCAGCAGTGAGGGATGCGCGGGAGCTTCTTCGCCGTCCTCAGCGAGATCGCCCGCCGCGGCTGCGGCCGGCCCTTGGCGACGTGGTGCAGAAATGGCTTCCACGCGGTGCTGCCGCCCGGCTGGCTGCCAGGCCGTCAGCAGCTCACTCAGGTCGACACCGTGGCGGGCGGCGTGCTGGTAGAAGGCGCTGACCGCCGAGGGCTTCCGGTTCACCGTGGACTCAAGCAGTGATGCTCGACCGACGGCGGCACCGCCACCGCCCCAGCCCAGGGCATCAGGCCACGATGCACCCGCCCCTGACACCCGCCCCGCACCACCATCTCTACTCACCACGCCAGAACAGCAGGTTGAAGGCGCTATCTGACGTGGTGAGGTGAGTATCCAGACTTCCCTCCGGCCTCTACCTGCCTGACCATCCCTGGAGAAAAAGGAAAGGGGGTTGGCAAAGGCAGAGCGTGGCAGTCGGGAATCCGGGGGCGCTGCGCTGTGCCGGGCGGGTGGTTGTGTCGGCTGGGGAGGCCGCCGACACGGGAGTGGCACGGGCGGCAGGTCCACCCTCACCGCCTGTCAGCGGCGCAGGCCTACTCGGTGTCGAGCGGGCGATATTGCCTGCCGAGGCACATGACGGCAGGCATCGACGTTCCGGTCAGGCGAGTCGGTGGACGGCTGCGGTGAAGAGCGCCGGGAAGCGGGCGGCGACGGGAACGATGTTCTGGGCCAGAGGCCGCTGAGTGCGCAGCCACAACAGCGATGCCGTCATCAGGCGGTGGTGCCTGGAGGCTTTGCGCCAGGCCCGGCCGTAGTCCTGGGGACGGTCCCGGCGAAGGCACCGTACGAGCTCGGCGGCGGTGGCGAACGCCACCGCCATGCCTTCGCCGGTCAGCGCGTCGATGTAGCCGGCGGCGTCGCCGACCAGCAGGACGCGGCCCGCGACCGGCGTCCGGACGCGCTGACGCAGGGGGCCCGCGCCGCGGGTGGCGGTCGCTGCGGCGGTGGGAAGTCGGGCGGTCAGTTCCCGGAAAGGAGCCAGCAGGGTCTCGAAGGGGGCGCGCTCGCCGGTGAGGACGGCGACGCTGACCAGGTTCGTGCCGACCGGGGTGACGTACGCCTCCGCCCCCGCCGTCCAGTGCACCTCGACGTAGTCGGTCCAGGGCGGCACGGCGAAGTGCCGGCGCTGCCCGTACCGTGCCGCCCTGCTGCCGGGTGGCAGGCCGAGGCTGAGGTCGCGTCGGATTCGCGAGTGCAGGCCGTCCGCCGCGGCGAGGTACCGCGTGGTGATCCCGGCCGCGGTCACGCTCTCACCGTCCTGGCGTACACCACCGACCCGCGCGGCAACCACCGGAATGCCGAGTTCGGCGGCACGACGGGACAGCGCACGGTGGAGTTCGGTGCGCCGCACCCCTTGCCCGGGGTGGCGGGGGAAGGGTGCTTCGATCCGGTGGCCGGCGTCCAGATAGCGGATGCCGCGCAACGGACAACCGTCCATGGTGACGCCCAGATCGGCGAGCGCCTGCACGGCCGTGGGCATGAGCCCTTCACCGCAGGCCTTGTCGACCGGACCCGGCCGCGGTTCGACGACCACCACGTCAAGCCCAGCCCGAGCGGCGTTGATGGCGGTGGCGAGGCCTGCCGGGCCGCCTCCCGCGACCAGGAGGTCGATCATGTGCTGCACACGGCCGCGGCGGGTGCCGCGCGCAGGGCAAGGCTCTCGCAGCGCAGCCGTACCCCGAGCAGGAACAGGTTGGCGAGAGTGAAGCCGGTTGCGGTGATCCAGGCGCTGTGGACAAGGGGCAGGGCGACACCCTCGACGACGACGGCGAGATAGTTCGGATGGTTCATCAGCCGGTAGGGACCTGCGCCGACCAGGGGCAGGCCGGGTACGACGATGACCCTGGTGTTCCAGCGCGGGCCGAGCGTGTGCACGCACCACCAGCGCAGGGCCTGGGAGGCGAGAACGAGGGCCAGCATGGGCCATCCGAGCAGCGGAAGGAAGGGCCGGCCGGCTGCGTGTGTCTCGATGAGACAGCCGGCCAGCAGCCCGGTGTGGAGCAAGACCATGACCGGGTAGTGCCCGCGCCCGTACTCCCTGGCGCCGCGGCGGCGGCTCCATGCGGCGTTGCGCCGGGCGACGAGCAGTTCCGCGACGCGTTCCGCAGCCACCAGCAGGATGAGCAACGTGTCAGGGGACATATGCGGGCTACCAGCGGAGCAGGACGAGTTCGGAGCTGAAGCCCGGCCCCATGGCGAGCACCATGCCTGGTGTCCCGGGCAGCGGGTGGTGCGAGCGCAGGGTGTCGTGCAGGATGTGTAGGACCGAGGCCGAGGAGAGGTTGCCTACGGCGGCGAGCGAGCGCCATGTCAGTTCCAGGGCACGCGCGGGAAGTTCCAGGGCCTCCTGCACGGCTTCGAGGACCCGGGGTCCGCCCGGATGGCAGATCCAGGCCGTCACGTCGTGGAATTTCACGTCGTGATCGGCGAGGAAGGCCCTGACCTGGCCGCCGATCCGGCTGCGGACCAGATCGGGCAGGTCGCTGCCGAGTACGATGCCGAATCCCGCGTCGCCGATGTGCCAGCCGAGCAGTTGCTCGGTGTCCGGGAAGAGATGGCTGCGGGCCGCCACCACGGTGGGCCCGCCATCCGGCCCGGCGGGGTGGTCCTGGCCGACGGCGACGACCGCGGCAGCGCCGTCGCCGAACAGTGACCCGGCGACGAGATTTGCGGCCGAGCGGTCCGTCCTCTGCAAGGTCAGCGAGCAGAGTTCGACCGAGAGCAGGACGGCCACGCCCTCGGGCCGGCTCTCCAGGTAGTCGTGCAGCCGGGACAGCCCCGCAGCGCCCGCCACGCAGCCAAGGCCGAACATCGGCACCCGTTTGACGTCGGGACGCATGCCGAGCCGCCACGCCAGCCTGGCCTCGATCGACGGTGCCGCGATGCCCGTCACCGAGGTGAAGACGATCAGGTCGACGTCCGGCGGGCTCACTCCCGCCTTCTCCAGTGCCGCCGTGATGGCCTGTTCGCCCAGGTCCATGGCTACGTCGAGGAAGGTGTCGTTGGCCTCGCCGAAGCCGTTCAGAGCGGCATAGCGTTCCAGCGGCATGGCCAGACAGCGGCTGCGTACCGTGGCTGCGGCGTGCAGCCGATCGTGCACCGCACGCTCCTTGCGGCCCACCACGCCCATGGCCACGAGCGCGGCTTTGATTTCGCTCTGCTCGTAGCGGTACGGAGGCAGTACCGCGTGCACGGCAGCGATTCGAGTCATCATCGCAGCATAAGATCGCATCGGCACGAAAGCGGTCATATACGCCAACATGGTGATGGTGTCCTGCCCGGTTGCGTCTCCCCTGGCCGCAGGGTCGGCCACGGCTAGCATCGTGACGTGCCCCGTACCGGAGCCCCCGAGGCCGGACCCCACGGCGTTCGCTCTCGCGAAGCGGGGCCGCGCCCGTCCCCCTCCGTGGTTACCGGCCTGGTACGGGCCTGCCATCCCGCACCGGCCGTGACGGTCACCGTGCTGATGGCCGCGCTGGCGGCGGCGTCGGGGCGGGGCCCGGTGGGGTGTGTGCTGGTGGCTGCCGCGGTGCTGGCCGGTCAGTTGTCGGTGGGCTGGAGCAACGACCGGATCGACCGTGCACGGGACGTTGCCGCGGTACGTCGGGACAAGCCCCTGGTGACGGGGGTGTCGCGGCCGGGCTCGGTATCGGTCGCGGCGGGCTGTGCGCTTGCCCTCTGCATCCCCCTGTCGCTGGCCGGCGGACTCGGCGCCGGAGCCGCTCACCTGGTCGGCGTGGCCGCCGCCTGGGCCTACAACCTCGGCGTCAAACGGACCGTATTCTCCTGGCTCCCCTACGCCGTGGCCTTCGGACTGCTGCCCGCGTTCGTCACGCTCGGGCTGCCCGGCCATCCGTGGCCACCCGCCTGGGCCGCCACCGCGGGAGCGCTGCTCGGGCTGGGCGCACACTTGACCAACGTGTTGCCGGACATCGACGCCGACCTGGCGGCAGGCGTCCGAGGTCTGCCGCAACGCCTGGGCAGGCGCAGAACGCGCTGCCTCGCCCCCGCGCCGCTGTTCGCCGCGTCGGCGGTGCTGGTGTTCGGCCCCTCACAGGGGCCGGCCATCCCCGGTCTGGCAGCCCTGGCCGTCACCAGCACGCTGGCCCTCTTGACGGCGCTGCTCCCCGACAAGGGTCCACACAGCCGGATCCCCTTTCTCGCCACTCTGGCACTGGCCGTGACTGCGGTATCCCTGTTGCTTGCGAACGGCCAAGCCCTGGCTGATCCACTCGGTCGGTCGCACAGCACCGAGAGGCACCGCTCCAGCGACCCTGGGCCGGTCACCGCACCATCGCTGCCGACCGGAAGACAAGCGCGTACCCCGGCCGGACCCGACATGGCGGCGGTGGTGAATGCCCGCCGCAAGGAGGGCAGCCGATGCGCGCACCTGACGTCGTCACGCGGCGACGAACTCCTCCACAGGGACAAAGGGGTCGGGGTAGGTGATGGTCTGCACGAGAGTGTCGGTTGTTGCTCGTCATCGTGATGTCGGTGAAGTGTGGGGCCCGTGTCGGGGTTGGCGGGCACCACATGCCAGGCACATCCCGTCGCCCCAGCTCCTGGCCGGCGCCGGGGTCTGAAAGATGGTGCCGCAGTCCTGGCACGTCTGGCGGCGCAGATCGGCCCGGCGCCGGGCTTCCCGGTTCCGGCAGGCGCCGCACATCCCCACACCGGGGTCGGGAAGACCTCGCCGCAGTCGGTACAGGTGCGGCGCTGTTGCATCTGCCGGCGCTGACAGAGCCGACGGCGGGCGCGTCTTCGCCGACTGCTCCGGATCCCACAGGGCCACCCGGTCCCCGTACCAGCGGGTGTGGATCGCAAAGAAACGTGCTATAGCCTATGTATTTATATCAAGAGCTAACAAAGCTACGCGAGTTGGTGTATGCGCTTGGATACCCGCTCGCGTACGCGAGGGGCAAAGTCACCCGTCCGGGTGTTCGGCGAGCGCGGCCGGCCCAGACCACGGCTGGTCAGCGCACGGTCGACTACTTCGCTACGGAGGGTCTGCGGGCGAAGCGGAGTACAGACCCGTGCCACGTCTGCGACAGCCGCGCGTCATGGCTGCCGATGCCCGGACTCCGTCCAAGGACTCGCTGGTCGGGATCGTGGACGGGGCGCCACACGGCTGCGGAGGGGTCGTGTTGGAGCAGGTCGACCAGCGGCGCCCGCGAGGACGGGGACGCCGTACGGGAGGCCGGGCAGCAGCCTGGCGCCGGCGCGCAGGGCGCTGATCCGGTTGTCGACACCGGCCGGTCCGGTGCCGTTCAGGACGAACAGGACGCGGGGGAACAGCGGATAGCGCCGCCGCCACTCCTGCACCGCCGGTTCCTGAAGGGTCGGCCGCCGTTCCGGAACCACCGGCACGTAGCGGTAGAGGCGGGCGCACGAGGTCAGTTTGGCGGCGAGGCGTTCGGGGCCCTTGGTGGCCCGGTCGACTTTTACGAACGCCCGCAGCATCGACCCGTTGTCCCCGTCGACGGGACCGCGCCGGTAGTACTGGAGCGCGTCGGGGATGACGGCCTCGCCGCTCCCGATCGGGTGGTGGACCTGGGGAATCCAGTCCAGCGGCTCGCACCCATTGCAGTGGCGGTGGGTGTTTTTGTGGAGATGAGTGTGGTCTTGGTTGTGGTCGGTGTGTGGCTGGTCTTTAGGGGTGTGGTGGTCGGGTGGGGTGCGGTTCTGGATGGCCGGTGCCGGTGTAGGTCGGGCCATTTGTAGGCGGGCTGCACGTCGTACGCGGTCGGGAACCATATTCGGGTCCGGCCGGCCTGTGGCAGTGTGTTGGGGTAGAGCAAGTTTTCGGTGTGCGG
>NZ_JAMJWG010000056.1 GCF_024435355.1 Streptomyces odontomachi
ACGGCACGGCGAGCCGCCGGAGGGTCGCCACGAGTGGCGGACAGCAGACCGGCCGGGCGCGGACCATGCGGGAGAATGACCGTCCCGTACGGGGGCGACGGTGCAAATGCCCTCCTCCGTAGCGATGGCCATGTCCGCGGCAATGCCTGCCGCGGCCGGCTGACGGCCGCCAGGCGCCCGGACCGATAGCGTGCGGGAGGTCGGCGGTGTCCTTGTAGGCGGCTTTCGCGACGGCCGCCTCGGTGGACAGCGGGCCCGCGCTCTGGACGTGCAGATCGGGGATAAGGGCGCCGGCGCTCAGCAGGTCCTCCAGCGCGGGGCGCAGGCTGCCGTCCGGCATCGCTCACCCGCCGCGATCACGGTCAACGGATGCCGGGAGGTGCCGTAGCCGCGGGTGGTGAGCCAGCTGCCGATCGCGGGGATGTTGCGCAGACAGGCGGCGACCACCGCACCCGCGGCGGTGCTACAGCGGCGATGGCCGCTCCGCTTGGGGACGCCAGCACCAGGCGCGCGACGAACGGGGCGGTGCGCAGATGGGCCCGAGAGAGACGGCGGCGGCCTTCTCCGTCCGGCCTGCTCGGCCGGGGCGGCGGGGCCCTCCAGTAGCCAGAACGGGAGAGTCCGGATGCCCTGCTGGACGGCGACGTTCACCGCCGTGGTGAAAGACAGCACGCCCACGACGACCAGACAGGCGGCCTCCGGTGGGGAGGCCTCCCCCCCCCAGCTCTCGGCTTCGCTCAAGCCGGGGACCCCCATCGGCAAGCCCCTCCACTCGAAGCGGATTCCGCGGCCGGACTGGACGGCCGAGTCATCTACGCCCCACCTTCCTCGCGGATTCGTGTGCCGTGCGCGGGTCAGCTCCGGCGCCGTCCGGCGCGGACGCGGTGGGCCGACCGCCGAAGAACAGCCGCATCATGTGGGAGTGCCCGCACCTGAGGCAGGTGTCATCTGGCTGACGACGGCGGGCCGGCACTTGAGGCGGCGTACGGGGCACTTGTACCAGGCGACGCTCGCGCCGCGCAGCGGAATGAGTTTCACACACTCTGCCTCACGTAAGGTATGGACTTGCTAATCTTAGCAATTACTGAGATCTTCGCCGATGGCTTCGGGCGGCTCGGTTCTCGTGCGCGGATTCGGCGTGACCGTTGCCGCACGTGAGGATGGGGCCCATGTGTTTCACGAGTAGGTGGATGCGATGCGCCGAGGGCTTGCCGGTGCGACCGTGCTGCTGTGGCGGGGAGGCGACGACGCGATGAGTACGCCGCTGTACCAACTGAAGGCTGAGTTCTTCAAGACACTGGGCCACCCCGCGCGGATTCGGGTGCTGGAACTGCTGAGCGAGCGCGAGCACGCGGTGGCGGAGATGCTGCCCATGGTGGGGATCGAGCCGGCGCACCTGTCGCAGCAGCTTGCGGTGCTGCGGCGGGCGAACCTGGTGGTGACCCGCAAGGGGGGCTCGACCGTGTACTACTCGCTGACCAGCCCGCATATCGCCGAGCTGCTCGGGGTCGCTCGCACCATCCTGTCCGGCGTGCTCGCCGGGCAGGCCGAACTGCTGGCGGACCTGCAGGCTGCCCAGGCGGAGGCGAATCCGTCGTCGTAGCGATGGCCCTCAACCGGTGGCCGTCTCCCAGGAGTTGACAGCGCTCCGCGGTGCGGGAGGCGGCCACCTTCGCCCCACGGATCCCGGTCCATGGGGTACGTCCTCCCTTGAGTAAATCATTGCAAACTTGGCAAAAAGTGGAAAAGTTATGTAACTCCTACTTCGGGGCGGCTCGTTAGCCACCTGCGGAGGCACGTTCTCACCAGCGACGTGAGAGGGGCGGTCATGAGTCTGCTGGGCAAGATCTGGGACATCGGGCGGGTGGCTGAGCCCTCCCCGCCAAAGCCGGACGGTGAACAGCCGCGTGCAGCCAAGGAGTTCGGCGGTTCGGTGCAGGTGCGGTGCGTTGACGCCGGTTCCTGCAACGGCTGCGAGATCGAGATCGCCGCGGCTTTCAATCCGGTGTATGACGCCGAGCGGTACGGCGCCCGGCTGGTGGCCTCGCCCCGGCACGCGGACGTTGCTCTGGTGACCGGCCCGGTGACGCGGAACATGGCCGAGCCGCTGCGCCGTACGGTCGCCGCGATGCCCGAGCCGCGGCTGGTAGTCGCGGTCGGTGACTGTGCCGTCAACTGCGGGGAATTCGCAGGAGGTTACGGCGTCGAGGGCGCTGTTTCCGATGTCGTACCGGTGGATCTGGCGGTGCCCGGATGCCCGCCGGAGCCGGGCGAGATCGTGGCGGCGCTGAGGAGAGTGACTGGACGGTGAGCCTGATTCCGGCCGCCCTCGTGACGGCCAGCGCGTTGGGCGTGGCGGGTGTGCCAGCCGGACTGGTCCTGTCGCAGCGGGTGCGCGGCTGGGTAGTGGGTGGGTTGTCGGCGGGTGTGGGGGTCGCCGGTGGTACGGCGGGTGTGGCTGCACTGAGCGGAAGCCGCTGGAGCGCGTCGGTACCCGGACTGCTCCCGCTGGCGGGCGCGCACTTCCACGTGGATGCCCTGTCCGGAGTGTTCATCGCGGTGGCCGGGGCCGTGGTGGCGGCGGTGGCGGTCTACGGCGTCGGATATGTGGCCGGGCACGGCGCGCACGGGCTCGGCTCGCGGGGCGCCCAGGCTGCGTTCCCGCTGTTCGCGCTGAGCCTGCTGTTGGTGCCCGCGGCGGCCTCGGTGTCGACGTTCCTGCTGGTCTGGGAGCTGATGGCGCTCACGTCGCTGCTTCTCGTCCTAGCCGAGCACCGCGCTCGGCGCGCGGTACGGGAGGCGGCGGTCTGGTACGCGGTGATGACCCACTTGGGCCTCGTCCTGCTCCTGGCGGGCCTGTCCGTGTACGCCGCCCAGGCCGGGGGAGAGACGTTCGCCGCTCTGCGGACCGGCACCGCGGGGATGTCGCCGACCGCGCGCGGGCTTGTGTTTGTGTTGACGGCGGTGGCCTTCACGTCCAAGGCGGGCCTGGTGCCGCTGCACGCGTGGCTGCCGCGTGCGCATCCCGAGGCGCCCAGCGCGGTCTCGGCGTTGATGAGCGCGGCCATGGTCAACCTCGGTGTCTACGGTCTCGTACGCGTCGGACTCGACCTGCTCGGCGGGGGACCGGCGTGGTGGTGGCTGTTGGTGATGGCCATGGGCGGACTGTCGGCGGTGTACGGCATCCTGCAGGCGGCGATGGCCTCCGACCTCAAGCGGCTGTTGGCGTACTCGACCAGCGAGAACATGGGTCTGGCAGTCCTCGGTGTGGGCGCGGCCGGATTGTTCGCCCACGCCGGTGACAGGGCGCTGGCCGGCCTTGCGTTGGCGTCCGGGCTGCTGCACGTGGTCAACCATGCGGCATTCAAGGCCCTGTTGTTCGGGGCGGCGGGCTCGGTGCTGCGGGCCACCGGGGTGCGCAACCTGGATCTGCTGGGTGGGCTGCGCGCCCGGATGCCTATCACGGCAGGGCTGTTCGCCCTCGGCGCGCTGGGCGCGGTGGTGCTGCCGCCCGGCAACGGATTCATCAGCGAATGGCTGCTGCTGCAGTCGATGATCCACGGACTCGCCGTGCCCGGGGTGACCACGGCGATCGTGCTGCCGCTCGCGGTGGCCGTGATCGCGTTGTCGGCGGGCCTCGCGGCGGCGGTCTTCGTCAAGGCGCTCGGCGTGGGCAGCTTCGCCCGGCCACGCGGCGAAGGAGCCGCCGCGGCCAAGGAATCGCCCGTGCTGATGTTGGCCGGGATGGGGCTGCTCGCGGCCCTGTGTGCGGCGCTGGCCCTGGTGCCGGGCCTGCTGGGCGATGGTCTTGACCGCGCGGTCGCGACGGTCGGGTTCGCGAAGACGCAGCCGGTGTCTGGTGGCGGGCTGCGTGTGCGTCTCGACGAGGTGTCCGCCGTGCTTTCCCCGCTGTGGGTGGTGGCTGCTCTAACGGTCGCGCTGGGCGCTGTCATGGCGACGGTGCAGCGGACGGCGCGGCGCCGCCAGCGGCGTACACAGGCGAGGCTGTGGGATTGCGGGGGAGGTGCACCGACTCCGCGCATGGCATATACGGCCACCTCGTTCGCCGAGCCGCTACAGCGGGTCTTCGACGACGTCCTCGCTCCGGAACAGGACGTGGACGTCACGCCGGTGCGTGAGTCGGCGTATCTCGTGGAGCGGGTGCAGTTCCGCAACCGGGTGCCTGACCGCATCGAGCACCGTCTGTACCGGCCGGTGCTCGAATTCCTCGCTGCGGCCGGGCAGTCGGCGCGGCGCCTGGCGGGTGGCAGTGTGCACGCCTATCTCGGCTACGGCTTCCTCGGTCTTGTTGCCCTGCTTCTGGTGTTGGTGGTGGGCTGGTGAACACGGTCGGATACACGGCGATCGTGCTTCAGGTGGGCACGGTGGTGGCCGGAGCGCCTCTGCTGACCGGACTGATGCGGCAGACCCGGGCTCGGCTGGAGGGCCGGGCCGGAGCCGGGGTGTTCCAGCCGTGGCGGGATGTACGCAAGCTGCTGCGCAAGGAGCCGATCACCCCGGTTGGTACGGGGCCCGCTTTCCGGTGGGCGCCGCTGCTGCTGGTCGCGACCTCGCTGGTGCTGGCCGTGCTGGTGCCGTTGATCTCCACCAACACGCCGGTGCGGGGGCAGGCGGACCTGATCGTGGTGGTGGCGCTGCTGGCGCTGGGCACGCTGGCGTTGGCCCTCGCGGGTCTGGACACCGGTACTGCGTTCGGCGGCATGGGGGCCTCCCGGGAGATGACCATCGCGGCGCTCGTCGAGCCGACCATCCTGATGGCGGTGTTCGCGTTGTCGATACCGGCCGGGTCGACCAACCTGCCGGTCATCGTCGCCGGGGCAGCGGACCAGCCCGCCCGGCTGGCTTCCCCGGCTGGGCTGTTGGCGATCGCCGCGCTCGCCGTGGCGGTGCTGGCCGAGAGCGGCCGACTGCCGGTGGACAACCCCTCCACCCACCTCGAGTTGACCATGGTCCACGAGGCCATGGTCCTCGAATACGCCGGAGGGGACCTGGCGCTGGTCGAGTTCGGCGCGCAGTTGCGGCTGACCGTGCTGCTGGGGCTGCTCGCCTCACTGTTCGCCCCGTGGGGTATCGCCACCACCGCCTCGGTCACGGCCGTACTGTTGGCCTTGCTGCTGCTGGTACTCAAGGTGATGGTCCTCGGCGTGGCGCTGGCGGCTGCTGAGGTGTTCTGGGCCAAGCTGCGGCTGTTCCGCGTGCCCGAACTCCTCGCGGGGTCCTTCCTGTTGGCGCTGCTTGCGGTGACGGCCTCGTACTTCCTGGGCGGTGAGCGATGAGCGAAAGCCTGTTCACGCAGTTGCTCGATCTGGCCTGCGGGGCGTTCCTGCTGGCCGCCGTGGTGGTGCTGTGGCGGCGCGAACTCGCGATGATCGTACGGTTGTTCGCTTTGCAGGGACTCGCGCTCGCCACGATCGCCCTGCTGCTCGGGCTGCACGAGGACCGGTGGGGCCTGATCGTGGTGGCCATGGGGATCGGTGCCCTGCGGGCCGGTCTGTTGCCGTACCTGATCCGCCGTGCCCTGAGAGCGTTCGTCGCGCAGCGGGACGGCGAGGACGGCGGGCTCGGCGGGAGCGAGGAGGCACGCGAGACCCAGCCGCTGGTCAACGTCGCCGTGTCCCTGCTCACCGCCGCCGCGCTGACCCTGCTCGCCTACGCCGTCGCCAACCCTCTCGTCGAGCTCGATTCGACCCCGGCCACCCGTGCCTTGCCGGTCGGCGTGGCCGTCGTGCTGATCGGCTTCTTCGTACTGGTCACCAGGCGTCGCGCGCTGGCCCAGGTGGTCGGGTTCCTGCTGCTGGACAACGGCATCACCGCGACCGCGTTCCTGGCCGCCTCAGGGGTGCCGCTCATCGTCGAACTCGGCGTCTCCTTCGACGTGCTGCTCGCCGTCCTGGTCCTTCAGGTGCTCACCTTGCGGGTGCGGGAGGCGTTCGGCACCACCGACATCGACGACCTGCGGGAGCTGCACGACTGATGACCTCTGCCACGACCGCGCTCCTGCTCACCGCGCCCGTCGCCGTACCGCTGGCGGTGTCCGCCGCGTACGCGCTGAGCGCGTTCGTCAGGCATGAAGTACCTCATCCACACATGGTGGAGAAACCACGGCCTGCCAAGAAGGCCGTCGCTGTGGGCGTGGCTACGGGCCCCTCGTACACGGGGAAAGCAACAGATGCCGGGGAGCCGCCTGTCGAGTCCCCGGCACCGAGACACCACCTCGCCGAATGGGCCGGACTCGTCTCCCCGGCGGTGATTCTTGGCTGTGCGGCGCTGCTGGCCGGTGAGTGCGTCGACGGCGGGTCGGTGTCCGCGTACTCCGGGCTGCTGCGTGCCGACGCCCTGACGGCCTGGATGTTGCTGGTTGTCGGCGCCGTCGCCTTCGTCGCCTGTGCTTCGGCGCCCGCCCATCTGGCGGAGGAGAGGGCCGCCGGGAGCGCGACGGCCTGGACCGAGTGGCGCTACCACGTCCTGGTCCAGGCGTTCCTGGGCGCCATGTGCCTGGCCGTGGTGACCGCGAACCTGGGCGTGCTGTGGGTGACGATCGAGGCGACCACCGTCGTCACGGCATTCCTCGTCGGCCACCGCCGCACCCGTACCTCCGTCGAGGCCGCGTGGAAGTACGTGGTGATCTGCTCGGCCGGGATCGCGCTGGCCTTCCTCGGCACTGTGCTGATCTACTACGCCGCCCGCCAGGCCGGCATCGCGGAAGCGTGGGCGCTGGATTGGCCCACCCTGCTCGCCCGCGCCGACCGTCTCGACCCGGCGGTCACCCGGCTCGGCATCACCCTCGTCGTCCTCGGCTACGGCGCCAAGGCAGGTCTGGTGCCGCTGCACGCCTGGCTGCCCGACGCCCACAGCCAGGCCCCTGCCCCGGTCTCGGCGCTGATGTCCGGGGTGCTGCTGTCCGTCGCCTTCGCCGCGATCCTGCGCTACCGCGTCATCGCGGATGCCGCCCTCGGCATCGACTTCACTCGCATCCTGCTCGCCGGCATCGCGCTGCTCACCCTTGCCCTCGCCGCCGGCCTGCTGCTGGCCCAGCGAGACTTCAAGCGCATGCTGGCCTACTCCAGCATGGAGCATATGAGCCTGGTCGCCCTGGCCGCAGCGATCGGCAGCCCGCTCGCCCTGGCCGCCGCGCTGCTGCACATCGCCGGGCACGGACTGGCCAAGGCCACCGCGTTCTGCGCGTCGGGGCAGATCCTGTATCTGCGCGGTACGTCAAAGATCGGCCGGGTGCGCGGACTGCTCGCCCGATCACCGTGGCTGGGCGCGCTGTTCGGACTCGCGGTCGTGGCACTGCTGGGCTTTCCGCCGTTCAGCCTCTTCGCCTCCGAACTGGGCATCGCTCGCGCCGGATTCGCCGCCGGGACCGGCCTGGGGTGGGTGATGGCCGCTGCCCTGCTGCTGGTCCTGACCGCCTTCGCCGCGCTGGCCACCCGTACGACCCGGATGCTGCTCGGCACCGGGGAGCCGACCGGTGAACATCCGTCTGCCCTGTGGCCCCTCACCCTGGGCCTGGTGACCTGCGCCGCCCTCGGTATCGCCGCCGGCCCACTGGGCGACCTGCTCTCCCAGGCCGCCATCGTCCTGGAAAGGCCGTGACCGATGCGCACTGTGCACGACGTTCACACTGCCGAACTCCCCAACCGGGCCGAGGCACTGCTGCGCGAGGGGCACCGCCTGGCCCTGGTCGCCGCCCACCACGACGCGGACGCCGTACGGATCGTGTATCTCTTCGTCTCCGGGCCGCCCAACACCCGCACCGAGCTCCACGTGCACCTCGACCCGGCCCGGCCCGAGGTGCCCAGCCTGGCCCATCTCTCCTTCCCCGCCGGCCGTTTCGAACGCGAGATGCATGACCTGCACGGCATCGTGCCCCTCGACCACCCGCTGCCCCGGCGCCTGGTGCGCCACTTCCACTGGCCGCGCGGCTGGTATCCGATGCACCCCGACGCCGGCGACCCGCCCGCCTTCAGCGAGCAGGAAGGGCCCTACCCTTTCCTAGAAGTCACGGGCGACGGCGTCTACGAGATCCCCGTCGGGCCGGTACACGCCGGACTGATCGAACCCGGCCACTTCCGCTTCTCCGTCGTCGGCGAGACCATCCTCAAACTGAAGGCACGCCTCTGGTTCGTGCACAAGGGCATTGAGAAGCTCTTCCAGGGCCGCTCGGTGGCGGCCGGACTCCCGCTGGCCGAACGCATCAGTGGCGACACCGCCGTCGGCCACGCCCTCGCCTACTGCCTGGCCGTCGAGGAGGCCACCGGTACGGCCGTCCCCGAACAGGCCCAGTGCGCCCGGGCCCTGCTGCTCGAACTCGAACGCCTCCACAACCACGTCGCCGACCTCGGCATGCTCTGCAACGACGTCGGACACGGCATCCTCAACGCCCACGCCCAGCGCGTGCGCGAACAACTCCTGCGCCTCAACCACGCGGTGACCGGACACCGACTGCTGCGCGGCGGGGTGGTCCCCGGCGGCAGCACCCTGCGCGCCCTGCCCAGCCCTGCCCAGATGAAGGTCATCGGCGACGACATCCGCGAGATCGCGCGGCTGGCGCTGGGCCACTCCACCGTCCACGACCGCTTCACCGACACCGCGATCCTCGGTGCCGAGGCCGCCCGCGACATCGGCTGCCTGGGCTACGTCGCCCGCGCCAGCGGCCTGGCCCAGGACGCCCGGATCGCTCACCCCTTCACCCCGCACGGGCAACCGGGCCGCGTCCCTGTGCACACCAGTGGCGACGTCCTGGCCCGCTTCCTGGTCCGCGCCGAGGAAATCGACGCCTCCCTCGAACTCATCCGTCAGTTGAGCGACTGCGTCGCCACCGGCGCAGTCCTCCGCCCTCTGCCCCCTGCCGCGGCAGGCACCCGCAGCGGCAGCGGGATCGTCGAGGGCTGGCGCGGCACCATCACCACCCGCGTCGAACTTGCCACCGACGGCACCCTGACCCGGGTCAAGCCAGTCGAGCCCTCTTTCTTCAACTGGCCCGCCCTTCCAGTGGCGTTGGCGGACACGATCGTCCCGGACTTCCCGCTCACCAACAAGAGCTTCAATCTCTCCTACGCGGGCAACGACCTCTGAGCATCCCCCCCGTCCTCGTGCTGCAGCGCACTGCGCTGGGTGCCCTCGAAGGAGTGCCGGCCTTCTCCGCCATCCGGCCAGGACGCCGGGTTCGCAGTCGAGTGGCACAGTCACAGACGGTGCAGGCCCAGGTCCTCCAAGGTCCATCGGCTCAGGCGTATGGTCGCCTCGGCAACGACGCTGCCGCGTGCCGCCGGCAGGACTCAGTAGACGATCTTGGCGCTGCCGTCATCGAGATCGACGTCCCCCACCCGATCAGGCCCGGAACTGCGCCATCTTCCGGCCCGGGCGATAGCCCAGATCGCCGCCTGCTCGGCCTGCCACCGCCGGCGCATGAGCTCGATCCTCTGGCGTGCGTCTTGACTCCACGACCAGACGGTCCATCTGCCGCCGACCACGACCTCATCCATGCCCGGGTAGCCGGTCAGCACTCCGGCCGGCCGGGCCGCATGCGGATCGGCGAGGTAGGCCCTGAAGTCCTAGCTCAGACACCAGCCGCAAACTAAGCTGGATGATCACGTGCTCGCCGCTGTGGCAGCCTGTTCGTCGTGTTCGCGCAGCATCCGCATGACGGTGGCAGGTGAGGGGTGCTGGCCCTTTTTCGCGCCGGTGGTGATGACGAGGCGCTTGGCGATGTCGCGCAGGCTCATCTCCTGGTCGCGCAGGTGGAGTGCCATGGACAGCATGTCGTCGTCTGTGACCCCGGCGCCGCCGATGGTCTTGCCGCGCTTCCGCGCGCTCTCGTGGCCTTCGAGGGTGCGGTCGCGGATGTACTCGCGCTCCATGCCGGACATGGCGGCGAGCACGTTGAACACGATGCCGGACGGGTCGTGCGAGCCCTTCAGCTCTCCGGTGAGGAACTCCAGCCCAACGTCGCTCGCCTTCAGCTCCTCGGCGAGCATGGCAAGTTCGATGCCGCGTCCGAGCCGCTTGTGCTCGTGTACGACGAGGGTGACGCGCACGCCGGAGGATCGGATCTCCCCGGCGAGCTTCACGGCGGCCTCCAGCTCGGGGCGCCGGGTGGCGCGTGTGGAGATCTTCTCCGAGAAGACTCGGGTCACCCCGGCCTCGGCGAGCGAGTCGAGCTGTGCGTCGAGGGACTGCCGGGCGGTCGAGGCGCGGGCGTAGCCGAGGCGGACGTGTCCGACCGGTTCGGCGCCGGCGCGCACGGGCCGGGGCAGCTCGGTCCACGCCGACCCCGGCTTGCGTACGGCGGGGGTCGGCACGCTCAGCACCTTGGCGAGTTGGGGCACGAGGCGGAAGCGGGCGGTGTGGTACTGGATCGCTACCTTACCCTTGCCGGTCCGGCACGGGGACCCCGCGGGGGCGGCGCAGGTGGACATCGGGCAGTCGTGCGATTCCACGCGCTTGAAGTCGTCGCTCACAACCCTGGACTGTTTCACGAGGGTGTTTCAGACCTCCAGCCGTCTGCAACAACTCATGAAACATGATCGCCACAGGTGGACGGCCGCGCGGCCGGGTGTTTCACGAGCGACCACTCATGAAACAGGCCGGATGCTTTCGGCTGGTCACCGGGCTCGCTCGTTCGGGAGTCCGGAGAAGCCTGACGGGTACTGCTGCGCGAACTCCTGTGCCGTCAGTGCCTCCCTCACTTCCACCAGCCGCTCGATCGCTGTCTGAAACCATGCCGCCGTCGGGCCGCGCGAACTGCGCACACACCTCTTCCTGCCGTCCTGGCACAAGGCCGGTGATGCCCGACTGCTGGTACTGGTCGCCCCCTACGGCGGCCCCGCAATGCAGAAGGTGATGGCCGAACAGACCTCTCACACCCTCGTCTCGCAGTGGTTCGCCGAACAGGGCTTCGCGGTGCTGGTGACGGACGGCGCCGGCACGCCCGGACGCGGGCCACGCTGGGAGAAGGAGATCTGCGGCGACCTGATCGGCCCGACCCTGGACGACCAGGTCGCCGTGCTGCATGCGACCGCCGAGCGCCACCCGGAGCTGGATCTCGACCGGGTCGGCATCCGCGGCTGGTCGTTCAGCGGGACGCTGGCCGCCGCCGCGGTGCTGCGCCGACCCGACACCTTCCACGCCGCAGTGGCCGGCGCCCCGCTCGCCGACCAGCATCTCTACGACGCCTGCTGGAAAGAACGCTTCCTCGGTCTGCCCGACCAATATCCGGAGCACTATGAGCTGTCTTCGCTTCTTGCCGACGCTCCAAAGCTCAGCCGCCCGCTGCTGCTGATGCACGGACTGGCGGACGACAACGTCTTCGTGGCCAATACGCTGCAACTCTCCAGCGCTCTGGTGGCCGCAGGCAAGCCGCACGAGGTGGTGCCGCTAAGCGGGATGACACATGCCGCACCTACCAACGACACGTTCGCCCGGCTACTGGGGCACCAACTGGAATTCCTCCAGCGGCACCTGGTCGGCCGCCCCGCCACGGTGCCCTGCCGGGCCCGATACTCCCGAAGCTACGGGCAGGTGCCAACTGGCACCTGCCCCACGACCATCCTGGCTGCCATCACTCTGTGTATTCGCTAGGCGGGGGACACCCCCAACAGCAAGGCCCGGTTGGGGCCTCTTCTGGGTGACGTCCCGCCCCCTGTCCCCCGTGCGAGCTACAAGCGGGTGTCCACTGCACGGTGACGATTCCCCAACATCGAATCCGTAGTGTTCGAATCACCGCGGAACGCCGGGCCGCGGACCGGAGAAGGAACCGGAGTCGGAACCGGCAAAGGGAGTCCACGTCATGAAAGCCTGGAAGGTAGTCCTGCAGGTAGTCGTCGTCTTCGCGGTCTACGCGGTGTGCGGCGGCCTCACCAACGGGGTGAAGGACAACCCCTGGCTCTCGCTCCTGATGGGCGCCCTCACCGTGGTCGTGATGACCTTCGTCTACCGGTGGGCCGTGCGGCGCACCGAGAACCGCGAGGTGACGGAACTGCGGGGGAAGGAAGCGACGAGGGCGACCTTCTGGGGCCTGGTCTTCGGCACGCTGATGTTCCTCTGCGTCATCGGCAACATTTACTTCCTCGGTGACTACAAGGTCCACGGCATCGACTCGGTGAGCGGGGCCATCGGGCTGGTCGGCTTCATGGCGGCCGCCGCCTCGACGGAGGAGATCATCTTCCGCGGACTGCTTTTCCGGCTGCTGGAACGCGGCACGGGCACGTACATCGCCCTGGTACTGTCCGGCCTCGTGTTCGGCGCCATGCACCTCCTCAACGACGACGCCACCGTCGCCGGCGCCCTGGCCATCGCCATCGAGGCCGGCGCCATGCTCGCCGCCGGTTACGCCGCCACCCGCAACCTGTGGCTGCCGATGGGCGTGCACTTCGCCTGGAACTTCATGGAGTCCGGCGTCTTCAGCACCCAGGTCTCGGGCAACGGCGACACCCACGGTCTGCTGGACGCCACCCTGTCGGGCAACCATCTGATCACAGGCGGCGAGTTCGGTCCCGAGGCGAGCATCTACTCGGTGGTCTTCGGCACGCTGCTGACGGTCTGCTTCCTGGTCGTGGCCCACCGCCGCGGCAACATCGTCCCCCGGCGCCGCGCCGAGCGCGTCGACACCCTCGCGGCGCTCGCCCGATGACGGAACAGCGATCCGCCGGTTCGCCGGAGCACTGGACGGACGGAGCCGGACACCGCGAGAGCGGTGCCGGGCACCGGCCGACCGGGCTCCGGCTCCGGCCGTTGGTGAACCGGGCCCGCCTGGACGGCATCCGACACCGTCTGGACAGCACCCGGAAGCGGCTCGGTGGAGTCTGGTACCGGCTGGACGTCGTCGTCCGGGACCTTCCCTTCGGGCTCCTCCTCCTGATCGGTTCCTTCCTCCCGGCGCTCCGCAGCAACGGAACGGTCATCGGGGGTGTCCCCGACCGTCCGCACGACGCGGTGGCCGTCGTGGTGATCCTCCTCGAGACCCTGCCCCTCGCGGTGCGCCGACGGTGGCCGGCCCTCTCCCTGGCCCTGGTGTCCGGCGGGTTCGCCGTCGACCAGCTCCTCGGCTACCACACCTTCGCGGCCACCGCGATGGGCGTCGTGCTGGTGAGCACCGGCTCGCACCTGGAACGGCACCGCCGGAGCTTCGTGGCCGGCCTCACCGTGGCGTACGTGGCGCTGTCGGTGGGCCTCTCCCACCTCGGCACGGGCGAGACCGCCACGGAGTTCACGACCTTCTACATGGCGCTGGGCCTGGCCTGGGGCGCCGGAAGCTGGCTGCGCACCACCCGGCAGGCGGAGGCCGAACGTCGCAAGCGGGTCGCGGTGGAGACACGGAACGCCGAACGCACCCGGATAGCGGCGGAGTTGCACGACGTCGTGACCCACCACGTGACGGCGATGGTGGTGCAGGCGGAGGCTGCCCGCTATCTGACCGCCGCGCCCGAGCGGCTGGAGCAGTCCCTGAGCGCCGTCTCCGACACCGGGCGCCGGGCGATCACCGATCTGCGGCACCTGCTGGACCTGCTCAACCCCGATCACGGCACCAGGAACGGCGGCGATGCCGCGGCCGAGCCGAGGACACCGGCCGTCGGCCGCGTCCTGACCCTCGTGGAGCAGACCCGCCGGGCGGGCCAGCCGGTGGAGTTCACCGAGGAGGGCGCCCCGCCGGAGTCCACCGGCAGTTCCGACCTCGTGGCCTACCGGGTGGTGCAGGAAGCACTCACCAACGCCCTCAAGTACGCTCACGGCAGCCGCACTTCGGTCACCGTGCGGCACGGCGAGAGGGAGATCACCGTGGAGGTCAGCACGGACGGCACCGGCTCACGGGCCGCCGCCGTCGGTGGCAGCGGACGGGGGCTGGCCGGTCTGCGCGAGCGGGTCGACGTGCTCGGCGGGGACTTCAGCGCGGGCGCCGTCGCGGGCGGCGGCTTCGTCGTCCGGGCGCGGATACCGGCCAAGGGCCGCTCGTGAACACACCTCCGCCGTCCGGGTCCGCGCCGACCCGGGTGCTCGTCTGCGACGACCAGGCGCTGATCCGCATGGGCCTGGTCACCATCATCGACGCCCAGCCCGACATGGAGGTGGTGGGCGAGTGCGGTGACGGCCGGAAAGGAGTCGACCTCGCCCGCGAGCTCGACCCGGACGTCGTGGTCATGGACATCCGCATGCCGGTCCTCGACGGCCTCGAAGCCACCCGCCTGCTGGCGGGGGCCGGGGTCGCCCACCCCGTCAAGGTCCTCGTGGTCACCACGTTCAACCTCGACGAGTACGTCTACGAGGCGCTGCGCGCCGGAGCGAGCGGCTTCCTCCTCAAGGACGCCCCGCCCGACCACCTACTGCACGGCATCCGCACGGTCGCCATGGGCGCGGCACTCCTCGACCCCGAGGTCACCCGCCAGCTCGTCGGCCGGTACGCGACCCGCATCCGCCCCACCGACGGCGCCCCCGAGGACATTCCGCTCACCCCCCGCGAGCTGGAGGTGCTGCGGCTGATCGCGGACGGCCTGTCCAACAGCGAGATCGCCGCCGCCCTCGTCATCAGCCAGGAGACGGTGAAGACGTTCGTCTCCCGCATACTCACCAAGCTGAACCTGCGCGACCGCGTCCAGGCGGTCGTCTACGCGTTCCGTCACGGCCTGGCGAGCTGAGCCCCCACGGGCCTGGACGGACGGGGGCCAGGGTCTTTCGTCCAGATCAGGCCGGATCAGGGAGCGGAGTCTGGTGCCGTGCATCGCAAGGCGGAGGAGGGCGGCAGGGCGGAGCCCTGACAACCGACGACAACGCGGCGAGGCGCGGTGCCAGACTCCGCGAGCCCGGCATGATCCGAACGAGAAGCCCTAGTTGTGCACCTGACGGACGCCTATGACAGTGGATTCTGGGCTTTCTGTCGTAGGCGTTCGTATGGGGTCTGGCCGGCGAGGGCGCCGTGGGGGCGATGGTAGTTGTAGTAGTCCTCCCACTCCTGCAGTTTGCTGTTGAAGAGGTTGACGTCGTCGATGACCTGGCCTTCCAGCAACCGGTAGAACTCTTCTGAGTCGATGCGGTGGGACCGCTCGACCTTGCCGTTCAACCGCGGGGTCCGGGGCTTGATGCGGATGTGGCCTATGCCTTTGTCCAGTAGGTGCCAGTGGAAGGTCTGGCCGAACTCTTGGCCGTTGTCGGTCTGGACCTGCTCGACTGCGAAGGGGAGCTTGGACAGGACGTAGTCGACGAACTGGATGGCGGTCTTCTGGTCATTGCGGGGGTAGGCGCGCAGCACTCGAAGCCGGGTGCAGTCGTCGATGGCGGTGTACTGGTAGTAGCGCTTCTTGCGGCCACTTTGACCGAGCGGTTCGATGAATTTGACGTCGACCTGCAGCTGATGGCCGGGGCGCTGCTTTTCGTAGCGCTTCCAGCGTGTGGAGCGGCGCTTGTAGCGCTGTGAAGCAGGTAGACGGTTCAGGCCGACCTTCTTCAGGATCCGCCAGACGCCGGAGGTGCTGATCGCCACGTCGTGGTAGCGCTGCAGATACATGGCGATCTTCGCCGGGCCGAAGTGGTACTGCCGACGCAGCCAAAGGATCTTCTCGACCACATCGGTCGTCGTGGCGGACGGAGTGTAGTGCGGAGCGCTGGAGCGGTCCCTGAGTCCATCCAGGCCCTCGGCATCGTAGCGCCGGCGCCAGATGTAGAAGCAGTTGCGGCTGATGCCGTAGTAGCGACAAGTCGCCGCAACGCTGCCGCTCACCTCCTCCGCGTGGCGCAGCACCGCAAGCCGATGCTGGGCACGTCGTGCAAGCTCGCGTTCAATCATGTGGATCT
>NZ_JAMJWG010000057.1 GCF_024435355.1 Streptomyces odontomachi
ATGGCGCTGGGCGGGTGCCCCGCCCGCCGGGGTGTCTGCCGCCGCGACGTTCGGCAGGAAGGCCAGAGCGGAGGCCAAGGCCATACCGAGCGGTATCGCCACGGTGCGGCGGGACGGGACCACGGGAGCGGTCATGAGTTCTCCAGTCTGAGCAAGGAAAATCTCCACCTCTCTGAGCAGTACGGTCGCCGTTCCGGCAGGTCCGGGGGCTCGGGCGGCATCGGGGCCGCCCTCCCACCGGCGCCCGGGGACCTGACAGGCGTTCGGCTTCCGGAGCCTCGCGCCGTGACGTCGTCCCCAGGGCGGAACACGGATCCTTCGGACAGATGTGCGCGTGGCTCAGGTGAAGTTATCTCCGGGCCTCACCGGCCGACAACGATTTCCGAAATAAAGGCCGCCGGTTGAACCGACTCCTCAGCGCCGCCGTGCCGTTGAGCAGGAGGGCCACAAGCCCCCCGCGGCCCCACGCCGGATTCCCGGCGCCGAGGACCGCCGACGCATCGACGCCCACCACGGCAGCGACCGCAGCACCCGACCCTCTCCACCCGGAGCCCCTCCGCCCCTTTCCGCCCCGGTTCCACCCCTCGGCCGAGCCCCCGGATGCCGGGAACGCCCCGGCACCGCCACACCCGGCCGGCTGCGCCACCACGACCCGGTACCCCGTACCACCCGTTACCACCCCACACCACCCGTACGACAAGGAGGCCCCATGACCACCGATGTGACGCCACCACCCAAGGAAGACCCGGACGACGGACCCCGCACCTCCGGCACGCCGGACGCCACCGCGGCCGAGCCCGCGCGGCCCGTCGTCGGGGCGTTCACCGAGATGCAGCAGAGCCCGCAGTTCGGGGAGCTGCGCCGGGCCCACCGGTCCTTCGCCTTCCCGCTCACCATCGCGTTCGTCGTCTGGTACCTGCTCTACGTGCTGCTGTCCAACTACGCCGGTGGGTTCATGGGCACCAAGCTCGTCGGCAACATCAACGTCGCCCTGGTGTTCGGGCTCGCCCAGTTCCTGACCACCTTCCTCATCGCCTGGTGGTACGCGCAGCACGCCTCGACGAAGCTCGACCCGAAGGCCGAGGCCATCAAGAAGCGGATGGAGGACGTCGCATGAGCCCCGCCACCACGCTCGCCGCCGCGGGCAGCCACCTCGGCACCCCGCTGGCCGCCGATGTCAGCGACCACCGCACGCTGATCGTCTCGCTGTTCGTCGTCATCGTCCTCGTCACGCTCGGCATCACCATCTGGGCAGGCCGGCAGACCAAGAACGCCGTCGACTTCTACGCGGGCGGCCGCGAGTTCAGCGCCTTCCAGAACGGGCTCGCGGTCTCCGGCGACTACATGTCAGCGGCGTCCTTCCTCGGCATCGCCGGCGCCATCTCGCTCGCCGGCTACGACGGCTTCCTGTACTCCATCGGCTTCCTCGTCGCCTGGCTGGTGGCGCTGCTGCTGGTGGCCGAGCCACTGCGCAACTCCGGCCGCTACACCATGGGCGACGTGCTCGCCTACCGCATGCGCCAGCGTCCGGTACGCACCGCCGCCGGGGTCTCCACCATCGTGGTGTCGATCTTCTATCTGCTGGCCCAGATGGCCGGTGCCGGCGTGCTCGTCTCCCTGCTGCTCGGTATCACCAGTGACAGCGGCAAGATCGGCATCGTCGCGCTGGTCGGCGTGCTCATGATCGTCTACGTCACCATCGGCGGGATGAAGGGCACCACATGGGTGCAGATGGTGAAGGCCGTGCTGCTCATCGGCGGGACCATCCTGATCACGTTCCTGGTGCTGCTGAAGTTCAACTTCAACGTCTCCGACCTGCTCGGCCAGGCGGCTGACAAGAGCGGCAAGGGCTCGGCGTTCCTGGAGCCCGGCCTGAAGTACGGGCTGAGCTCGACGTCCAAGCTGGACTTCATCTCGCTCGGCATCGCCCTGGTCCTGGGTACCGCCGGCCTGCCGCACATCCTCATCCGCTTCTACACGGTGCCCAACGCCAAGGCCGCCCGGAAGTCCGTGAACTGGGCGATCGGCATCATCGGGGCGTTCTACCTGATGACGATCGTGCTCGGCTTCGGCGCTGCGGCACTGGTCGGCCCCGAGGAGATCACCGCGTCCAACCCGGCCGGCAACACCGCGGCGCCGCTGCTCGCCCTGCACGTCGGCGGGACGGACTCGACCTGGGGTGCGATCCTGCTCGCGTTCATCGCCGCGGTCGCCTTCGCCACCATCCTCGCGGTCGTCGCCGGCCTCACCCTGGCGTCGTCCTCGTCGTTCGCGCACGACATCTACGCGAACGTGATGCGCAGGGGACAGGCCTCGGAGAAGGAGGAGGTGCGGGCTGCCCGCGTGGCGACCGTCTTCATCGGCATCGTCTCCATCGCGCTCGGCGCGCTCTCCCGGAACCTGAACGTCGCCGGCCTGGTCGCGCTCGCCTTCGCCGTCGCCGCCTCCGCCAACCTGCCGACGATCCTCTACAGCCTGTTCTGGAAGCGGTTCACCACCCAGGGTGCGCTGTGGTCGATCTACGGCGGTCTGATCACGTCGGTCGTCCTGGTGCTGTTCTCGCCGGTGGTGTCCGGGGGCAAGGCATCCATGTTCACGAGCACCGACTTCCACTGGTTCCCGCTGGAGAACCCGGGCATCATCTCGATCCCGGTCGGCTTCCTGCTCGGCTGGCTCGGCACGCTGCTGTCCAAGGAGGAGCCGGACGCCGCCAAGTACGCGGAGCTGGAGGTGCGCTCGCTCACCGGGACCGGGGCGCACTGACCCGTCCATCCCGTACGCGGGCGTACCCCGCGGTCGTGGGGCGGGCCGGACCGCTCCGGGCAAGGCGCCGTCGGCGCCACGTCCGGGCGGACCGGCCCGCCCCTGCGTGTGACACCGGGCAAGGAACCCCTGCGTGTGGCGCCGGGCAAGGAAGGAGACCAGAGGAGGAGACCAGAACGGAGAGCCCGTCCCCTGAAGTTGTCCGTGGTCTCGCGTAGGCTCACAAGGGACGGATCGGACCAGAGCTGGATCCAGGGAGGGGCCACGTGCTCATCGACACCTACGGCCGAGTCGCCACCGACCTGAGAGTGTCGCTGACGGACCGGTGCAACCTCCGTTGCATGTACTGTATGCCGGAAGAGGGCCTCCAATGGCTGGCCAAGCCGGATCTGCTCACCGACGACGAGATCGTCCGGCTCATCCGGATAGCCGTCACCCGGCTCGGCATCACCGAGATCCGGTTCACCGGCGGCGAGCCCCTGCTCAGGCCCGGCCTGGTCGGCATCGTGGAGCGGGTGGCCGCGCTCACCCCGCGGCCCGTGATGTCCCTGACGACCAACGGCATCGGACTGGCCCGCACCGCCACCGCGCTCAGGGCCGCCGGCCTGGACCGGATCAACGTGTCCCTCGACACCCTGCGCCCCGATGTCTTCAAGACCCTCACCCGCCGGGGGCGCCACCATGACGTGCTGGCCGGTCTCGCCGCCGCGCGTGAAGCGGGCCTGACCCCCGTCAAGGTCAATGCGGTCCTGATGCCGGGGCTGAACGAGGACGAGGCCCCGGACCTCCTGGCCTGGGCCGTCGAGCAGGGCTACGAGCTGCGTTTCATCGAACAGATGCCGCTTGACGCCCAGCACGGCTGGCAGCGCGACGGCATGATCACCGCCGGGGACATCCTGCGCTCGCTGCGGACCCGCTTCGAGCTGACTCCGGAGCCGGCCCGGCAGCGCGGCTCCGCCCCCGCCGAGCGCTGGCTCGTCGACGGCGGGCCGCACCGCGTGGGCGTCATCGCCTCTGTCACCCGCCCCTTCTGCGCTGCCTGTGACCGCACCCGGCTCACGGCCGACGGCCAGGTCCGCACCTGCCTGTTCGCCACCGAGGAGACGGATCTGCGTGCGGCCCTGCGGGGCGAGCACCGTGCGGTGGCGGCGGCGGAGGCGCCCTCGGACGGTGCCGACACCGTCTCGGAAGCAGCGGCCGTCTCGGAGGCAGAGGCCGCGTCGGACGACGAGATCGCGCGGATCTGGCGGCTTGCGATGTGGGGCAAGAAGGCCGGCTCCGGCCTCGACGATCCGTCGTTCCTGCAACCGGAGCGGCCCATGTCGGCCATCGGGGGCTGACCGACCGGCGGCGCGGTCGACGGGGACCGGGGCGTCAGCCGATTCGGTGCGGGGCGTCAGCCAATGGGGTGCGGGGCGTCAGTCGGCGTGGTGCCGCCCGTCCTCGTCTGCGGTCTCGCCGCTCGGTGGAGTCGAAGCGTCCTGTGGCGGCTGCTCTGCGGCCTGCCAGTCGGCGAAGGGCACGACATCCTTGAGGAAGCCGCGAACGCCCAGGAACTTCGACAGGTGCTCGCGATGCTCCTCGCAGGCCAGCCAGGTCTTGCGCCGCTGCGGCGAATGGATCTTCGGGTTGTTCCAGGCGAGTACCCACACCGCCGCGGTGCGGCAGCCCTTCGCGGAACAGATCGGCGTTTCGTCACTCACCAGCACACACTCACCAACGCACAAAAGGCGACGCCGGGCAGCCACGGGGGGAGCTGCCCGGCGTCGGTCCATCGCTCCGACGGGGGATGCGGAGCGCTATCGAAGTATGTCACGCGGGACCCTCTGCCCGGCACCAGAACAGCACGATTCATCTGAGCTTTTCTTGAGGTTCCCGGGCGACTACGGCATCGCCCGAGGTCAGCCGTGGTCCTGGGGGGTTCCCCAGCTGGGATCGGCGGTGCTGCCGGCGGGCCCCGTGGAATCCTTCGCTTCCGAGTCATGGGCTGACGAGGGCGGCGAGGGAACCTCGTCCGTGGGCTCCGGCCGAGTGTGTGCCCCGAGCATCGGACGGGTCGGCGCGGACACGAACGTCGACGGCTTGGACGGCGCGTTCTCCCGGCCCGCGTTGGCGATCACCACCGCGATGTAGGGCAACACGAAACCGAGGACGAGCGCGACGATGGCGACCGGCCGTGCCACGTTCCACAACACCACGGCGAGGATCACCGACACGGTGCGGATGGACATCGAGATCACATAGCGTCGCTGCCGGCCACGGACGTCCTCGTCGAGCCCTTGCCGGGCGCCGGTGATCCGGAAGACCTGGCTCTTGCTCTGCTTCCGCAGCACACCCACCACCTTCCCCAGGGCCTGCGAGAGGCCGAGGGAGACCCTGATGCCCGCCGGACATTGCCCACACGTAGTTACGACGCGGACCCAGGGTCCGTTCACTGCCTACGTTACGCCCGCGTAGACGGCCCGACGACACCCGGCTGCCCGCGTTCCGGACAGCTCAGGCCGAGGCGAGACACCGGGCTCAGACCGCGCGCCGGGACACCGGGCCAGGACCGCGCCGACATGCGGTGCGCTTCCGCTCGACTGAGACTGGTCGCAACGCTCACCTGGCCGCGGGCAGGACAGACGAACAGGCGGATGGACAGACGGATGGACGCCTGTCCGGGCCGTGCATGGCCTCGTGGGGTGCAGCCGCGCGCAGGGAGCCGTACGAGGAGGTAGTCATGGGCTGGCTGTGGGCGATCATCGTCGGTTTTGTGCTGGGCCTGCTGGCCAAGGCGATCCTGCCCGGCAAGCAGCACAGCCCGATCTGGCTGACGACCATCTTCGGCATCCTCGGCGCCATCATCGGCAATTCCCTGGCCGGATCGCTGGGGATCGCCAACACCAGGGGGTTCGACTGGGGGCGGCACATCCTCCAGCTCAGCGCCGCCGTGATCATCGTCGGCATCGGCGACCTGCTGTACCTGGCGATCCGGGGGCGCCGGCGGAGGAGCCAACCGGGCCCCAGGCAGCGCTACTGACGATCCCCTGGGGAGCCGCTGCCGAACGGGTCGGCGCCCCGGTGGTGGCCTCATGGTCACCGGGGCACCGGACACGTCAGCTCGCCACGACCTCCACCGCAGCCAGGTTCTTCTTCCCCCGGCGCAACAGCAGCCACCGGCCGTGCAGCAGGTCGGCGGAGGTGGGGACGTGGTCTTCGGCGGCGACCTTGGTGTTGTTCACGTAGGCGCCGCCTTCCTTGACCGTGCGGCGGGCCGCGGACTTGCTCGGGGCCAGGCCCGTCTCGGCGAGCAGGTCCACCACCGGGCCGAGCTCGGGCACCCGTGCGTGCGGCACCTCGGCGAGGGCCGCCGAGAGGGTCGCCTCGTCCAGCTCGGCGAGATCACCCTGGCCGAACAGCGCGCGGGACGCGGCGATCACCGCGGCACACTGCTCCGGGCCGTGCACCAGCGTCGTCAGCTCCTCGGCCAGCGCCCGCTGCGCGGCACGCGCCTGCGGCCGCTCCTCGGTCTGCTTCTCCAGCTCCACCAGCTCCGCCGGGCTCTGGAAGCTGAGGATGCGCATGTACCGGGAGATGTCGCGGTCGTCCACGTTCAGCCAGAACTGGTAGAAGGCGTACGGCGTGGTCATCTCCGGGTCCAGCCAGATGGCTCCGCCCTCGGTCTTGCCGAACTTGGTGCCGTCCGCCTTGGTCATCAGCGGTGTCGCCAGCGCGTGCGCGGTGGCGCCCGGCTCCAGACGGTGGATGAGGTCGAGCCCCGCGGTGAGGTTGCCCCACTGGTCGCTGCCGCCCTGCTGGAGCACGCAGCCGTACCGCCGGTAGAGCTGGAGGAAGTCCATGCCCTGGAGGATCTGGTAGCTGAACTCCGTGTAGCTGATGCCCTGGTCGGAGTCGAGCCGGCGGGCCACGGAGTCCTTGGTCAGCATCTTGTTGACCCGGAAGTGCTTGCCGATGTCCCGCAGGAACTCGATGGCGGTGAGGTCGGCGGTCCAGTCGAGGTTGTTCACCATGATCGCGGCGTTCTCGCCCTCGAAGGAGAGGAACGGCTCGATCTGGCGGCGCAGCTTCTGCACCCACCCGGCCACGGTCTCCGGAGCGTTCAACGTGCGCTCCGCGGTGGGCCGGGGATCGCCGATCAGGCCGGTGGCCCCGCCCACCAGCGCCAACGGTCGGTGCCCGGCCTGTTGCAGCCGGCGCACCGTGAGCACCTGGACGAGATGGCCCACATGCAGGCTGGGTGCGGTGGGGTCGAAGCCGCAATAGAACGTGACCGGACCGTCCGCGAGCGCCTTGCGCAGTGCATCCTCGTCCGTGGACAGGGCGAACAGGCCCCGCCACTTCAGCTCGTCGACGATGTCCGTCACGGTCGTGTGTCTCCTTAGGTGAAACGGGACGGTCCGCACCGGGCGGCGGAGTGATTCCCCCGTTCAATGAAACATCAAGAGTCGGGCGCGGTCCCGTGGATAAAGCGCGGCCCCGGCCAGTCTATGGGCCCGGCGGACCCACCGGTGCGGGCCAGCCGGACACCGCGGCGGATCAGATGCCCTTGCTGACCGAGCTCATGTTGAAGTCCGGGATGCGCAGTGCCGGCATCGCGGCCCTGGTGAACCAGTCGCCCCACTCACGCGGCAGCGTCTTCTCGGTGCGCCCCGCCTCCACGGCCCGTCCGAGCATGTCCACCGGTGACTCGTTGAACCTGAAATTGTTCACCGCGCCGATGACCTCGCCGTCCTCCACGAGGTAGACGCCGTCCCTGGTCAGGCCGGTGAGCAGCAGGGTCGCGGGGTCGACCTCGCGGATGTACCAGAGGCAGGTCAGCAGCAGGGCGCGCCCGGTGGTGGCGGCGACCATCTCGTCCAGGGACCGGTCGGTGCCGCCGTCCAGCACCAGGTTGTCGATGGGCGGCCTGACCGGCAGCCCGGTCAGGCCCGCGCTGTGCCGGGTGGTCGCCAGATGGGCCAGCTCGCCGCCGCGGATCCAGTCGGTGGCCGACAGCGGCAGGCCGTTGTCGAAGACCGAGGTGTCGTCGTCGGAGGCATGTGCCAGGACGAAGGGTGCCGCCTCCAGGCCCGGCTCGTGCGGGTCGCTGCGCATCGTCAGCGGCAACTGGGCGAGCCGCTCTCCGACGCGGGTGCCGCCGCCCGGCTTGGAGAACACCGTGCGTCCCTCGGCCGCGTCCCGGGCCACCGACGACCACATCTGGTAGACGAGCAGGTCGGCGACGGCGCTCGGCGGCAGCAGGGTCTCGTACCGGCCGGCGGGCAGCTCGACATGGCGCTCGGCCCAACCGAGCCGCTGGGCGAGCTCCGCGTCCATCGCCGCCGGATCGACGTCCTTGAAGTCCCGCGTCGCCCGGCCGGCCCAGGCCGAGCGGGCCAGGTCGGGGGACTTGGCGTTCAGCTCCAGGGTGCCGGTGGGCTGGTCGTGTCGCAGCCGCAGTCCGGTCGAGGTGCCCAGATAGCTCGACACGAGTTCATGGCTGGCGAAACCGTAGAGCCGTCGCCCGCCCGCATGGGCCCGCGCGAAGGACTCGCCGAGCGCCGGTGCGAACTCCTCGAAGACCGCGGAGGAGGTCTCCGCGGGGTCGTCCCTGAAGTGGGGCGATGGCTCGATGCCGGAGACCAGCGGCTGGGCGTCCTCGGCGGGCCCGGCCTTGCGCGCGGCGTCCTCGGCGGCCCGGACCAGCTCTTCGAGGGCGTCCTCGGGCACCGCCGAACGGGTCACCACACCGGACGCGGTGCCCTGGGCGCCGTCCACGGTGGCGATCACCGTGAGCGTACGGCCACGGGTGACACCGTTGGTCGTCAGGACGTTGCCCGCCCAGCGGAGGTTCGCGGTCGACTGCTCGTCCGCGATCACCATGCAGCCGTCGGCGCGGGACAGCTCAAGGGCCCGCTCGACGATCTCGTGCGGCTTGCTCGTGGGCTCGGTGGACGTCGCGGCGCTCATCGGCCGGCCTCCTGCGTCGTGTTGAGGATGTTCACCCCGCGGAACAGGGCCGACGGGCAGCCGTGCGAGACCGCCGCGACCTGGCCGGGCTGGGCCTTGCCGCAGTTGAAGGCGCCGCCCAGGACATAGGTCTGGGGCCCGCCCACCGCGGCCATGGAGCCCCAGAAGTCCGTCGTCGTGGCCTGGTAGGCGACATCACGCAGCTGGCCGGCGAGCCGCCCGTTCTCGATGCGGAAGAAGCGCTGCCCGGTGAACTGGAAGTTGTACCGCTGCATGTCGATCGACCAGGAACGGTCCCCCACCACGTAGATCCCGCGGTCCACCCCACCGATCAGGTCCTCGGTCGACAGGCCGCCCGGATCGGGCTGGAGCGAGACGTTCGCCATGCGCTGCACGGGGACGTGCTCGGGGGAGTCGGCGTAGGCGCAGCCGTTGGAACGCTGGAAGCCGGTGAGCTTTGCGATGCGCCGGTCCAGCTGGTAGCCGACGAGCGTGCCGTCCTTGATCAGGTCCCACGACTGCGCGGCCACGCCCTCGTCGTCGTAGCCGATGGTGGCCAGGCCGTGCTCGGCGGTCCTGTCGCCCGTCACGTTCATGATCTCGGAGCCGTACTTGAGGCTGCCGAGCTGGTCGAACGTGGCGAAGGAGGTGCCGGCGTAGGCGGCCTCGTAGCCCAGGGCGCGGTCCAGCTCGGTGGCGTGCCCGATGGACTCGTGGATCGTCAGCCAGAGGTTGGACGGGTCGACCACCAGGTCGTACGCCCCCGCCTCGACGCTGGGCGCCCGCATCTTCTCGGCCAGCAGCTCCGGGATCTCGGCCAGCTCCCCGTCCCAGTCCCAGCCGGTGCCGGTCAGGTACTCCCACCCGCGCCCCGCCGGGGGCGCCAGCGTCCGCATGGAGTCGAACTCGCCGCTGGAGGTGTCCACCGCGACGGCGGTGAGCTGCGGGTGCAGCCGCACCCGCTGCTGCGTCGTGGTGGTGCCGGCGGTGTCCGCATAGAACTTGTTTTCGTGCACCGTGAGCAGTGAGGCGTCGACATGGCTCACGATCGGGGCACGCAGCAGCCGCTCGCTCCACTCGGCGAGCAGCCCGCCCTTCTCGTCGGCCGGCACCGAGAACGGGTCCTGCCCGTAGGCGGAGACCCAGGTCTTGTCGGCATGCACCGGCTCGTCGGCCAGCGTGACCTCGGCCGAGGGCCCCGCGGCCTCACCGGCCGCCGCGATGACCTGCGCGGACAGCTGCGCCACGGCCACGGCCTGCTCCGCCACGCGGGCGGCCGCCTGCGTCGTCAGGTCGACTCCGGCGGCGAAGCCCCAGGTGCCCTGGTGCACGACCCGCACCGCATAGCCGAGGTCCGTGGTGTCGGAGGAGCCGGCGGGCCTGGCGTCCCGCAGTCGCCAGGATGCACTGCGCACCCGCTCAAGACGGAAGTCGGCGTGCTGCGCGCCCAGCTCACGGGCGCGGGACAGCGCCGCGTCAGCGAGGTTCCGCAAGGGGAGCGCCAGGAACGACTGATCCAACTCATGGGCCACGAGCGGCCTCCTGTTCACACGGCTTCTGGGTGGTGCGTGGTTGTTCGTCGGTGGTGCGATCAGCGGGGTGTGGTGCGTGCCACGCGGAAGTCAATCATGAAGCGCGGATCCGCGCCGGGGCCTGTGGATAACCCTGCGGGGGAGGCCCGCGCAGCGCCCGCCGCACGCATCCACGGGCGCGCAGACGCCATGGATGCGGCATGTCGGCGCCGTGTCAGCGGCCGTGGCTACCGTGGTGCCGTCACCGGCGCTGACACGGCGCCGAACCGGACGCCGACGCGTGGTGGCGGGCGTACAAGCCGCGGCACGACCGTGCGCCCTCTCCGCCACGTCCCGGCGCAGCGGACCGCTCCGTCTTCTGTAGGGATCCAACAGGGACAGTCCTACGCCACTGTGGGGCACGGATTCTTTGCAGGAGTGTCACGACCGATAGGTTTTCTGATGTAACAGACCGCTTAGGGAAAGGGTGATCCGTTGAGCCGCTCGGTTCTCGTCACCGGAGGAAACCGGGGCATCGGCCTCGCCATCGCCACAGCGTTCGCCGAAGCGGGCGACAAGGTCGCCATAACGTACCGCTCGGGTGAGCCGCCCGCGGGCTTCCTCGCGGTGCGGTGCGACATCACCGACACCGAGCAGGTCGAGCAGGCGTACAAGGAGGTCGAGGCCGCGCACGGCCCGGTCGAGGTGCTGGTCGCGAACGCCGGCGTCACCAAGGACCAGCTGCTGATGCGCATGTCCGAGGAGGACTTCACCTCGGTCGTCGAAACCAACCTCACCGGCACGTTCCGGGTCGTCAAGCGCGCCAACCGAGCCATGCTGCGCGCCCGCAAGGGTCGCGTGGTGCTGATCTCCTCCGTGGTCGGGCTGCTCGGCTCGGCGGGCCAGGCGAACTACGCGGCGTCCAAGGCCGGCCTTGTGGGGTTCGCACGGTCCCTCGCCCGTGAGCTGGGCTCGCGGAACATCACGTTCAACGTCGTCGCACCCGGTTTCGTCGACACCGACATGACACGGACGCTCACCGACGAGCAGCGGGCCGGCATCGTCTCCCAGGTGCCCCTCGGCCGCTACGCCCAGCCCTCGGAGATCGCTGCCGCGGTGCGGTTCCTGGCCTCGGACGAGGCGTCGTACATCACTGGAGCCGTCATTCCCGTTGACGGCGGATTGGGCATGGGTCACTGATCACCATGAGCGGAATTCTCGACGGTAAGCGGATCCTGGTCACCGGCGTGCTCAGGGAGTCGTCCATCGCCTTCCACGCCGCGAAGATCGCCCAGGAGCAGGGCGCGGAGATCCTCCTCACCGCGTTCCCACGGCCCTCCCTGACGGAGCGGATCGCCAGGAAGCTGCCGCGGCCGGCCAAGGTCATCGAGCTTGACGTCACCAACGCCGAGCACCTGGGGGGCCTGGAGGACATCGTCCGCGAGGAACTCGGCAGCCTGGACGGCATCGTCCACTCCATCGGGTTCGCGCCGCAGGACGCGCTCGGCGGCAACTTCCTGAACACGCCCTTCGAGTCCGTCGCCACCGCGATGCACGTCTCGGCGTACTCCCTGAAGTCGCTCACCATGGCCTGCCTGAAGCTCATGGAGGACGGCGGCTCCGTGGTCGGCCTCACCTTCGACGCGCGGTTCGCCTGGCCGCAGTACGACTGGATGGGCCCCGCCAAGGCCGCCCTGGAGGCCACCAACCGGTACATGGCCCGGGACCTCGGCAAGCAGAACATCCGCTGCAACCTGGTCGCCGCGGGCCCGATCGGCTCCATGGCGGCGAAGTCGATCCCCGGCTTCGAGGAACTGGCGTCGGTGTGGGACCAGCGCTCCCCCCTGGAGTGGGACATGTCCGACCCGGATCCGGCCGGCCGGGCCATCGTGGCCCTGCTGTCGGACTGGTTCCCCAAGACCACCGGAGAGATCGTCCACGTCGACGGCGGACTGCACGCGATCGGCGCCTGACGGAGCCGCGGCACCAGCATCACGCGTGCATCCCGCGTACACATCGGCACGCCACTGGCCGGCGGCCCATGGCCCGTCCTGCGGGCGCCATGGGCCGCCGGCGGCGTATGCGCGCACCCGCGGACCGCGCACCACAGTTGGTCGCCCGTTCGGCCCGGTTGACCGGGTGCCGGTCAGCACCGGCGCGCATGCTGTGACTAGGCCTGCCGGCGCGCGGTACGGCGCACGCGCACAACGGCGCACCGGTGTCCGCACGCCCCTTGTCCGGGGCGGCCGCGGCAGGCTCCACGGTCCACCGCACGACGGCCGAGGAGGTCGCTCCCGTGCGCCTGCCCCGCCCTCGGTTGCCGCGCCGGTTCCGGTTCCACTGGAGCATGCTCGCCGTGTTCCCGGCCGCTGCCGCGGTGGCCCTGACCCTCATCGTCGTGGACCCGTATGGCGCCGGGCACCCTTCGGACGGTGAGGAGACGCACACGGCTCGCCGCGCGCGCGTGCCGCACGGGCAGCCGACCCGCTTCGGCGCCGACTGCCGAACCCGCACCCAGGGTTCCCAGGCTGTGGCGTACTGCCACAACCCCTATCCGGAGCCCGACCGGGTCCGGCTGCACATCGAGTGCGCCCGCTGGTGGGACATCGACAGCGACGGGCCACCCGTAGAGGCGGGACCCGCCATGACGGTGCGGCTCACCGGGCGGTGCTGGAAGGAGATCGGGTCGGTGTGGGTCAGCCACCAGCCCTGACCGCGTCAGTCCCCGGGGCCGGCCGCGGCCG
>NZ_JAMJWG010000058.1 GCF_024435355.1 Streptomyces odontomachi
GCTCAAGCACATGGGCGTCCCCCAGGTGGTCAGCGGAGACGCGGAATCGATGCTGAAGTGGCTGCCCATGCAGCGCGCCATGGACCTCGTCGACACGGCGATGCAGCATGCCGAGGTTCCATCATCGAGGGCCATCAAAGATCACACGACCGACGTTGAGAACCGATATGCCCATGCCGATACCCACACCGGCCATCACGGTCATCGGCACACCCCCACCCCACCGACGTTCCCGGCCGACACAGCAGATGCGGATGGTGCGCCGCGCCGACTGACGGCTGAACTGGCCGAGCAGGCGCCTCCAGGACGGGAGGTGCCCTTGCATGTGCAGGTCACGCGGGGTCCGAGGGATGTGGGCATACCCCTTCGTGGCTTTCCCGTACCGGCTGAAGGAGCCCGGCTGATGATCACCGTGCATGCGCCGGAGCTCCTGGCGCTCGGTGACCTTCAGCAGGAGTTGATCGTGCTGCCGGGGCGAGACTCGGACGTGTTGCGGTTCGGTTTGCGGACCACGGAGCCGGGCCTTCATACCGTGACCGTACGGGCTTTCCGGGGCGGGACCTTTCTGGGGGAGTTACACGCGCAGATCTCCGTGCAGAGCGGCGTCCCGACCCGGGACGGTCCCGCCCGCAGTGCTCCGTTGGCCACGCTGGCGTTCGACCCCGGGGAGATGACCCTTCAGGTACTCAAGGGCGCGGACGGTTCGCACAGTTTCCAGTTGCTGAGCGAGACCACCTATGCCCCGGAGTCGTTCCGGCTGATGGCGGGGGACGCCTACGGTGCCCGGGAGCTGATCTACGACGAGCTGCGCCGTACCGCCGCGTCGGCCCGCCCGGGGGACGGGGACGACCAGGGCCGGGCTCGTCGGCGGCTGCGCAACCTCGGCGTGCAGCTGTGGGCGAGTGCGGTGCCCGATGCCGTGCGGCGGCAGTTCTGGGAGCAGGCCGATCGGATCACGGCGTTGACGGTGCTCGGCGAGCATGACGCCGTGCCGTGGGAGTTGCTCTACCCCCGCGACCGTGACCAGGAAGGGGACGGATTCCTCGCCGAATGGCTCCCCGTGGTGCGCCGGGTCTTCGGGCAGGAAAGGGTGCGAGAACTGTCGTTGGACCGGGTCGCCTTCGTCGTCCCTCCGGGCTCACCCCCTGAGGCGGTCCATGAGGTGAGTGCGCTGCAATCCAGGTTGGGGAGCACCGCCACCTCTCTCGGCATGCTGGCGCACCGCAGCTCGGTGAGTGATCTGATCGAGGGAGGAGGAGCGGGGCTGCTGCACTTCGCCTGCCACAACGCCTTCGACAGCGCCGGCTCGCACGTCACCATGGCCGACGGTCCCTTCGATCCCATCGATCTCGCGTACGCCACCCAGTCCGGTGCTCTGCGGGCGGCTCGGCCCCTGGTCTTCTTCAATGCCTGTCGCAGCGCCGGGGAGATCGACTGGTTCGCCACCAGCCTGGGGTGGGCGCCGCAGTTCCTGCGCGCCGGAGCCGGGGCGTTCGTCGGAACGTTGTGGCCGGTGCGCTCCGACTCGGCCCTCGTGTTCGCCGATGCCTTCTACGAGCACCTGGTCACGCGGGGCCGGACACTCGGCCAGGCCTCCCTGCACGCGCGACAGGCCATCCGCTGCCAGGGCGGCGACCCGAGCTGGCTGGCGTACGCGGTGTACGGGAGCCCGGCGGCACGTGCCGCCGGGTCATCGCCCGTCGACTCGCCGTAGTGCCGATGGAACTCCGCCCGCCGAGCCCGACCAGGACCCTGCGGTCCTCCGGCAGCGCGGGGCGGCGGCGTTCCAGGCCATGTACGAGCACCTGCCGTTCCGCAGGGCCCAGCTGCCGGTCGGCCCCGACATGCGGCTGCACCGCCGGCCGGCCTACGGCACGCTCGCCGACTTCACCATCCTCGACACCCGCCGGTTCCGCGACGACCAGCCCTGCGGGGACACCCGGTCGACCGACTGCACCGCCCGCCTGGACCCCGATCTCAGCATCCTCGGCGCCGAGCAGCCAGCCACCCCGGGGCGGAGGTCTCACCCCCCATCCCCCACCGTCATCACCGTCGCCCCTCACCACGCACCCCTCGGGTCACCCACCGCCACCAGACATATAAGTCGTCGTTAGGATGATTCGGCACTGCTGACAGGGCCTCAGATAGTGACTGATGGCCGTCTCCGGAGTCGACGGGGTGGGGGCACCGTATGCGGGACGGTCGGTGGACGACGGTCACCGGGTCAGAGCTCGATCACCAGCGCCGCGGCCTGGAGGCCAGCTGCCGGAGGCTGCCGGAATCCGATCCAAGGCGGGCCTGGTCGAACGGTTCGGACGCCACCATCCGGCGTTCCGTGGCGAACGCCGCCCGGCGCGGGGCCACGGTGCTCCAGCGCGCCCGGCACCCGGCCGGTCTCGGTGACGGGCCTCTTCCTGGCGGCCCTGCACGCGCTCGTGCCGCCCGGTACGAAGCCGACGTGGCAGGCGCTGCCGAAGGCGGACGCGGCCGAACCCGGGTCACGGGGCGCCGTGAAGTTCGCCGGCTACGTGCGCACGGCGGGCGGTGCGGTGGAGCCGCGCGTCCGCGCGCTGCTGGACGGTGGCCCGCCGGACACCCGGGTGGTGCGGGCCCGCCACCCGCGACCGGCCGAAGGCGACCGCACCGCACGGGCGCAGACCCGTCACGCACGGACCAGTCAGGCACGCACCGCCGAGGGAGACATCGCGTGATCGACCGCAGGGCCCTGTTAGACGATGTGAAGCAGCAGGTGAAAGCGGTCGAGGCGGATCTCGCCGACCAGGTCGGGTTCGCCGGTGACGTGGGCGCCAGGCTGCGCGCCGAGTACGCGCAGGCACGCAAGCTGGGCCGTACGGCGGCCACCTGGAACTCCTGGCTCGGCGAGCGGATCACGCAGGTCGCGGTGGCATGGGTGCTCGGCACGGTCTTCGTGCGGTTCTGCGAGGACAACCGGCTGATCTCCGAGCCGTATCTGACGGCGCCGGAGGAGGACCGGCGGGATCTGGCGCTGGCACGCTACGAGGCATACGTGGCGGAGGACCCGGATCCGACGTTCCGCGGCTGGCTCGAGCGGGCGTTCGCGGAACTCGGCGCCGGGCAGGCGGGGCGGCTGCTGTTCGACCGCCGGCACAATCCGCTGTACCAGATTCCGCTCTCGCACGACGGTGCACGGGAGCTGATCACGTTCTGGCGGGAGCGCGACGAGTCGGGCGCCCTGGTACACGATTTCACCGACCCGCTGAACGAGGACGGCACCCGGGGATGGGACACCCGGTTCCTGGGAGACCTGTACCAGGACCTGAGCGAGGCCGCACGCAGGACGTATGCGCTGTTACAGACCCCGGAGTTCGTCGAGGAGTTCATCCTCGACCGGACGATGGACCCCGCGGTGCGCGAGTTCGGCTACGAGGGCCTGCTGGTGATCGACCCGACCTGCGGGTCAGGGCACTTCGTCCTGGGCGCCTTCCGACGTCTCGTGCGGCGGTGGGGCGCCGACCGGCCGGGGCGCGACCTGCACGAACGGGTGCGGGCCGCACTGGATTCCGTACACGGCGTGGACGTCAATCCGTTCGCGGTGGCCATCGCGCGTTTCCGGCTGCTGATGGCGGCGATGGCGGCGGCGAACGTACGGACGCTGGCGGAAGCCGGCCGCTACACCTGGCCGATCCACCTGGCGGTGGGCGACTCCCTGATCAAGACCCGGCAGACGGAGATAGGGATACGGGCCGGGTCCGGACCGGACGGGCAGGGGGAGCTGGAGTTCACGGCCGACGACCGGGACGAGCCGGCGGACTTCAGCTACGCGACGGAGGACGTACGCGACCATCCCGGCATCCTGGACCCGGGGCGCTACCACGTGGTCGTGGGGAATCCGCCGTACATCACGGTCAAGGACAGGACGCTCAACCAGCTCTACCGGGACCTGTACAGCGCGTGCGCCGGCGGGTACGCGCTGACGGTCCCGTTCGCACAGCGCTTCTTCGAGCTGGCCCGGCCGGGCGACTCCGAGGGACACGGGCGCGGCCTGGTCGGGCAGATCACGGCCAACTCCTTCATGAAGCGGGAGTTCGGCACCAGGCTCATCGAGGAGTACTTCGCCCACAAGGTCGAGCTGACGGAGGTCATCGACACGTCGGGGGCGTACATTCCGGGGCATGGCACGCCGACGGTGATCCTCATCGGCCGGCAGCGCTCGGGCGCCGGACGTGCGGCGACCGTGCGGACGGTACGGAGCATCCAGGGCGAGCCCGCGGCGCCGGAACACGGCGACACCGGACTGGTGTGGCAGGCGATCGTCGACCAGATCGACGCGCCCGGGTCGACGGGCCGATGGGTCTCGGTGAGCGATCTGGACCGCGAGCGCTACTTCGGCAGGCAGCCGTGGATCCTGACCGACGGCGGGCTGGAAATGGTGGAGCAGCTCGCCCGGACGGCGTCCGGCACGCTCAAGGACGTGGCGTCCAGCATCGGCAGGACCACGTCCACCGGCGCCGACGACGCGTTCTTCTTCCCCGACACGGCGGCGGCGCGCCGCCTGGGCCTGGACCACCGGGTCCGCCACCTCGCGGTCGGGGACTGCGTCCGGGACTTCCGCTTCACCTCCTACATCCCCACCGCGAACCCCTACGCGGACCAGCAGCAGGCCCAGCCCGTCCCGGACACCGACCCCCTCGTGGCACGGCTCCTGTGGCTCGACCGCACACGTCTGCGCCGCCGGCAGATCTTCGGCAGGACCCTGGACGACAACGGCCGGCCCTGGTACGTCCACCTGGAGAACTACAGCGGCAAGCTCGCCACCGAACGCGGCATCGGATTCGCCTTCATCGCCACCCACAACCATTTCGTGCTCGACCGTGAGGGCCACCTCTTCAACCGCACCGCACCGGTCATCAAGCTCCGCAAGGGGGCGACCGAGACGGAGCACCTGCAACTGCTGGGGCTGCTCAACAGCTCCGCCGCGTGCTTCTGGCTGAAGATGGTGAGCCACAAGAAGGGCGGCAGCCCCGAGTCCGGTGGCGGGCAGTCGGACCAGCCCTGGTCGTGGAGTTACGAGTTCACCGGCACCAAGCTGGAGGAGTTCCCGCTCCCGACCGCCTTCCCCACCCGTGTCGCGACCGCGCTGGACCGCCTGGCCCGGCAGCTGACCGCCGTCGACCCCGCGACCACCGTCGCGCACGGCACCCCGCTGGCCGCTACCCTGCGCGCCGACCGCGCGACCTGGCACGCCACCCGCGCCCGCATGATCGCCCTCCAGGAGGAACTCGACTGGCAGGTCTACGCGCTGTACGGCCTCTCGTCCGCGGACCTGTCGGCCGCCGAGCACGCCGACCCGACCGACGTCGTGCCGATCGCCCTCGGTGAACGGGCCTTCGAGATCGTTCTCGCCCGGCGCGTCGCCGCCGGCGAGGCGAGCGACGAATGGTTCACACGGCACGGCGCCACCCCCCGCACCGACCTCCCCGGGCACTGGCCCGCCGCCTACCGCGACGTGGTGCAGCAGCGGATCGACGCGATCGAGTCGTCCCGGGCCGTCGGGATGATGGAGCGCCCCGAGTACAAGCGCCGATGGGCCACCGAAGGCTGGGACGCTTTGCAAGAGAAGGCGTTGCGCGGATGGCTGCTGGACCGCATGGAGAGCCGCACCCACTGGTTCGACGACGCCGGCCTGCCGGCCCTCACCACCCTCTCCCGGCTCACCGACGCCCTCTCCCAGGACGCCGACTTCGTCTCCGTGGCCAGGATCTACGCCCCTCGCCACGCGCTGCCGTCCGTCGTCGCCGCACTGCTGACGGACGAGCACGTGCCGTTCCTCGCGGCGCTGCGGTACAAGCCGTCCGGGCTGAAGAAGCGGGAGGACTGGGAACACGTGTGGGACCTGCAACGCGAGGAGGACGCCGCCCCGGACGAGGTGACCAGACGCAAGGTACGCGACGCCATCCCCGTACCCCCCAAGTACACCTCGGCCGACTTCCTGCGCCCCTCCTACTGGCGGGCGCGCGGCAAACTCGACATCCCCAGGGAACGCTTCATCTCCTACGGCCAGCGCAACGTCGCCACGCCCGACCTGTACGGCTGGGCCGGCTGGGACCACCGCGAGCAGGCGTACGCCCTCGACGCGTACATCGCCACGCACGAGGCCCTGACCGGCGACGAGCTGAAGCCGTTCCTCGCCGGACTGCTGGAACTCCAGCCCTGGCTCGACCAGTGGCACGACGGCGTCGACCCCGCGTTCGGCGCGTCCCCGGCCGTGTTCTTCCGCGGCGACCGCCGGATGGTCCAGGGCGAGCACGGCCTGACCGACGACGCACTACGCGCCTGGCGCCCGGCCGGGGGAGGCCGGGGCCGTCGGACGTGAGTGCCTGGGCGCGATCTGGGCGCGATCCGGGCACGGCCACCGCCACTCTTGTCCCGTTCCGCAGTGCTCTTCGTAGCCGCAGTGCTCTTCGTAGCCGCGCGGAACACGCGATCCCGCTCCGGCGCACCGGCCGGACGGCGCGATGAGACGAAAGGACCCCAGATGTTCGCCATCAAACGAGCGGCACTCACGCTGAGTGGCACGGCGCTGGCCGCCGGCGCCCTGCTGGCCGTGCCGTCGACGGCCACGGCAGCCACGCTGCCGGCCGCCACCGGCGCGACGACCTCGACCCGGGCTCCGGCTACTGCCGAGGCCTACACGTGGGTTGACGCCTACCCGACCTTTTCCGAGTGCGACAACGTCGGGTTCGTACGCCAGTTGAGGGGAGAGTGGCGCGACTACCACTGCACCGCCTCACCGACTTCGCCTGGCGGAGACACCGTTGAGTGGAATCTCTGGGTGTTGTACTGACCCCGCGGCTCCAACGTCGCCTGACTACGGCATATGCATGCAGGCCCGTTTGCACGGGGGTGGACGAGAACGGCGCCCACCCCCGTGACGGCCGGTTCCACTCACCTGTTGTACGGCTGGACACCGCAGCGGTTACCGTACTGACGTGGGCAAACAGGAGAACACGGAACCTGGCTCGGAAAAGGGAACCGCTCTACTGATCGCGGCCGCGCCGACGGGCAAGGGGCGTCTGGTCGACGCCGCTTCGGTGCTGCCGGCGCTCGCCGTGGTGCCCGCGCACGTGCTCACCGGCACGTCGGCATCCACCGTGATCGAACTGGCCGACCCGATCGACCCGCAGACCGTGCTCACCCGCATACGCGCCGCGGCTGCCGCGCCGGGCCCGCTCGCCCTCTACCTCGCCGGCCAGCTCCACCTCGACCACCGTCAGCACCAACTCCACGTCGCCCTGGCCCGCACCACCCGCAGCACGCTGCGCTACACCGCACTGCCGTGGCCCTGGCTGGCCCAGGAGCTCGCCGCGCGCCGGCCCGGCACCACCACGGTGCTGGCCGACCTGTTCGCCGACGCGGAGGCGTGGCGGCAGCTGCAACCAGCCGGGCCGGCCCTCGCCCCCGGGGTCCGCCTGTACGGGCACATCACCCCGCCGGGGCGCCATCGCCAGCCGGCACCGCCCGCCTACCTGAAGGCGATCGCCGCGATGTGGCGCGGTGGCACCTACCTGCCCCTGGCCCAGCTCCACGAACACGCCGCCGCCCAGGCCGGGATCGACGGCGCGCTCCTCCTGGCCGTCGACCGCACCGCCCCTCGTCCGGCTGCCGCATCCCGCCCCCGGCCCACGGCGACCAAGGCGCCGCCCCCGGCCGACGTGCCCGCCGGCGGGCTCGAAGAAGGCATCGATCCGCACCCGGCGATCCTGACCGCCGCGCAGGCCGGGCGGCACAGCGAGGCCGCCGCGATCGTGGCGATCTGGGAGAGCGCCGCACTGCGGGCCCACGGGCCCGGGTCCACGCAGGCGATCCACTGGGTGGAGGTACGAGCCGACCTGGCCCGCCTCGCCGGTGACGCCGCGCACAGCTGCGCACTCTGGATGCAGGCGGCCTCCGCCCGCCTCGACGGCCAACGGCAGGCGGCCGATCACCCCGATGTCGAAGCCGCCGTCGATCGGGCCCACCACCAGTGGGCGCAGTTGCAGGACCCGCAGCGACTTCGCGCGCTGGCTGCGCCCCTCCTGGACCTGCGGCAGCGCGTCCCGGGCCGTGGCGAAGCCCTCCGGCTGCTGCATCTGCGCCTCGAACACCTGCCCACGGCACCGCGGCCGGCGAGCGAGGCGGACGGCACGGGACCGGTGGCGCACCCGGCGTGACCCGGTCCGGGGCCTGGCCGGTCGTGTGCCGGGAATACGGCGCGTGCCGTGTGGTTGGCTGAGATCATGAAGGCAATTGGATTTACCGAGTTCGGCGGTCCCGACGTACTTCATGAGGTGGAGCTGCCCACTCCCGAACCCGGTGCCGACGAGGTGCGGGTACGGGTGCTGGCGGCGGCGGTCAGCCCGACGGACACGTTGCGGCGCAGCGGCGCCCGCGCGGCGGACATGCGCAAGGAGGGGACACCGTACGTCGTCGGGATGGACGTGGCCGGTGTGCTGGAGAAGGTCGGCCCGGGCACCAGGACCGACCTGGTCGCTGGGGAGCACGTCATGGGCATCGTGCTGCCGCGGGGCACGCACGGCGGCTACGCGGAACAGGTCGTGCTGCCCGCCGACTCGGTGGTACGGGTCCCGGCCGGCACGGACGACGTCGCCGCCTCGACGCTGCCCATGAACGGTCTCACCGCACGGATGACCCTCGATCTGCTGGGCCTGCGGGCCGGGCAGACCATCGCGGTCACCGGGGCGGCCGGCGTGTACGGCGGCTATGTGGTGCAACTGGCCAGGTCGGAGGGCCTGCGCGTGGTCGCCGACGCCGCCCCGGGCGACCGGGACCTGGTGCGGGAGCTGGGCGCCGACATCGTCGTCGACCGGGGCGACGACGTGTCCGAGCACATCCGCCGGGCCGTGCCGGACGGGGTGGACGGGCTCGCCGACGGAGCCGTCCTGGACGACAAGGTGATCGGCGCGGTGCGCGACGGCGGGCGCATCGCGACGGTCCGCTCCTACACCGGTCCGTCCGAACGTGGCATCACCTACCACCCCGTCATGGTCCGCGAGTACGCCACCGAACGGGCCAGGCTCGACGCGCTACGGGGCCTCGTCGAGCAGGGCAGGCTGACGCTGCGGGTCGCCGGTACGTACCCCGCGGCGCAGGCCGCGGAGGCCCACCGGCGGCTGGCGGCCGGCGGCACCCGTGGTCGCCTGGTGCTCACCTTCGGGGGCTGACGAGCGGTTCGCGAGCCGCTTGCGGCCGACGTGACCGGTCCATGCCCTGTCGTCGACCGTCAGGAAGGGCTCCCCTGCCACGGTCGACGGTGTCACCCCGGTGAACGCCATGACGTCCCGGTTCAGGTGTGACTGGTCCGTGTAGCCGCCGTCCGCCGCCACCCGGGCCGCGCCCACCCCCGCGACCAGGCGGTGCGCGGCGTGGTCGAAGCGGACCAGCTTCGCGGCACGCTTGGGTGGCAGGCCGGTCTGCGCATGGAACCGGGACCACAGGCGCTTGCGGCTCCAGCCCAGCTCGGCCGCCAGCCGGTCGACCCGGACGAGACCGCGGCTGGCGACGATCCGACCCCAGGCCCAGGCCACTTCGGGGTCCACCGGCGCCTTCTCCCGGCATCGGCTGAGGAGCACCGCGTCCAGGAACGCGAACCGCTCCTCCCATGAGGTGATGTCTCCCAGCTGCTCGCTCAGTCGTGCCGTCTCCCGGCCCCACAGGTCGTCGAGGGGCACGGCGCCGTCCAGATCGGCCGGGGAGGCGCCCAGGGCCGCGCGTGCCACCACCGGGGACAGGCGCACCTGCACGCATCCGACGTCCTCCCCCCACACCCGGACGGCGCCCCCGAGCCCGAATCCGAGCCCGGCGACGAGGCTTCCCCGCTGCTGCCGCCCGGTGCCGTCGTCCACGACGGGTCCGCCGGCACCGAAGGTCAGGGCCAGCATCACGGCCGGGTGCGGAACCACCCGCAGGCCGCCGGCGAGCGGCCCGGGGACCTGGAACCCGGCCATGGTGACACCGGGCATCCGGCTGGGGCGCTGCGGACGTGCGACGTCCCAGCCGGCCGGGTCGGCACGTTCACCCGCGGTGGTGGGCTGCATCGTCCCATTATGTGACGCCACCCATGACCCGAGCCGCGGGCTCCCCGCTTCGGTGGCCGAGCACCGGAACGGGGCGTCGCTCGCTGGATGGCGAACGGAGGAAGCGCGCAGATGAGCATGGGGGTGCGCAAGAGCGGTCGGCAGGGGCTAAGTTGTCGGTCATGACACACGGAGGCGCCGGACAGAATCATCCGCAGCAGCCGGGGTGGCAGCCGCAAGGGCAGATACCTCAGCAAGGGCAGGTGCCGCAGCAGGGCCCGTACCCGCCACAGTGGCAGCAGCAGCCGCAGGGACAGCCTCCGCAGCAGCCCTACCCGCCCCAGCAACAGCCGTATCCACCCCAGCAGTCCTATCCACCGCAGCAGCCCTACCCACCCCAGCAGCCCTACCCACCGCAGCAAATGCCGGGTCCGCAGCAGGAGCCGCCGTTGACCCTGCCCGGCTGGGGAGCCGCACCTGTGTTGCTCGGCACGGTCTTGGCCCTGGTGGGCCTGTTCGCCCTCAACTGGGTCAACGAGATGGGCTTCTCCGACCTCAACAAGGGGCTCGACCAGGCCGCGGCCTTCGTCGACGACCGCAGCGCCAGTGACCAGTGGAACCTGATCTACTTCCCGCAGGGTGCGATCATCGCGCTGTTCCTGGCCGCGATCCCGGCCGCGCTGTGGACCCTGGGCTCCCTCCGTTCCAGGGAGAGCATCAGGAGGCGCGGTGGCCTGATGAAGCGCAGCCTCGGCGAGGGGAACACCGGCCCGACCCGGATCATGATCTCCGTCATCGCCGGGCTGTGCCTGCTGTACCACGTGATCAGCCTGATCGTGCTGACGGACAGCGGTGAGCACCTCGACGACCTCGGCCCCGGCCCGTGGACGATGGTCGCGGGCCTGGCACTGATCACGATCGGCGCGGTGATCGGGCCCCGAGTCCCCGGGCGAGCGCCCTACTACCGGTGATCGTGGCCCAAGGGCCCGTTCTCAGCGCCGGGTTTCCGCGGAACGCCCGCTCAGCGGCGGGTGCACCGCGGACCCCGGACGCTCCCGACGAGGTGGTAGTGCTGCGGAGGATGCACCTGCACTTCCGCGGTGGGAGCCGGTAGCGGTACTCCCCCGTGATCCGCGCGGGTGGTCGGTGCGTGGAGCAGGACGTGCAGGCCGTCCGTGCGCACCAGGACGTGCGCGGGTCCCCAGCCGGCAGCCGGCGTCTCCCGGAGCTCGGCCGCGAGGCCGTCGGCCCACTGCCTGGCGTCCTCCGCGGTCCGGGCCCTGGCACCCACGACGACGATGGCGTCAGCGGGCTCTGGAGCCGTCTCGGGAACGATGCTGTGGAGCAGTCGGAAGCGCATCAGCCCGGGTCGCTCGATCCCCGGCACCTTTTGGTCGATGCGGCTCACCATGGCGGCCCGGTGTGCACGGACGAACGCGAGATGGGCCTCGTCGCTCGCCCACTGCGCATGGCTCAGGAGCACTCCGCCATCCGCACTCGCGAAACAGGCGAGCTGCACGAACGCCTCGGGCCTGAACCGGGCGGACAGCTGCTCCCACTCGCCGAGCAGCGCCTTCGCCGCCGCACGTTGCCGCTCCGGCGTTCCCACGATCCATTCGCTGATCAGAACGGTGCCGGCCTCGGGCCGGGCCAGGTCGGGCCATGCTCGTGGCGTTCTCATGGTCATCCACCTCCAGTGACAGGAGGCCATGATCAGACTTCAACGAAGGTTCAGGTCAAGCGCGCGCGGTGCGGAGGTGCGGTGCGGTGGCCCATGGCCGCCCTGCGACACCGTGGGTGAACGTGTCACGGGCCCGGGCGGGGATCGGCACACCCTCTTCCCCCGCCCGGGCCCCTGGAACAGGCAGTTCCCGTCGGCGTCGCGCCGCTCGCTACTTCTCGATGACGGCGAGCACGTCGCGGGCGGCCAGCACGAGGTGGTCCTCGCCGTTGTAGCTCACTTCGGTGCCGCCGTACCTGCTGTAGAGGACGGTGTCGCCGACCTCGACGTCGAGCGGGATGCGCGTCCTGCCGCTGTCGTCCCGGACGCCGGGGCCGACGGCGAGAACGGTGCCCTCCTGGGGTTTCTCCGCGGCGGTGTCAGGAATCACCAGCCCGGTAGCGGTGGTGCGTTCGGCGTCGGCGGGCCGGACCACGATCCGGTCGTCCAGTGGTCTGAGTACGACCTTGGTAGTGGCTGTCACGAACTGTCCTTCTGGGAATCGTCGGATGGGGTCGGGGGATCGGGGGATCGGGGTGGAAGGAGCCTGGGGGTGCGACTGTCCGCACGGCGGAGGTGCCCGCGTCAGAAGTCCATGCCGCCGGGCATGCCGCCCTCGCCGCCCCCGGCGGT
>NZ_JAMJWG010000059.1 GCF_024435355.1 Streptomyces odontomachi
TCCACCACGGCGTCGTTGGCGGCACTGCGCGCCTTCCCCGGGCCACCGCGCTCCAGCAGGTCCAGCGAGGGCAGGGCGTAGGTGATGTCGCCGGAGAGCTGGAGTTGCTCGGCGCGCGGGGGCAGCTCCCGTGGGCTCGCGGGGGCGGCGGACTTGGTCAGGTCGGGCACGCCGGCGTCGTCCGATGGCTCGTCCGGGGTGCGGTGCGAGTCCGCCGCCTCGTCAGCGGTGGGTGGAGCCGGCTGCGAGCCGCGTGCTGCCGGCACCGGGGTGGTCTGGCCGGGACCGCGGTCGACGGTGACGCCCTGGGTGAGGTCGGCCACAAGCGGGGAGGGCGGCATGCCGTGCAGCACGGCGCCGTCGAGCGCGGCGGCGGCCGCGGCGGCCACGTCGACCGCGTCGCGGGAGCCGTCCGAGGCGCCTGTGGGGGCCTGGCGCGTCTTGCGGCGCTTGGAGAGCGCCTGCTCCTCCGCCTGGTCGTGGCCGGGCGCCCCGAGCTTGTCCTGGCGTGGCTTGCGGCCCCGGCGTGGGGCGGGCTCCAGTGTCTTGCGCCACTGCTCGTCGTAGCGTGCGTCGTCGTCGGTGTCGTCCTCGACGTCGTCGAGGTGGTCCGCCTCGTCGGTGTCCGGGTGGAGGAGGCCGAGTGTGCCGCCGAGCTGCCGTAGCCGCCGCGGGATGGTGTTGACCGGGGTGGCGGTGACCACCAGCAGTCCGAAGACGGTGACGAGCACCAGCAGCGGTACCGCGAGAACGTCGCTGAGCAGGTGCGTCAGCGGGGTGGCCACGCCCCACCCGATCAGTCCGCCGGCGTCCCGGATGCCCTGCATGCCGTCGCTGCGTGCCGGTGCCCCGCAGGCGATGTGCACTTCGCCGAGGACGCCGATGACCAGTGCGGACAGGCCGATGACGATCCGGCCGTTGGCTTCGGGCCGCTCGGGGTGGCGGATCAGGCGGACGGCGATGGCGGCCAGCAGGATCGGCACCAGCAGGTCGAGTCGTCCGAAGGCGCCGGTGACCAGCATCTCCACGAGGTCGCCGACCGGGCCTTGCAGGTTCGACCAGGTGCCGCCGGCGACGATCAGCGCGGTCCCGAGCAGCAGGAGCGCGAGGCCGTCCTTGCGGTGGGCGGGGTCGAGGCCCTTGGCGCCGCGCCCTATGCCCCGCAGCAGGGCACCGATGGTGTGCGCGAGGCCGAGCCACACGGCGCGCACCACGCGGTAGACGCCCCCGGTGGGACTCGGGGCGGGCTTGGGTGCCGGTTTGGCGGCCGCCTTCTTCGCGGGTGCCTTCTTCGCCGGCGCCCTTTTTGCCGGCGCCTTCTTCGCGGGCCCCTTTTTCGCTGCGGCCTTCTTCGCCGCGCCTTGTGCCGGCGCGGTCGCCTTCTTCGCCGACGTCTTCTTGGCTGCGGACTGACGTGGGGCCATAGGGGTGAGATTACCGCCGCGAGGCCTGGTGGACACGCGTGCCCACGCTTCACCCGTTCGTGTCGCGCTGTGCGGGTGACTCGACCTGACGGGGCGTCATGCGGCAGGGCGGCCGACGGGACCGACCGTCATACCGGCACCGGTCGCGTCGTGTTCATCCAAGCCGCCTCACGCACGGCGGCGCCTTCTCCGGGCCTGCAATGGCGCCGGCCCCGCAAAGGCGCCTACGCGGGCGCTCGAGGGCGCCGTCAGTTCTGCGCGGGCAGTGTCGACGCGCCGTTGCCCGTGCCTGGCTCCAGGGCGTCCAGGGCGCGGCGCAGGCCGGTCAGCTTGCGCTCGAGGTGGGCTGCGGTCGCCACCGCCGACGCATCCGCGGATTCGTCGTCCAACTGCTTGGAGAGGGCTTCCGCCTGCTCCTCGACGGCCGCGAGACGCGCGGACAGCTCGGCCAGCAGGCCGGCGGGCTCCTTCGCCTCTCCGACGGGCTCCTTGCCGTTGCCTTCGAGCTGGAGCCTCAGCAGGGAGGCCTGCTCACGCAGCTGGCAGTTCTTCATATAAAGCTCGACGAACACCGACACCTTGGCGCGCAGCACCCACGGATCGAAGGGTTTCGAAATGTAATCCACTGCGCCGGCCGCGTAGCCGCGGAAGGTGTGGTGCGGGCCGTGGTTGATCGCGGTGAGGAAGATGATGGGGATGTCGCGGGTCCGCTCACGGCGCTTGATGTGCGCGGCCGTCTCGAAGCCGTCCATGCCCGGCATCTGGACGTCCAGCAGGATGACCGCAAAGTCGTCCGTGAGCAGCGCTTTGAGCGCTTCCTCCCCGGACGATGCCCTGACCAGCGTCTGATCGAGCGCAGAGAGGATGGCCTCCAGCGCCAGCAGATTCTCCGGCCGGTCATCGACCAGGAGGATCTTGGCCTTCTGCACCATGGCCCGCCCTCCTCGCCCCGGCATGGGGCCTCCCCTGTCCGCAGGACTTGGGGCGGCATTCGCCGCCCCGGGGGACGACTCCCTTACGCCGTCCGTCCTTGTGCCGGTCATCGTAGCCGCACCCCGCCTGTCGCCACACCCTGTCACCGTCATGTCACTGTGCACGCATCACAGCACACCCGGGAAACGTCCGGCAGGGCCCGGAAAGTTCCCCGGGAGCCGTGATACCACACGGCGTTCAGCCGCGTTCAGGCTACAACTTCGCTACCCGGGAAACGTACGCCGGTGGCTCCTCTGGCATATGCCGGCTGATAGATCCGTCACTCCTCCCGCATCCAGCGCTCCATCACGGACAGCAGATGGTCCGGATCGACCGGCTTGGTCACGTAGTCCGAGGCGCCGGACTCGATGGCCTTCTCACGGTCGCCCTTCATGGCCTTCGCGGTGAGCGCGATGATGGGCAGCCCCGCGAACTGCGGCATCCGCCGGATCGCCGTCGTCGTGGCGTACCCATCCATCTCGGGCATCATGATATCCATCAGGACAACGGCGACATCGTCGTGTTGTTCCAGGACCTCGATGCCCTCGCGACCGTTCTCCGCGTACAGCACGGACAGGCCGTGCTGCTCCAGGACGCTGGTGAGCGCGAACACGTTGCGGATGTCGTCGTCGACGATCAGCACCTTCTCGCCGTCGAAACCGGGCACCTGCACCGGTGCCGACGTCGTGTCCCGATCCGCGTCGGACTGCTGGGCCTGCATGGGCGCGCTGTCCGCGCCCGGCATTTCGGCGGGCTCCTTGGGCGGCTCCACGACCGGTTGCCCGGCGGGGGGCAGCTGCGCGGGCTGCGCCGGGGGCGCCACGGCCCTGCGACGGCGCCGGAAGAGCGCGGCCGGCCCGGTCTGCGAGTCCTGGTAGGACTTCACCTCCGCGGGCATGCCCTCCAGGACCGCCAGCGTGTCGCCGGGCTCGATGGACGGCGCGAGCTGCGCGTACCCCTCGGGCGGCAGCTCGCTCGGGTGCAGCGGCAGGTACAGCGTGAACGTCGAGCCGCGGCCCGGTTCGCTCGCCGCGTTGATCTCGCCGCCCAGCAGCCGTGCGATCTCCCGGCTGATGGACAGGCCGAGACCGGTGCCGCCGTACTTGCGGCTGGTGGTCCCGTCGGCCTGCTTGAACGCCTCGAAGATCACCCGCATCTTGCTCGCCGCGATGCCGATGCCCGTGTCGGTCACCGAGAACGCGATCAGCTCGCCCTCCGGATCGCTCAGGGCCCCGGTCTCCAGCAACTGTTCGCGAATGGCAATCGGCACGTCCGCGCCGGCCGGCCGGATGACCAGCTCCACCGCGCCCGAGTCGGTGAACTTCACCGCGTTGGACAGCAGGTTCCGCAGCACCTGGAGCAGCCGCTGCTCGTCGGTGTGGAGGGTCGCCGGCAGCTCGGGCGAGACCCGGACCGAGAAGTCCAGACCCTTCTCCGCGGTCAGCGGCCGGAACGTCGCCTCCACGTAGTCGACGAGCTGGACCAGCGAGATGCGCGTCGGAGAGACGTCCATCTTGCCCGCCTCGACCTTCGTCAGGTCAAGGATGTCGTTGATCAGCTGGAGCAGGTCCGAGCCGGCGCCGTGGATCGTCTCCGCGAACTCGACCTGCTTCGGCGAGAGGTTGCCCTCCGCGTTGTCGGCGAGCAGCTTGGCCAGGATCAACAGCGAGTTGAGCGGGGTGCGCAGCTCGTGCGACATGTTGGCGAGGAACTCGCTCTTGTAACGCATCGAGACGGCGAGCTGCTCGGCACGCTCCTCCAGGACCTGGCGGGCCTCTTCGATCTCGGTGTTCTTCACCTCGATGTCGCGGTTCTGCTGGGCCAGCAGCTCGGCCTTCTCCTCCAACTCGGCATTGGAGTTCTGGAGCGCCTTCTGCCGGCTCTCCAGCTCCTCCGAGCGATCCCGCAGCTGCTCGGTCAGCTCCTGCGACTGCTTCAGCAGGATCTCCGTCTTGGTGTTGACGCTGATCGTGTTGACGCTGGTGGCGATCATCTCCGCGATCTGGTTCAGGAAGTCCTTCTGGATCTGCGTGAACGGCTGGAACGAGGCCAGCTCGATCACGCCGAGGACGGTCCCCTCGAACAGCACCGGCAGCACGATCACATGCGCCGGAGGTGCCTCACCGAGTCCGGAGGAGATCTTCAGGTAGCCCGGCGGCACGTTCTCCACCAGGATCGTCCGCCTCTCCTGCGCCGCCGTCCCGATCAGGGTCTCGCCCGGCTTGAACGAGGTCGGCATCGACCCCATCGAGTAGCCGTAGCTGCCGAGCATCCGCAGTTCGTAGGAGTCGCCGGTGATGGTGGCCTGCGGGTCCTGCGCGTCGTCCGTGGGCACCGACAGGAAGAAGGCGCCGTGCTGCGCGGAGACCACCGGCGTCAGCTCGCTCATGATCAGCGAGGCGACGTCCTCCAGGTCACGGCGGCCCTGCATCAGACCGGAGATGCGGGCCAGGTTGCCCTTGAGCCAGTCCTGCTCCTTGTTGGCGATGGTGGTGTCGCGCAGGTTCGCGATCATGGTGTTGATGTTGTCCTGGAGGACCTGGATCTCGCCGGAGGCGTCCACGTCGATCTTCAGGTTGAGGTCGCCGCGGGTCACCGCGGTGGCCACGGCGGCGATCGCGCGCACCTGGCGGGTGAGGTTGCCGGCCATCTCGTTCACCGACTCGGTCAGGTCGCGCCAGGTGCCGTCCACGTCGCGCACCCGCGCCTGACCACCCAGCTGGCCTTCCGTGCCCACTTCGCGGGCCACCCTGGTGACCTGCTCGGCGAAGCTGGAGAGCTGGTCGACCATGGTGTTGATGGTGGTCTTGAGCTCCAGGATCTCACCGCGCGCATCGATGTCGATCTTCTTGGTGAGATCACCCTTGGCGATGGCGGTGGTCACCATCGCGATGTTTCGCACCTGGCCCGTCAGGTTCGACGCCATCGAGTTCACCGACTCGGTGAGGTCCTTCCAGGTACCGGCGACGCCGGGCACCCGCGCCTGACCTCCCAGGATGCCGTCGGTGCCGACCTCGCGGGCCACTCGGGTCACCTCGTCGGCGAACGACGACAGCGTCTTCACCATGGTGTTCACCGTGTCGGCGAGCTGGGCGACCTCGCCGCTCGCCTCGACCGTGACCTTCTTGGTCAGATCGCCGTTGGCGACCGCCGTCGCGACCTGGGAGATGTTCCGCACCTGGCTGGTGAGGTTCTTCGCCATCAGGTTGACGTTGTCGCTGAGGTCCTTCCAGATGCCGGTGACGCCCGGCACCCGGGCCTGGCCACCCAGCTGGCCCTCCGTACCCACCTCACGTGCCACCCGGGTGACCTGGTCGGCGAAGGCCGACAACTGGTCCACCATGGTGTTCACGGTGGTGACCAGCTCCAGGATCTCGCCCCGGGCGTCGACGGTGATCTTCTTCGACAGGTCGCCCTTGGCGACCGCGGTCGTCACCTCGGCGATGTTGCGCACCTGGATCGTCAGGTTGTTCGCCATGAAGTTGACGGACTGGGTGAGGTCCTTCCAGGTGCCCGAGACACCCTGCACCTCGGCCTGGCCGCCGAGGATGCCCTCGGTGCCGACCTCGCGGGCCACCCGGGTCACCTGCTCCGCGAAGTTCGAGAGCTGGTCGACCATGGTGTTCAGGGTGTTCTTGAGCTCCAGGATCTCGCCGCGGGCATCCACGTCGATCTTCTGCGACAGGTCACCACGGGCCACCGCGGTCGCCACCTGGGCGATGTTGCGGACCTGGGTGGTGAGGTTGCCGGCCATGCCGTTCACCGAGTCGGTCAGGTCCCGCCACACACCGGCCACGCCCGGCACCTGCGCCTGGCCACCCAGCCGTCCCTCGGTGCCGACCTCGCGGGCCACCCGGGTCACCTGGTCGGCGAAGGCGGACAGCTGGTCGACCATCGTGTTGATGGTGTTCTTCAGCTCGAGGATCTCGCCGCGCGCGTCCACGTCGATCTTCTGCGACAGGTCGCCGCGCGCGACGGCCGTCGTGACCTGGGCGATCTGGCGGACCTGGGAAGTCAGGTTGCCCGCCATGAAGTTGACGGAGTCCGTCAGCTCCTTCCACGTGCCGCTGACCCCGTCCACCCGGGCCTGACCGCCGAGGCGGCCCTCCGTGCCCACGTCCCGCGCCATCCGCGTCACCTGGTCGGCGAAGCTGGAGAGCTGGTCCACCATCGTGTTGACGGTGTTCTTCAGCGCGAGCATTTCGCCGGAGACGTCGACGGTGACCTTCTGGGACAGATCACCGTTGGCCACCGCCGTCGTCACCTGGGCGATATTGCGGACCTGCCCGGTGAGGTTGCGGAAAGCGGTGTTCACCGAATCGGTGAGATCCTTCCACGTGCCCGCCGCACCCGGCACCTGAGCCTGGCCGCCCAGCTCGCCTTCCACGCCGATCTCTCGCGCCACACGGGTGACTTCGGCACCGAAGGACGAAAGCTGATCCACCATCGTGTTGACGGTGTTCTTGAGTTCGAGCATTTCGCCGGCGACATCGACGGTGACCTTCTGCGACAGATCACCATTGGCCACCGCCGTCGTCACCGCGGCGATGTCCCGCACCTGAGTGGTCAGATTACGGAAAACCGTGTTCACCGAATCGGTGAGATCTTTCCACGTGCCCGCCGCACCCGGCACATTCGCCTGGCCGCCCAGCCGGCCCTCGGCGCCGACCTCGTTGGCCACGCGGGTCACCTCGTCGGCGAAGGTGCGCAGCGTCTCCGTCATCTGGTTGATGGTGTCGGCGAGCTGAGCGACTTCGCCACGCGCCCGCACGGTCACCTTCTGTGACAGGTCGCCGCTGGCGACCGCGGTGGTGACCTGCGCGATGCCCCGCACCTGTGCGGTGAGGTTGCCGGCCATGAGGTTCACCGAATCGGTGAGGTCCTTCCACACACCCGCCACACCGGGCACCCGGGCCTGCCCCCCGAGCTCGCCCTCGGTGCCCACCTCGCGGGCGACCCGCGTCACCTCCGACGAGAACGACGAGAGCTGGTCCACCATCGTGTTGACGGTGTTCTTCAGCTCCAGCATCTCGCCGGCCACTTCGACCGTCACCTTGCGTGACAGATCACCACGCGCCACGGCGGTCGTCACGAGAGCAATGTCACGCACCTGGGCGGTGAGTCGCTCGGCCATGGTGTTGACGGAATCCGTGAGGTCTTTCCAGGAACCGGACATTCCGCGCACCTGCGCCTGTCCGCCCAGCTTGCCCTGGGTGCCCACTTCACTGGCCACCCGAGTGACCTCGTCGGTGAACGTGGACAGTTGGTCGACCAGGTTGTTGACGGTCCGCCCGACCCTCAGGAACTCGCCGCGCAGCGGCCGGTCGGCGCCGTCGGAGGCCTGCGATCGCAGCTCCATCCGCTGGTCGAGATCGCCGTCGGCCACCGCCGTCAGCACCCTGCCGACCTCGGCCACCGGCCGCGCCAGATCGTCGACCAGGGCGTTCGATGCCTTGATCGCGGCTGCCCAGGAGCCCTCGCCGGCCCCGGCCTCCAGCCGCTCTGTGAGTTTCCCCTCACGCCCCACGACCCGGCGCACGCGCGAGAGCTCACCCGTCAGATGAACATTGCGCTCGGCGACTTCATTGAACACGGCCGCAATCTCGGCCATGACGTCATCGCCCGAGACGGTGAGACGTTTACGAAAGTTGCCGTCCCGCATCGCCTCCAACGCTGCGAGCAACCTCTGCAGCGCAGCCGTGTCCACCGCGGTTGTCCCGTTCCGCCGGGAAGTGCGCGGCTTACTGGGCGACTGTCCACCTCGTGCGTGCGTGCTGGTGCTGCGCACGCCTCCGCCAGTCTCCACCGTGTCCCTCCTGCGGGGGTCGAACCTATTGCTCGGGCTCTCGAAGGTTGTTGCGTGTTCTTGCGTTGTTCCCTCTAGAAGCCTGCCCAGTGTTTCACCCATGCGGAACCCGGCCATAACAGTTCGGCAGCTTCCCACACCGTCCGCACACCTTCTGGGCGGAAACTCTTACGGGCGGCATCCGCATAGACCGCGAAGGTAAGTAACCTTGCCTGCGGCTGTCCAACCACGCCGAGTGCGATGGCTGGGAGGCGGGGCACGAGTACGAGCGGTAATCGGAGGGGCGGCCGCACATGACCACCGGAGTGCAGCGGCCCGGGGCGCAGCCCCCGGGCCGGCCTGACGAGTACACCGATCGGCAGGCCTGGCACGTCGAGACCCGGACGAGGAGTTCTGTGATCACCGCGCGCGCGGCAGCCACCTTCGAGCCCTTGGGACGCTCCGTCGCCACCGCCCGCTCCTTCGTGCGCGACACCCTCCAGGGCTGGGGCCTGACCGACATCGCCGACGACGCCGTCGTGCTCACCAGCGAACTCGTCACCAACGCCGTCGTGCACGCCGGCACCTCCGCGGAAGTGCTCTGCCTACGCGCCACCGACGGTGTCCGCATCGAGGTCTCCGACCGCTACCCGGAGCGCGAGGTCCCGGTCCAGAACTCCCCCATCGACATGGGCAGCCCCGAGAGCGAGGGCGGCCGCGGTCTTCAGCTGTGCGCGGCGCTCGCCAGGCGCTGGGGAGTCGAGTACACCCCCACCCACAAGAACGTCTGGTTCCAGCTCGCCTCACCGGACCGCCCCGTGGGCACCCGCACCGCGGGCCCGCCCCTGCCGGTGAACCTCCTCCCGCTCGCCGGCGGCCGGGTACGCGTCGCCGTCGTCCAGATCGACCGCACCGGCTCCGTCGCCTCCTGGAACGAGGACGCCGAGGAACTGTTCGGCTACCCGGAGGAACAGGTCGCCGGCAAGCCGCTGACCGACTTCGCCGCCTGGCCGCACACCCCCGGCACCAGCACCGGCATCGCCGACGCCCTCCAGCTCTCCCGCTGGGAGGGCAGCTACGGCATCCGCAGCGCCTCCGGCCGTGTCGTGCCCGTCTACGGCTCCCACCTGCGGGTCCGTGACGCCGACGGCGAGCCGTCCACGGTCTGCCTGCTGGTACGCGACCACGAGCGCGCCGTTCTCCAGACCCCCCTGCGCGCCCCTGCTTCGGACGGCTCCGGCGAGACCGCGACCGTCGACCCCTTCGAGGTCTTCATCGGCTCGCCGGCCCCGGAGGACCTCGACGGCCTGCTCCAGCGCACCGTGGAACGCGCACGCGACATGCTCGACGGCGACGCCGCCTTCCTGCTGCTCGCCACCGACGACGAGACGGAGCTGGAGGTGCGCGCGTCCACCGGGTTGCCCTCGGCACGCCAGCGCTTCGCCCGTGTCCCCGTCGAGGCCGGCCACGGCGGCCGCTTCGGCTCGGCGCGGATGCCGGCCGTCCACGAGGACCTCAGCGTCGTCCAGGGCGCCGTACCGCTGCTCGACGGCACGGGCATGCGGTCCGTCGTCACCGTCCCGCTGAAGGTCGAGGGCCGGCTCACCGGCTCCCTGGGCGTCGCCGCCGAGGCACCCGCCCGCTACTCGAACGAGGAGGCGCTGCGCCTTCAGTTCGCCGCCGACCGCATCGCCCTCGCCGTGGAGTCCGCCCGCCTGGGCGAGCTGGAGCGCCTGCGCCGCGGCTCCCTCTCCTTCCTCGTCGAGGCCTCCGATCTGCTGGCCGGCACCCTGGACCGCGATCAGACCTTGGCCCTCATGGCCCAGATGACGGTTCCCACCCTGGCCACCTGGTGCGCCGTCTACACCATCGCCGACCAGTCCTCCGAGCCGTACCTGTCCTACGTGCTGCACGAGGACGAGGAACGCATCGACGGCCTCAAGGAGCTGCTGTCGAAGATCGACCCGCCGGACCCGGTGCCCACCCCCGGTGCCCGTGTCTGGTCCGCCCCCGCGGAGGCCGCACACCAGGCCGCGCTGCGCACCTCCCTGCGCAGTATCGGCGGCAGCGAGCCCACCAGCGTCTCCGCCGGTATCGGGCCGACGCTGGCCACCGCTTCCGCGGTCGGCGGTGAGACCGTCGTGCTTCCCCTGGTGGCCCGGAACCGCGTCATCGGCATGCTCACCCTCGGCAAGCCCTCCGAGGACCATTTCCGCCAGGAGAACCTGGAGCTGGCGGAGGACCTGTCCCGCCGGGCCGCGCTGGCCCTCGACAACGCCCGCCTGTACTCGGAGCGCACCGCCATCAGCCAGTCCCTCCAGCGCAGCCTGCTGCCGCCGGAGCTGCCCGAGGTGCCGGGCGTCGAGGTGGAGGTCATCTACCGCGCCGCCGGCGAGGGCAACGAGGTCGGCGGCGACTTCTACGACCTGTTCCCGATCAGCGACGACAGCTACGGCTTCGCCATCGGCGACGTCTGCGGCACAGGTCCCGAGGCGGCCGCGGTCACCGGCCTCGCCCGCCATGCGCTGCGCCTGCTCGCCCGTGAGGGCTTCGGCGGCCCGGCCGTTCTGGAGCGTCTGAACGCCGCCATCCTCGACGAGGGCGCCCGCAGCCGGTTCCTCACCCTGCTCTACGGGGAGCTGCGCCCGCAGGAGGACGGCAGCGCGCAGTTGAAGGTGGTCTGCGCGGGCCATCCGCTGCCCTTGCGGTTGCGCCAGGACGGCACCATCGTGCCCGCCGCCGAGCCTCAGCCACTGCTCGGTGTCATGGACGACCTCGACCTGTACGAGCAGACGGTGACCCTGGAGCCCGGCGACGTCCTGCTGTGCGTCACCGACGGTGTCACCGAACGCCGCGAGGGCACCCGCATGCTCGGTGACGACGGCCTGGTGGAGGTCCTCACCACCTGCACGGGTCTCACGGCCGGCGCGGTCGCCAGCCGCGTCCTACGGGCCGTGGAACGTTTCGCTTCGGACGCCCCTTCCGACGACATGGCGATCCTGGCCATGCGGGTACCGGAGCCGCACCAGGACTGAGAAGCGGGCTCAGGCCTGCTGCCGTGGCACTTCCGGTCCGGCTGCGGCGGCCTCTGTTGGTGCTTGACGCGCCGTCATCACGCAGGTTGCAGCAGGCCTCCGAGGGCGTTGCAGGCGGCGATGATGCGGCGTAGCTCGCGGGTGTGCAGGCCGGCGTGCACCGGCAGGGACAGTGTCTCGTCGGCGGCCCGTTCGGTCTCCGGGAGACGGATGTCGCGCCGGAACTCCGGGAGTCGGTGCACGGCCGTCTTCACGGGCACCCGGCATGCGACTCCTCTGGCCCGTGCGGCGCGCGCGAAGGCGTCCCGGTCGGGTCGCCCGTTGCCCGGCACCCGGACCACGTACTGCCGGTACGTGTGCCCTGGGCTGTCTTCGGGGGTGAGAACTCCGGTGAGCCGCAGGTCCAGTAGTGCCGCGTACGCTCGGCGCTGTGTCACCACGTCCTGGGGAACGGGTGGTTGGCCGGCGTGCGCGGCGCCGGGCTGGGGCGGCTCGGGCATGGCCTCGGGGTCGCCGTGTTCGAGGGTGAGCAGGCCGTGGCGTTCGCCCAGCGCGTGCAGTCGCGCCAGGTCGGCCGGCCTGCCGAAGCGGTGTACGGCGATCACGGCGGCCGTGCGTGTGTTGACGGCGGCGGCCACGGCGTCCGGGTCGAGGCAGTAGGTCAACGGGTCGATGTCGACGAAGACGGGGAGCGCCCCGACGTGTGCGACGCTCTCGGCCACCTCGACATTTCCGAAGGCGGGCACGATGACCTCATCGCCCGCTCCGACGCCTGCCGCACGCAGCAGTTCAAGAGTCCCCATGCCTGGAGGGTCTCCAGGCTACGTGAACGAAGAGTAAAGTCCGGAGAAATAAAAATGGTCCCGGAACCGAAGTTCCGGGACCATTTTCAAAG
>NZ_JAMJWG010000006.1 GCF_024435355.1 Streptomyces odontomachi
AACCGACCCCACCTGAAGGCGCCGGCTCTTACGGCGCTCGGCGAGGGGGCGGGGCGGCAGGTCGGGAAGGCCCAGGGAGACCGGCTGACCTGAGGTCATGGCCATCACCGGTTCCCCGAGACGGTCTCGGTGAAGGCGCGCAGCGACTCCTTGAGGGACCCCATGGTGGCGAGCACCGCGGTCGGCTCGTAGCCGCAGTGCGCCATGCAGTTGGCGCACCGTGGATCCTTGCCGCGGCCGTAGGCGTCCCAGTCGGTCTTCTCGATGAGCTCGCGATACGTGGGCACGTAGCCGTCGCTCATCAGGTAGCAGGGCTTCTGCCAGCCGAACAGCGAGTAGTTGGGGATGGCCCAGGCGGTGCAGGGGAAGTCCACCTTGCCCTCGAGGAAGTCCAGGAAGAGGGGTGAGTGGTTGAGCCGCCAGCGCCGCCGGTTGCCGTCCGAGAAGGCCTTCTTGAACAGTTCCCGGGTCTGCTCGACGCCCAGGAAGTGCTCCTGGTCGGGCGCCTTCTCGTAGGCGTAGGCGGGCGAGATCATCATCTCGTCGACCTTCAGGTCGTCATTGAGGTAGTTCAGCACCTCGATGATGGTCTGCGGGGTGTCCGTGTTGAAGAAGGTGGAGTTCGTGGTGACCCGGAAGCCACGGCGCTTGGCCTCCCGGATGGCCGCCACGGCCTCGTCGAAGACGCCTTCCTTGGCCACGGACTCGTCGTGGCGCTCACGCAGCCCGTCGATGTGCACCGCGAACGCGAAATACGGCGAGGGCGTGAACTTGTCCATCTTCTTGCGCAGCAGCATGGCGTTGGTGCACAGGAAGACGTACTTCCGCTTGGCCACCAGTTGCCGCACGATCTCGTCGATCTGCGGGTGCATCAGGGGTTCGCCGCCCGCGATGGACACCATCGGCGCACCGGACTCCAGTACCGCGCCCACGGCCTGCGCCACCGGCATGCGCTGTTTGAGCACACCGGCCGGATGCTGGATCTTTCCGCACCCCTCGCACTTCAGATTGCAGGCGAACAGCGGTTCAAGTTCCACGATGAGCGGAAACTTGTCACGTCGGCGCACTTTCTGTTCAAAGAGGTAGGTCGCAACCTTGATGGACTGACGGAGCGGCATGGCCATGAGGGCTCACCTCCGGGGTAGCAGCACGTTACGGTGCCATTCAAAGAAAGTAGGAAGTACGGCACGGAGAACACGGAAGGCTGATATTCCCCCGCGCACCGTGCTGATACGAACAAGTTCGTGCTCTGGGGCGTCCACGACCACTCGTACGGCCGCAACCGGACGGGGTCCGGCACGCACCGCGCTGTACAGGGTCGCCGCCGACTCCATGTCGACCGCGATGGCGCCGGTGGCCCGCAGATCGGCACGCTCCGGGCCGCGCACCACGTGGTCGGAGCCGGTGAGCGGGCCGGTGTGCACGGTACGGCCCGGCGCCGCGCGGGCCAGCTCGGCTCGGAGCAGCTCCGTGCCCTGGCACAGGGTGCTGCCCCGCGGGTCCCGGGTCTCCTCCGCCACGACCACGTCGCCGGGGTGCATGCCGGGGGCGAGCCCGGCACAGAATCCGGCGGCGATCACGGGCGCGTCGCGCAGCTCGGGTGCCGCGAGCGCCCGTGCCACGGCACGGTCCGCCGCCTTCGGACCCATGCCGCTACGGAGCACGGTGACGGGACCGAGGGCGCCGCCGTGCGCGCCCGAGCGCAGCGCAAGGTGCTCGATGCCGAGCGCGCAGGCGATCAACAGCGGCGCGGCCCCCGTCGGGTCCTCGGACGCCGGGGTCGGGGCCATCAGCTCCCCTTGCCGGAGAAGGGCTCCCCGTGGACGTAACGGCCCAGGGCGGTGAGCGGGAACACCTGGCGGTACAGGTGGTAGTTGATGGAGAAGTCCCAGGGGAATCCGGTGCCGGTGAAGTAGGGCTCGTCCCAGGAGCCGTCCTCCGCCTGGGTGCGGGCCAGGAAGTCCACCCCGCGCTCGACCACCTTGGAGTCCCGCTCGCCCGCCGCGAGCAGCGCCATCAGGGCCCAGGCGGTCTGCGAGGCGGTGGAGGTGCCGCGGCCCGACCACTCCTGCACGTCCCGGTAGGAGCGCAGGTCCTCGCCCCAGCCGCCGTCCTCGTTCTGCACCGATCCGAGCCAGCTCACCGCGCGCCGGATCGCCGGGTGGGAGCCGGGCAGCCCGGCCGCCACGAGGGCGGGCAGCACCGAGCCGGTGCCGTAGACGTAGTTGACGCCCCAGCGGCCGAACCACGAGCCGTCCTTCTCCTGCTCGGCGAGCAGCCAGTCGACGCCGCGCCGGGTGCGCGCGTCGTGCGCCTTGCCCTCCACGGACAGCATCTCCACCACGTGCGCGGTGACGTCGGCGGAGGGCGGGTCGATGACCTCCCCGAAGTCGCAGAACGGCAGCCGGTTGGGGAAGGCGCTGGTGTTGTCGACGTCGAAGGCGCCCCAGGCACCGTTCTTCGACTGCATCCCCAGGTTCCAGTGCGTCGCACGCTCGACGGCGATGTCGACGCGGTCCGGGTCGGGGTGCCTGACGCGCCGCAGGGCCAGCGCCACCTCGGCGGTGTCGTCCATGTCGGGGTAGTTGTCGTTGTCGAACTCGAAGGACCAGCCGCCGGGCGCCAGCTCCGGCCTGCGCACCGACCAGTCGCCGGGCCGCACCACCTGCTCAGACAGCAGCCAGTCGGCGGCCTTCACCAACTGCGGGTGGTCGGCCGGCAGCCCGGCGTCGGCGAGTGCGATGGTCGCCAGGCAGGTGTCCCACACCGGCGACTGGCAGGCCTCGATCATCCGGGCCCCGTCCTCGCGCCACACGGCGTACCTGTCCAGCGAGGCCAGGCCCTCGCGCAGCACCGGGTGCTTCAGGTCGTAGCCGAGCAGGTGCAGGGCGATGATCGAGTAGACGGCGGGTGGCTGGATGCCGCCCCAGCAGCCGTCGTTCTCCTGGCGCTCGATGATCCAGCGTGCCGCGCTGTTCATGGCCGCCTTGCGCAGCCGGCGCGGGGCGACCTTGTGGTAGGCGTGCAGGGCCTTGTCCAGGCGTTGGAAGACACCGTCCCAGCTGGCGGCCGGCGCCATGGGGCGCTGCGGGTTGGGGTCGGAGGCGTCGGTGTGCAGCTCGTCGAGGGGGAACGGCGCGGGGCGCACCGGTTGCTTGGCCGAGACGATGGTGAGCGGCACGATGGTCTGCCGCGCCCAGCAGCCGAAGTCGTAGATGTTGAGCGGGAACCACTTCGGGAAGTAGATCAGCTCCGGGGGCAGCTCCGGCAGGTCGGCCCACTTCCACCAGCCGAACAGGGCGAGCCAGATCCGGGTGAAGACCCGGGATGCGGCGACGCCACCCTGCTCGCGCACCCAGGCGGAGGCCCGTGCCATGTGCGGCGCGTCGGGCTCGTCCCCGGCCAGCCGCAGGGCGACATACGCCTCGATGGTCGTGGAGAGCTCGCCGGGGCCGCCGTAGAAGGTGGCCCAGGTGCCGTCGTCGCGCTGCTCGCCGCGGATGAAGAGGGCGGCGGCCTTGGTGGTGGCCTCGTCGAGGATGCCGAGGAACTGGCGGAGCAGCAGGTCCTCGGCGTCCATGGTGACATTGGTCTCCAGGTCGCCCTTCCACCAGCCCTGGGCGTCCTGACGGGAGAGCAGGAAGTCGGTGGCGCGCTGGATGGCCCGGTGGGCGGGGTCCTGGGGAACCTCGGCTGCGTCCTGGGTGGTGGGGTCACCAGAGGGTGCGGTCTCCTCCTTCTTCTTGGAAGCTGGGGTCGTCTTCTTGGCCGAGGCAGCGCGGGGCGGTACCGCTCCGGTGCTTCCGTCGGTCGTCGCTGTCATGGCTTCCCCTTCGTGCAGTGGGTCTGCTGGGTCCGCCGTCGGCCGGTGCGCTGGTGGGCGCACCGGCCGGCGACTCGCTACGGGTTCTGGAGCATGGCTCCAGACGACAGGTGCAGCCGGCCGATATCGATCATCTCTTCCGTACGACCACGAAGTCGGCGAGCGCGGCCAGTTCGGTCCGCACCCGTTCGGGCATGTGCACGGCCTCCAGCGTCCGGACCGCGATGGTGTGCTGGCGCCGTGCCTCCTCGCTGGTCCACCGGCGCCCGCCCGCCTCCTCGATGAGGGCGGCGCGGGTGGCGAACTCCTCCTCGGAGAAGCTGTCGAAGTCGCTGCTCTTGGCGTCCGCTGCGAGCAGCTCGCCGAGCCGTTCGGAGGCGGGGCCGCCGGCCGCGAGCGCCGCCACCACCGGCAGCGACTTCTTGCGCTGACGCAGATCGCTCCAGGTCTGCTTGCCGGTGGCCTGCGGGTCGCCCCAGATGCCGAGCAGATCGTCCACGGCCTGGAAGGCCAGTCCCAGGTGGTGTCCGAACCGGGCGAGAACGTCCGCCGTGTGGTCGTCGGCGCCCCCCAGCACGGCGCCGATGGAGACCGCGCAGGCGAGCAGCGCACCGGTCTTGTTGCCCTCCATCTCCAGGCACTCCTCGACGGTGACCCGCTCTCGGTGCTCGAAGGAGATGTCCTGCGCCTGACCGTCGATGAGGGCGCGGGTGGCGGCCGTCAGGCGCCGTGCGGCACGGCCCGCGTCCACCGTGCCGAGCTCCAGCAGGATCTCGTTGCCCAGCGCGAACAGGGCGTCGCCGACGAGGATCGCCTGGGAGGGGCCGTGCACCTTCCAGACGGTGTCACGGTGGCGGCGCTGCTCGTCGCCGTCCATGAGGTCGTCGTGCAGCAGCGAGAAGTTGTGCACCAGTTCCACGGCGACCGCGGCGGGCACGCCGACCTCGGGCGGCGCTCCGGCGGCCTCGGCGGAGAGCACGGCGAGTGCGGGCCGCACCGCCTTGCCGCCGTCGCCCTCGGCCGGATTGCCCTGGGCGTCGATCCAACCGAAGTGGTAGGCGGCAACGGTGTCCATCGGAGGGGCGAGGCGGTCCACGGCGGCCCGGAGCACGGGTGTGGTCAGCGCCCGGCCGCGCTCCAGCAGTGCGGAGACGTCGACCGCCTCGGCAGGGGTGACGCCCGATGGCTCAGTGGGCACGGTCTCTCCTTCTGTTGCGATGCCGGCTCTTGCGGCGCCGGCGACGGCGGCCGGGGCGACGCCGATGGCGCCTCCGACCGCACCGGGCGGGCCTGCGCTGGCTGGGGTGCGGGGGCCTGCCCCGTTCGGGTCGGATGTCATGCCGCCTCCTCGAAGAGGTGACCACCGGGGCGGCCGAGGGCCGTGAGCGCGGCGCGGGCGGCGCTGGTACCGCTGCGTACGGCGCCCTCCATCGTCGCGGGCCAGCCGGTGGCGGTCCACGCCCCGGCCAGGTACAGGCCGGGCGCCTCGGTACGGGCGCCGGGCCGCAGCGCACCCACGCCGGGGGTGGGGGCGAAGGTCGCGGTCCGCTCCCGGGTGACGAAGAAGTCCCGCACCCGTGCGTCGCGTGCGGCCGGGAGCAGTTTCTCCAGCTCGGGCAGGTAGCGTGCGCGGAGCTTGGCCACGGGCTCGTCGATCTCGTCCTGGGCGGCCGACTGGGAGAGCGCCAGGTACTGGCCGTCCGTCAGGCCGGAAGCCCGGGTGCGGTCGAAGACCCACTGGACGGGTGAGCCCAGCACGGCGAAGAAGGGGCGCTTGAGCACGGTGCGGTCGTACTGCACGTGCACGTTCAGGATCGGGGCGGTGTCGATCCGAAGGAACCGGTCGGGATCGGCGACCGCTCCGGACGGCAGCAGGGCGTGCGCCTCGCGCTGCGGGACCGCGAGGACGACGATGTCGGTTTCGATGCGCTCCCCGGGAACCTCAACGGTCCAGTGCCCGTTCTTCATGAGAGAGTTACCCGATCGAGATCCTGGCGCCGAGTCAGGTGTCCGGGCCACGGAGGTGACGCGTGTTCGCAGTTCGGTACGGACTCCCGCGGCGTCGAGCGCCTTGCGGGCGAGCGTGTCATGGATGTCACCGAGGGGTACCTGCGCCCAGCCGATGTCGGCCGCTCCCGGGGCGGACAGCAGCCCGGTCTTGAAGACCATGGCGGCAAGCCCGAGCGAGGCGTCGCCGGCCCGAGCGTTGAGGGTCGCTACGCCCACCAGGTCCCACAGTGCCTCGATGGCGCGCGCCGACTGTCCCTGCCGGGCCAGCCAGCTCGCGAAGTCCTGACGGTCCAGGGCAGGATCGGTCAGGTCGAGCCGGCCCAGGGCAAGCGCGGCACGGCCGACCTTGGCGCGCTCGGCGAGCGACAGGTGCGGGTAGGTCGTCAGGCTCTGCGCCAGATGCAACGGCACCGGAAGCGCGGTGCGTCGCAGCCGGCCCAGACGAGGACCCCTTGAAGCGGCAACGTCAAGCACCGGGACGTCGAGACGTCTTTGCAGTGGCGCGAGGTCGGTGGCCGCGATGCGGTCGAGAAACCACTGGTACGCGGTGCAGCAGCGCAGGTAGACGTGCTGGCCGTTGTCGACCGACAGGTTGCCGCGCTGGAAGGAGAAGGCGAGGCCGCCCAGTCGTGGCCGTCCCTCGAGCAGGGTCACCCGCAGGCCTGCGTCAGCCAGCGCCAGTGCGCTGGTGATGCCGGCGAGCCCGCCGCCGACCACTACGGCGGCCGCCCTCCCGGGGCGGCCTGTGGTGTCGGCGTCAGTGGGGTCGGTGGCAGTCTCTGCTGGATCGGCCCGCTGGGACAGCGGGGCGTCGTCCCTCATGCGCGCTCCTTGTCGGCCGGGCCCTGGGCACGCATGACTGGGGCGGGCCGGGCCGTCGCAATCTGGGACGCCGTGTGCCCGCCTGGGGTTGACCTACACCTGCAATCAGATGGGCGGCGATCCGTGCACGGGTGCATCAGGCACGCCTCCTGATGCCCAGTCGGGGGGTGCCGCGGGAGACATGGCGGGCGTCGGCGCCGGACAGTCCGCGCACCGCGACATAGGCCTTCTCGCGCCCCGGCAGCGAGACCCGTTCGCGCAGCACCGCGTACGGATCGCGCTCGATGCGGTCGAGCAGGCGGCGGTAGATGCCGGCCATGGCGGCGACGCAGGCACCACTGCGCCGGTCCAGCTGGGGCAGCAGGCGGTAGCCCTCGGCGAACAGCGTCCGTGCCCGGCGTGCCTCGAAGTGCACCAGGCCGGCGAAGTCGGACCCCTCGGGCGGGGTGGGGCCGCCGAAGCCGGCGGAGCATCCGAACTTCCCCAGGTCGTCGGAGGGAAGGTAGGTGCGGCCTCCCTCGGCGTCCTCGCGGATGTCCCGCAGGATGTTGGTGAGTTGCATGGCGAGCCCGAGGGTGTCGGCGTATTCGGCGGCGCGCTCGACTCCTCGCGCGCCGGGCTCGGTGCCGAACACGCCGAGCGAGAGCCGTCCGATGGCCCCGGCCACGCACCGGCAGTAGACCTTCAGGTCGTCCCAGGTTTCGTAGCTCTGGCCGCGTACGTCCATCAGGACGCCGTCGATGAGTTCGTCGAGTCCGCCGAGCGGGATGGGGAAGTGCTCTGCGGCGTGCGTGAGGGCGACGGCCACCGGGTCGGTGTCGTCCTCGGCCACGTCGCCGGACTGGATCCGGTTGAGCAGGGCGCGGGTCTCTTCGAGTCGTGCCTCCTTGGCGGTCGGCTCCAGCGCCCCGTCTCCGATGTCGTCGACGCGCCGCGAGAACGCGTACAGCGCGGACATGGCACGACGCTTGGGCGCCGGGAGCAGTCTGATCCCATACGCGAAGTTCCGGGCCTGCTGCCCGGTGACGGTCTCGCAGTAGCCGTATGCGGCGAGTACCGGCGCGGACACGTGCTGATCCGTCTCCACGGTCCGACTCACCCCTTTCCTCGCAGAGTCGCTACCACCTCACGCAGCAACTGAATCTTGCTGGCCTTCGGTGGTCCGGGAAGTACGTCGTAGGAGGCGGCGGCGATCGCTCGGATCGTGGCCCGCCCCCCGGCCACGAACCCCGCCAGCAGCAGCGTCAGCTTGCCGTGGACGCTACCCACCAGGGGGGTCCCTTCATTCAGTAGATCGCGAGCGCGGTCCGCCTCGAAGGCGATCAGCGCGCGCACCGATGCGCCTGCGGTGGCAGCGGTCAGGTCCTCCTCACGCACGTGGAACCGCTTCATGTCCTGCGCTGGCAGATAGATACGATCTTGGGCCAGGTCCTCGGAGACGTCCTGGAGGTGCTCGACGATCTGGAGCGCGGTGCAGATGGCGTCCGAGAGCCGGATGCGCTCGGGCGTCGCTGTGCCGGTGACGGCGAGCACCAACCGACCGACCGGGTTCGCGGACAGCTCGCAGTAGGCCAGCAGGTCGTCGTAGGTCTCGTAGCGCTTGACGAGCTGGTCCTGCCGGTTGGCCGCGATCAGGCCGAGGAACGGGTCCGGGGTCAGGGAGTGCCGGTGCACGGTCGGCGCGAGCCGGCGCAGCACCGGGTGGCGCGGGCCTCCGCCGTCCGACGCCGTGTCCCCTTCGAAGAGGGTGAGCAGGTCGGCCTCGAAGGCGTCCAGCAGCGCGAGCCGGTCGTCGGCCTGCTCAGGGGCGACACCCAGATGGCGGGCGTCACCGCCGCCGGGCGCGAGGTCTCCGTCGCCGATGTCGTCCACCAGACGGGCGAAGCCGTAGACCGCCATGAGGTCGTCCCGCCAGGCACGGGGCAGGAAGAAGGGGGCCACGGGGAAGTTCTCGTGCGCGGCCTTGTCGAGCGTGCCGCGTACGACCGCCTCGGTGCCCTGGGCCGCTTCCTTGGCGCGGGTGTCGCGCGTGTCACGAGGTCTCGTCACCGCGTGCTGCCCGGCGCGGGGACGGCACGAGCAGTGCGGAGCTGGGGACTTCCCGTAGCCATTGCCGTCACATCTCCCGTTCTACACTGCCGACCCAAGAGACCCTCTTTCGGACACGCCGCTCAGCGGTGCACTCGGCCGCCTCGGTCCCCCGCACCGAGGCATGGGGCGGTATCACCCACTTGGCGCCTTTCAGCACCACTCCAGCTTACGTTGTACAACGCATTAGAGATCGTCGGGGTGTCCTGCACATCACAAGAACACACCGATCGGCGCCAAGATTCCGGATCCGGCAGAGAAGATCGGCAGACCTTGGGTGAGCGGCCCGACGGACATCAACCGCCCCACGCGGCACGCCCGTAACGGTCCACACACCCGAACGGACCCGCCGGCACAGCGCCTTCCGCACGGCCGCACGGGCGCGGCGCCCAGCACGCCGGGCTGCAGTGGAGCGCAGGGAGTACCGCGGGGGCACGCCCCTTACGGCGTTACGGCATGCCCGTCACGCAGAGCTGCCGGGACATCAGGTGGCGGGGCTTCAGACTCGCCCGGACACCGGGCACAGGGGTGCCGGGGCTTCGGACTCGCCGGCCGGGCGGACTACTTGCCCGCGAACTTCTCGTACTCCTTCAGGACGTCCTCCGTCGGACCGTCCATGCGGAGTTCGCCGCGCTCCAGCCACAGCACCCGGTCACAGGTGTCCCGGATGGACTTGTTGTTGTGGCTGACGAGGAACACCGTGCCGGCCTCCTTGCGCAGCTCGCGGATGCGCTCTTCGGAGCGCTTCTGGAACTTGCGGTCACCGGTGGCCAGCGCCTCGTCGATCATCAGGACGTCGTGGTCCTTGGCCGCCGCGATGGAGAAGCGCAGCCGGGCCGCCATGCCGGAGGAGTAGGTGCGCATCGGCAGGGTGATGAAGTCGCCCTTCTCGTTGATGCCGGAGAAGTCGACGATGTCCTGGTAGCGCTCTTTTATCTGTTCCCGGGGCATGCCCATGGCGAGCCCGCCCAGGATGACGTTCCGCTCGCCGGTCAGGTCGTTCATGAGGGCGGCGTTGACCCCCAGCAGGGAGGGCTGCCCGTCGGTGTAGACCTTGCCGCGCTCGGCCGGCAGCAGTCCGGCGATGGCCCGGAGCAGCGTCGACTTGCCGGAGCCGTTGGACCCGATCAGGCCGATGGCCTCGCCGCGGTAGGCGACGAAGGAGACGCCCTTGACGGCGTGGACGGTGCGCACCCCGCGCTCCTGGCCGCGGCGCACGATCCGGCTGAGCGCGGAGGTCGCGGTGCCGCGACCGGTCTTCGCGCCGTTGACGCGATAGACGATGTGCAGCTCGTCCGCGATGACGGTGGGTCGTCGTGCCCCGGTGTGTTGCTCAGCCACGTCCGTACCGCTCCTCCGCCTTCCAGAAGTACACGAAGCCGCCGACCGCGACGAGCACGGCCCAGCCGAGGGCGACCGCCCAGACGTGCGGCGGCAGGTTGGCGGAGCCGTAGCCGTCGACGAGGGCGAAGCGCATCAGGTCCATGTAGACGGCGGCCGGGTTCCACTGGAGAACGTCCGCGATCCAGCCCGGCCGGTCCTTCAGCATCACCGGGATGGAGAACATCACACCGGACGCGTACATCCAGGTCCGCATGATGAACGGCATCAGCTGCGCGAGGTCGGGTGTCTTGGCGCCCATCCTGGCCATGACCAGGGCCAGGCCGGTGTTGAAGAGGAACTGGAGGACCAGGATCGGCACGATGAGCAGCCAGGACAGGCCCGGGTAGCTGCCGAACGCGATCGCGACGACGAAGAGCACCACCATCGAGAAGAGCAGCTGCTGGAGCTGCTGCAACGCGAACGAGATGGGCAGCGAGGCGCGCGGGAAGTGCAGGGCGCGCACCAGGCCCAGATTGCCGGAGATCGCCCGTACGCCGGCCATCACCGAGCTCTGCGTGAAGGTGAACACGAACACACCGGTCACCAGGAACGGGATGTACACCTCGTGCGACATGCCGCGGCTGGCCTTCAGGATCAGCCCGAAGATCAGGTAGTAGACCAGAGCGTTGAGCAGCGGGGTCGCCACCTGCCACAGCTGGCCGAGCTTGGCCTGGCTGTACTGGGCGGTCAGCTTGGCGTGCGAGAAGGCCAGGATGAAGTGCCGCCGCCCCCACAGCTGGCGCACGTACGCCAGCAGGCCGGGCCGGGCACCGCTCACGGAGAGTCCGTGCCTGGCGGCCAGCTCGGCGGGCGTCAGCCCGTCGTCGGGGGACGGAGGCGTGCTTACCACAACGCCGCCGTCGCGCGTTGTCTCACTCACAGCGGAAACTTTCGTCTGGGGGTACCTCCCACGCCTATAAGGCAGTGGGGGAGGTGCCCGGGGCGCTCCCGGACGCGGGCGCGCGCCCGCGGGGCGAGCGCACGGCCGGGTTCCTGGATACGAGCTTGTCAGATCACCGGAGGTCGGCCCAGTCGGGTCAACCGCCACACCGTATGCCACCGCATGGGCCGACGCGGCCCGCAAGGCGTCGACCAGCCCTCTTTGAAGCCGCCGAACCACGCCTTGAGCGCGGGCCGTGACGGACGCCTCAAAAGGGTCAGCAGCAGCCAGACCCCGAGGTAGACCGGGACGAGGAGGGCAGGGAGGTTACGCCGGGCCAGCCAGACGCGGTTGCGGGCCACCATCCGGTGGTAGACGGCGTGCCGGGACGGCGCCGTCGTCGGGTGGTACAGCACCATGTCGGAGCGGTAGTCGATCAGCCATCCGGCGTCCAGGGCCCGCCAGGCCAGGTCGGTCTCCTCGTGGGCGTAGAAGAAGTCGCCGGGCAGGCCGCCGACCTGGGCGAGGACATCGGTACGCACCGCGTTGGCGCCGCCCAGGAAGGTGGTCACCCGCGAGGAGCGCATCGGGTCGGAGGCCCGCAGGCGCGGCACGTGGCGGCGCTGGGTGACGCCGGTCTCCGGGTCCGCGATGCGGAAGCTGATGATGCCGAGCTCGGGGTCCGCTGCGAAGGCCTCGCGGCAGAGCCGGGCGGTGTCGTGCTGCGCGAGCAGTCCGTCGTCGTCCAGGAAGAGCAGGACGTCGACGGTGAAGGGGCCGGACCCGGCGGTGTCGCCGAGGCGACCGGGAGCAACCGTTTCGCCGGGGGTCCCGGACGCCGTGGCCGCCGCCGTGGGCGCAAGCTCCCGCTCGTCCGATCCGGTGCGGAACGCCGCAATGCCGACGTTGCGCCCGCCGGGGATGCCCAGGTTCTCGGGCAGCTCGACGGTCCGCACGGGGCAGGCCAGGCCCGCGACGTCCGGCACGGGTGAGCCGTTGCCGACCACGACGACCTCGACCGGGTCGCCCTCCTGCTTGGCGATCGAGTCGATCAGGGCGCGCAGCTCGGCGGGGCGGGTGCCCATGGTGATGATCACCACACCCACCTTCAGCGTCTTGCTCTCGGTGACGGGGCTCACGGGCATCCTCACTTCAACCGGCTGGAGGCCAGGATGGAGACCAGGTGGAGCAGGGTCTGGAGGAGCGCGATGGCGGCGAGCACGGCGGTGCCGAGCCGGGTGAAGAACAGATCCCCGCGGACCGCGTCGCAGATGGCCAGGAGCAGGATCAGCAGGGAGGCCTCGATGCCCAGCACCAGCCGGTGGAACTTGAGTGCCGCGGCGGCCCGGCGGGCCAGCGCCACTCCGGAGGAACGCGGCTCGCTCGCCGCCTCCTTCACGGGCGGCAGCCCGCCCTGGTGCCGGGCGACGCCGACGAGGTCGGTCTCCGCCTTGATCAGGATGGCGCCGAGCGCGGCGAGCGTCCCGAGGAAGGCCCACAGCCAGTCGATGCGCCCGTCGCCGAACAGGTCGGCGGCGCGCAGCCCGAGGCCGACCAGGACCGCGGCGTCGGTCAGGTAGGCGCCGACCCGGTCCAGGTACACCCCGCCGAGTGAGAACTGCTTCTTCCAGCGGGCTATCTCACCGTCGACGCAGTCCAGCAGCAGATACAGCTGGACCGCGACGACGCCGAGCACCGCGCCGGTGATCCCCGGCACCAGCAGGGCCGGGGCGGCGAGCACACCGCAGAGGGTCATCAGGTAGGTGAGCTGGTTGGGCGTGACCCGGGTGTTCACCAGGTACCGGTCCACCCGCAGGGAGACCTCCCGCATGTACAGGCGTCCCCCCCAATGCTCACCGCTGCGCCGGTCCTTCACCCCCGCGGGGTGCACGACCGGGCGGAGTTCAGCTACTGATGGCCTTGGCATAGTCGGCGTATGCGTCCTTGATCTGGTGGGTGGACAGGTCGAGGTGTTCCAGGATGGTGAAGCGGCCGGGTCGGGTCTGCGGAGCGAACTGCACCACCTGGACGAACTCGTCCAGGGTGAAGCCGATCTCCTCGGGCGCGACCGGCAGGCCGTGCCGGCGCAGCACCTCGGCCATCTGCCCGGCCGTGTCGTGATCACCGCGCAGGAACGTGGCGAACGCGCCGCCGAGGCCGCACTGCTCGCCGTGCAGCGCGTTGCGCCGCGGGAAGGTCAGGTCGAACGCGTGAGAGATCTCATGGCAGGCGCCGGAGGCCGGGCGGCTGTCACCCGCCACCGACATGGAGATCCCGCAGAGCACCAGGGCCTCGGAGAGCGTCGTCAGGAACGCGTCGTCGCCGATGCCGCCGGGGTGGCGGAGCACGGCCTCGGCGGCCTGCCTTGCCATCGCCGCGGCCAGGCCGTCGACCGGCTCGCCGGTCTCCCGGTGCGACAGCTCCCAGTCGGCAACCGCGGAGATCTTGCAGATCACGTCGCCGATCCCGGCCCGGACGTAGCGCACCGGCGCGTCCCGGATGACGTCCAGGTCGATGACGATCCCTATCGGGTTGGGCACCCCGTACGAGCCGCGGCCCGCGTCGTTGTCGAGGGTGGCGACCGGGGAGCACAGACCGTCGTTGGCGAGGTTGGTGGCCACCGCGACCAGCGGCAGGCCCACCCGCGCCGCGGCGTACTTGGCGCAGTCGATGACCTTGCCGCCGCCGAGCCCGACCACCGAGTCGTAGTGGCCCGCCTTCTTGATCGAGTCGGCGAGCCGGACGGCGCCGTCGATGGTGCCGTCGGCGTCGTCGAACCAGTCGGCGCCGGGCAGCGCGGGTGCGAAGCGTTCCCGCAGTGCCTGTCCCGAACCGCCGCTGATGGCGAAGGCCATCCGGCCGGAGGGGGCGATGCGCTGGTCGGACAGGATCTCGGCCAGGTCGTCGAGCGCACCGCGCCGGATGTCGACGACCACCGGCGAGGGGATCAGCCTGGTCAGTACCGGCATACGACCTCCCGCCCCTTGGCGAGATCGTCGTGGTTGTCGATCTCGACCCACGGCACGTCGCCGATGGGCGCCACGTCGATCCGCAGGCCCCGGTCGACCATTTCCTGGTAGCCGTCCTCGTAGTACAGCTGCGGATCGCGCTCGAAGGTGGTCTTCAGCGCGTCGGCGAGCCCGGCTGCGGCGGCTCCCTCGATGAGGGTGACGCCGATGTACTCGCCGGAGGCCTCGGCGGGGTCCATCAGCTTGGTGATCTTCCGCACCCCCTTGGCGGGGTCGGCGACCACCTTCATCTCCTCGTCGGCCAGCTGCTTCACCGCATCGAGCGCCAGGATGATCTGCTTGCCGGCGCCGCGTGCGGCGAGCAGCGTCTTCTCGACGGAGGCGGGGTGCACGGTGTCGCCGTTGGAGAGGATCACGCCGTCGGCGAAGAGGTCACGGGCGCACCACAGGGAGTAGGCGTTGTTCCACTCCTCTGCCTTGTCGTTGTCGACCAGCGTGAGCTTGAGGCCGTACCTGGCCTCCAGCGCGGCCTTGCGCGCGTACACGGCCTCCTTGCGGTACCCGACGACGATCGCGGCCTCGGTGAGGCCGATCTCGGCGAAGTTGCCCAGGATGACGTCGAGCACCGTGCGCCCGTCGGGGTCCTCACCCTCTATGCCCGCACGGCCGACCGGCACCAGAGCCTTGGGGAGGCTGTCGGTGTAGGGACGCAGACGCCGTCCGGCGCCGGCCGCCAGCACGAGGCCGATCATGCGGGTTCTCCTTCGTCGTGTACGGCGGGTGCTCCCGAGGAGACCTGCGTCACCCAGAAACGGATGCTCTCGGTCAGCACCAGCAGGGCCACGAGCACGGCCAGGACCGTGAGCGCGGTGGCGAAATCAGCGGGGGCGAGCACTGCGGCCAGGACGGTGACCAGGAGTGTCCTGCCCTCGTGTCCGCCGATCGAACGCACCAGCCAGGCCGGTGGTGCGCCGGTGTTGCCGCGGATGCGGTACACCGTGTCGTAGTGATGGTAGGCGAGGGCGGCCACCAGCCCGAAAGCCGCGGGCAAGGCCCCGTTCACGTCCGCGCGGGCCGCGAGCAGCAGGACGGTGCCGTATTCGACGGCCCGGACGAAGGGCGGCACGAGCCAGTCGACGGCGCCCATGAGGGGGCGCGCGGTGGCGACACCGGAGAAGACGCAGTACAGCGCGGCCCCGATGACGGGCAGGAAGGTCCCGTACGGCGAGGTGGCGCTCAGCACGACCGCCGGCAGGCCGCCGACCAGCACCACCAGCGGGGGCGCGAAGGACGGCAGGTGGCGCGCGAAGCCCTGGGAGCCGGCGGCGACGGCGTCCCCGAGGGGGCCGCGGTCCGTCAGGTCGGCCAGCGCCCGCGCCGCGCGTGCGGTGCGCTGGGCCTTCCGGGTCACCGAGCGCAGCAGCCGGCCCGCGGTGGTGTACAGGGCCGCGAAGGCGCAGCCGATGAGCAGCACGACGAGCGTGATCCGCGGTGTCGTGGCGGCGGTGAGCACGGCTATGAGGGCCCAGCGCTCCCCGATCGGCAGCACGATCATGCGGCGCACCCACACCGTCCAGCCGACGTTGTCGAGCCGGTCGGAGAGGGCGGCGGTGGGGCTGGTGTTGGCCTGCGCGTCGGCGTTCGCCTCGTTGAAGGCGAAGTCCACGATGTGCCGGCAGCTCTGGAGCACCATCGCGCCGAGCGCCAGCGCCCAGACGTCGTCCCCGCCGCGGGCGGCGCCGAGCGCGAGACCCGCGTAGTACGCGTATTCCTTGGCCCGGTCGAAGGTGGCGTCCAGCCAGGCGCCGAGCGTGGAGTACTTCAGGGCGTAGCGGGCGAGCTGCCCGTCGGTGCAGTCCAGCACGAAGGAGAACAGCAGCAGCACGCCGGCGGCGATGAAGCCGCCCCGGGTGGCGGTCGCCGCGCAGGCCGCCGCGATCAGTGCGGTGAGCAGCGAGGCGGTGGTCACCTGGTTGGGGGTGAGGCCGCGGCGTGCGCACCACCGGGCGAGGTAACGCGAGTAGGGGCTGATGCAGAAGGTGGTGAAGAAGCCGTCCCGCGCCTTCACGGCGCTGCGCAGCCGGACGGCCTCGTCGTCGACGGCGGCCACGGCGTGCACGGCCTCGTCGCGTGCCGCCTGGTCGGTGGGGACGGCGGCGACGAGGGTGCCGAGTTCCGGACGGTGCACCTCGGTGCCGGCGTCCGTGAGCGCGGCCGCCACACGGTCGGCGAGCCCGTCGGCCAGGGTTCCGGCGGCGGTGGTCGCCGCGCCCGTGGTGCGCGCCGCGCCGCCCTCCGCGTCGCTCGCGCCGGCCGTCGTCCCGCTCGGGTACGCCGTCGCGGCGGCCGCGTGGCGCAGGGCACGGTCGAGAGCCGGCCGGGCCACGGGGGCGACGGCCACCGCTCCGGACACGGCACCGGCGTCGAAGCGCGGGTCGGTCAGGGCGAGCCGCAGGGCGTGCAGGTGGCCGACGAAGCGCTGGTCCACGACGGCCACCCGCTGTGCGGTCGGGATGTCGGCGAGCAGCGTTCCGGCGTGGGCTGCGTCGGTGGCCTGGCGCACATCGAAGCCGAGCGACCGCAGATCGTCCTCAAGCGATGATCCGGGGACCGGCTGGCCGGTGAGGATGGCGGTCGACAGACGAACTCACTCCTTGGGTGCCGGCGGTGCTTCTCGCCGGGGCAGCTGCGATGACGGGAGCGCGGCCGGCCGGGGACGGCCGGGCGGCATGTCGGCAGAGGCTATCTGATTGCGCGAAGCAGGTGTTCACCGCCTGTTCACGTGCCGATCAGCCGGGTCATCGGGCACCCGATACCGATCACGGGCGATCACGGACGATCACTGCGACGGCACCGGGCGTACCTGCGCTGACGCGCCGCAGCGCGCCGGGAGGACCGGGCAGGGGCGTACGTTCCGGCCGCTTATTAGGGTGGCTGCCCATGACGTGGCTTATCACCGGCGGTGCCGGATACATCGGGGCGCATGTGGTGCGCAGCATGATGGGCGCGGGCGAGCGGGTGGTCGTATTGGACGACTTCTCCACCGGTGTGGCCGGGCGGCTCGGTCCTGACGTGTCGATAGTGCAGGGCACGGTGGCCGACGCCGACCTGGTGAAGCAGGTGTGCGCGGAGCACTCGGTGACCGGTGTGGTGCATCTCGCGGCGCAGAAGCAGGTCGGCGAGTCGGTCGAGCGGCCACTGCGGTACTACCGGGAGAATGTCGGCGGCCTGACGACCCTCCTGGAGGCGGTGGTCGCCGCGGGCATCACGCGGTTCGTCTTCTCGTCGTCGGCGGCGGTCTACGGCAATCCTGCCGTGGACCTGATCACGGAAGAGACCCCCTGCGTCCCGCTGAGCCCGTACGGCGAGACCAAGCTCGCCGGTGAGTGGCTGGTGCGTGCGGCGGGCCGGGCGCACGGCATCGCGACGGCGTGCCTGCGCTACTTCAACGTCGCCGGGGCCGCCGCGCCGGAGCTGGCGGACATCGGCGTGTACAACGTCATCCCGATGGTGTTCGACCGGCTCACCCGGGGCGAGTCGCCGCGGATCTTCGGGGACGACTACCCGACGCCGGACGGCACCTGCGTCCGTGACTACATCCACGTGGCCGACCTCGCCGACGCCCATCTGGCCGCTGCGCAGTGGCTGACCAGGGGTGACGCGGGTGACGTGGGAGATCTCACGGTGAACGTCGGGCGTGGCGAGGGCGTGTCCGTGCGCGAGCTGATCTCGGTGATCGCCGATGTCACCGGCGACCAGCGGCCCGCCCTCGTGGAGGGCCGCCGTCCGGGTGACGCACCGCGAGCCGTCGCCTCGGCGACACGGGCCGAGGAGACACTGGGCTGGACGGCGCGGCGCGGGGTGCACGAGATGATCGAGTCGGCGTGGCGTGGCTGGCAGCTGCGGCACCCCGGCGCGACGCGCGGGTGACCTTCGGGTAGGCCCGGTTCCAGCGGGGTTCCCCCGGTGGACGTTGCGCTGTACCGGGCCGTTCCCGCCCACCGACGCCCATCACCGGCCCCCCGCCGGCCAGCGCCGGTCGCCGCCGTCAAGGGTCTGTCTTTCGACTCTGCATGTTTTTGTTTGCGCAGGTCAGGACAGTGACAACGGTGTTCAGTGCCATGTTGCCGGGCGCCCCTGGCACGTAGTTCACTGACAGCGTCGGGCAGATCATGGACCACTGGGTGGACCGAGGCGGAGGCTTCCATGGGGGCTGGGCACCATCACGGGCACGCGCGCGGCGCCCCGGCCGGGGGCACCTCCCACGCCCTCACGGCAGTGGGGGAGGGCACCGCGGCCCACGGGTACCGCGGACAGCTCCGCATCGCGCTGTCGATCACGGTGGCGATCACTCTGGCGGAGCTTTCCGGTGGGCTGCTGGCCGACTCGCTGGCACTGATCGCCGATGCGGCGCACATGGCCACCGACGCGTTGGGGCTCGCGATGGCGCTGATCGCCATCCACTTCGCGGCCCGTCCGGCGACCGGCAGGCGCACCTTCGGTTACGCCCGCGCCGAGATCCTGGCCGCACTCGCCAACTGTCTGCTGCTGCTCGGCGTGGGCGGTTACGTCGTCTTCGAGGCGGTCGAGCGGATCATCACACCGACGTCCACCTCGGGCGGGCTCACCGTCGTCTTCGCGCTGGTGGGCCTGGTGGGGAACATGGTCTCGCTGACCCTGCTGATGCGCGGCAGGCAGCAGAGCATCAACGTGCGCGCGGCCTTCCTGGAGGTGGCCGCGGACGCGCTGGGGTCGGTGGCGGTGCTGGTGTCGGCCGCCGTCATCCTGACGACCGGCTGGCGCACCGCCGACCCGGTCGCGTCGCTGGCGATCGCCCTCATGATCGTCCCGCGCACCGTGAGACTGCTCCGTGAAACGGTGAACGTGCTGTTGGAGGCGGCGCCCGAGGGCGTCGACATGGCGCAGGTGAGAGCGCACATCCTGGCGCTTCCGGGGGTGGAGGACGTCCATGACCTGCATGCCTGGACGATCACGTCGGGGATGCCGGTGCTGTCCGCACATGTGGTGGTCAGCACCGCGGCACTGAGCGATCCCGGGCACGAGAAGATGCTGCACGAGCTCCAGGGCTGTCTCGGGGAGCACTTCGATGTGGCGCACTGCACCTTCCAGTTGGAGCCCGGCGGGCACGCCGAGCACGAGGCGGGCCTCTGCCGCTGAGCCGCGGTGGGCGGGGCGCGCGGGCGCATCGGGATGCACGCGCCCAAGGGTGTACGCCGTCGCCATGCGCACGCCTCGGTCCGGGGCCGCGCGACGATTCCGCCGGGGCACGCGGGGGCATGATCAGATCTCCGGTCAGGTTCCGGGGACCTGCCGGGACGCCCCGTATGCCCCGACCGCCCACGACGGAACATGTGGGGAGCAGCCGCTCCCGGGAGGGTCGGCACCGTACGGCAGACTTGAGGTTCGACGAACGAGGTTAAGGATGGGTATGCCGATCACACCTACCCCCACAGATCACCGTTCTCCGAACGGCGCCGCCGAAGCGATCCTGCTCGAACTGGTCGACGAGGACGGCACCACGATCGGCACGGCGGAGAAGCTCGCCGCCCATCAGCCACCGGGACAGCTGCATCGGGCGTTCTCGGTGTTCCTCTTCGACGACCTGGGCCGGTTGCTGCTCCAGCAGCGTGCCCTCGGCAAGTACCACTCCCCCGGTGTCTGGTCGAACACCTGCTGCGGGCACCCGTACCCCGGCGAGTCGCCGTTCGCCGCGGCGGCCCGCCGCACCTTCGAGGAGCTGGGCGTCTCCCCGTCCCTGCTCGCCGAGGCGGGCACCGTCCGGTACAACCATCCCGACCCGGCGTCCGGCCTGGTCGAGCAGGAGTTCAACCACCTGTTCGCCGGCCTGGTCCGCACCACGCTGCGGCCGGATCCCGACGAGATCGGTGCCACGGCCTTCGTGACCGCGACCGAACTGGCCCAGCGGCATGATCAGGATCCGTTCTCGGCGTGGTTCATGACGGTGTTGGAGGCCGCCCGGCCCACCATCAAGGAACTGACCGGACCCGACGCCGGCTGGTGAGCCGTCGCGGGCACGGCGCCAGGTCCGGCGTACCGATCCTGCACGGGCAGGTGCAGCGGCAGCGCCGCCCAGATGATCTTGCCGCCGCCCGCGGTCTGGGCCACGTCGCACACCCCGCCCGCTTCCCGCGCGATCTCCCGGACCAGCAGCAGGCCGCGTCCACCGGTCTGACCGTGGTCGGCCACCAGCGCGGCGGGGCGGTAGGGGTGGTTGTCCTCCACGGAGACCCGCACCCATTCGGCGCCCACGCCGACCTCCACGGCGAGCATCGGGGAGAGCAGTGCCGCGTGCCGTACGGCGTTGGTGACCAGCTCCGAGACGATGAGCAGCAGGCCGTGCAGGACGTCGTCGCCGACCGGCACGCCCTGGCGGGCGAGCAGCTCCCGCACGGCGTGCCGGGCCTGCGGCACCGAGGAGTCCAGCGCGGGGGCGGTGAAGCGCCAGACGCCTTCGTACGGGCGTGCCGCGGGGTCGGCGCCCGGCCCGGGTGGCGCTCCCGTGCCGCCCTGGGAGCCTGGAAGGTCTCTCCACCCGCCGCTGTCCATCGTCCGGTCCCCGCCCTCACGCTCGGTTGTCACCACGTGACGAGTGTGGGCAAGCCCGGCGCCATGTCCCACGACTGCGCGTAACTCGGCGTGTATCGACGGAACTCGACCGTCGGCGCATGACCAAGATGATCCACAGAGCGATTCCGTCCCTCTTCTGCCGATTCTTGCCCTTTTTCGTGTTGTACGGCTTTTGATTACGCTCCGTCACTACCACCGTGATCAGGGGCACCCAGCGGCGGGAGACCGGCGGATACCATCCGGCGCATGATCCCCCAGGTGCTCCACACCATCGAGGACGGCGTCGCGACCGTCGTCCTCCACCACCCGGCGAAGCGGAACGCCATGACCGCGCAGATGTGGCTGGCGCTGCCGCCGCTGCTGGCCACACTCGCAGCGGATCCGCAGGTCCGGGTGCTGGTGCTCACCGGGTCCGGCGGCACGTTCTGCGCGGGCGCCGACATCTCGTTGCTGCGGGGGACGGATTCGGACCCGGCGCAGGTGGCGGAGGAGCAGCCAGCACCGGCAGCGGGGGAGCAAGCCGGGCCGCGGCGGCTCGCCATGGCGGCCGAGGAGGCGCTCGCCGACTTTCCCAGACCGACGCTCGCCGCAGTGCGCGGTCACTGCGTGGGCGGCGGTTGCCAGCTGGCGGTGGCCTGCGATCTGCGCTTCGCGGACGAGAACGCGCTGTTCGGCGTCTCCCCCGCAAAGCTGGGGGTCGTCTACCCGCCGTCCGCCACCCGCCGCCTGGTCGAACTCGTCGGACCTGCCACCGCCAAATACCTGCTGTTCTCCGGCGAGTTGATCGATGTGGGACGCGCCCTGCGCACCGGTCTGGTGGACGAGGTACTGCCACACGGCGGACTCGACGCACGGGTCGCCGAGTTCAGCCGCATTCTGATGTCGCGTTCGCAACTGACGCAGACGGCCACGAAAGAGTTCATCGCCGGCCGCACGGACCGGGCCGACCACTTCGCCGCGGAGGCCCGACGCAGCGGCGAGACCGCGGAGGGAGCGGCCGCGTTCCTGGAACGCAGGACACCGCAATTCAGGTGGCCCGAGCAGCGATGACCGTGACGCGGTCGTCCTGTGTGCTAGACCGGGTGGCCACCCCGAGCACGTCGGTGACAGGGGTGACGCGGGCAACGGGACTCGGTGGGGGTGCCCTGAGCCCGATTGTCGGTGCCGCCTGCCACAATTGCGGCGCAACCATGAACGGAGAAGGCGGTACGGGATCGTGACGACACCCTCGGTACCCCAGGTGGGGTCCATCGAAGGCAGGATCGCCGAGGAGCTCGGCGTACGGGAGCGGCAGGTGAAGGCGGCCGTCGAGCTGCTCGACGGTGGTTCGACGGTGCCCTTCATCGCCCGTTACCGCAAAGAGGCGACCGAGATGCTCGACGACGCGCAGCTGCGGGCCGTCGAGGAGCGGCTGCGGTATCTGCGCGAGCTGGAGGAGCGGCGCACCACCATCCTCGAATCGGTGCGCGAACAGGGCAAGCTCACCGAGGAGCTGGAGGCCCAGATCCGCGCCGCGGAGACCAAGGCGCGCCTTGAGGACATCTACCTGCCCTACAAGCCGAAGCGGCGCACGAAGGCACAGATCGCCCGTGAGGCGGGGCTCGAGCCGCTCGCCGACGGCCTGCTGGGCGACCCGTCGGTGGAGCCGGCCGCCGCAGCCGCCGCGTTCATCGACGCGGACAAGGGCGTCGCCGACGCAGCAGCCGCCTTGGAGGGCGCCCGCGCGATCCTCGCCGAGCGGTTCTCCGAGGACGCCGACCTGATCGGCGAACTGCGTGAGCGGATGTGGACACGCGGGCGGCTGGCCGCCCGGGTGCGGGACGGCAAGGAGGAGGCGGGCGCCAAGTTCGCCGACTACTTCGACTTCGCAGAGCCGTACACCGAGCTTCCCTCGCACCGCGTGCTGGCCATGCTGCGCGGCGAGAAGGAAGAGATCCTCGACCTCGTCCTGGAGCCCGAGGAGCCGTCCGCCGAGCCCGGCGCCCCCTCGTCGTACGAGCCCATCATCGCCTCCCGGTTCGGGGTCGCGGACCGCGGCAGGCCCGCGGACAAGTGGCTTCAGGAGACGGTGCGCTGGTCCTGGCGTACCCGCATCCTGGTGCGTCTCGGCATCGACCTCCGGCTCCGGCTGCGCACCGCTGCCGAGGACGAGGCGGTCCGGGTCTTCGCGGCGAACCTGCGCGACCTGCTGCTCGCCGCCCCCGCCGGCACCCGCGCCACGCTGGGCCTCGACCCCGGCTTCCGCACCGGCGTGAAGGTCGCCGTGGTCGACGCGACGGGCAAGGTCGTCGCCACCGGCGTGATCTACCCGCACGTGCCGCAGAACAAGTGGGACGAGTCCATCGCCACGCTGGCCCGGCTCGCCAAGGAGCACGCTGTCGAGCTGATCGCGATCGGCAACGGCACGGCGTCCCGCGAGACCGACAAGCTCGCCGGCGACCTGATCACCCGGCACCCGGAGCTGGGTTTGACGAAGGTGATGGTCTCCGAGGCGGGCGCCTCGGTGTACTCCGCCTCGGCGTTCGCCTCGCAGGAACTGCCGGACATGGACGTCTCGCTGCGCGGCGCGGTGTCGATCGCACGCCGGCTCCAGGACCCGCTGGCCGAGCTGGTGAAGATCGACCCCAAGTCGATCGGCGTCGGCCAGTACCAGCACGACCTGTCGGAGGTGAAGCTCTCCCACTCGCTGGACGCGGTCGTCGAGGACTGCGTCAACGGCGTCGGCGTGGACGTGAACACCGCCTCCGCCCCCCTGCTCGCCCGCGTCTCGGGCATCGGCTCGGGCCTCGCGGAGAACATCGTCACGCACCGCGACACCAACGGCCCGTTCCGCTCCCGCACCGCACTGAAGGACGTGGCCCGGCTCGGCCCGAAGGCGTACGAGCAGTGCGCTGGCTTCCTGCGGATCCGCGGCGGCAGCGACCCGCTGGACGGCTCCAGCGTGCACCCCGAGGCCTATCCGGTGGTGCGCCGCATGATGCAGAAGGCCGGCGGCGACGTCGCCGCGCTGATCGGCAACACGTCGGTGCTGCGCTCGCTGAAGCCCGATGACTTCGTCGACGACACCTTCGGCCTGCCGACCGTGACGGACATCCTGCGCGAGCTGGAGAAGCCGGGGCGCGACCCCCGGCCGGCGTTCAAGACGGCCTCGTTCAAGGAGGGCGTGGAGAAGATCTCCGACCTGACCCCGGGCATGGTGCTGGAGGGCGTGGTGACCAACGTGGCCGCGTTCGGCGCGTTCGTGGACGTCGGCGTGCACCAGGACGGCCTCGTACACGTCTCCGCGATGTCGAAGACGTTCGTGAAGGACCCGCGGGACGTGGTCAAGCCGGGCGACATCGTCAAGGTGAAGGTGCTCGACGTGGACATTCCACGCAAGCGCATCTCGCTGACCCTGCGACTGGACGACGACGCGGCAGCACCCGCCGCCGCGGGCAACGGCCGGGGCGGGCAGCGGGGACGCGCTGCGGGCCAACGGCAAGGCGGTGCCCAGCGGCAGGGCGGCGGCGGCGCGCAGCGGCAGGGCGGCCGGCAGGGCCAGCAGGGCCGTGGCGGAAGGGCGCCGGCCCCGGCACCCGCGAACAGCGCGATGGCCGACGCGCTGCGCCGGGCGGGCCTGGTGGACCCCAAGCGGTGACCTGGGCGGGACCCCGTGCGGTGCGGGGTCCCGCGTGCCGCCGTCCGGTCCGGCTCCGTTCGGGGCACGACTCCGTGCGGCGCAAACTCCGTTCGGCTCGGGGCCGCGCTCGGCTCAGACCTCGGTGACCTTGCCGGCGGCGACCTCGAAGCGACGGGTGGTGTGCACCGCCTGGAGCAGCCGGCGGTCATGGCTGACGAGCAGCAGGGTGCCCTGGTAGGACGCCAGGGCGGACTCCAGTTGTTCGATGGCCGGCAGGTCGAGGTGGTTGGTCGGCTCGTCCAGGACCAGGAGGTTCACCCCGCGGCCCTGGAGGAGGGCGAGGGCGGCGCGGGTGCGCTCACCCGGGGACAGGGTCGCGGCGGGGCGCAGCACATGATCGGCCTTCAGGCCGAACTTGGCGAGCAGGGTGCGCACGTCCGCCGGGTCGGCGCTCCCCGTCCCGGACGCCTTGGCGACCGGGGAGGTGCCCATGGCCGCCTGGAAGGCGTCCAGCAGCGCGTCCGGGCCGTGGAAGAGCCGTCGGGCCTGATCCACCTCGCCGACCAGCACGCCGGAGCCGAGCGCGGCATGCCCGGCGTCCAGTGGCAGCCGCTCCAGCAGCGCCGCCAGCAGGGTGGACTTGCCCGCGCCGTTCGCACCGGTGATGGCGACCCGGTCGGCCCAGTCGATCTCCAGTGACACCGGTCCGAAGCGGAAGTCGCCGCGCCGTGCCTCGGCCTCGCGCAGGGTCGCGACGACGGCGCCGGAGCGGGGTGCCGCCGCGATCTCCATGCGCAGCTGCCACTCCTTGCGCGGCTCGTCGACGATCTCGAGCCGCTCGATCATGCGCTGGGTCTGCCGCGCCTTCGCGGCCTGCTTCTCGCTGGCCTCGCTGCGGTACTTGCGGCCGATCTTGTCGTTGTCGGTGGCCTTGCGGCGGGCGTTCTTGACGCCCTTGTCCATCCAGGACCGCTGCATCTGGGCGCGGTCCTGAAGTGCCGCCCGCTTGTCGGCGTACTCCTCGTACTCCTCGCGCGCATGCCGGCGGGCCGTCTCGCGTTCCGCCAGATAGGCCTCGTAGCCACCGCCGTAGAGGTGGATCTGCTGCTGGGCGAGGTCGAGTTCGAGGACCTTGGTGACGGTGCGGGCGAGGAACTCCCGGTCATGGCTGACGACGACGGTGCCGGCCCGCAGGCCGGTGACGAAGCGCTCCAGTCGTTCGAGACCGTCGAGGTCCAGGTCGTTGGTCGGCTCGTCGAGCAGGAAGACGTCGTACCGCGAGAGCAGCAGCGAGGCCAGCGAGGCACGGGCCGCCTGCCCGCCGGACAGCGAGGTCATGGGGCGGTCGAACGAGACTCCGAGGCCGAGGGCGTCCGCGGTCTCCACCGCCCGTTCGTCGAGGTCGGCGCCGCCGAGCCCGAGCCAGCGCTCCAGGGCGGTGGCGTAGGCGTCGTCGGCGCCGGGTGCCCCGGCGACCAGGGCTTCGGTGGCGGTGTCCAGGGCGCGCTGGGCGGCGGCCACGCCGGTGCGCCGGGCCAGGAAGTCCCGCACGCTTTCGCCGGGCCGCCGCTCGGGCTCCTGGGGCAGGTGGCCCACGGTGCCGGTGGGCGGGGAGAGCCTGAGCCCGCCCCGCTCGGGCGTGTCGAGCCCGGCGAGCAGCCGCAGCAGCGTCGACTTGCCCGCGCCGTTGGCACCGACCAGGCCGATCACGTCGCCCGGCGCGACCACGAGGTCCAGGCCGGTGAAGAGGGAGTGGTCGCCATGCCCCGCGGCGAGGTCCTTGGCGACGAGAGTGGCAGTCATCAGGGACGATCCTAGCGATGGCCCCGGGCGGACCTCGCCCGTATTTCCACGGCACACCTCGCCCCGCCCTCCGCGCCTCCCCTGGCGGTCCGGGCTCGCCTCCGTCCGCTCACCCGCGGAGCCGCGCCGCGTATGGCAGTCGTGTGACGGGTGGGGCCATGGACATGACCGCCGGCCGCGTGCTCAATAGGGTGCGGACGACAACGGACTCCACTCGACGACTTGGAGCTCTCGTGTACCGCAGACTCATTGCCCCGGGCGCCCTCGCGGTCTCGTTGATGCTGGCGATCCCGGCATCGGCCGACGGCTACTCGCCGGGGGCCCCGGGCATCGGCGACCCCTACTACCCGGTCTACGGAAACGGCGGTTACGACGTCGCGCACTACGGCCTGCAACTGAAGTACCAGCCCACGACGGACCTGCTGGAGGGCACTGCGACGATCCGCGCCACCGCCACGCAGAACCTCTCGCGCTTCGACCTGGACTTCGGGCTGACGGTCAGCGAGGTGCGGGTGAACGGCGCGAAGGCCGCGTTCACGACGTCCGGTGACGAGGAACTGGAGATCACTCCGGCCAGGGGGCTGCCCAGGGGCGCACCGATCACGGTGGTGGTGAAGTACTCCGGCACCCCGTCCGACGTGGAGCTCTTCGGTTTCACCTCCTGGATGCGCACACCCGACGGGGGGATCGGGGCGAACGAGCCGGAGTCGGCCGCCTGGTGGTTCCCGTCCAACGACCACCCGCTCGACAAGGCCACCTACGACGTGTCGATCGAGGTGCCGGACGGCACCCGCGCGCTCTCCAACGGCGTGCTGACGTCGACCACCACACGGCACGGCCGGACCCGCTCCACCTGGCGCTCCGACAGGCCGCAGGCCACCTACCTCGCCACGCTCGCGATCGGGAAGTTCGACGTCTCCACCGCGAAGACGGCGGACGGTCTGCCGGTGGTCAACGCCTACAGCACGGACCTGCCCGCCGCCACCCAGGACGGCGCACGGGCCTCGCTGGAGCGTACCGGTGAGGTCGTGCGGTTCCTGGAGGGCTACTTCGGCCGCTACCCGTTCAACGCGGTCGGCGGCTACGTTCCGAACGTGACCGCGGGCTTCGCGCTGGAGACCCAGACGCGACCGTTCTACAGCCCGAAGTTCTTCGCGAAGGGTCCGAACCTGTCGGTGGTGGTGCACGAGCTGGCCCACCAGTGGTACGGCGACAGCGTGTCGGTGCACGGGTGGCGGGACATCTGGCTGAACGAGGGGTTCGCCTCGTACGCCGAGTGGTTGTGGTCGGAGGACCAGGGCGAGGGCACCGCGCAGGAGCTGGCGGACTACGTGTACGCGCAGCATCCGGCCGACGACCCGTTCTGGACCGTCGCCCCCGGAGACCCCGGCCCCACGCACCAGTTCGACGACGCCGTCTACGACCGGGGCGCCCTCGCGCTCCAGGCGCTCCGCAACGCCATCGGTGACCACGCCTTCTTCGCCATCCTCAAGGGCTGGCCGCAGCAGCACCGGTACGGCAACGCGACGGTGCAGGAGTTCGAGGCATACGCCGAGCGGGTCTCCGGCCAGCGGCTCGGTGCGCTGTTCGACACCTGGCTCTACCAGCCGTCCAAGCCCGCGGCGCCGGCGGCGCAGGCTGCGGGTGTCCGGGCGGCGGGCACGCCGGCGAAGCCGGCCTCGTGGACCGGGATGGCCCGGGGGCACGGCACCCGGTGACGGCTCCCGCCGGGGGCGCCCGGGCCGGGCGCCCCTACCGGCCCGCCGCCCGACGGGCGCGGCGGGCCGGCGGGAGGTAGCGCAAGCGCTCCGGGAGGAGCGGGACGACGACGGCGACCGCGCGCCCGAAGTGCCGCAGCATCCGCTCCTGGCGCGCGGTCCAGGACAGTCCGAGGGCGACCCGGACCTCCGGCGGCAGCAAGCCCACCGTGAGGAAGCACCGCAGCCGGGCCACCGGCGGCCACAGCACCGGCCACAGCGCACGCACCGCCCGCCGCACCGCCCGCGGTCCGCGATCCGGTGGCGGCACAGGGGCGTCGACGGCGAGGAGTTCACCGGCCACCTTCGTCCGTTCCAGCTCGTCCCGGACGACACGCCGGTAGTAGGGCCAGAACTCCTCCACCGTGCGCGGCATGTCCCGTTCCCGGATACCGAGCACCCGGCCGACCTGCCGCCACTCCGCGTACAGGCGGTGCTCCTCGGCGGCGGTGAAGGGGCGGTGGGCCAGGTAACCGCGGCTCCGGCGGACGATGGGGAAGCCGGTGGCGTGCACCCAGGCGTAGGTGGCGGGGTCCAGCGCGTGGTAGGGGCGGCCGTGCGCGTCGGTGCCCTGGATGCCGGCGTGCACCTGCCGCAGCCTGCGGCCCTCGGCGACGGCGTCCGGGCCGCCGTACACCCACCGTTGCAGGGAGCGCAGGGAGCGCTCCCCGCGACTCCACGGGTCGGTGCGGAACGTGGAGTGGTCGTCGACGCCGGCGCCCACCGCCGGATGGGCGACCTGGAGGGTGAAGGCGGCGGGCAGGCTGAGCACGGTGCGGATGTCCCCGACGACGTCCCAGAGGACGCCGCCCGGCGGTGGGGGCGGCACGTACCCGGGGTCGGCTGCCGCCCTGCGCTGCTCGGTCCTGGGCTCCGGCCGCTCCCCCGGCCGGTCGTGCTCGGTCATGGCATGGCTCCCGTGCCGGGCCGGACGACGGCTCCGGCCGCCCACGCCACGCGGCCGGACGCCGTCCCACCGCGGCTCCTGGTGGGGTACCGCCCACGCCCTTCGGGCCGTGGGTGGGGGTCCGTCCTTCCAGTATGCGCACCGCGCGCGCCAGGTCCCGGCCCGTGCCCGTGCCGGTCGTCGTGCCCGCCTCGTGCCGGTCGTCATGCCCGTCGTCATGCCCGTCGTCATACCGGTCGGCGCGCCCCGGCGACGGGACGGCGGGGCGCGCCGGCCTCAGGACTCCTCGGGCTGCTCCGCCATGCCGCCCTTGGCCGCGGTCGCGAGCACCCGGCCGCGGACGGCGTACCAGCCGGCGACGAGGGCGGCCGCGACGATCGGCACCAGGTACAGGGTCTTGCGCCCGACCTCGGCGTCCTTGCCCATGAGCACGAGCACGGCCAGCAGGAAGGCGATGGTGAGGATCTCGGTGACCGGGCTGCCCGGCAGGCGGAAGTGCGGCCGCTCGACCAGCCCCGCACGGGCCCGCCGCACGAACACCAGATGGCACACCATGATGATCACCCAGGTCGTGATGACACCGAGCGAGGCGATGTTCAGGACGATCTCGAAGGCATCGCTGGGCACCAGGTAGTTCAGGCCCACGCCCGCCACGCACACCAGGGAGGTGAGCAGTATGCCGCCGTAGGGGACCTGGTGGCGGTTCATCCGGGCGGTGAACCGCGGCGCCGAACCCGCACTCGCCATCGAGCGCAGGATGCGCCCGGTGGAGTACAGGCCCGAGTTCAGGCTCGACATGGCGGCGGTGAGCACGACGAGGTTCATCACGTCGCCCGCAGCCGGAACTCCGATCTTCGACAGGACCGTCACGAACGGGCTCTCGTCGGCCGAGTACAGGGCACCGGGCAACAGCAGCGCAAGCAGTATCACCGAACCGACGTAGAACAGGCCGACCCGCCACATGATCGAGTTCACGGCACGGGGCACGACCTTGTGCGGCTCGGCGGTCTCGCCCGCGGCGACACCGACCAGTTCCAGCGCCGCGTAGGCGAAGACGACGCCCTGCATCACTATGACGACCGGCATCAGGCCGTGCGGCAACACCCCGCCGTGCTGGCTGATCACCCCGAGGCCGGGGGACGCACCGCCCACGTGATGGCGGGTGGCCAGCAGGAAGATGCCGATCACCATGAAGCCGACCAGCGCCCCGACCTTGACGATCGAGAACCAGAACTCCGTCTCGCCGAAGAACCGCACCGAGATCAGGTTCACGGAGAGCACCACGCCGAGCGCTATCAAGGCCAGCACCCACTGCGGGACGGCCTCGAAGGCGCCCCAGTAGTGCATGTAGAGGGCGATCGCCGTGATGTCGGCGACACCGGTCGTCGACCAGTTGAGGAAGTACATCCAGCCGGCGACGTACGCGCCCTTCTCGCCGAGGAACTCGCGTGCGTAGCTCACGAAGGAGCCGGACGACGGCCGGTAGAGGACCATCTCGCCGAGCGCGCGCACCACGAAGAAGGCGAAGATGCCGCAGACCAGGTAGGCCACGGCGAGCGCGGGACCGGCCGAGTTCAGACGGCCGCCGGCACCGAGGAAGAGTCCGGTGCCGATCGCGCCGCCGATCGCGATCATGTTGACGTGGCGGGTCTTGAGGTCCTTGCTGTAACCGGCGTCACCCGCGTCCCCGGGTCTGCCGTCCGCACCGAGACGGAGGTTTCCCGGTGCGGTGCCCGCGGCGGGAGGGTTTTCACGGGCGCTCGCGGCGTCTACGGGCTTCTCGCTCAAAGGGGTCTTTCACTTTCTAGTGCGCCGGGATCGCCGGCGGCCGGTCCGTGCCACGGTCCGTGACACCTCGGGTGGGGGCGGCACGGACCGCGGGTCACTTTCCCTTGCGCCGGCGAGTTACGCGATGGTGCAGATCACAGTGGGAGTTACCTCCCACGCCTGCGCTGCGCAGCGGCGGGAGCATCTCACATGCTGGTCAGAGGGTCGTACGAAGCATTCACATTACTGGTGAGACAGCAATACTGTTGCACCGGATCGCCGGACGTGGCCGGAGACGAGAACCGCAGCACCGGGGAAGCAAGGAGCTGACTGTCATGACGGCGGACACTCCCCCACCGCCTGAAAGGCGTGGGAGGGACCCCCACCCACTGCCTGAAAGGCGTGGGAGGGACCCCCACCCACTGCCTGAAAGGCGTGAGAGGGACCCCCACCCACTGCCCGAAGGACGTGGAGGCGCCCAGGAACCGGCGTTGACGGTCGACGAGCTGGCCGCCCGCGCGGGTGTCACGGTGCGTACGGTCCGCTTCTACAGCACCCGGGGGCTGCTGCCGCCACCCGTGCTCGGGCCACGCAGGGTGGGACGGTACGGACCGGAGCACCTGTCGCGGCTCGCGCTCATCGAAGAGCTGCAACGGCACGGCATGACGCTGGCCGCGATCGAGCGCTACCTGGAACGGCTGCCCGCCGACCTCAGCCCGCACGACCTGGCCATCCATCGTGCCCTGGTGGCGTCCTGGGCCCCGGAGAACGCCGAGGAGGCCACCCTCACCGAGCTGGAACGCCGCGCGGGCCGCGCCCTGAACGCGGACGACCTGGAGCGCCTGGCGGCGATGGACGTGATCACACGCACCGGTGCGCCCGACGTCTTCCGGGTGGATCCCGGGCTGCTGGGCCTCGGGATACAGCTGCTGGACCTTCCCATACCCCCCAAGGCGGTGCTCGCCGCGCGCGGCGCCCTGCTGGAGCACAGCCGGGCGGCGGCGGTGGAGCTCGCACGACTCTTCCGGGACGCGGTGGGTGAGCCGGGCGCCGAAGGCGAGCAGCACCCGGAGCGGGTGGCACAGGCCCGATCGCTCTCGGCCCACATGCAGCCACTCGTGATCCAGGCCCTGGTGACCATCTTCCAGCGCTCCCTGAGCCAGGAGCTACGGGAGTGGCTCGGCCAGACCTGAGCCATGACGGCAGCCGGACGGCCCGGCGGCGCCCCGGGTGCCGGGCCCGGGCCCACTCCCCCGGCGCGACTCGGCCGGGGCCGAAGCCCCGGCCGGGGCGCGAGGGAGCCGAGGCGGGCGCGACTCGGCCGGGGCCGAAGCCCCGGCCGGGGCGCGAGGGAGCCGAGGCGAAGGGCCCCGGGATCAGCTCACCGCGCCGGGTCGGTGAACCGCTCGCCGCGCTCCGCCTTCTCGACCAGCAACGCGGGCGGCGCGAACCGCTCCCCGTACCGCTCGGCGAGCTCGCGCGCGCGGGCCACGAAACCGGCGGGTCCGCCCTCGTAGCCGTTGATGTACTGAAGGACGCCGCCCGTCCAGCCGGGGAAGCCGATACCGAGGAGCGAGCCGACGTTGGCGTCGGCCACGGAGGTCAGGACGCCCTCCTCGAGCAGCCGCACCGAGTCGAGCGCCTCGGAGAACAGCATGCGTTCCTGCATGTCGCGGAAGGACACCTCGGCCGTGGCGCCGTCCTGGGCCGGCCGGGTGAAGTGCTCGCGCAGCCCCGGCCAGAGCCCGGCGCGCCGCCCGTCCACGTACTCGTAGAAGCCCGCGCCGCCGCTTCGACCGGGGCGGTCGAACTCGTCGACCATGCGGTCGATCACGGCCTCCGCCGGGTGCGGCTGCCAGGTGCCGCCGGCCTCCTCGACGGCCCGCCGGGACTCGTTGCGGATCTTGCGGGGCAGGGTGAGCGTCAGCTCGTCCATGAGGGAGAGGACCTTCGCCGGGTAGCCGGCCTGGGCCGCGGCCTGCTCGACGGAGGCGGGCTCGATGCCCTCGCCGACCATCGCCACGCCCTCGTTGATGAACTGGCCGATGACGCGTGAGGTGAAGAAGCCGCGGGCGTCGCGCACCACGATCGGGGTCTTGCGGATCTGTCGGACCAGGTCGAAGGCGCGTGCCAGTGCCTCGTCCCCGGTCCGCTCGCCCCGGATGATCTCTACCAGCGGCATCTTGTCGACGGGAGAGAAGAAGTGCAGGCCGATGAAGTCCGCCGGGCGCTCCACTCCCTCGGCGAGCAGGCTGATGGGCAGCGTGGAGGTGTTGGAGCAGAGCAGGGCGTCCGGCTCGACGATGCCCTGGATCTCCTGGAACACCTTGTGCTTGACCGCCGGGTCCTCGAAGACCGCCTCGATCACGGCGTCGCTGCCCGCGAGGTCGTGCGCCTCGGCGGTGGGCGTGATGCGGGCGAGGACCGCGTCCGCCTTCTCGCGTGTGGTGCGGCCGGTGCTGACGGCCTTCTCGCAGAGCCGCTCCGCGTAGCCCTTGCCGCGCACCGCGGCGTCGACGGAGACGTCCTTCAGGACCACGTCGATACCGGCCCGTGCGCAGGTGTAGGCGATGCCGGCGCCCATCATCCCGGCGCCGAGGACGGCGACCTTGCGCACGGTGCGCCGCTCGATGCCGGTGGGCCGGCTGGCGCCCGCGTTCACGGCCTGGAGGTCGAAGAAGAAGGCCTGGATCATGTTCTTCGCGATCTGGCCGGTGACCAGCTCCGTGAAGTGGCGTGCCTCGATCCGCTGGGCCGTCTCGAAGTCGACCTGGGAGCCCTCGACGGCCGCGGCGAGGATGTTGCGCGGCGCCGGGTAGGGGGCGCCGGCGGTCTGCTTGCGCAGGTTGGCCGGGTAGGAGGGGAGGTTCGCGGCGAACTTGGGGTGCGCCGGGGTGCCGCCGGGGATGCGGTAACCGGGGGTGTCCCAGGGCTGCCGGGACTCGGGATGGGCGTCGATGAAGGCGCGGGCCCTGGCGAGCAGCTCCTCGGGGGTGTCGACCACCTCGTGCACCAGGCCGTGCTCCAGGGCCCGCCGCGGGCTGTACTGGGTGCCCTTCAGCAGCACCTTCAGCAGCGCGTCGGTGATGCCGAGCAGCCGTACCGTGCGCACCACGCCACCGGCCGCGGGCAGCAGCCCGAGGGTGACCTCCGGCAGGCCGATCTTGGACCCGGACGCGTCCAACGCGACGCGGTGGTGGCAGGCGAGCGCGATCTCGTAGCCGCCGCCGAGCGCCGCGCCGTTCACCGCTGCGACGACCGGCTTGCCCAGGGTCTCGATGCGGCGCAGATCCCGCTTGATCGCCATGCTGTGGTCGAAGGCGTCCTGCGCCTCCTCGGGGCGCACGGCGATCAGGTCGCGCAGGTCGCCGCCGGCGAAGAAGGTCTTCTTCGCGGAGGCGACGATGACGCCGCGCACGGTGTCGCGCTCGGCTTCGAGCCGGTCGGCGACGGCGGTCAGGGAGGCGGCGAAGGCCGCGTTCATGGTGTTCGCCGACTGGGCCGGATCGTCCAGGACCAGGGTGACGGCACCGGTCTCGTCCTGCTCCCAGCGGATCGTCGAGGGGGCGGTGGACGTGGCGGGCTCGCCGGGCGCCGGCGACTGCGACGCTGCTGACGGCACTGCGGACTCGCTCATCTGGCTTTCTCCGTGAAGGTGGGGCGGGACGGACACAGGGGCTCGGGGCGCCGCCGGCACGCGGCGGGGCGCGGGCGCGCGGGGTCGCGCGGGGTGGTCACAGGCGCTCGACCACCGTGGCGATGCCCATGCCGCCGCCGACGCAGAGCGTGATCAGGCCGTAACGCTTGTCCTGCCGCTCCAGCTCGTCGACGACGGTGCCCAGCAGCATCGCGCCGGTGGCGCCCAGCGGATGGCCCATGGCGATCGCGCCACCGTTCACGTTGACCTTGTCGAGCGAGACGCCCATGTCCTTGACGAAGCGCAGCACCACGGCGGCGAAGGCCTCGTTCATCTCGATGAGGTCGATGTCGTCGATGGTCAGACCGGCCTTGGCGAGTGCCTTGCGGGAGGCGGGCGCCGGGCCGGTGAGCATGATCGTGGGTTCGGATCCTGACACAGCCGCCGAGACGATACGGGCGCGGGGCGTGAGCCCGTACCGCTGCCCCACCGCCTTGGAGCCGACGGCGACGAGTGCGGCGCCGTCGACGATGCCGGACGAGTTGCCCGCGTGGTGCACGTGGTCGATGGACTCCACCCAGTGGTACTTCTGCAACGCCACCGCGTCGAAGCCGCCCAGGTCACCGATGTCCGCGAAGGACGGCTTGAGCTTCGCCAGGGTGTCGGCCGTGGTACCGGGGCGCAGGTGCTCGTCGTGGTCGAGGACGACCAGGCCGCTGCGGTCGCGCACCGGCACCACGGACTTCTCGAAGTACCCGCCCTTCCAGGCCGCCGTGGCACGGTCCTGCGAGAGCGCCGCGTACTCGTCGACGTCACGCCGCGAGAAGCCCTCCAGCGTGGCGATCAGGTCGGCCCCGACGCCCTGGGGGACGAAGCCGGTGTCGAGGTTGGTCAGCGGGTCGTGGAACCAGGCGCCGCCGTCGGAGCCGATCGGCACCCGCGACATCGACTCGACGCCGCCGGCCAGCACCAGCTCCTCCCAGCCGGAGCGGATCTTCATGGCGGCGAGGTTGACCGCTTCGAGGCCGGACGCACAGAAGCGGTTCTCCTGGACGCCGGCGACGGTGTCCGGCAGGCCGGCCGCGATCGCCGCGATCCGGGCGATGTCGGAGCCCTGGTCGCCGAGCGGGCTGACGACGCCGAGCACGATGTCGTCGATGGCGGCCGGGTCCAGGCCGGGGAAGCGGGCCCGCATCTCGTGGATCAGGCCGACGACCAGGTCGATGGGCTTGGTGCCGTGCAGGGCGCCGTTGGCCTTGCCCCGTCCGCGTGGGGTGCGGATCGCTTCGTAGACGTACGCTTCGGTCGGCTCAGTCATCCTCGTGGCCTCCTCATGGCCTGTGGTACGGCTGCTGACGAGCCGTTCAGGGATTGCGGTGCGGTACTCGCGCGGGGGCGTCCGGTGTTCATTCCGGTGTCCCGCTGTCCTCGTCCGGCCAGGGCACGCCCCAGTCGCGTACCACCTCCGCCGTGTCGGCGCCGGGTCGGGTGGGGGGCGTGCGCACCGCTGTGGGGGTGCGGGAGAAACGCGGTGCGGGGGCGGGCTGGGTGATGCCGGCGTGCTCGGTGAAGGTGCCACGGGCGGCGAGGTGCTCGTCGGCGGGCGCCTCGCGCAGTGCGAGCACGGGCGCCACGCAGGCGTCCGAGTCGGCGAAGACGGCGGTCCACTCGTCGCGGGTGCGGGTGGCGAAGCGGGCCGCCACACTCGCCCGCAGCGCACCCCAACGGGCCACGTCATCGCGCTCGGGCACCTCGTCGGCGATGCCGAGCAGCTTCACGAATTCATCGTAGAACCGCCGCTCCAGCGCGCCCACCGCCATGTAGCCGCCGTCCGCCGTGCGGTAGCAGCCGTAGAAGGGGCAGCCGCCGTCGAGCAGGTTGACGCCGCGCCGGTCCTGCCAGGTGCCGGCCGCCAGCAGGCCGTGGATGAACGTCGACAGATGCGCGGCACCGTCGACGATCCCGGCGTCCACGACCTGTCCGACGCCGGTGGCGCGGGCGTGGTGCAGGGCGGCGAGGAGGCCGACGACGAGGTAGAGGGAGCCGCCGGCGAAGTCACCCAGCAGGTTCGCGGGGATGGCGGGCGGGCCGTCCGGGGTGCCGATCATGCCGAGGACGCCGGTGCGCGCCAGGTAGGACAGGTCGTGGCCGGCGCGTCCGGCGAGCGGTCCGTCCTGGCCCCAGCCGGTCATCCGGCCGTAGACGAGCCGGGGGTTGCGGGCGTGGCAGGCCTCGGGGCCGAGGCCCAGCCGCTCGGCGACCGAAGGGCGGTAGCCCTCGACGAGGAGGTCGGCGCGGGCCACGAGGTCGAGGACGCGCGCCGGGCCGTCGGGGGACTTCAGGTCGATCAGCACGGACCGCTTGTTGCGGTTGCTGAGGTCGTGGGCGGGGTCGACGGCGAGGTCCGTGCCACCGGGGCGGTCGACCCGGACGACGTCGGCGCCGAGGTCGGCGAGGAGCATGGCGGCGAACGGGCCCGGCCCTATGCCGGCCAGCTCCACGACGCGCACCCCGGTGAGCGGACCGTGCTGCCCCTGCTGCGGGGTCCCGGTCGTCCGTGCCCCGGTCATCAGGCCCCCAACTCTGTGACACAACCGATGTAACAGTGATGATGTTAGGAATGCGCAGCGCGCGGCACAAGGACTTTGGCAAGCAAGCGCTCAGTTTTTCGCCCGGTGGTCCGCGACCGGCAGCACCGGCCGGGGCACCACCGGCCGTGGCTATGCCTCCGCCGGGCCGCCGGTCCCGGGGTCGGCCCCGGGTCGCGCGTCGAGTCCGGCGACGAGCCTCTTCGGGGCGATGGTGCGGTAGCTGTCCTCCACCCACTCGCACAGCAGCTCGGGCGGCGGGCCGCCCCGCTTGCCGAGCGGGATGTGCACCCAGCCCGCCCGGCCGAGGCCGTACCCGGCCGGCTCGGCGCCCGGCATGGTGAGGGCGTGGGCGTGCGCCTCCTCGTCCGCGAGTTTGACGGTGATCCCCGGCTGGTGGCTGCCGTCGTCGACGCCGAGGAAGACGAAGACTTTCCTGCGGACTTTGGCGACGCTCTCGCCCCAGGGGAACTCCTCCACCGCCTCCGGCAGCCCGAGCGCGAAGGCGCGCACGGTCTCCCAGGTCTTCAGCTCGCTGCCGACGGCTGCCACGGCCACCTCCACGGTCGACTCCAGCGTCACCGTTCACGCTAGCCGCGGCCACTGACAGTGGCCTGCCCGCTCACCCGCGTGCCGAAGTGATCGCCGTGCGCAACGCGCGCCGGCAGAGCGCATCCGCACGCCGGGTGGATTCGGGCAGCCGGAAGTGCGGGGCGAGGTGCAGGGTGTGGCCGCAGGCCGTGTCCAGGTCGACCCGGTGGCCGACGGAGACGAAGACCGGTTTGACGCCGTGCCGGGTGCGCAGTGCCCGCCCGACCACTTCCGCCCCGTCGACCAGCGGCGCCGTGGAGCCACGCGCGGCCGCCGGCTCCGTGTACGTGAAGGTGAACGGGTTCTTGGCCACGCCCATGGACGGCAGCCCGGTGAGCACGCCGAGGTGGCTGGCGAGTCCGAAGCGCCGCGGATGCGCCCGGCCGTATCCGTCGCAGAGCACCAGCCCCGGGTCGGTGCGCAACGCCTCGAGGGCGGCCAGCACCGCCGGCAGCTCCCGGAACGCGAGCAGGCCGGGCACGTAGGGGAAGGCGACCCGGGCCACCGCGGTGACCTCTTCGAGCACGTCGAGCGTGGCCGCGTCCAGCACGACGGCGGCCGCGACGACCAGGTCACGCTCGTCGTCGTAGGCCACGTCGACGCCGGTCACCCGGCCGGTACCGGGTGGCGGCCCCGGCTCGTCGAGCACCACGCGGTGGCGCAACTCGTCCTGGACGGCGGTGGCCTGACCTTCGGTGACGGGCCAGCCGGCGGGTACGGGAGCGGGGATCACTGCGGCCATGGTGCGCCCGAGGATACGACGCCGGGCCCAGACGGCCTCCACGGGGCGCCGTGACACGGGTGCTTGGAGCGCGGTGACAGAGGTCACTCGCCTGAACGTGCACGGAACTGGCCGCTCAACCGTCTCACTTGGTGAGGGTCGCCGCGTCCGGGTGACCCGCAGTTCACCCACTGCCCACGAAGTCGTCAGAACAGCGTGCCATGTACAGCCGGGAACGGCCGGGGAGCCGTCACCGTCCTAACCCTTGAATCAGCCGTCACCAGGGAGCAGGCGATGTCCACCGTCATCGAGCAAGCCGTAGAGGCCCGCCTGGTCGCCGCCGCGCCGCGCACGCCGACCGTCTCCGCCACGCTCCACTACGACCGGAGCGATCCGTTCGCCGTCCGCATGACCTTCCCGGCCGCCGCGACCCTGGAGGGGGTCGAGGTGTGCTGGACGTTCGCGCGCGAGCTGCTTTCCGACGGCCTGGAAGAGGAGACCGGGCAGGGCGACGTACGGGTACGCCCGTACGGGTACGACCGTACGGTCCTGGAGTTCCACGCCCCGGAGGGCACTGCGCTCGTGCACATCCGCAGCCAGGACCTGCGCCGCTTCCTGACCCGCAGTGCCGCCTTGGTCGCGCCCGGCGATGAGGGCCGGTACGTCGACCTGGACCACGACCTCGCCGAGCTCATGCGCGACGCCTGCTGACCTGGCTCCCGGCCGCCGGTCCTCCGCCCTGCGCCCGGGCCGCACCTCGCGTGCGGACCCGGGCGCCCGGCGCTTCGGCGTGCGCCCGGCGCATCGTCCGCCGGTAATTCTTTTGACGATGCCGGACCGGGACCGTACGTTGGATGGCGTCCCATTGCCGTCGACAGGAGAAGGACGTTGCTCGTCTGAGTCCGAAGGCACCGCGCGCCGCACCTGACCGTCAGCGTCAGCATGTGTGGAGCGTGCGACCTCGGCGTACGAGCCGTCCCGCGGACCCTCCTCCTCAAGGCCTTCTGGGGCACGATCCCGGCGTGCGGACCCCGCGTCCGTCCCGCGTCTGCTTCCCGTAGCGCTCCGCTCCGGCTTCTGCCCGTTGATTCCCGAGAACCTCCGGAATCCAACGGTACGGACCGGCAGCGACTCCGCCTCCTCGTCGTCGATCCCCGCACCTCGCGGTGTCCCGAACGCGTCGCCCTGACCGCTTCCTGCCACCGCGAGGTTTCATGTCTTCTGTATCCGCCGCGTCCGGACGCCCCGGCTCGCACACGTCCATCACCTGTTCGGCGCTGTCCTTCGGCTGGCCCGACGGCTCCCCGGTCTTCGACGGGTTGCAGGCCGCGTTCGGACCGGGCAGGACCGGCCTGATCGGGTCCAACGGGTCGGGCAAGTCGACCCTGCTGAAACTGATCGCCGGGCGGCTCACCCCCACCGACGGCGCCGTCCGGGTGGCCGGCGAGACCGGCTATCTCCCGCAGAACGTCACCCTGGACACCGCGCTCCGCGTCGACGAGGTGCTCGGCATCGCCGAGGCCCGTGCCGCGCTGCACGCCATCGAGGCGGGCGACGTGGCCGAGGAGCACTTCACCGCGGTCGGCGACGACTGGGACGTGGAGGAGCGCGCCCGCGCCACCCTCGACCAGCTCGGCCTCGGCCACATCGGGCTCGACCGGACCACCGGTGAGGTCTCCGGCGGCGAAGCGGTGCTGCTGCGGCTGGCCGCGCTGCTCCTGCGCAGGCCCGACGTGCTGCTGCTCGACGAGCCCACCAACAACCTGGACCGCTATGCCCGCAGCCGGCTGTACGCCGCGGTCGAGGCCTTCACCGGCGTGCTCATCGTGGTCAGCCATGACCGGGCGCTGCTGGACCTGGTCGACCAGATCGCCGAGTTGCACGAGGGCGAAGTGACCTGGTACGGCGGCAACTTCTCGATGTACGAGGAGCTGCTGGCCACCCAGCAGGAGGCGGCCCAGCGCACCGTCAGGGCCGCCGAGTCCGATCTGCGCAGGCAGCGCAGGGAGCTCGCCGACGCCCAGGTCAAGCTGGCCCGGCGCCGCCGGTACGGCAAGAAGATGGAGCAGAACAAGCGCGAGCCCAAGATCGTCATGGGTGAGCGCAAGCGCCAGGCCCAGGTCTCCGCCGGCAAGCACCGCATCATGCACGAGGAACGGCTCGCGGAGGCGAAGGAACGCCTGGACGAGGCGGTGGAAGCGGTGCGCGACGACGACGAGATCCGTGTCGACCTGCCGGCCACGGCGGTGCCGCCGGGCCGCATCGTGCTCACCCTGCACGACCTCGCCCTGTGCTACGGCGCACGGGTGGGTGGCACCCTCACGCTGGGCGGCCCGGAGCGCGTCGCGCTGGTAGGGCGCAACGGCGCGGGCAAGACCACCTTGCTGCGCACCGTCGCCGGTGAGCTCGCGCCCGTTGCCGGCGAGGCGGTGGCCCATGTGCCGCTGCGGTTCCTGCCCCAGCGGCTCGATGTGCTCGACGGCGATCTGACGGTCGCCGAGAACGTGGTGCAGCGCGCCCCCGGGGCCACCAACAACGCCATTCGCGCACGGCTTGCGCGCTTTTTGTTCAAGGGCGCGCGGGCCGACCAGAAGGCGTCGACCCTGTCCGGCGGAGAACGGTTCCGTGCGGCGCTCGCCGCCCTGCTCCTGGCCGAGCCGGCGCCGCAGCTGCTGTTGCTGGACGAGCCGACGAACAACCTGGACATGGCGAGCGTCCGGCAGCTCACCAGCGCGCTGGAGTCCTACCAGGGGGCCCTGGTGGTCGCCAGCCACGACATGCCGTTCCTCGAATCGATCGGGATCACCCGCTGGCTGCTGCTGGCGGACGGTCAGCTCACCGAGCATCACGAGCTGCCCGATCTCGACGGGGACGGTGCGGTGGTGGGCGGCGCGTCCGAGCCTCCCGGCGTGGCGGAAGCGGACGGTGCGCCCGGCGCGGACGACTGACGGGGGCGCACTGGCTGCGTGGCCGCCCCGGGGCGCACCCCGGGGCGGCCGACGGCAATGCAGCGCACAGCGACCAGGACGGGTCAGGCCACCAGCGGGTCGTTCAGCAGGCGGCGCCCGGCCACCCGGTCACCGTCCCAGGTGAAGGCCCCCGCATCGCTCGGCAGCCGGCGCCAGAGCATCAACAGCAGGTCCTGCGCCGAGGCGGTGACTCCCGCGACGGGGTCGCCGGGACCGTAGGTCCATGACCCGCCGGTGTCGGTGGCGTCGAGTCGCACCGCGTACCGGGGTGGCCGGGCGCGGCCCCGTGCGATCTGCCGCGGCGCGATCGTGTCGAACACCTCGGCCACTCCCTCGTCCGCCAGCTCGGCGTCGAGCGGAGCCGGCGTACCGAGGGAGTGTTCGGCGTCCCAGCGGTGCACCAGGGTCTCGAGGCAGCGTCGACGCTGCCAGAAGCCGACCGTGTGGGGTGGCTGAACGGTCCAGGCGGGGGTGGCGGGGTCGGCGTCGAGCGCGTCGAGCAGGGTCATGACACCTCCGTCGAACCAGGGCACCAGCAGATCCCGGCCGCGTGGTGCGGCGGGCGCCCGGAAGTCACCGTGCCCCTCGGTCACCGCGGCGGCCACCCACAGGTTGGACTGCCCCAGGTGCTCGGCGAGGTCGTGCAGCGTCCAGGCTCCGCAGTGCTCGACGGGTGTCGTGAGGTCGGCGCCGAGGCAGCTGCGGAAGGCGCCGAGTTCCTGGTCCAGATGGCGGAGGAAGGAAACGGAGTCCATGTTCCGGAAACTAGCCCACGACACCGGAATCTACGGTTCCGGCACTCCGGGCGGACGCGTGTCCCCCCCGCTTGCAGCGCGGCCTTTCCGCCACTCTGCCCCGCGCGTGGCACGCGTCAGGCGCATCCCGCGGGCCCGGAGTCCGGGCCGCGCACGGCGCCGCCCGGACTGCTGAGCGGCGCCCCGAGGGTTTTCGGACGATCTTTCGGACGGGAGCGCGCGCCCGGGAGTGGAGGCATCGCGCGCCACGGACTCACGACGGGTCGCGCCGCAGGTCCAGACGTTCCTTCTCGGAAAGGCCGCCCCACACGCCGAACCTCTCGTCGTGCTCCAACGCGTACTCCAGGCAGGTGGCGCGCATGTCGCACAGCTGGCAGATGCGCTTGGCCTCGCGCACGGAGCTGCCTGGCTCCGGGAAGAAGAAATCCGTACCGACCTGCGCGCACAGAGCGCGCTGCTGCCAGTCGAGGTCGGCTTCGCTGATGCTGTCGATCTGCATGGCACGGCATCGTTCCCGGCGGAGAAAAACAACCGATCAACGAACGATCAACGCCCGTTCAGTCCCGCGCCGCGGGCCGCCGACCGGCGATCCCGGCAGCAGGCCGCTACCCAGCAGCGGGCTGCCCTCAGGCCCCGCACGCCACACGTCCGAAGGGACCCGCGGCCACGGCCCGCCGCACTCGGGGGCAGGCAATTCTTCCCCTTCGGGCAGCCGGCGGACGGCCGAACGTGCAGTCACCACGCGACGACAGATCGGAGCCTACCGGCAGGCCCCCCGCCGCACCGCACCTTGCCGCACCGTCGGCGTGTACACCTTGCGCGGAGGCGGTCCGCCGGTGCTACGACCGCGGTGCAGCCTTGAACGCCGCGAACCGCGCCCCGTAGGGATCGGCGAGCTGGGCGATCCTGCCGACGCCCTCGATGTCCATGGGTGAGCCGAGCGCCCGGCCCCCGAGTTGCTGCGCCTTGGCGCGGCTTGCGTCGGGGTCGTCGACCGCGAAGTACGGCAGCCAGTACGGGCCGGGGGCCTGCGGGTCGGTGGAGAGCGGCACGAGACCGGCGAAGCCGGCGTTCTCGCCGCCGGCGGCCGGGGAGGCGATGGTGTACGTGCCGCCGCTGAACGCCTGCTCCTCCGTGGTCCAGCCGAGCACCGAGCCGAAGAACCGCCCGGCCGCCTGGACGTCCGGGGTGTAGAGCTCGGTCCAGCACAGCGCACCGGGGTCGTTCACGACGTCCATGCCCTTGTTGGAGCCGGGTTGCCAGATGCCGAAGGGGGTGCCTGCGGGATCGGCGAGGATGGCCATGCGGCCCTGGTCCATGACGTCCATGGGCTTGAACCGCACCGAGCCGCCGGCGTCCTCGGCGGCGCGGGCCGTGGTGTCGGCGGCCGTCGCCTGGAAGAAGATCGTCCAGCCGGGCGGGCTCTGCTCGGGCTCCACGGTCATGCCGCCCCCCACGACCTTGTCGTGGGTACGGAACATGCCGTAACCACCGGCGTCGGGGCCCGCGAGCCGGTAGTCCCAGCCGAAGAGCCCGTTGTAGAAGGACTGGGCGCCGGCGATGTCAGGGGTGGCGAGATCGAGCCAGTCCGGGGCCCCGTCGACATAACGGGTAGTGAGCATGATGCCCTCCTTGAGGGTTCCCCGTTGTCCCTTCACCCCCGAGTCTGACACCGCGCATCGGCGCCTGCCGCCCGAGCGCACCCCGATCAGAGAGCGCTCTCACCTCGGCCTCCGCAGGGGCACGTCGAACAGGTCGAACAGGTCGGACACGACGGACAGGTCCTGGAGCAGGCTAGGCCGAGGCGCGACGGACCAGGGTGGTCTGGGTGACCACGCGGCCGTCGTCCTCGCCGGGCATCTCGTCCGGGTTCCCGGTGTCCGGGCCACGACCCTGACCGCGCAGCAGCAGGCGGACCATCATCCGTCCCATGCCCTCGATGTTCTGACGGACCGTCGTCAGGGGCGGGTCGGTGTGCTCCGCGACGTGGAGCATGTTGTCGAAGCCGACGACCGCGACGTCCTCGGGCACCCGCAGCCCGCGCTCGCGCAGCACCCGCAGGGCGCCGGCGGCGGACAGGTCGTTGGCGGCGAAGACGCCGTCCAGGTCCGGACAGCGCTCCAGCAGGGCTCGCATCGCGCGTTCACCGCCGGCCTGGGTGAAGTCGCACTCCTGCGTCAGCCGCGGGTCGGGGTCGCCCAGCACCTCGCGGTACCCGTCGAGCCGGTCGACGGCCGAGGTCTGGTCCAACGGTCCGGTGATGTGGGCGATCCGGGTACGACCGAGCGAGACCAGGTGCCGCACCGCGTCCCGGGCGCCGCCGTGGTTGTCGCAGTCGACGTACGGGATGCCCCCGCCCCCGTCGGACCAGTAGGGCCGGCCGCCGAAGACGGCGGGCAGGCCGGCGGCCCGGATGATGCCGGGCAGGGCGTCGTCCAGGTGCAGCGAGAAGGCCAGGGCGCCGTCGACATGGCCGCCGGCGAGATAGCGCCCCACCCGGGCATAGTCGTCGGGCCCCTCGGTGAGCAGCAGCACCAGTTGGGAGTCGTGGGCGGCCAGTTCCTTGCTGATGCCGCGCAGTTGGAGGCCGAAGAACGGGTCGGTGAAGATCCGTGTCTCCGGCTCCGCCACCACCACGGCGGTGGCGTCGTGACGCCGGGTGACCAGGCTCCGCGCGGCCTGGTTGGGGACGTAGCCGAGTTCGTCGACGGCGCGCCGCACCCGTTCGGCAAGCGATTTCCGGACACCTGTGCTGCCGTTGACGACACGGGACACGGTGGCCCGGGAGACTCCCGCCCGTGCGGCCACCGCTTCCAGCGTGGGCCGTGCATCGGTCGGTTCGGACACCTGGGGCTCCTCCGCGTGTGGGACAGCAGGTTGCCGACCACCATATACACGGTGCCCAGGCGGCGAGAGAGCGCTCCCTGCGTGGGGACACGAGGGACCGGACACCGCCCCGCGTGGCACGCCGAGCCAGCGGGCCGGCACCGTTCGCGATGATCGTCCCGGTGGCGCACGGTCCGTCCGGCGTGGCCACATGCCGTCCCTGCCCTTGACGCAGCGTGTTGTCGGGCAGGGCGGGCCGCGTGCCGCGCACCGCTGCGGTGCGTGACGCGGCACGCGCCGTGCCGCGCGGGTCTCAGCCCTTCTTCGCCTGCTGTCCGGGTATGGTGCCGTCCGCCTTCTTGACCAGGAAGTGCCCGACCATGCCCATGTCCGCATGGCTCTGCACATGGCAGTGGTACATCCAGGCGCCCGCGCCGACGCCCTCTCCGGCGATCACCTGGAAGCCGAAGGAGTCCCCGGGACCGACGGTCTTGTCGTCGACGACCGGGCTGGGGTCGTCGGGCCCGGTGAGCATGCCGGTGCGGTTGTCGGCCCAGCGGTGACCGTGCAGGTGGAAGGTGTGGAAGTACTCCCCGTGGGTGATCTGGACGAACTCGATCCGGTCACCCACGGTGGCTTCCAGATCGGGGCCCGGTGACAGGTTGTTGATCGTCATGTCGTTGAAGACGACCGTGTACGTCTTGTCCGGCAGGACGTCGCCCTCCCTGCGGACGATCACCGGCCCGTACAGGCCCGCCTTGATCCCGCCGGAGCCGTGTTCGGTGCCGACCACGTGGTCGTGGTAGTGCCAGTACCCGGCGCTGCCGGCGCGCCAGGTGCCGTCGGCGCGCCGGCCGGGGGCGTGGGTGCGCCAGGTGTAGGTGCGGGTGCCGCCCGGTTCGACGTCGCTGCCGGTCATCGCGGTGCCGTCGCTGGTGATCTCGTAGTCCATGCCGTGCACGTGCAGGCTCGCGGCGACGTCCAGGGTGTTGTGGAACTCGATGTGCAGCGTGTCGCCCTCGGTGAGCTCGATGAGGGGGCCGGGGACGGTGGCCTTGCCCGCTTCCAGGCCGTAGCCCAGCTGCCCGTCGGACAGCTTCTCCGCGTACATCGTGAGATGCCGGACCGTGCCGCCCGCCGCGGCCGTTCGGGCCGGCCGGGTCACGGGGGCGGCGCTCGCCGGGCTCGCTGCGGCGGTCGCCGCGGCGACCGGTCCGAGGGAGGCCGTCGCCGCACCGGCGGCCAGGAGGCGACCGGCGAAGGCGCGCCGCCCCAGCGGCGCCGCCCGTCTGCCGTGCCCGGTCCCGGGGGCGTCGCGCCCGGCCGTCGCCGGCCCTGGCGTGCCGTCCGCCGTCGTGCCGTCCGCCGTCGTGCCGACCGTCTCGTCCGTTGCGTCGTCCTTCACCGAAGTCCCGCCCTTCGCATGGAGGTACAAGGGGCACCGAAGGCCCCGGCACGGGCACACGGTAACCCCGCGATCTTCGTTTATCCACACTCAGGACAAAGTTCGTGCAATCCCGGTTATACCTATTGGCGAACCATGAAAAGAGGTCTAGCTTCAACCAGGTTGATGTCATGACCATGAGGGGTTGGGTGACTGACGACATGCGGCTCACACCGCGTCAAAAGCCCTCAGCGGCGCGAGGGCCCGACAGATCCGGACATCACAGACCGAGCCGCTCGCGGCGTGCCTGGTACTCAGCCATGGCCGCCGGAGCACTCGCCGCAGGCTTACTGACCGGCCCGGCCGCCGCAGCGCGGCTCGACCCGAACGCCATGGCGGCGGCCCTGGACCTGCCGTCGCCGCCCGGCAGTGACGACGTCAAAGTGCTGCTCTTCTACGGCAGCGCCGCCGACGGTGATGAATCCCCCGTGGTGAACCCGGCCATCGCGGCCATCGAGAAGATCGGCCAGTCGGGTCCGACGGACCAGCAGTTCAGGGTGCAGGCCACGGACGACCCCGGAGTCTTCACCAACGCCAAGAAGATGGGCTCGTACAACTCCGTCGTCTTCCTCACCGGCGGCGGCGATGTGCTGGACCCCGAGCAGGAGGCGGGCCTCGAGGCGTACATGGAAGCGGGCGGCGGCTTCGTCGGCCTGCATGACGCGGCACGTGCGGAGCCGTACTCGGACTGGTTCACCGGCCTGATCGGCGCCCGGCCGGCCGCGGACAGCCCCGGTTCCGTCCAGCGGGCCACCGTCGAGGTGGGCGACCGGGTGAATCCGGCCACCCAGCAGCTGCCGTTGGAGTGGAAGCGCCCCGACCAGTGGTTCAACTGGCAGCAGAACCCGACCGGCACCGTGCACACCGTGGCGCGGGTACGCGAGTCGACGTACCAGCCGGGCACCGGCGCCAACGGCTGGGACCACCCGGTGTCCTGGTGTCGTGACTACGACGGCGGGCGTTCTTTCTACACCGCGATGGGCGGCACCGCGTCGTCGTACGACGAGACCGACTTCCGCAGCCATCTGCGCGGCGCCCTGCTGTGGACGACCCGTCTGGTGCAGGCCGACTGCAAGGCCACCATCACCGCCGACTACAAGGCCGAGCGGGTCACCAAGCCCAACCAGCCCGGCCAGAACGACCAGATCGGCGAGCCGCACGGGATGACCATCGCACCCGACGGGCGGGTGTTCTACATCGGCCGCGGCGGCGCGGACGCCGCACAGCCCGTGGTCACCGACTGGAACGACCCGAACGTCGGCCGCGGCAAGGGCCAGATCCACGTCTACGACCCGAAGACCGGTCAGGTCACCCTCGCCGCCGAGCTGGACGTGTTCGGCAACAAGGGCGGCGGCGACGAGCTCACCAAGATCGAAGAGGGTCTGCTGGGCATCGAGTTGGACCCCGATTTCGAGCACAACGGGTGGGTGTACGTCTACTACACCCCGTTCTCGGGGCTGAACCGCGAGACCCAGATGGACACCCGGCAGGTCTCCCGCTTCACCCTCGACCTGGCGACCAACAAGCTGGCCGTGAGCAGCGAGAAGGTGCTGCTGAAGTGGCCGGCCCAGGTGCACAGCTGCTGCCACGCGGGCGGCGGCATGAGCTGGGACTCCAAGGGCAACCTGTACATCGCGGTCGGGGACAACAACTCCTCGCAGTTCAGCGACGGCTACTCCGGCAACAACCCCGAGCCCAACTACCAGGGGGTCTCGTTCGCCGACGCCCGTCGCACGGCCGGCAACACCAACAACCTCAACGGCAAGATCCTGCGCATCCACCCCGAGCCGGACGGCACCTACACCCTCCCCGAGGGGAACCTCTTCACCGGCAAGGAGACCGACGAGGGCGGCGGCAAGACGCGCGGCGAGATCTACGCGATGGGGGTACGCAACCCGGCACGCATCTTCGTCGACAAGAAGACCGACATCCTCTACGCGGGCTGGGTCGGTCCGGACGCCAACGACCCGTCACCGACCTGGGGACCGGCCAAGTACGACCAGTTCGCCGTGATCACCAAGGCGAGCAACCGCGGCTGGCCGTACTGCATGGGCAACAAGCAGCCCTACCGTGACCGCAACCTGCCCGATCCGACCCAACCGCTGGGCTGGTACGACTGCGACCACCCGAAGAACGAGTCGCCCAACAACGACGGCCTGGTGAACCTGCCGCCGGTGACCGGCAACAACATCTGGTACTCGCCGCAGGGCGGCGCTCCCGACTACCCGAGGAACGCGGACGGCATCCCCTCCTACGACAAGGACCAGGCCACCTATCTGCTGCCGTGGCTCAAGGGCGGCGGCCAGGCCACCATGGACGGCCCGATCTACCACTACGACGCCGCCACCGCGGGCCCGAACGCCTGGCCCGCGTACTGGGACGGCAAGTGGTTCGTGGGCGACTTCTACGACCAGACCCAGCCGCGGAACGCCGTGATCATGGATCCGAAGACCATGGGCGACGGTGGGCTGCCGGTGCACTCGGAGTCCCTGAAGAAGATCATCCCCACCGGAAACGACGGCATCGGGAACCTGATGGACTGGGAGTTCGCCCCGGACGGCTCGCTCTACGTGCTGGACTACGGTCGCGGCTTCTTCACCTCCGACGAGCACTCGGCGCTGTGGCACGTGACCTACACGGGCGGCGCTCCGACCCCGGCCCCCGAGGACCTGGCAAGGAAGGCGCAGTGATGAGCGGCAGAGCACCCGGGAGAGCACCCGGGCACCACAGACCGCTGCAGCGGCAGCGGCAGCGGCAGCGGCACCAGCAGCGGCATCCGGTCGTCGTGCTGCTGGCCTGTCTGGCGATGGTGCTGGGCCTCGGTTCGACGGCCGCCTACGGGCGTACCACCGAACCGGCCGGCGCCGGCGGTGCGGCGGCCCAGACGCTGACCTGGACGGCAGGCGACAGCATCACCGAATACACCTCGGCGCCTACGACCGCGACGGCGGGCGCGGCGACCATCGTCTTCGAGAACAGCACGGCCACCGGCAACACCACCAACATGCCGCACACCCTCACCTTCGACGTCACCGACTCGCAGTACAACAACGACGTCAAGCTGAACCTCCAGGCCAGCCCCACCGACACCCAGGGCGGCAAGCACACCGCGGAGGTGACCCTCACCCCGGGCACCTACCACTACTTCTGCTCGATGCCCGGGCACACCTCCATGTCCGGCACCCTCGTCGTCACCGACGGCGGGGGCGGGGACGACACCACGGCGCCGGAGGCCTCGGCGAAGGTCGAGGGACAGCAGAACGCGGACGGGGCGTACGTGGGCTCCGCTTCGGTGACCGTCGACGCCACCGACGACGGCTCCGGCGTGGACACCGTCGAGTACGCGCTGGAGGCCGACGGTGCCTGGCAGCCGTACACCACCGCCCTGGTGATCGACCAGGTCGGCACGCACACCGTGCGCTACCGGGCCACCGACAAGGCAGGCAACACCTCGGCCGAGAAGTCGGTGGACTTCACGGTGGCGGCACCACCCACCGACGACACCACACCACCGGACACCTCCGGCACGGTCACCGGCGAGCAGGACGCCGACGGCGCCTACGTGGGCATGGCGACGGTGACGGTGACCGCGTCCGACACCGGTTCCGGGGTCAACACCATCGAGTACGCGCTGGAGGCGGACGGTGCGTGGCAGCCGTACACCGCGCCGGTGATGGTGCACGATCCGGGCGAGCACACGGTGCGCTTCCGGGCCACCGACAAGGCGGGCAACGCGGCGGCCGAGAAGTCGGTGGACTTCACGGTGGTGGCGCCACCCGCCGATGACACCACACCGCCCGAGGTGCATGCCAAGGTCGACGGTGAGAAGAACTCCGACGGCGCCTACCTGACCCGCGCCACGGTGACGGTGACGGCAACCGACGCCGACTCGGGCGTGGCGTCCGTCGAGTACTCGCTCGACGGCGGCCCGTACCTCGCCTACGCGGACCCGGTGGTGGTGGACCGCACCGGGGCACACACCGTCGCCTACCGGGCGAGCGACAAGGCGGGCAACACCAGTGCGGCGGCGTCGGTGTCGTTCACGGTGGCACCGGGCGGCGGTGTGCCGGGTCCGCCGTGTGCCGAGTACGACGAGCGCACGACGGTGTTCGTCGGCACCGTCGACACCGGGGTGCCGAACCGTGTGACGAACAACCGGTGCCGGATCAACGAACTCATCGAGGACGAGAAGGAGTGGACGTCCCAGGCACTGTTCCTCAAGCACGTCAAGACGGTCACCGACCGGTTGCTCGCCGACGGCGTCATCGACCAGCGCGAGTACCGGCTGATCAACAAGGCGGCGAAGCAGTCCGGCATCGGCACCCCGGGACACACCGAGGGCTACACGACCATCTTCGACGGCACCCAGAAGTCACTGGACCGCTGGGAGCAGGTCGGCGGCGGCTCGTTCAAGCTGAACGACGACGGCTCCATCACCAGCCAGCAGGCGGACAGCCTGGGCATGCTCTGGTACCCGGTTCGCAAGTACGGTGACTTCTCGCTGAAGTTGCAGTGGCGCGACGACGCGGCGGGTGACGCCAACGCCAACGGCGGCGTCTTCGTCCGGTTCCCCCAGGTGCATGACAACCCGCTGGAGCCCCGTCCGGAGTGGGTGGCCATCGAGTACGGCCACGAGATGCAGATCCTGGACAGCCCCACGGGCGACATGTACAAGACCGGTTCGGTCTACGGCTTCGACCGGGTCGGCCTCGCCGGCGCCAGGCCCACCCCGAAGGGCACCTGGAACGACTACGAGATCCGAGTGATCGACCAGCACTTCCAGTTGTACCGCAACGGCACACTGATCAACGAGTTCGACAACGTCGGCGGGCAGGTCTTCGAGCCCCCGCGGTCGGACGACCCGGGCACCGACGGACGGCGCTGGGACGAGGGCTACATCGGCCTCCAGGTACACAGCACGGCCGACCGCATCTCATACCGGGACGTCCGCATCGAGGACCTGTAGCTCACAACGCACCCCCCGCGCCCTGCAAGGGGCGCGGGGGCCTGCGCATCCTCGGCGCGGGGAGCCCCCACATCAGGAGGGCAGGAACCACACATCCAGGGCCGGCGAGCCCGCATCAGAAGCGCGGGAACCACGCGTCCAAGGGGCGCGGGGAACTGCGCGACCAGCCCCGACGAAACCGCCAGATCGCCACCGCCCCAGGGGTACCCCGAACCGGCCGAGACCACCGGCGTGCCGATGGAACGCACGAGGCACCCCAACTGCCCGCCAGGGCACAGGCCGCCCGCCAGGGCAAAGGCTGCCCGCCGGGGCAAAGGCCGAGCCGCACCCGCCCGGGACGGAACCCGACCAACCAGACCCGCGGACGTCAATCCGCACGCCGCGCCCGACTCGGCTGCACCCGCTTGGGCTCCCCCCGCACCTTCGGATACTCCGGCGGATACGGCAGATCGCCCAGCCCGTGGTCACGCTCGTCACGGCGGGCCAGCTCCAACAGCCCGTCCAGCACGTACCGCTCGTCGTCCATGCCGGCGTGCACATCGCCGAGGTCGGCGTAGCGGCGGGGCATGGTGGCCAGGTCGAAGTCCGCGGGCAGCGCGGAATCCAGCTCGTCCCAGCGCAGTGGCGCGGAGACGGTGGCACGCGGGCGGGGGCGGACCGAGTACGCGGAGGCGATGGTGCGGTCGCGTGCGGTCTGGTTGTAGTCGAGGAAGATCCGCGCGCCACGCTCCTCCTTCCACCAAGCGGTGGTGACCCGGCCCGGCATCCGGCGCTCCAGCTCCCTGCCGCAGGCGATGGCGGCCCGCCGTACCTGGGTGAAGGTCCAGCGCGGCTCGATCGGCACGAAGACGTGCAGCCCCCGTCCGCCGGAGGTCTTCGGCCAGCCGTGCAGCCCGTTCTCCTCCAGGACCATTCGCAGCTCGTGGGCGGCCCGCACGGCGTCGGCGTAGTCGGTGCCGGGCTGCGGGTCGAGGTCGAGGCGGAGCTCGTCGGGGTGCTCGGTGTCCGGGCGCCGCACCGGCCAGGGGTGGAAGGTGAGGGTGCCGAACTGGGCGGCCCAGATGACGGCGCCGACCTCGGTGGGGCACATCTCGTCGGCGAACCGGCCGCTGGGGAAGGTGATGTGGGCGGTGGGGGTCCAGTCGGGCAGGTTCTTGGGGGCGCGCTTCTGGAAGAAGGACTCCCCCGTGAGGCCCTCGGGGTAGCGCTCCAGGGTGGTCGGGCGGTCGCGCAGCGCGCGCAGGATGCCGTCGCCGACCGACAGGTAGTACTGGGCGACGTCCAGCTTGGTGAATCCGCGTTCCGGAAAGAAGATCCTGTCGGGGCTGGACAGCCGGATGGTGCGCCCGGCCGCCTGGAGCTCGATGGCCGCGCTCTTGCCGCCGCCGGCGCCTTTGCCACCGGCCCGTTTCCCGCCGGCGCTCTTGCGGCCGGTGCCTGCACCGCCGGTGCCCTCGCCACCAGGACCCTCGCCATGGGGGCCCTCGTCACCAGGGCTCTTGCCGCTCGTGCTCTCTGCACCCGCGGTGTCGTCACGCGCACGGTTACCGCTCGCACCCATGCCGCCACGGTAGGGGGGTCCGCCACATGGCGCATATTGGGGCCCATCGCGTGAACGAGGCATTCCCAGCGGAGGCCGATTCGAGCGTGCGGGAGGCAGAATCACAGACATGGATCTGCCGGTGATGCCCCCGGTGAAGCCGATGCTCGCCAAGTTGGTGGCGAGCATCCCGCCGGGGATGCACTACGAGGCGAAGTGGGACGGGTTCCGCACCATCGTCTTCCGTGACGGGCCCGAGATCGAACTGGGCAGCCGTACGGGTAAGCCGCTGACCAGGTACTTTCCCGAGCTGGTCGAGGCGCTGGCGGAGCGGTTGCCCGAGCGGTGCGTGATGGACGGCGAGATCGTGGTCGCGCTCGGTGGGCGGCTGGACTTCGATGCGCTCTCGGAGCGCATCCACCCCGCCGCGTCCCGGGTGCGGATGCTGGCGGAGCGTACGCCGGCCTCCTTCGTGGCCTTCGACCTGCTCGCGCTCGGGGACGCGGCGCTGCTCACCGAGCCGCTGACCGAGCGCCACGACCGCCTGGCAGCGGCCCTGGCCGGAGTGACTCCCCCCGTGCATCTGGCCCCCGCCACCACGGACGCCGCGCTCGCCGCCGAGTGGTTCGACCGCTACGAGGGCGCGGGGCTCGACGGGATCGTCGCCAAGCCGCTGACCTCGCAGTATCGGCAGAACGAACGCGTCATGTTCAAGATCAAGCACGAGCGGACCGCGGACTGTGTCGTGGCGGGCTACCGCTATCACAAGAGCGGCCCGGTGGTGGGCTCGCTCCTGCTCGGTCTCTACGACTCCCAGGGCGCCCTCCAGCACGTGGGGGTCTCGGCCGCGTTCCCCATGAAGCGGCGCGCCGCGCTGATCGAGGAGCTGGAGCCGCTGCGGATGACGTCGGCCGAGGATCACCCGTGGGCGTCCTGGACCGACGAGACGGCGCATGAGACCGCCCGGCTGCCGGGTGCGCCGAGCCGCTGGTCGGGCCGGAAGGACCTGTCCTGGGTACCGCTGCGGCCCGAGCGGGTGTGCGAGGTGGCCTACGACCACATGGAGAACGGCGTCCGCTTCAGGCACACCGCCCACTTCCGCCGCTGGCGCCCCGACCGGACACCCGCCAGCTGCACCTACACCCAGCTGGAGGAACCGGTCCGCTACGACCTTGCTCAGGTCCTGGGCACGCCACCGTCCGCCTGACGGCACGGCGCCGCGGCCCGCTACGCCACCGCTACGCGCCTTCGGGGGCCAACGCCGCAGGTGCGAGGGGGTTACGGAGGCCCTCCGCCGCATCCGAGACCCTGCGCAGCAGCTCGCAGAAGACCCGCTGCTCGTCGGCGGAGAGCGGGGCGAGGAACACCTGGTTCATCCGCGCGACGCGCACCGTCAGGCGGCGGTGCGTACGGGCACCGTCCTCGGTCAGCCGGAGCAGGAAGCGGCGGCCGTCCTGCGGGTCGCGTACCTTGTCGAGCAGGCCGCGCCGGCCGAGTCGGCTGATCACCTCGGCGACGGTCGAGCGGTCGAGTCCGACCCGCTCCCCCACGGTGCGCTGGTCGAGGCCCGGTTCGGCCATGAGGGTGTTCAGCACCGCGAACTGCGGCGAGGTGGTCTCCTCGGAGACCATGCTGGTCCACAGCAGGTAGTGCGCCTGCTGGAGCCGCCGGGCCAGGTGCCCGGGGTGGGTGGTCAGGTCCACCGCCGCCATGCGGTCCTCCGCTCGTATCGACGCGATCGCCGCATTGTCCCCGGGCCGGTCGACGCGACGCACCGCGGGTGGGTGCAGTGCCCTGGCGGCCCGCAGCGAGCCGGGAGCAAGCCGGGAGCGATCGAAACTTGATCGGTGCACGGATCATAGTGACCCACCTCGGACGAGATGTCGACAACCAGCCGTCGCCGCCCCCTCCATATCCTCGAGAACCGGAGAGGCATCACTTCGATTCCAGCTCAGGAGAGGTATTGACGGCTTCGCAGGTCCGGTGGCAGCGTGAGGTTCAGCCCGCCGAAACGCCCGGGTCGCCAACCAAATAGTCAGTGCCCTGATTAATTTTTCCCGCCGGAGGGAGCGCCGGTCGGCGGGGCGGGGCCGCACGGCCGTCCGCGCGGTATGCGGGGCGGCAGGCACCGGCGCTCGGAACAAGGGAGCTGCACGGATGGACAAGGTGGTCGCCACCGCCGCCGAGGCGGTGGCCGATGTCCCCGAGGGGGCGTCGCTCGCGGTCGGCGGTTTCGGCCTGAGCGGGGTGCCGAACGCGGTGATCCAGGCGCTGTACGAGCGGGGCGTGACCGACCTGCGGGTGGTGTCCAACAACTGCGGGGCGATGGACTCCGGGCTCGCGGTCCTGCTGGCCGCCGGCCGCATCGCCCGTGTCACCGGCTCCTACATCGGCGCGAACAAGGAGTTCGCCCGTCAGTATCTGGCCGGTGAGCTGGAGGTCGAGCTGATCCCGCAGGGCACCCTGGCCGAGCGGCTGCGGGCCGGCGGCGCCGGGATCCCCGCCTTCTACACCCCGGCCGGGGTCGGCACGCAGGTCGCGGACGGCGGTCTCGCCTGGCGCTACGACGGCCAGGGCGGCATCGCGGTGGCCTCGCCGCCGAAGGAGGTCAGGGAGTTCGACGGCGTGCCGTACGTGCTGGAGCACGGCATCCGCACCGACTTCGCACTGGTGCGGGCGGCCAAGGGCGACCGGCACGGAAACCTGGTCTTCGCCAAGTCCAGCCGGAACTTCAACCCGCTGGCGGCGATGGCCGGCCGGATCACCGTCGCCGAGGTCGAGGAGCTGGTCGAACCAGGCGCGCTGGACCCGGACGCCGTGCACCTGCCCGGCATCTTCGTCCAGCGCGTGGTGGCACTGACCCCCGAACAGGCCGCGGACAAGGCCATCGAGAAGCGGACGACCCGGACGGAGGGGGCGTAATGGCCTGGACACGTGAGCAGATGGCGACCCGGGCAGCGCTCGAGCTCGAGGACGGGCAGTACGTGAACCTGGGCATCGGCCTGCCGACGCTCATCCCGAACCACCTGCCCGAGGGCGTCGAGGTGATCCTGGAGTCGGAGAACGGCATCCTCGGCGTCGGCCCGTACCCGCGCGAGGACGAGGTCGACCCCGATCTGATCAATGCGGGCAAGGAGACCGTGACGGTACTGCCCGGTGCCGCCTACTTCGACTCCGCACTGTCCTTCGGAATGATCCGCGGCGGCCATATCGACGTGGCCGTGCTCGGCGCGATGCAGGTCTCCGAGCACGGTGACCTGGCGAACTGGGCGGTGCCCGGCAAGATGATCACCGGGATCGGTGGCGCCATGGACCTGGTGCACGGGGCCCGCCAGGTGATCGCGGTGATGACCCACAACGCGAAGGACGGCACGCCGAAGCTGGTCGCGGAGTGCTCGCTGCCGCTGACCGGCCGGGCCTGCGTCAACCGCATCATCACCGACCTGGCGGTGCTCGACGTCACGGACGGCGGACTCGTCCTCGTCGAGTGCGCGCCGGGTGTCACCAAGGCCGAGGTCCGCGAGCGGACGGCCGCCACGGTGACCGTCCCGGAGCAGGCCACCGGCGGCGCCCGCCGCTGACTCCCCCGTCCCCCGCCGCGGCGTGACGCACCTGGCCCCACCGGCCCCGATGCGCCCCTACGGCCCGGACGTCTTCGGTACTACCCCCAGGAATGCTCATGGCTCTCACCCAGTCGGACATCGACACGGAGGTCGCCGACCTCCGCAGCGCGTACGACACGGCACGCGCCGCAGGCGCCCCCGTCCAGCACCACCCGTCGCGCGACTACCGCCCCTACCGCAGCTCGGTGCTGCGCCACCCCCAGCAGCCGCTGGTCCCGGTGTCGGGCTCGGACCCGGAGACGGTGGAGCTGTCGGGCCCCGTCTTCGGCGTCACCGACATCACCGACACGGACAACGACCTCACCGTCCAGCACCCGGGCGAGCCGCTGGGCGAGCGGATCACCGTCTCGGGGCGACTGCTGGACGGCCGGGGCCGCCCGATCCGCGGGCAGCTCGTGGAGATCTGGCAGGCCAACGCCTCGGGCCGGTACGCCCATCTGCGCGACCAGCACCCGGCGCCGCTCGACCCGAACTTCACCGGCGTCGGCCGCACCCTCACCGACGACACCGGTCACTACCGCTTCACCACCATCAAGCCGGGCGCCTACCCCTGGCGCAACCACGACAACGCCTGGCGCCCCGCCCACATCCACTTCTCCGTCTTCGGCACCGCGTTCACCCAGCGTCTGGTGACCCAGATGTACTTCCCGGGCGATCCGTTGTTCCGTTACGACCCGATCCTCCAGTCGGTGACCGACGAGGCCGCCCGGGCCCGTCTGGTCGCGTCCTACCGGCACGAGCTGTCCCAGCCCGAGTTCTCGCTCGGCTACGAGTGGGACATCGTGCTGGACGGGCCCTCCGCAACCTGGATCGAGGAAGGCCGCTGATGTCCGACACCGCAGCTGTCGCACCCTCGTCGGCCGCGGCGACGTCCCCGGACGCCGCCCCGCCCGTCCCGACGTCGACGCCGCCCACGCCGTCCCACACGGTGGGACCCTTCTACGGGTACGCGCTGCCGTTCCGGGAGGGCGGCCGGATCGCGCCGGAGCGCCACCCCGACACGATCACCCTGCACGGCCGGGTCCTGGACGGCGCGGGCGATCCCGTGCCGGACGCGCTCCTGGAGTTCTGGCAGGCGGCACCCGACGGCTCCCTCAAGGGCGCGCCCGGATCGATGCGGCGTGACCCCTTCGACGGCGGTTTCCTCGGGCGCAACGGCACCGACTTCACCGGCTTCGGCCGGGTCGGCACCGACGCCGACGGCCACTACGTCGTGCAGACCCTGCCCCCCGGCAACCCGGGCGTGCCCTACATCAGCGTGTGCGTCTTCGCCCGCGGCCTGCTGCACCACCTGTTCACCCGCGCCTACCTGGTCGACGGTGACGTGGCGGGCGCGGCGGACCCGGCGCACGCCGCCACGTCGGGCGACGCCTTGCTGGACTCGCTGCCGGCGGAGCGGCGGCGCACCCTGCTGGCCCGGGCGGAGCCGAACCGCTCGTACCGGTTCGACATCCGTCTCCAGGGCGCGGACGAAACGGTGTTCCTCCAGTTCGGCTAGGTCCTGCCTCCGGGGAAGACAGGTCCCGCCGATCCCCGTCGGCTGGTCTCGGTTCCGGGCATCGGCCCCTGGTCGGTGACGGTGGCGCGCCGCGTCCTGACCGTGGCGAAGCCGCATGTATAACGGCCCCGCGCCCCTTGCAGGGGAACCCACGGGCGGCTCCCCCCGACGCCCGTGGGTTCCCCTGGAAGGGGCGCGGGGCCGGCCGGACCACCGGACGTCCGACCCGCCCCACAGGCAACTCGCCCGCGCCCGGCGCCGCGGGCCGCAGGCCGACACCCGACCCGATGGAGCCACCGTGACCAGCGCAGACCCCGACACCGGCCTCCTCTCCCCCGGGCGGGCCGGATCCGCCGCCGAGGCAGCGACGGGGGACACCGCCGTCCTCCAGGCGCTGCTCGACGCGGAAGCGGCGCTCACCCGCGCACAGGCGGCGTGCGGGCTGGCGCCCGCGGAAGCGGCCGACGCCGTGACGGCGGCGGCCGACGCGGACCGGTTCGACGCCCGGGACCTGGCGTTGCGCGCCCGCTCCGGCGGCAACCCGGTGATCCCGCTGGTGAAGGAGCTGACCGCGGCCGTTCCCGAGGAGTGCGGCGGATACGTGCACCGGGGCGCGACCAGCCAGGACATCCTGGACACCGCGCTGATGCTGGTGGCCGCGCGCACCCTCGACCTGATCCACGCCGACCTGGTCCGCACGGCCGACGCGCTGGGCCGGCTCGCCCGCGCCCATCGCGCCACCCCCATGCCCGGGCGCACGCTCACCCAGCACGCCGTCCCGACCACCTTCGGCCTGAAGGCGGCGGGGTGGCGGTCCCTCGTACTGGACGCACGGGACCGGTTGGGCGCCGTGCGACAGGCGCTGCCGTGCCAACTCGGCGGGGCGGCGGGCACGCTGGCCGCCTTCACCGTGTACGCCGCCGACGCGGGCAGCGCGGACCACGCCGGGGTCGACGCGTTGCCGGCGGCCTACGCGCGTGAACTCTCGCTGGCCGCACCGCTCCTGCCCTGGCACACCCTGCGCACCCCCGTCGCCGACCTCGCGCACGCGCTGGCCTTCACCGCCGCCGCGCTCGGCAAACCCGCCACGGACGTGGCCACCCTGTCCCGTACGGAGATCGCCGAGGTCGCCGAGGGCAGCCGGGGCGGCTCGTCCGCCATGCCGCACAAGGCGAACCCGGTCCGCGCCACCCTCATCACCGCGGCGGCCCGCCGCGCCCCCGCACTCGCCGCCACCCTCTACGGCGCGCTCACCGCCGAGGACGAGCGCCCGGCCGGGACCTGGCACGCCGAGTGGGAGCCGCTGCGCGAGCTGCTCAGGCTCACCGGCGGGGCGGCCCGGGACGCCGCGGACCTGGCCGAGCACCTGATCGTGCGCCCGGAGGCGATGCGCGCCCACCTGGACCTCACCCACGGTCTGATCGTCTCCGAGCGGCTGTCCGCCCGGCTCGCCCCGCTGCTCGGCCGCCACCGCGCCGGCGCGCTGCTCACCGAGGCGGCCCGGCGCGCCGACGCCGAGCAGCGCGCGCTCGCCGACGTGCTCGCCGACCTTCCCGACCTCGCCGGCCTCGGTCTCGACCTGGCCGAGTTGACCGACCCCGCCCGGTACACCGGCCGTGCGGAGGCCCTCACCGATCGCGCTCTGGAGCGCTCATGAACGACACGCTGCTGCACCACCGCATCGAAGGCGCGCCCACCGCGCCGCCGCTGCTGCTCGGCCCGTCACTCGGCACCTCCCTCGCCCTGTGGGACGGCGTGGCGCCCGAGCTGTCCACCACGCACCGGGTCATCCGCTGGGACCTGCCGGGGCACGGCGGGTCGAGCCCGGCGCTGATCGGACCGGGCGCCACCGTCGCCGACCTGGCGGAGCTGGTGCTCCGGCTCGCCGACGCGCTGGGCGTCGAGCGGTTCGGGTACGCCGGGGTCTCCATCGGAGGCGCCGTCGGCATGCACCTGGCGGTGCACCATCCGGAGCGGATCACGAGCCTGGCGGCGATCTGCTCCTCGGCACGCTTCGGAGAGCCGGACGGCTGGCGTGAGCGCGCCGCACTGGTGCGTGCGGAAGGCACCGGACCGCTGGTGGAGACGGCGAACTCGCGCTGGTTCACGCCCGGGTTCAGCGACCCCGGGCTCCTGGCGGACCAGCGCGCGGCCGATCCCGGCGCGTACGCGGCGTGCTGTGATGCGCTCGCCGGCTTCGACCTGCGCGCCGAGCTGCCCCGGATCGCCGTGCCGACGCTGCTCGTCGCCGGCCGCGAGGACCCGGCCACCCCGCCCGCACATCTGCGGGAGATCTCCGACGCGGTGCCCGGCGCCACGCTCACCGAGCTGGCCGGTGCCTCGCACCTGGCGCCGGCCGAGCACCCCGGGGCGGTGCTCGCCGCGCTGCGCGGCCACCTCGACGGCGAGCCGCGCAGCGGCATGGCGGTGCGCCGGGCCGTCCTCGGCGATGCGCACGTGAACCGCGCCCAGTCCCGTACGGACGACTTCACCACGCGCTTCCAGGACTTCATCACCCGCTACGCCTGGGGCGAGATCTGGACCGACACCACGCTCTCCCGGCGCGAGCGCAGCATGATCACCATGACCGCGCTGGTGGCCCACGGCCACCACGACGAGCTGGCCATGCACGTACGTGCCGCGCGGCGCAACGGCCTCATGCCGGAGGAGATCGGCGCGGTGCTGTTGCAGACGGCGGTCTACTGCGGGGTGCCGGCCGCCAACACGGCGTTCGCCATCGCACGGCGGGTACTCGCCGAGGAGTCCGGGGAGGCGGATCCGCCGGCCGAGCGTTCCTGACGGCATCGCCCTCCGTGCACCCGGGTACTCCTGCCGGGCGTACGTGGCCGACCAGGGTCCCGTATGCCGCTGCCTGACTCCGGCAGGACCTAGGGTGAAGAACGTGTTCCGCACGGAAGGAGCCGACATGTCCACCGTTCTGCTCACCGGCTCGACGTCGGGCCTGGGCCGCCAGCTCGCCTTCGAGCTGGCCAGGGCCGGTCATGTCGTGGTGGCCCACGGGCGTGACGGGCACCGCACCGCGCAGCTGGTAGCCGAGCTCGACGACGCCGGAGGCGAGGCCCAGGCGGTCGTGGCGGACCTCGCCTCGCTCGCCGAGGTGCGCGCCCTGGGCAACCGGGTCGCCGAGGCCCATCCGGACCTGGATGTGCTGATCAACAACGCCGGGATCGGCTTCGGCGCACCGGACGCGGGGCGCGAGGAGAGCGCGGACGGTCACGAGCTACGGCTGGCCGTGAACTACCTCGCGCCCGTCGCCCTGACCCGTGCCCTCCTTCCGGTGCTGCGCGCCAACACCCCCGCGCGGATCGTCAACGTCGGCTCGGCGGGACAGCTGCCGATCGACCCCGACGACATCGAGTTCACCGAGGGCTACGTGGGTGTGGAGGCCTACCGGCGCAGCAAGTTCGCGCTGGCCGCGTACACCTTCACCCTGGCCGAGGAGCTGGCGGGCAGCGGGGTGTCGGTCAACGTGCTGCATCCGGCGACGTTCATGGACACCGCGATGGTGCGCGAGAGCGGGGTCACGCCGCTGTCGTCCGTCCCGGAGGGCGTCGCGGGGGTGCTCCGGCTGGCCACCACCGACGCCGGCATCACCCACAACGGTGGCTACTTCGACGGCACCCGCCCCTCGCAGGCCCACCCGGACGCCTACGACCCCGACCTGCGCAAGCGGCTCGCCGCGGTGACGGAGCAGCTGCTGGCGTCCTGACGGCGTACCGGCCGGTGCGCTGCGCGGTCGCTGCGGGTCAGTGCAGGCCCCGTCCGGTCTCCAGGACCTCGCGGGCGCGGGCCACCAGCCCCTCGGCACCGCAGGCCCGGGCCAGCGTCAGGCCGCGGCCCAGTTCCGCCGTGGAACGCGCCGCGATGCCGTACTCGACGCGGGCCAGGGCGTGTTCGTAGGCGCAGGGCGACGCCTCCAGATAGGCCACGGCGCGCGCGTACCGGGTGACCCGGCGCTGGCCGGTCTCCAGGGCGGCTGCGCAGCGCAGTGCCTCGCCGATCGCGGTGTCGGTGCCGAACCGTTCGGCCTGCACCCGGGCGGTCGCGGCCAGCTCGGCGGCTCGGCCGGGGTCCTCGGGGGCCACCGCGCGAGCCAGGTCGGCGGCCCACGGCGCCATCACCGTGTTGTGCTGGCCGCGGGCGACCGCCACCTGCTCGGCCGCTTCCAGTGCGGCCACACCGTCCTTGGTGCGGCCGGCGGCGATCAGCAGCCGGCCGCGTACGGAGGGCGCGTCGGGCAGCACCACGGTGGATGGGTACGGCGGCGTGAACCCGTAGCGCTCCGCGATCTCCTCGGCTGCTCCGGTCCTGCCGCGGGCAAGCAGCGTGTCGATGAGCATGCACGCCGCGTCCCAGTGCATCGGCAGGCCGGTGCCGACCCGGTCGGCCAGTCGCAGCGCCTCCCGCAGGAACGCCTCGGCGTCCGGCAGCCGGCCGCGCCTGCGGTGCACGAAGCCGACGAAGGCGTGCGCGAGGGCGAGGTGGCCACCGCTCCAGCCCGCGCTCTCGTAGGCGCGCAGGGCCTCGGTGAACAGGCTCTCGGCGCGGTCGAGCCGGTCGGCGAAGAGATACGAGCTGCCGAGCATGGTGAGCAGCTCGAAGCCCCATTCGGTGTCGGTCCAGCCGAGGCCGGGTGCCAGACGGCCGTTGACCAGCGCGCGGTCGCAGAGTTCGACGACCTCTTCGGCGTTCTCGCCGCGTTTCGTCGCGTCGAAGGCGCGCAGGATCAGCAGCGCACGCTCGGCGTTGTCGCGGCCGGTGAGCGGTCCGGCGAGCGCGGCGAGCCGCTCGGAGCGATGGTCGGCACCGTCCTCGACACCGGCGTGGATGCTCTCCCACATGTAGTGCACGGCCTGCAACCGCAGGCGCGCCGGGCCGGGTGGCAACCGGGCCGCCTCGGCGTCGACGGCGGCGACCGCCTCCTCCAGCTGGCCGTTGTGGACCAGTGCCTGGGACAGCCGGCACACCGCGTCCACCCGCAGATCGCCGTCGAGCCCCGGACTCGTGAGCGCGTCCTGGAGGTGGCCGATGGTGGTGGCGGGCGAGGTGAGCAGGGTGGCGCAGCCCAACTCGTAGCGCACCTGGGCGTGCGCACCGGGCCGCGGCGGTTCGCTCAGGGCGCGCTCCAGGCAGCGGCGTGCCGCGTCGGGGGCGCCCACCGCGAGGTGTTCCCGTGCGGCCTCGCGCAGTTGCTCGACGAGTTCGGGGTCGTCGTCGGGGTGCACCTCCAGCAGGTGCCCGGAGGCCGCGGCGGCGCCCCGGCCGGTTTCGGTGAGGGCCCAGGCCGCCTGGCCGTGCAGCGCGGTGCGCAGCGCCGGCGGGATGGAGCGGTAGACGGCGCTGGCGATCAGAGGGTGGACGAACTCGAGCTCGTCGGGGCCCAGCCGGGAGCCGGACGTGTCCGGGCCCGGTCTCAGGATGCGGGCCGTGCACAGCCGTTCGGCGCAGCGTCTGGCCTCTTCGGCGCCCATGCCGGCCAGGGTCGCGGCGAGGTCCAGGGAGATCTCGGTGCCGAGCACGGCGGCGGCCCGGGCGAAGCGGGTGACATCGGTGCCGAGCCCTTCGAGCCGGGCGACGAGGCCGCGGCCACGGGAGGTGCGTCCCAACGCCCGCAGCTCGTTCGCCGCCGCCTCCACCGGCTCCAGCTCGCAGTCCTGCACCTTGGCGAGGAGTTCCACCGCCTCGTACGGGTTGCCGCCGGTGACGGCCCACACCTCACGGCAGAACGGGGCGTCGGCGTGCTCGCCCAGGCTGGCACGGGTCAGCTCGGCGGTCGCCTCGGGGGTGAGGGCGCGCAGGGTGGCGGTGGGGCGGGCGGCGGCTCCGACACGCTCGAGGAGGGTGGTGCCGCGGGCGGTGGCCTCGCCGGGGCGGTGCGCGACGGCCACGAGAACCGGCAGGGCGTCCAGGCGTTCGGCGAACGCGGCGAGCCACTGGAGGGACTCCAGGTCGGCCCAGTGCGCGTCGTCGATGAGCAGTACCAGCGGCCAGGTCAGCGTGGCGAGCCGGCCGACCGCGACGACCAGGCCCTCGCAGACGGCCTGCGGGTCGGGCTGCCGCTCGCCCGGCTCGGCGATGCCCAGCGCGGGCCCGGCGATCTCGAACCAGTCGCCGAAGCACTCGCGCGCCTCGAACGTGTCGAGTGCCAGCAGGGCGGGGGTCAGCAACTGCCGTACGACGTGGAAGGGTACGGAGGTGACGGTCTCGCCGCCGCGCGCGCTCCACACCGTGCACCGGCCTTCGGCCGTCCGGCGCACCGCGGACAGCAGCGCGGTCTTGCCGATGCCGGCCTCACCGCGGTAGACGAGCAGGCTGCCGGGGCCGTGGCGGTCCGCGCGGAGCCGGTCGACGGCGTCGGTGGCCTCGGCCAGTTCGACATCGCGCTCGAACAGCGTCGCTAAGGCGCCCTCCTGCCGGCCCTGTGTCATCCCAGTCCCTCCCCAAGGCCCGTCAGCACACGTGAACACACCATGAGACTAGCCCGGCACGGGACGTGGCGGCGGACCGCGAGACGTGATGCGGCCGGTGTGCACGAACCGCGGACATGGGCGCATAGGGGGTGGTAGGAGCAACGTGCCGCCCCTCCCGGTGTCTCCGACTCGCTGCCGGGCGGCCGGGCACCCCGTTCTTTCTGCCCCCTCTCATAGCGTTTTCACTCAGGTCTCTTAGTGTGGCGTCATGACTCAGGCAACTCCTCCCGGCTGGTATCCGGACCCCGGGCAGACTAGTGACGGACCGCGCGCCGAGCGCTGGTGGAACGGCAGTGCCTGGACGGACCAGGTCCGCCCGGCCCAGGTGGCGGGCCCGTACGCGCCGCCCGCGTATCCGGCGGGCGCCCCGATGATGCCGCCCGGAGCTCCGGGCGCCGCGCGGCGCGGACCACGCACGGCGATCGCGGCGGTGGTGGCGGTCGTGGTGCTGGCGTGCATAGGCGGTGGTGTGTACGCGCTCACCGGCAACGACAAGGCCGGCGAGTCGTCCGCGCCGAAGCCGGAGACCTCCCACAACGGCGGCGGCCTCCCGCACGGTCCCGGGGGATCCGGTGGATCCGGCGGATCCGGGGAGCCCGACACCCCGCAGAGCCCCGGCCCGCAGGTGGAGGACGGCTATGCCGTCGACATGGCGAGCGGCATCAGCCTGCCGGTACCGGACGGCTGGAAGGGCCAGTCGGGCACCATCGGAGCCCAGCTGACCATCGGCGACTACAAGTGCCCGGGCGACACGTCGCAGAAGTGCTCGCGCGGCGGTGTCTCTTCGGCGCCGGCGGCCGCCCTGAAGCTGTCCGAGACGACGGCGAAGGCGGCAGCCAAGGCGGACATCTCGAAGAACGCCGAGCAGTCGTACGGCGGCAGCGTCTACGGCGAGATCTCCTCGCACGACGAACTCGCCTCGAAGGCCGTGGACGTGGCGGGCCAGAAGGGCTACCTGGTGCGCTGGAAGGTCGTCACCAGCAAGGGCGACGACGGCTACGTCGAGTCGCTGGCGTTCCCGTCACCGGCCGACTCCAGCATGCTGGTGGTGGTCCGGTTCGGCTTCGACGTGAACGCCAAGGCGCCGAAGGTGTCCGAGATGGACACCATCACCAAGGGCATCAAGTCCGCTGGCACCGCCGGCGGCGGCGCGGGCGGCTCCGGCAAACAGGTCTGACCCCACACCTGAAGGGGCGCCTCCGGGCGCCCCGCAAAGGGGCGCGGGGAGCTGCGCGACAAGCCACGACGCAACCGCAAGATCGCCGCTACTCCAGGGGGCACCCCGCGAAGGGGCGCGAGGAACTGCGCGACCGACCACAACGAAACGGCCGGATCGCCACTACCGCAGGGAACACCCCGAACCGCACCCCCACAAACCGCCGACAACCCGCGGCGCGTACCCCCCGGGGGGACAGGCCCGAAAGGGCCTGAAAACCAGCCGGACCGCCGGGTCAGCAGGGGGCACCCCAGGCCCATCAGCAGGTCGACCAGGACGCCAGCCCTGGATCACCCAAACCCGCGGGAGTCCTGCTTGAGCGCCGTGTCCACCGTCAGCGCCGTCGCCACGACCAGGCTGAGCAGCGGCTCGGGCAGCTGGAAGTGGATCTGTAGGACGTAGTTGTCCGCGGTGGTGAACATCGTCTTGGCCAGGCCCTCCCAGGTCTTGGTGATCCGGGCGACCTCGGTTTCGGCGTGGTCGACGATCGCGAAGTTCCAGGCCCGCCAGTTCTCGGCCTTGATCGCGCCGAGTTGCTGACCGTTCGCGTTGATCGCGAAGTTGATCTTCCCGATGGCGTTCTGCTGCACGATCTCGCCGACCGGGGAGCCGTCCGGGCGCTCCACGATCACCCGGGACTTCACGAACTTCGCGGGCCGCGTCAGGACCAGCTGCGGCTGCCCGTACGCATCGCGGATCTCCAGGCGGTGGGTCATGAACTGGTCGACGCTGGAGAGGAAGCGCACCGCCTTCTTCAGCGCGGTCTGCCCCACCTCGGTGACCGAGCCGATGGTGTTGCCGTTCTGGTCGAAGACGCTGTACTCGTTGGTCAGCTCGATCAGCTTGGCCTTCTGGTTGACCACCAGCACCGGCTCGGTGAAGAGCGAGCCGCCACCGGGGCCCGACGGTGCCACGCCGGCCTGGCCCTGCACCTGCCGCTGCACCCGCTCGGCGTCCCGCGCCGCCCCGGCCGCCTGCCCTGGCTGCTGCCCGAACGGCTGACCTGCCTGCTGCTGCGGGTGCGGCTGCCCCTGCTGCTGCCCGGGGTGGCCGAACTGCGGCTGGCCACCGGGTTGCTGCGCACCCCCACCGAACTGCTGCTGCCCGGGCTGCTGGGCCTGCTGCTGCCCGAACTGCTGCTGCCCTGCCTGCTGCCCGAACTGCTGCTGTTGCTGTGCGTGCTGCTGTTGCTGTGCGTGCTGCTGGTTGAACTGCGGCTGCTGTGACTGCTGTGCGTGCTGCTGGCCGGCCTGCGGCTGTTGGGCCTGTTGCTGCCCGAACTGCTGCTGTCCCCCTTGCTGACCGAACTGCTGGGGGGAGCCCTGTGCCTGCTGCGCCTGAGGGGCCTGCTGCGCCTGAGGGGCCTGCTGCGCTTGAGGGGCCTGCTGGGCCTGAGCCTGCTGGCCGGCCTGGGCCCCCTGCTGGCCGGCGTGGGTGTGCTCGGTCCACTGGGAGCCGTCCCACCAGCGCAGCAACTGGGGTGTGCCGTGGGGGTCCGCATACCAGCCGGGTGGCACGTTCGATTGCGTCGTCACCCAAGCACACTATGCGGATGGCCCCGGTGTGATCCAGCCCATGTGACGTGGACCTCACCGGGGCCGGGCGGCCGGCCCGGCGCTGCGGCGCGGCCGGAGCGGGCAGCCGTACGCACGGGCGGATCACGGCCTGAGCCCGTGCGCTGCTGCTGCGGGTCAGTTCAGGTAGGCCTCCACCTCGCTGAGCTGGGCGGCCGGCCACCCCGTGTTGGCGGTGACGTTCAGCTTCAGGTAGCGCAGGTTCGTGCCGCTGGGCAGGTCCACCGCCACCGTGTTGCCGGATGCCGGGTCGAAGCGGTAGTCGTGCGAGGCGACCACCGTCGAGTAGGCCGAGCCGTCCGTGCTGCCGAGTACGGACAGGGTCTGCGTGCGTGCGGCCCAGGCCGAGGCCGGCGGCAGCTTCAGTACCACCCGGCGGGCGGCCTGGGCCGAGCCGAGGTCGACGGTCAGGGCCTGCGGGAAGGCGCTGTTGGTGGACTCCCAGTAGGTGTTCGCGTCACCGTCGACGGCCTTGCCGGGCGTGTAGACGTCCGCGGAGCCGGTGGCGGTGGCGGGCCGGCCCTTGGCGAGGTTGCGGGTGGGGTCGGGGTCCGAGTTGCCCTCGCCCGGCTGCGGCCAGGTCGAGCAGTCGGACCAGAGGCTGTCCCAGCCGGAGTTGCCGCCGCCGTCGGTGAGCGTGAAGGTGCCGGAGCCGTTCGGATACGGGCAGTTGTAGACGCCGGCCGAGCCCACCCCGGTGGCCTGGACGTTGCTGAACTTCGCGGCGCCCTGGGCCTCGGCCTGGACGACGACCGTGCCGACCTTGTCGACCGTGGCGCCGTCGACGGTGGTGTTCTTGGCCGCGTACCCGTTGCCGCTGCCGGAGACGAACTCGAAGGCGCTGTACGGGCTGTCGGTGATCGTGGTGTCGGTGATGTTGACGTTCGCCTCGATGGCGCTGTCGTAGGAGTCGACGCGGATCGCGCCCATCGGGTGCTGCCAGTTGGGGTTGATGGCCCCGGTGCGCACCAGGGTGTTGCCGGAGACGGTGATGGTGCCGGCGAGCGGGGAGAACGGGTCGGCGAACTTCTGGTTGGAGATCGCGATGCCGCTGCCGAGGGCGTTGGTGTCCTGCACCAGGTTGCCCTTGACGGTGATGTCCCGGCCGCCGTAGATCGCGATGCCGTTGGCCAGGTTGGGCTGCGAGATGGTGTTGTTCTCGAAGCTGCTGCCGGTGTCGGCGGCGTACAGCGACCACATGGCGAGGGAGTCGTCGCCCTGGTTGCGCAGGAAGTTGTTGCGGACGACGACGCCCTTGGCGTTGCCGTTGAGGTTCAGGCCGTCGGCGGTGGTGTCGAGGATCCGGTTGTTCTCGACGACCAGGTCGTCGTTGTTGTTCATCAGCCACAGGCCGACCTTGACGTGCTGGATCCACATGCCGGAGACCGAAGAGTTCGGGCCGAGCGTGCCGTTGACGAAGTTGTCCGGGCTGGAGTCGACGCGCTCGGTGACCTCACCGATGACGGCGAAGTCCTGGATGTGGACGTTCCCCGAGGAGCTCATCTGGTCGATGAAGTGCGAGGAGTGCACGATCGAGTACCAGTTGCCGGCGCCCTTGAGGGTGACGTTGGCGACGTTCTGTAGTGCGGAGCCCACCTTGTACTCGCCCGGCGGGATCCACACCGTGCCGCCCTGGGCGGCGGATATGGCGGAGTTGAAGGCCTGGGTGGAGTCGGCCTGGCCGGTCGGGTCGGCGCCCTTGTCGACCACGGAGACCGCGCCCGAGGGGGCCTGGCCGGCGGCAGCGACCTGCTCGAAGTCGGCCACGTCGACGGTGACCGTGCCGGACGCCTTGAGCGCGACCTTGTCGCCCGCCTTGAGGCTCTGCCCGAGCAGCACCCGGGTGTTGTCGAAGAGGTGGTGGGTCTTCGAGCCGACGATCCACGACGTGTCGACGTAGGAGTACTTGGAGGTGAGGGCGAGCGTCTTGCCGGTCTGCTGGCCGTTGACGTACACGGCGAGGGTGCCCGTCTGCCCGTCGGGCACGTTGTACGCGACGTTCACCGCGTTGGCGGCCGACGGCACGGTGAACTCGACCTGCTGGCCGGCGCCCAGCTTCACCGCCTGGCGACCCGAGGCCTCGGAGGCGACGGTGCCCTGGGTGTAGTCGGGGCCGATCTTCTGGCCGTCGGTGGTGGCCGATTCCGCCTCCACCGAGGTGAAGGGCAGGCTCGCGCCCACGGTGGCTGCCGCCTGGGCCGTGGGAGCGAGGGCACTGAGCATGCCGCTGGCCAGCGCTACGGCCGCGGCAGCCGCCGTCCAGCGTGGGGCGATGCGCCGAGCTGTGCTCTGCATGACTCTTCCCTTTCGTTGGGGGGATAGGGGTTCGTCGGGGGGATGCTTAGTTCGCTGTCGAACACTTGTCGGCCCGGCGCCCCCGCCCAGCGAGTGAGCCGAAGGGCGCGCCGGTGTCGAGACCCCAACCGCGCGGAGCGCCCGACGAAGGAGGGTCGAGCACGGTTGGGGTCTCGACACCGGCTGAGGCGCCCGGAGGCGAACCGAGCTCTAAAAAAGAGGCGCTCGACACCGGCTGAGGCGCCCGGAGGCGAACCGAGCTCTAAAAAAAGGGGGCTCAAAACAGGAGCAGCCAGGCCGCCGTGTCGCAGGGCAGTCGGCCCGTGTCGTCGAGCGGGCCGCTCGTCAGCAGGATGTCGGAGTGGTCGGGCAGTTGTGCCGCTTCGGCGGCGAGGTTGACGATGCACATCAGTCCGTCGGTGCGGGTGAAGGCGAGCACTCCTGGTTCGGCGGGCAGCCAGCGCAGGGGTCCGTCGCCGAAGCCCGGTCGGGTGCGGCGGATGCTGAGGGCCGTGCGGTACAGGTGGAGCATGGAGTCGGGGTCGGCCTCCTGACGGTCGGCGGCGTACGAGGCCCAGTCGGGTGGCTGCGGCAGCCAGGGCTCCTGTTGTGCGCCGAAGCCGGCGTAGGGGGCGTCGGCCAGCCAGGGCAGCGGTACCCGGCAGCCGTCGCGGCCCGGGTCGCGGCCGCCGGAGCGGTGGTGCATCGGGTCCTGGATGCGGTCGGCGGGGATGTCCGCTTCGGGCAGCCCCAGTTCCTCGCCCTGGTAGAGGTAGACGGAGCCGGGCAGGGCCAGCGAGAGCAGTGCGGCGGCGCGTGCCCGCCGGGTGCCCAGGGCCAGGTCGGTGGGGGTGCCGAAGGCCTTGGTGGCGAAGGCGAAGGCGGTGTCCTCGCGGCCGTAGCGGGTCACGGTGCGGGTGACGTCGTGGTTGCACAGCACCCAGGTGGCGGGGGCGCCCACCGGTGCGTGTTCGGCGAGCGTGTCGTCGATGGCGGCGCGCAGCCGGGTCGCGTCCCACGGGCAGCTGAGGAAGTTGAAGTTGAAGGCGGTGTGGAGTTCGTCGGGGCGCAGGTAGCGGGCGAAGCGTTCGGTGTCGGGCAGCCACACCTCGCCGACGAAGACCCCGTCGTAGGCGTCGGCGACCCGCCGCCAGGAGCGGTAGATGTCGTGCAGTTCGTCCCGGTCGACGAACGGGTTGGGGTCGCGTCCTTCGACGAAGTCGGGCAGTTCGGGGTCCTTGGCGAGCAGTGCGGCCGAGTCGATGCGTACACCGGCCACGCCGCGTTCGAACCAGAAGCGCAGGATGTCCTCGTGTTCCTGGCGGACCGCGGGGTGGTCCCAGTTCAGGTCGGGTTGCTCGGGTGCGAAGAGGTGCAGGTACCACTCGCCGTCGGGGACTCTGGTCCAGGTGCCGCCGGCGAACTCGGAGGGCCAGTCGTTCGGTGGCTGCGCGCCGTGCGGCCCGCGGCCCGGGCGGAAGTGGAACAGCTCGCGCTCGGGGCTGCCGGGACCGGCTTCGAGTGCGGCACGGAACCAGGGGTGCTGGTCGGACACATGGTTCGGAACGATGTCGACGATGGTGCGGATGCCCAGTTCACGCGCCTCGGAGATGAGTTTCTCGGCTTCGGCGAGGGTGCCGAAGGCCGGGTCGATGGTGCGGTAGTCGGCGACGTCGTAGCCGCCGTCCGCCATCGGTGACAGGTACCACGGGCTGAACCAGAGGGCGTCGACGCCGAGGTCGGCCAGGTACGGCAGCTTGGCGCGGACGCCCGCGAGGTCTCCGGTGCCGTCGCCGTCGCCGTCCGCGAAGCTGCGGACGTACACCTGGTAGATGACGGCGGATCGCCACCATGTGTCGGCCGGGCTCGGGTCAGGGGTCCGTTTCTGGGCAGGGGTGGGCTGTCCCACGGGGCATGCCTTTCGCAGGTGCTGGTCAGGGGGGTGGTAGGAGCGGGGTGGTACGGGTCGGCGGTCGGGCCGAAGTGGTGGGCGGCGCCGGTGCGCAGGTGCGGGCGGGGTGTGGTGCTGTCCGGGTGGGCTCAGCCCTTGCTGCCGCCGGCGCCGATGCCGGCGATGATGTGCCGCTGGAACACCAGGAACATCACGACCATCGGCACGCTGGCGATCACCATTGCGGCGATCAGCACGGTCAGCGGGATGTTCTGGGACAGCTGGACCAGGGCCACGCTGATGGGCTGCTTGGTGGTGTCGGAGAAGACCATCAGCGGCCAGAGGAAGTCCTGCCAGACGGCGACCAGCGCGAAGATCGACACCACGCCGAGCACCGGCCGCGACATCGGTAGCACGATCGAGACGAGGCTGCGCAGCCGGCCGGCGCCGTCGATCTCCGCGGCCTCCAGCACGTCCCGGGGTATCCGGTCGAAGAACCGCTTGAGCAGGTAGAGGTTGAAGGCGTTCGCGACGGCCGGCAGCCAGATCGCGAGGGGGTCGTTGAGCAGGCTGACATGCAGGAGTGGCAGGTCGGCGACGGTGAGGTACTTCGGTACGACGAGGGCCTGGGCCGGCACCATCAGGGTGGCCAGGATGCCGCCGAGGACGACCTTGCCGAAGGCCGGCCGCAGCTTGGACAGCGCGTAGGCCGCGGCGGTGCAGAAGACGATCTGCAACACCCAGGCGCCGGCTGCCTGGACGACCGTGTTCCACAGGTGCTGCGGCAGTTGCATCAGGTCCCAGGCGTCGGTGTAGCCGGTCAGGTGCCAGGAGTGCGGGACGACGGTCGGCGGGGTGCGCGTCACCTCGTCGGGTGACTTCATCGCGCCGGACACCATCCAGTACACGGGGAAGAGGAACGCGAAGGCGAACAGCAGCACCACGCCGCTGAAGACGGTCCAGTACACGGCCCTGCCGCGCGGGCGGCCGAGGGTGTGCGGGGAGACGAGGGTGCGCACGGCACGACGGTCGGTGCTTCTCATGTGTCCTCCCCCGAACGGGTCAGGCGCAGGTAGAGCGCGGAGAACGCGCTGAGCAGGAGGAGCAGCAGGACGCTCAGGGCACAGGCTCCGCCGAAGTCGTTGTAGAGGAAGGCGTACTTGTAGATCAGGTAGAGCACGGTGACCGTGGCGTTCTGTGGGCCGCCGCCGGTGATCACGAAGGGCTCGGTGAAGATCTGCATGGTGGCGATGATCTGGAGCAGCATCATCATGAGGATCACGAACCGGGTCTGCGGGATCGTCACGTGCCGGATCCGCTGGAGCAGGCTCGCCCCGTCGATCTCGGCGGCCTCGTACAGTTCGCCGGGGATGCCCTGGAGCGCGGCGAGGTAGATCAGGACGGTGCCGCCCATGTTGGCCCAGGTGGCGACGATGACGAGGGAGACCAGGGCGGTGTCGGCGCCGTTGGACCAGTTCGAGGTGGGCAGGTGCGCGAAGCGCAGCACCTCGTTGGCGAGCCCGGCGCCCGGGTCGTAGAACCACTTCCACAGCAGGGCGCTGACCACCGGCGGGATCATGACCGGCAGGTAGACCACCACCCGGAAGAACGCCCGCCAGTGCCGCAGCTCGTTCAGTACGAGCGCCGTCAGGAACGGCACCGCGAACCCGAGGACCAGCGCGAACAGGGTGAACTCCAGGGTGTTGCGCCAGGCCGCGCCGAACTCCGGGTCGTGGAAGACGCGGGTGAAGTTGGCGGTGCCCACCCACTGGGGGTCGGAGCCGGGCGTGTACTTCTGGAAGGCGATGACGATCGCGCGGATCGCCGGGTACCAGGAGAACAGCGCGAAGCAGAGCAGCCCGCCCAGCAGGAAGGCGTACGCCCGGGCCTGGGCGATCAGCTTGCGGCGCAGCGGGCTCGGGCTGCCGGTGCCGTGCACCGGTGCGCCCGGGGACCGGGGCACGGACGGTGTCGCGGCCGGCCCGGCGGCGGGCATGGGCCCGGGGGCGGGGACGGGGTCGGGGTGGCGGCCGCCCCGGGGGGCGGCGCTCCGTGCGGTCTTCATCGCGGTCGTCCCCGTCAGCCCCGTGCCAGGATGCCGTCGATCTTGCCTGAGGCGTCCTTGAGCAACTGGTCGATGTCGGCGTCCTTCTTGGTGAGGACGGCCGAGACGGCGCCGTCGAGGACCGAGTAGATCTGCTGCGCCTGGGGCGGCTCGATCTTGAGCTCGAGCTTTTGCGTGCCCGTCAGGAAGCCCTGGTAGTTGTCCACGGGCACATTGGCGTTGGCCTTCTTGACCTGCTGGTCCCGGGCGTCGGCGGCGCCGGTGAACAGCCGGGGCTCGGGCAGGCCCACTGGGGCGTCGTGCTGCTTGGCGCGTGCGTAGTCGCCGAGGAAGCCCTTGCCGGGGGTGAGGAACATGTGGTCGAGCCACTTCAGTCCGGCCCTGATCTGTGCCGGGGTGTCGTGCTTGTTGAACATGTACCCGTCGCCGCCGAGCAGGGTGCCCTTGCCGCCCGGCATCGGTGCGAGCGACAGGTCCTTGTAGTTGCCGCCCTTCTCCTTGACCAGGATGGGGATGTTGTCGGGGGCGGCGAGGTACATGCCGAGCTTGCCCGAGCCCATCATCAGCTGGACGTCGTTGATCACGAGCAGCTGCTTGCTGCCCATGGAGTCGTCCTTCCAGCGCATGTCCTTGAGGGTCTGAAGGACGGCGCGGCCCTCGGGCGTGTTCACGGTGGCCTTCGAACCGTCCGGGCTGACCACGGCTCCGCCGCGCGAGTAGACCTCGGCGGTGAAGTGCCAGCCGCCCTGGTTCTGGGCGCTGTAGTCGGCGTATCCGACCGTGCCGCCGCCGAGCGCGGCGATCTTCTTGGCGTCGGCGCGCACCTCGCCCCAGGTGGTCGGCGGCCTGTCGGGGTCGAGTCCGGCCTTGCTGAAGAGCTTGCGGTTGTAGATGAGGCCCATCGAGTAGCCGGTGCGCGGGATGCCGTAGACCTTGCCGTCCACGGTGTAGATGTCGCGCAGCTGCTTCTGGAGGGTGGGGTAGCTCTTGAGGTCCTGGACGTACGGGGTGAGGTCGGCGGCCTGGTTGATGTCGACGACGTGTTTGACGTCCGTGAAGTACGTGTAGAAGACGTCCTCCATCTGCCCGCCGGCGAGTTTGGCGTCGAACGTCTTGGGGTCCTGGCAGGGGAAGGCGTCGTGCGCGTCGACGCCGATGTCCGGGTGTTGCCTGGCGAACGAGGCGAGGTCCTGCTCGAAGAAGGACCGGTCGACCTTGGCGCTCTTCGGCGGCTCGCAGTTGACCGTGATGTGGGTCTTGCCGTCCTGCGCCGCATCGTCGCCCGAGCCGCACGCGGAGACGGCGGTGAGGGCGAGGGCCGAGGCCAGGGCGGCGATGGAGGTGCTCCTCCACTGCCGTGCGGACGTGGGTGTGCCCGCATCCCGGCCCGCGAGGGGCTGGCGGCAGGTACGGCGGAACCCGGGACTTCTCATCGGTGGACCCCTCTTGGGCAGGCGCAGGGAAGGCCCACGGCGCGGCACACCGTCAGGGGTTGTGCGCGCTGTGTGGCGCACGCCACTGAACCACCATCGATAGGAGAGCGCAAGATGTCGCGCTCACCTTGGAAATATTCAACAAGCTTGAGACTGGTACATACCTGGCCGGTCAGCGCCTTGCGACGGCGCAGGCAGATCGATGGACTCGACGCACCCGATGGACGCGACGCACCCGATGGGCCTCATGGACACGACCCGAGCGCACCGGGTTGCACCCCCGTGCACCCACCACGCAAAAACGCACCTGGGCCTACCGGAATTCGCCCGGTACACCCAGGTGCGCCCAGATACGGCGCCGCGGACCCGTCGTCAGGTGCGCGGTGCCTGGCCGGTGGAGCCGCGCACCACCAGCTCAGGCTCGAACAGGAGCTCCTGCGCGGGCACATCACTGCCGCCGACCTGCGCGTACAGCATCTCGACCGCGGCACGCCCCATGGACTCGATGGGCTGCCGCACGGTGGTCAGGGGAGGTTCGGTGCAGTTCATCAGCGCCGAGTCGTCGTACCCGACGACCGACACGTCACCGGGCACCGACAGGCCCCGGCGGCGAGCGGCACGCACCACGCCGAGCGCCAACGGGTCGCTGGCGCAGATGAACCCGGTGACGCCGGCCTCCAGCAGCCGGGCCGACGCGGCCTGGCCCCCTTCGATCGAGAACAGGGCGCGCCCGACGTGCTGGTCGGGCAGCCGGCCACCACCGGCGGCGCAGACCGCCCGGGCCGCGGCGAGCTTGCGCTGCGACGGCATGTGGTCACCGGGGCCGAGCACCAGACCGATGCGCTCGTGGCCGAGCGAGGCGAGGTGCCGCCAGGCCTGCTCGACGGCGACGGCGTCATCGCAGGAGACACCGGGAAAGCCCAGGTGATCGATGGCCGCGTTGACGAGCACCACAGGGATCTTGCGGTCTGCCAGTTGGCGGTAATGGTCGTGCGGCGCATCCGCCTGGGCGTACAGGCCGCCCGCGAACACCACCCCGGAGACCTGCTGCTGGAGCAGCAGCGCCACGTAGTCTGCCTCCGAGACGCCGCCCTTGGTCTGGGTGCACAACACCGGGGTGAGCCCCAGTTGCGCCAGCGCCCCACCGATCACTTCGGCGAAGGCCGGGAAGATCGGATTCTGCAGCTCGGGCAGCACCAGACCGACCAGCCTGGCCCGCTCGCCGCGCAGTTGGGTGGGGCGCTCGTAGCCGAGCACGTCGAGCGCGGAGAGCACGGCTTGCCGGGTGGCCTCGGAGACCCCCGGTTTGCCGTTGAGCACCCGGCTGACGGTGGCCTCGCTGACTCCTACCTTCTTGGCCACCTGAGCAAGTCGTCGCGTCATGTCCGCAAGAATAGCGCAAGTTTTGCAAGCCGCTTGCGCTGCCTCTGGGCGGCCGCGGTCCGGGGCGTGGTCGCCGCGGTGCGCCGGTCACGCCCCCACCGCGCGCAGCCGGCCGGTCCGGTCATGCGTCGACCGCGGGTACCGACCGTAGGTGTTGCAGGGGCCGCCTGGCACCCGGTGTCGTGCGTCCGGTGCGGGCGGCGCCCAGCGGCTCGCGGAGCACGAAGGTGAGATGGCGGTAGCCGAGCAGATCGAGCGTGCGGGGCGTGTTGCACACGAGACGGCAGTGCGTACGGCCCCAGCGCGGGTTCGGGTGCCACAGCGGGCGCACCGGCCCGTCGTAGGCGACGGCGGCGGGACCGACGGCCCGCAGCCAGTGCGGCAGGCCCTGGCGGAAGGCCGCCTCCATGATCGGGTCCTGGGCGATGTCGCGCCGGATCGCCATCAGCTCGGCGTCCTGGCCGTGCTCCGTCAACGCCTGCGCTAAGTGGGCCAGCATCGGCAGGCACCAGCTCGACTCGTGCTCCTCGAGCACCGTGCCAGCGTCCGGGTGGAACAGCACGAAACGCAGCAGATTGTCCCCCGGCATGGCGGTGGGGTGCGGCGAGATCCCCTCGAAGAGCGCATCGAAGGCGGGATTGGCGAGAATGACGTCCCAGCGGTGGTCGAAGACGACCGATGGATACGACTGGCTGTACAGCAGGGCGGCGTAGTCCACGAGGTAGGCGTGCACCTCGGGATCGCCGGGGGCGAGCCCCGACCCAGGCTGCCGCCCGCCCGCCCGGTCCGCCATCGGTGCACCACCCCCACCCGAAGCTCTGTCGTCCTGGGGCCCGTCACCCCGCTGGTGAAACGGATCTTCAAACCTGTCGCGATCCTGCTGCCGCCTCAGGGCATTGTCAATTATCGGGTCATATAAGGCCTGCTGACTGATCGCATCACGCCACCCTCGGCCCGTTTCTCACCCCCGACCGCGCCGGCAGGCCGCACGGCACTCCTGACGGCCACTCCCCCGCCGTCCGCCGTCACGGACCGCCAGCCTTGCGAAGTCCGTCTTGCACAGACCGTCCCGTTTCAGGACCCGTTGTCAGTGCCGGGCGGCATGCTGAGCACTACGCACCGCCCTGTACACCGCCTCACGCACCACCCGGCACCGCGCACCACACAACCGACCGACGACCGCGCCGCCCGACGACCGGGCGCGACGCCTGCCACCTGGGAGAGCCGTCATGCACACCGCCCTTCTGACCGACCGTGAGCGCGCCGCCGTCCAGGCCTACCTCCGCCTGCTGCACACGGTGCGTGCGGCACTCGACGTCACCGCGGGACCGAGCGGTACGAGCAGTACGAGCGGTTCAAGGAGTACGAGCGGTTCGAGCGGCGGGGACCCGGGCGGTGCGGGCCGGCCCGCGCTGATCCCGCCCTCGTTACTGGCCGAGGCCGACCAGGCGCTGGCCGAGGCCGGCATGACCGGGAACGAAGACGACTTCTTCGCGCTGCTGCGGGCCTGGTGCCCCACACCCCCGACATGAGCCCCGCACTCCGCCCCCTGCCGGGCGACGGCGGTGCGTCCAACAGCTCTGCCGCATGCCCTTCTTGAGCAATTTCCTCCGCAATGCCGGGCGATAGATGCCAATAAGCGGCACACCGCGATGCGCGAATCGCCCTGCGCAATGAAGTGATAACAAAGCGTTCACTAGCGCTCACTATCGGTCCGCCTTCAGTAAATCTGCACACCGATTACGCAGGGGCGCCCCATGTTCCGACAGAAATTCGAGGGGAAGGATGCATCGCCACCTCATTAGTGAGGAGTGTCCGGATTCCCCCCTCCGGCCTCCCACCACCACCACCGGGGCACCAGAGGCCGCACGTGAAGATATGTGCACCAATCCGTGGACGCGCCTGCACCGCACGGAAAGCGGAGGCGGCCTTGTCGATAGATCGGCTCACCGGGGATTGGCCGCCTGACGTGGCGGCATGCTTGGATCCTCTGCGTTGCGGGATACCTCCGGCGAACTCCCATCGCCGGGCCAGGTGACCGCACAGCGGCATTGGCGCTCCGGTTTCCCCGGGTCGTCCGGCCGCAGCTGAGAAATGTCCACATGAAGGGAAACTCATAGTCATGAACACCACCCCCCAGGTTGCGACCACCGAGATTTCCGACAGCGAGCTGGACAACGTTTCCGGTGGCCTGGTCGGCGAGGTCGTGGGCACCCTGGCCAGCACGGCGGACTCGGTGGCTCCGGTCACCAGCACCCTCTCCACCGTCACGGGTCTGGCCCAGTCCACCCTGGGCGTTGACACCGGTGCCGTCACCGGCGTCGTCTCGGGTCTCTGAGACGAGATATACCGCTAGAGTCCCGGAGCCAGCCGGCTCCGGGGCTTCTGGCTGCCATCACGCGGGCACTGGGCCGGCGGAGGCGTTACGGTCAGACACACAGCCGCCAGACGTACGGCCGTCCGACACAGCGTCGTCAGACGCTCGGTAGGTACAGCGTCGCCAGACGCACAGCAGTTGAGGGAAGAGTTCCGTGGAGTTCCGCAAGCAGGCCCTTTCCAAACTGCAATCACCGGAGGAACTCGACCTGCCGGTGCGCTTCGCCCGCCCGCAGGGCTGGCTCGTCCTGGCCGTGACACTGATCGTCATGGCCGTCGGCGCGTTCTGGGCGGTCACCGGCACCGTCTCCTCCACCCTGCGCGCCACCGGAGTGCTCACCCACGGGCAGGGCAGCTACGTCCTCCAGAGCCCCGTGGCGGGCCAGGTCACCGCAGTGCTCGCCGCGGCGGGCAAGACCCTGCCGGCGCACGCCCCGTTGCTGAAGGTGCACACCGCACAGGGCGACAACGTGATCCGCACCATCGACGCCGGCCGTGTCACCACGCTGACGGTCACCATCGGGGCGGTGGTCACCACCGGCGCCAACGTCGCCACGTTGGAGCGCGTCAACCGGTCCGACGCCCCGTTGATGGCGCTCATCTACGTCCCCCAGGACAGCGCTCCGGGCGTCCCGGTCGGCGCCACCGTCGACCTGACCGTGCAGTCGGTCTCCACCGATCGCTACGGCACCCTGAACGGACGGGTGAAGAGCGTCGGCACGGCACCGCAGACGCGCCAGCAGATCACCGAGTTCCTCGGCGACGCCCAGCTCGGTGCGGACTTCACCAGTGACGGCCGGCCGATCCCCGTATTGGTGCAGCTCGACACCTCGTCGACCACCAAGTCCGGCTACCGCTGGTCCTCCTCGCAGGGACCACCGTTCGCGCTCGACTCCATGATCGGAACCAGCGCCGCGATCCGGCTGGCCCGGCAGCACCCCGTCGATTGGCTGCTGCCATGAGCACTTCACGGAAGGCCAGGCGCGACAGGAACAGCGCGCAGCCGGCACGCACCGCATCCGCAGCGCCCTTGGAGGCTGAGGCTCCCCCGCGGCTGCCCGCCCCTGCCGGCAACCGCGGTCGGCACCGCCCCGGTGAGGGGGACCGCGGTGGCCGGCGCCGCGCGCCCGCGCCGCCGAAGGCCGCGCCCAAGGCTGGCAAGGTCAAGACGGTGCGCAGTCCCACGGTGCTCCAGATGGAGGCCGTGGAGTGCGGCGCCGCGTCGCTGGCCATGGTGCTCGGCCACTACGGCAAGCACGTGCCGCTGGAGGAGCTGCGCATCGCCTGCGGCGTCTCGCGTGACGGATCGCGTGCCAGCAACCTGCTGAAGGCCGCGCGCTCCTACGACCTGACGGCCAAGGGCATGCAGATGGACGTGGCCGCCCTGGCCGATGTGCAGGGTCCGGCGATCCTGTTCTGGGAGTTCAACCACTACGTCGTCTATGACGGCACGGGCCGCCGTCTCGGCAAGCGGGGCGTGTACATCAACGACCCGGGCAAGGGCCGCCGCTTCGTGTCCATGGAGGACTTCGACACCTCCTTCACCGGCATCGTGCTGGTCTTCGAGACCGGCCCCGGCTTCCGCAAGGGCGGCCGCAAACCCGGCATCCTCGGTGCCATGCCCGCGCGGCTGCGCGGCACCTCCGGCACCATGCCGGCGGCCGTCCTGGCCAGCCTGCTGCTGGTCGTGGTGGGGGCGGTGGTGCCCGCGCTCAGCCGGACCTACATCGACACCTTCCTGATCGGCGGGCAGACCTCGCTGCTCGGGGCGCTGTTCGCCTCGATGGCGGCGACGGTGCTGCTGACCGGGGTGCTGACGGGGTTGCAGCAGGCGAACCTGCTGCGTGGCCGGCTGATCTCGTCCACCCTCGGCAGCGCCCGCTTCCTGCGCCATCTGCTGCGGCTGCCGGTCACGTTCTTCGCGCAGCGCAGCCCGGCCGACCTGGTGCAGCGATTGCAGTCCAACGACGCGGTGGCCGAAACCCTGGCCCGCGACCTCGCCGCCGCGGGCGTCGACGCGGTCGTCGTGCTGCTCTACGCCGTGCTGCTGTGGACCTACGATCCGCAACTGACCGTCATCGGGGTACTGGTCGCGCTGCTGAACGTGGTGGCGATGCGGGTGGTGGTGCGGCTGCGGGCCACCGGTACCCAGAAGCTGCGGGCGGACAACGCCCGGCTGACGAACACCTCGTACACCGGCCTCCAGCTGATCGAGACGCTGAAGGCCACCGGCGGCGAGGACGGTTACTTCCGCCGCTGGGCCGGCCAGCATGCGACGACGCTGGAGGTGCAGCAGCGGCTCGGGGTGCCGAGCGCCTGGCTCGGCGTGGTGGCCCCGACGCTCGCGACCCTCAACAGCGCGCTGATCCTGTGGGTGGGCGGCATGCGTGCCGTGGACGGCCATATCTCGATCGGCCTGCTCGTCGCCTTCCAGGCGCTGGTCACCCGCTTCACCGCCCCCATCACCCGGCTGAACGGCGTCACCGGCCGCATCCAGGACTTCGCCGCCGACGTGGCCCGGCTGAAGGACGTCGAGAACTTCCCCGCCGACACGCTCTACTCCCGCCCGTCCCCCACCACCTCGGGCCGGGGCCGCACGGACCGCCGCGCCCCGTCCGGCGCCGGCGACGAGACCCGCAGGCTGAACGGGCATGTGGAGCTGGAGAACATCAGCTTCGGCTACAGCCCGCTGGACAAGCCGCTGCTCACCGGTTTCTCGCTGGCGGTGGGGCCCGGGCAGCAGGTCGCGCTGGTGGGTGGCTCCGGCAGCGGCAAGTCGACGGTGTCCCGGCTGATCTCGGGCCTGTACACCCCCTGGGAGGGGGAGATCCGGATCGACGGCCGGCGCCTGGCGGACATTCCACGCGGTGCGCTCGCCGCCTCGGTCTCCTTCGTCGACCAGGACATCTTCCTCTTCGAGGGCACCGTCCGGGACAACGTGGCCCTGTGGGACCCCTCGATCCCGGACGAGGCGGTGGTCAGCGCTCTGAAGGACGCCGCGCTGTACGAGGTCGTCGCGCGCCGGCCGGGCGGTATCCACAGCAGGGTCGAGCAGGACGGCCGGAACTTCTCGGGCGGGCAGCGGCAGCGTCTGGAGATCGCCCGCGCCCTGGTGCGCAGGCCGAGCGTGCTGGTGCTCGACGAGGTGACGAGCGCCCTGGACGCACAGACCGAACAGGTCATCATCGACAATCTGCGGCGTCGGGGCTGCGCCTGCGTGGTGATCGCGCACCGGCTGAGCACGGTGCGCGACAGCGATGAGATCGTGGTGCTCAGCCACGGCACCGTCGTCGAACGCGGGCGGCACGACGCGCTGGTCGCGGCCGGCGGCCCGTATGCCGAGCTGGTCAGGGAGAACTGACGTGACGTCCATATCCGGCCCGGCGGCTGGGCCCGCCGGGGACGATCTGGTGCTCGGGGCGCTGGGCACGATGGGCGAGCCGGTGGACTGCACCGGCCTGTCCAGCGTGCCGCTGGAGGGCCCGGTGGTGCTGTGGCTGGTCGCCGAGGGCGCGCTGGACCTGTTCGCGGTCGACGCCGCGCAGCAGGGCCACTGGCACCACCTCGGCCGTCTGGAGCCGGGCTGCCTGCTGCTGGGGCCGGTGCCCGGCCCGCAGCACACCCTGGTGGGCCGGCCGTCGCGCGGCTGCGTGCTGCGTCGCATCGCCCTGCGCGAGCTGTCCTGGCAGCCCCAGCCCGACCCGTACCAGACGGGCTACGGCAGCGGCTACGACACCGGGGCCTACCCGACGGTCGGCCAGGACACCGGCGGGTATCCGGTCGCCTACGGTGCCCAGGACACCGGGGCCTATCCCACCGGCGCGTACGACACCGGCGGTTACCCGACCGCCGGCTACGACACCGGTACGTACCTCACCGATCCGTACGGTGCCCCGTACCCGGCCCAGGGGCAGGCGCCGGGCACGGGGTGGGAGCTGAGCCCGCTGGAGTACGCCTTCTCGCTGGGCGTGGGGCGCAGCCTGGGCATCCTCTTCGAGGCCCCCTTGGGTGCGGAGCCGGGCGCCGAGGGCGATGTGCTGTGGATGCAGGTGCCGCCGGGCAGCGTGCAGTACGGCGCCACGTACAGCGCGGAGGCCGCCGGCGACCTGCTCGTCGACCCCGTGCTGTGGCAGTCCATGGTCGACCAGCAGCATCGGCTGCTGTCCGCGCTGGACCGTTGGATCGAGCAGCTGGAGCGCAGCCACGCGGACCGCACCGCGGCCGGGATCCGGGCCGGCGAGCAGGTGCGTGCGCAGGCCGACCGCACGCTGCTGGCCTCCATCGGCCGGCAGCGCGGCGGCACCGGACGCGGCGGCGGTCAGGGCGCCGGTGACGACGTCACCTACGCCGTGTGCAAGCTGGTCGCCGGTGCCTCGGGAATCAGGCTGACCGAGCCCACGCAGGGCGGCGTGCTGGGCGACCGGATGGATCCGGTGGAGCGGATCGCCGTCGCCTCCCGGGTCCGTACCCGTGGTGTGCGGCTCGCCGGGCGGTGGTGGCGCGAGGACATGGGACCGCTGGTGGGGCAACGGACCGCCTCCGGCGCGCCGGTGGCGCTGCTGTGGCAGCGCGGTGGCTACACGGCCGTGGGCGCGGGCTCCACCCGGGGCACCCGGATCGACGCCGACAACGCCGAGGAGTTCGAGCCGCGTGGCGTGATGTTCTACCGGCCGCTGCCGGAGCGCCCGCTCAGTCTCTTCGGGCTGCTCCGCTTCAGCATCCAGGGCACCGGGTTCGACCTGCGCAATCTGGTGCTGAGCGGGCTGGTGACCGTCGGACTCGGTGCGCTGGTGCCGATCGCCACCGGCAAGGTGCTCGGCGAGTTCGTGCCGCAGGCCGAGCGTGGCCTGATCGAGCAGGTCTGCCTCGCGGTCATGATCAGCAGCGTGGTGGCGGCGGCGTTCATGCTGCTGGAGAACCTGACGCTGCTGCGGGTGGAGGGGCGGATGGAGGCGTCCCTGCAACCCGCGGTGTGGGACCGGCTGCTGCGCCTGCCGACCAAGTTCTTCACCCAGCGCTCCACCGGCGAGTTGGCCAGCGCGGCGATGGGCATCAGCGCCATCCGCCGGATGCTGGCCGGCATCGCCCCGGTGGCGGTGCAGTCCGGCACCGTCGGTGCGATGAACTTCGTGCTGCTGCTGTGCTACAGCGTCCCGATGGCACTGGCGGCGACCGGGATGCTGCTGGTCATCGCGGCCGTGTTCCTGGCCCTCGGGCTGTGGCAGGTGCGGTGGCAGCGCCGTCTGGTGGTGCTCACCAACAAGCTGAACAACCAGGCCTTCCAGACCCTGCGCGGCCTGCCGAAGCTGCGTATCGCGGCGGCGGAGAACTACGCGTACGCGGCCTGGGCACGGGAGTTCGCACGCAGTCGGGAGCTTCAGCAGAAGGTCGGCCGGATCAAGAACCTGACCACGGTCGTGAACGCGCTCTACCTGCCGTTGTGCGCGCTCATCTTGTTCATGCTGCTCGCCGGTCCCGCGCGCGGCAGCATGTCGGCGAGCGCGTTCCTGACGTTCAACACGGCCATGACGATGATGCTCACCGCCACCACCCAGCTCACCGGTGCGCTGGTGTCCGTGGTCGCCGCACTGCCGATGTTCGAAGAGATCAAGCCGGTGCTCGACGAGCGGCCTGAGGTCGGCCGGGCGAACACCCGGCCCGGTGAGCTCAGCGGCGCCATCGAGACTCGGAAGCTCTCGTTCCGCTATACCGATGACGGTCCGCTCGTGCTGGACGATGTCTCGTTCGAAGTGCTGCCGGGCGAGTTCGTGGCCGTCGTGGGGCCCAGCGGCTGCGGCAAGTCGACCCTGCTGCGGCTGCTCATCGGCTTCGACAAGCCCCTCTCGGGCAGCGTGCAGTACGACGGGCAGGACCTGGCGGCCCTCGACCAGGCGGCGGTGCGCCGGCAGTGCGGGGTGGTGCTCCAGCATGCCCAGCCGCTGTCCGGTTCGATCCTGGACTGCATCTGCGGGGCGGAGCCGTTCACCCAGGAGGAGGCCTGGGAGGCCGCGGAGATGGCCGGGCTCGCGGAGGACATCCGGCGGATGCCGATGGGCATGCACACCATCGTCGCGAACGGCGGGGCGGTCTCCGGCGGGCAGCGCCAGCGGCTGATGATCGCCCAGGCCCTCATCCGCCGGCCCCGGATCCTGTTCTTCGACGAGGCCACCAGCGCCCTGGACAACGAGACACAGCGCACCGTCATGGAGAGCACCCGCGCTCTCAAGGCCACCCGGGTCGTCATCGCCCACCGGCTCTCCACCGTGCTGGACGCGGACCGGGTCGTCGTCATGTCGGATGGCCGCATCACGGAAGTCGGGCCCCCCGCGCAGCTGCTCGCCAACCCCGGCGGCAGGCTGCATGAGCTGGTACGACGCCAGATGCAGTGACGCCGACGGCGGTGCCGGCTCCACTTCCGGTACCCTCCGTGATCGCAATCACCTCGTTCCAGGACCGGTCCAATATGGTGATCGGAGCTAACCGGCAGGTAATCTGGAACGGCTTCCAGGCTCTGTACGCAGGCGCGATACACCACTGAGCCGGGAGGCCGCTCCTGCTGTCGGGGGAGGACAGCAGGAACAGTCGGATCGGATCTTGCGGGCACGCACCTCGGGCGGACGGTGGCTCTCGCACTGCCGCTTAGGGGGGCACTCCCATGCGTCACGGCGACGGGAGGGGCAGGAAGGAAGCGTGTACGCAGGTGATTACCAAGGTCGGGCGCGGGAAGAGCCACGTCGATGCCGAGCGGACGGCGTCGCTGATGCGGCCTGACACAGTGTGCGGACGACGACAGACGAGCCTGTCACTAGTGGAGAACCGGTGAATGATCCTGCGAAGGCCCCCACGGCGGGGCGGCCGCCAACGCTCGACGAGGTGGCGAGGGCGGCGGGGGTCTCCCGTGCCACGGCTTCCCGAGCGATCAACGGCCTGCCCTATGTGAGCTCCACCGCTCGAGCCGCGGTGGAGCGCGCCGTGGAGAGCCTCGGTTACCGGGCGAACCAGGTGGCCAGATCGCTGGCCACCAAGCGGACCGGTTCCATCGCGCTGGTGGTTTCCGAGTCGGAGAAGTTCGTGGTCAGCGACCCGTTCTTCGCCCGCATCATGCGGGGCATCTCCGGCAGCCTCGGGGAGAACGGCCTGCAACTCTCGCTCATCATGGCCAAGGAGCACCACGCCGACGACGCCTCGCTGCGCTCCCTGCGGGAGGGCCATGTCGACGGCGTGCTGCTCGTCAGCGTGCACGGCGGAGATGTCCTGGCGGGCCAACTCCTGGAGTCTGGGCTGCCGCTCGTGGTCTGCGGTAGGCCGCTGATCAGGGCAGATGTCCCGTATGTGGACGCGGACAACTTCAACGGCGCCAGCATGGCGGCCCGTCACCTGATCGACATCGGGCGGCGCAAGGTGGCCACCATCGCCGGGCCGCGCGACATGACCGTGGGCATCGACCGGCTGTCCGGCTTCCGCCGTGGCATGGCCTCCGGCGGCCAGTCGACCGCCGCGGTGGAGCACGGCGACTTCACCATGGCCAGCGGCGAAGCTGCGATGCGGCGGCTGCTGGAAGCACAGCCCGACCTGGACGCCGTGTTCGTGGCCTCCGACCTCATGGCGGTGGGCGCGCTGCGGGTACTCCAGGCGGCGGGCCGGTCGGTGCCCGACGATGTCGCGGTGGTCGGCTTCGACGACTCGGACGTGGCCGCGACCGCCGCACCACCGCTGACGACCATACGGCAGCCGGTCGAGGAGCTGGGCCGGACGATGGCCTGGCGGCTCCAGGCCCAGCTGGCGGGGGATCCGGACCTGCCGCCGTCGATCCTGCTGCCCACCGAGTTCGTGGGCCGGTCCACCACCTGAACCCGCGCCCGGCGCTCCCCGTCCCCCAGCGGACGGCGCCGGGCCGCGGCGGCGGTGCTGACGTACCGATCCGGGCCCTTCTGGGACGCCTTTCTGGGACCGCTTCCAGTCTGGCTCCGTGCACCGTCCACCAGCCATGCCTGTCCCAGCCGTTTACACACCGTTGCGGTCTCGGTATGGTGCTTCTGGAAGCGCTCCCAGCGATGATGCCGTGCGCATATGTCATGCCTGCGACAGATGAGTCGGCTCTCACGGGGCTCCCCCGCATCTCACGGACGTCCACCGCGCACCCGCGGCGGACGTGAGCCGCCCGGCTCCGTCGAAAGGAACGCTGTGCGAAGACCTGGCACGCCATCGCTGCTGACCTCACTCGCCACCACGGCATCCGTCCTCGGGTTGGTCTTCCTCGCCCAGGGCCCTGCTGCCGCACAGGACACCGGGGCACCGGACACATCGGCCGCGGAATGGCACATCCCGTTCCCGCCGCTGCCCGGTCCGCCGTTCCCCGAGCCGCGCAGTTGCATGGCGCTGTACGACCTCTCCTCGGAGCAGGAGGGCAGTTTCCGGGCCACCGTCGAGGTGATGAACCACACCACCGACCCCATGCTGGGCTGGTCGGTCACCTGGAAACCCAGCGACGGCACGCACATCACCAAGGTGCGCGGCGGATGGCTGCGCCACCACGCCGACGGCACCGTGACGGTGCGCCCCACCTGGGCGACCGCGTACATCCCGCCGAACGACCAGGAAGTGACGTTCGACATCGTCGCCCGGTCCGACAAGGGCTGGAACTTCCCGAACGGCTCCATGAGCTGCACCAGCCCCTGACTCGGCACCCAACCCTGACGCTGCACCAGCACGCCCCCGCCGGGGCCCGTCCCCACGCACCGCCTGTCACTCCTTGGCCGTCACCACCGTGACCGGACGGGGGCGCAGGGCGACCCGGCCCGGCAGGGTGGTGGCCGTGAGGGCCAGCAGCCCGGCGGCGGCGATCAGCGCGGCGTAGCCGAGTGGCGCGACCGCCGGGGCCGCCGTGCCGGTCATACCGATGCTGAACGCCGTGAGGACGGCCAGCGCGATGCCGCTGCCGAGCGCCGTCGCGAGCAACAGCACCGACAGCGCCTCGATGCACAGCATCCGGCGCACCTGGCGGCGGGTGGAACCGGCCAGCCGGAGCAGCGCGAACTCCCGGACGCGTGCGGAGACCGACATGGCCAGGGTGTTGACGACGGCGATCGCAGTGAACGCCAGGACCAGCCCCATCGCGAGGTAGTCCGCCTCGGCGTGCGCCCGCTGCCGGGCGGCCTGGAGGTCGTCGACGGCATCCGGGGCCAGCACCCGCACACCGGGGAAGCCCGCCACGGCCTGCGCGAGTTGCTGCTCCGACCGGGTGGTGGAGACGAGGACGGCGGAGGCGAGCGGGTCGTCGACGTGGCGGGCGACCAGGTCGTGCGCCAGGGTGATGTCCCCGAAACCGAGGCCCCGGGCGTAGACGGCTACCACCTTGCAGGTTTCGGGTGTGCCGTCGCCGAGGGTGAGCCGCAGGGTGCTGCCAGGCCGTAGGTGGAGCTGGTCGGCGGCCAGCTGGCTGACGGCCGCCGTATGGTCGCCCAGGCCCTTGAGGGACCCCTCGGTGACGTCCGGGTCCCAGGTGCGGGTGAGGCCCTCGGGGGTGACACCCTGCGCCGGGTACGAGTCGAGGCCCACCCGGACCGTGGTGCGGACCACTTCGGTGGCCACGTCCCCGTCGGTGCGTAGCCGCTGCGCCGCCTGCGCCGGTACGCCGGGCCCCGAGGCGGTCACCACCCAGTCCGCGCGGGTGCCGTCGCCGGCCTGTGCCCGGGCGGCGGCACCGAGGGTGGGCTGGGCGAACAGCACCGTGCAGGTCATCCCGATCATGAGGGTGAGAGGGGTGACCACGGAGGCCGTGCGGGCGGCGCTGCCGCGCAGGTTGGCCGTGGCGAGCCGGCCACCGTGCCCGGTCAGCCGCAGCGGACCGCGGAGCACCGCCGCCGCGGCCCGCACGAGGAGCGGCCCCAGCAGGGCGACGGCGCAGGCGAGCACGATGACGGTCAGGAACGTCACGGGGGTTGAGGCCGGCTCGGTGCGCAGTCGGCCGAGCACGGCGACCAGCGTGGCGCCCCCGGCAAGGCACAGCAGTCCGGCCAGGATGCGGCCCAGCCCGAGCCGGGTCCGTTCCTCACCGGCCTCGGCCAGGGCCTCGGTCGGACGGATCCGGGCGCTGCGGCGCGCCGCGACACGGGCGGCCGCCCAGGCACCGAGCAGGGTGAGGGCGAGCGCGGCCAGCGGTGGGAAGACGCTGACGACGCGGTCGAGGGTGTCGGGCACGGCGCCCATGTCCACGAACCGGCCGTACAGCCAGCGGCCCAGGGGTATGCCGGCGAGCGCGCCGAGCACCCCCGCCGCCGCGCCGATCAGCAGCGCTTCCCGGCCGAGCATCCGGCGGACCTCACGCGGTGTGGCGGCGATGGCGCGCAGCAGGGCGAGCTCGCGGTGCCGCTGCTGGACGGTGAGGGCGAAGGTGCCGACCACCACCAGCACGGCGACCAGCAGCGCGGTGCCGCCCATCGCCCCGCCCATGCTGACCAGCTGGACCCGGGCACGCGCCGCGTCCAGGAACTCGACCCGGCCTCGCTCGGCACCGGACGTCACCTGCACCGGGCCGCCGTCGCGTTCCCCCAGGCCGCTGAGCGCGCCGGCGATCGCCGACTTCAGCCGCGTGGTGTCCGCACCCCGGGCCGGAACCACGCCCAGCGCGGTGACCTGTCCCGGATGCGCGGCGAGCCGTCGCGCCTCGGCGGCGGAGAAGAACAGGGCGGTCTGGTGGCGCACGGCGTGAGCGGGGGTGGCGACGCCGGTGACCCGGTAGGTGCGCGGGGCCTGGGTGGACTGCACGGTGAGACGAGCGCCGGGCTTGATGCCGGCGCGGTCGGCGAACTCACGGTCGACGACGAGGTCTCCCGACCCCCGGGGCGCCGTGCCCGCGGTGAGCCGGTACGGGGTCAAGGCGGCAGAGTCCCAGGCGTGGCCGTACGCGGGGCGGGAACCGGTGCCGGACGGCGTGAGGGGCGCGGCGGGAAAGGTGAGTTCGGGGATGACCCGGGCCACTTGGGGCACGCTGCGGACGGTGTCGGCGGCAGCGGCCGGCAGCCAGGCCCGCTCGGCGATCGGCTTGGCCTTGTGCTTGACCTTCGTCTTGCCCTTCTTGTGCGTGACGGTGGTCTGGTGCACGTTCTGGTCGGCGGAGACGACGATCGGCACGGCCGCGTAGCGCTCGGCTCGTATCGTGCCGCGCAGGCCGGTCTCGAGGAGCGTGCCGCAGGCGGTGACGAGGGCCGCAGCGCACATCAGGGCGACGAAGGCACCGGCGAAGCCGCCCTTGCGGGCCCGGACCGACCGCAGGGCGTAACGCAGCATCATGGGGTCTCGGTCTCTCTTCCGTGGTGAGATGGGTCGACGTCCCCGGCGGTGCCCGGGGACGGTGTCGTGCCGGCGGCCGGGGCCTGTTCGGGCACCGGGAAGGCGAGGAAGCGGGTCAGTATCGTGCGCGCCCCGGGCGGGGTCACGGCGTCCGGGCGCTTGTACCGGTTGAGCAGGGCGACGTAGGCCTCGAAGAACTCGCCGAGCTCGGACAGGGTCAGCCGGATCGTGCCGCGCGAGTACGGGAAGGCGTCCGCCCACTCCCCCGCGTCGGCGCTCGCCTCGCGTTGCAGCCGCTCGAAGAGTTCCAGGTCCACGGTGTAGGAGATGTGGTTCACCGCGTCCATCACCGCCCGCATTTCGGGGCTCTGCCGGCTGGGCGGCACGAGGCGCCGGTCGCCAGGAACGGCACGCCACCAGCGCTCCCGGCCGTGGCCACTGCCCCCGGTCTCCTCGACGAAGCCGTTACGAGCCAGTTCGCGCAGGTGGTAGCTGGTGGCACCGGTGTTGAGCCCGAGGCCGCGTGCGAGCCTCGCGGAGGTGGCGGGGCCGTGCAGGGTGAGGTGGTGCAGTATCTGCTGCCGGCGCGGCTGCGCCAGCGCCTTGAGCGCGCCGAGGTCGGACAGCTCGTGCGGGACCGGCACGCTGGTGCCGCCTCGAGCGGGTGCCGGCGTGGTGTGTGCGCCCGCGTGGTGCCGCGTGCGGGTGCCCGTCGTGCCCGGGTCGGGGCTCTGGGGGGTGCGGGAGCCGGGTTCCTGTGCCATGTGTACACAGTCGTCCGTGCACAGGTATCTGTGCACTGCGGTGGGCCGGTGTCTTCAGTGGGGGGTTAGCCCTACCGCTTCGCTCGATCGAGTGATGATCAGCGTCCGAGTTTGCGATGCTCTGGGGGATTCGGGTTAGCGTGATCGTGCGATCTGGGACGCCGGGTGCGGTGCCAGCGTGCGGGGCCCCTGCTCCACCAGAGAGATGGTTCAGGGCCTCCCCGTCGCCTCTGGCCGCCCCCATGTGGCCAGGTCGCTAGGGAACCGGCCTCCCGGGCCCGGACCACGGACAGGATCCGTGTCGCCGCCCCGGGGTCGAGTACGCCGGGGACCAGTACGTCCAAGACCGTTCGGGGCGTGCCAGTGCGCGGACTCACTCCCGCTCACTGCCAAGGAACGGTTAGCCCTACCGCACGACGGTGGGAAGAGACCTCGGCCGACTGCGCCGAGTTCCAACAGGGCGAGTGGTGCGGGTGCCCGGACACACCTGCGGGGCCCGCTCAACTGCTGAGCGAGCCCCGCTGGTGCGGTCATCGGCCATGGTGGTCTGTGCGGTGGCCCTCAGGGCGCACCGGTGTGCTTCGGGGCCGGGGGCGGCCCCGCCGGGTCGGATCGGCTCGGATCAACAGCCGATCTTGGAGGAGCTGACGGCGATGTCGTCGAACCAGAGCGTGTCGCTGCCGTCGGAGTAGCTCTCCCAGCCGAGCCGCAGGTTCTGCAGGGTCGGATTCCAGCCGGGCCGGGACTGGATCCACTGGTTGTCGATGTCCTGCGTCGAGACGCCGTCCTCGACCAGGCCGTCGACCACGGTGCCGTTGAGCCAGGTGGTCAGGTGGCCGCTGTCGACACCGAACTCCAGGCAGGACCAGGTGTTGGTGGGCAGCGGCTTGCTCATGCTGACCCCGACCGGGCTCTGCGCGGGAAGCGTGGCGTCGTCGGACTCACGGTTCCACTGGAGCGCCTGGTTCTGGCCGCCCATGCGCAGGTCCTTGTTGTTGTCGCTGGAGTCCTGCATCGCGGCGAAGGCGACGTGGCCCGTGGGCAGTGCGGTGGTGTGGTTGACCCAGAAGCGGACATAGAGCGCGCCACCGCCGGACAGCGTGGTGCCCACGAAGGCGTGGTTGCAGTAGCCCGTCTTGCCGTCCACCTTGATCGACTTGGTGCCGCTGTGCGCCTTGCTGGAGTCGACGGTGGCGGTGCCGGTGCCCGAGCAGTCGCGCACCGTGGTGTTCCAGCGTCCGGACGGCGTGGTGCCCGTCTGGTCCTCGAAGCCGTCGGTGAAGGCGGTGACCGTGGGGGTGCTGGCCGACGAGCCGGCGGCGAGCGCGGGCTGCACGGCGAGCTGCCCGAGGGCGCACGCGGCGGTCAGGGACAGGACGGTGCCGACGGCGGCGGTTGTCCGCCGGCGGGCCGGGCGAGCAGATGATGAGGCCATGTCATCCTCCGGAGGAGAGGGGGGCGGTGCCGGATCGCGCCGCGTCCCACCGTGCCGGCCGGACGGTGCCGGGCCACGGCGGACGGATGCGGCGGGAAGTGCGGGGTCCCCTGCTCGAACCAAGCCGAGTGTGGGGGGAGGTGCTTCGGCCGCGGCCGGGAAGGCCGCGGTGGAGGGCTCCCACCGAGCCCTCCACCGCGTTCGGTGGTGGTCGCGGTACCACCACCGGGGATCGCGCGTCCGTCGTTCCTCACGAGCGGCGGCGTGAGCGAGGAATCCGCCGCCACGACAGGACGCGCTCAGTGGCTTGTCGACCGGCGTCAGCCGGTGCCGGCACCCGCCTTCACGGCGGTTGCCACGGGTGGGATGAGGTACGGGGCGATGTGCGACTGCTTGTTGCTGTCGACCGTCGTCCAGTCGCCCTGGAGGATGCCGCCGGTGTCACCCGAGTTCGGGTTGATGCACCAGTAGGTGAAGTCCATGCCGCTGGTGCCGGTGCCCATGTACTTCATCAGGGCGTCCAGCCACTGGGCGTCTTTCGGGTTCTGCAGGGTGCTGCCGAACTCGCCGACCAGCACCGGGGCGATGTTCTCCTTCTCCAGGTAGCCGAAGAAGTGGTCCCACAGCGCCGGCAGGTTGTCCGGGAAGGACGGGTCGTCGAACCAGGGCTGCTGGGAGACCGAGGTCGCGTACTCGTGGGCCGAGTACACCAGCTTGTTCGGGACGGTCAACCGGACGGGGTACTCCTTGGCACCGGAGAGGTTGCCACCCCACCAGCCGCACTGCGGATCGCCCGTGTCGGAGACGCAGTCGACGCCCTCGACGATGATCAGCCAGTCGGAGTTGACCGACTGGATCGCGTTGCCGGCCCGCTCGGCGGCGAGCCGCCAGTCGGTGGCCTGGTCGCCGCAGCCCCAGCAGGAGCCGCTTCCACCCTGCACGGAGTGCGGCTCGTTGTGCAAGTCCGCACCGATCACGGTGGTGTTGCCCGCGTAGTGCTGCGCGAGCATCTTCCAGTCGGCGATCCAGGTGCTCTCGGAGTAGGCACTGGTGTACCACAGCGGGGACTGCTGGCCCGAGTCGGGGCGGTGCCGGTCGAGGATGACCCGCATGCCCTTGGTGCCCGCGTAGTCGATGATCTTGTCCAGGATCTGGAGGCCGGTGAGGCCCGCCAGGTCCGGGTTCTTGGTGGGGTCGAGACCGTTGGGGGTGGAGCCCGACTTCAGCATCTCGTTGGAGTACGGCAGGCGCAACGTGTTGTAGCCGAGCTCGGCCATCTGGTCGAGCATGCTCTGGTAGCTGCGCGCCCACAGGCCGTGCGGGAGGTAGTTGCTGGTCTCGGCGCCGAACCAGTTGATGCCGGTCATCCGGACCTTCGCACCGGTGGCGTCGACCAGTTGGGAGCCCTCGGCGTGCCAGTAGCCGGTACCCGTGCCGGCGGCCGCAGTGACGGACCGCTCGGACGCCGGGTGGAGTGTCCCGGCTGAGGCCGCGAGGGACGGGCTCGCCGTCGTCGTAGCGAAGACGACGAGCCCGCACACCGCGGCGATCACGTATCTGACGATACGGAACCGCTTCATTGCTTTTCCTTCCGAGGCGTGAGCCGGATGGCTCAGCCGAACAGATCCACGTGGATCGCGAACGCCGTGGCGATCTCGGTCTGGGCCCAGAACCTGTGGTAGGTGAAGCTCGGAGCCGAGCCACCGCTCAGGTAGGACTGCACCTTGGGCCAGTCCGGGTCGTCCTCGTAGAAGGAGCGGATCGACTCGAAGGTCGCACTGGAGTCGATCTTGTCGCCGTTGGGCATCGTGCCGGTCCAGCCGGACGGGACGTAGGGGCCCTCACCGGTGGACGAGTCGTACTTGTCGTCGAACCGCTTGTAGTCCTCGCGGGTCTCCGGCAGGGCGATACCGATGCTGTCCTGGTGCGTGTTGATCGCGTCCAGCAGACCCTCGGCCGTGGTCTGGGCCTCGGTGTCACCCGAGCCGGCGGCGTAGTACATCAGGGTCTTGGCCAGCGAGGCCGCCACGCCGACGTCCGAGCTGGTGGTGGTGGACACCGTCACGCTCAGGCCGCTGTTGCTGCCCGGGCTGCTCGCGTTCCAGGTGTCGGGCTGACCGCTCCACGACAGGTCGGACGGGATGGTGAAGGTTCCGTCGCCCACCTTGGTGTTGGCCAGCGCCCAGTCGACCCACTTGTCGAGGATCTTCTTGGCGGTGGCGTTCTTGGTCAGCTGGTAGTACTCGGCGACGCGCTCCATGCCCCAGGTCTGGAAGCCGAACCACCGGTTGGACGGCGGGTCGTGCCAGACCGGCTGCGGGTCGTAGTACATCCCGTAGAAGGTGGAGTCACCGCTCGGCGGGGTGCCGTAGTGGCCGTCCCAGCTGTTGGTGGCGCCACCGGCGATGCCGCCCTGCGGCGTCTGCAACCACTGGAGGAACTCCAGCTGACGGGTGAGGCTGGTCGCCCAGTCCTGGGCACCGGTCGACGACTTCGGCTTCATGTCCGAGTCCGTCGACAGCGCGTACGCGGTCAGCGGGTCCTGGTAGCCCTGGTGAGCCGCACCGTCACCGATGCGCCAGGCCCAGCCGTTCGACGTGTCGAGCGCGCCGCCCCAGGCGTAGTACCAGGAGATCAGGTAGTGCGAGCTGTCCTTGCCGCTGCCGGCGGAGCAGCTCGGGCTGGTGCAGTTACCGATCTTCTTGAAGTACTTGTCGTACATCGAGTACCGGAGGTAGTCGCCCATCTTCGTGGCCTTGGCGACCACATCGGAGATGGCGCTGCTCTTGCCCTGCTTGGCCGCGACCAGCTTGGCCTGGTAGACCACCTGGACGGCACGCGCGTCGGCGTCCGGAGCGTCGGTGTACTTCCACTGCTTGGCGTACGACGCGTCGCCGGTGAACAGGTCGAGGTACCCGTTCGGACCGCCGTACTTGAAGTCGTCGCAGGACGGCTGGGTGATGGTCTCCCAGACCGACTCCGACGCGCCACGCTGGTAGCTGTTGATGTACGACGGACCGCCGTTGGCGCAGCTGCTGTAGCCGTAGACGTTGTCGACGTCCAGCAGCCAGTGCATGCCGTAGATGTCACTCGACCCGTACGCGGACTTCAGCTCCCCGGCGATCGGGTCCTGACCGACCGCGACGCCCTTGTCCAGCTGCGCCGGGTAGTCCGACATCTTGTTCGACTCGGGCGCGTACGTCGCGGGCGAGCTCGCGTTGTACTTGTCGTTCGTCGGCTGGTCGTTGTGCGGCGGGATCGCGTAGGTCTCGATCGACTTCCACGCGTCGTTCAGCGGCGCCCAGTCCTCGGTCAGCTTGCCGTACTCGGCCTCCAGCCACAGGTAGTAGCTGAACGCCTCCGAGGTGGTCTCGTGGCCCTGGTCAGGAGCCTCGACCATCAGGGTCTCGACCGAGTGGTACGGGACCAGGATGCCGTTGAAGTTGCGGAAGTAACCGCTGGCCGGGTCCTTGATCTTGTTGTACTGGTCGAGGAAGGCCTGCTCGTAGTCCGAGGCGGCGGCCTTGAGCTCCTGGACCTTGGCCAGACCCGACTTGTAGCCGTCGGCGCTCGCCCGGAAGGTGGCGTTCTCGAGGTCGCCGCCCTTCTTGGTGGACGTGACCTGGACCTGCTGGTCCTGGCTCCAGTTCTCGGGGGTGAACGTGAGCGTCTTCTGAGCGGCGCTCAGGTCCTTGGTGCCGTCAGCCCGCGACACCGACACCGTGACGTCCTTGGACGGCTTGGTGGCGAGGTGGACCCCGAAGGACGTGGACTTGCCCTGCCGGACCTGCCTGGTGATCGGCGCGGCGATGATCGTCGGCTTCGACAGCACCGTCACGTCGACCGGCTCGGTCGTCGAGGACTTCCCGTCCTTGTTGAACACCTTGGCGGTGATCTCGTACTGACCCGCCGGAACGTCCTTCCACTTGCCCGTGAACGGGGCAGTGGTGTCCCTGGCCAGCAGGGTCTCGTCGGCGTAGTACTCGACCTTGCTGACGTCGCCCGTGGTCTTGGTCTGCAGCGGGACGGTCGCGTGCTTGCCCAGGAAGTAGTTCTGACCAACGCCCTTGAGTGAGCTGATCTTCCCTACGGACAGCGCGCTCGCGTGCTTCGCCGAGGCGTCGCCCGACTGGGCCACCGACACCGCCGGCAGTGCACCCGCCAGCAGCGCGGCCAGCGCCACCGCACCGGTGGCAGGGCCGGGCCGCAGCCGGCGTTTCCTATGTGGTCTCATCGCGAGATGATGCCTCTCTTCTGTGGGGGTGGGCGGTCCTTGGGGCGAACCGCGCACATGGTGTCGGCGCAGGTGCGCTGGCACCGGCGAACCACCCCGGCGGCCTGCGCCGCCGAGGCCTTCGCACGTGAGAGCCGGCTCCGGAATGGGCTGGTGAGCGGCCACTGCGGAGCCGGAGATCAAGGTCGGGCCGAAGCCCGGAACCACACCTCGGGTGAGCCTGCGGACAGGGCGGCAGTGACGTCCTTCCTGCCCTGTCGCACGCTCTCGCACCACCCGGCGGTACCGAGCAGGACGGGCGCCACGGCCGACGGCTGTGTGGACAGCGACGGCCCCGCGTTCGACAAGAAAAGGTGTGCCACACGGTCGCGCACGACGTTCCTCCTGTGGGGCGGAGAAAAGGCTCGGCTGTTGCACGTACCGGAAGCCCCTGGGAGCGCTTCCAGGGTGGACTGTAGCCGGGACATGACAGGCTGGAAACCCCGTTGAATCAAACTCGTCCGGGAAAGCGCACCCGCCACGGACCGTCACACCGCCTCAACTTCGCCCATGACCAGCTGCTTTACCCTGCACGTCGACCAGAATTCAGTTTGTGGAGCAGCCAGCGGTACCAGACCGTACGAAGCGGAACTTTCCCTCTTCACCCTATTGACACGGGCACGTCGCCCACCCACTCTAAGAGCGCTCCCAGGCGGTTCCCACCGGGCCGTCCCGGGATCGACGTCGCCCGCACGCCCGCACACACACCTTGGTGGTGCGCGCATCCGGCGAACGTCCATACCAGCGCGCGACGGCTGGGGCACCTCCGGAGCACCCCACACCCATGAGGCGGCACGACACACCCTCAGGGCACGGGGAACTCCCGAAGGCCATGGGCGAGGAACGGGCCGGTCGGCCGTCGAGCACTCCTGGCCCCGCCCGGACGTCTCCGCGCCCTTCCCCTGCCCTCCTGGAGCAGGAGGCCTCCGCACCAGCGGCCGCGCGCCGGCACCCTTGCCCACGCCGGTGACACGGAGGCCGTATGCACCCCATCCACGACGGCGCGGCAGAGGCCGCGCCCGGTACCGACCCGCACTCCCCCGCCCCGTCCCCGCACCCCGGCACAGGGACGCCCACCGCCGCGCGGCGCCGCAGACTCCGCGCCGGGGCGCTCACCCTGGCCGCCTCGGCGGGGCTGATCGCCGCCGGGCAGGCGCCGGTCGCCGCGGCACCGCATCCCACGGGCCAGCAGTGGGTGGCCACCTGGCAGGGCGCTCCGGTCGTCGGCTCCGCCATCCCCGGCAACACCTGCCCCGCCGGTGACGGACTCGCGAACCAGACCGTCCGCAACGCGGTGTTCGTCAGCGCGGGCGGCAGCTCGGTGCGTGTCCGGCTCACCAACGCCTTCGGCACCGCGCCCGTGACGGTCGGCCACGCCTCTGTCGGGGTGCAGGCCAGTGGCGCCGCACCGACCCCGGGCGGCACGGTGCCGCTGACCTTCGACGGCGGTGCATCGGTCACCATCCCGGCCGGCCAGGAACTCTTCAGCGACCCGGTGCAGCTGAATGTGACAACGTTGTCCACCCTGCTGGTCAGCGTCTATGTGCCGGATGCCACAGGTGCGCTGACCAACCATCCGTTCACCACGAACACCAACTTCGTGGCCTCGGGCGACCAGACCACGTCGACGGACCCGGCTGCGTTCACCACCACACCGTGCTGGATGCTCGTGGACGGGGTGGACGTGGACGGTGCCGCGCGTCCGGACGGTGCGGTGGTGGCGCTCGGTGACTCGATCACGGACACCGCGAACACCAAGGGCGACGCCAACGACCGCTGGACCGACGACCTTTCCAAGCGGCTCGCCGACCCCGCGGGACCGGCCGACCGGCCGTCCATCTCGGTGGTCAACGCCGGCCTCGGCGGCAACCGCCTGCTCGCCCCCCGCGACGGCCAGCCGTACTACGGCGTGCCGGCCCTGGAACGACTGGAACGCGATGTGTTCCAGCAGAGCGGGGTGCGCAGCGTGATCGTCTTCGAGGGCATCAACGACATCGGCTACGACGCCTCGGCCGCCGACATGATCGACGCCTACAAGAAGATCATCGAAGCCTCGCACCAGCGCGGCCTGAAGGTGATCGGCGCGACCATGACCCCGTTCGGGTCGTCGTCAATCTGGACCGCCGCGCGCGGGCAGACCTGGCAGGACGTCAACGACTGGATCCGTACCGGCGGCGACTTCGACGCGGTCATCGACTTCGCGGCCGCCACCGCGGCCCCCGGCGATCCGCTCACCCTCGACCCGGTCTACGACAGCGGCGACGGGCTGCACCCCAACGACACCGGCACCCAGGCCATGGCCGACAGCATCGACCTGGCCGTCCTCACCCCCGGCCCGGCCACCGGTGCCGGCCACGCCCACGACCATGGACCGGGCCACGGACACTGACGAGGAGTCCTGATGAGAGCACGTCTGCTCACCACTTCCGCGGTGGCGCTCCTGCTCGCCACCGCGTTCCTGCCGGCCACCGGCGCCCAGGCGACGACCGCGGCCGACGAGGGCTTCGTGCAGCGCTGCGGCATCCACTTCTGCCTGGACGGCGCTCCGTACTACGTCGCCGGGACGAACGTGTACGACCTGTTCACGTACGGCGGCAGCTACGGCGACACCGAGACCCAGTACATGGACAAGGCGCGCATCGACGCGCAGTTCGACCGGCTCGAGGCCGCCCATGTCGGGCTGGTGCGCCTGTGGATGTTCGACCACGAGGAGTGGCACGGCTTCGAGAGCGCGAAGGGCCAGTACAACGACCAGGAGTTCGCGCTCTTCGACTACGTCGTCGAGTCCGCCAGGAGCCATGGCATCCGCCTGCTGCCCACCCTGGAGAACTACTGGGAGGCCTACGGCGGCATCGACACCCGGCTGAAGTGGGAGGGGCTGCCGAGCGGCCAGTCCAACCGCTGGCGGTTCTTCAACAAGACCGAGTGCCCCGGCTGCTTCACCCAGTACAAGGACTACGTGAAGTACGCGCTGAACCGCGTCAACCACTACAGCGGCATCGCCTACAAGGACGATCCCACCATCTTCGCCTGGGAGCTCATGAACGAGCCCCGCTACCAGGACGTCAGCGCCGAGGAGAACACCGACGGGACCACCCTGCGGGCCTGGGTGGACGAGATGGCCGGGTACATCAAGGGCATCGACCCCCGGCACATGGTGGACGCCGGGATCGAGGGGCACGGCACGAAGTACGGTTTCGGGGGCGACGAGGGCAATCCGTTCGTCCACATCCAGGAGTCGCCGTACATCGACTTCACCTCGGCTCACCCGTATCCGACGGAGGAGTGGGCCAACCTGTCGCTGGACGACACCAAGAAGCTCGTCGACAGCTGGATCTCCGACTCCCATGACGTGGTCGGCAAGCCGTTCCTGATGGGCGAGTTCAACACCAAGAACGTCGACCGCACGACGTGGTGGAAGGAGTTGTTCGGCGAGTTCGAGGCGCAGAACGGCGACGCCACCGCCTTCTGGTGGTTCCCGGACATGCAGGAGCAGGGGGTGGACCCGATCTACTCGGTGCTGGAGAACTCCCCCGAGCTGGCGGAGTTCACGGCCCACGCGGACCGGCAGGCCGCCAAGAGCGGCGCCGCGGCCCGCGACTGAGGGGCCGTCCGCCCGGTACGGGCCGGCGGGCCACCGTGCCCGCCGGCTCCTCGTGCCGTCCGGCCGTGGCGGCGGCCGGACGGCACTTCCACGCTTCCACAAGTGCTCCCCTTCCCGGGTATGGACGGGCGTCCAGACGTCTGGAAGAGTCGTACAGCAGCCTGGTCGGGGTGCCCTACCGGGCGCCGACCACAACGTCGTCCATGCGTGTCAACACCCCCGGCCGACCGCGCGGCACATCCCGGGCACCGTCCCGACCTGCTACGACGAACCGAATGTCCGCCAGATTGTTGCGGGCTCTTTTCAGAGTGTTACAGCACTGGTACGGTCATGGATCTGGAAGCGCTTCCACCGACCATGGGAGCGCTCCCAATCCCCCCGCCCTTCATGGAGCGATGTTTCTGGCAGTTGTGTCATGATCACGACACTCCCGTCGCGGTCACAACGAAGGAGCTCAGCATGAGATCAGGCCCCCCACGCAGCTCTCGCTATCGCCGCGGCGGCCTTGCCGCGATGGCCGCGATGGCTCTGGCCTCCGGGCTGATGATGGTCAGCGGTGGCGCGGCGAACGGTGCGGTCGCTGAACGAGTGGACAATCCGTACCAGGGTGCCACCGGGTACGTGAACGAGGAGTGGTCGAAGGAGGCCGCTGCGGAGCCCGGCGGTGCCGCCGTCGCCAACACGCCTTCCTTCGTCTGGATTGACCGGATCGCCGCCATCGAGGGCTCCAGCGACTCCATGGGCCTGCGTGCGCACCTCGACGCGGCACTGGCCCAGGGCGCCAACCTCTTCCAGGTGGTCATCTACGACCTGCCCGGCCGTGACTGCGCCGCGCTCGCCTCCAACGGTGAGCTGGGCCCGGACGAGATCGACCGGTACGAGTCGGAGTACATCGACCCGATCGCCGACATCCTCAGCGACTCGAAGTACGCGAACATCCGCATCGCCGCCCTGATCGAGCCGGACTCGCTGCCGAACCTGGTCACGAACGCCGGTGGGAGCGCTGGTTCCACCGAGGCCTGCGCGACCATGAAGTCCAACGGCAACTACGAGAAGGGCGTCGGGTACGCGCTGCACACGCTGGGTGCCATCCCCAACGTGTACAACTACGTCGACGCGGGCCACCACGGCTGGCTCGGCTGGGACAGCAACTTCAACCCGGCCGCGCAGGAGATGAAGAAGGCCGCCACGACGGAGGGCGCGACCGTCAACGACGTGACGGGCTTCATCGTCAACACGGCCAACTACTCGGCGCTCCAGGAGCCCTACTTCAAGGTCACCGACTCGGTGAACGGCACCTCGGTGCGCCAGTCGAAGTGGGTGGACTGGAACAACTACGTGGACGAGCAGTCGTTCGCCACCGCGTTCCGCTCCCAGCTGGTCAGCCAGGGTTTCCCGTCCAACATCGGCATGCTGATCGACACCGCCCGCAACGGCTGGGGCGGCTCTGAACGGCCCACCGGCAAGAGCTCGTCGACCGACGTGAACACCTTCGTCGACGAGAGCCGCATCGACCGCCGCATCCACGCCGGCAACTGGTGCAACCAGGAGGGCGCCGGCATCGGTGAGCGTCCGAAGACGGCTCCCGCCTCGGGCGTCGACGCCTACGTGTGGGCCAAGCCCCCGGGGGAGTCGGACGGGTCGAGCAAGGAGATCCCCAACGACGAGGGCAAGGGGTTCGACCAGATGTGCGACCCCACCTACGGTGGCAACGACCGGAACGGGAACAACCCGACCGGTGCGATGGCCGACTCGCCGCTGGCCGGTGACTGGTTCTCGGCCCAGTTCCAGCAGCTGGTACAGAACGCCTACCCGCCCCTCAGCTAGCCGGTAGGCCCCCGGTGACCGTTCGCCAACGGTCACTCGAACCCGCAGCAACCAGGCGGGGCCCGACACGATCGCACCGGTCGTGTCGGGCCCCGCTTCGGTGTGTGCGGGGTGCGTCAGGCTGGCATGAGGGTGCTCGAGCGGGGTGCCGGCTCCGGTGGCGCGACTGCAACTGCGGGCGCGCGGCGTGCCCGTGGCCAAGCGCCGCACACACCACCGCCTGCACACCCACGATCGGTATGCACCCAAGCCTCGGGAGCGCACACGTACACACAGGCAGCAACACACCTACACACCGGCAACAACACACGTACGCGCACACCTACGCACACCTACGCACGCACACGCACGCCCGCACGCACCGCTACACACGATCGCGTGAGCCGAACGCAGGTTGCCCGCGGCCCAGCTCCAAAGTGCGCACAGGTACGGGCGGACCGAACCAGCACACCGCAGGCGCGGAACCCGACCACGCCCTGTCGGGCAGGACGTGCCACCGCATCCCCGCTTCCATCGCGGTCCCACAAACGCGCACGCAACCACCTACACGAACACGCAACCCCACCCACACCCGTAACGGCACATGCACAGGCCTGGCACACGCACACGCAGGCCCACGCACACCAAACACCGTCACCACCACTCCCCGCCCCGCAGCCAGCGGCACCATCCGTCCCTTCCGCCCAAACGCCGCACGTGAGCAGCGCTCCTGCGACCCGCATGGAGGGATGCGACATGGTACCGAGCGCGGCACGGACACCACTCGACCCACGTCGGCGCGCACGGCCTCCTGCGTGGCGGTACTGCTTCCGCAGAAGGCCACTTCTTCCCGGCACCGCACCCGGTTGCGGCACCTGAGCCGCCGCTTCCGCCCGTAGCCGAGCAGGAACCACACGGCCCCGTTTTCTCGGTAAGGCCGTAAACGCTTTTCGATACGGCCGGAAACGCAAAAAAGGCGGCGCATGCGCACGCCACCTCCGGCGGTCACACCGCCACTTACTGATTGCCCTTCGGCCGTCGCGCTTCCGGCTCCCGCCGGGTGGGTCACCGACCGTGGTCGTGCACCGCCGTCCGGCATCGGCGCCCGGCTCCGTGGCACCCCGCACGACTCCCGCCCCGCGCCGTGGACCGCCGGCGCACCCGCGCGGTTACGCGCCCAACGGCAGGTACGCCGCCACTGTCTTGCCGGGACCTTCCAGGTCGGCCCGTACTGCCATGCCGCCGCCGGACTCCGCGGCCAGTTCCATCACGAGTCGGAGGCCCCAGCCGCCCTCGCCGTCGAGACGGGGCCGGGTCAGGGGGCTCGGGCGGTGCGGATGCCGGTCGTGTACGGCGACGGTCAGCTCGGTGTCGGTCAGGCTGAGGCCGACGTCCACCTGGGGGGAGAGCCGGGCCGCGTGCCGCACGCTGTTGGTGACCAGCTCGCTCAGCACGAGCAGCGCGGTCTCGCGTACCGAGTCGTCCCGGGCGAAGCCCCAGGCGTCCAGCGTCTGGCCGGCGATGGCACGCGAGGCCGGGACGGACACCGGGTCCGTGGGAAGCGAGAAGTCGCAGGACAGCGCGGGGCATTCGGGCAGATCCCCGCTGAGCGGATTCATGTCCTCCCCCACCGGCACGGGCACTTCAACTGTGGTCATCGAGATCTTCCTTAGCGTCGGTGTCCCTGCTGTCGACGAATTGCCGGTCGTGCCTTGCCTTGCGCCTTCGGCCTCTGGAAGGCCTCTGGAAGCATTCTGTGGAAGCGCTCCCACACCTAATGACTGTAACGAGTAATAAACCCCTACGGAAGTGGGATACCGCAAAGAGTTGAAGGATCACAGGGCGGGTGAACCTCTGGTAGAGACCTGGATGAAACAAGAGTTGAACATCCTCTTGACGCAGCCGGGGTCATGGTTGTTGTCTGGAAGCGCTCCCAGGGCCCGACGCAGTCTTTTCAGGTGTCATGTCATGGTCAGGAGCCTGTACGAGATCGTGCACCACGGTTCGTTCCGTCACCGCACCGGTGGTCACTCGGGGATTTCCCCGGGCGCCCGGGGGTGTGCGGCGCACGTCCCGCTTCTTTCGCGCTCCTGAGGAGGGGCCAGTCATGCACTCCAGACGCTCGGGTCTGTCGTTGCTGGCCGCGGCGGTGGTCACCGCGGCGACCGTGGTGGCCGGGTCGCCGCTCGCCCACGCGGCCGACGGCCCTGCGCTCACCGTGGACGCCACCGTGAGCGGACACCCCATCAGCCAGGACGTCTACGGCATGAACTTCGCCGACGCCGGCCTGGCCCAGGAGCTGAAACTGCCGGTGGACCGGTGGGGCGGCAACGCGACCACCCGCTACAACTACCTGACCAGCACCAGCAACCGTGCCTCCGACTGGTACTTCGAGAACATCCCGGACGACGTGGCCGACCCGGCCGCGCTCCCGGACGGTTCCAGCACCGACCAGTTCGTCGAGAAGGACCAGGCGAACGGCTCGCAGACCATCATGACGGTGCCGCTGATCGGGTGGATCCCCAAGGACCGCGCGAAGGCGTGCGGGTTCAGCGTCGAGAAGTACGGGCCGCAGGCGAGCACCGACCAGTGGGCTCCGGACTGCGGGAACGGTGTCGACGCGGACGGCAAGAACATCACCGGCAACGACCCGACCGACACCAGCACCCCGGCCGGCGGCGACTACGTCAAGAGCTGGATCGGGCATCTCGGCAGCAAGTACGGGTGGTCCAACAACGGCGGTGTGAAGTTCTACGACCTCGACAACGAGGCCGACATCTGGCACGCCACCCACCGCGACGTGCACCCGGAGGGTGCCGGCTACGACGAGATGCGGGACAGGACGTACTCCATCGCCGACGCGGTCAAGGCGGCCGACCAGAGCGCGAAGACGCTGGGCCCGGTCGGCTGGGGCTGGAACTCGATCATGCTCTCCGGCCTCGACCAGAAGACCTGCAACGAGCAGGGCGGCGACTGCTGGTCCAACCCGCCGGACCAGGCCGCGCACGACGGCGTCCCGTACGCCGAGTGGTACCTCCAGCAGATGGCCGCGTACCAGAAGCAGCACGGCCTGCGCATCCTGGACTACTACGACAACCACTGGTACCCGCAGGGCACGGGCGTCACCGGCGGCGGCGAGGACGACGCCACCCAGGCTCTGCGGTTGCGCTCCACCCGGCAGCTGTGGGACCCGGAGTACACCGACGAGAGCTGGATCAACCAGAAGGTGGATCTGATCCCCCGGATGCGCCAGCTGGTCGACCAGAACTACCCGGGCACCAAGATCGCCATCAGCGAGTACAACTACGGTGCGCTGGACCACATCGACGGCGGGCTCGCCGAGGCCGATGTGCTCGGCATCTTCGGCCGGGAGGGCCTGGACCTGGCCACCCTGTGGTCGCCGCCGGCGCCCACCGACCCGGGTGCCTTCGCCTTCCGGATGTACCTCGACTACGACGGCAAGGGCTCGAAGTTCGGTGACACCAGCCTGACGGCGAACACCGCGGACGCGGACCAGGTCTCGGTCTTCGCGTCCCGGCGCTCGTCGGACGGCGCGCTGACGCTGATGCTGGTGAACAAGTCCACTAGCGAGCTGACCACCCCGCTGAGCATCAAGGGCCTCACGGGCGACGCCAGCGCGCAGGTCTTCCAGTACAGCGGGGCGGACACCTCCGCCATCCAGCAGCTGCCCGACCAGGCGATCGCAGGCGGCCAGGCGTCGCTGACGCTGCCCGGTTACTCCATCACCGAGCTGGTCGTTCCCGCGGCCGGCCAGGTGGCGGCGCAGGCCCACACGGACCGTACGGACCAGGCCAAGGACGCGTCGGACACCCCGGTCCACGAGGCCCGTGCCACCCAGGGCGACCGCCCGGTGCCGCCCGCGCACGCCGCTTCCACCCGGCACGTGCACCCCGTGACCAGCAGCACCCTCCCGGATCCATCCGCCGTCCCCGCGGCCAGACGCTCGCCCTCGCCCTCCCCCAGGCGATAGGACCGAGCGTCGCCGGGCCCGGTCACCCCCGCCGGGCCCGGCACCCCCGGGGCCACCGGACGCCAACCGCGCCGCGGCCCCTCCCCAGACCCGTCCGGCCCGATCACCTCCCGCCCCGCTCGGGCCGGACGCCTACTTCCCCAGCCTCATCCCGTCACCCCCACCCCGCGTGGCGACCGTCGCGCGGGCCGACGAGGAGCTTGGTCTAGTCCAAGCTCTTGACATGGTCTAGACAACAGTCGGATGCTGAGGGCCCTCATCCATTCGGGAAGGCCTGAAGGCGAGGCTGGGACAGAGCACGACACCGTGCACCTGCCCCTACCGCACCATCCCCCACATGAGGAGCCCCCGATGCCCCACAGCAGCGCCTCCCGCCGGTCCGCACTCGCAGCGGCCTGTGCCCTGGCCGCCGCCGTGACCGCACTGGCCGCGCCGGGCGGCGCCGCGGCGGCCGACCACCCCACGGCAGCGGCCGCCGACTCGCCGTTCTACGTCAACCCCCACACCAACGCCGCCGAGTGGGCGGCCGCCAACCCCGGCGACTCACGCGCACAGACGATCAAGGACAAGATCGCCAGCGTGCCCCAGCCGGAGTGGTACACCGAGACCAACACCGACACCATCCGCAGCCAGGTGGACTCCTTCGTCGGCGAGGCGGCCGCCGCGGGCAAGGTTCCGCTGCTCGTCGCCTACGACATCCCCAACCGGGACTGCTCGGGCGCGAGCAGCGGCGGCGCCCCCGACCAGGCCGCGTACCGGGCCTGGATCGACGAGTTCGCCGCCGGTCTCGGCGACCGTCCAGCAGTGATCATCCTGGAGCCGGACGTCCTGGCACTGATGACGCAGTGCATGAACGGCCAGCAGCAGGCGGACACCGAGGCGTCGCTGGCGTACGCCGGCAAGGCCCTCAAGGCCGGCTCGTCGCAGGCGAAGGTGTACTTCGACTCCGGGCACTCCGCCTGGCTCTCGGCCGGCGACATCGCCTCCCGGCTGAAGGCCGCCGACATCACCAACAGCGCGGACGGCATCGCCACCAACGTCTCCAACTACAACAACACCTCGAACGAGATCAGCTACGACAAGCAGATCCTGGCGAGCATCGGTGACTCGAGCCTGCACGCGGTGATCGACACCAGCCGCAACGGGAACGGTCCCGCGGCCGGCGGTGCGTGGTGCGACCCGTCCGGGCGCCGCATCGGCACGCCGAGCACCGACCAGACGGGAGACGCCCAGATCGACGCCTTCCTGTGGATCAAGCTGCCCGGCGAGGCCGACGGCTGCGCGGCGACGGCCGGGCAGTTCGTGCCGGACCTCGCCTACGGTCTGGCCACCAACGGGTCCTGAACCCGCAGGCGGCCAACGGGGGCGCACCCCCGGGCCGTGGCCGTCCGTGTCGGATCACCCCCACCCGACGCGGCCGGCCACGGCCGACGGGCCCGTCCCCCCTTGAGCACCGGGCAGTTCCGACGCGTACCCCGACGCGCCGGGACTGCCCGGAAGCGCACACGGACGTCGTCCCTTCCGGGGCTCGACGTGCGGCGTGCGCCTGTCAGACCCGCGGGGAGTTCGTAGGCCCTCGCGGGTGATTCCTGATCATCGCGCATGCAAGAAAGGGCCTCTCGATGAATCAGCTGGACAAGTACCAATCCCATGTCCTCGGGATCTTCCGAGTCGTGGTGGGCTTACTGTTCGCCTGCCACGGAGCATCGTCACTGTTCGGCGTGCTGGTCACCCCGCACGGCGGTGGCTCCCCGTCCTTCGGGGAGTGGCCGAGCTGGTGGGCCGCCGCCATCCAGTTCGTCGGCGGCATACTCGTGCTGCTGGGCATCGGCACCCGGGCGGCAGCCATGATCTGCTCCGGGTCGATGGCGTACGCGTACTTCACCAAGCACCAGCCGCACGCGCTGTTCCCCATCCAGAACAACGGAGAGCCGGCGGCGATGTTCTGCTGGGCGTTCCTGCTCATCATGTTCTTCGGTCCCGGCAGCTGGGCGCTGAGCTCGGTGGTCGAACGGCTCCGCGGCGAGCAGGCGGTGCCGGAACCGGCGGGGCGGAGCTGACGGCTCCACGGCTCCGCTGAACAGACCGACCGCCGGCGGGTTGAGGGTCCCGCCGGCGGTCCGTGCTTCTCACCCGCCGCCCTGGCGGCAGGGCCGGAAGCGCCGGACGCCGCGGTCCGCCCCCTTGGCCGGCGACGTGACCTCGAACCTTTCCCGCGCCCGCCCCTGACATTTCGTCTGCGGTCCCGATACCGTTCGCGCGGCCGGCCGAACATGTGCCGGTTCGGGCTTCCCCTGCACGGCGCTCCGCCGCCGGCACGGGACGCTCTGGACGCGCTTGCAGATCGACGACCAAAGGTGCCCTCCATGACGAACGAGACCCATCCCGAGTCCGAGAGACACACCGGCGAGGGTGCCCGACTCCCTCGCCGCCGCTTCCTCCAGACCGCCGGCGTGGCGATGGGGGCGGTGGCCGTCGGCCTCGATCCCGCGGAGGCGGTCGCCGCGGGCGGGCAGCACCACCGCACATCGCGCTACGTTCTGCCCGAGGGCTACAGCGGCACCATGGCCGATCTGAAGCATGTCGTGATCCTGATGCAGGAGAATCGTTCGTTCGACCACTACCTGGGCCAGCTGCCCGGTGTGCGCGGGCAGCACGACAAGCAGGTGCTCACCTTCCAGGACGGCACGAACGTCTTCCAGCAGCGTGACGCCGCCGGCACCATCGTCACACCGTTCCCCTCGACCAGCCAGGCCTCCTGCAACCACGCCTTCTACGGCGCCAACGGCGGCCGGTGGAACACCTGGGTCGTGGACAAGGGCACGAACGCGATGCGGTACTTCAGGCCCGAGACGATGCCGTGGATGTACTCCCTCGCCTCGCAGTACACGGTCTGCGACATGAGCTTCTGCTCCCTGCACGGCGGGACGCTCCCGAACCGGTACTACTTCATGACCGGTACGGCGAACGGGGAGATCACCAACGCCGGCCAGAACGACTACAGCCGCGCCTGGCTGACGGTCCCCGAGCAGTTGCAGTCAGCCGGGATCAACTGGCGCGTCTACTCCGACAACAGCGGAAACGGCGTCACGGGCAGCCTCCAGAGCGGGTTCATCGGGGAGTACGGCTGCAATGTGACGAACAGCTTCAGGGCGTTCGACCCGCGGATCGCGAGCGACTCCGACATGGCGGAGGGCACCGGGAAGATCTGGAAGGCGAACTCGTTCGTCTACACCGACTCCGGCGTGGTGAACGACGACTCCGAGGAGAACCTGAACGGCGTTCTGCGCGACCTCATCGCCGCGTGCCGGCCGGGCGCGGAGCACCCGCTGCCGGAGGTCTCGTGGATCGTGATGCCGGCCGCGTGGAGCGAGCATCCCGCCTTCGACACGCAGCACGGCGAGCGCTACATGAACAAGGTCCTCCAGACCTTGCAGAGCAATCCCGACATCTGGAACCACACGCTGGTCATCATCACGTACGACGAGAACGACGGCATCTTCGACCATGTGCTCCCGCCGCGTCCCGAGCCGGGCACCCCCGGCGAGTTCTCGGGTGAGACACCGTACGGCTTCGGTCCGCGGGTTCCGACGCTGCTCGTCTCGCCGTGGACGCGCGGAGGGTACGTCGCCTCGGAGGTCTTCGACCACACCTCGACGATCAAGTTCCTCGAGAAGTGGGCGGCGTACCTGGGAAAGCCGTTCACCAACCCGAACATCACGGCATGGCGCCGCTCCATCGCCGGTGACCTCACCAGCGCCATCGACTTCGCCCATCCGCGGCCGGGCCCCGTGGTCATCGCCGATCCGGTCAACGGCACGCCGCCGCCCACGACAGCCGACCGGATGAAGCACCGCGGCCTCTCCTTCCACCCGCACACCACGCTCGCCGAGGACCGCTCAGCCGGCACGGTGACCGCCCTGATGACCCTCGCCGGCGGGCCCGACGGGAAAGCGGTCAGCCTGTCGGTCTTCCCCGACGCCCACCAGGACTTCTCGAACACGCCGTACACCGTGTCGGCGTCGGATCCGCGCCGGTACACCTGGGACACCCGGCAGACCGGCGGCAGGTACGCGTTCTCCGTCTACGGACCCGACGGCTTCCTCCGGTCCTTCGCCGGCCAGGTCGTCCCCGCGGGCCGGCAGGACATCGGGATACCACGCGTCGACGTCCACCTCGTGGGCGGTTCGCACGGGAAGGTGCGGTTCACCCTGCACAACGACGGGACGCGGCCGGTGCGGTACTCCCTGAAGGCCAACGACTACCTCGGCGGCAGCCAGACCCGCAGCGTCGCCGCCGGCAGGTCGACCGTCGTCACCTGGCCGACGCACGAGGGCTACTACGACGTGGTCATCACCGCGGACACCGGGACCGACTGGACCCAGCGGTACGCGGGCCGCGTCGCGACGCTCTGAGGAGCACGGCGGAGCCGGCCGAGCACGACGGAAAATCCCCCCTGCCGCGGGCCCTGGAAGTGGTTCCCGGTGCTCGCGTGCAGGGGGGATGATTCCTCGGTGGCTGGCCGGGGACCCGTCGACCCTGCGGGGAGGCGTGGTCTTCCGGTCCTGGCTCCGACCGAACGAAGGTCCCCGCGTCCGCCGACGCGGGGACCTGAGCGCGGCTCCCCTACGCGCCGGGGGCACGTAGGGGAAGGCATCCGCACACCTCGCTGCGCACGAGGTGCGTGGGCCTCTAGTACGTCACGTTGCCGCTGCCACCGTCGAAGAGGATGTCGGAGCAGGAGAAGAAGTTCTCCTGGCTGTCCGAGCGGACCCACTGGATGAACAGCAGGGCGTCACCGCTGCGGCCGGAGGGCAGCGACAGGTCCCAGTAGTAGTGGCCGCCGTCCTGACCGGCGGAGCCCGAGGCCGGCGGGTTGGTGACCGTCTGGATCAGGTCCATGTCACCCCAGGCCAGCGGGGTGGTCGGGGACCAGCCCTGGTGGGTCAGGTAGACCCGGAAGTCACCGGGGTGCGCCGCCCAGTTGCTGTACTGGATCTGGATCGACGAGCCGGACGTCAGGTGCGTCTTGGGCCAGTCGGAGCGAGCGGCGTTGTAGGGGGAGAAGTTGTACGGGGACTTGTCGCCCGCGCTACAGATCTTCCCGTCCGGCACGTAACCCTGGCCCTTGCCCCCGGCGTTGGAGTCGAGGACGGCGAACCAGTTGTACAACGGCGTGGTACCGGCCGACGCAACGGCGGCCTTGCAGGCGGCGTTGGACGGGTTGAGGTCGCCGCCCGACTGCTGCCCGTTCTTGTAGCACAGGTAGGTGCGCGAACCGGGCATCATGGCGACGCCGTGGGCCGCTGCGGGTGTCGGCTGCGACACGAAGACGAAGGCCAGCAGCGCGGCCCCGAGCACACCCAACAGCCGCTGTGCGCGAACCGGGACCTTCGCTCTTTCAAGAGCTCGGATGACCATGAACGAGTCTCCTCTGGGGGGTAAATGCCACTACGGCAGGAGAGCCGGGTCCGTGGACCGGACGGACGCCGACCGGTGACGGCGGCACCTGACGCGTGTGCGGGTGGCGTGCTGATCGCGTGCCGCCTTGCGGGACACGCAATGAGCGGGTGATGCGGATGTCGCACCCATGCAACATGGGAGCGCTCCCATTAACGTAGCGCGCGCCAGTTGCGAGGTAAATGCTCTTGCGGACACTCTTCCATGCTTCATGGAATATTCTCACTATTTCCACAAGGAGTGCATGGACGAGCGTTACGGATGGGTTCAACCGGGCGGCGCCGCAGGGGAGTTACGGACCATGCCGTCGTTGCCCGAGGGGCGCCTGACCTGTTGTCAGTCGGTGGTGTCCAGCAGATCGGAGAGGTCGCCGCCGCGCAGCATCTCCAGGACGAGCTGGGGACTCTTCGCGGAGGTGCCGGTGATCCTGACGACGTGCGCCGGGCCACCCATCTCCTTGACCTGGACGCCGGAGAGCAGGGTGTGCCATGCAAGGTGACTCAACCGCGTGCTGCCGTGGGCGAGTTCCTTGCGCAGCGCGGCCGCGATCCCCTTCGCCTCGTCCGCGGAGGAGGCGGTGCGGCAGACCGTCTGGACGAGCTTGGTGGAGCTGCCGCCGACCACCCCGGCGCCGGCGACGAAGCCGGCCGGCTTCTGGACGTCGCTGGCCGGCGCGATGCGGGCGTTGCTCAAGGTGGCCACCAGGGGCTTGCCCAGGCAGTCGGCCACGGCTCGGAAGTCCTGGTCCCTGGCGAGGGTGTTCTTACCCCCCTGCGCACTGAGTATTTCGGCCCGGGCCCGGCTCGCGGCGCGCACCACGGTGTGGGGTCCGACCGCCAGCACGTCGAAGTCGGCAGTGCCGCGGGAGAGTTCGGCCAGTTCCTGGCTGAGGCGGTTCTCGTTGTCGGGAGCGAGTCGCCAGAGGGTGAGCGGGCCTGCCGTGCCGTCCTTCGCGGCGCCCAGTTTCTTCGCGTGGTCGACGACCGCGGCGGTGTCGACCCCGCCGTCGAACCGCCCAGCACCGTGTGACTGGCCGACCTCGACAGCCCGGTCGGCGGTGCCGCCGGACAGACCGAGCTGCGCCCTGGCCTCCGGGTCGCGCTCCCAGGTCGTCGACCAGCCGTAGGACGCCATGCCCCGGAGTTCCTCCGGTGTCTTCCCGCCGCCGAGGGCACGCTGGGCCGCCAGGTCTCCGTAGGTGGTCCAGGCGCGCGAGGTATCGGTGGCTTGAATCTGGTTCAGCGTCTTCACCAACGAGGTGGCGTCCGGTCCGACGGGGGGTGCCGAACTCGGCTTCGCCGGGCTGTCGCCGCCCGAGCTGCACCCTGCGGTGGTCAGCGCCGCCAGAACCATGACCGCCGCGGCCGCGGCAAGCCTCGCGCGTTGCATCGGTGCGTTCCCTTCGTTGGGTGAGAGCCGGTATCGCTGGTGCGCTGCTCCACGCGTGTGGAAGCGCTCCCGAGAAAACGTCGCCGGGCGCGACTGTACGGCGACTGGAACGTGCGTGGGGAGGCATTGGGGGAAACATCCTCGCCGCTCACAGGTGCGAACCCGCGGTTTCCCGGCGAAACTCGGTGCTACCACCCACGTTGCTCGCCGGGTTGCGCGGGCCTTCCCAACGGCATACGGCGCCGCTACTGTGAGCCAGCTATGGAAGCGCTTCCAAGATCACTGTTTTCCGGCGCTCCCATGGCTCTCCTGTCGCGAGAACGAAGGGATGCCCCCCATGAGACGCCATGTCTCGCTCCTTGCGTCCGCGCTGGCCCTCTTCGCCGGTGCCGTGTTCTCCGCCGTCGCTCCCGCGATGGCCGATCCGGGGCCGGCGGTCGCAGCCGAAGCGCCCGCGTTGCAGGTGTCCGGCAACAGGCTCGTCGACGCCGGCGGTGCCACCCACCGGTTGCTCGGGGTCAACCGCTCCGGCGGTGAGTTCGCCTGTATCCAGGGCAACGGGTTCTGGGACGGACCGATGGACCAGGCATCCATCGACGCCATCAGGTCCTGGCACGTCAACGCGGTACGTGTGCCGCTCAACGAGGAGTGCTGGTTGGGCACCGCCGACGTGCCCGCCGCGTACGGTGGCGCGGCGTACCAGAGCGCCGTCAAGGACTACGTGAACCTGCTGCTGGCAGGCGGCATCACCCCGATCGTGGAGATGCACTGGAACTACGGCGCGTACAGCGGCCCGTCGGCGGGCTGCTCCGACGCCGAGGCGACCTGCCAGAAGCCGATGCCGGACGCCCAGTACGCGCCGGACTTCTGGAAGGGCGTGGCGGGTGCCTTCAAGGACAACCGGGTGGTCCTCGACCTGTTCAACGAGCCGTACCCGGAGCGTGCCACGGGCAGTGAGGCCTCCGGCTGGACCTGCTGGCGCGACGGCGGCAGCTGCCCCGGCATCGGCTATCAGGTCGCCGGGTTCCAGTCCCTGGTCGACACGGTGCGCGCGACCGGGAACACCGATGTGATCCTGCTGGGTGGTCTTGCGTACTCCAACGACCTCACGCAGTGGTTGCAGTACAAGCCGCAGGACCCGACGGGCAATCTGGCCGCGTTCGCGCACCTGTACAACTTCAACTCCTGCTCGAACACGTCCTGCTTCGACAGCCAGCTGGCGCCCGTGGCCCAGCAGGTCCCGTTGACTCTTTCGGAGATCGGCGAGAACGACTGCTCGCACGGCTTCGTCGACCAGGTCATGAACTGGGCCGACCAGCACGGCGTCGGCTACCTGGGCTGGACCTGGAACACCTGGGACTGCGGCAGCGGTCCGTCGTTGATCAGCGACTACGACGGCACGCCGACGGCCTACGGCCAGGGCCTGAAGGACCATCTGGCCGCGGTGGCGGCCACCGCACGGGCCGGGCGCGACTGACACACCGCCTGCGCGTTCCGGCTCCCTCACCACGGAACGGGGCCGGTGTGACGATCTCCCGGCGAATCGTCACACCGGCCCCCTCGCCGCGCTCAGTGCGAGTCGCGAGGGACGGCGTGGCCCCGGGTGCCGGACAGGAAGTCGAAGTCGGCGCCCAGGTGGGCCTGCTGGACGTGCCGGCGGTACAGCCACGCGTAGCCGCCGGGGGTCGTGGGCGCGGCGCCGTCCGGTGCGCCGGGGGCCTCGCTGTTCCCGGCCGCGGCGGCGTCGGCCTGGGCACGGCGGTTGTCCAGCTCGGCATCGTCGACCAGCAGGGACAGTGCGCGCGCCGGCACGTCGAGGCGGATGCGGTCGCCGTCGCGCACCAGGGAGAGCGGTCCGCCCACCGCCGCTTCGGGGCTGACGTGCAGGACGACGGTGCCGTAGCCGGTGCCGCTCATCCTCCCGTCGCTGATCCGCACCATGTCCGAGACGCCCTGCTTGAGCAGTTTGGTGGGCAGGGCCACGTTGGCGACCTCCGGCATGCCCGGGTATCCCTTGGGCCCTGCGCCGCGCACCACGATGATGTCGTCGGCCGTGATGTCGAGGTCGGGGTCGTCGCTGACCTCGTGGTAGGCCTCGGGTGAGTCGAAGACGCGTGCCCTGCCCTCGTGGACCAGGAGTTCGGGGCTGGCCGCTGACTGCTTGAGCACGGCGCCGTCCGGGCAGAGGTTGCCGCGCAGCACGGCGGTGCCGGTGCCGGCCGGCTGGAACGGGGCGTCCCAGGGGTGGATCACCTCGTCGTTGAAGCACTCGGCACCGGCCACGTTCTCGCCGACGCTGCGGCCGGTCACGGTGAGGCACTCGGGGTGCATGACCCCGGCGTCGATGAGCCGGCGCAGCACGACGGGCAGCCCGCCCGCGTAGGCGAAGTCCTCCATGAGGAAGCGGCCGGACGGCATCAGGTCGACCAGCGTGGGCACGTCCCTGCCCAGTGCGTCGAAGAGGTCCAGGTCGAGTTCGACGCCGTCGATGCGGCCGGCGATGGCCATGAGGTGGATGAAGGCGTTGGTGGAGCCGCCGATGGCGGCGTTGGCGCGGATGGCGTTCTCGAACGCCTCGCGGGTCATGATCGCGCTGGGCCGGATGTCGCGCTCGACGAGGTCGACGATCGCCCGGCCGGCCTGCTGGGCCACCTCGAAACGGCGGGCGTCCACCGCGGGGTAGGCGGCGCTGCCGGGCAGTTGCATGCCGAGCGCCTCGGCCATGCACGCCATGGTGGAGGCGGTGCCCATCGTCATGCAGTGGCCCTTGGAGCGCGCCATGCAGCCCTCGGCGGCGCGTGCCTCGCACTCGCTCATCCGCCCGGCCGCCAGCTCGGCCTCGAACTTCCAGACATGGGTGCCGGAGCCGACGTCCTGTCCACGGAACTTGCCGTTCAGCATCGGGCCGCCGGTGACCATGACCGTGGGCAGGTCGACGCTGGCGGCGCCCATGAGCAGGCCAGGGGTGGTCTTGTCGCAGCCGGAGAGCAGGACCACGCCGTCCAGCGGGTTGTTCCTGATGAGTTCCTCGGCGTCCATCGCCATCAGGTTGCGGAAGAGCATGGCGGTGGGGCGGATGATGGTCTCGCCGGTGGACAGCACGGGGAACTCCAGCGGGAAGCCGCCGGCCTGGAGCACGCCGCGCTTGACGGCCTCCGCGACCTCGTCCAGGTGGGAGTTGCACGGTGCGAGCTGCGACCAGGTGGTGGCGATGCCGATGATCGGGCGCCCGTCGAACATCTCGTCGCCGTAGCCGCGGTTGCGCATCCAGGAGCGGTGGATCATGCCGGCCCGCCCCGAGGCGCCGAACCAGGCCTGGCTGCGGCGGTCGGCGCGGTCGGTGCCCGCGCCGGCGGGACGGTCCGCGGCGGGGCCGTCCTGTGCCGATGTGCCTGTGCTGTCCTTGGTGCTCATGCGTCGGCGCCCATGCCTTTCGTGTGACGTGTCGGTGGCCCTGGTGTCGCGCCACCGGGGTGCGTGCGGTCGGGCCCGCGTGCGGCGTGCCCGGCCCTGTCCCCCGTGATCCGTCCCCGCTTGTCCGTGCCCTCGCCGGTGTGCGTCGGTGGTCCGTGGCTCAGGGACCGGTGCCGACGGACCGTGCCGTTACGACAACTTTCCGGTGTTAATTAAGAAATTTCTTCGCAACGTTAAAACGCGGCTTCACCGCAGGTCAAGGGGGCCCTACCGAGGGGCCGGGGCCCCGGGGACCACGGTGGACGGGCCGCTCGCGAGGCCGGTCCCGACTGGCTCACGGCCCCGGTGCCCGCGCCGGCCGGGTACGCCTCGGCTCCGGCACACGGCGGCGCCCGGGAACCGGCGGGCCGCCCTCAGGGGGCGCCGCCGGGCTCGGGTCCCTGGTAGCCGGGCCGTGAGGAGTCGTCGATGCCGACCTCGTAGTGGATGCCGGGGCTGACGGTGTTGCCGCTGACATGGGCGTCGGTCGAGCCGATGGCCAGGCCGATGCCGTGGTCCGGCGCGGCGGCGAAGGTGTTGCCGGTGATGGTGGCGTGCTGCACGTCCTCGAACATGAGGGTCTGCGACGCCTCGAGCGTCTCGCAGTAGTTGCCGCGGATCGTGAAGTCGGAGGTGTGGCCGTGCCCGTCGCCCTCGCCGTCGTTCGGGCCCTCGGCCATCAGGCACATGTTGTCGATGTCCTCGCAACGGTTGTCCGCTATGAGGACGTTCCGGCTGGGCGGGGTGTCGCTGGCGAAGGTCTGCATGCAGTCGGCGTGCCGGCCGCCGCTGTTGCGGGTGCCGCGGATGGTGTTGTGCAGGATCTTCAGGTCGTCGCCGAAGAACCGCAGCCCGTCGCCGTCCCCGCCGCGCGGCCGGGTGACGGTGTTGTCCTGGACCGTGATGTCGTTCCCGGTCATCTCGATGCCGGGCGCTTCGGGCTCGTCGAGGACGTAGTTCTTCACCACGACGTGGTCGGCCTCCACGGTGATGCCGTCGACGGACCGGCCCTGCCCGTCGTAGACGTCCGGCTGGTCGGCGGTGCCGCCGTCGGTGATGACCAGGCGGTCATCGGCGGCCACCTGCCGGGCGGTGGCCGTGGCGGGCGGTCCGGCCGCCGGCGATCCGTGGGCCCGGTCCCCGTTCGCGACCAGGACGAGGGAGGTGGAGAGCAGGGCCAGGCCGCCGAGCAGCGACCACAGGATTCGCCGGCGGTGCGCGCCGCGGTGCTTCGTCGTCATGGCGCCGGACGCTAGTGCCGCGCCGTGGGAGGGGTCCGGTGGCGCGCCCCGCACCCTGAGGTGCGGAACCGGAGCGGGAGGGGAGGCGGCGGTGCGCAGCGGACGGCCCGTCGGTTCACCGGGTGCTCATCCGCTTCGCGGCGCTGGTGGCGACGGATCTGGCGATGTCACACAGCCTGTCGGTGGACTGCGGACCGTGGACGGCGAGGTAGAGGTGCTCGACGACGTGGTCACCCGTGGTGTCGGTGTACGCACGGTGCACGGTGCGCACCATGCAGGTGTGCGGGCCGTCCTCCTCGGGGGCGAGGTAGCTCTGCGCTCCGCCGAGTCGCACGAGCTGCCCGTCGTCCGTGAGGTCGTTGTCGCGGCTGAAGCGCAGGTACAGGCCCGCGTCGGAACCGTCGCTGTCCCAGGTGCAGTCCCAGCGGGCGATGTCCGGTTCCTTCTCCCGCGGGTCGAGGCCGCCCATCGCCTTGGCGGCGTCCGGGTCCAGCAGGTCACAGGCGTCGAGCCGCGCCAGCGAGTTCGGCGGGAACGGGTTGCGGCGCCGGGGCACGGGTGCGCGGTCGAGCAGCCCGATGGCGTGGGCGGTGGCCTTGTCGGCGAGGGCGCACACGTCGAGGGAGGTCTCTTCGAGCCGCTTCACCGTGAACTCGACCTGGTTGCCGTCGAGCAGCTGGATCACTCGATCGCACGCGTCGTCCTCCTCGGACGTCTCGACGACGGTGAGCCTGCCGGCCTTGCGGGCGTGCGACTGCGAGTCCGGCGCGGACGCGTCGGAGGAATAGGCCAGTTCGATGTCGACGATGTCGTCGTCGCCCCGTGCCACGAGCACGTCGCAGCGGTTGAACTCCCCGTAGGCCGGGTCGACGTGGACGTCTCCGTACTCGTCGAACGGCTTGGTGCTGAGGAGGGCGCACGGGTCGGCGGTACGGGGGTTCCCCAGGACGCCGGCGTTCGGGGCGACGGAGGTCTGCGGCGTCGCTCCCCCGCCCTTGGTGTCGGAGCCGGCGCCCCCACCCGGGCCCCAGAGGAGGAAACCGGCTGCGACGGCCGCCGCCGCGACCACCGCGGCCCCGCCGATCGCCAGCGGGACCTTCCGCCGCCCGGGCCGCGGCCAGCGGAGCCCCGACCCCCTGCGCCGCAGCAGCGGCAGCGTCACGGACCAGGTGGGTTCGTCGGCGTCCGGCCGGCCGCCGGGCTGCATGGCCGGCGCGAGCCGGCTCAGCATGTCGCGCGCGCCGGCCGCGGTCGGCCGCCGCTTCGGGTCGGGGTCCAGCAGGGCGGCGAGCGTCCTGGTCAACGGGCCGGCCCGGCGCGGCGGTTCGATCGCGCCCGCGAGGGCCCGGCCGAGGTAGGCCAGCGGATTGTCGGCCTCGCCGTACGGCGAGCGGCCCTCCACGGCCGCGTAGAGGGTGGCGCCCAGCGAGAACACATCGGACTTCTCGCTGCTCGGCCGGCCGCCGGCCAGCTCGGGCGGGAGATAACGGGGCTTGCCGCGCACCCCGCCGGCGCCGGTGCCCGTGCCGGTGGCATCGACCGTGGGGTCGGACCAGATGGCCCGGGAGATCCCGAAGTCGGTCAGCTTGGCCACGCCGTCATCCCGGACCAGCACGTTCTCCGGGGTGAGGTCGCCGTGCACCACGCCGACCGGCGGGGCGTGCGAGACGGCGAGCGCATCGGCGATCTGCCGGCCGATGGCCGCCGCCCGCACGGGGCTGAGCGGACCGTCGGCGAGGATCTGGGCGAGGCTGCGCGCGGGCACGTACTCCATGACGATCCAGCAGGTGGCGTCCTCCACCACGAAGTCGAAGACCTCGACGATGTGGGGGTGGTGCGGCTGCGCGGCGTTGCGCGCCTCGCGCACCAGGGACTCCTTGAGCCGGTCGGCCGACCTGTCGTCGCCGGTGGGCGCCGACTTCAGTGCGACCAGGCGGCCGAGCAGCTCGTCGTGGGCCCGCCAGACCTCACCCATGCCGCCTCGGCCGATGAGCCCTTCCAGACGGTATCGGCCGGCCACCTTGCCGCCCGCTGCCCTGCCCTGCACGCGAATCCCCCGTAGTCGCCGAGAGTGGGATCGGGCACGGAGCGTACTCCACTTGTGACAGGGCCGCAGGCCGGCGACGCCGGTGGTCGCGGCGGGTGGCGCCCGGCGGCGGGGAGCGTCACCGGGTCACCTCCGCGACGTAGGGACGGCCCTCGCGCCAGGCCGCCACCTGCTCGGGGCGGCCGAAGACCTGGAGGTACTCCTCGACCCGCTGGGCGGCCTCGTCCCAGACGGAGACGGGATCGTAGTCGGACTCCTCACCACCGGTGAAGACGTCCAGCGGCGCGACGACGGTGTCCAGCGAGGGGTGCACGAAGACCGCGGACGACCGGCGGGTCATCGAGCCGCCGGCCACCACCCGGTGCCGTCCGGCGTGCAGCCGGCCGTCGGTCCACGTGGTCAGCAGGGTGCCGGTGAACACCTGGAGCGCGCCCGGCACGATCGGCACCGGGGTCCAGCCGCCGTCCGGGCGTTGCCCCTGGAGCCCCGTGTAGTCGCCCTCCTGGTGCAGCACGGTCAGCACCGAGCCGTCGGCATGCTCCAGCAGCAGGAGCTTGTCGGCGTCGGGGACGTCCTCGTCTGCGGGCGTGCCCGGGGCGGCGCCGGCGGCTGCGTCCCTGCCGTTACCCGGGTGGGTCCATGTGGGGTAGTTGTTGACGGTGAAGTGCGTGTACTCCGGCCCGTCGCCCATCGGGAAGGTGTCCGGCGGCACGCCGAGGGCCCGGGCGTACAGGGTGAGCACCTGCCGGGCGACCCCGATCATGGCGTCGTGGTAGCGGACCGCGGTGGAGCGCAGGTCGGGCTCCTGCTCCGGCCAGACGTTCGGGTGCGCGTACAGCTGGGCCTGTTCCTCGGTGAGGCCGGCGGCCCGGGCGTCCTCGGGGGTGTCGAACTGGCCGATGCTGAAGCGTTCCAGTTCCAGGCGCCCGAAGTCGTCCGGCCACTGGCGCCAGCCCCGGTAGGGGTGGCCGGTCGGGCTGGCCAGCCGGCTCTTCTTCTCGTACGGCAGGTCGAGGACGCGCCCGACGCTTCGGTGGAAGCCGTTGATGAGCTCCTGCGGCACGCCGTGGTTGACGACCTGGATGATGCCGTACTGCTCGGCCGCTGCGCGCACGGTGGCGAGCAGTTCGGCGGGGGCGGAGTCGCTGAGGGCCGCTGCCAGGTCGATGGTGGGGATCCCGCCGGTCGGCGCGGTGGAAGCGGCGGCTGCCTGAGGTGTGTCGAGGGACATGGTGTGCAGCTCCTGGGGTCGGGTTCCGGGCGGGTTCACTGCTCGGTCAGGGTGCGCAGGACGTCGGACAGCGCCGCGGGCTGGTCGATCTCGATGCGGTGTCCCGAGTCGGCCACGGTGACGACCTCGCCCCGGGGCACCTGTTCGTTGAAGCGGTCGACGACCTCGCCGGACAGCACGCCCTGCTCGGCGCGTACGAGCAGCGGAGCGGCGGGCAGAGCGGCCAACTGCTCCCAGAGGGTGTCGTCGTCGAAGCCGGCGGGTCCGCTGTCGGCCAGGCTGCCCAGGTGGTGCCGCCAGCCCCAACTGCCGTCGGCGGCCTGCACGGTCTCCAGCTCCGCCTCGCGCGCCACGACGGTCTCCGCCAGCCACGGCGCGGCCCCGGCGAGCCAGGCCCGCGCCTCGTCCCGCGAGGTGAACCGGGGACTGGGCCACGGCCACGGCGCCTGCTGGTCCGCGGTCTCACCCGCCGCTCCGGGCAGTGTGTCGATCAGCACGAGCCGCCCGACGACCTGCGGGAAACGGGCGGCCACCGCGACAGCGGCCAGGGCGCCGAGACCGCGGCCAGCGACGACGGGCCCACCGGGCGCGTACGAACGGATCGCCTCCTCCAGCGTCTTGGCCAGCCTGCGCGGCCGGTAGTCACCGCTCTTGATCCACGTGGACCTGCCGTGCCCGGGCAGATCGACGGCCACGGCGGGCCGGCGGTAGGCCCGCAGTACGTCGTCGAAGGCGCGGGCGCTGGTCGCGGCCCCGTGCAGCAGCACGACGCCGGGCGGCTCGGCGGGGTCCCAGCAGACGCCGCTGACATGGCGTTGTCCGCCGACCACCACGGTCATCCAGCGCCGCTCGATCACCGGCGGGGCACCGGTGTCCGGGACGGCACGGAGCAGCTCGGCGAACTCGTGGGGCTCGGCGGCGGTCGTGACAGACATGAGTGTCTCCGGGGGTACGGGCGGACGGAGGGGTGTCGCCGGTGCGGCGGGGCACGTCTGCAAAGGGGACGAGGCCCGGGCAGGCGCAGGGCGTGCCCTCGGACGGGGTCCTCCAGGTGACGGTGGTCAGCGCACGGGACAGGCAGCGGACATGGCGTGTGCCCGTGCCTGCTGCGCGTTCACGAGACGGGTTCGGCGGGCGTGGCCGGCGCCCTCGGGCACTACGGTCGCAGCCGGGCGGGAGCGGGTCAATGCAGGCCAGAGGGGTGAATCGGCACAGAATTGAAGCAGTTGCCGACGGCTGGGGGCGGGGCGGGCGCTGGGACGGGTTGCTCAGGCGGTGGCGGTGGCGGTGGCCGCGGGCGGCGTGGCGTGGCCGGGCGGGTGCTGTTCCGGTGCCCCTGGTGGCCCGTACGCTGAACACGTGGTCATAAAGCGGCATACCTCCACGCACCGCAGGGCCCGGACCGGGCCGCTGTCGGGGCGCGGCGACAGGGTGTTACCGGCTCCTCGGCACGGGCCCTGAAGCTGCCCCCACTCGCACGGATGCCGTCCCACCCCGGCTCCCGGAGCCCGGCGGGCACCCACCGACGACGACGTCGCGCAGTCAGATCCTGGATCGGTCGGACGGGAGCGGTCGAGCATGCACCCGCAACACACCCATACGTCAACCCACACTTCCCCGCACACCGCCACGAACGACGACCCCGACGCAGGCCGCCCGACCGGCGACCGGCTCTCCGACGGCGAACCGGACGGCGGCTACCCGTCCGTGGAAGACCTCGTCCGCTCCGCACGGTCCCGGTTCGGCCGGCTCGCACCGCGCGACGCTGCGCGCGAGCAGGCCGGCGGGGCGCTGCTGGTCGATCTGCGTTCGGAAGGGCGCAGACGCTGTGACGGGGAGGTCCCCGGTTCGCTGGTGCTGGAGCGCAGCCTGCTGGAGTGGCGCCTCGACCCGTGCAGCCGGTGGCGGCTGGAGGAGGCGGTCGACCACGAGCTGCGGGTGATCCTGCTCTGCCCGGTCGGCCAGATGTCCAGCCTTGCCGCGGGTGCCCTGCACGATCTGGGGCTGCACCGCAGCACCGACGTCGTCGGCGGCTTCGCTGCCTGGCGCGCGGCGGAGCTGCCCGTCACCTGGGGCGTGACCCCGGTCGGGTCCTACGTCGGCTCGCCCGCGCCGTCGATCGGCCTCGACTTCGGCGGGCAGCAGCTGCTGGTCGACGGTGAGCCGGTGCCGCTCACCCGGCTGGAGTTCCGGGTGATGGGCGAGTTGCTCCGGGCCGGTGGGCGGGTGGTGTCACGCCAGGAGCTGCGCACCAGCATCGGTGACTGGCGGGGCAGCCGCAGCCGCTCGGTCGATCTCCATGTGCACCGCATCCGCCGCAAGCTCCCGCCCGCCGCGGCGGACCTGCTGACCACCGAGTGGGGCATCGGTTTCCGGCTGCGGACCGGCCGCGGCGACGGTTGACGGACGCATGGGCCAGGGGCGGGCGACCGGTTCAGGCGTGGCTGACCTCCACCATCTCGAAGTCGGCCTTCGCCGCGCCGCAGTCCGGGCAGCACCAGTCGTCCGGGATGTCCGCCCAGCGGGTGCCGGGCGCGATGCCCTCGTCCGGCCAGCCCTCCGCCTCGTCGTAGACGAAGCCGCACACCTGGCACTCCCACTTCTTCATGCCGGACTCTCCACGCACTCGAAATCGATCTTCTCCCGTACCCCGCAGTCCGGGCAGCACCAGTCGTCGGGGACCTCGCTCCAGGGGGTGCCGGCGGGGAAGCCCTCCCTGGGGTCGCCGGTGGTCTCGTCGTAGACGTAGTCGCAGACGGGGCAGGCGAAGCGGCTCATGCGGCGTGTCCGTACCGGGCGAGGATGGCGTCCCGTTTGGAGGGCTGGATGTTGGCGCGGGTGACGTCGCCCCCGTAGTGGTCGATGACGCGCTTGTCCATGACGCGGCGCCAGATCGGGGGGAAGTAGGCCATGAGGATCATTCCGGCGTAGCCGGTGGGGAGCTCCGGGGCCTCGTCGAAGTTGCGCAGGGCCTGGTAGCGGCGGGTGGGGTTGGCGTGGTGGTCGCTGTGCCGCTGGAGGTGGTACAGGAGGATGTTGGTGACGACGTTGTCGCTGTTCCAGCTGTGCTTGGGGGCGCAGCGCTCGTAGCGTCCGCTGGGGGTGCGCTCCCGTCCGAGGCCGTAGTGCTCCGTGTAGTTGATGACCTCCAGCAGGCTGAAGCCGAAGATCGCCTGGGCGACGAGGTACGGCAGGATGCCGGGCCCGAAGGCGATCGCGAGGGCGGCGAAGAGCACGACGGACATCAGCCAGGCGTTGAGGACGTCGTTCTTGATGGTCCAGGGGCCCTTGCCCGAGCGGGCCAGGCGCTTCTTCTCCAGGTGCCACGCCGAGCGCAGGCTGCCGGAGACGGTGCGCGGCCAGAACCGCCAGAAGCTCTCGCCGAGCCGGGCGCTCGCGGGGTCGTCGGGGGTGGCGACGCGGACGTGGTGGCCGCGGTTGTGCTCGATGAAGAAGTGCCCGTAGCAGGTCTGCGCCAGGTTGATCTTGGAGAGCCAGCGCTCCACGCTCTCCTTCTTGTGGCCCAGTTCGTGGGCGGTGTTGATGCCGATACCGGCGACGCCCCCGCAGGTGATCGCCAGCACGATGCGCCATCCCACGGCGATGTCCCCGGACGAGATCACCCAGCAGCCGAAGACGAGCCCCGCGTACTGGAGCGGCACGTAGAGGTAGGTGCACCAGCGGTAGTAGTGGTCCGCCTCCAGCCAGGCCAGCACGCTCTGCGGCGGGTTCGCGTCGTCCTTTCCGATGAGCGGTTCCAGCAGCGGCACGAGCACGTAGATAGTGGCGGCGCCCGCCAACCACATGACGCTCCAGCCCGTGACCTTCACCAGCCCGTAGCAGATGAACGGGAACAGGGGAATGACCAGCCCCAGCAGCCACAGATAGCGCTTCGGGTCACGCCACGTGACCTGCTCCTCTCCCGCCCCGATTGTCTGTGTCATGGACCGACTCCTCGCATAGAGCATGTTCGCGTCCTACTGCCCAGCAGTTAGACAGTTTCCAGGTAGAGTGTCAACGGATCCGACAAGATGAATACGCAGGAATCACGTACGAGTTACGGCATCCAGGGCCTTCGCGCTGCCCGCGCGGCGCCCTCCGGACGGACCCGCCCGGCCAGCCCGACGGTCGGCCGCTGCCGCAGGAGCGGGTGAAACCAGGGCTAGAGTGGGGCGACGATGACCAGATTCCGCGAAAGCGTTCGCTCGCTGCTCCGGGAGCAGGTGCTGAACGCGGCCTTCGACCTCGTCGCGGCCGAGGGCTGGGGCCGGCTCCGGCTGGCCGCCGTGGCCCGTACCGCAGGCATCAGCCGGCAGACCCTCTACAACGAGTTCGGCTCCAAGGAGGCCATCGGCCGGGCCCTCGCCGAGCGGGAGGCCGAGCGCTTCCTCCTCGGCATCCAGCAGGAACTCGACGCGCACCGGGACGACCTGGAGGCGGCGGCGGTGGCGGGCGTCGGCTACACGCTGCGGCAGGCCTCGGACAATCCCCTGATCAAGGCCGTGGTGACCAGCGCGGGCGGCGGCGAGGACGACCTCCTGCTGACCTATCTGACCACCCGCCCCGAACCGGTCTTCAACACGGCCACGGCCATGCTCGACGCCTATGTGACGGAGGTCTGGCCGCAACTCGACGCGGAGTCCCGCGGCCTCGCCGTCGAGGCGGTCGTGCGGCTCACGGTCAGTCATATCGTGCAGCCGGGCACCTCACCCGAGGAGTCCGCCCGCCGGATAGCCCAGATCACCGCCCGTATCGCGCACGCCCCGCGCACAACCCGCTGAGCAGCCCGGCAGACCGAGCAGCGACGCAGACCGAGCAGCCGGAAGACCCGGAGCGCACCCTCCCACCGGCGGTGCGCCCCAGGCCCGTCACTGTTCGCAGCAGAACCTCAGTTCCAGTCGGTCAGCCCGGCACCGTACGGATAGAGCGGTTTCCCGTAGCCCGTCGGCACCGGCTGTCCCGCGTCGATCTTCGCCCGGATCTCGGCGCGTTCGGCGTCGCTGGCGCCGAGGTCGTAGGGCAGGTCCCAGCTCTCGTTGGCGTCGGCCTGGGTGTCGGAGCCGCCCGACTTCAGGATCTGGTCCATGCTCGCGGGCAGCTGCCAGGGCAGGTGTCCGTGCGGGGTGTAGTCCCCGAAGAGCAGGCCGGCCGTCGCCGGGCCGACCTCTTCGCCGCCGCGGTAGGTCACCACGATGGCGTCGGCGAGGCCGTTCCAGTCGCTGATGACGATGGGTCGGGGCAGGGTGAGCACCACGACCACCGGGATCCCCTGGTCCTTGAACTGCTGGATCAGGGCGCGCTGGTCGGCGGGCAGCTGGGGTTGGGTGTTCGGCCAGGCGGTGGCGTGCGTGTACGACGGTTCGCCCACGTTCACCACCGCCAGCTTGGGCGACGGCCCGGTGTCCTGGTAGACGTTGACGCCCGCCTGGGCGGCCCTGGCCTTGATGGCGTCCAGCATGTCCAGCGAGCCGTAGTTCGGGTGGAAGTAGCTGGACCAGATGCAGCAGGCGGCGCCGTCGGTGGCACGGTCGCCGGTGACCACGATGTTGTCGCCCGAGGACAGCTTCACCGGCAGCACGCCGTCGTTCTTCAGCAGGGTGTCGGACTCGCGTGCCGCCTTGTTCGCCAGCGCGACGTAGGACGGCTGGTGGAACCGGTAGGCGCCGTTCACCGGGTCGCCGTAGGGGTGCTCGAAGACGCCCAGTTCGAACTTGAGCGTGAGGATCCGGCGCACCGCGTCGTCGATCCGGGCCTGCGGCACCTGTGCCTCGAAGTCCGCCATGGAGAAGTCGGCGGATCCCGGGTCGGCGCCACCCATCACGTCGGAGCCGGCGTTGGCGGCGTTGATCCAGGCGCTGGAGGGCAGCCAGTCCGTGGTGATCAGGCCGGTGTAGCCCAGGTTGTCGCGTAGATAGGCGAGGATCTTGGCGCTGTCCCCGGCGCCGGGGCCGCCCGGGTCCAGGTAGGAGCTGCCCGCGTAGCCCGGCATGATGTTCACCGCACCGGCCTCCATCGCGGCCCTGAACGGGATCATGTGGTACTTGATCGTCACCCCGTCGTAGACGATGCCGGCCTCGCCGCCCGCGCCCTCACCGGGCCAGTGCTTGACGGTGGCGAGCACGGAGGACGGGTTGAGCTCCGGGCCGCCCTGCAACCCGGCGACCAGCGCCCGCAGCTGGGCCGCGGCCACGTCGGCGTTCTCGCCTCCGCCCTCCTGGATGCGGGGGTACAGGACCTTGGTGCCGACCTCGGCGAGCGGCGAGAGCGTGCCGCGCGCCCCGACCTCCAGCTCCTCCCGGCGCTGCATGTCGCCCAGCTGGTAGTCGAGCGGGTAGTCCTTGCCCGCGGCGAGGGTCGACTGCAAGGGGTACGTGGTCTGGTAGCCGGCGGTGGTGTCGCCCGCGGAGACGGGCGGGATGCCGAGCCGGGTGGCGGCCGTGGACAGCAGCACGTCGTGCAGGTCGGCGGGTTGCGCGGGGCCGAAGTGCCAGCCGGACATCGGGTACGACTGGACGTTGTAGAACATCTGGTACGCCTTCTCCTGCGGCGTCATCCTGCCGAGGAGGTCGTTCACCCGGGTGTCGACGGGCAGCCGCCAGTTCTCGTACGGCTCGACGGAACCGTTCTTGTCCAGGTCGCGGGCGCCGTCCACGATCGACACACCGTCGTCGACCTGCTCGACGTCCGGCAGGTAGACGCCGAACGTGCGGATCTTCGAGGTGGTCTGCTGCCCGGAACCGGACACCGCGACCACGAACCACCGGTACGTCCACCGGTCGGAGATGTCCCAGCTCGGCGTGTAGTCGGTGCCGGTGGTCTCGGCGACCTTGGTGTACAGGTCGAGCAGGTTGCCGGCGGCGGTGAAGTCGTAGTCGGTACGGCTGACGTTCAGCCACACCTCGTAGTGGGCGGTGCCGGACACCGCCGCCCAGGACAGCTTCGGCCGGCGGGTGTCGGTGACGAGGGCGTGGTCGGCGGGCGCCGTCAGTTCGAACTGGCCGGTGGTCGCCGGTGCCTTGGTGGGCCCGGAGAGCAGCGGCGGGGTGGCGGCGGAGTCGTCCACGGTCCCGTAGACCTGGAACTCCCACAGCGAGTAGCCGTACCCGGTGGCCCGTGCGGTGCCGGTGAACCTGACGTACCGGCCCTTGCCGGTGATGTCGAGCTGCTCGACGCCGCCCTTGCCCGCGGTGGTGGTGTGGATCGTGGACCACGTCGTGCCGTCGTCCGAGACGTCGATGTGGTAGCCGGTGGCGTACGCGGCCTCCCAGTTCAGCACGAGGCCGCTGATGTTGGCGGGGCCGCCGAGGTCCACCTGGAGCCACTGGTCGTCGCTGAACTCGCTGGACCACCGGGTGTCGGTACGCCCGTCCAGCGCCGCGGCCGGTGCATTGCCGCCCTCGTAGGACGACGCGGTGACCTGCTTGTACGCGGAGATGACGGTGCCGGAGGGGGCGGCTGCGGACCCGGCGTCGAGGGGGTGCACCGGGGCCGCTGTGGCGGGTGCGCCGGCCAGGCCGGCGAGTGCCAGCACCGCAGCGACGGCCACCGCGAAGGCCGGTCTGCACCTCCCGGCGGTGCGCAACAGTCGGGACAACGGGCTCATCTGCGACTCCCTGGAGGGTGATGTCCCCGAGCGTCGTCACCCGCCCCGGTTCGACGTTCGACGGTGGGCGACGGCGCCGCGCGGACGGCGTGGGGGTGGTCCGGGCCGTGGTGCGGGGCGGTCCGGGGAGAGAGCGGTGGGGTTCGCAGGGGTTCCGGGGCGTCCCGGGAGTCCCGGAACGCCCCGGAGAGCGCTCTCCGAGAGGAGAGCGTCGTCCACGACCGGGGCACTGTCAAGAGCGGGGGCGGCCACTTCCGGCATGCCGGGCGACGCCGGACGGCGCCGGGCACGGCCACGGACGACCGACGGACGACCGTTTGACGGACTCCCCTTCAGCGCCCGCCTTCCCTAACCCTCAGGTCAGCGCCCCTCGGGTCGCCGTCGCCCGCACGGCACCCTCTGACGGCGGCGCTTGGACGACCGGCCACGCCAACATCCGTACTCCGTCGCGCTGTCGGGCGTCTGGACAGAGCCAGGGAGGCGTGCTGTCATGCCAACGGCTCTTTACAACGTTGTACAGAACGGTACGACGAACAGTGGAGCCCGCCCCCGCTCCTGTGCCCGGAGGTACTGTGCAGCCATCATCCCCACCCCTGAGACGCCGTCTGCGCTCCTGGACGACGGCGCTCTTCACCGCGTTCGCCCTCACCGCCGCCCCGCTCGCCGTCCCCGCGGTCGGCGCGACGGCGGCCGGCGACTCCACCCCTGTTCCCGCGGCCCACGGCCTCAAGGGCGAGTACTACACGCAGACCGCCCCCGGTGCCTTCGACTTCGGCACCCTGAAGGCCACCGCCTTCGACCCCTCGCTCGACCTGCCCGACCTGGAGCCGAGGCTGACGGCCCGTACCGGCCAGGCCGACGACGACAGCGTCCGCTGGACCGGCGGCATCACCCCCACCACCACCGGTGATCACGTCTTCTCCGTCTCGGCGGACAACGGCTTCCGGCTCTGGATCGACGACAAGCTGGTCATCGACCACTGGGTCGACGACTGGGACAGCGAGCAGACCTCCGCGCCGATCCGGCTCGAGGCCGGCCACGCCTACCCCATCAAGATGGAGTACTTCGAGCACCAGGGTGGCTCGAACATGCACCTGAGGTGGACCCCGCCGGGCGGCACGAAGCAGGCCGTGCCGCAGTCCGCCTTCACCCTGCCGGACGGCTTCGAATACGACGGCCCGACCGAGGTGGCGGTGCAGCCGGACGGCCGCACCCTCACCCTGGACTTCGCCCAGCCGATGGCCGCCCCGCCGGCCGGGCTCGACGACCATCTCAGCATCGTGGTCGGCGGCTCGGTCTGGCCGCGCGGCACCACCACCCTCGACCCGGCCGACCCCCGGCGGCTCGTGGTCCCGCTGGACGAGCCGGTCGTGGGCGGCCACGGCGGCTCCGCCGACGTCCGCTACGACGGCGACGGCGGGTTGGGCGACGCCACCGGCAAGGCCGTCGCCGACTTCTGGACCAGCGGGGCCATCCACTCCACCTACCAGCTGAAGACCCGGTGGGCCGACGACGTCAGCGACACGAACGCCCACCCCGAGTACCCCCGCCCGCAGCTGACCCGCAGCGCCTGGCAGAACCTCAACGGGTCCTGGCAGTTCGCGGGGGCCACGGCGGGCGAGCAGCCGCCGTTCGGCAAGGACCTCGACGAGCGGATCCGGGTGCCGTATCCGGTCGAGTCGCAGCTGTCCGGTCTGGAGCGGCACGAGGACCGCATGTGGTACCGCCGCACCTTCACCGTGCCGGACGGCTGGCGGGTCGGCCACGGCAAGCGGCTCCAGCTGAACTTCGACGCCGTCGACTGGCAGGCCACCGTGTACGTCAACGGCCGGCAGGTCGCCGTGCACAAGGGCGGCTACGACCGGTTCGGCGTCGACGTCACCGACGCGTTGCAGAGCACCGGGCCGCAGGAGCTGGTGGTCGGCGTGTACGACCCGACCGACGCGTCGGACGGCGAGGACCCGCCGATGGGCAAGCAGCGCCTGGACCCGAGCGGCATCTGGTACACCCCGAGCTCCGGGATCTGGCAGACGGTGTGGATGGAGCCGGTCGCCGCGGACCACGCCGAGGCCGTCACGACCACGCCCGACCTGGCCGACGACACCGTCGCGGTGACGCCACGCGGGGTACCGGACGGGCTGCCCGTCACCGCCGTCGCCTACGACGGCGGTCGCGAGGTGGGCCGGGCCGCCGGCACCACCGGCACCGCGCTGTCCGTGCCGGTACCGCACCCCCACCTGTGGACCCCCGACGACCCGCACCTGTACGACCTGAAGGTCACCATCGGCCAGGGTGCCGGGGCCGATCGGGTGGGCAGCTACTTCGGCATGCGCTCCATCGGCGTGAAGACCGTCGACGGCACGCGGCGCACCGTGCTCAACGGCAAGCCGGTGTTCATGATGGCCACCCTCGACCAGGGCTTCTGGCCGGACGGCCTGCACACCGCGCCCACCGACGAGGCGCTCGCCTACGACCTGAAGGTGCACAAGGAACTCGGCTACAACGCGGTCCGCAAGCACATCAAGGTGGAGCCGGACCGCTGGTACTACTGGGCGGACCGACTCGGCCTGATGGTGTGGCAGGACATGCCCGCGATGGACAACACGGTGAACCCGTCGCCGGCCGCCCGCGCCGAGTACGAGGACGAGCTGGCCCGGATGATCCACCAGCACGACAGCCATCCGTCGGTGGTCATGTGGGTCACCTTCAACGAGGGCTGGGGCCAGTACGACCAGGCCCGCATCGCCGACCTGGCGGGGCAGCTCGACCCGACCCGCCTGGTGAACAACATGAGCGGCCTGAACTGCTGCGGTGCGCAGGACGGCGGCAACGGCGACATCGCCGACGCGCACGGCTACCCGAGTCCGCTGCTGCCGGCGCCGGACGGCCGGCGGGCGCTGGTGAGCGGCGAGTACGGCGGCCTCGGGCTGGCCGTGCCGGGCCACTCCTTCCCGGTGCAGCAGACGTACGTCTCGGTGGACCCGGAGAAGTACACCGACGAGTACCTGGCGCGCCTGAAGGAGGTCGAGCAGCTGGCCGCCTGCCACGGCAGCAACGGTGCCGTCTACACCCAGATCAGCGATGTGGAGGGCGAGCTCAACGGCCTGATGACCTATGACCGCAGCGTCCTCAAACCCGATGCCAAGCGGCTCAGGGACGCCCAGCGGGCGCTGATCGAGGGCGCCGAGGCCGGCACGCTGAGCTGCGACACGGCCTGATCCACCGTCCGGTACGCCGTGGCGCTCCGCACCCGGGGCGCCACGGCGTACCGCACCTCCGGGCGCCGTGGCGCGCCGGCGGCCCGCCCGGGACCGTGCTCCTCCCCCACTCCCCGGCCGAAAGGCATCTGCCATGTCCTTCACCCGACGCCGCTTCCTGACCACCGGTGCCCTCACCGCGGGCGCCGCCGCGCTGGCCTGCACCGCTGGGCCGGCCGCCGCCGCGTCCCGCCGGACCGCCGCGGTGACGCCCGCGGCCTTCACCCGGCTGCCGCCGGGCAGCATCACGGCGCGCGGCTGGCTCGCCGGCCAGCTGCGGCTCCAGCTCGACGGGCTGTGCGGGCGCTACGAACAGGCCTCCCACTTCCTCGACTTCGGCGCCACCGGGTGGGTGCACCCCGAGAACACCGGCTGGGAGGAGGTCCCGTACTGGCTGCGCGGATACGTTCCGCTGGCGATCGCCACCGGCGACGCGGACGCCCTCGCGAACGCCCGCCGCTGGATCGACGCGATCCTGGCCACCCAGCAGTCGGACGGCTTCTTCGGTCCCACCGCGCTGCGCACCCAGCTGAACGGCGGCCCGGACTTCTGGCCGTACCTGCCTCTGCTGATGGCGCTGCGGACGCACCTGGAGTACACCGAGCACACCGGCGCGGGCGACGACCGCATCGTTCCCTTCATGACGCGTTTCCTGCGCTACATGAACGCGCAGGGCACGGGCGCGTTCGACGCCAGCTGGGTCTCGTACCGCTGGGGCGACGGTCTTGACATCGTCCGCTGGCTGTACGACCGCAGCGGCGAGGACTTCCTGCTGGAGCTGGCCGGGAAGATGCACACCGGCGGCGTGGACTGGACCGCGGACACCCTGCCCACCCCGCACAACGTGAACATCGCGCAGGGCTTCCGCGAGCCCGCCCAGTACGCGCAGTTCAACGGGTCCGCCGAGCTGACCCGGGCCACGTACCGGACGTATGACGCGGTGCGCGGGGCGTACGGGCAGTTCCCGGGCGGTGGCTTCGCCGGCGACGAGAACGTGCGGCCCGGCTTCGGCGATCCCCGGCAGGGCTTCGAGACGTGCGGCATCGTCGAGTTCATGGCCAGCCACGAGCTGCTCACCCGGATCACCGGGGACCCGGTGTGGGCCGACCGGTGCGAGGAGCTGGCCTTCAACATGCTGCCCGCCGCGCTCGACCCGCAGGGCACCGGCACGCACTACATCACCAGCGCCAACAGCATCGACCTGGACGACGCGGTGAAGACCGAGGGCCAGTTCCAGAACGGCTTCGCCATGCAGTCCTACCAGCCCGGCGTCGACCAGTACCGCTGCTGCCCGCACAACTACGGCATGGGATGGCCGTACTTCGCCGAGGAGTTGTGGCTGGCCACCCCGGACGGGGGCCTGGCGGCGGCGCTGTACGCGGCGAGCGAGGTACGGGCCGAGGTGGCGGGCGGCACGGCCGTGACGATCACCGAGGACACCGACTACCCCTTCGACGAGACGATCACCCTGACCGTGTCCGTCCCGAACCCGGTGGCGTTCCCCCTGAGCCTGCGCGTGCCGGGCTGGTGCCAGGGCCCCGAGGTCACGGTCGCCGGTGCCCCGGTGACGGCGCAGGACGGTCCCTCGTTCGTCCGGATCGCACGCACCTGGTCCGACGGTGACGTGGTGCGCATCCGCCTGCCGCAACGCACCGCGGTGCGCACCTGGGCCGCGCAGTCCGGCGCGGTCAGCGTCGACCACGGACCGCTCGGCTATGCCCTGCGGATCGGCGAGAACTACGTCCGGTACGCCGGCGACGACGCCTTCCCGCAGTACGAGGTGCATGCCACGACCCCGTGGAACTACGCCATCGACCAGGACCCCGGCCTCTCGTTCAGCCGGGCCGGCGGACCGCTCGCCGACAACCCCTTCACGCACGACGGCACCCCGGTCCAGATCACCGCCCGGGCTCGCCGGCTGGCCGAGTGGGTCGCCGACGACGAGCATGTCGTGGCCCCGCTCCAGGCCAGCCCGGCTCTCAGTACCGCGCCCGTCGAGACGGTCACCCTGGTGCCGATGGGCGCCGCCCGGCTGCGCATCACCACCTTCCCGACCGCGGCGTCCGACGGCACCCCGTGGACACCCGAGCCGCCCTTCCGCCGGATCCGCAACAAGAACAGCGGCAAGGTGCTGGCCGTCGACGGCATGTCCACCGCCAACAGCGCCCGGGTGGTGCAGTTCGACAACACGCCCACCGGCGACCACGCCTGGCAGCTCGTCGACCGCGGCGACGGCTGGTACCTGATCCGCAACGGCCACAGCGGCAAGGTGCTCGGCGTCGACGGCATGTCCACCGCCAACAGCGCGATCGTCGTGCAGTACGAGGACAACGGCACCGCCGACCACCTCTGGCAGCTGGTCGAGGACACCCAGAACGGCGGCTGGTACCGGATCCGCAACAAGAACAGCGGCAAGGTACTGGGCGTCGACGGCATGTCGACGCAGAACAGCGCCCAGGTGGTCCAGTTCGACGACAACGGCACGGCAGACCACCTGTGGCAGCTGCTCTGACCGCTGCCACCCCGCGCGAGACCCGGAACCGAGACCCGGAACCGAGAGCCGCGCCACGCCCGCCGCCCCGCACCCGGAGCGGCGGCGTGGCGCGCCGGCCCGCTGATCTCAGGGACCGACCTCGGCCGGGTACCAGCGCTGGTCGTCGTGCAGGTACTCCGGGTCGCAGGTGACCTGGCGCAGCTCGGTCGGGCTCTCGGCGGCGACGCACAGCCCCGTCGCCCGGTTGACCAGCAGCGAGCCGCCGACCCATCCCTGGGTGTCGTCGTAGGTGCAGGCCGCGGTGGTGACGCCGCCGTCGGCGGCACCGGTCAGGCACTCGCCGGTGGCCTTGTTCTGCATGGCGAAGACCGCGCCCACCGAGCCCGGTTCGCCTTCCAGCGTCGGGCTGTTCCAGCGCTGGTTCGGGGTGCCGTCGCACTCGCCGAGGAACGCCCGGCCGGCGTCGTCGCCGGCCAGGCAGTACCCCTCATAGGCGCCGTTCCACCACTCGCCCGGTGTCACGCTCGCCGCGGCGGGTCCTGCCCCGGCCAGCAGGCCCCCCACCACCGCGGCGAGCAGGGCCGCTGCCCCACGTCCACGTGCTGCACGCACAGTCGTCTCCCTCGTTCGTTACACCGCTGACGGCCCGTCCGACGGCGGCCGAGGCGACCGTAGCCAGCCCGGGCACCCCGGCCCGGGCCGTTCCTGGGGGCGGTAAGCGATCCGTAAGGCCTTCCAGGTGGTGCGTGAGCCGGGCACGGCGGCACGCGGGAGGGAATGCCACGTCGCGGGCGTTCCAGCGCCATATCCTGATCCCTCCATTCACCCGTATATATCTACTCGAATCGGGATTGTCTCCCGGGCTTGGGAGGAGGGCGCGAGGCATGGCTGCGGACCAGGTGCCCGACGGACACGGCGGCCTGACCGCGCACCGGCTGCGGTACCGGGTCCGGGTCGGCGGTGTCGTGCAGGGGGTCGGGTTCCGGCCGTTCGTCTATGCGCTGGCGCACGGCCTGGGTCTTGCCGGGTGGGTCGGCAACACGGGTGACGGGGTGTCGGTCGAGGTCGAGGGCGCGCCGGACGCGCTGGAGGAGTTCGTCCGGCGCATCGCCGTGGACGCGCCGCCGCTGGCGGACGTGGCGGAGGTGAGCGCGGAACGCATCGCACCGGTCGCCGGCACCGGGTTCACCATCGTGACCTCGCAGGGCGGCGGGGGCCGCACGATGGTGCCGCCCGACATCGCGACCTGTGCCGACTGCCTGGCGGAGCTGCACGACCCGACCGACCGGCGCTCTCGTCACCCCTTCATCAGCTGCACCAACTGCGGTCCGCGCTTCACCATCATCCGTTCCCTGCCCTACGACCGGCCCGCCACGACCATGGCCGAGCTGCCGTTGTGCGCCACCTGCGCCGCCGAGTACGCGGACCCGGCCGACCGGCGCTTCCACGCGCAGACGGTGGCGTGCCCGCGGTGCGGCCCCACCCTGGCGCTGTCACGTGCCGAGGCGCCGGACGAGACCGGTGCGGCCGCGCTCGCCGGGGCGCGCCGGCTGCTGGCCGAGGGGGCGGTCGTCGCGGTGAAGGGCCTCGGCGGCTACCACCTGGCCTGCGACGCACGCGACGAGACGGTGGTGGCCGCGCTGCGCAAGCGCAAGGACCGCGGTGACAAACCGTTCGCCGTCATGGCCGCGAGCCTGGCCGTGGCCGAGGCGATCGCGGTCGTCTCCCCCGCCGAGCGGCGGCTGCTCTGCGCCGTCCAACGACCCGTCGTGCTGCTCCGTGCCCGCGGCGACGCATCCGGCGCACCGGCGCCCTCGGTGGCACCGGGCCATCCGGACATCGGGGTGATGCTGCCGTACACCCCGCTGCACCATCTGCTGTTCGGGCTGCCGGGCGATCCGGCGGGCCCGTCCCTGCTGGTGATGACCAGCGGCAACCTCGCCGGGGAACCGATCGTCACCGACGACGCCGCGGCCCGCACCCGGTTGGCGTCGCTCGCGGACGCCTGGCTCTGGTCCGACCGGCCGATCCGGGTGCCGTGCGACGACTCGGTGGTACGCGTCGCGGACGGCGACGTGCTGCCGGTGCGCAGGTCCCGGGGGTATGCGCCGCTGCCGATCGCGCTGCCGATGTTGGTTCGCCCGGCGCTGGCCGTGGGCGGCGACCTGAAGAACACCTGCTGCGTCGCCGAGGACGGCTACGCCTGGCTGTCGGCGCACGTCGGCGACATGGACGACCTCGCGACCCGGCGCGCCTTCGAGACGGCGGCCGACCACCTCGGCGCGCTCTGCGGGGTCCGCCCAGAGCTGGTGGTCGCCGACGAGCACCCCGGCTACCGCAGTACGGCGTGGGCACGCCGGAACCCGGCCGGGCTGCCGGTGGCCACCGTGCAGCACCATCATGCGCACATCGCCTCCGCCATGGCCGAGCACGGCCACACCGGCGCCACCCGGGTCATCGGCTTCGCCTTCGACGGCACCGGATACGGCCGCGACGGTGCCGTGTGGGGCGGCGAGGCGCTGCTGGCAGACTACGCCGGGTTCGAGCGCGCCGCCCAGCTGCGCTACGTGCCCCTGCCGGGCGGTGACGCCGGGGTGCGCAACCCGTGCCGGATGGCCCTGTCGCACCTGCGGGCGGCCGGTGTGCCCTGGGATGCGCGCCTGCCGTGCGTGGCGGCCTGCTCCGACGCGGAGCGCGCCGTGCTGGCCCGCCAGCTGGACACCGGTCTGCGCTGCACGCCCACGTCCAGCATGGGCCGGCTCTTCGACGCACTGTCGTCGCTGGCCGGCGTCTGCCACCGCGTCAGATACGAGGCGGAGGCCGCGATGCGGTTCGAGGAGCTGGCCCGGGACGCGATCGACGGCTGCTCGGGCCGGTATGCGTTCGCGCTGGTCCGCGGTGACGGTGGCCGCTCGGGTCGGGGCCTGCCCGCGGCGGGGGGTAGGGAACGGCAGGCGGCGTGGTCGAGCGGCCTGCGCGAGGCGGACGGCGAGCCGGCGCGGGCGGGCCGGTGCGCCGCGCTGCTGGCCGACCCGGCGCCGGTGATCGCAGCGGCGGCCTCCGACGTGCTGCACGGCGCCGCTCCACGGGACGTGGCGGCCCGCTTCCACCTGGCCGTCGTCGATCTGGTGGTGACCCTTGCGGTGCGGCTGCGCGAGCGCACCGGGCTGTCGGAAGTCGCCCTCTCCGGCGGCGTGTTCCTGAACGTCCTGCTGACCACCCTGTGCACGGACCGGCTGCGCGACCACGGTTTCCGGGTGCTGCGCCACCGCCGGGTACCACCGAGCGACGCGGGTCTCGCCCTGGGGCAGGTGGCGGTGGGGGCGCGGCAGGTCGGGCCGTAGCCACGGCGCAGCACGCCCGTGCCGGGCAGCAGATCATGCCGGTGCCGGACTGCTCACGCCGGTGCCGCCCACACGTCCGGGCCGCCGCCGCGCCACTCGACCAGGCCGGCGCCGTGCCGCAGCGCGTCGTCGTCCAGGTCCTCCAAGCCGGCGCGGCGCAGGAACTCCACCAGGTCTCCCAAGCCGTAGGCGAGGCCCACGCTCTCCCCGTCCACACGCACCCGCCGGCCGCCGCTCGTCGACGGCGCCTCCACGATCACCCGGGCCACTTCAGCCATACCTCCAGCATCACCCGGCCCACGCCCGTCCGCACCCGGTGGTCCGCCGGATCGCCGAGCGGGCGGCCGTACAGGGCCTTCTTCGGGCCGTGGGCCTTTTGTCGTCATGGACGCGCGTTGACACACAGGGGTGGGCTCGTACATATTTTTGCGTATGTTTTTCAGCCAGGCTCTGGAGCGCGCCGCGATCGTCACCGCTCTCATCGGTGTGAGCGCGCTCAGCGTGGCCGACATCCACTGTCGCTGAGCCGGCCCCGCCCCACGGCCCCGGCGGCTGTTCCGCCGCGCCCTGAGGCGGCCCTTCCAGGCCGGTGACCCACCGCCCGCAAGGCCGTCGCAACCCCACCGTGGCCGACCGGACGCTTGTGCACGGCCGGACCTGCGAGGACACTCCTCCTCCGTCCCTCCCCCATCCCCACCCGTCCGCCACCGCCCGGCACCCACCCCCGGTCCGGTGGCCGGCACCTGTCGAGAGGCCCCCATGCGCCCACCGTCCCGCACCGCCGCCCGCCGTCTCGCGGCCGCATCCGTCGCCCTCGCCCTGGCCTCGGTCGCGGTCGGCTGCGCAGGGCCGAAGAGCCATGACGACGGTGCCGGCGGGACACCGCACAAGGGCGGCACGCTCTCCGTCCTGAACGCCGTGCCGCAGACCAACTTCGACCCGGCGCGGCAGTACACCTCGGGCGGTGGCAACGTGCCCTCGCTGGTCTTCCGCACCCTGACCACCCGTAACCGCGAGAACGGCGCCGCCGGCACCAAGGTGGTGCCCGACCTGGCCACGGACCTCGGGACCCCGAGCAAGAACGCGACGGTGTGGAAGTACACCCTGAAGAAGGGTCTGAAGTACGAGAACGGCAAGCCGATCACCAGTGCCGACATCAAGTACGGCATCGAGCGGTCGTTCGCCGCCGAGCTCTCCGGCGGGGCCCCCTACCTGCGGGACTGGCTCGTCGGCGGGGCCGACTACCCCGGCCCCTACAAGGACAAGAAGGGGCTCGACTCCATCGAGACGCCCACGGCGCGGACCATCGTCTTCCACCTGAACAAGCCCGAGGGCGAGTTCCCCTTCCTGGCCACCCAGACGCAGTTCACTCCGGTGCCCCAGGGCGAGGACGACGGTACGAAGTACGAGAACCACCCGGTCTCCTCGGGCCCGTACCGGGTGGTCAAGAACGAGAACGACGGCGAGCACCTCGTCCTCGAACGGAACCGGTACTGGTCCGCCGAGACCGACGTCGAGCGCAAGGCGTACCCGGACCGCATCGACGTCCGCTCCGGCCTGGACTCCTCGGTGATCAACCAGCGCCTCCAGGCCGGCCAGGGCGCGGACGCCGCCGCCGTCACCACCGACACCAACCTCGGGCCGGCCGAGCTGGCCAAGGTCAGCAGCGACCCGAAGCTCGCCGACCGGGTCGGCACCGGGCACTTCGGCTACACCAACTACCTGGCGTTCAACCCGAAGGTGAAGCCGTTCGACGACCCGAGGGTGCGGCAGGCCGTCGCCTACGCCGTGGACCGCTCCTCGGTGGTCAACGCGGCCGGTGGGTCCTCGCTGGCCACCCCGGCGACGACGTTCCTGCCGGACCAGAAGGCCTTCGGCTACACGCCGTACGACCCGTTCCCCGCCGGCTCCGCCGGGAACCCGGCCAAGGCCAAGGCGCTGCTGAAGCAGGCCGGGTACGCGCACGGGCTCACCATCACCCTGACGCACTCGAACTCCAATGACTTCGAGACCAGCCCGGAGATCGCGACCGCCCTCCAGGACGCGCTCAAGAAGGCCGGCATCACGGTGAAGCTCAAGGGCCTGGAGTACAACGACTACTCGGACACCGTGAAGGACGTGAAGTCGGAACCGGGCCTCTTCCTCGCCCACTGGGGCGCCGACTGGCCCTCCGGCGGCCCCTTCCTGGCCCCGATCTTCGACGGCCGCCAGATCGTCAGGGGCGGCGCCAACTTCAACAGCGGGCAGCTGAACGACCCGGCCGTCAACAAGGAGATCGACGCGATCAACAAGATGACGGACCTGACCGCCGCCGCGCAGCGCTGGGGCGCCCTCGACGAGCGGATCGGCAAGCAGGCCCTGGTGGTGCCGCTCTTCCACCCCGTCTACAAGCGGCTGTTCGGCAAGGACGTCAGGAACGTCGTGATCAGCGACTGGACCGGCGTTCTCGATGTCTCGCAGACGGCGGTCAAGTAGTGCGGGACAGCGGAAACGGACAGGTCCGACGGGCCGCGGGCGTGCGGTCCTTCGGACACCCGGGAGTACCGGCGAAGGGACGCCGACGCCATGAGTGAGGCCCTGCTGCCGCAGGCCGACCCGGAGCCGGCACAGCCGGTCGGCTCCGGGGCGCGCCGCTTCTGGCAACGGCTGCGGGCGCAGCCCGCCACCCTGGTCGCGGGTGCGATCGTCGTCCTGCTCGTCCTCATCGCGCTGGCCGCGCCGCTGCTCACCGCGCTTGAGGGGCAGGACCCGACCACGTACCACCCCCAGCTGGTCGACTCGGCCCGGGGCGGGGTGCCCGTCGGCGGGCTCGGCGGGATCAGCGGCGAGCACTGGCTCGGCGTCGAACCGCAGACCGGCCGTGATCTGTTCGCCCGGCTGGTGTACGGGGCGCGCGTCTCCCTCGGGGTCGCGCTCGGCGCCACCTGCGTGCAGATCCTGATCGGGCTGGTCGTCGGGATCGGCGCGGGGCTCGGTGGGCAGTGGCTGGACCAGGTGCTCAGCCGGCTCACCGACATCTTCGTCGCGCTGCCGTTCATGATCATGGCACTGGCGGTGCTGGCCGTGGTACCGACCAGCCTGCCCCGGCCGGTGCTGGTGGCGCTCATCGTCGGAGTGGTCGCCTGGGGCTCGGTGGCGAGGATCGTGCGGGCGCAGACCATGACCCTCAAGGAGCTGGACCATGTCGCCGCGGCCCGGCTCAGCGGCTGGCGCACCTGGCAGATCGCCCGCCGCGAGCTGCTGCCCGCGCTCGCCTCGCCGGTCATCACCTACGGGGCGCTGTTGATCCCGGTGAACATCACCGTGGAGGCCGCCCTGTCGTTCCTCGGGGTCGGCGTCAAACCGCCCACCCCCTCCTGGGGGCAGATGATCACGGCATCGGACGTGTGGTACCAGGCCGCGCCGCAGTACCTGCTGTACCCGGCCGGGGCGCTGTTCGTCACCGTGCTGGCGATGACGGTCCTGGGCGACGGGGTGCGCACCGCGCTCGATCCGCGCGCCGCCTCCCGGCTGCGCATCGGCACCGGGCGCAAGCGGGAGGGCCGGGCATGAATCCCTCACCCGCCCTCCGCGAAGACGCGGTCAAGCGCCGTCCCGGGGATGCGCTGCTGCGCCGGACACCCGCCCTGCGGGGCCTCGGGAGCTTCGTGCTGCGCCGGGTGGTCGGCGCCGTCGCGACCCTGCTGGCCATCACCGTGATCGTCTACGCGGTGTTCTACATCGTGCCGGGCGACGTCGCCCAGATCACCTGCGGCCCGCGCTGCTCGCCCGCCCAGGTCCACCAGGTCGCCACCCAACTCCACCTGGACGAGCCGGTGTACGAGCGGTACTGGGAGTTCCTGCGCGGCATCGTCGCGGGCCGGGACTTCTCCACCGGTACCGCCACCGAGCACTGCGGGGCGCCCTGCCTGGGCCTTTCGTACCGCAGCGACCGGCAGGTCACGGACCTGATCCTCAGCAAGCTTCCGGTGACCGGGTCGCTGGCCCTGGGGGCCATGGTGATGTGGCTGCTGCTCGGTGTCGGCACCGGGCTGCTCTCCGCGTGGCGGCGCGGGCGGATCACCGAGCGGGTGCTGACCTGGCTCACCCTCGCCGGCACCGCCACCCCCGTCTTCGTGATCGGCCTGCTGCTGATGATCGTCGTCTGTGGCCAGTTGCAGTGGCTGCCGTTCCCGCAGTACGTGCCCTTCACCGAGGACCCGCAGCAGTGGGCCTGGAACCTGCTGCTGCCCTGGCTGTCCCTCGCGCTGATCGAGGCCGCCAAGTACGCACGGGTGACCCGGGCGGCGATCCTGGAGACGCTCGCCGAGGACCATGTGCGCACCTTCCGCGCCTACGGCATCGCCGAGCGGTCGGTGCTCGGCCGCCATGCGCTGCGCGGCGCCGTCGCACCCGTGATCGCGCTGACCGCCAACGACTTCGGGTCGATGTTCGGCGGGGCGGTGCTCACGGAGACCCTGTTCGGGCTGCCGGGCCTGGGCCGGGCGCTGGTCGAGGCGGTCGATGTGGTCGACCTGCCCGTGGTGGTCGGGATGGTGCTCGTCACCGGCTTCTTCGTGGTGCTGGCCAACACCGTCGCCGATGTGTTGCACGCGGTGGCCGACCGGCGGGTGGTGCTGGCATGAGCCTCGTTCAGGTAACCGGTCTGACCGTGGACTACGGCACCACGCGTGCCGTGGACGACCTCTCCTTCACGCTCCGCAAGGGCGCGGCGCTGGGTCTGGTCGGCGAGTCGGGCTCCGGCAAGAGCACCGTCGCCGCGGCCCTGCTCGGGCTGCACCGCGGCACCGGGACCCGGGTCACCGGCTCGGTCGAGGTGGCCGGCACCGATGTGCAGCAGGCCACGGACGAGGAGTTGCGCGCCCTGCGGGGCGCCCGGGCCGCGATGGTCTTCCAGGATCCGCTGTCGTCCCTGGACCCCTACTACGCGGTCGGCGACCAGATCGCCGAGGTGTACCGGGCGCACCACAAGACCGGGCGGCAGGCGGCGCGCGCCCGGGCCGTGCGGGTGCTCGACCAGGTCGGGATCGCCGACGCCGCGCGCCGGGCGCGGATGCGGCCGCACGAGTTCAGCGGCGGGATGCGCCAGCGGGCCCTGATCGCGATGGCCATGGCCCTCGAACCGGACCTGCTCGTCGCCGACGAGCCGACCACCGCGCTGGACGTCACCGTCCAGGCGCAGATCCTCGACCTGCTGCACGGCCTGCGCGAGGAGACCGGGATGGGTCTGCTGCTCGTTACGCACGACGTGGGGGTGGCGGCGGAGAGCGTCGACGACGTGCTGGTGATGCGGGGCGGGCGGGTGGTCGAACGCGGCCCCGTCGCCACGGTGCTGGGCTCCCCCGTCCAGCCGTACACCCGCGAGCTGCTCGGCTCGGTGCCGCGCGTGGACGCACCCGTGCCGCCGCGCGCCCCGGTCACCGGCGACGTGCTGCTCACCGCCACCGGTTTGCGCCGCGAGTTCGGTCGGGGGCGGCGCGCGGTCACCGCGGTGGACGGGGTGTCCCTCACCCTGCACACGGGCGAGACGCTGGGCGTGGTCGGGGAGAGCGGCAGCGGCAAGACCACGCTCGGGCGGCTGCTGGTCGGCCTGCTGGAGCCGACCGGCGGCACCCTGCGCTACGACGGCAGGCGTCCACGGGTGCAGATGGTGTTCCAGGATCCCGTCGCCTCGCTCAACCCGCGGCGCAGCATCGGCGAAGCGGTGGCCGATCCGCTGCGGGCCCGGGGCGAGCGCGACGGGGCCCGGCTGCGTGCCCGGGTCGGCGAGCTGCTGGAGCGGGTCGGGCTCGACCCGGCGCACTACGACCGCTATCCGCACGAGTTCAGCGGCGGGCAGCGGCAGCGCGTCGGGATCGCCCGCGCCCTCGCCCCCCAGCCCGACCTGGTGGTCTGCGACGAGCCGGTCTCCTCGCTGGACGTCACCACACAGGCCCAGGTGATCGCGCTGCTCGCCGAGGTCCAGCGGGAGTTCGGGATCGCCCTGGTCTTCATCGCGCACGACCTCGCCGTGGTGCGCCAGGTCAGCGACCGGGTGGCGGTCATGCGGCAGGGTCGCCTCGTGGAGGTCGGCGAGGTGGCCGAGGTGTACGGGAAGCCGCGCGATCCGTACACCCGCCGGCTGTTGGCCGCCGTGCCCGCGCTCGATCCGGTCGCCGCCGCCGAGCGGCGCACCGCCCGCCGGGCGCTGACCGCGGCACCGTGAGCGTGCGGTGACGTGCCCGGGGCGCCGGACGGTCAAGGCCGTCGGGCGCCCCGGACGTGCTCCCGGAGCAACGGGCCCACCTGAGCCCCCGACCGTCAGGCGTGCGGCCCCGGCCACTCGCACAGCAGCACCGTGGCGTCGTCCTCCAGGAATCCGTCGTGGTGGTCGACGAAGGAGTGGACGAAGCGGCGCACGGTCTCCGGGACGGACACACCGTAGGCATGGTGCTGGGCGAGCGAGTCGATCAGGCGGGCCAGGCCGTACTGGCAGGCGTCCGGGCGACGTGCCTCGATGATGCCGTCCGTGTAGAGGGCGACCCGGTCACCCGGTTCGAGCCGGGCGTGGCAGACGGTCGCCGCCGGGGCGCCCAGGCCGATGCCCAGCGGGAAGGCGGGCCGGCACGGCAGCCGGATCCCCTCTCCGCCGCGCAGCAACAGCACCGGGTGGTGCCCGAAGTTGGCCCAGCTGAGCACCCCGGAGCGGGTGTCGAGCGAGGCCAGCGCCGCGGTGGCGAAGCGCTCGCCGTCGAACTGGCCGACCAGTTCCCGGTCGATCGCGAGGCCGGCCTCGGCGATCCCGGCCCCGCGGTGCCGGGCACTGCGTGCGGCCGCCAGGGCCAGGGCGGCGACCTGGCCGGCGGCGGTGTCATGCCCCATGGCGTCGAAGATCGACAGATGGACCAGGGCGCCGTCGATCGCGTAGTCGTAGGCGTCACCGCTGATCTGGTACGAGGGCTCCAGCGTCGCGGCGATGACCACACGGGAGTCCCGGTAGGTGCGCGGCGGCATCAGCTGCCACTGCGCCTCGGCGGCGACGTTCATGGGGCTGGTGCGGTTCGCCCGGGCGTAGCCGTCGCTGTGGCCGCGCTTGCTGACGATGGCCAGGGCCACCAGCGCGGCCAGGTGCCGGGCGTCCTCGCGGGCCCCGGCTCCGCTTTCCGTGCTGGTCATCCGCATCAGTCCGACTCGGTCGAGACCGTCGAACATCGGCACCCAGTAGCCGAACCCGAGCGGCGACGGCGCGTAGTCGGGCAGCACGTTGCCGCTCTGGTACGCCCGGCCGGGAAGGGTGCCCTCGATCGGCAGGACCTCCGGGACGGAAGCGGGGGTGGAGCCGCCCGGCAGCAGATGCAGCCCCCGGCGCTCCACATCGCCGACGTACAGGCGGACCTCGGCGAAGCCCGCGTTCTTGGCGTGCTCGGCCACCGTGTCCGCCAGATCGTCCAGTGCCGTGACGCCGACGACGTCCAGCAGCCCCGTCAGCATCCTCTGGACACCGCCGTCCCGTTCACTCACCTCAGCACGTCCCATGTTGCGCGTCCAGCGTGAATCGGTTGATTCCAGTGTGCAACGGGCCGCGGGTGGGCGCAGGAGATGCCGGGGTTACCTTGAGTGACTGGGAACTGCGAGGGGTGCGCGCGGTGCGGGAGGGGGCGCGGGGCCCGGTATGCAGGGGGCGCAGGACAACAGAGCGGCGCCACAACGATGTGCTCAGGCTCGCCGCGTGATGTCCGCGTCGGCCACCCCGACTGGTCTGCTTTTCCGGCTGGGGGTCCGGGGGTCGTCCCCCGGAAAAATGGAGTATGCAGGAGGCAACGCGCCGCACCGCGGCGTGCAGAGGGGGAGCCGGCCGGTCTTGCCGGACGGCAGGTAAGTTACTATACGCAGCCGCACACAACCACATCGACCGGTGGCGATTCCGGTCTGGGTCACCGATGCCGGGCCTTCTCTCCCCAGGGCGGCGGTGATCCTCCTGCCTTGGAGGAAAATCCGAAATGTTCCAGCGCATGGGAAGCGCTGTCGTCCGGCATCCGATCTGGACGATCGTGGCCTGGGTGATCGCGGCGGTCGCGATCGTCGCCACGGCTCCGACCCTGCCGTCGAGCAGTGACCAGAGCAGCTTCCTCCCCAAGAGTTACGAGTCCATCCAGGCAGCCGGCGTCCAGTCGAAGGCGTTCCCGGGCGCCTTCACCCCGGCCGCAATCGCGTTGTACCAGCGCACCGACGGCGGCAAGCTGACCAAGACCGACCTCAGCGACATCGCCCGTATCACTTCCGAGCTGGGCAAGAAGCACATCGACCAGGTGCAGAAGGTCATCCCCGGCCAGCCGTCCAAGGACGGCAAGTACGACACCACTCTGGTCCAGATGGACAACAAGAAGGCCGGTCAGCCCGAGCAGAACGAGGCGGCGAAAACCCTCCGCGAGGATCTGAAGGACCTGGCCAAGGGCACCGACCTGGACGTCAAGCTCGGTGGCGCCGCGGCCCAGGCGTTGGACCAGGAGGACTCCTCCAAGCGTGGTCAGGCGCTGATCGGCATCGGCACCTTCGGCATCATCCTGATCACGCTGCTGATCATCTTCCGAGCGCCGCTCCTGGCCGTGCTGCCCCTGATCCTGATCGGCGTGGTGTCCGCGATCGCCAACGGGCTGATCGCCTACGCCACCAAGCTGTTCGACCTCGAGGCCAACAGCTCGGTGTCCTCGATACTGATCGTGGTCCTGTTCGGCGTGGGCACCGACTACTTCCTCTTCCTCATGTTCCGCTACCGCGAGCGGTTGCGCGCCGGTGACGAACCCAAGCAGGCCATGGTGGAAGCGGTCGCCCGGGTCGGTGAGGCCATCGCGTCGGCCGCCGGTGCGGTCATCATCGCCTTCCTCGCACTGATCCTGTCCACCCTCGGCTTCCTCAAGCAGATGGGCCCGGCGCTGGCCATCGCGGTGGCCGCCACCCTGATCGCCGGCCTGACGCTGATTCCGGCCGTGGTCTCGCTGATCGGCCCGAAGATCTTCTGGCCGTCCAAGAGCTGGCAGCGCGAGCCGGAGAACGCCCGTTTCGCAGCGCTCGGCCGTGGCGTGCAGCGTCGCCCGGCGCTCACCACCATCATCTCGGGAGCCATCCTGGCGGCGCTGGCGTTCGGCGTCACCGAGTACAAGGCCACCTTCGACCTCGCCTCGGGCTCCATGCCCGACACCAAGGAGTCGATGGTCGTCCAGAACCAGATGGAGAAGGCGTACTCCGCCGGCGCCGCATCACCCACCGACGTCTACCTGACCAGCACCAACGGCAAGCCGCTCGACAAGAACGCGCTGGGCGCCTACGCGAAGCAGCTCGGCGCGGTGGACGGTGTCGCCGACGCCCTCCCGCCGCGGTACAGCAAGGACGGCGCCACCGCGGACTTCACCCTCACCCTCAAGTACGGTGCCGCCACCGACAAGGCGCTCGACGTGGTGAGCGAGGTGCGCGACGTCGCGCACTCCGACGCCCCGCCCGGGACAAAGGCCCTGGTCGGCGGCATGTCCTCGATCTACAAGGACGTCGACACCGCGGTCAACCACGACTACAAGACCGTCTTCCCCGTCGCCGCGGTACTGATCATGCTCATCCTGGGCCTGCTGCTCCGCAGCATCGTCGCGCCCTGGTACCTGATCGCCTCGGTCGGCCTCGGATTCGGCGCCACCCTCGGCGCCACCGTGCTGGTCTTCCAGAAGATCCAGGGCCACTCGGGGCTGATGTTCATGCTCCCGGTGATCATGTACTTGTTCGTGGTCGCGATCGGCACCGACTACAACATCCTCATGATCGCCCGACTCCGCGAGGAGGCACGCGAGGGCCTGGACCCGCGCGCCGCCGCCGGAATGGCGCTGCGGCACGCCGGGCCGACCGTGGCAGCGGCCGGATTCATCCTGGCGGCGACGTTCGCCACGATGCTGCTGGCCGGCAACTCGCTGCTCTCGGAGATGGGCTTCGCGGTCTCCTTCGGCATCGCGATCGCCGCCTTCGTGATGTCGATGTTCTTCACGCCGAGCCTCACCGCGCTGATCGGCCATGCGGCATGGTGGCCGGGGCACGGGGACAGGGCCAGGGAGACGGGACCGGTCACGGCGCCCGCCGCACCCACCGGCCCCTACGAGCCCGCGCTCGTCCCCGGCAACGGCCAGGCCGGCTACGCCCAGGAGGCCCAGGGCTACCCGCAGCAGGGTTACAACCAGCAGGGCTACCCCCAGCAGCAGTACCAGCAGGGCTACCCGCAGCAGGGACACGGCCAGCAGGGCTACCCGCAACAACAGGGACACCCCCAGCAGGGTCACCCGCAACAGCAGTACGGCCAGCAGGGCTACCCCCAGAACCCCCAGCAGAACCCCCAGGGGTACCCCCAGCAGAACGCCCAGCCGGGCTACAACCCGCAGGGCAACCCCCAGGGGTATGACGCCCAGGGCAACCCGCAGGGGCACAACCCGCAAGGGTGGGGCCCGCAGGGCTAGCAGTACACGAGTGGGGCGCGCCGGAGCAGGGCGCGCTGTGCAGGACGACCGGCCACCCGCGGCACGGAAGGGTGACCACGGCCGAGGCGGGCGATCCCGAGTGGATCGCCCGCCTCTCGTCGTTCGTCGGGGCCGTCGCGCGCGCCCGGCCATCTCCCCCGCGATCGGAAAGCGGCAACGGAGCGACAAGGATTGGCACAAACTTTCATCTGACCCCTGTTCGAAGATGATTGATTGGCAGTAAGTTTCAATTTCAGTCCCACAGACAGAAGTTGTCCTCCCCACCCCCCACCCTGCGGGAGCACGCATGTCGTTCTTCGAGCACTCCGGAATGGGCCGTCGCAGATTCCTCACCTCGGCCGCCGCGCTCAGCCTCGGAACCGGAGCCGTGATCCTCGGTTCCACTCCGGCACGGGCCGTCCAAGCCGCCCCCACCATCTACGACACCACGGCGTGGAACGCCCGGCCACCGTCCTCAGCAGTCAGCCTGGCCGGCAACGACCCCAACAAGATCGTGGTGCACCACACCGCGTTCGACAACACTCCGGACACCGGCCAGTCCGGCTCCTTCGCCATAGCCAAGGAGATCCAGGACCTGCACATGGACACGAACGGCTGGATCGACTCCGGCCAGCACTTCACCATCAGCCGCACCGGCTACATCATGGAGGGCCGCCACCGCAGCCTGGAACGCCTCCGCGCGGGCAGCGACATGGTCGTGGGCGCCCACACCGTCGGCCAGAACAGCCAGGGCATCGGCATAGAGAACAACGGCACCTACATCACCGAGGCCCCGCCGCAGGTCCTCTACACGAGCCTGGTCGGCATGTGCGCGTACATCTGCACCCAGTACGGGCTCAACCCGAACGAGATCTACGGGCACCGGGACTTCAACGACACCGAGTGCCCGGGTGACACCTTCTACGCGATGCTGCCGCAGCTGCGCAGCGACGTCGCCGCCGCGATGTAGCAGGGCTGCGCCCGTAGGCACGGTGCCGGGGCCCCGGCCGCCCGTGGCGGGCGTGCCGGGGCCCCGGCGGTCCCGGGTCAGTCGATCGACCAGTAGACGTTGTAGTGCTGGTGGTGCGTGCGGGCGATGGGCGCGAGGGTCATGCCGTTGCCGTCGGCGGTCGCCGTGAACGACATCGGCGCGTCGGCCGTCTTGCGCACCGAGCCGGTGGTGAGGGCGGGCATCCGCGAGGAGCCGGAGCTCCCGTAGGCGCCGGCCAGCACCACGGGCCCGTACAGCACCGCCGCCACGTTGGAGGCGTCCGGCGTGGACTCGATCGTCGTCTGCATCGGCAGGGAGACCTGCACGGTGTCGCCGGTCTGCCAGGTGCGGTCCAGGGTCAGCCAGCTACCGGCGGCCGGGGTGTCCGGGAGCTGCTGGCCGTTGAGCGTGGCCCGCGCGCCCTTCGCCCATCCGGGGATGCGCACCGAAAGCTGGTGTGCGGCGCCGCCCGCGGTGACCGTGAGGGTGGTGCCGGCCTCGTCGGGGAACCCGTTGGTCTGCCGCCAGGTGATGCCCTGTTCCTGCCAGTGCACCTCCGAGGGGATGAACAGGTTCACCAGCAGGCTCTGGGCGTCGTGGGTGTAGATGGTGTCGGCGAACTTCGCCTGGGTCTCCATGCCCGAGCCGTGGTCGCAGGAGAAGTTGTCGTAGTCGGTGGAGTACTGGTTCGCGTCCGAGCCCATGAAGGAGGGCTGCTGCTTGAACGCGCCGGGGATGAGGCCGGTGTAGTAGATGTTGAAGCCGTGCGAGGAGTTCGGGTCCTGCTCGCCGAGCATCTGGTTGAACAGGGTGCGCTCGTAGTAGTCGAGCAGGTCGGTGCGGGACGGGTCGTGGAAGTGCAGCAGCCGGGTGAGCTTGAGCATGTTGTAGCTGTTGCAGTTCTCGCAGGTGCCGTTGGACAGCTGGGAGGCGATGGCGTCCGGCGCGTGGAAGACCTCGCCGTTGCTGTTGCCGCCGATCACGTAGGTGTGGTGGTCGGTGACGATCTGCCAGAAGTTGCTGCCGATCGTGCGGTAGCTGTCGTCCAGACCCTCCTCCCACTGCCGGATCGCGCCGACCATCTTGGGGATCTGGGTGTTGGCGTGCAGCCCGTTGAGCCGGTCCTCGTTCCTGGCCAGCGGGTCGAAGACGACGGCGTGGCGGAAGCGCTCCGACACGTCGAGCCACCGGCTGTCCCCGGTGAGGGAGTGCAGGTCGGCCAGTACGTCGGCCATGCCGCCGAACTCCGTCTGCAACACGTTCTGCATCGTCGCGTAGGACAGGTTCGCGGTGCGCGTGTCCACCCAGGCGGCCTGGTTCAACACCACGTCCAGGGCTTGGTCGTTGCCGGCCGAGCGGTACTGCTCGACGAGGCCGGCCATGATCTTGTGGATGGTGTAGTACGGCGCCCAGACCCCGGATCCGGCCTCGAGCCGGTCGAAGAAGTTCTCCGGGTACGCCGAGAGGTAGCCCTTGCCGAATCCGGCCTGCGGGGAGCGCGCCTGGCAGTCGGCGAGCGCGGCGACCAGTTGGTCGCCCTTGGCCTGGAGCGCACCGTCCCCCGTGTTGGCGTACGCCAGGGCGAGCCCGGACATCAGATGCCCGGTGCTGTGGCCGCGCAGTTCCGTGTCCGGCGACTCCCATCCACCGCACGGCTGGGCCGAGCTGGACACACCCACGTTGCGGCGGAAGGTGTACAGCAGCCGGTCGATGTCGACGTATCGCAGGTAGGCCGAGTTGCGCGCCTGGTTGTCCTTGAAGGCGCTGGACAGCAGGGTGACCGCGGTGAGGGGGAAGGGCTGCACGGTGGACGCCGCCCGCGGTGTCCCACCGCTGCCGGCCGCGCCGGCGCGCGCCGTGCCGGAATGTGCCGTCCCGTGTGTCCCGGGTGCCGCTGTGGCGCGGGTGGCGCCTGTTGCGAGCAATGCCGCGGTGCCGCCCGCCGCCGCCAGGAAGTGCCGTCTGTGCAGTGATCCACTCATGTCGAACCTTCCGTGTGCCGTGAGCCCCCGGGGGCCAGGACGGCCCGCCTCTCCTGAGGTGCGGGGGGCTTCGGTGCGTTCGATGCGCCCCGTAGGGTCGGTGTGTTCCGTGCGTGGGACGTGCTGGGTGCGCTCGTCGCGTGCTGCGGGTCTGCTGCGCTTCGTGCGCTCGACGCGCTCCGTGTGCGCTTGATGCTCTCCGTGCGCTTGATGTGCTCCGAGCGCCCGGAACGTGGTGCGCTGGGCGTGGCATGCCGTCGGGCGCCCAGGACGACCTTCCGGGTACGCGGCGCACGACAGGGCCCGAAGCACGCGATGGGCCCGATGTGCATGTGCTCGATGCGCGTGGGTCCATCCGACCCCATCGTTCGAGATACCGAACGATGTGCGATATACGGTGCGTGCCCTCACGGTAGCCGAAGCCCCGGCCCCCTGTTAATGGACACGACAACTTCGGGTCGCCCGACGGCGCAGTTGGCGGTTTCGAATCCAGTGAAGCGCTTCGACCATGACACCGCGCGGCCGGCACCCCAACCGACCCAGCGCCGCCACCAGCGGTACCGTTCGGAACACCGTCCGGCGGATCCGAGGGCACCCGACTCCCGCCCAGCCACTCGGCACTCACCCGCCGAGAAATCTCGCCACGAGCCTTGTCGCTATGGAAGCGCTCCCATACCCTCTGCCCTGTCTGACCTGATTGAAGCGCTTCGACAATCGGTTCGACAGTGGTTCCTGCTCGTCCAAGTCCCGTTCCCGCCCAGCGCATTGCACGAAGGGTTGCCGCACATGACGCCGAACTCGACCTCGTCCCCAGGCGGCCTCGGCCGGCGAAGGTTCCTCGCCTCCACCGCCGCGACCGCCGCCGCGGTAGTGGGCGGGCTGCCGCTGCTCACCTCGTGCGGGGGCTCGGCCGACGGCGGCAAGGAGGGCACCACCTCCGCGAAGGACGCCGACAAGCTCGTCCCGACGTTCGTCGCGCAGCACGGGGTGAACCCCGACGTCCCCTCCAAGAACGGTTCGGTGGCCGGGTACACGGGCAAGGTCGATCTCGCGGCGCTGACCACGTCGGTCCCGAAGAAGCTCGGTACCGGGGAACCCATCAAGATCATGTCGCCGTTGTGGGGCACCGCGCCGAAGCCGGACTGCGCCTACTACAAGGCGGTGGACGCGGCCGCCGGCACCAAGGTCACCTGGCAGAACCAGGACGGCAACACCTACGGCGAGAAGCTCGGCGCCATCCTGGCCTCCAGCTCCATACCGGACATGGTGGTGGTGCCCGGCTGGGAGCTGGTCGGCAAGATCTCGAACGCGGTCACCGCGAAGTTCATGGACCTGGGCCCGTACCTGGCCGGCGACAAGGTCAAGAAGTACCCCAACCTGGCCGCGATCCCGTCCGACTCCTGGCGGATGAGCATCTTCGGCGGTGCGCTGCGCGGCATCCCGATGCCCTCGGCCAGCTCCACCTTCATCGTGCCGTTCTACCGCAAGGACATCTTCGACAAGAAGGGGTACGAGGTCCCCACGTCGGCGGACGAGTTCCTGTCCTGGGCCAAGGAGGCGACCAACGCCAAGGCCAAGGTGTACGCCTGCGACGACATGACCTGGACGGCCTTCAACGTCTACGGCGTTCGGCCCTCCGGCACGCTCGGCTGGAACCTGGCGGACGGCAAGCTGACCTACCGCATCGAGCGGCCCGAGTACCTCGAGGCGCTGGAATGGTCCCGCAAGCTGTACGCGGCCGGCGTGGTGCACCCCGACGCCAAGGCCCAGTCCGGCCAGCCTGAGAACCGGTTCACCGCCGGTCAGGTCCTGGTCTACAACAACGACTTCTCGCACTGGTACGTCAGGACCGCGGAGCAGGCCCAGTCCAACCCCGACTTCGTCATCGACGGCATGGACATCTTCGGTGCCGACGGCGGCGACCCCACCCTCTGGGCCGGCCAGCCCGCCACCATCTGGTCGTGCATCCGCAAGGGCGCCTCCAAGGCGGTCGTCGAGAACGCGCTGGCCGCCGCGAACTTCGCCGCCGCCCCCTACGGCACCAAGGAGCGGATGCTGGTCGACTACGGCGTCGAGGGCACCCACTACACGGTGAAGAAGGGCGTTCCGGTCAAGAACGACCGGGGCAACTCCGAGGTGGTCAACGCCTGGGTGATGCTGGCCGCGCCCGCGCCCTATGTCGCGCACCCGGACTTCCCCGAAGTCGCCAGGAAGCAGGCGGAGTGGGAGCAGCGGATGGGCGCCTTCGCCAAGAAGCCGTCCACGTACGGCATGAACATCGTCGAGCCGTCCCGGTACGCCAACCTCTCCAGCCAGTTCGAGCAGCTGGAGAAGGACTACGTGCGCGGCAACAAGAAGATGTCCGACATCCAGGACGCCATCGCCACGTGGAAGTCGTCCGGCGGCGAGAAGCTGCGCGACTGGTACAAGAAGCTCCTCGACGAGAACGGCAGCGGCAACTGATGTCCCTCGCAACGGGCCGCCCCTCCGAGGGGGAGGAGACGCCGCCGGGCCGGGCCGGCGCTCCGCTCCCCGCGGACGGCGGCACTGAGCGAGCCACGCCGCCCGCCGACGTCCTGGCGGACGGCGTGGCCGCCGGCACGGTGGCGGACGGGGCGGCCGCCGGCGCCGGCGCCGCGGGGCGGACCGCGGCGCGTGCCGGCGCCAAGCGGCGTTCCGGCAGGATCCCCTGGCGGGTCCGGCTGCGCCGGGACCGTGCGCTCATCCTCATGACGCTGCCCGCCCTCGCGCTGCTCCTCCTCTTCAACTACATCCCGCTGCTGGGCAACGTGGTCGCGTTCCAGGACTACGACCCGTACATCTCCAGCAACGGCATCACGGCGATCTTCCACAGCCCCTGGGTGGGCGTCGAGCAGTTCTCCCGAATGTTCGACGACCCGTTGTTCTGGAGCGCGGCGAAGAACACCGTCGTGCTGTTCGTGCTGCAACTGGTGCTGTTCTTCCCGGTCCCGGTCGCCCTCGCGCTGCTCATCAACAGCGTGGTGCGCCCCCGGGTCCGTGCCGTCGCCCAGGCCGTCATGTACCTGCCGCACTTCTTCTCCTGGGTACTGGTCGTCACCGTCTTCCAGCAGATCTTCGGCGGCGCCGGCATCATCGCCCAGGTCCTCCAGGACCACGGAGTGCAGGGCTTCGACCTGATGACGAACGCCGGGCTGTTCAAGTACCTGGTCACCGCGCAGGCGGTGTGGAAGGACGCGGGCTGGGGGATCATCGTCTTCCTCGCCGCGCTCGCCTCCGTCAGCACCGATCTGTACGAGGCGGCCGCCATGGACGGCGCGGGCCGGTGGCGCCGCATGTGGCATGTGACGCTGCCCGCGCTGCGCCCGGTGATCGCGCTGCTGCTGGTGCTGCGGGTGGGTGACGCGCTCAGCGTCGGCTTCGAGCAGTTCCTGTTGCAGCGCAACGCGGTCGGCGCGGGCGCCAGCGAGGTCCTCGACACCTATGTGTGGAACGTCGGCATCCAGCACGGCGACTTCAGCTACGCGGCAGCGGTCGGCCTGGTCAAGGGAGTCATCGGAGTCTGTCTCGTGCTGGGCGCGAACAAGTTCGCGCACCTGCTCGGCGAGCAGGGGGTGTACCAGAAGTGAGTCTCAACACGCAGCTCATCCGGAGCCTCAAGGCCCCGGCGCGCCCCGTGTGGGAGGAGCCGCCGAGCAGGACCGGGCTGACCACCAAGGGTGGCTTCCTCCTGCTGTGCTGCCTCGGCGTGCTGGCTCCCCTGTGGATCGTGATCGTCACCAGCCTCTCCCCCAAGCCGGTGATCGACCGGGTCGGCGGGCTCGTGGTGATCCCGCAGGGCATCACCTTCGTCAACTACACCGAACTGCTCAGCGGCGGCCAGGTCAGCCGGGCGATCCTGGTCTCGCTGGGGGTCACCTTCTTCGGCACGCTGTTCTCCATGGTGGTGTCGGTCCTGGCGGCCTACGGGCTGTCCCGGACGGGCAGTCTGGGCCATCGGTTCCTGCTGATGGCGCTGATGGCGACCATGTTCTTCGGTGCCGGCCTGATCCCGACCTACCTGCTGGTGCAGTCGCTCGGGCTCACCGACACCTATCTGTCGCTGATCCTGCCGAGCGCGGTGAGCGTCTTCAACATCCTGGTGCTGCGGTCCTTCTTCATGGGGATCTCGCCGGAACTCACCGAGTCGGCCCGCATCGACGGCGCCGGCGATCTGCGCATCCTGCTGACGATCGTCATGCCGCTGTCGCGCGCGGTGCTCGCCGTCATCTCGTTGTTCTACGCGGTGGGGTACTGGAGCGCATGGTTCAACGCCTCCATCTACCTCACCGACCAGCAGATGCTGCCGTTGCAGAACGTGCTCATCCAGCTGGTCCAGAAGAACACCGAGGCGCCGACCGGACTCCAGCAGGCGGTGCGTTCCGGCCAGCTCTCCTCCCTCGGACTACAGATGGCCGTGATGGTCCTCGCCCTGATCCCGGTGGGGATCGCCTCGCCCCTCGTGCAGAAGCACTTCAAGAAGGGCATGCTCACGGGCGCCGTGAAGGGGTGAACCGGGACCGGCCGGGCGGCGGGCACGGGCCCGTGTGCCCGGCCCACGCCCGCCGCCCGACCCGCTTCCCCGCCACCGTTGGCCCCCAAATCCCAAGGAAGCCACCTTCGTGATCACCCCCGACGGCCGCATCCTCTTCGGCGGCGACTACAACCCCGAGCAGTGGCCCGAGGAGGTGTGGGCGGACGACGTCCGCCTCATGAAGGCCGCCGGGGTCAACTCCGTCACCCTCGGCGTGTTCTCCTGGGCGAAGCTCGAACCGCGCCCGGGCGCCCGTGACTTCGGCTGGCTCGACCGCCTGATGGACCTGATGCACGAGCACGGCATCGGCGTCGTCCTCGCCACCCCGACCGCGTCCCCGCCGCCGTGGCTGGGCCGGCTGCACCCGGAGACGCTGCCCCGTGACGAGCACGGGCAGATCGTGTGGTGGGGCGCCCGCCAGCAGTTCTCCCACTCCAGCCTGGTCTACCGGCGCTACGCGGCGGCGATCACCGAGGACCTCGCCGTGCGCTACGGCCACCACCCGGCCCTGCGCATGTGGCACATCAACAACGAGTACTGCACCTTCGACTACGGCGACGAGGCGGCGCGCGCCTTCCGGGTCTGGCTCAGGGAACGCTACGGCTGTCTCGACGCCCTCAACGAGGCCTGGGGCACGGCCTTCTGGAGCCAGCGCGTGGACTGCTGGGACGAGGTGATCCCGCCGCGCCGCGCCCAGTACCTGAAGAACCCCACGCAGTTGCTCGACTTCCGCCGCTTCACCTCGGACGCGCTCATGGAGTGCTACCTCGCCGAACGCGACCTGGTCCGCCGCCACACGCCCGGCGTCATCCCGGTCACGACGAACTTCATGCCGCTGTGGATCGGCCAGGACGCCTGGGCGTGGTCGGCGCAGGAGGACGTCGTCTCGGTGGACAGCTATCCGGACCCGCGCGATCCGCTCGGCGGCCAGTACAACGCGATGATCGCCGATCTGACGCGCGGCCAGGCCGGCGGCCCGTGGCTGCTGATGGAGCAGGCGGCCGGCCCGGTGAACTTCCGCGGCGTCAACCATCCCAAGCCCCCGGGTCTGGGCCGGTTGTGGACCTTCCAGGCCGTGGCGCACGGCGCCGACGGTGTCTGCTACTTCCAGTGGCGGCAGTCCCGGCAGGGCGCGGAGAAGTTCCATTCGGGGATGGTGGGCCACGCGGGTGAGGAGGGCCGCACCTTCCAGGAGATCAAGCGGATCGGCCGCGAGCTGCCCGCCCTGGGCGGCACCGTGCCGGGCACGCACACCTCGGCGGACATCGCCGTCCTGCACGACTGGCACTCCTGGTGGGCGAGTGGCCAGGACGGCCGGCCCTCGTCCCTGGTCCGCCACGAGGACGTGCTGCGGTCCTGGCACCGCGCCCTGTGGGAGGCCAAGCTGCCCGTCGACTTCGCGCACCCCGAGCACGACCTGGCGGCGTACCGGATGGTCGCCGTGCCGCAGCTGTACCTGCTGACGGACGCCGCCCTGGACAACCTCGTGTCCTATGTACGGTCCGGTGGCACCCTGGTCTGCGGTTTCTTCACCGGGATCGTGGACGGGGACGACCGCATCAGGCCCGGCGGCATGGACGCACGGCTGAGGGAGCTGCTCGGGATCCGCACCGTGCACGAGTGGTGGCCGCTCGAAGCCGAGGACACCGTCGACTGCGTGCGCTTCCGCGGCACGCTGTGGTCGGAGGAGCTCACCGCGGCCGAGGACGCCACGGTGGTGACCGCGTACCGCGGCGGCGAGCTCGACGGCCTCCCGGCCGTGCTGCGCCGGGGCAGCGCCTGGTATCTGTCCACGCTGCCCGAACCGGAGGCCCTGAGCGCCCTGCTGGCCGGAGCGGCCGCCGAAGCCGGTGTGCGCCCCCCGGTCGCCGAGCTGCCCGCCGGGGTGGAGGCGGTACGCCGCGGCACCGTGCTGTTCCTGCTCAACCACGGCCGCCGACCGGCCGACGTCACCCTGCCCACCGGCACCCACCGCGACCTGCTGACCGGCGAGGTCGCCACGGACTCCGTCCGCCTGGAGAGGTACGGCGTGGCCGCACTGGTTCCGCACGGCACGGGCACGGGGAGCGGCGCCGCGCAGCACGTGTGAGCCCGCCCGGAGCGTCGTCGCACGTGGCCCACCTCGCGCGGCGGGTCATCTCTCCAGGGCCGCCCGGGCCACCGCAAGGGCCTGTTCGGCGTAGCCGCGGCCGAACAGCACCGCATGCACCAGCAGGGGAAAGAGCTGGTGCAGCCCCATGCGGTCCGCCCAGCCGGCAGCCAGCGGTGCCCTCTCCTGATAGCCCGCCAGCACGCGCTCCAGGTGCGGGCAGCCGAACAGGTGGAGCATGGCCAGATCGGTCTCACGGTGCCCGCCGTGCGCGGCCGGGTCGATCAGCCACGCCTGCCCGTCGGCGCCCCAGAGCACGTTCCCGTTCCACAGATCGCCGTGCAGCCGGGCGGGCGGCTCCGCGGGGCCGGCGAGCTCCGGCAGCCGCGCCATGGCACGTTCGACCACCGCCGCCTCGGCATGCTCCAGCGTGCCGTCGTCGACCGCTCGGGCCAGGTACGGCAGCACCCGGTGCGCCGCGTACCAGTGCGGCCAGTCGGCGCCGGGGGTGTTGCGCATCGGGGCGCGTCCGATGTACGCGTCCGCGGGACCGCCGGGTGGCGGCGCGCCGAAGGCGGGCGCGCCCGCGGCGTGCAGGGCGGCCAGGGCACGGCCGAAGCGGACCGCGGCGGCCCCGGTCGGCCGGCCGGCGGGGACCCGGTCGGTCACCAGCCGGTGCCGGTCGTGACCGTGCACGGCGGGCACCGGGACCGTGCCGGCCGCGGCCAGCCAGCGCAGCCCCGCCGCCTCGGCCCGGATCGCGCCGGGCGTGTCGTCGTGCTTGACCATGACCACCTGCCCGCCGGCGAGGGTGACTTCGGCGAGCGCGCCGGTGAGCCGGCGTTCCCCGGTCACTCGACGCCCGGTGAGCCGGGCCGCCGCGGTGCCCGGGCCGCTGCCGCAGGCCGCCCCCGGGTCGTCGCCGCCCGGGCCCGCCGGGGAGCCGCTCATGCGCCCGGGTGCGCCGTCGCGGCGGCGCGTGTCTCGGATGCCGTGTCCTCGCTCACCGTCAGCACCTCGTCCCGTCCTCCGGATGGTCGGCGTCGGCCGGCGTTCTGTCGGGCCGCCGTCGTCGTACGCACCGACCCGCGGAGCGTCGTGCGCGGCGGTCGGCGAGCCGCGGAGCAGGATACGCGGGGTGGGGTCGACGGCGAGCACGCATGGCCGCGGGAACGCCAGGAGCCGCTGCGGCGGTGGCGCCACGACCGCGAGGCGGTGCTCCCGATCCGGGGGCGGGCGCCCTAGCCTGGCCCGGGGGACACGACACAGCACCCTGCGCAGCGCCGTGCCGGCGCCGGGCAGGGCGGCCGGACGGTGAGATGAACGAGCAGGTGCAGCGCGCGCCCAGGCCCGTGACGACCGTCTTCACCTGGGAGGTCAGGCCGGGTGAGGACGCCGCCTTCGAACGGTGGGCGCACGGGTTGCAGGCCGACGCGGAGACGTTCCCCGGCAACCAGGGCGTCACCTGGTTGCGCCCCGAGGGTGGCAGCCGCCGCTACCACGCGGTGGTGCGCTGGTCCGGTCCGGACAGCCTGGACCGGTGGATGGCCTCGCCCGAACGGGCGGCACGGTACGAGCAGGTGAGTGCCTTCGGCCGGACGGCCCATCCGCAGCTGACCACCACCGGTCTGGAGACCTGGTTCAACATCCCCCGGATGGTGACGAGGCCGCCGGCCCGCTGGAAGATGTCGCTGGTCACCCTGGTGGCGGTCTATCCGTTCGCGCTGTTGTACAACGAGGTGTTCGCGCGGTACTTCGAGACCTGGCAGCCCGCCGAAGCCACCGTGATCTTCCCCGTGTTCCTGTCGCCGCTGCTCACCTACGCCATCATGCCGGGGCTGAGCCGCGTCCTGCGGCGCTGGCTGTACGGCGAGCAGGCCGCGGAGTGAGGCTGCGTCGGACCTCGCGGGTCGGACACGGATGTCGCCCTCGTTCGGTTCGACGGCGAAGGGCCCAGGAAGGGGACGAGGGGTAGCAGAACGGCCACTATCCGATCGGGTACTGTCCGATCGTCAGATTGTTGACAATTTTCCCGTGAAAAGGCTACGTTCCCTGCCGCCCCTGACGGAGCAACTCTGTTGATGACAGCGAGGTCCTGGCATGGGAACCGCACGGCTGCTCGACGACTCCCCCATCACCGCGTTCCACGTCAAAGCCTGTTGCTACACCGTCGGAGGCTTCATCTGCGACGGGTACATCCTCGGCTCCATCGGGCTTGCGCTGCCGCAGATCAAAACGGAGATGGGGCTCGGCTCGACCTGGGAGGGCCTGCTCGGCGCCTCGGCGCTGATCGGCATCTTCGCCGGATCAGTCGTCTTCGGACCGATCACGGACCGGGTCGGCCGGAAGAAGATGCTCCTGGGCGACCTCGTCCTCTTCGTGATCGCGTCCGTCCTGCAACTCTTCGTGGCCGGCCCGGTCGCGCTGTTCGCGCTGCGCTTCTTACTGGGCGTCGCCATCGGCGCCGACTACGCCATCGCCCCCACGCTGCTGACGGAATTCGCGCCGCGGCGCTACCGCGGGCGGCTGCTCTCCAGTCTCAACGCCACCTTCACGGTCGGATTCGTCGCCTCGTACGGCATCGGCATCCTGCTCGACGGCCGTCTCGGGGACGACGCCTGGCGCTGGCTGCTCGCCAGCAGCGCGATACCCGGCCTCCTCACCCTGCTGCTACGGCTCGGCACCCCGGAGTCCCCGCGCTGGCTGGTCAGCAAGGGCCGGGCCGACGAGGCGCGCAGCATCGTCGACCGCTACTTCGGTCCCGAGTACGCCCTGGAGGAGGCGCCGCCGAAGGAGCAGCGCACCCGGTACCGGGAGGTGTTCTCCCGGCGCTACCGTGGACGCACCTTCTTCGCCGGCATGTTCTGGCTCTGCCAGGTGTTCCCCTACTTCGGGATCGGCACGTTCCTGCCCAGGATCGTGGACGCGTTCGGCATCGAGAACGGCTCGCTCGGGGAGGTCCTGTTCAACCTGCTGCTCCTGGCCGGCGCGGTGGCAGGCTGGTTCGTGATGGACGCGATCAGCCGCAGGTCGTTCGTCATCTGGTCGTTCGTCATCGTCGGCAGCGCCCTGCTCGTGCTCGGCCTCGACCCCTCACTGCCCGCCCCGGTGCTCATCCCGGTCTTCCTCGTCGTGGCGTTCGTCATCTCCGCCGCCGCCGACCTGGAGAGCGTCTACCCGTCGGAGATCTTCCCGACCGAGGTGCGCGCGTCCGGCACCGGGCTCGCCGCGGGGATCAGCCGCGTCGGTGCGGCGTTGAGCACGTTCGTGCTGCCGTCCGTGCTCGACGGTCTGGGGATCGGCCCGACGATGCTCATCCTCGCCGCCGTCGTCTTCCTCGGCGTAGTGATCTCGGTCCCGCTGGCCCCGGAGACCCGGCATGTCGCCCTGCACGAGGCCTCCCGCGAGGCCCAACCCGAGGACCGCGGCGCCGAAGCGCAGCCGGCGGCCACCGCACGGGGCTGACGCCCGGTCAGCGGTCAGCGGTCAGCGGTCAGCGGTCAGCGGTCAGCGGTCAGGCGGTGACGTCCGCCTCCCTCCGCCGGGTGCGGCACCTCGGAGCCGGGTGCTGTGGAACGTGGACGACCGGGCCCGGATCGGCGACGTCGCCTGGCTCGTCATCGGCGCCTGGCTCGTCATCGGCGCCTGCGTCCTGCTGTACTACCGCCGCAGCGGCCGTGGCACCGATCTGGAACTGGAGAACTGATGCATCTGCAAGCAACCTCCGTGCACCACGTGTGGGACCGTTCGATCGCCCCGGTGCTCACCCTGGCCCCCGGCGACACGATCACCGTGCAGACCCTGGAGTCCAGCGGCGGACAGCTCACCCGCGACTCGACGGCCGTCGACGTCTCCGCCCTGGACTTCGGCCGGGTCAATCCGGTGACCGGCCCGATCCGGGTCGAGGGTGCGCAGCCGGGCGACGCGCTGGTGATCGACATCCTGGAGACGTCCGTCGCCGACTGGGGCTGGACCGCCTGCATCCCCGGCTTCGGGCTGCTCGCCGACGACTTCCCCGACGCCCACCTGCGGATCGTCTCCATCGACGGCGACCGCGCCGAGCTGCTGCCCGGCCTCGCCGTGCCGGTGCTGCCGATGGTCGGCACCATCGGGGTGGCCGTGCCGGAGCCGGGCGAGCACTCGCTGGTGCCGCCGCGCCGCTGGGGCGGCAACATGGACATCCGCCAGGTGGGTCCTGGTGCCCGGCTCAGGCTTCCGGTGGGCGTCGAGGGTGCGCTGCTCTCGCTGGGCGACGTGCACGCGGCGATGGGCGACGGTGAGGTCTGCGGGACCGGCGTGGAGACCTCGGCGACCGTCGCCCTGCGGGTCGACCTGGAACGGGGCGCGGCACCCCGCACCCCGGTACTGGAAACCGCCCCGGCCACCCGCCGCACCGGTGCCGCCCTGGCCACCACGGGGATCGGCCCGGACCTGATGGCCGCGGCCAAGGAGGCCACCCGCGCCCTGGTCGACGAGGTCGCACGGCGCACCGGAGTGGATCCGGTCGACGCCTACCTGCTCGTCAGCATCGCCGGCGACCTGGCGATCTCCGAGGTGGTGGACGTACCGAACTGGGTGGTCAGCGCCCATCTGGACCGGGCCCTGCTGGCCGGCCTCTGACCGTCCTCGATGCCCGATGCCCGATGCCCGGTGTCCGGTGCCCCGTGCCAGCATGGCGCGGGCGCCGGGCACGAGGCCGACGGCTACCCGCGGATGCGGTGCACCGGAACCGGATACCCGGGGCGGAACGCGGTCGGCGCGGACTGCGGGGTGCTGGCACACCCCGCCGCGCTGTCCGCGGCGCGGACGGCGTCCCGCACCGCCTGTTCGAGGACGGCCGGATCGCACACCACCCGGGCGTTGAACTGGACGTCCGCGGTGCGCACGGGCTCGGTCTGGGCGACGGTGGCGACCGGGGCCGCGCCGGCAGTGACCACGCTGAGCTTGGTCAACTCCGTTCCGGAGCGCACGCTGACCTTGGCGTGCCCGACCAGCCAGCCCGCGGCGGCAGCACGCTCCGACAGGTACTGGAGGGCGGTGGCGGCCCACCGGTGCGGCACGAAGCCCGGCTCGCCGACTGCGTGGAAGCCCTGGTTGAGCCAGGCCAGTTCGGCCTCGGCATGGGCGTAACGGTCGTAGTCGATCTCCAGGACCGTCCCCGAGCCGGTGCCGTCCCACCAGGCGTCCACCAGGTCGGCCATTCCTTCGGCGGTGGCCGCCGAGTAGGGCAGGACGCGAGCCGTCGGATGGCGCCGGGCGAGCCGCGCGACCAGCTCCTCGCGCTTCCCCGCCGGTAAGGTGTCCGACTTGTTCAGGGCGATGACGTCGGCCTCTTCCAGTTGCTTCCCGAAGAGGTAGGAGAGGTCGGACTCGGTGTCCTCCAGCGGGAGGGCGCTGGCGAGGGCCTGATACCGGTCCGGCTCGACCACGGTGGTCAGCGGGGCCACCGCGAACCGGTCCCCGTAGTACTTCTTCAGCGGATTCACGACGGTGGCCTGCACATCCGTACAGCTGCCGACGGACTCGGCGAGGATCGTGTCGGCGCCCTGATCGTCCACCAAGGTGCGGGCGACGTCCACGAGGTCGTCGAACCGGCAGCAGAAGCACCCGCCGGTGACCTCGCCCACCCGGTCGACACTGGACTTCACCAGGCGCGTGTCCACCAGGTCGGTGCCCTGGTCGTTGGTGATGACGGCCACCCGGCGGCCACGCAGTTGAAGGTGGCGGGCTGCCGCCAGCAGCGTGGTGGTCTTGCCGGCGCCGAGAAACCCGCTGAGGCCGATGAACCGTATCACCGCGTGTCCCTCCCCGTTGCGCACCAAAAGCACGCGCCTGCGCGGAGCCGCCGAGCTGCGGATCCCTGCACGGAGCGGGCTTCTCCCGCAAAGCGCTCCGACGCTACGGGCCCGGGTGAAGAGGGTCAAGAGCCTTCCCCTGCCGCTCGTTGGCGTTGTCGTCGGTGCTGTTCAGCCCCCGCGCCGTCGCCGCCGCCTTGGACATGTCCGGCCTGCTGCGCCTTAATGGCGACATGAAGTCGAGCGCCCCCGACAGCACCACGACGACGGCCACAGCGATGACCACGACGACGATGACCATCGGTGCCGTGGCCGACCGTTTCGGTCTGGCCACCCACGTCCTGCGGCACTGGGAGACGATGGACCTGTTGCGCCCCGGCCGGGACGCGGGGGGCCGTCGCCGTTACGACGCCGACGACCTCACCCGCGTGGCGCTGATCCTTCAGGCGAAGGACGCCGGCCTCGCGCTGGACACCATCCGGGCCCTGGCCGCCGCCGCGGCGGACCCCACCACCCGTCGGGACATCCTGCGCCGCGAGGCCGCGGCACTGCGTTCCAGGATCGCGGCCGCCCAGACCTCCCTGGAGTTGCTGGAAGGCGCCCTGGGCTGTGCGCACGACGACCTCACGCGGTGCCCGAACTACCGGCGGATGGTGGCCCAACGCCTCGGGACCCCGTCTCGAACCGTCTCCCCGGGCTGCGCGTCAGAGCCGCCGCACTGAAGCCGCCGATGGCAGATCCCTTCATCCCTTATGAATGCACGGCCTCCGGAGACCGACTTCTCGGTCGGGTGACAGTCCCCGGGAGCGGGTGCTAGTGTCCACGAAATGCGGATTGGGATTGACGCCTATGTAAGCGGATCAGCTCGCCTCGGTGGATTCACCCACTACATTTCCCGGCTCGTTGAATACCTTGCAAAAGGAGAGGACGAGCTCCTTGTCTACGTGCCGACCGGACAGATCGCCGACGTGGTGATCGAGTCGAGTCCAACCTGCACCGTGCGGCGGCTCCCCTTCGAGTTATCCGATTATCCGGACCGTTCGGTCAGAGATTTTCGATGGCATCAAGAGGTACTGAATTCCGCCCTGTACGAGGATGCACCCGACGTAATCCTCGGGACGAGTTTCTTCCTCCCCCTCGACTGGCCGGGCGCCAAAGTCGTCACCGTTCACGATCTGGTTTTCGAGCGGCATCCAGAATTCTTCACCGAGGTGAATCTCGCCCTCTACAAGGAGTGGGGGCGGCGCGCGGCCGAGCATGCGGACGCGGTGATCTGCGTGTCCCAGGCGACGGCGTCGGACGTTGCGGAACTCTGGGGAATCACGGACAAGCCCGTCGCCGTGACCCTGTTGGGAAGTTCACTGCGCACGACGCCCACGGACATCGAGGTCTCCCGCGAAGTCGTGCGGGAACAGCTCGGGGTGACAGGTGCCTACCTCCTCAACGTGGGCGCCACCCACCCGCGTAAGAACCTGCGCGGTGTCCTGGACGTCTACACCGCCCTCCCGAAGGCCGTCCGGGAATCCACCGGGCTGGTGTTGATGAACGCCGACTTCCCTCCCGTGTGGTCCACGCTCCGCGAATACGGCGTCCAGGAGGACGTGACCGTCACCGACTGGCTCCCCAACGAGGTCGTCCCGCACGTCTACAACGCGGCGGCCCTGCTGCTGCACCCGGCCCACAGAGAAGGCTTCGGTCTCCCCGTCCTGGACGCCATGACCTGCGGAACACCCGTGGTCGGATCCGATCGCCCCGCCGTTCCGGAAATCGCCGGGGACGCCGCGCTCCTGCACGATCCCGCCGACACGGACGCCATGGCCAAGAGCGTCCTGCGGCTGCTCGACGACGACCGGCTCAGCGCCGAGCTCGGGGCTGCGGGCCGGCGCAGAAGCGGGCAGTTCAGCTGGGAAGGGCTCGCGGCCTCGACCCGTGCCGTGCTCGCCGAAGCCGTCACCAACCGGGCGGCCTCATGACCTCCGCACGACCGACGGCACCGACACGCGTGCTGGCCGTCTCACCGCATCTCGACGACGCCGTCCTGTCGTACGGTGCGCGACTGCACCAACTTGCCCGAAGCGGTGCCGAGGTCGTCGTGCTGACCGTGTTCGCGGGTGTGCCGGGCCCCCCGTACTCCGCTACCGCGCACGTTTACCACGACACGTGGGGGGTGAGCGGCAATCCCGTTCCGATGCGCATCGACGAAGACGCGAAGGCCCTGCGCGAACTGGGTCTGACACCGCGCCACGCCGACTTCCTGGACGCCATCTACCGGACCCTCCCGAACGGCCGTTGGCTGGTCGACGATCCCTCACGGTCGGTCAGCAGCCAGGCCCTCGAGGTCGAGGAACCCGACCTGATGGCATCGGTCGCGCAGCACATCAGGGAATTCTCCACGCGTTTCCGCCCTGCCGCGGTGTACACCTGCGCGGCGATCGGCAGGCATGTCGACCACTGGAGAACGCGCGACGCCACCGTCAAGGCGCTGCTGGGGACCGACATCCCACTGAGGTTCTGGGAGGACCTGCCCTACCGGGGGAAGACGACGCGGATGCCGCCGCTGCCGGCCGGCACGTCCTTCACGGGCCACCTCGTCGAGCCGGTCGACCCGCAGGACCGGGACGCGAAGTTCCGAGCCCTGCTGCACTACGAGTCGCAGCTCGCGCTCCTCGGACACGAGAGTGAGCCGCTGCCCGAGCGCCTCGAGCGGTACGCCCGGGAGCGCTCCGAAACGGCGTACAACGAAGCCACCTGGGGGCTGGCGACGACGGGCGGAGCCACGCGATGAACCCTTCCCTCGGGCACCCGGCATGAAGGCCGGCACGCTGGCCCTGGTGGTGCGGGACGCCGAGTACCGCAAGTACCTCGTCTGCTTCCTGCTCCTGGGCACGACCACGTCGTCCGCCGTTCCGCTGCTGTCCCTGTTCCTCAGCTCGCACCTGCACGCCGACAACCGGACCGTCGGGCTGTTCGCGGTCTCCACGGTCGCGGGAGCCGTGGTGAGCCTGAGCACCGGGTGGCTGTCGGACCGCGTCGCCTCCCGCACGAAGCTCCTGCGTCGCTCCATGGTGTGGCTCGCGGCGGGCTGGGTCCTGCTCTCCTTCACGGGGAGGATCTGGGAGGCGTTCGCCATCAACATGGTGTTCTTCTCGGTCCTGGGGACGGTCAGCGCCCAGTTCTTCGCCAGCCTTGCGGAGACCCTGGACGAGAAGAACTCCACCGCCCGCGCCACCATCACCGCGACGATCAGGGGCGGCTACGCGCTGGGCTACGTCGTCGGGCCGCTCGTGGGGACGGCGGTGTCGTCGGCCTACGGGCTGCGGACCGCGTTCGTCCTGTCCGCCGGCCTGTACCTCTGCTGCGCGGCGCTCTCGCTCACGCTCACGGACGCCCGGCGCACCGTGCCGGCCAAGCCGAAGGCGTCCCTGCGCAGCCTGCCGGCGGCCGGGCTCAGCGTGCTGCTGTTCGTCGCCGGAACCGCCCTGGTGCTCAGCGGAGACGGCCTCAAGTCCGTCTACCTGCCGCTGTACGTGACCGGTGACCTCGGCGGCTCCCTGGTCACCTTCGGAAGCCTGCTGTCGGTCTCCGCGGTGTGCGAGGTCGTGGTGATGCCGCTGGTCGGGGCCCTGAGCGATCGGTTCGGGATCCATCGGATCGTCACCGCCGGAATCGCGGTGGGCGTGGTGGACTTCGCGATCCTGGCGCTGAGCGGTCAGATGTGGAACCTGTACGTGGTGCAGGTCGTCCACGTCATCGTGCTGTCCGTCACCCTCGGGCTCGGGCCCACGTTCTTGCAGCAGTTCAGCACCCTGGGCACCGGTACGGCGACGTCGGTGTTCTTCGCCGGGCAGTCCCTGTCGCGCATCGTCGCCGGCGCCACCGGGGCGCTGGGGGTCGGCGTGCTCGGGCTGCCCGGGATCTTCTGGGTTCCGGCGGCGTTCTTCCTCGTGGTGACGGTCGGCCTGGTACTCGGCGGAGGCGGCCGCGGTGCGGAGCCGGTGGAACCCGGCGACGCGGAGGACATGGCGTCGTCCCGCGCTTCGTCGTGACGCGGCGCGCTGTCGCGAACGGAAGACGTCAGCTCCGGCGGCTGCGCTCCAGGGCGTCGTCGATCAGCGGCCCGCCGATGTCGGTCAGCAACGCGACGTCCGGCCCGGTCAGGCCCCTGCGGAACGAGCCGGGCAGGAGGCTCCGCAGGGCGACCGCGGCCACCGAACCTTCGCAGCTGCGCGGCAGGGCGCCGGGGCCGGCGAGCACACCCGCGCAGAACGCGGCCAGCCATGCCTCCCGCAGGTCCGAGGACGAGGCGACCACCCGGCCGCCCTCGTCGACGAGGGGTTTCACCGGGGGCGGCAGCACATCGTCGTATCCGCGCCCCTCCAGCCACTCCGCCGCGTGGAGCGTCTTCCAGCTCCCGTCCGGAAGACCCACGTCGACGACGGCGCGCCGGTTGTCGGGTATGACGTACGGCAGTGCCGGCGGCCGGGCGAGCAGACCGTCCAAGTCGGTGTGATCGGTGATGTCGTCCCGGAAGCACGCCGCACGTCGGATGCCCTTCGCGGCGGACTTCGCCAGCAGGCTGGGGCTGCCGAGGGCGTCATGCTGCACCAGGCTCGCGGTCAGCGCCTCCACCGGGATGCCGCGCCGGCGCAGGAAGCTGCTGAGCAGGGTCGAGTCCCCGAGGTCCGCGTCCGCCATGTGCGCGTTCAGATAGGCACCCGCCTCGCGGGCCAGGCCCGTGGGAAGGATGAGCGCCGGTGCCGGGACGAACGACTCCTCGATGAGGAACCGGCGCCTTCCGGTCAGGGCGGCGACCCGTGCGGTGGCGCCGACCCGGTTCGCCCACCCGGCGTACAGGGACAGACAGCACATCGGCGCCGAGCGCACCTCATCGGCGAGCGCGGACGTGAATTCCCTGCTCGGATGCACATCGTCCTGGATCACCAGATGATGGGTGGCGTCCGAGGGCGCGGAGTTCCACGCCGCAGCCGCCGTGCGCACGGCGGTCGGCGGCCCGTCGGGTTCGGGGTCGACGACGATCCGGGGGGCCAGCTCGCCGAGCCGCTCGCACAGGTCGTCGGCCAGGTCCCGGCGTTGGGGATGCGTCATGATCGACACGGAGATGTGAACACGCCCTGCTAATGGCGATCCCATGCGTACGGCTCCTGGCCCGGCCCCTGAAGGCGTGGTCGCGTGAACGGCACCCTAACAGCTGGTCGCATTGAGTCAGCCGATGGTCACAGGGGCGACAACGCGGACCCTTTCACCACTCTCCGTCGTCCGGCCGTGGGCCGGTCCGCCTGAGCGTATGGGACGTGTCAAAACCGCCGGGCTCGCCGTAAGGCGGCCGTCAAGGACGGTGGGGACCCGGCTGAGCAGCGCGTTTCCTGGACGAGTCCGATCCTGTCCCGAACCTTTCAGGAGTTCACGATGGCCGACGTGGCCTTCGCTGTGACCACCGTCGCGGTCTTCGCACTGGTGGTTCTCATCGCCAGGGGGGTGGCGAAGCTGTGACCGCCGAGACCGCATCCAATCTCGAGATGGGCGTCGGCCTCGTCGTGGCCGTCGGCCTGCTCGGCTACCTCGTCCTCGCCCTCGTCTTTCCCGAGAGGTTCTGAGCCGCGACATGAGCCCCGTACTTGCTGATGTGCTCCTCGTGATCGCGCTGATCGGCGCGCTCGTGCTGGTGCACCGTCCGCTTGGCGACTACATGGCCGCCGTCTTCCGGTCCGAGAAGCACCTGCGGATCGAGCGCTGGATCTACCGCTCGGTGGGTGCCGACCCCGACGTGCAGATGCGGTGGCCCGCGTACCTGCGTGGGGTGCTGGCCTTCTCCGCGGTCGGCGTGCTGTTCCTGTACCTGCTCCAGCGGGTCCAGGACAAGCTGCCGCTGTCCCTGGGTTTCCAGCCGATCGCTCCTGACCAGGCGTTCAACACCGCCGCGTCGTTCGTGGCCAACACCAACTGGCAGTCGTACTCGGGCGAGGTGGCCATGGGCCACGTCGTGCAGACCGCCGGTCTCGCCGTGCAGAACTTCGTCTCCGCGGCCGTCGGCGTCGCGGTGGCCGTGGCGCTGATCCGTGGCTTCGCCCGGTCCCGCACGAGTGACCTGGGCAACTTCTGGGCGGACCTGGTGCGCTGCACCGTGCGCATCCTGGTACCGATCTCCGTGGTCGGTGCCGTGCTGCTGATCGCGGCGGGCGCGATCCAGAACTTCGGGGACATCCACACGATCACCACGCTGACCGGCCAGAAGCAGGCGATCAGCCCCGGCGCTGTGGCGTCCCAGGAGGTCATCAAGGAGCTGGGCACCAACGGCGGCGGCTTCTTCAACGCCAACTCGGCCCATCCCTTCGAGAACCCCGACGGCTTCACCAACCTGCTGGAGATCTTCCTGATCCTGGTGATCCCGTTCTCGCTGCCGCGCACCTTCGGCAAGATGGTCGGCAACGTCCGGCAGGGGTACGCCATCATGGGCGCGATGGGGACCATCTGGGTCCTCGCCGTGGTGGCCGTGACCTGGCTCGAGTACGCCCACCCGGGCACCGCCGCACAGCTGGCGGGCGGCGCGCTGGAGGGCAAGGAGCAGCGGCTGGGCGAGGGCCCGTCCTCGCTGTTCGCGGTGTCGACCACGATGACGTCGACGGGTGCCGTGGACGCCTTCCACGACTCCTTCGGAGCACTGTCCGGCGGCATCCTGCTGCTGGGCATGATGCTGGGCGAGATCTCTCCCGGCGGCACCGGCTCGGGCCTCTACGGCATGCTGATCATGGCGATCATCGCGGTGTTCATCGCCGGTCTGATGGTCGGGCGGACGCCCGAGTACCTGGGCAAGAAGATCGGCTCCCGCGAGATCAAGCTGGCCGCCTGCTACCTCCTCATCACCCCGGCGCTGGTGCTGGTCGGCACCACGCTGGCGATGGCGCTGGGCAAGGGTGAGGCGTCGATGACGAACACGGGTGCGCACGGCTTCTCCGAGGTGCTGTACGCGTACACGTCGGCCAGCAACAACAACGGCTCCGCCTTCGCCGGGTTCGCCGCGAACACGCAGTACCACAACACCATGCTGGGCCTGTGCATGCTGCTGGGCCGCTTCCTGCCGATGGTGTTCGTCCTGGCCCTGGCCGGCTCGCTGGCCGCACAGCAGCCGACCCCTGTCTCCGCCGGCACCCTGCGGACGGAGAAGCCCCTGTTCACCGGCCTGTTGGTGGGCTCGATCCTCATCGTCACCGGGCTGACGTTCTTCCCGGCCCTGGCGCTGGGTCCGCTCGCCGAGGGGCTGGCATGACCACCGACATCGAGAAACCCGAGGACGTCATGTCCACCACCACCGCGACCCGGGCGCCGCACCAGGACGTCCCCACCGGCGGCCGGTCCGGCGAGAGCCGGGTCGGTGCCGGCCTGTTCGACCCGAAGCAGTTGATCACGTCCGTGCCGGACGCCGTACGCAAACTCGATCCGCGGGTGATGGTCAAGTCGCCCGTGATGTTCGTGGTGTGGATCGGCTCCGTGCTGACCACGGCCTTCTCCTTCGAGGATCCCGGCGACTGGTTCGGCTGGACGATCAGCGCCTGGCTGTGGCTGACGGTCGTCTTCGCCAACCTGGCGGAGGCGGTCGCCGAGGGCCGCGGCAAGGCACAGGCCGACACCCTGCGCAAGGCGAAGACGGACACCGTCGCCCGGCGCCTCGTGGGCGAGCGCGAGGAGCGGGTGCCCGGCACCGAGCTGAACGTCGGCGACCTGGTCGTCTGCGAGGCGGGCGACGTCATCCCCGGTGACGGTGACGTCATCGAGGGGGTGGCGAGCGTCGACGAGTCGGCGATCACCGGTGAGTCGGCGCCGGTCATCCGCGAGTCCGGTGGCGACCGGTCCGCGGTCACCGGCGGCACCAAGGTGCTCTCCGACCGCATCGTCGTCAAGATCACCACAAGACCGGGCGAGACCTTCATCGACCGGATGATCCGCCTGGTCGAGGGCGCGGCACGGCAGAAGACGCCGAACGAGATCGCGCTGAACATCCTGCTGGCGTCCCTGACGATCGTCTTCCTGCTGGCGGTGGCGACCCTGCCGCCGTTCGCCGACTACGCGGACACGCATCTGACGATGGTCGTGCTGGTGGCGCTGCTGGTCTGTCTGATCCCCACCACGATCGGCGCGTTGCTGTCGGCGATCGGCATCGCGGGCATGGACCGGCTGGTGCAGCGCAATGTGCTGGCCATGTCGGGTCGTGCGGTCGAGGCCGCCGGCGACGTCTCCACGCTGCTCCTCGACAAGACCGGCACGATCACCCTGGGCAACCGGCAGGCGGCCGAGTTCGTGCCGGTGCGGGGAGGCACCGCTGCGGAGGTCGCGGACGCCGCCCAGCTGTCGTCGCTGGCCGACGAGACGCCCGAGGGCCGTTCCGTCGTCGTCCTGGCGAAGGAGCGGTACGGACTGCGGGAAAGGCACCAGGGCGAGCTGGCCGGCGCCCAGTGGGTCCCGTTCACCGCCCAGACCCGTATGTCGGGTGTGGACATGGACGGCAGGAGGATCCGCAAGGGTGCGACCGGCTCGGTCCTGACCTGGGTGCGGGAGCAGGGCGGCGCCCCGGCCGAGGACGCCGACCCGATCGCGAGCGGCATCTCACAGGCGGGCGGCACTCCCCTGCTGGTCGCCGTCAAGGACGACCGGGGCGCCCGCGTGGTGGGCGTCATCCACCTCAAGGACGTCGTCAAGGAGGGCATGCGGGAACGCTTCGACGAGCTGCGCCGCATGGGCATCAGGACCGTCATGATCACCGGTGACAACCCGCTGACCGCGCAGGCGATCGCGGACGAGGCCGGCGTCGACGACTTCCTCGCCGAGGCGACTCCCGAGGACAAGATGGCGCTGATCAAGCGGGAGCAGGCCGGTGGCAAGCTCGTCGCGATGACCGGTGACGGCACCAACGACGCCCCGGCCCTCGCACAGGCGGACGTCGGCGTGGCCATGAACACCGGTACCTCGGCCGCCAAAGAGGCCGGCAACATGGTCGACCTCGACTCCAACCCGACCAAGCTGATCGAGATCGTGGAGATCGGCAAGCAGTTGCTGATCACCCGCGGCGCCCTGACGACGTTCTCCATCGCCAACGACGTCGCCAAGTACTTCGCGATCATCCCGGCACTGTTCGCGGCCGTCTACCCAGGCCTGGACAAGCTGAACGTCATGGGCCTGTCCTCACCGGACTCCGCGATCCTGTCCGCGGTCGTCTTCAACGCGCTGATCATCATCGCGCTGGTGCCACTCGCCCTGCGGGGCGTGCGGTACCGGCCGGTGAGCGCGGACCGGATGCTCCGGCGCAACCTCGGGATCTACGGCCTCGGCGGCCTGATCGCGCCCTTCATCGGCATCAAGATCATCGACCTGCTCATCTCGCTGATCCCCGGGATTGGGTGAAACGACATGGACTTCTCCGTGGCGAACACCGGACGCCTGCTCTGGGCCGCCCTGCGCATGCTGCTCGCGCTCACCGCCGTGACCGGTATCGCCTATCCCCTGCTGGTGACCGGCATCGGCCAGGTGGCCCTGCACGACCAGGCCAACGGTTCGGTGGTGAAGGTCGACGGCAAGGAGGTCGGGTCCCGGCTGATCGGCCAGAGCTGGAACGTGCCCGGCACCGACCGGCCGGACCCGCACTGGTTCCAGGGCCGCCCGTCCAACAGCGGGTACGACCCGCTGGCCACCGGTTCCAGCCAGCTCGGCGCCAGCGACCCCCGCCTCGTCAAGGCGGTCAAGGAGGCCAGGACGCAGGTCGCCGACTTCAACGGCGTGCCCGAGTCCGCGGTCCCCACGGACGCGGTCACCGGCTCCGGCTCAGCCATCGACCCGGACATCTCACCGGCCTACGCCCACCTCCAGGTGCACCGGGTGGCCCAGGCGAACGGCCTGTCCGTCGCGCAGGTGCAGAAGCTGGTGAAGGAGCACACCCAGGGCCGTACGGCCGGCTTCATGGACCAGCAGCGGGTCAACGTCCTCGAGGTCAACGTGGCCCTCAAGGAACTGGTCCACCCCTGATGGGCTTGGCGAACGGACAGCCGGGAGCCACCGGACCGGACACCGAAGGCCCGGTGGCTCCCGCCGCCGGCCCGCCGGTCCCGACCGACCCCCGGAGTGGACGCGGCCCCGGCCGGACCTGCCGGCCACGGTCACGTCCTGGGTCCTGGGTCCCGCCGTCAGGCGGGGCGTGACCGTGGCGGCACCGGCCGGGTTCGCTATGCCTTCTCGGGAGTTCCGCCGGAGGACGTGGCGGTGTCGGTGCCGGCGGGCCCGTCGTCCTCCTGAGGGAGCGTCATGAGGTGCGGCTTCGGCATCATCACGAGCGCGATCAGGGCGGCGACGCAGCAGCCCAGGATGTACCAGCTGATCCCGGTGCTGGAGCCGGTGTCCTCCAGGATGGCGGCGGCGATGAGCGGTGCCGGGCCTCCCGCGATGACGGAGGCCAGCTGGTAGCCGAGACCCGCGCCGCTGTAGCGGAGGTTCGCCTCGAAGCCCTCGGCGATCAGCGCCGCCTGCGGCCCGTACTGCATGTCGTGGAAGAACAGCGAGAGCACGATGGCCAGCAGCACCAGGCCGGAGTCGGCGGTGTCGAGCAGCGAGAAGTAGGGGAAGGCGAACGCCCCGACGCAGACGATGCCGGCGCCGTAGACCAGGCGACGGCCGACGAGGTCCGAGACGTACCCCCAGAAGGGGACGCCGACCAGTCCGATCGCCGCGGCCACCATGGTGTCGTCGAGCAGGTCCTGACGCGACAGGCCGACCTGCTCGGTGCCGTACGTGAGCACGAACGTGATGAAGAGGTAGAACGGCGCCTGTTCCGAGAGGCGGACGAAGGCGGAGGTCAGCACCTCGCGTGGCTGCTCGCGCAGCACCTGGAGGACCGGCATGCGCACCACTGCACGGGTCCTCTTGACCTCGTCGAAGACCGGGCTCTCCATCACGCGCAACCGCACGTAGAGGCCGATGCCGACGAGCACGATGCTGGCGAGGAACGGGACCCGCCAGCCCCAGCTGTCGAAGTCGTCCCCGGCCGTGGAGTCCATGAGGTTGACCATGCCGGTCGAGGCGAGCAGGCCGAGTGGCACGCCCAGTTGCGGCCAGCTGGTCATGAATCCGCGACGGCGCCGCTCGCCCCATTCCATGGAGAGCAGGACCGATCCGCCCCACTCACCGCCCACGCCGATCCCCTGGATGATGCGCAGGAGCACGAGCAGCACCGGGGCGGCGATGCCGAGCGTCGAGTAGCCCGGCAGCAGGCCCATGAGGAAGGTGCTGATGCCCATCATGAGCAACGTGACCACCAGCGTCGCCTTGCGGCCGACACGGTCACCGATATGGCCGAAGATCGCGGCTCCCACGGGCCGCGCGGCGAACCCGACGGCCTGGGTGCCGAAGGACGCGAGAGCGCCGACGTACGGGGTGTGGCCGGGGAAGAAGAGGTCCGGGAAGACGAGGGCGGCGGCGGTGCCGTAGAGGAAGAAGTCGTACCACTCGATGGCCGTTCCCACCGTGCTGGCGATCACTGCGCGAGACCGCTGGCCGCGTTGCGGCGCGGCTGGGGGGACTTGTCTCGGGACACGGGTGGTCATGACGGCTCCTCTGCTGGGCAGGCGGACCATTGATCCACAAATGGGTTTCCGAGAGGTTCGTGGTGCAACGGCCCGATGTCAAGGGAGTTGGCACGTTCCAAAACCGACTGATGTGCGTTTCGTTGTGGGGGGGGCGGGCCGTCGGGGAGCACGGAGGACGGCCGGGGGAACTAGGCCCTGTCGTCAAACTCCCGTCTGCCCGGCGGCGTCATGCACGCCCTCTCGCCGCACCGGGCACAAGCCCACGTACTCCCCCACTGCCTGAACGGCGTGGGAGGTGCCCCCATGCGTACGCGGACTCGCGCCCGGCACTCCCCCAAGCTCTTCGAGCAGGGGGGACCCCCAGAGGCACGCACTGGGGGTACCGCCCACGCCCTTCAGGCAGTGGGGGAGCCGCCGGGCCGCCCTTCGGGCAACGACGGGAGTTTGACGACAGGACCTAGGAGCGGCCCGACGCCTTCGACCGGGAGGTCAGGACGCCCACCTTGTCGATGCGGTGCTGGGGGTTGTCCTTGGCATCGCGCCAGAAGTTCCCGGCGGCGTTGTCCTCGAGCGTGGCGCAGGTGGACACCGTGATCATGGCTTTGGTGGGTTTCCGCCCGGGGAATCCGGGCACCGCTGCGCGCTGTTCGGCCAGCGAGCGCGGCGAGCGGAAGTCGACCTTCCTGGTGTCGGTGATCGTGTACGTGTAGGTCGTGCCACCGGAGGTGATGTAGACCTTCTCGCCGGCCTGCAACCTGGGGACCGCACGGAAGGGCCCGCCGGCGGACAGCCGGTGACCGGTGACGAGGTAGTTGCCGACGTCGCCCGGCCCGACGCCCCCGCGGTTCCCGTAGGGAGCGGCAGCCAGTCCGCGGTCCTGGATCCTGGTGCCCGGCCAGTCGTCGGGGGTGCCCCGGTAGGGGATGACGCGGAGGTGCCGGATCCCGATGGCCGGGATCGTCATCCAGGCGGTGGCGATCCTGCGGTCGGCGCCGGAGCGGGCGGACGCTGCGGCGCCGGGGTGCGACGCGCCGGTGGTGATGCCGCCCGCGCTGCCGGGGAAGCCGAGGAGTACGGCCACCAGCACGCCCAGGACCGGGACCGTGGCAAGCCGGAAACGGATCATGATGCTCCCCTCAGGATCGCCGGCGCAGGCTCGCGCTTGTCGCGCGGCGGGTACCAAGGGTGTGGTGATTCATCCCGGATATCCCCGGTAACGCGAATATTCGCATTCCGTTTCGCGGTCAGGGAGACGTCAGGGGCGCATCAGCGACCTCTGCCACTGTATTCATGTGACCGGCACGGGAAACCGAGCCGGGAACAGCGAAGGACAGAGAACGAGAGAAACAGCAGAAAACGGGGAACAGAAAACAAGGAGAGGTGCCCGGAGTGGTTTATCGGGGACCTTGGGCCTTTGGCCTCATGGGTCGGACCCTTCGCGGGTCTGCGCAGGTTCGAATCCTGCCCTCTCCGCTCTTACGTTCAGACCAGTCGCCGGGACCAGTCCAGCAGCCAGGACGAGAATTCCGGCAGGGCGGCGAGGTGGCGCGCGGCGCGCTCCTCGGCGGCTGCCGGATCGAGCGAGCCGCCGGAATCCTCGCCGAGGCTTATCCGGAGCCGCTCGGCGCAGCGTGCCAGATGGACGCCGAGACGGCGGGCGAGCAGGAACTCGCTGCTCCTGATCTGCCCACCGCGCGCCTGGTAGGCGTCCAGGGCAGCGGCGATCCAGGCGGGGTCGGGCTCTTGGCCGCCCCCGGCGTGACGTGCGCCGTCGAAGACCGTAGCCGCCGTCTCCAGAGTGGCGCTGTCGGGGCCTGCGGTGTCCCAGTCGATCAGCACCGGGCCGCGCGCCGCGTCGATCAGGACGTTGTGCGGTACGACGTCACGGTGGGTGACGACGTGGTCGTCGACGGCGCGGTAGGCGGCGTCTATGCGTGCCGTGAGGTCGTCGATCAGTCCGCGGTGGCGGCGGAGGGCAGGAGCCCACGACCTGTCGCCTGCGTGTCCCGCGGCCAGCCAACGGTCCCACGCATCGGGCGGATTGACGCCGTACCACAGCCGCCAGAGGGAGTCGACGGTCCGTCGTCGGCAGCCCGAAGCACGTGCAGGTCGGCCAGGGTCGCGCCGAACCAGCGGGACAGCCCGTTCCCGCAGGGCTCCGCGTCCAACCATGCGTGGACGCGGACCACGCCATGGCCGTCACCGAGATCGGCGGCCAGCCCGAAGGCCGGGGTGACGGGTTCGACGGGGACGGACACGGGCAGGCCCGCCTCCGCCGCCCGCCGTTCGAAGGACATCGCGCGTTCCAGTTGGTCGCGCCACTCCCCGACGACGAGGCGTTTGACGAAGTACGGGTCCCGTCGTGTGTCGAGCCGCCACGTCTCGCTGCTGCCGTAGCGGAGGGGCACGAGTGGGCCGGTCGGCTCGGGAAGGCGGAAGGCGTGGGCGACCCCGCGGGCGTCGGGGGCTGGGGCTGCCTGGCGGCGTACGTCGACCACGGCGTCGTCCTCGAACCGCACTTGCAGAACGTGCTGGTGTGCGTCGGGGACGACGGGCTCCCCCGCCAGGTCCTCTTCCGTGACCTGGAAGGCACCAAGCTGCTCCCCGAACACCACGCGACCGCGCTGGCGAAGCTACCGCCGCAGGTCGCCGGCCCGCTCGGCTACGACGCCGAGCAGGCCTGGAACCGGCTGGCCTACTGCCTGTTCGTCAACAACATCGGTGACATGCTGGCCGCGCTCGCCGACCTGTCCCCCGGCACGGAGGGCGCGCTGTGGTCCGCGGTGCGCCGCACCGTGAGCGGGTACGCAACCCGCTACGGCCGCCACCCCCGGCTGGACGCACTGCTCGCGGGCGAGCCGCTGCCCGCCAAGGCCAACCTCCTCACCCGCTGGGGGCGTGCGGCCGACCGGCAGGCGACGTACGTGCCGCTGCCGTCGCCCCTGGCTCCCCCGCGCACCACGTCCGGTGGCACGGCACGGGGCGAGGCCGTGCCGCAGGTCGGCGCGCCGGTGCCCCGCCAGGGCAGCCAGGACCTACCGAGCGGAGCCGCCCGATGACCGAGCCTGAGCCGCGCGTGCGGGAGTTCGTCCGTGCGCTGCCGGCCGACGCCCTGCCCGCCTACGTCTACGACCTGACCGCGCTGTCCGCCCATGCGGCGGCCGTCCGTGCGGCGCTGCCGCCGCACGTGGAGCTGTACTACGCGGCCAAGGCCAACCCGGAACCGCGGATCCTGGCCGCCCTGGCGCCGCACACCGACGGCTTCGAGGTCGCGTCCGGAGGCGAGCTCGCCCATGTGGCCAAGGCCGTTCCGGGGCATCCCCTCGCCTTCGGCGGACCGGGCAAGACCCCCACCGAGATCGCCGCCGCCCTCGACCGCGGAGTGCGCCGCTGCCATGTCGAGAGCCTGCACGAACTGCGCACCCTGGCGCACCTCGCGGCGCACCCGCCGCGGAGCGCACCGGCGCGTGCCAGGCCGGTGGGGGTCCTGCTGCGCTTCAACCTGGCCGTGCCCGGGGAACTCCTGTCGTCGGGGGCGCTGGCGATGGCCGGCCGGCCGGCACCGTTCGGGCTCGACCCCGCCGAAGCCGGCACGGCCGTGCGGATGCTCACCGACGGCTCCTGCCCGCAGCTGGAGCTCGTCGGTGTGCACGCCCACCTCGCCAGCGGCCTGGCCGCCACCGAACTGGCCGCCGTCGCCATGGCGGTGGCCGACTGGACGGCCGCTCTGGGGCGGCGGTACGGCGTCACGCTGCGGGAGGTCAACGTCGGCGGTGGCATGCGGGTCGACTACGCCGATCCCGCCGCCCGGTTCGACTGGGCCGGCTACGGGGCGGCCCTGGCCCGGGTCGCGCACGCCCATCCCGACGTGCTGCTGCGCGTCGAACCGGGGCGTGCGCTGACCGCGTACTGCGGCTGGTACGCCACGGAGGTGCTCGACGTGAAGCACAGCCACGGCGAGGAGTTCGCGGTCGTACGCGGCGGCACCCACCACCTGCGCACCCCCGCGACCCGGGGCCACGACCAGCCGTGCGCCGTGCTGCCGGTGGCCGACTGGCCGTACCCCTGGCCGCGTCCCGGGACGGGTGCAGGAGCGGTGACGTTCGCCGGGCAGCTGTGCACGCCGAAGGACGTGCTGGCGCGCGGGGTCCCGGTCGGCGGGGTGCGCGCCGGGGACCGCGTCGCCTTCGCGCTGGCCGGCGCCTACGCGTGGAACATCTCCCACCACGACTTCCTCATGCACCCGCACCCCACCGTGCACTTCATCGCCGAGGCGCGGGCACGGGCTTAGGCGCGGGCACGGGCTTAGGCGCCGACACCGGCGCAGGCGAAGGCCCACGGCGGGGCCGTCCGCCTCAGCGGAAGTCGCATGCCTTCAGCTTGGCCATCCGGCCGTCCTCGTGGTGCCAGACCAGGCCCTCGTAGGGCCGGTCCAGCAGCCAGACACGCAGGCCGTCGAAGTCACGCGGCGCCGTCGCGCAGTCCTGCTGGACGGCGGGCGGGGCCCAGCCGTGCGGCATGAGCACGTGGCTCTCCCAACCGTCCGGATTCCGGTTGATCTTCGGACCGAGCAGCTCGTACGTGCCGGGCGCGGTGGCGTCGCCGCGGGCGACGGCCTCGGCGTGCAGCTTCGCGAAACCGGACTGGCCGACGGGCTCCCAGCCGACGGTCCTGCCGGTCACCTCGTCGGTCTCGACCGGAACGTATCCGGGCGGCGCCGTCTTGCCGGGTTTCACCTCACGGCGCGCCCACCACGCGCCGGCGGCGTCGAGCATCACGCATGTGCCGTCCCATTTCCTGGTCGGCGTGCCTTCGCCCTGGAGCACCCAGGCACAGCCAGGGGTGACGGTGGGCAGTACGCGGGAACGGTGCTCCGGATCCCGTACGAACAGGGTGGCAATCTTGCGCATGTCGCTTCTCCCCCATGGCTGGACACCGGATCACCTGGTGTACCAGCGGCCGCGGGCGGCCGTCGCGCCAATTTCGACGGTCCCGTGCCCGCCCGAGGGGGGACGCCGCGGGCCGGACCGGGCCCCGCCACGGGGAGGACCTCGCGGGGCAGGGCACGAGAACGGTCCGGCCGGCAGCTTTCGAGGACTCAGCCGCCGAGCTTGGCGTCGTACGCAGCGATCTGCTTGTCGGCGGTCTTCTCCGCGGCGGTCAGGGCCTGCTTGGGGTCCTTGCCCTGGAGCACGACCGCCTGGAGGGCGTTCTCGACGTCCTTGCGGACGGCGGGCATCTCGCCGACCGAGCAGCCCTGGGTGGCGTGCGTCAGCTTGGTGCCCTCAAGCTCCTTGATCGCGGTGGCGAACTGCGGCTGCTTCTTCACCCACTTCTTGTCGGCCGGGTCGTTCAGGGCCGCCTTGCTGATCGGGAAGTAGCCGGTCGAGGTGTGCCAGGTCACCTGGGACTCCTTGGCCGCCAGGAACTTCGTCAGCTCCCACGCCGCACGCTCCTTGGCGGAGTCCTTGCCCCGCACCACCCACAGCGAGGCGCCGCCGATGATCGGGCCGCCGGGGTCGGAGGCGTTGACCTTGGGGAAGTTGCCGACGGCCACCTTGAAGGGGTTCTTCGCGGTCGCCGCGCCCTGGATGAAGCCACCGAGGGAGCCGGTGGACTCCAGGGCCATCGCCACGGTGCCGGAGGAGAACGCCGCGTCACCGTTGTCGGTGTTGCTGTCCAGCTTCATCGCCAGGCCGTCGTCGACCATCTTCCGCCACCAGGTCAGCAGCTTGACGTTGGTGTCGGTGGCGAGGGTGGCCTTGGAGGCGCGCCCGGTGCGGCCGTTGTCGGCGTTGCACAGGGTCTTCTCGGCGATGGCGTCCCACTGCTCGAAGAACCAGCCGTAGAGCGTCGCGCCGAAGCCGTAGCGGACCGTCTCGCCCGAGGTCTTCTTGATCTTCTCGGCGGCGGTCCTGATCTCGTCGAGCGTCGTCGGCGGCTTGTCCGGGTCGAGGCCGGCCTTCTCGAACGCCTCGCGGTTGATGTAGAGCAGCGGCATCGAGGTGTTGAACGGCATCGAGTACAGCTTGTCGTCGACGGTGTAGTAACCGGCGATGTTCGGCTGGATGTCGGACGCTTTGGTGCCGTCGGTGTCGAGGAACGACTGTATGGGGACGACCGTCTTGGAGTCGATCATGTACCGGGTGCCGACGTCGTACATCTGCATCAGGTTCGGGCGCTGCTGGGACGAGGCGTTCTTGTAGGAGGCCAGTGCGGTGTCGTACTGGCCCTTGTAGCTCAGGGTGACCTTGATCTTGCCCTTGTGCTGCTGGTTGAACGAGTCCACCAGCTTCTTGAGGGTGTCGCCGTTGACGCCGCTCATGGCGTGCCAGAACGAGACGTCGACCTCTCCCTTGCCCTTGAGCGCGTCCGCGCCGGGCGCCGTGGTGGCGCCGGAGTCGTCCGAGTCGGACGAGTTCGCGGCGGACGAGCACCCGGCTGCCATGGCCGTGGTGAGGGCGAGTGCGAGCGCGCAGGCGCTGCGGCGGAGCTTGTTCCGCACGGTGTTTCCTTCCTCGAAATGATCAAGCATGGGTGGGGATCACTTCACGGCTCCCGCCATGAAGCCGCGTACGAGCCACCGCTGGCCGAAGATCACCAGCAGCAGCGTGGGGAGCAACGTGAGGGTGACCCCGGCGAGGACGAGCGCGTGCTGGGTCCCGCTTCCGTCGGCCTTCAGAGCGAACACCGCCGTCTGGAGCGTGTTCATGGAGTTGTTGGACGAGGAGATGATCAGTGGCCAGAAGTACATGTTCCAGCCCTGGAGGAACGACCAGACCGCGAGCGCGGTGAGCGACGGACGCACCGACGGCAACACGATCTGCCAGAGGAACCGCAGATGGCCGCAGCCATCGATCAGGGACGCCTGCCGCAGTTCGGTGGGGAACTGCTTGAACGCCTGCCGCATCAGGAACACGCCGAACCCGTTGGCCAGGAAGGGCAGGACCAGGCTCCAGCGGTTGTTCTCCAGGCCCAGACTGCGGACGAACAGCACGTTCGGCACGACGATCGACTCGTACGGCACCATGATCGTGGCCAGGAACAGCCAGAAGATCGGCTTTTGCAGCGGCATCCGCACGAACACCAGCGCGTAGGCGGCCAGGCACGAGGTCGCCAGGTGCGCCAGCATGATCACCAGGCCCACGAACAGCGAGTTGAACAGCGCGGGCATCAGCGGCACGACCGTCTGCCGCAGTGCCGCGCTGTAGTTGCCGAACGAGTAGTGACCGCTCAGCAGCGCCGGCGGCTGCCGCACCAGTTGCCCCTCGGGCAGCAGACCGCCGATGACGGTGAGCAGCACCGGGAACAGCAGCACCGCCGCGGCCAGCACCAGCCACACGTAGGTGAAGGTGCTCACCGTGGTGCTCGGCCGGCTCAGTGACTTGGGAGGACGGCGGCGCCCGGTGCGCGTGCGGGCCGGGGGTGCAGCGGCTCCGGAAGGGGCCCGTTGTTCGATCGCCTGGCTCACCGGTAGTGCACCCGCCTTTCGACGACGCCGAATTGGATCGCCGCCAGCACGATGCCGACGACCAGCAGGACCAGGCCCTGCGCGCTGGCCAGTCCGTAGTCGTTGCTCCCGTGCTCGAAGGCGTTGTGGAAGATCGAGAACACCAGGGTCGTGGTGCTCTCGTTGGGTCCGCCGTCGGTCATGACCTGGACCTGCCCGAGTGCCTGGAGGGCGTTGAGCGTGGTGGTGACCACGACGAAGAACACGCTGGGCGAGATCATCGGCAGCACCACGCTGAAGAAGTTCCGCAGCCCGGTGGCCCCGTCGATCTTCGCGGCCTCCAGTACCTCCTCGTCGATACCGGCCAGGCCGGCTCCCAACACCAGCAGATTGAATCCGGCCACCACCCAGGTGGTCGCCCAGGCCACCGTGATCAGCGCCCACCGCGAGTCGGTGGTCCAGCCGGGCGCGGTCACCCCGAACATCCTGAGCAGCCAGTTCACCGGCGACAGGGAGGGATCGAGCATCAGCAGCCACACCACGCTCGCGGCCGACGCCGAGTAGGCGAACGGCAGCGTGAACAGCGTCCTGAACACCCGCATCCCCGGCAGGCGTTGCGCCATCGGCACCGCGAGCACCATCGGCAGGGCCACCCCGACCACCACGACGAACACCGTGAACACCAGCGTGTGCAGCAGAACCGTGCCGAACTCCGAGGTGAACAGGGCGGAGAAGTTGGCCCCGCCCACCGAGCGCGAGGGGTTGCCGTTGATGTCGGTCCCGCGGGTGGACAGGAAGATCGCCTGGAACAGCGGGAAGACCACGAAGGTTCCCAGTCCGGCCAGCGCGGGTATGCAGAACAAGGCGCCCAACAGGGCTTCGCGCAGCGGGAAGCGGCCCGGTCGAGCTGATGGCCCGGACTCCGGCTCAGGCGTCGCCGGTCGATCGGAATCGATCGTAGAAGACGTCACACCGCGGGGCCTTGAACGCGCTTGGTGACCGTCACCCCTCTTGATCATGGCGGGCATATTAATGGCGAGTAGCGGGCCGGGAACATCGTTGTGTTCGCATCGTTGTGCGATGTGCATGACACCGTGCGGCGGTGTCCGACGAAGACCCGCCCGGAATGCAGCTCGCCGTGCCGCACCGGCTCCGCACGGTAGTTACCGGGGGCTACGCGGCGCGGACGGCCGGCCGTTCGGCGTCGCGGCCGGCTCGTCCTGCACCGGCGTCAGTGCGAGGGCGACCGCAGGCCGTAGCGGCGTACCACGTCGTCCATCCAGTCCGGCGTGCCGTAGGTCAGCCCGTACTTCTGTGCCAGCTCGTCGAATTCGGGCAGCGCGTGAAGGGGTCCCGCACTCTGGCCCGCCGTACCGCCGGAGTGCGCGACGAGCAGTTCGCCCAGTTCCCGGAAGTAGTTCTCGAATCCGCCCGGCGTGATGACCTCGACGATGCGCCCGGGCCGGTCCCCGGCGTTCCACATGGCGTGCATCTGGCCGCGCGGTTTGGTGATGTAGCCACCGGGCCCGAGGACCACCTCGCTGTCGTCGGAGCGGAAGCCGATCTCCCCTTCGAGCACGATCGAGTGCTCGTCCTCACGGGTGTGCCGGTGCGCCGCGGTGATGGTGCCGACCTCGAAGGGGTGCTCGACGATCGCCACCTCTCCCCCGTTGGTCCGGCTGGACAGCTTGAACACGGCCCCGAACCCCGGCAGCGGCACGGTGTCACCCTCCCCGGGTGACACCACCGTGACTCCGATGCGGTCCTCGTCGGTCATCGCACCCACCTCCGTAAAATCATGACATTGCGCCAGCAATCATCCCATAAGATGCCGTCAGGCCGTGATCATCCTCAGTAGAGGTCGAAGTACTCGCGCTGCTCCCAGTCGGTGACCGCGCGCTCGAAGCGGGCGATCTCGGCGCGCTTGATGGCCGTGTAGTACGCGACGAACTGCGCGCCCATCGCCTTGGTCAGACCGCTGTCCGCCGCCAGCGAGTCCACGGCCTCCCGCAGGTTGGCGGGCAGCCGCCCGGCCTCGGTGGTGTACGGGTCGTCGGCCGACGGGGGCAGCGGCAGGGCGGCGTCGACGCCCTCGAGGCCGGAGTGCAGCTGGGAGGCCATGTACAGGTAGGGATTGGCAGCGGACTCGCCGATCCGGTTCTCCAGGTGGGTGCTGCCGTCGTCGGCCGAGCCGACCACCCGGATCATCGCGCCCCGGTTGTCGTGCCCCCAGGCGATCCGGTCGGGAGCCATGGAGTACGGCTGGAACCTCTTGTAACCGTTGATCGTCGGGTTCGCGAACGCGCACGCCGCCCGCGCGTGCGCCAGCTGACCCGCTATGAAGTGCCGTCCCACCGGAGCGATCGGGCCCTCGCCGTCCGCGGGGACGAACGCGTTGCGGTCGGCGTCCGCACCGGTGCGGAGCAGGCTCTGGTGCAGGTGCCAGCCGCTCGACTTGCTCTCCGCCAGCTGCGGGCGGCACATGAACGTGGCGTGGTATCCGGTGCGCCGCGCCAGCTGCTTGATGGTGCTGCGCAGCAGCACCATGGCATCCGCCGAACCGATGCCGGTGGCCGGATCGAGCGTGACCTCCAGCTGGTTGGCACCGTACTCGACCTCGATGCTGCGCAGCTCGATCCCCATCCGGTCCAGCGCCTCGCGGATCCGCCGGGTGACGGGCTCGACCTCGTCGCCGCGGTCCTCGGCGAGCAGTTGGTTGCCCTGGTTGACCGGTTCGACCGGTGTCGGATGCACGCATCTGCCGATGCCGTCGGCGTTCGGGACGTGCTCCGCCCGCCGGTACAGGTGGAACTCGATCTCCAGGCCCGTCTGGTAGTCGTAGCCGGCGGCCGCGGCACGGTCCAGGGCCGTGCGGAACACCCCGCGGCTGCAGAACGGCACCTGCTCCCCGTTCTTCAGGCGCAGGTCGCACAGGATGCGGCCGGTCCCCTCCGCCCACGGCACGTCATGGAAGGTGGCCGGGTCCGGGACCATCACCAGGTCGGCGGCGCCGGCCATCTCGGCGACACCGAGGCCGCCGTCCGCGTTGAAGGCCGCGAAGACGGTGGTGCCGGAGGTGTCCTTCGACAGCAGCGTCGACACGCAGGTCATGCCGCTGCGGAACACGGCCGCCAGGCCGCTCGCCGGGATCGTCTTGCCGCGCAGCAGCCCGTGCTGGTCCACGAACGACACCCGCACGGACCGCAGGCCCGCCTCGTCGACACGGGCCAGGACCGCGCGGGCCGCCTCCTGCTGTGCCTCGCTCCACAGGCCGAACTTCTCGATGAATCCCATGCCGCCCGCCTCAGCCGTCCGAGAGGTCGTAGGCGTCCGGCGACGCGGAGCGGTCGGGCTCGACCGGTGTCCCGGGCACGCCGGCCGGCCCGGTCGCCAGCGCGGCCTGGAGGCCGGACGCCCACGGGCTCGCCTTGCGCAGGTCGGCGATGGACCGCGCCCAGTACTCCTCCCACTGCCCGGTGGGCCCGATGCCGTCCATCGGGATGGGGCCGCGGCTCTCCACGTCCGCGGTGTCCCTGAGCAGCGTGGCCGGGCTGCCGCCTTCGGCCACGGTGTCGATCGCCTGGAGGGCCATCCGCCGGTAGGTGACGATCGCCCGGTCGGACCGGCTCAGGTGCTCGCGGGTACGGTCGTGGATGCGGCCCTGCCCCTCCACCGCCATCTGGTCGTGGACGTTGATGTCGGGGCCGAGCCCGGTGTACGTCAGGGTGCGCTGCTCCTCCGGGTCGAAGCGGTAGTTGTTGGCGCGGTTCCGCACCGGCTTGTAGTCCGGCAGGGTGACGCCCTCCAGGCGCTGGGCCCGCATGACCTCCTTGTCCACCGGCTCGTCGAGGCTGGTGAACATCGCGTACCAGTAGCAGGACACGTCGTCGATCGGTACGTGCCACTGCGTGATCGCCATCGTGGCGCTCAGCGGGATCGTGATGCCGTGCGGGAAGACCTGGTGCGTGATCCGGACGTGCGTGGACGTGCCGTCGAGGCCGTCCTTGTCGAGCGTGCGCAGGGCCACGATCCGCTGGCCGTACTCGGTGCGCGCGTTGCGGATGTCGGGCCGGCCGTACTCACGGAGGATCCTGGTCATCGGCAGGTCGGTGCCGAGGGAGGCGCCCCGGAACTGCCTGCCGTAAGCGGCACCGGTGTCCTCGTCCTGTTCGAAGCGGTGCAGGTAGGAGGCGTGCGCGGGGTCGATGCCGACCTCCAGCGCCTGGAGCCAGTTGCAGTCCAGGTAGCCCTTGAAGGCGAAGGTGTACGGCTCGGGGGCGATGAAGCAGTCGAGCGCGGGCAGGCTCGGTGCGGGCCCGTCGCCGAGGAACGCCCACACGATCCCGTTGCACTCCCGTACCGGGTACGCACGGATCCGCACCTTCGACTTGAGCCGGCCGTCCGGCGGTTCGGCGGGGGTGTCCAGGCAGGAGCCGCCGGCGTCGAAGAGCCAGCCGTGGAAGTAGCAGCGCAACCCGCCGTCCTCCAGGCGGCCCAGGGACAGATCGGCACTGCGGTGCGCGCAGCGGCGGCCGACGAGGCCGAGCGTCCCGTCGTCGTTGCGGAACAGCACCAGGTCCTCCCCCAGGACCCGGACCGGGACGACGGGGCGTGGCGTCTGGAGTTCCTCCGACAGCGCCACCGGCTGCCAGTACAGGCGCATCCAGGCACCGCCGGGGGTGCCGGGACCGGTCTCGGTGATCTTCCGGTTGTCCTCCGCGCGCATGACAGCCCTCCCCTGAGATCTCTCCAGGTAGCCCAGAGTGAGTTCGATTAGCGAACTCTTGACTCCAATATGAGCACTGTAGGCAGCCGTGATCGTCCGCCACAAGGCCTCGAACACGCCACTGCTATATTCCAGGGCACTGTGTGCGTTAATCGAACGGAGCTGGGTGTGGCGAAGCTCAACGCGCGGGACGAGGAACGGCGGGCCGCACGCGAGGTGGCGGGCAGCAACCGGGCGGACTACTCCGAAGCGCTCGAACGCGGTCTGCTCGTCCTGACCGCCTTCGAGCGCGCCGAGGAACGGCTCACGCAGGCGCAGGTGGCCCGCAAGCTCGAGCTCCCCCGTGCGACCGTGCGTCGCGCCCTGCTCACCCTGGCCCACCTCGGCTACGTGGTTCCGGAGGACCGGGCCTACCGGCTCGGCCCCAAGGTCCTCACGCTCGCCTCGGCCTACCTGACCACGAATCCGGTGAGCCAGGTGGTGCAGCCGGTGTGCGACCGGCTGGCCGAGGAGTTCCAGGCCTCGTGCACCGTCGCGGTACTCGACGGCGCGGCGGCCGTGATGATCGCCCGGGCGCTGCCGCGGCACGCACTCCCGCTCGGCCAGGGCATCGGCTTCCAGGTGCCCGCCGCCCGATCCGCCCTGGGCCTCGCCCTGTTGAGCGGCCTCGACGAGGAACGCCGCCACCACCACCTGGTGGCACATGCAGGACTCGACGACGGGGCGGTGGCGGCACTGGAGACGAGGATCGCCGCGGCGGCGGAGGCAGGCCACGCGTATGTCGCCGACGACGTGGAGGCCGGCTTCCACTCTCTCGCGGTACCCCTGCGCCGCTGGGACGGCACCGTGGTCGCGGCCCTGAACATGGGCACCGGTGTGGAGCGGATACCCGCGGCGCAGATGCACGAGCGGGTTCTGCCGGTGCTGCGGGAGACCGCCGCCGCGCTCCAGCCCCAGCTCGTCTGAGGCCCGGTTCCGGGCGATGGCCGCGGGATCGCGGCCCCCGAACGGGAGTCAGCCGCGATGTCACAGGTGGCTCGTAGCGTTGCGGAAGCCGCGGCACGTGGCGATGTGAAGCCTCCTCCTGATCGGGACCGTACACATGTCGATTGGCCTAGGCACGGGCCGCGTACCTGATCGTCCACCAGGCGGGCGACCCCGCCCTCCTCGCGGAGGCCCGGCAGCGAGCCGGCATGGAGACACCCGCCGAACACGGCTACCGCCTCGCGCAGGAGGGCAACCGTGCCGCGGCGGCGGCGGAGTTGCGGCGGGCCTACGAACCCCATTCCGTTCCCGTCGACTTCGGCCTGGCGCTGTACGCCGGGGACTTCGACGCGGCGGAGGCAGCGCTGGGGCGGATCGGCGGCGACCTCGAGGAAGTTCATGTGGGATGCGTGGCCGTCGACCTGGCCTTCCGCCACGCCCGCGCGGCCGACGACCCGGCGATGGAAGCCGCTCTGAAGTTGCTCAGCCGGAACGAGTTCGCGCTCGGCGCATGGCATTACGCCCTGGACAACGGTTCCGCCCACCCCCTTGACGCCGTGGCCACCATCGGGAGGAAGCTGACCGCGCCGTCGTCGCTGCCGCCGTCCGACTACGAGGTGTACGGCACACGGTCATACGACTGGTGCCACGAGGCGTACTGGACATGCGTCCGCGAGCTCGGCGGTGTCGAGGCGGCGGACGGGGCCGTCCTCGAGCTCGGCCGCCTGCTCCACGACGCCGGTGACACCGCTGCGGCACGTGCCGCCTACGTATGGGTCCGCGACCTCGGTCGTACGGCGGCGGAGGCCATGGCCACCGTCAGGCTCGCCCGGTTGCTCGACGAGACCGGTGATGTCGAGACGGCCGGCGCGGCGTACGAAGCAGTGGCCGACCACGTCCGCGAAGCACGGGAGGCACGTGAGGAGGTGGCCGGCCACGTCGAAGACCGGGTGACCGCCGCCATCGCCCGGATACGCGACGAGGACGGGACACCGGCCGACCTCGACATCCTCGAAGGCAAGCTGGTCCGGCTGCACGGCCCCGGACCCGAAGCGGACTCCTACGCGGCGTCCCGGTACGCGCAGTGGCTGGCGGCCGAGGGAGACGAGAAGGCGGCGCGAGAGCTCTTGCTGAAGATCGCCCAGCAGGGCTGATCGCCGTCGGACCATCCGCCCTACCGGTACACGTTCGCTGCCGTGTCAGTGGCGCAGTGTCACTGATGGAGACTCGCCGAAACGCTTGTGGTACCGCGCCGAGAAACGACCGGCGTGCAGGAAACCCCAGCGTGCCGCGATCTCGGTCACGGTTGTGCTGGTGGGGTCGGCTGCGGTGAGTTCTTCGCGGGCGTGCCGGAGCCGGATCTCGCGCAGGTGGCTCATGGGAGTGGTGTCCAGGAAGCGTCGGAAGCCTTCCTGGAGCGTACGCACGCTGAGGCCGGTGGCCTCGGCGAGGTCCTCCACGGTGAGCGGTTCCGCGGCATGCGTTTCGATCAGCTCGGCGGCGCGGCGGATCGCCTTGGGCGCCGTGCCGCGTGGTGGTCCGTGCAGCAGGGCGGAGTAGTTGTTGGGTTGGGCGAGCAGTAACTGGCCCAGGAGCAGCCGCTCCAGCTCTCGCATGGCCAGGGGCTGGCGGGGGATCAGGCCATCGCCGTCGATCTCGTCGAGGAGCAGGTTCACGACCCTGCGCCACGACCGGATCGCGGGTGCCGTCATGTCCATCCCGAGGTCGAACCGGATCGGTGCGTCCACCGGGCGTGCCAGCATCGAGCGCAGGTGTTCCTCGAGCCGGTCCCGTGCGATCCGTACCACGAGGTGAGGGCTTCCTGCACTGACGTGGATGTGGTACGTGCGGTCCACCGGGGGCACTCCCGCCCCTTTGGCGTCGTACAGGGCCCGTTCGCGGCCGTGGCTGAGCTCCGCCTGGCCGGCCAACGGGATCAGCACCAGATAGAAGCTCTCCTGTTCATGGGGCGCGATATGGACACGGCCGCCGTAGTCCAGGTAGCACAGGCTCACCTGACTGGTGCGTATCGCGTGGAATCTGGTCTCGAACCGGCGCGCCTTGTCCAGCGCGGTGAGCCGGTGCGGGCAGAAGGCCTCGGCCACCACATGCCGGGCCTGGTCCACGTCCGCGGTGTGGAGTTGCTCGAAACGGGACAGCGGCAGACGCGTGGCGGGCGGCGGCGGGCTCATGAGCGCCTCCATGGGATTGTCGTCGGGCGGCTGGCCGACCACGCCACGCAAACCGTACAAGGCCCGCGCCAAGTGGATATCCGGCGATCGCCCCGCGCTGAACACTGGTCCTGCGGTGGAGGGTTGGCGCGGGGTTTCCGTCGGGAGTGGACCTCCGCCATTTTATGCGAGCGGCGCCGGCAGGGGAGAGCGGATGTCCACACGACGAAGAATTCCTTCGCCGTGGCCGGCTGCTGCCGTCGAGGGACGGGAACCGAACGAACCACTCGCCCCAGGGGCCGCCAGCAGGCCCATGACGCACATCAATGCGGGGAATGAAGCGAAATGGAATTAACAGCGATTGTCGGAGTCGTTGTCGTTGGCGGTGGCGTCCTGGCCGGGCTGCTGGTCCACCGAAGGCGGCGTGCACCACGAGGGCAGCAGGGGACACGGACCGGGGCTCCTCCCACACAGCCGCCACTGCCGCAGTTCAACATCGTCGCCGTGGGCCTCCCCGGGGCGGGCAAGACGGTGCTGCTGGCGAGCATCTACAACCGGTTCCAGACCCCGGCGGGTGGCCGGAGCTACTACTTGGAGGCCTCAGACGCGCAGGCGCGCGACCTGAACGCCGCATTTCACAGGATCAATGACACCTCGGCGCCCTGGCCGGCCGGGACCAGCACAGGTGAATTCAACCAGTTCTACTTCGCTGCTGCGGCTCCCGTCCGCGGAAGTGGGTTCCATCGTGCTTTCACCATCCGCTACACCGAATACGCCGGCGAACTCCTCGTGGCGAATTCCCAGGACGGCGGCCGGAACCAGGGTCTGCTTCAGGACGCACTCTCCGAGGCGCACGCGGTCATGGCGCTCCTCGACGGGTACGACGTACTGCGGAGCATCAACGGCGTCAGCAACGCGAAAGGGCGGCTCCAGTACGCCGTCAGCACGTTCGTCAACGCGCTGCGGCACGTCGACTCCTCCGTCAGCTTCGTCGTCACCAAGTGGGACCTGCTCCAGCAGACCGGGCGGACCGATGCCGAACTCGTCGACGAGGTACGCGATCTCCTCTGGTCCAATGACGCCTTCCGCTGGCTGGTGGAGCGGCAGGACGCCGAATTCACCGTTCGGTTGTTCCCGGTGAGCGCGGTGGGTCCCGGCTTCGCCACGGTCGACGACGCCGGGCAGGTGATCAAGACGGCGGCGGCCACCACCCGTCCGACCGGGGTGACGCTGCCGTTCGTCTCCGTGCTCCCCGATCTCTTCGACCGCACCGAGGTGGCGGCGCGCCACCGGGCCCGCCTGCACCGTCAGCACACGCAGGAGGCCCGCGCCCGCCAGCAGCAGGCCGAACTCCGCTTCAACGTCCTGACCTCCGCCCTGGACCAGTTGAGTGGTCTGGTGCCGGGGGGCGGGCTGTCGGCGCACATCGTGCGCTGGATCGTCGGCGTGGACCCGGGCATCGCGCAGGAGGCCGGCCTGCCGCCGGACGTGGCCTGGCTGGAGACGCACGACGCGCAGGACGGTGCGGGGTTGGAGGCCGCGCGGGCCATCGTCAAGGAAATGCGCCGGGAGATGGACGCCATGGAAGGCACGTTGCCGAAGTGCGTCCTGAGGAGGGTCGGCTGACGTGAGCGTACGCGAACGCGCCGCGCAGGCCGCCACCTTCACCCTCGCACGCGGTCGGGACGAGGGATACCGCGTCCTGACGGCTCCGGAGTTCCTGGTGACGGGCCACCGGACCCATGTCCTCTCCGACCTGGCCTCCGCCGGCCATCCCGACGGAGAAGTCGTCCACGACAGTGCGGAGCTCACCGGGGGGCGGTCGGTCTTCGTCTCCTACACCAGCCGTCCTGTCACGGCCGACGATCTGGACGAGCAGGGCCTGCGGCGTCTGGGGTCCCCTCCGCGGGACGCCTTCGGCCGTCCGCTCCGCATCGTCTACGGCGTCGCGTACCAGGGCCGCACCCCCCGTGACGTTCCGTTGTCTCGACTGGACCAGGCCGAGCGGGCCGCGACCGAGGCGTTCCGGGCGTTCATCGCCGACGAGAGCGGGTTCCGGCTCCGGGTCTCGCCACCGGTCGACGGACCTGTGCGGGGCGGGAAGGCGGACGGGAAGCAGGCACGCGGTCCGGTGTCCGATCCGGGGCGGCGGGGACCGCTCCTGGTCCTCGCGGGCGCGGCCCTGGCCGTGGTCTGTGCGCTGGTGCTGGTGCTGACCTCGCTGGGCACCTCCGACGAGCACCGGAGGAATCCGCGGGTGTCCGCGTCCGGGAGCAGCTCCGCGCCGGCGAGCACGAGGCGGTTCCCGCCGGCCGAACGGATGCTGTACGACAGGCTTTCCGGGCATGTGAAGGCCTGCGTGCCGGCCCGGGGTGCCGACCGGATCGGCGGCGCGGACGCCACCCTGGGCTGCTCGGTCACGGACCGGCGACCCGATTCCCCCCTCTTCGCGGCAAGTTTCACCACGGCGAAGGCGCTGAACGTCTTCCTGGCCACGGAGGAACGCAGGGAACGCGCCGACCGCCAAAAGGGCACACAGGATGGGAAGCCGTTCGCACGTGCCGAGGAGTGGAAGGGCGCCAGCGGGAGCACCGGGCGCGTCATCACCTACCGGGCTGCCGACGGCAAGGCATGGGTCGTCTGGTCGTTCACGACGGGAAGCTTCACCGACGCGCACCAGAAGTACTTCATCGTGCGGGCATCCGGCAGGAACGCGGACGCGCTGTACGCGTGGTGGCGCACGCACCCGGTCTGAGCTTCCCGCGTCCGTGTTCTGCCGTCCCGCGGGCGGACTCGCTCGGTAGGGTCGGGATCATGAGCGTCGAGGTGGTGGTGGTCCGTGCGGCGGACGACGAGTTGGTCGCGGCCTTTGCCCGCTTGCTGCCCCAGTTGTCGAGCACGGCCGGCGCCCTGGACCGCGACGCGGTGGGGCAGCTGCTCGGCTGCAACGCGAACACGCTGCTTGCGGCGCGGGTCGAGGGCACAGTGGTGGGGCTCCTGACGCTGGTGCTGCTCCCCCTGCCGTCCGGTCTGCGGGCCCGCATCGAGGACGTGGTCGTGGACGAGGCCGCCCGGGGACATGGCGTGGGGGGTGCCCTGACCGAGGAGGCGCTGCGCCTGGCGGCGGAGGCGGGCGCCCGCACGGTGGACCTCACCTCGCGTCCGTCGAGGCCGGCGGCGAACCGGCTCTACGAGCGCCTCGGCTTCGAGGCGAGGGATTCCAGGGTCTACCGCTTCGTCCCGGGGTGAGGGGCGGCGGGTCGGTGCCTCCCCGGATGGCGCCTACCAGGCCTCGTCCAGGAGCCGCACGAGCGCGTCGACCTGCAGTGTACGTGGATTCGGGTAGGGCTGGGCCGCGATGCGTTCGGCGATGGCGCGCAGGCCGTCGCGCGGGACGCCCAGTGCACCGAGGGTGGTCGGGCCGGTGTGACCGCGGGCCAGTTCGCCGATGACCGTCACGGGGTCGCCGCCGGTGATCCGTTCGAGGCGGGCTGCGGCCTTCGGTGCGGCGGGGAGGTTGTAGGCCAGGACGTGGGCCAGGAGCAGGGCGTGGAGTTCGGCGTGCGGCAGGTCGAAGGTGCCGCCGAGGGCGTGGGCGAGCTGGTGGTGCAGGCCCATCCGGGTCTGGGCCAGGCAGCCGCCGGCGAGCCAGGCGGCCTGCTGGAGGCGGGCGCGGCCGGCCGGCCCTGACGGGTCGGCCAGCACCTCGGGCAGTGCGGTGAGGATGCCGTCGGCCGCCTCGGTCGCCAGGGCGTCGCTCACGACGGTCGCGTCCGGCGCCCACAGCGCCTCGACCGCGTGGGCGAGCGCGTTCAGGGCGCTGGTCCTGGTGAGGCCGGGCGGCATCGTCCACGTGAGCTCCGGGTCGTAGACGACCGTGCCGGGCGCGATCGCCGGATCCCGGCGCGTCGTCTTCACGCCGCCCTCGGTCTCGCCGAGCACGGGGGTCACCTCCGATCCGGCGTAGGTCGTGGGGACGGCGATCTGCGGCAGCCCGGCGCGCACCGCCAGCGCCTTGGCGAGGCCGATGGCCGAGCCGCCGCCGATCGCCACCACGCTGTCGGCGGCCCGGTCCCGCAGGAGTTCCATCGCCTCGGCGGTGACCGCGACCGGTGTGTGCACCACGGGCCCGTCGAACCGCGCCGCCAGTCGGGGACCCAGGGCACGGGCGAGTTCGTCGGCGGCCGTCCTCGCCGAGCCGGTCGCGACGACCAGCACGCGGCGCACGCCGAGGCGTTCGGTCTCCTCGGGGATCGCGTGGCGTGCCCCGGGGCCCACCAGCACGCGGTGGGGCAGGGTCTCGTGGACGATCGGACGCCCGGTGGCGGGCTCGGACATGGCCGGTCGGTCCTCTCTGCTTCGGTGGGACGGGGCTGCTTCGGTGGGACGGGCTGCTTCAGCTGGACGGGTCCGGGGTGGTCTGGAGGGGGGCCAGCGGGGTGCCGACGTTGAGCAGTTCGTCGAGCATCTGCTTCGCGGCGGAGTCGGTTATCTCGTCGCGTCGGAAGGTGCGCGACTCGTCGAGGCGCTGCGCGATGAAGGGGACGGCGACGGCGTCGACGACCGGGACCATGCGCAGCGCGGTGACGACCTGCTTGAGCTGCTGGACGGCGCGCGAACCGGCCGAGACACCGCCGTAGGACACGAACCCGACGGCCTTGTAGCGCCATTCGCGGTTGAGGTAGTCGAGGGCGTTCTTCAGCGCCGCGGGGTAGCCGTGGTTGTACTCGGGGGTGACGAGGACGAACGCGTTCGCGCGGGCCACCCGCGCGCTCCAGGCCCTGGTGTGCTCGTGGACGTAATTGCCGGTCATGGGGTGGTTGGGCTCGTCGAACAGCGGCAGGTCCAGCTCGGCGAGGTCGGCGACGTCCACCTCGAAACCGCCGTGCGCACGGGCCTGTTCGGTGAACCACTCGGTGACGGCCTGCCCGGCGCGGCCGGGGCGGGTGCTGCCGAGGATGATCAGCAGGACGGGCTTGGACATGCTGGTGATGCTCCGATCTGTGAGGGGTGCCGGCGTCAGGCACTGAGGGGAGTCTCGTCCCTGGACGCACGGCAGGGGAACTGCTCGTCACACGGCCGGCACAAGGCACCGGCGTCGGGGGGCGCCCTCCGGCGGGGCGCGGCGTCGGCGCGCTCAGCCACCAGGGGCGCGGCGCTGGACGGTGACGGGGAAGTCGACGTGCCGGAACGGGTTGGGCAGCCCGTGCTCGGCGGCCATGGCCGGGTCGTCGACCTGCGTGAACGTGCGGATCAGGCTCTCCTTGACGCCGAAGACGGCGTCGGAGTCCAGGTACGGCGACTCGTCGACGAACAGGTGGGTGGTCAGCGTGCGGATGCCGGGTGCGGACACCTCGATGTGGAGGTGTGCGGCGCGGTTGGGGTGGCGTCCGGTGGCCTTGAGCAGATCGCCGACCGGCCCGTCGGTGGGGATGGGGTAGTAGCGCGGCACGATGGTGCGGAACCGGAACCGGCCGTCGGCGTCGGCGGTGAACAGCCCGCGCAGATTGCGGTCCGGTACCTCGCCGGGCCGCTGCACGTCGTAGTAGCCGTCGGCGTCGGCCTGCCACACGTCGACGGCGGCGCCCGCGACCGGTATGCCGTCCGCGTCGGTGATCCGGCCCGTGACCAGGCAGGGTTCGCCGCCCCCGTGCACCTCGTCGATGCTGTCCCCGAGCGCGCGCGGCGGCGAGTCGACCATGTGGAAGGGCCCTTCCACGGTGGACTCGGTGAACTGGCCGTCGGCCGGGTTGTTGAGCGTCTCGACCAGCATGGACACGCCCAGCACATCGGAGAGCAGGATGAACTCCTGCCGGGTGGCGTCGCACTTCTGGCCGGTCCGGGTGAGGAAGCGGATGCCCTGGGCCCACTCCTCGACGGTGAGTCCGGTGTCCTTGACGAAGGCGTGGGCGTGCCGCACCAGGGCGGTGAGGATCTCCTTGAGGCGGTCGTCAGCGGTGCCGACGAAACTGGCGGCGACGATCTCTGCGGAGCGCTCCGCCTCGAACAGGCCGGAGGTCGGGCTGGGTGTCACGTCAGCGGTGTGGTCGGTCATGTCCTTTCGTCTTCCCGGTCGGCCCCGTCGCGCAAGCACCCCGCGGCCGGCTGGACGGTGAAGGTTTACGGCAGGACCGCCGTCGCCCGCGGCGGGGCGCGGGCGACGGCGTCGCTTCGGCCGGTGCCAGCGTACGGCGGATGCCGTGGGACCGTCCCGGCCCTGCGCTACGGCGAGGCCAGGTCGGCTTCCATGGCGCGCGCAGCCGCGTTGAGGGTGGCGACCACGGCCTGGAGGTGGGCGGAGTCGTAGCGCACGCTGGGCATCGACACCGACACGCCCGCCAGCGCCGCGGCGTCCACGCCGCGCACCGGGACGCCCACGGCGACCAGACCGCGTTCGGAACGCTCCTGGTTGACGGCGAAGCCGCCGCGCCGCACCCGGGCCAGCTCGGACCGCAGGGCGGCGAGGTCGGGGCGCTCGCCCGGCCGGTCGCGGTAGCGCTCGACGGCGTACACCTCGTCGAGCTCCGCGTCCGTCAGGTCGGCGAGCAGCAGCAGTCCTGCGGTGGTGCGGTGCGCCGGGAAGACCATGCCCTCCCGGGAGCTGACCCGCAGCGCCTGCGCGCACTCGACGCTGGCGATGAACCGGGCCGTGTCGCCCGTGCGGATGGTGAGGTTCGCGGTCTCCTCCAGCACGTCCACCAGCCGGCGCAGATGGGGCAGCGCGACGGCGCGCAGCCGGGAGACCTGGGACTGGGAGTGCGCGGCCAGTTCGAGCACGGGTCCCGCGCGGTAGACGCGGCTCTCGTCCTGCACGGCGAAGTCCCGGTAGACGAGCATCGCCAGCAGCCGGTGCGCGGTCGAGCGGGCGACGCCCAGCCGCTCCGCGACCTGCGACACGGTCAGCCCGCCCTCCAGCTGGAGCATCGTCGCGGCCCGCAGGGCGTGGTCGACGCTGGCGATGGCGTAGGGCGGCGGGTTCTTCAGGGGCTTGTCCATGGCGGCTTTCGACGGGGACGGGGGCGCCCGGGCACGGTCGCCACGGCCGGCGGTTCGGATGATCCTGCTCTCTGGTGCTGCTTCTGCTGGCTGGTTCTGCTGTCCAGAATCTATATGTCTTCCTGGTGAACGGAGCGCAGGCTGGCGCCATGACTCAGATCTCTCCTACCGACGTGGTCGCGGATTCACCGGTCCACCTCGACGCGGTCTCGGCGCCGGGTCAGCCCGAGGTCACCCCGGCGCTCGAAGATCTGTACCGGGGATTCGAGAAGGAGCTGCTCGTCCCGCTGTGGACCGAGATCGGCGACCTGATGCCCGCCCACCCGCGCTCCCGTGCCGTCCCCCACTTGTGGCACTGGGACCAGCTGCGACAGCTCGCCGACCGGGCCGGACACCTGGTCCCGGTGGGGCGCGGCGGCGAGCGCCGCGCCATCGCGCTGGCCAACCCGTCGCTCGGCGGCCGGCCCTTCGCGACGCCGACGCTGTGGGCCGCCATCCAGTACCTGATGCCCGGCGAGGACGCCCCCGAGCACCGGCACACCCAGCACGCCTTCCGTTTCGTCGTGGAGGGCGAGGGTGTGTGGACGGTCGTCGGCGGTGACCCGGTGGCGATGCGGCGCGGTGACTTCCTGCCGCAGGCCGGCTGGAACTGGCACGCCCACCACAACGCCACCGCGGAGCCGATGGCGTGGATCGACGGGCTCGACATCCCGTTCCAGTACGTCACCGAGGCCCAGTTCTTCGAGTTCGGCCGTGACGAGGTCAGCGACGCCGAGCGGACCACCCCCGACCGCTCGCGCGCCGAGCGGCTGTGGGGCCACCCCGGCCTGCGACCCGTCTCGGCGGGTACCACGACGGCCCCCGGCTCGCCCCTGCTGGCCTACCGCTGGGAGCACACCGACCGTGCGCTGGCCGACCAGCTCGCCATCGAGGCCGAGGGCCACGGCGGCACCGTCGAGCCCGGCCACGCCGCCGTCCGCTTCACCGACCCGGCCACCGGCGCCGATGTGCTGCCCACGATCCGCGCCGAGATGCACCGCCTGGCGCGGGGTGCCGAGACGGCGCCGGTGCGGGAGACCGGCTCGTCGGTCTACCAGGTCTTCGACGGCTCCGGCACGGTCACCGTCGGCGAGCGTACCTGGTCGGTCACGCGGGGTGACCTGTTCGTGGTGCCGTCCTGGGAGCCGCTCTCGGTGCGCTCCGAGGCCGGGGCGAGCGACTCCGACTCCGGCGCCCTGGACCTGTTCCGGTTCAGCGACTCCCCCGTCTTCGAGGCCCTCTCGCTGGGCCGCACCCATGTGGAAGGAACCACCCGATGAAGCTCGCGACGCTGCGCCTCGCAGGCCCCGACGGCGCCGACGGCGCCACCCGTGCCGTCCGGCTGGACGGCGACGTCCTGGTCGACCTCGGTGTCCCGGACGTGGGCACGCTGCTCGCGCAGGACGGCTGGGCGGAGCGGGCCGCGTCGGCCACCGGGACGGCGTACCCCGTCGCCGGCGCCGCGTTCGCGCCCGTGGTCCCCACCCCCTCGAAGGTGGTGTGCGTCGGCCTCAACTACCGCAACCACATCCAGGAGATGGGCCGCGACCTGCCCGAGCACCCCACGCTCTTCGCCAAGTTCGCGGACTGCCTGATCGGCGCCGGCGACCCGATCGTCAAGCCGGCGGAGACCGAGAAGTTCGACTGGGAGGTCGAGCTGGCGGTGGTCGTCGGCAAGGCGGCGCGCCGGGTGCGGGGGGCCGAGGCGGAGGCGGCGATCGCCGGGTTCACCGTCCTGAACGACATCACCTGCCGGGACTGGCAGTTCCGCACCCGTGAGTGGCTCCAGGGCAAGATGTGGGACTCCAGCACGCCCGTCGGCCCCTACCTGGTCACCCCGGACGAGCTGCCGGGCGGTGTCCGTCCGTCGCTCGACGTGATACTGCTGGTCGACGGCGAGGTCATGCAGTCCGACTCCACCGGGGACCTGCTCTTCGACCCGGTGGCCCTCGTGGAGTACGTCTCCACCGTGATCCGGCTCAACCCGGGCGACCTCATCGCCACCGGCACGCCCGGCGGGGTCGGCCAGGCACGCACCCCGCAGCGCTTCCTCGTCGGCGGAGAGACCGTCGTCACCGAGATCGAGGGCATCGGCCGGCTGGAGAACCGCGTGGTCAAGGAGGCGTCCGCCTGATGCCACGGAGCTTCGACGACGCCCGCCACTGGGCCGACCTGGGCACCGCGCTGTTCGTGAAGGCGGCCGGCCTGGACGAGGCGGGGCTCGGTGCGCCCAGCGCGCTGCCCGAGTGGAACCGCAAGCAGCTGGTGGCCCACGTGGCGGCCAACGCCGATGCGCTGGGCAACCTCGTCCACTGGGCAGCGACGGGCGAGCCGACCCCGATGTACTCCTCGCCCGAGGAGCGGTCCGCCGGGATCGAGACGGGAGCCCGGCTGCCCGCGGCCGAGCTCACCGCCTGGCTGCGCCGCTCCGCCGACCGGCTCGCCGCCGGCATGGACGCGCTCGACGCCGCGCAGTGGCAGACGCCGGTGCTGACCGCGCAGGGCCGCACCGTGCCGGCGACCGAACTGCCGTGGATGCGCTCGCGCGAGGTCTGCGTGCACGCGATCGACCTGGGCACCGGCCTGTCCTTCGCCGACCTGCCGGACGACTTCCTCACCGCGCTCTGCGACGACGTGGTGGGCAAGCGCGGCAAGGCGCCCGGCCCCGCGTTGCTCCTCACGGCGCCGGACGCCCGCTGGGAACTGCCCGGCGAGGGCGAGCCCGTCGACGTCACCGGCAGCCTCCCCGACATCACGGCCTACCTCACCGGGCGGGTCGGTGACGTGGGCGGCGCACCCGCACCGGCCCTCGGCCCCTGGCTGTGAGCGGGCCACCACCCCACCGGGACTCAAGGAAGCGACCATGACCGCAGCGACATCCCCCACCAGCGACCGGCCCGACGTCCTCGTCGTCGGCGGCGGCATCGGCGGCCTCAGCACCGCGTTCGCCCTGACCCGTGCGGGCCTTTCCGTGCGCGTGCTCGAAAGGGCCAAGGAGTTCGGCGAGGTCGGCGCGGGCATCCAGCTCGCCCCCAACTGCACCCGGATCCTGGACGACTACGGTCTGCTCGACGAGGCCAAGGGCCTCGGGGTGCTCCCGGAGAACATCGTGATGCGGGACGCGCTCGACGCCCGCGAACTCACCCGGCTCGACCTGGCCGACCTGGAACGCCGCTACGGCTACCCGTACATGGTCATCCACCGCAGCGACCTGCACGCCCTCTTCCTGCGCGCCTGCCGCCGGGCCGGCGTCGACCTGCTGACCGACCAGAAGGTCGTCGGCTACGAGAACACCGGCGCCGGCGCCCGGGTCACCCTGGCGGACGGCCGCACCCAGGAGGCCCCGCTCGTCGTCGCCGCCGACGGGCTGCACTCCACGGCGCGGGCCACGCTGGTCGGCGACGACGTGGTCAGCTCCCGCTATGTCGCCTACCGGGCGGCCGTTCCCATCGAGGAGGTGCGGGACAACGGCATCGCGGAGAAGGACGTCGTCGTGTACATCGGCCCGCGCTGCCACTTCGTGCAGTACCCGTTGCGCGGCGGCGAGATGCTCAACCAGGTCGCCGTGTTCGAGTCGCCGACGGCCGATTCGGGCATCGAGCGGTGGGGTGGCCCGGACGAGCTCGACGCGGCGTTCGCTGTCACCTGCGACCCGGTACGCAAGGGCATCCCGCTGATGTGGCGGGACCGCTGGTGGCAGATGCTCGACCGCGACCCGATCGACACCTGGGTGCACGGCCGGGTCGCGCTGCTCGGCGACGCCGCCCATCCGCCGCTCCAGTACATGGCGCAGGGCGCGATCATGGCGATCGAGGACGGCTGGGTGCTCGCCCAGCACCTGTCCCGGCAGCAGGTCGGCGCATCGCCCAACTGGTCGGCGGCGCTCGCCGCCTACCAGGCGGTGCGCGTCGAGCACTGCCACCGGGTGCAGACGACGGCGCGCGCCTGGGGCAGGTTGTGGCATCTCGACGACCTGCCGCGCCGCCAGCGCAACACGATCATGCGCGCCCGCGACACCTACGACTACGGCTTCACCGACTGGGTGTACGGCCCGACCGCGCTCACCCCCGACGAGGAACCCGCGATGTTCACACCGGTCCCGCTGTCCTCGGCGGCGCTGGAGGACGACGGGGCGGGACTCGCCGGGGAAGGGGCCCGGTAGCCCGGCCGGCGGGGGCCGCCCGACGGCCGTCAGACGGCGTGCCGGATGCCGTCGCGCAGCCGGCCACCGCTGCACCGGGTCGGCGTCGAGCCCGGCGTGCCAGAGCGTGCGGACGTCACGAACGTCGCGTTCCGGCAGGGCCGCGGGAGACCGGGAGCAGCGCGGCCCGAGCGCCCGGCCGTACCGCTGGCGAGGCGCTGAGGGAGAGCCCGACGGAGTCGCTCGACGCCGGCCGGTCCCGCGCGGTGCAGCACTGCGGTGCGGAAGTCACCGACGGTGGACCGGACCGATGGGCCGCGGCGGCGCCCGGCAGCACGGACGACGAGGCGCTGCGCGGCCTTGTCCGAGGGCCGACACGGGCGCGGTACCGGGCCGGAGGCCAGCAGGAATGACGGGTGGCCGGGGTGGCTCAGCCGATGACGTCCATGCGCTGGGTGCCGATGACCGACAGCAGCTGGAGCGCCTCCGCGGACGGCGAGCCCGGGGTCGCGGTGTAGATCACGACCTGCTGGTCGCGGTCGGTGACGTCGAGGACGTCGCAGTTGACGGTGACCGGGCCCACCAGCCGGTGCTGGAAGGTCTTGCACAGCGTGGACCAGGGGGTCACCTCGCGGGACTCCCACAGACGGGTGAACTCCTCGCTGCCGGCGAGAAGATCGCCCACCAGCTCGGCGACCTCCGGATCGTCGGGATAGCGCGCGGCTGCGGCACGCAGGCGCCGTGTCGCGTTGCGGGCGAACGCGTCCCCGTCCGAGACGCCGTACAGCCGCTGGCCGTGCGAGTGCGGTCCGAGGAAGACCCGGCGCACGAGGTTGCGGTCGCGCCGCGGCAGCGCGGAGAAGTCCTCCATCAGGGCCGCCGCCAGATCGTTCCACGCCAGCACCTCGAGGGTCGCGGACATCACGGTCGCCGCCGCCTGCGGCAACCGGTGCAGCAGGTCGAGGATGCTCTGGCGCACCTCACGCGAGGGGCCGGCCGGCGGCAGCGGCGGCGCACCGGCGAGGTGGTGGAGATGGTCGCGCTCGGCATCCGGCAGGCGCAGCGCCCGGGCCAGCCCGGCCAGCACCTCCCGAGACGGGCGCGGCGCGCGGGCCTGCTCGAGACGTGTGTAGTACTCGGTCGAGATGTACGCGAGCTGCGCCACCTCCTCGCGGCGCAGCCCCGGGGTTCGGCGGCGCGGGCCGGCGGGCAGCCCCACGTCGGCCGGGGTGATCCGCTCGCGCCTGCTCCGCAGGAACGCCGCCAGCTCTCGTCGGTCCATGCCTCCAGTGTGGCCGCACGCCGGCCGGCCCAGCCAGGTACTGCCGGTGCCTGGATGGGTTCCGCGGGTCGTTCCAGGCTCGCTGCCATGGACAACACACCCGCCTCCACCGCACCCGCCGCCCCGGCCGCCCTGGGCCTGCTGGCCGGCAAGGTCGCGTTCATCACCGGTGCCGGGCGCGGCATCGGCGCCGCCGCGGCCCGGCTGTTCGCCCGCGAGGGCGCCCGTGTCCTCCTCGCCGCCCGGACGGAGGCCGAGCTGAAGGCGGTGACCGAGGAGGTCAGGGCGGCGGGTGGCACCGCGGAGTACGTGACCTGCGACCTGGCGGACGCGGCCGGCGTGCGGGCCGCCGTCGACCACGCCGTGGACCTGTACGGCCGCCTCGACGTCGCCTTCAACAACGGCGCGACGATCCAGCACCCCGGCCCGCTGGACGGGATGCCGGAGCCCGACTTCGACCGCGTCTACAGCGTCAACCTCAAGGGCGTCTGGCTGGCCATGGTCGCCGAGGTGGCCGCCATCCGAGCCACCGCCGGGACGGGCGCCATCGTCAACAACTCGTCGGTCGGCAGCCTGCGGGGCAACCCCGAGCTGCCCGCCTACGCCGCGATGAAGCGGGCGGTCAACAGCCTCACCGAATCGGCCGCCGTCACGTACGGCCCGGAGGGCATCCGCGTCAACGCCATCGCGCCCGGCGCCACGCTGACCGCGATGATCCGTGCCTGGGAGGCGGAGTCACCCGGTCTCACCGAGCGGCTCTCGGCGGGCAACCCGTTGCGCCGCATGGCCGACCCGGAGGAAATCGCCCAGGCCGCGGCCTGGTTCCTCAGCGACCGCTCCTCCTTCGTGACCGGCACGGTGCTGCGCGTCGACGGCGGCGCGCTGACCTGAGCGGCGCCGGCCGGGCTCCACCGTGCGGACCAGTCGGGCGTTCCCGAAGGGCAGTCCTCGATGCCCGGGACCCGCAGCAGCTCCAGCCGCTCGCGCGTCTCGGAGTCCGCCGGCGTGAGCGGAACCGAGGCCGGTCCTCCGGCGGAACCCCGGGTGTTCGCCCGGGTGCCGGCCACCCGGGACGGTCAGGGACCACCCGGTTCGCGACGCACCTACCCTGTGCGGATGGACGACGATTTCCGGCGGCACGCGCGATTCTGCCCGCACGGGCGCCCGGTCGGGGTGCGGCGGCTGGACGTGCAGTTCGACTACGGGGCGTTCCCCGTCTGGGCGTGGCACGAGGAGCGGCAGGTGGACGCCATGGTGGGCCCGGAGCACCTCGGTGTCTCGGCCGAGCTGACGGACGCGTTGCGGGCCTGGTCCACCTGGCAGGATGCGCACAGCCAGTGGGGCGGCGGCCGTTCGGCGACCGCCGCGCAGTGGGCCGAGCACACGCTGCTGGGTCGACGACTCGCAGAACGGCTGGAGGCCGAGACGGGCGCCGCGGTGGTCTACGGGCGGCCGACCGATCCGGACTGCGCCACCTGCCGCCCGAACCGGAGCTGACGCCGGCCGACAGCAGCAGGGACCATCCGGTGCAGGCGGCTGCGGCCGCGCCCATGAGGGCGACGCCGAGCCCGCCCCTGAGCGCAGCTGCTGGCCCTGCGACGTACGGGCTCTTCATATCCCGTTCACAGACGTACGCCGGCGCTCCCGCACCACGCCGTGAGGGAACGGCGCCGTCCGCCCGGCCGATCTCCAGCATTCAACCCGCGTTCGCATCCGGGTCCGACAGGCGTCCGCCGGCTGCCGCATCCTCTCTGGCGGCCCACGCCGCAACACGGTATAGAGGCGTGGCGGATCAAGCGGAAGGGCGCACATGAACGACAACGACAGATCACCACGGCGGACTTCGTCCACGTCCGGGGCCAGGTCCACGTTCGGGACCAGGCTCAGCAGGGGGATGCTCGCAGCGGTCCTCGGCGCCTCGGCCCTGGCCGTCGCCTCGTCGAGCGCGGCGGCCAGCCCGGAGCAGGGCCGGCAGACCGGTTCCCACGTCGCGTCCGACGTCACGGTCAAGCGCGGGCAGCACGCCAAGGCCCTGCCCTTCTCGGTGCGGAGCACGGGCGAGGCCGTGCTCACCCTGACCTCGCGGGCGGCCGGCGCCTCCTGGCAGACCGAAGGCAGCGAGTCCGGTGTGGTGTCGGTGCACGTCGACCACCGCTACGTCACGGACATCGTGATCCCGTCCGACCAGGAGACCACGCGGAGCTTCACCGTCGGGCACCTCGCCGCGGGGAAGCACACCCTTCAGCTGGAGTTCGCGTCCGACCGGTCGCCGAGCGGGGTGAGCAGTGCCCGGCTGGGCGACGTCTCCGTGCAGGTGCACGGTGAGGACAGCGAGGAGGGTCTGGTGCTGAGGCACTCCCCCGTGCTGTACGGGAGGAACATCGCCGAGCTGGGCGACCGGTTCCAGAGCGCCACCACCGACACCCCGTTGATCTCCTACCACGAGGTGCTTCCGGCAGCGACGCCCGGGCACAAGGTGCTCCAGTACACGATCGTCTGGAGCAACGAGGACGGCGGCACCGACTCCCCCGCGCTGATGGCGCGGTGGGGCCGCACCACGGACATCGAGTGGGCCTACCGGGTCGAAGTCGACGCGGACGGCAACACGGTGCCCGGCACCGATGTCTACCAGGCGCCCAACCACCAGACGCTCGTCTTCGCAGGCACCCTCGAAGGCGACCGTCCCCTGCTGGAGACCTGCACGTCGAACAACAACATGTGCGACAAGGTCGACGACCCCATGCGCTTCTCGCTGTCCCCGCTCGAGGAGCTGCCCGCCGGGGCGGCCCGCGAGCACCAGATGGACGTGAACCCCTGGACGTACCAGGTCATGGCGCAGGAGATGCTGCGCGAGGGGCAGATCGAGTCACCGTCCGATCCGCAGACCGCGGCGGTCGGGGACCAGCGCACCTACCTGTACATCGCGGTGACCCACACGGCCACGCCGACCGCCGACACCGCGGCGGTCGGGCTGGGCATCGGCGTGCGGCTCAAGAACGACGACACCCTGTACACCTCCCACCACGACGTCGCCACGTCCTCGGTGAACCGGGACGGCACGGCCGCGACCACCGTCGAGTTGCCCGCAGGCACCCAGGCCTCGGACGTCGCCGAGATCGTGGCGCTGCGCACGCCCATCACGGAGACCGGTGCCACGCTGACGGTCAGCCAGGTCAGCCGGGCGTTCTTCCTCGGCGAGGACTACCTCCCCGGTACTTCGTTCGTGACGTGGAACGGCAGCCAGACCCTCACCCAGCAGGCCCCGACCGCCGTGCTGTGGAGTGCCACCGGCTGAGGCGGGCGCCGAAGCGCGCGGACACCGGACACCCCGGGTCCGGCGAGCGGCCCGGGGCCACCCCGCTGGTGGCGACACCGTCAGGGTGGCCCGGGGCCCGCCACGCTCCCCGTGCGGGTCAGCCGTTGAACCTCTGGTGGACCTCGTCGACGGTGGCCGCCAGGTCCCTCAGGTCGGGGCGGACGGCGTGGGCGATCGAGGGGTCGTCCCGCGCGTCCAGACGGTTGATCCACACCCGGGTGACACCGAGTTCGCCGGCCGGCACCATGTCGTGGAAGTAGCTCTGCGCCACGTGGACCCAGCGGTCACGGGTGACGCCGAGGGACTGCTCGAAGAACGTGAAGTGGTGGTGGGCCGGCTTGTAGGCGCCGCAGTCCTCGGCGGTGACGATCGCGTCGAACCGCACCTGGAGGCGGCGCTGGGTCTCTCCGATGATGACGCGGTCGCAGTTGGTGAGCAGGGCCAGGTTCCAGCCGGCCGCCCGCAGCTCGCGCAGCGCCTGCCGGGTCTCCGGGAAGACGGGCCAGAACGGGATTCCGGCCGTCAGCACGCGCAGGTCGTCCTCCACCAGCTCGACCTTCGCCTCGGCAACGGTGCGCCTGAACGCCTCGGCCAGGACGTCGCCGTAGCGCAGGGAGGGGTGCGTGCGCTGCACCTCCGGCTCGTGGCGGTTGTAGACGTCCAGCAGCTCCCGGCCCCTGCCGGGCACCACCAGCTCGATGCCGGTGGCGATGCCGTGACGCCAGTCCACGAGGGTGCCGAAGCAGTCGAAGGTGGCCCAACGCTTCTCGCTCATCGACCTTCCCCGGGGTGCGCGGACAGGGCGGGACCATTATCTATGCGACGGCCCGGTGGCGTCGTTCGAGGCACGTGGGTGGGGTGCGGGCCGGTCGGTCGGCTGGTTGTTGGTCGGTCGGTCCGGACGGCGTCCCGCGTGTTGACGCGCCCATGCCCGTGCTCTCAGTCCTACGGCCTGGCGACGTCGACATCAAGGTACGGGGCCGTCAGGTCAGCCTCTTCCTCGACGGCGAGGAGTGGAGCGGCTTCACCGACGACAAGCCGGTCGAGCCCTTCCGCCAGGTCGTCACCCGGGACGACCGGACCGGCGAACTGATCCTCAAGGCCGTCAACGACCAGTCCACCGCCGCCCGCACCGCGATCGACCTCGGCGGCGGTGACGTGGCGCCGCGGGCGGGCGTGACCAAGCTTGCGGCCGGTCCCGACGCGGTGAAGACCGAGACGGACACCCTCGTCGCACCGAAGAGGTCCACGTTCACCGGGGTCGCCGACCGGTTCACGTACACCTTCCCGGCGAACTCGGTGACGTTCATGAGGATCGAGGAGCGGTAGCCGGACCCGGCCGTGGCGGTGGGCGGCCCGACCGCCCACCGCTTCGGCGGACCGTGCACGTACCGGTCAGCACCCGCCCGGGAAGACGGTCGTCAGCTGTGCGTCGTACGCCGTGCGGGTGCCGGCGTTCGCGGTGGCGCCGAACAGGTGGTCACCGTCGGCCGCATGCCAGAACGACAGGCCCTCCGAGGCCTTCGGCCACTTCGTCACGGAGCAGTGCGCCCCGGTGGTGGAGTTCCAGGCGTCCAGGCGGCTCGACGTTCCGTGCGCGTTCTCGATGTGGTAGTAGAACACGCCGTTGTTCGAGACGACGCCCGACGGCACCTCGGGTGTTCCTTGATCGTTCACCGGGTTGTTCAACTGGTAGGCGGCCACGGCGCTGGCGGTGCCGCCGGAGTCCGTGACCAGGGTCGGGCCGGCGGCGCTGTCGGCGGTGTGCAGCGCGAACCGCATGACCTCGGTGGCCGGTCTGGCGCTTCCGGCGCCGATGAGCAGGCTCGGTCCGGTGGGGCCTCGGTCGAGCGACATGGACCCACCGGGCACGTAGTAGCTGCCCGTGCCGGTGGAGATCCACCGGGCCACCACCGGCATCACGTAGTGGGCGCCGTGCGCCGCCGCCACCAGGCGGGAGTTGGCCCCGATGTAGACGATGTGGTCCAGGTCGAAGACGGTCACGCCGTGCAGCGAACTCCCGGTGTGCACGTCGGTGGCGTAGAGGTAGTGCCCGTACCAGGCGATACCGCCGAGGTGCAGCACCGGATCCGTCAGCTGGGACGCGCCGCCGGTCGCGGTGTTCTCCGTGAGGACGACCTTGCGGTAGCGGGGGTCCTCGGAGTCCGAACGGGTGCCCTGCCACTCGGCGAATGTGAGGGCGCTGATCTGGTTGTAGGCCGGGTCGCCGCTTCCGCCGGAACCGTTGGCACCCTTGTAGGCCGACCATCCGGTCGCGACGATCTGCCGGCCCCAGTACATGTCGTCGGCACCGTCGAGGCCCGCCGCGTCCGCCGACGTGGTCTGGCCCTGCGGGCGTAGCTCGACCCCTTCACCGTTCCAGGTCAGGGGCCCGGTCGAGGCGCTCTGATCGGTTGCGGAGAAGCAGAAACCCTGCGAGGTCAGTGACGCCGACGCGCTGCGGCACGGGCTCGTGTACGGCAGCCGGTACTGCGACCCGGTGCCGAGGATGCCGCTCCAGCTGGGTGCCGGCGCCTGCGGTGTGTCCCCCGCGCCGGCGTGCGCCTCAAGGTCGGCGACCTCGGCGGCGTAGTCGACGGAGGTGTCCTTCCGGAGCTTCCACTTGCCGGCTTCACCGGCCGGCTCCACGCACGGCGCGTTGGTGGCCTGCCCCGGACTCGGGGTTCCCGACGCGTAGGCACAGACGGCTGCCCCGGCGGCCCGGGCGTGCGGTGCCGCCACCGCCGACGGAGCAAATGTCGCCCCGGTGGCCAACGCCAGGCCCAGTACACCGACAGCAACCGCATAAAGTCGACTTTCAGCAGCTAATCGCATCTTACTCGGCCTCCTCAGGTCATAAAAGGGTGAAGCGGAGGCTAACAGGGGGTCCGCGGCCGCCACTCCCGCGTGTGCGAAGGTGCCTGCCAGATGCCGGTGAAAGCGGGCCCGCGCACCGCCGTCCTGCGCGCCCGCACCCCCTGGACGCCGACCGAAAACGGGACTGTGCGCCGCATCGTCGGCGGTTATCTTCAAGAACGCTCGGCCGCAGCCCCCGTCGAACCCGGCACCGGCTCCTACCGCGGCGGTCCACGGCACCAGGAAGGAGCGCGCCGATGACCGCGGGACACGCCCAGGACACGCGCGAGTCCCCGGCCACGGTCCGCAAGGCCACGATCGCCGCCGCCGCGGGCAACACGATCGAGACATTCGACTACGGCGTCTACGGCTACCTCACGACCATCCTTGCCAGCCGCTTCTTCCCGGAACAGACACCGGGCACGGCACTGCTCTCGACGCTCGCCGTCTTCGGCGTCGCCTTCGTCGTCCGTCCACTCGGATCCGTGCTGTTCGGGGCGATGGGGGACCGCTTGGGGCGTCGTGCCGCGCTGGTTCTCACGCTCGCCCTCATCGCCGGCTCCACCGCAGCGATCGGCGTGCTGCCGACCGCGCACACCGCCGGTGTGCTCGCGCCCGTCCTCCTCGTCCTGTGCCGGCTGCTCCAGGGGCTGGCGACCGGAGGCGAGTACAGCACGGCCGTCACCTACGTCGCCGAGCACTCGACGACGCGCAGAGGCGCCCTGACCAGTCGTGTGCAGATCGGTAGCATCCTCGGCCTGGTCCTGGCCGCCACGTTGGTGCTGCTGCTCGGTTCCCTGCTGGGCGACGGCGCCATGGCGGCCTGGGGGTGGCGGCTGGCGTTCCTCGCCGCACTGCCCATGGGCGTCATCGGCCTGGTCGTCCGGCTCACCCTCGACGAGACACCGGAGTTCCAGCAGATCCAGCAGCAGGCCGCGGTCGAGCGGGCGCCGCTGCGTGAGACGTTCACCCACCATCGCGAGGCACTGCTCGTGGTGTTCGGGCTGGCCGCGATCCAGCAGGTCGGCTACTACGTGGTGTTCAGCTATGTGCAGACCTACCTGATCAGGCTGGGTCACTCGACCGACCGGGCGACGCTCGCCACCCTGCTGGCGCTGATCGTCGCGATGGTCGTCGTGGCCTGCGTCGGCCCCTGGTCCGACCGCGTGGGGCGACGCCCGATCCTGGTGGCGGCGTGCGCCGCGCTGGTGGTCTTCGCCTACCCGTTGTTCGCGCTGCTCAGCGCCACCGGCAACCTTGCCGTCGTGATCCTGGTGTGCGCCGTCATGGCGATCGGCCCGGCCGCCTACACGGCCGTCGCTCCCGCCGCCTACACCGAGGCCGTACCGGCCAGGGTCCGGGCCACCACGTTCGCCATCGGCTACAACCTGGCGGCGGCCGCGCTCGGCGGGCCCGCGCTGTATGTCTCCGGGCTGCTCATCAACCTGACGCACGACCGGCGCGCGCCCGCGTACTTCCTCATGGCGGGGGCGCTGATCAGCCTCCTGGCCGCGCTGGCGGTCAAGCGCGCTCCAGACGGCAGAGCGGCGGGTGCCGGAACGGAAGGCGGCCCGGCGGGTCGGCCCCCGGAGAGTGGCCGCATCGCCGCCGAAAGCGGGCCGCCGGCATGACGCGGGAACGGATCTCCAGGCCGTCGTCGCCCGCCTACGCGTACAGCGCCGCGCGCCCTCCGAGCTGCACGCTCGACCCGGGCGAGCGGGTGCTGGTGGAGACCTGGGACGCCCGGGCCGGGCGGATGTTCGCCCACCCGGCAGGTCCGTTCGAGCTGCCGGAGCTCCCGGCCGGGGAGGGCAACCCGCTCACCGGACCGCTGGCCGTGCGGGGCGCACGCCCCGGGGACGCCCTCGTCGTCACCATCGAGGAGATCACCTGCGTCTCACCAGGATGGTTGTGCGCCCGGGAGGGCAGGAATCCGGCCTCCGCCGGGGTGATCACCGGCTCCCACGGCAGGATCTGCGAGCTCACGGAAGACGGTGTCACGTTCGCCGGCGGCATCACCCTGCCGCTGGCCCCGATGGTGGGGTGTCTCGGCGTCGCCCTGCCGGGTGAGTCGCTGCCGAGTTCCGTGCCGGGCAGGCACGGCGGCAACATGGACCACTCCATCGTGCGCGCCGGCGCCACCGTCCACCTGCCGGTCCTCGTCCCTGACGCCCTGCTCTACGTAGGTGATGCGCATGCCGTCCAGGGCGACGGGGAGCTGTCCGGGACCGGGGTGGAGGTCCGCGCCGAGGTGGCGCTGCGCGTCGACCTCGAGCGCGGCGCGGCACTCCGCTGGCCCTGGGTGACGACCGCGGACCGGGTGGCGGTGCTGACCAGCGGACCCACGTTCGATGAGGCACGCCGCGCCGCGGTCGACGCCATGATCACGGCACTGGGCCGGGCCCGCGGTCTCGACCCGGCCGACGCGCTGGCGCTGCTCTCCGCGGTCGGCGACCTACGCGTGGGCCAGGCGACCGGCGGCGTCGACGTGACCCTGCGACTGGAGTTGCCGGCCCACCTCGGTGTGCGGCCCTGACCCGGCTCAGAACGCCCACCGGGTGTGGGTGTACACGCCGTCGTCCCGACCGAAGCCGTACGCCGTGTCCGGTGCCACCGCGAACACCACCACGTCGCCCTTGCGGAACGCGTCCCCGATCCCGTGGAAGGTGCCCTCGGGGGAGGTGATGTGCGCCCCGTACTTCGCCTCGTACGCCGCGATCACCTCGTCGAGCACCGCCGGATCGGCGACCGGCTCCGCCCTGCCCTCGACCACGAGGTCGAGCCCTTCGGTGAGCGAGTTCCGCCCCGTGGTCAGCGCGCAGTGCCCGTCATGGGCGAGGTTCCTCGCCTTCTGCTCCCCGGCTCCGGTGGAGAAGTACAGCACCCCGTCGTGCCAGGCGGCGATCACGGGCGTGACGTGCAGCCGGCCGTCCGGGCGCACCGTGGACACCCAGAAGATCTCGGCGGTCGCCAACTGCCGCTGGGCCTCGGCCCACTCGGTGGCCGTGGCGTCCGCCGCGCCCGGGCGGGGGTGGAGCGCGGAGCTGTAACGGGCGTCGAGCTCGGTCGTGGGTTGCTTTGCGGGTCCGTGTGTCGACATGGGTGGATCTCCTTTCCTCTTCCCCCTTGACGACCGGCTGCCGGCGCCACAGTCATCGGTCGGGCCCGGTTCGTCACGCCTCGGCTCAGGAACGCGCGTGTTGTTCCTTGTCCCACTGGGTCCGTGAGAGGGCGGTGGGTCTCGGGAGCAGGACACCGTCCACGTACAGGTCGACGTGCTCGTTGTAGAAGGCGACCCGCCCCGCGACGGCGGCGCACGCCACCGTCGGGAAGTCGTACGCCCAGGCGAGGTCGTCGTGGCCGGCGGTCCCGCTCGCGAACGACCAGTACCCGCTGGTCCTCCCCTTGTACGGGCATGCCGTCACCGTGTCCGAGGGGCGCAGCCGGGTCCAGTCGACGTACGTGCGCTCCACGTAGTAGCGGGTCGGCAGGCCGGTCTCGAAGAGCGTCACCGAGGACGGTGCGTCCGCGAGGACGGTGCCGTCCACCTCGACGCGCACGCTGCTGGACGAGCGCAGCGCGTCCACCCTCGTGTACGGGCTCCTCGGGTGCACGAAGACCTGCTCTTCCTCCTCGTACCAGGCGTCGAGCGCGTCCCACCGGAACCGGGCGGTGCCGAGGAGCTCCTCCGGGGCCCCCTCGTCCCAGACCCACGCCGCGCCCTCGCGGACCTCGGAGCCGACCCGCAGCGAGTGCCGCCGTGCCGGGCCGGGTTTCAGCCGGCCGGTGCGGCCGTCGTCGGTGAGGACGCCCTCGGCCAGATCCCGCAGCGGAATGCTGTACTGCGGATAGCCGGGCCACTCCCACACGTACAGCGCGCGCCGGGTGTCGAGCACCCACCGGCCGCCGACCTGGGCACGGATGCGACGCGGCACGGGCTCGACGTGCCCGACCGGCACGATGAGACCCGGGTAGCCCGCACGTTCGTCCGCCATCGGCGATCACCTCCGTCCGCGCCGGCTGCACCGTCCGCACCGGCTGCTCCCGTGCGCCCAGTCTCCCCAGCGGGCGTGGATAGGACCACCACCGACGCGCACGCGCCGCTCAGGAGGGGGTCAGGGTGGAGTCGTGCGCGGTGTGCAACGTGCCGTCGAGGGCAGCCTGTTCCAGCCGGAGCCGGGCGGAACGGCCGCACAGGGTGAGGGTCATGAGCTGGTTGCCGAACCATGGGCCGCCCTGCTTGCGCCACTGCACCGGCAGGGCGGGGCAGCGGCCGTGCCGGGCGAGGGCCCGGCCCATCCGGCGGGCCAGGGCGCTCCAACCGAAACGGAACCCCAGTCGCATGTACAGGGGCACGCGGTTGTGCACGGGTGAGCAGGTGAGCTGGAGGACCCGTGCGTCCTGCCCGGCGGACGGCCAGGTGGCCCGGGCGACGTAGCCGTGGTGCACGTCGCCGGAGAGCACGCACACGCTCGCGGGGCCCTGTGGGGCGGAGGCGGTCTCCACGAGCAGGTCGGCGAGGTCGGCGAAGGAGCGCGGAAAGGCGGCCCAGTGCTCCAGGTCGGCCGTCCGGCGCAGCCGCTCGCCGAAGCGGGCCCAGCGGGTTCCGTGCTCCCCCGCGCACAGGGCCGCGTCCCACGCCTCGGCATCGTGCACCAGGTGCGGCAGCAGCCACGGCAGGGAGGTGCCGACCAGGAGGTGGTCGTAGGCGTCCGGGTCGGTCTGCACCTGCTTGCGCAGCCAGGCCGCCTCGCCGTCGTCCAGCATGGCGCGGTCGTCCTCGCCGAGCACCCGCGCCGCACGCGAGTCCACCATCACCAGCCTCACCCGGCCGAAGTCGCGCCGGTAGCTCCACCGGACGGCGGTGGCGTCGGCGTCGGCCCGCAGGGCGAAGCTGCGCAGCGCGTCCGTGCCGTCCGGGGTGGCACGCACCGCGGCGTAGGTCGGGTCGTCCGCGAGGTCGGCCGGGGAGAGGTTGCCGAGGTGCTGGTACACCCAGTACGTCATCAGGCCGCTCAGCAGCCGTTCCTGCCACCAGTGGGTGGCGCGCATGTCGGCGAGCCAGGCCGCGGAGGTGTTCCAGTCGTCGATGACGTCATGGTCGTCGAAGATCATGCAGCTGGGCACGGTGGACAGCAGCCAGCGGATCTCCGGGTCGAGCCAGGACTCGTAGTAGAGGTGGCAGTACTCCTCGTAGTCGACGACCTGGCCGCCGGGGGCCTCGGCGAGATCGCGCCGGGTGGCCAGCCATTTCCGGGTCTCCTCCGAGGTCTCGTCCGCGTACACCTGATCGCCCAGGAGCAGCAGCACGTCGGGGCGTTCGGCGTCGGGGTCGGCCGCCAGGCGGGTGGCGAGCGAGTCGAGGGCGTCCGTGCCCAGGGCCTTGCCGCCCGCCATGGGTGTGGCCCAGCGGCAGGAGCCGAAGGTGACCCGGACGGCGTCACCGCCGGCGGGGCTTCGGATGACGGAGGGCGGAAAGCCGGAATCGGCCAGCGGCCACACCGGGGCGTCGTCCAAGAAGACCTCGTACGACGGTGCGGTGTCGGGTTCGAGTCCCGTCACCGTGACCAGGGCGTAGTGGTGCCCGGCCACCTGGAAGGTGGCGGCCGCCCCGCCCGCGCCGTTCGAACAGCGCACCTCGGCGACGCACGGACGGCTCGTCTCGACCCACACGGTCGCCAACGAAGCGTCCGCGTACCTCAACAACGGTCCCAAAACCAGCTCAGCCACGACTGATCGCCCCTCCTTCCAGGCGCGACGACGGTAACCCGAACCGGTGAGGCAGGCGAGGGGCAGGGGGCGGGGATGCGGTGCGCATACCCGGGAGACCCGTCGATCACCGTGGGGGCGCGGTGTGGGGGACGCCGAGCCGGGACCGGATGGCGGTCGTCAGTGCGCGGGTGGCCGGGACGGGGCCATGGCCCAGCGGATGGTCCGGGTCAGGACCTGGCCCGCTGGGCGTACGGCGATGTCCTCGACGACGGGGAGACGGGGCAGCCGCAGCATGCTCCGGGCCCACGGCGGCAGCAGCGCGACGGCGTTCGCGGCCAGGCCGGCGTAGAACGGCCGTGCCGGCAGGGGCAGTGGGGGCCGCAGCAGCAGGAAGCGCGCGGCGGCGCGGGCCTCGGGGGTGACCCGCAGCTCGGGCCGGTAGGCCGCCAGCCGGTCGGCCAGCTCGCGGCGGTCGCGGGGTGCGTCGACCACTCCCAGGGCCTCGGCGACCCGGGCGGTGTCGGCGACGTACGCGTCGTAGCCGGTGGCGTCGAGCGGCCGGGCTCCGTAGCGACGGTGGGCGCGCAGGAAGCTGTCCGTCTCGGCGGCGTGCACCCAGCCCAGCAGGTGCGGGTCGGCCGCGTGGTACGCCAGTCCCTCGGCGGTCGTCCCACGCACCCGCTCGTGGATGCCGCGGACGTGGTCGACGGCCGCCTGCGCATCGTCGGCCGTGCCGTACGTCGTGACGGCGAGGAAGGCACTGGTGCGCTGCAACCGGCCCCACGGGTCGCTGCGGTATCCGGAGTGGGCGGCGACGGCGGCCATGGCGCGCGGGTGCAGGGACTGCAACAGCAAGGCGCTGATCCCGCCGATGAACATCGAGGCGTCCCCGTGCACGGTTCGGATCGGGCGGTCGGGCGCGAACCAGCGCGGGCCCTCGGTGCCGTGGATGCGGGCACGGGTGGCCGGTCCTTCGGGGCCAGCGACCCGCTCGAACAGGGCTCTGCCCAGGTGCTCGCGCACATCCGTCAGCATCGTCGGCCACCACCCTCTCCTTCCAGTGTCCGGCACGCCGCGGATTTCGGTGTTCGGCCCGCCCCGGGTTCCCTCGTGCCTCGCCGCTCGCTGGTCACCGTGCGTTTCCTCGTCGCCGGTCAGAGCACCCGTTCCGTCGGGCGCCGTCGACCCGGCCCGGTCACCTCCTGGCCGGCTTCCGGCCGGTGGCGGAGGACGGGCCGCAGGAGGCGGTGGACTGACGCGGGTTCCGGTCGGGCGCGGCAGGGGGCGGACGCAGGAGTCCCTGCCGGGTGAAATACGCGAGACACGGTTCGAGCAGGTCGGGGCCGATGGTCGGGCACATCAGCCCGGTACCGTCCAGGCCGCGTTGCGTGTTCGCCCGGTCGAAGACGTCCGGGTAGCGCCCCGGCGTCTCCCCCAGCGTGCTGTCCAGCAGCGCCACCGCCTGCACGGACCCACCGGCGCCGGGTACGGCGTCCGCCGCCGTGCGCAGGACGTGCCGCCACTGCTCGTACGGAACGGGAACGGTCGGGTATCCGAGGCGCTGGGCGTGTTCCAGCACGGCGCTCAGCTCGGTCTGCACCGGGCTGGTCAGGCTGTAGACGACGCCGTCGGCCCGCCCGGTGAGCGCGAGGTGGACGAACGCGGCGGCGGCGAAGTCGACCGGCACGATGTTCTCGCGCAGTCCCTCGCCGTCAAGGCCGGGTTCGGGGCGGACACCGAGTTCCACGCAGGCCCGCACGAAGTGCCAGAAGGCGTCGTCGCCCCCCATGACTCCGGTCTGCGCGTGGCTGCCGATGCGCGACGGGCGGTACACGGCCGTCGGGATCCCGCGCTGCCGTGCCAGCCGGACGAGGCCTTCGGCCACCCACTTGGTCCGCACGTAGCCGTACGGGTCCAGCAGCGCCGGATCGCTGACCCAGTCCTCCGGAAGGATCTCAGGGTCGTCCTCGCCGGCCACGACCGTGCTGATCGTCGACACGTAGTGGACCGGCACGGTGCGGTGCCGGGCAGCCAGCCGAAGGATCTCCTGGACGCCGTTCACGTTCGTGGGCCGCAGCGTCTCGTAGGACTCCATCAGGTTGACCCGGGCACCGTTGTGGAAGACCACGTCCACGGTCCGCGCCAGTGCATCGAAGCGCTTCTCGGTCAGGCCCAGCAGGCGCTGTGTCAGGTCTCCGGCCACGGCCACGACGCGGTCGCGCAGCCGGTCCTCCCACAGGCCGTAGGCGGTCAGCGCGGCCTCGATCCGCCGCAGGGCGGCGGTGTCGTCCGCTGCACGCACCAGGCAGTGGACGGTGGCGGAGGTGCGCTCGAGCGTCTCCCGGAGGACGAAAGCGCCGAGGAACCCGGTGGCTCCGGTGAGCAGGACGTCGCTGGGATCGGGCACGGGCCCGGCGATGGGGACCGTCGACGCTCGTATCTCGGGGTCGAGTCGGATCTCGCGGCGCAGGTCCGTCACGGCCGGCCTGCAGGCGGCGCCTTCGTCCAGCAGGGCGGCGAGCCCCGCGGGCGTCTGCCGCTCGAAGACGGCGGCCAGCGGAAGCCGGGCGTCAAGCCTCCTGTTGACGCTGCTGATCAACCGCACGGCCAGCAGGGACTGGCCGCCGAGGTCGAAGAAGCCCTCGTCCGCCCCGACGCCGTCCAGTCCCAGCGTCTCCTCGAAGGCCCGGCACAGTGCACGCTCCCGCGCGGTCCTCGGCGGCCGCCCCTTCGCGCGGGCGGAGAGGTCGGGCAACGGCAACGCGTCGCGGTCCACCTTGCCGTTCGCGGTGAGCGGCAGTTCGTCCAGCGGCAGCAGGACACCGGGCACCATGGCGTCCGTGAGCACCGTCGCCAGCCGGGCCCGTACGTCAGCCGGCTCCGGGGTTCCGGTGTAGTAGCCGACGAGTACCGGATGCCCGCCGGGGCCGTCCGCCACGGCGACGACGGCCTCCCGCACGCCCGCGAGCTCCCTCAGCGCGAACTCCACCTCGCCCAGTTCGATGCGCCGGCCCCGGATCTTCACCTGGTGGTCCTGGCGGCCGAGGAACTCCAGCTGGCCGTCCCTGCGCCGGCGGGCGACATCGCCGGTGCGGTACATGCGCCGGCCCGGCTCGCCGCCGTACGGATCGGGAACGAAGACGGTCGCGGTGCGCGCGGGATCGTCCAGGTAGCCGAGGCCGACACCGACGCCACCGACGTACAGCTCACCGGGTGTGCCGGGGGGAACGAGCCGGAGCCCGTCGTCGAGGACGTACAGGCGCAGGCCCCGCGTAGCGACCCCGATGGGGGCGCGGGTGCCCTCCGGGGGCGTCCGCGCGGTGATGAGTGCCTGCGCGACGTCGTCGGAGCACTCCGTGGGGCCGTAGCAGTTCACGAGCGGAACGTCTGGGTGGCGGGCCAGCCAGCGGCGGCACAGGTCCGCGGGCAGCGCCTCGCCGGTGACGGCCAGACGCCGCAGCGGAAGCCGTGCGGGCCCGCCGCCGTGCACATCCCACTGGTCCAGCGTCGTCTGGAGCAGGCTCGGCACCACCTGCAACACCGTGGCCCCCGTGGCGATCACCTCGTCGAACAGCGCCTGGGGGTCCCGGGCCTCGGCCTGGCCGACCGCGTGGACGCGTCCGCCGAAGACCAACGCGGTGAGCATCTGCCAGATCGAGATGTCGAAGGTCAGCGGCGCACTGGAGACGACCACCTCGGTGGCGTCGGTGATGCCGATGGCCTCGGCCTCGCCCAGCAGGTTGTTGACCAGGCCCCGGTGCGTCACCATCGCCCCTTTGGGACGACCGGTCGATCCGGAGGTGAACAGGACGTACGCCAGGTCGTCGGGCCCGTGCAGGACCGGGGCGAGGTCGTCGGGCGGGTCCACGGCGTCGTCCAGGACCAGCACGTCGATCGGGTGGTCGGCACGATCGGCCACCTTCTGTGCGAAGCCGGCGTGTCCGGAGTCGGTGAGCAGGCACGAGGCGTGGGTGTCCGCCAGCCGGGCGGCGTTGCGTGCGGGTGGCGCTGCGGTGTCCAGCGGCAGGTAGGCGCACCCGGCGCCGAGGATGCCGAGCAGGGCGGTGACCACGTCGGGGCCGCGATCGGCGAGCACCGCGACGATGCCCGGCGCCGATGCCGCGGTGCGGCGCAGGCGTCGGGCGAGCGCGCTCGCACGGCCGACCAGGGTCCGGTAGGTGACGTCCTGACGGCCGCCTGTCACCGCCATGGCCTCGGGGCGCGCGGCCGCGTGTTCCCGGACGCGTTGCACGACTCCATGCGCGAGGTCCTGGTGCTGGGTGCGGTGTCCGTCGTGCAGGAGAGTGCGCTCTTCTGCCTCGTCGAGCAGCGGGAGCCGGGACAGCGGGGTGTCCGGTCGGCCGGTCGCCTCCCGAAGCAGCCGGGCCAGCCGCCCGGTCAGGTCCACCGCCGTCTCCCGGTCGAAGAGGTCGCGCGCATATCCCAGGACGCCCCTGAGATCCGTGCCGGATTCGACGAAGTCCCAGTTCAGATCGAGCTTGACGGCGTCTGCGATGTCGCCCGCGAGTTCCGTGCACGCCACCTGGGGCATGCGGACGTCCGTGGCGGATCCGCTGTGCAGTTCCACCGCGACCTGGACCAGCGGGTTGCGGGAGTGGGAGCGGGCCGGGTTCAGCTCCTCCACCAGCCGTTCGAAGGGCACGTCCTGGTGGTCGAGGGCGGCGATGTCGGTCTTCCGGACCCGGGCGAGCAACTGACGGAACGTCGGGTCTCCGGAGGTGTCCGTGCGCAGCACGAGCGTGTTGACGAAGAAGCCCACCACGTCGTCCAGCGCCTCGTCGGTGCGGCCGGCGACGGCGGTGGCCAGCGGGATGTCCGTTCCGCTGCCGAGGCGCGTGAGCAGTGCGGCGACACCTGCCTGGAGGGCCATGAACAGGGTGGCTCCCCCCTGCTGCGCCACCGTCCGCAGTGCTGCGGCCAGATCGGGCCCCAGGTCGAAGCGGACGGTTCCTCCGTGGTGGTTCGCGGTGGAGGGGCGTGCGCGGTCGGCCGGCAGCGAGAGCTCGTCGGGCATGCCGGCCAGCGCGCCGCGCCAGAAGCCCAGTTGCCGGCTCAGCAGGCTCTCCGGGTCAGCGGCGTCCCCCAGCAGGTCCCGTTGCCACAGCGTGTAGTCGGCGTACTGGACGGGCAGCGCCTCCCAGACCGGTGCCCGGCCGGTCTGCACCCGGGCGGTGTACGCCTGCGCCAGGTCGCGCAGCAGCAACGTCGCGGACCAGCCGTCGCTGACGATGTGGTGGGTCACCAGCGCGAGCACCCACCGCGTGGTGCCGGTGCCCACGAGCCAGGGGCGCACGGGCAGGTCGACCGCCAGGTCGAAGGGCTCCACCTGGAGTCGCCGCAGCTCCTCGGCCGCGTCCCCGGGCGGGGGCGTGCGGACCGTGAGCCCCAGCCCGGCCTCGTCGGCGGGCAGCACGACCTGGTGCGGCTCGCCGTCGATGTCGCGGAACACCGTCCGCAGGCTCTCGTGCCGGCCGAGCACGTCGCGCCACGCCGCTTGCAGTGCCGGTACGTCCAACCGCCCGGTGAGCTGGAGCAGCAGCGGCGCGTTGTACGTCGCGTTCGGCCCCTCCAGCCGGTTGAGGAACCACAACCGTTGTTGGGCGTAGGACAACGGAATCAATGTCTCTCCTCACAGATCCGCGAAGCGGTTGCACAAGGAGCCGGCGGCACCCGGAAAAGGGCGGGAGGAAATCCATCGGCCGGTTTCTTTCCGGCTGCGCTGCGGCGGCCGCCCCCTGTGTCGCACCCTAGCTCCGCGGACACCGGGCGACGGGGCACGTCGACCGGCATCGCAGAGGCAGTTGCTCAGAGCGCTGGTTGGACGTCCGTGCGGCGCCAGTAGTCCCCGCCGTCCCTGCGGCCGAGCAGGCAGAGGTCGATCAGATAGCGCCGCACGGTGACGTGGTCCGTCTCGGCACCCTCGCACCACACTTTGAGCTTCTCGTTGACGGTCCGCTCGTCGTAGGTCCGCCCGACCTCGAACGTCCGCTCCACGAGGTGTTGGAGCACCACCCTGCGGCGGCGGAAGTGCGAGGGCATGCTGACCAGCCGGCCGTCCCGCACGAACGTGCGCAGCAGCGACTCCACGCGCTGGTCCGCGTAGCCGTGGCTCTCCTCGGGACGCGCGGGACGCGTCTCGCGGACGATCTCCCTGAGGTGATCGGTCCGGGGCCGGAGCACGCCGTCGGTCTCCGCTATCAAGCCTCCCCGACGCAGCCGGCGAAGCGCCGCGTTCGTCTCCTTCGCCGACGTGCCCGCTGATGCGGCCGCCTGTGCGGCGGAGGAGGCTCCGAGCACCACGGCGGAGAAGACCCGCAGCCGCGCGGGCTCGGCGAGCAGACCGACAATTTCATCAGACTTCATAGGCCTGCTTTCTGTCGAAATTGACGCATGTAAATCGCTGTGCGCACGATATCGTCGGCTCCGCCACGCCACCCGCTTTTCTTGTGCAGCCGAATTGTTGTGCGCCGTCCGGAACCCGACGGGAAGGTGCCGCGCTCGTCCGCACGCCGGCCGGGCACCGCGGCCGTGCGGTCAGTCCTCGGGAACGTCGCGCATGGTGCGGAGCGGCGAGAGGACGAGGAACAGGCAGGCGGACCAGGCGCCGAGCACGCAGACGAGCAGCGTGGCCCGCAGCCCGATCCAGGTACCGAGCGCGCCACCGAAAAGTGCCCCGAGCGGGACCACCCCGAAGGACACCCACATGTTGGAGGCGTTCATTCGGCCCAGCATCGGCGTGGGGCAGATTCGCTGCATGTAGGCGCCCATGGCCGAGTTGTAGAGGACGGCGTTCGCGGAGAAGGCCGTCAGGCCGACCGCGTACAGCGTGACGCCCCAGCCCTGTGAGGCCAGCGGCATGAGCAGGTACAGGGGACCGGGAGCCGCCATGGCCACCCAGATCACCCGGGCGGAGCCGATGCGGTCGGCCAGCGGCTGGGCGACGAGGCCGGTGACCAGCCCACCGACGGCGCCACCGGTGAAGACGAGGCCGACGACGAACGGCCGGGCGTTCAGGTCGTCCACGAGGAAGACGACCTCGATGCCGGTCATCGCCATGACGAAGAAGTTGTTGGTGGCGCTGCATCCCAGGAAGCGGCGCAGAATCGGGTGCCCGAGCACGAACGAGAGTCCCTCGCGCACGGCGGCGCGGAACGGTAGGCGGTCGTCCTCGTCGATCCGCGCCTCCTGCGCCTCGGTGCGGATCGCCGCTACGGCGCAGGCGCTGACGAGGAAGGACACCGCGTCGGCCAGCACGGTCCTGGTCGCACCGATGAGGCCGACCAGCAGGCCGCCCAGGGCGGGGCCGACCAGTTCGGCGGCGCCTTCGGCCGTCTCCTGCTTGCCACGACCCTCGACCAGTTGTTCGCCGGCGACGAGCAGGGGCAGCTGGGTCCGTTGGGCGACGTTGAAGAACACGGTGAGGACGCCGCAGAGGCCGACGACCACATACAACTGTGCGATGGTCACGGTCCCCAGCAGGGCGGTGACCGGCAGGGATGCCGTCAGCGCCATGCGGATCAGGTCGCACACCACCATGAGCCGGCGCTTGCGCACCCGGTCGACGTACACGCCGGCCGGCAGTGCGAAGAGCACGTAGGGCAGCCACGCCAGGGCGGTGAGCAGGGACACCTCGAACGCGGAGGCGTGCAGAACGGTGAGCGCCAGCAGCGGAACGGCGACGCCGGAGATGCGGGTGCCGGTCTCGCTGAGGGTCTGGGCGCTGAAGAGCAACATGAAGTTGCGGTGGCGCCACAATGACCGGGGCCGCTCGTCCCTCTGCCGTCGGGCCGGCTCGGTGGCCGGGGGCGGCGCCGGCTGGGGCGTGGTCGTGTCGGTCACGGCGTCGTCCGTTCGGGGTCGGGTGGATGAGTGCGGGCCGTCTCGAGAAGCTACCGGCGACGCGGCCCGCGGGCAGCCACCTTCGCCCAAGCTGCCGGTGGTGTGCCGACGGGCGGGCGTTCAGGCCCCGACGGACCCCCCTGGTCGGAGTCGACGGCCGTGACCGGGCGGTCCGGATCGTCGACCACCTCCCTCAGCAGGTGCACGAACCGATCGGCGAGGTCCTGGACCGTGGCCTGGTCGAACAGGCTCGTCGCGTACTGGAGCACGCCGTTGACGCCGTGCGGGGTTCCGTCCGGGAGCGTCGCCTCGTGCAGGTACAGCCCGAGGTCGAACTTGGCCACGGATGTCGGTGGGAACTCCGCCGCACCACGCAGGCCGTCCGTCTCCCATGCCTCGGCGGCACCGCCGTCGACGGTCAACACCACCTGGAAGAGCGGGTGGTGGGCGGACGACCGCCTGGGCTTCAGCTCTGTCACGAGGAGGTCGAAGGGGGCGTCCTGGTGTGCGTACGCCTCCAGGTCCGCCGCCCGCACCCGCTCGAGCAGTTCCCGGAAGGTCGGGTTCCGCGAGGTGTCGGTGCGCAGCACCAGCAGGTTGACGAAGCAGCCGACGAGGTCGTGCAGGGACTCCTGCGCCCGTCCGGCGACGGCGGTGCCCACGGCGATGTCCTCTCCCGCGCCCACCCGGGTGAACACCGCGGCCAGCGCGGCCTGGAACAGCATGAACCGGGTGACGCCGGCCCGCTGGGCCAGCCCCGCCACCGCCCGGTGCAGCGTCGGGTCGAGGGCGACCGGCACTCCGGCGCCGGCGTGGTCGGCGGCCCGGGGGCGCGGCCGGTCGAAGGGGAGCGCCAGTTGCTCGGGCAGGCCGTCCAGGGCGCGGCGCCAGTAGGCGACCTGGGCGGCGAGCGGGCTGTCCGGGCGGTCCGGGCCGCCCAGCGCGTCCCGCTGCCACAGGGCGTAGTCCGCGTACTGGACCGGCAGCGGGTCCCAGCCGGGTGCGGAGCCGGCGGTGCGGGCGCGGTAGGCCCGGGAGAGGTCGCGCAGCAACGGGCGCAGCGACCAGCCGTCGGCCACGATGTGGTGCAGGAGGAGCAGGAGGACGTGTTCCTCCGGCGCTTCCTGGGTCGTCAGCAGCCGGGCCCGCAGCGGCGGTTCGACGGCGATGTCGAAGGCGTGGTCTGCCGCCCGCGCGAGTTCCCGTTCCAGGTCCGCACGGGGAACGCGGGCCGTGTGCAGGACGCATCGCGCCTCGTGCGGGTCGAGGACGTGCTGGTGGGCCTCCCCGAACTGGTCGGGGAAGACCGTGCGCAGGGCCTCGTGGCGTTCGACCACGTCACCGAGCGCGCGTTCCAGGGCGGCGGGGTCGACGCTGCCCGTCAGTCGCAGGGCGACGGGGATGTTGTAGGTGGGGGCGGGGCCCTCCAGCATGGCGAGGAACTTCAGCCGTTGCTGGGCGTGGGACAGCGGGATCCGGTCGGGGCGGGGACGCGCTTCGAGCGGGGCGGGCGCGGGGGCGGCGGCGGGTGCGGCCGCGGTGAGCGCACGTGCGACGCCGGCGACCGTCGGGCTGCGGAAGAGCACACGGATGTTCAGCTCCCGGCCGAGTACCGCCCGTACCCTGCTGATCAGCCGCATCGCGTCCAGCGAGTCGCCGTCCAGGTCGAAGAAGTCGTCGTCGAGCCCGACGTGGGGGAGGTCCAGGACCTCCGCGAAGAGTCCGCGCAGGATCTCCTCCTGAGGCCGGTGCGGTGCACGCCCTGCGGCGGTGTCCGGGTGTTCGACGTGGTGCGGTGAAGTCACGGGAACCCTCGATGTCGGATCGGCGGACGGGAGCATGGTCAGACGCCGCGCAGTAGCCGGCGAAGGCTCGACCGGAACCTCTCGCCGTACGTGGTGGCCTGGTCGTGGGTGAAGGCGTCGAGGCCGGCGTGCAGCACACCGGTGATGTTGCCGACCGTTCCCCAGCTGAACACCCAGTGCGCGGGGAAGACGGCCCAGCGCGGGAGGATCGGCGTCGGCGTCACCCGCACCCGCGGCAGGCGGAGCCGCGGGGCCTCGTTGTCGACGTTGACGACGTGCAGGTACAGCGGGGTGGGGCGGCGGCGGGCGCCGGACGCCTTGATGATGCGGGAGTAGGGCACCCCCTTGTGGGCGAGGGCCGCCTCCACCGACGCGTGGTGCTCCTGCACGAGGGCGGTGCCCGAGTGGGCGCCGGTCCACGACGTGCGCACGGGCAGGGTGTTGAGGAGCGGTCCGACGGTCTCCTGCCGCTCCAGGGTGTCCCGCAGGACGGCCGGCAGCCCGAGGGTGCTCTCGTGGGGGGCCTCGGCGGTGGCCACGGCCGTGCTGACGGCCGTGAACAGCACCACGGCCGGCGAGACCCGCGCCAGGCGCGCCAGGCTCCGCAGTCCCCGGGTGGCCGCGGCGTCCAGGCGGAGGTCCATCCGGGTGTGAGTGCCTTGCTGGTCGTGTGGCGGCGGCTCCTCGCGGGGCCGGGGCTGCGGCGGCGCGCCCGCGAGCCGCTCCCGCCACCACGCGGTGTCCCATGTCCGGGCTCGCTCGGCGGCGGCCAGCGCGAAGAAGTCCGGGGCGGCGGTGTCGTCGGGCTTCCCGCCGTGCAGCAACCGGACGTAGGCGGCAGCCAGGTCGCGCAGCAACAGGGAGAGGGACCAGCTGTCCGCCACGACGTGGTGGAGGCACAGCGCCAGGTGGTGCTCGTCGGGCGACACCGTGGCGAGCACGGCGCGCACCGGTACCTCCTCGGCCGGCCGGAACGGTGTCTCCCAGACGGGCGCCAGGGCGGACACCGCATCGTGCCGCGCGAGCCCGCCACGCAGGTCCAGTTCGGGCAGCGGCACCACGTCACCGGCTTCCACGGCGTGGTCCGCGTCGAAGGTGCACCGCAACACCGGGTGCCGGCGCACCACATGCCGGAACGCCTCCTGCAACGCATCGACGTCCACCGGTCCGCTGAGCCGGAAGAGCCGCGGCACGTTGTAGAGAGGCACCCCTTGGAGTGCCTCGTGGGCCAGCATGGACTGCTGGAGATCCGTGAGCGGCCGGTGAACGGGCACGGTGGGCTCCCCTGTCATCCGTGTACGGCGGTGGTGGCGGCAGCCAGCCACTCCCCGAAGCTCGGCGCTTCCAGGCAGCTGACCGGTGCCGTCTCGATCCCGGTCTCCTCGCGTGCCCGGGCGCTGATGCGCAGGGCCGTCAGGGAGTGGCCGCCCAGCGCCACGAAGTCGTCGTCGTCCGCGATCGCGTCGACGCCGAGGGTCTGCCGCCAGATCTCACGCAGCCGCGCCGCCGTCCCTACGGCACCGGGGTCCTCGGTGGCCGCCGGGAACTCCGGAGGGTCCGGGAGGTCGAGCCGCGACAGCTTGCCGTTGGGCAGTCGCGGCAGGTCCGCCAGGAAGACGACCTGCTGCGGCTGCATGGCGGGCGGGAGCACCGGGGCCGTGTGGGACCGCAGGTCCCCCGCGGTGAGCGGCGCACCGGGCCGGGCGGCGACGTAGGCGACCAGCCGGACACCGCTGGCCGCATCCGGCACGCTCACCACGGCGGCGTCCCGCACCTGGGGGTGGCCGCGCAGTACGGAGGCGACCTCGCCGGGCTCCACCCGGACTCCCCGAACCTTGACCTGGTCGTCGACGCGGCCACGGAACTCCAGGTAGCCGGCGGGGGCCACGGACACCAGGTCTCCGGTGCGGTAGAGCCGCCCGCCGGGTGGCCCGTAGGGGTCCGGCCGGAAGCGGGCGTCGGTCTGCTCCTCGTCGTCGAGGTATCCGCAGCCCACCCCGGTACCGCCGACCCACAGCTCGCCCGTCCCGCCCTCGGCGACCGGGGCCATGTCCGGGCCCAGGACATGGAGGTCGACGCCGTCGATGGCCCGGCCGAGCGGGGCGATCCGTCCGTCGAAGGGCTCGTCGGCGTCCCAGTAGGTGACGCTCAGCGAGGTCTCGGTGGGGCCGTACTGGTTGAACACGGCGCACTGCGGGAGCAGCGTCCGCAGGCGACGGACCAGGTCCATGTCGAGCGGTTCCCCACCGCTGTAGACCCGTCTCAGGTCGGTGCAGAACTCCAGCTCCGGTTCGTCGAGCATGTGCCGGAGCATGCTCGGCACGAAATGCGCGGTGGTGGTGGCGGTGTCCTGCATGAGCCGGGCCAGTCCGCGGCCGTCGAACTGCAGTCCGGCGGGGGCGATGACGAGCGTGCCGCCGGCGATCAGCGGGGCCATGATCTCGTGCAGGGACGCGTCGAAGGCGATCGATGCCTTGTGCAGTACCCGGTCGGTGTCGTCCAGGCGGTACTGCCGGTGGCCCCACACCAGGCGGTTGACCACCCCGGCGTGGTGCAGGACCACGCCCTTCGGGCGGCCCGTGGAACCGGAGGTGAACAGGATGAGCGCCGGGTCCCGCGACCAGCGGCCCTCCCGGCGGGCCGGGACGGTCCGGGCACGTTGCCGCGTCGCGGTGTCGTCGACCTCCGGGCCGCTGACGTCGACCCAGTCGTGAGGTCGCGCCGGAGTGCCGTCGTGCCGGTGGTCGCCGCCGTGCAGGACGAGGCGGGGTGCCGCGGCGCGCAGCATCTGCTCGACACGGTCGGCGGGGTACTCGGGATCGACGGGGACGGCGACGGCCCCGGTCGACAGGGTCGCCAGCAGGGACGTCACGTACTCCGCCGACCGGTGGAAGTAGAGGCCTACGCGGTCACCCGCCCGCACCCCCCGGTCAGCGAGGCAGGCGGCGGTCGCTCCGACGCGCCGCCACATCTCGTCGTAGCCGAGCGTTCCGTCCGCGCTGATGACGGCGGGCCCGTCGCCGCTCTCGTGCGGGCGCCGGACCAGGTCGACGAGGTTCGGACGGTCCATGGCTCACACCGCCTTCCGCGCGACGGCCACCAGCGCCCACCGCGGCAGCTCGGCCAGCCAGCCGTGGCGCGCGGGGCGGACGGCGGGGGTGCGCGGGAGAGTGGGGTCCACGGCGTGCTGGGCGACGTACTCGCCATGGTCGAAGACGTCCTGGAGCAGGCGCCACGCCCCGTCCGTGCCCTCCTGCGTCCCCAGCACGTGCCCGACGCCGTACATGGCGCCGACGTAGTCGCACAGCCGGCGGCGGGCCTCCCCCTCGGTGGCGCCGGCCACGACGAGCGGGTCGTAGAGGTCCTCGACCTGCGCCGGGACGCCGGCCCCGGCGAAGAGGCCGGTCATCTCCGACCGGGAGAAGTGGGCGTAGTCGTGCCCGGCCTCGGTGTGCGGATGGACCACGGCGGAGAAGAACCGGGCCATGGGACTGGCCCGGTGGAAGTCGTGCAGCACCACCCGACCGCCGGGACGGACGACCCGCAGCGCCTCCCGGACGGCGGCGGGACGATCCCGCGGGGAGATGTGGTGGCTTCCGTAGGCGAGCAGTACCGCGTCCACCGACGCGTCCCGCAGGAAGAGGAAGTCGGCGGGCTGCCGCACGGCGGGCAGACCGTGGCCGAGCGCCTGCGCGATCATCCGTGCGGAGACGTCCCCGGTCAGCAGGGTGAGGCCGGGCAGGGACGCGTCGTCCTGCACCGCGACCGCGCGGGCCACCGTCCCGTCCCCGCCGAGCACGTCCAGCACGACGCTCTCGCGCGTGGCAGCGGTGGGCGCGCACAGCCGCAGCATCCGGCGCATCCCGGTCCAGCGGACCGTGGCGTCGCGCTGTGCACGGCGGTAGGAGTCACCGCGTCCGGTGTCGTCGTCGTCGAACTCGTTGACCTTCGACGCGAGGGCGCTCAGGACGTCCCGGCTGCCCGGTCGGCCGAAGTCGAGCACCGACCGCAGCAACGCGTCCGGTGCCACGACGTCGCGCACGTAGTCGTCCAGTGTCATACCGGGCAGGTAGGAACGGCCGGCGTCCCCGTCGGGCAGCGCGGGTCCGGCCGCGGCGCTCTCGGGCAGTACGGCGGCATCGCCGGGAGGGGTCATCGTCACTCCGCTGAGTCGGGGCCGGGCCTGCGCCGCGCGGCATGTGTCGCCTCGCGGATCACGCGCCGGTAGAAGGTCCAGTAGCTGTGCTCGACGTACCTTGCGAACTGCCGTACCTCGGCGTGGCGTTCGGTGAGGCGGTTGATGGGGACGGTCATCGCCGCATGGTGTTCGACGTGCAGGTTGTTGCCGTTGGTGAACCACCTGCTGAACCGGCTGCCGCTGATGGACCGGGTGTTCCGCAGCACGTCGGTCGTGTCGTCGTCGCACTTGATGTGCTCGGGCAGTTCGATCAGGAAGTGCACCGGGGTGGAGACCAGGAGCACGGGGAGCACCCACAGCAGGAGGACCTGCTCGGTCCAGCCGGCCACGCATGCGGCGGTGCCGCCCAGCGCGGTCAGGGTCATCAGCCGGTACTCGGCCATGCAGGCCCGGCTCATCCGAGGCGATATCTGGCCGTCCTCGTACCGCCACTTCCCCCGCCAGCTGCGCTGCACGTCGACGGCGACCGTGAGGAACCGCCGGTAGTCGAACAGGCCCGCCAGCAACGCGGTGGGGGTCAACGGCTGCCGGGTGTCGAATCCGAAGAACTCGCTGTCGCGCTCGGTGCCGAGATAGCGGTGGTGTTGCAGGTGACGGATCCGGTAGTGGCTGTGCGCGACGAACATCGGCAGGCCGAGCAGCACCCCCACCGGACGGTGCGGGCCGGTGCGCAGGAAGGCGGAGTGGTGCAGGCACTGGTGCTGCAACTCCACCATGTGCGCGTAGAGGCCGCCGAGGACGACGACTCCCGCCGTGGTCATGAGGGCATCGCCGGTGAGCACCAGGGCCGCGCCGGCCGCGCCGAGCACGAGGACGAGGACGAGCTTGCCGAGGAATGCCGTCTGGTCACGCGCGCTCGTCCGGCTCCGCTGGAAAACGAGCCGGGGTACCGGTGCGGTGGGACGCACCGTTTCTGACGTCATACGCGCTCCTCGTCGAGCGGGAAAGGAGGGGATCTCACATGGATTTCCCAGCGGATATGGCGTGTGCGACCAGGCTCGCCGGGCGGAGATCCGTCCAGTTCTCTTCGACGAATTCCAGGCAGTCCTTCCGCTTGTCCGGCCCGAATACTCGCCTCCAACCTGCGGGTATGTCATGGGAATTCGGCCACAATGAATGCTGGTTCTCCTCGTTCACCACCACGAGGAACACGCCCTGATCGTCATCGAAGGGATTCGCCATGCCTCTCCTCTGCGGGATTCTCCGATCGAGTCCAATTCCCGGACCGTCCCTCGGAGATTAATTCCGGACGGGAAGGGAGCGGAGGCACGAGGGCAGGTAGCTTTGCGGCAGTTGGGTCGGTCACAGCCGCCCGCAGGCATCGCGGTCGACCTTGCCGTTCGCGTTCAGGGGGAGCTGGTCGAGATGGACGAACCGTTTCGGGATCATGTGAGCCGGCAGCCGGGCCCGCAGCCGTCGGCGCAGTTCCGCGGGCGGCACCTCTGCTCCGCTGTAGACGGCTGACAGCTGCGCCGCACCACCCCGCCCCACCCCGGTCGACACCACCACCTGTGCCAGTCCGGCGTAGCTGCGCAGCGCGGCCTCGATCTCCCCGAGCTCCACTCGCTGTCCCCGGATCTTGACCTGGTGGTCGAGCCGGCCCAGATGGACGAGCAGGCCGTCCTCGACCGCGACCCGGTCACCGGTGCGGTACCAGTCCTTCGGGCCGGGCCCACCGGCGACGTCGATGGCGTCGATGGCAGCGGAGCCGTCCGTGGCGTCGCGGGTGAAACGGCCCGTGTTGTCCGCGGGGTCCAGGTAGCCGGAGAACCGCTGGGGCCCACGGACCAGCAGCTCTCCGGTGCACGGGTCCGTCCGGTGGTCCAGGTGCGGGTAGACGGTGCCGATCGGGACCGTGCCGTTCGACGTGCGGGGCCAGCGCTGCTCATCAGGTGGTAGCCGGCAGGCCGTCACCGTGACCGACAGCTCCGTGGGCCCGTACAGGTTCTCCAGGGTGCTGCGCGGTGCCGCGGCCGACCAGGCGGCCGCCTGGTCCAAGGTCAGCTGCTCCCCCGCGAACAGGCTCCAGCGCAGCGACGGCATGCTGCCGGGGGGCAGGATGCCCGCGGTACGCGTGAGGGTGATGATCGACGGCACGGAGTACCAGTGGGTGAGGTCGTTCTCGGTCACGAACCCCACAGGGTCGAGCAGTTCCTCTTCGGTGGGCACCACGAGGGCCGCGCCGCCGCCCCACGCGACGAACATGTCGAACACCGACGGGTCGAAGGTCAGCCCGAACGTCTGGGACATCCGGCAGCCCGGCCCGACCTCGTACCGTGCGATGTTGTGACGCAGGAAGGCGTGCAGGTTGCGGTGCCGGATGGGCACGCCCTTGGGCACGCCGCTGGATCCCGAGGTGAACAGGATGTACGCGAGGTCGTCGGGGCTCGGTGGCCCCGCGGGTTCGGGCACGTCGGGCGTGTCACACGGGTCGGGGTCCGGTTGGTCGGGCCCTCCCACGAGGACGGGGACGCCGGTCCCGTCCGCGAACGCCGTGTCCTGGCCCGCGCAGACCAGTACGGCGTCCACGCCGGCCAGCCGCAGCACCTCGCGGTTGCGGGCAGCCGGGTACGCGGGGTTGAGCGGCACCACGGCGCCGCCGGACCGGAGCACCGCCAGATAGCCGGCATAGGTGACCACGCTGCGGTTGGCGAGCAACCCGACGCGACGCCGCCGGCCGACACACTGGGACAGTCGGCGCGCCAGGTGGCGTGAGAGCCGGTCAAGCGCTGCGTAGGTCAGGCTGCGGCCCCCGATGACGAGGGCGGGTTCGTCGGGCCCGCGTGCGGCGCTGTCCGTGAACCAGGACAGCAGCGTCGTGGTGTCCACCGCTTCGGCCACCTTCCCCTCACGCCGACCGCAGCCGCACCCGGAGGCGCTTGAATCCGCTGATGACCGTGGAGGCGAGCCGCTGGGGCGGCTCCACCACCTCGGCCGACGCCACGCGGGTGCACAGCTCGTCGAGGAACAGCCGGAGCTCCATCAGCGCCAGGGACGCGCCCAGGCAGTAGTGCCGACCGGATCCCAGGCCGAGGTGCGGATTGTCCCCCCGGGTGATGTCGAAGACGTCGGGCCGCTCGAAGACCCGCTCGTCGCGGTTTGCCGAGAAGTGCCAGACGGCGACGTCCTGTCCGGCCCTGATGGTTCTGCCGTGCAGCTCGACGTGCCGTGTCGCCCTGCGCAGCACGTGCTTGCTGGGTGAGACGTAGCGCAGCACCTCCGCGACCGCGGACGGCAGCAGGCCGCGGTCGGCGCGCAGCAGCCGCCACTGGTCGGGGAAGTCGGTGAAGGCCAGCAGCGCGCCTACGGCGCCGTGGCGGGTCGTCTCGTTGCCGCCGAGGATGAGGAGGTCGAAGAACATCATCGCGTCCTCCTCCGTCAGCACGCCCGCGTCCTGCGCCTCGACGAGCCGGGTCGCGACGTCGTCGGCCGGGTCGCGGCGGCGTGTCTCCATCAGGTCCTGGCAGTACAGGAGCAGCTGGGCGTGGGCGTGGGCGGCGCTGGCCCGGGCGCTGGGAGAGGTCTGGTAGTCCTGGTCGGCCGAGCCGAAGGCGGCGGTGGTCAGGCGGAGCAGCAGCGGCCAGTCCTCCCTGGGTACTCCGAGGACCGCCGCGATGGAGGCCACGGGCAGCAGGGAGACGGTCTCCACGAAGTCCACCTCGCCGGCGTCGAGCGCCTCGTCGAGCGCCCGGCCGACGACCGCGCGCAGGTAGGACTCCAGTGAGGCGACGGCCCGCGGGGTGAACGAGCGGTTGACGACCTGGCGCAGTTCCGTGTGGCGGGGACCGTCGGTGTGCGTGAGCATGCGGCCGGATCCGTCGTCTCCCGTCCACCGTTGCTGGCCGAGCACGTTGGTGCCGGTGGAGCTGAAGGTCTCGTCGTCCCGCTGGACGGCCTGGCAGTCCTCGTACCGCGTGACCGACCAGAAGCCCGGCTCGGCGGCCTCGGGGTTCCAGTGCACCGGATCGTTCTCCCGCAGGTGCCGGAACAGCCGGTGGTAGCCGGGGTCGGCGAACAGGTGGGGATCGGCGAGGTCGACGGCTGCTGCGGTGGTGGTCGTGGCGTCCACATGGGCCCCTGGGGGTGAAGGTCTGGCGGGTGGGAGTCTCGGCCGGTCAGCCGGCCATCATCTGCTGGATCTCCGTCATCAGGACGGTGAGCGCGACGCGTTCCGCCGCGGTGGTGTCCGGATGCCACAGGTCGGCCAGGAGGCAGGTGCGAGTGCGCTCGGCGCCGTTCCACGCCTCGTGCTCGAAGGAGTAGTCGAAGAGCAGGCACCGGCCCTCCTCCCACCGGCGGGTCTCTTCCGCCACCCGGATGCCGGCTCCCTCCGGGATGTCGACGGCCAGGTGCAGGTTGATGCTGAAGTTCCACAGGTCGCAGTGCGGCGCGATGGAGCCGCCCGGCAGCAGCGTCGAGAAGTGGGACTCCAACAGCGGGCAGATCACCCCCGGCTGCACGGCGTGTTCGCGCAACACCGCGAAGGCGGTCGGGGCGAGCGGCGCGGAGTCCGCGACCAGTGCACCCTCCCGGTACAGGTACAGGGCCTGCCAGTTCGCCTGGCGCACGAGGTAGTGCCGGTAGTCGGAGAAGCTCGCTCGCCGCTCGCTCCAGGCCGCCTCCAGCTCCCCCTTGATGCGCGGGTGACTCTCCTCAAGGGCCGCCACCAGGGGCAGGAGTTCCGGGTAGGCGTACGGGTCGTGCCAGGGGCGCTGCGGTATGCCTGGCAGGATCCACTTGGCCGCCTGCTGTAGGGGGTGCCGGCCCTCGCTCCTGCGGCGGGGCTCCAGCATCCCCTCGACGCGGTCGAGCGCGTCGGCGCCGTACTCCGCGCGCACGGCCGCGAAACACGCGTCGATCTCGGGTGTCATGTGCCCCTCCGTCTGGGGTATTGCGGTGCGGGAGTACGCGGTCCGGCCGGGCCGGGTACGTCAGGACGAACGGCGTGTCAGCGCGGGGCGGGCGGGCCGGGGGGTCCCGTTCTCCTCCAGGGCGGCCACCACCCCGGCCACCGTCGGGCTTTCGAACACCTTCATCAGGTTCACGTCCACGCCGAGGGTGCTGCGGATCCTGTTCACCAGCCGGGTCGCCAGCAGGGAGTGGCCGCCCAGCTCGAAGAAGTCGTCATCGAGGGAGACCGCGTCGAGCTTGAGGATCTCGGCGAACAGGCCGGCGACCTGCCGTTCGCGTTCCGTGGTCGGCGGCCGTCCGGCGGAGAGCGCCCCGTAGTCGGGGGCGGGCAGCGCCCGGCGGTCGAGCTTGGCGTTCACGGTCAGCGGGAGGGCGTCGAGTGCGACGATGGCGGCGGGCACCATGTAGTCCGGGAGCGACGTCTCCAGCGCGCTGCGCAGCGCGACCGCGTCGACGGACCCGCCCGCCGCCGGGACGACGTAGCCGACCAGGCGCGTGTCGCCGGCGACGTCCTCGCGCGCGATGACGGCGGCATCGGCGACCGTCTCCTGGGCGCACAGCGCCGTCTGGATCTCGCCGAGTTCGATGCGAAAGCCACGGAGCTTGACCTGGTCGTCGGCGCGCCCGCCGAACAACAGGTAGCCGTCGGCGGTCCAGCGCCCCAGGTCACCGCTGCGGTACATCCGCTCGCCCGGTGCGCCGAAGGGGTTGGGCAGGAACCGCTCGGCGGTCAGCGCGGCCCGGCCGAGGTAGCCACGGCCGAGGTTGGCGCCGGCGAGGTAGATCTCGCCCTGCACTCCCGGGGGCACCCGGTTCAGATGCTCGTCGAGCACGTAGACCCGGGAGTTGTGGACCGGGCGGCCGATCGTGCTGACCGGGTGCTCGGGCAGGGCGCAGCCGGACGCCTCCACGCAGAACTCGCTGGGCCCGTAGTAGTTGTAGACGGTCGTGCGTGGGGCCTTGGCGAGGTCAGTCCACAGGGCCTCGCTGACGGCCTCGCCCCCGAGCATCAGCACGGAGGGGGCGTGTTCGCCCGTGAGGACCCCCTCGGTGAGCAGTTGCTGCGCGAAGCTCGGGGTGACGTCGAGCTGGTCGATGCGGTGCGCGAGCAGGTGGTCGACCATGCGGGCCGGGTCCCGCCGGGTGGGCTCGTCCAGCAGGTGCAGCTGATGGCCCGCGATCATGGCCAGCACGCCCTCCCAGGCCGTGTCGAAGGCGAGCGAGGCCGACAGGGACACCCGGCGCCGGTCGTCGGGGCCGGTGGGCGACGGGAAGGTGACGTCCGTGTGGTACGTCCAGAGGTTGGTGAGCGCCCTGTGCAGCACGGTCACGCCCTTCGGGCGGCCGGTCGAGCCGGAGGTGTAGATGACGTAGGCAGCGTGGTCCAGGAGCAGCGGTACGTGCCGGTCCTCGTCGGTGGGGTCGTGCGCGGGGCGGTCCTGCTGTGCGTGATCGGTCACCAGCACCGGCAGCGCGGCTCCCCGGCCGAGGCGGGCGGCCATGTCGTCGGTGGTGACCAGGACGGTGGGTCGGGCGTCGGTGAGGATGGTGCGGATGCGCTCGACCGGGTTCTGCGGGTCGATCGGGGTGTACGCCCCACCGGCCTTGCCGACGGCGAGCCAGGCGACGACCGCTGCCGCCGTGCGGGGCAGAGCGACGGCGACGAGGGAGTCGGCACGCACGCCCAGCTCGATGAGGTGGTGGGCGAGTCTGTTGCTCCGGGCGTTGAGTTCCGCGTAGCTGAGCCGGGTGTCCCCCGCGACCAGTGCGACATCGTCGGGGACGAGCGCGACCCGTTCCTGGAACAGGTCGACGACCGTCTTGTCGGGCAGTTCCGCGGTGGTGTCGGTCCATGCCTCCAGCTGGCGGCGCTCGGCGGGCGTGAGGACGTCGACGGTCGCCACCTCGGTGTCGGGCTCCTCGGCCAGCACGCTCAGCAGGTGCACGAACCGCTCGACGAGTGCGGTCGCGGTGCCCGCGTCGAACAGGTCGGTGGCGTACTCCAGGACACCGTCGACGCCGTCGAATGCACCGTCGGCGCCGGTGCGTTCCCGCAGCACGAAGGAGAGGTCGAACTTCGCCACCGGCATGCGGAGCAGCTCCACCGCGGTGTCCAGGCCCGGCAGCGGAAGGTCGGGGACGCCGTCGTGCAGCTCCAGTCCGACCTGGAAGAGGGGGTGGCGGGCACGCGATCGCACGGGGTTGAGCCTCTCGACGAGCCGTTCGAACGGCACGTCCTGGTGGCCGAGGGCGTCCAGGTCCGTCTCCCGCACCCGTCGCACCAGCTCCCGGAACGTGGGGCGACCCGACACGTCGGTGCGCAGCACCTGCGTGTTGATGAAGCAACCGACGACGTCGTCGAGCGCCTTGTCGGTCCGTCCGGCGACGGCGGTCCCCACCGGGATGTCGGTGCCGGCGCCCAGGCGGGACAACATCGCCGCCACGGCGGCCTGGAGGACCATGAAGACGGTGCTCCTGGTCTGCCTCGCCAGGTTCCGCAGCGCGGTGTGGACGTCCGGGGGGAGGCGGAAGTCGATCTCCCCGCCACGGTAGCTGGCCACCACCGGACGCACGTGGTCGAAGGGGAGTTCCAGCTCCTCGGGCAGCCCGGCAAGGGTCCGCTGCCAGTACTGGAGTTGGCGGTTGGCCAGGCTGTCCGGGTCGCTCTCGGCGCCGAGCAGGTCCCGCTGCCAGAGGGCGAAGTCGGAGTACCGCACCGGCAGCGGCTCCCAGCCGGGGGCGCGGCCCTCGGCGCGCGCCGCGTACGCGGCGGCGAGGTCCCGCAGCAGGGGGCGCATGGACCAGCCGTCACAGACGATGTGGTGCATGACCAGTGCCAGCACATGGGCGTCGGGCCCGGTGCGCAGCAGGCAGGCGCGCACCGGCAGATCACCGTCCAAATCGAACGGCAGACGCGCCAGCCCTCGCAGGGTCTCGTCCAGGTCCTCGGGCCGCACGGACCGGCGCTGAAGGACGAGCCCGCTCCGGGCGGCCGGCAGCACGCGCTGGTACGGCTCTGATTCCGACTCCCCGAAAACCGTGCGCAGGCTCTCGTGCCGCTCCGCGACGTCGGCGAGCGCCGCCTCGAGCGCCTCGGTGTGCAGCGCACCGGTCAGGCGCACCACCACGGGCACGTTGTAGGTCGGGCCGGGCCCTTCCAGCCGGTCCACGAACCACAGCCGCTGCTGCGAGAACGACAAAGGGAACACGCTCACCACTCCCCATCGGAATTACGTGCACGTCACGGATGTCGGGGGCCCGGCCTCACCGGGGTGTCACGAGGGGCGCCTCACGAGCTTGGGGCGCCGGGAGGCGGGCACCGCATGCCGTTCCAGGGCCGAGGCCAGGTCGGCCACGGTCGGGGTGTCCAGAACGTGCCGCAGTTCGAACTCCACGCCCAGCGACTCCTGGAGCCGGCCCCACACCTTCATCGCCAGTAGCGAGTGGCCACCCAGCTCGAAGAAGTCGTCGTCGGTCGAGACCGACGCCACCCCGAGCACGTCGGCGAAGGTGTCGGCGACCGTCGCCTCCAACGCGGTGCGCGGCGGCCTGCGCACGGTCGACCGGGTCGGGGTCTGCGGCTCCAGCCGGGTCAGAGCCGCCCGGTCCAGCTTCTGGTTGGGTGTCAGGGGCAGTGCGTCGAGTTGCAGGCAGGCGCCCGGGACCATGTACTCGGGGAGTTCGGCGAGGAGCACGCTGCGGACCTCGTGCGGGTCCAGACGGTGCTCGGATGTGACGTAGGCGGTGAGCACGTCGGGCCCGTCGTCCCGGCGGCGCAGCATGACCACAGCCTCCTTCACCGGGAGGAGACGCAGCAGGTGGCTCTCGACCTCGCCCGGCTCGACCCGGTGGCCGCGCACCTTGACCTGGTGGTCCCTGCGGCCGAGGAAGTCGAGGTCGCCCTGGGGTGTCCAGCGAGCGATGTCGCCGGTGCGGTAGAGCCGTTCGGGCACCTGGGGGCCACCGTGCACGAAGGCCCGTGCGTCGAGGTCGGGCCGGTCGAGGTACCCGTTGCCGAGGCCGTCGCCACCCACGTGGAGCTCGCCGGGAATGCCGACGGGCCGCGGGTGCCCGTCGCGGTCCAGGACGTAGGCGGTGGAGTTGGCGATCGGTCGGCCGATGGGGATCGGGCCGGTGTACCGGCCGGTGATGCGGTGGGCGGTGGAGAAGGTGGTGTTCTCGGTCGGGCCGTAGACGTTGACGAACACGCTGTCCGGGCAGGCCTTCATGGCGCGTTCGACGTGGCGTGGGGACAGCGACTCGCCCCCCACCAGCACCCGGCAGCCGGCCAGCGCGGCCGGGTCCTGCTCAACGAGCTGGTGGAACAGCGGGGTGGTGAGGAACATGGTGTTCACGCGGTGCCGCGTGATCACCTCGCGCAAGCTCGTCGCGTCCAGCACCGCGTCCCGGGGCGGCAGGACGAGCGTGCCGCCGTTGAGCAGCGCGCCCCAGTACTCGAAGGTGGTGGCGTCGAAGGCGAGGGCCCCGGTCTGGAGGATGGTGGTGTCCGCCGACAGGGCCACATAGTCGGTGTTGCAGACGAGCCGGGTGACGGCCCGCTGTCCGACCAGCACGCCCTTCGGCCGGCCGGTGGTCCCGGAGGTGTACATCACGTAGGCCGGGTCGTGGGGCGCGACGTCGAGGTCGGGCAGCGGGGCGCCGCCGGGCATCTCATGGGCGCGGGAGAGGTCGAGGACGGGAACGGGGGCGGCGTCCACCGGGCCGTCGGTCACGAGCAGGGCGGCACCGCTGTCGGCGAGGAGGAAGTCCCTGCGCGGCGCGGGCAGGTCCGGGGCGAGGGGCACGTAGGCCGCGCCGAGCCGGAGGACGGCCAGCGCGGCGACGAGGAGGTGGGGTGACCTGTCGAGCATGACCGCGACGCGTGCGTGCCGGCCCACGCCATGGCCGTGCAGCACGCCTGCCAGCCGCAACGCCCTTGCTCGAAGCTCCTCGTAGGTCAGGCGGCCGCCGTCGTGCGCGAGCGCGACGTGCTCCGGCAGGGCGTCGGCACACGCCGCGAACACCTCGTAGACGCCGGCGTCCCGCGGGTAGTCGCGTCCGGTGCCGTTCACCTTGTGCAGCTGCGCGAGCTCGGTGTCGGTCAGCAGGGTCAGATCGCCGACGGCGGTCTCGGGGTGTTGCGCCATCTGCTCGGCCAGGTGGACGAGGTGTCCCAGCGCCCGGTCTGCGAAGCCCGGGTCGAAGAGGTGCTCGTGCACGTCCACGTGCAGCGCGACGCCCTCGGGCGTGGCGGATGCCCAGACGGCGAGGTCCGCCCCGTACCGGTCAGCGGCCGGACCGTCCAGCACGCACAGCAGGGAACCCGTGGGGGTGCCGGTCTGCGTGGCCGGCGGCTCGTCGAGCGGGAGGTGCTCGGCGACGGTGTCGCGGAGCTCGGCCGCGCGCAGCTCGGACGGCATCGCACAGGTCACCTTCGCCGACGCGGTGGCCGCTGGCCAGCAGGCGTACCGCACGAAGACCCGGAACGCCGTGCCGTCGGTGTACTTGCGGCCGAGCAGCAGCGCGGCGGCGAGCAGGTCGGCGTCCGTCCACCCCCCGCGGTGGCGGACGACCTCCTCGGGCAGCAGGATCGAACGACGCACCGTCCCGCAGCGGCCTGCCGACCCGCACGAGCCGCCGGTCGGGAGCCGGCAGGGCACGGCGTCGTCCTGCTCGGGCGGGATTCCCACAGCCATTGTCACCAGTCCAGATCATGTGCGCAGGGAGTCGAGGTCGAGCGTAGGCAGCGGCGACCGGCGCGGTGCGGCACAATCCGGGGCACAACGAAGGCAGTTGCACGGGGCGCAGCCGGCGGCGGTCCGCCGAGGTGGCCGGGGCGTCCCACTGCCGGGCCACCCGTTCTCGGGCGTACCGGCGGCGACCGACGGCCAGGAGAACGTCGGGCCACGGGTGCCCCGGAGCGGAAGGCGCGCGACGGGGAGGCGGGCATGCGAGGACGCGGGCATCCGGGGACGCGGGGACGCAGCCGGGCGAGCTCACCGTTCCCGGCCTCGCAGCACCGTGGCGGCGAGGACTGCCGGCCGCAGGGCGGGTTTCCCGAGCGGCGGTAGGTGTGGGGCGTGGCAGCGGCGCGCGCATCCGCGGGAGTCGGGCAGCCGGACCGTTGAGGCCGCCGCGCCGGTATCGTGCTGGCGCTCCGTGGGACGGCGGCGTGCGCGTCGCGGCGTTGGCGGACGGTCCTGTCGTTGATGTGGCGACATCAACCACGCGCGACGGCGTCACGCTCGCGCCCGTCCAGCGGCCGGGGTGATCAACGCACCGGTGGCCGGGGCGCCCGGGGCGGCCAGGTCACACGTGCTCTCGGCCCAGTTCTCGCAGAATGTCCTCGACAGGGGGCCCGGCGACCGCGTCGAGCCCCTCCTGGCCGAAGCGTTCCCGCACCCAGTCGTCGTCGTAGACGGTGTCGAGATAGCCGTCGCCCATGTCGGGCGAGAGGACCAGCACCCGGCTTCCGGGGGCGATCCGCTCACGCAGCGCGGCGACCGCGGCGAGCGCGCTTCCCGAGGAGCCACCCAGCAGCAGCCCGTAGACGCGGGCGACACGACGGCACATGCGCACGGAGTCGGGTTCCGCGACGAGCGTCTTGAGGAACGTGCCGTCGTCGTCCAGCAACTCCGGTCGGCGGCTGGCGCCGATCCCGGGGATGCACCGGCGTGCGGGCGGCCCGCCGAACGTGACCGATCCCACGGCGTCCACCGCGACTACCCGGGTGGGCAGGCCCCGTTCGCGCAGCCCCCGCACGCAGCCCATCAGGGTGCCCGACGTGCCCGTCCCCACGAACAGCCAGTCGGGGACGCCGAATGCGTCGAGGATCTCCGTGACGGTGTGTCTGCTGTGCGCCCGCGGATTCTGCGGGTTGCTGTACTGGTTCAGCCAGACCAGGCCGGGTTCGGCCGCGACGCGGCGCCGGATGAACTCGATGCGGGTGCCGAGGTAGCCGCCGGCGGCGTCGTGCCGCCGCATGGTCACCACCCGCGCGCCGAGCGCCCGGCAGAACCGCACCGTGCGGGCGTTGGCGTTCGGGTCGGTCACCAGCGTGAGCCGGTAGCCCTTGGCCGCGCAGATCGAGGCGAGTGCCACACCCAGGTTCCCCGAGGTGGACTCGATGATCTCGCAACCGGGGGTGAGAACGCCGCGGCTCTCGGCGTCCAGCACCATTTCCCGGGCTGCCTTGATCTTGATGGATCCGGCCGGGTTGAGCCCCTCCAACTTGACGGTCGTGGAGAACGCGTCCTGGAAACCGGGGAGTTCCAGGAACCGGTCGCCGGACGGCACGTCGTAGACGCGGCTCGGTATCAATTCCCCTCCATACGCCAAGGGCCGGGGTTCGCGCCCGCGGCCACCGTAGTGCCGGCGACCGCGCGTTCTTCGGCACTCCGGCAGGCACAGTGGCGGCAGTTGCGGCTCAGGGCAGGGCTGCGGCGATCTCCGCCGCGACGGCGTCCAGGTTCTCCTCGTCCAAGAGGTAGCAGTGCCCACCGGGGAAGAACCGGTGGCGCGGGGGCGCGGACGTCGTCCAGGGATCGAGGTCCGCCGGCGGCACCAACGCGTCGTCACGTCCGGCGAGCACCGTGGGGACGACCGGCAGCAGTTGCCCGGCGTTGCGCACGGCAAGACGCCGTCCCAGCGTCAGGTCGCTTCGCAGCCGGGCCAGCACCAGGTCCCGTAGGAGGGGTTCTCCCAGCAGTTCGTCGGGAGTGCCGTCGCTCAGTCTGATCACCTCCATGAGGGCCTCGTCGGTCCACTCCTGCGCCCGGCCGGCGCCCGCGTCCAGAGCGGGGTGAGCGCTGAGTACCAGCCCCTGGCACAGCCGGGGCGCGGCCAGGGCGACGGCGGCCGCCAGGGCGGCGCCCATGCTGTGGCCGAACAGGACGGTGGGCAACGGCTCGGCAGCCGCCAGTTCGTTCGTCACGGCGTCCGTCACGGCGGCCGGGTCGGACAGTGCGTCGAGGCTCTCCCGGAACCGACGCTCCCGGCCCGGCAGGGTGACGCCGACGGCCTGAAGGTCCGCAGGCAGCCGATGCAGCAGCGGTGCCAGCACGTTGGGTCCCGAGCCGGAGTGGGGGACGGCGACGATCCGACCGACCGGGGTGCCCCGCGCGGGCCGCAGGACGACCGTCCACGGTCCTGGTTCCTCACGCCGCCGTGTGCGTCCCGCGGGATCCGCTGAGGGCGGCGGCCCGGCCGCTCCGGTCGTCGTCCTAGTCATGGGTGCCCTGCTCTGTGCGGGTCGGAGTGCCGGGTGCGGGGAACGGCACCGCGGCCAGCCGGTCGTTGAGGCAGGCGCGCACCAGGTGGAGCGCGGTGAAGGCGACGACGCCGGCCGACACCCGCCGCTGGACGAGCCCGCAGTGCAGCAAAGCGTGCACCGCTGCCGCCGCCCGCGCACGGCCGACGCCCGGTTGAGCGGAGATCTGCTCGAGGGTCCAGGGGGTGTCCCAGGTGCCGAGCCCTTCCACCAGGGACCGGTGCGCGGGTGCGAGTCCGGCCAGTGCGTGGGCCACGGCGTCTTCCACCCAACGGTCGTCGAGGGCGCCGTCGACGGACGTGGCCAGCAGGTGCGGTTCGCTCCGTGCCAGGTCGAGGAGTTCGCAGGGCGACGAGAGCGGGAACCAGGAGGCCGCCGCCTCCAGCGCCCGGGGCACCCCGTCGAGCCGGAAGCAGATCTCCTCCAGCACCGCCGTCTCGCCGCTCTGCACGCGGAAGTCCGGCTGGATCTCCCGTATCCGGTCCAGCAGCAGGCCGAGCGCCGGAGCGTGCGTCGCGCCGGGTACGTCCTCGGCGTGCGAGGGTGCCTCCACGGGTAGTGGCCGCAGCATCATCTGTAGGTCGGCGGGTGCGGCAGGGCCGCAGCGGGAGGATTCCAGCACGCGCAGGCCGCGACAGGAGGCGAGCAGGGCCCGCACGGTCTCGTGGGTCACCTGTCCGTCGTCGTTTCCGTCGACCACGAGCAGCACGGACCGGTCGCCGATCAGGCGTACCGCCTCACCCGTCGTTCCGCCGTCGAGGCCGAGGAACTGCTCCAGTCCCGCGGCGGTCGGCACGTGGCGGGCACCCGGTCGTCCCGCCGCCCCCGGGGACGCGTGCGACGGCGACATCCACAGCGTCGGCACGCCGTGCTGTTCGCGCAGCGCGTGCGCCACCGACAGCGCCAGCCTGGTCTTGCCGACACCGCCGAACCCGCGGACGGTGGCGAGGCGTCCGCCGCCGTGGGCGAACAGGGTCAGCAGCCGGTCCCGTTCCGCGGTCCTGCCGTGCAACGGGATCGCGGCCAGGGCGGGCAGCGTCATGAGGTCGTCGAAGGCGGCATCGTCGGCTTTGTGTCCGGCGGCGAACAGGAACGCCGCCCGTCGCTCGCCGGCGAGTCCGAGCGTGTCGGCGAGCAGCCGCACCGTGTCCCTGCGCGGATTCCTGGCCTGTCCCAGCTCCAGGTTTCTGATGGCGCGCACGCTGACGGCTGAGAAACCGGCGAGTTCGGTCTGCGTCAGGGCGGCATGCTTGCGGTACCGATGCAGCAGTTCACCGAAGCCGGTGGCTGGGTGTCTCGTCACCATCCGTTTCAACCTCTTCCGTTCACTTCACCTGTACCGACTGCCGTGCATTCCCTTGAGGCATGAGTAGGTGGCCACGGATCGGATCGTCCGCAGGACCCGCGTGCTGAGTGGCTCCGCGCTCGACCAGCAGCGCCGGCAGCCGGCAGCCGGCGGTGGCGAACAGACCGCGGGCACATCGATGCGAAGGCAGCGGGCCGGCTGGGGGCGGGCACGGCTCGACCCGGATGCGGTGACACGGGGCTGTGCTGACCCGTCTCCAGGCCGGCACGGTCGCCGGCCACGCGAAACGCCGTGGAATCGTGCGGGCCGCAGCGCCGCGGGCACCCCCTCCCCCTCGTCCCCCGGCGTCCCCGCTGCGCGTGCACCGACGCAGACCGGGCCAGGCCGTGTCAGCGCCCGCCCCCGGCACGGCCGTGTCCGCTCGTGCACGCGCTCGCCGTGGTGCAACAGGTTCACAGCATGCGTGCAGGCGCGTCGACGCCATTAACTCCAGGCCGAAACCCGCAGGTCAAACGCTGGTCGGGGACGGCGAACCGTTCGGTGGACCTCTGGTCGGGCGGCTGCGCACGGCGCATGGTGCCGTGGCCGTGTCCGATGCGCGGCCCGGTGTGCGTGGACTCAGGTGTGCGGGACCACGGCGACGGGGCAGGGCGCGTGGTGGAGTACGGCGTGGTCGACCGGACCGAGCCGGTAGTCGGCGCGGAGACGACGGCGGGCGCCTACGACGAGCAGGTCCGCCCCTTCCGACGCGGCCAGCAGGATCTCGGCCGGCGGCCCCTCGCCGAGGGTCCGGTGCATCTCGATCTCCGCGGGGACGGCCGCGAGCACGTCGTCCAGTCGGCGCCGGGCCTGCTCGTGCCGCGCGTTCCTGGCCTCGTCGAACTGACCCGTGTGCGCGGTGGCTGCCTCCCGGCGCGGCACCCGCCACGCGTGCACGGCCCGCAGGGGGCACCCCCGGGCGGCAGCTGCCGCCCGCGCAAAGGCCACCACCGGGGCGGCGTCGCCGTGCGCCCCGACCGCGAACACCACGGGACCGCCCGGCTCGGGTGCCACGGGCAGGTCGCGTACCACCACGACGGGGCAGGGCAGCCCCGCCACCACCGGCAGGCTCACCGACCCCAGCACGGCCCCGCTGAACCTTCCGAGCGCCCTGGTCCCCAGCACGAGCAGATCCGCGGTGGTCCCCTCCGCCAGCAGCGCCTGCACCGGCCCGCACAGCGGGAGCTCCGAGGCGACGGCGACCGAGGGCCGGCGAGCCCGGGCGCGTGCTTCGGCGTCACGCGTGACGGGGTCGGTCAGCGGCCTCGATCGGCTGGTGTAGCTCGCCCATACGAGGGCGTGCACGATGCGCAGCGGCAGGTCGCGCCTGGCCGCCTCGTCGACGGCCCAGTCCACGGCGGCGAGCGCGGCGGGGGAACCGTCGACCCCGACCACCACAGACCCCTCGCTCATGGCACCACGGGACCCCTCGTGCGGCTCCACGGATGGAGCGGTGTGCCCCTTTTCCGTTTTTCCGTGCCTCTTCTCGTCCTGTTCCGCGCTCCGTGTCTCTTTCCGTACCGCTTTCCGTACCGCTTTCCGTTCCGATCATCTCCCGCCTTTCCCGTTCGGGCGAGCCAGGGCGTTCTGCTCGCTCCCCGGGTCACGGGTCGTCGTCGGGTCGGCCGAGGACAGGGCGTGCGGGGACGGGTGCCGGCACCGCGGCAGGCCCTTCATCCCGCGGTGCCGGCCGGCCGCCGGGGCGCAGCCGTGGCTCTTCGCGCGCTCCCAGGGCGGCCGTGTGGCGGACCGTCGCGCCGTCTTCGGCGTTACGGCCCGCCGTGGCGGGCGACCCGGCCGGTGAGCGCCGGACCACCCTGGTCCCCGTCCTCCATCGGACGCGTCAGCCGTCGTCCTCGTCGTGGTCGTGGTGCTCGGCCGTCTTGGAGAATCCTCCCTGCCAGGCCGCCTTCGCACCGGAGTCGCCTATGCGATAGATGTCCACCACGGAACCGACCGCAACCACGAGGGACAGGACGATCGCGGCCACCCGAACCGGCATGGTGCCCGCCCAGCCGGCCCCGGTGGGTTCCCCGGCGGTCCGGGCGGAGCGTCCTGCGGTCCACCAGACGGCGACCGCGAGCACGAAGAGACCCAACGCCCAGGGCAGCAGCCCGTCACCGAGTTCGGCGTGCCGGCGCACCTGGGCGCTGCTGCCGACATGCTCCTCGAGCCACTCGCCGGCATGCGTGGTCACCGGCACGCTCGCAAGGGCCACCAGGGCCAGGGCGGGCAGGACCAGTCCGAGCCGCCGTGCCGCCTGCGGCCACACGCTACAGACGACGAGCGCAAGCGCGCTCAGCGGCACGAGCACGATCACGAAGTGCACGAACAGGACATGGGCGGGCAGGCCGTTGACGACCGTCAGGCTCATCGGTGGCATCTCCAGGCAGAGCGCGGGTACCGGCCTCCGAAGACGTCGGTGAAAGCCCCTGGAGGCCGGGTCAACGGACGTCGACGGAGGTCGGCGGCGGCAACGATCAGCCGCCGCGGCGGGCGATCAGCGTGGCACGGCAACCTCTGAGAACCTTCTGAGCGCGAGCGGCACCCCGCAGCGTGACACTCGGCGCGGGCGCCAGGGCCGAACGGCCCGCGGACAGGTCCGAACCGCCCGGCTCCGACCGGAGCCGGGGGAAGCACCCTGGGGTCAGGGCCGTTGTGGCGTGCCACGGGAGGAGGCCGGCCCATGCGGCAACGATCCGTCAGCGATCTGATGACCCGCGGCGTCGTGGACGTGGGTCCCGACACCGGGTTCAAGGAGATCGTCAAGACCCTCGCCGACCATGACATCACCGCCGTGCCGGTCGTCGACGACGACGGCCACCCGCTCGGCGTGGTCTCCGAGGCCGACCTGATGCGCTTCGAGGCGCGCCGGCCCGACCCGTCCGGGCGGGTGCCGGAAGTGCTCCAGCGCTACGCTCCCCCGACCGACGACACCGGCCCGGCGGCCGGCCGATCGCCGCGGGCCGGGAACCTGATGACGTCACCCGCTCTGGTGGCGTACCCGGAGTGGTCGGTGGTGGAGGCGGCCCGGCTCATGGACGAGGGCCACGTCAAGCGCCTGCCCGTGGTCGACCGGGCGGATCACCTGGTCGGCATGCTCAGCCGCGCCGACCTGCTCCGCGCGTTCCTGCGGCAGGACAGCGCCATCCACGAGGAGATCACCACCGACATCCTGACGGACACGTTCCACATGGCACCCTCCGACGTCGACGTGAACGTCGTGGACGGTGACGTGACCCTGCGGGGGACCGTGCAGCGCAGGAGCACCGTGCCGGTACTGGTGCGCCTGTGTCGCAGTGTCGACGGCGTGGTCAGCGTCCTCTCGGAGCTGACCGCCCGCACCGACGACGACACCGTGCCGGACGACGCGGCGCAGGCACGGCGGCGCGAGGCATGAGGGTTCCGCGCGAGGCATGAGAGGTCAGTCGGTGTCCCGCAGCGCTGCCACGTGGTCGGGCACGTACTTCTGGGTGTCGCGCGGTGGCCGCTGGTAACCGGTCGACGGCGGGCGCGTCGGTACCACGAGTTCGGGGGGTGTGACCTCGTGGTAGGGCACGGTGGACAGCAGGTGGGCGATCATGTTCAGCCGTGCCGAACGCTTGTCGTCGCTGTCGACCACGTGCCACGGCGCCTCCGCGATGTCGGTGTGCGCGAACATCGTGTCCTTGGCCCGCGAGTAGGCCTCCCATCGGGTGATGGACTCCAGGTCCAGGGCGGAGAGCTTCCAGCGCCGTGCGGGGTCTTCGAGACGGCTGCGCAGTCGCTGCTCCTGGACCGCGTCGCTGACCGAGAACCAGTACTTGCGCAGCAGCAGGCCGTCCTCCACGAGCATCCGCTCGAACACCGGGCACTGTTCCAGGAACCGCTCGTACTCCTGCACCGTGCAGAAGCCCATGACGCGCTCCACGCCTGCCCGGTTGTACCAGCTGCGGTCGAACAGCACGATCTCGCCGGCGGTGGGCAACTGCTCGACGTAGCGCTGGAAGTACCACTGGCCGCGCTGGCGGTCCGTGGGCTTGGGCAGGGCGACGATGCGGGCGAGACGCGGGTTGAGGTGCTCGGTGACCCGTTTGATCACGCCCCCCTTGCCGGCCGCGTCCCGGCCCTCGAAGACCACCACCAGCCGCGCCCCCTCCGCCCGCACCCACTCCTGCATCCGGACCAGCTCGACCTGGAGGCGCCGCAGCTCCGCCTCGTAGACCGAGCGGGGCACCCGCCGTGCCCGCCGGCCCGCTCCGGAGCCCTGCACCGCCATGGTCCGCCCACCTTCCGACGCGCCCCGGAACACCGCATCCGGGGGGGCGCCGGACCCGGCGCCCCCGACACCACCATCGGATGGTCGGCACCGCCCCGCACCCCGGTCAGGCACCGTCCGTGCACGCCACGGCCGCCGGCGCCCGACACGATCCCGTCGCCGTCCCGTCGCCCCGTCACACCGTGGTCAGCACCTCGCTCACCGGTCGGCGTGGGGTGGCGGGGCCCTCGGGGCCGTAGCCGAACCTGAGCAGCATCTGAACGTGGCCCATCGAGCTGAGCGGATCGCGCACCGCCCACCGCAGCTCCGGCCATTCGAGGGCCTGCGAGTTGAGGGTGGCGGCCAGTCCGTCCAGGGTGGCCTGCAACAACACGCGCTGGAGCCCCTGGCCGGCCAGGAGCCAGTCCAGGGGACCGTCCTCACGGGTGCCGAGCAGCGCCAGGCACGGCGCCCGCTCGAACACGGCAGAGCTGCCGGCCGGCTGCGGGGACGCGGCGAAGTCGCGCACGACGGCCCGGCCGTCCTGGGCCGGTGGCCCGAACGCGTCGGCGGGGATGCCCTCACCCGGCGCGGCGCGGGAGGTCCAGCGCGCAACCTCCTCCAGCGTCTCGGGAGAGGCCGCCTCCAGGGCCCGGGCGTCCTGGGCCAGCTCCAGGATCGTCTGTGCATGCCAGGCGTCCGGGAAGACCAGCCGTACGCCTTCGGCCCGGGCTGCCCCGCACAGCCCGTCGAGGACCGTCGCCGGGATCTGCTCCCCGGTGAACGGCCGGCGGCTGCTGTGGCGCCGGTGCACCGCGGGGTGGAGCGCGGCGAGATCGCCCTGGGACGCCGTCTGCGGTACGAGCGTGACCACCGCGAGCAACTCGGGGTCCGCCGGGTCGGGGAGCAGCGTCGTCGTCGCCTCCCGGCCGCCGTGCGCCGCTGCGACCCGCAGGTTGAACAGCGCGGCACCGCACCCCACGTGCAGTCCCCTGCCGGACGGGTCCTCGGCGGGCAGCGTGCGCGAGGCGTCCATGCGCAACAGCAGCGTGTTACTGCCCCGCTGGTGCCGGAACAGCCACGGCTGGGCGTTGTGCATGCTCGGTGCCGCCACCGCGTCGCCCACCAGCGCCGTCACGGCCTCCGCGTCGAGCAGCAATGCGGGCACCATGGCCTCCTTCTTCGAACACCCGGCTACGGTAATCGAACACCCCAGGACCACCGTCCACGATGCGCGTCCGGTGGCGGAAGGGCCGATCGGCCCACACCCTGCTGGGGCGACTGCCCACCGTCTCCCGCCGTCTCCCGCCGTCCGCACCGCCGGGGCGTCCCCACCGGAGCGGCTTCGGTGCCGTTCCTGCGGTTCTTGCCGGTTCTCGCCGGTTCTTGCATGTTGAGAACGGCATTGCCAGCCGCTGGAACCCCTCCGCAGGCTGGGGCCCATGAACAACACCGACCGTGACCAGGAAGTCTGTGACCTCTCGATCGTCGGGCATGTCGTCAGCCGGGCCGGCAGCTACCCGCGCGGCGAGGTGCGCATCACCGACGGCCGCATCGTGGAGGTGCTCGAGGAGGCCGGCGACGCCCCGCACACCGAGCGGATCGACGCCGGAAGCGCCTACGTCCTGCCGGGGGTCATCGACCCGCACGTCCACTCGCTGAGCGATCCACGCGAGGGCATCGAGGCGGCCACCCGGGCCGCGGCGGCCGGCGGGGTGACGACGATCCTGGAGATGCCCTTCGACCAGGCGGGGCCGATCTGGACCGTCGAGCGCCTGGAGGCGAAGAAGCGGATGGTCGCCGAGGAGGCGCACGTCGACGTCGGCCTGTTCGCCACGGTCCGACCAGGTGGCGGTGTCACCGAGGTCGCCGGCCTCGCCGCGGCGGGCGCGGTCACCTTCAAGGTCTCGACGTACCACACGCACGCCGACCGCTTCCCGCGCACGCCGGACGACGAGATGGTCGAGGTCTTCCGGGCCATCGCGGCGACGGGACGGCGCGTGTGCGTGCACGCCGAGAACGACGAGATCGTCCGCAAGCTGGTGGACGAGCTGTACGAGACCGGCACCCGGGACCCGCGCGCCCACTGCCGGGCCCGCCCGGCCGTCACCGAGACCGCCGCCGTGGCCAACACCCTGGAGCTGGCCCGCACCGCGAACGCCAAGGTGCACTTCGTGCACATGAGCCTGCCGCACTCCATCGACCTGGTGCAGAGCTATGCGGCCCAGGGTGTCGACGCCAGCGCCGAGGTGTGCCCGCACTACCTGATGTTCACCGAGGACGACATGGTCACCATGGGCACCCGCGTCAAGATCAACCCGCCGGTGCGCACCCGTGCGGACGTCGAGGGCATGTGGAGCCGCCTCACCGCGGACGCCATCGACACCCTCAGCTCCGACCACGCGCCCTGGCCGATCGTCGAGAAGGACAAGCCGAACATCTTCGACAACGCCTCCGGCGCACCGGGCGTGGAGACCCTCTTCCCCGTCACCGCCGCGGTGGGCCTGGCCGAGCGCGGGGTGTCCATCGAGTCCCTGGTGCGGGTGAGCTCCTGGCGCCCCGCCGAGCTCTTCGGCATCGACCACCGCAAGGGCGACCTGCGCGCCGGACTCGACGCGGACGTCGTCGTGTTCGACCCGGCGGCCGAGTGGGAGGTGGACGAGACGGTGATGCAGTCGAACGCCGGATGGAGCCCCTACCACGGCATGACGCTGCGCGGCCGGATCACCCGCACCCTGTCCCGCGGCGAGACGATCTACGCCGACGGCAAGCTGACCTCCACGGCGGGCCGCGGCCGGCTCGTCGAGTTCGGCGGCGGCCAGGCACGCCAGGCCCAGGCCCGGACCGCATGACCACCGCCTCCGCCGACCGCGCCAGCGCGTCCCCGACATCCCTCGGCAAGGGTCTTGCGGTCCTCGCCGCCCTTGCGGACGGCGGACCGATGCGCGTGGACACCCTCGCCGAGTGCACCGGACTGCCGCCCAGCACGGTCTACCGGTACGTCCGCGAGCTCGTCGCCTTCGGGTTCATCGAGCCGCGCGACGGGGTGTACGTGGCCGGCGAGCGGCTGGCACGGCTGGCCCACTCCAGCGGCTGGAACCACCGTCTGACCCGTTACTCCTCGCCACTGCTCGCCGAGCTGAGCAGGGCGAGCGGAGAGTCCGCGATCCTCACCGTGCTCGTGGGGCGTTCGGCACTGGTCGTCGACCGGGCGGAGTCCCCGCAGGCGATCCGGCTCTCCTTCGAGCAGGGCGGGCTGCTGCCGCTGCACGCAGGCGCCTCGGCCAAGATCGTGCTGGCGTACGCGCCGCAGATGGTGATCGACGACGTGATCGAGCACGCGCTCCCCGGCGACCGGGGAAACGCGGCGGCACTGCGGCTGTGCGCCCAGCTCGCCGAGGTTCGCCGCACCGGCCAGGTCGTGACCCACGGTGAGGCGGATCAGCACGCGGTCGGCATCGCCGTCCCGGTGTTCACCGGATCCACCTTCACCTGCGGGCTCTCCCTGGCCGGGCCCGCCTACCGGATCGACGCCGCACGCGCCCGCGAGCTGGGTGACCTGCTGCGCCGGGCCGGCCGCCGCCTCAGCCAGACCCTCACCGCGACCGCGGGCCTGTGACGGCCGACGCCGTCCGCCGGCCCCGGCCCCACCACGGATTCCGACCCCCGGCGCCCGATTCCTGATGACCGGACCGCACCCGCACGCCCGTCCGCCGCCCCTTTCGTTCCCGCCTGTCCACTGGAGGCGTGTATCCATGACCACGACCGCCTGTGAGCGCACGGTGGCCGCCCAGGCCCCGGACAGCTCTCTGGCCAACGCCGACCTCGCACCCACCCCCGCCGCCGAGCGCACCTGGAACTGGTGGCACTTCGCGACCCTGTGGATGGGGATGGTCCACAACATCTTCAACTTCACCTGGGTCGGCGGCCTCGTCGCCCTCGGCATGTCGGTGTGGCAGGCGCTCACCGTCGCGCTCGTCGGGAACGTCGTGCAGACCGTCGTCATCGGCCTCAACGGTCGGATCGGCGCGCGCTTCGGCATCCCCTTCGCCGTCTGGGCCCGCAGTGCCTTCGGCACCTTCGGCGCCAACATCGTCGCGCTGGTACGCGCCGTCGTCGCGATCGGCTGGTTCGGCATCCAGAGCTACCTGGCCGCCACCGCCGTCAACCTCCTCCTGGAGGGCGTCGTCCCGGGCTGGCGGGGTCTGGGCCACTCCGGCTGGCTCGGCCTGTCGACCAGCATGTGGATCACCATGATCGCCTACTGGGCCTGCAACTTCCTCATCGTGCGGCACGGCATGGAGGCGGTGCGCAGGTTCGAGGTGTGGGCCGGTCCCCTGGTCTTCGTCGTCATGGCCGTCCTGCTCGTGTGGGCCGTCAGCCACGCGGGCGGCACCGGCACCCTGCTCACGGCGCCCGCCCAGCACAGCGACCACTGGTTCTGGACCGTCGCCTTCGGCCCGGCCGTCGCCACCTACATCGCCGGCAGCTGGTCCACCGCCGTCCTGAACATCCCCGACCTGACCCGCTTCGCCCGCTCCAACCGCGGCCAGTTCTGGGGCACCATGATCGGCCTGCCGCTCTCCAGCCTCGTCTACTTCGGGATGGCCGCCGTCATCGTCTCCACCGGCAAGGAGCTGTACGGCACGACCTACTGGAATCCGACAGACGTCCTGGGCGCGTTCGGCAATCCGGTCCTCAGCGCGTTCGGCGCCCTCCTGCTGGCCATCGCGACGATCTCCGTGAACATCCCGGCCAACGTCATATCGTCCGCGTACGACCTCACCAACCTGCTGCCGAAGGCGTTGACCTTCCGCCGTGGCGCCTATGTCTCCATCGTCGCCGGCTTCGTCTACATGCCGTGGAAGCTCATGGAGAACTCCGAGACGCTGTTCTCGATGCTCCACTACCTCGGAGCCGTCCTCGGACCGGTGACCGGCATCCTGCTCGCCGACTTCTTCGTGCTGCGCCGCTGCCGCCTCGACGTTCCCGACCTGTACCGCAGGACGGGCCGTTACCGCGGCTGGGCGGGGTTCAACCCGCTCGGGCTCGGCGCCCTGGGGCTCTCCCTCGCCCTGCTCTTCGGCTCCCAGACCGTGCCCGCCTTCGACTGGGTCTACCAGTACGCGTGGTTCTCCGGTGTCACGCTCGGCTTCCTGCTGCACTGCGCGGCCAAACTGGCCGTACGCCGCAGCGCCGGCCCGCTCGCGGCGTCGCTGGCCGCCACGGGCACGACAGGTGCCGAGGCCGCGGACCTCCCCGCCGCCGGCACCACCGGTGAGGCGGCCCCCGCATGACCGCACGCGCCGCGTCCCGCCCCCGGCTCCTGGTCCTGAACCCCAACAGCTCCCGTGTCGTCACCGACGCCGTGCGCCGGGCCGTCGACTCCCTCGAGCACGGGGTGCGGTTCACCGTCGACCAGCTGGACCGGGCGCCCGCCCAGATCGCCGGTCCCGCCGACCACGCCACCGTCGCCCCGCTGGTCCTCGACCGCCTCACCGCCGAGGACGGTCACCACGATGCGGTGATCATCGCCTGCCATGGTGACCCGGCGCTCGCCGACGTCCGCCGGCGGTCCGGGCGCCCGGTGTTCGGCATCGGCGAGACCTCCCTGCACGCCGCTGCCTCGGCGGCCGGCCGCTTCGGAGTCCTGACCCTCGGCAGCGCCCTCGTCGACCGCAAGTGGCAGCAGGTGCGGGCCGCGGGCCTCGGCGAGCACTGCGCGGCCGTCGAACCGACCGGCACCTCCGTCGTCCACGGCCTGGCCCCCGAACCCGATCTCGCCCCCTACCGCGCCGCCGCCGAACGGGCACTGGCGGCCGGGGCTCGGGCGCTGGTCCTGGGGTGCGCCGGGATGGTCACCCTCGTCGACCCGCTGGCCGCTGAGTTCGGCGTGCCCGTCATCGAACCCGTCACCACCACCTGCTCGCTGGCCGCGGCCGTCGTGCGCCGGCCCGCCGGGTCCCGTCCACTTCCCCGCCGCACACCCCTCGTTCCGTCACCGGAGACGCCCGACCATGAACCTGACCGCTGACACGTCCGCCCTCGCCCCCGTGGCCGAACGCCTGGAAGCCGACCTCGCCGACCTGTCCGGCTACGCCGACCCCGACGCTCCGGGCTGGAGCCGCGAGGTCTTCTCGGAGCCCTACCGGGCCGCGCGCGACTGGGTACGCGACCGGATGCGGGACGCGGGCCTGGAGACCACCGTCGATGCCGCGGGCAACGTCATCGGGCGGCTCGCCGGCAGCCACGGCGGACCGCCGCTGGTCACCGGATCGCACACCGACACCGTGCACGGCGGCGGCCGTTTCGACGGCATCGTCGGCGTGCTCGGCGCGATCGAGGCCGCCCGCCGCATCCGCGAGACCGGCACCCGCCTCGCCCACGACCTGCTCGTCGTCGACTTCCTGGGCGAGGAGGCCAACCGCTTCGGCATCAGCTGCATGGGCAGCCGCTCGCTGTCCGGCATCCTCACCCCCGCCCACCTGGCGCGCACCGACACGACCGGACACACCCTCGGCCAGGCCATGCGGGACTTCGGCGCCGACCCCGAGCGTGCCCTGGGCCTCGGCTGGGACGCGCGCAGCATGCACGCCTTCGTCGAACTCCACGTCGAGCAGGGTCCGCTGCTCGAACAGCGCGGCGTGCCCGTGGGGGTGGTCACCGCGATCGCCGGCATCGAGCGGCTGCTCGCCACCTTCCGCGGGCGGGCCGACCACGCGGGCACCATGCCGATGGCAGAGCGTCATGACGCCCTCGTCGCCGCCGCCGAGGCGGTGCTGACCATCGAGCGGGTGGGCTGCGGCGCCCCCGTCCACGGGGTCACCACCACCGGCCGTATCGAGTCCTCGCCGGGGGTCTACAACATCGTTCCCGAGGAGGCGAGGATCTGGGCGGAGACCCGCAGCGTCGACCACACCTGGCTGTCCGGTGTGCGTCGCACGCTCGCCGACGAGCTCGCCGCCCAGGCCGCCCGGCGGGGCGTGGAGACGGCCGTGGAGTGGCTCAACGACCAGGACCCGGTCCTGGCCAGCCGGTCCGTGCAGGACGTGATCGCCGCCGGCGCCGACTCCCTCGGCATCCCCTGGGCCCCGGTCCCCAGCGGCGCGGGCCACGACGCGGCGCACATGGCCGGACTCGGGCCGATGGGCATGATCTTCGTGCCCTCCCACGGGGGCCGCAGCCACTGCCCCGAGGAGTGGACCGGCCTCGGCCACATCGTCACCGGCACCCACCTCCTGGCCGCCACCCTGACCCACCTGGACGCGCTGCCGGACGTGGCGGCGTAGCGGAGCCGGCGCCGTCCGATGAGGTGTCAGGCTCTCCTCGGGAAGCGCAGAGCGAGGTGCACGCGGTCTCAGCCGGCCGGGGTCGAGCCCTCGGCCGGCTCCTGGATCAGGAACGCCAGGCGCTTCCGGTCGATCTTCCCGTTGCCGTTGACGGGCAGTTCCGGCAGGTTGACGCAGCGCCGCGGGACCTTGAACGCTTCGATGTGTCGCGGCATCCGCCGGCGCACTTCGTCACCGGTGAGCTCGCCGGTGACGGCCAGCACGGCGGGCCGGTCGCCGGTGGGTGGCAGTACCGCCGCCGACACCACCCCGGGCACTTTCCGCGCCGCCGCTTCGACCTCGATGGTGCTGATGCGGAAGCCGCGCTCCTTGTAGAGATCGTCACGGCGGCCCGAGAAGTACAGGTAGCCCTCCTCGTCCAGCCACCCGTAGTCCCCGGTGCGAAGCTCGGGGAACAGGCCGTCGGTTCGCGGGAACCGTTCAGCGGTGAGGTCGGGACGCCTCCAGTAGCCGGCCATCACATGGGGTCCGCGGACGACGAACTGCCCGACCTCGCCCGGCGCCAGGCGTTCGCCGTCGTCGCCGATCACCAGGACCTCCGTACCGGGCAGCGGGACTCCGCAGGAGCCGGGGCGGTCCTGGTCGCCGTCCACGGGCATGATGGCGGCCCGCTTGCATTCGGTGAGCCCGTACATCACCTGGATCCGCAGCCCGGGCAGTCCTGCACGGAGCTCGGCCATGGTGCTCTCGGCGAGGGCGGCGCCCGTGTTGGTGAGCAGCCGGAGGCTCTCGGGCCTGCCACGGCTGCGGCGCAGCAGCCAGGACAGCCGCTCCGCCACGGAGGGAACGGCAGGCAGCACACTCGCTCCGGTCGACGTCAGGCTGCGCAGCAGCGGCGGCCCGGCCTCGGCGCTGGTACCGAGATAGAGGCAGGCGCCGGACAGGGCGGCCAGGTAGGCCTGGTAGAGGCCGTAGTCGAAGCAGAGCGGCAGCGGGCAGAAGATCACGTCGCTCTCGCGGTACCGCAGGCACTGCTGGATCGCGGTGGCGGCGAAGAGCACCTGCTGGTGGGTGCTGACGACGGCCTTCGGCAGCGCTGTCGTGCCCGAGGTGTAGATCAGGCTGACCGGGTCGACCGGCAGCGGTCCGGGTGCCCGGGGCTGCGGGACCGTGGCCGCCCGGGGGGCGAGGGCGGCGCGTGTGAGGGTGCTGAGGTGGAGGAAGCGGGTGTCGTGGTGTGCCGCGTCCTCCTGGACGGCGTCGTCATCGCAGACGAGGATCTTGGGCGCGCAGTCCGAGAGGACATGCCGCAGCGGCTCGCCGCGCACCTGCTCGTGGAGCACGCTGAAGGCGGCTCCCAGGCGCGACGCCGCGTATGCGACGAGGACGATGCCGATGCCCTGCGCGTCGTCGACGGTGATGACGACGCGGTCGCCGCGGCCGAGTCCTTCCTCCCGGAGCCGTGCGGCGGCCCGGACGCTCGCCCCATTGAGTTCGGCATAGGTCAGTGCGCCGTTCCGCGAGCGGAGGGCAGGGCTGTCCGGGTACCGTGCGGCGGCGTTTTCCAGGATGTCGTGCAGGACGGTGTGCATCGCTTCTCCTCACGGGCCGCCGCCGGGGACTTCGCCGGTCCTGTGCAGGGTGTGCAGCTCGACCAGGCGTTGCTTGGCCAACAGGTCGTCGTCTGTGTCGCGTTGCCGGACCAGGTGTGCTTCCCCCCGGTAGGTCATCACCTCGGCGGGGAAGCCGTGGCCGAGGAACAGCCCCGGGGAGGCGGTGGGCCCGTAAGCGCCGGAGCGCTCCACCCCCAGCAGGTCGCCCGGACGGACTTCGGGAAGCGGCACCCTTTTGGCGATCACGTCGTCGGGGGTGCACAGGGGGCCGGTGACGGTGTAGGGGCGGGGTGCCGGGTCCCCGGAGCGGGTGAGGTGGCGGATCGGGAAGTTCCGCTTGAGCACGCTGCCGACGCCGACGGCAGCCATGTGGTGGTTCGTGCCGCCGTTCGCGACGGCGAAGAGCTCCCCCATGGACTCCTTGACGTACTGCACCTGGACCACGTACGTGCCGGACATCGCTGTCAGGTAGCGCCCCAGCTCCATGATCAGCCGACATCCGGGGTGTCGCCGGGTGAACCGCTCCACGTTTTCGGTGATCCCCCTCCCCAGAGCCGCCAGATCCACATCGGGGTCCCTGTCGAAGTAGGCGATGCCGAGTCCGCCCCCGAAGTCCACCGTCTCCAGGGGGATGCCCAGCCGGGCGGCCAGACGGTCGGCCATCTGGAGGATGCGTCCGGTGTTCCCGACGATGTCCTCGTGGTGGAGGAAACGGGTCCCCATGTAGGCGTGGATGCCTTTCAGCCGCACATGGGGCAGGCCCGCCAGGAAGCTCCCGGCGCCCTGGAGTGTCTCTTCGTCGATGCCGAACTGGCGCGGCTTCCCGCCCATCGCGAGCCCGGCGCCCCTGCTTTGGAAGGCGGGGTTGACGCGGAGCATCACGGAGCAGGGTCGTCCGCCGCGTTCGGCCGTGAGCCGGTCCAGTCGGGCGACCTCGTCGAGCGACTCGCACACCACGGCGTGGATGCCCGCGTCCAGGCACGCGGCGAGGTCCCGGGCGTCCTTTCCGGGGCCGAGGAAGACGATGTCCTCGGGAGCGACACCGGCCCGCAGGGCGGTGCGAAGCTCCACGTACGACGAGACCTCGGCGCCGGCCCCAAGGGCATGCAGAAACGCGCAGACACTGACGTTGGGGTTCGCCTTGAGCGAGTAGCACACGTCGACCTGTTCCGGCAGGGCACGGCGCAGGGCGCGGTACGTCTCCTCCAGCACCTCCGCCTCGTAGACGTACAGGGGCGTCCCGAACTGCTCGGCGAGATCACGGTAGGCGGTTGCACGGGCGCGGGCCATCTACCCGCTCACCTCGCGCCCCCGCTGGCGCGACGGCGATCGGCGGGGTCTTCGCCGACGTGGGCGCATGCGCACGCGCGCTCACCGACCGCGAAGGCGACGACCACCGTCGGCTGGTGCGAGATGGACACCGCCACATTCCCTACCTCGAGCTCCTCCGCTCGGGTACGGGCGAAACGGTGCAGCCGGACGTAGGGCTCTCCGCTGGGCGAGGAACGCAGCACTTCGATGTCGCGCCACTTCAGCCTCCCCATGAACCCAACGCCCAGGACCTTCGCGACGGCCTCCTTGGCGCTGAACCTCCCTGCCAGGTACTCGCTGGTCCGCCCGGCACCGTAGGCGCCGATGGGCTCGAGTTCGCGCGCCGTGAAGAGTGCGCGTACCCAACGGTCTTTCGCGGCGATGCGCTCGAAGCGAGCCCTTTCAAGTATGTCAACGCCGATTCTCACGTTTCCCTCCCCCGATGGCTCCCTCTCCCGTTCACGCCTCTCGCCCGGCTTCTTCACGCTCGGCTTCTTCGCGCTCGACCGCGCCGGCCAGGAGGACGAACGACTCCCATGCGAAGACGTCTCGCGCCGTGATCTTCCAGCCGTACTGGGTGGCCGCGAGGGTGCACATCTGCGTGGCCGCCAGGGAATCGCCGTATTCGAAGAAGTTGCCTTGTGGGTCGCACTCGATCCCGAGCACCTCGTAGGCGAGCTCCAGCAGCGTGGACAGTATTTTCTCGTGGACGTGCGAGCGCTCGGTCGGCATTGGGTCCCGTCCCCTCTGTGGTTCTGAACATCCGCCGTATGGGGTCTGAGTGGTTCATGGGCGAGAGAATCGCTCGATCTTTCCGGAGTGGGAGCGCGGAAGCACGTCGACGACATCGACCGTCAGGGGGATCTTGTACGGGGAGAGCTTGCCGTCGCAGTGCTCCCGCACCACCTCGATGCCGGGCGGATTCCCGGGGTCCGACGGGACGATCACCGCGTGGACGACGTCGCCCAGCAGCGGGTCCGGACGCTTGACGACCACGGCCTCGGAGATCCTGGGGTGCGTGAGCAGGACGCTTTCGACTTCGCGCGTGCTGACGTTCGCTCCCCCTACGAGGACGATGTCGGAGAGGCGGCCCGTGAGGTACAGGTAGCCGTCACCGTCCGTGTATCCGAGGTCGCCGATACTCAGGAAGTCCTCGCCGCCGCTGCGCAGCCTCTGGGGATCGTCGCTCGCGAACACGCTGGTCCACTCGCTCCTCATGAACACCTCGCCGACCTCCCCCGGCGGCAGCGGACGGCCCTCCTTGTCGGCTATCAGCACCTGGTTGGACAGGAAGGGCCTGCCCACCGTGCCCGGGTGAGCCAGCCATTCGTCGCCGTCGCAGAGCGTCGTGCCCACCGACTGGGTGGAGGTGTACGTCTCGTGCACCCGGTGCCCTCCGAGCCGCGCGATCCATCGCCGCTTCACCTCCTCCGGGCACGGTGCGGAGGTGTGCAGCAGCCCGCGGAGCGACGAGCAGAGGGCGTCCCAAAGGCTCTGGTTGGCGTCTATCAACGCCATCTGGTGGGGCGTCAACTGGCACCACGTCGGGGCGAAGCGTTCGACCGCAGACTTCAGCGAGACCGGGTCGAGCCTGCGGGGCATCACCACATGGGCACCGCCTCCGATACCGGCCATGCACACCTGGAGCGGTGCCGTGTGCGTGAGCGGTCCGACGGAGAGCTGGACGGCGCCGGGGGACCAGCCGGCGTTCTCCATGAGTCGGCGGGCACCGATGAGCGCCGTACTCGGCCGGGGGCTGACGGGGAACAGGGTGGGCAGTCCCGTGCTGCCGCCGGTCGGCAGGTACCAGGTGACGGGGGGTTCCAGACCCCAGGGCGAGAACGCCGGCCGCAAGGCGTCCGGCTCCAGCGCAGCGGCGAGTTCGGACTCACCCCACGGGAACGCCTCGGTGAAATCGTCGCCCAGGTCCTTCGAGAGGGCCTGCTTCTCCGCCTCCGTGGCCCGCGGAGGAATGATCATCGGCGTGCAGCCGAGCATCCAGGACGCCAGGATCGCCCGGACGAGCCCCTCGCCGTTGGGCAGCGCTATGAGGGTGTGCCGTCCGCGTTCGAGACCGGCAGCCCGTGCGTAGGCGGCCGTCGCCCTGGCTCTCTCGTACAACTCGCCGGCCGTGTAGCCGACCCAGTGGCCGGCCGCGTCCTCCACCGTGAGCGCGGGGCGGTCGGGTGCCGTGCGGGCCAGCCACATCAGGCGGCGTGACTCCGTGGTCTGCAAGCGAAGCAAGGGGGGTCCACCAACTCACGACTCGTTGTGGGCGACTCGGTCCACCGGCCCCCGGAAACCGGGTCGGCTCGCTCCGCGCCCCGCACCGCTGGGCGGATGAAGTGCCGTCAGAATAATTCCTGCCGGGCCCGCATCCAGCGTGCTGGCGATTTCTCGCCAGCACGCTTCCCAGTCCGCAGGGCGCTTGGTAATCCTACGGAGATCTCCTGGAACGGAGCCGAGCTGAGGATGCCAGCCCCTCCGAATTTCCCATGTGTCGGAGCAGGTCGTCATCACGGGTACGTGTAGACGGGGAAGAGGCCTTCGAGATGATCGATGAGACAGCAGAGCAGGGCGAGAGCCTGGATTCCACGGTGCGGGACCTCATCCGAAAGCTGGTGAGCGAACTCTCTCCCCTACAGAAATCCCCGGACGTCCGGCCCGACCAGATACTCAGGGACGAGCTGGGATACGACTCGGTACGCCAGGTCGAACTCACCTTCTTCCTGGAGGAGCTTTTCGGGTTCGACTCGTCGGTCATCGACGAGGCGCCCTTCATGGAGACCGTGGGCGATCTCGAGGACTTCACCTTGGACGTCATTTCCCGGGGGCGCGCCAAGGTTCCGTCACAGAGCGACATAGACCGCGTCAGAGACCTCGTTCCCACTCAGTCGGAATGAAACGTGAACAGGGCAGTGTGCGGGACAGTCGCCGCTCGCCCGGTGATTCCTGCTGCGACAGCGGGACGGAATATGAGGATGGCCCGGAAAGGATGCCAGGTGTGACGGTCGCCTACGAGGTGCGGGAGACGAACGGTGCCGAGGCACGGTTCGTGTGGGACTACGGAGCCACGGATGAACGTCTCCGGGCCCTGTACGAGAGGGGCAAGACGGCCCAGTGGAACGCCGCCGTCGACATAGCCTGGGACGCCGGTGTCGGTGTGCCCGGCCAGGCCGACCCCGCGGGCGCCCGCTCGCCTTTCGGGTGGAGTGCGTCCTGCCCGGTGCCACGCGAGGAGTGGGGCGCCTTCCAGTGGGAGTTCCACTCGTGGATGACCAGCCAGTTCCTGCACGGCGAGCAGGGCGCCCTCCTGGCGACGAGCCGTCTCGTGACGATGGCCCCCGACCTGGACACCAAGATGTTCGCGGCCAGTCAGGTCACCGACGAGGCACGCCACGTGGAAGCGTATGCGCGCTATGTCGACCTGCTGGGGAACAGCTACGCCGTCAACCCGTCCCTCAAGAGGATGCTGGACACGGTGGTGGCCGAGAGCCGCTGGGACATCGTCTTCCTCGGCATGCAGATCATCGTCGAGGGGCTGGCCCTCGCCGCCTTCCGGTTCGAACACACCAGGTCGTTCGATCCCGTCATCGCCCAGCTGACGCAGCTCGTGGCCAGGGACGAGGCCCGGCACGTGGCGTTCGGCCTACTGGCCCTACAGGAGATCTACGGTGAGCTCACCTCGCATGAGCGCGCCGACAGGGAGGAGTTCGTCAAAGAGGCGGCGCTGCTCATGTCCCGCAGGTTCCGCCTGGAGGAGGTCTGGGCCCGTCTGGACGTGGACGTGGCAGCCGGCACCAACTACGCGTTGCAGGACCAGAAGATGATCGACTTCCGGCGACTGATGTTCACGAAGATCGTGACGTCGCTCGCGAAGGTGGGTCTGCTGACCGCAGGAGTACGCACCCACCTCGAACAACTCGAACTCCTCCGTACGCTTCCGCCGAGAGGCAGGGCCTTGTGACGATGCCGGCTGCGACCCCGCACATGATGTCCTGGCTCGAGGCCCCTCCGCCCGAGCACAGCCTGCACTTCTCCGACGGACACGGGACGTGGACCTCGCACCCCTACCCCGCGGTGGCAGAACAGGTGCGCCGCAACGCCCGCCTTCTGCACCGCGAAGGCATCGGGTCCGGAGACGTGGTGCTCCTGCTGGGGCAGAACACGATCGGATTCGTCACCTCCCTCTACGGGATCCTGCACGCCGGGGCGACACCCGCGATCGTGGCACCGGTCGGCCTCGACGCGATGGAGAGCCGCCTGAAGAACGTGATCAGGTCCGTGCGTCCCGCCGCCCTCCTGGCAACGGCGGACCACGCGCCGCTCCTGGAGAGCGCCGTCCGCCCGCTCGGCTGCCGGGTGCTGACCGAGGCGGTGCACGGCCCGATGGACGACGGCGCACCCGAGCTGCCCGACGTCGCACTGATCCAGTTCAGCTCGGGCTCGACGGGCGATCCCCGCGGGGTGCAGCTTCCGTGGTCGGCGTTGAACAGCCATGTCTTCGGTATCCATGAGTGGCTGTCCATCGACGACGACTCCCGGGCGCTGTCGTGGCTGCCGTTCTACCACGACATGGGGCTGGTGGGCTGTCTCCTGATGCCGATGGGCCACGGGTGTTCGGCGTGGTACATGCCGCCGCAGGAGTTCATCGGCCACCCGTTGCGGTGGCTGCGCGCGGCTTCGGAGAGTCGTGCGACGGCATGCGCCCTTGCCGCGTTCTCCTTGGGCCACATGCTGCGGCGGGTGCGCCCGCAGCAGTTGGAGGGCCTGGACTTCAGCCACCTGCGGAGCGTGATCGTCGGCGCGGAGCGGATCGACCCCGATGTCCTGGGCGAGTTCCACCGGCTCCTCGCCCCTTTCGGCCTGTCCCACAGCGTCCTGCTTCCCGCTTACGGCATGGCCGAGGCGACCCTCGCCGTGACGGGGGTGCGGCCGGACCCCCGCGAGGTCCACACGCAGCTCGTGGACACCAGCGATCTGGAGATCGGCAAGCCCGTACCGGTCTGCGCCGCCGACGCACCCTCGGCCACCCGGCTCGTCTCCTGCGGCAAGCCGCTGAACGGGGTCGCGGTGGACATCCTGGACGGTGCTGGCAGCCCTCTCCCGGAGGGCAGGTTCGGCGAGATCGCCGTCCGCGGGTACTCACTCGCGACGGGTTACCGACAGGAAGGGCTCACCCCCCTCGGCGAGCCCTTCCGCACCGGGGACATGGGACTCGTGGTCGACGGCGAGCTGTACGTCGTCGGCCGTGCCGGTGACAGCGTCAAGGTGAACGGGCGCTGGCTATTCGCGGAGGACGTCCAGCGCCTGGCCGCCGCCGCGTCTCCCAAGCCCCAGCGGACCGTGGCCCTCCTCGGCAGCCTGTCGGGGTCCAACGCGGCCGTCGTCGTGCTCGAGGACTGCACCGCCGAGGAGGCGTCCGCGGTGGGGGGCGCCGTGGCGGCACAGCTGCCCGGGCTGCACGTCGTGGTCCTGCTCGTGCCGCACGGCACTCTGCGGCGCACGACGAGCGGCAAACCCAAGCGGAGGGAGATGTGGCAGGAACTCGCCGTCTCCGGCGACATGGCTTCCCACCTGGTCTGGGACTCGCTCGCCCCCGAGGCCGCCCGACCGGCGTCTCGCCCGGCGGCGGATCTCTGAACCCGCTGAGCGGCTCACACCCCATTCAGGAGCGGACTCCCGTGAACCGTACGGACATCGTCGAGCAGATACGCGTGGCCCTCGGCGCGGCACTCGGCCGAGAGATAGCCGAACTGCCCGAGCGCACCTCCCTCTTCCAGGACCTGGCCGTGGATTCGTCCAGCGTGCTGGAGCTGCTGCTGACCCTGGAGGACTCGATCGGGCTGGAGGTCGACCCGGAAGAGCTGGAACCGGAGATCTTCGAGACGGTCGGCAACCTGTCGAACTACGTCGAGGACAATCTCGCCAAGCAGGCCCGGGGTTGACTCGGATGACCGTCGCTGCACGATCACGCACCGAGCACGGCTCGACCGGGCCCGGAGCCGTCGGATTCTCCCGTGTGTCCGTCCGTCTGCCGAAGGGCGTCGAGCGGGTGGACCGCATCCTGGAACGCGCCGGTTCCAGCCTGCTCGAGCGACGGATGTTCGCGAGGTTCCACGGCCTGCGGGACAGCCCCACCCTGGCCCCCGGCGAGCCGATGGAGGAACTCCTCGTCGAGGCGGCCCGCGATGCCCTCGGAGACCGAGGCGCCGACGTGGTGCTGTACGGACACACGCAGAGCGTCCAGGACTTCGCCTGTGGCCCCGGGTTCGCGCAGCGGCTGCGGGGCAGTCTCGGGCTGCCTGACGCGGGGGTCTACGGGGTCTCCCAGATCAACTGCGTCTCCGTGCTGCGCGCTCTGGAGATGGCCCGCGCCTACCACTCCCGGCCCGCCGCGCGGGCCGGGGAACGGGTTCTCGTGCTCGGCGGGGACCACGGCAGCCTCGCCGACGCGGCACGCATCGTGCCGCGCGTGACCGTCGCGGGCGACGCCGCCGTGGCCCTCGTCGTGCACAGCTGCGACGCGCGCGACGTCCCCCGGTACCGCTATCTGTCGGGGGGTGCGCTGCGGGACGGCCGCTTCCACCGCAGCCTCCGGATGACGACGAGGGAGCAGACCCTCTACTCCCACTGCTGCGTGGGCCACCTGGCCACGGCCCTGCGGGACGCCACGGATCGGGCGGGGATGTCCTTCTCGGACATCGACTGGATCATGCCGGACCTGTCCAACGCCTTGTTCTGGCGCAACTTCTGCCGGGAGACCGGAGTCCGGCAGGAACGCATCTGCCTGGACCTGTTGCCGGAGCGGGGACACAACAACGGGGTCGACGCCCTCTCGGCGCTCCAACACGCCGAGACGACCGGCCAGCTGGCGCCCGGCGACCGTGTCGCGCTGGTCGCGCTCGGGCCGGGCGCCTACTTCCAGGTCGTGATCGTTGAAGTCACCCCGGAGTCGTCCCGAGCTCCGAGCCGTGAGCCGTGAGCCCTGAGCCGTGCGCCGTGCGCCATGTGCCCCGTGCCGTGAGCCGGGAGTCCGTCCCGGAGGAAGCGACGGAACAGTGACCAAGCTGTACATAGACTCCCTCGCGATCACCGTTCGTTCGGGTCCGCGGCTCAAGCCGACGGCCGCGCTGCACCGCACGCACCAGCAACGGCAGGTGGCCCACCTGGTCGCCGGGCGCAGGGGCGTACCCAAGGACCGGATCAAGGTACGTCAGCCCCTGGCCGACGACCTGGCGGACGCCGGGGACTTCCTCATCGCCCAGCGGGCCCTGGCAGCACTCGGTCCCCCGCCGGAGCGACCGCACACGCTCTATCTCGTGCGCTCCGGCCCCCTGCTCGATCCCATGGTCGCCCCCCTGACGGCCACGGTGCACACCATGGGCTGGCCCGGCGACGAGGTGGGCATCAGCCACCTGGAGGAGCAGGGCGGCACGCTGGTTTTCGACCTGCTCGAGTGGGCGGTCCCCGAGGGCTGCGGGGCGACGGTCATCGTCGTCGACGACCCCGCCTACGTGGACGACCTGACCGAGCGCCCGGCGTTCGCCGCCGTCAGCCTGAGGCTCTCCGGCACGGGCGCCCTGGGTGTGCGTGCCTGTGGCGAGGGGACGCCTCCGAACGTGGACGCCGAGCCGTACGCGCACAAGTTCTCCGGTACGGGCCCGTGCGACGCGTGGCTCGACTTCTACGCCGCCCTGGCCTCCGGCGCGGTCGAACGGGGCGAGAGCGCGCTCCTTCACACCGTGGGCCGGGAACGGCAGGGATGGGTTCTCGTCGAGGCTGTCCAGCCGGACCAGCTGCGCATGACCGGTGTCCGACTCTAGGAGTGACGTGATGGTGACCGGCCGCCCTCCCCAGCCACTGCTCCATGAAGGCTTCCTGCGGAGCCTCGAACGCGATGCAGAGGCCGAGGCGCTGCGCATCGGCGCCCAGCGCATCACCTACCGGTGGCTGCACGACCGCGCGCTGGCCCTCGCCGGCAGCCTGGTGTCGACCGCCGCGCTGCCCCTGCGCCGGGTGGGGGTGCTCGCGGCGCGCAGTGCGGACGCGTACGCGGGGATGCTGGCCGCGCTGTACACCGGCGCCGCCGTGGTGCCGCTCGACCCGAGCTTCCCGGCGGAGCGCCTCCGGTCCATGGTGAGCGCGGCTTCGCTGGACGGCCTTGTCGTCGATGAGCGCGGCCGGCGGTCCCTGGCCGAACTGGCCGGTGCGCTGGACGGCGTCAGCGTGGTGACCGAACCCGCCGGCCCCGTCCTGGAGAAGCCCGTCTCCTCCGCGCCGTCCGATGTCGCGTACGTCCTCTTCACGTCCGGATCCAGCGGACGGCCCAAGGGGGTGCCGGTCCGGCATGCGAGCGCGGTCGCGTACCTGCGCCATGTTCAGGAGCGGTACGCCTTCACAGCCGACGACGTGTTCTCCCAGACCTTCGACCTGACCTTCGACCTGGCGATGTTCGACCTCTTCGTCGGATGGGGCAGTGGTGGCACCGTCGTCAGCGTGCCACCGCACGCCGCCGTGTCGCTTCCCGAGTTCATCGCCCGGCACGGCATCACCGTGTGGTTCTCCACCCCCAGCATGATCTCCCTGGCCCGAAGGGCGCGGGGCGTCGAGCCCGGCTCCCTCCCGAGCCTGCGGTGGAGCCTGTTCTGCGGCGAACCCCTGCTGGTGCGAGACGCGGCCCGATGGCAGGACGCCGCACCGCGGTCGCATGTGGAGAACCTGTACGGCCCGACCGAACTGACCATCTCGTGCAGCGCACATCGCTTCGACCCGCAGACCTCGCCGCGGCTGGCGGTGAACGGCATCGTCCCCGTGGGAACCATCCACCCGAACCTGCGGTACCTGCTGCTCGGCCCGGACGACGACGGCACCGGCGAGCTGTGCGTGACCGGGGACCAGATGTTCCACGGTTACCTCGATCCGTCCGACGACGTCGACCGCTTCGTGGAGCACGACGGGGAGCGCTGGTACCGGACGGGTGACCTGGTTCAGCACGCCGAGGGCGGAGAACTGGCCTACATCGGCCGGCGGGACCACCAGGTCAACATCGGCGGGATACGCATGGAGCTGGCCGAGATCGAGTCGGGCTTGCGACGCATCCCCGGAGTACGGGACGCCGTCGTGGTGGCCACCGACGGTCGGTTGGTGGCGTTCTGCGTCGGGGAGGAACATCCGAGCTCGCTCCTCCTGACGGAACTCGGTGCCTTCCTTCCCCGCTACATGATTCCGCGTCACTTCGAATTTCTGGACGACCTGCCGCTCAATGCGAACCGCAAGACCGACCGTCTCGCACTCTCCGCTCGCGCGCGCAGGCTGCTCCAGGCGAAAACCTGATCGCGAGAGGTCTTCTCGTTCCTGGGGAACCCGTGGTGGAAGGCGGCCCCGTATCAAAGACCGCCGCGCGCCGAAACCGGCGCCGTCCCCTTTCGAGACGGGCTGGCGACTTGTTGCCAGCGCCGACTCCCGCCGGGGCGGAGGCGCCTATAGTTCCGGCGGTGATTGCTTTTCATGGCGGTGAACAGCCGGGAGATCATGATGAAGAAGGTATTCGAAAAACTCGAAATCCGCATGCTCTCGGCGCTTGCCAGCCCGGTCGCCCGGGTACACAAGCGCCTCAATCTCTGGTTCCGCGACACGGCGGGAGGGGACGCCCGTCCAGTCGTGTTCGACATCGACGACACGATTCCGGAGCTCCGTGCAATCGACCGGGCTTTCCCCGACATACGGAGCGAGTTCCTGAACGCCGCCGAGACCGTGGCCGTGATGCCGACCTATCATGAACTCGACCCGCTGCAACGAAGCATCTCCGCGACCACGCCCTACGACTGGCGCATGTTCTATCTGTACGCCATGGGCTCGGTCGCCAAGGACAACGCGGGTCTGTGCCCCAAGACGATCGAGGCGCTGAAGCGGGTACCCAACCTTTTCCAGGCGAGCTTCTCCGTCCTGGACCCGGGCAAGTCGGTTCCCGCACACGAAGGCCCGTACTACGGATATCTCCGGTACCACCTCGGTGTCGAAGTGCCGACGGACGATCCCCCGTGCATCAGGATCCACGACACCTTTCACACGTGGCGGGAAGGGGGCAGCGTCCTGTTCGACGACAGTTGGGACCACGAGGTGATCAACAAGTGCTCGGGGCGCAGGGTCGTTCTGATCGTGGATGTCCTGCGTCCCATGCCGACGCCACAGCATCTCGCGAACCGAGTCTTCGCTCTCGTCACCCGCTCCTTCTACGGCCGCAGGATCCTTCAGCGCCTCGAGAAGACAGCGGCTGCCGCTGTCTGAGGCGTAGGTGGACCGCCGAGAGCCACCGGCGCGGGCAGCCCCGCAGGGACGACGCGCGGCTCCTCACGGCCGCGCGTCCGGTACGCCCTGCTCGTCGATGGCGGCCTCCACGGCGGCGGCGGCCACCCGCAGGGTGCGCCACTGGAAGAGTTCCGCCAGGGAGAGCCGCACGCGGAACAGCTCCGACATGCGCTGGACCAGGCGGACGGCGACGATGGAGCTGCCGCCCAACTCGTGGAAGTCGTCGTCCAGCCCGATCTGTTCCAGGCCCACGGCTTGCTGCCACAGCGCAGCCAGGGCCTTCTCGACCTCGCTCTTCGGGGGAGCGTAGGGAGTCTCCACCTGCCGCTTGCCGAGGGAGCCCGCGGAGGGCGCGGGCCTGCTGCCGACGACCGTCGACGCGACCCGGTCCGCCTGCTTCGCACGCTTGTGCAAACCGCCGGGGCTCACGATCACCTGCGGGCCGAGGCGGGCCGCCAGGATCGAACGCAGGGTCGTGGCTCCTTCGAGGGAGGTCAGAGCACCCTCGCCGTAGACGTCCAGCGCGTGCTTCGAGCGCAGGGCCATGCCTGTTTCCGCCCACTGCGGCCAGTTGATCGAGACCACCCGGCGGCCACGGCCCCACTGCGCCTGGGCATAGGCGTCGAGGAACGCGTTCGCGCCGGCGTAGTCGGACTGGCCGTAGTCGCCCGTGACGGCAGCGATGGACGAGTACAGCACGAGGAGGGCGGGCCGGAACACCCGGTCCAGGACGTAGGTGCCGTGGATCTTCGGCGAGACGACCCGTCCGACCGCCTCCGCCGGGCGCAGCGCGATGAGACCGCCTCCCGCAACGCCCGCGAGGTGGAAGACGCCGGACAGCTGGCCGAAGGTGCGCATCACCTCCGCGCGGATCGCCCGCATCCGTGCCTCGTCCGCCACGTCTCCGGTGCACACCATCACCTGGCCGCCGGCCTGCTCCACCGCGAGCACCCCGCGGATCCGCCGGACCAGTTCCCCGTCCCGTGCGTCCGCGACGATCGAGGTCCACTCCGAGCGGGGCGGCAGACCGGACCGCCCGACCAGCACCAGTCGTGCCGCCACGAGTCCCGCCAGCTGCGCCGCGAGTTCGAGGCCGAGGCCCCCGAGGCCACCCGTGATGAGGTAGACGCCCCGCTCCTCAAGGACGGGCGTAGCGCCCTCCCCTTCGTGCAGGTCGATCGGGGAGTGGGCGGCCACCCACCTCTTGCGACCGCGGTACGCCACCTCCCGCTCGTCCGCCGCCGATGTGACCTCGTGGAACAGCTGGTCGGCGACGACGTCGACGTGACCGGTGCCGACGTCGATGCCCCGGATGGCGACCGAGTCCATCTCGCGAGGCGCGGTCTTGATCAGCCCGCGCACGGCGGCCTTCGCCGGATGCAGGTCTCCCGCACCGAGGACGTCCTGCATGCCGCGGGTGACGACAAAGACCTCCAGACCGTCCGCGGCGCCCCGGTCGGCGCATTGTTGGAGCACCGCGAGCAGGCTGTACAGGCCGTGGTCGAGCAGGGCGCGGACCGTGGCCTGCTCCGTGCGCGAGGGCCAGTCACCGAGCAGCCAGGCGTGCACGATACGGAGGCGAGCGTGCCCGCGCTCCAGGGCCCGGGTGATCAGCCGTGCGTAGTCGGAGGTCTCACGCGGCCGGATGGTGAAGCGTCCGTCTCCCGTCTCCGCGAAGTCCATGCCGGGGCGCACGACGATGACTTCGCGGGACGCGTCCCGCATGCGCCGGAGCAGCCGGGTGGCCACGCCCTCGCCTGGCGTGGCGAACACGATCCACGTACCGCCGTCGTCCGCCGCGCTCACCTCGCCGGCGGGGAGCCCGGACGGCAGGCTCGTCTCGGTCCACGTAGGCAGGTAGAGGGGGCCGTCGTCCTCGGGAGTCGTTTCGTCTGGCGTGTCCGGCTCGGCCGCGGGGTCCACCCAGAACCGGGCGCGGTCGTAGGGATACGTCGGGGCGTGCACCCGGTGGCGCCGCTCGCGGGACCAGAAGCGGTCCCACCGCACGGGGACACCGTGCGACCACAGCTCACCGATGCCCTCCAGCAGCACCTGCACGTCATCGCGTTCGTCCTGGCCGCCCCTGACCAGCGGGGCGGTCACGGCCGGCGTCCCCTCGCCCTTCGCCATCTCGCCGATGAGGTTCGTCAGGGCGTGTCCGGGGCCGACTTCCGTGAAGGCGTATCCGCCGTCCGCGAGGAGCACCCGTGCGGCGTCCGAGAAACGGACGCAGGTGCGGACGTGGTGCGTCCAGTACGCCGGGTCCATGGCCTGGTCCGCGGTGATCCAGTCGCCCGTCACCGTCGACACGAAGGGGATCGTGGGCGGCCGGAGCGGTACCCGGTCGACCCGCTTCCGGAACTCCTCCAGCACGGGCTCCATCATCCTGGAATGGAAGGCGTGCGAGGTGTGCAGTCGCGTGGTGGCCACGCCGCGGCGGGAGAGGGACTCCCGCAGGCTCTCGACGGCGTCGTCGGGGCCGGAGACCACGCAGATGTGCGGGGCGTTGACGGCCGCGAGGTCCACGCCGGCCGTCAGCAAGGGCAGGAGTTCGGCCTCCGGGGCGAAGGCCGCCATCATCGAGCCGGGCGGCAGCGACTCCACCAGCGCTCCGCGGTCGGCGACGAGCCGTAGCGCGTCGTCGAACTCCATCACCCCCGCCAGCGTCGCCGCGACGTACTCCCCGATGCTGTGTCCCACCAGCGCGCCGGGTTCGAGGCCCCAGGACCTCAGAAGGCAGGCGAGCGCGTACTCGACCGAGAAGAGGACCGGCTGGGTGACCGACGTACGGTTGATCCGCCCGGGGTCGTCCGTATCGGCGTCACCGGCGAACAGGATGCCTTCCAGGTCCAGCCCGTGGGAGGCCCGGAGCACCGCCGCGCACCGGCCGATCGCGGCGGCGAACTCTGGCTCGTGGGCGTGGAGACCGCGTGCCATGCCCGGGTACTGGGAGCCCTGTCCGGGCAGCACGTAGGCGAGCTTCGGGGTGCTGCCACGGGGAACCGGGTGCGCGAAGGCACTCACCCGCCGCTCGCGCAACTGCCGCACGGCATCGCCCTTCGCGCCGACCACGAGTGCCCGTCTCAGCAGCTGGTCGGCGCGTCCCTCGGTGAGGGTGTACGAGACATCGGCAAGGGGGTCTTCGGTGTCGCTCAGGTACGTGTCGAACCGGCCCTCCATGGAGGCGAGGGCGGCCGGCGTACGAGCGGAGAAGGCGAGCAGGTGGTACGGCCGTTGCGGGGCCTCGGAGGTGACCGGGGGCGGCTGCTCGATGATCACGTGGGCGTTGGTGCCGCCCACGCCGAAGGAGCTCACACCTGCTCTACGGCGTGTGGCGGCCTCCGGCCACGTCGCCGTCTCGTCCACGACGTGGAACGGGCCGCCGTCGAAGTCGATCCGGGGGTTCGGCTCGCTGAAGTTCAGGCTGGCGGGGATGACGCCCTCCCGCACACTGTGCACGGCCTTGATCAGACCGCAGATTCCGGCGGCTGCCCCGAGGTGGCCCACGTTCCCCTTGACCGATCCCAGGCCGCAGTCACGGCTGCCCCGGCGTCCGGCGCCGTAGACCCGGTTGAGCGCCGCCACCTCGATGGGGTCGCCCACCAGGGTGCCCGTGCCATGCCCCTCGACGTAGCCGATCGACCTCGGATCGATGGCCGCGTCGCGCAGGGCTGCCGTCACGACCTCCACCTGGCCGGTCTCGCTCGGCGCCGCGTAGGTGGCCTTGCCCGCACCGTCGTTGTTGATGGCCGATCCGAGGATGACGGCATGAATCGCGTCACGGTCGGCCATGGCCTGGCTCAGCCGCTTCAGGACCACGACGCCGGCGCCGGCCCCGAACACGGTCCCCGATGCCTTGGCGTCGAAGGGCCGGATGACTCCATCGGAGGCCAGGAAGCCGGAGCCCTCGCTGTACTGGTACCCGATGGTCATCGGGACGGGGATCTCGACGCCGCCGGCGATGGCCATGTCGCACTCGTCGTTCAGCAGCGCGGAGCACGCCATGTGCACCGTGACCAGCGAGGTCGAGCAGGCGGTCACGCAGTTGACGGACGGGCCACGCAGCCCCAGTCGGAAGGAGACGCTCGTCGCCATGAAGTCGGCGTGATTGGAGATACGGGCGCGTGCCTCCCCTATCGCTGCCAGGAACCGGGGGTTGGCGCGCACGTTGCGGCTGAAGTACTCGCTGTTCCGGGCGCCGGAGTACATGCCGATACGGCCCCCGAAGGTGCCTGCGTCGTATCCCGCGTCCTGAAGGGCGGTGTGGCAGATCTCCAGCAGCACGCGGAACTGCGGGTCCATGGCCTCGGCCTCGCGGGGCGCGATGCCGAACAGTGCGGGTTCGAAGAGATCGAAGTCGTCGAGCAGCGAGGCGACCTTGACGTAGTCGGGACTCGTCAGGTGACGCTCCGCCACCCCCGTGCGACGGAGTTGCTCGTCGCTCAGTTCGGTCAACGAGGCGACGCCGGCCCGAAGATTGCTCCAGAACTCGGCCAGATCGCGGGCACCGGGGAATCTGCCTGCCATCCCTACGACGGCAATGGAGTCGTTCTTTCCGCCTGTCACAGCGCACCACTTCTCAGCTCGCTCGCACACACTGGACGATCTGCCGACATGGCAGTCACATGGCGGTCAGGGCCGCGGGACCGGAAGTCCTACTTGCGTGCCGCACGGTTGTCCCCCATACGCGTCTTCGCGGATCCGCTCATGAGGCCCGCGAACGCGGGGCAGCCGGCTGCGTCGGCCGGAAGCTCGGAGACGTCCACGCCCTTGAACACCTCGTCGTGCCGGGGCCCCACCTCTTCGGCGACGGCGCGCAGGCGATCCAGGTCGAAGCCGTACATGCGCGCCGCGTTCCCGGCCAGGATCTGCTCCGCCTCGGCGACCGGAACGTCCTTGAGCGCCGTCTGCATGGCGGCCTTGGAGTACGGATACGTGGCTTCCAGATGGGGGTAGTCGCTCCCCCAGAGAATCTTGTCGATGCCGATCTGATCCCGGATCTCGACCTCGGTGGGGTGGACGAAGGTGGCGCCTGCATAGCACTGACGGTGCCAGTACTCGCTCGGCCGCAGGGAAAGACCGTCGATGGCGCTGTCGGCGTCGTACGCCATGTCCCCACCGCCCTTGCCGCGCACGGATTCGAAGACGCGGTCCATCTTCCGCAGTTCCCTGGGGATCCAGCCGATACCGGACTCGGTGAGGACGACCGTCAGACCCGGGTGCCGCTCCAGTACACCGCCGAGCACGAGATGGCGGAACCTGGTGATGTCCCACCAGCGCAGGTCCAGGAGGAAGAACATGTGGTCGAGCGGCGTCGTCCCGGTACGCGGCCCGGCCCCGCCGCCATGGCAGTTGACCGGTACCTCGAGGTCCTCGCAGACGTCCCACAGCCTGTCGTAGGAGGAGTGACGGTAGAGCGGGGGGACACCCGATCCGGGCGGCGCCCCCGGCAGCAGGACGCCGCCGGTCAGTCCGGCATCGCGGGCCCATCTCACCTCTGCCACGGCGGCGTCGACGTCGTGCAGCATGATGTGGAACACCCCGGCGCGGCGTCCGGGGGCGTCCTGGCAGAATTCCAGAAGCCACCGGTTATGTGCCTTGAGGCCGGCCCAGCGGTACTCCAGATCACGCGCGTTCGCCACCGCTCCCTGGCTGCTTGCCAGCGCAGCGGACGTGAAGAACGGGGGAACCGTATTGGGGTAGATCACCTCTGCCACGATCCCGTCGGACGCCAGTTCGCTCAGGCGTCGCGACGAGTCCCAGTTCCGGTAACCGTTCGGACCCTTCATGTCGTCGTAGGGGTTCACAAAGCTCTTCGCCCACTCGTCGAAGTCGTCGAGGTAGCAGGAGTCGAGATAGTCTCGGTATTGTTTGAGATCCGCCCCTCCATGGCAGTCGGCGGAAATCACGATGTGACGGTTGTCGTTCGCCATGCGCGACTTGTTTCCTTCCGTTGACGAGCGGGGGCGGCGAAGCCACATGTGCTTACGTCGCCCCCGCTTTTCAAGCCGACTGTCAGACTCGCGCGTAGCTGAAGCTGTACGCGGTGCCTTCAGTCTCCGCACGCTCTTCCGTCTCGTCGACGGAGACGAGTTCCTCGTCGAGGTTCCAAGACTGAGGCTGAACATTGACGTCCCGCATTTCACACCTCCTTTCGCTGGAGAACTTGCGAGTCGAGCAGACGCGCGACTCGGGTTCAGGGGAGAAAGTGATGCTCGCTTTCCGGGATGATGAAGTCCATGTGGGCACCTGTGATGCCCTCGCCGAAACCGATGTGCATGACGCCTGCGCCCTCGTTCAGCTGCGAGTTGTAGCGCCAGTCCACCTCGGGCAGCAGCGCCAGGTTGGTCCCGATACCGAGTTCGAGGGCCTGGAGGCCGTGATCCGGATTGGTGACCTCGAGCAACTCGGCGGTGAAGTCCTTGCCCCCGGCACGGACGCTGGTGAGCACGTTGTCCTTCAGTGCCAGGGTGATCGAGCCGAGGTCCGTCAGCTCCGCACGGAGCCGGTGGGCCCGCCGAATCCGCGCGTCGCCCGCCTCGGTACAGCGCGGGTCCCGTGCGGCGAGAACTCCGGAGGCGTGGGCGGTCCCCGCCATGCTGAAGGCGTCGGCAGAAGCCGGTTGCCTGGTCAGGGAGAGTTCGCAGCAGCTGCCGATGCTCACCCAGTCGCCGGCACCGATGGCGGCATGAGGCCAGGCATCCACCGTGAGGGAGGGCCCGAGCGAACACACCAGACGCGTGGTGTCGGCACGGTCGCCGGCCGGGTCGAGAGGGCCGAAGACGACCTTCCCCGCCCCGTTGCGAAGTCCGTCGATCCAGTACGTCGCCGTCTCGGCCGCCTTCAGGTAGTCCGTCAGCACGGCCATTCTCAGCGTGTAACTGGCCGCTTCGGGGGTGGCGTCGAAACTGGCTATGGGCACGACGAGAACCCTGTGGTGCTTGAAGAGGACCCTGAGCTTCCGGCTGATGAGATGATTCCTGAGAAGGAGGACGACATTCGAGTCGGCAGGTAGGGAGGCGACGTCGTCGAGCGACACGTACCTCAGTCCGTGGTCAGCCGCCTCCAGGCCGAGTGAAGCGTCGTCAGTGACGGCTACGATGTCACCCGCTGGGAAGATCTGACGAAGATGACCGACCGGGCTGACGATGTCCTGCATACCTGATCTCCTTCATGGGGAAGGTCACTCGCCCGGTTTGCTGTGCGGCAGCATCGGATTCCGCCTGATGAACTCATCGAGAACGAGCTGCGCCGCGACCTTTTCAGCAGGCGGGATGATGTACGACGGTTCCCGCACCGCGTAGTAGTCATCCCTGAGTATGGAACCCATGAGCGCGTCGTAGTACTGCCCGTCGAGGAAGTAGTAATCCCTGAGGACTCCTTCGACCTTCATGATTCCGGAGCAGAAGTTCTCGACGGCGCGCTTGTTGAACACTCCGCAGGTGAACCCGACCCGATGGGCGTTCCGCGAATCGAACAGCATGCCCACGAGAAGAATCACGGATTCCAGACCGAAGCCGGCCCCCCACATGTCGGCGTCACCGATCATCGACCCCACGGTGTAGTTGCCCGGCGTGTCGTCCTGTTTCCAGCTCACGACACCGATCGCCTGACCGTCGTCCGTGCAGGCGAGCAAGAACTCGTCGTCGACACGGTTGAGGAACGCCTGCACGTCGGTGGGGCTCATGTATGCCCGAATTCCGGAAGCGTAGACCCATGTTTCCGAAGAAGTCCACTGCGAAATGATCTCGCAGTCGCCCAGGGTCACGGGAGCCAGCGTTACAGAGTACTTATTCTTCATCAAGTTCCAACTGTCTGGTAGCGACACCTGTTCAGCGCAGGGGGACAGCTATGCCCGTAACTGCTTCAGGAGGAGCTTCACGATGGGCATAAGCTAGCCGTCGATTCCCATGGGCGGAAGACGAGTGGCAAGTTGTCGCCATCAAGCAGTCCGCCGTGTGCGGCGATAAGCGCTGATCAGCGGGAATCGAGGCAGAGGTGAGCTCACGCATGTCCACCGCCCCGAAGTCCTGGCAAGTTGTCGCCATTTCAGCCGGCATCTTGCCGCCCCAAGGCGAATACTGCTTAGGTGATCCGCGTCCGACGAGCGGAAAGGGGGTGGCAAGATGAGCAGCGAGGAATTCGAGACCGTGGACATTCGAGAGATCGATGATGTCGAGCTGGATGACGTTGTCGGTGGTGATGCACCAAACGTGCCGTACCAAACGTCCTGATCGGTTGGGCGGTATGAGGCTGGAGCCAAGAGCCTCATACCGCCCGGCATTTTCCTGTCACCCGCTCGCATCCGACGGTCACCGGGGTCGAATTGAACGTGGCTGGACAAGACGAGTTCCCGCTGACCGCCGGTCAGTTGCAGCACTACCGCAGGACGAGGGAAGACCCGAGCCTGCGTACGGCCATCTGGTCGGCATACCGGATACCGGGGGTCCTGGTCGTCGACAGGTTCATCGACAGCGTCGAGTCCCTGGTGGTCAGGCATGAGGCGCTGCGCACCCGGATCATCGAGCTTCCCGAGGGGAGGGTTCGGCAACGGGTCGTGCCACTGCCGGACCGGACCCGCCTGCTCACCTGCGAGAAGGTGCTGAGCAGATCAGAGGAGCAGTTCAATCGCTACGTCCGGCACCTGGTGGCGAACGAGAACGCGAAAGAGTGGGACACGGGGGCGTTTCCCTTCAGGTTCAGGCTCCTTCGGTACGCACCGCACGTCCATGCGTTCATCGTCGGCTTCTCTCATCTGGCAGTCGACGGTGTCGGCAGCGAAATCCTCATGCGCGACCTGATGCAGACCTATCTGAAGGCCACGGGAGGACGTCTTTCCCTCCCCTGCCGGCCCCGCCAGAGGTTCATGGAGTCCGTCCTGCGTCAGGCGGCTGCCCTTGAACGGCGGACACGCAGAGCCACGGGCCGCACGTTCTCCGGGGTACCCCCGGTCACCCAGTTTCAGGTCGATGGCCCCGGGCGGCGGGAGGACAGCGGCCTGCTGAGCCGGAAGGCCGGCTTCTCGCTCGCCGGCGACGATCTGGCCGCGCTGCGACGGTTGACCGGCCGGCACGGGTGCACGGAATTCCACTGGATCCTGGCGGCCTTCGCCGTGACGGTCTTCCGGTTCACGCGGCAGGACAGGCTGAGGATCACGGTTCCCGTGAACATGCGCGGTGCAACGGATCGCGACGTCGTCGGAATGTACGTCATCGACGTCCCCGTGGTGATCCACAGGCCCGCGGACCCGGATGACGTACGGCGCTATCCCAAGGAAGTGGGGACCGCCCTGCTCCGTGCCACCGCGCTCTACCAGATGGGCAGTCCGGAGCTCCTGGACGAGTCGTTGGCGGCGCAGAGCGAGCGGTGGGGGGCCCGATGCCGGAACGACCTCAGCATCACCTACCGGAAGCTGTCGAGGATCAGCCGCCGCTCGTTCGCTCAGGTGGACTGGAGCGCGTACCAGCCGCAGATCAATCACTCCTGCCCGGGTGTAGGGCTGCGGATCCTCAGTTTCGGCGATGCACTGGACGTTCAGGCGGCCCTGAACTCCGAGGTGTTCTCGGATGCCAGCGCAAACGAACTCGTTGCAGCCCTCAGGAAGAACCTCACCTCGCCTGGCCACTGGAGCAGAAGGCGTGCCCAGGACCAGCCGGCAGAGGCAGAGGCAGTAGCACTCAAGGACGCCGATGGGGCCACCGTCGTCTCGGCGGACGTCGGGAAAGTGGAAGCGGCGTTGCTCCGGCACCCGCTGGTCAGCACTGCTTCCGTGTTCTGCGAAACCGGAGGATCCGGTGAGACGTGTCTGCGTGCCGAGGTGGGGGTGCGGGAGGCGATGACCGAGGATGCCCTGCGCCACTACCTCCTGGAGCTCGGTGCCGATACCCCCGAGGTGCTCGCACCCAGCAGGATCTCGGTCGCTCCGGCAGCATCCCAAGGCTGAGGCAGCTCTCAAGGGAGCGATCCCCGGGAGAGGAGAGAAGTTGACAGACGAGCGGCACGACGCCTCGGGGAATGCCAGCCCAGCGAGAGATCACCGATTCCGGGAGCACGCACGCGAGAGCCGATCAGCGGATCGTGCATGGGGCACGCCCGTGGAGCGGTCCGGCTTCCGCCGGCCCTCCCTGCGTCGCATACGTGGAGTGCCGAGGATCCGCAGGCGGCGAGCCGTGCCCATCCAGCTCCAGTCGCAGATGAGCGACTGCGGGCCGGCCAGCCTCTTCATGACGCTGCGTTACCACGGCATCGAGGTGAGCCTGGAGCAGGTGCGTCTGGACACGGGCTGCGGCCGCGACGGGGTGTCGGCCCGGACGCTCCTGACTGCGGCCCGGCGCTACGGGCTGCCTGGCCGTGGGGTGCGGACCTCCCTGGCAGGACTGGGCAGCCTGCCGGCCGGCAGCATCCTCTTCTGGAAGTTCAACCATTTCGTCGTCCTCGAACGTGCCGTGCGCGACCATGTCTACGTCGTCGATCCCGCCTACGGGCGCCGGCGACTGCGCATCGCGGATGCCAGCCGCCTGTTCACCGGCGTAGCTCTCGAGTTCGACTCGCCCGTCCCCGCAAAGGTCGGCAGAGGCAGCGGCCACCGGCCGCAAAGCCCGTGGCGGTACCTCGCCTATTTCTTCCCACGGTCGAGGAGATGGGTCTACCTCACGATGATGTCGTTGGGGATCCTTCTCTTCGGTCTGGTGACACCACTGGCCACGGCCTATGTCGTGGAGAACCGCGGTCTCGGAGGGAGCCTCGGGCCCGCTCAGGCCATCATGGCCGTGGCCGTGTCAGCGGTCTCTTTCTTCCTGCTTCAGCTCCTCCGCGGCATCGTCATCCACGAGTTGCAGACCGCCGCGGAGAAACGGGTGACGCTCGGGATCTTCAACAGGCTGCTCTCCCTCCCGTACGCCTTCTTCTCCCGGCGTGCTCCGGCCGACCTGGCCCTGCGGGTCAGGACGAGCAGTTCCGTCCGGCACGTGCTGACCAACAGCATGGTCTCCGCGGCCTTCGACGGAGTGCTGGTGCTCTCCTATCTGGTCATGCTGATGGTGACGGACCTCGGCACCACCTTCTGGGTCCTGGGGCTCGTCGTGCTGCAAACGACGGTCCTGGCCCTGGCATGGCGGCAGCAGGTCTATCTCTCCGCCGACGCGCTGGAGTGCCAGGCCGAAGCCGACAGCGAGCTGAACGAGGTCCTCGAGGGCATCGGAACGGTCAAGAGCGGCGGCCTTGACCAGGTGATGGCAGATCGATGGGCCAACTCCCTGGTGGAAGAGCTCAATGCGCGCACGAGAGGGCGCCGGCACTTCACCCTCGTATCGTCCTTCGTCCTCGCGGTCCAGTTCACGGCACCGTTGTGTGTACTGGCCGCCAGCGCCGTGAAGGTGGCGAACGGCGATCTCACGCTGGGGGCGATGACGGCGTTCGTGTCGCTTTCCATCGGGGTTTTCACGCCGTTGACCAACCTGGTGCTCTCCGGGCTTCAAGTCGCCAGTGTCAAGGCTCCTCTGACGCGATTGAGCGACATCCTCGACGCGGAGCCCGATCAGCTCGGCTCTGCGGGCACTGTCTCCTTCTCGGATCAGGCCGACCTGAGACTCGAAGGAGTGGGTTTCGTCTACCCGGGTGCGACCGAGGCCGCCGTGTCGGATGTGGATCTCGTCGTGCCCGCCCGTGGTTTCCTGGCTGTCCTCGGGGCGTCCGGATGCGGCAAATCGACGTTGGCCATGATTCTTGCCGGGCTGTATGTACCGCACGACGGCCGTATCCTCATCGGCTCCGATTCCTTCGCCGATATCGATCGGGCCTCCCTCAGACGTTGTATCTCCTTCGTCAACCAGGACGCCCGGGTCTTCGCCGGATCGATACGCCAGAACATCACGATGGGCTCGCCCGACGCCACCGAAGCGGATCTGGAATGGGCGGCGAGCATGGCGCTCATCCATGACGACATCATGAAGATGCCCATGGCCTACGAGACGCTGTTGGGCTCTGGCGGTGCCGGCTTGTCCGGGGGCCAGCGACAGCGCATCTCCCTGGCGCGTGCGTTGATCCGCCGCCCCAGGATCCTGATCCTCGACGAGGCGACGAGCGCGCTGGACCGGCTGACCGAGGAGCGGGTCATCGCGAGCATCCGCAGGCTGGGATGCACCCTGATCATGATCACCCACCGGCTGGCGGCAGCGGTGGACGCGGACGAGATCGTCGTCGTCGACGGCGGGCGCATCGTGCAGCGCGGTCACCATCATCAACTCCGCTGCGGCCCCGGTCCGTACCGTGACCTCGCCGCCTCTTCCGCCGTGCTCGACCGTCGATAACCGATCCACCCCGATGGTCCTGAGCAGCATCGGGGCGGCTGCCGGTGGCCGTGGCGAGGGTGGTCCCGGTGTACGCCGCCCCGTTCTGCCCGTGGTTCCGCTCAGAGCGCCGGAGAATCCCGCGGTGCCGCCAGGTTCCGCCGTACCTCGTCGAGTCGGGGAAGCATCGCGAGCACGTCGGAATCAGCGGCTCCGAAATCCACCAGGGAAGCGATCTCGTCCACGCCGGCAGCCTGAAGATCACGCGCGAACGCCGTGCACTTCGCTACGGACCCGAACAGTGCGGCGCGGTGAAAGTAACGCTCGAAGGCGAGCTTGACCAGACGCCTCGGATCGCTCCTGTTCAGGTCCGTCCACTGCGCCTTCCACAGGTCGACGGAGGAGAGCAGGTAGTCCGTGAAGGGTTGCCGTACCAATTCCCTGACGGCAGCGTCACTTTCCCCGACGAACGTGTGCAGCATCAGCGTGACCGTCCCGGCGGCAGGATCGTGACCGTTCCGCTCGCGGGCCGAACGGTAGCTCTCGATGCTCGCGGCCAGCTCGTCCGCGCTCTGGAAGAGGAGAGCGGTGAGGACGTTGAGGCCCCGGGCGCCGGCCTCCTTGAACGAATCCGGGGACGAGGAGCAGGTGAACCAGAGACGTGGTTCGGGCTGAACGGGACGGGGGTACGTCGCCACGTGCACCTCGTCTCCGTTTCCGTTGCGCCGTCGCACCTTCGTTCCCGCCCATAGCTCCTTTATCTCGGTTATCGCGTCAACCGTGTACTCCCTGCGCTCCTTGTAGCGCTCCGGTGCCAGCACGAAGTCGTTGGGATTCCAGCCGACAGCCAGCGCCATGTCGACCCGTCCGTGCGAAACGTTGTCCACGAAGGACCAGTCCTCGACCACCGACAAGGGGTCATGCAACGGCATGACGACGCTGCCTGCCCTCAGCCTTACGTTGCGCGTCCGCGCGGCGAGCGCCGCGGCGGCGAGAGCAGGATTCGGGTAGGCGCCCCCGAAGGGATGGAAGTGCCGCTCAGGAAGCCACACGGCCGTGAAGTCGTGCTCGTCGGCAAATCCTGCGGTCTCGAACAGGAGGTCGTACTCCCGCGCCGCGTCCACCGTCTCGCGATTGATGAAATAGAGGAGGCTGAAGTCCACGGTCAACCTTTCTTCGTCTTTCGACTGGTCTAAGCCGAGGGGCGGCCCGAAGGCCGCTCACTTCTCCTGTGCCGACAGTTCGACTGGCAGCGGCGCATCAGCTCCGCACCGCCCTGGAACCTGGTGCTCACTTCCAGGTGCTCGAGCAGTTCCGCAACACGCCGGCTGTACGTGCGTGGTGAGATGCCGAGTTTTCGGCTGACCGTTTCATCCGTCTGTCCGGACAGGAGCGCTTCGACGATGGGGATCAGATACCGTGGCAGGTCCGTCAGACCGCAGTGCTGCATGTGCTGCTGGGATCGCAGTAACACATCCGGGGCCGTTCCCAACCTCCCCGACGTCACCATGCCGGAATGCTGTTCCACTACGTGGGTGGGGGCTCCCGGAAGCGCGGTTTCCCCGGTACGCGGAGCGGCAATCCTGACGAGATCCGGTGAGGCGCCACAACTGCTTGGGATTCGGCTTGCAGTTCTTCCCGGACGATCACCCATGAGTGGTTCCCCTTCGTGGAGAGGTGAAGGAATGATGTCGTTCGGCTGTCGGAAGGCACGCCGGACACGGTCGTGCCCGGACTGGGGAGACGGTGTCAACGAGCGCCGTCGGGTGGGCAGCGCTTCGCGCCGTGGGGAATTCGTCGTCCGCGGTGTCGGCGTCACCGACACCAAGGAGAAGCAGCGGGGCAGGCATTTCACCTCTTGTGGGAAGAGCTGACGCGGACCTGTGGGCGTCAGGAGAGCCGCCATGACGCAGGCGATTACCGACGAATGCTGCGATGAGGGAGGGGTGGGAGGGTGAACGGGGGGTGGAGGGGTGGACCGCGCGCACATGCACGGCTGACGATGCATCCGCGGAAGACGCGGCGTACTTTCTGCCTGCCGGTGGGACAGGGGCAGTTCATCTCTCAGGCCCCGCTGACCAGGCTCGGGGCGACAGGGACAACAGGGGCGACAGAGGCGATAGCTGACGCACGGGTGCTGACTCGTTTCAGCAGCGAGGCCGATCCTCTTGGGCATGCCCTACCGCGTCCGTGCCCGGGACCGTCCAGGGAGCGGCGCGATCCTCGCTGCTGCTGCGCCGTGTGAGGCGCTCCTCGTGGCCGGACGCGCGGTCCGGCCGGGGAACTTGGGTCGACGGGGGCCCGGCGCCGGCCGGCTACGGGAGCCGGAGGGCGGTGGCTCGCTCGCGGCCGGGTGATGGGTCACGCCTGCCGCCCGTCGCCAGTGCGGGCGCCGCGTGTGCAGGCCGACGGCGGTGGCGCGGATGGGCAGGAGGGGGATGAGGCCGTTCGCCGAAGGAACACCGGTGCGCGCGGGGACGGGGGCAAGAGGAACGGGCCCAGGTCTGGACGGCGGGGTGCGCCAGACCCGCCGGGCGCAGGCCCACGAGCACCAGGAAGCTGCGCGCCTGGCGCCTGCGCTCGTCAGCCCCCGCCAACAGGACGGGGCGATGTGTTGTCGTGTGCACTCGGTGGCGCCCTCCGGACGACGGACTGCCTCGGCTTGGTTCCGCGACGCGCAGCGCCGGCCGCTCGGAGTCCGCCTGTCTCACGGAGACAGCGCCGAGCCACGACCGTACGCCCCTGGACGGAGTGACGACCGCGGACCGGGTCATGTGGCGGCCTTGGCGTCCGGGCGCACACCGGGCATCACCCGCGACCGCAGCTGAATCACCAGCAGTCACAGGCGAATCCCGGCCTTCACGCCGTGTCGTGATCCTGCAACCCGGGCCGATACATGTCAACTGCTGTATCCATCAATGTCTACCCGGGTATCCGACTCTCTGGCTGGGAGGTCCGGGTGACGGTTATGGTTTCGCCATCAACCATGGCTCATGCCCCGACCTGATTGCAGGAGATGTGCCGGTGAGAGATCCGCGGTCCGCGCTCGCCGAGACCCTCAGGCGCATCGACTCCTCCCTCGAGGACGGACGAAGCCGCGCCGATGTGCTCGACCTGGACCAGTTGTCGGCAGACAGCGGTGAGCCTCACGAGGTGGTCACCACCCTCCTGGACGGCGGGCAGCCCCCCGCAGAGGACATCGCCGAAAGAATCATCCGCCGCATCGAACACCTACGTGCCACACGGCGGCGCTCCGACGGATCCCCGCACTCCTACGAGGAGATCGCCTCGTCCTACGGGGCCACCCGGGCGTCGCTGTCGAACCTGGTCCGGAAGAAGACACAAGGTACGGAGCAGCGCACGGGCCGCTCCGGCGGCCCCCTGGCGTCCACTCAGGCCGGGGTCGAGACGTTCTTCTTCGGCCAGCCCAACGGTTGGCTGTCGGCAGACCCGGCATCCGCTCTCAACGACGCCCTACAGCCCGTTCTGAACCTGCTGCGCTCGACCGCAGGATCCGAACCGTACAGCGATCGCCGCGCCGTCGCCCTGCGCAGCGCCGCCGCCCTGCCCGACGACCAGTTCGAGCTGCTCGAAGACGTCATCGCAGGCCTGGTGCGGCAGGCCCGCGAGGAACGACGCCAGCAGCGGTGACGGCCCTCCGGACCACGAACGGCAGCTCCCCGAGAGGCAGTTAGGCCTACTTTCGGACCTGTTTCGACTGGATACCGGAGTTGACAACGTGGCTAATGTGGAAGCGGAGGCAGCAAGCGGCGCCCGTGGCGGATCGCCAGGAGGCAGATCGCGCCAGCCGCCGCCCGGCACCAGAGCACCGCCCGACAGTGCACCAGCAATCGACGCCACGGCCGCCTGCGGCGGAGGCCCCAGCACAGGAAGCGAGGAGTGCATGGTGGTAGGCGGGCGCGCCCAGCGCGACAGAATGAAGCAACTCAGCGGCACCCTGATCGCCTCCCTCGACCAGCAGGCGTACGACGAGGGAGTCTTCCCCGCCCTCGGTGCCGTACTGAGCGAACTGCGCGGGCGCCCGGTGATCCTCAAGCGGGCGGCGTTCCCGATAGGCACGGCCAGCGGCCTGTGGCTGGACCTGCCCGAAATGGACATCGTGGCCGTCTGCGAGGACACCGCGAACAGCGAACACGAACACGTGATCCTGGGTCATGAGATCTGGCACATGTTCGAAGGTCACTGCGCCGCACACACCGCTGCGGGCGGCGCCGCGGCCCGCGCCCACCACACGACGGCGGTTGACGATGTCGTCCACGCCCTCCTGGCGACCCGGGACGACCGGCTGAGCGACCTGGGCCAGCTCCGTTATGTGGCCCGCACCGACTTCGACGACTCCCACGAGGCGGAAGCCGAGATGTTCGGGCTGCACTTCGCCACGCATGTGCGACACGCCCAGCAGATGCGCCGGCGCGCCGATCGGCAGCAGGTCGCCGGCCGCATCGAGGACTCCATGAGCAGCGGACCCTGCGTGTGCAGAAGCCCCTGGGTGTGACGTGGGCTCGGCCGTCTACTACCTGGCAGCCTGCGCCCTGTGGGTCGGCTTGGCCGCCAAACTGCCCGCCCTGTGGCGCGACCGGCGCGATCCCTTCATGCGCTGCCTGTGCGCCGTGGTCCTCTTTGCCGGCGGCTGCTTCGCGCTCGCCGCGCCGCCGACCCTCGGCGCCGTCAACCAGCTCACCGGTATCCCCAACGCCGCGGCTCCGCTGACGTACGCGGTGGTGACCGCCTACAGCGCTGCCTGCCTCATCCTTGTCGTGCAGTGGCGCGGCGGGCCGCCCCAGCGGGTGCGGCGCGACTGCCACGTCTGGCTGCTTGCCTACAGCACGGTGATCGTGCTCCTGGTCGTGCTCTTCGCGGCCGGCGAAGCTCCGGTCGAGCGGCGCACCGACCTGGACACCTATTACGCCACCACCCCGTTCATCCGCGAGATGATCACCCTGTACCTGGTGGCGCACATGACCGCCGCGGTCACCACCGCGACACTGTCCTGGCGCTGGACCCGCCAGGTCACCGGCTGGACCCGTAGGGGCCTGCGCTCCCTCGCGGCGGGTTGGCTCTTCAACATCGCCTTCGGTGCAGCCAAGCTGGCCGCTGTCGCCGCCCGCTGGACCGGCCACGACTGGGACGTGCTCAGCACCCGTGTCGCGCCCGCGCTGGTCGCCACCGCCAGCGTCCTCGTCACCGGCGGCTACCTGCTTCCGCTGCTCGGACCGCGGCTGAGCAGTGCCGTCGCACTCATCCGGTTGCGCCCGCTCTTTCGTCTGCTGGTGGCGGACGACACCCGCTACACGGTCTCGCTGTCCTGGCGTTCGGCCTTCGACATCGACCTGCATCTCATCAGGCGCACCACCGCCATCCGTGACGGGCTCTCCAGGCTGGCCCTGCACCTCGACAACCGCGTCCACGCCACCGCCCACCGTCAGGCGCTCGCCGACGGGGCCGACCCGATGGACGCCGACGCCATCGGCACGGCGGCCATGGTCGCCGTCGCCGCCACCCGGCACCCCCCTCCCCGCGTCCCGCCGAACGCCGGGAAGGGGCGTGTGAACACCGACCAGAGCCACCTGGTCCGGCTGTCCCGCGCCCTGCGCACGTCCATCGTCGCTGCCGCGCTACGCGCCGGCAGAACACCGGAGAACCAGCAGACATGACCAGCCGCTCCGCAGTCCTCGCCCTGCCCGGCACGCGCCCACCCGGACGACGGTCCCGCCTGGAGGAGACGTGATGACCCACGACGCCGGCTACTACGCCACCGCCGCCCTGATGCTGCTGGCATGCCTGCTGAAACTCCCGGCCGTCATCCGCGCCCGCGGCCGGGACTGGCTGCTCAACTCGATCTGCGCGCTGCTGCTGGTGGGCGCCGGCGACCTCGCCTTCGTCGCCACGACCTCCATCGCCGCCGTCAACCGCGCCACCGGCGTGCCCAACATCGCCGCCCCGATCGTCTACATCCTGCTCACCGGGTTCTCCGGCGCGTCCCTCGTGCTCGTCCTCAACTGGCGCGGCGGAACCGACGCGGCGCAGACCCGGCGCCAGACCCGCATCACCATTGCCTCGTACGTCACCGTCTGCACCCTGATCGCCCTCCTGTTCGCGCTGGGCGACGCCTCCGTCGAACAGCGCACCCGGTTCGACACCTACTACGCCAGCACCGCGTACCTCGGCGAGATGATCGCCCTCTACCTGAGCGCGCACGCCGTGGCCTCACTGACCGTCAGTCGCCTGTGCTGGCGCTGGTCACGCGAGGTCCACGGCACCCTGCGCATCGGACTGCGCGTGCTGGCCGCCGGCTACCTGCTGCATTACGCGAACTACGACGCGACCCGGCTCGTCGCGGTCGCCGCCCGCTGGGCGGGCCACGACTGGGACGTCCTCCTCGACGTCTCCATCGTCACCGCCCAGCCGAGCGCCGTCCTGATAGGCATCGGCTTCATCCTTCCCCTGGTCGGCCTCAGGAGCGACGACGCCATCCGCTACTGGCAGCTGGCTCCGCTGGCCAGGACCGTGCGCCCCGTGCAGGGCGCCTCCAGTCCCGCCCCGCCGCTCCTGCCCTGGTGGAGCCCCAGCATGCGGCTGCGGTTGACCCAGCGGCACACCTACATCTCGGACCGGATCATGGCGTGCCGTGGCCACTGCGACCCCCGCGTCTGGGAGGCGGCTCACGCGGCGGCCCTGGCCCACCGGGCCACCGAGGAGCAGGCCGCCATCATCGCCGACGCCGCGATGATCGCCGCCGCTGTGGAGGCGCACACCGCTGCCGTCGCCCGCCCGCCCGAGCCGGCGCCGGTCGCGCCCGATCACCGTGCCCTCTCCACCCGTGATCTCGCCCGCCTCTCCCGTGCCCTAGGCTCCCGCGTCGTCAAGGACATCCGGCACCGCGCCACCACCGAAAGCGCCACCGCCTGACCCGCGCCCGCCAGGGCCGTTCCGCGCGACCCTGCCGCCGGGGCGCCACCTCCGTCTGCTCATGTCGGGCGGCGCCCGGGCGGTCGAGGTGGTCCGGGGAGTCCGGCGGCTCCCCTACCGGCCCTCCCCCGCCACCTCCAGGACCGCCTTCCCGGCGACGCGCCGCCCGCGGAGGGCTTCGGCGGCCTCGTCGAAGCGCTCCCACGACCCCTGCCAGCCGATCTCGACGGCGACGGCGCCCTCAGCGGCCAGATCGGCAAGAACGGCCAGGTCCGCGCCGACTTCCCCCTCGATGACGAAGGACGTCAGCGATTTGGCCGGGCCGACGGTCGTGTACGGCGGAAAGACCGCCGGTTCCCCGGATGTCCAGCCGACGCTCTGCACGCTGCCCCCGGGAGCGAGCAGGTTCCACGCCACCACCAGTTGGGGGCCGCCCACGCTGTCGATGACCACGTCGACCGGTCGCCGGAGTCCCTCCAGACCGATCAGCACCTCGTCGGCGCCGGCCTCGGCCAGTCCCGCCGCGCGGATGGCCGAGCCCACGGACGCGATCACGTGGGCACCGGCCCGCGCCGCCAACTGGACGGCGAATCGGCCGACTCCGCCGGACGCACCGGTGATCAGCACCCTCTTGCCCGGTCCGAGCCCGGCGGCCCGCAGCGAGCGCAGTGCGGCCAGCCCGGCCACCGGCAGAGCGACCGCGTGCGCCGGTTCCAGGCCTTTCGGTGTCTCGGCGAGCGCATGCACGTTGATCGCGACGCGCTCGGCGAACGCTCCCGAGGTCAGCGCCACCACCCGGGTGCCCACCGCCGGGCCCGTTCCGTCGCCGGCGGCCTGAACGACCACTCCGGCGGCGTCCGAGCCGAGCACCGCGCCCACGGGGACCCGCCCGGAGCGGGCGTCGTTCAGGTCGCCGTAGTTCAACGAGACGTGGGAGACGCCCACCAGGACCTGGCCCGGCCCGGCCACGGGGTCGGGCACCTCGGCGAGGCGGACGGCGGTGGGTGCGGACGGATCGACGACGAGTGCGCGAACGGGCATGTGTCCCCCTTGGTCGACGACCCGTGACCGCAGTCGTCATCAGCACTGGAATCCTGAACGCCGCCGTCCACGGCCCGATCCGCCGCACCGAACTGGCACGCGCCGTCAACGGCATCATCCGGCGGAGGCTCAACCCTCATCCGCGGAAATAGGAATTTCTTAGGATTCTACATGCCGTTCTCCTGAAGTCCGATCGGGTCACGAAGAACTGCGCACGACGCACGAGGTGAGTACGCCCGACTTCGCCATGCCGGCTGAGAATTGGAGAGCGGCTAAAGTTATGGCCCATGAGTTCCAGGCTGCCGCTGTCCGCGGTTCCACGGCTTGCCACGGCATTGATTGTCGGGGTGGTAATCGGCACTATCGTCGGTCTGACGACCGACACGCCGCTGGGTGTTCTGGCAAGTATCGCGGCAATGGAGACCTCCTTCGTCGTGTCGGGCTGGACCGTTCTCTGGCCGATGAATTCCTCCGCCACTCATCGCAATGCCAGGCGAGAGGACTTTCGCCCCCTGCTCGAGGAACTCGTGGTCGTCGCTGCGGCGCTGTGCGGGCTGGCCGGTATCGCGGTGCTCCTGATCGGCAACTCCGACACCAGCCACGCCGCAACGGCCCTGGTCGGTGTGTTCATGGCCTGGTCGGCACTGCACTTCATGTACGGCACCCGCTACGCCTACCTCTACTACGTGACCTCGGCCGGCGGAATCGACTTCAACTCCGACGATCCTCCCGCGTACCGGGACTTCTTCTATTTCAGTTACAACCTCGGCATGACCTACCAGGTATCGGACAACGACGTCTCCAGCCCGACCGTCCGCGCCACGGTGCTGCGGCACTGCCTACTGTCCTACGTCTTCGGCACCGGCATCCTCGCCACCGCCATCAACCTCGTCGAAGGAATGGTGAGCGGCTGATCACGCCGCTGCTCTCCTCGCCCGGGGACACACGGCGTGTCCGAGGCTCGCCGCACGAAGGGCCGATCAGGGCCAGCCGCCGGTGAAGGCCACCACCTGCCCGGTGACGAACGAAGACTTACCCGAAGCGAAGAATTCGACCAGTGCACCGAATTCCTCGGGTGTTCCCAGGCGGCCGAGTGGCACGCGATCCTCGATCGCCTTCCTGCCGACCGGATCGTCAACGAACCGCGCCCGCGGGTAATACATCTCGCTGTACAGGTAGTTGGGCGCGATGGCGTTCACCTGAATCCCCGAAGGCGCGAGTTCCCGGGCGAGCGCCAGTGCGAAGGTGGTCGCGCCGCTGCGCGCGGCAGTGGGGGCGCTGAATCCCGGCTCGGGTTGCAGCTCGCGCGCCGATGTGACCAGGACGATGCTGCCGGTGCGCCGTGCCTTCATGTGCGGGATGATCGCCTTGGCGAGCTGGAACGGCCTGACCAGCACCGCCTCGATCGTGGCACGGAACTCGTCGGTCGACACCTCCTCGACGGGGGCCGGCCGGTTGGGGTGCGCGTCATTGCTGACCAAGGCGTCGATCGCGGTGAGATGCTCGACCGCCTCGGCCACCACCGCGACGGGATCCTGTGCCGACAGAACGGTGACGTCGGGATGGGCGGCCGCATATGCGGCGCGTGCGGCCGGATCGGTGAAGGTGCGATCGTGGCAGGCGATCGCGTACCCCGCATTCTCCAGGGCCGTGACCGACCCCGGTCCACCGTATTCCAGAACGTTTGTGACCAGGATCGTATGCCGTTCCATGGAGCTCCTGAAGATATCCGCGCGGTGCGGGAGTGGCCGCAAGCGGTTCCGCCCGCACGGCCCGGCCGTGATACGGCAGCCGGTGCAACGCCGAGGTGTGAACCGGTCGCGCACGATATCGCCAGCACCGAAGCCGGGTCCACACCGGCGTGGCGGAGCCTGAACACCTCCGCTCGCAGACCTGAGCGGCCCCGCCCGGGGCCGTCCCGCCCCTCCCGTGGCCGAAGCATCACCACCTCGGTAATGCGCCGCCTGCGGCCAGGAAGGATTCCCTGCGCTAACCCGGACGGGCTAGGAACAGGGGTTACGGCCGTTGCCGTGCCGCGATCCGCCGCTCCCGGAGCGCTACCTTGGCGCGGGGGGCGCACGTACCCGCCAGCGTGAACGTCCCGGCCGGGTAGCGGGATGCGCATGGCCGGGTGACGCTGAACCCGGGTCTGGAGATTGGCAGCGCATGCACACCACCGTCGAAGAGTCGATTGAGATCGCGGTGCCGGTGCGCACGGCGTACGACCAGTGGACGCAGTTCAAGAACTTCCCGCGGTTCATGTCCACCGTGCAGCGGGTGGATCAGCTGAGTCCTGTGATGACGCGCTGGAAAGTGAAGGTGGGCCCCCTGCGCCGGGAATTCCTGGCGGAGATCGTGGAACAGGAGCCGGATTCGCTGGTGGCCTGGCGGACCGTGGGGCGTCAGCCGTGGCATTGGGGTGAGGTGTCGTTCCGTTCCACGGCTGCGGACCGGACCGTGGTCAGGGTGCACATGAAGGTCGAGCGGCGCGGGGTGATGGGCCGGATGGCGGATCCGTCGAAGACGACGCAGCGCGTCGTGCGTCATGAACTCGAGTGCTTCAGGGAGTTCATCGAGGGTCTCGGGGATGCCAGCGGGGCGTGGCGGGGAGCGATCCACCACGGTCGGGTGCGGCCGGCGGAGCCCGAGCCACCGCGGAGTCGGGTTCCCAAATGGCCCGTCGGCTGAACCGCAGGGGTGCGGGGGCCGAACGGTGACTCTGATGGCAGGCATCCGACCTGCGGGCATCAGGGCATGAGTGCCGTAGGGCACCTGAACATTCCATGCCCTACCGCGAGAGGGATGGCCGATGAAGAAGGCGCCGAAGCACGAGCCCGACGAACGGCTGACGGTGACGCCGCCCAAGAAGTGGGCGACGGGCGTGCCCGCGGTGACTCACGCGCTGGAGTACTCCCTCGACGAGGCGACGGTCCGCACCACGGCCAAGACCCTGTTGGCCATGAACCAGGTCGGCGGGATCGACTGCCCGGGTTGTGCGTGGTCGGATCCGGCGCCGGGTGACCGGCACAGGAACGAGTACTGCGAGAACGGCGCCAAGCACATCAACGACGAGGCGACCGGACGGCGGATCACCCGCGACTTCTTCCGCACCCACCCGGTCTCCGAGCTGAACCGGCAGTCGGATCTGTGGTTGAACCAGCAGGGGCGGCTCACCGAGCCGATGGTCAAGCGACCGGGCTCGGACCACTACGCGCCGATCAGCTGGCACGATGCGCTCGGCCTGATCGCCGAAGAGCTGAAGTCGCTGGACTCCCCGGACGAGGCCGTCTTCTACACCTCCGGGCGCGCCAGCAACGAGGCGGCCTTCGTGTTGCAGCTCTTCGCCCGCGCCTACGGTACGAACAACCTGCCCGACTGTAGCAACATGTGCCACGAGACCAGCGGTTTCGCCCTGCACGAGACCCTGGGCACCGGCAAGGGCACGGTGAGCCTGCACGACTTCTACCGGGCCGACCTGGTCTTTCTGGTGGGGCAGAACCCGGCGACGAACCATCCGCGCCAGCTGTCCGCGCTGGAGCAGTGCAAAGGCAACGGCGGAAGGATCATCTCCGTCAACACGCTGCCCGAGGCGGGGCTGCTCAGATTCAGGAATCCCCAGAACCTCCGCGGCGTGATCGGCCCGGGAACCAGGATCTCCGACCTTTTCCTCCATATTCGCAGTGGCGGCGACCTCGCCCTGTTCCAGGGCATCAACCGACTGCTCCTGGAGGCCGAGGACGCCGCTCCCGGCACCGTCCTCGACCACGACTTCATCGACTCCCGCACCTCCGGCTTCGAGGAATTCGCCGCACACGCCCGCGGCATCGCCTGGGACGACATCCTGGTCGCCACCCAACTCACCCGACGCCAGATCGAAGAGGTCGCCGACCACGTCCTCCGTGCCGAACGCGTCATCGTCTGCTGGGCCATGGGCATCACGCAGCAACGCCACGGCGTGCCGACCGTCCGCGAGTTCATCAACTTCCTCATGCTCCGCGGCAATCTCGGACGCGCCGGCTCCGGCGCCTGCCCCGTGCGCGGTCACAGCAACGTCCAGGGCGACCGCACCATGGGCGTGTGGGAGCGCATGCCCGACACATTCCTCGACGCCCTCCGGGCCGAGTTCGGGTTCGACCCGCCACGCCATCATGGCCTTGACTCCGTCAATGCCATCAGGGCGATGAGCGAAGGCCGCATCAAGGTGTTCCTGTCCTTGGCCGGGAACTTCGTGCGTGCGGCACCCGACACCGGCACCACGGACGGTGCGATGCGGCGCTGCCGCCTGACCGCGCAGATCTCCACCAAGCTCAGCAAGGCCCACACCGTCACCGGGGAGACCGCGCTCATCCTGCCCTGCCTGGGACGAACCGAGATCGACGTGCAAGCCAACGGGGAGCAGTTCGTCACCGTCGAGAACACCTCCAGCGAGGTTCACACCTCCTTCGGCAGACTCCCGCCGGCCTCTCGCCTTCTGCTGAGCGAAGTCGCGATCCTGTGCCGACTCGCCGAGCGCACGCTCGGTGACAGGGTCACCATCCCCTGGCGCGCATTCGAAGCCGACTACGGAAACATCCGCGACCGTGTCTCGCGCATCGTGCCGGGGTTCTTCGACTTCAACCGCCGTGTCTCCCGCCCCGGCGGCATCAAGCTCCCCAACCCCGTCAACGAAGGCGTGTTCGCCACGGCCACCGGCAAGGCCATGTTCACCTGCAACGCCTGGGACATGTCACGTGCCCCCGCCGGACACCTCGTCCTTCAGAGCATGCGCTCCCACGACCAGTGGAACACCATCCCCTACACCGAGAACGACCGCTACCGCGGGCTCCACGGACGCCGCACCGTCATCCTGGTCAACCCGGACGACATGGCCGACCTCGGCGTCGGCGAAGGCCAGCTCGTCGACATCATCGGCGTCTGGCACGACGACGTCGAACGCCGCGTCGACGCGTTCGAGGTCGTCCCCTACCCCACGGCCCGCGGCTGCGCTGCCGCCTACTATCCGGAGGTCCAGCCGCTCGTCCCCCTCGACAGCGTGGCTGAGACCAGTAACCAACCCACCTCCAAGGGCATCGTCGTACGGCTCCGACACCACCGACCGACCTCTGGCCCGCCGGTCAGGCCTGGCCGTGGTGACGGGGCGGTGTCGGGTCCAGGTAGACGCGTCTGACCGCCGGAAAGAGGTCGCGGAGCCGGGATTCCGCCTCCTCGCAGGCCCATTCGATCTCGTCGGACGTGGAGATGCCGGAGAAGTCGACCTTCGCGGCGATGAGCACCTCTCCCGGCCCCTGTACCAGGGTCGTGAGCTCCAGGACGCTGTCGATCTGCCGAATGCCCGTCAGCTCCCGGCGCACGGCGTCCCGGGCGTGTGCCGGCAGTGCGCGGCCGATGAGCAGGTCGGTGTTGGAGCGCCCCAGCACCCATGCGACGAGGACGAGGAGGAGTCCGATGAGGATCGAGGCGATGCCGTCGAACACGCCGGACCCCGTGAGTTGGCCGCCGAGGAGCCCCAGGGCGGCCAGCACCAGACCGGTGAGGGCTGCCGTGTCCTCCATGACCACGGCTTTGACGGCCGTGTCGGGCGTGTGCTGGAGATACCGAAGAATGGGGACCCGGAGGTGCTCCGCCCTCCCCGTGGCCTGGTTGAGGCCGGTACGCAGGGACCACCCCTCCAGTACGAAGGCGAGGACGAGCACGATGTAGGAGATCAGGGGGTTGCCGGGCTTCTCGCCGTGCGTCAGGGCGTGAATGCCGTCGTAGACGGCGAAGACGCCACCGCCGACGAAGGTGGCGACGGAGGCGAGCAGCGCCCAGATGTACCGCTCGGGCCCGTATCCGAGAGGGTGGTCCTCGTCCGCGGGCTTCTTGCTGCGTTTGAGTGCCACCAGCAGGAGCACCTCGGTGACGGTGTCGGCGACCGAATGCCCGGCCTCGGACAGCATGGCGCTGGAACCGCTGATGATGCCGGCGACGGCCTTGGCGAGTGCGACACCGCAATTGGCGGCCGCCGCCACGATCACCGTGAAGGTGGACCCGCCGGCTCCAGGCCCGCCCGTGGAGCCCACCCGGGGATCCAGAACCGGTCCGGTGGCTCTGCCCGTCCTCCGCCGCGGTCCCGGCTCACCCTCTGCACCCATGACGGCAGAATATGCCCTGTTTAATTCATGAATAGAGTGAATTCTCCTCCCCTTTCACCCGAGCAGCCGCCGATGCCTCCACGCCTCGGGCTCACGCGGCCCTTCCCAGCTCGGGCTGTGACGGCTCGTCGTAGGTCACGACCAGCTCGCCGTCCTGCTCGTCCACCCGGATCGTCGTCCCGTCGTGCACATCGCCGCGGATCAGCGCCCGGCCGACGAGCGTCTCGACCTCGTGCGAGATGTAGCGGCGCAACGGCCGGGCGCCGTAGACCCGGTCGAACCCCTGCTCGGCGATGTGTTCACGGGCCGCCTCGGTCAGCTCGACCGTGATCTGCCGCTCGGCCAGCCGCCGGCGCAGGTCGTCGAACTGCAACTCGACGATGCGCTGGATCTGCTCGCGGGCCAGCGGCTTGAACAGCACCACGTCGTCCACCCGGTTCAGGAACTCGGACCTGAAATGGCTTCGTAGCTCGCCCATGACCGGTCAGCCCGTGCTCCTTCAGCAGACGGCCCGCCGCGGTCCTGGACCCCTCGGCCGCGAGCGCCAGGGTGAGGTCTCCACGGACACGTACTCGTCCTTCAACCGCTTGGCCTCCTGCTCGGCGGCGTCCAGCACCCGCGCCAGTCGTTGGGTGACGTACACCTGGCCGGGTGTGGCGCCCGGTCCGGTCACCTTGGGTCGGCGGGCGAGGTCCTCCCGGACGGCGGTCCTCAGGGCCTCGGCGTCGGTGCCCGCCTGGTCACAGAGCCGCGGGAGCAGGCCCTCCGGCTGTTCGAGCAGGGCGAGCAGCAGGTGCTCGCCGTCGACCTCGGTCTGGTTGAGGCGCCCGGCGATGGTCTGCGCCTCCTGGAGGGCCTCCTGGGACTTCTCGGTGAGCCTGGCAGGGTCCTGGGCGACCCGAGCCGTACCCGAAACCGGACGCGGCGCAGCACGAGGACCTCCTCCAGGAGGCGGCGCGTCGGATGCGGCCGGTACGGATGGGCCAGCGGCTGATCGCCGTGGCCCGGCACCGCGGCGAGGTGCTGGGCGCCCTCGCCCTGGTGGGTGCCGAGGACGGTGCCGGGTGGCGGGACGGATTCACCCTCGACCAGGCGAGTTCCGTGCTCGCCCAGGAGCTGGCCCATCAGCGCAGCCTGGCCGACGTGGAGTTGCGGCTGCGGCGGGAACTGGTGGACGACCTGGTCCACGGCGCCGACGAGGAGAGCGCGTACACCCGCGCCGCCGTCGGCCACGATCTGCACGGCGTGCACCACCTCGCGGCCGTGCGGTGGGCGGGCGGGACCGCCGACGAGGCGGTCGCCCAGGCGGTCGGCCGGGCGGTCGCGGGCCTGCGGATGCCGGCCCTGCTGACCTGCCGGCACGACATGGCCGTGCTGGTGCTCGCGGGCAGCCCGCGGCCGACGGCCCTGTACGAGGCCATGGTCCGGGAACTCGGCTCCGCCGCGGTGGCGATCGGGGTGGGCGGCCGGTGCGGGACGCCGGCCGACCTCCCGCGGTCCTATCAGCAGGCGCTGCGGGCCCTTGAGGTCCGCCGGCGGTCCCGCGCGCCGCACGGCGGCACCGCCTTCGACGAGCTGGGCCTGTACCGCATCCTCGGACCGGGCGGCGACCGCGCCGACACCGAGCGGTTCGTCCGAATGGCTCGGCCCGCTCCTGGACTACGACGCGTCGCACCACTCCGACCTGGTGCAGACGCTGTTCCAGTACCTGGAGTGCGGGGGCCGCTACGACGCCACAGCCGCCGCCCTGGCCATCCATCGCAGCACCCTGCGGTACCGGCTGCAACGCATCCGCGAGATCGGCGGCACCGACCTCCGCGACGTGGACAGCCGGTTGAACCTGCACGTCGCCGCCCGGGTCTGGGAGGTCCTGGGCGGCCCGCCGTGAGCGGAGGACACGATGGCGGCGGAGGACGGGATGAGGGCGGAGGACCGGTTGACGGCATCCGGGCAGGCGCCCCCGGCCGTGGCGGAGGCGGTGCCGCCGGCCGCGGGCGACCACGTCTGCGTCCTCTTCCGGGGTGGCGACCGGGACCGGCTGCTGGCGCCGTTCCTCGTTGCGGGCCTGCGGGACGGCGTACCCTGCCTGCTGCTCGCCGCCGACGAGACCGGCCGGCCTGCCGAGACCTGCTGGTCGGGCACGTCGACAACGCCGACGAGCTGCACGTCGTCACCCCCGAGGGCTGGCTGCGGGACGGCGCACTCGGCTGCGGCCGGCCGCCGGATCCCCCCGTCCCGCCGAGGCCGTCGGACCCGTCGATCCCGTCGATCCCGCCGGACGCACCGCCCGGGTCGCCCGCGCGGGGCCCCGCGCCGGGCGGCGCGCCGCTGGGCCGGCTCGCCGCCGACATGAGCTGGGCCCGTCCTCTGGGTCCCCCGCCTTCGTCCACGACCTCGTCCGGTACGAGGACCGCGCGACCCGCCGGCTCGCGCTCCGCTCCTGGGCGGGCCTGTGCCTGTACGACCTCGACCTGTTCGGCAGCGACCTGATCGTCCCCCTGGTCAAGGTGCACCCCAAGGTCCTGCTCGACGGCATGGTCGTGGACAACCCGGGCTGCCCCGGGCAGGAGGGACAGTCCGACGGGGCGGGTGACGGCGTGCGGTGATCCCCCGGATTCGGGGTGGCCGAGTTCTCGCGCCGCCCCACGCGCGACGCCCGGAAGTGGCTCAAGGAGCCTCGTCTCCGATGAGCGCCGCCCCGCCGTCCGCCGCGGACGCCGTGCCGTCGGGTGCGGGTGCAGGTGCGGGTGCCGTTGCGCGGCCGGTGAGGAGCGTCAGCGCGGGCAGGCCGGCGAGCGCGGCCATCGCGAGCGCCGCGAACGTGAGCTGGCTGCGGGCCAGCAGCGGAGCGGCGACCAGCGAGCCGAGCGGTGGGGTCGCCTGCATCAGGGTGCGCAGCGCGGCGAAGGCCTGGCCGCGCAGCTCGGCGGGAACGCGCTCCATGCGCAACGACTGGGCCCACACCGTCATCAGCACCCCCAGCGCGCCTATGACGGTGAAGCCGGCGGCGACCACCAGCCGGTGCCCGGTGGCGAGCACGGCGAGGAAACCCACCGCGGCAGTGAGCTGCGCCGCCGCGATGGCCCGCACCCGGGCGACCTCGGGCCGCCAGGTGCCGGCCACGAGTCCGCCGATGAGCTCCCCCGCGGACAGTCCCGCCAGCAGCAGGGCCAGCGTGGCCGGACCGCCGGGCAATCGCTCCTTGGCCAACCACGGCGCGGCGACCAGCACCAACGCGCCCTCGGCGACGTTGAAGGCCATGAAGGCCAGCGTGGTGTGCAGCACCGCCGGATCGCGCAGGAGTGCGGTCAGACGGCGGTCCCGGGCGCGGGGCCCTGGCTGGTCGCCGGGCGTGTCCCGGCGGGGCGCCAGCGGCCGGCGAACGCCGAGCACGCACAGCGCGAAGCACCAGAAGGTGGCCGCGTCCACGGCAAGCACCCACGGCGCGCCGAGCATGCTCACCAGCGCACCGGACGCGGAGAAGCCGACGATGCCGGACACCGCGTAAGCGATCGACTCCAGGGCGTTGGCGGCGTCGAGGTCCTCGGCGTCGACCAGCTCGGGGATCGCGGCCGGCACTCCCGCCAGGGGCGCCATCTTCAGCAGCCCGTAGCACGCCGCGACGAGGAACGGCAGCCAGTCGGGCACCCCGCCCAGCGCGTGCCCGACCGGGACCGTCGCCACCGAGGCACCGCGCAGCAGGCTGTCGGCCGCCAGCACGTGCCGTTTGTCGAAACGGTCCAGCAGCGGCCCCACCAGCCATCCGCCCACCAGCACCGGGGCGGTGTACCAGAAGCCCAGCCAGCCCAGCCGGCCCACTCCGCCCGGCTGGTCCAGCACCAGCCAGGACAGGGCGACGGCGGTCATACCGTCCCCGACCAGCGAGATCGAGGCGCCCAGCCAGAGCCGGCGGAAGTCCCGGCCGGCCAGCACCGTCAGGTAACCGCGCACGCTTCCGCCCCCTCTCCCGGCGCCCCGGTCCCCTGTCCCGACGCCCCGGTCCGGCCCATGGGGGCGGCGGTGCGGGCCGCCCGCAGATGGTGGTGGGCGTAGGAGCGGTACGGCCGCCACGCGTCCGACCGGTGCCCGAAGCCATCGGGCGCCCAGCCGACCGTCCGGGAGGCGACGCACCAGGTCAGGTCGGTGTCCCGGACCAGGGGGACGTCCGGGTCGTGCAGGGCACGCATCCGGATGTGCGCTGCCACCGCCGGGGTGACACCCGGCACGGCTCGCAAGGTGCGCTGCGCCTCCGCGCGGTCGGCGCCGGGATCGAGCCGGACCGCCCCGGTGGCCAGCGCGGTCGCCAGCGCCCGCACGGTGGCCCAGCTCGCCGGCGGCAGACCGGCGCCGCCCGCGTCCGTGGCGACCGCCAGCCGCTCCGTCGCCGGAAAGGCGCGGGTGACCGTGCCCACCGGCTCCGGCAGCGGCACGCCGTACCGCTCGACGAGCCGATGGGCCGCCTCGCGCCCCCCTTCGGCACCCAGGTCCGCCTCCAGAACCGCGCGCACGGCGGCTTCCTGGGAGCCGGCGTGGCCGGGGGCGCGCAGCCCGGGGCGGGCCGTGACCAACGGAGCCAGCAGCGCATCACGGGCCAACGCACCGTCGATCTCGGCGGGATCGGCATCCAGGTCGAGCAGCGTGCGGCAGTGCTGCACGGCCGGCGGCAGGTCGCGCAGCGTCGTCAGGCGCAGTTCCGCGTCGACGTGCCCGCCGGCATCGCGCAGCGTCGCCACGCCCGTGCCGTACGGCAGGCAGAGCGCACGGCGGTGGTACCGGTCGCTTCCCTCCTCCAACCCGGGCACGGCTCGTTCGGCGAGGAAACCGAACAACGCGCCGGCGGCCAACGGCGGCCGGTACGCCAGTTTCAGGGAGATCAGTCCCTCTTCGCCCGGAGTCGCAGCGCCGCCCGCCGCGGCGCGCAACGCGGTCGGTGTCGCGCCGTACACCTGGCGGACCGTCTCGTTGAGCTGGCGGATGCTGGCGAACCCCGAGGCGAAGGCCACCTCGGTGACGGTCAACCGGGTCGACTGAAGCAACAGGCGGGCGGTGTGCACCCGCTGGGCCCGGGCCAGCTGTTGGGCTCCGGCACCCAGCGCGGCGACGAGGTGCCGGTGCAGCTGGCGCTCGCTGTAGCCGAGCCGCCGGGCGAGCCCGCCCACACCCTCGCGGTCGACGGTGCCGGCGGCGATCAACCGCATCGCCCGCCCCGCCACGTCGGCGCGCACGTCCCAGTCGGGGGAGCCCGGGGCGGCATCGGGCAGGCAGCGGCGGCAGGCCCGGTAGCCCGCCTGCTGAGCAGCGGCCGTCGAGGGAAACACCCTCAGGTTGCACGCCTTGGGCATGGGAGAGGGGCAACTCGGCCGGCAGTAGATCCGGGTCGTGGCCACGGCCACGAAGAACTGTCCGTCGAAGCGTCGGTCCCGGCTCTCCATGGCCGCGAGCGCTTCCGGTATCTCGATCACATGATCCACGGTCGGCCCGGCGCCGGCGCCGGCGCCAGCGGTTATCGGACATCACCTGTCGTCGCCGCCGGGGTCAGCGGCACGGCGGCTCGCGCAGCCGGGAAGGCCACGGCCGCGCAGCGCATGCGCCGCGCCGCGCGGCGGCGTGTCGCGCTGCGCTGCGGCGTCACGCCTTGCCCCGCCTTGCCTCGCCCTTCCGCGAGCCGCGCGTTGCCATGCCGGTGGCGTCGATTCCACCGCCGGGATAAAATAGCGCATATTACTGCATAAGTAGCAGTGGTCGGGGGTGGTCATGGACAACACGGACCAGTTCCTTCGCAGGGCGGAGCCGTCGGCTCTGGTCGCCCTGGACGGGACGGTCCGCTCGCTGAACGGCGCCATGGTCGCGATTCTGGACTGCCCGGCCGAGGACTGCATGGGGCGCCGCGCAGCGGATCTGCTGCCCGATCGCCAGGGCGTCGCGATCGGTGACCTGGTGGCGCACACCGCCGCGACGAAGCGGCTCGCGATGCGGGTGCTGGAGTTCCCCGGCGCCGGCAGGGCGCCCGTGATCTGCCTGGTCGAAGCGCGGGCGGTGACCCACACGGGCGGCCGGCAGGAGGTGTGGGTACGTACCCGGGACATGCGTGACGATCTCGGTGGCCTGCTGATCCCGTTCCGGATGGCGGCCCAGGCTGCGGACCTCGGTCTGTGCACCTACGCGCCGCGGGACGGCCAGTTCGAATGGCACGGCGGGGCTCCCCGCCTGAGCGCGCTCTTCCCCGTGAACCCGCTGCCCCTGTCGTGGGTGACCGAGCACATCCACGAAGCGGACCGGCAGGCGCTGGAGGAGTTGTTGAACCCGGACTCCGCCCAGTCCCCGTGGGCCAGGCTGCGGTTCCGCACCGAGCATGGCGACTGGCGCCACCTCACCTGCCAGACCCGTCGGATCCAGCTGGGACACGACGGATCGGAACGCCTCTTCGCGCTGATCCGCGACGACACGCAGCGGGAGTCCCACCAGCAGAGGATGCTGGCCGCGCTGGGCGCGGAGCGGCAGCGCACGGACGAGACCGCCGCCTTCTCCTCGGCCCTGATCGCGGCCACCACCGAGGACGAGCTCCGGCAGGTCATCCTGACCCACCTCGCCGCGGCCTTCCACGGTGCCGGCGCGCTGCTCGCGTTCGTCGACGACGGCCGCCTGCACGTGTCCTCCGATGCCGGGATCCCGTTGCCGCTGGCCGATGTCGCGCAGAACGTGCCGCTCGACACGCCGACCCCGCTGCTGGACGCGATCCGCAGCGGCACGCCGCAGTTCATCGCGGACCGGGCCGAGTACCTACGGCGCTGGCCGCAGGGCATCAGCGAACCGTGGCTGGGCAGGGACGCCGCCCTGTCGATCACCCCGCTCAGCCCGTCCGGCGACCAGCCCCTGGGGGCCTGGTTGGTGTTCCACGACAGGGCACACCGCCTCGCCGCGGACGAACGCGCCCTGATGGTCACCCTGTCCAACCTCGCCGGGCAGGCACTCAAGCGCATCAGGGCCCAGCAGGCCCAGGTCGAACTGGCCACGGCCGTTCAGCACAGCATGCTCCCCGCCCTGCCCGAGCAGTTGCCCGGCTTGCAGATCGCCGCCCGCTACCAGGGCAGCTGTGCCGGACTGGACGTCGGCGGAGACTGGTACGACGCGTTCGAAACGCCCGACGGCGCGGTGGCCCTGGTGATCGGAGACGTCCAAGGGCACGACGTGGACGCCGCCGCCTTCATGGGGCAGGTGCGTGCCTCCATGCGCGCGATCGCGGCCCACGCCCCCGATCCGGGAACGGTGCTGGCGCACACCAACGAGCTGCTCGTCACCATGGACGTGGCACGCTTCGCGACGTGCACCATGCTGTACGTCGATCCCCGTGACGGGAAGGTCACCGGTGCCAGCGCCGGCCATGTGCCGCTGGTCTGCGCGTACGACGACGGTGGTTACGACATCCGTCCGCTGCGGTGCGGTACGCCGCTGGGGATCCTGCCGGAGGCGGCCTACCCGCTGGAGGAGTTCACGCTCGACGAGAACGCCGCGCTGGTCATGGTCACCGACGGCGCCGTCGAAGGCCCGTTGGTGACGCTGGAGTCCGGGCTGAAGTACGCCGCGACCCGGGCCGCCCAGGCCCTTCGTGACGGCCTGAGCACCGGGCGGACCGCGGACCGGGTCCTGGCCGCGGCGGCGCACGTGGACCAGCGCGACGACGTCGCCGTGCTGGTCGCCCGACGCCGCCATCTGGATCATGCCTCTTCGGCCTGCGTCGTGAGCGGCTGAGGCGGCCGAGTCGGCCGAGGTCGCCACGTGGTGGGGCCCGGCTTCCGCGGCCTCACTCGGACGCCGGCCGCTCCCATCGGTACCGCGCCCGCTCCATGTCCACGCGGGTACCCCGCATCGGGGTGTGCTCGTCGTTCAGGAACTCCCGTGCCCTTCCGCCGTGGCAGGAGGCCGGCGTCCCGTCCGCGTGCACGACCCGCCACCACGGCACGCCCTCGGCCAGCAGGCCCATCGCCCGACCCACCTGGCGCGGCCCCAGGTCGATCCGTCTGCCGATGTCCCCGTAGGACGCAACGGACCCTGGTGGAATGGAGGCGACGACGTCCCGCACGTCATCGATGTAACTCCGCATGGCGACGTCAGTCCTCTGCCGGATAGGTCAGCCGGCCTTCGCTGAAGCATGCGTGTTCGTTCAACGTCGCCGGTTTTGTCGTGCTGATCGACATGATGTTCAAGACGGTCACGCCCCTGACGATCAGTGCGTCGGAAATCAGGCGACGGTGGCAGCGCCACGGTACGGCCTCGCTGCACATGATCGCGGGCCGGCCGTGTTCGGCCAGTTCGAGCAATTCACGCAAACCGTCCTCGAATTCTTGGCTGTCCATATAGTCCGCGTAATCGCGGAACGCCTTGATTCGCCATGCACCGTTCTCGGTCGGCGCACCCTTCGGGGAGTATCTGCGGCCACCCAGCTTCTTGATCCATCGATAACCGATGTCGGCCGGCAGTTCATCGACGATGGCCGACTGATTCCACTGGGGATATTTCCTGGACGATGGGAAGGAACGCACGTCGACCAGGCAGGTGATGCCGTTCGCCCGCAACATCGCCAGCAACTCGTCGAATCCGCGCGTCGAGTGTCCCACCGTGTAGATCCGCCGCGCCATGGCACCATCCGTCGACATTTTTCATCGTTGCGTCTTGGCCAGTGCACCACCCTTGTGCATGGCGATGTGATCGGTCTTGTCGCTCTTGATTTCGTACTGCGGGTCCCGCTCGCTGCACCGGTGCATATGCCCCTTGTACGCCACGTCCTCCGTGTGCTTCTTGATGATCGTTCCCTCGACGTACCCGGCCTCGGAATTCCACCGTACGTGGTCTCCGACTGCAAACTGGTCCGCCATGACAAACCGTCCTTGGGCCTGAATCGATTCCTTGGTCCCGGTTCGATGGAAATACATGTCCTCAACGATGCTAGTTGCCGTATCCCTCGAATGCACACGGGCCCCGGGGCGGGGCGGGCCGGTCGGGTTGTTCTGGACGCCGGCTGGTCGAGCGCGCCTTGTCCGTGCGTGCGACGGGAGGTACACAGGGTCATAGCCTCAGGACCTCATGTGGCGCAAACATGTCATCCCCGCGGTTCGGATGGAGCTCATGGTCACCACGCAACCCATCCTCACCATGCCGTCGCGAGCTGCCGTGTTTCTCGTGGCCACGGTCTCCGACGGCGGCGTGGCCACGGTACGCAAGGCACTGCAAGGACTGGCCGGACTGGTGCGCTCCGTGGCCTTCCGGGCTCCCCGTGACAGCCTCACCTGTGTCGTGGGAATCAGCTCGGCCGGATGGCAACTCCTCTTCGACGGGACGACGCCACCCCGCGATCTGCACCCTTTCCAGGCCTTGCAAGGCCCTCGCCACACGGCCCCGGCCACTCCGGGGGACCTGCTGTTCCACCTGCGCGCCCAGCGCATGGACCTCTGCTTCGAACTCGCCCGGCTGATCAGGCATCAACTGGGTGCCGCCGTGCGCGTCGTCGACGAGGTCCACGGGTTCAGCTACTTCGACGCACGCGATCTCCTCGGGTTCGTCGACGGAACGGCCAGCCCCACCGGGACCGCCGGATCCGAAGCCGCGTTCATCGGCGACGAGGATCCCGACTTCCGGGGCGGTAGTTATGTGATCGTACAAAAGTACGTCCACGACATGACGGCTTGGGATTCGCTGACCACCGAGGAACAGGAACGCGTCATGGGCCGCACGAAGCTGGCTGACGTCGAGTTTCCCGACGAGGCCAAGCCGGCCAACTCCCACGTCGCCCTCAACACCGTCGTCGAAGACGGCGTGGAACGGAAGATCGTGCGTGAGAACATGCCTTTCGGGAACATCGGCCAAGGTGAGTTCGGCACCTACTTCATCGGTTACGCGCGGACGCCCGCCGTGACGGAGCGCATGTTGCGCAACATGTTCCTCGGCGATCCGCCAGGAAACACGGACCGCATCCTCGACTTCTCCACTGCATTGACCGGCGGCCTCTTCTTCGTGCCGAGTGCAGACTTCCTCGACGACCTGAAAACGGCCGCCCCCGACCCCGCCGGCAGTACCGGTTCCCTGAGCATCGGCAGCATGAAAGGAGCCTGACCGCCCATGGTGACGTCCACGGTGACGAACAACCTCCACCGCGAACTCGCTCCCCTCACTCCTGAAGCATGGGACGAGATCGAGGCAGAAGCTCGCCGCACGTTCCGGCGACACATCGCGGGTCGCCGTGTCGTCGACGTCCCCGACGCCGCCGGGTCCGCGCTCTCCGCCGTCGGGACGGGACACCTCTCCGAGATCGCACCACCCGGCAGCGGCGTCGTGGCACACCTGCGCGGCGTGCAACCCGTGGTGGAGCTGCGGGCGCCTTTCACCGTCACCCGCGCGGCCGTCGACGACGTGGAACGCGGCGCGAAGGACTCCGACTGGCAGCCGGTCAAGGACGCGGCACGCGCCATGGCCTTCGCCGAGGACCGGGCCGTCTTCGACGGGTACGCGGCGGCCCACATCGACGGACTGCGCGCACGCACCTCCCACCCCGTCCTGACTCTCCCGGCACAACCGCGCGAGTACCCCGATGTCGTCAGCCGGGCGCTGTCGTCGCTTCGGCTGGCCGGCGTCGACGGTCCCTACGCGCTGCTGCTCGGCGCCGACGCCTACACCGCGGTCAGCGAGACCTCCGACCACGGCTATCCCGTCGCGGCCCACCTCGCACGCATCATGGACGGAAAGCCGATCTGGGCGCCGGCGCTCAGCGGTGCCTTCCTCCTGTCCACGCGCGGCGGCGACTTCGAGCTGCGCCTGGGCCAGGATCTGGCGATCGGCTACGCCTCCCACGATGCGCACAGCATCGAGCTGTACTTCCACGAGACGCTGACCTTCCTCACCTACACGGACGAGGCGGTCGTGGCACTCCAGGCCTGACGGGGCCTGACGCTCTCCTGCCGCCCCCTCCCTCCGGCGCCGCCCCGGGCGGGGCCCCGACACGGGGGATCCTGTCGATGCACCCTGGCGTGTCCGCGAGGGAAAATGGCTAATCTACACCTTATAGACATATCGCAACAGACATATCGAGACACCCTGATGGGGTGCGCGTGTGGGGCCGCGTGCGGGTGCGCGTGCGGGTGCGCGAGTGACTACGTGCGACGACCGCCGCCTCGGCGCGCCGGCCCCCGAGCCCCTGGCGACGCCCGTACCAGCAGGAGAACGACCATTGACCGTGCGGCTGTGCAGGATGCAGGGGCTCGTTGCCGGCCGGCGCCACGACGCCTTCCACCCGTGCGGGGAGCGCAGGACGCGTCGTGGCGACGCCGGGCCCAGCGCGGTGGGTCGCCCGACGGCGGCGACCACGCGATGAGGGACCGCGTCCGCCAGGGGATCGCCGACCTGCATCCGGCCTACGCCGCCGTGGTCATGGCGACCGGCATCGTCTCCACCGGCCTGCGCCTCTTCGGCTGGCAGGTGCTCTCCGACATCCTCCTGGCGGTGGCCGCCGCCGCCCTGGTCCTGCTCGTGGTGGCCTACGCCTGGCGCTCGGTCGCCTTCCCCGAGCGGGTGCGAACGGATGCCCGGAACCCGGGGAAGGCCTTCGGCTACTTCTCTCTGGTCGCCGCTCCCAACGTGCTGGCCAACCGGCTGGCTCTCGACGGCCACCTGCTTGCCACCGCGGCTCTCGCAGCGGCGAGTGTCCCGCTCTGGCTGCTGCTCACCTACACCATCCCCGGCGACATGATGGTCGGGCACCGTCGGGAGCCGGTGCTGCCCAGGACCAACGGCAGCTGGTTCATGTGGGTGGTCGGCACCCAGTCACTGGCCGGCGTGGCGGCAGCCATCGCCGCTGCCGAGCCCGACCTGACGGCGTCCTTCGCCCCGCTGGCGGTGGCCCTCTGGGGGGTCGGGGTGGTCCTGTACCTGATGCTGGTGGGCCTGGTCACCATCCGCCTCCTCGACGATCCGGTCACCCCGCACGCCCTGAGCCCCACCTACTGGGTCTACATGGGGGCCACGGCCATCAGCGTGCTCGCCGCGGCCGGCATCCTCGCCCTGCCGGCCTCCCTGCCCGTCATCGCGCAGACCAGGCACGTGGTCTCCGGCCTGGCTTTCCTGCTGTGGGCCTTCGGCACCTGGTGGATCCCGCTGCTGCTGTCCTTCGGAGTGCGGCGCCACCTGGTGGAGCGCGAGCCGGTGGGATACGAGCCCACGCTGTGGAGCATGGTCTTCCCGCTGGGCATGTACGGCGCGGCGAGCGCGAGTTACGGCCGGGTGACGGGCCTGGACTTCATGGTCGACATCGCCCGGGTGGAAATCTGGATCGGCTTCGCCGCGTGGGTAGCCGTGGCCATCACCATGGGCAGGTCGTTCCGCTCCCCGCGGGCGGCAGGAACGGGCCTGGCGCACCAACACGAAGCACCCGGCGACCGGTGAGACAGCCGGCAGCTGACCGAAAGGGACGGTGGAACATGCGCGGCGATCGGATCGCGGACATCTGGGGGCCACGCACCCCCTTCACCTCAGGCACCTCGTGGCCGCAGCGAGTGGACCAGTACCTCGCCGACGGCGTCACCGAGGCCGAGGTGGAGAAGTGGGTGCGGGGCGCCTGCCTGCTGTGCTCGAACGGGTGCGGTCTCGAGGTGGCCGTCCGCGACGGCCGGATGGTCGGCGTGCGGGGGCGGGCCGAGGACCGCGTCAATCACGGCCGGCTCGGCCCCAAGGGCCTCTACGGATGGCAGGGCCAGCAGCACGACCGCCTCACCGCCCCGCTGATCCGTTCGGGCGGCCGGCTGGTGGAGACCGACTGGGAGACCGCCATGCAGAAGGTGGTGGAGCGCTCCCGGTCGCTGCTCGACGCCAAGGGACCGCTCAGCCACGCCTTCTACACCTCCGGCCAGCTGCTGATCGAGGAGTACTACACGCTCTGCGTCATCGGCAAGGCCGGCATCGGCACCCCGCACATGGACGGCAACACCCGCCTGTGCACCGCCACGGCGGCCTCCGCCTTCCAGGAGTCCTTCGGCTCCGACGGCCAGCCCGGCTCCTACACCGACATCGACAGCTGTGACGCCCTGTTCCTGTTCGGGCACAACGTCGCCGAGACCCAGAGCGTGCTGTGGACCCGGATGCTCGACCGCCTCGACGCGGACGACCCGCCTCGGCTGGTGTGCGTGGACCCGCGACGCACGAAGGTGGCCGAACGCGCCACCGTGCACCTGCCGGTCCGCAACGGCACCAACCTCGCGGTGATGAACGCGCTGGTGCACGAGCTGATCGCGCACGGCTGGATCGAGGAGGCCTATGTGCAGGCCCACACGGTGGGCTTCGACGAAGTCGACCGCCTCACCCGTGACGCGACGCCCGAGTGGGCGGCAGGGATCTGCGGGGTGCGCGCGGACGACATCCGGGCGGCAGCGGAGATCTTCGGCACGAGCGAGCGGGTGGTGTCGACCTGCTCGATGGGCTTCTACCAGTCGCACCAGGCCACCGCCGCCTCCTGCCAGGTCAACAACCTCCACCTGCTACGCGGCATGCTCGGCCGACCCGGGGCCGGCATCCTTCAGATGAACGGGCAGCCCTCGGCCGAGAACAACCGGGAGGCCGGCTGCGGCCCCGCCCTTCCGGGCTTTCGTAACTGGGACAACCCCGAGCACGTCCGGGAACTGGCCGAGCTGTGGAACGTGGACCCGCTGGTGATCCCGCACTGGGCCGCCCCCACCGACGCCAACACCATCCTTCGCTTCGCCGAGCAGGGCTCCGTCGGATTCCTGTGGATCGCCGGCACCAACCCGGCGGTGTCCCAGCCCGACCTCGCCCGCATCCGCCGCATTCTCTCCGGCGACCAGTGCTTCGTCGTGGTCTCCGACGGCTACCGCACCGAGACCACGGAGCTGGCCGACGTGGTGCTGCCGGCGGCGCTGTGGGCGGAGAAGACCGGCACCTACACCAACGTCGACCGGACCGTGCACCTACAGGAGAAGGCCGTCGACCCGCCCGGCCAGGCCCGCGGCGACCAGGCGATCTGGACCGACTACGCCCGCCGCATGGGTCTCGCCGACCGGGACGGACGCCCGATTCCGGCCTGGGACACCCCCGAGCAGGCCTTCGAGGCCTGGAAGGCGGCCAGCGCAGGACGACCCTGCGACTACTCCGGTCTGACCTACCAGAAGCTTCACGACATCGGCGGCATCCAGTGGCCCTGCACGCCGGACGCCCCGGACGGCACCGAACGGCTCTTCACCGACGGGGTCTTCAACACCGCCGTCGACAGGTGCGAGACCTACGGCCACCACCTGGCGACCGGCACCCCGGTCGGCGAGTTGGCCTACCGGGCCCGCCAGATCGACGGCCGGGCCGTCCTCAAGACGGTCCCCTACGAGCACCCGTACGAGGAACCCGACGAGACCTACCCGATGCGGCTGACCACCGGCCGCACCGTGTACCACTGGCACACCCGCACCAAGACGAAACGGAGTCGCCGGCTGAACGAGGCGGCCCCCGCGATGTGGGTGGAGATCTCCCAGCCCGACTCGGAGCGCCTCGGCATCACGGAGGGCGATCTGGTGCGCGTCACCTCCCGCAGGGGCACCATCGAGGCTCCGGCCCGGATCTCGCACATCCGCGAGGGCGTGGTCTTCGCCCCCTGGCACTACGGTGACCGGGAGACCGCCGCCAACGAGCTCACCCTCAGCGGCTGGGATCCGGTCTCCAAGCAGCCCGAACTCAAGGTCGCCGCCGTATCGGTCGAACGGATCGGACCCGGCGACGGCCCCGCGCCGGCGCCCACCACCACGGCCTCCGCGCCCGTGCACCCCTTCGACGCCACCGGCAGGGAGTGAGGACGCCCCATGCACCTGACCACCTACCTGCACTTCCTGCGCACGACGGAAGAAACGCTGGGCGACAGCTACCGGACGGTCTCCGACGGCCACGGCGCGGACTCGGACGTGCACTGGACCACCGCCCGCTTCGCTCGCCAGTGCACCGCACACGCCCAGGCCCTGGCGCCCGTCCTGGACCGCTACGCACCAGCGGAGGAACCCGCCCCCGAGCGCCTGCACGTCCAAGGGCTGGCGTCGGTCCGCAACGGGCCCGCCGGGCTGCTGCGCGACCTCCAGGACCTCTACCAGCTCACCAACCTCGTCGACATCACCTGGACGCTCATCCGGCAGGCCGCCAGCGCCGTCCGCGACCGCGATCTGATCGACCTCACCCACCAGTGCGGTCAGGAGACGACGGCCCAACTCGACTGGACCCGCATGCGCATGAAGGTCGCCGCTCCGCAGACCCTGATCGTCGCCACCTGACAGACGTCCGCCGCCGCCGTCCGCGGCTGCTGCGACCGTGCCGATACCGATGGCCGGAGCGCGGAAAGGAGTACGTACGTCATCGTGATCACCGACTGCGCCATCTACCGAATTCCGCCGGGCCACCGACCCGCTCACGCATGCCGTGAACGAACTCGCCGGCATCGGGCCGGTCGGCCTGGTCGTGCCGTTCATGGACGACAAGGCGCGACCGTTCCTCCGGAACGTGAGTGACCACCTGAAACGAGCGAACGAGTCCGTAGAGGCCCTGGATCGGCTGGTCTCGGATGTGCTGTCCGCACACTTGGCGCAAATGGGCGTCCGTCAGAACGATGACACGCGGAAGATCTCCGCGTGGGCGGCCATGGTCGCGGTGCCCACGCTGATCGCGGGAATCTACGGAATGAACTTCGTCCACATGCCGAGCTGACCTGGCTGTGGTCCTACCCGGTGGTGATCGCCATCATGGTCTGCCTGGTGGGGGTGCTGTACCGGGGGTTCAAGGCACGCGGCTGGACGTAGCCGCACCGGGCACGCGTGGACCGATCCGGTGCGCCGGGCCTAGGATCGCGGGCACGGCATCGCGTGTCGGTCACCGGCTGGGTGAGGCATGGAGGTGCCCGGGAGATTGCCTTGTGGAGGCATCCCGCACATGTCAGTCGAGTTGAACCACACCATCATCCACGCCCGGGACAACCGGGAGTCAGCCGCGTTCCTGGCGCACATCCTGGGGCTTGAGGTCGGGACCGAATGGGGCCCGTTCGTTCCCGTGGCCACCGGCAACGGGGTCACCCTGGACTTCGCCGCCGTCCCAGCGGAGTCGATCACCGTGCAGCACTATGCGTTCCTCGTGTCCGACGAGGAGTTCGACGCGGCCTTCGCGCGTATCCAGGGGGCCGGGATCACGTACTACGCGGGTCCGGGCAGGAGGCAGCCCGGCGAGATCAACCACCACCACGGTGGGCGTGGACTGTACTTCATGGATCCGGCCGGGCACGGCATGGAGATCATCACGCGGCCCTACGGCAGTCACCAGGAGCGGTCGGCGGCGCCCGCCACCCTCGGCGACACGACGCACACGCCGCGTCACACACCCGGCGACCAGTAGCACCAGACGCACCGGGCCGTCGGACTCCCCCACGACCCACCACCCGGCACAACGAAAAGTGCTGGTCGAGATCGCTCCCGACCAGCACTTCGCTGGGAAAATACGAGGTGTCCGAGGGGGGACTTGAACCCCCACGCCCGATAAAGGGCACTAGCACCTCAAGCTAGCGCGTCTGCCATTCCGCCACCCGGACCAGGTGAGCCGTCACAGGACGTCTCCCGCGGCGACACGACCAACAATACCAAGGTTTCGGCGCGGGTTTCACCTGCGTATCCGCTGGGTGGGCGGGCCGTCCCCACCGGCCCGGGCGGGGACGGGACCGTGGGTCACGGCATCAGCTGGTACTCCGGGAAGTTGCCGGGCAGCCGCTCCCCGGTGGCGCCGTGGGTCACCGCGTGGACGAGGAGTTCGCCCCCGACGAAGGCGCCGCGCCAGGAGGCGCCGAAGCCGCCGAAGAGTTCATCGCGGTCGCCGCGGGAGCGCGGCCTGCCGTGGCCGACCTTGAAGGCGCGGATCTGCGGGGCGAGCCGCTCGTAGGTGGCACGGTCGTCGGTGGCGAGGGTGGCGACGAGGGCGCCGTTCGATGCGTTCATGGCGGCCAGCAGCTCGGCCTCGGTGTCGACCAGGACGATCGTGTCGACCGGGCCGAAGGGCTCCGCGTGGTGCAGCGGGGAGGACGGCGGCGGGTGGAGGAGGGTGACGGGCGGAACGTATGCGGAGGTGTCCTGGCCGGGCAGGAAGCGGCCGTCGGCGAGCGAGCCGCGGTGCAGCGGCACGGCGCCGCGGTCGATCGCCTCCGTGACCTGGTCGCCGAGCTCCTTGGCCTTGGCGGCGTTGATCAGTGGCCCGAAGTCCAGGTCGGGGTAGGGGTCGTCGCGCTGCTCGACGGCGAGCGGATGGCCGATCCGCACGGTGCGCACCGCGGGCAGGTAGGCGTCGAGGAACGCATCGAACAGGCTGCGCTGCACGACGAAGCGCGGATAGGCCGTGCACCGCTGCTTGCCGAAGTCGAACAGCTTGGGGACGACGGCTGCGAGGGCGTCGAAGTCGGAGTAGTTCCAGATGCCCCAGGTGTTCAGGCCCTCCTGTTCGAGGATGTGGCGTTTGCCGAGGTCGGCGACGGCGGTGGCGACGGCGGCGCCGGTGTCGCGCCCGCCGACGAAGGACACGCAACCGATCTCCGGCGCCCGTACCAGCGCCTCGGAGAGCTGCCCCCCGCCGCCGCTGACGAGGGTGACCGGGATGCCTTCGCGGGCGGCGAGCGCGCAGGCCAGGGTCAGGCAGGCCGCACCGCCGTCGGTGGGGGTCTTGGCGATGACGGCGTTGCCGGCGAGCGCCTGCACCAGCAGGGCGTGCACCAGGACGGACATGGGGTAGTTCCAGCTGGCGATGTTGGAGACCGGGCCGTCCAGCGGGGTGCGGCCGTCGAGCATCGACTCGATGCCGTCGGTGTACCAGCGGACGCCGTCGATGGCACGGTCGACGTCGGCCCGGGCGAGCCGCCACGGCTTGCCGATCTCCCAGACCAGGAGCAGGGCGAGCAGCTCACGGTGCTGGGTGAGCGCGTCGAGCGTGGCGGCCACGCGGTCGCGCCGCTCGGGCAGCGGGATGTGCCGCCAGGCGCGGTGCTGGTCGAGCGCGGCGCGCACGGCCTGCCGGGCGGTGCCGGCGTCGATACGGGGCGGGCCGGCGACCGGGCTCTGGTCGACGGGGCTGGCGGCGGGCAGTGCCCGGCCGTCGGCCCGCCAGGTGGCGCCCCACAGGTTGAGCACACGGTCGTCGCGGAACGCCTCGGGTGCGGCGGCCAGGCAGCGCGCCCAGATGTCGGCCCAGGAGGTGCCGGATTTGAGGGTGAGGGTGGAGGTGAAGGTGGCTGGCATGAGGTGTCTCCGCTCGCGGTGCTCAGTCGGGGCGGGATCGTGCCGGGATCGTGCGGGAATCTCTTCGCGTGTGGCCGGGCGCGTGGCCTGACCAGGGCGCGGACGGTGCCCGGTGCGCAGGCGTGTCGCGGATGCGCACCCGGTCAGGCTGACCGCGGTGGGCGCGTGGGGCGGGTCAGGAGCCCAGGCGGTCCAGGACCAGGCGGGCCGCCTCGGTGGGGGTCGCGCCGACCCGCACTCCGACGTCCTCCAGTGCCGCCTGCTTGGCGGCCGCCGTGCCCGACGAGCCGGAGACGATCGCTCCGGCGTGGCCCATGGTCTTGCCCTCGGGTGCGGTGAATCCGGCGATGTAGCCGACGACGGGTTTGGTGACGTGCTCGCGGATGTAGGCGGCGGCGCGTTCCTCCGCATCCCCGCCGATCTCCCCGATGAGCACGATCAGCTCGGTGTCCGGGTCGTCCTGGAAGGCGGCCAGGCAGTCGATGTGGGTGGTGCCGATGACGGGGTCGCCGCCGATGCCGACACAGGTGGAGAAGCCGATGTCGCGCAGCTCGTACATGAGCTGGTAGGTAAGCGTGCCCGACTTGGAGACCAGGCCGATGCGGCCCGGTTTGGTGATGTCGGCGGGGATGATGCCGGCGTTGGACTGCCCGGGGGTGATCAGCCCGGGGCAGTTCGGGCCGATGACCCGGGTGCCCCTGGCTTTCGCGTGGGCCTGGAAGGCGACGGCATCGTGCACCGGGATGCCCTCGGTGATGACGACGGCGAGGGCGATCTCCGCGTCGGCGGCTTCCACGACGGCGGCCTTGGCGAAGGCGGGCGGTACGAAGACGACGCTGACGTCGGCGCCGGTGGCGTCCATGCCCTCGGCGACGGAGCCGAAGACGGGTACGGAGCGCTCGTCGAAGTCGACGTTCTGGCCGGCCTTGCGCGGGTTGACGCCGCCGACCACGTCGGTGCCGGCAGCGAGCATCCGGCGGGTGTGCTTCATGCCCTCGCCGCCGGTCATGCCCTGGACGAGGACCTTGCTCTCCTTGGTGAGGTAGATGGCCATGTCCGGGCTCCTTCAGTGGGCGTGGGCGAGGTCGGCGGCGCGGCGCGCGGCGCCGTCCATGGAGGTGGCCTGCTCGACGAGCGGGTGGCGGTGTGCGTCGAGGATGGTGCGGCCGCGCACCGCGTTGTTGCCGTCGAGCCGTACGACGACGGGTTTGGTGAGCCGTACGGTGTCCAGGGCGCGCACGATGCCGTCGGCGACGGCGTCGCAGGCGGTGATGCCGCCGAAGACGTTGACGAACACCGACTTCACGTCCGGGTCGGCGAGGATGACGCCGAGGCCGTCGGCCATCACCTGGGCGGAGGCGCCGCCGCCGATGTCGAGGAAGTTGGCCGGGCGGGCGCCGCAGCCGGCCACCACGTCGAGGGTGGACATCACGAGGCCGGCGCCGTTGCCGATGATGCCGACCTCGCCGTCGAGCTTGACGTAGTTGAGGCCCTTGGCCTGTGCCGTGGCCTCCAGCGACTCCGCCTCGTCGGCGAGGTGGGCCTCGCAGGGGCCGTGTTCTCCCCAGCGGGCCTGCCGGAACTGGGCGTTGTCGTCGAGGGTGACCTTGGCGTCCAGGGCGAGGATCTGCCCCTGGGCGGTGCGTACCAGCGGGTTGACCTCGACGAGCAGCGCGTCTTCGCGTACCAGCACGTCCCAGAGCCGGACGAGGACGTCCACGGTCTGCGGGGGCAGGGCGGCGGCCCGCGCGATCTCGGCGGCCTTGGCCGAGGTGACGCCCTCGTCGGGGTCGATCGGGATGCGGGCGACGGCGTCGGGGCGGCTCGCGGCCACCTCCTCGATGTCCATGCCGCCTTCGGCGGAGGCGATCGCGAGGAACCGTCCTGCGGCGCGGTCGAGCACGTAGGAGACGTAGTACTCCTGCGCGATGTCGACGGGCTCGGCGACCATCACCCGCCGCACGGTGTGCCCCTTGATGTCCATGCCGAGGATCTGGCGCGCGGTCAGTTCGGCGGCGGCGGGGTCGGCGGCAATCTTGACGCCGCCCGCCTTGCCGCGTCCGCCGGTCTTCACCTGTGCCTTGACGACGACGCGTCCGCCCAGGCGGCGGGCGATCTCGCGGGCTCCCTTGGGGGTGTCGGTGACGTCCGCCTTCGGTACGACGATGCCGTGTTCCTCGAAGAGTTCCCTTGCCTGGTGTTCGTACAGGTCCATCTCGGCTCCTGACTGCCGTGGCGTCGGGGTGAGTTCCACCGACGTCTTGAAAAGTGCTGCACGCCCCCTGGACACCATCCACCGGATGCGGGATAACAAGCTTCATACAGTATTCGTCGACTGTATGCAATCTACCGGCGACAGGTAGAGACCGCCGGCCGAACCCGGCGGGAGCAGCACGGATGAAGCGCCGGAGCCCACCCGCTCCACGGCGCGCAACGAAGAGACGAGGAGAAGAGGACTTCGCATGCCCGACGACAGCAGCGACAAGAGCCCCGAACTGATCTCCGGCGGGCATCTGGTCGCCAAGGCACTCAAGGCAGAGGGTGTCGAGGTCATCTACACCTTGTGCGGCGGCCACATCATCGACATCTACGACGGCTGTGTGGACGAAGGCATCGACGTCGTCGACGTACGACACGAGCAGGTGGCCGCCCACGCCGCCGACGGATACGCGCGCATCACCGGCAAACCGGGTTGTGCGGTGGTCACCGCCGGCCCCGGCACCACCGACGCCGTCACCGGTGTCGCCAACGCCTACCGCGCCGAATCACCGATGCTGCTGATCGGCGGCCAGGGGGCGCACACCCAGCACAAGATGGGCTCCTTGCAGGACCTCCCGCACGTCGACATGATGACCCCGATCACCAAGTTCGCCGCGACCGTGCCGGACACCGCGCGCGCCGCGGACATGGTGTCGATGGCCTTCCGCGAGTGCTACCACGGTGCGCCCGGACCGTCGTTCCTGGAGATCCCGCGCGACGTGCTGGACGCCAAGGTGCCCGTGGAGAAGGCACGGATCCCGAAGGCCGGGCACTACCGCGCCTCCACCCGCACCGCGGGCGACCCCGAGGCGGTCGAGAAGCTCGCCGACCTGCTGGTGCACGCCGAGAAGCCGGCGATCCTGCTGGGCAGCCAGGTGTGGACCACCCGGGGCACCGAGGCCGCCATCGAGCTGGTGCGCACCCTGAACGTCCCGGCGTACATGAACGGCGCCGGCCGCGGCACCCTGCCGCCCGGCGATCCGCACCACTTCCAGCTCTCGCGGCGCTACGCGTTCTCCAATGCCGACGTCATCGTGATCGTCGGCACCCCGTTCGACTTCCGCATGGGCTACGGCAAGCGGCTCTCCGCCGACGCCACGGTGGTGCAGATCGACCTGGACTACCGCACGGTCGGCAAGAACCGCGACGTCGACCTCGGCATCGTGGGCGATGCGGGGCTCGTCCTGAAGTCGGTCACGGAGGCCGCTTCGGGACGGGTCAACGGGGGCGCTTCCCGGCGCAAGGAGTGGCTGGACGAGCTGCGCGCCGCCGAGCAGGCCGCGCTGGAGAAGCGCCTGCCGAACCTCAGGTCGGACGCCTCCCCCATCCACCCGTACCGGCTGGTCAGCGAGATCAACGACTTCCTCACCGAGGACTCGATCTACATCGGCGACGGCGGCGACATCGTCACCTTCTCCGGGCAGGTGGTACAGCCCAAGTCGCCCGGCCACTGGATGGACCCGGGCCCGCTGGGCACGCTCGGCGTCGGCATCCCCTTCGTGCTCGCCGCGAAGCAGGCCCGGCCCGACAAGGAGGTCGTGGCGCTCTTCGGCGACGGCGCCTTCAGCCTCACCGGCTGGGACTTCGAGACGCTGGTCCGCTACGACCTGCCGTTCGTCGGCATCGTCGGCAACAACTCCTCGATGAACCAGATCCGCTACGGCCAGAAGGTCAAGTACGGCGAGGACCGCGAGCGCGTCGGCAACACCCTCGGAGACGTGCACTACGACAAGTTCGCCCAGCTGCTCGGCGGCTACGGCGAAGCCGTGCGCGACCCCGCCGACATCGGACCCGCGCTGCGCCGGGCCCGCGAGTCGGGCAAGCCCTCGCTGATCAACGTGTGGGTCGACCCGGACGCGTACGCCCCCGGAACCATGAACCAGACCATGTACAAGTGAGGTGACCCCCTTGGACAGCACGGCCACCACTCACGACGCGGCCAGCACGCCCGGAACGGCCGGTACGGCCACGCGGACCGGCGCACAGGGCAGGGCACTGGACGGCATCCGCGTGCTCGACATGACGCATGTGCAGTCCGGCCCCTCCGCCACCCAGCTGCTCGCCTGGCTCGGCGCCGACGTCGTCAAACTGGAGGCGCCGACCGGCGACATCACCCGCAAGCAGCTGCGTGACCTGCCGGACGTCGACTCGCTGTACTTCACGATGCTCAACTGCAACAAGCGCAGCATCACCCTCAACACCAAGAGCGAACGCGGCAAGGAGCTGCTGACCGAGCTGATCCGCCGTTCGGACGTCATGGTCGAGAACTTCGGCCCGGGCGCCATCGACCGGATGGGCTTCACCTGGGACCGCATCCAGGAGATCAACCCGCGGATCGTCTACGCCTCGATCAAGGGCTTCGGCGAGGGCCCGTACACCAGGTTCAAGGCGTACGAGGTGGTCGCCCAGGCCATGGGCGGCTCGATGTCCACCACCGGCTTCGACGACGGCCCACCGCTGGCCACCGGAGCGCAGATCGGTGACTCCGGCACCGGTGTGCACTGTGTGGCCGGCATCCTCGCCGCGCTCTACCAGCGGGAACGCACCGGACGCGGACAGCGCGTGAACGTCGCCATGCAGCACGCGGTGCTCAACCTGTGCCGGGTCAAGCTGCGCGACCAGCAGCGCCTGACGCACGGCCCGCTCGCCGAGTACCCCAACGAGGACTTCGGCGACGAGGTGCCGCGCTCCGGCAACGCCTCCGGCGGCGGCCAGCCCGGCTGGGCGGTCAAGTGCGCGCCGGGCGGTCCCAACGACTACGTGTACGTCATCGTGCAGCCGGTCGGCTGGGGACCGATCTGCGAGCTGATCGGCCGGCCCGAGCTGACCGAGGACCCCGACTGGGCCACACCGGAGGCCCGGCTGCCGCAGCTGGGCAAGATGTTCCAGATGATCGAGGAGTGGTCCGTGACGCTCCCCAAGTGGGAGGTCCTGGAGAAGCTCAACGCCCACAACATCCCGTGCGGCCCGATCCTGTCCACCAAGGAGATCATCGAGGACCCCTCGTTGGCCGCCAACGAGATGGTCGTCGAGGTCGCCCACCCCGAGCGTGGCTCTTTCACCACGGTCGGCTCCCCCCTGAAGCTGTCCGACTCCCCCGTCGAGGTCAAGAGCTCCCCCCTGCTGGGCGAGCACAACGAGGCGGTGTACGTCGGCGAACTCGGCCTCGGGGACGAGGAACTGCGCCTGCTCAAGTCGAACGGAGTGATCTGATCCATGACCCCTCTCACCGGAGGAACCCGCGTACAGAAGGTGCGGGGCCTTCTCGACGCCGTACGGGCCGAGGGGCGCACCGCCCTCACCGCGCCCGAAGGCAAGGTGATCGCGGACGCCTACGGCATCGCCGTCCCCGGCGAGCGGCTGGCGAAGGACGTCGACGAGGCGGTGTCCTTCGCGGCCCGCTTCGACGGTCCCGTCGTCATGAAGATCGTCTCACCGGACATCCTGCACAAGACCGACGCCGGCGGTGTCATGGTCGGCGTGGCGGGCGCCGCCGACGTCAAGTCCGCGTTCCACACGATCGTCGACAACGCACGTGCCTACGCGCCGGACGCCAGGATCGACGGCGTCCAGGTGCAGGAGTTGTTGCCGCAGGGGCAGGAGGTCATCGTCGGTGCGGTCACCGACCCCACCTTCGGCAAGGTGGTCGCCTTCGGGCTCGGCGGGGTGCTGGTGGAGGTCCTCAAGGACGTCACGTTCCGTCTTGCGCCCGTGGACGACGGCGAGGCGGCGTCCATGCTGGACTCGATACGCGCCGCCGAGGTGCTGCGCGGGGTGCGCGGCGCCGAGCCGGTCGACCGTACGGCGCTCGCCGAGCAGATCCGCCGGGTCTCCGAACTGGTCACCGACTTCCCGGAGATCGCCGAGGTGGACCTCAATCCGGTGATCGCCACGGCCGACGGCGCCGTCGCCGCCGACATCCGGGTGATCCTCGCCGAGGGCGCTCCCAAGCCGCGGCGCACCTTCACGCGCGAGGAGATCCTCGGCACGATGCGGCGCCTGATGGAGCCGCGGTCGATCGCCGTGATCGGGGCCTCCAACGAGGCGGGCAAGATCGGCAACTCGGTCATGCGCAACCTGATCGACGGCGGGTTCTCCGGTGAGATCCACCCGGTGAACCCCAAGGCCGACGACATCCTGGGCCACAAGGCGTACAAGAGCGTGACGGACGTGCCCGGCGAGGTGGACGTGGCGGTCTTCGCGATCCCCGCGAAGTTCGTGGCCGCCGCCCTCAAGGAGGTCGGCCGCAAGGGCATCCCCAACGCGGTGCTGATCCCGTCCGGTTTCGCGGAGACCGGCGAGCACGAGATGCAGGCGGAGATCGTCAGCATCGCCGAGGAGCACGGGACCCGGCTGCTCGGACCGAACATCTACGGCTACTACGCCACCTGGCAGGACCTGTGCGCCACGTTCTGCACCCCCTACGACGTCAAGGGCGGGGTGGCGCTGACCTCGCAGTCCGGCGGCATCGGCATGGCCATCCTGGGCTTCGCGCGTACCACCAGGACGGGTGTATCCGCGATCGTCGGCCTCGGCAACAAGTCCGACATCGACGAGGACGACCTGCTGACCTGGTTCGGCGAGGACCCGAACACCGAGTGCATCGCGATGCACCTGGAGGACCTCAAGGACGGCCGGGCCTTCGTCGAGGCGGCACGGGCGACAGTGCCGAAGAAGCCCGTCGTGGTCCTGAAGGCGGGCCGTACCGCGGCCGGTGCCAAGGCGGCCGGTTCGCACACCGGCGCGCTCGCCGGCGACGACGCCGTCTACGACGACATCCTGCGGCAGGCCGGCGTCATCCGTGCACCGGGTCTGAACGAGATGCTGGAGTACGCGCGGGCGCTGCCCGTGCTGCCCGCCCCGCAGGGCGACAACATCGTGATCATCACCGGTGCCGGCGGCAGCGGCGTGCTGCTGTCCGACGCGGTGACCGACAACGGTCTTTCGCTGATGGAGATCCCGCCCGACCTGGACGCTTCCTTCCGGAAGTTCATCCCGCCCTTCGGGGCGGCGGGCAACCCGGTGGACATCACCGGCGGCGAACCACCGTCGACGTACGAGGCGACCATCCGGCTCGGTCTCGAGGACCCGCGCATCCACGCGCTGGTGCTGGGTTACTGGCACACGATCGTGACCCCGCCCATGGTCTTCGCCGAACTCACCGCGCGCGTGGTGGCCGAGTTCCGCGAACGCGGCATCGAGAAGCCCGTGGTGGCTTCGCTGGCGGGTGACACCGAGGTCGAAGAGGCCTGTGCGTACCTCTTCGAGCGTGGTGTCGTCGCCTACCCCTATACCACCGAGAAGCCAGTCGCGGTTCTCGGTGCGAAGTACCGCTGGGCACGGGCCGCAGGACTACTCACCTAGGCCCCGTCCTGCGCGCGAAAGAGGTTTGGACAGGGGGCGCTGGCCAGTTCTTTCGAAGCCAAGGGGATGTTTCATGAGCACAGCTGAGAAACCGGAAGCGACTGGTGTCGCGTACCGGGAGGTGACAGACAGCAGAGGCCGCGTGTATCGCATCGGCGAGACCGACCGGGAAATCCTCGGTTACTCGCGCAAGCTCATGGTGTACCTGCCGTGGGCGGCGATGATGGCGATCAGCGTCTCCGAGTACGCCTTCGGGTCGGCGGAGGACACCCTCTCCTCGGCCCATGGCTGGACACAGAGCAACACCTTCTGGCTCCTGAGCGTCTGGGTGTTCTTCCAGGCCGGGGTCGCCTTCCCCGCGGGCTGGCTACGCGAGCGGGGATACGTCACCGCGCGCCGTGCGGTCTTCATCGGAGCGGCGCTCTGCGCGGTGAGCTTCTTTTCGCTCTCGCACTTCGACAACGTGGTCCTGGCCCTGCTGGGCTTCGGTGTGGTGGGCGGCCTGGGCTCCGGCCTCATCTACGCCACCTGTATCAACATGGTGGGCAAGTGGTTCCCGGAGCGCCGCGGTGCCAAGACAGGGTTCGTCAACGGCGGCTTCGCCTACGGCTCCCTGCCCTTCATATTCATCTTCAACTACTGGTTCGACACCGGTAACTACCAGTCGGTGCTGGACCTGATCGGCCTCTGGGTGCTGCTCGCGGTGATCGCCTGCGGATGGTTCTTCAAGGACCCGCCGAAGAACTGGTGGCCCGCCGAGGTCGACCCGCTGAACCCGCCGAAGCGGACGAAGTCGGCGAACAGCATGGAGAAGAACCCGCCCGCGGTGCGGCAGTACACCCCCAAGGAGGCCCTGCGCACCGGCATGGTGCCGCTGATGTGGGTGTGTGTCGTCATGACCGGCGGCGTGTCCATCTTCGGCATCTCCTTCCAGGTGGACTTCGCCAAGGAGGTCGGGTTCGGTCCGCTGGTGGCGGCCACGTCCATGGGCATCATGTCCGTGATCAACGGTATCGGCCGTGCCGTGGTGGGCTGGATGTCCGACATCATGGGCCGCAAGGCGGCGTTGATCCTGGTCATCGTGACCCTGGGCCTCGCCCAGTTCGGCGTGATCCTGGCGGGGGACATCCACAGCGAGGGGCTGTTCCTGTTCTTCGCCTTCATCTCCGGTTTCGGCGGGGGCGCGTTCTACCCGATGTTCGCGGCCCTCACCCCGGACTACTTCGGTGAGAACTACAACGCGACCAACTACGGCATGGTCTACAGCGGCAAGCTGGTGGGCGGCCTGTTCGGCGGCGGCCTGGGCGCCATGGTGGTGGACGCCTGGGGTTACAACGGCGCCTACGCGCTCGCCGGCGGCGTCTCGATGGTGGCGGCCCTCATCGCGCTGCTGCTGCGCCAGCCCGGTCGGCCGCGGGCCCGGGACATCGCCCCGAACCCGCAGCCGATCAGCAGGGAGGCCGTCTAGGAGGCTCCCCGGCCGACCTTTCAGCCTCGTCCTTCGCGCAGCTTCAACAGATAGGCCGCGGAGCGGCGGGCGGTGCTGAAGGAGTCGGCCGGGGTGTCGTGCTCGACCTGCCAGTGGTGGTCGTGCCCGCGCCGGGTACGGCCCACCACGGTGAGGAACGTCTGATAGTCGATGTCTCCGTCTCCGACGTCCACCATGCGGTAGCCGTCGGTGGCGGTTTCGTCATGTACGCCGTCCTTCACGTGGAACAGCGGGTAGCGCTGCGGCGCCTTCAGCACGTAGTCCAGCGGCTCGAACGGCGCGGGGGTGCCGTCCGGGCGCTTGGAGAAGCGGTACTGGCCCGCGTACGCCCAGTAGATGTCCATCTCCAGGTGGACCAGGTCGGGGTCGGTCTCTTCGAGCAGCACGTCGTACAGGCGCACGTCCGGCTGGTCGGTGGCGAAGGCGAACTCGTCCGAGTGGTTGTGCTGGTAGAACTTCATGCCGCGCGCACGGGCCGCCGCTCCGTAGGTGTTGAACTCCTCCGCTGCGCGCTTCCAGGCGTCGACGGTCTGCCCGTACCGTCCCGGGTTCGACGCGGTGCCGACGTGCGGCAGCCCCAGCGTCTCGGCGTCGTCCAGCACCTTCGTGAGGTTCTGGGCGAAGGTGTAGGCGTCCGGGTTGTTGTCGTCGGCGTATCCGACGTGCGTGCCGATCGGCGTCAGGCCGTGGTCGTGCGCCAGGGCGCGTAGCTCGTCGAGGCTGATCGGGCCGACGGCGTCCTGGGTGTAGCCGGCGAACTCGACCTCGCTGTAGCCGTACCGCTCCAGCTCGGAGAAGACGGTGGCGAATCCGACGGACGCCACCTTGTCGCGCAGGGTGTAGAGCTGGATGCCGAGCCGGCCCTTGGGGAGGGCGGGCGAACCGTGGGCGGGTGCCGGGGCCGGCTCCGCGTCGGATTCCCGGGTCGCGGAGGCGGTGGCTGCCGAGGCATGGGCAGCAGAACCGACGAGGGCGGCGGCGGTGGCGCCCGCGGCGACGCCCAGCATGCCGCGTCTGCTGAGCCGGTGGGAGAGCTCCTCGTCGTGGGTCCTGGTGGAACGTGCGATGGGGCGGATGCGGGTCATGCGGGGACTCCTCGAGGTGCGGGTGAGGTGCTGTTCTGAAGGTGGTGGGTGTGGGTGGTGGGTGGTGTCGCCCGGCTGGTGGGGGCAGCCCGGATGAGCGGTGGTCTGCACGTTTCCGCTGGTCAGCACCCGTTGTCAGTGGGGGGTGGTGTACTGGCGTCAGACCAGGAGCCGCTTCATTGCAGACCGGCCAGATGAAGCAGCAGCGATTTCACGTCGGTGGCCTCGATACGGCCGTCGACGGCGTGGGGGGTGGAGCACAGGATGAGCGGACCGTTGTCCTCGTCGCCGTCCGCGGGCAGGCGGCCATGGCTGCCGCGAATAGGTGAGGGGTCGAGGGGCACCACCGCCATGCGGTAGCGCATGCCGAGCTTCTTGCGGGCCAGCGCGCCCGCGGCCTTGAGCCGCACATACGGGTCGAGCGGGTCCATGAAGAGTTCCACCGGGTCGTAGCCGGGCTTGCGGTGGATCTCGACCAGCTGCGCGAAGTCCGGTGCCAGGGCGTCGTCGAGCCAGTAGTAGTAGGTGAACCAGGCATCCGGTTCCGCGACGGCGACCAGCTCGCCCGAGCGGGGATGATCCAGGTGGTGGGCCTTCTTGCCTTCGTCGTCCAGCAGCCGCTCGATGCCCGCGACCCCTTCCAACGCCCGCCGGGTGGCGTCCATGTCCTCCGGGCGGCGTACGTAGACGTGCGCGATCTGGTGGTCGGCGACCGCGAAGGCACGGGAGGCCATGGGGTCCAGGTACTCCATGCCGTCCTGGGTGTGGACCTCCAGCAGCCCGGCCCGGCGCAGCACACGGTTGATGTCCACGGGACGGCTGACCGGTGTGATGCCGTATTCGGAGAGTGCGACGACGGTGCGGCCGGTGCGCCGGGCATCGTCCAGCAGCGGGGCCAGCGCCGCGTCGAGCTCGGCTGCCGCCCGGTGGGCACGGGGGTCGTCGGGGCCGAAGCGTTGCAGGTCGTAGTCGAGATGGGGGAGGTAGCACAGGGCGAGGTCCGGGCGGCGGGTGGCGAGGATGTGCCGGGTGGCGTCGATGATCCACCGGCTGGAGACGAGGTCGGCGCCCGGACCCCAGAAGTGGAAGAGCGGGAAGGTGCCGAGGGTGCGGGTGAGTTCGTCGTGCAGGTCCGGGGGCCTGGTGTAGCAGTCGGGTTCCTTGCGGCCGTCCGCGTAGTAGACGGGGCGGGGGGTGACGGTGATGTCGGTGTCCGCACCCATGGCGTACCACCAGCAGATGTTGGCGACGGTGTACCCGGGGTGGATGCGCCGGGCCGCGTCCCACAGCTTGTCGCCCGCGACGAGACCATTGTGCTGCCGCCACAGCAGGACGTCACCGAGCTCGCGGAAGTACCAGCCGTTGGCGACGATGCCGTGCTCGGCGGGGGTGGTACCGGTCAGGAAGGTCGACTGCGCACTACAGGTGACGGCGGGCAGCACGGTACCGAGCGGCGCCCGCGAGCCGCTGCGGGCCAGCGCCCGAAGATGCGGCATGTGATCGAGGAGCCGGGGGGTGAGGCCGACGACGTCGAGGACGAGGAGCGGCGTGGGCGCGGTGGCACCGGCGGCGGGGCCGGGTGCGGCGCCGGGCGTGGTCCCGGGCGTGGTGTTCCGCGCGTCTGCGGGGGATTCGACAGGTGCCGCGGGGCGCGTGTCGTCGCGGTCGGGGCCGGTGTGGTCGGCGGGCGGTGTCATGGGAGTTCCTTCAGGCCGAGGTCCGTCAGGAGGTCGCGGGCGAGGGTGAGTTCGGCGGCGATGCCGTCGGCCAGTTGCGCTCGGCCGCGCGGCCGCAGCTCGGGCGGCAGCGCCTGCCACGTGTACGTCTCGACCTCCAGGTGCCGGGTGACCGGGTGCGGCCCGCCGACCAGCCGGGCGAGGGTGGCGGTGAGGACGTCCAGCGTGGAGGTGAGCGGGGCGGCGGGTGCCGCGTGCAGGGGGACGTGGAAGTGCGCCCGCCAGGGGGCGCCGGTGGGCAGACCGGTGCCGTTCAGGGCCTCGCCGAGGTCGTCGGTGCCGAGCAGACCGCCCGGGGCCCGGCCTGCTCCGGGCGGCGCGGTGCCCGTCGCGTCCGGGGCCGAGCGCGCGCCGGCCGGTCCGGGCGGTGCCCCGTCGGCACCGTCCCCGGGGGCGTGCAGGGTGCGGGTCTGGTGGAGGAAGCGGGGCTCGTCGAAGGCGGCAAGGGCCTGGCGCACCTCGGGCAGCCGGGGGTGCTCGGCGTGCAGGGCGGCGGACAGCTGCGACTTGACGACGGGGACGCCGGCCGCGGCGAGCGCCGCCAGGGCGGCGTCCGGGTCCTCGAAGGAGGTGGCGAGATGACAGGTGTCGACGCAGATCCCGATGCGGGGGTGGCCGACGGCGGTGAGCGGGGCGATGGCGTCGCCGGTGGTCTCCACCGTGCAGCCGGGCTCCGGCTCCAGGCCGACCCGGATGGAGCGGCCGGTCAGCTCCTGAAGCGCGTCCAGCCGCTCGCCGAGGGTGGTGAGTGCGGCATGGGCGGTGGCGGCCCGTGCCGCGTCGTAGCCGACGCGCCAGGCGATCGGCAGGGTGGAGATGGTGCCTTCGGACACGTCGGCGGGCAGCAGGCTGCCGAGCAGCCTGGCCAGGTCGAGCGTGTGGGTGAGCCGTTCGGCGTCGGCCCAGTCCGGCTGGTAGACGCGGTACTTGACCTGCTCGGCGCCGAACCCCTGGTAGGGGAAGCCGTTGAGGGTGACCACCTCCAGGCCGCGCCGGTCCAGCTCGGTGCGCAGACCGCGCAGCGCAGCGGGGTCGCTGATCAGGGTGCGGGCGGCGTCCTTGGCCAGCCAGAGGCCGATGCCGAGACGGTCCCGGCCGAGCCGTCTGCGCACCGGTTCGCAGTGGTCCCGCAGTTGCGCGAGGACACCGTCCAGGGTCTCCGCGGGGTGCACGTTGGTGCAGTAGGCGAGATGGACGACGGTCCCGTCCGGATGCCGGAAGCGCATCGCTCACTCCCCCGCCGTCTTGGGGACGCCGCGCAGGATCGAGTTGCCCTCGTGGGTGGCCCCCGGTGCCACGACCTCCAGGGCGAGCCGTCCGCTCAGACCGTAGAAGGCGACCGGATTGCGCCACAGCACACGGTCGACGTCGTCCTCGGAGAAGCCGGCCGCCAGCATGGCGTCACCGACCCTCCGGGTCTTCAGCGGATCGCTCTTGCCCCAGTCGGCGGCCGAGTTGACCAGCACCTTCTCGGGCCCGTACGTCTGGAGCACGGCGACCATGCGCTCCTCGTCCATCTTGGTGTCCGGATAGACGGAGAAGCCGAGCCAGCATCCGCCGTCCTTGGCCTCCTTGACGGTGGTCTCGTTGAGGTGGTCGATCAGCACCCGCTCCGGGGAGAGCGCCGACTCGCGCACCAGGTCGAGGGTGCGGCGCAGCCCGGCGAGCTTGTCGCGGTGCGGGGTGTGCACCAGCGCCGGCAGCTCGTGGTCCACGGCGAGCTGGAGCTGTGCGGCGAGCGCGGTGTCCTCGGCCGGGGTCATGGAGTCGTAGCCGATCTCGCCGACCGCGACGACGTTGTCCTTGACGAGATACCGGGGCAGTTCGTCGAGGACGGGCACGCAGCGTGGGTCGTTCGCCTCTTTGGGGTTGAGGGCGAGCGTGCAGTGGTGGGCGATGCCGTACTGCGCGGCGCGGAACGGCTCCCAGCCGAGGAGCGAGTCGAAGTAGTCCAGGAAGGAGGCCGGGGAGGTACGCGGTTGGCCCAGCCAGAACGACGGCTCGACGACGGCGCGGACGCCCGCCTGGTACATCGCCTCGTAGTCGTCCGTGGTGCGGGAGGTCATGTGGATGTGCGGGTCGAAGATGCGCATCAGGACTCCTCGGTGGTGACGCCGGTCAGGGTCAGGACGCGGCGCAGGTCGTCGGGCACCGCTCGGCCCGCCGCCCTGCGCTCCTGGGCGTAGTCGCCGAGCATGCGGGCGAGTTCGGCGTCATCGCGTGCGCGCCGCGGCAGCTCCGCCACGGCGGCCACGGGCACACCGGTGAACAGGCACTTGAGGACCGCGTGCCGCCAGGCATGGGCGTCGAGGTGCGCCGCGGCGTAGCTGCCGACGGCCGCGGCCACCAGCCGGGTGTCGTTGGTGCGCAGCGCGTCCTCGACCAGCGGCAGCGCCTCGGGGCCTGCCACCAGGTCCGGCAGCGCGGCCAGTACGGCGCGGCGTTCGGCCGCGCTGCCCTGGGTGTACAGCCGGGTGACCGTGTCGAGGTCCGGGCGCGCGGCGCGCAGCAGCAGCACGCGTGCACGGTCCGCGTGGTCGGGCCCGCAGCGCCGGCCCGCCTCGGCGAACCGCAGTTCCCAGGCGGGCAGCCGGCGGGTCGAGGGTGCGACGGCGCCGGTGGCAGGGGCGGCGCCGGTCGCAGGGGCGGTGCCGGGGGCGGGCGCGGGCGTGGGGCCGCCGGGCGGGGCGGCGTCGGCGGCCTGCGCGAGGGCGCGGTCGAGCCAGTCGCGTGCCGCCTCGTCCAGCGCTGCTTCCAGCGCGCCACGGAGGGGGTCGGTGCCGGCGGCAGGTCCGGTCACGGCATGCCTCCTTCGGGTCCGGTGGGGGCGGCGGGGGTGGCCGGCGCGACGGGTGCTTCCGGCGCCGCGGGGAAGGGAGGTCCAGCGCAGGTCGCGGCGGTGGCGGCCGCCTCGCTCAGGAAACGCAGGGACTCCTCGGCCAGGCGGGGGCCGGCGTGCGAGTGGCGGGGCAGCTCCACGACGGTGAGTCCCTGGTAGCCGGTGGCGGCCAGCGCGTTCAGCACCGGCGGGAAGTCGATCTCCCCGTCCCCGAAGGGCAGGTGTTCGTGCACGCCGCGGCGCATGTCCTCGATCTGGACGTGCCGCAGCCAGGGCGCGGCGGCGCGCACGCAGGCGTCGGGCGGCTCGGGCTCCAGGCACTGGCAGTGCCCGATGTCGAGGGTGAGCCCGAGCAGGTCCGGGTCGCCGAGTTCGCCACGCAGCCGGTGGAAGTCGGCGAGGGTGGCGACGAGATGCCCCGGCTCGGGCTCCACGGCGAGCGGCATGCCGGCCGCGCCGGCCGCGTCGAGTACCGGCGCGAAGGCGTCGGCGAGCCGCTTCCAGGCCGTCGGCTCGTCGGTGCCGTCAGGGGTGATCCCGCTGAAGCAGTGCACGGCGTGCGCGCCCAGTTCGGCGCCCACCCGGACGGCCCGGATCAGCAGGTCGGCGCGTGCCGCGCGTCCTTCGGGATCCGGGTCGAGCAGCGCGGGGCCGTGCTTGCGACGTGCGTCGAGCACGTACCGCGCGCCGGTCTCGACGGTGACCCCGAGCCCGAGCCGGTCCAGGCGCCGCGCCACCCGACGGGTGCGGTCGGCGAGGTCGGGGGCCAGCGGATCGAGGTGCATGTGGTCGAGGGTGAGCCCGACACCGCGGTAGCCGAGGTCGGCGAGGAGCCCGAGGGCGTCGTCGAGCCGCAGGTCCGTCAGCCCGTTGGTGCCGTAGCCGAACCGGAGCCGCCGCGGATCGCCGGGCACGGTACCGTCCGGCACCGTGCCGGGGCTTCCGAGGCGTGGGGTGGCTTCGCTCATGTCACGCTCACCTTCCGTGCGAAGGTACGGGCCGCCGGGGCGAGCGCCGCGATGCCCAGGGCCGTCCAGGTACCGCCGGCACGTGCGGCCAGCGCGGCCTGGAGGGGGATCGTGGCGCGGATGCCGGCGCCCACGGCGCGCTGGGTGAGCTGCGGCGAAGGGTTCAACGCCGCGTGCAGCAGCCCGCGCCCGGCCGTGGCGGCGTAGCCGAGACCGAGCACGGTGCACACGGCTCCGGCCACGAGGTCACGGCTGCCGCGCTCGATGCCCGGGGCGCCCCTGGCTCCTCGGCCCCCCGGAACGCCCGGGACACCGGGAACGCCCAGGACACCCGACGTCAGACCCGGCAGGCCGCGGGAGGCTGCTTCCCGTCGGCCTGCCGGGAGTCCGGGACCGGGCGGCCGGGCGGCCGCCGCGTGACCGGGGTTGCGCGGCGCACCGCGGTCGGAAGCACGCGGTGCGCCGCGGTCGGGGGTGCGCAGTGCCGCACCGTCGAGAGCGCCCACGTCGCCGCCGTCGGGACCACCCACCGCGCCGCGGTCGGAGCCCGCTGCGCCACGGCCGCGTCCGCCGTGCAGTACCGCGTGCAGCCCCTCGCCCCTTCCGCCCATGACGGTCTGCGCGACGCCGGCCGTCACGGCCAGCGCGCCGAGCGGAACGCCCGTCGAACCACCGTGGGCCTCGTGGCGCGAGACGGCGGTGACCGCGAGGGTGTGCGCACCGAGGGTGGCGGCCGAGGACAGCGCGGGCCGGATGCGTCCGCCCGTCGCTGCCGCACCCAGCAGCAGGTCGAGCCCGCGGGCCGCGGCCATCGCCACCGGACCGGCCGGAGTGTGCTTCAAGGCGAGGTCGTAGGCCCAGACGGTGGCCGCGAGAGAGGTCGCCACGGTGCGGGCGGGGCGTCCGGCCGCCGCGGCCAGGGCGAGCCCGGCCGCTGTCAGCGCGCCCGACGCGGCCAGCGCTGCGGACGGCCGGATCCGGCCGGACGGCAACGGACGGTGCGGGCGGTCCACCGCGTCCTCCGCGCGATCCGCCCAGTCGTTGAGTGCCATGCCCGCCTCGTAGAGGCACACGGAGGAGGCGATGGCGAGCGCGGTACCGGAGTTGATCCGCGTTCCGCTCGCCAGGGCGCCGGCGAGGGCGTCGCCCGGCACCGTGAACAGGGCGGGCAGCCGCAGCAACTCGGCCCAGGCCCGCAGCGCGCCGCTTTCGCCGGCCACCGCTTCGGTACCCGTCTTGACGCCGAGCTCCGCGTCCTTCCTGCCACCCGGTTCCGTGGCCGCCCCGGCCGAGCCCCCGTCACCCGCGCCGTCCAGGGCAGCGTCCGCCGTCGCGCGAGGAACGTCCGCCCCGCTGCCGGCCCGAGCACCGCCGGCGCCAGGCACGGGCCGTCCGTCTTTCCCGGAGTTCCCGTCCTTCCCGCCGTCCGGGCCGGGCGGTGCGGCCTCCCCGGGCCCGGTGGCACCCGTGCCGGAGCCTTTGCCGCTGCGGTCGCGGTAGACCGTCGCGCCGGTCACCGCGGTCGCGACCGCCAGCGCCACCGCGCCGGTGAGCAGCACGGCAAGCCGGGGCCTCATCGGAGGTGCCCTTCGTCCGGCGCGGAGCCGGCGGAGCCGCCGGTGGCCACGTCCGGGTGCCGCAGCCGGTGGGCGAAGGCCAGCAGCGCGGCGTACTGGTCGCCGAGCGCGGCCGCGGCGCCGGGGTCGGGGTCCTTGAAGAAGAAGCCGAGTTCGGGGCGCGGGCCGGTCAGGCCGGCCTGGTGGGCGCGGGAGACCAAGCGGGCCAGATCGATCACGAGCGGCGCGGCGAGCGCGGAGTCACATCCCTGCCAGATGGTCTGGAGCACCATCCGGGAGCCCAGGAAGCCGTCAAAGGCGACGTGGTCCCACGCCGTCTTCCAGTCGCCGAGCGCAGGCACGTCGTCGATGTGCACCTCGCCCTCCGGGGCGGCGCCGAGGGTGTCGGCGAGGACGCGTTCCTTGCCGGCGTTCTTCGCGGCGGCCGCCGCGGGATCGGCGAGGGACGCCCCGTCGCCGCCGCCCAGCAGGTTGGTGCCCGACCAGGCCCGCACCGCCAGCGCACGCTGGGCGAACATCGGCCCGAGCACGGACCGCAGCAGCGTCTGACCGGTCTTGCCGTCGCGTCCCGCGTACGGCAGTCCGGACTCCGCGGCGACCGGGTGCAGCCGGGGGTGGTGCAGCCCGGTGGACGGGGTGAAGTTGACGTACGGGCAGCCGGCGCGCAGGGCGGCGGCCGCGTAGAGCGAGCTGGGCGGCAGGGCGTCGCCGGTGGGGGCGGGCTCGGTGGAGGCGACGTTGACGACGACGGCGCGGGCCAACCCTGCGCGGCGCACGAAGGCGCGGATGTCGTCGGCGAAGGCCTCGACGAGCTGCTCTTCGGTGCGCGTGTCGCCGGGCAGCGGCCCGCCGGGGGCGATCTCCCGGTCGGCGGCGGCCAGTTCGGCGGCGAGCGCGGAGGGCAGCCCGTGGGGCAGCACTCCGCCGGCGGCGAGCGCCTCGGCGCGCTTGGGCAGCGGGCAGTCGACGGTGTCGTGGCCGCCGAAGACCAGGGACGGCAGTGCGGGCAGCGCCGCGGCCGCGAAGGGCGGGGTCTCGGTGACCATGCCGGTCGGCGGGTGCAGCCCGGCCGTGACGGCGGCGCATCCGGCGATCACGGTGGTGGCGACCGAGCCACGCGCGCCGATCAGCCAGATGCCGACCCGGGCCGGTCCCGTCGCGGAGGACGGAGCTTCGGTGCCGGGCGCGCCGGCGGGCTCCCCTGCGGAGGGTGCGTCGGTCCCGGAACCGGTGGCGGCGTTCGGGGCGGGCCCCGGAGCAGCGGACGGATCCGGGGCAGCGGCGCTGGCGGACGGGGGGACGGAGAGGGGTTCGGCGGACATGGGCAGCCTCCTTGTCGTACGCGAACCGATGCCGGCGCACCCCGTGCCGTGGGCGTGCGCCGCGCACGGCGCAGGCGCCCCGGGGTCCGCCGGCGCGTGGTGCAAACGGGGAGGACGGCGGGCGGGAGTCCGGCGTCTCCCGCCCGCCGTCGCCTTAGGTGCCCTTGGTGGGCAGTTCCTTCAGCTGGACGTGGCGGAAGGACACCTGGTCGTCGGCGCTGTGGTTCTGCAACCCCACGTAACCGTCGGTCAGGCTCCGGGCCGGGTCCGTGTTGGTGAAGTCATTGATCTTGACTCCGTTGAGGAACACCGTCAGGTGTTCGCCCTTGACCTGGATCTCGTAGGTGTTCCACTCCCCGGGCGGGTGCAGGGCCCGGTCGCGGGCCTTGGTGTCCGGTGCCTGGAACGAGTAGATCGCACCGGTGGTCCGGTCGGGGGCGTCGGTGGCGTCGATCTGGATCTCGTAGCCGTTGTCCACGGCGGAGTTCGGGTCGTCGGAGGCGGGGAAGCCCACGAACACCCCGGAGTTGTCGTCGCCGGCCATCTTCCAGTCGACCTTCAGGGAGTAGCCGGACGTGAGCTCCTTGGCGTGGTACCAGAGCAGGCCCATGCCGCCCTCGGAGTTCAGCGTGCCGTCCTTGATGGTGAAGCCGCCGGGTCCGGCCTGCTGCCAGCCCTCCAGCGTCTCGCCGTTGAACAGGTCGCGGTATCCGGTGCGCGGTGCGCAGTCGGCGTTGACCTGTCCGGTGACGTACTCGAGACCGCCGAGCAGATGGGTGCGGAACGCGTCGTCGGCGTACGACTCCTTGGTGTGTCCCAGGCCGGTGTAGAAGGAGCGTCCGCCCTTGTACTCCTGGCACCAGGCGATCGGGTGGTCGCCGTTCATGGTGCCGCCGTCGTACGTGGTCTCGTCCAGGCTGGCCAGGACGTGCACCGCGTCACGCGGGTTGGTGCGGTAGTTGTACAGCTCGTCGGTGTGTTGCCAGGTGTCGCCGAGGTGGGCGGTGGCCGGGTTGTCGTGGTCCTCGATGCGGACGGTGGCCTGCTGGATGGCCGGGTGGGAGTCGAACCAGGCACCCACCAGGCCGCCGTAGAAGGGCCAGTCGTACTCGGTGTCCGCTGCGGCGTGCACACCCATGTAACCGCCGCCGTCGGCGATGTAGTGCTCGAACGCGCCCTGCTGGGTGTCGTCCAGCACGTCACCGGTGGTGGACAGGAACACCACGGCGTCGTACTGGTCCAGGTTGTCGGCGGTGAACGCCCCGGCGTCCTCGGTGGCGTCCACGGTGATGCCGTGGTCGGCGCCGAGTTCGGTGAGGGCCGCTATGCCGTCCGGGATGGCGTCGTGGCGGTAGCCCGCGGTCTTGGAGAAGACCAGGACCTTCTTGGCGTCGTGCGCCGATGTCGCGGTGGCTTCCGGGATGGTGAAGTCATCCACGTCGAACAGGGCACCGTCCCCGCCCTTGAAGACCAGGTACAGGTCGGTGGTCTTCTTGGGGACGTGGCTCAGTGGCACGTCGACGTCCTTGAACGTCTCCCAGCCACCGGTGACGGGCACGTCGGCGGAGCCCAGCAGGGTGCCGTCGGCGGCTCCGGCGCGCACTTCGAGGGTGCCGCCGGTGCCCGCTGAGGACACGCGTGCGCTCAGGTGGGTGGCACCGGTGAGGTTGTAGGGCGTGAAGGAGATCCAGTCGCCGTTGCCGATGTCGCTGACGGTCTTGCCGCCGTTGGCACCGGTCCGGTCGACCACGGTGACGCCCTGCTGGTCGCTGAAGTGCTCGGCCTGGCGTTGCCGCGGCTGGAGCTTGATCTGTGCATGGGTGGTCAGCGGTGCCTTGGCCGCGCCGCCGCCGTCGGTGTACTGGGCGTCCAGCACGCCGAAGATGTCCTCGTTCGGGTCGTGGTCGGAGCTGGCGGGGGCGCTGATGGTGCCCTCGCAGCCCTGCGCCGAGGTGATGGGGTGGCCGTGGGTGTCATGGCCGAGGATGTAGTTGACGGTCACCTTCGAGCAGTCGACCTTGCCGTCCTCGGCATCCGTGACCTTCACCTTGTACGGGATGGTGTCGCCGAACTTGAACAGGCTGCCGTCGGCCGGGCTCTCGAAGGTGACGGTGGGCGCGGTGTTGCCGACCACCACGTAGACACTGGACGTTCCCTTGCGCCCGGTGCTGTCGGTGGCGGTGACGGTGGCGGTGTAGCTGCCTTCCTCGGTGTAGGTGTGCTGGGCGTCGGCACCGTCGGCCGTGGCACCGTCGCCGAAGTCCCAGGCGTAGCTGACGGTGTCACCGTCGGCGTCGGACCCGGTGGAGGTGAAGGAGACCGCCAGCGGTGCGTTGCCGGTGGTGACGTCGGCCGTGGCCTCGACGTCCGGGGTGTGTCCGGCGCTGGCGTCCTGGATCCGGTACAGGGCGGAGTTCTGGTCGCCGTTGAAGTAGCCGGTGCCGTAGTCGAGCACGTACAGGGCGCCGTCCGGGCCGAAGGCCATGTCCATGATCTGGGTGCCGGCCCAGGGGAAGTCGTTGATCGACTGGACGGTGCCGTCGTCGCCCTCGACGATGCGCTTGATCCAGCGCCGGCCGAACTCCCCGGCGAAGAAGTTCTTGTCGAACTCCTGCGGGAACTTCACGGTCGAGTCGAGGTTCGCGTCGTAGTGGTAGACCGGTCCTGCCATCGGCGACTCGGAGCCGTCGCCGAACTCGGGCACCGAGTTGCCGTCGTAGGGGATCCAGGCGGGCTGGGCGGGCGGCAGGTCGGTCAGGCCGGTGTTGTTCGGCGAGTCGTTCTTCGGCGCGTCGCAGTCGAAGGGCTCGCCGGAGGTCTTGGTGGCGAAGTCGTAGTCGACGTAGGGCTCGTTCTTGCCGATGCAGTAGGGCCAGCCGAAGTTGCCGGCCTTGGTGATGCGGTTGAACTCGACCTGGCCGCCGGGTCCGCGCGCCGGGTCGGCGGCGCCCGCGTCGGGTCCGTAGTCGCCGACGTAGACGATGCCGGTGGCCTTGTCGACGCTCATCCGGTACGGGTTGCGGAAGCCCATGGCGTAGATCTCGGGCCGGGTCTTGTCCGTGCCCGGCGCGAAGAGGTTGCCGTCGGGGATGTCGTAGGAGCCGTCGGCGTTCACCTTGATGCGCAGGATCTTGCCGCGCAGGTCGTTGGTGTTGGCCGCGCTGCGCTGCTCGTCGAAGGCCGGGTTGCGGTCCGAGCGCTCGTCGATGGGGGCGTAGCCGTCGGACTCGAACGGGTTGGTGTCGCCGCCGGTCGACAGGTACAGGTTGCCGTCCGCGTCGAAGTCGATGTCGCCGCCCACGTGGCAGCAGATGCCGCGGTCGGCGGGGACTTCCAGGATCGTCTTCTCGCTGCTCGCGTCGAGGGTGCCGTTGGCGTCCAGGACGAAGCGGGAGAGACGGTTGACGCCCTTGAAGGGCTCGAAGTCCGCTGCGGTGCCGGTCTCGGGGGCGTCGCCGAGCGGGGTGTCCAGCTTGGGCGCGTAGTACAGATAGACGAAACGGTTGTCCTTGAAGCCGGGGTCGATGCCGACGCCCTGGAGTCCCTCTTCGTCGTGGTTGTAGACGTCGAGCCGGCCGGCCACCCGGGTGGTGCCGCCCCCGTCGGTGAGCCGGAGCGTGCCGTCCCGCGCGGTGTGCAGGACGCTGCCGTCCGGCAGTACGGCCAGGGACATGGGTTCGCCGGTCTCCTCGACCCCCTTGGCCAGGGTGACCTGCTGGAATTCGGAGGCGGCCGCCGCGTCGACCGGACGGCCTTCGCTGGCGCCGGCGTGGGGGGCGGCGAGGGTGAGTGAGGCGGTGGTGAGCAGAGCGCCGACGAGCAGCGTCAACGCCTTGTGCAGTTTGTGCAGTCTCGGACGTTTCCTGTGCACGGTGTCCCTCCGGGAGGGTCGTACGAGGCGTGTGGGTAACGCCGGGGTGCGCCGTCACCCCGGAGACGTGCCTGTCCTGTACATATCAGGGACCGTAGCGGGCTTTGTCATGGACCAAAAGCTGTAGTGCAGCAATAACTTCAACTTTTTCCTTCCAATGGACAAAGCGGCTCTTGGGCACCACTGATCGCCCGGCGGCACCTGCGTGCCGCCGGGGCGATCGGGGGCCGTCCGCTCCCCCTGGTCGTGCTACCGGTCGCCGCCGAAGGCGGCGTCGAAGGAGGCGCTGGGCGGCTCGAAGTCGAACTGCTTCATCCGGGCCAACGCCTCGGGGGCGCCCTGGAGCCGGTCCATGCCGGCGTCCTCCCACTCGATGGAGACGGGCCCCTCGTAGCCGATGGACCGCAGCATCCGGAAGACGTCCTCCCAGGGCACGTCACCGTGCCCGCCGGAGACGAAGTCCCAGCCGCGCCGCGGATCGCCCCAGGGCAGGTGCGAGCCGAGCCGCCCGTTGCGGCCGTCGAGGCGCTTGCGGGCCTCCTTGCAGTCGACGTGGTAGATGCGGTCCTTGAAGTCCCAGAGGAAGCCGACCGGGTCCAGGTCCTGCCAGACGAAGTGGCTCGGGTCGAAGTTCAGCCCGAACGCGGGACGGTGGTCCACGGCCTCGAGGGCCTGCTGGGTGGTCCAGTAGTCGTACGCGATCTCCGTCGGGTGCACCTCGTGCGCGAACCGCACGCCCTCGGCGTCGAACACGTCCAGGATCGGGTTCCAGCGGTCCGCGAAGTCCTGGTAGCCGCGCTCGATCATGCCTGGGGGCACCGGCGGGAACATGGCGACCAGGTGCCAGATCGACGAGCCGGTGAAGCCGATGACGGTGTCGACGCCGAACGCGGCGGCGGCCCGCGCGGTGTCCTTGATCTCGGCCGCCGCCCGCTGCCGCACGCCCTCCGGCTCGCCGTCGCCCCAGATACGGGCCGGCAGGATGCCCTGGTGGCGCTCGTCGATCGGGTGGTCGCAGACCGCCTGGCCGACCAGGTGGTTGGAGATGGCCCAGCACTTCAGGCCGTACTTGTCGAGGAGCTCGTGCCGGGAGGCGAGGTACGCCGGGTCGGCAAGCGCCTTGTCGACCTCGAAGTGGTCGCCCCAGCAGGCGAGTTCCAGGCCGTCGTAACCGAAGTCGCGGGCGAGCCGGCAGACCTCTTCGAGCGGCAGGTCGGCCCACTGGCCGGTGAACAGGGTGTAGGAACGTGGCATGACCGGTGTCTCCATTTGTGCGCCGGATTATTCCGAGTTAAGCCTTTACGCTGGTCAGCGGGCCGGGCGCCCCGAAGGCTTCACGGCCCCGGAACGGCCGTGTAGGACGAGTTCTTCGCCGCGCTCTCCTCCACCGCCGCCAGCACCCGCTGCACCTGGAGGCCGTCCGCGAAGGACGGCTCCGGCGGGCTTCCGGAGGCGATCGCGTGCACCAGGTCGCGGGCCTGGTGCACGAACGTGTGCTCGTAGCCCAGACCGTGGCCCGGCGGCCACCAGGCGTCGACGTAGGGGTGGTCGGGCTCGGTGACGAGGATGCGGCGGAAGCCGGCGGTCGCCGCGGGCTCCGTGTGGTCGTGGAAGGACAGCTCGTTGAGCCGCTCCAGGTCGAAGGCGAGCGAGCCGAGGGAGCCGTTGAGCTCGATGCGCAGGGCGTTCTTGCGTCCGGCGGCGAACCGGGTGGCCTCGAACGACGCCAGCGCACCGGAGGTGAACCGCCCGGTGAACACGGCGGCGTCGTCGACGGTGACCGGACCGCGCTCGCTGCCGCCTGCGCCGCTGAGGCCCGCGGAGGAGCCCTGGAGCCGTGGCCGCTCTCGCACGAACGTCTCGGTGAGCGCCGACACCCCGGCGAGCTGCTCCCCCGCGAGGAACTGGGCCAGGTCGATGATGTGCGCGCCCAGGTCGCCGAGCGCGCCGGAGCCCGCCTTCTCCCGGTCCATCCGCCAGGTGAGCGGGAAGTCCGGGTCGCTGAGCCAGTCCTGGAGGTAGACCGCACGCACGTGCCGCAGGGTGCCGAGGCGGCCCTCGGCGACCATCCGCCGGGCCTGGGCGGTGGCGGGCAGCCGGCGGTAGTTGAAACCGGTCATCGCGATCCGGCCCTGGGCCGCGGCACGGCCGGCGGCCGCCGTCATCGCCTGGGCCTCGGCGACCGTGTTGGCGAGCGGCTTCTCGCACAGCACGTGTTTGCCGGCCTTGAGCGCCGCAATGGCGATCTCCGCATGGCTGTCGCCGGGGGTGCAGATGTCGACGAGATCGACGTCGTCACGGGCGATCAGGTCACGCCAGTCGGTTTCCGCGGCCGCCCAGCCGAGCCGCCCGGCCGCGTCGCGCACGGCCCCCGCGTCCCGGCCGCAGACGGCCGCAAGCACCGGCCTGAGCGGCAGATCGAAGACCCGGCCCACGGTGCGCCAACCCTGGGAGTGCGCGGCGCCCATGAAGGCGTAGCCGACCATGCCCACACCCAAGGGGGGTTTGTCCTCCCCCGCCCCGCGGTCCGTTTCCTGCGGCTGTGCCATACGGATTTCCTCCTTCAGCTCGATTCCCGCCGGCCCCGCGGGGCGCCGTGTGCGAAGTGTCGCGCGAGCGGCGCTTCAAGACGGCCCGGCGAGGCCGGGGGCCTCAATCACCCTGTCTCCCCAGGTGATCAAGTAACGTACGCACGGTGCGTTGCGAGAACCAAGCGCGCACACCGTGCCGATCGAGAACCAAGACGGCACAGCACCACCTAACTCTGCCGTACCAGACCGGGCAGGTTCCGTCCCGGCTGGTGTTGAGGGAGTAAGACCTTTCGGGTCGCTGACCCGCGGGGCTTTCTGAGCCAGGAATCCCCCTGCGTTCGCCGGGGGGAGGGTTCAAGAGAGGTGTACCGGTGCTGCCCGCCCTCCTGCCCGCACCTTGCGTACGGGCGGGACGGCATCACTTGAAGCCGGTGGGCATGTACTGGTCGACGTTGTGCTTGTCCACCACGGCCGAGTAGAGCGTGATGGAGGTCGGGATCTCCGCCTCGGACATGCCCTGGATGCCCTTGCCCTGTCCGAGGGCGCGGGCCAGGTCGATCGCCGAGGCGGCCATCGTCGGCGGGTACAGCACGGTGGCCTTCAGGACGCCCTTGTCCTGCTTGATCTGTTGCATGGCGGAGAGCGAGCCGGCCCCGCCGACCATCAGGAACTCGTCGCGCCCCGCCTGGTCGATGGCGCGCAGCGCGCCGACCCCCTGGTCGTCGTCATGGTTCCACAGCGCGTCGATGTGCGACTGGGCCTGGAGCAGCTGGGCCATCTTGGCCTGCCCCGACTCGACCGTGAAGTCGGCGGCCTGCCGGGCCACCTTCTTGATGTTCGGGTAGTTCTTCAGGGCGTCGTCGAAGCCCTGGGTGCGCTGCCTGGTCAGCTCCAGGTTGTCGATGCCGGCCAGCTCGACGACCCGGGCGCCCTTCTTGCCCTTGAGCCGCTCGCCGATGTACTGCCCGGCGTTGAAGCCCATGCCGTAGTTGTCACCGCCGACCCAGCAGCGGTAGGCCTGCGGGGTGTTGAAGATGCGGTCCAGGTTGACCACCGGGATCCCGGCCCGCATGGCCTTCAGCCCGACCTGGGTGAGCGCCTTGCCGTCCGCCGGCAGCACCACGATGACGTCCACCTTCTTGTTGATCAGCGTCTCTATCTGGCCGATCTGCGCGGCGGTGTCGTTGGAGCCCTCGGTCACCTCCAGGCTGACGTCCGAGTACGCCTTGGCGCGCTCCTTGGCGTTGTCGTTGATGGCGTTGAGCCAGCCGTGGTCGGCCTGGGGGCCGGCGAAGCCGATGGTGACGTGCTTGCCCGGCTTGTCGTCCGCCGCGGGTTTCGCATCGCTGGACGGCTTGTCGTCGGACGACTCGTTGCTGGTGCAGGCGGTGAGCACGGCACCGGCCGACACGGCGGCCGTTCCGAAGAGCAGACCTCTGCGGCTCGTGGTGTGGGGCATGGCGTTGAACCCTTCCCGTCGTGAGGGTGCGGTGGGTGGTGTCCGGGGGGTGGGGGGTTGGTGCGGGGCGGAGGTGTGCGGTCCGGCTAGGTGTCGGCGGTGCGGCGTTGGACCAGCACCGCGGCGACGATGATCGCGCCCTTGGCGATCTGCTGGACGTCGGTCTGGAGGTTGTTCAAGGCGAAGATGTTGGTGATCGTGGTGAAGATCAGCACGCCCAGCACGGAGCCGGTGATGGTGCCACGGCCGCCGCTGAGCAGGGTGCCGCCGATGATGGCGGCGGCGATCGCGTCGAGCTCGTACAGGTTGCCGTTGGTGTTCTGGCCCGAGCCGGACAGCACGATCAGCAGGAACGCGGCGATGCCGCAGCACAGCCCGGACAGCAGGTACAGGTAGAGCCGCTGCCGCCGCACGTCGATGCCGGCCAGCCGGGCCGCCTCCGCGTTGCCGCCGACGGCGACCGTGCGCCGCCCGAACGTGGTGCGGTTGAGCACCAGCCAGCCGATGACGGTGACCGCCGCGAAGACCAGCACCAGCGGTGGCACGCCCAGCACGTACGAGTCGCGCTCGCCGAGGCTGAGGATGCCGTCGATGGTGACGATCTGCGTCTTGCCTCCGGTGATCTGCAACGCGAGGCCGCGCGCGGAGGCGAGCATGGCGAGCGTCGCGATGAACGGCACCATCCTGCCGAACGCGATCAGCAGACCGTTGACCAGGCCGCAGCCCAGGCCCACCACGAGGGCGGTGAACAGCACCCCCCAGAAGCCGTACTCCTGCGAGGCCACCGTGGTCGCCCACACCGACGCCAGCGCCACGATCGCGCCGACCGACAGGTCGATCCCACCGCCCATGATCACGAAGGTCATGCCGACGGTGACGACGCCGATGACGGAGGACTGGGTGAGCACCAGTTGCAGGTTGCGGGTGTCCAGGAACTCGTCGGGCTTGGTGACGCCACCGATGACGACCAGCACGGCGAGCACCCCGACCAGCGAGAGGGTGCGGACGTCGGCGCGGTCCCACCAGGTGCGCCAGGGTCCGGCCCCGGCCGGGTCGGCGGCGACCGACCGCCGGGCGGCAGGACGCTTCGGAGCGTCCGGCCCGCCCTGCTGGGCCGGCGAGGCAGGCTGCGTCATGATGTCGGGCTCCCTTCCATGACGAGGTCGAGCACACGGGATTCGTCGAGCTCCTGGGCGGGCGCGCGGTGCACGACCCGGCCCTCGCGCAGCACCAGCACCCGGTCGGCCAGACCGAGCACTTCGGGCACTTCACTGGAGACCAGCAGGACGGCCAGGCCCTCGTCGGCGAGCCGGCGTATGACGGCGTACAGCTCGGCGCGCGCGCCGACGTCGACGCCCCGGGTCGGCTCGTCCAGCAGCAGCACCCGGCAGCCGCGCAGCAGCCAGCGGGCGAGGACGGCCTTCTGCTGGTTGCCGCCGGAGAGGGTGCGGACGCGTGCGTCGGGGTTGTCGGGCCGCAGCGAGAGATCGCGGGCGGCCTGCCGCGCCGCGGCCCGCTCGCCACGCCGGTCCAGCCAGCCGCCGCGGGAGAACCGGGACATCGTGGAGACGGAGACGTTCCGGGTCACCGACTCCAGCATCAGCAGGGCCTGCGCCTTGCGTTCCTCGGGAGCGAGGCCGACGCCGGCGCGCACGGCCGCGCGCACGCTGCCGGGCCTGAGCGGCACCCCGGCCACCGTCACCTTCCCGGCGGTCGGCCGGCGCGCGCCGTAGACGGTCTCCAGGATCTCGGAACGCCCCGATCCGACGAGCCCGGCGAGACCGACGATCTCCCCCGGGTGGAGATCCAGGTCGAACGGCGCGAACTCACCGTCCCGAGCCAGGCCGCGGACGGTCAGTACGGGGCGCGTGCCTGACGGGTCCACGGAGGCTGGGGAAGGGCGCTCCGGGAAGACATATTCCACCGTGCGGCCCGTCATGAGGGAGACGACCTCGCTGGTCGGGGTCGTCTTCGCCGGCAGTCCCCCGGCGACCGCCCTGCCGTCCTTCAGGACGGTGACCCGGTCGCCGATGCGGCGGATCTCCTCCAGGCGGTGGGAGATGTAGACCACCGCGACCCCGTCGGCGGTCAGGCTCGCGACGATGCGGAAGAGGTTGTCGACCTCGTCGGGGTCGAGCGCTGCGGACGGCTCGTCCATGACGATGAGCCGTACGTCGTGGGAGAGCGCCCGCGCCATCGACACGATCTGCTGCTGCGCCGCGGAGAGCGCGCCCACCAGTCGCCCGGCACCGATCTCGGGGTGCCCGAGGCGCCGGAGCAGGGCGTCGGCCGTGGTGCGCGCCGACCGGCGCCGTACGACGAACCCGGCGCTGGTGGGTTCGTGCCCGAGGGAGATGTTCTCGGCCACCGACAGGTGCTCCACCAGGTCGAGCTCCTGGTAGATGGTGGCGACACCGAGGCGCATCGCGGCGCTCGGCGAGCGCAGCACGACCGGCTCGCCGCGCCAGGTGATCTGCCCGCCGTCGGGCTGGTGCACGCCCGAGAGCACCTTGATGAGGGTGGACTTGCCGGCCCCGTTCTGCCCGAGCAGGCAGTGCACCTCCCCCGGTCGCACCTCGAGGTCCACCCCGTCCAGGGCCCGCACACCGGGGAACGACTTGGTGATTGAGGTCATCGTGAGCAGTGGTGCGAGTGGTGCCATCGAGTCCCCCTGGGGTACCCCCACGCCTTGAGGCAGTGGGGGAGGATCGGGCCGGTTCAGGGCAGGCGGTGCGTGCGTGACCGCCCAGGGCGAGCGCTTTCGGGTGGCGGGGTGCGGGTGCCGGTGGTGCGGATGTGGCGGGTGCGGATGTGGCGGTGGTGCCGGCGGAAGGAGTGGTGCGGGTGGTGCCGTGCGGTGCGGTGCCGTGCGGTGCGCTAAAGGTGGCCCGGTCGAGCGCGTCGGTCTGGTCGAGCGCGCCCGTCCGGTCAGGCCGGCGAGAACAAGTGGTCGCTGATGAGCCGGGCTGCGCCTATGACACCGGCGGTGGGGCCCAGTTCGCCCAGCACGATGGGGAGGTTGCCGGTCGCGAGGGGCAGCGACTGGCGGTAGACCTGGGTGCGGATGGCGGCGAGCAGGGTGTGGCCGAGCCCGGTGACCCCGCCACCGATCACCACCAGACCCGGGTTGAAGAAGCTGACGAGGCCTGCGATCACCTGGCCGGTGCGGTTGCCCCCCTCGCGTATCAGGTCGATCGCGGCGGCGTCGCCCGCGGCGGCCGCTGCGGCGACGTCGACGGAGGTCAGTTCCCCCGCCTCCGCCAGGCGCGCCGCCAGCTCCGGTGAACGCCCCTGCTGGGCGGCCTCCATCGCGTCGCGCGCCAGCGCCGCACCGCTGAAGTGGGCCTCCAGGCAGCCCTTGTTGCCGCAGGCGCACGGGTGCCCGTCGGGTTCGACGAGGATGTGGCCGATGTCGCCGGCGCTGCCCGTCGTACCGCGGTGGACCTCGCCGCCGACGATGATGCCGCAGCCGATGCCGGTGCCGATCTTGACGCAGAGGAAGTCGGCGACGGAGCGGGCGACTCCGGCGTGCTGCTCGCCCATGGCCATGAGGTTCACGTCGTTGTCGACCATGACCGGGCAGCCCAGTTCCTGGCTGAGCGCCTCGCGCACCGGGAAGCCGTCCCAGCCCGGCATGATGGGCGGCGCCACGGGCACGCCCTCCGGGAAGCGGACCGGTCCGGGCACCCCGATGCCCGCTCCGTCGAAGCCCTCGCCCAGTCCGGATGCGCGCAGTTTGGCGGTCATCGCCAGGACCTGCTCGAAGACGGCGACGGGGCCCTCGCGCACGTCCAGTGGCTGGGTGATGTGCCCGAGTACCTCCAACTCCGCATTGGTGACGGCGACGTCGACGGAGGTGGCGCCGATGTCGACGCCCAGGAAGCGCAGGGCGGGGGCGAGCCGGATGTTGTGCGAGCGGCGACCGCCGCGGGAGGCGGCGAGCCCGTCGGCCACCACCAGACCCGTCTCGAGCAGCCGGTCCACCTCGACGGCCAGCTTCGAGCGTGACAGGTCGACCTGGTCGCCCAGCTGGGCCCGGGAGTTGGGGCCGGAGTCGCGCAACAACCTGAGCAGCCTGGCCTGATGGGCGTTGGCGGGACGAGCCGTCATCCGTCTCACGTGCCCCTCCCCGCCTCATCGGGCTGTCTCCGTCAGGCTTTCGAGGGGAACGTAGCAGTGCATGACCGGAGGGGGAAGGACTTGAGCGGGAATTGCCCCCGACTTTCGCCAGTCACAGGACAAAGCGGAGTCGCGCACCGTGCGATCACGGGCAAATCCCCCACCGCCCCACCCTCCTTGCGCGCCTCTCATCACAGGGGTGACGGGGCATATCGACAGGTATTATGGTTAGACCATCACGACAATCCATGTCACTGCCCACGCCCGCACAGGAGGCTTCCCATGGCTAAGAAAGGGCGCGTCTTCGTCCGCGGCCTGACGTCCGAGACCTACGGACTCGGGGAATTCCGCCGGACGCAGCTCGCGGCGAAGCGGGTACGCGACGACTCCACCGTCGTCGACGACGCCAAGGTCGCGCACTCCGGCGACAGCGAGAAGTCCCGCACCTGGTGGCGGGTGGGTCCGGGCGACGAGGATTTCCTCACCCAGACCATCCAGGTCCACTTCGTGGAGCTGCCGCCCGAGTCCAGCAACCACGGTCACGGCCACCAGAACGAGGCCGCGTTCTACATCCTGCGGGGCCGCGGCTACGAGATCCACGACGACCAGCGCTACGAATGGGCCAAGGACGACCTGGTCTTCGTCCACACCGACTCCGTGCACCGGCACTTCAACCCGTACGACGAGACCGCGACCGCGCTGGTGGTGAAGGCCAAGAGCACCTGGATGTTCATGGGCCTGTTGCAGCAGGGCCGCAGCGGCCCGGTGGAGCGCGAGGAGGAGTTCGGGCCGCGCGAGGACTGGTCGCGGATCTGGACGCCGGGCGTGAAGGAGCGCAAGAAGGTCATCAGCCCGGCGGACACCAGCTGGGAGAGCACCCCGCTCGGCCGGGTCCGCGTGATGTCGTCTCCCGAGCGCACCGATGCCCGGATCTTCTCCATCGACGCGTTCGAACTCGACGTTCCCGCGGGCAGCCGCTCCGGCCGGTACTGGAAGATGGCGGACGAGGTCTTCTACGTCCTGGAGGGCGGCGGTTACGCGCTCCAGTGGGAGGTCGAGGCGGAGCTCGCCGAGAAGTACTACGCGCGGGTGGCGAAGGAGCCCACCCGGCACGAGATCACGCAGGGCGACACGTTGTACGTGCCGCAGAACCACGTCTGCCAGCTCTTTGCCGCCGATGGCACGCCGTTGCGGGTGCTGTCGGCGCAGAACCGGGTGTTCAAGCACCTCGGCTACGACACGGTGCACTTCTTCGAGGCGGCACCGGAGTACTCCGCTTCGTAGGGGCGCAGCCCCTACTCCCCGGCGTCCAGTGCCCTGGGCTGGCCTCGACGGTGCCGCGCCGTGGGCGGTTTGCGCAGTTCCCCGCGCCCCTTTACAGGCGGCTCTCCGCGCCCGCTCGAGAGGGGCGCGGGGAACTGCGCGAGCAACCACCCACCGGCCGGTGGCCCGGACACGACAGAAACAGCCCCCTCGGGACGGTGACCACCCAACCCGCCGCGTCGTGGCCGGTCGCGCCGTTCCCCGCGCCCCTTTACACGCGGCGCTCCGCCCCTACCGGGGAGGGGCACGAAGTGCCCTATCCAGGGGCGCGGGGAACTGCGCGCCCAACCACCCACCGGCCCGGCGGCCGAACACAACAGAAACAGCCCCCTCGGGACGGTGACCACCCAACCCGCCGCGTCGTGGCCGGTCGCGCCGTTCCCCGCGCCCCTTTACACGCGGCGCTCCGCGCCTGCCTCCTCCGCTGCGGCCAGCAAATCGGCTTCCGTGAGCGTCGACGGGTCGCGTGCCGTCTCCAGGCGTCGGGCCAGGGAGCCGTGTACCGCCTTGCGGATGCGGCGGCCGTCCAGGCCGGTGAGGTGTTTGCTCAGGCGGCGGTGGACGGCGGTGTCGTCGGCGAGGCGGCGTAGTGCGGGCCACTGGGCGGCCAGTTCGCGTAGGGAGTCGGCCACGATCTGCGGGACCACCGTCTCGTCGGGCAGGGTGGTGCGTACCACCAGGTCGGCGCGGGAGAGGAACGCGTCGTCCACCGCCTCGGCGAAGTTGGTGGTGACCACCAGCAGGGTGCCGGGGCGCGCGGCGCGCAACGCGTCCAGGCCGCTGAGGACGGCGTCGGTGGCGCGGTGCACGTCGACCGGGTTGGTGTCGAAGGACGCCGCCCGGCGGCGCACCGCGAGCGACTCCACCTCGTCGAGGAGGACGAGGGTGTGGGGGCGTCGGGCGGCCAGTTCCGGCAGGGTCTCGTGGAAGAGACGGGAGACCGCGCGCTGGCTCTCGCCCAGCATCTCGCTGGGGAAGGCGTGCGGGTCGACCTCCACGAGCGTGGTCGCGCCGTGCGGCGCCAGGGTGCGCGCCGCGGCCTGCGCGAGGCCCTGGGCGAGGGTGGACTTGCCGGTGCCCGGCGGCCCGGCGAGCACCACGAGGCCGTGCGGAGCGACGGCCGAGCCGGCGAGCCGGGCCCCGTGCCTGAGCACCAGGACCGCGGTCGCGAGCAGCCGTTCCTTCAGGCCCGGTGGGGTGATGACCGCGTCCCAGGGCCCGTCGTGGTGGTCGGCCGGCAGGGCGTGCAGGCCGGACACCCCGTGCGGCAGTGTGGTGCTCACCGCCTGCTCCTTCCCGGTGTCACGGCCAGGTGGGCCGGGTGAGCTCCGGCCAGTCGACGGTCGACGGGTCGCCGGCCTGGGCGTCGCGGATGTGGTCCGGCGGCTCCTCGAAGAGCACCAGCGGATCGCACAGCGCCCGCATCGTCTCCAGCAGGCTGTCGAACATGTGGATGCGCACCACCTTGGCGGTGCGGTCGGGGCTGGTGTTGATGTGCTGGTGCCACAGGAAGTGGTCGACGACGATGATGTCGCCCTTCTTCCACGGGTGCCGCTCGCCGCCCTCGGGTTCGGTGCCGAGGTAGCTCTCGCCGGCGCCCTCGACCACGTACAGCCAGGCCTCGCCGGGGTGCCGGTGCATCGACTGGCCGCGTCCTGGGCCGATCTCGAACATGGCCATGGTGATGCCGGACGCCTGGTAGCCGATGGCTCGGTCGAGCAGGAAGGTGGTGCGGGTGCCGCGCGGGGTGTTGCGCAGTTCGAGCCCGTCCCAGGCGGTGTGCAGCCGTCCCGAGCGGCGCTGTTCCTGGTCGCGGGCGAGCCTGCGCAGTCGTGCCGCGTAGGGGTCCGCACCGTCCTGGCCGGGTGAGTAGGGCGGCCGGGGCGGCAGTTCGGCCACCGGGGTGTGCCCGGCGTCCTCGATCATGGCTATGCCCATGGTCTCCAGCAGGGGTTCGCTGGAGAAGGTGAGGTAACGGGCCGTGGTGTCACCGTCGTTGCCGCTGCGGTGCCAGCACCAGGCGGGCAGGTGCAGCGAGTCGCCGGGCCCCCAGTCGATGCGTTCGCCGTCGATCTCGGTCCACCCGTGGCCCGCGACCACGAACACCATCGCGTCCCAGGAGTGCCGGTGCACGGTGGTCACCGTGCCGGGGTCGAACTCGTGGGCGAGGGCGTCCATGGTGCGGGTGGGCCGGTCGCCGTCGGCACCCACGTACACGCCGACGCGGCTGCCGCGTGCGGTCGGGTGCAGGGCGACGTCCTCGTGGTGGACGATGGTGCGGTGGTTGGCGCGCCAGTCCTCGATGAACCGGGCCCGGCGGCGTTTTTGCACGTGGTAGTGGGTGACTTCGGTGGTGGTGTGGGTGGCCAAGGTGTCTCCCTGGGGGTCGGGGGTCAGCCGGCGGTGGGCGGCGCGTGGCTGCCTTCCGGCGGTGGGGCGGGTGGGTCGGTGGGGCCGGCGGGGTGGTCGTCGTCGGTGGGTGGGTTCGGTGCCGACTTCTCGTTCGCGGGTGGGTGCACGTCGTAGTCGCGCACCGTGCGGCCGCGCACCGCACTCAGGCCGCAGACGACGGTGGGCACCAGGCCGCCGAGGGTGAGCGCGGCGACGGGTCCTGCGGCGCCGGCGACGGCACCGACGAGGGTGTCGCCGAGCGCCGGTCCGCCGCGTGAGCACATCTGGTAGAGCGCGGAGACCCGGCCGCGCAGCCTGTCCGGGGTCTCCACCTGGACGGCGGCGTGCCGCACCGTCGTGGCGAGCGCGTCGGCGGCGCCCAGGGCGAGCGCCATCACGATCGCCACCGCGAAGAAGGGGGCCTGGGCGAGACCGACGATCGCGAGACCGTAGGCGGCCGTTCCGCTCAGCACGAGGTGGCCGGATCGTGCGGTGCGCACCAGCCGGAACACCCACACCGAGCCGACCAGGGCGCCCGCCGACGGCGCGGCGGACAGCAGCCCGTACCCGGTGGCTCCGGCGTCCAGCCGGTCGGCGAACGCCGGCAGCAGCACCCGGTACGCGCCGAACAGGGTGGCCACCAGGTCGAGTCCCATCAGTTGCCAGACGATGGGGCGCCGGGCGACGTAGCCGATACCCTCCCGCAGGCTCTCCCGCAGGGAGCGGCGAACGGTGTCGACGGCCAGCGGCGGAACCCGTAGCAGGGCGAGGACCAGCACCAGCACGGCGTAGGTGACGGCGTCGAAGACGTACACCGCGCCGGGCCCGGCCACCGCGATGAGGAGCCCGGCCAGCGCAGGGCCGAGCAGGACGGCCAGTTCGCGTGAGGGGTTGAGCAGCGCGAAGGCCTCGACCAGCTGGTTCCGGGGCACCAGGGCGGGGATGAGGGCCTGCCGTGCCGGTTGGTCGAAGGTGGCGGCCGCGGTCGCGAGCAGCGCGGACACCAGCACGGTCCAGGTGGTGGCGACACCCGCGAGGGTGACGGCGGCCAGGCCTGCGGAGACCACGAGTGCCACGGCCTGGGCCGCCTGGAGCAGCCGCCGCCGGTCGAGCCGGTCGGCGTAGATCCCGCCGGCCGGGGAGAGCACCAGCAGCGCGAGGGCCTGGGCAAGGCCGACCAGGCCGACCTGTGCGGTGGACCCGGTGAGTTGGTAGACCTGGTAGAGATTGGCGGCGACGGCTCCCCGGGTCCCGATCTGGGAGAGCACGACCCCGCTCCAGTAGAGGTCGAAGTCGCGGTTGCGCAGCACCTCGGGGAGCGCCTTGGGCACGGTACGCCTCTGCTTCCTGGGCCCCCGCACGCTCGGCCGGGGCCCGGGGCGGGCTGGTCAGTCGACGGGGACGAGGGCGACCTTCTCCGGGGCGATGGCGAGGTGCACCTCGGTCCCGGGGGCGAGGGACACGGACGGGTTGGAACGGCTGCGTACCTTCAGGTCGCCGACCTCGGTGATGTGGTCGATGGCGTCACCGAGGAAGGCTCGGTTGCGCACCTTGCCGGACCAGGTGTTGGTGCCGTCGGTGTGCGGTTTCTCGGAGACGTCGACGCTCTCCGGGCGGATCGACAGCAGCACCTTCTCGCCCGGCGCCGGCTTGCGCGGACAGTTCGCCGCGACCAGCCGTCCCTGGCTGGTCTCCACCACGACGTCGTTGCCCTGCACCTCCAGCACGTCGGCCTCGATGAAGTTGGAGGTGCCGATGAACTCGGCGACGAACCGGGTGGCGGGGCGGGTGTAGATCTCGCGTGGCTTGCCGATCTGCTCGATGCGGCCCTCGTTCATCACCGCGATCCGGTTGGACATCACCAGCGCCTCGGACTGGTCGTGGGTGACGTAGACGGCGGTCAGGCTCAGCTCCCGCTGGAGCCGTTTGAGCTCGAAGCGCATGGACTCGCGCAGCTTGGCGTCCAGGTTGGACAGCGGCTCGTCGAGCAGCATCAGCTCCGGCCGGGTGACCAGGGCCCTGGCCAGCGCGAGCCGCTGCTGCTGGCCGCCGGAGAGCTTGGTGGCCGGTCGGGACGCGTAGCCGCCCAGCTCGATGACCTCCAGGGCCTGCTGGACCCGCTCCTCGATCTCCCGGCGGTCCGGGCGCTTGATGCGCGGCATGACGTCCAGCGGGAACGAGACGTTCTTGAAGACGGACATGTGCGGCCAGATCGCGTACGACTGGAAGACCATGCCGAAGCCGCGCCGGTTGGCCCGCAGGTTGACGCCCTTGTCCGCGTCGAACAGCACCCGCTCGCCCAGCCTGACCCGGCCGGCGGTGGGGCGCTCGAGTCCGGCCACGGAGCGCAGGGTGGTGGTCTTGCCGCAGCCCGACGGGCCGAGCAGGGTGAACAGTTCACCGTCGTGGACCTCGAAGTCGATCCCGTCGACGGCGAACACCCGGGCCTGCGGTGCGGCCGGGTCCTCCTGCGCCCCGCTCCCCCGTCCCCCGAGCCGGCGAGCGAGGCTGCGGCGTGGGGAGCCCGCTGTGGACTCGTAGCTCTTGGCAAGGGATTCGACAGTCAGCATCCCTGGTGTCCCTTCGGGGGTTACTGGTTCGGGGCGTCGCTCTGGAGCCCGAAGCGGGCCCCGAGCCGGTAGGCGACGCAGACGAGGACGACGAGGATCGCTACCATGCAGACGCCCAGCGCGGCGAGCGTGGTGAACTGGCCGTTTTCGAACTGCTCCCAGATGAGGACGGAGAGCACTTCCTTGCCGGGGCTGTAGAGCAGGATGGTGCTGGACAGCTCGCGGAAGGACACCACGAGGATGTAGATCCAGCCGGCCAGCACACCGCCGCTCATCAGCGGCAGCAGCACCCGCCGGAAGGTCTGGAACCACGACGCGCCGCAGACCTCGGCGGACTCCTCCAGTTCCGGTGCCATCTGGGACATCGCGGCCGAGGCGTACCGCATCCCGTACGGCAGGTACCGGGTGCAGTAGGACAGCAGCAGGATGAGCAGGGTGCCGTAGATCGGCAACGGCACCCGCAGGTAGACGAAGGCGAGGGCGAGGCCGAGGACCAGGCCCGGTATCACGATCGGGGTGAAGGCGAGCAGGTCGAGCAGCCGCCGGCCGGGTGCCTTGGTGCGCAGCACCACCCACGCCACCACCGAGGTCAGCGCCATTACGATGGTGGCCGCGCCGACACCGAGCAGCACCGAGTTCTTCAACGCGGTGAAGGCGAGCGGGGTGTCCAGCACCTGGCGGTAGTTGGCGAGCGACATCGAGGCGAACGCCTTGCGGGTGGGCGCCGTGTAGTGGCTGAGCAGCGATGCGTACACCAGCACGGCGACCGGCAGCACCACCGTGACCAGGAAGTAGACGACCACTGAGGCCCCCACCCACGGCCTGGCCCGCCCCAGCTCCACCGGCCGGGGGCGGAACGCCTTGCCGGTGACGGTCTGGAAGGTGCGGGTGGAGCGCTGCAACCAGCCGGAGAGCAGCACGCCTGCGGCGGCGATGGCGAGCAGTCCGATGGCCAGCGCTCCGGCGGCACCGTAGTCGATCGGGTAGGCGCGCAGCACGAAGTAGATGCGGCTGGTGAAGACGTAGATGCCGTTCTGCAGGCCGAGCAGCCCCGGCACCTCGAAGCTCTCCAGCGACTGCACGAACATCAGCAGCGCTGCGGAGATCATCGCGGGCCGCATCAGCGGCAGCGTGACCCGGCGCAGCACGGTCACCCGGCGCGCCCCCGACATCGCCGCGGACTCCTCCAGGGACGGGTCCATGGCCCGGAAGGCGGCCACCATCAGCAGGAACGCCACGGGCGCCAGGTGCAGTCCCTGGACCCAGATCATGCCCCAGACGCTGTAGATGTTGATCGGGGTGATGCCGAACAGCGGCTTGAAGACGAGCTGGTTGACCACGCCGGTGGTGGGGTCGCCGAGGAAGATCCAGGAGGTGGCGTAGAGGATGCCGGGCACGATCAGCGGCACCAGGGACGCGGCGAAGAACAGGCCCTTGAACGGGGTGTCGGTGCGCACCTGGATGTACGCCAGCACGGTGCCGAGGACCAGCGCGAACGCGGCGGCGCCGACGGCGAAGCCCAGCGAGTTGAGCATCATCGAGCCGGCTTCGGAGTTGCCGCCGTAGGCGCGCGCGAAGGCGTCGACGGAGAAGCCGCTGCCGTCGGCGCTCAGGAAGGTGTCGTGGACGAGGTAGCCGAGCGGCACCAGCGCCAGGTAGCCGACGACGAGGACGGAGCCGCCGACCAGCAGGCCCTGGAGGGTGCAGAGCCTCCTGAGGAGGCCTGCGAGTGAGCCGGGGGCCGCGGACTCGGGCGGCTGCGGGGTGGGGCCGCGCGGGGTGTCGTGCGGGGTGGTCGTGGTGGACGCGAGAGCCACGTGATCACCCCTTGACCTGGTCGACGCCGCGCAGCAGCGCGTCGTACTTCTTGTCCCACTCGGTGTCGTTGCGAGAGAGGCCCTCGACGTCGAACTGGGTCAGCTTGATGCCGTCGAGGCTCTTGTCGCCGGGCACCTTCGTGGACGGGCTCAGACCGAGGTCGACCAGCTCCTTCTGGCCGTCACCGAGCAGCCAGGCGTAGAACAGCCAGGCGGCCGCGGGGTGCTTGGCGTCCTTGATCAGGCCGATGCCGTTGGGGCGGGCGAAGGCGGGTACGGAGGAGTGGCCGCTCTTCGGCAGATGGGCCACGGGGGCGCCGCCGCGGGCCGCGCGATCGGTGATGTATGTGTAGTTCATCGCCTCCAGCGGGCTCTGTCCCGCACCGAGGAACTGCATCATCGTGGTGTGGCCCTTGGCGACCTTGCTGTTGGCCGCGATCGCCTTCCACAACTTGTCGACCTGGTCCTGGGACTTGCCGTGGTCGAGCCAGTACTTGGTGACGTTCTCGTACCAGTCGCTGTCGCTGAGCTCCAGGGTGATCTTGCCCTTGTACCTGGGCAGCGCCAGGTCCTCCCAGCTGTGCGGTTCCTGCCCGGGTTTGATCAGGTCGGTGTTCCAGGCGGGTTGGAAGATGTTGAAGCGACTGGCCGTCCAGTGGTCGAACCTGCCGGCCTTGGCCACCTTGTCAAGGCCGGGACCGGTGTAGTCGGCCAGGTTGCCCTTGTCCGCGAGGACCGTCATCTCCAGGAAGTTGGTCTCCACCGCGTCGGCGCCGGGCCGGCCCGCCTGCTCCTCCTGGAGGGTGCGCTGGAGGACCGTCTCCGAGTTGCCGCGGAAGACGTCGACCTTGATGCCGTACTTCTTCTCGAACGCCTTGGCCACCGGGGTGGCGATGTCGGCGGTCATGGAGGTGTAGACGGAGAGCGAGCCCTCCTTCTTCGCCAGCTCCTCCGCCTTGGCCAGCTGCTTGCTCTTCGGCAGCCCCTTGAGCTGGTCGTAGACCTTGTCGGTCCGGGCGCTGCCGGCCCGCTGGCCCGGCGCACCGCCGCACCCCGCGACGAGCGTCACGGCCAGCAGGCCGCACAGCGGAAAGGTCAGGTTACGGGTGGTCCTCATGACGGGGGTTGCTCCTACCGGGGGGTGCGAGGTGGTGGGTTCAGCCGGCCGAGGGGACACCCCTCAACAGGGCGTCGTAGTCGTCGCTCCACTTGGTGTCGTCGACCTCGGCGGTCTTCGGCAGGCTGTAGGTCTTGGCGCCTGCCGGAATGGGGTTCGCCACGCCGGGCACGTGCTTGGCCGCCGGGATCCGCTCGGACTTGGCCACGTCCTTCTGACCGGCGCCGAGCACCCAGTCGACCCAGAGCAGGGCGGCCGCCGGGTGGCGGGCGCTGGACATCAGGGCGACGCCGTTGGGCCGCAGGATCACCGGGTCGGCCGCGGGCCGCCAGGCCACGGGTGCGCCCTTCCTGGCCGCCTTGTCGATGGTGTGGCTGTAGACGGACGCGGCGGCGCCGAACTGGCCGGCGCTGAGGAGTTCGCCCTGGACCGTGTGGCCCTTGGTCACCTTGGCGTTGGCCACGATCTTCTTGAACAGGTCGTCGGTGGCGGATTCGCTCATCCCGCGCTCCTGCGTGAGATAGGTGTGCATCGCCCCGTACCAGTCCCAGTCACCGACTTCCAACGAGACCTTCCCCTTCCACCGGGGGTCGGCGAGTTCGGTGAAGTCCCTGGGCTGCCGGCTCTTGGGGACGAGGGAGGTGTTCCAGCCGACCACGAAGGCGTTGAAGCGCTCCGCCGTCCATCCGCCCAGGCCCTTCGCCGCGGCCCTGAGGCCGTCCTTGGAGGGGCCCTCGTAGGGGCTGAGCAGGTGCGCCTTGTCCATCTCGCGCAGTTCGAGGTCGTTGGTGTCCACCACGTCGTTCTGGGGCTTGTTCGCCTGGTTCTCCTGGGTGACCCGTTGCAGAACGGTCTCCGAGTTGGCCCGGAAGGCGTTGACCTTGATGGCGGGGTAGACCTTTTCGAAGCCGTCCACGAGGTCCTGGATGTCGGTGTTCGAGGTGTACAGGTCGAGTACCGAGCCGTCCTTCTTGGCGTCGGTGAGCAGACGGTCGGTGCGCTGCTTTCCGGTCAGCGAGGCGTAGTCGGCGTAGAGATCGGAAGCGGCGGCGTTGCCCGTGGTCTGTGTGGTGGGGGCGTTTCCGCACCCCGCGAGGATCAGTCCGGTGACCACGAGACCGGCGGCAAGCGAACCATGACGCATCGCGCACTCCTGGGCGAAGCCGGTCGCGGCCCTCGTCGGCGGGCGTTGGCGCAGGCAGCAAGGGGGTGACCGGGTGGCGGTCGGGATGTTCGTGCGGTGGGTTGGTGGGTCGAGACGGGTGCCGAGCAGAACGCTTCGGTGACTGCATACAACACCAGCTTCGGTCTTATGGTCTAACCATGGGACGTCGACGTTACCTCATTGTTACCGTTGCTTTTGCGCCGGTTCCGGGGCTTCCCCACCGTTCTCGCGGACGGGCCCGTCGGGCGGGACCTCGGCGAAGACCAGCGACTTGATCGTGACCGGGACGGTGCCCGAGGGGTGCCGGACCCGGCCGATGTCGACGTAGTCGAAGTCGTGCAGGCGCAGGCCGTCCACCACCAGCAGGGGCCCGGTGACCCCGAGTTCGTCGCGGAGCAGCCGGCCCAGCGTCATCGCCACGTCGCCGTCGAGCACCACGTACACCGGCCGACCGTGCGCCACCCGGTCGGCGAGCGCGTCACGCAGACCGCGGGCGAAGGGCAGCAGCCTGGCGTGGCTGGGCAGACCGCTCCAGGGCACCGCGAGCACCAACTCGGCGTCCGCCACGTCCAGGACGTCGAGGTCGGCGAGCCGTCGCCGTACCGCAGCCGTCACCCGTACCGCGTCCACCCGCTCACCGAGGTCGAGCAGCGGACGCACCACCTGGAGGTTGCGGCGCGGCAGCAGGGCGTCCGGGTCGGAGATGAAGCCGGTGTTGCCGCTGAGTTGGACGCTGTACTCGGAGGCCCCGAGCGCGGTGGCCCGGATGCACTCGCCCGCGGGCAGCAGCGGGTACGGCAGCGCGCCCGACTCCACCCGGCGGCGCACCGCACGCCCCAGCGGCCGCCCGAAGTCGCCGAACGAGGCCTGCTCGCGGCCGTAGACGTACTCGGCGACCCCGCCGGAGAACATCACCCCGTCGATCGGGCCCAACTCCCCCAGCGGCGCGGTCAGGAACAGCTCGGCCACCTCCGGCGGCGGCGCCCCGCCCAGCGCGGCCACCAGCGCGTCCGCCATTCCGTCGGCCACCTTCTCGATCTCCTCGGGGCGTGCGACGGAACCGAGGTGCCAGTCATGGCCAGCGCGCACGGCGTGCGCCCGGCCGGCCGGTTCGAGCCGCGTGATGCGCCCCGCCTCGTCGACGACCTGGAGCCGCCCGCCGATGTGCACGGCCGCGGTCGCCACCACCTGCCCCGCCTCGAGGACCGCGAGTTTGGTGGTGCCGCCGCCGATGTCGATGTTGAGGATGCGCAGGCCCTGGTCGTACGACGCCTTCGCCGCGCCGGAGCCGTACGCGGCGAGCATCGCCTCCATGTGGTGCCCGGCGGTCGCCGTGACCAGATCGCCGCCGCGCTCGGCGAGCACCCCGGCGATCACCTCGGCGTTGCGCCGCCGCAGCGCCTCACCGGTGAGGATGACGACCCCGGTGTCGATGTCGCCGGGCGCGGCACCCGCCGCCTGGTAGGCCCGGTCGATGATGGCGCCCAGCGCGGTCGCGTCGATGTGCTCGGCGCTCGCGTACGGGGTGAGGACGACCGGGGACCGGTAGTCGGTGTCCCGGCGCACCACCAGATACCTGCTGGTCAGCTCCTCACCGATGCGCCGCAGATGCAGCCGGGAGAACACCACCTGGGTGCCGGAGGAGCCGATGTCCATGCCGACGCTGCGCAGCATGACGTTGTCCTGCTGCCAGATGGGGTTCTCCTCCAGCGGGGTGCCTGCGGCGGCGTCGCCGTGACCGTGGTTGTGCGGGTGGTTGTCCATGCGCTGCCCTCTCGAGGGTTGACGACCTGCGGCCGTCACCGCCCGGGAGGGCTGGTTCCGGCCGCATACGGATCTCCGGGCCGGTGGTGGGTTGCTCGCGCAGTTCCCCGCGCCCCTTAGGTCGGGGCTGCGCCCCGACTAGAGGGGCGCGGGGAACTGCGCGACAAGCCACGACGATACGGACGGATCGCCCCCGTCCCGAACAGGCACCGGTTCGCGACCGGACAACCGGCCGTGGCGAAGGATCGGCCGATCACCGACCAACCGGCTTGGGCGGCAGAGCAGCAAGCTCTGCCGCATACGCCTCGTCCATCCGCGGCTCCATCCCATGCTTCGCGAGCGCCTCGCGGAAGGTCTCGCGGACCAGCGACGACTCGTCCGCGTAGTCGATCTGGTCGCCGCCGATCCGCATGCTGATCCAGGCCTTGGGAACGCCCTGGGCGTTGCGCATGGAGACCGCCTCGTGCTTGAAGGCGAGGTAACGGCTCGGCTCGCTACCGGTGTTGAAGTGCTGGTGGAACCACATGTTCGGGGGCACGATCAGCGAACCTGGACCCCACTCGTAGCGGCGCGGCTCCTCGCCCTCGGGCCACATCAGGCTGTAGCCCTCGCCGGACAGGATGATCACGTGGGCGCCGGGGCCGTGCCGGTGGCCCTTCTTGTACGTGGCGGTGGGGAACTGCGAGATGTGGCTGTTCATCGACCCCTTGGCCATCGCGAAGCGGATGTGCCCGCCGCCTGCGCCGCGTTCCTTGGCCTCGATGAGCGGCAGGTTGATCGCGTCGGCCACGAAGTTGGTGTCGAGCAGCAGGCCCTTCTGCTCACCCTTCGGGGAGAAGTAGTCGGGCTCGCCGTTGAAGCGGTCGGGGAAGTCGCGTGCGGTGTGGAAGACGAAGTCGACGTCGTCGTAGAGGTTGAGGACCGGCGGCAGGTTGGTGGACGAGACATAGCGCGCAGGCTGCCGCCCGGAGCCGTTGAAGTGCTGGTGGTGGGCGTTGAGCGGGATGGCGAAGATCGATCCGGGACCCCACTCGAAGGAGACCTCGGCACCGGCGTCGTTCCACACCCGGGTGGCGCCGTGCCCGTCGAGCACCAGCACCATCTCCTCGAACAGCTGCCGCTGCGGGGCGAGCGCGCCACCGGGCGGTATCTCGCAGACGTAGCAGTCGTTCGACGTGCGGGTGGCCTCATGGTTGATGAACACGCCGCTGCCGCCGCGCCGTTCCCACCGCTTCAGCTCGACGGTGCGCAGGTCCCGCACGTAGTGCGCGGAGATGATGTCGAGCCCTTCGGAAGCGACCCAGCGCGTGTAGGGGGAGTCCTTTTCGGTGGCGAACCTTGCCGCGAATGTGTCATCGACGATCGCGTCCTTGGCCATACCACGGCCTTCCTGATCGGCGTGCCCTGCCGGGGAAACGTGCCGGGCGGCTCCACACCCGGCCGCGGGGGCGACGGGGCGGGAGGTGAACGGCCTCGGTGGGCAACTTCGGGGGTTCCAGCGGGTCCTGGGGCCCGATCGATCCCGCACGCCGTGGTCCGTCACGCCGTTGCGGATGGGGCCGGCGGATGGGTCGCTGGAACCGTGGCGGATTGGTAGAACCATAAGTCCGAGATTTTTTCCATGTCAACGCCGGCCGAGGCGCCCCACCAGGACACCGGAACCCGGACGACCAGCCACGACACATCGTTTCTTGTTCCACCGAAAGCGATCTGGTCTAATGGTCGGACCAAGCCACCTCGCCAGATCGCAGCCGCACCTTGAGAGGGAGGAAGACCTTGCCCAAGGTGATCTACGTCGGCAGCGCCGGTTCCGAACACACCATTGACGCCGCCCCGGGCGACACGGTCATGTCGGCCGCGGTCAGGCACGGCGTGCCCGGCATCGTGGCCGAATGCGGGGGCAACTGCTCCTGCGCCACCTGCCACGTCTGGGTCCGCGAGGAGTTCGCGCCGCTCGTCGGGCCGCCCGGCGAGATGGAGGAGGACCTGCTCGACATGGGTGTCTCCGAGCGCCGGGACACCAGCCGGCTGTCCTGCCAGATCGTCGTCACCGACGAACTGGCCGGCCTGACCGTCGACATTCCCCCCGAGCAGCCCTGACCGTCGCACCGCGGCCCGCACCGGGCCCCACACTCCCCGCCCCCACCGCCCCGCACCCCCACGCCCCCACACCCGGCAGACCCCCACACCGCACACCCCGCGCCGCTCCGGGCCACGCACCCCTCGTCGCCCGGCGGCAGGTCGGCATCCGAAAGGGAAACGGCTGTGCTTCGACAGGACATCAACGAGCTACTCACGCAGACCGGTCCGGGAACGCCGATGGGAGAGCTCTTCCGGCAGTACTGGATCCCCGCCCTGCTGGCCGAGGAACTGCCCGAGAACGACTCCCCGCCGGTGCGGGTCAAGCTGCTCTCCGAGCGGATGGTCGCCTTCCGCGACAGCGAGGGCCGCTACGGCCTCATCGACGAGTTCTGCGCGCACCGCGGCGCCTCGCTCTGGTTCGGCCGCAACGAGGAAGCCGGTCTGCGCTGCCCCTACCACGGCTGGAAGTACGACGTCACGGGCCAGTGCGTGGAGGTGCCCTCCGAGGCGGGCAACAGCAGCTTCTGCGAGAACGTGCAGCTGACGTCCTATCCGCTGGTGAAGATCGGCGACGTGCTGTGGACCCACATGGGCGACGCGGCCACCCGGCCGCCCCTGCCGGAGTTCGAGTTCGCGCAGGTGCCACCCGAGCAGACGTACTCCTCCAAGCGGTGGCAGCAGTGCAACTGGCTCCAGGCGTTCGAAGGCGGCATCGACTCCAGCCACGTCACGTTCCTGCACTCCGGTGGCCTCAGGAGCGATCCGCTGTTCAGGGGCGCCAAGGGCAACGAGTACAACATGAAGGACACCAAGCCGTTCTTCGAGGTCGCCGACAGCGAAGGCGGCCTCTTCGTGGGCGCCCGGCGCAACGCGGAGGACGGGACGTACTACTGGCGGATCACGCCCTGGGTGATGCCCAACTTCACCATGGTGCCGCCGCGCGGCGACCATCCCATCCACGGCCACTTCTGGGTGCCCATCGACGACGAGAACTGCTGGGCCTACTCGTTCGACTACCACCCGGTGCGCCCGCTCACCGCGACCGAACGGCAGGCCATGGTCGACGGGTTCGGGGTGCACAGCAAGAACATCCCCGGCACCTACCGGCCGGCGGCGAACATGGACAACGACTACCTGATCGACCGCGAGGCCCAGCGGCGCGGCGAGACGTACTCGGGTGTCGCCGGCATCGCCATGCAGGACGCCTCCCTCCAGGAGAGCATGGGTCCCATCGTGGACCGCACGAAGGAGCGTCTGGTGCCCGCCGACAGCGGCATCATCAAGGCCCGCCAGAAGTTGCGGAAGGCCGCGGTCGCCCTGCGGGACGAGGGCATCACACCGCCCGGTGTGGACCCGGCGCACCACCGGGTGCGGTCCGCCGCCGTGGTGCTGCCGCAGGCGGAGTCGTTCCTGGACTCCTGCCGCGACGCGGTCAAGGTCACGCCCGGCGTCCGCCAGTCCAGCGTCTGACGGGGCGCGCCATGCCGCTCAACACCCGCACCAACGCCCCGACGGACCCCGGCGCCTGCGTCCGCGCCAGTTCGGCACACGAGTCGTCGTACCGCATCCAGGTGCCCATCCGGCCCGCACGGGCGGCCCGGGTGATCGCCCTGGACGAGCGCGCCGAAGGTGTCGCGCACCGTCTCGCCGCCGCCCGCTGGGCCGCCGCGCGCTTCTACGTGAACCGCACTCCGGGCGCCGGGGGCGGGGCACGGCTGGCCACCTTCGACGGTCTGCCGGTGCCCCTCGCCGAGGCGCTCGACGGCGCCGACGTGGTCGTCGTGCTCGCCACCGACGACCACGGCCGGGACGCCGCGGCGCAGATCGGGCGGCACTGCGGGCGGAACGGCAGCACCACCGCCGGGATCGTCCTCGGAGACGGCTTCGAGGCCGACGACGCGGTCGCCGCGTTGCGGCCGTACGCCCGGGTGCTGTTGCTGACCGCCGACGAGAGCGATGCGTTCGAGTTGCTGACGGCACTACGCGTCTGAGGTCGCACGTGACCCCCAACCACCCCTGAAGAAGGACAGCATGACCGAAAGGATCACGATCCGCTCGCTCGGGCGGATGAAGGACCAGGGCCGGAAGATCGTCGGCGTGGTGGCCTGGGACTACCAGATGGCCCGCATCGTGGACCGCGCGGGCGTCGACCTCGTGTCGGTGGGCGACACGGTCGGGGTCAACCTCTGGGGCCACGCCAACCCGTTCGAGATCACCCTGGAGGAGATGCTGATCGTCGCACGCGCGGTGCGTCGCGGCGTGCAACGCGCGCTCGTCAGCGTCGACTTCCCGTTCGGCCCGCTCCAGGAGGGCACCGACGCCGCGGTGCGGGCGGCGATCCGGTGCGTGAAGGAGGCCGGTGTCGACCTGGTCAAGCTGGACGGCGCCGCCGACTTCCCGGCGGCGGTGGAGGCGGTCACGCGCGCCGGGATTCCGGTGTTCGCGCAGTTCGGCATCACCCCGCAGACGGCGTTGCGGTACGGCGTCGAGTACCACGCCGTACCGTCGGCGGCCGACCAGGTGCCCGAGGAGATGCTGGACGACCTGGTCGCCGAGGCCAGGCGGCTCGAAGAAGCGGGCGCCGCACTGCTGAACTTCACCAACTCCGGGCCGGTGGTCGGTGCCGCCGTCGCCGCCGCGGTGTCGGTGCCGGTGCTCGGCGGCTTCGGGGGCGGCCCGTGGCTCGACGGGCGGATGCGGATGGCGCATGCGGCGATCGGGTATCCGGCCACCACGGTCGACCGGCCGGTGGGGGACCGGCCGGTCGGGACGTATGCGGACGTGGCGCGGGTCGCGCTCGAGGCGATCGGTGCGTATGCGGCGGATGTGCGGGGCGGGCGGCAGCTTCGCGGGGGTGCGCAGGGGGTGGGGGTACCCCCTCAGGACGGTGGCTAGCTGATCGTCTCGCCGTGGCTTGGCGCGCAGTTCCCCGCGCCCCCTGAGCGGGGCTTCGCCCCGGCCGGAACAGCGGGCCGGTGGCCCGATGCGGATCGAGGTGCCCCCTCACGACGGTGGCTGACTGATCGTCTCGCCGTGGCTTGGCGCGCAGTTCCCCGCGCCCCCTGAGCGGGGCTTCGCCCCGGCCGGAACAGCGGGCCGGTGGCCCGATGCGGATCGAGGTGCCCTCTCAGGACGGTGGCTAGCTGATCGTCTCGCCGTGGCTTGGCGCGCAGTTCCCCGCGCCCCCTGAGCGGGGCTTCGCCCCGGCCGGAACAGCGGGCCGGTGGCCCGATGCGGATCGAGGTGCCCTCTCAGGACGGTGGCTGGCTGATCGTCTCGCCGTGGCTTGGCGCGCGGTTCCCCGCGCCCCCTGAGCGGGGCTTCGCCCCGGCCCGGGGGTATCGCGTCTCGGGGGCCCTGTTCCTGGTGACGAGCAAGAGAGAGGACACCGTTCATGCCCATGGCCCGGCTCGATGGCATCGCGACCCGCTACGAAGTGGTGGGGACGGGAGCGCCGTTGTTGATGTTCTCGCCCGGGGGGTTCGACTCGCGGTTGGAGGGGTGGCGGGAGACGGGGATCTACCGGCGGCTCGGGTTGTTGGAGCGGCTTGCGTCGCGGTACACGTGCATCACGTTCGATCGGCGTGAGTCGGGTCGTTCGGGTGGGCGTGTGGAGCGGGTCTCCTGGGGCGACTACGCGCGGCAGGGTGCGGGGTTGCTGGATCACCTGGGGATCGAGCGTGCGCATGTGATGGGCGGCTGCGTGGGGTGTTCCACCGCGGTCCAGCTCGCCGTCGGACATCCCGGACGGGTGCTGAGCATGGTGCTGTACTCCCCTGCGGGCGGTGTGCGGTACCGCATGAAGCAGCACGCACGCTTTCGGACGCACCTCGCGTACGTGGCGGAGCACGGACTGGAGGGGGTGGTGGAGCTGGCGCGGGGCACCGACGACGGGTTCACCGCCGATCCGCGGGTGGGCCCCTGGGTGCGCGTGCTGCGCGCCGACGACGCGTTCGCCCAGCGGTACGCGGGCCTGCGCACCGAACGCTACGTCACCCTGGTGGACGGCATGGCGCGGTTGCTCTTCGACCGGGACACCGTGCCGGGACCGGAGCCGGAGGACCTGCTCACGCTCGACGTGCCGGCCCTCATCGTGCCCGGCCAGGACGATTCGCACGCCCCGTCCGCGGCACGGTACCTCCAGGAGTGCCTGCCGCTGGCGGAATACTGGGACGTGCCGGTGGAGGAGCAGACCGCGGCCAGCGCGCCCGCCCGGGTGCTCCGGTTCCTCGACGGCGTGGCGGGGTGAACGCCGGTGCGCGAGGTCTCCACACCGGCGCCGCTCTCACCCGGACCGCAGCCCCCGCTCGAGCGCCTCGATCTGGTCGAGCCTGCGGCGGTGCACCCCGCCCTTGAACGGGGTGGTCAGCCAGGCCGTCACGATCTCTTCCGCGGCCTCGGCCGCCAGTACCTTCGCGGCGAGCACCAGGACGTTGGAGTCGTTGTTGCCGCGGGAGATCCCGGTGCTCCACAGGTCGTGGCAGAGCCCGGCCCTGATGCCGGTGAACCTGTTGCAGACGATGGTCTCGCCGAGTCCGCTGCCGCCGAGCACGATGCCGCGCTCCGCCGAACCGTCGAGCACCCGTCCGCACACGTCCGCGCAGAGCGGTGGGTAGTCCACCACCTCGGTGACGTCGTCACCCCGGGCACCTCGGTCGTCGACGGTGTGCCCGGCCTCGGTCAGCCGGGTGATGAGCCTGGTCTTCAACGCCAGGCCGTTGTGGTCCGCTGCGATGGCGATGCGCAACTGTCCTCCTGGGGCTGGGGCGCCGGTCAGCCGACGAGATCGAGGGTGCTCTCGGCGAACAGCTCGTCGAGGGCGGGGGCACGGTCGAGGATGTGCTGGTCCACGGCGTGCTTGATGAGGGACTCCAGAACCACGCGGTTGGGCTCGATGCCGTACGGCAGCGGATCGGCTCCGGTGATCTCCATGACCTTCTGGTGGGTGCGGTCCGTGGCGCTGGGCTGCTCGATCCCGCCCCCGCGCAGCCGCTCCACGTAGTCGCGCTTGGCACGGGCGAACGCGTCGAACACCTCGGCGGCCATCTCGGGTCGGTCGGCGAGCAGGTCGTCGCGTATCACCACGAGATGGTTGATCGGGTAGTGGCCGCGGTCGCGCAACGCCCGGAAGCCGGCCTGGGCGGCGTCCGGAATGAGCGGCGCCATCCGGGGGTCCTCGGCGGGTGCGCCGACGGTCGCGGCCAGTTCGCCGTCCGCGAGCCGCTCACCGAGGCTGCGCTCGCCCCACATCGGCTCCACGTTCACCGGCGGCCGGTAGGGCGCCACGTGCTCGTCCCCGGACAGCACCCAGGTCACCCGGTCCAGGTCGACGCCGTGCTCCTCCTGGAGCACGGTGCGCGCCCACACGCCGGTGGTGACGGTGTATCCGCGGTTGACGCCGACCTTGCGGCCCTCCAGGTCCTTCGGCCCGCGCAGACCGGAGTCGGGGTCGTACAGGATCGCGCCGTGGTGGAAGCCGCGCACCAGGAAGACCGGCACCGCGGTGAACCGGACGCCATGCTCCTTCGCCACCAGATAGGTGGTCAGCGCCATCTCGCTGATGTCGAACTCCAGATCGCGAACCATCCGCCGGAAGGCTCTGACCAGCACCGGCACCTCTTCGAAGGCGAAACGGAAGCCGCGCGGGGTCACCTCCCCGGTCTTCAGGGCCGCGTTGTTGCCCTGGGTTCGGGTCACGGTTGTGAACTTCGGTACAGCCATGCGTCTGCTCGGCTCTCGTGCGTGGGTGGCTGGCGGCACGGACCTGCGGGAGGCCAAAGGGGATGGAGGAAGAAGGGGGGATGGTCTAAAGGTACCATGGTCAGTCCATAAGGCCATGGGATAAGGTCCGGTCGGAACCACCCGAGGGTGAGGAGATCGCCATGGCCGAGCAGGTGCTCGCTGCGGTGCGTACGGCGCCCGGCACCACCGAGTTGCGAGAGTTCCCGATGCCCGACATCCCCGACGACGGGGCGTTGTTGAAGGTCGAAGTGGCGGGGATCTGCGGCACGGACGTCAAGATGTACGGCAAGCCACCCTTCCCCGATCCGGTGATCATGGGGCATGAGAACGTCGGCGTGATCGCCCGCGCCGGCCGCACCTTCACCGCACGCAAGGGCCTCGCCGAGGGCGACCGGGTCTTCGTCGAGCACTACGTGGGCTGCTTCCGCTGCGCCTGGTGCCACCAGGGCGAGTACCGCCACTGCGAGGCGACCGACTGGCGCACCAACCCCGACGCGCGCCGCTACGGCTACACCTCGGCCGAGAAGCCGTACCACCTGTGGGGCGGCTTCGCCCAATACCTCTACGTGCCGTGGAACGCGGTGACCCACCGGGTGCCGGACGGTGTCTCGCCCGAACTGGCGGGACTGGTCACACCGTTGTCCAACGGCATCGAGTGGGCCCTGGTCACCGCGGGCGTGGGCTATGCCGGCACCGTTCTCATCCAGGGCCCGGGCCAGCAGGGCCTGTCCCAGGTGGTGGCCTGCAAGCAGGCCGGCGCCGCCCTGGTCGTCGTCACCGGCACCACCAGGGACGCCGCCCGCCTGGAACTCGCCAAGCAGTTGGGCGCCGACCACGTCATCGACGTCTCCCAGGAGGACCCGCTCACCCGGGTGCGTGAACTGACCGGCGGCAGGGGCGTCGACGTGGTGCTGGACTGCACCGCCGGCGCGGGCACCGCCCCCGTGCTGCTCGGCATCGACGCGCTCAAGCGGCGCGAGGGCACCATGGTGGTGCAGGGCGAGCTGGCCGCGTTCCCCGACTTCCCGTTGAAGAAGCTCACGGAGAAGGCCATCAGCCTCAAGAGTGCACGCGGGCACAGTTACCGCTCCTGCGAACTGGCCCTGGAACAGCTGGCGTCGGGCCGCTTCCCGCTGGAGCGGCTGGCCACCCACACCTTCGGCCTCGCGGAAACCGATCGCGCGATCAGGACCGTCGCCGGCGAGCTGGACGCGGGCGGTGGCGCCGGCGCGGTGCACGTGTCCCTGCTGCCCTGGGCGGGGACGGCATGAGCATGGTGGTGCGCCATCCGGCCCGCGCCGACCGGGCGACGGTGGACGCGCTCGCGGGGTACGGCGTCGCCACCGTGCACGAGGCGCAGTCCCGCACCGGGCTGCTGGCCCCCCGGCTGCGCCCCGTCTACCCCGGCGCGCACATCTCCGGCACCGCGGTCACGGTGAGCGTGCCGCCCGGCGACAACTGGATGATCCATGTCGCGGTCGAGCAGTGCCGCGACGGCGATGTGCTCGTCATCGCCCCCACCTCACCGTCCGAGGCCGGCTACTTCGGCGAGCTGCTCGCCACCGCCGTCGCCACCCGCGGTGTGCGCGGCACCGTCATCGACGCGGGCTGCCGTGACGTGGCCGAATTGCAGGCGATGGGGTTCCCGGTGTGGGCCCGGCACATCTGTGCGTACGGTACGGTCAAGGAAACTCTGGGTGATGTGAACCTGCCACTGGTGTGCGCGGGGCAGCGGGTGGAGCCGGGTGATGTGATCGTCGCCGACGACGACGGGGTGGTGGTGGTTCCGCGCGGGTCGGCCCCCGACGTGCTGGTGGCGTGCGAGGCCCGCGAGGCGAAGGAGGCCTCCTCCCGCGCCCGTTACCGGCGCGGCGAACTCAGCCTGGACGTCGGCGGCATGCGCGAGCGCCTCGCGGCAAAGGGCCTCACCTACGTGGACCGGACCGACACCGCTTCCGACGGTGCGCCGGCACGGCCACGGCAGCAGCACGCCCACCCCCTCCACGAGAGGCAGCAATGATCATCGACTGCCATGGTCACTACACCACGGCACCGCCCTCCCACCAGGCCTTCCGCGACGCCCAGTTGGCCCGCCTGGACGATCCCGCACTCCCGGTCCCCAGCCCCGCCGCCCCGTCCGACGACGCGATACGCGACAGCGTCGAACAGCACCAGCTCCAGGTGATGCGGCAGCGCGGCATCGACCTGACGCTGTTCTCGCCGAAGGCGTCCGGCATGGCCCACCACGTGCCGGACCAGCCGACCGCCGACGCCTGGGCGCGCGCGAGCAACGACCTCGTGCACCGCGTGGTGGAACTGTTCCCGCGGCACTTCGCCGGGGTCTGCCAGCTTCCGCAGACCCCGGGCGGGACGCTGGACTCCTCCGTCGCCGAGCTACGGCGCTGCGTGCAGGACCTCGGGTTCGTGGGCTGCAACCTCAACCCCGACCCGGCCGGCGGCCACTGGACCTCCCCACCGCTCACCGACCCTTACTGGTTCCCGCTGTACGAGGCGATGACGGAGCTGGACGTCCCGGCGATGATCCATGTCTCCACGTCGTGCGCCCCGGCCGCCCACACCCTCGGTGCGCACTACCTGAACGCCGACACCTCGGTGTTCATGCAGCTGGTGCAGGGCGACCTGTTCACCCGCTTCCCCCGGCTCCGCCTCGTCGTGCCGCACGGTGGCGGCGCGGTGCCCTACCACTGGGGCCGCTACCGTGGCCTCGCGGTCCGCATGGACCGCCCGGACCCGGCCGGCCTGCTGGCGAACGTCTCCTTCGACACCTGCGTCTACCACCAGCCGGGCATCGACCTGCTGCTCGGCGTGATCGCCCCGGAGCGTGTGCTGTTCGCCTCCGAGATGCTGGGCGCGGTACGCGGCGCCGACCCCGCCACCGGGATCGACTGGGACGACACCAAGCGGTACGTCGACCGCGCCGCTCTCACCGATGAGCAACGGCAGCAGGTCTACGAGCACAACGCCCGGCGCGTCTACCCCCGGCTCGACGCACGGCTCACCGCTCAGGGCAGGTGAGCGCTCCCCGCCCGGGGCGGCCCCACGGCGGGCCGCTCAGGTGGGCAGTACGGCGTCGGGCCGCGCGGTGAGGACCGACTTCAACGGAACCCCCGGATCGGCGGCGGCCTCGCGTGGCACCGCCACACCTCGGGTCAGTGCGGTGCGTACCGCCATGTAGTCGGCCGGGCTGTTGACCGCGTCGGCGGCCAGCAGCGTGCCACCGCGGTAGTACAGGACGCAGAACCGCTCGCTGTCCGGATCGCCGCGCACCACGTGGTCGTCGTGGCCGATGGCCAGTCCGGCGATCTGGAGCTTCAGATCGCCCTGGTGCGACCAGAACCACGGCACCGGCCGCGCCTGTCGGGGCGCGCCGAGCAGGGTGGCCGCGGCGGTGTGGGCCTGCGCGACCGCGTTCTGCACGGACTCCAGGCGCACCCGCCCCTCGCCCGTCATCGGATGCGGTTGGGTGGTGCAGTCGCCGGCGGCACAGATCGCCGGGTTGCTGGTACGGGCGTCGACGTCGACGACGATGCCGTCCTCGCAGACGAGCCCGAGCGCTCGGGCGAGTTCGGTGCGGGGCGCGGCGCCGACGCCCACCACGACCAGGTCGGCGGGGAGCAGGGTGCCGTCGTCCAGGCGAACGCCGGTGACCCGGCCGTCGCGGTCGCCGGTGAACGCGGTGACGGTGGTGGAGAGCAACACCCGGGTGCCCCTGCGACGGTGCGCCGCGAGGTAGAACGCGGACAGCACCTCCGCCACCGCGCGACCCATCAACCGGGCCGCGCTCTCGACGACGGTGACCTCCTTGCCGAGGCCACGTGCCGCCGCGGCCGCCTCCAGACCGATGAATCCGCCGCCGACCACGACCACCCGGGCGGCGTCGTGCAGCCGGGCCCGCAACCGGACGGCGTCGTCGCGGTCACGCAGCAGGCAGACGCCGGCCAGCTCGGCACCGGGAACGGCGAGACGCCGGGGGGCGGCACCCACGGTGAGGGCGAGACGTGCGAACGGCAGCCTGCGCCCCGACGCGGTGAGGGCGACACCCGAACCGGCCCCGGCCATGCTGCCGTTGCCGTTGCCGGACAGCGTGACGCCGGTGACACGCTCGCCGACGACCAGATCGATGCCGGACTCCTCGTAGAAGCCGGGCGCGCGGAAGTCGACGGAGGTCAGATCGCTCGCACCGGAGAGGTACTCCTTCGACAGGGGCGGGCGCTGGTAGGGGGCGTACGGCTCCTCGCCCACCAGGGTGATGGGTGAGCTGTCGCCCAACTGCCTGAGTGACACGGCCAGCTGAAGACCGGCCTGGCTGGCGCCCACGATCAGCGTGCCACCCGCCGCGGCCTCGGGCACCGGCCGTTCGTCACCGACCATCGGGCGCCCTCCCTTGTGCGACTAACTGTCATACCATTCTACCATAGGGAGTCGCGGGGACACGGAGAGGCAGGCGGACGCCGGGCAGCCCCAGAGGCGACGGCGGGCACGCGGACAGCGAAGAGAAACCAGGAAGAACGGAGAGTAAACAGGAAGAAAGTGCACCAATCAGGGCATTCAGCCGCCAGGAGGCAGCAGACCGCCTCCACTTGCCAGCGCCCGGCAGACCGCTCGGGGCGAGAGCGCAACACCCGGCCCCTCGCGTGCCACACGGACCTCAAGGTGCCGGCACGCGCCGCGCCGCAACCATCGGCTACGCTAGGAGCAAGTTGGTAATTTGGTATGACCTTAAACCGTTTCCAGATCCAAGGTCAACCACCAGGCGCCCATGGGAGACTGAACGCATGCCACCCCGCTCCAGGAGCCAATCTCAGGCCGCTCAGCCCGGCGACACCGCGCCCCCCGCTGGGAACGCCGTGCCGGACGACCTGTTCAAGACCGTCTCCTCAAGCCGTGTCTCCCAAGTGATCGTGGAGCAGATCCGGATGCTGCTCAAAGAGGAGCGGCTCAAGCCGGGCGACCGGCTGCCCAGCGAGCGCGACCTCTGCGTCCACTTCGGGGTCAGCCGTGTCACCGTCCGCGAGGCGCTGCGCATCCTGGAAGCGAGCGGGCTGGTGGAGATCCGGGTGGGAGCGCGTGGCGGCGCGTTCGTCACCACACCCGACTCCCGCCGGGTGGGCGAGGGTCTCGCGACCCTGCTGTCCCTGTCTCCGCTGACGGCGGCGGAGGTCACCGAGGCGCGGCTGGTGTTCGAGCTGGGCATCGTGCCGCTGATCGTGGAGCGCGCCACCGAAGAGGACATCGAGGCCCTGCTCGCCCTGTGCGACCAGCACATCGAGGCGATGGAGCGCGGCGAGTACACGATGGAGATGTCCGCCGCCTTCCACATCCAAGTCGCCTCCAGCACCCACAACGCGGCGATCCGCATGCTGGTGGAGTCCTTCCACGGCCCCCTGCTGATGAGTCTGCGCCAGGCGCAGAGCGTGGAGCCCAAGATGGGGAAGCTGGGGTCGCGCGAGCACCGGGCGTTCGTGGAAGCGGTCGCCGCCCGTGACGTGGCCGGCGCGACCGCGACCATGCGCGCCCACCTGGAGCGCACCGCCTCCCGCGTACGCGCGGACGCCGACGCGTCCGGGGAAGAGTAGGGCCTGCCCGAACAGCAACCCCAGGCGTGCGTCTTGGTACGCCTAGGGCCGTGTTTCGCCTCCCACGCGCATCTTTCGCAGGTGCATGCACGTCTTGCCGCCGGGCTGCGGATCGCGCTGCGCCAGGCCGGCCGGCTCCCCGGAGCCGTTTTCAGGCCATTCCGGCGGCCGCACGCTGGTGGTACGTCGTGCGCGTGTGCTCGGTGTGCGTGCGCATGACCTGCGTCGCACGCGCCTCGTCGCCGGCGGCGATCGCCGCGATGAGTTCGCGGTGCTCGATCCAGGACTGCTCGCCACGCTGGCGGGCGACGGGCGTGTAGTACCAGCGCACACGGCGATCGACCTGCCCGGCCAGCTCGGCCAGTACCGGATTGCCGGCCAGCGCCATGACTTTGGCGTGAAACGCGGCGTTGGTGGCCACGACGAGGTCCACGTCGCCCTCCGCCACGGCCTCCTCGCCACGGGTGCAGAGCTCTTCGAGGGCCTCGACGCCCTCCGGGCCGGTGTGCACGGCAGCCAGCCGGGCGGCCTCGGCCTCCAGGAGGGTACGGACCGTCAGCAGCTGGTCCGCCTCGTCCTCGGTCGGTTCATGGACGAACGCGCCCTGGGCGGGGCGCAGATCAACCCACCCCTCGGTGTTGAGCCGTTGCAGCGCCTCGCGCACGGGCTGCCGCGACACGCCGAGGTGTCCTGCCAGTTCGCTTTCGACCAGGTGTTGACCAGGCTGGAGCGAGCGGGTGGTGATGAGCTCCAGCAGCGCTTCGTAGACCCGCTCACGCAATGGTCCAGGACGCTCGAGCCTGGGCACCGCCCCCGGCGGCAGACCTGTGGACAACATCAGTTCCCCCTCTGGGCCAGGAACAAGCCAGCGGATTGGCTATCGTCTACAGTCTACCGATCGCATACAGCACTCCGGGTAGAGAAGCCGACGATGTCGTGAAGTGGCTCCTATCACATCAACACCCGCCGATGCACACCAACGGCCGGCGGCGCACGCACGCGCCACCGGCCGGAGAGACTTACATATCAGGATAGAAGTGCGGAAAACGGCCCGGCGACCGGCCCTCAGCCCGTGAACAGCTGGGTCGCCTTGCGCACCAACTCGTAGATCCCGTAGGCGAGCGGCAGGCCCACCCACAGCCAGGAGAAGACGACCAACGCGCGGCGCCCGGACCCGGCCCCGGGCACGGCGCCCCCGGCGTCAGGCACCGGTGGGGTCGGCGGAGGTGGGACTGACGGAGTCGACATCGGATTCGGCCTTTCTCACGGCGGTGACGTGGTGGCGGGCGTGCACCGGGCGGATCAGTTCGTTGGCGATGAAGCCGACGACCAACAGCCCGATCATGATGGCGAACGACACGCCGTAGAGCCCCGAGCCGTGCTTGCCCGCGTGCTCCTGGCTGTCGGCCACCCAGTTGACGATGAAGGGGCCCAGCACCCCGGCGAGGGACCAGGCCGTCAGCAGCCGTCCGTGGATCGCACCCACCTGGTAGGTGCCGAAGAGGTCCTTCAGGTAGGCGGGCACCGTGGCGAAGCCGCCGCCGTAGAAGGAGATGATCACCACGGCGCAGAGCACGAACAGCGCCTTGGAGGAGTCGCCGAACTCCACGATGAGCAGGTACATCAAGGCACCCACGCCCAGGTAGAGGCGGTAGACGTTCTTGCGCCCGATCAGGTCGGAGATGGTGGACCAACCGAACCGTCCGGCCATGTTGGCCGCCGAGAGCAGCGCGACGAAGCCGGCGGCCGCGGACGCCGACACGGGGGTGCTGCTGTCGGCGAAGAAGTCGGTGATCATCGGGGCGGCCTTCTCCAGGATGCCGATCCCGGCGGTCACGTTCAGGCAGAGCACGAGCCACAGGCACCAGAACTGCGGGGTGCGCAGGGCCGTGTTCGCCGAGACCTGCACACCGGTGGCGGAGGCGGGCCCGCCCGCCGGCCGGTCCGTCGCACCCCCGACGTCCCGAGCCCTAGGCACCCGCACCAGGAGGACGCCGAGCGCCATGAAGACGGCGTAGACGAGGCCGTGCACCAGGAACGCCAGCGCGATGCCCGAGGAGTCGGTGCCGAAGGAGTCCAGCATCTGCTGGGACCACGGTGAGGCGATCAGCGCGCCACCGCCGAAGCCCATGATGGCGAGCCCGGTGGCCATGCCGGGTCGGTCGGGGAACCACTTGATCAGCGTGGAGACCGGGGAGATGTAGCCGATGCCGAGGCCGATCCCGCCGACGACGCCGTAACCGAGCACGATCAGCCAGTACTGGCGGGTGGCGGCGCCGAGCGCGGCGAGCAGGAAGCCGGACGAGAACGCGACCAGGGCGACGGACATCGCCCAGCGCGGCCCCTTGCGCTCCACGAGCGTGCCGCCGAACGCGGCGGACAGGCCCAGCATCACGATGCCGAGCTGGAACGGCAGGGCGCTCTCGGTGCCGCTGAGCCCGAGCGCGGATTCCAACGGGGGCTTGAACACGCTCCAGGCGTAGGCCTGCCCGATGGACAGATGGACCGCCAGCGCAGCGGGCGGCACCAGCCAGCGGCTCCAACCGGGCGGTGCCGTGGGCCCGCCACCGCGCAGCGCATCGGCAGATCCCGAAGAACCGGATGAACCAGGAGAACCAGAAGAAGCGGAAGAGGGCCTCATGATCCGGAACCATAGGAACGGGTCAAAGGCTTGGGAAGACATCGCGCAGAAAATCCGTCGACGGTATCCACCGAGCCGTCGACGGTATGCAATGACTATGTCAAGAGGCGCCGCGACCGCTGCGCAAACCCTTGCTGCCGCAAGGTCCATACTGTAGACAATATTTCGTCGACACAATGGAAGACTGGCCGGAGACCGGCAGAGCACGGCTCTGGACCGTCTTCTTCCGCTCGTCGGGACACACTCCCCCTCAAACGGCTGAGGCCCCTCAACCGAACGGAGCGCCCCACGTGAAAGTCGCAGTTCTGGGCGCCGGTGCAATCGGCGCCTATGTCGGCGCCGCGCTGCACCGCGCCGGCGCCGATGTCCACCTGATCGCCCGTGGACCGCATCTGGCGGCCATGAGGCAGCACGGAGTGCAGGTGCTCAGCCCGCGCGGTGACTTCTCCGCGCGCGCCCACGCCACCGACGACCCGGCCGAGGTCGGCCCGGTCGACTTCGTCTTCCTGGGCCTGAAGGCCACCTCGTACGCGGCGTGCGGGCCGCTGATCGAGCCCCTGTTGCACTCCTCCACCGCGGTGATCGCCGCTCAGAACGGCATCCCCTGGTGGTACTTCCACCGGCACGGCGGTTCCTGGGACGGCACACGCATCGAGAGCGTGGACCCCGGTGGCACGGTCAGTGCCGTACTCGCCCCGGAGCGCGCCATCGGCTGCGTGGTGTACGCCGCCACCGAACTGATGGAGCCGGGCGTCGTGAAGCACCTGGAAGGCACCCGCTTCTCCATCGGCGAGCCGGACCGCTCGCTGTCGCCGCGTTGCGACCGGTTCAGTGCCGCCATGCGCGACGGCGGGCTGAAGTGCCCGGTGGAGACCGACGTGCGGGGCGACATCTGGGTCAAGCTGCTGGGCAACATCTCCTTCAACCCGATCAGCGCGCTCTCCCGGGCGACGATGCGGCAGATGTGCCTGCACGGCGGCACCAGACGCGTCATCGAGACCATGATGAACGAGACACTGGCGGTGGCCGAGGCCCTCGGCTGCCGCCCCGGCATCTCCGTGGAACGGCGACTGGCCGGCGCCGAACGCGTCGGCGACCACCGCACGTCCACCCTCCAGGACCTGGAGCGCGGCAAACCGCTCGAACTCGACGTGCTGCTCGCGGCCGTCGTGGAACTTGCGGAGATCACCGGTGTTCCGGTGCCGACGCTCCACACCGTCCACGCCATTTCGGACCTGCTGGCAGACCGCATGAGGAGCGCGGCATGAGCGGCACCAACGGCCCTCGGGGCCAGGCCACCAAGGGGAGGCGCGACCGCGTCCCCAAGACCTACACCCGGCTCACCCACCCATTGGTGCGTGACTCCCGTGACGAGCCGTTCCGGCGCGCCACCTGGGAGGAGGCGCTCACCCGGACGGCCGAGGGCCTCGCGGCGCACCGCGGCGCGTTCGCGATGCTCGCGTGCGCCCGCGCCACCAACGAGATGAACTACGTGGCGCAGAAGTTCGCCCGGGTCGTCATGGGCACCCACAACGTGGATTCCTGCAACCGCACCTGCCACGCACCGAGCGTGGCGGGGCTCTCGGCGGCGTTCGGCTCCGGCGGCGGCACGTCGTCGTACGAGGAGGTCGAGCACACCGATCTGATCGTGATGTGGGGTTCCAACGCCCGTTTCGCGCACCCGATCTTCTTCCAGCATGTGTTGAAGGGGATCCACAACGGCGCGCGGATGTACGCGGTGGACCCGCGCCGCACCTCCACGGCCCAGTGGGCGGAGAGCTGGCTCGGGCTCAACGTGGGCACCGACATCGCGATGGCGCACGCCATCGGCCGCGAGATCATCCACGCGGGACTCGCCAACATGGCGTTCATCGAGCGGGCCACCACCGGCTTCGACGAGTACGCCAAGCTGGTCGAGCCCTGGACGCTGTCGCTCGCCGAGAAGGTCACCGGGGTGCCCGCCGAGGCGATCAGGGACCTGGCGCACGCCTACGCCCGGGCCGAGCGCGCCCAGTTGTGCTGGACCCTCGGCATCACCGAGCACCACAACGGCACCGACAACGTCCGGGCCCTGATCAACCTCTCCCTGCTCACCGGCCACGTCGGCCGCTACGGCTCCGGGCTCCAGCCGCTGCGCGGGCAGAACAACGTCCAGGGCGGCGGCGACATGGGCGCCATCCCCAACCGGCTGCCCGGCTTCCAGGACATCCTCGACGCCGACATCCGGCACCGTTTCGAGCAGGCCTGGGGCACCACGCTCGTGCCGCACTACGGGCTGAACCTCACCGAGATGTTCGAGGGCATGGAGGACGGCACGATCCGGGCGGTCTACTGCATCGGGGAGAACCCGGCGCAGTCGGAGGCCGACAGCGAGCAGGCCGTGCGCCGGCTGTCCGGCCTGGACTTCCTGGTGGTGCAGGACATCTTCATGACGAAGACGGCACAGCTGGCCGACGTGGTGCTGCCCGCCACCGCCGGCTGGGCCGAGACGGACGGCACCACCACCAACAGCGAGCGCAGGGTGCAGCGGGTACGCAAGGCGGTGGTCCCGCCGGGCGAGGCCCGCGAGGACGTCGACATCATCTGCGACGTCGCGAGCCGGCTCGGCCACGACTGGAAGTACGCGGACGCCGAAGCGGTCTGGAACGAGCTCAGGGCCGTCTCCCCCCTGCACTTCGGCATGACCTACGACCGCCTCGACGAGCACCAGGGCATCCAGTGGCCGTGCCCGGACACCGACGCCCTCGAACCGCCGTACCTGCACGGCCGGCTCTGGGACGCCGATCCCGCGCGGCGCGGTCGGCTCGCCCCGTTCGGCCTGGTGCAGCACGACCCGCCGGTCGACGTGACCGACGAGGAGTACCCGCTCCGGCTGACCACGGGACGGCGCCTCGACTCGTACAACACGGGCGTGCAGTCCAGCGGCTTCGCCTCCCCGCTGCGGCGCGGCGAGTACGTGGAGCTGTGCCCGGAGGACGCCCGGCGCTACGGCGTCGAGGTGGACGAGGAGGTCCAGGTCACCTCGCGGCGCGGCTCGGTGCGCGCGCCGGTGTGGGTCGATCCCGGGCTGCGCCCCGGGCTCGCGTTCATGACCATGCACTTCCCCGACGAAGTGGACACCAACAAGCTGACGATCGAGGCCAACTGCCCCATCGCCGGCACCGCGGAGTTCAAGGCGTCGGCCATCCGAATCGACAAGCTGCCCATCGCGGCGATCAGGTAGGGGCGGGTGAGGCACGACCATGGATCTGCACTTCGGTGACAGCAAGCCCACCGACGAGGAGCGGGCCGCCGTCGACGCGGTACTCGGCCCGCCCGGTTCGTCGTGGGAGGCGCCTGTCAGCTGGGGCGCCGAGGGCGCCTGGGGCGCCGAACGCTCCGAGACGGATCTGCGCTGGGCGCGCGGCGGGCGTCCGGCACGGGAGCGGCGTGACCTGCTGTTGCCGGGGCTGCACGCCATCAACGACCGCATCGGGTGGATCAGCGAGGGCGCCCTGGACTACCTGTGCCGGCGGCTGACGGTGCCGCCTGCGGAGGGGTACGGGGTGGCCTCCTTCTACGCGATGTTCTCGTTGCGGCCACGCCCGGCGACGGTGTTGCACGTCTGCACCGATCTGGCGTGTTCGGCGCACGGCGCTTCCGAGGTGTGCGCCGGGCTCGAGCAGCGGCTCGTCGCCGGTAGCGGGGTGCAGGTCCAGCGCAGCCCCTGTCTGGGGTTGTGCGAACGGGCGCCCGCGGCGCTCGCGGTGCGCGCCGGTGACCCGGTGCGCACCGCGGTCGCGGCGCCCGCCACCGTGGAGTCCGCCACCCTCGCCGCGACCTCCCCGGACTCCGCCGACGAGGAGCCGCCCGCCGCCCTCGCGGTACCGCAGGCCGGCGACGACTCCCTGGTGCTGCTGCGCAGGATCGGCCGGGTGGATCCGACCTCGCTGGACGACTACCGCGCGAACGGCGGCTACACCGCGCTGCGCCGGGCCTTCGCCATCGGTGCGGCCGGAGTGATCCGCGAGGTCACCGACGCCGGCCTGGTCGGACGCGGCGGCGCGGCCTTCCCCACCGGCCGCAAGTGGCAGGCGACCGCCGCGCAGCCCGACCACCCGCACTACCTGGTATGCAACGCCGACGAGTCCGAGCCCGGCACCTTCAAGGACCGGGTGATCATGGAGGGCGATCCGTACGCCCTGATCGAGTCCATGACCATCGCGGGGTACGCGGTCGGCGCCCACAAGGGCTACCTGTACCTGCGCGGCGAGTACCCGCGCGCGCTCGCCCGGCTGACGCACGCCATCGAGCGGGCCCGCGCCCGCGGCCTGCTGGGCGACGACATCCTCGGCCAGGGGTTCTCCTTCGACATCGAGATCCGCCGGGGCGCCGGCGCCTACATCTGCGGCGAGGAGACCGCGCTGTTCAACTCGCTCGAGGGCTACCGCGGCGAGCCGCGCTCCAAGCCGCCGTTCCCCGTCGAGAAGGGCCTGTTCGGCAAGCCGACCGCGGCGAACAACGTCGAGACGCTGGTCAACGTGTTGCCCATCCTGACCATGGGCGCCGAGGCCTACGCGGCGATCGGCACCGACAAGTCGACGGGTCCGAAGCTGTTCTGCGTGTCGGGCTCGGTGGCACGCCCGGGGATCTACGAGCTGCCGTTCGGCGCCACGCTCGGCGAGCTGCTCGAACTGGCGGGCCCGCCCGAGAACCTGCGCGCGGTGCTGCTCGGGGGCGCCGCGGGTGGTTTCGTGCGCCCCGACGAGCTGGACATCCCGCTCACCTTCGAAGGCACCCGCGAGGCGGGCACCACGCTGGGGTCCGGGGTGGTGCTGGCGCTGGACGACTCGGTGCCGCTGCCGCGGATCCTGCTCAGGATCGCGGAGTTCTTCCGGGACGAGTCGTGCGGGCAGTGCGTGCCGTGCCGGGTGGGCACGGTCCGGCAGGAGGAGGCGCTCACCCGGCTCCTGGAACGTGCCGGGGACGCGGCCGCCGATGACATCGCGTTGCTGCGCGAAGTGGGCCGCGCCATGCGGGACGCGTCCATCTGCGGTCTCGGCCAGACCGCGTGGAACGCCGTCGAGTCAGCCATCGACCGTCTGGGAGCCTACGCATGACCACCGCACAGAGCACCGACAACACCGCCCCCGCGCCCGCCGCCGGGCGCCACTCCCCCGTGCCGCTGGCGCCGCCGCGCCGGCTGCTGGAGTTCATCCTGGACGACGAGCCGGCCCGGGTGCCGGAGGGTGCGACGATCCTGGACGCCTGCCGGGCCGCCGGGAAGGACATCCCGACGCTGTGCCAGGGCGACACCCTCACCCCGAAGAACGCCTGCCGGGTGTGCATGGTCGAGGTGGAGGGTTCGCGCACCCTCGTGCCCGCCTGCTCGCGGCGCGCGGAGGCGGGCATGACGGTGCACACCGACACCGAGCGCGCCCGGCACAGCCGCAAGATCGTCCTGGAGCTGCTGGCCTCCTCCGTCGACCTCTCCACGACCCCGCGCGTCGCGGAGTGGCTCAAGGAGTACGAGGCGAAGCCGGACCGTTTCGGGCCCGAAGCGGCACGCCTGAACGAGCAACCGAAGATCGACAACGACCTGTACGTGCGCGACTACGACAAGTGCATCCTCTGCTACAAGTGCGTGGACGCCTGCGGTGAGCAGTGGCAGAACAGCTTCGCCATCTCGGTCGCCGGACGCGGCTTCGACGCCCGGATCTCGGTGGAGCACGACGCGCCCCTGACGGATTCGGCGTGCGTGTACTGCGGCAACTGCATCGAGGTGTGCCCGACGGGGGCGCTCAGCTTCAAGTCGGAGTTCGACATGCGCGCCGCGGGTACCTGGGACGAGTCCAGGCAGGCCGAAACGACCACGGTGTGCGCGTACTGCGGTGTGGGCTGCAACCTCACGCTCCACGTGCAGGACAATGAGATCGTCAAGGTCACCTCTCCGCACGACAACCCGGTGACCCACGGCAACCTCTGCATCAAGGGTCGCTTCGGCTACCAGCACGTACAGAACAGGGACTGACGGGACTGATCACACCATGGGACGTGTCACCGAGCGACGCCGCGTGATCCGCGTGCGGGACGGCCGGATCGTACGGCGCCCGGACACCCTCGTCGCCGAGGAGCCGCTGGAGATCCGGCTGAACGGCAAGCCACTCGCCATCACCATGCGCACCCCCGGCGACGACTTCGCGCTCGCCGCCGGCTTCCTGGTGAGCGAGGGCGTCCTCGCCTCGGCCGACGACCTGCGCAACATCGTGTACTGCGCGGGTGCCACCGTGGACGGAAGCAACACCTACAACGTGGTCGACGTGGTGACCGCCCCGGATGTGCAGCTCCCCGACATCACCCTGGAACGCAACGTCTACACCACGTCGTCGTGCGGCCTGTGCGGCAAGGCCAGCCTGGACGCGGTGCGCACGACCGCCCGTTTCCCGATCGACGACACGGCGGGCGGCGGCGCGCCGGTCCGGCTCGAACCCGACCTGCTGGCCGAGCTGCCGGACCGGCTGCGCGCCGCCCAGCAGGTCTTCGACCGGACCGGGGGGCTGCACGCGGCGGCGCTGTTCACGCCCGAGGGCGAACTGCTGGACGTCCGCGAGGACGTCGGACGGCACAACGCGGTCGACAAGCTGGTCGGCCGCGCCTTGCAGAGTGGGGGGCTACCGCTCGCCCGGACGGTGCTGCTGGTCTCCGGGCGGGCCTCCTTCGAGCTGGCGCAGAAAGCCGTGATGGCGGGCATCCCGGTCCTGGCGGCGGTCTCGGCGCCGTCCTCGCTCGCCGTCGACCTGGCCGAGGAGAGCGGCCTGACCCTGGTCGGGTTCCTACGCGGCACCTCCATGAACGTGTACGCGGGCGAGCACCGGATCGCCCTGCGGGCCGCGGCCCCCCGGGGCTGACCCGCGCGCGCCCAGCGGACACGATGGCGGGGCTCCCGCCGGCGGGGAGCGCCCCCTGCGCCGGCGGAGCCCCGCCGCCTTATGGGACCGCGCCTGCGAGGACACACCGTAGCCGGGGTGGCGCCCGCCTTCATGGCACGGTGCCCGAAACGGGCACGGGATCGCTCCCGGAGGGCCGAATCGGGCCGACCGCTGCCCGCGCCCGGGCCCTGACCAGGCAGAACGCCGGGCCCGCCGGGAGGCAACGCCAGAAGGCCGTCCCGATGCCACTCCGCCACGCCTCTGCCACTCCAATCATTGACACCCCACGCCACCGTCTCCATTAATGGACAGTGCTGACGGAGCGTGCAGCGTCGGCACACACCCCCACAATGCACGGCCTGGAGGGATTTAGTGCCCGAGGAAAACGTTGTCAGGCAGCAGGTGCGCGTCGCCGTCGTCGCCCCCGACACCGTCACCGAGGCCGGACTGATCCACTTACTGCAGAACGAGGAGCGCCTGAGGCTCGTCCCGCCGGCGGACGGCGAGGCGGAGGTCGTCGTGGTGGCCATGGACACCGTCACCGACCGCACACTGAGCGAGCTGAGCGCCCTGCCCACGCGCGCCGCCACCCTCGTGGTGTGCAAGGAGCAGTGGCGCGCGGACGTCCCGACCGCGGTCGAACGCGGGGTCCGCGCCGTGCTCGACCGGAAGAATTGCTCGACAGCGACGCTGGTCAAGACCGTGCTCATGCTCGGTCACGGCGGCGGAGCGCTCCCGGCCACATTGCAGGGGAAATTACTCGACCGGATTCGGCGCACCGGTCAGAAGAATCCCGACCCCTACACACTCAGTCCACGTGAGACGGAAATACTGCAACTGCTCTCCGAAGGCCACAGTCTCAGGAAAATAGCCGCACGCATCTGCTATTCCGAACGCACGGTGAAGAATATCCTCTACGGAGTCATGGGCCGTCTCGGCTGTCGCAGCCGCACCCAGGCCGTCTCCTGGGCCATTCGCGCCGGGCTCATCTGACCGGCCGCTCCCCCTCGGCCGTCTCGTCCGCGCCGACCCGTTCCGCGTCCTCGTTCAGCAGCTCCTGGTCCGCCCAGATCGCGGCACGCATGCCGTCCGCGGCGCCGGTGGCGAGGAAGGCCGTCGCTTCGGCGAGCGCCTCCTGCCGGGCCATGTCCCCCGCCGCCCAGACGCCCGGCACCGTGGTCTGCTGGACCGCGTCCACCCTGACCCGGCCGTCCGGGAACATCTCGCAACCCAGTTGCTCCGCCAGGTCCGAGTGCTGCCGGGTGGCCGTGCGGTGGAAGATGGCGGCACGCCGCAGGGTACGCCCGGAGTCGAAGGAGAGCCGTAGATCGCCGAGTCCGCCGCCGATGCCGGTCAGCGGCTCGGTGTGCACGGCGATACCGGCGCCGGCGAGCAGCTTGAGGTGCTCCTCCTCGGGAGTGACGCCGTCGGTGCAGACCACCACGTCGGAGGAGAGCCGGTCGGCGAGGTACAGCGCCTGCATACAGTGCACGTAGCCGCCGCCAAGCACCGCGAGGGCCTGGCCCTTGACCTCGTACCCATGGCAGTACGGGCAGTGGAAGACGCTGCTGCCGAACCGCTCGGCGAGACCGGGAACGTCGGGCAGCACGTCGACCTGTCCGGTGGCCAGGATCAGCTTCCGGGCCCGCTCGGTGCCGCTTGCCAGGTCCAGCCGGAAGCCGTCGGGAAGCACCGCGGCGGAGCGCACAACCTCGTCGCGGATGTGCACGTTGGGGTGCGCAGCCACTTCCTCGCGTCCGGTGCGCCGCAACTGCGCGGGCGCGTGCCCGTCCCGGCCCACCAGCATGTGCAGCTCCGTCGCCGGTGCATTGCGCGGCCGGCCGCTGTCGAGCAGCAGGACCCGGCGCTGCTGCCTGCCGCACACCAGGGCTGCGGTGAGGCCGGCGGGCCCCGCGCCCACGATCGCCACTTCGTACATGTCGACTCCTCGGTGGCCAGAACGTGAATCCCCTGCCTTTTCTTGAAGACCCGTGGAACTGGACGAGCCACGGCTCGGGGATTACCTGTCGGGTGGGACGTGATGCTAACCGACAGCGGGGCTTTTCCGGAGTTCACGAAACTACCCCGGCCCGGTGCCCAGTTGTGCCTTGAGACGCATGACCGCCGTGTTTTTAGCATGGCTGCCGATCGGTGCTGAACTCCGGTGCCGCACGCATCCGATACCGGGCCGTCCGGTATCGGCCGGCAGAGAGGAATGGCAATGAACGCAGACATCATTGTGGCCGAGACCGAATCCGAGAGCCTGGACATCCTGGCGGACGAGGTCTTCGACACCTCGGCCAGCATGCAGGAGGCGCGCAGCAACAACATCTGCTGCTGACGTTCCTCACCCTGGGGCGGTGCCGGTGGTGCCGCCCCAGGGCGGTCCGACGATCCGGGAGGCACCGTGCTGACTAAGAGCCGCTATGTGATTGTCAGTGAGAACACCTACACCGATCCGGCGGGCCGGCGTGGTCGCCTGGTGTACAACACCGCCACGACCCGCGTCTCGCTGCTGGGCACGGCGGCGGCACGGCAGTTGGAGCAGGTCGCGCCGGACGACATGCCGACCGCGCTGGCCGACCGGCTGCGCGGGCTCGGGCTGCTGACCGAGCAGGATCCGGAGCAGGAGATGCAGTCCGTGGTCGCCGCGCAGAAGGCCACCGCCGACGACACCGCGAGCCGGGCCTTCGTCCTGGTGCCCACCTCCTACTGCAACATGGGCTGCGACTACTGCGGCCAAACTCACGTGCGCGGCGGGCTGGCGCCCGACCACCGCAGGCACGTGGCCGACCGGGTGCTCGCCGCCATGGCGCAGCCCGGCACCGAGCAGGTGGAGGTCCGCTGGTTCGGCGGGGAGCCGATGATGGCCTACGCGGTGCTGCTGGCTATGTCCGAGGAGTTCACCGCGGGTTCCGCCGCGACCGGCACACCCTACCGGGCGACGATGACCACCAACGGCGCTCTGCTGACGTTACGCAAGATGCGCCGTCTCTACGACGACTGCGCGGTCCGCGAGGTGTGTGTCACCCTCGACGGCCCGGCCGAGGTCCACGACGCGCACCGGCCGCTGAAGTCCGGACAGCGCTCCTACGCGCGGATCCTGGACCTGCTGCGCGGTGTGGTGGCCGAGGCCGACGCGTTCGAGGAGCTGTCCGTCATCCTGCGGGTCAACATCGACGTGCGCAACCACGGCCACGTCTCCGAGCTGCTGCGCGACCTCAAGGACGCCGGCATGGACCATCGGATGGTGCAGCTGGACCTGCACGGAGTGTATGCCTGGAGCAACGACGTCTCCGACGTGCGCCTGGGACGCGAGGAGCTGGCCCGGCAGGAGGTCGAGTGGATCCAAGAGATCCTCGGCCTGGGGATGAACCACGCCGTCCTCCCCCGTGCGCGGGCGGGGAAGATCTGCCCCGCGGTCACCCGCTCCCAGGAGGTCATCAGCTCCACCGGGTCGGTCTTCAGCTGCACCGAGCACCCGCTGGTGGACAGGCACGAGCGAGAGGACGCGCTGTCGCCCGTGGTCATGCTGCCCACCCCGCGGCTGCGCCCGGCCGGGCAGTTCGACGACTGGCACGAGCGGTTGAGCAGCTCGTCCGTACCCTGCTCCGGCTGCGTCTTCCTGCCCGTGTGCGGCGGCTCCTGCCCCAAGCACTGGAGCGAGAGCGATCCGCCATGCCCGCCGTTCAAGAGCAACATCCAGGCCCGCATGGACCTGGTCGCTGTGCTCAACAACCTGCGGCCGGTGGCGGACGAAGCGCAGTCCGCGGCCGGCGGTGGCGCACGGTCCGGCGGTGCCTGAGATGAGGGTGCTGCTGCTCTACACCCCGCTGACCGATCCGACCGCGCCTTACCACAGCCTCACCTATCTGCGCAGCCACGCCGCCGCGCACGGCTTCACCGACGTCCACATCCGGGACACCAACGTGGAGGCGTTCCACCACACGCTGCGGCCGGAGCAGCACCGCGCGGTCGTCGCCCGGGCCCGCCGGCGCCGCGCCCGGCTGTTGTCCTGCCCCGAACCGACGGCGCAGGACCGGCGGGAACTGGCCCTGCTGCTGACCGCCGAGGTCAGCGACCGGCAGGCGCTGCTGGACGCGGTCGCCACCCTCCAGTCGGCCGAGGACTTCTACGACTACGCGCGCTACCGCGCCGCCGTGGGCCGCATCGAGGCGTGGCTGGGGCTGCTGTCCACACTCGGTTACCCCGGCCAGTTCCGCGGGTTCGAGCTGCGCGGTGCGCCCCAGTTGGACCTCTCCGACACCCGCACCCTCCGCTCGGAGTCGGTGCTGGCCCGTGTCAACGCGCCCTTCGCGTCCTACTACGACGAGGTCCTGCTGCCCGAGATCGAGGCGGCGGAGTACGACCTGGTCGGCTTCAACATCACCTACACGGCACAGCTGCCGTTCGCGCTGCGGCAGGCGGCACTGCTGCGCGAGCGATGTCCCGGCACCGCGCTGGTCTGCGGCGGCACCGAGGTCTCGGACCTTTGGAAGTACAAGGCGAGCGAGCGGACCTACGACGACCTGCTGACCGCCTTCGACGCCTCGGTGATCGGCGAGGGCGAGTCGGGTTTCCTCGCGCTGCTGCGGTCACGCTCCCGCGGTGGGTGGCCGGACGACGACAGCGTGCGCCTGGCCGCCCGGCACCGCCGGCCCGGGGCCCGCCGCTCCTCCCTCGCACTGCGGGTCGAGCGGCTGGCAGACCTGACCACCCCCGACTACGGGGGCCTGCCGTGGCACCTGTACCTCTCGCCGCACCGGTTCGTCTACTTCAGCCCGACCCGCGGCTGCTACTGGAACAAGTGCACGTTCTGCGACTACGGGCTGAACGGCGACGGGCCGACCAGCCCGTGGCGGCAGGACCCCGTCGTGAGGGTCGTCGACCAGGTCGCGGAGATCTCCCGGGAGGCACGGTTCGTCTACTTTTCCGTGGACGTGCTCGCGCCCGCGATGATGCTGAGGTTCGCCGAGGCCGTCGTGGAACGCGGCATCGACATCAGTTGGGGAGCGGAGATCCGGCTGGAGAAGTACTGGTCGCCACAGAAGTGCGAGGTGCTGCGGCGCAGCGGGTGCGTGGCCGTGTCGGTCGGCTTCGAGTCGGGCAACGACCGCGTCCTCAAGCTGATCGATAAGGGCGTCACCGTCGAGCAGACCCGCCGAACGGTCCACAACCTCGCCCGGGCGGGCATCGCCGTGCAGATGATGGGGTTCACCGGCTTCCCCGACGAGTCGGCGGAGGAGGCGCTGGACTCCGTGCGGTTCCTGTCGCAGGTGCGCGAGGATTGGACGTTCGGCGGCCTCGGCAGCTTCGACCTGACCTCGGGGGCCATCATCGCCAAGGAACCCGAGCGCTTCGGCCTCCGGGACGTGTCGCCGGTGCCGGGTACGGACATCCACCGGCTGCTGCGCTACCGGCACGAGGTGGAGTGGTCGGACGAGGAGCACGCCCGGGTCAGGCAGGGCAAACGCGCGCTCCAGAGGGCCGAGTTCGACCGCCCCTGGGTGGGGGGCACCGACACCCCGCATTCCTACTTCTACCACCGGCGGTACGGCCTGCGGGTGCTCGACGTCATCGCCGACCGGTCCGGCCGGCACCTGACGGCGCCCGGCCGGTACCTGCTCAACGGGCACCTGGCAGCGCTGCCGCCGGGGTGGACGGTGGACGGCTTCCCCGCCACGGGCACCCCCGCCGTGCGCCCCACCGCGCCCGATGAGGTGGCCAAGGTGCCGTTCGTCCGCTGCGACGGCGCGGTGTTCGCGCTGCCGAGGGTGCTGGCCGAGAAGCTGCGCACCTACGTAGCCGCTCCTCCCTCCGGGGCGCCGGAGTCCGACGGGACGGGCCAGGAGGCAGCCGTGGCGGACCCGGGAGCGGGCCCGACCGGCGCCGGGGCGGTACCGGCGTGGCTGGCCAGGGCGCTGGAGGCGGACATCCTGGTACGGGTCGCCGGGCCCCGCGCCCCGGAGTGGCTGGCGGTGGGGGCCGGATGACGGGCGCGACGGGAGCTACCGGGATCGGCGCCCGGCGGCCTCGGGTGTTGGTCGGCGCGTGCGGATCGGCCAACGTCCTCAACCTGCCGGCGTACCTGACAACGCTCGCCCACGCGTGCCAGGCGGAGATCCGGGTGGTCCTCACCGCGAGCGCCGGTGCGTTCCTGCCGGCCGACGCCCTCCGGCTGCTGGTTAGCGAGGTGGCGGGCCCACAGGACGACCGGCTGGCGCACAACCATGTCTCCTGGGCGCGCTGGGCCGACCTGCTGCTCGTCCTGCCGGCGACCGCTCACACCCTCGCCGCCGCCGCGCACGGGGTCGCGGACAGCTTCCTGACCACGACGCTACTGGCCCACGAACGGCCCGTCACCTTCTTCCCCAGCATGAACGAGCAGATGCTGAGGAACCCGGCCGTGCAGCGCAACATCAGGACGGTGCGGGAGGACGGCCACCAGATCGTGCTGCCCCGCCCCGCCCTGTCCTTCGAGGCGGCGAGCGGCACCTACCAGGACGCGCTGAGCCTGCCCGGCCCGGACGCCGTGGCCCGCTATGCGGGCAAGGCGCTGCGCGCCCGCGCCGCGGCTGATGCCGCCGCCGGGACCGACGCCGGATACGACGGCGCCGCTGCCGCCGAGGCCGACGCCGGACCCGACGGGGCGCGCCCGGCTCCGGCTCCCGCCGTCGAAGGATCCGCCTGAACCCGCCGCCTGAACCGAAGGTGCAACCCCGGCCGGCGGGCTCGCCCGCAGGCCGGGTCAGGTCCCCACGCACGCCGAGGCCCCCCGCACGACGGGCCCCGTCCCCCGCACTAACGGTCCCGCCAACGAACGGCCGAAGGAGGAAGCCACGTGCCGCCCGTTGAGACAGCCGCACCGGCGGACACCGCGAAGCCCGCCTACCGCGACGCGAACGTCCTGCGCTGGCTGACCGCGTACACGGCCTCGGCCGTCGGGGACAGCGTCTACTTCCTCGCGCTGGGCTGGGCGGCCCACCAGATCACCAGTCCTGCGCAAGTCGGGCTGGTGATGTCCGCCGGTGCCCTGCCGCGTGCGGTCCTGATGCTGGGCGGCGGCCTGGTCTCCGACCGGTTCGGGCTGCGTCGCGTCGTCATCGCCAGTGACACGGTGCGCTGTCTGACCGTTCTCGCGGTGGCCGCCGCGCTGGCGCTGACGTCGCCCGGGGTATGGCTGTTGCTCGTCGTGGCGCTGGTCTTCGGCGTGGTCGACGCGGTGTTCATCCCGTCGGTGAGCGCCCTTCCGCCCCGCATCACGCGGCCGTCCCAACTCTCCCGTGTCCAGGGCATGTACGCCCTCGGGATGCGGCTGGGCGGCACGCTGGGCCCGCCGGCCGCGGGGGTGGCGATGGCGGTGAGCGGTCCGCCCGCCGCGTTCGCCCTCGCGGGCGGGCTGTTCGCCCTGTCGCTGGCCCTGCTGGTGACGGTGCGGGTCGCCGCCGGGCCGTCCGCCGGCGCCCCGGCCGACGGCCGCCGCGGTCTGGCCGACGGCTTCCGCTACATCCGCCGCCATCCGCTGATCGGCCCTCTTGCCGCGGGCAGCTTCCTGGTGACCGCGGGAACCAGCGGCCCCCTCAACGTCGGCCTGGTGTTGCTGGCCGGGGAGCGGGGCTGGGGAGCCGCGGGGGTGGGCTGGATCGTGGGCGCGTTCAGCGGCGGGGCCGGTGCCAGTGCTCTGCTGCTGACCGTGGTGGGCCGACTGCCCAGGGCCGGGGCCGTGCAGGTCGGCGCGCTGGCCATCGGTGCCGTGGCGGTCGGCGGCCTGGCCGGTACCGGGGCGCTGCCCCTCGCCGCCGGTCTGGGCGCCGTGTCCGGGCTGGTGTTCGGCGTGGCGGGCGGCCTGACCTCCGCGCTCGTCCAGGCCGCCGCCGAGCCGGCGTTCCTCGGCCGTGTCATGTCGGTCATCAGCCTGGCCACCTTCGGCCTCGGGCCCCTCACGTACGCGGTGTTCGGCGCCGCCGTCGGGCTCTGGGGCACCGGACCCGCGTTCCTCGCCTCCGCGCTGATCACCGCTCTGGGCGCTGCGGTCCGCCTGGCGTCCCCCACCGTTCGCCGTGCCGAACTGCCACGGCCCGGCGGGGCGGACCGACGGGCCTCCTGACACCGGAGCAGCCGCCGCAGCCACCCTGACGAGCCGACGCCAGGAACGGCGCGAGACCCCCGGGGACGGAACACGCTCCCGGCCCGCTTCGCGCGACCACCGGCGCCCTCACTGTGACATGGCGATGCGCCCCAGCATCTCCAGGAACCGCTCGCGCTCGGCAGGGCTGAGCGGCGCCAGAAGGGCGTCATTGGCGCGCCGCGCCACCTCGGCGCACCGTTCGACGACCCGCCGCCCCTCAGTGGTGAGCGTCACCGCGTTCTTGCGGCGATCCGCCGGGTCCGGCGCGCGCACCACGAGTCCGGCGTCCTGGAGGTCGTTCAGGATCCCGACCAGGTCCTTGGGGTCGAGCGCGATGCTGCGGCCCAGCTCGGCCTGGGCGACGGGCCCGAGGTCATGGGTCGCGGCCAGCACCACGTGATGCCACATCCGCACCCCTTCCGCCGCCAGCGCCTCGGCGACCAGGCCGCGACCGCGCGCGGCCGCCCGGCCGAGGAGCCAGCTGGGCAGGGTTCGGATGCTGCGCGGCGCGGGCGGGGTGACGGGCATACGACGGCACCTTCCAGGGACCGGGGAGACGACGAGAGCGAAGAAGTCGTGACCAAAACCGTTGGACTCCCCCATGATTCCATGCTTGTATAAGCCTCCCAGATCGTTGGGAACTCCAATGATTTGTGAAACCCATGCACGTGTGGATCCGCACGTACGGATCGGATCCAACTCCCGGGAGGTGCGGATGCGTCGCATCCGGTACGCAAAGCCAGGTGGCCCCCTACTGGCCGAGGAGGTTCCCGCACCCTCCCCCGGCCCCGGCGAGCTACTGGTGCGCACCGAGGCGATCGGCGTGACGCTGCCCGTGGTGCGTAAGGTCCGCGAGGCCGCCGAACCGATCCCGCTCGGCGGCGAGATCGCGGGCGAGGTGACGGAGGTGGGCGAGGGCGTGACCGCGTTCGCACCCGGCGAGCGGGTCACCGGCCTCTGCTTCGGCCACGGCTACGCCGACCACGCCCTGCTGCACACCTCCATGGCGACCCCGGTGCCACCCGGCGCGTCCGCCGTCGACGCGGTCGCCCTGGTCCGCAGCGGTCTGGTGGCCCTCGGCGCGCTCAGCGCAGCACGCCCCCAGCCGGGCGAGACGGCGCTCGTCACCGCGGCGGCCAGCGGCGTGGGACACCTCGCCGTGCAGCTGGCCCGAGCGCACGGCGCGGCCCGTGTCGTCGCGGCCGTCTCCGACGCGGCCAAGGCCCCGTTCCTGCACGATCTCGGCGCCGACGAGGTCGTGACGTATGCGGAGGAGTCCTGGGGCGAGCCGGCCGACTACGCCCTCGACGCGGTCGGCGGCGAGTTGCTGGGCCCGGCACTCGCCGCCCTGGCACCCGGCGGGCGGCTCGTCGCCTACAGCTCGGGCGGCGGCACCGTCCAGGCGTACGACCTGCTGGTCGGCGCCAAGACGGTGACAGGCTTTCAGATGGCGCGCATCGCACGCGAGGAGCCCGCACGGTACGAGGCGTGGCGCGGCGAGCTGTGGCGGTTGTTCTTCGACGGCACGCTACGGCCCAGGGTGCACGGGCAGTTCGCGTTGACCGACGCGGCGGCGGCACACGCGGCCATCGAGTCACGCGGCAACCTCGGCAAAGTCGTCCTCATCCCGTGACCCACCCCTCTGCTCCACGCCGCGCACCGCCCCACGCCCACCACCGGACGCAAACCCCGCACGCCTGTCCGCGCCCTGACACCCCCTCGGCTCCCGGACGCCACCAGAGACGATCCCGCTTCGCACCGCGCGCTCCTTGTGGGGGCGCTCCCGCACCCGTAGCGTTTGTTCTTATGAATGTCGGACGTGGGATGTCCAACGTCCCACGCTCGGATGTTCAGATGCCCGGATGTCACCAAGGCAGGAGTCGCACCATGCCGTCCAGTCTCCGTGCACGTCTGAGATCCTCCCGGGCCGGAGGCCCCAGGGGGCTGCCGAAGGTCGCGGCCTTCGCGCGGGCCCGCAGACCTGCGAAAGGGATCGCGCTCCTGGTCACCGCGTTCGCCGCCACCGTCGCTGTGGCCACCGCGCCGGCGGCCGGCCTGCCCCGGCAGGCCGCGGACGCCGCCGACTTCACGCAGCAGGTGCTCTTCAAGGCCTCCCAGGACCCGGGCTACGCGTGCTTCCGCATCCCGGCGGTCGTACGGACCAACGCCGGCACCCTGCTCGCCTTCGCCGAGGGCCGGGTGCACGACTGCGGTGACGCCGGCGACATCGACATCGTCGTCAAGCGCTCCACGGACGGCGGGCGCACCTGGAGCCCGCTGTCGGTGGTCAACCACGGAGGCGGCGACACGCACGGCAACCCGGCGCCCGTCGTGGACCGCAGGACCGGCCGGATCCTGGTCGCCGAGACGTACAACCCCGGCCGCACCGACGGCAAGAGCTGCGACGTGCCCTGCGACCGCACCCCGCACCTTCAGTCCAGCGACGACGACGGCCTGACCTGGTCGCAGCCGCGCGACCTGAGCAGCGAGATCCTGCCCGCGAACTGGAACTCCTGGTACGCCACCGGCCCGGTGCACGGCATCCAGCTCACCCACGGCAGGCACCGCGGCCGGCTGCTCTTCGCCGTCAACACCGAGACCTGGGACGGCAGCCGGGTCACAGCGAACAACGCGGCGCTCATCGTCAGCGACGACGACGGCGGGCACTGGCGGATCGGCGCACACGACTCCTGGCCCATCGCCGGCGACGGAACGTTCCGTCAGAAGCCGTCGGAGATGACGCTCGCCGAGCGCGCGGACGGGACCGTCTACGTCAGCGGTCGCGAGCAGGACGGCAGCGACCTGGGCCACCGCACCGAGGCGGTCAGCCGGGACGGCGGCGACAGCTTCGTCGCACCGTTCCGCGCGATCCCCGACCTGTACGCGCCGATGGTGCAGGGCGCGATCCTGAACGTGGGCGGTGACCACCTGCTGATGTCCTGCCCGGCCGACCCCGACCGGCGCAGGACCATGATGATCCGCTCCTCCTGGGACGGCGGCCGCACCTGGGACGCCGTCGACCGCGGCAGCACCGTCACCACCGACTGGTCCGGCTACTCCGACCTGGTCCAGGCCGATTCCCGGACGGTCGGCCTGGAGTACGAGGGCGGGGCGGTCGACGCCCGCGACGAGATCCGCTTCGCACGCTTCACCGGGGACTGGCTCGCCGACCGGCACGGCGGCTACCCCACGACCACCGACGGGGTCCGGCGCGCACCGGGCGCCCAGGTGCTCGGCGGGCCCGAGGAGACGTCCGGGGTGTTCGGTGACGCGCTCGCCTTCGACGGCAAGGACGACGCGGTGCGGTTGCCGTACCGGGAGGAGCTGCGGCTGGGCAGCAAGGACTTCACGGCGTCCCTGTGGTTCCGCTACACCGCCACCACCGGAGAACAGCCGTTGCTGTGGATGGGCGGCATCGGCGACACCCAACCGCAGGTGTGGCTGCGCGCCGAGCCCGCTTCGCACCGCATCACCGGGCTGATCACCACCCGCGACGGTGCCGCGAAGCCCGCCACGGCCTACCTGCGCACCACGGCCGCCCACAACGACGGGCGCTGGCACCACCTCGCCCTGCGCCGCAGCGCCGGCACGCTCACGCTGAGCGTGGACGGCACCGCGGTGAGCGGCCCGGACGTGCCGGGCTCGGTGAGCCGCAACTCGCCCTTCGGGATCCACATCGGGCAGCGGATGGACAGCAGGGCGTTCTTCACCGGCGCGCTCGACGACGTGCGCGTCTACGACCGTGCCCTGGACGACACCGAGCTGGCCGCGCTGGGCTCACCGCTGGACCACCGCGGGCAGGACCGGGACCTGGTGTTCTGGCTGCCGCTCGACCGGGTCAGCGGACGGCGCTGACCCGGACCGCGTCCTCGGCGTCCTCGGCCGGCGTCCTGGGGCCCGCCACCGGGTCCCGGGGCGCCGGCTGCGCGGGCTCCGTGTCACGGGCCCGGCGCCGGGCCAGCACGGCACACACCATCAGCTGCATCTGGTGGAAGAGCATCAGCGGCAGCACCGCCAGCGACGCCTGCGCGCCGAACAGCACGCTCGCCATGGGCAACCCGGCGGCCAGCGACTTCTTCGACCCGGCGAACTGGATCGCGATCCGGTCCGCACGCCCGAAGCCGAGCCGCCGGGCCCCGTACCAGGTGAGGGCCAGCATGGCGGCGAGCAGCACCGCCTCGACGGCGAGCAGCGCGACGAGCCGGCCCCAGGTGACCTGGTGCCAGATGCCGCGCACCATGCCCTCGCTGAACGCGGTGTAGACCACCAGCAGGATCGAGCCGCGGTCCACCAGGCCCAGGACCCTCTTGTGCCGCAGCACGAACCCGCCCAGCCAGCGCCGCAGCACCTGCCCGGCCACGAACGGCACCAGCAACTGGAGCACGATCTGGGCCACCGCAGCCCCGGAGAACCCGCCGGCGCCCTCCGCCCCACCGCCCAGCAGCACGGCGACGAGCAGCGGGGTCACCACGATGCCCACCAGCGAGGAGAAGGAGCCCGCGCAGATCGCTGCGGAGACGTTGCCGCGCGCGATCGAGGTGAAGGCGATCGACGACTGGATCGTCGAAGGCACCAGCGTCAGGAACAGGAACCCGCTGTACAGGGCGGGGGTGAGCAGCACCGGCACCAGCCCGCGCGCGGCCATGCCGAGCACCGGGAAGAGCACGAACGTGCAGGCCAGTACGGTGATGTGGAGCCGCCAGTGGGCCAGCCCCGCCATCGCTTCGCGGGTGGACAGGCGTACCCCGTAGAGGAAGAAGAGCAGCGCCACCGCCGCGGTCGAGGTGTCGGTGGCAGCCGTCGCCGCCACACCCCGGGCCGGGAGCAGTGCCGCCACACCGACCGTGGCGAGCAGAAGCAGGATGAACGGGTCGACCGGTAGCCGGGACGGCCAGGTCAGGCGCTTACGCATGCGCTCCTCATGAACGAGATCGGTGTGCTGCGGCACGGGCGGCGGTGAGCCACCGGGCGGGCACGCAACGTGCCCGTTCCATCATCCTCCTCACCCTCATGATCGGGAATCCTGCATACGGAACTCACTGTGATCGCACATCGTGATAGGCGTCGTGCTGGGCGATCCGACGTCGCCGGGCAGACGGGAGTTTGACGACAGGGCCTAGGGTCAGGAGCGTGTACGACCCCTCGCAGCTGCGTACGTTCCTGGCGGTGGCCCAGACGCTCAGCTTCACCCAGGCCGCCCGGCGGCTCGGCCTGCGGCAGTCCACCGTGAGCCAGCACGTGCGGCGCCTGGAGGCCGCCACGGGACGGCAGCTCTTCCTGCGCGACACGCACGCGGTGGAGCTCACCGAGGACGGCGAGGCGATGCTCGGCTTCGCGCGCCGGATCGTCGAGGTGCACGAGCAGGCCACGGCGTTCTTCACCGGGACACGGCTGCGCGGCCGGCTCCGCTTCGGCGCGTCCGAGGACTTCGTGCTGACCCGCCTCACCGACATCCTGGAGGCGTTCCGGCACGACCATCCCGAGGTCGACCTGGAGCTGACCGTCGAGCTCTCCGGCACGCTGCACGAGCAGCTCGCCGCGGGCAAGCTGGACCTGGTGCTCGCCAAGCGACGTCCCAACGGTCCGCGCGGCCAGCCGGTCTGGCACGACCGTCTGGTGTGGATCGGCGCTGAGCGGCTCCGGCTCGACCCGGACCGGCCGGTGCCGCTGATCGCCTACCCGCCGCCCGGGATCACCCGCGCACGCGCCCTGGAGGCCCTGGACCGGCAGAGCCGGCCCTGGCGGATCGCCTGTACCAGCGCCAGCCTGAACGGCCTGCTCGCGGCGGCACGCGCCGGCCTGGGCGTGATGGCGCACGCGCGGGGCCTGATCCCCCCGGGCCTGACCCTGGTACCGGAGCGCGCCGGGCTCCCCGACCTCGGCGAGGTCGACTTCGTGCTGCTGCACGGCCCCCGCCCCACGCCGGCCAAGGGAGCCGCGGACGCCCTGGCGGCGGCGATCCTTGCGGGCGGTGACCGGCTGCACCGGGGGCGGAGCTGACCGGCCGGGGCACCCGACGACCCGCACGCGGACGGCGAACGGCCCCGCATCCCGGCAGATCGACCGGGGATGCGGGGCCGTCAGCGACGCTTGCCCGTCGGTGTACCCGTCAGTCGAGCACCGCGAGGGCCTCGTTGAACGTCTTCGACGGGCGCATGACCGCCGCGGCCTTGGCCGGGTCGGGACGGTAGTAGCCGCCGATCTCCACCGGGGTGCCCTGCACCCCGATCAGCTCGTCGGAGATGGTCTGCTCCTGCGCCGTGAGCGTCTCGGCGAGAGCGGCGAACTTCTGGGCCAGCTCGGCGTCGTCGGACTGCCGGGCCAGCTCCTGCGCCCAGTACAGCGCCAGGTAGAAGTGGCTGCCGCGGTTGTCGATGCCGCCCACCCGGCGACTGGGCGACTTGTTCTCGTTCAGGAACGTGGCGGTCGCACGGTCGAGGGTGTCGGCCAGCACCTGGGCGCCGGCGTTGCCGGTGACCTTCGCGTACTGCTCGAAGCTGACCGCCAGCGCGAGGAACTCGCCCAGGCTGTCCCAGCGCAGGTAGTTCTCCTTGACCAGCTGCTGCACGTGCTTGGGCGCCGAGCCGCCGGCGCCGGTCTCGAAGAGACCACCGCCGTTCATCAGCGGCACGACCGAGAGCATCTTGGCGCTGGTGCCCAGCTCCATGATCGGGAACAGGTCGGTCAGGTAGTCGCGCAGCACGTTGCCGGTGACGGAGATGGTGTTCTCGCCGCGGCGGATGCGCTCCAGCGAGTAGGCCATCGCGTCGACCGGGGCCATGATCTCGATCGTGAGGCCCTCGGTGTCGTGCTCGGGCAGGTAGGCCCTGACCTTCTCGATCAGCTGCGCGTCGTGGGCGCGGGTGGCGTCCAGCCAGAACACCGCCGGGTCGCCGGTGGCACGGGCGCGGGTGACCGCGAGCTTCACCCAGTCGCGGATCGGCGCGTCCTTGGTCTGGCACATCCGGAAGATGTCACCGGCGCCGACCGCCTGCGTGAGGACCACCAGACCGGCGGAGTCGACGACCCGCACCTGGCCGGTGACCGGGATCTCGAAGGTCTTGTCGTGGCTGCCGTACTCCTCGGCCTTCTGCGCCATCAGGCCGACGTTGGGCACCGTGCCCATGGTGGCCGGGTCGAAGGCGCCGTTCGCCCGGCAGTCGTCGAGGACGGCCTGGTAGATGCCGGCGTACGAGCTGTCGGGCAGCACCGCGAGGGTGTCGGCCTCCTGCCCGTCCGGGCCCCACATGTGTCCTGAGGTGCGGATGAGCGCCGGCATGGAGGCGTCGACGATGACGTCGCTGGGCACGTGCAGGTTGGTGATGCCGCGGTCGGAGTCGACCATCGCCAGGGCCGGGCCCTCGGCCAGCTCGGCCTCGATGGACGCCTTGATCGCGGCGCCCTCGGGCAGCGCCTCGATGCCCTTGAGGATGCCGCCGAGCCCGTCGTTCGGGGTCAGGCCCGCAGCGGCGAGGGCGTCGCCGTGCGCGGCGAACGTCTTCGGGAAGAAGGCCCGGACCACATGGCCGAAGATGATCGGGTCGGAGACCTTCATCATCGTGGCCTTGAGGTGGACGGAGAACAGCACGCCCTCGTCCTTGGCACGGGCCACCTGGCGCTGGAGGAACTCGCGCAGCGCCGCCACCCGCATGACGGAGGCGTCGACGACCTCGCCCGCCTTGACCGGCACGGACTCCCGCAGCACGGTGGTGGTGCCGTCGTCGCCCACCAGCTCGATGCGCAGGGCGTCGTCCGCCGCGACCACGGCGGACTTCTCGGTGGAGCGGAAGTCGTCCACGCCCATGGTGGCCACGTTGGTCTTCGAGTAGGGCTCCCAGGTGCCCATGGTGTGCGGGTGGTTCCTGGCGTAACTCTTCACCGACGCCGGGGCGCGCCGGTCGGAGTTGCCCTCGCGCAGCACCGGGTTGACGGCGCTGCCCTTGACCTTGTCGTAGCGGGCGCCGACCTCCCGCTCCTCGTCGGTCTTCGGGTCGTCCGGGTAGTCAGGGAGTGCGTAGCCCTGCGCCTGGAGCTCGGCTACGGCCGCCTTGAGCTGCGGGACCGAGGCCGAGATGTTCGGCAGCTTGATGATGTTCGCCTCGGGACGCTGGGCCAGCTCGCCCAGCTCGGCGAGCGCGTCGCCGATGCGCAGGCCGGGGTCCAGGTACTCCGGGAAGGCGGCGATGATCCGCCCCGCCAGCGAGATGTCGCGGCTCTCGACGCCGACACCGGCCGCCCGGGCGTACGCCTGGACGACGGGCAGGAACGAGTACGTCGCCAGGGCCGGGGCCTCATCCGTCTGCGTGTAGATGATGGTCGAGTCAGTCACCGGTACTCCGCTCACGTCTACATTCTTCTCGACATCAAGATACCCCTGGCAGGTCCCGCCCGGACACTCACCCCGCTCCCTGGCCGGATGACGTTCGCACGCCCCGCCGCACGGGGCGCTCCCCACCTTCGCCGGCTACCTCCGCGGCCGCGGATACGTCAGCTGCTTCACGCGGCTCATGAAAGGGGCCGTCTCCACGTGCTGGACACCCTTGAGCGTGCCGAGCCGGGTGCTCAGATAGCGGTAGAAGTCGGCGGTGTCCCGGGTGACGGCGGTCGCCATGAGGTTGGACGGACCGGTGGTCGCCACCGCATGGGCGATCTCCGGGTGCTCTGCGAGGGCGCGGCCCACCTCGTCGAGGGCGCTGGGCCGGACGGTGATGCCCAGCAGGAACGCGGCGTGGTACCCGAGCACTTCGGGGTCGTATTCGACGTCCAGGTAGATGGCGCCGGAGCCGAGCAGCGCGGCCAGCCGGCGTTTGACGGATGCCTCCGGTCGTCCGGTGGCCCGTTGCAGCTCCGCGTGGCTCGCGCGCCCGTCCTCCTCCAGGGCCCTCACCAGCGGCTCGTCCTCGGCCGCGATGCGCCACGGCCGCGTGCCCGACGGCGGGTCCGACCGTGCCGGGCCGGTCAGCGCCGCCGCCTCGGCCTCGCTCAGCGCCCCGCTCTTGCGCAACCAGCCGGACGGGCCACCGTAGAAGCGGTGCAGCACCTGGTGAGCGCGGATCTCGACGATGCGGGGGGTGCGCGGCAGCCTGCCGAGCAGCAGGTCCTGCTCGTCACCGCGGCTGCGCGGCTTGGCGTGCAGCACCACCTCGGTGCCGCCCGAGGTCAGCTCGACCCAGGCGGTGTCCGGGCGGCGCGCCAGCGCAGCGGCGATCGCCGGGGCGGCCTCGGGCGCGCAGCGCAGCCGCAGCGTCCACTGGGACCGGCCGAGCGGGTCGAGGTCGCGGACGGCGACCACGCGCAGCCCCGCCCTGGACCGCAGCCGCCGGTAGCGCCGCGCGATGGTCTGGTCGGAGACGCCGAGCACCGCGGCGATCCGGCTGAAGGGGGCGCGGGCGTCGAGTTCCAGGGCGTGCAGCAGCTTGGCGTCCAGCCGATCGAACCCGTCAGCGAGCTGCGCGATGTCGAATTCCACCACCAGACGGCCCTTTCCTGTCGGATTCCTCCGCCCAACCGGGCCGGGGTCGGCACTTCGGCCGCCGCATCCCCGATCCTACGATCCGGCGGAGACGGAACGGTGCCGCCGGACCGCGGCACGACGGGCACGACGGGCAGGTGACGGACACCGAGCACGCCGAGCGCGTCCAGGACACCGGGCGCACCGAGGACGCCGTGAAGCAACGACGTGGAATGACGAGGGGACGGGGAACGCATGCGTGCATGGGGGCCGTTGACGGCGGTCTGCCTGGGGACGTTCATGTTGCTGGTCGACGTGACGATCTGTGTCGTGGCGCTGCCGGACATGGCGCGGGCGCTGGGCGCCTCGCTCAGCGATCTGCAGTGGGTCATCGACGGCTATGCGCTGGCCCTGGCCGCGCTGCTGCTGGCCATCGGCGCCGCCGCCGACGTGCTGGGCCGGCGCCGCATCTACGTGGTCGGCACCGTGCTCTTCGCGGCGGCCTCGCTGGCCTGCGGCCTCGCGCCCGGTCCGGGCGCGTTGGTGGCCGCGCGCGCCGTGCAGGGGGCGGGTGGTGCGGCGATGCTGGCGACCACGCTGCCGCTGCTGGGCTCGGTGTACCAAGGACGGCAGCGCTCGGTGGCGCTCGGGGTGTGGGGCGCGGTCAGCGGCGCCGCGGCGGCGGTCGGCCCGGTGCTGGGCGGGTTGCTGACCCAGGGGCCCGGATGGCGCTGGATCTTCTTCGTGAACCTGCCGGTGAGCGTGGCGGCGGTGTGGCTGTCGCTGGCCGTGGTGCCCGAGTCGCGGATGCCGCGGGGACGCCGGATCGACACGGCGGGCACGGTCACGTTCGCGGTGTTCGCCGCGGCGGTCACCTACGGGTTCGTGCGTGCCGGCGAGGACGGCTGGACCACGCCGGAGACCACGGCGGCGTTCACGGTCGCGGCACTGGCGCTGGTGGCGTTCGTGGCGGTGGAGCGCCGGCGCGCCGATCCGCTGCTGGACCTGTCGCTGCTCCGGCGGCCGTCGTTCGTCGGGGTGCTGGTGGCTGCGGTGGCGTTCAACGGTGCCGCGTTCGGCGTGCTGCCGTACATCTCCATATGGCTTCAGACGATGCTGGACATGTCGCCGGTGCGCGGCGGTCTCGCGGTGGTCCCGCTGTCGGCGGCGTCCTTCGTGGTGGCCGGGGCGGGCGGCCGGCTGCTGCACGGGGTGTCGCCTCGGCTGACCATAGGCGGCGGCCTGCTGCTGACCTCCGCCGGCGCCTTCTGCCTCGCACTGCTGGACGCCGACGCCACGTGGACGGCGCTGGCGCCCGGTCTGGTGCTGATGGGCGTCGGTACGGGCCTGGTCGCTCCGGCCATTTCGGGTGCGGCGCTTGCGGCGGTGCCGGCGGCCCGGGCGGGCATGGCGGGCGGCGCCGTGAACACCTTCCGGCAGTTGGGTTACGCGCTGGGGGTGGCGGCGTACGGCACGGTGCTGACCGCGCGCATGGAGCACACCCTGCCGTCGGGTGCGGCACACGCCCTGGCGGGCGGCGCCGGACACCAACTGCGCGCCAGCATGCCCGCGCACCTGTTGCGCTCCGCCTTCGCCGCGGGTCTGGACGCGGCGGCGCTGGCGGCCGGCGTGACGGCACTGGTGGCAGGCGTGCTGGTGCTGCTGCTGGTGCGCCGCACGGACGAGCCGGCGGCGGTGGTGGCCCCCACCGGGGCGCAGCCTTCCCAGGCGGATGCGACGGTCACCCAAGGGTGAAACGGAAGCAGCGGGAATACCGGGGCATATGACGCCACTCCACCGTGACCAGGTCGTACAGATTCGGTGGAGATTACGGCAGCGAAACTTACTATGCCGTAAGTAATTCTGTCCGACCCTTACCCTTGTGGCCACATTTACCCCGCTGACCAGTGCATACGCCCACGGTTCCGGCACCGTGGGCACCCCTCCCGCCACAGCCACCGGTGGGGTACCGTCACCGGCGCTGTGCGGGAGCGCCACGAGGAGCACCATTGCGCGAGTTCACCAATCCACCCCTGGCCACCGCGTCGACGCCGCCACTTACGGGCGGTCTCGCCGACGTCGTGTTCGAACATGCCCTCGAGGACCCGACGCGCGTCGTACTGGGCCGCAAGGACAAGGCCGGCAAGTGGCAGGACGTGACCGCGGCCGAGTTCCGCGACGAGGTCGTGGCGCTCGCCAAGGGCCTGCTGGCGCAGGGCGTGCGGTTCGGTGACCGCGTGGCGATCATGTCGCGCACCCGCTACGAGTGGACCCTCTTCGACTTCGCCCTGTGGACCATCGGCTGCCAGGTGGTGCCGATCTACCCGACGTCGTCCGGCGAGCAGGTCTGCTGGATGATGCACGACGCCCAGGTCTCCGCCGCGATCGTCGAGCACGAGGACCACGCGATGACGATCGGGTCGGTCATCGGCCGGCTGCCGCAGCTGCGCAAGCTGTGGCAGCTCGACGCCGACGCGGTGCCCGAACTGACCGAGGCCGGCGCACACCTCGACGAGGACGTGGTGCACCGCCACCGCACCGCGGTCACCCCCGACTCCATCGCCACGATCATCTACACCTCGGGCACCACGGGCCGCCCCAAGGGCTGCGTGATCACCCACGCCAACCTGATCTTCGAGACGGACACGGTACTCAAGGCCTTCGAGTCGGCGTTCTTCACGAAGAACGGCGAGGGGAGCACCCTGCTCTTCCTGCCGCTCGCCCATGTCTTCGGCCGGATGGTGGAGGTCGCCGCCATCCGTGAGTGGGTCAAGCTCGGCCACCAGCCCCGGGTGAACGCGGAGGCGCTGCTGCCGGACCTCGCGGCGTTCCGGCCGACGTTCATCCTCGCCGTGCCGTACATCTTCGAGAAGATCTTCAACGCGGCGCGCCGGAAGGCCGAGCGGGAGGGCAAGGGCGGCCCGTTCGACAAGGCCGTCGAGGTGGCCGTGCGCTACGCGGAGGCCGTGGAGGCCAAGATGTTCCGCACCGGGCCCGGGCCTTCGGCCGCGTTGCGGATGCAGCACCAGGTCTTCGACAAGCTGGTCTACGGCAAGCTCCGGGCCGCGCTCGGTGGCCGGGCACGCTACGCGGTGTCCGGCGGCTCGGCGATGGAGCGGAAGCTGGGGCTGTTCTTCGCGGGCGCCGGCGTGACCATCTTCGAGGGCTACGGGCTGACCGAGTCGTCGGCGGCCGCGACCGCCAATCCGCCCGAGCGGATCCGGTTCGGCACCGTGGGTCGGGCGATTCCCGGTACGACGGTGCACATCGCCGACGACGGCGAGATCTGGCTGCGCGGCGGAAACATCTTCCAGGGCTACCTCAACGATCCCAAGGCGACCGACGGGACGCTCCACGAGGGCTGGCTGGCCACCGGCGACCTCGGTTCGCTGGACGAGGACGGCTACCTCACCATCACCGGCCGCAAGAAGGAGATCCTGGTCACCTCCGGCGGCAAGAGCGTGCAGCCGTTGGCGCTGGAGGAGCGGGTGCGGGAGCATCCGCTGATCGCGCAGTGCATCGTCGTCGGCAACGACCGCCCGTACATCGCGGCCCTGGTCACCCTGGACTCGGAGGCCGTCGAGCACTGGCTCGGCATGCGCGGCAGATCGATGCCCGCACCGGCCGACCTGGTCAGGGACTCGGACCTGGAGACCGAGGTGCGGCGTGCCGTGGTGGCCGCCAACACGCTCGTCTCGCAGGCGGAGTCGATCCGCACCTTCCGCATACTCGCGCACCAGTTCACCGAGGAACACGGCCTCCTGACGCCGTCGCTGAAGCTCAAGCGCAAGGCCATCGAGCAGGCGTACGCGACGGAGGTCGAGGCGCTGTACCACTCCTGAGGTCGCGCCCGCCTTCCCACCGCACCGGCCGGCGGCGCGGTGCGGCCCGCCGGGGTGTGCCCACGGCGTGGCGGGGCAGGCTGGGTCCTGTCGTGCGCTGCCGGACTCCGCGGCACCCGCACGATCCGGACGCGCGGCCCTCGGTCGCCGCACGGCCGACCGGCAGCTGAGACCTTTGCCTCACTCGGTCACGACCAGCAGAGGAATGCAGGCCAGGTCGTGATCGTTGAGGAGGGCAGTACTCATCAACCACCGAAGGATCGAGAGCTCGTGAGCAAGGTCCCCCCGATCATCCTGAACAACGGCGTCGAGATGCCCCAGCTCGGCTTCGGCGTGTGGCAGGTCCCCGACGACGAGGCCGTCGCAGCGGTCAGCACGGCTCTGGACGCCGGGTACCGCAGCATCGACACGGCAGCCATCTACGGCAACGAGAAGGGCGTCGGCCGGGCGATCGCCGATTCCGACGTCGCCCGCGGCGAGCTCTTCGTCACGACCAAGCTGTGGAACGGCGACCAGGGGTACGACGAGACGCTCCGTGCCTTCGACGCCTCGCTGGAGAAGCTGGGCCTCGACTACGTCGATCTCTACCTGATCCACTGGCCGACCCCCGCCCGGGACAAGTACGTCGACACCTACAAGGCCTTCGAGAAGATCCACTCCGAGGGCCGTGCCAAGAGCATCGGCGTCTCCAACTTCCTCCCGGAGCACCTGCGGCGACTGCTCGACGAGACGTCGATCATCCCGGCGGTCAACCAGATCGAGCTGCACCCGCACCTCCAGCAGCGCGAGTCCCGCGAGTTCCACGCCGAGCAGGGCATCGCCACCGAGGCCTGGTCGCCACTGGGCCAGGGCAAGGGCCTGCTCGACGTGCCGGCGCTCGCCGCGATCGCCCAGAAGCACGGCAAGACCCCGGCCCAGGTCGTGCTCCGCTGGCACCTCCAGCTCGGCAACGTCGTCATTCCCAAGTCCGTGACCCCGTCCCGGATCAGGGAGAACATCGACGTCTTCGGCTTCCAGCTGGACGACGAGGACATCGCCGCTATCAGCGCGCTGAACGAGAACCGCCGCATCGGGTCCGACCCGGCGTCGATGAACGTGGCCTGAGCGTCCCCTTCGCCCCGGCTCCGGGCTCGATCCCGGTCCCCGTCGCGTGAGCAGCCCCGCACCCCTTCCCGGGTGCGGGGCTGCCGCCTGTCCTGCGGGCGGGCTGCGGGCCATCTGCGGGTCCGCACCAGGATGGCGGGCCCATGACCGAAAGTGCGCCGTCCCCCGCCGTCCGGTGTCTTGACGTGGACATGAGAGCGCGCCACATTGGGCTGACCCAGTAAGGAAACTTTCCTAACAGAAGGGCGACCCCCCACATGCGTGCTCGCACCCTGACGCTCGCCGCCGCAGCCAGTGCCGCACTGCTGGCCACCGCCACCCTTCCCGCCCTGGCCTCGCCGGCCGGATCCCCCGCCCCGGCGTCCGTACGGGAGGGCTCGGTGAGCGCCGCCGACCTGCTGGCCAAGGTGTCCAGCTGCAACCAGGTCTCCAACGGCAAGTACCGGACCGACGAGGAGACCAGCGCCACGATCCCGGTCTGCGGAGCCACCGGGGCGGTGTTCTGGAAGGCCGACATGGACATCGACTGCGACGGCCAGGTCACCGACGAGTGCAACGGCGACACCGACCCGTGGTTCCAGGACGACACCGCTTTCCACACCTCGGGCGACGACCCGCTGACCGCCTCGGAGCTGCCGTACGTGGTGGTGCCGAGCACCAGCAGCACCTGGAACTACCAGCAGGCCGGCATCAAGGGCGGCGGCGTGGTGGCCGTCATCTACAACAACAAGGTCGAGTACGCCGTGGTGGGCGACACCGGCCCGACCGCGATCATCGGCGAGGCCTCCTACGCCACCGCGAACGCGCTCGGCATCGACCCCGACCCGGAGTTCGGCGGCGCCGAATCCGGTGTCACCTACATCCTCTTCACCGGCTCCCAGGTCAAGCCCATCGAGAGCCACAGCGCAGCGGTGTCCCTGGGTGACTCGCTGGCCAAGCAGTTCGTGGCGAACAACTAGTTCACGCCACCGGTGGCTCGGCGCCCGGCCGCACGCCCAGGTGCACGGTCCGGGCACCCAGCGCGAACGCGTCGGGGCGCAGCCGCAGGCCGCCCGGGTCGGCCGGGTCGAGCAGCCGGTCGAGTGCGCTGAGGTCGTCGGCGGGCAGTTGCTCGGCCAGCGCCTCACGGATCCGGGTGAAGACGTCCATCGCGTGGCTGCGCGCGTCGTGGGTGAGCGGGGCGGGCAGGTCGAGCAGGAACGACCGGGTGCCGCCGTGCCGCAGTCCGGCGGCGGCCAGCAGCGCCGGCCAGTCCTCCGTGACGTTCTCGCTGCCCGGCAGCGCCGCGCGCATCTCGGCGAACCAGTTCTCTTCGGCGGCGTCCAGCCGGCTCTGCAACCCCGGCCTGCCGAAGCCGATGTCACGCGGCAGCCAGCGGGTCGGCAGGCCGCCCTCCTGGAGGGCCAGCACCCCGCCGGGGGCCAGGTGCTCCGCGAAGGCGGCCAGGGCGGCCTGCTGGTCACCGATGTGGTGCAGCGAGCGGCCGGCCCAGACGATGTCCACGGGCGCAAGGCGCTCCAGACCAGCGGGGAGTTCGGTGTGCAGGGTGCGCACCCGGTCGGCGAGCCCGGCACGGGCGGCGCGCTCCGCGGCCAGCTCCAGCAGCGGTGCGGCGGAGTCCACGGCCACCACCTCGGCGTCCGGGAAGACTTGCGCCAGCAGGCAGGTGACGACGCCCGGACCGCTGCCGGCGTCGACGATCAGCCGAGGATGCGGCCGTAGCTCACGCAGCCAGGTGGCCGCTTGCAGGTGCACCGGCGCGGCGATCTCGGCCTGCCGCTCGAGCATCGGTGCCATGGCGGCCCAGTCGGGTTGCGTGTGGTCGTGGTGGTGCCCGTGTCCCATGGTCGCCGCCTCCGTGCGGAGAGAAGGAGAGACGAGGATAACGAGGTGCCGTCCGGAGCAGCGCTCGGCCGGCACGCGCCCCCGCACGCCCGTACACGCCCGGCGGACAGAAAACGGCATGCGGTCGGCCCGCCCCCTCCCCCACGATGGCGGCCATGGACGACATGATCGACGCCACCGCACTGACCGAGCGGTTCCTCCGGGACGGCTTCGTCAAGATCGAGCAGGCGTTCCCCACCCGGGTCGCCGCGGACGCGGCGCGGCTCCTCTGGCGGGAGACCGGCTGCGACCCGGAGGATCCGGCCACCTGGAACCGCCCGGTGCACTGGATCGGCGGCCTGTCCGACGGCCCGTTCGCAGCCGCACCCAACTCGGCCGCCCTGCACGCGGCGTACGACGTCCTGGTCGGCCCGGGCCGCTGGGAGCCGCGGTACTCGCTGGGCAGTTTCCCGCTGCGCTTCCCGCACCCCGAGGAACCGGACGACGCGGGGTGGCACATCGAGGGCAGCTACCAGCCCGAGGGCGCGAACTGGTACTACACCAACCTCCGTTCCAAGGACCGCGCCCTGCTGATGCTGTTCCTGTTCAGCGAGGTACGCGAGCAGGACGCACCGACCCGCATCCGGGTCGGCTCGCACATCGACATACCGCCGCTGCTGGAGCCGTACGGGGAGGCGGGCGTCTCGGGGCTCAGGATCGCGGCACGGATCGACGCCGCGTCCGCGCACCGGCCCGTCGTGCACGCCACCGGCCACCCCGGCGACGTCTACCTCTGTCACCCGTTCCTGGTGCACGCCGCGCAGCCGCACCACGGCACCCGGCCGCGGTTCATGGCGCAGCCGCCGCTGTACCCGGCGGTGCCGTACGAGCTCGACCGGCCCGACGGGGACTACTCACCGGTCGAGCGGGCCATCCGCAGGGGTCTCGCGGCCGGGGCCCGGTGAGCGGCACCCGGCCGGCAGGGCGGCGTACGGGTCAGAGCGCGCCATGGCTCGAGGCGAGTTCCTCGACGCGCCCGGCCAGGCCGAAGTCGAGTTCGGTGACCTTGCCGCCGACGCTGTGGGTGTTCACGGTCAGGGCGACGGTATTGTAACCGAGCGTCAACTCGGAGTGGTGGCCCAGCTCTTCCTGCACCTGCGCGATGTGCACCACCATCGCGGTCGCGGCGAAGTGCGAACCGAGCTGGTAGGAACGGGCCAGCCGGTCGCCGTCCAGGGTCCAGCCGGGCAACCGGGCGAGCCGGTCCGTGATCTCCTCCTGCGACAACGCTTCGACGGCCATGCCCGCACTCCTCTCGTACGCCCGGTGCCCGCTCCGGCCTCGGCGGGCCGGCCTGAGGCGGGTCAGGACCGCCCGGCCGACCGTGATCCAGACTGCCACAGGGACCGCGCGTCGGTCTCGGCGCGTACGGCATCCGGTGCACCGGCGACACCCCATCCGGTTCCGCCGATCGGGTACTCCGTGTGCGGGGGCGTAACCTACCGTCGTGCGTATGACCACCGCCCCCTCCCCTTCCCGGACGGCCCGACCCGCGAACAGCGTGGGGCCGCTGCTGCGCGGCTGGCGCGAACGACGGCGGGTGAGCCAGCTGGAGCTCGCCCTGCGCGCAGGATCGTCGGCGCGGCACATCAGCTTCGTGGAGACCGGGAGGTCCCGGCCGAGCGAGGAGCTGATCCTGCGCCTCGCCGGCCATCTGGACGTGCCGGTGCGCGAGCGCAACGCGCTGCTCATCGCGGCCGGTTACGCACCCCGCTTCCCCGAGACCCCGCTGGACGACCCGAACCTGTCCGCGCTCCGGGACGGCATCGAGCGACTGCTGGCCGGCTACGAGCCCTACCCTGCGCTCGTCGTCGACGCGACCTACGACGTGCTGGCCGCCAACCGCGGGATCGCGATGCTGATGGAGGGCCTGCCCGAAGACCTGCTGGCCCCGCCGCTGAACGCGATGCGGCTCACCCTGCACCCGCGGGGCCTGGCACCGCGCATCCTCAACCTGCGGGCGTGGCGTGGGCATCTGCTGGCCCAGATGGAGCGCCGCATGGCCCTCGAACGGTCCGACGCGCTACGGGCGGTGTACGAGGAGGTCGCCGGTTACCCGGTCGCGGCGCCCGGGGCGGACGGTGTCGCCCCGGAGGCCGCCGGTGCGGTGGACGGCGACGGTCCGGTCGACGGTGCCGTGCCGGTCTTCGCCCTGCCGATGCGGATCGCACACGACGGCCGGGTGCTGTCCTTCGTCTCCTCGATCTCGACGTTCAACACGCCCATGGACGTGACGGTGGCCGAGCTGGCCATCGAGACGTTCCTGCCGGCGGATCCGCCCACGGCGGCGTACCTGCGCTCCCTGACGCCCTGACCTGGCGGACCACGCGTCAGGCCGCGCCACCGCGTTGGTCCCGGTCCTCGTCCACGATCTCCGCGTCGACCACATCCTCCGGGCCCTCGCCTGAGCCCTGCTCGGTGCCGGCTCCGCCGGGGGTGCCGCCGGCCTCCTGCGCGCCGGCGTACATCGCCTGGCCCATTTGCTGGCTGACGGCCGCCAGCCGCTCGGCGGCGCTGCGCAGTTGGTCGGTGTTGGACTCGCTGGGCTCCTGGTCGAGCAGGCCCTTCAGGTCAGTGACGGCCGACTCCACCTCCGACCTGGTGTCGGCGGGCACCTTGTCCGGGTTGTCGGCGAGGAACCGCTCGGTCTGGTAGACGAGCTGTTCGGCCTGGTTGCGGGTCTCGGCGGCCTCGCGGCGCTGCCGGTCCTCGGCGGCGTACTTCTCGGCGTCGCGCACCATGCGGTCGATGTCGTCCTTCGGCAGCGCCGAGCCGCCGGTGACCGTCATGCGCTGCTCGCGTCCGGTGGCCAGGTCCTTCGCGTTGACGTGCATGATCCCGTTGGCGTCGATGTCGAAGGTGACCTCGATCTGCGGGACGCCGCGCGGGGCCGGCGGCAGACCGGTGAGGTCGAAGACGCCGAGTTTCTTGTTGTACGCGGCGATGTCCCGCTCGCCCTGGAAGACCTGGATGCCGACGGACGGCTGGTTGTCGGCGGCCGTCGTGAAGATCTCGGAGCGCTTGGTCGGGATCGTGGTGTTGCGCTCGATGAGCTTGGTCATGATGCCGCCCTTGGTCTCGATACCGAGGGACAGCGGCGTGACGTCGAGCAGCAGCACGTCCTTGACGTCGCCGCGGATCACGCCCGCCTGGAGGGCGGCGCCGACCGCGACCACCTCGTCCGGGTTGACGCCCTTGTGCGGCTCCTTGCCGGTGAGCTCCTTGACCAGGTCGGTGACGGCGGGCATCCGGGTGGAGCCGCCGACGAGGATCACGTGGTCGACGGCGGACAACTCGATGCCGGCGTCCTGGACGGCCTGGTGGAAGGGCTTCTTGCAGCGCTCCAGCAGGTCGGCGGTGAGTTCCTGGAACTGGGCGCGCGTCATCCGCTCGTCCAGGTGCAGCGGGCCCTCGGCGGAGGCCGTGATGTAGGGCAGGTTGATCGTGGTCTCGCTGGAGGAGGAGAGTTCGATCTTGGCCTTCTCGGCGGCCTCGCGCAGCCGCTGCACGGCCATCCGGTCCTGGGAGAGGTCGATGCCGTAGCCGTTCTTGAACTGCTTCACCAGGTGGTCGACGATGCGCTGGTCCCAGTCGTCGCCACCGAGGTGGGTGTCGCCGTTGGTGGCCTTGACCTCGATGACGCCCTCGCCGATCTCCAGCAGCGACACGTCGAAGGTGCCGCCGCCCAGGTCGAAGACGAGGACGGTCTGCTCGTCGCCGCGGTCCAGGCCGTAGGCGAGGGCGGCGGCCGTCGGCTCGTTGATGATCCGCAGTACCTTGAGCCCGGCGATCTCGCCGGCCTCCTTGGTGGCCTGCCGCTGGGCGTCGTCGAAGTACGCGGGCACGGTGATCACCGCGTCCGTGACGTCCTCGCCCAGGTAGGACTCGGCGTCCCGCTTGAGCTTCTGCAACACCCGGGCGGACAGCTCCTGGGCGGTGTAGGTGCTGCCGTCGATGGTGCCCTCGGCGGGGAAGCGCCAGTCGGCCTCGCCCATGTGGCGCTTGACCGAGCGGGCGGTGCGGTCCACGTTCGTGACCGCCTGCCGCTTGGCGACCTCGCCCACCAGGACCTCGCCGTTCTTGCCGAAGGCAATGACGGACGGGGTGGTGCGTGCGCCCTCGGCGTTGGCGACGACGCTCGGCTCGCCGCCCTCCAGGAGCGCCACCACCGAGTTCGTCGTACCGAGGTCGATCCCGACCGCGCGTGCCATGTCCGTCCCCTTTCCGCCGACCCGGTCTCGTTACCCTCTCCAGCACAAAACTTGAGTGCCCTCTTGTCAAGTATGGGTGGGGCAGGATTCGAGTACCCCGATCAGTGCGGGTCACGCGGGGTGGGAGCGGGTCACGCAGGGCGGTCGGCCCGCACACGGCGGGCCGACGGCCGGGTCGTGACCGTGCGGATGGTCCGGGGCCCACGGGGACCCCGGACCGGGATCAGGCCAGCTTGGCGCTGAGCGTGATCGTGGTGCCGGCCAGCGCCTGGCTGACCGGGCAGTTCGCCTTGGCCTCCTCGGCGGCGGCCACGAACGCGGCCTCGTCGATCCCCGGGACCTCGCCCTGCACGGTGAGGTGGATGCCGGTGATCCCCGTGCCGGGCTGGAAGGTCACGTCGGCCGAGGTGGTCAGCCGGGTGGGCGGATTGCCGGCGCCGGTCAGACCGTGCGAGAGGGCCATGGAGAAGCAGCTGGAGTGGGCCGCCGCGATCAGCTCCTCGGGGCTGGTCTTGCCGTTCGCCTGCTCGGCCCGGGCCGGCCAGGAGACCGGCTGCTCGCCGATGCCGGAGGAGTCGAAGGTGACGAGGCCCTTGCCCTCGGCCAGGTTGCCTTCCCATACGGTGTGTGCGGAACGCGTGGTTGCCACGGCGGAATTCCCTTCCCAGAACTGTGCACGACTTCCGTCGGCCCCCATCCGATCACACACCGGTCGCGCACATCGACTCCCCCGGGCACCACTTGGCGCACCACTCGCGCACACCCTGCGCGCCTACGCGTCCGCCGCGCCGTGGGCCGGCGGCTCACCGCACCCGGAAGACGGGCCCGCGCGGCGTGAACGGCAGCGTGGCGCCGGGCGGCACCAGGTAGGCGTGCTCCCGCCGCACCCGCAGCACATCGCAGTCGCCGTCGGTGATCACCAGCAGGGGCGCGCTCGGCGGGAAGTCGTCGGCCCGCTGGAGCAGGTCGATCCCGGGTTGCAGGACGGTGCCGCCGCGCCCGCGTACCCGCACCCGCTCGGCGATCTCGGTCACCGGCAGATAGCCCGCGTCATGCGGCGCGGCGTCGCAGAAGACGACGCGCGCCGCCGGAACGTCACGTGCCTGCGCGTACGAGGCGATCGCGCCGAGGGCCTTGCCGAGCAGGACCCGGCCCATCGAACCCGAGGTGTCGAGCAGCACGCCGAAGGTGCAGCGGGCCACCTCCTCCGGCGGGAAGTACCGGCCGGCCCGCGGGATGTCCGGCGTCGACGCCTGCCGGCGGGCCGGCCTGGCGAAGCTGCGCACCGGCTCGGGTCGGGGCACGAACTCGTCGAACCAGCGGGCCAGCCGGGCGTCCCAGGGCAGCGGCGGATGGCTGAGGGCGCGGATCTCCTCCACGAGCCCGGCGGGCAGCAGCCCGCGCTCCTGACGCTGGTGCAGGTCGAACCCCTGGATCAGGCCGCGGCGGTAGAAGGTGTCCAGGTCGACGTAGTCGTGCGGGCGGCGGACCGGCGGCTCGCCGAGGATGTCGCCCCGGCCCTTGCCGCGCAGGGTGGCGAGACGGCGCATCCGGCGCAGGTCGGTGGTGATCCGGTCGTACACCTCCTCCGCCGAGAGACCCGCGAGCTGTGCGTCGTACAGCAGCCCCTCGGGCATGTCTCCGACGTCCATCTCCCGAAGCCAGCCGTTGATCACATAGTCGGCGGCGACGTTGAAGAGGTACGGGTCCCGGCCGCCGCACCGCTCACCGTGACGCAACGCGGCGTGCAGCAGTTCGTGGCCGAGGATGAACCGCCACTCCTCGCTGGTGTACCGCCGTACCGGGTTGATGTAGATCTCGCCCGCCTCCGGGCTGACGGCGGCCACGGAGATGTCGTGGGCGCGGGCCAGCTCCGCGTCGGCGACCAGGGTGATGCCGGCGGCGATGCCGCCGAGCAGCGGGTACGACGAGACGAACCAGTTGAGGGCGGCCTGCCAGGGACGCAACGGCGCCGCACCGTCGCGCAGCGACTCCCGGCGGCCACCCGCCATGTCCATGGCCGCCGACATGGTGCGGGTCAGCGCGTGCGCGAAGGCGATCTGCCAGTCCGTGGGCTGCTGGTTCCCCCAGCTGCCGGCCCACGGCAGCAGCACCTGGTCCGGCGCGCCGCCCGCGGTGCCGCAGTGGGTGTAGGCGGCCGGGATGCCGTCCCGCCGCCAGCGCGCGGCAAGCTGCTCCTCGTCGCCGTCCGGGTAGGAGCCCGGCAGATCCTCGGGTGTCTCGCCGACGGAGAAGGTGAGCAGGAAGCGGTTGACGACGGCGCAGCGGGCGGCCAGGTCGTAGCGGTCGGGCTGGACGCGCTGCCCGGAGGCGGCCGGGACATGGCCGAAGCCGAGGTGGAGCACGCAGTGCGCGAGTGCCCACGCCCAGGCGGCGGGTTCGGCGCGCCGGGCGGGATCGATGTGCAGGGCGCCGTTGGAGTCGACGCGCACGAGGCCCTGCCGAGGGGTGTGAGGGCAGTCCTCCTCGCGGCAGACCTTGGCGTCCAAGGCGGCCAGCGCCGGATTGGCCCACGCCCGCCGCATGCCTTCCGTGAACGCCTCGAGGGCCTGCTTGTGCCGCTCGGCCATGGCCTGCCGGCGGCCGCGGCTCACCGGCGGGCCTCCACCAGGCGCGGCATGTCACGGGCCGCGTCGACCAGGAACCACGCGGGCAGCACCGGGTTGCCGTCGGCGTCGTCGGCGATGACGGTCTGGGCGACCTCCACCGAGATCTCGGCGAGCTGCACCAGCAGCGCCTTGGCGCGGTAGGCCGTCTGCCGTCCCTGGGCGCTGACGTGTTCCTTGCTCGCCGGCAGCTCCTTGATCAGCCGACCGCGGAACGCTTCGGCGAGGTAGTAGAGCAGATCGCGGTCCTCGACGCGGCGCGGCCAGGAGGCGTCGCCTTTGATGATCGCCTCGATGCCGTACGCATGCCGCACGATCTTGACGTAGCCGCAGAAGGCGACCGCGTGCGCCGGAGTGAGCGTGCCGTGTGCGATCACCTTCAGGGTGTTCTCGTCCAGGGTGGGCCCGAAGGAGTGCAGCGCGTCGGAGAGCATGTGCCAGGAGCGCGGCGTGGAGAACGGCTCCTCGGTCTTCGGCGGCTTCGACCACAGGTGGTCGGGCCGGTCGGTGAGGTGGTCCAGGATCCACGGGTGGATGCCGTGCCCGGCGGCCCAGGCGAGCCAGTCGGTCGGCGACGCCTCCAGGTGCACATGAGTGAGGCGGTTGACCAGGGCTGAGGCGAGCGGGCGGGCCAGGGCGTTGTCGGTGCTGCGGTTGCCCGCACCGATCACGATGGAGCCCTGCGGAAGCTCGTAGCCGCCGATGCGGCGGTCCAGGATCAGCGAGTAGAAGGCCTTCTGCACATCGGGCGTTGCGGCGTTCAACTCGTCGAGGAACAGGCAGTAGGGCTCGTCACGCGCGATGGCCTCCGGCGGGCAGAACACCGAACGCCCGTCCCTGATCTGCGGCACCCCGATCAGGTCCTCGGGCGCCAGTTGAGTACCGAGCAGACTCACACACTCCAGACCCAACGACTCGGCGAAGTCCCGCACCAGCGAGGACTTGCCGATCCCCGGCGCGCCCCACAGGAAGACGGGCCGCACGGTGGCCAGACCGAGCAGCAACTCGGGTATCCGGGCGGGAGATACGGTGACGGCTGCCTGCACAGGGCTCCTTCGTGAGATCGGCTTACGAACAGTGTGGGCGGCCGCCGTTCGCGACGCAGTCGAATTTTCCGCGCCTGTGGCACACACGCGACAAACGCCACCGCCTGGAGACACCCCGCTGCCGCAAAACCCCCACCCCGCCAACGCCAACGGCGCCGTCAGTGCGGTGGCGACCCGACCGTCTCATCGGACGCGGCGGCAGGTGCCGTCCCACCGGAACCGTCAGGGCGCCGGGCGGCCTGCCGCGGCAGCCGGGGCGCAGCGGCCTCCCCGAGCCAGCGTCGGAACACCCCGTGCAGTCGCTCGGCGCCGACCAGCGGCACACCATCGGCATCGGGTGCGGACAAGGAACACGGCCACAGCAGGAACGGCTCCCCCTGGGCGCCGCCGAGCCCGCCGTGCGAGCCGATCTGCTCCTCGAACGCGAGGACTTCGCCGGTGACGGGGTCGTACCGGGAGTTGACCATGATGTCGGCGGCGTGCGGAAAGGTGTGGGTGCGGCGCACCGCGGCCACGGCACCGGGACCGAACCCGGCGAGCGGCCCCGGGTCCTCGTCGAGCCCGGACAGCGGCAGCACGGCACCGTGCGGGCCGAGCACGACGCCGCCGTGCCGCTCGTCGGCGACCAGCACGAAGCCGACCCCCGGATGGTCGGCCAGGGTCGCCAGCAACGCAGGGTGGCGCCGTTCGATCTCCTGCCGCGTCATCCGATGCGGCACATCGGCAAATGAAACCAACCCGAGATTGCCGGAGGCCAACACGACAGGCTCGCGGCGCCGCGCCGGACGCCCCCGCAAGGCGCTCCCCTCACCCTCCTCGACGGGTCGCCCCAACGCGGCACGCGCCGCACCGCGCGCCTCGGCACCGCTCGGGGTGCCCGCCGGCCGCCCGGCACCGGTCGGTGCATCCGCGGCCCGGCGCGGCACGGGCAGACCACAACCGTCCCGAACGAGGTCACCGAGAGCCTCCCCGAACCGCCCGCGGAAGGTCTCGCCAGGGCTCTGCCCGTGGTCGGACAGGACCACGATCCGGTAAGGCCGAGGCGCGTGCTGCGCCACCTCGTCAAGGAGGGCGAGCGACCGGTCAAGTCTCCCCAGCACCTTGAACGCGTCCCGGCTGTACGGCCCCGAGTGGTGCGCCACCTCGTCATAGGCGACCAGGTCGGCGTAGACGGCGGTGCGGCCGACCAGCATGTCGCCGATCACCGCGGCGACCACCACGTCACGCTCGACGACGGTGGCGAAGGCGCGGATGAGCGGGTAGAGCCCGCCGCGCGAGACCCGCGGCCGGTCACCGCGCAGCCGCGCCCCGACGGCCTGGGTCACCTCGCGCACCACCTCAGCCACGAACGACACGGCGGTGCGCACCGCGTTGGCCGGGTCGCGGAAGTAGGCGAAGTAGCCGGCGCGGGAACGGCTGCCCGGGGCGCGGCGCGCCGTCGTCGACAGCACCAGGGCGAGCTGTTGGGCGCCGCCACCGAACAGGTTGCCCCGGCTTGCGCCGTCGGTGCCCAGGAGCCCCGCGTCACCGGTGCGCACGGTGGCGCGACGCTGCAACTCGTGGGCGCTGCTGGGCCGATTGCACACCACCACCTCACCGGTGTCCTTCTCGTACCACCGAAACGCCGGCACATCGTGGTTGGAGCCGTGCAGGATGCCGAGTTGGCTGGCGCCGGTCTGGCTGGACCAGTCGGTGCGCCAGCGGGTCAGCCGATGAGTGCCTCGTCGGCTGTCCTCCGTTTCCCCCTCCCGGTGCCGGCCCAACCAGCGGGCGACGGTGGGCATCAGCCCCTCGTCCACGGCCCTGTCCAGCACGTCGTGGCCGACGCCGTCGAGCTGTACGAAGACGGTGCCGGGGGTGGTCGGGTACGGGCCTGCGCGGCGCCGGCGACGGCCGGCGAGCCGGGAGAGCCTGCGCCGGTAGGCGGCGTCGTCGTGCACGGTCAGGGCCGTGCCGGTGGCCGACGCCACGGCGGACATCGCGGCGGCCACCACGACCGCGGTCTCCCAGGCGGCGCCGCCCCGGCCCGACGGGTTGAGTCGCAGGGCGAGCAGCAGCAGCGAGCCGTTGAGGAAGAACACCAGCAGGCCGAGGACCAGCGCCGGCACCAGCAGCAGGGCGCGGACGAGCAGCGGCCACACCAGTGCCTGGAGCACCCCGAAGCCGCCGGCGCCGAGGGCGGCGGTCACCGCGATGCGGGTGATGCTGTCGCCGTGGGGGGACTCCAGGCGGAAGTCGGGCAGCAGGGCGGCGAGGGTCAGCATGGTGGCGGTGGCGACCGCCCACACCGCGAGCATGCGCCACATTGCGGCGCCCGCCCTGCGCCATCGCTCCGCGCTCCCGCGCCCGGTCACTCGCCGCCTCCCTTCTCGCCCGTTCCGGCCCAGGTCAGCGGCTGCGGGCCTGATCCAGCGTAGCCGTCTGGGGAGACGTCCCCGCGGCGCGTGGGGTTGACCCCACGCGCCCGTCCCCGGGAGTGCTCCGGTCGCACGTGACCGTGGGTCGTGGCTGGGCCGTTCGTCCGGGTGCCCGGAACCGTTCACGTGACCGTACGTCGTGGCTACGCCGGTCGTCCGGGGTGCCCGGAACCGTTGCACGTGACCGTGCGTCGTGGCCTGTGCCCACCCGTTCCGCCCTGCGGAACGACTGCCCACAGAAGGTTTGGGGTGCCCCCTTGTCCCTGGGGTGCCGAAGGGCCGCCTTCGGTG
>NZ_JAMJWG010000060.1 GCF_024435355.1 Streptomyces odontomachi
GCCTGGGAGGCGCTGGAGCGGGCCGGCATCGACCCGATGTCGCTGCGCGGCAGCCGCACCGGCGTGTTCACCGGTGTCTCCGGGCACGAGTACGCCTCCATCACCCACCAGGGCAGCGAGAACATCGAGGGCTACCTGCTCACCGGCAACACCCTCAGCGTCGCCTCCGGCCGGATCTCCTACACCCTGGGCCTGGAGGGCCCCGCGGTCTCGGTCGACACCGCCTGCTCGTCGTCGCTGGTCGCCCTGCACCAGGCCTGCCAGGCACTGCGCACCGGCGAGTGCGAGACCGCCCTCGCCGGTGGCGCCGCGGTGATGGCGACCCCCGGCATGTTCCTGGAGTTCAGCCGCCAGCGCGGGCTGTCCCCGGACGGTCGCTGCAAGTCCTTCGCGGGCGCCGCTGACGGGGTCGCCTGGGCCGAGGGCGCGGGCATGGTGCTGCTGGAACGGCTCTCGGACGCCCAGGCCAACGGCCACCCGGTCCTCGCCGTCATCCGCGGCTCCGCCATCAACCAGGACGGCAAGAGCAGCCAGCTCACCGCCCCCAACGGCCCCTCCCAGCAGCGGGTCATCCGCGCCGCCCTGAAGAACGCCGGCCTCTCGGTCGCTGACGTGGACGCGGTCGAGGCCCACGGCACGGGCACCCGGCTCGGCGACCCGATCGAGGCACAGGCCCTGATCGCCACCTACGGACGGGACCGCGACCCCGAGCGACCCCTGTTCCTGGGATCGCTGAAGTCGAACATCGGCCATGCGCAGGCCGCCGCCGGCATCGGCAGCGTGATCAAGATGGTCGAGGCGCTGCGCCGCGGGGTGCTGCCGAAGACCCTGCATGTGGACGAGCCGTCCCCGCACGTCGACTGGGCGGACGGCGGCGTCGAACTGCTGACGCAGGAGCGCGCGTGGCCCGAGACCGGACGTCCGCGCCGGGCCGGCGTCTCCTCGTTCGGCATCAGCGGCACCAACGCGCACCTGATCCTGGAGGCCGCACCCGAGCCTGACCCGTCGACGGAGGCCATCGCCGAAGGGCCGGCCGCCGTCGGCCCGGTGGTGCCGTGGGTGCTGTCCGGCAGGTCCGAGCAGGCGGTGCGGGAGCAGGCCCAGCGCCTGCGGCAGTTCGCCGCCGGCCGGCCGGGCGCGGGCCTCACCGAGGTCGCGGCCGCGCTCGCGGGCGGGCGCGCCCGGCTTGCGCACCGGGCGGTGGTGCTGGGCGGCTCGCACGACGAACTGCTCGCCGGTCTCGCCGCACTGGCCGAAGGAGAGACGTCTTCCGCTGCCGCCTCGGTGGTGTCCGGCGCGGTGCGGGGGCGCGGGAAGCTGGCTGCCCTGTTCACGGGGCAGGGCAGCCAGCGACCCCGGATGGGGCGCGAGCTCCACGCGACGTTCCCGGTGTTCGCGCACGCACTCGACGAGGTCTGCGCCCAGCTCGACCCCCACCTGGAACGTCCGCTCAAAGACCTGGTGTTCGCCGCCGACGGCACCCCCGAAGCGGCCCTGCTCGACCAGACCCGCTACACGCAGCCGGCACTGTTCGCGCTGGAAGTGGCCCTGTACCGGCTGGTGGAGTCGTTCGGGGTGCGCGCGGACGTGCTGGCCGGACACTCGGTGGGCGAGCTGACCGCCGCACACGTCGCCGGTGTGCTGTCGCTGCCGGACGCGGCCGTGCTGGTGGCGGCCCGGGGCCGGCTGATGCAGGCCGCACGGGCGGACGGCGTGATGATCGCGGTCCAGGCGACGGAAGAGGAACTGCTGGCGCACCTCGCCGACCAGCCCGGCGTCTCCATCGCGGCCCTCAACTCGCCCGACTCCACCGTCATCTCCGGGGACGCGGAGCCGGCCACCCGGATCGCCGAGCACTTCGCCCGGCTGGGCCGCAAGACCCGCACCCTGCCGGTCAGCCATGCCTTCCACTCGCCGCACATGGACGACGTGCTCGCCGAGTTCGCATCGATCGCGGCCACCCTCACCTTCCACAAGCCGGCCATCCCGGTGGTCTCGAACGTCACCGGCGAGCTGGCCACCGTCGACCAGCTCACGGACCCGGCGTACTGGAGCGGCCACATCCGCCGCCCGGTGCGCTTCACGGACGCCGTACGCGCCCTGCACGGCGCCGGCGGCCGTACCTACCTGGAGCTGGGCCCCGACCCGGTGCTGACCGCGCTGACCCGGGCCACCCTGCACGAGACGGACGAGCAGGTGGTGGCCGTCGCCGCGCTGCGCGCCGACCACGCGGAGACCCGCACCCTCCTCACCGCCCTCGCCACCCTGCACACCGCCGGCACCGACGTCGACTGGCGGCTGCCCCCGGCCGGAACCCACGCGGCCGAGCTGCCCACCTACCCCTTCCAGCGCGACCGCTACTGGCTCATCCCCCAGCCGGCCGCCGACCTGGCCGCCGCGGGGCTCAGCACCACCGACCACCCGCTGCTGACCGCGGTGACCGAACTGCCCGAGGGCAAGGGCCACCTGTTCACCGGGCGGATCTCGGCGGACCACCCGGCCTGGACCGCGGAGCACGAGATCTACGGTTCGCCGGTGCTGCCCGGCACCGGCTTCGTCGACCTGCTGCTGCACGCCGCCGACCACATCGGCTGCGACCAGATCGAGGAGCTGACCCACCACGCGTTCCTGGGCGTCCCCGAAACGGGCTCCTTGCAGCTGCGGCTCGTCGTCGAGCCGTCCGACGGCACCGGCCGTGCCGCGTTCGCCGTCTACACCCGCGGCTCCGACGCGCCCGCCGACACCGCGTGGACCTGCCACGCCACCGGCTCGCTCGGCAGCCGGGACACGGCCGGCGGCGAACGCCTCACCGCATGGCCGCCGGCCGGCACCCGGCGCGTGGCACTCGACGACTTCTACGCGCACTTCATCGAGCGCGGCTACCACTACGGCCCGCTGTTCCAGGGCCTGAAGGCCGCCTGGCGCGGCACGGACGCCGTCTACGCGGAGATCGCCCTGCCCGAAGGCGTCGAACCCGGCGGCTACGGCATCCACCCGGCCCTCCTCGACGCCGCCCTGCACCCGGGCGCGCTGGTGCCCAGGACCGGCCCCGACGGGGCACGGACCGAGGAGGAGACCGGCTTCGTCCGGCTGCCGTTCTCGTGGAGCCGGGTGGCGCTGCACGCGACCGGAGCCACCCGCCTGCGCATCCGGGTCACCGAGCCGGCACCCGGCACCGTGACCATGGCGGTCGCCGACGCTGCGGGCGAGCCCGTGCTGACCATCGGCTCGCTCACCATGCTCGAAGTGGACCCCGGCCGCCTCGAAGGCGTCCAGGACCGCGGCCGGGACCCGCTCCACCAGGTCGACTGGTCCACCGTCCCCGCGGCCGGGACCCCCGCCACCGGCCGCTGGGCGGTCCTCGGCGCCCCCGAGGCGGCCGAGGCGCTGCGCGCCGCGGGCCTGGAGGCGGATCACCTGACCGGCCTCGAGCTCGTCGAGGACGAAAACGGGGACCCGGCGAACGCACCGTACGCGAGCGTGCCCGTGACCCCGTCCACGCGTGCACCCGGCACCCCCGTGGTCGCCCGTACGCACACGCTGACCAGCCATGTCCTCGACACCCTGCGCACGTTCCTGGCCGACGAGACGACCGCTGACGTGAGCCTGCTGATCACCACCCGGGGCGCGGTCACGGTCGGCGGGGAGCCGGTGACCGATCTCGCCTCGGCCGCGGTGCGGGGGTTGGTGCGTTCGGCGCAGGCGGAGTATCCGGGCCGGGTCGTGCTGGTGGACGTGGACGGTGCCGCGGAGTCCTACGGTGCGCTGGCGGCTGCGCTCGGTGCCGGTGAGCCGGAGTCGGCGGTGCGCGGGGGTGTGGTGCGGGTGCCGCGCCTGGTGCGTGCGCCCGCAGGTCCGGGCACCGGCCCGCTCACCGCTTCCGGCTCGGGCTCCACCGCTTCGGGCTCGGAGTCGGAGTCCGACGGGCCGGTGGCCCCGGGAGCGTTCGCACCGAACGGCACCGTGCTGATCACCGGCGGCACCGGCACGCTCGGCGCCCTGGTCGCCCGGCATCTGGTGACGGCCCACGGGGTGCGGCATCTGCTGCTCGCCAGCCGGCGCGGCGCCGAAGCACCCGGCGCCGGCGAACTCGTCGCGCAACTCGCCGGGTTGGGCGCCACCGTGGACGTCACGGCCTGCGAGGTGGCGGACCGCACGGCGGTGGCCGGGCTGCTGGCGGCGGTGCCGGCCGAGCACCCGCTGACCGCTGTGGTGCACACGGCGGGCGTGTTGGACGACGTCACGCTCCCCTCGCTGACCGCCGACCGGCTCGCCGGGGTGCTGCGGCCGAAGGTGGACGCGGCCTGGCACCTGCACGAACTGACCCGGGAGACGAACCTCGGCGCGTTCGTCCTGTTCTCCTCCCTCGCGGGCACGCTCACCAGCCCCGGGCAGGCGAACTACGCCGCGGCCAACGCCTTCCTGGACGCCCTGGCCGAGCACCGCCGAGCCGCGGGCCTGCCCGCGACCGCCCTCGCCTGGGGACCGTGGCAGCCGCAGGACGGCGGCATGACCGCGACGCTCACCGAGCAGGACCAGGCCCGGCTGCGCCGCACCGGGTTGCCGCCGATCCCCGCCGAACGCGCCCTGGCCATGTTCGACGCCGCCCTGACGACGGACCGTGCCTCCCTCGTCGCCGCACTGCTCGACACGGCCCGGCTGCGCGCGTCCGGTGAGGTGCCGCCGCTGTACCGGAGCCTCGTACGGGGCGCGGTGCGCAGGGCGGCCGACGGGGGCGCGGGCGCGTCCGGCGTCCTGCGGGAGCTGCACGGCCGCAGCCGCGACGAGCAGGAGCACCTGCTCCTCAGGCTGGTGCGCGACCACGCCGGCACGGCGCTCGGGCACGGCTCGGCGGGCGCGGTCGACCCGGACAGCCCGTTCAAGGAGCTGGGCTTCGACTCCCTGACCGCCGTCGAACTACGCAACGCCCTCGGCCACGCCACCGGCCTCCGGCTCCCCGCCACCCTGATCTTCGACTACCCGACCCCGTCCGCCGTCGCCGGTCTCCTCCTCGACGAGCTGCTGGACACCGTCACGGACACCGCCGTCACGACCCCGCCGACCACGGCGACGGCGACCGGCGGCGACGACCCGATCGCGATCGTGGGCGTGGGCTGCCGCTTCCCGGGCGACGTGACGAGCCCGGAAGGGCTGTGGCAGCTCGTCGCCGACGGCGTGGACGCCATCGGCGGGCTCCCGCTCAACCGCGGCTGGGACGTCGAGGGCCTGTACGACCCGGACCCCGCGGCCACGGGGAAGTCGTACGTTCGGCAGGGCGGGTTCCTGTACGACGCGGACGAGTTCGACGCCGAGTTCTTCGGTATCAGCCCGCGGGAGGCGCTCGCGCTCGACCCCCAGCAGCGCCTCCTGCTGGAGACCGCCTGGGAGACCTTCGAACGCGCCGGCATCGACCCCAGGACCCTGCACGGCAGCAGGACCGGCGTCTTCACGGGAGCCATCGCCCAGGAGTACGCCTCCCTGTCCTACGAGGGCTCGGAGGGCGCCGAGGGCTACCTGATCACCGGCCTCGCGGCCAGCGTGGCCTCGGGCCGGCTCTCCTACACCTTCGGCCTGGAGGGCCCGGCCCTCACCGTCGACACCGCCTGCTCCTCGTCCCTGGTCGCGATGCACCTCGCCGTTCAGGCGCTGCGGGGCGGCGAGTGCACGATGGCCCTGGCCGGCGGCGTCACCGTCATGGCCACCCCCGGCATGTACCAGGAGTTCAGCCGGCAGCGCGGCCTGTCCCCGGACGGCCGCTGCAAGGCCTTCGCCGGGTCGGCGGACGGTGTCGCCTGGGGCGAGGGCGCCGGCATGGTGCTGCTGGAACGCCTGTCGGACGCCCAGGCCAACGGCCACCAGGTGCTGGCCGTGGTGCGGGGTTCCGCGGTGAACCAGGACGGCGCGAGCAACGGCCTGACCGCCCCGAACGGTCCCTCGCAGCAGCGCGTGATCCGTGCGGCCCTTGCGGATGCGGGTCTGTCGACGGCGGACGTGGACGTGGTGGAGGCGCACGGCACGGGCACCACGCTCGGCGACCCGATCGAGGCACAGGCCCTGATCGCCACCTACGGACGGGACCGCGATCCCGAGCGGCCGTTGTGGCTGGGTTCCTTGAAGTCGAACATCGGGCACACGCAGGCGGCTGCGGGTGTCGCCGGTGTGATCAAGATGGTGGAGGCGATGCGGCGTGGTGTGCTGCCGAGGACCCTGCACGTGGACGAGCCCACGCCGCACGTGGAGTGGGCGGACGGTGGCGTCGAGCTGCTGACGGAGGAACGTGCGTGGCCGGAGGTGGGTCGTGCACGGCGGGCGGCGGTGTCGTCGTTCGGGATCAGCGGCACCAACGCGCACCTGATCCTGGAGGCGGCACCCGCCACGGACGCGTCAGTGGCAGCCGCTGACCAGGACCAGCCGGTTGACCTGGGTGGTCCGGTGGTGTGGCCGGTTTCGGCGAAGTCGGCGGGTGCGTTGCGGGGGCAGGCGCGACGGCTGGCGGATCATCTGGCGGTCCGGTCGGAACTGGCCACGGCGGATGTGGCGGCGACGCTTCGCGCACGTGCTGGGTTCGATCACCGTGCGGTGGTGGTGGGGCGGTCGCGGGAGGAGTTGGTGCGTGGGTTGGAGGTCGTGGCCGGCGGTGGTGAGTCCGC
>NZ_JAMJWG010000061.1 GCF_024435355.1 Streptomyces odontomachi
GTCGTTGAAGGACGTGGTGTTCGCCGACGCCGATGCCGGCGCTGATGCGGGCGTGCTTGATCAGACGTGTTTCACGCAGCCGGCGTTGTTCGCGCTAGAGGTGGCGCTGTACCGGTTGGTGGAGTCCTTCGGGGTGCGGGCCGATGTGGTGGCCGGGCATTCGGTGGGGGAGTTGACGGCTGCGCATGTGGCGGGTGTGTTGTCGTTGGCGGATGCGGGGGCGCTGGTCGCGGCGCGTGGTCGGTTGATGCAGGCCGCTCCGGCGGGCGGTGGCATGGTGGCCGTCCAGGCCACGGAGGACGAGCTGCTGCCGCTGCTCGCGGACGACCCGGCCGTGTCGCTGGCGGCGGTGAACGCACCCGATTCGACGGTGGTTTCGGGTGATGCGGAGGCCGTGGCCCGGGTCGCGGCGCATTTCGCCGGGCTGGGCCGCAAGACGCGCACCCTCGCGGTCAGTCATGCCTTCCACTCCGCGCACATGGACGGGGTGTTGGAGGAGTTCGAGGAGATCGCAGCCGGGCTGACCTTCCACGAGCCGTCGACTCCGGTCGTTTCGAACGTGACGGGCGAGATCGCCACGGTCGAGCAGGTGACGGATCCGGGGTACTGGAGCAGTCACATTCGTCAGCCGGTGCGTTTTGCGGACGGGGTGCGCAGTCTGCGTGCGGCGGGTGTGGCCACGTTCCTGGAGCTGGGCCCGGACCCGGTGCTGACCGCGCTCACCCGGGCCACCCTCGACGAGTCGAACGAGGCGGACGAGGCCGGCTCGGTGGACGAGGTGGACGAGCCGGTGGTCGCCGTCTGCGCGCTGCGTGCCGACCACCCCGAGACCCGCACCTTCCTGACCGCGCTCGCGACCGCCTACGTCAACGGCGCCGAAGTCGACTGGCAGCTGCCGGCCGGCGCCCCCGACCAGGCCGTCCACGTCGACCTGCCCACGTACCCGTTCCAGCGCCGCCGTTACGCCCTGGACACGACCGGTGCCAAGATGAACGTGACCGGGGCCGGGCTGAGCCCGACCGGGCACCCGCTGCTTGCGGCGGCGGTCGAGCTGCCCGACGGGGACGCGGTGTTCACGGGCCGGATCGCCCTGCCGACGCATCCGTGGCTCGCCGGGCACCAGGTGATGGACTCGGTGCTGCTGCCGGGCACCGCCTTCGTCGAGCTGGCCCTGCACGCGGCCGGGCAGCTCGACGGCCTGCACCGGGTGGACGAACTCACCCTGCACCGGCCGCTGGTGCTCACCGGCACCGGCGCCGTCCAGCTGCGGGTCCAGGTGGGCGCGGCACAGGAGGACGGGCGCCGTGCGCTGGCCGTGCACTCCCGGCCCGCCGACACCGACACCGACAGCGGCGACGGGACCTGGCACCGGCACGCCACGGGTGCGCTGGTGCCGGACGCCGGCCAGGAGCCGGACACCGCGTTCCCGGCTGAGTGGCCGCCGGCGGACGCCGAGCCGGTACGCATCGCCGACCTCTACGACGACCTGGCCGGGCTCGGCCTCGTCTACGGCACCGTCTTCCAGGGGCTCGAAGCGGTCTGGCGGCTCGGGGACGACCTCTACGCCGAGGTGGCGTTGCCCGCCGACACCGACCCGGGCGCCTACGGGCTCCATCCGGCGCTGCTGGACTCCGCACTGCACGCCGTGCTCGCGGCACGTGTCGCCGACGGCGGGGACCTGGACCGGATCAAGTTGCCCTTCGCCTGGGAAGGCGTCCGGCTGCACGCCGGCGGTGCGGGCCGGATGCGGGTGCGGATCACCCCGCACGCCGGGGACGGCGGCGACGCGCTCTCGCTGACCGTCGCCGACGAGGCCGGGGTCCCGGTGGCGGTGGTGGACTCGGTGACGATGCGGGCGGTCCCGGCCGACCAGCTGTCCGCCGGGGCGTCCCGCCCCGAACGGCTCTACCAGGTGGACTGGTCGCCCCTCGCCGCCCCGAAGCCGTCCGCCGCCGCGCCCGACCCGGCCTCCTGCGACGGCTGGGCGCTGCTCGGCCGCGTCGACCCGCGCCTGGCCGAAGCGCTGCCGCCGACCGTGCCGGCCCACGCCGACCTGGCCGCGGCCAAGGGGGCGCCCGAGGCGGCCAGGACGCTCCTGTGCGCCGTGCCGTCCTCCCCTGACTCCACGTCGGCGCCGGGCCCCGCCTCCGCGTCCGGCACGCCCGACCCTGAAGCGGCCTGCCGTGCCGTGCTCGCGCTCGTCCAGGAGTTCCTCGGTGACGAGTCCCACGCCGCCGCACGGCTCGTGGTCCTCACCCGGGGCGCGGTCGCGGTGCGGGCCGAGGACGGCCTCGACGACCTGGCCGGTGCGGCGGTGCGCGGCCTGCTGCGGACGGCGCGTTCCGAGAACCCCGGCCGGATCGTGCTGGTGGACCTCGACGCAAGCGACGCCTCGTACGCGGCACTGCCCGCCGCGCTCACCCCGGACGCCGGGGAACTCGCCCTGCGGGACGGCACCGCGTTCACCCCGCGGCTGGTCGTAGCCGACGACGGCGGCGCGCTGACACCTCCCGACGACGCGGCGGCCTGGCGGCTCGGCGTCACCAGCCGGGGCACCCTCGACCACCTGGTACTCGAACCCGCGGACGACGCCCTCGCACCGCTGGACGCCGGACAGGTGCGGATCGCGGTACGCGCGGCGGGCGTCAACTTCCGCGATGTGCTGATCGCCCTCGACCTCTATCCGGGCGAGGCGCCGATCGGCGGCGAAGCGGCCGGTGTCGTCACGGAGGTCGGGCCCGGCGTGCGGGACCTCGCACCCGGCGACCGCGTCATGGGCCTGGTGCCGGGTGCGGCAGGGCCGACCGCGGTGACGGACCACCGCTGGCTGGTGCGGATGCCCGGCACCTGGTCGTACGCGCAGGCCGCCACCGTCCCGATCACCTTCCTGACCGCCTACTACGGGCTGTCCGACCTCACCACCGTGGCCCCGGGTGAACGGGTCCTGATCCATGCCGGCGCGGGCGGCGTGGGCATGGCCGCCATCCAGCTGGCCCGCCACCGGGGCGCCGAGGTCTACGCGACCGCCAGCCCCGGCAAGTGGCCCGTACTGCGAGGCCTCGGCCTGGACGACGCCCACCTGGCGTCCTCGCGCAGCCTCGACTTCGAGGACGCGTTCCGGACCGCCACCGGTGGCGCCGGCGTGGACGTGGTGCTCAACTCGCTGACCGGCGACCACATCGACGCCTCACTGCGGCTGCTGGCGGACGGCGGCCGTTTCATGGAGATGGGCAAGGCCGACCTGCGCGCGGCGGACGAGGTCACCGCAGCCCACCCCGGCGTGCACTACCGGCCGTTCGACATGAGCGAGGCGGAGCCCGACCGGATCCAGCAGATGCTGCGCGCCCTCCTCGCGCTGTTCGAGACCGGCGCCCTGCGCCCGCTGCCGCTGCGCGCCCTGGACGTACGGCGGGCCCCTCAGGCGTTCCGGCACATCCAGCAGGCCCGGCACACCGGCAAGGTGGTGCTGACCCTGCCGCGCCCGCTGGACCCCGAGGGCACCGTCCTCGTCACCGGCGGCACCGGCACCCTCGGCTCGCTCGTCGCCCGCCACCTCGTCACCCGGCACGGCGTGCGGCACCTGCTGCTCACCGGGCGCCGCGGCGGCGGCACGGCGCTGGTCGAGGAACTCGGGGAGCTCGGCGCCCGGGTGACGGTCGCCGCCTGCGACGTGGCCGACCGTGCCGCGCTCGCCGCCGTGCTGGCCGCGGTCCCCGCCGAGCACCCGCTGACCGCCGTGATCCACGCGGCGGGGGTCGTCGACGACGCGACCGTGCCCGCGCTGACCGCCGACCGGCTGGCGGCCGTGCTGCGCCCCAAGGCGGCCGGCGCCCGCAACCTGCACGAACTCACCCGCGAGACCGACCTGGCCGCCTTCGTCCTGTTCTCCTCGGCCGCCGGCGTCCTCGGCGCCCCCGGCCAGGCCAACTACGCCGCCGCCAACGCCTACCTGGACGCGCTGGCCCAGCACCGCAGGGCCGAAGGACTGCCGGGCGTGTCGCTGGCCTGGGGACTGTGGGAACAGACCAGCGCCCTCACCGGTGACCTCGACGAGCAGGACCTGGCCAGGCTGCGGCGCACCGGCATGCTGCCGCTGCCCACCGACCGGGCCCTGGCGCTGCTGGACGATGCGGTGGCGGGCAGCGAAGCCCTCGTCGTGCCGCTCGCCCTGCACCTGCCGGGCCTGCGGCAGCAGGCCGCCGCCGGCACCCTGCCGGACCTGCTCGACTCCCTCGCCGGCGCCCCGGCACGGCGTGCGCAGGCCGGCACGACGGGCGGGCAGACGGGCAGGCTGGCCCGCCGTCTCGCCGGTCTCGACGAGACCGGGCAACACCGCCTGCTGCTCGATCTGATCCGCGGCCACATCGCGACCGTGCTCGGCCACACCGCAACCGACGCCATCGACCCCCAACGCCCCTTCCAGGAACTCGGCTTCGACTCGCTGACCGCGGTGGAGTTCCGCAACCACCTCACCACCGCGATCGGCACCCGCCTCCCGGCCACCCTGGTCTTCGACTACCCCACCCCGGCGGCGCTCGCCGGCCGGCTGCGCGAACTCCTGGCCGGCACCACGCCCGCGGCCGGCACCGCACCCGCCCGCCGGAGCAGGGCCACGGCCACGACCGACGACGACCCGATCGCCGTCGTCGGCATGGGCTGCCGCTTCCCCGGCGGCGCCACCAGCCCCGACGCGCTGTGGCGGCTGGTCGCCGACGGTGTCGACGCGGTCGGCGACTTCCCCGAACGACGCGGCTGGGACGTCGAGAACCTGTACGACCCCGACCCGGCCGCGGCCGGCAAGACCTACGCCCGGCACGGCGGATTCGTCTACGACGCCGACGCGTTCGACGCCGAGTTCTTCGGCATCAGCCCGCGCGAGGCGTCCGCGATGGACCCCCAGCAGCGGCTGCTCCTCGAAGTCGCCTGGGAGGCGCTGGAGCAGGCGGGCATCCTCCCCGCGTCGCTGCGCGGCACGGACACCGGCGTGTTCGCCGGCGTCGCCGGACAGAACTACGGGGCCGGCGCGATGAACAGCGCCGAAGCCATGGAGGGCTACCTCCTCACCGGCACCACCACCAGCGTGGCCTCGGGCCGGCTCTCCTACACGTTCGGCCTGGAGGGCCCGGCCCTCACCGTCGACACCGCGTGCTCGTCGTCCCTGGTCGCCCTGCACCTGGCCTGCCAGTCGATCCGCAACTCCGAATGCTCCATGGCCCTGGTCGGCGGCACGACCGTCATGGCCGCACCCGGCATCTTCGTCGAGTTCAGCCGCCAGCGCGGGCTGGCCCCGAACGGCCGCTGCAAGCCGTTCGCCTCAGCCGCCGACGGCACCGCGTGGGGCGAGGGCGCCGGCGTGATCGTCCTGGAACGCCTGTCGGACGCGCGGGCCAACGGTCACCGGGTGCTGGCCGTGGTGCGCGGTTCCGCGGTGAACCAGGACGGCGCCAGCAACGGCCTGACCGCCCCGAACGGCCCCTCGCAGCAGCGGGTCATCCGCGCCGCACTCGCCGACGCCGGACTGACGACGGCGGACGTGGACGCCGTGGAAGCCCACGGCACCGGGACGACCCTCGGAGACCCGATCGAGGCGCAGGCCCTGATCGCCACGTACGGGGAAGGCCGCGATCCCGGGCAGCCGCTGTGGCTGGGTTCGCTGAAGTCGAACATCGGGCACACGCAGGCCGCTGCGGGCATCGCCGGTGTGATCAAGACGGTGGAGGCGCTGCGGCGCCGCATCCTGCCGAAGACCCTGCACGTGGACGAGCCCACCCCGCACGTGGAATGGGCGGGCGGCGGCGTCGAGCTGCTGACCGAGACCCGTGCGTGGCCGGAGGCCGACCGTGCCCGGCGGGCCGCGGTGTCGTCGTTCGGCATCAGCGGCACCAACGCGCACATCATCCTGGAATCCGCACCGGAGACGGCGCCCGACACCGAGGCGTCGGCGGCCACTACGGCCACTACGGCCGCCCCGGCTCGTTCCGCGGTGTGGCCGGTGTCGGCAAGGACCGAGCAGGCACTTCGTGACCAGGCGCGACGGCTTCACGAGTACCTCTCTGCGGCACCCGGGGCCGGC
>NZ_JAMJWG010000062.1 GCF_024435355.1 Streptomyces odontomachi
ACATCAGCTCCTTCAGGGGCCGGTCGAGGTGGGCGTCGAGGAGCGCGCAGACCTCGTCCAGGGCCTGGGCGAAGACGGGGAACGTCTCGTACAGCTCGCGTCCCATCCCGGGCCGCTGGCTGCCCTGCCCGGAGAGCAGGAACGCCACCCGGGGCCCGCCCGTCGCCGTGCCCGTCACCACGGCCGGGCTGGCCTGGTCGTGGGCCAGGGCGTCGAGGCCGGCGAAGAGTTCGTCGCGGGTGCCGGCGGCCGTGCTGACGGCGGCGCGGTGCGGGAAGTGGGTGCGGGTGGTGGCGAGGGAGCGGCCGATGCCGGCGACGTCTAGTTCGGGGCGGGCGGTGATGAAGTCCCGCAGCCGGGCCGCCTGGTTCCGCAGGGCCGTCTCGGTCTTGCCGGACAGCACCCACGGCACCACCGGCACCGGGGACGCGGACACGGATGCGGCCGTGGCACCGGCGTCGTTCCCGGCCTGGTCCGCGGGCGCCGTGGCCGGTGCCGGCGGGGCCTCCAGGATGACGTGGGCGTTGGTGCCGCTGATGCCGAACGAGGAGACGGCGGCACGGCGCGGCCGGTCGGCCGACGGCCACTCGGTCGGCTCCGTGAGCAGGCGGACGTTGCCGCTGTCCCAGTCGACGTACGGCGTCGGCCGGTCGACGTGGAGCGTCTTGGGCAGCTTGCCGTGCCGGATCGCCTGGACCATCTTGATGATGCCGGCGACGCCTGCGGCGGCCTGGGTGTGCCCGATGTTGGACTTGATGGAGCCGAGCCACAGGGGGCGGTCGGCGGGGCGGTCCTTGCCGTAGGTGGCGAGCAGCGCCTGGGCCTCGATGGGGTCGCCGAGCGAGGTGCCGGTGCCGTGTGCCTCGACGGCGTCGACGTCGCCGGCGGTGAGGCGGGCACTGGCGAGAGCGGCCTTGATCGCGCGCTGCTGGGACGGGCCGTTGGGCGCGGACAGCTGGCTGCTGGCGCCGTCCTGGTTGATCGCCGAGCCGCGCACCACCGCCAGGATCGGGTGGCCGTTGCGCTGCGCGTCGGAGAGCCGCTCGACGAGCAGCATGCCGACGCCCTCCGCCCAGCCGGTGCCGTCCGCGGCGGCGGCGAACGCCTTGCAGCGGCCGTCGGGGGAGAGCCCGCGCTGCCGGCTGAACTCGATGAAGGTGCCGGGCGACGCCATCACCGTGACGCCGCCGGCCAGCGCCATGTCGCACTCGCCGCCCCGCAGCGCCTGCGCCGCCAGGTGCAGCGCCACCAGCGACGACGAGCACGCCGTGTCGACGCTGACGGCGGGCCCCTCCAGGCCGAAGGTGTACGAGATCCGGCCCGAGGCGACGCTGTAGGCGCTGCCGAGGCCGACATGGCCCTCGAACGCCTCCGGGGTGCGGTCGTAGAGCCGGCCCGCGTAGTCGCCGTACATGATGCCGGCGAACACGCCGGTGCGGCTGCCGCGCAGGCTGGCCGGCGGGATGCCGGCCCGCTCCAGGGCCTCCCAGGAGGCCTCCAGCAGCAGCCGCTGCTGCGGGTCGATCGCCATCGCCTCGCGCGGGCTGACCCCGAAGAAGCCCGGGTCGAAGTCGCCCGCCTCGTGCAGGAAACCGCCCTCGCGCGCATAGCTCTTGCCGGTCGCGTCCGGGTCGGGGTCGTACAGCGACTCGACGTCCCAGCCGCGCCCGTCGGGGAAGCCGGAGATCGCGTCCACGCCGCCGGCCACCAGCTCCCACAGCTCCTCGGGCGAGGTCACCCCGCCCGGGTAGCGGCAGGCCATGCCGATGATCGCGATCGGCTCGCGGGACGTCTCGGTCAGTCGCCGGTTCGTCTCGCGCAGCCGCTCGTTCTCCAGCAGGGACGCGCGGAGCGCCTCAACGACCCTCTCGGAAGGCGAATTCGTCATCTTGTCTCCCGCTCTGGGGCGTCGTGTCACTTCTCGTAGGTGCCGTCGCCGGCACCGTCGGACGGATCGTCGGCCGTGCCGTCGGGGTTGCCGGCGAGCGCCATCTGGATGAGGGCGTCGACGTCGGCCGCCTTGATGGCGTCGGTCTGGTCGGCCTGGTCGGCCGGCGCGGAGTCGTCGGCCTCCCGCGGTCCGGATGCGGTCTGCCCGTCGTCGGCCAGCTCGAGCAGCGCGTCCAGCAGGCCCGCCGCCCTGAGGCGGGCGAGCGGTACGGACGCGAGCGCCGTGCGGACCCGGGCTTCGGCCGCGTCGTCGCCGGCGTCGTCGCCGGCCGCCGACGCGTCGCCCTGCGGGGCCAGCTCGGCCCGCAGGTATCCGGCGAGCGCGCTGGGCGACGGATAGTCGAAGACGAGGGTGGTGGGCAGCCGGAGACCGGTGCCGGCGCCCAGCTGGTTGCGCAGCTCCACGGCGGTGAGCGAGTCGAAGCCCATGTCCATCAGGCCACGGTCGGCCTCCACCGTCTCCGCCCCGGCGTGCCCGAGCACGCCGGCGATCAGGCCGCGCACCAGGTCGAGCAGGATCCGCTCCTGCTCGTCGGCGCTCCGCCCGGCCAGCTGCCCCACCAGCGCGGACGCGTCGCCGGACGACCGGGCGGCGCGCCGTGCGGGCGCCCGCACGATGCCGCTCAGCAGCCGGGGCAGCGTCCCCGCCTCGGCCTGGGCGCGCAGCGCCGTCAGGTTGAGCCGGGCCGGCACCAGCAGCGGCCGGGCGTCCGCGCCGAGCGCGGTGTCCAGCAGCGCCAGCGCCTGCTCGGGAGCGATCGGCAGCAGCCCGCCACGGCTGAGCCTGGCCTGGTCGGCGCCGTCGAGCCGGCCCGCCATGCCGTCCGCCTGCGCCCACAGGCCCCATGCGAGCGAGGCCGCCGGGAGCTTGTGCGTGCGGCGGTGGTGGGCGAGGGCGTCGAGGAAGGTGTTGGCCGCGGCGTAGTTGGCCTGGCCCGGGTTGCCGAACACGCCGGCGGCGGACGAGAACAGCACGAACGCTGTCAGGTCCAGGTCGCGGGTGAGCCGGTGCAGGTTCCAGGCCGCGTCGACCTTCGGCCGCAGGACGGCGTCCAACCGGTCCGGGGTGAGCCCCTGGATCGTGGTGTCGTCCAGGACGCCCGCCGTGTGGATGACGGCGGTCAGCGGACGTTCGGCCGGGATGCCGGCGATGAGGTCGCGCACGGCGGACTCGTCGGCGGCGTCGCAGGCGGCGATCACGACCTCGGCGCCGAGCGCCGCCAGTTCCTCACGCAGCTCCGTGGCGCCTTCGGCGTTCGGGCCGCGGCGGCTCGTCAGCAGCAGCCGGCGCGCCCCGTGGCGGGTGATCAGATGCCGGGCGGTCAGCCGGCCCAGGGTGCCGGTGCCGCCGGTGACCAGGACGGTGCCGGCCGGGTCGAGACCGGACACCGGCGCGTCCGCGCCCGCCACGGCCGCCGCGGGCTCCGCAGCGGTCAGCCGCGGCACCCGGATCCCGCCGCCCCGCACGGCGACCTGCGGTTCCCCGCAGGCCACGGCAGCGGCCAGCGGGTCGAAGGACCCGGCGCCGGTGCCGCCGTGGGTGTCGAGGTCGACGAGCACGATCCGGTCCGGGTTCTCGGACTGCGCCGAGCGCACCAGGCCCCACAGCGCAGCCCCGGCCAGGTCACCGACCCCGTCGTCGTCCCCGGCCGCCACCGCACCACGCGTGACGACGACGAGCCGGGTCGCGGCGAGCCGGTCATCGGCCAGGAACTCCTTCAGCAGCGCCAGGAGCCGGTGCGTCGCGGCGCGGGCCTGCGCGGCGGCGTCGGCCGGCGCGTCGGACGCGTCGCCGCCCGCCGCCCCGACCGGAGCGCCCTGCGCGGTCAGCAGCACCTCCGGCGCCACCGCCCCGTCCGCCACGGCCTGCCGCAGCGCCGCCAGATCGCGGTGCACGTCGGCCGGCGTGAGCGCGTCGACGCCGGCCGACCGGGCGGCGGCGAGGTCCGCCGGCTCACCCAGCAGCGCCCACCGGCCGCCCGCGGGCGCGGCGCCGGCCGGCAGGGTGGTCCAGTCGAGAGCGAACAGCGCGTTGCGGGGTGCGCCACCGGTCACCGCCAGCCGTGCCCGGTCCACCGGACGCACCGTCAGGGACTCGATGGTCAGCACCGGAGCCCCGGAGAGGTCGGCCACGGCGAGCCGCACCGTGTCGGTGCCCGCGTCGGACAGCCGCACGCGCAGCCCGCTCGCCCCCGTGGCGTGCAGCGTGACGCCCGACCAGGCGAACGGCAGCCGCACCTGAGCGGCACCGTCCTCCCCGGCCTCGGCGCCCGCGATCCCGAGCGCCACCGGATGCAGGGCGGCGTCCAGCAGCGCCGGGTGCACGGCGAACCGGCCCCCCTCGGCACCCTCCGGCAGCCGCACCTCCGCGTAGACGTCGCTCCCGTCCCGCCAGGCCGCGGTGACGCCCTGGAACAGCGGCCCGTACCCGAGCCCCAGCTCCGCAAGACGCCCGTACAGCGCGGCCACGTCCACCGCGCTCGCACCGGACGGAACCCAGTCGCCCGCGAGCGTGACGTCGCCGTCCGCCTCCTCGGAGACGGCGGCCAGGGTGCCGGTGGCGTGCCGGACCCACGCCGTGTCGTCGGCGTCCGCACCGGCGAACCGGGAGTGGATCGCCACCGTGCGGTGCCCGGACGCGTCCGGTGCCCCGACCGCGGCCTGCACCTGCACGGCACCGCGCTCGGGCACCACCAGCGGCGCCTCGATCGTCAGGTCGGCGAGCCGCTCGCACCCGGCACGCTCGGCGGCGTGCAGCGCCAGCTCCACGAAGGCCGTGCCCGGCAGCAGGACGGTGTCCATGACGCTGTGGTCGGCCAGCCACGGATGGGTGGCCAGCGACAGCCGCGCCGTGAACAGGTACCCGCCGTCCGGCAGTTCGGCCGCCGCACCCAGCAGCGGGTGCCCGGCCTCGTCCAGACCGGCCGCGGTGACGTCCGCGTCCTGGAGCGCCTGAAGCCAGTAGGTGCGGTGCTGGAACGGATAGGTGGGCAGGTCGGCCGGCGCGGCCGGCGCGGCGGGCGCGGCCGGCACGGCCGCCCAGTCGACGGCCGCACCGTGCGTGTGCGCGGTGGCCACGGCGGTGAGCACCGTGTGCGCGGCCGGACGGTTGTGCCGCTGCGCGGCGACGGTGGCCACGCTCGCGTCGGCCTCGGCGAGGGCGTCCTGGACCAGGCCGGCGAGCGCCGGGTGCGGGCCGATCTCCAGGTAGGTGGTGATCTGGTGGTGCTGGTGGAGGTGGGTGATGCCGTCGTGGAAGCGGACGGCGGCTCGGATGTGGTCGGTCCAGTACTGCGCGGATGTCAGCTGTTCAGCTGTCGCCGTGGTTCCCGTGACGTTCGAGACGACGGGGATGCGGGGGGCGTGGTAGGTGAGCCCCTGGGCGACCTTCTGGAACTCCTCCAGAACGGTGTCCATGTGGGGGGAGTGGAAGGCGTGGCTGACGGTGAGGCGGGTGGTCTTGCGGCCCTGGGCGCGCCAGTGGTCGGCCAGTTCCAGGGCCCGGTCCTCGTCACCGGCGATGACGACGGCTTGTGGCCCGTTGATCGTGGCGATGCACACCCGGTCGTCGTCGGTGAGGGTGGCGCGTACCTCGTCCTCGGTGGCCTGGATGGCGATCATGGCGCCACCGGCCGGTGCGGCCTGCATCAGCCGTCCGCGGGCCGCCACCAGCGTGCAGGCGTCCTCCAGGGAGAGCACGCCCGCCAGGTGGGCGGCGGTCAGCTCGCCGATGGAG
>NZ_JAMJWG010000063.1 GCF_024435355.1 Streptomyces odontomachi
GGGTTCCTCACAGCGCCGGACTTGTAGCCCCACCGCAAGCGCGGCACGTAGGTAGTCCCCGACCGGATGACGATAGGTTTCCAACTGCCCCGGCCTCCCGTCCGCCAAGCGCACCGAGGGAATCGAACCCCGCGCCACGCATTCATGGTGGATGTCCGAGGTCACGAGGTGCCCGCCCGGACGCAACACCCTGGCGAACTCCGCCATCACCGGCCCCAGGTCGGAAACGTGCGTCAGGGCAAGAGAACAGACCACCAGGTCCATGGCATCATCCGCCACGGGCAGCCGGCGCAGGTCGCCAAGGAGGAACTCGCCTGCTGGTACCCGCTCACGTGCCCGCGCCAGCATGTCCGCCGAGCTGTCGACGCCGACTGTCCGGTGACCGCGCTCGGCCAGCAGGGCCGTCATCCGACCGGTGCCGCAGGCGGCGTCCAAGGCGGCACCAGTCGGCATTCCATCGAGGATTTCCCCGACCACCGGCTCGTCGAAGTCGAACGCCGAGTTGGGGCCGTCATAGGTCCTCGACCAGATCTGGTATCCATCGACCGTGCCCACCGGGGCAACGTCCACAGCGGCATCCGCCAGCGTCTCGTCGTCAAGCAGCCTCCGGATCTCGTCGATACGCGCATCGACGAACCCGCGATCGTGCTCCCCGGTGAACGATCGCAGCAGGGCAGTGCCTTCAAGGCCCACCAAGTAGGCGAGTGGATTCTGGTGTATCACGGCGCGACGCTAGCGACGCTCGTCGCGCCAGCGCCACCGATTTGCCCGTCGCCCCGCCCGGCCATGCACCTCTGGGTCACTGTGATCTTCGCATGATGCTGTGCTGTGGATACCCGTCTTCGCAGTCGTAAGGGGTAGAGCCTCGCGACATCACGCATTGAACCTCAGTAGCTCTTCCCGGGCTCACGCCCGGGGGCCCGTCCGCGCCGCTTCCGGCCCTGCCGCTCGGTGCCCACGTGCGGGGCACGCCCGCTGATGGCGCCGAAGGCGCCTACTTAGGGGCGCGGGGAACTGCGCGACCAGCCCACCACCGGCCGGCGGCCCGGACACGACAGAAACAGCCCCACCGGGACGGTGACGACCCGACGCTCTCATCGACGCCGGTCGCGCAGTTCCCCGCGCCCCTCGCAGGTGCGCCCGGGGGCACCCCCCCAGATGGCACCAAAGGCGCCCACCAAGGGGCGCGGGGAACTGCGCGAGCAACCCACCACCAACCCGGCGGCCCGGACACGACAGAAACAGCCCCCTCGGGACGGTGACGAACCGACCGTCTCGTCGGGGCTAGGCGCGCGCTTCCCCGCGCCCCTTTCCGGGCGCCCCCGGCGCCCGGAGCGTCGCTCCGATTCCCTCCACCACCGCCCGTAGGCCACGGTCGAAACCCGCGTCGTAGTCGCCGAACATCTCCTCCCCGGCCTGGGCGGCGAGCGGATGATCCGCGAGGCGCTCCGCTCGTGCGGTGAGGTCGAAGGTGCGGCCGGTCATGGCCTGTTCCTCGATGAGGTAGCCGATGGTGTAGCTGTACGCGGTGTGCCAGCCGCGGACCGCGGCGGCGGGGGTGAAGCCCTGGGTGGTGAGCCGTGCGAGGAAGGTCTCCATCGGGCCGGCGTACGACGTGTCGGTGAAGTGGGTTCCGCTGTAGACGCGCGCACCGTCGCGGTAGCGCAGCAGGTGTGCGCGAAGGCCCTGCATCGCGGCGGTGATCACCTCGCGCCAGTCGGCCGACTGGTCCTCCGACGGCCACCCCATCCGCCGCATCATCTCCGTCGCCATCTCGTCCAGCAGCGCCTGCTTGTCCTTGAAGTGCCAGTACAGGGCGGGAGCCTTGACGTTCAGTTCGGCGGCGATGGCACGCAGGGTGAGGCCTTCGAGACCGACCTCGTTGAGCAGCCGGAGCGCGGTGTCGATCACCTGTTTCCGGTCGAGTCGTGTCGTTCGCGTCGATGCCACGCTTGACAGTTTAACGCCGTTAAGGACACACTCCGAACCCTCGGCAATTTAACGTTGTTAAGGAAGCCGTGACCGGAGGGGAACGGGAATGGGAAACGGGGCACGAGGGGTGACGGGGATGGCTACGAAGGTGACTGCGGAGGTGGCTGCGGAGATGACGACCGGGACGGCCGACTGCGAGGAACGTGCAGGTGGAGACGGCACCGTACGGGTCGACGTGCTGATCGTCGGTGCCGGGCCCACGGGCCTCGCGCTCGGCTGTGACCTCGTTCGGCGTGGTGTGCGGGTCCGGGTGGTCGAGCGGGCCGGGGCGCTGATCCCGGGCTCGCGCGGGAAGGGGCTCCAGCCGCGCACGATGGAGGTGCTGGACGACCTCGGCGTGATCGACGCGGTGCTGGCATCGGGCGGCGCCATACCGGTCGGGATGATGTGGAAGGACGGCGCGCGGCAGGGCGAGTACCGCATGTTCGACGAGCCGGTGCCGTCCCCGACCGCGCCGTACGTCCGGCCGTGGATGCTGCCGCAGTGGCGCACCCAGGAGATCCTGCACGAGCGTCTGGTGGAACTCGGGGGGCGCGTGGAGTTCGGGGCCGAGCTGGCCGGGCTCGCGCAGGACGCCCACGGGGTGACCGCCACGCTCGCCGGCGGCGCATCGGTCCGGGCCCGGTACGCGGTCGCCGCGGACGGCGGTCGCTCCACCGTGCGCCGCGCCCTGGGCATCGGCATGACGGGGCAGACCGTGGACCCGAACCCGCTCATGGTCGCCGACGTCCGGCTGAGCCCCGGAGCGCTCGACCGGGACAACTGGCATTTCTTCCCGCCGGCGGAGGAGGGCGGCGGCTTCCTGAGCGCGTGCCCGCTGCCCGGCATCCCCGACTTCCAGGTCGTCGCCCAGTTCCCGGACGGCACCGTGCCCGACCTGTCGCCGAACGGGGTGCGCGCAATCGTCGCGGCCCGTTCGCACCTGGCCGCCGAGGAGGTCACCGAGGTGCGGTGGGCGTCGGACTTCCGGGCCAGCGCCGCGCTGGCCGACCGGTTCCGCGCCGGCCGTGTCTTCCTGGCCGGGGACGCCGCCCACGTCCACTCCCCCGCGGGCGGTCAGGGGCTCAACACCAGCGTCCAGGACGCCTACAACCTCGGCTGGAAGCTGGGCGCCGTCCTGCGGCACGGCGCACCCGTGGCGCTGCTCGACACCTACGAGCAGGAACGGCGGCCCGTCGCGGCCGACATGCTGGGCCTGTCCACCCGGATCCACAACGGCACGGCCGAGCGTGGCGCGGCCACCCGCCAGCTCGGTCTCGGCTACCGCGACTCAGCGCTGTCCGCCGAGACCCGCACCGGCCTCGCGGACGACGCCCTGCGCGCCGGCGACCGCGCGCCGGACGGCCGGCCCGGCGGCACCCGGCTCTTCGACGTCTTCCGGGGCCCGCACTGGACCCTGCTGGCGGTCGGCACCGGCACCGCGCTGCCGCCGGCCGCCGCGCTGCCCACCACCGTCCGCACGCACCGCGCACCGGCGTACGAGCCGTACGGCACCGGGGTCTTCCTGATCCGACCGGACGGTTACGTCGGCTGGGCGGGCGTCACCGCGGACGGGCTCGTCGAGCATCTGGCCGGGTACGGCGCCCTACCCGCGGGGGCCGCGGCCTGAACGGGTCGAAGGTGCCGCGCCGCCGGGTGCCTCTGACGGGCTGTAGGGTGAGCGCTTTCGATTGGACGTTCGACGGGGGTGCAGGGGCATGACGGTGAGGGGCGGCACGGTCAGGACGACGGGGGCACGGGTGGCCGTGCGGACGCGCGGGGGTGTGCGGTGACCTCACTCGATCCGTTCGCCGCCGCCCATCTGGTACAGCGCTGGGCCCCGGTGCACCACGGGACCGCACACGCCGCCTTCTGGTCGGTGGCCGTCCGGGGCAGCGCACCGCCACCCGAGGAGCGCTCGTGGGCCGACCCGCCGAGCCCCGCCGAGGTCGCGGAGTACGGGGGCTTTCCGCAGGCGTTCGCGGCGGCGGGCGGCGCGGGCCTGCGTCACCCGGTCGGTGTCCGGCCGCTGAACCACGCGATCGGCCGAAAAGGCAGGCCGTGGACGCGGGCCCGTCCGGCCGAGGAGGTGGCGGCGGAGCTCGACCGGCTGCTCACCGGGGTGCTCTCCGCCGGGCCCGAGGCCCTGCCGGAGCCGGTGCGGGAACTCGTTCCGCTGCTGGCGCAGAAGCTCGCCGCCGACTTCGCCGACCTGGTGCGCGTCGACGTGGCCGCCGAGCCGGACGGCCCACCCCTCGACGCCGAACTGCACCTCGTCGGGCGCAACATCTTCGGCAAGACCCTCAGGATCTCCCTGGCCCCGGCACCGTCGACACGGCCGCCGGACGGGCTGTGGCCCGATCCGCGGCTCGCCCTGGACGGCGACCTCGCCGCTCCCGCGACCCTCAGCGAGGACGCCTACCGCGGGGCGGACCTCGCGGTCCGGGCCGACTGCGTCGGACGCCTGCTCGGCGAGTTCGTGTGGCTGTCCAACAACGAGCGCATGAGGGTCACGACCCTGCTCGAACACCACCACGGCACCCTGGACCCGGCCGCCCCGGACCTCGACACGGCTTTCGCTGCCTGGTGGCCGTCGACCGACCTGTGCGCCGAGCTCTACGACGAGGAGTGGTGGGAGGAGGGGACGGCGCCCCGGCGACTGGACGAGGGCACCCTCGCCCGGGTCCAGACGGACTTCGAGGCGCACAACCTGCAACTGGCCTGGAGCGGGGCGTGGGTGATGGGCGAGGTGGCGGACGACGACGCTCCCACCGAGCACTGGTCCGACACCGACCGGGCCCCGGCCTTCCCCGGCGACCGGCTCGTGACGCTGCTCGGCCGGGACCTCTTCGCCACCGTTCGAGCCCAGGCCATCGGCCGCACCGGCGACGGGCCCGTGGCGGCCTACGGCATCGGCCTGCCCTTCGAGCTCTCCGAAGAGGACTACGGCGTCCGCGCCTGCCTGCTGCTGGTCGGGGCGCAGGCCGTGGGCGTCGTCACCATCGACGCCGCGGCCTGAGCCCGGATGCCCGGGCGCACCCGGCGCGCTGGACGCCTCAGAAGACGTCCACCGGAACGTAGGCACCCCACACCTCGCGCAACGCGTTGCACACCTCGCCGACCGTCGCGCGGGCGCGCAGCGCGTCCTTCATGGGGTAGAGGACGTTGTCCGACGACCCCTCCGCCGCCTTGCGCAGCGCGTCCAGGGCCGTGTCCACCGCGCCCTGGTCCCGCTCGGCGCGCAGCTTCGCCAGCCGTTCGGCCTGCTGCTTCTCGATGGCGGGGTCGACGCGGAGCGGCTCGTAGGGCTCCTCCTCGTCGAGCGTGTAGCGGTTGACGCCGACGACGACCCGCTCGCCCGCGTCGGTCTCCTGGGCGATCCGGTAGGCGCTGCGCTCGATCTCGTTCTTCTGGAAGCCCTGCTCGATGGCGCGGGTGGCGCCGCCCAGGTC
>NZ_JAMJWG010000064.1 GCF_024435355.1 Streptomyces odontomachi
GCCGGACACCCCGATCATCATCACGGACGCACGGCATCGCGCCGACGCCAAGAGCGCGCTCATCACGCTGGTGGAGCACGCGCTGATGGCCCGACTGCGCTAGAAGGGCACCGCGGCCGTCCGCTGGTCTCGTGTACACGAGGCCGGCGGACGGCTACGGTGCTGGTCGGAGCGGTCCGGAAGCCCCGAGCCGAGCCTGTGGGCCCTGCCAAGTCCGCGCAGGCCCAGGGGAGTTGGTGTCGCCCGGCCGACCGCGGTGGGTGTGTCACTGGACACGACCACCTGGGATGTTCATAACGTTTCGAAAGAGAATCGCGACGAGCCCACCACGCGTCGCGGTCGCTCGGTACCGCTGTGCTGACGTGAGCCTCGCCTTTTGGCGGGGCTTTATCTTTATGCCCGTTTTATGTGCGACGCGCGTCACGGCCTGGATCCGGCCCCTGCTGTTTGGAGAACACGCAGCTGACGTGCTGGAATGCGAGAACTGCCGACATGCACAAGGGGCGGTGAACGACGGCGGCACGCGGCCCGGTGCCGATGCCGAGAGGTTGATGCCGAGTGAGTGGAAGCAAGAACGATCCCGCAGCGACGTCGCGGGGCAACTTCACCCCGCCGTCCGATACGGCGACATCGCCAGCGGACCGCCCCGCTCCCGCGGCGCCCTCCCCTGCGGGCAGCCGGCTGCGACCGCGCAACTGGCGCGTGCCCACCAAGCTCTACGCGATCCTGCTGATCCCCGTGGTGGTCGGCCTCGTGATGGGCGGCTTCCAGGTCAAGGGGTCGGTCGACACCTGGCAGGAGGCCAAGGACGCGGAGCGCACGGCCCGTCTGGTGCGCGCCGCGCTCACCTACAGCCAGCGGCTCGTGGACGAGCGCGACATCTCGGCGGCCCCGCTGCTGCGCGGCGACCGGAAGGCCCCCGAGGTCGCCCGGGCGCGCGCCGCCACCGACCGGGCCGCCGCCGCCTTCGACGCGGCCACCCGCGACATGCCGCACACGGCCGGCCTCGAGCGCCGTCTGGCCGCCTTCCGCAAGACCGAGCCGAGGCTGACCAAGCTCCGCGCCGCCGCCTACACCAGCGAGCTGGACGGCGTGCGCACCGAAGAGGGCTACGTCGCCGTCCAGCACCCGCTGATGGAGTTCGCGAACGAGCTGGGCCTGGGCACCGGCAACATCACCAGCTACGGCCGCACCGTCTACTCCATCTCGCTGACCAAGGCCGCGGTCTCGCTGGAGCGCTCCATCGGCATGCACCTGCTGGTCAAGCCGGGTCCGAAACCGAGCGACCTGGGGCGCCAGCGGGTGGCCCTGAGCTCGTACGCCTACCTGGAGGGCATCGCCACGGAGGAGTACCGCTCGGGCGGCACCCCGCAGGACGCGGCGGCCCTCGCGCAGGCCCGCACGCAGCTCCAGGCCGACACCGAGCAGGCCGCCGAGGAGCGCGCCAAGGCGGCGAAGGCGGCGGGCGAGACCGTGGTCCCGGCGCCGCCCCTGGAGAAGATGGTCGACGGCCTGGCCGCGCTGCCCGGTACCGGGTCGGCGGACCGCAAGGCCCTGGCCCGCCAGGGCATCACGGAGCAGAGCTGGTGGGATGCGAACACGGCCAAGTTCGACGCCTACCGGACCATCGAGGCGAACCTGGCGGACAAGGCGGTGAACGAGGCCGCGGGTGTCGCGGACGACGCCCGGCGCGCCACGTTCATCACCGGTGCCGCGGTCCTCGTGGCGCTGCTGGCGGCGCTGGTGCTGGCCGGTCTCATGGCCCGGCAGATGAGCCGGAGCATGCGCAGCCTGCGCACCGCCGCCTTCGACATCGCCCAGCAGCGGCTGCCGATGATCGTCGACCAGCTCTCCCGCACCGCGCCGGGCCGCGTCGACACCCGCGTACGGCCCCTGCCGATCACCACCACGGACGAGATCGGCGAGGTCGCCCGGGCCTTCGACCAGGTACACCGGGAGGCCGTCCGGCTCGCCGCCGAGCAGGCCATGCTGCGCGGAAACGTCAATGCGATTTTCGCCAATCTCTCCCGGCGCAACGAGATGCTCATCGAGGGACAGCTGTCCCTCATCACCAACCTGGAGAGCCGCGAGACCGACCCCGACCAGTTGGCCACCCTGTTCCGGCTGGACCATCTGGCGACCCGCATGCGGCGCAACGGCGAGAACCTGCTGGTGCTCTCCGGCAAGGAGCCGAGCCGCACCTGGGGCCGCCCCGTGCCGCTGGTCGACGTGCTGCGCGCGGCCGCGTCGGAGGTGGAGCAGTACCACCGCATCCAGCTGGTCGGCGTCCCCGAGGCGGACATCCACGGCCTGGCCGTGACCGACCTCATGCACCTGCTGGCCGAACTGCTGGAGAACGCCGCGGTGTTCTCCTCCCCCGACACCAGGGTGCGGGTCACCGCGACCCGGCTGCCGGACGGCCGGGTGATGATCGAGATCCATGACCAGGGCATCGGCCTGACGCCCGAGGACTTCGCCGACGTCAATCACAAGCTGGCCAATCCGCCGGCGGTGGACGCCTCGCTCTCGCAGCGCATGGGCCTGTTCGTGGTGGGCCGGCTGGCCGACCGGCACGGCGTCCGGGTGCAGCTGCGGCCCTCGTCCGAGCACGCGGGCACCACGGCACTGGTCATGCTGCCGGACCGGATCACCCACGGTGGTGGTGCCGGCGCCGAGCAGGAGCCCGAGTTCACCGTCTCGTCCATCATTCCCGAACGCCAAGCGGACCTTTCCGCTCCGCTCCGTACGGCGGCCGAACTCGGCTTCGACGACAGCCGTTACGCGGACTCCGGCGCGGCCCCCGACCTGGATCCGGTCAGTCGCTCCCTGCGGCGCAGCGAGCGGCAGGCGGCCGAGACCGGCGGCCCCGTGCCCGGTGGTCCCGAGCCGGCCACCCCGATGCACCAGGACGCCTACCAGGACTCCGGTCCGGACGCAGAACCGCACGTCACCCCGCCTCTTGCCGCACAGCAGGCGGCGAGCACCGACCCCGGCGCGGCGCCCCACGCCGCTCCGGGCGCCTGGAACGGCTCGTACCACGCTCGGTACACCCATGCCCCCGAAGACCCGCAGCAGGGCGCCTACAACGGCGCCTACGCGCCCTACGACGCCGCCGGGGTCACCGGCGCGTCCAACACGCCGGGCGACGCCCTGGACGGCGCTGGAGCGGGCGTGCAGGGAGGCGCCACGGAGGAGGTCCGGCACCTGCCCGGTCACCTGCCGTCCGGCGCCAACGGGTCCGGGCCGCCGCAGCCCGGCTATACGGAGGCGACCGAGGCGGACCACTGGGCGACCGCCCAGGGTCATACGAACGGCTATGAGCCCAGCCCCCACCAGGGCGAGTGGGCCCATCAGGGGAGCTTCCAGGCGGCCTATCCGATCAACTACGGGAACGAAGCGGAATCCTCCGCAGTTACTGACGGGAACAGTCAGGACCGCGTAGGCTTCACCCCGTCAGGTCCCGCCCCGAGCACCACTCGTGAGGTGACCGACGCCGGTCTTCCGCTGCGCGGCTCCCGCGGGAGCGGCGGTCAGGGCATCTCCGGCGCCGCCGCGGGCCCGCGGCACGCGGGCCGGCAGGCACCCGCCGGCACTACGGGCGGACCGCAGTCGGGCCAGGACGTCGGGCGTTCGGCCAACGACGAGCACCGGCAACGCGCCGAGGCGCTGCGCACACCCCGGGCAGGCGGGGTCACCCCCTCCGGCCTGCCCCGGCGGACGCCCCGGGCCAATCTGGTCTCGGGCTCCGCAGCACAGACTCCGCAGGGTGGCCCCCAGGTCTCCCGTGCTCCCGAGGACGTCCGGGGCAGGCTGAGCAGCCTGCGCCGCGGCATCCAACGGGGCCACAGCGAAGGCAGTAACAGCAAGGGTCGGTCCGGCCAGGGCCCGCACAGCGGGCCCATCGGACCTGACAGCACCTACAACCAGGAGCGTTAGTGTGAGCCCGATGAGCCAGGCGGCACAGAACCTGAACTGGTTGATCACCCAATTCGTGGAGAGCACCCCCGGGGTCTCCCACACTGTGGTGGTCTCCGCCGACGGCCTCCTTCTGGCGATGTCCGAAGGCTTTCCCCGTGACCGCGCGGACCAGTTGGCGGCGGTCGCCTCGGGCCTGACCTCGCTGACCGCGGGCGCCTCCCGCATCTTCGAAGGCGGCCCGGTGACCCAAACAGTTGTGGAGATGGAGCGAGGATTCCTCTTCATTATGTCCATCTCCGATGGTTCTTCGCTCGCCGTGCTCGCACACCCAGAAGCGGACATCGGCCTCATTGGGTACGAGATGGCCCTTCTCGTCGATCGCACGGGCAGCGTTCTGACCCCTGCGCTCCGCGCCGAACTCCAAGGAAGCCTTCTCAACTAGCGGTCTGACGGTACGTTTGCTCGACTTGTGGCCGTAAAGTTTCGGACACGCTCCGGGAGACGGCTCCCCCAGCGCGATGGGTGAAGGAAGTCGGAGGAGGACAACGTGGCAACACCACCGAAGGGTTCGCAGGCCGGCTGGTCCTACGAGCCGACTCAGGGCCCGGAGGACGGTCCCTACGGCGCCTACGCCTTCCCTCACGCCCAGGGCCTGCCCGACGACCCGTACGCGCCGCAGCAGCCGGGGCCCCAGCAGCCTCCGGCGCCGCTGCCCTACGAGCAGCCGCGTCCGCGTATCCAGACGGTGGACGGCCTCACCAAGCATCCCGAGGAAGAGCCGGCACCCGGGCCCTCCCCCGACCATCCGCTGGTGCGGCCGTACACGATGACGGGCGGCCGGACGCGTCCGCGTTACCAACTCGCCATCGAAGCGCTGGTGTCCACCAGCATCCCCTTGCATGAGGTGCACGGCCAGCTGCCCGAGCACCAGCGGATCTGCCATCTGTGCCAGGAGATCAAGTCCGTTGCGGAGATCTCGGCGCTTCTCACCATTCCCCTCGGCGTGGCCCGTATCCTCGTCGCCGACCTGGCGGAGGCGGGGCTCGTCGCCATCCACCAGCCCGGCGGCGACGACAACGCCGACGGCCAGCCTGACGTGACACTGCTCGAAAGGGTGCTCAGTGGACTTCGCAAGCTCTAGCGGCGGATCCGCCCGGCCGACCACCAGCGCGAAGATCGTGGTGGCGGGCGGG
>NZ_JAMJWG010000065.1:2500-5108 GCF_024435355.1 Streptomyces odontomachi
CGTGAGGGAATGGTGAAAAGTACCCCGGGAGGGGAGTGAAATAGTACCTGAAACCATGTGCCTACAAGCCGTGGGAGCGTCGCGTTGGGCACTTTTGTGTTCAACGTCGTGACTGCGTGCCTTTTGAAGAATGAGCCTGCGAGTTTGTGGTGTGTTGCGAGGTTAACCTGTTGTGGGGGAGCCGTAGCGAAAGCGAGTCCGAATAGGGCGTTTGAGTAGCATGCTCAAGACCCGAAGCGGAGTGATCTAGCCATGGGCAGGCTGAAGCGCGGGTAAGACCGTGTGGAGGGCCGAACCCACCAGGGTTGAAAACCTGGGGGATGACCTGTGGTTAGGGGTGAAAGGCCAATCAAACTCCGTGATAGCTGGTTCTCCCCGAAATGCATTTAGGTGCAGCGTTGTGTGTTTCTTGCCGGAGGTAGAGCACTGGGTAGGCGATGGGCCTTACCGGGTTACTGACCTTAGCCAAACTCCGAATGCCGGTAAGTGAGAGCACGGCAGTGAGACTGTGGGGGATAAGCTCCATGGTCGAGAGGGAAACAGCCCAGAGCATCGACTAAGGCCCCTAAGCGTGTGCTAAGTGGGAAAGGATGTGGAGTCGCAGAGACAACCAGGAGGTTGGCTTAGAAGCAGCCATCCTTGAAAGAGTGCGTAATAGCTCACTGGTCAAGTGATTCCGCGCCGACAATGTAGCGGGGCTCAAGCATACCGCCGAAGTCGTGTCATTGCAGCATGTAGACCTAACGGTTGCTGTGATGGGTAGGGGAGCGTCGTGTGCCGGGTGAAGCAGCGCCGTAAGGTAGTTGTGGATGGTTCACGAGTGAGAATGCAGGCATGAGTAGCGATTCAAGAGTGGGAAACTCTTGCGCCGATTGACTAAGGGTTCCTGGGTCAAGCTGATCTGCCCAGGGTAAGTCGGGACCTAAGGCGAGGCCGACAGGCGTAGTCGATGGATAACCGGTTGATATTCCGGTACCCGTTTCAGTGCGTCAACGCTGAATCCTCTGATGCTAAGCCCGTGAAGCCGCCGCTTGTCGTCTTTGACGGTGAGCGGAGTGGTGGAGCTGGTGGCCCGAGGTGGTAGTAGGTGAGTGATGGGGTGACGCAGGAAGGTAGTCCAGCCCGGGCGGTGGTTGTCCCGGGGTAAGGGTGTAGGACGTCAGGTAGGTAAATCCGCCTGGCATATGTCTGAGACCTGATGCCGAGCCGATTGTGGTGAAGTGGATGATCCTATGCTGTCGAGAAAAGCCTCTAGCGAGTGCTGTTACGGCCCGTACCCTAAACCGACTCAGGTGGTCTGGTAGAGAATACTGAGGCGTTCGGGTGAACTATGGTTAAGGAACTCGGCAAAATGCCCCCGTAACTTCGGGAGAAGGGGGGCCATTTCTGGTGATCACCCGTGCGGTGTGAGCTGGGGGTGGCCGCAGAGACCAGCGAGAAGCGACTGTTTACTAAAAACACAGGTCCGTGCGAAGCTGTAAGGCGATGTATACGGACTGACGCCTGCCCGGTGCTGGAACGTTAAGGGGACCGGTTAATCACTCTTCGGGGTGGTGAAGCTGAGAACTTAAGCGCCAGTAAACGGCGGTGGTAACTATAACCATCCTAAGGTAGCGAAATTCCTTGTCGGGTAAGTTCCGACCTGCACGAATGGCGTAACGACTTCTTGACTGTCTCAACCATAGGCCCGGTGAAATTGCAGTACGAGTAAAGATGCTCGTTTCGCGCAGCAGGACGGAAAGACCCCGGGACCTTTACTATAGTTTGATATTGGTGTTCGGTTCGGCTTGTGTAGGATAGGTGGGAGACTGTGAAGCAGGCACGCCAGTGTTTGTGGAGTCGTTGTTGAAATACCACTCTGGTCGTGCTGGATGTCTAACCTGGGTCCGTGATCCGGATCGGGGACAGTGTCTGATGGGTAGTTTAACTGGGGCGGTTGCCTCCTAAAGGGTAACGGAGGCGCCCAAAGGTTCCCTCAGCCTGGTTGGTAATCAGGTGGTGAGTGTAAGTGCACAAGGGAGCTTGACTGTGAGACTGACGGGTCGAGCAGGTGCGAAAGCAGGGACTAGTGATCCGGCGGTGGCTTGTGGAAGCGCCGTCGCTCAACGGATAAAAGGTACCCCGGGGATAACAGGCTGATCTTCCCCAAGAGTCCATATCGACGGGATGGTTTGGCACCTCGATGTCGGCTCGTCGCATCCTGGGGCTGGAGTCGGTCCCAAGGGTTGGGCTGTTCGCCCATTAAAGCGGTACGCGAGCTGGGTTTAGAACGTCGTGAGACAGTTCGGTCCCTATCCGCTGCGCGCGTTGGAGTCTTGAGAAGGGCTGTCCCTAGTACGAGAGGACCGGGACGGACGGACCTCTGGTGTGCCAGTTGTTCTGCCAAGGGCATGGCTGGTTGGCTACGTTCGGGAGGGATAACCGCTGAAAGCATCTAAGCGGGAAGCCTGCTTCGAGATGAGGACTCCCACCCACTTGATGGGGTAAGGCTCCCAGGAGATGACTGGGTTGATAGGCCAGGTCTGGAAGCACCGTGAGGTGTGGAGGTGACTGGTACTAATAGGCCGAGGGCTTGTCCATAGAGGCTCGCGTCCACTGTGTTGGTTCT
>NZ_JAMJWG010000066.1 GCF_024435355.1 Streptomyces odontomachi
CTCCCGCCCCGCACCACACCCGAGACCACGCCACGCGCCGCCGCAGCGCCCGCGGCGCGCTCCTTGAGGCCGGACAGCAGGTCGTCCCGGTCGGTGCCGAGGACGACGGTGCGGTGGGCGAAGCGGGAGCGGGTGGCCGCCAGGGCGTGCGCGGTGTCGTGCAGGTGGAGGTCGGGGGTGGCCGCGACGGACTCGTACAGCCGTTGTGCCTGGTCCCGCACCGCTGCCGCCGTCTTCGCCGACAGCACCCACGGCACCACCGGACCCGCCGGACCCGCCAGACCTGCCGGACCTGCCGCCTCGACCGGCGCGTCGGCTTCCGGGGTCGACGCGTCCGCTTCGGGTGCGGACTCCAGGATCACGTGCGCGTTGGTGCCGCTGATGCCGAACGAGGACACCCCGACGCGCCGCGGGCGCCCCGTCCGAGGCCACTCATGTGCCTGCGTGAGGAGTCGGACGCCGCCGTCCGCCCAGTCGACGTGCGGGGACGGCTCGTCCACATGCAGGGTCTTCGGCAGCACGCCGCGCCGGATCGCCTCGACCATCTTGATCACACCGCCGATGCCGGCGGCGGCCTGCGCATGCCCGATGTTCGACTTGAGCGACCCCAGCCACAAGGGCCGCTCCGGGTCGCGGTTCCGCCCGTAGGTGGCGATCAGGGCCTGGGCCTCGATCGGGTCGCCGAGCGTGGTGCCCGTGCCGTGGGCTTCGACGGCGTCCACTTCCGCTGCGGTCACCCCCGCGTTCGCCAACGCCGCCCGGATCACCCGCTGCTGGGCGGGTCCGTTGGGCGCCGTCAGGCCGTTGCTGGCGCCGTCCTGGTTGGTGGCCGAGCCGCGGATGACGGCGAGTATCCGGTGGCCGTTCGCCTGGGCGTCCGACAGCCGCTCCAGCAGGATCAGGCCGACGCCCTCGGCGAAGCCGGTGCCGTCGGCGGCGGCGGCGAAGGGCTTGCAGCGGCCGTCGGGTGCGAGGCCGCGCTGCCGGCTGAACTCGACGAACACGTTGGGCGTGCCCATCACCGTCACACCGCCGGCCAGGGCCATCGTGCACTCGCCGTGCCGCAGCGCGCGGGTGGCGAGGTGGATGGCGACCAGCGACGACGAGCAGGCGGTGTCCACCGAGACGGCCGGGCCCTCCAGGCCCAGCGCGTAGGCGATCCGGCCCGAGGTGACGCTGGGCGCGCTGCCGGTGCCGATGTAGCCGTCGACGCCTTCGAGGTGGTCGGGCAGGTCCCGCAGGTAGTCCTGGCCGCTGGTGCCGACGAAGACCCCGGTGCGTGAGCCGTGCGCGGCCTCGTCCGTGATGCCGGCCCGTTCGAAGGTCTCCCAGGCGACTTCGAGGAGCAGCCGCTGCTGCGGGTCCATCGCGGTGGCCTCGCGCGGGCTGATCTCGAAGAAGTCCGCGTCGAAGTGGTCGGCCTCCGGGAGGAAGCCGCCCTCCGTGGCGTAGGACTTTCCGCTGCGTTCCGGGTCGGGGTCGAACAGGTCGTCCAGGTCCCAGCCGCGGTCGGCGGGGAATCCGCCCACCGCGTCGACCCCGCCGGCGACCAGCTGCCACAGCTCCTCGGGGGAGGTGACCCCGCCGGGGAAGCGGCAGCCCATGCCGACCACCGCGATCGGCTCGGTCTCCTTCGCCTCGGCGTCACGCAGCCGGCGGTTGGCCTGGCGGAGGTCGGCGGTTGCGCGCCTGAGGTATTCGCGCAGCTTGTCCTCGTTCACCGCGAGGTCCCTTCGTCGGAGTGGTCGGTGGTGGCGGTTGCGGTGACGCGGGTGCTCACGCCTCGGCGATACCGAGCTCGCTGTCGAGCGCGCGGAAGAGTTCCTCGTCCGTGGCCGTCTCGATCTCCACGGCGTCCTCGGCGGTGTCCGCTTCGGCGGTCGGGGCCGCGGTCACCTTCCGCAGCAGCGTCTGCAACCGGAGCGCGATCTCGTCCTGGACGTCGCCCGGCGGGACACCGTCCAGGAGTGCCGCCTCCAGCCGGTCCAGGTCGGCGAGGGCCGCGTCCGGGCCGGCGGCCTTGGCCTCCGGCGCCACCAGGGCCCGTAGTTCGGTGGCGAGCGCCGCGGGTGTCGGGTGGTCGAAGATCACGGTGGCGGGCAGCCGCAGTCCGGTCGCGGTACCGAGCCGGTTGCGCAGTTCGACGGCGGTCAGCGAGTCGAAGCCGATCGCCTGGAAGGAACGGCGGGGTTCGACGTCGTCGGCCGAGCCGTGCCCGAGGACGGCCGCCACATGGCCGCGCACCAGGGCCAGCAGCCGCGCGTCCTGCTCCGCCGCGGTCAGGCCGGCGAGGTCGCCGCGCAGCCCCTGCTCACCGGCGGCAGCCGGGCCGCCGGCGGCGCTGCGGCGCACCCTGCGCACGGCGGTCAGGCCGTGCAGCAGCCGCGGCACCTCGTCCCGCGGCCCGTTGAGTGCGGCCTTGTCGAGCAGGACGGGGAGGTGGACGGCGTCGGGCGCGTCGAGCGAGGAGCCCAGCAGGTCGAGGGCGTGTTCCGTCGTCATCGCGAGCACGCCGCCGCGGGCCATCCGGCGTTGCGAGGCCGAGTCGACGGACTCGGTCAGTTCGCTGGTCTCCTCCCACAGGCCCCAGGCGAGGGAGAGCGCGGGCAGCCCGTGCGCCCTGCGGTGGTGGGCCAGCGCGTCGAGGTAGGTGTTGGCGGCGGCGTAGTTGGCCTGGCCGGGGCTGCCGAGGGTGCCGCTGGCGGACGAGTACAGCACGAAGGCGGCGAGGTCGAGCTCCCGTGTCAGCTCGTGCAGGTGCCAGGCGGCGTCGACTTTCGGACGCAGCACCGTGTCCAGGTGGTCCGGGGTGAGGGCGGTCAGGGTCGCGTCGCGCAGGGCTCCGGCGCTGTGCACGACCGCGGTCAGCGGGTGCTCGGCGGGCACGGTCGCCAGCAGTGCGGCCAGCTCGTCCCGGTCCGTGGTGTCGCAGGACGCGAGCCGCACCCGGGCGCCGAGCGCACCGAGTTCCTCGGCGAACGCGGCGGCGCCCGGCGCGTCCGGCCCGCGCCGGCTGACCAGCAGCAGGTGCCGGACACCGTGCTCGGTCACGAGGTGCCGGGCGGTGTGCCGGCCGAGGGTTCCGGTGCCGCCGGTGATGAGGACGGTGCCGTCGGGGTCGAGGGCACGGGGCAGCGTGAGCACCAGCTTGCCGGTGTGCCGGGCCTGCTGAAGGTAGCGGAAGGCGTGCGGGGCGTGCCGGACGTCCATGGCGTGCACCGGCAGCGGTGTGAGCACGCCCCGGTCGAAGAGTTCCACCAGGTCGGCCAGCATCTGCTGGATGCGGTCGGGCCCGGCCTGGATCATGTCGTAGGCGCGGTAGGCCACTCCGGCGTGGTCGGCGGCGACGTGACCCGCGTCCCGGATGTCCGTCTTGCCCATCTCCAGGAACCGGCCGCCACGTGGCAGCAGCCGCAGCGAGGCGTCGACGTACTCGCGGGCCAGCGAGTTGAGCACGATGTCCATGCCCGCGCCGTCCGTCGCATCGAGGAACCGCTGCTCGAAGTCGAGGGACCGGGAGGACGCCATGTGCGCGTCGTCGATGCCGAGGTCACGCAGCACCTGCCACTTGTTGGGGCTGGCGGTCGCATAGATCTCGGCACCCCAGTGGCGGGCCAGCTGGATGGCGGCCATGCCCACCCCGCCGGTACCGGCGTGGATCAGGATCCGCTCGCCCGCGCCCACGGTCGTGAGGTCGACGAGACCGTAGTAGGCGGTGAGGAACGTGACCGGGATGGCGGCGGCCTCGGCATAGGACCAGCCTTCGGGCATCCGCGCCAGCCACCGGTGGTCGGTGACGGCGAGCGGCCCGGCCGCGCCCCCGATCAGCCCCATCACCCGGTCGCCGACCTGGAACGCGGTGACGCCGGGTCCGACCTCCGTGATGGTGCCGGCGCCCTCGCTGACGATCGGGGCGTCGCCCGGGTACATGCCCAGCGCGATCAGCACGTCACGGAAGTTCAGCCCGGCGGCCCGTACCGCGACCCGCACCTCGCCCGGCTCCAGCGGCCGGGTGATCTGCTCGTCGGCGGGGCACAGCGCCAGGTTCTCCAGCGTCCCCTTGCCGGTGCTGTCGAGCCGCCACGCCCGCGCACCGTCCGGCAGCGTGAGCGTGCCCGCCGCATCGGCAGTGGTGGCGGCCGCTGCCAGCCTCGGCACCAGCACCTGCCCGGCGCGCACCGCGATCTGCGGCTCCCCGGTCGCCAGCGCGGCGGCGACGGCCCCGTACGACACGTCGATGCCGTCGACGTCGACCAGCACGAACTGGTCCGGGTTCTCGGTCTGCGCGGTACGCACCAGACCCCACACGGTCGATGCCGCCAGATCGGCGACGTCCTCCGCCGGATGGGTGGCCACGGCACCCCTGGTGAGCACCACCAGCCGCGTCCCGGACCCGTGCGCGGCCGCCAGCCACTCCTGCACCAGCGCCAACGCCTGGTGCGTCATGGCATGTGCCGACCGGACGGGTGCGGCGTCGACGCTCCCCGCCGGCGCCACGACGACGTGATGCGGCGCGGCACCGCGGGCATCACGGGTGGCGGCATCGACGGCCGCCGTCGCCAACGCCGCAAGGTCCTCGTCCCGCGCCACCCCGCCCAGCGCCGCGGCCAACGCCTCCCGCCCCGCACCGAGCACGGTCAGCGCGGCCGGTTCGGCGGACGGTGTCTCAGGCAGGTTCGCCGGGGTCCACTCCAGCCGGTACGACGCGTCGCCGCCGCGGCCCTGGGACGCGGCGAGCCGGTGCACCTCGATCGGCCGCAACGTGAGCGCATCGATCCCGGCGACCGGCTGCCCGGTCTCGTCGGCCAACCGCAACGTCACCTCGTCGGGCCGCTCCGCCTCGGAGGTCAGCGCGACCCTCAGCACCCGTGGATTCCCGGCGTACAGGCAGACCCCGGCCCAGGCGAACGGCAACCGGATCGTCCCCGCCTCATCGGCGCCCGGCGCCAGGGCACCCGAAGTGAGGGCGACGGTGTGCAGGGCGGCGTCGAGGAGCGCGGGATGGATCCCGTACCCGTCCG
>NZ_JAMJWG010000067.1 GCF_024435355.1 Streptomyces odontomachi
AAGGTGTTCCCGGTCAGCAGATGTCCGCGCAGCTCCTCTTGTGCCCCACTCGCCAGGGTGGCGTATTCCTGGGATATGGCCCCGCTGAACACTCCTATCTGCTCGCCGCGCAGCGAGGTCGGGTCGATGCCCGCGTGCTCGACGGCCTCCCAGGAAGTCTCCAGCAGCAACCGCTGCTGGGGGTCCATCGCCAATGCCTCCCGCGGGGAAATACCGAAGAATCCCGCGTCGAAATCACCGGCGTCGTAAAGGAACCCGCCCCGTCGCGTATAGGACTTCCCCACCGCATCCGGATCGGGGTCGTATATGTCGTCGAGGTCCCAGCCCCGATCCAGCGGGAATCCGCCGATCGCGTCACGTCCCTCGACGACCAGCTCCCACAGTTCTTCCGCCGACGACACACCGCCCGGGAAGCGACATGCCATCCCCACGATCGCAAGGGGCTCCGATGCCGCGGCCTGCGCGGACTCCAAACGCTGACGTGTCTCCCGCAAGTCCGCGGTCACCAGCTGCAAATAGTCACGGAGCTTCTGTTCGACCCCGGCCATGGCACACACTCCCCCTTGCATCGAGATGAACACGCCAGCAGAAAGCTCAACCTATGCCGAGCTCCCGGTCGATCGAGGAGAACAGTTCCTCGTCCGAAGCCGACAGCGATTCCCCGTTCTCCTCACCCGTCTCCAACCGCAAGAGGACGCGTCGCAACTGTCTCGACAAATCCACGCGAGCTTCGTCTCGCAATTCCACGTCCGACAGGGACGACTCCCACCGGCCGAACTCCTCCACCACAGCCACATCGCGATCGACCACCAGCTCTCCGAGCAGGTAATCCGTCAGGAGAGCCGGTGTCGGATAGCGGAAGACGAGGGTGGCGGGCAGGGGGAGAGCGGTGGCGGTGGCGAGGCGGTTGCGGAGTTCGACGGCGGTGAGGGAGTCGAAGCCGAGATCCTTGAAGGGACGTTGAGCGTCGAGGGTGGTGGTGTGGCCCAGGACGGTGGCGGCCTGGGTGGTGACCAGGGTGAGCAGCAAGGTGTGCTGTTCCGTGGGGGTCAGGGCGGCGAGTCGCTCGGGCAACCCGACCTGGCTGCTCTCGTCGGTGGTGGCGGTGGCGGCCGTGGGGCGTTGCTGTGGGGTGCGGATCAGGTCGCGCAGCAGCGCCGGCACCGGAACGTCAGCGTCGGGAACGGGTGTGGGCAGCGGCAGGACGTGCGGGAGCGGTGCAGCCAGTGCCTGGTCGAGGAGGGCCAACGCCTGGTCGGTGGCCAGGGGGCGCATACCGGCGCCGGCCATCCGGGCACGATCGGCATCGGTCATGCCCGCGGTCATGCCGCTGCTCTGCTCCCACAGGCCCCACCCCAACGAAACGGCAGGCAACCCGCGCAGCTGACGATGTTGGGCCAACGCGTCCAGCATCGCGTTGGCGGCCGAGTAGTTGCCCTGGCCGGTGTTGCCGAACGTCGCCACCGCGGACGAGAACAGCAAGAACGCGGCCACGTCCATGTCCCGGGTGAGTTCGTGCAGATGCCACGCCGCGACCGCCTTGGTCACCAGCACCCGGCGCACCTGCTCGCTGCTCAGCGTCGCAAGCAGTCCGTCTTCGAGCACTCCCGCGGTGTGCACCACAGCGGTCACGGCGTGCTCGGCCGGGACCCCGTGCAGGGTTGCGGCCAGCGCCGTCCGGTCGGCCACGTCGCATGCCACGACGTTCACGTGGGCGCCCAGCGCCGTGAGATCGGCGACGAGTTCCGGAGCACCGGGAGCGTCGGGGCCGCGACGGCTGAGCAGCAGCAGATGCCGCACCCCGTGCGCGGTCACCAGATGGCGTGCCGTGATCGCGCCCAGCGTCCCGGTGCCGCCGGTCACCACCGCGGTGCCTTCGGGATTCAGCGTGCGGGACGTCCGCAGCACCACCTTGCCCACCTGCCGGGCCTGGCTCACATACCGCAACGCCTCCGGTGCGCGCCGCACATCCCACACCGTGGTCGGCAACGGCCGCAGCACGCCCCGCTCGAACAGTTCGACCAGCCCGGACAGCATCTCCTGCACCAGGTCCGGGTCCAGCTCCATCAGATCGAACGCGCGGTACCACACGCCCGGATAGGACGAGGCGACCTGCTCGGCGTCCCGGATGTCGGTCTTGCCCATCTCCACGAACCGGCCCCCGGCCCCGGCGCGTGCCAACCGCAAGGACGCATCCGCGAACGGTCCCGCCAGCGAGTTCAGGACCACGTCCACCCCGCGGCCGTGCGTCGCGGCCAGCACCCCCTCCTCGAAATCCAGGGATCGCGACGAGAAGACATCCCCGTCGGCCACTCCCCGTTCCCGCACCACGTCCCGTTTGCCGTCACTGGCAGTTCCCAGGACCCGTGCGCCCAGCCACTGCGCGATCTGCACGGCCGCCAGCCCGACTCCACCGGCGGCGGCGTGCACCAACACGGACTCGCCGGCCTGCACCCGGCCCAGCACCACCAGCCCGTACCACGCCGTCAGGAACACCACCGGCACCCCGGCCGCCGCCTCCCACGACCACCCCGCCGGCACCCGGACCACCCACCGCACATCGGTCACCACCAAGGAGCCGGCACCGTCCGGCACCACTCCCATGACCCGGTCCCCGACGCCCACGCCCGCCACACCCGGGCCGATCTCGGTCACCACGCCCGCCATCTCGATGCCCACGCCTTCGAGATGCGGAACGAGACCGAGGGAGACGACCACGTCCCGGAAGTTGATCCCGGTGGCCTGCACATGCACACGGATGTGGCCGGGTTCGAGGGGGTCGTAGGCGTGGGGGTGAGGGGCGAGCGTGACGGTGTCCAGGGTCCCCTTCCTTGCAACGTCCAGACGCCAGGCGGGACTGGGGGCGGCGTTCGCCGGCGGCTCTGCCGGACCCCCCGGGTCGGGCGCGACCACCTCGGGAGGCGTGGGGGGCGTCAGCGCACGTTCCGTCGTGACCAGTCGGGCGGCCCGTACGGTGTGCCGACGCAGCGCCACCTGCGGTTCCCCCACCACGGCCGCCGTGGCGGGGAGCAGATGCAGGGAGTACCGATCGGCGTCGACCAGCACCAATCGATCATCCTGGTGTTCCTGCTGGGCGGAGCGCACCAGGCCCCACGCCCCGGCGGCAGTCGGGCTCTCGACATCGTCACCGGGGTCTGCGGCGATCGCACCACGGGTCAGCACCAGCAGCCGTCCCGTCCCCCAGCAGTCGCGGTCGAACCACTCACGCACCGCGCTCAGCACACCCTGTACGAAGTCGACGGCGTCGTCGCCCGGTGCGGGGTCCAGGGGCAGCACCGTCACCACGGGAACGGGGCTCCCCCCGGCGGCCACGGCGTCTGCCAGCTCCGTCACCGTCCGCCATGACCGCACCGTGATCCCGCTGCCGGCGAGCGCAGGGTCAGGGTCGCCCAGGACGGCCCACTCCCCCGTCGGGTGTGGGGTGGGGACGGCGACTTCGGGCCAGCGCAGGCGATAGAGCCCTGCCCCGGTCACCGCGGTACTCGCGGGCAGTTGGTCGGCCCGGACCGGGCGCAACACCAGCGAGTCCACGGTGATCACCGGCTGCCCCGCGAGATCGGCCACCTGCAACATCACCGCGTCCGGGCCGACGGGGGTGATACGGGCCCGCACCTCGCGCGCTCCGGTGGCGTGCAGCCGAACCCCCGACCACGCGAACGGCAACTGCGGCACGTCATCGGAGAACCAGCCACCCAGGCGAACGGCGTGCAGCACGGCGTCCAGAAGCGCCGGATGCATCGCGAACCCCTCGCCCGCCACCGGGCCCTCGGGCAGACCGGCCTCCACCAGCATCGCTTCACCCGCGCGCCAGATCCCCCGCACCCCGCGGAAGGCCGGCCCGTACGCGTACCCGGAAGCAGCCGCCTGCTCGTAGAACGACGCCACCTCAGCGGCGCCCACCAGCTGCTCCGCACCCACCACAGACGGCACCCGGGGCTCAACCGTGCCGGCACTGCCGTCGGCGGCGAGGACTCCGGTGGCGTGCAACGTCCACTCCTGCTCCGGTGCCGTGTCCGCTCGGGCGTGCACGCTCACCGCGTGCTCGCCCCGTTCATCGGCACCCGCCACCGTGACCTGCACGACCACGCCGCCCTGCGCGGGCAGTACCAGCGGGGTCCGCAAGGTCAACTCCCGCAGCACCTCACAACCCAGCTGATCACCCGCACGCACCGCCAGCTCCACGAACGCGGTGCCCGGCAGCAGCACCGACCCCAGCACCGCGTGATCGGCAAGCCATGCCTGCGACCGGACCGACAGCCGCCCGGTGAACACCACTCCTCCGGACTCCGCCAGCTCCACCCCCACCGCCAGCAACGGATGAGACGCGCCCAGCACACCCCACCGCGACACATCACCGGAACGGCCCGCGCCCGCCGCCGGCCAGAAGCGTTGGTGTTGGAAGGCGTAGGTCGGCAGGGGGATGGTCCGGCCGGGAGGCAGGATCTTGGTCCACTCCACTTCGACACCCTGG
>NZ_JAMJWG010000068.1 GCF_024435355.1 Streptomyces odontomachi
CCCACATCTGACGTACTGTGTCCTCCCGGGACCGCGATACCGGCAGGCGCACCGGACGGTTCCGCCGCCCGGATCCACCCGGTCGTGCCCGGCGGCCGCCCGGCTGCGTCCGGCGGGGAAAGAGCAGGTCGGAGCCCAAGGCAACCGAGTGCACGACCGTCCCGCCGGGGGCGCCTTGACGTCAGGTCGCTCAGTAGAGTGGTGCCGGTCGGTACCCGACCGTGACAGATCGGAAGGCAACAGGCGTGACCGTCGACGACTCGGGCTCCGGCACGGGCACTCCCGGCAACGCCGGCGGTGAGCCCGGCCCCGGCGAGGAGTCGGCCGCCGCCCGGCAGCACGGAGCCGAGAGCGGCCGGCAGGCCGACAACGGCCCCTCGGCCGACCACGCCCAGCGGGCCGGCGCCGACAACGAGTCGGGTGCCGCGGCGGGACCCGGCGGGCAGCACATCGAGCCCGCCGCCGACCGGGTGGACGAACCCGAACAGGACGCGGGGGGCGACGATCCGCTCGCGCTCCGCCTCGAACAGCTGATCCTCGGCGCCGAGCGCCGTTACACCCCCTTCCAGGCGGCCCGCAGCGCGGGCGTCTCCATGGAACTGGCGTCCCGCTTCTGGCGCGCCATGGGCTTCGCCGACATCGGCCAGGCCAAGGCCCTCACCGAGGCGGACGTCCTGGCGCTGCGCCGGCTCGCCGGACTGGTGGAGGCGGGGCTGCTCAGCGAGGCCATGGCGGTGCAGGTGGCCCGCTCCACCGGGCAGACCACCGCCCGCCTGGCGGAGTGGCAGATCGACTCCTTCCTGGAGGGCCTGACCGAGCCCCCGGAACCGGGCATGACCCGGACCGAGGTCACCTATCCCCTGATAGAGCTGCTGCTGCCGGAGCTGGAGGAGTTCCTCGTCTACGTGTGGCGGCGGCAGCTCGCGGCGGCCACCGGACGGGTCGTGCAGGCCGCGGACGACGAGGAGATGGTCGACCGCCGGCTCGCCGTCGGCTTCGCCGACCTGGTCGGGTTCACCCGGCTGACCCGGCGCATGGAGGAGGAGGAACTGGGCGAGCTGGTGGAGGCCTTCGAGACCACCGCCGCCGACCTGGTGGCCGCGCGCGGCGGCCGGCTCATCAAGACCCTCGGCGACGAGGTGCTCTACGCGGCCGACGACGCCGGCACCGCAGCGGAGATCGCGCTGCTGCTGATAGAGACCATGGCCCACGACGAGACGATGCCCGAGCTGCGCGTCGGCATCGCCTTCGGCACGGTCGCCACCCGCATGGGCGACGTGTTCGGCACCACCGTGAACCTCGCGGCCCGCCTCACCTCGATAGCGCCGCGTGACGCGGTGCTCGTCGACGCCGCCTTCGCCGAGGAGATCACCAGGACCGGCGACGCCCCCACCTCCGAAGCGGACGCCGCCCAGGCGGTGGCCGCCGCCGAGAAGGAGGGCGAGGAGCCCCCCACCTACCGCTTCGCACTCCAGCCCATGTGGCAGCGCCCCGTGCGTGGCCTCGGGGTGGTCCAGCCCTGGCTGCTGACCCGACGGGACCGGGACGCGTGAGCCGACCGAGCTGACCCGGCACCCGGGCCGCCCCCTATCTTTCATCCCCGAAGCCCGCATGGCCGCCCGGCACCGGCAGTGCCCCGAGGCGGCCGGATGTGCCCAAGGAGGCCGCATGGACGACCGCAGCGACGCGCACCGCACGGACGACGGGAACGACGGTCCCGGCGAGAACCCCACCCGCAGCTACGGCGACGTGATCCGCATCCACCGTCACGAACACGTCGCGGAACTCGCCCTGGACCGCCCTCGAGCCATGAACGCGGTCTCCTCGGCCATGGCCCGCGCCATCGCCGAGGCCTGCGCGGACCTCGCCGCCGACCGCGAGGTGCGCGCCGTGGTGGTGACGTCGACACATGACCGGGCGTTCTGCGTCGGCGCCGACCTGAAGGAACGCAACTCCCTCACCGACGCCGAACTCCTCCGCCAGCGCCCGCTCGCCCGCGCCGCCTACACCGGCGTCCTCGACCTGCCGATGCCCACCGTGGCCGCCGTGCACGGGTACGCCCTCGGCGGCGGATACGAACTGGCGCTCGCCTGCGACCTGATCGTGGCCGACCCGACCGCGGTCGTGGGGCTGCCCGAGGTGTCCGTCGGGGTGATCCCCGGTGGCGGCGGCACCCAGCTCCTGCCGCGCCGGGTCGGTGCCGCACGGGCCGCGGAACTGATCTTCTCGGCCCGCCGTGTGGAGGGCACCGAAGCGCATCGGCTCGGCCTCGTCGACCAGCTCGTCGAGCCCGGCACGGCCCGCACCGAGGCCCTCGCGCTCGCCGCCCGCATGGCCGCGAACTCCCCGGTCGGCCTGCGTGCCGCCAAGCGCGCCCTGCGCCTGGGCCACGGCCTCGACCTGCGCGCCGGCCTGGAGGTCGAGGACGCCGCCTGGCGTTCCGTCGCCTTCTCGGGCGACCGGGCGGAAGGGGTGGCGGCGTTCAACGAGAAGCGGGCACCGCGCTGGCCCGGCGAGTAGGTTCTCGCCGGGCCGCGCTCCGTCGGAGCCCCGGGCGGTCGTCGCGGCCGCCCCCCGCGCAGAACCGGCTGCGCCCGGGCCCACATCTCACCCCGGCAAAACCTCCCAAAACTCAATAACCTGGAAAAATGCCTGACGATGCCCGGCTGCAAGCCGTCGTGGATCTGGCCCGGGGCATGGCTGCGGCACACTCGCCGCAGCACTCCTGGCACGCCGCCGCCGACGGCGCCCGCCGTGCCCTGAACGGCAGCTTCGCCGCGCTGTCGGTGTGGGAGCGCGACCTGGGCCGGCTCCGCGTCCTGGTCAACGTCGGCGAACGCGCCCCCGGCGAGGAGGAATTCCCCCGGACCGAGGCGTACCCCGTCCACCAGTTCCCCGAGATCACGGAGTTCCTCCACGAACGGTGGACCGGCGGCGGGGAGCCGCGGGCCTGGACGGCGACGGCGGGCGAGGGCACGGGCCCGGACGGCGACACCGGGTTCGCGGCCCCGGCGCCCCGGCCGTCCGCACGCAGCTGGGGCCGGGCGGCAGCCTTGCGCCGCCGCGGGCGGGGCGCCTGCGTCGTCGCGCCGATCATGCTGAACGGCCGGGCGTGGGGTGAGCTGTACGTGGCGCGGCCGGTGGGCGCGCCGGTGTTCGACCGTGCGGACGCCGACTTCGCGACGGTGCTGGCCAGCGTGGTCGCGGCGGGGCTTGCACAGACCGAACGCCTGGAGGAGGCCCGCCGGCTCGCCTTCACCGACGCGCTCACCGGCCTGGCGAATCGTCGAGCCGTCGACATGCGGCTCGACGAGGCCATCGAGAGCCACCGCCGTGCGGGCGACGTCGTCAGCCTCGTCGTCTGTGACCTGAACGGCCTGAAGCAGGTCAACGACACCCAGGGCCACGCGGTCGGCGACCGGCTCCTCGAACGCTTCGGCTCCGTGCTCTCGCTGTGCGGCGCGATGCTGCCCGGTGCGCTCGCCGCGCGGCTCGGCGGAGACGAGTTCTGCCTGCTCGCGGTGGGGCCGACGTCGGATGACGTGGTCCGGGTCGCCGAAGAGGTCTGCCGGCGCGCGGCCGAGTTGCGGCTCGGGGAGGGGGTGGCGTGCGGGGTGGCGTCGACGGGGGATCCGATCGGTCCGATGCGGTCGTCGCGGTGGCTGTTCCGGTTGGCCGACGCGGCGCAGTACCGGGCGAAGGCTGCGCGGGCGGCGGCGCCGGTCGTGGCGGGGCGCGCGGGCCCCGACGACCCCGTCGTACGGCTCGCCGACGCGAGGGGGGCGCCGCGGGCGGGGGAGCGCCGCCGCATCAGGGGGCTGCGCCCCCCTCATACGTGACCGGGGCTTGTCCGGGGTGCCCGGTGCCGTTGCACGTGACCGTGGGTCGTGGCTAGGCCGTTCGTCCGGGTGCCCGGAACCGTTCACGTGACCGTGCGTCGTGGCCTGTGCCCACCCGTTCCGCCCTGCGGAACGACTGCCCACAGAGGGTTTGGGGTGTCCCCTTGTCCCTGGGGTGCCGAAGGGCCGCGTTCGGTGGGGTGGGTGGGTCGGTGTCGTGGGGGTATGTACGTGCTCGGCCGGCGCGATTGCCCTGGACCGCCAGTTCACCGGCACCCAGCGGCGGTCCTGCGCGCGCACATACCCCCACGACACCTCCCGTCTCACTCGCGGCTCTCCCCCGGTGGTTCGTTATTCCTTCCTCCACCCCTTTCGGGGTGTCGCCCCC
>NZ_JAMJWG010000069.1 GCF_024435355.1 Streptomyces odontomachi
CCCCGCCGCCCCCCACACGCCCGAACGCGAGCCAGGCGCCGACACCCCTCTCGGCACCGGCACGGAGACCTCCGCCCCGCTCCCGTTCCTCCTCTCCGCGCGCACCCCGGGCGCGCTGCCCGAGCTGGCCGGCCGTGTGCACGCGCATCTGGCGCGGTTCCCGGACACCGACCCGTACGCCGTCGCCCACGCCCTTGCCACCACCCGCGCCCAGCATCCGCACCGCGCCGTCGTCATCGCGGCGGACCGGCAGGCCCTGCTCGACTCACTCCGGGGGCTCGGAGCGGGCGAGCCGGACCCGGCGACCACCGTCACCGGCGCCGCGGGCGATGCCACCGGCACCGTGTTCGTGTTCCCCGGACAGGGCTCGCAGTGGGCCGGCATGGCGCTGGAACTGCTGGCGGACTCACCCGTCTTCCGTGAGCGGATGCACGAGTGCGCCCTGGCGCTGGCCGAGTTCACGGACTGGTCGCTGCTCGACGTGTTGAAGGGCGCGCCCGGTGCGCCCGGCCTTGACCGGGTGGACGTGGTCCAGCCGGTGCTGTTCGCCGTCATGGTGTCGCTCGCGGCGCTCTGGGAGTCGTACGGCATCCGGCCGGACGCCGTGGCCGGGCACTCCCAGGGCGAGATCGCGGCGGCCTGTGTCGCCGGCGCCCTGAGCCTGCCGGACGCCGCCAGGGTGGTCGCGTTGCGCAGCCGGGCCCTGGCCGACCTGGCCGGCACCGGCGGCATGGTGTCGGTGGTGCTCCCCGCCGAGCAGGTCGAGGAACGCATCCGGCAGTGGGGCGAGCGGCTGACCGTCGCCGCGGTGAACAGCCCGGCCGCCGTCGTGGTGTCCGGCGATCCGCAGGCGCTCGACGCGTTCCTCGCCGACTGTGCCGCGAAGGGCGTCCGGGCCCGCCGGGTCCCCGTGGACTACGCCTCGCACTCGCCGCACGTGGCGGCCATCCGAGAGCGTCTCGGGAAGCTGCTGGCCCCCGTCACACCGCGCCCGTCCACCGTCCCGTTCTACTCGGCCGTCACCGGCGACCGGCTGGACACCACCGCGCTCGACGGCGACTACTGGTACCGCAACCTGCGCCGGCCGGTCCGCTTCGACCAGGTCACCCGCGCCCTGCTCGACCAGGGACACCGGGCGTTCATCGAGGTCAGCGCCCATCCGGTGCTGACCTTGGCGCTCGACGAAAGCTTCACGGACCGCGCCACCGCGGGCCCGGCCGACGCATTCTCGCTGGGCACCCTGCGCCGGGACGACGGGGGACCGGGCCGCGTCCTGACCGCGCTGGCCGAGGCGCACGCACACGGGCTCGGCGTCGCGTGGCCCACCGTGTTCGCCCGCCCGCCGCGGCAGACCGTGGACCTGCCCACCTACCCCTTCCAGCACGAGTCGTACTGGCTCGACCCGGTCGCCCGGGCCGCCGACGTCACCGCCACCGGACTCACCTCGGCCGGCCACCCGCTGCTCGGGGCGCTGGTCGCCTCGGCCGACGGGGACAGGGTGCTGCTCAGCGGGCTGCTGTCGCTGCGCACCCACCCCTGGCTGGCCGACCATGCCCTGGCGGGCACGACCCTGCTGCCCGGCACCGCCTTCGTCGAACTGGCCCTCCAGGCCGGCAGGTCGGCCGGCTGCACCCTGCTCGACGACCTCACCCTCCTCGCCCCGCTGCGGCTGCCCGAGGACGGCGGCCGGCACGTCCAGGTCGAGGTGGGCCCGCCGGAGCCGGAGGGCCGCCGGCCCCTGACCATCCACTCCCGGCCGGCCGCCCCGACCGCCCCGACCGCCCCCAAGACGTGGGAGGACGCATCCCCGGAGACCACCGCCTGGACCAAGCACGCGGTCGGATTCCTCGGCACCGTCCGCCCCTCGGAGCCCGAAGAGACCCTGCCGGAGGCTCTGGCGGGAGCGTGGCCACCGCCCGGTGCACTGCCGGGCGAGCCCGCTGATCCCTACGACCGGCTGGCGGGCCGGGGCTACGACTACGGTCCGGCGTTCCAAGGGCTGCGCACCTGGTGGCGACGGGGCGACGAGGTGTACGCGGAGGTGGAGCTGGACGAGACCGAGGCCACCGAAGCAGACCGTTACCTGATGCACCCGGCCCTGCTGGACGCGGCCCTGCACCCGTTGGCCCTCGGGGAACTCGGGGAACTCGGGGAACTCGGAGAACGCGGCGAGCAGGTGCACGGTGTGGTGCCGTTCGCGTTCGGTGCGGTGAGCGTGTACGCCGCGGGTGCGGACCGGCTGCGGATACGGCTCCGGGCGGACGCGGCCGGCCGGGTTTCCCTCACCGCGGTGGACGGGCGCGGGGCACCGGTCATCGAGGCACGGTCGATCACCCTGCGCCCCCTCGACACGGTGCCGACTGCCGACGGAGACACGCTCGACGGCTCCTCGGACGGCCCGCTGTACCGGGTGGCGTGGGAGCCGATACCGGGGGCCGAACCGGGATCCGGCGCGGACGCCCCGCAGCCGTCCGAGCGCCCGGCCGTCGTGCCGCTGCCCCTGCCCGCTGCCGCCGTCGACGGCGACGGCGACGGCGACCCGGTCACGGCCGTGCACGCGACCCTGACCATCGCCCTGGAACGGATCCGGGACCACCTCACCCACCTCACCGACGACCGTGTCCTGGTGGTCGTCACGCCGTCGTCGGATCTGGTGGGGGCGGCCGTCGGTGGTCTGGTGCGGTCGGTGCAGGCCGAGCATCCCGGGCGGTTCGTGCTGGTCGAGACCGACACCCCCGGCGAGGAGGTCCCCGGTGCGCTGCTGGCCGCAGCGGTGGCCAGCGGGGAACCCCATGTGAGGGTGCGCGAGGGCGCGTTGGCGGTGCCGCGGCTGGTGCGGGCGGCGGATCCCGGTGCGCCGGACCGGGACACGGGCACGGGCACGGACGCGACGGCTGGTCCGGT
>NZ_JAMJWG010000007.1 GCF_024435355.1 Streptomyces odontomachi
CGAGCACTGGCCAAGATCAAAGGTAGAACCCAGCGCGTCGAACAGCTTCATGACGGAGTCCCGCGGAGTCCCTTCGTCGTCCCATTGCAGTACGAACCCGACCGGGACGGTGATCCGTGTCGCGGCGTCGATGAGCCACTCGCTTCCGATGAGGCCGAGGACAGCTGCCGTGATACGCGGTTCGGCAGCGACGAGGCGGATGCCCATTTCACCGCCCTCCGACAGGCCGTAGTACCCGACGGGCTGGCCCTCGCCGACGGAGTCCAGTTTCCGCAGCGCGTCCAGGGTGGTCTGCCAGTCGGGGATGAGTTGTGCCGCCACGACTTCGCAGCGTTCACGCCACTCCGGGCCGACGGGCTCGCCGGCCGCCTCCCGTTCCTGAATGATCGCGACAAGCCGCCGGACCTCGGCGTGCTGCGGCCTGTCGCCCGTCCCCGGCGCGTCGATCGCGGCGACCGCGAAACCGCAGGACACGACGTACGGGATCGCTCGGGAGACGACCTCCCACCCCTTCTTGTGCGAGCCACCGCCGTGCCCGACCAGGACCAGCGGCCGGGGTCCGGAACCCGCAGCAGGTGTCCACAGCACCCCAGGAATGTTCCCGATGGTGAAGAGCTGCTCGCGGACGCCGTCAGCGACGGTTTCTGAGGTCAGGCGCATGCGCGCATGCCAGTAGAAGCGCCGCCGACGTCGCAACCGATTACCAGGGACCGACGTCGCCACCGATTACCAGGGACCAGCACCGGACAGCGCTCACGGCGTGGCGTGCCTTCTTTGCCCGCTGGGCGGCCACGCTCGTCACCCGCCCCGGCCGCCGTGCGTCGACCGGCCGGCCTCGCCCGGATCGCACGCCGCGCCGAGGCCTCCCCGCTTCACACTGCCGCAACTCTTGACATGGCAAGGACAACATGAGGTCATGTGAACCGTTAGTGGGAGCGCTCCCATTTCGGATGGCACCCCCATTCCCGGCATCAGGCCGACGCACCCGTACACACAAAGGAGGAACGGCCATGTGGGGCAGAAACCTCCGGCGCACGCTCACGGCGCTGCTCGCCCTGGCCTTCGCCGTGGTCCTGGCGCAGCCCGCGGCCACGGCCGAGTCCAAGGGCGGCCCGGACGCGAAGGCCCGCCTCGCGGCAGATCCGGTGCGGATCATGCCGCTGGGTGACTCGATCACCGGATCGCCCGGTTGCTGGCGTGCACTGCTGTGGAACCAGTTGCAGGACGCCGGTTACACCTCGGTCGACTTCGTCGGCACGCTCGGCCCGCAGGGCTGTGGCGTGACGTACGACGGTGACAACGAAGGCCACGGTGGTGCGCTCGCCACGGTCACCGCCGACCAGAACCAGTTGGTGGGCTGGCTCTCCGCCACGCATCCTGACATCGTTGTCATGCACTTCGGTACGAACGACGTCTGGAGCGCCAAGTCTCCGGAGACCATCCTGGCCGCGTTCACCAAAATGGTGACCCAGATGCGGGCCGACAACCCGTCGATGAAGGTCCTGGTCGCCCAGATCCTGCCGATGGCGCCGAGCAACTGTGCGGAGTGCGGCCAGCGCGTGCAGGACCTGAACGCCGAGATCCCGCAGTGGGCTGCCGGCATCAGCACCGCCCAGTCGCCGGTGGTCGCCGTCGACCAGTGGACCGGCTTCAGCACGTCGACCGACACCTACGACGGGGTGCACCCGAACGACTCGGGCAACGTCAAGATCGCCAACCGCTGGTACCCGGCGCTGACCCGGTTCCTCAGCCCCGGCGTCTCTTCTTAGGCGGCTGACGGCTGACGGCTGGCGACTGGCGACTGGCAACTGTCGACCGGTATCCGGCGACCGGCACCGCACCCCCCTCCCGTACCTCTCCCTCCCCTCCGCGTCCCGCAGTCACCCGGGGCGCCCGACCTTCTTGGAGTCGCATTATGACAACGTTGTCTCGGCGTAGCGTCCTGGCTGGCATCGCCGGCCTGTCCGGGCTTGCCCTGGGCGGCCTCGACCTCGGCCAGAGTGCGCAGGCCAGCGTGGCCGCGCCCACCGGTACCGCGGCGACCGGGCTGCACATCAGCGGTGGCAGGCTGGTGGAGGGCAACGGCAGCGCCTTCGTGCTGCGCGGTGTCAGCGCCGCGCACAACTGGTACGCCGACAAGACCACCCAGTCGCTCAAGGACATCAAGGCGCTCGGCGCCAACAGCGTCCGGATCGTGCTGAGCACCGGCGCCCGCTGGACGAAGAACGACGCCAGCGACGTCGCGAACGTGATCAGCCAGTGCAAGGCGAACAAGCTGATCTGCATCCTCGAGGCCCATGACACCACCGGCTACGGCGAGCAGAGCGGCGCCATCAGCCTGTCCCAGGCGGCGGACTACTGGATCGGCATCAAGAGCGCGCTCCAGGGCCAGGAGGCCTACACCATCGTCAACATCGGCAACGAGCCGTACGGCAACAGCAACACCTCCGGCTGGGTCGCGGACACCAAGGGCGCCATCCAGAAGCTGCGCAACGCCGGCATCACCCAGACGCTGATGGTCGACGCGCCCTGCTGGGGCCAGGACTGGGACGGCACCATGAAGAACAACGCCGCGTCCGTGGCGAGTGCCGACTCCCAGCAGAACACGCTGTTCTCGGTCCACATGTACGGCGTCTACGACACCGCGTCGGAGATCACGAGCTACCTCAACTCGTTCGTCAGCGCGGGTCTGCCGATCGCGGTCGGCGAGTTCGGCAACCAGCACACCGACGGCAACCCGGACGAGGACACCATCATGGCCACCGCCCAGCAGCTGGGCATCGGCTACCTGGGCTGGTCATGGAGCGGCAACAGCAGTGACGTCGCGTACCTCGACATGGTCAACGGCTTCAACGGCCAGTCGCTGACCAGCTGGGGCGAGCGCATCTTCCACGGCGCGAACGGCATCTCGTCGACGGCCCGGCAGGCCACGGTCTACAACTGACCGGAGCGCCCCTGCCGGGGGGGCGTAAGGCTCCCCCGCAGGGGCGCCCCCAATGGCCCACTTGCGCGGGGCGTACGGCAGCATGGGCGGTGCGCAGACCGAGCCGAGCCTGCGCACCGCCCCCCACGCTGGAGGAACCATGGCTCCGGAGTCCGCGACGCGGCTGTCCGACCGGGCGGCGTCGCTGCCGGGACCGGACGTGCTGGCCGCCTTCGAGGCCGCCAAGGGCTTCATGCCGCGGGACGAGGGCCTGGCCCTGTACGCGGCGGCGGCGCAGGCCGCGAGACTGGGCCTTCCGCTGCTGGAGGTCGGCACGTACTGCGGCCGCTCCACCGTGCTGCTCGCCGCAGCGGCCCGTGACGCGGGCGTCACCGCGGTCACCGTCGACCACCACCGTGGCAGCGAGGAGCAGCAGCCGGGCTGGGAGTACCACGATCCGGAGCTGGTCGACGCGGAGCTGGTCGATCCGGAAACGGCGGTGGCCCCGATGGACACGCTGCCCACGTTCCGCCGCACCCTGTTCAAGGCGGGCCTCGAAGACCACGTGGTCGCCCTGGTCGGCCGCTCCCCGCAGGTGGCCAGGCTGTGGCAGGCACCGCTCGGCCTGGTCTTCGTCGACGGCGGCCACACCGACGAGCACGCCACGGCCGACTACGAGGGCTGGGCGCCGCACGTCGCGGACGGCGGGCTGCTGGTGGTCCACGATGTGTTCCCCGACCCGGCGGACGGCGGCCAGGCCCCGTACCGCATCTACCGGCGCGCGATGGACTCCGGCGCCTTCGCCGAGGTCTCGGTGACCCGCTCGCTGCGCGTGCTGCGGCGCACCGGAGCGGGGCTGTGAGCGGGCGCGGTGACAACGGCGGTGCCCACGAACCGGGGGACTTCCACGATCCGGACCGGGCGCGCCCGGCGCGCAGTGTGCTGCGCGGGCGCGGGCCGCTGACGGTCACGCTCGCGGCGCTGGTGCCCGCGGTTCTGGTCGGCTGGCTGATATTCCAGGCGACCGGAAGCCCGTCGAACGGTTCCGGCGCCGCGGGCGAACCGGACGGCACCCCGGCACCGGCGAGCACGCGCCCGTCGGCCTCGGCGTCGGGCCACTCGGGAGCGTCGGCGAGCCCTTCGAGCAAGGGCACCCGGCCGGGCGGCTCCGGTGCGACGCAGGGCCCCCTCGCGGGCAAGGTCGTCGTCATCGACCCCGGTCACAACCCGAGCAACCACCTGCACACCACCGACATCAACCGGCAGGTCGACGTCGGCAACGCACGCAAGGAGTGCGACACCACCGGCACGGCCACCAACTCCGGTTACCCGGAGGCGGAGTTCACCCTCGACGTCGCACGGCGGCTGCGGACCCTGCTGGAGAAGCAGGGTGCCAGGGTCGTCCTGACCCAGGACGGCAAGCGCCCCTGGGGGCCGTGCGTCGACGAGCGGGCCCAGATCGGCAACAAGGAGCACGCCGACGCCGCGATCTCCATCCACGCCGACGGCGCCCCGGTCGGCGACCGCGGCTTCCACGTCATCCTGCCCGCCCCTGTCCACGAGGGCGGCGCGGACACCCGTGCGATCACGGGCCCTTCGCGCGACCTCGGCGAGCACGTCGCCGGTCGCTTCGCGCGGGTCACCGGCACCGCCCCGTCCAACTACATCGGCCAGGGCACCGGACTCGACGTGCGGGACGACCTGGGGGGCCTCAACCTGTCGGAAGTTCCCAAGGTGTTCATCGAATGCGGCAACATGCGGGACAGCAAGGACGCTGCTCTGATCATGAGCGGTGCATGGCGGCAGAAGGCCGCACAGGGCATCTCTGAGGGAATGATGAGTTTCCTGCACGGGTGAGGTCACAAGCCCATGACCCGGCAGACACCCCCACCGTGATGACGATAGTCTCGCCACTACGATGGGGGGCCACCCCCGCGCTTCGCCCCCCGCGGCCACCGCAGTCCTTCAGAGACCGGCCACCGCGATCCATGTGCGACAGCGACGCCCACCAGCGACCGATGAGACGACTGACGAAGGACCTGAAGTGAATATCCGCTCCCTCAACCGAGGCGACGGCGTGGTGATTGCGGCAGCGGTGTTGCTGTTCATCGCGTCGTTCCTCGGCCTCTACTCGGTACCCTCGGGCTACGGCAGCAGTGGCGAGGCGCCCAACGCCTGGGACAGCCTGGGTCAAGGCCTCGGGCTCTACATGGGTGGCGTGGTCGGCGCTGCGCTGATCGTGATCAGCCGTTCACTGCCGCAGCCGCGTAAGGTCGCCGGTCTCGAAATCGGTGCGCTCGGCGTCGGGTTCACCGTCCTGGTCGCGTGGATCATGTTCTGGACCATCGTCGACCTCGACGGTGTGGACGCCGGTTCCGGCATGATCCTCGGTCTGATCTCCTCCCTGGTGCTGGCTGCCGCCGCGGTCGCCACCCCGCTGGTGCCCGCACTCCAGGCTCCGCTCGCCGGTGCCCCGGGCCCGGCCGGCGCCCCGTACGGCATGCCTCAGGGCGGCATGCCGCAGGGCGGCGGGTACGGCTACCCGGGCGGCCCGCAGCCGAGTTACGGCGGCCAGCCCGGTCAGCCGCAGCCCGGTCAGCCCGGTCAGCCGCAGCCCGGCCAGCCGCAGCCGTACGGTGCGCAGCCGCCGACGCAGCAGCAGGGCCAGGCCCCGCAGCAGACGCAGGGCGCGCAGCCCGCCGGTGACTTCTCGCCCTTCTGGTTCGCGGTGCCGGTGCAGCGCCCGCTGTACCCGGAGGACGGCTCGTCGAACCCGATCGCCGAACTCGCCCCCGGTACCTGGTACCTGGCGGTCGAGCAGCGCGGCGCCAGCCTGGTGGCGCAGACCCAGGACGGTCGCCGGGGCGTCCTCCAGGACACCTCGGGCATCCAGCGCGGCTGAGCCCGCGCCCCGCTCCACCGAACGGATCCGCCTCGTCTCAGCGGTGGCGTCCAGTCGAGAATCCAACGGCCCCTGTTCCCAGCGGAACAGGGGCCGTTGCCGTGCCGGGGGCGGGAGCCGGTGCGTTACGGGCGGGCCGTCAGCGTCAACCCCTCGGCCGGGCGGCTGGTTTGCCATGGGCACGACGGGCAATCCGCATACCATGTCCCGATATCGCAACGGCTCTCAGCAGGCGGGGACGGTCATCGCGGTCGTAGCCGACGCCATGGCCTTCATCCTCGGCCTATGGATACTGATGTACCTCCTGGACGCCAACCGCGGCAACGACCTCGTGCGGGTCGTCCGGCACGCGGCGGACTGGCTGGCCGGGTGGTCACACGACCTGTTCACCTTCAACGAGGACTGGGCCCGAGTGGTCGCGGGCTACGGCCTGGCAGCTGTGGTCTACCTGATCGTCGGCCACGCCGTGGCCAACCGCCTCCACCGGCACTGAATCCTCCCGACAACCGCAGTACCGCCGGCCGTGCCGGCACGGTCCGGCCCGGGTCCCGGTCAGTCGCAGCACTCCGGGTCGAGACCCCACGGCAGCCCTGCGCCGCCGAACACCGCGCAGGTCGGCTCGTCGCCACCGAGCGCGGCCACGGCGAGCAGCAGCGCGCCGGCCGTCCACGTGGTCAGCTCCTTCGGCCACACGATGTCGTTCTCGTAGACGTAGCCGGTCCAGTAGAGCGCGGAGGCGTGGTCGCGTAGATGGCCGAGGGAGCGCAGTACCTGCACGGCGCGGTCGGACTCGCCCATCGCCCAGAGCGCCAGGGCGAGTTCGGCCGACTCGCCGCCGGTCACCCACGGGTTCGGCGCGATGCACCGCACCCCGAGCCCGGGCACCACGAAACGGTCCCAGCCCTGTTCGATGCGGTCCTTGGCCGCCTCGCCCCCGATCGCGCCACCGAGCACCGGGTAGTACCAGTCCATCGAGTAGTCCGACTTGTCCACGAAGCGGTCGGGGTGGCGGTGTATGGCGTGCCGCAGGCTGCCGAGCGCCAACTCCCAGTCGGGCTGCGGCTCCTCGCGCAGCTGGGCGAGGGCGAGGGCACAGCGCAGCGCGTGGTGGATGGACGACGAGCCGGTCAGCAGGGCGTCGTCGGGCGCGCTGCCTTCCGGGCTGCGGGCCCAGCTGATCTGCCCGCCGGGCAGCTGGAGCGCCAGAACGAAGTCGATGGCGGCGCGCACCACCGGCCACATCCGGTCCAAAAACCTTTCGTCACCGGTGGCCAGGTAGTGATGCCACACGCCGACGGCCGGGTAGGCGGTGAAGTTGGACTCGCGGGTGCGGTCGGTGACGGCGCCGGCGTCGCCGTCGGCGTAGGCGGAGTACCAGGAACCGTCCTCGTTCTGGTGGCGGGCCAGCCAGTCGTAGGCGCGGGCTGCGGCCTCGTGCTCGCCGGCCGCGTCCAGTGCCATGGCGGCCTCGGTGTGGTCCCAGGGGTCGAGGTGGTGGCCACGGAACCACGGAATGGCGCCGTCCGGTCGTTGGGCGGCACACAGCGCACGGACCGTGGCGGCGGCCTGGTCGCCGGTGAGCACACCGGGCAGGACGAGCCGTTCGGTCTTCTCCGGACTCGTCACGCCGTCGTCGTCCCGGTCTCGGGCAGATGCGGTTTGGTGGCGTAGACGACGAGGCTCTTGCCGACGACCGGGTTCAGCAGCCGCTCGGTGAGCCGGGTCGCCAGGGGCTTCTTGGTGATGTCCCACACCAGCAGTTGGTGGTACGCGCGCACCGGCAGCGCCTTTTCGTTGTCGACTCCGAAGGCGCACTTCAGCCACCAGTACGGGGAGTGCAGTGCGTGCGCGTGGTGACTGCCGTACGGCTTGAGGCCCGCCTCGCGGATCCGGCCGACCAGCTCGTGGGCCCGGTAGATGCGGATGTGGCCGCCCTCGACCTCGTGGTAGGCGTCACTGAGCGCCCAGCAGACCTTCTCGGGCCCGTAGCGCGGCACGGTCACGGCGATCCGGCCGCCGGGCCGCAGCACCCGCACCATCTCGGCGAGCACGCCCTTGTCGTCGGGGATGTGCTCCATGACCTCGGAGATGATCACGACGTCGAAGGAGTCGTCGGGGAACGGCAGTGCCAGCGCGTCACCCTGCATGGCGGTGGCGGTGGCGCCCTGCGGGGCCTCGCCGGCCTCCTGCATCGCCCAGAACCACTTGGCGACCTCGCGGACCTCGTCGATGCTGCGGTCCAGGGCGACGACCCGCGCACCGCGCCGGTAGCACTCGAAGGCGTGCCGCCCGGCGCCGCAGCCCAGGTCGAGCACGCGGTCGCCCGGGGCGAGCGGAAAGCGGGTGAAGTCGACGGTCAGCATCAGTGGTTGCTCCCGGAGGGTGTTCCGGTGGCCGCGGCACGGCCGGGGTGGGGGGTGGGGGCAGGGGGGCCGGCCGGAACGGCGGTCGCCAGGCCCGTGGTGGCTGCCGTACGGCCGGTCTGTGCACGGCCCGGTCGCCCGGCACCGGCGGAAAGGGCGGTCAGGGAACGGTCGGCCTGCGGCATGCGGAACGGGCGCCGACGGCTGCTGCGGGCGATCGCCTCGCGGTACCGCTCGACGGTGCCCTCGGCGGCGCGCGCCCAGGTGAACTTCGCGAGCACCCGGTCCCGGCCGGCGGCGCCGAGCCTGGCCCGCAGCTCCGGGTCGCCGAACAGCCGGTTCAGCGCGGCCGCCAGCGCCTGCGCATCACCGGGCGGCACCGCCAGACAGGTCTGGCCGTCCCGCCCGGCGACCTCCGGGATGGCACCGCCCGTGGTGGCGACCAGGGGCGTGCCGGTCGCCATGGCCTCCGCGGCCGGCAGCGAGAACCCCTCGTACAGGGAGGGCACGCAGGCGATCTCGGCGCTGCGGATCAGGTCGACCAGCTCCGCGTCCGAGATGCCCTTGACGAAGCTGACCGCGTCCTCGATGCCGAACCGCTCGATGGCCTGCGCGACCGGTCCCTGCTCGGCGCGCTTGCCCACCACGACCAGGTGCGCGTGCGGGTTCTCGGTACGCACCTTGGCGAGCGCCTCCACGAGGAAGACCAGGCCCTTGAGGGGGACGTCGGCGCTGGAGGTGGTCACGATCCGGCCCGGCACCTGTGGCACCGCGGGATCCGGCGAGAACAGCGAGGTGTCGGCGCCTATGTGCACGACGTCGATGCGGTCGGGTCGTACCCCCAGGTGGTCGACGATCTCCTGCCGGGACGTGCCCGAGACGGTCAGCACCGACGGCAGCCGGCGCGCCACCCGCTTCTGCATCCGGGTGAAGGCGTACCAGCGGCGCACTCCCCAGCGCCGCAGCCGGTCCGTGCCGGCGGCCCGCAGCTCCAGCTCGCGGTCGACGGTGATGGGGTGGTGGATGGTGGTGACCAGCGGAGCGCCGAGGTCGCCGAGCAGGCCGTAGCCGAGCGTCTGGTTGTCGTGCACGACGTCGAAGTCACCGCGCCGGGCGCGCAGCAGCCGGCCGGCGCGCAGCGAGAAGGTCAACGGCTCGGGGAAGCCGCCGGTGCGCATGTAGGCGTATTCCAGCCGGTCGATCCAGTCCCGGTACTCCTCACGCGCGGGCGTACGGAACGGATCAGGGTGGCGGTAGAGGTCGAGACTGGGCAACTCGGTGAGACGCAGACCGCCTCCGGTGGCGCCCGGCCCCGGACCGGGCTCGGGGCCCACCTCGTCCAGGACCGGGTAGGGCTGTGCGCCGATCACCTCGACCCGGTGGCCGAGGCGGGCCAGCTCGCGGGAGAGATGCCGGACGTAGACGCCCTGGCCACCGCAGTACGGGTTGCCCTTGTAGGTCAGCAGCGCGATGCGCAGCGACGGCCCACCGTCCGCGGCCTCCTCCGAGGTGCCCCCGGCCCTGCGGGCGTGGGCGGCGTCGTCCTTGCCGCCGTACGCGGCCGCCGTCGGCTTCCCGGACGCCTGAAGCTCCGCCTCTTCGGTCCCAGCGGTCACTCCCGGCCCCCTTCTGAGCTTGCACGGCGACAGTACGTGTGGGCATCAATGTAGAACAAGTTTCAGACTTGATCGTCCCGACCAATCTACCGGCAAGTAGACCTCCCGGCCCGTCGGGGCCGCCCCCGAGCGTGCGGCGGGGAAGTGCGCCCCCGCGCGGTGACGTCGGATACCCGGCCGAGCCCCCGGTTCCCCGCGCCCTTAGCGGACGTCCCACACGGGTACGGTCACCGTGCACACGATCGATCGCCGAGGCACCGTGACGGAGCGCACGTATGACTGTGGAGGCAGACGCGGCGGACCCGTCTGGCGCGCCCCTGACCGAGCGGCAGGCGGCACGCCGGGCGCGGATCCTGCGCGCGAGCGCCCGGCTGGCCGGCCGGGGCGGCTTCGACGCGGTGCAGATGCGGGAGGTCGCCGAGAGTTCGGGCGTCGCCCTGGGCACGCTCTACCGCTACTTCCCGTCCAAGGTGCACCTGCTGGTGGCCACCATGCAGGACCGTCTCGACCAGCTGCACGCCACGCTGCGTGAGCGTCCGCCGGCCGGCGACGGGCCCGCCGAACGGGTTGCGGAGACCCTGATGCGCGCCTTCCGCGCCCTCCAGCGCGAGCCGCACCTCGCCGACGCCATGGTCCGTGCCCTGACCTTCGCCGACCGCTCGGTGAACGCCGAGGTCGACCAGGTCTACCGCCGCACCACCGCGATCATCCTGGAGGCGATGAGCCCCGACTCACCGGCCGCCCCGACGCCCGGCCAGGTATGCGCCGTCCGCGTCGTCGAGCACACCTGGCACGCGGCGCTGATCGCCTGGCTGTCGGGCCGCGCCGCGATCGCCGAGGTCAGGGCCGATCTGGAGACGGTGTGCCGGCTGCTCGACCTGCCGGCGGCCGACCCGGGCGGGGGGCTGGAGCTGCCGGCGGCCGACCCCGGCGGGCCGGCGGGCCGGCGGATCATCAGGGTTCGTCCCAACACGCCCTGTTGAAGGGCCCTCCACCCCGCCTGCCGAAGGGTCGTCCACTGAGCGCCGACAGGTCCCTTCGCACGCGCCGGACCGCGCGCCCCGGCCCCGCCGCCGGGTCCGCCCCCAAGGGGCGCGCCGTACGGCCGGTAGAGTGAGTCGTCGTCCTCACACCTGTACGAGGGGAAGCCGGCGTGAATCCGGCGCTGACCCGCAACCGTGAATCGCTCGCGCGGTGACCCGTAACCGGTCCCCAAGGAAGCGGTGAGCCGGAACGCCTCGTATGGGACGTGATCGGCTCGTGCCATCGGTCGCCCCCGGTGGCCGGCACCGTCGTGGTCCACGGAGCCGGAGCCGCCCGGTGCCTGTGTGCGCCCGTGCGCCCGGCTCCCCGCAGGGAGAGGCACCGCCGTCCATGAAGGTCCGTCGTAGCGCCGCGGTGTTCGCCGCCGCCCTCGTGCTCGGCATGTCCGCAGCGCCGGTCGCTCTCGCCGACGATGCGGCGCCGTCCGCCACACCGTCCGCCTCCCCGGCCCACCCTGCCGGTCTGTACGGCACCTCGGACCCGACGTACGACGGGGTGTTCCGCCAGTCGTACGCGCTGCTCGCCCAGCACACCGTGGGCGTGCACCCGGCGGCGTCGGCCATCGACTGGCTGACCCGGCAGCAGTGCGACAACGGCGCCTTCGCCGCCTTCCGCGCCGACCCCGGCACGCGCTGCGACGCCAAGACCCAGGTGGACAGCAACTCGACCGCGGCCGCCGTGCAGGCGCTGGCCGGGCTCGGCGGGCACCTGCCGGCCGTCACCAAGGCGCTGCACTGGCTGGAGGGCGTGCAGAACGACGACGGTGGCTGGGGCTACTCGCCGGGACTGCCGAGCGACGCCAACTCCACCGGCATCGTCATCGGTGCGCTCACCGCCGCCGGCAAGCGGCCCGCCGACGTGCACTCCGCCAAGGGCGCCCGGTCGCCTTACGACGCCCTGGCGAAGCTCGCCCTGCCCTGCGCCAAGGGCGGCGCGCTGGGGCTGCGGGACGCGAAGTCCGGCAAGCTCGCGGCGAACGCCGACGCGACCGCGGCGGGCGTGCTCGGCGGCCTCGGCCGGGGACTCGTGGTGGCCGCGGGCAGCGCTTCCGCGAGCCCGGCACGCGCCAAGTGCCGGGACGACGCGGCGCACTCGGCATCCGGCGTCGCCACCAACGGCGCCGCCTACCTGCGCGCCCTGCTCGCCGACACCCCCTACGTGAAGGCCGCCCTGGCGGGCTCCGAGGACCAGCCGGACTTCGGCAACACCGCGGACGCGGTGGTCGCCCTCGTCGCTGCGGGCCAGAGCGACGCGGCCAAGAAGCCCGTCACCTGGCTGACCGGGCACGCGGCCGACTGGGCCGGCGAGACCGGTCCCGCCGGCTATGCCGAACTGATCTTCGCCGCGCACGCCACCGGCACCGACCCGCGCCACTTCGGCAAGGTCGACCTGGTCGCCGCCCTGAACGACACGGGGCCCGCGCCCCAGCGGGCGACCGGTGCCGTGGGCGACGACGCCATGGCGCGCCCGGCCGGCCACTCGGGCACCGACACCACCCTCATCTGGTCGGTGGTCGGGGCCTGCCTCGTCGCCGGCATCGGAGCCGGCCTGTTGCTCAGCGCCCGCGCGAGGCGCCGGTCATGACGCGCCGCCCGGTACGCGGCACGCGTCGGCGTCCCCTCGGGGGCGCGGGCCTGCGCCGGGCGCTGACGGGTGCGCTGCTCGCCCTGGCCCTCGCGCTGGTCGCGCTCGTCACAGCCGGCCCCGCGGAGGCCGCCGGGTACCGCTACTGGTCGTTCTGGCAGCTCGACCGCGGCGACGCGGGCGGCGGCAGTTGGGCGTACGCCACGCAAGGGCCGTCGGTCGCACGGCCCGACGACGGTGCGGTGGTGGGCTTCCGGTTCGCGGTGAGCGCGGACTCCAAGGACGCCACACGGCCGCGCGGCGGCCATGACTTCACGACGATCTGCGCCGGCACGCCCGCACGGTCGGCCACCAAACGCATCGCGCTCGTCCTCGACTTCGGCACCACCGCGGACGCCCCGCAGGGCGAACGGCCGCCCGAGCGGCGTACCGCCTGCGCCCGGGTCGAGAAGGACGCGACGGCCGCTGACGCGCTCGCCTCGGTCGCCGAACCGTTGCGCTACAACAGCAATCTGCTGCTGTGCGCCATCGCCGGCTACCCGCGCACCGGCTGCGGCGAGCAGGTCTCGGGAGCGAAACCGGCCGGCGGCAGCACCGCGCAGGCATCCGCGAAGGCCTCCCAGGAGGCGGCCGGCCACCACATCCCGTCCGCCTCGGTCCTGGTGGGCGTCGCCGCGGTGGCCCTGCTCGGCGTCGCCGCGGTCTGGCAGGCCCGCCGGCGGCGCGGCTGACCGGGCGGCGGACCGTGATGACCGGGTCGTTCGGCGCCGGGTGGCGCGCGCCTGAGGCGCACCGCGGCAACGCCGTTCACCCCGGGGCCTGGTGGCTGTGGGCGATCGGGCTCGGCACCGCGGCGTCGCGCACCACGAATCCGCTGCTGCTGGGGCTGCTGGCGGCCGTCGCCGGCTACGTGGTCGCGGTGCGCCGCACCGAGGCACCCTGGGCACGGTCGTACGGGGCGTTCGTGAAACTGGCGCTGGCGGTGCTCGCGATCCGGCTGGTCTTCGCCACGTTCCTGGGCTCGCCGGTGCCCGGCACCCATCTGCTCGTCACGCTGCCCGAGATCCCGCTGCCCGGCTGGGCCGAGGGCGTGCGGCTCGGCGGGCGGGTCACCGCCGAAGGCCTGGTGTTCGCCCTGTACGACGGGCTGAAGCTCGCCACCCTGCTGGTCTGCGTCGGCGCGGCGAACGCCCTCGCCAGCCCCACCCGGCTGCTCAGAACGCTGCCGGGCGCGCTCTACGAGGCGGGCGTCGCGGTCGTGGTGGCGATGACGTTCGCACCGCATCTGGTCGGCGATGTGCGCCGGTTGCGCGCCGCACGGCGGCTGCGCGGCCGGCCCGACCGCGGGCTGCGCGGCCTGCTCCAGGTCGGGTTGCCGGTCCTGGAGGGGGCGCTGGAACGGTCGGTGGCGCTGGCCGCAGCGATGGACGCACGCGGCTACGGGCGCACCGCCGACGTCCCGCCCGCCGTGCGGCGCACCACGGCCGCGCTCACCCTCGGCGGGCTGCTCGGCGTGTGCGCCGGCACCTACGGGCTGCTGGCCGCCGAAGGCGCCGGATACGGTCTGCCGCTGCTGCTGGCCGGCGTCGCCGCCGCGCTCGGCGGGCTCTGGCTCGGCGGCCGTCGCACGGTACGCACCCGCTATCGGCCCGACGCGTGGGGCGCGCGCGGCTGGCTGGTCGCCGGCTCAGGCGCGGCGGTCGCGGCCCTGCTGATCCGCGCCGCCGCGTACGATCCGGCCGCCCTGAGCCCCGGCGTGCTACCGCTGACCGCGCCGGCCCTCCCGCTGTGGCCGGCCGCCGCGGTACTGCTGGGCCTGCTGCCGGCGCTGGTGGCACCGTCGCCCGCCGGTGCGGCGCGGCGCGGTGCCGCCATCGAGTCCCCGTCACCCCGTGAGGAGCCCTCGTGATCCGGTTCGAGGACGTCTCCGTCCGCTACGAAGGCGCCGCCGAGCCCGCCGTCCGCGGGTTGGACCTGACCGTGCCCGAGGGCGAGCTGGTGCTGCTCGTGGGGCCGTCGGGGGTGGGCAAGTCGACCCTGCTGGGCACGGTGAGCGGCCTGGTGCCGCACTTCACGGGCGGCACGCTGCGCGGCCGGGTGACCGTCGCCGGGCGGGACACCCGCACCCACAAGCCGCGCGAACTCGCGGACGTCGTCGGCACCGTGGGCCAGGACCCGCTCGCCCACTTCGTCACCGACACCGTCGAGGACGAGCTGGCCTACGGCATGGAGTCGCTGGGCCTCGCCCCGCACGTGATGCGCCGCCGCGTGGAGGAGACCCTCGACCTCCTGGGTCTCGCGGCGTTGCGTGACCGCCCCATCGCCACGCTCTCCGGCGGGCAGCAGCAACGCGTGGCCATCGGTTCCGTGCTCACCCCGCACCCGGCCGTCCTGGTACTGGACGAACCCACGTCCGCACTGGACCCGGCCGCGGCGGAAGAGGTGCTCGCGGTGCTGCTGCGGCTGGTGCACGACCTCGGCACGACCGTGCTGATGGCCGAGCACCGTCTCGAACGCGTGGTGCAGTACGCGGACCGTCTGCTGCTGCTCCAGGCCCCCGGCGCGACACCGGTGCTGGGCGACCCCGCGCAGATCATGGCCGGCTCGCCGGTGTACCCACCCGTGGTGGGCCTGGGCCGGCTCGCCGGCTGGTCGCCGCTGCCACTGACGGTGCGCGACGCCCGGCGGCACGCCGGCGAACTGCGGGAACGGCTCGCGAGGCGGACGGGCGGGGCGGGCGGGGCCCCGGCCCCGGCCGCTTCCGGCGGCCCGGCCACGGTGGTCCCCGAGGACCCGTCCGCGACCGTTCCCGCCGATCCGGCGACGACTTCTCCCGCCGATCCGGCTACCACGGCCGCCCCGACTACCACGGTCACCACGGATTCGGCTGCCGCCGTTCCTGCCGATCCGGCATCCGCGGTCCTCGCCGATCCGGCGACGACCTCTCCGGCCGATCGGGCCAACGGGGCTGCCGCCGACTCGGCCGCGACCGTTCCCGCCGAGCCGGCGACGACTTCTCCCGGCCGGCCGGCCGGGGCCGCCGGGGGCCGGTCCGTGGCCGCCGGCACCGGATCCCCGTCCGCGGGTCCTCGTCCGGGTGGTGGACCGTTCGGCGTCGGGCGGTTGGTGCCCCGGCTGTTGTCCGGGCGGCGGAGCCGGGCCGCGGGGGCGGGACGTCGAGCCGGGCACCGGGACGACGGGCACCCGGGCATCCGTGGGGCGGAACGGGTCGCCGTCGTCGAAGGGCTGGCGGTGCGCCGGGGGCGGGTGGAGGCGCTGCGGCGGGTCGACCTCTCTCTGGCGCCCGGTGAGATCGTCGCGCTCATGGGGCGCAACGGCGCCGGCAAGTCGACGCTGCTCTCGTCACTCGTGGGCCTCGTCGAACCGGCCGCCGGCACGGTACGGGTGGGCGGCGTGGCGCCGCACCGCACCGGGCCCCAGGAGCTGGTCCGCCGGGCCGGCCTGGTGCCGCAGGAGCCGCGCGACCTGCTGTATGCGGACACCGTGGCCGGGGAGTGCGCGGCCGCCGACCGTGATGCGGCGGCGCCCGCCGGCACGTGCCGTGCGCTGGTGTCGGAGCTGCTGCCCGGCATCACGGACGACACCCATCCGCGTGACCTGTCGGAGGGCCAGCGGCTCGCCCTGGCACTGGCCGTGGTGCTCACCGCCCGCCCTCCGCTGCTGCTGCTCGACGAGCCCACCCGTGGCCTGGACTACGCCGCGAAGGCCCGCCTCGTGCGGATGCTGCGCGGCCTGACGGGCGGCGACCCGGCCCCCGGACCCGGTTCGCCACGCAATCCGCCGGTGCACGCCGTCGTCCTCGCCACGCACGACGTGGAGCTGGCCGCCGAACTGGCCGACCGGGTGGTGATCCTCGCCGACGGCGAGGTCGTCGCCGACGGTCCGACGGCCGAGGTCGTGGTCGCCTCCCCGTCCTTCGCCCCGCAGGTCGCGAAGGTGCTCGCGCCCCAGCCCTGGCTGACGGTGACCCAGGTGACGGAGGCCCTGACATGGGCCGAGTAGACCACCGGACGGGCCAGACGGCGGCCAAGCGAACGGACCCGACGGCGCGCAAGCGAGCGGACCGGACGGCGGGCAAGACGGACCCGCAGGTGCGGCCGGTGCGGCTCGGGCCGCGGTCCGTGGCCGCGCTCGTGCTGGTGAGCGCCGTCGGAGTGGCCGCCTTCGGGTGGCCGCTGCTCACCGGGCCGACGTCGCAGGCCGGCGCGCACGCGCAGGACGCCCCCTGGCTGTTCGCGGGGCTGCTGGTGCTGCTGGTCGCCGTGGTCGCCGCGACGGTGGCCGAGGCCGGGCTCGGTGCGAAGGCGGTCGCGATGCTGGGCGTGCTGGCCGCCACCGGCGCGGCACTGCGACCGCTCGGCGCCGGCACGGCCGGGATCGAGCCGATGTTCTTCCTGATGGTGCTGAGCGGGCGGGTGCTGGGCCCCGGTTTCGGGTTCGTGCTCGGCGCTGTGACCATGTTCGCCTCGGCGCTGCTGACCGGGGGAGTGGGACCGTGGCTGCCGTTCCAGATGCTGTCGATGGGGTGGTTCACCATGGGCGCCGGGCTGTTGCCGGGGCCGCACCGGCTGCGGGGCCGCGGTGAGCTGGCGATGCTGGGCGGCTACGGGTTCCTGGCCGCCGTCGCCTACGGCACGATCATGAACCTGGCCGGCTGGCCGTTCATGAACTCCCTCGCCTCCGGTGTCGCCTACGACCCGGCCGCCGGGCTCGCCCGCAATCTGGCGCGTTTCCTCGCCTACTGCCTGACCACCTCACTCGGCTGGGACCTGGGGCGCGCGGTGGTGACCGCCGTCCTGACCTGGACGCTCGGGCCCGCCGTCCTCAAGGCACTGCGCCGGGCCACCCGACGCGCGGCCTTCGAAGCGCCGATCGCCTTCGAGGCTCCGGCCGGCACGCCCCGCCGCGACGCCGGCGACCCGACGGCGTAGCGGCACCACGCGGTAGCCGGCGCGTGCGGGCCCGGCGCCGCCCTCGCGCGCGTCCCGGCGCATGCACGCCGCCGGACGGGGCACCATGGCGATCGTCCCCCCTGGCCGCGCCCCGGCCCGGGGGAAACGCGCTCGCTCCTGGGAGCACGCTCGCCCGGACTTCCCACCCCCGGAAGGTGCCGCCCGCATGCCGACGCCCCCGCCGGACGAGGGCCGCGAACCCGCTTCGCCACGACCGGCCGACGACCACGAACCCGCCCCCGTGCCCACCTCCCCGTCCTCGCCGCCCCCGCCAACGGCGCACGGCGAGCGCACCGCCCGCGGTCTGCCGCTGCCGGCCGCGCTGCTGGCGCTGACGGTGGTCAGCGGGATCATCGACGCGGTCAGCTACCTGGCGCTCGGCCATGTCTTCACGGCCAACATGACCGGCAACGTGGTGGTCCTCGGCTTCGCTGCGGCCGGCGCGCAGGGGTTCTTCTGGGCGCGCGTGCTGGTGTCGCTGGGGGCGTTCCTGGCCGGGTCGGCGGCGGGCGGCTGGGCGGGACGGAAGTGCGCGGCGGAGGCCACCTCTTCCGGCTCCGCCGCCCCTTCCGGGCAGGGGCGGCGGAGCACGGCACGGCGCACCTGGCTGCGGCTGGTGCTCGTCACCGAGACGGTGCTCCTGGGCGGTTCGTCCGGGGTGGCGGCATGGTCGCCGGGCCGTACCGCCACCCTGTACACGCTCATCGCCGTGACCGCCTTCGCCATGGGGGTGCGCAACGCCACGGTGCGCAGGTTGGGCGTGGCCGACCTGACGACGACGGTGCTGACGATGACGTTGACCGGACTGGCCGCCGACTCGCCCCTGGGGGACGGCCGGCCCGTACGGACCGTGCGGCGACTGGGTTCGACCCTGGCGCTGCTGGGCGGCGCGGTGCTCGGTGCCTGGCTGGTGCTCCATCACGGACTCTGGACGCCGCTGCTCGCCGCGGCTGCGATCTCCGGGGTGCTGGCGCTGACGGTGTCCGGCCGGGTGCCCTCGACGGACCGCGGGCCGGCCAGCAGATAGGCCAACCCGAACCCGGCCGCCACGACGAACGCGCCGCCGACCGCGTCCAGGACCCAGTGGTTGCCGGTGGCCACGATGGCGCAGACCGTGATGACCGGATGCAGCACGCCGAGCACCTTCATCCACCGTCGGGGCGCCAGCAGGACGATGACGATGCCGCACCACAGCGCCCAGCCGAAGTGCAGCGAGGGCATGGCCGCGTACTGGTTGGTGAGCGAGGTCAGCAGGCCGTAGTACGGCTTGCTGAAGTCCTGCACGCCGTGCACGGTGTCGACGAAGCCCAGGTCCGGCACGAGCCGTGGCGGGGCGAGCGGGTAGAGCCAGAAACCGAGCAGGGCGAGCGCGGTGGTGAAGCCGAGCGTCGATCGGGCCCAGCGGAAGTCCGCTGGACGGCGCACGTAGAGCACGCCGAGGACCGCGATGGGCACGATGAAGTGCAGCGACTCGTAGTAGTAGTCGAAAAGGTCGCGCAGCCAGGAGAGGTGCACCATCGTGTGGTTGGCCCAGTGCTCGACGTCGATGCCGAGCGCCTGTTCGACGTGGTGCACCTGGCCGCCGTGCCGTTCCGCCGTGCTCCTGTCGCCTTCGGCGGCGATGCGGACATAGCCGTAGGCCGCGTAGAAGACGCGGATGAGCAGGAGCTCCAGCACCAGGTTGGGCCGGGTGAGCACCCGCCGCCAGAACGGCAGCAACGGCACCCGGCGCCGGCGGCCCGCCGCGGGGGTGACGTACGCGGTGGGCACGGGCGCCCGGAAGTACGGCGAGGCGGTGGACAGGAACGGCACCGCGCAGGCGGCGGCGAGTGCGGTCAGCAGGACCGCGTTGTCGCGCAGCGGGTACATCACCGACTGGTTCGGCAGCAGCGCCGCCGGCGGCAGCGTCATGACGAGGACGACGACGGTCGGCCACACCAGGCGGTCGGCAGCGCGCCGGCCGGCCCGGCCGGTGACCGCGAGCAGCACCCACAGCAGCTGGTGCTGCCAGGTGGTGGGCGACACCACCACGGCGACGCAGCCGGTCACGGCCACCGCCAGCAGCAACTGCCCGTCGCGTGCGTAACGGACGGCGCGCGGCAGTCCGACGGCCGCGACGGCGGCACCGAGGCCGAAGTACAGCGCGAGCTCGGGCGTTCCGGTGAGGCCGCAGCGCAGCAGCGCGCCGTGCAGGGACTGGTTGCCGAGGCTGTCGGGGGCCGCGCCGAGGCCGACCCCCGTGATGTGGTGCGCCCAGTACGTCCAGGAGTCGCCCGGCAGCGCGGCCCAGGCGAGCGCCGTACCGGTGGCGAAGGTGCCGGCGCAGGACAGCACGGTCCTGCGCCGCCCGATGCACCACAGCAACGGCGTGAACAGCAGCACCGCAGGTGCCAGAGCGGCGGCAAGCCCGATGAGCACCCCGGCGGTGCGCGCCCCGCGTACCGTGCAGCAGCCCAGCAGGACCAGCAGCACCGGCAGCACGCTGGTCTGGCCGAGGTGCAGGCTGTGGCGCACCGGCAGCGACAGCATCAGCAGACAGATCGCGACCGGCGCCAGCAGCGTGGTGCGGCGCTGCGCCGGCTGCGGCAGGGTGCGCGCGGCGACGACGCCCAGCAGGACGACGAGCAGCAGCGTGCCGAAGGTCCAGGCGAGGCCGAAGGCGTGCTCGGCGGCGCCGGCGAGCGGTCTGAGGACCAGGCCGGCGAAGGGGGTACCGGTGAACCGCCCGGTGGCGTAGAGCGAGTCCCGAAGCGGCAGCACGCCGTCCGGGCCCAGCCAGCTCACCAGGCCGGGCAGGCGCTCGGCGGGCGGCTGGAGTTCCACGGCCACCAGTTGGCGTACCGCGAGCGCGGTGGCGAGCAGCCACAGGACCGCCCGAACGGCACCCAGCGGTACGCGTACCGCGCCGCCCGCGCCCTGCACCGCCATCCTCCCCGGTCTGTTGTGCTCGACGTCGGTCACGCCCTGTCGGTCCTCCCGTTCGGCTCGTCCTGCGCGGTTTCGGGTCGTCCTGCACGGCGCCCTCGCAGGTGCGCCGCGCATGGCGCGAAACCGTAGGAAATGGAAAACGCGGAAAATACGCGTGTGATAGTGCGAAATCGTGCGGTATTGACTCTAGGAGGCGATCGGGCGGGAGGGTGCGCGGGACGCGGCAACGTGGTGATGCGACGCCCGTACGCGCGGACCCCTCGCACCCCTGACCCTTCGTGCACGCGGGGTGGGGGCGTGGCCCGGCTGTGGGGCCCGGTCCGTCGGGTGCGCCGTTGCGGACCGGGCCCCTGAAGGGGCGGTGCCGGCGCCCTATCTCTGACCGGCTGTCCGGCCTGTCTCCCTTGCTGTGCTGCCGGGCTCCGCGCTGTCGGTGAGGGGCGCGTGCCGCAGGGGAACGGGTGGGGTGGCGGGCGCGTCGAGCGCCCCCGCGGGACGCTTCGTCGCCGGCCCCGAGACCCGCACCCATGCCGATGCCGATGCCGATGCCGATGCCGGTTCCGGTGGCTTCGGCGCGGGGCGCCCCGCTCCTTCGTCCACGCCGCCGGGCGTCGTGACCGGACGCATGGTGGCCACCGGGGTCACCACCGCGCCGCCGGTCAGGGCCCTGGGACGGGCCCCCGCTGCCGGTGCCGTCCCGGCACGGGCAGTCGCCGGACCGGGCGCCGGGGCCGCACGGAGGGCGTTGCGGGCCAGCAGCGTGCCGTTCCTGCCGCGTGCCGCGCTCGTGCGGGCCGCGTTCCGTGCCGCGGGCGTGCGCACCGGCGGCGCAGGCAGCCTGGCCAGACCACACGGCACCGTGCGGGTCGCGTACGGCAGGTTCAGCATCCCTTCGCGGGTCCAGACGCCGCAGCCGGTCAACCAGCCCGCGGGGGCCGGGAGGTGGTGCAGGGTGCGTTCGGCCGGGCGCCAGACGGCGAGCCAGGTGCCCGCGGCACCGTCGACGCGCAGCGCCACGGCGCATCGTTCCGGCGTCAGGACCTGCCCCGGCTGGATCGCGAACGGGGTGACGGCGCAGTCGGGCAGCCGCAGGCACTCCGGGAACCGCACCGGGAGGGTGCTGCCCAGCACGGCCCAGGCCAGCCGCTCGTGGCCCGGCGACGGCGCGTCCGAGCGGATCAGCAGCAGTCCGCTGTCCGGGTCCGCCAGCAGCAACCGGTCGGTGCTGCCCTCGGCGATCTCCAGCAGGGGCGACACCGCGCAGCCGCGCCCGAGGTCCACGGTCACCGTCTTGACGCGTCCGTGGACTTCCTGGTCGAGGGCGAGCAGCCGTCCGGTGCGCTCCAGCCAGCTGCCGCCCGAGCAGCGACCGGGGATCTCGGCGAGCCGGCGCGCCCCGGACGGCTCGCCCGCCACCAGCCACAACGCCGTCGACCGCGGCCCGACCGCCAACGCATACGCCCGGCGACCTCCCGGCACCGGCGGCAGCAACCGCACCGCCTGGCGCCCCGTCAGGTCACGCCGGACCACCGGACGGGCGGTCACCGGGGCGCCCGGCCGCCTCCCTTCGAACCCCGCCCCGTCCTGGGGTGCTCCGCCCGCAACGGTCGGCGTACCGCCGTCCGTTCCCGTCCGGCGGCCCTCCGGTCCCGCCTGGGCAGGCACCCGCACGTCACGGGTCGCACCCTGTATCTGGGCCGCCCCCCGCATCCGGGGCGCACTGCCCGGGCCCGTCGCACCGTCCGGGCCCGCCGGGCCGCGACCCGGCGCCGGGTGGGCGGGCGTCGTCGGGGTGCCGGGCGGTGCCGGCCGGGCGTCCGGGTGTGCGGTGCAGCTCACGTAGCCGGAGTCCGCCGCGTACGCGGGGCAGTCCAGCGCGCCGAGCGGGATCTCGCGGGTCCCGGGGGTCGTCGGATGCAGCAGGGCGAAGACGTGCCGGCGGCCTTCGGGGCGGTGGACGAGCACCCGGCCGTCGCTCATCGGCAGCACCTCGCTGCCGGGTCCCTCCGGTCGCCCGGTCGGCAGGGCCACCCGGTACGGCTCCGGGCCGCCCAGCGTCCAGCGCTCCGGGTACCAGCCCGGGTCGGCCGCGCCGTCACCGGCCGCGCCGTCCGGCGCGCCTCCGCCGCGGCCCGGCGCGTCCCCGGGTGCGCGGCTGCGCACCAGTCGCGCCGCGTACATCCCTTCCGCCGAGATCGTGCACTCCGACTCCGACCGGTGGAACGTCTCGTCGCCGCTCCCTGCCGCCGCCTCAATGGCACTGACAGTCATTGCTCGGTCACCTCCGGCGACGAAACTAGGTTCGTCACGTGCCGAGACCTCAGGGGTGCGGGAACCTTTCACCCGGACGGGTGGCAATGCGTTTGATGAGCCGGAATTTCCCTGTAAAGGCGCGTATGGAGTGCGCCGGGCGCGGTGGGCGCGGGGGACGGAGCGCGTGAGGTCGTTCGCGCGCCTCTGCCGGTGATCCATCGCGCCGGTCTGTGGCCGGCACGCCGCCGGTCCGTCGCCGGCCTGTCGCCGGGCCCTCGCGCGTCCCCGACCGGCCTTCCCCGGCACCTCCGCACACTGGTGTGGACGCCGACACGGGCCAGGTAGCCTTGCACCCGTGCCCCGTCTGTCTGAAGTCATCGCCGCCCTCGACGCCCTGTGGCCCGCGGAGCGGGCGGAGCAGTGGGACGCGGTCGGCACGGTCTGCGGCGACCCCGATGCGACGGTCACGCGTGTGCTGTTCGCCGTGGACCCCGTTCAGGAGATCGTCGACGAAGCGGTGCGGCTCGGCGCCGATCTGCTCGTCACCCACCACCCGCTCTACCTGCGCGGCACGACGACCGTCTCGGCCGCCACCTTCAAGGGCCGGGTCGTGCACACCCTGATCAAGAACGACGTGGCCCTCCATGTCGCGCACACCAACGCCGACAAGGCCGACCCGGGTGTCTCCGACGCCCTCGCCGGCGCCCTGGACCTGCGGGTGACCGGCCCGCTGGTGCCCGATCCCACCGATCCGCACGGCCGCCGGGGCCTGGGCCGGATCTGCGAGCTGGAAACCGCGTTGACGGTGCGCGAGTTCGCCGCCCGCGCCGCCGAGCGGCTGCCGGCCACCGCCCAGGGCATCCGTGTCGCGGGGGATCCCGACGCGCGGCTGCGCACCATCGCGGTCAGCGGCGGATCCGGTGACAGCCTCTTCGACGACGTGCGTGCCGCGGGCGTCGACGCCTTCCTCACCGCCGACCTGCGCCACCACCCGGCCTCCGAGGCCCGCGAGCACAGCACGCTCGCGCTCTTCGACGCCGCGCACTGGGCCACCGAATGGCCCTGGTGCCAACTGGCCGCCGCCCAGCTCGACGAGGTCTCCGAACGGCACGGCTGGGGACTGCGCGGCCATGTCTCGACCACGGTCACCGACCCCTGGACGGCGCACGCCGGCTCCGCCGCCGAGCCGTCCGCCGCCTTCGGTGTCACGCCGCCCGGCGAGTCGGCGGACCTCGAGGCCGGCTCCCGCGCGGCGACCGCCCCTGTATCCCACGACGCACCTGGAGCCCCCAACTGAACGCCGCGCCCGCCGACCAGATCCGACTCCTCGACGTCCAGGGACTCGACGTACGCCTGACGCAGCTGGCGCACCGCCGCTCGACCCTGCCCGAGCTCGCCGAGATCGAGTCGTTGAACAAGGACCTCGCCCAGCTGCGCGATCTGCTGGTCGCCGCGCAGACCGAGGAAAGTGACTGCGCACGCGAGCAGACCAAGGCCGAGCAGGACGTCGACCAGGTGCGCCAGCGAGCCGCCCGCGACCAGCAGCGGCTCGACTCGGGCGCCGTCACCTCGCCGAAGGACCTGGAGAACCTCCAGCACGAGATCGCTTCCCTCGCCAAGCGCCAGTCGGACCTGGAGGACGTCGTCCTGGAGGTCATGGAGCGCCGCGAGTCCGCGCAGGCCCGTGCCGCCGAGCTGACCGAGCGGGTCGCCGCCGTCCAGGCGAAGATCGACGACGCCGCCGGGCGCCGCGACGCCGCGTACGAGCAGCTGGACGCCGAGACCGCGTCCGTCACCAAGGAACGCGAGGTCATCGCCGGGTCCGTGCCCGCCGACCTGCTGAAGCTCTACGAGAAGCTGCGCGAGCAGCAGGGCGGCGTCGGCGCGGCCAAGCTGTACCAGCGGCGCTGCGACGGCTGCCGCCTGGAGCTGAACATCACCGAAGTCAACGAGGTGCGGGCCGCCGCGCCGGACGCGGTGCTGCGCTGCGAGAACTGCCGTCGCATCCTGGTCCGCACCGCCGATTCCGGCCTGTAGTCGTCCGGGGGCCGGCAGCATGCACGAGTTCATCGTCGAGGCGGACGGCGGTTCCCGGGGCAATCCGGGTCCTGCGGGTTACGGCTCCGTGGTCATCGACCCCGAGTCGGGGGAGATCCTGGCCCAGACCGCCGAGTACATCGGCATCGCCACCAACAACGTCGCCGAGTACCGGGGCCTCGTCGCCGGCCTGATGGCCGCGCACGCGCTCGATCCGGCGGCGCGGGTGCGGGTGCGGATGGACTCCAAGCTGGTCGTGGAGCAGATGTCGGGGCGCTGGAAGATCAAGCACCCCGACATGCGGCCGCTCGCGGCGCGTGCCGCGGCCGTCTTCCCACCCGGGCAGGTCAGCTACGAGTGGATCCCGCGGGAGCGCAACAAGCGGGCGGACCGGCTGGCCAACGAGGCGATGGACGCCGGCAAGCGGGGCGAGCAGTGGGCCCCGTCCGCGTCGCCCACCGCACCGGCGTCCGCGCCGCAGGCCCCCGCCGGCCCGCCCGGCGACCAGGCCGCCGGTGCCCGTCGGGCGCGTGCCGCGATCACCTCCCCGACCGCCACCCGCGCCGGGCGAAGGGAAACGGCCCAGGCCGCGCCCGCCCCTTCCACCGGCCGGTCCGACGCGGCACGGCACGACGGCAAGGACGCCGCCGACGTCCGTGCCGCGAAGGCCGTCGCAGGTCACGGCGGTGCGGCACCGGTCACGGCGGGCCCACGGCCCGACACCTCTCGCGCGCCCTCCGTCGGTTGGGGCTCCGCGGACCTCGGCACCCCCGCCACGTTCGTCCTGATGCGGCACGGCGAGACCCCGCTCACCCCGCAGAAGCGCTTCTCGGGCAGCGGCGGCAGCGACCCGGCGCTCGCGCCGGCCGGGCGGGCGCAGGCCGAGCGCGCCGCCGACGCGCTGGCGGCACGCGGCACCGTCCAGGCCATCGTCAGCTCCCCGCTGCGGCGCTGCCAGGAGACCGCGGACATCGTCGCCGCCCGGCTCGGCCTGAAGGTGAGCCTCGAAGACGGCCTCCGTGAGACGGACTTCGGGGCCTGGGAGGGCCTGACCTTCGCCGAGGTGCAGGAGCGCCATCCCGGCGACCTGGCCGCCTGGCTCGCCGCACCGTCCGCCGCGCCGACCGGCGGCGGTGAGAGCTTCGACGCGGTCTCCGAACGGGTCTCCGCCGCCCGCGACAAGCTCCTCGCGGCCCATGCCGGCCGCACGGTCCTGGTGGTCACCCACGTCACCCCGGTCAAGACCCTCGTCCGGCTCGCGCTCGGCGCCCCGCCGGAGTCGGTCTTCCGCATGGAGCTCTCCGCGGCCTCGCTCTCCGCCGTGGCGTACTACGCCGACGGGAATGCGAGTGTGCGGTTGTTCAACGACACGGGGCACCTGCGGTGAGCTTGGTCCCGTAGGCGCGGGAGGCTTTTCGGCCTCCGGCCGGGGGCGTCCCTGCGGGGCGTTACGCGGCTCCGCCGCGGGGCGCGCGTAGCGCGTTTATAGGAGCGCGGGGAACTGCGCGACCGGCCACGACGAGGCCGTGGGGTCGTCACCGTCCGGGTGGGGCTGTTCCGGTCGTGTCCGGACCACCGGCCGGTGGGGGCTGGTCGCGCAGTTCCCCGCGCCCCTTGGTTGGCGCCTGCGGCGCTCCCTCGGGGCCGTGCGGCGGAGCGCGTGTCCGGACCACCGGCCGGTGGGGGCTGGTCGCGCAGTTCCCCGCGCCCCTTGGTCGGCGCCTGCGGCGCTCCCTCGGGGCCGTGCGGCGGAGCGCGTGTCCGGACCACCGGCCGGTGGGGGCTGGTCGCGCAGTTCCCCGCGCCCCTTGGTTGGCGCCTGCGGCGCTCCCTCGGGGCCGTGCGGCGGAGCCGCATGTAGAGCACAGCCCCGCGCCCCTTTTTCGTTGGCGCCTACGGCGCCCCCTCGCGGTGGGTGCCCCTGAGCACCGGGCCGGAACTGGCGCTTATCGTCAGTTGGGGTGGGATGAGGGCGACCTCGGGGGCGGGGTCGTCGGTGAGTTTGGCCACCACCAGTTCCACCGCGCGCCGGCCCATCTCCTGGGCGGGTATGGCCACCGAGGTCAGGCGTACCGACGCCTGCGCGGCGACCTGCTCCTGGCAGACGGCCACCACCGAGACGTCCTCGGGCACCGCACGGCCCTGCTGGCGCAGCACGGTGAGCAGCGGCTCCACCGCGTACTCGTTCTGCACGATGAAACCGCTGGTGCCGGGCCGCTCGTCGAAGATCCGGGACAGGGTCGCGGCCATGGCCGCATAGCCCGCCTCGCACGGCCGGTGCAGCACCCGTACGCCCAGCTCGCCGGCGCGCTCCCGGACGCCGTCCAGGGTCCGAAGGGCGAACCCGGTGTGCCGTTCGTACACCGCGGGCGCCTCGCCGATCACCGCCAACTCCCGGTGGCCGAGCGAAGCCAGATGCGTCACGCAGAGCGCACCGGTGGCATGGAAGTCGAGGTCCACGCAGGTCAACCGGTCCGTGTCGGCGGGCAGCCCGATGAGTACCGCGGGACGGCTGCCGCAGTCCCGCAGCAGCGGCAGCCGCTCGTCCTGCAACTCCACGTCCATCAGGATCATCGCGTCGGCCAGCGCGCTGCCGGTGACCCGCCGCACCGCCTCGGGGCCCTCCTCACCGGTCAGGAAGAGAACGTCGTAGCCGTGCGTACGGGCCGCGGTGGCGACCGCGATGGCGATCTCCATCATCACCGGGACGTAGATGTCGGTACGCAGCGGCACCATGAGCGCGATGATGTTGGACCGGCTGCTGGCCAGTGCGCGGGCTCCGGCGTTCGGGTGATATCCGAGCTGCCGGATGCTGCGCTCCACACGCGTCCGAGTGGCGGCCGAGATGGACCGCTTCCCGCTGAGGACGTAGCTCACCGTGCTCGCCGAGACTCCGGCATGCTGGGCGACCTCGGCAAGTGTGACCATTCACCTCTCCTGGGCAGGCGTGCGACGGGACAACGAAGAACGTACCGGCCGGGCCGTTCCGGCGGTGCGGGGTGGGGAGCCGCGGTGGCGGCACGGACACCATCGTCCATTGTCATATTGCATTACTTGCAACGTTCTTTGCAGTCCCTGCCATCTCGGGGGCAGGATGATCCCATGACATCTCTGCCGCCCTCCGTGCTCGATCTCGCCCCCGTCATGCCGGTCGTCGTACTGGAGAACGCCAACGACGCCGTGCCCCTGGCCCGGGCGCTGGTCGCAGGCGGACTCCCGGCGATCGAGGTGACCCTGCGGACGCCTGCCGCGCTGAGCGCGATCCGCGCCATCGCGGACGAGGTGCCGGAGGCGGTGGTCGGGGCCGGCACCGTCGTCACCCCGAAGAACGCGGCGGACGCGGTGGCCGCCGGAGCGCGCTTCCTGGTCAGCCCCGGTGCGACGCCGGCGCTGCTGGACGCCATGGAGGCGTCAGGGGCGCCCTTCCTGCCGGGCGTGTCGACGGCGTCGGAGGCCATGGCACTGCTGGAGCGCGAGGTGAACGAGATGAAGTTCTTCCCCGCCGAGGCGTCGGGCGGCCCCGCCGCCCTGAAGGCCCTGGCCGGCCCGCTTCCGCAGGCCCGGTTCTGCCCGACCGGCGGCATCACCATCGGCACGGCTTCCACCTATCTCGCGCTGGGGAACGTCGGCTGCGTCGGCGGTTCCTGGATGGTGCCCGGGGAGGCGCTGGCCGCCGGGGACTGGCAGCGGATCACCTCCCTCTCCGCGGACGCCGCGGCACTGGCCGACCGCTAGGCCCTGTCGTCAAACTCCCGTCTGCTCGGCGACGCCATGCACGCCCTCTCGCCGCACCGGGCACAAGCCCACGTACTCCCCCACTGCCTGAACGGCGTGGGAGGTGCCCCCATGCGTACGCGGACTCGCGCCCGGCACTCCCCCAAGCTCTTCGAGCAGGGGGGACCCCCAGAGCACGCACTGGGGGTACCGCCCACGCCCTTCAGGCAGTGGGGGAGCCGCCAGGCCGCCCTTCGGGCAACGACGGGAGTTTGACGACAGGACCTAGGGCCCTTCCTGAGGACCGCGCCGGGCCCGCGCTCCCTTCGGGCCTCGGCTTCATCCGCTCGAAACCCGGGGCCGGCGGCGCGCGGTGCCGCCGCCGACGCCACAGACGGCGGGCCGGTCTGCCCCAAGAGACCGGCCCGCCGTCCCCCGGTGCCCCGTCATTTCGACGAGACGCTCAAGGGCCCACGGAACGTGGGCCTGTCGGGTGGTGCGGCGTCAGCTCGACGACACGCTGTACCGGCTGGTGGTGAAGTTCAGCCCGCCGGACGACGAGGTGATCTCCCAGCCGAACTGCACCTCGCCGATGGTCTCGTTGCCGAACCAGCCCTTGCTCTGGATCCACTTCAGGATCGACAGGATGTCCACCGTGCCGGAGTTGGAGTCGGAGGTGCGCAGGAACGAGAAGACCTGGTTGCTTCCGTTGCTGCCGTTGTAGACGTTCCAGCTGCTGCCGCCCACCGAGAGGTTGCTGTCGGTCTGGCCGCCGATCGGTCCGACGGCGCCGTTGTAGTTCACCCAGACCATGATCTCGTAGCGGTGCGCGGAGTCCCAGATGTCGTACGCGGTGTTGTACGCGCCGGAGGACGGGACCGAGACGCTGTAGCTGCTGGTGAGCGAGTTCAGCGACGACAGCGACTTGTTGATCGACTTCGTGATGTTCGGGTACGCCTTGACCCCACCGGTGTTCGGGTGGTTGGCCGTGACGCCCCAGGAGCTGGAGGAGTCGGCCCAGATGGTCTGCGTGCCCGCACCGGAACCCCAGACGTCGTTGTAGAGGATGTATCCGTCGGAGGTCGTGTACTGGGCCCACTGGTCCGAGGACTCGAAGACGTGGTCCGCCCTGGCGGACGCGCTCTGGGCGGGGGCGAGGGAGACGCCGACCAGGACGGCCGCTGCGGCCGGGCCGAGCAGGAGCTTGCTCAGCGTGCGACGACGGATTGCCATGGTTGTCCCTTCCATGGGTGTGGGGGAGCACCACGCCCGGGGGTGGGGCGCGGTGTGCTGGCGGTGCGGCCGGAGGCGCCGGCCCGGACGGTCGGGACCTGCCCCGTCCCGCGCCGCCGGACGTGCTCGCTTCGCACGTGCCGGCAGACGTGCCGACCCGGCGACCTCCGGCCTGCCGGCGCGGACCTGGCTCAGCCGGTGTGCCTGGCCCGAGCGGTGCGGCCCGCCCCGTTCGTCCGGCCGGTGCGGTGCGGTGCGCCCCGGCCGGTTGGTGCAGTGTGCTGAACGAAACCTGAGCTCAGGTGAAGCGATTCGACGTGCGACTGGCCGCCGTTCTCGGCCTTGCCCGGTGCGGCTGCCTGACTCTGTCGAATGACTCGTCGAAGCGCTTCGAAAGAAGGCGTACTGAGGGTAGAGGAAGCACGGTGCACGCACAAGGGACCGCGGGGACGGCGCTGTTGCGCCCCTCACGGTCCCTTGTGGCGACCCTCGCCAGGCCTCGGCTGATCCGTCCGGGATCCGGGCTCCCCGCCTCAGCGGATGAGCTCAGCGGACGGCCTCAGTGGATCTCCGTCACCACCACGTCCAGCGCCCAGGCCCGACCGGGCCCGCCCTCCGTCGCCACCTCGACGGTGTGGCCGAGGTCCCGGAGCGCTTCGACGAGCGCGGCCGGGGTCCTGGGCGCCGCTCCGGCGGTGAGCAGGCCGCGCAGCAGCCGCCCCTTCGTGGCCTTGTTGAAGTGGCTGACCACCGAGCGCCGCTCGACGCCGTCGACCACCTGCGCGTGCAGTACCCGCACGGTCGCCGTCCGCCCGGCGACCTCTCCCCGCGGCTTCCAGGCCGCCGCGTACGCCGAGGACCGCAGGTCGAGCACCAGCCCGCCGCCCGTGACCTCGGGCAGCACCTCCGCCATGGCCGGACGCCAGTACGCGCCCAGCGCCCCCAGCCCCGGTAGCGTCACGCCCATCGAGCAGCGGTAGGACGGGATCCGGTCGTTCAACCGCACCGCTCCCCACAGCCCGGAGAACACCAGCACCGAACGCGCCGCCCGCCGCTTCGCCGCGGCATCCAGCGACGCCAGGTCCAGCGCGTCGTACAGCACGCCCGTGTAGAGGGCGCCGGCCGTCCGCGTCCCGGCGCTGCGCAGCCCCGCGTTCCGCACCACCTCGTCGCGCTGCCCCTCGCTGAGTTTGAGCACGTCACGGGCCTTGTCGGGGTCACCGGAGCACAACGTCACCAGCTCGTCCAGCACGGCAGCCCGGGCCGGGGTGAGCCCCGGCAGCGACAGCGACTCGAGATCCACAGGTGTGCCGCGCCCGGGCGTGGCCTTGCCTTCGGAGGGCGGGAGCAGGACGAGCACGATGCGGTCTCCGGGACGGGAGGGGGCGGGGGCTGCAACAGCGTACGGGGTGCGGGCGCGCATGCCGGCCCGCGCCCCTGCACGCGGCGACAACGCGGCCCTATCCGGTGATCGTGTGACTCGATCGAGGGAAGACCTGGATCACGAGGACTGCATCGGGCTGATCGTGCTGCCGGGTGATCGCCCTGGCCGTACCGCCTCAGCGGGTACCATGGTCACCACGGCAGACGAGCCGGGCGGACGGCCGCGAGGAGCCCCCAGGGGATCCCCGAGGAACGTCCGGACTCCACAGGGCAAGGTGGTGGCTAACGGCCACCCGGGGTGACCCGCGGGACAGTGCCACAGAAAACAGACCGCCGGGACCGTATCCGTACGGACCTCGGTAAGGGTGAAACGGTGGTGTAAGAGACCACCAGCGCCTGGGGTGACCCAGGCGGCTAGGTAAACCCCACCTGGAGCAAGGTCAAGAAGGGGCCACCCGCAAGGGCGGCCCTGCGCGGACGATCGAGGGCGGCCCGCCCGAGTTCGCGGGTAGACCGCACGAGGCCGGTGGCAACGCCGGTCCTAGATGGATGGCCGTCTCCCCGGCCGCCGCGAGGCGACCGGGTGACAAAATCCGGCGTACAGCCCGACTCGTCTGCCTTTAGAGCCCTGATCTGGAGGTTTCTCCGGGTCGGGGCCATATTTCGTAAGGGGATGTTCCCGCTTGTTCCCCTTTCTGCGTGCGGCCGGCGGCAAGCCCAACTAGTCGGCCTCTCCTGTACAACGGGGGGACCTCATGGCGTCGAAGACGTCGCGAAGGGCACGCGATGCGTCGGGCAGCCCCCGAGATGCACGGCCGAGCAGGATCAGTTGCGGCCTGCCATGACCCCGCCGTCGACGTTGAGGATGGCGCCGGTGGTCCAGTCGGAATCCGATGAAAGGAGGAAGGTGATGGCCGAGGCGAGATCCTGGGGGGTGCCGATCCGGCCGAGCGGGTGCAGGCCGCTGAGCTGCTCCAGCGATCCTTGCACCTGGCCGGCGGGAAAGACCTTTTCATAGAGGGGGGTGTCGGTGACGGCGGGAGCCACGGCGTTCACCCGGATGCCCTTGTCGGCGAGCTCGATGGCCAGGTTGTGCGTGAGGGCGTGCAGGCCCGCCTTGGCCATCGAGTACGCCGACGAGGGTGTCGCGGCCAGTGCCTGGTGCGCCCACATGCTGCCGACGTTGACGATGGCACCGCCTCGACCACCGTCGATCATGCCCCGGACGACCGTCTGCGTCAGGAAGAACGTCGACCTGTTCAGGTCGTGATAGGAGTCGTAGTCCACGACCTCGTGGTCGACGAAGGGCTTGGGCAGGAAGAACCCCGCCGAGTTGACGAGGAGAGTGGCGTCGGAGTGGTTCTGCGCCAGCTGCCTCTGCGCCTCGACGACCTGGTCCCACTTGGTCAGGTCGGCTGCGATCGACCATGCGCTGCCCGAGCGTGACAGGTTTGCCACGGCGTCGTCGAGTTTCCGCCCCGGGCGGCCGATGATGACCGCGCTGCCGCCCTTCTCGATGACGTTCTGCGCGGTTTTGAGGCCCATGCCGCTGGCCCCGCCGATCGCGACGAGTTTCTTGCCTTCGAATTCTGAGGCCATGCAGATCAAACTCCGTTTGAGCCCGAGTAGTTTGTTCCGCCCATTCCATCCTGCTGTCAGCAGGATCGACGGTTGGTGCACACGCACCATGCGCCGTTCGGTGTCCCCGATCACCTGGGCGGAGCAACCAGACGCGGGAGATCGCTGTCAACGCGCCCGCCGCCCGCGGGCGCCCTCGCAGGCACAGGGTGAGGATGGTTGGACGAACCTGGTGATGGGGCGTGGAGCATCGCAGCTTGCGCAGTAAGCCGCCAGGTTTCGATCGATCGACTGCAGCGTGCGTCCAGCATGACGAACGCTTTGGTGGAGGCGATCTGTACTGCTTCGGTCAGGGTCGGTGCGTGGGTGATCAAGGTATCGATGGCCTGGTCGATGTACGGGTACGCGGTGGGGACGCTGTCGCTGAAACCAGCGGCGGCCTGCCCCCTGGCCCTCGTTGCCACGCCTGGCAATGTCGACGACTCCACCGTGTTCGAGACGGTGCTTCAGTCGGTGCGGGTGCCTCGCATGACCGTGGGCCGGCCGCGGGGCGGACCAGAGGCGACCATCGCGGACGAGGCGTACTCCCGTCGGCATCCGGGAGCAGCTGCGCACGCTGGAGGAGGCTTGGCGCTCCCCGCTCGCGTCGCTGCGCCCGGCGTCGGCGCCCACCTGAGTACCTCCGAGCGCCTGCTACAGCGCTGCTCCCAAGCTTGCCGCCTCCAGTCGCCCAGAAGGCGGCCGTGGCGCGACTGCACCATGTCTTCAACGATGGCGCATAAACCAGCGTAATGTATCTATAAACTGGACATAAAGGGAGTTAGTGCATGGCTGTACACCTGGCTGTCGTCTACTACAGCGCTACGGGGAACGTTCACAAGCTCGCCGAGGCTGTCGCAAGGGGTGGGGCAGGGCGAGGAGCTGAGGTCCGTCTGCGGCGTGTTCCGGAGCTGGCGCCGGACACGGCCATCGATGCCAATCCGGCCTGGCGCGCTCACGTCGACGCTACGAAGGACAGCGTGCCTGAAGCGATGCTGGAGGATCTGGAGTGGGCGACGGCTTATGCGTTCGGCACCCCGACCCGGTACGGCAATGTGTCGGCCCAGTTGAAGCAGTTCATCGACACGACAGGGGGTCTGTGGCAGGCGGGTGTGTTCCACAACAAGCCCGTCACCAGTTTCACGTCGTCGTTGAACCGTCATGGTGGTCAGGAGTCGACGTTGTTGTCCTTGAACAACGTTTTCTATCACTGGGGTTGCATCATCGTTCCGCTCGGCTATACCGACCCACTCTTGTTCGCCTCGGGCGGCAATCCATATGGGACGAGTTGGCCGAGTAGCGGTGGCGAGGAGCCTGATCAGGCGGTCCTGGAAGCAGCCGACTATCAGGGAAGGCACCTGGTGCAGATCGCTGAGCAACTGCGCGGCTGAGTGGCCGGACGAGGCCGCCAACCAAGTTCAGAACCAGAGGGGTTTTGCCGTGTCGGTAGTCGTCAGACAGATGGCCGAGTCCTACCCTGGGCCCAGGCCGGCCTACGATGAAGCATTGATCAGCTGCATCGAAGAGTGTGTCGCTTGCTTTCAGGCCTGCGCTGCGTGTGCCGATGCCTGTTTGGCGGAACCTGACATCACATCGTTGATCAAGTGTGTGCGTACGGACCTCGACTGTTCCGACGCGTGCGCCACTACGACGACCATCCTGACACGGCGCACGGCCGTTGACCTGAAGGTTGTGCGGGCTGCCGTCGAGAGCTGTCTGGCCGCTTGCTTTGCATGCGCCGAGGAGTGTGAGCTGCATGCCGCACACCATGAGCATTGCCGCATCTGCGCTGAGGTCTGTCGGCGGTGCGAGGAGGCGTGCCGTCGACTTTTGGCATCGCTTCCGACCCGTGACTAGGCCGTTTCCTTCGGATCATCTGATCGTCAATTGATGTGTGTCGTTGACTGATGTTCAGTGGGCGAGGATCGAGCCGTCGCTGCCGGATCGGACTCTGAAGCGGGGAGGGCGGTGGCGTGATGCAGCGCGACGTGCTGTAGGAGGCGAAGACCGGGTACAGGGAGATCCTCGATGAAAGCGATTGTGGTAACGGACGAGGCCGCGGGCACGGCTGGGATGACGCTGGCGGAGCGGCCGGAGCCGGAGGCGACGGGGAACGACGTCCTCGTTGAGGTACATGCGTCGGGATTCACCCGTGGCGAGCTGACATGGCCCGGCACCTGGACCGATCGTCGCGGCCAGGACCGCACACCGTCGATTCCCGGCCATGAGTTGGCCGGAGTGGTCAGCGTACTCGGCTATGGCACGAGAGGGTTGTCGGTGGGACAGCGGGTGTTCGGCCTCGCGGACTGGACACGTGACGGCACCCTGGCGGAGTACGTGGCGGTCGAGGCGCGTAACGTCGCTCCGCTGCCGGGCGATGTCGATTTCACGGTGGGCGCGAGCCTGCCGATCTCGGGTCTGACCGCATGGCAAGGGCTATTCGTACACGGCCGCTTCCAGGCCGGACAAAGCGTCCTCGTGCATGGTGCAGCCGGTGGAGTCGGTTCGATGGTGACCCAGCTTGCCAAGGAATCCGGCGCCTACGTCATCGGCACCGGACATGTCGCCGACCGGCAGACGGCTCTCGACTTCGGTGCGCACGAGTTCGTCGACCTCGACAACGACGCCCTGAAAGACGTCGGCGGAGTCGACCTGGTTTTCGACGTCATCGGCGGCGATATCGGAAAGCGCTCCGCGGGCCTGGTTCGAGCCGGAGGAATGCTGGTCACCATCGCCGGCCCGCCCGAGACGCTACCGGTCGATGGTCTGGCGGTGGATTTCGTTGTCGAGGCCGATCGTGCGCAGCTGGGTGAGATCGTCCAGAGGGTGCGGGATGGTCGGCTGCGAACGAACATCGGCAACGTCGTATCGCTCGACGATGCCGTCGCCGCCTTCAATCCGACCGGGCGGGTCAAGGGAAAGACGATCGTCCGCGTTCGTCCGTGAGAACTCAGGGGACGCACCGGGACCCGTGGAGCGGCGTCAACCGCGTGACCATGCCGTGACGAACGCTCCCACGTGCGTCGATCGGGCAGTCAGCGGTACTGGTTAATCGGATTGAGGCGGGGCGGTGGCCGCGCTCTGATGTCGGGGCGATCTACGTGGCATGACACCGGGCTTTGGCTGCGGTGACTGCAACCCGGAGCTGCTGTCGGACAGCAGGGCCGGGAGGGGTAGGAGGGGATCGAACACGTCGAGTGCGTACCGGTCCACCTCTTCGCGGAGTCCGTTCTTCGAGCCGAAGTGGTGCAACAGGTGTGTCCACTCTCCAGAGGCACTTTGCGGCCAGCCGACCTGGCACGCCCTCGTCACTCAGGTCAACCGCCGAAGGACTTACCGAGCCGACCACGCAAACGGGACGGTCGGCTCGACCGCCATAATTTCACCCGGTGGCCGGCACTTGCCCATAAAGGGATCGCTGAGGGTCGAGCGACAAGAGTTTCCATGCCGCAACGCGGTTCGTCTGGATGCTGTGCTCATGTTTACGCTGCTGGATTCGGTGCTACCTCTCACGGCAACTGGAGGTCGCAAAAAAGGGGGGGACCATGGGTTTGACGACCTGTGACGGAGCAAAGGAGGCTGCCATGGCTACGGTGGTCAACGAGATGTTGAGACTCTACCCGGCTGACCTTGGCAAGGTGGATCCTGAAAGGCTGGCGAAGTGAATCGAGGAAGTGCATGGTGTGCGCACAGGCTTGCAACGAGTGCGCGGACTCCTGCATGGCCGAAAAGGAGGTACCGAGTCTGGTCAAGTGCATCAAGACCACCAGGTCGGGGGCCATCGGGCTGGCAGAGTGTGAACACGCCGCCGTAGGAGTGCCCCATCACGCGCGCATGCCGAGCGGCTCCGGCTCGTTGGTCACGCCTGTATTCTCCTCGGCCGGGCCGGGTCGTGCTTGATCGCCCCCTAAAGCAGGCGGTTTTCGACCTCATGTCTGCCCAGCACTGGCACCTGGGAGCAAATTAGTCGGCAACGAGCTTCCTGTGGTACGAGCGCTATGACACGGCAGCTCTGATGAAAAGGGTCGGGAATCGGAGCTCATGGCTGCGGAAGAAACCCTGCGGGACACTGTTGACGTCATGGTCAGGATCATTGAGGCATGCGGTGTCGCCGTGATCTCATTCGGGGCCATCTGGGCTTTTCTGCAGCTCTTCGACGTCGCGGCACGCGATCGCCGCGTGAGTAGCTTCGCGGCCGTCCGTTTGCGTTTGGGAAGAGCATTGGCTCTCGGCTTGGAGTTTCAGCTCGCCTCCGATGTTCTCCGCACAGCGGTGGCGCCCAGCTTTCGTGAGATCGGGCAGCTTGCATCCATCGTCGCCATCAGGACCGCCGTCAATTACTTCCTGTCCATGGAGATCGCCGAGGAACGCAGACAGGTAGCCGATGCAGCAGCAGAGCACGGGCACTGACACACCAGGACAGTCGCGGCCCGAATCGTGACCATGATCCGGTTCGTCGACCTTCTCAGTGCGGTGGTGGGTGCGATGGGCGTCGTGTCCGCACTCGCATCTCTCTGGGCGACACGCCGAGGAGGGATTGCACTGGCTGTCCTGCTGGACCTGCTTACCGCGGCCAGCCTGCTCCGCCTGGCCGCGGATACCGACTTCATGCGCGCTGCGACGGCCGGTGTAGTGCTGGCGATCCGGCGAATGGTGTCCTGGTCCTTCCACCATGGCCCTACGGCGCAGTGGCACAACCGCGTGTCTTTGCAGGACATCGGCATGTGGGCGGTCCGCGAAGGGCCCTCATTCCGAAGAGCGAGAAGTCAGCGGAAACGGCCTCGCGGCAGTCCTCCGAGAGGCCACTGACGGGAGGCCGCGGCGCCGAGCCCGGTGAGCAGGAAGCTCAAGATGCCGCCCCAGAGCAGGTTGCGGGAGTGCAGTAGCTGGGCGGCGAGCGACGGTCCCAGCGACAGGTAGAAGCCGCCGAGCGCCCACAGGCCAACCAGGCACGGTAGGGCGGCCGTGCGACGAACACCGCGAGCAGCAGCCACCAGGTCAGACGGGTCGGTGCCGGGGCGTACTGCGCCAGTACGCCTGCGGCGACCGCACCGAGGGCCTGGCCGGTGGTGTGGTCGCCGCGCTGGACAACACCGACGTCGCGCTGCCGTGTGGCCGCAGGTCGTGCAGCGCAGCGGCGACCGCACCCGTGATAAGGCCGACCGCGAGGCCCTGCTGCGCCCGGGCGGCGAACGACAGTCCGACTCCGGGCGAGCAGGGCCAATCTGCACGCGACGGTGCCGGTAGCCAGCCCGGCCAGCGTCAAGGGGCGGCGGCTTGGATGATCCGACAGGGAGCCCAGGAAGAGCAACGTGCCCAGCAAGACGACGATGTAGACCGTGAACAGCAAGGTCAGCGTGATGGCAGAGAACCGGAGCTGGGCCTGGTATGCCCGGTAGAACGGTGCGGCGGCCGTGTTCGACGCGAACGCCGGTAACGCGGCGACGGCCGCCACGCCGAAAGCCGCCGCCTTCGGCAGGGCGAGCCGCCGCAGTGGGCCGCTGGCCTCTTCGACACGTAGGGAGGGTGCTTGGCTGCTGCCGCTCATCAGACCGTGGGCACGCACACGCCCTCGCCGCTGTCGATGATCTTTCCCCTGCCCGGCCCATTGCCGTCGTGACCGGGTTCTTGCCGTGCCGGGCCGCATCCCGGCACACCGCCGGTCAGGACAACCGTCAGGACGGCAGGGAGATACGCAGGGCCACGGTGCCCCGAAGGTCCAGCCATGCGGCGTCAGGGGTGCGTACCAGGCGCATCCTCACCTCACCGCAGTGGGGACAGCGTCCCACCCAGCCCGGGGCGCGGTTGTAGAGGTGTATCCGTGCCACCGGTTCGGCCCGGCCGCAGTGGGCGCAGCGGCCGACGGCGCTGGTGAGGTCGACGGTGAAGATCTCGGCGAGCGGTCCGGCGAGGGCGTTGCCGTCCTCGTGGGCGTCGGCGTCGCTGGCGGGGTGGTCGGGCATGTCAGCCTCCGGTGGGGCCGAAGCGTTCGGTACGGATGCGTTCCGGCGGGTGACCCAGGTCGACGAGCAGGTCCGCCGCGGCTTCGACGAAGCCGGTGGGGCCGCATACGTAGCAGCTGGGTGACGCCTGCGGTGGCCAGGCGACGGTACGTAGGTCCTGCTCGCCGATCCGGCCCGGGCGGCGCGCCGAGCCGTGGGGCGCCGTGCGGGTGTAGAGGTGTTCCACCTCCAGCCTTGGCTCCTCCCGCTGTAGTTCGGGCAGGTAGTAGCGGTCGGCCGGCGTGCGCACCGAGTGCAGCAGCCGGAAGGGGGTGGACGCTCCGGCCGCGCGTCTGGCACGGATCATGGCCATCAGAGGGACGATGCCCGAGCCGCCGCCCACCAGCAGCACCGGCTCCGTCTGGACGGGCGTCCAGACGAACCAGCCGCCGACCGGTCCACGCAACTCCACCCGGTCCCCGGGCGCGAACGTCTCGACCAGATAGGGCGAGACCTCGCCGTCGGTAACCCGCTGCACAGTGAGTTCGACATGCCGGGCGCTGGGTGCCGAGGCCAGCGAGTAGCTGCGCTGGGTGCTGTAGCCGTCCTCGGCGGTCAGCCTGACGTCGACGTGCTGACCGGCCCGATGGCCCGGCCAGTCCGGTATGTCGAGGACCAGCGTCGTCGCCGTCTCGTTCTCCGCCCTGCGTTCCATCAGCGTGGCAACCTGCCAGCGCAGCCGTGTGCCTAGTCGCCCTGGTACCGCTGTTCGCGCCATGGGTCTCCGTAGTCGTGGTAGCCGGCGGTCTCCCAGAAGCCGGGCTGGTCCTGACGAAGCAGCCGGATGCCGTGCACCCACTTCGCCGACTTCCACAGGTACAGATGGGGGACGAGGAGCCGAGCCGGACCGCCGTGCTCCGGAGGGAGGTCGCCGCCCTCGTACCGGTACGCGATCCAGGCCCGGCCGTGCCGCAGGTCCTCCAGCGGCAGATTCGTGGTGTAGCCACCGTAGGAGCTGACCAGGGCGAAGTCCGCTTCGGTCGGCACGTCTGCCAGCAGTACGTCGAGGGAGACACCCTCCCAGGCGGTGTCGAACTTGGACCACTTCGTCACACAGTGGAGATCGACGGTAGGGGACTCGCTCGGCAACGCCGTCAGCTCGGCCCAGTTCCAGGAGTGCGGCTTCCCTGTCTCCGCGGTGATGGTGAACTCCCAGTCCTCCCGGGAGACCCGAGGGGTCGGACCGGCCGAGAGCACCGGAAAGTCGCGTGTCTCGTACTGACCCGGCGGCAGCCGCTGATCGGTCCTGCGGGCCCGGCCCCGGAATCCATGCGAAACAATGCCCACGTTTCCTCCTCACCCGTCAAGCCTGCGCCCCGGCGCTCCGCCGTGCGACCGAACACGCCCATGTGCAGTAGCGACCGCAGGGGAAGGCGGTGTCAGTCCGGAACCGAGAGTGGCAGCGGTCACGTGGTGAGGGAGGCACGTTCGCGGGCGACGCGGACGGCGGCGGTAAGGCTGGTGAGGTCGTAGGCGCCGTGGTGTCTGCGGCCGTTGATGAAGAACGTGGGTGTACCGGCCACGTTGCTGAGGTCGGCTGACTCGACGTTCTCGGCGATGCGGGCGGCGCCGACGTGGGCCTGCATGTCGCGTTCGAAGCGAGCGGTGTCCAGACCGATGGCGTCCGCATGGGCGTTCAGGTCCTCGATGCGGAGGGCTTCCTGCTGCCTGAGCAGCAGGTCGTGCATGTCCCAGAAGCGGCCTTGGCATGCGGCTGCTTCGGACGCTTCGGCGGCGAGTTGGGCGTGGATGTGCACGTCGGTGAGAGGGAGGTGGCGCCACACGTAGCGCACGTCTCCGAAGTCGGCGAGGAGTTCGCGGATGACGGGTTCGGCCTGCCCGCAGTAGGGGCATTCGTAGTCGCCGTATTCCACGACGGTCACAGGGGCGTGGTGCGGCCCTCGGATGTGATCACGGTCGGAGCTGACGGGCACGGCCAGGTCGACGATCGTCTCGGCCTTCCCGAGCAGTGCCGAGGCCCGCAGCGCAGGCGGCAGAAGGCTGATGGCCACAGTGACGAGCCGGGTTGTGAGGCCGGCGCAGACCACTGTGGCGAGGATGCCGATCTTGGCAGCGTCGAGGCGCGCACCGTGGAAGGCAAACGTCGCGATGAGCAGGGAGACGGTGAACCCGACCCCGCAGAGCGTGCCGCCGGCGGTCGCAGCTCCCCAGCCAACCGGGAGGTGCAGCCGCCCACGGGAGGCGAGTTTCGCAAGCGCGCAGGCCCCGATGATTCCCAGTGGTTTGCCCACGACGTAGGCGATGAGGATGCCCAGGGTGACGGGTGAGGTGAAGGCTCGTGCCAGCTGATCGCCGCTGAGCTCGATGCCCGCGTTGGCCAGGGCGAACAGCGGGACGATCACATAGCTGGTCCACGGGTGGTAGATCCGTTGCAGGCGGTCGTTCGGTGAGATCGCCGAGGCGATGCCGGCGCGGGCGTACCGCTCCAGTTCCGGGGTGGGCTGCTCGCGGAACAGCCGGAACAGGCCGCTCGCGTGCTCCAGATCCGTGCGCGAGGCGGGGTAGGCGTAGGTGAGCAGCCCCAGTGCGAGACCGACCACGACCGGATCGACACCAGACCCGAGCAGGGCGATCCAGGCGACGACGCCCAGAAGGCCGTACACGCTGCCGTGACGCACGCCGAGACGCCGGAAGAGCAGGACGAGTGCGAGGGTGCCGACGGCGACGCCGAGTGCGGGCACGGCGATGCGGTCGCTGTAGCCGAAGGCGATGACACCGAGGGCGAGGAAGTCGTCGACCACGGTCAGCAAGAGGATGAAGACCCGCAGCCCCGGCGGCATGCCCCGGCCCACGACGGCCAGCACGCCCAGCGCGAACGCCGTGTCGGTGGACATCGCCGCACCCCAGCCCTGCTCGGACCCGTGGCCGGCGTTGATCGCGAGGTAGAGGGCGATGGGCACGAGCATGCCGCTGACCCCCGCGACGAGCGGCAGGGCCAGCCGCTTGCGCTCACGCAGTTCCCCCATGTCGAACTCGCGTCGGGCCTCCAGACCGACGACGAAGAAGAAGAGCGTCATCAGGCCGCTGTTGACCCAGTCGCGCAAGGTGAGCGAGATCCCGTACGTGCCGAAGCGGACAGACAGGTGAATGTCCCAGAACGACGTGTACGCCGAGGGTGCCGCGTTGGCCCAGACGAGTGCGGCGAGCGCGGCGGCGACCAGGACCGCGGCGCCACCGGTCTCGGTGTGCAGGAAGGTACGCAGGGGGGAACGCGATCTGTCGCCGTACTGTGTCTGGCCTGTGTAAACGTCAGGTTCGCGGGGCATGGGTCAGATTCTCACTCGCGGTGTGGCCGGGGGCTGCGGGCCGAGAGGAGACCTGCCGCCCGGGGCGTCTGGCAGTCGGGCAGGCCGAGCGTCATGGCGGCGGCGGCCAGGCTCGCGGCGGGGGTGCGGGCTGCGGGGCCCCGGCAGCGGACACGTCCAGTGCGCGGCACGACTCAGTGGCTGCACTGCCCTCGCCCGGCAGGCGGGACTCCGTACTACCCGTGCTGGGCCATGTCGCAAGGTGTGCAGGGCCTTCGTCGGGGTGATGCAGACGGCCGAGGTGCACAGGACCGGACTCCTCGCGGAGCGCGCCGGGCCGGCTCGGGTACGTGCTGACCGCACGGAGGGGGCGCGACGCTCGTGCCTCGGATGTGCGGCTCAGTCGCTGGGGCGCGGGGCCCGGAGGTGGGCGCGCTGCCGCAGTTCCTCCTCGTCGACGAGCGTGAGCCGGGGCTTACCCGGTTCCATGAGCATCGTGACAAGGAACTTCGTTCTCACGTCCTGAAGGGCGTTGCCGTCCTGATAGTGGATGACGTCACCGCCCGGCTCCCAGAACGTTCCGCCCGCCTCGATCACCCGTTCCGGCTCACCCTCCAGTTCGAAGCGGACCGCTCCCTCCAGGACGTATCCGAAACAGGGACCGGAATGGCGGTGCGGAGGCGTACCCGGATTTCCGGGCGGCCATTCGATGACAACGGTCATCCCGGTGGCCCCGTCGGGGATGAACGGCGGAGTGACGTCTTGCAGGGTGGTCAACGCCGTCTTCCACGCCTCGGACCGCCCCTGCCGGGCGGGCCCGCTCGCTGCTTCCCTGTCCGACACTGCGCTGCACCTCCATTGGTACGCCGTCTACGGGATCTTCCGTACCGTCCGGCTCCGCGGCGCGATCCGCCGTTCCTCGGGCGGCAGCCGGCACGGGTAGCGACGCAGCTACCCGTGTCACGCGACACCGCCATCCATGCCCGTCAGCCCGAGATTCGGTTCGAACTTCACCGGCCGTCTGGTCCGTCTGGGTCAGAGGAGCCGCACCCACCGCCCCCGCGCGGGGCACGGCGGCACGGCGCCGACGGTTCAGGTCGCCGAGCCGTGCAGTACGAGGTCGGGCGGTCCGAAGCGGTCCCTGGCGAGGTTTGCCTGGTGCCAGTGCGGATAGATCATCGCGGGCGCGCTCACCCGGTCCAGCGCGGCGATCTCGTCGCCCGCGAGGGTCAGGTCGACGGCGTCGAGGTTGTCGCGGAGCTGCTCGTCCTTCCGGGCGCCGATCACCAGCGAGGTGACCGCTGGCCGGGTGAGCAGCCAGGCGAGGGCCACCTGCGCCGGGGACACCCCGTGCGCGTCGGCAACCTCGACCAGCACCTCCACGGTGTCGTAGAGCCTCTCGCGGTCGCGGACCGGGGGCTCGTTCCACCGCTCGTCGACTTGGCGCGTGCCCTTGGGGGCGTCCTTGCCGCGGCGGTACTTGCCCGACACCAGGCCGCCGGCCAGCGGGCTCCACACCAGGATGCCGAGACCCTGGTCCACGGAGAGCGGCAACAGCTCGTACTCGGCGTCGCGCGATTCGAGCGAGTAGTAGATCTGGTTGGCCACGAACCGCTGGTAACCGTGTGCGTCGCAGACCGCCAGCGCCTTCATGAGCTGCCAGCCGGTGTAGTTCGAGACGCCGAGGTAGCGGACCTTCCCGGAGCGGAGCATGGTGTCCAGCGTCTCCATGGTCTCCTCGAGCGGCGTCTGCCCGTCCCACTCGTGGACGTGGTAGATGTCCACGTGGTCCGTACGCAGCCGGCGCAGGCTGCCCTCCAGCTGGCGCATCAGGTGGAACCGCGAAGCACCGCCGTCGTTCGGACCCTCGCCGAGCACCATACGGCCCTTGGTGGACAGCAGCACCTCGTCTCGGCGCCGCTCGACGACCTGCCCGATGATCTCCTCGGCGAGGCCGTCGGAATACATGTCGGCGGTGTCGATCATGTTCACCCCGGCGTCCAGCGCCATGCCCACCTGCCGGTCGGCGTCCTCGAGACCGCCGCTGCCCAGCGCGCCGAACATGCCCCTGCCACCGTAGGTCATGGTGCCCAGGGTCAGCGCGGACACCCGCAGCCCGGAGCGCCCCAACTGACGGTATTCCATGATCACTCCCTTGCCTCTGACAAGGCGGCCCGGCTGGCCCCGCGGCCAGGCACCGTCATCGCCGCAAGCGAGTACCCGCCAGGGCGCGTCCTTGCACGACGGACCCGAGCGGTTTCAGGGGCGAGCCGCCGCGGGCTGTCGTTTCGGCGCCCGATATGCCTCGGAGTACCAGTTCGAGCTGCGGTATCTCTACACGAAGCTGTACGACGGCGACACGACGCCCCCGGACGGGCCCTGGATGGACTGGAAGTGGGTCGAAGGGGTCGACGACGGCTGGCAGGAGGCGCTGTACCTCCACATCGACGCCTTCCGCAGCTGGCTGTCGGTCGAGGGCGTGACCTTCGTCGAAGATCCGGCGCACCCGGAGTCCTGGCTGCGGGACGTGCGGTTGCAGTACTGGGACCTCACGACGAGGACCTGGCGCGACGGCCCCCTGATGCTGTCGGACTACCCCGTGCACACCCGTCGGTTCCCCGCGATCCAGGCGCGCCGCTTCCGCCTCGCCTCCAGCGGCGGCGAGGGATGGCCCTCGGGGAACATGCGGCTCGCTGAGCTGGTCTTCCACGGCACGAGCCTGGGTAACTCGCACCCGGACGTGCGCGCGAACAACACGAGCGCGGTCCTGTTCGACGAGGACGAGGACGTCCTGCGGTCGATGTTCCGGGGCATCGCCGCACCCTTCCGGTACCGGTACGACGGGGCCTACGCGAAGGGCATGCTTTCCGCCCCCCCCGTCCTCGCCCGTACCCGTGAAGTTCACGTACGAGCCGCCCATGGAGTAGGGCTGCGTCTCCTCCCAGTAGTCGACGCACCACCGCTTGATGGTCTCGGCGTTGGCCGGGTCCGGGTCGACCCCGGCGAAGACGCCGGACCAGACGGCGTCCCGGTGGCTCCACGCGGTGTCCTCCTGCGGCACCCGGTGGGCGGCCGCGTCCACCGGATACAGGTGCATGAGCGAAAGCGGTGTCGGCATGTGCTCGCCGTAGTGGAGATGGACGTCCAGCGCGGCGTCCGGAACACGGTCGAAGAAGTCTCCGCGCCAGTACCACTGGTACCCGGCGGGGATGATCTCGTCGAGCATGCTCTGTAGCGCGGGGTACGGCATCGGCGTCGCGAAGTGGAACGCCGGCGGTCCCGGCTCCTGCACCGAGGTGAGGGCCTCTTCGAAGCGGCTCAGGTCGCCGGTGTGGCACCACACGATGCCGCACATCTTCCGGCCGTGGAGTCCTTCGGGGAACGGGGGAGCGGGCGGGATGGTGAACAGCGGGAAGAAGCCGTAGACGTCCTCGGGTGCCTGCGGGAGGAAGTCGCGGTACCACGCCAGTACCTCCCGGGTACGGTCGACCGGCCACAGGGTGATCGCGGCCCCCACCGTGTCCACCGGGTGCAGCCGGTAGGTGAAGGAGGTGACGATGCCGAAGTTGCCGCCGCCCCCGCGCAGCGCCCAGAAGCCCTGGGCCGAATAGGTGACCGGAAGTGGTCATGGTGGGTGACCGGAAGTGGTCGGGATGTGTGATCGGAAGTGGTGGAGGAAGGCGTCCTCCACGTAACCCGATCGAGGGCACCGGCCTACCCGCACCCTTATTCACACGGATTTCCGCGTTCTGTACTCGGATATTCATGCACGGCAGTCATGCCCGAGCCTGACCAATGCCCGGAATTTCACGGTATTCATTATATGGGCGCCCCGGGCTGGCGGGCCTGGCGTACCTCGCTTGAAAGGTGTGAACGTGCTGTAACGTCGACGCTCGCCGTCTGCTGATGCGGCGCCGACGGGGTGAGTTCTCGGGCGCGTCAGGCCCGCCACGCCAATGGATGAAGTCCAGGTCGATCGAGGAGAGAAATCATGCAGAACGTGGGAGAAGTCGATGTCAGGGACGGCGCCACATCGGGCCTCTCCACGCCGGGTTTTTCGGAAGCGGTGCGTAAATCCTTAGCCGACGCCCTCGGCGCACCCTTGGACCGGATATTCATACCCGCCAACTCCGACAAGTACCATGACTCGCAGGAGTTGCAGGCCTCGGATTCTTCCCTGGCGCGGATATTCGACATCATGCGCGAGCTCAACGAACGGGGCATGACCGACCCCACCGTCGGCAGCTCGACTCGGAACGGTCGATCGTTACGCGATGCGCTCGATCTCGCCGTCGCCGACATCGCTCGGGCGGCCGGGGAAACCCCTGTCCAGTACACCGAACTGGGGCCCGAACCCGTGAAGACGGGGCTGATCGTCCGCGCGCTGCTGGACCGAGGAGTCGATGTCCGGCGCTACCACGGGGTGGACATCAATCCGGCCTCGTGCGAGACCATGCGCCAGACCGTTTCTCCCTTGCTCAGCCCTGCCGGGTTCACCTACAGCCAGATGTTGTTCGAAGAACTCGGAGACGCAAAGCACCGCCTCCCCGGGGTTCGCAACATCGTGACGATGCTCGGATTCGAGGAGGGGAATGAGCATCCGGCAGTCGTGAACTCCATGCTGGAGCGGATCATGCAGCCCGGAGATCTGTTTCTCTCCGAGATGCAGCTCTTGTCCGAATGCGGCTGGCAACACATCTACGCGTTCTATCAGACCGACCTGATGCGTGAGTTCTCGCAGCTCGTGCTCCGGCGTCGACACCCTGGGATCACCGATTCCGACTACGGTGTTTTCCTCGTTCCCGTGCCACTCGATCCGGCACGTCCGGAGCAGACCGTCATGGCGGCGGTCACCGCCGAGATCGTCCACACCGGCACGTCCGAAGCCCCTGAAATTCTCGTCACCAACTATTGTCTTAAATTCACGGTGCAGGACTACCGGAGACTCCGAGAGGCTGCCGGGTCCCTGAAAGTTCTCGACGAGCGGAGCAGTGGTGACGGGACCGTCGTGTTCCAGATCAGCCAGCGGCTCTGAGGAGGCCGTCCGGGCTGCCGCAGAAGCCGGGCGGGCGCGCTGGCACATCCTCGCGCTGCACGGCGCAGCCGTCATCGCCGTCTGCTACGGATTCGCACGGTACGCGTTCGGGCTCTTCGGCGAGGAGTTCCAGAGGGACTTCTCCCTCTCCGCCACCGGTCTGGGAATCCTGGGTGGAATCTCCACGGCCGGCTATGCGGCGGGCCTGGTCCTGGGGCCGAGAGTCGCGCAACGCTCACCCCAGGGTGCGGTGCTCGCTGCCGGAGCACTGTCCGTCGCGGGCATCGCCGCCATGCTGGTGGCCCAGGGGGTGATCGCCTTCGGTGCCGGAGTGGCGCTGGCCGGCAGCAGCGCAGGACTCGCCTCCCCCGGCGTGGCCCAACTCATCAACCGGAGCGTGCCGGGGCCCGCCCGGCACAGCGCTCAGACCTGGGCCAACACCGGCACCAGCTTCGGGCTGCTGGTCACCGCCTTCACCCCGCTCGTGCCACTCGACTGGCACTGGAGCTGGACCGGGTTCTGCGTGATCGCCGGGCTTGTGACGATGGTGTTCGCGGCCTGGCGTGGCCGGCTCTCGCCGCTCTCCGTGGCGCGGGGGACCGGTGCCGAACAGCCCGCAATCCACCTCGGTCGAACGGGTCCGGAACGCCGCGAACTTCTGATCACCTCCCTGCTCCTGGGGATGACGTCCGCGCCGTACTGGAACTTCTCCCAGCTCCGTCTCGCGGACGCGGGGGTCACCGGGCTCGCCGCCACCACCTGCTGGTTCATGATCGGAGCAGCCGGGATCCTGGGCGGCGTCGCCGGCCGGGTGGCCTCCGTCGCCGGGCTGCGCCGCGCCCAACTCGCCTTCTGCGCGCCATGGACCCTGAGTTCGGGCCTTCTTGCCCTGCCCTGGCTCCCCTACCCGGCCGCACTGGTCTCGGCCGCGCTCTTCGGCATGTCCTACATGGCGCTGAGCGGCCTGTGCATCCTGCGCGCCGAGCGCTGCTTTCGCACCTCGTCGTTCGGGGTCACGGTCTCCTTCTTCGGGCTGGCGATCGGCCAGGCCGGTGCCGCACCGCTGGTGGGGATGGTGGCCGACCGGGTCGGCCTCGCGCCCGCCTTCGCGCTCTCCGCCGCCGTCTCCCTCGCCCTGCTCGCCGTACTGCCGGGCCGGCCGGGTTCGGGACGGCCGGAAGCCGGTCGCGGGCTCGCGCACGCGGGAAGCGCGTCCCGGTGAGGTGAGCCGACGTTCGCCCCGGCCCGTGGGATGGCCCACGGGCCGGGGCGACGGCGATCGTGACCGCTGACGGGCGCTCCCCGCGGAACCGTCCCTCCGCGGAACCGTCCCTCCGACGCGCAGGTCACCCCTGTTCGCCGGAGAGCGCCAGCACCTCGTCGTCGACGTTCCGGCGGTGCCGCAGCTCGTCCTCCCTGGCCTTGCCGGGGCTCCACCGTCCGACCATCACGAAGATGAAGGGGACGAAGACCACCTGACCGGCGACGGTGATCCACCACCAGGTCTGCCACTGCCCGGGGCCGTCCTCGGCGGCCTGCTGCACCTCGGGTCCGTACTCCTGAAGGACCTTCAGCTGCGGCTGCGCCTTCTGCACACGGGCGAGATCGGCCGGGCCCACCTCGCGCGCGGCCCGTGCGGCCAGGTCGGACGGCACCGCGTTCGCCGGGTACTTGGCCAGCTCGGCGAAGAGTTCGGGGTGCGCCTTGACGACGGCCAGCGCGGGGCCCGCCTCCTTCTGGGCCTCGGCGACCTGGGTGCCGTGCTCCACCAACGGCGATGCCGAGGTGACGACCAGCGGAACGCAGGCGCTGGAGACGGCCACGACGATCCTGATGATCCAGCCCCAGACCGCGAGTCCGGTGGCGGTGGCGGCCGGGTTCCGCTTCTCGACGGTTTCGGTGAAGCTGGCCATCCACGGCGCGTACGCGACACCGGAGAGCGCCCCCACGGCCACGAACAGCCACGCGAAGGTGTAGTACCCGGTCTGGGGATGGGTCGCAAGGACCGCGAACGTCGAGGTGACCGCGATCGACCCGACCGCGCCGAGCAGCATGAACGGCTTGCGTACCCGCAGCCGGTCGGAGAGCAGGCCCACGACGACCAGGGCGATGGCGTTCGATGCCCAGTACCAGTTGGCGAGGGCGTTGGTGCGCTGCTGGCTGTAGTCGAAGTTGGCGGCGAAGTAGACCACGAAGTTTCCCACCGCGGAGAAGTAGAGCAGCAGGAACACGCTGATGGCGACCGCCGCCCCCACCACGTCCAGATGCAGCATCTGCCGCCAAAGTCCCTGCGTCCGGCGCTCGTCGGCGGCGCTCTGCCGGGCACGGGCCTCCACGAGGCGCCGGTCGTGCAGGCTGACCATGATCTGGTCGCGCAGCGCCGGGGTGAGCTCGCGCAGCCCGAAGAACGCGAGGACGAACACGATCAGCCCGGCGAACCCGGAGTAGCGCAGCTCGTCCTGCCAGTTCGCGGACGAGAGGGTGCTGCTGGTCACGATGGTGACGACCAGGCTGCCGAGCACCGGCCCCATGGTCCAGTACCCCATGGCCGTCGCACGGCCGAGCTGCGGTGAGAAGTCGCGGATGAGCGCGGGTGTGGCGACCAGGACGATGCCCTCGACGAAGCAGACCGCCGCGAAGAGCAGCAGATAGGCCGTCTTGCTGGGGGCGTTCGGCATCCCCAGGACCAGCAGCAGACCGGCGACGAGCAGCCCCCAGACGACCATGTTGGCCCGCCCCCACCGGTCGGCGAGCCCGGCGAGCAGCGAGGTGAAGGCCCCCACCGCGTTGCCGATCACCGACACCCACACGAAGTAGGTGTAGCTCATGTGGAAGTGCGTGATCACGGACGTGGCCACCGCGTACTGGACGTAGAGCTCGTAGTACAGGACGACGGTGGTCACCACCACGATCGCCAGGTACGAGTACCGGCGCCCCGCGTCGGGGTAGTGCGGAAGCTCCCGGCGCCAGAGCCGGGAGAGGAGTCCCGGTGCGCCGGCTTCCGGGCGGGAGTGGGGGTCTGTTCCGACGGCCTGGGGCGGATGAGCGGACATACGGCCTCCTCCGGAAACCCGGGAACGGGCCGAACGGGGCGCTTGCGCGCCATGGCCGCCCGGGGTGACCAAAGGTTAGTACCGACTGGTCGGTATGGCCTAGGGGTGCTACCGCACGAGTGTGCCTGCCGCACGGCGCGGCTGCGGCACGGCGCGGGCTGCCGCACGGCGGGGGCTGGCGCATGAGCGTGCTGCCGCGTGCGGGTCGTGCGTCGCCGCGCCGGTCGCTCGTTTCCTGCTACCCGCGGCCGTCTTCCGGCGCTCCGTGCAAGTGTGTGATGTCGGAATTCCGAGACGGTGAAGGGAAATTCTGGGAGATGAAGATCATGGAGCGAAGGGCACGCAGACGCGGCGGAGCCGCTGCACTGCCGGCGGGCCTTGCCCTGATTGCGTTAGCCGCGTTGGCGGTCGGTGGTTCGGTGTGGCCGGCGCAGGCCCGTGCGTCCGAGGCGCCGCAGGCGCAGGCCGCCACCCCTTCCGCGACTTCGGGGCTGATCAAGGATACGAACTATCCGATTCCGGACGGTGCCGTCTTCGTCTCCCCGTCGGGCGATGACGCGGCCGCGGGGACCGAGGCGCAGCCGTTGCACACGTTGGCGGCCGGCATCAACAAGATTTCCTCCGGCGGCACCGTCGTCCTGCGGGCCGGCAACTACCGGGAGAGCATCGCGGGAGTCAACAAACGCATCACCTTGCAGCCGTATCCGCATGAAAAGGTCTGGATCAAGGGCACAGACCTGGTTTCGGGATGGACGGCGGACGGCGGCGACTGGCGGACGACGACCTGGCGCTCCCCGTTCTGCCAGGACTGTTACCCGGACGACGCCATCAACCCGTCGTACCCGCTGGCCGGCAAGTCGGAGCAGGCGTTCCGCAACGGCCAGGCGCTGAAGCAGGTCGGCTCGCGGGCCGAGGTCGTCTCCGGGACGTTCTACGTCGACCCGTCCACCAAGGAGCTCTACGTCGGGGACGATCCGAGCGGCGCGACCATGGAACTGTCCACCCGATGGCGCGCGATCCTGCTGAACAGCGGTGCGGCGGGCAGCATGATCCGTGGTCTGGGCTTCAGCGAGTACTCACCGCACTGGAACGAGGACCAGCTGGCCATGGTGGTCGACGCGGCGCCGAACAGCGTGATCGAGAACGACGTGTTCACGCGCAGCGCGACCCGCGCCCTGGGGATCTACGCCGCGGGCATCCGGGTCGAGGGCAACACCGTCGACGACAACGGCGGGTCGGGCGGTACGTCGAACAAGGCCGACGGCACGGTGTTCCGCGACAACACCTTCAACCGCAACAACAACGAGCACTATGCCGTCAGTACCTGTGGCGCGTACTGCACGATGGCCGGGCTCAAAGTGGCCCACACGAAAGACGTCGTCGTCGAGCAGAACGAGTTCAACGACAACGACGGCAGCGGTTTCTGGTGCGATCTGGGCTGCACCGACGGGCAGATCACGGCCAACACGGTCGCCCGCAACACCAACAACGGCCTCTTCTGGGAAGTTTCCTCCACGGCGACCATCAGCGGAAACACCGTCACCGGCAATGCGCGGGGCCTGAAGGTCTCCGGATCGGACCACACCACGGTGACCGACAACACCTTCACCGGCAACACGACCCAGGTGGGCGTCTACGACGACGCCCGCTCGCCGTCCAGCGACGCGTATTCCTCGGGACTCGGACTGACCTGGGACACCAGCGCGACGGTGCTGACCGGCAACGCCTTCGCTTCGGCGAAGACCCTGCTCATGGACACCAACCACACGGCCCAGGTGGCCGCTCCCGCCATGTTCTCGACCGTGAGCGGCAATCAGGTGACCGGCACCCAGAGCATCAACTGGTGCCCGTCGGCCTGCACCACCTACTCCACCCTGGCGGCCTTCCGCACGGCAACCGGCATCGACTTCGGCACGGTCGGCTGAGATGGCCGCCTGAGATGGGGCGGCCAGAGCGTGAAGGCTCTGGCCGCCCCGACGAACGCTGGATTGCTTCAGACCTGGCTGATTGCCGCGAAGGCGACGCACGCCATCCCCACCAGCCGGCACCATGACGATCAGCATCGCGAGCGTGCCTCGCGGACGTACGGGCAGGGTGCGCGGCCTTCGCTGCCCGGAGGCGGCATCCGCGTGGGGCCGACGCGTGCGGCCGGGCACGCGTCGGCCCCGTCGGGACGGTCCGGGTTCCGGGTTCCGGGTCCGGTCCGTCCGATCGCCGCCGTCAAGGGACGGCGGACATCAACAGGGCGGTCAGGCCGCCGTGCAGCCACCGGGAAAGCGACCCGGACGTCGCAGCGGCGGCTCTGGAAGGAAACAACGGACGCGTCAGCGTGTCAATCATATGACGCAGTTTTCTCATTCATGCGGAGCAGGGGAGTCCGGTGCGGGCGGGCGGTGTCGACTACCCTGAGGGGGAAGTCTGTATGTAACAACTGATGGAGAAGGAACCGCCCCGGTGCGACAGCGTGCAACCGTCCGGCAGGTCGCCGAGGAGACCGGGCTGTCGATCGCCACCGTCTCCCGCGTGCTCAACGGCCAGAACAACGTGGCAGCCCGCACCCGCGAGGTGGTTCTGGAAGCCGCCGGCAGGCTCGGCCGCCGCCCGCCGCACCGGCGCTCGCCCGTGATCTACCTCCGCTGCCCCTACGTCCTGCGGGACTACTTCGGCCTCATCGTCTCCTCGATCGCCGAGGAGGCCGCCAGCCAGCGCTTCGAGGTGCTCCTCAACGCCGGAGAGGCCGCCCAGCACTCCGACGCCCTGGCGGGGTTGCCGGCGCGCGGCGGGGTCGGCGGGGCGATCCTCGTGCTGCCGCCCGAACCCGCAGAGGACCTCGTACGCCTGCGGGACAGCGGCTTCCCCTTCGTCGTCGTCGACCCCCGCACCACGCCGCCGCGCGACATCGCCGCGGTGTCCGCCGCGCACTTCACCGGCGCCCGGGCGCTGATGGCGCATCTGGTCGGCCTCGGGCACCGGCGCGTCGGCATCATCGCCGGACCACGCCACTGGCTCGTCACCGACGCGCGCATCGCCGGGCATCTCGCCGCGCTCGCCGACGTCGGCGTCCTTCCGTCGGCCGACCTGATGAGGCATGTCCCCGAGCCGACCACCGAGCACGGCTACCGCGCCGCCGGTGAGCTCCTCGACCTGCCGGATCGGCCCACCGCGCTGGTCGGGTTCAACGACAAGATGGCCGTCGGCGCCCTGCGTGCGGCCAACGAACGCGGACTGCGGGTCCCGCTCGACCTGTCGATCGCCGGTTTCGACGACATCGACCTGAGCCGCGCCACCCACCCCGAGCTCACCACGGTCCGTCAGCCCCTCGCCGAGATGGGCCGGATGGCGGTCACCCTCTTCACCCGCATCCTGGACCAGCACGAACACGAGGCCCTCCATGTGGAGCTGGCCACCGAACTCATCGTGCGCGCCTCCACGGGACCCGCACCGCAGCGCGGTTGAGCCGCCGTCCGGTCGCGCGGACCGATGGTCGGCCTCTTGACGAGCGAGCGTGACCGCAATAATTTCATGTCAAAGATTAAGTCGTGCAGTTACCGCGGCACGCTTCTTCTCGATGGCTCCGAGCCCCGGCCGGGGGGCGCATTCCACTGTCCTTTCGGCCCTTGGAGACCCCTCGTGCAGCTCAGAAGACTCGCTGCCCCCGCCACCCTCGCCGTGCTGGCCCTGCTGGCCACGTTCGGACTCTTCGCCTCCTCCGGTGCGGCCAGCGCCGCCGGCGAGACCGTGAACGTCTACCTCACCACGACCTCCGACTCCGGAGGCCGCACCGTGACGCGCGGCCTCCAGCAGCAGTCGCCGATCACGTTCGGCTCCAGCGGCGGCAGCGGCAACCAGACGATCACCGTCAACGAGAACACCACCTACCAGCAGTTCGAGGGCGCCGGCGCGGACTTCACCGACACCGCGGCCTACGACATCAAGGGCAGCGGCGCGCTGAGCAGCGCCACCCAGAACGACGTGATGACCAAGCTGTTCAGCCCGACCTCCGGGATCGGCATGAGCGCGGTCCGCAATGTGATCGGCTCGTCCGACCTGGCGCAGAACAGCTACTCGTACGACACCACCTGCTGCGACCTCAACGACTTCTCGCTGAGCCGGGACAGCGACGTCATGGCGCTGAGCAAGCAGGCGTACGGGCTGAACCCGTCGATGTTCTTCATGGCCTCGCCGTGGTCGGCGCCGCCGTGGATGAAGGACAACAACGCCTACAGCCAGGGCTACCTCCAGGCGCAGTACTACGCCACCTACGCCCAGTACTTCGTCAAGTACATCCAGGGCTACCAGTCGGCCGGGGTGCCGCTCCGGTACGTCACCGAGCAGAACGAGCCCGGCTGCTGCGCCGGGTACCCGTCGATGCAGTGGAACGCTTCGGGTCTTGACTACTTCGCGGCCAACGACCTGCTGCCGGCCCTGAAGAACGCCGGCCTGAGCACCAAGCTGCTGATCGGCGACTGGAACTGGGACACCTACAACGACTGGGTCGCCCCGCTGATGGCCGACTCGGCGATCACGAGCCACCCGAACTTCGGCGGTGTGGCCTGGCACAACTACGGCGGCAGCCCGAGCCAGGGCAGCACCTTCCACAACCAGTTCCCGAACGTGAACCAGTACGTCACCGAGTACTCCGGCGGCACCTGGGTCACCAACCAGCAGCAGCAGGACATGACCGACATGGTCAACTTCTTCCGCAACTGGGGACGGAGCTGGACCAAGTGGTCGCTCGCCGTCGACGAGAACATGGGCCCGCACAACGGCGGCTGCGGCACCTGCACAGGACTGGTCACCGTGCACCGCGGCGACAGCCGCAAGGGTCAGGTCGACTACACGATCGAGTACTACACGATGGGTCACCTGACGAAGTTCGTGAAGCCCGGGGCGGTGCGGATCGACTCCACCGCGAACGGCACGGTGCCGAACGTGGCGTTCAAGAACAGCGACGGCTCGAAGGCGCTCATCGCGTACAACACCAGCGGCAGCGCCCAGAGCGTGAAGGTCAACTGGGGCGGGCAGTCGTTCGTGTACAGCCTGCCGGCGAAGACGTCGGCGACGTTCACCTGGAGCGGCACCCAGTCGGGCTCCGGCTCGACCGGCCACACCGGGACCATCACCAGCTCGCTGAACGGCAAGTGCCTGGACGTCACCGACGGCTCCACCGCCAACGGCACCAAGCCGCAGCTGTGGGACTGCACGTCCGGCAACACCAACCAGCAGTGGACGGTCGCAAGCGACGGCACCGTCACCGCCCTCGGCAAGTGCCTGGACGTCGCGGACAACTCGACCGCTGACGGCGCTGCCGTGCACCTCTGGGACTGCTACGACACCGTGGCCAGCCAGAAGTGGACCCACACCAGCGCCGGCGACCTCGTCAACAACGCCTCCGGCAAGTGCCTCGACGTCAAGGACAACAACACCGCCAACGGAGCCACCTTGCAGCTCTGGACCTGCACCGGCGCCTCGAACCAGAAGTGGACGGTACCCGAGTAGCCGCAGGCAGCACCGAGCAGCACGGAGCAGCACCGGGTAACACCGAGCAACACCCGATGTGACCGCGTCCCGCCCGCGTGCGAGCCCGGGACACGCGCCGCCCACACCCCCGTAATCCGGTGGTGTGGGCGGCACGCGCGCGCTATAGAGCACGCATGACGTCCTGGCACCTGACCCCCGAAGCCTTCGACACGGCGGACGCGACCAGCCTGCGCCGTGCCTACTACGACGAGGTCGCCAGCCGCTACTGGAAGCGGCCCGCGACGCATGAGGAGATCGAGCAGGGCCTGGCCGACGACGGCGCGGACCTGCTCACCCCACCCACCGGCCAGTTCGTCGTGGGCCGTTGCGAAGGCGAGGCCGCCGCCTGCGGAGGGCTGTTGCTGCTGGACTCCGAGCGCGCCGAGCTGACCCGCGTCTACCTGCGCCCCGCCTTCCGGGGCAGGAAGGGCGCCGGCCTCCTGCTGGACCTGCTGGAGACGGAGGCACGCCTGCTCGGCGCCGCCCGCATGGTCCTCAACACCCGCCTCGACCTCACCGAGGCCCGCGCCCTGTACCTCCGCCACGGCTACCGCGAGATACCGGCGTACTGCACGGGGCCGTACGTGGAGATCTGCTACGGCAAGGAGCTCGACCGGCCCGGCTGACCCGATTTCAGGATCGTCCGCATCAGCGACTCCCGTCCGGAACGACCGCCGGGCCGGCGTTCACGAGGCGCTGAGGGTGAGGCTCGCCGGGATCGCGTCGAAGGCCTCCTCGACCTGACGGACCAACTGGTCGACGGCGGCCCGGCCGCGATGGGCGCCGCCGCCGCTTCGGATCCAGTTCCGAGCCGCGCACCGCCAGGCGGCCGGTGCCAGTTCGCCGAGTAGCCGCAGCCGTACGTCGGCACGGCTGTCCAGCCCCAGGGCGTCCTCCAGGATCTCCACCAGGCGACGCTGGACGGTGATCGAGGCAAGGTCGCTGTGGTCGCGCAGCGCCGGGGTGCGGGCGGCGAGCCCACGGGTGGCGAGGAAGCGCCGGGTCCAGTCGGCGTCCATCGAGGTGAGGGTGTCCACCAAGGCGGTGCGCAGGGCGTGCAGGACGGTGGTGCCGCGCAGGTCGGCCTGGGCGACGCGTCCGAGGTAGGCGTCCCACAGCTCGCCCTCGGCGGCCAGGGCGAGGGCCTCCTTGGAGGGGAAGAGGCGAAACAGGGTGCGCTTGGACAGTTCCGCGGCATCGGCGACCGCATCGAGCGTGGTCGTCTCGAAGCCGTGGTCCAGGAACATCCGTAGCGCGGTGTCGACGAGTTCGCGGCGGGCGCGCAACTTCTTGCGCTCGCGCAGTGGCAGAGCGGGTTCCGCAGCGGGCAGTGGCCGTGTCATGGCGGCCACCCTACTCCCGAACCTGCCCCCAGATGCTTTAGCCTTCTAGTAGAAAATGCCACTGAGTGGCATCAGGGAGGTGCGAGGTCGTGGATGGAAGCTTCCGGGAGCCGGAGGGCGGTGGCGTGACGTTGTTCGGTCGCTGGCGGGTGGGCGCGCTGCATCGGCAGCGGGCGACGATCGACGCGATCCAGGCCGCGTGGCGGGCCCGGCCCTGGCCGAGCCCGGAGCTGCTCGCGTACGACGTGTTGCCGAGCACGGACGGCACGACCCTGCTGCACCGCTCCCAGTGGACGTCGGCGGATGCCTGCCGCACGGCGGCGGTGGATCCATCCTGGAAGAGCGAGGTGGACCGGGCGGTTCCCGGTATCGAGCGGCTCGGGGTGGTCGGTTGCCGTTCGTACCGCAGCCGGGCGGGCGGGGCGGACGGACCGGCGCCCGGGTGCGTCGTGCTGGTCACCCGTGTCTTCGACGGCCCGGACGCGGAGCGGGCCGACGGCCTGGTCGACGCGCTTTTCGACAGCACCTGCGCGACGCCTGCACCGGTGGGCCTGCTGGTCGCACGCTTCTACGTCGGCCTCGCCGGCACCCACGTCTTCAACTGGGCCGAATGGACCTCCGAGGCGGCGCACCGGTCCGCCATCACCCGACAACTCCCCGCAACCGTCGACGCGAGCCGGTGGCAGCGGATCTGCGACTGGCCAGGCCTGACGGGCACCACCTTCGACCGCTTCCACCCCGCACTGCGGCTCACCGCCAGCGGTGCGGGGGAGGGGTGACGGAGGCTCGGCGTCCGGCTCGGCCGGTTGCCCGGTTGCCCGGTTGCCCGGTTGCCCGGTCGGCTCGCGCGGCCTCAGCGTCGGAACAGCGGACCGTGGTCCGGCGCCCGAGCAGGCACGGCCGATGCCGGTCCACAGGTTCTCCTCGACGTAGCCGTCGTCGTCCGCTGCCGCCCGCAGCTCGTTCTGCCGCGCCACGCCCGCGGACGCGGTGTCCAGCGAATCGGCCGCGCACCCGCTCGCCGGTGGTGTCGCAGCAGGTCCACCAGCTGGGCCTCGTGCCCGCGGCGCAGCAGAACGAGCGGGTTCGGCTGGCTCATGGGCATGCTCGCCGAGGATGACCACGCCATGGAATACCGTCAACGTTCCGAACAAATTCCGTGCGCACGCCGGATGGCGGCCGTTGCCTCAGGGGGATTCAGCCCATACCGGCCGGATGCAATGCGTTGGAGCTCGTCCGTGAGGGCTCCGAGCGGCATGTGGACTTCATCGGGGGACACACGCCGTTCATGACGTGGGTCGTGCGTTATGGCTCGGATCAGTAGCCGGCGCCCCCGCTGAACGCGCGGAACACCTGTTCGCCGAGCTGGCGCACATCGTTGTAGATGGACTCGATGTCTTCTGAGTCGACGGCTCGGCCCAGCCGGCTGGACATGTAGAGGGTTTCGCTCAAGTGCGCACCGTCACGGAGGAGTTCGTTGATCACCCGGTCGTACGTGCGGCACAGGTTGCTGATGTGATCCCCGACGTCGACGGACGAAGCTCGCTCGAAGTCCCGTTCGGCGTTGTGCCGGAGCAGGGCGTAAGCGTCGCCCAACGCATCCCGGAACGCCATGACGATCCGTTCGGCCTCGACGAGCAGACGAAGCAGGGTCGTCACGCGAACGTAGTCGTAAAGGTCCTCACTGGTGAACCGGCCTTCGCGGACTGATGGCCAGCTCATCGGCCGAGCGCCCGTTCCGGAATCCGGTGGGGGGAAAACAGCGGCCAGCAAGGTGTCGGAATAGGACCGCAACGCACGCAGCCGCCCCAACAACCCGTCGATACGGAGCACGACGGTGACCGGAAGGTCGGTTCTGGCCGGGACGTCGAACCCGGTCCGCTCGCCCAACGCGCCGCGAACGGCCCGCAGTACCGTCTGCTCGACCTCCGCGGACGAGGTCTGGTTGTGCTGGACGATGTTGATCTCGCTGCGCAGGCTGCTGGTCTGGCGCAGCAGCCGTTCGATCCGGTTCTCCATGCGGCCCATGCGGTCTTCCGCGGAAGCGGCTTCCAGGCGGTGTACGAAACCGGTGATCGTGGCCGCGAAGTCCTCGGCGAAACGGCGCTGGGAATAGGCGTGCACCCGGTCGAACCGCTCGTCGACCGCTGCCGCCAGGCTGCCGGCCAGATAGCCGTTGACGACCAGGACGCAGAACGAGGGCTGCCCGGTGGCCGCCTTGACCGCCTCCCGGCGCAGCAGCAGGGATTCCGCATCGGCCTCGTGCAGCATGGACTGGCTGATGAGTACCGCGCAGCCGGCGTTCTCCTCGCCCACCGGCAGCCAGAAGTCGACCAGAGTGGCTTCGTCCTCGCCGAGTTTCCTGTTGCGCGCGTAGTCCCAGCCGTTGCCGTCGAAGACGCGTGATATGTCGGCGCGTACGTCATCCGGGGCGGAGATCTCGAACTGTTCGCGCGCGACCTCGCGGACCATGGCCCGGGTGATCGGGTTTCCCGTTGCGAGGCTGGACTGGTAGACGTGGTAGCAGAGCCTGATGATTCTTCGCGCGTTACCACCGGCGAGCTCCACCAGGTAATGGGTGACGTCGTCTCCGAACGGGTCGTCATCCGGGGCGTCGTCCCCCGCGGACTCCAGAACGTGGTGAATGTATTCCTGGGCGTCGGCGAAGGAGAGCGCGGTGGGCCGTACCAGAGTGGCGAACCGCTGCTGGGCGTCCTCCGGGAGGAATTCGAGGAAGTCGGGCAGCCCGCTCAGCACCAGGAGGGAACGCGATTGCGTGAAGACCTCCAGCAACTTCTTGAATGCCAGTACCGAGGCTTCGTCGCGCGCGCTGGGGCGGCCCCTGGAGAGCACCTTCTCGAACTCGTCGATGACCAGGACGAACCTGTGGTGCTGGCGTCCGTAGAGGAAGGCGAAGACACCGATCGCCTCCAGTGCGGCAATGTCGTTGTCGATCGTCCTGGTGATGCCGCGCTCGCGTAGCGCCGAGTCCGCGGGATGCCCGCCCAGCCACTCCCAGACGGCCGACTGGAATTCCGGTCGGATGGCGAGTGCGAGGGCGGTGCCGAAGTCCTCGTGCCGGGTGATCTCCTTCAGCCTGCTCTGGAGTTGCTGGCGGAAGGCCGCCTCGGTCAGCCCCAGACCGTGGATGAGCTCGTCCGGGCCGAGCCGGCGATCCTTGAGGCGCGCGGCGAGCTCCCGGGTCAGCGGGGAGTCGCTGAGATCCTCGGCCACGATGTCCGCGTAGTACTCGGTGACCCGCTGGAGGAGGTCGGCACGGTCGAGCTGCCGGAAGAACCGTTCGCGGTACAACGTGAGGAAGTTGTCCGAGGGCGCGTCGACGTAGAAGGCGTGCACGGTCTCGTCGGACACCGCATGGATGTGGTGCAGGATCTCGACCGCGAGATGCGTCTTTCCCGTGCCGTACTCGCCGACGACGGCGATGACATTGCCACTGTTCTGCTTCTGGGCGTGGCGGCGTTTGCCGGAGCCTTTCGGCTTTTCCGCGCTCGACGCGGCGAGATACTGGTCGACGTACCTGACGACGTCCTTGACCGCCCGGGTACGGATGCTGATCGTCTCGCTGCCGGCGGGCGAGAGCCGGGCCACCGCCGAGATGGGGAACGGATTGCGCCCCCAGGACAGGGGACCTCGGGAATGGGAGCTCACGACAGGGTCGCCTTCTCGATGTAGTACTGCGTGAAGTCGCCGTACTCGACCTGCGGACGCTGCGTCTTTATGGCGACGGAGAAGACGCTCTCGCAGGTCCTCTGCAACTCCCGGATGGTCGTCCTGCCCCGGCCGGTGATCCGGTCGCGCATGAACTGCGCGATGGTCGCCTGCTCGATGGTCGGCGCCGGTATGCCCGCCGCGGTCGCACGGGCCAGCCGATTGTTCACGAACGTCCAGCCGTCGGCTTCCGTGAGCAGGTCGACCTCGAGGTGGACGATCGGCTTGCCGCCGACCGTCAGGCCCGCCTCCGGCCGGGCGATGTAGGAGGACTCGGCGAAGAAGAAGACATTGGGGCGTGCGTACCTCGCATAGCGCCGGATGTCGTCGGGCACCTCGATCGGAGGCAGCAGCACCAGCAGGGCGACGGAGTGCCGCGACAGGGCGGACGACAGGTAGGGCAGGGCCAGGGACAGCTTGTCCTCGCGTTTGTCCAGGCCCTCGAGTTCCTCCGTGCTACAGACGGTGAGTTGTCTCGCCTCGTCCAGCATCCGGCGCATCACGTGCTCGACGCGGACTTCGCTCGCCTCGCCCGCGCTGCGGTCCGCCATGAGGTCGACGATGTGGACGTCCGGCGCGGGGAGACCGAGGTTGCCCCGGGCCCACCACGCCGCCCGATGGATCAGGGCGGACTTTCCGCACCCCTCATGCCCGGTGATGAGCACCATCCGGCCACCCGACTTCAGGTCCGGGTCCTCGCGCAGGGCGCGCTGGAATTCCATGAAGGCCGTCTCGGTGTGGTCCACCGGCGCGTACAGGTGCTCGTGCTCCCCATGCTGCCAGGGGCACAGCGGGCGGGCGTCCGACTCACTACGGGCCGGAACAGCAAAGGGGTTCTGCATGGTGTTCCTTGACCACCCTCTCGTTCAACCATCTTCACGGTGCGGGTCGTGCGGGTCGTGCGGGTCGTGCGGTCGTGCGGGCGTCACGTGAGGGACACGCCGGTGGATGCCGGCGTACGCGTGCGCATGCGGCGTCGCTTGACCACGGACAAGGACTGCACGGCCGACGCCAGCAGTTCCGTATCCGTGTCGAAGGCCCGCAGCAGGCCTTCGACGTGCTCGGCGCGCGCCTGCTTCTCCTGCTCGTTCCTGCCGTGCCAGCCTTCCGCGATCTCCACCCGATACCGCGGGCCGTGCAGATCGTCCAGGAACCTCCGGGCGAAGCTCCAGCGTTTGCGGTGCCCGGTCGTGCGGGCGAGCGTGGCGGCGAGCGTGCGACGCGCCTGGTCCAGCGCCGAAAGGGAGGGCGCCGGGCCGACGGTCGTGCCCACCCAGGCGCTCGCGTAGTCGCCCACCGCTGCACGGAACGCGCCGGACACCGCCCGGATCTCGTTGGCGGCCGACTGGCCGCGGTCCCGTGCACTGCGGTATTCGGTGGCCGCCCAGGTCAGCCCCGCGCCCACCAGCAGGGGCAGGAACCATTCGAGGAACGCGGGCTTGCCGGAGTCGGACGGGGCCGCCTGGTCGAGTGCCGAGGCGTCGACCAGCGCCGTGCAGGCACGCTCGAAGTCCGCCGGCCGTCCCTTGACCCAGGCGGACCACTGCCGCGCCGCGCCGCCGCGGGCCAGCACGATGTGCCCGGGCCGGCTGTCCGCCGTGACGAGTCCCAGCGCGCCGGCGGCGCCGACCAGCTCGGCGCGGTGCTCTCTCGCCAGGCAGAACACCAGTTGGGCGTCGGTCAAGGACGCACGGGCCGCCGCGCTCTGCGCGCCGCCGCCCATCAGCAGAGCGGCCACGAACACCACGATGGCGCACGCACGACCGCGCACCCGTACCCCCCAACGCCATGCCCTCAAGGGTCCGACATGCCGACACACCTGAGACTACCGGCCGAAGTCGGATATTCACTCCGTGCGGTGCACACGACGCGGTGACCGCCCATGCCGTGGGGGCGGCGGGCGCGCGTCATGATGGAGACATGCGGACTCAGCCTGTGCTCGTCTTCGACGGAGACTGCGGTTTCTGTACCACCTCGGTGAGATTCGCCGAGCGACGTCTCCGGCCGCGTTGCGAGATCGTCCCCTGGCAGTTCGCGGACCTCGGAACGCTCGGCGTCACCCGGGAACGCGCCGAGCACGAGGTGCTGTGGGTGACGCCGGCGGGCGCGGTGTACGGGGGCGCCCAGGCCGTTGCGAAGGTGCTCCTGAGCTCGGGCCGCGGGTGGTCGGTGCTGGGTGCGTTGCTCACGCTGCCTCCCGTGCGGTGGGCCGCCCACGGCGTCTACCGGCTGGTCGCGGAGAACCGGCACCGCATGCCGGGCGGGACGGCCGCGTGCGCGCTGCCTCGCCATCGCCCCTAAGGGGTGTGGGGCACGCATGGCGCACATGGCGCGCCTGCCGGGGAACGAGGCGGTGGGCTCACGCGGTGACGTCGGCTCCGTCCGGCCGCGTCGGACCAGGACGGCCGGTGCCGTCCGCGCCGCCGGCGGGGCCCAGGTCGTGCCCGCGGAACGTCAGCAGGAGCACCAGGGCGCTTCCACAGGTGATCGCCCAGTCGGCGAGGTTCATCACGCTGAAGTCGCGTACCGCGATGAAGTCGACCACTGCGCCCTGCATGTCGCCGGGGGCGCGGAAGAGCCGGTCCGTCAGGTTTCCGAGCGCGCCGCCCAGCAGCAGACCCAGCGTGACCGCCCATGCCGTGCTGGTCAGCCGGCGTGACACCCGGACGATGACGACGGCGACGGCCGCGGCGACCAGGGTGAACACGATGGTCGTCGTCTGACCGAGACCGAACGCGGCGCCGGGGTTGCGCTGGACCCGCAACTCCAACCAGGTGCCGATCAACGGGACGGGGGCGTGCCCCTCCCGCCACGCGACCACCGCCAGCTTGCTGCCCGCGTCGACGGCGTACGCGAGAGCGGCCACCATCCACAGCACCCACACCCGTCGCCTGGCGGGTGGTGCCTCGCTCGCAGGCGCGGGGTGTGCGTCGCTCGCAGCCGCGGCATCGGCGGCATCACTGGTCGTCACGCTCGGTCTCCTCGCCGGTCCGGTCTCCCGCCAGCCTACGCGGGCCGCCTTCGGGGGCTGGCGGCCGCTGTGGCGCGGCTGGGCGCGGTCCCGGCACGCCGCTTAAAGTGATGCGGTGAACCCGCAGCCGGAAGACCCGTCGTCGTCGATCGGCGAAGACGACCGCGACAGGGGCGTGCAGCGCCTCCAGGACGCGTACGCCGAAGGGCACATCTCGCACGAGGAGATGGACGAACGCCTCCACCGGGTGCTCACCGCAGGCAACCGGGACGAGCTGGTGGCGGCGCTGGCCGCGCTCCCCCAGGAGCGTGCGGGCACCACGTCCACGATCGGTGCACTGAGCGGGCGGATCAAGCGGCGCGGCGCATGGCGGGTCCCCCGGGTCCTCAAGGTCGAGTCCGCGTGGGGGCGGGTGCACCTGGACCTGTCCCGGGCGGTCATCGACCATCCGGTGATCGACATCGAGCTGGCACTCGGCACCGGCAAGGCCCACATCACGGTGCCACGGGACGCGATCGTCGACCTCGACGGGCTCCAGACGACGTGGAAGGACCCGCGCTACAAGGTCCCACGGCGTCCCCCCTCCGGCGGGCCGACGATACGGATCTCCGGCGTCATGGGATTCGGACGGTTGACGATCCACCACGCGCGGCGTTGAGACCCCGCCAGGCGTCTTAACCGTCTGCCGGGAGAGGGTGGCAGGACCGGCCGGAGTCGAACCGGCGTCCTGGTCATCAGCAACAAGGCGCGACTGCCGCTGCGCTACGGCCCTGCCGTCCGGCAGCGTACGGCGACACCCGCCCGGGCCCGCCCGGGCAAGCGGGTGGAGCGGGTGCGGTGGCGGTGGCGTCGTCGTGCTGCTGCGCCGGGGTCATGGCGGGGGTCCGGGAGCGTCGACGGGCGGGGTGGGCCCGCTGTCGTCGGACGGGGGCCAGCGGTCGGGCGTGAGGTGGTCGAGGAGGTAGGGACTGGTCTCGGCGCATGCGTCGCACAGGTAGTGGCCGGGGGCGTCCGACACCGGGGTGAGTTCGTCGAAGGGGAGCGATCGTGCACACTCCCCGTCGCAGGTACGTGTCCTGATGGCCGCCATACGTTCGACGGTCCGCGGCCGACCGGGGGCGCAGGTAGGGCGCTCGCCGGTTGCACGGGTGCGTCAGCCCAGCTCACCGACGTGCTCCGACGTGCCGGTGGCGGGGTCAGCGGGAGCCGCCGAGGAGGTGCTGCATCGCCGCCACGTCGTCCGCGAAGGCGTCACGCCGCTTGTGGCTGCCGCAGCCGTCGACCAGGCGGGCGTAGTCGGCCGCGGCGGTCCTGATGCGCTCGCCGAGGGCGGTACCCGCGCCGGCGGCACCCTCGGAGCCGAAGTCGTCCGTGGCGGCGTAGACGCCCCGCGGGGAGACGATGGCGTGCAGGTAGGAGAACATCGGGCGCAGCGCGTGCTCGAGGACGAGGGAGTGCCGTTCGGTGCCACCGGTGGCGGCGATGAGCACGGGCATGTCCGACAGCGCCTCCTCCGGCAGGACGTCGAAGAACGACTTGAACAGCCCGCTGTAGGAGGCGTTGAAGGCGGGTGTCACCGCGATGACCCCGTCGGCGCCCGCGACCGTTTCGAAGGCCTCTTCCAACGGCGTGGTGGGGAACCCGGTGAGCATCGCGTCCATGACCGCGCGACCCAGCGGCCGCAGTTCCACGAAGGACGACTCGACGGTGTGGCCCAACTCGCCCAGCTCGGCGCGGACCGTGCTCTCGAGTCGGTCGGCGAGGAGCCGTGTGGAGGACGGCTCGCGCAGCCCGCCGGTGATGACCGTCAGCTTCGTCATGGCGTCACCGGTCCCGCTCACCCGGAGGTGCCTGGGGGTCCGCCTCGGCGGTGTGCGCCGCCTTCGCGCGCAGCGACGCGTGGGTGGGAGCGTCGGGCACCTCGGCAGGACGGCCGACGGCGAACTCCTTGCGGAGCACCGGAACCACCTCCTCACCCAGCAGGTCCAGCTGCTCCAGGACGGTCTTCTGCGGCAGCCCCGCGTGGTCGATGAGGAACAGCTGCCGCTGGTAGTCGCCGGCGTAGTCGCGGAACCCCAGCGTCTTCTCGATCACCTCGGCCGGTGAGCCGACCGTCAGCGGGGTCAGCGAGGTGAACTCCTCCAGGGACGGGCCGTGCCCGTACACGGGCGCCTCGTCGAAGTACGGCCGGAACTCGGAGACGGCGTCCTGGCTGTTGCGCCGCATGAAGACCTGCCCGCCCAGGCCCACGATGGCCTGCGCTGCCGTGCCGTGGCCGTAGTGCTCGAACCGCCGGCGGTACAGCTCCACCATCTGCCGGGTGTGGGAGGCGGGCCAGAAGATGTGGTTGGCGAAGAACCCGTCGCCGTAGTACGCGGCCAGTTCGGCGACCTCGGGGGTGCGGATGGAACCGTGCCAGACGACCGGCGGGATCCCGTCCAGCGGCCGGGGCACGAGGGTGAAGCCCTGGAGCGGGGTGCGCAGCTTGCCCTCCCAGTCCACCGCCTCCTCGCGCCACAGCCGGTGCAGCAGCCCGTAGTGCTCGACGGTCAGCGGGACCGCGTTGCGGATGTCCTGGCCGAACCAGGGGTAGACCGGGCCGGTGTTGCCGCGGCCCAGCATCACGTCGGTGCGCCCGCCGGACAGGTGCTGGAGCACGCTGAAGTCCTCCGCGATCTTCACCGGGTCGTTGGTGGTGATCAGCGTGGTCGAGGTGGAGAGGATGAGCCGCTCGGTCTGCGCGGCGATGAAGCCCAGCAGGGTGGTGGGGGAGGAGGGCACGAAGGGTGGGTTGTGGTGCTCACCGGTCGCGAAGACGTCGAGCCCGACCTCCTCGGCCTTCCTGGCGATCTCGACCGTCGCCCGGATGCGTTCCGCTTCGGTGGGGCTGCGGCCCGTGGTCGGGTCCGGGGTCACGTCGCCGACCGAGAAGATGCCGAACTGCATGCCGGCCGTACCCGCTCCCGTCGCTCCCGTCATACCTGCCTCCACGCGGTGGCTCGGGACGACGTCTGTGTACCCACGCAGGCGGCGCCAAACCGGCGGGCGGACCCCTGGGGCGCCACGGGCGCTCGGGCGGCGGTTCTCGTTTCCGGCCGGACGGGAGCGTGCTCGCCCGCGGCGCGGACGGGCGCGCAGCATGCCGCCCGGCAACGGCACCGGCCTGCGGCGCCGCGGTACGGTGAGCGCTGTGCGGCCAGGAACCAGCTCGCGGAGGATGTGACCGTGTCCCTCGAACGTCTCCCCGCCACCCCGGTCGGCCGTATCGGGCTCGGCCTGGCGGCGGTGGGCCGCCCCGCGTACATCAACCTCGGCCGGGCGGCGGACCTGCCGGCCGAGCGGACCGTGCACGCCATGGAGGCCCGCGCCCACGAGGTGCTCGACGCGGCCTACGCGCACGGCGTGCGGTACTTCGACGTCGCCCGCTCCTACGGGAAGGCGGAGCAGTTCCTCGCCGACTGGCTGCGCGGCCACCCGGAGATCCGCGATGTGGTGATCGGCAGCAAGTGGGGCTACCGCTACACGGCCGACTGGCACGTCGACGCGAAGGTGCACGAGGTCAAGGAGCACAGCAGGGCCATGTTCGACCGGCAGCTGGCCGAGACCCGGGGCATCCTCGGCGACCGTCTCGACCTCTACCAGGTCCACTCCGTGACGCCGCAGAGCCCCGTCCTCACGGACCGTGCACTCCAGGAGGCACTCGCCGCCCTGGCCGCCGAAGGCGTCACCGTGGGTGTGAGCACGAGCGGCCCCGAGCAGCCGGCCGCCCTGCGCGCCGCACTGGAGGTCACGGTCGCGGGCGTGCCGTTGTTCTCCACCGTCCAGGCCACGTACAACCTGCTGGAGCCCTCGGCCGGTGCCGCGCTCGCGGAGGCGCACGCCGCGGGACGCACCGTCATCGTCAAGGAGGCCCTCGCCAACGGCCGCCTGGTGCACGAGGCCGCGAAGTCACCCCTCGGCCACCTCGCGGCCCGGACCGGCACCGCCCCCGACGCACTCGCCCTGGCCGCCGTGCTCCGCGAGCCCTGGGCCGACCTGGTCCTCTCCGGCGCCGCCACCCGGGACCAGCTCGACGGCAACGTCTCGGCGCCGGCCGCCCTGCGCACCGTCGAGGACACCGAGGGCGGCGCCGGCTTCGCAGGGCTGTCCGCGCTGGCGGAACCGGCACCCGCGTACTGGCGGCACCGGTCCGGACTGCCGTGGGCCTAGGTGTGCTGACCGGACAGGTTGGTGACGCGGCTGGCTGGTGTGTGGCCGCCGAACTCCCCACCACCCGGCGAAGACCGGCGCCACGGCAGGGGCCCGGCAAGCCCGTATCGCCCCCGTCAGCAGAACGGGTTGCTCGGGTAGACCTCGACGTAGCCGTACACGTCGCCCGCCGTCGTGTGTGCGGTGCCGACCGCCCACTCGCTGGCGCCGGTGCTCTTCCAGACGTAGCGGTCGACGGTCATCGTGTTCCCGTAGTAGAGGACCCCCTTGACGTGGGAGAGATCGGATTCCCGCACCCACGCGTCCTGGGCGCAGACCGTCCGGACCTCCGCGGCCAGTGCCGGCCCGGCGGGCACGGAAATCGGCGCCGCCTTGCTCGACATCGCCGGCTGGGAGGCGCCGGGTGCAGCGGCGTTCGCGGGGACCGCGAGCACGCCGAGCGCCGCCGCCGTCGCCAGGGCCGAGCCAAGAATCTTGATCGACATCATGTTCCCTTCGGTGGAAGTCGGGAGCTCACGTGCAGTCCGGGAGCTCACGTGCAGACGTAGCCGACCTTGAAGTAGCCGTCGACAGCCGCACCACCGCCCGGCCGGCCGTAGCCGAGAGCCCAGCCGGCCGGGATCGACGGATCGGAGTTGTGCGTCCGGTAGACGTGCATCGGATTGCCGGTGAACACCTGCGCGATACCGACGGCGCCATCGTTGGGTGCCTGACGGATCCAGAGACTTGCGATGTTGCAGAGGTAGCCGTCGTAGCCGGTCTGATCCGGCGCCATCGGTGCCTGGAGCGACGGCGGCGCGGTGGCCGCCACGGCGGAGGTCGGGGCGATCAGAACGGATGCCGCGGTGGCGACCATGGCGCCGGTGAGCCACCGGATCGCGGTCCCCCGTGTTCTGGTGATGTCCATGTCATGAATGCTCACGCCTGGTGGTGGCCGCTGATAGCCTCCCTAGGACCGCTTAGGACAACGTGGGACACGGAAGGCGGGCCATGCCCGACGACGATCCGGTACGCGTGTTGGGGCGCCGTCTCGACGCGGCGCGACGGCAGCGGGGGTGGACCTTCCGCGAGTTCGCCGAACACACCGGAATGTCCAAGAGCACGTTGCAGTACCTGATCCGAACCAGGCGCACCGCCCCCGACTACTACGAGCTGGTCGCCCTGGTGGGAAAGCTCGGCCAGCCGTGGACCGAGGAGTGGGAGCGGCTGTGGCGCCGCGCGGTCGACGGCACACCCTCCGACCCGGAAGCGGTACCGGCCCAACTGCCGGCCGCCGCACCGGGCTTCGTCGGGCGTGACGCGGAGCTCGCCGAACTCGGCCGGGTACGGGACGCGGGCGCGGCGCTCGTCGTCCTGTGCGGGATGGCCGGGGTCGGCAAGACGGCGCTGGCGGTCCGGTGGGCGCACCGGGTGCGCGAGGAGTTCGCGGACGGGCAGCTCTACCTCGACCTGCGGGGCTACGACCCCGACCCGCCGCTGCCCGCAGCCGACGCGATGGCGAGCCTGCTGCGCGCGCTCGGCGTACGCGACACGGCCATGCCCTCCGCGCTCGACGACCGCGGCGCGCTGCTGCGCACCGTGACGCACGGGAAACGGCTCCTCGTCGTGCTGGACAACGCCGCCACCGTCGAGCAGGTCCGGCCGCTGCTGACCGCAACCGACGCGTCGTTGACCCTCGTGACCAGCCGGGATCGGCTCGCCGGCCTGGTGGCACGGGAGGGCGCGGTGCGCGTGGAGCTCGATCCGCTGCCGGTGTCCCACGCGACCGGCCTGCTCACCGGCCTGATCGGCGCACGGGCCAGTACCGACCGGGCGGCGCTGGCCTCGCTCGCCGAGCACTGCGCACGATTACCCCTGGCCCTGCGGGTCGCCGCGGAGTTCGTCGCCGGGCACCCGGGCACGCCGCTGCCGGACCTGGTCGCCGAACTCGCCGACGAGCAGCGCCGCCTGGACGCGCTGGACGCGGGCGGCGACCGGCGCACCGCGATACGCGGCGTGCTCTCCTGGTCGTACCGGCACCTGCCGGCGCCCACCGCCCGGATGTTCCGGCTCCTCGGGCTGCACGGCGCGGTCGGCTTCTGCGCGGCAGCGGCGGCGGCGCTGGCCGGACTGCCGGCCGCCGACGCCAGGCCCCTGCTGGACCGGCTGTGCCAGGCCTACCTGATCCGGCCGGCCGGCGCCGACCGCTACCAGATGCACGATCTGCTGCGGGCGTACGCGTCCGAACTGGTGCTCACCGTCGACACGCGCCCCCAGCGCCGCGCGGCCGTCCGGCGGCTGCTGACCTACTACCTGCACTCCGCGCACGCCGCGGCCCTGCGTCTTGAACCGCACCGGCTGCCCATCACGCTGCCCCGCGCCCGCGCGGTGACACCGGAGCGCCCGGCGTCCACGGCGGCCGCGCTGGCCTGGTTCACCACCGAGCACCCCGCCCTGCTGGCGGCGATCAACCTGGCGATCGCCGGCCACCTCGACGCGTACACCTGGCGCCTGGCGTGGACGTTGCTGACCTTCTTCGAGCGGCGCGGCCACTGGCAGGACTACGCGTACACCCAGCGCGCCGCGCTCGCCGCGACCGAGCGCCTCGGCGACCGCTCGGGCCAGGCCCACACCCATCGCTGCCTCGCCCGCGTGCACAGCCGGCTCGGCCGCTGCGACGAGGCCGACGCCCATCTGCGCCGGGCCCTGGAGCTGTACCGGGAGGCCGGCGACCGCGGCGGTCAGGCCCGCACCTGCCTGAACCTCAGCATGACCGCCGAACGCGGCGGCCGGTACCTGGAGGCGATGGACCACGACCGCGAGGCGTACGCACTCTTCGTCGCCGCCGGCGACCGGCACGGGCAGGGTCTGGCCCTCAACCAGATCGGCTGCGACCACCTGCTGCTCGGCAACCCCGACCAGGCGCTCGTCGACTGCGGCCGTGCCCTCGCCGTCTTCGAGGAGTTCGGCGACGTCTCCTCGCAGGCCGCCGTGTGGGACAGCCTGGGCGCCGCCCACCACGCCCTGCGCCGGACGGCGCGCGCCGTCGCCTGCTACGAGCAGGCCATCGCCCGCTACCGGCAACTCGGCAACCGCTACCACGAGGCGGACTCGCTCATCCATCTGGGCGAGACCCATGAGGCGTCCGGCGACCGGGACGCGGCGCTGGCGCACTGGAAGCTGGCCCTGGAGATCCTCGACGAACTGCACCACGGCAGGGCGGACGAGATACGGGCCCGGCTCGCCGCCCGGTGAGCACGCAGGCGGTACCCGAACCGCGGCTCACATGCCTCCCATTCCGGAGCTCGCAAGACCGTCGATGAACCGGCGCTGCAACAGCAGGAAGAGGACGAGCATGGGGGCGATCATGATGAAGCCGGCGGCACTGATCAGCGTGAAGTTCTGCGTGAAGCCCTGCTGGAAGGTGAAGAACGTCGTCGACAGCGGCATCTTCGACTCGGACTGGAGCATCGTCACCGCGAACAGGAACTCGTTGTAGGCGGACAGGCCCGTCGTCAGTGCCACGGTGAGGATGCCTGGCAGCACGTTCGGCAGCACGATACGGGCGAAGACGCGCAGCTCACCGGCCCCGTCGACACGGGCCGCCTCCTCTATCTGCGGCGGCAGCCCCATCATGAACGAACGCAGCAGCAGCGTGGCGAACGGCGAGAACAGGCCGCAGTAGATGAGGACGAGCCCGAGCCGCGAGTCGTAGAGACCGGCCTTCGCCCACATGTAGAACAGCGGTACGAGGAACATCTGCGCCGGCAGGGCGCTCGACACCAGCAGGTAGGTCATGAACACCGACGCGCCGTGCACCACGAGCCGCGCCAGCGCGTAGGCGGCGCAGCACGCCACGACGCAGGTCAGGGCGACGGTGCCGAGCACGATCACGACCGAGTTCCACAGGCCGGCGCCCATGTTGGCCTGGTTCCAGGCGGTGACGAAGTTGCCCCACTCCCAGCTCTTCGGCAGGCCGAGGGAGTCGGCCGCGTACTGGCCGTTCGTCTTCAGGGCGTTGAAGAAGAACAGGACGATCGGGCCGATGGCGAAGACGGCCAGGCCGGCGAGGACGACGCCGACGAGCCAGCGCCCGGCCGGCACCCGGCGCGGACCGGCTCCGGCGGCTCGGCCGCCCGGGGCATGCCCGGCGGTGACCCGCCGGGCGGACGCGTGCGGCGGTACGGCGGCGCTCATGTCTCCCACTTCCTTACCTTCCGGACGACGAGGTAGACGGCGACCACCACACCGCTGATCAGGGCCATGACCACGCCCATGGCCGAGGCGTAACCGCCCTGGAGGTTGGAGAAGGCGTCCCGGTACAGCACCGTCGACAGCAGGTCGGTGGAGCCTGCGGGACCGCCCTTCGTCAGGATGTAGACGTAGTCGAAGGCGAGGAACGACCAGATGATCGTCATCAGCCCGAGGAACGCGAACGTGGGGCGGATGGCCGGCAGGGTCACCGCGAAGAACTGCCGCACCGACCCGGCGCCGTCGACCGTCGCCGCTTCGTAGAGGACCGGGTCGACGCCCTGCATCGCGGCGAGGAAGACCACGACCAGGAACCCCCACCACGCCCAGTTGTTGACGAACTCCACCGACCACAGGGCGAGCTGCGGGTCACCGAGCGGGTTGATGTGCAGCAGGTTCCCGATGCCGGTCTGCGGGTCCAGGATGCTGCGCCAGATGGACGCGTTCACCACGCTGGCGACGATGTACGGGATGAAGTAGAGGGTGCGCAGCAGCAGCCGGAAGCGGCGGATCCTGGACAGCGCGTAGGCGCCGAAGAGTCCCATCGCCATGGGCACGATCAGGAAGAACAGCGTCCACAGGATGTTGTGGACCAGCCCCTGCACGAACTCCGGGTCGCCGAGCAGGTTGCGGTAGTTGTCCAGGCCGACGAAGCCTGCGCGGTCGCTGATGCCGGTCCAGTCGGTGAAGGAGTACCACACCGAGAAGACGCTCGGGACGAGGACGACGAACAGGTTGACCAGGATCAGCGGCAGCAGCAACAGCCAGCCGGCGACCTTGCGGTCGCGCAGCCGGGCGGTCGGCCCGCGGCGGGCCACCGGTGCGGCGGTGCCGTGGGAGGGTGTGGTGGCGACGGTGCCCGATGGTGCGGTCGACGGGGTTTCCTGACGGGTCGTCATGACAGGCCTCCGCCCGGCTTCGGTGCGGTGGGCACCCGGCCCTGGGCCCGCTCCGTCGCGAAGCGGGTGGCGATGCCCTCGCAGTACTGCTTGGCGCTCAGCTGTCCCGTGATGACGTTCTCGAAGTAGTCGATCATGTAGGTCTCGGTCTGCTGCGGGAAGAACGTCCAGGTGGTGTAGCCGATGGAGGTCGCCGCCGACAGCTGCGCGTACAGCCGCGCGATCCGCCGGTCGGCGCGTGCGGAGAAGTCCGCCGCGCGGATGTGGATCGGGGGCGGCTCGAAGCTCATCTCCTCGATGCCGGTGATGATCGTCCGCACGTCGGTGGTGAGGAAGTTCAGGTAGTCGGCGGCCGCCGCGGTGTCACCGAAGTTGGTGTTGACGCCGGCGGACTGCCCGATCGCCAGGTCCCACACGATGCGCGGGACGTGCTCGCCCAGCGCCGGCAGGGTCGTCCAGTCCCAGGTGGCGTCGTTGCCCGCGGCCTTGCCGAAGTACGCGGGCAGGTTCGCGAACTCCCAGGTGCCGGAGATCATCGCCGCCGCCTTCCCGGTGGCCAGCTGGCGGTAGACCGTGGGGAAGCTGTTCGTGAAGTACAGGTCGACGGCGCCGCCGAACCAGCCCTTCCTGAAGTACCCGGCGAGCCGGTCGACGGCGTCCACGAACACCGGATCGGTCCACTTCGTCTCGCCGGCCAGCGCGGAGTACACCGCCTCAGGCCCCGCGCCGTGGTTGAGCCCGACCCCGACGAACCACTCGTTGGCGCCCTGGTAGTCCGCGTTGCCGGCGGCGAGCGGAACGTAACCCCTGCCCTTGGCCTCGGTGCAGAAGTCCTCGAACTCCTCGCGGCTGGTGGGCGCCTTCAGGCCGAGGTCGTCGAGCGTGGCCGGGTTCGTGTAGAAGGCCATCGTCTCGTAGGAGGCGGGCAGCGTGACGAGCTTGCCGTCGACCTCGGAGGCGGCCAGCGCCCACGGCGCGAACTTCCTGCTCCAGCCGTACTTGCGGGCGTACGGCGTGAGGTCGGCCAGGTAGCCGGCCGAGTAGTAGGCGGCGACGAAGCTCGACGGGCCCGGCGTGACGATGATCGACGGCCCTCCGCCGGCGGCCAGCGCCGTCTGGATCAGCCGGTCGATCGTGCCGCTCGGCTTCGGGCTGAACCGCACCCGGCGCGCGCCGCGGTAGGCCTCGGCGAAGTGGGCGCGGAAGTAGTCGTTCTGTTGCGCGTCGGACAGGTTGTTCCAGATCGTGAGGTCGTCCCCGGCACCGCCCGGACCTGCCGGCCCGCACGCGTCGAGGAGCGCCGTCACACCGAGCGCACCGCCCGCTCCCAGGAGCCGGCGGCGGGTCATCGCAGACATGCTCATCTTCCCTCCTGCGGCCGGGAGCGGCTCAGCCGGCGCGTGCCACGCGTACGGTGCGGGCGGCCAGGTCGGAGATGACGGAGTTGTCGAAGCCGAACAGGGCGGACCTGGTGCGGTCGTGCAGCGGCTCGATCAGGTGCGCCGGCAACGCCGCGGTGCCCGCGAGGATGCCGGCGACGGAACCGACCGTCGCACCGTTGGAGTCGGTGTCCCAGCCGCTCATGACGACCTTGCCGACGGCGCTCGTGTAGTCGCCTTCGGACCACAGCAGGGCCGCGGTGACGGCTGCCGCGTTGTTGATGGTGTGCACCCACGAGTAGTGGCCGTAGGCCGCGCGGATGTCGGCGAGCGCGGACTCCCAGGACAGCCCGTCGGCGCGCAGCCGCAGCACATGGCCGAGGGCCTCGTGGAGCCGGGAACGCGGCGGGACCACGGTCAACGCGGCCTCGACGGCACCGGCGGCGTCGGACGCGGTGAACGCGCTCGCGACGAGCGCGGCCGCCCACATCTCCCCGTACACGCCGTTGCCGGTGTGCGACAGGGCCGCGTCCTGGTAGGCGAGGGCGGCGGCGGTCCAGGGATCGCCCGGGTTCACATAGCCGAAGACGTCACCGCGGATCTGCGCGCCGATCCACTCGCGGTAGGGGTTGCGGAACCGGGCCACCCGCGGCACCCGCAGACCGTTCACGAGGTTGACGTACGCCGCACGTTCGGCGGTGAAGATCTGCCGCACCGGGAACAGCGTCGTCCACGCCTCGCCGACGTGCTCCGGGCGCAGCGCGCGACCGTGCGTCTGAAGCAGGTGCAGGGCGAGGATCGGGTAGTCGATGTCGTCGTCGCGCGCCGACCCGTCGATGCCGCCGCGGGTGGTCTCGGGCCAGCAGTCCCGGAACGCGAACCCCTCCGGCATGGGGTCCAGCACGGGGAAGTAGTCGGTCAGCGGATACGCCTCGGCGAGCGTCAGGTACTCCCGGATCCGCTCCACCGTCCAGTGGTCGCCGTGCTCGACCGGCTTGCCCAGGTTGCAGCCGGCGATCCGGCCGAGCCACGCGGCGTGCACGCGGTCGGCGTACCGGTCGCCGTCCGTCGCGGCCGCCGTCGCCGTCGCACCGGAGGCGGCGGGGGCCGGAGCGACGGCGGCCCGGATGTCGTCCAGGGCGTCGGGCTCCTCGTAACGCCAGCCGGGCGGCCGGGTGCTGTCCTCCATCGCGTCGACCAGGGCCAGCACGGCGGCACGGTCCTCGGGGTCGGTGGCGTTGGCGGCGCGCACCACGTCGTCGACGTCGTACCCGCTCTCGCGGCGCTGGGCGACCTCGTCCACCAGGAGGTCGCGGGGTTCGCACGCGTCGAAGGTGCTGTGCCGGTACGCCTCGGCGAGCCCGACGGCGGAACGGGGGGACGTCTGGGTCATGGGCTCGGGTTTCCTTCTGTCTGTCGGTGTGCGGGTGGGCGGGTGCCGCGGGTGCTCGGGCCAGCGCGCAAAACGTTTTGCGCGCGGACCGCAGAGGGCACCGGATGGGGCTGGGCGACGTAGGGGACGGGTGGGGAAAGCGGGGAAGGGGGGCAGGTGAGGGAGGCTTCGGCTGCTCGGGTCTTCGGATGCGGGTGCGTCAGGCCGAGTCTCTGACGACCAGGTGGGTCGGGAGGAGGACACGTCGGTAGGGGGCGTCGGGGCCGTTCTCGACGCGCCAGAGGATCGTGCGCGCCGACGCGTCGCCGACGGCCGGGGCGGGATTGACGACGGTCGTCAGCCGGGGTGTCACCAGGGCCGCCGTCTCGATGTCGTCGAACCCGACGATCGCGAGGTCGTCGGGGACCCGCAGGCCGGCCGCGCGCACGGCCTCCGTGGCGCCGATCGCCATCAGGTCGTTGGCGCACAGCAGGGCGCGCGGGCGGTCGGTGCCGTGCAGCAGGCTGGTGGCGGCCGCCGCGCCGCCGCCGCGGGTGAACGGCGCGTGCGCGATCCACTGCCGTCGCACCTCGAGCCCGGCCGCGGCCATCGCCGCCTCGAAGCCGGCGAGCCGGAGCGGTCCCGAGACCGCGCCGGGCGGGCCGCCGATGAACCCGATCTCGGGCATGCCCCTGCTCACCAGGTGGCGGACCGCCTCGGTGAGGCCGCTGGTGTCGTCGGTCACGACGCGATCGGCGGGGACGTCACCGGTCTCCGCGGTGAGCAGGACGAGCGGCAGGTCCGGGCCGACGATCTCGCGCGCCTCGGCACCGGTCAGCGCCATCGGCTGGATCACCACGCCGTCCACGCCCCGCGCCGCCATCTCCTCCAGCAGCCGCCGTTCCGTCGCCGCTTCGCCGTCGGTGTTCCCGATGAACGACACGTAGCCCTCGGTCGCCAGCACGTCGTGCACGGCCCGTGCGACGGCCGGGTAGTACGGGTTGGCGATGTCGACGAGCAGCAGCGCCACCGAATGGGTCTTCCGGCTGCGCAGGCTCCTGGCCACGATGTTCGGGCGGTAGTTCTGCTCCTCGATGGCCTTGAGGATCCGCTCGCGGGTCTCCGGCGACACGGCCCGCTTGCCGCTGAGGGCGTGCGAGACCGTGGTGAGGCTGACCCCTGCGGCCGCGGCGACGCTCGCGATGCTGGGACGGTCCGGTTGGCTGGGCACCGCGCGTCACCTCCGGCCGGGAGCGGTGCGTGCAAAGCGTGATGCAAAACGTTTTGCACGCGATGTGTGGCTCCACCTAACGAAACGGAACGGTGCCGTGTCAATACCCGCGTCCCCGCACCGCGGTGCGAGGCGCGCCGCCGGCGGCTGTCACATCCGGCGGCCCGGCGGTGTCTTCATGCCGAACACGCACACGTACTCACACGTACAGGGAGCACACGATGGCACTACGCGTTCCGAAGGCCGAGCTCAGCGCAGAGGTCACGGAAAGCATGATCGAGCAGTTCGGTGCCGTGCCCGAACCCCTCGAGGCGACGTGGCACAACCCCGAAGTGGCCCGGGCGGGCCAGGAGATGGGGGCCAGGGTGAATGCTTGGAACGGGGCCGACGCGAGCCTGAAGTCCTTCGCGCACATGGCCGTCGCGGCACAGGTCGGATGCAGCTGGTGCCTCGACATCGGCTACTTCCAGGCGCAGAACCAGAACCTGGACCTGACCAAGGCGAGCCAGGTGCCGCGCTGGCGCGAGTCGGAGGTGTTCACCCCCTTGGAGCGTGACGTGATGGAGTACGCCGAGGCCATGACGAACACGCCGCCGACCGTCACCGACGAGCTGTCCGCGGCCCTGCTGGACCGGATCGGCACGGCGGCGTTGGTCGAACTCACCGGGTTCATCGCCTTCGCCAACTTCGCGACCAGGAACAACACGGCGCTGGGGGTCACGTCGCAGGGCTTCTCCGCCGCGTGCGAGATTCCGCTGGCCGCGCCGGCCGAGACGTCGGGCGTAGGGTCGCCGGCGTGACCGAGGATCCGTTCGTCGTCCATCGCAACCTGCTGTTCACGGTCGCCTACGAGATGCTCGGGTCGGCCGCCGACGCCGAGGACGTCCTCCAGGAGTCCTGGTTGCGGTGGGCCGGCGCCGACCGGTCGCAGGTGCGTGAGCCACGGGCGTACCTCGTGCGCATCGTGACCCGGCAGGCGCTCAACCGGCTGCGCACGTTGTCGCGCAGCCGCGAGGACTACGTCGGCGAGTGGCTCCCGGAGCCGCTGCTGACCAGCCCCGATGTCGCCGACGACGTCGAGCTCGCGGAGAGCGTCTCGATCGCGATGCTGACCGTGCTGGAGACGCTCGGGCCGGCGGAGCGCGCGGTGTTCGTGCTCCGCGAGGTCTTCGACATGCCCTACGGCGAGATCGCCGAGGCGGTCGGGAAGTCCGCGGCCACGGTGCGGCAGATCGCCCGACGGGCACGCGAGCACGTCGCGGCCCGCCAGCCGCGGGTGCAGGTGACCCGGACGGAGCAGCAGGCCGTGGTGGCGCGGTTCCTGAACGCGTTGCGCACCGGGCGGTTGCAGGAACTGATGGAGGTCATGGCGCCGGACGTGGTCATGATCACCGACGGTGGCGGAGTGGTGGCCGCCGCCCGGGTACCGATCCACGGTGCCGACGTGGTGGCGAAGCTGCTCGCGCGCGCCCACCAGGTCGTGACCGGGTTCGAGCCGACCTCCGTGTGGCTCAACGGCGCGCCCGCCGGCCGGATCGAGATCGACGGCGAGGCGACCGCGATCAGCCTCGTCGTGGCGGACGGGCGGGTCACCCGGATCTATGTGATGCGGAACCCGGAGAAGCTGACGCGGTTGCACGAACCGGCCGAACTCGCCAGGTGAGCCCGTGAGTCCGCCGCCGGCCTGACCCCGTGCGGGCCCCGGGCGGTGCGCACCGCCCGGAACCCGCACGAGCGGACCGTTGCGCAAGGGTCGGGTCTCCCGCCCTCTTTCCTGTGGTGTCCGTGGTGCGGTAGGTCTGTGCCTCGATCGTGCCATCGACCGAGGGAGGAAACGTGACAGGGGCCAAGGTCTTACGCCGCAGACGCGCCACCGACGGTCAGCGAAGGGGGGTGTGGGCCCGGCTGGGCGTGCTGTTCGCCGTCGTCGCGGCGTTGCTGTCGGCCGTCGCCGTGCAGCCCGCGCAGGCCTTCTCGGCGGCGTTCTTCCCGACGCAGAGCCTCGACAACCGGGGCAGCGACGTCACGGCGATCCAGTACCTGCTCCAGGCACAGGGCCAGAACGTCACCGCCGACGGGGTGTTCGCGGCGAGCACGGACACCGCCGTGCGTGCCTTCCAGACCAGCAAGGGCCTGGGCGTGGACGGCATCGTCGGCCCGCTGACCTGGGGCGCGCTCGCCACCACCGTGCGTGAGGGCGACTCGGGGCCGGCGGTCAAGGCCGTGCAGTCGTTGCTCAACGCCAAGCGGGGCAGCGGCCTGCCGGTGGACGGAGTCTTCTCCGCCGCCACCCGCTCGGCGGTGACCACGTTCCAGAGCCATGCGGGGATCTCCGCCGACGGCATCGTGGGCCCGGTCACCTGGAAGAACCTCGCCTGGCACTACGAGCGCCCGGACTTCGCCGCCGCCAACATGTGCGACCAGGACCCCGACGGCAACGGCACCGCCGCGAACTGGGCCACCGCAGCGGCGATCGCGCAGCTGGAGGCCGCCACGACCGCCTATGCCGCGGCCGGCAACGGCCAGGTGCCGATGGGCGACTCGGGCTTCGAACACGGCGGCACCATTCCGGGCCACGCCAGCCACGACCAGGGCCTGGACATCGACATCTGGCCGATCCGCACGGACGACGCGCAGTGCACGGCGGGCCGGATCACCTGGCAGTCCGCCACCTACGACCGCGCGGCCACCCGTGAGCTGGTCAACGCGGTACGCGCCGCCGCCCCCGGCCATGTGAAGTTCATCCTGTTCAACGACCCCACCCTGATCGACGAGGGCCTGACCACGCACTACGACAACCACGACAACCATCTCCACGTGCGCTACTGCGAGAAGGTCCACCCGAGCTCCCTCTACGTCTGCTGACGCGAGGCGGCGCGCCGGCCCTGCGGCGGCGCTGCCCCGGGACGTACGCGACCAGGACGTACGCGACCGGGGCGGACGGCAGCAGGGCGCGGGTGTGTGGGGTGCGCCGGCGTCGTGGCGACGCCGGCGGCCCCGGCCACCGTGGATCAGCTGCCCTCCCCACGATCCGGGCCGTGGCGCAGCCAGTCCTCCAGGACGGCGAAGTCCGCGACGGTGAGACCGCGGTGGGAGTCGACGCGGTGCAGCAGGGCCCGCCCCCGGTGGTGTGCGCCCACCCAGGCGCGATCGCGGTCGGTGATCTCGTCGTCGACCCAGATGAACGGCCGCCCGGCCGCCCCGTTCACCAGGGCCCGGGTCTTCCAGTGCAGCGTGCCCGGCTCGTCGTCCCCGGGTGCGTCGGGGAGGTCCGCCACCGGCAGCTGCGGCAGCCCGAGCAGCGGGGCGATCACCGCGTTGGCGTCAGCCATCCATGCGGTGGCCCATGTCAGCGCGCAGGGCAGCGCCAGCAGACGTGGACCGTGCGTGAGGTCGATCTTCGCCAACTGCGGGTTCGCCAGGTCCTGCCACCGCTCCCACTCGTGCGGGGCGGACGGCAGGTGCGCTCCGCCGTACGGCAGGAGCGTCCCGTCGACGTCGAGGAAGAGCAGCGGCTGCGGTGCGTGAGGGGCTTCGGCCATGGCCGCACGGTAGACGGGTCGCCCGCCGGGCGACCCGTCTCGTCGGTTCCGGGTGATCAGCCGTTCTGGAAGACGGTGGCCTCGCGGGCGGTCTCACCGATGCCGTCGGTCCCGTGGAAGATGCGCTCGCCCCAGTCGCTGAGCTGGTCGGGGTCGAAGTTCAGCGCCAAATCGAGGACCGGATGGGGGCGCTCCCATAGCACCCACTGTGTCGTAGGCATGTCAAGCGTCTCGGGTGAGGGGAGAGGGCGCGCTGCGGGGTGACAAGTAAGGAATAACGGGATCATCCCGTTGTTCGACCGGCGCCAGGCGGACAATACCGGCAACGCTCGGCGTGGAATTCGCGTCGCCGCCTCACGCGATCCGGCTTCCTCTCGGCCCGCCCGTGTTGGCGTTCGACCGTTTCGACAACGGGAAGGCGCGCGGAATTCGGTGCGCGGCGTCATGTCTCCCGCGCTGTCGCGCGCAGGGCACGGAAGATGACGAACTCATGAGTACCAGGACTCATGACGGCCACGCGGCACGGGAGGAAGATCCCGGTATGACGATGATCAGAACGGTGGGCCGTCGAAGACGGACGCTGCCGACGGCGGTACTGGCGCTGGCAGCGCCGATCATCCTGGTGGCGGGATGCGGAACGCTTCGACCGGGGGACGAGGTCACCGGGGGCGGACCCGCGCGAACCCCGGTGCCGACGCCGAGCGTGGCGGCGGACTTCACGTGCCCCGGCGAGAGCCCCTCGCCGACGCCTCGGAAGACCGCGTCCACCCCGGACCCGACCACGCCGCCCACCGACCACTACGCGGAGAACCACGGCTTCATGGTGCCCTTCCCGCTGCACGGCCAGCGCCGTTGCGACGGGCTCGCGGCCGTCGAGCGCGTCGAGCACGCCCTCGAACCGCTGCGTGAGCGCGGTGACTTCGCGCCGCAGAGCACCGTCGACGCGCTCACCCGCCTCGGCTACGCCGCAGGGTCCGTGCAGGCGTACCAGAACGGCCCCACCGGGGTGAGCTTCCTCCTCGACACCTACCCGGTGTGCGTTGAGGGCACGATGGACCGGGCGACCACCAAGGCGGATGCTTTCGGCGGTTACCCCGACCACCCCGGCTGCGACCGCCCCTCCGGCGGCCACTGACGCGGGCGCCCGGCGCCGGGCCTCCGGTGCCGGGCGCCGGGTACCGCTTCAACGCCTGCCCTGACCTCCCCCGGCCGGGTCCGCCGCCGACGCGTTCGTGGCCGGTGGCGGTGCCGGAGCCGGTTCAGGCACAGGTCCGGGTTCGGGTGGGACGGGCGCCGCAGAGGGGTCCGTGCGGCGGCGCGCGTCCAGCACCTGGAAGCCGCAGAGGGCGGCGAGGATGACGACGCCGCCCACCACCTGGAGCGCGCCCACCGCCTCGTCCAGGACCACCCAGGCGAGCACGGTGGTGACGACCGGCCGCAGCAGCGCGGACATGGAGGCCAGGCCCGCGTCGACCACGCGCAGCGCGTACGTCATCAGACCGTGGCCCACCAGCTGGGCCACCAACGCGTATACGACGATCAGGGTGTAGCCGCCGAAACTGTGCGGCAGGATCGGATCGCTGGTCAGCAGGGCCAGCGGGAGCAGCATCACCGTCATCACAAGGGAGTTCGTGATCATGATGAGGGTGGTGGGGATACGCTCCCGCAGGTGCTTCGTCATCAGCAGGAAGATCGCGTAGCAGGCCGCCGACGACAGCGCGAGGGCGTCACCGAAGAAGTGGTGCGGGCCGATGGCGGGCCGGTCGGCGCCGCCCATCACCACCAGGACGCCACCGGCGATGGCGACCAGCACGATGGCCTGCTTCGCCAGCGCGACCGACTGACGCAGCACCAGCCAGGTCAGCAGCAGCACGAAGACGGGGGAGAGGTTCATCAGGAACGCGGTGTTGGCGACCGCGGTGAAGTGCACGGACCACTGGTTGGCCAGCAGATCGAGCCCGGCCACCAGGCTGGACACCACCAGCAGGGTCAGGTCACGGGGGCGTACGTCGCGTAAGGAGGTGCCGCCGCCCCGTGGCACGGTCACTGCCCCGACCAGCACGGAGGCGACCACCATGCGCAGCATGAGGGTGGAGGTGGGGTCGACCTCGCTCAGCCGCACGAAGATGAGTGCGGAGCCGATCCCTATGGTGCTGGCGGCCAGCGCCAGGTATCCCAGGGCTCTCTCGCGTGCGGCGGCCGTGTCGGTGGTGTGGTCTTCGGTCATGCTTCTTCTTCCGTGGCCGTGCGGTCGGCGGGCGTGGTGACGGTGTTGACCGCGCAGTGGATGCTGCCGAACTGCTTGTGGTGCTCGTCGAACGGTACGGGGACCACATCGATCTCGCACGGCTCCAGCAGGGGCGCCACCTCCTCGTAAGCGGTCCGAGACGTGACGGCGACGCGCCGGCCGGGGACGAAGAACGCGTTGGCCGCGAACCGCTCGATCTGTGCGGGGGAGAGCGGGACGATCCGGGTCTGTGTCTCGTGCAGCGCCCGGCGCAGGGTGACCGGTTCCGCCGAGCGGGCCGGTCGTCCGGTGGGCGTGTCGGACCGGTGGAGGGTGGCCGTCACGGCGGGGCTGTCGAGCCGTTCCTCGGCCACCAGGGCGAGACCGGGGCCCAGCGAGAGCCAGTGGTCGAGGTGGAACTCCTCCGGGCGCTTCAGGCCGTCGCGTACCTGGATGACCTGCCGGTCCGCCGAGGCGAGGTGCGGGACGAGCGCGTCGGCCGACTCCGGGCTGGTGCGGAAGCCGCAGCCGAGGACGGCGAGGTGCTCGGCCACCGCCACGTCACCGCCCTCCAGGTAGTGCCCGTCCCCGGGCACCAGGTCCGCGCCGCGCCCCCGCAGGTGGTGCAGCAGCACCTCCATCACCGCGGTCTCGCGGGCCCGGTCACGGCGCCGGATGCGGCCGAGCGCCACCGGGCCGCCCAGGTCCGCGTAGTGGTCGCGCGGGAACATCAACCCGAACAGCGGTCGCAGCACGTAGCTTTCGTACGACGCGTCCGGGCTGATCGCCGCGAGCTCCGGGTCGGCCTGCAACTCCAGGCGCGGCTGGCGGAGCACGATGTCGATGAGGTCGGACTGCGCCCAGTGCGCGAAGGCCTGCTGCACACCGTCGCGCCGGCCGGGGTCGAGGGCGCCGACGGCCTCTTCGGCCAGCCGGACGACCTCCTTGCGCTCGACCGACGTGAGGCCCTGCCGCACCGTCACCACCGGCCCGTACGCGGCGAGTGCCGCACGCAGCTCCGCCGACTCCGCCGCGGCACGCTGCGGGTCGTAGGGCGGGTCCGCTTCCATGAACAACGCCATCTCCACCGGCATCACCTCGGCCGGGTTCTGGACGATGAAGGTGGTCGAAGGCATCAGTGGTCTCCCGCCAGTTCGTAGTGATACGACGCGATCGTCTCCAGGATCGCCTGTTCCACGTCCTTGGCGGACGGTCCCCGGAAGCGGAAGCGGCCCAGGATGGCCTCGTAGCCGCCGGATCCGTCGAAGTGGTGGCCCGGCTGCGGCAACTCCTCGGCGTACAGGTGGGGCACCCGCCCGAGCATGCTGGTCCGGGAGAGCAGGGTGTGGCCCTCGGGCTCCGGAAGCATCAGGAAGCCCGCGTACAGCTGCGGGTCGGGACCGGACGCCGGTATGCCCACCGGGGCCTCGCCGAGCAGGACGCGTATCCACTCCTGGAAGAGGTCGATGCCGTACACCTCGTGCAGCACGAAGGGGATCTCCCCGCCGCCGACCCGCGCCCCGACCTCCAGGAACGCGAGTCCGTCGGGGTGCTGGATGACTTCCAGGTGGTAGGGGCCCTCGGCCAGGCCGAGCGCGTCCAGGCAGCGGTCGGCGAAGTCGGCCACCGCGTCGGCCTCCGCGTCATGGGCCACCACGGACCCCAGCGGCTCACCGAGCGTGAAGCCGTGGCAGGTGCCGAGGTAGCGGGAGGCCAACCGGAAGACGCTGCCGCCCTGGTGCCGCAGCCCGTCGACGTGCCAGATCGGCCCGTCGAGGAACTCCTCGACCTCGTACCCCTCGTCCTGCGCGCCGCCGGACAGGTCGGGCAGCGGGTCCGAGGCGTCTTTGACGACCACCACGCCCACGGAAGCGGCACCCGTGCGGGGCTTGACGACCACGGGCCCCGCGCACGAGCGGGCGAAGGCGGTGACGTCGTCGGCCGAGCGGACCGTGGCGTAGCGCGGTATGCGCAGCCCGGCCCGGGCGACGGCCTCCTTCATCACGGTCTTGTCGCGCACCAGCAGGGTGGCGTGCACGTCCGGGCCCGGCACCCCGAGGAGTTCGCGCACCCGTGCCCCGGTCAGCAGGTCGAACTCGGACAGCGCCAGCACCGCGTCGAAGGGCCCCGCCGCACGGTGGCACCGCTCGGCCGCCGTCAGGACCGGATCCGGGTCCTTGAAGGAGCCGACCGTCTCGATGTGCCCGCGCTGCGGCGGAATCATCGGTACGTGGTCCGTGACCGTCACGTACGACACCTGGTGCGCCGTGTGGTCCAGGTACCGGCCGTAGTCGGCGAACTCGTCGCTGTAGCGGTTCAGCATCAGTACACGCATGGCACCGGCTCCCGTGTCGCGCTGGCCACCAACCGGTCGACGGCCGCGAAGGCGGCGTCCAGGCCGGCCCGGTCGGCCGCCGTGACCACCGCGTGCCCGAAGCGCTGGCGGAAGTCGGTGGCGGGGGTGAGGACGGCACCGGAGGCGCAGGTGACGGCGGCCTCCGTGCAGGCGGGCAGCAGGGTGAGACGTTCGTACAGGCCCACGGGGTCCATGAGCCGGGCGGGCTGCGGCACGCTGAAGAAGCGCACCCCGGCCACCCCGGTGGCGGGCCCGGGCTCCGCGACGTGCCGTCCGGTCAGGCTCAGCACCATCGCCTCGGGCAGCGAGAAGCCGTAGACCTCCGAGACGAGCCGGTGGATACGGTCGCCGCCGAGCCGCGCCCCGACCTCTATGACCACCGGACCGGCGGGGGTCAGCCGGGCCTCCAGGTGGAAGGTGCCGGCCGTCAACTCCAGTGCGGTGACGGCGGCGAGCGTGACGCTCTCCAACGCGGCGCGGTCCCGCGGCGCCAGGTCCGCCTCGACGACATGGCCGACCTCGACGAAGTGCGGCTCGGCACCGAGCTGCTTCCCGGTGACCGCGACGACCCGTGGCCCGGCCCCGGTCACGTAGCCCTCGACGCTGAACTCCGGCCCCTGAAGATAGGGTTCGAGCAGTAGCTGCTCGCCGACCAGCCGTCCCATGTCCTCGACCGGTCCGACGGCCGCGTCCTCGGCCAGCATCCGGCGCAGCTGCGCCAGGTCGTCCACGCGACGCACCCGCAGGCTGCCGCAGCCGTTCACCGGTTTGAGCACGGCGGGGAAGCCCACCTGGTCGGCCAGCGACCGCAGCCGGTCGGCACCGGTCTCCTCCAGGGTGAAGGGCACCCCCTTCACCGCCGGGACACCGGCTCGGGCCAGTGCCTGCTCCATCCGGTACTTGTCCCCCAGCACGTCCGCGGTCGCCGGCGTGATGCCCGGCAGACCGAGCACGGCCGCCACCGCCGCTGCCGCCGGCACCGCGTAGTCGAAGCCCGGCGCGACCCCTACGACCTCGTGCTCGTCGGCGAACGCCACGGCGGCCTTGACGAACGAGGCGGGGTCCGTGTCGACCCGGGTGACGGTGACGCCGGCCCCGTGCAGCGCGGAGGGCAGGGCGTGCGGCGGCCGGCTGGTCACGACATGGACGGGAACGCCGAGGGCCAGCGCCGCCGAGACGACGTCGAAGCCCGACGATTCCGGTTCGAGCACGAGGAACGTTCCAGGTGACACCTACTACCCCTCACTGCCCCTGCGCGGAGCACGAAACGCGGGTACGGCGGCTGCCTCGGGTCATGGTGAGACCGCGGCGGGCGGATGTGGACCGCGCCCGCCGCGGTCCGATCGAGTGACTACTGCTTGACGGTGCTGGCGTGCAGTTCCGTGAAGTACAGGGCGATGAGGTCGATGAAGTTCGTCAGGAGGCGCTCGGCGGAGGCGAAGTCGCCCCAGCCGCGCACCGCGCGGTCGACCGTGGACCACATGAGGTCGTCGTGGTCGTGGGACTCGTCGTACTCGATGTGGGCCTGGGAACCCTTGACCATGTCGAGGCCGAAGGCGTCGGCGGCCTTCTTGGTGATGCCGGGGTTGAACTGGTCCGAGTACCACTCGACGAACCAGTTCCAGACGGCCGTCGGCAGGGGGCCCTGCTCGTTGATGGCGAAGTACAGGTAGCCCATCAGGTACTCGGTCGACGGGAACGGGCGCATGGCGTCGACCTCTTCCTTCTCGAGGCCGAAGTGCCGCAGGTCCCGCAGGAACATGCCCTCGTGGTTGTTCTCTTCGGAGAGGTACTGCGCGAGCGTCGCGGCCAGTCGGTGGTCCTTCGAGCCGACCTTGTACAGACCGTAGGCGTCGACCTCGTTGTTGAGGCGGATGCGCAGGACGGTCTCGATCAGGTGCCGCTTGTAGTACTCGCGTTCGATCCAGGATCCGTTGTGGAACTCCCGTGCTCCGGGAACCTTCTCGAAGAGCGCTTCGGTGCGGTCGGCGGCAAGCTTCTCAAGACGTTCGCGAGACATGATCTCCCCTTGGTTTTGCCTTCATGGAGTCTCAGTGGGCCGGCGTGCGCGGTGGTGTCGCCGGCGTCGGCCGGGGTGGGCCGGGCCCGAAGGGCTGATTCGTCCCAGTTCACCCGTGGGTGTTCCTTCTTGTCGGCTTTCTTGTCAGCTCCTTTCACAGCCCATGGGAAAGGAGGGGCCTGCCCGGGGCGTCCGGGCGTCCGGCGGTTCTTAAGGCATGGCGTGGCCGCGCGGGTGTCGTCGGCGCGGCACCGGACGGCCGCGTCACGGCGTGCGGCGGCCGTCGTGAGGAGGCCCCGCGCGGGTCGCACCGGGAAGGTCGACGGTGACCAGCGGTGGGGCCGGCGGGTGGGCCGGCTGGGGGAAGTGCTGCGGGCGGCCATCCGGTGGATCGGCCGCCGGCGGTCCTCGGGTCCTGCTCGACGTCGCCGGTCGGAGCGTCCCGTGCTCTCCCGGCGGGTCGGCGGGTGAGGTCGTCGGTCAGGGTGGGCTGACGGGGGTGGTGCGGAGGCCCGGACGGCGCCGCGCCCGCCTGCGCGTCCGTCGTGCGCCGCCGGCCTCTTCGGGGGTTCGTCAGTGGCCTCTCTGGATCGAGGTGATGGGGGTGGGCCGCGGTCCGTCACGACGACGCTAGGCGCAGACGTCCTCGGTGCGTCCTCGGTCCGTCCTTGCCAGAGAGTCGGAAACCGGCCAGTGGGACGGGAAATCAGCTGTGAGGTGGGTGGGCTCTCAGGTGGTCCGGTCCCGCCACGTATGCAAGGAGTTCATACGCGCGCCACCGGCAGCCCTCGGCGATCCGTGCGCGCCGCCCTCCGGCCGGTCACGTACAACTCGCCGGCCAGCAGGAACCCGAGGTCGCCGGTGTGCAGCCGCCCGCCCCGCCAGGTACGCCCGGTCAGCTCCGCGTCGTCGTAGTAGCCGAGGGCCATGTGGCTGCTGCGTAACGTGATCTCACCCTCGTGGGCCTCGGGCAGCTCTCGTCCCTCCGCCGACATGATCCGCACGTCGGTGCCGTGCAGCGGGCGCCCGCTGGAGGCGATCTCGATGCCCTCGCCCCTGGTGGCGGTCGGCACGGCCCTGCGCTCGGCGGCCAGCACACCGCGGTCCACCACCGTGGTGGTGAACGCGCTCGACGCGGGGGCGACGGTCACCGCGAGGGTGGCCTCGGCCGTCCCGTAGCAGGGCCGCACCGCCTCGGGCCGGAAGCCGCTGCTCTCGTAGGCGGCGGCGAAGCGTCGCAGCGCCGCGACCGACGGCGGCTCCTGCTCCGCCCCGCAGCCGGCGATCCGCCAGGCCGACAGGTCGAGGCCCTGCGCGGGCGTCGTGGCGGCCTCGGCGGCGAGCAGCCCGTAGCCGAGGTTCGGGGCGAAGGAGATGGTGCCGCGCACGTCGCTCATCAGCCGCAGGAAGCCGAGGGGGTCGTGGACGAAGTCCAGCGGAGGCAGGTACCAGGTACTGGTCTGGGTGAGCATGGGGGTGAGGATCTTTCCGATCAGTCCCATGTCGTGGTGGAAGGGCAGCCAGGACACGCACCGGTCGGTCTCGGGATCCACGGCGAGCGCGGCGGACAGCGCCCGGACGTGCGCCAGCAGCCGGCCGTGCTCCACCGCGACGCCGTGCGGCCGCCCCGTGTCGCCGCTGCCGGTGAACTGGATCAGCGCGAGGTCCTCGGGGGCGGGCAGCGGCGTCATCGGTCCGGTCCTGGCCCCGGTCAACGCCTCGAAGGGCAGCGCGCGGAGGGGCGGTTCCCACTCCTTCGGGAAACCCGCGAAGGAGTCGTCGGTCAGGCACAGGGCGGCACCGGAGGCCCGGCAGATCCGGTGCAGGCCGGTGCGGTAGGCCTCTTTGCGGCTGGCGGGCGTCGGCGGCGCGGCCGGTACGGTCACCAGCCCGGCCCGCAGCGCCGCCCCGAGGGCCAGGATGAACTGCCGGGCGTCGGCCATGAGCAGGACGACCCGGTCACCGGGGTGGAGGCCGAGCCCGGCCCAGCGTGCGGCGAGCGCCTCCGTGCGATCGGCCAGTTCGGCGAAGGAGATCTCCTCCTCCCGACTGTCTTCCGGGAAATGCAGCGCACGGTCCCTGCGTTCCCATGACGCGCAGACGTCCGCGAAATTCGAGATTTCGGGCAAGGGAATTCGCCCCCTGTCGTGAGTGCGCCGTAAGGGCCTTCACCGATCGGCGTGTGAAGTGGCGAACGGTGCGCACGGTGGCGATCGATGCGTGGCGAGCGATGCATGGCGATCGATGCGGGGAGTGAAGCGGAGCTGTGGAGTAACGCGGGCCAGGGGGCCCGAAGCGTCGACGCTTATGGTGAGAGGTCTTCAGTGCGCGGTCGACGATGGATCCGCGGCACCGCGATGCACACGGCCGTACGGCGGAGAGTTGTGCAGCGGACCTCGCCGATTCGGCCCGGGGCCAGGAATGCCGCCCAGCATCGGCGGTGGGATGATGGCCTGTCAACCCTCATCTGTTTCGGCCGCGGGCATGGGCGAATACCAGTCCATTGCCCCCGCCGGTCGCGGGGAACGCCGTGAGGACGCGGCGAGGACCGGGCGAGGACGGCGCTACCGAGAATGGCCGTCGCAAGGCGCCACGAGTTCCCGTGGGAAAGGCGGAAACCCGTCGCCCGACGAGGGCGCCGACATCGTGCGCGCGGTACGCATCACGCAGCCCGGCGAGGCCCCACCTTCACCGCCTCGCACGTGCACGGCCCGCTGCTCGACACCGCTGAGCGCGGCGCCGTCCGCTCTTCTCGGGCCAGCACACCCAGGAGCGACACCGGCCCGTCCGCGTCACGCCCACGGGCGGACCGTCGCGATCAGGAACGCTCGCCGATTCCCCGGTACCCGGGGCCGGAACGCGACGCCGATGCGCCCATGGACGAACTCTTCCGGCATTCCACGATGAAGAGTGTTTCCACCCACCTTGGGGACCGGGCCTCGGTATCGTGACGCCGCACCGCCACGCCGCACCCTCGGTCGCACGCCGGGCGTACCGGGCCGGACAGGAAGGCCGACGTAGGGGTCGACGCCTCCTCATCAACGGAAGGACTCTGCTGGTGGAACTCTCTCCCCGGGGCACGAAGATGGGCGGGCTCTCGGGCATCCGCACCATCATGGAGGACATCGGCATCGCCGCCTCCGACTCCTCCGGCGGGACCTGGCTCAATCTGAGCCCGGGAAACCCCGCGGACATATCCGAGGTGACCGACACCTGGCGCGGATTACAGCAGGAGGCACTGGCCGCGCGCTTCCCGGAGGTCAGTGGCCGCTACGGCCCGTCACGCGGCTCCGAGGGGCTCGTCGACGCGATCGTGCGCTACTTCAACCGCCGCTACGGATGGTCCATCACACCGAGGAACGTCCTGGTCGGCACCGGTTGCCAGATGCTGGCGTTCATGGCGACCACCATCTTCACCGGCACCTATCCGGACGGCCCCAGACACCTGGTCCTGCCGTCCGTCCCGGACTACACCGGCTACCAGGGCCTGAACCTGGAGGCGGGCGGCATCGTCGGTGTCGCGCCCGGCGTCGAGCACCTGGAGGGCCGCCTCTTCCGGTACACGTTCGACCTGGAGGCGGTGCGCCGGCAGCCCTCGATGGGGATGATGCTGCTGTCCAGTCCGGGCAACCCCACGGGCCGCAGCATCGAGCCCGACGCACTGGCCGGGCTGATCCAGATCGCCGAGGAGCGCGACGTACCGCTGTTCATAGACCACGCCTACGGCGACCCGTTCCCCAGCGTGGCGCAGGACCTGGTGGAACCGCCCCTGCACCCCAACGTCATCAACGGCTTCACGCTGTCCAAGGCGGGCCTGCCCGGTGAGCGGATCGGCTTTGTGATCGGCCCGGAGGAAGCGGTCGACGTCTTGGTGTCCTTCACCGCCAACTCGCACCTGCACGCACCGCAGTTGATCCAGGCGACGGTCGAGCGGGCACTGAACACGGGCGTGATCGACACCCTCACCACCGAAGTGGTCAAGCCCTACTACCGGCGCAAGCGCCTGGTCGCCGAGAAGCTGCTGCACGAGATCCTGCCCGACTCGGTCGACTGGCGACTGCACTCCACCGAGGGCGGGATGTTCTGCTGGCTGTGGATCGACCACGACTGGTTCGACGACCTCGAGATGTACGAGGCGCTCAAGCGCAAGAAGGTCTTCGTCGTGCCCGGTCGCCACTTCTTCGTACCGCCCTTCGACTCGCCGTTCCTCGCGGAGCACGCGACCCGCTGCATGCGGCTGAGCCTGAGCCCGGACGAGTCGGTCCTCGCCGAGGGGATCCGCCGGTTCGCCGAGGCGCTCGAGGAGATGCGCGCGGCGCGCTGAACGCATCCTGATCCGCCCCGCCCGTCGGCTCCCGGGCGGCGGTGAGGGACGGGCCGGTGTGCCGCGCGCGTTGATCCCCGTGCTGCGTGACGCGTGACACACCGGCCCTTTGCCGTTCCACCCGTCGAATAAAGCATGCCGGTCGTATGGGTTTCGGCCATCTTTGGCGTCGATGTTGGCTGATAAGGCGCTTGCTTCCACACCTTGTGACCTGGGGCGACGTTCCTGACCTGGGCTATCCCGAAAGTTGGAAGCAGCCTGTTCCTCGCACGCCGCTTCTGGGTAGCCTAAGCGGCGCGAATGCCCAAAAAGCATTCCTGGAGCGCGCCATCAATATCTTTGGAGGCACGGGGGGCCGGTGTTGGAATATCGTATCCTGGGTTTGCTTGAAATGTGGCACGGTCAACAGCAGCTGGGGTTGTCGGGAAGAAAACGCCAGACGGTGCTCGGCGCACTGCTGCTCGCCGACGGCATGCCGGTTTCCCTGAACCGACTCATCGACACCGTATGGGGACACCAGGCCCCGGTCACCGCCATCAAGCAAATACGCAACGCCACCTCCGACCTCCGCAAGACCCATCCCGAGATCGCCCAGCGGCTCACGCTGGTGGGGGACGGCTACCGGCTGGTGATGGACGGGTGCGGCCTGGACTCCCGTAAGTTCACCGCGCATGCGGCACGGGCCCGCGAGCTGCGGGGAAAGGGCTGCATCGAGGAAGCCCTGGCGGAATTCCGTGCCGCGCTGCTGCTCTGGCGCGGTCCCGCCCTCGCCGGACTCGAAAGTCCGGCGCTACGCGCGCAGATCGCCGGGCTCGAAGAGTTACGGCTCGCCGTCATGGAAGAACGGGTCGAGCTTGAACTCGCCCAGGGCGACCACGAATCCGTCATCGGGGAACTCTCCGTCTGGGTGGCGGAGAACCCGTTGCGTGAGCGTCTGGTGGCCCAGCTCATGCTTGCGCTGTACCGTTCCGGTGCCCAGGCACGCGCACTCACCGTTTATGAGCAGACGCGTCAGACCCTCAAGCGTGAACTGGGCGTCAGCCCCGGAGTGGAATTGCAGGAACTCCACCGCCACATTCTGCTGAGTCAGCTACCGCCGCCGTCCCGCAAGATTCCCGTTCCACAGTGCAACAACCTACCGGCCGGTGTCGTCCATTTCACGGGTCGAATACCGGAACGCCGCCTGCTGAACCAGGTGGTGCACCACCACGGAAGGGTCGGCCGGCTGTCCGCCGCCGCGCCCGCGGTCATCGCGATCGATGGGATGGCCGGCATCGGCAAGACGACACTGGCGGTACACGCCGCTTACGAATGCACGCCGTCGTACCCGGACGCGCAGCTGTTCGTCGACATGGGTGCCTGCGCGGTGGACGATCGGCCGCTGGATCCGAAGGCGGCCCTGGGTGCCCTGCTGTCGGGCCTCGGGGTGCCGCCCAGCCGCATTCCGGAGGGCCTGGAGGAGCGCGCGTCCACCTGGCGCCGGCTCATCGCGGACCGCCGCGCGCTGATCCTGCTCGACAACGTGGCCGACACCAACCAGATCCTCCCGTTGCTGCCCGGTGCGCCCAGCTGTCTGACCATCGTGACGAGCCGTGCCCGGCTCACCGACCTCATGGCCACCTGCCAGCTCACCCTCCAGGAGATGTCGCCCACGGAGGGCCGGGAGCTCTTCAGCAGGATCATCGGGGACAAGCGTGCGCAGGGGGAGCGCGACGCCGTCGACATGATCGTCAACGTCTGCGGCCGGCTTCCGCTGGCGATCCGGCTGGCCGCCGCCAAACTGCGCCACCGTCCTTCCTGGTCGGTCTCGTACCTCGCTTCCCGCCTCACCAGCGGAAGGCAGCGGCTGGCCACGCTGGAGGCGGAGGACGGCGGTCTGACCGAGGTGTTCCGGCAGTCCTACGAAGGGCTCACACCCGGCCAGCAGCGCATCTTCCGGTTACTCGGCCAGCTGCCCGGCGACCACATCGAGACGCACATCGTGGCGGGGCTCGCCAGAATGTCCATCGTGTACGCGGACACCCTGCTCGAATCGCTGGTCGACGCCCACCTGCTCGGCACGTCCACCCCGGGGCGCTATGTGATCCACGAACTGCTCCACGCCTACGCCGTGCAACTCACGGGGGACCCGGCGCCACCCGCGGCCGACCTCGGTCCCACCATCCTCAGAGCCGAGACCCGCCCGGAACGTGAACCGGACCCGCCCGCGTACCGACTCGCCGCCCACACTGAGCGCGCCGACCGCCGCCTGCCGTATCCCTGAGCGCGACGGGGTATCAACGCGGAGGGGCCGGCGCGGTGAGCCGGCGTGCCGGGCTGACGCCCGAGCCTGCCCGGCCTGTATCCGCCCGGCGAAAGGATGCGCGCATGCGGACGACGGAACTCATCGACGTCACGGAGGCCGAGGGGCTCCTGCTGCTGTCCACGGCTCTCGGGACCGGGTGGGAGGCGGGCGTCCCGAGCTGCCCGGGCTGGCGGATGAGGGAGCTCGTCGGGCACCAGGGGAACGTCCATCGCTGGGCCGAGGAGTACGTGCGTGCGGGCCTCACCCAGCCGCGGCGGGTGCCCGACGAGCAGCCCGCGGACGATGAGCTGGCCGCCTGGTTCGAGGACGGGCTGCGCCGCCTCGTGGCCTCGTTGCGGGCTGCCGACGAGGGGTCGCAGGCCTGGACCTTCCTGCCCGGTGCCCCCGACCCCCGGGCGTTCTGGGCACGCCGTCAGGCGCACGAGACGACCATCCACCGGGTGGACGCCGAGCTGGCCGCGGGAGGGGCCCCGACCCCCGTCGCACCGGAGGTCGCCCTGGACGGCGTCGACGAGCTGCTGACGGCCTGGCACGGCCGCTCGCGCTCCCCGCTGCGCACCGAGCGGCCGGCCGTCCTCGCCGTGCGGAGCGCGGAAGGCCCGGAATGGACCCTGCACCTGGGTCCCGAGGCACCCCGGCCGGTGCGCGAGGCCGCCGGACGGTGGGACTGCCGCATCAGTGGCCCGGCGCAGGAGCTGTACCTGGCCCTGTGGAACAGACGGTCCTCCGCCGGCGACGGGTTGGTGGTGGAGGGGGACGAGCACCTGATGGAGGTGTGGCGCAGCAAGGCACGGATCGCCTGACGTCCGCCGCGCGGGCGGCCGGCCGCGCTTCGCGTAGAGCTGACATGAGGGCCTTCCCACGGTGCGGTGGCGTCACGCACACTTCAGGCGTCGTTTTCCCTCCGGTGGCGTCGCGTTCCGTCACCACCTGCGGGATCTGGTGATGCGGAATTCCCTCCACCGCATGGGGTGAGGGACCGAAGAATGACCGGGGCGACTTCGTGGCATGACGCGCGGACTTCTTACCGACCCGCTAGCACCTGGGGCGTGCAGTGGTATTTTTTCGCATTCTCGGGCCACTTGAACTCTACGACGGAAACGAACAGTTAAAGGTGTCAGGTCGTAAGAGAAAGGCAGTGCTGGGCGCCTTATTGCTGGCCGACGGAGCACTGGTCTCGATCGACCGGCTGATGGACACCGTATGGGGACAGCGGATTCCGGCGACGGCCGTCAAGCAGATCCGTAACGCCATATCCGATCTACGCCGTCTCCACCCCGACCTCAGCGCGAGCCTGATTCTCGCGGGCGACGGGTACCGGCTGGCGGTGGACGACCGCCAGGTGGACGCCCGGACGTTCGCCCACCGTGCAGCTCAGGCCCGGCGGCTCCTGGCGGCAGGGCGCACCGCGCAGGCCCTGGAGGGGTACCGGTCCGCCCTCGCCCTGTGGCGCGGACCCGTCCTGGGCGGTCTGGACGGAGCGGTGCTACGGGCGCAGACCGATGCGCTCACCCAGGCGCGGCTGGCGGCCATGGAGCAGCGCATCGACCTGGAACTGGCCGCGAAGAACCACCACTCCATTCTCGGGGAACTCTCCGCATGGGTGGCCGACCATCCACTCCGCGAACGCCTGGTGGCGCAGTTCATGCTCGCGCTGCACCGTTCGGGAGCGCAGGCCCGGGCTTTCATGGTGTACGACAGGACCCGACGCATCCTCAAGGACGAACTGGGCGTGAGCCCGGGCGCCGAATTGCAGGAGATCCGCGATCACCTGCTCAGGGGAGGGCTGCCCGAAGGGCACGAGCGGATTCCCACGCGCGGGCACAACAATCTGCCGCCCGGCGTCGCACATTTCACCGGTAGAACCCGAGAGCAGCGCACCCTGCACGAGACCGCCGGGATGTCGCCGGCCACGGGCGGCCGGGGCGCACGGCCGGAACCGGTGGTCCTGGCGATCGACGGAATGGCCGGAATCGGCAAGACCACCCTTGCCCTGCACACCGCGCACCGTTTGGCGCCGTGCTACCCGGACGGCCAACTCTTCGTCGACATGCAGGCCTGCGGCACGGCCGGCCGTCCGCAGGAACCCCATCCGGTCCTGGGAATGCTGCTGTGCGGCTTGGGCGTGCCGCCCGAGGACATTCCCCTTCGGCTTCCGGCGCGTATCGCCCTCTGGCGCCGGCTGGTCGGCGACCGCCGGGTGCTGATCGTCCTCGACGGTGTGCCCGACGCCCACCGGATCCTCTCCCTGCTGCCCACCACACCCGGTTGCCTTACGCTGCTGACCAGCCGCAACCGGCTGACGAGCCCCCTCGTGACCCGGCATCTGACGGTGCGGGAGATGTCCCCCTCCGAGGGGCGTGCGCTGTTCTGCAAGATCGTCGGGGACGCCCGCCCGCTCCGGGAGCCGGCGGCCGTGGAGTACATCGTCGAACGTTGCGGCGGTCTTCCGCTGGCGATCCGGCTCGCCGCGGCCAAGCTCCGCCACCGCCCGTCCTGGTCCCCGTCGTACCTGGCCTCCCGCCTCGCCGCGGGCAAGCAGTGGATGTCCACGCTGGCCGCGGAGGGCGACAGCCTGGCCGGGGTGTTCCGCCAGTCCTACGAGGGGCTCGACCCGCTCCAGCAGCACGTCTTCCGGGTGCTGGGGCAGGTGCCGCCCGACCGGATCGAGGCCCGCGCCGTCGCGGCGGTCGCCGGCCTTTCTCAGGCGCACGCCGACCGGCTCCTCGGCTCGCTGGTCGACGCCCATCTGCTGAGCGCGTGCGGACCCACCCGCTACGGCATCCACGAGTTGGTGCACGCCTACGCCGCCCAACTCGCGGACGCGGTACCCCTGGCGCAGCAGGCGGGGCAGGCAGGCCAGGCGGCGCACGTGGAGCGCGCCGTCGAGCGGCTCGCGCGGTGAGGACATCGTGAGGACGGCCTGAGGACGATGAGGGGTGAACCCGTCTGCGGCCCTGGGCAGGGCCACCAGGGTGCGAACGAGAGGAAGCACGTGCGACCACAGCGCCTGAGTGCAATGGACACCGGCCAGCCAGCGACCCTCCCTCCGGTGCCCGGAGTCGTTGACGGCTTCATCGCCGCGGTGACCGACCCGGACGGCAACGTCTGCCTACAGATCAGAATCAAGATCCCGGGCGCGGGCCCGGAGGGCGGCCAGCGGATCGAGGTGATTCTCGACCCGGAGCAGAAGGCAGCCCTCGGGAGCGTGCTGCAAGCCGCGGGCGGGCCGGCCGCCGGTCCCGTCCACCACCTCCCGGTCATCCCGTGCTCGGTCGGCGTGGGCGCCCAGGGCCGCCTGGAGCGCTGATGGCGGCGGTGCCCATCGGGTCGGCGGCACCCGCTCGGTGGGCACCCCGGTGATTCTCCCGATTTGCACCTCTTTCTTGCCCTCTATATGCAAGGCATCAAGCTGTCATGCAGCTTGATGCTGCCGTGCTGCGATTCGCTCCGGCCCTCGTTCTGGCAATCTGATGCACGTCAGCGCCCGGCCGAGCGGACCACACGTGATGACGGCGCTGGTGTCCAGACCCGCCAATCATTCAGGGGGGCCAGTGAGGCACGCAGAACCGTCTGTGGTGTGGTGCGTCGAACGAGCCGCCCAACACGGCGGCACCATGTGGGAGGCCGCAACCGGGCCCGGCCCGTCCGGGACGGAGCCTGGGCGGCGCAGGGTTGTCCCGGTCGTCACGGCAAGGTGTGCACCACGCCGGACCTGAACCCGCCACAGGACCTTTCCCAGAATCTGTGTCGTTGCGTCATGCCCTTCTGCCATGCCCTGCCCAGGGATGTCGGATGCCGCTGTGACGTGCACAGCCGGACCTCGAGTTCGCTCCACGACATGCCAAGGAACGGTAACCAGTGTCGATATACGACCTGCATGACAAGCTGGCGGCTCATCCGGAACGGGTGATGCGCTTCTTATCCCTTGACGGAACCCTGGTCACCAAGAGCTTCGCCGATGTGCACGAGGACGTGGACCGGCTGGTTGCGGAACTCACGGCCTGCGGCATCGGTGCCGGAGACACCGTGGGCATCCTGGGGCCGAACTCCTATGAATGGGTGATCGCCGACCTCGCCCTGCTCACCCTGAGAAGCGTCTCCGCCGCGCTGCCCGCCGAGCAGAACGCGCAGCCGATGGATCCGGAGCAGCTCTGCGCGCAGTACGACCTGTCGGCCCTGCTGCTCACCAGGGCGCTGCCGGGCGGCACGGCACTGCCGCCCGCCGTCGCACTGCTCGGCGGAGGACCGGTGGTCCTGGACAAGCGCACGCGCAGCGGCGACAAGCACCCGCCGCTGCCCGACCACGTGTTCACCATCGCGTTCTCCTCCGGGACATCGGGCACCAAGAAGGGGCTCATGCTGACCAGGGAGGGGGTCGAGAACACCATTCTCACCTCCATCCGGGCCTGGGAGGTCGGCGAGGACGACAACATCCTCATCGTGATGCCGTTCTCCAATTTCCAGCAGCGGTATCTGATGTACACGGCGATCTGGACCGGATGTGACGCCACGGTGGTGGCGCCGGAGCGCATGTTCCAGAAGCTCGGAGAATTCCAACCGACCATCGTCCTCGGCCCGCCGTCGTTCTTCGAGATCATGTACAACCGGGTGCAGGCCGCGAGCCGGCGCGAGAAGCTGCCCTACTACCTGGCGACGCTGCTGCACGCGGTGGCGCCGGCCCGGCTCACCCGCGGTGTGCGGGCCCGGCTGGGCCGGAAGTGGACCCGTATGTACGGCGCCCGCACGCGCCTGATGTTCACCGGGTCGGCACCGGTGCCCTCCCGGACGGTGCAACTCTTCCAGCGGCTGGCCGCCCCCCTGTTCGAGGTGTACGGCAGTACGGAGGTCGGCTGGATCGCCTTCAACCTGCCCCGGGCGCACCGCGCCGGCAGGGCGGGCCGGGCGGTCGACGGGGTCGACGTCACCATCGCCCCGGATGGCGAGGTGCTCGTGCGGACGACCACGCCGCAGGCCGCCGGCTATGTCTTCGCGGGCATGGAGACCCAGCAGTCCGTCTTCCTCGGTGACCACCGGCTCGCCACCGGTGACCTGGGGCGCCTGGACTCCGCCGGGTTCCTCCAGATCCAGGGCCGCAAGAAGAACGTGATCATCACGCGCAGCGGGGTGAAGATCAACCCGGAGGAGCTCGAGGAGGACGTCGAGAAGAACTGCCGGGTGACGAAGGCGGTGGTCGTCTCCCCGGGGCAGGACGGGCTGCTCACCTGCATCGTCTGGGTCGACGACGAGCAGGCCGCGGACGGGTCGGCGGAGATCGAGGCGTACGTCGAGAGCGCCAACCAGAAACGGGCCGCGTCCCATCGGATCTCGCGCGTTCTGGTCAGACCGGCACCGGAACTGACGGTGGACACCGGCCTGCTCACCAGAAACCTCAAGATCGACCGGGCAGCGGTCATTCGGAGAGTATTCGCCGACAGCAATCGGGTGGGATGAATGAACAAGGGGCCCGTGACCGATGACGACATATGCCAGATCATCGGGAGCGTCATTCCGAAGAAGGCCGCAAAGGCGGGCATCACACCGGCGATGAGCCTGCGGGCAGACCTGGGCATCGACTCGCTCGCTCTGATGAGCATCGTCTTCGTGCTCGAAGAAAAGATCGGAATCGACGCATTCGGCAAGGTGGATCAGTTCGTCGGTGCCGAGCGCGTATCCGACATCATCAAGATCGTGCGAGAGAGCTGAGAGGCCCGGTTCATGAGCGACCGTACGGAGATCATCGACTTCCATTGCCACATCGCATCGGAGATGTGTTTTCCGCGGTCCTTCCAGAGCGGTGTCGTGGACAACATGACGGTGGCCCTCCAGAGCAAGGGCCTGCCGGTGACCAAGGACAAGGTCGCACGGATGCACGCCGGCACCCTCCAGGACCCGCTCTGCGACGAGCTGGTCACGCAGATGGACGAGGCCGGCATCAAGAAGTCCGTGCTGCTCATCCCGGACTTCACCTACGCGCTACGGGACAGCACGCACAGCATCGCCGAGGTCATCGACCACCACAGAACGGTCGTCGACCGCCATCCGGGCCGGTTTTTGGTGTTCGTCGGAGTCGACCCGCGCTGGGGCGCCGAAGGCCTCGAACTCTTCGAGAAGTCGATCGTGGAGTACAAGTTCGACGGAATGAAGCTCTATCCGCCGTGCGGCTACAAGCTCTCCGCCGACGAGCTCTACCCGTTCTACGAGATCTGCGCGCAGTACGGCATTCCGGTGCTCTCGCACATCGGGGCCACCTCGCCGGTGCTGGACTTCGAGATCGCACAGCCGATCTTCGTGGACAGGGCGGCCAAGGACTTTCCCGGAGTCGACTTCGTCCTGGCGCACGGCAGCGTGCACTATCCGGACGAGTGCGCCATGTTGTGCAACAACCGGCCCAACATCTACATGGACGTCAGCGGGTACGAGGCGGCCGGCAGCGCCGCGCTCAACCGGCTGTTCCGGCGTGGCATCACGCACAAGGTCCTCTTCGGCACCGACTGGCCGGTGTTCCGGCTCCAGGGCCGGCAGATCGACCTCATCGAGAAGTTGACGAAAGAGGACGCGTTCCCCGAGTCGATGTCCGACGCCGACCGGGAGCTGTTCTTCCACAAGAACGCCGCTCGCCTGCTGGGCAAGAAGAAGCTCACGTGAGCACCACGACCTGCCGACCGCAAAAGGGGTAAGAAGAGTGACGCAGACCACGTCTCTGGGACTGACCAGCGAGCAGGTGGAATTCTTCCGGGAAAACGGGTACGTGGGACCCTTCGACCTGTATCCCGCGGAACAGGCGCCGCTGTTGTGGAACCAGGCCATGATCGAGATGGTGACATCCCGGAACAAGCCGCACAATTCCACGGTCATCAACTACGACCGGCACCTGGACTGCAACACGCTGTCCCAGCACATCAGCCGCCCGGAGATCGTGCACAAACTCCGCAGCCTGATCGGCGACGACATCCTCTGCTGGAAGTCGAACATATTCCAGAAGCAGCCGGGTGACGCCGGAACCGGCTGGCACCAGGTCGAGGCGTTCGTGGTGGGCGAGACCACCACGGCCGTGACCCCGTCGCTGAAGTACACCGAGGAGACGTCCTACCTCACCCAGGAGCTCACCGTCTGGACCGCGTTCTCACCGGCCAGCGTGGAGAACGGCTGCCTGCGTTTCCTCCCCGGCAGCCACAAGAAGTGGTACTACGACGAGTCCAAGCCGCTCACCCGCAACGTGCAGAGCAAGTCCCACGACTTCTTCGGATACGACTACTCGGAGAACAAGCTCGACAAGGACTGGGATCCGAACCAGGAAGCCATCGTCGACATGGCCATGCAGCCCGGCCAGTTCGTCATCTTCCTCGCCAAGACCATCCACGGCTCGCGGCCGAACATCAGCGACGTGACCCGGCTGGGTTACGCGTCACGCTATGTGGCGCCCTCCGTGAAGGTCTACGAGGACGTCGACTCGCTCAGCGAGTTCGGCGACACCATCAGCCTCGACTACCACGGCTGCGTCCTGGTCTCCGGGGAGGACAGGTTCGGGCACAACCGGCTCCACCAGCAGAACCTGAACGGTTTCCCCTTCCGCAAGGCCGACTGATGAGTGCCGTATCACCATCCGACCAGGAGACCACCGTGTCCGACGACGAGTACCTGAAGACGTTCGTGGACTTCCTCGGCACCCAGCCGGGCCTTCCCGACCTGACGTACGAGGACGTGGCCCGCGCGAAGACCAGGGACGAGCTGGGCATCAGCTCGCTCGCGATCATCCTGGTCCTGGTCAACTACCTCAAGGAGCGCACCGGCGACACGGTCACCCTCCAGCCGGAGTGGGTGTCCAGGCTCCACGACGTCGACGGGATCGTCTCGGTGATCCGGCTGATCGAGGAGGCCCGTCCGACCGAGGCGTCGGCGTGACCCACGCCGTAGGACACGGGAGAGCCATGAGAGCAGGAGAGCCATGAGGGCCTCGCAGGATCAGGACGGTCACCACGGCCGGGTCGGCATCGGCGCGTTCGCCCGGGTCCTGGGCGACGTGGTGGGCAAGCCGGAGGACGTGCCGGACTTCGACGCGTTGTGGCAGGCGGCGTCACCGGGCGCGGAGTTCGCCACGATGGGCTGCGGCACCTTCCGGAAGATGTCCGGACCGGTGGACGGATACGTCGTCGAGTCGATTCGGCGGACCCTGAAGGAACAGGAGGTGGCCGCGGCCGAGGTGGACCGTGTCATCTTCGCCACCAGTGACGCCCTGCTGGGCGATCTCGGCCCGGACTTCGCCGCGCGGGTGCTGCGCACCATGGGCATGTCGTCGTCCGTGCCGCTCGTCCTGTCCTACCAGCAGTGTTGCAGTTCGCTTGCGGCGCTGAGCCACGGCTGGGAGCTGTTACGCGACGAGCGGGTGGCCCATGTCGTCCTGGTGTTCCTGGACTACACCCGCGACGACCGCGAGCGGATCCGGCCCTTCGCACTGTTCTCGGACGCCGTCACCAGCTGCCTGATCAGCCGGGCACGCGCCGGCACCGTACGGCTGCTGGCCTCCGCGGTGCACACCGACGAGGCCGGGCTCAGGGGCGAGGACTCCTTCGCCTCACGGCAGCAGGCGGCGCGCGCCGTCCTCTCCGAGGTCTTCGAGGACAGCGGTAGGGCACTTCAGGACGTGGCGAAGGTCTTTCCGACCAACCTCTACTGGCCGGTGACGGTCTTCAACGCGGCAGCCGCCGGAATCACCCGGGAGAAGCTGCACTTCGCCGATACGCTGCGGTCCTACGGGCACTGCGGAAACTCCGACTGGCTGATCAACCTGGCCGACCACCAGGACCGGGTCGGCATCCGGCCGGCGACGACGTACCTGGCACAGGCTTCGGCCCCGGGGTTCTTCGCCGGCGCACTGCTCGAAGGAGTGTGAGGGCGCCCCGGCCCACCGCGGCCGGGTCGCCCGGGCATCCCTGGCACCGAACATCCCTGCACCGACTCATTCGAAAAGGCACGCGTACATGAAGATCGCCGTCGATGACCTCTCCGGCCCGGACATTGCCGAATTCCTGGCGGAACACGTCCGGGACATGCGGGCCATCACGCCCCTGGAGAGCAAGCACGCCCTCGATCTCGACGGGCTGCGCCGGCCGGAAGTCACCTTCTGGTCCGTGTGGGACGCGGACGTGCTGGTGGGCTGTGGTGCGCTCAAACGCCTCGACGACCAGCACGCGGAGATCAAGTCGATGCGCACCAGGCCGGTCCGCCAGCGCAGCGGTGTGGCGTCTCACCTGCTGACCCACATGATCGCCGAGGCCCAGCGCATGGAACTGCGCCAGCTGAGTCTGGAGACCGGCGCCACCGAGCACTTCGCCCCCGCTCGGGCCCTGTACACCAAGTTCGGCTTCGCCTACTGCCCGCCGTTCGCCGACTACAAGGAAGACCCCAACAGCGTCTTCATGACGCGCACCCTGTAGCCCACCCGTCTCCCCCCACCACCCTCAAGGGAGCGCTCCGCGCACTTCCCCAGCCTGGTGCCATCGCCCCGCGCGATTCGAAAGGGCCGAGCCATGACGGACGACATCCACTCCTACGACCGCGACCTGTACGGCCGGCTCTTCCTCAACTGCTACCAGCGGCAGGCCCTGGTGATGCTGGCCGAGCGGGTACCGGACGTGCCCCTGTTGTTCCATCGGTGTCTGATCAGCACGGACGACCTGCTGGACCAGGTCGTCCGGCTGCAACGGCCCAAGTACGACTTCACCAGCCGGATCTGCTCCGCCGACGACCTGGCGCTGATCGGGCTCGCGCGCGCTGACACCACGTTCGCGAGCTACGCGGAAGCCCGGCCCCTGCTGAAGGAGAGCGTCAGCAGGGACGGGTACGTCATCGTGGTCGGGGACGTCTTCTACTGGCCGCACTGTCCCGAGTACCGGACCCGGCACCTCATGCACACCGTCATCCTGCGCGACCATCACGCCGATTCCGGGGAGTGGTCGATCATCGACGACAACCCCGCCAGCGTGCTCTGCGCCTACCGGTACCCCGAAGAGCTGATCGCCGACGGCTTCGACAACGGCGAGCTGCGCGAGGTCAGGTCCTTCACCCTGCGGCCCTACGACCCGGGCGAGGCGCACCGCGGCACCCGGGAGTCGTTCTCCGCGCTGCTGGCGGACCACCGGGACAGCTGGACCCTGTTCTGCGAGGTCGAAGCCATCCTGGACAGCCCGTGGACGGCACGCGAACGCGCCATCGCGGCCCTGTACGACGTCTTCTCGCTCTACCAGGGTTCGCGGATCGCCCTGCGGGCTTATCTGCACCGGGCGTTCGGCGACGAGGCCGCGGGGACCCTGCTGGACGGTGCGGTGCAGCAGGCTGCCGGTGTCCAGAACGCCCTCCTGCTCGGCAAGGTCACCGGGGCGGTGGACCCGGCCTGGCTGGCAGGCGCCTGCCGAGGCCTGCGGGAGACGGAGGAAAAGCTGGTGGACCGGGTGCGAACGCTCGACAAGGAGGCTGCCTGAGCCTCCCGTCACCCGGGACCGGGGCCCGGCATCATGCTGCCATGCAGCTTGATGCTCGGCGTTGACGAGCCGGTTCCGTTCTCCGGTCTGGCAATCTGATCGGGCGATCCCGGGTCTCCCGGGCGCATCCGATGTGTCGTCATTGTTCTTCTGCGCAGGCCTTTCTGCGCAGGCCTTTCTGCGCAGGTTTTCTGCGCAGCCACGGCAGGCACCCATGGCGTGGCCACGGCACCGCACCTCTCGGCTCCTGGTCCGGTTCTCCCCGCACTTCTGCGCCCCCAGCACGAACGTCACGATCAGCGTGCCATCGCGGTGATCGACAGCACCCGCTGCCCTGCCTTGACGCGGGCACCTTTGCGCCGCCGGCCCCATGGCCGTGGTCGGTACGGCGCGCGCTACCGAAAGCACGAAGAACTCGGAGGTGATCGAGTGAGTGGCTTGGTGGGCTGGATCGATTTCCGGCGCGATCTGGGGGTGTCCAGCGACATCCTCCACACGATGACGGAAACGATGCAGCACCGAGGCCCGGACACCAAGGACGTCTGGGTGTCCCAGCACGCGGGGATCGGTCACCGCGGGCTGACGACCTCCCACTCGACCGAGCACGCCCGACCCACCCGCATCGAGACCGACGCCGGCACGTTCGCCGCGGCCCACATCGGGGAGCTGTACAACGCCCCTGAGCTGCGGCGGGACATCGAGGCGGCCGGCGGCGCCGTGCGCACCGCACGGACCTCGGAACTCCTGGTGCGGGCCTACGAACTCTGGGGCCGGGACTTCGTCACCCGGGTCGACGGCGCCTTCGCCTTCGCCCTGTGGGACGGCCCCCACCGCCGCGTGCTGCTGGGCCGCGACCGGCTGGGCATCAAGCCGCTCTACTACGCCCCGTACCCCGACGGCCTGCTCTTCGCCAGCGAGCCCAAGGGGATCATGGCCAACCCGCGGTTCACGGCGCGCCTCGACGTCCACAAGCTGCCGCTGGTCCTCCAGCCACGGCTGGCGCTGCCCGGCGAGACCCCGCTGGTGGGACTCCACGAGGTGCGCCCCGGCCACGTCCTCGAATGCTCTGAGACGAGCCGGCACGAGTACCGGTACTGGCAGCTCACCAGCCGGCCGCACCACGACACGTTCGAGCAGACCGCGCAACGCGTGCGCGAGCTGCTGGGCGACGCCGTCGGCAGCCAGCTGGCCACCGGTGTCCCGATGGGCGCCATGCTCTCCGGCGGGGTGGACTCCACATCGGTGGCCGCGCTGGCCGTGCGGGCCCTGCGGGAGCGGGAGCCGGACGCCGCCCTGGACACGTTCTGCGTGCAGTTCGAGAGCGACCCGGCGCACTTCGTGTCCACCGAACTCCGCCCCGACGTGGACGCACCCTACGCGGCCCTGGCCGCCACCTACCTGGACACCCGGCACCGCACGCTCACCGCGTCCGTGGAGGACCTGCTGGACGCCGTCCCGGCCACCCGCAGCGCCCGTGACCTGCCGGGCTGGGGGCAGTTCGACGCATCGATGTACCTGCTGTTCCAGCAGATGCGCCGGCACTGCACCGTCGCCCTGACCGGCGAGGCGGCGGACGAGGTCTTCGGCGGCTACCCGTACTTCTTCAAGACGGAGTTGCTCCAGCGGCCGCAGTTCCCCTGGCTCTTCGACGGCCCGAAGCTGTCGGACTGCCTCTCGCCGGAGCTGACCGCGCTGATCGACCCGCAGGAGGACGAACGCGCCCGGTACGCCCAGCTGATCCGCAGCGTCCCGCGGCTCGCCGGGGAGGACGCGGCGGACGCCCGGATACGGGAGGTCTTCTTCCTGGGCCTCTCCGGGCCGCTCTCGGTGATCCTGGACCGCAAGGAGCGCATGAGCATGGCGAACGGTCTGGACGTGCGCGTGCCGTTCTGCGACCACCGGCTCCTCGAGTACGTCTGGAACGTGCCGTGGTCGCTGAAGTCGCGCGGCGGGGTCAAGGGGCTGCTGAAGGCGGCCATGGGCGAGCTGCTGCCGCCCGAGACCGTGCACCGGAAGAAGAGCGCGTATCCCCACGTCCAGAGCCCGCGCTACGACGAGGGCATCATCCGCGAGGCGTCCCGCGTCGTGACGGACAAGGACTCCGTGCTGGCCCCGCTCTTCGACGCCGCGCGCCTGGACGACCTGATCCAGCGGATCGGCGCCAACCGGATCAGCGCGGAACTGCCGGGCGGTTCGAACCCCGCCGCACTGCTGATCCAGCTCGTCGAACTGGACCGCTGGGTCACGGACTACCAGGTGTCCCTGCCCTGACGGGTGTGCCCACCCCGGACCAACGCGTCGAGAAGCCCAAGGGAGTCCCCCCTCATGCTCGAGCTCGTCCCCATCACCGAAGGCATCGGCACGGAAGTGCGCGGCGTCGATGTCACCGGACACATCTCGGACCGCGATTTCGGCCGTATCTACCAGGCCTGGATCGACACGACCATCCTGCTCATCCGGGGCCAGCACATGACGCCCGCGCAGCACGTCGCCTTCACCCGCCGGTTCGGCGAGGTGTACGCCTACACCCGGTCGAAGTTCGACCATCCCGAGCACCCGGAGATCCTGGTCCTGTCGAACATCGTCCGCGACGGCAAGCCGATCGGGTCGGCCTACAGCGGCCGGGTCTGGCACACCGACGGCCACTACCTGACCGATCCGCCCGCCGGATCCATGCTCTACGCCCTGAAGGTCCCGCCGGTCGGCGGCGACACCTGGTTCGCGAACATGCTCGGCGCCTACGACGCCCTGCCGCAGCACGTCAAGGAGCGCATCGACGACCTCAAGGTCGTGATCAGCCGGGTGCAGTCGCGGCCGTACAACTATCCCGACCGGCCCGCCCCGACCGCGCAGGAGATCGCGGAGTGGCCCGACGTGCCCCAGCCGCTGGTGCGGGTCCACGAGGAGAGCGGCCGTAAGGCGATCTACGCCGGCGGAAACGTGCCCTGGCGCATCGAGGGCATGTCCGAGGACGAGAGCCGGCCCCTGGTCACCTTCCTCCAGGAGTTCTCCGTGCAGCCCCGGTTCACCTACCGGCACCGGTGGCAGCCGGGCGACATCGTGCTGTGGGACAACCGCAGCGCGATGCACCAGGCCACGCCCTACGACTACACGGCACACCACCGCCTGATGCACCGCACCACCGTCGCGGCGCCGCACGCCGCGGTGCCGACGGGCAGGGCGGCGTCATGACCACCTACGACTACATCATCGTCGGCTCCGGCGCGGCCGGCGCCGTGCTGGCCGGGCGGCTGACCGAGGACCCGCTGATCAGGGTGCTGCTGCTGGAGTCCGGCCGGGAACGGCGCAGCCCCCTGCTGACCATCCCCGCCGCCGAGACCATCCTGATGGGCAACCCCAAGTACGACTGGTGCTTCTCGACCGACGCCGACCCGACGATCGACGGCCGCAGCGTGGCCATTCCCCGGGGCCGGCTGCTCGGCGGCTCCAACGCCATCAACGGCATGATCTTCGTACGGGGCCAGCGCGAGGACTACGACGACTGGGAGCGGCTGGGCAACCCCGGCTGGTCCTGGTCGCACGTGCTGCCGTACTTCCGGAAGATGGAACGGGCCCCGCAGCTCGGCGGTCGCACCCGGGGCCTGAACGGACCCATCTCGGTGGGCCCGCCGCGGGAGCGCGACCGGCTCTGCGACGCCTTCCTCACCGCCGCCGCCAAGGCCGGCTACCCGGAGAACCGCGACTACAACTCCGGTGACCAGGAGGGCTTCGGCTACTACCAGGTCAACCACCGGGCCGGGCGCCGGTCGTCCGCCGGGCGCACCTACCTGAAGGAGGCGCGCCGCCGGTCCAACCTGGAGCTGCGCACCGACGCGCACGTCACTCAGGTGCGCTTCGACGGCACCCGCTGTGTCGGGGTGACCTTCCGGCAGGGCGGCATCGAGCGGCAGGCCGACTGCGGCCGTGAGGTGATCCTCAGCGGCGGCACCGTGCAGTCGCCGCAGCTGCTGGAGCTGTCCGGCGTCGGATCGCGCCAGGTGCTCGCCGACACCGGCGTGCCGCTGGTGCACCATCTGCCGGGCGTGGGGGAGAACTTCCACGACCACTACGCGGCCCGGCTGCGCTGGCGGGTGCAGGAGCCCATCACGTTCAACGAACGCTCCCGCGGCCTGGGCCTGGCGCGTGAGGTCGCCGAATACCTGCACACCCGCAGGGGGCTGCTCAGCCTGCCCATCGCGCTCGGCTTCGGCTTCGTGCGCACCTCGGACGCGGAGGAGCGGCCCGACATCCAGTTCCACTTCGCACCGGCGAGCTACGGCGAGGGGTCCAGCCGGCGGCTCGACACCTCGCCCGGGATGACGCTGGGCGTCTACCCGCTGCGGCCCGAGTCGCGCGGCTCGATCCACATCCGCTCCCGCGAGCCGCTGGTCGCGCCCGCCATCCGGCCGCGCTTCCTGTCGGCCGAGTCGGACCGGCGGCGGCTGGTGGCGGGCATCCGCATCGCCCGGCGCATCGTCGAGGAGTCCAGCCTGGACCGCTACCGGGGCTACGAGCTGAAACCCGGTCAGCAGGTGCAGAGCGACGACGAGCTACTGGACTACGTGCGGGCCCACGGGGACACCTCGTACCACCCGGTCGGCACCTGCCGGATGGGCGAGGACCCGCTGGCCGTGGTCGACGAACGGCTACGGGTGCGGGGCGTGCACGGGCTGCGGGTCATCGACGCCTCCGTCATGCCGGTGATCGTCTCGGGGAACACCAATGCCGCGAGCATGATGATCGGCGAAAAGGGCGCCGACATGGTCCTGGAGGACCACAAGAAGGGATCGCGCCCCTAGGGGCGCCGCCCCGGACCGAATGTTGTCTCCTCTGCATTCCCGGATGGACGTTCTCGTGTCTGAAAAGCTTGAAGTCGACCGTTTCGACTACACCACCAATCTCGGCCGTGCGAGCTCCTATCGCGAATACCGCAGCGCCTTGTGGCCACCGTCGGACCGCTACACGCTCGCCCAGCTGAACCTGGCCGACGCCACCCCCGATCTCGGCGAGGAGTTCCTGCGCGGCCTGGCCGCCCTGAAGTCGGCGGTCGAGGCGGAGTGGCAGCGGACCAAGGACGTCGGCGTGCCGGCCCGCCGCCGTTTCAACGATCCGACGTCCACCGCGGACGCCATGCGGGCCGTCGGCGCCCGGCTGCCGGGCGAGGCGGACCGCCGGGCGATCGAGCTGCGGGCCAACGCCGTGCAGCACGGCTACACCGACGACATCCTCCAGGAACTCGCCGCGCTCACCGAGGAGTTCACCGTCGTCGCCGGGCAGGTCTCCACCTTCTACGGCAAGGAGGTCAAGGGCCTGCCGACGGCCTTCGCCTGCCGGGGTGACGCCGAGGGCCAGGCCGTGGTGACCAAGGCGCTGGAGGACCAGGACGAGGTCGCCGGCTATCTGCGCAGGCTCCATGCGGACCTGCGGCTGGGCGACCTGCCGGCGTTCGGCGCCGCGCAGTTGTTCTTCATGGCCGGCGAGGGAAATCACCACCCCAAGCACATCGCCTATTTCCTGCCCGAGGACGAGGGCGTCAAGTACTCCCCGTTCAAGAAGACGTACTACTTCCGCAACAGCCACCACGCCATCCTGAAGCACATCTCCGCCCCCCTGGCGGCGGAACACATCGAGGGCGACAGCGTCTTCGACCCGGCCGACGCACGCTTCGACGCCATTCCCATGCTGGGGGTGCTCAGCCATGAGCTCGGCCATTTCGTGCACCGCCCGCACACCGACTTCAAGGAGCTGAACGCGGCCGACCGGTGGGCCTCCGTGGTGCTCCAGGAGACCGCGGCGGACGTCTTCGGCATTCTCATCCTCGCGGATGTGTGGGCCGAGCGGTTCGGCATCGCGCAGGCCGATGTCGTCGCGTACTACCTCGCGGAGTGCCTGCGCTATGTCGACCGTGGCCTCGGCCACTTCCCCGACAGCGACGGCATGTTCCTGCAACTGGGCTACTTCCGCCAGCTGGGCGCGCTCACCGCGGAGCCGGGCTCGGCCCGGATGTCCGCCGACTCCCAGGTGGTGCTGGCCGGTCTGCGGTCCCTGGCCCGGGTACTGGCCGACACGCTGCTCGCCGGTGCGGCGGCGCCGTCCATCGCCCTGCACACGGCCTTCGGCCCGGCTACCCCCGCCCCCCTTGCCGCCCTGATCGAGGCCATGCGCCGGACCCCGTTCTCTTCCGTCGAATACGGCCAGGAGCACATCTACCTCCCGCGCCGCCCGTCCGCACGCCCCAAGGAGATGCCGAGCTGATGCAGTCCACACAGAACCTGGACGCGGTCCGGGACTACTACACCACGGTGCGCGCCGTCGGCGAGGAGCACGCCACCATCTACGACATATGGGAGAAGGGCGGTGCGTTCAACGACTCCATCACCCCGTCCACCTTCACGCCCGAATACCGCTCGCACATGGTCCTCAAGCTGCTCTCCCTGACCACGGACGGTGCGAACATCTTATCGCTGGGCTGCGGAAACGCCTTTGTCGAAGGGGTCGTCGCCAAACTCGACCGGCGTCTCAAAGCCATCGACTGCAACGCCGAGGCGGTCGCCCTGGCCCGGCGGAAGAACGTCGACGCCATCACCGCCGACTACTTCGCCCTGGAGTCGTCGTACGCGGCGGGCGTGGACGCCATCTACGCGGATGGATTCCTCGGCCACCTCTTCGACGCCGAGCACCACCTGAAACCCGCCCTGGAAAAACTGGTGGCCCTGAAACTGAAGTCCGGCGCCCATCTGGTGTTCTCCAATGACGCGCCGGCCGACCCGGAGGTGGAGTTCGCGCCGCACCCGCGGGTCGAGGACTTCTGGTTCATCGCCAAGGACTATCTCCAGGAGCAGCTGACCGCCATCGGTCTCGCCTCGGTGGAGAGCTACTACTTCCCGTACATGCGCCCCCTGAGCGGCATGCGCAACCGCACCATCTGCGTCGCCCGGGTCCCGTGACGATCGCCCCGGCTCCGTGACGATCCTCCCGCACTGCCCGGAACGGGCTCCCCCACTGCCTTGAGGGCGTGGGCGGTGCCCCCGTCCGGTGTCCCACCCACGCCCGCGAGAAGAGGCAGACGTGCCGATAGCAGAGGGATTCGCACAGCGGCTGCTCCCCGTGCTCGAAGAGCTCGTGGCCGCCTACGGCACCCCGTTCCACATCTATGACGCCCAGGGAATCGTCGACACCCACCGCAGCATGGTCAGCGCCTTCGGAACGGAGCCGTTCCGGCAGTACTTCGCGGTCAAGGCGCTGCCCAACCCTGCCGTGCTGTCGATGCTGCTCGACGAGGGCAGCGGCCTGGACTGCGCCTCGCCGACCGAACTGGCGCTGGCCGACCAGGTCGGGGCCGGTGGCGAGGACGTCGTCTTCACGTCCAACAACACCGCGGGCTGGGAGTACGACCTGGCGCGCACGGCCGGCGCGCTGATCACGTTCGACGACCGTGTCATCTTCGACAGGGCCGAGCCGCTGCCCGAGACGGTCGCCTTCCGGGTCTCCCCGCACGGTCTGGCCCAGCGCTCGAAGCTGATGGGGGACGCCGCCGGCACCAAGTTCGGGGTGCCGGTGGCGGAGCTGGCGGACGCCTACCGCGCGGCCCGGCGCCGCGGCGTCACCCGCTTCGGCATCCACGGCATGACCTTCGCCAACGAACTGGACGTCGGGCACGCCGGCCGGTCGTCCGCCGCCGTGGTCGAGTGCGCCGCCCGGGTCGCCGAGGAGGTCGGCATCGCCTTCGACTACATCAACGTCGGAGGCGGTCTGGGCATCCCGTACCGGCCCGGGGAACGGCCCGTGGACTTCCGGGCGTACGCCGACGTGATCCTTGCGGCCCGGCGGCGTTGCTTCCCCGACGGCACGGCCCCGCGGATCCTGATGGAGTGCGGCCGGTACGTGACCGGACCGCACGGCGTCCTGGTGACCCGGGTGGTCAACCGGGTCCGCAAGGGGCGGGACATCATCGGAGTGGACGCATCGATGTCATCTCTGATGCGCCCCGGGTTCTACGGCGCGTATCATCACCTGACTTTGCCGTACGCCACCGGGCGCCCCGAACGGGCGTTCGACGTCGTCGGCTCGCTCTGCGAGAACATGGACAAGTTCGCCGTCGACCGGACGCTGCCCGAGCCCCACGAGGGCGACATCGCGCTGATCCACGACACCGGCGCCCACGGGCACGCCATGGGCTTCACGTACAACGGCCGGCTACGGCCGGCCGAGTTGCTGATGACGCCCACGGGGGAGGTGGTCGAGATCCGGCGGGCCGAGGACTTCACGGACTACGTGGCAACGGTGCGCTGGCAGCCGAAGCCGGTACTGGCCGCGCCGTCGGCCATGCCTTCCGCCCAGCAGGCAGGAGACCCCAGGTGAGTGGTGTGATCGACTTCGCCCTGATCGAGTCCGCCTTCGAGCGCCGTACCGAGCTGACCGAAACGGAACTGAAGGCCCTCGGCCCGCAGGTCGAAGCGGGCATCGCGGCGCTCGACCGCGGCGAGTTACGCGCGGCCGCGCCCGTCGACGGATCCTGGGTGGTGGACACCCGCGTCAAGAAACTGATCCTGCTCTCCTTCCTGACCCGGCAGAACACCTCGGCCGAGTCCGGCGCCGGACGGCCGAGGACCTACGACAAGGTGCCGCTGAAGTTCGAGGACTGGCAGGACCCGGACTTCGAGAAGGCCCGGGTCCGGGTGGTGGCCGGGGCCGTCGCCCGGCGCGGCGCCCACCTCGGCCCCGGCGTGGTCCTGATGCCGTCCTTCGTGAACATCGGGGCGTACATCGGCGCCGGCACCATGGTCGACACCTGGGCGACGGTCGGCTCCTGCGCGCAGATCGGCGAGCGGTGCCACATCTCCGGCGGCGCCGGCATCGGCGGCGTGCTGGAACCCCTCGGGGACAGCCCGGTCGTCATCGAGGACGACGTGTTCCTCGGGGCCCGCAGCGAGATCGCCGAAGGCGTCCGGGTACGCCGCGGGGCGGTGATCGGCATGGGCGTCTTCCTGGGCCGCTCCACCCCGGTGATCGACCGGGCCACGGGCGAGGTCCACCACGGCGAGGTGCCCGAGAACGCCGTGGTGGTCGCCGGCTCACGCGCCGACGCCCGGCGCCCGGAGCTGTCGATCTACTGCGGCGTCATCGTGAAGTACGCCGACGAGCGGACCCGCGGCAAGACCGCGCTCAACGACCTGGTGCGGGACTGAGGATGGAGTACGCCCCCAGCGCCTTCGACCGCCTGCGCGCGCTGCTCCACGACATCCCCGCACCACCGGAGCTGACGGTCGTACCGCTGCAACTGGGCGAGTCCCGCCTGGAGCTGCCGGATCTTGACGTGACGGGCCTGGCCGACCCCGCGGGCTGGGCGCGCTACCCGCAGCTCGGCGGCACGCCCGAGCTGCGGGCGGCCTACACCGGGTGGCTGGAGCGCCGGTTCGGCGCCGGCGCTGCGCTGGCCGACGGGCGGCTCGCCGTCGAGCCCACCCCCGGCAGCAAGCAGGCGGTCGCCGCGGCCCTCACCCAGGCCGCCGGCCGGTCACGGGACGCCGGTCCGCCGGCCGTGATCATGCCCAATCCGTGCTACCCCACCTACCTTGCCGCGGCCCAGGCCGCCGGCGTCCGGCCGGTGTACTACACCATCGACGACACGGACGACGCCTCCCCGATCGCCGCTGCCGTGGCGGACGCGGGCGGCAGCGCGGCGGCGATCGTGCTGTGCAACCCCGGCAACCCGCGCGGCGAGATCATCTCCGCCGGCGCACTGCGGGACGTCGCGAAGCACGCCGCGGCGGCCGGTGCCGTGCTCCTCATCGACGAGTGCTACACGGACCTCGCCCTGGACACGGACCCGCCGGGCTTCCTCTCCCTGGTGGCGGACCGCACCGTGGAGCCGGGCCCGTTCCTCGTCCTGCACAGCCTCTCCAAACGGTCCGGAGCACCCGGACTGCGCAGCGGGTTCGTCGCGGGCGACCCCGCGACCGTGACCCGGTACGCCCGCTACAACCGGACCTGCGGGGTCCCGACACCGCTCCCGGTCTGCGCGGCCGCCGCCGCCCTGTGGTCCGACGACACCCGGGTGCGGCAGACCCGCCGGGCGCTCGCCCGCAACTGGGCGGCGGCGGACGAGATCGTGGGCACGCTGCCCGGATACCGGCGGCCCGCGGCCGGGTTCTTCCTCTGGCTGCCCGTGCCCGACGACGAAGCCGCGGCCCGCCGGCTCTGGCGCGAGCAGGCCCTCGTCGTCATGCCCGGCCGCTACCTTGCGGCGGACGGCCCTGACGGGGTGAACCCGGGAGCCGGTCATCTGCGCATCGCCCTCGTGCACGACGGGGCACTGACGCGGCAGGCGCTGCGGCGCCTTCGGGACGGGCTAGGGGGTGTCTGACAAATGAGCGCGGGAGAAGGAGCGTCGTCTGGTGCGTGCGATCGCAAGGCGCCGGAGCGCCCTCGTGGCGGAGTCACGTGGGCGTTTCGGCAACGCGGCGAGCGTGCGTGCCAGACGACGCGGCGCCGCGGGCATTTGTCAGACACCCCCTAGGGCCCTTCTGATGGATCTCCGTGGAAGAAGGGCCCTAGACGAGGAGCGGTCATGACGGATCGGTCATGACAGGAGAAGGGGAGCACACATGACGGGGACAACGGAGACAACGGCCGGGAAGGACACACCGGCCGAGGACGGCGGGGCCACCGCGGCACCGCCGGCCCGCCGCCAGCTGGTCGCCGCCGCGGTCGGCAACATCGTGGAGTGGTACGACTGGCACGTCTACACCTACCTGGCGGTCTACATCGCGGCAGCGGTCTTCCCCAAGCACACCGGGGACTCCTTGGTGCCGCTGCTCTCCACGTTCGCCGTCTTCGCGGTCGGCTTCTTCATGCGGCCCTTCGGCGGTCTGGTGCTCGGCGCGCTCGCCGACCGGCACGGCCGGCGCGCCGCCCTCACGGTGACCATCATGATGATGGGAACCGCCTGCCTGATCATGGCGATCACCCCCACCTACGCGACGGCGGGCGTGTGGGGGCCGGTGGTCCTGGTGATCGCGCGACTGCTGCAAGGGCTCTCCGCGGGCGGCGAGTTCACCGCCAGCACCACCTTCCTGGTGGAGTCGGCGGCACCGGGCCGGCGGGGCCTGTTCTCCAGCTTCCACTACCTGGCCGCCACGATGGGGCAGATCCTGGCCTCCGGGGTGGCCGCCCTGATGGTGCTGTGGCTGGCCGACGGACCCATGCACACCTGGGGCTGGCGGATCCCCTTCGTCGTCGGGGCGCTGCTCAGCCTCGCCGGCCTGTGGCTCAGGCGCGGTGCCGTGGAACCACGCAGCGCACGGCAGCGGCAGGAACGCGCCGGACTGTTCGAGGGGCTCCGCTCCTACCCCCGGCAGTCCCTGCTGATCTGCGGGGTCACCGTGGGCGGCACGGTCGCCTACTACACCTGGAGCTCGTACCTGCCGACCTACGTGCAGCTCAACAAGGACGCGGACAAGGGCACCTCACTCCTCGTGGGCACCCTGTCGCTGATCTTCTTCGCCCTGATCCAGCCGCTGGCCGGCATCCTGTCGGACCGCATCGGCCGCCGCCCCATGCTGCTCGCCTTCGCGGCCGGTACCGCGGTGCTCAGCGTGCCGCTGCTGAAGCTGACCTCCGGTTCCTTCGTCTCCCTGCTGCTGGTGCAGTGCGCCGGCCTGCTGCTGCTCACCGGGTACACCTCGATCGCCGCCGCCGTGAACGCGGAGGTGTTCCCCGCGCGGGTACGTGCCGCGGGCATCGGCTTCCCGTACTCGCTCACCGTGGCCCTGTTCGGCGGCACGGCACCGTACGTCGGCACCCTGCTGACCGATCTGCACGTCCCGGGTGCGTTCCCGTGGTACATGGCGGTGCTGTGCCTGGTGTCCGGGTTGGTCTTCCTGCGTCTGCCGGAGTACGCACACGGCCCGCTGGAGCGGTGAGGGGGCGTCCGCCGTGGCTGGGCGCCGTGTCGGAGCACGGTGCCCCGGCTGTCCCCGCACGGTCGCCGCGGTGGCTCACCGGACGTTCTTGTGCAGGGCCAGCAGATAGCCCGCCTGGAACCGGCTGGCGGCGTCGAGCGAGGCCATGATCTCCGCGACATGGCGGCGGCAGGTGCGCAGCGACATGCCGAGCCGCCGGGCGACGGCCGCGTCCGTCATGCCCTCCGACAGCAGCTGGACGATGGTCTCCTTCAGATCGTCGGCGAACTCCGCGAGCGCGCCGGAGCCGGCCACCAGGGGCTCGGCGGACAGCCACAGCCGCTCGAAGCCGCCCACCATGAAGGCCACCACGTTCGGCTCCCGGACCAGCGCGGCGGCATGCGGGCTGTCGGACACCGGTATCAGTGCGGTCGTCCGGTCGAAGACCAGTAACCGGCAGAACTGGTCGTGCAAGGTGCGCACCTGCGCACCGAGGTGGCTGACCTGTTCGACGTAGGAGTGGGTGCCCCGGCTGTAACGCGCCGTGTGCTGGTAGAGGATGCGCATCTCGACGCCTCTGTGCAGCGCGGCGATGTCCCGGGGCGCCGCCTCCTCCAGCTCGTCCTCACGCTGCCTGCCGCCCGGCTGCGCCATGAGGATCTCCCAGCTGCACTGCTCGGCGAGTTCGGTGACCGCGTCCCGGACGTCGTCGGTTCCCTCGATGAGTTCCACCTGGGCCTGCTCCTGGTGGGTGCGTAACCCGGCCTCGAAGACCGGCATGAAGGCCATCAGCCGTCTTCGCTGCTCCTCGATGCGTAACCGCCGGGCCCGGATCTCGCGCTCCATCGGGCGCAACAGCCGATTGACCGCCAGGTCCGGCGGGACCGCGACCAGGCCCCGGCCCGGCTGGCTCCGCAGCAGTCGCCAGGACGTCAGTTGCGCCACCGCCGACTCGACCTCGGCCGGCGGCACGCCCAGGCGGTCGGCCATCACCTCCACGTCGGCCGGGTCCCTGGGGCTGTGGCGCAGCGCATATCCGTAGATCCGCTGCAACAGCTCGTAGCGGTCCGGGCCATGGTCGGCCACGTGCCCGGGTATCGGCGCTTCGCTCGTCGCCGACCGGGCTCCACAGGAGCGTTCGTCGGGTATCTCGTCCGTGTCCGTCATGCTGAAAGCACACCTTCCCGGCGGCATGGGTCCAGCTCGATGCCGCGACGTTGCAGCGCGTGGCCCCTGCCCCCTAGCAGTGAAGCGGGTCGTCCAGAATCGATTCGTTCCCCAGCCGATCGGTGTCCCCGAGCAGAAGTTGCCCTTGTGCATGCACCACGACACTGTGGCGCGGGAGATCATCGACGGGCCCGCGACGCGGGCAGGATGGCGGAACGACGGGCCTACGGCCGGCTACCGGCCGGCCTCACAGGGTCCCCAGGGTGCTGGTGAGCAGGTCCAGGCCCATCGGACCGAGGCTCAGGGCGGTCCGGTGGAACTCCTTCAGGTCGAACGCGGCGCCCTTGGCGCGCCGCTGGGCGGCACGGGCCCGCAGCCAGGCGCGCTCGCCCACCTTGTAGGCGAGCGCCTGGCCCGGCAGCCCGAGGTAGCGGTCGATCTCGAAGGTGAGCGTCGCGTCGTCCTCCGGGACCCGGCTGCGCAGGAACGCCAGGCCCAGCTCGCGGGTCCAGCGCTGCCCCTCGTGGAATCCGGTGCCGCGCGGAATCGGCAGCTCCAGGTGGAGTCCGATGTCCAGGACGACGCGTGCGGCGCGTAGTTGCTGACCACCGGCCAGCATGCCCAGCCGGTGCGCCGGAAGCTCGTAGTGCCCCAGCTCCTCCATCACGCGCTCCGCGTACAGGCCCCAGCCCTCGGTGTGCCCGACGTGCAGCTCGGCGGAGACGCGCTGGAAGCGGTTGAGCGAACGGTTCAGCACCGTACTGCCCAGGTGCAGATGGTGGCCCGGTACGGACTCGTGGAAGACGGTGGCGGGCACGGTCCAGGTGGGGATCGCCGCGTCCGGGTCGGGCACGGTCCACCACAGCTGGCCGGGCCGGGACAGGTCCTCCGAGGGCGCCAGGTAGTAGATGCTGCCGGCGCTGGTGGGCGGGATACGGCACTCGATGTGCCGCAGCTGGGCCGGGATGTCGAAGTGCCGGCCGTGCAGGTCGTCGATGGCGCGGTCGGCGAGGTCCTGGAGGTGGCGGCGGAAGGCCTCGACACCGAGGACCTGGTGGCGCGGATCGGCGTCGAGCGCGGCGAACACCGCGGGGAGCGGCTCGCCGGGCGCGATCTGCTTGCCGAGGTCGCGCATCTCGTCGCTGATACGGGCCAGCTCCGCCCAGCCCCACTCATAGGTTTCGGCCAGGTCGAGATCGGTGCCCAGCTGCCTGCGCACCTCCAGCCGGTACCGTTCGGCCCCCACGGCGTCCCGCACCGGGGCGTGCGGCAGTAACTCCTCGGTGAGGAAGGCGGCGAAGCCGGCGAGTGCCTCTCCCGCGCGATCGGCGGCCCTGACCGCCTGCCGGCGCAGCTCGGTATCCGGACAGCGGCCGGCCAGCTCGGCGAAGTAGGCGGCCGTCTCCGCGCACTGGCCGACCGTGCCGACGAGCTGCCGTCGGGCGGCGATCCGCCCGTCGTGGCGGGCCGCGGTGAGACTCTCCCGGTGCCCGGCCAACGCCGGCGCGAAGCCGCTCAACCGGGCGACGACGTCCGGCCAACGGGTCCGCTCGCCCTGGTCGACCAGCTCCACGGCGAGCCGCAGCCGCTGCATCGGCCCGTCGACGACGCTGACGTCCGCGTCGGGAATGCCCGCGTCGGCACGCGCCAGCTCGATCTCCAACCGCTCCCGCAACGCCTGCGCCGCGATGCGCTCCTGCCCGTCGGCGAGGGGCATCGCGTCCAGCGCGCCGAGCGTGCGGCGGGCCGACTCGGCACGGGCCGACCAGCCGGCGGGGCTGTAGTCGGTCAGCTCGGACTCATGGCCGCTCACACCCATCTCGGCGGCCTGGCAGGGGTCCAACCGCGCGAAATCCTCGACGTAGGACGCTGCGAGAGTGCCCAGAGTGGTCATGAGAATACGGTAGCCGTTTCCGGACACCTGGCAATTGCGCGCCGACTATGGAATTCCACACACCGGCTACTTCTGGACAGGAGCCGATGCCGGTTGCATGGGCATCACCAGTGCCTTGTGTGCCCGACCGTCGCCATTTAATCTGTCCGGGCCCACGCTCACCACGCCATTCGCCCAGGTGGCGGCCAACGAGCCTACCCGCTGACCGGCGTTGGTAATCCGCAATTCCTGCGCACATTCTTCGCCGGCGCCGAAAACATTGCCTGTTGTTCAGGCGGCGGTTGATGGGCATGGCCAACCCTTCTCCCGATGTCCAGGAGTACATAACGATGACGAATCATCCACGCCTGATCGTCACGGGCCGGCTGTCCGACGGCACCTCCGGAGTCCTGGAGGACCGCCCGGTGCCACCGACCACGGTGGCCGCCTTCCCCGGATCGGAGTTCTTCCTGCTCTGGGGTACCGAGGACGGCATCCCCACCCTGGGTGCCACCCCCCAGCCGCCGAAGACCCTGCCGTTCTTCGCGGGCCCCGGCGGCACGCGTCTGCTGCTGGCGCGTTACGCGCCGGAGTCCGGCACCCCGGAGCCGGTCGGCGACCCGGAAGCGCTCACGGCCGAGGTGGCGGAGCGACTGCCCGGCCTGCTGGAGGTGATGGAGCCGGACGGCGCCGGCATGCACACCACCGACACGTTCGACTACGGTATCTGCCTGGCGGGCGAGCTGTATCTGACACTCGAGGACGAAGAGGTGCTGCTCACCCCGGGGAGCTGCGTCGTTCAGCAGGGCACCCGCCATGCCTGGCACAACCGCGGCACGGAGCCGGCCCTGATGTGCTTCGTCGGAATCGGTGCCCGCCGCGAGCCGTGACCGCAGCACCGCAAGCCAGGTCGGATCCCCGCTTCGGTGCGCGGGCAGCACGCCTTGAGCAGACCGAACGTAGGGGGACTCTCCATGAAGACGTATCTGTCGGTGTTAGGCAACACCGACTACCGAAGACTCTGGCTCGGTGCGGTGATCAGCCTCGTCGGCGACGGCGCCAGCTGGATCGCCATGTCCTGGATCGCGGTCACCACCGGCGGAGCCGGCAGCCTGACCGTGCTGGGCCTGTGCTACTTCGCACCGATCATCGTCGGCGGTCTGCTGGCCGGGAAGATCGTCGACCAGTTCTCCCGGCGTCTTCTGCTGGTGGTCGACAGCCTGTTCCGCGGCGTGGTGATGATGAGCATCCCGCTGCTCGCCGCCTTCGACCGGCTCTCCCTGTGGCACCTGTACGTGGTGGCCATCGTCTACGGACTGCTCAAGATCCTGCCCACCGGCATCATCCCGGCCGTCATCCCCGACCTGGTCCCCGCACACCACCTCAACACCGCCATCGCCCTGGAGGCGGTGGCCACCGGTGCCGCCGGCCTGTTCGGCCCGATGGTCGGCGGCGCGCTGATCCCGCTGGTCGGCGCCCACCAGGTGCTCGCACTGGACGCGGCCAGCTACTTCGCCTTCGCGTTCGCCGTGCTCGGCATGAGGACCAGGCTGGGCAGGCCGAGCACGCCGGAAGGCGCGCAGGACGCCGCCCGGCGCACCGCCTGGCGCCCCGTGGTGACCTTCATCTGGAGGGACCGCGTGATGCTGGTCATCACGGTGGCCTTCACCCTGTTCAACATCGCCATCGGGATGCTGACGGTGACCCAGCCCTGGCTCGCCCACGATCGGCTGCCCGGTGGCGCCCGGATGCTCGGTGTCCTGGTCGGCGTGTTCGCCTGTGCCGAGATGGCCGGGTCCCTGATCGCGGGCGCCATCCGGCCGGCGGTGCGCCCCATGCTCCGGATCGGCGTGCTGCAACTCGTCTCCGGATGCGGCCTGTTGCTGTTGCTGGGACAGCAGCCCGCTCTGGTTCTCGTCGGCCAGGTGATCTGCGGTGTCCCGGCGGCGGTGCTGGTGGTGTCGTCGCAGGCCATCCGGTACGCCCGGACCCCCGAGGAGCTGCGCGGCCGCACCATGACCCTGATGCGCACCCTCATGCTGAGTGCGTTGCCGGTCGGCTCGGTGATCGCCGGGCCCCTGCTGGACTCCGGCGACTACACCGCGATGGTGCTGGTGATGGCGTTGCTGGCCGCCGTCCCCGGGCTGCTGAGCGTGCTGTTCGTTCGCAACGAGGTCGTCAACGAACGCCTTCCGAGGAAGGTCGCCGAACCCGGCGTCCGCGAGCCGCAGCCGGAAGAGGCCGCCTGACGACATCAGGCAACGTTCGCCCGCTCACCCGGGCATATGTTCGCTGCTGCTTGCCCGGCGCAGGGCGCGTACGCTTGCGCACCATGGCGGAACGAGTGCGGGTCCGGCCGCTCACCGAGGAAGAGGGGCGGCAACTGCTGCGGATCATCCGCCGCGGCTCCGGGTCCGTGGTGACCTGGCGGCGGGCCCAGATGGTGCTGCTGTCGGCCCAGGACATGGACGTGAGCCGGATCGCCGAGGTGGCCTTCACCAGTGAGGACCGGGTGCGCGATGTGATCCACGCGTTCAACGTCCAGGGGTTCGACGCGCTGTACCCCAGGTACCGGGGCGGCCGACCGCCCACGTTCACGCCGCAGCAGCGCGCCCGTATCGCCGAGATCGCCCGTTCCGAACCGGCCGAGCACCAGCTGCCCTTCGCGACCTGGAGCCTGACCAAGCTGGCCGACTTCCTGGTCGCCGAGGGCGAGGTCGACGACATCTCCCCGGAGGGCCTGCGCGGCCTGCTGCGTGCCGAAGGGGTCGCCCTCGCCCGGCGCAAGGCGTGGCAGGCCGCACGCCGCGACGCCTGATCCGAGGGGCGCTGCCCTGGTCGCCGGGGGCGTTGCGCAGGCCCGCGTCCGCAGGCCGCGGCCAGCCGCCGATGCCCTCCCAACGACTCTGCAAACGTTGCCTGTTGACTTGGCCCCCGCGTACCATGGACCCGTTGATCGTTATGGCAGTCCACCGCTGCCGGGGGTTGGTTCAGGGGGGCTCCATGCGCATTCTCGTACTCCATCGCATACCTGACTCGTTCGTGCACTACGCGGACAACGTCGACCATGACGCGCACGAGGTCACGTACGTGAGCGAGCCCGCCCGCAAGCACACCCTGCCCGAGGGCGTCCCGGCGCGCCGGCTGGAGCGGCCGGGTGACGGCGACACGGCGGCCGAGGTACTGGAAGCCGTCGCCGGACTGCCGACGCCGGACGTGGTCGTCGCGTTATCCGAGTTCGACCTGCTTCCCGCGGCGCAGGTCCGTGAGGCCCTCGGGGTGCCCGGGGACCATGTGGCGGACGTGCTGCCCGCCCGGGACAAGGTCATGATGAAGACGGCGGTGGCCAAGGCGGGCCTGCGCGTGCCGCGCTTCCTGCCGCTGCCGGTCGCCCTGGCCGAGGGCGCGGCCGCGGTCCCGTGGCACGGCCGGACGATCCTGAAGCCGCTGGCGGGCGCCACCAGCGAGGGCGTGGCGAGGTTCGCCACCGTCGACGAGGCGCTTGAGGCGGCCCGCCGGGCGGAGCCGGCACTCGCCACCGACGACTTCGAAATAGAGGAGTTCATCGATGGCGAGCTCCTGCACATAGACGGGCTGATGATGTCCGGCAAGCCGGCGGGCGTGCTGGCGAGCAGGTACATGGGCAGTGGCCTGTCGTACGCGGAAGGCAACCCGCTGGGTTCCGTGCAGACCGACACCGAACCGGACCTCGTCGACTGGGTCGCCCGCTGCCTCAACGCGATCGGGATCGACGACTGCCCCTTCCACCTGGAAGCCTTCGACACCCCCGAAGGCCCGGTGTTCCTGGAGGTCGGCGCCCGGTTCGGCGGCGCCGACGTGGTCGACTGCTTCGAACTGGCCACCGGTGTGCGCCTGCCCTCGGCCCACCTCCGCTTGCTGATCCACGACTTCGGCGGCATCCCGGCCGCCCGCACCCCCGAGCCCCACCAGCGCTACGGCTGGTTCACCGTGCCCGGTCACACCCTCGGCTCGACCCACTGCCGGATCACCGGTGAGCAGCCGTTCCGGGACGACCCCCTGGTGGTGCGGTGGGTGCAGCGAGAGGCCGAGGAGCCGATCAGCCGGACCGTCAGCTACGCGGACTCCGACATCCCCCTCGCCGGCGTCGTGGGCCCCGCCACGGAGCCCGAGCTACGCCGCTTCCTGACCGACCTCCTCGCCACGGTACGGGTCGAGCCAGCGGCGCGCTGAGCGCCGGCACCGCACCGACCCCAGAGGCACGGCACGGGCACCACGAGCACCACCAGGCACGAGCACCACCAGGTACGGGCGCCACAGCACCACCAGGCAGCACAGGACCGGAGAGCATCCCGGCACAGCGGAAGGACTCCTGCCATGACGTGGGCCGGCGAGCAGCCAAAGCCTCTACTCCTCGTGATCCACAACGGTCTCCGGGAGTATCGCGAGTACCTCCTGAGTTCGCTGTGCACCCGCTATCGCGTTCACCTGATCAACGACACGGAACCCAGCTGGGAACGTTCCTACCTGGACGGTTTCACCCTGGTGCCGGACACCGGTGCGGACGCGGTGCTGGCGGCGGCCCGCAAGATCGCCGCCGAGGAGTCGGTGAGCGGGGTGATGAGCTGGCATGAGGAGCACATCGTGCAGGCGGCCCTGGTCGCCGAGGAGTTGGGGTTGCCGGGGACGCCTCCGGATGCGGTGCGGCGCTGCCGTGACAAGTTCGCGACCCGCACCGCCCTGGCCGCCGAGGGCATAGGGCAGCCGGCGTTCGTGGCCGTGGGAAGCCTGGACGAGGCGCGTGCGGCGGCGGACAAGCTGGGCTTCCCCGTGGTGATCAAGCCCCGTGCGGCCGGGGGCAGTCAGGGTGTGGTCCTGGTGGCGGACGCGGAGGAGCTGGCGGCGCACTTCGTCACGACCCGTGACGTGCCGGTCCCGCACACCCCGGTGTTCGACCAGGGAGTGCTGGTCGAGGAGTACGCCGACGGGCCCGAGGTCACCGTGGACTCCGTGGTGCGCGGCGGCCGTGCGACCCCGCTGTTCGTGGCCCGCAAGGACATCGGTTATCCGCCGTACTTCGAGTCGATCGGGCACATCGTCGACGGGGCCGACCCGTTGCTGGCCGACCCGGACTTCCGGCAGCTGGTGCAGGCGGTGCACACGGCGCTGGGCTGCACCGACGGCTGGACCCACACCGAGCTGAAACTGACCGCGCAGGGCCCGAAGGTGATCGAGGTCAACGGCAGGATCGGCGGAGACCTCATCGCCTACCTCGGCCTGCGCACCACCGGTGTCGACCCCGGCCTCGTCTGCGCGGACGTGGCCTGCGGTACCGAGCCGGTGACCGAGGCAACCAAGCAGGCGGTGGCGGGGGTGCGCTTCTGCTATCCGCCGCACGACGACGCGCTGATCGAGGCCGTCGACTTCGACCGCGCGGGCCTTCCCGACGAGATCGATCTCGCGGTGGCCCTGGTGGCCCCGGGCGACGTGGTCTCCCCGCCGCGACAGGGCCTCATCGACGGCCGGGTGGCGCTCGCCACCGCGGTGGCCCCGTCCGTGGACGCCTGCCGCACGGCACTCGACCGGGCACAGGCAGCGCTACGGCTACGGGTCGGCCCGCGCCAGTAGCTCCTCGGACCTGTGGACCGGACCGTGACGGTGCGCCCGCCGGACGGGGCATCGTCCCATGCCGTTCCGCGCCCCGGCCCACCCCGGCCACGAGAACGTCACCTTGCCGAAGCCGTCATCGGGTACGAAGCGTGAGGCGATCGCACACCATCCCGGCATAGCGGAAGGATCCCTGCCATGACGTGGGCCGGCCAGAAGCCCCTGCTCTTGGTCATCACCAACGGGCTTCAGGACTACCGTGAGTACCTGCTGCGCTCCTTGTGCACGCGCTACCGCGTGCACCTGATCAACGACACGGAACCCAGTTGGGAAAGACCCTATCTGGACGGTTTCACCCTGGTGCCGGACACCGGTGCGGACGCGGTGCTGGCGGCGGCCCGCAAGATCGCCGCCGAGGAGTCGGTGAGCGGGGTGATGAGCTGGCATGAGGAGCACATCGTGCAGGCGGCGCTGGTCGCCGAGGAGTTGGGGTTGCCCGGGACGCCTCCGGATGCGGTGCGGCGCTGCCGTGACAAGTTCGCCACGCGTACCGCCCTGGCCGCCGAGGGGATCGCCCAGCCGGGGTTCGTGGTCGTCGGGAATCTGGACGAGGCGCGTGCGGCGGCGGACAAGCTGGGCTTCCCCGTGGTGATCAAGCCCCGTGCGGCCGGGGGCAGTCAGGGTGTGGTCCTGGTGGCGGACGCGGAGGAGCTGGCGGCGCACTTCGTCACGACCCGTGACGTGCCGGTCCCGCACACCCCGGTGTTCGACCAGGGAGTGCTGGTCGAGGAGTACGTCGAGGGGCCCGAGATCAGCGTGGACTCCGTGGTGCACCGCGGTCGGGTGACCCCGCTGTTCGTGGGCCGCAAAGAAGTCGGCTTCCCCCCGTACTTCGAGGAGACCGGGCACATCGTCGACGGGGCCGACCCGTTGCTGGCCGACCCGGACTTCCGGCGGATGATGCAGGCGGTGCACACGGCGCTGGGCTGCACCGACGGCTGGACCCACACCGAGCTGAAACTGACGGCGCGGGGCCCCAGGTTGATCGAGGTCAACGGCCGGCTCGGGGGCGACCTCATTCCCTACCTCGGGTTGCGCGCCACCGGCGTCGATCCCGGTCTGGCCACCGCGGACGTGGCCTGCGGTACCGAGCCGGTGACCGAGGCCACCAAGCAGGCGGTGGCGGGGGTGCGCTTCTGCTATCCGCCGCACGACGACGCGCTGATCGAGGCCGTCGACTTCGACCGCGCGGGCCTTCCCGACGAGATCGATCTCGCGGTGCCCCTGGTGGCCCCGGGCGACGTGGTCTCCCCACCGCGACAGGGCCTCATCGACGGCCGGGTGGCGCTCGCCACCGCGGTGGCCCCGTCCGTGGACACCTGCCGCACGGCACTCGACCGGGCACAGGCAGCGCTACGGCTACGGGTCGGCCCGCGCCGGTAGCGCAGCGGACCTGCCGAAGCGTGGGACTACCCGACCGCGGGCCGCGTCGGCACCGCGTCCCGCGCCTCGGCAGGTCCGGCCTGCCGGGCCACCCGACGGGACATCGGGCGCAACGCCCAGGAGAGGCAGGTGAGAAGGAGCAGCGGGGCCAGGAACGCCACTTCGGCGAGGCCGTAGTCGGCCGCCGCATGGGACGCGATGGCCCCGGTGTCCGCGAAGACCACTCCGGCGTAGGCCCACTCCTTGAGCAGCGCACACCGTGGAGCCAGCAGCGCGAGGGCACCGAGCAGTTTCCAGGTGCCCAGGATGACGAGGAAGTACGAGGGATAGCCGAGCCGGTCCACCACCTCCTGCACCTGCGATATCCGCAGCACGTCCCACAGCCCGCCGATGACCAGCTCCGCGCTGACGAGCAGGGTCGCGGCCCAGTAGCCGGCCTGCCTGACGGTCATCCCCGAGGCCGTGACGTTCGTGCGATCGGTCATCGTGGTTCCTTCTCCCGTGCGGTCCGTCCGTCGTTGCCATGAGCCATGACGGACCCGAAGCGGGAGATGTGACGGCGGCGCGGCAGCCCGGCGCCGGCGTTCCGGGGCCACGGGGCACGGGTGCCGAGGGGTCACCACCGCACGGCGGTGAAGTCGATCGGCCGGGGGGACAGGCCCCGAGTGCGGACGGTCAGCGCGCGCAGCCGGGCGGCCATGTCGGCGGCGGGCAGCCGCTTGCGGTCGCCGTGCCCGGGCAGCAGCCACTCGAAGCGGAGGCGGGGCGCCGTGCGCTCCAACGACGCGGCCAGTTCCGTGATCGAGTACCAGGTGACGCTGTCCACCACTTCGACGTCCCCGGTGGTGCGCGACCAGTAGAGGCTGTCGCCGCTGAAGCAGTACGTGTCGTCGGCGACGTAGAGCACGCTGCCCTCGGTGTGCCCCGGCAGCGGATGCGCCACCACCCCGTCGGTGATCTCGACGGGATCGGTGCCGCGCAGCACCATGTCGGCGTCCGGGGCCGCGGACAGGTCGCCCTCGTGGATCCACAGCCGCGCGCCGAACCGGTCCGCGTAGGCGCGCCCGTGGGCGGCGTGGTCGCGGTGGGTGAGCAGGACGTCCGTCACCGGCCCGAGGGCCTCGTACCTCGCGGACAGGGCCGCGCTGAAACGCGGGGTGTCGATCATCACGTTCCCGGCGGGCCGGGTGAGCAGGTACGCGTTGGCCGCGGCGGTGCGCGGCGCGTTGTGGCCGCACAGGTGGACACGCTCGTCCAGACGCAGCGGGAACGGGTCCTGCGCCGGGTCCAGGGCGCCGGCGCCGTGCCGGATGGACCGGGTGTGGCAGGCGTACGCCGCCGCGTACACGGCCCGTTCCTCCGCGGCGGTGCGCGGCTGCCGGACGACCGCGGAGCGGCCGTCGACCTCGTCGATCAGACCGGGCGCGAGCTGCCGTGCGACATCGCAGTTCGTGCAGCGTTCGTCGACGTGCCAACCGGTGTCGGCGGCGGGGTCGTTCATGGCTGGATCCTCCTGGTCGGGCGGCAGCGCACGATAGGGACGAGGGTAGGGGAATTCGGTGGGCGAATGAATATCAGACGGTTCTCGATATCCATAATCCTGCCGTTCTTGACATTTCCTGGAATTGCTGTTCCGGGTCCGTCAAATCCGTGTCTGAGCTGCTGTTTCGCGGAATTCTTCCGATCGTCCTTGACGTATCTCGGGTGGTGTGTTCTATCGCGGATCGGCGGCCGGTCGCGAGAAATTCGATCGTCGTTGTCAGTGGTGGGTGGCAGGATCGCCGCCATGGAGGACGTCGAGCCGGAGGGTGCCGTAGGGGTGGAGAACACCGAAGCGGAGAAGAGCGGGCCGCCGAGTGCCGTGGGGGCCCGTAGCCGGGAGGAGCTGGCCGCGCTGGTCGCCGCCGGTGCGCAGCCCAAGTGGCTGATGTTCTGGGGGCACCGACCCCAGCGTGACGGCTCCGTCGGGCCCGGCGCGCTGAGCCAGTGGTGGCCGTCGGCGTTCACCGTCGACGGGGTGCGCTACGCCAGCGCCGAGCACTGGATGATGGCCGGCAAGGCCCGCCTCTTCGGCGACGACGCGTCCCTCGCGACGATCCTCGCGGCCGGTACGCCCGCCGAGGCCAAGAAGTTCGGGAGGCTGGTCCGCGGCTTCGACGAGGCCCGCTGGTCCGCCGCCTGCTTCGACCTGGTCGTCGCCGGCAATGTCGCCAAGTTCGGCCAGGACCCCGCCCTGCGCCGGTACCTCCTGGACACCCGGAACCGCGTCCTGGTCGAGGCCAGCCCCCGGGACCGCGTCTGGGGCATCGGCCTCGGCGCGTCCGACGACCGGGCCACCGACCCGGCCCGCTGGCCCGGTCGGAACCTGCTGGGCTTCGCCCTGATGGAGGCACGGGCACGGCTGGCAGCGGGCGGGCCGGACGCATAGCCGCTCCCGCCTGACGCCGTGTCATTCCCGGGCTCGCCCCCCGAAGAAGGAAGGATCACCACCCCATGCCCGCCGCCCCCCTCGCCCAGACCAGCAGCACCGTCTTCGTGGACGCCACCAGCGTCGACCTGTGCGGCGAAGACCTCGTCGTGGAGTTCGAGCCGAGATGGACCGACGACGGCCTTGTCGAGGTCGATCCGGACGGGGACGCGGCACGCATCCTGACGGGCCAGGAGATCGGCGAGATCCACGTGACCGCGCAGCTGTGGGACGGCCCGCCACCGCTCCCCGACGACCTCGACGCCTGGCAGGACATCAGCGAGGTCTCCGCCGCCTGGCGCTCCGCGTTCCTCGACTTCGGCACGACCGGCACGGCGGAGAACCCCGCGGAGCGGCTCTCCCTGCCCGGCCCCGGTGACTACCGGCTGCGCGTCCACGGCCGCCATCGCGACGACGGCGACCCGCGCGACACCGATCAGCCGGTGGAGGAGTACCTGATCCAGCTCTGGCCCGCCCCGCAGGCCGAGGCCCACGTCATCAGATCGACCAGTGCCACGGCCGCCGGCTGGCGGGCCTGAGGAGACCTCGCCCGAGGCGCCCGGCCGGCAGGCCCGGCCGGGCGCCCGCGGCATCACGGTGCCGTCGTCACCAGCGGCCCCGCCGCCCCCAGGTCCAGCTGGTCGACCCGCACCGCCGCCCCGGAGTCGAGGGAACGGTTCGCGGCCAGGCCGACGACGACCGAGGCCACGCCGTCCCGCCAGGACGCCGCATGGCCCAGCGGATCGTCCCCCACGCCCGCGAACAGGTCCCGCAGCAGGACCGCGTCCCCACCGCCGTGCCCGCCCTCGCCCGCGGGGATCGGCACCTCCTGGGCGACGTCGAAGTGGCGCTGCACGACCAGCCGTTCGCCGACCGGGCGGGCCGCGTCGGCGGCGACGGCGTCGGGGTGCGCGCTCGGGTCGACGAGGACCCGGCCGTCCTCGCCCAGCAGCACCGAGCCGCGTTCCACGACGGTCAGCTCGGCGCGGCCCCGGGTGCCGTTGACGCCGACCGTGTACCCCTCCCACGGGGCGTGCGCGTTGAGGGCGTACGACATCGTGGCGCCCTGGGAGTAGTCCACGACGAGGGACAGGTTGTCCTCGATGGTGATCCCGGGATCGAAGACGTCCTGGTCACGCCGGTAACCGTCGTGGTGCTCCTGGTCCAGGTACAGCGCCTTGTACATCGGCTCACGGCGCAGGTCCAGGCAGAACGCGTCACGCAGCGGCGAGTCCGTCGTGCCGCGCTCCGGGCGCGGGCCGAGGCCGCGGCGTGCGGCGGCGTCGGCGCCGTAGAAGCGCAGCCCACCGCTGGCGTAGACGCGTGTGGGAGTGGCGTCCAACCACCAGTTGACGAGGTCGAAGTGGTGCGAGGACTTGTGCACCAGCAGGCCCCCGGAGGTGGCCTTGTCCCGGTGCCAGCGGCGGAAGTAGTCCGCGCCGTGCGCGGTGTCCAGCAGCCACTCGAAGTGCACCGAGGTGACCTCGCCGATCTCACCGGCCGCGATGACCCGCTTCAACGCGGTGTTACGGGGGGAGTAGCGGTAGTTGAAGGTGACGGTGACCCGCCGACCGGTGCGCCCGACGGCCTCGGCGATCCGGCGCACCCCCTCCTCGCTGGTCGTCAGCGGCTTCTCGACGATCACGTCGGCGCCGGCGTCGAGGGCCGCCACGACGACGTCCGCGTGGCGGGCGTCCGGCGGGGTGACGATGACGCGGTCGACGGCGTGCCGGCGCACCGCCTCGCCCACCTCGTCGGGCGCGAAGCGGGCGGGCAGCTGGGCGCCGGCCCGGCGCAGGCGCTCCTCGTAGACGCCTACCCGACCCGGGTTGGTGTCGCTCCACGCGACGAGCCGGCCGACCTCGGCATGCACGCCGGTCAGCGCGTCGATGTACATCTGGGCACGTGAGCCGGTGCCGACGAGGGCGTAGCGCAGCGGCGAGCTGAGGGCGGACACGGGGGTCCTCCTTCTCTGGGATTCTCCGGGCTTCTGGGATTCTCCGGGGATCGTCACCTGATCCCCGTGGTGGCGATGCCCCGCAGCAGCCAGCGCTGGCCGAACAGGAACACCAGGAAGAGCGGCAGCAGCGAGATCACCGACATGGCGAACATGCCGCCGTAGTCGGACGAGGACTGCGCGTCCAGGAAGGTGCGCAGGGCCAGCGGGGCGGTCCAGTTCTCGGGCCTGGTGAGGTAGATCAGCTGCCCGAAGAAGTCGTTCCAGGTGCCGATGAAGGTGAAGATCGCCGTGGTCGCCAGGGCCGGCACCATCAGCGGCAGGATCACCTGGAGGAAGATCCTGGGATGCCCGGCGCCGTCGAGTCGGGCCGCCTCGTCCAGCTCGCGCGGGATGCCACGGATGAACTGGACCATCAGGAAGACGAAGAACGCATCCGTGGCCAGGAACTTCGGCAGGATCAGCGGCAGGAACGTGTTCAGCAGGTTCAGCTGGGAGAACAGCACATACTGCGGAACGATGATCACATGGATCGGCAGCATGATCGTGCCGAGCATCAACGCGAACAGGAGCCTGCGCCCCCGGAAGCGCAGCCGTGCGAAGGCGTACGCGGCGAGCGAGCAGGAGAAGAGGTTGCCGACGATCGCGCCCAGCACCAGCAGCGCCGAGTTGACCAGGTACTTGCCGAACGGGGACCCCAGCGCGCTCCAGCCGTTGGAGTAGTTGGCCAGGGTGAGGTGGTGCAGGCTCAGTCCGGAGTCCCGGAAGATCAGCTCGTTCGGCCGGAAGGAGCTGATCAGCAGCCAGAGGAGCGGATAGAGCATCGTCAGGGTCAGCGCGATCAGCAGGGCGTGCTTGAGCAGGCTCGTCACACGGAACCCGCCGGCCGGGCGCCGGCCCGCCACCGGCGGGGGAAGCGGTGCGGGGCGCCGGTGACCGGGCTGCCGCCCCAGCAGGGAATCAGTCGTCATAGAACACCCAGAATCGTGAGGACCAGAAGTTCACGGCGGTGAAGAGGGCGACGATGACCAGCAGCACCCAGGCCATCGCGGACGCATAGCCCATGTGGAACCTGCCGAAGCCCTCCTTGTAGATGTACAGGGTCGTGAACAGGGTGGAGTCGCTGGGGCCGCCGCTGCCGCCCGAGACGATGAAGGCCTGGGTGAAGGACTGGAAGGCGTAGATCACCTGGAGCACCAGATTGAAGAAGATGATGGGGCTCAGCAGGGGCAGGGTGACCGACCGGAAGCGCCGCCAGGGCGTGGCACCGTCGACCTCCGCGGCTTCGTAGTACATGCGCGGGATCTGGCGCAGCCCGGCGAGGAAGATGACCATCGGCGAGCCGAACGTCCAGATGTGCAGCAGGACGATGGTCCCCAGAGCCGTGTCCGGATTGGAGATCCAGCCCTGCCCGTGGATCCCGAACAGTTCGAGGAATCGGTTCACCAGACCTTCGGTTCCGAAGACCTGGCGCCACAGGATGGCCACCGCCACCGAACCGCCCAGCAGCGACGGAAGGTAGAGCGCCGAGCGGTAGAACGACAGGGCGCGCAGCCCCCGGTCGAGCAGCAGGGCGAGCGCGAGCGCGAGAGCGAGTTGCAGCGGCACCGAGACGACGACATAGCTGAGCGTCACCTTGAGGGACGTCCAGAACTCGGGGTCGTCGAACATCTGGGTGTAGTTCGCCAACCCTGACCAATGGGGCGACTGGAGTAGGTTGTAATCCGTGAAGGACAGGTACAACGAGGCCAGTACCGGCCCGATGGTGATGAGCAGGACCCCCACCAACCAGGGGGCGAGGAAGATGTACGCCGCGCGGTTGTCCCTGTTCTCCCGGCTGCCTCGTCCGGCCCTGTCGCCCTTGGTGCGACGTCCCGATGTGTGCGGCGGCCCGGACCCGCTGGATCGGGCGAGCGTGCGGAGCTCACCGATGGTGCTCACGTGTGCCGACTCCTTCGTGGTGCGGTGAGAGCTAGGGGGTGTCGTCAAACTCCCGTCTGCCCGGCGGGCAACGACGGGAGTTTGACGACAGGACCTAGGGGGTGTCTGACAAATGCCCGCGGCGTCGCGGCGTCTGGCACGCACGCTCGCTGCGTTGCCGGAGCGCCCACGTGACTCCGCCACGAGGGCGCTCCGGCGCCTTGCGATCGCACGCACCAGACGCCGCTCCTTCCTCCACGCTCATTTGCCAGACACCCCCTAGGGCCTGTCCGGCGGATTCTGCTGCGGTCGCGGGGTCGGGCACGCCCTCCCCCACTGCCCTGAACGGGCGTGGGTGGGGGCACCTCCCACGCCTTTCAGGCAGTGGGGAGTACCCCCAGAAAACGCTTTCTCGGCAGTATTGTCATTGCGCACCATCGCATCAACCCCCGTAGCACCAGGCCCTTTTCGCCACAGCCGGCACTGCCGGGCCGTGCACCGGACGCAGATCTCCAGGCCGCTCGCCGGACACGCGGCTCGCAAGGACGAGCCAGACGAGCCAGACGAGAGGGAACGACGTGATGCGCAACCACCGCCGTGACACCCCGACCATCTCGGACGTGGCAGCGAAGGCCGGCGTCTCCGCGGCAACCGTCTCGCGTGTGATGAACGGCCGCTTCGTCGGCGATCCCGCGGTCGCCGAGCGGGTTCGTGAAGCGGCCACGGCGTTGCAGTACTCACCCAGCCCGCTGGCCCGCGGACTCGCACTCGGCCAGACGAAGACGGTCGCGTTCGTGGTGCCGGACCTGGGCAACCCCACCTGCCAGGAGCTGCTGCACCGCTTGACGAAGGCCGCCGCTCGGGACGGCTACCGGGTGCTGGTGGCGGACTCGGACGAGTGCGCGGAGGACGAGGCGCTGCTCGCCATCGAGACCCGCCGCAGATGCGACTGCCTGGTGCTGTGCGCGCCGCGCATGCCGGACAAGGTGCTGGCCCGCCTGGCGCCCCGGCTGCGACCGCTGCTGCTCGTCAACCGCCCGGCGCCGGGCCCTGACGTACCGTCGCTGTCGGTGGACTACCGCGCCGGCGCCAGCCAGCTCGCGCGCCACCTCCACGACCTGGGGCACCGCCGGTTCGTCCATCTGACGAGCACAGCGACGAGCACCTCCGAGGCCGAACGGCAGCGTGGCCTGGACGACTTCACGGCCGGCACCGACGGGGTCGTCGTGCACCGGCTGGCCTGCGGCACCTCGACCGCCGACGGGCACGCCGCGACCGGGGCCGTGCTCGCCAGCGGGGCGACCGCGGCCCTGGCCCACAACGACCTCGTCGCCATCGGACTGCTCGCCGGCCTCACCGAGAACGGCCACCGGGTGCCCGCCGACATATCGGTCGCCGGCTTCGACGACATCCCGCTGGCCCGCCACGTCACCCCGCCGCTGACGACCGTGTCGGTGCCCTGGGAAGAGATCGGCGCACAGGCCTGGCAGCGCCTGCACGCCCAGATCACCGGCCAGGACGCCGGCCCGTCCGTCACCTACCGGCCACACCTCGTGGCACGGGCCACCACCGCACCCGTGGCCAGGCCCTGACCGCACGCATCCCACCCGGTGACCGCCCTCCTGACGCCATGCCCTGCTTGCCCCTGCCGCGTCACGCCGGCCGGCGATCTGACGCCGAGTTGCAGATAACGGCTCGCCCGGACAGGGCGGTGTCCCTACCCTGGCCGGAGCGGGATCGCGCGCGTTCCCGCAGGTTGCGGAGCCGTGGCAGAGCGGCCCATTGCGATCGGCATGGGTGGGGCCCCGCCCATGTCGACTGACGGGGACCGGGCGGGCCTGCCCCTACCTGTCCGCGGGTTCGAATCCCGCCGGCACCGCAACCGACCCCGCACCGGGTGCGGTGCGCAGGACCGTCTCGTCACAGCGCACCACGCAAGGCGGGCCTGCACCCGACCTCCCGCGGACGGTCTCTCCGGTGTCAGCCGAACCGGCCACCTGATCTCCGTGGAGCCGCTACTTTGTGCCACGTGACCGGCTCTCGGACGTGACGTGTGCGTATGCCGTGATGTCAGGGGCGGTGCGGTGCTCGAGCGTTGACAGCCTGTGACAGCGCTATTAATTTGACGTACTCGAGAGGCGGGAAACCGCTTTCACGCGTCTGTGCGCGGTGTATCGCCGTATCGGCGGAGCTCGGAAGGGCCTCTGAGCCGCCCGAGCACAAGCGGTCGGTGTCGCCCGAGCACATGCGGGTCGGTGCCGCGCCTTCGCCGTTCCCGCAGATGCGGCATTCACCCCCCAAAGCCCCCCAGAGACGAGTTTCGATGATGCGAACACCCCCGAAACGGCACCGAAGGCTTCTGCGTGCAGGGGCGGCCGGGGCCGTCGCGGCGCTGCTGACGCTCAGCGGCTGTGGCGGATCGGACAGCGCGGACGGCAAGACCACGATCCGCTTCTCCTGGTGGGGCGACGACGGGCGCGCGGCGACGACCAAGAGCGTCATCGCCGACTTCGAGAAGGCCAACCCGGACATCAAGGTCGAGACCGAGACCAGCGACTTCGAGTCGTACTTCGACAAGCTGGCCACGGAGACCGCCGCGGGCGACGCTCCCGACCTGATGACGCTGGGCGGGGCGTACCCGCGCGAGTACAGCGACCGCGGAGCGCTGCTCGACCTGAAGACCGTCTCCGACGAGCTCGACCTGTCGAAGTTCCCGGCCGCCACGCTCTCCGCGGCCAAGTTCAGCGGCACCCTCTACGGCGCGCCCACCGGCGGCAACGCCATCGCGATGATCACCAACCCGGCCGTCTTCAAGGCCGCCCACGTGCCGCTGCCGGACACCAAGTCCTGGACGTGGGAGCAGTTCGCCGACATCGCGAACAAGATCACCGACAACAGCCCCAAGGGCACGTACGGCTTCGAGCCGCGGGTCATCGACACCCTCGGTGTCTACGCGGGTCAGCGTGGCACGCCCATCTTCGACGCGAAGGGCGAGCTCGGCGTCCAGGAGTCCACCGTGCAGGACTACTTCAGCATGGAGAAGGACCTGCTCAAGGGGGGCGGCATACCGTCCGCCGAGACCATCCAGGAGGTCGGCTCCGCGGCGCCCGAGCAGACGCTCATGGGGCGCGGCAAGGCCGGCATGTCGATCATCTACTCGAACCTGCTCGGTGCCTTCAACCAGGCGGCCGGCGGCGGCCTGAAACTGGTCACCATCCCCGGTGAGCACCAGTACAAGCAGCCGGGCACCACGGTGCTGCCCTCCCAGTACTACTCGATCTCGGCGAAGTCCGCGCATCCGGAGGCCGCTGCCAAGCTGCTCGACTACCTGATCAACTCGCCGGCGGCGGGCCGAAAGATCCTCGACGACCGCGGGCTGCCGTTCAGCCCCGAGGTGAAGGCGGCGATCACCGGCTCGCTCGACTCGGCCGGCCGGGCCAACGCGGACTACGTCGACCAGGTCTCCCACAACGGCGCCCCGGCCGCACCCGACCCGCCGGCCGGCGGCTCGTCGCTCAACGACATCACCTCCAAGCTGGACTCGGACGTGCTCTTCGGCCGGAAGACGCCGGAGGCCGCCGCCAAGGAGTGGGTGGCCCAGATGAAGCAGGCGCTCGACTCGGCCTGATGCGCCACCGGCCCTCGACGTGCTGCGTCCCCGGGCCCAGCGTCGGCACGGTCCTTGCAGGGCCTGGTGGACATGGTCCCTGAAAGGCCTGGTGGAAACGGTCCTTGAAGGGGCCCGGAGCTGCACCGTTCGCAGCTCCGGGCCCCTTGTGGTGTGCGCGGCCGGGTCACGGCCCCACGGGCGGCCGGTCGAGCAGGTGCGCGCGGAGCACCGCGGACAGCGCCGTGCGCTCCACCGAGCGGTCGAAGCGGAACGACCGGGCCGCCTCGACGGCCTCCTCGACCGAGATGCCCTCGAACAGCGCCGCGAACCGCTCGGCGAGCGGCTCGGCGAGCAGGATGTGCCGGACCAGTACGGCGATGTGCGGCCGGTGGCCCCACGGATAGGGCGCGTAGTCGGGGAACTCCCGCTCGAAGAGCGCCTCGATGGGGTCCAGGACGTCGCGCACCCCGGCGTCCGAACCGCCCCACGAGTCCACGCCCAGCCGTGCCTTCTGCTCCAGGGCCGGGCGGATCCGCTCCAGGTACGGGCTGTCGGGCGCCGCGTGGACCAGCCCTTGCAGGCCGATGTCCTTGTACGTCCACAGCGACCAGCTGGCCCCGTGCTCCCGGTAGATCTCCAGCTGGTCGCTCAGCAGCGCGAGCCGCCAGCCGTCCTGGGCACGGTCGGCCGGGTAGACCGGACCGAACTCGCCGATCCACACCGGTGTGCCGGTCTCGCGCATGTACGCCGTGCGGCGCAGGAAGGTCTGCTCGACCACCGAGCGGTCGACGTACTCGCCACGCGTCACACCCGGGTAGGCGCTGGCGCCCATGATGCCGGGCAGGGCGTAGTCGTGCGCCGTGTAGACCGTGTTGGGCAGCGGCTCTGCGCGCCGCGCGAAGAGCGAGAAGTCGGTCGAGTACCGGTTGCCGTCCAGGAAGAGCACGTGCCGCGGGTCGATCGCGCGGATCGCCCGCTCCAGGCGTTCGTAGAAGGCGAGCAGGACCTCGCCGGTGGACTCGGACGGCTCGTTGACCGGGTTGTAGCCGGCGACCTCCGGCCGGTCGCGGTAGCGCTCGGCCAGCTGCTCCCACAGGGCCACGACGCGGTCCTGGAAGTGGCGGTGCGTCCAGAACTCGGCGCGGTGGGTGGGGTTGTCGCTGTGCCAGTGCTGGTTCTGCGCACCGGGCAGCGCGTGCAGGTCGATGATCGAGTAGATGCCGTGCCGGGCGAGCAGCGTGATCACCCGGTCGAGCGCGGCGAACCCGTCCTCCTTCCACGCCATGGGCCGGTCGTCGTCCTCGAAGTGCCGGTAGTTGACCGGGATGCGGACGGAGTTCAGGCCGAGGGAGGCGAGGTGGCGGGCGTCCGCCTCGTCGAAGAAGGCGGTCAGGAAGGTGTCGAAGAAGGCGTCGTAGGCCGCCTCGCCCATGGCGGCCCTGAGCAGGCGACGGATCTCGCGCTCGCTGCCTGGGTAGCCGGTGATGAAGTTCTCCATGTTCATCCAGCCACCGAGGCCGACACCCCGCAGGACGACCGTGCGTCCGCGCTCGTCGGCGAGCCGGTCACCGTCGACGTGGAGCCATTCGAGAGCGGGCATGAGGTCTCCTGACGCGGTGGCCGGACCGACCGGCGTGAATCGGCGGCATGAATCGGCGGCATGAATCGTTTCATCGTGAAACTAGGCAACGGCCCCCCATGCGTCAAGAGTGATCAACCGGGGTCCACGGAGGCATGCGACGGCGCCCACGTGGGGGAACGTCGCCGCCCCCGGCAGCCGATCAGGTGAGCTCCGGCTTGCCGAACAGCGCCGCGTAGCCGGACGGCAGCTGGCTGATGAGCTGGTTCAGCTCGCCGCCCGAAACGGCCTCCCCGACCGTGGACAGCACGGCATGCGCGTCCTGCGCGCCACCCCGCGCCCGAACGGGTGCGGCACGCTCGGTGACACGGCGCTGGAACTCCGTCACGCCGAACGCCTCATGCGTGTCCCCACGGGCGCCCTGAAGCACCTCACCCAGCCGTCCGGGCAGCTGCGAGGCCAGGTCGTCGGCCTCGTGGGGAGTGAGCCGCTCCCCGAGCACCCGGAGGACGGCCTCGGTCGCCTGCGCGGCCTCCTTGCGGTCGGCGTACTCGCCGCGGTCGCGGACCCTCGCCATGAATGCCTGGTACTTCATGTTCACCGCTCCTCACCGGCGCATCGGGCACCCCGGGTACCCCTGGGGGGCGGCGGACACGCCCGTCGATCCAGGTCACCGGGGCGCCCGGCCGCGCCCGCTCCCGGTGGCGCCCGCTACTTCACCCCGCCCGCGGTGAGCCCCGCGATGATGCGGCGCTGGAAGACCAGGACCGCCGCCACCAGCGGGACGGTGACCAGCACGCCGGCCGCCATCTGGGTGCCGTAGGGCTGGTCGAAGCCGTGCGCGCCGGTGAACCGGGAGATGGCGACCGTGGCGGTCTGCATGTCCTTCTTGTTGACCATGGACAGGGCGATGATGAACTCGTTCCAGGCCGCGATGAACGTGATGATCGCGGTGGTGAAGACCCCCGGCGCGGCCAGCGGGATGATCACCTTGCGGAACGCCTGGCCACGGGTGCAGCCGTCGACCATCGCGGCCTGCTCCAGCTCGGCCGGCAGCTGCCGGAAGAACGCGGTGAGGTTCCACACGGCCAGCGGCAGCGCGAAGGACATGCTGGGCGCGATCATCGCCTGGTAGGTGTTGATCCAGCGCAGGTCGGTGAAGAGCCGCAGCAGCGGGACGACCATCGAGATGCCGGGGAACATCGAGGTGGCAATGATCACCGCCGCCGTCAGGGACTTGAAGCGGAACTCGAGGCGGGCCAGCGCATATGCGGCGGCCACGCCCACCAGCAGGGTGAGCGCCGTCGTCGCCCCCGCCACCACGACGCTGTTGAGCAGCGCCCGCTGGAAGCCCACGTCCGGCTTGAAGACCGCGGCGAAGTTCGCCACGGACCACGGATGCGGCAGCGCAGCCAGCTGGAACTGGTCGGTGGGGCGACGGAAGGCGGACACCACCATCCAGTAGAACGGCGCCAGGCAGTAGACGATGACGACGGTCAGGCCCGCGTAGCGCCGCACCGCCCGTCCACCGCGCCCCCGCCGGCCACCCCGGCCCGCACGCGCCGATCCGCGCGACGCCGCGGTGGGGGGCGCCGACGAGGTCGCCCCGGTCACGTCGGCCGTGTCCGCACTCATCCCTGCACTCCTGCCTGCGCCGTCCGGTCCGCGCGTCGCGCGCGCGGGAACAACCGCGCCGACCTGTCCTCCGGCGCACGCGGGGAGCGCGCTTCGGCGATCAGATCGGCGCCGAGCAGCTTGACGAAGACGTACGCGACGATCACCACGTAGCAGAACAGCAGCGTGGCGTACGCGGCGGCCGGACCGTAGTGCAGATTGCTGGCCTCGTTGTAGGCCAGCACGGACAGCGTCTGCACGGAGTGCTTCTGGCCCCCGGTCAGCACGTACGGAAGGTCGAACATCCGCAGCACATCCAGGATCCGGAACAGCACGGCGATCAGCAACGTCGGCTTGACCAGCGGCAATGTGATGCTGCGCAGCTGCCGCCAGGAACTCGCGCCGTCCACCCGGGCCGCCTCGTACAGCTCGCCGGGGATCAACTGGAGCCCGGCGAGCACCAGCAGGCCGATGAACGGCGCCGTCTTCCAGGTGTCCGCGATGATCACGGCGAACTTGGCCGGCCAGCCGTCCGCGGTCCACAGCACCTGGTGGCCCAGGAGCGCGTTGGCCACCCCGTCGGCGTCGAAGACCCACCGCCACAGCAGCCCGGAGACGGCGGTCGGGATCGCCCAGGGCACCAGGATGCTGGCCCGCACCAGCCCCCGGCCGCGCAGCGCCTGATGCATCACCAGCGCCATCGCAAGACCCAGCACCACCTCGACCGCGACCGTCACGACGGTGAAGAACGTGGTGTTCCAGAACGCGTTCCAGAACGCCGAGCCGTTCGCCCCGGTGAAGGCGTCGAGGTAGTTGTCCAGGCCCGCGAACCGGTCGCCGCTGATCACGAAGCCGTTGGCGTCGAGCCCCTCGCCCTGCCGGTAGAACGACTCGCGCAGCGCGGCCAGCAGCGGATAGCCGATGACCAGCGCGAGCACGACCAGCGTGGGGGAGAGCAGCAGCGCGGCCAGGGTGCCCTCGCCCCGCCCGGCCCCACGACGGCGGGGACGGGCGGGAGACGGCGCGGCGTCCGGCGCCGCGGATCCACCGGGACCGGTGGGTTCGGTGGGTTCCGTCGCGGTGGTCACTGCTTGGTGAGCTTCTCGAGGTCGGCCTGGAGGGCGTGCAGGGCGCTGTCCGGATCGCCCTTGCCGGAGATCACCGGGTACACGGCTTCCTGGATCGCGGTCGACACGTCTCCGTAGCGCACCGCGAGCGGCCGGGGCACGGCCCGGTGCGTGGAGTCCTTCAGCGCATCCAGGTAGGGGAACTTCTTCCGCAACGTGGGGTCGTCGTAGAGCGCGGTGCGGGTGGGCGCCTCGGACGTGGCGAGCATGTTGGCCCGCTGCGCCTTCTCGCTCGACAGGTACGCGATGAAGTCCCGTGCGCTCGCCTTGTGCTTGGCGAACGACGACACCGCGAGGCTCAGGCCACCCAGCGTCGACGAGCCCGGACCGTGCTGCCCCGGGAGCGCCGCCACCTCGAACTTGCCCGCCACCTTCGACGAGCCGTCCGTCTTGTTGGCCAGGTCCCACATGTACGGCCACTGCCGCTCGAAGACGTAACCACCGTCCTGGAACGCCTTGCGCGCGTTCTCCTCCTTGTAGGTGAGGGACGCCTTCGGGATGAGGCCGCTCTTGAAGGAGTCCGCCAGCCAGGTCAGCGCGGCCTTCGCCTGCGGAGTGTCCACGGTGGGCTTGCCTGCGGCGTCGAAGACCCGGCCACCCGCCGACTGCACCGCCTCGGAGAAGTTGACGACCAGCCCCTCGTACTTGTCGAACTGGCCGGTGTAGCAGTGCAGGTCCTTGCCCTGCGGCAGCTTCTGCACCTTCGCGCAGTCGTCCTGCATCTGCTGCCAGGTGGTCGGCGGGGCCTTGATCCCGGCGGCCTTGAACAGGTCGGTGCGGTAGTAGAGCAGCGCCCCGTTGGACTGCCAGGGCACGGCGTAGAGGGTGCCGCGGTACTTGGCGGTGGCCAGCGAGACCGGTAGCAGCCCGGAGGTGTCGACGGCCTTCGTCAGCGACGCCGGCACCGGGTCGACCCAGCGGTTCGCAGCGAACTCCGCCGTCCAGGTCACGTCCAGACCCAGCACCGCATAGGCGTCCGACTTCACCTGGGCGTTCTGCACCATCTGCTGGAGCTGCGCGTCGGCCGCGTCCGGCAGCTCGATGAGGGTCGCCTTCTCGCCGGGATGGGCCTTGTTCCAGACGTCCAGCTGGTGCTGGAGGTTGCCCGAGGTGTCCTTGTGGACGGCGAGCGTGATCGGGCCCCGGTCGTCGGTGCCGGACGCGTCGTCGCCCGAGTCACCGCTGCCGCAGCCGGCCAGGGTCAGTGCGCCCACGGTGGCCAGCGCGCAGCACGCCAGCCCCGTGCGGCTCCCGGCACCCCGAATCCTTCTCAGCTTCATGTCGCGCCTCCTCGATCGGCCCGTGCGCCGGCCCGTGCCGTCCCCGGCGATACGCAGCGATACCCAAGTGGTGGGCGGACGAAGCGTGAACGGCGCCCGCAAGTGGCTCGCAGGTGCGGGGCGGGCAGGTGGGCGGACCCTGTGTCGGGTTGTGCAGAACGGTGGATGGGTAGGTCTGCGGAACGTGCCGGGCGAGTGTACGAGCGAGATCGTGGACGTTGTTCGTGACGGGTCCGTGCGGTTCGTGCAGGGACTTCTCGAACGACTCCCCGAACGCATCTCGGACGCTTCTCGAGCGGGTTCTCGAACGTTCTTGAACGCGTGTCAGAGCAGATTGTTTGATCGTTCAAAGCGGCTGTGCGTGGGAGCTTCCCCGGCTGCGCTTACTGCGTCAACCCCTTCGGAAGCCTTCTGTCAGTGCGGCGGGCGCATCCGGGCGTCACCGTGTCGCTTGAGGGCCGCTCAGGCCGGGGGCTTCGGGGCGGACGGCGCCCCGCCGCCCGCGTGCTCGACGGGTCCCGTGTGCGTGGTGGGCCAGCCCTCCAGGTAGGCCAGCACCGCGACCGCGCCGGCCGCCGCCCACGCCTGCGGACGGCACGACGTCGGATAGGCGAGCACCGGTTCGCCCTGGTGGCGCGCGGTGCCGCCGTACAGCTCCGGCAGCCGGCAGTCGAACTCCTGCGCAGCGGCCAGCAGCCCCTCGGCGAGCGCATGCGCCACGCCGTGCTGGCCCTCGGCGGCCAGGCCCAGGACCGCGATGGCGGTGTCGTGCGGCCAGACGCTGCCGCAGTGGTAACTCAGCGGGTCGAACGCCCTGCTGGCACAGGAGAGCGTACGCAGCCCGTACCCGCAGTCCAGGTCGGGCTGGGCGAGCCGGTCGGCCACCAGTGCCGCCTCCGCGCCGCTGAGCAGCCCGGTACCGAGCAGATGGGCCATGTTCGAGGCGGCGCCGTCCACCGGCCGCTTCGCCCCGTCCAGGGCGATCGCCGGGTAACCGCCGGAGGCGTCCTCGACCCAGAAGGCCGCCCGGAACCGGGTACGCAGCAGCGCGGCCCACTCCCGCCACCGGTCGGCGCCCGGCTCGCCGAACGCGTCCAGCAGGTCGGCGCCCCGCACGGCCGCCGCATGCGCGTAGCCCTGCACCTCGCACAGCGCCAACGGCCCCTCGGCGTGCCGGCCGTCGGACCAACGGACCGCGTCCACCGAGTCCTTCCAGCCCTGGTTGGCCAGGCCGCGGTGCCCGGACGGCCGGTACTCCACGAACCCGTCGCCGTCCGCGTCCCCGTAACGGGTCAGCCACGCGAGCGCCGCCCGCAACCGCGGCAGCAGTTCCTCGACGTCCCGCGCGGGCAAGCCGGCCCGCCACGCGTCGTGCAGCAGCCGGACCCAGAGCAGGGTGGCGTCGATCGTGCCGTAGTACCGCGGCGGAATGACCATCTCGCCCAGGCGCAGCGTCTCCCGGCGCACCTCGTGCAGGATCTTGCCGGGCTGTTCCTCGGCGGTCTCCTCGACGCGGCTGCCCTGGCGCCGGGCCAGCGCCCGCAGGGTGCCCGCGGCGATCCTGGTGTCCCACGGCAGCAGCAGGGCGGCCGACCACAGCGCGTCCCGTCCGAACAGCGTGAAGTACCAGGGGCTGCCGGCCGCGAGGAACACGTCGTCCGGGTCCCGAGGGTCGGCGAGCAGCATCGCAGCGAGGTCCTGCCGGCTCACGTCCAGCAGCCTGCGCCGCACCGGGTCGCGCGGTGACCGCACGCCCTGCGGGAGGTCGGCGAGCGGGGGCGTGGCGGTGGCGGGGAAGGCGGCAGGGAGGAAGGCCTCTCCGCCGGTCCGTTCGCCACCGGCCGGTGGCTTCGCACCGCTGCCGGAACCGTCCTCCCGGAGCCCGTCGGCGCCGGTCGCGACCTCGCCCACCCGCACGTACAGGCGCAACCGCGCCGGGCGGGCGGGCAGCAGGGTGACGGCGAAGACGAGCAGGGCGCCGCCGTCCTCGGCGCGCACCTCGTCCGGGCGGCGGTCCGCGGTCAGGGTCACCTCCTGGGTGTCGTCCGCCCACCGCACACCGTCAGGACCGGGCTCGGGCGCCACCGCCGGTGCCGGTTCACCGCCGCGCACCACGTGCACCGGGGCCAGGTCGGTGGCGCACCGCACCAGGAGCCGTACGGTGATCGGGTCGCCGGAGCCGTTCACCAGCTCCAGTTCCTCGGTCAGGGCGGCCGGCCGCACGGTGCGGCGGCGATGCAGCAGCACGGAGGCGTGCGGGGCCTGCGCCGGTCGTAGCTGCGCGGTGAAGACGGCGCGTGCGGCACCGTCCTGGCGCCGGCCCACCGGCACCGTCCGGGCGTCCGCCGCGGCCACCTCCAGGCGCGAGAGCACCCTGCGGTCGCTGTCGTAGCAACCGTCGAGGTCGGCCGCGCGGATCTGACCGTCAGGGGCGCTCAGACACACGGTGGGCGCGCACAGGACGGTGACCAGATCATGCAACGGGGGCTGGCGGTAATGGCTCAATTCGCCTCCCGTACACGCCGTCGCGCGACTTGGTAGCGTGGGCCACGGCACGGTTTGAACGTGCAACTCAGGCGGGCACCGTACCGGAATCGGCGTGCACCACGCCAGAGGCGCCCGGGAGCGAACGGGGGCCACGGGAACGCGCCGGGCGCGGAACAATGACGGGCATCAGGCATCAGGCATCAGGCATCAGGTATGGGCACCGGGCGGCGCGCCGGGTGCACCGGGCCGATCGGGCCGACCGAGGCGAGCGACAGGGGTGAGGGAAGAACGTGGCAGAGCGGAGGCGGTGGGCCGTGCCGGCCGCGGCCCAGCCGACGTTGGTGGACGTCGCCGCGGCGGCCGGAGTGTCCCGGCAGACCGTCTCCAACGTCCTGCACGCACCGGACCGGGTACGCCCGGAGACCCGGGAGCGCGTGGAACGCTTCATCGCCGAACTGGGTTACCAGCCCAACCGCGTCGCCCAGGACCTGCGCGCCAACGCCTCACGGATGATCGGATACCGCATCAGGCCGCTCGCGCCCGGCGCACTGGCCTCCATCCATGACCGCTTCCTGCACGCCCTGGCGGAGGCCGGCCGCGCCGCCGACCGCCATCTGCTGCTCTTCACCGCCGACGGCCCCGAGGCCGAGGTGGAGTGCGCGGCGCGGCTGCGGCGCAGCGGGGGAGTGGCCGGTGTCGTGCTGTACGACGTCACGGCGTCCGACCCGCGCCCGCCGGCCCTGCTCGAACGCGGCGTGCCCTTCGTGGCGTTCGGTCGCACCGCCGAGGCCACCGACCGCTATCCCTGGATCGACGTCGACAACCCCTCCGGCACCGCTGCCGCCGTGGACCACCTGGTGCACCGCGGTCACCGCCGGATCGGATTCATCGGCTGGCCTCCCGACGACACCATCGGCACCCGGCGCGCGCAGGGCTGGCAGGCCGCGGTCGAACGGCACGGCCTGACCGCCGCGTGCCGTTCCCTGGACGCGCGGGGTGAGGACACCGTCGCCGCCGGCGCGGAGATGGCCTACGCCCTGCTCGGGCAGCCCGGACCGCCCACCGCGTTCGTCACCGCCACCGACACCCTCGCGGTGGGGGTGTTGCGGGCCGCCCAGCAGTGGGGCCTGGAGGTCGGCCGTGACGTCGCCGTCGTCGGCTTCGACGACACCCCCACCGCCGCCGCACTGGACCTGAGCAGCATCCGCCAGCCCATCGAACTCGTCGGCCGCCAGGTGATGGCGACCCTGCTGCACGCCACCGCGGCGACCCCTCCCGCGACGACCGTGCCCGCCGGATCCTGCCCGCCGGACCCTGGGACCGTCGCCCACCACCTCGCGCCCGCGCCGCCGGAACAGCTGCTGACGCCCCGGCTGATCATCCGCTCGTCGAGCGCCAGCCCGGCGCCGCGAAGATGAGCCAGCCTGATCAGGTGATTCAAGGCGGGTACCGGCGCGGGTGTCCCGGCACCGCTCATGACCGCGACTGCTCATGCCCGCGACGGTAGGACGCCCATGCTTCGGTGGTCGCCGAAACGTCCGCGATCTACCGTTGCATCATGATCAGCCACACATACGCCGCCCACCTGCACTGGGACGGCTCCACTGCCGCCGGTGTCCGCTCGTTCTCACGCGATCACACCGCCGTCGCACCACCCGCCGCCGGGGAAGTGGCGTTGAGCGCGGACCGGGCCTTCCGGGGCAGTCCCGAGCGGTTGAACCCGGAGCAGCTCGTGGTGATGGCCGCCTCCTCCTGCCAGCTGCTGTCCTTCCTCGCCGTCGCCGCCCGCGCCGGCGTCGACGTGCTGGCCTACGACGACGAAGCGTCCGGCCGCCTCGACCTGGCGGCCGAGCCGGCCCGCCTCGTGACGATCCGCCTGGCCGTCACCGTCAAGGTCGCTGCCGGAACCGACGAGGCCAGGGTCGAGGAGCTGGCCGAACAGGCCCACCGCGAGTGCTTCATCGCGAACTCGCTGGCGGTGCCGGTCGAGGTGACCACCACGGTGGTGTCCGACTGACCGAGTGCGCCCGCGGGACCTCGTCGGCCTGCTGCCCGATCGCCCCGGCGCGCCGGCCGCCCGTGGCCGGGCACTCGGCCACGCACTTGCCCGGGCCGCCCGTGCCGCCCAGCGGCGCCGGGTTCGGCGCGTCGGCGCTTCCGGCGGCTGCCGTGCCCGCTAGGACTTTCGGGTCTTGCGGTAGCTGAAGGGCCCGGGCAGATCCATGGACGTGGTGCGGCGGCCCGTGCTGCTGACGGTGTGCCGAGGACCGCCCGACCTGTCGCCGAAGGTGAAGGAGAACGAGCGACGGTTGATGTTGAGTCGCACGCCCGGGAAGATCCTGAAGCTCTTGCGGAAGTTGATGGGCATGGCGCCCACCTCCCTTCGCGGTCGGTGTCTGTCACCGACCCGTCTACCCTCGATCCGCGCCGACTTGACCTGCCGATCGTTCGCAACGGAGCGGGCCGGAGTAATCCCTTGCAGCGGAGGAACCCTTCGTGCTGACGTTGCTCCCATGACCAGGGCCACGAGGGAACCGCTGCCGGGAGGCGGTGTCGTACTGGCGGTACCCGACAGCCGGCCGGGCCCGCCCGCACTGCGCTTCGAGCGGATCACGGGCCGCCGGTGGCTCCTCCGGCAGGGCGGACGACCGCTGATCCAGGCCCGCTCGGAGGGCGACGGCTGCTGCCGCGACCTCCACCTGCGCCGCCTGCCCGGCCAGCGTTCCCCCCTGCCGTCGCTGCCGGCCGCCCGGCTGCGGGGCGGCGCCAACTGGCCGCACCGGTACGCGCGGTGGCTGGAGGAGACCGCACACGGCCCACTGCACCACGGACGCTGGCTGCTGACCTCGCGCACCACCTTCGCGCCGGGGATCTGGGACTGCGACCTCGTCAGCGACTGGCCGGACGCGACCATCGAACTGCTCTGCGGGGGCGGCTGGCACGGTGTCCTGCCGCTGCGCCCGCTTCCCGCACCGGACGCCCCACGGGTGAAGGCGTACCGCAAGCACGCACGCGAGGGCACGCTCGCCCCCGTCCTGCTGTGGTGGGTGTCCTTCCTGGACGGCTGGCTGCTCCTCGACGGCCACGACCGGGCCGCCGCCGCGCTGCTGGAGGGCGGGCCACCGGCCTGCGTGGAGTTGGTCCGCGTACCGGACGACGCGGACTGGCGGGCCACCGCCGAGGACATCACCGAGGCGCACGAGGAACGGATGGCGCGACTGGCCGCACGCCCCGCCGGCCCCCACATCGCACGCCAACAGCAGGCGCTGGAGCGCGGCTACGCCGACGTGCTCTCCACCCTGCCGTACGACGCCGATGTCACCCCCATGTTCGAGCCCTCCGGCGACTGACCACCGCGTGCGGCACCTGCGTCGCGCGCGCCGCTCACCGGTCGCCGCCGAGCACGAACATCACGTGCTCGTCCGTGCCGTGCCGTACCGTCCCGGTGCGCTGGAAGCCCATCTTCTCCAGCAGCCGGACCGACCCGGTGTTCCCGACGAAGGGGTCGGCGTGCAGCGGGCGGTTCCGCTCCCGTTCGAGGAACTGCGCCAGCGCCTTCGTGCCGACCCCTCTGCCCCAGTACCGGCGACCGAACCAGTATCCGAGGAACCTGCTGTCCCCTTCCCACCAGGCCACGACATGCCCCGCCGGCTCACCGCCGACGGTGACCGTCTGCACGAAGACGGCGGGGTCCCCCACGACCCGGGTGGTCCAGTGGGTCATGAACCTCTCGTGCTCCCGCGGGGTGAACCGTGACCGCCGGAACGCCTCGGCGTCCTGCTCGTACGCGAAGAAGACCTCCAGATCGTCCTCGTCGACGTCCCTCAGCCGTACCTCGTCACGTACCTCGTCATCGCCCATGCCCCGGAAGTCTGGCACCGGACACTGACAACGAGTCGCGCCGACCGCGACCCGGCGCGACCCGACCCACCTCGACTCCCCGGACCCGAGAACCGCCTCGACCCGACCCGACCCCCTAATTCGCTGGTTCGGCCTTTCGGCCGCGGACTATCGTGCCGCAGTGGATCTCTTCTCATGCTCCTGGACGGCGTTGCGCGCGGCGGTCGCCGACCTTCCGGACGAGGACTTCGAGCGTCCGTCCGGCTGTACCGGCTGGCTCGTGCGGGATCTGGTGTGCCATCTCGTCATCGGCGCCCAGGACATCCTGATCACCCTGGTCACGCCCGCCGACACCGAACCGACCGTGGACGCGGTCACCTACTGGGGCCTGCCCGGGCCCCCGACCGGCGAGGGCCCTCCCGTGCCGTCCGAAGAGCCCGAACCGGAAGGCCCACCCGACGAGTTGATCCCCCGGCTGGCCGCCGCGTACGGGGAGCCGCGCTGGCTCAGGTTCCACTTCGACGACGTCGGTTCCGCAGCGGGCCGTGCCGCCGAACTCGCCGATCCGGCCGCCCGTGTCGGCACCCAGGGCGAGGTGCTGACCGTCGGCGACTTCCTGTCCGCGTACGTGCTCGAGTGGAGCCTGCACCACCTCGACCTGATCGCGCACCTGCCGTCGGCCGCCGAACCGCCCGCGGAGACCCTCGCCGCGGCTCGCGCGCTGCTGGAGGGGATCGCCGGGACCACGTTCCCGGACACGTTCTCCGACCGGGACGCGCTGCTGGTCGGCACCGGCCGGCGGGCACCGAGCGACGCGGAGAAGGCCGCGCTGGGGGAGGTCGCTGCCCGGCTCCCGTTCGGCCTCGGCTGAGGCACGGGCCTGGCCTGCCGGAGGGCCCTGCACCCGCCGGAGGACCCTGCGTCCGCCGGGGGTGCGGCAGGGCTCAGGCGAACAGCCGCTCCGCCAGCAGCAGGGCGCCGATCACGATCATCGCGGCGCCCGAGCAGCGGGTCACCGCCCTGGCGATGGCCGGGCGGGCACGCAGTACCCGTCGTGCGGTGGCGCCCACACCCGTGTAGACCACGGCACAGTTGGCCGTGTGCACCAGGCCCAGGAGGGCGATCTGGGCCGCGAACGGCCACCCGGCGCCGCCCGTGACGAACTGCGGCAACAGCGCCAGGAACAGCAACAACGCCTTCGGGTTGAGTCCGCTGATGCCGGCGCCCTTGGTAGCCCGTCGCACCCACGAGCCGGGGGCGTCCCCGGTGGCGGTCTGCGGTGTCGACGGCCGGGCCACCGCGCTCATGCCAAGCCAGATCAGGTACACCGCGCCGGCCACGGTCAGCACGGTCAGCGCCACGGGGGAGCGGGTCAGCAGCGCGGCCACTCCGCCGGCGACCGCGGCGGTCAGCACCAGATAGCCGGCGAGCAGGCCGCCGACGGCGGGCAGGATCGTCCGGTCACGCAGCCCCGCAGCGATCGCATAGGCCCAGTCCGCACCCGGGACGAGCACCAGCAGAAAGGAGACCGCCCAGAACGGGGCGATGCTGCCGATCGTCATACCTCCACCCCACCCTTCTTGCATTCGGTCGACCGGGTGTCGCCCGGATGTCGGCCGAGTGCCCGCAGGACCGGCGGATTCCCCGGCCATCCGAAGGGGAGATTAGGCGTATTTCCGTAGAATGTGTTTCTAACTTTTCCATGGTGTGTGAGAAGGTGTGGAAGAATCTCCTCCGTGGATGACGTAGATCGAAAGATCCTTGCCGAACTCCAGCGCGACGGGCGTCTGACCCTCACCGAGCTGGCCGAACGGGTCCGCCTCAGCGTGTCCCCGTGCCACCGTCGACTGCGGGCCCTGGAGCGCTCCGGCGCGATCAGCGGCTACCACGCTCGGCTGGACGCCCGTGCTCTCGGCCTGACCTTCGAGTCACTGCTCTTCGTCACCATGCGCTACGAGGACCGCGAGACCGTCGCCGCCTTCGAACGGGCCGTGGCCGACATCCCGAACGTGCTGCAAGCCCAGCGTCTGTTCGGCGACCCCGACTTCCTGCTGCGCATCGTCACCCGGGACCTGGAGGCCTACCAGCAGCTCTACGACGAGCGCCTCGCGACGCTGCCCGGCGTGCAGCACCTCAGCTCCACCCTCGTCATGAAGAGCGTCGTCGAAGCGCGTCCGCTGCCCTTGTGACGGTGCCGGGGCGCCTTCATTCGACCTCTTTTGGTCTCTTCTGACCTCAGCCGACCTGGTCGAGCCAGGCGCGGTAGCGGCTGCCGAACGGCTCCGTGCCGTTGCGTAGCGCATGCGACAGCCACGCGGTCGCCGCCTCGGCGTGCGCGACCACGTCCGGTGGATAGCCGTAGTGCAGGCGATGACGGGCGAACTCCTCCTCGTCGTCGACGAAGACGGCTCCGCCCTCCCGTGTCCGGCAGACGTCGAGGTCCAGGTCGACCATGGTCACTTCCCCGCCGTGCAGCCATTCAGGGTTAGTGGTGACGTCGCAGTACGCGTCCAGACGGGCGGGCGCATCCTGGAACAGCGCAGTCCACCAGGCGTCGTGGGGAAACAGCATGACCCGTCGCTCCTGAGTGGAGTAGACGTGCTCCTCGCCGCCCTTGCCGTACACCGTCCCGATCGGCGCGCCAAGCCAGCGTCCGTACTCGTCCTCCCCCAGCCACGCCATGGAATGGTGCCAGTGCAGACCGTCGTCGAACTTGCGGACCACGACCCGGACCTCGACGTCTCGCATGGCGCGAGGCTATGCGAAGGCAGCTCCGCCGTATCGTCCTGGACGGCCCCCACTGCCTCAAGGAGGTCGGCGGTGCCCCCGTTCACCCGAACGCGTACCGCTGCTGGCCGGTCGGATGCCGTCTAGCGTGGACGTATGGACTGTATACCGCGGGACACCCCCGCCTCCCGTGCCGCCAACCCGTTGCAGCAGCTCTCGCTGGAGCAGCTGAGGCGCCGTACGAGCATGAAGTGGCGGGCCTACCCCGAGGACGTGCTGCCGGTGTGGGTCGCCGAGATGGACGTGCCGCTGGCCGAGCCGGTCACCCGGGCGATCCGGGACGCGGTCGAGCTCGGTGACACCGGGTACCCGGCCGGGACGGTGTACGCCGAGGCACTGGCGGCCTTCGCCCGCAAACGGTGGGGCTGGGACGGGATCGACGTCGAGCGCACCGCGATCGTGCCGGACGTGATGCTGGGCGTCGTCGAGATGCTCAAGCTGGTCTCCGGGCCGGGTGACCCGGTCGTCGTCAACTGCCCCGTCTACCCGCCCTTCTACATGTTCGCGGGGAACCTGGGGCGCACCGTCGTCGAGGCGCCGCTGGACGTCTCCGGGCGGATCGACTTCACCGTGCTCGAGGACGTCTTCGGGCGCGTCGCGTCCGGCGGGGCCCGCCCGGTGTACCTGCTGTGCAGCCCGCACAACCCGACCGGCACCGTGCACACCGCCGCGGAGCTGGCGCACGTCGCTCGGCTGGCCGAGGCGTACGGGGTACGGGTCGTGGTCGACGAGATCCATGCTCCGGTGGTGCCCGAAGGCGCGGTCTTCGTGCCGTATCTGAGCGTGCCGGGCGGGGAGCGGGGACTGTCGTTGATGTCGGCGTCCAAGGGCTGGAACCTGGCCGGGCTCAAGGCCGCCCTCGCCCTTGCGGGCCCCGCGGCGGCCGACGATCTCGCCCGTATCCCCGAGGAGGTCAGCCACGGACCCAGCCACCTCGGCATCATCGCCCATGTCGCGGCGCTCCGGGACGGTGGTGACTGGCTCGACGCCGTGCTGGCCGGTATCGACGGCAACCGCCGCCTGCTCGTCGACCTGCTGGCCCGGCACCTGCCCGCGGTGCGCTGCACCCCGGGGCAGGGCACCTATCTGGCCTGGCTGGACTGCCGGGGCCTCGGGCTGGGCGACGACCCGGCAGCCGCGTTCCTCGAGCGCGGCAGGGTCGCCCTGAACCCGGGCTCGTCCTTCGGTACCGGCGGTGCCGGCTTCGTCCGCATGAACCTGGCGACGTCACCCGAGCTGATCACCGAGGCGGTACGCCGCATGGCCACCGCCCTTGACTGACGGCCATCACGGGGGGCACCAGGCCGCGGGGTACGAGGGGCCGGGTGTCCCCTCAGGTGCACGCCCGCGGGCGGCCCTTTTCACGACACGTAACCACGAGATTGAAGCTCGAAGAGCTCGAAGTACTTCTGCCGCCGTGCCATGAGGTCCTCGTGGGTGCCGACTTCGACCACGGAACCCCGATCGACGACGACTATCCTGTCGGCGAGTTGCGCGGTGGAGAGTCGATGGGTGACAAAACAGGTGACTCCACCACTGCGATAGGCCACGTCTTTCGCCGCCGACAGATATGCCTCGGCAACCTGCTCCTCCGCCAGTGCATCCAGCGAATGTCCCGGCTCGTCCAGGACCAGCAGCAGTGGTTTCGGGCGCATCAGGGAGCGCGCGAGTCCGACGGACTGCCACTGACCGCCAGACAGTGCGCGGCCCTGTTCGTGGCGGAGCCCGAGCAGGGTGTCGAGCCCGTGCGGCAGGTCGTCGACGACCTTGCCCGAAGAGGCTCGGCGGAAGGCGCTGAGTACGGCCGCCCGGTTGTCGATGTCGGGCAGGTGGCCGACTCCCACGCTTTCCTGCACGGAGAACTCCAGGCGCGCGAAGTCCTGAAACAGCGTGGAGACCCTTGCCCGCCAGGACTCGGGAGTCTGCTCTCCCAGATCGACGTCGTCCACGCGGACGCGGCCTCTCGTCGGCCGGTAAAGGCCAGAGATGATCTTCACCAGCGTGCTCTTGCCGGCCCCGTTCTCTCCGACGATCGCCACCGTGCTGCCGGCAGGAAGGTGCAGATTCACCCCACTCACAGCGGGAGTGGTCATGCCGCGATACGTGTACTCGACGTCTTCGAGACTGATTCCGGTGGATATCCTCTCGATCGGCAGGGCACCGTCGCTGCCACGTTCCTTCAGATCCGCGAAGTTCAGGTGCCGAAGAATGTCGAATCCGTTTGCGACGGAGTGCAGGGACGCAAAGAGATCGAGTCCCGTCACCACCTGCGCGCTCACTCTGGTGATCAGCGTGACCAGGAGGACCACATCCCCGACCGTCACGCTGCCGTTCTTCACCATGTAGATGACGAAGGCCACTGAAGGCGCATAGGCGGCGGCGAAGGCGCCCTGCCCTACCGCTCGCCAGGCTGCGTGCTTCCACTGCGCCTTCAGCAGGATGTCCTTCGCCCTGGTCTGAAGCGAATGGTGGCGGGAGAGCAGCAGTTCCTCGACCCCGAGGATCCGGAGCTCCGGTAGCGTGTCCGGACTGGTGGCGATGGATCTCAACCGGGCCAGCTGGCGTACCACCGAGGCCGCCTCACGCCGTCCCCTTTCGAGGACCAGCTCTGCCCGGTGTCCCAACACGACGGGGACGGCGGAGGCCAGCGGCAGCGCGGCGAGCCAGATCTGTAGCCGCGCCACGACGACGCTGGTGATCACGAGCTGCACGACGATCGCAAGGATCTTGAAGACGGCGGAGACGCTCTCCCGCATGCGAACGATGTCTTGCTTCAGAATGGCGATCGAGTCAAGGAACTCCGGGGAGTCAAGCCTTTCGAGACTCACTTCCGAGATGGACGATATCAGTTCGGATGTCAGCGTCTTCTCGTTGATCTCCCCCAACTCGAAGTAGTAGAGATGCGCGAAGTGTGCCAGGTACAGCTCGCAGGTGAGCGCGATGCCGGTGGCGACGGACCAGCGCAGACTCGTCATCTCGTCGGCCGCGAGCGCCGCGTTCACGGCTTCACGAGCTGCTACCGCAACCAGCGGAGTCGCGGCAAACCCCAGTAATATGAGAACTGCACCCAGCGTGAGTTGTCTTCGCCCGTTGCGCCATGAAATCCGCAGGAGAAAGATCACGGCACCGACCGTGTCCTTCATCGTTGCTCCCCTCCGGTCTCACTGCACTGATACCTTTCCGCCTGCGCGTGGAACATTTTTGCGTAGAGCCCGCCCAGTCGCATGAGCTCTTCGTGACTGCCGCGTTCCGTGATGAAACCGCCGTCCAGCACCGCGATCTGGTCCGCGCGGCGGACGGTTGAGAACCTGTGCGATATCACGATGCTGGTGGTACCTTTCGTCAGCTCAAGGAACCGATCGTAGAAATCGGCTTCGCCGCGGGCGTCCAGCTGGGCCGTGGGTTCGTCGAGTACGAGGACCTTCCTCCCGTTCTTGATCGCAAAAAGGGAACGCGCCAGCGCGATGCGTTGCCACTGGCCACCCGACACATCGACGCCGCCCTCGGTGTTGCCGTCCAGGGGGGTGTCGAGACCGGCCGGGAGTGCGCCGACGAGAGGCCCGAGGCCGGCCAGGCCGATGGCTTCGAGAACGTCTGCGTCATCGGCGTTGTGGGTGGCGCTTCCTATGGTGACGTTCTCTCTGAGGGAGAACGGGAAGCGGGAGAAGTTCTGAAACGCCACCGCGAACTGGTTCTGCCAGGTCAGGATATCCGCACCGGGCGGGTCCACCGGGACGAACCGGATGGAACCGGACGTCGGTTGGTACAGGCCCGTGATTATTTTGGTGAGCGTTGTCTTCCCTGCGCCGTTGACGCCGACGACAGCAAGGGACGTCCCTGCCGGGATGTCGAGGTTCACCGACTTCAGGACGTCGACACCGTTGCCGGTGTAGCTGAATCCGACATTCTCGAGCGTCAGCCGATGCCATGTGTCCGGAACTGCTGGTTGCTTACCGTTCGTTGTCTCGGGTCCCTGGAACCTGCGTTTCGCACGTGTGAGGGACTCCCAGGCGGAGAACCCGTACACGAGCTTGGTGTCGGACTCCGGGAAAATGGTCCCGAACCGGCCGCAGAGTACGACGGCCTGTAGTGCGATGACCGCCCTGCTCGGGTCCATGGACGGCTGGTTGGTGAACAGGACCAAAGAGCCGATCAGTCCTGCTCCGACGAAGATCGAGTATGCCGCAAACGGGCGTCCGTATATCTTGCTCCGTCCTGCCCACTGCGTGGAGTTGAATCTGTCGGCGTGCGCTGCGAACTTCCTCTCGATCCACGGTCCGAGGCGGAATATTCGTATCTCCTTGGCTGTGCCGGACTCCATTCCCAGGTCTCGGAGGTATGCGATCGCGCGCCGTGCCCCACGCAGGCTGCTCACGATCTTCCCCCACTTCCGGAAGGCGTTCGCGTGGCCCGTGCGTGCAACCAGGGCCGCGGTGACGACGACCGCAGCCGTTCCCGGCCCCACCACGGTGGACAGGATCGCCGCGGCGCCGCCGAGCTGCGTGTACCGTGCGATCAGGAACAATGCTCCTGCGAAGGCGTCTCCGGGAGTGTTCGTCATGGCTTCGAGGGGCTCGCAGACGGCGTGGAGATCATCGGCGAGATCGGAGCCTTCCAGGTCGCTCAGCGAGGGCGCACCCAAGGTCAGCCTCAACACCTCCGCGGAACAGTGGGCGTTGATCCGGTGGGTGACAGCGGCGGCTACCACCAGCTGGCTCGAGGAGAGCACTTGCTGAGCCGTGAACGCCCCCACTGCGATGGCGAGATGAAGATTCGGACTCTGGCCTGCGTGGATGTCCCCCACCGCACGGCCGATACCCACCAGGAACACTATCGGCAGCGCTCCGGCGACGACATTGACGGTGAGGGCGCATAACAGCAGCACCCGGGGGACGGCTCGTGTCATCTCCCGCAGGTCCTGGAGACGCCTGAGCCGATGCGCCGCAGTTGAGATCATCTGAGGTTCCTCTGATCAGGAATCGACGTGGACGACTTCCTTGCATTCCACATGGTCTCGGACCGTGGCAATGGCGTGGTCCATGATCTCGCGGTCGCCCTGGCTGACATGGGACAGGGTTATGCGCGCAACGGCCTCCGGGGTGGCGGTGCGCACCATCGAGAGTTCGCCGATTCTGGCGACCATGTCCCGGTAGATGGCGGCCAGCCGTAGCCGCTCCTGCGACTCGTGACCGGTACCGCGGTCGCGGGTAAGCGAGCCGGGGCGCTTCATTCGGTGATACAGGGGAACGTCTATGTAGCCGAAATCGTTCAGCATCCACAGCATGCCTGTGAGGTAGCCGTCGAAGGCGAACGGATAGCCGCCGTAGAATCCTCCGTACTTCTTCATCTTTTCCGAGTTGTACAGGCCGTGAAATCGAAACCGGTCAAGTGCTGACCTGTGGCCGGCGGGTAGTGTGAGCCGGTCGCTGAGGGATTCGCGCGCTTCACCGGACTCGGAATGCACGATCTGCGAGGAAGCCGCAACCGCGATATCGCGTAACTCCATCTCGTTCAGTAGTAACTCGGCACGCTTGGGGTCACTCCAGTCGTCCGAGTCCTGAATCAGCAGGTATCTGGCGTCTGTTGCCGCATGCAGCACCAGGTTGTGCACGTAGAACGGCCCGCGACTGTGCGACAGCTGGATGCGGTGCAGTCGTGGATCGTCGATCCCCGCAAGGCTCTCCCATGCGGCGGAAGGATCTCCGCCGTCCACGACCACGAACACTTCGACGTCCTTTATCGACTGCTCGAGGCAGGACGTGACGGCACGCAGAAGATACTGATGCGTACCTTTGTATGGAATGCTTACCGATATCTTGGGCGACATGAATTGCATCTCCAGGTTCCGCTTTTGTCCGTACCCAGGGGCGAGCGGGGCGAGATCACGAGGAGCGGCAGGACGGCAATGGTCGGATCCTCCGATACTCGACATCCCGAACGAGTAAACGCATTACAGATCGAGCGCAGGAAACGATGCCGCGGTGCGGACCGCTATGTCCTGCACCGAGATGCCTGTGGTGACACGAGGTGACTATGGTGACACGGGCAGCTTCGGGGAAGTCAAGTACGAGCACCCCGCCGGGGCCCAGCGATCCGGCCGCGCCTCGAAGCCCGCTGCCAGGCCCCCTCGCCCCGTCCGGGCACACAGTGACGGAGCAGCAGTGACGACACCTGACGGCGCCTGCCGAGAGCTACCGCCACCTACACTCGCCGCGTGAACACTTTCAAGTGCACCCAGTGCGACACCGTAGGTCTGACGGATGGCTTCATCGAGGACGCCGGCGAGCACTCACGCGGCTACGCCCGATGGATCGAAGGCGCCCTGGAGCGGGGAGTCTTCGGCGGCGCCAAGCGCATGGGCCGCCCCCGCTGGCAGATCGAGGCCTACCGCTGCCCCAAGTGCGGCCACCTCGAACTCTTCGCCAGCAACCAGGTCTAGCGCTGGCCCTGATACCGCGGTCCGGCAGGACAACGGCCGCCCCCAGGCAACGGTCCCGCCCGCGCCCTTGCGCGGGGCGTGGACGGGACCGGAGGTCTGGACGGTCAGAGGGACGGCAGCGTGGGCAGGGCAGGGAAGCCGGGGATGAGGCGGCCAGGGACCTGTTCGACGGACTGGATGGCGCCGAAGATCGGAATGCCCAGCAGGGCGGTGGTCCAGGTGTTGTCGAGGCCGCTGGTGTCCGGTTCGTCGACCACGACCACGTCGCTTCCGGACGCGTCGCCGGCGAGGGCCTGGACCGGGGCGGCCAAACCGGTCGCGACGATCAGGGCGGTGGTGGCGACGCCGCGTAGGACTGTCCTGCGCATCATGAGGGGTGACCTTTCGTCGGTGGGTGTCTGATACGGGGGGACCGGGGGCGGGGCTGACGCGGCGTGCGATCGGGCTCGTGGCCCGTGCCGGCCGGGTCACCGGTCCTGCCGGCGTCCGCGTCGTCCGTGGACCCCATGGGCTCCATCGGCATCACGTTGACCTGCGCGCAGGCGTACAGCAGCGCGTCGCCTTCGTCGGGGCTCCGGTGCCGGGCCGCGCTCCACCGGGCGATGCCGGCCGCGGAGGGGGTCTCGCCGTGGAAGCCGTGGGCGGGGTGATGGCGTAGGACGCCGAGGTGGTGTCGCGCGGGTTGAAGCGGAGCGGGAGGAACGAGGTGAGCGCCGAGTTCGCCACCGGCGCGTGCACCAGCCACGCTGCGAGATACAGGCCGGCACCGAAGCTCGGCCGGGTGGCCTGCCCCTCGCTGACGGTGTACAGCCGGCTCGCGGCGTCGGCCCAGCCGGACGCCGTACTGCCGGGCCGTGCCGGATGCGGGGCTTTTCGGGGTGCGGGGTGCGGGGAGCGTGCCGCGTGACATCTGGATGTGGCGCGGCGTGAATTCCGCGGCGTGCCGCGCAGACTGTCCGTGCATGGGTGTGATGCGGCTTTTGCGTACTCTGGCCGAGCCGTAACGATGGCCGAAGCCCGGTCGCACGACAGGAGCACCACCCCATGGCCACCCCCGCGAGGACCAGCCGGCTGCGCGCCTGGCTGCTGGAAGGCCTGACCGACCGGGCCGCCCAGCAGCCGGGGCCGCACGCCGTACCCGAGGGCGCCCACCAAGGTCGCCCGTGGTGGCGGGTGATGTGCCTGACCGGTCTGGACTACTTCTCCACGCTCGGCTACCAGCCGGGCATCGCGGCACTCGCCGCCGGCCTGCTCTCGCCGATCGCGACCATCGTGCTGGTCGCCCTCACCCTGCTGGGCGCCCTGCCGGTGTACCGGCGGGTGGCCGTGGAGAGCCCGCACGGCCAGGGTTCCATCGCGATGCTGGAGCGGCTGCTGTCGTTCTGGCAGGGCAAGCTGTTCGTGCTGACCCTGCTCGGCTTCGCCGCCACCGACTTCCTCATCACCATCACCCTGTCGGCCGCCGACGCCACCGCCCATCTGGTGGAGAACCCGCACCTCACCGGCGCCCTGCACGGCCACGAGATCCTGATCACGCTCGTCCTGATCGCACTGCTCGGCGCGGTCTTCCTCAAGGGCTTCGGCGAGGCCATCGGTGTGGCGGTGGTGCTGGTCGCCGTCTATCTGCTGCTGAACGCCGTCGTGGTCGCGACCGCCCTGGGGCGCGTGGTCAGCGCCCCGCATGTGATCAGCGACTGGTCCCACGCGTTGACCAGGGAGCACGGCAACCCGTGGGTCATGATCGGGATCGCGCTCGTGGTCTTCCCCAAGCTGGCCCTCGGCCTGTCCGGGTTCGAGACCGGGGTCGCCGTCATGCCGCACGTGCAGGGCAACGTGGGTGACACCCCGCAGCGGCCCGCCGGACGGATCCGGGGCGCCCACAAGTTGCTCACCACGGCCGCCGTGATCATGAGCGTCTTCCTCATCACCAGCAGCTTCGTCACCACCCTGCTGATCCCCAAGGACGACTTCAAGGTGGGCGGCCCGGCGAACGGGCGCGCCCTCGCGTTCCTCGCCCACGATCTGCTCGGCTCCGGCTTCGGCACCGTCTACGACGTCTCCACCATCCTCATCCTGTGGTTCGCCGGGGCCTCGGCGATGGCGGGGCTGCTGAACCTGATGCCGCGTTATCTGCCCCGGTACGGCATGGCCCCGCACTGGGCACGCGCGGTGCGCCCGATGGTGATCGTCTTCATCCTGATCGCCTTCCTGGTCACGTGGATCTTCCGGGCCAGCGTCGACGCCCAGGGCGGCGCCTACGCCACCGGTGTGCTGGTGCTCATCACCTCGGCTGCCATCGCGGTCACCATCGCCGCCCGACGGGCCAGGGAGCACGGCTGGAGCGTGGGATTCGGCCTGATCGCGGCCGTGTTCAGCTACACCACCGTGGTGAACATCGTCGAGCGGCCCGACGGAGTGCGGATCGGAGCCTGCTTCATCACCGGGATCATCGCGCTGTCGCTGCTCTCCAGGCTCGCCCGGGTGTTCGAACTTCGGGTCACCCGTGTCGATCTCGACGACATGGCCCAGCGGTTCGTCCGCGACATGAGCCACCGCACCGTCCGTCTGATCGCCAACGAACCCGACCAGCGCGATGTCGCCGAATACCGCGAGAAGATCGAGCAGATCCGCGTCGACCATGACATTCCCCCCGGCGACGACCTGGTCTTCGTCGAGGTCACCGTGCAGGACCCGTCCGAGTTCGAGTCCGAGGTGCAGGTGCACGGCGAGGTGCTGCACGGCCGCTACCGCGTGCTCACCTTGCAGAGCCCGAGCGTGCCCAACGCACTCGCCGCGTTGCTGCTGAGCATCCGGGACCTCAGCGGACAGCGGCCGCACATCTACTTCGAGTGGACCGAAGGCAACCCGCTCCAGAACTTCCTGCGCTTCTTCCTCTTCGGCCAGGGCGAGGTGGCCCCCGTCACCCGGGAGGTGCTCCGTGAAGCCGAACCCGACCGCGCCCGCCGCCCGCACGTCCACGCGGCCTGAGCCTGCGCCTGAGCCGTGCCGTCGCGTCCCGCCCGCCCCTGCCGCCCCACCCGTTTCGAGGGGCGTGGTCGTGCATCCGCGCCACGGGGGCTGGATCGTTACCACGCGGCGGTCGCCAGGAGGGCAGGATTCCGCCTGACGCGTCGGTGGCGGCTATGGTCCCTGGCATCGGAACTCGCCGGAGGGATCCCAGTGGCGCCGCACACCGTCATCGATGTCATGATCATTATGGAGCGCAGCGACGGCAGCATCCTCCTCGCCGAGCGCTCCGGCACCGGTTTCGCCGACGGAATGCTCAACCTCCCCAGCGGAAAGGTGGAGCAGGGCGAGAGCGTCATCGACGCCGCCGTGCGTGAGGCACACGAGGAGACCGGGGTGCGCATCGACCCCGGCGCCCTGCGCCTGGTGCACGTCATGCAGTACCGCAACGCGCAGGGCAGGTGCCGCATCGGCTGGTTCTTCGCCACCGCGCAATGGGGCGGGACTCCGGCCAACACCGAACCGCACAAGTGCGCGGGCCTGTCCTGGCACCGCGCCGACCAGCTCCCCGAGCACACCGTCCCTTACAACGCGCTCGGCATCGCCCACTACCTCAAGGGCGAGCCGTTCTCGGTGCACGGCTGGTAGGTCACGTTCCCGGCAGGGTCCCGTCCTGCGTGCCCGGCAGGGCCCCGTCCTGCGTGGGGCCCCACACGTGGCGGGGCCCCACCTGCCGAGGGCTGCTCACTCGGCGGGGAAGGCGGTCGTGGCGAACACCGGTACGTGGTCGGAGGAGAGCACCTGGGCGTCGGTGACGTAGCAGGACGTGGTGGCGTCCTTGCTGGCGAAGATGTAGTCGAGCTTCGAGCCGCGGGTGCCGTCCGTGTTCTGCCAGGTGCCCTCGCCGTCCCGTGCGCCGCCGTAGTTGGCCTGGTCGCACTCGGTGTAGGCGTCGTAGAGCGGGCCGACCGTGCTGTTGGCGTCCTTCGCGGGCGGCTTGGAGTTCAGGTCACCGCCGAGGATCACCCGTGCGCCGCTCCCGCCGTAGGAGACCAGGTCCTTGACCTGAGCGGCGTTGGCGTTGTGGAAGGCCTCCGAGCTGGCGCTCGAGGGGTCGGGCGTCAGATGGGTGCCGCATGCCCGCAGGTCCCAGGCGGCGACATCGGCGCAGATGGCGGCCTGACGGACGTTCCAGTGGCCCCAGATGTCCCGGGCCATCGGCTGGTCCGCGTCGGGGTAGTAGTGGACGGTGAACGTGGCCGCGTCGGCCTTGACGCCGATGGCGATGCCGAAGTTGCCCCGGCTGTTGGCGCAGGCACGCGGCGCGACCGTGCCGGTCGGCGACGATCCGCTGCCCTCGTCCTTGATGCCGGTGAAGCGGAACTGCCAGCCGCTCACCAGCTTGCGCAGCGCGACGATGTCGTCGTAACAGACCTCCTGGAGGAAGGTGACCCGTACGTCCGGGTGCAACTCGGTGATCCGCCTGGCGAGGTCCTCGGAGACCTTGGTGGTGTTCTGGCCGTTGATGCACCGGGTCGCGGTCGGTTTGGTGTTGGCGCAGGTGTTGAAGGTCATCGTCTGGAGCGTCAGGGCCGGTGTCGCCGCGGTCGCCGTCGAGGCGGTACCGTCCGCCGCCACCAACGCCGCGGTGGCAGCCAGGGCCCAGAGCCCCTGCCGCCACCAGCTCCGCCGGCCCGTGCCGTCGCGTCGGGTCATGATGCCCGTTCCCCCTCTGGTCGCTTGTGTCCTGGTGCTGGTGTGAACGAGGTGCGCCATGTTCATGGTGGACATATGGCGGGTCGGGGGAGACCGTAGCCGCGGCCTGACGTGGTGTCACCCGCAGGATCAAGCGATGTCAGGAAGTGGCCACGGCAACATTAGGATCGTCACATTGGGCCACGGTGGAGGGGCGGAGTCATGCAGTTGATTGAGGGGCTCGGCGTGCGGTTGCGGCCGGCCGACGAAGCGGACCGCGAGCGTTTTCACGAGATCCTCGCCTGCCCCGAGGTGGCGACCTGGTGGGGCGATCCCGACGAGCAGGCGGACGAGGCCGTCAACCCGCACGAGGACGTCCGCAGCTTCGCCATCGAGCGGCAGGACGAGGACGGCACCGGTCCCACGGTGGTCGGCCTCATCCAGACCTGGGAAGACACCACACCCGACTACGAGCACGCCGGTCTTGACATCGCCGTCCACCCCGACTGGCAGCGCCGCGGCATCGGGGGCGCCGCGCTCTACGTGCTCGCGCACTACCTCTTCGAGGTGGAGGGGCACCACCGGCTCACGATCGACCCCGCTGCCGACAACAAGCCCGCGGTCAGCCTCTACCGCAAGCTGGGCTTCCGCGAGGTGGGCATCATGCGGGAGTACGAGCGCCGCGCCGACGGTGTGGTGCGCGACGGGCTGCTGATGGACCTGCTGGACGGGGAACTCGTCGAGCCGCCGTCACACTGAGCAGTACGGCCGGAACCGGCGAGTCCCGGCGAGCCGCGTGGGCTTCGCCGGGACCTGGGTGCGTGGTTCCGGTGGTTCCGTTGACCGGGGGGCCTTCTCCCGGTGGCCGTGCTGCCGGTCAGTCGGCGTTGTCCGTGTCGGCCTGGGCCGCCTGGATCCGTCGCTGGCGTGCGCCGATCACGACCGTGGCGGCGGCCGCCACGGCGGCCAGCGCCGACGGGACCATCCAGCTGCGGTTGAGGGTGTGCCCCATGACGTGGTCCAGGGAGAGCCGGCCCGGGCCCATCACGGCGATGCTCGCGGCGACCATGCCCAGGAAGGCGGGGTACTCGAGGCCGCCGTTCTGCGCGAAGAAGCCGTGCGGCGCGTGCACCGCGGCCGCGCCGGCCATGCCACCCGCCGCGGCGGCGCCCGCCGCCGGGGTCGCCAGGCCCATCGCGAGCAGCACACCCCCGCCGGCCTCGGCGGCCGCCGACGCCATCGCGCTGGGCCGGCCCGGCAGATAGCTCACCGACTCCATCATCTCGGCGGCGCCCGTCATGCCCGGACCGTCGAACCAGCCGAAGAGCTTCTGCGCGCCATGGGCACAGAGCACGGCACCCGTGCCGAGGCGGAGCATCAGCAGGCCCACGTCATGTCGGTCGACACACATCGCTGGGGTACCTCCACGGTGGTCCGGCGCGGCCGTCCGGCGCATGCCCGGCCGCCCTCCCACCGTCGCACGTCCCGTGCCGGTGCACCCGTCCGTGGCGCCGTACGGGTGGTGCGGCGCCGGGTGCGGTCGGCCGCACCCGGCGTCAGCCCCGCCCGATGTACGGCATCGTCGTGGCGAGCACCGTCGCGAACTGCACGTTCGCCTCCAGCGGCAGCTCCGCCATGTGCCGCACCGTGCGGGCCACATCGGCCACGTCCATGACCGGCTCCACGGCCACCTCCCCGTTGGCCTGTGGCACCCCCTGCTGCATCGGCCGGGTCATCTCGGTCGCCGCGTTGCCGATGTCGATCTGGCCGCAGGCGATCCGGTGCGGGCGGCCGTCCAGCGAGAGGGACTTGGTCAGGCCGGTCAGGGCGTGCTTCGTGGCGGTGTACGCGACGGAGTGCGGACGCGGCACGTGCGCCGAGATGGAACCGTTGTTGACGATGCGGCCGCCCTGCGGATCCTGCTCCTTCATCAGCCGGAAGGCGGCCTGGGCACACAGGAACGCGCCGTTGAGGTTGGTGTCCACCACATGGCGCCACGCCTCGTACGACAGCTCCTCCACGGGGACGCCGCCGGGGCCGAACGTGCCCGCGTTGTTGAAGAGCAGGTCGAGCCGCCCGAACCGGTCCCGCACCGCGTCGAACAGGGCGGCCACGTCCTGCGGGCGGGCGACGTCCGTGCGCACGCACAGCGCGGTGGGCACCCCCTGCGCGCCGGCGCCGTCCCGCTCGCCGCCGTCCCGCTCCTCGTCACCCCGTACGTCGCGCCACGCCGCGCGGGCCAGCGCCGCCGTCTCCTCCAGCGTCTCCGGGCGGCGCCCGGCGAGCGTCACCGACCATCCGGCGCGCAGCAGTTCCACGGCGACCGCGCGACCGATCCCCGATCCCGCGCCCGTGACCAGCGCCGTCCGTTCCGTTCCCCGGTGGGTTCTCGTGCCGTTCATGGCGTTGCAGCGTACGGGGTCGCCGGTGCCGCCGCCGGTCGCGGTGCGGCGGCCCCCCGCGGTGCCGCGGTCGTCACGGCAGGACGGGCTGCTCGCCCGGGTAGCGCACCCCCACCCGTTCCCGTACCGCGTCGAGGGTGCGCATCACCGCGAGGGTGCCGTCCAGCGGGACGAGCGGGGATTCCGTTTCGCCCGCGCGCAGGCACCGCATCACCTCGGCCGCCTCGTGCCGGTAGGAGGAGCGCGGGCCGTCGGCCGGGTCGGCGACGACCTCCTCGGGGTCATGGCCGTGGCGGTACAGCACGAAGCGTTCCGGGTGGAAGAAACCGTGCGGGATCTCGATGCGGCCCCGGCTGCCGGTGATCGACGCCTGGACGGGTGTGGCCGCGTCCAGCGCGCAGTGCAGTACCGCCTGGGCACCGCCCTCCCAGGTGAGCACCATGCCCGTGCGCAGGTCGACGCCTTCGTCGGAGAGCACCGCGCTCGCCATCACCTGCGACGGCTCCCCGAGCAGCAGATGCGCCAACGACACCGGATACACGCCCAGGTCGAGCAGGGCCCCGCCGCCCTGCGCAGGGTCGCGCAGCCGGTGGGTGGGCGCGAAGTCACCGGTGATGCCGAAGTCGGCGTGCACCGCGCGCAGCGTGCCGATCGCGCCGTCGTCGACGAGCTGCTTGATGCGCCGGACCAGCGGATTGCAGTACGTCCACATGGCCTCCATCAGGAAGGTGTCATGCTCGCGGGCCAGGCCGACGAGCTCCTTGGCCTCCCGGACGTTCAGCGTGAACGGCTTCTCGCACAGCACCGCACGCCCCGCCTCGAGGCAGAGCCCCGCCGCGCTGCGATGCGCCGAGTGCGGGGTGGCGACGTAGACCACGTCGACGCCGTCGTCCGCGGCGAGCGAGGCCCAGTCGCCGTGGGCCCGCGGTATGCCGAACCGCTCGGCGAACTCCCGCGCCGCCGGCTCGCTGCGCGAGCCCACCGCGACCAGCTCGGCGTCCGGCATCGCCACCAGATCCGCCGCGAACGACGCCGCGATACCGCCCGTCGCCAGCACACCCCAGCGCACCCTGTCCATCGCCAAGCCCCTCCCTGACCGGTCCTGCCCGGCCGTTCTGCCCGTTCCCTCTCGCGGCCCGCACCATCACGCGCAGGCCGTGCCCCCGCACGGCGTAACCCGCGTCCCCCTTCCGGGGACATCGCCCGCTCCCGCAGGCCCGATCGTCGGCCCTGGCGAGGACGACCGATTTCCGGCTTGCGTGTGCGAGCTGAGAACATGGTGACCTATTCGTAGCCAAGGGGAGGAAGCATGTCCGAGCGTGGCTGTTCCACGCGGGACGACAAGGGGCCGGAAGGCCACATACCCATCGCGCCGGACGCGACGTCGCGCCCGGCGCCGACCAGTTCGCAAGCCCCCGGCAGGGCGGCCGCACCCGGTACGTCGCGTGCGGCGAGTCTGCTGGTCACCCTGATCCTCGGCGGGCTCACCGCAGTGCCCGCCCTGTCCATGGACATGTACCTCCCCTCGCTGCCGGAGGTCACCCGCACGCTGCACGCACCCGCCGCCACCGTGCAGCTCACCCTCACCACCTGCCTGGCCGGCATGGCGCTCGGGCAGCTCGTGGTGGGGCCGATGAGCGACCGGTGGGGCCGCCGGCGCCCGCTGCTGGTCGGTCTGCTGGTGTACGTCGTCGCCACAGCGGCCTGCGCCTTCGCACCCAACGTGGAGCTGCTCATCGCCTTCCGGCTCGCGCAGGGCCTGGCGGGTGCGGCGGGCATCGTGATCTCCCGGGCCGTGGTGCGCGACCTGTACGACGGCGTGGCGATGGCGCGGTTCTTCTCCACCCTGATGCTGATCTCGGGCGTCGCCCCGATCGTCGCCCCGGTGATCGGCAGCCAGGTGCTGCGCCTGACCGACTGGCGCGGTGTCTTCTACGTGCTGACCGTGGTGGGCGTGCTGCTCACGGCGTTCGTGTGGTTCCGGCTGCCCGACACGCTCGATCCGGCCCGCCGGCACGTGGGCGGGGTCGGCGACGCGCTGCGCACCATGCGCGGCCTGCTCGCGGACGGGCCGTTCAGCGGCTACATGCTCGCCGGCGGGTTCGCCTTCGCCGCACTCTTCGCCTACATCAGCGCCTCGCCGTATGTGATCCAGGAGATCTACGGGGCGTCACCGCAGACGTTCTCGCTGCTGTTCGCCGTCAACTCGGTCGGTCTGGTCGCGGTCGGCCAGATCAACGGCAGGGTGCTGGTCGGCAGGGTCAGCCTGGAGCGGACGGTCGGCATCGGCCTGATGGTGATCGCCCTGGCGGCGGTGGCGCTGCTGGTGATGACGACGGGTCTGTTCGGCGACGTCGGCCTCGCGCCGATCGCGGTGGCACTGTTCGCGCTGATGGCCGCCATGGGCCTCACCCTGCCCAACACCAACACCCTCGCCCTGTTGCGCACCCCCGATGCGGCGGGCTCCGCGTCCGCGCTGCTCGGCACCTCCCAGTTCCTGGTCGGCGCCGTCGCCTCGCCGCTGGTGGGGATCGCGGGGGAGACCACCGCCGTGCCGATGGCGGTCGTCCAACTGGCCGCCGTGCTGATCGCCATGGCCTGTTTCGCGGGGCTGTGCCGGCCCTGGCGGCGGCTCTCCCTCCCGGTCGACGGGGCCGGGGACGGCCGGCCGGCCCGTGACGTCGACGTGCCGGAGAGCACCGTCGTCGCGCAGGGCGTCCTCGTCACGGAGCGTGCCGGGAGGGACATGGCGGACGCTGAGAAGGTGGCGAACGTGGTGCACGTGACGGATGTGAGGGAGGCGGAGAGCTGAGCGCACCGAGACTGCGCCCCGGCCCGCCCGAGCGGGCCGGGCTCGACCCGGAAGCCCTGCGGGACCTGGTGCACGACGTGTACGGCCTGGTCGCCGGCGCTCGGCCCTGGTGCGCGGGTGCGGTGGTCGTGGCGGGCCGCGGGCCGGTCATCGCCGTGGAGGCGGCGGCCGGCTGGGCGGTGCGTTACGCGGCGTACGACCCGAGGCGCGACGCGGGAGTGGAGCTGCCGCCCGACCGGCGCGCGGTCATGCGCACCGACACGCCGTTCGACCTCGCCTCGCTCACCAAGCTGTTCACCACCGTTGCCGCGATGCAGCAACTGGAGCGCGGCACGCTCGGCATCGACGCGCGGGTCGGGGCGTACCTGCCGGAGTTCCGCAGCGTCGTGGCGCACGACATCACCGTCCGGCAACTGCTCCGGCACACGTCGGGGCTGCCGCCGGAGCTTCCGCTGTACGACCTGCCGGACGCCGCCGCCCGGCGCGCCGCGCTGCGCTCCCAGGGCCCGGTCGTGGAGCCCGGTGAATACCTCTACTCCGATCTCAACATGCTGCTGATGCAGTACGTCCTGGAACGGATCACCCGCCGCCCCCTGGACGTGCTGATCCGCGACGGCATCACCCGGCCGCTGGGCATGACGGCCACCGGCTTCGGGCCGTGTCCCGGCGCCGCGGCGACCGAGGACCAGCGGCGCCCGTGGGGCAAGGCGGACCGCGGCATGCTGCGCGGCGCGGTGCACGACGAGAACGCCTGGGTGCTCGGCGGGGTCGCCGGGCATGCCGGCCTCTTCTCCACCGCCCGTGACCTCGCGGTCTTCTGCCGCACCCTGCTGGCCGGCGGCTCCTACGGCACGGCCCGGATCCTCGGCCCCGACTTCGTCGAGTTGATGCTCGCACCGCCCGGGCTCGGGTTCCTGATCGACAAGCCGTGGTTCATGGGCGAACTCGCGGGCCGCGGGGCCGCCGGGCACACCGGGTTCACCGGTACGTCGCTGGTGCTGGACCGGGTGACGGACACCTTCCTCGTGCTCCTCGCCACCACGGTCCACCCGCGCCGCCCCGCCACCCCCGACAGCCGTCCCAGGGCAGCGGCGGCCACCTCGCTGGCACGGGCGGTCACACCGACGTAGCGGCCGGGGCCTGCGCGGCCTGCGGGCGTCGCCGGTGCGGTGACCGGGCGGTGTCCTCCACGTTCCGCAACGCCGTGCTGCGGATGCCGCTGTTGCCGCTGGAACTGTCCGGGCTCTACAAACGGGTCATGTCACGAAGCGAAACCACCGGCCCGCGCCCCGCATGGGCCTTCCGCGAGTACCAGCCCGTGGGCGTCGACCTGGGCAGCCCGGCCGCGGTGGCCGGCTACGACCACAACCAGGGCACCGACCCGGACGCCGACGACGCGCTGCTCGACCGTCTCGGCGTCGGCGTGGGCACCCGCCTGGTCGACCTGGCCTGCGGCACCGGCTCGCTGGTGGTCCAGGCGGCACGACGCGGCGCCGAGGCCCACGGAGTCGATGTCTCGTCCGAGATGCTCGCCTTCGCCCGGGCCAGGGCGGAACGGGCCGGTGCCGGCGCGCACTGGCACCGGGCCGGGTCCCTGGACTACGCCCACCGCGCGAAGCCCGCGGACGTGGTGACCACCAGGTCGGCCCTGCACCAGTTGCCGGACTTCTGGAAACAGCAGGCGCTCCTGAACGCGGCCGGCATGCTGCGACCCGGCGGCACCTTCTACGTGTGGGACGTCATCTTCAGCTTCCCGCCCGCCGATGCCGCGGAGCATCTGCAACGCTGGATCGACACCGCAGGCCGGCCCGAGGGCCGGGGCTTCACCCGGGCCGACTTCGAGGCGCACGTTCGGGAGGAGTTCTCCACGTACGCCTGGATCCTGGAGGGCATGCTGGAACGGGCCGGCTTCGACGTCGTCTCGCGTGCGTCCCGCTCATCGACGCACGGTGAGTTTCTCTGCCGACGCCGGTAGGCGGGCGCTCGGTTCGAGAGGGCGGGCGCCGACCGTGGGGCGGGCCGAGCAGGGCCGGCCGCCCGCCCCCTCCCGGGATTCGGACGGGCCGAACCGATCTCGTGGCGATCGGCGCCCTAGGCGAGGTGGTACTGGACGGGACTGGAGACCCGGCCGCCGAGCTCGGCGGCCGCGTGGCGGGGCCAGTACGGGTCGCGCAGGAGCTCGCGGCCCAGCAGGACGGCGTCGGCCCCGCCGCCGGTGAGGATGGACTGGGCCTGGTGCGGGTCGGTGATCAGGCCGACCGCGCCCACGGGCATGCCGGTCTCGTTGCGTATCCGTTCGGCGAAGGGCACCTGGTAGCCGGGGCCGACCTCGATCGTGGCGTCGGGGACGTTGCCCCCGGTGGTGACGTCCATCAGGTCCACGCCGTGGGCCTGGAGCTCCTTGGCGAACCGCACGGTGTCCTGCGAGGTCCAGCCCTCCCGGTCGTCCGCCGGGTTCTCCGTGAGCCAGTCGGTCGCGGAGATCCGGAAGAAGACGGGCAACTCCTCGGGCCACACCGCCCGGACGGCGTCGACGACCTCCAGGGCGAAGCGGATCCGGCCCTCGAAGGAGCCGCCGTAGGCGTCGGTGCGGTGGTTGCTGTGCGGGGAGAGGAACTGGTGGATCAGATAGCCGTGCGCGCCGTGCACCTCGGCGACCTGGAAGCCGGCGTCGAGCGCGCGCCGGGCGGCGTCGGCGAACTGCCGCACGATCCCGTCGATCTGCTCGCCGGTGAGTTCCTCCGGCACGGTCGAGGCGGAGGAGAAGGGCAGGGCGCTGGGGCCGACCGGCCGCCAGCCGTGCGGCTCGTCCGGGGCGATCTGGCGTCCGTGGTCGACCCAGGTGCGCTCGGTGGACGCCTTGCGGCCGGCGTGCGCGAGCTGGATGGCGGGCACGGCGCCCTGCGCCTTCAGGAAGGAGGTGATGCGACGGAAGGCCGCGACCTGGGTGTCGTTGAAGATGCCGAGGTCGTAGGGGCTGATCCGGCCCTCGGGGCTGACGGCGGTGGCCTCCGTGACGATCAGTCCCGCGCCGCCGGTGGCGCGTGCCGCGAGGTGCGCGAAGTGCCAGTCCGTCGGGGCGCCGGCCGCCGCGCCGTCCGGTGCGGCGCTGTACTGGCACATCGCCGCCATCCAGACGCGGTGCGGGATGGTCAGGGACCTCAGGGTGTAGGGCGTGAAGAGGGTGGTGCTCACATTGCACTCCTGGTGAGGTGGCCGGCGCGGCCTGGCGCCGGGCGAACGGGACCTGACGGCGCGGGCCAGACGGCTCCCGCGCATCCGGTGCGGTTTCAGGGGCGGACGGCGGTCCGCTGTGCGGCGGGCGCGGCGTCGGTGGGAACGGCGCCGGCGGGCGGGGAGTCGGCGGGCACCGAGCCCGTGACGACGCGTCCTGCCCGGCGGGCGCGGCCCTCCAGGGCGGCCGACCACACGGCCAGCACGAGCGCGGTGGCGGCGAGGACGGCGCCCACCCAGTCGGGGGCGGTGTAGCCGAAGCCGGCGGCGATGACGAGACCGCCGAGCCAGGCGGAGAGCGCGTTGCCGAGGTTGAAGGCGCCGATGTTCACCGCCGACGCCAGCGTCGGAGCGCCGTGCGCCTGGTCCAGGACGCGCTTCTGGAGCGGCGGGACGGTGGCGAAGCCCAGGGCGCCGATCAGCATGATCGTGACGGTTGCCAGGACCTTGTGGTGCGCGGTCACCGTGAAGACCGCGAGGACGATCGCCAGGCCGCCCAGGGAGACGTACAGCATCGGCATCAGGGCGCGGTCGGCGTACTTCCCGCCGACCAGGTTGCCGCCGACCATGCCGAGCCCGAACAGCACCAGCAGCCAGATCATGGAGCCGTCGGCGAAGCCGGCCACGTGGGTCATCATCGGCGCGATGTAGGTGATGGCCGCGAAGACACCGCCGAAGCCGAGCACGGTCATCGCCATGGCGAGCAGGACCTGGGCGTTGGTGAAGGCACGCAGTTCGTGGCGGAGCCGCAGCCCTTCGGGCCGCGGCATCTCGGGCACCAGCCTGGCGATCCCCACCAGGCCGACGACGCCGAGCGCGGCGACGATGCCGAAGGTGAGGCGCCAGCCGGCGTGCTGCCCGACGAGGGTGCCCAGCGGGGCTCCGACGACGTTGGCGACGGTCAGGCCCGTGAACATCATCGCGATCGCGCCGGCCTTCCTGTCCGGTGCGACCAGGTCGGCCGCGACGACCGAGCCGATGCCGAAGAAGGCGCCGTGGGCGAGTGAGGCGACCACGCGGCCGGCCAGCATGGCGCCGAAGGTGGGGGCGAGGGCGGACAGCAGGTTGCCCACGATGAACAGGCCCATCAGCACCATGAGCATGCGCTTGCGCGACACCCTGGTGCCCAGCACGGTCATCAGCGGGGCGCCGAACACGACGCCGAGTGCGTAGCCGGTCACCAGGAAACCTGCCGTGGGGATGGCGACGCCGAAGTCGCCCGCGACCTCGGGCAGCAAACCCATGATCACGAACTCGGTCGTTCCGATGCCGAAGGCCCCGATCGCGAGGGCCAGGAGCGCAAGAGGCATGAGGGGGGTACGCCTTCCGAGATGATTGCAGGTGCGCTTTGTCTACGCCCACAATAATTGCACACGCTGGTTATTGGTATGCGCGGGCTATTGTGCCCGTGCTCTATCCTGGGCGTAGCCCGCTCACGGGACGGAGGAAGACGCCATGCCAGCGACGGACCCTGCACTCACCGGTCTCGCCCAGGGGTGGTGCGCCCTCGTCCTGCTGCACGGGAGGATCGAGACCCACATCGAACGCGCACTACAGGCCGAGCACGGGCTGAGCGTGCGCGAGTACTCCCTGCTCGACGTGCTCAGCCGGCAGCACGACGGCGAGGGGGGCCACTTGCAGATGAAGCAGGTCGCCGACGCGGTCGTGCTCAGCCAGAGCGCCACCACCCGGCTGGTGACCCGCCTGGAGGACCGCGGCCTCCTGGAGCGCTACCTGTGCCCCACCGACCGCCGCGGCATCTACACCAACGTCACCGAGGCGGGTCGGAAGCTGCTGGAGCAGGCGCGCCCCACCAACGACGCCGCCCTGCGCACCGCCCTCGACGAGGCCGCGAAGAACCCGGAGCTGGCACCGCTCGTGCGCGCCGTGGAGTCGTTGAACGCACCTCTGACCGCGTAGCCGGGCCCGTGGCGTCCGGGCAGGTCAAGCCGTGGGACGTGGCATCGGGTAGCCGGCCGCCGGCCGGTTGTCACGGCCGTCCGGACCCAGTAGCGTCACCCGACGTGAACACCGGACCGGCGAAACGCCACACACGGATGGGCCACCCGGTGGCCGGCTGAGCGCACGTCGGGTGCCCGGCAGGCACCCCGGTTCGGCGCGCGGACCTCCGCGCTCGCGTGCACCGCGAGCCCGTTTCTCCGTGCCGAACACCAGCGAGGTCAGCCAGATGACAGTCACGTTCAACCACACCATCATCGCCTCCAAGGACCGCAACGCGTCAGCCCGGTTCTTCCTGGAGCTGTTGGAGCTCGCCCAGGCGCCGTCCTGGGGCGTGTTCACCAACATCCAGCTCGACGACGGCGTGTTGCTCCAGTTCGCCGAGCCGCCGGTGGAGATCCAGATGCAGCATTACGCGTTCCTCGTCGACGACGAGCTGTTCGACCGGGCGTACCGACGGCTGTGCGAGCGCGGGGTCGAGCACTGGGCCGATCCGCAGATGCGGCGCCCCGGCGAGATCAACGACGAGCACGGCGGCCGGGGCGTGTACTTCAAGGACCCGTCGGGCCATGCGATCGAGCTGATCACCCGCCCTTACCTGTAAGCCGCGTCCACCGGTAGGCCGCGGATATCCGTGAGCCGGTCGGGCGCCCGGAACGGGGTGCCCGACCACGGCCGGCGAGGCGGTGCGCGACCCCACCTAGACTTCGGCGGGTGAACGGCAACTCCTCCCCCGTCGAACCGCTGCGCTCCGCGCTGGACACGGCGCTCGACGGGATCGCGCCCCGGCGTGCCGCGCAGGCCGTGGAGCGGCTGATGACGCAGTACCGCGGCGACACCCCGATCACCGTCCCGGTCCTGCGGGACCGCGCGGACGTCGTCGCGTACGCCGCGTACCGGATGCCCGCCACGTTCGAGGCGGTGCGCGCCGCGCTCGCCGCACTCGTGCGTGCCCTGCCCGCCGACTGGGCGCCGGACCACCACCTCGACCTCGGCGGCGGTACCGGCGCCGCGGTGTGGGCGGTGAACGCGACCTGGCCGGGCCGGCGCGCGGTCACGGTGCTCGACCGGGCGGAGCCCGCCCTCGCCCTCGGCCGCGAGCTCGCCGCTTCCCACCCGGTCCTCAGCTCCACCACCTGGCGTACCACCCGCATCGGTGCGCCGGACTTCGCGGCAGAGCCCGCATGGGAGTCGATACCGGGTTCCGCACCGGAGCCGTCCGACCCGGCCGGTCCCACCGGACGGTCCGGGATCGTCACGCTCTCGTACGTGCTCGGGGAGCTGAGCGCCGCGGACCAGGCCGTCGCCGTGGCGGCGGCGGCACGCGCCGCGGGCGTCGTGGTGATCGTGGAGCCGGGCACGCCCGACGGCTACGCGCGGATCGTCGCGGCGCGCGAGGCGCTGATCGGCGCGGGGCTGCGCATCGCCGCGCCGTGCCCGCACGGCGGCGCCTGCCCCATCGCCCCCGGCACGGACTGGTGCCACTTCTCCGCCCGGGTCACCAGGTCGTCGCTGCACCGCCAGGTCAAGGGCGGCTCACTGGCGTACGAGGACGAGAAGTTCTCCTACGTCGCCGCGGTGCACCCGCGGGTGGCCGGCGTCGAACCGGCGGCGGCCCGGGTGCTGCGGAGGCCGCAACTGCGCAAGGGCCAGGTGCTGCTGGAGGTGTGCACGGCGGACGGGGCGATGGAACGTGCGACGGTCACGAAGCGGCACGGCAGCACCTACCGTGCCGCCCGTGACACCGCGTGGGGCGACCCCTGGGAGCCGCCCCCACCACCCGGCCGGCCGGACGGCGTCGCGTCGGACACCGACTGAGTGGAAGTCTCTGCACGCGATCACTCGCGCGCAGAGGATCCGCCCCCAGGTGCCGTCACGGGGCGCGGGTGTGTCACCGGCCCCGGGTCACTCGTCCCGAAGCTCCAGCGTGCAGCACTTCACGCTGCCACCGGCCTTGAGCATCTCGCCCAGGTCCATGCCGATGGGCTCGTAGCCGCGCTCCCGCAGTGGCTCGAACAGCCCCACGGCGCCCTGCGGAAGCAGCACGTGCCGACCGTCCGAGACGGAGTTCAGGCCCCAGGCCAGCGCGTCCGCCTCGCTCACCGCCAGCGCGTCGGGGAAGAGGCGCCGCAGCACCATCTGACTGCCGGGCGAGAAGGCACCGGGGTAGTACATGATCTCGTCCGCGGCGTCGTCGAGCGCGGCGAGCGCCGTGTCGAGGTGGTAGAAGCGCGGATCGACCAGATCCAGCCCGATCACGGGCCGTTCGAAGAACTCCTGGGCCTCGCCGTGCGACAGCGGACTGGCCCTGAAGCCACGGCCGGCAAGGATGTAGGACGAGGTGACGACGAAGTCGCCCTCGCCTTCGTTGACATGCTCCGGCGTGCGGATCTCCGAGTAGCCGTGCGACCGGAACCACTCCAGGTGGGCCTCCGCCTCCGGCTCGCGCTGCCGGTAGGCGAAACGGGCGCCGAGCACCCGGCCGCCGACCACGGTCGCCCCGTTGGCCGCGAAGACCATGTCGGGCAGGCCGGGGCGTGGGTCGAGTTCGTGCACGGTGTGGCCGAGGGAGCGGTAGCGGTCCCGCAGGTCACCCCACTGGGCCAGGGCCAACTTGAGGTCGACCGGCTTCGTGGGGTCCATCCAGGGATTGATGGAGTACGTGACCTGGAAGTGCGCCGGTGGGCACATCAGATAGCGCCGGGGTGTGGCGCTACGGGGCGGTCGTGACAATGAGAGCTCCTTGACGGTACGTGTCGGTACGTCGGCCGGTCCGGACATCCGCGGCCTGCCTTGTGGGCCACCGTGGCGGGATGTCCGCCCGGCCGAAGCCGGGAACGGCTGCCCCTTGGGTACCAGGCGGATCATCCCGCCGGCTACCAGCGTTACCAGGACGGTTGCGCGAATTTCGGGGGTTCGGCGACGACCTTTCCGTTGTCTGTCCCTTTTGTCCGTCGATCGTGCCGGATCCGTGGGGAGTCGCGCGGGATGCGCGCCGGGTGGCGGGGAGGCGCGCCGGGGCGAGCGGGATGGGTCGGGGTGACGTTCGACCCGGGAGGTTTCGAGACGGACCGTCTCGGTTCGTCCCCCTGTTAGATTCGCCGTATGTCGTCCGCCTCCCGGAAGCCGGCCAGCGCCCCACGCCGCCCGCCCGAAGCGCCCGCCGCCCCCGTCGCCGACCCGGACCGCCGGGCCCGAGCGTCGGACGGGCGTCGCAGGTCGGGCCCCGACTCGGCGCGCCGCAGCGAGCGTTCGCGGCGGGCGATCTACGCCGCCGCGCTCGACCTCGTCGCCGAGCAGGGCTACCGCAAGACCACCGTCGAGGGCATCGCGGCACGCGCCGGGGTCGGCAAGCAGACCATCTACCGCTGGTGGCCGTCGAAGGCCGAGGTGCTCATGGAGGCCTTCCTCGACCTCGGCGAGCAGGCCGCCGAGGCAGTCGGCGGCGAGCCCTACACCTTCCCGCACACCGACGACCTCGCCGCTGACCTGCGCGAGGTGCTGCGGGCCACCGTGGACGAGCTCCAGGACCCCGCGTTCGAGTCGCCGGCCCGCGCGCTGGCCGCCGAGGGAGTGGTCGACGAGCGGCTCGGTGCCCGGTTCGTCGCCCGGCTGCTGGAGCCGCAGTTGCAGCTGTACGTGGCGCGGTTGCGCGCGGCGCAGCAGAGCGGGGAGCTGCGTGCCGACCTCGATCCCCGGATCGCCCTCGAACTCTTCGTCTCGCCGCTGGCCCAGCGCTGGCTGCAACGCACCGGTGAACTCACCCACGCCTATGCCGACACCCTCGTCGACTACGCGCTGCACGGCCTGCGCCCACGCTGACCCCGGGTGACCAGGGGGCCGACCAAGGGGGCGCGCTCGCCGAACGTCACCGGCGCGGACGGCGACCGCCCACGCCGCGTCCTGCCGCCGTGCGCCGGGCCGGCCGGGCGCCCGCCCGACCCCGGATGCGGGCTTGCGGCACACGGGGCGCAGGATGGTGGGAGGATGCAGGTAACCTGCCGGGTCGCTCGGGGCGCTGACGGCGGTCGCCGTCCATGACACGACGGCGGTCGGCCGTCCATGACACCGACGGCAGCCGGTCGTCGTCCCTCACCCCGACGCCAGCCGGTCACCGAAGCGACACGGACGGCAGGGCCAGGCGTGATCGGCCAGCAGGTCGGCCGGCACGAGACGAGCGAGGGGATAGATGGGCGCTGAGTTCGGCCGCCAGTCCGACGGGCACGGCAGGATCTCCCGGTGGTTGCGACGCCGCTCCAAGGAGCACCGGACGCCGGACGACGGCCGCCGCGAGGCCCTGCTGCTCGCCGCAGCGGACGCCGGACTCCCCCTCGCCCCCGCCGCGCATCCCAGCGGCTACCGATGTTCCTGCGACCGCGTCGGCTGTCCCACGCCCGCCCGGCACCCGATCTCGTTCGCCTGGCAGACCCAGTCCACGACCGACCGCGCACAGATCCAGCGCTGGGCCGAGAAACACCCCGAGGCCAACTTCATCACCGCCACCGGCCGGGTCCACGATGTGCTCGACGTGCCCGTCGAGGCCGGGCGCGAGGCCCTGGACCGGCTGCTCGCCGCCGGCATCGAGGTCGGCCCGGTCGCCGAGTCGGGCGACGGCCGGATGCTGTTCTTCACGCTGACCCGCGGCACGCCCGAGGACGAGGACGAGTGGTGGCCGTGCGAGCTGGACTGCCACCCCGAGACGATGGACGAGCACCCGGGGCTGCGCTGGCACTGCCGCGGCTCGTACGTCCTGGTACCGCCGGCCCGGCTGCCGAACGACCTGGGTGTCGTCTGGGTACGGGGCCCGGAGCACCCGCTGCCGGACCCGCTGTCCCTGCTCGAGGTGCTCACGGACGCCGCTGCCCGTTTCTCGGGCGACCACCTGTCGATGGGCTGGCCGCTGCGGGGCTAGGCCCTGTCGTCAAACTCCCGTCTGCCTGGCGGCGTCATGCACGCACTCTCGCCGCACCGGGCACAAGCCCACGTACTCCCCCACTGCCTGAACGGCGTGGGAGGTGCCCCCATGCGTACGCGGACTCGCGCCCGGCGCTCCCCCAAGCTCTTCGAGCAGGGGGGACCCCCAGAGCACGCACCTGACGCCGCCGGACCGCCCTTCGGGCGACGACGGGAGTTTGACGACAGGACCTAGGCCCTACTCGCCCTTCGCGCCGGTCAGCCCCTGGATGCGGCTGATGAACCGCACCTGCGTGTCCTGCCCGCCCTTCGGTGGATCGATCACCGTCTGGTTCGAGACGCGCTCCAGCGTGATCGACTGCTTCACCTCGCCGGTGGTCAGGGCCTTCACGTCCGGCGGGATGTTGAGGGTCACGCCCGGCGCCGCGGTCTGCTTCTCGTAGTGCCGGGTGGCGAAGAAGACCAGCGCACCACCGCCCTTGATGCGCAGGCCCACCGGCTCGTAGGCGCCGCCGGACAGGGGCTTGTCGATGAACTGCGTGGACAGACCGGCGCGGGTCGCGTCCTTGTTGCGCTGCTGGCGCCACGCGGAGGTCTGGGCGCCCGGCGCGAAGGCCGGGCCGCCCTTGTCGAGATAGGTGACGTAGGCCGGGCTGAGGCGGTTCGGGGTGATCGCCAGCTCCTCGTCGTCGGCCGCCACCGCCGTCGCCAGGCCGTCCTTGCCGACCTCGAACTCGGGCATGTCCCCGAGCGGCACGATCGTCAGGTACGACACCCGCCACCCCGCGTGCGGCCCGCTGCGTGTGAAGACCATCAGCCAGCTGTTGTCCTGACCGGTGACACCGTCCTGGTCGCGGTTGGAGTCCGCCTCCACCACGAAGAACTTGGGCCAGCCCGCCATCTTCGGGATGGTGTACTTCGGGTCGGTCAGCTTCAGGGGCGTGTGGTCCGGGTTGCCCTGCGGATTGTTGACGTGCTTGGCCTTCAGACCCGACTGGTTGATGTCGGCCAGCGCGCCGGTGACCTGGTCCTCGTCCAGGGCCGGGTCGTAGGCCTTGTCCGACTTGTTGTACGCGGCGACGAAGGCGGTCAGCGCGTCGCCCGCCTTAGCCTTGGTCGCGGACGGGATCACCGCCCGCTCCCCGTGCACCGTCACGCACCCGGTCGTCGCCCCCAGCAGCGTCACCAGCGTCGCGGCCAGCACCGGCCGCTTCGGCAGCCGGTACCTGAGCCCGCGCGCCGTCCTTGGCCGGCGCTGCCGCGGCGTCACCGACCGCCGTGGCGCCCCCGGAGTGTGGAGCAGAGTGTGCATCGGAACCCTTCACCTTCCCCTTCCCGGGCCCGAACCCTACCGGGGACAGGAACAGCGCGAGCGTCGGGATCAGATACAGCGCCCAGACCCAGGTCTGCAACACCGTCGGATCCGGCTGGAAGTTGAACACGCCCTTCAGCAGGGTGCCGTACCAACTGTCCGGCGGGATGGTGCCGCTGATGTCGAAGGCCATGTCGGTCAGGCCCCCGAGCAGGCCCGCTTCCTGGAGGTCGTGGAAGCCGTAGGCGAGCACGCCGGCCGCGACGATCACCAGCATCCCGCCGGTCCAGACGAAGAACCTGGCCAGATTGATGCGCACCGCACCCCGGTAGAAGAGCCAGCCGAGCACCACCGCCGTCAGCAGGCCGAGCACCACCCCGATCAGCGGCCCGTGCGTGCCGTCGCTGGACGCCCGCACCGACGCCCACACGAACAGCGCCGTCTCCAGGCCCTCCCGGCCCACCGCCAGGAACGCCGTGACGACCAGCGCGGCGGTGCCCATCTGCAACGCCTGGTCCAGCTTGCCGTGCAACTCGGCCCTCAGATGGCGGGCGGTGCGGCGCATCCAGAAGACCATCCAGGTGACCAGGCCCACCGCGACGATCGACAGCGAGCCGCCCAGGCCCTCCTGCGCCTCGAACGTCAGCTCCTGCGAGCCGTACGTCAGCGCGCAGCCGAAGCCGAGTGCCAACGCGATGGCGACCGCGACACCGATCCAGACGGGCCGCAGCGCGTCTCGCCGGCCCGTCTTGACCAGATAGGCGACCAGGATGCAGACGACGAGGCTCGCCTCCAGGCCCTCACGCAGCCCGATCAGATAGTTGCCGAACATGGCGTGTCCTCTCCTCGGTCTTCGGCGGTCCTCGGACGTCGGTCCTCGGTGGTTCGGTTGCCCATCGCGGTCAGCCGCCGGCCCGCGGTCCGAACAGGGCGCTGCCCCACCAGTCGTCGGCGTCCCGGACGCCCGGCGGGATCGCGAAGACGGCTGAACCGACGTGCTGGATGTACTCGTTGAGCGCGTCCATCCGGGACAGCTGCCGCTGCACCGGCAGGAAGCCCGTGCGGACGTCCCGCTGGTAGGCGAGGAAGAACAGGCCCGCGTCCAGCCGGCCGAGTCCGTCCGTGCCGTCCGTGAACGAGTAACCGCGCCGCAGGATGGTCGCGCCGTCGTTGGCGTCCGGATGGGCGAGCCGGACGTGCGCGGTGGGCTTCATCGCCTTCAGGAACGGCTCGTCGTGCTCCTTGGCCTTGCCCACCGGCGCGCCCTCGCGCTTGTCCCGCCCGAAGACGTCCTCCTGCTCCTGGAGCGACGTGCGGTCCCAGGTCTCGATGTTCATCCGGATCCGGCGCGCCACCAGGTAGGAGCCGCCGGTCATCCAGTCCGGGCCGTCCTTCCGGCCCACCCAGACGTGCTGGTCGAGCCGTTTGGTCTCGGTGCCGGCGATGTTGCGGGTGCCGTCCTTGAAACCCATCAGGTTGCGCGGCGTCTGCGCGCCCGGTGTCGTCGACGAGGTCTTGCCGAAGCCCAGCTGGGACCAGCGGATCGCCACCGTGCCGAAGCCCATCCGCGCCAGGTTGCGGATCGCGTGCACCGCCACCTGCGGGTCGTCCGCGCACGCCTGGATGCACAGGTCACCGCCGCTGCGCGCCGGATCCAGCTGGTCGCCCGGGAACTTCGGCAGGTCGATCAGCGCCTCGGGGCGCTGCCCGGCGAGGTCGAACTTCGTGAAGAGGGACGGGCCGAAGCCGATCGTCAGGGTGAGCCGGGAAGGCGCGAGGCCGAGCGCCTCACCGGTGTCGTCCGGGGGCGCCTCGGCGAGCCCACCGGTGGCGCCGTGCCCCACCGGGTGCCCGGCGGTCATCCGCGCGGCGGCCGCCGTCCAGTCCTTCAGCAGCTGGACGAACGCGGCACGGTCCTTGGTCTGCACGTCGAACGCCGCGAAGTGCAGCCGGTCCTGCACGGGGGTGGCGATGCCCCCCTGGTGCGCCCCGTGGAACGGCACCGCGCCGTCCGTGGCGCCGCCGTCGGAGGACTCGTCGTCCCGGACCGCGGCCGCGGCGCCGCCCGCCGCAGCGGCGCCCAGCGCCAGGCCGGCGCCCCCCCAGCCGAGCAGCGCCCGGCGCGAGGGTGTGCGCGCGCCGGTACGCGCGCCCCGCGCCGAGGCCGGATCCGCGCTGCCGGTACCGACGTCACCGGCATCCTGCCCACTGTTCCGGGCATCCGAAGGGGCGCTCTGCGCACCGCCGGATGCTGTGACCTCTTCCGCCATGGACGGCTCCTGCCTGATGAATCTCGAAGGACGATCCCGACGGACCGCTCGGGGTGCGGGACATGGGAGCGAGCACCGGGTCGGGCCGGGGGTGCCACCGCAGCGGGTACCCCGGGCCCACCCGGTCCGGGCTAGCCGACCACCGCGGCGGCGAGCTTGGACAGCGGCTCCGCCAGCGCGTTGACCGCGTCGGAGAGCTGCTTGCGGTCTGCCTTGCCGAGCTGGTCGTAGGGGGTGTACTCCAACGAGTCCGGGCCGCCGGTGCGGTAGCCGTCCAGCAGCTTGTTCAGCGCGCCGAACTGCTGGTCGAGGGTCTTCGTCAGCGCTGGATCGTGCTTCGAAGCCACCGGCTTCAGCAGCTCGTACGCCTGCTGCGCACCCTCGACGTTGCCCTTGAAGTCGACGAGGTCGGTGTGCGAGTAGCGGTCCTCCTCGCCGGTGACCTTGCCGGTGGCGACCTCGTCGAGGAGTTCCTTGGCGCCGTTGGCCATCGAGGTGGGGGTGATGTCGGCGGTGCCGACCCGCTTCTGCCAGTCGATGAGATCGGTCACCAGCCGGTCGGCCAGCTCCTTCTCCTTCGGGCCGATCTTCTTGTCCTGCCAGAGTGCCTTCTCCAGGCGGTGCCAGCCGGTCCACTCCTGGCCGTTCTCCAGGCCGTCCGCCCGGGTGTCCACCTTCGGGTCGATGTCGCCGAACGACTCGGCCACCGGCTCGGTGCGCTCCCAGCCCACCCGCGAGGGCGCGTACGCCTTCTTCGCCGCCGCCAGGTCGCCCTTCTTGATCGCGGCTACGAAGGTCTTCACCTTGGGCAGCGTGTCATCGGCCTGGTCCTGCACGTAGTTGCGGTAGGAGGCCACCGCCTTGTCCGCCTGCGGGTCCCGCTCGGCGGCCTTGTCGCCGCCGGTCACGGTCAGCTTCTGCCGCACACCGTGGCCCTTCATCCCGGGCCGGCAGGCGATCTCGTACGACCCGGCCTTGATCTCCGCGGTCAGGGTGTACGAGGTGCCGGGGCCGATGTTCTCCTTCTCCGACACGATCCGGCCGTCCGGGAAGAGGATCTCCACCTCGGTCGCCTTGGAGCCCTTGTTGGCGACGGCGAGGGTGACCTTTCCGGCCGGGGTCTGCTTGGCGGAGGTGTCGCAGCGGGTGTCGGCCGCGGTCACCTTGATCGCATCGTCGTCCTTGGCGGAGCTTTTCGCGGTGCACCCCGTGAGGGACGCGAGGACCACCGCACCGGCGGCTGCGGTGACGACGGAGAGTCGGACGGCTCTCATAAGCGGGCTCCAAGGTGGTGGCCGGTGGCGGGATCTGATGGATCGGGTACCGGCTGTACGACGGTCACGGACGGACGGGAGATGCGTTCGCCGCACAGCCGTACAACTGAGGTAGACCTAACTTACCGAAGGCTTACCTCAGTAACGACACCGCGTCCAGTGATCCAGCTCTCAGAACGGCGACCGGATCTTGGCGAAGAAGCATCTGCGCCCCTGGGAGCGCCCCTTCGGACTAAGGGCGCCGGGGCGTATCGGGGAAGGCCGAGGGCGCATGACCTCCCCGCCCCTTGGCGAGTGCTTGAATGCGCGGGTGGCGGAACGAGACAAGCTGAACGCGGCACCCTGGGCCGGTGTGCTCGATGTGCTGCGGGTCTTCTGCGGCCCGGACGGCCGCCACGGCAATCGCCTCGGCGTGCTCAGGGACGGCTCGACGGTGCCGGCGCAGGCCGACCGGCAGGCGCTGGCGGCCCGGCTCGGCTTCAGCGAGACGGTGTTCGTCGACGACCCGGAGCGCGGCACCATCGACATCCACACCCCCAGCGAGCGCCTGCCGTTCGCCGGCCATCCCTGCGTGGGTGCCGCCTGGCTGCTGGACCTGCCCGAACTGCGCACCCCGGCGGGCGTGGTGGCCGCCCGCCTCGACGGCGAGTTCTGCTGGATCGAGGCACGGCCCGCGTGGGCGCCGCCGCGCACCCTGCGCCAGTACGCCTCAGCAGCGGAGGTGGACGCGCTGCCCGTGCCGGTCCCCGCCGCGTCCGCCACCCCCGCCGAACGCTGGATCTACGCCTGGGCCTGGGAGAACGAGGCCGCCGGCCGGGTCCGGGCCCGCGGCTTCCCGGGCCGGGGCGACGGCATCGAGGAGGACGAGGCCACCGGGGCAGGTGCCCTCCTCCTCACCGCGCAGCTGGGCCGCGCCGTCAACATCCGCCAGGGCGGCGGCTCCCAGATCCTCACGGCACCCCAGCCGGAGGGCCGGATCGAGATCGGCGGCCGGGTGGCCCTGGACGACCCGGGATCGTCCGCGCGGTGACCCCCGGGCCACGCACGGCCTCCACGACACCCCACGGCCGTGCAGTCGACCCACGTCAAGAGCGCGTTCGGCGCATGGCGAGATAGCGACGCCCGGGCTGGTTGTGGTGGTGCGACGTCATGCAAGGTGTGCGCATCGGCAGCGGCCGGGCGACCGGCGGGCGTGCGCAAGGGTGCCGGCCCGTGCTGCTCATCGGACACCGGTGCGCAGGTCTGGCGCACACGTCTCACGGGGGGTGAAGCATGGCCAGAAGTGTGACCGCTCGCGTCCTCACCGCGCTGGCCACCGTGCTGCTGCTCCTCGTCGCCGTGTGCGCCGCCTCCGGCGCCACCTCCCAGGTCGTCACCGCGGGCACGTCCCAAGGCCAGGCCGGCCAGGGCGGTGCACCCGGCAGCAGCAACGGGTCCGGTCGCGGCGACGCCGACGGCGAACTGTCCAAGGACGAGGCGCCGCGGACCGTGGGTCCGCAGCGACGCCGCAGGGAGACAGGCGTCCCCGCCCCCTCGGGACGCCACCACCGGGTACGCGACGCCGTCGGCGTCCCGGCCCGCATCGGTACCGCGGTGGACGCCCGGCCGCAGGCCGGCCGTACCGCCTCCACCGCGGCACATCTGGCACGACTACAGGTCTTCCGCTGCTGATGGCCGGGCGGCGACGGCACCGTTCCTGAACGTCGTGGCCGCTCTCCGGCCGGGGTGCTGATCACCCGCGGGGACCGATCCCTCTCTTCCACCGGCTGCCCGGCCGGTCGGTCCTGCCCGCGTGTGCACTCCGGCACGGGTGATCACTCTTTCCACCGACAAGGCGCCCGCAGCCACGCGGAGCGCACTGGAGGCACACCCATGCAACCACTCATCGATCACGCACGCCTGTTCGGACGGCTCTGCGCCGTCCGGTCGGCCGACTACGCCCGGCTCGCCGCCGGGCAGTCGCCGCAGGCACTCTTCATCACCTGCTCCGACTCCCGGGTGGTCCCGGCGCTCATCACCGGTGCCCGGCCGGGCGAACTCTTCGAACTGCGCACCGCAGGAAACGTCGTGCCGTCGCACGCGCAGGGCCCGACGTCCGAGGCCGCCACGATCGAGTTCGCGGTGAGCGTGCTCGGCGTCTCGCACGTGGTGATATGCGGGCACTCGCACTGCGGCGCCGTCGGCGCCCTGGTCCGTGGCGACGACCTGTCCGGGGCGCCCCTGGTACGCGCCTGGCTGACCGGGACGATCGGCCGCGACCGGCAGGCCCTGTCCGACGGCGGCACCGGCACCCGAAGCCGCAACGCCCCCGACCCGCTGCCCGGACGCGACCGGCACGCGACCCCGGACGCCGGCCCGGGCGCTCCGCAGGACGACGGCATCCACGACGGCCCGTCGGACGACGGAGCGCACGCCCTGGCGGACGACGGCCCGCACGCGCCACCCTGTCCGGGCCTGCCCGCCACCCCGGACGACGACCCCGCCCTCCTCGGTGCCGTGCAGCGCCACGTACTGACGCAGGCGGCACGGCTGAGGTCGTACCCGTGCGTGGCACGCCGGCTCGCCACGGGCGGGCTGCGGCTGCACGCCTGGTGCTACGAGGTCCACACCGGCGCCGTGCTGGCCCACCGGCCGGGCACCGACTCCTTCGCAGCGCTGTGAGGGCCCCGATGAACCTCAAGAAGCCGAACCTCATGAAGACGATGAACGCGGCGGACGTGCGACGCGACTTCGCCGCGTCCTGGGTGGTCTTCCTGGTCGCCCTGCCGCTGTGCGTGGGCATCGCCGTCGCTTCCGGGGTCCCGGCCGAACTCGGCCTGGTCACCGGGATCGTGGGCGGCCTGGTGGCCGGCGTGCTGCCGGGCAGCAGCCTCCAGGTGTCGGGTCCCGCCGCCGGCCTGACCGTCCTGGTCTTCGAGGCCGTGCACGAGCACGGGCTGTCCGCGCTGGGCGCGATGGTGCTGGCCACCGGGCTGTGCCAGCTGCTGCTCGGCACCCTGGGCTGGGGCCGGTGGTTCCGGGCGATCTCGGTGTCGGTGGTCGAGGGCATGCTCACCGGGATCGGGCTCGTCCTGATCGCGGGCCAGCTCTACTCCGTGACCGGCGCGGCGGCACCCGACTCCGGACCGGCCAAGATCGCCGGGCTGCCCGGCATGCTCGCCGACGCGGTGACGTCCGCCGAGGCCAGGGCCTCGCTGCTGCTGGGCGCGGGCACCATCGCCGTCCTGGTGCTGTGGCCCAGGCTGCCGGCCCGGGTCCGGGCGCTGCCCGGGCCGCTGGCCGCGGTGGCGCTGGCCACGGCCGTGGCGCTGCTGTTCGGGCTGCCGGTCGCCGAGGTGCGGGTCTCCGGGCTGCTCGCCGCCGTGCAGCCGCCCGGTCTGGTGGACGTCGGCCGGCTGCTGGACCCCGGCCTGCTCGGCACCGTGCTGGCCTTCACCCTGATCGCCTCGGCGGAGAGCCTGTTCAGCGCGGCGGCGGTGGACCGGCTGCACAACGGCCCGCGTACCCACTACAACCGTGAGCTGATGGCCCAGGGCGCCGGCAACACCGTCTGCGGCCTGCTGGGCGCCCTGCCGATGACCGCGGTGATCGTCCGCAGCTCGGCCAACGTGCAGGCGGGAGCGCGTACCCGGCTCTCCCGGGTGCTGCACGGGGTGTGGCTGCTGCTGTTCGCCGTCCTGCTGCCCCAGGCACTGACCCTGATCCCGCTGCCGGCACTGGCGGCCGTCCTGGTCCATGCCGGGTTCAAGCTGATCCCCGCACGTCAGATGGTCGAGCTGTGGCGGGAGCGCCGCGGTGAGGTGCTGATCCTGGTGGTGACGGCGGTCTCGATCGTCCTGGTCAGCATGTTCGAGGGAGTGCTCATCGGGCTGGTCCTCGCCGTGGTGAAGGCCGCGTGGGAGGCGTCCCAGGTACGCCTGGACGTCACCGACACGGGGACGGGGCCGATTCACGTCCACCTGTCGGGCAACGCGACCTTCCTGCGCCTGCCGAAGATCCTCGACAGCCTGGAAGCACTGCCCCCGGGCCGTCCGGTCGCGCTCGACCTGTCGGGCCTGCACCACCTCGACCACGCCTGCCGCACCGCCCTGGAGAGCTGGTCGGCGAGGTACCGCGCCGAGGGGGTGGAGCCGGTGACCATCGGCTAGGGCCTGTGTGGAGTTGTGATCTGGTTCAGGGAGCGGGGCGTGGTGCGTGCGATCGCAAGGCGCCGGAGCGCCCTCATAGCGGAGCTATGTGGGCGTTTCGGCAACGCGGCGAGCGTGCGTGCCACGCCCCGCGAGCCCAGATCACGACTCCACACAGGCCCTAGGTCACACGCCGCCCGGTGTCCTCGGCGAGCGGGGACACCGGGCCGCGTGCCGGCAGGCTCGTCAGGGCAGCGTCAGGACCTCGGCGCCGCTGTCCGTGACGACCAGCGTGTGCTCGAACTGGGCCGTGCGCTTGCGGTCCTTGGTGACCACGGTCCAGCCGTCGTCCCAGGTCTCGTAGTCGTAGGTGCCCAGCGTCAGCATCGGCTCGATGGTGAACGTCATCCCGGGCCTGATCACCGTCGTCGCCCGCGGGCTGTCGTAGTGCGGCACGATCAGTCCGGAGTGGAACGAGGTGTTGATGCCGTGGCCGGTGAAGTCCCGCACCACCCCGTACCCGAAGCGCTTGGCGTAGGACTCGATGACCCGGCCGATGACGTTGATCTGGCGGCCGGGCTTGACCGCCTTGATCGCGCGGTTCAGGGCCTCCCGGGTCCGCTCCACCAGCAGCCGGGAGCCCTCGTCGACGTCGCCGACCAGGTACGTGGCGTTGGTGTCGCCGTGCACCCCGCCGATGTACGCCGTGACGTCCAGGTTGACGATGTCGCCGTCCCGCAGCACCGTCGAGTCGGGGATGCCGTGGCAGATCACCTCGTTGACGGAGGTGCACAGCGACTTCGGGAAGCCGCGGTAGCCGAGCGTGGACGGGTAGGCCCCGTGATCGCACATGTACGCGTGCGCGATCTCGTCCAGCTCGTCGGTGGTCACGCCCGGGGCGATGGCCGCCGCGGCCTCGGCCATGGCCCGTGCCGCGATACGGCTCGCGATCCGCATGCGTTCGACCGTCTCGGCATCCTGCACCTCCGGGCCGGTGTACGGCGTCGGCGCCGGTTTGCCCACATACTCGGGGCGCTGGATGTTTTCGGGGACGGAACGGGTGGGAGAGAGCTCTCCTGGTACGAGCAGTGACTGGCCAGACATATCAGTGAGTGTATCGAGCGGTCCTGGTGTCACCATGGTCGCCGTACGCCGAGGTCCGACCGTGAGGAGCCGATGATGGCGCTGTTCAGGAAGCGGCCCGTGGGAGAGCCGGGCGAATGGTTCTACTGCCTCAAGCACCGCAAAGCCGAGGAGGGCCCGGAGTGCCCGGCCAAGAACCGCCTCGGTCCCTACTCCACCCGCACCGAGGCCGAGCACGCGATCGAGCTGGTCTCGGAGCGCAACCGCGACTGGGACAACGACCCGCGCTGGGGCGACGAAGGATCTTGACCCGCGCCGGAGGGCGCGGAGCTGATGTGCGGCTCTGCCGCGGGGGCGCGTAGCGCCCGTAAAGAGGCGCGGGGAACTGCGCGACCGGCCACGACGAGACCGTCAGGTCGCCACCGTCCCAAGGGGGCTGTTTCTGTCGTGTCCGGACCGCCGGCCGGTGGGGGGCTGGTCGCGCAGTTCCCCGCGCCCCTCAGCTGGCGCTACGCGCCCCCGCGGCGGAGCCGCACGTCAAGCACAGCCCCGCGCCCTTTTCGGCACCTTCGGCGCCCCTCGCAGGGGCGTCGTCGCCTGGGGACGCATAGGGTCCCCCTATGACTACTCCCGACAACAACGCCCCCGGCCAGCGCGCCGCCACGACCCCCGCCAAGGACCCCTGGGACCTGCCCGACGTGTCCGGCCTCGTGGTCGGCGTGCTCGGCGGTACGGGCGACCAGGGGCGGGGGCTCGCGTACCGGCTCGGCAGGGCCGGGCAGCAGGTGATCATCGGTTCCCGGTCCGCCGACCGGGCCCGGACGGCGGCCGAGGAGATCGGCGCCGGCGTGCAGGGCGCGGCGAACGACGAGTGCGCGCGGCGCAGCGACGTCGTCATCGTCGCCGTCCCCTGGGACGGGCACGCGGCCACCCTGGAGGCACTGCGGGACGATCTCGCGGGCAAGCTGGTCGTGGACTGCGTGAACCCGCTCGGGTTCGACAAGAGGGGCGCCTACGCGATCGTGCCCAAGGAGGGCAGCGCCGCGGAGCAGGCCGCCGGGCTGCTGCCCGAGTCCCGGGTGACGGCCGCCTTCCACCATCTGTCGGCGGTGCTGCTCCAGGACCCGTCCGTCGAGCGCATCGACACCGACGTCATGGTCCTCGGTGACGCGCGTGCCGACACCGACATCGTGCAGGCGCTCGCCGCCCGCATCCCCGGCATGCGCGGTGTCTTCGCCGGCCGGCTGCGCAACGCCCACCAGGTCGAGTCCCTGGTCGCCAACCTGATCTCGACCAACCGCCGCTACAAGGCCCACGCGGGCCTGCGGCTCACGGACGTGTGACCCGTCGGCGGGTGACGTGGACGGCGGGTGACCGGGGCGCGGCGCACAGGGGGCGGGGCACCGTGCGCGCAGCATGGGGGACACTGGGCGGGTACGTGCGGACATCCCCGTCATCCGACGCACCGGACAGGAGCCAGCCCCTCATGCCCCGCCTCGCCCTCTACACCCTCGCCGTCTGCGTGCTGGCCGTCGCCGCGGCCGTGGTCTCCTTCGTCCAGGGCAGCTGGCTCGGCATCGTCTGGGTCCTGCTGGCCGGCCTCTCGTCCAACATGAGCTGGTACTACGTCCGCCGTGCCAGGGCGGAACGCAGGGGCGAGACCAGGACGGAGACCAGGACGGTCTGATCCACCGAACTCCGGGCGCGGCCACGGCACGGCAGCCTGCGCCCAGAGCAGGTGGTCAGGGCAGGTGGTCAGGGCAGCCTGCGGCGCAGCGCCCAGAACGCGGCGGTCACCGCGGCGGCGGTCAGGGCCAGGACGATGCCGGTCTCGACCAGTTGGATCGGCCAGTAGTGCGAGGCCGGGTGGATCTTCGCGTAGAAGTCGACCGCCCCGTGATGCGACAGGCATGTGCTGAGGTTGCCGGGCCTGGCCTGGTCGGTGCAGTCGAGACCGCTGGCGTGCGCCCCGGACTTCAGGATCATCCCGAACTCGATCTGATCGACGTGGTTGAGCGCGGAGGTCCAGGGGCCCCGCACCTCGCTCGCCGGCCAGAGCGAGGAGCGGAACCGGTCGCCCAGGTGGTAGGCGAGAGCGATGCCGACCAGCGCCAGGCCCGTCGCGGGGAGGGCGCGCCGGGTGAGCAGCGCCGCCAGCGCACCGAGCGCCAGCGCGAGCAGGACGTACGCCGGGCCGACCGTTCCGGCGGCGTGCAGGTACTCGCTGTTCCACCGGTTGGTGAAGTTGTCGGGACCGGACACCCACACCCACCGGAACAGCAGGGTCAGCGCCGCCGTGCCCCCGAGGAGCGCCGCCGCCGGGACGGCCAGTTTCGTGGCGAGCCAGCGGGTCGGGGACACGGACTGGGTCCACGCCAGGGTGGCGGTGCCGTGCTCCAGTTCCCGGCCGATCAGCACGGCGCCCGCGCAGGCGGCGATGGCGCAGGGCAGCCAGGCGACGAGCTCGGCTGCCCCGAGTTCAAGGCCTTCGTAGTGCATGCCCGCGAAGCAGGGCAGCATCTCCGCGCCACCGCAGCGGGCGCTGTGTGGAGCCGGCTGGTGCTCGAACTCATGGAGCCAGACCAGCCTGCCGGCGCCGGCGGCGACGAGCACCGCCCAGACCCACAGCGGCACCCGGTGCAGCCGTAGCACCGCCCGGGTCAGGCCGTGCTGCGCGGCGTGCGAGAGCGTGGTCATGCGACGGCCTCCTGGCTCGGTGCGGGCGAGGCGCTCTGCGTGAACAGGGCGGGGGTGTCGGGGTTGCGCAGATGGGCCAGGATCAGCTCCTCCAGGGCGGGCTGCTCGACCAGCCACGAGGCCGCGTCGACCGCCCCCTGCGGGCGCACCAGTGCGGTGTGGCCGCGACCGTTTGCGGCGGACTCCACGACGGTGTGCGGCGCGAAGTCGGGCGACGCGCCGGTGAGACGGGCGTGCGCGGTCCGTACGTCCTCGCTCTCCCCGGCGAGCCTGATCCGGCCGCCGGCGAGCAGCAGCAGGTAGTCGCAGACGTTCCCCAGTTCGGCGAGGACGTGGGAGGACATCACGACGGTGCTGCCGTGCTCGACGGCGGCGGCCAGCAGGGCGCCCATCAACTGGTGCCGGGCGACCGGGTCCAGGTCCGCCATCGGCTCGTCCAGCAGCAGCAGTTCGGCCCGTTTGCCGAGGGCCAGCGCGAGGGCGACCCGGGTGCGCTGGCCACCGGAGAGGGTGCGGATCCTGGCGCGGGGATCCAGGGCGCCGCCGTACGCGGCGCGTTCCGCGGCCTCCTGGTCCCAGCGCCCCGGGTTGAGCTCGGCGCCGAGGCGGAGCGTGGCCGCCACGGTGAGCTGCGGATACAAGGGACGCGTCTGCGCCACGTAGCCGATCCGCGCCCGAGCCTGGTCCGGGCTCGTCCCGAGCACCCGTAACGTCCCCTGCGTGGGGCGGAGCGTCCCCGCCGCCAGTGACAGCAGCGTGGACTTGCCGGCGCCGTTCGGGCCGACCAGCGCGCAGATCCGACCGGCGGGCAGCCGGAAGGAACAGTCCCGCAGGACCGGAGCGCGACGGCGCCCGTAGCGCATCACGAGCCCGCGCGCCTCGAACGCACCTGATTCCCTGCTCATTGCTCTCCCTGTTCTTTCTCGGTGAACTCCTGCTCCAGAACGGAGCTGACCAGCGCGGCGACGTCCTCGCGGCCGAGGCCTCCCGCACGGGCTCGTCTCATCCAGCCGGCCAGCTCGTCGACGAGCGGTGACGGGGCCGCTGCGGCCGTCCCCAGCGACTTCTGCACGAAGGTGCCGAGGCCGCGCCGTCCCTCCACCAGGCCCTCGCGCTCCAGCTCGCGGTAGGCCTTGAGCACGGTGTTCGGGTTGACGGCGGTTGCCTCGACGACCTCGCGAGCGGTGGGCAGCCGGTCGCCCGGCTCGAGCAGGCCCAGCCGCAGGGCCTGCTTCGTCTGCTGGACGATCTGCACGTAGGTGGCTACGCCGGACCCCCGGTCGATCCGGTACCGGATCACTCCATCACCCTTTCACTAATCAATTAGTGAAAGGGTGATGGAGTGAAGGGTGCCACGTCAAGTCCGCCGGGGTGCGGAACCCCTCTGCTACCCGTGCGTTCTGCACGTCCGGCAGGTGACATCGGCGACTGTCCGGGCCTTCGTCCCGCGTGACAGCTTTGACCCCGTCGCCGACCGAGGGAGCTGGGGTGAACAAGGGCTACGCCGTCTACTGCGATGCTGACGCGCACTTCTACGACGCACCGCACCGACGCTCGGACCGGAGCGCGAGGCTGGCACGGCAGTACCCGGCGGCCCTGGCACCCGTGCCGCCGGGATGGGTGCAGCACACCGTCGGGGACTGGTGCGCACTGCGGCCGGCCGACCACCAGCTGCCGACCCAGGGCTGGAAGATCCACGTCTCGGCCTGTCTCGACAACGCCGAGGCCGTCCTGAACCGGCTGGTGGCGTACTGCGTGCCGCGCGGTATCGCCTTCAAGTTCGTGCCGAGCCCGTACCTGCTGCTGCACCGCAACGCCAAGTACGCGGACCGGGCGGGAAGCGGGAAGTTCGCCACCGTCTACCCGGCCGACGCAACGCAGTGCCACACGGTCGCACGTGAACTGGACGAGCTGCTGGCCGGAGAGCCCGGCCCGTACATCCTCAGCGACCTGCGATGGGGACGCGGCCCCGTGCACCTGCGGTACGGCAGCTTCGCCCGCCGCGACTGCTACGACGCCCACGGCGAGCTGGTGCCGGCCGTCGAGGACCCCGAGGGACGCCTGGTGCCGGACCTCAGGGGGCCGACGTTCCGGCTGCCCGACTGGGTGGAGCTCCCGGAGTTCCTCCAGCCGCACCTGGCGGCCCGCAACGCGGTCACCCTCGCCGACCTGCCGTACACGGTGCACCGTGCGCTGCACTTCTCCAACGGCGGCGGCGTCTACGTGGCCCGCGACGAGCGGACCGGTGACACGGTGGTGCTGAAGGAGGCCCGGCCGCACGCGGGTCTCGCGGCGGACGGCGCCGACGCGGTCACCCGCCTGCACCGCGAGCGGCGCGCGCTGGAACGGCTGTCCGGCCTGCCCTGCACCCCCGAGGTGCGGGACCACTTCGTCCGCGGTGAGCATCACTTCCTGGTGATGGACCACGTGCCGGGCAAGCCGCTGAACACCTTCTTCGCGCGCAAGCACCCGCTGATCGAGGCCGACCCCACCCCGGAGCGCCTCGCCGAGTACACCCGGTGGGCGCTGCGCATCCACGGCCTGGTGGAAGAGGCGATGCAGGCGGTGCACGGGCGGGGCATGGTCTTCACCGACCTGCACCTGTTCAACATCATGGTCTCCGAGGACGAGTCGTCGGTCACCCTGCTGGACTTCGAAGCCGCCTACGACATCGCGGAGTCGGGCCGCCAGGTGGTCGCCCACCCCGCCTTCGTCGCGCCACCCGACCGGCGCGGCTTCGACATCGACCGGTACGCCCTGGCGTGCCTGCGGCTCGCGCTGTTCCTGCCGCTGACGAGCCTGCTCGCGATCGACCGCGGCAAGGCGGCCCACCTGGCCGACGTGGTGGCGGACCGCTTCCCCGTCGACCGCGCCTTCCTGGACGAGGCGGTCGCCGAGATCCAGCGCGACCCGGTCGCCGGCGCCGGCCCGCGCCGCCTGACCGGGTACTTACCCGCACGGCCCGGTGACTGGCCGCGCAGCCGGGCCTCCATGGCCTGCGCCGTGCGCGCCTCCGCCACACCGCACCGCACGGACCGCTGCTTCCCGGGTGACGTCCGCCAGTTCACGCAGACCCTCGGCGGGGCGTCCTTCGGCCACGGCGCCGCCGGCGTGCTCCACGCGCTCGCCGAGAGCGGTGCGGGGAACCATCCCGGGGGCGAGGAATGGCTGCTGCGGGCCGTGCACGACCCCGGCTCCGGCACCCCTCTCGGCTTCTACGACGGCCTTGCAGGCGTGGCCTGGACACTGCACCGGCTCGGCCACACCGAGGAAGCGGTGCGGACCGCCGCACGGATCACCGACGAACCCTGGCAGCTGCTCCCGGCCCATCTGCACGGCGGGCTCGCCGGGCTCGGCCTGGCCCTCGACACGCTCGGCACGTCCTGCGGCGAGCCGGGCTTCACCGACACCGCGCTGCGCTGCGCCGAGCTGGCCGCCGACGCGCTGCACGGCACCGGCGAGCCGCTGCGGCGGGCCGGGCTGCTGTACGGCGCGACGGGCCTGGCCCTGCTCTTCATCCGGCTGCACGAGCGCACCGGCGACACCGGCCTGCTGGACCTGGCGGCCCGAGCGCTCCACCGCGACCTGGACCGGTGTACGACCAGCGCGGGCGGCACCCTCCAGGTCGACGAGGGCTGGCGGGCCATGCCGTACCTCGGCGGCGGCAGCGTCGGCATCGGCATGGTGCTGGACGACTACCTCGTGCACCGCGACGACGAGCGGATGCGCGCGGCGCGCCCGGGCATCCTCGCCGCGGCACGTTCCTCCTTCTACGCGCAGCCCGGCCTGATGCGGGGCGCCGCGGGAATGGTGCTGTACCTCAGCCGCACCACCTACCGCGGCCCCGCCCTGCCCGCAGGTGACCTCGACCGGCAGATCGACGCCCTCGCCTGGCACGCCATGACCTACCAGGGCCACCTGGCCTTCCCGGGCGAGCAGATGATGCGGCTGTCCATGGACCTGGAGACCGGTACCGCCGGCTGCCTCCTGGCACTCGCCGCGGCCCGTGACGACCGTCCGGCGCAGCTGCCGTTCCTCCCGCCGCTCCCGCGGCCCCATGAGCCGGCCCCCGCCAGGGGGTCGAAACAGAGCACCACAGTCCCCGGAGATGAGAGGAAGACACATGAACCTGTTTGAGATGCAGGCGATGGAGACCGAGAAGGAAGAGTTCGACGGCGAGGCCGGCCACAACGGCGGCGGTGGTGGCCCGGTCGGCAGCTACGCCAGCCTGCTGCTGTGCGACAGCGCCGTGAGCGCGCTGCTCTGCCTCTGACGCACACGCTCGTGAGCATCCCCGGGGTCGCGGCGCGCGAGAGCCCCGCCACCCCGGGGACCCACCACGGTCGGGAGTGAAGGTCCCGGACGGCGCTGCCGTCCGGGACCTCGGCGCATCACGCCTGCCGGTGCCGCCGCGCCACGGGCGGCCGGGCGCCGTGGCGGCAGCCCAGCCGATGGACTCGTCCGACCGCCCCCAGGAGGTTTTCGTTCCCCATGGCGCCCACCCGCGGACCGGCCACGCCCGTCGCCCTCGCCCGGACCGCCGCTCCCGCCGAGTCCGCGACGCCCGCCGTCCCCGCCGCACCGGAATCGCCAGCGGCGACCGTCACCGAGCGGCGTCTCCTGACGCGCCTGGTCCGGATGACCGCACCGAGCACCGCGGTGGTCCTGGGCTGCATGCTGGCGTCGGCCGGCGCGGCGCTGGCCGGGCCCGCCGTGCTCGGACACGCCCTTGACGTGCTGCTGCACCACGGCGCCGCCGGCCGGCCGCTGGCCGTGTGCGCGGCGCTGCTCACCGCCGAGATCGTGCTGAACGCCGTATCGGCCCGGCTCACCGGCGGCCTCTCCGCACGTTCGACCGCCCGGCTGCGCCATCTCGCGCTGCCCCGACTGCTCGCCGCGCCGCCGCACGCCGCCGCGCATCTCACACCCGGCGACGTCGCGGTCCGGCTCACCGCGAACGCCACCGAGGCGGGCAACACGCCCGCGGCCGCCGCCGGGTTCGTGGCCGCGCTGCCGCTGCCCGTGGGCGCCGTCGTGGCCCTCTACCTGATCGACCCGTGGACCGGGGTCGCCTTCGGCGCCGGACTGCCCCTGCTCGTACTGGTGTTGCGCGCCTTCGCCCGCGGCTCCTCCGACAGCGTCACGCGCTACCAGCTGATCCAGTCCGAGCTGGCGTCCCGGCTCGCCGAGGCGCTGACGGGGGCCCGCACCATCGCCGCCGCGGGCCTGACCGCACAGGAACGGGAACGCGTCCTCGCGCCGCTGCCACGGCTGGGCGTGGCGGGCAACCGGATGTGGCGGGTACACGGCCGCGCCATGGCGCGCAGCGGCGTCCTCCTGCCGCTGCTGACCACCCTGGTGCTGGCCGTCGGCGGGCTGCGCCTGGCGGCCGGGCAGATCAGCGTCGGCGATCTGCTGGCCGCCTCCCGGTACGCGGCACTGGCCGCCGGGCTCGGCACCGTCGCGGAGCCGCTCGGCGCGCTGGTGCGCGCCCGTGCCGCGGCCGGCCGGCTCACCGAACTGCTCGCCCTGCCCGAACTCGCGCACGGCGGGCGCGACCTGCCCCCGGACGGCGACGGCACCCTCGACCTGGCAGGCGTGTGCGTCGCCCGGAACGGCCGGACGGTGCTGCACGACGTCGACCTGCACGTGCCCGGCGGCACCATGGTGGCCGTCGTGGGCCGCTCGGGAGCCGGCAAGTCGACGCTGGCTGCCGTCATGGGCCGGCTGGCCGACCCCACCCGCGGACGCGTCCTGCTCGACGGCGTGCCGCTGCCGGACGTGGCGCGCGAACCGCTGCGGCGCGCGGTGGCCTACGCCTTCGCGCGGCCATCCCTCTTCGGCGACACCCTCGCCTCCGCGCTCACACCCGGTTCGGCCACGGCCGGCGAGCCCTCCGCGCAGGTGCGCGAGGCGGCACGCGCGGCGAGCGCGGAGCCGTTCGTGCGGCTGCTGCCACAGGGGTACGACACGCCGCCCGACGCCGTGCCGCTGTCCGGCGGCGAGCTGCAACGCCTGGGCCTGGCCCGGGCGTTCGCGCAGGCCGACCGCCTACTGATCCTGGACGACGCCACGTCCAGCCTGGACACCGTCACCGAGCAACGTGTGCAGCAGGCCCTGACGCACGCCGTGCGGGCCCGCACGCGCGTGGTGATCGCCCACCGCCTGACCACCGCGGCCCGCGCCGACCTGGTGGTCTGGCTGGAGGACGGCCGCATCCGCGCGGTGGGCCCGCACGCGCAGCTGCACCACCACCCCGAGTACCGCGCCGTGTTCCGGCCACCGGACCAGAACCACGCCACGGCGCAGCTGCACCCTGGCACGCCCGGCCCGGACGAGGACACCCCGCCGAGTAGCCGCACGGCGCAGGATCCCGGAACGGAGACGGGCGACGGCACCGTCCGGGCCACGCGCACGACCCGGGACCCCCGCACCACGCGGCCCCGGAATCCCACCGCCCCGCCACCCGACAACACCCCACCGGGCGGCACCGCACCGGTCGGCAGCGCCGTGCCCGTGCCGGGGCGTGACCGGTGACCGCCACCGTGGCGGCCGTGCGCACGGCCCGACCGGGACGCCGTACGTTCCGGCGTGGCCTGCGTTTCCTGGTCGGTCACCGGCGGGCGGTGCTGGCCCTGGCCGCGTGGTCCCTGGTGGAGTCGGTACAGACCTTCCTGACCGGTTACTGCCTGGCCCGCGCCCTCGACGACGGTTTCCTCGCCGACCGCACCGCGCCGGGCCTCGGGTGGCTCGCCGTCGCCGCGGCGGCCGCGCTGACCGTCGGACCGGTGCAGCGCGGAGTGTTCGCGCAGCTGGCGGCGTTGGTGGAGCCGCTGCGTGACGTGTTGGTGCGCCGCGCGGTGTCCGGCGCCCTGGAGCGGGCCGTGGCCGACCCCGGCCGGGTGGACCTCACGGCGGTCTCCCGGCTCACCCAGCAGACGGAACTCGTCCGCGACGGGTTCGCCGGACTGGTGCTGACGGCACGGTCGTTCGTGTTCCACCTGGCGGGGGCGCTCGCCGGCCTGCTCGCGCTCGCACCCGTCCTGCTGCTCCCGGTGCTGCCCCCGCTCCTCGTGGGGCTCGCCCTCTTCACCGCCGCACTCCGCCCCACGGCCCGGGCGCAACGCGCCTTCCTCGACGCCGGCGAGGCCCTGGCCGACCGGGCCGGGGCCGCCGCGGCGGGCCTGCGCGACGTGACCGCCTGCGGGGCCGCACCGGTGGTGGGGGAGCGCGCCGGAGCGGAGATCGACACCGCCGAGCGGGCGAGCCGGACGCTGGCACGCTGGGCGGCGGTGCGGGCGCTGACCCTGGGCGCCGCCGGGCAGTTGCCGGTGGTGACGCTCCTGATCATGGCGCCGTGGCTGCTGCGGCACGGTGTCACGGCCGGCGCGCTGGCGGGCGCCTTCACCTTCCTCGTGCAGTCGCTGCTGCCGGCCCTGCACACGTTGATGACCGCGCTGGCCACGGCGGGCGCCCGCCTGCTGGTGGTGCTGGAGCGCTTCGACCGTGCCACGGAGGCCGGGCCGCCCCCCACGAAGGTCGCGTCCTCACCACTGCCGCCGGCCGCCGGGCCGCGCCCCCTGCTCCCGCTGGCCGGGCATGGCCGGCCGCCGGCCGTGCGGGCCGCCGGGGTGAGCCTGCGCTACGGTGCCGCAGCGCCCCCGGTGCTGGACGGGCTCGACCTGGTCGTGGAGGAGGGCGAACACCTCGCCGTGGTGGGCCCGAGCGGCGTCGGCAAGTCGACGCTCACCGGCGTGCTGTCCGGCCTGCGCACGCCCGACCGCGGTGCCGTGTGGCTCGACGGTGTGCCGGTGGCGGGCCGCGGCGCAGGTGAACTGGCGCCGTTGAGGGTGCTCATCCCGCAGGAGGCGTACGTGTTCACGGGCACCGTCGCGGAGAACCTGCGCCTGCTCGACCCGGCGGCCTCGGCCGACCGGCTGGCACGGGTGGCGGACCTGCTGGGGGCGGGCCCGCTGCTGGACGCCCTGGGCGGCCCGGACGCCGTCTGCGACCCGGCGGCACTGTCGCAGGGGCAGCGCCAGTTGCTGGCCCTGTGCCGCGCCTACCTGTCCCCGGCCCCCCTCGCCCTGCTCGACGAGGCGACGTGCCACCTGGACCCGGCGGCCGAGGCGCTCGCCGAGACCGCGTTCGCCGCGCGCCCCGGCACGCTGATCGTCGTCGCGCACCGGCTGTCGTCTGCCCGCAGGGCGGACCGGGTCCTGGTCCTCGACGGCGCACGCTCCGCACTCGGCACCCACGACGAGCTACTGCGCGATTCCGCGGCCTACCGCGAGATGACGGGGTGCTGGGCGGCGGACGAGCCGAATGCCCCGCACGACAACACGACCGTCGGCACCTGAGAAGGAGGCAGGCGCCCAGCCGCCCTAGAGCCAGCCGGCCAGACGGGAGATGCGCACGGCATCCAGCCGATTGCGCGCGCCGACCTTGCGGATGGCGGAGGCCAGGTAGTTGCGCACCGTGCCGCAGGCCAGGTGCAGGGTGCCGGCGATGTCGCGGATCGGCGCGCCCTCGGCGGCCAGCGACAGAACGTTCAACTCCCGGGGCGTCAGCGGCATCTGGCTCGCCTGGAGAAAGTCAAAGGCGAGCGATTCATCAACGAATCGCTCGCCTGAGGCGACGGTGCGGATCCCCGTGACTAATCGTTTCGGCGCTCCGTACTTGTCGACGTAGCCGAGGGCTCCTGCGTCCAGGGCCCGTCGCAGGCGCCCGGGGCGGCGCGGCCCGAGGAGCACCAGCAGGGCCGGAAGGGGGCTACCGGGGAGGTCGACCCCGGTGTGCGTACACGGTGCGCCCGGCAGCGTCGGCAGGCTGTCCAGACAGTTCTCGTCGGCCACCCAGACGGACGCGGGCGACGCACTGCCGCCCCATCCCGCGTCCCGGAGGTCCGCCGGAGCGTGCCGGCCACCGGCGAGCACGGGCACGGCGAGCATCTGCTCCGCCCGCAGGAGAGCCACCAGGGCCTCCCGCATGATGTCCATCTCGTGAATGACCATGACGTGTATCACGACGAACTCCTCACAGGACCGACACGTTCCGCTCCCACCCAACTGCCCCACCGCTCCCGGATCAACGCCTGGACCGCCGCTTCGGGAGGCATCGGTGGCGACCGGCGCCGCACTGACGCAACCCGGGCGACCGGCGTGCGCCCCCAACGAACCCGTAGAAAACCCCGCATATCACCCAACACTCGGCGGCCGACGCTCCGCGGGACCGCCCGCCATCCCGGCAGGCGAACGCCGCGAACGGGCGAACACTCCGGACGGAACCATCAGCGAGGCTCGCCCCGACTAATCGATTCTGCGTACAGTGCGCCCGCCACTTCTGGGAACGCTCCCACCGCGCGCCCGGCGGCACAGAAGCGAGGCTCCATCCACTCGACATCCCGCAGGGATGGAGGAAGGAAGAGGACCCACCGGTGGAGAGCCGCGATCGAGAGGGAAGGTGTTGTGGGGGTATGTGCGCGCGCAGGACCGCCGCTGAGTGCCGGTGAACTCACGGTCCACGATCATCGCGCCGGCCGAGCACGTACATACCCCCACGGCACCGACCCACCACCCCACCGAACGCGGCCCTTCGGCGCCCCAGGGACAAGGGGACACCTCAACACCCCGGACAGGGGTCACCCCACCATCGACGCCGGCCGCCACTCACGCCGGCAACCATCACGACTCAGCCCCAGGACGGCAGCACGGTCGAGCCCTGCCAGAACCGATACAGGTCCTGGCCCACCCATGGCTCCCACCCCTGCACGTCCAGCGCCCGCAGCACGGCCTCGATCGCGTCGAAGAAGGCCGAGTTCACCGGGGAAAGCAACAGCACGGCGAAGACCGCGAGAAGACCGAACGGCGCGAAGGGCTCCACCTGGCGCCGGACCCCCTGCGACAGCCAGGGCTCCAGGATGCCGTAGCCGTCCAGCCCCGGCACGGGCAGCAGGTTCAGGATCGCGGCGGTCACCTGGAGCATCGCGAGGAACGCGAGGGCGTACCGGAACGTCGCGGGAACGCCGTCCAGCGCGTGCAACCAGAACGGCGCGGTGCAGACGCCCGCGAACAGCACGTTCGTCAGCGGCCCTGCGGCCGATATCAGGCTGTGGCGCCAGCGGCCCCGGATCCGACCCCGCTCGATGAAGACCGCACCGCCGGGCAACCCGATGCCGCCCATGATCACGAAGAGCACCGGCAGCACGATGCTGAGCACCGCGTGGGTGTACCGCACCGGGTTGAGCGTGAGGTACCCCTTGGCGCCGACGGAGGTGTCGCCGCTGTGCAGGGCGGTGCGGGCGTGCGCGTACTCGTGCAGGCACAGGGAGACGACCCAGGCGGCCGTCACGAACACGAAGACGGCGAAACCGGCGCCGCCGGAGCCGCCGGCACCGGTCCAGGCGGCCCAGCCCGCCACGGCCATCACGGCGACGATGCCGAGGAAGACGGCGCTGATCCTCCGCTCGCCCGGGCGGCGGGTGGTGGCGGTGGTCATGAGGAGACTCCAGGGACGGGACGGCGCGGGAAACGGGCCGGGACGGTACGGGCTCCCGAATCGCCCACACCGTATGCGGAACGTTCCGCACGCCGCCAACGGTTCCGCATCCGGGCCTCGTGTGGCCCACGGCGCAAGCGGCCCGGCGAGGCCGTCGGCGCGCCGTAGGCTCCGGGCATGCACAGCACCCTGGTGGAGCATGCCCGGTGTCTCTTCGGGGACGAGTATCGCCCGACGCCGGAGTGCGGGCTCGAGCATCGGGAATACCTCTTCGTCGAAGAGCTGACGTTCGCCGGTGCGGATGCGATCTTGGCCATGCTGCGGGAGCTCTGCCCGCACCTGGTGGACGGCCGGCTGCCGGTGTGGGTGCGGAACCTGGCCTACCGGCTGGTGCTCTTGCAGCAGCCGGACGAGCCGGCGCTGCTGCGCGAGGCGGCCCAGAGCCTGTGGATGCACGGCCCGGACTGGGACCACGTGGCGGCCGACCTGACGCACCGGGCCGAGGCCCTGGAAGCGGACCGTAGAGCCGACGGAGGAGCGGACTGTTCAGGTCATGGCCCCTGAACAAACGATGAAGCGACGTTTGAACGACGCCGTGCACACCCCTCGCTGATCGCTGATCGCTGATCGCGCGATCACCGACGGGACGATCACCGATCGCACGACCCCGGCCCGGCCCCACCGACCTGGTGAGCCGTACACCCGGCCGCCACCCGGTGGCAGGTCGCGGCAGTTCTCCGCGGTCCCGCGACACGCCCGGGGTCCCGGTTGAGAGCCACTGGCCACACTGCCGGGCGTACCGGCGACAATAGGCCGGTGCGCTACCGCATTCTCGGCACCACCCAGGCATTTCGCCCCGACGGCACCCTCGTCCCGGTCGGCGGAGCGAGGCTGCGCGCCCTGCTCACGGTGCTGGCCCTCCGTCCGGGCCGCACCGTCCCCGCATCCGTGCTGGTCGACGAGGTGTGGGGAGTCGAGCCTCCGGCCGACGCGATGGGCGCGTTGCAGGCCCTGGTGGGGCGGTTGCGCAGGGCGATCGGCGCGTCTGCGCTGGCCTCCGAAGAGGGCGGTTACCGGCTGTGCGCGACCCTCGACGACGTGGACGCCTTCCGTTTCGAGCGGATGGCCACCGAGGGCGCGCGGGCGCTGGCCGACGGTGATGCGCAGAAGGCGGCGGGCGTACTGGACGACGCGCTCGCCCTGTGGCACGGCCCCGCCCTGGCCGACCTGCCGGACCGGGGCGCGGAGGCGGCCCGCTGGGAGACCCGCCGCCACGACGTGCGCCGGGGGCGTCTGGAAGCGGCCCTGGCGCTGGGCCAGGCGGAGCAGGCGCTGCCGGAACTGACCGCGCTGTGTGACGCGCACCCGTTCGAAGAGCCGTTGCAGGTGCTGCGGCTGCGCGCCCTGCGTGACGCGGGCCGCTCGGCCGAGGCGCTGGCCGCTTACGAGGACATCCGGCGTGCCCTGGCGTCACGCCTGGGCACCGACCCCGGACCCGAACTCCGCGCCCTGCACGCCGCACTGCTGACCCCTGACAGCGGCGAGCCCGTCCGGCCCGGTCAGCCCGGTCAGCGCGGCATGGCTGGCCGATCCGGAAGCCACCCAGGTCAGGCCAACGGCCACCCCAGCCACCCCGCGCGGCAGAGCCACTTCGAGCGCCAGAGCCACCCCGAGCCGCCCCCGGACCCCGCCCAGGCCCCAGGCGCCACGCCTGCCACGTATCCCGCTCCCGCACCAGACCACGCCCCCGGCGCCCCCCGCACCGGCACGCTGAACGCACCGGCACACACGACACACGCCGAGGCCGCCCCACCGAACTCCGCGCCCCACGCGCCCCCCGCACCCACCACCGACACGGAACTCCCCGCACCCACGACAGACGGTGAGCCCCCGCCCACCACAACCCACGAGCCCCCACCCACCCCCCGGAACACCGCCGCAGTCCCACCCCCGAACCTCGCTGGTCTCGCCGCGCCGCCCCCCGGCAACCTCCGCGCCCGGCTCACCTCCTTCGTCGGACGGGAGCAGGACATCGTGGCCATCCGGCGGGAGCTGGGCAGAAGCCGCCTGGTCACGCTGCTCGGCCCCGGCGGGTCCGGTAAGACGCGGCTGTCGCAGGAGGCCGCGGAGGGGATGGCGGACGCCATGCCGGACGGTGTCTGGCTGGCCGAACTGGCGCCCGTGGACGACCCCGACGACCCCAAGGCCGTGTCGGAGGCCGTGGTCACCGCGCTCGGCGCCCGTGAGACCGTGCTGCGCGGTGCCGGGGCGGAGGAGCTGCGCGCCGCCGCCGACCGGCACGGCGACGATCCGCTGGTCCGGCTCACCGAGTACTGCGCACCGCGCCGCATGGTGCTGCTGCTCGACAACTGCGAGCACGTCGTGGACAGCGCCGCCCGGCTCGCGGCGCAGCTGCTGGAGCGCTGCCCGCGGCTGACCGTGCTGGCCACCAGCCGGGAACCGCTCGGCGTGCCGGGCGAGGTGCTGTATCCCGTGGAGCCGTTGCCGGAGCCGGTCGCGATGCGGCTGCTGGACGAGCGTGGCGCGGCGGCCCGGCCCGGGTTCCGCAGCGCCGACGACCCGGAGGCGGTGGCCGAGATCTGCCGCCGCCTGGACGGCCTGCCGCTCGCGATCGAGCTGGCGGCGGCCCGGCTCAGGCTGCTGACGCCGCGGCAGATCGCGGACCGCCTCGACGACCGTTTCCGGCTGCTGACCAGCGGTGCCCGCACCGTGCTGCCGCGTCAGCAGACGCTGCGTGCCGTGGTCGACTGGTCGTGGGAGCTGCTGGACGCCTCCGAGCGTGCGGTGCTGCGCCGCCTGGCGGTGTTCGCCGGCGGCTGTGACCTGGCCGCCGCCGAGGCGGTCTGCGGGCCCGACGCACTCGACGCGTTGGGTTCCCTTGTCGACAAGTCGCTGGTCGTCGCCGCCCCCGCCGAGGACGGCCGGATGCGCTACCGGCTGCTGGAGACGGTCGCCGAATACGCCGCGGAACGGCTCGACGAGGCCGGCGACCGCACCGCAGCCGAACGCGCGCACCTCGTCCACTACCGCGAGCTCGCCCGTACCACCGACGCGGATCTGCGCGGCCCCGGGCAGCTGGCTGCGATCGCCGCCCTCACCGCCGACTACGAGAACCTGCGCACCGCCCTGCGGTGCGCCATCGCCGCAGGCGACGAGCAGGAGGCGCTCTGCCTGGTGCTGTCGCTCTGCTGGTACTGGCAGATACACGACCTGCGGCACGAGGCGCGCACCTGGTCGCTGGCCGTGGCCGAGCTGGGCCCCGACCCGTTCGCCGAGCCGCTCACGCCCGCGCCCGCACTGCACGAGCGGTGCACGGCCGCCCCGCCCCCGATGCGCCCCGAGCTGCTGGAAGAGGCCCGGCGCGGCGCCCATCTGGTCCATCTGGCCTGCATGGACATGGAGATAGGCCGCTGGCAGACCCCCGAGGCGCAGCAGAAGCTACGTGCCATCACCCAGGTCTACCGGCCGGGACTGCCCCAGACGTGCAGCGTGCCGGGGAGCCTGTGGTTCTTCGCGGTGATCCTCACCGGCGAGTTCTCCACCCTCACCGAGATACTCGAGGCGAACATCCGCACCTGCCGCACCCTCGACCTGCGCTGGGAGCTGGCCATGGCCCTCCAGATGCGGGCCAATCTGCTGGCCAACCGCAGTGACCTGGCGGGCGACGCGAACCGGGACGCCGACGAGTCGCTGACCATCTTCACCTCGCTCGGCGACTCCTGGGGGATGGCCGAGGCGCTGTCGGCGCGCGCGGAGGCCCGGGAGCGCAGGGGCGACTTCGCCGGTGCCGCGGACGACTACCGTGCGGCGATGGCGCACACCGAGCGGCTCGGCGCCCACTCCCAGGTGGCCGTGCTCACGGTGCGGCTGGCGAGCGCGCTGGTCGAGCTGGGCGAGGAGGCGCGGGGCGAGACGATGCTGCGTACGGTCCTCGAGACGCACCGGCACAGCAGCGGCAACGAGGCGATACCGGCCGGCCGCCTCTTCCTCGCGCTGCTGCTCAGCCGCACCGGCCGGGTCCCGGAGGCACGCGAGCACATCCGGTTGATGCGGGAGGGTTTCCCCGCGGCCGGATTCGCGGTCTTCGATGGCTTCGTCGCCAGTATCGAGGCCTGGCTCGACATGGCGGACGGGCGGTACGCGGAGGGCCTGGAACGGACCCGCCAGGCGATCCAGAAGGCCCTCGATCCGCTGGCCCGGTTGATCGCGCCGCAGATGATGTCGATACAGCTGGCGATCGGAGCGTTCGGCCACGCGCACGTCGAAGGCGGCGCACAGGCCCGCAACGCGGCGCTGCTGCTCGGCGCCGCCTGGGCGCTGCTGCCGCAGGGCCACCATCCCAACGTGCTGGAACGTGAGGTCAGCGCCCGGGTGGAGGCCACCGCGCGCGCCGTGCTCGGCGACGCGGAGTACGACGCCGCACACGCGGAGGGCGGCGGCCTGTCCGTCGAGGAGGCCGCCGCCCTGCTGTGAGGCCGGTGGGAGCGGTGGGGGGAGACCGGTGCCGGGGCCCAGCGCACGGCCGGGCCCCGGCCCACGGCGGCACACGACCCGCGCCCCGTGTCAGCTCTTGGTCCGGAACTTGTGGATCGCCACCGGTGCCATCACCGCCGTGATCGCCACTGACCAGCCCAGCGTCACCCACAGGTCGTGCGCGACCGGCCCGCCCACCATCAGTCCGCGCGCCGCGTCGGCGAGCGTGGACAGCGGGTTGTAGTCGGTGAAGGCCTGCAACCAGCCCGGCATGGACTTCGTCGGCGCGAAGATGGACGATCCGAACTGCAAGGGGAACAGCACCAGGAAGCCCATCGCCTGCACGGACTGCGCGTTCTTCAGGACCACGCCCAGCGTGATGAACACCCACATGATCGACGAGGCGAACGCCGCGGACAGCCCGACGGCCGCGAACAGACCGCTCCAGCGGTGGATGTCGAAGCCGACCAGGACGGCGACGACCATCAGCACGGCGGTCGCGAACAGCATCCGCGCCACCTCCACCGAGATCTTCGCGAACAGCACCGAGCCGCGCCCGATCGGCAGGGACCGGAAGCGGTCCATGACACCGGAGTTGAAGTCCTGGCTGAAACCGGTGCCGACGCCCTGGGACAGCGTCATGCTCATCATCGCGATCATGCCCGGGATGACGTACTGCACGTACCCGTCCTGACCGCCGCCCAGCGCCTGCCCGATCGAGCCGCCGAAAACGTACACGAACAGCAGGGTGAAGACGATGGGCATCAGCAGCGCGTCGAACATGGACTCGGGGTCCTGCCGGATCCACAGCAGATTGCGCCGGATCAGGGCGCCGGTGTGGCGCAGGTGAGCGCGGAGCGGGATACGGGCATCGGCGACGGTGGCCGGAGCGGTCATGGAGGGGGCGTCGCGAAGCGGCTCGTTCAGGGTGGCGGTGGGTGACGGGCGGGCGCTCATACGGCGACCTCCTCGCGGGTCTCGGTGGGCATGGCGTCCTGCGGGGCACTGGCGCGGTGGCCGGTGAGGGACAGGAACACCTCGTCCAGGCTGGGCAGTTCGGTGGTGATGGAGCTGAGCGTGATACCGCGCGCGGTGATCGCGCCGACCACGGCGGTCAACTGCTCGTCGCTGAGGATCGGGACGAGCACGGCACCGCCCTGGGTGTCGACGGTCGTGCTGGCGAGCCCGGTGATGCCCAGCTGGTCGAGGTCGCCGGCGAGCGGCCGCAGCTGCAACGGATCGGCCGGCCGCACCCGTAGCGTCCGACCGCCCACCTTCGCCTTGAGCTCGTCGACGACACCGCCCGCGATGACCTTCCCGCGGTCGACGACGGTCAGCTCGGAGGCGAGCTGCTCGGCCTCCTCCATGTACTGGGTGGTCAGCAGGACGGTCACACCGCCGCCGACCATGGTCTTGACCTCGTCCCACACCTCGTTGCGGGTGCGGGGATCGAGCCCGGTGGTCGGCTCGTCGAGGAACAGCACCTCGGGTCGCCCGATCATCGAGGCGGCGAGGTCGAGCCGGCGCCGCATACCGCCGGAGTACGTGCTCGCCGGCCGCTTGGCCGCGTCCGTGAGCGAGAACCGCTCCAGCAGCTCGTCGGCACGCCTGCGGGCGTCCTTGCGGGGCAGGTCGAGCAGCCGCCCGATCATGTACAGGTTCTCCCAGCCCGGGAGCTTCTCGTCGACCGAGGCGTACTGCCCGGTGAGGCCTATCACCCGGCGCAGCTGCCGCGGCTGCCGGAGGACGTCGTATCCGGCGACGGTCGCCTGCCCGGCGTCCGGCTGGAGCAGGGTGGACAGAATGCGCACGAGGGTGGTCTTGCCGGCCCCGTTCGGCCCGAGCACACCCATCACGGTGCCCTCGCGCACGTCCAGGTCGACGCCGTCCAGCGCCTTGGTCTCGCCGTAGTGCTTGACCATCCCCCGCACGGTGACGGCGATGCCGTCGTCACTGGCGTTGTTGTCGATTCGCGTCATGGCACTGACGGTGCCAGGCGCTGCCGACAGATTGCCGACAGCGCACCGACAGCCGCGGTCTGCGGCCGACAGTCCACCGATATATCGGTGATCTTCCGGTGCCAGGTCCCCCGGCAGGGGCGCGGGGAACTGCGCGAGCAACCCGCCACCGGCCGGATGGCCCGGATACGGCCGAAACAGCCCCTTTGGGCCGGTGGCGACCTCCAAGGTCGCATGGTGGCTGGGCGCGCAGTTCCCCGCGCCCCCTTTTGGCGCCCTGGCGGGGCCCCGGGGGCGGTCCTGGTCAGGTGGCCGGCAGGGTCGCTCAGTGCACGGAGTGCTCCTCCAGCGGATAGCTGCCGCCCACCACGTCGTCCGCGAACGACTTGACCGCGTTGCTCATGACCTCGCGCAGGTTGGCGTACTGCTTCACGAAACGTGGCAGCTTGCCGCCGGTGAGGCCGAGCATGTCGGTCCAGACCAGCACCTGGGCATCGCAGTCGGGGCCGGCGCCGATGCCGACGGTGGGGATGTGCAGCACCCGGGTGACCTCGGCGGCCAGTTCGGCCGGCACCAGCTCCAGGACGACCGCGAACGCGCCGGCGTCCTGCACGGCCTTCGCGTCCCGCAGCAGCTGCTGTGCCGCTTCCTCGCCGCGGCCCTGGACGCGGTAGCCCATGGTGTTGACGGACTGCGGGGTGAGGCCTATGTGGGCCATGACCGGGATGCCGGCCTGCACCAGCAGCTCGATCTGCTCGTGCGAGCGCTCGCCGCCCTCCAGCTTCACGGCGCCCACGCCGGCGTCCTTCACCAGCCGCATGGCGCTGCGCAGCGCCTGTGCCGGACCCTCCTGGTAGGTCCCGAAGGGCAGGTCGCCGACGATCAGGGCACGGCTGGTGCCGCGGACCACCGCGGCGGACAGCAGGGTCATCTCGTCGAGGGTGACGGGTACGGTCGTGTCGTACCCCAGGTGGCAGTTGCCCATCGAGTCCCCGACGAGCATGACCGGGATACCGGCCTCGTCGAAGACGGACGCGGTCATCGCGTCGTAGGCGGTGAGCATCGGCCACTTCTCGCCGCGCTGCTTGGCGGCGGTGATGTCGCGCACGGTGATACGGCGGGTGCCCTTCCCCCCGTACAGCGCCTTGCTGCTGTCGGATCCCCGGGCAGCCGAAAGCTGCGTCATCGCAACGGCTCCTTCTCGTCATCTCGAAGCGCCCACATCGGCGTCTCCGGACTCCGTCCATCGTTGCACTACGTGCCGGCGGGGGGCTAGATCTCGTCCCCCGGCCGAGCGGGGGACCCCCGTCACACCCGGTCCGGTATCCGGCATCCGGGACGTCGTGGCGGAATCCGCCAATACGAAACGGTCGCGTTCCGAAAAGTGCTTAGGGTGGGCTCATGACAACTCCCCCCGGCTCCGAGTCCCGCGTCCCGGAGGCAATCCACCGGCGTCGTTGGGTCATCCTCGCCGTCCTGATGCTGAGCCTGCTGATCGTGGTGCTCGACAACTCGATCCTGAACGTTGCGATCAAGACCATCGCGACCCCGGCGCCCGAGGGCCTGGGCGCCAGCCAGAGCGAGCTGGAGTGGGCCGTCAACGCCTACACGCTCGTCTTCGCCGGCCTGCTGTTCACCGCGGGCCTGCTCGGCGACCGCTTCGGGCGCAAGAAGGTGCTGCTCGGCGGCCTGGTCGTGTTCGGCGTCTGCTCGGCGCTGGCCGCCCAGTCCGGCTCGCCGACCGAGCTCATCGTCTACCGCGGCCTGATGGCCCTGGGCGCCGCCTTCGTGATGCCCGCCACCCTGGCCGTCCTCATGAACGTCTTCGAGCACGACGAGCAGCCCAAGGCCATCGGGATGTGGGCCGGCGGCGTCGGTCTCGGCATCGCCATCGGGCCGATCACCGGCGGTCTGCTGCTGGACCACTTCTGGTGGGGCTCGGTCTTCCTGATCAACGTGCCCATCGTGGTCGTCGCCCTGGCCCTGCAAATCGCCCTGGTGCCGGACTCCCGCGACCCCCACCCCGGCAGGATCGATCCGCCGGGCGTGCTGATGTCGGTCGTCGGGCTGATACTCCTGGTGTACGGCATCATCAAGGGCGGTCAGCTCGCCGACTTCACCGACCCCGCCGTGCTCGCGACCATCGCCGCCGGCCTGGTCGTGCTCACCGCCTTCGTGCTGTACGAGAAGCGCAGCGACCATCCGTCGATCGACGTCACCTACTTCAAGAACCGGGTGTTCTCGGCGGCGATGGTCGGCACCGGACTGGTCTTCTTCGCCATGATGGGCGTCACGTTCTTCATCGTCTTCTACACCCAGAGCGTGCGCGGCTACTCGCCGCTCCAGACCGGTCTGCTGATGGTGCCGCTGGCGGTGGCCCAGCTGTTGTTCGCGCCGCGTGCCCGCCTGGTCGTGGCCCGGTTCGGCAACCGCGCGGTGGTCAGCGGCGGCCTGGTGCTGGTGGGCCTGATGCTGCTGTCCCTGACGCTGCTGGGGCGCGACACCGGCATATGGGTCCTGGAAGTGATCTTCTTCTTCATGGGCACCGCCATGGCCCACGTCATGACCCCCACGAGCGTGCTGATCATGCAGTCGGTGCCGGTGGAGAAGTCCGGCTCGGCGTCCGCGCTGAGCAACACCTTCCGCCAGATCGGCGGCGCCCTCGGCATCGCCGTGCTCGGCTCGCTGCTGTCCACGGTCTACCGTTCCGGCATCGACGACCAGCTGACCATGGTGCCCGGCGGGATGCGGCACGCCGCTGGCGAGTCCATAGAAGCCACGCTCGCCGTCGCCCACCGGCTCGGCCCGGACGGCCGGACACTGGTCGGCTCCGCCGACGACGCCTTCCTGCACGCCATGCACACCACGGCCGTCTGGGGCTGCGCCGTGGCCCTGGTGGGCGCCCTGATCGCCGCCCGCTTCCTGCCCGGCCGCACCCCGGCGGCCCGGTCCGAGCAGACCCCCAAGGAGGCGGTCACGGCGGATCACGGCGACCACTGAGCGTCGGCGCGCCGCCGGCCGCCCGCTCGGCCGACGGCCCGACGACCTGCGATGTGCACGTTCTGTCACAGATCGCGCCGGCCCGCCACGGCGCGGAACCCCGGCCCGGGCCCGTACGTCCTCGTGCCCGTACGGCAGTTTCGTCCTGTTGGTCGCACCCGGTCGGTGCCGGCGACGGCATCCGCACCCCCCGACAGCAGGTGGAACGCACGGCAGGGGCACACATGTTCATGGCCTAGGGTCGCCTAGGGTCGTGGGACGGGGACGGCGTGCAGGGCAGTAGTGAGGCATACGAAACATGGCGCAGGCGTACGTGACGGAGACGGACAGCGGCTCGGAGAGCAGGCAGCACGCATCCGGCCTCCGGCGCGTGTTCCGCAGTGGCGGGGGAGTGCTCGGCGGTTGGGGCAGGGGCGGGCGCCTCGGTATGTGGCGCCGTGGCCTGGTCCTCGCGGCGTGTGCGGTGCTGCTGGCGCTGGTGATGCTGCTGCACGCGCACATCCCCAACAGGGTGGGCAACCTCGGCAGCCTCTCGGAGACCTTCCTGCCGTGGTTCGGCGTGTTCATCCCGGTGCTGCTGGTGGCCGGCCTGTTCCGCAGGTCGGTGACCGCGCTGGTGGTGCTGGTACTGCCGGTGGCGGTCTGGTTGAACCTCTTCGGCGGGCTGCTCACGGACCGCGCCGCGACCGGCGGCGACCTGACCGTGGCCACGCACAACGTCAACGCCGACAACCCGGACCCGTCCGGCACCGCCCGCGACGTCGCCGCCTCCGGCGCGGACGTGGTGGCGCTGGAGGAGCTGACCGACGCCGCCGTTCCGGTGTACGAGAAGACGCTGGCCGGCACCTACCCGTACCACACGGTGCAGGGCACGGTCGGACTGTGGAGCAAGTACCCGCTGCACGGCACCCGCCCGGTCGACATCAGGCTCGGCTGGGTGCGCGCCCTGCGCACCTCCATCAGCACGCCCTCCGGCGACCTCGCCGTCTACGCGGCGCACCTGCCGTCCGTACGGGTGAAGGTGGAGGCCGGGTTCACTGCCAGCCAGCGGGACGAGTCCGCCGACGCGCTGGGCGAGGCGATCGCGCACGAGCCGCTGCACCGGATCGTCCTGCTCGGCGACCTGAACGGCACGATGAACGACCGCGCGCTCAACGGCGTGACGTCCCAGCTGCGTTCCACCCAGGGCGCCGCCGGCGACGGCTTCGGCTTCAGCTGGCCCGCGTCGTTCCCGATGGCCCGCATCGACCAGATCATGGTCAAGGGAGTCGACCCGGTCCGCTCCTGGACCCTCCCGCGCACCCCCAGCGACCATTTGCCGCTGGCCGCGACGCTCTCCCTCTGATCCGGGCTGCGCCCGAGGCCCACGGTGCCCCGTAAAGGGGCGCGGGGAACTGCGCGCGCAACCATCCACCGGCCGGTGGTCCGAACACGACAGGAACAGCCCCTTCGGGCCGGTGGCGACCTGCAAGGTCGCATGGTGATTGGGCGCGCCCACGCGGCGGAGCCGCACAATGTCACAGCCCCGCGCCCCTACCGTGCGCGTCGTGGGCCGCAGGCCACCCGCACGGGGACGCCCGCCCCCCGCCCCCCGTGAGGGGTACCGGAGAGGCGGGCGTCACGGACGACGGCCGTGGCCGTCAGTGGTGGTGGCCGCCGTGGTCATGGCCATGGCCATGACCCGGTTCGCGGGTGAACGACTCGACGTAGCCGGGTGCGGGCGAGCCCACCCCGGTGACGTCGTCGTAGCCGGTCACCGCCGCCAGCGAGCTGTCCTTGCCCAGGGTGCGGATCGTGGTGCGCAGACCGTCGGAGTCGTCGAAGCCGTTGACGTAGTCGACCCGGACGACGGCGATGTCCTGGTCGTCACCCAGCGGGTGGTCGCTGACGTCGTGGTACGCCTTGGAGTCGTACCGCTCGTAGATCGCCGGGTTGGCGAAGCCGAGCGCCTTGCCGCCGGCCGCCTCCTGCGCCAGCGCCTGGACCCCCGCGATCACCGGGGCGGCCAGCGAGGTGCCGCCGATGCGGTACTCGCTGTACTGCTCCGACCCGTCCGGGAAGGTCTGCGTCTGGCCGACCAGGAAGCCGGTGTTGGGGTCGGCGACCGCCCCGATGTCCGGCACCGTGCGCATCGGCTTGTCGCCGTTGGCCTTCGCCAGGTCGTCCGGCACGACGCCCTTCTGGTACGACGGCTGCGGGACCACCGCGCTGGTGCCGCCGCCCGCGCCGGAGGTGAAGCCGCCGGGGAAGCCGTCCCAGCTCTTGCCGTCCTCGGACAGGACGGCCTGCTCGGTGCCCCAGCCGGTCTCCCACTGGTACGAGTCGCCCTTGCCGACCGCGAGCGAGGTACCGCCGACCGATGTCACCCAGGCCGAGTTGGCCGGCACGTCGACCTGCTTCGTGCCGGTGCTGGCGACGTTGTCGCCGGCGTCACCGGAGGAGAAGTAGAAGCCGATGCCCTCCACCGCGCCCAGCTTGAATATCTGGTCGTAGGCGGCGGCCACGTCCGGCGTGGAGTTGGCCTCGATGTCGCCCCACGAGTTGGAGACGATGTCCGCGAGGTGCCCGTCGACTATCTTGCCGAGCGAGTCCAGCAGGTCGTTGTCGTAGCAGGAGGCAGCGCCCACGTAGACGATGTCCGAGGCCGGGGCGACCGCGTGCACCGCCTCGACGTCCAGGGACTCCTCGCCGTACCAACCGGACGCCCCGCACTCCTCGGTGCGGCTGTAGTCGGCCGGTACCACCTGGTTGAGCTGGCCACTCGCGTAGGGCGCGTCACCGTTGCGCTTGGCGTACTCGATGGCGTCCTTCTCGATGGTCGGCGAGGCGTAGGCGTCGGTGATCGCCACCCGGACGCCCTTGCCGGTCCGCTTGCCCGCCCCGTACACGGCCCGCAGCTGCTCGCCGGTGTACCCCTTGACGGCGTACGGCGCCTTCGAGCCGTATGCGTCAGGCAGGTCACTGGCGGTCTTCGAGCCGTAGTACGAGGAGAACGGCCCCGAGTTGCGGAACACCGCGTCCGGGGGCGGCAGCTCCTCCTTGTGGGTGGCCTTGTGCGGCGCGTTGTCCAGGCCGGTGACGGTCAGCACGGCGCCGTTCAGGTCGGCGGGGGCGGTGGCGGCGCGCCGCGGGGCGCGGTAGGTCTTGCCGCCCTTGCGGTAGTTGTGCAGCTGGGTGTCGAACGCCTTTTCGGCGGTGGCGACGTCGCCGGTCACGGTGACGTAGTGCTGCGTGGTGCCGGTGATGGTGAGGCCGGCCTTCGTCAGCCAGGCCTTGACCGCCTTGACCTGCTCCTGGGTGGCGCCGAAGCGCTCCTGGGTCTCCTTGGCGCTCAGGTACTTCCCGTAGGAGGCCGACTGCGGGTCGGAGACCTCGCGTGCGTAGGCGTCGAGGCCGGCGGAGTCCCGCCCGGCCAGGTAGACCCTGGCGGTCACCTTGCTGCTGTCGGACGTGGCGCCCAGGTCGGACTGGCTGGTGGCCCATAGCGGTTTGGTGCCCTGGAGCGCCTCGCGGGCGCCCGGGTCGGCGTCCGCGTGAGCCGCGGGTATGCCGAGCGCGAGGGCGCCGGTGAGCAGGGGCAGCGTGGCTGCCAGGCTCACACCGCTGCGCACTGCGGCGCGGTTGGATCTCATGGAACCCCCTGTGATGCGGTTCGTGGCGTGTGTGTCTGAAGAGGCACACGTAAGCCATCACTCTGACCATGAACCGTTCACGTCAGGGGAACGGAAGAACCAAGAAGAACCCAAGGAAACGTCATGCCATCGACTTTGTCGGCGTGTGAGGTTTATGCGCAGGTTGCGGTTGGGTCACGCTGGAGGGTGAGTGCGCGGCCGAGGCGCTCCGGTGGCCGGCCGACGGGACGCTCGGCGATCGGCGACCGGGCGTCCCGGTCGGCACCGCCGGGTGACCACCGGCCCGTCGCCCCGTCTCCCCTCGGCCTCACTTCTTGGCCTTCGCGCCCCGTTCCTTCAACATCCCCGCCATCGTGTCGATCTCCGACTGCTGGCCGGTGACCATGCCCTGCGCCAGCCGCTTCTCGACGGACACCGTGCACGATGCGGCGCACGCCTGCGCCATGTGGATGCCGCCTCGGTGATGGGCCGTCATCAGCTGCAAGTAGAGGATTTCGGCCTGTTTGCCGTTGGCCGTTCGCAGCCTGTCGAGCTCCGCGTTGGTCGCCATGCCCGGCATCAGGGCACCGTCACGCCCCGGCGTGCTCTGACCCATGCCCATCCAGGTCATCGGCGGGTCGGTCGACACCTTCGGCAGCCCCCACAGGTCCAGCCAGCCCAGCAGCATGCCGCGCTGGTTGGCCTGGGTCTGCGCGATGTCGTAGGCGAGCCGGCGGACGTCCGCGTTCCCGGTGCGGTCGCGCACGATGAACGACATCTCCACGGCCTGCTGGTGGTGCACCGCCATGTCCCGCGCGAATCCGGCGTCCGCGGACGCCGCTCCCGGTGTGGACGTGCCGGAGCCGGAGCCCGCGCCCGCCGTGGCGGACGCCGCGCCGCCCCCGCCGTCCGTCCCTCCCTCGCCGCCCAGCGCCAGGCCCCCGGCCGCCCCGAGCCCGAGTGCCGCGAGCACCAGGGCCGCCAGCGCCGTCACGGCCCAGGGCCGGCGGCGCACCAGCGCGGCGAGGCCGGACCACCGGCTCTGCGCGGCAGCGGTCCCCAGCCGCCGGCGCAGGCCACCGAAGCCGCTCACTGCGCCAGGCCGCCCGTGCACGACGCGCCCGGCTCCGGCGTCTGTGGGCCCTGGACGTACGCCGTGAAGAACGCGCTCACAGCCGGGTCGTCGGCGCCCTGCACGGTGCGCTGCTTGCCCCATGCCGTCAGCGTGATCGGGTGCTGCTGCGTCGGGTAGGGGCTCATCAAGGAGTAAGGGGTGCGCCCGACCAGCGCCGCCAGCTTCTTCACGTCGGCCGGCTTCGCCGACGCGTTGTAGGTGACCCAGACGGCGCCGTGCTCCAGGGCGTGCACGGCGTTCATGTCCGGGATGGGCTTGGTGTAGACGTCGCCGTTGCAGTTCATCCAGACCGGGGCGTGGTCGCCGCCCACCGGCGGGGTCATCGGGTAGTGCACGGTCGTCGTGACGTGGTTGCGGGTCAGGTCGGCGGGGTTCCACGAGGTCACCCCGTCGGAGCCGACCGTGGACCGCGGCGCCTTCGCGCCGCCCTTGCCGGGCGCCGTGCTGCCCGTCCCCGGGCCGGCGGCGGACGGCGACGTGGCGCCGGCGGAGGCACTGGGCATCGTCGAGGACTTCCCGTCGTCGGAGCCCGTCGAGTCGTCCGGCCCGCAGGCGGCGAGCCCGGCGAACCCCAGGACCAGGAGCCCGGCCACCGCCAGCGCGCCACCCCGGCGGCCCGCGGTCCCCCCGTGCCGCCGCGGCCGACCGCCCGCCGCCGGTGCCCGCAGTCCGGGCGCTGCGGGGCGCCGCTCGGGGGCGGTGGCCGGGTCGGTGGCCGAACGGGGAGGACGGGACGGACGGGACGCGGTGCCGGTGCGCGGGGCGGAACCCATGACGTGTGTCCTTCGACGCGGGGGACGGGGCCCGCCGATCGTAATGGGACGGCATCGAGCCCGGTGCCCCGGATGCCCCAGCCCGGTCAGGCCCGCTCCGGACACATCCCGCACCCGCCCCGTCCACACCTGTCGTGCGCCCCGGAAAATCCCGGCTCGATCAAGGGCACCCGAGTGCCTCACAATGAGGGCATGGGGCAGGACGAGTACCGCGCGGAAGCGAAGCGCGAACCGGACGGGAGACCCGGCCGAACGGGCCGGCGAACGCGCCGGCGCGCGCCGGAGACGACAGAGGACCGATAGGAACCGGACAGCGGGTGTTCAGATGAGCGCCCGCAATGTGCCCGAAACCGTGTGGTGGGATGCTCAAGTGCTCTCGATGTTCCCCACGGCGTCGTAGCACGCGGCCTGACCAGCAAGGATGGGTGGAAGTCGACTATGGATAAGCAGCAGGAATTCGTGCTCCGTACCTTGGAGGAGCGCGACATCCGGTTCGTACGCCTGTGGTTCACGGATGTGCTGGGCTTCCTGAAGTCCGTCGCGGTCGCTCCCGCCGAGCTGGAACAGGCCTTCGACGAGGGCATCGGATTCGACGGCTCGGCGATCGAGGGCTTTGCCCGTGTGTACGAGTCGGACATGATCGCGAAGCCGGATCCCTCGACGTTCCAGGTCCTGCCGTGGCGCGCGGAGGCGCCCGGCACCGCCCGGATGTTCTGCGACATCCTGATGCCGGACCGCTCCCCGTCCTTCGCCGACCCGCGCTACGTGCTCAAGCGCGCCCTCGCCAAGACCTCGGATCTCGGCTTCACCTTCTACACCCACCCCGAGATCGAGTTCTTCCTGCTGAAGAACAAGCCGGTGGACGGCTCCCGGCCCACCCCGGCCGACTCCTCGGGCTACTTCGACCACACCCCGCAGGCCATCGGCATGGACTTCCGCCGCCAGGCGATCACCATGCTGGAGTCGATGGGCATCTCGGTGGAGTTCTCCCACCACGAGGGCGCCCCCGGCCAGCAGGAGATCGACCTGCGCTACGCCGACGCGCTGTCCACCGCCGACAACATCATGACCTTCCGCCTGGTCATGAAGCAGGTCGCGCTGGAGCAGGACCTCCAGGCCACCTTCATGCCCAAGCCGTTCTCGGAGTACCCCGGCTCGGGCATGCACACCCACCTCTCCCTCTTCGAGGGCGACCGCAACGCGTTCTACGAGTCCGGCAGCGAGTACCAGCTCTCCAAGGTCGGCCGCTCCTTCATCGCCGGGCTGCTGCGGCACGCGGGAGAGATCGCCGCCGTCACCAACCAGTGGGTGAACTCCTACAAGCGCATCTGGGGCGGCGCCGAGCGCCCCGCCGGCAAGGGCGGCGAGGCCCCCTCGTACATCTGCTGGGGCCACAACAACCGCTCGGCGCTGATCCGCGTCCCCATGTACAAGCCCGGCAAGACCGGCTCCGCCCGCGTGGAGGTCCGCTCGCTGGACACGGGCTGCAACCCCTACCTGGCCTACGCGGTCCTGCTCGCCGCCGGCCTGAAGGGCATCGAGGAGAACTACGAACTCGGCCCCGGCGCCGACGACGACGTGTGGGCGCTCACCGACGCCGAGCGGCGCGCCATGGGCATCGCCCCCCTCCCGCAGAACCTGGGCGAGGCGATCCACCTCATGGAGCACAGCGAACTGGTCGCCGAGACGCTCGGCGAGCACGTCTTCAGCTTCTTCCTGGCCAACAAGAAGCAGGAGTGGGAGGAGTACCGCTCGGAGGTCACCGCGTTCGAGCTACGCAAGAGCCTGCCGGTGCTGTAACCGCAGGTCGGAGCAGCTACGGCTCGCGTCGGCCGGGTTGCGGCGGGGGCGTGGGCGCGGTCGCCCTGATATGCCTCAGGCGAACCGCGATGTGTCGAGGCTGAAGTTCAAGGGCGCGGGGAGGCGGAGCGGCTCGCCGAAGTCGGCTTTGGCCTGGGGCGGACCGTACGCCTCGGCGCCGTCGACGAGGCTGTAGAGACGGCAGATCCGCTCCTGGCGATCAATGATCAAGTAGTGCGGGATGCGCGCGGCGGCGTAGGCGCGCATCTTCTCCCTGTAGTCCTTGTCGCGTGTGCTGGCTGAGGTGACTTCCACGACGAGGTGGATGGGTTCGCCGTCGGCGGGGTTGTACTCGGCGTCGGTGTCGCAGAAGGCATCGTCGTCGGTGACGAGGATGTCCGGCTTCACGCCGGTGCCGTTCCCGGTGCGCAGGCCGCTACCTCCGGACCAGTACGTGAGCTCGTCGTCGGTGTCATGGCGGGCAAGCTGCTTGGTGAAGCCGGTGACGATGCGCTCGTGCTCGGGCACGGGAGGCGGGGTCAACGAGATCTGTCCCTCGATGAGCTCGGCACGCCAGGAGTCCAGCGCGGGATCGTGGTCGAGGTGCGCGAGCGCGGCCCACGGGTCGACCTGGACGAAGGGCTCGACGGGTAGTGCGCTCACTGCTCCTCCTCGCCGGCTGCGGTGTACTCAGGAAACGATAGTCCTGGCCGCTGCGGCAAGGTGCAGAACCTGGGCGCGGCACTGGCCCCTGTCCGCGGCGCGCCCCGCGCCCGTAGGAGCCCTCGGCGCACGCCGGGTGCGCTGGAGGGCGCTCGTCGGCGGTGTCCGGAAAACGTAGTGCGTGCCGGGTAAAGCCGGCACCCGTTCCGGGTGGACCACCGGGGTTACGTCGTATTCTCGGGGACCATCGAGCTTGATCGGACGGGAGGCCGGCGACCATGACGGTGCCGCAAGGGCGCAGGAGCAGTACCTTCACGCGGCTGTTGCGCCACGGCTTCACCGACCCATCCGCCGCCGAGCAGCTGCTGGAGGGCGAGCCGCTCGCGCCGGTCCGTTCCGACCCGGTGCTGCTGGACGCGCTCGGCCAGGCCGCCGACCCCGATCTGGCGCTGCACGGCCTCAGCCGGCTCGTGGCGGCGCAGCCCGACGACACCGCGCACCGCGAGCTGCTGGACACGCTGATCGCGGCCAAGCCGCTGCGTGACCGGTTGCTCGGCGTGCTCGGCGCGTCCGAGGCACTGGCCGACCACCTCGCCCGGCACCCGGGCGACTGGCAGACCCTGGTCAGGTACGAGCAGCGGGACCTGCACCCGGGCGTGACCGAGTTCGAGCGTGAGCTCGCCGGTGCCGACGACCTGGACACGCTGCGCATCGCCTACCGGCGCAGCCTGCTGTCCATCGCCGCACGCGACGTCTGCGGCACCATCGACGTCGCCGACACCGCGGCGGAGCTCGCCGACCTCGCCACGGCCACCCTGCGCGCCGCGTTCGCGCAGGCCTGCGCGGCGACGCCGGACGACGCCGCGCTCTGCCGGCTCGCCGTGGTCGCCCTGGGCAAGTGCGGCGGCCACGAGCTGAACTACGTCTCCGACGTCGACGTGATCTTCGTGGCGGAGCCCGCCGACGGCGCCGACGAGAGCAAGGCGCTGCGGGCCGCCACCCGGCTCGCCTCCCACCTGATGCGGATCTGCTCCGAGACCACCGTCGAGGGCGCCATCTGGCCGGTGGACGCCAACCTCCGCCCCGAAGGCCGCAACGGCCCGCTCGTACGCACCCTCGCCAGCCACGTCACCTACTACCAGCGCTGGGCCAAGACCTGGGAGTTCCAGGCGCTGCTGAAGGCCCGCCCGGTCGCCGGCGACATGACGCTCGGCGAGGACTACCTGACCGCCGTCACCCCTCTGGTCTGGCAGGCCGCCGAGCGGGAGAACTTCGTCGCCGACGTGCAGAAGATGCGCCGCCGCGTCGTCGAGAACATCCCCGTCGGCGAGGTCGAGCGGGAGCTGAAGCTGGGGCCCGGCGGCCTTCGGGACGTCGAGTTCGCCGTGCAGCTGCTCCAGCTGGTACACGGACGCACCGACGCCAGCCTGCGCAGCGCCAGCACCCTGGAGGCGCTTCAGGCCCTGGCTGCGGGCGGCTACATCGGCCGCGTGGACGCCGTCCAGCTCGATGACGCCTACCGCTTCCTGCGGTCCCTGGAGCACCGCATCCAGCTGTTCCGGCTGCGCCGCACCCACCTGGTCCCCGAAGACGAGGCCGACCTGCGGCGCATCGGCCGCTCGCTGGGCCTGCGCACCGAGCCGATCACCGAGCTGGGCCGGGCCTGGCGGCGCCACACCTCCGTCGTGCGCCGGCTGCACGAGAAGCTGTTCTACCGCCCGCTGCTGGACGCGTTCGCCCAGCTCGCGCCCGGTGAGGCGCGGCTGAGCGCGGGCGCCGCACGCGAGCGCCTGATCGCGCTCGGATACGAGGACCCGGGCGCCGCACTGCGCCACCTGGAGGCGCTCGCGTCCGGCGTGACCCGCAAGGCGGCCATCCAGCGCACCCTGCTGCCGGTGCTGCTCGGCTGGTTCGCGGACTCCGCCGAGCCGGACGCCGGACTGCTGAACTTCCGCAAGGTCTCCGACGCGCTCGGCAGGACGCCCTGGTACCTGCGGCTGCTGCGCGACGAGGGCGCCGCGGCCGAGAACCTGGCCCGGGTGCTCTCCGCCGGCCGGCTCGCCCCCGACCTGCTGCTGCGCGCGCCCGAAGCGGTCGCCCTGCTCGGCGACGGCAGCGGCCTCACGCCGCGCGCCCGTGCCCCCCTGGAGCAGGAGATCATGGCCGCGGTCGGGCGCGCCGACACCGGCGAGCAGGCCGTCACCGCGGCCCGTGGCGTACGGCGCCGTGAGCTGTTCCGCACCACCGCCGCCGACATCATCGGCTCCTACGGCACCGAGGAGAACCCGGCGGAGGGCGACCCGGGGGCGCTGGTCGACATGGTCGGGCAGGCGGTGACCGACCTGACCGCGGCAACGCTCGCCGGGACCCTGCGGGCCGTGGTACGCGAGCACTGGGGCGCGACGCTGCCCACCCGGTTCGCGGTGATCGGCATGGGCCGGTTCGGCGGCCATGAACTGGGCTACGGCTCCGATGCGGACGTGATCTTCGTGCACGAGCCGCGCGACGGCGTCGACGAGCAGGAAGCCTCCCGAGCCGCGCACAAGGTCGTCTCCGAGATGCGCCGGCTGCTCCAGCTGCCCAGCTCCGACCCTCCGCTGCTGATCGACACCGATCTGCGCCCGGAGGGCAAGTCGGGGGCGCTGGTGCGCACCCTGAAGTCGTACGAGGCGTACTACCAGCGCTGGTCGCTGGTGTGGGAGTCGCAGGCGCTGCTCCGCGCCGAGTACGTCGCCGGAGACGAGGATCTGGCCCGCCGCTTCCTCGCCCTCGCCGACACGCTGCGCTACCCGGCGGCCGGCCTGGGTGACGACGCGGTGCGCGAGATCCGGCGGCTCAAGGCCCGGATGGAGTCCGAGCGGCTGCCCCGCGGCGCCGACCCGGCGCTGCACACCAAGCTCGGCCGCGGCGGCCTCAGCGACGTCGAATGGACCGTGCAACTGCTCCAGCTGGGACACGGGGGATCGGTGCCCGCGCTGCGCACCACCCGCACCCGTGAGGCACTGGCCGCCGCACGCGCCGCCGGGCTCCTGCCGGTGCGGGACGCCGCCATACTGGACGAGGCCTGGGTGCTCGCCACCCGCGTACGCAACGCGATCATGCTGGTACGCGGCCGCGCCGGCGACACCTTCCCCACCGAGACCCGCGAGCTGGGCGCGGTCTCCCGCTATCTCGGCTACGGCCCCGGGCATGCCGGCGACATGCTGGAGGACTACCGCCGCACGACCCGCCGTGCGCGGGCGGTGGTGGAGCAACTGTTCTACGGCGGCTGATCCCCGCGGCGGCTTCCCCCTGTCGCACCAGGGCAGGGCGCCGCACGAGGGCAGGGCGCCGTACGCGGGTGTGGCTCAAGGCTCCGGGGGATGTCTCGGCGCGGTGTTCTCCGTCGTGACCGTCGGTGATGCGGTGCGGGACAGCGCCCACACCCGGACCCGCCGGGCCACCGGCCGCCGGCCCACGGACAGCGCGGACGCTCCACGTGGCGCCCGTCGCGCCAGTGGCGCCAGGGCGTGTGGCGCGCGGGGCGCCGGGATCAGCCGCGGCAGCGCATACGGCAGCGCGCCGTACCACCAGCGGGCGACCCCGTAGCCGAAGACCAGGCAGATGGCGCCGCCGACCGCGTCCAGCCAGAAGTGGTTGGCGGTCGCCACGATCACCACCGTCGTGGCGGTCGGATAGAGCACCGCGAAGGTCCGGGCCCAAGGCGACTTCGCCAGGCAGAAGATGGTCAACCCGCACCACAACGACCAGCCGACATGCATCGACGGCATGGCGGCGTACTGGTTCGAGACGTCCTTCAGGCTCTCCGACATCGAGCCCCAGGTGTGGTGCGCCACCACCGTGTCCACGAACGTACCGCTTATCAACCGGGGCGGCGCGAGCGGATACGCGTAGTAGCCGATCAAGGCCGAGGCCGTGGTCACCAGCAGCACGAGACGGGTCGCCGCGTAACGCCCCGGATGGTGGCGGTAGAGCCAGATGAGTACACAGATGGTCACCGCGAAGTGCAGCGTGGCGTAGTAGTAGTTCATCCCCACGATCAGCCACGTCTCGGAGTTCACCGCGCGGTTGACCACCCCCTCGACGGCGATGCCGAGCCGGCGCTCCAGTTCCCAGAGCCAGTCGGCGTTGCGGATCGCCATGGCGCGCTGCTGCGGGACGATGCTGCGGATCAGCGAGTAGATCTCGTAACTCGCCACGATCAGCAGGATCTCGAACCACAGGTGCGGCCGGCGCGGCCGGCGCAGACGCAGCAACACCGACCGGACGGTGCGCTCCGGCCGTGCGCCGCACGCATCATGCGCACCGCGCAAGCCGGGTGCGGGCGCCACGGCCCGACCGTCCGGCATGGGTGAGGGGGAGTCGTTGTGCATGCCATCCACTGCGGTTACGGTCCTGTCACCCATAGAGGAGGATTCTGCCAGAAGCCTCATCATCTACCGATGATTCACCGAATACCCCAGAAATGCATCTTTCAGGACTTTCGGTTTTTCCGGTCCGCCGATCCGCCCGCCCTGGCGGCACCCGTGGCCGCGGCACCCGCCTTGGCGGCCCCCGCCGCGACCGAGGCCGTCGAACCACGCACCACCAGCTCCGGCATGAACACGAACTCGCTGTGCGGCGCAGGCGTCCCGCCGATCTCCTCCAGCAGCGTGCGCACCGCCGCCTGCCCCATCGCCGGCACCGGCTTACGCACCGTGGTCAGCGGCGGATCGGTGAACGCGATCAACGGAGAGTCGTCGAAACCGACCACCGAGATATCGCCGGGCACCTCGAACCCGCGCTGCCGCGCCGCCCGGATCGCGCCCAGCGCCATCATGTCGCTGGCGCACACGATCGCCGTGCAGTCCCGATCCATCAGCGCCGACGCCGCCGCCTGCCCGCCCTCCAGGGTGTACAGGGAGTGCTCGACGAGACGATCGTGGATGTCCTCGGCCTCCAGGCCCAGCTGGTCCTGCATGGCCCGCACGAAACCCTCTATCTTCCGCTGCACCGGCACGAACCGCCGCGGCCCCAGCGCAAGACCGATCCGGGTGTGCCCGAGCGACACCAGATGGGTGACGGCCAACTGGGTGGCCGCCCGGTCGTCCGGCGAGATGAAAGGCGCCTTCACGCTCGACGAGAAGCCGTCGACCAGTACGAACGGCACACCCTGGGCGCGTAGCTGGTCGTAGCGCTGGGTGTCCGCCGTGGTGTCCGCGTGCAGTCCCGAGACGAAGATGATCCCGGCGACGCCGCGATCCACCAGCATCTCGGTCAGCTCGTCCTCGGTGGAACCGCCCGGCGTCTGGGTGGCGAGCACCGGCGTGTAACCCTGCCGCGTCAAACCCTGCGCTATGACCTGCGCGATCGCCGGGAAGATGGGGTTCTCCAGCTCCGGCGTGATCAGACCGACCAGGCCCGCACTGCGGTGCCGCAGCCGCACCGGACGCTCGTAGCCGAGCACGTCGAGAGCGGCCAACACGGACTGCCGGGTGGTCGCCGCCACGCCCGGCTTGCCGTTCAGCACCCGGCTGACGGTTGCCTCGCTGACGCCCGCCTGAGCGGCGATGTCGGCGAGCCGTGCGGTCGTTGGGGCGGACTGTACCGGCCGGGTACCCATTTTGCGCCTAATCCGGCGCCGCTTTCGCGGGCCTGGTCGATGAGCGTTGCGGTTGCTCAATTGATGGTTGCGGTGCGTGGTCGTTCTTCTTGGTGCCGTGTTGCTCCGTGCTTGCATGCCGTGCGCGCCGCCGTACGTAGGTGCGGTACGTGCCGGAACCGGCGTCTTGCAAGAACCGGAGAGCTCGATGATTCCTGGTGGGCCTCGTCGTGGCAAGAGCTTGCAGAGTTTTGCACAAGGGGTCAGCGGGGTGATCGTGGGGGCGCGCGGGGCATTGTGCGAGCGTGTGGGCGCAGTTGGGGCGTCGGGTGGGGTCACGGGGTGGTAACCATCAGGCGTCCTTTCATTTTTTTGCTGCAAGGTCTTTCGCAACGCTTGCCGCGCTGTTACGTTCACGTCGCCCGGTGGCGCCAGCCCGGCCGAACCCCGGGACTCAAAGGATGCGACCACACACCGCAACCATCAATTGAGCAACCACGACGGCGCTCAACCAGGCCCGCGAAAGCGGCGCCGGCTTAGGCGCAAAATAAGGAGTGATCATGCGGCGTGGCATAGCGGCCACCGCGCTGGTGGCGTCCCTCGCGCTCGCGGCGACGGCCTGCGGTGGCGACAGTGACAGCGACAGTTCGGGACCGACCACCATCACGTGGTGGGACACCTCCAATGCCACCAACGAGGCGCCCACGTACAAGGCCCTGGTCAAGAAGTTCGAGAAGGCCAACCCGGACATCAAGGTCAAGTACGTCAACGTCCCGTTCGACCAGGCGCAGAACAAGTTCGACACCGCCGCAGCCAGCAAGGGCGCCCCGGACGTGCTGCGCGCCGAGGTCGGCTGGACCCCGGCCTTCGCCAAGCAGAGCTACCTGCTGCCGCTGGACGGCACCGAAGCCCTCGCCGAGCAGGGCAAGTTCCGATCGAACCTGATCAAGCAGGCCCAGTTCCAGGGCAAGACGTACGGGGTCCCGCTGGTCACCGACACGCTCGCGCTGGTCTACAACAAGAGCCTGTTCCAGAAGGCCGGCATCGACACGCCGCCCACCACCTGGGCCGAGCTCAAGAGCGATGCCGCCAAGGTCAAGGACAAGACCGGTGCCGACGGCTACTGGGGCTCGACGCAGGGCTACTACGCCGAGCCGTTCCTGTACGGCGAGGGCACCGACACCGTCGACGCGGGCAAGAAGGAGATCACCGTCAAGGGCGCGACGGCGGTCAGCGGCTTCAAGCAGTGGCAGGGGCTGTTCGACGGCAAGGGCCTGCACAAGGCCGACACCACCGCCGACGCCTACGCCCACCAGCAGGACGCCTTCTCGTCCGGCAAGGTCGCCGCGATCATCCAGGGCCCGTGGGAGATCACCAACTTCTACAAGGGCAGGGCATTCAAGGCCAGGGAGAACCTCGGGATCGCCCCCGTCCCCGCCGGCTCCACGGGCAAGGCCGGCGCCCCGACCGGCGGCCACAACCTCTCGGTGTACGCCGGATCCGACGAGGCCCACCAGAAGGCCGCGCTGGAGTTCGTGAAGTTCATGACCTCGCAGGCCTCGCAGGAGGAGATCGCCCTGCACAACTCCACCCTGCCGACCCGCGAGGACGCCTACACCACCAAGGTCACGGCCGACCCGGGCATCGCCGGCTTCCAGAAGGTGCTCCCCGACGCCCGGCCGCGCCCCGAACTCCCCGAGTACAGCTCCCTGTGGGCGCCGCTCGACCAGGAGCTGGTGAAGGTCGCCGGCGGCAAGGAGTCCCTGGACAAGGGGCTCGACAACGCCAAGGTCGCCATGGTCAAGCTGTTGCCCGACTTCAAGTGACCGGATGACTCCCGTCACCACCTGACCCGACCGGCCGCCAGGGCCGTCCGCCGCACGGGGGCGGACGGACCCGGCGGCCGGCGGCACCCCCACGGCCCACCGGGCCGGGAACCAGCCGACTCTCGGAAGCCGACTCCCAGAAGGTGCACAGCACATGACCCTCGCCGTCGACAGCACGGCCACCGGCTCAGGCCGGCGCCCGGGCCGCGGACCGCGCCCCGGGCCGCTGGCCCGACTGAAGCGCTCGTACCGCACGCACTGGTACGCCTACGCGATGATCGCGCCGGTCGTCGCCGTGCTCGGCGTGCTGGTGGGATATCCACTGGTGCGCGGCCTGTATCTGACCCTCACCGATGCCACCAGCCTGAACTCGGCCCGCACCATCGGCGTCAACCACATCGACGCCACCTACAAGTTCATCGGCCTGCACAACTACGCCGACATCCTGTGGGGGCCGACCGCCTGGGACCGCTTCTGGTCGCACTTCCTGTGGACCGTCGTCTGGACGGTGGCCTGCGTCGCCCTGCACTACAGCATCGGCCTCGGCCTTGCGCTGCTGCTCAACCAGAAGCTGCGCGGCCGCACCGCCTACCGCCTGCTGCTGATCCTGCCGTGGGCCGTGCCCACCTTCGTCACCGTCTTCTCCTGGCGGATCATGCTCGCCGACTCCGGGCTGATCAACACCGTGCTGGGCAGCCTCCACCTCCCGCAACCGCAGTGGCTGGAGGACACCTTCTTCCAGCAGCTCGCCGCCATCCTCGTCAACACCTGGTGCGGTGTGCCCTTCATGATGGTCTCGCTGCTCGGCGGGCTCCAGTCCATCGACCCGACGCTGTACGAGGCCGCCGAGATGGACGGGGCCACCGCCTGGCAGCGCTTCCGGCATGTGACGCTGCCCGGCCTCAGCACGGTCAGCTCCACCGTCGTGCTGCTCGGCGTCATCTGGACGTTCAACCAGTTCGCGATCATCTTCCTGCTGTTCGGCAACAACAGCGCCCCGGACGCCCAGATCCTCGTCACCTGGGCCTACCGCCTCGGTTTCGGCCAGCAGCCGCGTGACTACGCCCAGTCCGCCGCGTACGGCGTGCTGCTGCTGTCGATCCTGATCGTCTTCACATCCGTCTACCGTCGCTGGCTGGCCCGCAACGAGCAGCTCGCGGCCTGACGCAGGAGCCCGGTGAAATGAGCACGCCGAGTACCCCCCGTACGTCCACCGCACCGGCGCCGACCCCCGGCGCCACCCCGACCCCCGCCGCACCGCCCACCGCCTCCGACGCCCCGCCCGGCACGGCCCGCGCACGGCGGCGCGGCAGGCGCAGCCGCCCGGCGTCCGTGCTCGCGCACGCCACGCTGACGGTGGCCGCGCTGATCGCCGTCTTCCCGATCGGCTGGCTGATCTACCTGTCCCTCGGCCCGGACAAGAACGACTACCTCCACCCGGGCGCCATCGCCGGCAAGACGACCCTCTCCAACTACTCGTTCGTGCTGGCGCACACCGAGTTCTTCCACTGGCTGACGAGCACCCTCGTGGTGTCGCTCGGCACCACCGTCATCGGGGTGCTCCTCGCGTCCACCACCGGGTACGCGGTCTCCCGCATGCGCTTCCCCGGCCATCGCAAACTGATGTGGGTCCTGCTGGTCACGCAGATGTTCCCGGTCGCCGTCCTCATGGTGCCGATGTACGTGATCCTCGCGGACCTCGGCCTCATCGACACCTACGGCGGGCTGATCCTCGTCTACTGCTCCACCGCAGTGCCCTACTGCGCCTGGCTGCTCAAGGGCTACTTCGACACCATCCCGGTGGAGATAGACGAGGCCGGGCGGGTCGACGGCCTGTCGCCGTTCGGCACCTTCTGGCGGCTCGTCCTGCCACTGGCCCGCCCCGGCCTGGCGGTCGCCGCCTTCTACACCTGCATCACCGCCTGGGGCGAGGTCGCCTTCGCGTCGACCTTCATGCTCGACGACCAGAAGTACACCTTCGCCGTCGGACTCCAGAGCTTCATCAGCGAGCACGACGCGCAGTGGAACTACATGGCCGCCACCGCGGTCCTCATCGCCATCCCGGTCTCCGTCATCTTCTACCTGGTGCAGAAGAACCTGGTGACCGGCCTCACGGCGGGCGGCACCAAGGGCTGACCGCCCTGCCGCCCGTCCCGGCGGCCTCACCCGCCCGTGGGTGGCCCCCGTGCCGGACCCGACCATCCGACGACACACACCCACCGGACGCAGAGCAAGGAAGACATGAGTCAGCACCCTGCCGACCAGCAGCTCCCGCCCACCGTCCCCCACAGCCCCAAAGGCTCCCCCGCTGCCCAAAGGGGCGTGGGAGGTACCCCCAGTGGTGCCCCCAGCCCGGACCCCCGGTCCGCCATCCCCGCCCCCACCCGCCAAGCCGACGACGCCCCGGCCTCGGCCGTGGCCGTGCAGACGCGTCAGGAGCCCGCAGCGCCGCACCGCGACTGGTGGCGCGACGCGGTGATCTACCAGGTCTACCCCCGCAGCTTCGCGGACAGCAACGCCGACGGCATGGGGGACCTGGAGGGCGTACGCGCCCGGCTGCCGTACCTGCGCGACCTGGGCGTCGACGCGGTGTGGCTGAGCCCCTTCTACGCATCGCCGCAGGCCGATGCCGGCTACGACGTCGCCGACTACCGTGCCGTCGACCCCATGTTCGGCACCCTGCGCGACGCCGACGCGGTGATCCGCGACGCCCACGCCCTGGACCTGCGCGTCATCGTCGACCTGGTGCCCAACCACTCCTCCGACCAGCACGAGTGGTTCAAGCAGGCCGTCGCCGAGGGCCCCGGCTCGCCGCTGCGCGGGCGGTACCACTTCCGCCCCGGCAAGGGCGAGAAGGGCGAGCAGCCGCCGAACGACTGGGAGTCCATCTTCGGCGGCCCCGCCTGGACCCGGGTCACCGAACCGGATGGCACCCCGGGCGAGTGGTACCTGCACCTGTTCGCACCGGAGCAGCCCGACTTCAACTGGGACCACCCGGCCGTCGGCGACGAGTTCCGCTCCATCCTGCGCTTCTGGCTCGACATGGGCGTCGACGGCTTCCGCATCGACGTCGCCCACGGCCTGGTGAAGGCCCCGGGACTGCCCGACCTCGGCAGCCACGACCAGCTGAAGCTGCTCGGCAACGACGTCATGCCGTTCTTCGACCAGGACGGCGTGCACGAGATCTACCGCGCCTGGCGGCACATCCTCGACGAGTACTCGGGCGGCCAGATCTTCGTCGCGGAAGCCTGGACGCCGACCGTCGAGCGCACCGCCAACTACGTGCGCCCCGACGAACTCCACCAGGCCTTCAACTTCCAGTACCTGAGCGCCTACTGGGACGCCGCCGAACTGCGCGAGATCATCGACCGCTCGCTGGACGCCATGCGCCCCGTCGGCGCCCCCGCGACCTGGGTGCTCTCCAACCACGACGTCACCCGGCACGCCACCCGGTACGCCAACCCGCCGGGCCTCGGCACCCAGCTGCGCACCCCCGGCGATCCGGCACTCGGCCTGCGCCGGGCACGCGCCGCGACCCTGCTGATGCTGGCCCTGCCCGGTTCCGCCTACGTCTACCAGGGCGAGGAGCTGGGCCTGCCGGACGTCGTCGACCTGCCGGACGAGGTGCGCCAGGACCCGTCGTTCTTCCGCGCGGCCGGTCAGGACGGATTCCGGGACGGCTGCCGGGTCCCGATCCCGTGGACCACCGAAGGACCCTCCTACGGCTTCGGCGACGGCGGCTCCTGGCTGCCGCAGCCGGCCGGTTGGGGCGCCCTGAGCGTCCAGGCGCAGACCGGTGTGCCGGGCTCCACACTGGAGCTCTACCGCGCCGCTCTCGCCGCCCGCCGCGCCCATCCTGCGCTGGGCGCGGGGGAGGCGGTGGAGTGGCTGGACGCGCCCGCCGGCACGCTCGTCTACCGCAGGACGGCGGCGGAAGGCGGCGCGGCGTTCGTCTGCACCGCCAACACCACCGGCGCCCCCGTGGAGGTCCCCGCACCCGGCCGCGTGCTGCTCTCCAGCGGCACGGAGGACATCCCCGTGACCGCGAACGGCACGGCGGTGCTGCCGGCGGACTCTACGGTGTGGTGGACGGTGGAGTGAGTCAGGTGCGGGCGTGCCTGCTCTTCGTCGGCAGGCACGCCCGTCTCGACGTCGAGCCGGGCGGGACCCGGCAGGAGACGGCGCTCACCTCCGTCCGGCACGAGGGCCGGTCAGAGCCCGAACCGCCGCGCCACCTGCCCGGCCAGATCGTCTTCGGACAGGGGGGCGTCCACCTCGATGGTGGGCAGGCCGAGCCGCGCCGTCTCCTCGGTGAGCCGTTGCGTGAACATGCCGTCGCGTGCGGCGAGGTTGCGGCCGGCCCGTTCGGGGTCGCTGGTCTTCCGGAGGAACCCCACCCCTGCCCCGTCCCGGGTCCGGATCGCGGCGGCGCGGAACTCCGGGGTCGGTAGCAGCCAGACGGCCTGCGCGACCTCGGCGAGCAGCGGTCGCACGAGATGCGGCAGCAGCCGGAAGCCCTCGACGACCACGCGGGGGTGCGGGGGCAGTTGGAGCAGGTCCTCGACGATCAGGTCGAAGGCTTCGCCGCGGAACCAGTGGAACGTCTCCAGCATGGTCTCCGGCGACCGCTTCACCCATCGCTCGTCCATGTCCATGGCCATGAACGCATGCAGGAACGGGGCCTCTTCGGGGATGGTCCGGTCGGTGTGGTCCCGCATCACGTCGTCGGTCGCATAGTGGTGCCAGCCGTACCGGTCCGCCAGCCGGCGGGAGATCGTCGACTTGCCCGCGCCGGGCCCGCCACCGATCCAGTAGACGTGCCGCAGCTGGGCGCGCAACGCCGAGAGGCCGGCGCCGTCCAAGGCGGGTTCTTGCTGCAAAGCGTCTCCTCGGGAGGGGCGCCGGTCACCTGGACGGCGGAAGCCTACTAGAGCTGGTTCCGTGTAAGGGACACCTGTACATCACATTTATTGCATATTTATGGTCGCATGCTGTTCTTGATCAGAATCACTTCGAGTGGAGGTTCCATGCCCAACCAGCCGCTCCGGCGCACCCTCCTGTGCGTCGCCACGGTGGTGGCCGTCTCGTCTGGCCTTCTGATAACGGGGAGTTTTCCGCGCGCATCCGCGTCGACCGGGGCTTCTGTCGTTGACTTCAACGGCGACGGCTACTCCGACGTGGCGTTCGGCGCGCCTGACGTCGTCGGCGATGACCCGTCCCTGTACGGGGGTTCGGTGACCGCCGTCTACGGATCGGCTGACGGCCTGGGGGAACGTCAGACGATCTCCCAGGACAGCGAAGGCGTCCCGGGAACGGCGGAGTACGACAACGCGTTCGGCCAGAGCCTGGAGCCCGCCGATCTCGACCGCGACGGATTCACGGATCTCGTGGTCGGAAGCCCCGGCGTACCGCATGACCCGCAGGGGGGCCGTGGTTCGGTGACCGTCCTGTGGGGCAGCCCGGACGGACTCAGCGGTGGCACCCTCCTGAGCCCCCCGGAGGAGTCGTTCGACGAAGCTCGCCACTACGGTCAAGATCTCGCTGTGGCGGACTTCGACGGCGATGGTGCGCTGGATGTCGCGGCTGTCGCCTATGCCGACGATGCCGACGTCTGGGTGCTCAAGGGTCCCTTCACCCGCACGGGGGCGTCCGGAGCACCCGTACCGATCAAAACCTCCGACGTCGCGTTCGAGCCGTCCTCCCTCGCCGCCGGCGACGTCGACGGTGACGGGGTCGGCGATCTCGCCGTGATGGGCTACTCCGCCGCCACGAACCAGCTGGTGCTCACTGCGGTTCTCGCCGAGGGCGGTCCGAGCGGGTTCACCCTGGGAGACGCCTTCCACCCGTACAGCGGCCGCGTTGCGGAAGGTACGCACATGTTCGGAGCGATCGCCGACTTCGACCGGGACGGCCACGGTGACCTCGCCGTCGGTCTTCCGGTGAAGTACACGGATGAATCGGGCAGCGTCAACGTGTACTACGGCACCGGGTCCGGGCTCAGCATGACCCGCACGCAGACCCTCACTCAGGACACCCCCGGTGTTCCCGGCACGGTCGAGGCGGAGGACTGCTTCGGCAGTGACGTGTCCGCGGGGGACGTCGACGGCGACGGCTTCCCTGACCTGGCGGTCGGCGTGAAGGGGGAGATGGTGGACGGCATCGGCGCGGGCGGTGTGAACCTGCTCAGAGGCGGCAGCTCGGGGCTGGTGGGAGAAGGGGCGCAGCTCTTCACCCAGGCGACCTCGGAGATCGACGGTGACCCGGAGACCACCGGGCTGTTCGGTGCCACCGTCCGGCTCGGTGATGTGACGCGAGACGGCAGAGCCGACCTCCTGGTCTCCGATCCCAGCGTCGACATCGGTCCGGACAGCTCCCCCGGCGGGTACGCCTACGCGCTGTGGGGCACGAGTGAAGGGCTCACCGCCCATGACTCGCTACTTCTTGGACCCGGCCTCGGCTCGGTGCTCGGTAACTGAACGGCGCCGTGGTGACGCGTGCTGCGCACCGCAGCTCGCCGACGAACACCTGACCACTTGGATCGCGCTGAAATCAACTCGCCCCTGAGGGATCGGCCTACGGGGCATCCGGCCCGGCCGACCGGGCGCGTGCGGCCCTGGGGTGGGGTTGCAGGGCCACCGGTCGGTCGGGCCGGAGTAGCCGTGAAGGTAGCACTGCTGCAAGGACTTGCGAAAGGCCTTGCAGCAATTTCCGGGCCGACCTGCGCCACCTTCAGCCGTTCCCAACTCCCCTTGTGACAAGGGTTGACCGCTGGTTACGCCGATCGTACGGTCTCGGATGCGGCAGACCTCTGACGGCTTGCTGCAAGAATCTGCAATTCACGGCATCCGAACATTCCGAACATCCGAGAATCCGAGATCGGACCTCCGGGCAGGGCGCGTTGTCCGAGGCGGCACTCGTGTGCAGTCAGGAGGAAACATGGCCGGCAGACCGCTGACCGTGACGCTCGCCCTCGCCTTCGCGGCGGGTGTGGCGGCCACGGCGATCATCCCGCCGGGCGCCGCGGAGGCGTCCCCGCCGGGTGGCAAGGACGTCACCGCAGAACTCTTCGAGTGGAAGTACGACTCGGTCGCCCGGGAGTGCACCCAGACCCTCGGGCCGGCCGGCTACGGCTACGTCGAGGTCTCCCCGGCCACCGAGCACATCCAGGGCGACCAGTGGTGGACCTCCTACCAGCCGGTGAGTTACAACATCGCCGGCCGGCTCGGCGATCGCAGCGCCTTCAAGAACATGATCGACACCTGCCACGCGGCCGGCGTGAAGGTCGTCGCCGACGCCGTCATCAACCACATGTCCGCGGGCTCCGGCACCGGCACCGGCGGCTCGTCGTACACCAAGTACAACTACCCCGGGATCTACCAGTCCCAGGACATGGACGACTGCACCTCCGAGGTGAACAACTACGCCGACCGGTTCAACGTCCAGCACTGCGAGCTGGTGGGCCTGGCCGACCTGGACACGGGCGAGACGTACGTGCGCCAGCGTCTCGCGCAGTACCTGAACGACCTGCTGTCGCTCGGCGTCGACGGCTTCCGCGTCGACGGCGCCAAGCACATCGCCAGCGAGGACATCGCCGCGATCAAGTCCCAGCTGACCAACCCCAACGTCTACCTCAAGCAGGAAGTGATCTACGGCGCCGGCGAGGCGGTCCAGCCGGACGAGTACCTGTCCAACGGCGATGTGCAGGAGTTCCGCTACGGCCGCGACCTCAAGCGGGTCTTCACCAGCGAGAAACTGGCCTACCTGAACAACTTCGGCGAAGGCTGGGGCTATCTCCCCAGCGGCCAGGCCGGCGTCTTCGTCGACAACTGGGACACCGAACGCAACGGCTCCACGCTGAACTACAAGGACGGCGCGAACTACACCCTGGCCAACGTCTTCATGCTCGCCTGGCCCTACGGCGCGCCGGACGTCCACTCCGGCTACGAGTTCTCCAACAACGACGCGGGCCCGCCGAACGGTGGCACGGTGAACGCCTGCTACCAGGACGGCTGGAAGTGCCAGCACCACTGGCCGGAGATCCAGAGCATGGTCGCGCTGCGCAACACCGCCCGGGGCGAGTCGGTCACCAACTGGTGGGACAACGGCAACAACGCGATCGCCTTCGGGCGGGGCAGCAAGGCCTTCGTGGCGATCAACCACGAGTCGTCGTCGCTCACCCAGACCTTCCACACCTCGCTGCCGGCCGGCGGTTACTGCAACGTGCAGAACGGCACACCGGTGACGGTGGCGTCCGACGGCACGTTCACGGCGACGCTCGGCAGCAACACGGCGCTCGCGCTGCACACCGGGGCGCGGTCCTGCTGAGCTGAGGCCCTTGCGAGGCCGAGCGCGGCGGGGCGGCGGGTGTCCCGGCCGGCGAGCGTCACGACGTGACCGGCGCCGGCGCCAGGGCCGCCAGCCGCTCCGCCAACTCCCCGAACACCCCGTCGGGCGGCTCCTCGGCGAACAACTGCCCGACCAGCCGGGCCAGCCCGTCGTCATGGACGGCGGCCACGGCGAGCAGGGCACCGAAGTCGTGCACCAACTGCCGCTCCACCTCGGCGCGCGGAATCGCCCCCCACGGCCCTGCCGACGTGGCCGGGACGCCCGGCCCTTCCAGCCAGATCAGCGCCGTCGACTCGACCAGCGTGATCCACGAGCGCAGCACGAGATCGAGCCTGGCCGGCGGCTCGGACACCCCCAGGTGCGCAAGCACCTGCTCGTACGCCGCCTGCCGCACCGAGTCGACCACGGCACCGGCCGCCGGCGCCGCGGCACCGTCACCGCGCAACAGCGTGACGAAACCCCGGCTGTGCTCCTCGGCGAAGTCGAAGAAACGCCGCATCACCCGCAACAGCCGCTCCCCGAACGGCCCTTGGTGCGGCTCCACGAACCGCCCGGCGAGATCCTCGGCGGCACGCTGCAACGCCGCCTCGTACAGGCCCAGCTTGCCGGGGAAGTAGTGGTAGACCAGCGGACGCGAGATACCGGCGGCGCTAGCGATCTCATCGATGGAGACCTCGTCCGGCGAACGGCTGCTGAACAGCTCCAACGCGATCCCGATCAACTGCCGCCGTCGTTCCTCCACAGCCATCCTGCGGCGCACCCCGGTTGTCATACGAACACCTTACCGACCATTTTCAGCCGTCCTAAAGCCCGGGCAGCTGGCCGGATATGGCACCGAATGCCACTGAACGGCACCGTAGACGCCTGATAAGGGCCACGGGGAACCGCGCGAGCAACCACCCACCGGACAGCAGATCCGGCCACGACAGAGGCCCCCCTTTGGGGAGGGGGACGACCCGAAGGGCCACGTAAGGGGCGCGGGGAACTGCGCGAGCAACCACCCACCGGACAGCAGATCCGGCCACGACAGAGGTCCCCCTTTGGGAGGGGGACGACCCGAAGGGCCACGTAAGGGGCGCGGGGAACTGCGCGAGCAACCAGGCACCGGACAGCAGGCCCGGGTACGACAGGGGAACCCCTCTGGGGAGGGGGACGACCCGAAGGGTCGCGTAAGGGGCGCCGCACGCCGCAAGGCGTCACCGTGGCGGTACGACCGGCGTCCCGTCCGCCAACCGCCCGGTCACCCGAGGCCGAGCGCCCCGCTCGGCCGGCACCGCGAGGATGGGCCCCGCAACCCGCCCCCGCACCGCGCCCCAGGACACGATCGAGACGACGTTCTCGCTCCCCGCCGCCAGCAGGTACCAGGTGCCGGCCGCCGACTTCCACAGCACCGCCGCCAGCACCTGCGGGGCACGCACCCCGCAGACGGGGGAGTTCTCGGCCGCGGCCACGAGCGCACTGGTGGTGCGGTCCGGGATCTGGATGCCGACCAGCACCCGGCTGCCGGGGCCCCGCCAGGTGTCGGCCCTGGCGCACAGCCAGGTGGCGACGCCGCCACCGTCGGGCAGGGTCTCCTCGGCGTACCGCCAGGAGTTGACCGCGCGCACGCCGTGCCCGCGCAGCTCCGTCAGCAGGCAGCCGATGTGCCCCCAGTCGACGCGCGACGCCCGCCCGGTGGCCTCACCCGCCGACGTGGGCCGGCCGGAGGTGAGGTGCGCCGGCACCGGCTCGCCGAGGTCCGTCATGAGACGGGTGCGGTCGCCGGCACGGACGCGGAGCGCGGGCCAGGAGACGCAGCTGCCGGAGCGCGGCGCGGTGGGCGCCGGAGACGTGACGCCGTCCGGGGAGCGCGGCAGCGTGGTGGCACCGGCCTCCGGCCTCAGCAGGTCGACGACGGCGATGTCGCGCACCCACGGCGCGGACAGATAGCGGGCCCGGTTGCCCTGGCGGCTCACCACCACCGCGGTCGCCTCCGACGCCACCGCCCCGTCGGCCCGCGCGACGTCGAGCTCGGTGCGCCGCCCGGCCTTCTCCGGTTCGGCGTACCGCACGAGCCGCAGCCCGTCGTAGAGCAGCACCACCCGGGTGTGATCCAGCGCGCCCGCGTAGAGGAGTTGGGCCGGTCCCGGTGGCGCGCCCGTCGGGGTGCCCGGTGTCGCGGACACCCGTACCCGCTTGCCGGGCCCGGCCCAGGTGGTGAGCGCCCGCCGCAGCAGCGCCCGGTCCTTGGTGAGGGTGCCGCGTGCCGGCCACACCGCGTAGTCGTTGCGGGTGGCCGTCCGCCAGGCCGCCTCGTCAGCGGTGACCAGCCGGGCGGGATCGAGCACGTCGGCACGGGCCACCGGCGGCGGCGTACGGTGCGGTGCCGCCGGCAGGTCGTTGATCCCGTGCTGTCCCGGCAGCCCCAGCAGCGGACCGCAGATCAGCACGGTGCAGCCGAGCACCAGTGCCGCTTTGACGCGCTGCCGGCGCCGTAGCAGGTCGGTCGGCCGGGCCCGTAGGGCGCACGGGTCGAACGCGGCGGAGCCCATCAGGGCGGCGATTCCGTTCGGGGACCCCAGGGTGCCGGCCGGGCGAGTGCCGTCCGATCCGGGGGCGGTCGTCCGGCCCACGTTCGCCGGCAGCCCGTCGGGCGATGCGCCGTCGCCTTCGGAACCGCGGGGCGCGCCCGGGTCCCCGCTGCCCCGTCCGGGGGGTGACGCCGCGGTCCCGTTCCCGGAGTCCGGTGGCGGCACGATCGTTTCACCGCCGGTGTGCGGCCGGGCCGCGGCGCCGTCCCCGGAGGCGGCCGGTGTGCCGGCCGCACGGTCCCGTTGGGCGGGCACCGTTCCGGTGCCCGGCGGGTACGTCAGACGGGCGGCCGTCGCGAGGGCGGCGTCCGGGTGGGTGACGCCGGCGGCGACCAGCACCCGGCGTGTCCCGGCCTCGCTGAGGCCCTCCAGGGTGCGCAGGACGACGGCGGCACGGGCCGGGGGGTCCAGCGCTGACAGCCGCCGGTCGAGCAGGAACTCGGCCTCGCCGCCCGGGTGCGGGGCCAGCCGCAGTCCCCAGACCAGCGGCAGCAGCGGCGGCGGATGCAGCAACCGCGTGGCCCATGCGGGACGTCGCCGGCGTGGTGCCCCTTCCTCCAGGGCACCGCGCACGACCCGTACCCGGATGCACGCATAGCCCGAGTCGACGTCCTCGCCCGGCGGTCGGCGCCCGCCGCGTGCGGCGTCGCGCGACCCGGGGGCACCGGGCGGCCGACCGGCGTCGGGCGCTGCGACACCGTCGGGCGGCTGCCCGGTGTCGTGCGACGGTCCACGGGTGGCCGGGGGCTCGTCCGGTACCCGGGACCAGGGCAGCGCGCGCTGGATGAGGGCGTGCGCGGTGCGCACCCTGGTGTGCCGGGGCAGTCCGGCGGGCAGCAGCAGGTACGCCAGGCGGGCCAGCCGCGCGTAGTGCTCCATGAGGGCGGCTTCGGCCTGGGCCACGTCGATGGTGGCCGGCGCCTGGGTGGTGACTTGATGGGGGAGCACGTTGAGCAGAACGAGCGGGGCGCGGTGTTGGTCACCGCGGAACTCCACCCCCGCGGCCGTGCCGCACGCCTACTCCGCCTGCCATCCCCGGAACTCCACGAGGCCGCGCGTGCCGTTCCCGCCGTTCGTGGCCGTCATGAACATCCCCGCGTCCTGGGCGACGGCCGCCTGCGGCACCGCCACCGTGGCCACGGTCTGCCAGGTGGCACCGTCGTCCGTCGAGCACAGACCGGTGTACGAGGTGCCGGCGCGCACCAGGCGCAGCCACACCGGGGCCTTGATGCCGGTGAGGCGCTTGTAGGCGTCCAGGGTGCCGTCACCGGTGGTGTCGTAGGTCAGTACGACGCCGTTGGCGGGGGTCACCGCGAGGTTGATGACGCCGGGGGAGCCCGCGGTGGCCAGCGAGTTGCGGGCGATGATCCCGGCGCGCGCCCAGGGGCCGGTGGCCGGCTGGGTGTCCACCCGCAGGGTGAGGGTGGTGCCGTCGGTGAGGACGCCTTCCCGGTAGACCGCGCCGAACTGGTTGGTGGTCTTCCACAGGTCGGACCCCGAGCCCTCGATCGCGAACCGGTCGTCGAGCTGCCCGAAGACCGCGTCGTTGCTGCTGACCGTCCGCCAGTCGGCGTCCAGGGGGCCGGCCTCGTGGAGGGTGCCGGGGAAGACGTCGGTGACCGGGTCGGCGCCCGCGGGCCCGTAGGTGGCCGTGAGCGTGTACGGCAGGGGCCGCAGGGGGCGGTCGAGCGGGGCGGCGGGGGCGCTCCCCTGCCAGACGAGGGTGCCGCTGCCCGCGGCGGGGACGCCCGGCAGGGTGGTGCCGGACTGCGGCTCGGCGTCGACACCGTCGAGGGCCAGGGCGACTTCTCCGGTGGCCTTGAAGCCGTTGACGTTGGTGAAGACGACCGTCAGCCGGGTCTGCCCGCCCGGCGGGAACACCGCCGGGTCGGCGGTGACCGCCACCGAACCCTGGTAGGGGGCGGCGGCGAGCACGTCACGGACCCGGACGGCCGTGCGGTACGGGTCGGCCACCGGCCGCAGCGGATAGTCCTTGCGCTCCCGTGTCCAGGGCTCCTCGAACGCGAACCAGTCCACGGGCGTCGGCGCGCGGCCCTCGTGCAGGGCGTCGGTCAGCTCGTCCAACCAGGTCTGCCAGCGGGGCAGGTAGAAGTCCGCGACGAGGCCGTGCCAGCTGCGGTTGGCGTACTCGTGCAGGGTGCCGGCGGTGGTGCGGTCGCCCCAGACCGTCACCAGCGCCTTCGCGGTGCGCTCGAACTCGGCGCGCTCGGCGTCGTCGGTCGCCATCCGGCGGGCGTCGTTCACCCACGGCCCGAGCAGGAAGTCGGGGTGGGTGCCGGCGACGTCGTCGGTGAGCCGCATCAGGTTCAGCCAGAGCGTGGTGAGCGTCCGGAACGTCGCCTCGTCGCCGCGGTCGTAGGCGTCCTTGAGGCGGGGCAGGTACTGGCGGCTGCGGTGCTCCAGCGCCTGGCGGGCCACGTCGACCAGGTCGTGGCCGTAGGCGCCGCTGCGGCGCAACGGCGCGGCCACCGCCAGTAGACCGGTCAGGGCCCCGTCGAAACGGGCCGGGTCGTAGGTGAGGTCGCTGGGCGCGTACTGGGCCGCGCGGGCGGCGGCGAGATCGGGGCGGGCCGCGAAGAGGGAGTCGTGCGGGTCGCTGCGCTGCACCGCATGCTGCTGGTACGCCGTCGCCTCCAGCACCCCCCAGGCGGCGCGCGCACCATCGTCGCGCGCCCCGTAACGGAAGTCCGCGTAGGACGCGAACCACGCGGGGCGGTCCACCGGACCCGACGACCAGGCAAGTTCGGAGAAGAGCTCGAAGGCCGCCGGGTCCCGGTCGGTCGCCTCCGGCAGATAGGCGGTGCCCACCAGCGCGCTGTCCGCCTTGTCGCGCCAGGCGAAGAACTTCTCGTTCCAGATGTGCGCCCGGGCGCCCAGCGTGGTGCGCCCACCGAAGTTGGGGATGGTGCCGAAGGCGTACGGCGTGCCGCCCCAGTCCTGCTCCCGGTCGGTGACGGACGTGTACCGGTCCGAGACTCCGTCGACGATCAGCATGCGGCTCTTGTCGACGGCGTCCAGCAGCTCGGGCAGCGGATTGGCCTCCCAGCCGAGGATCACCCAGGTCGCGTCCGGATGGGCGACGTCCAGGGCCCGCTGCACCCCGCGCGCCGCGTCCGGCACCGGCACGTCACCGGCCGTGCCACCCTCGTGCAGCAGGTCCATCTTGAAGTGCCCGGCGGCCCCGAACACGTCCTGCTGGTGGCGGTAGAACGCGGCGGCCACCGCGGCGAACGCGCCGGTGCGCGGGTCGAGCCAGTCGGGGCGCTCGAAGCCGTGCCAGGTGCCCTGGGGGACGACGTGCGCGTCGCCGCCGTAGCGCGCCGCGAACCCGGTGGGCACGTGCCCGTAGTAGCCGGGCAGCACCGGTGCCATGCCCAGCTCGCGCAGCCGGTCCGCGATCCGGCGGCCGAGCTGGGCGCGTGCGGCGATCAGGTCGGCACTCAGCGGGCCGCCGTAGCCCGAGAGGTTCTGCAACAGCCACCACGGCTGGTACGCCGGCGCGGGCAACCAGGCGCGCGCCTCGGCGTCCGAGTAGCCGAACTCCATGAGGGTGCGCTGGTAGACGGCCTCCATGCCGGCGATGACCAGCACCTCGTTGCAGCCGTGCAGCGCCAGGATGTCGATCATGCGCTCCCAGTACGACCAGTCGGCGTACGGGGCGGTGTAACCGTCGTTGGTGTCGTTCAGCGCGAACCGGTGCCGCAGGGCGGTGCTGCGCTCCAGCGGCCGGGCGGGTGCGGGCAGCCTGGCGGGCAGCGCCGTCTGGCTGCCGTTCCAGCTGAGGTGCGCCCCGCACACGTACTTCAGGTACCAGTGGACGCCGGTCAGCAGCACCGCGGGGCTGGTGCCCTCGACCGTGACGTGGCCCGTGCTGCCGGTGACCCGGAAGCGTTCCTCACCGTCCCCGGTCGGCAGGGCGCGCAGCGTGAACTGGTCGGCGTGACCGGGCAGCAAGCGGTGCACGGCGTCGGCGGCGGGGCCGGTGGCGAAGGTCGCGTGGGGCGCGTCCTGGGCGGCGCCGGAGGCCGGTGTCCGGGAGACGGCGTGCGCGGGGGAGCGGGACACCAGCGAGGTGCCTGCCCCGAGGACGCCGGCGGCGGACAGCAGCGCACGGCGCGTCGGACGCCGCGCGCCATCCGGTGGCGCCGGGGGGCGCACGGTCCCCGGCGCTCCGGAAGGCGTCCGTGAGCCGTGGGTGGCCCTTGCACCCGATGGAAGCGGCGAGCCCGACGAAGCGGTCATGTTCCCCCCACTGTGATGATCTGGTGGCAAGGTTGCAGTATGTGCATGCTGCTGAGCGCACGGTAGTGATCGTTACGCCTGAGGGCAACGGGGCGTGACGAGAGCCGTGTGAAGAATGTGCCGGCAGTACCCCGACGCGCCGCGTTTTCTGATGCCGCGTGGGCTGACGCCGAGCAAGCCTGCGGCCGAGTGGGTCCGACGCGGGTGGCCTGGCGGACAGCCGGGACGCGGCGGCGGAGCGGACCGTCAGCGGTCGCGGTCCAGGTAGGCGAGGACCGCCAGGACCCGCCGGTTGTCGTCGTCGGAGACCTCGAGGCCGAGCTTGGCGAAGATGTTCGACGTGTGCTTGGCGATCGCGCGCTCGGTGACGACGAGTTGGCCGGCGATGGCCGCGTTCGACCGGCCCTGCGCCATCAGCTCCAGCACCTCCAGCTCCCGCGCGGTCAGCACGGACAACGGCCGCTCCACCGAGCGGCGCGCCAGCAGCTGCGAGATGACCTGCGGGTCCATCGCGGTGCCCCCGGCGGCCACCCGCTGCACGGCGTCGACGAACTGCCCGGCGTCGAACACCCGGTCCTTGAGCAGATAGCCGATGCCACCGTCGCCGTCCGCCAGCAGTTCGCGCGCGTACAGGCGCTCCACGTGCTGCGAGAGGATCAGCACCGGCAGCCCGGGGCGCTCCCGGCGGGCCGCGAGCGCGCACTGGAGGCCCTCGTCGGTGTGCGTGGGCGGCAGCCGGACGTCGATCACCGCCACGTCGGGCCGGAGCTCGGCCAGGGCGCGGGTCAGCTCGGGGCCGCTCTCGACGGCCGCGGCGATCTCGAAGCCGAACGCCTGGAGCATCCGCACCAGACCGTCGCGGAGCAGGAAGAGATCTTCGGCCAGTACTACGCGCAAGGGATCTCCATGGTGATCATGGTGGGGCCGCCGCGCGGTGAGGTGACGGCCAGGATGCCGTCGAAGGTACCGAGTCGCCGTTCGACTCCGGAAAGCCCCGTCCCGGCACCGATCACCGCGCCGCCCTTGCCGTCGTCGGTGACCGCGATGCGCAGCATGCCCTCGACGTGGTGCACGTCCACCGCGATGCGGTCGGCACCGGCGTGCTTGATCGCGTTGGTGAGGGCCTCGCTCACCGCGAAGTACGCCGCCGACTCGACCGGATCGGTCAGCCGCGCCGGCAGGGACGCGTCGATGTGCACGTCGACCGGGATCGGCATCCGCAGCGCCAGCGCCCGTATCGCGTCCCCGAGACCGCGCTCGGCCAGCACCGGAGGATGGATGCCGCGCACCAGGTCGCGCAGCTCGGTGAGCGCCTCGGCGGAGGACTGGCGGGCCCGGGCGAGCAGTTCACGTGCGGTCGCCGGGTCCGCCTCCAGCAGCGCCTCCACGGTGCCCAGCTCCATGCCGACGGCGACCAGCCGGGCCTGCGCGCCGTCGTGCAGGTCGCGCTCGATGCGGCGCAGTTCGGCGGCCGAGGTGTCCACGGCGTCGTGGCGAGTGGTCGTGAGCCGGTCGATGCGCCGGCTGAGCGCGGCCGCACGCCCGCGGTCCAGCAGCGCGGCGGCGCACCGGAAGTGCAGCTCCACCAGTCGCGAGCCGACCATCGGAAGCACCGCCAGCCAGACACAGCCGAGCAGCCCCGCGAGGAAGGCCGTGCCCCAGCCGCCGACCGGGATGAACGCGAACCACCAGCCGTTCGCCGCGTCCACCACCGGCCGCCACAGCCCGAACGCCAGCAGGATCCCGAAGACACCCTCCTCGAGCAGGGCCGGCGTGAGGATCGCGAGCACCGTGCCGATCGTGACGTCGAACGGCAGCCACGCCAGGTCCCGCCAGGTCGCCCGGTCCTTCAGCATCAGCAGGCAGCGCCGCACCTGCCCGGCGATCCCCCCGGGCAGCCGCTTCGGGAGCGGCGCGTACGGCACCGGGATGCGCACCCCGCACCACTCGGCGGCCAGCAACCGCCGGTAGTTGGCGTGCCAGCGCACCAGGTCCAGCACGACCGGGGTGGTGAGCAGCCCCACGCCGATCGGGATCAGGGCGAGCGACAGAACGGTGAGCACGAACAGCGGGATCGAGCCGGCGAGCGTGGCGAGGGTCAGCAGCACGCCGCGCAGCACGGCGAGCCCCGCGGTGCGGGCACGCGCCTGGAGCTCGGTGCGCCAGTCGTCCGGGAGCAGGTTCCGAACGGGTACGCCGGGGACGCGCCGTCCGGTGGCGCCGGCGCCGGTCCGCTCGTCGCCCAGGGGCCGGCCGTGGCCGCGCGGCGGCGCCTCGGGATGTTCCGTCCCGCGCCCCACAGGGGTACGGGGTTCGCCGCGTTCAGGGCCGGGTTCCGGGGTCATGGTGCCCAGTGTCGCCGAGCAGGCCGCCCGGGGGCACGGGGTTCTGCCCCCGTGCCGGGGGTGTACCTGGCACCACCTGTCGCCTGTCCCGCGCCGGGTCCGGCAGCGCCGCGGGCCCGGCGGGCTCAGTGGGCCGCCGGCGGCGTGTACTTGTAGCCCACCCGGCGCACCGTCTGGATCACGCGCCGGTGCTCGGCGCCGAGCTTGCGCCGCAGGCGGGCGATGTGGACGTCGACCGTGCGCCCGTCGCCCACGTGCCCGTAGCCCCACACGGTGGTGACCAGGTGGTCGCGGGTGTGCACCCGGTGCGGATGGGCGACCAGGTGCGCCAGCAGTTCGAACTCCAGGTACGTCAGGTCCAGATGCCGCCCGTCGACCTCGGCGGTGCGGCGGACCGCGTCGATCCGTATGAGGGCGTCCCGGTCGCCCGGGACGCCGCCGGCAGCGCCCGCCGCGGCTTCCGCAACGCTCCCGCCCGGCGCGCCGTGGACCGGCACCCCGTGGACCGGCACGGCGGACGGCAGGCCGGCGAGTCCCGGAAGCTGGTCGACGGGGACGAGGACCAGGTAGCCGACCATCGGGGGGTGCCCCGGCAGGGTGGGCAGGGCGTGCGGCGGGGCGGGCAGCCAGGTGGCGCCGGGCGGGAGGAAGTCGGTGATGTCCTGGCCCAGGCTCTCCACCGCTCCCCCAGAGTTTTGAAGGGCCTGGGAGGTGCCCCCAGAGCGGGGGAGACCCCAATCCGGGTCCCGGTCGACGGCGCGTAGCCGGTGCCGGGCGGACCCGGAAGCGGCGGCTGCGGCGGGGGAGGGTGCGGCTTCGGCGACGGTGGTGAAGGAACGGGGGTGTGCCATGGGGAGTCAGCTCTTTCGCGCGAGAGGTTGTCGAAGGACATACGTCGTGCGCGCTGGTCGAACGCCGGGAAGACGAACGGCTTTCAGAGGGCCAGCGCGATCCACGCGCGGCAACACACCCGGTCGAAGTCGTGATTCTGACGGGACGGCCAGAAAGGCTCGAGGTCGTGATGACCCGTCGCGGTGTCCTGGAAGCCTGCCATGGAGCCATTGAACCAGACGGCGGCCCGATGGCCGAGGGTTCCGTGCGCCAGGTCTCACCCAGCGATACGACGTCCCTTCGACGGTTCCCGCCGCGCGATGCGCAGGCCCCGACGTGGCACCCGTCCGGCACCCGTCCGGCCACCTCGTCAGGATGCTCCTGGCCGTCTCTTCGGGGGATCCCCGGCCGCCTCCGTTCCCCCCTCGCACCACCCCGCCCCCGGGCCCCCTCCGCCCACCCCCGTCCCACCCTCCACGACGCCCTCAACTGCCCTGCTGGCCAGCGGCTTTTGTCAGTGGGGCGCAGTAGAATTGAAGCAGTGTTCGAGGGGTTCCGATCGGACGGAGAAGGACCCCTGACCGCGACAGGAGGATGGCTGTGCCCGCTGCCGCACTCACCTCGAAGCCCGTGCTCTTCGACCTGCCGTACACCCCGATGAAGAAGAAGCCGCTGCCCGCCGGACGCCCCCGGCAGTGGTACATCTCGCACAATCGACGCCTCAAGGCGATGCGTCTGGCCATCGCCCTGCTCGACTCGGGCGTCTACCTGCCGAGCCAAGCTCCCGATCACCGCATCAGGACCACCGCCGCCCGCGTCGGCATCCACCCGCCGTCGGACACGACCTGCCACATGGTCCGCGCTCTGCTGCGGTACAGCCGCTAAGTTCGCGCGGCGCCCCTGAAAGGGGCGCGGGATCGGTCGCGGTGCCCCCAGGGGCGCCCCGACCTCCCGCGCCCCTTGACGCCGTACGAGGCGTCCGCCGAGCACCACTCATCCGCGGCCCTGCCGCACATCGCCGGCCAAGACGCGGAATTCACCGAGGCGTTGCCGATCTGACGCCCGTCGGCCACCACCAAGAGGCGCCTGCTCGGGTACACCTGTGTGACACCGTCCCACCCGGTCCGTCACCGCCCCAAGCCCGCTGCGAAACGCGACTCCAGCACGCCCGACAACCCCTGACAACCCCTGACAACCGCTGCACCCGAACAGCTCCAGCCCCCAAGAGCCCCACCACACGCAAGAGTCACCATCAGAAACGGCCTCCCGGGGAGCGCTCGCCCACCGTCGCGCTCCCCGGGAGGCCGTTCGCCGCGGTCGCCGCACGCGGGCGGTGCCGCCGTTCCCACCGCATCCAGGGAGACCCGAATGACCCGATCGGCCCGTACGTCCGACCCCGCCCGTACGACCGACCCGATCGCGATCGCCGTGCCGGCGGGTCGCCCGCGTCGTGCGCGGCGCGCTGCCGGCGTCCTCGCGGCGGGTGCGCTGGTGCTCGGCAGCGTCCTCGCGGGCGGCGGTGCCGCGGTCGCCGCACCGGTCCGTGCCTCGGGCGCCGCGGGCTGCGCCGCCGCCACCGGGGCGCGGTCGTGCGCACAGGCCGGCGACCTCATCGACGTCACCCTCGGCGAACTGCACCCCACCCAGGCCACCCTGGGCTTCGACCAGATCTACTACAAGCTCGACCGCTACGGCAGCGCCAAGGACGAGCAGAACGGCGACGTGAACAAGCGCTTCGACGACTACTGCGAGACCAACGGCCAGGACCAGGCCGACGAGGTGCCCGCCGACGCCACCCTGTCCGACCCCGCCAGCTTCACCTGCAAGGTCGACGTCGGCGACGAGACCGACGACACGCTCGCCCAGATGAAGACGGTCGTCATCGGCCCCGGCGGGGCGCTGTACCTCACCGACGGACACCACTCGCTGACGTCGTTCCTCGAGACCCCCGACGGCGGCCCGAACCTGCGCATCCGGCTGAAGGTCGAGGCGAACTGGAGCGGACTGTCCCAGGCCGACTTCTGGCAGTCCATGACGGACCACGACTGGGTCTGGCTGCGCGACGCGCACGACGACCCGATCACCCCCGACCAGCTCCCGCAGCACCTCGGCCTGTCCGGCTTCCAGGACGACCCCTACCGCAGCCTCGTCTACTTCACCCGCGACATCGGCTACACCGCGCCGGACGGCGCCGCCGAGTTCCTGGAGTTCATGTGGGGCAGCTGGCTGCGTGACCGCGTGGACCTGGCTGCCTACGACCTCACCCACCTCGACTCCTACCTGGCCGCGGTGCGCGACGCCGCCGAGCAGATGACCGACGTCGACCAGGACACCGTCATCGCCGACGGCCGCACCGCCGACGACCTCGGCGTGCTCGGCAAGTGGAACGACGGCGAGGACGCCGACGACGGCGAGTTCGGCAAGCTGAGCCGCCCGCTCTCCGACGACGAGCCCGGCAAGCTGGCGTACGCACTGGACTTCCGCAGCCGGTCCTGAGCGCCGGGCCGCGTGCCCGGCGGTGCCGGCGGGCCGTGACGGTGTTGAATGTCGATGTGCAGGTTGCCGCTGCACGCCGGCAGTGACCGCAGTGACGGCAGTGACGGCAGTGGCCGCAGCGAAGGCACAGGACGTCGGCACGCACGCCGGCGTTGCACATCGGCAGACACGACCAGCCGGCCACCGGGCCGGCGACGCACGGCTTGGGGGCGCTTCGCCATGATCACCGGGACGATGTCATGAGCGGGGCACCGGACCAGGACGACGGCCGGGACCGGCCGGAGGTCGAACTCAGCGGGGTGCAGGAGACCCTGCTGTGGAACCTCTACCAGCGGGCGTGCGAGGCCCGTGAGCCGGGGACGGTGCTGGAGGACCCCAGGGCCGTCGAGCTCGTCGACCGTCTCGACTATCCCTTCGAGAAGAAGTTCGGCCCGTCCGTGCCCTTCCTCGCCCAGGGGCAGGCACTACGGGTGCGCAGCTTCGACGCGGCGGTGCGGGCCTTCCTCGCCGAGCACCCGGACGGCACCGTGGTCGCCCTCGCCGAGGGCTTGGAGACCCAGTTCTGGCGGGTGGACAACGGCCGGGTGCACTGGGTGTGCGTCGAGCTGCCGGAGACCGCCGAACTACGCGGCAGGCTGCTCCCGGACGGCGCCCGGCAGTCCACCCTCGTGCAGTCCGCGCTCGACCTGTCCTGGGCGGACGCCGTCGATCCCGCACGGGGTGTGCTGATCACCGCGCAGGGCCTGCTCATGTACTTCCAGCCCGCCGAGGTACGCGAGCTGATCGCCGGGTGTGCCGAGCGGTTCCCCGGCGCGGCACTGGTCTTCGACGCGGTGCCCAAGTGGTTCAGCGCCCGCACCCTGCGCGGCGAGATGCGCACCGCGCAGGGCTACTCCGCGCCGCCCATGCCCTGGGGCCTGGACGCGGGGGAGCTGCGCACCGTCCGCTCGTACCACCCGCGGATCACCGACGTGCGGGAACTGCGCGTGCCGCGCGGCCGGGGCTTCTACCACGGCGCGCTGTCCCCCCTTCTGCAACGGCTCCCGGGCCTGCGCAACATGCGCCCCACGATGACGGCCGTCGCACGCTTCGGATCCTGACGGGCTCTTCTTTTCCGCACCCTCCGCACCCTCCGCCCCCCTCGGCGCGCGGGCGCGTCCGCGCGCTCCCGTATCCGCCGGCACACGCCGGGCGGCCCGTGTGTCCTAGGCGCCCGCTGAACCGTCCGGGATACTTTCCGGATGGCTGCGACGCAGCCCTCAAAACCAGCCCTGAGAATCCCATCCGCCTGAGCAACCCGAGCCAACAGATCAGAGCACTGTCCCCCGGTCGAGGTGCGCCATGCCGCCGTACTCGTTCCTGTTCGTACTGCAACGGCTGATGAGGAGCGCCTGGGGTGGCAGCCGTCATCTGACGGCCGCGGTGTGGGCCGGCGCGGGCACGGTGGTGTGTCTTCTGGTGGGGGCCGCGCTGATCGTGCCCGCCGAGCGGGGCGCGCCGAAGGCGACCATCACCACCTACCCGCGCGCCGTGTGGTGGTCGATCGAGACGGCCACCACCGTCGGATACGGCGACTTCTTCCCCGTCACCGCATGGGGACGCGTCATCGCGTCCGTGCTGATGCTGGTCGGCATCGCCGCGTTCAGCATCGTCACCGCGGCCATCGCCACCTGGTTCGCCGGCGCCGCCGCGCGGGACATGCGCCGACTGGCCGTGGAGGCCGGCCGGATGGAGCACCGGGCGAAGACGGACGCGGCCGGCGACCTGCACGCCCTGCACGACCGGTTCGACCGCGTGGAACGACTCCTCAGCGAGTCCCGGGGGTCGTCCGGGGGACCGTAGGACCGTAGCGGCATCCACCGCCCCACGGGCCGGCAACATCCCCATCCCCATCGGCACCCGCCACCCGGCACCGGCATCCGGCACGCACCACCGAGTAGGCTCAAGGTTCCCCTCTCCCTTCCCTCTCGCCGAAGCGGCCCTGTCCAGGGCCCCGACCACCACTGGGAGTCCCTTGCTGGAAATGCTCGGGATACCACCGGAGCAGGAGCGGCTCTACGTTGCGCTGATCGCCCGCCCCGGTGCCTCGCTCGCGGAACTCGCCGATTTCGCGGACGTTGCCCTGGCCACCGCCGCGGCACAGCTCGACGAACTGGTGGCGCACGGCCTCGCGCTGGCCGACGGCGTCCAGCCGGGCGGGGCCCTTGAGGACGGCGACACCACCCGGACGTTCCGCGCGAGTTCGCCGTCCGTGGCGCTGCTGCCGCTGCTGGTGCGCCGGCGCGCCATGCTCGACCGGACCGAGGCTGCCGTCATGGCCCTCGTCGACCACTACCGCAGCCTCTCCTCGCCCGCGGCGGGGAGCGTCGTGGAAGTGGTCCACGGCGTCGTCGGCACCCGGCACCGCTTCACCCAGCTGCTGGGCGGAGCACGCCGCGAGGTCCTGCTGTTCGCCTCCGAGGCGGTGGTCGCCGTCGACCGGGAGTCCGCCGATCCGATGGTCGAGGACGTGCTGCGGCGCGGCGCCGAGCTACGCACGGTGATCTCCCGTCAGCATCTGCAAGGGCAGGGCATGATGGCGGCCGCGCTGGAGTCCGTGCAGGCCGGCGTGCAGGTGCGGGTCGCCGAGGAGATCCCGCTGCGCATGCTCGTGTGCGACCGGTCCAACGCCCTGCTCCCGCTCTCGCTCGCGGGCGACGGCGAGGCGGACTCCCTGGTCATCCACGGCACCGCACTCGTCCAGGCGCTCGCCCTGCTGTTCGAGCAGTACTGGCGGCGAGCCCACCCCGTGTTCCTGGACGACGGGACGTTCGCCGGCCAGCCGGTCCCCTCAGGTCCGACCGCAGAGGACCGGCTGATCCTCTCGCTGCTCTCCCTCGGACTGTCGGACCGCAAGATCGCGGCCCAGCTCACCCTGTCGCTGCGGACCGTGGAGCGCCGCATCCGGGCCCTGATGGACCGGGCCGACGCCCAGTCCAGATTCCAACTGGGCTGCCATGCGGCGCGGCACGGCTGGCTGCCCGAGACCGACGGCATGGCGGCAGGGTGACGGCACCCGTCCGGTGACGGCCCTCGCTTCGGTGACGGGTTTCCGTCAAGACGGGAGGCCGCCGCGTCCGGACGCGCCGGACCGGATGAACGATCGCCAAGAATGCCCACAGCCGCCGTTCGCACGAATTTCCGGAGGGCATTCTTGGCATCACGATTCGCACGTCGAAGGGGGCTGCGGGCCCTCGGCGCGGCCCTGCTGGCCCTGGCGGTGACCCCGCAGGTCGCCGACGCCGCCGGGCAGTCCACCGGTCACCCGGCCACCGTGCGCCCCGCGTCCGCCACCACGGGCACCCAGGCCGTCACCCTGATCACGGGCGACAGGGTCACGGTCAGGACGCTCGCGGACGGGCGCAGCACCGCCACCGTCAAGCGACCCGCGCACCTCACCGGCAGCGTGCAGACGCAGGAGATCGGCAAGGACCTGTACGTCTACCCCTCCGAGGCACTGCCCTATCTCGCCGCAGGCGTGCTCGACCAGCGGCTGTTCGACGTCACCCGGCTGATAGCCGACGGCGACGACGACGCCCACGCGGCCGGGCTGCCGCTGATCGTCCAGTACGGCGGCGACGGTGCCGTGCCGAAGTCGGCCGACCACCCGGCCGGTCTCGCCACCCGCCGGAGCCTCAGCTCGATCCACGGCGAGGCCGCCACCGCCACCCGCGCCAAGGCGGCCCGGCTGTGGCGGGACCTCACCCCGGCCGGCTCGCTCGACCGTGCCGAGGCCCGTTCCGCGGCGTTGCACGCGCAGCAGCCGCAATCCCGGAAGCAGGCCGCTTCCGCCACGCCCGTCTTCGGCGGCGGTGTCGCCCACATCTGGCTGGACGGCAAGGTCAAGGCCACCCTCGCGGACAGCACCGCGCAGATCGGCGCCCCGGACGTGTGGAACTCCGGTGTCGACGGCAAGGGCGTGGACGTCGCGGTCCTGGACACCGGCATCGACGCCGACCATCCGGACCTCGCCGGGCAGATCGCCGACGCGCAGAGCTTCGTGCCCGGCGAGGACACCGTCGACCACCACGGACACGGCACCCACACCGCCTCCACCGTCGCCGGCACCGGGGCGGCCTCCGACGGCAAGGAGAAGGGCGTCGCCCCGGGCGCGCACCTGCTCGTCGGCAAGGTCCTCAACGACGAGGGCAACGGGGACGATTCCTGGATCATCGCCGGTATGCAGTGGGCCGCCGAGACCAAGCACGCCAAGGTCATCAGCATGAGCCTGGGCTCCCAGGACGCCAGCGACGGCACCGACCCGATGAGCCAGGCACTCAACGCCCTGAGCGCGTCCACCGGAGCACTGTTCGTCGTCGCCGCGGGCAACGCCGGTGGCCCCCTGATCGGCTCACCGGGCGCGGCCACCTCCGCGCTGACCGTGGGCGCGGTCGACTCGGGCGACGGCCTCGCCGACTTCTCCAGCTGGGGTCCGCGGTCCGGCGACGGCGGGCTCAAGCCGGAGCTGACGGCTCCCGGTGTGGACATCCTGGCCGCCCGCTCCCGGTACGCGGAGGGCTCAGGACCGTACGCGACGATGAGCGGCACCTCGATGGCGACCCCGCACGTCGCCGGCGCCGCCGCGCTCGTCGCCCAGCAGCACCCGGACCTGACCGGCCAGCAGATCAAGGACGCCCTGGTCAGCACCGCCCACGCGACCCCGGACATCCCGCTGTCCCGGGGCGGCGCCGGACGCCTGGACACCAGGGCCGCGGTGCTCGGCGACATCCACGCCTCGGCCACCGCCTGGTCCGGTCTCTATCCCTGGCCGCACACCGCTGACCAGCCGTCGACGCAGACCATCACCTACACCAACACCGGTGCCGACGACACCACGCTGGACCTGGCCGCCAGGGCCACCACGACCGACGGCACCCCCGTGGACGGGAGGATCTTCACCCTCTCCGCGCCCACCGTCACCGTCCCGGCCCACGGCACCGCCTCGGTGACCGTCACCGGCGACCCGGACGCGGCGCCGTACGGCGTCACCGACGGTCTGGTCGAGGCGACCGGGGCGGACGGATCAGCGGTCGCCGGCACCCTGATCGGCATCGACCGCGAGGAGGAGCGCTACGACCTCACGCTCAGGGCCACCGACCGTGCCGGTGCCCCGGTCGCGGGGATCGCGGCGCTCTACCGGACCGGAGACACGCAGCCCTCGCAGGTCCAGATCCCGGACGGCGGCCGGCTCACCCTGCGGCTGCCCAAGGGCGAGTACTCCGTGGTCATGTATGCGGACCTGCCCGGCGCCGGCGGTCCCGACGACCTCGGACTCGGCGTGCTCTCCGCGCCGCAGATCGACCTTGCGGGCGACCGCACGGTGGACCTCGACGCCCGCCGGGCACACCGTGTCCTGGGAGTGACACCGCAGCGCACCGACGACGCGATGACACGGATCGAGTGGAACCGGGTCGCCGACGGCCACAGCTTCGACGAGAACGTCCTGCTCCCGATCGCCTACACCAGCGTGTGGGCGCAGCGCACCGCCAAGGTGACCAGCGGCAGCTTCAACTTCGTCGCCCGCTGGCGCAAGATCCACCCCGTGCTCACGGCGACGGCCACCACGAAGCCGTTCACCGGGGAGGACTCCCTGGAACTGACGCCGCAGGTGGGCGCGACGAGGCTGCCGGCGGGAACCAGCCACCTCGGCGTCGTCTACGCCGGAAAGGGCACCGAGGCCGACTACGCAGGGCTGGACGCCAAGGGCAAGGCCGTGGTCGTCACGTACGACCGCACGGCCTCCGTCGACGACCAGCCCGCGGCCGATGCCGCCCAGGCCGAGGCCGCCGTCGCGGCGGGCGCCAGGCTGCTGCTGGTCGTGGGCGACAGCGCCGGCCGGCTGAGCAACTGGTTCGGCTCCACCGACCTGGTGACCGACACGCCGATCGAGGTCGCGAGCCTACGGGCGACGGCGGGAGCCGTGCTGATCAAGGCGGCCGAGCACCCCGGCCTCCAGCTGAAGCTCACCTCGACGCCTGCCTCGCCGTACGTCTACGACCTGGTGGACCGGCACGACGGGGCCATCCCCGCGACCGGACTGACCTACCGCCCCGAGCAGCGTGACCTGGCCAGGTTCGACTCCCGCTTCGCAGGCCGGACCGACGCGCCCGGTTACAACGGCCGATACGACATGGAGGACTTCGACAGGTACGGCGCGGGCTTCGACACGATCCAGCAGCTCGGGACCGCCCGCACCGACTGGGTGACCCCCGGCAGGGGGAAGTTCACCTGGTACGAGCAGTCCGGCATCGTGGACGTGGTCGAGGAGCGCGCGCCCCTCGCCGACCCGGAGCCGGGCTCCCGCACCGCCGACCAGTGGCTCTCGCCGGTGATCCACCCACGGCTGGGCGACAGCGTGCTGCCCAACCGGCAGGGCGACTACTTCACCGTCAACGTCCCCGCCTGGGGGGACGGCAACGCGCGCCACACCGGCTACGACTTCGGCGACTGGCTGGAGACCCCGGACCAGCTGCACCAGACGGTGGCCCTCTACCAGGGGGACACCCTGATCGCGTCCACCGACCACCAGCAGTTGAACACCTTCGACCCGGCCAACCCTGCCGCCCTGCCGTACCGGCTGGTCACCCGGACCAGCCAGCACACGGTGTTCCCGACCTCGACGCAGACCAGCACCGAGTGGGGCTTCACCTCCGGCTCGGCCGGCTCCGGCACCGCGGACCTCCCCCTGATCCAGCTCGACTACGGCGTGGCCACCGACCTGACCGGTGCCGCCGCACGGCGCACCACGCTCACCCTGAACGCCTCGCACATGCCCGGCGTCACCGGTGCGGGGACGGTCGACGGGGCGACGCTGGCGGTGTCGTACGACGACGGCTCGCACTGGACCGGTGCCACCCTGCACCGAACGGCAGACGGCGCCTGGACCGCGCAGGTCCGGGCCCCGAAGTCGGCCCACCACGTGTCGCTGCGCGCCACCGCGAAGGACAGCGCCGGCAACACGGTCGACCAGACCGTACTGCGCGCCTACGGCGTGCGGTAGCGCCGGCGTGTGGCGAGTGAAACAGCCCTGAACACACGGGAGCCGCGTCCCACCTGGCCACGGCTCCCGTGCCATGGTCCGCACCGGCATCCCGAGCGGATCACTCGTCGACATCCCGACGGCAGGTGGACGCCGGAGCTGCTGATGGGTGCGTTGACCAACCCCTTCAGCGCCATCGAGATCCACCCCCCGCTCGCCTTCCGCACGAGCCGCTGCCCCACGGCGAAGGCTGCCTCCCCCGGGCGGGGGCGACAGCCTTCACATGGATTGGATCAAACGGCTCACACGTCGAAGTACAGCTCGAACTCGTGCGGGTGCGGACGCAGCTGGAGCGGGGCGATCTCGTTGGCGCGCTTGTAGTCGATCCAGGTCTCGATCAGGTCCGACGTGAAGACGCCGCCCTGGAGCAGGAACTCGTGGTCGGCCTCGAGGGAGTTGAGGACGGCCGGGAGCGAGGTCGGGACCTGCGGGACGTTCGCGTGCTCCTCGGGGGCCAGCTCGTAGAGGTCCTTGTCGATGGGCTCGGCCGGCTCGATCTTGTTCTTGACGCCGTCCAGGCCGGCCAGCAGCAGGGCCGAGAACGCCAGGTACGGGTTGCCGGAGGAGTCCGGGGCGCGGAACTCGACGCGCTTGGCCTTCGGGTTCGAACCCGTGATCGGGATACGCATCGCTGCGGAGCGGTTGCGCTGCGAGTAGACCAGGTTGACCGGGGCCTCGAAGCCCGGGACCAGCCGGTGGTAGGAGTTCACCGTCGGGTTGGTGAAGGCCAGCAGCGACGGGGCGTGCTTGAGGATGCCGCCGATGTAGTAGCGGGCGGTGTCCGACAGGCCCGCGTAGCCCTGCTCGTCGTAGAAGAGCGGGGCGCCGCCCTGCCACAGCGACTGGTGGACGTGCATGCCCGAGCCGTTGTCACCGAAGATCGGCTTCGGCATGAAGGTGGCGGTCTTGCCACGGCGCCAGGCGACGTTCTTCACGATGTACTTGAAGAGCTGGAGGTCGTCGGCGGCGGCGAGCAGCGTGTTGAACTTGTAGTTGATCTCGGCCTGGCCGGCGGTGCCGACCTCGTGGTGCTGGCGCTCGACCTGGAGGCCGGCCTTGTTCAGCTCCAGGGAGATCTCGGCGCGCAGGTCGGCGAAGTGGTCGACCGGCGGGACCGGGAAGTAGCCGCCCTTGTAGCGGACCTTGTACCCGCGGTTGTCCTCCAGGGCGCCGGTGTTCCAGGCGCCTGCCTCGGAGTCGATGTGGTAGAAGGACTCGTTCGCACTGGTGGCGAAGCGGACGCTGTCGAAGACGTAGAACTCGGCCTCGGGACCGAAGTAGGCCGTGTCGGCGATTCCGGTGGAGGCGAGGTAGGTCTCGGCCTTCTTGGCCACGTTCCGCGGGTCACGGCTGTACTGCTCGCCGGTGATCGGGTCGTGGATGAAGAAGTTGATGTTCAGCGTCTTGTCGGCACGGAAGGGGTCGACCCGGGCGGTCGACAGGTCCGCGCGCAGCGCCATGTCGGACTCGTGAATGGCCTGGAAACCGCGGATCGACGAGCCGTCGAACGCGAGTTCCCCCGCCGGGTCGAACGCCTCAGCCGGCACCGTGAAGTGCTGCATCACACCCGGCAGATCGCAGAAGCGGATGTCGACGAACTTGACCTCCTCATCCGCGATGAACTTGTTGGCCTCGTCGGCGTTCTGGAACATCCAGCTCCTCCTATCCCGGCCCGACACCCGGGTCGGGGGCTTGTGGCTTCGTCCGTGCTGCCAGTGCGGTGACGCACGCCCTCGTGCTGCCAGTGCGGATGGCACCCGTTGGGACCCGACCATAAGGACAGGGCATTTCTCAAGCGTGACCCATTTGTTTCGTCGAAGTTAACCGACCTGGGGGCGCTCCCGCGTTTCCGGCGTCGCCCGGGCCCTGGGGTCCAAGGGTAGTCACGGCCGCAGTACCGTGGACGGGTGGACAATAGGCAAGCAATGGGATCGTGGCTCTCGGGACCACGTTCGGCCGCCGAGGACATGGGCGTCGAGTTCGGTTACCGGGGGAAGCGGCTGGGGCTGCCGGAGGATGGCCCGGGCTCCATCGCACCGTTCGGACGCCGCTTCGGTGCGCTCGTGGTCGACTGGGTGGTGTGCATGGTGATCGCATACGGCCTGTTCGCGCACGGTGACCGCCAGGCGGTGGGGAACTGGACGCTCGGCATCTTCTTCGTCCTGAGCCTGCTCACCGTGGGCACGGTCGGCAGCACGCCCGGGAAGCGGATCTTCAGGCTACGGGTTCTCGGCGAGAACGGCACCCGTCTCGGCTTCGCCCGGGTGGTCCTGCGCAGCGTGCTCCTGTGCCTCGCCGTGCCCGCCCTCATCTGGGACCGCGACTCCCGCGGCCTGCACGACAAGCTCTCCCGGGCGGTCGAGGTTCGTTCCTGAGGCCGTCGAGGTTCGTTCCCGAGGCCGTTGCGGTGGGCCCGGCGGGGGCCAATCGAAGTCCCCTCGCGGGCCGGGGGAGCGGCCGGCGGCCAAGCAAGAGAAGGCGCGCCAAGAGAAGGGGCGCCCGGAACCATGCAGGTTCCCGGCGCCCATCAGTCGGTCACGAAAGGCCGGCACGCTCGTCTTCGGCGCCGCCGGCGTCACCTCACCGCAGCCGCCCTCCGCGCGGCATCCGCATCCCCTTGGGCATCGGCCCCTTCGGCAGCGGCATGTTGCTCATCAGGTCCCCGAGCGCCCGCAGCCGGTCGTTGGTCGCGGTGACCTGCGGGCCGGTGAGGGTACGCGGGTACTTCAGCAGGGTGGTGCGCAGCTTCTTCAGCGGGACCTGACCGTCGCCGTCGCCCACGATGACGTCGTGCACCGGGACATCGGCCACGATGCGGTTCATCTTCTTCTTCTCGGCCGCCAGCAGGGACTTCACCCGGTTCGGGTTGCCCTCGGCGACCAGTACGATGCCTGCCTTGCCGACGGTGCGGTGCACCACGTCCTGACTGCGGTTCATCGCCACTGCGGGCGTGGTGCTCCAGCCGCGCATGTTGTCGAGCACCGCTGCCGCCGCTCCGGGCTGGCCCTCCATCTGCCCGAACGCGGCGCGCTCGGCACGGCGGCCGAACACCCACGCGGTCGCGAGCAGACCGAAGAGGAAACCGGCGATACCGAGGTACACCGGGTGACCGATCAGGAAACCGACCGCGAGGAAGACGCCGAAGGTGACGATTCCGACGGCCGCCAGCACCAACCCGATCTTCGGATCGGCCTTGCTGGTCATTGAATACGTCAGGGCGATCTGCTTGAGCCGCCCGGGGTTCGCAGCTTCCGCTGCGGGTTCCTTCCTCGCCATGCTGTGAAGTCTACGTGGCACCCGGAGCCGCCACGACGGGCGGTACGGGAAAGCGCAACGGGCGAGGTGGCCGGGGTCGCGGGGCCGGACACCCGGCAGCGGACCGGACCCGGAGAAGGGCCGCCGGCCGGCTACGACGTACGGGCGGTGACCCCGGCGGCGCCGGTGGCCCGAGGGCCGGTCCCGCCGGCCGTACCGAGGCCGTCGAGCGCGTCGCCGGCGCCGAGCCGGTCGAGCATGCGCTGCACCTCGATCCGGTCCTCGGCGCGGCGGCGGTCCTCGAGTACGCAGGTCCAGGCGTTGCGGCGGGCGGTGCGCTGGCCGCCGTTCAACAGCAGCGCCTCGACAGCGCGCAGTGCGGCGGTGACGGACGGACGGGAGCTGCGGACGGGCGCTGCCTGCATGGCGAGGGTCCCCCTGGGAGCGCGAAGAGCGGTTTTTGCGGTGGACGAAACGGTGGCGCGTACCGGTGGCGGTACCGGAGGTACGCGGTGTACGTCCACCGTTACGGTTCGGTGTTACCAGGGCGTGACCGGCCGGTCAAACGGTCATGAAGGCCGGGCGGGCGAGGTGAAACCGCCGGTGACGCGCCACGCCGGGCCGCTACCTGCGGCGACCGGGCGAAGGCGCCGCGCCACCGCCCGTACCCGACGGTAATGGCTTGTGCGCAGTTTCACATTTACCGGGCCGCCGAACGGGCGAACCGCGTCCGTCCGGGACGTCAGACCGCCTGCGACGCCACGCGGTCCCCGCGGCGCTCCATCGCCATCTTGTACAACCGCCCCGCCCGGTACGAGGAGCGGACCAGCGGACCCGACATGACGCCGGAGAAGCCGATCGCCTCGGCCTCCTCCTTCAGCTCCACGAACTCGTGCGGCTTCACCCAGCGCTCCACCGGGTGGTGGCGCACGGACGGGCGCAGGTACTGGGTGATGGTGATCAGCTCGCACCCCGCCTCGTGCAGCTGCCGCAGCGCCTCGCTGACCTCGGCGCGCTCCTCGCCCATGCCGAGGATGAGGTTGGACTTGGTGACCAGGCCGGCGGCGCGGGCCTCGGTGATCACCTTCAGGGAGCGCTCGTAACGGAACCCGGGGCGGATCCGCTTGAAGATCCGCGGCACCGTCTCCACGTTGTGGGCGAGCACCTCGGGGCGGGCCGAGAAGACCTCGGCGAGCTGGTCCGGCTCGGCGTTGAAGTCGGGGATCAGCAGCTCGACCTTGGTGCGGCCGGCCTCGCGGTCGGCGGTCATCGCATGGATCCTGCGCACCGTCTCCGCGTACAGCCAGGCGCCGCCGTCCGCCAGGTCGTCGCGTGCGACGCCGGTGATGGTGGCGTAGTTCAGGTCCATGGTCCGGACGGACTCGCCGACGCGACGCGGCTCGTCGCGGTCCAGGGGCTGCGGCTTGCCGGTGTCGATCTGGCAGAAGTCGCAGCGCCGGGTGCACTGGTCGCCGCCGATGAGGAAGGTGGCCTCGCGGTCCTCCCAGCACTCGTAGATGTTCGGGCAGCCCGCTTCCTGGCAGACCGTGTGCAGGCCCTCGCTCTTCACGAGCTTCTGCATGGCCTGGTACTCGGGGCCCATTTTCGCCCTGGTCTTGATCCACTCGGGCTTGCGCTCGATGGGGGTCTGGCTGTTGCGGACCTCCAGGCGCAGCATTCGCCGGCCGTCAGGCGTGGGCGCTGACTGCCCTTCGGGTGCGGCTGCGGACACGGGGGCTCCCTGCTTCCTGGATCTCCAGCCGGGTTACGACTGGGTGGTGTCTTCCGGGGTTGTGTCTTCGATTCTTCGGCGCACCCCAGCGTACGCCCGTAAGGAGTACGGCTCCTCGCCCCACCCAACCTCCGGCCGGCCGGGTGCATTCCCCCGCCGCGGTGGGGGCCGGCGGGCCCGGGACGGGCCGGTGGATCAGGGTCGGCCGGCACCCGCCGGTGCGGACGCCGGGGCCGGCTGCGCCACGGGCCGGGGCTTCGGGTCGGCGTTCTCCAGCACGTCCCGCAGGTGTTCGACGACCACGGGCAGCACCTCCTCGACGGTGATGTCGCGGCCCAGCTCGTAGGCGAGGGACGTCACCCCCGCGTCCCGGATGCCGCACGGCACGATCCGGTCGAACCAGGTGTTGTCCGGGTTCACGTTCAGCGCGAACCCGTGCATGGTCACGCCCTTGGCGACCCGGATGCCGATCGCGGCGATCTTGCGGTCCTCGCGCCGCTGGCCGGCGTTGGACGGGGCGTACTCCGGGCCGTTCAGCCGGGGGTCGAACTCGTCGTCCGCCAGGCGCGGGTCGAAGTCGAGCGCCAGGCCACCGAAGGCGGACGCCTGCTCGCCCGGATCCTTGGCGTCGCCCAGCACCCACACACCGCTGCGGCCCTCCACCCGCGTGGTGGCCAGGCCGAAGTCGGCGCAGGTGCGGATCAGGGCCTCCTCCAGGCGGCGCACGTGCGCGACCACGTCGACCGGCCGCGGCAGCTTCATGATCGGATAGCCGACCAGCTGACCGGGCCCATGCCAGGTGATCTTGCCGCCGCGGTCCACGTCGATGACCGGGGTGCCGTCGAGCGGGCGCTCGGCGGGGGCCGTCCGGCGGCCGGCGGTGTAGACGGGCGGGTGTTCGAGCAGCAGGCAGGTGTCGGGAACCTCGTCGGCGAACCGGGCCGCGTGCACCCGGCGCTGCTCGTCCCAGGCCTGCTGGTACTCGACCGCGTCCGCCCCGAACCCGAGCCGGACGAACCGCATCTCACTCACGGCAAGTGCCTCCCTTGAACAGCGACCGTGCGGCGCCTGAACAGCGACCGTGCGGCGCCGCCGCAACCACCGAAACCGGCGCCGCATCCCCCGGCCCTCGGCGCGCCGGGTACCTCGCGCACGCGACTCATGGAGAAGCCGCCCCCGCGTGCGTGCCCGCGCGCCGTGCCGGTGTGCGCCGCTCTCGCGCCGCTCGTCGGTGACCCCCGCAGGTGCGGGGGCGCCCCTGCCACTCTACGGGGCCAGGTCGAGCGTCAGTCCTCGGACTAATCCTCACACGATCGGATGAATGCGGGGCGAAGCTGGCGATGAGGACAGCGTTGGCCGTTACATTCACGCCGACCACGAGATCACGTCGCTCCCCGCAGCTTCCTGCAGCCTCACAAAGAGCTGCTCACGACGGGTTCGGAAGGCAGGAGACCGCACAGCAGATGACGGAACGACCTCCGCAGCGCACCCCCAACCGCCAGCTTGCCGCCTTGATCGCGGAGGCAGGATTCTCCAACGCAGGTCTGGCGCGCCGAGTCGACCAGCTCGGCGTGGAGCACGGGCTCGACCTGCGGTACGACAAGACGTCGGTGACGCGCTGGCTGCGTGGGCAGCAGCCCAGAGGGACCACGCCGGCGCTGATCGCCGAGGTCTTCACCAGACGCCTCGGTCGACGGTTGAGCACCCAGGACCTGGGTCTCGACGCGTCGGCGCCCGTCTACGCCGGCCTGGAGTTCGCCGCGACGCCCGAGGAGGCCGTCGACATCGTCGGCGGGCTGTGGCGCAAGGACTCCGGCAGCCACGCCGAACTACGCAAGATCGCGTTCACCCCCGCCGGACTCGTCGTCCCCAGCCGTGACTGGCTGATCGGCCGGCCGGACGAGCGGGTGGCACGCGCCGACGAGCGCCCGGCGCCCAGCGGTCGGCTGGACGGGCGCACCGTCCCCGACCGCCCCGGCGCACCGGCCGGCCGCACCGCCGACCGGCCGGTCAGGGACGGCCGGCCCGGCGCCCGCATCCCCGAGCAGGGCCGCGGCGTGCCCGCCGGGACCCCCCGCGTGCCCACCGGCGTCCCGGAACCGGGCCGCCAGGCCCTGGTCGAGCAGCGCAGGCGCAGCATCGAGCGCGGTCCGGGACAGCGGGTGACCGGCGGAGACATCGCTGCGCTGCGCTCGGTCGGGGACCTCTTCCGCACCCTGGACCACGCCTACGGTGGCGGCCACGCCCGCCAGGCCCTGGTGCGCTACCTGGAACACGAATGTGAGCCGATGCTGCGCGGCGTGTACGGCGAGCAGACCGGCCGCAAGCTGTTCGCCGCCGCGGGCGAGCTGACCCGGCTGGCCGGCTGGACCTCCTACGACATCGCGGCACACGGCCTCGCACAGCGCTACTTCGTGCAGGCCCTGCGGCTCGCCCAGGCGGCCGGGGACCGCGCCTACGGGGCGTACGTCCTGGTCACGATGAGCCGCCAGGCGGTCTACCTCGGCCACGGCCGGGAGGCGGTGCAGCTCGCCCGGGTCGCCCAGCAGGGCGTCGGCTCCGCGGTGCCGTACACCGTGCAGGCCCTGCTGCACGCGGCAGAGGCGCGCGGGCACGGTGTGCTCGGCGAGGTGCGTGCCTGCACGGCCTCGCTGGCCCGGGCCGAGCGGGCGCTGGAGACGGCGCGCGCCGGTGAGGAGCCTCCGCAGTGGGTGCGCTTCTTCGACGAGGCACAGCTCGCCGACGAGTTCGGGCACTGCCACCGCGATCTCCAGCAGTACCGGGCCGCCGCCCAGCACGCCGAGCGTTCGCTGCAACTGCGGGCCCCCGGTTACGCCCGCAGCCGGCTCTTCTGCCGTGTGGTGCTCGCCACCGCCCGGCTCGGCCTGGGCGAGCTGGAACAGGCCTGCCAACTGGGCGCGGAGGCGGCCGAGCAGGCTGCTGACATGCGCTCGGTACGGGCCCATGAGTATCTGCGCGACTTCGAGCGCCGCCTCGAGCCCTACCGCGATGCCCCGCCGGTGCGCGGATACCGCGAGCGGGTCGCGGCCCTGGGCTGACGCCCGAGCCGTCGCGGCCACCCGCGCCGGTGCGTACGCCTTCGGGCGCCCTTGACACCAAGGGCGCCCGATCGGCGTTCACGGCTCATGCGCCGGCGGATCGGCGTTCACGGCTCACGCGACGGCGCGCAGCGGTACCGGTTCGGCGTGCGGCGGCTCCGGTTCACGTGCGGGAGCCGCCGCGAAGTCGGCGAGCAGGGCCTGGGCGGCGCGCCGCCCGGAATGCAGGGCCCCCTGCACCGTGCTGGTGTCCCGGTGCTCCCCGCACACATACAGGCCCGACAGCACCCGCACGGGCCGCAAGCGGTCGTGCGGCGGCGGCATCGCGGGCACCGCCTCGGGATCGTGGTGCACGGCGAGCAGTTCCCAGCCCGTCGTCGACGTGCCGTAGAGCTCGGCCAACTGGGCGCGTACCGCCCGGTCGAGGTCGGCGGTGGGCGCACCGAGCACCGTGGACGACACGAGCACCCGGCCAGGGGGGACACGGGACGGGTCGATCTCGCTGGCCACCGCGGTGTGTGCGACCGGACCCGCGCGATCCGCGTCGACGAGGAGAGCGCCACCCGCGAACGGCGGCTCGTCCGCGGCATGGTGCACGACCGTCACCGGGTGGGACGGCGGCACCCTGAGACCGGGCAGCAGGGCGGCGGCCGAACCGGGGCCGGTGGCGAGCAGCACCGCGTCGCACCGGATCTCGCCGTGTTCCTCGGTGGTCACGGACGTGGTGGACACCCCGGTCACGCGTACCCCGGTGTGTACGGTGCCGGGCGGCAGCGCGGACACCAGCCGGCCGGGCAGCGTGTGCGCACCGCCCTCCGGCAGGCACAGCCTGCCACGGGCGAAGGCGGCCAGCGCCAGGTCCGCGTACCGGCTGGACGTGGTCAGGTCCGGGTCGCACAGCAATGCGCTGAGCAACGGGCGCAGCAGACCGCTGGCGGCCCCCGTGGACAGGCCCCGTGCGATGAGCGCCTCGGCGGTGGGCTGCTCGGGCCGGGCCAGCAACCGCTTCTCGTCGACCGCGGCCAGCCGGGCGAGCACCGCGCCGAGCCGGGCCCGCTCCATCGGGCGGCCGAACGACGTGGGCCGATACGGTCGGGCACCCATCACCAGGGCGCGCGCCGCGCCCCGTGCGCCCGTCATGCCTCCTCTGGAGGCGCCCGACACTCCTCTGAGGCCGGGGGTGTTCTCCCACCGCCCGGAACGGGCTCCCCCACTGCCTTGAAGGGCGTGGGAGGTACCTCCAGAGGTGTCCCCGCCCTCGCCGTTCAGGCGGTGGGGGAGTGCACGTCCCCGTCCGGCGCGGCGGCCCTCGGCGCGGGCCGGTTCGCCCACGTGATGCAGCCGGTCACCGCTGCGCACCACGGCGCCCGATGCGAACGGCCGGAGCACCAGCTCGTCGAGCCCCGGCACATGCCGTAGCTCCTGGTAGGTGGCGAGCAGCAGCCGGCCGGTGCGGTCCAGCCGGAAACCGTCGAGCTGCTCGGTCGTCATATGGCCGCCGGGTTCCGCACGGGAATCCAGGACCACGGTGTGCACCCCCGCCCCGGTCAGTTGCTGGGCGGCCGAGAGCCCGGCGACCGAGGCTCCCACGACTACGACGTCCACACGGTGCGCAGGCTCAAGCACGTGCCCTCCCCGAGGTTGCGCGGCTGCTGGAGGGCTGATGCCCCGACAGCCGTCGGGCGTACCCGCGTTTTGGTCGAGAGTAGGCATGAAGGGGGCGGATGACAGTCGCGCATTGACCGGGCACGGGCGCACAGAGGTCGCATACCGTCGAATACGGTCATGTCGCATGTCGGTTCGGGCTGTGTCGCACGTCGCCCGGCCGCGTCAGCGTGCCGCCCTGAGTCGCGCGGCGGAGCGCTCGACGGCTTCGGCCGTGTCGCCGAGGCCGACGAGCAGTGTGGTGGCGAGTGGTAGCAGCGCCTGCTCGATGCCCGGGGCGCCGTCGAAGAAGCCGGCGATCTCCAGCAGCACGTAGCCGTGCGTCGCGCTCCAGAACTGCATCGCGATCAGGCCGGGGTCGGCCGGTCGGATCCGGCCCGCTGCGATGACCCGTCGGACGGCGTCCACCAGCTGGGCGAACGCGGGTTGCCCCTTGGTCAGGTCGCTCGACAACGTGACGACGTCCAGCTGCTCGCCCCGGTATCGCACGGCGTCCGGCGTCGTCACGCCGAACATCAGCCGGTAGAGCGAGGGGTTGTCGAGCGCGTGGTCGCGGTAGGCCAGTCCGAGCGCGAGCAGGTCGGCGACCGTGTCATCGGTGCGCGGCACCTGCCCGAGCCGCCGGCTGAGCCGGACGAACCCCTCCTGCGCGAGTTCGCGGACAAGCTCCCGCATCCCGCCGAAGTGTGTGTAGACGGCCATCGTCGACGTACCCGACTCGGCCGCGAGTCGCCGGGCCTGGAGTGCCCCCGGCCCGCCCTCGGCCAGCAGATGCAGGGCGGCCTCCAGCAGGCGGCCGCGGGTGGTTTCCGCGCTCACCCTTGCCAGTCTGCCATAACGTTGTTATACCCGACCATAACAACGTTATGGAGGTCTCCGATGCTGTTTCTGGAGGGCAACTACGCGCCGGTCGACCAGGAGCACACCGCCGTCGACCTACCGGTGACCGGCACCATCCCGGAGCATCTGGACGGCCGCTATCTGCGCAACGGGCCGAACCCGGCGTGCGAGGTCGACCCGGACACGTATCACTGGTTCACGGGCGACGGCATGGTGCACGGCATACGCATCCGGGACGGCCGGGCCGAGTGGTACCGGAACCGCTGGGTACGTTCCCCCGGTCTCGACCGTGCGCTCGACGCCTCCGGAGGGCGTCGTCTCACCGGCCCGTCCCACCACGAACTCGGCCCGAACACGAACGTCGTCGGTCATGCCGGCCGCACGCTGGCGCTGGTCGAGTCGGGGCTGTTGGGCTACGAGCTCACCGAAGAGTTGGACACCGTCGGGCCGTGCGACTTCGACGGCACGTTGCGCGGCGGCTACACCGCCCACCCCAAGCGCGATCCGCGGACCGGCGAGCTGCACGCGGTGTCGTACTTCTTCGGCTGGGGGAACCGGGTGCGCTACTCGGTGACCGACCCGGCCGGACGCGTCCGCCGCACGGTCGACGTGCGGGTCGGCGGCAGCCCGATGATGCATGACTTCTCGCTCACCGAGTCCCATGTCGTCTTCTACGACCTGCCGGTGACGTTCGCCCCGCGCCGGGCGGCCGAGGCCACGGTGCCGCGGTTCCTGCGCGGCCCCGCGCGGATGGTGCTGTCGGCGCTCATCGGCCGGGTGCGGGTGCCGGACCCGATCAGCGCGAGGGCCGTCCGCAAGACCGGCGCGAACGGCGTGCTCCCGTATGCCTGGAACCCGGCGTACCCGGCACGGGTCGGCATCATGCCGCGCACGGGCGGCGCCGACGACGTGCGCTGGTTCGACGTGCGACCCTGCTACGTGTTCCACCCGCTGAACGCCTACGACGACGGCGACACGATCGTGCTGGAGCTGGTCCGGCACGAGAAGATGTTCGACCGGGAGCAGCACGGACCCGGCGAGGAGGGCGCTCCGACCCTGGCCCGCTGGACGATAGACCCGGGCGCGGGCCGGGTACGCGAGGAAACGGTCGACGACCGGCCGCAGGAGTACCCCCGCATCGACGAGCGCCTCGTCGGCCACCGGCACCGCTACGGATACTCCCTCGTCCTGAACGGCAGCGGCCCGAGCGACACCCTCCTCAAGCACGACATCGTTCGGGGTGCGACCGCGGCCCGGTCCTTCGGCGCGGGTCGCGAGGCCGGTGAGTTCGTCTTCGAGCCGAACTCGTCCGGCGCCGCCGAGGACGACGGCGTGCTCATGGGCCTGGTGTACGACCGTGAGAAGGACCGGAGCGACCTGGAACTCCTCGACGCCGGCACTCTGGAGACGATCGCCAGCATCCACCTGCCCAGCCGCGTACCGCACGGGTTCCACGGCAACTGGCTGCCTGCGTGACGCCTGGGGGAGCACCGGCGGGACCGGCGTCGTTCACGAGCAGCCGCGCCGACGGCACCACGGGCGGGACCCGTGTCGAGGTCGCGAGTGCGCGCGGCACCGTCCGTGCCCGCGGTGCGAGGAACGGCGACACGGCGCCCGGCTCGCGTGCCGCCCGGACGGCGGCCCGGGTATCAGGCGAGGGCCGCGCGCAGCATCTCCTCGATGGTGCCGGACGTGAACGTGAAGCCGGACGCCAGCAGCCGGGCCGGCAGGACGCGTTGGCTGGTGAGCGTGTCGTTCGCCAGCTCGCCCAGGGCCAGCCGCAGGACCGGGGCCGGTACCGCGAACGGCGTCGGGCGGTGCAGTACGCGGCCCATCGCGGCGGTCAGCTCGCGATTGGTGCAGGGCTCGGGGCCGGTGAGGTTGACCGGGCCCGACAGGCTCTCGTCGGCGAGGAGCCGGCGCAGCGCGGCCACCTCGTCCCCGAGCGCGATACAGCTCCAGTACTGCCGGCCGTCACCCAGCCGGCCGCCGAGGCCCGCCTTGAAGAGCGGGAAGAGCCGCTGCCAGGCCCCGCCCTCACGCGCCACGACCATCCCGGTCCGGGCGAACACGGTGCGCACGCCGGCGTCCTGGGCGGGCGCGGCGGCACCCTCCCACTCCTGGCACAGGGACGGCAGGAACCCCTCGCCGGCCGGGGCGCTCTCGTCGACGGCCCGCTCTCCGGTGTCCCCGTAGAAGCCGACCGCACTGCCGTTCACGAACACCCGCGGGGGCGTCCCGAGGGTCGCGAGCGCCCCGGCGAGCGTGGCGGTGCCCTGCACCCGGCTGTCGCGCACCGCCTTCTTGTGGGCTTCGTTCCAACGGCGTGCAGCGATGTTGACGCCCGCCAGGTTCACGACCGCGTCGCAGCCCGTGAGGCCCGCCGCGTCGACGTACCGCCGTGCGGGGTCCCAGCGCACCTCGTCGGGCTCGCGGGGCGGCCTGCGGACCAGCCGGACCACGTCGTGCCCGTCGGCGGTGAGCGAGCGGACCAGCGCGGAGCCGATCAGACCGGAAGCGCCGGCCACGGCGATACGAGTGGGGTGCATGCCCCCATCCTGCCGCCGGAGGCGGGGCGCGACGCCCTTCCACCGCCGGTGTCACCCGGAAAGGACGCGGTTTCCCGCACCGCCCACGGGAGCCGGGCGCGTGTGGGCCGGGCCGCACCCCGTGCCGGAGGTGGTCGAACACGCAGGCGTACAGGGGTACCTGGGGGAAGAGGCTGCTCCGCGCACCCGTACAGTGACCTCATGGCGCAGACCTCAGACCTCTTCGTACGAGTCGCCCGGCTCGATGACGAGGACGCGCTCGGCCGTATCGACCGGGACAGCTGGTCCACGTTGCACGCCGTCAAGCCTCCGCAGGAGCCTCCCTACGGGCCCTTCTTCCACGAGACGTGCCTGCCCGAGGACTTCCTCGTCGCCGAACTCGACGGCCGGGTTTCCGGATACATCCGGCTCGGCTTCGCCACACCGCTGGCGTCCAACGCGCACGTCCGGCAGATCCAGGGGCTGCTGGTCGCGGAGGAGGCGCGCGGTCGGGGAGTCGCCAGGGCGTTGCTGTCGGCGGTGATGGACGCGGCGCGCCGCCAGGGCGCACGCCGCATCACCCTGCGGGTGCTCGGCCACAATGCGCCGGCGCGCAAGCTGTACGAGTCGATGGGGTTCGCCGTCGAGGGCATCCAGCCGGGGGAGTTCTACCTGGCCGGCGAGTACGTCGACGATGTGATGATGGGACGCAGCCTGTGACGGCCGGCTAGGCCCTGTCGTCAAACTCCCGTCTGCCTGGCGACGCCATGCACGCACTCTCGCCGCACCGGGCGCAAGCCCACGTACTCCCCCACTGCCTGAACGGCGTGGGAGGTGCCCCCATGCGTACGCGGACTCGCGCCCGGCACTCCCCCAAGCTCTTCGAGCAGGGGGGACCCCCAGAGCACGCACTGGGGGTACCGCCCACGCCCTTCAGGCAGTGGGGGAGCCGCCGGACCGCCCTTCGGGCAACGACGGGAGTTTGACGACAGGACCTAGCCGAACCGTTCCCAGAGCCGCGGGTAGCCGCGGGCCAGCGAGTCCGCGTTCTCGAAGTCGACCGGGACGCCCTCCGGCTCCGGCGCCGCCGGCGGCAGGCCCAGGTCGGGGATGACGGTGCCGGTGAGCTGCTCGTAGGCCTCGTCCGCCGCGTAGCCCAGGTCCTCCCCGTCGCCGTCGATCTCCTCGTCGAAGTCGTCCAGCAGGTCGGCGAGCGAGTCCGGGTCGTGCACGGCGCCCTCGAAGATCTCCCGGCCCTGCCCGATCAGCCAGCAGCGGAACGAGTCGAACACGTCGTCGCTCGCGCCGTCCAGCAGCACCCAGGCGGCACCCCACAGGTCCCAGCGGTAGGCGCGGTTGTAGCGGGCCTCGAAGTGCCGGGCGAAGTCCAGGACCGAGTCGGGGTCCAGCTGCGCCAGCCGGTCCACCAGCAGCTCGGCGTGGTCCTCGGGATCGCCGTCGGCCGCCTCGCGGGTGCCGTCCACGATCTCCCAGAACTCCGTCTCGTCCATCACCCGTCCAGCATGATCCGGCGAAGGGGCCGGTGCACGCCCAATGCCCCCGATGTACGCCTCTTTCGTTACACGGAAGCGTCCGCTCAGGCAGTCGCGGGGCGGGGCGGCGCCGGCTGGGGCGCTACAGGTTGCGGTAGACGTCCCGCCGGTCGCCCACCTTGACCACGAGGATGAGGAGTTCTCCGCCGTTGATCTGGTAAGCGACCCGGTGGTTGCCGACCCGTAGCCGGTAGAGCCCCGACGGGCCGCTGAGCTTCTTGACGTCGGCGTCCTCGCGGTACGGATCGTCACCGAGCGCGGTCAGCGCCGTCAGGATGCGCATCGCGTCGGGTTGGCCGAGGGCCCGCAGCTGCCGCTGCGCCGCCGCGGTGAACCGGAACGCGTACTTCACGCCGCGTCTTCACCACGTTCGGCGAACAGGTCCGCCAGCATTTCGGCCATCGTCACGGTCGGACCGCCCTCGGCCAGGACCGCTTCCGCCTCCCGGGCCAGCATGATGTCGGCCGCTTCCTCCAGCGCTTCGAGGTCCGCGATCGGCACCACAGCGGCCACCGGACTGCCGTTGCGCGTGATGACCGTAGGAACGCCTTCCTCGGCGCGGTTGATGTGCTCGGCCAGATGCGCGCGGGCTTCCCGCACGGTCACGGTGTTGTCGGTCATGGAGCCAGTGTACGCGATTTGGTGTACACGCGTCCCGGAACATCACGCTCTGGGAAGCACCGGAAAGGGCGACAGAGGATGTCGGCATTGGCTGCCAGGCTCCCGCCATGGAGAACTCACAGCCGCTTGCCGGCCGGGTCGCCCTGGTCGCGGGCGCCACGCGGGGCGCGGGCCGCGCCATGGCCGTCGAACTGGGCCGGGCCGGCGCCACCGTCTACGTGACCGGCCGCACCACACGGCAGCACGCCAGCGAGGTGGGCAGGACCACCGAGACCATCGAGGAGACCGCGGAACTCGTCACCGCAGCCGCCGAGGCCGCCGTCGCCGAAGCCGGCACCGGCACCAGGGCCGCCGGGGCCGCCGCGCCGGTCGGCCGGGGGATCGCCGTCCCCACCGATCACCTTCAGCCTGACCAGGTGCAGGCCGTCGTCGACCGTATCGAACGCGCGCAGGGCCGCCTGGACATCCTGGTCAACGACCTGTGGGGCGGCGAACACCTCATCGAGTTCGACACCAAGCTGTGGGAGACGGACCTCGACAAGGGCCTGCGGGTGCTCGAACTCGGCGTGCGCGCCCATGTCATCACCAGCCGGCTCGCGCTGCCGCTGCTGGTACGGCGGCCTGGTGGGCTGGTCGTCGAGATGACCGACGGCACCGCCGAGAGCAACCGCGGCTACCGGGTGAACCTCTTCTACGACCTCGCCAAGTGCGCACCCATCCGGATGGCCCTGGCCCTGGGCGAGGAGCTGAAGGACGTGGGCGGCACGGCGGTCTCGCTCACCCCCGGGTTCCTGCGCTCCGAGCAGATGCTCGACCACTTCGGGGTCAGGGAGGAGAACTGGAGGGACGCCATCGCCCGGGAGCCGCACTTCGCGATCTCCGAGTCACCCGTCTTCGTCGGCCGCGCGGTGGCCGCCCTCGCCGCCGACCCGGACCGGGCGCGCTTCAACGGCGGCTCGCTCTCCAGCGGCGACCTTGCTAAGGAGTACGGCTTCACGGACGTGGACGGCTCACGCCCCGACGCATGGGCGTACATCTCCGAGGTCGCCCTGGGCGGCGCGGAGCGCTCAGCGGAGGAGTACCGGTAGGCACACGGGCGCCCGGCGTGCGCGGGGGCAGGGAACTCGGGCCGGCCGGGCTCACCGGTAGCGCCCGGCCATCCGCTCCGCCGCCCGCGTGAACCGTTCCCGCAGCACGGCCGGGCGCACCACCTCCGCCTCAGGCCCCAGCGCCAGAAACTGGCTGTAGGCGACGTCCTCGGACTCCACCGGCACGGTCACCGTCACCCAGCCGTCCGCGTCGGGGTCACCGGCCGCCGCGAGGGCCTCCTGGGCGGCCACCGGATCGACGGCGTGCGGCAGCTGCCGTGCGCCGTCGGCGGAGAGCCGTACGACCACCGTGGACCGCAGGATCGCCCGCGCGAACGCCGCCGCCTGCTCCGCCCAGAACCCGGGCAGGTCGAACGTCTCGTCCCGCGCGAAATGCTCCTCGGCGGCGGTGACGGCGGTGAAGCGGTCGACCCGGTACACGCGGAACGCGCCGCCGCCGGGGCCCTCGCCGGGCCCCGGGACGACGCGGGCGGACACGTACCAGACGCCCGCCTTGAGGACCAGCCCGTGCGGCTCCAGGTCGCGGGCCACCTCGCGGTCGCCGCCGGCGTCGGCACGGCGGCGGTAGCGGACGGTGACCCGGCGGTCGTCCCAGACGGCCTCCGCCACCGCGGGCAGCAGCGGCGGGGTCTGCGGCTGCCGGAACCAGCCCGGGGCGTCCAGGTGGAAGCGCTGGGCGGCGGTGCGGGGGGCGTCCTGCAACGAGGGCAGCAGCGCGGCGGACACCTTGAGGTGGGCCGCCGAAGCGGCGTCCGCCAGGCCCATGTCACGCAGCGCGGACGGCACACCCGAAAGGAACAGGGCCTCCGCCTCACCGCGAGCCAACCCGGTGAGCCGGGTGCGGTAGCCGTCGACCAGACGGTAGCCGCCGATGCGGCCCCGGTCCGCGTAGACGGGGATGCCCGCCTCGGACAGCGCCTGCGCGTCGCGGGTGACGGTGCGCTCGCTCACGCCCAGTTCCTCGGCCAGCTCGGCGGCGGTCATGGTGCGCCGGGACTGCAACAGCAGCACCATCTTGATCAGGCGGGTAGCGCGCATGGGGTCATTCTCCGGGGCGGGCGACCCCGTGGCCCGCGCGCACCCGTGATCCGCCCACCCGCCTCGCAGGAGACGGGTGGGTGGGGGAGAGAGGCCGGGGTCACGGGCCCGTCAAGGCACCGTGAGGTCCGGGCCCCGCACGTGACCTCAGGCGCCGTAGCGTCCCCTGGCCTCCTTGACGGACGCCGCAGGCACCTCGCCGCGCCGCGCCAGCTGGGCCAGCGCCGCGACGACCACCGACGGGGCGTCGACGCCGAAGTGCCGGCGCGCCGCTTCCCGGGTGTCGGAGATGCCGAAACCGTCCGCGCCGAGCGAGGTGTAGTCCTGCTCGATCCACTGGGCGATCTGGTCCGGCACCTGCCGCATGTAGTCGCTGACGGCCAGCACCGGCGTGTCGATCCCGGCCAGCGCCTGCCGCAGGTAGGGCACCTGCTCCTCGCCGCGCAGCACCGCCGCGTCCGCCGCCATGGCGTCCCGGCGCAGCTCGCCCCACGAGGTGGCCGACCACACGTCGGCGGCCACGCCCCACTCCTCGGCGAGCAGCTTCTGCGCCTCGAGCACCCAGTGGATCGCGGTGCCGGAGCCGAGCAGCTGGATGCGCGGTGCGTTCGCGGGGACGGTGAGGCCGGCGGACTCGGCCGTGTTGAAGCGGTACAGGCCCTTGACGATGCCCTCGTCGACCCCGTCGCCGGCGGGTTTCGCCGGCTGCGGCATCGGCTCGTTGTAGACGGTGAGGTAGTAGAAGACGTTGCGGTCGTCCTCGGTCTCACCCGGGGCCGGCTCGCCGTACATCCGGCGCAGGCCCTCCTTGACGATCGCCGCGACCTCGTAGGCGAACGCCGGGTCGTAGCTGAGCGCCGCCGGGTTCGCCGCGGCGAGCAGCGGCGACTGGCCGTCCGCGTGCTGGAGGCCCTCACCGGTGAGCGTGGTGCGGCCCGCGGTGGCGCCGACCAGGAAGCCCCGGCCGAGCTGGTCGCCGAGCTGCCACATCTGGTCGCCGGTGCGCTGCCAGCCGAACATCGAGTAGAAGATGTAGAACGGGATCATCGCCTCGGAGTGCGTGGCGTACGAGGTCGCCGCGGCGATGAAGTCGGCCATCGAACCGGCCTCGGTGATCCCCTCGTTGAGGATCTGGCCGGTCTCCGCCTCGCGGTAGTACATCAGCTGGTCGCGGTCGACCGGCTCGTACGTCTGGCCCTTGGGGGAGTAGATGCCGAGCGACGGGAACAGCGACTCCATGCCGAAGGTGCGGGCCTCGTCGGGCACGATCGGAACCCAGCGCTTGCCGGTCTCCTTGTCCCTGATCAGGTCCTTCACCAGGCGGACGAAGGCCATCGTGGTGGCCACCGACTGCTTGCCGGAACCCTTGTCGAAGGCGGCGAACGCCTTGTCGGCGGGGGCCGGCAGCGGGGCGACCGGATGCAGCCGGCGGGCCGGCGCGGGGCCGCCGAGCGCGGCGCGCCGCTCGTGCAGGTACCGCACCTCGGGGGAGTCTGCGCCGGGGTGCGCGTAGGGCACCTGGCCGTCGACGAACGCGCTGTCCGGGACCGGCAGGCCGACCACGTCGCGCATCGTCTTGAACTCGTCCACCGTCAGCTTCTTCATCTGGTGGTTGGCGTTCTTCGACGCGAAGCCCGCACCGAGGGTGTGGCCCTTGACGGTCTGCGCGAGGATCACGGTCGGCGTGCCCTTGTGCGCCAGCGCCGCCTGGTACGCCGCGTGCACCTTGCGGGGCTCGTGGCCGCCGCGTGAGACGTGGAAGCACTCGATGATCTTGTCGTCGCTGAACTGCTGCGCCAGCGCCGCGAGCGCGGGGTCCGCGCCGAAGAAGTGCTCACGGATGTAGGCCGCGTCCCGGGTCTGGTACGTCTGGATCTGGGCGTCGGGTACCTCGCGCAGCCGGCGTACCAGTGCGCCCGTGGCGTCGAGGTGCAGCAGCTCGTCCCAGGAAGAGCCCCACAGGGACTTGATCACGTTCCAGCCGGCGCCGCGGAACTGCGCCTCGAGCTCCTGAACGATCTTGAAGTTGGCGCGTACCGGGCCGTCGAGGCGCTGGAGGTTGCAGTTGATGACGAAGGTCAGGTTGTCCAGGCCCTCGCGGGCGGCGAGCGCCAGTGCCGCCGTGGACTCCGGCTCGTCCATCTCGCCGTCGCCCAGGAACGCCCAGACGTGCGAGTCGGAGACGTCCTTGATGCCGCGCGCGGTCAGGTAGCGGTTGAAGCGCGCCTGGTAGATCGCGGAGAGCGGGCCGAGGCCCATGGAGACGGTCGGGAACTCCCACAGCCACGGCGTGCGGCGCGGGTGCGGATACGACGGGACGCCCTTGCCGCCGGCCTCGCGGCGGAAGTGGTCCAGGTTCTCCTCGGTCAGCCGGCCGTCGAGGAAGGCGCGGGCGTAGATGCCGGGGGAGGCGTGGCCCTGCACGTAGAGCTGGTCGCCGCTGCCACCCTCCTTGCCGCGGAAGAAGTGGTTGAAGCCGGTCTCGTAGAGCCAGGCGGCGGAGGCGAAGGTGGCGATGTGACCGCCGACGCCGTACTTCGAGCCGCGGGTGACCATCGCGGCCGCGTTCCAGCGGTTGTACGCGGTGATCCTGGCTTCCATCTCCTCGTCGCCGTCCACGGTGGGCTCGGCGGCGGTGGGGATGGTGTTGACGTAGTCGGTCTCCAGGAGCTTCGGTAGCGCGAGACCGGCACCCTCGGCGCGCTCCAGCGTGCGGCGCATCAGGTACGCGGCGCGGTGCGGCCCGGCCGCCTTGGTGACGGCGTCCAGGGACGCCTGCCATTCGGCGGTCTCTTCGGGGTCGCGGTCCGGGAGCTGATCGAGCGCGCTCGGCTGGAGGGTGGTCGGGTCGGTCATGTCGCCGCCTTCCGGGTCGAAGGGGTCCCCCACTGCCTTCAGGGCGTGGGTGGTGCCCCCACCTCGTCGGTGGGGTACGGGTTGCCCTTGGTCTGTGGCAGGACAGGGCGTGGGACTTCGGTGGAAGCCCGCGAGAACTCTAAGACTACGATCGATGATCGATCAAAGTTTGAGGGGCAAAACTTCCTGGAACGGGAAAAGTCGGCACAGCGTGCCGAGATAAGTGCACCCGGTGCCGCGCTGACCGATACCCCTGGGAAGGGGTGCGACCCGAGGAAGGCGTGGGGCTCAGGGGGCCGACTCAGGCACGCGGAGCGCAGCCTAGTACGTGCACCTTGACGATCTCCCCGATCCGGGGGTCGCGCCGCCTGAACGCCGCCATCAGCTCCTCGTGCTCCTCCGCGTACGACTGCTGCACGGTGCCGAGCCAGCGGATCGACAGGGCGGTGAAGACCTCGATGCCCAGGCCCTCCCAGGTGTGCAGCAGGACGCTGTTGCCCGCGGCGCGCACCAGCTCGCGGTGGAAGGCGACGGTGTGGCGTACCTGCGCGGTGCCGTCGGACACCAGGTCGGCCTCGTAGAGGGCGGCCACATGGGGTTCCAGCGCGCCGCAGTCGGCCGCCAGCTTCTCGCAGGCCAGCTCCGCCGCGATCTGCTCCAGACCGGCCCGGACCGGATAGCTCTCCTCCAGGTCGGCCGCGGTGAGGTTGCGTACCCGTACGCCCTTGTTCGGCGAGGACTCGATGAGCCGCAGCGACTCCAGCTCGCGCAGCGCCTCGCGTACCGGCGTCTGGCTGACCGCGAGCTCGGTGGCGATCCGGCGCTCCACGATCCGCTCGCCGGGCTGCCAGCGGCCGCTGACGATCCCTTCCACGATGTGCTCGCGGATCTGCTCGCGCAGCGAGTGGACTACCGGCGCGGTCATCTGAGCTCCTTCCGGCGGGCGGCGCCCTTGGGTTACCGGGAGAACCCAGGGCGTTACCCCTAGACAATACGGCGGCGCCCCCGCTCGGAAGGCTCCGAACGGGGGCGCCAGACGCAGGTGAGACGAGGCTTACACGGCCGCGGGCCGGGTCACAGACCCAGCTCGACCTCGAACTCCCCGGCTTCCAGGATCGCCTTGACGGCCGTCAGGTAGCGGGCGGCGTCCGCGCCGTCCACCAGGCGGTGGTCGTAAGAGAGCACCAGGTACGTCATGTCACGGATGCCGATGACGCTGCCCTCGTCGGTCTCGATGACCGCCGGCCGCTTGACCGTGGCACCGATGCCGAGGATGGCGACCTGGTTCGGCGGCACGATGATCGTGTCGAACAGCGCACCGCGCGAACCGGTGTTGGAGATGGTGAAGGTGGCGCCCGCCAGGTCGTCCGGGGTGATCTTGCTGGCGCGTACCGCGCCGGCCAGCTCCGCGGTCTTCTTGGCGATGCCCGCCAGGTTCAGGTCGCCGGCGTTCTTGATGACGGGCGTCATCAGACCACGCTCGGAGTCCACGGCGATGCCGATGTTCTCCGCGTCGAAGTACGTGATGGTGCCCTCGGACTCGTTGATCCGAGCGTTGACGACCGGGTGGGCCTTCAGCGCCTGGGCGGCGGCCTTCACGTAGAACGGCATCGGGGACAGCTTGACGCCCTCACGGGCGGCGAAGGAGTCCTTGGCGCGGGCCCGCAGCCGCATCAGCTTGGTGACGTCGACCTCGACGACCGAGGACAGCTGGGCCTGCTCGTGCAGCGCCTTCATCATGTTGTCCCCGATGACCTTGCGCATGCGGGTCATCTTCACGGTCTGGCCGCGCAGCGGGGACGGCTCCAGAGACGGCGCCTTCGGCGCCGCGGCAGCGGCCGGAGCCTGCGGCGCCGGTGCCTGCGCGGCGGCCTTGGCGGCCTCGGCGGCGGCGAGGACGTCCTGCTTGCGGATCCGACCGCCGACGCCGGTGCCCTTCACCGTGGACAGGTCCACGCCGTTCTCCTGGGCGAGCTTGCGCACCAGCGGGGTCACATACGCGCCCTCGTCGCCGGAGACGACGGCCGAAGGCGCGGCGGGCGCCGCCGGCTTGGCCGGCGCGGGAGCTGCGGCCGGCTGCGGGGCCGGCGCGGGCTGCGGCGGAGCCGGGGCGGCGGGGGCCTGCGCGGCCGGGGCGGCCGGCTGCGGGGCCGGTGCCGGCGCCTCGGCCGGTGCCTGCGCCGGGGCCGGCTCGGCGGGCGCGGGGGCAGCGGCCGGAGCGGCACCTGCGGCGCCGATCACCGCGAGCCTGGCGCCCACCTCGGCGGTCTCGTCCTCGTTGACGACGATCTCCAGCAGGGTGCCCGACGTCGGTGCGGGGATCTCGGTGTCGACCTTGTCGGTGGAGACCTCGAGCAGCGGCTCATCGGCCTCGACGGAGTCGCCGACCTGCTTCAGCCAGCGGGTGACGGTGCCTTCCGTGACGCTCTCGCCGAGCGCGGGCAGCACCACGTCGGTCCCTTCGGCGGTGCCACCGCCGGCGGTGGCCTCCGCGGTCGGCGCCGGGGCGGGCTCGGCGGCCTCGGCGCTGGGCGCCGGAGCGGCCGGCTCGGGCTCCGGCGCGGGCGCCTCCTGGGCCTCCGCGTCCGGGGCCGCGTCCTCGGCCGGGGCGCCGGAGCCGTCGTCGATCACGGCCAGCTCGGCGCCGACCTCGACGGTCTCGTCCTCGGCCACCTTGATGGCGTAGAGCACACCGGCGGCCGGTGCGGGGATCTCGGTGTCGACCTTGTCGGTGGAGACCTCAAGCAGCGGCTCATCGGCCTCGACACGCTCACCCTCGGCCTTCAGCCAGCGGGTGACGGTGCCCTCGGTGACGCTCTCGCCGAGCGCCGGAAGGGTTACGGAAACCGCCATGGTTTCACTTGCTCCTAACGAAAAGTGCGGAAGTCTGGGGCCGGCGCTCCCCCGCCGCCGCGCGGGCGTGGGCAGGACCGGATGGGGGTACCGCCCACGCCCTCAAGGCAGTGGGGGAGTCTGTCGAGGGCAGTGGGGGAGCACCACCGGCGAAGGACCGGCGATCCGCCCGTCCGGGCGGCCGGCTCCGCCCGTCCGGCGCCGCGGGGCTCGGCCGGCGGGATGCGCCGGCCCCCTGGCCGGATGGGCGGAACGGATGGGACACAGCTGAAGGGGACGGCGCGGATGCGTCAGTCATGGGAGTGCAGCGGCTTGCCCGCAAGGGCCAGGTGCGCCTCGCCCAGGGCCTCGCTCTGCGTCGGGTGGGCGTGGATGAGCTGGGCGACCTCGGCGGGCAGCGCCTCCCAGTTGTAGATCAGCTGGGCCTCGCCGACCTGCTCGCCGATCCGGTCGCCGACCATGTGCACGCCGACCACGGCACCGTCCTTGACCTGGACGAGCTTGATCTCGCCCGCGGTCTTGAGGATCTTGCTGCGGCCGTTGCCCGCCAGGTTGTACTTCAGGGCGACGACCTTGTCCGCACCGTAGATCTCCTTGGCCTTCGCCTCGGTGACGCCGACCGAAGCGACCTCCGGCTGGCAGTACGTCACGCGCGGCACACCGTCGTAGTCGATCGGAACGGTCTTCAGGCCGGCCAGACGCTCCGCGACCAGGATGCCCTCGGCGAAGCCGACGTGCGCGAGCTGGAGCGTGGGCGCCAGGTCGCCGACGGCGGAGACGGTCGGGATGTTGGTCTGCATGTACTCGTCGACGAGGACGAAGCCGCGGTCCATGGCGACGCCGACTTCCTCGTAACCCAGGTTCTGCGAGACGGGCCCGCGGCCGATGGCGACGAGCAGCAGCTCGGCCTCGAAGGTCTTGCCGTCGGCCAGCGTGACCCGCACGCCGTTCTCGGTGTACTCGGCCTTCTCGAAGAAGGTGCCGAGGTTGAACTTGATCCCCCGCTTGCGGAAGGCGCGCTCCAGCAGCTTGGAGCTGTTCTCGTCCTCTGCCGGGACGAGGTGCTTCAGGCCCTCCACGACGGTGACCTCGGTGCCGAACGACTTCCACGCCGAGGCGAACTCCACGCCGATGACGCCGCCGCCCAGGATGATCGCGGACTGCGGGACGCGGTCCAGCGTGAGCGCGTGGTCCGAGGAGATGATCCGCTCGCCGTCGATCGTCAGGCCCGGCAGCGACTTCGGCACGGAACCGGTCGCGAGCAGGATGTGGCGACCCTGGACCCGCTGGCCGTTCACATCGACCGAGGTGGCCGACGAGAGCCGGCCCTCGCCTGCGAAGACGGTCACCTTGCGGGAGGCGACCAGGCCCTGGAGGCCCTTGTACAGGCCGGAGATCACGTCGTCCTTGTACTTGTGGACGCCGGCCATGTCGATGCCGTCGAAGCTGGCCCGGACACCGAACTGCTCGGACTCACGGGCCTGGTCGGCGAGCTCGCCGGCGTGCAGCAGGGCCTTCGTGGGGATGCAGCCGCGGTGCAGGCAGGTGCCGCCGACCTTGTCCTTCTCGATCAGGGCGACGTCCAGACCCAGCTGCGCCCCGCGCAGCGCCGCGGCATACCCGCCGCTGCCACCGCCGAGGATCACTAGGTCGAAAACGGTGCTGGCGTCGTTCGCCACGTCACGTCCTCCATGCATGTGCGCCGAACGACGGGGTCCCGTCCGTGCGGGACGCCCCCGGTCGGCTGGTGTTCGGCCGCTCGTTCTCCGGCCCTGTGGTGGGGGCCCTGTCCTGCCGGGAACCCATCTTCGCACCTCTTGAGGGGCGGCGGGACGCCGGGCCGGTGACTGGGACGGGCCGGAGCCTGCCCCGCAGCCACCACCGTCCTGGCAACGATCGCGCCCGCCGCGCCTCTTCCCCCGTCCGATTCCGCCGTGGGTTTTCGCCGCCGGCCGTCGCGTCACGGAGCCCGGGCATCATCCCGGAGGGGTACGCCTGCGTATCAACGTACGACGTTCGGGTGCGTTTCCCGGCATCGCTCTGAGGGCACCTCCCACGCCTTTGGGGCAGTGGGGGAGCGGTCCCGGTCCGGCGCGCGCGAGGGCCGCGGCGCTTCGAACGGGCCGCTGTCATCCGGATGCGTTCCGTGTCCACCGCCGTCGGGCCCTGCCCGTAGGGGTGCGTGCCCCCGGCCGGCGTGATCCGGTCCGGGGTCGGTGTGTGTCCCGGCGCGGGTGCCGGGGTGCCGGGGTGCCGGGGTGCCGGGGTGCCGGGGTCCGGAGTCCCGGGTGCCCGTGCGGCCCGTGGGTGCGCGCCCGCCCGCGCGCACCGCCACCGGCAGCACCTTCGTGGTGCCGCCCGGACGGGCGTGGCCGTCAGGCCAGCTCGCCCGCGGCGGCCCGCTCGGCGAGCCGGACCAGGGTGCGCACGCCGCTGCCGGTGCCGCCCTTGGGGGTGTAGCCGAACGCGCTGCCCTCGTTGTACGCCGGGCCGGCGATGTCGAGGTGCGCCCAGGTGATGTCCTCGCCGACGAACTCGCGCAGGAAGAGCCCGGCGACCAGGCCGCCGCCCATCCGCTCGCCCATGTTGGCCATGTCGGCGGTCGGCGTGTCCATGCCCTTCAGCAGGTACTCCGGCAGCGGCATCGGCCAGGACGGCTCGCCGGCCTCCTCGGAGATCTCGTGCAGCGTGCTGCGGAAGGCGTCGTCGTTGGCCATGATCCCGAACGTCCGGCTGCCCAGCGCCAGGATCATCGCGCCGGTCAGGGTCGCCACGTCGACGATCGCGTCCGGCTTGTCCTCCGAGGCGCGCGAGATCGCGTCGGCCAGCACCAGACGGCCTTCCGCGTCCGTGTTCAGCACCTCGACCGTGGTGCCGCTGTACATCCGCAGCACGTCCCCCGGGCGCAGTGCGGACCCGGACGGCATGTTCTCGGCCAGCGCCAGCCAGCCGGTGACCTCCACCGCCAGGCCGAGCCGGGCCACGGCGAGCACGGTGGAGAGCACCGCGGCGGCGCCGCCCATGTCGCACTTCATCGTCTCGTTGTGGCCCGGCGGCTTCAGGGAGATACCGCCGGAGTCGTAGGTGATGCCCTTGCCGATGAACGCCAGGGACTGCTTCGCCTTGGGGTGCTTGTAGACGAGCCTGACCAGCCGCGGCGGTGCCGTGGAGCCGGCGCCGACGCCGAGGATGCCGCCGTAGCCGCCCTTCGTGAGCTCCTTCTCGTCGAGCACCTGGACCTTGACGCCGTGTTCCTTGGCCGCGGTGGACGCGAGGTGGGCGAACGTGGCGGGGGTGAGGTCGTTCGGCGGGGTGTTGACCAGGTCGCGGGCGCGGTTGATCTCCTCGCAGACGGCGGCGGCGCGCTCGAGGGCGGCCTTGTGAGCCTTGTCACGGGGCTTGCCGCCGAGCAGCGTCGCCTCGGCGAGCGGGGGCTTGGCGTTCTTGCCGTTCTTGCCGTTCTTGCGGGCGGTCGCGGCGCCACCCGGCCCGGACACCTTGTACGCGTCGAAGACGTAGGCCCCCAGCACGGTGCCCTCGGCGATGGCGGCGAGGGCGTCGGCGCCGTCGACGGGCAGCGCGAACGCGGCCTTCTTCGCGCCCGCCATGGCCCGGGAGGCGCAGCCGGCGGCGCGGCGCAGCGTCTCGGTGCCGAAGCCTTCGTTCGACTCGGGCAGCGCGCCGAGCCCGACCGCCAGCACCACGGGCGTCTTGAAACCGGCGGGGGAGGGCAGCTTGGTCACCTCGCCCTCCGCTCCCACGGCGCCCAGCGTCTCCAGCACGGCGGCGAGCCTGCCGTCGTATGCCTTGTCCACAGCCTCGGCGCCGGGTGCCACAACCAGTCCCTGGGATTTGGACGGTGTGCCCTTTGCGACCCCGACCACGATCGCGTCGGCCCGCAGGCCGGCCGCCGCGGCGGTACTGAGAGTGAGAGCAGTCACGGTGATGGATTCTCGCTTCCGTTGAGTTCCTTGGCTGGGGCACCTTCCGGGCCGCAGGGCACCGGCCCCGCGGTCGTCGGGCCCTTCAAGGAGCCTACGCTCCGTAACGCCGCCCCCCGACCGGAGGTCACCCCAGGACCACCGCGAAACCGGTCGGCGGTATCCCGTCCGCGCTGCCCGTCCCGGGGCGTTCGAGCCTGTTCGCACGGGGCGCACGGCGTCCGCACAGCGCCCTCGTCGGGGGCTCCCGTCACCGTACGAACGTCCTGGCGATCACCGGTGAGGATGAGGTGACGGTCCGTCAGTGCGTCCGGCGTGACGGTCGCCGGTCGCTTCTTCGGGCGACCAACGGCCGGAGGGCGTGGACGGTCGACGGCCGGGTGTCGTGACGAGCGCCTGATCACTGACCGAACGTCATGACCAGCAGTGCGGTGGTCGCCGCGGTCTCCGCCAGGGCGCCGAAGACGTCACCGGTCACTCCGCCGAACCGACGCACGCAGTGGCGCCGCAGCAGGGCGGCGCTACCACAGCCACACAGGACCGCCAGGGCGCACTGCACCGCGTCTGCCGTACCGAAGAGTGCGCCGGCGCCTCCCGCGGCGGCGACCGTCACCGCCGCCACGAGCAGTGCGCCACGCGCCGGCACGCTGCCGGCGACCGCGGCGCCCAGGCCGTCAGGGCGGGCGGACGGCACGCCGGCGCGGGCGGCGAGGGTGAGGGCGAGCCGGGCGGTGGTCGCCGCGAGCACTGCCCCGACGGCGCCCCATGCCCAGGACTCCTCGTAGAGCCGGGCCAGTGCGGCCACCTGGGCGAGCAGCACCAGGACCAACGTGACGACGCCGAACGGCCCGATGTCGGACTGCTTCATGACGCGCAGTGCCTTCTCGGCGCTGCCGGCGCTGCCGGTGTTGCCGGTGTTGCCGGGTGGGGCGCTCCCGAGGCCGTCGGCGGTGTCGGCGAGCCCGTCGAGGTGGAGGCCCCGGGTGAGCACCGCACCGGCCGCCACCCCCGCGACCGCGGCGAGCGGCCCGCCCGCGCCCAGGGCGAGCAGCAACCCGCCGACCGCCGCCGCGCACAGCCCCACGACCAGCCCGGCGAGCGGCGCCCCCAGCATGCCGGCGCCCGCCGTGGCCCGGTCCCAGCGGGACACCCGCACCGGTATGACGGTCAGGATCCCGAAGGTGAACCGCAGCGCGTCGGCCACGGTGGGGCGAACGGGGACGGTGGCGGCCGGGTCGTCCGGGCTCTCCGGGTGGTCCGGGTGGTCCGGGGGTTCCGGATCGGGCGGGGCCGGTGTCGCGGGGTCGTCGGGCGGGAGGGTCATTCCGGCTTCGCGGAGGGGGACCCGGTCGCCTCGGCCGACTCGGTCGCCTCGACCGCGTCAGCCGGCTCGGTCGAGTCGACCGGCTTCGCGGCCTCGGACGTCGCGGCATCGTCGGACGGCTTGGTGTCCTCGGCGGCGGGTTCGACGACCTGAACCTGCGTTTGGGGCAGTTCGGCGGCGAGCGCGGCAGCGGACCGTACGAAGGGGAGGGCCAGCAGGGCGCCGACGCCTTCCCCGACGGTGATCCCCTGGTCGAACAGTGGCTCGAAAGCCATCCGGTCGTAGGCCTTCGCCTGGGCCGGTTCGCTGCTGAGGTGGCCCGGCAGCCACCAGTCCGGCGCGCGGAAGGCGACCCGCTGGGCCACCAGCGCGGCGGCCGCGCTGACCACCCCGTCCAGGATGACGGGGGTGTGCCGCACCGCGCACTGGAGCAGGAAGCCGGTCGCCGCCGCGATGTCCGCACCGCCCACCGCGGCCAGCAGCTGCGCCGGGTCGCCGAGCACGAGCCGGGCCCTGCGCAGGGCGTCGCGCACCGCCGCGCACTTGCGCATCCAGGCCAGGTCGTCGATGGGCGAGCCGCCTCGACCGGTGACCACCGAGGCGTCCGTGCCGCACAGTGCCGCGATCAGGGTGGCGGCCACCGTGGTGCCGCCGACGCTCAGATCGCCGAGCACCACCAGGTCGGTACCGGAGTCCGCCTCCTCGTCGGCCAGTGCGACGCCGGCCTCCAGCGCCGCGTCGGCCTCGGCCGCGGTCAGCGCGTCCTCGACGTCGATCGGGCCGCTGCCGCGCCGCACCCGGTGGCGCACCACGTCGGCGGGCAGCGTGTCCGGGTCGCAGTCCAGGGCCATGTCGACGACGCGTACCGGCACGTCGAAACCGCGGGCCAGCACGGCGACGGGACTGGTGCCGGCGAGCACCGGACGGACGAGGTCGACGGCGGTCCCCGCGTGCCGAGTGGAGACCTGCCGCTCCGCCACTCCGTGGTCGCCGGCGAACAGCAGGACCTTCGGCTGCCTGATCGGGAGTACCGGGCTGGTCGCCTGCGCGGTCGCCAGCCATATGCCCAACTCGTCGAGGCGACCCAGGGCGTCCTCTACCAGCGGCACGCGGCCACGCCGTTCCTCGGCGTCGCGGCGCACTCCGCCGTCGGGTCGCTCGATCAGATCGGTGAAGTCGTCCAGGTTCACTCAGGCTCTCCTCGGATGACGTACGGGCACCCTGGCCGGCGTGCTCATGCGCCGAACAGTACCGGGAGGGGCGCGGGGCCGATGCGGGGCGGCCCGCGTATCCGCCGGGCCGGGTGCACCGGCGGGCCGGTTCGCCGCGCCCGCGCCGCCGGACGTCATTGCGTCGAACCCCTTGATCCCATACGTTCCGGTTTGTAGTGAATTATGGATTGTCCTACGGCTCGCAGGACCCCGGGGTCCAGGGCATCGGAGTGTCTTCAGGCAGCGGGCTGCGGCAGCGGACCATGGAGTCGCCATGCCCCCCACCGAGCAGGCCGTCACCGGACGACGCCCCCCGCACGCCACCGGACCCGGCCAGCGGACCGACCTCCTCCACGAGCCGCGCCGCACCGACTGCCCCTGGTGCGGTTCGACCCGGCTCAGCACCCGGCTGACCACCACCGACCTGCTCCAGCACCGCAGCGGCACCTTCGTACTCGACCGGTGCGACGACTGCGCGCACCACTTCCAGAACCCCCGGCTCACCCCCCAGGGACTGGACTTCTACTGCCGTGACCTGCACGACGGCCTCGGTCCCGCGGCGGCCGAGCGCATCCTGGGCGCCCGGCACAGCCCCCGCCGCCACCGGGCGGCCGCCGATGCGCTGCTGCGCTTCGGCGAGCCGGAGAGCTGGCTCGACGTCGGCACGGGACGGGCCCTGTTCCCGGCCGTCGCCAAGGAAGAGCACCCCTACATCGCGTTCGACGGGCTCGACGCGGGCGCGGTCGTCGAACTGGCCGTCGCGGACGGGCACATCGAGGAGGGGCACCGCGGCACGCTCCCCGAACTCGCGCCCCGCCTCGCCGGCCGCTACGACGCGTTGAGCATGTTCCACCACCTGGAGCACACCCCCGACCCGCGCGCCGAACTGCGCGCGGCCCGCACGGTGCTGCGCCCCGGTGGGCACCTGCTGATCGAGACGGCCGATCCGGAGAGCCGCTGTGCCGCCCTGCTGGGCCGCTGGTGGGTCGCGCACCTGCAACCGCAGCACCTGCACCTGATCCCGCTGCGCAACCTCCACCGCGAGCTGGAGGACCTCGGCTACACGGTCATCGCCGCCGAACGCCGCGCCGCACACGTGCCGCACGACCTGACGGCCGCACTGCTGCTCGCCCTCGGCCGCTGCCTGCCGGCGGCCGGCGCACCCCGCAGCGCGGTACGGTCCAGTGCGCTGCGCCGCGCCCTGCGGGCGCTGCTGCCGCGCGCCGCAGCGCCGGCCGTCGCCGCCGCCCGCGGCATCGACCACCTGCTCGCCCCCGCCGCCCGCCGGACCCGGTTCGCCAACGCCTACCGGATCATCGCCCGTCGGGACCCCGACGACGCGTCGGGGAGTGGGGGAGGGGGAGGCGGCTGACCGGTCCTGACGCGCGTGCGCGGGCGTACCGGTGCGGGTCTCACCCGCGCAGCACCAGCGCCTGGCCCGCCACGACCAGCAGGACGTGCTCGCACTCGGCGGCGAAGGCCGCGTTCAGACGGCCGAGTTCGTCACGGTAGCGCCGACCCGACGCCGTCGCCGGGACGATTCCGGAGCCCACCTCGTTCGAGACGGCCACCAGGGTGCGAGGGGTGTGCCGCACCGCGTCCGTGAGCGCCGTGACCCGTCGCCGCAGCTCCCGCTCGCCGCCCCCGCTCCACTCGTCGTCGTCCCAGGCCCCCACCTCGTCCATCATCGTGCTGAGCCACAGCGACAGGCAGTCCACGAGGAGTACCGGCCCCTCCCGGGCGAGCAGCGGTACGAGGTCGCAGGTCTCCTCGGTCCGCCAGGAACCGGGGCGCCGCTCGCGGTGCGCGTGGACCCGGGCCGCCCACTCGGGGTCGCCGGACCGGGTGCCGCCCGTCGCCACGTACAGCACGTCGGGGAAGGACTCGAGGCGCCGCTCCGCCTCCACGGACTTGCCCGAGCGCGCCCCGCCCAGGATCAGCGTGCGGCGTGGCACCACGGGCACGTCCGGCACGTACGGCAGGGCGGCCACGCCGGGCACCACCGGCGTGCCCTGTCCGGTACCGCCGTTGGAGCTGCCGTACGGGCCGGCGCCCACCCGTGCGCCGTCGGGCACCGCCCGTGCGCCGGCCGCGGCCAGCCGGCGGCGGAGTTCGGCGCCGGGCGGCACGTCATGGCTCAGGTGGACCGCGATCACGTCGGTGGCGGCGCCGACACCGCCGGAGGCACGCAGCCGGGCCAGCGCGTCGGGGCGGCCCACGACGTCGGCGAGCACCATGTCGTACGGTTCCTGACGCTCCGGCAGGCCGGCCGGCGCGGCGCCGGGTGGCAGGTACAGCAGCCGCGCACCGTCCGGGCCGAGCACCTCGTACCCGGTGCCGGGGGCGTCCATCGCCACGGCGCGTACCCGGTGGCCGGTGAGCAGCGCCAGTTCGCGCCCGTCGGGCACCCGGCCGGGCGGCGGCACCCCGGCGGGCACGTCGACGGGCGGGCCGTCGTGCGGGTGGGACAGCAACACCTGTCGCACGTTGCCCAGCGCGTGCCCGGCCCGGGCCGTGGTGAACGGCAGCCCCGGCGTCAGGTCGAGCAGCAGGGTGCCGTCCACCAGGACCGCGGTCGCGGCGCGCGCGTCCTCGCCGCGGGCCTGGGAACAGGCGGCGCACGCGCAGCCGGGACGGGGCATGCCCTCGGGACCGCCGGTGCCGAGCAGAGTCACTTCCACGGGAAGATCCTCCCGCGCCCCCGCCCGGCGTGCGCGTCCGGCTAGGCTTCTGAGGTACGGGCCCGGTGATCAAGGCGGACGAGCACTGACCACCGTCGACGTACCCAAGGCGGGCCACAGATGCGGAGGCTGGCATGACGGCATGGACGTGGCGGTTCGAGAAGTCGGACGGGACGGAGGTCGAGCCGGCCGTCCAGCCCGGGGAGTTCACCACGCAGGGCGATGCGGAGTCCTGGCTCGGCGAGTACTGGAAGCCGCTCGCCGAGGGCGGCGCCGACCAGGCCACGCTGCTGGAGGACAGCACGGTGATCTACGGCCCCATGGGCCTGCACCCCGCGGAGCCCGGCGACTGACCACGGCGCGGCGGCGGCGCGGACCGGGCGACGACGCCGCGCCGACGTGTCGGAGACCAGGTCGCTCACCTGCCGGAGACCTGGTCGCTGCGTGGGCATGGGCGGCACCTGGGGTGCGGGTCTGCGTCCGCAGAGGGCCCGGCACCGCTACGAGGGGCGCCCTCGTCCGGCTCCGGGTCGGCCGCGGCCTGCTATCGCGGGGTCTCGGCGGTCTCCGCGCCGGGCGCATCGCCACGCACCGCGGCAGCGGCAGGATCCGGCGCACCGCGGCAGCCACGACGCCCGAACCCGCCCGAGCCCGCCCGAGCCGCACCGCGGCACCGCCGCACCGCCGCACCGAAGGTCGCCGGTGCGGGCCTACATCGACGCGAGCGTGACCTGCACCGTTCGCTTCTTGCCGTCCCGCTGGAACGTCACCGGCACCTTCTGCCCGGGTTTTCGGTGTGCCAGGGCCTCGGTGAGCGAGGTCACCGAGGTGATCTTCGTCGAGCCGACCCGGGTGATGACGTCACCGGCTTTGATGCCCGCCCGGTCCGCCGCCCCGCCCTTCTTCGCCTTGACCACGGAGGCGCCGTCGGGCTGGAAGTCGTTGCCCAGCACGGTGCGGACCGTGACCCCCAGCGCGGCCCGACCCGAGTTGGTGACCTTGCCGGTCCTGATGATCTGGTCGGCGACCGTGGTGACCGTGTGCGAGGGGATGGCGAAGCCGATTCCGGGGGCCGCGCTGCCGTTCAGGTTGGGGTCGGTGGCGGCGAGCGTGGGGATGCCGATGACCTTGCCGTCGAGCCCCACCAGGGCGCCGCCGCTGTTGCCGGGGTTGATCGCGGCCGAGGTCTGCACCATGTCGACGATCGTGGCGCCCGTGCCGCCCGGCGCGCTGTCGTCCCCGCCGCCCTCGGTGACCGTCCGGCCGGTCGCCGACACGATGCCCTGGGTGACGCTGGAGGCCAGACCCAGCGGTGAGCCCATGGCCAGCACGATCTGGCCGACCCGCACCGAGGACGACTCGGCGAAGGACGCCGCACGCAGCCGGCTCGGCACCCGGTTCAGCCGGACGACCGCGAGGTCCTGGTCGGGGTAGGCGAACACCACCTTGGCGGTCAGCATGCCCCCGCTGCTGGACGAGGAGACCTTGAACGTCTTCTCCTTGCCCACCACGTGCGCGTTGGTGACCACATGCCCCTGGTCGTCGTAGACGATGCCGGAGCCGAGACCCTTGCTGCTCTGGATCTGGACGACGGACGGCAGGACGTTCCTGATCACCCGCTCGTAGGCGTTCTGCAGGTCCTCGGCGGCCAGCGGCGCCGACCGGGCACCCTGCTCGGCCGCCCCGCGTGACGCGCCCGTCGCGTGCCGCGCGGGTGATTCCGACGTTGCACAACCGCCGAGCGGCGCCGCCACGCCCAGGCAGAGGGCGACGGCGAGCGACGGCCGGACGTTGATCCGTACGGTTCGGGCGACGCCCCAGGGCAGCCGGCGACGGGGGAGTGCAGGCGCAGGGTCCATGACCGGAGTATCCCTTCAGTCCGGTCTGTCCGGCCTGTGCTGCGGGTCCGATCAGGGGGTGGCGCGCGCCGTCCCCGGCCGGGGGCTCCGGCTCGCCGTCGCGACACCGCCTACCGCGACCGCGGGCGCCGGCTTCCGGCGCTCGCGGCCGACACGGCCTACGGTCAGGGCTGCTCGCCGCGCTTGACCTGCGGCTTCGGCATCCGCAGGCGCCGCATCTGGAGGGTGCGCATGAGGGCGTACGCCACGGCGCCGCGGGTGGACTCGCCGGCGAAGCGCTCCGCGAGCCGCTTGCGCAACCGCACCCAGGTGACGGCCGAGTCGACGACGATGAGGATGATCACGACCAGCCACAGCAGCAGCGCGATGCTCTGCACCGCGCCCACCCGCACCATGCTCAGCACGAGGATCACGACCGCCAGCGGCAGGAAGAATTCCGCCATGTGGAATCGGGAGTCCACGAAATCGCGTGCGAACTTGCGCACCGGCCCCTTGTCGCGGGCCGGCAGATACCGCTCGTCGCCGCCGGCCAGCGCCTGGCGCTGGCGCTCCATCTGCACCCGGCGCGCATCGCGCTGCCGCTTCGCGGCCTCCTTACGGGTCACGGGCGTGTTGGCCACGCTGCGCCGCTGCGACTGCGCCACGCTGCGCTTGGGCGTCGGCCTGCCCTTGGGGGCCTGAGGGTCACGGGTCTCTTTGGAGGCGGTCGCCGGCGCCTTGGCTGCCGGGGCCTTCTCTTCCTTCGCACGGCTACGGAACACGAAACCCAAGGGTAGAGGGTCCCGGCGAGACGGCAGCTGCCGCGTGGGGAACGATCCGGCAACGCCGAGCGTCTTACCAGTCTGTACGGGGGCCGCACCAGGGCGGACCGGTGCCGCACCGGGGCGGGTTGGACACACGGCGTCACGAGCCGACTCCGGTGGGTGTACCCGGGGCGCCGCCTCCTCCTTACGCGGGAGCGGCGGTGGAGGCAGTCGTCCTTGGGGATGAGCGCATCCGTGCCGGAACAGTGCGGTAATGGATGCAGGGCCCGTACTGTGGGTGTAGTTGGGCAGCTGGAGCTGGAGTCCGTCAGAAGGGGGCGCGCGAAGCCCATGAGCGGTGTCATGAAGCGGATGGGAATGATCTTCCGCGCAAAGGCGAACAAGGCCCTCGACCGGGCTGAGGACCCGCGCGAGACCCTCGATTACTCGTACCAGAAGCAGCTGGAGCTGCTCCAGAAGGTGCGCCGTGGTGTTGCCGACGTGGCGACGTCGCGCAAGCGCCTCGAACTGCAACTCGGCCAGTTGCAGAAGCAGTCCTCCACCCTGGAGGACCAGGGCCGCAAGGCCCTCGCGCTGGGCCGGGAGGACCTCGCTCGCGAGGCGCTCTCCCGCCGTGCGGCCCTCCAGCAGCAGGTCACCGACCTGGAGACGCAGCACCAGACCCTCCAGGGCGAGGAGGAGAAGCTCACCCTGGCAGCGCAGCGCCTTCAGGCCAAGGTGGACGCCTTCCGGACCAAGAAGGAGACCATCAAGGCCACCTACACGGCCGCCCAGGCGCAGACCAGGATCGGCGAGGCCTTCTCGGGCATCTCCGAGGAGATGGGCGACGTCGGCCTGGCGATCCAGCGGGCCGAGGACAAGACCGCACAGCTCCAGGCGCGCGCCGGCGCGATCGACGAGCTGCTGGCCTCCGGCGCCCTGGACGACCCGTCCGGCATGGCCAAGGACGACATCCAGGCCGAGCTGGACCGGCTCTCCGGCGGCACGGACGTGGAGCTGGAACTCCAGCGCATGAAGGCCGAGCTGGCCGGCGGCAGCTCCTCCCAGCAGGCCATCGAGGGCGGCCAGAGCCAGAACGGCCAGCAGGCGCCGCAGGGCCAGCAGCACTCCGACACCCCGCGCTTCGACAAGCAGTAGGTCACGCCGAGGAGAGCGTCATGATCGTACGGATCATGGGGGAGGGCCAGCTGGTGCTGGCCGACAACCAGTTCCCCGAGCTGAACAAGCTGGACGACGACCTGCTTGCCGAGATGGAGCGCGGCGACAGCCCCGGCTTCCGCGACACCCTGCACGCGCTCCTGAACCGGGTGCGTGAACTGGGCGAGCCGCTTCCCGACGACTCCCTGGAGCCGTCGGAGCTGATCCTGCCCGCCCCCGACGCCACCCTCGAGGAGGTCAAGTCCCTGCTCAAGGAGGACGGCCTGATCCCCGGTTGACCCCGACCGCACGGCCGCGGCTGTTCCGCCGCGGCCGGCGCGGCGGAGCACCCGTCCAGCGCCCCCAGCGCCGGCCTCGCCACCGTCGGACCCCTCCCGCCGTGCCGTCCTCCGGCTGCCCCCGCACGCTCCCGCCGGGCGCCCCGTTCCGGGGCGCCGCCCTTCACCTCGTTCCCCCACCACCGTGAGACCGCTCACCGACGTCGGCCAGGCCTGGCTGCACCGCCATCCACTGGCGCTGGACGCCGCCCTGGCGACCGGCGCCCTCGTCTGCATGGTCGCCGGCTCCTTCCCCGACTCCCAGGGCAGGCACGGTCGCCTCTGGGCCACCCACCCCCCGAGCACCCTCAGCGTCCTGCTCATGGTGCTCGCCGCCGCTGCGCTGGTCTTCCGCCGCCGGGCGCCCCAGACCGTCCTCCTGGTCACCGGCACGCTGTCCCTGGTGGAGCTGCTGGCCATCGAACCCCGCGCGCCCGTCGCCATGAGCGCCGTGGTCGCCCTCTACACCGTCGCCGCCACCACCGACCGGTCCACCGCCTGGCGGGACGGACTGCTCACCGGTGCCGTGCTGACCACCGCCGGCATGCTCGCCGGCCCCTGGCCCTGGTACACGCAGGAGAACATCGGGCTGTTCGCGTGGACCGGCATGGCGGCGGCCGCCGGTGACGCGGTGCGCAGCCGACGCGCCTTCATCCAGGCCATGCGGGAGCGCGCCGAGCGTGCCGAGCGCACCCGCGAGGAAGAGGCCCGCCGCCGCGTCGCCGAGGAACGCCTGCGCATCGCCCGCGACCTGCACGACGTGGTCGCCCACCACATCGCCCTGGTCAACGTGCAGGCCGGAGTGGCAGCCCATGTCATGGACCGGCGGCCCGACCAGGCCAAAGAGGCACTGGCACACGTCAGGGAGGCCGGCCGCACCGCCCTCGGCGAGCTGCGCGCCACCGTCGGCCTGCTACGCCAGTCCGGCGACCCCGAGGCGCCCACCGAGCCCGCACCCGGCCTGGAGCGTCTTGACGACCTTGTCGAAACGTTCCGCTGTGCGGGTCTTCCGGTGACGGTCAACCACACCGATCCCGGGCTCGCGCTGCCGGCGGCCGTGGACCTCGCGGTCTACCGCATCATCCAGGAGGCGCTCACCAACGTGCGCAAGCACGCGGGCACCGGCGCGAGCGCCGAGGTCTCCGTCGTCCGCACGGGACGGCAACTGGAACTGACCGTCCTCGACACCGGTCCGGAGCGTTCCGCTGCCCCCGGCAAAGCCCCGCCCGCTGACCTCTCCGGCCCCACGGTCGCCGAGGCCAGAGCCGCTCACGCCCCGCAAGGGGCGAAGGAAGAAACCGCCCACCGGGGGACAGCCGCCGACGGCGAGAAGGTGCCGTGGGGGCACGTGCCCGCGCAGGGACCGCCGCAGGACGCACGATCACCCGACGGACCAGGGCAATCGCGCCGGCCCGATGGGGGTACCTCCCAGGCGTTGAGCGCTGGGGGAGTACATGCCCCCACGACACCAACCCACCCACCCGGCGCCAGCGGCCCTTCGGCACCCCGGCCGGGGGTATCCCCGACAGAGGCGCCCCGGCCAGAGGCACCCCCGACCGCGGCGCCCCCGGGGCCGACGGCACCCGAACCCGGCGAAGGGCACGGCGGCCACGGGCTCATCGGCATGCGGGAGCGTGCCGCGGCACTCGGCGGCAGCTGCACCGCGGGCCCCCGGTACGGCGGCGGCTTCCGCGTCCATGCGATCCTGCCGCTCGGCCCCATCGACCGGGCCACAAGAGCGACGGAGGGCCGCAGGTGACAACCGGGAGCACAGCGCCCGCCGCCACCCCCATCCGGGTGGTGCTCGCGGACGACCAGGCGCTGCTGCGCAGCGCGTTCAAGGTGCTGGTCGACTCCGAACCCGACATGGAGGTGGTCGGCGAGGCGTCCGACGGCGCAGAGGCGGTGCGGCAGGCCCGCGCGTCACACGCCGACGTGGTGCTGATGGACATCCGGATGCCCGGCACCGACGGGCTCGCCGCCACCCGGATGATCAGCACCGCCCCGGACCTCGCGGATGTGCACGTGGTGATCCTGACGACCTTCGAGGTCGACGAGTACGTGGTGCAGTCCCTGCGGGCCGGCGCTTCGGGCTTCCTCGGCAAGGGCTCGGAACCCGACGAACTGCTGAACGCGATCCGGGTGGCCGCCGCGGGGGACGCGCTGCTCTCCCCGGCGGCCACCAAGGGCCTGATCGCGCGGTTCCTCGCCCAGGGGGACGGCGCCGACGACCCCGACCGCCTGCACTCCCGGCGGCTCGACGCCCTCACCGGCCGCGAACGCGAGGTCCTCGTGCTGGTCGCCGGGGGGCACTCCAACGACGAGATCGCCGAGCGGCTTGAAGTCAGCCCGCTCACCGTCAAGACCCACGTCAACCGGGCGATGGCCAAACTCGGCGCCCGCGACCGCGCCCAGCTCGTGGTCATCGCCTACGAGACGGGCCTGGTACGCCCACGGGCGGACTGAACCGGGACACGCCGCCGGCGGGCCGGTGTCCTCGGCGGACCCGCGCAGTACGGGCCCGCCGTCGTGCACGACACGCGGGGGCGCCCGAGCCCCTACGGCAGCGCCAGCATGCGCTCCAGGGCGAGCTTGGCGTAGTGCTCGGTCTCCGCGTCGACCTGGATGCGGTTGACCACGGTGCCGTCGGCCAGGGATTCCAGGGCCCACACCAGGTGCGGCAGGTCGATGCGGTTCATCGTCGAGCAGAAGCAGACCGTCCGGTCCAGGAAGACGATCTCCTTGCCCTGGTCAGCGAAACGGTTCGCCAGCCGGCGTACGAGGTTCAGTTCGGTGCCGATCGCCCACTTGGAGCCGGCGGGGGCGGCTTCCAGCATCTTGATGATGTGCTCGGTCGAGCCGACGTGGTCGGCGGCGGCCACGACCTCGTGCTTGCACTCGGGGTGCACCAGCACCTGCACGCCGGGGATGCGGGCGCGCACCTCCTCGACCGAGTCGAGCGAGAAGCGGCCGTGCACCGAGCAGTGGCCGCGCCACAGGATCATCTTCGCGGCGCGCAGTTCGTCCGCGGTGACGCCGCCGCCCGGCTTGTGCGGGTTGTAGACCACGCAGTCGTCCAGGGACATGCCCAGGTCGCGGACCGCGGTGTTCCGCCCGAGGTGCTGGTCCGGCAGGAAGAGCACCTTCCCGTCGCCGCCGTCCACCTGCCCGAACGCCCACTGAAGTGCCCGGCGGGCGTTGGACGAGGTGCAGATGGTGCCGCCGTGCCGGCCGGTGAAGGCCTTGATGTCGGCCGAGGAGTTCATGTACGAGACCGGTACCACCTGTTCGGCTATGCCGGCCTCGGCCAGCACGTCCCAGCACTCCGCGACCTGCTCGGCGCTGGCCATGTCCGCCATCGAGCAGCCGGCGGCCAGGTCGGGCAGCACCACCTTCTGCTCGTCGGAGGTGAGGATGTCGGCGGACTCGGCCATGAAGTGCACACCGCAGAAGACGATGTACTCCGCGGCAGGCCGGGCGGCGGCGTCCCTGGCCAGCTTGAAGGAGTCACCCGTGACGTCCGCGAACTGGATGACCTCGTCCCGCTGGTAGTGGTGGCCCAGGACGAAGACCCGGTCCCCGAGTTTGTCCTTGGCGGCCCGGGCGCGTGCCACGAGGTCGGGGTCGGACGGTGCGGGCAGATCACCAGGGCACTCGACACCACGTTCGCTGCTCGGATCCGCGTCGCGGCCGAGCAGCAGCAGGGCGAGGGGTGTGGGCTGGACATCCAGGGGCTGGGCGGTGGTCACGGCACGCACCCTTTCTCGCAGGCGGGGGTCTCTTGCCGAGACCACTTTTCGTCTAATTGACGTTATCTATCATAACCCCTTCACGTCACTTTGACGATGACCATCGCGTCGATGTGACGTAATTCCCGAGGGTTCCCGCTTTTCCCCACTCGCCGCCCGAGGAAGCGGGCGGACGGATGTGCAAGCATGGAGGGCAAGCACAGTGGAATCCTTCATAAGAGCGGTCACCGGCCCGGAATGAATTCACGGCCCGCACGGTTGGACCGTCGGCAAGCAGTCTCCGTACTAACCGGGAGAGATGTAGATGTCCGTATCGGACGACACCACCACGGCCACCGACGGCATCATCCTGAGTGACGCCGCCGCGGGGAAGGTCAAGGCGCTGCTCGAGCAGGAGGGGCGTGACGATCTCGCGCTGCGCGTCGCCGTCCAGCCCGGCGGCTGCTCCGGTCTGCGCTACCAGCTCTTCTTCGACGAGCGCTCGCTCGACGGCGATGTCGTCAAGGAGTTCGACGGCGTCAAGGTCGTCACCGACCGGATGAGCGCTCCGTACCTCGGTGGCGCTTCCATCGACTTCGTCGACACCATCGAGAAGCAGGGCTTCACGATCGACAACCCGAACGCCACGGGGTCCTGCGCCTGCGGCGACTCCTTCAGCTGAACCCTCCCGGAGTCGTACGGCTCTCACTCGGGCCACAGCACGAAGGCGGTGCCCCCTAGCGGGGACACCGCCTTCGCCGTGCGCTGTTCGGTCGGGTGATCGGGTCGCATGAACGGTCCCGGTGACGTGCCGACATGCCACCTGGACACACCCGGGGCCGCTCCCGGGCTTCAGCCCTCGCGGACCGTGGCGCCCGTGCTGTCCACCACCTTGCGGTCACCGAGCGCCTTGTCCAGCGTCACCGTCTTCGTGAACTCCTTGGCGATCATGATGCACTTCCTGCCCGGGTCCTTCTGGTGCGCGGTCACGGTCACGCTGACCTTGTCCTGGCTCTCCTCGGCCGCGACGGTGTACTGGCTGCACACCCCGCCGTAGAAGTGCACGGTCAGCGACCGGTCGTGCGCGGTGTAGGAGGTGACGTGCACATGCGTGGAGTTACCGGACGAGGCCGGGGGAGAGGCCGGTGCGCCCGAACCGTGGCCGTCGCCGGGCTCGCCGTCGCCGGACAGGTACGCGGGCTGCACGGCCGGATACGTCAGCGTGTAGCCGGTGTCGGCACCCTTCGGCCGTGCCTCGAACAGCCAGGACGGCACGAGCGTCGGCCGGCCCGCCGCGTAGTGCGTGGACAGACCGAACGTGGCGCCCTGCACCGGCACCTCGACCTGCTTGCCGTGCGACCCGCTCGGCGCCAGGCAGGGCGATGCCACGACGTCCCGGCCGTCCTTGGAGGCCTGCCCGGAATCGGGCAACGCGCCGCGGCAGGCCTTGGGCGTCATACGCCCGGACCCGGACTTGTTGAGCATCTCCAGCGTGGTGCCGGCGCCGAGCACCGGGTACGTCTCGCCCTTGACCGGGGTCACCAGCCGCCCGTTGCCGCCGACCACGGAGCCGTTCGTGCCGACCCGGATGCCCGTCGACCAGCCGTACGTGGGCAGGCCGCCCACGACAGGGTCGACGTTGACCAGCCGTACCGAGCCCTGCACCTGCTTGGTGTCGAGCTTGCCGTCGTCCTGGCCGAGCGCCTTCAGCACGGGCGCGGCCGCCGCCTTCGCGGTCTGCTCGCTCACCGCGGGGCCGGTCCCGCCACCGGTCAGGCCCCCGCCGGAACACTCCTTGCCGCGCGCGCAGTTGTCGCTGCCCGGCATGCTCCGCATGAAGCTCCAGGTGCCCGGGGCCTGCCGGGTGACCTGGAGCGACGGGCCCGAGCCGGCCTTGGTGGCACCCACCTGCCAGCTCGCCCCGGACAGCCGGGGCGTGCCGGCCACGCCCAGCGCCTTCGCCAGCCGGCTCACCTGGTCCGCGCTCACCTCACCCGTGGCGCGGTACACGGGCGCTTCGGAGGGTCCCTTCGGCAGGTCCCCCGCGGCGCGGTACACGGTGGCCAGGCTGCCGTTCGGGTCGGGCTCCCCGGGCGCGATGCCGGGGGTGCCGGGAGCCTGCCCGGAGGCTCCGCCGCCCTGCGGATAGTCGTCGAGGACGAGCGGCGGCGGGTTGCCGTGGCCGGACGAGGCCGCCCCGGGGTCGGTGTCGCCGTGCCCGCCCGACGCGGAGGTGGCGAGGTAGGCGCCGCCGCCCCCGGCGAGCAGCACCGCGAGCGCCACGGACGCGACCATCAGCGGGGAGCGGCGCCGTGTGTCGGCCGCGTCGCCCGGGTCCGGCGTATGCGTCGCGTGCGTCGTGTTCGGTGGGTCGGCCACGTCGTGCGTCCTGCGTGCGTCCGTCTTGCCCGTCGCGTCGGTGTCCGGTGTGCGCTGCCGAGCCGTGTCGTCGTGTGCAGCGCTGACCTGGGCCGCCTCGTCCTGCCCGGCGCGCTGGTGCGCGGGGTCGGATCGTGCCTGGGTCTCCCGGCCGACCGCCTCGCGCGCCGTCTCGTCCCGCGCGCCGTCGTCCGCTTCGTCGTGAGTGGGTCGCTCGGTGCTCACCGCATCGCTCCTTGGTCTGCCGTGCAGTCCCGCTGCCCCTGTGTGAGGTGCCCGGGCCCCGGTAGGAGGGCCGCACCCTTCGTCATTGCGGGACAGCAATGGGACGCCGTCACAGAGCCGCTGGTTCCCCGCCCGGTCGAGGGCACGCGTGCTGCGCACCGGCGAGCGCCCGCTGCGCTCGCCCGGACGCGCCCGATGACCTGGGCATCCGACGGGGCGCACGCACCCGGTGAACGAAGGCTGCGGTGTCCGCCACGCGCGGTGTGGACGCCGCGGAGCCGTACGCGGGCTGACGCCGCGTCAGTCCCCGTAGTCGGACATCGCGTCCAGCAGCCGGGCGGAGGACGGGGGTACCACGACACCGCGGATGCGGGACGGTGGAACGGGGTGCGGGGTGGTGCTGCCGGGCGTCACCCAGTGTGGCACCATCCTGGCGCAGTCACCGCGCAGCGTCGCGAGGGAAGACCCCCATGTGGGGGAGTCGTGACCGCGTGCGTCGGAGTTCTCCATGCCGGCACCGTAAGTCCACGAAGACCGCGAAGAAAGCCCTACTATCGGGTATTTTTGCTTCCGGTGCAGGTCAGCCAGGCCGATAACGCGAAGATCACCTCGGCATGTCGTCCTATCGAACCATCGAACCACGGCCGTCCCCCAGCCGGCACCCGCCGTCCGCACCCGTGCCGAGTGCGGTGTTCAGCACGTGCCCAGCAACCCGACCCTTCACGCGACCCTTCAGGAGTACAGCCGTGCGTATCGCAGTCAGCGGCTCCATCGCCAGCGACCATCTGATGACCTTTCCCGGCCGGTTCGCCGACCAGTTCATCGCGGACCAGCTGCACACAGTTTCGCTGTCCTTCCTGGTCGACGGTCTGAACGTGCGCCGGGGCGGCGTCGGCCCCAACATCTGCTACGGCATGGGCCAACTGGGCACCTCACCCATCCTGGTCGGGTCCGCGGGTTCCGACTTCGAGGAGTACCGCGCCTGGCTGGAGCGGCACGGCGTGGACACCGCGTCCGTGCACATCTCCGAGACGCTGCACACCGCACGCTTCGTCTGCACCACCGACGCCGACGGCAACCAGATCGGCTCCTTCTACGCCGGTGCGATGAGCGAGGCACGCCTCATCGAGCTGAAGACCGTCGCCGACCGCGTGGGCGGGCTCGACCTCGTCCTGATCGGCGCCGACGACCCGGAGGGGATGCTCCGCCACACCGAGGAGTGCCGCACCCGCACCATCCCCTTCGCCGCCGACTTCTCCCAGCAGATCGCGCGCATGGACGGCGACGAGATCCGCACCCTGATGGACGGCGCCGCCTACCTGTTCTCCAACGAGTACGAGAAGGGGCTCATCGAGTCCAAGACCGGCTGGAGCGACGAGGAGATCCTGGGCAAGGTCGGCCACCGCGTCACCACCCTCGGCGCGCGCGGCGTGCGGATCGAGTCCGCCGGGGAGGACCCCATCGAGGTGGGCGTCCCGAAGGAGGAGGCCAAGGCCGACCCCACCGGGGTCGGTGACGCCTTCCGCGCGGGCTTCCTATCCGGCCTGGTCTGGAACGTCGGCCTGGAACGCGCCGCCCAGCTCGGCTGCATGCTGGCCACCCTGGTCATCGAGACGGTGGGGCCCCAGGAGTACGAGCTGCGCCGCGACCACTTCATGGAGCGGTTCACCACGGCCTACGGCGAGCAGGCCGCGGACGAGGTGCGCGCGCACCTCAAGTGACGCCGGCGGACGCGCCGGCAGCACGTCAGGAGGACCGCGGCAGCACGTCAGGAGGACCGGCGGACCGTGTAGGCGACACCAGGGTCCGCCGGTTCCTCACCCACATACGTCTGGCCCCGCATCCCGCACCAGGCGGGGATGTCCAGACGGGCCGCCGCGTCGTCCGAGAGCACCGTCACCGTTCCGCCGACCGGCACGTCCCCGATCACCTTGGCCAGCTCGATCACCGGAATCGGGCAGAGCTTGCCGCGCGCGTCCACCACCAGCGACGCGGGTTCGGGGTCGGCCGGCGGCACGGGTGAGGAAGGCGCGCCCAGCTTCTCGCGCACCGTGGCCACCACCCCGGGCAGCACACCCAGGAACCGTTCGACGTCCTCCTCCGCCGTGCCGGTCGGCAACGACACCCGCACGTTGCCCTCGCTCAGCACCCCCATCGCCTTGAGCACATGGCTCGGCGTCAGCGTGCTGCTCGTGCAGGACGAACCCGACGACACCGAGAAACCGGCCCGGTCCAGCTCATGCAGCAGGGTCTCTCCATCGACATAGAGACACGAGAACGTGACCAGGTGCGGCAGCCTGCGCACCGGGTCGCCCACCACCTCCACATCCGGCACCACGGCAGGCACCCGCGCCCGGATCCGCTCCGTCAACACCCGCAACCGGGCCGCTTCCGCCGCCGCCTCACCGCGCACGGCGCGCAGCGCGGCAGCGGCCGCCACGATCGCCGGAACGTTCTCGAAGCCCGCGGCACGCCCCGACTCGCGCTCGTCGTGCGGTCCCGGTGGCGCGAACCGGGTCCCCTTGCGGACGACGAGCAGCCCGACACCCGCCGGGCCACCCCACTTGTGCGCGCTCGCGGTCAGCAGCGACCAGGTGCCGGGCACCGCGCCCCACGGCAACGACTGCGCCGCGTCCACCAGCAACGGCACATCCGCGGCGCGGCAGGCGCCGGCCACCTCGTCGACCGGCTGTACGGTGCCGACCTCGTGGTTGGCCGACTGGAGGCAGGCCACCGCGGTGTCGGGGCGCAGGGCGTGCGCGAACGCGTCGGGGGAGACGGCGCCGGCACGGTCCACCGGGACCTCGGTGACGGTGCCGCCGTCGGACTCGTGCAGCTCGGCGCCGTGCAGCACCGCCGAGTGTTCGACGGCGGAGACCACCAGATGGCGGCCGGTGCGGCGGCGGCCGGCCAGCGCGCCGGCGAGCGCGGTGTGCACGGCGCGGGTGCCGGACGAGGTGAACACCAGCTCGTCCGGCCGGCAACCGACGGCCTCCGCGGCGGTCTCGCGAGCCGCGTCCAGCAGCATCCGGGCGCGGCGACCCTCCCGGTAGAGCCGGGCGGGGTCCGCCCAGCCCTCGTCCAGCGCGGCGTGCAGGGCCTGACGGGCGACGGGGTGCAGAGGTGCGGTGGAGGCGGCGTCGAAGTACGGCACGATGCGTACGGTAACCCGGGCCCGGGAGCGCCCCGGCCCGCCAGCCACCCCGGCCGCCACTTTGTCCTGCGGACGGCCTCCCTTCTCCTGCGGACGGCCTCCCTTCTCCTGCGGAGGGCTCCCTTCTCCTGCGGAGGACCCGCTCTCCTGCGGATTGCCTGCTTATCTCGTGCGGAGGACCCGCTCTCCTGCGGAGGCCCGCTCTCCTGTGGGGCCCCTTCTCCTGCGGGGCGCCGCCCGTAGAGCGGCGCCGCGCCCCTTTGCTGCCGGGGCCCCTCCTCCTGCGGGGGCTCCCTTCTCCTGCGGAGGGCTTCCCTTCTCCTGTGGGGGGCGCCCTTCTTCTGCGGGGGGCTTCCCTTCTTCTGCGGGGGGGGGCTTCCCTGCTCCTGTGGGGGCTCGACTCTCCTGCGGAGCCCCTCCTCCTGCGGAGGCCCCCTCTCCCGCAGAGGCCCCCCTCTCCTGCGGAGGGCTCCCACGGCTTCGGTGCGCGCCGGTGGTGGACTGCCGGTTTCGTACGTCTGTTTGCGCAGTTCCCCGCGCCCCTGAGCGTGGGCGTCCTTGGCCTTGAGGGTGCCGGTCCTGCGGCCTGTGGGTGGGGCAGCGAGCGGTGCCGTGGCTGGTTTCTTATGAGCCGCCTTCTTATAAGCCGCCCGCACGGGCGGCGGGTACGCAGGGGCGCGCGCACGAGCAGGCGCGCACGAGCAGGCGCCTCGGCGGCCAGGGGCGCGTGCCAAGCAGAGGTGCGGGGCGGGGCATTTGCGGCTCGGTGCTCCTTGGGTAGGTGCCCGTCGAACCGAGGGCGTCCGACCTCAGGGGCGCGGGGAACTGCGCGACCGACCACGACGGGACCGTCAGGTCGCCACCGTCCCGAAGGGGCAGTTCCTGTCGCGGCTCCGCGCCGGAGCCGTAGATCGCCAAGATCCCGCGGCCCCCTGTTCCTGGGCATCGGACCGCCTCCGCGGGCCCTGTGGCGAGCCCGGCCCCGGGGGCGCGGCGGGTCTCGTCACCACCCGCGCGTGCGGGCGGGAAATGAAAAGAACGCGACCGGGGGCACCCCGCGGCGCGTTGGGCACCCCCTCCTCGCGCAGGCCTGAATTGCGTCCAGTAGGGTTTGCTCCGCATAAACATCCAAACCCTGCCCGTGTGCGGGACGGCGACCGACCAGCGGGAAGGCCGCAGCCGAAATGCGCGGGCGAGACTCTCGGGAAGGCGCTACGTGAGTCCCAACGGCTCCGACCTCCCCCGCACCTCAGAGGGCTCCCCCACTGCCCTCACGGGCGTGGGTGGGGGCACCCCCATGCCCATTAGGCGATGGGGGAGTACCCCCAGCGGTACCCCCGCCTCGCGGCGCCCGATGCGGCGGAGGCTGCCGCAGGTGCTGACTGCGGGCCTGATCCTCGTGACCGCCACCGGTTGCACATACAAGGATTTCCCCCGCCTCGGCCTGCCCACCCCCGCCACGGAGGAGGCGCCACGCGTCCTCTCCCTGTGGCAGGGCTCCTGGGCCGCGGCGCTCGCTGTGGGCGTGCTCGTCTGGGGCCTGATCCTGTGGGCCGCCATCTTCCACCGGCGCAGCCGCACCAAGGTCGAGGTGCCCCCTCAGACCCGGTACAACATGCCCCTCGAGGCGCTGTACACGGTGGTCCCCATCATCATCGTCTCGGTGCTCTTCTACTTCACCGCGCGCGATGAGTCCAAGCTCCTCGGGCTCTCCGACAAGCCGGCCCACACCATCAACGTGGTCGGCTACCAGTGGAGCTGGGGCTTCAACTACGTGGAGGACGTGAAGGGCTCCACCGGTGACGCCAAGACGGCCAAGGAGCTGGCCGCCATTCCGGACCGGTTCAAGGAAGACTTCCCGGCCCACGCAGGCGGCGTCTACGAGGTCGGCACGCCGGGCGAGCGCAATCCGCAGAACAACAACCCCGGCCCCACCCTCTGGCTCCCCAAGGGCGAGAAGGTCCGCTTCGTGCTGACCTCGCGGGACGTCATCCACTCCTTCTGGGTGCTGCCGTTCCTCATGAAGATGGACGACATCCCGGGCCACACCAACTCCTTCGAAGTGACCCCGACGAAGGAGGGCACCTTCCGTGGCAAGTGCGCCGAACTGTGCGGCGTCGACCACTCCCGGATGCTCTTCAACGTGAAGGTCGTCTCTCCCGAGCGTTACCAGAAGCACCTCCAGGAGCTCGCGGCGAAGGGGCAGACCGGGTACGTCCCGGCGGGTATCGCCCAGACGAGCCATGAGAAGAACCGGGAGACGAACAACCTGTGAGCATCATCGACGAACCCCAACGCGGCACCGGGTCGCCTTCGGAGACGTACGAGAGCCAGCTCCCGGTGCGGCGCAGGCAGCCCGGTGGCGCCGTCGTCAAGTGGCTCACCACCACCGACCACAAGACGATCGGCACCCTCTACCTGGCCACGTCGTTCGCGTTCTTCCTCATCGGCGGCGTGCTGGCCCTCTTCATGCGTGCCGAGCTCGCCCGTCCGGGTGAGCAGATCATGTCGAACGAGCAGTTCAACCAGGCGTTCACGATGCACGGCACGATCATGCTGCTGATGTTCGCGACGCCGCTGTTCGCCGGCTTCGCGAACTGGATCATGCCGCTCCAGATCGGCTCGCCCGATGTGGCGTTCCCGCGGCTGAACATGTTCGCCTACTGGCTGTACCTGTTCGGCTCGCTCATCGCGGTGGGTGGCTTCCTCACCCCCGACGGCGCCGCCGACTTCGGCTGGTTCGCCTACTCGCCGCTGTCGGACGCGGTCCGCTCGCCGGGCGTCGGCGCCGACATGTGGATCATGGGTCTGGCCTTCTCCGGCTTCGGCACCATCCTCGGCTCGGTCAACTTCATCACCACCATCATCTGCATGCGCGCTCCCGGCATGACGATGTTCCGCATGCCGATCTTCGTGTGGAACGTGCTGCTGACCGGTGTGCTGGTGCTGCTCGCCTTCCCCGTGCTGGCCGCCGCGCTGCTGGCGCTGGAGGCCGACCGCAAGTTCGGCGCTCATGTGTTCGATGCGGCCAACGGTGGGGCCTTGCTCTGGCAACACCTCTTCTGGTTCTTCGGCCATCCAGAGGTGTACATCATCGCCTTGCCGTTCTTCGGCATCATCTCCGAGGTCATCCCGGTCTTCAGCCGCAAGCCGATGTTCGGCTACGGCGGTCTGATCGGCGCCACCATCGCCATCGCCGGCCTGTCCGTGACGGTGTGGGCGCACCACATGTACGTCACCGGTGGCGTGCTGCTGCCGTTCTTCTCCTTCATGACCTTCCTGATCGCGGTGCCCACCGGTGTGAAGTTCTTCAACTGGCTAGGCACCATGTGGAAGGGCTCGTTGTCCTTCGAGACACCGATGCTCTGGTCGGTCGGCTTCCTGATCACGTTCCTCTTCGGCGGTCTGACCGGCATCATCCTGGCCTCGCCGCCGATGGACTTCCACATCTCCGACTCGTACTTCGTCGTCGCGCACTTCCACTACGTCGTCTTCGGCACCGTGGTCTTCGCGATGTTCGCCGGCTTCCACTTCTGGTGGCCGAAGTTCACCGGCAAGATGTTGGACGAGCGGCTCGGGAAGATCACCTTCTGGACGCTGTTCATCGGCTTCCACGGCACGTTCCTCGTCCAGCACTGGCTGGGCGCGGAGGGCATGCCGCGGCGCTACGCGGACTACCTGGCGGCGGACGGCTTCACCACGCTGAACACCATCTCCACCATCAGCTCCTTCGTCCTCGGCGCGTCGATGCTGCCGTTCCTCTACAACGTCTGGAAGACCGCCAAGTACGGCAAGAAGGTCGGCGTCGACGACCCGTGGGGCTTCGGCCGCTCCCTGGAGTGGGCGACCAGTTGCCCGCCGCCGCGGCACAACTTCCTCACGCTGCCGCGTATCCGCAGTGAGTCCCCGGCCTTCGACCTGCACCACCCGGAGATCTCCGCGCTCGACCAGCTGGAGAACGTCCCGGCCGGCGTCGGCGGCAGCACGGGCGGTAAGGAGGCCGGAAAGTGAAGATCCAGGGCAAGATGTTCCTCTGGCTCGCCGTCTTCATCCTGACCATTGCCGTGGTCTACGGCCTCTGGTCGAAGGAGCCGGCCGGCACCACCGCCCTGTTCCTGGCGTTCGGCCTGAGCGTCATGATCGGCTACTACCTGGCCTTCACGGCCCGGCGGGTCGACGCGGGCGCGCAGGACAACAAGAACGCGGACGTCGCGGACGACGCCGGTGAGGTGGGCTTCTTCAGCCCGCACAGCTGGCAGCCGCTCGCCCTCGCGATCGGCGGCGCGCTCGCCTTCATGGGAATCATCTTCGGCTGGTGGCTGCTGTACTTCTCGTTGCCGATCATCCTCGTCGGCCTGTTCGGCTGGGTATTCGAGTACTACCGCGGTGAGAACCAGAACCAGTGAGCCACGGCGGCCCACGCGTACGGTGCCGGCTTGCCGCGCCCCGTACGCCGTGACCACCGGCCGCGGCTGACGTCGAGCAGCCACGGGCCCGGACCCTCCTCCAAGGAGCGTCCGGGCCCGTCCGTTTGCCCGGGTGGGCCCCGCCACTCGATCAGCTCACTGACCGCGCCGTCCCGGGCGATCCTCCCTAGCGTGAAACGCATGAACGAGTCAGCGCGTACCCGCATGGTATGGAGCTGTTCGCTGCTGGTGGCCGCCCTCACTGCAGCCACCGCGGCCTGCAGCTCCGGTAACCAGCTCACGGCCGAGCCCTACGACGCGGCGTCCCAGATCGCGTTGGGTGGCCTCAAGGACGGCGGCACGGCCGATCCGGACAAGCCCCTGGAAGTCACCTCACGCGGCGACGGCGGACGCATCACCGACGTCACCGCGCACGACGAGTCGGGCCGCTACGTGGCAGGCAAACTGTCCGACGACGGCCGCCACTGGCGCAGTACCGCAACCCTGGCCGCCGGCGCCCACTACACCGTCAGGGTCAGCACCGAGAACAGCGACGGCGAACCCGGCCGCAAGGTCCTCAGCTTCGACACCGGACACCCCCAGCACGCGACGAAGAAGCTGACGGTGGCCTTCGGGCCCAAGGCCGGCGAGTACGGCGTGGGGCAGCCCATCACCGCCAAGCTGAGCGCCCCCGTCCACGACCGGGCCGCCAGGATCACCGTGGAGCGCGCCCTCGGCGTGCAGTCCGAGCCCGCGGTCGAGGGCAGCTGGTACTGGGTGGACGCCAAGACGCTGCACTACCGGCCGCGCGAGTACTGGCCGGCGCACGCCACCATCCAGGTGCGCAGCGGCCTGAAGGGCATGCGGATCGACGACAGCCTGTGGGGCGGCGACTCCAAGCCGCTGAAGGTCACCACCGGCGACCGCATAGAAGCGGTCACCAACGCCAGTGACCACACCCTGACCGTCTACCGCAACGGCGAGGACATCAAGGACATCCCCGTGACCACCGGCAAGCCGGGCTTCGAGACCCGCAACGGCATCAAGGTGGTCCTGGAGAAGCAGTCCTTCGTCCAGATGAAGAGCTCCACCGTCGGCATCGCCGAGGGCAGCGGCGACTCGTACGACCTTCCGGTGCACTGGGCCACCCGGGTCACCTGGAGCGGCGAGTACGTACACGCAGCGCCCTGGTCGGAGGGCTCGCAGGGCTCCGCCAACGTCAGCCACGGCTGCACCGGCATGAGCACCGAGAACGCGGAGTGGTTCTACAACACGGTGCGCGAGGGCGACATCGTGCGGGTGGTGGGCAGCGACGGCGAGACCATGACCCCGTTCGACAACGGCTACGGCGACTGGAACCTGGGCTGGGCCAAATGGCGCGAGGGCAGCGCGCTGCTGGGCGGCGGCAACGCGGACCCGGGCCAGCAACAGGCCGAAGCGACGGCTCGCCTTCGCCCGGAGGTCTGACCCCCGGGACCCCTGCGGCGACGGCCGCCACGTCGCACTCAAAGGGGCGCGGGGAACTGCGCGACCAGCCCACCACCGGCCGGTGGTCCGGACACGACGGAAACGGCCCCTTCGGGCCGGTGACGACCCGCAGGGTCACGTCGTGGCTGGTCGCGCAGTTCCCCGCGCCCCTTAACGTGCGCACCCGGCGCCGCAAAGGCGCCGTGAGTGCGCACCGGCGCCGCTAGGGCACCGTCTACGCCTCGACGGCGAGCCGCGACCGCAGCAGACCGGCGAGCGCGTCGGCGAACTCGACGGGCTCGACCGGCAGCGTCACCGCCGCGTCCGCCCGGCTCCAGGTGGCCAGCCACGCGTCCTGCGGGCGGCCGATGAGCAGCAGGACCGGCGGGCAGCGGAAGATCTCGTCCTTGATCTGCCGGCATACGCCCATGCCGCCCGCGGGCACCGCCTCGCCGTCCAGCACACAGACGTCGATGCCGCCCTGGCCCAGCTCCTTGAGCACGGCGGGCAGGGTCGCGCACTCCACGAACTCCACCTCGGGCACATCGGTGGCCGGCCTGCGGCCCGTCGCGAGGCGCACCTCCTCGCGGGTGCGGGCGTTGTCGCTGTAGACCAGCACCGTGGCGGTGGCCTGCATGGCTCCTCCGGCTTTCTCGGCGGCTTCCGGGCGGCTGCCCGGCGGCTCTCCCCGTGGGGGCACCTCCCACGCCCGTTCAGGGCAGTGGGGGACCTCGAGCGAGCGCACCGGACCCCGATGTCGCGGATGCTACTCCCTCAGCTCCCCGGTCAACACGGCGTCCCACCCTGTACGGGCCTGACCGGAGCGGCCGCACACGCGCACGGACACACCGAACGGCACCCCCCGGAGTGAGTGCAAGATAAGCGACCGACATAATGACGGCGTGGCGACAGCAACGACAGTAGAAACCGGACACGCGCACCCGACGGTGAACCGGCCGAACCTCACCAGTGTCGGAACCATCATCTGGCTGAGTTCCGAGCTGATGTTCTTCGCGGCCCTTTTCGCGATGTACTTCACCCTTCGATCGGTGACCGGGCCCGATCACTGGAAGGCGATGGCGGACTCGCTGAACATTCCGTTCTCGGCGACCAACACGACCATCCTGGTGCTCTCCTCGCTCACCTGCCAGCTCGGCGTCTTCGCCGCCGAGCGCGGTGACGTGAAGAAGCTGCGCGGATGGTTCATCGTCACCTTCATCATGGGTGCGATCTTCATCGGCGGTCAGATCTTCGAGTACACCAACCTGGTCAAGGAGGACGGCATCTCGCTCTCCTCCGACCCGTACGGTTCGGTGTTCTACCTGACCACCGGCTTCCACGGGCTGCACGTGACGGGCGGACTCATCGCCTTCCTGCTGCTCCTCGGCCGCACCTACGCGGCCCGCAGGTTCACCCACTCCCAGGCCACGGCCGCCATCGTCGTGTCGTACTACTGGCACTTCGTCGATGTGGTCTGGATCGGCCTCTTCGCCACGATCTACCTGATCAAGTAATCGGCCGCGGCCCGCCCACAGCCGAAGCATCGCACCATCCCTGAAGCATCGACGCAGAAGATCCTGACACCGGGGTAATCCGTGAAAAAGCTCTCCGCACGACGACGCCATCCCCTGGCGGCAGTCGTCGTCCTACTCCTCGCGTTGGCGGCCACCGGGGGGCTGTACACCGCGTTCGCCCCTGCGGACCAGGCACAGGCCGACGAGACCGCCCAGTCCCTCGCCATCGACGAGGGCAAGCGGCTGTTCTCCGTGGGCTGCGCCAGCTGCCATGGGACCGGCGGACAGGGCAGCTCCGACGGCCCGTCCCTGGTGGGCGTCGGTGCCGCAGCCGTCGACTTCCAGGTCGGCACCGGCCGGATGCCGTTGCAGCAGCAGGGTGCCCAGGCGCCGAAGAAGAAGGTCATCTACTCGCAGGCAGAGATCGACCAGCTCGCGGCGTACGTCGCCTCCCTGGGTGCCGGACCGGCCAAGCCGACGAAGAACCAGACGGACCCGTCGGGCGCCGACATCGCCAAGGGCGGCGAACTGTTCAGGACCAACTGCGCGCAGTGCCACAACTTCACCGGTGAGGGCGGGGCGTTGACGCACGGCAAGTACGCGCCCAACCTGCGGGACACCAGCCCCAAGCACATCTACGAGGCCATGCTCACCGGCCCGCAGAACATGCCGTCCTTCCCCGACACCACCATGCCGGAGAAGAACAAGAAGGACATCATCGCGTACCTGCACGCGGTCAACAGCTCCGAGTCCACCACCCCCGGCGGCCTCAAGCTGGGCGGACTCGGCCCCGTTGCCGAGGGTCTGTTCGCCTGGATCTTCGGCCTCGGCGCGCTGATCGCCGTCGCAGCCTGGGTCGCCGCTCGGACCGCAAAGGCCAAGAGGTCATGAGTAGCCACGACGACATTCCAGAAGAGAACCTGCCCGAGAAGCGTGGGGAGCACGGCGAGGTAGAGCCCGCCGAGGAGAACCCGTTCGAGGACCCGGGACTGCCGCCCCACGAGCACCGGATCCAGGACATCGACGAACGTGCCGCCAAGCGCTCCGAGCGCAGCGTCGCCCTGATGTTCACGATCTCCATGCTGGCCACCGTGGGCTTCATCGCCTCGTACGTCACGATCAAGCCGGGCAAGTCGATCTACGTCTTCCCGCTCGGGCACATCAGCGCGCTCAACTTCGCCCTCGGCACCACGCTGGGCGTCGCCCTCTTCGCCATCGGCGCGGGCGCCGTGCACTGGGCGCGCACCCTGATGTCGGACGTGGAGATCGCCGACGAGCGGCACCCCATCGAGGCGTCGCCCGAGACCAAGGAGAAGGTCCTCAGCGACTTCCGGCAGGGCGCCAAGGAGTCCGCGATCGGCCGCCGAGGCCTGATCCGTACCACCATGTTCGGCGCGCTGGCGCTGGTGCCCCTCGCCGGCGTCGTGCTGCTGCGCGACCTCGGCACGCTGCCCGAGGACAAGCTGCGCCACACCCTGTGGGGCAAGGGCAAGCTCCTCGTCAACACCAACACCGACCTGCCGCTGCGTCCCGAGGACGTCCCCGTCGGATCGCTGACCTTCGCCAAGCCGCAGGGCCTCAAGGAGGACGACGAGGACTTCCAGCAGCAGATCGCCAAGGCGGCGCTGATGATCGTCCGGCTCCAGCCGGAGAACATCAAGGACAAGCGCGAGCTCGACTGGTCCCACGACGGCATCGTGGCCTACTCGAAGATCTGCACCCACGTGGGTTGCCCGATCTCCCTGTACGAGCAGCAGACGCACCACGTGCTGTGCCCGTGCCACCAGTCCACCTTCGACCTCTCCGACGGCGGCCGAGTGCTGTTCGGCCCGGCGGGGCACGCCCTTCCGCAGCTGCGCATCGGCGTGAACAAGGACGGCTACCTCGAAGCGCTCGGCGACTTCGCGGAGCCCGTCGGTCCTGCTTTCTGGGAGCGTGGATGACGATGAGCGGAACGTCGACCAACACAACCAACGCTTCGCGCCGCCAGGCGCCCGCCGGTGAGCGGGTCGCCGACTGGGCGGACGGCCGGCTCGGGATCTACTCCCTGGCCAAGTCCAACATGCGCAAGATCTTCCCGGACCACTGGTCCTTCATGTTGGGCGAGGTCTGCCTCTACAGCTTCATCATCATCATCCTCACGGGTGTGTATCTGACGTTGTTCTTCCACCCGTCGATGAACGAGGTGGCGTACCACGGCTCTTACGTCCCGTTGCAGGGCCAGATGATGTCCGAGGCCTTCAACTCGACGATGCACATCAGCTTCGACGTGCGCGGCGGCCTGCTGATCCGGCAGATCCACCACTGGGCGGCGCTGGTCTTCCTCGCCGGCATGTTCGCGCACATGATGCGGGTCTTCTTCACCGGCGCGTTCCGCAAGCCGCGTGAGATCAACTGGGTCTTCGGCTTCCTGCTGTTCGTGCTCGGCATGTTCACCGGCTTCACCGGCTACTCGTTGCCGGACGACCTGCTCTCCGGCACCGGTGTCCGCTTCATGGAAGGCGCGATCCTCGGTACGCCGATCGTCGGTACCTACATGTCGTTCTTCCTGTTCGGCGGGGAGTTCCCGGGCGGCGACTTCGTGGCCCGCTTCTACGCGGTGCACATCCTGCTGCTGCCGGGCATCATGCTCGGCCTGCTGGTGGGCCACCTGATCCTGGTCTTCTACCACAAGCACACCCAGTTCGCCGGCCCCGGACGGACCGAGAAGAACGTGGTCGGCATGCCGCTGCTGCCGGTCTACATGGCCAAGGCGGGAGGCTTCTTCTTCCTGGTCTTCGGCGTCATCGCGATCATCGCCGCATGCTTCTCGATCAACCCGATCTGGGCCATCGGACCGTACCGGCCCGACATGGTCTCCACCGGTGCGCAACCCGACTGGTACATGGGCTTCTCCGAGGGCCTGATCCGTGTGATGCCTGGCTGGGAGATCAACTTCCTGGGCCATACGCTCGTCCTGGGCGTGGCCATCCCGCTGGTCGTGGTCTTCCCGCTGGTGCTCGTCGTCCTCGCGGTGTACCCGTTCATCGAGGCCTGGGTCACCGGCGACAAGCGCGAGCACCACATCCTGGACCGGCCGCGCAACGCCCCCACGCGTACCGCCATCGGTGTCGGCTGGGTCACCTGGTACGTGGTGATGCTGATCGGCGGTGGCAACGACCTGATCGCCACGCACTACCACCTGTCGATCAACTCGATCACCTGGTTCGTGCGGATCGCGTTCTTCGTGGCACCGGTGCTGGCGTTCCTCATCACCAAGCGGATCTGCCTCGGCCTCCAGCGCCGTGACCGTGACAAGGTGCTGCACGGCCGCGAGTCCGGCATCATCAAGCGGCTGCCGCACGGTGAGTTCATCGAGGTCCACGAGCCGCTCAACGCGGAGCAGCTGCACACGCTCACCGCGCACGAGCAGTACAAGCCAGCGGAGCTCGGCCCGGCCGTCGACGAGAACGGTGTGCCGCGGCGGGTCTCGCCCGGCCAGCGGCTCCGGGCGAAGCTCTCCCGCGGCTACTACGGCGAGGGGAACCAGATCCCGAAGCCGACCGCGGAGGAGTACAAGGAGCTCACCAGCGGTCACGGTCACCACTGAGGTACCGCTGACCAGCACTGAAGCACCACCGCCGGCCCCGCCGGCACGGCACAGGGCCCCGTCCACTGCTCGGACGGGGCCCTGAGCCGTGCCCGGACCTGGATAGGCTGGGCGGCGACCGAAGCATGCGACGACCACAGGAGCGGCTGATGAACGCTGTGCACCCCGCTGGAGGCCACACCGCGGCGGGCCGTTCCTGGCCCCAGGCACTGAACGCCCTGCTCGCCGGCGAGAACCTGGACGCGGACGCCACCGCCTGGGCGATGGACCGCATCATGACGGGCGAGGCCACCGATGCGCAGATCGCCGGTTTCGTGGTGGCCCTCAGAGCCAAGGGCGAGACCGTCGAGGAGATCAACGGGCTCGTCCGGACGATGTACGAGCACGCCAAGGTGATCGAGGTGCCCGGGAAGACGGTGGACATCGTCGGCACCGGTGGCGACGGTGCCAAGACCGTCAACATCTCCACCATGTCGGCGATCGTCGTCGCCGGCACGGGAGCCACGGTCGTCAAGCACGGCAACCGTGCCGCGTCCTCCGCGTCCGGTGCCTCGGACGTCCTGGAGAAGCTCGGGGTCAACCTGGAGCTGACCCCGCAGCGGGTGGCCGAGGTGGCGCAGGAGGCCGGGATCACCTTCTGCTTCGCGATCAAGTTCCACCCGGCGCTGCGTCATGTCGGCGCCGCACGCGCCCAGTTGAGCATCCGCACGGTGTTCAACATCCTGGGTCCGCTCACCAACCCCGCCCGGGTACGCGCCCAGGCGGTCGGCGTCGCCGATCCGCGCATGGCGCCGGTCGTCGCGGGCGTCTTCGCCGAACGCGGCAACTCCTCCCTGGTCTTCCGGGGGGACGACGGCCTCGACGAGCTGACCACCACGGCCACCTCCCGCGTGTGGTCCGTCCGCGACGGCAAGGTCACCGAGGAGAGCTTCGACCCCCGCGACGTCGGCATCGAGCTGGTCCCGGTCGAGGCCCTGCGCGGCGGTGACCCGTCGTACAACGCGGAGGTCGCCCGCAGGCTCCTCGACGGCGAGACGGGCCCCGTACGGGACGCCGTGCTCCTGAACGCGGCGGCCGCACTCGTCGCCCTCGACCCGGGCCCCGGGACGCTGGCCGAGCAGATCCACGCCGCCATGGCCAAGACGGCGGAGTCGATCGACTCCGGCGCCGCCAAGCGCACCCTGGACCGCTGGGTGGCCGCCAGCAACGCCTAGGCGTGTCGACCGGAAGCGGTCCCGCAATCCGGACAGGAGTTGCGGGACCGCGAGCGCTTCACTTAGGTTCCTGACCAGGTCAAGAGCGACAGTCATACGGCCCCGGCCGGCTGTCCGGCAACCCTCCGTCCGTGGCGGGGTGCCCCGGGTGAAGACCAGGCCGTGGACAGCAGGGTCCACGGCAAGCGCGGACCCCTCGCACGCTTCTCATCGAGTGTGGGGCCAGGGGTCCTGGTCGTACGAGGGAGCCTCCCGTGAGCAAGCGAATGCGCTAGGGGGTCTCTGACGGCTCTCCGCGGCGTCGCGACGCCTGGCACACTCCCCCACTGCCTCAAGGGCGTGGGAGGTACCCCCACGCGCCGCGCCGAACGCCGCTCCTCCTTCCACGGAGATCCATCAGAAACCCCCTGAGGCCGCAGAGCCCCGCCTCCGCACCCCCTCCACCCTTTCCATCGCGCCGTCGACGCCCCCGCGCGGGCCTGTCCGGCGTGGTGATCCGCTGCCGCCACGGGAGTACCCCCATGCCTGTCTCCACCTCCGCCTTCGCCTCCACCTCCGCCCCGGCCGCCGGACCGTCCGTGGGCGTCCCGCTGCCCGTGCTGGGACGGGACGTCACCGTCCCGCTCGTCACCGGCGGCGAGGTCGGATACGCCGCCCTCGACCACGCGGCCAGCGCTCCCGCGCTGCAACGCGTCTGGGACGACATCGCGGCGTACGCGCCCTACTACGGCTCCGTGCACCGTGGCGCCGGCTATCTGTCGCAGTTGTCCACCGACCTCTTCGAGAACGCACGCGGGACGGTGGCCGCCTTCCTGGACTGCCGGGACGACGACCAGGTGGTCTTCACCCGGTCCACCACCGACTCGCTCAACCTGCTCGCCGCCGCCCTGCCGGCCGACTGCCGCGTCCTCGTCTTCGAGACCGAGCATCACGCCGCCCTGCTGCCCTGGCCCGCGGACCGGGTGACCCACCTGGCGGCGCCGCGCAGCCCCGAGCAGGCGGTGCTGGCCGTGAGCCGTGCGCTCGCCGCGCACCCGGCGGGCACGCCCGCCCTGGTCTGCGTGACCGGCGCGTCCAACGTCACCGGTGAGCTCTGGCCGGTGCGCGAGATCGCGGCGGTCGCGCACGCACACGGCGCACGTGTCGTGCTGGACGCCGCCCAGCTCGTGCCGCACCACCCGGTGTCGGTCCGCGAACTCGACGTCGACTGGGTCGCCTTCTCCGGCCACAAGCTGTACGCGCCGTTCGGCGCCGGGGTGCTGGCCGGCCGTGCCGACTGGCTGCGGGCGGCCGACCCGTACCTCGCCGGCGGCGGAGCCAGCCGCAGGGTCAGCCGGCGCACCGACGGCGGCGTGCACGTCGAGTGGCACGAGGGCGCCGCACGGCACGAGGCGGGCTCGCCCAACGTCATCGGCGCCTACGCCATCGCCTCCGCCTGCCGGGCCCTCACCGACGCCGGCTTCGACACGCTCGTCCCCCGTGAGCGGTACCTGCTGCGCACGCTGCGCGAGGGGCTCGCCGAGGTGCCCCAGGTGCGGGTGCTCTCGCTGTTCGGCGACGACGCCGCGCGGGTCGGCGTGGTCTCCTTCGTCGTCGCCGGCTGGAACAGCTCCCACTTCGCCGCCGCGCTCTCCGCCGAGTACGGCATCGGCGTACGCGACGGCCTGTTCTGCGCCCATCCGCTGGTGCACACCCTGCTGGGCGGCGATCCGCAGACCCAGGGCGAGTGCGGCGCCCCGGACGCGGCGCCCGGCGAGCCGTCCCTGAACGCGGTCCGCGTCAGCTTCGGCGTGGGCACCCCCGACGAGCACGTCGAGCGCTTCGTCCGCGCGGTGGGGGAACTGGTGCGCGACGGAGCCCGGTGGACGTACCGCACCCAGGACGGCCGGTGCGTCCCGGCGGTCTGACTCCCTGACGGGTACGCGACGTATACGCTCCCTCTGACGTGGCTCGTGGACACGGGGGGAGCGGAAAGGTGCAGGCGCTGCGCGAGGCGGATCCGCGGCGGATCGGCCCGTACGAGGTCCTGGGCAGGTTGGGCGCGGGCGGCATGGGCGAGGTGTACCTCGCCGAGGCCCGTACCGGGCCCAGGCTGGCCGTCAAGGTGGTCAGGGCCGAGCACGCCGAGGACCGCACCTTCCGGGCCCGGTTCCGCCAGGAGGTGCGCGCCGCGCAGACCGTCGGCGGCGCCGGAACGTACACCGCGCGGGTCGTCGACGCGGACACCGAAGCCGAACGCCCGTGGATGGCCACCGAGTTCGTCGACGGTCCGAACCTGCGGGACGCCGTCCTCGACCAGGGGGCGCTGCCCGAGCAGGCGGTGCGCACCCTGGCCGGCGCGCTCGGCGAGGCGCTGGCCGCGATCCACGCCAAGGGCATGGTGCACCGCGACCTGAAGCCGTCCAACATCCTGCTGGCCGCCGACGGCCCGAGGGTCATCGACTTCGGGATCGTCCGGGCCCTGGAGGCGACCGTACTGACCCGCACCGGGACGGTCGTCGGCTCGGTCGGCTTCGTCTCGCCCGAGCAGATCCGCAACGGCGCGACCGTGGGGCCGCCGAGCGACGTCTTCTCGCTCGGCACGGTCCTCGCCTACGCGGCGGCCGGCCGCGGGCCGTTCGGCGAGGGGCAGGACTCGGTGGTCCTGCTGCGCATCCTGACCAGGGACTTCGATCTGTCCGGGGTGCCTGCGGACCTCCGGCCGCTGGTGGAGTCATGCCTGCGCGAGGACACCGAGCAGCGGCCCACCCCGCACGAGGTGGTCAAGGCTGCCGGGCACACGGCGCGCACCCTGCGGGAAAGCATGCGGCCCGGCTGGTACTCGCCGCCGGCCGGATCCACCGGCGGCGGGGCCGACGAAGCCGCCCGGGCCGGCGGCGAGGAGCGCTGGCTCCCGCAGCACGGGTCGGTGGAGGGCGAGAGCCGGGTCGAGTACATGGCCCCGGTGACGGTGACGGACGTCCCGGCACCGAAGCCGACGCCCGGGACTTCCCGACGTCGCCTGCTGACCGCCCTGACCGGCGGTGCTGCGGTCGCGGCGGTGGGCGGTCTCGGCGGCTGGCTCTGGCTGCGGGACCCGGGGGACAAGGACGGCGGATCCGGCGGGGCGTCCTCCCCGCCCTCCGGGGCCGCGCACCCGCACAAGCCTGCGACGGCCACGGTCGGCTGGCAGTACGCGCTCGGCAAGGACCGCGACCTGTCCGAAGGCTGGGGTGCCTGCGGGGCGCTCTCCCCGGACGGCTCCGTGCTCTATCTCGCGGTGGACGACGGCACCCTGCGGGCCGTCGGCACCGCCGACGGCAAGGAGCGCTGGCAGGTGCGCTACACGAGCAAGTTCGACGAGTACGCGGTCGTCACCACCCCCGCGGTCGGGCGGGACGGGACCGTCTACGTGGGCGTGCGGGCGAACAGCGGAGGGGAGCCCGCACAGCTGCGGGCGGTGACCCCGAAAGGCAAGGCCGCCTGGTCGCGAGCGCTGCCCGGCGACATCACCGACACGGTCCAGGTGGCCGGCTCCCGGGTGCTCGTCGGCTACGCCAGCAGCCCGCCGGACGGGCCCGGCGGCGTCTGCGCGTTCAGCCTGAGCGGCCATCCGGCCTGGGACACCGGGATGCCGGGAGCGCCGGACGTCGCGCCGACGGTCGCCGGCGGCGTGGTGTACGTGGGGAACTACGACAACCACCTGCATGCCCTGCGAGCGTCGGACGGCAGTGAGCTGTGGAAGCTCCAGCTGGAGAGCGACGTCTACCGGCCCGCCGTCTCGGGAGACACCATCGCCGTGGGCGTCAACGGCGGCTCGGCCGCCCTGTACGGCATCAGCACGGCAGGCAGGCAACGGTGGAGGAAGCCGGGCCGCGGTACCGGAATCCCCTTCGCCCCGCTCACCCTGGGATCCGTCTTCATCGTCTCGACCGGGCGGGAACTGATCGCGACGGGCACCGACGGTTCCGCGCTCTGGAAGCACCCGATCGGTGACGACGGCGGCCAGCCGGCGGTGGTCGGTGACCTGTGCTGCGTGCGTTCGGGCAGTGAGATCCACGCCCTCGACGTGAAGGGCCGCGTGCGGTGGAAGGTGGAGGTCGGTGGCATGGCCCTCGATCTGCTCGCCCCGGTGGTCGCCGGCGACGGCAAGCGGTTCTACACCGCGTCGGGGGAGGGCGTTGCGGCCGTCGACATCAAGGGGTGATCGAGGTGCTCCCGTGACCCGGGAACCATCCGGCCCGGGGAGGCGCCGCCGAAGTGCGGGGCACGGGTCAGCTGTCCAGCCCGATCGCGAACGCGGCCTCCAGGTCGTGCTGCGAGTAGGTACGGAACGCGACATGCGTGTCCGTGGCCTGGACGCCCGGGATCCTGCTGATCCGGCCGGGAATGATGTCCGCGAGGTCGTCGTGCGAGGCGACCCGGACCATGGCGATCAGGTCGTAGGTGCCCGTCACGGAGAACACCTCGCTGACGCTGTCCAGCGCGGCGATCGACTCGGCGATCTCCGGGATCCGGTCCACGCTGGTCTTGATGAGCACGATCGCGGTGATCACGGCTGGCTGTCTCCCTCGGTGACCGGTCTTGGCCCCTCACTGTAGCCGCCCGGTGGGGCTCCGGGCGGGCCGCCTTTGCCTCGTTCGTCAGCAGAGCAGAACAAACGGTGACCAAGGGGTGTGCCGTGGTGTGGGGTCACGCCGCCCACGCACCTGCGGCCCGTCAAGGCCGTAGGGTTACCACCCGAACGCACCGTGCAACCCAGTGCGCCGAGCCCTGGGACGCTCGACTAAACAGGCGCACTCTGGAAACGCGAGGGAGGGCACAGCAGAATGACGGCACTCGCCGGCGGCCGAGCTCCGTCGGCGTCGCATCCGCTGCGGCGATCCCGCTCGGTTCGACGTGACGCGTCCTTCCCGGGCTGGTCACGCAGGTGCCCTTCGACCCGGCCGGTGGGGCCGGGGTCGGGGAGCACGAGGTGGTGAATGAGACCATCGAGTCCGTGCGCTGCCCTTGGTGCGATGCGGTGAACCAGCCAGACCGGACGGCGCTGGCGGACAAGCCGGGCGCCGGTTCCTGACGGGAGCGGTGCCCACGACTCCCTTGGAGTGACGGACGATGGTGGAGAGCGCGGGCGGGAGGCCGGGCGACGGCACCGCTGAGGTGCTCGACCGCCCGCTGCCCGAAGGTGTGCGCCGTCGGGTCGTCCAGATCGTCTCGGACGGCTTCGGCGGCCTCACGGTCGCCGAGCTGCCCGCGGCGCTGCGGCAGTACGCCCGGTTCACGCCGAACCGCCGCGCCAAGTTCGCCGGGAACGCCATGGCCTCCGCCGTGGAGAGCGAGCCGTTGTTCCGCCAGCGCATCGCCGAACGGCTCCGCGAGACCCAGTCCGAGCTGGCCACCGCACTCGACTCGGGCACCCCGCCGCCCGCCGCCGATCCGCTCGACGTGGCCGCGGCGGCCTATGTGCTGCGCCCCCCGGGCTGGGTGAAGCTGGTCACCGCAGCGGGCGAGGAGGTCCAGCGGGCCGACGCCGAACGCGCCGACGACCGGGCCAAGGCCGAACTGACCCGGCTGCGCGTCGAGCTGGCCGAGGCCAGGGAGCAGACCAGGAGCGAGACCGAAGGGCTGCGCATCGAGCTGGAGGCGGCGAAGAAGGAGGCCGAGTCGCTGCGCCGCAAGTTGCGCGGCGCCCTCAGCGACGTCAAGCGCGGCGAGGCCGCGGTCCGCAAGGCGCGCGACGAGATCGAGGCGGCACGTGCCGAAGGGCAGGCGCAGGCGTCGGTCGCGGAGAGCGAGGCACGGCGCCTCAGGTCCCGGCTGTCCGAGGCGGAGTCGGCGCTGGAGGCCACTCGCAGAGCGGCTCGTGAGGGCCGCAGCGTCGAGGACATGCGGCTGCGCCTGCTGCTCGACACCCTGCTCGACTCCGCCCAGGGGCTGCGCCGCGAACTCGCCCTGCCGCCCGTCTCGGTGCGGCCGGCGGAGACCGTGGAGGCGGTCGAGCCGGGGCAGATGACCCCGAAGGACATCGCGGCACGTGCCCTGTCGGAGCATGATCCGGCCATTCTTGATCAGCTGCTGGCGCTGCCGCAGGCCCATCTCGTCGTGGACGGGTACAACGTCACCAAGACCGGCTATCCGCAGATGCCGCTGGAGAAACAGCGGCTGCGACTGCTCGGGGCGCTCTCGCTGCTGGCCGCCCAGACCGGCGCCGAGGTCACCTGCGTCTTCGACGGCGCCGAACTCGCCGCGCCGGTGCTGCTGGCGCCGCCGCGCGGCGTGCGGGTGCTCTTCTCCAAGCCGAAGGTGACGGCGGACGAGCTGATCCGCCAACTGGTCCGTGCCGAGCCGCCGGGGCGGCCGGTGATCGTGGTCTCCACGGACCGCGAAGTCGCCGACGGCATCGCCAAGGCGGGTGCGCGCCCGGTGGCCTCCGTCGTCCTGCTCAAACGCCTCTCCCGGGGCTGATCGCCGGCCTCGCGCGATTCGGCGCGCCTTCGTTCCCGACCGCTCGCCGGCGACTTCGGGCTTTGAATCCCCTACGCACCATCGGCAACATGTGCCTTCAATGCCCCGATTAAGGATATCTGTGCGCAACGTAGCGTCAGCTCTATATCACTAGTGGTGAGTTATGGGTAAAGAAAACCCTGAGCAAGGCAGTTTTTCTCCGTCAGGATTTGAACTGATCACAAGAAGGTCACTAGGGTCTGGCCTCGAACCTCCGCTCGGGTGATCGCTCATCGGGAGCGACGGTGGAGGGGCACCCGCCCACCAGTGTTCCGGTAGGCGGCTGGAGGAGAAGGAGCTCGCCTCCGTGGCGTCCCACCGTCGATCCAAACAGCCGAGCCGCGCACGCGTGACCGTGCTCACCGCGACCGCCGCAGCCGCTGTCGCCCTGACCTCGCAGGCCGCCCAGGCCACTCCGAAGCAGAGCAAGGAAGAGGTCAAGGCCAAGGTCGACAAGCTCTACCACGAGGCGGAGACGGCCACCGAGAAGTACGACGGGGCCAAGGAGCGGGCGAAGAAGCTCGAGAAGCAGGTCGGCGACCTCCAGGACAAGGTGGCCCGCGGCCAGGGCGAGCTGAACGACCTGCGGGACGACCTCGGTTCGGTGGCGAGCGCCCAGTACCGCTCGGGCGGCATCGACCCCTCCGTGCAGCTCTTCCTCTCGTCCGACCCGGACGACTACCTGGACAAGGCCTCCACCCTCGATCAGCTCAGCGGCCAGCAGGTCGAAGCGCTGAAGAAGATCCAGGAGAAGCAGCGCACCCTCGCGCAGGAGCGCAAGGAAGCCACCGCCAAGCTCAAGGATCTCCAGGAGACCCGCAAGGAGCTCGGCAAGAAGAAGAAGCAGATCCAGGGCAAGCTCTCCGAGGCCCAGAAGCTCCTCAACACCCTGACCGAAAAGGAGCGGCAGCAACTCGCCGCCGACGAGGCCAGGGCCAGCCGGGACAGCGAGGGCCGTCTCGGTGGCGGTGTCCCCGCCTCCGGTCGGGCCGGCGCGGCCTTCTCCGCCGCCCAGACCAAGATCGGCTCGCCGTACGTCTACGGCGCCACGGGCCCCAGCTCCTTCGACTGCTCCGGCCTCACCTCGTGGGCCTACGCCCAGGCCGGTGTGTCCATACCCCGCACCTCCCAGGCCCAGGCCAACGCCGGGACGCGTATCTACTCCGCCAGCCAGCTCAAGGTCGGCGACCTCGTCCTCTTCTACAGCGACCTGAGCCACATCGGCCTCTACGCGGGCAACGGCCAGATCCTGCACGCCCCGCACACCGGTGCCAACGTGCGCTACGAATCCCTCAACGCCATGCCCTTCCAGTTCGGCGTGCGCGTCTGAGCCGACTCCAGGTGCCGCTCCGGTCGGCACCGTCGGACGGCTCGGCGACACGTCACGTCACGTCGCCGGGCCGATCGCCCACGAACGAGGGAATTCCCCGCCGTCGCCGTACTCCCATGACCCGCCGCTGACCTGCGTCTGCGGCGGGTTTCGCGCGCTACCGCACGGCACGGGCACAATACGGAACGTAGCCATGACGGGTGCGAATGGTTACTCTCTGGCGTCGCAGCCCTGTACCAGGGGTGCGTCAGCGTAAGGAGAGCGACTGCCCGTGGGGTCTCATCGCCGCCTCGCAGAACCCGGCAACGACCGGCGGACCCGTGGCACCCGAGCCACCGTCCTGTCCGCCGCGACGGCCACCGCGGCCGCGGCGCTCGCCGCCGCGCCGGCCTGCGCCGCACCACCCGACCGGCCCGCCGCCGGCACCCTGGCCGAACTCGACCGGCTGTACGGCCAGGCGGAGCGGGCCACCGAGGCGTACGACCGTGCCACCGAGCGGGCCAGGACGCTCGCCGGGCAGGTGTCCCGGGCCCAGGACCGGCTGGCCCGAGGCCAGCAGCGCATCAACACCCTGCGCGGCGCCCTCGGTTCCCTCGCCGGGGAGCAGTACCGCACCGGAGGCCTCGACCCCGCCGTCCGCCTCTTCCTGTCCTCCCGGCCGGAGAACTACCTGGACCGGGCGTCCGCCCTCGACCGGGCCGGCAACCGAGCCACGGAGCGGCTGAGACAGCTCAGGGCGCTCACCCGCACCCAGGCGCAGGATCGCGACGAGGCCGTCCGTGGCCTGGCGGAGCTGGAACGCAGCCGTCGAGCGGTGGCCCGGCACAAGCAGACCGTCGAACGCAAGCTCGCCGCGGCCCGACGGCTGCTGCTCACCCTGCCGGCCGCGCAGCGTGCCGCCCACGCGGCCGGCACCACCCCGAACGCCCCGTACGCCGTCCTGGGTGCCGTCCTCGACCCGGGCGCCGCGCCCGCCTCGGCGCGTGCCGCGGCCGCCTTCGCCGCGGCCCAGTCGGCCCTCGGACGGCCCTATGTGTGGGGCGCCGAGGGCCCGGGCTCCTTCGACTGCTCCGGTCTCGTGCAGTGGGCGTACGGCCAGGCGGGTGTCGCACTGCCGCGCACCTCACAGGAACAGCGCTTCGCCGGGCGGCAGGTGCCGCTGGCGCAGGCCAGACCCGGCGACCTGGTCGCCTACCGGGCCGACGCCAGCCACATCGCCCTGTACGCGGGGCGCGGCCAGGTCATCCATGCGCCGTATCCCGGCGCGCGGGTGCGTTACGACCCGGTGGGCATGCTGCCGATCTCGTCGGTGACGCGGATCTGAGCCGCCACGCGGGGCGGACGGCGGGCTCCGGCGACACGGGAAGCACCCGCTGTCGAAGGCGCCGACCGGAACACCGGCGCCCAGGTGGACCTGAAGGGCGGCGCCGCTCACCGTACGATCGTGCCCGTGGCGGGTCGTGGGCAAGGCAAGCGGCAGGTACGACTCGGCCTTGCCCTGCTCGGAATCTGCGCGGGCGCGGCCGGTCCTGCCGGCCTGGTCGGCTGCGACCGGACCAGCACCGTCGACCCCGCCACCGGCCAGGTGCGGCAACTGCTCGACCGGCGCGCCCGTGCCGTGCTCGGACACGACGAGGCGGCCTATCTGGCCACCGCGGGCGCCGACGCCGACCCGGCCGCCGCCCGCAGGTCGGCGACCTGGTTCGGCAATCTGGCGGCCGTCCCGCTGAGCTCCTGGACGTACCACGTCACCGCCGTGCACCGCACCGGCGCCACGGCACGAGCCGACGCCGAACTGCGCTACCGGATCAGCGGCTACGACCACGCCCCGATCACCACGGCCCGCACCCTGTCCCTGCGCCGCCGGGCCGGCCACTGGTACGTCATCGACGACGAGCCCGCCGCGCACGCCGTCCAACAGCTGTGGGAGCAGGGCCGGGTGGTGGCCGTGCGCGGCGCGCACAGCCTGGTGCTCGGCGTCGGCCAGGAGACCGCCCGGCTGAAGCAGTTCGCACGGCTCGCCGACCGTGCGGTCCCCGCGGTCTCCAGCGCCTGGGGCGCCGGATGGTCGGCCCGGGTCGTGGTGCAGGTGCCCGCCTCGCTGAGCGGCATGGCGAGCCTGCTGGGCTCGCCCGCCTCCGGATACCGCGGCATCGCTGCCGTCACCACCGGCGAGGTCGGCGGCTCCGCCCAGGCGCCCGCCGACCGCGTGATCATCAACCCGGAGGCGTACGGGGTGCTCAGCGACTTCGGCCGGCAGGTCGTGCTGACCCACGAGACCACCCATGTCGCCACCCGTGCGGCCACGTCGGCCGCCACCCCGCTGTGGCTCTCCGAGGGCTACGCGGACTGGGTGGGCTACCGCCACAGCGGGCGCACCGCGGCCCAGGCCGCCCCCGAACTCCAGCAGGCGGTGCGCGCGGGCCGGGTGCCCGGCCGGCTCCCGGACGACACCGACTTCGGCTTCTCCCGGCAGGCGGCGCCGCTCGCCGAGGCGTACGAGGGCGGCTGGCTGGCCTGCCGGCTGATCGCCGACCACTGGGGCGAGGCACGGCTGAACGCCTTCTACAAGGCGGTGGGCGCCCACGACGGGCGCACCGGCGCCGTCGACGACGCCCTGCGGAACGTCCTCGGGGTGAGCCGGGCGGAGTTCACGGCACGGTGGCGGGCGTACCTGCGCGATCAACTCGGGTGAGCCGGTCGCGTGGACGGCGCGGTACGCCGGGGCGCGATCAGTCGGGGTGCGCCGGCACGGACGAGAGCCAGCGGCGCCCGTCGCCCGGGTCGTGAGCGGTCTGCGGGGCGGCGGCGGAGGAGGCTTCTGCCGTCCGGCGCGGCACGGACACGGTGCGCCGCCACAGCCGGACGCCCGCGATCACGGTCGCGGCCACCAGCAGGCCGTTGCGCAGGCACAGCAGCAGGATGCCGAAGGCGTCGCCGGCCACCACATGGCCGAACCAGATCGGGAACTCCAGCGTCGTGACCGCCGTGGCCGCCAGCACCAGCACGGCGGGCCCCGTCATCGTCGCGGCACGGCGCACCAGGCAGACCGCGGCCAGCCCGACCAGCCACACCATGTACTGCGGGCTGATCACCCGACTGGTCGTCGTGAACAGCAGCACGGCGACGAACGCGGCATCGGCGAGCGTGCCGGGCGGCCGGGCGCGCGCGGCGTACCGCCACACCAGCAGCCACGCCAAGGCCACCAGGGACAGCCCCTCGGCGACACCGCTCACCACCGCCACGTACGGCCCGAGGAACTCGATCGAGCCGTAGTTCAGCCGTACCTCGCCCGCCCAGCCCAGGTGCCGGGCCACCTGGAAGACCAGGGCGCCCAGCGACTCCACCTCCGTGCCGCGGCCCCGCTGGGCGCCCAGGAAACCGAGCGCCCCCGGCAGTGTGAGCCCCGTGACCAGCAGCAGGACCATGCCCGTGGCCACCGCCGTGCCCCAGGAGCGCACCGTGGTCCGGCCCCGCCGGGTGCCCACCAGCACCAGCAGGGGCCACACCTTCAGCAGCGCGCCGAACGCGGCCAGCGCCCCCAGCAGCCGGGGCCGTCGCGCCCCCACGAGCAGGGCCGCGACGGCGACGGCGGCCACCATCAGGTCGTACCGCGCATACCCGGTGGGACCGAGCAGCGGCACCCCGGCGACCCACACCCAGGCGCCGCGCAGCGACCCGGAGCCGCCCGGCGCGCTCTGAGCCGTCCGGCGTTCGCCCGCGCGCAGCAGCATCGCGAGCACCAGTGCGTCCAGCGCCAGCAGGACGAGCGCGAACGCGGTCGCATAGGCCAGGAAGGGCAGCAGCGCGGGGGAGAGCATGGCGAGGGCGGCGCCGGGCGGGTACTGCCAGGTGATGTCGCCGACCGGGTAGCTGCCGGTGCGCAGCACCTCGTACCAGCCGCGGTAGGTCACCGACACATCGCCGGTGACGTCCAGACCGGGGAACGGGACCGCCTTGAGCACCCAGGCCAGCAACAGGACCCGGCTGCCGACCCAGGCCGCCACCGCCCACCGTCGTCGGGCCCCACCCGCCACTGCCACCTGCTCACCTCGTCGCTTCCTGCTGCCACCCACGCCCGGGACGCCCGCGCAGCCCCGGCCCGCACAGCCCCGACGGGCGCGTGCACCCGTCATCATGCCGGGCGCTGCTGAGAGCTCCATGCGGGGACGGTTCGGTACTGTCAGCGGCGATGTACAAGACCCTGATCGTGACCAATGACTTTCCGCCCCGCCCCGGTGGTATTCAGACATTTCTCCACAACATGGCCGTACGCCTCGATCCGGCGCGGATCGTCGTCTACGCGTCCACCTGGAAGCGAGGCGCCGAAGGCGTCGCGGCCACCGCGGCCTTCGATGCCGAGCAGCCCTTCACCGTGGTGCGCGACCCGACCACGATGCTGCTGCCCACCCCACAGGTGACCCGGCGCGCGGCCGGCCTGCTGAAGGAGCACGGCTGCGCCTCCGTGTGGTTCGGGGCCGCGGCACCGCTCGGCCTGATGGCGCCCGCGCTGCGCAGGGCGGGCGCCGAGCGGCTGGTGGCCACCACGCACGGCCACGAGGCCGGTTGGGCGCAACTGCCGGCCGCCCGGAGCCTGCTGCGGCGCATCGGGGACGCCACGGACACGGTCACCTACCTCGGCGAGTACACCCGGTCGCGGATCGCGGCGGCGCTCACCCCCGAGGCCGCCGCGCGCATGGCGCATCTGCCGCCCGGCGTCGACGAGAAGGCCTTTCACCCCGGCTCCGGCGGTGACGTGGTACGCGAGAGGCTCGGCCTCAGCGGGCGCCCCGTCGTGGTCTGTGTCTCCCGGCTGGTCGCGCGCAAGGGCCAGGACACCCTCGTCCGGGCCATGCCGCGGATCCTGGCCGACCAGCCGGACGCGGTGCTCCTGCTGGTCGGGGGCGGGCCCTACGAACAGCGGCTGCGTGCGCTCGCCCGCGACACCGGCGTCGCCGACGCCGTCCGATTCACCGGCGCCGTGCCATGGGCGGAACTGCCCGCCCACTTCGGTGCGGGCGACGTCTTCGCCATGCCGTGCCGCACCCGGCGCGGCGGGCTCGACGTGGAGGGCCTCGGCATCGTCTACCTGGAGGCCTCGGCGACCGGCCTTCCGGTGGTGGCCGGTGACTCCGGCGGCGCGCCCGACGCCGTACTCGACGGGGAAACGGGGTACGTGGTGCGCGGCGCCGCGCCCGAGGCCCCCGCCGAGACCGCGGACCGGGTCCTTGCCCTGCTCGCGGACCCGGCGCTGCGCCGACGCATGGGGGAGCGCGGCCGCGCCTGGGTGGAGGCCCAGTGGCGCTGGGACCTCCTGGCGGACCGCCTCAAGCGCTTGCTCTGACCCCAGCCAAGCGCCTGCCGGCGAGGGCGCCGAAGGCGCCGTAGAGGGGCGCGGGGAACTGCGCGACGAGCCACGACGGGGCCGTTGGTTCGTCACCGTCCTGATGGGGCTGCTTCTGTCGTGTCCGGACCGCCGGCCGCTGGTGGGTTGCTCGCGCAGTTCCCCGCGCCCCTGGAGGGGCACTTCGTGCGTCCTCCAAGGGCCATGGGGCGCCGGGTGCCCGAGAGGCTCCCGGGACAGGCGCGCGCCGAAGGCGCCGTAGAGGGGCGCGGGGAACTGCGCGACGAGCCACGACGGGGCCGTCGGTTCGTCACCGTCCTGATGGGGCTGTTTCTGTCGTGTCCGGACCGCCGGCCGGTGGGGGTTGCTCGCGCAGTTCCCCGCGCCCCTGGAGGGGCACTTCGTGCGCTCTCCAGGGACCATGGGGCGCCGGGCGCCCGAGAGGCTCCCGGGACAGGCGCGCGCCGTAGGCGCCGTAGAGGGGCGCGGGGAACTGCGCGACGAGCCACGACGGGGCCGTTGGTTCGTCACCGTCCTGATGGGGCTGTTTCTGTCGTGTCCGGACCACCGGCCGGTGGGGGTTGGTCGCGCAGTTCCCCGCGCCCCTGGAGGGGCACCGGGAACCGGAAGGGCGCGCCCCGCGCGCCAAGGCCGGTGAGGCCGCTCAGGCCTCAGTTGCGATACAGCGCCTCGATCTCGTCCGCATACTCCTTCGCCACCACGTTCCGCTTGAGCTTCAGTGACGGCGTCAGATGCCCCGCCTCTTCGGTGAACTGCGACGCCAGGACGCGGAACTGGCGCACCGACTCCGCACGGGACACCGCGGCGTTGCCCTCGTCCACCGCTTCCTGGACGGTGGCCAGGAGCACGGGGTCGTCACGCAGGGCCGCCACGGGCGTCCCGGGGGGTCGGCCGTGCTCCTTCAGCCAGTGGGCCAGGAACTCCTCGTCGAGCGTGATCAGCGCGCCCACGAACGGCCGTCCGTCGCCGACCACCATGCACTCGGCGACCAGCGCGTGCGCACGGATACGGTCCTCGATCACGGCGGGCGCCACGTTCTTGCCGCCCGCCGTGATGATCAGCTCCTTCTTGCGGCCGGTGATCTGGAGGTAGCCGTCCTCGTCGAGGGTGCCGATGTCACCGGTGTGGAACCAGCCGTCGGCCAGCGCTTCCGCGGTGGCCGCCTCGTTGTTCCAGTACTCCTTGAACAGGTGCTCGCCGTGCAGCAGCACCTCCCCGTCGTCCGCGATGCGCACCACGGAACCGGGCAGCGGCTGCCCGACGGTGCCGATCTTCTGCCGGTCCCAGGGGTTGAACGCGGTCGCCGCGCAGGACTCCGTGAGGCCGTAGCCCTCCAGGACGGTGAACCCGATGCCGCGGAAGAAGTGGCCGAGACGCTCGCCCAGCGGCGCGCCGCCCGAGATGGCGTACTCGCCGCGGCCGCCGAGCACCGCGCGCAGCTTGCTGTAGACCAGCTTGTCGAAGGTCTTGTGCTTCAGCCGCAGGCCCAGGGAGGGGCCCGAGGGGGCGTCCAGGGCGCGGCTGTAGGCGATCGCGGTGTCCGCGGCCCGGTCGAAGATCTTGCCCTTGCCTTCGGCCTGCGCCTTCGCGCGTGCCGCGTTGTAGACCTTCTCGAAGACCCGTGGCACGCCCAGGATCAGGGTGGGCCGGAAGGCCGCCAGCTCCTCGGTGAGCTGCTTGACGTCCGGCACGCAGCCCAGCTTGATCGGCGCCATCATCGGCGCCATCTGCACCAACCGTCCGAAGACGTGCGCCAGCGGCAGGAACAGCAGCACCGAGCACTCGCCGGTGCGGAACAGCGGACGCAGCCGCTCCACGATGTTGCCGCACTCCGCGAAGAAGCTGCGGTGGGTCAGCACGCAGCCCTTCGGGCGCCCGGTGGTGCCTGAGGTGTAGACGATGGTGGCCGGGTCGTCGGCCTTCGCCACGGAGCTGCGCTCCTCGACCACCTCGTCGGCGACGTCCTCCCCGGCGTGCCGGAGCCGCTCGACGGCGCTGGTCGACGGGTCACCGCCGGCCGGCTCGATCTGCCACACGTGCCCGAGCGCGGGCAGCCCCTCGCGCACCGACTCCACGGCCTGGGCGTGCACGTCCTGCTCGACCACGCAGGCCACCGCCGCGGAGTCACCGAGGATCCACTGCACCTGCTCGGGCGAGCTGGTCTCGTACACCGGCACGGTGACCGCGCCGGCGCTCCAGATCGCGAAGTCCAGCAGCGTCCACTCGTAGCGGGTGCGGGACATCAGGCCGACCCGGTCCCCCGGCCGGATCCCCGAGGCGATGAATCCCTTGGCCACGGCGTGCACCTCCGCCAGGAACGCGGCGGCGGTGACGTCCTGCCAGACACCGTCCCTCTTGCGGGCGATGACGGCGACGTTCGGATGCTGAGCCGCGTTTCGGCGGACGATGTCCGTCAGATTCCCGTCCGTGGGGACCTCGTACAGGGCCGGAAGGCTGAACTCGCGCAAAACTGCTGCTCCTCATCGGGCGCCGGCGTCGGGGGAGACGGCGCGTGCGGCGCGTCCTTGGAAGGGTGATGGGCTGACGTACCTCGGTGGCGCCTCCCAGCGGCGGCGGGGGAGGTGGTGGGGGGAGAGTGGGCGATACGACGGACGGTCCAAGGCTAGTTGGGAGTCCCCCCTGCTCCTCGAGGAGCGTGAGGGAGGATGAGTCACGGGTTTCGTAGGCTGAAAAATGCTCAACCGATGACGGGCCCGTGGCTCACTGGACTGGCCGACGTTACCCATCGGTACCACCCGGGCGGTAGGGGGGCCGCTCAGATGTTTGCCGCGTCACACATCATGTCGGTGCTTCGCGCACAGTAGTCCACTCCCTCCCCTAGGAGGAAGTTGCCGCAGGTCCCACCCCGTCTGGCCGTGTTTGTTCCACCGTCGCACACGGGGGCTTAGGCTGGATCGTCATGGACGGCAGCACGGCATTCGGTCAGCGTCCGGGCGATGCCGCGCGGGGCGGGACGGCCGTGCGCCGGCCCGTCACCACGCGGGTGCACGTGGTGAGCGACGTGCATGGCAACGCCCGGGACCTCGCGCATGCGATGGACGGCGCCGACGCCCTGATCTGCCTCGGTGACCTGGTGCTGTTCCTTGACTACCACGATCACTCGCGCGGCATCTTCCCCGACCTGTTCGGCGTCGAGAACGCGGACCGCATCGTCGAACTGCGCACCGCCCGCCGCTTCGACGAGGCCCGTACCTTCGGCGCCGGGCTCTGGGCGGACCTCGGTGCCGACCCGCGCGCCGCCATCGAGAAGGCGGTGCGCAAGCAGTACGCCGAGATGTTCCCCGCCTTCCCCACGCCGACGTACGCCACCTACGGCAATGTCGACATACCGGACCTGTGGGCGGAGTACGCCGGACCCGGCACCACCGTCCTCGACGGCGAGCGGGTGGAGATCGGCGGCCGCGTCTTCGGCTTCGTCGGCGGCGGTCTGAAGACGCCCATGCGGACCCCCTACGAGATCGCCGACGAGGAGTACGCGGCGAAGATCGAGGCCCTCGGCGAGGTCGACGTGCTGTGCACGCACATCCCGCCCGAGGTCCCCGAGCTGGTGTACGACACCACGGCGCGCCGCTTCGAGCGCGGCAGCCGCGCCCTGCTCGACGCGATCCGGCGCACCCGCCCCCGGTACGCCCTCTTCGGCCATGTGCACCAGCCGCTGGCGCCGCGCATGCGGATCGGCCGGACCGAGTGCGTGAACGTCGGGCACTTCGCCGCCTCCGGCCGGCCCTGGACGCTCGAGTGGTGACACGCCCGTGCAGGTCCCGTATCCCACGCGCGGTAGCCTTCCGCTGCATGGGCGGCCGTACGGCGCGAGCCTCGGTGCGCCCGCAGCGCTGACCCACGTCCGACACCCTTGGCCGGACCCGCATCTGGAGGAGCCACGGCGATGGCGGAACACACCAGTTCGAGCATCACGATCGAAGCGGCACCGGATGAGGTGATGGACGTGATCGCCGACTTCGACCGTTATCCGGACTGGACGGGCGAGGTGAAGGAGGCCAAGGTCCTCGCCACCGACGACACGGGCCGTGCCGAGCAGGTCCGGCTGGTCATGGACGCCGGCGCCATCAAGGACGACCAGACGCTCGCCTACACCTGGCACGGCGACCGCGAGGTCAGCTGGACCCTGGTCAAGTCCCAGATGCTGCGCTCCCTGGAGGGCACCTACCGCCTCACGCCGGTCGGCGACGGCGGCACCGAGGTCACCTATCGGCTCACGGTCGACGTCAAGATCCCCATGCTGGGCATGATCAAGCGCAAGGCCGAGAAGGTCATCATCGACCGCGCCCTGGCGGGCCTGAAGAAGCGGGTCGAGTCCTCGTCGACGGCCGGATGAACGACGACCTCGCCACCGGGGCGCTTCGGCCCGGCACCGTTGCCCCGGCTCTCCCGGCCGCCGTTCGACGTCGCGTGATGCGGACGCGGCCGGACACGTCCCCGCGGGGCGGCGACGGCGCTCGGCGACGCCCGGCTCCTTCGGCCGGCCGGCGCCCGCTGGTCCGGCCGCGGCCGGTCCCGCTCCTTCGGGTCCTCCGAGACGGCGCTCGGATCCTTCGGGACGCGGGAGGCGCGTACCGCGTGCCGCACACGGTCGGCAGCCGGCGGATGGTCGGGACGCGGTACGGCGGGGCGCTGCGGGGTGGCGGCGGCGCCCGTCGCCCGGCGCGTCCCTCGCGTTCGCCGCATCCGGCGCGGCCGTCGTGCGCGACCGGTCGTCGACCGGCGGTCCGTACGGAATCGGAAACACCCCTTCGACCCGGTGACGGTGTATGCGGAGTATGCGGACGCTTCTAGTCACCGGCCCCGGCGGCGCCGGTCGCACCACCGTCGCGGCGGCCACCGCGCTGGCCGCCGCCCGCCAGGGCACTCGGACGTTGCTGCTGGCCACCGACCCCACGGACACCGTGGGCGGCGTCCTCGGCACCGGCACGGCACCCGGCCTGACGGTGCTGCGCCTCGACCCGACCGCGCGGTTTGCCACGGACCTGCTCGCCGCGCAGCAGCGCGCCACGTCCATGCTCGATCTGCTCGGCGCCGACCGCTTCGACGCCGACGAGCTGACCCCGCTGCCCGGCAGCACCGAACTGGCCCTGCTGCGCGCCCTGCGGGACGCCGCCACCGGCCCCCACGACCTGGTGGTCGTGGACCTGCCCGCCACCGAAGCCGCCCTCGCCGCCCTCGCCCTGCCCGAACGGCTGCGCCGCTACCTGCGCCGCCTGCTGCCGCAGCAGCGCCAGGCAGCCCGTGCGCTGCGCCCCCTCCTGGGGCGGCTGACGGGCGCGCCGCTGCCCACCGAAGGCCTGTACGAGACAGCGGCCCGCTGGGACGTCGAGCTGGCGATGGTGCAGAGCGTGATCGAGGATCCGACCACCAGCGTGCGGCTGGTCGCCGAGCCAGGCGAGGCCGGCGGCGAAGCCGTGCGCACCGCGGCCCTCGGCCTCGCCCTGTACGGCCTGCGGATGGAGGCGCTCGTCGCCAACCGGCTGCTGCCGGACTCCGCCGGCCCGTGGCTGGACCGGCTCGCCGCGCAGCAGCGCAAGACAGTCGACGACTGGGCCGCGACGTACGGCCCGCGGGACGACCGGCACCTGCCCGGGCATCCCGACGCCCGGCTGTACGGCGTCGGCCACCTCGGCCACGAGCCACGCGGCGCCGACGACCTCGCAGCCCTGGCCGCCGCGCCGCCCCGGTATCCGGTGGACCCGTTCGTGCCCCCGCTCGTGCCCGTGCCCCCGGCCGGAGCGCAGCGCACCGCCGCGTGGCCGGTCACCGATCGCCGTGCCGCCGACGGCGTGCTCGTCTGGCACGTTCCGCTGCCCGGCGCGCGCCGTGGTGAGCTCGACCTGGTGCGGCGCGGTGACGAACTGGTCGTCACGGCCGGCCCGTTCCGCCGCATCGTCGACCTGCCGTCCGCGCTGCGCCGGTGCACCGTCGACGGTGCCGGCCTCACCGACGGCGAGCTGTGCGTCCGCTTCCGTCCCGACCCGACGCTCTGGCCGAACCACGGCTGACGGCCGCGACGCACCCCGACGATCCTCGAACGACGGACCGTGAACCTCCGCTCCCCGGTCCGGTACCGTCGAAGGTGCGCACCGTAGATTCATCCGCAGACCTTCGCGGGAGTCAGACCGCCATGAGCGAAGCCGCCGAGCGCCCGGAGCACAGCCGGGACCCCGTAGAGCCGCGGGATGCCGCCCGCACCCCGGAAGAGCACGGGGCCCCCGCCGCCGACCCGGGACCCGAACCCTCCGGTGCCGAGGACGCCCGCACCAAGGGCCCCGGAGCCGAAGACGCACGTTCCGCGTCCGAAACCGCCGGGACCCGGCCGTCGGAGCCGGCCGCGTCCGGCTCGGCGTCGCAGCCCGACGCCGACGCCTGGGAGACGGCCTGCGCGGAGGACCTCGCCGCCGAGCGGGCCCGTCGCCGCGCGCAGCACGGTCCACCGCCCGGGTCGGCCGCCGAGGAGTTGCGGCGGCTGCTGGACGCCGTGGCCGACCGGATCTCGGGCCTGTCGAGCGGCGCGGCGCCGCTGTTCGGGATGGCCGCCCAGGGCGCGGCGCAACAGATGGTGCAGCAGGTCGTCCGGCAGGCCAAGGCCGCGGTGGAACCGGTCATCGAGCGCAACCCGAACGTCTTCGACCATCTCGCCGCCGCGGGCACCGAACTGCTCGCCGCCTACCGCTCCGCGGTCTCCGCACAGGAACAGCGTTGGACCCGCACCACCCCTGCCGGGCGGCCCGGAACCGAGCCCGCCGCCGACGCCGCCGAAGATCACGCCGACCCCTCGGGCCCCCAGGACCACCGCCGTCACGGCGACGGCCGTGACCACCCGGACGACGGCCCTGGGCCCGGTGAACACATCGACCTGGACTGACGCCCCTCGGGTACGGTTGGCCGTAGCGGGGCTCGACCGGAACTGAGGGACACATGGGACTCACCATCGGCGTGGACATCGGCGGCACGAAGATCGCGGCCGGAGTGGTCGACGAAGAGGGTTCGATCCTGGAGACACACACCGTGCCCACCCCGCCCACCGCCGAGGGCATCGTCGACGCGATCTCCGCGGCCGTCACCGGCGCGGGCAAGGGGCACGAGATCGAGGCCGTCGGCATCGGCGCCGCCGGCTACGTGGACGACAAGCGGGCCAGCGTGCTCTTCGCGCCGAACATCCAGTGGCGCCACGAGCCGTTGAAGGACAAGGTCGAGCAACGCGTCGGCATGCCGGTCGTAGTGGAGAACGACGCTAACGCCGCCGCATGGGGCGAGTACCGCTTCGGCGCCGGCCAAGGCCACGAGGACGTCATCTGCATCACGCTCGGCACCGGCCTCGGCGGCGGCATCATCATCGGCAACAAGCTGCGCCGTGGACGCTTCGGCGTGGCCGCCGAGTTCGGTCACATCCGGGTGGTGCCGGACGGCCTGCTGTGCGGCTGCGGCAGCCAGGGCTGCTGGGAGCAGTACGCCTCGGGACGCGCCCTCGTCCGCTACGCCAAGCAGCGTGCCAACGCGACCCCGGAGAACGCCGAGATCCTGCTCGGCCTCGGCAACGGCACCCCGGAAGGCATCGACGGCCGCCACGTCAGCGAGGCGGCCCGGCAGGGCGACCCGGTGGCGGTCGACTCCTTCCGCGAACTGGCCCGCTGGGCCGGCGCCGGTCTCGCCGACCTCGCCTCCCTCTTCGACCCGTCCGCGTTCATCGTCGGCGGTGGGGTCTCCGACGAGGGCGAGCTGGTCCTCGACCCGATCCGCAAGTCCTTCCGCCGCTGGCTGATCGGCGGCCAGTGGCGTCCGCACGCCCAGGTACTCGCGGCCCAACTGGGCAACAAGGCCGGTCTGGTCGGCGCGGCGGACCTCGCCCGTCAGGGCTGACGCCCCGTCGGCCCCGCCAGGCATGGGGCGCCTGGCCCAACGGGTAGGGCGCCCACGGCGCGCGCCACCCACCATTGCCTGGTGGTCCGGACGCGACAGATGCAGCCCCTGTGGGGCGGTGGCGACCTGACGGTCTCGTTGTGGCTGATCGCGCAGTTCCCCGCGCCCCTTTGCGGGCACTGCGTGCCCGATTGGGGGCGTCCCGCGCGCGCAACCCACCACTCCCGGTGGTCCGGACACGACAGAAGTAGCCCCTTTGGGCCGGTGGCTACCCGCAGGGTCGTGTCGTGGCTGATCGCGCAGTTCCCGCGCCCCCAGCCCTGGCCGGGGGCGCCCCCAACCGGGGGTGCTGGCCGAGATACGGGGCGTACCCCGTATCTTGATCCGCATGCCCGCCCGTACACCGTCCACGACCAGGTCGATGCCTGACTCCCGTACCGAGCCGGACGGTTCGGTCGTCGTCCGGGTGCTCAGCTACAACATCCGGTCGATACGGGACGACGTCGACGCGCTGGCCCGGGTCGTCCGGGCCTGTGCGCCCGACCTCGTCCTGCTCCAGGAAGCGCCCCGGTTCTTCCGGTGGCGCAAGAAACTGGCCCGGCTGGCCTCCGCAGCGGACCTGGTGATCCTCTCCGGTGGTGCGCCCGCCGCGGGGCCAGCGCTGCTCTGCTCGCTGCGCGCCACGGTGGAGCGCACCGAGGACGTCCTGCTGCCGCTCACCGCGGGCCGGCACCGGCGTGGCTTCGCGACGGCGGTGGTCCGCTTCGGGCGGGCCCGACTCGGCGTCCTCAGCTGCCATCTCTCGTTGGACGCCGAGGAGCGCCACGTCCAGGGCGGACTGCTGCTGAAGCAGCTCGACGGGCTCGGCGTCCCGTACGCCGTCGCGGGCGGCGACGTCAACGACCGGCCCGACGGTCGGACGTTCCGCCGGCTCGCGGGTGCGCTCCAGGACTGCTGGGCGGTCGCGCCCTGGGGAGCGGAGCACACCCTGCCGCCGGCGGCACCGCGGCAGCGCATCGACGCGATCTTCGCCACGCACGGCGTGGAGGTGCTGGCCTGCGGGGTGCCCGTGGACCTGCCCGGCGTCAGCCAGCGCGACCTGCGAGCGGCCACGGACCACCTTCCGGTGCTGGCCGCGCTGAGGATCCCGGCGACCGGCGACTGAGCAGGACCCGACCGGCGGCGCACGAGCCGGCGGGGCGGGGAGCAGAGCCAGCGGGCCGGGAGCCATAGCCCCCGGCCCGCTGTTCCGTCCTGTCGACCGCGATCCCCCCGGTCCGCGGTCGACGGGTCACCTACGGGCGCTGCTTGACCCGGTCGGTGACGGCCCAGCTGTCCAGGTAGGACAGCTGGATGTAGGTCTTCTTGGCCTTGCCCTTGTGGTCATCCGAGGTGCGGATGTCCCGGAAGCCCAGGAAGGCGTACGTCGTCGGGTTGAAGATGAACCAGCTGTCGGAGTTGCCCATCTGGCTCTTCGGGTTGTCGTAGACGATGGCCACTCCGGTACGGCCCTTGGCGTCCTTCTGGCCCGGTACGGCCTTCACCCCGGGCACCATGCCGAGCGCCTCGTACGCGGCGGGACGCAGCCCTTCGGGCATCACCGGGACCAGCTTGAGCAGCCCGGAGAGGGCGAACTCGACCGAGTCCCAGTCATCGGTGGACAGATCGTCGATCGTCTGGCCCTTCTGGGGCGGCAGCCCGAAGTTCGACGCGGCCAGGATGAGCTGCTCCGGGTCCGTCGGCAGTGCCTTGAGGGTGGACCACTTCTGCGGCGGCCACTCCGATTCGCCCTTCCCCAGCGGTGGCGCCCACCAGCCGTGGCCGATCTCCATGATCCAGGAACGCTTCGAGCCGTCCACGGAACGCCAGTTCTCGTCGGTGTACGCCTTCGTGGCCCCGGTCGCCTTGTCCGTCTCCTTGATGATCTCCTTGGTGTAGATGAACTGGTCGTCGCGCGGCACGACGGCCTTCTCGTGCTTGCGCTCGTAGGCCGCCGCCCTGTTCAACACGGTCTGGGCGCTGACGTCCTGCATCGCGGGGGTGTGCGTGCCGCCCGTGGTGGGCTGCCCGGAGCCACCGCCGTCGTTCAGGTTGACCAGGACCGTCGCGGCGAGGGCCGCGGCGACCGCGCCGCTGACGAGGGTGCGCAGCAGCGGGCTGCGCCACAAGGGGCGCCGGATGCCGGCCCGTCCGCCGGACTTCTGGCCCTGCTCGTTCATCGCGCGCAGCAGGCGGGTCCTGGCCCGGTGCCGGGCGTCGGTGTCGAGCGGGTCTGCCCCCGCGTCCCAGTTGCGCAGTGCGTCGAGCTCCCTGCTGCGGGACTCGTCGAGTTCAGTCATGGGCGTGTGCCTCCCGGAAAGCTGTCGGATCGGATCCGCCCAGTGCTTCGCGCAATGTGCTGCGAGCCCGGTGCAGTCGGGACCTGACCGTGCCGACCGGTACCCCCAGCGCCTCGGCCGTCTCGTGGTAGTCGAGATCGGCCCAGGCCACCAGCAGGACGACATCGCGCTGCCCGGCCGACAGCCGGGCGAGGGCAGCCGCCAGGTCCGGACGCGCCCGCTGGGCACCGGCCCGCGCCACGGCCAGGTCGGCGACGTGTTCCGCGTCGTCGACCGGGGCGGGCAGCTGGGCCAGCGCTTTGAGCCGGCGGGCCTCGGCCCTGCGGTGGCGGCTGATGAGGTTGGTCGCGATGCCGAACAACCACGGGCGGGCGTCGGCCCGTCCGAGGTCGTACCGGTGACGCTGCCGGAAGGCGGTGATGAAGGTCTCCGACATCAGATCCTCCGCTGCCTGGGGACCGAGCCTGCGTGCCACGTAACGGTGCACGCTGTCGGCATGCCGGTCGAAAAGGGCAGCGAACTGCTCGGGCTCGTCCCGGGACCGCTCGATCGCTCGGGCGTCGCTCTCCTCACTGGTGTGGACGCCCGATTCGACGGTCATCGGGGCTCCTTTCGTTCGTCTGAACGCCTCGAAGGCTTGGGCTTTCACCCTTCCTTCGCCGCAGAACCCGAAGCGGTTCCATGGGAGTTCGGACGATCGCGGGCTCAGATGATCGTGGGCTCAGATGATCGCGGGCTCAGACGACCGCACCCCGGCCGGGGTCGTCGTCGTCCTCGTCACCCGGGTTCATCCGGATCACCAGGGTGACGAAGCCACCGACGAGGCCGCCGATCCCGAGGGCCGTCAGCCACCAGGTCATCTGCCAGCCCAGCAGCACCGCGAGCAGCATCAGCAGCGGGCCGCCGAGCACGCCGAGCCAGGCGAACTTGGCGGTGGGCTCGGCGGCGGGCAGCGGGGGCGGCTCCGGCGGCACGAAGTGGCCCTCGTCGTCCTCGTCGAAGTCGTCGTCGGACGGGCTGGAGGGTGTGTAGTCGCGCGGGCCGACGCCGGGGGCGAAGACCACGGAGCCGCCGAGTGGGCGGGTGGGGCCGCCGGCGGGGCCATCGGTCCGGTCGGCGTCCCCCTCGGTGTCGTCGTCGGACTTGGGCCGGTCCGCCGCCCCTCGCTTGCCGGGGCGCCCACCAGTGCCGTCCCAGTCGTCCACGTCGCCGTCGGGGTCCGGCTCCAGCAGGGCCAGGTTCTCCACGGAGCGGAACGGCCGTGCGCCCGGCGGGTCCGGGGGCTCCGCGCCGTAACCGGCGATGATGGCCTGCCAGGCGGCCTCCTCGTCGAAGCCCGGGTCGTCCGGCCCCGGGTCGTCCGGCCCCGGGGCCGGACGGTCGGCGGCCTTCCTGCCGGCTCGCCGCCCGGTGACCGGCGCCTCCGCGACGGGTTCCGACGCAGTGGGCTCCGGGGCGCCGGGCTCCGGGTCGACGGGCTCCAGGACGGCGGGTTCCACGGCCGTGGGCTCCGCTTCGGCGGGCTCGACGCCCTCGGCGCCGGAGGCCTCGGTGCTCGGCAGCACGGCCTCGCTTCCCGCCCGCTCCGCCCCCTGGCCCTCGCCGGGGGCCGGGACACGGGGCGCCGCGGCACCGGCGGGCTCCACGGGTCCGTTCTGGTCGGGACCGGCCGGGGTGTGCCCGGCGCCGGGTGCGGGGTCAGGTCGCTGCTCGTCCGGCTCAGTCACCGGCGGCCGTCCCTTCCGTGCCGGAGGCGGGGGCGAGCCGGCTGACGAACGCCAGGGTCTCCTCGAAGATCCGCTCGGCGTCATGGTCCAGCGTCGCCACGTGGTAGCTCTTCTCCAACAGGCACTCCGTGACGTCCGTGGACGACACCCGGCTGAGCACCCGCGCGGAGTCGGCCGCCGGCACCACATGGTCGCGCGTGCTGCGCAACAGCAGCAACGGCTGGGTCACCTGGGGAAGTTCACCGTCCACCAGCTGGAAGAAGCGGCGCAACGAGTGCGCGGCGTGCAGCGGTACCCGGTCGTAGCCGATCTCCCCGCCACCCGGCTTGGCGATGTCGTCGATCAGGCCGCGTACCGAGGGGACGAGATGCCGTACGACGGGCAGGAAGTGGGCCGCCACGCCGTGCACCTTGATGCCCGGGTTGACGACGATGACCCCGGCCACCGCGTCGCCGTGCTTCGCCGCCAGCCGCAGCGCCAGCGCGCCCCCCATGGACAACCCGGCGACGAAGACCCGGCTGCACCGCTCACGCAGCGCCCGCAGGGCGCGGTCCACCTCCGCGTACCAGTCCTGCCAGCCGGTGAGCTGCATGTCCTCCCACCGCGTGCCGTGCCCCGGCAGCAGTGGCAGGGACACCGTCAGGCCGTGCTCGGCCAGGTGCTCCGCCCACGGGCGCAGCGACTGGGGCGTACTGGTGAAACCATGGCAGAGGAGGACGCCGACGTCACCGCCCTCGTGGTGGCACTCCCCCGCTGCCGGGGGAGTGCCACCATCTGCTCCAGCGACTAGGGGCACCTTCCGCTCTCCTGTTCGTCTGCGTGCGCGCGTGCGGCCCGCGGGATCGTGGCGGCGCACTCGGCCGACGGCCGAGGCGTACCCGGCCGCGCCCACCGGTGAGGCCTCCTCACGGTACGCGACCCCACCGGCACCGGCCAGGTCCGCTGGCCGGTGGACCTACGGCCACGGCTGCGTCGGCCGTCGGCGGGTAAGGTCGACTTGACGCTGGGGGTGACGCCCAGGCCGGCTGCGGCCCTGGGGGAAGGAGGCACCGGTTTGATCTACGGCGCGATGAAGCTCTCCCTCGGGGGATCGCTGAAGCTTGCCTTCCGACCCTGGGTGGAGGGCCTGGACAACATTCCGGCCCATGGCCCCGCCATTCTCGCCAGCAACCATCTGTCGTTCTCGGACTCCTTCTTCCTGCCCGCCGTGCTCGACCGCAAGGTCACCTTCATCGCCAAGGCCGAGTACTTCACCACACCGGGCATCAAGGGCCGGATGACCGCCGCCTTCTTCAAGGGCGTGGGACAGCTGCCGGTGGACCGTTCCGGGGCGCGCGGTGCGGGGGAGGCGGCCATCAAGAGCGGTATCGACGTGCTGCGGCGCGGTGAGCTGTTCGGCATCTACCCCGAGGGCACCCGCTCGCCCGACGGCCGCCTCTACCGCGGCAAGCCGGGCGGCCTCGCGCGGGTGGCGCTGGCCACCGGGGTGCCGGTCATCCCGGTGGCGATGATCGACACCGAGAAGATCCAGCCGCCCGGCAAGGTCGTACCGAAGCTGATGCGTCCCGGCATCCGCATCGGCGAGCCGCTGGACTTCGGCCGCTACCAGGGCATGGAGCACGATCGCTTCGTGCTGCGGGCGGTGACCGACGAGGTCATGTACGCCATCATGAAGCTCTCCGGCCAGGAGTACGTGGACATGTACGCGACCGCCGCCAAGCGCCAGCTGGCCGAGGCCGCCAAGCAGGAGAAGGCGCGGCGAAGCTGAGTAACAGCGGGCGGTGGCCCGGCCGGACCGTCAGCGTGCGCTACGGCGACCGGGGCCGTACCGTGCCGCGCGTGCGGGCCGCGGGCCGCGGCAGGAGCCGTACACCAGGGGAGCCGTGGGGGCGGCGGACGGGAGTCGTTCGAGGGGTGGGGTCATGAGCCGGCGCGAGCAGGACATGAGGATGTCGGTCGAGCAGCCGCTGTGGCGCGCCGTCACCGTCTACCGCCCGGTGACCGCGCTCTACGCCATAGGCCTCTTCGTCTTCGCCTACGACCACTACGCACGCCCGGCCGTCGCCGTCGGCTACTACGTCGTGCTCGCCGGCTGGAACCTCGCCACCCTGCGCAGGGTCACCGGTGCAGCGGCGTGGACCCGGTGGTTCCTCGCCACCGACCTGGGCATCGCGCTCACCGGCATCCTGCTCACCCCACTCGCGGTGGAGCACGAGCAGATCGTGGCCGGCGGCCCGACGCTGCCGTCGATCTGGACCGCAGGCTCGGTGCTCGGCTACGCGCTGAAGGGCGGCTGGCGCTGGGCCGCCGGGGCCGCCGCGCTGGTCGGCGTCGCCAACGTGGTGCAACGCGGCGCACTCAGCCGGGACACCCTGCACAACGTGGTGCTGGTCTGGGTCGCGGCCATCGGCATCGGCTACGTCATCGAGGTGGCCCGGGTCTCCGAACGCACCCTCGCCCGCGCCCTGGAGATCGAGGCGGCCACCCGGGAGCGCGAGCGGCTCGCCCGCGACATCCACGACGGGGTGCTCCAGGTCCTGGCGATGGTGCAACGGCGCGGCAGCACCCTGGGCGGCGAGGCCGCCGAGCTGGGCCGTCTCGCGGGCGAGCAGGAGGCCGCGCTGCGGGCCCTGGTCACCAGCGCTCCGCAGGTCCCGGCAGGGTCGCGCGCCGAGGGGGGTGTCCGCGCCGCGCGGTCCGCCGCGGGAAGTTCCGGCGGCGCCACCGCCGCGCCGGCCGGCGCGTGCACCACGACGGCAACGGAGTTCGACGGCACGGGCCCCGCTGCCGGCAGCGGCGGCGGCAGCGTCGACCTACGGTCCCTGCTCGCCCCGTACGGTGGTTCCGCCCGGGTGACGGTCTCCGGACCCGGTACCGCCGTGCCGATGGCGACCGCTGCCGCGAAGGAGCTGACGGCCGCGGTCGGCGCCGCTCTGGACAACGTCCGGCAGCATGCCGGCGAGCACGCGCGGGCCTGGATCCTTCTCGAGGACGAGCCGGACGCGGTGATCGTGACGGTGCGGGACGACGGCCCCGGCATCCCCGAAGGGCGGCTCGACGAAGCCGCGGGGGAGGGGCGGCTCGGTGTGGCGCTGTCGATCAGGGGGCGGCTGCGGGACATCGGAGGCACGGCCGAGCTGATCTCGGTACCGGGCCAGGGCACTGAGGTGGAGCTGACGGTACCGCGCTCGGCTGCGGTACGGCGGAAGGTGTGATGACGGTGCGTGAGGACCACGGCGAGCAGGCGGCGGCCACGGCGGCGCCGGGGACGGTCGAGGCGGCCGGGCCCGACAGCCGGGCCCAGGGCGCGGCGGACGGTGCGCGCGGCCCCCTGAAGGTGATGGTCGTGGACGACCATCCGATGTGGCGGGACGCCGTCGCCCGGGACCTCGCCGAGGCCGGGTTCGACGTGGTCGGCACCGCGGGGGACGGTGCGCAGGCGGTGCGCCGCGCCCGTGCCGCCGCGCCCGACGTGCTCGTCCTCGACCTGAACCTGCCCGCCAAGCCGGGTGTCGAGGTGTGCCGGGAACTCGTCGCCAGCACGCCCGCGCTGCGCGTCCTGGTGCTGTCCGCGAGCGGTGAGCACGCCGACGTCCTGGAGGCGGTCAAGTCCGGGGCCACCGGCTATCTGGTCAAGTCGGCCTCCACCCGGGAGCTGATCGACGCGGTGCGCCGCACCGCGGCGGGGGACCCCGTCTTCACACCGGGCCTGGCCGGCCTCGTGCTCGGCGAGTACCGCAGGCTCGCCTCCGAGCCGGCGCCCGTCGCGCCCGACGAGCCCAAGGCGCCCCGGCTGACCGATCGGGAGCGCGAGGTGCTGCGGCTGGTCGCCAAGGGGCTCAGCTACAAGCAGATCGCCGAACGCCTGGTCATCTCGCACCGCACCGTGCAGAACCACGTCCAGAACACGCTCGGCAAGCTCCAGCTCCACAACCGCGTGGAACTCGTCCGGTACGCGATCGAGCGCGGCCTGGACGACGCCTGACTGCGCGTCAGCCACTCCCTTCCCGAATGACCGTGTTCCTCACCTTTCTCCCCCAGATGCGCCCCACCTTCGAGTGAATGTGAAAGATCAACTCCACGTGAAAGGGGCGGAATTGACCATTCGTCCCATGTTGGAGTGACGTGGATCACTACTAGCGTGTGCGCCGACAGCTCACCTAGGGCGAAGGGACATTTCCATGCGGGTCGGAGTACTGACCGGTGGCGGCGACTGCCCGGGGCTCAACGCCGTCATCCGGGGAGTCGTCCGCAAGGGCGTGCAAGAGTACGGCTACAACTTCGTCGGATTCCGTGACGGCTGGCGCGGGCCGCTGGAAGGAGACTCCTTCCAGCTCGACATCCCTCAGGTGCGTGGCATCCTGCCGCGGGGCGGCACGATCCTCGGTTCCTCGCGCACCAACCCTCTCAAGGTGGAGAACGGCATCCGTCGGATCCGTGAGAACCTCACCAAGCAGGAGGTCGACGCGCTGATCGCGATCGGCGGTGAGGACACCCTGGGCGTCGCCGCGGCCCTCGCCGACGAGTACGGCATCAACGTCATCGGCGTCCCGAAGACCATCGACAACGACCTGTCCGCCACCGACTACACCTTCGGGTTCGACACCGCGGTCGGCATCGCCACCGAGGCCATCGACCGGCTGCACACCACCGCCGAGTCGCACATGCGGGTCCTGGTCGTGGAGGTGATGGGCCGGCACGCCGGCTGGATCGCCCTGCACTCGGGTCTCGCCGGCGGTGCCAACGTCATCCTCATCCCCGAGCAGCGCTTCGACGTGGAGCAGGTGTGCACCTGGGTCACCTCCCGGTTCCGCGCGTCGTACGCCCCCATCGTGGTCATCGCCGAGGGCGCCATGCCGAAGGACGGTGACATGGTGCTCAAGGACGGCTCGCTGGACTCGTTCGGCCACGTCCGGCTGTCCGGCATCGGCGAGTGGCTGGCGAAGGAGATCGAGCGGCGCACCGGGAACGAGGCGCGCACCACCGTCCTCGGCCACGTCCAGCGCGGCGGCACCCCCAGCGCCTTCGACCGCTGGCTCGCCACCCGGTTCGGACTGCATGCCATCGAAGCGGTGCGGGACGGCGACTTCGGCAAGATGGTCGCCCTGCGCGGCACGGACATCGTGCGCGTCCCCATCGCCGAAGCCACCGCCAAGCTCAAGACCGTCGATCCGTCCCTCTACGAGGAGGTAAGCGTGTTCTTCGGCTGACGGGCGCCCGGGACCGGGGCGCCACGAGGGCCCCGGCCCCGGGCACCGCCGTAGCGGCGTCCGTACCCACCCGACCGGCCTACCTGGCCGACGGCTCGCTCACCTCCCGCACCCAGCGAAGCAGCTCCCGCACCACATCGGCGCCGCGCAGCGACAGCACCGACTCCGGATGGAACTGCACCCCGGCGAACCCGGGCCCGCGCAGCGCGTGCACCTCCCCGGTGGCCGCGTCCCGGCTCACCTGTACGCCACGCCCGGCCAGCCGCGCCGCCCCGGCCTCGTCGCACCGCGCCACGAAACTGCTGTAGAACCCCACCGTCTCGCTCCGCCCGAACAGGTCGACGGTGCACTGCGCGCCCTGATAGGGCACCTTCTTGCGGACGATCGGCAGCCCCAGCTCGGCCGTGATCAGCTCATGGCCCAGGCAGACGCCGAGCACCCCGTGCCGGTGCGTGCGCAGCGCCGTGGCCGTGAGGTCGCGCAGGTGGCGCATCTTCGGATCATCGAGGTCCACGGGATTGCCGGGACCCGGGCCCAGCACCAGCGGTCCCTCGTGCGCCGCCACCACATCCGCGAGCCCCGGCGTGTCGTAGCGCCGTACCGTCACCTCGAGCCCCGACGAGCGCAGCAGATGCGCCAGCATCGCCGTGAACGTGTCCTCGCCGTCCACCACCAGCGCACGCCCGGTGAGCCCGCTACCGGCCGGGTCGCTGCCGCCCGCCCGGCCGCCGCCCCCGGGTCCGTCCCCGCCGGCGGACACGGTCGGCGGCTCCTGCATCCGCAACCAGAACGGCGCCAGCGACGCCCGCCGGCCGTCCAGCGCCGCCCGCACCCGCGGGTCGTCGGCCAGCCGCGTCCGCCGGCCCGCCGGGCGCGGGCGGGTCGGGCGCACGCCGAGCGCCGCCAGGACCGCCGCCGCCTTGGCGTGCGTCTCGGCCACCTCGCCCACCGGGTCCGAGCCCCGTACCAGGGTCGCGCCCACCGGCACCCGCAACCGCCCGCCGGCGTCGATGTCGGCGGTGCGGATCAGGATCGGCGAGTCGAGCGTCTGGCCGCCCGTCGCGTCCCGGCCGATCAGCGCGAGCGCGCCCGCGTAGTAGCCGCGCCCGCCGCCGTCCGGTGCGGGCGGCTCGTGGCGCTCGATGACCCGGCAGGCGTTCTGCACCGGCGAGCCGGTCACCGTGGCGGCGAACATGGTCTCCTTGAGCACCTCGCGCACGTCCAGCGAGGAACGCCCCCGCAGCTCGTATTCGGTGTGCGCGAGGTGCGCCATCTCCTTCAGCCGTGGCCCGACGACCACGCCGCCCATGTCGCCGACCGTGCACATCATCTTGAGTTCCTCGTCGACCACCATCGACAGCTCCTCGATCTCCTTGCGGTCGCCGAGGAAGTCCAGCAGCCCCGCCACGGTCGGCCCGCCGGTCGGATAGCGATAGGTGCCGCTGATCGGGTTCATCACCACGGTGCCGGGCAGCCGCCCGCCGCCCTCGGCCGAGGGCGCCCGGCCGCCCGACATCCGCACGTGCACCTCCGGGCTCGCGCCGACCAGCGTCCTGGCGCCGGTGTGCACGACGAACGTCCAGTACGCGCCGCGTTCCCCGGCGAGCAGCCGGCGGAACAGCGCCAGCGCGTCAGCCGCGTCGAAGCCCCTGATCAGACCGCGGAAGTCCCGCCGGATGACGAAGTTGGCGCCCTCGCCGACGCCGATCTCGTCCCGCACCACCCGCCTGACGACATCGGCGTACGCCTCGTCGCTCACGTCGAACGCCCCGTCCGTGACCTGCACGTCGTGCCCGGGTAGCGCATCGAGGACGTCGGCCAGCGGCAGCTCGTGGACCTCCTCGGGCGCCAGCACGGCCAGCGGGGTCCCGTCGTCCCGTACGTCGAAGCCGCGTTCGCGGATCTGCCGGAACGGGACCATGGCGAGCACGTCGTGCACCGGGCGGCCGGCGCGCGGAGCCCCGGCCGGCAGCGGGATGTCCGCCAGCCGCGCCACCTCGGTCACCGGGCCGAGCAGCACCTCCACGGTCTCGAGGGCGTGGCCCGGGGTGGTGCGGTGCAGCAGCGCGAACGGGCCGCTGTCGGGGGAGAGCAGCCGTCTCATGACGGCAGCCGCCGAGACGGACGGGCCGGCGGGTGCGGCGTGGTCAGCAGGCGCAGCCTGGTCGGACGGTGCAGGTGATGCAGGTGATGCAGGTGATGCAGGTGACGCGGCGGCGCGGGTGGACTGCGGGTCGGGCGCCGGGCGTGGCGTCGGGTGCATGCGAATGGGTTCCTTCCGATACGGAGGAACGGTCCGCGGAAACACCGAAGGCCGCCCCTCGGGCGGCCTTCGCGGTGTCGTGGTGTCCGCGCAGAATCAGTGGGCCGCCGAATGAGCGGTCCACCACCAGGTCATGTGCGCGTGTGCGATGTTCTGCGGGTCCACGGGCGGCACACTAGCGCACAATCGGCACCGGTGGACGGTGTACGGGCCCAGCAGACCGTCGAGAATCAGCCACCCAACGTGACCGTACGGCGACCGAAAGCAGCGCGGTGCAGGAAACGCGGCGGCGGGGAGACGGTGTGATTGTCTCAATCGGTGAGAGCACCCCAGGGCGCCCCAACCGGACCCCGTAACCTGGTGCGCGTGACCGTGAACGCTGAAACCAAGGCTGCTGAAAACCAGGCCGGTGGGAACACCTGGCAGAACCTGCCCGCGGCGCAGCAGCCCGAGTATCCCGACGCCGAGGCACTGCGCTCAGTGATCGCGGAGCTCGCCTCGTATCCGCCGCTCATCTTCGCCGGCGAATGCGACCAGCTGCGTGCCCGCATGGCGGCCGTGGCCAAGGGTGAGGCGTTCCTGCTCCAGGGCGGTGACTGCGCCGAGGCGTTCGACGCGGTGTCCGCCGACCACATCCGCAACAAGCTCAAGACCCTGCTCCAGATGGGCGCCGTGCTCACGTACGCCGCGTCCGTGCCCGTGGTCAAGGTCGGGCGGATCGCCGGCCAGTACTCCAAGCCGCGCTCCAAGCCGACCGAGACCCGCGACGGCGTCACCCTCCCCACCTACCGCGGTGACTCCGTGAACGGCTTCGACTTCACCCCGGAGGCGCGGGTTCCCGACCCCGAGCGGCTGAAGCGGATGTACCACGCCTCCGCCTCCACGCTGAACCTGGTGCGCGCCTTCACCACCGGTGGCTACGCCGACCTGCGTCAGGTGCATGCCTGGAACCAGGACTTCGTGAAGTCCTCCCCGTCCGGGCAGCGTTACGAGCAGCTGGCCCGCGAGATCGACAACGCGCTCCACTTCATGCGGGCCTGCGGTGCCGACCCGGAGGAGTTCAAGACCGTCGAGTTCTTCTCGTCGCACGAGGCGCTGCTGCTGGACTACGAGACCGCGCTCACCCGCGTCGACTCCCGCACCGGCCGGCTGTACGACGTCTCGGCGCACCTGGTCTGGATCGGGGAGCGCACCCGGCAGCTGGACCATGCGCACATCGAGTTCGCCTCGCAGATCCGCAACCCGATCGGGATCAAGCTCGGCCCGACGACCACGGCCGAGGAGGCGTTGCAGTACATCGACCGCCTCGACCCGGACCGTGAGCCCGGCCGGCTGACCTTCGTGGTCCGGATGGGCGCGGACAAGGTCCGTGACCGGCTGCCCGAGCTGGTCGAGAAGGTCACCGCGTCCGGCGCCACCGTGGCCTGGGTGACCGACCCGATGCACGGCAACACCTTCGAGGCCGCCTCCGGTCACAAGACCCGGCGCTTCGACGATGTGCTCGACGAGGTCAAGGGCTTCTTCGAGGTGCACAAGGCGCTCGGCACCCACCCCGGCGGCATCCACGTGGAGCTCACCGGCGACGACGTCACCGAGTGCGTCGGCGGCGGCGACGAGATCTTCGTCGACGACCTCCACCAGCGCTATGAGACCGCGTGCGATCCGCGGCTCAATCGCAGCCAGTCGCTCGACCTGGCGTTCCTGGTCGCGGAGATGTACCGCGACCAGTAGTTTCCGGTTCGCCCGGCACGCCCCTTCGGGTCGATTCCGTCCCGGAGGGGTTGTCGCGGTTTGCGTCCGGACCTCCTGCCGGCGGGGGTTGCTCGCGCAGTTCCCCGCGCCCCTGGTTGCGCCTGCGGCGCGTGTGAGGGGCACGTAGTGCCCACTCGGGGGCGCGGGGAACTGCGCGCCAAGCCACGACGACACCGTCGGATCGCCACCGCCCCAGCGGGGCAGTACCTGTCGGGTCCGGACCACCGGGACGGTGGGAACCGCGACCGTGCCCGCGGCGCCGGATGTGATCCGTACCGCTCGGGCCCGTCCCCGGCTTTCGCCCCGGCGCAGCCGCCAGCTAAGGTTAGGTTTGCCTCACCGAACAGGCGCGCCCGGCAGGGCGCCCCGTACGGCCGGGGCGCTGACCTGCCGGCCCCACCGCGTCCCGGGGAGTGACCACGTGTACGTCTGCCACTGCTTCGGGGTGACCGAGGACCAGGTGCGGGGGCATGTGGCCGACGGCGCATGCACGCCCCGCCAGATCGCGTCCGCCTGCAAGGCCGGCACCGACTGCGGCTCCTGCGTGCGCCGCATACAGGCCCTGCTCGGCCGGGGCGCCTGCCCGCGCCGTGAGCTCATCGACCGGGGGCGGCCCGCTCTCACCTCGGACCCGGTGCTCGACGAGGCCGCCTGAGGGCGAACGCCCGACCGTGGCGGTGGGCCCGGCCCCGCGAGCCCGGTTCAGTTCATGGCCCCGCCGGACGCCTGGCCGCCGTCGTCCCCCTCCGGCTGCTTGATCTGCTGCGCGATGTACAGCGGCTCCCCGAGCTTCTCGACCAGTTCGAGCTGGGTGTCCAGGTAGTCGATGTGGTCCTCCTCGTCCGCGAGGATCGCCTCGAAGATGTTCGCCGACGTGACGTCGCTCTTGGAGCGCATCACGTCGATGCCGCGCCGCAGGCGGTCGATGGCCTCCACCTCGATCTGCCGGTCGGCCTGGAACATCTCGGTGACGGTCTCGCCCACCCGTACGTGGAACAGTCGCTGGTAGTTGGGCAGGCCCTCCAGGAAGATGATCCGATCGGTGAGGGCCTCCGCGTGCCGCATCTCCTCGAAGGACTCCGCCCTGGTATGCGCAGCGAGCCTGACCCAACCGTGGTTCTCCTGCAATTTCGCGTGGAGGAAGTACTGGTTGATCGCAGTCAGCTCGGCGGTCAGTTGCTCATTGAGAAATTCGATGATCTCGGGATCACCCTGCATCGCCGAAGCTCCTTCCGGCCGGACGACTGAGCAGGTTGCGCGCATCCTTTCACCGGGCCCGGGGGGCGTCCAGTAAGCATGGAATGCCCGTGTTGGCATAACTTGCCGGTATCGGTGCAAGGGCCGGTCATTTCCACTGTTCCGGGTCTGTCAGGATGGAGGCATGGGTCATTCGGTGGGGCGTGAAAGCCGGCAGGCAGAACGGCCGGAGCTGCCGCCGGGACAGCGCTTGCAGCGTGGCTGGCCCGTCACCCATTACGGGCCCGTTCCGAAGTTCCGCGCCGAGCGTTGGGAATTCCGGGTCTTCGGCGCCACCGCGGACGGCGACAAGCGCTGCTGGACGCACGAGGAATTCTCCGCGCTGCCCTACGCCACGGTCACCGCCGATCTGCATTGCGTGACGAAATTCAGCATGCTCGCGGCGGAATGGGGCGGCGTCCCGGCCGGCGAGATTCTCCGGCTGGCGCCGCCCGCCCCGGAGACCAGCCACGTGATGGTCTGGGCGGAGTACGGCTTCAGCTCCAACCTCCGGTTGTCCGACTTCACGTCCCCGGCGGCCATCTTCGCCACCCACAAGGACGGCGAGCTCCTCACCGCCGAGCACGGCTTCCCGCTCCGGCTCGTGGTGCCGCACCTGTACGCCTGGAAGGGGCCCAAGTGGGTGCGGGGCATCGAGTACATGACCGCCGACCGCCGGGGCTTCTGGGAAGAGCGCGGCTACCACAACATCGGCGACCCCTGGAGCGAGCAGCGGTACTCCTACCAGGAGGAGCCGGGGGACGGGCCGGAGCTCTGACGCCGGACCGGGGCGGACCGAGGTCAGTGGTGGTACCGGTGCGCGACCGCGTGCCCCATGCCGCGGCCGATCATCCAGCGGTTCACCGGTGTGGTGATCACGAACGCCACCACCAGTGAGATCGCCAGCGAGATCCAGAACAGCGCGTCGGCCAGGCCGGCGCCCATCGCGGCGGGCCAGAGGGCGATGGCGCCGTTGTCCACCAGCTCCATGACGGCGATCGACGCCGTGTCCGCGGCCAGTGCCACCCGCACCGCGACCCGCAGCCCGGCGCCCGCCTTGAGGACGCCGCGCAGCGTGAGCAGATAGCCGAAGAAGAACGCCAGGACGACCGCCAGCAGGGTGGTCGGTGCGTTCCCCCAGCCGAAGGCCGTGCCGGCGACCAGGCCCAGCACCTCGCCGATGGCGCACCCGGTGAGGCAGTGCAGGGTGGCCTGCGCCGCCGTCGCCCAGCTGCCCCGGCCGCCGCCGCCCTGGTGGCCGGCGCCGTGCCCGGTGCCGTGCCCCGGGCCGGATGCGTGGCCGTGTGCGCCGTCGTGGGCGGGGCCATGGGGAGAGCCGTGCTCGTACGCGGCGGAGGTCACGGGTGTGGTGGGAGTGGTCGGTGCCACGTCTGTGGTCGGGTGCTGGTGTTCGGTGTGGTGCTGGTGTGTCACGGCGAGCCCCCAGTCGTCGGTGATCCGCGGTGTCCGCCGCGGTCCGTGCCGCGCTGCGGGTGCAGCCACGGCGCCGACGGGAACGCCTATACCCCCTCGGGGTATTCCCTGAGCTTCTTCAGCAGGGCCGCGTCCTGGGCGTGCTTCTCCTTGCCGCCCGGGGTCTCCAGGATCAGCGGCACCTGCTCGGTGGCCGGATGGCTCATCAGCGCACGGAACGGCTCCTCGCCGATGTGTCCGGCGCCGATGTTCTCGTGCCGGTCCTTGTGCGCGCCGACCACGTCCTTGGAGTCATTGGCGTGGATGAGTTTCAGCCGACCTTCGCCCACGGTGTCGACCAGCAGATCGAGCGTCTGCCGGACGCCGTCCGGCCCGGTCAGATCGTGGCCGGCGGCGAAGATATGGCAGGTGTCCAGGCAGATGCCGAGCTTGGGATGGGCGTCCAGCGCCTCGAAGTAGGGCCCGAAGTCCCAGGTGCGGGCGCACAGCGAGGCGCCTTGGCCGGCGGTCGACTCCAGGAGCAGATACGGATCGTCGTCCCGGGTCAGCTCGTCGAGCAGCGGCAGCATCCGTTCGCGCACCTGGGCCAGCGCCACGGCACGCTCCCGCCCGCCGGTGGCCGAACCGGTGTGCACGACGACGCCCAGGGCACCGATCTCCCGCCCGCGCCGCAACGAGTGCCGCAGCGAGGCGACCGACCGCTCCACGGTCTCCTCGGTGTGCGAACCCATGTTGATCAGGTAGGGCGCGTGGACGTACGCCGGGATGTCCTCGGCCGCACAGGAGGCGCGGAACTCCTCGTCCTGCTGTGGATTGCCCGCGGGGGTGGCCCAGCCGCGCGGGTTGGCGACGAAGACCTGCACGGTCTCGGCGCCCATCTCACGGGCGTACGCCAGGCCGACGGAGGCGAGGCCGCCGGCCACGGGCACGTGCCCGCCGATCGGATTACGGCGCGTGCCGACGGCCGCACCGGCGTCGCGGGCCGCGCTCTTGCTACTGCTCACGCCGGACAGGGTGCCACGCCCGGTGAACCGGCGGAGCGGCGGGCCGGTCGGCGGCGGTCAGACCGGTGCGCCGGCCCGGTGCGCGACGAACGCGCCACGCACCGGGCCGGCGCACGCAGGCCACGCGAGGACGGTCGTGCTAGCCCACGTCAAGCGTGATCGTGCTGCCCTTGGGGGCCTTGTCGCCGCCCTCCACCGACTGGTCCTGGACTTCGTCGCCGCCGAAGACCCCGCCGAGCAGACCGCGGTCGATCTCGACCTTGAACCCGGCGTCGGTCAGCTCCTGCTTGGCGTCGTCCACCTTCTCGCCGGTGACGTCCGGGACCTCGACCATCTCGGGGCCCTTGGAGATCGTCAGCGTGACGGTGTCCCCCTCGGCCACCCGGGTGTCCTTGCCGGGCGACTGCGTGGCCACCTTGCCATCGTCGACGTCGGAATTCACTCGATGGGTGGACACCTTGACCTTGAGTCCGGCGTCCTCCAGGTCGCTCCTGGCGTCCGCCACGGACTCGCCGCCGACGTCGGGAACGTCCACCGGCTTGCCCCGGCTGACCGTGATCCGCACGGCGGAGCCGGCGTTGCGCACCGTGCCGGCGGCCGGGTCGGTGCGGATCACGGCGCCCCGCGCGACGGAGTCGCTGAACGCCTTGGTGACCATGCCCGGGGTCAGGCCCCTGGCCTCCAGCTGCGCCTTCGCCTGGTTCAGCGGCACATCTTGCAGGTCGGGCACGTGGACGGTGTGCGGGCCCCGCGAGATCGTCAGGTCCACCGTGTCGTGCCGGCGGATCCGGGACCCGGCCTTGGGGTCCGTGGACATCACGGTGCCGCGCTTGTAGGTGTCGCTGTACTGCTGCTTGACGCTCCCGAGCTCGAGATCGGCGTCGGTCAGCCGCTGCTTCGCCTGCGCCTCGGTCTTCGTCAGCAGCTGCGGCACCCGGGTGAACTGGCCCGAGTTGATGTACCAGACCCCCACTCCCAGGCCGAGGGCCGCAAGCACCGCGACGATCACCACCAGGGTGCCCCGCCGGGGGCGCCGCACACCGCGCCGCCGTGGCTCGGGCGGCTCGGGCGGCGGGACCTCCAGGCGGCTGGTCCGGTGCAGGGCGGCATCCGGGTCGTCGTCGCCGGCACCGCCGTGCCGTGCCCGGGAGGCCGCGGTGCCCGCCGCGATGGCGGCAGCGGCCGCGCGCGGGATGACGCTGGTGCGGTCCTCGGCGTTGTCGTGCTCCGTCGCACGGGCGCCGGGCGGCACCGCGTCCAGCTGTGCGGCGGTGAGCCCCGCACGGGCCCGGCGGACGTCGGCGAGCAGGGCGACCGCGTCCTGCGGGCGCGCCCCGGCCGTCCGGGAAGCGGCGGACGCCACCAGCGCGTCCAGCTCGGCCGGCAGCCCCGGGACGGAGTCCGACGGGGCCGGCACGTCGGCGTGCAGATGCTGGTAGAGCACCTGCGCGGGTGAATCACCGGAGTGCGGCTTGCCGCCGGTGAGCATCTCGTACAGCACGACGCCGCACGCGTAGACGTCCACGCGCGGATCGGCCGTGCCGTGCTCGATCTGCTCCGGGGCGAGGTACGAGACGGTGCCGAGCACGGCGCCCGTGGTGCTGGTCACCGTGTCCACGGCGCGCACCAGGCCGAAGTCCGCCACCTTGACGCGGCCGTCATCCCCTATGAGGACGTTCTCCGGCTTCATGTCGCGGTGCACGAATCCCGCGCGGTGCGCGGCGCCCAGCGCGGCGAGCACCGGTTCCAGGATGTCCAGCGCGGCCCTCGGCCGCAGCGCCCCGCGTTCGCGCAGCACGTCGCGCAGGGTGCAGCCCGGTACGTACTCCATCGCCAGATACACGTACGGGCCGTCGGTGCCCTGGTCGTAGACGCCGACCACATTGGGGTGGGAGAGCCGGGCCACGGACTTGGCCTCGCGGATGAAGCGCTCGACGAACGAGGCGTCGGCGGCGAGTGCGGGATGCATCACCTTGAGCGCGAGCACCCGATCGAGACGGGTGTCCACGGCCCGGTAGACCGTGGCCATGCCACCCGTCGCGATCAGCGCGTCGATGCGGTACCGGTCGTCGAGCACCTGCCCGATCAGCGGGTCCGAGAGGGTCGTGTCCACGTTGGCGAGTGTACGAGCCACCGCGGACAGCTCCGTCCACCCGGATGGCCCCGGTGCGGTACTGCAGCCGTCCTGTGACCCGTGGTCACGGGCCAGTGCCCGGCCCGCACCGTCGTCAGAACGCGGGCCGTTCGGGATCCAGCCGGGCGAGGCCCTCCGAGGGGGACGACGCCTCGGCGAAGTGCCGCCGCGGAATGCGGCCCGCCCGGTACGCCAGCCGGCCCCCGGCCACCGCACACCGCATCGCCTCGGCCATCAGCACCGGCTCACGGGCCCGGGTGACCGCCGACGCCAGCATCACCCCGGCGCAGCCGAGCTCCATCGCGAGGGCCGCGTCGGATGCCGTCCCCGCCCCCGCGTCCAGGATCACCGGAACCCGGGACTGCTCCACGATCAACTGGAAGTTGTGCGGGTTGCGGATGCCGAGACCCGAGCCGATCGGCGAGCCCAGCGGCATCACCGCGGCGCAGCCCACGTCCTGGAGCCGGCGCGCCAGCACCGGATCGTCGTTGGTGTACGGCAGGACCGTGAACCCGTCGTCGACGAGGACCTCCGCGGCGTCCAGCAGCTCGACGGGGTCGGGCAGCAGGGTGCGCTCGTCGGCGATGACCTCCAGCTTGATCAGGTCGGTGCCGAGTGCCTCGCGTGCGAGGCGTGCGGTGAGCACGGCCTCGCCCGCCGTGTAGCAGCCCGCCGTGTTCGGCAGTGCCCGGATGCCGAGCCGTCCGAGGACGGACAGCACCGAACCCTGCACGCCCGGATCGAGCCGTCGCATCGCGACCGTCGTCAGCTCCGTGCCGGAGGCGACCAGGGACCGCTCCAGCACGTCCAGGCTGGGGGCACCCCCGGTGCCCATGATCAGGCGGGAGGCGAAGGTCAGGCCGCCGAGCTCGAAGACGTCGTCTGCCATGGCGTTCAGCCTCCCTGCACGGCGGTCAGGACCTCGACCCGGTCACCGTCGCGCAACGCCGTGGTCGGCCACTGCGCGCGGGGGACGACGGTCTCGTTGACGGCGGCGGCGACCCCGGAGGGCGCGGTGGTGAACACGGCGACCAGCGCGTCGAGCGTCGTCCCCGCAGCGACCTCGCGCGCCGCGCCGTTCACGACGACGGACAGGGGAGCGGACGGGGAAGCGGGCGGGGGAGCGGACGGGGATGAGGAGGATGAACGTGCGGTCGCCTTGGTCATGTGTGGTGCTCCGTCTGCACGGTCGGTCGTTCTGTGGTGCCCGGCAGCCGCTCCGGTGCGGCCTCGAAGCGGCGTGACGTGAAGGCGCGGGCGTCGTCCGGGAGCTCACCGCTGGTCAGCACCCGCGCCATGACGTCCCCGGTGACCGGGGTGAGCAGCACCCCGTTGCGGTGGTGGCCGGTGGCCAGCAGCAGTCCCGGGAGGGCGGTCGGGCCGAGGAGGGGGGCGTTGTCCGGGGAGCCGGGGCGCAGGCCGGCGCAGGTCTCGGTGAGCGGCAGCTCGGTGATCCCCGGCACCAGCTCGTGGGCGTCCCGCAGCAGCTCGTAGACGCCGCCCGCGGTCACCGTCGTGTCCCAGCCCAGCTCCTCGCTGGTCGCGCCCACCACCAGCTCACCGCTGAGCCGCGGCACCAGGTAGACGTGCTGACCGCGCACCACGGCGCGCACGGTGCGGTTCAGGAACGGGGCGTGCGAGGCGGGCACGGTGAGCCGCAGCACCTGTCCCTTGACGGGCCGTACCGGCGGCAGCACGGCGTCCGGGACGCCCGCGAGTCGCCCGCTGTGGCTGCCGCCTGCGAGCACCACCTGCCCGGCGGTGAGGTGTGTGCCGTCGTCGAGGACGACACCCGTGGCCCGGTCCCGCAGCACCGTCAGGCGCTGCGCCCAGTGCCGGTGGAAGTCCACCCCGGACCGTTCGCAGGCGGTGCGCAGGGCGGCGGCGAGCCGGCGCGGGTCGATCTGGTGGTCGCCCGCCACCATCAGTCCGCCGCGCACGCCCGGCGCCAGCATCGGATCGAGACGGCGGCACTCGCGGCCGGTGAGCCACTGGGCCGCCAGGCCGCACTCGCGCTGGAAGGCATGCAACTCGCGCAGATGGGCCCGGTCGTCGGAGTCCAGCGCGACGGCGAGCGTCCCGCACTCCCGGTAGCCGAGGTCCGGTTCGCCGGAGGCCTCGGTGAGTTCCGTCACGAAGTCGGGGTAGCGCCGGGCGGATGCCAGATTCAGGCCGAGCAGGGTCTGCTCGCCGTAGTGCAGTTCCGTGACGGGGGCCAGCATGCCCGCGGCGACGCGAGCCGCCCCGCCGCCGGGCGCCGGGTCCACGACCGCGGTACGCAGCCCGTGCAGCGCCGCCCGCCAGGCCGTGACGAGACCGATGATGCCGCCGCCGACGACGAGGACGTCGGGTGCGCCGTGTCGCGGCGCGCTGTCGGGGGGCGCCGCGGGCGCCGTGTCGCGCGTCCGGTCCGCATCGGGTGCGCCGCTCGCCTCGGCCCGTCCGTCCGTAAGGGGTGCGCCGGTCGCGCCCGGCGATCGCTCCGTGGGACGCGGTCCGTCCGCGTCCGGTACGTCATGACGTGGTCGCATGGTCGTCAAGACCCTCCCTTCGCCGGCATGACCCGGATCAGGTTCGTACGGTCGGAGGCCGCCGCAGCCTCCCTCTCAGCCCGGTGCGCCCGGGCTCCCGCGAGTTCTTTACCGACGCCACCCTAGCTCGGCCGCCGGGCCGCCAGTAAGGGGAGCCGCCGCCCTGCGCGGCCCGCGCGGACGGCGGGGTGGCCGGGGTCACGACCGCGGAGGCTGACTGACGGAAAGTCACCTGACTATGGTGATCAGTCGATTGCCACTGGCCTTACGTACTGCCATCAGCGGTTTTGTCACTGATGGCAGTACCACTCAGGCAGCCTGGGCCGTCCCTGGGCCGTCTTGCGCTTCCCGGGCGGCTTCGTACATGTCGTCCACGGCCTTGCGGGTGCGGCTTTCACTGCTCGGCATGAGGTGCGTGTAGACCTTCAGCGTGAACCCTGGGTCGCTGTGCCCGAGGTACTGACTCAGGGCCTTGATGTTCTCCCCAGCGTCCAGGAGCACCGAGGCGTAGAAGTGCCTCAGCGCGTGCATGCCGTCTTCGCGGGACGCCTTGGCTCGCTTCCCCCGCTCGGGTTCGGGGAGGACGCCCGCAGCCACAAGGGCAGGCTTCCAGACGCTGAGGTTGAAGGCGTTCCGGTGCAGCGCCGAACCATCCGCATTGGTGAAGATCAGCTTCTTGGTCACCGGGGGACCGTCTGGAGTGCGCCACGGCAGGGTGACGTCCACGGCCGGGAAGCGCTCCAGATGAGCAGCGAGGACGCGGCCAACCTCCTTTGGCAGAGGTACGTCACGAACCTTCCCGCCCTTCGGCGGGGCGAAGACGAGATGCTTGTTGATCGGCTTCACCTGGTAACCCACGTGCAGCCAGCCCGTGAGGAAGTCCACCTCGTCGAGCGGTAGACCGAAGATCTCACCTTGCCGTAGTCCGCAGCCGCCACCCACGTCGCTCGTCGCCTGGAAGCGCTGCGGGAGTTCCTCGCGTACGGCGAACACGCGGTCAGCCGTCCACGGTCGTACGCGGCCGGCAGCAGGCTTCGGGGCCCGGACCGATCCGGCGCGACACGGGTTCCTCGCAATGAGCCGGTCGTCCGCGGCGGCCCTGAAGACGGATGAGACGGTGCTGAAGATGCCCCGCCGGTACGAGGTGGACAGTCCAGCCGATTCCAAGGCGCGGGACCACTCCCGGATGTGCTCCGGGTGGAACGAGCCGAGCGGCCGGGAACCGATGTACGGGAAGGTGTGCAGGCGGAGGCGCGTCCCGATGACCGTCCGGGTGGCCACGTCCGTGGTCTGGGCTGCGGCCCAGCGTTCCGCGTACTGCTGGAAGGTGGTCCGGCTGGCGCGTGGGTCTACGTACTGGCCGCGGGACATGTCGGCTTCGATGTTGGTGAGCCACTTCTCCGCGACACGCTTCTGTCCGTCGGGGAAACTCTTGGACTTCTCTGTGCCATCAGGCGCGACGTAGCGGGCACGGTAGCGGCGGCCGGTGCCATAGCGGTCGGTCTTCACGCGGACGTCCTTGCCGTCGGCGTCGGGTTCGGTCTTGTACCAGCGGTCTTGGATGTGGCCAGCCATGGGCTGTGTCCCTTCCTGGGAGGGTTTTCGTGCGTGTGGCTGAGACCCTGAAACCCGATATCGGCGCAGGTCAGGCAGGTCTCTGGGGTGACATCAGGGGCGAAACCGGTTTCGGGCCGAGGCGAAACCGGGACGGGCCTGTCCACCGGGCGGCGGGGCGCTGTCGGTCCGCGGCGTTCAGGCGGCTTCCTTCGCGGCGGCAGCCGGGAGAAGGGGCCTGTAGAGGCTGGGGGCGCCGGGTGGGCTGACCCCCTCTACCCCCATTACTTCGCAGGTCAGACCCCTTTACCCACCCCCTCTACCGGGGTAAAGGGGTCCCTCTACCTCGGGGGTGGGTGCGGGCGTGCCGGCGCGGGGTCGTGGGCGGTCGGCGGATGTGGTGCGGGTAGGGGGACCCCCTTTACCCGGCTGCCGCGCGCCCGCCGCGCGGAGTCTCTGGGCAGCCGCGCGCATCCGCGCGGCTGCCGCGCGGTTGGGATCGGGTGCCGCGCGCCGCGCGGCAGGATCCGCGCGCTTGCCGCGCGCCGCGCGGGTGCAGCGCGCGGCTGGCGTCAGGCTGCGTCGGTGTCCGTCTTGTTGTGGGTGACCCAGGCGTGGACGTCGGCGGGGTCGTAGCGCAGGTGTTTACCGATGCGGATGCCGGGTGGGCCGGTGCGCTTGCGGCGCCAGGCGTAGACGGTCTCGACGCTTTCGAGTTGGAAGATTCCCACGAGGTCTTCGGGGGTGAGGTAGCGGTCAGGCAGGCTGCCGCGCAGGGTGGCGCGCGGGTCCGTTTCGGGTACGTGGGTACGCGTTTCAGGTACGCCGTGCCGTGTTTCGGGTACGCGGCGGCTGGTCATGAGGTCCCCCCGTGGACGGTGGTGCGCTGGCAGGTGGGATGGGTGAGGTGTCCGGCGGCGGTCAGCGCGCCGTCCATAGGCCCGTGGCAGACGGCGCAGTGCAGCAGGCTGTCCTGAACGGGCTGCCCAGGCGCCTGGGGCGCAGGGCAAACGGGCGTGTCAGCCTGGCCGGGGACCCACGGTCGGTCAGCGACGCTGCAACCGTGCAGGGCACCCTCTTTGAGGGTGATCCCGAGATAGGTGGGAATCTGCTTGCCGTCGGCCGCGCGGGGCTTGCTGCGCCGTAGCTGCGGGACGACGGAGAGCAGGTTGCGGCCCATGAGAGCTTTGGTGCCGGGCTTGACGCCACTGTCCAGAGCCCAGTCACCCCAGGCGGACCACAGATCATCTACCGGCACCGAGCAGTCTGGGCCGGTCTCGCAGCATTCGCGCACGAACGCCGACGTGGGGGATGCGGTGTCCTGCATGGTGGTGACCGCTTCCAGCGAGCTGGGCGGCACCGTCAGGCGCCCGGTGTGCACCAGGCGGTCCAGGCCGTCCAGAGCCCAGTTGAGGATGCCTGGGAGCTCCGCAGTCAGCTTGCCGGTCAGGGCCGGATCCTCCCGCCCGAGCCAGGAGATGGGCGTGTTCAGCACAACGAACCGGTTAGCGATGACGCCGCTTGAGTCGCCGAAGTTCGGCAGCTCGTTGGACAGGATCATCAACCGGGTGGGCAGCGGTCCCGTCCAGGGCTGGCGATACTTGCGGTCCACGTCGATGCTGTCCTCACCGCTGATCGTCAGCAGCCGTTCGACCACCTGGTGCCCGCCCTGAGGGGACAGACGCGCGTCAGCGATGACAGCGAGGGATTTGCCGAGCAGCGGGGACAGTCCGAAGTTCGTGGCCAGGCTCGCCAGGGTGGGGCCCGCCGTGTTCCCGTTCCCGACCAGGGAGGTCAGCACACGGGCGATGGTGCCCTTACCCGACCTCGTGGGCCCGACGATCAGCAGGATCTTTTGCTGATCGGTCCGCCCGGACAGCACGTAGCCGAACCACTCCTGAAGAGCCGCGACGGACTGCGGGTCATCGGGCAGCACCTGGTGCAAGAAGGCGCGCCAGACGGGGGCCCGAGCCGCCGGATCGTAGTCGAAGGGGACCGAGACCAGGTTGAAGAACTCCGGGGAGAGCGGCAGAAGGGCACGGTCGCGGACCCTGAGTAGCCCGTTGGTGCACGCCACGATGGGGCTGTCACCGCGCAGGGTTTCGTCACGGGTTTCGTCACGACGCAGCGGGTCACCGGGCGGGCCGATCCATGCCGGCGTGTTGATGCTCGGGGGCAGGTGGGTGACGGCCTGGATCGCCTGCATGAGGTTGGCGATCTTGGGGATCGTCGGTGCCCAGTCACGGACTTCCAGCTCACCCTTGGGCGTCTGGTGCTCGTAGGTGGCGCACTCCAGTTGCTTGTAGAGGCTGGCCTGGATCTCTTCCTTGGACAGCTCACGCCATGCCGTGTCTTCCCAGCGCATCCACATGCCGCGCCAATGCCGCAGCGTCAACACGCCCTCGTGGTGCCACTGGGGGGCCAGGTGCCGGGCAACGGCCATCGGGTGAGTCGGCGGGGGGAACAAGTCGCTCACGGGGGTCATGCAGCCTCCCTCTCCCTCGTCGCGGTGCCGTGCTCGATCGGGCCCGGTCGGGTCGACTGGTCACCCGACTCGATCGGGCAGGGGTGCTTGTCTCGACCGGTCCGCGGACCCGACTCGATCGAGTCGACCGCTGTACCGATCGCGGACCGGGGACTGCCCGACTGAAGAGCCGTGTGACGCGAGCTGTGACGCGGGCAGTCACGCAGGTCAGACCCCAACCGCTCTCGACTGTTCACGGCGTGCCGATCGGTGTTCACGGTCGCGTTCAGGGCCGACTCACAGGCCCGTGCGAGTCGGGCCAGCACTCGCCACTGCACCCGACTCACGACGGGCCCGACCGAGCCCCAATCGGCACCGTTCACGGCGCCGTCTGCCCTGGTCGACCGGTCGGCCGACTCGATCGGCCCCGTCGACCCGACCGACTGAAGCGGGACGGTGAACACCGATCGCCCGACCGTGAACAGCGTGTTCATGGCCGTGTTCACTGCGGTGTTCACGGTCTGCTGGAACAGGTCGTCCCATGCCGGGGTTCCGTGCGTGGTGAACAGGGCACCGGGGACCGTGAACGGTCGGCCGGGCGTGTTCACGGCCGCGTCCAGCAGGACCGTGACCCAGTACGGGAGCCGGTCCGCCTTGGCCTGGTTGCACGGCTCGCAGGCCAGTACCAGGTTGCGCGGCCGGTTCTCGGGCCACACGCAGTACGGCACGTAGTGGTCCAGCGTCGCATCCGACAGGGCCGCGTCGAACGGCGTGCGGCAGTAGTAGCAGCGGGCGCCATCCCGGCCGGCGAGGTGGGCCAGGAAGCGGCGGCGGGTGTCTCCCTGAAGCACGGGTCGGGCCGTGCGGGCGCGGCTCACCAGGCCACCCCCATCGGCAGCAGGTAGTCACCGTCGGGTGCCGGGGGCGGGGTCAGACCGAGGACGTAGCCGCCGCCATCCAGACGGACGACGAGCGGGGTGGGCTGCTTGCGGTTCTTCGGTGCGGTGCGCACCAGGTTGAAGGCGAAGCGGCGGCGGTGGTAGTCGGGCAGCACCTGCTTGTACAGCCACTCCTTCGAGCGGTCCCGGTCCACCCCACCCTGCTCACCGGCCATGACCTTGCCCAGCCGGATCAGGACATCAGCGGGCACCGACGCGGCACCTTCGTGCAGGGCCCGGGCCAGCAACAGTTGGTGGTGCGGCAGGGCGTAGAAGTCGTCCCAGCGGTAGCGCTGAAGGCTGGAGAGGTAGACCGCCACAGCGGCTTCACCAGCGCTCATCGGGCGGCAGCGGGCACCGCGGTACCAAAACGACAGGGCCAGCCGGTAGGCGAAGCGGTGGCAATGGGCCACCTCGAAGAACTCGTCGGCTGGCAGCTCGGCGAAGGTCTGTGTCGTCTCAGCGATCCCGGCCGGGCCCAGAGTGCGTACGGCCTCGGTCAGGGCCGCGTACAGGGTGTCCGTGGTCGGCCAGCCGCCCTCGTGTTCGTCGGTGTAGTGCTCGAACAGGGCGGCGGCTGTCTCGGTCAGGTCCAGCTCCATACCGTTCACCGGCACGGTCGGGTAATCCTCCCCGGCCCGGCGCCGGTCCATCTCCACCAGGGAGACGACCGGCGCCACCGGGGGCGCCATGTGGGCGTACAGGGCGTCCAATGCGGTACTCACGCGGCGACCCCGTAGACACGGGTGATCGCGGCAGCCACACGGCGCGTGTACTCCGCGGGCACCCGGTCACTGCCCTGGTAGGCGAATTCGGCCCGGTAGGCGTACCGCTCCATGGTGTCCAGGTCCGTTTCCAGCACCGCGTAGTGCAGCGAGTCCCGGATGACCTCGTCGTCGTCCAGCTCGCCGTACTCCATGGACAGACCAGGCGTGAACAGCAGCAGTCCCAGCAGCTCAGCGAAGGTCAGGCACGCACGCACCTGTACCTCGACGCGAACCGGCTGCCCCGGGTCAGGCGAGCCGAACACATCCGCGTCCTCCCGCAGCGACAGCGGGTCGGCAGAACGGTGAATCATGAGAGTTCCAGGCATGATGGAAGTACCCCTTCGAGGGTCAGGGGAGCGGCGAACTTCTTGGCGGTTGGGCGCCGCTCCCTGCCGTTGAACCCTGGCTTTGACCAGGGCTTTCCTCTGCGAACCGCGCTTTCAGCAAGGCGATCGCTTGTTGACTAGCTTGCACTAGTTCGCTGTGGTGCACAACCCCTGTGCGGTGGTGTGCGCTAGTTCGCTGTGGTGGGTAAGCTCAGGGCATGACTTCTACGGGTGGACCAAAGCCGAAGGCCGCGCAGGTCGCCGACGCACTGCGTGACGACATCAAGAAGATGAAGCCAGGCGACCGCATTCCGTCCCAGCGTGAGCTGATTGATCGCTTCGGATTTGCTAGCCAGACCATCCAGAACGGGTTGGCTGCGCTGCGAGCCGAAGGTTTGATTGTCTCTGCGGGGAACCTCGGCAATTTCGTCAGTGACGGAGTTGCTCCCAGTGACGACGTACGTAACGAGATCATGGAAATCCGCTCCCAGCTTCAGGCGTTGGCTGACCGGGTGGAAACGCTCGAAGGGCGGTCCAACTCGGGTGGTGCGTGACTGCCATGAGCATGCAAGAAGCAGAGCGTGTGGGGTAAGTGACACAGAGGTGGCAGCGTGCATGACATGGGGACATGTCCCGTGTCACCGTGCTGTCCCCTTCCGTGTCCCCGTAGTCCGCGCGAGAGACTCGGCCTAGGCACTCAAAGGAGGGCGCATGACCGACGACAGGCCCGCTTGGGCACGACGCATTGCGGCGGAACGGGCAGCCCGCGATTGGTCCCAGCGGGATGCGGTGAGGGCACTACGGGCGCATTCCCCGCAGGAGCTCCCCGCTGACGACAGCATGATCCGTCAGTGGAAGCGGTGGGAGTCCGGGCAGATTCCGAACGAGTTCTACCGTCCGCTCATCGCTGCCGTTTTCGGCACCGTCACCCACGCGCTTTTCCCGGCGCCGACACGCAGGAACGGAGATGCGGAAGTCCTCGCAACGAGCGGCATGGAAACACTGGAGATCGTGAGTCGTCTCAGCCGCTCCGACGTCAACACGGCCACACTCGACGCACTGCGCATGACCGCAGACCGGCTCTGCTCTGAGTACCCGTACATGCCCAGCGAGCAGCTGCTCATCGAGGGTCGGCAGTGGTTGCGCCGTGTCGTGGAGCTCCACTCCAAGAGCTTGACCTTGGCCCAACACCGCGAAGTCCTGGCGCTGTCCGGGTGGCTCGCGCTCTTGGTGGGCTGTGTCGAGTACGACACCGGCGACCGCAATGCAGCCGAGTCCACGCGACGGGCCGCCCTCTCGTTGGCCACCGAGGCGGACCATGCTGAGATCGGCGGGTGGGCCCACGAGATGCGTGCCTGGTTCGCACTGACCACGGGGGATTACCGAGGCGTCATCGCGGCGGCGCACGCAGGCGCGGAACTGGCCTCCCATCAGGGCGTCGCCGTCCAACTCGCTGCGCAGGAAGCCAAGGCGTGGGCGCGGCTGGGGGATCGCCGCCAGGTCGAAACAGCCTTGGACAAGGGGCGCCGGTTGCTCGAAGGCATGCCGTACCCGGAGAACCTTGATCACCACTTTGTGGTGGACCCAGCCAAGTTCGATTACTACGCCATGGACTGTTACCGCCTCGTGGGTGAGGACAAGCTCGCCAAGAATCTTGCTGAGGAAGTCCTCCGCGCTGGCACGGACTTCGACGGGATGGAGCGCACCCCCATGCGCAACTCGGAGGCGCGCGTCACTCTAGGGGTGGCAGCCGCGCGTGAAGGTGACCTTGAGCAGGCGCTCATCATGGGGGAGCGCGCGCTGGAAGGGGATCGGCAGTCCATCCCTTCGCTCATCATGACGAGCCGGGAGCTTGCCGCGGAGATGCGGCAACGCTACTCCTCCGAGCCTGCTGCCCAGGACTACGTCAACCACCTCCGTGAACTGGGCCAGGCTAAGCCAGGCTTCCTTCCGCAGTGAACCTGCCACCACCGAGGCCCGCCCTGGTGGTTCTGTGTGA
>NZ_JAMJWG010000070.1 GCF_024435355.1 Streptomyces odontomachi
GGTTCCGTAGGTCGGGGTCCGGACGATCCCGCGGGACTCGACGGCTCCACGAGTCGCGTCAGGCGGGGTACGAGGAGGGTGTCTTCCTGAAGCCGTACGTACGGCTCGCCGCTGGCCACCACCGTCGACAGCAGCTCGGCAGGCACCCGCGCACCGGGGGCGTCCGTCTCGACCAGCACGAACCGCCCGGGATGCTCGGCCTGCACCGACCGCACCAGACCACCGACGGCCGCCCCCACCAGATCCGACGACGGCGCGACGACCACCAGGGTGCCGTCGTCGTCACCGTCGAGTCGGGCGTGCACGGCGGCCAGTACCCGGGCCGTCTCGTGGTGGACGTCCACGAGGCACTCCGGACCGGCCTCGGCCACCTGGACCACGGTCGGCACGGGAACGGCGGAGGTGTCGGTCGTCGGGGGCTGGGCGCCGAGCGGGGTCCAGCGGACCACGTGCAGGGGTGGTCCGGCAGCGGCGACCCGGGGGCCGAGGGCACGCAGCGTCAGTGCGGCCACGTCCGCGACGGCCTCCCCCGCCGGGTCCGTGAGCGTGAGGGACACGGTGCCGTCGGAGCGCCGCAGCCGGGCCCGGAGCGTGGTGGCGCCGTGTGCATGGAGGCGTACGCCGGTGAAGGAGAACGGCACCTGGGTGCGGCCGTCGTGCAGCCCGGCGATGGCCAGGACGTGCAGGGCGGCGTCGAGGAGCACCGGGTGGAGGCCGAAGCGAGCGGCGTCGGCGTGCTGCGGCTGGGCCGTCTCGACCTCGGCGTACAGGTCGGGCCCGGCGGACCAGGCGGCCCGCAGGCCCTGGAAGGCGGGGCCGTACGCGTACCCGTCGCGGGCCAGCGAGGGGTACGCGTCGTCGAGGTCGAGCGGTACGGCGTCGGCGGGCAGCCATGCGGACGGCTCCGCAGAGCGCGGTGCTCCGGCGGCCTCGGGTGCCGTGGCCGTCACCGGTCCGAGCGCACCGGTCGCGTGGCAGGTCCACGGCTCGTCGTACGGGTCGTCCGGCTGCTGCCCTCGGGCCGGGCGGGAGTGCACGGCCAGCGCCCTGCGGCCGTGCGCGTCGGCACCCTGCACCACGACCTGGATCTGTACGGCGCCCTGGGCGGGCAGGGCGAGCGGGCGTTCCAGGGTGAGTTCGGCGACCTCGTCGCAGCCGGCCGCGCGGCAGGCCTGGAGGGCGAGTTCGAGGAAGGCGGTGCCGGGGAGGAGCGGGGTGCCGGCGATGACGTGGTCGGCCAGCCACGGCTGGGTGTGCGCCGACAGCAGCCCGCTGAGCAGGATTCCTTCGCCCTCGGCCGGCAGGACCAGCGCCCCCAGCAGCGGGTGGCCGTCGGTGCCGGTCAGCCCGAGCCGCCCGGCGTCGCCGCCGGCCGGGGCAGGGGCGAGCCAGTAGGGGCGGTGCTCGAAGGGGTAGGTGGGCAGGTCGACAGGGGTGCGCGGCGGGCGGGTGAACCACGCGCGCCAGTCGATGTCGCATCCGGTGACGTGGGCGCGGGCGAGAGCGGTCAGGAGGCGTTCCGGTTCCGGTGTCACCGTGACCACCACGGGGGCGGTACGGCCGTCGGCGTCGTCCGTGCCGTCGAGGGTCTCCTCGATCTGCTGGGCCACGGCCGGGTGTCCGGCGACCTCCAGGAAGGTGGTGACGCCCGCCTGGTGGAGGTGGCGGACGGCGTCGGCGAAGCGGACGGTGCGGCGGATCTGCCCGGTCCAGTGGTCGGGGTCGGTGAGGTCACCGGCGGAGGCGATCCGTCCGGTGCTGCCGGAGACGACCGGCAGGCACGGCTGATGCCAGGTCACCGAGGCCGCGATGCGCCGGAACTCCTCCAGCACGCCGTCCATGTGGGCACAGTGGAAGGCATGGCTGACCCGTAGCCGGGTGGCCCGGCGTCCTTGGGCACGCCAGTGTTCGGCGACCTTCCGCACCTGGTCGGCGTCGCCGGAGACCACCGTCTGCTGGGGCGCGTTGACGGCGGCGACCGCCACCGCCGCCGTCACGTCGAGGCGTTCCAGGCTGTCGCGTACCTCGTCCTCCGTCGCCCGGAGCGACACCATCGCCCCGCCTTCGGGGGCCGACTGCATCAGCCGGCCGCGTGCGGCCACCAGCCGGGCGGCGTCCGGCAGCGACCAGACCCCGGCCACGTACGCCGCCACCAGCTCGCCCACGGAGTGCCCGGCGACGGCGCCGGGCCGCACGCCGGTGGACTCCAGCAGCCGGTACAGGGCGACCTCCACGGCGAAGATCGCGGGCTGTGCGTAACGGGTCCGGGCCAGCGTGTCGTCATCGGCGCCCGCACCGAGCACCAGCTCCCGCAACGGCCGGTCCAGCAGCCCGTCGAACGCGGCACACGCCTCGTCGAAGCCCGCGGCGAACACCGGGCTCGCCGCGTACAGCTCCCGTCCCACCCCGGCCCGCTGGCTGCCCTGCCCGGCGAACACCACCGCGGACTTCCCCGCCCGGGCACGGCCCACCGGCGCCGCCGCGCCGGATCGTCCGGCGGCGACGGACTCCAGGGCGGTGCGCAGCTCCTCCGCCGACCGACCCACCAGCGCGGCACGGTGATCGAAGGTGGCACGGGTGGTGGCCAGGGCATGCCCGACGGCATACGGCTCGGCCTCCGCGCCGTCCCGAAGGCCGGCCGCCAGCCGCCGAGCCTGACCGCGCAGCCCCGTCTCGGTCGGCGCCGACAGGTTCCAGACGACGAGGGGGGCGGCGGCGGTGCCGGCGCTGATGTCGGTGTCGGTGCCGGTGTCGGCTTCGGGTGCTGGGCCGGGGGCGGGCCGGCCTTCGGGCGTATGGGGGGCGGCGGGA
>NZ_JAMJWG010000071.1 GCF_024435355.1 Streptomyces odontomachi
TTCGATCGGCGAGTTGACGGCCGCGCACCTGGCCGGCGTGCTCTCCCTGGAAGACGCCTGCACGCTGGTGGCGGCCCGCGGACGGCTGATGCAGGCCGCACCGGCCGGCGGCGCCATGATCGCCATCCAGGCCACCGAAGACGAACTCCGCGCCACCCTCACCGACGACGACCGCGTCTGCATCGCCGCCGTCAACGGGCCCGTCTCCGTCGTCGTCGCCGGTGACGAGGACCGGGCGCTCGAGCTGGCGGCGCACTGGAAGAACGAGGGCCGCAAGGCGACGCGGCTCACCGTCAGCCACGCCTTCCACTCCGCCCACATGGACACCGTCCTGGAGGAGTTCCAGAAGGTCGCCCAGGGGCTCACGTACCACGCCCCCCGCATCCCGGTCGTCTCCAACGTCACCGGAACCACGGCGACAGCTGAACAGCTGACGTCCGCCCAGTACTGGACCGACCACATCCGAGCCGCCGTCCGCTTCCACGACGGCATCACCCACCTCCACCAGCACCACCAGATCAGCACCTACCTGGAGATCGGCCCGCACCCGGCGCTGACCGGCCTGGTCCAGGACAGCGTCGCGGACGGCGGTTCCGACGCCGCACCCGGCGCGCTGGCCGTGCAGCGGCACGACCGTCCCGCCGCGGCCACCCTGCTGACCGCGGTGGCCGCGGCGCACACGCAGGGCGTCGCCGTGGACTGGGCGAGCGTCCACGGCCGGCCGGCCCGGCACGTCGACCTGCCGACGTACGCCTTCCAGCGCGAGAACTACTGGGTGGTCAAGCCGACCGGGGCGGCCGACGCGGGCAGCCTGGGGCTGGCGAGCGCCGGGCATCCGCTGCTGGGGTCGGTGCTCGAACTGGCCGACGGCGAGAGCCAGGTGTTCGCCGCCCGGCTGTCCCTGGCCACCCACCCCTGGCTGGCCGACCACGCGGTGCACGGCACGGTGCTGCTGCCGGGCACGGCCTTCGTGGAGCTGGCGCTGCACGCGGCTGCCCACACCGGCGCCGACCACCTGCGCGAACTGACGCTTCAGGCCCCGCTGATCCTGCCCGAGCAGGGCGGGGTGCAGCTCCAGGTCACCGTGGAGCCGGCGGCCGACGGCGGCCGGGCGGTCGCGATCCACTCCCGGCCCGTCACCACCAACCGGGCCGCCGAATCGGGCGGGTCCGGCGGGTCCGGTGAGTCGACCGGGTCCGACGTCGACGCCGCGGACACCCCGGTCTGGACCCGGCACGCCACCGGTGTCCTCGCGCTCGAACCCGCCGACGTCTCCGCCGACGCCGACGCCGGTGACCTGGCGGTCTGGCCGCCGGCCGGTGCCGAGCCGGCCGACGTCGACGACCTCTACGCCGAACTGGCCGGGCAGGGCTACGAGTACGGGCCGCTGTTCCAGGGCGTGCAGGCCGCCTGGCGCGCCGGTGACGCCACCTACGTGGAGGTGCGGCTGCCGGAGGACGCCCAGAACGCGGCAGCCGGCGCCTTCCATCTGCACCCCGCGCTGCTGGACGCGGTGCTGCACCCCAGCGTGCTGGACGGCATGCGCAGCGGGTCCACGGGCGTGCGGCTGCCGTTCTCCTGGAACGGTGTCACGCTGCACGCCCCGGGCTCTGCCGTGCTGCGGGCGCGTCTGACGGGGGCCGGCGAGGAGCTGTCGATCCGGCTCGCCGACGCGTCCGGCGCTCCGGTCGCCGCGGTCGAGTCGCTGGTCACCCGGGAGATCTCGGCCGACCGGCTGGCCGTGTCCGGCGGCGCGTACCGCAACCTGGTGCACACCCTCCGGTGGACGCCCGTCGCGGCCGGCGGCCCTGCGGTCGGCTCGTATGCGCTGCTCGGCGCCGACGACCTGGGCCTGGCCGACGTGCTGGACGCGGCCGGGGTGCCCGGGCACCGCTACCCGGACCTGGCGGCGCTGTCCGCCGCCGTGGCCGGCGGGGCGCAGCTGCCGGAGGTCGTGCTGGTGGCGCGTACGGGTTCCGAGGCGGGCGTCGACCCGGCCGCGGACTCGCGCGACCTGGCGCGTGACACCCTGGCGGTGACCCGGGAGTTCCTCGCCGACACCCGGCTGACCGCGAGCCGGCTCGCCTTCGTCACCCGGGGCGCCCTCGGGGCCCTGTCGGACGATCCCGTGGACGACCTGGTGGCGGCGCCGGTGTGGGGCCTGATCCGGGCCGCCCAGCTAGAGGAGCCCGGCCGGCTGCTGCTGGCCGACCTGGACGGGCACGCCGACAGCGCCCGCGCGCTCCCGGCCGTGCTCGCCGGCTCGCACCCGCACACGGCGGTGCGCGAGGGCGTGCCGCACACCCCCCGGTTGACCCGCGACGGCACGGTGGCGGACACCGCCGGATCGGGCCGTGCCACGGCGCCGTTCGACCCGGAGGGCACCGTCCTGATCACCGGTGGCACGGGCACGCTCGGTGGCCTGCTGGCCCGGCATCTGGTGGCCGAGCACGGGGCCCGGCACCTGCTGCTGACCAGCCGTCGCGGCCGGGACGCCGAGGGCGCCCTGGAGCTGGAGGCGGAGCTGACCGCGCACGGCGCCTCGGTGACGATCGCCGCCTG
>NZ_JAMJWG010000072.1 GCF_024435355.1 Streptomyces odontomachi
ACCAGCCCCGGATGCCGCAGAGAGGTACTCGTGAAGCCGTCGCGCCTGGTCACGCAACGCGTCCGCGGACCTCGCCGACACCGGCCACACCGCCAGACCGTCCGACTCCGCAGACTGGCCCGTGGCGGAGGCCGACGTATCAGGTGCCGCCTCCAGGATGATGTGCGCGTTCGTCCCGCTGATCCCGAACGACGACACCGCCGCCCGCCGTGCACGACCCACCTCCGGCCACGCACGTTCCTCCGTCAGCAGCTCGACGCCACCGTCCGCCCATTCCACGTGCGGCGTGGGCTCGTCCACGTGCAGGGTCTTCGGCAGCACACCACGCCGCATCGCCTCCACCATCTTGATCACACCGGCGATGCCCGCAGCGGCCTGCGTGTGCCCGATGTTCGACTTCAGCGAACCCAGCCACAACGGCCGCCCGGCCTCCCGGCCGTTCCCGTACGTCGAGATGAGCGCATGCGCCTCGATCGGGTCGCCGAGCGTGGTGCCCGTGCCGTGCGCCTCCACCACGTCCACGTCCGCCGTCGACAGACCCGCATCCGCAAGCGCGGCGCGGATCACGCGCTGCTGCGAGGGACCGTTCGGTGCGGTGAGTTGGCTGCTTCGGCCGTCCTGGTTCAGCGCGGAACCACGCACCACGGCGAGCACCTGGTGGCCGTTGGCCTGCGCGTCCGACAGGCGTTCCAGCAGCACCATGCCGACGCCCTCGCCCCAGGCGACACCGTCCGCGGCACCCGCGAAGGACTTGCAGCGGCCGTCGGGCGCGAGGCCCCGCTGGCGGCTGAACTCGATGAAGGTGGTCGGGGTGGCCATGACCGTGGCGCCGCCGGCCAGCGCCAGCGCGCACTCGCCCTTGCGTAGCGCCTGCACGGCGAGGTGCATCGCCACCAGGGACGACGAGCACGCTGTGTCGACGGTGACCGCGGGGCCCTGAAGGCCGAAGGTGTAGGAGAGCCGGCCCGAGGCGACACTGCCCGCGCTGCCGGTGCCGACGTAGCCCTCGAACTCCTCGGGGATGTGGTCGAACAGCCGGGAGCCGTAGTCGCCGTACATGATCCCGGTGAAGACACCCGTGTCGGTGCCGTCCGGGTCGATGCCGGCGCGTTCGAAGGCCTCCCAGGCGGTCTCCAGCAGGAGGCGCTGCTGGGGGTCGAGCGCGAGCGCCTCCCGCGGGCTGATACCGAAGAACTCGGCGTCGAACGCGTCCGCGTCGTACAGGAACCCGCCCTGCCGAACGTACGACTTCCCCGTGGCCGCAGGATCCGGGTCGTACAGGCCCGTCACGTCCCAGCCGCGGTTGCCCGGCAGTTCGCCGATGGCGTCCACGCCGTCGGCAACCAGTTGCCACAGGTCGTCCGGCGCCGCCACCCCGCCGGGGAAACGGCAGCCCGCTCCCACGATCGCAATCGGCTCGGCCGCGGCATGGACCCATTGGTCATGCTGCTTCCGTAGCCTCTCGTTCTCCCGGAGCGCTGCCCGCAATGCGGTCACGATCTTGTCTTCCGAAGGCGTGGCCATTGGGCGCTCCCCTGATCTGGTGCGGGTCACGACTGAGCGGTTTCGCATCCTCCTGACGATTCCTAAGAGGCAGCTTCGTACGATCTAAAGTCGCCGCCGCAGCGCCGGGACCAGCACCAACCCCTGTGCGGGGCACCCCCTACGACCCCGAGGATCCGCGGAAAACAGTGGTCTGTTCTGGGGTGGTTAGGGGGTACGGACACCGCGGACCTGCGCCTAGCCTCACGTGTGCGGAGAATCGCAAGCACGGCCGTTCGTCCCGGTTGACAAGGGTGTCCCGCATCAAGCCGGTCCCCTTCGGGTTCACGCCGTCCCCATCTGGTAGACCGCAGGACCGCAGAGGAGAAACCGTCGTGCGCAAGTCGGAATCCGGGCTGCCCATCGAGCCGGTCTACGGGCCTGACGCCCTTGCGGATCGGGATCCGGCGGAGAAGATCGGCGCACCGGGCGCGTACCCCTTCACCCGCGGCGTGTATCCGACCATGTACACCGGTCGCCCGTGGACGATGCGCCAGTACGCCGGTTTCGGCACCGCCGCGGAGTCCAACGCGCGCTACAAGCAGCTGATCGCCAACGGCACGACGGGCCTGTCGGTCGCCTTCGACCTGCCCACCCAGATGGGCCACGACTCGGACGCCCCGATCGCGCGGGGTGAGATCGGCAAGGTCGGCGTCGCGATCGACTCCATCGACGACATGCGGGTGCTGTTCGACGGCATTCCGCTGGACCAGGTCTCCACGTCGATGACGATCAACGCGCCGGCGGCCCTGCTGCTGCTGCTCTACCAGCTCGTCGCCGAGGAACAAGGCGTCTCCGCCGACCAGCTGACCGGCACGATCCAGAACGACGTGCTCAAGGAGTACATCGCCCGCGGCACGTACATCTTCCCGCCCAAGCCGTCGCTGCGGCTGACCGCGGACATCTTCGCGTACTGCCGGGCCGAGATCCCGAAGTGGAACACCATCTCGATCTCCGGTTACCACATGGCCGAGGCAGGCGCCTCACCTGCGCAGGAGATCGCGTTCACGCTGGCGA
>NZ_JAMJWG010000073.1 GCF_024435355.1 Streptomyces odontomachi
GCTGGTGAGCACCAGACGCCGCACCCCGTGAACCGTCACCAGATGCCGGGCCAGCAACGCACCGAGAGCACCCGTGCCCCCGGTGACCAGGACCGTGCCGTTCGGGTCGAGGGTCGCGGGGGTCGCGGGGGTGGCGGGAATGTCCGTCGCGAGGGTGGCGCGGGACAGCCGCGGCACCAGCAGGGCGCCCTCGCGGAGCGCGAACTGCGCCTCGCCGGAGGCCATGCCGGCCGTGAAGACGCGCCAGGACAGGTCACTGGCGTCGTGGTCGACGAGCACGATCCGGCCCGGGTGCTCCGACTGGGCGGTCCGTACGAGACCCCAGACGGTCGCCGCCGCGAGGTCCTGCACGTCCTCGGCGTCGTCCATCGCGACCGCACCCCGGGTGAGCACCACGAGCGGAGTGCCGCTGAAGCGCTCGTCGGCCAGGAACTCCTGGAGCACCGCGAGTACCTGGGTCGCGGTGCCGTGCGCGGCGTCGGCCACCGCGCGGTCGGTGCCGCCGACCGGCAGCAGCAGTCCCGCCGTGGCGCCGCGCACACCGGCCAGTTCCGGGTGGCAGGCGGCGGCGACACCCAGCCGCTCCAGGTCGGCCGTCAGCTCCTTGTCGCCGAGTACCGCGAACGGCAGGGTGGCCGCCGCCGCGGGCGCGGTGGGGAGCTTGTTCCAGTCCATCCGGTACAGCGAGTCCGGCTGGGTGCTGCGGGCCGCCGCCAGCTGTTCGGGGCCCACCGGGCGCATCGCCAGCGACGCGATCCGCATCACCGGGGCGCCCGACGCGTCCGCGATCGACAGCGCCACGGTGTCTCGTTCCGGGCGGGTCAGCCGCACCCGCACCCGGCGTGCACCGCTCGCCCGCAGCGAGACGCCGCGCCACGAGAACGGCAGCCGCACCCCGTCCGCCGCGTCGTACCAGAGCATCAGCGGGTGCAGCGCCGAGTCGAGCAGCGCCGGGTGGATCCCGTAGTGCTCCGCGTCGGCGTCGTCCGGCAGGGCGATCTCGGCGTACAGGTCGTCGCCCAGCCGCCAGCCGGCCCTGAAGCCCTGGAACATCGGGCCGTACTCGTAGCCGCGGTTGATGAACGTCCGGTAGAACGCGTCGATGTCCACCGCCGTGGCACCGGCCGGCGGCCAGGCCGCCAGGTCGAACGGCTCCTCCTGCACGAGCGGCGCGAGCAGCCCGCTGGCGTGCCGCGTCCACTCCTGCGACCGGTCCGCGTCGGTGGCGCGCGAGTACAGCGTGAACGAGCGCCGGCCGGTCTCGTCAGGTGCCTCGACGGTGATCTGGAGGTCACGCGCACCCTGCGGCGGCACCGCCAGGAACGCGTGGTGGGTCAGCTCCTCGATCCCGCAGTCCACCTGATCGCCCGCGTACAGCAGCAGGTCCAGGAAGGCCACGCCCGGCAGGACGACGGTGCCGAACACCACGTGGTCGTACAGCCACGGGTGGGTGGGCAGCGAGACCCGCCCGGTGAACAGCCGGGTGCCGTCCGGCAGGACCGTCTCGGCGCTCAGCAGCGGGTGCCCGGCGGCCTCCAGACCGGCCGCACCCGGCTCCCCGGCCGACCTGGCGGGCGCGAGCCAGTACCGGTCGCGCTGGAACGGGTACGTGGGCAGGTCGACGGCCTGTCCGGGGGCGCCGGCCGGCAGCTGCCAGTCGACGTCGACGCCATGGACGTGCGCGGTCGCAAGGGCCGTGACGAAGGTGCGGGTCTCGGGGTGGTCGGCGCGCAGCGCGCAGACGGCGACCACCGGCTCGTCCGCCTCGCCGGCCTCGTCGAGGGTGGCCCGGGTGAGCGCGGTCAGCACCGGGTCCGGACCCAGCTCCAGGAACGTGGACGCACCCGCCGCACGCAGACTCCGCACCCCGTCGGCGAACCGCACCGGCTGACGGATGTGACTGCTCCAGTACGCCGGATCCGTCACCTGCTCGACCGTGGCCAGGCCACCCGTCACGTTCGACACGACCGGAATCGACGGCTCACGGAAGGCCAGCCCCGACGCGATCTCCTCGAACTCCGCCAACACTCCATCCATGTGCGCGGAGTGGAAGGCATGACTGACCGCGAGGGTGCGCGTCTTGCGGCCCAGCCCGGCGAAATGCGCCGCGACCCGGGCCACGGCCTCCGTGTCGCCGGAGACCACCGTCGAATCAGGCGAGTTGACCGCCCCGATCGACACCCCCGGCTCCGACTCCAGGCAGGCCAGGACCTCGTCCTCCGTGGCCTGGACGGCCACCATGCCGCCACCCGCCGGAGCGGCCTGCATCAGTCGGCCCCGGGTGGCCACCAGCACGCCCGCGTCCTCCAGGGAGAGCACCCCGGCGACATGAGCGGCGGTCAGTTCGCCCACGGAGTGGCCGGCCACCACATCAGCCCGCACCCCGAACGACTCCACCAACCGGTACAGAGCCACTTCCAACGCGAACAACGCCGGCTGCGTGAAACACGTCTGATCAAGCACGCCCGCATCAGCGCCGGCATCGGCGTCGGCGAACACCACGTCCTTCAACGAA
>NZ_JAMJWG010000074.1 GCF_024435355.1 Streptomyces odontomachi
ACCTTGGCGCCGGCACCCGCCGTGCCCTGGACGACCGCCGACGAGACCCGTCCCTCGGCCAGGGCGTCGAGCCCGGCGAGGAAGCCGTCCCGGTCGTCGTCCGCTGGGGCCACGGCGGCGCGGTGGGTGAAGTGCGCACGACCCGTGGCCAGCGCCTGCCCGACACCGGCGACGTCCAGCTCGGGTCGGGAGATGACGAAGTCCCGCAGCCGTGCGGCCTGGTCGCGCAGGGCCGCCTCGCTCTTGCCGGACAGCATCCACGGCACCACCGGACCCACCGCGGCATGGACGTCTTCCGCGGGCTCCGCGTTCGGTGCCGGGGCCTCCAGGATGACGTGGGCGTTGGTGCCGCTGATGCCGAACGAGGAGATGCCGGCGCGCCGCGGCCGGTCGGCGCCGGGCCACTCGGCGGGCTCGGTGAGCAGGCGGACGGCGCCCGCCTCCCAGTCGACGTGCGGGGAGGGCTCGTCCACGTGCAGCGTCTTCGGCAGCACGCCGTGCTGCATCGCCTGGATCATCTTGATGATGCCGGCGACACCGGACGCGGCCTGGGTGTGCCCGATGTTGGACTTGACGGAGCCGAGCAGCAGCGGCTTCTCGGCGGGGCGGTCCTTGCCGTAGGTGGCGAGCAGGGCCTGGGCCTCGATGGGGTCGCCGAGCGAGGTGCCGGTGCCGTGTGCCTCGACGGCGTCGACGTCGGCCGTCGTCAAGCGGGCACTGGCGAGGGCGGCCTGGATGACGCGCTGCTGGGACGGGCCGTTGGGGGCGGTGAGGCCGTTGCTGGCGCCGTCCTGGTTGATCGCGGAACCGCGCACCACGGCGAGCACCCGGTGGCCGTTGCGCTGCGCGTCGGAGAGCCGCTCGACGAGCAGCATGCCGATGCCTTCCGCCCAGCCCACGCCGTCGGCGGCACCGGCGAACGCCTTGCAGCGGCCGTCGGGCGAGAGCCCCCGCTGCCGGCTGAACTCCACGAACGTCGCCGGGGTCGCCATCACCGTCACACCACCGGCCAGCGCCATGTCGCACTCGCCGCTGCGCAGCGCCTGCGCCGCCAGGTGCAGCGCCACCAGCGACGACGAGCACGCCGTGTCCACCGTCACCGCAGGCCCCTCGAGACCGAAGGTGTACGACACCCGTCCTGACGCGATGCTGTAGGCGCTGCCCGCGCTGAGGTAGCCCTCGAACTCCTCCGGTGCCCGCTGCATCAGCCGGCCGCCGTAGTCGCCGTACATCACCCCGGCGAAGACGCCGGTGGTGGAGCCGCGCAGGGTGGTCGGGTCGATGCCGGCGCGCTCCAGCGTCTCCCAGGACACTTCGAGCAGCAGCCGCTGCTGCGGGTCGATGGCGAGCGCCTCGCGCGGGCTGATGCCGAAGAAGTCCGGGTCGAACGCGCCGGCGTCCTGGAGGAAGCCGCCCTGCCGGGTGTAGCTCTTGCCGGCCTTCTCCGGGTCGGGGTCGTACAGGTCAGCCACGTTCCAGCCGCGGTCCTCGGGGAACGGCACGACGCCCTCGCCGCCGGCCATGACGAGTCGCCAGAGCTCCTCGGGGGTGGTGACCCCGCCGGGGTAGCGGCAGGCCATGCCGACGATCGCGATCGGCTCGTCTGCGGTGGCCGTGGCGGTCACGGCGCCGGCGGCGCGCGTCCGGCCCGGCTGAGCGCCGGCGCCGACCAGTTCGGTGCGGACATGGCCGGCGAGCGCCAGCGCCGTCGGGTAGTCGAAGAGCGCGGTGGCCGGGAGCCGGAGGCCGGTGGCGGCGTTCAGGGCGTTGCGCAGCTCGACGGCGGTGAGCGAGTCGAAGCCGAGCTGCTGGAACGCCTGGTCGGGCTCGACCGCGTCCGCGCCGGCGTGCCCCAGGGCCGCCGCTGCGTGGCTGCGGATCAGCTCCAGGACCAGTGCCTCCTGCTCGGCCTCGGCGAGCCCGGCGAGCCGCTCCGCCAGCGAACCGGACGCGCCGGTGCGGCGCCCGGAAGCCGTGCCGTGCGGCGCCGCCGTCGTCAGCCGGGCCGGAACCAGCTGTGCGCGCTCGGTCTGGCCGGTGAGCACCGCGTCCAGGACCGTCCACGCCTGGGCCGGCGTCAGCGGGTGCACCCCGCCGCGGCTGATCCGGGCCTGCCGGCCCGCGTCGAGGCCGCCCGCCATGCCGCCGCTGGTCGCCCACGGACCCCACGCCAGCGACACCGCGGGCAGCCCGAGGGCGTGCCGGTGCTGGGCGAGGGCGTCCAGGAAGGTGTTGGCCGCGGCGTAGTTGGCCTGCCCCGGGTTGCCGAGAGTGCCCGCGATCGAGGAGAACAGCACGAAGGCGGACAGGTCCAGGTCGCGGGTGAGCTTGTGCAGGTGCCAGGCCGCGTCGACCTTCGGCCGCAGGACCGCGTCCAGACGCTCCGGCGTGAGCCCCTGGATCGTGGTGTCGTCCAGGACGCCCGCGGTGTGGATGACGGCGGTGAGCGGGTGTTCGGCGGGCACGGCGGCGAAGAGCGCGGTCAGCGCTTCGCGGTCGGCGGCGTCA
>NZ_JAMJWG010000075.1 GCF_024435355.1 Streptomyces odontomachi
TTCCCGCCGCGCACCACACCCGAGACCACACCCGACGACGAGGGGCCCTGCGCGCCCGCCGCGCAGTCCCGCAGCCCGGTGAGGAGTTCGTCCGGCGAGTCCCCCGTGACCACGGCGCGGTGGGCGAACCGGGTGCGCGTGGCGGCGAGGGAGCGTGCCACGTCGAGCGGCGGGACGTCGGGGGTGGCCGAGAGGGACTCGTGCAGCCGGGCGGCAAGGTCGCGCAGCGCCGGCTCCGTCTTCGCCGACAGCACCCACGGCACGACCGAACCCGTCCCGGTCGGCGCGTCCGCGGCCGTGGCCGGTGTCTTCGCCTCGGGTGCGGACTCCAGGATCACGTGCGCGTTGGTGCCGCTGATGCCGAACGAGGAGACGGCGGCCCGGCGCGGACGTCCGGTCTCGGGCCACGTGCGTGCCCTGGTCAGCAGTTCGACACCGCCGTCCGCCCAGTCGACGTGCGGGGACGGCTCGTCCACGTGCAGGGTCTTCGGCAGCACCCCGCGGCGCAGCGCCTCGACCATCTTGATCACACCGCCGATGCCGGCGGCGGCCTGCGCATGGCCGATGTTGGACTTCAGGGAGCCGAGGAACAGCGGGTGTCCGGTCTCCCGTTCCTGCCCGTACGTCGCGATCAGTGCCTGTGCCTCGATCGGGTCGCCGAGCTTCGTGCCGGTGCCGTGTGCTTCGACGGCGTCGACGTCCGCGACCGTGAGCCGTGCGTTCTCCAGGGCGTCCCGGATGACCCGCTGCTGGGAGGGGCCGTTGGGTGCCGTCAGGCCGTTGCTGGCGCCGTCCTGGTTGACGGCCGAGCCGCGCAGGACGGCGTGGACGGGGTGACCGTTGGCCCTGGCGTCGGAGAGCCGCTCCAGCAGCACCATGCCGGCGCCCTCGGCCCAGATGGTGCCGTCGGCGGCCTTGGCGAACGACTTGGCGCGGCCGTCGGGGGACAGCCCGCGCTGCCGGCTGAACTCCAGGAACATACCGGCGTTGGCCATCACCGTCGCGCCGCCGGCCAGCGCCATCGTGCACTCGCCGCCCCGCAGCGCCTGCGCCGCCAGGTGCAGGGCGACCAGCGACGACGAGCACGCGGTGTCCACGGTGATCGCCGGGCCCTCGAACCCGAAGGTGTAGGCGACGCGGCCGGAGGCGACGCTCGCCGTCGTACCGGTGAGGAGATAGCCCTCGACGCCTTCCGCACCGACGCGGACCAGCGGCGCGTACTCCTGGGTGACGACACCGGCGAACACGCCGATGCGGCTGCCGCGCACCGTGGCGGGGACGATGCCGGCCCGTTCCAGCGCCTCCCAGCTGGTCTCCAGCAGCAACCGCTGCTGCGGGTCAAGGGCGAGCGCCTCGCGCGGGGTGATCCCGAAGAATTCGGCGTCGAAGCGGTCGGCGTCGTAGAGGAAACCGCCGTGCCGGGCGTACGTCTTGCCGGGGATGCCCGGCTCCGGGTCGTACAGGCCGGCCACGTCCCAGCCCCGGTTGGGCGGGAACTCGCCGATGGCGTCGGTGCCGCTGTCGACCAGCTGCCAGAGCTGTTCGGGGGTGGTGGCGCCGCCGGGGTAGCGGCAGCCCATGCCCACGATCGCGATCGGGTCGTCGTTCCTGGGGCGTACGGTGCGCCGTTTGGGCGTGCTCCCGCCCGCCCTGGCCGTGCTGAGCAGCTCGGTCAGCAGGTGGCGGGTGATGGCGGCCGGGGTCGGATAGTCGAAGGTCAGGGTGGCCGGCAGGCGCAGGCCCACGGCCTTGTTGAGGGTGTTGCGCAGTTCGACGGCGGTCAGCGAGTCGAAGCCCAGCTCCTTGAACGAGCTCTCCGGGTCGATCGCGGCCGACGGGTCGCGGCCGAGCACCGTCGCGATGTGCCCGCCCAGGACGTCACGCAGGAACGCCTCGCGCTCCGCCTCGGGGCGTTCCGCCAGCTGCTGGGCCAGCGCGCTGCCGCCGCCGGCCGCCACGTCCTGGACGGCGCGCCGCGGCCTGGGCCGGTACAACGTGGTGAACAGCGGCGCGATGGTGCCCGCCGCCGCCTGCGCGCGCAGGCCGGCCGCGTTCAACCGCGCCGGCACCAGGACCGCACGGTCGCGTGCCAGGGCGGCGTCGAACAGGGCGAGTGCCTGGCTGCCGGGCATCGGGGCGACACCGGTGCGTTCCATCCGGGTGCGGTCCTGCTCGGTGAGCCCGCCGCCCATGCCCGCTTCCCACAGGCCCCAGGCCAGGGACGTCGCGGGCAGGCCGTGCGCGTGGCGGTGCTGGGCGAGCGCGTCCAGGTAGGTGTTGGCCGCCGCGTAGTTGGCCTGCCCGGGGCCGCCCAGGGTGCCGACGACCGAG
>NZ_JAMJWG010000076.1 GCF_024435355.1 Streptomyces odontomachi
GGGATCCGGGTCGTACAGGTTCTCGACGTCCCAGCCGCGGCCGGCGGGGAACTCCCCGATCGCGTCGACGCCCTGGCTGACCAGGCGCCAGAGGTCGTCGGGGTTGGTGACGCCGCCCGGGTAGCGGCAGGCCATGCCGACGACGGCGATCGGGTCGGTGGGGTCGGCCGCGTCGGTCGAGTCGGTCGGGCCGTCCTTGGCGGCGGCAGTGGCGGCTGCCGGGGCCGGGGCGGCGCCCAGGATCTCGTCGAGCAGATGGTCGGCGAGGACCTCCGGGGTCGGATAGTTGAAGATCAGGGTCGCGGGCAGCCGCAGCCCGGTGGCGTGGCCGAGGGCGTTGCGCAGTTCGACGGCGGTCAGCGAGTCCAGGCCCAGGTCGAGGAAGCCCCGCTGGGCCGGGATGGCCGTCGGATCGTCGTGGTGCAGGACGCCGGCGAGCCGGCTGCGCACCAGGTCCAGCACGAACGCCCGCTGTTCCGCTGCCGGCAGCTTCGTCAGCGCCGCGCGCACCTGCTGCTCGTCCGCGCGCCCGGCTTGCGCGGTGCGCCGCAGGGTGGTGCCGACGAGGGTGCGCAGGATCGGGGGTGTGGGGGTGTCGGCGGCGCGCTGCCGCAGCCCGGCGAGGTCGAGCCGGGCCGCGAGGGCCAGCACGGGACGGTCCGCCAGCGCGGTGTCGAAGAGGTCCAGTGCCTCGTCGGCGGGTTGCGGCAGCAGCCCGCGCTGCGCCATCCGGGCCCGTGCGGTCTCGTCGACGGTGCCGGTCAGGCCGCTGTCGGTGTCCCACAGCCCCCAGGCCAGGGACGTCGCCGGCAGGCCGAGTGCGTGACGGTGCTGGGCCAGGGCGTCGAGGAAGGCGTTCGCCGCGGCGTAGTTGGCCTGCCCGGGGCTGCCGAGGCTGGCGGCGGCGGAGGAGAACAGCACGAAGGCCGTCAGGTCCGTCTGGCGGGTCAGCTCGTGCAGGTGCCACGCCGCGTCCGCCTTGGGCCGCAGCACGGCGGACAGCCGCTCCGGCGTCAACGCGGCGAGCGTGCCGTCGTCCAGCACCCCGGCACAGTGCACGACCGCCGTCAGCGCACGCTCCGCCGGCACGGTGGCGAGCAACCCGGCCACCGCATACCGGTCACTCGTGTCGCACGCGACGACCTCCGCCTCGGCACCCCGCTCGGCCAGCTCGGCGACGAGTGCCCGAGCGCCCGGCGCGTCGATGCCGCGCCGGCTGGTGAGCAGCAGATGCCGCACCCCGTGCTCCGCCACCAGCCGACGGGCCACCAGCGCCCCGAGCGTGCCGGTACCGCCCGTCACCAGCACCGTGCCGTCCGGCGCGAACACCGGCGGCGTCGCCGGCTCGCCCGCCGAGCCCGCGGGCGCACGCACCAGCCGCGGCACCCGCACCACGCCCCCGCGCACCGCCGACTCCGGCTCACCGGCACCGAGCGCGGCCGCCAGCGCACCGTACGACTCCGCGGCACCGTCCACGTCCACCAGCACGACCCGGCCCGGATACTCCGCCTGCGCCGAACGCACCAGCCCCCGCACCGCGGAGGCCGGCAGGTGGTCGACGGTGTCCTGCGGGTCCGCGGCGACCGCGGCCTGCGTGAGCACGACCAGCCGGGCCGAAGCCAGTTCCTCCGCCTCGGCGAACTCGCGCACCACGTCGAGGGACCGGTGCGCCAGCCCGTGCATGACGGCGACCGGATCGTCATCGGGCCCGGCCGGGACGGGCAGCGCCGGGATCGGTGCCAGGACCGCGTCCGGGACGGGGTCGCCCTCGCGCACCGCGGTGCGCAGGGCCGCCAGGTCGTCGTGGACGGTGACGTCGACACCGGCCGCGTGCAGGGACGCCGCGGCCTCGGCGGTGCCGAGCAGGGCCCAGCGGACACCGTCCTCGTGCCGGGTCCCGGCGGCGTCCGTCCAGTCGATCCGGTACAGCGGCGCACGCGACGGCGCGCCCACGGCGGCCAGCTGTTCCGGTGTGATCGGGCGGCCGGCCAGCGAGTCGACCGTCAGCACCGGGAGACCTTCGTGATCGGCCAGGGTCAGCCGCGCGGTGGCGGGACCGGTGGGCACCAGACGCATCCGCAGCGTCCGGGCACCCACGGCGTGCAACGACACACCGGCCCAGGCGAACGGCAGACGGATGCCGTCCGAGCCGACGTCCAGCAGCGAGGGATGCAGGGCGGCGTCGAGGAGCGCGGGATGGATCCCGTACCCGTCCC
>NZ_JAMJWG010000077.1 GCF_024435355.1 Streptomyces odontomachi
GGCGTTTACGCCGGGGGTGAAGGCCATCTCAGAAGTGCTCTGACCCGCGCTGTGTGCATGGGTGCGCAGTGTTCAGCTCAGCCCACGGGGCGCTTCTGATTCTCGATGTACTGCTTCACGACGGTCAGGGGCGCCCCGCCGCAGCTTCCGGCGAAGTAGGAGCCGGACCAGAAGTGTCCGCCCCACAGGTACCGGCGGACGTGGCTGTCGTATTCCTTGCGCAGCAGTCGGGCGGAGACGCCTTTGAGGGAGTTGACCAGCTTGGAGAGCTGGACCTTCGGCGGGTAGTGCACGAGCAGGTGTACGTGATCGTCCTCGCCGTTGAACTGCTTCAAGTCCGCCTCGAAGTCCGTGCAGACCTCTCGCATGATCTCTTCGCAGCGCGTCAACATGGCGTCGGTCATGGCCTTGCGCCGGTACTTCGTGACGAAAACCAAGTGGACGTGCAGGTTGTAGACGACGTGGCGGCCTGTGCGGACGTCGGGGTTCGGTTTCCATCGTGGTGACATGAACCAAGTATGTATGATGGCCGTTATGCAGCTCAGGTACGGGTTCCGCCTGTACCCGAGCGCCGGTCAGCTCCAGTCGCTGGCAGAGGCGTTCGGGTGCGCCCGGGTGGTCTTCAACGACGCGCTTCGCGTTCGTGAGGATGCCCGTGCCGGTGGGCTACCGTTCGTCACCTCGGCCGAGTTATCCAAGCGGCTCACGGCTGTGAAGAAGACGCCTGAGCGGGCGTGGCTGGCTGAGGTTTCCTCGGTAATCCTCCAGCAGTCCCTTCGGGACCTGGAGGCCGCGTACCGGAACTTCTTCGACGGCCTGAAGGGCAAGCGCCCGAGGATGGGGCCGCCCCGGTTCAAGTCGAAGCGGGACACCCGGCAGGCGATCCGCTTCACCGCGAACGCCGGCTGGAAGATCACCCCCGGCGGGAAGCTGCGGCTGCCCAAAGTCGGCGACGTGGCGGTGAAGTGGTCGCGTACCCTGCCGTCCACCCCGTCCACCGTGACCGTCATCAAGGACTCCGCCGGTCGCTATTTCGCGTCGTTCGTCGTGGAGACCGGACCCGAAGAAGTCCTTCCCCCGATCACGCCGGAGGTCGGCGTAGACCTCGGCCTCGGACACTTCGCCGTCCTGTCCGACGGCCGGAAAATCGACAGTCCCCGCTTCCTGCGCCGGGCCGAGAAACACCTCAAGAAGGCTCAGCGTGCCCTGTCCCGCAAGGACAAGGGCAGCGCCAACCGGACCAAGGCCCGCGTCAAGGTCGCCCGCGCTCATGCACGGGTCGCCGACGCACGGCGCGAGTTCCACCACCAGCTCTCCACCAAGCTGATCCGCGAGAACCAAGCCATCGCGGTGGAAGACCTGACGGTCAAGGGACTCGCCCGCACACGCCTGGCCAAGTCCGTGCACGACGCCGGATGGTCGCAGTTCACGACCATGCTCGAATACAAGGCCAGCCGATACGGGCGCACCTTCGTGCGCATCGGCCGCTTCGAGCCCACCTCGCAGGTCTGCTCGGCCTGCGGCGTCAAGGACGGCCCCAAGCCCCTGCACATCCGCCAGTGGACGTGCACGGCATGTGGGACCACCCTGGACCGAGACATCAACGCGGCGGTCAACGTCGCGAAGGCGGCCGGACTGGCCGTGACAGCCCGTGGAACGCAGGTAAGACGGGGACTCGTCCCCGCACAGCGCGATGAAACGGGAACCCACCCGAAGCCGCGCCCGACAACGACGCGGCAGACGGGAATCGCCCACCTTTAGGTGAGCGAGGATGTCAA
>NZ_JAMJWG010000078.1 GCF_024435355.1 Streptomyces odontomachi
TCCGCGAGGAGTTCCTTCATGGCCATGGGGCTCTGGCCGAGGAGTTTGATCTTGCCTTCCAGCACCACGAGTTCGAGCCGGCGCTCGTCGGCGGCGACTCCGAGTTCCGTCTTGCGGATCTTCGCGTGGCGGTGGGCGTTCAGCTCCTCCACTTCCAGTTCCTGGGCGCGGATCTGGGCGAGGGCCACCTTGCTGCGGGCCTTGTCGAGTTCCGGGTCCAGGCTTTCGAACTCGCCGAGGTTGGTGGTGGCCGCCTGGACGCCCCAGGCGGCCAGGGCGTTGCGCACCTGTGCGGCGACGTCGGTGCGGATGCTGGCGTAGCGGTTGAAGAACTCCTCCACGCTGGACTCCGCAGCGATGCCGCTGAAGTAGGTGTCCACGGCGGCACCCAGCACCCGTTCGACGAACCGCTGCACCGGGGCGGGGTTGTCCACCAGGCCGCCCACCCGGCCTGCCGAGGAGTCCCCGAACTCGCTGACCAGGCGTGGGGCGGCCGATTCGGGGATGTTCAGGGTCTGGCTGAGCTCGACCTGGAGCCGGTGGCCCTGGACGTTGACGCTGATCCGGTCGAGTGCGGCGTCGTAGTCGTTGGCCTGGGAGTTGTCCTTCTTGGTCCACTCCAGGATGAGGAGCCGGGTGGGGATGAGGACGACGCGGACGAACCAGGGGTTGAGCGCGTAGACGGAGCCCTCGCCGAGGGTCTCCTCCTGGACGCCGCGCCATCCGCCGCCGGCGAGGAACATCCAGGGCAGCCGGAAGTTGCCGTGGCCCTTGATGAGCGGGCCGACCCGCCGCTCCGTCCGCTCGGGCTCGGCGCCGTCCAGGGTGACCACCACGCCGACGTAGCCCACGTCGATCCGGATCTCCTGAAGGTGCTCGGGGCGCAGGCCGTCCTGCTGGGAGGCGCCCAGGTTCTGCGTGGTGATCACGTCGAAGAGGTGCGGGTTGATGTCGTAGGTGCCGCCGGTGAGGATCGCCAGCTGCCGGCCCTGCTCACCGCCGCCGCGCAGGAACGCCTCGCCGAGTTGGAAGTTGTCGCACTCGACATAGCGGCCGAAGGGGCGGTCGGGTGGCCGGATGGCGCCGTCCTTGGCGATGACCAGGCCGATGGTGCCGGCCTCCACATGGGTCCGGGGCACGATGTCGACCTTGAACAGCTCGGTGTTGAGGTAGTACGAGGCGTCGCCGCGCAGGATCGTCAGCTGGCGGCCCTGCTCGCCGCCGTTCAACAGGAACGTCTCGCCGTCCTGGAAGTCGTCGCAGTCCACGTGCCGGCCGAGGCTGCGGCCGGGCGGACGCTTGGCGCCGTCGGTGGCGGTGACCAGCCCGATCTTCCCCGGCGGGATGTCGATGCGGCGCACGAACTCGACGCTGTGGACGCCGGGCGTGAGCCAGTAGGACCGGCCCGGGAGCAGGGTGCGGGCCTGGGTGCCGCGGGCCCGGGACGGGGTGATCATCTTGAAGCGCCGGTCGGCGGGCGCAGGACCGAACCGCTTGTGGACGATGCCCACATGGTTCGCCGGCACCACGA
>NZ_JAMJWG010000079.1 GCF_024435355.1 Streptomyces odontomachi
AACTGCACGCGATTCGCGCTGAGGCCCTGCGGGGTCCGAGTGAGAGGGCGACTGAGGCGCAGCATGCCAAGGGGAAGCTGACGGCGCGTGAGCGGATCGGGCTGTTGTTGGATGAGGGCTCGTTTCGTGAGGTCGAGCAGTTGCGGCGGCATCGTGCGTCGGGGTTCGGTCTGGAGGCGAAGCGGCCGTATACCGATGGTGTGGTGACGGGGTGGGGCACGGTGGAGGGCCGGACGGTCTTCGTGTATGCCCACGATTTTCGGATCTTTGGTGGTGCGTTGGGTGAGGCGCATGCGACGAAGATTCATAAGATCATGGATATGGCGATTGCGGCGGGTGCGCCGTTGGTGTCGTTGAATGATGGTGCGGGTGCGCGTATCCAGGAGGGTGTCAGCGCGCTGGCTGGTTATGGTGGGATTTTCCAGCGGAACACGCGGGCGTCTGGGGTGATTCCGCAGATCAGTGTGATGTTGGGGCCGTGTGCGGGTGGTGCGGCTTATAGTCCGGCGTTGACGGATTTTGTGTTTATGGTGCGGCAGACGTCGCAGATGTTCATCACCGGTCCGGATGTGGTGAAGGCCGTGACGGGTGAGGAGATCACTCAGGATGGTCTGGGTGGTGCGGATGTGCATGCCGAGACTTCGGGTGTGGCGCATTTTGCGTATGACGATGAGGAGACGTGCCTGGCTGAGGTGCGTTATTTGTTGTCGTTGTTGCCGCAGAACAATCGTGAGCAGCCGCCGGCGGTGGAGTGCACGGATCCGGTGGATCGTGGTGGTGATGTGCTGCTGGATCTGGTGCCGGTCGATGGGAATCGCCCGTATGACATGGCGCGGGTGATCGAGGAGCTCGTGGATGATGGCGAGTTCCTTGAGGTGCATGAGCGGTGGGCGCGGAACATTTTGTGTGTGTTGGCGCGGTTGGATGGTCAGGTGGTCGGCATCGTGGCGAATCAGCCGCAGGTGTTGGCGGGTGTGTTGGATATTGAGGCGTCGGAGAAGGCTGCTCGTTTTGTGCAGATGTGTGACGCTTTCAATATTCCGATCGTGACGTTGTTGGATGTGCCGGGGTTCTTGCCGGGCGTTGATCAGGAGCATGGCGGGATTATTCGGCATGGTGCGAAGTTGTTGTATGCGTACTGCAATGCGACGGTGCCGCGTGTTTCGTTGATTCTGCGGAAGGCGTATGGCGGGGCTTATATCGTGATGGATTCGCAGTCCATCGGTGCGGATGTGACGTATGCCTGGCCGGTGAACGAGATTGCGGTGATGGGTGCGGAGGGTGCCGCGAATGTGATCTTCCGTCGGCAGATCGCGGGGGCCACGGATCCCGAGGCGATGCGGGCGCGGATGGTCAAGGAGTACAAGGCGGAGTTGATGCATCCGTACTACGCGGCCGAACGCGG
>NZ_JAMJWG010000008.1 GCF_024435355.1 Streptomyces odontomachi
AAACTCGGCGGGGCCGTCAACGGCATCGAACACGGCCTCCAGAAAAACGAGATCGAGAACAACGCCTACCGGATCGCTCGGGAGACGGACGCCGGTGAGCGGGTCGTCGTCGGCGTCAACCGCTACACGCTCGACGAGGAGGAGCCCTACGAGCCGCTCCGCGTCGACCCCGCCATCGAGAAGCAGCAGGCCGAACGGCTCGCCGCGCTCCGGGCACGGCGGGTTCAGCAGGACGTCGACGACGCGCTCACGGCGTTGCAGAAGGCCGCGGTGGGCGAGGACAACGTGCTGTACCCGATGAAGGACGCGCTGCGCGCCCGCGCGACGGTCGGCGAGGTGTGCAACGCGTTGCGTGAGGTGTGGGGCACCTACATCCCCACCGACGCCTTCTGACCCGAGGGCGTTCAGTCGAGCCCCCGAGCCCGCCTGAACCGTGCCGCGCCGTCCGGCAGGTCCACGATCGGGGCGGGGTAGTCCAGGTCGCCGCGGGCGGCGTCGGAGAGGCGGTCGAGGTGGTGGACCTCGGCGGCGAGGTGGCTCAGTTCGGGCAGCCAGCGGCACGTGTACGCGCCCTGGGGGTCGAACCTGCGGGCCTGGACCTGGGGGTTGAGGACCCGGTTCGGTCGGGTGTCGGTGCCGGTGCCGGCCACCCACTGCCAGTTGAGCTGGTTGTTGGCGATGTCGCCGTCCACCAGCAGGTCCAGGAAGTGCCGGGCGCCCACCCGCCAGTCGATGTAGAGCGTCTTCGTCAGGAAACTGGCCACCAGCAGGCGTGCCCGGTTGTGCATCCAGCCCTCCTCCCTGAGCTGCCGCATGGCCGCGTCGACGAGGGGGTACCCGGTGCGGCCCTCCTGCCAGGCCCTGGTCTCCCGCGCGTTGCTGCGCCAGCGGTCGTGGTGGGTGCGCAGGTCGTGCCGGGCCGCGTCCGGGCGGGCGGCCAGGACCTGGTGGTGGAAGTCCCGCCAGGCGAGTTGGCGGACGAAGCCGTCGGGCCCGGGTCCTTCGTGGCCGCGGGCCCGGTGCAGAACCTCCACGGCCGACAGGCAGCCGAAGTGCAGATAGGGGGAGAACCGGGAGGTCGCGTCGGCGGCGAGGGCGTCGTGCTGGTCGTCGTAGCGGTCCAGCGGTCCTGACAGCCACGCCCGCAGCCTGCGGCGGCCCTCGCTCTCCCCGCCGGTGGGCAGCCCGGGTGACGTGGCGCCCGAGGCCAGGGACGACGCCCGGGGCAGCCCTTCGGAGCGCACCGACGGCACCGGCACCGTACGCGGAGCGGCCTGCACATCCCTTACCGAGAACCGGTCCCACTTGCGGAAATAGGGCGTGAAGACGGTGAAGTGGTCCTTGTCGGCGGGGGTCAGCGCGCCGGGTGGTACGGCGGTCAGCGAGGCGTCGTGGACCTGGAGCCGGCGCCGGTCGGCCTGAAGTGCCGTGCGCAGCCGGTCCTCGCGCCGTGTCGCGTAACGGCTCACGCCGGCGGCGATGTGGACCGCCTCGGCCCGGGTCTGGGCCGCGACCCGGCAGGTCTCCTCGACCACGTCGCCGGACCGCACCACCAGGCGGCCGCCGCGCGCACGCAGCGACGCGTCGAGGTCGGCCAGGCAGTCGGCGAGGAACGCCGCCCGGTTGGGCACGACGAAGCCCGCCCGGCTGATCCCGCTGTCCACCACGAACAGCGGCACCACACGGTCCGCCTCCCGCAGGGCGGCCCGCAGGACCGGGTTGTCGTGCACCCGAAGGTCGGCGGTGAACAGGACGACCGAGACCCGCATGCGTCCTCTCCTCTCTCTGGCTCAGGTCCTCGGGGCGGACTCCGCCGCGGAGGCGATGTTGCGTGCCATGCCGCCGAAGACCGCGGAGTGGAAGGGCGCGACGGCCCACCAGTAGGCATGGCCGGCGATGCCGTGCGGGTGGAACAGGGCCCGCTGCCGGTACACGGTCCGGCCCTGCCGGTCCGGGTCGACGGTCATCTCCAGCCAGGCCAGGCCCGGCAGGCGCATCTCGGCCCGCAGCCGCAGCAGGCGCCCCGGCTCGATCTCCTCGACCCGCCAGAAGTCCAGGCTGTCCCCGACCCGCAGCCGGCTCGCGTCCCTGCGGCCCCTGCGCAGGCCCACGCCGCCGACCAGGGTGTCCAGCCGGCCCCGCACCGACCAGGCCAGCGGGAACGAGTACCAGCCGTGCTCGCCCCCGATCCCCTCGACCACCCGCCAGAGCGCCTGCGGTGACGCCGCCACCGCGCGCTCGCGGTGATCCTCGTAGAGGCTGCCGCCGGCCCAGCCGGGGTCCGTGGGCAGCGGATCGCTCGGGGCCGGGGTGTCGCGGCCGAGGACCACCGGGTGGCCACGTCCATGTCCCGGACCCGTTGCAGCGCCATGCGCAGCGCGTCGTCCAGGGTCACCGGGCCCTGCGGCGGGTCGGGCACGTAGCGAGCGATGTCCCGTTCGGCGCAGACCACCTCGTGCCTGAGCGACTCGACCAGCGGCCGTGCGATGCTGCCCGGCACCGGCGTGACCAGGCCGACCCAGTGGCTGGACAGCCGGGGGGTGAGCAGCAGCACGGGCACGATGATCCGCCGCGGCAGGCCCGCGAGGGCGGCGTACCGCCGCATCATGTCCTGGTAGGTGACGACGTCCGGGCCGCCGATGTCGAAGGTGCGGTTGACGTCGTCCGGCAGCCGTGCGCAGCCCACCAACAGCCGGAGCACGTCCCGGATGGCGATCGGCTGGATACGGGTGCGCACCCAGCTCGGGGTCACCATCACCGGCAGCCGCTCGGTCAGGTAGCGCAGCATCTCGAACGACGCCGAACCCGACCCGATGATCACCGCGGCCCGCAGCACCGCGGTCGGCACCCCCGCGGCCAGCAGGATCCGGCCGACCTCGCTGCGGGACCTCAGGTGCGGCGACAGCTCGTGCTCGGGCACTCCCCGGGGGGTCAGCCCGCCGAGGTAGACGATCCGCCGGATCCCGGCGGCACGCGCCTGCGTGCCGAAGACGTCCGCCGCGCGCCGGTCGGTCTCCTCGAAGCCGCGTCCGGTGCCGAGCGCGTGCACCAGGTAGTACGCGACGTCCATGCCGTCCATCGCGGCGCGCACGGCCGCCTGGTCCGTCACGTCCCCGCGCACCACCTCCACCCGGTCGGCCCACGGGTGGTCGCGTAGCTTGCCGGGGGAACGGGCCAGGCAGCGCACGGCGTGCCCGGCGGCCAGCAGTTCCGGGACCAGCCGGCCGCCGATGTAGCCGGTGGCGCCGGTGACCAGGCACCGCAAGGGTCGGTGGTCGTCGTCGGTCATGCCCCTCGCACCCGCCGTGTCCGGCTCTCCCGCCGTGTCCGGCTCTCCTGCTGCGTCCGGTGTCCGCTGCCGGGCCGGGACGTGGAAGACCTCGTACCGCTCCGGCCCCGTCGCCGTTTCCGCATCCCATGCTTGGGCTCGGCGTGCGCCGACGCAACTCGCAGCGCCCGCCCGCTCGTACCGTTCTCACGCCGGAACCCTTGACATCACCCGGGTGGCCCATAGCGTGGAGCCCCGCACAACATTTCGTACATCGTCCGATACCTCGAACAGACGATGGCGAACAGGCGATGTCGAACAGCGCTTTCGGATCACGATTCGAACCACGGAGGACGGCACCACCCCGTCCCTCCGACGTGCGGAGGACCCTTGGTGATGAACACACCCCTTGGCAGACGGAACTTCCTCGCCGCCGCCGGCGCGCTCACCGCAACCACGACCCTGGCCACCGCGGGCACCGCGACCGCGGCACAGGCCGCCGCCGGCCCCGCCGGCCGACCGGCCGCCGCGGCACCCGTCCGCCCCTTCCCGCTCACCGCGGTCACCCTCCTGGACAGCCCGTTCCGCGACAACCAGCAGCGCAACTCGGCCTATCTGCGCTTCGTCGACATCGATCGGCTGCTGCACACCTTCCGCACCAACGTCGGACTGCCCAGCAGCGCCGAGCCGTGCGGGGGCTGGGAGTCGCCGGACACCGAGCTGCGCGGCCACTCCACCGGCCATCTGCTCTCCGGACTCGCCCTCACCTACGCGGGCACCGGCGACGCGGCGATCCGGGACAAGGGCGCGAAGCTGGTCGCCGCGCTCGCCGAGTGCCAGGCGGCGTCGCCCGACGCGGGCTTCACCACGGGGTACCTCTCCGCGTTCCCGGAGAGCTTCTTCGACCGTCTCGAGGCCGGCACCGGCGTCTGGGCGCCGTACTACACGATCCACAAGATCATGGCCGGTCTCGTCGCCCAGTACCAGCTCGCCGGGAACCACCAGGCCCTGGACGTCGTGCTCCGCCAGGCGGAGTGGGTCGACACGCGCACCGGGAAACTCTCGTACGAGCAGATGCAGCGCGTGCTGGAGACGGAGTTCGGCGGCATGAACGACGTGCTCGCCGACCTGCACGCCCTCACCGGCGACGCCAAGTGGCTCCAGGTCGCCGAGCGCTTCACGCACGCCCGGGTCTTCGACCCGCTGGCCAGGAACGAGGACAGGCTGGCCGGGCTGCACGCCAACACCCAGATCCCCAAGATGGTCGGGGCCCTGCGGCTGTGGGAGGAGGGCCTGCCGGACCGCTACCGCTCGATCGCCGAGAACTTCTGGCAGATCGTCACCGACCACCACACCTACGTCATCGGCGGCAACAGCAACGGCGAGGCCTTCCACGAACCGGACGTCATCGCCGGCGAGCTGTCCAACGGCACCTGCGAGAACTGCAACAGCTACAACATGCTCAAGCTGACCCGGCTGCTGCACTTCCACACCCCGGACCGCACCGACCTGCTCGACTACTACGAGCGGACCCTGCTCAACCAGATGCTCGGCGAGCAGGACCCGGACTCCGCGCACGGCTTCAACATCTACTACACGGGCCTGATCCCCGGCGCGTTCAAGCAGCAGCCGTCCTTCATGGGCCCGGACCCGACCATGTACTCGACGGACTACGACAACTTCTCGTGCGACCACGGTTCGGGCATGGAGACCCAGGCCAAGTTCGCCGACACCGTCTACGCGCACGGCGCGGACCAGCTGCTCGTCAACCTCTTCATACCCTCCCGGGTCGAGTGGCGGGAGGCCGGCATCACCTGGCAGCAGACCACGCGCTTCCCCGACGAGACCGCGACGACCCTGACGGTCACCGCCGGGACGGCCACCCACGCCCTGAAGGTCCGCATCCCGTCCTGGGCCTCGGACGCCCGGGCCACGCTCAACGGACAGGCCCTCCCCGACCGTCCGGCGCCCGGCAGCTGGCTGACGGTGCAGCGCCGCTGGCGCACCGGCGACGTCGTCAAGGTGTCGCTGCCCATGCGCACGGTCATCGAAGCGACCCCCGACGACCCCGACGTCCAGGCGGTGCTGCACGGACCGGTCGTGCTCGCCGGCGCCTACGGCGACCGGGCGGGCGCCACGATGCCGCGCCTGGACACCGCCTCCGTACGCCAGGAGTCCCAGGACCCGCTGCGCTTCACCGCACGCGCCGACGACGAGGACGTGACGCTGCTGCCGATCGCCCGCGTGCACCACCAGCACTACACGGTGTACTGGCTGACCGGCGAGCCCCCGCCGCCGCCACCCGAGTTCGCGGCCTGGCACCGCTTCGACGAGACGTCGGGCAGCACGGCGGCCGACGCCACCGGCAACGGCAAGACCGCACACCTGGTCGGCGGCGCCGCGTGGCTGGCAGCCGGGCAGACCGGCGGCGCGGTGACGCTGGACGGCACCGACGGCCATGTCGCCCTGGCCGACGACCTGCTCGCCGGCGCCTCCGCCTACTCCCTCGCCGGCTGGGTCAGGCTCGACGGCCAGCCGGACGCCTGGACCCGGATCTTCGACATCGGCAGCGGCACCACCGCCAACCTGTTCCTGACGCCGTGCAGCGACACCGGTACCCTCCGGTACGCCATCACCGTCGGCGGCGGCGGCGCGGAACAACGCATCGACGCCGACCCGCTGCCCACCGACCGCTGGGTGCACGTCGCGGTGACCTACGGCGCCGGCACCGCCGTCCTCTACGTCGACGGCGCCGAAGCAGGCCGCAACACGGCCGTCACCGTGGAACCGAAGCACTTCGGCAACCACATGCGCTCCGCGTACCTCGGCAGGTCGCAGTACCCCGACCCCTATCTGAAGGGGGCGCTCGACGACTTCCGGGTGTACGGCAGGACGCTCAGCGGCACCGAGGTCGCGGCGCTTGCGGCACCGACGACCGGCTAGCCGAGGCCGCCCGCGCGCCGGCTCGCCCGCACGGATGCCGTGCGGGGCGTGCCGGGCACGCGGCGGCGCCCGCCGGGGAAGGCCCGGTCCCGGGCGGGGCGCCCGGGTGGCCCGTCATCGCGCCACGCGCTTCAGGCCCCGCACCGCCGGGATCGCCAGCAGCAGGGCGCAGGCGACGAACGCCATGGACGCGGAGACGCACAGCAGCGGCACCGTCCCCGTGACGATCGCGAGCGGCCCCGCCACCGCCTGCCCGACCGGCTTCATCACCAGCGAGCCGGCCGCGTCGTACGCGTGCACCCTGCCGAGCACGTCCTGCGGGATGTGCGTCTGCACGCTCGTGTGGAACATGACGATCCAGAACGCCTGGCCCACGCCGCTCGCCCCGTAGCACAGGGCGACGAACGGCGCGGGGAGGCCGAGGGCGACCCCCAGCGGCATGAGGGACCAGGGGATCATGGAGAGGGCGCCGGCCCGGAGCGGATACCGCGGGCGGAGCCTGATCGCGACGATTCCGCCCAGCACGCTGCCCGCCCCGAGGGACGACATGACCAGGCCGAACGTCGATGCCCCGTAGTCGGTGACGAGGGTGCTGTTGCCGAGGGTCATGGTGGGGCCGGCGCCGGCCAGCTGCCAGAGCATGAAGACGACGATGACGCTCCACAGCCAGGTCCTGGCCCGGAACTCCCGCCAGCCCTCGGCGAGATCGGCCCGGAACGACGTCACGCCGCTTCGCCCCGCCGGACCCATCGGGACCGAGCGGAGCAGGAACAGGCAGGTGCCGCTGACCCCGTAGGTCACGGCGTCGAGGGCGACCACCGACGCGGGTGAGGAAACCACCAACAGCAGGCCGGCCAGCGAAGGACCGATCACGGCGGTGATGGACTCCGAGACACGGAGGGTGCCGACCGCCTTCTGTACGTCCCGGGCGATGCGCGGGGTGATGCTGGCGACCCCCGGCTGGAATATCGCGCTACCCGCCCCGACCAGGGCCAGCAGCACCAGGATCTGCCACAGCCGCGGCGTACCCAGCAGGAACAGCAGCGCGAGCACCGTCTGGAAGCACAGTCGGACGGTGTCCGAGACGACCATCAGCCGGCGGGCGCCGAAGCGGTCGGACAGCACCCCGCCGAAGATGATCAGTGCGGCGAACGGCGCCACCAGCGCGGCCAGCGCGTAGCCCACCCCGCTCGCTCCGTACCCCGCCCGGAGCACGGCGGCCGTGATGGCGACCGGGAGCATCGCGTCGCCCAGCAGCGAAGTGGTGCGGGCGGTGAAGAACAGCCGGAAGTCCGCCGTCCACAGCGGCGGATCGGACGAGGTCCCCTTGACTTGCCTGTCACGGGCCACGTCCGAGCCAGCCACCGCACACCGCCCCACTTGTGCCATTGATCCAGACCAAGGCGCAGTGTCATGCCCCGGCCGGGCCCCGGTCAACGGAATTTGTCCCGCGAGCCCGGCGCCCGATCACCGGCCGGCCGCAGGCCCCGGCCCACCCCGCACGGACATCCGTCCAGGGCGAACCGGGGCGCACGGCACCCAACTGCCGTGCGGGATGCGGATCAGGTCGTCGTGCAGACGGTTCCGTTGAGCCGGAACACCGTGGGCGGCGGGTTGGCGCCGTTGTTCGCGGCGGTGAAGCCGAAGGACACCGAGTTACCGCCGTTGGCGGCCAGCTCGCCGTTCCAGTCCACGGGGGTGGCCACGTTGGTCTCCCCCTGCTTGGTGATGTTCGCGTTCCAGAAGCCGGTGATCGACTCGCTGGTGGTCGGGAACGCGAAGGAGAGCGACCAGCCCGTGATCGGACTCGGGCCGGTGTTGGTGACGCTCACCTCGGCGTTGAAGCCGTTGCCCCACCCGCCGAGCACCCGGTACGACACCTTGCAGGTCGAGTCGGCGGGCGTGCCGGTGCGCACCGTCACCGGCGCTGAGGAACGCGAGAGGTGTCCGTTCGCGTCGCGGGCCAGCACGTTCCAGGTGAAGGTGGAGCCCGGCGTCAGGTTGTACACGGTCGCCGAGGTGCCGGTGGTGGTGGCCAGCAGCTCGCTGGTGGTGCCCACCTGCCGGTAGATCTCGTAGCGGTCGACGGTGCCGCCGGTCGAGGGCGACCACGACACGGTGGCCGAGGTGTCGCCGGCCGCGGTCACCTTGGGTGCTCCCGGCGCGCTCAGCGCGGAGCCGGTGCCGGACTTCGGGTGCAGCGTGACGGTGGTGATGGAGTACGGCGGCAGCGTCTGGGTGGTGGCGTCGCCCGTGCTGGTCTCGATCGAGGTGCCCTGGTCACGGTAGGTGGCGACGGTCGCCGACGACCCGCTCGGGGTGAACCCCTGGTAGTCCAGGGCGACGGTCTGCGCCGCCGACGGGTCCTTGTTGATCAGCATCACGCTCAGGTCGCCGTTGGCCCGGTGCACCGCGTGCGCGGCCACCTGCTTGCTGCTCGAACCGGCGCCGACGAGCTGGTCACCGGGGCGGCCGAGCTGGCTGAGCATCTGGATCCCGTAGTACGGCGGGAACGGCGTGTTCAGCGCCGGCTCGCACCCCGCGTCGGTGCAGCCGCCGCTGGAGAGCAGGCCCATGTCGCCGTAGTCGGTGGAACCGTTGGGACCGGCGCCGATGGTGCCCACGCCGTTGTGGGTGTTCCACCAGTCGACGGTGAAGACCCCGTTGCTCAGCGCGGTGGCGTAGGTGTCCGCGGCGAACAGCGCGTTGGCCTGGGTGTCCATGAACGCGTTGCCGTTGGTCTCGGTCAGCGCGATCGGCATGTCACCCGCGCCGGCCGCGTGGAGCTGGTCGCGCAGCTGCTGGAGTTCGCCGCCGAGCTGCGAGGAGGGGGTGTCGAGCATCTGGTCGGCGCTGGAGCCGCCCGGGTACCAGTGCACGATCACGAAGTCGGCCTTGCCGGCGATGATCGGGATGACCGTGTGGTTCCAGTCCGCCGTGTCCGACCCGCCGAGCACTCCGTCGGGCCAGTTGCCGGGGGTGGTCAGGACCGCGCCGACCTTGATGGTGGGATCCACGGCCTTCATCGCCGTGATGTAGTCGACCATGTTGTGCGCGTACGCGGCGGGGGACTTGTCGGCGTGCTCGTCGGCTTCCCAGCCGCTGCCGTAGTAGCCGTTGCCGTACAGCTCGTTGCCGACTTCCCAGTACTTGGCGCCGTAGCCCTTGGTGACGTTGGCGTACTCGACCCAGTCGGCGGCCTCCTGCGGGGTGCCGGAGCCGTAGTCGGCGATCAGGATGGGCTGGGCGCCGATCTTCTTGACGCTGCCCATGAAGGCGTCGAAGTCGGTACCGGGTGCCACGTAGCCACCCGGGGCGGTGTTGGTCTTCCAGTGGTAGATGTCCCCGTAGGAGCCGCCGGGGTAGCGCAGCATCCCGACATTGGCGGCCTTGAGCAGGTCCTGCGTCGTCGAGGAGTTCATCTCCGCGTCCCACACCGCGCTGTTGAGCCCGTACGCGGTGTCGGGGATGGTGCCCAGGCCCTCGCCCGCGTTGACGGTGACGTCCACGGCGGCGGTCGAGCCGGCCGCCTCCGCCTGCACCGCCTGAGCCTGCACCGCCCCGCCGGCGGTCAGCAGCGCGGCGCCGAGAGCGGCGGCCGAGAGCGCGGCGACGAGACGTGGACGCCAGGGTCTCCAACGGGTGGATGGCACAGGTCGCATGGAGCTCACCTTCCGGTAGGCGGATGACTGCGAGAGATCTCGAAGAGGGTGCGGAGCGAGAGGTGCGAAGCGAGTTCGACGAGCGTTCGACCCACGAGATCTGGGAGCGCTCCCACAGGGTCAGGGGGGAAGGGGACCTTGTCAACATGTCGCGTTCATCACGGTGTTGGACCCGGGCACCCCGCCCCCGTCAACCGCCCTCCGACTCCCCCAGCCCCTCGGTCTCCCCGAGCTCCTCGATCTCCTCCAGCCCCTCGGCCTCCCCGAGATCCTCCGTGGAGACGACGTTGTCCCGCACGATCAGCCGCCAGTGGTCGTCGTACTCCTCACCCTGCGCATCGATCTCGCCGTTCAACACATGGTCGAAGGTGAACTCGACGAAGTACGCAGCGACGTCGGCCGAAGCACGGGAAGCGGCTGCGCCGGGGGCGAGGAAGTGGTCGACGAGGTACGCCATCCAGTCGTCCCCGTAGGAGAACTTCTCCGCGCCGTTCCACTCTCCCCCACTGCCTCAACGGCGTGGGTGGTACCCCCAGCCGTACCGTCGTCCGTCGGCTCCCACTTGCACCACAGCCCCGGCTGCCCCTCGGGCGGCTCGTTGTACTCGACGATGTCCGGGTCATGCCCCTGCCCCGCGTAGCCGGTGCCGTCGACGTAGTACGGACCCTTGCCGCGCCGCATGCGGCGGCTGTCGGCGAACTTCCTCAAGTACGCGATCTCCGCCTCGTTCAGCGGCGGCGGGACGGCGATCCGTCCGGTGAACTCCGTGGTGTAACCCATGGCGCGCACGGTAACCGTGCGCACTGACAGCGAGCGCGGCGGCGGACGCGGGCCGACGAGGACGGTTGAACCAGACGCGCACCGCCACCCCACCTTCCGATCAGACCAACAGATTCAGACACTCCACAAATCTCGAGGAGATCGAAAGCAACAAACATTGACACGAACCATCAGGGGGCTTACTTTCCGGTCCAGACCATCATCCGACCCATCGAACAGCGCGTGAACTCCACGACGGACAGGCCGCTTTCGGCCTGTGCCCCACACCCCGGGAGCCCCATGATGCGCAATCAGAGACCCCCTGCCGGCAAGGGCGACGCCCTTTCCGGTGCCGCGGCCCACGCGGTGCGCCGCGTTCGTAGAGCCCTGTTGTCCGCCGCGGCCGTTCTCGGACTGCTGCTCGGCGCACTGATCACGCTGCCCGGTGCCGCGCAGGCCGCCGACCCGCTGCCGTGTGACATCTACGGCAGCGCCGGCACCCCGTGCGTCGCCGCGCACAGCACCGTGCGTGCCCTGATCTCCTCCTACAACGGACCGTTGTACCAGGTCACCCGCGCCTCGGACGGGGCCAGGACCGACATCGGGCTGCTGTCGCAGGGGGGTTACGCCAACGCCGCCGCGCAGGACTCCTTCTGCAACGACACCACGTGCAGCATCAGCAAGGTCTACGACCAGACCACCCGCCACAACGACCTCCTCCCGGGCCCGGCCGGCACCGCCGGGGGCGTCGACCGCGGTGCCGACGCGAGTGAGATCTCGGTGACCGCCGGCGGCCACAAGGTATACGGGATCTGGGTCTCGCCGGGCGTCGGCTACCGCTACACCGGGCGGGCCTCCGGTGTCGCCGTCGACGGCCAGGCGGAGGGCGCCTACATGGTGGCCAGCGGCACCCACGTCGGGTCGGACTGCTGCTTCGACTACGGCAACGCGGAGAGCACCCCGGCGGACACCGGCAACGGCCACATGGACGCCGTCAGCATCGCCACCACCTGCTACTTCGCCCCGTGCACCGGCTCCGGGCCATGGGTGGAGGCCGACCTGGAGAACGGCATGTTCCAGGGCGACAACGGCTCCAACACCGCGAACCTCGGCAACAACAGCACGTACGTCACCGCCGTCCTGAAGAACAACGGCCAGACGACCTACGCGCTCAAGGGCGGCAACTCGCAGAGCGGTGGCCTGACGACCTGGTGGGACGGCGGCCTGCCCACCCGGGGCGGCTACAAGCCGATGCAGCAGGAGGGCGGGATCATCCTGGGCACCGGCGGTGACAACAGCAACCGGAACCGGGGCACCTTCTTCGAGGGCGTGATGGTCTCGGGCTACCCGACGGACGCCGCCGAGAACGCCGTGCAGGCCAACATCGTCTCGGTGGGCTACTCGGGCGAGACGAACGTCCCCAACGGCCCGCAGAGCACCATCAAGGGCCCGGGCGGCAAGTGCGTCGACGTCGACGGCGACGACACCGGCACCAACCTCACCGCCGTCCAGCTCTGGGACTGCCAGAACTGGGCCGAGGACCAGTTCTGGCACCACCACGCCAACGGCTCCCTGAGCACCATCGGCCGCTGCCTCGACATCAACGGCAACGGCACCGCCAACGGCACCCAGGTGGAGCTCTGGGACTGCAACGGCGTGGGCGGCCAGGTGTGGCAGCAGCGCTCCGACGGCTCCCTGTACAACCCGCAGTCCGGCCGCTGCCTGGACTCCCCCAGCGGGGCCACCGCCAACGGCACCCGGTTGCAGATCTGGGACTGCAACGGCTCTGCCGCACAGAAGTTCACCCTGGGCTAGGCCCCATCCGGCGGGTGGTCCAGCGGGTCACCCCGTACGCCCGGCCGGCCGTCCGGAACACCCGTGGACGGCCGGCCGGAAGCACGCGTGCCGCGCTGACGCGGTGCCGGGTACGCCGTACGCTGGGTCGCCGTGCGTGATGCCGAGGCGACCCGAGGTGATCGTCGATGATCCGACAGTCGTTGTACCGCACCGTCGTTGCGGGACTGACCGCCGTGGCCGCCGTGGTGGGCCTCGCCGGCGTGACGGGCCCCGCGCGGGCCGCGGCGCCGCAGCGCACCCCGGTGGTGCTCTTTCCGGCCTATCACCTCACCAGGCTCGAGGTGACGGTGGACGGCCAGACCACGGCGCCGCACTGCCCCCGCTCCGGCAGCTTCGCCTTCTGGTACCAGAACGACCGGCCCAGCACCGCCTTCAGCCAGGCCTGCCAGGACGAGCTGCTGACGCTGCGGTACGACCCCGACCCGGCGAAGCCGATGCCCCGGCGGTTCTCCGAGCAGCCCGGGGTGCGGGTGCGGATCGTCGACTACGGGCGGACGCGGAGCGCGCCGTTCTACGAGCCGATGTACCGCACGCTGGAGTCCGCCGGCTACGTGCGCGACAAGGACATCCGGGTCGCCGGCTACGACGCCCGGCTCACCCCGGACATGGGCGGGTTCCTCCAGCGCACCGAGCGGCTCGTCGAGGACACCTACCGGGCGAACGGCAACCGTCCGGTCCAGCTCGTCGGCCACTCCAACGGACCGGTCTACGCGCAGTACCTGCTGACGCACACCTCACGGGCCTGGCGGCAGAAGTACCTGCACGGCTTCACCCCGATCGCGGGCAACTTCCCCGGCCAGGGGCTGCTGTACGCCGTGCTGTTCACCGGCCTGGACATCCAGGACTTCGGCTACCCGGCGACCGCGGCCGACGCCGCCGTCAGCGCGCGGCGGTACCTGACGACACCGTCGACGTATCTGAGCGCGTCGGACCCGGAGGTGTTCGGCGACCGGGAGACGGTGATCGAGGACGCCTCGACCGGCCGCAGCTACACGCCGCGTGACTATCCGGCGCTGTTCGCCGACGCCCACCTGCCGTACGCGAAGCAGATCGCCGACCACTACCTCGGATTCGTACCGTTCACCGATCCCGGCTCCTTCCCCGACGTCGACGTCTCCGCGGAGAAGGGGTCGGGGGTGTCCACCGTCGTCGGCGCCCGGCTGCCGGACCTCACCGCGGGACAGCTCGTCGCCCCGGACCGGTTCCTCACCCGCGACGGCGACGGCAACCAGGAGGACCTCACCAACGAGGCGGTGCTGGCCTGGCGGGCCATGCCGTGCCACCGCTTCACCCTCACCGACAACCCGGGCGTGGACCACTTCGCCCTGCCCGGCGACCCGAACGTGCTCGGCAGGCTGCTCACCGACCTCGCCCGGGAGCGCTCGCACTGCGGATGCGGATAGCGCGAGCGCACGCGGGCCGTCCGTGGGGCTCCTTCGGTCAGGGCGTGGCGAGTAGCCGGCTCCAGGTGTTGGACGCGACGACGCCGTCCGCCGGCAGGCCGCCGGCCGTCTGGAAGGCCTTCACCGCGGAGGCGGTGAGGGAACCGAAGACGCCGTCGGCGGTGAGGGAGCTGCCGTGCAGGTTCAGCAGCCGCTGGGCCGCGGTCACCGCTGCGCCCGAGCTGCCGTTGCGGCGCGGCGGCACCAGCAGTTCCCAGGTGGTGGCTCCGGCGACACCGTCCACGGTGAGCCCGGCGGCCTTCTGGAAGTCCTCCACCGCCGAGGCGGTGGCCGGCCCGAAGTCACCGTCGACGCCGAGGGACCGGCCTGTCTGCGTGAGCAGGTATTGCAGGGCGCGGACGTTCTCACCGTCGGTGCCCTGGCCGAGCGACGGCCAGACGCGACCGCCGGGGTCCACCTCGGCGGCGACGTCGAGCCGCAGCTGGGGCAGCATGCCGTAGAGGACGTCGCCGGGGCAGTCGGTGGTGGACAGGAAGTCCCGGTGGCCGTAGATCTCCGAGGCGCTGAGCCCGTACTGCCAGCAGATGTACGCGCACATGCCGGTGAGCGCGCCGTAGAGCACCGCCGGGGGCGCCTCGGTCATGTAGGTGCCGTTGTTCTCGATGCCGATGGCGGAGCTGTTCTGCCCGGGGCAGTGCGCACCGACGACCATGTTGCTGCCGGCCTTCAGCCGTTCCAGGCTGCGGTGGCGACCTTCCATGATCACGCCGCTGCGGCTGATGGTGAAGTGCTGGCCGGAGTCGATCCAGCCGTTGTGGTCGATGTGCAGGTCCTGGATCTCCTTGGCGATGGCGAACGAATCCGCCTGCGTGGCATCCGGGGTGTTGGGGAAGTCGGTGTGGTGCACCAGGATCTTGTTCGGGTTGTTGCCGGCCAGGCTCACCGCCGAGGTGGGCGGCCGGGCGTTCCAGGCCGTGCAGTCGAAGATCTCGGGCGTGCCGGGGGCGGCGTGCGCCGGGGTGACGCTGAGGACTTCGAAACCGGTACCGACGCCGATGGCGACGGCACCGGCGAGGAAGGCGCGCCGGGGCAGGGCTGGTGTCATGTCAGCTCCGTGAAACGGGAGGGGCTGATGCGAGAACCGTGCTGTTTGTGGTGCCGACGTGAAGGTATCCGGGCCGGGGCCCACCGCGATAGGTCCGGCGGCGCGTTTTTACGTCAACGGGCAGGTTGTCATGGATATTTGATGCCCTGTCGGGAAGATCGGCGGCGATTCCGGGCGCGGCGGGCCGAGGCGGTTCCCCGCGTCGTCGGCGAGGTCGCTCCGGCCCCTCGCTGAGGCTGCTCCGGTTCCCTCAGGTGCCCGGCGAGCCCTCCGGCACCATCGGGGGGTCGACGGGTGCCGCCAGGGCGGGGCGGAGCACGGCGCGGACCACCTTCGGCGCGAACAGGGCGGTGACCGGCGACGTGAGCGTCAGGACGGCGCGGAAGGCCTCGCCCACCACCGGGTCGCCGGGGTAGCGCTCCTGGATGCGTCGCAGGTACCAGCCGGTGGCGCGGTCCACGGCCCGCGGCGCGAGTGCGTTCCCCGTCGCGCCCGGCATCGCCTTGTCCGTCACGGCCGAGATGTCCCAGGCCTGCCGGGAGACGGCGAGCAGTGCCCGCTGCACCCGGCGCGTCGTCGGGGTGCGACGGGGGTCGGCCAGCGCGTCCCTTAGCGCGACGGCGCTCATGGCGGCGACCGAGACGCCCTGCCCGTAGACCGGGTTGAACGTGCACAGCGCGTCGCCGATCGCCAGGAAGCCCGCGGGCCGCCGGCCCGGCAGGTCGTAGCGGCGCCGTACGTTCGCGGTCTGCCGGAAGCCGAACACCGGCGACAGCGGCTCGGCGGTGCTCAGCCACTGGTGCACGAACGGGTGCGGCAGCTTCTTCGCGTACGCCACGAACTCGTCCTGGTCCGTGGGCGGCTGGTCCCCGCGCAGTCCGGCGAGGGTCGCGGTGTAGCGCCCGTCCTCCATCGGCAGCAGGAGGCCCCCGTAGAGCTGCCTCGGATTCATGATCACGTAGAAGCCGAGGAAGTCGGTGCCGAGGGCGGCGCTCGGGTCGCGGTAGATGCGGGTGGCGTAGGCGAGGCCGGCGTCGATGACCTCCTCGGGCGCGCCCTCGGCGCCCAGCGCCGAGAGCCACTGGCCGGCCTTCGTGCCGCGCCCGGAGGCGTCCACGACCAGGTCGGCCGCCAGGTGCCGCGCCGCGCGCCCGGTGCCGTCGCCGCGCTTGCCCAGGAGCACCCCGCACACCCGGGAGGCGTCCCCCGACAGGCCGGTGACCTGTGCTCCCTCGATCACGGTGATGCTCTGGTCGGCGAGCACCCGCCGGCGTACCAGGTGTTCGAGCTGGACGCGTGAGCCGCTGTAGATGTACGCGCTCGCGGGCAGCCGCCGCAGCCAGCGGCCGTCCTGCCACTGCACCACGTCCGCCGGCAGGCCCACCCGTGGTGCGCCCGCCGCGCGCAGCTCGTCCATGAACCCGGGCAGCAGCACGTCGAGGGCGTCCTGGCCGCCCTCCAGCAGGACATGCGGATGACGGCTCTGCGGAACCCCGGAGCGCGGCTCGGGTCCCTCGGGGAGCCGGTCGCGCTCGACGATGGTCACCCGGTCGACGAACCCGGCGAGGACCCGGGCGGTGAGCAGCCCGGCGACGCTCGCCCCGACGACCACCGCGTGCCGCTGCCGCGCGCCGGCCGATCCCCGGGTGTCCGCCTTCGGTGCATCGATCACGTCATCCGCCCCTCGGGGTCGGCGTTTTGGGCTGGGAAGTCCAGTATGGCAGCGGGAGCCGGCCACATCACGTAGGTTCTCGGCCTGTTGTAGCGGCTCCCGGTCAGGCACCCGGACGCCGGGCGAGGCCGGTCACGGCAGCCGTGGCGGTCGCGTCGGCCGTGGCGGTCGCGTCGGCCGTGGTGGTCGCGTCGGCCGTGGTGGTCGCGTCGGCCATGACGGTCACGGCGGTCACGGCGGTCACGTTCATGTAGCCCCATGACCCAGTTCATGTAGCTCCATTGACGGTCGTCACATGAGCGTGCCATGGTCCGACGGTGGGCGCATTCAACGGCGTAGCGATCGTGACCGGCGCCGGGCGAGGGATCGGCCGGGCCGTGGCCGTCAGGCTCAGCTCCGAGGGGTGTCGGGTCGCCCTGACCTCGCGCAGCGCGGACGAGCTGCACGCGACGGCTCGCCAGTGCCCCGGGGAGACGCTGGTGCTGCCCGCCGACATCACCGCGACCGACGCCGTCGATCACCTCTTCACCCGCGTGGAACGGGCCTGGGGCGGGGTCGACGTGCTGGTCGCCAACGCGGGCGCCGGGACCTCGGCGCCGCTCACCAGGACGACCGACGAGCAGTGGGCCGCCATGCTCGACCTGAACCTCACGGCACCGTTCCGGTGCATCCGCCGCGCGGTGCCGGGCATGGTCGAGCGTCGGCGAGGGCGCATCGTCGTGGTCGCTTCGGTGGCCGCGAAGCAGGGCGAGCCCTACATCAGCGCGTACACGGCGAGCAAGCACGGCGTCCTGGGAGTGGTGCGCTCGGCAGCGGCGGAGCTCGCCCGGACCGGTGTCACCGTGAACGCCGTGTGCCCCGGGTACGTCGACACCCCGATGACCGAGGGGACGGTCGCCACGATCGCGGCGAAGACGGGCCGAAGCCCCGAAGCGGCCCGCGCGACGCTCACGGCCAAGCAGCCCCACGGGCGCCTGGTCGGCGTCGACGAGGTCGCGGACACCGTGTGGCTGTGCGTCACCAACTCCGCGATCAACGGTCAAGGCATCAACATCGACGGCGGTGGAGTCCAGTCGTGAGCCTCAACTTCTTCAACCCGGCCGAGCTGGCCCGTCCCAGCGGCTTCTCGCACGCCGCAGCGGGCACCGGCCGGATCGTCTTCCTGGCCGGCCAGACCGCGCTCGACGGCAGCGGACGCATCGTCGGCGACGGCGTGGTCGAGCAGTTCGAGAAGGCCCTGGGCAACCTGCTGGTCGCGCTCGCCGCCGCCGGCGGCAAGCCGGCCGACGTGGCGAGCCTGACGCTCTACATCGTCGACATGGACGACTACCGGGCCCACTCACGCGCGATCGGCGCGGTGTGGCGGCGGCTGATGGGCACCAGCTACCCGGCCATGGCCGGGATCGGCGTGGCCCGGCTGTGGGACGCGGAAGCCCTGATCGAGGTGCAGGGTCACGCGATCCTGCCCGGCTGAGTCGATCCCGCGCAGCACACGGGCAGGAGCGAGACAGGGATATGCAGTTTCATTGACCGTCGTCATGATCGATGCATAGCCTGCCCGGAGGAGGGGATCCCTGAGGAGGGGGCACCATGTCACTGTCACCGTCCGCCCACGTCGACACGTTCTGCCGAGACAACCTCCCGCCCGAGGCCCACTGGCCCGAGTTCCTCGACGTTCCCGGTGTCCGTTACCCGGACCGGCTCAACTGCGCGGTGGAGCTCGCCGACGCCACGGCCGAGCGGCTGGGCCCTGACCGCCCGTGCCTGCGCGCCCCCGGCGCCGCGCCATGGAGCTACGGGGAGTTGCGGCGCCTTTCGGACCGGATCGCCCGGGTGCTCGTCGAGGACCACGGCATCGTGCCCGGAAACCGGGTACTCCTGCGCGGTCCGAACACGCCCTGGCAGGTGGCCTGCTGGTTCGGCGTGGTCAAGGCGGGAGCGGTGGTCGTGGCCACGATGCCGCTGCTCAGACGCGGAGAGCTGGCCACCATCGCCGAGATCGCAGCGCTCGACTTCGCCCTGTGCGACGCACGGTACACAAGCGAGCTGCGGGCGGCGGACGTCCCCGGGCTGCGCATCGTGGAGTACGGGGGCGAGCACGGCCTCGCCGATGCCGCAGCACGCAAGTCCGACACGGACGGAACGGGCAGCGCGGACGGCACGGGCGGCACCTTCACGGCCGTCGACACGGCGGCCGACGACGTGGCACTCCTCGCGTTCACCTCCGGCACCACCGGGCGTCCCAAGGCGACCATGCACACGCACCGCGACGTGCTGGCGATCGCCGACACCTTCTCCGCCCACATACTGCGTCCGGAGCCGGACGACGTGTTCACCGGCACTCCGCCGCTGGCCTTCACGTTCGGCCTCGGCGGTCTGGTCGTCTTCCCGCTCCGGGTGGGTGCGTCCACGCTGCTCATCGAGAAGGCGGCACCGGACCGGCTGATGGACCTGATCGCCGAGCACCGGGTGACGGTCTGCATCACCGCCCCCACCGCGTACCGGGCCATGCTGGGCGCCGGCCGGGTGGAGAGGCTGGCCACGGTGCGGCGCGCGGTCGCTGCGGGCGAGCACCTGCCCGTCGCGATCTGGCACGCCTTCCACGACGCGACCGGCCTCGAACTCATCGACGGCATCGGCGCCACGGAGATGCTGCACATCTTCATCTCCGCCGCCGACGGCGACATCCGGCCCGGCGCCACCGGTCGCGCGGTGCCCGGGTACGTCGCCGCGGTGCTCGACGAGAACGGCGCCGAGCAGCCCGCCGGCTCCCCGGGCCAGCTCGCCGTGAAGGGCCCCACCGGCTGTCGTTACCTCTCCGACCGCCGGCAGGACGTGTACGTGCGGGACGGTTGGAACATCACCGGCGACATCTTCGTCCAGGACGCCGACGGCTACTTCTGGTACCAGGCGCGCCAGGACGACATGATCGTCTCGGCGGGGTACAACATCGCCGGCCCCGAGGTCGAGGAGGCCCTGCTGGCGCACCCCGACGTCGCCGAGTGCGCGGTCGTCGGGCTGCCGGACGAGGCGCGGGGCCAGATCGTCAGCGCCTTCGTGGTGCTCCGTGCCGGCGCCACCGGCGACGCGGCGAGATGCGCGGCGTTGCAGCAATTCGTCAAGGAGCGCATCGCGCCCTACAAGTATCCGCGCCGGGTCTTCTTCCGCGGCGAGCTGCCCAAGACCGCCACCGGCAAGCTCCAGCGCTCCCGGCTGCGAGCCGAGTTCCCCTCCGCGCTCGCCGACGCATGACCCGTCGCCCCGACGGCCACGGGCAGCGCCCTTCGTCCACGTCACACCAGCGAACCAGCACACGGGAGACGACCTTGCGCATCGCAGTCATCGGAGGCGGTCCGGGCGGCCTGTACTTCGCGGCGCTGGCCCAGCAGCTCGGGCAGCGGCACGAGATCACGGTCTGGGAGCGCAACGCCGCCGACGACACCTTCGGGTTCGGGGTGGTCTTCTCCGACGAGACGCTCGGCGGGATCGAGCACGCCGACCCCGGGATCCACCGGCGGATGGAGCGGGAGTTCGCCCGCTGGGACGACATCGACGTGCACTTCCGCGGCCGGACGATCACCAGCGGCGGCCACGGCTTCGCCGCCATGAGCCGCAAACGCCTCTTGCAGATCCTCCAGGAACGCTGTGCCGAGCTCGGCGTGGTCGTGCACTTCCGCACCGAGGCACCCGACGTCGAGGCACTGGCGTCGACGCATGACCTCGTCGTCGCGGCGGACGGGCTGAACTCGGTGGTCAGGGCGGCCTACGCGGACCGCTTCCGGCCCAGCCTCGACCGCCGTACCTGCACCTACATGTGGCTCGGCACCGACAAGGTCTTCGACGCCTTCACCTTCGACATCCGTGAGACGCCGTACGGCGTGATGCAGGTGCACGGTTACCCGTTCGACGACCGCGGCAGCACGTTCATCGTCGAGATGCACGAGGAGGTGTGGCGGGCCGCCGGCTTCGACGACTTCGCGGCCCGCGCGTTCGCCCCCGGGGAGTCCGACACGAAGTCCATCGACCGGGTACGCGAGCTGTTCGCCGACGTGCTCGACGGCCATGAGGTGATGGCCAACAACTCCAGATGGCTGCACTTCACCACGGTGCGCAACGCCCACTGGCGGCACGGCAACGTCGTCCTGCTGGGGGACGCCGCGCACACGGCGCACTTCTCCATCGGCTCAGGCACCAAGCTCGCCATGGAGGACGCCCTGTCCCTGGCGGCCTGCCTGCACGAGCACGACACGCTCGACGCCGCCCTCACCGAGTACGAGACCGAACGCAAAGGGGTCGTCGCCTCCACCCAGCGGGCCGCCCAGGCCAGCCTGGAGTGGTTCGAGAACCTCGGCCAGTACGTCGACCAGGACCCGCACCAGTTCGCCTTCAACATCATGACGCGCAGCCGGCGCGTCACCTACGACAACCTGCGGCTGCGCGACCCCGAGTTCGTCGCCGAGGTCAACGCCTGGTTCGCCCGGACGAACGCCGCCACGGGACCCGAACCCCGGACCGGAACCCCGGCCGGCGTCCCGACCGGCGTCCCGCCCATGTTCCAGCCGTTCCGGCTGGGCGAGCTCGACCTGGTCAACCGGGTCGTGGTCTCCCCCATGGACATGTACCGCGCCACCGACGGCATGCCGGACGACTTCCACCTGGTGCACCTGGGCGGCAAGGCCCTCGGGGGCGCCGGCCTGGTGATGACGGAGATGGTCTGCGTCAGCGCGACCGGCCGCATCACCCCCGGCTGTACCGGCATCTGGACCGACGAGCAGGCACGGGCGTGGCGCCGCGTCACCGACTTCGTGCACCGGGAGAGCGCGGCCAAGATCGGCATCCAGATCGGCCACTCCGGACGCAAGGGGTCCACCCGGCTGATGTGGGAGGGCATCGACCAGCCCCTGCCCGAGGGGAACTGGGAGGTCGTCGCGCCCTCCCCGGTGGCCTACCGGCCCGGCGTGAACCAGGTGCCGCGCGAGCTGACCCCGGACGACCTGGGCGAGCTCACGCGGCAGTTCGTCGACGCGGCCCGGCGTGCCGACGCGGCGGGCTTCGACCTGCTGGAGCTGCACTGCGCCCACGGCTACCTCCTCTCGTCGTTCCTCTCGCCCCTGACCAATCTGCGCACCGACGAGTACGGCGGTGACCTGGACGGACGGCTGCGCTACCCGCTGGAGGTGTTCGACGCGATGCGGGCGGTGTGGCCGGCGCACAAGCCGATGACGGTGCGCATCTCGGCGACCGACTGGGTGGCTGGCGGCATCGACGACGAGGCCGCCACCACCATCGCCGCCCGGTTCGCCGCGGCCGGTGCCGCCGCCATCGACGTCTCGTCCGGCCAGGTCACCCCGGACGAGACCCCGGCGTTCGGCCGCTCCTACCAGACGCCGTTCGCCGACCGGATCCGCAACCGGGTGGGCGTCCCCACGATCGCGGTCGGCGCGATCTCGTCGTACGACGACGTCAACTCGATCCTGCTGGCCGGCCGGGCCGACCTCTGCGCGCTGGGGCGGGCGCACCTGTACGACCCGAGCTGGACGCTGCACGCCGCGGTGGAACAGGACCACTCCGGCCCCGGCGCCGTCTGGCCCGACCCGTGGAAGGCGGGCCGCCGCAAACCCCCGACCGGCCGTACCGACGGACCGAAGCCCCGCCTGACCCTCATCCGCGAGGGCGAGCAGGGCACCCGGCACGCCAGATGGCGACCGACCGCGCCGGCGGGGCCGCCAGGACCGACGGAACCGACGCGGACACCCGGCCCGACAGGACCGGCAGGACCGACCGGAGAGGACCCGCGATGACCGTCCTTGATGCCGAGCAGCGCGCGTACGTGGCCCACGTACGCGCGCTGGCCACGGACCGGCTGCTTCCGCTGGTCAAGGCGGGTGCCGAGGGCCGGGTCAATCGTCCGCTGCTCGCGGAGATGGGGGCGCACGGCCTGCTGCGGGGGCTGTTCGGGGGCGCGCCGGCGGACCCGCCCGAGGACGCCGCCGCGATGCAGCTGTGCCTGCTGCGGGAGACGATCGCCGGGGTGTCGGCGGAGGCGGAGACCGCGCTGGCGTTGCAGGGCCTGGGCAGTTACCCGATCCTCCAGTCCGGCCGGCCGGAGACGGTCGAGCGCTGGCTCCCGGGCGTGGTCAGGGGGACCACGGTGGCCGCGTTCGCGCTGACCGAGCCGGCGGCCGGCTCCGACGCCGCCGCGCTGGAGCTGCGCGCCGACCGGGACGGCGCCGGCTGGCGGCTGACCGGCGAGAAGGTCTGGATCTCCAACGCGCCGGAGGCGGACGTCTACACCGTCTTCGCCCGGACCCGGCAGGGCGCCGGCTCCCGCGGTGTCACCGCGTTCGCGGTCGCCGGGGACGCCCCGGGCCTCACCGGCGAGCACCTGGACCTGCTCGCGCCACACCCGATCGGCCGGCTGGTGTTCGACGGGGTGCGGGTCGAGCCGGCTGACGTGCTCGGTGACGTCGACGCCGGCTTTCGGGTGGCGATGCGCACGTTGGACCTGTTCCGGCCCAGCGTGGGCGCCTTCGCGGTCGGGATGGCCAGGGCGGCGCTGGACGCGACCCTCGACCACGTGTCCACCCGCCGGGCCTACGGCGGCACGCTCGCCGACCAGCAGGCCGTCGGGCACACCCTGGCCGACCTGGCGACCCAGTGGGAGGCCGCCCGGCTGCTGGTGTACCGGGCCGCGGCCGCCTACGACAGCGGGGCGCCGCGCTCCGAGATCACCAAGGCCGCGGCGATGGCCAAACTCTTCGCGACGGAGGCGGCCCAGCGGATCGTCGACGGTTGCGTCCAGTTGCACGGTGCACGCGCGCTCCAACGCGGCCATCTGCTCGAGCATCTCTACCGTGACGTCCGCGCGCCACGGATCTACGAGGGTGCGTCGGAAGTGCAGCGGTCGATCATCGCCCGAGAGCTGTTCGAAGAGAGGAACTCCGCATGACCCGCTTCCGCGCGTCCGCACCCCTGACCGAGCGCTGGGACCACTTCGACTTCCGCGTGCAGGGTGCCGTCGCGACGGTGACCCTGAACCGGCCGGAGAAGCTCAACCCGCTGACGTTCGAGTCGTACGCCGACCTGCGCGACCTGCTGGCCGAGCTGCCCCATCGCACGGGCGTCAGGGTCCTGGTCATCCAGGGTGCGGGGCGCGGCTTCTGCGGGGGCGGCGACGTCAACGAGATCATCGGCGAACTGATCAAGATGAAGGCCGGTGACCTCATGAAGTTCACCCGGATGACCGGCGATGTCATCCGGGCGATGCGGGAGTGCCCGATCCCGATCATCGTCAAGATCCAGGGCGTCGCCGCCGGCGCCGGCGCGGTCGTGGCGCTCGCGGCGGACTTCCGGGTGGTCGGCAGGTCCGGCCGCTTCGCGTTCCTGTTCACCAAGGTCGGGCTCTCGGGCGGCGACATGGGCGCGGCGTACCTGCTGCCGCGCGTCGTCGGGCTGGGGCGCGCCACGTCGCTGCTCATGCTGGGCGACGCGATCGACGCCGAGACGGCCGACCGGTACGGCCTGGTCTCCCAGCTGGTCGAGGACGAGGCGCTCGACGACGCCGTGGCGGCGCTGGCCGGGCGGCTGGCCGACGGCCCGACCCTGGCGCTGTCCCAGACCAAGGCGCTGCTGACCCGCGAGCTTGACATGTCGATGTCCTCGTCGATGGAGCTCGACGCGATGACCCAGGCGCTGCTGATGACCACCGACGACCACGCCGAGTTCCACGCCGCGTTCAACGCCGGGCGCCCGCCCGCGTGGACCGGCCAGTGAGCGTCCGCGCCGGGGGCTCCCGTGGCTCGTGACGGCCCAGGCCCACGCACGGCATGATCGGGGCATGTCCGCGCCACAGTTCGACGTCGATGCCTTCCTCTCCCAACCCCTCACGGCCCGGGTGGCGACCGCGGGGCCGACGGTGCGTCCGACGTGGTTCCTCTGGGAGGACGGGGCCTTCTGGATCCTGACCGGCCCGTGGGCACGGCTGCCGGGGCACGTTCGGGCGGACCCCGCCATCGCCCTCGTCGTCGACGTGTGCGAGGTCGGCACGGGTCTGGTCAGGCAGGTCATCGCGCGTGGGCGGGCGGAGGTGCTGCCCTTCGACGTGCCGCGTGGCCGGCGCAAGCTCAGCCGGTACCTCGGCACCGACGAGGCGGCGTGGGACGCCCGCTTCCGGCACTACCTGCTCGACGACCCGGCTGAACGGGGCACGGTGTGGCTGCGGTTGCGTCCGGACTCCCTGGTCGCGAAGGACCTCAGCTATTCCGTGTGACGTCGTGGCGCGCAGGCGGGGGGCGGCTCGGCTCGCGTTATTGACATGCCCCTGCCGCCCGGTACCTTAGGGCTGCACAGTATGTCGCACGCCGTTCGAAATCTCGCCAGATGAGCGAGACCTCTCGAACGTCCCCCACCGTCGCGCCCCTCACATCACGAAGCGCGACACCACGGGCCCGACACGCCCCGGCGCACGAGCCGGCATGAGCCAACACCCGAGCGAGGCCCGCCGCCTTGCCGTAGGCGGTGTGGCCGCGGGCGCCCCCTCCCAGGGAAAGGCATCCCCACATGCGCATACTCCAGAGCATCAGAGCCAGGACCGCGGCCGTGGTGCTGGCCGCCGCGACGGCGCTGACCGCCGCCAACGGACCGATTCCGGCGCTGGCGGCCCCGCATCCGGCGCCCACGGACACCGCCGCGGGCCTCGCCCGGCCGGCCGCCGACGACCCCGCGCTGCGCGGCGCCATCGCGCCCATCGGCGGCGTGGTCCCCGGGCTGACCGGAGCCGCCGCCGAGCGGGCCGCCGGCACCGCCGCCGACCGGTTCCGGCAGCTCACCCGCGAGCGGACGCACCGGGCCGCCGCCAAGGCCCCCGCCGCGCAGGACGCCCAGCTGCACACCAGCTGGGGCATCCGCATGCCCAACGCTGCCAGCAAGGGCCTTCAGGCCACCCAGAGCGTGGTGAGCGGCGCCCGCGCCACCAGCGGGGGCGACTACGTCTACGCGCCGACGGCCATCCCGGCCGGTGGCGCCTGCATGGAGATGACCACCGCCTACACGCCGGACGGCGCCCTGTTGTGGGCGTGGGACTGGTGCGGCGGGCGGGACACGGTCGGCAAGGCCGTCCCGATGGACGCCGGCTTCCTCGCCGCCTACACCACCACGGTCAACGGCCACCCCGCCTACAGCGAGGACATCCACCAGACCGATTCGTCGTCCAACACCTGGACGACGTACCTGTACAACTACCAGACGCACGCCTGGGACAGCTTCTACACCAGCTCCGGCACGTACGACATCCCGGAGTACGCCTTCGGCTGGGACATGTTCGAGGTCTACACCTCGGTGAACTCCTCGACCGGTGCCGGCTACTACTGCCAGGACATGGCCGGCCAGACCTTCGAGAGCAGCAGCATCCAGCTGCTGTCCGGATCGACCTGGACACCCGCCTCGTCGAGCAACAGCACGCCCGACAGCAGCACCCCGCCGTCCGGCAGCACGCTCGACTGCCCGTCGCTGAGCATCTCCCTGACCCATCCCAACGACCACTGGACGGCCCACATCGGCTGAGCCGTCCGAAGGCGCCCGCCGCCCGCCCTCACCGCTCCCGGTCGTCGCTGATCGCCGGGAGGCGGTCCGGGTGGGCGGACTCGCCCTGGAAGCCGTCCAGGTGCAGGCCGGTGACGTCGTGCAGTTCCAGGGCGTACGAGAAGTACGCGGGGCGGCCCGGGCCCCAGGCGATCCGGGTGTCGCGCAGGGTCACGGCGTCGGCCCGGGAGAGGTGGATGCCGGGCGTGTCGTACGGGAGGAGTTCGGGCAGGTGCGAGGTCGGCCGGTTGTCGAAGACGCCACCGGGGAAGCCGGTCCAGCGCTCCAGGGTGACGTCCACCTGGTCGAGCAGCAGGGCACGCAGCCGGCTTCGGTCGCTGCCGTCGAAGCGGACGCTGTTCTCCGCACGGCCCCTGACCCGGCGCAGGGTCACGTTCGAGACGGTGCCCAGCGGGCCTTCGGGCGTGCGCGGCAGTGCCGTGACGGAGACCGCCTCGCCATGGCCCCACCAGGGCGTGCTGAAGTAGCGGGCGTCGAAAGTGATGTCCGAGAAGAGGATGTCGTGGACGTCGCCGCCGTCGCGCAGCTGGATGGTGCAGGCGCGGTTGCAGCTGCCGGCCGTGCAGCGTTCGAAGCGGACGTCGCTGATGGAGTCCTGCGTCTCCGTGCCGATCTTCAGCGCCGAGTCCTGGGTGAGGAGTTCGCAGTCGTGGACGCGCACGCCGGACACCGGTCCCGTGCGGCGTCCGGGTCGCGCCGTGGCCTTGACGACGATCGCGTCGTCACCGCTGTGGATCGAGCAGTCGCGCACCTCCACGTCACGGCTACAGTCGATGTCGACCCCGTCGCAGTTGGGCACCGCGAGGTTGTTGCGCACCGTCAGGCGCTCCACTCCCACGTGGTCGCAACCCCGCAGGTGCAGGCCCCAGAACGGGGCGTCGGCGAGGGTGAGGTCACGCACCACGACGTCCCGGCAGTCGTGCAGCGCGAAGGCCGCCGGCCGCCACGCCCGGGGGGTGTAGATCCAGGGGCCGAGTCCCGTGCTGTCGTCCCAGGCCCGCATGAAGTCGGTGGCCCGTCCCTCCACCCGCCCGGGCCCGGTCAGGGAGATCCCCTGGGCACCCTCGGCGACGAACAGCGCTTCCCCCGCGTAGTCCGCACGGTCCAGGCTCATCTCCACCACGGCGCCCTCGTCGAGGTGGAACTCGACCCGGTCACGCAGCCGTACGGTGCCGCAGCGGTAGCGCCGGTGGCCGCGCAGGACGACCTTTCCACCGCCGGACGCGGCGCAGGCGTCGACCGCCGCCTGAACGGCAGCGGTGTCCAGGGCGCGACCGTCACCGACGGCGCCGAAGTCCGCCACGTCGAAGAGTTGAGCAGCTGTCATGGGAGAGGTGTCCAGGTTCGGCCGGTGTGCTGGCGTCTCGCGTACTCAGATCAGACCGCGCCGCGCGGCCCACACCGCCGCCTGGAGCGGGGTGCGTACGCCGATGCGGTCGCAGAGCGCGCGGATGCGGCGGCGCAGGGTGCGGCTGGAGGTGCGCAGCCTGCGGGCGACGGCGTCCTCCGGCAGACCGCGGGCCAGCAGCACGAGCACGGCGCGTTCCTCCTCGCTGAGAACGGTCTCGCCCGTGGTGGTGTCGGTGGCTGCCAATGGGTTCCCCCTGCGCGTTCCGGGACGGGTGAGGAGAGACGCCGCACCCCAGGCAGATGCCGAGTGCTGTGCCCGAAAACCTAAGGTGAGCATTTCGAATGTGTCAATATAACGTTTCAAAGAACGTGGATACGGGAGTCGGTGCGGCCGCCACGAGCCGGGCTCCGGATCGGTACGCGCCGGCCACGGGCCCGGACCGGGACGACGTGCGCCCCGCCGCCTCCAGACCCCGCCCGGACCGCCGTTCACGCCAGGTCGGGCCGGGTATGCCAGGCCACCGCAACATGGCCGGTTGTGGCCACTCCCGTCCCTTGTCGACCCCACGGCACGCCCCTACTTTGATCGTTTCAGGTTGTAGCGAGGAGTCACCCCCCGGAAACTCCGGCGACAAGGAGCCCCCATGGCCGCGATGAAGCCTCCGCGCAGCCGCGCACCCGCACCGAGCACGCCACAGCCCGGCGGGCGGCGCCGGCGCCGCGAGACGCTCGTCGGCTACGGCTTCATCAGCCCGGTCCTGGTCGGGCTGCTGCTGTGGACGGCGCTGCCGATGGTGCTGTCGTTCGCCTACTCCTTCACCAGGTACGACCTGCCGCGCAAGCCGCGGTTCACCGGTCTCGACAACTTCCACCAGCTGTTCACCGACCCGCAGTTCTACAACGCGCTCAAGGTGACGGTGCTGTACGCGGTGATCTCGGTGCCCCTCGGCCTTGCCGTGGGCCTGTTCATCGCGGTGCTGCTCAACCAGAACGTGCCCGGCATGCGGGTCTTTCGCACGCTGATCTACCTGCCGGCGATCCTGCCGGTGGTGGCCGGCGCGGTGGTCTTCAAGGTGCTGCTGTCGCCGTCCGAGTACGGCATCGTGAACTCCGTCCTGATGCACCTGCACCTCATCGACACCCCCATCGAGTTCTTCACCTCGCCGACGATGGCGATGCCCTCGATGATCCTGATGAGCCTGTGGCATGCCGGGGCCAGCATGCTGATCTGGCTCGCCGGGCTGCGCAGCGTGCCCACGGAGCTGCTGGACGCCGCGAAGGTCGACGGGGCGAGCACATGGACCCGGTTCTGGCGGATCACGATGCCCATGATCACGCCGACCATCCTCTTCAACGCGGTGCTGTCGATCATCAACGCGATGCAGGTCTTCACCCAGTCGCTGATCGTGGTCACCGCCACCAGCGGCAAGGTCCAGAACGCCGCCAACGGCAGCCCGCTGGGGGCGCTGGACTTCATCAACGTCTACATCTACCGGCACACCTTCGGCTATCTCCAGTTCGGGATCGGCTCGGCCGGCGCCTGGGTGCTGTTCGTCCTCACCCTCGCGGTCACGCTGCTGTTCTTCCGCAGCAGCCGCCGCTGGGTCTTCTACCAGGGAGGCGACCGATGACCGCCGTGAGTGCCGCCACCCCGACCACCACCCCGCAGGATGCCGCCGCCCGGACCCGCGGCCCGGCCCGCCGCACCCGCTGGACGAAGGGCCAGGTCGGCATCTTCGTCACGTTGCTCCTGGTGACCGCGGTCTTCCTGTTCCCGATCTACTGGGCGGTCAACACCGCGCTCCAGACCACCCCGCAGCAGAACAAGCTCCCGGTGGTGTGGTGGCCCGGCGACCTCCAGTGGGGCAACCTCCACACCGCGTGGACCCAGCAGCCGTTCACCGACTACCTGTGGCACACGCTGATCATCGTGGCGGGAGTCACGATCGGCTCGGTGGCCTCCGCCTCGCTGGTGGCGTACGGCCTGTCCCGGCTGCGCTACGCGGGGCGCGACTTCTGGTTCAACGTGGTGCTGTCCACGCTGATGCTGCCGTTCATCGTCACCCTGATCCCGCAGTACCTGATGTTCCAGCAGCTCGGCTGGCTCGACTCGTACCTGCCCCTGATCGTGCCGGCGTTCTTCGGTGGCGGTCCCTTCAACATCTTCCTGCTGCGGCAGTTCATGATGGGCATCCCGCACGAGATCGACGAGGCCGCGTTCGTGGACGGGGCCAACCACTGGCAGATCTACACCCGGATCGTGCTGCCCATGGTCAGGCCCGCCCTCGGGGTCTCGGCCTGGATGACCGCACTGGCCGCCTGGGACAACTTCCTTGGCCCGCTCATCTACCTGCCGAGTACCAGCAAGTGGACCCTGAGCCTGGGCCTGTACGGCATGGCCGGAAACCCGGTCCCCGGCTGGGGCAACCAGCTCATCGTCGGTATCGCGCTGATCGTGATGCTCCCCGTGATCGTCGGATTCTTCTTCATGCAGCGCTGGCTGATCCAGGGCGTGAACCTCACCGGTGTCGCCCGCTGACCGCCCGCCGGCCGCCCTCAACCGAGGCCTCCGGGCTCCCCCATCCACCCGCCGAACGAGATGGAGCACCACGATGGACCGGCATCTCACCCGACGCGGCCTGCTCGCCGGTGCCGGCGGCGCGCTCGCCGGACTCGGTCTCACCGGCTGCGTGGGGATGGACACCGCGCAGCCGACCGCGCCAGGCGCACTGACCAGCCTCAGCACCCGCCCCGTCACCCTGCGGTTCGGCGTCGCCGTCGGGCCCACCGAAGAGCCGTGGGCGAAGCAGCTGGCCGCCGACTTCCACAAGCTGCACCCGAACATCACCATCGACGTGCAGCCGAACGCCCAGATCACCGACATCAAGACGCTGGTCACCAACGCCGTGTCCGGCACGCTGCCAGACATCATGCGCACCACCGACGTGCTGTCCGCGGTGCAGGCGGAGAAGGGCCTCTTCCTGGACCTCACCCCGTACTTCGAGGCGTACGGCTACCAGGAGTCCGACTTCGTCGACAACATCATGAAGCTGGGCAAGTACAGCGGCCGTCAGCTCGTGGTGCCCCGCGGCGTGGACCAGGTGGTGGTGGCCTACAACCCGAAGCTCTTCAAGAAGTTCGGGGTGCCGCTGCCGCACCGGGGCTGGACCTGGGACGACTTCCTCGCCGCATCCAAAGCGCTGACGCAGAAGGTCGGCAGCACCCAGTACTGGGCGCTGGGCATCCAGAAAGGGGCCAACTACACCGGCTATCCCGTCTTCATCCCGTTCATGCGCGGCTGGGGCGGCGACGTCGTCAACGCCGACAGCACCCGGGCGACCCTGGACGACCCGCGCGTCATCGAAGGCGTGGCGCAGATGATGGACTACTACCGCACCTTCTCGCCCGCGTTCAGCAACCCGCCCGCCGACCCGTTCCTCGGCGGTACGGCCGCGATGAACTTCTACGTGCGACCGCTGATGCTGGGGGACATGGTCAACCCCCAGCACACCGCCTGGCTGACCGACTTCGTGCCCGGGTTCGTCAACTTCCCGCTCTTCCCGACGCCGAAGATCGGTGCGGGCATGCAGGGCTGGGCCGGCACCGTCAACACCAAGCACCCGCACGAGACGGCCGCGTTCCTGCTCTACACGCTCTCCCGCCGCGGGCAGTCCCTGTACTCGACCATCGCCGCCGAGGTGCCGGTCCGGCACGACCTGGCGACGTCCGACGCCTGGCAGAAGCCGCTGAACTTCCACGGCGACATCGACCAGTCCGCGTTCTACGACCTGGCGCAGTACCAGAGCTATCCCCCCAGCAAGCTGCCGATCGCCACGAACGGCCAGATGGCCACCGCCATCGCCGACGCCCTCGACGCGATCCGGCTGGAGAAGCAGACCCCTGCGCAGGCGATGCGGCAGGCCAACACCCTGATCAACCAGACCCTGAAAGGCCTCAAGTAATGGCACGTCAGCCAGCCGGTCAGCCGTCCTCAGCAGCGCCCGAGGGCGAGCGGGAGCAGGTGCCGTTGCACTGGCTCGGCAGTCCCCCGCAGGCCCCCTCAGGTACCCGTTGGGGCGTGCCCTGGCCACGCGGCACCGTGCCGGCGGACGGCGCCGGCTTCGCGCTCAGCACCGTGGACGGGCGCGCGGTGCCGGTGCAGTCCTGGCCGCTCGCGTACTGGCCGGACGGCTCGCTGAAGTGGACGGGGCACGCGGTCGGCCCGCACGAGGCAGCCGAGGGGTACGTCCTGGCGGCGGGCAGCGAACCGGCGCCGCCCGCGCACCCCGTCACGGTGGCGGAGACCGCCGACACGCTCACGCTCACCAACGGGCTGGTCGACGTCCGCCTCGCCCGCAGCGGCCCCGTCGCCATCCGGTCCGTGACCCGGGGCGGCCGGACCACCGCACGGGACGGACGCCTGGTGCTCCACCTCCAGGACGGCCCGGACGAGGCGCCGGGCACCCTGCACCGCACCGCATGGACCGGGATCGTCGAGGACGCGACCGTGGAGCAGCACGGCCCGGTGCGCGCCGTCGTCAAGCTGAGCGGACGCCACCGGCAGGACGGGAACGAAACCGACGAGGCGGCCGACGCGCGGACGCTGCTGCCCTGGACCCTGCGCGTCGAACTGTCGGCGGACGGCGACGAGGTGCGCCTGGTGCACCACTTCGTCTGGGACGGCGACGCCGACGCCGACTTCGTCCGCGGGCTCGGCCTGGAAGTCGCGGTCCCGCTCGCGGGCGCCACGCACGACCGGCACGTGCGCTTCGGCAGCTGCTCGGGCGGGGTCTGGGGGGAGCCGGTGCGGGTGCTCACCGGGCTGCGCCAGGACCCGGGCGCCGCGGTCCGCGCGGCCCAGGTGGCCGGCGAGCCGGCGCCCCCGGTCGAGCAGTGGACGGACGCCGCCACCCGCACGGGCCACCGCGACCTCGCGGAGTGGAACGACTTCACGCTCTTCCAGGAGTCCCCGCGCCACTACGCGGTGTGGAAGCGCACCTCGGCGTCCGGGGTCTGGCTCAAGCACGCCGGGCGGGGCGAGCGGGCCGCCGGCTTCGGCTACGTCGGCGGGGACGGCGGCGGCCTGGGCTTCGGGATGACCGACTTCTGGCAGCGCTTCCCCCGCTCCCTGGACATCCGTGCCGCGGCGTCGGACACCGCGACGGTGACCCTGTGGTCCTGGTCCCCGCACGGCGGCGCGATGGACCTGCGCAGCTACGACGGCGTGCCGCACGGCCTGGACCTCGCCTACGAGGACACCCAGGAGGGCTTCGGCACGGCCGAGGGCATGACACGCTCCACCGAGTTCCGGCTGTGGGCGCTGCGAGGCACCCCCGCCCGTGCCGACGTGGCACGCCTGTCGTCACTGCTGACCGCACCGCCCCACCTGGTGGCCGAACCCGCGCACTACCACCACACCCGGGTCTTCGGCCGCTGGTCGCTGCCGGACCGCTCCACACCGGGCCGCGCGGCACGCGAGGACGCCCTGGCGGCGGACGTCGCCTACTACGCGACCGAGGTCGAACAACGCGAGTGGTACGGGTTCTGGCACCACGGCGACGTGATGCACTCCTACGACACGGACCGCCACGAGTGGCGCTACGACGTCGGCGGCTACGCCTGGGACAACGCGGAACTGGGCACCGACGCCCTGCTCTGGTACGCGTTCCTGCGCTCCGGCGACCCGGCGACGTTCCGGCTCGCCCAGGCGATGACCCAGCACGTCAGCGAGGCGGACACCTATCTCACCGGGCGCTTCGCCGGGCTCGGTTCGCGGCACAACGTGGTGCACTGGGGCTGCGGCGCCAAGGAGGCCCGGATCGCGGAGTCCTTCACCCGGCGCTTCGGCTACTACCTGACCGCCGACGAGCTCCTCGGCGACCTGATCAGGAACTCCCTGAAGGCCGACGAGACGCTGCGCCGCATCGACCCCCTGCGCATGATCCTTCCCCCGCAGTCCGAAGCACCGGTCCGACTCCGCATCGGCCCTGACTGGTACGCGCTGGTCAGCAACTGGATGGCGGAGTGGGAACGCACCGGTGACACGCACTACCGCGATCTGATCACCACCGGCATGACGGACCTGGCCGACGCCGGGGCCTTCCCCGCGGGCCTGTTCACCGGCCAGCACAACGGCGCCATCGGCTTCGACCCGGCGACCGGGCACCTCACCAACATCGGCGCCGGCCGGGACGACTTCGCCGGCGGCTACCACCTCGCCACGGCCTTCCTCGGCGAGCAGATCATCTGGGAGGCACTCGACCTGCTGGACCCGCTCGGCGCATCCGAGTCCGACACCCCCGGGGCGTCCGCCTTCCGCACCGTCTGGCTGGACTTCTGCCGCTACGGCCTGGCCACCCCCGAGGAGCGCACCGCACGCTACGGCTTCGACTTCGACGCCTCGCTGCGTCCCTCGTTCCACTCCCGGCTGACCGCGTGGGCCGGCGAACAGCTGGACGACCCGGAACTACGACGCCGCGGCTGGGACCAGCTCCTCAGCGACCCGCGCGCCCGGGTGTGGCCGGCCCCACGCCGGATCGAGGGCGACGCGGTCGCCGAGCCCGTCGACGAGGTCCCCGACCCCGACGGCGTCTTCACCAACCAGATGGCCCAGCGCGACCTCGCCTGGATCGCCCTCCTCGACATCGCCCCGGCCGAAGCCCCCTGACCAGGCCCTTGGCCTCTAATCCTGCTCCGGCAGGGCCCACACCCGAAAGTCGGCCACGTGGAAGTGGCTCGCGGTGGTGCGGAACGCGAACCAGCCGCCCGGGTAAGGGACCTCGCCGGCCCGGTGGACGTAGTCGAAGAGCAGCTCACCGTCGCTGAAGTACCGGACCCGCTCGCCGTCCGCGACGAGCCGGATCCGGTACGCCCGGCCCGGCTCCAGCAGCGGTGCGGTCAGATCGTGCGCGGGCAGCAGCGGGCGGCGGCCCGGCGTGCCGGTGTAGCGGCGGAACCTGGTGGTGGTGTTGGAGTTGCCGCCGAAGCCGACGTAGTACGTCAGGAGGTGGTCGTAGTCCGCGAACGCGCCGGACCGCCGGGAGGCGAAGAGGTCCTGCGGCGAGCGGGCGTCCCGGGCCGCCCAGAAGGTGTTGAGGTCGCTCACCCGGTCGTGCGGGCCGCCCGCCGACACGGCGGTCGCCGTGTACGTGATCTCGTGCGGCCCGAAGAACGGCTCCCGGTACCAGACGGAGGCGCCCCGCGGAACGTCGACGTCCAGCACCCCGTCGCGCGCCACCACGGTGCCGCCCGCCTCCAGCTCGGCGAACCAGCCGGCCGTGCCCTCCCGGAAGTCGTCCTGCGCCAGCAGCCGGCGGGCGTCGGCACCGCCCATCGTGAACCACCCCTTCACCAGACCGTTCCACTCACCGACCGGGACGCTACCCCGCGGGCCCCGTCGGCCGGGAAGCCCTGATGCACGGTGGCCACTTGTGGCCGCACCCCGCCCCTTCCAACTCCCGCACGGGGCCGCTCGTCCCCGTAAAACCCCAGTTCAGACGGGGTGCAAGCACATCTGATGCGCACCCCTGCCCGCTGTGTTGTACTGATCAGGTGAGGCGCAAACACACACCTGCTGTGCGTTCGCGCGCCGGGCGATCCAGCGAGGCGGCGCCCGACGATGCGCGGGTCCGGCGGGCCGAGGAGCAGCGTCGCAGGGTCCGGCTCATGATCGAGATCACCGCTCAGGCCGGCGCCTACCGCAAGGGTCTGCTGAAGGAAGTCGACCGCCTCAGCCCCGAGGAGGCGGTGATCCTCGCCGACCTGGAGCGCAACGGACTCCAGGTGCCCCAGCTGCACGACGTCCTGTGCGGCGGCCACGTACTGGTGGACGACCCACAGCTGTACGCGGACTGGCGGTTCGCCAAGGGCAGCCAGCCGCGCCTGTCCAGCCACCACCGCGACATCGACAAGAAGCGCTACCCCGACATCGGGATGCGCGGCCCCGTCGTACGGGAGAAGGTGCACGGGCGCACGGCCCAAGGCACGTGGTTGCAGCTGGAGAAGACGCCCGCCGCCTTCGGCAAGGGCAAGCTGCCCACCCTGACCGACCTCCGGCACCTGGTGGACTACGTGACGTACAAGATCACCCGCAGCAACGTCGGCCCGTGGGGCCTGTCGCGGATGACCGAGCGGTACCCGATGTACCTGTCACCGATCCTGGCCGTCCCGACCTCCCTGACGCCACCGGTCGCCCGGTCGTTGTTCCGGGCGCTACGCCGGATCGAGACGGACGACGACGTCACCGCCGTCTCCCAGGACCTGGCCGCCCGGTTCCCTCCCCCGGACCGGGCGGACCTCGCCGGCGAGCTGGGGAAGACCGCATCCGGCAGGGCCGGGCGCGGCCTCTTCGGCAACTCCGAGGTGTGGATCACCACGGCACCGTCGCCCAGCGCTGCCGCGGTCCTCCGCGAGCGGCCCGAGCCACCGGCGGTACTGCCTTTTCCGGGGGATACGGCCTGACGATCGTCGCTCCGCGACGGGCCGGACCCCCAGCCGGCTGCGTCTTCCCGGGCGATGCCCCCGGACCCCCAGCAGGCCAGCCGGGGTGACCGGCGCGGACATCACGCGGCAAACCTGAGTAAACCTGTCGTCGGAAGGAGGGCCGCCATGAGCGACGACCGGCACGATCGCCCCACCCCGACGCACGGAGCGGGCGACGTGTCCCTCCCCGAGGGGCTGATCCCGGCCGTGCTGGACCTGGTGGACACCGGACCGGTCCAGCTCGGTGCGTACACGATCGCGGAGCTCACCGCCGTGGACGCGATCGTGGACTTCCTGGAGGCCCGACCGTCGGACGAGGTGCTCGCCGAGGCCGTGCGCTCGCTGGCGGCACGTCAACTCCTCCTGGCCGGGTCCACCACCGAGCAGATCCAGGTCCGGGGCGACCTGGGCATTGCCGTGGCGTTCCAGCGCCGGGCCCGCAAAGTGCTGGACGCGCGCACGACGGGCACGGAGCCGGGGGAGCCGTGGCGGATCCTCGTGCTTCCCCAACCCCAGCCGGAACGGGTCTGCCTGATGGTGCGCATCGACGCGCTCGGCGTGCACGAACTGGGCCTGTACAAGCTCGACGAGGCCCTCCGGATGCTCGTCGACTGGCTGCCGCGGGGTTCTTTCGCCGACCCGGACGAGGAGGTGGACGTCGACGCGGTGCTCGCTGCGGCGGAGCGGTCTGCGTTGCTCACCGTTACGCAGTACACCGCGCAGGGGTCGGCCGAGGTGGCCGGGGCCAGTACGGATCTGGTTCTGGCCCGGGGTGGTGGGCGGGTGCACGTTCTTACCCGGGACGCGGGGGATGGACGACGGCTCGTGCCGAGTCGGACGGACGGCAAGGACGGCGTCCACGGCAGGCTTGTCGACCTCCTGGGCTAGGCCCCGGTTCGCGCTCCCCCCTTGTCCGGGGGCCCGGTGCCGTTGCACGTGACCGTGCGTCGTGGCCTGTGCCCACCCGTTCCGCCCTGCGGAACGACTGCCCACAGAAGGTTTGGGGTGCCCCCTTGTCCTGGGGTGCCGAAGGGCCGCGTTCGGTGGGGTGGGTGGGTCGGTGTCGCGGGGGTATGTACGTGCTCGGCCGGCGCGATTGCCCTGGACCGTGAGTTCACCGGCACCCAGCGGCGGTCCTGCGCGCGCACATACCCCCACGACACCTCCCGTCTCACTCGCGACTCTCCCCCGGTGACCCTTCTTTTCCTTCCTCCACCCCTTTCGGGGTGTCGCCCCCCACGGGCATGGAACAAGCCCCACCGGGGTGCGGGTCGCGTACGAAACGGAAGGGGGCGTGGGGGATGTGCGCGCGCAGGACCGCCGCCGAGTGCCGGTGAACTGACGGTCCACGATCATCGCGCCGGCCGAGCACGTACATCCCCCACGCCCCCGACCCACAACGAAACAGAAGGCGACCCCAGCCAGAGACGCACCCGCAGTCGCAAACGCGCGCCAGCGCACCGGCACACGCCGCGCAATCAATAGCCCGTCCGGCGATTGAGGACGAGGCCGTCAAGGCCGAAAAGGGGGTCTGGGGGCAAAGCCCCCAGGAACCAGAATCGGGATAGGATCCTACGATCAAGTGAGGTCCGTCACACCCGGAGGCACGGTGGAGGGACGCGTACCGGAGGACACGGCGGTCATGATCGACGCCCAAGGCGCGATCATGGCATGGAGCGCCGGCGCCCGCCAGCTGCTCGGATACGAACCCGCCGAGGTCACGGGCAGACCCGCCACCGACCTGCTCGCCACCGATCTACCGGGCTCCGCGCAGCGCCATCTGGCCGACGGCAACCAGTGGGCCAGCGAGGTAGCGCTCCGGCACCGGGACGGCAACCGCCTCGTGGTGCGCCTCCAGGCAACCCCGTTGGCGGACGCCGACGGGGAACGGCTCTGGATCGTGACCGGTGCCGCCCCGGCGAGCCCGGCCAAGCGGACCGGCCCCGAGGCGGCGGCCCTGTGGGAGCTCACCCTCGGGCAGCTCCCGGTACCGGTGGCGGTCTACAACCGCGACGCGCGGTTCGTCGCGTGCAACGAGGCCATGACCCACGTGATGGGCAGGCCCGAGCACGAGATGCTGGGCCTGACCCTGTGGGAGATGGAGCCCACGTGGCCCTTCGACGAGTACGACCGTCTCCAGCGGCAGGTCCTGCGCACCGGCGAGATGGTGTTCCACGAGGAGCTCGCGCAGACTCCCGGTGAGATCCGGGAGCACCTCTGGTCGATGTACATCTCCCCGTTGAAGGACGAGGTCGGCACGGTCCAGGGGTTGTCCTCGGCCGTGTTCGACACGACGGAGCAGTACTGGGCCCGCCGCCGCCTGGCGATTCTCAACGACGCCAGCCTGCGCATCGGCACCACGTTGGACGTGACCCGGACGGCGGAGGAACTCGCCGAGGTCGCCGTCGCCGGGTTCGCCGACTTCGTCACCGTGGACCTCCTGGAGTCCGTCGCCCTGGGCGACGAGCCGGCACCCGTGCCGCTGGACGATCCGGTCACCGTGCGCCGGGCGGCGCAGCGGTCGGTGCTGGAGGGCTGTCCGGAGTCGGTGCTCGCCCCGGGCCACACGACGGTCTACCCCGCCGACACGCCGCCGGCGCGGACGCTGATCACCGGCCGGGGCAGCCGTCACCGGCCGGGCGAGCCGGGGCTGCGGGAATGGATCACGTCCAGCGCGGCGCGCACCGAGTCCATGGCCACCCACATGATCCACTCGACGATGATGGTCCCGCTGCGGGCCCGCGGGGCGACCCTGGGCCTGGTGCACTTCCTGCGGCACCGCACCCCGGACCCGTTCAGCGAGGACGACCTGCTGCTGGCGGAGGAGATGGCCGCCAGGGCGGCGGTGAGCGTGGACAACGCCCGCCGTTACACGCGGGAGCGCCGCACGGCGCTGGCGCTCCAGCGCAGCCTCCTTCCCGAGCGGTCGCCGGCTCTGGCGGCGATGGAGATCTCCCACCGCTACCTGCCGGCGGGGTCCGGCGCTGACGTGGGTGGGGACTGGTTCGACGCGATCCCGCTGTCCGGTGCGAGGATCGCCCTGGTCGTGGGCGATGTGGTGGGCCACGGGATTCACGCGTCGGCCACGATGGGCCGGTTGCGGACCGCCGTGCGGACGCTCGCTGACGTCGACCTCGCCCCCGACGAGTTGCTCACCCACCTGGACGACCTGGTCATCAGGCTCGACCGGGAAGAGGGCCCGGAGGTGCGCGGCCGGGCGCAGGAGGCGTCGGGCGAGGTCGGGGCCACCTGCCTGTACGCCGTGTACGACCCGGTGTCCCGGCGTTGCACGATGGCACGCGCCGGGCATCCGCCGCCCGCGCTGGTCACCCCCGACGGCGAGGTCCGGTTCCTGGACCTGCCGGCCGGGCCCCCGCTCGGTCTTGGCGGGCTGCCGTTCGAGGCCGCGGAGATGGAACTGGAGGAGGGCAGCCTGCTCGCCCTCTACACCGACGGCCTGGTCGAGGCCGCGGACCGGGACATCGAGGTCGGGCTCGATCTGCTGCGCCGGGCGTTGAGCCACCCTGCCGACGAGCTGGAGGCGACCTGCGAGCGTGTGATGCGCACCGTGCTGACGTCCCGTCCGGCCGACGACGCCGCCCTGATGCTGGCCCGCACCTCCGCTCTGGACGCGGACAAGGTGCGCACCTGGCAGCTGCCGAAGGACCCGGCGGCCGTGGCCGGGGCCCGCAAGATGGCGGGCGAGCAGATGGCCGCCTGGGGGCTGATGGAGGCGTCGTTCACCACCGAACTGATCGTCAGCGAGCTGGTCACCAACGCCGTCCGGTATGGCGCGCCACCCATCGAGTTGCGGCTGATCCGTGACTCGACGCTCATCTGCGAGGTGTCCGACGGCAGCAGCACCGCACCGCACCTGCGCCGCGCCCGTGTCTTCGACGAGGGCGGCCGCGGGCTCCTACTGGTCGCCCAGGTCGCCGAGCGCTGGGGCAGTCGCCAGACGCCCACCGGCAAGACCATCTGGGCCGAACAGCCGCTGGCCGGGGAGGGTTTCCTCGACGCCTTCTGAGGTGGCTCAGGCGCCTGTCAGGCCGGCCCGAACCTGCTCCGCCTCGGGGGTTACACGGGAGCCAGCCGGACCGGGAGGGTCTGGACGCTGTTGCCGACGAAGCTGGCGTGCCGGTCCAGCCGGTCGGCGGGGGCGGCCAGCTGGAGATCGGGGAAGCGGCCGAAGAGGCGCTGGAGCGCGATGGTGGCCTCCATCCGTGCCAGCGGCGCGCCCAGGCAGTAGTGCGCCCCGTGCCCGAACGACAGGTGCCGGGCGGCGCCGCGCGCCGCGGCCCGGGTGACGTCGAAACGGTCGGCGTCGGGCCCGTGCGTCGCGGGGTCCCGCCCCGCGGCCGAGTAGCCGGCCAGCACCGGGGTGCCCGCGGGGATGGTGGTACCGCCGACGGTGACGTCCCGGACGGGGTAGCGGAACGGGAAGTAGCTGACCGGGCTGTCGTAGCGCAGCACCTCCTCGACCACGTCCGCCCAGCTCGCCCCGCCCTTGCGGACCAGGGCGAGCTGGTCGGGGTGGGTGCACAGGGCGAGGACGGCGTTGGTGATGAGGTTGAGCGTGGTCTCGTGGCCCGCGACGATCATCAGCAGCAGCGTGCCGATCAGCTCCTCCTCGCTGAGCCGGTCGCCGTCGTCCTCCCGGACCGCGATCAGGGCACTGGTGAGGTCGTCGCCCGGCTGCGCGCGGCGGGCGTCGGCCACCTGGGAGAGCAGTTGCACCATCTCGCGGTTGGCCGCCAGCACCGCCTCGGGGGTGATGCGGGTGGCGACGACCTGGTTGGACAGGTGGTGCAGCCGGTCCTGGTGCTCGGCGTCGACGCCGAGCAGCTCGCAGATGACGCCCATCGGCAACGGCAGCGCGAAGCGGCGGCGCAGGTCGATCACGCCGTCGCCCTCGTCATGCCCCTCGGCGCGCCGCTCGTCGGCGGCCCGCTGGACCTCGTCGAGCAGGCTCTCCGTCAGCTGTTCGACGCGGGGCCGCAGCTGCTCCACCCGGCGCCCGGTGAAGCCCCGGGTGACCAGCGAGCGCAGCCTGCGGTGGTCGGCACCGTCGGCGGTCGTCATGCCGCGTACCAGCGCGAACGTGGCGAGCGGCCAGCCGCGCGGTATGCGGCCCTCGCGCAGGTCCGCGAAGTGCGCGGCGTCCTTGGCGACGTCCGGGTGGGCCAGGAAGTCGCGCAGCGCCTCGTGCCCGAGGACGGCCGCGCCCGGCACCTCGCCGGGCAGCACGACGGAGGTGACCGGGCAGCGGGCGAGCAGCCGGGCGTTGTCGGCGTGCGGGGAGCCGCCGTCGGGGTCCATGCGGTGGGCCGTCGGGGCGTACGGGCCGGCGGGCGCCGAGCCGGTCTCGTCGAGGGTCGGGCGTGGCGGTGTGGGCTGCTGATCGGGTATCACGTGGCGGTCTCCTCAGGGGCGCCGGGGCCGCACGGGGCCGGTGGGGCCGGGTACTGCCGTCGGCTCGGGGTGGCGGGTCGGAGCGGTGAAGCGGACCGGGAGCCCGGCCAGGCCCCAGCTCCACGGTGCGACCACCCACTCCAGGTCCGGCTCCGGCACGGCCAGTTCCAGGTCGGGCAGCAGCCGGCGGACGGTGTCCACCGCGGTCCGGGTGATCAGCCTCGCCGGGTCCTGCGCCGGGCACTGGTGGGGGCCGGCGCCGAAGGCGAGGTGGGAGCGGTTGCCGATGACCGGGACGCCGTCCTCGGGCAGCACCCGCGGGTCGGCGTTGGCCGCGGCCAGGCCGAGGACGAGCATGTCACCGGCGCGGATGTGCTGCCCGCCCAGCGTCAGGTCCCGGGTGGCGTAGCGGGCGGGGAAGTTCTGGGTCGGCGGGAAGTGCCACAGCACCCGGTCCAGGGCGTCGTCGACGCTCAGCCGTCCTGCGGTCACGGACGACCGGAAGTCCGGGTCGCACAGCAGGATCCGCAGGGTGGTGGCGATCCAGTTGGTGGTGGTCTGGTTGCCGGCGACGAAGATCACCGCCATGTTGTGCAGCACCTCCTCGTCGGAGAGCGCGGCCGGATGCTCCAGCAGGGCGGAGGTGAGGTCGTGCTGCGGGTGCCGCCGGCGGTCGACGATGTGGGCCATCAGGATCTCGGCCATCCGGCGACTTGCCGCGGCCGAGCCCGCGTCGGCCCGCACGGTGCCCGCCAGGGCGCGCACCAGCTCCTGGCCGGTCGCCTCGTCGAGGCCGAGCAACCCCATGATGACCTCCAGCGGCAACCGCTGGGCGTAGCCGGTGACCAGGTCGGCCTCGCCGGCGGTCGCAAAGCCGCCGATCAGTCGCTCGGCCGCGGCGCGCACGGTGCGGCGCAGCTCGTGCCCGTCGATCCGGGCCAGCGCGGCGGCGACGGCCGAGCGGGTGCGGCGGTGCTGCTGACCGTCGAAGTACAGCAGCGCGGGCCGGTACATGACCATGGGCATCACCGGTGAGTCGGCCGGGACACGGCCCTCCCGCAGCAGGTTCCAGCGCCGCGGGTCGTGGGAGAAGTCCTGCTCGTCGCGGGTGACCCGGAGCAGTTCCGGGTGGCCGATGACGAGCCAGGCGCCGAGGCCGGGAGCGATGGTGACGGGTGCGACGGCACCGTGCTCGCGCCGCATCCGCTCGTAGCGGCGGGGGACTCCGTCGACGCCGATGGAGGCGTCATACAGCGCGTTGTAGGCCGCGTTGGGGTCCGTGCCAGCGGTGGGGGTGGTCATCGAGGATCGCCTTCACGTCGTCGTCTGACGGGTCGGAGTGCTTCAACTGCCGGATGCGCCGGGGTGCACGGGCGGTGCCGAGCGCCGTTCGCCCCGTGCGGCCGGCGTCCCGGCGGTCGGGGCCGGCGCCTCGGCGAGGTCGAGGAGGTGGCGGGTCAGCGCGATCAGGGCGAGCGTGGCGGAGCGCGGGTCGCGGGCGTCGCACTCGACGAGCGGGGTCTCGGGCAGCAGGTCGAGCGCGTCGCGCAGCTCGTCCTCGGTGTACCGCGGCCGGTCGGGGAAGTCGTTGACGGCGACCGCGAACGCCAGGCCCAGCTCCTCCAGGTTGCCCAGTGCGTCGAACGCGGCACCGAGGTCACGGGTGTCGACGAGGGCGAGCGCGCCGAGCGCACCGCGGGAGAGATCACGCCAGGCCGGCAGGAAACGCTGCTGTCCCGGGGTGCCGAAGAGGTACAGGACCAGTTCGCCGCCGAGCGTGATCCGGCCGAAGTCCAGGGCGACCGTGGTGGTGGTCTTGCCACCCCGTGCCGGCCGGTCGGCGCGCGCACCGGCCTGGGTCATCACCGCCTCCGTGGACAGCGGCCGGATCTCGGAGACGGCACCGATCAGGGTGGTCTTGCCGACGCCCAGCGGCCCGACGACGAGGATCTTGGCCGCGCCCGACACGCCCGGCGGGACGTACCGCTCCTCGGCGCCGGCGGGACCCGGGTCGGGACCGGGCGCGGCCGGCGGCAGGTCAGAGGCGGCTTTCCAGACCATCGAGCACCTTTCTCAGCACGCTTACATCGGCGTGGGCTGCCGTCGGAACGGGTGGGCGGACGGCGATCAGGCCCCAGTCGAGTAAGTCGGCGAGGAGCACCTGCACCACCGGCGGGGGCTGGCCGAGGTGGGCGGCCACCTCGGCGACGGACAGCATCCCCCGGCACTGCGCGAGGATCGCCTGGTGCTCCGGCTGCACGCTGGCGGGCACCGGCCGATCCAGCGCGACGACCAGGCTCTCCCAGGAGAACGACGCACCACCGGCGCCCGCCCGCCCGCCGGTGATGACGTACGGACGGACCGCGGACATCGTCCCGTCCTCGGAGTGGTCCGTCATGGGGCGGGGGCCGCCGAATCCGCCGGCGGCGCGCCCTCGTCGCCGTCCTCCCCGTCCTCGCTCCGCGGCGGGCTGCCCAGGTGGGCGCCGATCCTGACGACGAGCAGCTGCATCTGCTGCGCCACCAGGCCCACGTCAGCGTTCGGGGCGGTGGCCACGGCGAGTTGGCCGCCGAAGGAGGTGCCGGTGAGCAGGACGAAGCCGTCGGCGGCCTCCAGCATCAGCTGGCGCACCCGGCCGCCACCGCCGAACAGCAGCTCGGTGGTGGAGCGGCCGGTCATGGCGAGCGCGGCGCAGGCGGCGGCGAGCGATTCGGCCTCGCCGAGCCCGAGGGCGGCGACCGGCCCTGTGAGGTCCTTGGCGGAGGCGTGCCCGAGCCGCAGCCCGTCCTCGGAGACCACTATGGCGTGCCGGACACCGGGGATCTCGGTCAGCGGACGCAGGATCCATCCCACGTCGGGCAGCTTGGCGATACGTCCGGTCATGATCGGCCTTCCTCAGCGGCGTCTTGCACTGCCTCGTGTCCGGGCTGCTCGCCCTGGCGCCCGCGGCGCGCCCCGGACAGCACGCTGGATATGGAGGCGCGGGCGTCCTGCGGGGTCCATGCGCCACCGTCCTGGCCCGGCGCCGCTGCCCCGGTCACGGCCGCGCCCTGGCGGGGTGCGTCCGCGGTGGCGGGGGACGCCGTGCCGGGCTGCGGTGCCGTGCCGCGGCGGCTGCGGCGGCGGGGCAGCCCGCTCGGCGCGGTGCCCGAGTCGGCACCGGAACCCGGCTCCGACGCGCCCGCGGTCACGGCCGCGACGGGCTCGGAGTGACCGTCCGCCGTGCCCCATGCGGGCCCCGGAGCCGGGGCCGTGGGGCGGTGGCGAACGGATGCCGCGGTCGCGCCCGGGTCGGCGAGCGGTTCGGTCAGCAGGGCGTGCGGGACGAAGGCGACCGCGCGGGTGCCGCCGTAGGCGGAGGTGGTGGACAGCTCGACACGGAAGCCGAGTTCACGGCACCAGCGGCCGACGCAGGCCAGGCCGAGCCGGGGCACGGCGCCGAGCCGGGCGAGGTCCACCTCGTCGCGGAGCTGGGCGAGTGCCTGGTCCAGCACGTCCGGCGGCATGCCGAGACCGGCGTCGTCGATCTCCACCACGGCACCGGCGGCGACCTCGCGGACGTTGACGACGACGGGGGTGCGGGACGGTGAGAAGGCGGTGGCGTTCTCCAGCAGCTCGGCGAGGGCGTGCATCAGGCCCTCGACGGCGGCCGGGGCCACGTGCAGCGACCGTCCGCCGTGCAGCTCGACACGGCCGAACTCGACGATCCGGGACTGCGCGCCGCGCACGCAGTCGTAGAGCGAGGCCGGCCGCGCCTCCCGCCGACCCGGCCAGATCCCGCACATCACCAGCAGGGTCTGGGCCTTGCGGGTCATCTGCGCGGCGGCGTGGTCGGCCTTCATCACCTCCGTCATCAGGTCCGGGTCCTCGAGGGAACGCTCGATGCGGTCCAGGACCTGCTGCTGGACGGTGGCCATGGCGTGCATGGTGCGGGCGACCGCCTCGAACGCCGACTGGACCGAGTCCCGCAGGGCACGTTCGCGGCGCAGCGCGTCGTCGGAGCCGAGCATGTCGACGACACGGGCGAGGTGCCGGGCGAAGTCCGCGCCGGTGGCGGCCGGGTCCAGCGGGCCCGGGACGTCGTCGGGGCGGCGGCCGGCGCGCAGCCGCTCCTCGATGGCGGGGGCGACGACGTCTGCCAGGTGGGCGAGTTCGGCGGCGCGCGCATCGGCCAGTGCCCTGGCCCGCTCCCGGTCCCTGCGCGTGGCGCGCAGCGCGCGGCGCAGTGCGACCAGGGCGGCCAGCAGGACCAGCACCACCGCGGTGGAGGACGCGATGACCAGGACCACTGAAGAGCATCCCTTTCCGACGTCGAATCACTCGATCACTGACCGGAGTTGTCCGAGATCTTAGGGCAATGGTTCCGGGCGCACCGGGCTTCGCGGACATCCGCCGCCGCCACCGTCCCACGCGCCGCTCTGCCTTGCAGGATGCGACCCTGTTCGGGACGGGGGGTGAACGTCGGGAAAGGATTTCCGTCAGATCCCGCGACCACGGGCCAGGGGGCGGGCCGGACTCACCGCGTACTCCAGCCCACCGAACGCGCCGAGCCGAACCCGCGGCGCCGGCGACCCGATTCGGGCAGGCCGGAGGGTCGGTGGGGGCGGGAGGGCCGATCCGACCGGCGCCGAACGCCCGCCGCGCACCCCTCCTCGCCGGGCACGCTGGACCCGGCCGCCACCGGCGAACGGAGTTTGTCGACTCCCCGCTCTTGTGGCCGTACGGGCACCCTTGCTTCCCTGTTCCTGAAATCGATTTCAACAGGGCTGCGTGCCCGAGGAGTTGATGTGATGATCTCCAGACGCCGGCTGCTGGTCGCCACCGCCGCGACCGCTGCCGCCGCTGCCACCACCGGACTCGGCGGCTCCTTACCGCCCGCGCGTGCGGCGACGGAGCACGCCTGGGTGGGTGCGGGCGCCTTCACCCACCTGTACGACCCGGCCGCTTCCGGCGGCGCGGCACAGTACATCAACGACCACTGCCTGATCCGGGCAACGGACGGCACCTGGCACCTCTTCGGGATCACGGGGAACACCGTGCCGCCCGGCCAGACCCCCGACAGCGGCCTCGAACGCGACTTCGCGCACGCCACGGCACCGGCCCTGACGGGACCGTGGACCCGGCAGGCGTACGCCCTGCACGTGGACCCCGACTACTACGGCGAGGAGCACCTGTGGGCGCCGTACGTGCTGGAACACGACGGCACCTACTACATGTTCTACGCGGCGGGCGGGCAGGACGGGCCGGCCGTCAACCTCGCCACCTCCCCCGACCTGGAGACCTGGACGCGGCTGCCGTCGGGGCCGCTGTTCCGGGGCCTGGTCGCGCGTGACCCGTTCGTCGCCCGGGTCGGCGACCACTGGGTGATGTACTACTGCGAGATGGCAGGGCCCGGCGGCAACCACATCGTCGCCGCCCGCACCAGTACCGACCTCGTGCACTGGTCCGCCGCGAGCACGGTCTTCACGGACCCGGCGACCGGAGCGAACTCCGCCCCGGTGACCGAGTCGCCGTTCGTCGTCGCACGCGACGGCTGGTGGTACCTGTTCACCGGTCCGCGCGGCGGCTACGAGGGCACCGACGTCTACGCGAGCACCGACCCGATGAGCTTCACGCCGGGCCAGTACGCCGGACACGTGCCCGCGCACGCCGCCGAGGTCGTCTCCGACGGCGGCGGCGACTGGGTCACCAACTGCGGGTGGTACGAGGCCGGCGTCCACCTCGCGCCGCTGCACTGGCAGTCGACGGCGCCGACCTGGCAGAGCCGGGACAACCCCGCGGTGGTCCTCGACGTCACCGGCAGGCTCAACGTCTTCGCCCTCGACCCCGCCGACCGCATCCTGATCCGCCGCGTCCAGACGGACCCGGGCTCCGACACCTGGGGCGACTGGGAACAGTGGGGCCCGTCGCTGGACACCACCCCGACGTTCGGCGTCAACACCGATGGCCGGCTCGAGCTTTTCGCCCTCACGGAGGGCGGCACCGGCCTGACGTACCGGGTGCAGAAGGCGAACGGCACCTGGAGCGACTGGGTCGACTTCGGCGGCCCCGCGGGTGCGGCGCCCGCGGTCGGGCGCAACCTGGACGGACGCCTCGAGGTGTTCGCCGTCGGACCGGCCGGCGCCTACCTCACCCACCGCTGGCAGAACCAGCCGGGCGCGGAGAACTGGAGCGACTGGGAGACCTTCGGCGGGCCGACCGGCGGTCCCCCGATCGTCGGCACCAACGCGGACGGCCGGATGGAGGTCTTCGCCATCGGCGCGGCACGCGAACTCATCGCGCACCGCTGGCAGAACGCGCCGAGCGGCGGCTGGAGCGACTGGGACGCCGCGTTCGGCCCCACGCCCTGCGGCGATGTGCCGACGGTCGCCCGCGATGTGCAGGGCCGCCTTGAAGTCTTCGCGCTCAACCCGTACGGCGGCGGGGTGGCCCTGCGCCCGCAGCAGGCGCCCAGCAGCGGATGGTCGCCGTGGCAGGGCGACTTCCTGGGCGTGAGCGTCGCCTCGCCGACCGTGGTCGCCAGCGCGGACGGCCGGTTGGAGGCGTTCGCCGTCGCACCGGGCGGCACGCTCATGACCCACCGCTGGCAGCAGGCCGACGGCACCTGGAGCGCCCGGGAGACCTTCGGCACCGGCCCGTACCTGGCGAACCCGAGCGCGGCCCGGGACGCGGCCGGGCGCATCCACCTCTTCGCCGTCGCACCGGACGGCACCGTCTCCACGTGCGTGCAGACGGCACCCAGCGGCGGCTGGGGCACCTGGCAGCCGTTCGGCAACCGGCTCATCGCCGCGCTGCCGGCGGGCCAGGCGACGTAGCACCGCCGCCCGCAGGCCAGGCGACGTAGGACGGTCGACGGGCCGGCGCTGCGGGGGCTTTCGTGGCCGCGCCCGTCCGTTGCGTGCCGGCCGGCCGGACCGATCACGTCGGACCGGCCGGCCGCCGCGTCGCGCGGGGATCAGCCGCGCCCGGAGCCGGTGGCCCGCACGGCGTCGAAGCGGGCAGCGGCACGGGAGTGGACGGGTGCCCGGAGGCGTACGCAAACGTGGACGCGGGCGTGGACGCCGGCGCGCCGGGCGGTGCGGCGAAAGGTGGTCACGCGCCCACCCTACCCCCACCCCGACACAACATCTGGGGTCGTTTTTCGCGAGCACCACAACATGTATGCTCGACTCGCTGTCGCCGCAGGGGAATCCGGTGCGAATCCGGGACTGACCCGCAACGGTGAGCGGCGCGTTGTGGCGCGCCCGCGAGTCCGATCACCTGCCGGCAGCGCGCCCGGGGACGCCGTCCCGGGTGCCGTGAAGTCCTGGCCTCGTGGAGTGGGCTGGCGCAATTCGCCCCGGGTGTCTCCCGGGCGCGCCCGCCCGCCTTCCTCGTGGCCGCCGCCGGAGGGAGAAACACCCGTGACCATCGCGCCCGTCGACCCTGTTTCAGCGGTCTCCACCCCGCCCGAGGACGGGCCCGCCGTGGAACTCCTGCGTGCCGTGACCGAGGCGAGCGCCGGCCTCCCCGACGCCGACCCGGAGCGCATCGTGGCCGCCGCCCGGCGCGGGCGCAGCGCCGCGGCGGACGCGGCCGAACTGCGTGACCTGGCCATCGAGGCCGCCGCCGGTCTGATCGCCGAGGACCCGCAGTACTCCCGGCTCGCCGCCCGGCTGTTGGCCCGGGCCATCGCCGACGAGGCCGCCGACGAGGGCGCCGGCTCCTTCTCCGCCTCGATCGCGGTGGGCCACCGCGAGGGCCTGATCGCCGAGCGCACCGCCGCGTTCGTGCAGGCCCACGCCGTTCGTCTCGACGCGCTCGCCGACCCGGCCGCCGACGACCGGTTCGGCTACTTCGGGCTGCGCACCCTCTACAGCCGCTATCTGCTGCGGCACCCGGTCAGCCGCCGGGTCGTCGAGGCCCCCCAGCACTTCATGCTGCGGGTGGCGGCGGGGCTCGCCGAGGACGACGGCGAGCGGGCCGTGGACGAGGTGGCCGCGCTGTACGGGCTGATGAGCCGTCTGGAGTACCTGCCGAGTTCGCCGACGCTCTTCAACTCCGGCACCCGGCATCCGCAGATGTCGTCGTGCTACCTGCTGGACTCCCCGCTCGACGAGCTGGACTCCCTCTACCAGCGGTACCACCAGGTGGCCCGGCTGTCGAAGCACGCGGGCGGCATCGGCATCCCGTTCAGCCGCATCCGCTCCCGGGGCTCCCTGATCCGCGGCACCAACGGGCACTCAGGAGGCATCGTCCCGTTCCTGCGGACCCTGGACGCCTCGGTCGCCGCCGTCAACCAGGGCGGTCGTCGCAAGGGTGCCGCCTGCGTGTACCTGGAGACCTGGCACGCGGACCTCGAGGAGTTCCTGGAACTGCGCGACAACACCGGTGAAGAGGCCCGCCGCACCCACAACCTGAACCTGGCGCACTGGATCCCCGACGAGTTCATGCGCCGGGTCGAGGCCGACGCCGACTGGTCGCTGTTCTCTCCCCGTGACGTGCCGGAGCTGACCGACCTGTGGGGCGAGGAGTTCGACGCCGCCTACCGGCGCGCCGAACACGACGGGCGCGCCGTCAAGCGGCTTCCCGCGCGCACCCTGTACGCCCGGATGATGCGCACCCTGGCGCAGACCGGCAACGGGTGGATGACCTTCAAGGACGCCGCCAACCGCACCGCCAACCAGACCGCCGAACCCGGCCGGGTGATCCACTCCTCCAACCTCTGCACCGAGATCCTGGAAGTCACCGACGACGGCGAGACGGCCGTCTGCAACCTCGGCTCGGTCAACCTGGCCGCGTTCGTCACCCCGCAGACGGGCCGGGCCGAGGACGCGACGGGCGACCGTGCGGCGAACCCGGCTGACCTCGCGGACCCCGCGGACGGCATCGACTGGGAGCGTCTGGACGCGGCCGTGCGCACCGCCGTGACCTTCCTCGACCGCGTGGTGGACGTCAACTTCTACCCGACCCCCGAGGCGGCCGCCTCCAACGAGCGGTGGCGGCCGGTCGGCCTGGGGGTGATGGGCCTTCAGGACGTGTTCTTCACCCTGCGCCTGCCCTTCGACTCGCCGCGGGCCCGCGCGTTGTCCACCCGGATCGCCGAACGCATCATGCTGGCCGCCTACGAGACCTCCTGCGACCTGGCACAGCGGCATGGCCCGCACCCTGCCTGGCCGGCCACCCGGGCGGCCCGCGGCGTCCTGCACCCCGACCACTACGGCACCACGCCCACCTGGCCCGACCGGTGGGCGGCCCTGCGCACCCGGCTGGCGACCACCGGCCTGCGCAACTCCCTACTCCTGGCCATCGCCCCGACCGCCACCATCGCCTCCATCGCCGGCGCCTACGAGTGCATCGAGCCGCAGGTCTCCAACCTGTTCAAGCGTGAAACGCTCAGCGGCGAGTTCCTCCAGGTCAACCCCTACCTGGTGGCCGAGCTGAAGGAGCGCGGCTGCTGGGACGCGGCCACCCGGGAGGCGCTGCGCGAGTCGAACGGCTCCGTGCAGGAGCTGACCTGGCTGCCCGAGGACGTACGGGCGCTGTACCGCACGGCCTGGGAGCTGCCCCAGCGTGCCCTGATCGACATGGCGGCGGCCCGCACCCCGTACCTGGACCAGAGCCAGTCGCTCAACCTCTTCATGGCGTCGCCCACCATCGGCAAGCTCAGTTCGATGTACGCCTACGCCTGGAAGCAGGGCCTCAAGACCACCTACTACCTGCGCTCCCGCCCGGCGACCCGCATCGCCCGGTCCGCCCGCGGCGCCGCCCAGGTCCCCGAGCCCCGACCGGCCGTACCGCCGACGGCACCCGACGCCGAGGCGATCGCCTGCTCCCTGGAGAACCCCGAGTCCTGCGAGGCATGCCAGTAATGACCAGCACTACAAGCACCACCAGCGCGACCAGCGCGACGAGCACCACCGGCGTCAAGAACCTGCTCGACCCCGGGTTCGAACTCACCCTGCGCCCCATGCGCTACCCGGCCTTCTACGACCGCTACCGGGACGCCATCAAGAACACCTGGACCGTGGAGGAGGTCGACCTCCACTCCGACGTCGCCGACCTCGCCAGGCTCTCGCCGGCCGAGCAGCACATGATCGGCAGGCTGGTCGCCTTCTTCGCGACCGGCGACTCGATCGTCGCCAACAACCTCGTCCTCACCCTCTACAAGCACATCAACTCCCCCGAAGCCCGGCTGTACCTCTCCCGCCAGCTCTTCGAGGAGGCCGTCCACGTCCAGTTCTACCTGACCCTGCTGGACACCTACCTGCCCGAACCCACCGAGCGCGCCGCCGCCTTCGCCGCCGTGGAGAACATCCCTTCCATCCGCGAGAAGGCCCAGTTCTGCTTCCGCTGGATGGACTCGGTCGAGAACATCGAGCGCCTCGAGTCCAGGGCGGACCGGCGCCGCTTCCTGCTCAACCTGATCTGCTTCGCCGCCTGCATCGAGGGCCTGTTCTTCTACGGCGCCTTCGCGTACGTCTACTGGTTCCGCTCCCGGGGGCTGCTGCACGGCCTGGCCACCGGAACCAACTGGGTCTTCCGCGACGAGAGCTGCCACATGGACTTCGCGTTCCACGTGGTCGACATCGTCCGCGGCGAGGAGCCCGACCTCTTCGACGAGGCCATGGGCGAGCAGGTCACCGCCATGCTGGAGGAGGCCGTGGAGGCCGAGTTGCAGTTCGCGCGCGATCTGTGCGGGGACGGCCTGCCCGGCATGAACACCGACTCGATGCGCGCCTACCTCCAGTGCGTCGCCGACCAGCGCCTGGTCCGCCTCGGCCTGCCGGCTCGCTACGGCGCCCGGAACCCGTTCTCGTTCATGGAACTCCAGAACGTCCAGGAGCTGACGAACTTCTTCGAGCGTCGCCCCTCCGCCTACCAGGTGGCGGTCGAGGGTTCGGTCTCGTTCGACGACGACTTCTAGGAACGACTGCTGTTCTTGCGGAGGGCGTCGGCAACCGTCTGGTGGCGGGCGACCGCGGCTTTGGTGCGGTCGCAGGTGGTGGGTTCGGCGCAGACGGTCAGGCCCTGGGTCACGATCTCGGAGAGGTGGTTGAGCAGGAGGCTGCCGCCGGCGTGGATCAGGTGCCGATGGAAGCAGGCGTCGGCGTCGGCGAACCGGTCGGCCTGGTCGTCTGCGTCTTCGTGGCGTAGGGCGTCGTCCATGTCGGCGACGGCGGGTTCCCGGAGTACGTCAAGCTGGAGAGCCGGGCAGCGGAGATTCGGCTGTTCAATGTCGGGATCATCCCCGGTGTCTTACAGACGCCGGAGTACGCCCGGGTTCTGGCGGACAGCGCCGTGCGGCGCGGCGCCATCACGGAAGACCAAGCCGTGGCACGCGTCTCGTTCGTGGCGGAGCGGCAGGCGGCGCTGGCGCGGCCCCGCCCTCCCATGCTGCTGGTGGTCCTGGACGAGAGCTGTATCCGCAGGCGGGTCGGTGGAGAGGAGGTCATGCGCGCCCAGCTCGACCGATTGCTGGAGTTCGCTGAACTGCCGAACACCGTGCTCCAGATCGCCCCGTACGACATGGGGGAGCGTCGCCCGTTCAACTACCTGATGCACTTGCTGACGCTGTCGGACCTGTCCGTGATCGCGTACTCGGAATCCCAGATCTGGGGGCACGTGGAGCGCGAATCGCCGGCCGTCCTCCCGCTGCTGACGGCTTACCATCAGTTGCAGGCCGAAGCGCTGCCCCAGGCAGCATCCGTGGCCCTCATCAACGAGGCACGAAAGGGCACCCGTGACCACGACTGAGTCCCCCCGCTGGTTCACGTCCTCCTACAGCGACAACGGCGGCGAATGCGTGGAGATCGCCACCAACCTCACCGCTTCCCACGGCATAGTCCCCGTCCGGGACTCCAAAAACCCGGACGGCCCGAGGCTCGACGTCGCAACGGCCACCTGGTCGACGTTCGTCAGCGCAGTCCGGGACGGCGAACTCCCCGCCTGAGCCCCGCACCTGACCCGAGCAACGGGCCCTCACCACGTCCGCAGTGAGGGCCGTTGCTATCCGGTTTCCCGTTCCGTCAACCGTGATCGCTTGACCGGTGTGCTCAGCCCTCGGGAGCATCAACCCGGATGCGGGGTACTGGCAGCGGTACGGGAGAGGGGCCCCAGACCATGAAGGTCACCAAGCTGGTCAGCACGTGCGACATCAAGGACTGCCCGACGATCTACGCCACGGATCGTGGCACCTTCCTAGTGCAGGGCGAGACGCCGACCGACCACGGGATTCAGATTCCCCCGCACGAAACCCTGGTTGAGATCCCGATGGAACTGATCCAGAAGGCCATCCGTGACAACCTCATCTAGAACCCTTGGCAACCTCTTCGACGCGTTCGAACGCGAGGCATTCCGGCTGGAAACCCTGGACGACTACAGCAGGTCCGGGAGCGTCGACGCCTATCATGCATTCCTGGCCGGGAAGCCGCAGCCGGACGACTACAACGCGGGCTGGGTCGAAGAACTACGCTCACACACCGAGAAGGCGAAACGGATCTATCGGGTCCACATTCTTTCTCGCCCGCTCTCGGGCTACCTGAGGTTCGAGCTGGGCTGGGGCTACCGGAAGAACATGACCGGGGGTGAAGAGTTCTTCATCCTCGACATCACCGACAAACCCAACCCCCTGGAGGGCGTTCCAGATTTCTGGTTCTTCGATTCCGAATCCGTCGCCGTGATGAACTACGACAGCAGCGGGAAATATCTGGGTTCGGACGTGCTACCGCAGGGGAGAGCAGCTGAGTTCGTGCGACACCGTGACACGGCACTCGCGCAGGCGGAACCGTTCACCGAATGGTGGGCCACGTACGGGGCGTGAACAGATCACAGCTCGGAGCAGCGCTGCGGGCGCTGAGAGTGGCATCCGGAAAGGAAGCCAAAGCAGTGGCCCGCAGCGCCCTCATGTCTCCGTCCAAGCTCTCCAAGATCGAGAATGCGAGGCTGGCCCCCAGCGCGGCGGACGTAGAGCGTATCCTGACCGCTATCGGCGTCTCGGCCGAGGTCAAAGCGGAGTACGCGGAAGCCGCACGCGCGTCAGCGACGGAGGCAACGGCATGGCGTCTGCTCAAGCGGATCGGGGTCCACAAAGGCCAGCAGGACGCCAAAGCCCTGGAAGCCCAGATGTCGATGCTGCGACTGTTTCAACCCGCGCTGGTACCTGGCCTGCTCCAGACTCCGGAGTACATTCGGGCCATTCTGCAACGCCATGATCTGAGTGAAGATGCACTGACACGGACCATCAACGGCCGGCTCGAACGGCAAGCCGTTCTCTACGACAACACGAAGTCACTGCGGTTCATCATCACGGAACCTGTCCTGCGCTGGCGCATCGTGCAACCTTGCATGATGGCTGCTCAACTTGATCGCATCGTATCAATTGCACGGCTTTCTCACGTGGACATCCGGATAGTCCCCCTCGATGCCCGGCAACACGACATCGCGAATCACGCCTTCGTCATCCGCGACGACCGCATGGTGACTGTTGAAACTGTCCATGCCGAAGTTGTTGCCACGGACCCGCGAGACGTGAGTCTCTACGTTGAAAAATTCGAAGGATTCGAGCGAGTAGCGCTGGCCGGCTCCGAGATGCGGGATCTGATCGAAAGTATCCGCAACGACTATTTGCGCGAACAGGAAACAGGCTAGAGGTTCGGTCATGGCCCGCCGAAGATGAGGGGTATGGAGGGCGAAGAGGAAATGTTCGCCCCTTCGGCACGGCCGCACGAACGTCATGCACCATCCAACGAGAGAAGGACTGGCGTGACCACCACCTATGAAGCCTTACGGAGCCCTGCTCCGCACCCCTCCCCGACCGAGGTTTTTGCCCTGATCAGCCCGGAGATGCGGGCAGATCTGATCACGGTCGTCCGCAAGGACTACTGGCCCGACCTGACCGATGGCCTCGGAGAGCGGGGCGTGAACCAGATGGCGGCCTTCCTCGCCTCCACGGTCAACGCCGAGGAGAAGATGGCCCCCAGCCTCCGCGTCGACCTCTTCTGGCACGCCTTCGTCCTCCACACCGCGCAGTACGCCGCGTTCTGCGCGGCACTCGGAACCGACTTCATCCATCACGTGCCGGACCGGCGCGGGCACAACCCCGCCGAGGGTCGGGCAGCCCTCGCCAGGGCCCGCGGCACGATCCGCGCGGCCGGCTTCGAAATCGACCCCCAGTTCTGGCCTGCGGACGGAGCCGCGGACTGCACCCAGAGCTATGCAGGGTGCACCGACAGCCCCGTCAGCAAGTAGCGCCGAACCACATCAGCCGCCTGGCCCCAAGCCGGGCGGCTGCCCGCACGCAGCAGAGGATCGAGACGTGTCAGCAGAGGACCGAGACGTGTCAGAGACCGAAGGCTCGGCATGGGATGCGTACTCCGTCACGAAGCCGCAGCGGCGGCAGACGAACAGCCGGGGCGAGAAGACCTGGTTCAACTGGACCCAGTACGCCGACCACGGCCCCGGAGCCGAAGTGCTCCCTCTCAAGCCTGGAGAAACAGTGCTGGACCTCGGATGCGGGTCCGGCGGGAACGCGGCCCATCTCGTCGCTCTCGGCATGGAGGTGACGGGGGTGGACCTCTCTGCCAAGCAGCTCCGGAAGGCCCGCGACCGGTGGGCCGATGCACCGGACATGGAGCTTCACCAGGGCGACGCCCTCGGCTATCTCGCAGGGACGCACACGACCTTCGATGCGATCTACAGCGTGTTCGGCGCCGCCTGGTTCTGTGACCCGGGCCTGATGCTCCCGGCTGTCCACGCCCACCTTCGTCCCGGCGGTGTCTTCGCCCAGTCCCAGCGCCCTCCGGTGGAAGGCTGCTACGGCTGCCAGGCGTCCTACATCTCACGCGGTCCCGACGAAGACCCCGCAATCGTCAAACGCTGGGACTACGAACCCGACACCTGGTGTGCTCTCCTCAAGGAATACGGATTTGTTGATGTGACGGCGACGGTGCTCCCTGCCCCCGAAGACGACAAGCGCACGATGGGCACCCTTCTGATCAGGGCCGTCCGCGACAGTGAGCAGCCCCGGACTGCCATCTTTACGGGCGCCGCCCAGGGACAACGGTATGACCGCTGACACCGCCGCACTGCGCCGTGCCCTCGCCGACCAGATCCTTGACGGCGCACCCCTGACCGACCCGGCATGGCGCGCCGCCATCGAAGCCGTCCCCCGGGAACTCTTTCTCGACACGGCGCTCTACCCGCCCAACGGACCCAGCTGGGACCCCGTACGCCGCGCGGAGCTCCGCCAGGACGAGTGGCTGCGCCTGGTCTACTCCGACACCACCTGGGTGACCCAGGTGGACGGCACCGATGCCGTAGACGCCACCGTTGCGCTGGTCGGAAACCCCACGTCGTCCTCGACCCTTCCCTCCCTGATGGTGACCGGCGATGGCCTCCAAGGGCATCAGGAAGGGGCCGAGTACGACGCCGTCGTGGCCACCTGTGTGGCGTAGCTGGTGAGGCCTATGGACCTCGCAACCTGCCGGGGCACAGTCCCGTCCTGACTCCAAGACCCCGAGTGACCGGCCCTCATCACGCCAACCGTGAGGGCCGTGGGCACTCGAGTACGTTCTGCGGCGGTGTGGGTGTCTCGGCGAGACGGCCGGTTCAGGCCGACGCCGGGACTGGTCCCGGACCGGTCGGGGCACCATCCGCCGCGCGGGGACGCGCCCCTCCTCGTGGCCAGTGACGAGAAACGCGACAGGAAGGTGTACCTCAGCATGAGACGCATCCGTACGGTCGGCATCGCCGCGCTCGCGACCACCGCGGCGCTGGGTGCCCTCACCGCTCCCGCGGGAGCCGAGGCGAGGACGCGTGCCGGGGACTGCGACTATCCGGCCCAGCAGCTTGACCTGACCGACTGGAAGGAGACCCTGCCCACCGGCTCGTCCGGCTCGCCGACCGAGATCAAGCAGCCGGCGCTGAGCACGTACGCCGTCGACCCCTGGTTCACGGTCAACCCGGCCTGCACCGGCGTGCAGTTCCGAGCCGCGGTGAACGGCGTCACCACCTCCGGTTCCAGCTACCCCCGCTCGGAACTGCGCGAGATGGCGGACAACGGCAGCTCCAACGCGAGCTGGTCGGCCACCTCCGGCACTCACACCATGGTCTTCCGCGAGGCCTTCAAGCACCTCCCCAACGACAAGTCGGAGGTCGTCGGGGCCCAGATACACGACGACTCCGACGACGTCACGGTCTTCCGTCTTGAGGGCAGCAACCTCTACGTCACCAAGGGCGACGACTCGCACTACAGGCTCGTCACCGACTCCTACGCCCTGAACACCGTCTACGAGGGCAAGTTCGTCGTCAGTGATGGCCAGATCAAGGTGTATTACAACGGCACGCTGGAGGCGACCATCGCGCACACCGGCGGCGGCAACTACTTCAAGGCGGGTGCCTACACCCAGGCCAACTGCGACAAGTCCGCCCCGTGCAGCGACTCCAACTACGGCGAGGTGCACATCTACAAACTCGACGTGACGCACGCGTAGCCGCCGAGACGGCTGCCCTCCCCCAAAGGCTTCCCCCCAAGGGGACGTGTACGACATGACGAAAGGTGTACCAGTGAGACGCATTCTTACCGCCGCGCTGTGCGCGTGCGCGACGCTCGGCTCGGTGGCACTGCTCGGCCCATCGGCAACGGCGGCGACGCTGACGATCACCGCGGCGACGGCCAGCTCCGACGACGGCAACGGTCCGGCCAACGCGATCGACGGCGACCTGTCCACCCGGTGGTCCGGGGCCGGTGACGGTGTCTGGATCCGCTTCGACCTGGGCTCGGTCACCACCGTCGGCTCCCTGTCGCTGGCCTGGTACGACGGGGACGACCGGCGGTCGACGTTCGACGTCCAGCTGTCCCAGGACGGCTCGGAGTGGTCGACCGTGCTGTCCGGGGCGACCAGCAGCGGCACCACGAGCAGCCCGGAGACGTACGACTTCGCCGACGGCCCGGCCCGCTACGTGCGGGTCGTCGGGCACGGCAACTCCTCCTCCGACTCGTCCGAGTGGACCAGCATCACCGAGGCGACCGTGTCCGGACCCTCCGACGGTCCGCCGCCGACCACGCAGACTCCCGGCGTCGGCGGTGTGGCGACTCCGCCCGGCGCGATCCTGGTGCCGGATCAGGACAGCGAGTACACGATCGACTCCGGTGGCACCGCGACCGCGCCCAAGGTCTACGACTGCCAGGGCAACACCATCCGCGGCGGCGTGGTGATCAAGGCCGACAACGTGGTGGTACAGAACTGCCGGGTGGACGCCGAGCAGCAGTACGGCATCTACTCGGACAACAACACCAACGTCACCATCCAGAACAACGACATCAAGGGCGTCCAAGGCCCCGGCGACCTGAACGCCATCACGTTCTTCGGTGACGACACCAAGATCCTTTACAACACGGCCATCGACTTCGTGACCGGCGACCCGGGCGACAGCCACACCGACTTCATCCAGACCTGGGTGTCAAGCTCGCACCCCACCGCCAGTGACGACGTGCAGATCCGCGGCAACGAGGCCGTCGGCCCGGCGAACCCGGACCGCGACAACGGCGTTCCCAGCATCCACCAGTTCCTGATGGCCGAGGACTACGGCCGCGGCGGGAACTCGGGCGGCGACACCGACGGCATGAAGAACTGGATCGTCGCGGACAACAGGATCGGCGACAGCTGGAACCAGGCCATCAAGCTGGACGGGCCGGACGATGTGGCCATCACCCGCAACTCCTTCGTGGGCTCCTCGGACAAGGTCATGGAGGTCACCGACGCCTCGACCGGCGTGCGGTTCTACAGCGACAACGAGGTCGGTGCGGACTACGAGTCGGTCGGCATGACGGTCACCTCGGGCCCGGGGCCTGCCTGACAGCAACCCGGATCGGGAAGCCCGGACTGCGAAGCCGCGGGCGTCGGCTACCGGCCACTCGCCGCCGACGCCCGTGGCACCATCCGTACGGGAACGGGAAAGCGGTCAGGTCGAGGCCCCCACCGTCCCCCCGGACCGGGCCGTCGCCGGGCCTGGGTTCAGCTGCCGCTCCGCCAGCTCCCCGAAGAGCAGACCGAAGGCGCCCCATAGGACGCCCTGGATGCCCAGTGCGGACAGCCGGAAGCGCCACAGCAAGGTGGCAGGGAAGTCCTTCGGCACCTCGTTGACGGCCGGCAGGAACGCGTAGGCCAGGCCGATGACCACGACGAAGCCGATCACCGCGACGACGGTCGCCCACCAGGTGCCCAGGCGGGGCGCGAGACGCTTGCCCAGGAGGGTGGCGGCGATCGTCAGGAGCAGGCTGAGCACCATCATCAGGAAGTACAGGCTCGTCCGCTTGCCGATGGTGTCGGGCTCGCCGACCGACGGCGGATTGGCCGGGTACTTCAGGAACGGGACCACGTAGACGGCCAGCAGCCCGCAGCCGGACAGCAGCAGCGCGGTCGCCCGGGGACCGAAGCGGCCCACCCGGCCCAGCGCGAAGCAGTACGCGAGCGCGGCGATGCCTCCGAAGGCGACCCCGTAGACCAGGACACCCGTGGCGAGGCCGGCGGTGGACTGGAGGGAGCGGGAGACCACTTCCATCTCGTGCTCGTGGGAGTGGGCGTCCTCGAAGCCGATCGCGCGGTCGACGTTCGGCTCACCGAGGAAGTAGGCGGCGACGAGGGCGAGCAGGCCGGCCGTGAGGCCGGCCAGCATGCCCCGCACGAGGAGGTTTCTGACTCTTGCGGAGTTCATGGCGGTGCGGCGCCCCTTGCCCTCAGTGGCAGGGGAAGCCGAGCAGGTGACGGGCGTCGTGCACCCACTCGTGGACGTCGGTGCCGCTGAACACGGAGGTGGCACCCTGCTCGGCACCGACGAAGTACAGCAGGACCAGCATCAGGACGCCGAAGAAGACCGCCCAGGGAGCTATCTCCTTGAGCGGCAGCTTGGCGGGAACGGCAGGCGTGGTGGCGGTCGACTCGGCGACGTGCTGCGCCATGGCGGGGCCTCCTAAGGGATCTCGCGTCCCATCTCGGTGGTGCATTGCGACGGCCACGGGTCTGACTCGCGCGGCGCCTGAAAGGGCGTCCCGCATACAGTGGCGCGACCGTGCCGGATTCCCACCGGCTTCCGTCTCGCCGTCGTCGATATCCCACCGACCGTACCGCGTGGCGTGGGCCCGGCCAAGACCGTGTCCGGCTGGCGTGATCTTCCTCTCGGTGGACGGTACGACGTCCGAAGGCCCGCCGCCCTGATCCGCCCGAACCCGCTTCGTCACCCGCCCCGTTGACGCCCCCTCCCCCCGACGCTACCGTGCGAGAGCGCTCTCACCCCCCATTCCCCCCAGCACCTCGGGTCCCACCGTCCCACCGGAGACCGGCCCCCTGCGGGGCACCTGGTGCCGGCCGGCGACGGCAGGTCCGAGGCCGTGGTCCAGGCAGGGAGGGCCTCATGGCTCCCGTACCGAGACGCCGTGCCGTCCGGCGGCTGGTCGCAACGCTCGCGCTCGCGCTGTGCGCCGCCACCGTCACGCACCCCGCATCCGCCGCCGGTACCGCCACGGCGGCGACCGTCTGCAACACCTACTGCGACGCCCGCGATCCCGCCCTCTCCTCGGGCGACCGCGCACCGGTCACGACGACGATCTACAGCCGGTCGATCGCGCTCCACTTCGACGACGGCGCCGCGATGGGCTGGGCCTCCATCGAGAACGGCAACGCCGGTGACGAGGTCTGGCTCGACCGGTCCTTCGACGGTGGCCGCACCTGGAGTTCGGGCAGCAAACTCGGCGACACCACGGTGCCCTCGGGGCAGCGGGGCTGGCGCACGCTTATGTACAACGTGGACGACTGGAACAACCACGGCGTCGGCGCCCTGCGCGCCTGCGGCAAGGCCGGCGACCGCGACGAGATCGCCTGCACCCCGTGGGCCCGCACCACCTGGAACGCGGGCAACCGCCGCACCGCCGCGGCCACCGGTCTGATGACGCTCTACAACAACGGGACCGGCCTGTTCGACACGACCGGCTGGTGGAACTCGGCGAACGCCCTGACGGCCGTCATCGACAACATCCGCGTGACGGGCATGGGCAGTTACACGTACGCCATCGCCCGCACCTACGAGCAGAACCTGAACGCGCAGGGCGGCCAGTTCCGCAACGACTACATCGACGACACCGGCTGGTGGGGCCTGGCCTGGGTCGCCGCCTACGACGTGACCGGTGACAGCCGCTACCTGAGCACGGCACGCGCGGACGCCGACTACATGGCCTCCTACTGGGACGGCACGTGCGGCGGCGGAGTGTGGTGGAGCACGGCGAAGACCTACAAGAACGCCATCGCCAACTCCCTGTACATCCAGCTCAACGCCGCGCTGCACAACCGGATCTCCGGCGACACGACCTACCTGGACCGGGCGCGCGCCGACTGGTCCTGGTTCCAGGGCACCGGCATGGTCAACTCCTCGCACCTGGTCAACGACGGCATCGACCTGTCCAGCTGCCGCAACAACAACGGCACGGTCTGGTCGTACAACCAGGGCGTGCTGCTCGGCGGCCTCACCGAGCTCTACAAGGCGACCGGTGACAGCGGGCTGCTCACCTCGGCGCGGCAGATCGCGGACGCGGCGACCTCCTCCTCGTCGCTCAACACCTCCGACGGCATCCTGCGCGATCCCTGCGAGGACGGCGACTGCGGCGGCGACGGCCCGTCGTTCAAGGGCGCGCACGTGCGCGGCCTGGGCAAGCTCAACGCGGCGCTCTCCGACCATCCCTACAGCGGCTATCTGCAACGCCAGGCGGACCGCGCGTACGGAAGCGACCGGAACCCGCTCGACCAGTACGGGCTGCGCTGGTACGGCCCGCTGGACAAGGTGGACGCGGCACGCCAGCAGAGCGCACTGGACCTGCTCAACGCGGCTCCCTGACCACGCGCCCGGCGCGTGTCCCCCCGCACGCGCCGGGCCTTTCGTACCGCCCGCGCGCCACCGCCCCCCTCTCCCACCACCGCCCCTCCCCCACCCCCGCACGGCCCCATGTAAAGGCGGACATGTCATGGCAGTACGGACACACCGCGTCCTCGGCGGGCTCCTGGCCCTGCTCCTCGCGCTGGCCGGCCTGGTCGCCCTCCCCACTCCGTCCCGGGCCGCGACGGCGGTCTGCGCGCTGGCGTGCGACACCCTCGACCCGTCCCAGGCGCGTGCGGAGACGTTCCCGGTGGCGGACCGGAACATCAACGGCCGGGTGCTGCGGCTGCACGTCTCCACGCCCGACGACATGGCGTGGGCGAGCATCGACGCCGGTGTGCCCGGCGACGCGGTCTGGCTGGACCGGTCCTGGGACCGCGGCGCGACCTGGGAAGAGGTGCTCGGCAAGGCCACCGTGCCCAGCACGTGGACCGGCACGCGGACGCTGATGTACAACATCACCGACCCGGTCGGACACCGCCGCGGCTGGCTCCGGGCCTGCGGCGACGCCGCCGGTGTCACCTGCACCGACTGGTACCGCCCGACCGTCTGCGACGGCACGTCCTGCGACGGCGCCGACCCCGCCACCGCGGCCGGCGACGACCGTCCGGTGCCGTCGACCACCCTGTACGGGCGCACCATCAGCCTGCACATGGACCAGCAGAACGGCACGGCCTGGGGCGTCATCGAGAACGGCGGGGCGGGCGACGAGATCTGGCTCGACCGCTCCTGGGACGAGGGCGCCAGCTGGCCCGAGGGCTCCTCGCTGGGCCGCACCAGCGTGGCCTCCGGGGCGACCGGCACCCGGACGGCGTTGTTCGCCACCCGGGACCCGCAGGGTCTGCTCTTCGGCGGGGCGGTGCGGGCGTGCGGCCGCGAGGCGAGTCACCAGGAGGGCAGTTGCACGGCCTGGGCGCGGCCGGCCCCGACCCGGGCGCGTGCCGCGGCGGATGCGCTGATGGCGGCGTACCAGCCGTACGAGGGCTGGTGGCGCAGCAGCTGGTGGAACTCGGCCGTCGCGCTCACCTCGGTCATCGACTTCGCGCAGCGCACCGGACGGCACGACTACGACTGGGTGATCGCGCGCACCTTCGACGAGAACGACGGCGTCTTCCCCGCCGGCGGACGCAGTTCGGACCCGGTGGAGGGCCACTTCATCAGCCGTGCCATCGACGACGCGGGCTGGTGGGCCACCGCCTGGGTGGCCGCCTACGACTACACGCACGACCAGCGCTACCTGGACGAGGCGGTCACCATCACCGGCTACATCCACGACTACTGGGACACCGGCACCTGTGGCGGCGGCGTCTGGTGGGACCGTGAGCGCACCTACAAGAACGCCGTGACCAACGGCCTGTACCTGTGGCTGACGACCGCACTGCACCAGCGGATCTCCGGCGACACGGTGTGGGGCGAGCGGGCGACGACGGCGGCGAACTGGTACCTGAACAGCGGTCTGATCAACTCATCCGGGCTGGTCAACGACGGTCTGACCGCCGGCTGCGGCAACAACGGGCAGACGGTGTGGAGCTACAACCAGGGCCTGGCGATCGGCGCCTTCACCCAGCTGTGGCGCACCACGGGTGACAGCCGTTACCTGGACACCGCGAAGCGGCTGGCCGACGCCGCGATGTCGGCGCCGCAGCTGACGCAGAACGGCGTGCTGACGGAGAGCTGCGACACCGGCACCAGCACGTGCGACGACAACCAGAAGCAGTTCAAGGGCATCTTCCTGCGCCACTTCGGCGACCTCGCCGCCGCCACCGGATCGTCCACCTACCGCGCCTACGTCACGAAGCAGGCCGACTCGATCTGGAGCACGGACCGGGACCCCCTCAACCGCCTCGGCGTGCGGTGGGCCGGCGGCAGCCCGAACCCGACGGACTGGCGCACCCAGGCCAGCGCCCTGGAGGCGTTCACCGCGGCGGAGGCGAGCCTGCGCGGCACCGCTCCGTCGAAGTGACCGCACCCGCCGTACCGCTGCACCACCCGCACGGCGCCCGCCGGCCGGCCCACCACCGGGGCCGGCCGGCACGGACCCCGTGATCCGGCGTCCTGCGCGTGTCACACCGACGGGACCGGCGCCGGCCCGGCGTACTGTGCTGTCACGGCGGGGCAGACGAGGCACAGACGAGGCGCACCGATGGAGAAACCCGCGCACTGGCTCTTCGGCGACCAGCTGGGCCCGCACTTCCTCACCCCCGGCCCGCAGGGACCCGACCGCGGCACGCCCCTCGTCATGATCGAGTCACGGGCCGTCTTCCGCCGGCGCCGCTTCCACCGGGCCAAGGCGCACCTGGTGCTGTCCGCGATGCGCCACCGGGCGGCCGAGCTGGGCGACCGGGTCCGCTACGTGCGGGCCGACACCTACCGGGAGGGGCTCCGCACGGCGGTCGGACGCCGCCCCGTGACGGTGCACCATCCGACCTCCCGTGCGGCACTCGGCCTGGTGCGGGCGCTGGACCAGGTCACCGTGCTGCCGGCACGCGGCTTCCTCGTTCCCCAGGACGAGTTCCGTGCCTGGCGTGCCGAGCACGACGGCGGACGGCTCCTCCAGGAGGCGTTCTACCGGCGGGTGCGCCGCGAGCACGAGCTGCTCATGGACGGCGACGACCCGGTGGGCGGCCGGTGGAACTTCGACCACGACAACCGCGAGCCACCGCCCAAGGGCAGCCGCACCCTCGGCGTCCCGGCGCCCTACCGGCCCCGCGAGGACGCCATCGACGCCGAGGTGCGGCATGACCTGGACCGCTGGGAACGCGACGGCGACGTGCGGTTCGTCGGCCGCGACGGTCCCCGGACGTTCCCCGCGTCCCGGCGCGAGGCGCTGGCCGCACTGCGCCGCTTCCTCACCCACCGGCTCGCCGACTTCGGCCCGCCCGAGGACGCCATGCTGGCCGACGACCCGGTGATGAGCCACAGCCTGCTGTCCGCCTCGCTCAACCTGGGCCTGCTCGATCCGTTCGAATGCCTGACCCGCGCCGAACAGGCCTGGCGGTCGGGCGCCGCGCCGTTGCCCAGTGTCGAGGGGTTCGTCCGGCAGATCGCCGGCTGGCGCGAGTACGTGTGGCAGCTGTACTGGCACTTCGGCGAGGAGTACCGGAGCAGCAACGCGCTGGGGCACCGCCGTGCGCTGCCCGACTGGTTCCTCGACCTGGACGCGGACGCCGTCACGGCACGCTGCCTGGCGAGCGTCCTGGCACAGGTGCGCGACCGCGGCTGGACCCATCACATCCCGCGGCTCATGGTGCTCGGCAACCACTGCCTCCAGCAGGGCTGGGACCCGGCGGCGGTCACGGACTGGTTCCACCGCTGCTTCGTCGACGGCTACGACTGGGTGATGCTGCCGAACGTCGTCGGCATGTCCCAGTACGCCGACGGCGGACGGATGGTCACCAAGCCCTACGCGTCCGGCGGTGCCTACATCCACCGCATGAGCGACTTCTGCGGCCCCTGCGCCTACCGACCCGACCGGCGCACCGGCGAGGCGGCCTGCCCGTACACGGCGGGCTACTGGGCCTTCCTGCACCGGCACCGCCACCGCCTGGCCGGCAACCCCCGCATGGCCCGTGCGGTCCTGGGCCTCGACCGGCTCGCCGACCTCGACGACCTGCTCGAAGAGCAGAAGGGGCGGACCGGGCCGCCGTGAGCGGGCGCGCTGCTCAGCTCGACGGTGCCGGTTCGGGGCGCCGCGGTGTCGTGCGGCGGGCGAGCGCGCCGCGCCGGGGGCGGTCGCTGCGGCGTCGCTGCCGGTTCACGACCGCCCGCCCGCGGCGGGTGTGCCGCTGCTCCACAGTCGCAGGAGCACGCGTTCCGCCGGCTCCCCGCGCGCCAGCAGGCGGCCCGCGCGTGGCCAGCTCTCCGGGGGCACGCCATGGTCGGTGACCAGGCGGTACAGCGGGGCCCCCGACCCCGGCAGCATCAGCAGTTCGCCCAGCAGCCTGGCCTCCGCCGGCGCGGCGTCGGTGGCCAGGACCAGGTCCAGCGCGTCGGAGCCGAAGCGTTCGACCAGCGTCAGCCCGTCCTCGCCCGCCGCCAGCAGCCACGGGGTGAGCCGGCCCGCGTGCGTGCCGTGCTTCTCACGCTGCTCCACCAGCAGGCGCAGCACCCGCGGGCCTGACCCGCCGGCGAGCAGCGGCAGCCAGCGCGGGCCCCAGACGGTCAGTGCCTCGGCCGTGCCGGGCAGCCGCTGCTCGACCACGGCCGCGGTGACCGCGGCCCGTGGCCCGTACCGCGCGCCCACGGAGAGCACGGCCTGCAAGGAACGGGTCGCCAGCTCCCGGGTGAGCGGGGTCAGCTCGGCCAGCATGCGGCGCTGCTCGGGGCTGATGCGGAACCGGTCGGCGAACTGCTGGGCCACCACGCCGAGCCCTTCCCGCAGCAGGGTGCGCAGCGCCTGTGGGGGGTCGGACGCGGCCAGGATCAACGGGAGTTCGCGCCGCGCACGGGGATCGAGCGTGCCCTCGGGCTCGACGGCGTGGAGGCGCAGCAGGGCCGTGCGCTGTTCCGGGCTGCCCAGCGTGGCCAGCAGGGGCAGCAGGGCGGGGTCGGCGGCCAGCGTGCCGGCGGTGTCCGGGGCGGCACCCGGGCCGATGACGGCGGCTCCGACCCGATGCGCAAGACGCGGCCCGTTCACCGCCCAGTCGCGGATCTTCGCGGGGCGTTCCACGACGTTGCCGACGACCCAGTCGAGCGCCCGGCCGCGCTCCAGCTGCCAGCGCGACCAGGCCACGGCGGCCTCGGTGCCCAGCGGCTCGGTCTGCTCCGAGCGTTCGTAGCCGCGCTCCTGGAAGGCCGCCCGGACATCGGACAGGGAGCGCCCGGTCCCGTCGGCGTACCCCTTGAGCAGGCTCATCGCACGCTGGTTCAGGCCGAGTTCAAGGGCGTACTGCAAGCCGCCGGTACCCAGGTCGGCCAGGGCGGCCTCGGTGTCGGGGAAGCATCTGACGACCTCCGCGATGGCCAGGTCGCCCTGTTCGGCCAGCCAGCGCGCGGCGAGCCCGTGGTGGGCGCAGATCACCGGCCAGTCGTCGGGCGCCGTGCCGAGCAGCGCGCGTACCGCGTCATGCCCGGGTACCTGCGCGTCGGCGGCGATCTGGAGCAGCACTCGGGCGTCGACGGCCCCGGCGGTGTCCTGGTCGACGATCTGCACCCAGCCGAGGCCGAGCAGGCTCAGGTGCTCGGGCTGGCGCAGCCCGTCCAGCAGCCGCCGCCACATGTCGGGCGTGTAGCGCGCCAGCAGGTCCAGGTCGTCGCCCTGGAGATGGGGCCGGAGCAGTGCGAGCAGCTCCGGATCCTCCAGCCGTCCGGCGAGGAACTGGAGGCTGGGTGCCGGGATCTGCGCGAGCAGCGAGACGAGGTCGTCGTCCATGCCCACGATCGCGGCCGCGAGCCGGGCGGGCGCGACCTCGGAGACGGCCGTGCACAGCCGCCCGTAGAGACCGACGCGGCGGATGCCGGCCCGCTCCCGCAGGGCGTCGTCCATCGAGAGACCGTCCGCGCCGACCGCCCGGTGCGGGTCGAAGTCGACCGCGAGCCGGCCGGCCACCGGCAGCAGCCGGCGGGCCGCCTCGTCGTACAGGTCCTCCTCCGCCGGACCCAGCAGCGCCGACAGGAGGCAGTCCCGGAAGACGGACCGGGGGACGCCCGACAGGGCGGTCACCAGTCGGCGCATCCCGGCCTCGTCGAGCAGCCGGGTCTGCTTGCGCAGGCCGGGCGCGTTCTGCCGGGAGCGCACCGCCACCAGCAGTTCGGTGTTGGTGCCGAAGCAGTCGGCCATCCGGTCCAGCAGCATCGCGCGTTCCCGGGGCCGCATGGTGCGGTCGGCGTCGCCGAAGCGCAGCGTCCAACCGCCGGCGAAGGTGCGCCGCCGCATCGCCTGGCCGCCCTTGCCGTCCAGGATCTGCTCGGAGTACGCGTCCATGTCCCGGTCGGTCACGAACGGCAACTGGTCGGCGGGCACGCCGGCGATCTTCGGTGCGACCCCGGACAGGTCGTTCCAGTCGACCTGTTCGACCCGGGAGCCGCTCACCCGCTGGAGCTGGCGCAGGGTGCCGGCGCCCATCCGGCCCGCCACCACCAGCCGGGCGTCGGGGGCGGTCGTTGCGGCCCGGCCGACCAGGGCCCCCAGTTCCTGGGGCCGCACCAGCACCCAGCCGGCGCCGGACAGCAGGGTCGCGCTGCGGCTGCTGAGCCGTCGCTGGTCGAAGGCGGCCAGGGCGATCACCTTCGGCCCGTGCTCGTGGAGCAGGCCCAGGCGCAGCGCCTCGGGGTTGATGTCGAGCCGTTCGCCGCCGCCGACCTGCGCCGTGTCGTCGTAGACCAGCAGGGCCTCCGCCTCGGCGAAGTCGGTGCGGGCGCGTTCCCGTTCCTCCTCCCTGGCCGCCCCGGCGAGGGTGTCGGCGAGGTGTCCGGGCCGCAGCACCGGAACGTGCTGGAAACCGGCCGCCTTCAGATAGGCGTAGAGATCGGTCGGGCCGTCCACCACTCCCCAGGCCGCGGGCGGCAGCCCGCCGGCCATCCAGCCGGCCAGCCGGGTCAGGGCGCGGACCTGGACCTCGCGCCACTGCGCCGCGGTCTGCTCGCCGCTGCCCGCCAGCGGCACGTCACCGCCGAGCAGCAGCGCACTCGGCAGGGACATCCCCTGGGCACCCGGCATGCGGCCCTCGGAGGGGATGTAGCCGTGCCGGCCGAGTCCGACCAGGACCAGCGAGCCCGAGTTGACCACCAGGTGGTCCGGGGACAGCTCGATCGGCACGAAGCCCTCACGCGCCATGTCGTCCAGCGCCCGGCCGAGCGGCACCAGGGTGTGCAGCGCGCTGGCCGGCGTCCAGCGGTGCCCGGCGACCAGCATCGCGTCGAGGTCGTCGCGGTCGCGCAGGGCGTGCAGCGGCACGAAGGAGTTGCCCGGCGACCATGCGGTGACCAGGGCGGGCGGCAGGCGGGGGTGGTCGACGATGTCGAGGAGCGCGGGCGTGACGGGGCTGCCGGACCTCAGGAGGGCGACGGCCCGGCCGCGCTGCTTGCGGGTGGGGAAGATGCGCAGCGCGCCGTAGACGTCGGCGTCCTTGTCCTTGACCAGGCGGGTGGCGCGTACCTCGGCTGCGCCCGAGGAGCGCAGGTGCCCGGGGCGCAGTTGCAGCGCGCGCGGTTCCCAGACGCGACCGGAGCGGCCGGGGATCCGGACCAGGATCCCCTGGGTCGTGTAGCCGGTCATCGGGACGCGCCTCCCAGCGAGCGGAGCACGGACTGTAGGACGGTGGCACTGCGCGCCCGGGCCAGGTCGATGCGGACGCGGTCGACGGTGGAGAGCCGGAACCGCCACGACGACAGGCTGGTGATGAGGGCACCGGTCAGCACCGGCCCGTACCCGAGCGAGGTGAGGTACTTGCGGGCGGGCGCGCTCTCCTTGGGGTCGTCCGCGTAGAGCTGCCGGTACTGCTGGTCCTTGAGGCGTTCGAGGCCGGCGGCGTGCGCGAGGGTGGCGCCGAGCATGTAGATGTCGAACCGCTCGGCCGCCGAGGCCTTCTCGCTTGGCTCGTCCGATCCGTCGGCGGACGGCGGCGCGTAGGCCCGTGTGGTGAAGCCGATCCGTCCGCCGATCTGCACGGCCGCGTCGTAGTCGATCAGCACGTACCGGGCCGGCGGGCCCAGTACCAGGATGTTCTCCGGCTTGATGTCGGCGTGGATCCAGCCCTTGGACGACTTCTTGTCGATGTACCGGTCGGCGTGCAGGGCCGCGAGCGTGTTGCACAGCTGTTCGGCGAGGTCGAGGAGTTCGTCCTCGGTGTACCGGCGGTTCTCCCGGGCCCGGGCGTCGATGTCCTGTTGCAGGGTGAGCGACGTGCCGCCGCGCTGCCCGATGAACTGCTGGACGAGGAAGCTCTCGTTGTCCGGGTCCGGGAGGCGGCCGGCGGCGAGCAGCGACGGCGAAGGCTGCGTCTCCACGCTGATCACGACCGGGCACTGCTGGGTGAGCTGGGCCGCCTGCCAGGCGGCCCGCAGCCCCTGGTCGCGCTGCTGTTTGTGGTCGGAGAGGGTGGCACGGACGGTGCGGGGGTCGTCGAGCGTCGTCTCGGGCCACCACATGCCCTTGATGACGACGTCGCCGCCCGACCAGCGGTCCTCGGCCAGCACGACGTAGCCCTGGCCGCCCCGGGAGAGGACCCTGCGGGTGGCGAACCGCCCGTCCACCCCGTACTCGGCGGGCACCCAGGCCTTGCGCGGCGAGCCCCGCTCGTCAGGGCTGTCGGCCTCGACCCACTGCGGTTGGAACGCGCTCACCCGTCACTCCCGAAACTGATCCGTAGCCGAACGGTGCCAGGGCCGAGGTGGAGCTCGTCGCCGTCCTCCAGCGCGTACGGGGTTCCGGTGGCCAGCCGGGAGCTTCTCGGGCGGCCGTCGAAGTCCAGTTCCGGGTTGAGGAACGAGGCGTTCTGGTCCGGCTTCGGCACGTGCTCGACCAGCGGTTTTCCGTCGTCGTCGAGGAAGACCCGGACATGGACGCGGGAGATCTGGGCGGTGTCGTTCGCCCCGAGACCCGCGGTGACGTCCGTGACGCCCGGGCGGCTGGCCGAGCCGCGGCCCAGGGTGAGGCCCTCGGCGGGCACGGTGAGCGCGTCCCGGACCTTGGGGCCGTGCTGGACGATCACCCGGATCGGCCCGGTGTCGGACACCTGCGGCAGCGGTGGTTCCACCAGGATCTCGGTCACGTCGAAGTAGCAGGTGCGGCAGTACCAGCGGGAGCCCTGCTCGCTCACCTGCCGGGCCGTCAGTTCCTCGCTGGCATGGACGCAGCCGGTCGTGTCGGAGGTGTGCCGGAACCGTCTCTCCGAGTCGGTGCGCAGCAGGCCCGCCTTCTTGAGCTTCTTCAGACGGTCCCGCTCGATCTCCGCGTCGGTGGCCACCCCGAGCTGGCGCAGGCTGAGGATGACCCGCCCGCGAATCCTGCGCACGCTCCACACCCGCGAGCCGTTGCCCTGCAACCAGGGGTGCTCCCGGCGGGCGTAGCGGAAGTTGTCGCCGGAGACGATGGCCGCGCCGTACAGCTGCGCCAGGGAGAGGATCCGGTCGTCGGCGTCCCCCTGGTGGACCTGCAACCACTGGGCGCGTTCGGCCTGCGCGACGAGGCCCTGGTCGGTCAGGAAGGGCCGGACCGTCGCGTCCAGGACCGCGATGGCGTCGGCGCGGGGGTACTCCCGCAGCCAGGCGTCCCGCACGTCGACGACCCGCGCGAAGGACCATGGAGTCTGCCTGGTCGCGGCCACGTTCGACGCGTCGATGATCACGTTCGGAACGGTCATGACCACCCTTGCCCGGGCGAGGGCGGCTCGGTGGGAGCGTCGGCGACGCCGTGCTCGACGGTGTCGGAGCCACCGCGGTAGGCGTCGCTGCGGTACGGATCCCCGCCGGACGCACCGTGGTCGCCGGTGCCGTACGACCCCCCGGTGCCGTACGACCCGCCGCCCGGGTACGCCCCGCCGTACGGCTCGTCGTCGTCATCGTCGTCGTCCAGGCTCTGCTGACGGCGGCGTTGCCGGATCTCGTCCGGCATCTCCACCCGGATGTCCTGGAACCACTCCGGTTTGCTCCGCGTGGAGCTGCGACTGGAGGTGGCGCGGGACTCGTTCGCCACGTCCTTCGGCTGCATTCCGTCCCGCAGGCCGCCGGCGGCCTGGAGGAACGCGTCCACGAGGACCGGGTCCGGGATCTGCCGGGCCCGCTCCAGGCCCTCCTCGTAGATCAGCTCCTGCTCGCGTGCCGAGCCGGCGGTGGCCACCCTGTCGTTGATCTCCCGTTCCAGCTCGGCGGCGGCGATCTCACGGCCGTACTCCAGGTGCAGGATCTGCGCGTGGGGGTTGTCCACCGTGCACACCTCGACCTTCGCGGTCGCCAGCTCCCGCGCGTCCGGCCCCGAGCCGATCCGCCCGCTCGCCTTGGCCACGACCAGCTGCCCGTTGCTGGCCCGGTCGGGCGCCCGCATCTTCAGCACGTAACGCAGCTGGCCGGCGTCCCCGGTACCGACCGCGCCGAGGCTGAGGCGGACCTTGCCCGGACGCCGGCCGCCGCCGTCGGAGACCACGCCGTCGAGCCGTCGGCGCACCGGGTCGAGCTGGTAGACGTCGACCACCTGGAAGTGCGGGCTGATCTCCAGGGACAGCTCGGCGCTGCCCGCGGCCACGTCCCTGCCGAAGGCCGCGAAACTCGCGGTGATCTCCTTCATCTTCTCGGCCGCGGTGGCACGGGAGGACACGTGCGCCGTCATCCCGGTCGGGGCGAGCCCCTCCAGGAGGCCGTAGTCGGCACCCGCGCCGATGCCGATGACATCGGTGTGCAGCCCGCGCGCGCTCGCGTCCCGGGCGATCCGGGCGAGCTGGTGCGGGTCGGTCTCCCCGAAGTTGGGCAGCCCGTCGCTGAGCAGCACGACCCGGCGGGAGGCGGCCCGCTGCCGCCCCAGCTCGCTGTACGCCCGCCGCAGGGCGTCTTCGATGTTGGTCCAACCCCGCTCGGTCTCGACGTTGCCGTTCCACCGGCCCTTGCGGCGGAGTTCGCCGACCGCGCCGGAGAAACGGAGGCCGGCCCGCTGGGCGAAGGTGATCACTTCGACGTGGGCGTGCGGGGGCAGCGCGGCCAGCAGCTCGCGGACCCCGGTCTCCGCGACGTCCTTGCGGCTGGTGTCCCGCGGGTTGTCCGGATCGGCGAACTCGTCCGTGTGGGAGTCGGCCTTGATCTCCATCGACCAGCTGTCGTCGACGGCCAGGACGTAGGCGATGCCCTCCCCGACCCGGTCGGCGCGGCGCAGTACCCGCATGGCCACGGAGAGGAAGAACTCGTCGCCGAGATGGACTTCCGGACGGTCGGATCGGATGTGGATGTCCTCAGTCATGCGTCCTTCGCCTCTCCGATTGCACACACCACCGCCGTGGCGTTGTCCCAGCCGCCCAGGGCCTCCGCACGCTGCACGAGGGCGGCGGCGAGCGCGGGCGCCACGGGACGCCCCGACGCCTCCAGCTGCGCGGCCAGCTCGGCGAGCACGGCACCGAACCACCGGTCGCGCTCCGGCTCCGTCGCACCGTCCGAGGCGAGCAGCAGCAGATCCCCGGGGGCGAGCTCGACCGTGCTGGAGGACCAGTGGCCGGGGCCGTTGCCGAGGAAGTTCACCAGCGCCGAACCCTCGCCCTCGGCGTGCGGGGTGACCCGCAGCTGCTCGGCGTAACCGGTGTGGGCGGGAGTCAGCTTCCAGGCCGCGTAGGGCACGTCACGCCCCGTGCGGCCGTCCTGCCCGGCCGAGCGCAGCGGCCGTACCAGCCAGGCCTCCGCGTCACCCACGGACACCAGGGCCGCCGTGCCGTCCGGGTGCACGGTCGCCAGCACGGCGGCGGCGCTGCCCGTGTCGGTGGCCCGGCCGACGGCCGCGTCCAGCTCGTCCACCAGCTGCTGCGGGGGCCGGTCCTCGTCCGTTCGCCAGCCGCGCTCGGCCTGGTCGAGCGCCGCGCGGGAAGCGGTCGCACCGGACCCGTCGCCGTCGCCCGTCACCCCGTCGAACACGGCGCACCGCACGCTGCCGGACGCGCCGCGCAGGGCGCCGGCCGCGTCCTCGTTGTCCGTGTGCGGGTCGCCCTTGGCCTTGCGGGAGCCCACGGCGCTCTCGCGGTAGCAGGTGGCCGAGATCCGGGCCATGGCACGGCGGCCCAGGGCCTCGTGCAGCGGGGCCATGCCCGCCGTCACGCCCTGCCGCAGCTCGTGGCCGAGCAGCCGGTGGCAGACCGCGTCGAGGCCCGGCGGGAAGGTCCCGGCGAACACGTCGAGCATGCGCAGGGCGTCCCGCAGGTCCAGGCAGGGCCGCTCCGCGACCGCGTCCACCAACGCCTGCACCAGGACGCGCCGGTCCCTCGGGGGCGGTGTGACGTCGCGCCGGTCGCGGGGCCGGATGCCGCCGTCGAAGTCGTAGCGGGGCAGTGCGGCCACCTGCCAGCCCTCGTACGCGTCGTGGCGTACCGACTCGGTCGCCAGGCAGCCGGGGCCGACCCGCTCCAGCGCGAAGTCCACCTGGCGCCACAGCGCGGGCAGCGCCGCGAGCAGCTCGGTGCGCTCGAGGCTGCCGTAGCGCAGGACGCTCTCCCGCAGGGTCGGCGCCAGTTCCTGGTTCCACCGCACCACGATCTCGGGCACGGCGACGGCCTCGAACTCGGGTTCCCGGACCTGCCGGCCGTCCTCCTGCCCCGTTCCCCCGCCGGCGCCGCCCACCGTGGGCTCCATGGCTCACGCCCCCTTGAGTACGAAGATCAGCGCGATCGCGATCACGACCACCGCGCCCACCAGCACGAGGCGCTGCGCCGCCGTGCGCTGGGCGCGGGTCAGCTCCTCGGCCAGGCGGGCCCGTTCGCCCTCGGCGTGCTGGGCGCGGAACTGCCAGTGCTGCACGGCCTGCGCGACCTCGTCGCGCGCCACGGTCACCTGCCGCTGCGCCTCGGCCTGCGCGGCGGCGACCCGCTGCTCGGCGCTCTCCTCGGCGCGCAGCACCGCCTCCTGCGCCCGGTGCTCGCGGGCCGCGGCGCGCTGCTCGGCCGCCTCGGTCTGCTGGACCAGCGCCCGTCGTGCGGCGGCGAGTTCCTCCTCCGCCCGGCGGGCCGCGGCTGCGGCGTCCGCCCGGGCCCGCTCGCGCTCCTCCGCCACGGCGCGGTGCAGCATGCCTTCCACGTCAGGCCCTTCACCGACCGGGAACGGCCTGGCCCTGCGGGGCTCGCCGGCGTCCAGCGGCTCGGTGTCGGCATAGAGTTCGGCGACGGAGAGGGCGGCGCCCACCGACGGTTCGCCGAGTGCCAGCGGCACGGGGCGCACGATGAGCCGGGCCGGGTCGACGACGGTGACCGGACGCCAGCCGCTGAAGCCGTCGGGCGCGCCGTCGTACTCGACGGTGACGGTGCATCCGGATCCGAGCACCGCCGTCGCGCCGTCGACCTGGGCCCACAGGGTCTCGCCGACCGTCAGCAGCGACGCGACCACCTCGGACGAAGGAACCGGCACTCCCGCACCGGGCGCCGGAGCAGGGGTCCCGGCGCCGGCGAAGCTGCCCCAGTCGGAGCCGCCGCCGTCCGCGCCGGGTGCGGAGGGGGTGTCGCGGGGGGCGCGGGGGGCGCGGGCGGGCTCCGCGGCGAAGCTGCCCCACTCGTCGTCGGCCGGGCGGGCGGGCGGGGCCGCCGCGTCCTGCCCTGCGGACGGCTCCTCGTCCATGAACGAACCCCACTCGGACACAACGCCCCCCAACGTCTCCGGTTCGTCAACACTACTGCCCTACTGAGTTATTACCATGACGTCAGGTCAGCAGCCTGGGAGATCTGTCGAGGGAGCAGAACACCTTGGAGAAGCATCTGACAGCGGACTTCGAGGAGGCCTGTTTCCTCGTCGACCTCTCGAACGTCGTGCGCCGGCAGGACCTGGGCGAGCCCGGACTGCGCTCCCTGCGCCGCCTGGCCCTGGTCGTCGACGCGGCGGCCGAACTCGCCCGCGATCCCGACGTGAAGCTGTATCTGGTGGCCGACCGCAGCCTGCGGGCCGGCGGACGCCGCGAGTTCACCGATCCGGCGGACCTGCGCATGCTCGCGAAGTGGGTGCGGCAGGGCCTGGTCGAGGAGCTCGGCGACGCCGACGAACGCGTCCTGGAGCTGTGCGAGATGACCGGGATCCCGGTCATCTCGGGCGACCGCTACCGCGACGCACGCGACGAGTACCCCTTCCTCCAGGGCAACACGGACGACTTCCTGGAACCGATGCCAGGACCTGGCGGCACGGTCCGGCTGGTCCCCCTCGACATGGGGGTGGCGAGCGCGGTGCAGATCTCCCGGAAGAAGGAGGAGTCGGTACTGAAGAAGCAGGGCCTCCTCGGGCCGCAGCGCAGGCCGCGCTCCGAGATCGTGCGGCGCAACTGGCGCTGTCCCGAGCCGCGTTGCACCCTCTACGACTCCCGCAAGGGCGCCTACGCGATGCTGCCCCGGATGCGCCGCGGCGAGCCGACGTGCGAACAGCACGGCCTCAAGCTGATCAACGACGGGCCGCGCATCGGCACGGCACAGGTCAAGCTGATGATCGCCGACCGGGTCGCGGCCCGCTTCACGCTGGAGGACGAGTCCACGGTGCGGATCGGCCGCGCCCCCGGGCCCGGCGGAATCGCCCTGCACGACCTGCTCCCCGCCCGGTCGGCCACCCGGGTCAGCCGGGCGCACGTGGAGATCAGGGTCTCCGGCGGTGTGGTGCGCGTGACGGACGTGAGCAGCTTCGGCACCCGCTGGCGCCCCACTGCCGGCAAGACGGGCCCCGGGCCCTGGCGCGAGCTGGCCAAGGGCACCTGGCGCGACTTCCACGCCGGTGACGAGCTGCAACTGGCGGAGGGCATCCTGCTGACCCGCAGCGGACGCCGCTTCCCCACGGAACTGGCCCAGCAGTGGCAACGCGGCACGCCGCCACCGGATGAGGCTTCGGCGGCGGAGACGCGGATGTACTAGGGGGTGTCTGACAAATGCCCGCGGCGTCGCGTCGTCTGGCACGCACGCTCGCCGCGTTGCCGAAACGCCCACGTGACTCCGCCACGAGGGCGCTTCGGCGCCTTGCGATCGCACGCACCAGACGACGCTCCTTCTCCCGCGCTCATTTGTCAGACACCCCCTAGGGCCGGTTCACCCCGCGTCGCCCCGCACCCGGCGTGCCAGCGGCACGCACAGCCCCAGTGCCAGCAGCGCCGCCACCCCGGTGACGAGGAGCGACAGCTGGTAGGCCCCGAGGGACGGGATGTCCGTCGCCGCGACGGTGTGGGCCGAGAAGAAGGACGCGACGATGGCGCTGCCGACCGAGTTGCCGATGGCGTAGAGCACCACCGACAGGCCGACGGCGATGCCCGATTCGGCCTTGGGGACGCTGCGCAGGATGACGATCTGGGTGACGGCGAGGGTGATGGCCAACCCCATGGAGTCGATCAGGAGCGCGGCCATGGTGGCGCCGGCGTGTGCCACCAGCGGTCCGTAGAGGGCGAAGCTCACCACGAGCAGGCCCGTGCCGACGGCCAGCGCCGCCACATGGCGCCCGCGGTTGACCAGGTGCCGGATGACGAAGAAGGCGAGGACGGAGCCGAGTAGTTGCGGCAGCGCGTACCAGGCCACCTGGACGGGTGACCATCCGTAGCCGGCGCCGGTGGCCTTCGGGGTCTGGGCGAGCCGGGTGATGGCCGACAGGGCGCTGTAGATGCCGAGCGCGGCCAGGAAGGTGATCGCGTAGGGCAGCCGGACCGCGGGGTTGGTGAGGTGGCGGACGCTGATGAGGGGATGGGTGGCCACCCGCTGCTGGAGGAACCAGCCGACGAGGACGGCGACGCCGAGCAGCGCGGCGGCCAGGACACCCGGCGAGCCCCAGCCCCAGGTGGGCCCCTCCGTCACGGCGAGCAGCACGCCCACCAGGCCGGCGGCGAGCAGCACGGCGCCGGTGATGTCGAGACCGCCCGATGCCCGCTCGTCGCTGTCCCGGATCCCGACGATCACCGCGACCAGGCCGGCGGCGGAGGCGACGGCGCCCACCACGAAGAAGCTGCGCCAGGAGGCGTGCCCGGTGGCGGCGAGCGCGCCGAGCAGCAGCCCGGCGGAGATGCCGGCACCGGTACCGGTGTGGATGGCGCCGATCGTGGTGCGGGCCCGCTGCGGTGCCATGGTGTCGGAGGCGATGGCCTCGGGCAGGGCGAGCATCGGCAGGACCGCGCCCATCAGGACACGGGCGAGCAGCAGGCCGGCGAAGCCGGTGCTGAAGCAGCCGATCAGCGAACCGGCGAGCACCAGCGACAGCGAGACGATCACCACGGTCTTCTTGCCGACCAGGTCGGCGAGCCGGGAGAGCACCGCGAGGAACACGGCGCCCGACAGCAGGCTGCCGGTGACCAGCCACGACGTGGTCGCGGGCACGGTGCCGATCGCGGTGCCGATCGCCGGGAGCAGCGGGATGATGCCGACCTGGAGCAGCTGAAGGCTGAGGCCGAGGTAGATCAGGATCACCACCGCGCCAGCGCCGTTCACCTCGCGGCCCGCTGCGGCGGTGGCCGGCCCCGGGGCAGCGGATGTGCCGGCGGGATCGGGGGCCGCCGCGCCCTCCACCGGGCGCGGCATGTCATCGGCCGAGGCGGTCATGCGTCACCTCCGCGGTGAACGGCGACCGGGCCCCGCAGGGGCCGGTACGGGCTGGGACGCGCGTGGTGACACTGGGACCTCCCGAGGGCAGCGTGGTGAGCGCCACTCGACCATGGCGACCACATTTCAGTCAACCCATACGTACTTGCCGACCTACATGATCGTTCCAGGACCTATGTGCTCGCCGTCTCCTGGTCCGCCAGTTTCCGGGGCAGCGTCGTGGGCTCGTCGCGCGGTCTGGCGCTGTTGTGCTCCAGCCGGTCGACGAGGCTCAGTCCGCGCTCGGCCCAGGCGACCTCGGCGCGCGCACGCTCCACGAGGCCCTCGTAGGCATGGACCTTGTAGGCGACGACCGTCTCGTGGGTCTGCGGCGGCGCCTGGGCCAGCCGCCGCTGGATGAGCGGCGTGTCCCGGCGCTGGAGCCGGGAGATGTGCTGCTGCCAGTGCTGCATCATCGCCCGGTGGTGGTTCCGGTGCTCCCGGAAGTGCCGGCGGGCCTCGTCGAACGAGCCGTACTCGAAGTACGTCGCCTTCAGGTAGGCCGGATCGCGCACCGGTGCCGCCGTCTCCAGCTCCGCCACCCAGCGGGCCAGCTCACGGGCGCCCGCCTCGGTCAGCGAGTAGGCACGCTTGGTGCCGCGCTCGCCGCGGGGCAGCGACTCCGCCTCGATGAGTCCGCCGCTCTCCATCCGGCGCAGCTCCGGGTAGATCTGCGAGTGCGGCGCATGCCAGAGGTAGGCGACCGAGACATCGAACTGCTTCGCCAGCTCGTACCCGGTCATCGCACCGGCGTCGAGCAGGGCGAGCAGCGCGTGCCGCAACGACATTACGCCTCCTTGCGGGGGTTCCCCACTATGTATGGTCTTACCTAAATTGGTGAGCAAGCACGATACCGTGATCTCCCGCCGACGATCCCCCGAGGAGCCGATGTGAGCGTCCCGATCACCCTTGCCTGCGAACGCTACGACCGTACTGAGGCACTTCGGGACGGGCGCGTGCGGCCTGCCGGTGTCGACCTGACCTACCTTCCACAACAGGTGGAGGAGACGTTCTTCCGGATGGCCCGCTTCCAGGAGTTCGACGCCGCCGAGATGTCGTTGTCGAGCTACGTCGTGGGGCTGACCCGCGGTGCTCCGTTCATCGCCCTGCCGGTCTTCCCGTCCCGCCTCTTCCGGCACAGCGGCATCTACGTATCGGCCGACTCCGGCATCACGGACCCTTCTGACCTGCGCGGCAAGCAGGTCGGCGTGGCCGAGTACCAGCTGACGGCGAACGTGTGGATCCGCGGGATGCTCGCCGACGAGCACGACGTCCCGGTGGAGTCGGTCACGTACCGCACGGGCGGACTGCACCAGGCGGGGCGGGTCGAGAAGCTGAAGGTGGACCTGCCCCCGGATGTGCGGGTGACGCCCATCGGCCCGCAGCAGACGCTTTCGGACATGCTGGCCTCCGGGGAGATCGACGCGCTCTACACGCCACGGACCCCGGCCAGCTTCACCCGCGGGGACAGCGGCGTCCGGCGTCTCTTCGAGCCTTCCGGCACCGCGGAGGAGGAGTACTTCCGCCGTACCGGCATCTTCCCGATCATGCACGTGGTGGTGCTGCGCCGCGACGTCTACGAGCGCAACCGCTGGCTGGCACGCTCCCTCTACGACGCCTTCGTGGCGGCGAAGCTCCAGTGCGAGCAGGGCATGGACGAGACCGCGGCCGCCCGCTACATGCTGCCGTGGCTGCACGACGAGGTGGCCCGCACCCGCGCCGTGCTCGGCGACGACTACTGGTCCTACGGCCTGGACAGGAACGTCGAGGTGCTCCGCACCTTCCTGCGGTACTCCCACGACCAGGGCCTGGCGGCGCGCAAGCTCGAGCCGGAGGAGCTCTTCGCGCCCGAGACGCTGGAGACCACCCTCGTCTGATCGGGGGCGTGCGGGTGCGCGGGACGGCCGGATGAGCGGACCGGAGGCCGTCTTGTTGGCTCGGCCTCGGGCGGTGGACCATCACGTCAGAGCGTCTGACCACCACCTGCCCTGACCCGATCCATCGGAGGCCCCCATGAGAAGTGGTTCCGCTCCATCCGCAAGACCCGGCCGCAACGCGGGAGTCACCCGGCGCGCGGGCGCGCTCGCCGCCGTCTGCGGTCTGCTGGCCGCCACCGCGGTCGCGGCCCTCGCACCGGCCGCCACCGCGGCGGGCCGGACTTCCACCCCGCCCACCGGCGCGAAGGCCGATGCCGCGCAGCTCGCCGCGGCCGACGCCACGCTGCGGCGCGCGAACGTGGGAGGCACCGCCTGGTACGCCGACCCGGCCACGGGGCACCTCGTGGTGACCGCCGACCGCACCGTCAGCCGGGAAGCGGTCGCCCGGATCGAGGCCGCCGTTCGGGACAGCGCGCCCGCCGCACTGGAGATCCACCGGACGGCGGGCCGCATCGCGGAGCACACCGCGGGCGGCGACCCCATCATCGGTCCGGGCGCCCGCTGCGCCGTCGGCTTCAACGTGCAGGACGCCGGCGGCACCAAGTACGCCCTGACCGCGGGCCACTGCACGCAACTCGGCGGCACCTGGTCCCCCGTCGGAGAGGTGGCGTCCAGCAGCTTCCCCGGCAACGACTACGGGCTGCTCCGCTACGCCGACCCCAGCCAGGCCGAGGGTGGGGTACGGGGACCGGGCGGCACGCTCATCGACATCGTGAACGCCAGGAACCCGGTCGTCGGCGAGAAGGCCTGCGTCTCGGCGCCCTCGGGCATCCACTGCGGCACCGTCACCGGGCTCAACGCCACCGTGAACTACGGCGACGGCGTCGTGTCCGGCCTCATCCAGACGAACCTGTGCACCGAACCCGGCGACAGCGGCGCCCCGTTGTACGCCGGCAGCAGCGCACTGGGCATCGTCTCGGGCGGCAGCGGCGACTGCACCTCGGGCGGCACCACGTACTTCCAGCCGGTCCTGGAGCCACTGAGCGCCTTCGGGGTCTCGGTCTTCTAGGTCCTGTCGTCAAACTCCCGTCGTTGCCCGAAGGGCGGCCTGGCGGCGTCAGGTGCGTGCTCTCGGCGTGCCGGGCGCGAGACCGCGTACTGGATGTACGTGGGCTTGTGCCCGGTGCGGCGAGAGTGCGTGCATGGCGTCGCCAGGCAGACGGGAGTTTGACGACAGGGCCTAGGCCCTGTCAGGCGCTGGCAGGCCTTGGCACGCCGCCGCACCGGCACCGGCACCGGCACCGGCACCGGCACCGGCGACCACCGTCACGCTAGGCGTCCCGGCTGACCCACTCGCTGGTGCCGATCGGATAGTCGTAGCCGGGGCGGCCGGCGGCGGCGCTGGTGCGGAACGGGGTGCCGTCGTCGTCGATGTGCACGGTGCCGTGCCGGGCGCCGCTGGACCAGCTCAGGCTGAGGTCCCAGCGGACGTCGTGCGCCTTGGTGTGGGCGGTGACGTAGAAGACCTCCGGGTCGGACTCGCTGACCTTGTACGGGAAGGCGCGCTGGCCGTTCTTGACGGCGACGGTGGGGCTGCCGTCGTCGAGGTCGACGTCGAACGACTCGGTCTCGACGCCGCCGCCGCAGCCGACGCCCATCGAGTAGTCGTTCCAGGCCAGCGGGGCGTCCTTGGTGACGACGCGTACGTGCAGCGCCTCCAGGACGACGGTCTCCTTCCCGGTGCCCTGCACGGTGAGGGCGACCCGCTGCTCGTCCGAGGAGACCGCCCCGTACGCGGCGGCCCAGCGGGGCGCTTCCTGCTCGGTGGCGGGCGGCCCCACCTGTGCGGGCTCGCTGTCGACGAGGAAGTGCTGGCTGCACGGGTCGTCGTAGACGTAGGGGCGGATGCCGACGTTGACCGGTACACCGCCGGTGTGCCCGGCAGCGCCGCCGCTGCCGGGGGCGGCGGACGACGCGGGCGCCGAGGCGGGGGGCGTGCCGGTCCGCGCGCTCTTCGACGGCGAAGGGGACGTCGACGCGGACGGGCTCGCGTCGACCGCTCGGCCGGTGCTGGTTCCGGTGCCGGTGCCGGGGGCGGCCTTCCGGTCGCCGCCGTCGCCCCCGGAGGACGGCAGGTTCACGGCGAGCAGTACGGCTCCCAGCAGGGCCGCGGTGGCGGCCGAGGCGATGAGCGCGGCGCGACGGCGGCGGGGAGGCTCGGGGGCGCCCGTGCCGGGGCCGCCGACCACCGGTTCCTCGCCCGCTTCGGGTGCGCGAAGTCCACCGCCGGCGGACGCCGGCTCCGTCGCACCGGCCGCCTCGGGCAGCCCGCCCTCCGGTTCCGGCGCCTTACGCCCCCGGGTCCCGTCCGCCAGGATCCAGCTCCGGTGCAGCGCGACCAGTTCCTCGGGGGTCGCCCGGCACACCCGCGCGAGCCGTTCGACCGGTGCGTAGTCGGTCGGCACCACGCTGCCGTTGCAGTAGCGGTGCAGCGTCGACGTGCTCATGTGCAACCGCTTGGCGAGCGCCCCGTAGCTCAGCTGTGAACGGTCCTTGAGCCCGCGCAGCAGCGCTGCGAAGGCCCCTGCCTCCCCGGCGGCTTGCGTCGCGCCCGTGGCCCCCGTCGCCCCTGACACCGTTCCTCCCCTATCCCGCGTGGCCCGGGGTGTCCCATTCCCGCGTTCCAGGCGCCTTACGTTTCAGCTGTTCAAAGCCCGTTTTCGTGTCCCAGCGTCCCCAACTGCCCGGCCTTCGTGGCGGCTGGGACAGCGGGCCCCGCAAGCTCTGGTCATCCAAGCACCACACCCACCGCAGTACCGAAGGGGCTCACCCAGATGTCCGGCATCCGCACCTCCCGCACCCGTTTCCTGACCGCCGCAGCGACCGTCACGCTCGCCGCGCTCTCGCTGACCGCGTGCGACGACGGGACGGGCGTCCACGACGAGGGCGCATCGGCGGGCGCCGCCTCGACCGCGTCGCCCACCGCCTCGTCCCACGACCACGCGCAGCCCACCACCGACGGTGCGCAGGGCACCGGGAACGGGTCCGGGGCGAAGGGCTCGGCGGGTTCCGGCGACGGCGGCTCCGGCGCGACCGCCGGCAAGGCCGTCACCTGCCAGGGCTCCACCACCAAGATGGTCGCGGCTCCCCTGACCCGCCCCGTGAACCACATGCTGCTCACCGTCACCAACACCGGCAGCGTGCCCTGCTACCTCTACGGCTATCCGGCCGTCCGCTTCGGAGCCGCCCAGTCGGTGCCGCCGGTCATCGCGGCCTCGCACCCGCAGGCCGTCGTCACGCTCGACCCCGGCGAGTCCGGCTACGCCTCGGTGAACCTGTCGGCGGCCGACGGCAGCGGCACGAACGGCCGCACGGAGAAGTCCCTCACCGTCTACTTCCAGGGCCGGACCAGCAGCGAGGACGTCCCCTCGGCCGGACACCCGGCACTGCCCGAGAAGGGTGTCTACGTCGACGACTCGCTCAAGGTCACGTACTGGCAGCAGTCGATGGACGACGCCGTCACCTGGTGACCCGGCGCCGGCAGGCGCGCCACCGGCAGGTGCGCCACCGGCCGGACCCGCCTCGTCGCGGCAGCCGATCAGGCTGATGCCGGAGGCGCCAGGGACCCGGTCGATGCGCTGCGCCGCCGCCAGCCACGCGCGCCAGGTGTGCGGCGGCCGGTCCGGGTCCAGGCCCGCCTCACGGAAGAGGTCCGCGTTGTAGTACATCCGCTCCCAGGCGTCGGTGTTGAACGGCACGCCCCAGGTGCGCCCCCGCCACTCGTTGGACGCCCAGGCCCCCCGGAAGTAGTCGGTGCTGCGGACGCCGGCCGCACGCAGCCGGCCGTCCAGGCCCGCGATCAGCCCGGCCGCCGCGAACTCCGGGGTCCAGATCTGGTCCAGCACCATCACGTCGGGACCCGAGCCGCCCTGCACGGCGAGCACCAGCTTGTCGCCGTACTGCTGGTACGGGACCCGGGTCAGCTCGACGTGGACGCCCCGGTGATGGTGCTCGAAGTCCGCGACCAGGTCGTCGTAGCCGGCGGAGATCTGCCCGGTGGGTGCCTCCAGCAGCCAGACCCGCAGTGCCGTGCGGTCCCGGGCGCCCGGCCCGGTGCAGGAGGCCAGGGCCGCCACCGTGACCAGGCTCAGCAGCACCGCCAGTGCCGTCCGTGCCGCGCGGGAAGCCCGCCGCCCTCCCCTCCCCGTCATCGGCGTCAGGTCCAGTGCGGTGCGTCGCGGAACGGGAAGTGCCGGCCGTCCTGGTAGGACGGGACGGGCTGGTACACGTTCACCCGGCCCGGGTCGCCGCGCAGCCAGAAGGCGCTGGGGTAGGGCTGCTCGGGGTCGGTGATCCGGGTGGAGGTGGGAATGTAACGGATGGTCAGGCCGCAGCGCCGGTGCGGTGAGGTGTTCGCGTTGCTGCCGTGCACGATGTTGGGGTGGTGCACCTCCACGTCGCCGGGGCTCAGCACGATGTCGGCGGCCCGGGACTCGTCCACGTCCGCGGCGATCTCCTGGCCGAGTACGTTCGCCACCTCGGTGTTGTCCCGCATGGCGGCGATCTCCTGGCGGTGGCTGCCCGGGATCACCCGCACGCAGCCGTTCTCCGGCGTGGAGTGGTCCACCGAGAGCCACAGGGTGACCACCCGCATCGGCTCCAGCGGCCAGAACGCGCTGTCCTGGTGCCACAGCACCGGCTGTCCGGAGTACGGGGACTTGCTGATGTAGTGCGAGGCGAACAGCGCGATGTCGGGGCCGACGAACATCTCGGCGATGTCCAGGAGCCGGTCGTCGGAGACCAGTCGAAGCCAGAACGGGTCGTCCTTGAGGAAGGTGTGCCCCAGTTGCTCGGGACGCACCTCGGGGTGCTGCTGCCCGAGCCACGTCACGTGTGCGTCCACCTCCTTGATGAGTTCGGGGTCGATGACCTCGCGGAAGATCGTGTAACCGTCCCGCTCGAACTCCGCCAGTGCGCTGTGCTGCACAGCACGCGAAACAGGCATGGCGCCCCCTCCGTGACGTCCGGAATCGTGTGTTCCATGCTGTGGCCGCGGCCCCGGTGGGGATAGCAATGGGCTTGCGCGAATATGTACGGTGTTGATGTGCCGAGCCAGCTGTTGCAGTACGCGGACCACGCTCCGGGCCTGCCGTACCACGCGGCTCTGGTCGTCCAGTCGGGCCGTTCCGAGCAGCACGGGCACGCCGACTTCTACGAGTTCATGGGGGTGGCGTCGGGGCAGGGCCGCCAACTGCTCGTCGACGGCGCCCAGCAGTTGCACGCCGGGGACGTGGTCCTGGTGCGCCCGCGCGACCGGCACGCCATGCAGGGCTTCGCCGCCGGTGGCCTGACGTTCGTCAACGTGGCCTTTCCCGCGGCACTGTGGCGCGGCTTCGTCGGACTGTCCGGGCTCGATCCGAGCGGCTCGTGGGAGAGCGCCGCGCTGCCGCCGCACTGGCGGCTGGCCGGCCGCGGGGCGGAGCGCGCGGCGGCCGTGTTCCAGCGGGCCCTCACCCGCTACCAGCACCGGCCGACGATGCTGGACGCGCTGCGCTTCTGGACCGACCTCACCGAGTTGCTGGGGGACCCGGCGGAGCCCGCCGTCGGCGTGCGGGCCACCGGCCGGCCACGGAACGCGCGTGGCGGTGCCGGGGTGGGTGCCGGCCAGGGCGTTTCGGCCTCCGGCCGCCGGCCGGACTGGCTCGCGCGGGCGTGCACCGCCATGCGGCAGGAGGAGAACCTGCGGGGTGGCGTGCCGCGGATGCTGCGGCTGGCCGCGGTGAGCGCGGCACACCTGTCCCGCACCGTACGGACGTACTACGGGATCACGCCCACCGCGTTCGTCACCGAGCTACGGCTGCAAAGGGCGACGGAACTCCTGTCCGCCACGACCGACCCCGTGACCGCCATCGCCCAGCGCTGCGGCTTCTCCAGCCAGTCGTACTTCACCCGGTGCTTCCGCGCCGCCCACGGCATCCCACCGCGGGAGTACCGGCAACGGGCGTGGCGGGCGTTCGTGCCCTGACCCGTGGTGATCCGTGCTGACCCATTGGTGATCCGTGCTGACCCATGGTGATCCATTGCGGACCGTTGCCGCGCCGAGGGCTCGCTCAAGGCGCGTCTCACGGCCGCGCGCCACGTCCGCGCGAGGCCACCCCTCGGTGATCGGTCCATGCACCCCGAGCCACACTCCACCCGCCCCGTATGCCCGTTTTTGCCGGTTTCGCGTGAAGGAGGGCACAGGGCGCGCGTCACAACGGAAGCCCGGTAGTAGCCGCGAGCCCGCACCCCGCACGCCCGAGCGGTATGTCCTGGTCGGACCTGCTATCCGGCATCGTAGGTCACATGGTTGTCGATCGGTGGACCCGTTCTGCAATGTGGGGGTCGTACCGGGGAGCCGAGCGCCGGACCGGGCGGAGGAAGTTCCCGCCCGAGCCTGACACCGGCCCCACGACGCGACAGCCGCGTCGAGCACACCACCGCAGCCACATGCGCCGGACGTGTGTGCCGCCGACCTCCTGTCGGCCTCCCCACGCAGCCCCTGATTGGAGAGGTACGCCCATGACCGCCGTGACCACCACCGCTCGCTTCCGCAAGTACACCGTCGCCGGCATCGTCACCGCCGGTGCGGCCACCGCCATCGCCACGCTGGCCCCGGCCCCGGCGCACGCCGCCACCCCGGCCCCCACGCACGCCACCGCGAGCGTCTCGACCGCCACCGTGGCCGACAAGGCCGGCAAGGGCGACAAGGGTGACGCGAAGGGCGACAAGAAGGCCGGCGCCAAGAGCACGCAGCAGAAGCAGTCCACCAAGGTCGCCAAGCTCGTCGCGCACGGCAAGAAGACGTACGGCAACGACCTGGACGGCTGGATCAAGACGGCGCTGGACGTGATGCACGCCAAGCACATCCCCGGCAGCTACCACGGGATCCACAAGAACATCATCCGCGAGTCGGGCGGCAACCCCGTGGCCCAGAACAACTGGGACATCAACGCCCAGAACGGCGTGCCGTCCAAGGGCCTGCTCCAGGTGATCCAGCCCACCTTCGACACCTACCACGTCAAGGGCACCAAGAACTCGCTGACGGACCCGGTCGCCAACATCGTGGCCGCCTGTAACTACGCGGCCGACCGGTACGGCTCGATGGACAACGTCAACTCCGCCTACTGATCGGACCGAGCACCCACTGATCGGGCTGGGGCGACCGTCCCCCACGTTCCATGACAAGCCCCCTGGCCTGCGGTTTCACGCCGCAGGCCAGGGGGCTTTCGGGTGTCATGGCAGACCGCTGCGGGTCAGCTCGCGGCAGCGGCAGCGGCGGCGGGGGCCTGCGACGGCGAGCGGGCGGGGCGGAGTTCGGGTGCCCCGTCGGGGTGGCCCGAGGGTGTCGGCTCCGCGCGGGTGGCCGGCGGGTGCGGGGCCTCCAGGCGGAGCATGGCCTCCTCGTCCGGGGTGCCGGGGGCCGCCTGGTAGACCACCATCCGCTGGCCACCCGTCCGGGCCAGCTGCATGACCTCGTAGGTCAGGGTCATCGGGCCGGCCTTCGGGTGCTGGAAGGACTTCTGTCCGCCGCCACGCTCGCAGACGTCGTACCGCTCCCAGAGCCGTGCGAACTCCGGCGACTTCAGCACCAGCTCGCCGACGAGCGCCGTCAGCTCGGGGTCGTCCGGGTCGGCGCCGGCGACCGCCCGCAGATGCGCCACCGAGCGGGCGACGGTGTCCTCCCGCGGTTCGTAGAGCGTCCGTCCGACCGGGTGGAGGAAGAGGTAGCGGGTGATGTTGCGCTGGTGCTCCGGGCAGTCCCAGAGCCCGGGCATCAGCCGGCGGCCCGGTGGGTTCGCTGCCAGGACGCGGTTGTACCGGCTCACCACGTAGGCCGGCAGCGGGCGTACCGACTCCAGCATCCGCAGGACCGAGTCGCGGACGGTGTGGTCCGTGCAGGCCGGCAGCTCGGAGGGCCGGCCGGAGGCCAGCTCGGCGAGCTCGTGGAGCCGCTCGTACGCATCGCCGCGCAGGCGCAGGGCCCGGCCGAGTGCGTCCACGACGGCGGGCGACGGGTTGACCTCGCGACCGCGCTCCAGGCGGATGTAGTAGTCCACGCTCACCCCGGCCAGCGCGGCCAGTTCCTCCCGGCGCAGTCCGGGAGTGCGGCGCAGGCCGGCGCCGGTCGGGAGGCCGACGTCCTCCGGGCGCACCTGCGCCCTGCGGGCCTTCAGATATCTACCGAGTTCGGTACCCCGCGTGTCCGTTGCTGCTGCCATTTCACCGATTGTGGCAGGCATGCGTCCGCCCTGGGGGGCCGTGTCAGTACCTGGAACGCCACACCCGGGTACAGCGCGGTCTGCCGCGCGATGCCGAACCGGTTGAGAGTTGGTCCCGGAGCGGGCGGCGCGACCGCCGGGGCCCAGGGGGTGCAGGACACCGGACCGCGGCCCTGGTGGAAACGCCGCCGCCCGCCGATCACCCGTGACGGACCCCGTCAACCATGCCTGCCTCGCCCAGGAGATCGCCATGCCCGCCACCGCGTCCCCCACCACTTCCCCGGCACCGTCCACCACCACCGCCACAGTCACCGCCCCCGCCCGCCGGCACGGCCCCGCGGTCTCGACGCGCAGGCTCCGGCCACGACAGCCGGAGCGGGGCAGACCGGCCGCCCCGCGCGGCGGCGGCCCCGCCGCGCCGCGTCGGGCAGGCGTCGCGCTGGTCGCCTCGCTCCTCGGGTTCACGGTGATCACCATCGACGTCTCGGCAGTGAACATCGCGTTGCCCGCGATCCGGGACTCCCTCAGCGGTGGGATGGCCGGGCTGCAATGGGTGGTGGACGCGTACACCCTGATGTTCGCCGCCCTGATGCTCTCCGCCGGCGCCATCGCCGACCGCGCGGGCGCCCGCCGCGCCTACGCCTGGGGCGTGGCCCTGTTCACCCTCGCCTCCCTCGGCTGCGCGCTCGCACCCGGCATCGGCGTGCTGATCGCGGCGCGCGTGGCGCAGGGCGGTGCGGCCGCGGTCGTGATGCCGGCCTCGCTGGCGCTGGTCAGGCAGTCCTACGAGGACGCCCGGGAGCGGGCCCGCGCCATCGCGCTGTGGACGGTCGGCGGCTCGGTGGCGATGGCCGCAGGGCCGGTGCTGGGCGGGCTGCTCACCGAGTCGGCCGGCTGGCGGGCGGTCTTCCTGCTCAATCTGCCGGTGGGCCTGGTGATACTCGGCCTGCTGGTCCGGGTGCCGGGCTCCCCGCGCCGCCCCGCAGCGCTGGACGGCGGCGGCCAGCTGACCGCCGTGCTGGCCCTGGCCGGGCTCGCCTTCACGGTGATCGAGGGGGGCCACCTGGGCTGGACCAGCCCCCTCGTCGTGGGCGCCGCCGTGCTCGCCGTCGCCTCCGGGATCGCCTTCCGCGTGGTGGAGTCCCGGCACCGCCAGCCCATGGTTCCGCTCGCCATGCTGCGGGATCGCAAGGTGAACATCCCGCTGCTGGTCGGTTTCGCCGTCAACGCCGCCTTCTACGGCGGGATCTTCCTGCTCGGTCTCTACTACCAGCAGCTCCGGGGGATGTCGGAGACAGCGGCCGGGCTGATGTTCGTCCCGATGTCGGCGGTGGTGACGGTCTCCAACCTGCTCTCGCCGCGCCTGGCGGAGCGGATCGGGCGGCGGCCGGTGATCGTCGCCGGTCAGCTGGTCTTCAGCGGGGCGATGCTGGCCATGCTGCCGCTGGCCGCGCACACCCCCGTGTGGCTGGTGCTGGTCCTGCTGCTCCCGCTCAGCGTGGGTGGGGCGCTCACGGTTCCCGCGCTGACCGCGCTGCTGATCGACGCTGCCCCGGGTGAGCGCGCCGGGACCGCGTCGGGGCTGCTCAACTCCCTCCGGCAGACCGGCGGCGCCCTCGCCGTCGCCCTCTTCGGCAGCCTGCTCGCCGGCCCCGACGGTGGCTTCTCCCTGCCGGGCATGCGCCTCGGCCTGCTCACCGTCGCCGCCCTCCTCCTCGTCACCGCCGGCCTCTCCCGCCTCTTCCTGCCCCGCGGCTGACCCCCCGTGCGGCGCACGGGGCGTGGTCACCCTGGTCACGCCACCCGTGTCCTGGAGCGACATCCCGCCGTCGCCCGGCATCACCCGCTCTCGCGCACCGCCGGAGGTGCACCGGCGCCGTGGTGCCGGGCCTGCGCGCGGAGTGTCTTCTTGTCCACCTTGCCGACCCCGTTCACCGGGAGTGCCTCGACGACCTCGATACGGGCAGGGGCGTGGATCCGGGACAGGGCCCCCGCGACATGGGTGCGCAGGGCCTCGGCGTCGGGAGGTAGCCGGGGATCGGCGGGCACCACGAAGGCCATGGGCACCTCGCCCAGGTCGTGGTGCGGTGCCCCGACCACCGCCGCCTCCCTCACCTGCGGGTGCACCGTCAGTGCGGTCTCGATGGCATACGGCGAGAGGTTCTCCCCGCCGCGGATGACGACGTCCTTCAGTCGCCCGGTCACCGACAGGTAGCCGTCCGCGTCCAGGCTGCCGAGGTCGCCCGTGTGCAGCAGCCCGTCGCGTACCGGGCCGTCGCCGCCGGTGTCGCCCTCGTAGCCGCGCATCACGGTCGGACCGCCGATACAGATCTCGCCCTCGGCACCGGGCGGCACGTCCCGGCCGGTGGAGGGATCGAGGATCCGGACCTGCTGGCCGGCGAGCACCGTGCCGACGGTGCCGCGGCGCGGCGCGTGCGGCGGGTTCATCGCGGTGGTGCAGGTGGCCTCGGACAGTCCGTACGACTGGATCAGGGGCACGCCGAAGGCGGTCTCGATCTGGTCGTGCTGGGCAGCGGTCAGCGGCGCCGAACCGCAGCGCAGCAGCCGCAACGGGGAGTGCGCGCTGCCCGGCCGCAGATGCGGCAGCATCCGCAGGTACATCGTGGGGACGCCGGTGAGGATGGTCGGCTGGAAGTGGTCGATCTGGTCCTCGACCGCTGCGGCGCGGAACCGTGCCACGAGTGCGATGCTCGCGCCGGCCAGCAGGGGGGCGAGGATCTGGTTGTTGACGCCGTTGGTGTGGTGCAACGGCATCAGGTGCAGCAGCCGGTCGTCGGGGGTGAGCCCGGTGTGCGCCACGACCCCGCGGGCGTGCGCGAGGAGGTTCCCGCGGGTCAGCCGGATGCCCTTGGGCGCGCCCGTGCTGCCGGACGTGAACAGCAACAGTGCCGGCGCGGACGGCTCGCACGGGGGGAGCGCGAGAGGGTCGAGAGGGTCCTCGGTGCCGTCGAGTACGGCCTCCAGCGGGGTCACCGCGGGGCCGGCCTCCGGTGCGGTCGGCGCGGGTCCGTCGGGTGCCGTGCGCGGCTCCCGGAGTCGGGCCGGGTCGGCCAGCAGCAGGGAGATCCCGAACTCGGCGGCCGGGTCTGCCGCCTGCGACGCGGAGAGACGGGGGTCGAGGACGCAGCCGCAGTGTCCCGCGCGCACCGCGGCGAGCAGGGCCACGACCTGCGGGACCCCCTTCTCCGCCGCGATGCCGACCGTCGACCCGGGCGGCAGGCCGAGGGCGCTCAGGCCCGCCGCGGCCCGCTCGACGCGCCGGGCGAGGTCCCGGTAGGTCACCGGCCCCTCGTCGTCCAGCAGCGCGACCCGGTCGTGGCGCGCGTGCCGCTCCAGCGCGTCGGTGAGCTCACCCACCAGGTCGCGGTCCTCGGGGGCGCCGGGGCGCCGGGTGGTCGGCGCGCTCATCGCAGCACCACCGAAGCGTCGGCCTCGAAGGAGCCGTCGGGGTCCAGCTCGGTGAGGGCGGCGGCCTCCGCCGCGGTGGGCGGCGCGGTCGGGCCGGCGCCGTCGTGGAGCAGGATCTCGAACGCGGTGCGCTCGCGTACCTCGTCGAGGGTCACCTCGGGGTGCCAGGAGGCCAGGCGCAGCCGGTCACCGTCGTGGACGAAGACCGCGATCGGCGTGACGACGCCGTGCATGCCGCCGGCCGCGGTGCGGAAGTCGAGCCGCTCGACCAGCGTGCGGGGCGAGTGCTCGGTCCGCCAGGTGCAGGACCGCCTGGCCGTGGGCAGCATCACCGAACCCCCGCCGCCGCCCGGCAGCCGCACCTTCGGCCGATGCCAGTCGCCGATGCAGGACACGTTGGTGTCGCCGCGTCCGTCCACCTGTGCGGCGCCGAGGAAGCACAGGTCCATCCCGCCGCGGGTGCACAGGTCGTAGAAGTCCTCGTTGGCGAAGATGGCCCGGCTGTGCTCGGCGAGCAGCGGATCGGAACTGGAGATCGGCACGGCCGAAGGGCGGGGGTCCACGCCGCCCGCCACGTTGAGGTACGTGAACGGGAAGTCGTACGCCTCCTTGGCCAGCAGGCAGGCCAGCATCGGCAGTGTCGAGTTGACGCCGCTGAACGTGACCTCGTGCGGCCGTACGAAGCGCGCCAGGTTCGTGACGAGGTAGGAGAACGGCGACCAGGTGCTCATCGGGTCACCTCCGGGCCGGCGGTCATGTGGTCCTCCAGAGTGTGGTCAGCGGCGTCCAGATAGGCCGAGACCGCGTCGTAGTCGACGCCGTAGTCGGGCCAGCAGGACCCGGGCCATGCGCCGCGCGGCACGATCGAGACCGCGTCGACCATGAAGCCCGGGACCAGCGTCAGCTCGGGCCGCTGTTCGAACTCCGCGGCGTCGACCAGCCGTTCCGCCACCACGAGGACCTTGCGGGACGCGCGGGTCATGATGCGGTCCCAGTGCGTGGTGCCGAAGACCCGGGCGTCGCCCTCGGCGGTGACCTCGTTGGCGTGGATCACGGCGACGTCCGGGCGGATCGCGGGGATCACGTACACCGCGGCACCGCTGCCGTAGGGGTCGGCCATCCGCACCCAGCCGTTCAGCTCGACCAGATCGGAGCCGTGCACGCCGCCGACCGGCTGGAACGGCACGCCGAACGCCGCTGCGCGCAGCCCGGCGGTGAGGGTGGCACACGCGTGCTCCTCCAGTTCTACGGCGTGCGTCTCGACTGCCCTGCGGTACCACGGAGCGAGGCCGAAGTTGCCCTCCAGCGCGACGATCCCGGCCCTGGCCCGCTTGACCGCGCCGGCCCGGCAGAGCAGGTCGATGTCGTACCCGGGCGACTGCTTCACTATCTCCAGGCCGCTGCGACCTGCCCGGATCAACTCTCTGACCAGGGCGAACGGTCCGCGGTGCAGGAAGCTGCCGCCCAGTGCGACCGAGTCGCCGTCATGGATCCGGGCGGCGAGATCGGGCAGCGGGACGACTTTCGTCGCGGGTTCTCGATGGGTGCTCAACGCTCTCCTCCTGCGGCCTTCGTGGTTCCAGCGGTTCCGGCCAGGTAGGCGCGGATCCGCTCGCGCAGTCCCGGTTCCGCGGCCGAGCGGACGAGGTGGGCCAGGTCCTCGTCGGGCCGGGCGTCGGCGAGCGCCCGGTGGAAGAGGGCGCGTGCCGTGGGGGTGATGGCGCCGGTCTCGCGTGCCACGGTGTGCGCGATGCCCTCCCACGCGTCGGTTTCGGCGATCGCCGTGATGAGGCCGGTGCGCTCGGCCTCGTCGGCGTCGAGGGTCCGCCCGGCGGCCTGGATCGCGCGTGCCGTGTCGGCCCCGACGCGGGCGGCGAGCCGGCGGGTGCCGAGCACGATGCCGAAGGCCAGTCCTGGCAGCCGGAACCGGGTTCCGGGGGCGGCGATCCGGTGCGTGCAGGCACAGACCAGGTCGGCGCCGGCGCCGAAGACCCGGCCGTGGGCGAGTGCCAGCGTGGCGAAGGGCGCGTCGTGCACCGCCTGGAGCAGCTGTTCGATGCGGACGAAGCGGTGCAGCAGGTCTCCGTCGGACTGTTCGGCCAGCCGGCTGAGGTCGAAGCCGGCGCTGAACCCGGGCCCGGCACCCCGCAGGACGACGAGGTCGGTCGGCTCGGTCCGGGCCGCCGTGAGCTGCTCGATTAGCCGCTCCACCAGCTCGGGGTCGAGCGCGTTGTGCTTTTCGGGCCGGTTCAGGGTGAGGGTGAGCACGGTGTCGCGCCGGTCCGCGTGCAGCACGGTCATGACGCCCTCCGCCCGGTGGCCGGTACCGCCATCGCGCCGAGCACCTCGTCGGTGTGCTCGCCGAGCGCGGGAGGCGGGCGGAGCGGTCCGTGCGGGCGGCCGTCGATCCACAGGGGCGGGCCGAACGTCTCGGTCGTGTCCCCGGACGGCAGGGTCAGCGGCCGGACCCAGCCCATGTGCTCGACCTGCGGGTCGGCCAGTGCCTGGGAGTAGGTGTTGATCGGGGCGCAGGGGACCTTGGCCGCGCGGAACGTGGTGAGCAGCTCGTCCACCGTCCGGTCGGCGAAGGCCTCTTCCAGGATCTCGCGCAGCGCGTCCTGGTGGCGCGAGCGCAGCTCGGTCGTGGCGAACCGTGCGTCGTGGACCAGCTCAGGACGGTCCACGGCGGCGCAGGTCGCCGCGAAGAGGGAGTTGTTGCCGGCGGCGAGCGCGAGGTGCCCGTCGGCGGTACGGAACGCCTGGTAGGGGGCGTTGCGCGGGTGGGCGGACCCGAGCTTGACCGGGTCGGCGCCGCTGCCGAAGAACTGGCTGGTCTGGAGGGCGGCGACGGCGAGCGAGCAGCCGAACATCGAGGCGTCGATGTGCCCGCCCTGCCCGGTACGCGTGCGGTCCCGCAGCGCGGCGGCGACGGCGAAGGCGGCGTAGAGGCCGGTGGTGAAGTCGGCTATCGGCACCCCGCACTTCACCGGGTCGCCGCCGGGTTCCCCGGTGACGCTCATGATTCCGGACATGGCTTGCAGGGTGAGGTCGAAGCCGCCCTCGGCGGCGCGCGGTCCGGACTGGCCGAAGGCCGATATCGAGCAGTAGACCAGGCCGGGGTTGCCCTCCCGGACCGTGTCGTGGTCCAGGCCGAGGCGGGCCATCACTCCGGGCCGGTTGTTCTCGACGACGACGTCGGCGCCGGCGATCAGCTCCCGCGCGGCAGCCTGTCCCCCGGGGTCCTTCAGGTCGAGCGCGACCGAGCGCTTGTTGCGGTTGAGCGAGGCGAAGTTCTCGCTGTAGCCGGAGGTGATCGGCGGCCAGGCGCGCATCGAGTCCCCGGCGGCGGGGTGTTCGACCTTGATCACGTCCGCCCCCATGTCGGCGAGCAGCATCCCGCAGAACGGGCCTGCCGCCACGGAGCAGAACTCGATGACCTTGATGCCGTCGAGGAAACCCGTCATCGGCGCTCACCTTTCTGTGGATCGTGCGGGGCCGGCGTTCGGCCCCGACGGATAGGTGCGGCAGCCCAGTTCGCGGGAGATCTCGCGTGCCGCGTCCAGCACCGCACCGCGGTAGCGCGACTCCTGGGGCAGCACCCGGTCGACCGGTCCGGAGACCCCGATCGCCGCCGCGGGCCGGCCCGCCCCGTCGAACACGACGGCCGCCACGCCCGCGACGGAGATCCGCCACTCCCCGCGGTTGACCGCGCATCCGGTCTCCCGCGTCTGCGCGAGGTCCCGGGCGAGTTCGGCGGGGTCCGTGATGGTCCGCTCGGTCCAGGCGGGCAGGTCGCGTGCGAGGAAGGCGTCGAGCGTGTCCCCGGGCAGTGCGGCGAGCAGTGCCTTGCCGGAGGCGACGCAGTGGGCCGGGGCCCGGCCGCCGATCGAGGAGTAGGCACGTACCGGCTGAGGGCTCTCCACCTTGTCCAGGTAGACGACCTCGGCATCGTCGAGTATCGACAGGTGCACCGTCTCGGCCGTCTGCTCGGCGAGCCGCCGGATGTAGTGCTGTGCGACGCGTCGTACGTCGACCCGTTCCATCACGGCACTGCCCAGCTCGAACAGCTTGACCGTGCACTCGTAGCCCGCGCCGTCGGCCGACGCACGCAGGTATCCGGCGGCCACGAGGGTCTGCATCGTGCGATGCACGTTGCTCCTCGTCAGCTCCAGCTCGCGGGCGAGTTCGCTCACCCCGCGGGGGCCCGCGCTGCGCGCCACCGTCTCCAGCACCCTGAGCCCTTTCAACAACGTACTGTCCATGCGTTCCAAAATATGGAACGCCTTTCTGAAATGCAAACACACCCTAGATACGTGAGAAGCGTGAGGTCAATCCGTTGACGAACGGGCAGGCCGGTGCTGAACTGTGTCGAACTTTAAACAGGCGTTCTACATATTAGGACGCCACCATGTTCGGCAACGCTCGGCAACGCTCGGCAGCGCTCGACTCGGCAGTGCCCGACCTTGCATGCTCGGCCCGGCCGGCCCACCCGAAGGCAGGAGGCAAAGGTGCCCGAAACTTCGCCCGGCACGCAGACCGCCGTACGGCGCAACGTCGCCCGTGCGGCGGCCGGCAACGTCCTGGAGATGTACGACTTCACCGTCTACGGCTTCTACGCCTCGGCCATCGCCAAGACGGTGTTCCCCACCGGCAACGACCTCGTCTCGCTGATCCTGTCGTTCGCCACGTTCGGCGTGGGGTTCCTGATGCGTCCGCTCGGCGCCGTCGTCCTGGGCGGGTACATGGACCGGCGCGGACGCCGCGCCGGACTGCTGCTGAGCCTTGCGATCATGTCGGTCGGCGTCGTCCTGATCGCCGTCGTCCCGACCTACGCGAGCATCGGCCTCGCCTCGCCGGTCCTCGTGGTGCTGGCCCGGCTGCTCCAAGGGTTCTCGGCCGGGGCGGAGTCGAGCGGCGTGTCGGTCTACCTCGCGGAGATCTCCACCCCCGGCCGTCGGGGCTTCTTCGTCAGCTGGCAGTCGGCGGGGCAGCAGATCAGCGTGCTCACCGCCGCCCTCGTGGGCATCGCGCTCTCCCTGACGCTCAGCCCGGCGCAGATCGACGCCTGGGGCTGGCGGGTGCCGTTCCTGGTCGGCAGCCTCGTCCTGCCCGCGGTGTTCTGGATCCGCCGCACCCTGCCCGAGACGGAGTCGTTCGCGCGGCGCACCAGCTCCGGGGCGCCGAACTTCCGGTCCGTGTACCGCTCGCTGCTGGCCTCCTGGCGGATCGTGCTGGTCGCCGTCGCCCTCGTGACGCTGACCAGCGTGATGTTCTACCTGATCACGGCCTACACCCCCACCTTCGGACAGCGGGAGCTGGGGCTCAGCTCGCTGAGCGCCTTCGTGGTGGCGGGCCTCGTCGGGGTGTCCAACTTCGTGTGGATCCCCCTCGCGGGCCTGCTCTCCGACCGGATCGGACGCACGCCGCTGCTGATCGGCTCCGCGCTGCTCGTCGCGCTGACGTCCTATCCCCTGATGCTGTGGCTGGTCGCGGACCCCTCGTTCGGCAGGATGCTGGGGGTGCTCCTGATCTTCTCCCTGCTCTACGGCGCGTACCAGGGCACCATGGTCGTCACGCTGACCGAACTCATGCCGGGGAAGGTGCGCGCGACCGGCTTCGCCGTCGCCTACAGCCTCGCGCAGGCGATCTTCGGCGGATTCACCCCCACCATCTGCACCGCCCTGATCGACGCCACCGGCGGCAACGGTGCGATGCCGGGCCTCTGGCTGGCCGGCGCCGCCCTTGTCTCGCTGGCCGGCGCCGTGATCGTGAAGCGCGGCCGCATGCTCGCCCCGGAGCCGGAGGCGACCACCTCGCACGCCGCCTCGGGCGCCGACCCGGATGCTCGAATATCCTCCTAAGGAGGACATTTTCCCGTTGACCGGGAGGCAGGCGGAACCATGGCCGTGAAACCCGAAGGCACGCCCTGCTGGGCCGATGCGATGTTCCCCGATCTCCAGGCCGCGAAGGACTTCTACGGCGAGCTGCTGGGCTGGACCTTCGGTGCGACGTCCGAGCAGTACGGGAACTACACGCAGGCGTTCTCCGGGGGCGAGAACGTCGCCGCGCTCTCGCCCCTGATGCCCGGCTGGGAGGGCCCGCCGGCCTGGAACGTCTACTTCGCGTCACCGGACGTCGACGCCACCGCCGCCATGGTCAGTGCCAACGGCGGCGACCTCCTGATGGAGCCGACGGCGGTCGGTGACTTCGGCAGGATGCTGATGGCCAGGGACCCGAGCGGGGTGGTCTTCGGCGTCTGGCAGGCCGGTACGCACCAGGGCTTCGAGAAGCAGGGCGAGCCGGGCTCGTACGCCTGGGTCGAGGTCACCACGCGCGACACGGCGAAGGCGGACGCCTTCTTCCCGGCCGTCTTCGGCTACGGCGTGCGGAGCGTGCAGGACGAGGCCGTCGACTTCAAGGTCTTCACCTTGGGCGACGACCCCGTGGCCGGCCGTATGAAGATGACGGAGAACTGGCCCGCCGAGGTCCCGCCCTACGTCAACGTCTATTTCGCCGTGGCCGACTGCGACGCCGCGGTCGGCACCGTGACCCGGCACGGCGGACGGGTCCACTTCGGTCCGCACGACAGCCCGTTCGGCCGCTTCGCCGCCGTCTCCGACCCGCAGGGCGCGACGCTCTCCGTGATCGACCTCGGGACGACCGAGGGAGAGCTGCCCGAGATCAGCTGACCGGGACGGCGGCACCGCGTACGGGACGCGGTCACCGCTCGGGAGCGGCCCCGCCGGGTGGCTCCGGCGCCGGGTCGTGGCCACGGATGGCGGCGTCGACCAGCTGGACGGGATGGACGACGGGTATGCCCTCGTCCAGGTACCGGCGGATCTGGAGCAGGCACCCGGCGTTGGCGGTGGCGACCACGTCGGGCCGCACCGCCGCCAGGTTGCGGGCCTTGCGCCGGCCGAGGTCCTCGGCGGTGTCGGGCTGGACCAGGTTGTAGATCCCGGCCGAACCGCAGCACAGTTCGGCCTCGGCGACGTCCTGGACCGACAGCCCGGGGATGGTTTCCAGGACCTGCCTGGGCTGCTTCCTGACCCCCTGCGCGTTGGCCAGGTGGCAGGCGTCGTGGTACGCGACGCGGGTGTCCAGCGGCGCACGGGGCGCCCGCACGGGCAGCTCGGCGAGCACCTCGTGGACGTCGCGCACCTTCGCCGTGAACGCGGCGGCCTTGTCCGCGTACCCGGGGTCCTCCCGCAGCAGGGCGGCGTACTCCTTGAGGTTCGAGCCGCAGCCGGCCACGTTCGTGACGATCACGTCCAGGTCGTACCGCGCGAACATGTCGATCGTCGCGCGGGCCCGCGCCAGCCCCTCGTCCGCCCGGCCCGCGTGCATCGACAACGCCCCGCAGCACTGGTCGTCCTGGGGCACGTGGACGTCGCAGCCCTCCGCGGTGAGCACCCGCACGGTCGCCGCGTTGACGTCGCCGAAGAAGACCCGCTGGGCGCAGCCGGCGAGCATCCCGACCCGGAGCCGGGTGGCACCGGCGGCCGGGGTGTACGGGCGGGTCCTGGTGAACAGCGTCCTTGCCGTCACCGGTGGAAGGAGCGCCTCGGCGGCCCGCAGCCGGGCCGGGAGCCGCCTCATCACCCCCGACCTGTGCAGCAGGAAACGCAGTCCGATGCGGCGGTAGAGCAGCCCGCCGAGTGCGGCGATCCGCAGGCGGCGGGGGTACGGGAAGAGCCGGAAGATCAGGGCCCGGAACAGCCGGTCCGGCACCGTCCGCGGGATGTTCCGCTCGACCTGCGGCCGTACGGACTCGATGAGTTCGCCGTACTTCACGCCCGAGGGGCACGCGGTCACGCAGGCCAGGCAGCCCAGGCAGGAGTCCATGTGCCGGCCGAAGGCCTCGTCGAGCCCGATCTCGCCGCGTGCGGCCAGGTCCATCAGGTAGATACGGCCCCGCGGGGACTCCGCCTCCTCACCGGTGACCGCGTAGGTGGGGCAGGTGGGCAGGCAGAACCCGCAGTGCACGCACTCGTCGAGGAGCTCACGCCGGGGCGGGTGCACGGCGTCGAACGCGCCGTTGCCGAGCGCGTCGCCGGCCCTCGCGGCACTGCCGGTCGGGGTGCTGCCGATCGCGTCGCTGCCGATCGGGGCGCCGGTGTTGTCGGCGGTCGTCACGTCAGGCCTCCTTCACGCCGGAGTCGTCCGGGTGCTCGCCGTCGCTTTCGGGCGGCGCGGGCAGCCAGCCGGCGAACCGGCCGGCACCGAAGCGTCCCCGGGGGTCGAAGCTGTGCTTGATCGCGCGCATGACCGGCACGGCGGCCGGCGGCCTGCCCCAGGCGGGAAAGTCGTCGGGCAGCCCGTCCCGACGCAGCAGGGTGCAGGTGCCGCCCGCACGGTCGACCGTGTCGCGCAGCCGGCCGGCGACCGCCCGGTGGCCGGCCGCGTCGCCGCCGTGCAGGCGCACGGTGTACACCCCGACGCCGACGGAACCCGCGGTCCGGATGCCCACTTCGCCGTCGTCCCCGGGCAGCGCATCGGCGATCCGGGCCGCCGTGGTGGGCAGCGCGCCGAAGCGCAGCACCGTGTCGCCGGGCCCGCCCAGGGACACCCGGTCGACTTCCGTCCAGTGCTCCGCCGCCTCGTGCGCGGTCAGCAGCCGGGGGCCCGCGTCGTCGTCCGGGATGGCGTGTTCCGAGGTGCCGGCGTCCGAGGTGCCGGCGTCCGCGATGTCGTCGTCCGCGATGAGTTCCCGCAGCGCCGCGGCCCGCCGGTGGGTCCCGTCCGCCGTGCCCTCCAGGCGGACCAGCAGCCGGCCGCCGGCCCATCCCAGGGCGGCCGGTTCCAGACCGCCGGCCAGGATGCGGGTGGCCAGCCGGTACGCGTGGGACGGTGCGGCGGTGACGGCGACGGTGCGTACCGACTCCGGGAGCGGGTGCAGGCGCAGCACGACCTCGGCGACCGCGCCGAGGGTGCCCAGCGAGCCGTGGAAGAGCTTGGCGAGGTCGTAGCCCGCCACGTTCTTGATCACATGGCCACCGGAGCCGGCCGCCGTGCCGTCGGCGAGGACGACGGTGATGCCGATGACGAGGTCGCGCAGCATGCCGTAGCCCTGTTGCAACGGCCCGGCGTCGGCCGTGGCGAGCAGGCCGGCGATGCTCGCGTCGGAGCGAGCCGGGTCGAAGGCGACGCGCTGGCCGCTCTGCGCCAGTTCGGCCTGGAGGTCGGACAGGCGCGTGCCGGCCCGCACCTGGACCGTCATGTCGGCGGGGTTGTGGGCGACGACACCGGTGAGCGCGGTGCCGTCGAGTACGGCGTCGGGCGTCTCGGGCCGGCCGCCCCAGCCCGTCGCCGAGCCGGTGCCGGCCAGCAGCAGCCGGGGAGCGGACGAGGCCGTGTCGCGCACCGCGGCGCACACCTCGGCGAGGTCGGTCGGGCGAAGCCGCTGCACGGCGGCGGGCGGGGCGGTTCGACTCCGGGTCACCGGGCTCACCACCGTTCCGCCAGGCCGGCGGTCTCGGCCGGGTGCGGCTTGTGCGGTCCCGGCTGCTCGCCGCACAGCCGCGGCGTCGGCAGCAGCTTGCCGGGGTTGCAGATGTTCTGCGGGTCGTAGGCCTGCCGCAGCAGCGCCATGGTGGCGAGGTCATCGGCGGTGAACTGGCGGACCATCGAGCAGACCTTGTCCGTGCCGATGCCGTGCTCGCCGGAGAGCGACCCGCCGAGGTCGACGCAGAGTTCGGCGATGGCCGACGACAGCTCCTCGGCACGGTCGTGTTCACCCGCGGACTCGTTGTAGAGGACGAGCGGGTGCAGGTTGCCGTCCCCGGCGTGGAAGACGTTCGCGACGCGCAGTCCGGCCGCGTCCGCGAGTTCGGCGATCCGGGTCAGCGCCTCGGCGAGCCGGGTGCGCGGCACCACGCCGTCCTGGACGAAGTAGTTCGGGCTGATCCGCCCCATCGCGGCGAAGGCGGCCTTGCGTCCCTTCCAGATCGCCGTACGCTCCTCGTCCGTCTCGGCGACCCGCAGCTTCGTCGTGCCGTGCTCGCGGCACAGCCCGAGCACCTGGTCGAACTGGGTGGCCACCTCCCCTTCGGGCCCGTCGAGTTCCACGATCAACGCCGCGGCGGCGCCCCGCGTGTAGCCCGCCGCGACGGCCACCTCGACCGCCTCGATGGCCAGCGTGTCCATCATCTCGACCGCGGCGGGCACGATCCCCCGGGCCACGATGGCGGAGACCGTGCGGCAGGACTGCTCGACGGAGGGGAAGTCGGCGACCACGGTGCGCACGACGGCGGGCCGCGGCAGCAGCTTCACGGTGATCTCGGTGACGATCCCGAGCGTGCCCTCCGAGCCGATGAACGCGCCCAGCAGGTCGTAGCCGCCCTGGTGCGCCGAGTCGCCGCCGAGGGTCGTGACCGTGCCGTCCGGCAGCACCACCTCGGCCGCGAGTACGTGGTTGACCGTGAACCCGTACTTCAGGCAGTGCGCACCACCGGAGTTCTCCGCGACGTTGCCGCCGATCGTGCAGACCTGCTGGCTGGACGGATCGGGGGCGAAGTACAGGCCGTGCTCGGACACGGTTCGGGTGATGTCGAGGTTGGTCACGCCCGGTTGCACCCGCGCCCGGCGGTGCACGGGGTCGACCTCGAGGACCGCGCGCAGCCGCTGCACCGAGATCACCACACCCTCGGCGACGGGCAGCGCCCCACCCGACAACCCCGTGCCGGCGCCGCGGGCGACGAACGGGATCCGGTGCCGGGCGCACACCCGTACCGCCGCGGCGACCTGTTCGGTGGTGCGCGGCAGCAGCACCAGGGCCGGGGTGACCCGGTACCCGGTGAGCCCGTCGCACTCGTAGGACCGCAGCTCCACCGGGTCGTCGATGAGGCCGTCCGGGCCGACCGCCGTCAGGAACTCCTCGCGCGCCCGGTCCTGTGCCAAGGCCATGGGGCAACCTCCAGTCGGTTCCGAGGTCCTTGTTCCGAGGTCCTTCGCCACACCCGTGTGAGGTCCCTCGACACACCGCATAGTGGAATTCTTATTCCACAATGCGGTTCTTCGCCACTGCCGGGTGCGGAATTCTTGTTCCGCTGCTGCCCGGCGATCGACGTCTCATCCCGGCCCGAGGGTGGGGAGCAGCCAGCCGATCAGCGGTACGACGGCGGCGACGGACAGGGACCACGCCAGGAGTCTGCGGAACATCCGCGGCTGCTCCGGCTCGGGGCTGCTGGCGAGCACCAGGCCCCCCGACAGGTGGTACGGGCTGGGGGACGACACCACGATCGCCCAGCACACCGCGCAGACGATCAGCAGCAGCGCGGTCCCCTCGACTCCGGAGGTGACGTGCAGCGCCACCGGGACGACCAGGCCCAGTACGGCCACCGAGGACGACTCGAAGGACGCGAACAGCGAGCCGACGTAGGTGAGCGCGAGGATCGCAAGACCGGTGCTGCTGATTCCGCCGAGGTGGTGGGAGATCGCCTTGAGGGTGCCGACCTGTTGCAGGACTCCGACGTAGAGCAGTACGCCGGTGATCACCAGCACCACGGACCACGGCAGGGCGCGCACCGTCTCCTTCTCGTCGGGACGGTGCACGACCTGGAGGACGAGGGCCACGGAGAACGCGGCGAGACCGACGTCGACGTCGAAGACCAGCACGGTGGCCACGAACGCCGCGATGCCGAGGAGCGAGGTGATCTGGTACGGGGTGGTCCGGGGCGTGGTGGTGCCGGACGCCGCGGGGTCGCGGGCGACGTCCGGGCCCGGCGGGCGGCGGATCAGCGCAGGCCCGCCGAAGAGCGCGAACGCGACGCATGCCACGAGCAGGTTGAGGGCGAACTCGATCAGGAAGAGACCGGGTGCCGAGAGCGGGCGCCCCGCCTCCTTCGCCAGGGTCAGGACGAGTTGCCCCCAGACGCTGATCGGCGAGAATCCGCCGGCCAGGGCCCCCGATATGGTCACCAGGCCCATCATGACCGGATTGATCCGCCGCTGCTGCGCGGCGCGTATCGCGATCGGCACGACGATGGCGAGCGATGCCGCCGGCAGTGCCCCGATCCCGCTGAGCGCGGCGGCGAGCGCGAACATGATCCACGGCAGCATCCAGTCGCGACGGCCCGTCGCCCCGACCGCGAGACCCGTCAGCAGGTCGATCGCGCCGGAGCGCTGGGCATGCCCGAACAGGAAGGTCACGCCGAGGATGAGGACGACCAGGCTGCCGGGGAAGCGCGCGAAGTAGGCGTCGACGGGGACGCCCGCCACGAGGCAGAGCAGGAACCCGGCGGGGATGGTGGTGAATCCGACGTTCATGTGCCGGGCCATGGCGATGGCGAACGCCAGGACCAGCAGGGCGAGGGAGAAGATCTGGACGGGCGACATCTTTGTCCCCTCTGCGGGAGAGTCATGAGGTGCCGGCGACCGCGGGAGTCATGAGGGTCGCCGGCTCGCCCCGGCGTCACACCGTGCTGCGGCCCAGGATCGCCACGCGGTGTGCCGTGGGGTCGACGCGTACCCGGTCGCCCGTCTCGACCTCGTCGAAGAACGCCGGGTCGATGCCGGCGACGATCGGCAGCCCGGCGGTCACCGCGCCCTGCACCATCACCGGGTTGACGGCACCGAAGACCAGCCCGCAGGGTCCGACGTCGAGATGGCGCATCGCCAGGAACGCCCAGCCGGCCGCGACGCCGCCCTGCACGGCCGGGGCGATGAGGATCCTGCCCCGCACGGACTGCCCGCGCAGCGGGTGGTCGGCGCGTGAGATCAGACCGGTCGTCCGGTCGAGGTCGTAGCGTGCGCTGAACGGGACGGGGCTGACCACGGCCGCCGCCTCCACCGTGTCGCCGGTCGCCTGCGCGACGCGGAACACCCTGTCCTGTGCGGTCGTCATCGCCCCGCCACCTCCCCGGTGAGTGCGGCCTCGATGCAGTCGTCCGTGCGGCGCAGCGCCGGGACGTAGCCGTGCGCGCGGATGATGTTGACGAGCTTCGCGGAGTTCGTCACCAGGCGCCCCCAGCCGAAGTGCGCGCGCTGCGCGGCCGGGTCCATGACGTACCAGCAGGTGCCGCGCAGCACGATGCCGCCGGCCTTGGTGATCGCGTCCAGGTGCCCCTGGTCCCTGAGCGCCTCGCAGGTGAGGCTGTTCGTCGTGATGAGCAGCCGGACCGTGTCGGCGACCCTGCGGCCCTCGAGACGCTCCGCGATGCGCTTCATCTCGAAGAACGACAGCTGCGGCGCGGTGAACACCACGAGGTCGACCGGGCCGCCGTCCGGCAGGTCGCGGGCGAGGAACGCGTCGATGTCGTCCTGCGTGATCCGGTACTCGTCGACCAGTTCACGGCCCTGGTTGGCCGCGGCGAACGTCGCCGCCTGGGGGGTCGTTCCGACGATGTGGTACATCGCCATGGAGCCGAAGCTCGCCAGGCTCGCGCCGAAGTGCTTCAGCTCGTCGGACAGCGGAGCGGAACGCCCCGTCAGCTCGATCACGGGGACGTTCCAGTAACCGCGGGACCGCTCCCCGACCAGTCCCCCGAGCGCGCCCCAGTCGGCGAGGTCCGGGAGGGCGGCGTCGACCCGGACGCGCACGTTGGCCCGGCGGTGGGCGTCGAGGTGGAACCCGTACTCGGGAGTGCGGCCGGTGAGGGCGGCGGCGAGTCCGGCGGCACCGGACTCGTAGTTGGTGCGGGCGCCGAGCACCGCGTTCGCGTAGGCGACCGTCCCGGTGTCGCCCCAGGCCACGTGCTCGCCGAAGCGCGGTTGGTAGATGCTCTGGTAGCCGACGCAGGTGTTGACGGTGGAGATCCCGAGCCGGCGCAGCAGGGTGCGCGTCTCGCGCTCGCCCTCCACCAGCTCCGGGGACTGGGCGAGCACATGGGCCTGCTCGAAGTCGACGGACTGCGCGTTGCGCGTGGTCGGGACGCAGGCCGTGACGCCGGCGTCGGCCAGCCGGGTGAGGTAGTCAGTGCCCGCCTGCCCGAACACCTCCCGGTCCCCCATGAAGTGCGCGTTGGTGATCTCCACGAAGCGCTCGGCTCCGAAGAACTCCCCGACGCTGATCTGCTCACGAAGCACGTCGGCCACGGCGCCGCCGCGGCTTCCGTTGAGGATGTCGCGCTCGGCCGAGGTCAGCTGCATGTAGCCCCTCCTGATCGCTCTGCGGATACCCTGAGGCCAGAAACAAGGCACCATACAACTAGATACAAGTCAACCGTGATTGCAGATATGAGCGAAGACAAATTTGATCCCGAGGGGATCCGGCGTACCAGTTCGGAAAGCCTGCACGAGCAACTCGCGGAGCGGCTGCGGGTGCTTGTCTCGCAGTTGCCGCAGGACAGCAAGGTGCCGACCGAGATGGAGCTCGTCGAGCGCTACGGCGTCAGCCGCACGACCGTGCGACGCGCCCTGGGCGCGCTGGTCGAGAGCGGACTGCTGGTCCGCAGGCAGGGCGCCGGCACCTTCGTGGCGCCGCAGAAGCTGGTCCATCCGCTGGACCAGCTCCGCCCGTTCGTGTCGATCTTCGCCAGCGTGGGCAAGCGACCGGAGGGCCGGATCCTGCGCTTCGCGTGGTCGGAGGAGCCCGGGGACCTCGTCGGCCTCGACGTGCCGGAGGCGCTGCTCGTCCGCCGGCTCTACACGATCGACGGCGCCCCGCAGGCCATGGCGGACATCTCCGTGCCCGGCGCCATCGGGCAGCTGATCTCCCGTGCGCAGATCGAGGAGCATCCGATCTACCAGGTGCTCCAGCAGCAGCTGGGACTGACGCTGAGCCATGGGGAGATCACGCTGACCAGCGTGGCGGCGCCGGCCGACCTCGCGGACCCGCTGGGCATCTCAGCCGGCGAACCGCTGCTCGTGCTGTCCCGCACGACGTACGACAAGACCGGCCGGATCGTCGAGCACGCCGTCTACCACCTGCTGCCCGACCGGTTCGAGCTCCGGCTGACCGTGGACGCGGACAACATCGAGAACATGTCCTACTCGTTCCGCCGCCCGGCGCCCACGCTCGTGATGCGGCCCACCGAGCCGCCGACGCCGCTGGCCTGATTCATACCTCTCCCCCCGGCCGCCGCCATCACCTCTCTGAGCTGCGCTGATACTCGAACCACGACAGTGTCGACCACGCTCCGCAATCGATCGGACACCTGAAGTCTCCAAACTGCAAACTGTTGACAGTTTTCAGTCGGCAAGGTGAAGGTAGGCAGCACGCGAGCCGAATGCGTGCGTAACCAGGGCCCCAGCTGCGGGCCCGTCATCTGGAGGCGACCGGTCGAACCGGCCTCCGCCACATCCGTATTGGGGAGGCACCATGCTTGATTCGGCCACTTCCGCCGCGTCCGTCGGGCAGGACGACACGCGCATACCGGCACGGGTGGTCGCCGCCGGTGCGGTGGGCTCGATCGTCGAGTACTACGACTTCGGCGTGTACGGGTTCGTCTCGACGATGCTGGCGGCGCACTTCTTCGTCAGCGGCGACGACAACGCCTCCCTGCTCGCCACGCTGGCCACCTTCGCGGTGGCCTTCGCCCTGCGTCCCGTCGGCGGCGTGCTCTTCGGGCACCTCGGCGACCGCTACGGCCGCAAGAACGCCCTGGCCGCCACCGTCGTCCTGATGGCCATCGCCTCCGGGCTCATCGGTGTCCTGCCCACCTACGCCGCGATCGGCGTGGGGGCCACCGTCCTGCTCGTCCTCGCCCGCTGCGTCCAGGGGCTCGCGGCCGGCGGCGAGGTCAGCGGCGCTGCGTCCTACGTCGCCGAGCACTCCCCAAACCACCGGCGCGGCCTGTACTGCGCCACCACGCAGACCGGCGCCCTGGTCGGCGCGCTGCTCGCCTCGCTGTGCGTCGCCCTGCTCAACACCGTCCTCGGCGAGTCGGCGATGAACGACTGGGGCTGGCGCATCGCCTTCCTGATCGCCATCCCGCTGGGCGTGGTCGGCCTGCTGATCCGCTCCCGGCTGGCCGACTCCCCCGCGTTCCGCGCGACCGAGAAGCGCGACGAGACCGCCCGGATCCCGTTCGTCACGCTGCTGAGCACCCACAAGGTGGCGCTGCTGAAGTGCGTGGGCCTGTCGATCCTGCTGTTCTCCGCGTACTACATCTGCTACGTCTACATCGGCCTGCACTTCCAGAAGGTCCTCGGCTTCTCCTCCACCGTGGCCTTCTGGTCCACCACCGCCACCCTCGCGGTCTCCGCGGCCTGCATGCCGTTCTTCGGCGCGCTGAGCGACCGGGTCGGGCGACGGAACGTGTTCGTCGGCGCCTCGATCGCCGCTGTGGTGCTCCCGGTGCCCGGCTTCCTGCTCTTCGAGACGGGCACCGGAGGGGCCGTCGCCGCGCAGATCGTGCTCGGCCTCATCGACTCGGCCCTGATGGGTGCCGCGTTCTCCACCTTCGCCGAGATGTTCCCGACCCGGATCCGCTACACCGGCATCGCGCTGGGCTTCAACATCGGCAGCGCCGCGGCCGGCGGCACCGCCCCGTACATCTGCACCTGGCTCGTGGACGCGAGCGGCTCGAACCTCGCGCCGGCGTGGTTCTTCATCGGCACCGCGGTGATCACGCTGGGTGCGGCCGTGACCTTGAAGGAGACTGCGGGCACGCCCCTGCGTGACGCCTGAGGAGATCTGATGCCCGAGTCCGACCACAAGCGCCCCCTGTCGAGGGACAACACGTTCTCGCGAGCCACCGAGTCCATCCTGCGGGACATGATCCTCGACGGCTCCATCAAGCCGGGAGAGCGGCTCAACGAGGTGCTGCTGGCCTCCTCCCTGGGCATCAGCCGGGGCCCGCTCAGAGAGGCGATCCAGCGGCTCACCAGCGAGGGCCTGCTCACCGTCATAAGCCACCGCGGGGCGTTCGTGCGGGACTTCTCCCGCGAGGAGATCGCCGAGCTCTACGAGCTGCGCGCCGCCCTGGAGCTGCACGCCGTCCGGCTGGCCTGCCGGCGCGCCACCGACGCCGAACTCGACGAGCTGGCCGTCATGCTCTCGGACACCGAGAGCGTGATGCGCGAGTCGGAGGGCCACGCGTACCCGCGCGAGCTCGACTTCCACCTCAGGCTGGTGCTGCTCGCCGGCAACCAGGCGCTGATGCGCGCCGCCCTCGAAGTGCACCGGCAGCTCTTCGTGGCGCGCTCCATGTCGGCGAAGCGGCCGGCCAGGGCCCGGGTCGCCGTCACCGAACACGGCGAGCTGCTGGCCGTCCTGCGGCAGCGGGACACCGAGGGCGCCCTCGCCCTGATGTCCCGCCACCTGGACCACTCCATGCACAGCGCCCTGGAGGCCCTGGGACTTCCGGAGGGCGAGCAGGAGCCCGCCTCGGACGCCCGGGGTCACGTCACCGAAGCGAAAGCGAAGACATGAGAGCAACTACCCGCCTGCGGCACCTCCTCGACCGTGCGGCACGGCCCCTGGTCCTGCCGGGGGCGCCCAACGCGCTGACCGCACGCGTGGCGGAGGACGCCGGCTTCGAGGCCGTGTACGTCTCGGGTGCCGGGGTCACCAACACCCTGCTCGGCATGCCCGACCTGGGCCTGCTCAGCCTGCCCGAACTGGCCGGCCAGGTCGCGGCGATGGCGGACGCGGTCGAGGTGCCCCTCGTCGTCGACGCCGACACCGGCTTCGGCAACGCCCTGGGCGTGCAGCGCACCGTGCGGACCCTGGAGCGGGCCGGGGCCGCCGCCATCCAGATCGAGGACCAGGTCAGCCCGAAGAAGTGCGGGCACTTCGCGGGCAAGGACATCATCGGCACCGCCGAGATGGTGGGCAAGATCCACGCCGCGGTCGACGCGCGGCGCGACGACGACCTGGTGATCATCGCCAGGACCGACGCCGCCGCCGTCGACGGCATCGCGGCCGCCTGCGCACGGGCCGCCGCGTACGCCGAGGCCGGTGCCGACGTGCTGTTCGTCGAGGCACCGACCAGCCGCGAGGAGATGCTCCAGATCACCCGCGACGTGCCGGGACGGCATGTCGCGAACATGGTCGAGGGCGGGCTGACCCCGCTGCTGCCCCGCAAGGAACTGGCCGACCTCGGGTTCTCCATCGCCCTGTACGCCAACGCGGCGATGCGCGGAGCCGTGCTCGGCATGCGCACCGTCCTGGACCACCTCAGGGAGCACGGCGACACCCGGGACGCCGCCGATCTCATGATCAGCTGGCCGGAGCGGCAGAACCTGGTACGCAAACCCCGGTTCGACGAGCTGGAGGCCCGTTACACCGAGCACGCCGGCCACGGCACCCCCGACACCACGGAGAAGGTCCGATGAGCGCATACGACCTACGGCTGCACGGCGGCCGCGTCTTCCTGCACGACGCCGGCCTCACCACCGCCGACCTGCTGATCCACGACGGTCGGATCGCGGGCGTCGTCGACCCGGCGGCGCCCGCCGAGGCCACCGAGACCGTCGACCTGCGCGGCGCCGCCGTACTGCCCGGCGCCATCGACCCGCACGTCCACCTCGGCAAGGACATCCGGGTGCCCAGGGACCGGGACGACGCCGAGCGCGAGACGGCGTCGGCCGTCGCCGGCGGGGTCACCTCGATGCTGGTCTACCTGATGAGCGCCGAGCCGTACGAAGAGGTGCACCGGGCGTCCCGGGCCGCCATGGAGTCCGGCGCGCACACCGACTTCGGGTTCCACTTCGTGCTCGGCACCGACGAACACGTCAGGTCCGTGCCCGCCTACCGGCGTGAACTCGGCGTCTCCAGCTTCAAGTTCTTCATGAACTTCCGCGGCGACGAGGGCGCCTACCTGGGCATGCCGGGCAACGACGACGGCTTCATGTACGACCTGCTGGGGATCACCGCGGACGCCGGCGCGATGGTCAACCCGCACCCGGAGAACATCGAGATCGTCTGGAAGCTCAAGGAGCGTCCGCGTGACGAGTCCCAGGGCCCGCTGCACGCCTGGCACCTGACCCGTCCGCCGCTGGTCGAGGCGGAGGCCGAGCAGCGGGTCGCCCACCTGGCCGCCGCCACCGGCGCCTCCGCGTACGTCGTGCACAACTCCAGCGCCGCCGGCCTGAACGCCATGCGGCTGCAACGCACGGCCTACCCGAACCTCTTCGTCGAGACGTGCACCCACTACCTGACCCTCACCACCGCGGCCGAGTGCGGCACCTACGGCAAGGTGAACCCGCCGCTGCGGCCCGCCGACGACCTCGAAGCGCTCTGGGCCGGGGTCGCCGACGGCAGCGTCGACACCGTCGGCTCCGACCACAACGCCCGCCACCGCTCGTTCAAGGAGAAGGACATCTGGTCGGCCTCCGCGGGCTTCCCCGGCACCGGGGTGCTGCTGCCCCTGACCCTCGGCGAGGGCCTGCGGCGCGGTGTGCCGCTCGACCGCCTCGTCGACGCCACCAGCACCCGCGCGGCGCAGCTGTTCGGCCTCTACCCGCGCAAGGGGATCATCCGGGTCGGCTCGGACGCGGACCTCGCCGTCGTCGACCTGACCGGCGAGACCACCATCACCGCCGACCGGCAGCACAGCGCCGCCGCGTACACCCCGTGGGAGGGCCGCACCGCGCCTGTCCGCGTCGTCCACACCCTGGTACGCGGCCACTTCGCGGTACGCGACGGCCAGCTGTCCGACACGCCCCGGGGCGCCTACCTGCCCCGTGCCCACAGCGGCGCCGCCGCGCTCGCCGCCATCGAGAAGGAGGACCTGTGATGCCGACAGCCGACGCACCCCAGTCCGCGGGCACCGCGGGCGTCGTGGACCAGCCGTGGACGGTGGGCGGCGCCGGGGTCATCGACGAGACCACCCGGCGCCGCTACGAACTCGCCGGCTTCGGGCGCCCAGCCGGACTCGGCAGGCGCCCGGCGCTGCTGATCATCGACGTGCAGTACCGCACGATCGGCACCCGGCCCCTGCCGTTCGAGGAGGCCACCGCCGAGTTCACCACCAGCTGCGGCGACGTCGGCTGGGACGCGGTCGGCCGGATCGGCACCCTGCTCGGCGTCTTCCGCGAGGCGGGGTGGCCCGTGCTCTACCCGCACGTGGCGCCGAAACGCAGCTACGACGCGGGCCGGCTCGGCGCCAAGGTCCCCGGCATCATGAACATCCCCGAACACGGCTACGACTTCGTGACCGAGGTGGCCCCCGCCGAAGGGGACGTGCTGCTGCCGAAGCGGCACCCCAGCGCCTTCTTCGGCACGCCGCTCACGAGCTATCTCGTGGAGGCCGGGGTGGACACCCTCGTCGTGACGGGCTGCACCACGTCGGGCTGCGTGCGCTCCAGCGTCGCCGACGCCTTCTCGCTCAACTTCCGCGTGGCGGTGCCCAGCGACGCCGTGTACGACCGCAGTCCGGTGGTGCACGAGGTGAACCTGTTCGACATGGCGCAGAAGTACGCCGACGTGTGCACCACCGAGCAGCTGCTGCCCCGGCTGGCGGCCCTGCGCGCAGGCGGCACAGAGGAGGGACGGTGACCATGCCGCACGGCACCCCTGAAACCCCCGAGAACACCGGCCGGACCAGCGCGAACGGTCACGCCGTCGATGTCGACGTCGTCGTGGTCGGCGCCGGTGGCGGCGGGCTGACCGCGGCGATCGCCGCGGCCGAGGCCGGCGCGAGCGTCGCGCTCCTGGAGAAGCTGGACAGGGCCGGCGGCAACACCTTCGTCTCCACCGGCTCCATCCCGGCCGCCGGCACCCGCTACCAGCGCGAGGCGGGCATCGACGACAGCCCGGAACGGATGGCCGAGGACCTGCTGCGGCAGAGCGGCGGCCACGACGCCGAGCACCTGGTCCGGTTCCTCGCGAAGGAGTCGGCGGGGCTCGTGGAGTGGCTGGTCGAGCAGCACGGCGTGGACCTGCGGATCATCACGGACTACAAGCACGTCGGGCACAGCGTCCAGCGGCTGCACGCCCCGCCGGACCGGCGCGGCGCCTCCCTGGTCCGCGACCTCACCGCGGCGGCGAAACGCCTGGATGTGGAGGTGGTCCCGGGGAACCCGGTGACCGGCCTGCTGATCGAGGGCGGCCGGATCGCCGGCGTCCGCGTCGGGGACCCAGGGCGCGGCGGGGAGGTCCTGCGCTCCCGTGCCGTCGTCCTGGCCTCCAACGGCTTCGGCAACAACAAGGAGATGATCGCCCGCTGGATCCCGGAGACCGGCGCCGCCCGGTACTTCGGCGCGGAAGGCTCCACCGGCGAGGCCATCACCTGGGCGCGCGACCTCGGCGCCCGGCTGCTCAACATGGGTGCCTACCAGGGCTACGCGGCCGTGGCCTACCCGCACGGCTCCATCGTCAGCTGGACCACCGTGGAGAAGGGCGGCTTCCTGCTCGCGCCCGACGGCAGCCGGATGGGAGACGAGAGCGTCGGCTACTCCGGCTTCGCCGCCGTGGTCAGCCGGACCACGGACGAGAGCTGGGTGGTCTTCGACACCCGGATCAGGGACTTCGTCGCGGGCAACGAGCCGGAGTTCGCCGAACTCGTGAGGATCGGCGGCGTCAAGGAGGCGGACACCCCCGAGGGGATCGCCGCGGTCATCGGATGCCCCGCGCAGGCCGTGGCCGCCGCCATCGAGGACCAGCGGACGGCGGCCACCGCCCGGGCCGCCGACTCGCAGGGGCGCACCGACTTCCCCATGGGCGCCCTCACAGCCCCCTACTGCGCCGTCCGCTCGGTGCCGGCGCTGTTCCACACCCAGGGCGGTGTGGACGTCGACTCCGATGCGCAGGTGGTGCGCGAGGACGGCTCCGTCGTGCCCGGGCTCTACGCGGTCGGCGGTGTCACGGGCGGGCTGTCCGGCCGGTCGGGCGGCCGCGGCTACTCCTCGGGCAACGGCCTGCTGTCCGCGGTCGGCCTCGGCCGCATCGCCGGCGCGGCGGCGGGCCGGCGCGGCTGAGACCCGCCGCGTTGCCGTACGTCGCCGGTCGCGGGGGTGCCGGCGTCCGTCGCCGGGGCCTCAGGCCACCGGTGTGGCGATGGTGTCGGTGTGGACGCCGTCCTCGACGACCCCGGCATGGCGCTTGATCGTCGGGTCCGGGTGCGGCACGTAACGGACCCCGCCCAGCCACCGCCCAGCCGCCGAACGGCCGGCGGGGCTCGGCAAGCCGGCGGGGCCCGTGCCGGCTCCGCAGCCGCCCCGAACCCCGCCGATGCACCGATCAGCCGGCCAGCACTCAGTCGGCCACCACGTCCATCCTCGGAACGTTCCACCCGGAGACGCTGACCACCGGGGTCGCGCCGTGCAGACCGGCGGAGTCGTACGTGGCGGTCAGGGTCTCCGACTCGCCCGGCCACAGGGTCGTGTCGTTGTCGCTCCAGACCGCGGACTGCACCTGGTTGTCGCCGGACAGTTCCGTTCCCGAGGCGGTGCCCCGGCGGATGTCGGCCCGCAGGAAGAAACCGACCGTGGGCTGCGACGAGGTGTTGGTGATCCTGACCGTCACCACCGAGTCGGCGCCGGCCGGGCCGGGCTGCCGGGTCGTCGTCGCGGTCGCGGAGAGCGTGGCCTGCGGCAGGTCCTTCAGCGCCGTGAGGTCGGCGTAGCTCTTCATCGTCGCCTGGGGCTGGCCGATGGTCTTGGTCCAGTTGGTGACGTCGGAGGTGGTCGACTCCCAGTAGACGTTCCGGTCGACCACGGAGCCGCCCTGGCGCACCAGCAGTTCGACGAAGTAGACGGTGCCGGCCTTGGTCGGGGTCTTCGGCGTCAGCACGGAGTTGATCACCTTCTGGGACGGCAGGTCCACGGGTGCGGAGGTCTGGTCGTCCAGGACCCGGCCCGCGAGGTCGTGGACCGTGGCCTCCACGGTCACGCCCGTCTCGGTGGTCCCGCCGAGGTTGTCCAGGGTCACCGTGCCGTCGTCGAGGGTGTACAGGGCGTGCAGCGGCCGGTTGGCGCGCTGCGCGCCGAAGTAGGCGCCGGCCTGGTCGCCGTCGTTGTTGTACAGCGACCACAGCAGGGTCGGCCAGCCCTTGTTCATCTGCCAGTAGATGGTGCCGGTCGAGGGCGCCGCGCTGTTGGTCGAGTGGTCGATGAACGCCTCGAACTGGGCCCGGGTGTTCTCGTAGTTCTGCACCTGCGCCTCTTCCACGTAGTCCTCGAGGCTGGACCAGGGGCCGTACCGCTCGGAGATCGCGGTGTCGAGGTTGTACAGGGTCCCGAAGCCGTAGCCGGTGTGCTTCGTCCCCTCGTAGTTGTTGTGGTACTGGTTGGCGCCCGGGTCCTGCCACAGGGCCGTCTGGTCGGCCGGGGACAGGAAACGGTTGATCGAGTCGAGCGTGGGGACGGTGTTGCCGGCGCTCTGCTCGCTGTCGAAGCCCCAGGCGCCCCCGGAGTTGGTCAGGTCGCCGCCGCCCGAGTGCGTGGTGTCGTACCAGTAGGAGGGCGGCACCCAGTCGTAGGGGCCCTCCTTCTCCCCCGCGGGGCCGAGCTGGGGGCTGCTCTTGTACTCGGCGGACGCGATGAACGGGCCGCTGTAGTCGGCGGCGTCGAAACCGGCGAGCGCCAGGGACTCCTGGGTGGCCGTGGGGCTGTTGTCGCTCCACTCGAAGGCGAACACGGCGGGATGGTCACGCAGGCTCTCCCCCCACTCCTGCGCCGACTGCTGGTAGACGGCCTGCTCGGCGCCGGTGTAGTCGGTGGACTCCCAGAAGTCGCAGCAGGTGAACCCGGCGAGGACCAGGATGCCGGCGGCGTCCATCTGCCGGTACCAGTCCTGCGGCATCAGGTGTCCCTCGACCCGGATCGAGTTGACCCCCATGGACTTCATCAGCGCGATCTGCCGGGCCGTGTCGGCCCGGCTGTAGCGCAGGAAGAGGTCCGGGTCCCAGCCGCCACCGCGCATCACCAGAGGCACGTTGTCGATGTGGAAGGAACGGACCCCGCTGGGGGCCAGCTCCGAGGCTCCGACCAGCGACGAGGTGACCGTGCGTATCCCGAACGAGTCGCTCGTGGTGCCGAGCACGGTGCCGCCCTGGGCCACCGACGTGACCACGCGGTACATCGGCTGGTCGCCGAGCTGGTAGGGCCACCAGATCTCGGGGTCGGTGAGCGTCAGGCCGGGGTGGTCGGCCGGGGTGAACGACACCGTCCGTGTCGTGTCGGCCGGCACCGACACCGACTGGCTCACGGTGATCGGCGTGCCGCCGCCGGGCGGGGTCACGGTCGCCGTGACGGTGCCGGTCTGCGCGCTCGGCGTGGGATTGGTGACGTCGGTCCGGACCGTCAGGGCCGAGCGGCCGAGGTCGGCGGCGGTGTCCTGGAGGACCCGGGTGTTGCCGTCGATCAGCGAGCCGCCGCTCCGGAGCTGCACGGGGAACTGGATGCCGGTGTTGTTGTCCGGCGGGATCTGGCTCCAGTCGAGGCTGCTGAGGGTGAACATCGACGAGGGGTCGTTCGGGTACATCTCGATCGCCACGGAGTTCGTTCCCTGCCGCAGCAGGCCGGTCACGTCGAAGGCATGGCGCGCGTAGGCGCCCGCGACGGTGTCGGAGGTGGCCACCTCGGTGCCGTTCACCCAGACGTCGGCCTTGCCGACGACCCCGTTCAGGACGAGCTCGGTGTGCCGGCCCGCGGCCGGTGCCGTGAAGTCGGTGCGGTACCACCACGGCATGGAGAACAGCGGGAGCGTGTCGGGGCCCCGCTTGGTCATCTGGCCGTAGCACGACCGCATGGTGTCGGAGAAGAAGACGTTCGGGCAGGACCCGTTCTGGAGCAGCGCGTTGATCTCGGTGCCCGGCGCTCCCGCGTCGTCGTTGGTGACCGAGAGCCAGTCGCCGGTGGGGAAACCTGGAGTGGAGATCTCGGCGCCCGGCTGGGTCGCGGTGCTGCTGGTGAGCACCTTCCACCCGGTGTCGGCGCCGAGCGTGGTGAGCGCGCTCGCGCCCGGATCGTCCGCCGTGGCCGCGGCGGAACGCACCGCCGCGGCACCGCTGTCGGCCGCGCCCGCGGTCGACACCGCCACGGCGTCGGTCTGTGCCAGCAGCGCGGCCAGCCCCAGACCGACCACCATGACGGCCAGCCGTCGTCTTCGGAGTCCTCCAAGTCCTCGAAGTCCTCGGAGTCCTCGCTGTCCTCGGAGTCTTCGGAGTCTTCGGAGTCCGCAAAGTCCGCGAAGTGCCATGTTCTTCCGCTCCTCGGCCTGGGGTGGGGGGACAGGCGGGGGCCAGGCGCGGGGAGGCGCCGGGTCCACCGGGATCTGAGCGCGCGCGGGTCCACGACGGGGCACATCAATTAAGTTAAGGAGCTTTCCTTATTCCAGGGTGAAAGTAATGCGCCTTCCGGCGACCGTCAACGTGTCCCGGCCAGGGTCTCCCTCACCACGCTCGCCGCGCGCTCCGCATCCCCGCGCGAGACGTCCAGGTGGAACACGAACCGGAACTCCGGGCGCCCGCCGGTGCACAGCACGCCCCGGGCCGCCAGCCGCTCCACCAGGTCCGGCGGTGTGACGCCGGCAACGGGCCGCGCGAACACCATGTTGGTGCGTGCCGCGCCGACCTCGAGCCCCGGCACGTCGGCGAGGGCCTCGGCGAACAGTGCGGCGTTGGCGTGGTCCTCGGTCAGCCGCTCGACGTGGTGGTCCAGCGCGTACGACGCGGCCGCCGCCAGCACGCCCGCCTGCCGCATCCCACCGCCGAGCGCCTTGCGCCACCGCCGGGCCCGGCCGATGAACTCCCGCGAGCCGAAGAGCAGCGAGCCCACCGGCGCCCCCAGGCCCTTGCTGAAGCACACCGACACGCTGTCGAACTGCTCCGCGATCTGCCGCGCACCGCTGTAGGGATCGCCGCCGCCGGCCACCGCGGCGTTGAACAGCCGTGCGCCGTCCAGGTGGGTCGCCAGGGCGTGCTTGCGGGCCACGCCCGTCGCCGCCTGGAGCTGCTCGCGAGCGATCACCCTGCCGCTGAACGTGTTCTCCAGACACAGCAGCCGGGTCCGCGCGTAGTGCGGATCGTCCGGCTTGACGGCCGCCTCGATGTCCGCCGGGTCGAGCGTGCCGTCCCCCCGGTCCGGCAACGGCTGCGGCTGGATCCCCCCGAGCACGGCAGCCCCGCCGCCCTCGTGGGTGTAGAGGTGCGCTTCCCACATGGCGATGTACTCGTCGCCCCGCCCGCAGTGGCTGAGCAGGGCGCAGAGATTGCTCTGGGTGCCCGACGAGACGAACAACGCGGCCGGGAAGCCGAGCAGGTCGGCCGCCCGCTCCTGGAACGCGTTCACCGTGGGATCGTCGCCGAACACGTCGTCGCCCAGGTCGGCCCGTGCCATGGCGGCGCGCATCGGCTCGGTGGGGCGGGTGACGGTGTCGCTGCGCAGGTCGATGACGTTGTCCATGCCTCATTCCTACCGGTCGGCCCGGGCACCGTCGACAGGGGGACAGGAGCACGGGGACGGCGGAGCCCGGACCCTCCGGCCTCACCTGTACGTGAGGCCGGAGGGTCCGGTCGCTTCCCGCGGTCGCCCGTGGCCGGGGTCAGCCCGCGGTGACCGTGAGCGTGGGTGCCGCGTTGCTGCCGCTGTACGTGGCCTGGAACCCGAACGAGGTGCTGGATCCGGGTGCGACGACCCCGTTGAAGCCGGCGCTCTTGGCGGTCACCGACCTGCCCGAAGAGGTCACCGTCGCGTTCCAGGAGTTGGTGATCTGCTGGTTGCCCGCCCAGCTCCACGCCACCTGCCAGGCCGACGTCGGCGCGGTGCCGTTGTTGGTCACCGTCACCGTCGCCGTGAAGCCGGCGCCCCAGTCGTTGTCGACGTGGTAGGTGGCCGCGAGCGTGCCGCCTCCCGTGCCCGCCTTGGTGGTTCCGGTGACGGGGGCGGACGCCGCGGAGGTGTTGCCCGCGGCGTCACGTGCCTTGACGGTGTACGTGTACGCGGTGGAGGCCGTGAGGCCGGTGTCCGTGTAGCTGGTCGAGGAGGACGTGCCGACCTGGGTGCCGTCCCGGAAGACCTGGTAGGCACTCACCCCGATGTCGTCGGTCGACGCCGTCCACTTCAGCGACACGCTCGACGTCGTGGTCGACGTCACCTGGAGCCCGCTCGGCACGGACGGCGTCTGGGTGTCGCCGTTCCCGGGGTCGCTGCCGCCGCTGCCGAACAGTTCGGCGTAGACGGCCAGGGCCATGGCGATGTCCGCCTGGGCCCAGAAGCGGTGGTACGTGAGCGTCGGTACGGAGCCGCCGTCCAGGTAGGCCTGCACCTTCGGCCAGTCGGGGTCGTCCTTGTACCAGGACCGCAGGGACAGGAAGGTGGCGTTCGAGTCGATCTTGTCGCCTCTGGGCATGGTGCCGGTCCAGCCGGACGGGATGTACACCGTGTCGTTGAACCGGTTGTAGTCCTTGCGGGTCTCCGGGACCGCGATGCCCTTGGCGTCGGTGTTCGCTGCGACGGCGTCCAGCAGCTTCTTGGCGACGTCGGCGGTGGAGGTGTCGTTCGCCTTCTTCGCGTAGTACAGCAGCGCCTTGATCAGCGCGGCCGCGACACCGACGTCACTGCCGCTGTCGACGACGGAGACGTGCAGCCCGGAGTTCTTTCCGGGGCTCGACGGGTTCCAGGTGTCGGGCTGGCCGGTCCAGCTCAGCGTCGACGGGATCGAGAAGGCCCCGCCGGAGCCGACCGTGATCAGCGGCACGACCCACGAGACCCACTTGTCCAGGATGGCCTTCGTGGTGGCGTCGCCGGTCACGTAGTAGTACTCGGCGACGCGTTCCATGCCCCACGCCTGCATGCCGAACCAGTTGTTGCTCGGCGGGTCGTGGTAGACCGGCTGCCAGTCGTAGGCCATGCCGTAGAAGGTCGGGGTGCCGGACGGCGGCTGGCCGTACTGGCCGTCCCAGCTGTTGGTCGCACCGCCCGCGATGGCGCCCTCCGCGGACTGCAACCACCGGATGAACTCCAGCTGGCGGCCGAGGCTGGTGGTCCAGTCGCCCTTCGCGGTCGCCGACTTCGGCGTCAGCTCGGACACGCTGGACAGCGCCCAGGCCGCGAGCAGGTTCTGGTAGCCGTGGTGCATGGCGCCGTCGCTGATCCGCCAGGACCAGCCGCCGCTGCCGACGGCGCCGCCCCAGGCGTAGTACCAGCCGAGCATGTAGTGCTGCGAGCCGCGCCCGGTGCCCGCGGGGCAGCCGGTCGGGCTGGTGCAGTCACCGATCTTCTTGAAGTACTTGTCGAACATCGCGTAGCGCAGGTAGTCGCCCATCTTGGCGGCCTTGGCGACGGTGGCCGAGACGGCGCTGGCGTTGCCCTGGTCGGAGGCCCACTTGTAGGCCCAGTACGCGGCCTGGACGGCGCGCGCGTCGGCGTCCGGCGCGTTGGTGTACTTGTACTGCTGGGAGTAGCTCTTGTCCCCGGTGAACAGGTCCAGGTAGCCGTTGGTGCCGCCGTACTTGAACAGGTCGGTGCACGGCTGCGGCACCGTCTCCCACACGGACTCCTGGGCACCGCGCTGGTAGCTGTTGATGAACGACGGACCGGACGAGGACGGCCCGTCCTCCGAGCCCTTGCCGGGCGTGTTGCCGTAGCCGTAGACGTTGTCGACGTCCATCAGCCAGTGCATGCCGTAGATGTCCGAGCTGCCGTAGGCGGACTTCAGCTCGGCGGCGATCGGGTCCGAGCCGACCGGGACGGTGCTGTCCAGCTGGCTGGGGTACTTGGACGGGTCGGACCACTCGGGCGCGTACGTGGCGGGGCTCGCGGCGTTGTACGAGTCGTTGCTCGGCTGGTCCGCGTGCTGGGGGATGATCGACTTCTCGGCGGTGGCCCAGGCGTTGTTGAAGGGCGCCCAGTCGCCGGTCACCCGGCCGTAGGTGGCCTCCAGCCAGAACCAGTAGCTGAACGCCTCCGAGGTCGTCTCGTGCCCGTGGTCGGGTGCCTCCACCATCAGGGTCTCCACCGAGTGGTAGGGGATGCCCTGGGGGCTGAAGTACCCGTTCGCCGGGTCCTTGATCTTGTCGTACTGGTCCAGGAACGCCTGCGCGTACGGGTCGTCGGCGGCGGCCGCGCTGCCGGCGGACCTGGACACGGGGACCGGTGCGGCCTGGGCGATCCGGGGCACGGCGGCGATGGCGGCCGCGGCGCCCGCGATGGCGATCAGCTGTCTTCGTGACAGGGCGGGCCTGGGGGAATCGGACATGTGGAAGGCACTCCTTATGCGGATGCGTCGAGGGGTGACGCCTGCGAACGCGTCGAGGGGTGACGCCGCCGGAGAGGAGGGCGACGGAGCTGGTCGAAGCGACTGCTGAGGTGTGGGGGGCGCGTTGACGGTGGTGGGGTTCCGGCCCGGTGGTGGGGTGGCCGGACGTCCGGTCCGCGCTCTGGGGGTACCCCCTGCTCGAAGAGCCTGGGGGATTGCAGTCGCCCCGCACAGCCCCGTGCCCTCGGCGCCTGGGGTCCCCGAGTTCTCGGGCGGCGCGTGGCTGAAGTCTGCGAGCGGCGTCAGGCTGCGCGTGGCGTCAGCCGGCGGTGCAGGTGAGGGTGGGTGCGGCGTTGCTGCCGCTGTAGGTGCCCTGGAACCCGAACGAGGTGCTGGCTCCGGGGTTGAGCGCACCGTTGTAGGAAGCGCTCTTGGCGGTCACCGACGTGCCCGACTGGGTCACCGTGGCGCTCCACGAGTTGGTGATCTGCTGGCTGCCCGGCCAGGTCCAGGTGACCTGCCAGGACGGCACCGAGGCCGTCGAGCTGCTGGTGACGGTGACCGTCGCGGTGAAGCCGCTGCCCCAGTCGTTGTCGACGTGGAACGCCGCCGTGCAGGCACCGTCGCCGGGGTCGCCGGGGTCGCCGCCCGAGCCGGCGGTCGTGGCGGTCACGGCGCTGGACGCCGCGGAGGTGTTGCCGGCCGCGTCACGCGCCTTGACCGTGTACTGGTACGCGGTGGACGCCGACAGACCGGTGTCGGTGAACGTGGTGCCGGTGGCCGTGCCGACCTGGGTGCCGCCCCGGTAGACCAGGTAGCTCGCCACGCCCACGTTGTCGGTCGACGCCGTCCACGACAGCGACGCGCTGGCGGCCGTGGTGCCGGTGACCTTCAGCCCGGTCGGGGCGCTGGGGGCCTGGGTATCCCCGGTGCCGGGGTCGCCACCACCGCTGACCGGCGGGTAGGCGTTGGCCAGGAGCTGCCGGAACTGCGCGGAGAACCAGTGGCCCGCCAGCGGCGAGTTGGGGAGTGCACCGGACATGCTGTTGCCGTTGCGCCCGTTGCCCGTGTAGGTGGGGTCGCACATCTGGTCGAAGCCCTTGCCCTCGTCGTTGTCGACGGCCTGGCTGGCGCCATCCGACTCGCCCGGCGGCTTGATCCAGACGTAGGCGTCGACACCGGCCTCGGGTGCCGCCGCCGGCCGCTCGCCGAGTCCCGCACCCGACTGGTTGCACCAGTTGCCGGGGTGGATACGGCGGTCGATGCGGCCCCCGTTGACGTAGTCGTCCACGCTGGTCGTCGGGCCGGCGGAGGTGGGCCGGTCGGAGCCGCCCCAGCCGTTGCGGGACGTGTCGATCAGCATGCCGATGCCGGACTCGAAGCCGGCCGAGACCGCGGCACCGCGCATGCCCCCGGCGAACGACTCCTCGTCGACGTACTGGTTCCAGTCGACCCACTTCGACTGCCGCACGCTGGTGCCGTTGACGGTGTCGGTGACGGAGAAGTTGGGCTCGTGCAGGGCGCTGTAGTTGGCGGTGTTGACCGCGAACCCGGCGACGTCGGCCGGCGTCGCGCCGGTCGAGGTGGCCGCCTGGTACGCCATCTTGGCGAACGGTGCCAGGTTGGTGTCCCAGCCGAGCCATCCGTGGTGGCCCGCGTCGATGTAGTTGTACACGTTCGACAGCGCGCCGAGCTGCGCCAGCGCGTAGCCGACGCCCTTGACGTAGTTGCCGTTCTGCTTCATGGTCGCGCACGCCGCCGTGGCGCCGGCCTGGCCGTCCGCGTTGGTCACCAGGTTCGGCAGCGAGTCCGGTTCGATGACCGCGGCGATCTTCAGCCCCGCGTACGCCGAGTCGGCGAGGATGGCCTTGATCGGGTCGATGTAGCTGTGCTCGTAGGCGTCGAGGTCGTCGGGGCCCAACTCACCGTTGGACGCCAGCGCGGCACAGTCGCGGCCGGGCAGGTCGTAGACGACGATCTGCACGAGGTCGGCGCCCTGCGCCTTGGCGGCGTCCAGGTGGTCACGCAGACCCATGCCGCCGTTCACGCCGTCGATCGCCGCGATGCGGTCCAGCCACACGTAGGTCGGCTGGTCGGAGACGGCGCTGCCGCCGGGCTCCGCTTCGGCGTTCGCCTGCCATTCCGGGTTCACGTACGGCGTGGCGCCGACGTAGGGGTTGTCCACACGGGCCGCCACGGCGCCCTGCGCCGCGTTCGCCGGTCCGGACGCCACGGTGAGCGCAGCGCCGACGGCGAGAGCGGACCCCAGGGCCAGCCCCTGCCAACGTCTCTTCCAGTGCATGGTCAGTGTCCCTTTCCCATCCCGGCCTGACGGGCCAGAACCTCTCTCCCTGGCCCGGCAACCCGGAGAAGTGTCGATCCGGCACCGGCGTCTCTCCCGCCGCGCGCACGGACCCGCGGGTGGGCGGATCCGGAGGTGCACGGTGCGGGGTCGATGCCGGTGAAGTGCGGATTCTGCCTGTACCCACGGGAGGTCCCGAATGACCGAATGGGAGCGCTCCCATTCGAAAGCTAGCAGCCCGTCACGACATACGAACAGAGGTAGTTCACAACTTCTCCACCCCGCCTTTCCGTGCGAACGGGTCCGGCACTTCAACTTGACGGAGGAAACCGCACGGTATGCATGTATATGACAGGATGTAAGCCACGATTCTGACGTGCCGTCAGTCCGGCTCGTCGGCCGGCGCGGGACAGCGGTCGCGAGGTGCCGAAGCCGCACGGAAACCGGCCGCCCCTCGCTACCATCGTCCGGCTCCACGCACCCAGGGGGGAATGGCATGGCTTCCTACGGACGGCCGGACAGCGAGTGGGACGAACTCACCGACGCGGGCCGGGAGTTCCTGATCGAGGTGGCACGCAGACGCGCGTTCACCACCTACACCGACCTCAACACGGCCCTCGTCCAGCGCACCGGATGCCGGCCCTTCGACTTCGCAGGCCCCGGCGGACGGGCCGCGATAGGGCACCTGCTCGGTCTGATCGTGACGCGTGACCAGGACCTCGACCCCCAGGACCCGCCGGTCATGCTCTCCGCGCTGGTGATCTATCAGGGCGGAAACGACGCCGGCACCGGCTTCTACCAGCTGGCCAAGGAGCTGGGCCTGTTGTCCATGGGCGCGTCGAAGGACGAGCGGGATGTGTTCTGGACGGAGCAGGTCAAGCGGTTGCAGAAGATCCACGCCGGCTGACGTCCGTACCCGTGGTGCCGCCGCCCGGCCCGCCCACCGGTGCCGACCCGGACCGCCCGGACCGCCCGGACCGCCCGGACGCCGACACCCCACGCCCGAACGGATCGCCTCGGCGGGACCGCACCGGGACTTGTAGCGTGAGGTCAGGCATCCCGACTCCACGAACTCGGGGCGGCTGAGAACCCCGTGGACGGTCGACCGCGGGGTTCGCGAACCACTCAGGCGGAGGGCAGCGGTGACAAGGCAGCCGGCATGGGATGACCCGGAGCGGATCGGCGGGTACTGGATCGCCGCCCGGTTGGGTGCCGGCGGGCAGGGCGTGGTGTACGAGGCGTACGACGGCGCCGGGGCACGGGTCGCCCTGAAGGTCCTGCACCGGGAGGCCAGCCCGGCGATGCAGGAGCAGTTCCAGAAGGAAGCGCAGGCCGCTCGGGCGGTGCCCCCCTTCTGCACGGCGCGCGCCCTGGCGGTCTCCTCGGACCGGGGAAGGCCCTTCCTCGTCAGCGAGTACGTGCCGGGGCCGACCCTCTCGGCCCGGGTCGGCCAGGAAGGACCGTTGGACGAGGGCGGCCTGCTCCGGCTGGCGATCGGGGTGGCGACGGCCCTGGCCGCGATCCACAGCGCCGGCGTGACCCACCGCGACCTGAAGCCGGGCAACGTGCTGCTCGGCCCCGACGGGCCACGGATCATCGACTTCGGTATCGCCCGGACCTCCGAGATGTCGCTGACCACCACCGGCGCACTGCTGGGAACACCGGGATACATGGCACCGGAGGTCCTGGACGGGCAGCGGGCCACCCCGGCGTCGGACGTCTTCGCGTGGGCCGCGGTGGTGGTGTTCGCCGCGACGGGGACGGAGCCGTTCCGGGGCTCCCACATCGGCGAGGTCGTCTACCGGACCAGCAAGCTGGACCCCGACCTGTCCGCGCTGCCCGCGCAGATACGTCCCCTGGTGGCCGCCGCCCTCTCCAAGGACCCGCAGCAGCGTCCCACCTCCGTCGGGCTGCTGGCCGGGCTGGTGGGAACGCGGCCGGGACCGCAGGCTTCGTCCACCGCGCTCCTGGAGGACGGCGCCCAGCAGGCGGACCGCGCCGGAGGCCCCCGGTGGGCGCCGCCCACCCTGGTGCGGCCGCCGTTGGGGCAGGTGGCGGAGGCCGCCCTGCGTGAACTGCCCCCGTCAGCCCAGTCGGCAGCCCGAGAACTCCTGCTGCGCATGGTCGAACCCCGAGACGTCCCGGACGGCTCGGAGGACACCGTGCGGACCACCACGTGGGAGGAGCTGTACGCCGGGCGCTCGGACCACGAGCGGGACGCGATCTGGCGATGCGTGGACGCCTTCGCCCGGGCCGGTGTCCTGAAGACGTCCGACGACGGGTCGTGCTGGCCGGTCAGCGCGGCCCTGCTGCCGGCGTGGCAGCGGCTGCGCGAGTGGATCGCCGCGGACCGCGAGCACCTGCGCACCCATCGCGCACTGAGCCAGGCCGCGCACGCATGGCACACCCACGGCGAGCGTGCCGAGGACCTGCTGCACGGCAGCACCCTTCAGACCTACCTCCAGTGGGCGGCCCACGCACCCACCTGGATACGGCCCAACCCGCTCGAACGAAGGTTCCTCGAAGCCGCGCGTGCGCGCACCGCGCGTACGGTGCGCCGCAGGCGCCAAGCGCTGTCCGCGGGAGCGGTGCTGGTGGTCATGGCCCTGACCGCGGGGGGCGTCTTCTGGCACCGGGCGAGCGAGAGCGCACGTCAGCGCGATCGCGAGACGGCCCGCTCCACCGTGCGGGCCGCCGAGGACCTCCGCACCAGCGCACCGGACACCTCCAAGCTGCTCACCCTGGCCGCCTGGCGCATCGCGGAACTCCCCGAGACCCGTGGCGCGCTCCTCTCCGCGGCAACCCGTGGAGCGGACGAGACGATCACGCTTCCGGCGGCCAGCGGTGGCGCTGAAGGGACGGCGCTGTCCGCCGACGGCATGACCCTGGCCCGGAACACCCCCTCCGGCCTCGAGTCCTGGGACCTGAGCCGGCACCAGTCCGGAGCGGAAAAGCCCGTCCTGCGGGACGACGCGGTACTCACCGCCCCCGGCACGACGGTGCCGATCGTGAGTCCCGACGGCCGTACCGCCCTGGTACAGGACGAGCCGTATCGCCGCGTGTCGACCCGGAAGCCGACCGACAAGGGAACGCCGGTCGGCGGCTTCGGTGCCTTCGTGCCCGTGCAGCTGACGAATGCAGGAGACCTGCTGCTGCGTTCCGGTGGCACGGACAGGGTGGTGGACGCGACGGGGAAGGAAGTGACCAGCGCCGCCGGCATCAAGGCGCTCTCCCCCGACGGCCGTTACCTCGCCGGTTGCGGGGGCGACGACCTCACGATCCGGCCCTTGCGCTCTCCCGCGGCGTCAGCCGTCAGCACGGACAGTACGTGTGCCGAAGTGGAGAGCGCGCAGTTCTCCCCCGACGGCCGGACCCTGGTCGTCTTCGGGGGCGGCGAGGTCGACGAGGTCACGCTCTACGACACCCGCACGGGGCGAGCGCTCAACGACACCTGGCTCCAGGGATTCCACCGTCCCGCGTTCAGCTCCAAGGGCAGCTACGTCATCGGCCAGTCGGAGGACAACGGACTGGAGGTACGGTCCCGGGAGGACGGGTTCGGCAGCCCCCTCTTCTCCACGGCCGAACCCGGCGGCGAGGTCGAGCAACTCGCCCTGGACGAGGCGACGGGGACGCTCTCCTACCTCACCCCCGGGTCGCGCGAGGTCCACCAGATCGATCTGGCACCCGTGCTGGACGGCGGCCGGAAAGCGCAGTTCCCCAGCGCGGCGTCCGCCTCCGCGACGCAGTTCTCGTACGACGGCGGCAGGGCCCTCGTCCGGATCAGTCCGCTCGGCAAGGACCCGGTCCTCCGTGTGGTCGACACGGACACCGGACAGGCGGTCAACGACCCCTTCACCCAGACCGGCTGGGGTGCCACCGAGGGAGCCCCCTCCGCCGCGCTCTCCGGCAACGGCCGCCGGCTCGCCTACGACCGGATATCGGGCGCCGGATGGCAACCCCGAATCGTCGACCTCACCACCGGCAAGGAGACGACACCACCCGTCTCGCTGCCCTCGGGGCACCAGCCGGAAAGCATGAAGCTCTCCCCCGACGGACGCTATCTCTCCTTCACCTCCCATGTCGCCGGGGCGGGCATTCCGGACACCGACTACACCACCCAGATCTACGACCTGCGCGCGAGGAAGAAGGTCCACCAGTACCAGGGCAAGCGGGACGACGATGCCTTCACCCCGGACGGCCGCCACCACGTCACCTCACGCGGCGAGTTGCTGGACCTCACCTCGGGCACCGTACGCAAGCTCCCCTTCAAGGGAACCGGGTACGCCAAGGTCGCCGTCGCCCCGGACGGCACACGCCTGGCGGCCGTGGACTCCTCGGGCCGACTCGACCTCTGGGACCTGGAGAAGGCCACGCGGATCGCCCGGATCTCCCCGGACCGCGTCAAGAACGATCCTGATTCCGCCGCGCTGAACGGTGCACCCGTCTTCTCCCAGGACGGCACCCTCCTGGCGGAACCCCTCTATTCCGGTGGAGTCCGCCTCTGGGACATCTCCAACGAGGCGTACCTGAACACCCTCACGCCGCTCGTCCCCCACCTGGACAGCATGACCTTCCGGCACGACAGCCTGCGCTATCTCGACCACGGCTGGCTGCACACCACGGATCTCTCATCCGACGCCCTGGCGACGACCATCTGCAAGGACGTCGGACGCGACATCACCCAGGCCGAGTGGCAGAAATACATTCCGAGCATGGAGTACCGCAAGGTCTGCTGACGCCGACCTGCTGGTCTCGCCCGGCACGAGACGCAGCAGCGGGTCAGACGGCGTCGACGCGGGTGGCGGGGAACCCGCGTCGACATCGCCCCGTGTCAGGCCGGTCCGTGTCAGGCCGGTCCGTGTGCCCGGCCGCGTCCGGAAGGCTGGGTGTCGCTGCCCGGCGCGGCTTCACGGTCGTCGGCCGGCCGGCGGAAGAGCCCGCCCGGCCACCAGAACCAGCGGCCCAGGTCCAGGGCGAGGGCGGGGACCAGCACCGTGCGGACCAGGAACGTGTCCAGCAGGACCCCGACACCGACGAGGACCCCCATCTGGGCCATGGTGACCAGCGGCAGGCCGGCGAAGATCGAGAAGGTCGCCGCGAGGACGACGCCCGCGGCGGTGATGACGCCTCCGGTGCTGGTCAGACCCTCCAGGACGCCGTGCGTGTGACCGAGGCGTGCCGTCTCTTCCTTCACGCGGTGCATGAGGAAGATGTTGTAGTCGTTGCCGAGTGCGACCAGGAAGACGAAGCCCAGCAGCGGGATCGACCAGTCGACGCCCGCGAAGCCGAGGACGTGCTCGAAGAGCAGGTTCGACGCACCCAGCGCTGCGACGTACGACAGAACCACGGTGGCCAGGAGCAGCAGGGGGGCGACGAGGGCCCGCAGCAGCCAGATCAGGACTCCCAGGACGACCAGGAGCACGATCGGGATGACCGTGGTCAGGTCGCGGTCGGCGGCCCGCTGGGTGTCGAGGGTCTGCGCGGTGGTACCGCCGACGAGGGCGTCCGCGCCCTGGACCCGGTGTACGGCGGCCCGCAGATCGTCGATCGTGTCCTTGGCAGCCTGGCTGTCCGGGGCGTCCCGCAGCACCACGGAGAGCATGACGAGTCGGCCGTCCCGGGTGGGGTCGCCGCTGTTCTCGATGCGGGCCACGCCCTCGACGGCGGCCGCGGCCGCCCGGACTTCGGCGGCCTTCCCGGCGCTCGTGACGATCTTCGCGGGGTCGGAGGCGCCCGACGGGTAGTGCGCCGAGATGTGCTCCTGAGCGACGACCGACTCGGGGGTGTCCTGGAACGTCTGGGCCTGCGTCAGTCCCATGTCGATGCCGGCCGCGCTCAGGGCGAGGACACCGGCGACGGCGCCGGACATCATCCAGGACCAGCGGGGCCGCCGGGCGACGGCGGTCGCGATACGGGACCAGACGGTGCGCGGTCTGCGGGCGGGCGTTCCGTGGTGCGGTACGAACGGCCAGAACACCCAGCGGCCGGCGATGACGAGCAGCGCGGGGAGCACCGTGACCATCGCGAGGAAGCCGCAGACGACGCCGACCGCGCCGACCAGCCCCAGCGAGCGTGAGGAGTTGATGTCGGCGAAGGCGAGGCAGGCCAGGCCGGCGGCGATGGTGCCGGCCGACGCGAGGATCGCCGGGCCGGACCGGCCGAGCGCGCTGCGCATCGCCTCGTGGCGGTCGGACCGGCGGTGCAGTTCCTCGCGGTAGCGGGCGATGAGCAGCAGCGCGTAGTCGGTACCGACGCCGAAGACGAGCACCATCAGCACTCCCGCGCTCTGCGGGTCCACCGGCAGCCCGGCGTGCTTGGCCAGCAGGTAGGTGGTGACCTGCGTGAGGACGGCCGCGAAGCCGACGGCGAGCAGGGGGAACAACCAGAGGATCGGGCTGCGGTAGGTGATCAGCAGCAGTACGGCCACGACCAGGCCGCTGGCGAGCAGCAGGGTCGAGTCGAGGCCGTCGAAGACCGCCACCGAGTCGGTGAGGGAGCCGGCCGGCCCGCCCACCTCGACCGCCACGCCCGGCGGGGCGTTCGCTGCGGCGATCTCACGCAACTCGCCGATCTTGTCGGTGACGTCATCCTCGCTGTCCAGCGGTACGACCGTCATCAGGGCCGCGCCGTCCTCGGACGGCAGCGGCTGCGAGACCTCCTCGCCCGCCGGGACGAAGCGCGCGAAGGCCGTCCGGTCGGCGGCCGCCTTCCCGTCCGCACCCGCACCGGTGTAGACGACGACGGCGGGCATCACCGTGTCCGTACGGAACTTCTCCAGCTCGGTGGTGACGCGCGCGGACTCCGCACCGCGCGGCAGGAAGGCGTTGGCGCTGGAGTCCTCGACGTCGCCGAGCTTTCCGGCCAGCGGCCCGAGGGCGACGGCCACGATCAGCCAGGCTGCCAGGACGAACCACTTGCCACGCCGCCCGCCTGGGGCACGGGCGGCGAGTTTGAGCAGCGCACGCATGAGTAGTCTCCTTCGTGGGAATGCGCGCCGCCGGTAGCCGGTGCGGCACACCGGCACAGGGCGCACGCGGCCCGCACCACGGCGCATGAGGTGTGACGACCTGCCGTGGTACAGGATGTGTGTCCGGGATGAGTGTGTTTCCCGGTACGGCCGGGAGTTGGCGCTCCCGGCCGTACCGCTACGGCCGCTGTTATTCGATCTCGCGCATCATCTTCTCCATCGAGCCGACCGCCAGCCGGGTCTGCGTCAGCTCGTCGAGGGTCTGCCGCTGCTCCTCGACGGTCCGACGCTGCACCTCCACGGTCTCTTCGAGCAGTTGGGCGTATTTCGTGGCGAGTTCCTTGTATTGCTCCTCGCGCGCTGCGAGCATCCGCGCCCGCCAGGTGGCGGCGGACTGCCAGACGATCACGATGAGCAGGGCGAAGACTCCGGCTGCGCCAACGGCGCCGACCAGAGCCTCCGCTCCGGATCCGTCGACGGCGAGAGTCAGCGGTTCCTTGTTCACTTCACTTCCTTCTTCGCGGTCCGACCGGCGGTCTCGGTGATCGTCGCGGCCGCCCGGGCGATGGCGTCCGGCGTGAGCTCGTAGCAGAACGGGGCCACGTCGAAGTACTTCATGACCTTGCCGTCCTCCGCGGGTTCGAGCGTGCCGACGACCAGTCCGGCGGCCTCCAGACGCTGTAGGTGCATGTGCAGCAGCGGGCGGCCCATACCGATCTCGCGGGCCAGCGCGCTGACGTAGTTCCGGCTCTCCATCAGTGCCGCGATGATCCGCATGCGGTGTGGGTTGCCGAGCGCGGAGAGCACCTTCAGCAACGCGTCGCCGGTTGCTGCCGGAGGTGGGTCCTCGGGCATGGCGGCACCTTTCCGTTGCACCTGTCAGAAAAGGCTGACGGATGCTTTGGGCACCTGTCAAAGATTGCTGACACATCTCGGGGTGAGATTCGGGGTGAGACTCGGGGTGGCATGGGGGACGTCTCAGGGTCGACTCGGGGACACCGCTGCGTTCCAGACGCCACCGAGCCCCGCGCCCTCGGTTCTCGACCCTCGACCCTCGACCCCCGGCCGAGCAGAGCCAAGGTGTTCACGAGGGGGGCCGCCTATGCTGGCCTCGGAGGAACCCAGGGGGAGGGGCAACAGGTGGACTGGTTCTGGTGGGTTCTCATCGCCTTCTGGACGGGCGGCTTCGCATGGGTGGCCGACAACGTCCGCACCGCACTGCGCAATCGGCACGCTCGGAAACTCCAGTTGATGGAGGCGGCGAAGCAGGAGCGCCTGGCCGTCGAGGCCGCGAACAAGCCGCCGGAGCCGGTCTGCGGATGCACGCACCACCTCGCCAAGCACGACAAGCAGGGCCGGTGCCACGAGCGCGTCGAGATACCGACGGCCTGGGACGAGAACAAGAAGCCCCTGCGCTACGAGGCCGGCCGGTGCAACTGCCAGCAGTACGTGGGCCCGCAGCCCCTGTCACAGGTGTTCGCCGAGGACCTGACGGACCGGCTTTGACCGGGCCGGCGGGTAGCTCGGCGACGGGCAGCCGCCGACGGAGGCCGACGGGCCGCTCCTCACCCCTGCTTCATCAGAAGGCCACACAATCGCACGGAGTTATTGAATCGTTTCTGTGCGAGTTCTAGTGTGAGCGCGGCTCAGCGGTCACCCCGGGACACCACCGTCCCCTAGGAGGGTCATGATCATGCCTCGCTCGCCCATGTCACCCGTGGTCATCAGCCGTCGCCGGCTCCTGGAGGGAGGTGCCGCCGTGCTCGGCGCGCTCGCGCTGGGCGCGGGACCGGACGGCATGACGTCGGCGCACGCCGCGGCGGACGCCGCGCCACCCGAGTGGAACGGGGCCGTCGACCTGTTCCAGGTCGGCACCGAGTCCCCGCACACCACGCTCATGCCGTACGCGGACGTCACCCAGGCCCTCGCGGCAGACCGCACCCGCTCTCCGTTCCGCGTCGGCCTCGACGGCACCTGGAAGTTCGCGTACGCCGACCGTCCCGACGACCGGGACGAGGACTTCTACCGCACGGACCTCGACGACGGCGACTGGGACTCGATCCCCGTCCCCTCGGTCTGGCAGAAGCAGGGCTACGACCGGCCGATCTACACCAACATCACCTATCCGTACTGGGGCGCCAACGGCCTCGGCGAGGAACCGCAGCCGCCGGCCGCGCCGACCCGCTACAACCCCGTCGGCCAGTACCGGCGCACCTTCACGGTCCCCGACAGCTGGCGGGAACGGCGGACGTTCCTGCACTTCGAAGGGGTCAAGTCCGCGCACTACGTGTGGATCAACGGCGAGTTGGTGGGCTACCACGAGGACTCGTACACGCCCGCCGAGTACGACATCACCGACCATCTGAGACCCGGCACCAACCGGATCGCCGTCGAGGTCTACCGCTACAGCGACGGCGACTGGATGGAGGATCAGGACATGATCCGGCTGAGCGGCATCTTCCGCTCGGTCTACCTGTACTCCACGCCGCCCGTCCACCTGCGTGACTTCAAGCTCGACACCCCGCTCTCCGACGGCTACGAGGCCGCCGACCTGGCGGTCACCGCCGACGTCCGCGCCTACGGCACCGGCGCTGACGGGCGGTACACCGTCGAGACCCAGCTCTACGACGCCCAGGGCCACCCCGTGTGGCCGCGTCCCTTGCAGCAGACCGCGGACCTCGCCTCCGCGCCCCGCGGCCAGGACGTCACCGTCCGGGCCTCAAAAGCCGTGCCGAACCCGAGACTCTGGTCGGCCGAGGACCCGTACCTCTACACGGCCGTGCTGCGCCTGCGTGACCCCGCGGGCAAGGTCACCGAGACCCTGTCGCACCGCGTGGGCCTGCGCGAATTCGCGCTGAAGGACGGGCTGATGCGGATCAACGGCAAACGGGTCACCTTCCGCGGCACGAACCGCCACGAGATGCACCCCGACCGCGGCACCGCCCTCACCCAGGCGGATCTGGTCAGGGACATGGAGATCATCAAGCGGCTCAACATGAACTCCGTCCGCACCTCGCACTACCCGAACAACCCCCTGTGGCTCGAACTCGCCGACGCGTACGGCATCTACCTGGTCGGCGAGACCAACCTCGAGACCCACGGCATTCGCGACGAGTACCCGGGCGACCACCCGGACTGGACCAAGGCCTGCGTGCAGCGCGCCCAGAACATGGTCCACCGGGACAAGAACCACGCCTCCGTCGTCATCTGGTCGCTCGGCAACGAGGCGGGCAGCGGCTCCACGTTCACCGCGATGCACGACTGGATCCGCTCCTACGACCCCACCCGCGTGATCCAGTACGAGGGCGACGACCGGCCCGAGGTGAGCGACATCCGCTCCAGGATGTACGAGACGCCCGCCCGCGTGGAGGAGCGCGCCAAGGACGCCTCGGACACCCGGCCCTACGTCATGATCGAGTACTGCCACGCGATGGGGAACTCCACCGGCAACTTCAAGGAGTACTGGGACCTCGTCCGCCGCTACGACGTCCTCCAGGGCGGCTGGATCTGGGACTTCGTCGACCAGTCCCTCACCTGGCCCACGCCGACGAGGAAGCTCGTCACCGAGCAGGGCCCGCTCGGGCTGCGCGGCGAGATCATCGCCGCCGGCGGCACGTTCGACCGGGACAAGGGGGTCTCCGGCGCGACCGTCTTCTCCCGGGACACCCGCCTGGACCTCACGGGCTCGCTCACCCTGGAGGCCTGGGTCACCCCCAAGGCGATCGGCTACCACCAGCCCGTCATAGCCAAGGGCGACACCCACTACGCCCTGAAGCAGAACGGCGGCAGCCTGGAGTTCTTCATCTACTCCGGCGGGCAGTGGATCACCGCGACCTGGACGCTGCCGGACGACTGGACCGGCAGCGAGCACCACGTCGCCGGGGTCTTCGACGCGGACGGGGGCACGCTGACCCTCCACGTGGACGGTACGGTGCGGGCGACCCGCACGACCACGGCACGCCCGGACGCCAACACCGCCCCGCTCGCCCTCGCCACCGACGTCGACAACCCGACCCGCGAGTTCAGCGGCACCATCCGGCGGGCCCGGGTGTACGCCCGCGCGCTGAGCCCCGCCGACCTCGCCTCGGACGGGCGCGGGCCGGACGACGACGGGGTGCGGTTCTGGTTCGACGCCGGGTCCGCCGGGTTCGGCGAGCAGCGCCCCGGCGAGCGGACGTTCCTCTCGTACGGCGGCGACTGGTGCGACAACCCGAACGACGGAAACTTCGAGGCCGACGGCCTCGTCACCGCCGACCGCGCCCTCAACGGCAAGACCACCGAGGTCAAGCGGATCTACCAGTACATCGGCGTGAGCCGGGCCGACGACGCGGCGCCCGGCGCCGTGACCCTCACCAACGAGTACCTGTTCACCAACCTCCGTGCGTTCGACGCCTCCTGGCGGCTCGTCGCCGACGGAAAGCAGGTCGCGCACGGCACCCTCAGCCGCGAACAGCTCGATGTCGCCCCGCTCACCGGCAAGGACATCACCCTGCCGGTGCGACTGCCCGAGCGTCCGGCGCCCGGCACCGAGTACTTCCTCGAACTCTCCTTCACCACACGCGAGCCGCAGCCCTGGGCCAAGGAGGCCGGCTTCGAGGTGGCCCGAGCGCAGCTCGCGCTCGACGCGGGCAGCCCGGCCGTGGCACCGGTCCCGCTGCGGGGTGTCGCGAAGCCGCGGCTCGACGACGGCGACGACACGGTCAAGGTCTCCGGCCCCGACTTCTCCGTCACCTTCTCCAAGGCGGACGGCGTCATCACCTCCTACGAGACCGGCGGCGTGTCCCTGATCGGCTCCGGCCCCGCCCCCCACTTCTGGCGGGCGCCGACCGACAACGACCACGGCACCGGCCAGCACACCCGCAACCAGACGTGGCGGGACGCCGGCGCCCGGCGCAAGGTGACCGGCGTGACGGTACGCCAGCTCGACGGCGGGGCGGTGGAGATCAAGGTCGCCGGCACCCTGCCGACCACCGTCGAGTCCACGTACACGACGACGTACACGGTGTTCGGCAACGGTGAGATCGAGGTCGGCAACACGCTGCACCCCGGGGCGGATTCGCTGCCCTACATCCCGGAGGTCGGCACCCTGCTGTTCCTGCCGGGCCGCCTGGAGCACCTGCACTACTACGGACGCGGGCCCGAGGAGAACTACTGGGACCGGCATGACGGCACCGACGTGGGCCTGTGGTCCGGGACCGTCTCCGGCCAGTGGACGCCGTACATCCGCCCCCAGGAGAACGGCAACAGGACCGACGTCCGCTGGGTCGCCCTCACCGATGCGCGGGGAGCCGGCCTGCTGGCCTACGCCGAGCCCGGGTCGCTGGTGGAGTTCAACGCCTCGCACTTCACCCCCGAGGACCTGTCCGTCGGGGCCCGCCACGACTACCAGCTCACCCCGCGCGAGGACGTCGTCCTGCGCCTGAACCACCGGCAGATGGGTGTGGGCGGCGACAACAGCTGGGGCAGCCCCACGCACGACGCGTACAAACTGTTCGCGGACCGGGACTACGCATACACCTACCGGCTGCGCCCGATCACGGACGTGAAGGAGGCCACGGCCCTGTCCCGGCGGCCGGCCGCCGCGGAGTAGCCGGCGCGCCCCACGGATGGACGGCTGCCGTCGTGTCGCGCTCCGCGACCACGGCGATGCCCCGGGCCCGGCGTCATCCGGCCGGGCCCGGGGCTCTTTCGCGCTGGTCGGTCAGGTGGGACGGCGGAACCAGGGTGCCGTCAGCCGCTGACGCCGCTCATGATGGCGTCGATGATGCCCTGCTGGGTCACGGCGTGGGTGTTCCGGTCGAACAGCCCCAACCCGTACTGTCCGTTGAACCCGTTGTCCCAGTACACCGCGGCTGCTCCGTACTTCTTGGCAGCGGCCGTGACGGTGTGCGCGTAGTCCTGACGGCACTTGCTGTTCAACGAGTCGTACGACGACTTGTCGATCGAACCGTATTCACCGACGACCACCGGGTAACCCTGCACGACGAACTTGTCGTGCACCTTCTTGAACTGCCCGTCCAGATAGTCTTCCTGTCCCCAGGTCGACGTTTTCGACGAGTTGGTCGCCGAGGGACCCCACTGCGTGATGGTCCCGCTCTCGTCTCCGGCGAAGTCCCAGGGGTCGTAGTAGTGAACGGAGATCATGATCCTCTTCTCGTCGCTGGGGATGGACGAGGACCGGTACTGATCACTCGGAATCGCGAAGCCGTAGTCTCCGACGGTGTAATCGATGTTCGTGTTCCAACCGGGCACGAGCAACCACCGTGAACTGTTGTTCCCGCCGGCCTGCCGCACGGTGTCCACGAAGATCTGGTTGTACGCGTTTATGTTCGAGTAGCACGGCTGGGTCGGATTGCCGTACTGACCGTCGAACTCCTCGTTCATGGACTCCATGATCAGGTGATCGTCGTAGCCCTGGAACTTGGTCGCGATCTGCTGCCAGACCTTCTGGTACTTGGCCTTGATCGTGGTCTGGTCGGATGAATCACAGATCAGCCAGGAACCGCCGACTGACTTGTAGCCGTCGCCATGCATGTTGATCAGCACATACATGCCCTGGTCGTAGGCGTAGTCGACGACTTGCTGGACCCTGTTCAGCCAGGAGGAGTCAATCGTGTAGTTCGGACCGGACCCTATGTCGTTCAGATAGGACACCGGTATCCGGATTGTCTTGAACCCGGCCGCCTTCACCTTGTCTATGAGACTTTGCGTGACGGCTGGATTACCCCACGCCGTTTCGCTGGGCACTCCATTGGAGTTGGCCTCCAGCTGGTTCCCCAGATTCCAGCCTGCACCCATGTCGGCAATGATCTCCGAGGCGCTTGCCTGCGCCGTGGCATGGGCCGGCGTCTGGCTCACCAGACCGGTCAGGGATACGACCGCCGTCAACACGACGGCAATGAGGATGGTTCTGATCCGCCTTACTGCTGAAACCACCGGTATTTCCTCTCTTTCGGCCTTGAGGGACCAGAACATGCCTGACATGGCGCGGTGGTGTGCACGGCATGGATCGGGGCCCCGATGCACCGTCAGCAGCCGCACGCCTACCCCCGCGTCGCGTCGACCGCGGGCGTGCCCAACCCCTGAAAGGCCACACCCACGAAGACCCTCAACCCGGGAGGGGCAGTCCCGGGGCGGACGGGCGCGGCTCGATCAATGACTCTGCATTCAAGGGGAATTACCGGACACGGGAGGCATAGCCTCCAATAGCGCACAGCATGTGACCGTGTACAGTCAACTATAGGGGATCCGATCGCCCACGGACGATGGTTTCAGGTCTTGGGCAGCGACCAGGGCGAACGTTCCCTCCGCGCGTCCGAGGCAGCGCTGACCCGGCAGGCCCATCCAGCTACGTGCCCCGCCTGCCGAGAACGCCATCCGCACAGCTCAGCGGCGCGCCCGGCGTCGCGACAGAATGAGCCTCGCGCCGCTTCGTCCCGCCTGCCTGACCGCCACCAATACGATCGCCGTGCTGCGGCTACTACCGGACGAGTCCGCAACACGAAGACAATCCGGACAGCACACACACGGGAGTGACCACTCATACACACTGGCCGGCCAGCGCCACAGACCGCCTCAACACAGACACGGAAAGCACCCAGCGCGCCCCTCTCGCTCGGGCTCAGGCAGCATCGCCGAAACTGATGTGCAGAGGCTGCTCGAGCGCAGCGGCAACGCGCAGCAGGGTACGAGTGGACGGCAACGTGAGGCTGGTCTCCAGCCGGGCGATGGCCGGCTGCGACATCCCCGCCCGCCGCGCCAGCTCCGCCTGCGACCAACCCTTCTCGGTGCGTCGACGGTAGACGGAACGGCCGATCTCGATCGCCAGGCCGGTCTCGTCGTAGACCCGCCGCCCCTCCGGTCCGAGATCATCGCCTACCCCCGAGAGCTTCTTGGCCCGGCGGGTCTTCCAGGTGGCGTGCTTCACAGCTCCTCCTCCTTCACAGCCCTGTCGTAGACCTCGTGCTCCTCGGCAGGCACGTGCCTGGCCTCGCATTCTTCCTGCGCTCGTCGCGCGCGCTGTACCTCCGCGGTCTCTTGCATCCGCGTCTTGCGGAACACGGTCCTGCATCGCCTCGACCAACCATCCGTGCCCGTAGATCCGCGGCCATGCTCCGCGTACTCGGCGTCAGGCTGGGGCGGGCCACCGGCAAGGTGTCGGCGGTCGCCGAGGCCGGGCACCAGCCACGTCGAAGGGCAGTCACCGACGACCTGCCCGAGCGCCGACCTTCACGATCGACGCTGGCGACGTCAACGACTGCACCCAATTCGAGGATGGCATGACTAACTGTCAGGTCTTCCGGCAACGTGAGGCCGAGCGCGTCCGTCAGGACGAGCACGCGACGGGTTCGCCGCCCGCGGTCCACACCCTGCCCCTACGTTATGATCCGCCCGGTGCCGGCCATGAGCGGTCATGACTTGGGGGTTACGGCGGGCCTGTGCGGCCCGGTCCGAGTAAAACTGTCACCATGTCACATGACACCTGTCGCAAGAGACGTGCGGGGCGTTCGCTCCGCGTCGCCGCCGTGCTCGTCCTCGGGGCCCTGAGCCTCACCCAGGTCGACGGGGCCGCCGCCGCGGACGAGCCGGCCGCCGCCCACCATTGGTCCGTCACGCGTGTCGCGGGCGGCTTCCGCGTCACCCTCGATCTCGACAAACCCCTCCCCATGACCGCCGGAGTTCCCACCCTCTCGGCGGACGGCACCCTCCTCGGCCCTGCCACGGAGTCGGCCGACGGCACCTTACTTTCCCTCGTCACCACCGATCCCTCGGTGCTGCACGCGACCTCGGTGACCACCGACGCCGTCACCACGCCGTCCGACACCGGCCCGGCGTCCCCCGCCCACCCCCCGGCCGCGCCCGAGGCCCCCGAGGCGTCGAAGACGCTTTCGGTGGACCCGTCGGAACCCGGTCCCCACCATGTCTCCGAGGCCGTCTACGACTTCGGCGACGAAGCGATACCCCTGCTCAACATAGGCGGCGTCCGGGGCGAGCTGAAGGGCAAGGTCTACCTGCCCGACGGCACCGGCAGAAAGCCTGTCGTGATCTTCGAGCACGGCCGCCACACCCCGTGCTACGGGCCGGACGAGCCCAACCCGGCCGGCTGGCCCTGCCGCACCTCGCCCGACAGCACGGAACAGGTCTGGCCCATCCCCAGCTTTGAGGGGTACGACGCGCCCGCCCGCGCCCTCGCGAGCAACGGATACGCCGTCATCTCCGTGTCGGCCAACGCGATCAACGCCACCGACAACCAACTCGCCGCCGACTACGGCGCCCAGGCCCGCGGCGAGCTGATCCTCGACACCCTGCGGATGCTGAAGAAGGCCGACGCCCAGGAGAACGTCGTCTACCACGACGCGTTCACCGACCGCGACGTCAGCCTCGCGCAGGCGCTCGACGGCGACATCACGCCGTCCGACCTCGCCGGCAAGCTCGATCTGCAAGACGTCGGCATCATGGGGCACTCCCGCGGTGGCGAGGGCGTCGTGGCCGCCGCCACGCTCAACGACGCCCTGCCCGTCTCCGACCAGTTCGGGATCAAGGCGGTGCTGCCGCTGGCGCCCGTCGACTACGACCGGATCTCCCTGCCGAACGCGGCGACGGCGACGGTGCTGCCGTACTGCGACGGCGACGTGGAGAACCTGATGGGCCAGCACATCGTCGACGACTCGCGGCACGCCTTCGACGACAACGTGCTGCGCTCCGCGGTGCTCGTGATGGGCACCAACCACAACTTCTTCAACACCATCTGGACGCCGGGCGGCTTCCCCGCCGAGACCGCCGACGACTGGACGACGCTGGCCCCGAACGCCGACGACCCCGTGTGCGACCCCTCGTCCGCCACCACGACCCGGCTCACCCCCCAGCAGCAGGTCGCCGTCGGCACCGCCTACGTCTCGGGCTTCTTCAGGCTCACGCTCGGCGAGGAGGAGCAGTTCCAGCCGATGTTCGACGGCTCGGACGCGATACCGCCCTCGACATCGTTCGCGCACATCAGCGTGGCTGCCACCCAGCCCGCGAAGTCCCGCGTCGACATCGCCACCTTCGAGCACGCCTCCGACGCGGTCGGCACCACCGGTGACGCCACCGCCGAGGTCTGCGAGAGCATGGGCGGCACCGGAGGCGTCACGCTCGAGCAGCCGCTGCCGTTCTGCTCCACCACCCTCAACGAGGCCGCGGTGCCGCACTGGTCACCGGCCCTGTGGGCGTGGAACGTGCCGGCCTCGCCGATGCTGCACATGAAGTGGACGTCGGCGAGCGGCCAGGTGAGCGTGGCGGTTCCGGCGGACGCGCGGGACGTGAGCTCGTTCCAGCAGGTGTCGGTGAAGATGGCCGCGGACGAAGCGGTGGCCACCGGGACCGACCTGGCGGTCACCGTCGCGGACGGCTCCGGGCACACGTGGTCCTCGCCCGTCTCCGCGCTCAACCCGGCGGCGGTGACCCGGATGCCGGGAGTCAGCTCGCCGTGGCTGCGCAAGGTGATCCTGCAACAGGTGACCATCCCGACGTCCGCGCTGGAGGGCCTGAACCTGAAGGACGTACGCGAGGTGCGGTTCTCCGCGACGAAGGACGCTCCCTCGGGCGGCGTCTACCTCTCCGACCTCTCGGTGGAGGACCGGGCGGTCGGCGCGCGGGTTCCCGAGCAGCAGGCGGGTGTCGACGTGGCACCTGCCCGCGTCGACGAGGGATCCGGGTCCGGCACCGCCGAGGTGGCCGCCGTGCTGTCCCGACCGGTGGACCATCCGGTCACCGCGTACGTCAGCGCGTTCGGCGCGGTGGACGGCAGGGCCGGGGACGCCATGCACGAGGTGACCTTCGCCCCGGGGCAGGTGTGCGTCGCGGTGCGGGTTCCCACGTACGGCGACACCCAGCGGAGCGCCACGGCGACCACGTCGTTCAAGGTCTCGGCGACCGACGTGTCCGGGGCGGTCATGGGCGACAAGGGCTTCGGCACCCTCACCGTGCGCGAGGACGACGGGGTCATCGCCGGCGACCCGGCGCCCGAGTTCGGCGTCCCCGGTGACGCCTGCGCCGAGTACGCGGCCTCGCGTACGCCGGGCACCCTCGACGTCGACGGCACCGTCACGGCCGGTACCACCACGCCCGTGACGGCACGCGGCTACCGGTCCGGCGAAAGCGTCGAGTTCCGCCTCGGTGAGGTGACGCTGGGCAGGGCGGTTGCGGACTCCGACGGCACGGTGACCTTCACGGCGCGGATACCGGCGGACACCCCCGTCGGCGCGACGACGCTGACGGCGACCGGCGCCGGTTCCGCACACAGTGACACGGCGACGGTGCAGGTGCGCGCCGCGGGCTGACACGAAGTAGGCCGGCCCACCGGCCGGCCGCCCACCGGACACCCTCTGGCCTGCTCTTATGCAGGCCAGAGGGTGTCCGGCCACCCTGAAGCGTGCGTGTTCGTCCACCGTTGCCGGGTTGCCGGTCCTGCTGTGCTGCCCGACGTGATGGGTGCCGAGTCGCGGGTGATCGGCATGCTTCGCGCGGTGTCCTTCAGGGGCCGATGGTGTGGTGTTCTGCGGCAGGCGGGCGGATTGCGGGCAGCAGTGACGGCGCCCGCGGGCCGGCGGGCCCACAGTGCTGGTGAGCAGGTACAGCAGCGCCGAGACCATCACCCTCGGCTCGGTGGCGGCGATCGTCGACGACACCCGCGGCGCCCTCCGAAAGGCCACCGCCAAGAGCAGGTGACAACCAGCAGGAAAGAGCCAACCAGCAGGAAAGAGCCATGGTGGAGCACCGAGAAGGGCCCCACGGCAGCCACCGCGCCGAAGCGAACGGGCAGCCGCCGGCCAGGAAACCGACGGACATGCCCAAGCGGTCGTGGCAGGCGGCCCTCAAGCGCACCCCGAAGGAGTTCAAGGCCGACAACCTGACCGACTGGGCTGCCGCCCTCACCTACTACGGAGTCCTGTCGATCTTCCCCGCCCTGCTGGCCCTGGTGTCGATCCTCGGTCTCCTGGGCGCCGGCACCATCAGACCGTTGATCGACAACGTCGGCAGTCTGGCCCCGGGTTCCGTACGCAACGTCCTCAACAGCAGCCTCAAGCAGCTGGAGGGCGGCCAGGGCGGGGCGAGCATCGGCCTCGTCGTCGGTATCGTGATCGCCCTGTGGTCCGCTTCCGGATACATCGCGGCCTTCATGCGCGCGTCCAACGCCGTCTACGACATCGGCGAGGGCCGACCGGCGTGGAAGACGCTGCCCCTCCGACTCGCCATCACCGTCGTCGTGGTCGTACTGCTGGCCGCCATCGCGGTGGGCGTGGTCTTCACGGGGGCCCTGGCCAGGCGCACGGGTACGGTCCTGGGGCTCGGCGACACCGCCGTGACGGTGTGGAGCTTCGCCAAGTGGCCCGTGATGGTCTTGCTGTTCATGCTGATCGTCGCCCTGCTGTACTGGGCGTCCCCGAACGTCAGGCGGCCCTTCCGCTGGGTCAGCCCCGGCAGCACCGTCGCCGTGGTCATCTGGATCGTCGCGTCCGCCGCCTTCGCCGTGTACGTGGCGAACTTCAGCAGCTACAACGAGACCTACGGCAGCCTGGCCGCGATCATCGTCTTCCTGGTCTGGCTGTGGATCTCCAACATCGCCATCCTGCTCGGCCTGGAGTTCAACACCGAACTCGAACGCTCACGCGCCATCGACAGCGGCCACCCACCCGGTGAAGAGCCCTACGCCGAACCCCGCGACACCCGAAAGCTCTGAACGGTGACGGGCCATGGGAGCCGTCAGCCGGCCGGGGGCGTGTCCGGGCAGGCGGTCTGCGGCGCCCGGGTGCGTTCGTTCAGGGGCGCCGGCCGACGCCGGTCATCACCTCTTGCGCGCGTCCCTTGGCCAGCCGCGGGACGAGGGGCGGAGTCGGTAGGCCAGTCCTGTCGCGCAGCCCCGCCAGGAACTCGTCGAGGGCCTCGCGCGAGGAGTACCGCGGGCTCCAGCCCAGCTCCTCCCTCGCCCGGCGCGTGCTCATCAGCGGCAGATGCAGCACGGCTTCGAAGAGGTGGGGTGAGGCCGGCACGAGATGCAGATGCCAGGCTGCCGCCAGGGCGCGTCGCGCAGGCCCTGCGGCGAGCGGCACCCGCCGGGCACGCAGCAGTTCCGCCAGCAGGCCCGAGTCCACGACGGGCTCGGCCGCGAGGTTGAACGCCCCGTGCACCGGCCGTACCACAGCCAGCCGATAGCCCTCGGCGGCGTCGCGGGCGTGCAGCGCCTGGAAACGCAGAGCGGAGATGTCCGGCACGGCCGGCACCGTGCTCGGGCGGACCAGCGCGTCCGGCACCAGCGGCCCCGCGAACAGTCGCCGCTGCTGAGGCGCCGCGCCGTGCTGGAAGATGAATCCGGGACGCATGCGCACCACCCGGAGGCCGGTGTGGTCACGCTCCACGCTGTCCAGCACGCGTTCGACGTAGGCCTTCTCGCGGCAGTAGGCGGCGTCCGGCCAGCCGTGCGTCGGCCAGCTCTCATCCACCAGCCGGTCCTTGGGGCCCGGCGAGTAGGCACCCACCGACGATGCGTACACGAGGGCCGGGACGCCCGCCGCCACCGTCGCGTCGAACACACGCATGCTTCCGAGCACGTTGGTACGCCATGTGACCACCGGTTCGTGCGTGGGCTGGAAGAGCCATGCCAGGTGGATCACCGCGTCGGCACCGCGGAAGTGCCCGGCGAGTTCCTCTTCGGACGCCCGGGCGACGTCGACGCCCGCCCACCGTGTCTTCGGGGGCGACCACTGAGGCACCCGACGAGCGATGCCGAGGATCGAGTCCACCTCCGGATCCTCGCCCAGAGCCTCGACGACGGCGGTCCCCACGTTGCCCGTGGCGCCGACGACGACCACACGCAAGCCGCCCTCGTTCCTTGCCATGAACGACCTCCCACGCCCGGCCCGCCCCGAATCCGTCCTGCGGCCCGCCAGCCCGGTGGACCGGTGTTCTGGTGATCCGGTGGACCGGTGCTTTCCGCCCCGTGCGGCTCGCGCCTCCCCGCGGCCGATCAGGGCCTCCCGGCGGGTGCCCGGGGCCGTAACGGCGAAACAGCAGCGGCCCACGCTTCCTGCTTCGTCACCCCGGCTTCGTCGCCCCGGCGGGTGCGAGTAGCAGGGGTCGGGTAAAAGTGTTCATATGGGTACGAACAGCGGAAAAACCTATCGACCCGGTGAGATCGTCCCGGCCAGCGGAATCTACGAGTGCTCCTGCGGCCAAGGCCACCGGGCGTTCGAGAGCACGGACGTGAAGGGGCACACCTTCCCGCCGCCTCCGCAGAAATGCTCGGGAGCCGAGTGGCGGCTGGTGACCCCTGCCCACCCGCCGGAACCCGCACAGGACGAGTGACACCGCGGGGCGGGTACTCCCTGCGGCGAGTGTCGTGCACGGACAGTGGAGAGACGCCGTCCGGAGTCTTACGGGTGCGCCGGCGGACGAATCAACCCGGCCGCATCGGGAACCAGGGCGTACAGCAACCTGTGCCGCACCGGCGTCGTACCACGTCGCGCGTGTGTGGACGCGAAGGAGGGAGAATCAATGCCTGCCGGATCCAACAAGAAGCGGGAAAGGCAGTACGAGCACATCAAGGAGGGCGCCGAGAAGCGCGGCACCAGCAAGGGCCGGGCCGAGGAGATCGCCGCCCGCACCGTGAACAAGCAGCGCGCTCGCACCGGAGAGGCCCGCCGTGCAAGCCGTACCTCCACGCGGGACATGTCGGCCTACGAGCGAGGCGGCCGGCGTTCGCACTCCGGCCCGCAGGGGCCGACCAAGGACCAGCTCTACAACGAGGCCAAACAGCGCAACATCAAGGGCCGCTCCACCATGAACAAGCGGCAACTCGAACGCGCCTTGGGCCATTGAACCAGCGGCACGCAGACCGTGCCGGGACCCGGCTGGCGGGCCCCGAGAAGGCAGTGACCGCACCTGCTGAGCAGTCCACCGCGGCCCATCACGCCCAGCCGGTGCGAGTGCGTCCGGTACCAAGGCCCAGGGGCCGGGACCAGGCTGTGCCGGCGAGGGCGGGCGGGGCGGTGATCGCCGAGCGGGTGGGGCAGTGATCGCCGAGCGGGTGGGGCAGTGGCGCAGGGACGGCGGAGCACCTCGCAAAGCTCCAGTGGGCCCTCCGGCTGGGTGACAAGGCCCCCCGGGTGTGGCGTCCCGGGAGCGCGACCGATGAAGCGCCCGGCCCGGTGTGGATACCCCTGATCCCGGCGCCCCTCCCCGACACCGCGGAGTTCCGCAGGACATCACCGCTGGGCCGTCCCGCCCAACCCGCCGAAATGGCTCCCGCCTGCGCCTGTCCCCTGCCCCGTGCCCCCCATGCCCCGTGCCCCCTCCCTGCCCCGTGACCCGCCTGCCAGCTGACCGACGCGGTCCTGCACACCCAGCGGACGGCAGTGCAGGGCAATGCACCGAAGACGCGGCCTCGGCAACAAGAGGGAGCTGACGACGTTGACATCGACCGAGCGACTCGCCCTCGCGGGCAGGCGACTCGGATGGGAGGCGGCCGAACTGCGCCGTGCGGCGGGCCGCGCGGTGCGTGGACCGGGCCCCGATCGGGACACCGGCGTGCAGTCCTGCAAGGCTGCCGGTGCCGCGATCGCCGCGTGGGCGCTCACCGGGTGGTGGCTCCGGGCGCCGATGGCCCTGCTCGCCCCCTGGACCGCCCTCACACTCGTCGAGGCCACCGTCTACCGTTCGTTCCGCTCCGGGGTACAGCAACTCGCGGTCATCATGGCCGGCACGCTGGGCGCTTCCGCGGCGATGGCGACAACCGACGGCAGCACCCTCGGAGCGATGGCCATCATCCTCCCGATCATGATGCTGTTCGGCAGTTACCGCCGCTTGGGGGCGCAGGGCCTCTACGGGGCGACCACCGCGCTGTTCGTGATCACCTACGGCGACGTCTCGCTCTCCACGGTCGGCCACCGGCTGCTGGAGACGCTGATCGGAGCGGCCCTCGGGATCGCTGTCAACGCTTTCGTCCTGCCGCCGGTCCACCTGCGCAACGTGCGCGAGCAACTCCACCGGCTCCCCCGTGACAGCGCAGCCCTGCTGCACACGATGGCCAGCGGGCTGGACGCTCGATGGACCGCCTCGGACGCCGCCGCCTGGCACGACCGCGCCCGCCGGCTCGCCCGGATCCCGGCAGTGGTCGCCGAGGCCCGGCGGTGGACGGCGGAAGGCTCTCGGGCCAACCCCGGCGCACGGTTGCGCCGCACCGGGCCGCCACCCCCGGCGGTGGAGCACGACGCCCGTTGGGAGAGCGTCGCCTCCCACCTCATCGCCATCACCCGCACCCTGGAATCCACCGCCGGCGACCGGTTCCGGCTGACCGCGCCGGGCACGGCGTTCCTCGCCCGGTACGCAGAGCTGGCCGAACGGGCGGCGATCCTCTGCGAGGCAGAGGCCGACCTCATCCAGGCAGGTGCCGAGCCTGAGTCGCCACACCGACGGCACCACGACGAGGACCGCCGCAGGACGCCGGACCACCGTGCTCAGCCGCAGCGGCACGCGACCCCTGCTCGGTGCGGCCGTGCGCGGGACGAGGCCTGGCACATCCACGATCACCTGGCCGCGGACTTCGCCGAGCGCCCCGGACCCGCTGCCGCGGTCTGCGGCGAACTCCTCGTGGAGACCACCCAGATGCTGTCCGTCCTCGCCCCGCCGGAGACCACCGCCGCCGATGAGGCAAGCCCCTCCCCGGCCGCCGGCCCGAAAACCCACCACACCCCGGCGCTCGGCACCGGCACCGACACCGGCACCGGCACCGGCACCGCTTCCCCGCGGGGTGAAAACGCTCCCATCAAGGCCCGTAGGCTCGGGCAAAGAGCCTGATCCCCCCGAAGGACCCCCATCGCGTTCCCATGTGTAATCGCCGCCGACGGGGTACACGTCGAAAAGTTCCAAGTACGGGGCGGATGTGACCTCAGTGATCCCTGTGACCCGCTAAAGGGGAACGAACGATCGCCATGCCGAGGGGCTGAATCCGAATCTCGTTTCCAGGGTTTTCGCCCGGGAACGAGAGCGCCGACAGGACGGAGACGTCGTCGATGACCCTGGCCGCGGAACCGTTGATCGAACGATCCCTACTGCGTCTACCGGGGGTGTACCCGCCCCAGGAAGACACACTGCTCCTGGCCCAGGCTCTCGACCGTGAGGAAATGCCTCCCGGGACGGAGGTGCTGGACGTCGGCACGGGGAGCGGTGCGCTGGCGCTCCGCGCGGCACACCCGGGGGTGCGGGTGACGGCTGTCGACCGTGACAGGCGGGCCGTCCTGACGGCACGGCTCAACGCGCGACGCTTCCATCGGCGCGTGCGGGTGCGCCGGGGGGACCTCTTCGACGCCGTCGCGGGTCGCGACTTCGATCTGATCGTGAGCAACCCGCCGTACGTCCCGGCTCCGCCGGCACCGCTCCCCCGGCCCCTGGCCAGCCGCGCGTGGGACGGCGGCACGGACGGCCGCGCCGTGGTCAACCGGCTCTGCGACGGCGCGCCGAAGATGCTGCGCCCGCACGGAGTTTTGCTGATGGTGCAGTCCGGGCTCTGCGGCACCGACAGGACGATGCACCGCCTCGCGCGCTCAGGCCTCCGTGCCACGGTGCACGACCGCGCACACATCCCGTTCGGGCCGGTGCTCCGCTCCCGGGCCGAGTGGCTGAGCAGTGTGGGCCTGCTCGAGGGGAGCGAGCAGCACGAGGAGCTGGTGATCATCCGTGCCCAGCGACCCTGACCACGCCACCCACGCCACTCACGTCTGCCACGCCACCCACGCCACCCACGCCTGCCACGCCAGCCACGTCTGCCAGGTGACGCTCGGCGCCGAGGGACCGATCCTGCTGTCCGGACCGGTGGAGGTGACGCTGGAGGACGGCACCGTGGCACGCTCCGACCGTTTCACCGTCGCCGTCTGCACCTGCCGGCGCACCGCGATCCCCCCGTGGTGCGACACCAGTCACCGCCGCCGGCGCACCCCGCACCGGGGTCCTGCCGCCGACGAGAAGGGAACGGGGACGTGACCGCGCCAACCTCGGCCCCGGACCAGGCGGGGCCCGTGCTGCCGCAGGCCCGCGGGGAGCTGTCGGCTCATGTGCTGAAAGCACTGACCGAACTGACGGAACTGACGGAACTGAAGGCACCACCGGGGACATCATCCGGGGCGGCGTGCGCCGTCGAAGCCGTCGAAGCCGACCCGTACGGCGACGACCTTCAGCTCGCCCTGTACCTCCTGTACGAGTTGCACTACCGCGGCTTCGCCGGAACCGACGCGGCGCTCGAATGGAACCCGGGCCTGCTTGAGCTGCGCGGCAGCCTGGAACGACTCTTCGCGTCGGCCCTCCGGCAGGACACCGCAGAGAGCACTCGCACGAGCCCCGAGGAAGCCCTCGACGCCCTGCTCGTAGAGCCTGCCGGGCACGACCCGGACAGCGTCAGTCACTTCCTTGCCCGCCACGGACAGCTGTGGCAGCTGCGCGAGTACGCGGCCGCACGCTCGCTGTACCACCTCAAGGAGGCGGACCCGCACGCATGGGTCATCCCCCGGCTGTGGGGGCGAGCCAAGGCAGCCATGGTCGCCGTCGAGTACGACGAGTTCGGCGCCGGACGCCCGGAGGGCATCCACGCGGCGCTCTTCGCAGCCCTGATGAGCGACCTCGGACTCGACACCACTTACGGCGGTTACCTCGACGCGGCACCCGCCGAGACGCTGGCCACCGTCAATCTGATGTCGCTCCTCGGACTGCACCGGGCGCTGCGCGGTGCCCTCGTGGGCCACTTCGCATCCGTCGAAGTGACCTCGTCACCCGCCTCCGCGCGCCTGGCCAGGGCCATGCGGCGCGCCGGCGCGGGCCCCGCGGCCGAACACTTCTACACCGAGCACGTGGAAGCCGACGCGGTGCACGAACAGGTCGTACGCCGAGACGTCGTCGGCGGGCTGCTCGCGCAGGAGCCCTGGCTCGCGGACGATGTGGTCTTCGGCATCGCCGCCACGGGACTGCTGGACCAGCGACAGGACACGTGGCTCCTCGCCCGGTGGCGGGCGGGAGACAGCGCGCTCCGGACACCGCTCGGACCGCATCGCGCCAGCGGGCCGGGCCGTGATCCCGACCAGACCAGTGGCCGATAAGCGTGGCGAATCGTAGAGCGGCTGACGGCCTGCGCAGGCCGGTGGCGCGAGCGGCGCGGATGCGGCCCTCGGCCCTCGCGCCCCGGCGGTGCCGCAGTTCGAGTGCGGCGACCCGGGCGCCGTCACGGATCTCGCCGCCCGGGAGGCGTGGGTGATGGTCGTGCCGACCGAGTACGCCGGCCACCTTCCCCGCTGGGCGAGCCGGGTGACGACTCGTGGGCGCCGCCTGCGGAGTCGGTCCTGACCAGCGTCCGACGCCCGCGCCGCTACGTCTTCGGCATTCGGGCTTCGCCTATGCGGCTTGGGTGAGTTCGGCGCGGCCGAACAGCAGCGCGTAGCCGGCGGGGAGCTGGCGCAGGACGTCGGTGAGAAGCTCAGAGCCGGCCAGGGCTGCGACGACGCAGAGGACGGATCCGGTGCCCCAGCGGGTGGTTGCCAGGGGGGCGCCGGTGCGGGCGGCAAGGTCCTTGACGAAGGCCCAGCCGGTCAGCGGCTGGGTGTCGGGGATCTGTGCGGTGAGGATGCGTGCGGCTTCGAGGGGGAGCCGGGCGGCCAGTTCGACGCGTTCGTCGCCGGTCAGCTGGCGTCCGAGCCCTGCGAGGACCAGGCGGACGGCTTCCTCGGCCTTCTCCCGGGTGGGGTATGCGCCTTCGTAGCGGACCTTCTCCAGCATCTGCTCGTACGTCATCACGGGCGTGTGCCGGAGGGGTGGACGCCTGTCGGACATGACTGCGGTGGTTGCCTTTCTGTCGCCGTGCCGGTGCACTGGCACCGGCTGTGTGGGTGGTCCCGTCAGGCGGGCCGGGGGTGGCCGAAGAGGAGGTCGTAGCCCGCGGGGAGCTGGAGCAGGATCTGCCCCAGCAGGTCGTCGCCGGTGGCGTCGGCGACCGTGCTGAGGACGGCGCTGACGTCCCAGGTGGCGGTCTGCTCGGTGGCCCCCTCGATCCAGGCCGCTGTCGCCCGCACGAACCGCTCCGGAGTCAGGGGCTCGGCGCTCTGGAGCGGGTTGAGGAGGATCAAGGCGAAGTCCTCCGGCAGGCGGGCCGCCAGCTGGGCGCGGACCTCACCGACCAGGTGCGCGCCCAGCAGGGCGAGCACCACACGGGCCGCGCGCTCTGCCTCCTGCGAGCTGCTGTACTCGCCGCGTTCCTTCACGCGGTCGAGGAACGCTTCCCATCGCAGGGTCACCTCGGCCACCCCCTTCTTCCGTCCAGTGGGGGCGGAGGACGGGATGAGGGGGAGATCAGGTGCCCGTCCTCCGCCGCTGTTCGGCCCGTGCCGCCCGGTTCAGCCGGAGATCTCCTTGCGGTCGGATCCGACGCCGATGGAGATCTTGCGGGGCTTGGCGCGCTCGGCGATCGGGATGCGCAGGACGAGCACGCCCGCGTCGTAGTCGGCCTTGATGTGCTCGGTGTCCAACGTGTCGGCCAGCACGATCTGCCGCGAGAAGACACCCAGCGGCCGCTCGGACAGTTCCATCTGCACGTCGTCGGCCTTTGCGACCGGGCGGCGTTCGGCCTTGACGGTCAGCATGTTCCGCTCGACGTCGATGTCGATCGCGTCCGCGCTGACGCCGGGGAGGTCGAAGGCCACCACGTACTCGTCACCCTCGCGGTAGGCGTCCATCGCCATCGCGGCCGGCCGCGACCAGGTGCCAGGGCCCATCAGCTGCTGAGCCAGCCGGTCGAGCTCACGGAAGGGGTCAGTGCGCATCAACATCACGAAACACCTCCAGCAGGTTCGGACAGTTGCTGCCAATGTGCTGCACTGGAACCGTTGTAACATGTCATCGGAAGGATGACAAACGCAGTGTCGTCCAGTGGACGACAGATCCGAGGGAGGTGCCCGTGACAGCGGCCGACCAGCCAGCCTCTTCCAGCGCCGACGCCCAGAGCCCGGCCTCGTTCCTCGCCGCCGCGGCGGCACTCGAAGCCATAGACGACGCCCTGCACGCGGCCCACCAGCACGAGGCGCCCGAGGCGCCCGAGGTTCCCGGCGCTCCCGGCGTCGGCCCGGAGCAGGCCCTGGCCTCCCTCCTGCTGCTGCGGCAGGTACGCGAGCAGCTCGCCGGATGGGAAACCGGCCTGATCGAAACCGCCCGCCACGCAGGCGCCAGCTGGGCCGACCTCGCCCACCCCCTCGGCGTCGCCAGCCGCCAGGCCGCCGAGCGCCGCTACCTGCGGGGCAGGCCCGGCCCCGCAGGAACCACCGGCGAACAACGCGTCCAGGCCACCCGCGAACGCCGCGCCGCAAGGCGCACCACCGCCACCTGGGCCCGCCGCAACGCCGCCGACCTGCGCCGCCTCGCCGGCCAGATCACCGCCCTCACCGACCTGCCCACCGCGGCCAGCCACCCACTCGACCAGCTGCACGCGGCCCTCGCCCACAACGACCCCGCCGAACTCATCCACCCCCTCAACGCCACCCGCCCCCACCTGGCAGCCGCCCACCCCGACCTCGCCGCCCAACTCGACACCCTCACGAACTCCGCCACACTCCCGGCACCGCCCGACTGACCGAAGTAGCGCGTGAACAGTGCGATGCAGGTATCCGAGACCTGGCGGTACGCCATGCCTCCCGGCTTCCCGTACCGGACGGACGTCTCGGCGAGCAGGTTGTCGAGGTAGAGGTAGGTGTCCATGTGCATGCCGTCCGCGGCCACGGCGGTCCCGTCGCCCCACGCCGGGGAGAAGTCCAGCTCGGCGTGCGCGTTGACCAGGCCGGCGACCGGCTCGTCCGGCAACACGATGGAGAGGTACCGGTTCGCCGTCCACGAGGACGCTCTCGGGCACCCACCTGCCCCCATCGACAGCCGATCTTGACCAGCCACTCAAGCCGATCCAGGAGCGCGTGGCCGCGCGGCTTCGCGACTCACCCGGCCATCACCGCCGAAGGGAAGCAGCTTCCACCACTCGCCGAGAACCGGCCATCCGTAGCTGACGCCACGTCAAGCCATCCCGCAACAATCCAGCAGCCGTCACCGTGAGCACGTCATCACTCACCGCATCGACGTGATGCATCATGCCGCCGACCTACAAGAACACGGAAACGGCTATCAGTGCGCCACATTTGAACGTTTCGCGAGAGTGCCACATGAAGCAGTGGCCGCAGACCACGACAAACCCCCTGACCTGCGACTCCCGCGCCTGAGGTTGAGTGGAGGCGCTTTCAAACGTTGAACCGGAACGTCGGTCCGGCGCTGCCACCTGCGGAAACGACGAAACCAGCCGAACGTTCCAGCACTGATCCAGCACAGGGCACCGCACCACTGGATCAACTCGCCGACCCGCCGCCCGTCAGGGACTCAGCTACCACAGCGCATCCATCGGTAGGGCCGCGTCCGGCCTGGCGCCTATATCGACGCCTACGGCGTCGGTTACGTCAACCGCCTGTTCTTCGTGCTGCGCACGGCGACGGGGATGCCCGCCGGCAACCTCTCGGAGACCGCCGACGCTCAGGGCTCCGTCGAGGGGGTGTCCACCCTGCTGCGGCCCCCGCCGTACGCGTGGCCCGGGGCTCGGCCTCGACAGGCTCATGGCATGCGCGGCAAGCACCGACGGCGATGTGGCCTACTGGTACACCGATGGCCCTGACCCGGGCAAGTGGCCGATCGTGCTGCGCGACAGGAACGGGGCGCGGTGGGAGGCGTACCCGATGTCGCTTGTTGAGCTGCTGCTCGGCATCTACACCGACACGCTCGGCGACCGGTTCGCCGAGGCCGGCTACCTGACCACTCCGATCCGCTTTGAGGCCGACCCGTTCCCCGGGTGAACCGGCCGCGTCCGGTCGGGAGTCGGGGGTACACGCCGCGCGCTGACACCCCCGGCGAAGGGTGCGACAGGCCGTCGCCAGCCTCAAAATCGCAACACGGAGAGAGCAGTTCCTGGCGCATCCTCTCGGCCACACTGCGGACGAGTTCGAGCCCGTCCGCCGAACGTAGTGACTCCAACATCTGGTGGGTCGTGACTCCACAAGAACCGCAACGGCCGTGAGAGGCCAGCACCGGATACCGCTCGTTCGCGGGCGAACGTCGCCTGCCACGGCGTTCGCTAGCCGAGTGCGGCCTTCATGATCTGCCGGGCGATGCTGGCTGGCGCCCTGTCCCCGTGCGCCGTGTCGCCCTCCACGACCACGGCGACGACCACCTGCCCTGCGCCGTCCGAACTCCGGGCGTATGAGGTGAAACAGCTGGCCGGATGTCCGTTGTCGACCACACCGCCCGGCACGCCGCCGACCTCCGCACCGTCGATCCGGGCGGGGGCGCCGGCGCCGTGCTCGACGACGTCGGTCATGGCTCCGCGCAGCGCCTCGGCCGTGCGAGCGCTGACGGGCCGGGCGAGTGAGCGGCGTTCGTCCTCTTCGATCGTCTTGCCGGTCCCGTCAGTCACCCGGGCAACCAGGCGCGGGGCAAGGAGACTCCCGTCGTTCTCCAGGGCGGCGGACACCATGGCCATCTGGAGCGGCGTCGCGGTCACGGAGAACTGTCCGAGGCCCGACAGCGCGGTCTCGGCGGGATTGATGTCCTTCGGGAACTCGCTCTGGTTGGCGTGTACGGGCACCCTCAGTTCGGTGTTGAAGCCGAACTTCTCAGCCATGCCGCGCACCTTGTCTGCGCCGAGATCGGCGGCTGCCTTGGCGAAGACGTTGTTGCAGGACTCACGCAGCGCGGTACGCAGGCTGACGTTCCCGCACGGGGCGTCGGTCCCGTTCTGCACAGTGGTGGTGGAGCCGGGGAGCACGTACGGCGAGGGGCTCTCGGTGGGTTCGTCGAGCGACGTGTACAGGCCCTTGTCCAGCGCCGCCGCTGTCACCACCAGTTCGAAGGCGGCACCCGGCGGATACGTCTGCAGCAGGGCGCGGTCCAGCATCGGCTTCGCCTTGTCGCCCGTCGCCTTCTTCCAAGCAGTCTGGTCACTGCCGGTGCGTCCGCTGAAGGACCCCGGGTCGTACGAGGGCGTGCTCGCCAGGCCGAGTATCGCGCCGCTGGCCGGATCGATTACGACGGCCGCGCCCGTGACACCGCCCAGCGCCTGGTACGCGGCGTCCTGGACCTTCGGATCGATCGTGGTGACGACGTCGCCGGGGGCGCTCAGCCGGTCGTCGGTGCCGTCGAGGACGTCCCGATAGACCCCTTCGAGCCCGGCAGCCCCGAAGGCCATGGAGTTGTACCCGGTCACGGCGGCGTACTCCGGTCCATCGGTGTAGGTGCGCCGGTAGTGGTATTTCCCTGAGGGCAGCCGCTGGGAGCCGGTGACAGGCTTCCCGGCCACGAGGATGTCGCCCAGCGGGCGGGCGTAGCGCGAGACGGCGTCGCCCTTGTGGGCCTGGGCGGGCTGGTCCTTGCCGTCGTCACCGTCGGCCACGAGCTGGGGGATGAGAAACGCGGCCCCACCGACGACCACGAGCGCCGCCAATGCCGCCCCGGCGACGCGGAGCCGGGAGCGTCCGGAACGCCGGGGCACCGGCACGGGAGACGTCGTCGGATGCGGGGGCGGAGGCACGATGAGGGCCTGCGGCATGGCGTGCCGGGGTGGGGATGTGGAGGGCGCTCCTGGAGAGGGGTGGATGGCCGGCGAGGGGGTGGGTGTCCCTGGGGTGTCGTACGTGGGCGGCGCAGTGGGTGGCTGCGGGGGTGGGGTTGCCTGAGGTGTGGGTGGCGCGGGTCTTGATGGCTGCGGTGGCGACGCAGCGGATGCGGTGCTCACGTCGGTCGGGGCGGGTGGGCCCGGCGGTTCCCGGTCCGTGGTGGGCCCGCCGGTCGAGGCTACGGAGGCCGCTTGCCCGGCTGTCATGGCCGGCGGCAGCCAACCGCGGTGGTCGCGCTCCAGCGACCCGCCCGTGGCCCGCTGCCGGCACAACTCGATCACCTCGGCCGGCGTGGGTCGCTCACCCGGCTCCTTGGCCAGACAGCGGCTCACCAGGTCGCGCACCGGCTCAGGGCAGCCGGAGAGCCGGGGTTCCTCGGAGACGATCCGGTACAGCAGCGCGTGTGAGGGGCCCTTCCCGAAGGGATGCTCGCCGGTGGCGGCGTGATGGGCCAGGAGGCCGAGCGCGAAGACGTCCAAGGCCGGGGTGATCTCCCCTGAGGTGATCTGCTCCGGTGCCATGAAGTTGGGGGTGCCGGGACGGCCGTCCGGCCCGGTCAGCGCGGTGGCCTCCACCGCACGGGCAATGCCGAAGTCGATGACTCTCGGCCCGTCAGGGGCCAGCAGGACGTTGGACGGCTTCAGGTCGCGGTGCACCAGGCCGGCCCCGTGGATGGCCTGGAGCGCCTCCGCCACACCGGCCACCAACTGGAGGACGGTCGCGGGCGGCAGCGGGCCGTGCTCCGCCACCGCGATGCCGAGCGCGGGCCCCGGGACGTAGGCACTGGCCAGCCATGGCCGGACGGCCTCCGTGTCACTGTCCAGGACGGCGGCGGTGTACGGCCCGTGAACCCGCCGAGCCGCCTCCACCTCGCGGGTGAAACGGCGCCGGAACTCCGCGTCGTCCGCATACTCGCCCCGGATCACCTTCAGGGCCACGGGCTGGCCACCGGGGGTGTACGCGAGGTAGACGGTGCCCATGCCGCCGGCACCGAGTCGACCCCGCACCCGATACCCCCCGATCTCGTCGGGATCGTCGCTGCGCCGCTCCTCCAAGCCCCGTTCCTCCCCCTTCTTCCTGGGGTACGACGCCGCCAGAGCACCGCACCGTGACAGCGCCTCATGCTACGTGCCCCGGGGGTCGCAGGGAGCCGGGCGACGGATGCGGGTGAACGTCCTGGATGAACGGATACGGGGTGGGTGAGCGTGGACCGTGCACTCGCGCGTGCCAGGGCCCGCGGCGGCGAAAACATGCAACGGCGGGCATGGCCGTCCGTCGGACCGTGCGCCAGGTCAACCTCAAGACCAAGAGTCGTTCAGTCGTTCAGACGGAAGGTCTCTGGTCACCCAGCCGCACGAGCGCTGGGCATTTGGATGGACGAACCACGCCGACCTGCACGAACGCCCCATGCCACGCCAGGCACCCGAGCCACGGGCGGGCGCCGTTGCGGCGCGTGCTGCGGGGTCTCTTCGACGACGACCGCAGGGCCGCCGAGTGACTTTGCCAGGCACTGGACGACGAGGCAGGCGCGCTGGAAATCACCGCAAGGCTCGCTGACGAGGTCGGCCGGGTGACCGACACGCTCACCCAACAGCTCCTGCACCAGCACCCGCTGGTACAGACGCAGAGTGCCCGTCTGGGCGGCCTGCTCATGGCGCTGACAGCGGTCCAGGCACGGGGCTACCGCCTCCCGCTGGCCGGTCCGCTCCGGGCCCTGGTCATCGTGCAACCGGCCTGCCTTGCGCTGTCCCTGCTGGGCGCCTCCACCGGATGGCTCACGATCAGCGCGATCTGGCTGGCCGCGACCGGACGGCCAGCCGCTCCGGCTTGGCCGGTGCTGTGCACGGCTGCCCTCGTGGCAGCAGCGGTCACCCTGGGCGTGCGAGCCCCACACCACATGGCGCCCGCCCGGGTCACAGGAAACGCCGCCGTGGCGCGCCCTACTTCCGGCCACACCAGTACATGACTACATGTCAGACCATCCCGCAACGACCCAGCAACCGGCACCGTGACCGAGCCATAACTCACCGCACTCAGTACATTCGTTACGCCGCCGACCTGCGGAAACACAGAGACAACTGCCATTGCCCCGGCGACTGAACGTTCCCCGAGAACGCCGCAACAAGCAGCCGACACCTCCGGCGGCAAGCCACTGACCTGAGGTTTCACACTCAAGGCCAGAAGGATGAGATTCTCATACGTTGAACCGGAACGTTAGCCGCGACGCAGTCACCTGCGGAAACGCCGAGCCTTGCCGATTGATCCAGCATCTATCCAGCAACCGGCATAGGGTCCGCCGGATCACCGTCCAAACCCCCACCATCCATCAAGTCTGAGTCCCAGGTGCGCCCATGGCAGAGTGCGGATCCGGTCGCCGAACGACAGATGCCGCAGGACGTAGACGACACAGTAAGCGAACTGGCCTGAAGCGGATTCGCGAGATCGCGCACTACTAAGGGGGATACTCAGCACGCACAGTGGCGCCTGCCATGATCTCGACATCGGTCACCCCACTCCGCGGAGTCTCGGTGAAGGCGCCCCTCCACCTTTGTCCTGGGTCGGATAGTGGCAGAGGTGGCCTCGCTGCTTGACGGGCGAGCTCCATGCCACCGTGCGCGAGCCGCAGGAACAAACCGTTTTAGGTCAACATTGCTAGCGGGAGCGTTCCGCCAGCGTTAGCAAAAGGTGGGCCGACTCGGGCCTGAGAAAGTCGGAATGAGCACCAGCGGGCGAGAGTCGGATGTGGCGTCCACCCCGATAGAGCCAGTCGGCGTTGATGTTGACCACCCGATGATCCAGGGTCTGGGGCGGGTATGTCTCGTCCGTGCCTAGCAACTGTGTCGAGAACTGAGGGACCGGGGCCGACCCTGTTCCCGAGTGCCCGATGCCGGGTGCGCCTTCGGCCCGCAGGTGCCAAAAGCCGGTGGCTCTGTCCCAGCGGGAGTGTGTCAGCACGAGTGGGCCCCCAGCGGGGCGCCGGGATTCTCGTCCGTGGGGAAGAGCGTCGCAAAATGGCGGCCGAACATGTCCCTGGGAGCCGCCATCTGGAAGATCAGTGCGCTGTCGATGGTAAAGGGCCGCAGGGCCGAGCAGACAACTCCTTGGGCCGTCGGCGGCCGACCGGACTGGTCCCCGCCCGCCCGAGAACGACGAAGCGCCACCGGAACCGTCGAGCGCGCCGCCGTCCTCCTCGACGGAGACAACGACGACGAAGCCGCCGCCCATCTCGTCGGCGTCGGAGAACTCCTGGATGCGGTCGCCCAGACCTCCCCAGCTGCCACCTGCGCCGAGCTGGCTGCTGCCGCCCGCGCCTTCGAGCGTGCCACCCGCAGCCACGTCCGCGCAGCGCGCGCCGATACCCGAGCGCTCCGCTCGGCTGTCCGGGGCATCGTCCGGGCCGGAGGCGCGCTCGGTCGGGGCGAGGACGGCGGCGCCACCGCCATGCTCGTCTCCACCCTGATCCTGATCACCCTCGCCGCCGCCCGTTGGCACTCCGCCCGCGGCCACGCCCAGCAGGCCCACGCCTCCCGACAGACCGCCGAGCATCTGCGAGCCGCCTACCGCCAGGCTGCTGTCACACCCATGAAGGCACTACACGACCAAGGCCGCGCCCTGCCCGAAACCGAACGCCGAACTCACGAGGCCACGATCCGTGCAGCCCTGCCGGAACAGGGGCCGCGAGCAGCCGCCTCGTCGACGAGGACCGATGCCCTGGCCGCCACCCTTGCGCACGCAGAGAAGGCAGGCCACGACCCCAAGGCCCTCCTCCAGCAATCCATCGACATGCGCGAACTCGACACCGCCGAGGACGTGAACGACGTCCTGGTATGGCGCCTGCGCCGCCTCGCGCAGCTCCCCGCTCACCCTGGCGAAACAACTCGCCGCCCGCAGGCCGGTACTAGCCACTGCAAGACCTCGGTCAACCGCACCAGCACCCGGACGGCACCCACGATTGCAGCTGGCCCCGCCGACTCCGACCTGCGCAACCGCCCACCACGCCGCTGACCGGACTTCGCGAAGCCTCGTAACAACCGGTTCCACCGGCTATTACGGAGGGAACAGGAGGCCCTCGACCGGGCGATGACGCTCGTGCTCAGAACCACCCACCGCCCCGCCGAGCCGACGCCCTTGCTGCCTATCGGCACCTACCTGGACTAGAGCAGAGCTAGTGGCGGGTGTGACGCGTGTCGCCATTGACCGAACACACCAGATCATCACATCATCTTCATCTGTTCTCTTTTGGGTGAATATTTTGGGGCGGGGTGGAGTCGTGTACATGCGCGATCGAAGACGTAGTTGGCGTCAGGCGTTATGTAGAGGGGTGATTACCGTCGCGCTGCTTGGGGGCCTGGCTCCGATCGCAGGGGCGGCGGAGGCTTCAGTACCCACCGGTGAGGCGGCGAACTCGGTGGCTGCCGGGGGGACTGCCAGGTCCAAGGCGAGTGTCTTAGCCGCAGAGACCGGTGAGCGAGTGGAAGTGGACACGGCCACGTCCGAGTCCTCTCAGTTATTTGCCAACCCTGATGGCACCTTCACACAGGAGATGAACGCAGCACCGGTCCGGGCCCGACAAGGTAGCGGGGCATGGGCGCCCATCGACACCACCCTCCTACGCGAAGCGGACGGCTCCGTGCGGGCGAGAAACACGACGGCCGACGTGACCTTCTCGGGTGCGGGCAGCGGGGACGAGGTCGTCACGTTGGAGGACAAGGGGCATGAGCTGCAACTCGGGTGGCCGACTGCGCTCCCCGAGCCAGAACTCGACGGCTCCACCGCCACCTATGCCGGTGTCTTTCCGGATGTCGATCTGAAACTGACGGCGCTGAGCACGGGCTACACCTCGGTGCTCGTGGTCAAGACCGCGGAGGCGGCGCAGAATCCGGCCCTTGAGACGATCAAGATGACCGTATCGAGCGAGGGCCTGGACATCGCTTCGACCGCTGACGGCGGTTTCGTCGCACGCGACGCAGACGGCACCCCGGTGTTCGAGAGTCCCGCAGGACGGATGTGGGACTCGGCCGGTGACACCCCGGCCGGGCTGGCCCCGCAACTGGCCCGCTCGACTTCTTCAGCAGATGCTGGGGACGAGCCGACGGTCCCACTGCCTGCCGCCGGGGGTGAACCGGCTCCTACGGAGGGCCCTAGCAGTGGTGACGCGAAAGCCGACGTCCCGCTCAAGGTCACGAACAGCACGGTGCAGGTACAGCCCGATCTGGGTCTGCTCCGTGGCAAGGACACCGTTTTCCCGCTCTACATCGATCCGCCTACCAAGGGCATCGCATTGGGCGACTGGACCGCGCTGTCCTCGGACGGGGACAAGTTCTGGGAGTTCGACGGCGACAAGGGCGTGGGACGCTGTTCCAACTACGCCGGATACCTGTGCTCGTACAGCCCATATACCCAGCGCCTGTACTTCGAGTACCCGCTGTCGTCGATCCACGGCAAGAAGATCCTGGACGCGACGATGGAGGTGTACCAGAAGTGGACATTCACCTGTGACCCTCACTGGTACGACCTGAGCCGGGTGGACAAGGGCATCGCCTCCAGCACCACATGGTCGTCCCGTCCCACCGGGGTGGACCTGATGGGCGACCGGAACGTGGCATACGGACGGGGCGACGAGTGCAAGCCGTCGCAGCCGGCGAACTGGGTGCGCTTCAGCGACAACGTAGACGAGGAGACGAACGAGAACCTGACCACGACCCTTGCTTCCTATGCTGCCAAGAAGACTTCCCAGATCACCTTCTCTCTGACCGCCCACGACGAGTCTGACGCTGGCGCCTGGGCCAGGTTCCGCAATGACGCGAAGCTGTCGGTCACGTACATCTCCTACCCGGACAAGCCCACGTCGACCGGTGTTCAGCAGGGCACTACGGGGCATGCCTGCAACACGTCCACGCTGCCGTTTGCCACCGGCGACACGACCCCGAAGATGCTGGCCACGGTGCAGTCCGTGGATGGCTCCAATGCACAGCTGCGCGCCATGTTCGAGGTGTGGAAGGCCGACGGTTCTAGCCGCACCTGGTACGCCTACTCACCCGACGGTGCATGGGTGGCCGACAATGCTCCGCGCACTGCGAGTTCCACGGCGCTGCCGGCGCAGACTGACTATCGCATGCGGGTCAAGACTCAGGCGTACTACAAGACCGACCGCGGAGCCACGGGTGTTCTGGACTCGCCCTGGTCGTCCTGGTGCTATTTCCGAGTCGACACCGATTCACCGCCCTCCCCGATAGTGACCAGCGCAGATGGCATCTACCAGCCGGCCGAGACGGATCCGGCAGCTGGGGGCGTGGGCGCTCCCGGCAAGTTCACCTTCACCCCGGCGGACACCGACGCGGCCCAGAGCGGCATCCAGTCCGACGTCACCAGCTACAAGTGGCGGCTGAACAGCGGACCGGTCTCCGACCCGATCACTGTGGACACGGGCACGGCCACCATCCAGACGATCACTCCGAACCAGGCCGGTGAGAACACCATTCAGGTCTGGGGGTACGACGCGGCCGGCCACAGCTCGCTCACGGGCTACTACAGCTTCCTGGTGAAGGGCGCCGAGAAGCCTTCGGGGATCTGGCATCTGGACAATGGGACGGCTGATTCCACAACGGCTATTCCGCACCCGTTGACTTCCTCGGGAGTGACCTGGGACGAGCTGGCGCGCAGCGGTACAGGCGCTGCGAAGCTGGACGGCACCAGCGCGTATCTGTCCACGTCTGGACCGGTGTTGGACACCACGAAGTCCTTCACCGTCTCGGTCTGGGCACGCCTGGCGAAGAAGGGCATCAACTACACCGTCCTGTCTCAGTCAGGCACGAACGCCGCTGGGTTCCAGCTGTACTACTCCAGCACCTACAACGCCTGGATATTCAACCGCCACCAGACCGACGTCACTTCCCCTGTCATCATCCGCTCGATCAGTGCAAAGCCTCCGGTGCTGAACGCCTGGACCCACCTGGCAGGTGTGTACGACGCTGCGTCGCAGACCGTTCAGCTTTACGTCAACGGCGTCCCGCAGGGCAATCCGGTGGCGTTCACGAAGCCATGGAACGCATCTGGCGGTCTGCAAGTGGGACGGCTGGGGCATGCCTCGACCGGTACGGAGAACTTCTCCGGATCCATCGACGAAGTGAAGGTCTGGTCCCGCGCCCTGGCGGACACCGAGATCGCCCACGACGCCTGGCTGGAGGACGAGGACCTCAGCGACGGCACCTCCGGTGACCCGGTCCCCGCCCTCGTCGCGAAGTGGGATGCAACCGATGTGACCAACGCGACCGGTTCCACGGTCAAGGACACCAGCGGCTACGGCCGCGACATGACCCTCAGTGGAGCCGCTCTCACCCAGATTACGACCGGTGACCCGGCGGCAGGTGAAGATGTCACCACGACGCAGACCATGACCCTGAACGGCGCCAGCGCTTACGCCGGTGCCACCGGCCCGATCGTGGACGACTCCGGTTCGTTCACCGCGACCGCCTGGGTGACTCTGGATCCGGCCAAGCTCGCCGACACCAGCAAGGCGTACGCAGTGCAGGTGCTCGGGCAATCGGGTACGACCCAGCCCTCGTGGGGGATCTGGTACGAGCAGCCTGCAGGGAGTACCCAGGGACGGTGGACGTTCGGCCGCCCCGACAAGGACGGTACCGGTGCGGCTTGGACTGAGAGTGAGTCCACCGCGTTCACCACCGCCGAGCTGGGTGTTCCGACCATGCTGACGGTCGTGTACGACGCCCAGGCCGCGGCCGACCCCGACAACACCTCCAAGCTCGGCGCGCTCAAGCTCTACGTCGATAACGCGCTGATGGGTGACGAGGACGGCATCTCGTACTCGGCTCCCTGGCAGGGCAGCGGAGCCTTCGAGATCGGCCGGGCGAAGATCGACGGCGCTGCCACGCGCTACTTCCCCGGGACGATCGACAGCGTCCGAGTGTGGACGGGAGCTACTTCCACCAACACCGTCGCCGACCGGTACAACACGGAGCAGCAGCAGTAGCCGCTGGATCGGGCAGGGCGGGTGGAGACACCGGCCCTGCCCGGTTGTCTCTCCATCGGCGGGCATGTCCGAGGCCATGCCATCGAGATCCCGTGCTCCGGCACCGACCTTGCCGCCCATGCTTCCCCACCCACATCCACGAACCGGGATAACACCATGTCTAGAGCACCCGTCCACAGGCGTGTGCCAGGGGCTGTCTTATGCCGCTGGCTCGGTCGAGGCGCACTCGTCGTCTCTTTCGCGCTTCTCCCTCAAGTCGTGCCCCCGTCGGGCTACGGCCTCATCGCCCAGGCCCAGTCCGCGACAGCTGACAAGAAGCTCGAGGATCGGCCCGAAGCGAAGATCGACAAGGTTGGCGGCTTCAAGCCCGGCACGTCCAAGGCTCCGAAGGACAAGGCCGCTTCTGCCGCCCGCCAGGCACGTGAGCGGATCAAGAAGGCCTCGTGGCCCAAGGCCGGGAAGACCACAGCCTCGGTCGCTGCGACCGGCGAGGCCAAGGTCACCGTCGGTGGGCTCGGCGTGAAGCTCGCGCAAGAAGCCGTCCTGGCACCTCGGTCCGCGAAGCACAAGCAGTCGAAAACCAAGGCGATGGCCACTGGCCCCGCCGAGAAGGTCGCGCTCAACCTCCTCTCCCAGACGGCCGCGAAGAAGGCGGGCGTCAACGGTGTCTTGCTGACTGTCGACCCGGTCGGTGCTGGAAAGGACGCCAGTGTCGACACTGACCGTCTGCGTGTCTCTGTGGACTACTCCTCCTTCAGCGACGCTTACGGCGGCAACTTCGGCCCCCGACTGCGCTTGGTCACGCTTCCGGCCTGCACGCTGACCACTCCGGCCAAGACGTCCTGCCGTATGCAGACCCCGGTGGTGGGTGCCGGGAACGATGCGAAGACCCGGACTCTGACCGGTACCGTCTCCGCTCGCAGCTTGGCTGCGAGCCCTCCCGTGGTGCTGGCGGCGGCGGCCGACAATTCGGGAGCTGGCGGAGACTACAGCGCCACGTCGCTGTCTCCGAGCGCGACCTGGGAAGCCGGTGACAGTACGGGTGACTTCACCTGGGACTACCCGCTGCGGATGCCCCCGGCCACGGCCGGCCCGGAGCCGAACCTGTCGATCTCATACAACTCCGGCTCGGTGGACGGCCGCACAGCCGGGGAGAACAATCAGACCTCTGTTGTCGGTGAGGGCTTCTCCATGACGGAGTCCTACATCGAGCGCAAGTACGCCTCCTGCAAGGACGACGGGCACAGCGACAAGGGTGACCTGTGCTGGAAATACGCCAACGCCACCCTCGTCCTCAACGGCAAAGCTGTCGAGCTGGTCAACGCCTGTGACGACAAGACGGCCTGCGACGCCGCGGCCCTGTCGCAGGCCTCCGGCGGCACGTGGAAGCTGAAGGACGAGGATGGCACTCGCGTCGAGCACCTGACCGGTGCTACGGGCAACGGCGACGACAACACCGAGTACTGGAAGGTCACCGACCCCGCCGGCATCCAGTACTTCTTCGGAAAACAACGGCTGACGGGCTGGAGCGACAAGGGCACCTCCGACACCGCCGACGACGATCCTGTCACCAATTCCGTGTGGTCCGTCCCGGTCGCAGGCGACGACTCCGGCGAGCCCTGCTACAAGTCCACCGGCTTCGCCGACTCCTTCTGCACCCAGGCCTGGCGCTGGAACCTCGACTACGTCGTGGACACACACGGCAACGCCTCCAGCTACTGGTACGACAAGGAGACGAACTACTACTCCAAGAACGCCGACACCACCGTCGACGGTACGGGCTACACCCGCGGCGGCTACCTCAAGCGCATCGACTACGGATTGCGCGATGACCTGATCTACTCCAAGCCTGCCGCCCAGCAGGTCAGCTTCGATTACGCCGAACGCTGCATCACTTCCGATGGCTGCGACAGCCTGACCAAGGACACCAAGGCCAACTGGCCTGACGTGCCTTTCGACATGATCTGTGCGTCCGGCACCAAGTGCACCACCCAGATCGGCCCGGCCTTCTTCACCCGCAAGCGCCTGACCGATGTCACCACCTCGGTGTGGACCGGCACCGGCACGACCCGTCGCGATGTGGACACCTGGCACCTGGCACAGGACTTCCCAAACACCGGTGACGCCTCCTCGCCGAGTCTGTGGCTGAAATCCATACAGAACACCGGCAAAGCCAACAGCACCGCAGCTGTCATGCCACCCGTCATCTTCGGCGGCGTGCAGATGGCCAACCACGTGGAGGGAAGCGGCCCGGACACCCTGCGTTACATCAAGTGGCGGGTGCGCACGATCAAGTCGGAGACCGGCTCGACCCTCACTGTCAACTACTCCGACCCCGAATGCATCTGGGGCACCACCATGCCGGCGCATATCGACAAGAACACGCGCCGCTGCTTCCCCATCAAGTGGTCCCAGTCCGGGGCAGAGCCCGTAACCGACTGGTTCCACAAATACGTCGTCACCTCCGTCTTCCAGGATGACCCCTACGGCCACAACGACGCCCTTGAGACGGACTACGACTACGACAGCCCTGGCTGGGGCTTCGCCGACGACGAGGGCCTGACCAAGCCGTCCAACCGAACCTGGTCGCAGTGGCGCGGCTATGCCAAGGTCACACAGACGTCCGGTGACTCCGAGGGCCCCCGCAGCAAGAAGGTGACGCTCTACATGCGTGGCCTCGACGGCGAGAAGGAACTCGACGGCACCCCGAGGGACGAGAAGGTCACCGACTCCACCGGCACGTCCATCGACGACTCCCGCCAGTACGCCGGCTTCGTCCGGGAGACCATCGCCTACAACGGCACCGAGGAAGTTAGCGGCACCATCAACACCCCCTGGTCTCACAAGACAGGAAGCCACACCTACAGCTGGGGCACCACCGACTCCTGGATCCTCCAGGCAGGCGAGGTCGCCACCCGCACCAAGACCTCCACCGGCACCCGTACGGTCAAGACGAAGACCACGTACGACACCACGTACGGCATGCCGATGACCGTGGAGGACAGCGGCGACGCCGCCAAGACCGGCGACGAGACCTGTACGCGGACCACATACGCCCGAAACACGTCGGCCGGGTTGGTGGCCAACGTCAGTCGCGTCGAGGTGTACTCCGTCTCCTGTGACACCACCCCGGTGGTGCCCGACGACGTCGTCTCCGACGTCACCACGGCCTACGACAACGAGGCGGTCGGCGTGGCGCCCACCAAGGGCGACACCACCGCCACCTACCGGGTCGCGAATTACGACCCGGAGGACAAGACACCCGAATATCAGAAGGTCTCCGGCACTACCTACGACAAGCTGGGCCGCGCTGTCACCGAGACCAACGCCGTCAACGGCACGGTCAAGACCACGTATGTCCCCGACGATTCCGGCTACGGTCCGCTGACGTCCAAGATCTCCACCGACCCCAAGCAGTACACGTCCACCACGGAGGTGGACCCGGCCTGGGGCACGGCCACCAAGACCACCGACGCCAACGGCAACATCACCGAGTGGTCCCTGGACGCGCTCGGTCGCCTGCGGTCGGTCTGGAAGCCGGACCGCTCCCGCGGTCTCGGCGACGCCGCCAGCATCGTCTACGCGTACAGCATCAACAACGACAAAGAGACCTGGGTCCGCACAGACACCCTCAAGGCCGACGGCAAGACCTACAACAGCTCCTACGAGATCTTCGACAGCCTCCTGCGCTCCCGCCAGAAGCAGTCCCCCGCCCCGAACGGCGGGCGAGTGATCTCCGAGACCCTCTACGACGACCGCGGCTTGGCCTACCTCACCAACGAACAGGTCCACGACAACAACGCACCGTCGGGCAAGCTCGCCAACACCTACCCCGGTTCCATCCCCGCCTCCACCGAGACGATCTTCGACGATGCCGGCCGGGCCACCGAATCGATCTTCCGGGTCTACGACCAGGAGAAGTGGCGCACCAAAACCGACTACCAAGGCGACCGCACCGCCGTCACCGCCGCGGCCGGCGGCACCGGCACCATGAGCATCACCGACGCCCACGGCAGGCTCATCGAGCGCCGTGAGTACCGCGGCCCCGACCCAACCGGCGATGACTACACCCGCACCCTGTTCAAAAGCGACGCCGCCGGCCGGCTGACCAAGATGACCGGCCCGGACAACGCCGTCTGGTCGTACGGCTACGACCTGCGCGGCCGCAAGATCACATCCACCGACCCCGACAAGGGCACCGTCACTACCGCCTACGATGACGCCGATCGGCCGGTGACCACCAAGACGACTCTCGACGGGGTGACCCGCACTCTGATCACGGACTACGACGAGCTCGGCCGCAAGACCGGTACCTGGGACGGAGTGAAGGACAACACCCATCAGCTGACCAAGTTCACCTACGACTCCCTCGCAAAGGGCAAGGGCCAACTGACCGAGGCCGTCCGGTACGTCGGCGGTACCAGCGGCAAGAGCTACTCGCAGGCCGTCACCGGCTACAACAGCCTCGGCCGCCCCAAGGGCACCGAGACCGTCATCGACGCCAACGACCCCCTGGTCGCCGCTGGCGCACCGCAGACCTTCCGCACCTCCACCACCTACAACATCGACGGCACCATCCAGTCCACCTCGATGCCCGCGGTGGCCGGCCTGCCCGCCGAGACCGTGACCAATAGCTACAACGATCTGGGCATGCTCACCGGGACCGAGGGCATGACCGACTACGTCCAGGACATCGGCTACTCCCCATATGGCGAGATTGAGGAGACCCGGCTGGGCACCTCCACTGACGCCAAGCAGCTCCAGGTCATCAATCGCTATGAAGACGGCACTCGCCGACTGGCCAACACCCACACCGTCGATCAGACCAACGCCAGCTACACCAGCGACATCGACTATGTCTACGACGCCACCGGCAACGTCAAGTCGATCACGGATCAGGCGAACGGCAAGGACACCCAGTGCTTCGCCTACGACGGCTACCGCCGCCTGACCGAAGCCTGGACCCCGGCCTCCAGCGACTGCACCACGGCCCGATCAGCCAACGCACTGGGTGGCCCGGCCCCGTACTGGACCAGCTGGACCTACAAGACCAGCGGCCTGCGCGACACCCAGACCGAGCACAAGGCCGCGGGTGACACCGAGACGGACTACAGCTACCCCGCCGTCAATGACAACGGCACCGGCCAGCCCCACACTCTGACCTCCACCACCGTCGACGGCGGCACCGCCAAACCCCTTACGTATGACGAGCAGGGAAACACCACGCGGCGCTATGGCCCCACCGGCATCGCGCAGAGCCTCACCTGGGACATCGAAGGAGAGCTCGTCCGCCTCGCCGAAGGCACCAAGACCACCGACTACCTCTACGACGCCAGCGGCGAACTCCTCATCCGCCGCGGCCCCGACAACACCGTCCTCTACCTGCCAGGGCAGGAACTTCACTACGACACCGGAACCAAAAAGTTCAGCTGCCAGCGCTACTACGCGGCCGGTGACGTCACCGCCTTGCGCACCGAGACCGGCCTGACCTGGATGATCGACGACCATCACGGCACTACGTCGATGGCGGTCGACGCCACCACCCAGACCGTCACCCGCCGCTACACCAAACCCTTCGGCGAGAGCCGCGGCACCACACCGTCAACCTGGCCCGACGACAAGGGCTTCCTCAACAAACCCGTCGACACCACCACCGGTCTCACGCACCTCGGCGCTCGCGAGTACGACCCGGTCACCGGACGTTTCCTCTCCGTCGACCCGGTCCTCGTCCCCGACGACCACCAGTCACTCAACGGATACGCCTACGCTAACAACACCCCCGTCACCAAAGCCGATCCCACCGGCCTGCGGCCGCGCACGGCCTGCGAGACGGGATGCAGCGATGGCAAGGGCGGCGGCTACACGGACCACCTGGAGATGGGCCCCGACGGAAAGTGGGTCTACTACTCCACGCAAACCTACGTGACCAAGGTGCCCGGAACGTCGAACACATACCTTGGCACGACGGTGCGGACCAGAGGCCGAAAGACGACCGGGGTCGACATCGTCGTATTCAAGAAGGGGCCGAACCCCAAACCGGAACGGAAGGACGGTCAGAAGGGGCCCGATGGCGAGTCGACCGTAGACCTCTCAGCCGAGGAACTGGTCGCGCTCTGGGCAATCGGTGGACCGAAAGAGATCACCCTTCCCCCGGACGGCGAATTCGTCAGGCAGCTACGCACGGAGGACCACTTCCGATCCTTCACCAGGATGATCCGGGGCCTCATCAAGGACGGTGTGTACTCGACAACGAAGCATTCGTTCGACAAGGATCACTCAAAGCGGACCGATCTCGAGAAGGCATGGGAGGGACTTACCGACGTAACCGGGTTCTTCACATCGGGAATCTACGGAGCCAGCCCCGCAAGTCTCGCGCTCGGTTCCTACAACCTCGACTACCAACTTCTCGGGGTCACCTGCGTGCCGCCCCAGGTAGATTCAGAGTGGGACCATGGCGGATACGTCGGTCATGTGAACGTACAGATCTCCAACCGTATGACGGTAGCCTCGGCCACCCGCAGTCTGTCGGACGACGGGTACAAGAAGGGCAGCAGTAACCCCATTATGAAAGCGGGATCGGATGCCGTTAAACGAATCTTCCCTGATGGACAGAAGGACATCACAGTTAAGATCAACTGGATCGAGGACGTATATGTGCCGTACTAAGATAAAATGGCCGCTATTCCTCGCCATCGTAATCCTTTCCGCCCTCGTCACATGTGTGTCCGCGTGCGGAGTGGAAGATAATTATCCCGTCCCGACAGAAGGCCAAGTCATCGGTTCCTGGAGTAACCCGGGAGGGGACTGGATCAAGTTTCAGAAGGGGGGCACAGGCCTCATCTCCCGGGGCGCGCAACTTCAGCTGAGTGCACTGATGAAACCAGCCGACACCAAGGATGTGTGCACGTTCTCTTGGGGGGTGGACACGGTACCGGGAGGGGGAGGCAAGTGGGTATCCGTTAATATTAAGAGCGGACAGTGCAGAGGGGGTGAATTTGGTCTCTATAGCTACCACGGAGAAAATTCCGGGGAACTATTTCTGTCACCGGCCGTCGAATACCCGGAACACGACGAGGTCTATTCGCGATCGAAAGCCACTCCGTCGGACCCGTGATCGTCGTCACCCCCATCCCTCTCTACTTGCGAGCACTGCACGTGCTTTTGCCCGCGAGGGCGAACACCTTGCCACGCCTGTGCGTCTGCTGCCCCGTTCCTGAGTGGCAGCTGGCTGGGCGAACTGCTTGAGCCGACCGCCGCACCTGCGGGTATGCGGCAGTCTGGGTCGGGCCGCGACCGCCTCCCGGCGTGCGAAGCGCTGGGAGGCAGTTCGTTATGGCTGCACCTCTGGGGTGAGCAGGTCACTCAGCGCAGCCGCCCGCTGCCACAACATGGCGTTCGCCACCTGCCGTGATCCCACCCCTAACGACACCGCCCGTCCGGCTCCCGCCGATGGCGGCAGGCCAGTTGCTGGGTGGTCAGTCGCGGTTGGCGTTCTTCGGAAGTCCACCCCGGAAGTCGCAGCCGGGACACTCGTCCTCGCCTTGGAAGTGATCCTCGTACCAGCCGTGCACGGCCGCATGCAGGATCGCCTCCTCAACCGAGGGTTCGCCGCCGCGTACTGACGCGATGGCGTTGCCGACGACCACTCGGAGCACAGCATTGTCTGGTGAAGAGAACGGCGGGGACGGCATCGGTGAGTCGGACGTCATGGCCGCAGCCTGCGGGCGGGCAGGACTGCGGTCGGGTAGACGGAATGATCTCGTGCTGGGGAGGGCCATACAGGTCACTCCGGAACCCTCGGCCGACAGGTTGCCAACCGCCCCGCAAGATATCGGGCTTCCAGCGAGGCCGGTTCGGCACGCTGGTGTCGTCGCCATCGTGTCTTCCTCATTCGTCGGTGATGAGTACGCCACACGCGGTTGGGAATACGGCAAGGCCGCCCCTGCGGATCGGCGCGGAGCGGCCTTCTATGGTTTCGGTCAGACATGGGCGAGGCGATCCGAGAGGCCGAGGGCGGCGGTCGCGACCGCAAGGGCGGCACACAGGCCGAGCACCTCGTGGATGGTCGGGCGGACCAGGCGCGGCCAGTCGTCCGGGGCGGCAGGCCAGCAGGCGAGATGTTCTTCGGGTGGTGGCCAGGCCCAGGTGGGCGGTGACGTCCCAGCCTGCCCCTGAGGCACCCGCACCGTCACGGAGGTCGCTGTGGCGGACACCAGCCGGGCGGCCGTACCGCCGTTGAAGCGGACCACGTTGTCGGTGAGGTTCGCCGCGAACCCGGACCCCGACAGCACCACCTGCGTGTCCGGTACACCGGATGACGGCGTCAGCTTGGAGACTACCGGCGCCCCGGCGGCCACGGCGAAGGACTCGGTGGATTGCGCGGAGGCATCCCCCACGGCGACGGAGACCTTGCCGTCGGCCGCGCCGGAAGGCACGGTCACGGTCAGCCGCGTTGCCGACGCCGAGGAGACGGTCGCCTTGGCCCCGCCGAAGGACACCGCATCATCGGCCGCTGTCGCAGAGAAGCCGGTACCGGACAGCGTCACCTTCGCCCCGACTGCGGCCCCCGCCGGAACAACCGACAGCACCGACAACTGCGTCGACGGATAGCGATCGACGCCGAGCCGGTTACCCGCCTCGTCGTAGCGGTAGCGGGCCGTCTCACCATCCGGGTCAGTCACCCCGACCAAACGATCCGCCGCGTCATAGGCGTAGACCGCATGATCGGTGGTCGACTCGGCCGCCTCGGCAGCGGTTTTCCGCTTCGCGCCGGAGCTGTGGGCCCCCTCACCTAAGCCGCCCGCTCCGGGATCGTCGTCACGATTGCCGGGGGAATCGGTTGAGTGAGACGCCGTGGCCTCAGAGGACGTAGGGGCGGATGCGCTGGTGCCCACCCTCGCCCTCCCCGGCGGTCTGGTGTCCGGTGAAGCCGCCTGCGCCGACAGGGAACCGCAGGCCAGCGCCAGCACAAGCGCCCCCACCGTGACCGACCGCCGACGAGCCCCCATACGCCCCACGAACCGCTCTCCCCGCCCGCGCACCCCCCAGAGCGACCACACAGATCAGGAACTTCACATGACTGCCACTTTCAGCGCACAAACACGCCGCACTTTAGGCACAACCGCTCAGGAGTGCGAGAGATTATGGAGCGAATGGCCTGAATCACCACACCCCTGACCGTCACCCCCAAGGCTCGACAAGGGACTACTGAGACTCAATGCGTGATGTCGCAGGGCCCTACCGGTTGAACTGCGAAGACGCGTATCCGCCGCACGGCATCATGCGAAGATCACCAGTGACCGAGAGGTACATTGCCAGGAGCGACGGGCAAATCGGTGGCGCTGGCGCCACGAGCGTCGCTAGCGTCGCGCCGTGAAGCACCAGAATCCGCTCGCCTACTTGGTGGGCCTTGAAGGCACTGCCCTGCTGCGATCGTTCACCGGGGAGCACGATCGCGAGTTCGTCGATGCGCGTGTCGGCGAGATCCGGAGGCTGCTTGACGACGAGACGCTGGCGGATGCCGCTGTGGACGTTGCCCCGGTGGGCACCGTCGATGGATACCAGATCTGGTCGAGGACCTATGACGGCCCCAACTCGGCGTTCGACTTCGACGAGCCGGTGGTCGGGGAAATCCTCGATGGAATGCCGACTGGTGTCGCCTTGGACGCCGCCTGCGGCACCGGTCGGATGACGGTCCTGCTGGCCGAGCGCGGTCACCGGACAGTCGGCGTCGACAGCTCGGCGGACATGCTGGCGCGGGCACGTGAGCGGGTACCAGCAGGCGAGTTCCTCCTTGGCGACCTGCGCCGGCTGCCCGTGGCCGATGATGCCATGGACTTGGTGGTCTGTTCTCTTGCCCTGACGCACGTCGCCGACCTGGGGCCGGTGATGGCGGAGTTCGCCAGGGTTTTGCGTCCGGGCGGGCACCTCGTGACCTCGGACATCCACCCGGAATGCGTGGCGCGGGGTTCGATTCCCTCGGTGCGCTTGGCGGACGGGAGGCCGGGGCAGTTGGAAACCTATCGTCATCCGGTCGGGGACTACCTACGTGCCGCGCTTGCGGTGGGGCTACAAGTCCGGCGCTGTGAGGAACCCGAGGAGCGAGCCGGGGGACGGACCGGGGCACAGGATCCGCCACGGAAGCTCACGATCGACTTGGGTCCGTGGGAGGACTGGCCATGGTGCCTGATGGACCTGGTACCCGAGGCTGCTACAGCGGCCAACACCGGGGTTCCGGTGGAGATCATCTGGCACTTTCAACTGGCCGAGACCTGAACGCCCGCACATGACTTCGTCTGCCACCGGAACATCGCTTTCCGGCGCAGAATCATCGCCACCCACAGGCAGGGGGATCAGAGCGGGCGCTACAGTCCGCTCATCTACTGGTGGGTGATCTTCGCATGATGCCGTGCGGCGGATACGCGTCTTCGCAGTTCAACCGGTAGGGTCCCGCGACATCACGCATCGAACCTCAGTAGGACGCTCCCGGTCGACTGGCACACCCCAAACGACAGTTGATCTTGACCAGCCACCCAAGCCGACCTTGCAGCGCGTGACCGCATGGCTTCACGGCTCACCTGGCCATCACCGCCGAAGGGGAAAAGCCTTCACCACTCACCGAGAACCGGTCATCGGTGGCTGACGCTACGTCAGACCATCCCGCAACAATCCAGCAGCCCTCACTGTGACCGGATCATCACTCACCGCACTCAACGCGTACTTCACGCCTCCGGCCTGCGGAAACACACAGACGGCTGCCGCTGCCCCAGCTTTTGAACGTTCCCGGAGAACGCCACAACAAGCAGCCGACGCGTCCGGCGACAAGCCTCCTGACCTCGGACTTCACACCCAAGCCCAGAATGATGTGATTTTCATACGTTGAACCGGAACGTCCAAGATAACGCTGTCACCTGCGCAAACAAGCCTGATGCCGCCATCATCCAGCCCGGATCCAGCAAGGCGCCAGACTCCACCCAGCCGGGGTCCGCCACGGAATGGCACGGTCCCCTCACACCGGGAACAACACGTTGAGCCAAACATCTCCCGGTGGTGGCACGAAGAAGTAACCACCTCCCACGGTGAGGATGTACTTCGCCATGGCCTCGCCCTGCAACCTCTTCTGCACGGCTTCGAACCCAGCAGCCAGGTCCCTCTGGAAGCAGGAGAAGATCAGGCCGCGATCGCCATCGCCGCGATCGTAGTTGTAGCTGCGCCGCACGAGCGGCGGCGGATGACGACGGTCTGGTGCCGCTCGGCGCACGTGCGAGTCCAGAGGCGTGATCCTTCCGTGCGGATCAGGGGCGAAGTCGAGCCGTTCGCTGTTCGGTGTCCCGTCCAACCACCGCCCATCCCGTCCACGACCGATGATCCGTTCCTGCTCACGTGGAGAGTCCTGCCGCCAGAGCTCGTCAGCGAACTTGATGATCCGCACCACCTGGTAACTCCCGCCCACGGCCCAGGTTGGCTCACCCTGGTCTGGCCGAACCAACGCACGGCCGGCCATGGAGTCGTAATCGGCAGGGTTTCCATACCCTTCAGTGAACCCAAACGGATTCCGGGCCAGTCCCCGACCATGCTCCTCACGGTTCTCGGGACGGACTCCGTGAACCCGCCAACGGACTCGGAACTGCGGCAAGGCCCCAAGAAGGTCTTGGGTATTCTTCGCCACCTGGTGCGCCGAAGTCCCGGTGATCTGCACCAGAAGGTCACCGTGGGACAGCTCAGGATCCTGCAGATCCCCGAGAAAAGACGGCATAAGCTTGAGATGGCGGGGCCTTACCACGGGTTCGCGTAGAAGCCCGGCTCCCAGAGCAAGCCACACGGAGACAGGACCGCCGTCAACAGCCGCGACCGTTCGATGTGCATCTCGAACGGCTTCAGCGGCCATTGTTCTCGCCACGGCGAGATCAAGCGCCAAGATCTGCCCATGAGGAAATGGTGCAACGCCACGCAAGAATGCCGGGACTTTATCTCCGTTCCGACGGTCATCACATAGAAAAGGAGTGGCAATGGCGGCAGCGGACCCACCGCCGAGAGCCGCGAAGATGGCGGCGAGAAGGAGTCGCCTCCTACTACTCATCCATCGAACCGATTGAAGCGATGAACCCTGGCGCAGGTTTCATTGTCAAAGTCAATCTCAACCGTGTCGATTCGATAGCGACCCGCAGGCAGGTCTACTCGCGCATATTCCTCTCCGGACTCAACGCCGGGAAGCGCCGCGTCCATCATGAACAACGGCCCATCAATGTCGACCTCTGGCCCCGGAGACCATCCTTGGATCTCTCCCCAGAGATTTCGCAAACCTGAGAACAAAGCAGCCTCGGAAGGCGCTTGAACCCACTGCACAATGGCGGGGAATTCTCGCATGTAGGCCGCTGGGAGCGGATCGCCTCCGATCACGATCGCCTCTCCACGACCTTGGTCGAGTTCGATCAGTCCAACGCAGTCCTCGACTTCACAGGCGAGCTCATAATCACCCTGGTAACCGGACCACTCCTCAATCTGCCTGGTACCGAGTAGCACCAGCGGACCGCCTTCCGACTCGATCCACTCAGTTGACATATCCCCCAACCCTTGCGGCAGACTCGTATATCTTTTTCATCACCGGGGCCAGCTGACGCGCCCAACCCGCTTGCTTCCTGCTGCATTCCAGGCACTGCGGGTAGAGCCTCTGAGGAAATCCGTCCGGCACCCAAGAACTAATTGGCTGGTGATCGGGCACCCATCTCTTGCCGACCGGATCAAGAGTACCGCAGGTGTGGCATCCGTACTTGTATCCGAGATCATCGACTTGCTGCCGGATCCATGCGGGAAATCTTTGACTCTTGCTAATCGAAGGGATTGACTCAACGGCGTACGACCCAATTGTGCAGACGACTTCAGGATCACTTCGGCCAGCGTTGTGGACCAAAACCGCCGCGCCTGCCGCCACGTAATAGGTGTGCAGTCCCTCGACGCTGAGGTTGTAGACCGTGGCCTGCCCGATTCGGTGGCGTATCGCGGTGATCTGTACCCAGGTGCCGGCGCTACTCTGCAGCCACTGGCCAGGCTTGAGATCAGATGCCTGCATCCATTTGTGGAGTTCGGGAACCCAGAAGGGGTGACCGTCTGTGGCGGTGAGGGTAGTGGATTTCCCGTTACCTGAGCGTTCAGGGCCGTAGACGGCGATGGTGATCTCCGTTAGGCGTTTGGTGCCGGTCCCCTTAATGACTGTGTTGACGGTGCGTGGGCCGCTCTCGCCGGTTTCCGGGTCTGTGGAGGCGACTTCGTCACCGACTTGCACGTCCTTGATCGGCTTGGTGGTCCCGTCGGCCATGAGGACCGGTGTGTCGCCGGTGAAGCTGTTGGGCACACATACGTCGTCGGCGACCCGGCTGGCCCCCTTGGCCTCGCCCAGGGCGCCGAGCCCCTCGCCGAGCATGCCGCTGAGGCAGCCGGTCAGGGCCGAGGCGCCGACCTGCCCCCAGTCGACTTTGCGGCCGGACAGGCGCTGGGTGAGCCAGTCGATGCCGCCGTCGACAAGTCCGCCGATCACGCACCCGGCGATCAGCGGGTTGTCGCCGGACGGGTCGGTGTACGTGGTCGGGGAGGACAGGGCGTACTGGTAGAGGTTGGTGCCGCCGGCCTGGCCGGTCGGGTCCTGGGAGATGAACCGGCCGGTCTCAGGGTCGTAGTAGCGGTCGCGGTAGTACAGCAGGCCGGTGCCGTCGTCCTCGCGGCCGGTGAACCGGTACGGATTGGACGCGGCGTCCCCGGTCGCGGTGGAGCTGCCGTTGGGGTCGTAGGTGTAGCGGGTGGCCACCGTGCCGTCGGTGTTCGCCAGGCCCAGCACGCTGCCGAGGGCGTCGGTCAGGTAGACCTGGGTCTTTCCGTCCTCTGTGCGGGTGAGGAAGTCGTCCAGGCCGCCATGGCCACGGTTGCGGTGGTGTCACCGGTGGCGTTCTGCTCGGCCACCGGGTTGCCGCCGTCGGTGAGGTACTTGCCGGTCGTATCGCCGGTGGTCTTCGATGCGCGGCGGCCCAGGGGGTCGTAGGCGAAGCTGCCGTCCTGCCCGGTGCCCCCGGTGCCCGTGCCGTGCCGGTGAGGCCGGTGAGCTGGCCTCGGGCGTTCCAGGTGTAGCCGCGTTGGCCGTCGTCCTTGAGCTGGCCGTCCTTGTCGTAGGTGAAGGAGCGGCCGTTGAAGGTGGTGATGCGGTTGGCGTCGTCGAAGACGGTGCCGGACTCGGCCGTGGGAAGTGCGATGCCAGCGAGGGATCCGGTCAGGCCGGTCTGGAGGCCGCGTGCGTCCCGGGTGTAGTTCAGGTCGCCGATCGTCGCGCCCGTACCGTTGGCGTAGCTGATCGACTTGATGACGCCGGTCGTGTCGTAGCCGGTGGTGCGAGTGATGCCGCCCGGCAGGGTCGCTGTCTTCTGCCGGCCCACGTCGTCCAGGCCGAAGGTGATCTGCTGGGTGCCGGATGTGAGGGTCTTGAGGATGCCGGAGTCGTCGTAGTCGTAGCTGGTCGTCGTTCCGGCAGCGGTCATGGTCTTGCGCTGGTCGAGCGTGTCGTAGTCGTACGTGACGGTTCCGGTCGGGCCGGTGCTGACGTGCAGCCGGTCGTAAACGTCGTAGTCGAAGGACTGCTTGCCGTTCTGGCTGTCGGTGATGGTCTTCGGCAGGTCGACGTCGCCGTAGTCGTAGACGACCGTGGACTCCGCGGTGCCGTCGTCTTTGACGCCGTAAGCGGTGGTCTTCGTGCGGCCGAGCAGGTCGTAGTCGGCTGTCGCGATCTGCCCGGAGCGGCTGGTGACCTGCTTCAGTCGGCCCGCTGTGTCGTACTTGAAGATGGCCTGGGCGCCGAGCGGGTCGGTGACCGTCTTGGGTCGGTCGGAGTCGTCGTAGTCCCAGACCGTGGCGTGTCGGCGGGCGTCGGTGAGGGTCCGCAGGTTGCCGTTCGCGTCGTAGTCGTAGGAGGTGGTGTGGCCGAGCGGGTCAGCGACCTTGCGCGGCTGGTTGAGCGCGTCGTAGGTGACTGCCGTGACGGAGCCCGCTTCGTCCGTCATGGCGCTCGATCGGCCGGCCGCATCCGTGAACTGGCTACTGACGCGGCCTTCGGCGTCCTTGACGGAGATCAGGTCGCCGTTGCGGTAGGTGTACTCGGTCGTCGCGTCGGCGGCGTCGGTGACGGTCTTGACCTGACCGTCCGTCTCGTAGGTGTACTTCGTCACCCGGTTTTCGGGATCGGTGACGGTCTGCAGGTTGTCGTCGGCGTCGTAGCCGAAGACCGTCTTGTGGTTCATCGCGTCCGTTGTCGACGTGGGCTGGTCGAACGGACCGTCGAAGGAGATCGTGCCGGAGGAACGGGCGTCGGCCGTGCCCGCCAGCTCGATGGTCTCGGTGATGTGGCCGGCTGCGTCGTAGTGGAACTCGGTGCGGCGTCCGTAGTGGTCGGTCACGGCATCGACGCGGTGGTAGGAACCGCGCTCGTAACTGGTCTTGCGGGCGAGATCGGTGCCGTAGACAGCCGTCTCGGAGGTGCCGAAGCCGTCCGCGTCGAAGGTCACCCGGCGGACCGCGCCGCCCGGTTCGGTCACCTCGGCGGCCGTGACTTGGTTGTCGGCGTTGGTGGTGTAGCCGAAATAACCGGCAGGACGTCGGCGTACGTGCTGATCTTGTTCCAGAGGGCCTTTGCATATATTCCGTCTGCGGCCCGATCACGCAGCAGTCCCAGCTATAGGCCTACCGTCTACGTTCAGGTCGCCAGGTGCCCCACGAAGACTCCGATCAGTATGCGGTCGTCCCGCTCGGGAATCGGCAGGGAGAAGTGCACCCGGTCACGGTCCCACCGACGCTTGCCGTGCCACTCGCAGCGGTAGGTGTTGCCCTCATGGCTGACGTTGCGCTGTTCCCACGCCTTCGCGTTCTTCTTGGTATTCGAACTCTCGGGTGAGATGTCTAGGTCCATCGCTCTGAATCGGCGCATGACCTGATTCTGATCCCCCCCACACTCGGCCAAGAACCGGGCAAAGTGGTCGTCAAGTGCGCCCAGCAGCCGTACCAGCCAAGGCAGTACCTCGCCGTAGGCACCTTTGAAATGGTGCATACGCAGGGAGTCGGCGAACAGCAGCCGAGGAAAGGCGTGCCGGGCGAAGGCGAAGAAGCGCTCGGCCGGGACGCGTTCATGGGTGTACACGCCGCGCCAGAAACCGGGCATGTCCGCCGCGTAGCGCAGGACGTGCGCCCGTACCTCGTCGTAGCCCTCCTCCGTCTTCCGTGTCACGGCGAGCCACCCGGCGGGCCAATCGGGCTGCGAGACGTAGGGCGCGAGGAGGATGGACATGGCACGCCCGTCGGCGGCCCGTGCCAAGGCGTGAGTGATGCCCCAGGAGCGCTCCCGCTCAGAGCCGTCGGCCACCCGGACAGGCCGGGGCAGGTCCGCTTCGGCGGGCTCAATGACGCGGCACTTGTCCAACAGCTTCTGTAACCGGATCCGGTCGTCGTGGGACAGACCGCTGCCCGGCGAATACAAGGCATCGACCAGCTTGGTCGACGGCAGGCACTCAGCATCGTATGCCGCATCGACAAACGCAGCGGTACGCCCGTCGGCCAGCGGTTGGAGCAAATCTGCGAGCGCGCCGAGAGCGTCCCGCAGCGAGTCAGGTTCGGTCAACTCCCGCCAGTCGAAACACTCCTCGCCAACCACCACTCGATAGTCGTCGGCAGTTGCGTGGTCACTCGGCACGAGCACGCAGCCATCTGGTAAGTCCAGTCCGCTCTGGCCTGCCTCACTTTCCACGCCGGGCACGTGCCAACCTCCCGAGGTCAGTCTCGATCTGGTCGAAGAAGCCGCTGGGCCAGTGACTGAGCTCGCCCTTGTCGTTGATGCCGACAGGCAGCACCTGGTCGTTGTCGAAGTAGTGAGTGATCATGTCCTTCGCAAGGATGGCACGGTCCTGTGCCACGGCGAGCCGGGCGCCGTTGAGGACATGGTCGCTGTGCGTCTCCACCACGACCTGCACGCCGCTGCCCGCCACCCGGGCCAGGAACCGACCGAGCCGGGACTGTCCCGCCGGGTGCAGATGTGCCTCCGGATTCTCCACGATCAGCAGGTCGCCCGGCTCAGTGAGCAGACCGGCGACGATGACCGGTAGGGCATAGGAGACGCCGAAGCCCGTATTGACGGGCCGGATCTCCTCGCCAGTCAGGCCCGGCTCGCCGAACCGGATCGTCCCGGCCATGATGCCCACCGCCACCTGGGCAGTGATCCGCAGCGGACGGATGATCTGCGAGGCCCATGCCTCGGCCTGGAGCCTGAGTTGCGGGCCAGCGGCCTCCGGGCTCCGCAGCGGCTCGCGGACCGTCCTGCGGCTGGTCACCGCGCGGGTGTCGCGCAGCGCAAGGACTTGCGCGGTGTATTCGCCCCGAACGCCGACCCCGATCCGGTCCGGCTCCTCGGCAGATACCGCGAGTGTGTCACGCGGGCCAAGCCGCTCGGCGCACAGATAGGTAAACGCGGGGTCCCGGACGTCCCTCCCGACACCGGGCACGGACTGCACCGGCAGCCGTAGCGCCTGAAGATGCAGCGCCTGTTCGGAGTCGGGCAGACCGAGGACGTACACCCACGACTCGCCGTTCGAGCCACCCAGCCGTACGGTGATCTCCCGAGTGTCGGCCGTCCAGTTCAGCACGTCCCGGGCCTCCCCAAGGGCCAGCCCCAGTGGGCCGTTCAACCGGACGGCGTCCCCCGCCGTGCCGCGTGCCGCCTCAGCCAGCCGCGTCAGCAGCAAGGACTGGATCACCGTGCTCTTGCCTCCGCCGTTGACACCGGTCAGGACGGTCAGCGGGCGCAGGTCGAACGACTCGGCCTTGAAGCGTTTGAAGCTCCGGATCTCTAGGGAGGTGATCACCGGCCGGCTCCGGCATCCGCCACGGCAGCCTTGAAACGGTAGTCGACCCGGCCCCGGTCGGCTGTGGAAGACGTGATGGCGTTGAGGTAGGCCACGTCGGTGGTCATCCGCTGGCGAGCGGCCGTCACGATGGCTTGACGGCGTACGCGTAGGTCGTCCGCCGTGTGGTCAGGGTCAGCCAGGGCCAGCGACCAACTCTCGAACATGGCACGGTTGATTGGTCGCCGCCAGTTCTCCCCCTCGGGCCACTTACGGAACGCGTGTTCGCCGAAGACGAGGTACGCGTGAGCCATCGCTCGCTCAAAGGCGGCCTCCAACTCCGCCACCCGCTCGTCCGGGACCTGCTTGCGGTCGTCAAGCAGCTCGGTGGCATCCATCAGGAACGTCTCCATCACCGGCCGCTCCTGGTAGGTCACCAGCCCCTTCAACCAGAACGCAGCGAACCTCAGCGCCATCTCCCGGTCATTCATCCGAATGTGGTTGGTCAGGCGACCGCCGGTGGCCCTGGCGAAGGCATCCGTGTGGGTCATTCGGTGCAGGATGTCCCGGCTGCGCCGACTGCTCATGCAGTGCCTGATCTCCTGGCCGTTGAGCGGAGTACCTCCCGTGTTGATCCGCTTGAAGATCTCGTAAGTGACGCCACGGGGCGTGGTCGGGTCGATCACGTTGACGATCAGCTGGGTATTGTTGATTCGCCGCTGGAACGGCACGGGCAGATCAGCGAAACGCAGGTCCTTCAGGTCGTCCAGGTGCTCCAGTTTCCCCAAGGCGAAGCCGTCGGTGCCGCCCCGGACGAACGCGTGCAGTGTGGACAGCCGCTGCAAACCATCGACTACCCGGAACGATCCGTCCTTGTCCTCTGCGAAGTAGAACGCGGGCAGCGGGATCTGCAGGAGCAAGGACTCAACCAGCAGAGACTTCTGGTCGGCCCGCCAGACCCGCAACCGCTGGAAGTCCGGGGCGAGCTCGATGGAACCTTCGTCGATCTGGTCGAGGATATTACGCAGGGAGAACTGGCTGGTGTTCACCCTAATCTGGTCCGGGTTCCAGGGCCGCTGGATGCGAGTGGTGTCCTCGCCAGTGTCCTCTACCTCAATGTCCGTGGCGTGTCCCTCGAACACGTCCTCCACCACGGCCAGAGTCTCCGGAGCCGTCTGCGTACCTTCCATAACCATGGAGTCATCCTACGGACGGCCCCAACGGCGCAGTGACCTTATGCCAGATCCCCCCGTTTCTTCTCGATATGCATTGTCTCTACCGGCGGGCCACCGGCACTCCTTGACGCGTGACGGGAGCGTCGAACACCGGACATCGCAGATGACGAACTGTCAGTTCATCCCGCAGCGATCCAGTCACCGACTCCGTGACCGAACCACCACTCACCGCACTCACCGCGTACATCACGCCACCGACCTGCGGAAACACGAAGTCGCCCACCGCCACCCCGCTCTTTGAACATTCCCGGAGAACGCCACAACAATCAGCCGCCACGCCCGCGGCAACCCCCCTGACCTGGGACTTCACACCCAAGCCCAGAATGATGTGATTTTCATACGTTGAACCGGAACTCCACCACGTCCCCGTCCTGCATCACGTAGTCCTTGCCCTCCATGCGGGCCTTGCCCGCGGCGCGGACGTCGGCGACGGAGCCGGCGGAGATGAGGTCGTCGTAGGAGATGACCTCGGCCTTGATGAAGCCGCGCTGGAAGTCGGTGTGGATGACGCCGGCGGCCTCGGGTGCCGTGGCGCCCTTCTTGATGGTCCAGGCGCGGGATTCCTTGGGGCCTGCGGTGAGGTAGGTCTGGAGGCCGAGGGTGGCGAAGCCGACGTGGGCGAGGGTGGCCAGGCCCGGCTCCTCCTGGCCGACGGACTGGAGCAGCTCCAGGGCCTCGTCCGGTTCCAGCTCGGCGAGTTCGGCCTCCAGCTTCGCGTCGAGGAAGATCGCCTCGGCGGGGGCGACGAGGGCGCGCTGCTCGTCCTTGAACGCCTCGTCGGCGAGTTCGTCCTCGTCGACGTTGAAGACGTAGAGGAACGGCTTCGTGGTGAGCAGGTGCAGGTCGTGCAGGGGCTCGGCGGCCTCGGTGCCCTGGGCGATACCGGCCGCGAAGAGGGTGCGGCCGCCGTCCAGGATCTCCTTGGCCTCCTCCACCGCCTTCACCTTCGGCTGGAGGTCCTTCTTGATCCGCGACTCCTTCTGGAGGCGCGGCAGCACCCGCTCGATGGTCTGAAGGTCGGCGAGGATCAGCTCGGTGTTGATCGTCTCGATGTCGCTCTTGGGTGAGATCTTGCCGTCCACATGGACGACGTTCTCATCCTTGAAGGCGCGGATGACCTGGCAGATCGCGTCGGACTCGCGGATGTTCGCAAGGAACTTGTTGCCCAGGCCCTCGCCCTCGCTGGCGCCGCGGACGATCCCCGCGATGTCGACGAAGCTGACGGTGGCCGGGATCACCTTCTGCGAGGAGAAGACCTCGGCCAGCTTGTCCAGCCTGGGGTCGGGGACGCCCACGACGCCCACGTTCGGCTCGATCGTGGCGAACGGGTAGTTGGCCGCGAGCACGTCGTTCTTGGTCAGGGCGTTGAACAGGGTCGACTTGCCGACGTTGGGCAGACCGACGATTCCGATCGTGAGCGACACGTTACGACTTCCGTACGTCTGGGCCGGGCGGGCGGAGTGGGTGGGGGCTGGGTGCCACTGGGTGGCGTTGGGTGGCGCTGGCTTCCGGTGAGCCGGGGCCGGCGGGCCGATCCACCAGTCTACGGCGTGCCGCCCGTGCGCCCTGCCGCGAGGCGTCACGTCCTCGCGGCCCCGACGCGACCGGACCGGCTGGGCGATCGGCGCCCCGTCGCCGTCGGGCGCCCCGTCGCCGTCGGGCGCCCGGTCGTCGTCCAGCGTCCGGTCGTCGTCCGGCGTCCGGTTGCCGTCGGACGTCCGATCGCAGTCGAACGCGCGGTGGAAGCTCGGCAAAAGTGCGTGTCCCATGACCTGCTCGACACATGATCGGACCTAGGTTGGGCTCCGTGGACCACCCCAGGACGCGCCCCCCACAGTCCCTCCCACTAGCCCAGGCCCTTCCACAGGCCGGACCCTCGTCCCACTCATTCCATTCGCCCCACTCACCTCACTCATCCCGATCGTCGTCCCCGTCTCCCTCGTCTCGGCCTTCGTCCCCGTCCCCTTCATCCCCTTCGTCCTCATCCCCTTCGTCTTCGTCCTCGTCGCCGTCTCGCTCAGCCGCTCGGTCGCAGGCCGGATCGCAGGCGCGACCGCATCGGGTCGGGCCGCCGCTGCCGCCGCAGAGCGGGCCGCTGGGGGCCGGCGCCGCTGCTGGCGTAGCCGTGCCGGGGCACCCGGAGACGGGTTCGACAGGCCGGCGCCCTGCCACGCGCCCTGCACGCCGTGCCGTCGGCCTGTCCATCCGGATCGTGTACCGCTCCGTGCGCCTCGCGTTCCGGGGCGCACGGGCCACGCCGGGCGTCGTGCGGGCACTGGTACGGGCGTTGCGGAACGCGCCCAATCCGCGGCTGACCGCGCTTGGGGGCGGGCTGTTCTGCACCATGGTGATGGTGCTGCTCGCCTTTCTGGATGCGGTGCTGCTCGGCGGGTCGATGGTGGTCTACGGGGTGCTCTTCCTGCCGGTGAGCATGGTGACCGCGCTGTGGGTGCGGCGCATCGACGTGCTGTCCGCGCCGGTTTCCGTGCCGATCGGTTTCGCTGCGGGGGTGCTGCCGCTGGCGGCTGCCACAGGCGGGTTCGCCACCCGGGTGATGGGGTTGTTCACCGCGCTCGCGATGCACGCGGGGTGGCTGTACGGGGGCACGCTGATCGCGGGCGTGATCGCGACGGTACGGAAGATCCGGCTGCTGAGGCGCCGGGCCGCGGCACGTCGCACCGGCAGGGGCGTGGGGATGGGCACGGGTACGGGTCGTCCGCGGCCCACGGTGCCCGCCCGTCCCCGTACGGCACGTGACCGGGACGGCGCGACGGGCCCGAACCGCGCAGGCCAGACCCGTCAGGGACACGGCCGCGGGCAGCAGGGGCAGGGGCAAGGGCAAGGCCAGGGTCGCCCGGGTCAGCGCGGTTCCCAGGGGCGGGAACGGCAGCCGGACCGGTCCCGCGACCCGGACCGGTCCGGGTCGCGCGGGCGCACCCGGCTCTCCGGGGCACGGTCCGGACCACAGCAGTCGCCGCCTCAGCCCCGCCGCCGCCCGGTTTGAGGCGGGACGCAGGGCGGCTCGCAGGGCAGCCGCGGGCGAAAGCGGGGGCACCGAGGTGAACCGCTCGGTACACGACGCGGTGCCTGCCGCTTTCCCCTCCTCCCCACATACAGGAGTCACCCGCGCAAGCCATCACACAAGCCGCCCGCCCAAGCCGCCCGCGCAAGTCACCCGGCGTGTGCCCGCCGTGTGTGCCCGACCGTCGGTCTACTCCGCCGACTTCGCCGCCTGCATGGCCGCCCCGACGATCCCCGCGTTGTTCTGCAACTGCGCCGGCACCAGCTCGGCCTTCAGGCCCTTGATGAGGGGCAGGAACTTGCGTGCCTTGCGGCTCACTCCGCCGCCGATGATGAACAGTTCGGGCGAGAACAGCATCTCGACGTGGGCCAGGTACCGCTGGACGCGCTTCGCCCAGTGCTCCCAGCTCAGGTCGTGGTCCTCCTTGACCTTGGTGGAGGCGTGCTTCTCGGCGTCGTGGCCGTGCAGCTCGAGGTGGCCCAGCTCGGTGTTGGGCACGAGGCGGCCGTCGATGAAGAGGGCGCTGCCGATGCCGGTGCCGAAGGTGAGGACGAAGACGGTGCCGCCGCGGCCCTGGCCGGCACCGAAGTGCATTTCGGCGACGCCGGCGGCATCGGCGTCGTTGACGACGGTCACGGGCAGTCCGCCTATCCGGTCGCTCAGGAGGGCCCGGGCGTCGACGTCGATCCAGGACTTGTCGACGTTGGCGGCGGTACGGACCGTCGCACCGTCGGTGACGACCCCGGGGAAGGTGATGCCGACCGGGCCCTGCCACGCGAAGTGGTGCACGACCTCCTTGACGCTCTCCGCCACCTCGTCGGGGGAGGAGGGCTGAGGCGTCAGCACCTTGAAACGGTCGTCCGCGAGGTCGCCGCGGTCCAGGTCCACGGGCGCGCCCTTGATGCCGGAGCCGCCGATGTCCACACCGAAGATCTGCATGAGTCCTACGGTACGTGCGGACGCCTTCGGACACGCCCGCAAACGGCGGTCGCAAGCCCGCGGGGGCGCAGACGGCTCAGACGGTTCGGACCGTTCGGACCGTTCGGACGGCTTCGCGTCTAGGCCTCCGTCGTGCCGCCGGCGCCGCCGGCCCCCTCCGAGTCCGTCCGCCCGCCGGCCGCAAGGGACGCTGCTTCGGCGCGCAGGTCGCGGCGTAGCTCCTTGGGGAGCGAGAACGTGATCGACTCCTCGGCGGCCTTGACGATCTCGACGTCTTCGAAGCCGCGCGCCGCGAGCCAGTCCAGGACGCCCTCGACGAGCACCTCGGGCACGGAAGCACCGGAGGTGAGGCCGACCGTGCCGACGCCGTCCAGCCAGGCCTCGTCGATCTCCTCGGCGCTGTCCACGAGGCGGGCGTCACGAGCGCCGGCGATCTTGGCGACCTCGACGAGACGCTTGGAGTTCGACGAGTTCCGAGAGCCGACGACGATCACCAGATCGGCCTCGGCGCCCATCTGCTTGACGGCCAGCTGACGGTTCTGGGTGGCGTAGCAGATGTCGTCGCTGGGGGGCGAGATCAGCTGCGGATACTTCTCCTTGAGGGCGTCGACGGTCTCCATGGTCTCGTCGACGGAGAGCGTGGTCTGGGAGAGCCAGACGACCTTCGACGGGTCGCGTACCTCCACCTTGGCGACGTCCTTGGGGCCGTCGACCAGGGTGATGTGCTCGGGGGCCTCTCCTGAGGTGCCGATGACCTCTTCGTGTCCCTCGTGGCCGATCAGGAGGATGTCGAAGTCCTCCTTGGCGAACCGGACGGCTTCCTTGTGGACCTTCGTCACCAGCGGGCAGGTGGCGTCGATGGTGGCCAGCCGGCGCTCGGCGGCCTCCTCGTGGACGACGGGGGCGACACCGTGCGCCGAGAACATCACGATCGACCCCTCGGGCACCTCCGCCGTCTGCTCGACGAAGACCGCGCCCTTTCTCTCCAGGGTCTGGACGACATGCTTGTTGTGCACGATCTCGTGGCGGACGTACACCGGGGCCCCGTACTGTTCCAGGGCCTTCTCCACGGCGATCACGGCGCGGTCCACGCCCGCGCAGTAGCCACGGGGAGCGGCGAGCAGGACACGGCGCGCTGGCGAAGCAGTCATGCCCCCCATCGTAAGGGCGCCGTCCGCGCCCGCCGGATCACCCTCAGGGGTACCGCCAGGCAGGCCCCGAGCTCCGGCGCCGCTCGCCTGCCGGCAGCGCCGGGGATTGTCACCCCCGGCGACTACGCTCCCCCCATGGCTGTGAACACGTCCGCGGACGCCCCGCTGCCCGTCGGCCAGGTGTCGCGGCTCATCGGGGGGTGGATCGACCGCCTCGGTGCCATCTGGGTCGAGGGGCAGATCACGCAGATCTCGCGGCGGCCCGGCGCCGGCGTCGTCTTCATGACGCTGCGCGACCCGTCGCACGACGTGTCGGTGAGCGTCACCTGCTACCGCACGGTGTTCGACGCGGTTGCGGACGTCGTCGCCGAGGGCTCCCGTGTCGTCCTGCACGCCAAGCCCGAGTGGTACGCGCCGCGCGGCCAGCTGTCGTTGCGGGCCGCCGAGATACGGCTGGTCGGCATGGGCGAACTGCTCGCGCGACTGGAGCAGTTGAAGAAGTCGCTGACCCGTGAGGGGCTGTTCGCGCCGGAGCGCAAGAAGCCGTTGCCCTTCCTCCCGCAGCTCATCGGCCTGGTCTGCGGCCGGGCGTCGGCCGCCGAGCGCGATGTCCTGGAGAACGCCCGGCACCGCTGGCCCGCCGTCCGCTTCGAGGTGCGCAACGTCGCCGTGCAGGGCGTGCACGCGGTGCCGCAGGTGGTCCAGGCCGTCAAGGAGCTGGACGCGCTCGACGAGGTCGATGTGATCATCGTGGCGCGCGGCGGCGGCAGCGTGGAGGACCTGCTGCCGTTCTCCGACGAGCAGCTGGTCAGGGCGGTGGCCTCGTGCCGCACACCGGTGGTGTCGGCGATCGGTCACGAGCCCGACAATCCGCTGCTGGACCACGTGGCCGACCTGCGCGCCTCCACCCCGACCGATGCGGCGAAGAAGATCGTGCCGGACGTGGGCGAGGAGTACGAGCGGGTGCGCTGGCTGCGCGACCGCGCACGGCGCACCGTCGAAGCGCTGGTCGAGCGCGAGGAGCGCGGCCTGGCCCATGCGCTCGCCCGGCCGTCGATACAGGACCCGCACCGTATGGTCGCCGAGCGCGCCGAGCAGGTCACGGGGCTCGTCGAGCGCAGCCGCCGCTGCCTGCGGCATCTGCTGGACCGGGCCGACTCGGAGCTGCTGCACACCCGCGCCCGGGTGGTGGCGCTCTCCCCTGCCGCGACCCTGAAGCGCGGTTACGCGGTGCTCCAGAAGGCCGACGGCCACGCCGTGCGCGCCCCGCACGAAGTGGCGCCCGACGAGGAACTACGCGCCCGGGTCGCCGAAGGCGCCTTCACGGTACGCGTCGCCGCGGCCCCGGCCACGCACGCCGCGGCCCCGGACGACCGCGCTGGCCCTGACACGAACACGAACAAGGACAAGGACAAGGACAAGGACAAGGACGCGTCCACGAGCACGGATACAGCCACGGACGCGGACACGAGCACGGATACAGGCACGGACACGGACGATGAAACGGACTCCTAGGGTGGGCGCATGACCAGCAGCAAGACGGAAGCCGGTGCGGACGCCGGCAAGGAGGCGCTCGGGTACGAGCAGGCGCGCGACGAGCTGATCGAGGTCGTACGGCGCCTGGAGACCGGCGGCACCACCCTGGAGGAGTCGCTCGCCCTCTGGGAGCGCGGCGAGGAGCTGGCCAAGGTGTGCCGCCGCTGGCTGGACGGCGCACGCGCCCGGCTCGACGCCGCCCTCGCGGAGGACGAGGAGCAGGACGTGACCCGCGCGGACGTCACCGACGCGCCGGGGCTCGCCGGGCCCGGACCGGGCACTTCGGCCGAAGACGGAGCCTGAGCGCACGCCCCAGGCCTCCGACACCCGCCACCACACCTGGCACCCCGCAGGCACCGGCACCCGGCCACACCCGGCACCCGGCAGGCACCGGCACCCGACACGCGACACCCGTGAAGCCCATCACTTTTGTTGAACGTTAAACGTCCTGTGTCGTACAGTCGGCCGTGACCAAGTGATCCACACGTCCCGAGAAGGTCCGCCCATGTCTCTCGTTCTTGACCCCGCCGCCCAGGACCTGCTGTTCCGCGAGGCTCGCACCGCGAACACGTTCACCGACGAGCCGGTGAGCGACGAGCAGGTCCAGGCGATCTACGACCTGGTCAAGTACGGTCCGACCGCCTTCAACCAGTCGCCTCTGCGCATCACGCTGGTGCGCAGCGCCGAGGCGCGCGAGCGGCTCGTGCCGCACATGGCCGAGGGCAACCGTCCGAAGACCGCCACCGCACCCCTCGTGGCCATCCTCTCGGCGGACAACGAGTTCCACGAGGAGCTGCCGCAGCTCTTCCCGCATGCGCCGGGCATCAAGGACGCGTTCTTCTCGGAGCGCCCGACCCGTGAGCGCGCCGCCGGCCTGAACGCGGCGCTCCAGGCCGCGTACTTCATCGTGGGCGTCCGGGCGGCCGGCCTCGCCGCCGGTCCGATGACCGGTTTCGACTTCGCCGGCGTCCAGAAGGAGTTCCTGGACGACAACCACACGCCGCTGATGATCGTCAACATCGGCCGGCCCGGCGCGGACGCCTGGTTCGACCGCTCCCCCCGCCTCGACTACGAGCAGGTCGTCACCACCATCTGACCCGGTCCGGGCGGCCTCGCGCCGCCCTGGCCTTCTCCTTCCCCTTCCCCTTCCCCTTCCCCTTGCCCTGCCGCTGCCCCTTCCCCCGCACCGCTGTGCACCACGCACCACCCCGCACCACCACCCCGCCCCCGTGCCACCCCCGCCCGAGGACCCCGCGCCACGTCCCGCGGCCGCCGTGTCCGAGACTGTCTGGGCATGGCGCATCTCCAGCGCCGGGTATGTCGTGCCCGAGGACGCGTGCACGACGCGATCCGGAGGCTCGGGCGCCACGCGTTCGAGTAGGGGAAGGGGCCGGGGTGTCCAGCGCTGCCGACACGACCAAGTCGCCGGAAACACCGGGGGCACCGGTCACGGACATGCTCATCCTCGGCCCGGTGGCACTGCGCAGACGTCCCGCGCCCGGGACGTCCGGCGGCCCGGCGCAGGACACCGCGCCGTCCTCGCCGATCCTGCGCAGCCTGCTGGGCCTGCTGGCGCTCCGAGGCACCCGGGGAGCCGACGACGACCTGCTGATGGCCCGGCTGTGGGGGCACCGCGACGCGGAGAAGGCTCGGGCGGCCCTGCGGGTGGCCGTGCACCGCTTACGCCAGTGGATCATGCGGGAAGCCGGTGACGGGCTCGCGGTGCGACGGACCCCGACCGGTTACCTGCTGGACCTCGGCGCCGGCCGCACCGATGCGGCGCAGTTCCGCCAGCTGCTCTCCTCCGCCCGTTCCGCACACCCCACCACCAGGGCCGATCTGCTGACCGAGGCACTGGGGCTGTGGCGCGGCCGGGTACTGGAGGACGTCGAGGCGTCGGACGAGGATGCCGTGGACGTGGTCGCGCTGGAGCAGGACCGCGAGGCCGCCGTGCTCACCGCCGCGCGTACCTGGCTCGACCTCGGCCACCCCGAGCGGGCGAAACCGCTCCTGGAGCCCCTGGTGCACGCCCGCCCCCTGGACGAGCCTCCGCACGCTCTGCTGATCGAGGCGCTGGCCTCGGCGGGCCACCAGGCCGCCGCGCTGACCGTCTACGAGGAGGTGCGGCTACGGCTCCGCGACGAGCTGGGGGTGGGCCCGGGCCGGGAACTGTCCACGGCCTTCGCCCACGTCCTCGCCCAGGACACCCGGCCGGTGGTGCGCTCCGTCCCCGCCGTGGCCCCCGCCCAGCTCCCGGCCTCCGTGACCGCCTTCACCGGACGCGTCGCCCAGCTGCGTGCGCTGGACCGGCTGATGGCCGGACACGGGCCGCACGCACCCGTGGTGATCTCGGCCGTGACGGGCGCGGGCGGCGTCGGCAAGACGGCGCTCGCGGTGCGCTGGGCGCACCGGGTGGCCCAGCAGTTTCCCGATGGTCAGCTCTACGCGGACCTGCGCGGTTACTCCGCCGGCGCGCCGGAGCACCCGCTGCACGCCATCGCCGCGTTCCTGCGCGCCCTCGGCCTGCCCGACGAGCAGATCCCCAAGGACGTCGGCGACGCGGCACGGCTGTACCGCTCGGTGCTCGCCGGGCGGAAGATGCTGATCCTGCTGGACAACGTGCGGGATCCGGCGCAGGCCCGTCCGCTCCTGCCCGGCTCGCCGACCTGCATGGTCGTCGTCACCAGCCGCAGCCGGTTGGACGGCCTGGTCGCGGTGGACGGGGCGCGCCGGGTGGATCTCGACACCTTGCCGGCGGCCGACGCGGTCGAGCTGCTGGCGGCCCTGGTGGGCCGGGCGCGGGTCGCTGCCGAGCCCGATGCCGCGGTCGACCTGGCACGGGCCTGCACCGGTCTGCCGCTGGCTCTGCGGATCACGGCGGCGCACCTCGTCGGGCATCCGGAGCGCACCCTCGCCGAGCAGGCTGCGCTGCTGCGCGCGGACGCCCTCGGGGAGCTGACCGTGGAGGGCGACGAGCACGCTGCCGTCCGCCGCACCTTCGACCTGTCCTACCAGCGGCTGACCCCGGCGGCCCGGCGGCTTCTCCGGCTGCTCGGCCTGTCGCCGTGCGCCACCTTCGGCACGGCCGCAGCGGCGGCCCTGGGCGGCCTGACCGTGCCCGAGACCGGCCGGATCCTACGGGAACTGACTGCGGCCCACCTGGTGGCGCCGGCCGGTCCCGACCGGTACGGCCTGCACGACCTGATGAGCGCCTACGCGAAGGAGCGCGCCGAGCGTGAGGACACCCCGCAGGCCAGGGAGCGGGCCGCACACCGGCTGATGGACTGGTACCTGGACGGCGCCGAACGGGCGGCCCGCACGCTGTACCCCTTCGGACCCCGCATGCCCGTGCCCGGCGACGACCCGCGCGACGAGCACCCCTCCGGTGGCAGGGAGAGCCTGGCCGGCCGGGACGAATGGGTCGATCCGGCGAGCCTGGGCAGCCTGGCCGACCCGGCCGGTCCACGCGGTGCGCACGCCACACCGGTCGCTTTCGCCAGTGCCGACGAGGCCGCCCGGTGGTTCGGCACGGAACGCGAGAACCTGCTCGCGATCGCCGCCCGCGCCGCCGTGCAGGGCCCCCACCACGCCGCATGGCTGCTGGCCAACGCGACACGGCTGTACCTCAGCTGGCGCCGCCTCGCCCTCGACCTGACCCGGCTGACCGATCACGCGCAGACCGCGGCGCAGGCCTGCGGCGATCTGACCGGCCTGGCCGTGGCCGCCCTGTGCCGCACCGCAGCCCACTACGTGCACAGCGACGATCCCTCAGGTGCCCTTCGGCACGGCCTTGAAGCGCTGGCCGCGTGTGAGGCCGCCGGATGGCGGGAGGGGCAGGCCGCAGCACTGTCGAACAACGCCGTGCTCTGTGCCGAACTGGGCAAGCTCGACCTGGCCATCAGCACCGCCCGGCACAGCCTGGAGTGCAACCCGGCGACCGAGGCGCTCATCCTCAACAATCTGGGCCACTGGCACGTCTGCGCGGGGAATCTCGCCACGGCGATCGGCCATTACCGCGAGGCGCTGGCGAAGTACGGGCACCTGAGGGATGAGCAGGCCACCATGACGATGGCGAACCTCGGTGCCGTGCTGGGTTTCTGCGGCTCGTTCACGGAAGCCACCGACTGGCTCGACCGGGCGATGTCGGCGGCCTGCGACATCGGCAACGACGACCTCCGGGCCGCCGTGCACGTCAACCAAGCCTGGCTGGAGTGCGAACGGGGCCGGCACCACCCTGCGCTCGAACACTTCAGCGCCGCTCTGGACCTGGCGGTCCGGCTGCAGAACCGGCGCCGCCAGGCTCAGGTCCACACCGGAATCGGCACCGCGCGGCTGGAGCTCGACGAGTTGCGCACCGCCATCGACGAACTCCAGCAGGGCCTGCGCCTCGCCCAGGAAGTGCGCAACGCCGTGCTGGAGGTGCACGCCCTGAACGGCCTCGCCACGGCGTACCACCGGCTGGGCTCCCCGACCCAGGCACTGCGCTTCGTCCGAAACGCCCTGGCCCGCATCCACGAGTGCGGCTTCCGCGCCTACGAGGGCCATGCGCGTACCGTCCTCGCCACGGTGCTGCTGCACGACGGCCACGTCGAGGAGGCCACCCACGAGGCCCGGCGGAGCCTGCGGATCCACACCGAGACGGGCAGCAGGCCCGGCGTCATGCACGCCTCGCGCGTGCTGGGCAACTGCTGCGCGCGCACCGGCGGCCGGGCCGCCGCTCACCCGCACTGGCAGCGTGCGGACGAGACGGCGGCGGCGCTCGGCATCACCGGGCCGGAGGCCGACCGCCCACCACGCCGGGGTCGGGAAGGCGGCGGAACGGGCGAGGGCGACGTTCGACCTTGACGGAGCGGCCGGGGCACGACGCGCAGTCTCCAGCAGATTCCACCAGTTACCAGCAGCTGCAAGCGGAAGGTAATCGGGCGCTCCTACGGTCGGTGGGACGGCGCGCATCCTGCGCCCGAACATCCCGGGAACGATCCGGGACGGCACACGAACGACCCATGCCCAGAAACGCCAGGAGAGCCCCACATGATCCGGCCTGCACCACGACACACACCCACCACGGCACCCGAACGACAGCACCCTCCACACCCGCGCTGTGACGCGGCCCCGGACCTCGGCTGGGGTGGCGTGACCGCCACGCCCGGCCCCGGCCACCTCGCGGCGACGGACATCGGCTGGACCTGACGGGCGACGCGACGCCGCCCGGACACGGCTGACGGGTGCGGGCGGGACGCCCGGGTTGCCACCTCTGTCCTACCGGACGGACCCCGGGCGGACCCTCCGCACCTGCCGCACCACTGCACCACTGCACCACCCCAGGCGATACAGCCCGTGCGGACGATGTCAGGACGTCTGGAGCGCCTCGGCCATCTTCGTCAGCTGACCGAAGGACGCCGTGCCGGTCACCACGGTCGTGGCGCCACCGGACCGGTAGACCAGCGCGTCGTAGTGGCCACCCTCGTAGCGCTGCCAGGTGTGGCCGCCGATGTGCTGGGTGGCAGACGTCTTCCTGGCGCCCTGGCTGGCGTCCGCGATGAACGGGGCCGGCGACTGGGTGGACTGCTCGATGGCGACGTACTGGCCCTGCGGGTCCTGGAAGCCCAGGTGCCAGGCGGCGAAGTCGTCCCCGTTGTAGCGCACGGAGGTCGGCTTCCAGGACGCGGGCAGGCCTTCGGGCGCCGCCACCGGGTAGGGCGCCGTGCGGCGCGCCGTCTGGAGTTCGACGCGGTAGTCGACGCGCTTGACGGGATCCCTGGAGTCGTCGTGCGGGATGAAGAGGTAGCTGAAGCCTGCCACGAGGATCACGACCCCCAGCGACAACATCAGATTCCGCACGGTCTGCTTGCCTTGCCTGCCTGCCACGCTCCCATCGTCGCAGGCCCCCGCCGGTGCCCTGGCACCACCCCACCCTGTGTCGGCGACCACGCCGGGCGGCGCGTGCGTTCACGCCGGGCGGCACTCGCCTCCTGGGGTACCGCCCACACCTTTGAGGCGGTGCCGGATCCCCACCCGCGCGTAAGCGATACCACACCCCCCGTATGCGCTCATGCGTGGGCGCCCCTGCTCATTCGGTCAGCCTCCGGTTAGAGTCGGAGTACGCCGTCTATGTGCCCGTAAAGGGTGCCCGCAAAGGGAAGGTGCCCCCCGATGACCGAGCATCTGCCGTCCGAGCTCGAGGTTTCACCCGAACACCCCGATCGCAACCTCGCCCTGGAACTGGTCCGGGTCACCGAGGCCGCCGCCATGGCCGCGGGCCGCTGGGTCGGCCGCGGCGACAAGAACGGCGCGGACGGTGCCGCCGTGCGGGCCATGCGGACCCTGGTGTCCACCGTGTCCATGAACGGGGTGGTCGTCATCGGCGAGGGTGAGAAGGACCACGCCCCGATGCTCTTCAACGGCGAGCGGGTGGGCGACGGAACGGGCGCGGAGTGCGACATCGCGGTCGACCCGATCGACGGCACGACCCTGACCGCGAAGGGCATGCCGAACGCGATCGCGGTACTGGCCGCCGCGGACCGCGGCACCATGTACGACCCGTCGGCCGTCTTCTACATGAACAAGCTGGCGACCGGCCCGGAGGCCGCCGACTACGTGGACATCGACGCGCCGGTGGCGGTGAACATCCGGCGGATCGCCAAGGCCAAGCAGTCCACGCCGGAAGACGTGACCGTCGTCATCCTGGACCGCCCGCGCCACGAGCAGATCATCAGCGAGGTCCGGCAGACCGGCGCCCGCATCAAGCTGATCTCGGACGGCGACATCGCGGGCTCGATCCTCGCGGTGCGCGAGCACAGCGGCGTCGATCTGCTGCTGGGCATCGGCGGCACGCCGGAGGGCATCATCTCGGCCTGCGCCATCAAGTGCCTGGGCGGCACCATTCAGGGCAAGCTGTGGCCCAAGGACGACGAGGAACGGCAGCGCGCGCTCGACGCCGGCCATGACCTCGACCGGGTGCTCACCACCGACGACCTGGTCTCCGGCGACAACGTCTTCTTCGTGGCGACCGGGATCACGGACGGCGAGTTGCTGCCGGGCGTGGGGTACCGCCCCGAGACGGCCACGACCTCCTCGCTGGTGATGCGGTCGAAGTCCGGGACGATCCGCCAGATCGACTCGACCCATCGCCTCGCAAAGCTCCGCGCGTACAGCACGATCGACTTCGACCGCGCGAAGTGATTCCCCAGCGCCCTGTCCGGCGCCCCCGTCGACCTGACGGTCTCGTCGTGGCTGGTCGCGCAGTTCCCCGCGCCCCCTGCGGGGCCCGTGTTGGGCACGGAGTGCCCACTCAAGGGGCGCGGGGAACTGCGCGAGCAACCCACCACCGGCCCGCGGATCCGGACACGACGGCAACAACCCCACCGGACCGGCGACGATCCCACGATCACGTCACGCCTGATCGCGCCCTCACGGGCGCCCCCGCTCACGAAACCGTCGGCTGACCGCCGAGACGGTCAGCCGGCCGCGGCTATGGTGTCCGCCGCCACGTGCGCCTTCTGGAGTTCCAGATCACGCCGCCGGCGACGGGCCAGGACGACGCGTCGCTCCGCTGCGGTGAGCCCGCCCCACACCCCGTAGGGCTCGGGCTGGAGCAGCGCGTGCTCGCGGCACTCGATCATCACGGGGCAGCGGGCGCACACCCGCTTGGCGGCCTCCTCGCGGGAGAGCCGGGCCGCGGTGGGCTCCTTGGACGGGGCGAAGAAAAGCCCCGCCTCGTCGCGCCTGCACACCGCTTCCGTGTGCCAGGGGGTGTCCTGATCTCGTCCCCCCGCTGGCCCGCGCTGAATGGGGACGGCAGCGACCTGCAGGGACTGACGCGGCGATTGCAGCACGGTCTACTCCTGACGACGGCTTCGCGAGCGAGCGACGATGCAGCAAGGCCTACCCGCTGTACGTGCGCCTAAGCACTGAGTTCCGAAGCACGCATGTTCTCGGCCAGGTCTGGCCAGGCAGAAAGCGGCAGACGTCGGACCGGGCCGGGGCGGCCGTCAGGCCGGGTGGGGAGGAGACGGGGAGGAGCGAGGAGAAGAGCATGGAGAAGGGGGGAGACGCGGGACGGGAGGTGCCGCCGAGGCGTCAGTCGAGGTACTTGCGGAGCTTGTGCTGGAGGTCGCGGATGAAGCGTCCGCGCCTGGGCCGCGCCTCGATGTTGCCCAGCACCGCGAGGCCGTCGACGAAGACGACCGGCGCGTCATGCTCCGGGGAGTCGAGCGTGTGGACCTCGAAATTGCCGAAGACACCGCCGCCGTTGCCGCGCAGCGAGATGTTCTCCGGGACGGATATCTCCACGTTGCCGAAGACGGAAATGGCCTTGATGACCACCTGCTGGTACTCGAAGAGTGCCTCGCTGAGGTCTATCTCGACGCTGCCGAAGATCGAGTACACATGGGTGCGGCGACCGACCCGCCAGCGGCCCCTGCGGACCGTGCTGCTGAAGACGGCCACCAGGTTCTCGTCCGCCTCCGGGGGCACCGCGCCGGGGGTGGGTGCCGCGGGGCTCGCGGCAGGCGGGGACGCCGGCTCGTAGGCCGGGCGGGTGCCGGCGGCCGGCAGGTCCCGGACGAGGGGTTCGAGATCGCCGACCGTCTTGGCGCGGTAGACACCGTCGACGCGCTCGGCGTGCTCATCGGCCGTCAGGCGGCCCTCGGCGAGCGCTTCGCGCAGGATGTCGGCCACACGGTCGCGGTCGGCATCGGACGCGCGGAGCCCCGCGGGGGGCTGCTCCGGTGCGGGCTGGGGGCGCTTGTCGAGATCCACGGCACCAGACTACCCAAACGCGATAGATCGCGACTAGCCCCCGGGGCCTTCCCCTCCCTCTCACCTCCCCCGGATCCGCTCACAGCCGGGCGGATTACGCTAAGGGAGCGCTGCCGACGCTGGTGGTCGCCGTCTGTCGAGTGAGGAATGGGCGCAATGCCAGACTTTCAGTACTCCGATCTGCTGCCGACCGGTGCGGACCCCACCCCCTACCGGCTGGTGACCGCCGAGGGCGTGTCCACCTTCGAGGCCGACGGGCGGACGTTCCTGAAGGTCGAGCCCGAGGCACTGCGCACGCTCGCCGAAGAGGCCGTTCACGACATCCAGCACTACCTGCGCCCCGCCCACCTCGCCCAGCTCCGCCGTATCGTCGACGACCCGGAAGCGTCGGCGAACGACAAGTTCGTCGCCCTGGACCTGCTGAAGAACGCGAACATCGCGGCCGCCGGCGTGCTGCCGATGTGTCAGGACACCGGCACCGCGATCGTCATGGGCAAGCGCGGCCAGCACGTGCTGACCGGGGGCGCGGACGAGCGGGCGCTGTCCCGCGGCATCTACGACGCGTACACCAGGCTCAACCTGCGGTACTCCCAGATGGCGCCGCTGACCATGTGGGAGGAGAAGAACACCGGCTCGAACCTCCCGGCGCAGATCGAGCTGTACGCGACCGACGGGGACGCGTACAAGTTCCTGTTCATGGCCAAGGGCGGCGGCAGCGCCAACAAGTCGTTCCTGTACCAGGAGACCAAGGCGGTCCTGAACGAGACCTCCATGATGCGGTTCCTGGAGGAGAAGATCCGCTCGCTGGGCACCGCGGCCTGCCCGCCGTACCACCTGGCGATCGTCGTCGGCGGCACCAGCGCCGAGTACGCGCTGAAGACCGCCAAGTACGCCTCGGCGCACTACCTGGACGAGCTGCCCACGGAAGGCTCCGAGCTGGGCCACGGCTTCCGCGACCGGGAGCTGGAGGAGAAGGTCTTCGAGCTGACCCAGAAGATCGGCATCGGGGCGCAGTTCGGCGGCAAGTACTTCTGCCACGACGTCCGGGTCGTCCGGCTGCCCCGGCACGGCGCGTCCTGCCCCGTCGCCATCGCGGTGTCCTGCTCCGCCGACCGGCAGGCCCTGGCCAAGATCACGGCCGAGGGCGTCTTCCTGGAGCAGCTGGAGACCGACCCGGCGCGCTTCCTTCCGGAGACCACCGCCGCCGAGCTGGGCAGCGACTCCGCCGCGGCTCTCGACGAGGCGGGCGACGTCGTCCGGATCGACCTGAACCGCCCCATGGACGAGATCCTCGCCGAGCTCACCAAGTACCCCGTCAAGACCCGCCTGTCGCTGACCGGCCCCCTGGTGGTGGCCCGGGACATCGCGCACGCCAAGATCAAGGAGCGGCTGGACGCGGGCGAGGACATGCCGCAGTACCTGAAGGACCACCCCGTGTACTACGCCGGTCCCGCGAAGACGCCCGAGGGCTACGCGTCGGGTTCCTTCGGACCGACGACGGCGGGCCGGATGGACAGTTACGTGGCGCAGTTCCAGGCCGCCGGCGGCTCCATGGTGATGCTCGCCAAGGGCAACCGCTCCCAGCAGGTCACGAACGCCTGCAAGGAGCACGGCGGCTTCTACCTCGGCTCCATCGGCGGTCCGGCGGCCCGGCTCGCGCAGGACTGCATCAAGAGGGTGGAGGTCGTCGAGTACGAGGAACTGGGCATGGAAGCGGTCTGGAAGATCGACGTCGAGGACTTCCCGGCCTTCGTCGTCGTCGACGACAAGGGCAACGACTTCTTCACCGACCCGGCACCGAGCCCGACGTTCACCAGCATCCCCGTCCGCGGTCCCGGCCTGGCATGATCCCGGAGGTGCCGGCGACCGGCCGCCGGCACCCACCGCCGCGGCGCACCGTCGCCCGGCCCCCGGCCACCCGCCGGCCCTGCGCCCGGGGCCCCACGACGCGCCCTCCCCGGACCTCCACCGGGGAGGGCGCTCCTCGTCCGGAGTACATGCGCCGGCGACGGGAACACGGGGCGTAGCCCGCACGCTGACCCATGCGGGAGGCGCGACGCCGACAGGGGCGGGAGCGAGCACCCACCGGGCAAGGAGGAGGCACACCGCCATGACGGGCGACGAGCCGCACACCGACACCACACCGCACCCCCCTGCCGAGCCACCCGCCGGCACGGCACCCTCGGCCGAGGCCGCCGGCGGGTACCGCACGGAGCACGACTCCATGGGTGAGGTGAAGGTGCCCGCGCACGCCAAGTGGCGCGCGCAGACGCAGCGCGCCGTGCAGAACTTCCCGATCTCGGGGCGCCGCCTGGAGCGGGCCCACATCGAGGCGCTGGCCCGGATCAAGGCCGCCGCCGCCAAGGCCAACGCGGCCCTCGGCGTCATCGACGCCGACCTGGCCGGCGCCATCCAGGAGGCCGCCGCCGAAGTCGCCGCGGGCCGCTGGGACGAGCACTTCCCCGTCGACGTCTTCCAGACCGGCTCCGGCACCTCGTCGAACATGAACATGAACGAGGTGCTGGCCACCCTCGCCACCGAGCGCCTCGGCCGGGCCGTCCACCCGAACGACCACGTGAACGCGTCGCAGAGCTCCAACGACGTCTTCCCCTCCAGCATCCACATCGCCGCGACCGCCGCGGTCACCGCCGATCTGACACCGGCTCTGGAGCACCTGGCCCGCGCCCTGGAGCGCAAGGCGGAGGAGTTCAAGGAGGTCGTGAAGGCCGGCCGCACCCACCTCATGGACGCCACCCCGGTCACCCTGGGCCAGGAGTTCGGCGGGTACGCCGCGCAGGTCAGGTATGCCGTGGAGCGCCTCGGCGACAGCCTGCCGCGGCTCGCCGAGCTGCCCCTGGGCGGCACCGCGGTCGGCACCGGCATCAACACCCCGCCCGGGTTCGGCGCCGCCGTGATCGCCGAGATCGCCGCGCAGACCGGACTGCCGCTGACCGAGGCGCGCAACCACCTGGAGGCGCAGGGCGCCCGGGACGCGCTCGTGGAGACCTCCGGCCAGCTGCGCACCCTCGCGGGATCCCTCACCAAGATCTGCAACGACCTGCGGTGGATGGCGTCGGGACCGCGCACCGGGCTCGCCGAGATCAGCCTGCCCGACCTCCAGCCGGGCTCCTCGATCATGCCCGGCAAGGTCAATCCGGTGATCCCCGAAGCGGTCCTCCAGGTCGCCGCCCAGGTCACCGGGAACGACACGACCATCGCGGTGGCCGGCGCCGCCGGCAACTTCGAGCTGAACGTGATGCTCCCCGTGCTGGCGCGGAACCTCCTGGAATCCGTCCGGCTGCTCGCGAACGTCTCCCGGCTGCTCGCCGACCGCACCGTCGACGGCATCACGGCGCACGTCGAGCGGGCCCGCGAGTACGCCGAGTCGTCCCCGTCCGTGGTGACACCGCTGAACAAGTACATCGGCTACGAGGAGGCCGCCAAGGTCGCCAAGAAGGCACTGGCGGAGCGGAAGACGATCCGCGAGGCGGTGCTGGAGGCCGGGCACGTGGAGCGCGGCGCCCTCACCCTGGAGCAACTGGACGAGGCGCTGGACGTGCTGCGCATGACGCACCCGTGACGCATCACCCACCCGCGACGGGGGCGCGCCGTGCACCGGGCACGCGTGTCCCCGCCCGCGCTCCGTGTCGGAGCTGCCGTGCACCGGACAGGTCCCGACCCGTCCGTCACCAGGGCACATAAACTCGATGCATGGCAGACGAGTCAGCGACCCGGGCGGCGCACCGCGGGCCCGCCGACGGTCCCACGACCCCCGGCGGCACGGCGGAAGCCGCCTGCGCCGCACGGCACAGACCCGTGGGCGCCGCCGTGCCGCGCTGGGCCCCCGGTGACCACATCCTGTGGCGCTACCGCGAGAACGGCGGGGCGCGCATCCACATCTGCCGCCCCGTCACCGTCGTCCAGGACACCGACGACCTCCTTGCGGTCTGGATGGCACCGGGCACCCCCTGCGTGAAGCCGGTGCTCGCCGACGGCACACCCGTGCACGCCGAGCCCCTGACGTCCCGTTACACCAAACCGCGTGCGGTGCGCCGGGGCCGGTGGACCGGTGCGGGGATGGTGAAGCTGGCGCAGCCGGGGCGGCCCTGGTCGGTGTGGTTGTTCTGGGAGCCCGGTTGGCGGTTCAAGAACTGGTACGTGAACCTGGAGGAGCCGCTGGCCCGGTGGCCCGGCGGGGTGGACTCCGAGGACCACTTCCTGGACATCAGCGTCCGTCCGGACCGCAGCTGGCGCTGGCTGGACGAGGACGAGTTCGCCGCGGCCCAGCGGGCCGGACTGATGGATCCGGCGAAGGCCCGGGCGGTGCGGCGGGCCGGTCGGGAAGCGGTCGAGACCATCCTGGCCTGGGAGAAGCCGTTCTCGGACGACTGGCCGGAGTGGCGGCCCGACCCCCGCTGGACGATACCGGCGCTTCCGGACGATTGGGATCACACCCCGGCGCCCCGGTCGTCACATCAGTCCCCATGAGACTCTTGATGTGCACCCGTGGTTCAAACGTAGGATCGTGCCCCGCAAGGGCGCACAGTGACAACTCCATTGGTTTGTACCATGGCTGACATGACGTCATTCGAGGAGCGGCAGTAAATGTGAAAGGCAGCGAGGCCAGCCTGAAGGACGCACTCCCGGCACCGGATCGTACGCAGGTGATCAAGGCCTTCGACGCTATCGGCGCACGCTACGAGGAGGCCTTCCCGCACAAGGATGGCCAGCTCGCAGCGGGTGCCTGGCTGACCGCCGAGCTGCCTCAGGGCTCCCGCATCCTCGACGTCGGTGTCGGCACGGGCCGGCCCACCGCACGCCAGCTGGTCGACAGGGGCCACACCGTGGTCGGTGTCGATGTATCGACCGTGATGCTTCAGCTGGCCAGAACAGATGTGCCCGAAGCCGAGCTGCTGGACCGCGACCTGGTCACCCTGACCCCCACAGGCCCTACGGGGCTTGGCCAGTTCGACGGCCTCACCTGCTTCTTCACCCTGCTGATGCTGTCCCGTAGCGAGATCCCGCAGGCCCTGCGGACTTTCCACGGGATGCTGCGACCTGGTGGCCTGTTTACGCTGGCCATGGTCGAAGGCAGCCTGGACGAAGCCCCGATTCCGTTCCTGGGACAGATAATCCGGGTATCGGGATTCCTGCGGGACGAACTGCGCCAGGTCGTATGCGATGCGGGTTTTGAGATCGCCGGGGAGGCCGCTTTGTCGTACAGCCCGGCGAGTACCGACGCACCACCCGAGACACAGCTGTTCCTCAATTGCCGGCGCGTCTGATCTTTGCAAGGCGCACCTGGTGACGCAAGGACGGCGCGCGCGGCGCGCAGCCCCGGACGGACGGATTCGACACGCGTGACGGAGCACACCACCTCCCACGAGGACCGACAGCCCAGCGCTGCCCGGCCACCCGACCCCGCGGACTCCCGCGGGGCGCTGCTGCGTTCCCCGCAGGCGCCCGCCGCAGGCACGTCCCAGGCCCTCAAGGCGCCCGGTGAGCCCGGTGCCGCCGCCTTAACGGCACACGCGCGGCCGGGTGAACCCTCGAACCGCGCGGCCACCGGCACCGGAGCCTCCCTGCCCTGCCCCGCGGAGAGATCCGCTGCGCGGCACGATCGGGGCGGTGCCGCATCCGCACCGGACATCGACGGCGGCGAGCACACCCAGCCGTCCACCGACCACCCGTCCCCCGACCAGCCGGGTGCCCACCGGCCGCGCCCCGCTGACCCCGGAGCCATGACCTCGACGCCCGCCCCACACCCCGTATCCCCGGACCCCTCAGCCACCGGGGGTCTCCCCGCGCCCGGCCCGGCGCCCGGGGAGGAGTCCTCGCATCCGCTGTACTCTCCGGCGACGCAGGCCGCACTGCACAGAGACGGCGACCGGCTGCGCTTCGTCGGTGCGGCCACCCGGCGCATCGCGCGCGGCATGGACCTCGACGAGATCGTGATGGGGCTGTGCCGGGCCACCGTGCCCACGTTCGCCGACGCGATCCTGGTCTATCTGCGCGACCCGCTGCCGGTCGGCGACGAGCGCCCCACCGGGCCCATGGTGCTGCGGCTGCGCCGCACCGACCGGCTGCGGGCGCTCGAGGACGGCACCGGCGGCACCGACGAGCACGACAGCGAGAGCAGCCTGCTGTCCCCCGCCATCCAGCCGCCGCAGCCACCGCAGCCGGACCTGCCCAATCTGGCCGGCACGGTCGAGTTGTGCGAGGTGGAGGCGGGCGGTGCGCTCGCCGAGGTGCTGCGGGGCGTGCGCCCGGTCTTCGCGGACTCGCCCGCCGCGCTCGCCGCACTGCCCGAGCTGCTCGGCGGATCACGGTCCGTGCCGGGCGGGCGGCGCGCGATACTGGCGCCGCTGCGCGGCCGGCGACGGGTGATCGGCGCGGCGGTCTTCCTGCGCGGGACGGAACGCCCCGCTTTCGAGAGCGAGGACCTGCTGGTCGCCGCCCAGCTCGCCACGCACAGCGCCCTGGGCATCGACAAGGCGGTGCTGTACGGCCGTGAGGCCTACATCGCCGACGAGTTGCAGCGCACCATGCTGCCCGAAACCCTGCCCAACCCCACCGGCGTACGGCTGGCGTCCCGCTATCTGCCGGCCGCCGAGACGGCCCGGGTCGGCGGCGACTGGTACGACGCGATCCCGCTGCCCGGCAGCCGGGTGGCGCTGGTGGTGGGCGACGTCATGGGCCACTCCATGACCTCCGCGGCGATCATGGGCCAGTTGCGCACCACCGCACAGACCCTCGCGGGCCTCGACCTGCCGCCGCAGGAGGTGCTGCACCACCTGGACGAGCAGGCCCAGCGGCTGGGTTCGGACCGCATGGCGACCTGCCTGTACGCCGTCTACGACCCCGTGGCGCACCGCATCACCATCGCCAACGCCGGCCACCCACCGCCGGTCCTGCTGCACCTGGGCGGCCGCGCCGAGGTGCTGCGGGTGCCGCCGGGAGCGCCGATCGGCGTGGGCGGCGTCGACTTCGAGGCCGTCGAGCTGGACGCCCCCGCGGGCGCCACGCTGCTGCTGTACACCGACGGCCTGGTCGAGTCCCGGCTGCGGGACGTGTGGACCGGTATCGAGCAGCTCCGCGAGCGGCTGGCCGCGACGGCCCGGCTGACCGGTCCGGACCACCCGCCGCCGCTCGAAGCGCTCTGCGAGGAGATCCTGGACATGCTCGGCCCGGGCGACCGGGACGACGACATCGCGCTGCTCGCGGCCCGTTTCGACGGGATCGCGCCCAGCGACGTCGCCTACTGGTTCCTGGACCCGGAGGACGCCACGCCCAGCCGGGCCCGCCGGCTGGTGCGCAGCGCGCTGTCCCGGTGGGACCTGGAGGAGCTGACGGATGCGGTGGAGCTGCTGGTCAGCGAGGTGGTCACCAACGCGGTCCGGTACGCCTCCCGTCCCGTGACGCTGCGCCTGCTGCGCACCGACGTGCTGCGCTGCGAGGTCGGCGACGACGTGCCGCAGCTCCCTCGGCTCCGCCAGGCCCGCGCCACGGACGAGGGCGGCCGCGGGCTCTACCTGGTCAACAAGTTGGCCAGGCGCTGGGGCGCGACCCGGCTCAGCACCGGCAAGGTCGTGTGGTTCGAGGTACCGAGGCCGGGAGTGGCCTGACGCCGCACCGGCCCCGTCGCACGGCAGGAGCCCCGCGCCGACCCCCGGGTGGACATCCGCCCGGGACGCGTCGTGACGCGGGGCTCAGTGCTGTCGAGAGGGGGCATGCGGGCATCCATCCGGCGGGTCTCGTCGGACAGCTGATGTCCTTCGTTCGGATCGTGCCGGGCGCGTCGTGCCGGGCGCACGGGCCCGGCACGATCGAGACGACGACGAACCGACGACAGACCGACGACAGACCCTAGTTCCCGAATCCCCGCGTCGCCGGCTGCTGCGGCGGTCCGACCGTGGCGGTCGGTGGCACCGTCGGGCTGGTCGGTGGCGTCGACGGTGGTGTGCTGGGCCCGCCGGAGGGCGGCTCGGACGTACCGGTGCCGGGCGGCGGGGTCACCGGCGGGGCCGACGTCGTCGGCGGTGCGCTGTTCGAGGGTGACTCGCTGGGCGCGGACGTCGTCGGCGCGGGCGGCGGGGAGACCGCCGCGCCCATGTCGGTGTCCAGGTCGAAGTCGCTGGGCTCGCCCATCACCTTGAACGTGTACGCGGCCCAGATGCGCGCCGGGAAGCTGGCGCCGTCCACCCGGGGCAGCCCGCCGGCGCCCCGCATCGACACATGGGTGCCGCGCTTGACGACCTTGCCGTCGTCTCCCTTGCGGTCGTGCGCCGCCTCGCCGAACAGGCCGACCGAGGTGACCAGCTTCGGGGTGAAACCGGAGAACCACGCCGACTTGTTCTCGTCGGAGGTGCCGGTCTTGCCTGCGACGTCCTGCTCGGGGTTGCGCACCGCCGAGCCGGTGCCGTCGTTCACCACACCGGTGAGCACCGAGGTGACGGAGTCGGCGGCCTGGCGGCTGATGGCCTGGCTGCCGATCGCCTCGGGCAGCTCCACCGGGACTCCCTCCTGTTCCGCCGACTTCACGATCTGCGGGGTGACCTTCTGGCCGTGGTGGTCGAGCGTGGCGTAGACGCCGGCCATCTCCATCGGGCTGGCACTCATCGAGCCGAGGGTCTGCGCGGGGACCACCGGCAGGCCGTCGACGTCCATGCCGAGCGAGCCGGCCGTGTCCATCACCCGGTCCATGCCGACGTCCACGCCCATCTGCGCGAAGACGGAGTTGATGGACTTGTTCATGGCCTTCTGGACGGTGACGGGGCCGTAGTCGACGCCGTCCTCGTTCGGCGGCGCGAAGGCCACGTCGCTGCCGACCACGTGGCGCCTGCTGGTGCCGTCGTAGATGGTGTCGGCGGTGATCGGCTCGCCCTTCTGGGTCTTGGCGCCCCTGTCGAGGGCCGCGGCGAGGATCACCGGCTTGAAGGTGGAGGCGGGCTGGTAGTCCTTGCGGGTGGCGTTGGAGGTCCAGTGCTCGGTCAGGCCACGGCCGCCGTAGAGCGCGACGACGGCACCGGTCTTCGGGTTCACCGAGACGGCGCCGGCCTGCACGTCACCGTCGACCCGGCGGCTCTTGGGGTGCAGCTTGTCGTTGAGCTGCTGCTGGACCGCCTTTTCGAGCTGCTGCTGCTTCTTGCGGTCGATGTTCAGCGTGATGGTCCAGCCACCCGCCTTGAACTGCGCCTCGGTGAGGTGCTGGTCCCGCATGACCTCGTCCTCGGCGGCCTGTACGAGGTAGCCCTCCTGGCCCTTCAGACCGGCCGCGGGGCGCGGCGAGTGGGGCACCGGGAACTTCAGCGACTGGCGCTTGCCGGCGTCCAGCCAGTGCTCCTCGACCATGTTGTCCAGGACGTAGTTCCAGCGCTCCTTGGCCAGCTTCTTGCCCGTGTCGCTGGCGATGGCCCAGTCGTACTGGTTGGGCGCCTGGAGCAGCGCGGCGAGGTAGGCGCCCTGGGCGACGTTCAGGTGGGCGGCGTCCGTGCCGTAGTAGGCCTCGGCGGCGGCCTGGATGCCGTAGGCGCCCCGCCCGTAGTAGCTGGTGTTGATGTAGCCGGCGAGTATGTCGGGCTTGGACTTCTGGCGGTCGACCTTGAGGGAGATGACCAGTTCCTTCAGCTTGCGCGTGACGGTCTGGTCCTGGGTCAGGTAGTAGTTCTTGACGTACTGCTGGGTGATCGTCGAGCCACCCTGCTTGCCCTTGCCGGAGACCGTGTTCACCAGGCCGCGCAGGGTGCCTTTGAAGTCGACTCCCTGGTCCTGGTAGAAGGACTTGTTCTCGGCGGCGACGAAGGTGTGCTGGACGTCCTTGGGCACCTCGGAGAGGTCGACGTTCTCGCGGTTGATCTCGCCGGTGCGGGCCAGCACCTTGCCGTCGCTGTACTTGAAGACATTGCTCTGGAGCTGGGCCTGGGCGTTGCCCTCGGGCACCGGGACCAGCAGGTACAGCGCGATGAAGGCGCCCATGCCGAGCAGGCAGAGCCCGAAGAACGTCCCCAGGACCCGCTTGAGGGTGAAGATCCGGCGTATGCCGCCTCCGGAGGAGCGGCGCCGCCGCCGTGACGGTGCGGGTGCCGAACGGAAGGCACCGCGGCTCTGCCGTGCTCGTCTGTCGTCCGCTCGTCCCATGGGTGGGGGGCTCCGCTTCACTCGCTGCTGCACTGCCGCCGTATGCCGGCTCCGTCGAACCGACTTTCGGCCGACTTTGAAAACTAACACCACACCTGTGGACAAACGTGCGCCGATCCAGCCTTTCCGGACCCGCGCATCAGCCCGCACCTCGGGGACCCCCGCAATCTTCCACGAGGTTCCCCATGGAACCGACGCGGGCCGGGTGCGACAGGTTGCCAGGGATGAAGGTAGCGTTATCGCTTCGTTATAACATTGTTGGGGGACAATGATGTGAAATGGTGCATCTTCGCAGCAGCACCCTTCCCCGTTCGGCCCGGCGGGGCACACCGTTCGAAGTGTGCCCCGCCGCGGTGTCGTGTGACCGTCGTCATGCGAGACGGTGCACCGTGATCTCCGCGACACTGGCCACGTCCCGCACCCCCGCCGTCACCCGCAACCGCACGTATCGCGCGTCGACGACGGGCCAGGTCACCGTCTTGGCAGTGGACGTCGCCGCCCAGGTGCCCGCGGCGACCTTGCGGTAACCCGTTCCGTCCACGCTGGTCCAGATCTCGTAACCGCTGACGTATCCGCCCTCGTTGCCGTCCTGCCGCGGTGTCTGCGTCAGTTCCAGCACGGGCTGGCTGCTGCCCAGGTCGAGGGTCAGGTCCTGGGGCAGCGGCAGCTTCGGGTCGTACTGGGAGTGCCAGAAGGTGCCGGTGGAGCCGTCGACGGCCTGGCCCGCCGGGTATCCCGACTGGGCGCTGCTGGCGGTGGCCGTCATGGTCGTACGGTCCACCGGGACGATGCTCGAGCTGGTGGGGATCGGTGACGTGGCCACGCCCAACTCTCCGACCGACGCGTTGCCGTTGTCCCCCGCGTCAGCGCGCAACCGCACGTAGCGTGCGGCTCTCGGCGTGAAGGGGAGGGCCTTGGTGCCGGTGCCGAGTGGCAGGCTTCCGCTGTCCGCCTCGGTGAAGTTGGTCCCGTCGGTGCTGGTCAGCACCGTGTACTTGGTGATCATGCCGTTGCTGCCGCCGTCCAGCCGTGGCTGGTAGGTGATGCCGTGCACGGTCCGTGTCTGGCCGAGGTCGACGGTGAGGCTCTGTGGCAGCGCCGCGTCGAACGCGGAGTGCCAGTAGGTCTCCGGCCGGCCGTCCACCGCGCGACCGGCGGGGAAGCTGTAGCCGTGGTAGTTCGCCGCGTGCTCGCTCGTCGCGACGGCCGACATGCTCTCCGCCGGCACGAAGGAGGGCGCCGGGAGCGTCGGTGTCACCCTGATGTTGTCGAACTGCGCGCGCTCCCACTTGTCGGCGTCGGAGCGGTCCCGCACACCGAAGGCGACCTGGCCGGTCCTGCGGTAGTACTCGTGCGCGGTACCGACCGTCTTCCCGTCGATGACCACGGTGATCAGCTGGGCCTGGAAGCTGAGGTCGACATGGTGCCAGGTGTCGGATGCGAAGGGGACGGTGCCGGACGCGAGCAGCTTGTCGGCGCCGGTGCCCGAGCCGGCGAAGTCCTTCACCTCCTCGCCGTACAGCCGCCAGCTGCCGTCCTTGGAGATCTCCAGCCGGTCGTCCGAGATCTCGCCCTTGAAGCCGGCCTGGGTGGTCAGGCGGCCCGTCAGGTGCACGGTTTCCGCCTGGTCGGGCAGCACGTCCGCGCTGACGGTGTAGTCGCCCCACCACCGTGGATCGCCGACCATCGTGTCCGGGCCCAGCGCCCGGCCACCGCCCGCCGTCCACCCGACCGGCAGGGTGGTGACCTGCTGGCCGTAGCACATGCCGCTCCGCCCGCCGCGGCACGGCTCGGTGGCGAAGCCGCCGTTGAGGTCGGAGAAGTAGCGGGCCAGCCGGTCGGCGTCGTAGCCCTCGAAGTCCTCGGCGAAGGGCAGGGCCAGCGTGTCGCTCACCGTGCCGGTGGGCACGGCCGTGCCCTTGCCGCCGCTGGTCGTCGAGAAGGTGTACAGGTGGCCGGGTTGCAGCGTGGCCGTGAAGACGCCGTCCGTCGCCTCGAGGTCCCCGGTGTGCACGAAGTGGCGGGCGTGGTCGTGCGAGGACATGTCGGTGTCCCACACCTGCACGCGCCCGCTCGAAAGGCCGCCCTGCGGCTTGAGGTGCACCGTGACCGGGGCCGAGGCGTCGATCGTCTCGGCGACCGTGCTCCAGTCGCCGGTCGTGGGCGAGCGCAGGGAGACGTACGTGCCGCCGCCGTCGCCGGGCAGCCGGCCGCTGGCGGTGTCCAGGTACCGCCAGCCCGGTGCGGTGAACTGCGCGGTGTGCGCCATCGCCCAGATGCTGGTGTCGATGTCGTAGTAGCCGGACCAAGGACGGTCGGCGAGGGCCAGGCCGGTGTCGGCCAGGTTCACGTTGCCCAGCCAGCTGGCGCTCAGGCTCCAGGTGATGTGCCCGGTGATCCGGCCGTCGATGTACTGCCGGTTGAGCGCCCGGGCCAGCGGCCTGCCCCCGACGTCATGCGCCTGCGAGCTCATCTCGCTCGCCCACAGCGGCTTGTTCAGGTCCTTCGCGGCCTGCGGCGGCAGGTAGGGGCAGGTGATCTGCTCGGTGCGGGCGTCGCACGGGTTGTGCATGCCGACGACGTCGACGGCGGCACGGAAACCGGCGTCCGCGGTGAGGTCGTCCACCACGTCCCAGTTCTCCCACTGGTCGGCCGCGACCAGCTTGATGTCCGGGAACGCGGACGTGGCCAGCGCCTTCTTGAAGTCCTTGAACCACTGGACGTTCCCCGGGTGCTCGTTCCAGCCGCCGATGTAGTCGATGGTCAGCCCGTGCTGCTTCGCGCAGTCGAGCCAGGACGTGAGGTACGTGATGTACTGCGGTGTCCACGGCGTGTGGTCGGAGGTGCCGGTCCAGCCCGCCGAGCCCCAGGCCAACGCGGAGAGCCGGATGTCCGGGTTGCGCGCCTTCGCCTGCTCCATCAGCCACCATTCGTAGCCACGGTCGCAGTCGACCTCCGTGGACGTGCGCTGGTGGGAGGGCTCCGATCCGGACGTGGAGTCGGTGTCACCGCCGATCTCCACCTTGAGGATCTGGAGAGCGGCTCCGTAGTCCGGCTTGAAGAGGTAGTCGAGGACCTGGCCACGGGCCGGCTCGGGATAGTCGAACAGCAGCCGGCTCGTCCCCCCGGCGCTGATGGCGCCGACCCCGTCGAAGGTACGTCCCGGGCTGGTGCCGTCCACGGTGACGGTCGTCTCGGCCGCCGCTTCCTGCTGCCCCGCGCCGAACGCGGGCACGGCGATCAGCCCTGCCAGCAGCAGCCCCGTGGCCATGGCCCCGGCCATGGCGCGCCGCAGCCGGCGCCCCCATCTGTCTCTCATGCGGATCCCCTTGTCCCTCTGTCCCGCTGTCCCTCGCACACGGCAGGTCCCGGCGTGCGCATGTGTTTTGTCACGAGCATGGCGAATCTAGAGAGCACAAAATCGATCACACAAGGCCAGAAGGGATACGTGACCAGAAGGGGTCACGGAGCGGGGCCGATGGGTCAGGGCGGGGCAGGTCGCCCCTCCGGGCGGGACGGGTCACCCCTCCGGGCAGGGCGGGATCGCCGGCCGCGGGGAAGGCGTCGAGCGGGGGAGGGCGCCGAGGCCTACGCCCGGCCGACTATAAACCCTACGTATACATCATGTGTATAGTGCGTCCATGCCCCTTGGTCACACCCCTTGCGGCTCCCCGGAAGCCGATCAGCGCCTGTACGAACCGAGCCCTTCCCGCCCGGCCGGGCCGACCCGGGAGGTGTACTCATGACCGCTCCCGACGGCACCCCGCCCACCGCACACCGCCGCGCCGCAGCGCACACCTGGGTGCGGGACCTGGCCATGGGAGCGCGGTTCGCCGCCGAGGGCGGCCGGGAGAGCTGGGTGCGCACCCTGCTCACCGCCGTCGGCGTGGGCCTCGGCGTGGCGGTGCTGCTGGTCGCCGCAGCCGTCCCGGGTGCACTGGGCCGCCAGGACGCCCGCAAGGAGGCCCGCGAGAACGCGTGGACCAGCGACACGCTCCTCAAGAAGGCGGACGACACCCTGCTGTTCGCGGCCAACGACACCACCTACCGCGATCAGGACATCCGCGGGCGCCTGGTGCGGCCGGAGGGACCTGAGGCACCGCTGCCGCCGGGGGTGGCGGCCTATCCGGAACCGGGCGAGATGCTGGTCTCCCCCGCACTGAGGAAGCTGCTGGCGTCCGACGAGAGCGCGCTGCTGCGCGAGCGGCTGCCGTTCCGGATCGTCGGCACCATCGGCGACGAGGGCCTCGCCGGCCCCGGCGAGCTGACCTACCTCGCGGGGGCGCACCTGAGCATCGGCGACGCGTCGTCGGGCGTCCAGCGGATCAACGCCTACAGCACGCCCGCGCCGAGCCGGGACCTCGATCCGGTGCTGTTGCTGCTGGTGCTGATCGTGATCGTGGTGCTGCTGATGCCAGTCGGTGTCTTCATCGCGGCGGCGGTGCGGTTCGGCGGCGAGCGACGCGACCGCAGGCTGGCGGCGCTCCGGCTGATCGGCGCCGACGGGCCCATGGCGCGGCGGATCGCGGCCGGTGAGGCCATGGCCGGGGCCGCGCTCGGACTGCTCTTCGGTGCCGGTCTCTTCGTGATCGCGCGTCAGCTGGCGTCGCACGTCACGCTGTTCGGCAACAGCTTCTTCCCCTCCGACCTGACGCCGTCCCCGGGCCTGTCCGCGATGATCGCGTGCGCGGTGCCGGCGGCGGCGGTCGGGGTGACGATGGTCGCGCTGCGCGGCGTGGTGATCGAGCCGCTCGGCGTGGTCCGCGCTACCCGGCCGACCCGGCGCCGCCTGTGGTGGCGGCTGCTGCTGCCGCTGGGCGGCGTGGCCATGCTCTACGCGACGATCGGCCGGGTCGACAGCACCGACCCCCTCTACCAGTGGCTGGTCATCGGTGGCACCGTCCTCCTGCTGGCCGGCGTCACCGTCCTGCTGCCGTGGGCCGTGGAGACGGTGGTCGCCCGGCTGGGCGGCGGCCCGGTCTCCTGGCAGCTGGCCGTGCGCAGGCTCCAGTTGAGCAGCGGCACCGCCGCCCGGATGGTCAACGGCATCGCGGTCGCGGTGGCCGGAGCGATCGCCCTCCAGATGCTGTTCACCGGGGTCGCGGGCAGCTACACCACGGCCACGGACAACGACCTGAGCCGCGCCCGGCTGGCGGTGTCCCTGCCGGTCGGTGCCCCGTCCGCACCCATCGAGCGGGCACTGCGGAAGACCGACGGGGTGCGGCACACCATCGCCTTGGGCGAGGTCTCGCTGGGCGAGCGGGCCGAGAACCCGGACGCCTACACGTCCCTCACGGTCGGCAGTTGCGCCGCCCTGCGCGAGACGGCCCAGCTGCCCGAGTGCCACGAAGGCGACGGCTTCGTCATCGCGGGCACGCCCTCCGACGGGGCCACGGGCCGGGTGGCCAGGCCCGGCCGGACGATGTACGCGGACCCCACGGCCGACGGCATTCCGGGTCGGGAGATCCCCTGGCGGCTGCCGCGGGTCCTGCGGAAGGCCGAGAGCCGCACGGACCCGATGGGCGCGGTACGCGACGGTGTCCTCGTCACCCCTTCCGCACTGCCCGCGCAGCTGCTGGACGCCGTCACGAGCCACGTCTACGTGCGGGTCGACCCGTCGGCTCCGGACGTCGACGACCGGGTACGCACCGTCGCCGCGCAGGCCGGCCCGCTGGCCCAGGTCGACACGCTGGAGGCCCATCACCAGTCGGGGCAGTTCGCGTCGATCCGCACCGGCCTCCTCGCAGGGGCCACCTGCGTACTCGCCCTGATCGGCGCGAGCATGCTGGTCACCCAGCTGGAGCAGCTGCGCGAACGCAGAAAGCTGCTGTCCGCGCTGGTCGCCTTCGGCACCCGGCGCCGCACCCTGAGCCTGTCCGTCCTGTGGCAGACCGCCATCCCCGTCGCCCTGGGCCTCCTGCTGGCCTCGGTGGTGGGCCTGACGCTCGGCGGGATCCTGCTCAAGACGGCGGAAGAGCCGATCTCCCCGGACTGGTCGGGCCTGGCGACCATGACGGCGGCGGGCGCCGCCCTCGTCCTGGCGGTGACGGCCTTGGCGATGCCGCTGCTGGTGCGGCTGATGCGGCCGGACGGACTGCGCGCGGAGTAGCGGTGGCGCCGGTGGCGCGTGGCAGCGGCGCTCCGATCCCCCGCGCCGTTTCGCGCCCGCGGTTCAGCGGGGTCGGCTGTGGCTGGGGTTGCCTTCTGCTTCGTTGTGGGTCGGGGGCGTGGGGGATGTCGTGCTCGGCCGGCGCGATTGCCGTACGTCCGGCAGGTTCACCGGCACTCGGCGGCGGTCCGGCGCGCGCACATCCCCCACGCCCCCTTCCGTCCCGTACGCGCCTGCACCCCGTTGGGCGCCCTGGTGTGCAGTGGGGCGACGTCCCGGACGCCTATACACCCCACGTATACATCGCGTGTATAGTGCGCTCATGTCCATTGGTCACACCCTTCTCGGGCTCCTGGAGTCCGGGCCGCGCCACGGCTACGACCTCAAGCGCGCTTTCGACGAGAAGTTCGGGCACGACCGCCCGCTGCACTACGGGCAGGTCTACTCGACCATGTCCCGGCTGCTGAAGAACGGCCTCGTCGAGGTCGACGGCATCGAGGCAGGCGACGGTCCCGAGCGCAAGCGCTACGCGATCACCGAGGCCGGCATCACCGACGTCGAGCAGTGGCTCGGCAGCCCGGAGAAGCCCGAGCCCTACCTCCAGTCCACCCTCTACACCAAGGTCGTCCTCGCCCTGCTCACCCAGCGGGACGCCAACGTCATCCTGGACACCCAGCGCTCCGAGCACCTGCGCATGATGCGGACCCTCACCGACCGCAAGCGCCAGGGCGACCTCGCTGACCAGCTGATCTGCGACCATGCGCTGTTCCACCTGGAGGCCGACCTGCGCTGGCTCGAGCTGACCGCCGCCCGTCTCGGCCGGCTCGCCCAGGAGGTGCGCCGATGACCTCCCGTCAAGATCCCCTGCTCACCGCGCACGACCTGCGCAAGGCCTACGGCCCGACCACCGCGCTGGACGGCGCGCACTTCAGCATCGGCGCCGGCGAGGTGGTCGCCGTCATGGGCCCGTCCGGCTCCGGCAAGTCGACGCTGCTGCACTGCCTCGCCGGGATAGTCCCACCCGACTCCGGCACCATCACCTACCAGGGCCGCGAGCTGTCCGCGCTGAACGACACCGGGCGCAGCGCACTGCGCCGCAGCGAGTTCGGCTTCGTCTTCCAGTTCGGCCAGCTGGTGCCCGAGCTGACCTGCCTGGAGAACGTGGCGCTGCCGCTGCGGCTGAACGGCACCGGCCGCAAGCAGGCCCGGCAGACCGCCCTGACCTGGCTGCGCCGCCTGGAGGTCGACGACAGCGCCGACCAGCGCCCCGGCGAGGTCTCCGGTGGCCAGGGCCAGCGGGTGGCGGTGGCCCGTGCCCTGGTCACCGAGCCGCGCATCCTCTTCGCCGACGAGCCCACCGGCGCCCTCGACTCGCTCAACGGCGAGCGGGTCATGGAGTTGCTGACCGGAGCGGCCCGGTCGACGGGCGCCGCCGTGGTGCTGGTCACCCATGAGGCACGGGTCGCCGCGTACGCGGACCGCGACGTCGTGGTGCGGGACGGGAAGTCCCGGGACATGGAGCCGGTCGCATGAGCGCCACGCCGGCGCCGCGCGGCACCGCGCCACGCAGGTGGCTGCGGGATCTGGCGATGGGCGCGCGGTTCTCGGTCACCGGCGGCCGGGAGAGCCGGGCGCGCGCCCTGCTCACCGCCGTCGGCGTCGGCCTCGGGGTGGCCCTGCTGCTCCTCACCGCCTCGTGGCCGTACGCGCTCCAGCACCGGCACGAACGCGAGCGGGCCCGCAACGACATGACGTCCAGCTCGACCGTCCACGCGAAGGCGGCCGACACGCTCCTGGTCGCCACCACCGACACCACATACGACGACACCGACGTCCGTGGCCGCCTGCTGGAGCCGGAGGGCCCGAAGGCGCCGCGGCCGCCGGGCGTGGCGGAGCTGCCCGCGCCGGGCGAGATGGTGGTCTCGCCCGCGCTCCTGAAGCTGCTGGAGTCCGACGACGACGCGCTGCTGCGGGACCGGCTGCCGTACCGGGTCAGCGGCACCATCGCCGACTCCGGGCTGGTCGGCCCCGGCGAGCTGGCCTACTACGCCGGTGCGACCGGGCTGCACGCCGGTGACGAGGTGGGGCGGGTCCTGCGGATCGACTCCTTCGGCTCCAAGGACCCGCGCGAACCCCTCGATCCGGTGCTGCTGCTGCTCGTCGTGATCGTGTTCGTGGTGCTGCTGATGCCGGTGGGCGTCTTCATCGCGGCAGCGGTGCGGTTCGGCGGGGAGCGACGCGACCGCAGGCTGGCGGCGCTCCGGCTGATCGGCGCCGACGGGCGCGCGACACGCCGGATCGCGGCCGGTGAGGCACTGGCCGGTGCGTTGCTCGGGCTGGTCTTCGGCGCCGGGTTCTTCACGGCCGGGCGGCAGCTGGCACGCCGGATCACCCTCGCCGACGTCAGTGTCTTCCCCGCCGACCTCAGCCCGGCGCCCGGACTGCTGGCGTTGATCGTCTGCGCGGTGCCCGCGGCGGCGGTCGCGGTGACCCTGCTCGCGCTGCGCCATGTGGTGATCGAGCCGCTCGGGGTGGTCCGGTCCGCACGGCCGGCCCGACGCCGGCTGTGGTGGCGGCTGCTGGTGCCACCGGTCGGCCTCGCACTGCTCTACCCGATGCTCGACAAGGGCCGCAACCACGGCAATTTCAACGAGTGGCTGGTCATCGGCGGCACCGTTCTGCTGCTGATCGGCGTGACGACCCTGCTGCCGTGGGTCGTGGAGGCCGTGGTCGCCCGGTTGCACGCGGGCCCGCTCTCCTGGCAGCTGGCGGTGCGCAGGCTCCAGTTGAGCAGCGGCACGGCCGCCCGGATGGTCAACGGCATCGCGGTCGCGGTGGCCGGCGCGATCGCGTTGCAGATGCTGTTCGCCGGTGTGCAGGGCGACTACACCCGGCAGACGGACGCCGATCTGAGCCGTGCGCAGATGACGGTGGACGTGCCGCACGGTGACTCGCTGGCGGCGACCGACCGCGTCTTGCGGGCCACCCACGGGGTACGGCACACCATCCCGGTCAGCCAGGGCGCCATGGGCGAGAAGAAGCACGACCCGGACGCCTACGTCCCGCTCATGGTGGGCACGTGCACCGCGTTGCAGGAGATGGCCAGGTTGCCCGGCTGCCACGAGGGTGACGCCTTCCTCGTGCCGCAGGCGGAGGACCGCGGCGTGCTCCTGGCGGAGACCGCCAAGCCGGGGCGGACGCTCTACGTGGACCCGTCGTACGGCAACTCGCCCGGCCGTCAGGTCCCGTGGCGGCTGCCGGCGCTGAAGGCGGGAACGGGCCGCGCGGACCCGACGGGCATATCGCGCGCCGGCATCTTCGTCACCCCGTCGGCGCTTCCCCAGCGGGCGGCGGCCGCCGCCACCGGCCGTGTCTTCGTACGGCTGGACCCGGCCGTGCCGGATGCGCGCGACCGGGTGCGCACGGCCACGGCACGGGTCGATCCGCTGATGCAGGTCTTCGAGCTGGCCGCCACCGTCCGGGCCGCGACCTTCGCCTCCATCCGTACCGGCCTGTTCCTCGGCGCCACCCTGGTGCTCGTGCTGATCGGTGCGAGCCTGCTGGTCTCGCAGCTCGAACAGCTGCGGGAGCGCAAGAAGCTGCTGTCCGCGCTGGTCGCCTTCGGCACCCGGCGCCGCACCCTGAGCCTGTCCGTCCTGTGGCAGACCGCCATCCCCGTGGTACTCGGCCTCCTGCTGGCATCGGCTGCGGGACTGGCGCTCGGCGTGGTCCTGCTGAAGATGATCCAGGCGTCGGTGTCCGTGGACTGGTCGGGCGTCGCGTCCCTGACGGGGATGGGGGCGCTGGTCGTGCTGATGGTGACGCTGCTGAGCATGCCGGCGCTGCTACGCATGATGCGGGCGGACGGGCTCCGGACGGAGTAGGGACGGGGTCCCGGAGGGCTACGGTCCCCCGGGGCGGTGCCCGTACGCGGCGGCGGGGCGGGGTGGTTTCTGGGGGCGTGGCGGACTCTGGCGGTCCCGTCGTGGCTTGTCGCTCCCCCACTGCCTTGAGGGCGTGGGAGGTACCCCCATCCCCGGGGCGCGGGGAACTGCGCGCGCAACCGGTCACCGGGTGGCGGCCGGCCGCGGCCTCACAGGGCAGGGGCGTCCGTGGCGCCGCCGTCGGACAGCCGCGCCAGCTCGTGCCGCCAGGCGGTGCCCTGGTGGAACGACGGGCCCAGGTCGGGGAGTTCGGCCAGGTCCTCCTCGGGGAGGTCGGTCAGGGTGCCGCCGGCCTGGACGACGTCCAGGGAGAGGCGGGCGATGGTGTCGATGGAGACGGCGTGCAGCACCGCCTCCTGGACGCTGCCGCCGGTGCTGGTCAGGCCGTGTCCGCGCAGCAGTACGGCGGGCCGGTCGGCCAGGGCCGCGGTCATCTCGGCTGCCAGTGTGCGGTTCCTGATCAGGACCCCGCGCCGGTAGACCGGGATGCCGCCGGCGGCGAGCCGGGTGCCGGGGATGTCGAAGGCGCCGATGATCGGGCGGATCGCCAGGCCCGCGAGGTCGGCGGTGACCACCGCCGGGGGGTGGGCGTGCACCACCGCGCTCACGTCGGCGCGGGTACGGAGCACCTCGGTGTGCAGGGGGAGTTCGTTGGGCGGCTGCCACCCGCCGTCCAGCTCGCCGGGCGCCGCGGGGCCGCCGTCGAGGTCGACGAGCCGGATGTCGGCGGGGACGGTGTGGCGCAGGCCGCGCTCCTCGGGGCCGCGGCAGCGGACGAGCAGGGAGCGTTCGTCGATGCGGAGGCTGACGTGGCCGAGGATGCCGTCGGCCAGGCCACGGGCGGCGAGCACGCGGCAGGCGTCCGAGACGAGTCGGCGCAGCGGCGCCAGGTCGGGTGCGTACGGTGCGGGGGATGAGGTCATGAGCCGGCTCCGGACGGGGAGGTGGCGGGCGAGGGGGCAGGGCGTGCCGAGGCTTCGGCGAGGCGGTCGATACGGGTCCTGGCCGCCGCCAGGTCGGCGCCCTGGGCGACGAGACGACGGCAGTCGAGCAGGGCGCGCGGCCAGTTGACCGTGGCCGCGGCGCGCAACCGTCCGTCGGCGTCGCCGTAGAGCGCGGCGGCCCGGGCGTCCTCGCCCTCCCACCGGCCGATCAGCACGGGATCGCCGGGCACGGGGGCGTCCGGGGCCGGGCCGGCCGGGCGGCCCACGATCTGGATTTTGAAGTCGTACTGGTCGCTCCAGACGTACTCGACGGGGGCGTAGGGACGCATCGCCTCCGGGTGGGTGATGTTGTGGGCGACCTGGGCGGCCTGCTCGACGGCGTTGGTCCAGTGCTCGACGCGGACGTGCGCGCCGTGTCCGGGGTGGTACCAGCGGGCGACGTCCCCGGCCGCGAACACGTCGGGGACCCCGCGGGCGCGGCAGTACGCGTCGCAGAGCACACCGTCGTCCAGGCGGAGTCCCGAGGACGCGAGCCAGGTGTCGTTCGGGACGGCGCCGATGCCGACGACGACCGTCCGGGCGGCCAGCACCGTGCCGTCCGCGAGCTCGACGCGCAGGTCACCGGTGCCGCCCGTGACGGACCGTACGCCGGTGCCGAAGCGGGTGGCGACGCCGTGCCGCCGGTGCAGCGCCGCGAGGTGTGCGCCGACCTCGGGGCCCAGCACCCGGGCCATCGGCAGCGGGAGCGGATCGACGACGGTGACGTCGTGCCCCAGCCGCCGGGCGGTGGCGGCGACTTCGGCACCGATGAAGCCGCCGCCGACCACCACGACGTGACCGGTGCCGCCCTGGGCCAGGTCGCGCCGCAGGGCATGGCCGTCGCCGAGGGTGCGCAGGACGTGCACGCCGCCGGCCGTCAGCCAGGGGGCGGGGCGGGCGGCGGCGCCGGTCGCGAGGACGCAGGTGTCGTAGCCGAGCTCGGTGCCGTCGGCGAGCCGGACGCGGTGGGCGGCCGGGTCGAGGTGGGTGGCGGCGGCGCCGAGCCGCAGGGCGATGCCGGCGGTGGCCGCCTCGGCAGAGGTCAGCAGACCGATCCCGGCCTGGTCCCGGGTCCCGGACAGGAACTGCTTCGACAGCGGCGGCTTGTCGTACGGCAGCTCGGACTCGGCGCCCACCAGGACGATGCGCCCCTGATGTCCCTCCGTGCGCAGCGCCTGCGCGGCCCGCACGCCGGCAATGGACGAGCCGACGATGACCACGGTGCCGCCCGGGCCCCGCACGTTCTCCCCGCCGCTCATTCCGGCTCGGCCTCGACCGTCAGCGCGCTGACCGGGCAGCTGCGGGCAGCCTCCTGCACGCGCGGCAGGTCGGCGTCGGAGATGTGCTCCCTGAGCAGGACGACCACGCCGTCGTCGTCGATGTCGTAGACGTCGGACGCCGCCATGACGCAGTTCGCGTACCCCTGGCAGGCGCCGAGGTCGGCCTTCAGAACGGGCATGAGGTGGTTCCTTTCACTGGGTGGCCCATGGGCGGTCCGGATCACCGGGTGACCCGGACCGCACGCGGTCTCAGGCCTTGACGCCGATGCCGCCGTCCGAGTGGACGGCCCCGCCGGTGATGCCGCGGGACCGGTCGGAGGCCAGGAACACATAGCTCCAGGCATGGTCGGCCGAGGAGAGCGCGACCTTCAACGGCACCCGGCCGGCGAGTTCCTCGGCACGCCCCGGGGTGTCGCCGAGGCTGCGCTCGTCCAGGCCGAGGCTGCCGAGCCCGCGCAGGTCGGTGCCGAGGGTGCCGCCCGGTGCGACGCCGTTGACCCGGACGTCGGGGGCGAGTTCATGGGCGAGCGCGGTGACCAGACCCCGTACCGCGAACTTCGACGCCACGTACAGCACACCGCCGCGCCCCGGGTAGTAGCCGGAGGTCGACTCGGTGAGGATCACCGAGCCCCGGGACTCCTTGAGCGCGGGCAGCGCCGCCTTGACCGAGTGGACGTGGCTGCGCACGTTCACGCCGAACATCTCGTCGAACGCGGTGTCGATGACGGCCGTGTCCAGGTCCGTCAGGCCCCGGTAGAAGTCGAAGATCCCCACGCAGCTGACCAGCACGTCCAGGCCGCCGAAGGCGTCCAGCGCGGCCGTCACCGCCCGCTCGTTGGCGTCTGCCGTGGTGGCGTCCCCGACGACGACGGGCACGTCGGGAGCGCTCTCGCCGAGGGCCCCGGCCTTGTCGGCGTCGCGTTCCAGCACCGCCACCCGCGCACCCTCGGCGCGGAAGGCGTCGACGACGGCGCGTCCGATGCCCGACCCGGCGCCCACCACGAGCGCCCGCTTGCCCTCCAGCCAGCCGCTCACCGGTCGCCCTCCGCGCCGCCCGCGGCCCCGGCGACGTCCTCGTCCACGCCGTTGTCCGGGATCAAAGGACCGAACGGGTTGCCGATCATGGCGGAGAACGTGGCGGTGTTCTGCCAGGTCAGGGCCTCCAGTTCGAGGGGGCACAGGGCGACCCACTGGCCGGAGCGGGTCGACTCGACCAGCAGCCGCGAGCCGTTGCGGGTCTCCACGCGGCTGATCCTGATCTCGGCGAACTCGTTGCCGAGGGTGATCGGTTCACCGACGGTGTGCGCCGCCAGTGCGGCCCGCTCGGACGCGGCGCGGCGCGCGGCGCGGGCATCCTCGTCCTCGCCTTCCCAGTGCAGGTTCATAGGGCTCCTCAGGGAACGTGGGCTCACAGGAAGATCGCCAGGTTCTGCATGCGGATCACCGAGTCGTCCACGAGGATCGTGCGGCGGGCCAGCTTCCAGCCGTCCCCGTCGCGCCGCAGCAGGTCCTCGCGGCCCGCGGAGACCTGCGCGGCCTCGCGGACGTCACCGCGGCTGCGGTACAGCAGCACGCCGGAGTCGACGACGAGGTGGTCGTCGTCGGGCGTGGCGAAGGTCCGTACGTTGGTGAGGTGGTGCCGCAGCCGGGAGGGCGGGTCCTCGGTCCAGGCGTGCTCGGTCAGGAAGCGGGCGACGCGGCGGGACAGGGAGTACCTGTCCTCGTCGAAGTGCGCCATGCCCGGTGCCGTGTCGAATCCGGCGCCCAGCGCGGTGGTGACCCGTACCGGCATCACGTAGTGGATGTCGTCGGTGAGCAGGTCGAGCCACTCCTCGTAGGCCTGCGCGTCCAGCAGGTACGCCTCGTCGACCAGCCACCGGTGGGCCAGCAGATGGCGCGGGTCGTCGAACGGCAGGGTGCGTCCGGTGCGCTGGACGCGGGACGCGCCGCCGCCGAGGACGGCCTGCTCCGAGTGCGTGCCGGTGCGCCCGGCCGAGTAGGTGCCGGCCCGGTAGGTTCCGGTCGGGTTCGTCGTCATGCCTCGCTCACCACCGGGTGCGTCGCAGGTGCGCCCGTGGTGTCCCTGGGCGCGCGTTCCCCGACCGCGTGCGGCGCGACCGGCTCGGCGACCGGCTCCGCGAGGTGGTCGGCCCACCTGCGCAGCAGCTCGCGCTGGTTGTACTCGCCGTATCCGGTGTGGGCGGTGCCGGGCCCGGCGAACTGCTCGGGGGTGAGCGCGGGGACGACCTCCGTACCGTCGGCGAGGATGCCCATCCGGCTGTTCAGCAGCAGCCGGCGGGCCATCGCACCGGCCGCCGTGTTGGTCAGCGAGACCCAGTTCTCCACGTCGTCCTGCTCGAACATGCCGGTCGAGCCGAAGCACATCAGATACGCCTTGTACGACAGCTCCTTGAACTCCTGGGGAGCCTCGGCGTCGACGGCGAACCAGGACAGCACCTCCGTCTCGTCCCGGCTGATCGGCTGCCACTGGCGCAGCGAGATGAAGGGCAGCACGTCGTCGCTGTCGGCCACCCGCGGCCAGTTGTGCACCAGGCTGAGGTTGGGGAAGACGGAGGCGGCCGAGATCATGAAGCCGTCCTCGCCGACCACCCTCAGCTGCCCGGCCGACCAGGACGCCTTCATGCGCTCGATCATCTCGTCCGGGTAGCCCACGTACCGCAGGCGTTCCTCCAGGCCGCCCGGTGGCAGCTTGTACGTGGTGCCGCCGCCGTTGCCGGCCCAGTAGGTGCAGCCGTCCTTGCGCTTCTCGGCCTTCGGCTCGCGGAACAGGCCGATCTCGACGACGCTCGTGTGGGTCTGCGGGGTGTGGTACATGTCGCCCGCGAAGTTCTCCGCGCCGATCTTCCAGTTGGCCTTCACCCGCCAGCGCTGCGGGCCGCGCAGCTCGATGCCGCTGGGGCTCTGCCGGGTGTAGTAGTCCAGGTAGAAGCGGAAGTCGCCCAGGTAGTCGGCGAGCGACGGGGCCTGCGGGTCCATGCTGAGGAAGATCAGGCCGTTGTAGGTGTCCAGGTTCGGCGCGGGCAGCAGCCGCTGGCCCTTGCGCCGGAAACCGGCCTCGCCACCGTAGGCGTCCTGGTGGAAGGGCAGGCCCACGATGCGCCCGTCGTTGCGGTACGACCAGCCGTGGTACGGGCAGCGGAAGTGCGAGGCATTACCCATTTCCGCACGACAGACCTGCATGCCGCGGTGCAGACACATATTGAAGTGGGCGTGGATCCGGCCCTGCTCGTCCCTGGCGATGATGAACGAGTCCTCGAGGACCCGCCGCACGACGTAGTCGCCCGCCTGCGGAATCTCCGACTCGTGCCCCACGAACAGCCAGGCACGGCTGAAAAGACGCTCCTTCTCCAGCTCGAAGATCTCCTGGTCGTTGTAGATGTGCGCGGGGATCATCCCTTGGCGCACCTGCTCCAACACCTCGGCGTGACCCGACATCACGACCCTTTCGTAGTACGCCTGCCGAAGAGACCTCCGAAGGACTGGTCGACGGCTCGGCCGACGACCCGGCGGCAATCCCGCCGACCATCCGGTTCGGAGTTTTTCTCCTGTACAGATTCTTTCTCTGCTAAGTAGAGCAATCGGGGGGCGGCCCCGTCAACCGCTCCCTGGTCACACGTCGAGCCGGTCAAGACCCGCCGGCAACCGCCGGGGCGCGGTGGCCCCCGTGCCGTCGGCACCGTCCCCGTCCGCGCCGTCCGGGTCCGCGTCACCGCCGTCACCGCCGTCCCGGCCGCCCGCGCCCATGCCCAGGTAGTGCCGGCTGACGTCGTCGTCGTGCAGCAGTTCCGCTGCCGGGGCGCTGTGGGTGAGCACGCCGTTGGCGAGCACGACACCCCGGTCGGCGGTGCGCAGCGCCGCCCTGGCGTTCTGTTCCGCGAGGACGACGGTCATGCCGTCGCGCGCCAGCTCGGCGACCACGTCGAGGATCTGGGTGACGTAGGCGGGCGCGAGGCCGAGTGACGGCTCGTCGAGCAGCAGGATCCGCGGCTCCCCCATCAGGGCCCTGCCGATGGCGACCATCTGCTGCTGGCCGCCGGAGAGCATGCCGGCCCTGCGGTCGGCGAAGTCGGCGAGGATCGGGAAGAGCGCGTGGACGCGCTCGAACTTCGCCCGGGTCGCCGTGCCGTCCCGGTCGCGGCCCAGCCGGTGGCAGCCCATCAGCAGGTTCTCGGACACCGTCAGGTCCGTGAAGAGCTGGCGGCCCTCCGGCACCAGGCACAGGCCGCGGCGCGCCACCTCGTGCGCGGGCCGGCGCGTGGTGTCCTCGTCGAAGATCCGGATGGTGCCGCTGCGGGGTGCGCGCAGTCCCGCCAGGGCGCGCAGGAACGTGGACTTCCCGGCGCCGTTGGCTCCTATGAGGGCCAGCACGTCGCCCTCGACGACCCGGCAGGAGACGTCCCGCAGGGCGCGCGTGGCGCCGTAGCGCACCTCGATCCCGTCCACGTCCACGACCACCCGGCCACCGCCGCCCGAGCCCGACCCCGTACCGCTCACCCGGCCCACACCGCTCACCTCACCCGTAGCACTCACGCCGCCGCTCCCAAGTACGCCTCGATGACCGCCGGATCGGCGCGGACCTCCGCCGGGGTGCCGTCGGCCAGGACGGTGCCGGCGTCCAGTACCAGGACGCGGTCGCTGACCTTCATCACGAGGTCGATGTTGTGTTCGATCAGGACGAGGGCGACGCCGGAGGCGTGCACCGCGCGCAGCACGTCGGCGAGTTCCGCGGTTTCGGTGTCGTCCAGGCCGGCGGCGGGCTCGTCGAGCAGCAGCACGCGCGGCCCGCCGGCGAGCCCGCGGGCGACCTCGACCAGCCGCTGGGCGCCGGCGGGCAGGTCGGCCGCGTGCCGGTCGGCGAACGCCGCGAGGCCGAGGAAGTCCAGCAGCGCGTCCGCCCGCTCCCGCAGCGCCCGCTCCTCGCGCCGGGCGCGCGGCAGCCGCAGCCCGTCGGAGAGGAAGCGGGAGCGGGTGAAGCGGTGCGCGCCGAGCATCACGTTCTCCCGGACCGTGAGCAGCGGCACCAGCCGGGCCGACTGGAAGGTGCGCATCAGGCCCCGCGCGGGGAGCCGGTGCGGCGGCAGCCCGGTGATGTCCCGGCCGTCCAGGACGATCGTGCCGCCGTCGGGCCGGGTGAAGCCGGTGATCATGTCGAGCACGGTGGTCTTGCCGGCGCCGTTGGGACCGATGATGGCCCGTGCGCTGCCGGGCCGCACCGCGAAGCTGACGCCCTGGACGGCCCGCACGCCCCCGAAGCTGCGGGTGATGTCGCGCACCTCCAGCAAAGGGGCGTCCTCGCGGGCGCCGGGCAGGGGGCCGCCTTCGGGCGGGGTGCCGGTGGGACCGGTCATCGGGTGCTCCTTCGGGTGATGAGCGCGGTGCCGAGCGCCTTGGCCGTCCCCCACAGGCCGCGCGGGAAATAGGTCATGACGACGATCAGGACGACGCCCGCGACCAGCGGCTCCCACCGGGAGAACGTCTGCCCCGCCTGGGGCAGCCCTTGCAGCACGAGGGCGCCGAGCAGCGGGCCCACGAGGGTGCGCGAGCCACCCAGCGCGAGCATGATCACGACGCTGAAGGCGACGGTCACGCTGATCACGTCGGGCGACACGAAGCGCAGGTAGAAGGCGTAGAGGCTGCCGGCGACCGAGGCGAGGACGGCGGAGGCGACGAAGGCCCGGGTCTTGTAGGCGGCGCTGTCGATGCCGAGCATCGAGGCCGCCGGGGTGTCCGCCGCCACCGCCGTCAGGGCGCGCCCGGTCTGCCCGCGCTGCACGCCCGCGACGAACCAGGCCCCGGCGGCGCAGACCACCAGCAGGACGTAGTAGTTGGCCCGGTCGGTGAAGACGGTCCAGCCGCCCAGCTGGAGGCTCGGCACGGCGACCAGACCCGAGGGCCCGCCGGTGAGGTCGACGAGGCCGGTGGCCAGCGCCTCGGTGATCACCGCGAGGCCGAGCGTGGCGAGCGCCAGGTAGTAGCCGCGCAGCCGCAGCAGCGTGCCGCCGAGCAGCGCCGCCACGAGGGCGCTGACCAGGGCCATGACGACGGTGGCGAGCGTGGTGGGCCAGTGCAGCCGCAGGGTGAGCAGGCCGGCGCCGTACCCGCCGAGCGCCATGAACAGCGTCTGCCCGAGCGAGACCTGGCCGGCCAGCCCGGTGAGCAGGTTGAGGCCCAGCACGACGAGGAAGAAGATGCCGACCACGACGAGCAGTCCGGTCCAGCCGGGCACCAGGAACGGCAGCGCGGCCGCCACGACCAGCGCGGCGCCGGCCGCGACCGCGCGCCCCGGCCCCCGCCGAACTTCCTTCCCGTTGCCCGCGGTGGCCGCCGGTTCACCGGCGAGCGGCCCGGGGGTGGTTCGTACGGCAGTCATCGGCGCACCTCACTCGGCCTGCCGAGCATCCCGCTCGGGCGGAACAGCAATACGGTGATCAGCGCGCCGATGGCCACCACCTCGGCCAGTTCGCTGCTGATGTAGCGGCCGAAGACGGCCTGGAGCAGACCGAGTACGAGGCCGCCGACGACGGCACCCGCGGTGCTGCCGAGCCCTCCGGCGACCGCCGCGACGAACCCGGCCACCGCATACGGCGTGACCGTGCTGAACTGGAGGAACGTCACCGGGATCACGGTCGTCCCGGCCAGCGCCGCCATCGCGCCGGCGAGGCTGAAGGCGATCAGCCGCACCCGGTCCACGTTCACCCCGAGCAGCGCGGCGGCCTGCGGGTTGTTCGCGGTGGCCCGCATCACCATGCCGAGCCGGGTGCGGTGCAGCAGCGCCCACAGGGTGACCACGGACAGCGCCAGGACCCCGATGATCCACAGGTACTGGGAGGCGATCCGCACCCCCGCGACCTCGGTGGTGCTGTCCGGTGGGAACGGCCGCATGGTGTACGGGAGGTTGCCCCACACCAGCAGCAGGAAGCCGCCGATGGCCTGGAGCAGCCCCACCGTGACCAGCAGCATCCGGTCCGGCGTGGTACGCCGGGAACCGGGCAGGATGATCAACCGGTCCACCGCGGCACCGCCGGCCGCGAACCCGACGACCACGATCGCGGCCACCGCGAGCGGCGCGAGGCCGGTGTGCTGCTGAAGCGAGACCGCGGTGAGCGCGGCCAGCACCACGAAGCCGCCCTGGGCGAGGTTGATCACCCGGCTGATCGAGTAGACCAGCGTCATGCCGAGCGCGATCAGGGCGTAGACACACCCGTCGACCAGCCCGGACAGCACGATCTGAAACGTGTCCGACACAGCGTCGTCCCTACTTTCCCGCGTACGTGAAGCCGCCTCTGCCGGCGCGCACCACGGCCACGTCGTCGATGGTGAGACCGCGGTGGTCGGCCGGGCCGAAGGTGTAGGTGCCGAGCACGCCCGGTACGTCCCGCAGCCGGGTGAGCTCCTTGACGGCGTCCTCCCGGTCGCCGTCCGCATGCTCGAGGGCCCGGGCGACGAGCATCACCGCGTCGTACGCCACCCCGGGACCGAAGTCGGGTGACTCGCCGAAGCGGGCGCGGTAGGCGTGCTGGTAGGAGCGGACCCGGGCGGCGGAGCCGGCGTCTGAGCCGCTGGCCTGGTCTCCCCAGAAGTCGCGGGTGGCCGGGATCAGCAGGGTCTTCGGCGCGTAGTCCGCGATGCGCCCAAGGAAGGTGTAGGTCAGGTTGGCGTCGGTGGTGGCCACCGGCAGCGTGCTGCCCGCCTGGGCGAGTCCCTTGAACGCCACGCCGGCCGCCGCCCCGCTGGCCCACACCACCAGCGCCTGCGGTCGGCCCGCGCGTGCGGCCTGCAACTGGGGCGTGACCGAGATGGCGTTCGGGTCGTAGCCCGCCGCACCGGTCAGGTGCATCCCGGGCACCTTGCGCACCGCCTCGCGTACCGCGTGCGCGCCGTCCAGGCCGCTGGCGTCGGTGGTGTTCAGCAGGCCGATGCGGGTGACGCCGCGCCGGTGCCAGTAGTCGACGAGCCGGTCGGCGAGCGCCTCGGTGTCGGCGCTCGCCGACCAGGTGGTGGAGTCCGGGGTGGGGCGGATGCCGGGCGAGAGGCAGTAGTCGATCTGGTGGCCGCTGGTGGCGAGCGGGGCGACCGCGTTACACGAACCGGCCACCGACGGGCCGACGATCGCGCCGGTCTGCCCCAGCATCTTCCGCGCCGCGAGCACCGCCTGCGCCGGATTGCTCTGGTCGTCGGCGGTGCGCAGGGTGAGCCGGTGGCCGTTCACGCCACCGCGTGCGTTGAGCTGCGCCACCGCGAGTTGTGCACCGCGTAGCTCGCCGACGCCCAGCTGGCTGGCGCTGCCGGTCTGGCTGGTGACCAGCCCGATGGTGTACGGGTCGCCGCTGCTCGCCGACACCCCGCCCCCGCAGGCCGAGCACAGGGCGACCAGGGCGGCAACCGCGGCGGCGCCGGTGACTCGACTCGGCCACTGCATGCCATCAGCCCTCTCTTCTGCTTTGAAGAATTGAGCTCTGTTCTACAGTGGCCCCCGAAACTCGTCAATAGCCGGAAGCAACGACTCCGGTCCCAGGTCACACCGCTGATCCTGGCATCCGGCCAGGGTGAGCGCGCAAGGGCGAGGCATCACAAGCCGTCACGATCCGGCCCGCCGCATCCCCTATTCTTCTGCTATGAAGAAGACCGAGGAGCCCACACCGTCCATCGGTGGCCCGGCGCCCCAGTACCCGATCGAGTCGGTCGACAACGCGCTCAAGATCCTGCTGCTGCTCGGCGAGCGGAGCGAGCTACGGCTGACCGAGGTGGCCCACTACCTCGGGGTGGCCACCTCGACGGCCCACCGGCTGCTCGCGATGCTGCACTACCGCGGCTTCATCCGGCAGGCGGAGCGCGGCAAGGCCTATGTGGCGGGCGGCGCGCTCACCGGTGTCGCCTTCTCGATCCTGCAACGCTTCGACGTGCGCGACGCCCTGCGCCCGTTCCTGGAACGGCTCAACACCGAGCTGACCGAGACCGTCCACCTGGGCATCCTGGACGGCACGACGGTGCGCTTCATCGACTCGATCGAGAGCCCGCGCGCGGTGCGCGTGGCCTCACGCCTCGGCCAGTCGATGCCCGCGCACTGCACCTCGACCGGCAAGGCGATGCTCTCCCAGCTGTCCACCGACGACCTGTACCGGCTCTACCCCGACGAGGAGTTGCCGGGCCTGACCGCCAACTCCATCCGGCTCCGCTCCGAGCTGGAGCACGAGGTCGAGGTCGCCCGCCGGCTCGGCTACGCCACCAGCCAGGAGGAGAGCGAGGAAGGCGTCGGCTCGGTGGCCGTCGCGTTCCCGGCCCGGCGGGCGCCCGTGCAGATGGCCATCAACGTCTCGCTTCCCGTCAGCCGTATGACCCGCACGGATCTGCGCCGCATGAGCGACCTGCTGCGGTCGACGGTGGACGAGGCGGTGGAGGTACTGCACTGAGGCGTGCCTGTGCGGCTGCGCCGCGGGCTCGCCCCGCCACGGTCCGGGCTGCCCCTCTGGGCCGGTGGCGACCTGACGGTTTCGTCGTAGCTGGTCGCTCCCCCGCTGCCTTAAGGGCGTGGGAGGTACCCCCATCCCCGCGCCCCTTAGTGGGGCGCTGCGCGCCCCATCCAGGGCGCGGGGGCTGTATTGCTGACTCCCCCTACGCCCCCTTGTCCTGCGTCCCCCTGGACTCCCCCGTATCGGCGGTCCCGAGTGCGCCCGCGGGCGTGGTGGAGGCGACGCCTGCGGTCCCCAGCGTCGCGGTTCCGGGAGCCGGGCCCGTTACCGCTGGTGTGCCGGGTTCCGGGTGCCCCTGTTCTCCCGTGGAACCCGCCGCCGTCCGTTGCAGGGCCGTGCCCTGCCCGTACGCCCGGAGGTAGCCGACCACCGTGTTGGTGACCGCGACCAGCGGTACCGCCACCACCGCGCCGCCGATACCGGCGACCAGGCCGCCGGCGGCCACCGACAGCACCACGGCGAGCGGGTGCACGCGCACCGCGCGCCCCAGGATGAACGGCTGGAGGATGTGGCCCTCGATCTGCTGCACGGCGAGCACCACCACCAGCACCATCACGGCCGTGAACACGCCCTGCGTCACCAGCGCCACGACCACCGCGAGCGCTCCGGAGACGACCGCCCCGACCAGCGGGACGAAGGCGAACAGGAAGATGAAGACGGCCAGCGGCACCGCCATCGGCACCCCGAGGAAGAAGATTCCGAGGCCGATGAAGATGGCGTCGATGAGGGCGACGATCACCGTGCCGCGCACATAAGCGGTGAGGGTGCGCCAGGCGCGCGGGCCGGCGCCCGCGATACCGGGCCGCGCCGGGGCCGGGACCAGCTTGAGCGTCCACTCCCAGATGCGCCGGCCGTCGTAGAGCAGGAACAGCGTCGAGAAGACCGTCAACAGGATGCCGGTGAGCGCCTCCACGATCACCGTGACGCCTTCGAGCCCGGCACTGGTGATCTGGTCGGTGTTGGCCCCGATGGCGTCGCGCAGGCTCTGCGCGATGTCGTTGATCTGCTTGTCGGTGACGTGGAAGGGGCTGTTCAGCAGCCAGTTGCGCAGGTCGTCGATGCCGTTCTGGATCTGGGTGGAGAGGTTGTCCAGGTTCTCCGTGACCTGCCAGACCACGAACCAGCCGACCAGCCCTATGACGACGAACCCGGAGATCGCGGTGAGCGCGGCGGCCAGACCGCGCGGCAGTCCGATACGGCGCAACCGGGCGACCGTGGGTTGCATCAGCGCGGTGATCAGCAGCGCGGCGACGAAGGCCAGCACCACCAGCTGGACGGCACTGATGATCTTTATGACCACCCAGAGCGCACCGGCCAGGATGAGCAGCCGCCAGGCGGCCTCGGCCGCCACGCGCATGCCCCAGGGCACGGCCGCCTTCGGGTCCGGCCGCGGTGGCACGGCGGGCGCGTACGTCGGAGGTGGCGGGACATGGCCGGGCGGCGCGTCCTGGGGCGCTCCGGCGGGGGCGTCGGGCACGTCGGACAGATGCTGCTCGTCGGCACGTTCGGCGGCTGCGCGCCGCTCGCTCAACCGCTGGCCGACCACGGTGAGTCCGGCGCCGAGCCGATCGGCCCACCCGCGCGCTCGCGACATGTTCCTCGTCCCCTCCCCCTGTTGCCCTACCCCTCGCGTCCCCCGTGCGCGCCCCTGCATGCCGGCTGGCCGGGCACCGGGGTACGACCGTACAGGGCCGAAGCCCCCCACCGTAGGACGGTGAGGGGCTTCGGAAGGTTGAGCGGGTCGGACCGTCGGTCCGGATCCGGGTGGGGTCCGGGCTTCGGTCAGTACCAGTGATTGGCCTGCCAGAAGGACCAGGCGCCGCACGGGCTGTCGTAGCGGCCGTCCATGTAACTGAGGCCCCACTTTATCTGGGTGGCCGGGTTGGTCTGCCAGTCGGCGCCGGCGGACGACATCTTGGAGCCGGGCAGTGCCTGGAAGAGGCCGTAGGCGCCGGACGAGGCGTTGACGGCACGGTAGTTCCAGCCGGACTCGTGGCTCACGATGTTGCTGAAGCACTGGAACTGGTCGGCGGGGACCATCTGCCGCGCGATGGCCTGCACCTGCGCGGTGGTGTACGAGCTCTGGGTGGAGAAGCTGGACGCGTCGCGGGTGGCCGACCGGCTGGCGGCCTCCTTGCGCTCCTTGGCGTCCTTGGCCGCCTTCTCCGCGGCCTGCTGCTTGTCCACGGCGGACTTGGCGGCTGCCTTGCGGGCCGCTTCCTCAGCGGACTTCTTCGCGGTGGCGCTCGCTGCGTCAGCCTGCGCGGTGGCCTGCTGTGCCAGCGAGGACGCCTGCACCTGAGCCTGCTGCCCTGCGGGGATGTCAGCGAGGAGTGTCGCGTCGCCTGCCGCCGCCTCAGTGGTGCCATTGGCGGCGTGCTGCGGGCTGCCTGAGGCAACACCCACGACGGCTCCGACAGTGGTGACCGCGGTAGCGGACGCCACCGCGAATCCCCGGACCGAAATCCGGCTCACACGTTTTCCTTCCAGCATCGCCCGCCAGGTGACCCCCGCGGACGCAATCGTGCCCCTGGCACTGGCCTCCCAACTGCGGGTCACGGGAAGCACGGGCCCGGTGGGCAGCCTCCCGAGGGGAAGCGCCGCGTGGTGCTCGGGCGGCATACGACGGTCTCTATGTAGTTCTGTGAAGCACTACGCCCAACGAGATGTGGGACCGCTGGGGTTACGCAAGTGTCGTATGCGGGGCCTGACAGGACCCAGACTCTGCCGTAGCGGGGCGGGGCAAGGCAATTCTGCGAGCCGTGTGAAAGCTCACACCTTGTTTGACTCTTAAGACTTTCGGAAATACCCGTACGCGCCGACGCCGCCCGGCTAAGCTCTTCAGCTTCTCCGGGCGGCGTCACCACGTTCCTGCCCTTATATGTCCTCTATGGGCGCTAGATATGCCCCTCTTCGAGCATCTCCGTCACCAGTGCGGCGATCTGGGAGCGCTCGGAGCGTGTGAGGGTGACATGCGCGAAGAGCGGGTGCCCCTTCAGCTTCTCCACCACCGCCACGACGCCGTCGTATCGACCGACGCGCAGGTTGTCGCGCTGGGCGACATCGTGGGTGAGCACGACACGAGAATTCGCCCCAATGCGGGACAGAACCGTCAACAGAACGTTCCGTTCGAGGGATTGCGCCTCGTCGACGATCACGAAGGCGTCGTGCAGGGAGCGGCCCCGGATGTGGGTGAGCGGCAGGACCTCCAGCATGCCCCGGGCGGTGACCTCCTCGATGACCTCACGGCTGGTGACCGCCCCGAGGGTGTCGAAGACGGCCTGCGCCCACGGGCTCATCTTCTCCGCCTCGGTGCCGGGCAGGTAGCCGAGTTCCTGGCCGCCGACCGCGTACAGCGGCCGGAAGACCATCACCTTCTCGTGCTGCCGGCGCTCCAGGACCGCTTCGAGGCCGGCGCACAGCGCCAGCGCCGACTTGCCGGTGCCGGCCCGGCCGCCCATGGAGACGATCCCGACGTCCGGGTCGAGCAGCAGGTCGAGCGCGATGCGCTGTTCGGCGCTGCGGCCCTTGATGCCGAACGCCTCACGGTCGCCGCGCACCAGCCGCACCTGCCCCTGCGGGGTCACCCGGCCGAGCGCCTTGCCGCGTTCGGACTGGATCGTGAGGCCGGTGTGCACGGGCAGGTCGGCGGCCTCGGGCACGTACAGGTTCTCCTCTTCGAAGAGGAGGTCGACCTGTTCGCCCGCCAGGGTGAGTTCGGCCATGCCGGTCCAGCCGGAGTCCGTGATGGCCAGCTCCGCGCGGTACTCCTCGGCGAGCAGGCCGACCGAGGAGGCCTTGATGCGCAGCGGGAGGTCCTTCGAGACGACCGTGACGTCGTAGCCCTCGGCCTGGAGGTTGCGGGCGACGGCGAGTATCCGCGAGTCGTTGTCGCCGAGGCGGTAGCCGGCGGGGAGGACGCCCGGGTCGGAGTGGTTGAGCTCGACACGGAGGGTGCCGCCGAGGTCCCCGATGGGCAGCGGGGCGTCGAGGCGGCCGTAGCGGACGCGGCAGTCGTCGAGCAGGCGCAGCGCCTGCCGGGCGAAGTAGCCGAGTTCCGGGTGGTGCCGCTTGGCCTCCAGTTCCGTGACGACCACCACGGGGAGCACGACCTCGTGCTCTTCGAAGCGGGACACGGCATTGGGATCGGCCAGCAGGACACTGGTGTCGAGAACGTAGGTGCGCCGGTCGTGCGTGCGGCGCTTGATGCTGGTCACCACGGAAGGACGTACCCCCTCGGAAGAGGTCGGGGAGCGCTGCATGTCTTTCGCCCGCGTCTTGGCCCGTACGGCGCAGTGGTGCGACCGGGTCTCCCCTTGCACGGAAGGCCTGGGAGGTGCCCCCGGTCAGCTGCGACTGGACGACCGCGGGTGCGGCGCCTGCCGGAGTCGCGGAGCTTCCCTCGGGGAGCGAGTGTCCCCGCGGGGCGGGAGGGACCGGGCTCAGGCCACGGCGCGTGGGCCGAGCTCCGGCCCTCAGCGTCATCCGCGCAGTCCGTACGCTGGGTACGGTCCACCTGGTGCAACGGGCCTCCCGTACGGGCGGCTCGATGCCGCCCGCTGCGGCCGGCCACCCGATCCGGGCACCGCCTGCCGGTACCGCGCGGGTGTCGACCTGGAAGACATATTCCCTCGAACATGCACAGGCATGCCATGGCATATGACTAAGTCCACGTGAACTCCGCGCCCTGACACCGTGTCCGGCGCGGGGTCACGGGCCCGCGGGCGTCACCCGTCCGGGCGGGTGCGACCGGGTCCGAGGTGGGCTGAAAGGGTCGGGGAGGTCGTGCGACGCCGGGTCGTCAGCCGCCGTAGCGGCGGTGGCGGGCCGCGTAGTCACGCAACGCCCGCAGGAAGTCGACCTTGCGGAAGGCGGGCCAGAAGACGTCGCAGAAGTAGTACTCCGAGTGGGCCGACTGCCACAGCATGAAGCCCGACAGGCGCTGCTCGCCGCTGGTGCGGATGATGAGGTCGGGGTCGGGCTGGCCGCGGGTGTACAGGTGCTCGGCGATGACGTCGAGATCGACGAGGTCGGCCAGTTCCTCGAACGTGGTGCCCTTCTGGGCGTGGTCGAGCAGCAGTGAGCGCACGGCGTCGGCGATCTCCTGGCGACCGCCGTAGCCGACGGCGACATTGACCAATATGCCGGTGTTGTCCAGCGTCTTCTGCTCGGCTTCCTTCAGCACCGTCTGCGTCCGGGCGGGCAGCAGGTCGGTGGTGCCGACGTGGTGGACGCGCCAGCGGCCGTCGTCGGCGAGGCCGCGCACCGCGTCCTCGATGATGCCGAGGAGCGGGCCGAGCTCTTCCTGGGGCCGGTCGAGGTTGTCCGTGGAGAGCATCCACAGGGTGACGACCTCGACGTCCGTCTCGGCACACCAGCCGAGGAACTCGCTGATCTTGTCGGCACCCGCGCGGTGGCCCTGCGCGGTCGTACCGCCGGAGGCCTTGGCCCAGCGGCGGTTGCCGTCCAGGATGACGCCGATGTGCCCCGGCATCTGGGCGTGGTCCAGACGCCCCTCCACCCGGCGTGCGTAGAGTCCGTACACCAGGTTGCGCAGGTCCACGTTCGTCAGCCCCTCCGTCGCGGATGTCCGGCCACCATGTGCGGTCAGCCTACCGCGGGGGCCCGCCCCGGATTCCCGGGCGGTCCCGATCGGGGGGTGACCCCCGCGCCGTAAGGGGCGCGGGGCTGCGTCGATATGCGGCTTCGCCGCGTGGGCGCGACCGGCCACGACGCGACCCTGCGGGTCGATGGGGGCACCTCCCGCGCCCTTAAGGCGTGGGGGACGTCCCGAAGGGGCTGTTTCTGTCGTGTCCGGACCTCCCCCACTCTCGACTTCGCTCGAGCGGGAGGTACCCCCATGCCGGTGGTGGGTTGCTCGCGCAGTTCCCCGCACCCCTCAAATAGCGCCTTCGGCGCCTCCACGCGGCGGAGCCGCGGGCAAAGAAAACGGGCCGGTCCGTAGGGGGGGAGAAACGGACCGGCCCGAGGGGGGGAGTTCCACCATAACCCTTGGTAAGCCGTACTGGGTGGATAGACGGGAAATAATTACTCTCCGAAGCGAACTGGCGACGGCTGTCCGCGCCGGGGGTGCGGTGGAGGGGCGCCTGGTGTGTCAGGGGGACGTGCGCCGCCGTCTGCGTGTCGTGGCGCCCGTGTCGCCTGCGCCGTCCGGGGCGGTCACCATCGCCGGGTGGCGGTAGGGCCGGGCGGGTGTGCGGGAGCGGTAGACCACGTAGGGCCGGGTGAGATACGCCACTGGCGCGGTGACCGCGTGTACCAGCCGGCTGAACGGCCACAGCGCGAACAGCGTCATGCCGAGCAGTGCGTGCACCTGGTAGACGAGCGGCGCGTGCGCCATGGCGGACACGTCGGGGTCGAGCGCGAAGAGGCTGCGGAACCACACGGAGACGCCGAGCCGGTAGTCGTAGCCGCCGGCGCGCGCGCCGGTCGCGGTCGCGGCGAGCCCGGCCAGCACGGCGGCGGCGAGCACCGGGTACATCAGCCGGTCGCTGCGGCGGCTCGCCGCCCGCACGGCCGGCACCCGCAGCCGCCGGTACACCAGCAGGCCCAGGCCGACCACGGTGGCCAGGCCCGCGGCACCGCCGGCCAGCAGCGCGTTGACGTGGTACAGCCCCTCGCTGACGTGCAGCCGTTCGGTGAGCCATTCGGGTACCAGCAGTCCCGTCACATGGCCGGCGGCCACGAAGAGCAGCCCGTAGTGGAAGAGCGGGCCGCCGACGCTCAGCAGCCGGTGTTCGTGCAGCTGGCTGGAGCGGGTGGTGAAGCCGAACCGGTCGTAGTGGTACCGCCAGGCGGTGCCCGCGGCGAGCAGCACGAGGACGAGGTAGGGCAGCACGCCCCACAGGGCGATGTGCAGATGGGTCATCGGCCGGGTCCTTCGGTGGCTCGGAGTGCGGTGCCTCGGGGTGCGTCGAGGGGGTACGGGGCGAGGCCCACGAGCTCGGTGGGCGGACCGCTGCGGGCCAGGGCGAGCGCTGCGGCACGGTCGGGGGGCGCTTCGGGGACGGTCGCGCAGACCGCGGCCAGCACGTCGGCGTAGGGGCTCGACCGGTCGGTGAGCGCCATCCGCAGCAGTTCGAGGCCGGCCCGATGGTCCTGGAGCAGCCGGCTGCCGGGGTCCGGGCAGCGGGCGGCGAACTCCAGGACCAGCGGCAGGTGGTCGGGCAGCTCGTCCTCGGGCGGCTGCCAGCCGTGCGCGCGGTAGCGGGCCTTGAGTGCGGCCAGCGCCGCGCCGCGCCGCCGGGTGTCCCCGTCGGTGTAGTAGGTCAGGTGCAGGGTCCGGCGGCGACTGCGGTCGAACGTGGTCACGTAGCCCGCCGCCAGGTCGAGCACCGGCGTGTCCTGGACGGTGGCGCAGAAGCGCAGCAGCGGTGCGGTGCCGGGGCCCGGGCCCGGGAGACGTTCGATGGCCTCCCTGACAAGGGTGAGCCGGGCGGGCCAGCCCTCGTCCGGGTAGCCCAGGAGCAGCGCCGCTGCCTGGTGTACGGCTGCCGTGTCCGGCGCGGGGGGCGTGGGACCGGCGTGCGTCGTGCTCCGGGCGCCGGGCGCTGTCCCGGCCTCGTCCCCGGCCCGTGTCCCGGGCCGCCGGCCCCTCATCGCGTGCCGTCCGCGCGCCGCGGGAACAGGCCGTCCGGGCGACCCCGGCCGTTCCAGTTGAGCAGGTTGACCCGGCCGGCGAGCCCGCGCCCGGCGCCCGTACCGTCGTCGTCAGCGCCGGCGCCCGCCCGCGCCGTGACGGGCGGCGCGTGGAAGGCGTCCGCGTCCGCACCGGGCAGCGGGAAGCCGTCGGGCATCATGCCGGGCAGGCCGTCCCCGTCCAGGCTGCACCCGTCGGATGCGCCCTGCTCGTCGCCCGCACCGCCGCGTACCGAGTAGCCGGTCGGGATGACGTACCGCTCCTCGTACTTGGCGAGCGCCAGCAGCCGGTACAGGGCCTCGATGCCGGGGCCGTCCAAGCCGACGGACCGGGCGATCGCCTCGTCGCGCGGTTCGCCCAGGTTGACCCGGCGCATGTGGCTGCGCATGGCGGCCAGCCGGCACAGCGCGGCCTCCACCGGGTCGGGGTCGCCCGCGGTGAACAGCTCGGCGAGGTAGCCGACGGGGATGCGCAGGGAGTCGATGGCGCCGAACAGGTTCACCGGGTCCTCGCCGTCGTGGCCCGTGGCGGTGAGCGCGTCGACGACCGGGGAGAGCGGCGGTACGTACCAGACCATGGGCATGGTGCGGTACTCCGGGTGCAGCGGGAGCGCGATGCGGTACCGGCTGATCAGGGCGTGCACCGGGGAGCGGCGGGCGGCCTCGATCCAGTCGTGCGGGATGCCGGAGTCGGCGGCGGCACGGGCCACGTCGGGGTCGTGGGGGTCGAGGAAGCAGCCGAGCTGGGCCTCGTACAGGTCCTTCTCGTCCGCCGTGGCCGCGGCCTCGCCGACCCGGTCCGCGTCGTAGAGCATGACGCCGAGGTAGCGCAGCCGGCCCACGCAGGTCTCCGAGCAGACGGTGGGCTCACCGGCCTCGATGCGCGGGTAGCAGAAGGTGCACTTCTCGGCCTTGCCGCTGCGGTGGTTGAAGTAGACCTTCTTGTAGGGGCAGCCGGTGACGCACATCCGCCAGCCGCGGCAGCGGTCCTGGTCGACCAGCACGATGCCGTCCTCGATGCGCTTGTACATCGCACCGGAGGGGCACACGGCGACGCACGACGGGTTGAGGCAGTGCTCGCAGATTCGCGGCAGGTAGAACATGAAGGCCTGCTCGTACTCCAGCCTCACCTGTTCGCTCATCTTCCGCAGCACCGGGTCGGCGGCCAGCTGTGCGGGTCCGCCGCCGAGGTCGTCGTCCCAGTTGGGCCCCCAGGTGACGGCGGTGGGCCGGCCGTCGACGAGGGAGCGGGGTGCCGCGGTGGGCACGTCGTCGCCGAGCGGTGCCGTGGTGAGGTTCTCGTAGTCGTACGTCCAGGGCTGGTAGTAGTCGTCCAGGGCGGGCAGTTCGGGGTTGGCGAAGAGCCGGGCCAGGCGGCGGGCGCGGCCTCCGGCGCGCGGCACCAGGCGGCCGTGGCGCAGCCGCCAGCCGCCCTTCCAGGTGCCCTGGTCCTGGTAGCCGCGCGGATAGCCCTGGCCGGGGCGGGTCTCGACGTTGTTGAACCAGACGTACTCGGTGCCGGCCCGGTTGGTCCAGGTCTGCTTGCAGGTGACGGAGCAGGTGTGGCAGCCGATGCACTTGTCGAGGTTCATGACCATGGCGATCTGGGCCATGACGCGCGGGGCGCGCGGGGGTCGGGCAGCCGGTCGAGGGGACATGTTCAGTACTCCACGTGCTGGGAGCGGCGGCGGATGACGGTGACCGCGTCGCGTTGGTTGCCGGTGGGGCCGTGGTAGTTGGCCGCGAAGGACTGCTGGGCGTAGCCGCCGATGAGATGGGTGGGCTTGATCAGCAGCTTGGTGAGGGCGTTGTGCACGCCGCCGCGTGCGCCGGTGGCCTGCGACTTGGGCACGTTCACCAGGCGTTCCTGCACGTGGTACATGAACACGGTGCCGGCCGGCATGCGGTGCGAGACGACGGCGCGTGCGACGACGACGCCGTTGGCGTTCACGGCCTCGATCCAGTCGTTGTCGGCGACGCCGAGCGCTTCGGCGTCCGGGACGCTCATCCAGATGACCGGGCCGCCGCGCGCCAGGGTCTGCATGATCAGGTTCTCCTGGTACTCGGAGTGGATGGACCACTTCGAGTGCGGCGTGATGTACCGGACGGTGACGGTGCGGCCCGCTCCGTTCGCGGTGCCGTCGCCGGCGGTGGCGCCGGAGTCGTGCCCGGCGCCGGAGTCGTGCCCGGCGCCGGAGTCGTGCCCGGCGGCGGTCGGCTCCCCCAGGGCCGCGAGGTCCAGCGGTGGCCGGTAGACGGGCAGTTGCTCGCCGAGCTCGGCCATCCAGTCGTGGTCCAGGTAGAAGTGCTGGCGCCCGGTCAGGGTGTGCCAGGGCTTGGCGTGCTCGGTGTTGATGGTGAACGGGGCGTAGCGGCGGTCGGGGGCCTCCTTGCCGGACCATTCGAAGCTGGCCCCGGCCTGCACGGGACGGGCCTGGGTGTCGCTGAACACGGCACGCCGCTCGGCGACCGAGGCACCCAGCTCGTCGAGCCCGGACGCGGGCCCGACCCGTTCGGCGAGCCGCCGGAACCCTTCGGCCGCGATCCGCCCGTTGGTGGTGCCGGACAGCGCCAGGATCGCCTCGCAGAACTTGGCGTCGGTGTCCAGCAGCGGCCGGCCGTGGGCGGCGCCGCCGTCCGCGGTGCCGCACCGCGCGGCGAGCCAGCCCGCCTCGGGCCCCGGCCGCACCGTGATGCCCTTGCTCTGCATGCCGTCCGCCTCGGAGCGCGGCCCGAAGGCGGCGAGCCGGTCGGCGACGGCGGTGTAGTCGCGCTCCACGAGCGTGAGGTCGGGCAGGTTGTACCCGGCGACGGGGGGCACGGGTGCGCGGGCCCCGCGGGCGGTGTCCGCGTCGGGTTCGGCCCGCCAGTCGGGGACGGTACCGCCGGGTTGGGCGGTCTCGCCGGGGGTGTCGTGGCCCAGGGCGGTGGCCACCAGGTCGTACCGGGTGTCGAGGCGACCGCGGGCGAGTTCGCTCAGGCGGCGGGCGAGGCCGTGGAAGATGTCGAAGTCGGTGCGGGCCTGCCAGGGCGGGTTGATGGCCGGGGAGAAGGCGTGCACGAAGGGGTGCATGTCGGTGCTGGACAGGTCGTGCTTCTCGTACCAGGTGGCGGCGGGCAGCACCAGGTCGGCGAAGAGCGTGGTGGACGTCATCCGGAAGTCCAGCGCCATCAGCAGGTCGAGCTTGCCGCGCGGCGCCTCGGCGTGCCAGGTCAGATCGGTCGGGCGGCACTCCTCGGGCGCCTCGGCCGCCGTGGCGTTGTCGCGCCCGCCCAGCAGGTGGCGCAGGAAGTACTCGTTGCCCTTGGCCGACGAGCCGATCAGGTTGGCCCGCCACACGGTGAGCACGCGGGGGTGGTTCTCGGGTGCGTCGGGGTCCTCGCAGGCGAACCGGAGGTCGCCCGCCGTGAGCCGGTCGGCCACCCAGGAGCCGGGCTCCTGCCCGCTGTCCCTGACCTGGCGGCCGAGGTCGAGCGGGTTGGCGGCGAAGGTGGGCGCTGACGGCATCCAGCCGAGCCGCATCGACTGCGCCACCAGATCGGCGGTGTGCCGCCCGGCGAACAGTCCACGCCCGGTCGGCGCGGCCAGCGCGTCGGCGCCGTGCCGCTCGTAACGCCACTGGTCGGTGTGGAGGTACCAGTAGGGCGTACCGGCCATCTGGCGGGACGGGCGCACCCAGTCCGCCGCGGTCGCCAGCTGCTGCCAGCCGGTGAGCGGTCGCACCTTCTCCTGGCCCACGTAGTGCGCCCAGCCGCCGCCGTTGACGCCCTGGCAGCCGGTGAGCAGCAGCAACGTCAGGAACGAGCGGTAGATCGTGTCGGAGTGGAACCAGTGGTTGGTCCCCGCACCCATCACGATCATGCAGCGCCCGCGGGTCTTCTCGGCCGTCCCCGCGAACTCGCGCGCCGCACGGACCACGGCCGCCGCGGGCACCGAGGTGAGGGCCTCCTGCCAGGCGGGGGTACCGGGGTTGGCGGCGTCGAGGTAGCCGCCCTGGTCGACTTCGGACGCGTCCGCGCCGGCCGGGGCCCCGCCCTCCCGGTCCACACCGTACTGGGCGAGCAGCAGGTCGAAGACGGTGGTGACGAGGCGTCCCGCCAGGCGACGGGCCGGGACGGTGCGGTGGACGACGGTGCCGGGCTCGTCGAACCGGGGCAGGGCGAGGCGGACCGTGCGCACGGTGCCGGCGGCGCGGCGGTTGCCGGGGCCGCACGGACCGTCGGGACGCAGGCTCAACTGCGGGTCGACGCCGGCCAGGTCCAGGTTCCAGCGGCCCTCGCCGCTCTTGCTCCACCGGTCCCCGAGGGTGCCGTGCGGCACGACGGGCCGGCCGCTGTCCGCGTCGAGCAGCACCGGCATCCAACGGCGCGCCGCATCGTCGGCGCCCTCGGCCAGGCCCAGGTCGGCCGCGGTGAGGAACTTCCCCGGACGGTACGGCCCGGTCGTCTCCTGCTGCTCCGACGCCACCGCCACCACCGATGCCGACGCCTCCGCCTCCTGGCGCCCTTCCGGTTCCTCCAGCTCCACCAGGAAGGGCAGATCGGTGAACCGCTTCACGTAGTCGGTGAAGTACGGCACCTGGCGGTCGACGAAGTACTCCTTGAGGATCACGTGGCCCATGGCCATGGCCAGCGCGCCGTCCGTGCCGGGGTGCGGGTGCAGCCATTCGTCGGCGAACTTGGTGGCGTCCGCGTAGTCCGGCGAGACCACCACGACCTTCTGGCCGCGGTAGCGCGCCTCCGCCATCCAGTGCGCGTCCGGCGTCCGGGTGACCGGCACGTTCGAACCCCACAGCATCAGGTAGGCGGCGTCCCACCAGTCCCCCGACTCCGGTACGTCGGTCTGGTCGCCGAAGACCTGCGGGGAGGCGATCGGCAGGTCCGCGTACCAGTCGTAGAACGACACCATGGGCGCGCCGATCAGCGCCATGAAGCGCGCGCCGACCGCGTGCGAGGCCATCGACATGGCCGGGATCGGCGAGAAGCCGGCGATCCGGTCGGGGCCGTACGCCTGGAGGGTGTGCACATGGGCGGCGGCGGCGATCTCGAGGGCCTCGTCCCAGCCGATCCGCACCAGGCCGCCCTTGCCGCGCGCCGAGACGTACCGCTGCCGCTTGGCGGGGTCGCCGGTGATCTCGGCCCAGGCCGCCACCGGGTCACCGAGCCGGGCCCTGGCCTCCCGGTACAGCTCGACCAGGACACCGCGGGCGTGCGGGTAGCGCACCCGGGTGGGCGAGTAGGTGTACCAGGAGAACGACGCACCGCGCGGGCAGCCGCGCGGCTCGTACTCGGGGCGGTCCGGGCCGACGGAGGGGTAGTCGGTCTGCTGGGTCTCCCAGGTGATCAGCCCGTCCTTGACGTACACCTTCCACGAGCAGGATCCCGTGCAGTTGACCCCGTGGGTGGAGCGCACCACCTTGTCGTGCGCCCAGCGCTCCCGGTAGGCGGCGTCGTCGACCGGCTTGTCGGTCTCGAAGACGGCCCGCAGGTCGCCGGTGGCGGAGGACCGGCGCAGCCGGGTGCCGGCACGCAGCAGCCGCTCGGTCACGGCGGCGGCGGTGCGGTCGGTGACGTCCGAGAATGCGGCGGTGGAGGGGGATCCGGTGCCCCGGTTACCAAACAGCGGCCATTTCCGTGGCATATTCCAGGCTCCTACTCGCTTTCGCCGAGCCCCATCGCCCGGGGCGCCTCCGGCGCTTTCCGAACCCGCGACAGCCCTATCCGCCACGCCCTCTTCGGTCATTTGCTCGAACCCCTGCGGCGTATCCCCGGCGCCGTTCGCGGTGATTCGCTTTCCCTGGTCCGCCTTCGGGGACCCGCTCTCCGCACCCCGGGGCCGCTTTCCCTCACCCGGGGACCGTTCCTCCTCGCCCGGGGACCGTTTTCCCTCGGCCCGCTCCGTGCGACGCACCACTGTCCGGCTCCTCTCCGATGGGCCACACCCCTGATCGGAGGGCACTGGCCGCAGTCCATCCCGCGGCCTCAGCATTTCGCCTCACACAGCTCGATACGCCGTGACTTTCGGTCATTTGGGCTGCGCTGAACGTGATTTACCCCGCGCTTTGCCATCCCTCCGAGGTGCAAATCCCTCATGAGCGGCGGGTTGACCGACGCCGCCTTCCCCCAGGGCCGCAGCAACCGGCGAATTCATCGCGCCCGGCATCGACCGGCGATGGTATACAGGCACCCGCACCGGTTTTCCGATTCCTTGACCCATTCTCTGGCCGATTTTCTCGCGGCCCGAAAATGACGGGACCAACACGGCCAAACATGCCCTCTTACGCGCCCCGTACGACGGTTTCCGGGCACTCGCCCGACGCACGTATCCGCATTCCTGTCAGAGCCGATTCATAGGAATGACACAGGAACGGCCCGGGAGCAGGTTCCCGGGTCGGTCAGCCGCACCGGGGCGCCCTGTTTTCGGTCACCCCGCCGCGATCGCCGCCCCCGGAATCGTTTGGCACGTACTTGGCGGAAGCGATGTCACGACCATAGGGAGCCATGGTCAACGGGCCGCGGGAGACCGGACGCGGGAGGTGCCGGCCCGGCGAGGGGGAGGTGGGATGTCCGATTCCTGATGTCACCGTCGGCGGGATCACCACGGCCAATCGACCAGCGCGGTGAAGAGCACGGCCAGGAGCACCACGGCGCCCGGCGCCAGCAGCGCGAGCACCAGACGCCGGGCGGCGTTCCGCTGCTGCCAGGGCAGGCCCCAACTGGCCAGCAGCAGCCCCAGCGGCACCACAAGCCCGATCAGGAAGCCGTGGAACGCCGGGTGGAAGCTGGTGTCGAAACGGGCGGAATCGGCGTCGGAGCAGGAGTCGCACGCCATCGGGGCGAGCATCGTGTAGGCAAGGGCCACGAGGGCGCCGGGCAGGGTGACGAGGGTCGACAGGAGCGGTGCGACCCAGGCTCGGCGATCGGCATGCGGGTCAAGCGCCTGCGCGTGACCGTGTAACGGGTTGTCCCTCGCCAGGACGCCACTCACGTCGTCCTTCGGGTCGTTCAGGTCCTTCGGCATGGCGCCACTCAACCCGCCCGAGCCGCGGCGGCACATGCGTATCCGTACCCGAGTACGACCCCGGGGTCCTAGGCCCTGTCGTCAAACTCCCGTCTGCCCGGCGACGCCATGCACGCACTCTCGCCGCACCGGGCACAAGCCCACGTACTCCCCCACTGCCTGAACGGCGTGGGAGGTGCCCCCATGCGTACGCGGACTCGCGCCCGGCACTCCCCCAAGCTCTTCGAGCAGGGGGGACCCCCAGAGCACGCACTGGGGGTACCGCCCACGCCCTTCAGGCAGTGGGGGAGCCGCCGAGCCGCCCTTCGGGCAACAACGGGAGTTTGACGACAGGGCCTAGGTCACAGCGCCCCGAGCAGCAGGCCCAAAAACGCCCCGCTCAGCAGGAACGGTCCCAGCGGGATCGCCGACTTGCGGCCGGCGCGGCGCAGCACGACGAGGGTGAGGCCGTAGCAGCCGGCCAGCATCAGGCCCACGAGGGAGCCGAAGACCAGCATCACCCAGCCGTACCAGCCGAGGGCGGCACCGAGCGCGACGGCGAGTTTGACGTCACCGAAGCCGAAGCCCTTGGGATGGGCGATGAACAGGACGAAGTACCCGGCGCCCAGGGCGACGAGGCCGAGCAGCGACGTCCGCCACGATCCCGCGTGCGCGGGCAGCAGCGCGGCCACCCCGAGCAGCACCGCCGTACCCGCACCGAGCGGCAGGGTCAGGATGTCCGGCAACCGCTGCACCCTGTGGTCCACCACCGCCAGCAGCACGCCCACCGGAGCGCCCAGCAACCAGACGGCGACCTCCGGACGCGCCCCGGTCGCCGCCGCGAGCGCGGCACAGACCAGGGCCGTGACCAGGGCGACGGTGGTGGTACGAGGACCGTAACGGCCGTGCGGGGACGGGACCTGGGCGGCCGGCGCGGTCACGTCCGCGCCGGCAGAACCCGCGTCGCCCGCCGCGCACCGGGCGCGCCCCAGCCAGCCGCCGAACGGTCCCGTGATCGGGTGGCCGCCAGGGCACGCGGTGCGCCACGGCTCGTCGGGTTCGACGGCGAGACGGTACGCGATCCGGGGGATCAGCAAGCCGGTTCCGGCGCCCCAGACAGCGGCCACCGCGACAAGGAATACGGACACGGTCGGACGATACGCACTCGGGGCGCCGCACGGCATGGGTCCGGGGGCCCATGCCGGACCCAGTCCCGGACGGATACGGTCACAACGCGACAGACCCAGGATCAGAACGAGAATCAGAACGAGGACCGGGACCGGGACCGGGACCAAGGGGGGGGGTGCCCACGATGGCGCGTTGGCGCAACGGGCGGGGAACGCTGATCGTCGGCGCCGGGGCGGAGGACGCCGGCACCGGGCCCAAGGGCTCGGCCGACCCGGCCGCACCCGCACCCGCACCCCCCGTCACCGTCCCCCTGGAGATCGCCACCAGCTACCGCGCCCGTACCCACGGCCTGCTCGGCCGGGACGGCATCGAAGGCGCGATCCTCCTCTCCCCCGCGAACAACGTGCACACCTTCCGCATGCGCTTCGCCATCGACGTCGCCTACCTGGACCGCAAGCTCGACGTCATCGCCGTCCACACCATGAAACGGAACCGCCTCGGAGCCATCCGGTTGCGCGCCCGCCATGTCCTGGAGGCGGAGGCGGGCGCCATGGCCGGCTGGGGCGTCCGGCGGGGCGTACGGGTCGCGGTACGCGAGCAGGGCAACAATGACCGGACGTAGCAGCAGCCGCCAGAGCGAAGCGGAAGGGCCCCGATGAGGAAGATCAGCTACATGATGGGCATGTCCCTGGACGGCTTCATCGAGGGCCCCGACCGGCAGATCGACTGGCACGTGGTCGACGAGGACCTGCACCTCCACTTCAACGCCTACCTGGCCTCGCTCGGCGGGTTCCTGCACGGCCGGGTCGTCTACGAGTTGATGGCCGACTTCTGGCCGACGGCCGACCAGGACCCGGCGAGCAGCCCGGCCACGGTGGAGTTCGCGGGGATCTGGCGGGACAAGCCGAAGATCGTGTACTCCCGCACCCTGGAGCGTGCGGAGTGGAACACCACGATCGTCCGGGACGTCGTCGCCGACGAGGTGCGGGCGCTCAAGGCCGAGCCCGGCGGCGATCTGAGCCTGGGCGGTGCCGATCTGGCCGCGTCCTTCCGCGCCCTCGACCTGATCGACGAGTACCGCGTCTACGTCCACCCGGTCGTCATCGGCCGCGGCAAGCCGATCTTCCCGCAGCTCGACGACTACGCCCCGACACCGTTGCGGCTGACCGAGACGAAGACCTTCGGAAACGGCGTCGTCCTCCTGAACTACAGCCGCCCGTCCCCGTCCTGAACCGTCCTGAACCGCGCGAGCCCAGCCTCGAACGACTACGTGCGGTTCACCCGGTACACCGCCGGCAGGAACAGATTCAGCACCGTGACCACCACGATGGTGATCGCGCAGGTCAGCATGGTGGCGGAGGCGGACCAGAGCGGGGCGGCCAGCGCGGTGAGGAGATAGCCGACGGGGACGGCGAGGAGTTCGCCCACGTGGTTGAAGGACGACATGCGGCCGATCTCGGCCTGCGGCACGTGCTGCTGGAGGGCGGTGGACCAGCAGACCACGGCGACGTCGAGCATCGCCCCGCCCAACGGGGCGCCCAGCAGGACGTACGGCAGGGGCAGGCCCAGGCCCATCGCAGCCGGCGTCAGGGCGATCCCGGTGCTCCCCGCGAGCGCCACCGCCAGCAGCCGGTACGGCCGCCACCGCAGCGACACGACGGTGCCGCCGAGCAGCCCCAGCGCGAACGCCCCCTGCACCAGCCCCCAGGCGCGGGCCCCGTCGTAGCGCTCGGCGGCGACGATCGGGCCCAACAATCCGTACCCGGCGAGCCAGGCCGCGACCACCACGGTCCCTGACGCCGTGTACGTCCACAGCCAGGTACGGGACCAGAACCCGGCCCAGCCGGCACGCAGGTCGGCAAGCACGCCGGACGGCGGGGCCGCCGGGGCCGAGGATGGTGCCGAGGACGGGCCTTGTGCCAAGGGCGTCAGACGCAGCCCCAGGAGGAGCAGTGCGGCGACGGCGAAGGTGACGGCGTCCCAGCCGAGCGCCCACGCGGGGCCGGCCAGCGCGACGACGACTCCGGCGACGACGGGGCCGAGCACCTTCATCGTGTTGGACGGCAGCCGCACCAGCGCGTTCGCCTGCTGGAGGTGCTCTGCGGCGACGAGTTGGACGACGATGCCCTGCGTCGCCGGCGCGCTGAACGCCGTGGCGACGCCGGAGACGAACCCGCAGGCCGCGATGGGTCCCGTGGTGGCGTGACCGGTGGCCACGAGCATGGTCACCATGGCCTGGGCGGCGGCCGCAAGCAGGTTGCCGAAGAAGAGGATGCGGCTACGGGACATCCGGTCGGCGAGGACGCCCCCGGCGAGGAGGAACACGATCGTCGGGACCGTGTTCGAGGCGAGCACCACGCCCAGCGCCCGTGCGCCCCCGCCGGCCGCGATCACGGCGTACGCGAGCGCCAGCGGCGCCATGGCCGACCCGGTCGCGGAGATCAGGTTCGCGAGCAGGTACCGGCGGAAGGCCGGGGTTCGCAGGGGGCCCGGCCTCGGCGCGGGCGATGACGCGGGTGAGGGCTCGACGGGCGACGGCGCGGGTGAGGGCTCGACGGGCGACGGCGCGGGTGAGGGCTCGACGGGCGACGGCGCGGGCGAGGGCTCGACGGGCGACGGCGCAGGTGACGGCTCGATGGGCGACGGCGCAGGTGACGGCTCGATGGGCGACGGCGCAGGTGAGGGCTCGTGCGTGCGGCGGTGGGAGCCCGATGCGGCGTCCGGTCCCGGCGCGGCATCCGGTGCAATGCTCACCCGGCGCACCGTACCGTCCGGCGCACACCGGCGGCACACCGTTTTCCCTGCACACGGCTCCGTCCGCGACGGCTCCCGCCACCCCGGCCACGCCCGTCTCAGCCGACGAGGCCCCGCCAGGCCGCCGCGGGACGGGTCCCGGCGCCGCGCGCCTACCGTGCCCGGCATATCGAGGGTGGGAACCGGTGGGAGGCGTGCGATGGGGTTCGCATGGGCGATCAGGCGAGGGTTCACGCAGTATGCGCGGTGGGGTGGGCGGGCCTCGCGGTCGGAGTACTGGTGGTTCACGCTGTTCGACGTCGTCTGCTACATCCTCTGTATCGCGCTGACCGTCAAGCTGGAGGCGCCCCTCTTCATGCTCTTCTGGGTGGCCGGGGTGGCCCCGGCGGAACTGGGTGTCTTCGTCCGCAGGTTGCATGACACCGGCCGCAGCGGATGGTGGTGGTTCCTGGGCTGCATCCCGCTCTTCGGCCTGATCATGCTCGTGGTCTTCTTCTGCCAGGCCGGCGATCCGTACGCCAACGAGTACGGTCTGCCGCCGGTCAGGCCCGGCACGGCCTGGACCTGAGGGCCTACCGGCCATCCCTCGACGGCCTCCGGCCCTCCCTCGACGGCTTCCGGCCTTCCTTCGACGGCGTGAGCCCGGACATCGCCGGGGACACCCGCACCGTGCCGTCGTTGCCGGCGCTGGCCACCCGCATCGCCCCGTCGCTACCGGCCAGCGCGACCACGGCGTGGACGGCGACACCGCCCCAGGATGTCCGGCCGAAGGCCGGGCCCGGCCGGTTGAGGACCGGGCCGAGCTCCCGGCCCGCCTCCGGGTCCCAGAGCTGCACGCCCGCATCGCGGTCCGTGCCGAACGCGGCCGCCAGCACCGTCCGACGGGCCAGCGGGACGGCCGCCAGCGCCGTGCACGGGCCGTGTGCGAAGTCACCGTCGAGCATCAGGCGCCCTGTGCGCAGGTCCCACACCTCGATGCCGCGCACCGACCCCAGGGCCAGCCGGGGCTCGTCCCGGAGACCCGTGAAGTACTCCATGGCACCCCGCGCCCGCCGGCCGGGGTCGAGCTGCCGCATCGCCCACCCGCGACCCCTTGCCCGGGGGTACCACAGTTCCACGGCACCGCCGTAGCGGATGGCGGCGAAGCCGGCCGTGCGGTCGGTGATGCGTACCCCGGTGAGCCGGTGGACGCCGGCCCCGACGTGGCCGCGTCTGCCCTCCGGCTGCTTGCACCGGAAGAGGACGGACCCGGTGTTCGGGTCGATCACCCGAACCTGCTGCGCGTCGGCCGTCACCAGCGACTCCGGGCGCCCGGCCGTCGCCGGCACGACGGCCAGCGCCAGGGCGTGCGGCGCAGCGAAGTGCCGCAGCGGCGGCCCGTCGCCCAGACGGGCGGGATCCCACAGGGCGATCCCCCTCGGCGCGGACGTCACCAGGGCCTGCGTGCCGGAGGCCAACCGGAGGGCGGCCAGGCTCTGGACGACGGTTTCGTCCAGGGTGAGCGGCCGCGCGACCGCCTCGCCGGTCGTGGGGTCCCAGAGGCGCACGGTGCCTTCGGTGTCGCCACTGGCCAGCAGCGTCCTCCCGGCCGGGGTCGGCACGGCGGCCAACCGGTGGACGATCCAGCCGTGGCCTTTCAGGCGCAGTTCGTCGTCCATGAACACGGCCCTTCTGTGCGGGAGCGTCGAGCGAGGCCCCTGCGATGTCCCTGCGATGCCCCTGCGGGGAGCGGCCGGGGAGTTGGCAGGGGAGCGACCGAAGAGCGACCAGGGAGCGACCGGGGAGCGGCCGAAGATTGGCAGGGGAATGGCAGGGGAGCGGCCGAAGATAAACCTGGAGGGCCGGGACCCATCCCAGGAACGACGGCGTGGGGCCCATGAGGCGGCCGAGGTCCATGGGATCGGTCCGCGCCCCCGCCGGCCACCGAAACTTTCGACACCCTTCCCGACGCCGACCTCGACGGCCGGCCCACACTCCGACATCCCGCACCGAAGCACGGCGACGGCCCCGCATCCGCGAACTGGCACTCCTTTGCCGGCGTCCGCGGCCCGTTCCACTTCAGCTTTTCGAAAGGCTTGCGGTAATTCGCTGCACAGCAACGTTTCACCGGTCCAAATCACCATCGCCCGCCAGGACAGGAAGCGCATTTAGCCGCCGTCCCACACCCGCCGAGACCAGCAATAGCGATTCACGTCGAATCGATTTCGAATCGACGCTCCGAGATCTCCGATCGCCCGTAATTCCCGACCGCACCACCACCCTCCACCATCCAGAAAACCGCCTCCCACCAGCCACGACACCTCACCACACAGCCACACAATCGCGAATCTATTTGCATGCCCGCGTCAAGCCGCTAACATCCCGGAAGCAGCAATGGGAGCGCTCCCAAAAAGGAGCAACTCCCCCGTCCGTTCAGGGCAGTGGGGGAGTTCGAAAGACCGAACCAGCCACGTTCGAAAAACCGAACGTTCGAACCGCCGGACAAGAGCCGGCGCGAAGCCCGTGGCGCAATCCGGCGGCGCAATCCGGACGGAAATCGAAGGAGCCCGGCATGACCAGCACCCGCACCCCAGAAGGCGGCGGAACACCCGAGCGCGGCAGAACAGCCGAAACCGGTGGAATACCCGGAGAAGGCCAGGCATCCAGAGAGGGCCGAGCACCCGGAGAAGGCCGGGCACCCGGAGACGGCCAGGCACCCGGAGACGGCCGGGCACCCGCAGAAGGCCAGGCACCCGGAGACGGCCGGGCACCCGCAGAAGGCCAGGCACCCGGAGACGGCCGGGCACCCGCAGAAGGCCAGGCACCCGGAGACGGCCGGGCACCCGCAGAAGGCCAGGCACCCGGAGACGGCCGGGCACCCAGGGCGGGTGGGCCCTCCGAAACCGGCGCACCGCGCGCCGAAGGCAGTGCGCCCGGCGGCACCGGGCGCATCCGGCCGCGCCCCACCGGATCGCACCACCCCACCGGATCGCACCACCCCACCGGATCGCACCACCCCACCGGATCGCACCACCCCACCGGATCGCACCACCGCGCCGGATCGCGCCACCGCACCGCCGTGCCCGCGGCGACGGCGCTGGCCGCCGCGACCACGGCGCTGACGCTCGCCGCCGGCTCCGGCGTGTTACTGACCGCCCCCGCCTCGGCCGCCGCCACGGCCCGCCCCGCGGCCGCCGCGGCGGCCCCCAGCGCCGGCGGCACCTACCAACTCGCCGTCACCGCCAGCGGCAAGTGCATCGACGTGCCCGAAGCCTCGTCCGACAACGGCGCCCTGCTCCAGCAGTGGGGCTGCACCGACGGCGCCTCCTGGCAGCAGTTCAAGGTGACCTCGGTCGGCTCGGGCGTCTACGAGCTGGCCAACGTCAGCAGCGGCAAGTGCATCGACGTACCCAGCGGAGTCGCCACCGAAGGCCTCCAGGTCCAGCAGTGGGGCTGCGGCACCGACAAGACCAACCAGCAGTGGACCCTCACCGCCGACGGCAGCGGCTACCGCCTGAAGAACGTCAAGAGCGGCCTCTGCCTCGCCGACAAGGACGCCTCCACCGCCAGCGGCAACCCGATCGTCCAGCAGGCCTGCGCCTCCACCGCCGCCCAGCAGTGGTCCTTCAACCCCGTCGGCGGTTCCGTGGAGGGCGACATCACGGTGGCCAAGGACGGCAGCGGCGACTACACCACCGTGCAGGCCGCGGTGAACGCGGTGGGCACCGGCGGCAGCAGCGAGGTGGTCATCGCGATCAAGGCGGGCACGTACCGCGAGCAGGTGTCGATCCCGTCCAACAAGCCGTACATCACCTTCGAGGGCGCCGGCAGCTCACCGAGCGACGTGGTGATCGTCAACAACAAGAACGCCGGCGACTACGGCACCCAGGGCTGCGCCACCATCAGCATCCAGGGCGACAACTTCAGGGCCCACAACCTCACCTTCTCGAACGACTTCGACGAGAACACCCCCAACAACGGCGCCCAGGCCCTGGCCATGTACCTGGACGCGGACCGGGTCGTGCTGGACAACGTGCGGCTGCTCGCCGACCAGGACACCCTCCAGGTCCACGACGACGCCCGCACGTACATCAGGAACTCCTACATCGAGGGCACCGTCGACTTCATCTACGGCGGCGGCATCGCGGTCTTCGACTCCGACCGGATCTACGAGAAGCGCAGCACCGGCGGCCCGATCACCGCGGCGAGCACCCCGGCGGACCAGAAGTACGGCTTCCTCTTCTACAAGTCGACGATCACGGGCGCGACGAACAACACCACGCAGCTCGGCCGGCCGTGGCGGGCCGACGCCCAGGTGCTGTACCGCGAGTCGTCCCTGTCCGCCACCATCGCCACGGCGCAGCCCTGGATCAACATGTCCGACAACACATGGCAGAACGCCCGCTTCAAGGAGTACAAGAACACCGGCTCGGGCGCGACCACCAACGGCAACCGCCCGCAGCTCTCCGACTCCGACGCGCCGAACTACACGCCGCAGAAGTACCTCGCCGGCTCCGACGGCTGGAACCCGATCGGCTGAGTCCGGACCACTTCCCGCAACGAGTCCAAGCCCACCCCCCGGGCACATGACCACAGGAGAATCCATGCCAAGACGAACATTGATCAGGACGACCTACCCCGTGGCGGCACTGGCCCTGGCCGTGTCGGGCCTGGTCGTGAGCGCGTCGGCGTCCCCGGCGGGTGCGGCGAGCGCCCCGTCGGCCGGCTCGGTCTACCAGCTCGCGGTGGCCGCCAGCGGCAGGTGCATCGACGTACCCAGCGGCACGACCGACACCGGTGCCCTGCTCCAGCAGTGGGGATGCAGTGACGCCACCTGGCAGCAGTTCAAGGTGAACTCGGTCGGCTCGGGCGTCTACGAACTGGCCAACGTCAACAGCGGCAAGTGCATCGACGTACCCAGCGGAGCCGCCACCGAGGACCTCCAGGCCCAGCAGTGGAACTGCGGCACCGACAAGACCAACCAGCAGTTCACCCTCACCGCCGACGGCTCCGGTTTCCGGCTCAAGAACGTCAAGAGCGGCCTCTGCCTCTCCGTCAAGGGCGGCTCCACCTCCAACGGCGCCGCGATCGTGCAGAACAGCTGCGCGAGCACCGCCGCCCAGCAGTGGACCTTCAAGCCCGTCAGCGCCGGTCGCACCTGGTCCGACACGGCCGACGGCTTCGCCTCCACGGACGGCGGCACCACCGGCGGCGCGGGCGGCAGCACGGTCACCGTCACCAGCTACGCCGACCTGGAGAAGTACGCGGGCTCCAGCTCCGCCTACACGATCAAGGTCGCCGCTTCGATCAAGGTGCCGGAGTACGGCCACGAGATCCCGGTGACGTCGAACAAGACCCTCATCGGCGTGGGCACGTCGGGCGAGATCGTGAACGGCGGACTGAACCTCGGCACCGGCGTCCACAACGTCATCATCCGCAACCTGACCATCCGTGACACCCGGATGGCCGACGACGACCCGGACGACAAGCTCTACGACTACGACGGCATCCAGATGGACACCGCCGACCACGTCTGGATCGACCACAACCACATCGTGCGGATGAACGACGGCCTGATCGACAGCCGCAAGGACACCAGCCACCTGACGGTCTCCTGGAACAACCTCGGCGAGGTCAACAAGGCCTTCGGTATCGGCTGGACCGACAACGTCACCGCCCGTATGACGATCCACCACAACTGGATCCACGACACCAACCAGCGCAACCCCAGCACCGACAACGTGGCACTGGCCCACCTCTACAACAACTACATGCAGAACATCACGTCGTACGGCAACTACTCGCGCGGCTCGACGAAGATGGTCCTCGAGAACAGCTACTTCGACAACGTGAAGAACCCGTACCAGAAGGACGACACCGCCGCGCTCACCCTGAAGGGCGCCGTCGTCGTCAACTGCTCGGGCAACCAGCAGACGGGCGGCACCACCTTCACCCCGTCCGACTACTACAGCTACACCCTCGACCCGACCGCGGACCTGCCGACGCTGCTGAAGCAGTACTCCGGCCCGCAGAGCAACATCGGCAACTGAGCCCGACGCACGTCCCTTCCCCTTCCCCTCGTGCCCCGGCACGGCGCGCAGGCGCTGTGCCGGGGCACGGTGCATGTGATCACGCGCCGGGAACGGTCCAGGGGATCGCGGCGGGCTCCCCCGGGGCTCCGGCACCCAGAGCTTCCGGCCAAGTACGGCGCGTTCCATGAGGTAGCGCCTCCCCGGCATTGCTACGGTGATCGGAACATCACGGTGGGTAGCCGAGGTTGGATTCGGGGGACGGTGTTCATGGCGTGGGATGAGTGGGAGCAACTCAAGGCCGAAGCTGCTGAACGACACTCGGCTCACACGGAGTTGAACCAGCTGGACGGCGGTGGCGGGGGTGGCGGCGGTCCGGCGCTGCCGGGCAAGACCGGTGATCTCGCGGTCGGCCATGCTGATCTGGTCACCATCGGCAAGCATGCGCACGGTCTGTACGACAAGCTCTGGGACAGGGCACGTACTGCCGTTCCCAGCAGCGACAAGGCCGCGGGGAACCTCTCTCATCAGGGCTTCGCTCTGGGCGCGGGACTGAGGCACGTCGCGGACCGCTGGGACGAGCAGCTGGCGTCTCTGCGGGACGCGTGCGCGCACATCTCGAACCATCTTCAGGTCACCCGGAAGATCCACGCCGGCGACGAGCACTACATCCAGCGCCAGGCGAGCAGTATCGACGCGCTGGATGCGGGATTCGACGAACGCGTCGGGGGCCCCGGCAAGAAGAACCGGCACGACAACTGACCGAGCAAGAAGCAGCAGAAGCAGGCAGGACGACAACTGATGGACCTCGATACTCTCCGTTTCGCCAACTTCACCCTGCTCGACGAGGCTGTCAGCGACTGGTCGACGCTCGTGGACCATCTGAAGGACCTTGAGCACGACGCCGAAAACGGATTACACAAGGCCGCCAACAAGGCCAACTGGGCCGGGGCCAACGCCAAGGTCACCAGGGAGTTCATCGGGAAGACGGCGGGCGAGTTCACAGACGCCCACACACAGGCAAGGACCCTTCACCGGATCCTGAGCGACACCCGTGATGAACTGAAGAAGTTCCACAAGGATCTTAACGACGCCATTGAGCGGGGCCTGAAGAAGAACCTGACGGTCGTGGACACGGGCGATGGCGGCTTCACCGTCACCATGAACGTCCATCCGGACCGCGCCGCCCAGGGGCACCAGGTGCCCGAGCATGAGGAAAGCGATGTCACCGCCCTACATGACGAAGTCCAGGGCATCCTCAGCAGGGCCACCGATAGTGACAACTCGGCCAAGAAGGTCCTCACCGCGATCGTCGACCAGAGCAGGCTCGGTTTCTCCGACGCGAACTACAAGGACCGGGACTCCGCTGCTGCCGCCATCAAGGCGGCCGATGATCTCGCCAGGCTGGCGAAGAAGAAGCCGGAAGACCTGACACCCCAGGAGTTCGACCGTCTGAACGCGGGGCTGAAGAAATACCACAACGACCCTCTCTTCGCGGAACGATTCGCCACGGACCTCGGGCCAAAGAGGACGCTGGAGTTCTGGGCGGGGATCAGCGACCCCGCCGTGGCCCCAGACATCTCCCGCCAACGCCGCGATGACCTGGGCGAACTGCAAAAGAACCTGAGCATGACGCTCGCCACGGCCAGCCAGAGCGACACCGGCGCCATGACCGACTGGAAACACCGGATGACCGACCTCGGCGACCAGCCCGTCGGCAAACGGGCCGGCGTGCTCGGATTCCAGGTCATGAGCAACCTGATGCGCGCCGGTGACTACGACGACGATTTCCTGGCCGACTACGGCAAGAACCTCATGGCGGCGGAACGGAAACACACGGAGAACGGGGAACACGTCGCCTGGCAACGGCTGGGACCCGACCCGTTCCTCAACCACATGAAAGGCGACTCGGGTTGGGACCCGATGACCGGCTATCTGAAGGGCCTGTCCAACAGTCCTGCCGCCGCCACCGAATTCTTCAACGACGAATTCCTCCCGGCAGACAGCGACCACAAACACGCCGTGTCCAATTTCAAGTATCTCTTCGAGGATCGGCACTGGCCGCACGAGACCACCCTCGGCGGCGACGAGAGCAACGACGGCCGCAACACGCTCGCACGCGCGCTTGAGGCGGCCACCACGGGGCATCCAGCGGGCGAGCTGCCCACCGCCGACACACCGGCGCACAACGCCGACCAGGCCCACCTCATGTCGTCCATCATGGCCTCGGTGTCGAAGGATCCCAGCAGGCTGCTGGACCACAGCTATATGTCCGACAGCCTGGGGCAGATGGCGTCCGAGTACTTGCCGGACATCAACCGAAGCCTCACTGACGACGCCGGGTCGGACGACATCAAGAAACTCTTCCCGATCGACGGCTCACCGGCACATCCCAGCCATACTGATGTCACCCGGTTCCTCGTTGCCGTCGGCCAGGACCCGAAGGCGTACAGCGCGATCAGCGTTGGCCAGCAGGACTACATGGCCCGGCTCCTGGACCACCATCTGAACCCGGATCTTCCGGCGGATCAGCGGTACCCCGGCTCCCCCGAGGACACCATCAAGGCCATTACCAGGCAGTCCGCGGAGATCGGTGGCACCCTCGCGATCGGGGAACAGCAGGCCCTCCTCCAACAGGGCGCCGACAAGGACTCCGAGTTCGCCTACCACATGAGCCAGCGCAAGAACCTCGTCTCGGGGATAGCCGGCACCGCCATCGGCATGGGCACCGCCCTGATCCCCACACCGGTGGTGAGCGCCGGGGCGAGCGGCGTCGCGGGCACGGTCAGCAGCATGGTTATTGAGGCGATGTTCAAGGACAAGGAGGGGAGTGCGCTGGCGGACAGTGCCCATGACGCGGGCGTGCTCTGGGGTGAGTCCAAGACGGCGCACACCGCCCTCAACAGGACCGCGGTCACCAAGGCAGCGGAGGCATACGGCCTGGACTACGCAGACCAAATCGGAGATTGGACCCGCGACGCCACCAAGGACGGGTTCGACGACGCGTCCAGCAACGCCCGGCGCATGGCCCTGGACATGGACATCGAGATCCCGGACTGACCTGCGACAGCGCGCCACCGACTCCCCTCACACCCATGAAGGTGCTCATGACTTTGCAATTCGGCCCCGCCCGGCGCGGGTCCACCCGCGCTCTCCTGCCAGCCGTCGCGATCCTGGTCGCGCTCACCGGCTGTTCCTCGAAGAAGGAGCGTGCCTACGCCTTGCCGGACAAGCTGTGCGGAACGCCCGTCGCCCCCGCGACCCTGGCTCCGCTCCTGCCTGCCGGCGACAAGCTCACCCAGGGCAAGAATCCCGGTTCCGAGGAAGAGCGATGCTCGGTGCACGTCGACGGCAAGTCGGCGATGTATACCGGAGCCTTGTGGGAAGGCGTCGACGACACCCCCCGTCGGGTCGCCAGGTGGGAACAAGGCGTGGATCCACTGGACACCCCCGAAGGCAACGACATCATCCACGGCCCCACAGGCGCCGTGGCACGAGTCGCTGGGTGCCCTGCGGCCAAGAAGGGCGACGTGATGTACGTGTCCATGCGGCTGGTCGAGGGCGAGGGGGTAAAGCTGCGCGAGGTGGACGAGAAGTACACCCTCGCGTTCATCCGCTCCTACGCCAAGGGCATACGGCAGACGGAACGCTGTGCGGGAAAGCACCAGTAATGCGCTGTTTCCGGTCCGCTTCTTGGCGGCCATCCCGATGTGGCGGTGAAGGCCCCGAGGCCAGCCGGGGTGAGGGGACAGCCGCCGTCAGGCGCCGCTACCGGGGACGGCCCAGGATGGCGTCCTGGACGCCGAGGAACTGGTAGACCATGTGCGCCGCCGTGCGGTGCGGCCTTCCTGCACAATGGCCGTTGCCACAGGGGTCGTTGGCCGCGGCGAGGGGGCAGTGTGCAGGCGGGTGAGCAGATCGCCGGGAGGTACCGGCTGGATGCGCGGCTCGGGCGCGGCGGCATGGGCGAGGTGTGGCAGGGGTTCGACACCGAACTTGCCCGTCCGGTCGCGCTGAAGGTGCTGCTGGAGGCCGTGGCGACCGCCGACGAGGCGATGCGGCGGTTCCGGCGTGAGGCGTCGATCGGTGCGCGGCTGGCGCACCCGGGGATCACCGCGGTGCACGACATCGGGCACCACGACGGGCGGATGTTCCTCGTGATGGAGCTGCTGGAGGGCGAGGACCTCGCACGGCTCCTGAAACGGTCACCGAAGGGCCTTGCGGTGTCCGAAGCGCTCGATCTCGGTGCGCAGGCGGCGGAGGTGCTGGCCGCCGCGCATGCCGGAAAGGTGATTCACCGTGATCTCAAACCCGCCAACCTCTTCCTGCTGACCGACGGCCGCCTGAAGATCTGTGACTTCGGGATCGCCCGCACCGCGGAGACGGCGGAAGCGCTGACGATCACCGGTCACCCGCTCGGCTCCCCGCCCTTCATGGCGCCCGAGCAGTGGCGAGGCGAGCACGTCGACGCCGGATGCGACGTGTACGCCCTGGGGTGCGTGCTGTTCGCGCTGCTCACCGGGGAGCCGCCGTTCGCCGGGGGTGGGGGTGCGTGGGCGTTGATGCGGCGGCACCTGGAGGAGGCCCCGCCGGACCCGCGCTCGGTCAGGCCGTACGTCCCGGCCTGCGTCGCAGAGCTGGTGGCCGAACTGCTGGCCAAGGACCCGGCGGACCGCCCGGGCGCCGCCCGCACCGCCGAGCGACTGCGTGAGTTGCACGACCTGCACGCCCCCTCGACGGACACGGCACCACCGCCCGTCGCCGCGTCCACCGCGCACCCGCACCCGCTCCCGCTCCCGCTCTCGGCGGACGGGCCGCCGACGGACCGGCCGCCCGCATCGCCCCGGCCACGCCGTCGAAACCTCCTCCTCGGAGGAATCGGCCTCGGACTGGCCGGGGCGTCGGCCGGCGTCGCCCTGCTGTGGAAGGGCACGGACGGCTCGCCTCCGCCGAGGCCGCAGGGACGGTCCTGGTTCACGCTTCGAGGGCTGCGGGGAGACGCGCTCGCGGTCGCGTTCAGCTCCGACGGAAATACGATCCTGACGGGCGAAAGGACAGGAGACGTCGAGAAGTGGGACCTCACCGAACGTGATCCCATGAACAGCTTCAGAGGCGACATCGCCCCTGACGTGGTGGCGTTCAGTCCTGATGGGAGCGCTGTCGCCGCCGCCGGCCACGGCTCGCGCGTCCGCCTGTGGGACTCCTCGGAGTTACCGGATGACGACTCCTTTCTCATCGACTCCCTCTCCACCACACAGACGCTGGCGTTCAGTCCTGACGGCAGAACCCTCGCCACCGGCGGCGAGGATCATGTCGAGCTGTGGGACGTGGGGTCACGCCGGAAGAGGGTCACTCTCACCGACGATGCCGTAAGCGCCTCCGCTCTGGCGTTCAGCCCCGACGGAAAGCTTCTCGCCACCACCGACGGAGGGCACGTCCTCCTGTGGAGCGTCACCCGGGGCCAGCGCACAGCCGACATCGCCCACAAAGGGCCTGTCACGATGATGGCGTTCAGTCCCCGAGGAACCCTCCTGGCCGTCGTCGACGGCAGCATCCAAGGCACCATCCAACTGTGGGACACCGCCACCCGGAGGCACCTCGCCACGCTCAGGGGCGGCCCGTCCTGGACATGCTCCGTCGTCTTCAGCCCAAACGGCAGCACCCTCGCCACCGGCCACCAGGACGGCTCCGTCAAGCTGTGGAACATGGCCCGCCGAGCGAGCACCGACGTCCTCACCGGCCACGTCGCGCCCGTGAACACGGTGGCGTTCAGCCCCGACGGCAAGGTGCTCGCCAGCGCGGGTGACGACAACACGGTCCACCTGTGGAAGATCACCTGAGCCCCCGGCACGGCGTGCAGGCGCCGTGCCGGGGGTTTCCGCATGTGAGGGGAGGGTCAGCCGGTGAAGTCGACCGTGATCGGCTCGCTGTACCCGGAGTCGTTGTCCCATGCGTCCCGGGCGCGCACCGCGATGGTGTACGTCCCCGGGCTGACGCCGCAGACCGGGTCGAACTGGAGCGAGGAGACGCCGTAGCTCGTCCCGCCGATGTAGCTCCGCGGGCTGCACGGCACCCCGCTGAGGAAGTACTGGACGTCGGACTCGTCGTCGGACGCGTCCCAGGCCACCGTGAAGCCGGAGCTGTCCTGCCGCACCACGTGCAGGTTGGTCGGGGCGGACGGCGGGGTGTTGTCGCCGGGCGCGAACGTGCCCGTCACGGGGGCGCTGTCCGCGGTCTGGCTGCCGTCGTAGGCCCGCACGAAGAACGTGTGCGTACTGCCGGGGATCAGCCCGACGGCCCTGTTGAACTGGACGTCGTACTCCGTGGCGGCCTGACCGTAGGTCAGCGGCGTCGGGTTGTCGTCCAGGTAGACCTGGTAGGACGCGTTCTTGTCCGCTGACGGGTCCCACTTCAGCAGGATGTCCGAGTCCGTGGCGCCGACCACGTGCAGGTTGGTCGGCGGCATGAGGGATGAGGCGTCGGCCGGCGAGGTTCCGGCCATCGCCGCGGGGGCGGCCAGGGCCAGGGAAGCCAGTACCGCCGCGGACGTCGCTGCCGCTCTGAGTCTCTTCATGGAGCTCTCCGTATGTGGTGTGGCCCGGGTCGCCCCCTGCGTCCAGCAGGACGTAGGGGACGACCTAGGGGCAGGTCGAGAGGTCAGCCCGCGGTGACCGTCACCGGGGTGCCGGCCGCCGAGGAGTTCATGCCGGTGTAGTCCGTGGCCACGACGGTGACCTTGGAGCCCACGCCGAAGGCGGTCGGGTCCACGGGGTCGTCGTCGCTGATCGGCAGGGTCGCGGTCGTCGCGTCCCTGACCCCCTGGAACACCTTGTACGGCTTGCCGTTGACGGCGAACGTGTACCAGAGCTCGCCGGACACCTCGTCGGTGTGCGACTGCGTCCAGGTGAGCGTGACCTGGTCGCCCTTGATGACCGCGCTCTGCATCTCGGGTGTCGGCGTCAGCGTCACCGGAGCGACGGCTTTCAGGGTGTTGCTGGGCGCCGACACGTTGCCCGCGCTGTCGACGGCGGCGACGGAGTACGTCTCGTTGCCGGTCAGCCCCGTGGATGCGACGGCGACGAACGCCTTGTCCTCGGGGTCCGTCGACCCGGGATTGAAGTTCACGGGCTGTTTCACGACTCGTCCGTCGGCGATGAACTCGTAGCCCGCGACACCCTGCGACGGCGACGGCTTCCAGATCACGATCATGTTGTCACCGTTCCTGGTGACGCTGGTCAGCGTGGGCGGCGCCAGGGTGGAGGCCTGGGCCTGCGCCTGCGCCGTGACTCCGGTGGCGGCCGTGGCACCGGGCGTCACCGCCAGCAGCGCGCCGAAGGCCAGCAGGGCCCCTCCCAGCGCCGTGGTGACACGTCGTGTCGACTTCATGTTGCTCCTTGACCTGATGAAAGACCTGTTTCGAGTGGTGCAGAGTGTGAGTTGGACGGCCGTCAACTGACTCCATGCAGCAGTACGCACGGCGGCCTCTGACGGCTCATCGGAAACTTCCGGCGATCGTCGCCGCAGCGCGGTCGGCGCCCGGCATGCTGCACAATGGCCGGTGCCACGCGGGCAGTTGACCGGGCAGGGGGGCAATGTGCGAGCGGGAGAGCTGATCGCCGGGAGGTACCGGCTGGGCGTGCGGCTCGGACACGGCGGCATGGGCGAGGTGTGGAAGGGGTTCGACACCGAGCTGGAGCGCCCGGTGGCGTTGAAGGTGCTGCTGGAGTTCCACGCCGCCGAGGAACCGCTGCGACGGTTCCGGCGCGAGGCGTCGATCGGTGCCCGGCTCCAGCACCCCGGGTTCACGGTGGTGCACGACATCGGGCGCCACGACGGCCGGATGTTCCTGGTGATGGAGCTGCTGGAGGGCGAGGACCTCGCGGAACTGCTGGCCCGCTCACCGGACGGTCTCCCGGTCCCCGAGGCGCTCGACCTCGGCGTGCAGATGGCCGAGGCGCTCGCCGTCGCGCACGCCGGGAGCGTGGTGCACCGTGACCTCAAGCCCGCCAACCTCTTCCTCCTGACCGACGGTCGGTTGAAGATCTGCGACTTCGGAATCGCTCGCACCGCGGAGGCGACGGAGGGCCTGACCGTCACCGGCCGCCCGTTCGGCTCACCGCCCTACATGGCGCCCGAGCAGTGGCGCGGCGAGCACGTCGACGCCCGCTGCGACCTGTATGCGCTGGGGTGCGTGCTGTACGCGCTGCTGACCGGCGACCCGCCCTTCCCCTCCACGGGGCAGCCGTGGGCGCTGATGCTCCGGCATCTGGAGGAGATCCCGCCGGGCCTGCGTTCGGTCAGGGCCGAGGTGCCCGTCGGGGTCGCGGAGCTGGTGGCCGGCCTGCTGGCCAAGGACCCGGCGGACCGCCCGGACGCCGCCACCGTCGCCCGGTGCCTGCGCGCCCTGCGCGACCGGCCCGCAGAGGCGGACGACGGATCCACGGCGCCCGCGGACGCCCCGGTTACGGGCACCCCCGCTACGGGCACCCCGGCTACGGGCACCCCCGCTACGGGCACCCCGGCTACGGACGATCCGTCCGCGACCGCCCCCACAACGAACGCCCCCACAACGAACGGGCCTGCGTCCGAGCCAACCGTCACCGCACATCCCTCGCCCAAGGAGGCCCCCAGGCCACCCGCGCCGTCCGAGTCGTCCGAGTCGTCCGGGTCGTCGGAGCCGCCCGGGCCGCCCGAGCCGCCCGAGCCGCCCGGGCCAGCTGAGTCCGCGTCACGCGGGCCGCGCCGTCGCGGTGTCATCCTCGGGGGCCTGGCCGGTGTGCTCGCCGTGGCGTCCGGCGGGACGTACCTGGCGCTGGAGCTGACGGACGGCGCAAACGGCGCGGCTACCCGCGGGCAGCACTGGTTCACGCTCGGCGGCTTCCGGGGCTACGTGAACACGCTGGCCTTCAGCCCCGACGGCAGGACCCTCGCCACCGGCAGCGGCGACAGGGCCGTCCGGCTGTGGCACATCGACTCACGCCGCAGCACCACCGCCTTCCGCACCTTCACCCATCACACCAAGGACGTGGAGGCGGTGGCGTTCAGCGCCGACGGCAAGTCCCTCGCCAGTGGCGGCCTCGATGACTTCATCCAGGTGTGGGACCCCGCGAAATGGCCCGAGAGCGGCGGCCGTCTCCCCGCCCACGGCGGCGCCACGTACGCGTTGGCCTTCAGCCCCGACAGCACGACCCTGGCCACCGGCCATCAGGACGGCGCCGTCCAGCTGTGGCACCCCGCCTCCGAACCGAGCAGCGCCGACGTCATCACCGCCCATCAACGATCGGTGCTGTCGGTGGCGTTCAGCCCCGACGGCAAGGTGGTCGCCAGTGCCGGCGCCGACGGTACCGTCCGGCTGTGGAACGCCACCAAGCTCCGGGTCATCGCCACGCTCAGCAGTACCGGCGGCGACGCCACCACGGGCATGTACACCGTGGCGTTCCGTCCGCACGGCGCCATGGTCGCCGGCGTCGACGGCGCTGTCGAACTGTGGGACGCCGACGCCCCGCACAAGCGTGTCGCCACCCTCAGCAGCGACCATTTCACCGTGAACACGCTGGCGTTCAGCCCCGACGGCAGGACCCTCGCCACCGGCCACCAGGACGGCTCCCTCCGGCTGTGGTACGTCTCCGGTCGGCAGCTCACCGCCACCCTCACCGGCCACAAGGGATTCGTGAACGCGGTGGCGTTCAGCCCCGACGGGAAGGTGCTCGCCAGCGGCAGCACCGACAACACCGTCCGGCTGTGGCAGGTCTCCTGACGCCACAGCCGAGGCGATGCCGCCGCGCTCTGGGCCGCGGCTCCGGTTCACCCAGGTGCCGCGGCCCGACCTCACGCCCTCGGTCCCCGCGCCGCCTTCCGGTACGCCCGCTCCGGCCTGCCGAACGCCACCGTGGGCACGTGCGGCAGCACCGCCCACATCCGCGTCCCACCACCCGGCTCCCGCGCGTCCCCGAAGCCCCACTCCCCCTGGCAGGCCTTGACCACCGCGGCGGCCAGCCGGAGACTCGCCTTCCGCTGCCCGTCGCAGGTCGCCGCGAGACGCGGGTTCGTGTGCCGGGGGTGACCGTCGTACACGATCACCCGCAGCGCCTCGCCCCGGTACCGCAGGCACACGTACACCTCCGGCGTCGGCGTGAACCGCCAGGCGCACGCCGCCAGCTCGCTCACGACCTGGACCGCGGCATCGTGCAGCTCCTCCAGCCCGTGCGCCGCCAGCACATTGCGCGCGACCTGCCGCGCGATCCGTGCGTTGTGCGGCCCCGCGGGCAGCGTGAAGCTGTACGACAACGACTCCGCACCCGGCGGCTCGTGCACGGCCGTGCCCTTCGGCACGTGACACCCGACGGCACCGGCGCCCCAGACGGCGCCCCCGGCACCGGATACGGCGTTTTCGAGCATGACGAACTCCCTTGTTCTGCGGATGACCTGAACCCTTGATGCGCGTGCGCGCGCTGCGGTGACGTCGGTGCCGGTGGCTTGTCTCCCTGGACGCCCACTCCGCCCACCCCCAGGGAATGGGTGCGCGGGCAGGGGGGCGTGATGCGCTTCCGGCCCAGATTTGTAAGCGCCTCACCACTGACTGTAAGCATGTCTGGGGCCATGCGTCTACTCGACCCGAGCCATTTACCCCCAACGTGAGTGGACCTAGAGCGCCCAGACGCGGCAGACTTGGGGCATCACCGGCACGAGAAGGGGCGGCATGCCGACGAGAACCACGCCAACCGAACGGCAGAAGCGCCTGGGCGCAGAGCTGCGCAAGATGCGCCTCGCGTCCGGCCGTACGACGGAGTACGCAGCAGGCCTGCTCGACATCGACCGCTCCCGCTTGGCCAACATGGAGTCAGGAATCCGCCCGATTTCACCCGAGCGTGTACGGACCCTGGCCTGCAACTACCACTGCACGGACACTGCTTACATTGACGCCCTTGCCGAGATGGCAAGCAGCAAGGAACGTGGCTGGTGGGAACGGGACCGGGGCACTCTCCCGGCCGGGCTACTGGACATCGCCGCCATAGAGTGGAACGCCACTCGGGTGCGCACCGCCCAAGTTATGCACGTGCCGGGCCTGCTCCAGATCGAGGATTACGCACGCGGGATCTTCTCCGCCCACCTGCCACCGCTGACGCGACTGGAGGTCGAGCTGCGCGTGGCCCACCGTATGGAGCGCCAGAAGGTATTCGAGCGCCCCGATCCGTTGCCATACGTGGCATACGTACACGAGGCGGCCTTGCGTATGCCGTACGGCGACGCGGACACGCCCCGGAAGCAGTTGGAGCACCTCTGCAACATGTCCGAACGAGACACGATTGACGTGCACGTCATCACCAACGAGGTGTCTGGCTTTCCTGGTTCAGGGCATGCCGTGCTGTACGCCGAGGGGGCGACACCTCAACTCGACACCGTGCAACTGGACTCTGTCGACGGCCCGGAATTCCTGTACGCGGAAACTCAGCTTTCGCAGTACCGGGCACACCTGGAGTGGATGCAGAACGCCTCGCTTTCAACAGAGGCATCACGGGACTACATCCACGCTCTTGCGCGAGATCTCTAGGAGAGCACATGTCTGACATCACCTGGGAAGCGCCGTTCTGCGCGTCGGGGAACAACTGCTTCCGACTCGGCACCGACAACGAAGGCAACGCCTACATCGCCGTATCCGGTCAGGAAGAGAACCACCTCACCGACAGCCGCGAAGCCCTCCGCACCCTCATCAGGGATATCAAGGCGGGCAAGGCCGACCACCTGCTGTAGGGCAGCCGGGAAACCGAACGGGCCGGCCCAAGCGGACCGGCCCGTTTCCGTCGGACGGGGCTACGAGAGGACTCAGGAACCCGAGTCCGAACCGCCGGATTCCTTGGGGAACGAGATCTCCACCCGTCGGTTCTTCTTCCGGCCGTCCTCCGTGTCGTTCGAGGCGATCGGGTACTTCTCGCCGTACCCGCGCACCTGGAAGGTGATACTCGAATCGTCGAGCGCCTTCTCCAACTGCCCCTGGACCGCGTTCGCCCGCTGCTTGGAGAGCACGTCGCCGTGGGCCGACGAGCCGAGGTTGTCGGTGAAGCCGAAGACGCGGACCTGGGTCGCGCCCTGCTTCTTGATCTCCGCCGCGACCTCCGCGATCCGCGAGTTCGCCGCGGAGCTCAGCTTGGCGCTGTCCTTGCCGAACAGCACCTCCGCCTGGAGGGCGAACTTGATGTCCTGGTTGGTGTCCTCCCGACGCTCCTGACCGCCGAGGTCCTCGACGACGGACTTGATGTCGAGCACCTTGGAATCGGCGAGCGTGGCGCCCTGGGGCAACTTGAGGTCAGGGTCACTGCCGTCGACCTTGACGGGCGGCGGTGCCGAGGAGGACGGATAAGGGCTGTCGTCGGCGAGTGCGTCCTGGGCGGAGACCACTCCCATCGCCAGGACCCCGGCGACCACGGTGACCGCCGCACGGACTCCCGCCCGCTGCGTACGGGTGAGGGCGGCGCTCATCAGGAGATCTCAATCGACGTGTTGGGGAAGCCCGGGAACTGGAGGTCGACGGAGGTCGTCGAGTCGGGCGGTGCGGGGAACTGGGCGAAGAACGTGAGCGAGGCGTTCGGCATGATGCTCGGGTCGAAGCCGGCTGTCGTCAGGGGCCGGTTGTCCGTGTCGCGCAGCACGTAGTAGCGCTTCTTGCCCTTGGAGTCCACCAGGGTCATGCCGGCGATCGAACGCCCGGTGCCGGCCACCGCCGTCTCGCTGCCGCTCCACTGGATCGGAATGGTGAACGCGTTGGCCCCGGGGTTCTTGAACTGGCCGCTGACGGTGACGAAGCCGCCGTTGTCACGCTTCGCCGAGTTGACGATCATCTCGATGCCGGCGTCGCCCTTGACATCCGCGATCGTCTCGGACGGGCTCGGCTCCGCGGTGGCGCCGTGACCGCCGTCGCCCTTACCGCCGCCGCCCTGGCTGCTGCTCGAGGAGGAATCGTCGGACGGTTTGTCGTCACCTCCGCAGGCCGTCGCGGTGAAGGCCAGGGCCGCGGCCAACACGGTGGCCGCCCCCGCCCGGCGCAGATGCCTCACGTGCCGAATGCTCATCGATGGTTTTCCCTTGCGCTCGTCGCTGTCAGTTCTCGGCCAGTCGGACGGTGAAGAGGTCCGCCATGTCCGGGAGAAGATCCAGGTGGTCCGGGTCGATCTGCCAGTCTCGGTCGTTGCACGAGATTGTTCCGGGCGACGGGTGCTTGTGACCGCCGTTTCCACCAGACCCGCCGCCGGTCGTCGCCGGAAGGGTGGTGGTGGGGTGCGGGCCGGGCGAACCGGCGCCCGGCGCCGGCCGGAACGAGCACCTGGGCTCCACCACCGCGGTGGCCTTGGACGTCGCCTTCTTGTCGGTGCCGGGGACGATGCTCTTGCCCAGCGACTTGTTCGACTCGACCACGACGGAGAACGCCCACCGGTCCCAGTGTTGCTCGCAGTCGGTGGTACCCGCGTCGTTGAGTTCCGCGAAGCGCGCGGCCGCCGGGCAGCCGTTGTACCTGCCGATGAAGCTGCCGTTGAGAATGCTTTCGAGCCAGGTGGGGTCGAGGACGTTCGTCAGGAAGAGGGAGTTCAGCTGGTCCCGGGACTCCTGGGCCGCCGCAAGGGCCGCGGAGTCGGCCGCGGACTGGTTGCCGTTGCGGGCGGCGTCGGCCCGGCCGAAGGTGAAGATCACGAGCGCGAAGAAGAGCAGGCCGACGACCGCTGTGATGTACAGCGGCGCGGCCTGCCCTCTGTCCTGACGCAGTGCGCGGATCAGGCGTGGTTCAGAATGCTGTTGACCTTCTCCGTGAACTTGTTCGCGATCGTGGCGCCCATGTTCGTGTTCAGCAGCGCGATGACGATCGCCACCACCAGAATGATGATGCCCACGTACTCGATCGCGCCCTGGCCCTTGTCGCCCCGGCGCCGCATCCGCTCGGTCGTGGTGTTCGCCCAGTGGCCGACGTAGACCTTGGTCGTGGCAACGGCCTTCAGCATCGTCTCGTTCATGGTGGTCCCCTCCGTTTTCGGCCGGCCACCGTCCGGCCGACACTGCGATCGTCTCCCTGCTGCCGCCCTGCGTTCCGGCTTCCTCCCTGCCGGACTCGCTGGCGACACTGGAAAAGTACGCCGTGGAGGGGTCACCCGGCATGGGCCCGCGGGCCCAAGTGCGGGCCCAAAGACGGTGCGGGCCGTGCTGGGTCCGTGCTCCCAGGTGCGGGGCCCGGGTGGCACCCGTGCGCGGGGCCCGGACGAAGGTACGACGCTCAGCCATGGTGGGCCCCGCTTCCCGGTGCCGTGCCGAGCCAGCGGGCTATGGCCTCGCTGCGGCTGCCCGCGTGGAGTTTGGCGAAGATGCGGTTGATGTGGTTCTTGACGGTCTTCTCGCTGATGAAGCAGGTGGCGGCGATCTGCTGGTTCGTCATGCCCGACGCGATCAGGTCCATGACTTCCACCTCCCGCTGGCTCAGCCCTGCCCCGATGCCGCGGGATACTGCGCCCGCGGCGGCCGATGAGGACGACTGTGACATGCCCGCTTGCGAAAGCGAAGATGTCGATACGTTCTGTTGCGAACCTGTCACATGCCCAGGAGCTGGGAATCCTGGGCTGCTTGGCATCGACGGCGACTGCTGTCCGCCCGATCCATGTGCGAATGCAGACGACTGCGAAGGTGCCGCTCCGGCCGGCGGACCCGGCCGGTAGCCGGCGCCGGTGAAGGCCGTGCCGAGGCCCTCCGGCAGCGGCGGCGGATCCGCGGGTGGGCCGTCGGCGCGCATCCGGGCGAGCAGGGCGTCGGACGCCGTGCGCGTCAGGGGCGCGTGACCCGCCTTGATGTCGCGTACCGCGGCCACCAGTTGGTCGGCGGTGAACTCGCCGTGCACAAGATAGCCGCCCGCGCCGAGCCGCAGGGACTCATGGACGATTTCGGCCTCCCGGCTGTACGTCATCATCAGCACCGGCGCTATCCGCACCAGGTGCGGCAGCGCCGAGATGCCGTCGACGCCGGGCATCCGGACGTCGAGCAGGATGACGTCGGGGCGGTGCCGCTGGGCGTGCTCGTAGGCCTCGCGGCCGTCGGAGGCCTCGGCGACCACCTGGATGTCGTCGCGGCCGGAGAGCAGTGCGGTGAGCCCGGCGCGCACCACCGGATTGTCGTCGGCGACGACGACGCGCAGCGCGCCCGGCGCCGACGGCTCGGGGAAGCCGGGGAACCCCTCGGACGGGGCCGGGCCCGGGACGGCCGTGACACGGGCCGGGGTGTGCTCGGAGCGGGCCACCGAATGGCCGGAGGTGTGCTGCGAGACATGGTGGTGCGGGGTGCCCTGGTGGCCTGTGGGCTGGTGCGCTGCGGGCACCGGACCGGTGGGTCCCCGGCCGGTGAAGCCGGGGACGGCGGGCCGGGGCCCGGTGAGGTGGTGGCCCGCGGACTGGTGTCCCGCGGGCTGCTGGACGTCGTCGGGCATGGTTCGCGGCCTCCTCTCAGGGGGTGTGCGGTGACGGATGCGATGACGTGGCGTCGGGCGGGAGCTGCGGGGTACGCCGCGGCGCCTGCCAGGTGTGGTCGACGCCGGGCCAGGGGTGCTCGGCGCCGGCGGTGGCCGCGGGCGCGCCGGTGGGCGGCGGTGGTGCGGCGGCCGGCCGCGGCGGTGCGGGGGCGCCGTCCGTGCCGGTGGCCGGCAGGGCGGCGAGCGGGAAGTCGACGTGGACCACCGTGCCGGACTTGCGGTTGCCCTGGCCGATGCGGATACGGGCGCCGATGGACATGGCGCGTTCGACCATACCGAGCAGGCCGAAGTGGCCGGCCTGCTTCAGGCCGTCGAGCGTGGTGCCGGGCGGCAGTCCGCGGCCGTCGTCGAAGACGCTCAGGCGCAGCTGGCGTCCGATGATGCCGGTGGTGACCTCGACCCGGCCGGCCTCGGCGTGCCGGTGCGCGTTCTCCATGGCCTCGGTGGCGATGGTGAGCAGCTGGCGGGCGACGGCCTGCGGCAGCGCGGGCAGCGGGGTGCCGGGGAGCGGACGGTACTCGGCGTTCACCCCGGAGCGGCGGGCGAAGTCCGCGGTGCGGGCCGCGAGTTCTGCGGAGATGTCCACGCTGCCGTCAACGCTGGAGGCCCGGCGCAGGTCACTCAGCAGCTCGCGGGACTCCGCAGCGGCGCGCCGCGCGGCGCGCGCGACCTGTTCCGCCTGGTGCTTCACCGTCAACGGGTCCATGCGGTCCGCCGACTCGGCGAGGCCGTCGGCGTGCAGCGCGAGACCGTGCAGGGTCTTGGCGACGGAGTCGTGCATCTCCCGGGCCAGCCGGGCCCGCTCCTCCTCGACGGCGCCGGTGACGGCGAGCCGGGCGCGGGTCTCGGTGAGCGCCTGCGAGGCGGCGCCGAAGCGCAGCAGCAGTCCGCGCAGGGTGCCGCCGACGGCGCCCGCGAGCGCGCACAGCCCCATCAGGAGCAGCCCCAGGGCATCCGCCTTGAGGTCGTCGACGGCGTAGGCGGCGGCCAGCAGCACGATCTGGAGCGCGGCGAAGATGCCGGCGCCGCGCCAGCTGTAGACCAGCCCTGCGAGCAGCGGGGTGCAGATGCAGACGATGCCGAGGGTGGAGTGCGGCGAAGCGGTGAACAGCAGCAGCGCGCCGAACAGCATGTCGACGGCGAGCAGCGACGGGTGGCGGAGCAGCACCGGGCCGAAGCGCTCCCAGTCGCGCATCAGCACGTACGACACCATGAAGGTGACCAGCACCGCAGAGCCCACCAGCCAGGCGGCGAGGCCGGCCTCGGCGGTGGCGAGCGCGAACGGGGCGGCCAGTGCCGTCATGGCCAGCCGGAACCCGAAGAGCTGCCGGCAGAGCGCCTGGAGGGCGTTCACCTGGATGGGCAGCGACGGGACGTGTCCGCCGGTGCCGACGACGCCGACCACCCCGCCGGAGCCGGAGCCGCGGGCGGGAGCGCCGGGGTCGGGGCCGCCGGGGGTCCCGAAGGCGCCCGGGGTGCCCGCGGGTGCGTCCATGGGGCTCGGGGTGCCGCCGATCAGCGCGGCCGGGGACCTGCGTCGCTGGAGCATCCTCGCGTCACCTTCTCTCCGGTGGCTCCCTCGTACGTGCTTCCGGTGTGGTGCGGGTGGTGCGGGTGGTGCGGCGGTGCCTGGGTGGCCGCCGGCGGGGTGCCCACCCTCCCCCAGTGCCCTAAGGGCCTGGGAGGTACCCCCCCACGCCCCAGCGGAACGACTGCCCACAGCGGGGTGGGAGGGGGCGTGGTTGCTCGTTCCCCGCACCTGTTCCCACGCTGTGCCGGAGTGTGACGGTTCCTGTCAAACCTGGCGAGTCCCACCGGACGCGCCGTCGGCGGTGCGCCTGATCAGCCGCCCAGCAGCTGGTTGAAGTCGACCCCCGATGCGTAGTAGAAGCCGACCGCGATGAGGATTATCGTCGCGGGAAGCATGACGCTGGTCACGATCAGTGTGGATTTCGGCACCGCTTTGGCAGCTTTCCGGCGGGCGTTCTGCGCGTCGGTGCGGCGCATGTCGTTGGCGATCTGGATGAGCGTGTCCACGATCGGGGCGCCCAGCTCCTCGCCCTGCTGGAGCGCCGAGACGAACATCGACACCTGCTCGGAGTCGTTGCGCTTGCGCAGCTGCTCGAAGGCCTCGCGGCGGCTGACGCCCATGTCCATCTGGCGCAGCGTGATGCGCAGCTCGTCGGCCCACGGGCCCTGGTACTTCTCCGCCACCCGCTCCAGGGCCTGCCGGAAGCCGAGGCCTGCGGAGACGACGACGGCGAGCACGTCCAGGAAGTCCGGCAGGGTGCGCTCGATGTCGTCACGGCGGCGGCCGATGGCGACCCGGATCAGGGCCTCCGTCCAGAAGAAGCCGTACACGGCGAAGATGAGCGCCAGCACCAGCTGGCCGTTCATCAGCATCACCACACCCGCGATGAAGCCGAGCCCGGTGTAGACGGCGCGCCGGGCCGCGTACCGGTCGACGGTCATACCGCCCGGGTTGCCGGCCATGTCCAGCTTGCGGCGCACCGCCTCGACGCGCTTGGGGCCCATCATCCGCAGCACGCTCGGTGCGTACCGCATGCCCATGCGGTCGACGGCGGAACCGGTGGCGCTGGTGCGCGAGGCGCCGACCTCCAGGGCGACCGCGAGGTCGTCGGGGAGCTTGGCGTCGGCCCGGTACAGGCGGACGCCGGCGAAGGCGCCGTAGACCGCCAGGCCCATGACGACTGCGAGCGCTAGTTCCATGGCGAGTGTTCCTTGCTGGGCGACTGTGGGAGGGCTGGAGGGGTGCGGGTCTGGCGGGCTGCGTCAGACGCGGATCCTGGTCAGCCGGTTGATCATGAAGAAGCCGAGGCCGTAGAGGCTGGCGGAGATGATGACGGCGACCTTGCCGACGAAGGATCCCGTCATGTCGTCCAGGGCGCCGGAGCGCATGCTGTTGACGATGAGCAGGAAGCCGAGGCCCAGGATCGGCACGGCGACCGCGGTGACCTTCACCTGGGAGAGCAGGGTGGTGACCTCGCGGCGGGTCTCCTTGCGCTCCTCCAGGGTCTCGGTGAGGTTGCGCAGGGACGAGACGATGGTGCCGCCCGCCCGGTTGGACAGGATCAACGTGGTGACCAGCACGGTCAGCTCACGGGACGGCAGCCGGTCGGACAGCTCGTTCATGGCGTCGTCGAGCGAGTGGCCGATGGAGAGCTGGTCGGCGACCCGGCGCAGCTCCTCGCCCGCCGGGTCGTCCAGTTCGTCGGCGGCCATCGCGATGGCGGTGCGCAGTGCGAGGCCGGCCTGGGTGGCGTTGGCGAGGATGCGGGTCAGTTCGGGCAGCTGGCCGATGAAGGCGGCGGTGCGCTTGGCGCGCTGCCAGTTGAGGAACGCGTTCGCGCCCCAGATGCCGATCAGCACCGCGATCAGGCCGAAGAAGGAGGTGAAGATCGCTTCCATCACGAAGTAGATCACCAGCAGGCCGCCGACGGCGTAGACGAAGTACTCGCCGGGCGTGATGTCGAGACCGGTCACCGCGATCTTGTGCTCGATGGCCCGGCCGAGCTTGGTACCGCGCAGCCGCCGGTCCACGCCGGGGAACCGCCGGACGCGGCCGAACGCCGTCGGGCCCTGGCCGGCGGCGGCCAGCCGGTCGACCAGTTCCTCACGCTGGGCCTTGCCGGCCGAGTAACTGTGCAGGCCGACGACGGCGAACACGCAGGCGCCCAGCGTGACGCCTACCGTGGCGAGGGTCAGATCCATGGGGACGGCTTTCTTCCGTTTTCTTCCGTGGGTTTCAGGTCGTAGCGGACGGGCGGGGACGGGGACCGGGTCGGACCCGGTCAGGTCGGGTCCGAGCGAGTCGAGTTGAGTTGAGTTGAGTCAGACGATGGACTCCCGGATGGTGAGGTCCGACTCGACGTCGGCCACGCCGAAGACCGGGGAGACGGCCTCGTTCTTCATGCGCATCCGGTCGGCGATCCGGCGGGGCAGCGGGAAGTACTGGAACTTGCCGTAGATGCGGCCGTCCGGACTCATCGGCTGGGCGTCGAACCGGCAGACCGTGGCGATCTTGTACTCCTCGCGGCCGTGCGAGTGCAGCAGCGCGATCTCGGTGACCCGGCGGGCACCGTCGGCGAACCTGGTCAGCTGCACCAGCACCTCGACCGCGCTGTTGATCTGGTCCTTGATCGCGACGAACGGGATCTCCACCTCGGACATCGAGGCCAGCGTCTGGAGTCGCATCAGCGCGTCCTCGGCGCTGTTGGCGTGCACGGTGGCCAGCGATCCGTCGTGACCGGTGGACATCGCCTGGAGCATGTCCAGGGTCTCGCCGCCACGGACCTCACCGACGATGATGCGGTCCGGGCGCATCCGCAGCGAGTTGCGGACCAGGTCGCGGATGGTGACCCGGCCCTTGCCCTCCACGTTGGCCGGACGGCTCTCCAGGGTGATCACATGGCCCTGCTGGAGCTGGAGCTCGGCGGAGTCCTCGATGGTGACGATGCGCTCGCCGTCCGGGATCATCGCGGACAGCGCGTTCAGCAGCGTCGTCTTGCCGGTGCCGGTCGCGCCGGACACGATCACGTTGAACTTCGCCCGGATCAGCGAGGCCAGCAGCACCACCATGTGCTCGTCGAGCGAGCCGAGGCCCACCATCTCCTGGAGCGTGAAGGCGCGCGGGAAGCGCCGGATGGTGAGCACCGGGCCGGTCAGCGACAGCGGCGGGATGATCACGTTGACACGCTCGCCGGACGGCAGGCGGGCGTCGACCATCGGATTGGCCTCGTCGACGCGGCGGTTGACGGTGGAGACGATGCGTTCGATGGTCTGCATCAGCTGCTCGGTCGAGCTGAACCGCATCGGCAGCTGCTCGAGGCGCCCGCCGCGCTCCACGAAGATCTGGTCGGGCCCGTTGACCATGATCTCGCTGATGGAGGCGTCCTCCAGGAGCGGCTCCAGGATGCCCAGGCCCAGCGCCTCGTCCACCACGCGGCGGATGAGCACCGCACGCTCGTTGGTGGACAGCACCGGGCCCTCGCGGCTGATGATGTGCCCGAGGACGCGCTCCAGACGGACCCTGCGGTCCGCGGTGGCCAGCGCGGACATCTCCGCGAGGTCGATCTCCTCCAGGAGTTTGGCGCGGTAGACACCGACGAGGTAGTTCTCCTCGTGCGGGGTGCCCTGCGACTCGGGGCTGTGGATCCGGGCCCTGAGACTCATGTGCGGTACTCCTTGGGGGTCGGACGGTGACGCTGGGGGTCGTCGGTGGCGCGTCGCCGGTGGCTCGCTGGTGGACGCCGGACGCCGGGTCAGTCGCGCGGCATCGTGACCGAGCGTTCCGCGGTGCCGAAGTCGAGACCGGGCACGACGGTCGGAATGGTGACGTGTGCGGTCACCGTGACCGAGTCGTACCCGTACACGGGAGAGTCGACGTCCGCGTCGAGCCAGTCGCTCGTGGCGTCGTCGCCCGCGGCCTGCGGGTTGGCGGACGTGTGGGGGAGCTGGGACGCGACACGTGCGGCGGCCCGGGCGGCGGTGCCGGCCTGCTGGACGGCGTAGATGGCCAGGCCCAGCTGGACGGCGCAGAGCCCCACGAAGAGGAGGATCGGCAGCAGGCCGACGTACTCGATGGCGACCTGCCCCCGGTCGCGACCGGGTTTCCCGACCCGGCCGCGGGCCCCGAAGCGGAATCGGAACCGGTATCGGCCGATGGCGTGCGTCGACGCGATGGCGTGCGTGGACGGTCGTCTGGCCATGTCAGCTCTCCCTCGCCGCTGCGGACTTGCCGGTGACCGTGAGCGGGATGTCGACGAACCCGGGGAACAGCAGGGGGACCTTCAGGTCGGCGTGGGCCTGCACCAGGTCGCCGGCCACGTAGCAGCCGACGCTGGCGCCCGACTGCCAGGCCGTGGGCAGGTCCTGCTCCCCCGCCGTCCGGCAGGCGCTGTTGCGGTCCTCCCAGGGGTCCACCTGGGCGCCCGCGTGGACCGCCTGGTCGGCGGCGTTGCCCGCGAGGATGAAGGTGTAGCCGGTGAGGGCGGCCTGCCACAGGATGATGAGGGTGGCCAGGATCGCGGGCACCATCGCGGTGAACTCGACCGCCACCTGGCCGCGGTCGTCCCGCCAGTCGCGGCGTTTCGGGGTGCCCCCCGGCCTGCCCCTTCGGGTCGGTGACGACGTGACGGTCTCGTCGTGGCCGTTCGCGCCCCGCGGCGAAGCCGCTGATCGACACAGCCCCGCGTCCCTGGAGAGGGCGCGTAGCGCCCCGATAAGGGGCGCGGGGAACTGCGCGACCAGCCCGCCACCGGCGAGTGGTCCGGAAACGACCCGGACTGCCCCACCCGGACGGTGACGACCCGCAGCCATCGTCGTGGCTGGTCGCGCAGTTCCCCGCGCCCCTGTGTCGGCTGGCCGCGCCCAAAGGGCGCCTATCTCCGGAAGCCTCATCGTCGACGTCCCCCTACCCGTCCGTTCTCGGCGCTCTTGGAGTTCTGCCCTCTTCGTCGTCCGACGCACCCCGGCGGCGCAGCCCGAAGGAGCCGCGGTCGCCGCGCAGGCGTCCCTTGGTGGAACCGGTGGCGCCCTCCGTGGCGCGTACCAGGCCGAGCTGGCCCGCCAGCGCCCACAGCGCCTGCTTCACCGTCGACTTGGACTCCAGGTCCTGGAGCCGGCCCGCGTCCACCGCGCTCTGGAGCTCCTTGAAGCCCGCCGGCACGGCGATGGGGGCGACCTGGGTCCCGGTGATCTTCTGTACGAGCGGCGGCTGGATCTCGGTGTTGCGGATCCAGCGGTTGATGACCGTGACGGTCTCCTCCGGCTTGCGGATCTGTAGCCGCTGCCACATCCGCACCATCCGCTTGGCGGCCCGCACCGCGACCACGTCCGGGGTGGTGAGCAGCAGCGCCATGTCGGCCATCTCGATCGCCGCGGCGTTCGCCGAGCCGAGCTGGGTGCCGCAGTCGATGATGACGACCTCGTGGCGGGAGCGCAGCGCGCTGATGATCTGCCGCACGGTGCGGTCCGGCACGTCCTCGCCGCGTTCGCCGTCGGCCGGCGCGAGCAGCAGCACCAGCCCGGTGTCGTGCACGAACACGGCGTCCTGGAGCACCCGCGGCGATATGTCCTGGACGGTGGCGAGGTCGACGATGGAACGGCGGAACTGCACGTCGAGGAAGGAGCCGACGTCGCCCGCCTGGAGGTCCATGTCGACCAGCGCCACGCTGTGCCCGGACGCCCGTGCCGCGAGCGCCAGCTGCACCGCCGTCAGGGTGGTGCCGACGCCGCCCTTCGCACCGGAGACGGTGACGACGGTGCCGCCGGGCCCGGTGAAGACCTCGGCGCCGCTGCCCAGGTGGCGGCGGACCCCCACGGACCACTGCGCGGCGGTCTGCACCCGGCTGGCCAGCTCCTCGTAGCTGAGCGGCAGCGCGACCAGGCCGCGTGCGCCGGAGTCCATGGCGGCGGAGAACAGCCCGGCGGAGGCGTCGGTGGTGATCAGGATGACGCCGACCGCGGGGAAGCGCAGCGCGACCTCGCGGATCAGCTCCAGTGCGGGCACCGGGCCGATCCGCTCGTGGACCAGCACCACTTCGGGCAGCTCGTCCAGCGACTCGCCGGCGTGCCGGGCGAGGGTGTCGAGCAGCGTGGTGGAGTCACCCACCGGGGGAGCCGGGTCGGCGTCCGGGAGCTGGCTGAGCAGGGTCGTGACCGAGCGGGCCACGTCAGGGTCGCCGACCGTGGGGAGGATCCTTGTGGTCATCCCAACCTCACCGGTCCTCGTGTCTGGTCATCCGAGCCTCACTGTCCTCAGTCCTCGTCCTCGTCCGTCCTTGTCCGGCGGTCCACGGGCCCGGTGGCCCCGAAACCCTCGTCCTACTTGTCCCTGTCGAGGGTGTACTGCTGGTCACCCTTGGGGATCGAGGTGTCGCTGCCGGGTGCGACGAGGGCGAGGCGCACGTGCTCGGCGAAGGACTCGGCATAGGCGACCCGCTGGGCGTTCAGGGTGTCCAGGGCGAAGGTGATCGGGACGGCCTGGGTCGGCTCGCTCTGCGGCTCGTCCTTCTTCGGCTCCAGGGCGGTGATCTTGCCGACCTCCAGCACCCGGGCGTTCTGCACGATCACCCGGGACTGGGCCTTCTCGTTCTGGGTGCGCCCGGCGAAGGTGGCGTAGATGTTGACCGTCGAGCCCGGCGTGATCTTGCCGGCGACACCGGTCTCGGCGTCGATCATGATGGCGATCTCCTGCTCGCCGGCCTTCAGCTCCGGCTGGTTGACCAGCATGTCGGACTGGAGCAGCGAGCCCTTGCGGAGCGTGGTCACCGCGATCTTGCCGTTGAGGTGGGAGAGGTCGGTGACCGCGGTGTCCGGCAGCCACCGCTTGGGCATCGAGACCTTCTTGAACGAGCCGCTGTCCAGCGCCGTGTACGGCGCGACGTCGGTGGTCAACTCGTAGGCGGAGACCTCGGGCCCGACTTTGGAATTCACGTCGCTGATCACGGATATGACCCCGGCGAACGCGGCGAAGGCGCACAGGACCGAGATGAGCAGGAGTATGACTCCGCGGCGCTGACGTGAATTCATGAGCGGGACGACCTCGTTCGGTTTCCGGGGAATCGTGGGCGAGTGACAAGTCTGGAGCGTGTGCCGGTCTTGCCGGCCCGGTAGGGCCTGTGGGCCTCGTTCGTCTTACTGGCCGTGCAGGTCCTACTGGCGACGCAGCTCTTCCGTGCCGTGCAGGTCCGCACGGTCCGCCCCGCCCGGGCGGCCCGGTCCGGACGGTGACCACGGCCCGGGTGACCATGGCCCGGGTGTCCGTGGTCCGGTCCCGGGGCGGCGGGTGTACCTCCCGAGGCGACGGGTGTACCTCCCGCGCCCGCCGGACACGGGTGCGCAGGGTGCGGGACGCCGCCGGGGCGGCGGGCGAGCGTGCACACGGCGGGTTACGACCTTGGGGACGCGGGCAACGTCCCCTCCGTAGGGACACCCGCCACCGGTTTTTGGTTCTGCCGCGGTGTGCGCGGGGGCAGCGAGGCGGCGCAGAAGCAGCACCGGTCGCCGATCAGTTCCATGCTGCACCAGTGGCAGCGCTCCCGCCGCACGGACGACACCAGCTGATGGATCACGGAGACGTCCGTCAGGTGCGCCACGAACTCGATCAGCTTGCCGGTCCCCCACCAGCGCGACGACTCCGCGGGCAGCCCCGCCTCGTGGAGTCCCTGCACCCGCCAGGCCGGCGCGAGGGTGGCGGTCACCCAGTCGGACTGGAGCTGGCCGCGCGCGACGGTCAGTTGGGTGGCGTACTCGGGGCCCTTCAGCTGCGCGTCCGGGCCGATCTTGACCAGCTGCGGCTGGGGGCTGGCGACGACGCCGAACTGGCTGCCCGGAACCCAGGATTTCGCATGCGATTTCAGACTGACCGGCACCCGGTCAAGACGGGCCACCGAGTTCAGCAGGGCGCCCGCGTATATGTAGTGCGCGAGCAGGCGGGCGGATGCGGCGACCACGCCGGCCGTGAAATCACACACCGACAGCTGTCTCAACTGCCGGACCAGAACGGCCAGTCCGAGCGGTGGCAGATCCGATTCGATCAATGCGATGCGATCGCTCTCCAGGATCGAGCGCACGGTGTGCAACCGTCGGACAAACGTCACGTCGAGTGAGGACGGATAGAGCACGACCACATAGCCGAATTGCTCCTGTAGCACCTGCATCTCGGCGAGGGCGGCTTCCAGCGGCTGATCGCCGGGCGCCTGCAACGGAACCGCCGTCGGCGTCTGTTGATCGGTCGGCGGCAGGACCAGATCTGCTCCGGTCACTGCGATCGCGGTCGGCACGTCACGGTCCCCCGTCCACTGTTGGTCTGCCGCAGACCGGTCTCGTCCCATCCAGCCGAAGCCCGGAAGTGGTCACCCGGTCGCGGTGGCCCGCGGCGGCCTCCGGCTGCCCCAGCACCATATCCAGCGCCCCGGCAGGCAGAGAACACTTACCGCTTTTCCAGAGTGATCGAACCCCGTGTCGAAGCCAGACAAGGCGGACAGGCCGGGCGCGCTCGCCCTCCATTTGCGCCGCGCTCCCCCTCCTTTTGCACCGGCGCGATCGATACAACCTTGAACGAGATTCCTCTCATTCGTTGGTGAAAATCGGTGGTCCGCGGTTGACCGTAATGACTGTCGGTCACATCCCCCGGCATTGCGGGCGTACGACCGGGCGCCCCTCACGGTACTCGGGAATTCCGGGCGCGCACGGGCCCTGCGGCACCCAAATTCTTGGGCCTTGTGGTGGGCCCCCGGGCCCATGTGCCGGGCGCCACGCGGCACTTAACCTCCCCGCCAGCGGCCCGGCGCAGCAGACGGCCGAAGGGGCAGGGACGGGGGGAGGAACCCATGGGCGAGGGCATACGGCCGAGCGACGACCCCGAGGGCATAGCGTCGAACGGCGACCGCGCACACCTACCGGCGGACACCGGCGAGAGCGCCATACCGGCGGACGCCGACGAGACCCACATACCGCCGGGCACCCACGAGACTCGCACACCGGTCGACACCGGCGAGACCCGCACACCGGTCGACACCGGCGAGTTCCGCGCACCCGCGGGCGCCGGCAGGACCCGGACGGGCCACCGCCACTGGGACGACCGGGGCGCGGCCGCCACGGAGTACGTGGGCGCCGTCATCGTCATGGTCGCCATCGTCAGCGCGCTGCTGGCCACCAACATCGGGCAGAGCATCGCCAACACCTTCCGCAGCAAGATCTGCCAGGTGCTCGGCCTGGGCAGCTGCGGCGGGGCCAACCCGCCGCAGGGCGCACCGGTCACCGACTCGGACTACGAGCCGCCGCTGTGCCAGGTGTCGTCCATCTCCGACAAGGCCGGCGACAAGATCAAGATCCTGTTCTTCGAGATGGGCAACGAGTTCGGCGTCCAGGAGCAGCACTTCAAGTCGAAGACCGACGTCAACGGGGACGGGAAGGTCGACGACAAGGACGAGCTGATCTACCTGACGTTCACGGACGCCGCGTCGGCGGGCGTGAAGAAGGACTTCAAGCCGGGGATGAAGCTCGGCGACATGGGCAACGGCGAGATCGAGATCGGCGCCGGCATCAAGGTCACCAACGGTGACACCTACGTCTTCACCAGCCCGGACGAGGCCAAGAAGTTCCGCGACGACATCGAGACCATCGAGTCCTACCAGCAGCGGCAGATGATGCCGGGCGGCGGCGAGGCCAGCATGGGCGACGCCTTCCTGAACCTCTTCCACAAGGGCCCGCTGCACGACTACGAGGAGGCCGAGAAGCGCGTCAAGGACGGCCTCGGCGACGACCGGCGGATCACCTACGGCAAGGTCGGCCTGGACCTGTCCGGCAGCCTCGGTCTGAAGCTCAACTCGCCGGACGACGAGGCGATGAGCTCCAAGCTCGGCGGCCATGTCACCTTCACGCCCGACGTGACCTGGACCAAGGACGCCTACCGCCACACCAAGTCGTACACGTACTCCGCATCGTTGCAGTACGGCGCGGACGCCACCGTCGCCTTCGGACCCGAGGAGTACGGGGTCTCCACGAACACCACGCGGACCGGCGCCATCACCGTCACCCGTGACGAGAAGACCGGCAAGCTGCTGGGGATCACGATGACGCAGACCATCGAGGGCGCGAGCGCGAAGGGCAAGGGCAAGGTCAGCGACGACAACGGCAAGGAGGGCAAGGACAAGCGCGGCGGCGGCGGTTCGGTCAGCAGCAACGACAGCGAGACCGGCATCAAGGTCGTCACCAACCAGATCTCCTTCGACCCGGGCACCGCGGGCGACGCGGACCGTGCCCTCGCCCAGCAGTGGCTGGACGGCTCCGGCAACAACACCGCCCCGTTCGAGTACCTCTTCGGCAACCACGCCCCGACCAGCAAGCCCGGCAGCGACGACCCGTTCGGGCAACTGCTGTTCGACAAGGGGAAGTCCAGCCTGACCAACTACACCGGCGAGACCAACGCCGCCGAGTACGGCTTCGAGCTGAACCTGGGCCTGAGCCTCGGTTTCTCGGTCAGCACCGAGCACAAGGAGGAGACGCTGAACGACGCGCAGTTCCTCGGCGCGCCCCATGACGGCCAGCGTTCCTACCTGCCCTACAGCTACTGTGCGAACTGACGACAGGAGCGAGTCCATGACCAGCACACTCCGCCGTATCGCACGCACCGCACGGCGCCCGGTGCGCCACGTCCCGGCCGTCGCCGTCGGCCTGTGCGCCGTCGCCGCGCTCACCCTCACCGGGTGCGGCGACACCCACGCCGGCTCGTCCGACGGCGGCTCCGGCGCACAGGGCTCGGTCCCCGACGGGTGGGGCACGTTGACGACGAAGGGCGTCGACGTGTCGTACCCGAAGGGGGCGGACGGGTACGCCGAGGAGAGCGCGGCCGAGCGCGGCAAGGCCGCGGCCGCCGCGGTCCGCACCGCGAACGGCGTGAAGACGTCGACCCTCACCGTGCAGCTCGACTTCACCAAGGCCCGTTCGGCGGAGGACGCCGCCATCGGCGCCGAGGCCCAGGTCCAGCTGGGCTCCACGCTCCAGGGCACCAAGAAGATCGCCCTGCACGGCGCGTCCGACGCCCGCCGGGTCGACTTCGAGTTCACCTCGACCGGTGAGGAGCACACCCCGCCCAAGGGCACCCGGGTGCACGGCGTGATCCTGACCGGCCTCGACTCGACGAAGACGACGTTCGCCGTCCGTGTCGACGCCCAGCGGGGGAGCCTGTCGGACGCCGACCTGAAGAAGATCATCGATTCGATCGAGGTGCACTGACCATGGCGGCACGGGTGGCACGGGCAGCACAGGCGCCGGCGCAGGCGGTGGCCGCGACGGGCCTCGTCGAAGGCTCCCTGTGATGGCGCGCCCGGCGAAGCGACACGACTGGTCCATGCCGGGGTCCGGTGGCGGCTACCGCCCCGGGCCCGGATTCCCCGGTTCGCCCGGGGCCCGTGGCGGACCCGGGGCCGGGCACGGGGCCGGCCCCGGGTCCGGTCCTGCCACGGCGGAGCGCGGTGCGACGTTCTTCTCCTTCGCCCGGGCCTGGGCCACCGGCATCGTCGTCCTGGTCGTCACCCAGTACCTCCAGGTGACCCTGATCTATGACAACGTGGCCGGCTCGCACGCGCCCGACTCGTGGGGTGGCACGCTGGCCCTGGTACACCTGCCGAACCTGGTCTGCATCGCCCTCGCCACCTGGGCCGCGGCCCGGATGCACCCCGAGCCGCACTGCGAGGACCCGGTGCGGCACGCGATCGCGGCCTGTGCGGTGCCGGTGGCGGCGCAGGTGCTGACGCTCGCCGTGGAACGGCACCGTCCGGGCTTCGACGCGTTGTCCGTGTGCATGTCCACCGGAGTTCTGATCACGGGGTGCGTGGTCGGGTGGGCAGCGGAGCGCTGGCTACGGCCGGCTGACTAGCACCGCCCTGACGCGCCCTGACGGAACGTCCGCAGGACGTCCGCATGACGTCCGCAGGAAGCCCGCAAGACGCGGCCGCAGGACCGCGGCCCGGGACTGCGCCAGCAGCGCCAAAGGTCTTGACAACACTATTGGTCTGAACCATTTTTATACGCCAACGGTGGCCACCGCTGAACCACGTACGGACACGTACGCACACGTACAGACACCTACAGACACGTACGGAACTGACGGGCATGCACGTCGCCCGACCGCCTGACTTCCCCCCACGGAGGCGCGCAGTGAACCGCGTACCGGCCCCCACCGGCCTGATCCCCCCACCCCCAGCCAGCAGGCAGCGCAAGACCTGGACGGCAGCGCTCTCCGCGGTCGTGGCCGTGGCCGCGCTCGTCCTCACCGGGCTCGCCACCGACCGCGCCGACGCCACCGAACCGGCCGGTGCGACGGCCGCCCACACGGAAGCGACCGCGGCCGTGCCGAAGCACGCGGTCACCGGCTACTGGCAGAACTTCAACAACGGCGCGACCGTCCAGAAGCTCTCCGACGTGCCGGACGCGTACGACATCATCGCCGTCGCCTTCGCTGACGCCACCGGCACCCCCGGCGCCGTCTCCTTCACACTCGACTCCGCCGGGCTCGGCGGCTACACGGACGACCAGTTCAAGGCCGACATCGCCGCGAAGCACGCGGCCGGCAAGAAGGTCGTCATCTCCATCGGCGGGCAGAACGGCACGGTGTCCGTGAGCGACAGCGCCTCAGCGAGCGCCTTCGCCGACTCCGTCTACTCCCTGATGCAGACCTACGGCTTCGACGGCGTCGACATCGACCTGGAGAACGGCCTCAACTCCACCTACATGTCCCAGGCGCTGAAGTCGCTGGCGCAGAAGGCCGGCAGCGGCATCGTCATCACCATGGCACCGCAGACCATCGACATGCAGTCGCCCGGCAACGAGTACTTCAAGACGGCGCTGGCCATCAAGGACATCCTCACCGTCGTCAACATGCAGTACTACAACAGCGGCTCGATGCTCGGGTGCGACGGCCAGGTCTACAGCCAGGGCTCGGTCGACTTCCTGACCGCGCTCGCCTGCATCCAGTTGGAGAACGGCCTCGCGCCCTCCCAGGTCGGCCTCGGCGTCCCCGCCTCCAGCCAGGCGGCGGGCAGCGGCTACGTCGACCCGAGCGTGGTCGCGGGCGCCCTGGACTGCCTCACCAAGGGCACCGGCTGCGGTTCCTTCAAGCCGGACCAGACGTACCCGGACCTGCGCGGTGCCATGACCTGGTCCACCAACTGGGACGCCGCCGCTGGCAATGCATGGTCCAACGCGGTGGGCGGGCACGTCCACGGCCTGCCGTAGCCGTCCCGTACTCCCGCACGGACAACTCCCGGACCCCCATGGTCCGCAGCGCCGCCGGTTCGCCGGCGGCGCTGCGGGCGTCCGGACCCGGCCGTCGTCACCAGGGCAGGTCGCGTACCTGCTGCACGCACAGCACGACGAACAGCAGGCCGCCGAGGGCGAGCATGCCGTTGCTGAGCATGCCGTTGCGCCACTCCCGCGGGGTGCGCGAGGAGTTGAGCAACCAGATGAGGGTCAACGCCAGGAACGGCATGAAGAACGCGCCCAGCACCCCGTAGACGATGACCAGGCCGAACGGCTGGTTCAGCCAGAGCAACGCGATCGGCGGGAAGGTCAGCCAGAGCAGGTAGGCGCGGAACGCCCAGGAACGCTCCTGCCGACCCTCGGCCACCTGGGCCACGGCTCCCCCGTCGGCGTCCGCGTTCGCCTGCCGGGCCGCGCGATCTGCCTTCAACCGTGCCACGAAGTCGGCGAAGAGCAGGCTCACCCCGTGCCAGACCCCGATCAGGGAGGTGAAGGAGGTGGCGAAGAAGCCGATCAGGAAGAGCCTCGCGGTGAACGTGCCGAACCGGTCGTCCAGGATGCTGCTGAGGTCGACCAGGCCCTTGTCGCCGGTGGTGAGCGCGATGTTCGAGGAGTGCAGCAGCTCGGCACCGACGATCAGCATGGCGACCACGAAGATGCCGGTCGTGATGTACGCGACCCGGTTGTCGAGCCGCATCACCTTCATCCAGCCGGAGTCGGTCCAGCCCTTGGCGTTCACCCAGTAGCCGTAGGCCGCCATGGTGATGGTGCCGCCGACGCCACCGATCAGGCCCAGCGTGTAGAGCAGCGAGCCGTCCGGAAGCACGGGCAGCAGGCCGGCGAAGGCGGCCCCCGCGTCCGGCACGACCCGGGCGGCCACGTACACGACGACCACGAACATCACGCCGACCAGCACCGTCATGACCTTCTCGAAGACGGCGTACTGGTTGAACCACACGAACACCAGACCGACCAGGCCGGTGATGACCGCCCAGGTCTTCAGCCCGGGCCCGTCCGGCCAGAGCGCGACGATGGGCAACGCGGAGGACGACATCGCGGTCGCACCGTAGACGAAGCCCCAGATGACGACGTAGATCGCGAAGTAGACGGTGGTCCAGGGGCCGAGGCTGCGCCAGCCCTCGAAGATGGTGCGGCCGGTGGCGAGGTGCCAGCGACCGGTGGCCTCGGCGAGCGAGATCTTGACGAGGCAGCCGATCACCGCCGCCCACATCAGGGTGTAGCCGAACTTGCTGCCTGCGATCAGAGTCGCCACGAGATCGCCCGCGCCCACGCCGGTCGCCGCGACGACGATGCCCGGCCCGACGTACTTCCAGCGGGCCTTGCGGGGGCCCGGTGGGCCGGGGGCCTGTGGCGCGGTGCCCGATCCCCTGTCTGTTCCTGGTCCTGTGCCTGTTCCTGTGTTATCCGCGGTATCCGCCATGCGGATCAAGAAAGCGTAAGGAACTCCTCCGCACAAGGGGGTGGACATGCGTCAGTGGCCCCGGGCGGCAGGGTGTCTCGCTGAAGTGGCGACGACCTGCCGGTGCGTCGGGGCTTGGCGCTCTCCCACTGCACGGTGGGCTCCCCCCGTCCGCAAGGACGCGGGAAGTCCTCCAGCGGTGGCCCCGCTCGCAGCCCCGCGTCCCCCGGAGGGGATACGGCGCTCGGGGCCCCTGGGCGGGCGGCGTCAGTCCTTGGTGGTGGACTTGGCCTTCGCGGGCTCCTTCTTGGCGGCGGTCTTCGCCGTCGCACTCTTCTTGGCCGTGGCCTTCCGGGGCGAGGCCTTCTTGGCGGCGGGCTTCTCCTTGGCCGGCTCGTCCTTGACGGTGTCGTCCTTGGCGGACTTCTCGTCCGAGGACTCGTCGTCAGCGGACTTGGCGTCGGAGGGCTTCGTGTCGGAGGGCTTCGTGTCGGAGGACGACTCGGACTTGGCCTCGGCCTCGTCCTCGTCCTTAGCCTCGGTCTCAGCTCCGGCCTCGACGTCTGCCTCGGCTTCGGCTTCGGCCTCGGTGGTCTCCGCCGCCGACTCCGCCGACTCCGCCGACTCCGCCGACGTCTCGGAGTCCTCGGCGGAGTCCTTGACGGGCTCCTCCTCGGCCTCCTCCTCGTCCGGGAAGTAGACGTCCAGGATCTCGTCGAGCAGGGTCGTCCACTTCTTGAGAGTGGCCTTGCTCGGAGCCTGTACCTCGTTCGGGTACCAGCGGCGGTCCGGGGTGTGGACCGTCACGGTGAGCCGGCGCCCGAAACGGGACGTCTCGTGCTCCATCGCGGCGACCTCGTCCCACCGCCACTCGGCCTTCTGGTCGTCCAGCGCGAACTGGACGCCCGCCGCGTCGATGGTGATCGAACCGCGGTGGTCAAGGGCCTCGAAGACGGGCTTGTCGGGATCGGCCTCGGAGTCGGCTTTGGCGTCGGCGTCGGCGGAGTCCTCGGATTCCGCGGTGGCGCCCTTGTCCTCGTCGGCATCGGCGTCGGCGGCGTGCTCGGCGTCGGTGTCGTCGGCCGCGCCCTCGGCGCTGGTGTCATTGACGTCCGCGGCCGTGGCCGCGTCGTCCCGCTCGACCTGGGAAGCACTCCCACCGGTGTCTTCCGCTGAGTCCTTCGACTCGTCAGGGCCGGAAGGCATGAGGCCGGTGATGAACGCAGGATCAGTCGAGGCGACCTGCACTGGCTGGATCTTCAGATCTTTGCGCTGCTCCACGGCGGGCAGTATGGACGACGAACCTGTGTTCGCGACAGCCGGGCAGGCCAGGCGCACGGCGCGGCCGTGGAACGGATGCCGGACACCCGGGCCACGGCCGCGTCACGGGCCTCGTGCGGTCGGTCAGCCGAGCACCGCGAGCGCGTCGATCTCGACGAGCAGGCCCGCGGGAAGGCCGACGTAGACGGTCGTACGGGCACCCGGAGGCGCCTTGAGGTCCTGGCCGTCCAGGTACTCGTTGTAGATCTGGTTGAACTCGGCGAAGTGGTCGACGTCCGTCAGGTAGACGCGCACCATCATCACGTCGTCCCAGCCGGCGCCGCCCTCTTCGAGGATCGCCTTGACGTTGGCGAGGGTCTGGAGGGTCTGCTCGCGCAGGGTGGGCCCGGCCGGCGTCGGGGGCTGGCCCGCCACGGCGGGCAGGAAGCCGACCTGGCCGGCCACCTGGAGGATGTTCCCCTTCTTGACGCCGTGCGAGAACTTCGCGGGCGGGGCGGTGTGGGTCGCGGGGGTGAGCGCGGTCTTCTCGGTCATGAGCTGTCCTTGGTGGGGTTCGGTTCTCGGTGAAGGGTTCCGGAGAAAGCCTTCGGGGCCTCTAGTGGGGGTCGTGCGCGGGTTTCCTCGTACCCCCTGTCGATGTCGATGGGCCGCCTCGTCGGGGCGAGGCCGGGTCGGGACCCGGGTGCCCCGAGTACTCCCGGCTGATCGCCTCCGCGGTGCGGCGCACCAGCGGCAGCAGGGTGAGGAGTTCCTCGGCGGTCACGATGACGTTCGGCGCGGAGACCGACATGGCGGCGACGGCGCGGCCGGCCACGCCGGTGATGGGCGCGGCGATGCAGTTGATGGACTCCTCGTGGCCGCCGAGGTCGGTGGCCCAGCCCTGCTCGCGCACGGTCGCCAGCTCCTTCAGGAAGGCGTCGGGACCGGCTATCGAGCGGGGCGTGTACTGGGGGTAGTCGAGCCGCTGGGCGAGGGCCCGCCGCTCCGACTCGGGCAGGTCGGCCAGCAGCAGCTTCGCCACGGCGGCGACGGTGAGGGCGACGGGCTTGCCGATCCGCGAGTACATGCGGACCGGGTACCGGCTCTCCACCTTGTCGATGTACAGCACCTCGTCCTCCTCGTGGACGGCGAGGTGCACGGTGTGGCCGCAACTCTCGTTGAGCGCGACGAGGTGGGGGTGGGCGATCTCCCGGATGTCCAGGCTCTCCACGGCCTGCTGGGCCAGCGCGAAGAGTCGGGCGCCGAGGCGGTAGCGCTGGTCGGACTGGCGGTACACCAGCCCGTGTTCGTGCAGGGTGCGCAGCAGGCGCAGCGCCGTCGACTTGTGCACGCCGAGGCGCTCGGCGACCCTGCCGAGGTCGGCGGGCCCCTCGGCGAGCAGCGGCAGGATGCTCAACGCACGGTCCACGGTCTGGCTCATGGGGCGTCCACCTCCCGGACGGGGCTGTCGGGGCCCTCGGGGCCGGCGGACGCGGTGCCGGGCACGGGAGGCGTGCCCGTCCAGCCCGGCGCGAGGTGCAGGGCGGCCCATCCGGCGGCGTCGAGTGCGGCCAGCCGGTCGGCCTGGGCGCGGGTGGGCGGGGCGGCGAGGTCACCGGGGACGGTCAGGACGGCGGCGGCCGTCAGGTGCCCGTGCCGGACCCGGTCCCGCACCGGCAGACCGCGCAGGGTGGCCGAGAGGAACCCGGCGGCGAAGGCGTCTCCGGCGCCCACCGGGGCCACCACGTCCACACGCAGGGCCGGCACGAAGGTGACGGTGTCCGGCGGCGGGGGCACCCCCGCGCCTTCGGTGTCTTGGGTGCTCTTGGCGCCTTCGGTGTCTTGGGTGTCCTTGGCGCCTTCGGCGCCTTCCGGGTGGTGGAAGACGGTGACGCCGGTGGAGCCCTGCTTGACGACGAGGACACCGGGCTCGGGGAGTGCGGCGCGGACGGCGTCGGGGCCGCCCGTGACGCCCCACAGCGCATGCGCCTCGTCGTCGCCGACGAAGACGACGTCACAGCGGCGGGCCAGGTCACGCAGCACGTCACCGGGGTCGTCGCCGGCGCGCCACAGGCCCACGCGGTGGTTGACGTCGAAGGAGAGCAGCGGACGGTGCACCCGATCCCGGTCGGTGTCCCGGCCGACGTCCCGGCCGGTCAGATCACGCAGCAGGGCACGGCAGTCCGGGGAGAGGGCGGCGGTGATCCCGGTGAGGTGCAGGACCCGGCCGGAGCGCAGCACGTCGGCGGGCATGTTCGCGCACGACATGGCGGAGGCGGCCGACCCGGCACGGTAGTAGACGACTTCGGAGGCCGCTGCCGCGGGCAGCACCGCGGAGGCGTCCGTCGCACCGCCCGCGGCGGCATCCGTCGCACCCCCCGGGGCGGCATCGGATGCGCCACCCGCCGCGTACCCGTCCACCGGCTCCCTCGCGGACTCCTGCGCGGACCCCTCTGCGGGCTCCTGCGCGGGCTCCTGCGCCGGCTGGAGGACCCGTTCGCCCGCGGTCCTGAAGTAGATGCCGGTGGGGCGCTGCGGGTCGCGCTGGACCGCGCGGGTGTCGACGCCGTAGGAGCCGATCGTGTCGACCAGGTACTCCCCGAACCCGTCCGCACCGACCCGGCTCACCCAGGCGACGCGGTGCCCGGCGGCGGCGAGTCCGCAGGCGACGTTCGACTCGGCTCCGCCGATGGCGCGCTCGAAGGACGGCACGTCGGCGAGGCGGCCTGGCCTGGAGGGCAGGAAGGTGACCATGGACTCGCCGAGGGTGACCACGTCGAACCGGTCGGCGTCCGCGCCGGTGGCGGCCGGGCGGCCCGCCGTGGCTCGCGGGTGGCCCTGCGCTGCTCCGGAGCCCGGCCCGGGTCGGGCGCCCTGCCCCGCTCGGGGGCCCTGCTCCGGTCGTCGGTGGTCGGCCGGCGGTGCCGGTCGGGACGGGACGGTGCCGGGCTCACCCGTGTCCACGGGGTCGGGGACCGCGGCTGTGGAGGCGGTCACGGGGATCGGGCTCCTTGCTGGTCGGCTGGTTGACGGCTGGGGGCGGCCCAGCGGCGCCGGCGGGTCGTACGGCTCCGTTGACCCGGCGTGCCTGGGATGTTAGACAGCTGTAAGCGACATACGCAACGCATGTTGCACATAATGCAACAGTCAGGAGGGTCCATGGCGTCCGACCGCCCCGCAGACCGTGCCGCAGACCGTCCCACCGGCCGACCCGACCCGGCGGCCCGCAAGGATGCGGGCCAGGCGCACCCGACCGGCCCGGCACGGGCGGCCGACCTCGCCGCCCCGGTCACCGCGGCCGCCGCCCGGCTGGCAGAGGAGCGCGTGGACCACCGCTTCCGCGGTCTGCCGCCGGACGCCGAGGGCCTGACCGTCGGCGAGCTCGCGGCGCAGCGCCGGAACCTCTTCACGGGCGGCTTCACCACCCCCGTCCTGACCCTTTCCGCGGAGCGCCTGGAGCACAACCTGGCGCTCATGGAGACGTACTCCACGCGGCACGGCCTGTCGTTCGCACCGCACGGCAAGACCTCGATGGCGCCGCAGCTCTTCGCCCGCCAGATCCAGCACGGCGCATGGGGCATGTCGCTCGCCGTGCCGCACCAGGTGCGGGTGGCCCGCGCCTTCGGCGTGCCGCGCGTCTTCCTCGCCAACGAGCTGGTCGACGCGGCGGCGCTGACCTGGCTCTCCGCCGAGCTGGCCGCCGACCCCGGGTTCCGTTTCATCTGCTACGTCGACTCGGTACGGGGCGTGCAGCTGATGGACGCCGCGCTCCGGCGTACCCCCGCGGCGCTGGACGGCACCGCACGTCCCGTGGACGTCGTCGTCGAGCTGGGCGCCGGCGAGGGGGCGCGCACCGGCGCCCGCACGGAGGCGGACTGCATGGCGATCGCGGACGCGGTGGCCGCCGTCGAAACGCTGCGCCTCGTGGGCGTCGCCGGCTACGAGGGCGAGGTGCCGGGCGCCTCACCGGAGCGGGTGCGGGCCTGGTTGCGCCGGCTCACCGCACTGGCCGCCGACCTCGACCGGGCGAGGCGGTTCGCGGACGGCGCCGGCCGCGTGGCGGGACCCGACGAGATCGTGGTCAGCGCGGGCGGCAGCGCCTGGTTCGACGCCGTGGCGGACGTCTTCGGGGAGATCGGCGAACTGTCCCTGCCGGTACTCAAGCTGCTCCGATCCGGCGCCTACGTGTCGCACGACGACGGCCACTACCAGGACGTGACGCCCTTCAACCGGGTCCCCGAGGAGGGCGCGCTGCACCCGGCGTTCCGGCTGTGGGCACAGGTGGTGTCGCGCCCCGCGGCCGACCAGGCGTTCCTGAACGCGGGCAAGCGGGACGCCGCGTACGACCTGGACCTGCCGATGGTGCAGGTGGTGCGGGACGCAGGCGGAGGCGAGCAGCGGGCGGCGTCCGGCATCACGGTGCACAAGCTGTCCGACCAGCACGCGTGGCTGCGGACCGGCGGGGCGGGGTCCGGCTCCGCCGAGCTCCAGGTCGGGGACTGGGTCGGCATGGGGTTGTCGCACCCCTGCACGTCGTTCGACAAGTGGCAGCTGATTCCGCTGGTCGCGGCGGACGGGACCGTTACGGACTACATCCGCACGTTCTTCTGAACTGCGGCTCACGCCGCTCCCCGTCTGGTGGGGCGTGCCGAACGCGTCGGCGGCCGGTGGGCCGGGCACGGCAGGTACTGCCCCTCCGGGACGGTGCCGACCCGACGGTCACGTCGTGGCTGATCGCGCAGTTCCCCGCGCCCCTATGGGTGCGCCGGGGCGCGCCCGGTCCAGGGATGGCGCCGAAGGCGCCTGCTGAGGGGCGCGGGGAACTGCGCGGGCAACCGCCACCCGCCGCTGGTCCGGCAACGACGCAAACAACCCCTCCGGGACGGAAAAGGCGCAGGTACAGCCCATGGACCTAGTCATCCACGACACGCTCGTCGTCGACGGCACCGGAACCACCCCGTACCGGGCCGACGTCGGCCTGACCGGTGGTCGGATCACCGAGATCCGGCGCGCGGGGGAACCGCGCATCTCCGGCCGTCGTGCACTGAACGCGGCCGGCCTCGCCCTGGCGCCCGGTTTCATCGACATGCACGCGCACAGCGACCTCGCCCTGCTGCGTGACCCTGACCACCGGGCCAAGGTGGCCCAGGGCGTCACCCTCGAAGTCATCGGCCAGGACGGCCTGTCGTACGCGCCGGTCGACGACCGCACCCTCGCCGAGGTCGGCCGGGCGATCGCCGGCTGGAACGGCGACGTTCGCAGCGACCCGGCGATCGACCCGACCTGGCGCTCGGTCGGCGCGTACCTGGACCGCCTCGACCACGGCTTCGACGGCGCCGGCATCGCCGTCAACGCCGCGTACCTGATCCCGCAGGGCACCGTCCGGATGCTCGCCGTCGGCTGGGAGGACCGCCCGTGCACCCCGGACGAGCTGGCGCACATGCGGCGCCTGGTCGCCGACGGGATGCGCGAGGGCGCGGTCGGCATGTCGTCAGGGCTGACCTACACCCCCGGCATGTACGCCGAGGACGCCGAGCTGACCGAACTGTGCCGCGTCGTCGCCCGGTACGGCGGCTACTACTGCCCGCACCACCGCTCGTACGGCGCAGGCGCCCTGGAGGCGTACGAGGAGATGGTGGCCCTCACGCGCACCGCCGGCTGCCCGCTCCACCTCGCCCACGCCACCATGAACTTCGACGTGAACGAGGGCCGCGCCCCCGACCTGCTCGCGCTCCTCGACGGAGCCCTGGCCGACGGCGCCGACATCACCCTGGACACCTATCCGTACACCCCGGGCAGCACCACGCTCGCCGCGATGCTGCCGAGCTGGGCGAGCGCGGGCGGCCCCGAGGCGGTCCTGGAGCGGCTGCGGGACGACGCCGTGGCCGAGCGGATCCGCCACCACATGGAGGTGCTCGGCTCGGACGGCTGCCACGGCGTGCCGATCGACTGGGACACCATCGAGATCTCGGGCGTGCAGGACCCGGCACTCGCCGGACACGTCGGGCGGACCGTACGGCAGTCGGCGGCCGACCACGGCGAGCCACCCTGGGCGACGGCACGCCGGCTGCTGCTGGACGACCGGCTCGGCCCGACGATCCTCCAGCACGTCGGGCACGAGGAGAACGTGCGGCAGATCATGCGGCACCCGGTGCACACCGGCGGCTCGGACGGCATCCTCCAGGGCGCGAAGCCGCATCCGCGCGCCTACGGCACCTTCCCCAGGTATCTCGGGCACTACGTGCGCGAGTTGGGCGTCCTCAGCCTTCAGGAGTGCGTCGCCCACCTCACCGCACGTGCCGCCGCCCGGCTCGGCCTGCCCGACCGCGGTCTGGTGCGCCCCGGATACCGCGCCGACCTGGTGCTCTTCGACCCGGAGACGGTCGCGGCCGGCGCCACGTTCGACGCGCCGCGCACGCCCCCCGTCGGCATCCCCCACGTGCTGATCGACGGGCGTTTCGTGATCGAAGACGGGGAGCGCACGGACGTGCTGGCGGGGCGGTCGGTGCGCGGCGCCGCCTTCACGGGCACAGGTGTGCACCGGGCGTAACACCCGTGTTAGGCGGGCCGGTTCATGATGGTGCCATCCGAACCACAAGAGAGGATGCGCCATGAACAAGCGGACTCTGGCCCTGGCCGGAGCCACCGTGCTGTGCGCGGGCGGGATCGCCTTCGCCGCGACAGCGAGCGCCTCGACCCACGGCGCCAGCCCGGTAGCGTCGTCCCAGGGCTCCTCGGACTCCGGTAAGGGCTCCAAGGGCGAGAAGGGCCCGGACCTTTCGGACCTGCCGAAGGTGCTGCACAGCGAGCAGGTGATGCAGGACCCGAAGACCGGCAAGATCACCACGAAGGACGAGCAGACCGGCAAGGTGACCTCGGCGTCCGGCTCCAGCGTCACGGTGAAGAGCGCGGACGGCACCACCTGGGTCTGGAAGCTGACGAAGGACACCTCCATCACCACGGAGAAGTCCGCCAAGGCGAAGGCGTCCGACGTGAAGACCGGCGACTCCGTGCTGATCGCCGGCGACCGCGCCGGCGACACCCGGACGGCCCGCACCCTGAGCGACCCGGCGACGTCGATCACCAAGGGCGTCGGCGAGAAGCTCCGGAAGCGGTTCGGCTCGGACCTCGACAAGAAGGACCTGGACGACCTGCGGAACAAGTTCCGCAAGGAGTTCGGCGGCCTGCCGAAGCTGAAGGACCGCCCGGGCATGTCCGGCATGTTCGGCGGCGGCACCTCGTCGTCCGACGGTTCCGCCGGTTCGGGCGCGACGGACACGGCCGCGGGCGTCTGACGCACGCTCGGGGGTGCCTGACGCACGCCTGGGGACGCCTGACGCAGGCTGCTGCGCCTGGGGATGCCTGACACACGCGGTCGGGCATCCCCGCGGCGGGGCCGGCTTCCTACCCGCACAAGGGCGAGCTGACCCGCACGCCGTCGAATGAGCCGCCCTCACCGGGAACCCATGGTCACCGGGACCCCATGGGCAGGGAGACCGACATCTCCAGCCCACCGTCCTCCCGGGCCCGTGCCGTGCACGTCCCCCCGTGCGCCGCGGCGATCGCCGCCACGATCGACAACCCGAGCCCCACCCCCGTGGGCGGCTTCGCACCGCCCGCCGATCCCGCCGCGCGGGCCGGCGACCCTGACGACGAGCCGGCCCGCGCGGCCACCCCGGACTCGGGTGGCACCCTGACACCCTCCGCATGTCCGGGTGCCGCCCGAACCCCCGACGCACTCCCCGTACCGGCCCCCGTTTCCCCTTTCTCCCGCGCCACGGAAACGTCCGGACCCGCCGTCGGCGCCGAAACCGGCGCAGCCGCGGTCACCGCACCCGCGGTGCCCCGCCCCGAGTCGCCGCGTGGCTCCCCGCCGTACCCCGAGCGTGCGGGGGCCACGCGGTCCGGCGCCAGCCGCCGGAACGGCTGGAAGAGCTCCGCGACCCTCTCCTGCGGGAGCTGCCGCCCGGAATTGCTCACCAGCAGCGTGACCGACCGGGTGTCACCGCCGCTCGTCACGCCGGTCTCGACGCTGATCCACCCGTCGTCGACGTTGTGCCGCGCCGCGTTCTGCACCAGGTTCACGGCGAGCCGTTCGACGAGCACGGCGTCGCCGAGCAGCGTGGCGGGCGCAAGGCTGCGTCGCACGCTCAGGCCACGGTCACGTATCTCCGTCTCGGCACCGGCCAGCGCCCCCTCCACCGCGGCGGCCAGGTCGACGTCCTGGCGCCGCGCCACACCGGACTGGCTGCGGGCGAGCGTCAGCAGGCTCTCGATCACGTGCTCATGGCGCTCGGTGGCGGCCCGCAGCCGCACGGCCATGTTCTTCAGCGACTCCTGCGTGGGATTGGCCAGCGCCACGTCGATGGCGGCGCGTTGCACCGTCAGCGGGGTGCGCAACTCGTGCGAGGCGTTCGCGGCGAACCGCCGTTGCGCCTCGAACGCGGCCGACAGCCGCGCCAGCATGCCGTCGAAGGTGTCGGCGAGATCCTTCAGCTCCCCGGCCGGCCCCTCGAGATCGATCCGCTCGTCCAGGTTGTGCGTGGACAGCCGCCGGGCCGTGGCGGTGATCTCGCGCAGCGGCCGCAGCGCCCGCCCCGCCAGCAGCCAGCCGAGCACGACCGCGATCAACGTCGTGATGCCCAACGCGACGGCGGACTGGGTGAGCAGCTCGTGCAGGGCGTTGGCCCGCTCGGTCTGCTGCGCCTCCCGGATGGCCTGCAAGGGCGACTCCAGGTCGAGCCCCGAGCCCATGCCGAGCCCCTCCCGGAGCCGTTCCAACCGGTCGGCGTCCGGCAGCCGGGCGGCCGGGGCCCGGCTGATCTGCTGGGCCACCAGGCCGTAGGTGATGGCGAGCAGCACGGTGCCGGCGATCAGGAACAGCCCGCCGTAGACCGCGGTCAGCCGCAGTCGCAACGAGCCGGGCATCCGCAGCCGCTCGGCCAACCGCCCAGCCCAGCCGAGCGACGACGCACCGAGCGGCGCGACTCCGGGCGGCGCAGCTCCGGGCGGCGGGGCCCCGGTCACCGCACGCGGTACCCCGCGCCCGTGACCGTCTCGATCAGCTCCGGCTCCCCCAGCTTGCGGCGCAGCCGTGACAGGGTGGTCCGTACCGTGTTGGTGAAGGGGTCGGTGTGCGCGTCCCATACCCGTTCCAGCAGCTCCTCACTGGTGACGACCGCACCGCGCGCGCCGAGCAGGACCTGCAACATCCCGAACTCCTTGCCGGTGAGCGCGAGGGCGCGCCCGGCGCGCGAGGCGGTACGGCGAGCGGTGTCCACGGTGACGTCGCCATGGGTGAGCACCGGAGGCAGCGCGGGCTGCGCCCGGCGGCCCAGCGCCTGGATGCGTGCCACCAGTTCGGCGAAGGCGAACGGCTTGGGCAGGTAGTCGTCGGCGCCCAGGTTCAGCCCCGCCACACGGTCGTCGATGGTCGACGCGGCGGTGAGCATCAGCACCTTGGTGTGCCCTCCCGCCGCGCCGGAGCCGCCGGCGGCCGATCCCCACTCCGCCACCAGCGCGCGGCACACGTCGTCGCCGTGCACGACGGGCAGGTCGCGGTCCAGGACGACGACCTCGTAGCGGTTGACGGCGATCATCTCCAGCGCCTGCGCGCCGTCCTGCGCCTCGTCGACCGCGAAGCCCTGCTCCCGCAGTCCCTGCGCCACGATCTCCAACAGCTCCACGCTGTCCTCGACGACGAGCACCCGCACGGCGACTTCCCCCACCTCTCCGGCTCTCCGCTCACCCGCCTGACGGCCCGTGAACCCCGACAGCCTGGCACGGCACCCATAACGGGGGCGTTACAGCCGGACGTTCTCACCGCACCCCACGCGGCCGGAACTGCACGCTGATACGGGGTCCGGCCGCCCGCACGCTCTTGGGAACGGCGTGCTCCCACGTCCGCTGGCAGGAGCCGCCCATCACGATCAGATCGCCGTGCCCGAGCGGTCGCCGCAGGGAGCTCCCGCCGCGGCGCGGCCGGAGCAGCAGATCGCGTGGCGTCCCCAGGGAGAGGATCGCGACCATGGTGTCCTCCTTGTCCCCGGTGGGGGCACCTCCCACGCCCTTCAGGCGGTGGGGGACGATGCGGTCGCCGTGCCAGGCGACGCTGTCGCGACCGTCCCGGTACAGGCACAGCCCCGCCGTGACGAACGGCTCTCCCAGCTGGTCGGCGTAGTGCCGGGTGAGCGCCGCCCGCGCGTCGTCCAGCACCGGATCGGGCAGCGGATCCCCGTCGTCGTAGAAGGCGAGGAGACGGGGCACGGCCACCGTGTTCTCGTACATCCTGCGGCGCTCGGCGCGCCACGGCACGTCCCGGGCGAGCCGCTCGAACAGCGCGTCGGCGCCGGTCAGCCAGCCCGGCAACAGGTCGATCCAGGCGCCGTCACCGAGCACGGTGCGGCGTATGGCGCCCAGCGAGCCGAGCCGGGCGTGATCGTCCTGATCGAAGAGCGAGCCCTGGAGGTGCACCGACATGACTCCAGCGTCGCACATCTTCGAACACATGAGCTAACAGGGGCCTCCGGGCTGCCGAGAAAGACTCGAGAACCCGAGGGCGGGAGAGCCGGAGTGCCGTGTTCTGGTTCGTCGGTCGCGTCGGTTACGCCAACGAGGGTTGGTATTCGGCCACAATCCGGGCCGCCTTCCGATCCTGTTCGCTCGGGCGGCCTACAGTCGGCGACGGCGTGCGGGGTGGCCGCTTCGCCGGCGGCATGCGTCAGGCCCCACTAGCCGCGCCAGGGACCTCCAGGGAACTCCGAGGAGTGGAATGGACCCGATCGCTCGGTCGGCAGGGACCGCTCTGGTGGGCGCGATGGCCACGGACGCCTGGCACCAGGCACGGGCCGCGACGGTGGCCGTGTGGCGCCGCACCCGCCCCGATCGCGCCGACCACATCGCGGCCGAGCTGGAGAGCCTGCGCACCCAGGTGCTGACCGCCCGGGAGCATCACGATCCCGACACCGAGCAGGCCCTGGCGGGCGCCTGGCGGCTGCATCTGCAACAGCTCGTCGACGCCCACCCCGCCTTCGCCGACGAGCTACGCCGCCTCCTCGACGACCACCTGAACCCCGCCCTCGCGGCCCACGAACGCACCCGCCACGAGCAGGCCCGGCGCGACGGGGCTCCGTACGGCGGCGCACCGTACGGCGGTATGCCGTACGCCGGCGGGCGGCACGACGGTGCGCAGTACCGCGGAATCCAGTACGAGCAGGCCTAGCCGGCGAGCAGGCCCGGCCCGACCGGGCGACGCCCACGCCCCTGCACACCCGGCACCACCCGACACCCGACACCCGGCACCCGGCACCCGGCACCCGGCACCCGAACGGGCGTACGCATGGCGGCTCACGAAGCCGGCGCAGCGCGGGCGCGTGACCGGCGCCGATTCACCTCGGCCACACACCAGCCCATCCGTGACATGGCACACAAGACGGAGCGCACCTCGTTACGCGCCCGTAAAGTTGCGGTATGCAGGTGATCCAATCCACGAAACTCGCCAATGTCTGCTACGAGATCCGGGGCCCGGTTCTCGAAGAGGCGATGCGTCTGGAGGCGGCGGGTCACCGGATCCTCAAGCTCAACACGGGCAATCCGGCGGCCTTCGGCTTCGAGTGCCCGCCGGAGATCCTGGAGGACATCCTCCGCAACCTCGGCGACGCGCACGGCTACGGCGACGCGAAGGGCCTGCTCGCGGCCCGCCGTGCGGTGGTCATGCACCACCAGACACTCGGCGTCGAGACCGACGTCGAGCATGTCTTCATCGGCAACGGCGTCTCCGAGCTGATCGTGATGGCCATGCAGGGCCTGCTCGACGACGGCGACGAGGTGCTGGTCCCGGCCCCGGACTACCCCCTGTGGACGGCCGCCGTCTCCCTGTCCGGCGGCACCGCGGTGCACTACCGCTGTGACGAGCAGTCCGACTGGATGCCCGACCTCGCCGACATTGAGCGCAAGGTCACCGACCGCACCAAGGCGCTGGTGATCATCAACCCGAACAACCCGACCGGTGCGGTCTACGACGAGGAGATGCTGCGCGGGCTCACCGACATAGCCCGCCGGCACAACCTCCTGGTCTGCTCCGACGAGATCTACGACAAGATCCTCTACGACGGCGCCACCCACACCCCCACCGCGGCCGTCGCGCCCGACCTGCTCACGCTCACGTTCAACGGCATGTCGAAGGCCTACCGCGTGGCCGGCTTCCGGGTCGGCTGGCTCGTCATCTCCGGCCCGAAGGCGCACGCCGACTCGTACATAGAGGGTCTGACCATCCTGGCCAACATGCGCCTGTGCGCGAACATGCCGGGCCAGCACGGCGTGGTCGCGGCGCTCAGCGGACGGCAGTCGATCCAGGACCTGGTGCTGCCCGGCGGCCGGCTCAAGGAGCAGCGCGACACCGCGTACGAGTTGCTGACACAGATCCCCGGCGTCACCTGCGTGAAGCCGAAGGGGGCGCTCTACCTCTTCCCTCGTCTCGAGCCCAAGGCGTTCAAGATCAAGGACGACCGGCAGATGGTGCTGGACCTGCTGCGCACCGAGAAGATCATGGTGGTGCACGGCACCGGTTTCAACTGGCCCGAGCCCGACCACTTCCGCGTGGTCACCCTGCCGACGGCGGCGGACCTCACGGACGCGGTGACACGGATCGGCACGTTCCTCGACGGCTACGGGCAGGCATAACGAAACCACCGCCTCCGACCAGAGGGAAACGCCCGCTACAGGGAGGCGCCCACTAGAGAGACGCGGCCACCTGGGGCTGCGCGTCCTCGGTGGTACGGCCACCGGCCGCATGGAGGTCCATGCACTCCGCGGCCAGGATCGCCGCGGCCGTGTCCGCTCGGGACGCCGCCACCACCAGCGCGCGCCCGGCCAGGTCGTGCGCGCGGCGGTGCAGCGCGACGATCCGGGCCTGAGGTTCGTCCTCACCCGTGACGTCGGCGCCGGCGTCCATGCCGTCGACCGATGGCAGGGTCGCCCGAGCCACCGGCCCGCCGGAGCGCAACCGGGACACCTGGGCGACCAACCGCCGACCCGCCGCGTCCAGCTCCGCGGCCGGGGCCACGGCACGGATCTCATCGATGACGGCGAGCAGCGCGGCCAGATGGCCGGCCAGCTGGATGTCCAGCTCCTCCTCGCGCGTGCGATGCGGAAAGTCGGCGCGGGCACCGGCGACCGTGTGCACCGACTTGTGGCGGATCGGCTCGTACATGGGGGCTCCCGTGCCTAGACAGGAAACCATCCTAGCTTAGATTTCGTCTAAACCTGAGTCTGCACCAAGGAAGGGTCGCCGTCTCCGACGGGGCCCGGGACGGTGCACCACACGGTCCATCCCGTCCGCCCCGAGCCCTTCACGTCGGTGCCGCCCCCTCAGCCCAGGCGCTTGACCAAGGCCTCGTGCTGGTCCCACAGCTCGCTCGGCGTGTGGGCGCCGTACGTGTCGAGGTGGTCGGAGATGAGGGCCGCCTCCCGGCGCCAGGCCTCCGAGTCGACGGTGAGCAGGAGGTCGAGGTCCGGACCGGAGAGATCCAGACCGTCCGTGTCCAGGGCCTCCTTGGTCGGCAGCACGCCGATCGGGGTGCGGACGCCGTCGGCCTGACCGTCGAGCCGCTCCACGATCCACTTCAGCACTCGGCTGTTCTCACCGAAGCCCGGCCAGACGTACGCGCCCTCGTCGTTCTTCCGGAACCAGTTGACGTAGTAGATCTTCGGCAGCCGGGACTCGTCGCCCTCCCGCTCGACGGAGGAGCGGCCGACATCGATCCAGTGGGCCATGTAGTCGCCCATGTGGTAGCCGCAGAAGGGCAGCATCGCGAACGGGTCGCGGCGCAGTTCGCCGACCGTGCCCTCGGCCGCCGCGGTCTTCTCGGAAGCCACGTTCGCGCCCAGGAACACGCCGTGCGCCCAGTCGAAGGACTCGGTGACCAGCGGCACGGCGGTGGCGCGCCGGCCACCGAAGAGGATCGCCGAGATCGGCACGCCCTTCGGGTCCTCCCACTCCGGCGCGATGATCGGGCACTGGGCGGCGGGCGTGGTGAAGCGGGCGTTCGGATGGGCGGCCGGGGTGTCGGAGGCCGGCGTCCAGTCGTTGCCCCTCCAGTCGGTCAGATGCGCCGGGGGCTCCTCGGTCATGCCCTCCCACCACACGTCGCCGTCGTCGGTCAGAGCGACGTTCGTGAAGATTGAATTACCCCAGAGGGTCTTCATCGCGTTGGCGTTGGTGTGCTCGCCGGTACCGGGGGCGACGCCGAAGAACCCGGCCTCCGGGTTGATGGCGTAGAGCCGACCGTCGTCACCGAACCGCATCCAGGCGATGTCGTCACCGATGGTCTCGACCGTCCAACCCGGAACACTCGGTTCCAGCATGGCGAGATTGGTCTTGCCACAGGCCGACGGGAATGCGGCGGCCACGTATGTGGCGCCCGCCCGTCGCCCACCACCACCCTCGACCGAGGACCTGCGGTCCGCCGCCTCGTCTCGGGGCGGCGTCAGCTTGAGGATCAGCATGTGCTCGGCAAGCCACCCCTCGTCGCGCGCCATCACCGAAGCGATCCGCAGGGCGTAGCACTTCTTGCCGAGCAGCGCGTTGCCGCCGTAGCCGGAGCCGTACGACCAGATCTCGCGGTCCTCGGGGAAGTGCGAGATGTACTTGGTGGGGTTGCAGGGCCAGGGCACGTCCGACTCACCGCCGGCAAGCGGGGCGCCAACGGTGTGCACGGCTTTGACAAAGGCACCGTCGGCACCGAGCGCGTCCAGCACCGGCCGCCCCATCCGGGTCATGGTCCGCATGGAGACCGCCACATAGGCGGAGTCGGTGATCTCCACGCCCATCGCGGAGAGCGGCGAGCCGAGCGGCCCCATGCAGAACGGCACCACGTACATCGTCCGCCCGCGCATGGCCCCCCGGAAGAGGCCTCCCTGGCCGCCGCTTCCCTGGAAGACGTCCCGCATCTGAGCGGGATCCATCCAGTGGTTGGTGGGCCCCGCGTCCTCCTCGCGCTCCGAGCAGATGAACGTGCGGTCCTCGACGCGGGCGACGTCCCGGGGGTCGGAGGCCGCGTAGTAAGAGTGCGGGCGTTTGACGGGGTCGAGCCTCTTGAACGTGCCTTTCTCGACCAGTTCCTCACACAGGCGCTGGTACTCGGCCTCGGAGCCGTCGCACCAGACCACCCGGTCCGGCTGGGTCAGTGCGGCGATCTCGTCGACCCAGGCGGTGAGGCCGCGGTGGCCGGTCGGGGGTGTGGCGGAGGCGGTGCCGGGACGGGCGGAGGAAGCCGGAGTGGGCTCGGGGGTCCGGACGGTGTCCGAGGTACGGGAACCCGTACCGGAGAGCACAGCATCGCGCGCCACGATTGCTCCTAAATGAGGGTTGTGTGAGTGATGGCCCTGCCGTCAAAGCCGCGGCCCGGATCCCGGCTGCTCGTGCCGCACATGCCCCGCACGAGCATGCACACCCCCGCACGATCGCTCATCTGGACCCGACCGCTCTCATCTGATCCTGCGCCGTGATCGCCCATCTGTCCAGAGGGCCTCACACATGAGCACCGTGACCCTGACCACGCCCCACCGGCATCCACCCTCCACACCCACCCCCCCGGCACAGCCTTGGCCTCCCCCTGACACTCACTTGATCCACGACTTACGGAGGCGTAGGTACCATGCCGTGCATGACTGCGCCCGTCCCCGACGCATCCACCGACCCGGCCAGCGCCGACTCCGAGACGTCCTCTGCCCAGGTGTCGGCGCCCTCGCTGCCGCAGCAGATGGCCCAGCTGCCCCAGCAGGTCAAGCCCCTGCTACGTGGCTGGTTGCACGCCGGGATGTTCCCCGCGGTACTGATCGCCGGGCTGGTCCTCACCGCCCTCGCGGACTCCCCGCGCGGCCGCATCGCCTGCGGGATCTACGTCCTGACGGCCTGCCTGCTGTTCGGAGTGAGCGCGCTCTACCACCGCGGCAACTGGGGCCCGCGCACCGGCCGCATCCTGCGCCGCCTCGACCACGCGAACATCTTCCTGATCATCGCCGGCACCTACACCCCCCTGACATTGCTGCTGCTGCCCGACGGCAAGGGCACCTGGCTGCTGTGGGGAATATGGGGCGCCGCGGCGGCCGGCATCATCTTCCGCGTCTTCTGGGTCGGCGCCCCGCGCTGGCTCTACACACCGTGCTACATCGCCATGGGCTGGGCCGCCGTCTTCTTCCTGCCGGACTTCCTGCGCACAGGGGGCGTGGCGGTACTGCTCTGCGTGCTCGTGGGCGGGCTGCTCTACAGCCTGGGCGGCGTGGTCTACGGCATCAAGCGGCCGAACCCGTCACCGCGCTGGTTCGGCTTCCACGAGGTCTTCCACTCCTTCACGCTCGCGGCGTTCGCCGTCCACTACGTGGGCATCTCGCTGGTCGCCTACCAGCACGCGTGACGGCGGTGGGCCGGGGTGGTCCCGGCCCACCGAAACACGGTGAAATCCGTCCCACCCGCGTGACATCCTGGCCCCGTGAACGGTCCCGAGATCCACATCGAGTTCGCCCCCGAGCTGGACCTGTTCGTACCGCAGGCACGCCGGCGAGGACCCACGGCGCTGGTCACCGACGGTGTCTCCTCGCTCGGCCACGTCGTGGAATCGCTCGGGGTGCCGCTGACCGAGGTCGGCGAGCTACTGGTGAACGGGCACCCGGCGGCCAGGTCGCACGTCCCGGCCGCGGGCGAATCGGTACGGGTACGGACGGTCACCCGTCCCCAGCGCATCGAAGGCGCCCCCCTCCGCTTCCTCCTCGACGTCCACCTGGGCACGCTGGCGCGTCGACTGCGACTGCTCGGGGTGGACACGGCGTACGAATCGACCGACATCGGCGACGCCGCGCTGGCCGGTCGCTCCGCCGCGGAACGGCGCGTGATGCTCAGCCGGGACCGCGGTCTGCTGCGGCGCCGTGAGCTGTTCGCCGGCGGATACGTCTACAGCGACAAGCCGGACGACCAGCTCCACGACGTGCTCGGCCGCTTCGCACCCGAGCTACGACCGTGGACCCGCTGCACCGCGTGCAACGGCGAGCTGAAAGAGACCCCCAAAGACGACGTCGCGGACCTCCTCGAGCACGGCACCCAACGCACGTACGACGTCTTTGCCCAGTGCACGGCGTGCGGGCGGGTGTACTGGCGGGGCGCTCACCACGACCGCCTCGAGCGCATCGTCGAGGCGGCCATGGGTTGCCACGGCGATCCCGGGTGACCCCTGGTCCCACGCTGCCCACGACGCGGCCAGGCTGTTCGTCCGGGTCGCCCGGGTCGCACGTGACCGTGGGGTTTGGCTGGGCGGCTCGTCCGAGTGCCCGGAACCGTTCACGTGACCGTACGGTGCGGCTACGCCGTTCGTCCGGGGGCCCGGTGCCGTTGCACGTGACCGTGCGTCGTGGCCTGTGCCCACCCGTTCCGCCCTGCGGAACGACTGCCCACAGAAGGTTTGGGGTGCCCCCGTCCACAGAGGGGTAGGGGCGGTGTCCCCTTGTCCTGGGCGCCGAAGGGCCGCTTGTCCTGGGTGCCGAAGGGCCGCGTTCGGTGGGGTGGGTGGGTCGGTGTCGCGGGGGTATGTACGTGCTCGGCCGGCGCGATTGCCCTGGACCGTCAGTTCACGGCACCCAGCGGCGGTCCTGCGCGCGCACATACCCCCACGACACCTCCCGTCTCACTCGCGGCTCTCCCCCGGTGACCCTTCTTTTCCTTCCTCCACCCCTTCCGGGGTGTCGCCCCCACGGGCATGGGGCAAGCCCCCACCGGGGTGCAGGTCGCGTACGAGACGGGAGGGGGCGTGGGGGATGTGCGCGCGCAGGACCGCCGCCGAGTGCCGGTGAACTGACGGTCCACGATCATCGCGCCGGCCGAGCACGTACATCCCCCACGCCCCCGACCCACAACGAAACAGAAGGCGACCCCAGCCACAGGCGCACCCGCACTCGCCAACGCGCACCAGCGCACCGGCACACGCCGCGCAATCAACAGCCCGTCCGGCGATTGAGGACGAGGCCGTCAAGGCCGACAAGGGGGGCCTGGGGGCAAAGCCCCCAGTGGGGCAACCACGGGGTCAGTCACGTGGGCCGAGGGCGTCACGGAGAAGCGTCACGTCAGTGACCGGCGCATCGCAAACAAACCGCCGACACACGTACGCCGCAGACCGCCCACCCACAAGCGGCCGCCCCGCAAGAAGCGGAAACTCGTCGTCGTCCGGCCCCCCGGACGCGACGACCGCCCCGGGCGCCGTACCCAACAACGCCGCCCGCCACAACACCGCGGCATCCCCGTCGTCCGGCGCCCCGACGACGGCGACCTCCCGCGGCCCGTCCAACGCCGCCTCCGCCACCGCAAGCCCCCACCCGACGAACCGCGGCACCCGCGGCCCCAGCGCCTGGACGACGGCAAGCGCACGCTCGGCCGCCTCGCGGTGCGGGGCGGAACCGGTGTGCGCGGCGTACGACAGCAACGCCCCCGCCGCCGCGGTCCAGCCCGACGGCACCGCGTTGTCCGTCGGATCCTGCGGACGCCGAATGAGCCGTTCGGCGTCCTCCGCGGTGTCGAACAGATCCCCGTGCTCACCGGTGAAACGCCCCCGCACCTGGTCGAGCAGGACCCCGGCGAGCGTCAGCCAGGAGCCCTCCCCGGTCACCGACGCCAGGGCGAGGAAGCCTTCGGCGACGTCGGCGTAGTCCTCGAGCACGCCCTCGTGGGCGCCCCGGCGGCCGTCCTTCGAGGTGCGGGCGAGCCTGGCCCGGTCGTCCAGGTGCAGGCTGACCAGCAGATCGGCCGCGGCGACGGCGGCCTCGACCAGGTCGGGCCGGTCGAAGTACGCACCGGTCTCGGCGAGCGCGGCGACCGCGAGGCCGTTCCAGGCCGCCACCACCTTGTCGTCCCGGCCCGGCGCCGGCCGCTCGCGGCGCGCGGCGAGCAGCCGCTCACGCACGGAGGCGATCCGCTCGGCGTCGAACACGCCCGTCTCCGCGGAGTCGCCCAGCCGCAGCACGGCAGCCGGCTCACCCGCGACCTCGAACGCATCGTCGTCGCCGACCGCGAAGTAGTCGGCGGCGACCTCGGCGTCCGCGTCACCGAGCACGTCCCGCAACTGCGCCTTCGTCCACGCATAGTAGGCGCCCTCGACGTGCTGTCCGGTGTCCGGCAGTGCGCTGTCGGCGTCGAGCGCGGAGGCGAACCCGCCCTCGTCGGTGCGCAGTTCGCGGATCATGAAGTCGGCGGTTTCCAGGGCCACCCGGCGGGCCAGCTCGGAGCCGGTGGCGCGCCACAGGTGGGCGTAGCTGCGGCAGAGCAGGGCGTTGTCGTAGAGCATCTTCTCGAAGTGCGGGATGTGCCATTCGCCGTCGACGGAGTACCGCGCGAAGCCGCCGCCGAGCTGGTCGTAGATGCCGCCGCGTGCCATCTGCGAGCAGGTGTCGGCGGCCATCTGGAGGGCGCCCTCGGAGCCGGTGCGGGCGTGGTGCCGCAGCAGGAACTCGATCACCATCGACGGCGGGAACTTGGGCGCCCGCCCGAAGCCGCCGTTGCGCGCGTCGTAGTCACGGGTCAGGCCGAGCAGCGCCTGCGCCAGGTCCTCCGCGCCGGGCGGCCCTCCCTGTGCCGATGCGCCGTACACGGATTCGCGTCCGGCGAGGTCCTGCACGATGCGCTCGGCGACGGAGGAGACCTCGTCGCGTCGCTCGTCCCAGGCCTGGGCGATGCCTTGGAGGACCTGGGTGAAGGCCGGCATGCCGTGCCGGGCGGTGGGCGGGAAGTAGGTCCCGAAGTAGAACGGCTCACCGCTCGGCGTCAGGAAGACCGTCATGGGCCATCCGCCGCTGCCGGTGGCCGCCTGGAGGGCCTCCATGTAGACGGCGTCGACGTCGGGCCGCTCCTCGCGGTCGACCTTGATGTTGACGAAGTGCTCGTTCATCACGGTGGCCGTCTGCTCGTCCTCGAAGGACTCCCCCGCCATCACATGGCACCAGTGGCAGCTGGCGTATCCGACGCTGAGCAGCACCGGGACCTCTCTGCGCCGTGCCTCCTCGAACGCCTCCGGGGACCACGGCCACCAGTCGACCGGGTTGTCGGCGTGCTGGAGGAGGTAGGGGGATGTTTCCTGGGCGAGTCGGTTCGGCATGCGTCAATCCTTGCGCATGGTGCCGGTGGCGTGCGGACCCGCCACGGCGGTGAGGAACGGATAGAACCGGAGTGTGTAGTTCCGGTGGGATCCGTGGCATGGCGCGCGGGCACCGTACCCTCGCGTCCTGCGTGCCCGCGCACGACACTGGTCTTCAGACGTGCGGGCGACAGGGGGTATGTCATGCGCGAGGAGCATCGGGCCGATGCGGACCGGTTGTTGGTGCGGGCGGTGGAGGAGGAGGCGCGCCGGTCCGGCGGCCGTGTCGAGAAGGAGGTGCTGCTGGGGCGGGCGCGCGAGGCGTTCGCCAGCCTGGCGGCACCGGCCGCCGAGGAGTACGCCGCGTACACGCGGGCGCTCGACGAAGCACAGGCCGCCCGGCTGACCTTCGGGCGCCGTTTCGCGGCGCAGAAGCCGGCGACCCCGCTGCTGGTCACGGCAACGACGGCGGTCGCCGCTTATGTCGCGGACGTCACGGCGGGCACCGGCCAGGGCACGGCGCTCGGCGTCGGCGTGACCGTCGCCGTGGTGGGGGCGGCGACCACGTTCGCCAAGGTGACCGCGGCACACCTGCCCGCCGAGAACCGCCACGCGGGCGCGCAGGGCCGGCCCGGCGGTGTCGAGCAGCTGCGCCTGGCCTGGCTGACCGCCCTGGAGGTACGCGGCATCCGCCCCTTCATCGACCAGCAGCGCATGCTCACCGCTGCCACCGGCGCCGCGAAACGGACGGCACCCGCGCTGCGCCGTACGGACAAGAGTGCGCAGGCACGGCGACGCACCGTGCTACAGCGGTCATTCGCGCAACTTCCGGACGACAGCGGGGCGTTCACGGGGCGTCGTCAGGAGCTGGCGCAGATCGCGCAGTGGGTGCACGCGGGGCGCGCGGCGCCGCAGACCCGACCGACGGTGGTGGTACTGCACGGCGATCCGGGATCGGGCCGTACGACGCTCGCGTTGCGCGCCGCGGTCGCGTTGAAGGAGCAGTTCCGTGGCGCATGCGTGGTGGACCTGCGGGGCCATGGTCCCGCCGGGTCCGGGTCCGGGTCTGGGTCCGGGTCCGGGTCTGGTCCCGTTCCCGGAGCCGGACCCGGTGCCGGGTCTGGTCCCGTTTCCGACGCGTCCCGGGCCGTGCCGCTGTCGACCCGTAACGCCCTGCTGCATCTGCTCAACCGGCTTGGAGCGCCCCGCGAGCACCTGCTGTTCCGTGAGCGCCCCGCGCAGGACCAGCAGGGCCAGTTGCGCCGGCTTGCCGAGCTGTACCAGCAGCATCTGACCGGCCTGCCCGTGGTGATCGTGCTCGACGACGCGCACGACGTCGAGCAGGTGCGGGCGCTGGTCCCGGAGCGTTCCGAGAGTCTGGTGCTGGTCACCGCCCGGGAGCCGTTGGCCCTGCCCGACGACCTGCCGGCCTGGGTGCACCAGTTGCCGGTGCCGCCGCTGGACGCAGCGAGCTCCGAGGAACTGCTGCGTGCGTCCGTCGACGACGACGCGGCGCCGGGCCCCGTCCTGTGGGACGCGGGGGCGTGCGCCCGGGTGCGGGAGCTGTGCGGTGGGCTGCCGCTCGCGCTGCGTATCGCGGGTTCAGCCCTCGGTCCGCGTTCGGCCAAGCAACTGGCCGACGACCTTGGCGCCTACGGGCCCGTGGACCCGGTCGAGCGTGCCCTGTGGCTGCGGTACAGCGACCTGCCGGAGACCGGCCGCCGCCTTTTGCGCCGGCTTGCGCTGGCGGGTCGGGCGTCGCTGGGCGGCGCGGCGGCGGCGGCGTTGCTGGGCACCGCGGAGGCGGAGGCGGAGCGGGAGCTGACGGCGCTGTCCCGGGCCGGCCTGCTCGACCAGGTGCGTGGCAGCCGCTACCGCCTGCACACCGTCGTACGCGCTTTCGCGCGGGCACGGTTGCGCGACGAGGAGCCGCCCGCGGAGCGCACTGCCGCGCAGGAGCGGCTGATCGTGAACTACGCGGAACTCGCCGACTCGGTGATCCGCCTTGTCGACGGCAAGACGTCGACCCGGGCGGACGCCGCCTTCCACGCCGACGCGATCGGACCGCACGGCTTCCCGTCCCTGGAGGCGGCGTTGCGCTGGCTGGACGACGAGTCCAGCTTCATCACGGCGGCGCTGTGGCACGCGGACGACGTGAACCAGGCGGCAGTACTGCGCCTGCTGGGTGCCCTGTGCGACTACTGCCTGCTCCGCGGCGACCTGTACCGCCTCGGCGAGATCAACGAGCTGGCGCAGGCCGGCGCCGCCCTGCACGCCGGCTCCCCGGGACGCGCGCTCGGAGCCGCCCCTGCGTACACGGGGGAGAGCTCGAGCGCCGCGCGCAGGGCTCAGGGACCGGAAACGGGACCGGAAACAGGAGCGGAAGCGGAGGCGGCAACGGAAGCGGGAGCGGAAGCCGGAGCGGAACCAGCTCACGTATCGGGCATCCCAGCCGGGCCAGGCACCACAGCCAGGCCCGGCCCCGCAGCCGCGCAAGGCGCAGCAAACCTCGTCGACCGGAGCCTGCTCGGGCGCAGTGTGCAGTGGCGCACCGGTATCGCGGCCCGCCAGGTCGGCGACCTGGACACCGCGCGCAGCACGTTGACGTCGGTGGTGGACTCGTACTTCGAGGCGCGCGAGGAGGCGGCGGCCGCCCGTGCGCTCGGTTCGCTCGGGATCACCCTGCACCACCAGGGGAATCTGACCGGTGCCGAGGAGAAGTTGCGGGAGGCGCTGGGCCTCCAGGCCGCCGAGCCGCTGGGCGGTGACCGCGGCTGGACGCTGCACGCGCTCGCGGCGGTGCTACGGGACCGTGGCCGGCTTGCCGAGGCCGTCGACAAGCTCGGCATGGCCCTCGCGCTGCACCGCGCCAACGAGTCGCCGCACGGCGAAGCGTGGACGTTCTTCCAGTTGGGGCAGTGCCGGCTGCGGCTGGGGGACGTACCGGGCGCCGAAGCGGAGTTCGACGCCGCGCTCGACGCGTACGGGCGCGCCCACGACCGGCGTGGCGAGGCCTGGACGCTGACCCAGCTGGGGCGCGCCCGGCTGGTCGACGGGGACGCCCCGGCCGCGTTCGACCGGCTCAGGCAGGCCGCGGCCCGGCATGCGGACACCGGCGACGCCCGCGGCGAGGCCTGGACCGCGTACTACCTGGGCCAGACGCAGGAGGAGACGGGCGACCTGGACCAGGCAATAAGGGACCTGGAGCGGGCGCGGTCGATGTTCTCGCGGATGCGTGACGTCTACGGTCTTGCCTGTGCCCGGCACCATTCGGCGCGGGTGACGCGTGATCTGCGGGCGGCGCAGACCGGCTCGTTGCGCAACAGCGGTTTCGCGCGCCAGCTGCTGGCGGACGCGCGGGCCGACTTCCGGCGGGTCGGTGTGGCGCACGGCGAGGCGTGGAGCTGCCTGGAGCTGGCGGTGATCGAGGCCGGCAACGCCCGCGCGGTGCAGGCGCTCACCCTGTGCGACGAGGCGGCCGAGCTGTTCGGCTCGTACGGCGACCGGCGCGGCGCCGACTGGGCCCGCTTCCTGCGCTGCACCCTGCTGCCGTACGCCTCTCCGGGCGGCGTGGAGATCGGCACGGCGGTCGCCCAGGAGGAGCTGTCCCAGTTGGAGCGCGCCGCACACCCGGCCCGTGACACCAAGCTGGAGGACTGCGTCTCCGCCTACGCCGTGCTCCTGGACCGCGGCGTCGACCTGGACGCCGGCTGGCAGGCCTGGCAGCTGCGCATGGTGCCAGGGCGGCATGCACGGGAAGTCATGGGGGTGCCGGTGCAGGACGGGGGCGTGGCCCAGGCGTGAGGCGGCTCCGGGGCGCGGTGTGGACCGCGCCCCGAGCCGGGTTCACGCCGTCGTGAGATGGTCACGGATCGCCGCCAGCAGCGTGTCCCGGCAGCTGGCGGGGTCGTCGGCGGCCCAGCACACGTACCCGTCGGGACGCAGCAGCACCGCGCCGGCGTCCAGGCCGCCGTCCGGGCAGCCGGCGCGGACCAGGTCGACCCCCTGCGGTGACTTTAGGTCGGCGGGGACGACGCCGGCCAGGTCCAGCAGGACGGCGTGCCCCGTGCCGAACAGCCCGGACAGCCGGGTGGGCCCGTCCGGGGTGACCAGGTCGACGTCGGGCACGCGCTGCCCGATGAGCGGGTGTGCGCCCGGCAGCTCGTACCGGAGCGACAGGCCCGACATCAGGCCCGCAAGGTGGCGGTTGGTGTCCGGCAACCGCATCAGGTCGGTGACGATGTCGCGCAGCGCCACCACGTCGGCGGGTGCGTCGGGGTTGGCCAGGACGCGCTGCGCCGAGGTGTGGTGCAGTACGGAGGCGGCCGCCGGGTGACGCTCCGTCTCGTAGCTGTCCAGCAGGCCCTTGGGGGCGTGGCCGCGCAGGGTCGCGGCCAGCTTCCAGCCGAGGTTGAACGCGTCCTGGATGCCGAGGTTCAGGCCCTGGCCGCCGAGCGGCGGGTGAATGTGCGCGGCGTCCCCGGCGAACAGCACCCGGCCCACCCGGTACTGCTCCAGCTGGCGGGTGGCGTCGCTGAACCGTGAGGCGTTGTACACCCCGCCCAGCTCGGTTTCGGTGCCGTAGAGGTCGTGCAGCGCCGCGGTGATCTCGTCGCCCGTCACCGGAGCTTCCCGACCCGTCGGCCGAACCGTGCCCCGGACCGTTGTCCGGCCCGCCTTCTTCCTCGTGCTGCCGGCCGCCTCCCGACCGCTGCCGCGGTCCGCCCCCCGACCGGTACCGCGCTCCCTCTCCGGATCCGCTTCCTGACCCGTCGCCCGGTCCGGATCCGCCGGGTCCACCCGCCCGAACGTGAACCGGTAGCGTTCGCCGCCGATCGGCACCAGCATCCCCCAGTGCCGGCCGGCCCGCCGGGTCAGCGTGCTGATGTGCCCGGAGCGCTGCGGCACCAGCGAGGACACGGCGGTCAGGCGGACGTCCGTCAGCACCGCCTGGTACGTGCCGGCCCGGCCGGGGAACGGCATCCCCAGGAACCGCCGGATCGTGCTGTGCCCACCGTCGCACGCCACCAGGTACCGGGCCTTCACCTGCGTGTCTCCGGCGGTGACGGTGACCGTGCCGGGCTCGGTGCAGGGCGCCGCTCGACCCACCGCCGACATGTCGGTCACTTCCGCCCCGCGCAGCACCCGTGCCCCGCGCGCCACCGCCCGTTCCTCCAGGACCTCCTCGATCTCCCACTGCGGTATTCCGATCGGATACGGCTGCCGGGTGTGCCAGGGGGTGCAGTCCAACGGCACCGGCAGCATCGCGAAGTGCCCGCCGACCGGATCGCGCGGCATGGCCCGGGTCAGCAGCGGTTCCAGCAGCCCGCGCAGCTGGAGCAGCTCGGCCGTACGGGGCTGGATGCCGCCGCCCTTCGTCTGCACGACGCGCTCCTGCAATTTTTCGAGCACCAGGACGTCGACCCCGGCCAACGCCAGCTCGTGGGCGAGCGCAAGCCCGGTGGGACCGGCACCGACGATGGCGACCTCGGTCTCGATCACCCCGCCCGACGCGTTCCGCACCCCGGCGCCCACCACGCTCGCCCCCGCTTCGGTCACCTGTGCTTGGTTCCCCCGCGCTTCGGTCACCTGCGCTTCGTTCCCCCGCGCTTCGGTCACCTGCGCTTCGGTCCCCTGTGCATCGTTCCCCTCCGCTTCGGTCCCCTGTGCATCGCTCACCTCCGCCGTCCCTCCCGGTCCCGCCTCAGCCGTCTTCCCCGGCTCCGCGTCCCCCGCTGTCCCGCTCGTCGTCATGCCCCAGTCCCTCTCATCACGTTCGCTCCGCCCCTGGGCTGCGCGCAGCACGCCCTGCCCCAGGAAGATATCTACACCCGAGATATTTATACACCAGGTGCAAAAAACGCCCGGGGAACCCTTCTGCTACGGTGGCGCCGTGAGCGGCGAGCCAGGACTGCGGGAGCGCAAGAAGCAGCGGACGCGTGCGGCGATCTCCGAGGCGGCGATCACGCTCTTCCTCGAGCACGGCTTCACTCAGGTGTCGGTGGCGCAGGTCGCGGAGGCGGCGGAGGTGTCCAAGCGCACGCTCTTCGCCTACTTCCCCAGCAAGGAAGACCTGGTGACGCACCGCCTCGCCGATCATGAGACGGAGGCTGCCCGGGTGGTGCGGGCTCGCGCACCGCATATGAGCCCGCTGACCGCACTCCGGGAGCACTTCCTCGCCGGTCTGCACGGCCGCGATCCGATCACCGGGCTGAACGACCGGCCCGAGGTGCGTGCGCTGCACCGGATGATCCTCGACACTCCGGCGCTGGTGGCCCGGATGGAGAGCTTCAAGTCGAGCGCCGAGCACGCCCTGGCCGAGGCGTTGCAGGACACGGCTGGCGTCACGGAACTCACCGCGCGGCTGGCCGCCGTCCAGCTCGTCTCGGTGCAGTGGGTACTGGCCCAGGACAACGCCGCACGCCTCGCCCATGGAGAGTCGGCGGACGCCCGCCATCCCGCGGCGGTACGGGACGCCGAGCACGCGTTCGCCCTGCTGGAGGGTGGACTGGCAAAGCTCTTCCCGCCGGAGTGACGGCGCTCCGGTCACTGTCACGCCGGGGTGAGTGGCGGCGTCCGGTCACAGACGAGCACCGCGTGTGACGTAGCCGATCCTGAGCCTCGGGGAGCTCGGACGGCCGAAGCCCGGACAGCCGGAGGCCCGGACAGCCGGAGGCCTGACAGACCCGGCGCGCCCGGTGGACTCGGCCTGGTCCCGCCTCGGACGACGTCCCAGCATCTCCCCAGGCCCCACCCACGAACGACCTGAAAACCGGCAGCCCAAGACGCTGCCTCCACGCCCGGGAGGGCCGGGGACACCCACGGGGTCTGGGGGCCAGGTCCCCGGGCGGAGGCGCCCCGGGCCCGGGTCTGGCCTCAAGCCTGGGAACGGGACGCTGTCGGCCTCAGGCCTCCGGGGGCCCGGGGGTGCGGGTGGACCGCTTGTCGCCGTCCTCGGGGGCTTCCTTGAAGTCGACCTTCGCCATGTGGCGGTTCATGGACTTCATCAGGCCCCAGACGGCCACGGCCATCACCGCGAAGACGATGAAGCCGAGGACGCCGGGGGTCACCTTGTTCTCATCCACCTCGGCCAGGGGGACGAGATGCGTTATGGCCATGGCTGCGCTAGCGCTCATATCAGGCATTGTCGCGGATGCCGGCGAACAGGTCGTCCTCGGGGAGGGAGGTGTCCACGAGCGCCTTCGCCAGCTCGTACTCCTCGGTCGGCCAGACCTCCTTCTGGAGCTCCATCGGAATGCGGAACCAGCCGCCGTCGGGGTCGATCTGCGTAGCGTGCGCGATGAGCGCCTTGTCCCGCACCTCGAAGTAGTCGGCGCACGGAATGTGCGTGGTCAGCGTGCGCTCCTTGCGCTCGAACTCGTCCCAGCGCTTGAGCCACTCCCCGTACGGCGACTCCAGGCCGCTGGCCAGCATCGCCTCGTGCAGGGCCACGGTACGTGCACGATTGAAGCCCTGGTTGTAGTAGAGCTTCAGCGGCTGGTAGGCCGGGCCGAACTCGCCCTCCGGGTACTTCTCGGTGTCCGCAGCGCCTTCGAAGGCCACCATCGTGATCTTGTGGGTCATGATGTGGTCGGGGTGCGGGTAGCCGCCGTTCTCGTCGTAGGTGGTGACGACCTGCGGCCGGAACGCGCGGATGGATCTGACCAGCCGGCCCGCCGCCTTGTCGAGGTCCTCCAGCGCGAAGCAGCCATCGGGAAGCGGCGGCAGCGGATCGCCCTCGGGCAGGCCGGAGTCGACGAATCCCAGCCATTCCTGGCGGACGCCGAGGATCTCCCGGGCCTCGTCCATCTCCTTCTTGCGCACCTCGTGGATGTGCTCCTCGACGTACTTGTCGCCCTGGAGCTTGGGGTTGAGGATGGAGCCTCGCTCGCCACCCGTGCAGGTCACGACCAGCACGTCCACCCCCTCGGACACGTACTTGGCCATCGTGGCCGCGCCCTTGCTCGACTCGTCGTCGGGGTGGGCGTGCACGGCCATCAGTCGCAGCTGGTCAGTCAAGGTTCGATCCTCAGGATTGGTCGCATCGATCGGTGGCGTTGTGGGGCGCCGCCCCGGGCGGGGTCCGCTCCGGGGTGGCGGGTCTGTGGGCTGGCGGTGGACGGCGGTCGAATGACGGCGCCCTGGGCCGTCCCGCGGGCGCCCTAGGGGAGGGACGATCCGGTGACGGACGGGCTCTTATAGTGACCCAAGCGGGGGGCGAAAAATTCCGGACCCCGCCCCTTGCCAGGAGGACGATCATGAGCGCGGTGCGCACTCCGCCGGAGGGCCGGCCGTCCCGGGCGCCCGGCTCGCTGCCCGAGGGACGCTACGGCGGGGCCACGGACCGGCGCGCCGACCGCAGGCTGCGGATCGTCGGCTCGGTGCTGGGGGTGGCCCTGCTGTCCGTCGTCGGCTGGGCCGGCTACGACTATATCGCCGGCCAGAAGATCAGCGCCCAAGTGATCACTTTCAAGGCGGTCTCCGACCGTGCCCTGAAGGTGCACCTGGAGGTCCACAAGGACGCCGGCGCCCAGGGCTACTGCACGCTCCGCTCCCAGTCCGCCAACGGCCAGGAGGTCGGACGCGCGGACTTCCGCTTCGACCAGCACACCGGACGCCTGGATCAGGTCGTGACTCTCCGTACGACCTCCCGCGGCAGCAGCGCGGAACTCCTCGGCTGCCACGCGGACTGATCGGGCCCCCGGTAGAGAGGGGCCGGGCGCCCCTGGGAGGGGAGGCGCCGAGGAAGCCGGGGGGCGCTCACCTGGGACATCCACGGGGCGCTCGTACACGCAGGGGGCGCATACTGGAGCTGGAGGCGCCCTTCGCCGATCGGTCGCACCACACTCGGGCAGGCATTCACGATCGGACTGCATTGCTCTGCGACCGCGCGCGACCTGGGGCGACGTAATTCTGGTGGGTTATGTCCTCCCTCTTCGGCGTCGTAATTGTTAGGGTCGTGGTTTCGCCCTCCCGTGGGGAGACATCCTTCTTGGGTAGGGCGATGCTTTGTATTCCCAGTACCTACGAGGAGCACCTGTGACCCAGACCAGCGACAACGTCACCTGGCTTACCCAGGAGGCGTACAACCAGCTCAAGGCGGAGCTGGAGTACCTGTCTGGTCCTGCGCGTACCGAGATCGCAAAGAAGATCGAGGCAGCGCGTGAGGAGGGCGACCTGCGCGAGAACGGCGGGTACCACGCGGCCAAGGAAGAGCAGGGCAAGCAGGAACTCCGCGTCCGTCAGCTGACGCAACTCCTGGAGAACGCCAAGGTCGGCGAGGCTCCCGCGGACAACGGCGTGGTGAAGCCGGGCATGGTCGTGACCATCGCCTTCGACGGCGACGAGGACGACACCCTGACCTTCCTGATGGCGTCCCGCGAATACGCAAGCTCGGACATCGAGACGTACTCGCCGCAGTCCCCTCTCGGTACGGGCGTGAACGGCAAGAAGGTCGGCGAGAACGCCGAGTACGAGCTGCCGAACGGCAAGATGGCCTCGGTCAAGATCCTGGAAGCCAAGCCTTACCAGGGGTGACCGCGGGGCCCTCGCCCCTCTCTGAGCAGTCCCCCTCAGGGCAATCCCTCTCTCAGGGCAACCCCTCTCAGAACAATCCCTGGCTGAGCAGTCTCTGACCCTCAAGCCTGACTGATCGAGTTCCGACGAAGCCCCCAGCGGCCCCACCGCCGCCTAGGGGGCTTCGTCAGGACTGAGCACAGGCCCCCGCGTGCCACACGTGTCAGGCACGCGGGGGCCTGGTCAGGGCCGGGGCCGCGCATGCCGCGCGCAGCCCGCCCACTGCCCGCTCACCTCACGCCGTGGCGTTGCGGTACTTCCGGACCGCCAGCGTGCGGAAGACCACGATGATCACGATCGCCCATATCAGCGATGCCCAGACGGGGTGCTGCATCGGCCAGGCCGATGAGGTGGAGACACCCGGGTTCCCGAAGAGGGTCCTGGCCGCCTGCACGATCGCGCTGAACGGGTTCCACTCGGCGATGTGCCGCAGCCAGGGCGTCATGTTCTGGGTGGGCACGAACGCGTTCGACACGAAGGTGACCGGGAAGAGCCAGACCAGGCCACCCGAGGTCGCCGCCTCCGGGGTGCGCACCGACAGGCCGATCAGCGCACCGATCCAGGTGAAGGCGTACCCGAGCAACAGCAGCAGCCCGAAGGCGCCCAACACCTCACCGATGCTGGTGTGGGTGCGCCAGCCGACCAGCACCGCGACTATCGCGAGCACCAGCAGAGTCAGCGCGGTCTGCACGAGGTCGGCCAAGGTGCGGCCGGTGAGGACCGCGCCACGTGCCATGGGCAGGGAGCGGAACCGGTCGATGAGGCCCTTGTGCATGTCGTCGGCGATGCCCGCGCCGGCGCCGGCCGTGGCGAAGGTGACGGTCTGGGCGAAGATGCCGGACATCAGGAACTCGCGGTAGAGCTTGGCATTGGTGGAGCCACCGATGCTCATGGATCCACCGAACACATAGCTGAAGAGCACCACGAACATGATCGGCTGGATGAGCCCGAAGATGACCACTTCGGGGATCCGGGTCATGCGGATCAGATTGCGCCGTGCGACGACCAGGGAGTCCCGGAAGGACTGGCCGATGCCGCCGCCGCCCGCGGGCGCGGCGAGTTTCGGTGATTCGGTCACGGCGGTCACTTGCCGGCCTCCTTCTTGCTCTTCTTCGTGCGGGAACGGCCGCCCTGGCCGCCGGCGTCCTGGCCCTCCTCGTCGTCGACCTTCTCCTCCTCGGCGGCATGGCCGGTCAGGGAGATGAAGACGTCGTCGAGGGTGGGACGGCGCAGTCCGATGTCGTCGATCTCGATACCGCGTGCGTCGAGTTCGCGGATTATCTCGGCGAGCAGCTTGGCGCCACCGGTGACGGGGACGGTGAGCCTGCGGGTGTGCTCCTCGACCGTTGTCTCCCCCTTGCCGTAGCCGGACAGCAGCTCGGAGGCCGCGGTGATGTGCTCGCGCTCGTGCACCACGACCTCGACGCGCTCGCCGCCGGTGGAGGCCTTGAGCTGGTCGGAGGTGCCGCGCGCGATGACACGGCCGTGGTCGACGACACAGATGTCGTGGGCGAGCCGGTCGGCCTCTTCCAGGTACTGGGTGGTCAGCAGGAGCGTCGTACCGCCCGAGACCAACTCCTGGATGACCTCCCACAGGGCCTGGCGGTTACGCGGGTCGAGACCGGTGGTCGGCTCGTCCATGAACATCACCGGCGGGGAGACCACGAGCGCGGCCGCCAGGTCGAGCCTGCGGCGCATGCCGCCGGAGTACGTCTTCGTGGGGCGGTCGGCGGCGTCGGCGAGTCCGAAACGCTCCAGCAGCTCGCCGGCCCTGGTCTTGGCGGCCTTGGAGCGCAGCTGGTACAACTCGCCGACCATCTGGAGGTTCTCACGGCCGGTGAGGTACTCGTCGACGGCAGCGAACTGGCCGGACAGACCGATCGAGCGCCGCACCTCGTTGGGGTTCTTCACGACGTCGATGCCTGCCACTATCGCCTTGCCGCTGTCCGGACGCAGCAGTGTCGTCAGACAGCGCACGGCGGTGGTCTTGCCCGCGCCGTTCGGCCCGAGCAGGCCCAGCACGGTGCCCTCGGGGACATCGAGATCGACGCCGTCCAGAGCCCTTACGTCGCCGAAGGTCTTCACCAGACCTTCGGCGTAGATGGCGCCTGGCATGGGGGTTTCTCCAAGAGTTCAGGTCGCCTCGAACGGGCGACTGTTGACGAAAAGCTCAGATCCTCGCAGCAATGGCATGACGCATGCGAGGAAATAAAAGGGAACTGGGAATGACGTGTGGGACGACGCGGCAGGGACCTGCCCACCCTCGGAACTATAACGCGATACATCGCGTTCCTCAACGGCTTGCGCGACGCGACCGCGCGCCCGGCCACGTGCTCCGGCACGCGCCCGTGCGCCGGGGCGACGCCGGCCGCCGGCCCGTCACTCCATGACGCGATAGCCCGCCTCCAGCAGCGCCGCGTGCACCTGGGTGCGGTGCTCGGGCCCCTTCGTCTCCATCTGTAGCTCGACCTCCGCCTCCGTGAGCCCCAGCCGCGGATCGGTCCGGACATGACTCACGTCCAACACATTGGCATCCGCCACTGACAACACCCCCAACAGCGTGGCCAGCGCGCCGGGGCTGTCCGTCAGACGCAGCCGCACCGCGAGATAGCGGCCCGCCGCCGACATGCCGTGCCGCAGGATCCGCTGGAGCAACAGGGGATCCACGTTGCCCCCGGACAGCAGGGCCACGACCGGCCCCTCGAAACCCCCCGGATCGCTCATCAACGCCGCCACCGGGCTGGCCCCCGCCGGCTCCACCACCAGCTTCGCCCGCTCCAGGCAGTGCAACAGCGCGCTGGACAGCTCGTCCTCCGTGACCGTGCGGATCTCGTCGACGAGATCTCCGACGATCCGGAACGGCACGTCGCCCGGCCGCCCCACCTTGATGCCGTCGGCCATCGTCGCCCGCGGCTCGATCGACATCGGGCGGCCGGAGGCCAGCGACGGAGGATAGGCCGCGGCGCCCTCCGCCTGCACCCCGATCACCCGGACGTCGGGGCGCAGCGACTTCACCGCCACCGCCAGGCCGGCGATGAGCCCGCCGCCTCCGACGCCCGTCACGATCGTGCGCACTTCGGGGCACTGCTCCAGGATCTCCAGGCCCACCGTGCCCTGGCCGGCGACGACGTCCGGATGGTCGAAGGGGTGGATGAAGACCGCGCCCGTCTCGGCCGCGTACTCCTGGGCGGCGGCCAACGTCTCGTCGACCACATGACCGTGCAACCTCACCTCGGCGCCGTACTCGCGCGTGGCGGCCACCTTGGGCAGCGGGGCGCCGACCGGCATGAACACCGTGGAGCGCACACCCAGCAGCGACGACGCGTGCGCCACTCCCTGGGCATGGTTGCCCGCGCTCGCGGCGACGACGCCCGCGGCACGCTCCTCGGGCAGCAGTCCGGCGATCCGCACGTAGGCACCGCGCAGTTTGAACGAACCGGTGCGCTGGAGGTTCTCACACTTGAAATGGACGGGGCAGCCCAGCAACCGGGTCAGGTGCCTGCTGCCCTCCATGGCCGTCATCCGTGCCACGCCCGAGAGCATCTTCTGGGCGCCACGCACATCGTCGAGGGTCACCGACGAGACAGCGGCGGCTTTGTCATAGGTCATGGCGGCAGTCTTGCAGTTCATGCCGGACAGCTCCTGGGATGGCACACTTCGGAACACGACCCGGATTGCGCCCTGTGCCCGAAGCACTCCGCAGGGTTTGCGCGGCTCGGGCACCACGCGCGCCTCAGCCGCGTAACCTGTCCTCCACCCAAACACGTCTTCCATGAAGTGAGCTCCCGGCCATGCCCACAACACCGGAAATGTCGATGGACATGACGACAGCCGGCGACACCGGCCTTCTCGACACCCTCCAGCACCAGGTGGCGGTCTTTGCACGCCGCGCCGAACAGACCCGGCTAGGTGGTGTCGGACAGGTCCGCAATTCCATGGACCGCGCCGCCTACCTGCTGCTCAACCGCCTCGACAACGAGGGCCCGATGGGCGTCAAGGCGCTCGCCGCAAGCATGGGCATCGACTCCTCGACGGTCACCCGTCAGGTCGCGCCGCTCGTCGACACCGGGCTGGTCAAGCGCACCTCCCATCCCGAGGACGGGCGCGCGGTCGTCTTGGAGCTGTCGCCGCGCGGCCACGCCCGGCTCGCCGAGGTCCGCTGTTCACGGCGCGAGCTGATGGCGCAGCTGACCCGCGACTGGGATCCGGCCGAGCGCAAGCAGTTCTGCGCGCTGCTGACCCGCTTCAACACCGCCCTGTCAGCCCGTCAGGCCGCGCACAACACCGGGTCCACGGCACCGGCTGAGGCCGATACGGCGCCTGCCTCGACCGCCCCGGCCATCGGGACGGTGTCCGCGTCCGCCGCTGCACCGCACACCGGCACGACGCCGGTGTCGGACACCGCGGCGACCGCGGGGGACCCTGCGGGCGCCTGACGGCACCTCGGGCGCCCGCTCGGGGCCCGGCTGCCGAGGCGACGGAGCGGGGCTCCGGCACTCCCCTGGGACGCGCGTCGGCGTCCAGAGAGCCGGCGCGTCGGCTCGACTGTCCTTCCGGGTGACGAACTCTTGACCCCAGCCCGCACTTGGCCTGATATGAGACCGGGAATCCGTACCTCTGAGATGTGGCTGACTCCGTGCGGTGTGCCGGAACCGTGCGTCCAACGGGAGGGTCGGTGCACGAACGGCATGCAGTGCGGGACGCCCGCCGGGCCCGGGAGTTCGAGGCGTTCGTCGCCGGCGCGGGCGGGCGACTCCTGCATGCCGCCACGCTGCTCACCGCGGAGTCCCTGGACGACAACCCGCGCGCCCGCCGCCTCCTGACCTCGGCGCTCGCGCACACCTACGCCGCCTGGGACGGGCTACGCGGCGAGGACCCCTACGAGCACGCTCGCCAGTCGCTCGCACTGCGCTTCGCACGTGGCGCCTGGCGTCAGTACCACGGTCGGAGCCAGTGGTACGCCGGCTGGTACGAGGTGGGAGAGGCGCTGGGGCATGTCCTTAGGGAAGCCCTTCACAACGTCCTCCATAGGCACATCCTCCAACGCATCCACCGGACGCCGCACCGGCCGGACGGCGACACCCCCCTTGGCGACAGCGGGAACGGTGGCGCGCCCGGCACCGGAGACGGTTCCGGAAGCAGTTCTCTGACGACCGCCTTCAGAGAGCGTCTGCAACGCTCCCATCCCAAGGGCGTACTCAAGGGGCTCAACCCCCAGGAACGCCTCATCCTCGTCCTGCGGATGTACGAGGGCGTGGCCGAGGAGCAGACCGCGGCCCTGCTCGGCCTGCCCAAGGAGCGCATCCGAGCGATCTGCGCCCGCGCCATGTCGACCCTGCTGCACCCGCCGCCCAACCGGACCCGTTCGCTGCCGAAGGTGGTGCCGTCATGACGCGCAGGTACGGGGGCGCCCCATGAGCCCGAGCCGCCAGGACCGCGAGGCAGCCGTTCGCGACCTCCTCGAAGGCCCGCCGGCCACCGTGCCGCCGGAGCTGTACAGCATGGCCATGCGGCGCGGGCACCGGCTGCTGCACCGCAGGAAGACGGTGCGGCGGGCGCTGTGGGTACTGCTGTGCGCCGCGGTGGCGGCATGCGCCGTGTGGGCGGCGGTGGACCGGCCGTGGTCCCCACCGCCGTCTGACACCACACCGTCCTTCACCCAGTGGTGATCGGGCACGGCCCTGGGGTCGGTTTCCCGTCCCAGGGCCATGCTCAAGGGCCACGTCCTAACACCTGGCCCTAGGACAGCTTCCGTTCCGGAGCCGCTCCCTATCCGAGGGCTTGCTTGACGTCGGCAATCAGGTCGTCGGCCGATTCGATGCCCACGGAGAGCCGCACCAGGTCGCCCGGGACCTCCAGGGCTGAGCCGGCGGCGGAGGCGTGCGTCATGCGCCCGGGGTGCTCGATCAGCGATTCGACGCCGCCCAGCGACTCGCCCAGCGTGAAGATCCGGGCGCGGTCGCAGACCTCCACGGCCGCCTGCTCGCCACCGTCGACCCGGAAGGACACCATGCCGCCGAACGCCTTCATCTGCTTGGCGGCGATCTCGTGGCCCGGGTGGTCGGGGAGCCCCGGGTACAGCACCTCGGTCACCCGCGGGTGGCTGGACAGCATCTCGGCGATCCGGGTGGCGTTCTCACTGTGCCGGTCCATGCGCACGCCGAGGGTCTTGGTGCCCCGCAGCACCAGCCAGGAGTCGAAGGGACCGGCGACCGCGCCCATGGCGTTCTGGTGGAAGGCCAGCTCGTCCCCGAAGGCGTCGTCGACGACGACGAGGGCTCCGCCGACCACGTCGGAGTGGCCGCCCATGTACTTGGTCGTGGAGTGCACGACGACGTCGGCACCGAGGGCGAGCGGCTGCTGGAGGTAGGGGCTGGCGAAGGTGTTGTCGACGACCAGCTTCACGCCGGCCGCGTGTGCGACCCCGGCCAGCGCGGCGATGTCGCTGATCCCCAGGAGCGGGTTCGACGGCGTCTCCACCCACACCGCCTTGGTGTGCGGGGTGATCGCGGCCCGGACCGCCGCCGGGTCGCCGGTGTCGGCGACCGACCACGCCACGCCCCACCGGGAGACGACCTTGGCGAACAGCCGGAACGTGCCTCCATAGGCGTCGTTCGGGATGACGACGTGGTCTCCCGGGGAGAGCAGCGTACGCAGCAGGCAGTCCTCAGCGGCGAGACCCGAGGCGAAGGCGAGGGCGCGCCGGCCGCCCTCCAGGGCGGCCAGGTTCTCCTCCACGGCGGCCCGGGTCGGGTTGCCGGAGCGGCTGTACTCGTAGCCGCCGCGCAGCCCTCCGACGCCGTCCTGCTTGTATGTGGAGACCTGGTAGATCGGGGGCACCACGGCGCCGGTCGTGGGATCCGGGGTGTTGCCCGCATGGATGGCCACCGTTTCGAAACCGTGCCCGGCGTGTTCCGCGGGTCCGGCGTGCGGCGCGGGCGTGGCGCCGTCGGTGTGCCCTGGGGTGGTGCGCCCGGTGTGTGCGTCGCTCATGGGACTGAGCGTAATGCGGTGATGCCCGGTAAGGCGCCGACGACTTCCGGCGTGTGCCGGGGTTCGCCAAGTGTCACACCCGTCTGGTTCGCTTGGGGCATGGACATTCTCTGGGCCCTGATGGCTGTGGTCCTGCTGGGAGCGGTTCTCGGGCCGCTTCTCCTGCGCAGAGGCGGCGGAATCAGCCTGACCCATCCCGGCGCACCGGACGCGGCCGATCCTGCGCACTACGACTTCGTTCGCCAGGAAGAGCTCGACGTCCGCGTGCCGGGCCCGGACGAGGACCTGATGGACGTCCTCGACCTCGTGCAGCGCACCCAGGACTGGCACGCCGCCGCCCAGCTGCTGACCGGCACGGAGACCGCCGGGGAGGTGCGCTGGCAGCGCGTCCAGGCCTTCGCGGGTGCCGCGTCGCTGGAGCTCCAGCAGCGGCCCGGCGGCGTCAGCGAGACGCCCGGCGGGCAGTGGCTGCGGGTGTGGCGGGCCGAGGCGCCCAAGGACGCCGGCGGCGCGGCCGTGCATGCGGAGTTCCTCGTCCAGCAGGCCTGGCGCTCAGCGGCGTACGGCACGGACGAGTTCCGGATCATCCTGGAGGAAGCCAGGGAGGCCTGCGCGGAGGCCGCGCTGCTCGCCCCCGGCGACCCGGTGCCGTACATCATCGAGCTCTCCGTGGCGCGCGGACTCGACTATCCCCGCGAGAAGTTCGAGCAGCTCTGGCTGAAGGTCCTGGACCGCGCGCCGTCGCACATAGGGGCGCATCTGGCAGCCCTGCACTACTGGTGCGAGAAGTGGCACGGCTCGCGCGAGCTCGCGTACGTCTTCACCGAAGCCGCCGCCGCTCGCGCCCCGCGGGGTTCGCTGCTCTGCGCGCTCCCCCTCTTCGCGGTCTACGAGCACCTGCCCGAGGTCAACCTGGTGAGGTCGTTCTACCAGAGCGAGGTCGTCACCAAGGCCGTGGAAGGGGCGCTCTACGCGGTGCACTCCGCGCCCGCGCACGATCCGATGCTCGCGCACGTCCGCCACATGCTGGTGTTCTTCCTGGTGCGCAGCGAGCGCTGGGGCGAGGCCATGCACCAGCTGGTCCGTATAGACGGCCACGTGGGCGCCCTCCCCTGGACCCTCTCCGAGGACCCGGCGGCCGAGTACGCCGTCTACCGCGCCCTCGCGGTCGCCGGCTACGAGGCCAACGGCGGCAGCCCGGCGACGTTGCCGCGCTGAGGCGACACGGCACCTCGTCCCCGTCCCCGTCCCCGGGCCAGGCCCAGGGCGAGCCCTCCCAGGGCGACCGGCGTCTGGCCCCGACGTGGGTCGGCGCCGACCGGGAATCCATCGCCTCCGTCGGACGTTGACAGTCACGTCCCCCGTGTCTGAGGAGAAGCGATGTTCTTCGGCCGAACCCCGACCCTGCCCGCTCCCGGCGAGGCCCTGCCGGGCCGCTCGGAGCCGGCCTTCACCGTGCGCGACCGCCACACCGTCCTCGGCACCCCGCTGACGGGCCCCTACCCCGACGGCCTGGAGATCGCCGACTTCGGCCTGGGCTGCTTCTGGGGCGCCGAGCGCGCCTTCTGGCAGACCGACGGTGTCTGGACGACCCTGGTCGGCTACCAGGGCGGCCAGACCGAGAACCCGACGTACGACGAGCTCTGCAGCGGCCTCACCGGCCACACGGAAGCGGTCCGCGTGGTCTACGACCCGGCCAAGGTCTCGTACGAGACCCTCCTGAAGACCTTCTGGGAGGCCCACGACCCCACCCAGGGCTTCCGCCAGGGCAACGACGTCGGCACCCAGTACCGCTCGGCGATCTACACCCACACCCCCGCCCAGGCCGCCGCCGCGCAGGCCTCCCAGGCCGACTACCAGCGCGTCCTGACCGCCTCCGGCCACGGCACCATCACCACGGAACTCCTCCCCGCCACCGACAACCCGTTCTATCCGGCGGAGAGCTACCACCAGCAGTACCTGGACAAGAACCCGTGGGGCTACTGCGGGATCGGGGGGACGGGGGTGTCCTGTCCGATCGGGGTTGCGCCCGCTCGGGGCTGACGTCTCCGGGTGAGCTTCGGAACCCACGCCCGCAGGGTCCGGGACGGTCACCTGCCTCTTGCTCGACGGCACACCGCGCTGAGGTGCGCCGTCGAGCGTTACTGCCCACTCGGCTTCAACGCGACGTGGGCCTATCTCGCCGCGACGGCACGTCCTCTTCCCGACATGCGGCGGGATCCAGCGGCACTGCTGCGCGCGCTCGACATCCTGGAGGTGAGCCGCTCGACCTGGCTGGAGCAGGTGGACGCCTTCGCCACCGTCCGTCGCGCCGGCAAAGCGGCCGGCCAGCGCACGCCACACCCCTCACAGACCGTGCACCTGCGCCGCCCCTGCTGGCCCGGCGAAACCGCACCCGCCCGTCTCGGCCTGGTCGCCGCCGTGGCGAACCGGCGCACGTGGTTCCGGCGACTCCCCTATCCCGACGGCACGCTCTACAGCGACGCCCTGACACCACATCTGGCCAAACTGCACTCCGACCTCGACGCCTGCGCCTCCACCTACCTCGAACGCCTCGGCCACCCGGACGAGGCAACTCAGGAAACCCTGACCGCCACGGCGCGATCGGTTCGCGCTCTCCTGCACCCGGGTACGCCCCTCTGAACGGCTACCTGATCCCCTGGCTCCGCTTCGCCGACCTGCTCACATACGCCACGAGATGCCATCTCGACCGGTCGGCGTGACCGCCTCGACCGGTGGGCGTGACCGCCGGCAGTGCCTGGACCACAGCCACTGCCGGTCCTTCAGCCGGCGTGCTCCGGACGGTACGGGATGACACTGCCCGTCCTCCATTCTGGCGGCCGTCCGTAATCTTCCAAGCAGAGCCCGACGTTATTACCGAACTTGATCGGATGATGTCGGAATGGTTTGCCTGACCGTGGCTGGGTGTCGGTGATGGTCCGGGGGCGTGAGATACGCGCAGGGCGGCGGGTGGAACGACGCCGGGAAGGCCGCGTGGGAGCGGATCCGGTTGCAGGCACGGTGGAACGCTTCGCGGGCGGGGAGAAGAACCGCGAGATCGCGCCTCGCGCGATGACAGCACCGGTCTGCCCGTCAACGACCGGCGTCTGACAGCGGGACGGGCTACATGGCAGCGCAGGATCGGGGGACGGCGGTGTCCTGCCCAGCCCCGCCTCCAACCACAAGCCCAAGCCCAACCCCCAGAAGCCAAGCTCGGCCGAAGCGGAACGCTCCCACGTCTCCGTCATCACCCAACCCGGTCATCGCCCAACCCGCCGCTCACGCCGGGTTGGTCGGCCGAGTGAGTGCCCGGCCCAGCGGCGCTCGCCGCCCCCCATAACGCGCATCCTGTGCGGGCCTTGTGTCGGCCTCCGCACAGACGGGCGCTTCGCCCAGGGCGCCGTGCTACTTTCCCGGCTGCCTTGATTGGGTGTGGCGACGGAACGGGGAGAAGCATTGGGTACGGGGGGCGGTTACCGGGTTTCGCATGCCGGATTGTCCGGGCAGGCCACGGAACTTGACGGGTGTGGCGACGACGCGGACAGGATCCGCAACGCCATCCGCCCGACCGCGTGCTACGCGTCGGACGCCCTCGGTGGTTCCGACTCCGCACCGGCTTTCGACAGGTTCGCCGCCGGGTGGGAGGCCGAGGCCCACACGTTGCGAGACGCCCTGCACGAACTGGCCGACAAGGTGCACCTGGCCAAGGGTTCCTACCACGGCAGCGACCATGTGGTGGAGAAGCGGACCAACGGTGTGCACGTGCCGGACGGGCAGCGCTCCACCACGTCCCCCCAGCGTCCCTCGGCGCTGGGGACGTACTGAGGGGCCGCCGTGTCCGACGTCGAGTCCACCACCGACCGCCGCCGCAAGCTCGCCGATCTCTGCGATCAGATCTCGTCGGCGGGCAGCAAGAACGACCTGCTCGACGCGATCGACGACGCCCTCGGCGTCTGCGCGCCGGTGGGTGATGTCGCGACTCTGGAGTCGCTCCACAAGCGCTACAGCGACCAGGTCGACGATGCCGAGCGGCTCGGCAAGCGGATCGGCAAGGTGGCCAAGCAGGGCCTGCCGCAGGCGTGGGTCGGCGACACCAGGGTGCTTGCCTCCCAGGTGGTCCTGGCCGCCCAGCGGGACGCCACGCAGATGGTGGAGGCGTTCCGGGGCGGCGCCAAGGCACTGTTGCAGTTGGCCGACGCACTCGGCGACGCCAAGAAGAAGGACAGTGACGGCCGGGCCGCGCTGCGCAAGGCGCGCACCATGCTCGGCGACCGAGACGGCTGGTTCGACGACCTGGTGGAGAAGGACGACGAGGAGGAGGCCCGGCTACGGGCCCGCTCGGTCGCCTCCACCGGCGTCGACCTGGTGCACCAGGCGGCCGTCACCGCCGACGACGCCGCCCGCGCGGCCGCCCGGGACCTGGACAAGTGGGCCGCAGAGGCCCGCGCGGGCAAGATGGTGACCGGCGACATCACGGCGGCCGACCGGCTCATGCTCGCCGACACCAGCACCGGCGGCGGCGATCCGGAGCTGAACGAGATCCTCACCGCGAACGACCTGGAACGGGCCGGCCAGCGGATGGATCAGCTCAGCGACCAGGACGAGGCCGCCATGGAGCGGATGCTGGCCCGGGCCGGCACCCCGCAGGAACGCGCCTACCTGATGAAGTCGCTCGCGGCGGGCCACAGCGTCCACGACATCGAGACGTTCGACGGGAAGATCCACGGCAAGGACCGCGCGTGGCTGCAACGGCACTTGTCACCTGTGGTCATGCAGACGGACAGCACGGGTGTCACGACCAACGTGGACTTCGACGGGCAGGGCTGGACCCAGGGTGGAGACGGCCAGGAGGGGACCTGCGTGGCGTCCTCCACCGTCACCGCCCGCGCGATGGCCGATCCCCTGTACGCCCTGAACCTGACCGGCGGCCCCTCCGGGCAGGAGGACGACCCGGCGACCTTCCGGAAGCGGCTGATCGCCGAGCAGCACAGGCTGCACGAGGAGGGGGACGGCGGGGACGACTGGGACGGCATGGACACCGAGGGCCAGGAGCACATCGCGGACTCCACCATCGGGTCGGCCACCGGCGACGACTACGCCAAGCAGGACCTCGACGACGCCGATGCCCGCCGCGACGTCCTACCCGACATCGAGAGGGCGGTGGCAGAAGGCCGCCCGGTACCGGTGGACGTCAGGGGCGACGCCGACGAGGGACACGCCATGATGATCATCGGCCAGGAAGGGGACAGGCTGGAGATCTACAACTCCTGGGGCACCACGACCTGGGTCACTGAGGACGACTTCATCAATGGACACATGGACAAGGCCTCCGACAGCAGGCTCCCGAATGCCGACACCGTCTTCCTCCCGCAGTAGGGCGGGGGCGTCCCGCGACCGGGCAGGAACATCCCGCGACCGGTCGGTGGCGCGCACCGGAGGCGACCGGTCGGTGGCGCGCACCGGAAAGGGGCGGCTCGTGCCCCTCGCCGCCGTCGCTGCCGCCGTCGCGCTGCTCCCCCTGGCCACCGGGTGCGGGGCGGACTCGCCGCACAGCTACTCGACCTCCGAGACCAGGATCAGCGCGGAGGTGGGCGAGACGTTCACGCTCACCGTCGACGAGAACCCCAGCACCGGCGAAGAGTGGTACGTCGCCGCGCCGAAGCCCGACGGCTCGGTGGTGCGCGGCGTGAGCGACCGGTACGACGCGGACGACGACTCCAAGGACCTGATCGGCGGTGGCGGCACGCACACGTTCACCTTCAAGGCGACCGGCGTCGGCCACGCCAAAATCGTCCTGCTGGACTGCCCCGTGCACACCTGCACCGGCCAGCCGAACTCCCCGACCCCGGCGCCGCCTTCTCCCTCCGCCTACCGGCCCGCCACTCCCGAGCGGATCACCTACACCGTCACCGTCCGCTGATCCGAGGCACCGCATGAGCCCCACCCACCCTGCCCGTCCCACACCCCCCGACCGCAGCGACGCGGAACTGGCCGAGCTGGACGTTCCCATGCTGCTGCGTTACGGCCTGACCGCCGAGCAGCCCAGCCCGCTGCGCACCGCCCTCTACGGCGACGGGGCCGTGGGCGCGGCCGTCGTCCTCGACCGGCTCGGCACCCAGCCCCGCTCGGTCGCCTTCCTCGCCGAGACGGTGCGCGCCGCCGGTCTCGCCGCCGCCGTCGAACTCCCCGCGCCCTTGCCGCATCCCGAAGCGGCGGCGACGGTCCGCCCGTGGCTCGAGGCCGCGGCCTCCCTCGCAGGTGGCATCGGCACGGACGAGTCGACGGCCCGCTGGCTGAAAGCGGTGGCCGCCATCATCGAACTGCGGCAACGGGAGCGGGCGCGAACCTGAGGAGCCGCAAGCCACCAAGTCCGCGAAGTCGCCAGGCCCGCGCGGGGCCACCAAGCCGGCACGCGATCGCCGAGCCCGCGCGCGATCGCCGGCCCGCACACGATCGCCGAGCCCGCGCGATATTGCCAAACCGTGATTCCCCGGGTACTACCACCGGTAACTTACCGGTAAGTAAGGTCCGAGCGACCCTTCCGCGGCACCGTTCCCCCAGGAGGTTCGCCATGCCCGCACGCCATCGGCTGTTCGCCACGCTGGCCCTCGCCACGGCCTGTGTCGGCGCCCAGACGCTCGCGGCCACCGCCTCCACGGCACAGGACGCCACGGCACAGGACGCCACGGCACAGGACACGGAGGTGTCCCGAGGCGTCGCCATCCCCGCCTTCTACACCCCGCCCGACACGTTGCCCGCGGCCAACGGCGCCCTCGTGCGCACCGAGGCTCTTCCGCTGGCCCTGAGCCTGCCCGCTCTTCCCGGGCCGCTGCCCGGGCGGGCAACCCGTCTGATGTACCGGACCACCGATTCCAACGGCCGGCCCGCGGCGGTGACCGGGGCCTACATCGAGCCGGCGGCCGCCTGGCGGGGCGGTGGGCCGCGCCCGCTGGTCGCGCTGGCGCCCGGCACGATGGGGCAGGGCGACCAGTGCGCCGCGTCCATGGGCCTCGAACACCCGCTGTTCCTCAACGGCCGCACGGTGTCGGTCGGCTACGAGGACCTGGCGATCTACCGGCTGCTGGCATCCGGAGTGGCGGTCGTCGTCACCGACTACGTCGGCCTGGGCGGCACCGACCGGCTGCACACCTACGTCAACCGCGTCGACGAGGCGCACGCCGTGCTGGACGCGGTGCGTGCGGCTCGTTCGGTGAACGGGGCGTCGGTGGCCGCCGACTCGCCGGTGGGCCTCTTCGGCTACAGCCAGGGCGGCGGGGCGACCGCGGCGGCGGCCGAACTCCAGCCCTCCTACGCCCCCGACGTCACGCTCGCCGGGACCTACAGCGGGGCACCCCCGGCCGACCTGCTCGCGGTCACCAAAGGCATCGACGGCAGCGAACTGGCCGGTGCGCTCGGCTGGTCCCTCAACGGCTTCCTCCAGTCCGACCCGGACCTGAAGCCCATCGCCGACGCGCACATGAACGACGCCGGGAAGGCGGCCCTCACCGACCTGTCGACCATGTGCGTCGGCGACGCCATCCTCCGTTACGGCTATGCGAAGAGCACCGGCTGGACGACCGACGGAGAGTCCCTCAGCGACATCATCGCCGCCACCCCCGCTCTTGAGGACTTCCTGAACAGCCAGCGCATCGGCACGAGGAAGCCGGCCGGCCCGGTCCGGGTGGCGACCGGGGTCAGCGACGACCTCGTCCCGCATGCGCAGGCCCGCCGGCTCGCCGTCGACTGGTGCGGCAAGGGCGCCGACGTCACGTACGAGGGGGTCGTCCTGCCCGATGTCGGCAGCGCCCTGCTCAACCATTTCGGCCCGCTGCTGACCGACCAGGGCAATGCCGTCTCCTGGCTGAAGGACCGTCTCTCCGGCAAGCCCGCCACCTCCACCTGCGCGAGCCTGCCGGCACAACCCTGACCCGGGGCCGAAGGGCCGCACGAATGCCGAAGGGCCGCGCGAATGGCGAGGTCCGCGAAGTGGTGCGAGCATCGAAGCAGCTCTGGGCCGGCGGGCCGCGGCGCACACGGACGCGCGGGACGGACCCGGGCGACGGCATCGTTGATGTGCGGTTGCTATTCCTCCCCGGAGGTGGCTGCCATGGCCAAGAATCTGGTCGTCTGCTGTGACGGCACGTGGAACTTCGCCGACCAGCCCAGCATGACGAACGTCACCAAGATCGCCCTGGCCGTTCGACCGCAGGCCGACGGCGTGGGGCAGCGCGTGTACTACGGCAGCGGTGTCGGCACACGCCGATGGGAGCGGCTGGGCGGCGGCGCCTTCGGCGCGGGGTTGTCCAGGAACATCATGGACGCCTACCGCTTCCTCATCGACGCCTACGAGCCCGGCGACCAGCTGTACCTGTTCGGGTTCAGCCGGGGGGCCTTCACCGCCCGCAGTCTGGCCGGTCTGGTGCGCAACTCCGGCATCCTGCGCCGGGAGCACGCCCATCGGATCAAGGAGGCGTGGGCCCTGTACCGCAACCGGATCGAGAAACCGACAGGCACGGCCGCCACCCTGTTCCGCCAGACGTATGCGCACGAGCCGGGGATCCGCTTCATCGGGGTGTGGGACACGGTCGGAGCCCTCGGCATCCCGGTTCCGGGTCCGGGATGGCTCAAACCGGTCGTGGCCTCGGTCAACCGTCGGTGGGCGTTCCACGACACCGAGCTGAGCAGCCGGGTGAAGGGGGCCTTCCACGCGCTGGCCATCGACGAGCAGCGCGAGCCGTTCATCCCGACGCTCTGGCACCAGCAGCCCGGTGCGGCCGAGGCCGGCCAGGAACTGAAGCAGGTGTGGTTCGCCGGAGTGCACTGCGACGTCGGCGGCGGCTACCAGGAGACGGCGCTGTCCGACATCACCCTGCTGTGGATGGTTCGCCAGGCCCGCCGCCACGGGCTGGAGTTCGACCCCGAGCTCCTCAGCGCAACCGGGCCGCACGTCATGATCCCGCAAACCGACATCGGCTTTCGCGTGCGGCCCGACGGCAGGGGCACGATGCACGACTCGCGTTCCGGGTTCTACCTGCTGAGCCGGCCGTGGCACCGGCCCATGGGAGAGCCCGCGGACGCCTCAGGGGGCCTCGACGGGTGCGAATACCTCTCGGAATCCGCCCACGCACGCCACGACGAGGACGCGTCCTATCGGCCGCCCGAACTCGACCGCTATCTCGCGCAGGGACGCCCACGCCTCGAACAGGTCCCCCTGACCGCTTCCGACGCACACGTGCCGCCCGCCGGCAGCCCCCGCCGTCCGGCAAAGCGGTGAACGGCCCCCTTCCCGTTCCCCTTCCCCCTTCCGCCTTCCCCCTTCCCGCTCCGGGTTCCGCCTTCCCGCTCCGGGTTCCGCCTTCCCGCTCCGGGTTCCTCTCCGGCTCCCGTACCGCTTGATCGTCAGCGGCGAGGCACGATCGTATGCTGGGAGGCATGGCCGTTCACCGGATGGACAACGTCGGCATCGTCGTCGACGACCTTGACGCCGCCGTCGCCTTCTTCACCGAGCTCGGCATGGAGCTGGAAGGCAGGGCGCAGATCGAAGGCCGCTGGGCGGACCGCACCGTCGGACTCGACGGCATCCGCAGCGAGATCGCGATGATGCGGACCCCGGACGGCCACGGCAAGCTGGAACTGGCCAAGTACCACGCCCCCACGGCGGTCGGCGCCGACTCGGGGGACCCGCCGCCCAACACGCTGGGCCTGCACCGCGTCATGTTCGCTGTCGACGACATCGACGACACCATCGCCCGGCTGCGCACCCACGGCGCCGAACTCCTCGGCGACGTGGCCCAGTACGAGAGCATCTTCCGGCTCTGCTACCTCCGCGGCCCCGCGGGCATCATCGTCGCCCTGGCCGAACAGATCGGCTGACGCGAGCCTGACACGAGCCTGCCGCGGGACGGCGGCCGAAGAATGATCGGCGCGCGCGGGCGACGACCGGCAGCATCGTCTAGGACGAAGACGGGGTCTGTGAGGGTGACCGCGGCGCCGGCAGTGACAACCGGTGCTTGACCAGGTCTTCCAGGTCCGCCCGGTCCAGCGCTGCCCTGTCCGAGCGGATCACGAGGGTCGGGTAGGCCCGGTCGGCCGGGGTGTCCGGCATGACGAGGGCCACCGGTTCGCTCCAGTGCTTGCAGGACTGGGTGCACTCGAAATACGGCTGCTCGAAGGTGACCACCGTGCCGGAGCCGATCGAGAAGCGGTGCGCCTGGGAGAGCTGGTCCTTCGTCAGGTCCGCGGTGGAGTGGAACAGCGGGCGGCGCCCGTTGCCCGACGTGGGCGGGCTGGTCCCGCAACGCGGCGGGTCCACCTCGAACGTTGCCAGGTAGTCCCCGTTCCGTTCCAGGTTCGCCCAGTCCGCCGGCGAGTTGGCCGGAGACGACTCGTCACAGTCGGGTGGGGCAGAGGGCCCCGTGGGCGTGGCATCAGGGCTGGTGCTCGGGTCGGATGAGGTGGCTCCCGCCGAGGGGGAGCCGGACGCCGACGCATGCGACTGCGAGTGATCCAGCTTCTCGTCCGCCGTCAGGTGCAGCCTGAAGGCCATCACGGGGCTGTCGACCGCGACGTACCGTCCACCGGCCGCATCCGAACCGGCCGCATCCGAACCGGCCGTACGCGAGCTGGTCGAGCCTCCCGTGCTCCCGCCGCTCGAGCCGGGGCCGTCCGGCGTGCCGGACGACCCGCAGCCGCCCACCACCAGCACGGCCATCCCCGCGGCAGCCGTCATCGCCATCCGCCGGAAGCTTCCCATCCCCATCCCCGTCCCCCGTCCCCCGTCGGTGCACGCTGCTGCGCCTTTGGCCTTACGGTGCCTCAGAGCCAGTTGACGATCGCGAGGGCGATCAGCGTGGCGACCGCTCCGAGGCCGCCCAGGATCCCGAAGCCCAGGGCGACCTTGACGCTGGCGGGCTGCGTCTCGCGCCAGCCCAGCGCGCGTGCCGCGTCCCGGATCAGCCGGTGGCCCTCCGCGGTCGAGAAGGTGTACTGCTCGGTGCCGTCCATCGTGCGGTACGAAGTCCTGGACAGGCTGCGCCCCATGGCCACCCCCGTCCCCAACCGCACCCCGCCCGGGCCCACCTCGTACTCGACGGTGTGGACGACATCCGTCAACGTGTAGGTCTTCTTCTCCGGGTGCAGCGCGACGCGGTACGTGTACACCTGGTTGATCCGGCGGCGGGTCAACAGCTCCTGCCACTGCGGGACGTCGACGTCCACGATCAGGTCGAATCCCGGCTCCGTCCGGCACAACCGGTAGGGCGTGCCCGCCGCGGCGGCCTGAATACGGGCGTACAACGCATCGACCGACCCGTCGGCGCCGCTCGAACCGTTGTCTCCCACCATGAGTACGCAGAGTAACAGCGGCCCACGGGAACGCCGTCACCGGGAGGATCTCCCGCAAGGATCTCTCGCATTGGCCGGTCATTGGCATGGACCTTTCAGTGACCCTCCGCTATCGTTCTCGATCCGAGCGTCATCTGAGAGCGCTTTCAAAACGCTCCCCTGTTCCACCCCCACAACGCTGGAACGCAGAAAGGTGACTTACGTTGCGACGTAGATCCCTGATAGGTGCAGGCCTGTCCGCCCTCCTTGTGCTCGGTGGTGTAGCGGTCACCGGGTTGCCGACGGCGTCCGCCGCCCCCGCAGTCCCCACTTCCGCCTCCACCTCCCAGTCCACCTCCGCCTCGGCGCCGGCGTCCGCCGCCCTGCTCAGCGCGATGCAGAAGGACCTCGGCCTGACGAAGACGCAGGCCGTCGCCCGTCTGACCGCCGAGCACAAGGCCACCGCGATCGAGGGCAAGGCGCACAAGGCGGCCGGGGCCGCGTACGCCGGTTCCTGGTTCAACCCGGACAGCGGCACCTTGACCGTTGCCGTGGCCGACCGGGACAAGGCCGCGTCCGTGCGGGCCACCGGGGCGACGGTCCGGCTGGTCGAGCACAGCGCGCGCGAACTCGATGCGGTCAAGCGCAGGATCGACCGGCTGCACGCCCCCGCGGGCGTGAGCAGCTGGCGGGTCGATCCCCGGACGAACCAGGTCGTGGTCGACGTCGTCGCCGGTCACCAGAGTGACAACGATGTCCGGACGTTCCTGTCGCAGAGTCGCGCCGCCGGCCCCGTCCACGTGGTGGAGACTGCCGAGGCGCCGCGGACGTTCGCGGCCGGAACCGTGGGCGGAGACCCCTGGTACACCGGCAACGTCCGCTGCTCCATCGGCTTCTCCGTGGTCGGCGGCTTCGTGTCGGCCGGCCACTGCGGCCAGGCGGGCCAGTCGGTGAGCGGCTGGGACGGCTCGTACATCGGCAACATCCAGGGGTCGACGTTCCCGGGCAACGACTGGTCCTGGGTGAACGTGGGCAGCGGCTGGTGGACGGTCGCCGTCGTGCTCGGCTGGGGAACGGTCTCCGACCAGCTGGTCCACGGTTCGGCCGAGGCGCCGATCGGCGCGTCGATCTGCCGTTCCGGATCCACCTCGCACTGGCACTGCGGTGCCGTCCAGGCGAAGAACGTCACCGTCAACTACAGCCAGGGAGCGGTCTACTCGATGACCCAGACCTCGGTCTGCGCGGAGCCCGGCGACTCGGGCGGCTCCTACATCAGCGGTGACCAGGCGCAGGGCGTCACCTCGGGCGGTTCGGGTGACTGCACGAGCGGAGGAACGACCTTCTACCAGCCGATCAACCCGATCCTCAGCCACTTCGGTCTGACCCTTCTGACCGCCTGAGGAAACCGGCACCGGCCGCGGCGGGCCGCACCGCACGCCCGCCGCGGCCGGTCAGGCCGGCGCCGGCGAACTCAGGCCCGCAGTCCCTCGCACATCGGCTGGTCCCGATGGGTCGCGATGTCGTGGGAGTCGAGATGGACGAGGAACACGGCGAGCACCAGTGCCACTGCCGCCAGGCCGGCCAACACCGCGAACGCGCCTGCCAGCCGGCCCTGCCACGTCTCCTTCTCCTGCCCGCCCCGGCCGCACGCACGTGCGTGCCGGCCAAGGACGGTGTACAGCGCGATGGCCAGGAGTGCGGCCACGAGCCCGCCGTAGCTGGTGGCCCAGATCGTCCACGGCAGCGGTATCCACCGGCAGGCGTGTGACTCGTGGTGCAGGTGGTCGTCGGAGAGCCTGAGGAACACGGCGCCCAGCACACCCGCCAGGACCACCAGTACCGGCACCGCCAGCGCGGCGTACCGCCAGGCGCGCGACGGAGGCGCACTCGTGCCGCCGCCGTCGGGGAGTTGGTCGGTGACGGTCTGTTCCAAGGCCGGGGCCAATCGTCGGTGGGGATCCGTGCGGGGTCCGTCAGCGGGGACCCGCCCGTGGGGACCCGTCTGTGAGGGCCCGTCTGTGAGGGCCCTCCTCTCGCCGTCGTCGATGATGCTCCGGTCAGCTGCCGCACGGGAACCCTTCACGGCCTCGTGCTCTCTACGGTGTCGACGGTGTCGAGCGTGGCCGCAGGGGTGGGAGGCAGTGTGGATGTCAGTGTGAACGGCAGTGTGGACGGCAGCGGATACGTCGAGTGGACGCGACGGTTCCGGGTGGAGCGGGAGCGCAGGGCGGACGAGGGCGATCCGCCGTGGGACAAGGGGGCGTCCCTGGACACGGTCGTGTGGGCCAGCGTGCAGCGGTTCCAGGTGGGCGAGGACGGGGACGGGGCGCACCTCATCGGCAAGGCGGACGCGGCCGGCGACGGCGACTACGCCGAGGCGGTGCGGTTGTTCGTGGCCGAGGAGCAGAACCACGCCCGGCTGCTCGGCCGGCTCCTGGCAGCGGGCGACATGCCGACGATCGCCGGGCACTGGAGCGACAGCGCCTTCGTGTGGTTGCGCCGGCTGCTCGACCTGCGCACGGAGCTGCTGATCCTGATGCTGGCCGAGGTGGTGGCGCTCCGTTACTACCGGGCGTTGCGGGACGGCAGCGGTGATGCGCTCACCTCGGAGGTGGCGGCCCGGATCCTGGCCGACGAGCAGCGCCATGTGCCCTTCCACTGCGAGCGTCTGCACGCGTCCCTGAGCGAACTGCCCCGGCCGCTGCGCCGACCGGTGATGGCCGGCTGGCGCCTGCTGCTGCTCGGCGCCGGCCTCGTCGTCGTCGTGGACCACGGCTCGGCCCTACGCCGTCTCGGGGTGCGGCGGCTGCGTTTCGTCGCCGACGTGATGCGCTCGTCCGGCGCGGTGGTCGCGGCGATCCTGGGGGCGTAGCTTCGCTGGCTCCCGGGGCCCCCGTGGCTCCCGGGGCTTCCGTGATTCCTCTGCCGGCGTTCCCCCACCTCGCCCCACTCGTGCCTACTTGTTCCTCCTCGTTCCTACTCGTACATCAGGTACTCCGGCTGGGGCTTGAGGGCCAGCACGTCCTTCGGGGACATCAGGCGGGTGCCGCCCCGGGTGTCCTCGTCATAGAACAGCTTGAAGCCGGTGTGCAGGCAGTCGGGCAGGCCACGGACGAGCTGGTGCCAGGTCGCCCGCTTCAGGCCAGGTGAGCCGATGCCGTCCGCGCTCATGATGGGGACGACGCCGGGATGCGCCCGCAGGGAGCCCCGGTCGCCGACCACGGACATGGCGACCTGGTGGAAGACCAGCGGCTTCTCGGGCAGGTCGTGGTCGTCGACGAGGTCCGACAGGTAGTGGGCGACGTCGTTGAGTTCGCCGCCGTCGGTGTGCCCGTAGGTGTTGCCCGGCACCTCGCCAGGGCCCATCTCCCACTCCGGGTCGAGCGCCACGCCGACGTCGGCGTGTACGAGCCACTTGTGCAGCGCCTTGACCTCGTCGAGCACGGAGGCCCTGCCGGGCTGGACGTTCAGCAGGAGCATCGCGTGGTGTTTGCGCGCGAGGTCGTGGAAGCGCTCGATGGTGTCGGACGGCGTCCGCGTGCGGTAGGTGCCGCCCGGGCCCGGGCTGGCGTTGGCGACCGTGGCGAGCAGTTCGAACACCGGGAGGGGCTCGCGTCCGTCGGCGAACTCGTGGGCCCGCTTCTCTATCTCGTCGGCCCGCTGCTCGAGATCGCCCGTGCCGAGCCGGCCGAGCGCGCCGGCCCCCGGCAGTCCGCAGTAGCCGAAGAGCCGGTGCACGGGGAACAGCGTGCGCCCGCCGCGCGGCAGTTCCGGCGGTCGCCTGGTGTGCGTCGGCGACGGGGAGGCGGAGGGCGAGCGAGGGTGTGCGGAGGAACCCGGTCCGGGAGAGTCGCCCGCCTTGGCGCCCGACGAACTCGTCTCACCGCCCTTCTCACCGCACCCGGTGAGGAGCAGGCCGGTCGCGCCGAACGTGGCCGGCAGCGCCGCCGCGAGGAGGCTCCGCCGGCTCGGGGTGAGGCGCCGGTCGTGCCCGGCCGGTGCGTCCGGGGCGGGCCGGCCGCTGCGGGGGCCGGTCGCTTCGTGCCGTCCTGTGGGCTTGCCGCTCGCTGCGTCAGCCACGTCGCCTCCGTCTGCCGTCGATGCGTTCCTCGATCACTTCCATAGAACTCGGAGCTGCGCTCCAGCGCCGCACCCCGCGCTGCACTCCCGTGCCGGACTCCCGAGGGAGCGCCCGTGCCGACGCCTCCGTGCTGATGCGTCTCTCCACCCGCTGCCAGGAGAAACGATGTTTAAAGACGACCGGAGAACGGGCCGCGGCCCGCAAGGTCGAACGCCCTTGCGGTCCTGCCGGCCCCGCTGTCCTCGCCGCTGTCCTCGAACACCGGACCACGCGGAAATGCAGCGCCCGGCGGCGCCCACCTCGGTAACGTCGCCGGATGGGCTTCGGGACCTACGTGCGTCGGGTGCGTGACGAGGGTTTGTCGGCCGCTCAGCGGCACAGGGCGCTGCGGCATGCCGTGGGGCAGTACTGCCCGCTCGGGTTCCACGCGACCTACGCCTACCTGGAGGCGACGGCGGATCCGTCCCCGGACTTCTGGAGGGACCCCGCGGCGCTGGTACGAGCCGTCGACGCGCTGGAGCGGAGCCGGTCGGTCTGGCTCGTGGAACGGGCTGCCTTCGTCGCCGTCCGCCGTGCGGAGAAGGCCGCCGGGCGGCGCAGCCCTCGGCACGCCGACTCGGCCCGCGTGCACGAACCGCGTTGGCCGGGCACGGAGCCGCCCGCCCGGCTGGGCCTGCTGGCGGCCGTGGCCCAGCACCACATCCTGCTCAGGTCGCACCGCACTCCTGACGAGACGCTCGTCGGCGCTTCCCTTGACGAGACGCTCGTCGGCGCTTCACGTGACGACACGCTCGCCGGCGATGGCCGGCTACGCCGGCTCGACGACCTGCGCGCCCGTCTCGACGCCTGTGCCTGCGCGTATCTCACCGACCGCGGTCACCTGGACCACTCGACGCGGATCGCGCTGGCCGGCACGGTCCGCGGCATCAGCCGGCTGGTACGACCGGGATACGCGCCGTTGAACGCGTACCTGTTCCCCTGGCTGAGGTTCGGGCACCTGCTCGCCTACGCCTCCGAGGTGGACGCGGGCGACTGAGCCGGGCGGCCGGTGCGGCGGTGCAACCGCATGGGCAGGGTGCGCGGGCAGAGCACGCTGCGGGGTGCCGCCCGAACCTTTCCCTTCACCGGCACCAGCTCCCAGCGGGCGGCGATGGACGCCAGCGCCAGCACGGCCTCCGTGAGGGCGAAGCCCTCTCCGAGGCACCGGGTCGAGCCCGACCCGAAGGCCAGGAAACTGCCCCGGGGTACCTGCGTGGCGCCGTCGGCGCCGCGTCGCCACCGGTCGGGCCGGAACCGGTCCGCGTCCTGGTGCAGGTCCGACCGGCGGTGCACGACGTACGGGCTGTAGGCGACGATGCTGCCGGCGGGGATGCGCCGCCCGGCCAGCTCGGTGTCCCGCACCGCCGTGCGGGGCAGCAGCCAGGCCGGCGGCAGCAGGCGCAGCGTCTCGCGGACCACGCGGGTGGTGTGCTCGAGCCGTTGCACGTCGTCCCAGGTGGCCGTCCGGCCGGCGAGCACGGTGTCCGCCTCGGCATGCAGCCTGGCCCGCTCGTCGGGTGCCCGGGCCAGCAGGTGGAGTGCCCACGCCAGCGTTGCGGAGGTGGTCTCGGCGCCGGCCAGGACCAGAACGGCGACCTGGTCGTGCAGTTCCTGCTCGGTCAGGGCACGCCCCTCCTCGTCACGCGCGGCGAGCAGCGCGGAGAGCAGGTCCGAGCCGTCGGTCCCGGCCCGCCGATGCCGGTCGATGATCCGGCTCACCTCGGCCCGCCAGTGCGCGAGGGCGGCGGCGTACCGGCGATTGGCGGGCAAGGGCAGTCTGTCCAGGTTCGGGAGCAGCGCACGGGCGTACGAGCCGCGCAGGAAGACGTCGAGGCTGTCCCGGAGCACCCGGGCGGACGTGGCGTCGAGCCCGTGGGAGAAGAGGGTGCGCACCGCGACCGCGGTGGTCAGCGAGAACATCTCGTCCACCACGTCGACGACGTGTCCGTCCTGCCAGCCGTCGAGTACCGCGGCGATCTCCTGCCGCATCAACGGCGCGTAGGCGCGCACCCGGTCCTGGCGGAACGCCGGCTGCACCATCGGGCGCTGCCGGGCGTGGTCCGCGTGCGCACAGGTCGCCAGGCCGTTGCCCATCGCCGCACGGACCCGCTCGTGGAGCGGTCCGACGCGGTCGAAGGTGCGGTCGTCGGCCAGCACCTGGCGGGCCAACTCGGGGCGGCAGACCACGAAGCCGCGCCGCCGTCCCAGTCGTACCTCGACCAGGTCCCCGTACCGGGGCAGCCCGCCGAGGAACGACAGCGGCCGGGCGCACAACTGCGGCAGATGCCCCAGCAGCGGCCAGGCGCCCGGAGCCCGTGCGGCCAGGGCGCCGGCCCGGTCATGGGGGCATTGCGGGTGGTGCGCAGCAACCGGAGACGTGTCCCCACTCGACGTCATACGACCTCCCGGTCGGACATCGCGACCTCCCGGTCGAATCGCTGGCCGTTGACGGTGCGGCCGGCGGTCGCTTTCGCATCGGCGACCACCGTCACCGGCCCCAGTATCCGGTCGGGCCACCGCCACGACCAGACGACCCGCCTCTGGGGGAGCGGCTTCCGGCCGCGTGGGAGGGCGTGGGGTGCGCGGGAGGGCGCGTGGGGTGCGCGGGAGTGCATGGGGCCCGCGCATCACCGGAAACACGCGTGTACGTCAGCAACCGGGCGGCGTCCACAGATGGGACGTGGCGGTGGTCGCAGCGCGGAATCCCAGGCGCTGGAGGGTCGGGGCGCTGTCCTGTGACGCGTCGACGTGCAGGTACGTGATGCCGCGTGCCACGGCCAGCCGGGCCCGGGCCGCCACGAGGGCCCGGTAGATCCCCCGGCCGCGCCACGCCGGCACCGTCGTACCGCCCCGAAGCCCCGCGAAGTCACTTCCGGGGCTGAGGACCAGCCATGCGGCGGAGACGACCTCGCCGTCCGCCTCGGCGACCAGGACGACGATGTCGTCCGGCGCCGCCGCGATCCGTCCGATCAGGAAGTCGTGGAGTTCACGCCAGCCCATCCCCCAGACGCCGGCCTCCATCATCGCGATCCGGCGGATGTCCGCCTCGTCGGCGACACTTCGCAGGACGACGCCCGCCGGCAGCACCGGATCTGCCGCGGTGTCGACCGCACGGCCGAGAAGCACGGTCTCCGTGCCGCCCGGGACGAAGCCGGCAGCCTGGAGGCGATCGCCGAGGTCCGGCGGTGTGTCATGCCGTCGGGTCCGCCAGTCGACCGCCTCGCCCCGTTCGGCGAAGTAGTCACGCTGTCGGACGATGAGCCGGTCAAGGTCGCCACCGCTCAGCCCGAGGTCGCGCGGGCTGATGACGAACCCGCGGGCATGGCCCACCATGCGCAGGAGCGGCCCGTCCCGCTCACATCTGACTCCGGCCGGGAGCGTCGAAGGTGCCCGGCGCAGCTGTGCGTCGTACCCGGCCAGCAGCGTGTCGATGGTGTCCGTCACGCCGTCGAGCGTATGCGGCCCGAGCGGTCGGTGGACGGCTCCCGCCGAGTGACGTGACCGGCCCGGCTCGGCGTGTCGCGGTCACCCGGACACCGGAGCCCGTTGTCATCGGAGTGTGACTAATCCGTACTTATCAGGGTGTGACTAAGGTGGCGCAGGGACCGCATGACGGGCATCCGCCGGGGAGCGGGTCCACGGCCACGTCGGCATCCGTGCCCGCGCCGGCCACTGCCGCCACGGCCGCCGTCACGAAGCGGGTGGGGTGGTTGCCGCGCGCCGCCGCGGCTGCTCCGGTGACCGGTGCGGCTGCTCCGGGGACCCGTGCGCAGGATCTCGGCGGGGTGACGGTCGCCGTCGTCGGCCTGGGGTACGTGGGCCTGCCCACGGCGCTCGGGTGCTGGCGCGCCGGCGCCTCGATCATCGGCCTGGACAGCAGCGCGCAGCGGCTGCACGACATCCGCACGGGTGCCGTGGACCTGCTGCCCGACCAGCACGCGACCCTGGCGTGCGCCCGGGCCGGTGCCGCCATCGGCGACGGCTTCCTCCTCACCTCCGACGCGGGCGCGTTGCGGCGTGCCGACGCCGTGGTCATCTGCGTGCCCACGCCGGTGACGGCCGATCAGGAACCCGATCCGGCGGCGTTGCGGGCGGCGTGCGCGTGCGTGGTCGACCACGCCGTGGCGGACCAGCTGATCGTGCTGACCTCCACCAGCCAGGTCGGCACGACACGCGCGTTGCTGCTGGAGCCGCTGGCGGCCCGGGGTCTGGTGGCCGAGGAGAACGTGCTGGTGGCCTTCGCGCCGGAACGGATCGACCCGGGGAACGAGCGGCACCGCCAGGAGGACACCCCGCGCATCGTCGGCGGAGCCGGGCCGCGCAGCTCGCGCGCCGCGGCCCGGCTGCTCGCGTCGACCGCCTCGTCCGTGCACCAGGTCGCCGATCCGGAGACCGCGGAGATGGCGAAGCTGTGGGAGAACGTCTTCCGCGCCGTGAACATCGCCCTGGCGAACGAGCTGTCCGACGCCTGTCTCCACCTCGGTGTGCCACCCCTGGCGGTGATCGAGGCGGCGGCGAGCAAGCCCTACGGGTTCATGCCGTTCTTCCCCGGTCCGGGTGCGGGCGGGCACTGCATCCCCTGCGACCCGTACTACCTGCTGGGGCAACTGCCGGTGCAGAGCGGCGCAGCGCCCGCGGCGAGCACCGCAGCGCCCGTGCTGAGCACCGCGATGGCGGCCCTGCGGGACCGGCCGGTGCGGGTCGCCCGGCTGGCCGCCGAGGCGTTGCAGCGCAGCGGGGTCGCCGTGCCGGGGGCGCGGGTCCTGGTGCTCGGCGTCGCCTACAAGGAAGGCGTGTCGGACGTGCGGGAGAGTCCGGCGCTCCGCATCCTCGCGCTGCTGGCCGCACAGGGCGCCGAGGTCGCCTACAGCGATCCCCGTGTGCCCACCGTCACGGTGGACGGCGTCGTCCTGGGCTCCGTGCCCGAGCCCGGTGCCCTCCCCTGGGACTTGGTGATCGTGCACACGGCACACCCGGGGTGGGACCTGTCCTGGCTGGACGCGGTGCCGGGGCCTCGGGTGCTCGACACCCGGTTCCGCCGCGCATGGCCCGCACCGGTGGCGGTCCCATGAGCCGCGCGGCCGGCACACCGCCCAGGACCACCGCCCGCCGCAGGCCACCGGCGCCACGCTCCGGCCGCGGCACGGACACTCCCACCGCCCCGGCGCCCGCACCGCCCCTGACACCACCACAGACACAGGCCCAGGCACATACCCAGGCACAGGCCCAGGCGCAGATGCAGACGCAGACGGCCGATTCCAGCGCGCGACGCCGCCCCGGCCGGGTGGGCAGGCAGCTGGACCAGTCGGCGCGTGACGGGCTGGCGCGGCTGGTCACCGTCGTCGCGCTGGCGCCGGTCCTGCTGCTGCTCGCGCGCCGCGCCGTGCAACTGCCGTACGGCGCGGGACCCGCGGCCCTCTACGGCACGACCGCGCTGGCCGGCACCGCGGGCATGCTCTACCTCGCGTACGCCCGGTACGACGACCCGGCGCTGCGGGTGCTGCGCCGCCGCCCCCGGACCCCGGGGGCGTTCCCCGCGCTGCCGCCGCGGCCCCGCGTCAGCTTCCTGCTCGCGGTCAAGGACGAGGTCGCGGGCATCGAGGCATGCGTCCGGTCGATGGCGGCCTGCGACCACCCCGACCTCCAGGTCATCGTCGTCGACGACGGCTCCCAGGACGGTACGGGCGAGGTGCTCGACGCCCTCGCCGCCGAACTCGACATCACCGTCATCCGGCTCGACCACAACGTCGGCAAGAAGGCGGCCCTGGTGCGCGGATGCGCGATCGCCGACGGCGACATCCTGCTGTTCACCGACTCCGACTGCATCATCGCGCCGGACGCCGTCCGCCTCTGCGTGCAGGCCATGACCCGCCACCCCGAGCTGGGCGCGCTGAGCGGGCACTGCCGCGCCCTCAACGCACAAGACACGCTGCTGACGCGCATCCAGGACGTCTGGTACGAGGGCCAGTTCCGGGTCGCCAAGGCCGCCGAGTCGGTCTTCGGGTCCGTGTGCTGCGTGTCCGGACCGCTCGCCGCCTTCCGGCGGGAGGCCGTCCTGGGCTATCTGCCCGCCTGGGCGGAGGACCGGTTCCTCGGAGCGCCGTTCCGCTTCGCGACCGACCGCCAGCTGACCGGCTACGTGCTGGGCCAGGCCTGGCGCGGCCGGGCCCTGAAGCGCCGGCACGCCGACTCCCCCTTCGTACGCGGCCAGGACCACCCCGAACGACGCTGGCTGGTCGGCTACAGCCAGGCCATGCAGGTGTGGACGACCGTGCCCGCGCGCTGGCGGCCCTTCCTGCACCAGCAGGTCCGGTGGAAGAAGAGCTTCATCCGCAACCTGTTCTTCACCGGCGGGTTCATGTGGCGCCGCGGGCCCGCCCCCGCGCTGCTCTACTACGGGCACGCCCTGTGGGTCCTGGCGGCACCCGCGATGGTGTTCTGGCACCTGGTGTGGGCCCCCCTGCAAGGCGCCGCCTGGTTGACCCTGCTCTACCTGTGCGGGGTGCTGCTCAAGGGCTCCATCTGGGGCCTGGCCTACCGCATCGACAACCCCGGCGACCCCCGCTGGCGCTACCGGCCGCTGATGAGCCTGATGTCCTGCTGCGTCCTGGCCTGGCTGCTGCCCTACGCCGCCCTCACCCTGCGCCGCGGCATCTGGACCAGGACGGCGAGATGAGAACCACCAGAGACGAGAACCACCAGAGGAGGACCGCCCGGTGAGGAGGACGCACGTGATGAGCAAGGCCCGGTACGCCCTCGGCCGGGTCGCCCGGGTGGTCGTCGTCGTGCTCACGGCGGCCTGCATCGCGGCCGTCTACGGCCTCGTGCTGACCAGGGGCCGTCCGCTGTGAGCGGCAAGGAATCCGGTACCGGTGCCGGTTCCGGGGCCGACGCGCCGGTGACCGGGGCGCCAGGAGCCGGCGACCAGCGGACCGCCGGCGACGGCCAGCGGACCGTCGGCGACCGCCGGACCACCGTCCGCCGGATCCGCCACGCCCTGGTGCGCACCGTGCTGGGCGGTCTCTCGGCCGTCGTCGTCGCCACGCCGTTCGTCGCCGCCTGGGAGTACCACGCCTACCGTGAGGAGGTGTCGCGCCAGGCCGCCGCCCCCACCGAGGACGGCTTCGACGCGCGCCCCCACGCCCTGGGTCCACGGCACGCCACCGCGCCGACCGTCCTCGCCTACCACGACGTCGCACCGCACCCGCGCGGCCGCTACACGCTCACGCCGGCCCGGCTCGACGCCCAGCTGTCCGCGCTGCACGCCGCCGGGTACCGCACCCTGTCCACCGCGGAGTTCGTGCGCTTCCTGGCCACCGGGCGGTCGCCGTACCCCCGCAGCGTCTACCTCACCTTCGACGACGGCACCCGCGGCCTGTGGGCGTACGCCGACCCGGTCCTGGCCAAGTACGGGATGGCGGCGGCCGGCTACCTGATCACCGGAGCGGTGGGCACCCACCGCCCCTACTACCTCTCCTGGGCCGAAGTGCACCGGATGGCCGCGTCCCGCCGCTGGGACTTCCAGGCCCACACCCACCTCAGCCACCGTCGGGCCCCCGTCGACGCCACCGGCCGGCTCGGTTCCGTGCTGGCCAACCGGCTGTGGCTGTCCGCGGCAGGACGGCTGGAGACCGCGGCGGAGTACGGCCGGCGGGTGCGGCGGGACCTCGACCGGTCGCTGGGCGCCTTCGCCGACCACGGCCTGCCCGCGCCACGGCTGTTCGCGTACCCGTTCTCGGAGAACGCCCGGCGGACCAACCTCAGCGCGCACGCCGCCGCCCAGCTGGACCAGGTGCTGCGGGCGCACTTCGCGGCGACCCTCACCAACACCTCGCGGCGCCCCCTGCCCCCGGGCGGGCGGGCCGCGGCAGCCGGCCAGGTGCAGCGGCTCGAAGTCCTCGGGACGACGACGCCCGGCGCGCTGCTGCACCAGTTGCGGCGCTGGGCGTCCGGCACGCCCGGCGACGTGGCGGACCCCCTGGACCATCCCGACCTGTGGGAGTCCCCCGGCGGCCGGCCGGGCACCGGCCTGGACGCGGTGACCGGCCACGGCACGCGCCACGGCAGCTACGCGTCGGCGGTCTACCGCCCGCTGGCCACGGCGGACTGGAACACCTACACGCTGCGCGCGACCGCCGAGCGGCTGCACGGCACCGGCGCCAGCGCGTCGTTCACGGTCCACGACGGCAGCCTCTCCCCCTGCACCGTCACCATCGGCGCCCACACCGTGCGCGTGACGCAGCGGGCCCCCGGCACACCGCCCCGGATCACGTCCCTCCCCCTCGAACCCGCTTCCCGCCACCGGCTCACCGTGCGGATCACCGCCGAAACCGTCCGCGTCACGGTCGACGCCACGGTGGTGGGCGTCCACCGCACGGAACGCGCTCCCCTGGGCCAGACCACCGGCGGAATCGCCCTCGGCGTCCGCAACGAGTCCCCCGGCACCCCCTGGCCCCGCGTCGCGGCACTGACGATCTCCCCGCGGTGAGGCGGCGTCCGGTACGCCCCCTGCCAGGGAGGAGAGCGGGGCCGGGGACTTCCCCACCCCCTTTTCCCAGCGATACCGTCCGGTCGGTACGACCGCCGGACGGAACGCGGAGGAACAGGGTGAACGCATTCGACGTGGAGGTGGAAGCCGGAGAGGTCGGCTTCGACGCGGGACGGCTGACCCGTATCGACCGGTTGTTCCAGCGGTACGTGGACGACGGGCGGCTGCCCGGCTGGCTGGCGGTGGTCAGCCGGGCGGGCCGCATCGCGCACCTGTCGTCGTACGGGTGGCGCGACGTCGCGGCGCAGCGGCCGGTCGACACGGACACGCTGTGGCGCTGGTACTCGATGACCAAGCCCATCACCTCGGTGGCCGCGATGATGCTGTACGAGGAGGGCGTCTTCCAGCTCACCGACCCGGTCAGCCGCTTCATACCCTCCTTCGCCGACCTGCGGGTCTTCGACGCGGGCAGCGACCTCAAGCAGGTGACGGTGCCCGTCGCGCAGCCGGTCACCATCTGGCACCTGCTCACCCACACCTCGGGGCTGACGTACGGGTTCATGCGGGCCCACCCGGTCGACGCCATGCTGCGCGCCCGGGGCTTCGAGTGGGGCCAGCCCCCGGAGTACGACCTGGCCAGGGCCGTCGACGCATGGACCGAGGTGCCGCTGCTGTTCCAGCCCGGCGCCGAGTGGAACTACTCGCTCGCCACCGACGTGCTGGGGCGGGTCATCGAGGTCGCCTCGGGACAGCGCCTCGACGAGTTCCTCCGCAACCGGATCTTCGAGCCGCTCGGCATGACCGGGACCGGCTTCCACATCGCGGCCGACGACGCGGACCGGCTCGCCGCGCTGTACGTCCCCAGCGGCGCCGGCATCGCGCCCGCCAGCGGCTTCGGCACCGATCCGACGAAGGCGCCGCGCTGCCTGTCCGGGGGCGGCGGCCTGATCGGACCGGCCCGCGACTACCACCGCTTCACCCAGATGCTGCTGGGCCGCGGCGGCTACGACGGGGTGCGCCTGCTCGGCTCCCGCACGGTCGACTTCATGACCCGCAACCAGCTGCCCGGCGGCGCCTGGCTGGAGTCCTTCGGGCGCCGGCTGTTCGCCGAGACACCGTTCGAGGGCACCGGCTTCGGTCTCGGCTTCTCCGTCATCGAGGACCCCGTCGCGCTGCACGGTCTCGCGTCCAAGGGCGAGTACGGCTGGGGCGGCGCCGCGAGCACCGCCTTCTGGGTCGACCCGGCCCAGGAGATCACCGTCCTGTTCTTCACCCAGCTCCTGCCGTCCAGCACCTATCCGCTGCGGGCCCAACTGCGCGGTCTTGTACAGCAGGCGCTGGTGGACTGACGCCGGCGCGCGGCCGGGTCCCGGGACGGCCGGGCGGCGCGAACCCGGAGCGTTTCGGCCGAAGGGCGGGTTTCGCCGCGGTGCCGCGCCCGAAGACAATGGCCGGGTCGAACCCGCCCCGGCGCACCCCGCCGACCGGGCGCACACCGTCACACGAGGGGACCGTCATGCTGTTCGCACGGAGCCGTGACCTGCGTATGCCCACGCCCGCCGAGGCACCGCCGGGCCGCTCGGCCCTGGCGTACCCGGTCCCCGAGAAGCACCGGGTCCTCGGCACCCCGTTGCAGGGCCCCTACCCGGAAGGGTTCGAGACCGCCGCCTTCGCGCTGGGCTGCTTCTGGGGCGGCGAACGCAGGTTCTGGCAGCTCGACGGGGTGTGGGTGACCCTGACGGGCTTCCAGGGCGGTTTCACGCCGCACCCGGTGGACGACGAGGTGCGCACCGGCCTGACCGGGCACGCCGAGACGGTACGGGTGGTGTTCGACCCGGCGAAGGTGTCCTACGGCGACCTGCTGAAGCTGTTCTGGGAGGGCCACGACCCGACCCAGGGCTTCCGGCAGGGCAACGACGTGGGCACGTACGTCAGGTCCGTGATCTTCGCCCACTCGCCCGCCCAGCGGGCCGCGGCGGAGGAGACCCGCGAGCGCTACCAGCGCGCCCTGTCCGCGGCCGGCCACGGCGCGATCACCACCGAGATCGTGTCGGCCGACGACCACCCGTTCTATCCGGCCCAGGAGCTCCACCAGCAGTATCTGGACAAGAACCCGTGGGGCTACTGCGGGCTCGGCGGGACGGGGATCGACCTGCCCGCGGCCCCGGTGACGGCCTGACGGCCTGACGGTCCTGACGGTCCTGACGGCCTGACAGTTCTGCCGGCCCGCCACCCGGCTCACCTGGTGGCGCCCCCTAAGGGTGCCGCGCCGTGTGCCGGCGCCGCCCGCAGCACCGTACGTTGCGGGCCGGCAGCCGCGGGGACCTCGGTCTCGGCGCGGCGGCGGGCGGGGACGCGTACGCGGTGAGGGTGCGGATGTGGTCGGCGAAGTCGGGGGCGGGCAGCGGCAGGTCGAGGTCGTCGTCGACGTAGCCGAGCGCGGCCGGCACATAGTCCATGATCGCCGTGGCGGCCGTCGGGACGGGCGCGGATCCGTTGCGGGTCTTGAGCGCCCGCAGCACCCGCAGCGTGGTGGGCAGGCTCGCGTCGCTGGTCCGTAGCGCGTCGGCCGGCTCCGCCTGCTCCAGCGGGAGAGCCGGGGCGTACTCCTCGACGACCTCGGCGAGCGGCGCGCAACCGGCCCGGACGCACGCCCGGCACGGCGGCAGCACGTCCGCCGGCCGGGCCTGGATCATGACGCCCTGGGCGTACCACCAGTCGGCCTCGCCGATCTCGCCCAGGGCGAGGTGGTGGAGGTAGAGGCAGAAGGCGGCGGGCGCGTCGTCGGCACCCGCCGCGTACTGCCACCAGAAGCGTGCGGACTCCTCGGAGTCGGCGAGTTGCAGCAGGCAGCCGAGGACACGGGCGCCGACCGGCTGCGGCATGACGGTGTGGGTGAAGAAGTCGAGGAGGGAGTGCAGGGCCGTGCGCGTGACCACGGTCTCGCACAGCGTCCGCAGGTCCCGGGCGGCCTCCCAGGCCCCGCCTGTCGAGGATGTCTCCCCGCCGGTCAGGGACGTCTCCTCCGGGAGGACGGACAGCGGCAGGTTCTCGGGCGCCCGGGCCAGCCGCGCGATGAGTCGGGCGCGTGCGGCGTCGATCTCGTCGCGGGTGCAGGGTTCGTAGTTGAGCCGGGCGCGGGCGAGCAGGTCGTCAATCGGCGAGGTCACCGCGGTGTCCCTCCTCCGTTGCGGCGCGGTCGGCTTCCAGGATCGCGCGCAGATGGCGCTTGGCATGCCGGGCGGTGGAGCGTACGGCGGCCGGGGTGATGCCGAGCACGTCAGCGACGCTGTTCACCGGCAGCCCGACGAGGTACTGCATCACCATCACGTCGTGCTGCCGCTCGGGCAGTTCGCCCAGTGCGTGGCACAGCGCCAGCGACTCCTCGATCTGGCGGATGGGGTCCACGGCCTCGCGCAGCGCCTCCACGTCGAACGCGGCGTCGATCAGCGGGCGGCGGTTGCGGGCCCGGCAGTGGTCGATGGCCTTGTTGCGCAGCACCCGCCAGGCGTACCGGGCGGGGTTCTCGGAGGCGAGGATCTGGTCCCACTTGCGGTACAGCTGCTCGAAGGTGGCGTCGGCGACCTCTTCGGCGTCGTGCCGGTTGTGCACCAGCGTGCGCGCGTAACGGACGTAGCGGTCGTGGAACATCTCGTGGAAGGCGGAGAAGTCCACCGGAAGCTCGGGCAGTTCGGGCGGCTCTGGCGTCATCGGCATGGTGCCGTACAGGTACGGGGTACGGTCCTCGGTCACCGGCCCTCTCCCCTGGACGCGTGGCGGCGCAGCTCCGATATCCCGGCGCGAACGCCGGCGGCGGCGACCTTGCGGAGCAGCAGGACGCCGTCACGGCCGAAGACGCGGACGGCGACGGACGCCAGTGTCACGTCGCTGACCATTTCCATGCTCACGGTCGGTGTTTCCCTTCTGGATGCCGTACGGCCCTGTCCCCTCCCGCGGACCGGGAGTACGCCATGTGCGCCTCCATCAACAAGGACGTCGCCCACCACCGATGTGTGCAACGGCAATCCTCAGCTGATCACATCGCACGGGGGCGGCCGCGCCGGAATCACCTTCCCGACCGTTTGCACGGTGAGTTCGACCGGTTTAGACCACACCGAGTTGCAGACCGTCACCTGGGGTTACGCGAGTGGAGTGTTGAGATAAAGATTCTTTGCGCAAAGTGAGCGAATGCTTATGCCGAGGTGTGGTGTGGCGGACATCACAGGGGGTGTTGGGGTCCGAGGGGCGCGTGAGATCCGCACGGGAGAGCACGGAAGCCCTGGATTCCGCCCCTGACGCGGCATCACTCCACGTCACCACAGGCTCCGGCCCCACGAGGACGGCACGCTCAGCCCTTGCCGGGAATCGGCGCGCCCGAGGGGACCCCTGCGGCGACGTACTCCTCGTACCGCTCCTCCCAGGCCACCGTGGGACCGGCGTGCGGACCCCCGGTCGGCGCACCGGCCGCACGGGCGTCGAGGGCGGACAGGCAGACGTCCCAGCCCGCCGCGTTCCGGGCCGCGGCGTCCCGGGCCTCCAGCACATCCGTGAGAGTGAGCCGGGTGCGCCGCTCGTCGAGCGGCTCCAGGTCGAAGCGGAGCTCCTCGTTGCCCCAGGTGAAGACCAGCCGGCGCGGCGGGTCGACGTCGACGATCCGCCCGCTGAACCGGGCGTCGGGCATGTTCGGGTCACCGGCGAAGGTGATCGTGCCGCCCGGGGTGAGGTCGATGGTGATCTCGGGGGACGGGAACCAGTGGACCAGCTCGGCCGGTTCGGTGACCAGGGACCAGACCCGGTCGATCGGGTGGTCGTAGACCCGCTCGAAGCGGACCGCGGGACGGCCGTCGTCGAGCGTGACGAAGCTGCCGAGATGCGTCGTGGTCATGGGGGATCGATGCCTTTCCGGGCGGGGTTGTCGTTCGGGTCCGGAGCACGCGGCACGCCGGGCGCCCGCCCGGACCCCGCACGCTCGGCGTCCAGGCGGCGGCCGAGGGCGTCCAGGCTGGCGCTCCACAGCTGCCGGTACGGCGCCAGCCAGGCGTCCAGGTCGGCCATCGGCGCGGGCTCTATCGCGTAGAGGCGGCGCTGCGCGTCGCGCTCGACACGGACGAGGCCGGCGTCCCGCAGCACCCGCAGGTGCTTGGACGTGCTCGGCTGACTCAGCCCGCACGCCTCGGCCAGCTCACCCACCGACCTCGGACCCGGCAACAGCAGGCCGAGGATCGCACGCCGATGCGCGTCGGCGAGCGCGCTCCACACCGCGGTCTCCATGCTTCTAATATGCCTCTCCAGGAATATAACTGTCAAGGAATACACACGTCGCGGAATGCACGCCTCCGGGGGCGAGGGCCCCTCGCCCCTCTGCCCACGGCGAATCTGCCGCGAGCCGAGAACCCTGCCGCTCGGCCGTCACGGCGCCGACAGTGAAGAGGACCGCGGCGACACCGTCAGCCGCACGGAGCCAAGGACCGAGGAGGCCCCATGTCCCCACGCAGCACCGGTTGGGATCATCCACCCGCCCGCACCGGCACCGCCTGGCACTCGGCCTCGATGCCGCGCGCCGAGCAAGGCGACACCCAGGCGACCCCCTTCGACGACCATCTCGCCACCCAACTGCTCGCCCAGCGCATCGTCTTCCTCGGGACCCAGGTGGACGATGTCTCCGCCAACCGGATCTGCGCGCAGCTGCTCCTGCTCTCCGCGGAGGACCCGCGCACCGACATCAGCCTGTACGTCAACAGCCCGGGCGGCTCGGTGACCGCGGGGCTCGCCATCTACGACACCATGCAGCTGATCCCGAACGACGTCTCGACGCTCGTCATGGGATTCGCCGCGAGCATGGGCCAGTTCCTGCTCACCGTGGGCACGGCGGGCAAGAGGTACGCGCTGCCGAACGCGCGGATCATGATGCACCAGCCCTCCGGCGGCATCGGCGGCACCACCGCTGACATCGCGATCCAGGCGGAGAACCTGGAGTTCACGAAGAAGGCCATCGAGCGGATCACCGCGGAACACACCGGCCAGAGCGAGGAGACGATCGCCCGGGACGGCGACCGCGACCGGTGGTTCACACCGGAGCAGGCCAAGGCCTACGGCATCGTGGACCACGTCCTCGCCTCACTCGACGACGTCCGACCCGCGGCGTCCCGCCGGCGCATCGGACTGGGGGTCTGACCATGGGGCAGTACACGATCCCGTACGTCACCGAGCGCACCAGGAACGGCGAGCGGTCCTCGGACGTCTTCAGCAGGCTGCTCTCGGAGCGGATCATCTTCCTCGGCACGGAGATCGACGACGGCGTCGCCAACGCGATCATCGCCCAGCTGCTCCACCTGGAGTCCGAGAGCCCGGAGAGCGAGGTCGCGCTCTACATCAACTCGCCCGGCGGCTCGTACACCTCCCTGATGGCCATCTACGACACCATGACCTTCGTCCGGGCACCCATCTCGACCTGGTGCGTGGGGCAGGCGGCGTCGACGGCGGCGGTGCTGCTGGCGGGTGGTGACCCCGGGCGGCGGTTCGTGCTGGAGCACGCCCGGGTGCTGCTCGGCCAGCCCGCGAGCGGCGGCCGGCAGGGCACGGCGGCGGACCTCAGCCTCCAGGCCAAGGAGATGCTCCGGATCCGCGCCCAGGTCGAGGAGGTGCTCTCCCTGCACACCCACCACGACGTCGCCACCCTGCGCGCCGACATGGACCGCGACAAGGTCTTCACGGCGCAGGAGGCGGTCGCCTACGGCCTCGCGGACGAGGTCCTGAGCCGACGGGCCTTCGCCGCGGCGGCGGCGTAGGCGCACCCGCGGTGATGTGACGAGGAGTCGCCGGCACCGTGCCCCCGGGCAACCGTGCTCCGACCTGCACAGCCGTAACGGCAGATCGAGGCCCGGTCCGTCCCGGGAGCCCGGTGCCGGGGCCCCGGGACGCGGGATCTCAGGCCGCGGCAGCCAGCATGTACACGGTGCCGGACCCCCGCAGCTCCGCGCCGGGGCGCTCGGGCGCAGTCGGTCGAACGGGCGCCAGGTCGTGTTCGGACGTCAGCCGCAGCGCCGCGGCGGTCGCGGTGGGCGCGGTGCCGGCGGGGCGCGGGGTGAGGCGGGCCAGTTCGCTCTGGACCAGGCCGAGCAGGTCCGAGAGGCCCAGGCCCAGCGCCCGGGCGGCGGCCGCGAGCACCTCGGACGAGGCCTCCTTACGGCCGCGCTCCAACTCGGAGAGGTACGGCATCGAGATCCGGGCCGCCTCGGACACGTCCTTGAGCGTGCGCTCCTGGGCGAGCCGCTCGCGGCGCAGGACGTCACCCACGACGTCCCGCCAGAGGGGTTCCTTCGCCGGCCGCTCGCAGGGCTCCCGGGTCTCGCGGGGGTCCAGGGTCTCGCGCTCGGGAGCCTGCCAGGGCCGCCGTGGCTGCCCGGGCTCCGCACGGCCCTTCAACTCCCGGCCCTGCACGGGGCCCAGCGGCCGGCCGGGACGAACGGGCGGCACCGGCCGGGCGGGCCTGGTCGAGTTCGTCCCGACCGCCCTTCCGTCCCGTGCCGCTGACGGCTCGGCAGGTGGCGCCGAAGCGCGTGGGGACCGCGCCATCACCGGGCGCATGGGAATGACACGGGCTTGGTTGGGCGCGTCGCTGCTCATTTTCCAAGGGTAGGAGCAGGGCGCGCCGCTGGAGGCCTATTGGCTTCTGCCCCCGGCGAAATCGCCGCTCCCCTGCCGGCCGATGGTCACGCCGACGCCTGCGCCTGCGCCTTGATGTGCGCCGCCGTTCGCTTCGCGTCGTACTCGGGAGCGACCCCTTCCACGAAGATCACGTCACCCTCGATGTGGTCGGTGCGCAGCGGGAGGATCTCCTGGTAGGCCGGGGAGTCGTACCAGTCGTGCGCGGCGGCCAGGTCCGGGAAGCCGATGATGACGACACCGCCGGGCCATGCGCCCTCGATCACCTCCACCTCGGCACCGTGCACGAGGAACCGGCCGTCGAAGGGGTCGAGCGTGTCCTGGATCAGCTCGATGTAGCGGACGATGTCGTCGTGGTGCGCGGCCGGGCGCAGATGCCCGATCACATACGCGGTCATCATGTTCTCCCTCGTTTTCTCCCGTCGGCCCCGGCGTTCTCCTCGGTCCCGACGTTCTCCTCGGTCCCGATGTCCCGATGGGCCCTTGTCCCGATGCCCTGATCCTCGGCGCTGGCGAGGGAACCGTCGATTACGTCCGGGGTAAGGCGCCCGCGCCGGAGAATTCATCGGAGTGAGTACTCACTCCTCTCTTGCCGGAGTGAGTACTCACTCCATACAGTGGTGCCATGACTTCCACACCTGATGCGGGAACCGCCCCGCGACGCCGGCGTGCGCCCGGGATGAGCGTCGAGCAGCGCCGGTCGATGATCGTCGCGGCCGCCGTGCCGCTGATCGCCGAGCACGGTGCGGCGGTGACCACCAGCCAGGTCGCGCGCGCGGCCGGTATCGGCGAAGCCACCATCTTCCGAGCCTTCAAGGACAAGGACGAGCTGTTGCATGCCTGTGTGCTGGAGGTGACCGGCCCCGATCACGTGCTGCGCGAACTCGCTTCGATCCCGCTGGACGACCCGTTGCCCGCCCGTCTCGTACAGGCCGCCGACGCGCTCCAGGCCCATCTGGAACGGATGGGTGCGGTGCTGGGCTCGCTGCACGCCTCGGGGCGTCGCCGCAGTCGCCCCACCCACGAGCAGCCCGAGCCGGGCGCTCGGGAGGCGTCACTCAAGGCACTCCGTGAGGGGCTCGCCGAGCTGCTGGAACCGGACGAGGCGGAGCTGCGCCTGCCGCCGGACAAGCTCTCCGCCCTCTTCCTCGGCATGCTCTTCATGCGACCGCGCGATCAGCACGGCGAGCTGGAACTGGACACCGCGGAACTGATCGACGTCCTGCTGTACGGGGCGGCGACCCCGGCCGCGGACGGCTCCGCCGCGGTGCCGGACCGCGCCGTGCCCGAGAGCACCGCACCGGAGGGCGCGGAATGACCGTCACCCTGAACCACACGATCGTGCCCGCCGCCGACCACCGCGCCGCCGCAGAGTTCTTCGCCTATGTCATGGGCCTGGAGGTGTTACCGCCGGCCGGCCGGCTGGGCCACTTCGCGCCCGTGCGGGTCAATGAGGGGCTCACGCTGGACTTCATGAACGTCGAGCAGCCCGAGGGGCACCACCTGGCCTTCGACGTGGACCCCGAGACGTTCGACGGCGTCCTGGCCCGCCTGAAGGCCCGCGGCATCCCCTACGGCAGCCGCCCGACCACACCGGACGACGGCCGTATCGACCATCCGCTCTGCGCACGCGGCCTGTTCTTCGTCGACGACGTCCGCAATCTGTACGAGGTGATGTCCCCGGAGTAGCCGCGGAGCCGCGGGACGAGCGCGGAGCTCACCCGCAGCGCAGCCGAGGCGGCAGGACGCCCGTCGGGCCCGGGAGGTGATCCCGGGCCCGACGGGCGTCAAGAGAGCGGTGGCCGCCCCGCCGCAGCACGGCCGCGACCGCGGCGCTCAGGCCGCGGAGCCCGCCGTCCACTGCGACCAGGACAGGTTCCAGCCGTTGAGGCCGTTGTCCGGCTGGACGGTCTTGTCACCGGTGTTCGACACCACGACCACGTCACCGATCACGGAGTGGTTGTAGAACCACGCCGCCGGCATGTTCGGGTCGTTGGCACCCTTCTTGTCCTCCAGGCCGACACAGCCGTGGCTGGTGTTGACGCTGCCGAAGACGGAGTGGCCGCCCCAGTAGTTGCCGTGGATGAAGGTGCCGGAGTTGGACAGCCGCATGGCGTGCGGCACGTCCTTGATGTCGTACTCACCCTTGCCGTCGTCGTCGGTGAAGCCGACCGTGGCGCCGTTCATCCGGGTCTCACGGAACTTCTCGGAGATCACCATCTGACCCTGGTAGGTCTTGTGCTCCGGGGCACCGGCGGAGATCGGGATGGTCTTGATGACCTTGCCGTCCTGGGTGACCTTCATGGTCTTCGTCTTGGCGTCGACGTAGCTGACCTGGTTGCGCCCGATGTGGAAGGAGACCGTCTTCTGCTGGACGCCGTAGACGCCCTTGGCGCCCTCGACACCGTCCAGGTCCAGCTTGAGGGTGACGTTCGACCCTTCCTGCCAGTAGCTCTGCGGGCGGAAGTCGAGCCGGTTGCCGTTGAACCAGTGCCCGACGACCTGCTGGCCGCTGCTGGAGGTGACCGTGATGCCCTTCTGGACGGCGGTCCGGTTGGTGATCGCCTTGTCGAACGTGATCGACACCGGCATGCCGACGCCGACGGTGGTGCCGTTGTCCGGCGTGAAGTTGCCGATGAAGCTGTTGGACGGGGAGACGGTGGTGAACGAGGCGTTCTCGTGGGCGGCGCGGCCCTTCGAGTCCTGGGCGGTAGCGGTCACCTTGTAGGTGGTAGCGCGCTCCAGCTGGGCACTGGGCTGCCAGCTGGTCTTGTCGGAAGATATCTGGCCGGCGACCGCGCTGCCGCTCGCCGTCGTCATCTTGACGCTGCTGAGCGTGCCCTTGCTGACGGTCACGCGCGCCGCGTTGTTGATGCTGGCGTTGGTGGAGCCGTCCGCCGGGGAGATCTTGATCTGCGCCTCGGAGGCCTTCTTGGCAGCCGCCTCGTCGACCTGTGCCTGGGACTTCCCGCCACCGTCGCCTTTGCCGTCGCTGTCGGCACCCTGCGAGTCGTTGCACGCAGAGAGCACGAGCACCCCTCCGAGCAGCGCGGCCACCGCCGTCAGGCGCCTGCGCCGCTTGCTGTTCGTCATCACACACATCCTCATCGTTGCCGAATCACCGAAAACCCAGATGTCCCCGTAACCGTGACACGCTCAGCCGGTTCGTCCCGTTCCCCTGCCCGCGGTTGTGTGGGGCATACCACTGCTCGGTGTGGTGCGGCTGTTGCGGCTGCGTCTGGTGAGACGAGCAAACCCCCGGAGTGGTTGCGGTCCCGCAGCGTGCCGCGCGAGCCCGCCGCATCCATGGTCTCGCATCCCGGCCGGTTCCCAGCGCCGCCTGCCGCCCGGTCCCGTCCGAGCGCGATGCCCCCGCCCGTCCGATGTCCGCATCGTGGACGCTGCCCGCCGCCGGACCCCACGAACGCCGGGGATCCGCGCCTGAAGCAGAAGTGCCGAACTTCACAGACCCCACGGCCGCCCCACCGCCGTCGCGGCCTTCTAGCGTGCTCCGCTACCGCCATCCTCGCCTTCGTCGTCATCATCCATGTCGAGATGCCAGTCAGGCGAATTGGGATCGTAGTCGATTTCCTCACCACTCCAGGAGGCTTGTGCGAGATCCACCCCGGGGACGTCACCGATCAGGTCGAACGGGTCGATCAGATAGGCGAGCGCCTCCGCCTCGTCCTGCTGCACGGCACTGATCGCATGCACTCGCTCCTCTTCCGACATTCCATGCATATCATCCACATCGGAAATCTCACTCAACGGACCTTCGGTGCCGAGGTCGTCCGGGTGGCCGCCGTCAGGCCGTTTGGCGTCGTCCTCGATCCGCTGGAGTGCCGCGCCGGTGAGCGCGACGGAGTCCTCGATCTCCACCACCAGGTCAATCTGTAGCCGGACAAAGCGTGATGTCTCAGAAGTGCCCATAGGACGGAGGGTACGGCTCATTCCGCCTGTGACTTTTCTGCGACCCGCGCCTTTCACTAGCATCGTCGACCAGGTCAATTCACCCGTGTCACAAGGGGGATCGATTGCCCGTGTCCGCCGCCCGCCGTTCGCTGCCGCCTGCCATAGCCGCGGGGGCGCTCCTGGCCGGCCTGTGGTTCGTCCCCACCACCCATGCCACGGCCGGCCTCATGGCACCGGCGGCCACGGCGCACTCCGGCGCGCCGGAACGGCACGGCTCCGCTGCGTCCGACCCGTCCGCCGCCTCCACCGCCTCCGATGCCTCCGATGCCTCCGATGCCTCCGCGGCGACGGCCACCGGCGCCGGGAACGCGGCGCGACCGGCCCGTGACGACGCGGCGGACAGCACCCGGTACGTCGTGGGCGGCGTGCTGGTCCTGGGCCTGGGCGCAGGGGTGACCTACGCCAGGCGCCGCGGGCGCACGTCGCCCGCCTGACCCGGCGCCGGGGCTGGCACGGATGGCTCACCGGCGCGGATGCCTCAGGCGAGCGGTCCCGTGACCGCCTCCACCGTCTCGACCAGCCGGCCCTTGCGCACGAACGCCTCGGCGGCGGCCAGATCGGGGGCGAGGAAGCGGTCGGGGCCCGGGCCGCCGATGCCCGCGGCGTGCACCGCGTCCAGCACCGCACGGGTGGCCGGCGCCGGAACCAGGTCCTTGCGGAGCTGCACGGCACGGGTGGCGGCGTACAGCTCGACCGCCAGCACGCGGGTGAGCGCGGCCACCGCGGTACGCAGTTTGCGGGCGGCCGACCAGCCCATCGAGACGTGGTCCTCCTGGAGCGCGGAGGATGGGATCGAGTCCACCGACGCCGGCACCGCGAGCCGCTTCAACTCGCTCACCAGCGCCGCCTGCGTGTACTGGGCGATCATCAGCCCCGAGTCGACGCCCGGGTCGTCGGCGAGGAACGGCGGCAGGCCGTGCGAGCGGTTCTTGTCGAGCAGCCGGTCGGTGCGGCGCTCGGCGATCGAGGCGAGGTCGGCGGCGGCGATGGCGAGGAAGTCCAGGACGTAGCCGACCGGTGCGCCGTGGAAGTTCCCGTTCGACTCGACCCGCCCCGCACCCAGCACCACCGGGTTGTCCACGGCGGACGCCAGCTCGCGCTCGGCCACCAGGCGGGCGTGCGCCAGCGTGTCCCGGCCGGCGCCCGCGACCTGCGGCGCACAGCGCACCGAGTACGCGTCCTGGACGCGCGGGGCGTCGCCCTGGTGCTGCCCGGTCAGGCCGGACCCGGTGAGCACGGCGAGCATGTTGGCGGCGGACGCCGCCTGGCCCGGATGCGGGCGGATGGCGTGCAGCTCGGGCGCCAGGACCTTCTCGGTGCCGAGCAGCGCCTCCAGGGTGAGGGCGGCGGTGATGTCGGCGGCGGTGTACAGGGCTTCCAGGTCGGCGATGGCCATGATCAGCATGCCGAGCATGCCGTCGGTGCCGTTCAGAAGGGCCAGCCCTTCCTTCTCGCGCAGCTCGACGGGGTGGATGCCGTGCTCGCCCAGCAGCTCACCGGCGGGCCGCACGGCACCGTCCGGCCCCTCCGCGTCCCCCTCGCCCATGAGGGTCAGGGCACAGTGGCTGAGCGGCGCGAGGTCGCCGGAGCAACCGAGCGAGCCGTACTCGTGGACGACCGGGGTGATACCCGCGTTCAGCACGTCGACCATGGTCTGCGCGACCAGCGGGCGTACGCCCGTGTGGCCCGAGCAGAGGGTCTTCAGGCGCAGGAACATCAGCGCGCGGACCACCTCGCGCTCCACGCGGGGGCCCATGCCGGCGGCGTGCGAGCGCACGATGTTGCGCTGGAGGGTGGTGCGCAGGTCGGGGCCGATGTGGCGGGTGGCGAGCGCGCCGAACCCGGTCGATACGCCGTAGACCGGGTCGGGCTTGGCTGCGAGGGCGTCGATCACCTCCCGGGCCGCGGTGAGGGCGGCGACGGAGGCCGCCGACAGGTCCGTTCTGGCGTGGTCTCGGGCGACGGCCAGGACGTCCTCGATCCGTGTGCCGGTGGGGTCCATCACCACGGTGTGCATATTCATATTCAGGAGCCTACGCACTGAATCTGAACGTGTCCCGTTCGGGGCTCGCCCACGCTCCTCGGGGCCCTGCCCCGTGGTTGCCCCCTCTGGGGGCTTTGCCCCCAGGCCCCCCTTGTCGGCCTTGACGGCCTCGTCCTCAATCGCCGGACGGGCTTTGATGTGCGCGGCGTGTGCCGGTGCGCGTTGCCGAGTGCGGGTGCGTCTC
>NZ_JAMJWG010000080.1 GCF_024435355.1 Streptomyces odontomachi
GTCGATCGCGGGCGCGATCGGCAACCCCGGGCAGGCCAACTACGCGGCGGCCAACACCTTCCTGGACGCGCTCGCCCAGCACCGCCACGCGCACGGCCTGCCCGCGACGTCCCTGGCCTGGGGGCTGTGGGAGGCGGACGGGGGCATGGCGGGCTCCCTCGACGAGGTGGGCAAGGCCCGTCTCAACCGGGGCGGCATCGTGCCCCTGCCGGTCGAACGGGGCCTGGAACTCCTCGACATCGCCCTGGCGCAGGACCCCGCCCTGTACGTGCCCGCCCGGCTCGACACCGCCGGCTTCCCGGACACCGTGGAAGCCACCCAGCCGGTGCTGCGCGGACTGCGCCGCCCCGCGGTGCGCCGCACGGCACGGGACACCGCCGAGCCGGCGGGCTTCGAGCAGCGGCTGGCCGGGCGTACCGAGGACGAGCAGCACCGGATGCTCCTGGACCACATCCTGGACAGGCTCGCCTCCGCCGTCGGGCACACCTCGGCCGGGGCCGTCGACGGCGAGGCCGGGTTCATGGACACCGGGCTCGACTCGCTGACCGCGGTGGAGTTCCGCAACACGCTCAACCGCGACACCGGCCTCAGGCTGCCCGCCACGGCGCTCTTCGACTACCCGACCCCGACGGAGCTGGCCGCCCACCTGCGGACCGAGCTGGCGCCGGACGCCGCCGAACCCGTGCTGCCGTTCGCCGCCGACCTCGACCGCATCGAGGCCGCGCTGCCGACGCTGTTCCCGCAGGCACGCGACGACCTGGCGGCGCGCCTCCAGGGCTTCCTGACCAGGCTCACCGCGGGACAGCGGGTGGCAGGGCCGGCAGGTGGGACGTCGGCAGACCCGGTCGAGACGGCCGTGGTCGAGACCGGCACCGACATCGAGTCCGCCACCGACGACGAGATCTTCAACATCATCGACAACGAGCTGGGACTGGGGTCACACGGTGAATGAGGACAAGCTCCGCGACTACCTGAAGCGTGTCACCGCCGACCTCCAGAAGACCCGGCAGCGGCTGCACGAGATCGAGTCCGACCGGTCGGCGCCCATCGCGATCGTCGGCGCCGGCTGCCGCTTCCCCGGCGGCGTCACCTCGCCGGACGGCCTCTGGAACCTGGTGGCCGACGGCACCGACGCCGTCGGTGACTTCCCCACGGGCCGCGGCTGGGACGTCGAGAACCTGTACGACCCGGATCCG
>NZ_JAMJWG010000081.1 GCF_024435355.1 Streptomyces odontomachi
CCCCAGCCGCAGCGCCTGACCGGCAAGATGCAACGCCACCAACGACGACGAACACGCCGTGTCCACACTCACCGCAGGCCCCTCGAACCCCAACGCATACGCCAGCCGCCCCGAGATGACGCTCCCCGTGTTGCCGGCCGCCAGGAGGCCTTCGACCTCGGGGGGTGCGGGCCTCAGGCGTGCGGCGTAGTCGTTGTACATGACGCCGGTGAAGACACCGGTACGGCTGCCGCGCAGGGTGTCCGGATCGATCCGACCGTGCTCCAAGGCCTCCCAGGCCGTCTCCAACAGCACACGCTGCTGCGGATCCATCGCCAACGCCTCACGCGGGGAGATCCCGAAGAACTCCGCGTCGAAGTCCGCCGCCCGGTGCAGGAACCCGCCCTCGCGGGCATACGACGTACCGGCGTGATCGGGATCCGGATGGAACAACGCCTCCAGGTCCCACCCACGGTTGACGGGGAAGCCCGAGATCGCGTCCCGGCCGTCAGCGACCAGCCGCCACAGATCGTCCGGGCCCTCGACCCCGCCCGGGAAACGGCACGCCATCCCCACGATCGCCAGCGGCTCGTCCAGCACCGCCGCACCGGCCGGGGTGCCGGATGTCGTGGCCGGGTCGGTGCCGTCGGTGAGTTCGGTGAGGACGTACCGAGCGAGCTCGCGAACGGTGGGCTGGTCGAAGACGAGCGAGGCGGGCAGCGGGCGCCCCACGGCCGCGGTCAGCCGGTTGCGGAGGTCGACGCTCATCAGCGAGTCGAAGCCGAGTTCCGAGAAGGCCCGGTCGACCGGCACCGACCCGGCATCGTCACGGCCGAGGACGGCGGCCACCTGCCGGCGCACCTCTCGGGTCGTCACGCGCCGCTGCTCGTCGGGGTGGCGGCCCTGGAGCCGCTCGCCGAGCCCGGAGCCCGCGCCGACGCGCCGCGGCTGCGCCCGGATCAGGCCGCTGAGCAGGGGTGACAGATGTCCTTCGGAGGCGGCGGTGCGCAGGGCCGCCGGGTCCAGATGAGCGGCGACCACAGCGGGAGCCCCGGATACGACCGCCGCGTCGAACAGGGCCAGCGCGTCCGGCGTCGACATCGGCCCGATACCCGCACGCGCCAGACGCGCCCGATCG
>NZ_JAMJWG010000082.1 GCF_024435355.1 Streptomyces odontomachi
CCCGGCCTTCTCCATGTCTTCGGCGATCTTCATCGCCTCCTCGATCAGCGTCTCCACGATCTTCGACTCCGGCACGGTCTTGATGACCTCACCCTTCACGAAGATCTGCCCCTTGCCGTTACCCGAGGCCACCCCCAGATCCGCCTCACGCGCCTCCCCCGGACCGTTGACGACACACCCCATCACCGCCACCCGCAACGGCACCTCCATGCCCGTCAACCCGGCCGTGACCTCCTCCGCCAACTTGTACACATCCACCTGCGCACGCCCACACGACGGACACGACACGATCTCCAGACCCCGCTGCCGCAGATTCAACGACTCCAGAATCTGGATACCGACCTTCACCTCCTCCACCGGAGGAGCCGACAACGACACCCGGATCGTGTCCCCGATCCCCTCCGACAGCAACGCACCGAACGCCACCGCCGACTTCACCGTCCCCTGAAACGCAGGACCCGCCTCCGTCACACCCAAATGCAACGGATAATCACACTGCTGCGCCAACAACCGGTACGCATTCACCATCACCACCGGATCATTGTGCTTCACCGAGATCTTGATATCCCGAAAATCATGCTCCTCGAACAACGACGCCTCCCACAGCGCCGACTCCACCAGCGCCTCAGGCGTCGCCTTCCCGTACTTCGCCAGAAGCCGCCTGTCCAAAGAGCCCGCATTCACCCCGATACGAATCGGCGTCCCCGCCTGCGACGCCGCACGCGCAATCTCACGCACCTTGTCGTCAAACTGCTTGATATTCCCCGGATTCACCCGCACCGCCGCACAACCCGCATCAATCGCAGCGAACACGTACTTCGGCTGGAAATGAATATCCGCAATCACCGGAATCTGCGACTTACGCGCAATCGTCGGCAACGCATCCGCATCGTCCTGCGTCGGACACGCCACCCGCACGATCTGGCACCCCGACGCCGTCAACTCCGCAATCTGCTGCAACGTCGCACCCACATCCGACGTCCGCGTCGTCGTCATCGACTGCACCGAAACCGGCGCGTCCCCACCCACCGC
>NZ_JAMJWG010000083.1 GCF_024435355.1 Streptomyces odontomachi
GTATAGGCCTCCGCTGCGGAACGGATCAGCCGATCGACTCCGCCCTCGTCACGCCGCAACGACCCGACAACCACGAACCCGGCATCGTCCCCATCCCCATGCCCGTCCCCATGCCCATCCCCATGCCCATGCCGATGCCCGTCTGCCCCTGCCGCCGCACTCTCCTCAAGGGTGTCGTGCAGGGCCGGGACCAGCACCGGATGAGGACTGACCTCGATAAACGCACGATGCCCCGCCCGAGCCAGCGCCCTGATCGTGTCCGCGAACAACACCGGCTGCCGCAGATTCCGATACCAATACCCCGCATCCAACCCACCGGTATCCACCCGCCCACCAGACACCGTCGAATAAAACGGAATCTCACCCTTCCGCGGGCTGATCCCCGCCAGATCAACAGCCAACCGCGCCTCGATCGCCTCCACATACCGCGAATGCGACGCGTAATCCACCGAGATCCAACGAGCCCGTACCCCTAACCCCTCACACTCCTCAGCCACCCCCCGCAACCCCACCACCGGACCCGACACCACCGTCGACACCGGCCCATTCACCGCCGCAACCTCAACCCCACCCCACCGAGACACCAGACCTTCGGCCTGCTCACGCGACACAGCCAACGACATCATCGAACCCTGACCGCACAACACCCGCAACGCACGCGAACGCAACGCCACCACCCGCGCCGCATCCACCAACGACAACCCACCCGCCACACACGCAGCAGCAATCTCACCCTGAGAATGCCCCACCACCCCAACAACCCGCACACCCCACGACCGCCACACCCGCGCCAACCCAACCATCACCGCAAACAACACCGGCTGAACCGCATCCACCCGATCCACCACACCGGCGGACACATCACCAACACCCACTAACTCAGTACTGGGCATCTCCACCCGGCCACACACCACATCCACGACCGAGAACCCCACCAACGGATCCAACACCCGCGCACACTCCTCCAACGCACCCCGAAACACCGCGCTGGAAGCAAACAAACCCCGACCCATCCCCCGCCACTGCGA
>NZ_JAMJWG010000084.1 GCF_024435355.1 Streptomyces odontomachi
CCCCGACGCCCCGATCATCACCACGGACGCCCGCAACCGCTCGGATGCCAAGAGCGCGCTCATCACGCTGGTGGAGCACGCGCTGATGGCCCGACTGCGGTAGGAGACCGACCGCAGAGAACGTCCGTGGCCCGGCACGCCCGGAACTTCGCACTCCTGCGCACGCCGGGAAAGCGTCCCCCCTCCCCTGGACAGGCCCCGAGCCGCTCGTCGGCTCAGAGCGGCTTCACCGGGGCTTCGTACGGTTACCGGAGCGCCTGCTGTGGTCCTGCTGCGACCAGCGGGACACCGGCCGGCCTCGCCACATCCACGCGGGCGCGCAGGAGCGCGGGACACTCGTCCCCCGGTGCCCCGGTCCCGGCCCTCTCGTCGTGCCACGTCCCCCGGTCGTGCCATCCGTGTCCTGTTCTCCCTCTTGCGCTGTGCGGCGCCTGGGCGGGACGGCGGTTTTGCATACGACGACGGTCCCGGTCCCCCTCGTTCGGGGGACCGGGACCGTGCTGCGTGTCGCCGGCCTTGCGCCTGCGGCCTGCCTAGGCGGGCCCGCGGGACGGCGCGGGGCTCACACCCGCCAGCTGTGCGGCGCGTTGAAGCCGCGCTCGCGCTCCAGCCGGCGCCAGCCGGCCTTCGGGCGTACCCGGTGCGCCGGAGCGGCGGGCTGTGCGGCGGCTCGGGCGAGCAGTACCGCGGTGACGGCGGCCAGCTCCTCGGGGCCGGCCTGGCCGCGCTCGACGCGCAGCACGTCGCCGCCGGCGGAGAGCTGCGCCAGGGCTTCGGCGGCGGCGGACGCGGCGGCCTGCGACGGTGCGGCGGACGCGGCGGCCGACGGGTCGGCGGCGGGTTCGGTGGCGGAAATGGTCATGGTGCTTCTCCGTAGCGCTCGAGGTCCGCGGGTCACTGCGGGGGGTTGCCGTGCTTGCGGGAGGGCAGGTCGGCGTGCTTGGTGCGCAGCATGGCGAGGGTGGATGCGAGGACTTCGCGGGTTTCGGTGGGATCGATGACGTCGTCGACGAGG
>NZ_JAMJWG010000085.1 GCF_024435355.1 Streptomyces odontomachi
CTCGCAGGGTGAGATCGCTGCCGCGCATGTCGCGGGTGTGCTGTCGCTCGATGACGCCGCTCGCATCGTGGCGTTGCGGAGTCGGGCTATCACGCGGTTGACGGGTTCGTCGTCGATGGCGAACGTGGCCCTTCCGGTCGCCGATGTGGAGAAGTTGCTGGCGTCCCACGGCGCTGCGGCAGGCGTGGCTGCGGTGAACAGTCCGCATACGACGATCATTGCTGGTCAGCAGGGTGTGCTGGAGGCCGTGGTCGCGGAGTGTGAGGGCCGTGGTGTGCGTGCGCGGATGATCCCGGTCGACTACGCCAGCCACTCGCCGCAGGTGGAAGCCGTTCAGGAAGAGATCCTCAACGCGCTGGAGGGGATCAGCCCGCGGCAGTCGGTGATTCCGTTCTACTCCACGGTGACCGGCGGTCTGTTGGAAGACACCACCGTGTGCGATGCCGCCTATTGGTATCGGAACCTGCGTGAGCGGGTCCGTTTCGAGGAGACCATCGGTGTTCTGGCCGGCTCCGGGCACACCGCGTTCGTCGAGGCGAGCCCGCACCCGGTCCTGACCCTCCCGGTCAACGACACCCTGCACGCCCTCGACGTCGAGCCCGCACTGGTCACCGGAACCCTTCGCCGTGATGAGGGAAGCCTGGAGCGGTTCCACGCCAGCCTGGCGGCGGCCTTCACCGCCGGCCTGGACGTCGACTGGCACCAGCCCGCCGGCGCACGGGTGGAACTGCCCACGTACGCCTTCGAACGCAAGCGTTACTGGCTCGCGCCGCACACCGGCGCCGACCTGGCCGCGGCCGGCCTGCGCCCGGCTCACCATCCGTTGCTGAGCGCGGTGACGACGCTGCCCGACGGCACGCACCTGTTCACCGGTCGCATCTCGCTGGCGCGGCAGCGCTGGCTGGAGGACCACCGGATCCTGGACACCGTCCTGCTTCCCGGCGCTGCC
>NZ_JAMJWG010000086.1 GCF_024435355.1 Streptomyces odontomachi
CTAGGCCGTTTCTTTCAGATCATCGGATCGTTGGTCTGGGTGTGGCCTTAACCGACGCGCAGTGGGCGCGTATCGAGCCGTTGCTGCCGGACCGGACGCCTCGGCGGGGTGGGCGGTGGCGTGATCACCGGCAGGTGATCGACGCGATCGCGTTCAAGTACCGCACGGGTACGCCGTGGATGGACCTGCCCGAGCACTTCGGCTCGTGGAAGGGCGCTCACAACCGTCTGCGCAAGTGGGCCGCCGATGGCACCTGGGAGAAGATCTTCACCGCCCTGCTTGCCCAGGCCGACGCCGAAGGCGATCTGGACTGGGTTGTCGCGGTCGACTCCACGATCGTTCGTGCGCACCAGCACGCCGCCGGGGCCCGTCAAAAGGGGCCCCGGTCGGCGAGCCGGCAGACCATGCCCTCGGCCGCTCCCGCGGTGGACTGACCACGAAGATCCACCTTGTCGCAGACGGTCGCTGCCGGCCGCTGGCGTTCGTCATCACGCCGGGCCAGGCCGGTGACGCGCCCGCATTCGAGCAGGTCATGGCCCGGCTACGGGTGCCCAGACGGATCGGCCGCCCCAGGGTCACGCCGGACGTGGTCTTGGCCGACAAGGCGTATTCGTCCCGGGCGATCCGCCTTCATCTGCGGCGACGGAAGATCCGGGCGGTGATCCCGCAGCCGGCGGACCAGGCCGCGAACCGAAGGCGACGCGGTCGGCTCGGCGGCCGTCCCCCAACCTTCGACCGCGAGGCCTACAAGCAGCGGAACACCGTCGAGCGGTGCATCAACAAGCTCAAGCAATGGCGCGGCCTAGCCACCCGCTACGACAAGACCGCCACCATCTACCAGGCCGGACTACACCTCGCCGCCATCTTCATCTGGTCGGCGAGGTGATCCGAAGGAAACGCCCTAG
>NZ_JAMJWG010000087.1 GCF_024435355.1 Streptomyces odontomachi
AGACCGGAGACCCGGCAGGTACTGGTGCACGACTTGTCGCCCCGCTTGTCGCTTGTCGCTTGTCTTGTCGCTTGTCGCGCCGCAGGTCAACGGCTCGGACAGCAGCCATAGCACCGATGGGGCCCGCTCCGAGAAGGCACACGACAAGCGACAAGACAACTTGGCCCCCGCCCCGCCGACGGCTGCCCCGCCCCTCCTGAAAAGCCGTCTACACCTCAGCGGACCGGAGCCTAGCGTCTGGCACGACGCCCGTAGGAGCTCCCGGACGGCGATTTCCACACTCCTGATGAACCGCTGCTAGACGCTAGACACCTGCTCAGAGCCGCTTTTCGTTGCTAGCGAGGTTGCTAGACCTAGCAACCCACGCCGCTAGGTCTAGCAAGGCTCCGCCGACCGTGATGGGTGGTCCCTTTGTCCCTGAGAGCAGGCTGGGGAAACCACCCGGTGCACACAGAGTGATGGTGAGGTGGGCAAGGTGTGGTGAGATTCCACCCGCAGCCTCACCCTGCCAAGTCACCCATTCCCACCTGCGTAAAGACCCTGCGGTAACGTGGTGAGTCCACCAGACAGAGGCTCCGGGCCCCGTCGAAAGCTCGCTTACAGACACCTCAGACTGCCTCACCCACCAACGCGCACTGTAATCAGCAACGCCGTCACTGCCTTGAGGGATGGCGTTTCAGGGGGAGGTGCCAGGGTCTCCCCCATGTCCCAGCTGTGGATGCTCC
>NZ_JAMJWG010000088.1 GCF_024435355.1 Streptomyces odontomachi
GGCATGGCGCCCCGCCGACGGCGAGAGCCCACACGGCACCCACGTCGCCGGCGAGATAGCAGCAGCCAAGAACGGCATCGGAATGGCCGGGGTCGCCCCGGGCGTGAAGGTGGCCGGCATCAAGGTCGCGAACCCGCAGGGCTTCTTCTACACCGAGGCGGTCGTCTGCGGCTTCGTCTGGGCCGCCGAGCACGGCGTGGACGTCACCAACAACAGCTATTACACCGACCCGTGGTACTTCAACTGCGCCGACGACCCGGACCAGAAGGCGCTGGCCGACGCCATCACCCGGGCCTCGCAGTACGCGGAGAAGAAGGGCACGGTCAACGTCGCGGCGGCCGGCAACGAGTCGTACGACCTCGCTTCCGGCCACCTCACCGACCTGGCCAGCCCGAACGACACCAGGCCGTACCCCCGCGAGATCGACCCGTCCATCTGCAACGACATCCCCACCGAGCTGCCGGGCGTCGTGACGGTGGCGGCCACCGGCGCCAAGGGCCTGAAGTCGTCGTACTCCAACTACGGACTCGGCACCATCGACATCGCCGCGCCCGGCGGCGACGCCACGTCCTACCAGCCCCCCGCCCCGCCCGCGACCAACGGCTCCATCCTCGGTACCCTGCCGGGCGGCACCTGGGGCTACATGTCCGGTACGTCGATGGCGACACCGCACGTCGTGGGTGTTGCGGCACTCATCAAGTCGACCCACCCGCATGCCACG
>NZ_JAMJWG010000089.1 GCF_024435355.1 Streptomyces odontomachi
TGTGGCATGCGGATGGGTCGACTTGATGAGTGCCACGACGCCCGCGACGTGCGGCGCTGCCACCGACGTACCGGACCCGTAGCCCCAGGTGCCGCCCGGCAGGGTACCGAGGATGGAGCCGTTGGTCGCGGGCGGCGCGGGCGGCTGGTAGGCGGCGTCACCGCCGGGCGCGGCGATGTCGATGACGCCCAGCCCGTAGCTGGAGTACGACGACTTCAGCCCCTTGGCACCGGTGGCCGCCACCGTCACGACACCCGGCAGCTCCGCGGGGAGGATCTTGCAGAGGGACGTATCGATGTCCCGGGGGTGCGGCCCGGTGTCGTCCGGACTGTACGGGTCGATGAGGTGGTCGGCGGCGAGGTCGAGCCTCTCGTTCCCGGCCGCCGCGACGTTGACCGTGCCCTTCTTCTCCGCGTACTGCGAGGCCCGGGTGATGGCGTCGGCCAGTGCCTTCTGACCGGGGTCGGCACTGCATGCGAAGTACCACGGGTCGGTGAAGTAGCTGTTGTTGGTGACGTCCACGCCGTGCTCGGCGGCCCAGACGAAGCCGCAGACGACCGCCTCGGCGTACATGAAGCCGTCCGGAGTGGCGACCTTGATGCCGGCCACCTTCACCCCCGGCGCGACCCCGACCATCCCGATGCCGTTCTTGGCAGCCGCTATCTCGCCGGCGACGTGCGTGCCGTGCGAGCTCTCTGCATTGGAGGGGCGCCATGCT
>NZ_JAMJWG010000009.1 GCF_024435355.1 Streptomyces odontomachi
CTAGATCGCCTCGTTGCCCTTGAGGGTGTCGATGTCGGTACGGCTGAGGTTGCCCACCACGGCTCCGGTGCCGGCGGTCACGCCCAGGCTGCTCGACGGGAAGATGCCGCTGATGGCGATGCCCTGTTCCGTCAGCGCCTGCACGATCGACCGCAGGTTCCCGTTGGCAGCGGAGTCACCCTGGGTGAACACCTGTGAGGCCAGGTAGACATGACCGGATCCGACCTGCCGGATCGCGCTGACGACGGTGTTCATCGAAGGCCCGGAGCCGTCGACGTGGGTGATCCAGCCCCTCCCGTCGGCCACCGCCGCGACGATCACGCAGTCGCTCGCGCCGCCGCTCCACAGCACGTCCATCTGGCCCACGGCCTTCTGGGTCTCGCCCATGCCGACCATGGCCGCCGCCTCGCCGGCGGAGCGACCACCGAGCAGGGTCTCGGCGTTGCCGATCGCGCGTTGCACGGCCGGCGCCTAGTGCACGGCGGACGACGATCCCTCGGCGGCGGCCTCGTCCGGAGGGGCGCTGTCGTGCGCGCCCGGCGCCGCCGGCCCGGCCAGTGCCCGGGTGGCGTTCGCCTCCGCCTCCCGCTCGAACCGGTCGGACGGGTCGCTGATCCGCAGCCCGGCGCCGTGGTCCGTGCCGGCCACCGCGCCGCTGCGCTGCTGGATGACATGGGTCAACTCGTGGGCCAGAGTGTGCTGGTCGTCACCGCCGGCGCCCACCACGATGTGGTTGCCCGAGGTGTAGGCGCGGGCGCCGATCTCCGCCGCCGAACGCTGCGCCGTGGTGTCCGCGTGCACCCGCACGGCGCTGAAGTCCGCACCCAGCCGGCTCTCCATGTCCCTGCGCACCGGCTCGGCCAACGGCGCACCGGGCGTGCGGAGCACCTCGTGCACGCTGGTCTCCGTGGACCGCTGCACCGCCGGCTCGGCCTCGTCCGCCTGCTGCAACGCCCGGGCCACCGCGGTGTTCCCCGCGGACCGCTGGAGCGCGGTGACCTGCGCGGGCGAGAGCCGTCCGCCGGGTCGGTGCGGGCCAGGGCCGGTGTCCTGAGCCGCCGTCGGCCCCGAACCGTGCACGGCGGGGCGCACTGCCGCCCGGTGCGGTTGCTGCTGCTCCGACTCCTGTCGCTGGACGGCCACGGCGACCCACTCCTTCTCGTTCACGGCTCGCACGGTGGGGGACTCGTCCCGTCGTGTCCGTCCTGCCATCTAGGCACAGCCGGACGCAGCACACCAGGACATCGGGGGCAGAACCCGTTGCCCCTCCTGTCACTCCCGACCGAACGACCCGGCCGCCCGTCCCGGCCGCCCGTCCCGACCCGGCACCCGCCCCCGTCCAACCCCCAGCGCACCACGCTTCCGTATGCTCAGGGGCATGACCGAGACCAGCGGGCTTGACCCCGAGGACCGCAAGATCGTCACCCTGGCCCGTTCGGCGCGGGCCCGTAACTCCGTGCCCGAAGGGGCGGCGGTACGGGACGAGACCGGGCGCACGTACGTGGCGGGGACGGTCGCGCTGGACTCGTTGCGGCTGAGCGCACTCCAGACCGCGGTTGCGATGGCGGTGGCGTCCGGGGCGACGTCGCTGGAGGCCGCGGCGGTCGTCACCGAGGCGGACACGGCACCCGAAGCGGACCGCGCCGCCGTCCGGGACCTCGGCGGCACCGGCACCCCCATCCTCCTCGCGGGGCCCGACGGCGCGGTGCACACGACGCTCACGGCGGGCTGACGCGCTCGCCGGCCCGCGTTCCGGGCCTCGCGGACGTGCCGTGCCTCCCCCTCGGGCGCTGCCATCATGGGGGAGAGGGGCCTGGGCACCGGCGGCCGGCTGGTGAGGACGTGTCAGTTCCGACAGAGGATGTACGCCATGATCGGTGACCGGTGGGGCGTGAGCGCCAGCGAGGTCGTGCGCGACTATCCGTGCGACCACTTCGTCACCTCGCCCACGCTGGAGGCATGGCGGGGCGTGCACGTGGCGGCGACCGCAGAAGCGGTATGGCCGTGGGTTGCGCAAGTGAGACTTGCGCCGTACTCCTACGACTGGGTCGACAACCTCGGCCACCGCTCACCTCGCGAGTTGGTGGGCCTTCCCGAGCCGCGCGTCGGAGAGACGTTCACCGCCACCGGCGGGCGCAAGCTGGGCCGGATCGTCTCGGTCGACCCGGGGAAACAGCTGACGGGCACGGTCATGGGCGCCTTCATGTCCTACGTCGTCGTGCCCCAGGACCACGACACGACGCGACTGCTGCTCAAGGTCGTCATGCGGACCAGCCGCTGGGCGGCACCCGGACTGTCCGTCGGCGACCTGATCATGGCTCGGCGGCAGCTGCTGAACCTGAAGCGACTCGCCGAGCGCCACCAGCACCAGGGCGCGCCCCGGGAATAGTGCGGCGTGAGCGGGGCGCGGCACCGGACCTGCCGGCCCGCACCGTCGGCGCGTGCCGGGATGCGGGACCGCCGGAACGAGGTGTCCCGCATCGGCTGGAACGGACGCCGTCGCAGGCCACGGGAGGGGCCCCTTGTCGTCTCCCCAGCCCACAAGGCGCCGGTGGGGGGACGTGGTTGTTCGTCAGAGGGCGTCCGGACCCCGTTCTCCCGTGCGGACCCGGACGACGGAGTCGACGGGTGTCGCCCACACCTTCCCGTCGCCGATCTTGCCGGTCCACGCCGCGCGCACGATCGCGTCGATCACGGCGTCGGCTTCCGCGTCCTCGACGACGACCTCTATGCGCACCTTGGGCACCAGGTCGACGCGGTACTCGGCGCCCCGGTACACCTCGGTGTGCCCGCGCTGCCGGCCGTACCCGCTCGCCTCGGTGACGGTCAGGCCGTGCACTCCGTGGGACTGGAGGGCGCTCTTGACCTCGTCGAGGCGGTGCGGTTTGACGACCGCCGTGATCAACTTCATTCGGCCGGGCTCCGTTCCTTCGTCTTGAGGCCGGGCGCGTAGGTCGGGGTCTGGGGGGCGCCGTGGCCGAGCACCCCGTGATCGTAGGCGCTCTCCGCGTGCAGCGTCTGGTCGAGGCCGGTCATTTCCTCCTCGGCGGTGGCCCGGAAGCCCATCAGCTTGTGGATCACCAGGCCGATGCCGTACGTCACCCCGAAGGTGTACGCGGCCACGGCGACGACGGCGACGGCCTGCCTGCCGAGTTGGGCGGCCCCACCGCCGTAGAAGAGGCCGTCCTTGCCGTCGGTCATCGTGGCCGTCGCGAAGAGGCCGATGAGCAGCGTGCCGATGACGCCGCCGACGAAGTGGACGCCCACCACGTCCAGCGAGTCGTCGTAGTTCAGCCGGAGTTTCCAGGCCACCGCGTACGAGCAGACGACGCCCGCGGCGAGCCCGACCACCGCGGCACCGGGCAGCGCGACCGTGCCGCACGCCGGGGTGATCGCGACAAGACCGGCGACCGCGCCGGAGGCGGCGCCGAAGGTGGTGGGGTGGCCGTCGCGGCGCTGCTCCACGAGGAGCCAGCCGAGCAGGCCGGTGCTGCCGGCGACCACGGTGTTGAGCAGCGAGGCCGCGGCGAGACCGTCGGCGGCGAGCGAGGAGCCGCCGTTGAAGCCGAGCCAGCCGAACCACAGCAGCCCGGCGCCCAGCACCACCAGCGGCAGGCTGTGCGGGCGCATCGCGTCCTTCTTGAACCCGATGCGCGGCCCGATGACCAGCGCGACGGCGAGCCCCGAGGCACCCGAGGCGATCTCCACCACCAGGCCGCCGGCGAAGTCCAGCGCGCCCAGCGAGTGGGCGATCCAGCCGCCCGGGCCCCACACCCAGTGCGCCACGGGAACGTATACGAGCAGGGTCCACACGGGCACGAAGACCAGCCAGGCCGTGAATCGGGTGCGGTCCGCGATCGCACCACTGATGAGGGCCGCGGTCACCATCGCGAAGGTGAGCTGGAAGGTGCTGAACAGCAGGGTGGGAACACTGCCCGTGACGGTGTCCGGGCCGATGCCCGCCATGCCGAGGTGGTCGGCGGCACCGATGAGCCCGGCGAACGCGTCGTCTCCGAAGGCCAGCGAGTAGCCCGCCACGAGCCAGACGACGGTGACGAGCGCGATCGAGACGAAGCTCATCAGCAGCATGTTCAGCACGCTCTTCGTGCGCACCATGCCGCCGTAGAAGAGCGCCAGGCCCGGGGTCATCAGCAGCACGAGGGCGCTCGCCGCGAGCAGCCAGGCGGTGTCGCCGCTGTCTATGCCGGCGGCGTGGGCGCCGGCCAGCGGGATCGGGGTCGTCACGGTCTGCACAGCTCTCTCCTCCGGGTGGACCCTCGGGCAAGCGCCTCCCCGGATGCGGGCAGCACGGGGCGACTCCAGGAGCGTCGCTGGCGTGCGTTTCGCGCCGGGCACGCCGGTGTTTCCGCGATGTTTCGTGTTGCCGGAGCGTTTCCGGGGCCTCACCGGCCGGTGCGGGAGGCCGGTCGTCGGGGCGCCGGGGGAAGGGGCGTGCGGTGCGGAGAGTGATGCACGCCGGGGTGCGGGGGGTGGCGCGCACGCGGCGTCGGGGGAGCGGTCGCGCGGGCGCGGCAACGGCGGGTGTCCGGGCAGTCCCGCCGATCGGCGAGAATGGTGCTCATGAGTGCGCGCACCCAGCCGACCGAGCCGGCCCGAGAATCCCACCGGGCAGGCTTCGCCTGCTTCGTGGGTCGCCCCAACGCGGGCAAGTCCACCCTGACGAACGCGCTGGTCGGCAAGAAGGTGGCGATCACCTCCAACCGTCCGCAGACCACCCGGCACACCGTGCGCGGCATCGTGCACCGCCCCGACGCCCAGCTGGTGCTCGTCGACACCCCTGGCCTGCACAAGCCCCGCACCCTGCTCGGCGAGCGGCTGAACGACGTGGTGCGCACCACCTGGGCGGAGGTCGACGTGATCGGCTTCTGCCTGCCCGCCGACCAGAAGATCGGCCCCGGTGACCGCTTCATCGCCAAGGAGCTGGCCGGGATCCGGAAGACCCCCAAGGTCGCCATCCTCACCAAGACCGACCTGGTCGACCCGCGGACCCTCGCCGAGCAGCTGATCGCCGTCGACCGGCTCGGCAAGGAGCTCGGCATGGAGTGGGCGGAGATCGTGCCGGTGTCTGCGGTGCGACACGACGCGGCCGGCACGGCGGACGGCGGCGCCGTTTCGGACGACGGCGACGGCGGCGACAGCGCGGGTGGCGCCGGCCGCCCGACGCCGCCCGGCCAGGTGGCCCTGCTCGCCGACCTGCTCGTCCCGCTGCTCCCGGAGAGCCCTGCGCTCTACCCCGAGGGCGACCTGACCGACGAGCCGGAGCAGGTCATGGTGGCCGAACTGATCCGCGAGGCCGCCCTGGAAGGCGTACGGGACGAGCTTCCGCACTCCATCGCGGTCGTCGTGGAGGAAATGCTGCCCCGCCCCGACCGCCCCGCGGACCGCCCCCTCCTCGACATCCACGCGAACGTCTACATCGAGCGCCCCAGCCAGAAGGGCATCGTCATCGGCCCCAAGGGCAAGCGCCTGAAGGACGTCGGCATCAAGTCCCGCCACCAGATCGAGGCCCTGCTCGGCACGCCCGTCTACCTGGACCTCCATGTGAAGGTCGCCAAGGATTGGCAACGGGACCCCAAGCAGCTGCGCCGCCTGGGGTTCTGAGGGGCGCAGGGTGGGCACGGCGTGCCCCTGCCCCCTGGGGGCGTGAGGAACTGCGCGAGCAACCCCCCACCGGCCCGGTGGTCCGGACACGACAGGGACAGCCCCCTCGGGTCGGTGGCGATCCGACGGTCTCGTCGCGGCTGGTCGCGCCCACGCCGCGGAGCGGCACATCGACACAGCCCCGCGCCCCTGAACATGGCGCCGAAGGCGCCTACAGCTTCCCGGCGACTTCCGCGACGAACTCGCCGTCGTCCGCGAGATCAGGCGCACCGAGCTCACCCAGCACGGCGCGCACCGCGTCGGTGGGGGGTAGCCGCCAGGCCTGGCGGAGGCGGTCGGCCGCCGGGTCGTCGACGTCCTGGTCTCGGGTGTGGCGCGCCCAGGCGGCCAGCGCCCGGGTCAGGACGGGGGTGGCGGCACCCGCGGCGCGCAGCTCTCGCAGGGGTGCCAGCCAGCGTTCGGGGATCTTGAGGGAGCCGTCCGTCGCGATCTGCCGGATGCGGTGCTGGACGGCCGGGTTGGCGAACCGGGTCAGCAGGCTCTCGACGTAGGTGTCGACGTCGAGGCCCGCCGCCGGGGTCAGGCTCGGGGCGACCTCCGCAGCGTAGGCCCGTACCACCGGCTCGCCCCACGCGGTGGCCATCACATCGGCCACGGTCTCGCACCCCGCGGCCAGGCCCAGGTAGGCGAGGAGCGAGTGCGCGCCGTTGAGCAGCCGCAGCTTCATCACCTGGTACGGGGTGACGTCGTCGACCAGCTGGGCCCCGGCGCTCTCCCACCGCGGCCGGTCGGCGGCGAAGGTGTCCTGGAGCACCCACTGGAGGAACGGCTCCCCGGTCACCGCCCCCGCGTCCCACAGGCCGAGCTGCGCGGCGGCACGCTCGCGGTCCGCCGCGGTGGTCGCGGGCACGATGCGGTCCACGACGGTGGCGGGGAACGCGACCGCAGCGTCGATCCACTCCAGCAGGCGGTCGCGGTCCCGCCATCCGCTCGCGGCGACGAAGTCGAGCACCAGACGGCGCACCCCCCGGCCGTTGTCCGCCATGTTGTCGCACGGGACTACGGACAGCGGCGCACCGGTGTGCCGGCGTGCCCGCAGTCCGGTGGCCAGCTGGCCGATGACGGTCACGGGCACCGGGGCACCGGCCAGATCGCTACGCACCTGGGGATCGTCCAGGGCGAGCCCACCGCCCGCCGGGTCACGCCGGTAGCCCTTCTCGGTGACCGTGGTGGTGACGACGGAGACGTCGGGCGCGGCGATGAGCTCGGTGAGCCGCGCCCCGTCGTCGGCCGCGTGCAGCACCTCGACGACCGAGCCGACCACGCGGGTCAGCGGGCCTTCGGGTTGACGCACCGTCAGCGAGTAGAGGCCGTCCTGCGGGCGCAGCGCGTCCACCACGGCGCGGCTGCGTTGCGAGACCCCGGCGATGCCCCACCCGGCGGAGTGCCGGGCCTCGGCGGTCTCGGTGCAGACGGCCTGGTGGGCGCGGTGGAAGGCGCCGATGCCCAGGTGCACGATCCGTGGCCGCAGCTCCCGCGGGTCGACCAGCGGACGGCACCGGGGTGGCAGGGCGCCCCACGTGGCGCGGGACAGTCGTTCGGGAGCGCTCACCAGTCGTGCACCGACCCGTCCGTCCTCCGGCCGACCGGCAGGTACTTCGGCTCGTACGGGAAGCGGGCCGCCGCCTCCTCGTCGAGCTCCACACCGAGCCCGGGCGCCGATGACGGGTACAGGGCGCCGTCCCGCAGCTCGTAGCCGGTCCTGAACACCTCATGGGTGAGCGGGGAGTGCGCCATGTACTCCTGGACGCCGAAGTTCGGCACGGTCACATCGAGGTGCACGGCGGCCGACAGGCTCACCGGCGACAGGTCCGTGGCGCCGTGCGAGCCGGTGCGCACCTGGTAGAGCTCGGCGAGGTGGAAGATGCGCCGCAGATGGGTGATGCCACCGGCGTGCACCACCGAGGCCCGGATGTAGTCGATCAACCGCTCGGTGATGAGCTGCTGGCAGTCCCAGATGGAGTTGAAGACCTCGCCGACCGCGATCGGCGTGGTGGTCGCCCGGCGGATCTGGCGGAAGGATTCCTGTAGCTCCGCGGGGGTCGGGTCCTCCATCCAGAACAGCCGGAGCTCTTCGAAGGCGCGGCCGAGCCGGCCGGCCTCGGTGGGGGTGAGCCGGTGGTGCACGTCGTGCAGCAGATGGAAGTCGAAGCCGAACTTCTCCCGCACCTGACCGAGGCAGCTCGGCGCGAAGTCGAGGTAGTCCTCGGTCGACCACAGCTGCTCCTCGGGGAGCGCGGTGGCCGCCGGCTCGTAGATCGCGCCGTGCCGCACCCCGTAGCTGCCCGGCGAGCCGGGCACGGCGGCCTGCGCGCGGATCGCCCGGTAGCCGAGGTCACGGAAGCGCGCGACGTCGTCCAGCAGCTCCGCCACGCTGCCGCCGCTGGCGTGCCCGTAGACCATGGCGCCGTCCCGGGCCCGGCCGCCCAGCAGGTCGTACACCGGCATCCCGGCGACCTTGCCCTTGATGTCCCACAAGGCGGTGTCCACGGCCGCGATCGCGGTCATCGTCACCGGCCCGCGGCGCCAGTAGGCGCCCTTGTAGAGGTACTGCCACATGTCCTCGATGCGGTCCGGGTCGCGGCCGATCAGCAGCGGGACCAGGTGGTCGCGCAGATAGGCGGCGACGGCGAGTTCGCGGCCGTTCAGGGTCGCGTCGCCGAGCCCGGTCACGCCGTCCGAGGTGGTGATCTTCAACGTGACGAAGTTGCGGCCCGGCGAGGTGATGATGACCTTCGCCCCGGTGATGGTGGCCATGTGCGGTGCTCCTCAATCGTGCCGTGCCGGCGGCCGGCGGTGGGCGTCGGCACGACACGGTGTGGTTCTGGTCGGACGGTCAGCCGCGCGCGACGCCCACGGGTGCGTCCGGTGCGCCCGGTGCGTCCGGTGTGTCTTCGGAGTACGGCGCGGCGCTGTCGTGCGGCCAGTGCGCGTACTCCCGTCCGCCGAGCCGGCCGGGCGCGGTCTCCGGCATGAAGCACAGCGCCACGATGCTGACCGCGATGAGCGCCGCCACGTACAGCGCGACCCAGCCGTACGAGCCGTCGCCGGCCAGCAGCAGCGCGGCGGCGACCACGGTGAAGGGGCCGCTGGCGATCATCGAGCCGAACTGCCAGACGATCGAGATGCCGCTGTACCGGGCGGTGGAGGGGAACAGCTCGGGGAAGTACGAGGCCTGCGGGGCGTAGCTGCCGGCGTGGCCCAGGGCCAGGCCCGCGATCAGCAGCAGCACGATCACGGCCATGTTGCCGGTCTGGATCGCCCTGAACGCGGGGACGACCAGGATGAGGTTGAGGACGGCCGCCGCCAGGTAGACCGGGCGCCGGCCGACCCGGTCGGTGAGCCGGCCCAGCAGCGGGATGGCGACGAGCTCGGCGCCGACCGCGATGAGGACCGCGTTGAGCACCATCCCGGTGTCGACGCCCTGGTCCTTGGCGTAGGTGACGAGGAAAACGGTGTAGAAGGGGAAGACCGCTGCCTCGACGAACTTGGTGAACAGGCCGCCGACGATCTCGCGGCGGTTGTCGCGCATCAGCAGCTTCAGCGGGGAGGTCCGGGCCGCCTGCGTCTTCCTCGCGGCCTGGAACGTCGCGGACTCGCTGACCCGCAGCCGGATGACCAGACCGAAGATCACCACGAGCGCGCTGAGCAGGAACGGGATGCGCCAGCCCCAGGCGAGGAAGGCATCGTCGGACAGCTGGGAGGTGAGCAGCGCGAACAGACCCGTGGGGATGAGGTAGGCGGCGGGGGAGCCGAGCTGGACGAAGCTGGCGTAGAAGCCCCTTCTGCCCGGTGGCGCGGCCTCGGCGGTCAGCAGCGCGGCACCGCCCTGCTCACCGCCGACGCCGAAGCCCTGGACCAGGCGGACCAGCACCAGGATGACCGCGGCCCAGATGCCGATCTCGTCGTAGGTGGGCAGCAGGCCGACGGCGAACGTGCCGAGGCCGGTCAGCAGCAGCGTGAAGACCAGGGCTCTTTTACGGCCGATCCGGTCGCCGACGACACCCCAGACCAGGCCGCCCAGCGGCCGGGCGAAGAAGCCGACGGCGTAGGTCGAGAAGGCGGCGAGGGTGCCCACCGCCGGGTCCACCTCGGGAAAGAAGACCTTGTTGAAGGCGAGAGCGGACGCCGTGCCGTAGATGAAGAAGTCGTAGTACTCGGCAACGGTGCCGATGACGGACGCCCCGACGATGCGCCGGAGCTCCTTGCGTGGTGTCGCCACCACCGGTGAGACGCGGTCGAGTCCGCTCATGGGGCTGCCTCCTTGCAGTCAACACTAAGCGCATCCTGATGCACGTGGTCGGCTACCATACAAGTGCATTACAGCTACCATACAAGTGCATCAGTCGGGTGGCGGCAAGCGAAGGAGACCGGGATGACATCCACCGAGGGCCTGGGGCTGCATGCCGCACGCGCCCGGGGCCGCAACACCCGGCAACTGGTGCACGAACTGCTGCGCTCGCGGATCATCAGCCTGGACCTCGCCCCGGGCGCCGCCCTGTCGGAGAACGACCTCGCGGCCGAGCTGGGCGTCAGCAGGACCCCGGTACGGGAGAGCCTGATCCTGCTCGGCGAGGAAGGGCTCGTCGACGTCTACCCGCAGATGGGGACCTTCGTCTCGCGCATCCGGGTCAAGGACATCGCCGCCGCGCAGTTCCTGCGCGAGGCCCTGGAGTGCGCGGCCCTGCGGGACAGCGTGACGAGCGCGACCGCCGACGACGTGAGCGAGCTGCGGGACCTGCTGGCGGCCCAGACGGCGGCCGGGCAGCGCGACGACGCCGAGGGCTTCTTCCGGCTCGACGAGGAGTTCCACGCCCGGCTCATGGCCGCCGGCGGGCATGCCCAGGCGTGGCCGGTGGTGAGCCAGGCCAAGGCGCAGCTCGACCGGGCGCGCCGGCTCTCCCTGCCGCTCACCCAGCAGCTGTCCCTGCTGACCGGCCAGCACACCGCCGTCGTCGACCTGCTGGAGCAGCGTGATCTGGACCGGGCCGACGAGGCGCTCCGCGCGCACCTGCGGCTGGTCTTCAAGGACGTCGAGACCATCAGGACGCAGCATCCGGAGCTGTTCAGCGACACGGACGCCCCCGTCCGCCCGCGCCGCGAGCCCCGGCGCCCCACCGGCGCCCCCGGCCTCGGCTGATCCCGACCGCCGTGCGCGCCTCTCGCGGCGCGCGTCACCGCGTGCGCCGCACGACGACCGAGGCTCACACCTTCCCGGTCAGGTCTCCGCGGGTGCTGCGATGTCGAACTCCGCCAGCCAGCCGAGCAGTTCCCGGCGGTGCGTGACGACGAGGCGGCCACCGGTGAAGCGCGGGTCGTGCGTGACCTCGGCGACGCAGTACTCGGGCGGCCGGAAGGCGCGGGCCGCCATGTCGTCGTCGAACTCGGCCTCCGCCAGCACCAGCCCGTGCAGGGGTGGCTCGAAGACGTCGATCCCCAGCGGCGGCACGCTCACCCGGGTCTTGGCCAGTACCTCGGCGGGCAGCGCGGCGAGCAGGTCGTACTCGGCCGGAGAGAGGTACGTGGTGGTGATCAGGCCTTGGACGTGCGCACGGTCGGTGCGCTGGCCGTGCGCCGGGATCTTCTGCGTGAGCTTCAGCCGGAGCGTGCCGGCGTCGTGCGCCGCGTCCGCCGGGCTCTGCGCCCCGTCCAGGAACTCCTCGCGCCGCAACCGCAGCCGGGTGCCCCGCAGATAGCGGTCGGTGATCCGCCGCCGCACCACGACCCCCGCCGGCGGCGGCCCGGTCAGCAGGAACCTTCGCTCCCGCTCGACCCGGGCGTATTTCCCCTCGTTCACGGCAGTGCTCCCTCTCGTCCACGTGCGCGCTCGTGCGGTTCTACTGATTGCCCACGCGTGCACGTGCCGTCTCTCCGATCGTCCACACCTTGCTTTCGGGTAGGGTGCCCGGTCCTTCAAGGCTAGGGCGAATGCCCGCTCCCGCGTGGCGGGGGGAAGTCGAATCGCCGTCACAGCGATTCGGTGTTGCGGAAGGTGTGGCGCTGAGGTCGCTCTCAAGCAGGCGCAGTATCTCGGAGTTGAGGGACCGCCGGGCGGTGGTCGCCTGGTCTGTCAGCCGTTGGTGAAGGTCGTCGGGGAGGCGAAGCGTGAACTTGATCATGCCGTAATGCCGCTATGATGATGGCATGTCATGGTTTCGGTAGTGCCCGACGAGTGGGCAGGCGGGCGTCATGCTCGACCACTGCGCGCACGCGAGGTATGTGTGGAACCTGGCCGTCGAGCAGCATGCGCACTGGTACAAGGGCCGCAAGGCCGCGCCCGGGTTCGCCGAGCAGTGCCGCCAGCTCACCGAGGCCCGGCGTGCCAACGCATGGCTGGCCGCCGGGAACGCTGATGTGCAGCAGCAGGCCCTGAGGGACTTCTCCAGGGCCAAGAATGCCAAGTTCACCTCCGGCTTCGGCGAACCGACCTGGCGCAGGAAGTACGTGCACGAAGGCTTCCGTGTCATCGGCACCGATCGGGTGCCGGAGTTCGAGGCGGACGGGTCGCCGAAACGGAACACCCATAGCGGCAAACAGGTCATGGCCCGCTTGGTTGTGGTGCACAAGCTCAACCGCCGATGGGCTCAGGTGAAGGTGCCCGGCTGCGGTTGGGTGAAGTTCCGTCTGACCCGGCGTGAGTTACCGAAGGCAAAGACGTTTCGCGTCACCTACCGTAACGGCCGGTGGCACATCGCCTTCGCCATCATCCCCGGGTCGATCGACGCGCCTGGCACGGGCGAGGTCATCGGCATCGACCGGGGTGTGAAGATCACTGCCGCCCTCTCGGACGGGCGGAAGCTGAACTGCCCGCAGCTGACCGTGAAGGAACGGGCGCAGATCCGCAAGCATCAGCGCCGGGCCGCCCGCGCACCGAAGGCCAGTGCGGCCAAGACCGCCGCGTACGCCAGGGTCGCCAGACTCAAGGCACGCGAAACTGACCGGCGTAAGGACTGGTGCGAGAAGACCAGCACGATGCTCGCCCGCACCTATGACCTGGTGCGGTTCGAGAAGCTGAACATCAAGAACATGACCGCCTCCGCCAAGGGGACCGTCGAGCAGCCCGGCAGGAACGTACGTCAAAAGGCCGGTCTGAACCGGGCGATCCTTGCCCAGGGCTGGGGCCTGCTCCGGCGGCGTACGGAGCACAAGGCCCCCGGCCGGGTCGAGGACATCCCCGCCCCGTACACCAGTCTGCGTTGCTCCGCCTGTGGATGGATCGAGAAGAACTCGCGCAAGAGCCAAGCCGAGTTCGTCTGCGTGTCCTGCGGCTTCACCTGCAACGCTGATGAGAACGCAGCACACAACGTCGCGGCAGGACAGGGCGGGATCCCCCGCCCCCGGCGCTCAGCCGGTGCCGGAGGGGTGACAGCGGCCACCAGCCGTTCGAGCGCCCGTGAACCTCAACCCGTCCGGGTTGGAATCCTCCTCGTTTAAAGAGGGGGAGGATGTCAAAAGATCGCGATCCCCGTGAAGGTGTACGAACTGCGCACCGGCAAGCTGGTGGCCCACCGCAAGGTGCAGATCAGCGGCTCCAGCTGCCCCAGCAAGCTGCACTACACCACCCCCTACGGCCTCACCGACATCGGTCCGCCCTCGGACGTTCAGGTCAAGGCGTCCGACGGCGACGTGCGTGCCGCCTTCAGGTCGCTGATCCAGCGGTGACCGGTGGTGACCCGTGGTGAGGCCCCGGAAGGCAGGGCCCCCATGGATGAAATCCTTTTCACGCCCAGGTAAGCTGGAGAAATCTGCGCGCGAAAGGATTCGGACACAGGTGGTGACGATCCATGACGTGGCGCGTGCCGCCGGAGTTTCGCCGGCGACCGTGTCCCGCGTCTTCAACGGCGGCAATGTCACGCCCGCGCGCGCCCTCTCCGTGCAGCAGGCCGCTGCTGCGCTGGGCTTCGCTCCCAACCGGGTGGCGCGGTCCCTGCGCAAGCAGCAGTCGAGCGTGATCGGCCTGGTCATCCCGGACATCGGGAACCCGTTCTTCACCTCGCTCGCCCGAGGCGTCGAGGACGCGGCACAGCGCACCAGCCTCTCGGTCGTGCTGTGCAACTCCGACGAGGACACCGAGAAGGAGCGCCGCTACCTCCAGGTGGCGCTCGGCGAGCAGATGGCGGGCGTGATCGTCGCCGCGGCCGACCGGGACCGCACGGACCTGGGGCCGCTGATCGAGCGCGGCATCCCCGTCGTCGCCGTCGACCGCCGCCCCCACGAGGCCGACGTGGACGCCGTCATGGTGGACAACCGCCACGGCGGCGAGGTCGCCACCCGGCACCTGCTCAAGGCGGGCTACTCCAGGGTCGCCTGCATCACCGGCCCGGAGGGCGCCTCGACCTCGGAGGACCGGCTCGCCGGCTACCGATCCGCGCTCGGTTCGGCCGCGGGCCTGGAGGGGCAGGCCCTGTCCCCGGAGACCGCCCGTGCCTACGTGCGGCACGCCGACTTCCGTGTGGAGGGCGGGCGGCTGGCGATGCGCGAGCTGCTGGCGCTGCCGGAGCCGCCCGACGCGGTGTTCGTCGCGAACAACCTGATGACCATCGGTGTCCTGGAGGCGCTGCGCGAGGCCGGGCAGGAGCCGCCGGGCTTCGGCGTGCTCTCCTTCGGCGACATCCCGTGGGCGTCCCTCGTACGCCCCTCGCTGACCACGGTCGAACTGCCCTCTTACGAACTCGGGCGCACCGCCGCCGATCTGCTGCTCCAGCGCATGTCGGGCAGTTCGGCCGCGCTCCAGACGGTGGTGTTGCGCACCACCCTGCACGCCCGCGAGAGCACGGCGGGCCCGGAGCCCGGGGCCTGAACCCCGGGGTCGGGCCCGCCGCCACGCTCCCGGCGAGCGGGTCGCCCTCTAGTCGCCGCGTTTCAGCAGGAGGCGGGCAGCCGGGCGGCACGGCCGGCCGATGTCGGTGCACCGCTTCTCGAAGTCCGGCGGAAGCCAGCCGCGTCCCAGCAGCCGAGGGTGGGCGGGGAACGCGGTGATGGCGGCCAGGACGAACAGCAGGGACGCCCAGGGGGTGTGGAGCTGGACGGTCGTCTGCTCTCCGGTGTTGATGTCCCGGAAGCTGGTCTGGAAGACGTCGGGTGCGACGAGGTCGATCGTGTCCAGGCCGGTCCAGGCCAGGTCGAGCCAGTACTGCGGGTGCCCGAAGTAGGCCTTCCGCGCGGTGACGGTGACCTCGCCGGGGCCGTCCACCATCCAGCGCGGTTGCGCGTCGTTCGCGGCGGCACGGCGACGGGCGGAGTTGCCTAGGGCCGAGCCGGCGATGCTGCCGATCACCAGGGCGGGGCTGCCGAAGGCCACGACGCTGTGGTGCATGTAGCTGCCGTCGCCGAGCGCCCGCCAGGTCAGACGCTGCGCGGGACCGACGGCGAGCGCGCGGTCGCCGGGCTCGAGCCGGGCGGCGGTGGCGATCAGCGGGCGCTGTTCCAGCCGCCCTTCGGCCAGGTCGGCGAGGATGTCGCACGAGTACCACAGATACTCGTCGAGCTGGGACCACGCCGGCTGTTGCGCCATGCCGGAGGGAGGCGCATAGGGGTTGTCCACTGTCTCTCCGATCCCCCGTCTGACGTGCCATCAACCTAAGGATTCCCACAGCCACTTTACTGAGGTGTCCGGGCACTCACGAGGGTGTCGGTCCGGCAGCATGCCGCCCCTTCCCGCGCGCACGTGGGAAGGGGCAGGTAGCCGTTACTTCAACCCGCTCGTCTTGATCGACTCCACGATCTGCCGCTGGAAGACGAAGAACAGCGCCAGCATCGGCAGCGCGGCCACCGTCGCCGCGGCCAGGATGTAGTTCCAGTTCGAGGTGTACTGCGTCATGAACGAGGTGATGCCGAGCTGGACCACCGTCAGGCTCTCGTCGTTGGTGGAGACCAGCGGCCAGACGAAGGCGTTCCAGTTGGCGAGGAAGAAGAAGACCGCGAGCGCGGAGAGGATCGGGCGGGACATCGGCAGGACGATGTTCCAGTAGACCCGCCAGTGCCCGCAGCCGTCGACGATCGCCGCCTCCTCCAGTTCCCTGGGCAGGCCCAGGTAGAACTGGCGCAGCAGGAAGATGCCGAACGCGTTGAAGATCGCCGGGATGATCAGTCCTGCGTAGCTGTTCAGCAGGTGCAGCTCACGGGCCACGATGAACAGCGGGATCAGCACCACCGGCGCGGTGACCAGCAGCGTCGAGAAGATCGCCATGAAGATCGGTTCACGGCCCGGGAACCGCAGTCGCGCCAGCGCGTACGCGGCCATCGAGTGGAAGAACAGTGCCGCGATCGTGATCACCGCGGCGGTGAAGAAGCTGTTCCACAGGTAGCGCGCGAACGGCACCTCGGTGAAGACGTAGACGAAGTTCTGGAACGTGAACTCCTTGGGGATGAGGCTGCCGTCCGTGACCGTGGAGCGGGTCTTGAAGGCGGCCGAGACCATCCACAGCACCGGCAGGACGCTCACCACGGACACCGCGACGGCCAGCAGGGTCAGCCCGATCCGCCCGGAGCGGCCGATCCGACCCTGACCGTCCCGGACACCGGCGCCGCCGGCACGCCCAGGGCGCCACGCACGACGCGCGCCGCCCGTCGACACGTCACTCGTCATCGTCGAACCTCCCGCCCTTCGTCGCCTTGAAGACCACGCCTGCGCAGACGACCATGATCAGCACCAGGAAGGTGCCCATGGCGGCGGCGTAGCCGAACTCCCCGTAGCCGAAGGCCTGCTCGTAGATGTAGAAGATCGCCAGCGAGGTGCCGTTGGCGGGGCCGCCGTTCGTCAGCACGAAGACCAGGTCGAGGCCGCCGGTGATGGCGGCGACGGTCGACATCAGCAGCACGAAGAAGCTGGTGGGACGCAGCAGCGGCCAGGTGATCGTACGGAACGAGGTCCAGGGGCCCGCACCGTCGATCCGGGCGGCCTCGTAGTACTCCTGCGGGATCTCCTGGAGCCCGGCCAGGAAGATGATCATGTAGTAGCCCATCATCACCCAGACCATGACGGCGATCAGGCAGCCGAGCGCGAGACCCGGGGAGCCCAGCCAGGACTCGCCGCCGAAGCCGGCCGCCCGCATGGCGCGGTTGACCACCCCGACCTGGTCGTCGAGGAGGAACTTCCAGAGCACGCCCACCACCACGAGGCTGATGACGTACGGCAGGAAGAGCGCGGTGCGGTAGGCGCTCATGCCCGGCAGCTTCTGCTTGACCAGCAGCCCGAGGGCGAGGCTCACGCAGAAGATCACCGGCACCAGGACCACCACGTAGATCCCGGTGATCTTCATCGAGTCCCAGAACAGCGGGTCGTGCATCATCCGGTCGTAGTTGCCGAGTCCCACCCACTGGTAGCTGCCGAAGCCGCTGACCTGGAAGAAGCTCAGCACGATGGAGAGCACCATCGGGATGCCGACGAAGAGTGCAAGACCGATGACGTCCGGGGCGAGGAAGAGGCCGGCGGCGATCCACTCACGGTGCCTGCGGCTGAGCCCGCGGCGCCGTGGGGCCGGCGCCGCCGGGGTGGACGCGGTCGTGGCGCGGGCGGCGGCGTCGGGAGCGTCCGGCGCGCCCGGGGTGTCGTGTGCGGCGACACTGCTCATACCAGACTCGCCCCCTGGTAGCTCTTGGTGAAGGCCTTGATCGACTCGGCGGCCCGCTGGGTCTCGGCGGCCACGTCGCGGCCGGCGAGCATGGTGCCCTGGATGGCGTCGGATATCGCCTTGTAGACGATCGGGGGATAGCGCGGCTCGGCGCGGCCACCGGGGAAGATCTCGTCCTTGAACTTCTTCATCGCGGCCGAGTCGTAGCCGCCCCTGGCCGCCCCGCGCTCCAGCGCGGTGGTCCGCGGCGCCACGTCCGACTTGGCGCGGATGCACCAGTCCACCATCCGGTCGATGCACTCGTCCTTCATCGAGCCGAGCGCCCACGCGCAGAACTCGGCGGCGGCCTCGGCGTTGCGGCCCTGCGCGTTGGCGCAGAACGACCAGCCGCCCAGCACGGTGACGTACTTCCCGCGCGGCGGCGTCGGCAGCTTGAAGACGCCGTAGCGGTACTTCGGTGCGAACGCCTTGAAGCTGGAGACGTTCCAGATGCCCTGCTGCCACATGGCCACGTTGTCGGCCTTGAAGGCACTGACCACGTCACCGGCGGCGGGCAGGGTGCGCGGCGCCATGCCCTCGCGCACCGCGTCCCGCCACAGCGCGAGGGCCTGCCGGGTGGCCGGCGAGTCGAAGGCGACGTTGCCGTGCTTGTCCAGCACCTCGCCGCCGCCCTGCCACATCCACGGGTACCAGGTGAAGTTCTGGTAGTAGCCGGGGTTGGTCTCGAAGACCAGGCCGGCGCGGGTCCTGGTGCGCAGCTTGTCGCCGATGTCGAGCATCCGGTCCCAGGTGGTGGGGATGTCGCCCTCGGACAGGCCGGCCTTCTCCCAGGCGCCCACCGAGTAGTACATGGCCATCGGCTCGACCTCCATCGGCAGGGCGTACACCTTGCCGTCCACCTGCCGGCTGTCCAGCGCGGAGCCGTAGTCCGCCACGACGCCCTTGTCCAGGTGCGGGGTGAGGTCGGCGAGCATGCCGCCGTTGGAGTAGCGCAGGAAGTCGCCGGGGCTGAGCAGGAAGATGTCGGGGCCCGCGCCGCTGGCGAAGGCGGAGGGCAGCTTGAAGCCGTTGAGATAGGTCTTGTTGGGGATGTAGACCAGTTCGATCTTGACCGGGTGGCTGGCGTTCCACTGTTTGACCAGGTCGACGAACCAGTCGGACTGCGCCTGGATCGCCGGGTCGGGCGAGCGCTGCGGCCCGTACTGGTTCCAGAACTGCAAGGTGCCGCCCTTGGCCTGGGCCGTGCCGCAGCCGGTGAGCAGGGCGGGCGAGGCCGCCGCCGCCCCGGCTCCCGCCAGTGCGGTGAGGAAGCGGCGGCGGGACGCGCCGGGTGCCGGGCGGCCGGCCGGCGGGGCGGCCGGGGCACCGCGGACCGCGGTTCCGGTGTCGTTGCCGTGCTGGAGCATGTGTGCGCTCCTGTCGGAGGGAGAACGGGGACGGGGACGGGTTGCGGGGGGTGGCGGGGCCTGCGGGGGAGGGGCGGTGCGGAGCGGGCCGTACGGCAGGGGGATCCGTACGGCCCTGGTGCGGTCTCCGGGTCCTGTGGTGTGGAGGAGTCAGTCGACTTCGAGGGTGAGCAGGTCCGGGGTCACCGGGCGGGACGACGAGCTGGGCGCGTCCAGGTAGAACAGCGCCGTGCTGGCGATGTCGTCGCTGGTGGGGCGGTAGCGGTGGGGCAGGCCGTTGCCCTGTCCCGGGCCGATGCCGAGGCTCTGCACGGTCACCCGCAGGTCGGCGGAGAAGTGGATCGGGTCCAGGACGTGCCAGCGGTACATCCCGAACCGCTGCTGGCTCAGGTAGAGGCCGTCGGGGCGCAGGATCTGGTTCAGGCCCAGGTACGGGGTGGTGTACGCGGTGTAGCCCTGCCCCGGCACGTCGAAGTTCCAGGCGCCGCCGAAGTAGTCCTCGGTGCCGGTGCCGCAGATCGTGGGGAACTCGTCGTCGCCGTCCAGGAAGAACTTGAACTCGCCCTCGCCCCACCACCCCGGACTGTTCACCTGCCAGGCCAGATAGGTGCCGACGTAACTGCCGGCGCCCTCGACGCCGTCGAGCAGGGTGTGCACCTCGCCGAACGGCACCGGGTGGCTGCGCCGCCACTGGGCGTGGAAGTAGGTGGCGTCCTCGGGGACGTCACCCAGCTCGTAGTCCACCTGGTAGTAGAGGGTCATCTGCTCGGCGGAGAGGTTCTCCAGGGTGATCCGGGCCGCGCGGCGGAACGGCATCGGCCAGTACGCGTTGAAGCCGCCGTTCGGATTGACCGCGACGGGCACCGACGAGACCTGGCTGAAGACGTTCCAGCCGTTGCAGAAGAAGTCGCCGAGCGGCACCTCCACGGCCGGCTCCGCCTCGTCCTCCCAGTAGATGCGCAGCAGCGTGCCGCGCCAGGCCTGGTGGGGCGCGGTGGTGCACCACAGGTGGCGGATCGTGCCGGGCCCCGCGATGCGGGCGAGTTCGGCCGTCTCGCCGGCCGGGATGTCGATACTCGGCGAGATCTTCCAGCCGAGCCCGAGCCGGCTCGCGGCGACCGCGCCGGTGCCCTCGGTGGCCCGCCCGCCGGCGGACTTCTCCCCGGTCGGGTTCTCGGCGCTGATGGAACGGCTGACGGCGCCCGTCTTACGGGCCAGTCCGTCGAGTCCAAAGGTGGTCATCGTTGTGTGTGCCCTTACGGGGGAGGTGGGTGCGCGTGCCCCCGTGCGGCCCTGGGCCGTGTCCGTGCCGGGCCGATGCGGCGGTGGGCCGGCTCGGCCGGACACGGATCCTGGCCGGATCCGGGCGCCGGGGCGCAGGAGCAGAAGGGCGCCGCACGGGTGTGCGCGGGTGCGGTCACCAGCACGACGACCTACTGAAATCCATTTCATCGCAACGTAGAGTCGGGCCCCAGGAGTGTCAAGAGGTGGCCATGCCCGAAAACCGGCTGATCCGCTGATCCGCTTGTGTTCCGGCCGTGAACAAAGCCGGCGCGGTGCGAGCCCTTGACCGTGAAATCGATTTCTGCCACCGTGCGCTCATGCCTCGCAACGCAGCAACAACCGGCGCGGCCACCGGCGTCGGCGGTCCCGCGGCCGGTGACGCCGTGGCCGCCGACACCCGGAGCGCCGATGCCCGGACCACTGATGCACGGGCCGGCGGTGCCTCGACGGGCGGTGCCGGTGCTGCCGGTGGTGCCGTGATCGGCGTGGACATCGGCACGTCGAGCAGCAAGGGCGTCCTGGTCGGCCTCGACGGAACGCTGCTGAGCTCGGCGGTGCGCCAGCACACCCCCGACCGGCCGGGCCCCGGCATGTTCGAGATGGACGCGGACGTCTGGTGGCGGGAGTTCTGCGAACTGGCCCGGGAGCTGACCGCCGCCGCCGGCACCCTCGCGGTCACCGTCACCGCGGTCGGCGTCAGCGGCATGGGCCCGTGCGTCCTGCTCACCGACGAGCGGGACCGCCCGCTGCGGCCCGCGATCCTCTACGGCGTCGACACCCGCTCGGTGCGGCAGATCGAGCGCATCGAACGGGAACTCGGCGCCGCGGAGGTCATCGCCCGCTGCGGCTCCGCGCTGACCACCCAGGCCGCGGGACCGAAGATCGCCTGGGTCGCCGAACGGGAACCCGACACCTACGCACGCGCCCGCCGCCTCTACATGCCCAGCTCCTGGCTGGCCCGCAAGCTCACCGGCGGCTACGTCCTGGACCACCACTCCGCCAGCCAGTGCACCCCGCTCTACGACACCGACGCGCTCGACTGGCACACCCCCTGGGCCGCCGAGGTGGCGCCCGGCATCGAACTGCCCCCGCTGGCCTGGTCGGGCGAGGCCGCCGGCACCGTCACCGCCGAAGCGGCGGCCGAGACCCGGCTGCCCGCCGGCATCCCCGTCACCACCGGCACCATCGACGCCTGGGCGGAGGCCCTGAGCGTCGGGGCCCAGGGCACCGGCGACCTGATGCTGATGTACGGCACCACGATGTTCCTCATCCACACCGTGCCGAAGCCGCTCACCAGCCCCTCCCTGTGGGGCACGGTCGGTGCGCTGCCCGGCACCCGCAACCTGGCGGGCGGCATGGCCACCTCGGGCGCGGTGACGAACTGGCTGCGCGACCTCTTCGACGGCGGCGACCACGGCGACCTCATCCGGCTCGCCGAGCAGGCAGGGCCGGGTGCCAACGGGCTGTTGATGCTCCCGTACTTCTCCGGTGAACGCACCCCGATCATGGACCCCGACGCCCGCGGCGTCATCGCCGGACTCACCCTCTCGCACACCCGCGGCGACCTCTACCGCGCGGCGCTGGAGGCCACCGCCTACGGCGTGCGGCACAACATCGAGGTCATCGAGGAGGCGGGCGGCGACATCCGCCGCGTCGTGGCCGTCGGCGGCGGCACCCAGGGCGAGCTGTGGACCCGGATCGTCTCCGATGTGACGGGGCGCGAGCAGGAGGTGCGCACCACGTCCATCGGCGCGAGCTACGGAGGCGCGCTGCTCGCCGCCCAACTGGTGGGCGAGCCGTCCGTCGACGCCTGGAACCCGGTACGCGAGATCGTCACCCCCCGGCCGTCGACCCATGAGCGGTACGACGAGCTGTACGGGCTGTACCGGCGACTTTACGCGGACACCTCGGCGACCGTGCACGCCCTCGCGGCCCGCCAGGAGCGGTGAGGCCGCAGCCCCCGGCGAGCCGTGCCCCGCCGCCCTGCACGGCGCCGTCCGCCCGCAGAAACACAAGAACACACCTGGAGCCCGAATGACCTCTGACGTGACCTCTCCCCCCGCCCCCTACGTCCTTCCGGTCCTGAGCGAGCCGCCCGCCGCCGCACCCCGCACCGTGTACACCGTGGCCAGTGGCGACCTCCGGCCCAGCGCCAACGTCACCTGCTGGCCCACGCAGGAGAAACTGGAGAAGGACCTCGACGCGGCGGTGACCGCGCTCGGGTGGCGGGTGCAGCGCGGACACCAGGTCGACACGGCCAAGGGACACGGGTTCATCGACAGCCAGCGGGCCGGCATAGAGGTCTTCAAGACGCTGCCGGTCGACGCCCCGCTGATCGTCGTCGAAGGCGTCTGGCAGTACAGCCATCACGTCCTCGCCGGACTGCGCAGCCACCGCGGTCCGATCCTGGTGGTGGCCAACTGGAGCGGCGAGTACCCGGGCCTGGTGGGCCTGCTGAACCTCGCCGGCAGCCTCACCAAGGCCGGCCGGGACTACTCCGTGCTCTGGAGCGCCGACTTCACCGACGACTGGGCGCGGGACGGCCTGCGCACCTGGCTGGAGACCGGCACCCTCACCCACGACACCAGCCACGTCCGCGACCTGGACGCGCTGCCGAGCAGCCCCGAGACGGACCTGGGCGTCGCCCTGGCCCGCCAGCTGCGCACCGAGAAGGCGATCATCGGCGTCTTCGACGAGGGCTGCATGGGCATGTACAACGCGATCTTCGACGACGAGCTGCTGAACCCGCTCGGCATCTACAAGGAACGCCTGTCGCAGAGCGCCCTGGTCGCCGAGATGAACCGGGTCCCCGACGCGGAGGCCAGCGCGGTGCGGGCCTGGCTGGACGAGGCCGGCCTGACCTTCCACACCGGCACCGACGAGGCCGGCGAACTCACCGACGCGCAGCTGCACAGCCAGTTCAAGATGTACATCGCCGCGCTGCGGATCGCCGACGACTTCGGCCTGGACGCGGTCGGCATCCAGTACCAGCAGGGCCTGAAGGACACCGTCCCGGCCAGCGACCTCGCCGAGGGGCTGCTCAACAACGTGCAACGGCCGCCGGTGCGCAGCCGCGACGGCTCCCGCGAGCTGTACGCGGGCGCCCCGCTGCCGCACTTCAACGAGGTCGACGAGGGCGTCGCCGTCGACTCCCTCGTCACCAACCGGATCTGGACGGCGATGGGGCTCGACCCGGCCACCACGCTGCACGACATCCGGTGGGGCGAGGAGTACGACGGGGCGTTCGTCTGGGTCTTCGAGATCTCCGGATCGGTGCCCGCCTCCCACCACGGCGGCTACGACAAGTCGTACAGCATGCGCCAACCCCCCATGTACTTCCCGCTCGGCGGCGGCACCCTCAGCGGTGTCTCCAAGCCCGGTGAGATCGTCTGGTCACGGGTGTTCCTGATGGACGGCGTACTCCACGCCGACCTGGGCCGGGCGACGGTGCGGGAGCTGCCCGAGGAGGAGACCCGGCGCAGGCTCGACGCGACCACTCCGCAGTGGCCGATCATGCACGCCGAGCTGCACGGGGTGAGCCGCGACCAGTTCATGGCCCGGCATCGGGCCAACCACCTCAACGTGGCGTATGCGCCGGACGGCGCCATGGCCGACAAGGCGTTGGCGGCCAAGGCCGCGGTGTTTGCGGAGTTGGGGGTTGCGGTTCACCTGTGCGGTGACGTGGCTCTGTGAGTCCCGGGTCCGGGGTGGCCGCCGCGGATGGGGCCGCCACGGTGGTGGCCGCCACGGGGCTGTGCCCCGGACCCCCTTCATCGCCCTTCGGGCTCGTCCTCAATCGCCGGACGGGCTTGATCGGGTGCTCTGGTTCTCGATCGCCGGACGGGCTTGATCGGGTGAACCCGTCCCCGATCACCGGACGATCCCGGTGCCCGTTTGTCCGGCTCCAGCGCATGCTCTTCCCCCACCACGAAAAGGAGCGCGTATGACCACCACACCCAGACCGGCGCGTCGGACCCTGCTGACCGCGGGGCTCGGGGTCGCCGCGGCCGCCACGGGGCTTGCCGTGGGGGCGCCGCAGGCGCGGGCGGGCGTTGCCGCCAGTGGAAGCAAGGTCAGGAATCTGACGGGGCCGGCGGAGACGGGGGCGTTCGCTGCGCCCTGGACGGATCTCGGGATTCCGGCCCGGTGCCCGAACGGGTCGCTGTTCTTCGCCTGCGGGGACACCTTCGACGGTGACCACATGGGCGCCTCGGACTGGCGTGCCCCGGTCGGGCTGCGGGCGAGCAATCCGGACCTGAACAATCTCGTCATCGACGGCGCCGTCGGCGGCTCGCACGCGGTGGGGCTGGTTCCGGAGGGGCACCAGAACAACACCACCGCCATTCCGTCGGACGTGTTCACGGTCGGCGACACGATGTACATGCACCTGATGCGGGGGGTGCTCTACCGGACCGACCACTCCGACTTCTGGCGCTCCACGGACAACGGGGAGACGTGGGAGTACCTGTGCCTGTGGCCGGGTGACCAGTACGGCGGGCAGTTCCAGCAGAAGACGTACGCGGTCGCCGACGACGGCTACTGCTACGTGCTGTCCACCGTCTTCAACCGCGACGTCGACTCCGATCTGCTGCTGCACCGGGTGCGGCAGGACGCGTTGGGCGATCCGAACGCCTACGAGCCCTGGGGGTACGCGAACGGTGCCTGGGGGTGGGGCAACTACCCGACCACCATCTCGCCGCGCCGCAGGTGGGGCGAGATCTGCTTCCGCGCGATGGGCGGCCAGTACGCCCTGACCTGGCTCAACATGGCACCGCTCGACATGCGGGCGCAGATCTTCCCGCTGCCCACCAGCAACCTGTTCACGACGCCCGAGCAGACGATGATCGTCCCGACCACCCCGGGGAACGAGGGCGGCAACGCCGTCGCCAGCCCGTACGGCGGGTTCATCATCCCCGGCTCGACGTTCGCCGACTTCCACATCAACGTCAGCCAGTGGTACGACGACCAGAACTACCGGGTCATGCACTACCGGGTCAGCGGGTTGGCGTCATAGCGCCTCCTGCCGCATGCGACGGGCGCAGCGCCCCCTGGCTCGGCCCAGGGGGCGTCACGCTCCTTCCTTCAGTACCCGGGAGATCAACGTGCGCTGGGCTTCCGTGAGGCGGGGGTCGGCGCAGTAGACGGTGTGCCCGTCGACGGTGAGCTGGTAGCTGAAGCCGTCCGGCACCCCGATCGGGGGCGTGGTCCGGCCGTCGGCGAGTGCCTGGTCGGCCAGGGACTGCCACTCGGCCGCGTCGCCCCGTCCGGAGACGTCCACCTCGGCGTGGCGCTCGACGCCCGCGAACCCTCCGGTTCGCTTCACCTGGATACGCATACCTTCTGTCTTACACCGGTGGGGCGCCGGCTACGCGGTCTCCACGCCGACCTCGGCCCAGGCCTTGACCACGGCGTCCTCCTCGGGGCTGGTGCCCCCCTTGCCGTAGCGGCCGTGCGCGGCCTGCACGGTCAGCCTGGCGAAGTCGGCGAAGGACGCGTCCTGGGCGAGGTCGCCACCGGTGAGGACGTCGTACCAGATCTGCCCTGCACGCTCCCAGGCGTGCCCGCCCAGCTCCTTGGCGAGCAGGTAGAACGCGTGGTTGGGGATGCCGGAGTTGATGTGGACGCCGCCGTTGTCGTCGGTGGTCTTGACGTAGCCGTCCATGGTGGCGGGTTGGGGGTCCTTGCCGAGCACGTCGTCGTCGTACGCGGTGCCGGGGGCCTTCATCGAGCGCAGGGCGGTGCCGGTGACGCGCGGTGCCAGCAGCCCGGCGCCGATCAGCCAGTCCGCCTCGGCCGCGGTCTGGCCCAGCGCGTACTGCTTGATCAGCGAGCCGAAGACGTCGGACACCGATTCGTTCAACGCGCCGGACTGGCCCTCGTAGGCGAGGTTGGCGGTGTGCTGGGTGACGCCGTGGGTCAGCTCGTGGCCGATGACGTCGACGGGGATGGTGAAGTCGAGGAACACCTCGCCGTCACCGTCGCCGAAGACCATCTGCTCGCCGTTCCAGAAGGCGTTGTTGTAGTCCCGGCTGTAGTGCACGCTGGCGACCAGCGGCACCCCCTTGCCGTCGATGGAGTCGCGGCCGTAGGCCTTCAGGTACATCTCGAAGGTGGCGCCGAGCCCGGAGTAGGCACGATTGACGGTGGCGTCCCGGGAGGCCGGGGCACCCTCGCCGCGCACCGTGCGGCCGGGCAGGTCCGTCTCGTGGCCCGCGTCGTGGACGGTGCGGTGCGGGTGGTGCGGGGCGGCGCCCTCGGGCCGGGGTGCCGTGGCCACACCGGCGAACGCGGCCGTGCGCCGGCGGGAGCGCTCGTGGGCGTCGATCTCCAGGGTGCGGCGGGCCGGGTCGGAGAGCACCGGGTCCTCGTGCCGGGCGAGGGCGTCAAGGACATGCGGCGGGACGATGGGGCAGAAGACGGGCATATGGCCCGTCGGGTCGCTGACGGTCATACAACACAAGGGTGGCGGTGTGTGACCGTCTTGTCACCGGTCGCAAGCGTCATTACGTAAATGGAGTGAAATTCGTCTCGTTTTCGTGTCGGATGTCGGGCCTACCTGGCGGCCCAGATGGTTTGGGTTCCCCAGGTGGGTGCTCGGAGCAGGGGTGTTGGGCGGGCCCCCTGCGTGCGCAGGCGCGCGAAGTGGCGTCGGGGCCCCGGGGCGCCGTCTGCATGGATCATGCGCGGTCCCGCATACTGATACGGGCCCCCGCACCTCGCAGGTCTCGGCTAGGCTGCTCCGCATCATGCGTTTCGGGCTGCTTCTCCTTAGCTGCCGCGGCGAGGGCCTGTAGTCGAAGGCCGACCCCCTCCCCGCGGAGTTCGAGGTTGCGCTACGACCGTCGGCCGTCCCCCGCGGATCCCGAGGAGCCCCGCATCATGTCGCAGCCCACGCCGATCACGAACACCACCCACTTCCAGCGGCCCAGCACCCTGCCGATCCACCGGTACGGGCCCTACGAGCAGGTGGACATCCCCGACCGCAGCTGGCCGAACCAGCGCATCACGCAGGCCCCCCGCTGGCTCTCCACCGACCTGCGCGACGGCAACCAGGCGCTGATCGACCCCATGTCGCCGGCCCGCAAGCGCGAGATGTTCGACCTGCTGGTACGGATGGGGTACAAGGAGATCGAGGTCGGCTTCCCGTCCTCCGGGCAGACCGACTTCGACTTCGTACGCTCCATCATCGAGGGCGACGCGATCCCCGAGGACGTCACCATCTCGGTGCTGACCCAGGCGCGCGAAGAGCTGATCGAGCGCACCGTGGAGTCCCTGAAAGGCGCCCACCGCGCCACCGTCCACCTGTACAACGCCACCGCGCCGGTCTGGCGCGAGGTCGTCTTCCGCGGCTCCCGGGACCAGGTCAAGCAGATCGCCGTGGACGGCACCCGGCTGGTCATGGAGTACGCCGACAAGCTGCTCGACGACCGCACCACCTTCGGCTACCAGTACTCGCCGGAGATCTTCACCGACACCGAGCTGGACTTCGCCCTGGACGTCTGCGAGGGCGTCATGGACGTCTGGCAGCCCGGCGAGGGCCGCGAGATCATCCTCAACCTGCCGGCCACCGTGGAGCGCTCCACCCCCTCCACGCACGCCGACCGCTTCGAGTGGATGTCCCGGAACCTGTCCCGCCGGGAGTACGTCTGCCTGTCCGTGCACCCGCACAACGACCGCGGCACCGCCGTCGCCGCCGCCGAACTGGCCCTGATGGCGGGCGCCGACCGCATCGAAGGCTGCCTGTTCGGCCAGGGCGAGCGCACCGGCAACGTCGACCTGGTCACCCTGGGCATGAACCTGTTCAGCCAGGGCGTCGACCCGCAGATCGACTTCTCCGACATCGACGAGATCCGTCGCACCGCCCAGTACTGCAACCAGATGGAGGTCCACCCGCGCCACCCCTACGCGGGCGACCTCGTCTACACCGCCTTCTCCGGCTCCCACCAGGACGCCATCAAGAAGGGCTTCGAGTCGATGGAGGCCCGCGCCGAGGCCGCCGGCACCAGCGTCGACGACATCACCTGGGCCGTGCCCTACCTGCCCATCGACCCCAAGGACGTGGGCCGCTCCTACGAGGCCGTGATCCGCGTCAACTCGCAGTCCGGCAAGGGTGGCATCGCCTACGTCCTGAAGAACGACCACAAGCTGGACCTGCCGCGCCGGATGCAGATCGAGTTCTCGAAGATCATCCAGGCCAAGACCGACGCCGAAGGCGGCGAGATGACGCCGGCCGAGATCTGGCACATCTTCCGCGACGAGTACCTGCCGAACGCGGAGAACCCCTGGGGCCGCATCCAGGTCAAGGCCGGCCACACCACCACCGACACCCCCGACGGCATCGACCGGCTCACCGTCGAGGCCGAGGTGGACGGCGAGAGCACCGAGCTGACCGGCTCCGGCAACGGCCCGATCTCGGCGTTCTTCGACGCCCTGGGCACCCTGGGCCTGGACGTACGGCTGCTGGACTACCAGGAGCACACGATGAGCGAGGGCGCCTCCGCACAGGCCGCCTCGTACATCGAATGCGCGATCGACAACAAGGTCCTGTGGGGGATCGGCATCGACGCGAATACGACACGTGCGTCACTGAAGGCCGTGGTGTCCGCGGTCAACCGCGCGACCCGCCAAGGCATCTGACCGGCGCGTTCACGGATCCCGTGGGCCCTGGGGGCACACGGGATCCGGTCGTCTTACGGCCAAGCTCCGGTAGGGGGTACTGACGTCACATCGACAATGTGGCTAACATCACGCCAACGCGACAGCTCTGCATCCGGAGCCCCAGTGAAAGCGCGGGGGCACAGCGGAGTGAGACGCAAGGGAGCGTTGCCGCGTTGCGATGGAGGGTGCCACGTGCTGCCAGGATGGGGTCGAAACGGACGGGCCGCTCAGGAGGGCGGTATCTCCCGGATATCGCGCGTCGTGGGCATCCGCACCGCCTGGACCACCGTCGGTGACGGCGAGTTCTTCTGCCCGGGCTGCGGCGGTGACCGCAACTACCAGCGCCGTACCGGCCGCCGCAGGTTCGCCGTGCTCGGCATCCCGCTCGTGCCGCGTGGCAGCGCGGGACCGGTCGTCGAGTGCGCCGCCTGCTGCGAACACTTCGGCACCGACGCCCTGGACCACCCCACCACGCACCGCTTCTCCGCCATGCTCCGCGACGCCGTGCACACCGTCGCGCTCGCCGTGCTCGCCGCGGACGGCACCTGCGAGCGTGCCGCGCTGGAGGCCGCCGTGGGCGTGGTGCGCGCCGCCGGGTTCGACCAGTGCACCGAGGAGCAGCTGGCCGCCCTCATCGAGGCGCTGGCCGCCGACACCGGGCGGCTGCCGGAGCAGTGCGGGTCCGGGCTCACCGGGCTCGCCATAGAGCTGCACGAGGCGCTCGACCCGCTCACCCCGCACCTCGCCCCCGCCGGACGCGAGTCGATCCTGGTGCAGGGTGCCAGGATCGCCCTCGCGGACGGGCCCTACACGCCTGCGGAGCGGGATGTGCTCGGCACGGTGGGGAGTGCGCTCACCATGGGCGCGGATGATGTCTCGCGGCTCCTCGCCGCGGCGCGTACGACTTCGTCGTAAGTCGTAGGGGTCCGCCCCTTGCGGTTTCCGTGCCGCTGGCGCGGGGCCTGGCCATCCGCCGGCGCGGTGCCCGTTCGGCTTCGCCGTGCCCTCCTGTCCCTGTCCCCCGGTCTCCGTCCCCGCGCGGGTGCGTGCGCTTTCACCTGTCGGTGGTGGGTGCGGACTGGGGTGCCCCTCGGGGCGGTGGCGATGTGCGGTTTTCATTGCGGTTGGTCGCGCAGTTCCCCGCGCCCCTTGTGGGGCGTCCCTGGCCGGGTGCGTTCCGTCGGCTTCCCTGACGGGCGTATTGCCGCTTCCGGTATTGCCCCGTCACCCCCACCCCGTTAGGTTGCTGGAACGAAGGACGTCCTACGTCCTATGTCCGGTCGGTGGTGGATGGTCGCGAGGGGAAAGATGGGCGCTCAGAGTCGGGTGATCATGGGTTTGGCCATCGCGGGGGCGGCGCTGCTGGCGACCACCGGGCCCGCCGTCGCCGCCGGCGGAAGCAGTGCAAGCGAGGGGAGGCACCGCGCGCCGTGCACCACCTCCGTGCCGTTCTCGGCCGGGCAGGACGGGTACGACACGTTCCGCATTCCGGCGGCGGTGCGAACCGCGGACGGTGCGCTGGTGGCCTTTGCCGAGGGGCGGGTCGGAGGAGCGGGGGACAGCGGCAACATCGACGTGGTGCGCAAGCGGTCCGGCGACGGCGGCTGCACCTGGGGTCCGCTCGACGTGGTGGCCGCCGGTGACGGGGACACCCGCGGCAACCCGGCTCCCGTCGTCGATCCGCGCACCGGCCATATCGTGCTTCTCACCTGCTACAACAGCGGGGATGTGACCGAGGCCCAGATCATGCGCGGTGAGGTCACGCCCGAGCAGGGCCGTCGGGTCTTCGTGCAGACGTCCGGCGACGACGGGCGCACCTTCTCGCCGCCGCGCGAGATCACCGCCGACGTCAAGCGCCCCGGCTGGCGCTGGTACGCCACCGGGCCCGGGCACGCCGTCGCGCTCACCCGTGGCCCGCACGCCGGCCGTCTCGTCGTCCCGGCGAACCACTCGGCCGCGCCACCCGCCGGCTCCCCGGACACCGGCCAGGAGGCCAAGTACTACGGCGCTCACGCCCTTTACAGCGACGACGGCGGCCAGACCTGGCAACTCGGCTTCGTCGACGAGTCGTACGACGGTGTGGTCAACGCCAACGAGTCCAGTGCCGCCCAGCTCCCCGACGGACGGCTCTACTTCAGCGCACGCGACCAGAACGGCGGCAGCGTCGGCAACCGTCTCGACAGCTACTCCAGCGACGGAGGCCGCACCCTGGACCGCCCGTACGCGGTGCAGGCCACGCTGGACGATGTGCCGGTGGTGCAGGGCAGCGTGCTCCAGGCGACCGGTCGCGGGGCGCCGCTGCTGTTCTCGGGGCCGTCGGTGCCGACCGCGCGCGCCGCCATGGCGATCTTCCGCAGCGCCGACGAGGGCGCCACGTTCTCGCGTGCCGTGACGCTCTCGGACCTGCCCGCGGCCTACTCGGACCTGGTCCAGCCGGACGCCGGCACGGTCGGCCTGCTCTACGAGACGGGGGATCAGGGCACGTACGAGCGGATCGAGTTCCGTCGGATCGCGCTGAGCGGATTGGCGAGACATGGCGGGTCGTAGCGCGTCGTAGTGGGGGAGCCGCCAGGGGGCGGGGGTCGGGGCTGTGCCCCGGCCCCCCTTTTTTTGCTCGGGTGAGCAAAACCGTCTTGCTCGGGTGAGCAAATGGCTCTACCGTTCTTGCTCATGCAAGCAAGAAACAGCGCGGGCAAGCAAAAGTCGGCGGGCAAGACCAAGCCCTCCTTCACGGAGACCGGGCGCCGCGCCCAGATCGTCGCGGCGACCATCGAGGTCATCGCCGAGATCGGCTACCACAAGGCCTCGTTCGCGAAGATCGCCCAGCACGCCGGGCTGAGCAGTACGGGGATGATCTCCTACCACTTCGACGGGCGGGACGACCTGATGCGCGAGGTCGTCACCGAGGTGATGACGCTCGCTGAGGGGTACTCCCGCGCCCGTATCGAGGCCCACGAGAGCTACACGGCTCGGCTGCGCGCCGCCATTGAGGGCAACTTCGACCTGCTGGCGGACTACCCCAAGCACCTGGCGGCCCTGGTCGAGATCCTCGGCAACCTGCGGGGCGGCGACCCCGGCATGGACTTCTTCCTCGACACCACGGAGACGAACCTCGCCCTCCAGGTGGAGCAGGTCCGCAAGGGGCAACGCGCGGGAGAGTTCTGCGACTTCGACCCCTGGGTGATGGTGCGGGCGATCCGCGCCGCCATCGACGACGTGGTACTCCGCGCCACCCAGGATCCCCAACTCGACGTACGGGCCGCGGGCCGGGAGCTGGCGGACCTGTTCGACCGCGCCACCAGGAGGACGTCATGACCACAGTCGACACGGGGGCACCCACCATGGCAGCGCGACAGGAACCGCAGCCCGAGACGGACGAGGTCGGGACGGACGAGACCGGGGCGGGCGGGGCCGGGACCGGCAGGGGCGCGCCGGACGAGGCAGCGGCGGCGCTCACCCGACGGCGCCGTACGACGGCGCTGCGCCGGCGGCTTGCCGCGCAGCTGTTCTTCGAGCTCGCCCTCCCGCTCGGCTCCTACTACGGGCTGCGTGCGGTCGGCGCCGGGCAGTGGCTCTCGATGGTGGCCGGCGGCGTGCTGCTGTTGCCGTGGATCGCTTACGGCATCGTGCGGCAGCGGCGGGTGGAGGCGATGGCGGTCTTCACGCTGAGCCTGGTGGTGATCGGGACCCTGCTGTCCCTGGTCACCGGCAGCCCGCGGGTCGTGATGGTCCGGGACAGCTGGCTGACCGCCGCGATCGGGTGCTGGGTGCTCGGCACGCTGCTGACCCGGCGCCCGTTCATCATGACGGCCTCGCGCGGCATCGTCATCGCCAAGGTCGGCGAGGCGGGACTGGTCGAATGGGAGGCGCGGTGGGACGCGGAGCCGGTGTTCCGCCACCACATGCGGCTGATCACGACGGTGTGGGGCGCGGTCTTCCTGCTCGACGCGGTGCTGCGGGTGGCGCTGGCGTACACGATCCCGGTGGACGCCTTCCCGCTCACCAGCACCCTGCTCTGGCTGGCGCTCCTCGGCGGGCTGCTCACCTGGCACAACTGGTACCTCACCCGGCACGGCCTGAAGCTGTAGGCGCGCGCCATGGACCTCGCCGTCACCGATGCCACCGGCATCGAGGTGCTGATCGCGGGCGCCGGCCCGACCGGTCTGCTGCTCGCCAACGAGCTGGGTCTGGCCGGGGTACGGGCGGCCGTCGTGGAGCGGCTGCCCCGCAGGACCGGTCAGTCCAAGGCGCTCAACCTCCAGCCGCGCACCGCCGAGGTACTGGACTGCCGGGGCTGGCTGGAGCCGATCCTGGACCGGTCGCTCGCCCTCCTCCCCGCCGGCCACTTCGCCGGTCTCCCGCTCGACTACGGGGCGCTGGACACCGCGTTCCCGAACCAGGTCGGCGTCCCGCAGGCCCGGGTCGAGGAGTTCCTGGAGGACCGTCTCGTCGAGTACGGCGTCCCGGTGCTGCGGGGCCGGGAGCTGACGTCGTTTCGGCAGGACGCGCAGGGCGTCACCGTCACCCTCCAGGGGCAGGACGGCGCCGCGTACACCGCACGTGCCGGGTGCCTGGTGGGCGCGGACGGCGGGCGCAGCACGGTGCGCCGGCTCCTGGGCGTGCCCTTTCCGGGACGGGACGGCCGGATCGGCATGGCCGTCGCCGACGTCGAACTCGCCCCCACCGCGGCCGGATCCGACGGCACCGACGAGCCCTGGCGGCTGCCCGACCTGAGCCCGACCGTCGAGGGCGCCGCCTACCTGCTCCCGCTGGACGGCGGAGTGCACCGGCTGGTCTTCGGCGGCCCCGAACAGCAGGGCGTCGACCGCGACGCTCCGGTCACGGCGGACGAGGTGCGCACGGCACTGGCCCGCTGCCCCGGCCCGCCGCGCGAACTGCGGGCGGTCCGCTGGGCGTCCCGTTTCACCGACGCCTCCCGGCAGGCCGAGCGGTACGTCGACGGCCGGGTGCTGCTCGCCGGCGACGCCGCCCACATCCACGCCCCCGCCGGCGGGCAGGGCCTCAACCTCGGCATGCAGGACGCGTTCAACCTGGGCTGGAAGCTGGCCGCCGCGGTCCGGGGGTGGGCACCGGACGGGCTGCTGGCCACCTATCACGCCGAACGGCACCCGGTCGGCGCCCGGGTGCTGGCCAACACCCGGGCCCAGATGGTGCTGACGCTCCCCGACCCGGACGCGGTGCTGGTACGCGAGTTGCTCGCCGACCTGCTCACCACCCCGGAGGCCAACCGCCGTATCGCCGCCATGATCGCCGGTACGGACATCCGCTACCCGATGCCCGGCGCCCCGGACCACCCCCTGCTGGGCGCCCGCGCACCCGGCGTCCGCCTGACGACCGGACGGGGCGCCCTGCTGGCCGGCGCCGCGTCCCCCCTCGCCGCCGCAGCAGCGGACGGCTGGGCTGACCGGGTCGAGTGCCCGGGCCACGGGGGCGCGACCGACACCGGCGAGGCGTTGCTGGTCCGCCCGGACGGACACGTCTGCTGGGCCGGCCGAGCCGCCGACACGACCGGCCTACGCACCGCGCTCGCGGTTTGGTTCGGTGCGCCCGGCGCGGCGGCCGTGCGGGGGTGACGGGGCCCGAGACGGGTCGTTCTCGGCGCGTGGGTTCGTGCCTGGGCGGGCCCTGCTCCGGGGCAGGGCCCGCCCAGGCCCGCCCCCGTCACCCCTCCGTGGGCGCCGTCGCCTGGATGACCAGGTCGTGGATCGACTCGTCCGGGCCCACCGGGTGGTGGCAACGGAAGCGGTGGCCGGAGGTGTGGGACTCCGTGATGGCCGGCATGGTGGCTCGGCAGGAGTGGTCGGCGCGCCAGCAGCGGGTGCGGAAGGGGCAGCCGCTCGGGGGGTGGGTGGCCGACGGGACGGGGCCCACCAGGGGGATCGGGTCGATCGGATCCAGGAGGCCGGGGGTCGCCGAGAACAGGGCCCGGGTGTAGGGGTGCCGTGCGTGCGCGGTGACCTCGGCGGCCGGGGACTCCTCGACGATGCGGCCCAGGTACATCGTGATGACGCGGTCGCTCATCCGCCGCACCGTCTGGATGTCGTGCGAGACGAACACCAGGGCGAGGCCGAGGCGTTCCTTCAGGTCGAGCAGGAGGTTCAGGATCTGGGCGCGCACCGACACGTCCAGCGCGCTCGTCGGCTCGTCCGCGACGACCAGCGCCGGTTCGAGGGCGAGCGCACGGGCGATGGCGACGCGCTGCCGCTGGCCGCCGGAGAGCTGCCCCGGCAGTGCTTCGGCCAGCGCCTTCGGCAGCCCGACCAGCGCCATCAGCTCCCGCACCCGCTCCTCGCGCCGCGCGGGTGTGCCGTGCCGGTGCACGTCGAGCGGGTCGCGCAGGATCTGCCGGATCGTCAGACGGCGGTTGAGCGCGGTGGCCGGGTCCTGGAAGACCATGCCGGTCCCGGTGCCGATCAGCCGGCGCCGTTCGGCGGGGTGCATCGCCCACAGGTCGCGGCCCCGCAGCGTGACCGTGCCCGACGTCGGCTGCTCCACGCCCACCAGCACCTTCGCCAGCGTCGACTTGCCGCAGCCGGACTCGCCGACGATGCCGACGGTCTCCCCGGGCGCGATCGTGAGATCGGCGTCGGTGAGCGCGTACACCCGGTCGCGATGCCACAGTCCGCCGGTGCGCGCCCGGTGCACCACGCTCGCGCCGGCCAGGGCCATCAGGCCGGCGCCGGCCCCGGCCTCGGCGCCGGTCCCGGGCTCGTTGCCGTGCGCCGCTGGCTCCTCCTTGGTCAGGGGCCTGCTCACCTCAGGGGTCTCGCTCACTTCACAGCCTCGCTTCCCCGGCCGCGCCGGCCGCCCTCGTGGTCGCCGGATGCCGTGCCGGGCAGCTCGACCGCCGGATGGTGGCAGGCCACCGCGTGGACGGCGGTGTCGGGGCCGACCAGTTCGGGCGCCGTGGACCGGCAGGTGTCGCTCGCCATCGGGCACCGGTCGGAGAACCGGCACCCCGCGGGGAAGTCCGCCGGGGACGGCACCACCCCGCGGATCTGCGTCATCCGCTCGGCCGCCGACTCCAGCGAGAGCACCGAGCCGAGCAGGCCGCGCGTGTAGTGGTGGGCGGGCGTCGCCACGAGGGACGCGCTCGCCGCCGTCTCGACGAGCTGCCCGCCGTACATCACGGCGATCCGGTCGGTCACGTCGGCGACCAGCGCGAGGTCGTGCGAGACGAGGATCAGCGCGAAGCCCAGCTCCTCGCGCAGCCGCAGCAGCAGTTCGATGATCTGCGCCTGCACGGTGACGTCGAGCGCCGTGGTGGGCTCGTCGGCGACGATCAGCTTCGGATTGCGGGACAGCGCCATCGCGATCAGCACCCGCTGGCGCTGCCCGCCGGACAGCTCGTGCGGATAGCTGCGCAGGGTGCGCTCCGGGTCGAGGCCGACCAGCCTGAGCAGTTCGCCGGCGCTGCGCGTACCGCCGCGCCGGATCAACTGCTTGAGCTGGGCGTGTACCGTCATCGCCGGATTCAGCGACGACAGCGCGTCCTGGTAGATCATCGCCATGTCGTGGCCGAGCAGCCGCCGCCGGGCCTTCATCGGCATGCCGGTCAGCTCCTGGCCGTCGAAGACGACCCGGCCACCGACCCTGGCTCCGCCGGGCGCGAGCCCCATCACCGTGAGCGCGGTCAGCGACTTGCCGCACCCCGACTCGCCCACCAGGCCGAGCACTTCACCGGGCCGCACCTCGAAGCTGATGCCGGCCACGATGTCGACCCCGCGGTGCCGCTGGTCGAAGCCGATGGCCAGCTGCTCCACGCGGAGGATCGGCGCGCCCTGCGGCAGCGGTCGGGCACGCTCGCGCAGCCGCGCCGCGGCCTCGGTGAGCGCGGGCAGCTCGGTGACGGCGCCGGTGCCGGGCCGCGCGGTCTCCAGCGCGTCCAGCGCGTCCGCCGCGTCCCGGTCCGCCGCCTCCCCGGCAGCGGGGCGCGTCGCATCCGCCGCGACCGCCACCGCCTTGGCGTCGACCGCCGCTGCGGCCACCGTGCCGGCGTCCCGGGCCTCGGCACCGTCGGACCCGCGCCGCTGGGCGGGCGCCGCCCACGCGTCCGACACGCCCTCCGAGAGCACGTTCAGCGCGAGGACGGTGAGCAGCATCAGCAGGCCCGGGAAGACGGTCGCCCACCAGCCGCCGGTGAGCACCATGTTCTTGCCGTCGGAGATGACGCTGCCCCAGGACGGGTCGGGCGGGCGGACCCCGGCGCCGATGAAGGACAGCGACGCCTCGAAGACGATGGCCTCGGCGACCTGCACGGTGCAGTACACGAGGATCGGCGCGGCGCAGTTGATGGCCACGTGCCGCCAGATGATGTGCGGGGTGCGCGCGCCGATCACCCGCTCGGCGACGACGTAGTCCTCCTCGTACTGGTCCAGCACATTGGCCCGTACCACGCGTGCCATCGGCGGCGTGAAGAGGAAGGCGAGCGCGCAGATCAGGATGGGGATGCCGCCGCCGAAGACGGTGACGAGGACCGCGGCGAGCGCGATGCCGGGGAACGCCATGACGACGTCCAGGCAGCGCATCACGGTCTCGTCGACGGCCTTGCGCGAGGTGGCGGCGAGCGCCCCCAGCACCGCGCCCGCCAGCAGCGCCAGCAGCGTCGAGCCCAGGCCGATCGCCAGCGACCAGCGCGCCCCGTACATCAGCCGGCTGAGGATGTCCCGGCCGAGGCTGTCCTGCCCCATCCAGTGCACGCCGGACGGCGCGCCGTCGCCGCTGCCCAGGGGTGCCTGGTCGAGCGGGTCGTGCGGGGCGAGCACCGGCGCCAGCAGCGCCATCAGCACCACCAGCACGATCAGCCCCAGGGCGAGGCGCGACGGCACCGGCAGCCGGCGCAGCGCCGCCGCCCGCAGCACCGCGCGCGCCCGCGGCGCCCAGGAACGCGAGGCCGCCGTCGCCGCCGTCACCGACGGCTTCGTACGCGCCGCCGGCGTCTCGGCTCCAGCCGCGGCCCGGTCCGTCCCCGAGGGAGCCCCGTCCGCCTGCTTCGGCGCCTCGTTGCCGGACGTCTGCTCGCCGGACGTCTGCTCGCCGGACGTCTGCTTGCCGGTCATCTGCTCGGGCATCAGGAGGCGCTCCTCAGACGCGGGTTGACCAGGAGGTACAGCAGGTCGATGACCAGGTTGACGATCACGAAGCCGACGGCCGTGGTGAGCACCACGCCCTGCACCACCGCCGGATCGCCGTTCTTCACCGCGTCGATCATCAGCTTGCCCATGCCCGGCAGCGCGAAGATCGTCTCGGTGACGACGGCACCGCCGAGCAGATAGCCGACCCGCAGCCCCAGCACCGTCAGCGGATTGATCAGGGCGTTGCGCAGCACGTTGCGGCCGACCACGACGACCGGCGGCAGGCCGCTGCCGATCGCGGTGCGCACGTAGTCCTTGTCCAGCTCCTCGACGACGGCGGTGCGCACGATCCGGGTCAGCTGCGCGGCGACCGGCAGCGACAGCGAGAAGGCGGGCAGCGTCATCGTCTTCAGCCAGCCGGTGAAGGAGTCCGCCGGATTGATGTAACCGCTGGACGGGAACCAGCCGGCCTGCACCGCCAGGTACTGGATCATCAGCAGCGCCAGCCAGAAGCCGGGCGCGGCGACACCGGTCAGCGAGACGATCCGGATGAGCTGGTCGGCGAGGCGATCGCGGTGGATCGCCGCGGTCACGCCCAGCACCAGCGCCAGCACCACCGCGATGACCAGGCCCATCAGCGTGAGCTGGAGGGTCAGCGGCAGCGCGGTGGCGATCTGCTGGCTCACCTTGCCGCGGTTGAGGACGCTGATGCCCATGTCACCGTGGAGCAGATCGACCACGAAGTGCGCGTAGCGCACCGGGAACGGATCGAGCAGCCCGTTCTCCTGGCGGAACTGGTGCAGCTGCTCCTGTGTGGGATTGGCCCCCTGGAAGTACGCGGAGGCCGGATCGCTGTCCGAGAACCGCATGATGACGAAGACGAACAGCACGATGCCGAGCAGGAGAGGCACCAGCAGGGCGATGCGGCGGGCCAGGATCCTGGCGATCGCGAGCACGTGTGGCTCCTAAGGGTGAGGCAAGGGCGCCGGGTACGGGACGGATCCCGTACCCGGCGACCGGTGACGCGGACGTCGGTTCCCGGCGGGCGACGGGCAGGTGCACGCGGACGTCAGCTCTTGACGGGCTTGGCCGTGAGGACGTTGATGCCCGGGTACGGCTGCGGCCGGATGCCGGTGATCTTCTTCGGGTCCCAGGCGGTGATCAGCTCGTTGTGGACGACGGGGTAGATCACCGCGTTCTCCGCGACGATGTCGATGTAGTCCTGCGTCATCTGCTTCTTCTTCGCCGCGTCCGGCTCCCGGGTGGCCCGGTCCATGAGGGTGAACAGATGCTTGGCGGTGGGGTTGTTCTGCCAGCGGGCGTAGCCCATCCAGGTGTTGTTGGGCCCGTAGTTGTAATGCATGATCAGGTCCGCGTCGATGCCGAACTGGTTCGGATTGGACGCGGCGGCGACGACCTGGAAGTCCTTCTTCTGGTCGAGTTTGCTGAAGACGGCCGAGGTCTCCTGCGGTTGCAGCGTCGTCTTGACGCCGATCGCGTCCCAGGACGCCTTGATGGTGGGTATGCAGTCCACGATCCAGCTGACGTTGACCGCCTGGAGGTTGATCGTCAGGTCCTTCACGCCGGCCTCGGCCAGCAGTTGCCTGGCCTTCTTCGGGTCGTAGCCGTAGACCGTCTTGGCCTTGCGGTAGGTGGGGTTGCCGGTGTCCAGGAACGAGGACGCGGGCTTGCCGTGGCCGCGCAGGCCCGCCTGGATCATCTTCTCGGTGTCGATGGCGTAGAACAGCGCCTGCCGCACCCGGATGTCGTCGAACGGTTTGTGGCCCGTGTTGAACAGCAGGAACATGTGGTTCATCCCCGCGCCGCCCTCGACGGTCAGCCCCTGCTTCTGAAGCTGGTCGACGTTGGCGTACGGGATGTTCTCGGCGATCTGGGCGCCCGCGTTGGAGCCGGAGATCTTGGCGACGCGGGGTGCGGCGTCCACGATCGACAGCCAGTTCATCGTCTTGAAGGTGGGCCTGCGCGGGCCGTTGTAGTCCGCGAAGGCGGCGAACGTGGTGTTGGACTTCGGGTGGTGCGCGGTCTGCCGGTACGGTCCCGAGCCGATCGCTTTGCCGCCGTCCGCGGCCTCCCAGCCGCCCGCCTTGCCGAACACGTGCTCGGGCATGATCTTCGCGATCGTCAGCCGCGGCGCGCCCTCCGGGAAGGGGAACTTCAGGATCAGCTCGACGGTCCTGTCGTCGACCTTCCGCGCCTCCTTCAGCCAGGGCCCGATGAACGAGGTGGCCAGCAGCGGCGTTTCGGTCTTCAGGATCCGGTCGAAGGTGAAGATGACGTCATCGGCGGTGACGGGCTTGCCGTCGTGCCACTTCGCCCCGTCGCGCAGGGTGAACCGCCAGGTGGTGGCGGACAGGTCCCTGGGGACCTCGGTGGCCAGCGCCGGGTACGGCTTCCGGGTGATCGGGTCGGTGTCCAGCAGCCCCTCGTAGATGTGGTGGTTGGCCGCCATGGTGAACGCCGACGCCGTCTTCGTCGGGTCCCAGCTCTGGTCGTTGCCGTAGCCGATCACCGCGGTGAGGTGGTCCGAACCCCCCTCGCCACCCGTGTCGTTGGTGGACTCAGGGCCGGACGAGCAGGCCGAGAGGCTGGTCGTGATCGCGGTCGCCGCGCCCAGCGCACCGGTGAACTTGAGAAAGGACCGGCGGTGCAGCGCCGTCCGAGGGGTCGCGTCGTCGCTCACTGTGCCTCCATGGAGTGCCCCAAAAGACTGTGATACGTCCATACGCCCGCGTTTCCCGCGCGATGCGCCCACCGGTCACATACCCGGAGATAGGACGTCCTACGTCTATCCGCGCGACCATAAATCGGGCCCGGTGGCAGGTCAAGGGGGTGCGCACAGGGGATGTGCGCGCGGCGGGCGGGCGCGCAACTTCCGTGCGCCGGCGGCCCGCCCGGCCCGTTGGTGCCGGGTGGACGGCGTTGCCGAGGACGTTCCGCTGCGCCCGCCCCGCGCATGCGATATGAGTGAACGGACGGCGAACTGCCGTCGACCAGGACACTTACGAAAGACGGTGCGGGAAGACATGGGACGTGGGACCTCTGCCCGGTCTACGATGGAGCGCATGTCTGAGGAGCCGAGCAACTCTTCCATGCGCTCCACCCCGCGGTCGTCCCGTACATGGCGGGTGAACAGCCAGATCCAGCGCGAGGTCACCCAGCTGATCCTGGACCGCGGCCTCAAGCCCGGGGCGCCGCTGCCCACCGAGGCCGAGCTGATGGAGGACCTCGGCGTCAGCCGCAACTCGGTGCGCGAGGCGCTCAAGGCCCTCCAGGCCCTGGACATCGTGGAGATCCGGCACGGCTACGGCACCTACGTCGGCCAGGCATCCCTGACCCCGCTCGTCGACGGCCTCACCTTCCGCACCCTCGTCCTGCTCGGCGACGACGCCCACGCGCTGAACGAGATCCTCGAAGTGCGCGAGGTGCTGGAGGAGGGCCTGATACAGCGGATCACCCCGTCCCTCACCGAGGCGGACCTCGACGCCCTGGAGGAGATCGTGGTCCGGATGGAGGACGCCGGCCAGGCCGGCGAGGCCTTTCCCGCCCTCGACCGGGAGTTCCACGAACGCCTCTACCGCGTCCTCGGCAACGAACTCGTGCCCCAGCTGCTCGGCGCGTTCTGGAACGTCTTCCACCGGGTCGCCGGTGCGCGCGGCTGGACCGAGGACCCGTCCCTCGAAGTCACGGCCCGCCGCCATCGCGACATCCTCACCGCGTTGCGCGCCCGCGATGTCGCGGCCGCCCAGCGGGCGATGTCCCACCACTTCCGTGGGATCGAGGCGCGGGCTGCGCGGGAGATGCGCGGGGTGCAGTGAGCGGGACCCGCGTGGTCTGGGCGGCCCGCGTGGATCGCATGGACCGCACGGTCCGCGTGGTCCGCATGGCCCGCGTGGACCGCACGGCCCGCATGGACCGCGTGGTCCGCATGGCCCGTTGAAGGGGCGTGCGGCTCTGTCGGCCTGACCAGCATGGTTCCGGGGCCCGGCTGAACCCGGCCCCGGGCCGCCCTGCGTCCCGGCGACTGGGGAAAACCCCCGGAAGGGTTCGGGGGGTTGTCGTCTGGTGGGCGGTGTGCCGAAGTCGGGAGGGTTGACCCATGCGTTCCCTCCTCAAACCCGGCGTCGTGTCCTTCGTCGCCCTCACCTTCGGTATCGCCTGGATCCCGTGGATCGTTCTCGCCGCGACCCATGCGGATGTCTCGTCCGGTGCGGGCGCGTTGGTGTTCGCCCTGGCCGCGAGCGGCCCGTCGCTCGCCGCCTTCGCCCTCTGGCTCCGCCGCCCTCGCGTGCGCATCGCGCCCCGCGCTCGGCCGCGGCTCTCCTGGGCGTGCCTGGCGCTGCTGGCGGGCGCGTCGTCACCGGTCACCGCGGCCGTGATCTGCGACAGGGACGGCATCGCCGCGCATGTGTCCTCGACCGTCGCGAGTGTCGGAGGGTGGCTGGGTGCCGTCGCCTACACCCTGATATCGGGGCCGCTCTCGGAGGAATTCGGCTGGCGGGGCTATCTGCAACCACGCCTGCGGCTCGGTGCGCCCCGTCCGCTGGTGGTCACCGCGGTCATCGGAGCGACCTGGGCATGCTGGCACCTGCCGCTCTTCTTCGTACCGGGCACCGGGCAGCACGACAGCGGACTCCTGACCTACGACGGTCTGTGCCTGCTCGCCTCGTTCTTCCCGCTGAGCTTCATCGCCCTGTTCCTCACGGAGCGGCTGCGCGGCGGCGTCCTCGCCGCGATCCTGCTGCACGCGGCCTGGAACATGACCGGCGCGCTGATGCCGCCGACCTCGGACGCCGGCACCGTGCTGCAACTGGCGGTACTGGTCGCCGTCGCCCTGGTCCTCGGCGGCTGGTGGCACCGCCACCCCGCGTCCACCGCGGCTCCGGAGCCGTGGGACCAGCCGGAATCCAAGCGCCTGGGGACCGCCGTCAGGGAACCTTCCACACCTCGATAGCGCCGTCCGAGCCGCCGGCGACCGGCAGCTTGCTGCCGGGGCCGAAGGCCAGCGATGGCACATGGCCGTAGTCGCCGGCGAGGGTGCCGGGCACAGCGGGAAAGGTGAAGGGCGTTGCCGCAGACCCGTGTCGTCACCGATGCGAGGCGGCGGCTGCCACCCGCGCGCTCTGCGCCGACGTGATGCGGTGGACGAGGACGAGCGCGGAGACGGCCGCGGCGGCGCCCGCGAGTTTCTGGAGGAGGGCGAGCATCACCAGGAACCTGATGTTCACGGGGCTGTCCTGATGCCACCACTGGCTCACTCCGGCGAACCCGGTCAGCGCGTAGAGCAGGAGCAGCAGCCACCAGGTGTGGATCAGCCGCAGGCCGGACCGCTGCTCCCGCTGGACGAACCGCCCGAGCGAGAGGCCTGCGGCCGGCTGGGAGGCGAGCCAGATGTCCGTGGTGATCTGCTGGGGGAGGTAGAAGTTGGCCGCCGGGATGAACCAGCAGAACATGGCCATCACCGGGCCGTGCCGGTGCCGGCCGGGCGCGAACGCCTCGGCGTTGTGCCTGACCCGCCAGAACCAGTAGAGCCAGACCACCAGGATCGCGAAGGTCAGTACGTCCGGGAAGACGAGCAGGTGGTCGTCGAGCCGGTTCCGCGTTGCCGTGAGCTCGCCGTACAAGCCGGCATCGGAGATTCCGGCGCCGAGGTCCTTGTAGAGCTTCGCGTAGGTGTCGATCACGGGCAGCAGGCTGAGGGTGAACAGGGCGAGAAGCCCGTACAGGACAGCGGCCGACCGGTCGGCGCGCCGTGCGGGGGCGGGCGTGCGGCCGTTCGGTGGCGGTGTCCAGGGCCCGGCCGCGATGGCGTGCGAGCTCCCCGTGGCGTAGCTGCGTGCGGCCGGTGGCCGATGCGGGCGCGGTGGTGTGCCGTGCGGGTGCGGTGGTGTGCCGTGCGGGCGCGGCGACGGCACCGCTGCCCGGCCGGAAGCGTCCTGGCCTGGCGTGGACCCCGGCAGGTGGCGGGTGGGCGCGGGAGCGGGATGGCCCATGGCGGTGGCGGCGCTCGGGGAGCCGGGCAGGGCGGCGGTGGCCGCTTCCGGCCCGCCGCCCAGTCCCGCGGTGGCCGCTTCCGGCCCGCCGCCCCGGCCCGCGGGATCCTCGTTGTCCAGCAGTGCCACGGCGTGCCGCCCCAGCTGCCCGAGGACTTCGGCCGGCAGCCACTCACCGCGCGGCTCGGCGTCGTCCGCGGTCCGTGCCAGCAGGTCGGCGATGGTGGGGCGCTGGTCGGGCTGCTTGCCCAGGCAGTCGCGGATCAGCCCGGCGAGCGGCCCGTCCGCGATGTCGTCGAGCTTCGCCTCCTCCGCCACGATCCGGAACATCAGCGCATGCCCGCCGCTGTCCTCGGTGCCGAACGGCAGCTTTCCGGTGGCTGCGAAGGCCAGGACGCAACCGAGGCTGAAGACGTCGCTCGCGGTCGTCAGTCTTTCGCCGCGTATCTGCTCGGGCGACATGAAGCCGGGGGAGCCGATGACGGCGCCGGTGCGGGTCAGCCCGGCCGCGGTCGCCGCATCGATGGCGCGGGCGATCCCGAAGTCGATGACCCGCGGGCCGTCAAGGGTGATCAGGACGTTGGACGGCTTAAGGTCCCGGTGGACGATGCCGGTGTCGTGGATGTCACGCAGCGCCCGCACCAGTCCGGCCGCGAGGGCCGCCGACGAGGGTTCCGGCAGCGGCCCGTAGTCCTCGGTCACCACCTGGTGGAGCGACGGGCCCGCGATGTAGCCGGTGGCCACCCACGGCGTCGTCGCCTCGGTGTCCGCGTCCAGCACCGACGCCGTCCACGCCCCGCCGACGCGGCGGGCCGCGGCGATCTCCTCGGCGAAGCGCAGCCGGAAGCCGGGATCGCGGGCGAGGCCCGGCTGGATGGTCTTGACGGCAACGGTCCGGCCACGCGGGGAACGGGCCAGGTAGACCCTGCCCATCCCGCCCTCACCGAGCCGGCCCAGCAGCCGGTAGGCGCCTATCGACTCGGGATCGCCTGGCTCGAGCGGTCTCATCGGCGCTGGTCTCTCCTCGGGTGCACATGGTCTTCGGGCGCGTGGCGTTCTCGCAGCGAAGGATAGGACTGGGCCCGGGGGTGGGACGGTTCCCGTGCGGAGGGTGTGCCCCCGACGGGGCGCACCGCGCCAAGCGCACCGCAGATCGCGAATCGCCGGTGAAGGGGGCTCCCCAGAGCGCGGGGAGCCTGAGAGGCTGCCCCGGAGTTCGACACCGTGCGAAGGAGCCGCATGACCACGCCGCGCCACCCCGCGACCCCACCCCGCCTGCGCCACTTCTACGACAAGCTCCGCTCGCCGGGCTACGGCGGCGACTACAACCCCGAGCAGTGGGGCCCCGAGGTGCACGTCGAGGACGCGCAGCTGATGAAGCAGGCCGGCGTGAACCTGGTCAGCCTCGGCATCTTCGCCTGGGCCCAGTGCGAACCCGCCCCGGGCGCGTACGACTTCGACTGGCTGGACGGGCACATGGACCGGCTGGCCGCCACCGGCGTCTGCGTCACCCTGGCGACCATGACCGCCTCACCGCCGCCGTGGATGGCCGTCGAGCACCCCGAGACGCTGCCGGTGATGGCCGACGGCACCGTGCTGTACCCGGGCGCGCGCCAGCACTGGTGCCCCTCCAGTCCCGTCTACCGCGAGCACGCGGTCCGCTTCGTCGAGCGGCTGGCCGAGCGGTACGCCGACCATCCGGCGCTCGCCCTGTGGCACATCGGCAACGAGTTCGGCTGCCACGAGTCCCGGCACTGCCACTGCGCCGTCTCCACCGAGGCGTTCCGCGGCTGGCTGCGCGCACGGTACGGCACCGTGGACGCCCTGAACGACGCGTGGTCCACCGACTTCTGGTCGCAGCGCTACACCGGTTTCGACCAGATCTTCACGCCCCGTACCGCCCCGTCGTTCCGGAACCCCACCCAGCAGCTCGACTACCAGCGTTTCTCCTCCGACGAGCTGCTCGCCTGCTACCGCGCCGAGCGCGACGCGCTGGACCGGATCACCCCGCACATCCCGGTCACCACCAACTTCGTCCCGGTGGCGAAGACCCTGGACCTCTTCGCCTGGGCCGAGCACCTGGACGTCATCTCCTACGACTCGTATCCCGACCCGCACGACGCGCAGTCGTTCCAGCACACCGCCTTCGGCTTCGACGTGATGCGCGGCCTGCGCGGCGGTCAGCCCTGGCTGCTCATGGAGCAGGCCCCGAGCGCCGTCAACTGGCGGCGCCGCAACGGTCGCAAGCCGCGCGGCCGGATGCGCCTGGACAGCTGGCAGGCGGTGGCGCACGGCGCCGACTCGGTGCTGTTCTTCCAGTGGCGTGCCTCCCGCGGCGGCGCCGAGAAGTTCCACTCGGCGATGGTCCCGCACGGCGGCCCCGACCACCCCCTGCACCGGGAGGTGGCCGCGCTCGGCGAGGAGCTGGCCGCCCATCCCGACCTGCTCGGTTCCGTCCCCGAGCGCGCCGACGTGGCGCTCCTGCTGGACTGGCCGAACTGGTGGGCCGTGGAACTCGACGCCCACCCCGCCGACATCGCCTTCCTGGACGCCGCCCACGCCCACCACCGGCCCTTCCACGACGCCGCGGTGGCGACCGACGTCGTCCCCGTCACCGGCGACTTCAGCCCCTACAAGATCCTTGTTGTGCCGCACCTGTACGCGGTGAGCGAGGCCGACGCGCAGCGCGTCAAGGACTACGTACGGGCCGGCGGCACCCTGGTGATGTCGTACTTCTCCGGCATCACCGACGAGCACGACCGCGTCCACCTCGGCGGCTACCCGGGCCCGTTCCGCGATCTGCTGGGCCTGACCGTCGACGAGTTCGACCCGCGCCCGAACGGCACGTGGGCGGAGGAGATCCGCCTGGAGGGCGCGGAGGCGGTCGAGACCTTCGACTCCGGCGCCCCCTCGGTGACCCGGCACGCCTACGGCGACGGCGTGGCCTGGTACCTCGCCACCCGCCCGGGACCGCAGGACTTCCGCCGCCTGGTGGACCGGGTGTGCGAGGAGTCCGGCGTCCACCCGGTCCTGCCCGACCTGCTGCCCGGCGCCTACGCCCGCACCCGCGTGACGGCGGACGGCAGCCGGATCCATATCGTGCTGGACGAGGGGGAGCGGGGGGTGACGGTGCGGCGCGACTGACGCGGCCTCGCGCTCCCGCGTGACGTTCAGAAAGATGACCTGACAGACGATCAGGCAGGCGACCTGGAAGATGATCGGAAAGGAGTCGCGTGAGCGACGACGAGCAGTCCCGCCTCGGCGAGTTCAGCGCCCGGCTGGAGAGTGAGGACCCCGACGTCGTCAGCGGGGCCCTGGACGACTACCAGTCGGCACAGGCCGACACCAGGTGGGGCGTGGACAATCCCTACTGGCCGCTGGACAACGAGGTGCGCTTCGCCGCCCGGGACCTCCTCGCGCGACCCTCGTCCGACCGAAGCCACGCGAGCGCTCTCACCGTGCTGTGGCATCTCGCCGAGGAGGAGGACGCGGACCTGATCGCCGACGCCCTCGAAGGCGCCGCGGACGCCGAGGTGCGGGATGTGGCGCTGCGCGCGGCCGGCACCGCCCTCGCGGAGAGCGATGAGCCGAACCGCCGCCTGCTGGCGCTGATCACCGCCAGGGCGCTGGACGAGGGCCTCGACGTGCAGGATCGCAAGGACGCCATGCACGTCCTGGGCGAACTGGACCTGCCGGAGGCCGATGACCTCATCGTCCGTCTCAGTGCGTCGTCCGAACCGGAACTCCAGGTGTACGCGGCGGTTTTCCTCGCGACGCCCCTGCGGCTCCGTGTCCACCGCGACCGGGTCAGGCGACTCGTGGAGTCCTGGCCAGAGGACGCGGGTTGGGAGGCCAAGCACGTTCGCGAGGCGCTCGAGGGCTTCCACAGCACCTACTGGAACGACGCCGAGTTGGACGATCCGGTGCTCCGGGCGGCCCATGACGAGCTGCGGTTCCCGCCCGGCGACGACGCATGCCTGCGCGCGTTCAGCACCCTGCTGTGCAGCGAGAACCCGGTTGCCGTGGGCATCGCGCTCGACCACTACGAGTCCTGGCAGGGGCTGCGGCGTGTCCTGGCGGACGAGGAACGCGCCGAGGCCTACCTGCCCGAGGTGCTGGCCCGCGCCCGTGAGGTGCTCCGGCGGCCGATGTCTCCCGCCGAGGTGAGCGCCCTGAACATGATCGGGGCGCAACACACCGAGCCCGGCGACGCCGACCTCCTCCTGGACGTGTTCACGCGCACGGACTCGGACGAGGTGCGCAACAAGGCCATCTGGACGGCCTACGGCGTACTCGACGAGGCCGAGGTGAAGGACGAGCGGCTCGTCGCCGCCCTGGGCGACCTGATCTTCGACCCGTCCGTCGGCTTCTACCTCACCAAGGAGACGGCGATCCGGGTGCTGGCCGACAGCCTCGGCGCGGACGCGGACGGCATCCTCGTCCGGGCGCTGCGCGAGGGCGAGCCGAAGGTGCAGGCCCACGCGTCCTACTACCTGGTCAGGACGGGAGGCCTGGATCGGCACCGCGCCATCATGGAGGAGGTCGCCGAGAGCTGGGGCGACCGACCTCCCCAGCGCCCCTGGGGCGAGGACCCGATCGAGCTGATCTTCGGCAAGCCGCACAGCGTCCACTGGGAAGGTCACCGGCTGGCGGACCCGGACCTGTATCGCGCCCACAAGAGGCTGCGGGCTCCCACCGTGGACGCGTCGTACCACCAGGCACTTCGCACGCTGCTCGAAAGCGGTGACGAGGCGGCCGTGGGCATCGCCCTCGACCACTGGTCGAGTCCCGAAGGCGCGGTGAAACGGGGCGGCGAGAAGGCACGCGAACCGGAGCGGGCACTCGTCCTGGACCGCATCGGCGAGGCGCTGCGGCAGCCGCCCTCATCGGCCGACCTCAGCCGTGTCCACGGGTCCGAGGCCAAGCACCTCTCCGCGTTGTCGGCGCTGGACGTCGTGGCGGCACAGGAGCCGGCCCTGCTGGCCGAGGTCGTCGGGGCGGCCGCGAGCGATCTCGTTCGCGAGGGGGCCCTCGATGCGGTGGAGGCGGTGTTCAGGGACGCGGAGGACGCTGACCCGCGGCTCGTGGAGGCGTTGGGCAACGTCGCCTGCGACGGGAGCGTGCCGTTGGACGCCCGTGTCAGGGCGGTCGAAGTGCTGGACGAGTCCCCCGGCACCAACTCCGTGGCGGCGCTCGTCCAGGCGACCCGCTGCCCCGAGGTGGAGGTTCAGGCCGCCGCGGCCTGGGGGCTGATGTGGGATGAGGTGATCGAGGATCACCGTCCCCTGCTTGCGGAGCTCTGCGCGAGCTGGCCCGTGACGGACGACGCCCCGTGGCAGGTCACACGGGTGCGGGAGATGCTCGACGCCGCCGGGAAGTGAGCCGGCCGGGGCGGGACGCATCGGCGGCGGGGGAACGCGGGGCCGTGATCGTCAGAAGATGGTCTCCTGCCCCCGTAGCTGCTGGAGGCCTTCCTCCATCGTCAGCGACGGGATGACGCGCACGCTGTTCCACTGCGTGAGCCGGCTGTCCACCAGGAAGCGGTCCACGTTCTCCGCGCTGTCCGAGTCCAGCACCGTCAGGATGGAGTGCTCCCGGTTCACGTAGGGGCCGGCCGCGATGGAGACACCCGCCTGCTGCGCGATGTTCGGCATCTCCGGAGCGATGTCGAGCAGCAGCTGCTTGATCGTGGCGTTGCTCATCGGGCACTGCTCGGGGTTGTGGGTCGCATACAGAACGTAGTGCATCTCCGACCTCCACGTCTGGCAATTCACCCAATTCGCCAAATTCACCCTGTTCCCCACGCTACGTCCGCATTCTGGCGGTCGCCAGCCATCCGGTAGCCGGGCCGCAGCCCGTCGTGGCGGACAGAAGCTGACCGCAACGCCACCTAACGTGCCGTCCGAGCGGTGCACGGAACGAGCGGTGCACCCAGCACGTCGAGGCCCACCGGGGCCCACCGAGGTACAGCGAGGCAGGCATGGACGACGACATCACCCCGTTCCGGATCGACATCCCCCAGGCGGACCTCGACGACCTGCGTGCCCGGCTGGCCCGTACCCGCTGGCCGGACGAACTGCCCGGTGCCGGCTGGGACCTGGGCGTCTCCCTGTCGTATCTGAAGGAGCTGGCCGGGTACTGGGCCGACGGCTACGACTGGCGGGTGCACGAGGCCCGGCTGAACGAGGTGCCGCAGTTCACGACGGTGATCGACGGGCAGAACGTGCACTTCCTGCACGTGCGCTCCCCGGAGCCGGACGCCGTCCCGTTGGTGATCACGCACGGCTGGCCCAGCACGGTGCACGACTTCCTGGACGTGATCGGCCCGCTCACCGACCCGCGCGCGCACGGCGCCGACCCGGCGGACGCGTTCCACGTCGTCGCCCCGTCCCTGCCGGGCTTCCCCTTCTCCGGGCCCACGCACGAGGCCGGCTGGGGCTGCCGGCGGGTCGCGCGCGCCTGGGCGGAGCTGATGTGCCGCCTCGGCTACGACCGGTACGGCGCCCAGGGCGGCGACTTCGGGTCGCTCGTCTCGGCCGAGCTGGGCCGCGTCGCTCCCGAACACGTCCTCGGCGTCCATCTCAACGCCTACGTCGGCGCGTCGACCTCCGCGGACCCGGCCGAACTCGATCTGCTCTCCGAGGCCGAGCGCCGCCAGGCGCAGGAGAACCAGGCCTGGTGGTACGCCCACTCCGGCTACGCCACGCAGATGTCCACCCGCCCGCAGACGGTGGCGTACGCGCTCAACGACTCGCCGGTGGGGCAGCTGGCCTGGAACCTGGAGTGGTTCGTCGACCACGACCCGACCCGCACCCGGCAGCGGCTCGCCGACCGTGACGCGGTGCTGACCGACGTGACCGCCTTCTGGCTGACCGGCACCGCGGGCTCGGCGGCCCGCCTGTACCACGAGATGGCGGCGGATGGCTGGGGGCGCCCCGCCTCGTCCGGGGTGCCGACGGGGGTGGCGAGGTTCCCCGGTGACCGGGCGCTGCGCGGCCTGGCGGAGTTGTCCAACGTCGTCACCCGCTGGTCGGAGTTCGGCACCGGCGGCCATTTCGCGTCGCTCCAGGCGCCGGAGCTGCTGGTGGGGGACGTGCGGGCGTTCTTTCGGACAGTGCGGTGACGTCGCCGTCCGGCCGCCCGAAAAGCCGTCGGCGTGCGCCCGGCGCTGTGACAGGCTGGCGCCATCCGCCCGTCCGCACAGAGCCAGGTGACCGATGTCCGTGATCCACCACACCACCCTGACGCCCACCAAGCTGGAGCTGCTGGCCGGCTGGCTGCCGGCGCAGCCCTGGTACCCGAGCACCGGCCGGGCGCCGGAGCTGACCAAGGCCGGCGGTTTCCGGCTCGACGATCCGCAGGGCGCGGTCGGCATCGAGTTCATGGTGACCGTGGACACCTCCGGAGACCGGCCGCGCGCCTACCACGTCCCGCTCACCTACCGCGGCGCCCCGCTCCACGGCGCCCCCGACCAGGCCCTCATCGGCACCACCGAGCACGGCGTGCTGGGCAGGCGGTGGGTCTACGACGGCACCTTCGACCCCGTGCTCGTCGCGCAGCTGCTCGCGTTCGTGCAGGGCCGCGTGCCGGCGCACGCCCAGAGCACCTCCGACGCCCTCGACCCGTCCGTCACCGGCCACTTCGCCGGCGCCGCGCTCCCGCCCACGCTCGGCGCCACCCGCGTCGACAACGGCCCGCACGGTACCGACGTCCTCGTCGCGGACCCCGCCGGCGGCGGGCTGACCGTGCACGTGGTCCGTGCCCTGCGCCCGGACGATCCGTCCGGCGCGCCGGATGCCGCCGTGGGGCACGTCACGGCCGACTGGCGGCTGCCGGACGGTGCGCCGGCACGCGGCCGGTACTTCGTGCTTCGCGAGGGGACCCGCCGCGAGGGGGCCGCCTGAGCGAGGTCACGGGGCGACGGTGACCGTGACGCGTGCCGTGTCGTTCGCCGACCGGCCGTCGACGCCGGCGGCGCTGCGTACCCGTACGCGTCCGGTGCCGGAGTCGTGCAGGCGCAGGGTGAAGTCGAGCGTGTGCGTCCGGCCCGCGCCCATCGCGTCCACCTCGCAGGTGTACACGTCGCGGTCGTCCGCGTCGAACCCGTGCCGGCACAGCGGCCCGTAGGTGTCCTCGTCGGTCCGGTGGGTCGGCTGCTTCACGACCAGCGACCCCAGGGGCACGGTGAACTCGACCGTCACCGTCCTGCCGGCGCCGAGTTCCCCGGGGCCGCCGTTGCGGGCGCCGACGCTGATCCGCTGCTCGCTGTCCCGGCTGCCGTGCACCGTGGCGCCGACGGCCGCGAAGTCGGCGTGTACGGCCATGTCGACGTCGGTCCACACCACGTCGCGTGCGGAGAACGTGGCCGGCCCGGCCGGCGGTCGGGTGATGTCGCGGGCCGTGAGCGCGGCGCCGTCGCCCGGGGCGCCGTCGGGGGGCCAGCCGGCGTCCGCCGGCGGCCCGAGCACCAAAGGCCACGTCGACTGTCGCACGGAGCTGCTCAGCTGCTTCTGAGGCGCCTCGAACCGCGGCGCCGGAGTGAACGCCACCATCTCGCCGGGCCGGATCCGCAGGTCCGGGAAGCTGCACACCGCCGTATGACCCTGGTGGGAGGCCGCATAGCGGCAGTTGCGGTACCGCTGCCGGTGCGGCATCCCGGAGGTGTCGAACGCCACGGCCACCCCGTCCGCGGCAACCTCGCCGGTGTTGCGGACCACCAGCGGGAACGTGACCGTGCCGCCGGGTGCGACACCCGTGATCCGGTCCGGCCTGCGCATCTCAAGCACCGGCTCCCCGACCACGACCCGGGTGCGGGCGGTGCGGACCGTGCCGTCGGCGGTGGTGAGCCGGTAGCGGATCGTGCCGGTGTCGCCCACCTTGCTGCCCTCGGCGGCGACCGGCTTCACCTGGTTGTCGTTCGACCAGATGCCTGCCGGGCCGGTCGAGCAGGTCACCTTCGCCGGCCCACCGGTGCACCGCGACCCGTTCTTCCGCAACGTCACGACGCTCTCGAGCCCACGCGCGTCCACGGTGACGCTGCCGTGCCGCGCCGGGTCGTCGTCCGTCGCGGCGGAGGCCCCGGCCACCCGCACGTCGAGGGTCACCGGGCCCGGTCGGCCGGCCCGGTCACCCGGCGGGCGCAGGTAGAACACCTCGGGCACGGTCAGCCGCACCCCGCCCGACGCTCCGATGCCGGCGTCGCACGCCACACCGCCCCCCACCAGCCCCAAGGCCAGACACAGCACCCCGACACGCCGCCGCAGCCGCACCCCCACCCAGAGCCCCCCCTCGGCCTGCTCACGGCGACGGCGACACGGCTCGCTTACGGAGCCCGGTCCCTTTACGGGGCCCGCTTCGCGTCGTCCCGCCCCTCCAGCCGCTCCTTCAGGTGCCGGTAGCTGGTGGGCGCCGTCTTCGCCGCCATCTTGCGGATGACGGGGACGAGTAGATCACCGAATCCCCGCCCCTCGAAGTCCAGCGTGAAGGTGACGCGTGACCGTGACCCGCCGTCGATCGGCTCCACGGTGACCGTCGCGTGCGGCCGGAACGCCCCGTCCACGCCGCGTGCCGCCCAGCGCCGCGGCGCGTCCAGCTCCGTCACTTCCTGCGTCATGGTGCGCGGCCCGCGCCCCATCCGCCGGGAGGTGACGAACCGCGATCCGACGGCCGGCGGACCGTCGCCCGCCAGCCGTACCTCCACCACGTCGTCCTGCCACTCCGGGAACCGGGTGGGGTCGGTGGCGTAGGCGTACACCTCCTCCGGCGGGCGTGCGACCTCTATCTCGGACACGAGCGGCGTCGCCATGGGTGCCCACTCCTTCCTGCTTGTCTGCGTCCTCAGCGCCATGACGAGTCAGGAAGGAGCGATGTGACGCCGCCTCTACGACGCACCGCTCGCCTCAGCCGCGGGTGTCCGCGACCACGTCCGCGATGAACGCGGCCCAGGCCGCGCCGTGGACGACGATCACCGGGCCGTCCGGGACCTTGCTGTCCCGGACGGGGACTATGCCGGGGTAGTTGTCGGCTACTTCTAGGCAACTGCCGCCGTTGCCGTCGCTGTAGGTGCTTTTGCGCCAGCGGGCGGCGCCGGGGAAGTCGTGGCCGACTTCTACGCAGCTACCGCCTTCGCCGTTGCTGTAGGTGCTCTTGCGCCAGCGGGCGGCGCCGGGGAAGTCGTGGGCGACCTCCAGGCAGGCCCCGCCGCTACCGTCACTGTAGGTGCTCTTGCGCCACTGTGCGGTGCTCAGTCCGTACTCGCGCATCGTTTGTGGTCCTCTGCTGCCGACTCGATCAGTGCCAGGGACGCCTCGGGTGACAACGCAGCGGCCCTGAGGAGATCGTAGAACTCCTGGACCCGCCTCACCACGGCCGGATCATCCAACAGGTTCCCTGAATACACCGCCTCGGTATAGGCAGTTGGTGGCGCTTCCTCGAATTCCATGAGCCACATCATCTTGCCCATGGCGGCATGCGCACCCGCTGCGAACGGCAGCACCTGCACCAGCGCGGCCTGCGAACGAATAAGGGCTATGACGTGCTGCAATTGCTCGGCCATGACAAGGGGACCTCCAACAGGGATGCGCAGTACACATTCGTGCATGATCACCCAGTACGAGGGCCTTGTGGTGCTCTTCAGAATATGACTGCGGTCGATGCGAGCCCGAACCGTCTCTTCGACGAACTCTTCCGTCGCGAACGGATTCTCCGCGCGGACAAGTGCACGCGCATAGGTGGGCGTCTGAAGCAGCCCAGGAACGACAGCCGGGGCGAAGTCGCAGATCTTCGTGGCGATGGCCTCAAGCTCGGCCGCAGCAGCAAAGTATTTTGCGTACCGTGAGCCGTCGATCAGCTTCCGGCACAGCCTCCCGAAAAAACCATCGGTTTGCAGCACCTCGTCGATCCGATCGGCGATGTCCACCTGCGGCTTCCGGATCGCCTGTTCGAACTGGCCGATGTACGCGCCGGACACGAAGACGCGCGCCCCTAACTCCACCTGCGTGAACCCCGCCTCCTCCCGCTGCCGCTTGAGTTCCGCGCCGAAGAACTCCCAGGCGGCCTGTCGGGAACCGGTGAAGTTGGGGTGGGAATTGTTGGCCATGGCTCAACTCCTTCTCTCAGCATGCCCGTTGCATGACGAGAACGCTTCCCGAGTGTAAGCACGCCACGTCATCATGGATAAGCCGAACGAATAAGTAATACGAAAGGGCGTGCGGTGAGGTCGGTTTCAGCATCGAATAGGCGACCGGGGCAACCATTCATGGATGCCGTGGCGGAAGCGGAAAACACGGTTCAGGAATTGCGCACCGCGCTGGCGCAAGCGGGAATTACCTTGCCGTCACTGGGCCTGGACCCGGTGACGCTCGTGCGGGAGCGGCCGACCCCGCTGGTGGAGCTGGGCCGCTGCACACCGGAGACGGCCCAGCGCCTCGTGCGGGCCCTGTCGCCGCAGGCGGAGGAGAACGGTGCGGAAGAGGACCGGACGGCGGGCGGCACCGCATGAAACCGAGCCTCCCCATGGGCAGCTACGGGTTCGACACGTCGTCGGGTCGTGTCGGCCAGGTCGTGGGTCTGGACGGCGGATACGTCCAGCTGCGTCCCATCGGCGGCGGCCGGGAATGGGACTGCGTCCCGGAGACCGTTCGCGAGGCGACGCAGGCCGAACGGCTGCGTGCCACCAACGCGCACGTCAACGCCCGCAGCCGCGGAGAGGTTCCGTGAACCTCGGTCGCCGGGTCAGTCGGTGACGAAGCGTTCCAGGAGTGCGCACAGCAGCTCCTGGTCGTCCTCTTCCATGCGGTCGAAGAGCCGGGCGGCCACCTCGTCGCTGATGCGTGCGGCGTCGGTGAACACCGCCCTGCCCTTGTCGGTCATCTCCACCGCGTGGGCGCGCCGGTCGACGGGGGAAGGGCGCCGTACGGCCAGACCGCGAGTCTCCAGGTCGTCGATCGTGCGCACCATGGCGGACTTGTCGCTGCCGGTGAGATCGATGAGTTCTCGCTGGCTGAGCGGCCCGTGTGTGCCGAGGTTGAGCAGGACGCCGTAGTGCCTGCCCTCGATGCCCAGGGGGCGCAGGGCCTCGGTGAACGTGCGCGCGGCACGGCGTTGGGCGAGGCGCAGCAGCGGGCCGATGCGTGCGGGACCGGTGCCGAGGGTGGGGGAGGGGGAGTCGGGCGGCTTCATCGGGCGCCATCATAGGGCAAGCCGAGATAGGTTCTTCTGAGTTAATCTCGTATGGCACTATCTTGCTCATGCCTAACTTGCTCATGCCGCACGTGATGGCGCGGCCCTGGACCTTGGTGCTCTTTCGGACCGTGGTGACCTGCGAGGCCGCTCTCGCACTCGGGCAGGCGGTGCTGGCCGGCAGTTTCCTGTCCGGTCACTACCAAGCCCTCGACCTGCACGCCCTCAACGCCACGGCCACCGGGCTGACCGCGGTGGCCCAGGTCGTCGCCGCACTGCTGCTGTGGCGACCCGGCGGCGGGCCGAGCTGGCCGATCCTGGCCGGTGTCGCGCTCTTCGGCGCCGAGGCGGGACAGATCTCCATGGGTTATGGGCGCGTGCTCGCCGTGCACATCCCGCTGGGCGTGACGATCATCGCGTGCACGTTCCTCATGCTCGTCTGGGCCTGGCGCCCGGCAGCAGACCTGGACAATGCTCCCGGGGAGCGGGTATGACCGGGCGCATCGCCAGACGCCGCCTGCTCGCCGCTGCCGCCGTGGGCGGCGGTGCGCTCACCGTGGGCGGATGGGCCATGGCCGGAAGGTCGCTGACGCCGGGCCAGCCCGGACTGCTGCTCGGCAGCCGGACCGCCCTGCCGCAGCCCTACGCGGTGCCGCTGCCCGTTCCGCAGGTGCTCGCGCCCACGCACTCCGGCAGTACGGCGGACGTGTACGAGATCACCCAGCAGACGGCCCGCCTGCGGATCCTTCCCGGGCTCGAGACCACCGCCTGGACGTACGGCGGCACCTTCCCCGGGCCCACCCTGGTCTCCCGTTCCGGCCGCAGGACGGTGGTACGGCACCGCAACGAACTGCCGCACCCGACCGTCGTCCACCTGCACGGCGGCCACACCCCGCACGGCAGCGACGGCTACCCCACCGCGCTGATCCTGCCGCGCGGCGGCACGGCCTCCGCCGCCGACGGCATGCCGAACATGCCGGGCATGTCCGAGGCGGCCGACCCGCGAGGCGACGCCACGGCCGAGCGGACCTACACGTATCCGATGCACCAGCGGGCCGCCACCCTCTGGTACCACGACCACCGCATGGGCTTCACCGGGGCGAACGTCTGGCACGGCCTCGCCGGCTTCCACCTCGTCCACGACGACGAGGAACAGGCACTGCCGCTGCCCCGCGGCGAACAGGACATCCCCTTGATGATCACCGACCGGGCCTTCGCCGCAGACGGGTCCTTCCGCTACCCCGCCCTGGACGCGGCCCAACACACACCCGGTGTCACCGCCCCCTACATGGACGGCGTCCTCGGCGACGTCATCCTCGTCAACGGGGCACCCTGGCCCACGCTGACGACCCAGCGCCTGCGGTACCGGCTCCGCCTGCTCAACGCGTCCAACGCCCGCCGCTACCGGCTGGCACTCGACCCGCCACCGCCGGGTGGCGGCGGACTTGTGCAGATCGGAAGCGACGGTGGCCTGCTGGAAAGGCCACTCGCCCACGACACCCTCGACATCGCCCCGGCCGAACGCTTCGACGTGGTCGTCGACTTCTCCCGCTACCGGCCCGGCACCCGCGTTCACCTGGTCAACGGGCTGGGCAGCGGCAGCACGGCGCACGTCATGCGCTTCGACCTCGCCGCCGCCCGGCCGCCGGCCGACGACTCACGCATACCCGACCGGCTCTCCGCGATACCCGCTCCGGCGCCGCAGCGGGCCTCGGTGACCCGCACGTTCCACTTCCAGCGGCGGGCGTCCACCGGTTGGACCATCAACGGGAGCCCCTACGAGCCCGGCAGGCCCCTGGCCACCGTCCGGCTCGGCACCACCGAGCGATGGCGGTTCGTCACCGACTTCCACCACCCCGTCCACCTGCACCTCGACCACTTCCAGGTAGCCGCACGCAACGGCCGCTCACCCGGCCCCCACGACGCGGGCTGGAAGGACACCGTGGACCTGCGCCCCGCCGAGTCGATGGAGATCGTCACCCGCTTCACCGACTACCCGGGCCGGTTCATGCTGCACTGCCACAACCTCGAACACGAGGACATGGCCATGATGGCCGACTTCGTGGCGGAGTGAACGTGCGTACCCGACTGCCGCCCGGAGCGGTCCGTCGGGGGCTCTCCGGTGGGGGCTCTCCGGCGGGGGCGAAAACGCAGATGGCCTCGGCGCGCCGGCTGTATAGAGTCGGTGCCGTGCCCGAGCTGAAGCGGTTGCGTGCTGACGATGCCCCTGCGGTGCTGGCCTTCGAGCGGGCGAACCGCGCGTACTTCGCCGCCTCGATCTCGGATCGTGGTGACGGGTTCTTCGAGGAGTTCGCCGACCGGTACAGCGCCTCGCTGGCCGAGCAGGAGGCCGGTGTCTGCGCCTTCCACGTGCTCGTTGCCAAGGACGGCTCGGTTCTGGGCCGGTTCAACCTGTACGACCTCGAGGACGGCACCGCTCGGCTCGGCTACCGGGTGGCGCAGCACGTCGCCGGTCGTGGTGTGGCGACCGCGACCGTCCGGGAGCTGTGCCGGCTGGCGGCCGTGCGGTACGGGCTGCGCACGCTGCGGGCGGCCACCTCCCGCGACAACGTCGCGTCGCAACGGGTGCTGACCAAGGCCGGGTTCGTTGCGGTGGGCCCGGCCGACCCGGTCGACGTCGGTGGTAAGGCCGGCACCTGGTACGAGCACGACCTGGTGCCCCAGCCGTAGACGGGCGACGGCACCCGGAGGGCCGAAGAGGCGGATTCGGCCAGTCTCATGGACGACCTCCTCGGCTTCCGTGTCCGTGTTCCCGCACATGCACGTGACCGTCGAGGGGATAGGCGGGTGGTGCCGCAGGCAGGATCCCCATCATCTCGTAACCGCACTTCTGGGCGACACGGCACGACGCCACATTGTCCTCCTGGTGCACCAGTTCCAGTCGCGTCAGCCCGTCATCGGCGAAGGAGGCGAAGGCCCAGTCCGTCACCGTCTGCAAGGCGCGCGCGGCCACTCCCCGGCCGCGCGCGTGGGCCGCGGTCCAGTAGCCGACCTCGGCGGAAGCGGAAGGAGCGCCAGGGACGCGGCGTTTGAGGACCACATGCCCCAGGATGCGCTCGTCGCGGTCCGGGCTCTGGGGCTGCACGATGGCGAATCCGAAGCGGTCACCCGTTTCCCAGCCCCGTTGCTGGCCCTGGACCCACCGTGCGGCACTCGCCTCGTCGTCGATGACGGCGTCCGTCCAGCGGCGCAGAGCGTCGTCCCGGTACGACTCGACCAGCACGGCGGTGTCTGCCAGTCGCCACGGGCGGAGGCGGAGAGCGGGGGCCGACGGTGTGGCGGCCACGGTGAGCCGGGTCTGAGCCGGTTCACCGATCGGGTGCAGAGTGCCGCCGTCCATGACCCCTCCATGTCGCTTTCCGTGTCGCTCGCACGTGTCCCTCCCCGCGGGGGGACTCAGTCTGCGGCAGCAGCCGGCCGGTGCGGCGGGCGGGGTCGGGACCTGCCGGGATCTCGTACAGGTGCAGCAGGTACCGGCACACGTCGGAGACCGTGCGGTCGCTCGATGCCGCGTTGCTTCGCGCAGTACGCCAATGCACCACGCTTCTACGGCTGGGACATGACGGACTGCTGGTCGGACGTCTACTGGCCGAGCGACGACGCCGCGCTCACCGACTCCATGTCCTACTGGGCCGAGCACGGCAACGAGTACCACCTCATCTACACGGCCGGTCCCTGTGCCCTGGCGGACCTGGAGTCCACTCTCGGGACCGGCACCATGGCCCACCTGCTCAAGACGTACGCACGCGACCACTGGTACGGCGTCTCCACCACCGCCGGGTTCAAGGCGGCCGCCCAGTCCGTGACGGACGTGGACCTGACCCCGTTCTGGGAGCGACACCGCATTCGCTGAACCTGCCATTCGGCGGACCGGCTGCCGCCGTTCGGACTTACTCGTCTAGGCCGGAGCCGGCTGGCGTTCGGGCGGCGGGGCCGCGAGATGGGTTTCGGCGAGCCTTCGGAAGGCGGCCACCAGGGTGTTGCGGTCGTCGGCGCGGGTGGCGAGTACCACCCTGGTGGGCTCGACGCCGTGCAGGGCGACGGCCTTCAACCCGGGGCGCAGCCGGTTGACGTGCTCGCCGGCCGGGATGATCGCCACGGCCTGCCCGGAGGCGATGAGTTCGATCTTGTCCTCGATGTCCTCGACGAACGGCCCTTCGGGTGCCGGGCTTCCGTCGGGCCGGGGGTCGATGCGCCAGAAGGCGTTGCAGTGCGGATCGGGCCCCTGCGGCAGGGGCTCGTCGACGAAGTCGTCGAGGGTGACGAACTCCCGGTCGGCCAGGCGGTGGCCGACCGACATCATGAGCGCTCGCGGCTCGCGGTACAGGTCGATCACGTGCAGGCCGGCGGCGTTCAGGGGCATCCGCGTCAGCATCGCGTCCACCCGACGGTCGAGCAGGGCGGGACGCGGCCGGTCGAACGCCAGGTGCAGGGTGCGCACGTCCGCTTCGGGGTGACGACGGCGCAGCTCGCTCACGGCCGGGGTGACGATGAGGTTCGTGCTGTACCCGACCGTGATCCGGCCGGGTTCGGCGGCGGCACGGGTGCGCGCCATCGCCTGGTCGGCGGAGCGCAGGAGGGCCCTGGCGAACGGGAGGAAGACCTCACCCGCCTCGGTGAGGTCGGTGCCGCGCGGCGAGCGGTCGAGCAGCCGGGCGCCGACCTGCTTTTCGAGGCTGCGGATCTGCCGGCTCAGGGAGGGCTGCGTGGTACGGAGGACTTCGGCCGCACGGCCGAAATGGCGGTACTCGGCGACGACGGTGAAACCGTGCACCAGTCGCAGATCGAGGTCCACCGGAGTCAGCGGCGAGTCGGGCATGCCCCGAGCCTAGACGAGTGAGTCCGAAGTCCCGCCTGCCCCGCCGCCGTGCGCCGGTGCCGGCGAGAGCAAGGCCGCCGGCCTGCGGTCATACGCGAAGCGTCATACCCGATGCGGAACATTCATTGGATCAGCGACGGGACCGGGACACACAATCGCGTCAGCGGCTCGACGCCGCTCCCTCACCCACTGAACGGAGTACCCCCGTGCCTGCACCTGCCGCCCTGATCACCGGTGGAACCAGCGGAATCGGCAAGGCAACGGCCGAGTTGCTGCACGAGCGCGGCTACCGGGTGATGGTCACGGGCCAGAACCCCGAGACCCTTGAGATCGCCAGGAAAGAACTCCCCGGCGACGTCGTCGTCTTCCAGGCGGACGCACGCTCCGTGCCCGATGCCGAGCGCGTCGCCGACGAGGTGCGCACCCGCTTCGGGTCGCTCGACACGCTCTTCCTGAACGCCGGGATCACCCGCCCGGCACCCGTCGAGGCGGTCGACGAAGCCACCTTCGACGAGCTGTTCAACATCAACGCGAAGGGACAGTTCTTCACCCTCCAGAAGACCCTGCCGCTGCTCGCCGAGGGCGCCTCGGTCATCTTCACCGTGGGCATCGGCGTGACCCGCGGCCTGGCAGGGAACAGCGTCACGGCCGCCAGCAGAGGGGCCCTGCTGGCGATGGTGCCCTCGCTGGCCGTCGAACTGGCACCGCGCCGGATCCGTGTGAACGCCGTGAGCCCGGGCGCCATCGAGACCCCGATCTGGGCCAAGTCGGGCATGCCACCCGAGATGCTCGAACAGTTCGCCGAGTCCGTCGCCACCCGCGTCCCCTTCGGGCGGTTCGGCACCGCACGCGAAGTCGCCGAGGTCGTCGCCTTCCTCGCCTCCGACGCCGCCGGCTACGTCACCGGGCAGGACATCGCGGTGGGCGGGGGCAGCGGAATCGGAGCGTGAACGGCGCCGGGCGGTCGGGAGACCGGGCGCCCGGCGCGACCTCCGGCGTGGCGTGCGGTGCGCTCCAGCGGCGGGCGTGGGCACGCACGCACGCCGCCCGTGGTCGCCCTGGTCAGCCGTTCGGTCGGCCGTCGGCGAAATGCCCCGGACGGCCGGAACCTCCGCGTCCGCCGGGCGGGGGCGGCTCGGACAGCGCCGTGTGCCGCAGCTGTTCGGCGAGCGCCGCGACGGCGGTCGACGAGGTCCGGGCCTTGGTGCCCCAGGCCAGCATCTGGTGGCGGCGTGCCCAGGGTTCCGCCAGCTCGCACACGTCGAGCGGGTGGTGGAGGTCGATGGCGCGGCGCGGGACCACGGCAAGGCCGACGCCGGCCGCGGCCAGCGCGATGAGGAGGTTGAGGTCGGCGACGGTGGTGCGGTGGCGCGCCACCGGGGCGTGCGGTCCGAGGCGCTTCTCGATCCAGCGCCGCAACGCGGTGCCGGCGTCCAGGCCGACGAGAGGGTGCTCGGCGACCTCGCGGTACGTCAGGGCGGTCCGTCCGGAGAGGATTCCGCCGGCCTGGCCGATCACGACGAGGGAGTCGTCGCCGAGCGGCTCCATGCGCAGCCCGCTGTCGCCGACCTCGTCGTCGACGACGACACCGAGGTCCGCCGCGCCGTCGGCGAGCAGCCGCACGGTCCGAGGGGTGCGGCTCTCGGACACCGCGACGTCGACTTCCGGGTGCGCACGGAGAAACGAGACCAGGGCCTGCGGTACCAGCCAGTGCATCACGGAACTGCCGCCCAGCAGGGTCAGCGGAGCCGTCGGGGGCCGGGTGTAGCTCGCGACGGCGCTCTCCAGCCGCGCGGTCTGGGCGAGCACGTCCCGTGCGTGCCGGGCCAGCGTCGTCCCCGCCGGAGTGGGCCGCACGCCCCGCCGGCCGCGGATCAGCAGCGCCACGCCGGCGTGACGCTCCAGGGAACGCACCCTCGCACTGGCCGAAGGCAGGCTCAGATGCATCCGGTGAGCGCCCGCCGTGATCGACCCCTCCGTCACGATGTGGAGGAAGAGCCGCAGGTCGTCCAGGTCATAGCGCACTCCCTCAGCCTATGTGCCAGCCTTAGGCTGGGTACATTCCTTACGCATTGTGAACACCCTGGTCACGGAGCGATGCTCGGCGTGTGTACCAGCTCATCTTTGCCCTCCTGGCCGGTGTCGGCGCCGGGGCGCTGAACGCGATCGGTGGCGGTGGCTCGTTCGTGGCGCTGCCCGCCCTCATCGGGCTCGGCCTGCCACCGGTGACCGCGAACGCGCTGTCGCGGATCGCGCTCGTGCCCGGCGCCGTGGTCAGCGCGTGGGTGTACCGACGTGACGTCACCCCGGTCGGGCCGACCTCCACGAAGGCGCTGACGACGACCAGCGTGCTGGGCGGTGGCGTCGGCGCCGGCCTGCTGCTGGCGCTGCCGGCGGCCTCGTTCGATGCCGTGGCTCCGTGGCTGCTCGCCTTCGCCACGCTGATCCTCGCCCTGGGGCGGCGCATCTCCCAGGCGCTGAACGCCCGGCTGGGCCGCTCGGTCGGGATGAGTTCCCGAGCCGTCCTGATCGGCCAGTTCGTCCTCGGCGTGTACGGCGGATACTTCGGCGGTGCCGTAGGCATCCTGATGATGGCCGTGTGGAGCATCGGCCTCGGCCTCGACATCGCGGCCAGCAACCCGATGCGGATCGCGCAGCTCGTGGCCATGTACCTCAGCGCGACCGCGCTGTTCCTCATCGCCTCGGACGCCCTGAGCGCCCCGCTTCTCCTGACCGGCACGCTGGTCGGCGCGCTGGCCGGGGGCTTCGCCGGTGCCCACCTCGCCCGCCGGCTCCCCTCCTGGCTGCTGCGGGGCGGCATCCTGACCACTGCGGCGACCATGACGGCGCTGTACTTCCTGCGTGGCTGACGGGTCCCCGGCCCGCGGACCGCCGCTACCCGGGACCCCGCTACGCGGCACGGTCGCCGCGGTCCGGGCTGGTCAGATACATCGTGGCCATGTCGGCGACCTGTTCGGCCCAGCGGTTCCAGGAGATGCCGTCGGGCCAGGCGTGCAGCGTGACCGTCCGGTGGATGCAGCCGGCGATGATCGTGCGGAACGCGACGAGCAGGGCGGTCATCGGTTCGGCACGGCGGATCTCGCCGAGGTGGGCGGTGGTCGCGTCGAGGAACAGTCGCTCGATGTGCTCCAGCGCCCGCCGGGACCGCTCGGACGACTCGGTGGTGCGGGCCTTGCCGACCACGTGGGGGATGACATGGGCACCGGCGGACATGCCGTCGGCCAGGGCCCGGGTGAACGCGTCGACGACCTCCGGCAGGCCCCCCTCGACGGTTTCGAGCGCGGTGGTGATGTCGTCTTCCATGCGGGTGAGCAGCCGGTCCTTGACCGCGTTGAGCAGTTGTTCCTTGCCCTCGAACCGGCGGTAGATCGCGCCGACCGACAGGCCGGCGCGGTCCGCGACGGCGGCCATGGTGAGCTCGTCGAACCCGGTGGCGGCCAGCACCTGCTCGGCCGCCACCAGGATGCGCTGCAACGCCGCCCGGCTCCGCGCCTGCTGCGGCGGACGAAAACCCAGCGATGCGTTTCCCGAAGTCACGGACCTGACGTTACCGGGGGTGGCCTGATCCTGGTAGCGGCGTGCGGCGCTTCGCCCTGTTCGTGCCAGTCGTGCCGGCGGTCCCGCACCCCTGACGTCCGAAAATGTGAATACGCATTTCGGTACAGCGGAGAATCGGCCACCGTAAGCACGTCAACTCCCCGGATGTACTGGGAGTTGAGCAGAGGCGTCCTTGACACGGCCGGCTCTCGCTGGTGGCATGGCAGGGCAGATAAATGATGAACGCAAGTTCATGTTCGCTTTCAGGCCGAATCGCATTCAGATCCCCTGTGTTGGGAGGCCGTTCATGGCGGAGAGCGTCACCGGTGGGCTCGTGGAAGCGGAGCTTCCGGTAGAGCGTGGGTGCCCGTTCGCGGCGCCGGACGAGTATGCGCGACTGCGTGAGCAGGCACCGGTCACCAAGGTCCGCCTGGCGGCCGGTGACGAGGTGTGGTGGGTGTCCGGGCACGAGGAGGGCCGGGCGATCCTGGCGGACCGGCGGTTCTCCTCCGACCGGCGTAGGGACGGCTTCCCGGTCTTCGACCCTGATCCGGCGACGCGGAAGCGGTTCCGTACGCAACCCCCGACGATGCTCAGCATGGACGGTGCGGAGCACTCCGCGGCGCGGCGCGCGGTGATCGGCGAGTTCACCATGAAACGGCTGAACGCCATGCGGCCCCGTATCCAGCAGATCGTCGACGGCTTCATCGACGAGATGCTGGCCGCCGAGGAGCACCCGGTCGACCTGGTGCAGGCGCTGTCGTTGCCGGTGCCGTCGCTGGTGATCTGCGAGCTGCTCGGCGCCCCGTACGCCGACCACGACTTCTTCCAGAGCCGCACCGCCAAGGCGATCCGCCGGAGCCTGCCGTCGAAGGTCCGCCAGCAGGCGTTCGACGAGCTGCGCGCCTACATGGACGACCTGATGACCCGCAAGGAGTCCGAACCCGGCGACGACCTGTTCAGCCGGCAGATCGCCAGGCAGCAGGCGGAGGGCACGCTGGACCACGAGAGCCTGGTCAGCATGGCCTTCCTGCTGCTGATCGCCGGGCACGAGACCACCGCGAACATGATCTCCCTCGGCGTGGTCGGGCTGCTGGACCGGCCGGACCAGCTGGCCCTGATCAGGAACGACCCCGGCAAGACGCCGATGGCCGTGGAGGAACTGCTGCGCTACTTCTCCATCGCCGACCTGGTCACCTCCCGCGTGGCCACCGAGGACGTGCGGATCGGCGGGGTGACCATCCACGCGGGCGACGGGGTCGTCGTCTCCGGCCTGTCGGCCGACCGGGACCCGGAGGTGTTCGCCAACCCCGGTGACCTCGACGTCGAGCGCGGGGCCCGTCACCATGTCGCGTTCGGCTTCGGCCCGCACCAGTGCCTCGGCCAGAACCTGGCCCGGATGGAACTCCAGATCGTGTACGACACGCTGTTCCGCCGCATCCCCACCCTGCGCCTCGCGGTGCCCGTCGACGACGTGCCGTTCAAGACCGACGCCGGCCTTTACGGCGTCTACCGGCTGCCCGTCACCTGGTGAGGAGCGAAGGAGCACCCCATGCGGATCACGGCGAACAGGGACGTCTGCGTCGGCTCCGGGCAGTGCGTCCTGACCGACCCCGACGTGTTCGACCAGGACGACGACGGCATCGTCACGCTGCTGACCGAGCACCCCGACGGCAGGGCCGCCGACCACGCCCGCACGGCTGTCGGCATCTGCCCGTCCCGGGCCCTGTCCATCATCGCGGACACCGCGGACACCGCGGAGTAGTACGGCGTTCTGCCCGCCCACCCGACCGATCGCGGCCGCCGCAGAGCGACGGTGGACCACCGCCAGGGCGATGGTCCACCGTGCGATCACCGTCGGGTGGCCTACTTGGCCGTGCGCTCGGGCAGCGGCACGTCGACGGTGGTGCTCGCCATCAGCTCGCTCGCCTTCGGCAGCAGCGGGCCGGCCAGGGCGGTGGTGACCAACGCCATGATCACCATCATGGTGAACATCTGACCGTCGAGGACGCCGAGTTGTACCGCGGTGTTGAGGATGATCAACTCGGTCAGGCCGCGGGTGTTCATCAGCAGGCCGAGCGTGGTGGACTCGCGCCCCTTCAGGCCGAACAGCCGGGCCGGCACCATGGCCCCGAGTATCTTGCCCGCGATGGCGACCGCCAGGATGGCCGCCAGCTCCAGCCACTGCCGTCCGCCGAGACCGCTGATGTCGACCCCGAGGCCCGTGATGATGAAGAACACGGGCAACAGCACGATGCTGACGTGGTTCAGCGGCTTGCGCATCTGCTCGGTGAGCTGCGCGGCGGGCTCACGCGGCATGACGAGACCGAACATGAACGCGCCGAAGATGCTGTGGATGCCGATCCAGGTGGTCAGGTAGGCGGACAGGAACGTGCCGGCCGCCAGCACCACCAGCAGGTTGCGCCACTGCTGCCGCTCGGCGAACCAGCCGACCATCCGGCCCAGCAGGGGCTTGGCGACGAAGAACATGCCGAGCACGTACACCACGCTCAGGCTCAGCACCTGGATCAGGTCCGCCGGACCGCCGGAGGTGACCAGCGCGGAGACGTAGGCCAGCATGCACCAGGCGAGGATGTCGTCCACGGCGGCACTGGCCAGCGCCAGGGTGCCGACCCGGGTGTGGGTGATCCGGTTGTCGGAGAGGATCCGGGCCAGCACCGGGAAGGCGGTCACCGACATCGCCGCACCCATGAAGGTGGAGAACGCGATGAAGGAGATGTGCTTCCCGCCCACCTCGTTGTGGTGCGAGTAGAGCAGTACGGCCACCAGGACGCCGAGCCCGAAGGCGAGCGCGACGGAGCTGATCGAGACGGCGGCGGCCATCCCGCGGTGCGGGCGTATGATCCGCTTCTCGAACTCCCAGCCGATCATGAACATGAACAGCAGCAGGCCGATCTGGGAGACCGCGGACAGCAGCGGCCGTACATCGTCCGGGAACAGTTTGTGGGTCAGGTCCCCGGGCAGCTGGCCGAGGACGCTGGGGCCGAGCACGATTCCGGCGAGGATCTCGCCTATGACCGCGGGCTGACGAAATCTTCTCCCCGCAGAGCCGAGCAGCAGACCGGTCAGCAGGACGATCGCGACACCGGCCGCCATCGTGGCCGTTTGCAGGTCGGTGTGAGGAGCGAGGCTGTGCAGCGCGAAGGGCTGAGTACTTGGCAAGTGAGCTCCTGGAACGGGTCCGGTGGTGCATCAACATGTGCGTGGTGCCGGCGCGCGCACAACGCCCGAGTGACGGCCTGGCGCAAGGACGAGTCCCGGAGCCATCCCCGGCGCTACGGCATCTCGCCGTATCTGGCGCAGATCTGTGCGTCGTTCGCTGTTCGTATCGGTAGATGACAGGGATACGAGAAGATCCGGCATGGCCGGATCAAGCGCAGTGTATAGAGCAACCATTCGCGGGAGAAGTGAAGTTGTGGCGGACGATGCCCCAACAACGCGCTGTGGCATGCGTGTTGATCGGTCCGGTTCCGTCACTCTCTGAGTGCGTCGCGAATGAGCTGGGCTCGTTCGGGCTCGTCGTCGCCGGTGGGGCAGGCTGCGCTACGGCGTTTCGCCCAGCACGATCTTCCCTTCGCCCCCGGCGCGCTCGCTCCACAGCACGACGGCCGGACACAGCAGTCCCACCAACGCCAGGACCAGGCCGACGACGGTCCACCCGAGCAGCCCCCAACTGATGCACAGGGCGCCGAGTACGGGCGGCGCAACGGCGTTGGCAATGCCGTTTCCCATGTTGAAAAAGCCTGAGTACTGCCCCTGGGCATGAGGCGCGGCGAGGGCGTAACTCAGCTCGTAACCGGCCGAGCCGTGCCAGATCTCACCCAGCGAGTGAACGATGACACCGGCGACGACGAGCGACACCGCTGCAAGCCATGACGCATGGGAGGCCAACCCCATCAACAGCGCACCACACAGAAAGGCGCCGCCGGCCCGTCGCATGGCCGCACCCGCCGCACGCGGGCTGGCAATGTGCCGGCTGGCGCGCACCTGGAGTGAGACCACCATGACGGTGTTCATCACGACGGACGCTCCGACCATCCATCGTGGTGCGTCCGTGTGGCCCACGATCCACAGGGGCAGGGCGAACAGCAGAATCCCGTACTGGATCGACATGACCGTGTTCAGCACGACGACCGCGATATAAGGCCGATCCTCCAGGGCGACCCACCTCCCGCCCTGCAAAGGCGCCGGCCAGGGCGGCAGGTGCGGCAACTTCAGCACCAGCGCAGCCGCAACGAAGAAGCTTGCCGCATTGGCGATGATCAACACGACGAACGCTGCTCTGGTGTCCATCTGGATGGCCACTGCCGCCAGGCCGGCCCCGAGCATGACCGCGAAATTGACGACGGCCCGCAGATAAGCTCGGAACCTTGCCGGTTCAGCTCCGGCCACGCCGCGCACCAGAGGGCCTCGGGTGGCCTCGCTGGCCGCCGCCGCCAGCTCGACACAGCACACCACCAAGACGAACGCCACGAATGTGTGAACGAAGATCAGCGAGGCCATGGCCAAACCTTCGGCGGCCAGCGTGATCGCGTACGTCTCGCGTGCCCCCCGGCGATCGGCGATATGCCCCACCGGAACACTGGCCAGCAGCCCTACCAGTGCTGCCGTTCCCAGTCCGACGCCGACACGGCTCACACTCATGCCCATGGCGCGCGTGAAGAACAACGCGCTGCTGGTCATGAACAGACCACTACCCAGGCGATTGATGAGCGTGACGCCCGCGAGGAGCTGTTGGGCGCCTGCTGCGGGCACGACGCCGCGACGCACCAGCCAGGAAAGCATCATGGACTCCCAGGTTCGCCGCCGATGTCAGCAGTGGGGAAAGCCGAGGAGCCCCGAGGCGCCTGCCGAATGCCTCGGGGCTCCTGGCCGATGCCACTACCCACAGGTGCGGCATGCTGCTTACTCGCAGTTGACACGCATCTTGGAGCGCGGGGCAACTGCGATCTCCTCGACCTCCAGCTCCTGCTGGTCGTCGAACAGGGCGTCCAACTGCTTGTCGAAGCTCTCCGGAGTCGACTCTTCACCCATTCCCGTTGTCACCTCCCTCCTGCGTCCGGTGCCGATACAGTCGCTGTGCCCCGAAAAGCGCCGGGGTCAGCGGCCGCCGATTCAAGACCGCGTCACGGACGGCGGTGGGCGAAACACGTGAACGCAAGGTGCCCTTGCCGGCGCGGAGCCAGTACTCGAATCTGACGACGTCTACTAGATCGGGCGCATGTTCGGCGAAATGGCTCTCCAGGAAATCCGCCGTCTCCGACTCGACCCGGCGTGCGAGGGTCCGGCCGGGGGCGCGCCTGCCGAGGGCCTCGAAAAGTTCGAGAATGCCGCGGCGTTCGGCCAGCGCGGCGAGGGTCATCGGAAAGGACTCGAAGAGCTTCGTGCCCTGCCAGGTCAAAGCCGAAGCCGTCGGGTGGTCCAGCGGCCCGGCAGCCTTGTAGTAGGTGGAGAACAGGTCTGGATGCCGGGCGATCAGATCCCACGGCTCCCCGCTGGTCCCCACCGTGGCCACCAGCCACTGTGCGTAGGGGCTCGCCGTGTCCATGGTCAGATCGAGTTCCCGGCGTGCGGCCATGCGGGTACCGGGTACGACACGGAGTCCCTGTATGCGACAACAGCCCGGGTCGATGACCGACGCCAGCGCTGCGTGCCGCAGTGATCTCTCCGTCGATTCTCTGGTGTCACCGGGGAGATCCACCAGGAAGTAGAACGTGGGTGCGATGTCCGCGTCGTCGTGCCAGGTCACCAGGTCGATCAGGCTGGGGTAGCGGTGGGCTCGCTTGTCGATGAGCGACAGCGAGAGGTCGTCCACGGAATCGAGACCGATGAGAATGCCCTGGCAGCCGGAACGTGCCATGGCCTTCAGCAGATCCGCGTCCACCAGGTCGGCGCGTGTCATGCCCGACCAGGTGATCCCACCGCAGTGGGCCTCGAGTGCGGTCAGCAGGGACGAGACGAAGTCACGGTTCAGCGTGAGCGTGTCATGCACGAAGTGCACGTGGGTGCAGCCGCGCTCACGCAACAGGCGTACCTCGCGGACGATGTGCTCGACGGGCTTGTGCCGCATCCTCCGGCCGAGGGCCGCGGGGATGGAGCAGTAGGAGCAGTTGTAAGGGCAGCCGCGACCAACTTCGACCAGTCCGGTCGGCAGGCGACTCACGCGGGCATACCGGCTGAAATCCGGTGCGAGGTCATAGGCGGGCTCGATCCAGTGATCCTGGGGAACTCCCACATACGACTCGCCTGAGCCCTGAACCACCTCGTCGATGAAGTCGAACCGCTTGACCAGTTCGCTCCCGAGAAGCGATGCCTGGTGCCCGCCCAGGATCACCCGGGTGTCAGGAAGGAGCGCCTTCAGCCGACGCGCGATCGGCAGTACGAGGGGAAGGTCCACGCACTGCACCGAGAACCCGTAGGAATCGGCTTCGACATGGGCAAGCCGACGAGCGGAGGTCTCGATGAGGTCAGCGCCGGGAGGAAGTGACCCTTCGGCGAACTCCAGTGCCAGATCCAGGAGGCGGACATCCCCGAATCCGGCCGCACGCAGTGCCGCCCCGACGATGAGCAGACCGACGGGCTCCGCGAGGTGATAGGACTCCCCGACCGCGAGGGGAGGCTGGACCAGGGCGATCCTGCCGCGGAACACTACGCGCCCACGGTGGCGAGTTGCGTGACCGGCTGTAGTACTCCAAGGTTCCACAGGGGCGCGAGGACCTGTGCCAGGCGCTGGAAGTGGTGTTCCCGAGCACCCGACCAGCCATCGAGCCGGCCGAGCAGTTCAAAGGCCTTCGCCAGGTTCTCGTCGAGGCGCACTATCTTCAGCCGGTCCCGGCTCATGAAGAGGAGAAAGGCCTGGGGACCGGCGTCTGCGCGCCCTGCTTCCCAGGGAAGGCCACTCGTGGACCGGAACAGCCGGGCGGCGTCGTGAAGTCGGAAGGGCCCGGGGGGCTGTGCCTCGGCAGGTGGGGCCACCGGCGGAGCGACCGAGATCTCGTGCACCAACCGCTCGAAATGGAAGGTGTCCCACAGCTGTGTCGGTGCGTCACACTCGCGCAGGATCTCGTCGGCGAAGCCCACGAAGCCATCCCAGATCTCCGCATCACGGATCCCCACCAGGCCGGGACGTCCGGTACGGCGCTGCTCCACGAGGTGATCGCGAAACCGGATGAACAGGTCGAGATAGCCTGTTCCGAGCCGCTCGACCAGGCCGGCGTAACTCCAGCCGTACACCTCGAGCAACTTGCAGTATCCGAGAGAGACGTCCACGCACAGCCCGAGGTCCCCGTGGTCCGGCGTGACGACCTGGAACGACTGGAAGATGTCCGGAAGGGATGCGACCAGTTCCTCGTCCTCTGCCAGCCGCCGCCCGTCCTCGAACTCGATGCCCTGGGAGAAAGCGGTCGGAGCGTCGTCACCGCGGTACTCGAACCGACCCGCCAGACGTTCGGCGAGAGCCGTCCCCGGAAGCGGAGACATCAACTGGATGAACGAGTTGACGCTGCCGATCTGGAGGAACCGCGCCGCCAGGTTCATCGTTGCTTCCAGGTCGGCGAGAGTCTCCTCCGGCGTACCGACGACCATGGACAGGGACGGGAAAATGCCGTTCTCCACGGTCCAGCGGACGCGCTCGGTGGTCTCTTCGGCCACGCCTCTGCGTAGCCGCTTGTTCATCCGCGCCAGCGTTTCCTCCGAACCGGATTCGATGCCGTAGAGCAGCCTGTGGCATCTGGCTCGGTTCATGAGGGAAAGCAACTTCTCGTCGACCTCGTCGATCCGGCACCGGCACTGCCACGGCAGGTCGAGTTCGGCGTCGATCATCGCTTCACACAACTCTTCGACGAACGCGCGCCGAGCCGTGAAGAGATCATGCACGAAATACGCTTCGAACGTGCCGAATCGCTCGCGGTACCCACGAAGCTCGTGGATGATCGAGGCAACGTTTCGGTACCGCACCTTCCGCCCGTTCAACAGGGTGGTCTGGCAGAACTCGCAGTTGAACGCACACCCGCGACCGCTGTCGATCAGAATCGTGGGAACCTGGCTGTACCGGAAATAGGTCTCCAGACCATCAACCAGGTGGTAGGCGAACGGCAGCAATGTGTCCAGGTCGCCAACGCGCTCCTCGCCGCCTCGCCATCTGACCTGCCCCCTTTCCCGCCAGCTGAGACCCGGCACCGCGTTCCACTCGCCGGATCCCCCCAGGGCTCGGGAGAGTTTGGGCGCCGTCAGCTCGGCCTCGCCGCCCAGGACCGCGTCGACGAACGGGAACGCGTTGAGGTACCGAGGGCCCAGGAAGCTGACGTCGTGCCCACCCAGTACGACCGCCACATCCGGCCTGATCTTCTTGATGCGCCGGGCGATGTTGATCGAGGTGGGTCCGGTGGAACACTGGGTCCCGAAGCCGACCACGTCGGGATTCGTGCTCAGAATCCGCTCGGTACACGCGTCATAGATGCGCGAGTCGGACGGGATTTCTCCGCTCTTGAGCTTCAGCACGAAATCCTCGATGACCACCTCGTCGCCTTCCGCCTCGAGATAGGAGGCGATCGAGAGGAGGCCCAGAGGGGGAGCCACGTAGCTTGCCGATCGGTCGCGCTTGTCGTCGAACGGTGGATAGACCAATGACCATTTCACGATGGCTCTCCATCCCTGGCCTGTTCGCACACAGTGCCGATCTTCAGTTCTGCACGCGGCTACGCTTGCTCTGCTCTTGGCGGGATCGCATTTTGCGCAGTGTGCGCCACGACGCCTGGCCCGGCAACGCGATTCCCGGCCGTCAAGCACGATCGAATCAGCGATATTCAGCCAGATTACGGAAGCGATCTCTCCCGGGGGCGACTCGCGCAGGTGCGTGACACCGGCGGTGACCGCTCCAGGGGCCCTCGGTGAGCCGGGGCACCCGGGCCGCGGGGTGCCCCCGCGTACCCGTGAGGAAGAATGGCCGTATGAGTCTGTTCCGCGACGACGGCGTGGTGCTGCGGACGCAGAAGCTCGGTGAGGCCGACCGGATCATCACGCTTCTGACCCGCGGGCACGGACGGGTGCGCGCCGTCGCCCGCGGGGTGCGCCGCACCAAGTCGAAGTTCGGCGCCCGGCTCGAACCGTTCTCGCACGTCGACGTGCAGTTCTTCGCCCGCGGCAGCGACCTGCTCGGCCGCGGCCTGCCGCTGTGCACGCAGAGTGAGACCATCGCTCCGTACGGTGGCGGCATCGTCGCCGACTACGCCCGCTACACCGCCGGCACCGCCATGCTGGAGACCGCCGAGCGGTTCACCGACCACGAGGGGGAGCCGGCCGTGCAGCAGTACCTGCTGCTCATCGGCGGGCTGCGCACCCTCGCCCGCGGCGAGCACGCCCCGCACCTCGTCCTCGACGCGTTCCTGCTGCGCTCCCTCGCCGTGAACGGATACGCGCCCAGCTTCGGCGACTGTGCGAAATGCGGGCTGCCGGGCCCCCACCGGTTCTTCTCCGTCGCCGCCGGCGGCTCCATCTGCGGCGACTGCCGCGTACCCGGCAGCGTCGTGCCCTCGACGCAGGCCCTCGACCTGCTCGGTGCGCTGCTCACCGGCGACTGGGAGACGGCGGACGCGGCCGAAGCGCGACACGTCAGGGAGGGCAGCGGCCTGGTCTCGGCCTATCTGCACTGGCACCTGGAGCGCGGCCTGAGGTCACTACGCTATGTGGAGAAGACCTGAGCGGCCGATTCGTTCGGCAGTCGGAGAGCACGGAGAAGCGGGAGAGTGGCCCCATGGCAGTTCGACGCGGAATCCTTGGGCGGTCCCGCCGCGAGTACAAGATCCCCGAGCCGCATCCGTCGGGGGCACGTCCGCCGAAGATTCCGGGCGAGCTGGTCCCCGGCCATGTCGCGATCGTCATGGACGGCAACGGCCGGTGGGCGAAGGAGCGCGGCCTGCCGCGCACCGAGGGGCACAAGGTCGGCGAGGGAGTCGTCCTCGACGTCCTCAAGGGCTGCCTGGAGATGGGCGTCAAGAACCTCTCCCTGTACGCCTTCTCCACGGAGAACTGGAAGCGGTCCCCCGACGAGGTCCGCTTCCTGATGAACTTCAACCGCGACGTCATCCGCCGCCGCCGCGACGAGATGGACGAGCTGGGCATCCGCATCCGCTGGGTGGGACGGATGCCCAAGATGTGGAAGTCGGTCGTCCAGGAACTCCAGGTCGCGCAGGAGCAGACGAAGCAGAACGACGCGATGACGCTGTACTTCTGCGTCAACTACGGCGGGCGCGCCGAGATCGCCGACGCCGCCCAGGCCATCGCCCGGGAGGTCGCGGCCGGCCGGCTCGACCCTTCCAAGGTCAATGAGAAGACCCTGAAGAAATATCTGTACTATCCGGACATGCCGGATGTCGATCTCTTCCTGCGTCCGAGCGGCGAGCAGCGCACGTCCAACTATCTGATCTGGCAGAGCAGCTACGCGGAGATGATCTTCCAGGACGTGCTGTGGCCGGACTTCGACCGCCGCGACCTGTGGCGCGCATGCCTCGAGTACGCGTCGCGTGACCGTCGTTTCGGCGGGGCGATCCCGAACGAGGACCACCTCGCCGCAGGGGAGAAGCGTTCCTGACGCGGGTTCCCGACGGGAACGGGCCGCCTGGGGAACCCCTGCGCGCGCGTGCCGCCGGTCCGTACCGCACAGGCGGCACGGACCGGCCGGGTCGGGTGACTCAGGCCCGCGGCCAGGTCGGGATGACCTCCCGCTTCCAGGTGGCGTTGGTGACCGTGGCGAACGAGGCGTACCAGGCGACCACCGCGGTGATCAGACCGAACCAGCCACCGACCTTGTCAATGCCGGTCGACTCGGCGAACGCACCGATGGTGAGCAGCAGGAACGTGATGGTCAGCGTCACGAAGACGCCGAGCACCGCGCCGTTGGTGCGCAGTGCGGCCACCGTCATGTAGGCGGTGAATATCGTCCAGGCCAGCAGGAAAAGACCGGTGGCCTTGTACGCGTCAGGGCCGAGCTGCGGCGCCACCTTGGCGACGTAGTACGCGAAGGCCAGCCAGAACGCGCCGAAAGAGGAGAACGCGGTGGCGGCGAAGGCGTTGCCGCGCCGGAACTCCCACATACCGGCCAGCAACTGGGCCAGTCCTCCGTAGAAGAGGGCGAGCGGGAGTACCACCTGCTCCAGCGACTCGCTGAGCAACCCGGCGTTGAAGGTGCTGAGCACGAAGGTGGTCATGGCGAAGCCGGCGAGTCCCAGCGCTCCCGGGTCGGCGACACTGGGGGCGGGGGCGTCCGATTGAGCTGTGGGCACGATCTGTCCTCTCGCGGCGGGCCTCGCGTGGGACATGTGCCGGGGTGCGCCCTGGTCGGTCTCACGTCGGGGCAGGGGGGCGGCGGTGCAGTTGGTGCGGGCCGGCCGGTTCCGTCAAGCGAACCCGTCCAGTCCACTTGCGCGTTCAGCAGGATAGTGACCATGAGGCGAGTTGATACCGCCTTGAACAGGACTTGCTTGGTGTGTGTCCCGGCGTGAGTACGCAGGTCACGTGAGGGTTGCACCGCTGCAGTGCGCTGCGTGTGTCACGTGTGAAGGCCGGCCGGGCGGAGCCACCGAGAAGCCCGCGCACCCATCGAAAGCGTCCACCGCGCACGTCGAGACCGGCACACGCACGAAGGCGTCGAAAGCGACACACCTGTGGTGGGCGGTGAACCGGACACACCCACGAAGGTGTCTCGTCCGGCACACCCGTCAGGGCCGGGCACAGGCTACTTCCGCGCGCACTCCGCGCAGGTGCCGATGATCTCCAGGGTGTGGGCCACGTCGACGTACCCGTGCTCGGCGGCGACGGACTCCGCCCAGGTCTCCACCGCTGGACCCTCGATCTCGACCGCCTTGCCGCAGGTGCGGCACACCAGATGGTGGTGGTGGGTGCCGGTGGAGCACCGGCGGTACATCGCCTCACCGTCCGAGGTGCGCAGCACGTCCACCTCGCCCGCGTCGGCCAGTGACTGAAGGGTCCGGTAGACCGTGGTCAGGCCCACCGAGTCGCCCTTGTGCTTGAGCATGTCGTGGAGCTCCTGGGCGCTGCGGAACTCGTCGACGTCCTCCAGGGCGGCCGCAACGGCCGTGCGCTGCCGGGTCGACCTGCCTCGTACCGGGGCTGCCACGATGTCCTCCTCACACGCCACTGCCGCCATTCTGCCAGCCGGAACCACGCCGGCGTCAGACGCTCACACGCGCCGTGCCGGACGCGTCACGGTGCCCCGCGGTGCACGGGGGACACGCTTCGTCTCCGGGCCCGCCGCCGCAGCGAGGGACCGGGCCGCCGCCCGTGCCCGCCGTCGGGCGAGCGGCGCGGCGAGCGCCGTCAGGGCGGCGAAGACGACGATGGCCAGCAGCACGATCGTCGCACCGGGCGGCACGTCCTCGTAGAACGACGTGACGGTGCCGCCGAGGGTCACCGTGATGCCCACCGCCACCGCCACCGCGAAGGTCGCGGCGAAGCTGCGGCCGAGTTGCTGGGCGGCCGCCACCGGTACCACCATCAGCGCGCTGACCAGCAGCAGCCCGACCACCCGCATGGCGACCGTGACGGTCACCGCAGCGGTGACGGCGATCAGCAGGTTCAGCGCCCGCACCGGCAGCCCGGTGACCCGCGCGAACTCCTCGTCGTGGCAGACGGCGAACAGCTGCCGCCGTAGCCCCAGCGTCACGGCGACGACGAAGGCGGAGAGCAGGCAGATCGCCCGCACGTCGCCCGGCGAGACCGTGGAGAGCGAGCCGAACAGATACGAACCGAGGTTGGCACTGGAGCCGCCCGGCGCGAGGTTGATGAGCAGCACGCCGCCCGCCATGCCCCCGTAGAAGAGCATCGCCAGCGCGATGTCGCCGCGCGTCCTGCCGTACCAGCGGATCAGTTCCATGACGATCGCGCCGACCACGGACACCGCGGTGGCCAGCCACACCGGCGAGGTGGAGAGCAGGAAGCCGAGCCCGACGCCGGTCATCGCGACATGCCCGATGCCGTCGCCCATCAGGGCCTGGCGGCGCTGCACGAGGTAGATGCCGACGGCCGGCGCGGTCACACCGACCAGGACGGCACAGAGCAGGGCACGCTGCATGAAGACGTAGTCGAGTATGTCCATGGTGATCACGGCCTGTCGGGGGTGTCGGCGCCGCCGGGGCGGTCGGCTGCGGGGGAGGGCGGTGCGGTGCCGGGCTCGGGCGGCGGGCCGTCGGCGGTGTCGGTGGCGTCGGCAGAGCGTGAGCCGTCGGCAGGGTGCGGGCCGTCCGTGCGGTGCGGGGCGGCACCGTCGAGTACCACGCGGCCGTCGCGCAGGACGACACAGCGGTCGATGAGGGGCTCCAGCGGGCCCAGCTCGTGCAGCACCAGCAGGACGGACGTGCCGTCCGCGATCAGCCGGCGCAGCGTGCCGGCCAGCAGCTCCTGGCTGGCCAGGTCGACGCCGGCCAGCGGCTCGTCCATGATCAGCAACTCCGGTTCGGCGGCCAGCGCCCGGGCGATCAGCACCCGCTGCTGCTGGCCGCCGGAGAGCGCGTCCACCGGGTCCTTCGCCCGCTCGGCCAGGCCGACCAGCTCCAGGGCCCGGTGCACCGCCGCCCGGTCCGCCCTGCGCAGCACGCCGAAGCGGGCGCGGGCCAGCCGGCCGGCGGTGACCACCTCGGTGACGGTCGCCGGCACCCCGCCTGCCGCTGTGGTGCGCTGCGGCACGTAGCCGAGCCGCCCCCAGGCGCCGAAGCGGTGCTGCGGCACACCGAACAACTCGACGGTGCCGCCGCTCACCGGCGTCCGGCCGATGAGGGTGCGGACGGTGGTGGACTTGCCGGAGCCGTTCGCGCCGAGCAGCGCCACGACCTCGCCGCGTCGGACGGTCAGGTCGATGCCGCGCAGCACGGGACGTCCGCCCAGGTCGGCGGTGACCTGGCGCAGGGCGACGACGGGTGGCGCGAGTGCGGATGCGGAGGCAGAGGCGGCGGACGCGGGGGCGGCGTTCATCGGGCATCCCCCGCCGCCCCGGCTGCGGCACCAGCGCCCGTGCTCCGTGCGCCGAGCGCCTTCCGCAGGGCCGTGAGGTTGGCGTCCATGACCTGGACGTAGTCGTGACCGCGGGAACGGTCGGTGATGCCCTCGACGGGGTCCAGGACGTCGGTCCTGAGGTGGGCGTCGTCGGCGATGGTCCGCGCGGTCCTGCCGGAGACCAGGGTTTCGTAGAAGACCGTGGTGACCCCGTCGGCCTCGGCCAGTTGCTCCAGGTCCCGGACCCGGGCGGCGCTCGGCTCGCTCTCGGGGTCCAGGCCGCTGATGGCCTCCTCGGTGAGGCCGTAGCGCTCGGCGAGGTAGCCGAAGGCGGCGTGGGTGGTGAGGAAGACCTTGCCGCGGGTGTGGCGCAGCCCGTCGGCGAACCGGGTGTTCAGCGCGTCGAGCCGCTTCACCAGCGCGGCGGTGTTCTTGCGGTAGGTGGCGGCGTGGTCCGGGTCGGCCTGCTCGAAGGCCTTGCCGACGCCCCTGGCGACCTGGGCGTAGCGCACCGGATCCAGCCACACGTGCGGGTCCAGGCCACCACTCTCCTCACCCGGTGCGTGGTCGTGCGCGGCCGCGTGCCCGCCGACCTCGGTGCCGTGCTTCTCCAGGGTGGTCAGGGTGGCGGCGTCGACCTTCCGCGGGATCGGGGACTGCTGGATCGCCTCGTCGACGGAGGGCTGGAGGCCCTTGAGGTAGAGGGCGACGTCGGACTTCTCCAGCTGGGCGGTCTGCCGGGCGCTGATCTCCAGGTCGTGCGGCTCCTGGCCGGGCCGGGTCAGCTCCGTGACCCGCACCCGGTCCCCACCGATCTGATCGGCCAGGAACTCCATCGGATAGCACGACGCGACCACGGCCAGCCGCCCGCCGGGCCCGCTGGGGCCGTCGTCGTCCCTGCTCGTGGTGGTGCTGAAGACGGAGCAACCGGTGAGGGCGACCGTGCCGAGGGCCGTCGCGGCGGCGAGGGCGGAGGCGGCGGCGGATATCGGACCGGAATGTCTTCTGCTCATGACACTCATTTTCAATGAAGATGGAAACCATTGTCAATAAGAGCCGGTGGTTCCCCTTCCGGGCGGGGCGGGCGACCCGGGCGCCGACTCCGTGGCGGACTCGGCCCCACCGATTTGATCCGGGCACCCCGCGCGCCGGTAACCTGAAGCATTCGACCAGTCGTGAGGACCCGCGCCCGCCCCCTCACACCCGCCCGACCTCCACCCCACAACGAGGCGCTCCGCGCCCCTTCGTCCAACACCGTCGTACTGAAGAGAGCACCGTGGCCGCCGACAAGATCGACACCATCGTCAGCCTGAGCAAGCGCCGTGGCTTCGTCTACCCGTGCAGTGAGATCTACGGTGGTCAGCGCGCCGCCTGGGACTACGGTCCGCTGGGCACGGAGTTCAAGGAGAACATCAAGCGCCAGTGGTGGCGCTACATGGTCACCTCACGCGAGGACGTCGTCGGCATCGACTCCTCGGTGATCCTGGCGACCGAGGTCTGGGAGGCCTCGGGCCACGTGGCCACCTTCACCGACCCGCTCACCGAGTGCACGGCCTGCCACAAGCGGTTCCGCGCGGACCACCTCGAGGAGGCGTACGAGGCCAAGCACGGCCGCGTCCCCGAGCACGGCCTCGCCGACGTCAACTGCCCGAACTGCGGCAACAAGGGCCAGTTCACCGAGCCCAAGCAGTTCTCCGGGCTGCTCTCCACCCACCTCGGCCCGACGCAGGACAGCGGCTCGATCGCGTATCTGCGCCCCGAGACCGCACAGGGCATCTTCACCAACTTCGCCCAGGTGCAGCAGACCTCGCGCCGCAAGCCCCCGTTCGGCATCGCCCAGATGGGCAAGTCGTTCCGCAACGAGATCACGCCCGGCAACTTCATCTTCCGCACCCGCGAGTTCGAGCAGATGGAGATGGAGTTCTTCGTCAAGCCGGGCGAGGACGAGAAGTGGCACGAGTACTGGATGGAGCAGCGCTGGGCCTGGTACACCGGCCTCGGCCTGCGCGAGGAGAACATGCGGTGGTACGAGCACCCGCAGGAGAAGCTCTCCCACTACTCCAAGCGCACCGCCGACATCGAGTACCGCTTCCAGTTCGGCGGCAGTGAGTGGGGCGAGCTGGAAGGCGTCGCCAACCGCACCGACTACGACCTGGGCGCGCACTCCAAGGCCTCGGGCCAGGACCTGTCGTACTTCGACCAGGAGGCCGGCGAGCGCTGGGTCCCGTACGTGATCGAGCCCGCCGCCGGTGTCGGCCGCACCATGCTGGCCTTCCTGCTGGACGCCTACGTGGAGGACGAGGCGCCGAACGCCAAGGGCAAGATGGAAAAGCGCGTCTCGCTGCGGCTCGACCACCGGCTCGCCCCGGTGAAGGTCGCGGTGCTCCCGCTCTCCCGCAACCCGGAGCTGTCCCCGAAGGCCAAGGGCCTCGCCCAGGCGCTGCGGCAGCACTGGAACATCGAGTTCGACGACGCCGGCGCGATCGGCCGCCGCTACCGCCGCCAGGACGAGATCGGCACGCCGTACTGCGTCACCGTCGACTTCGACACCCTCGACGACAACGCGGTCACCGTCCGCGAGCGTGACTCGATGAAGCAGGAGCGGATCTCGCTCGACCAGATCGAGGGTTACCTGGCGGGGCGGCTGCTCGGCTGCTGAACCGTGGAGCCCCGGTGGGGGCGCGTCGGTGACCGTGCGGACGACGCACGGCACCGGACGCGCCCCCGCGGCGTTCGAGGCGCCCCTCGAGGGGCGTGGTTCCCGGCTTCCTCCCGCTCCGCCGCCCTGTAACGCTTCGCGCCCCGATTCCCACGTAGGGGATGTAGGCAGCAGGGCAGTGAGAAGTCTGGAGACCGCATCCGTGAGCATGTCCAAACGTCACCGAGGTGATCCCGCGTCCCCTCGACATATCGAGGACCTGGAGAGGTTCTACCGGCGGCACGTCGACGACGTGACCCGCTTCGTGGCCCGCCGTTTCGACGATCCGCACACGGTCGCCGACGTCGTCGCCGATGTCTTCCTCGCCGTCGTCGACTCCGGCGACGCCTATCGCTCGGCGGCGCGCAACGAGCGGGCCTGGCTGTTCGGAGTCGCCCGCCACGTGGTGTCCGCCGAGTACCGGCGCAAGCACCGGGTCGACGAGCTCACCTCGCGTGTCGCCGGACGCAGGTTACTGGGCTCGGACGACATCGCCCGGCTGGAGGACCGGCTGGTGGCCGAGAACGACGGTCGTGTCCTGCTCGACGCCATGTCCGCACTCTCCGAGCGGCAACGGGCGGTGCTGGAACTCGTCGTGGTCGACGAGCTGTCCGTGACCGAGGCGGCGACCGCTCTCGGCATCACCGCGGTGGCGGCCCGCGTCACCCTGCACCGCGCACGCACCAGGCTGCGCAAGGCCGTTGCGGCACCAGGCGGGGAATCCCCGGCCGCACCCCTCGACTTCATCGGGAGCAAGGCATGAACGAGACCTTTGAGGACCGTCTGTGGGATGCGCTCAAGGACGAGGCCGAGCGTCCCGCACGGGAACTCCCCGCTGATCGATTCCGAGCCCGTCCGGTGCGCCGCCCCAGGACCGCCGTGCGGGTCGGCCTCGGCCTGGCCGCGGCAGCGGCGATCGGCACCGTACTGGCCGTCGGCCTGCCCGGTGGCGGCTCGGCCCCGGCCTACGCGGTCGAGGTGCAGAAGGACGGCGCCGTGAAGATCACCTTTAGGGAGGGGGGAAAGGCCATCGACTCCCCCGACAGGCTCAAGGCGCTGGAGTCCAGGCTCACCGACGCCGGGATCGACGTCATCGACGACCCGTCCACCGCCTACACGTGCCGCTCCACGGACGGTTCCGGGACGCCCTGGACGCAGAAGCCGCAGCACCGGCGCTGGAACGGTGTGGCCATGGTGGGGGGCGCGGTCGATTCCGTTCGCAGGACCGACTCCGGTGAACACGCCGATGTCATCGTCCTCCACCGGGGCGACACCACATGGATCGAAAGGGACGTGACCGGCAAGCACATCGCACTCATCGAATTCATGCCGATGACCTGCGTACCCGCGCACGGCGGGCACTGAGGGGCCGGGGGCCGGGAACGGGGCGTCAGCCACCGCACCCGGTCCCCTGTCCCGTTCAAGCTCGCTGTCCCGTCCCGCTCAACGTCCCTGCAACCCCTTGACGTTGTCCCCGAAGGTCCAGCCCTTCGACCCGTCCCAGTTGAGGGACCAGGTCATCAGGCCCTTCAGGCTGCTCCCGTAGTGCTGCCAGGCCTGTGAGACCAGGCTCGGCGCCATGTAGCCGCCGCCGGCGCCCCACTGTGCGGGCAGGCCCGGCACCTGCTTGTCGTACGGCACCTTGACGGTGGTGCCCTGCACCACCAGGCCCTTGTTCAGGCAGTCGGTCTGCGCGACGAAGCCCTCGACGGTGCCCGCGGAGTACGAGTCGGCGGAGCAGCCGTACATGCTGCCGTTGTAGTACTGCATGTTCAGCCACCACAGCCGGCCGTTGTCCGCGTACTTCTTGACGATCGGCAGGTATGCGCCCCAGATCGAGCCGTACGTGATGCTGCCGCCGGTGACGTAGGCCGTCTCCGGGGCCATCGTCAGACCGAAGTTCGACGGCATCTGGGCGAGGACGCCGTCGATGATGCGGATCAGGTTCGCCTGGGAGGCCGAGAGCGAGGTGATGGAGCCGCTGCCGGTCAGGCCGGTCTCGATGTCGATGTCGATGCCGTCGAAGTTGTACTGCTTAAGGATCGGCACGATCGTCGCCACGAACCGGTCCGCCACGGCGGCCGAGCTGAGGTCGATGCCGGCCGCGGCGCCGCCGATGGACAGCAGGATCGTCTCCCCGGCGGCCTTGGCCGCGCACATCTCGGCCGGAGTCGCGACCTTCACCGTCGAGTCCATCCCGTCCTCCCACAGCGCGGTGCCGTCGGACCTGATGACGGGGAAGGCGGCGTTCAGCACGTTGTAGCCGTGTGCCGGGATGGCCGAGTCGGTGATCGGCGTCCAACCGAAGGGCGGGTGCACGCCGTTGGACGAGCCGTCCCAGTTCTCCCAGTAGCCCTGGAGCACCTTGCCGGCCGGTCGTGACTTGACGGCACAGGTGTCGGCGGCGGAGGCGGTGGGTGCGTTGCCGATCGACAACGGGGCGAGGCAGGCCGCCGCGAGCGCGACCGCACCCCACAGGCGCGACGTCCGGCGCGCTCGCAGTGCCGTCGGTGCCGTCCGTGCCGTCGGCTTCGTCGCTCTCGTCAGCGGGCGTGGGGTGCGGCGGATCATGTCGGCCTCCGGGCGGGGGAGAGGGGCGGATGTCCTAGACATGACAGTGCTGTGGTCCAGACCTTTAGTCAATAGGTCTGGACCATCGCAAGAGTCTTGGGGTGACATCGGTCAGATGACAGATATTGAAATCTGTCATCTGTATGGCATCATGGAGAGGTAGCGAGTCAGCGCACGCCTGTCATGAGGAGTATCCGGAATGCGCACTTTGTCACTTGGTACCTCAGGACCCCAGGTCTCCGCCCTCGGACTGGGCTGCATGGGAATGTCCTGGGCGTACGGCGAGACCGACCGCGCCGAGTCGATCGCGACCATCCACGCCGCGCTGGAAGCCGGCGTCACCCTGCTGGACACCGGCGACTTCTACGGCTCCGGCCACAACGAGATGCTGATAGGCGAGGCACTGCGCAGCGCGCCGCCGGCCCGCCGGGAGCAGGCTCTGGTCAGCGTCAAGTTCGGTGGCATGCGGCAGCCCGACGGCGAGTTCGTCGGCTACGACGCCAGGCCGGCCGCGGTCAAGAACTTCGCCGCCTACACCCTCCAGCGCCTCGGCGTGGACCACATCGACATCTACCGCCCGGCCCGGCTCGACGACCAGGTGCCGATCGAGGAGACCGTCGGAGCCATCTCCGAGCTGGTCGACGCCGGGTACGTGCGGCACATCGGCCTGTCCGAGGTCGGCGTCGAGACCATCCGCAGGGCGGCGGCCACCGCTCCCGTCGCCGATCTCCAGATCGAGTACTCGCTGATCTCGCGCGGCATCGAGCAGGCGATCCTGCCCACCACCCGCGACCTCGGTATCGGCATCACCGCCTACGGCGTGCTCTCCCGCGGCCTGATCTCGGGCCACTACACCCGCGACAGGCAGCTCACCGCTGATGACTTCCGGTCCCACTCGCCGCGCTTCCAGGGGGAGAACCTGGAGCACAACCTGACCCTCGTCGACGCCTTGCAGAAGATCGCCGAGGAGAAGGGCGTCACTGTCGCGCAGATCGCCATCGCCTGGGTGATGTCCCGCGGTGACGACATCGTGCCGCTCATCGGCGCCCGCCGCCGCGAGCGGCTGACCGAGTCGCTCGGCGCCCTCGACGTCACGCTGGACGACGCGGACCTCGCCGCCATCGAGAGCGCCGTGCCCGCCGGGGCGGCCAGGGGCGAGCGGTACCCGGACGCGGCGATGGCCCACCTGGACAGCGAGCGCTGAACGACGCCCGGGTACCGTCTGCCCATGACCTCCGCCCCGCTGACCGCCGAGCGCATCCTCGAAGCCACCGAGGAGGTGCTGCGCCGGCACGGCCCGAGCAAGGCGACCGTGGTGGACGTGGCACGCGCCCTCGGCGTCAGCCACGGCAGCGTCTACCGCCACTTCGGTACCAAGGCGGAGTTGCGGGAGGCGGTCACCAAGCGGTGGTTGGACCGCACCATGGTCAAGATGCAACGCATCGTCGACCGCACGGAGCCATCGGCGACCCAGACGCTACGGGACTGGCTGGGCACCCTGTTCGACCTGAAGCGGCGGGCGGCGGGCGCGGATCCCGAGCTGTTCGAGACGTACCTGGTCCTGCTGGGGGAGAGCAGCACGGTCGTCGCAGGCCATATCACCGAACTGGTCGGCCAGCTCACCACGATCGTCGAGCGGGGTGTCGCGCGGGGGGAGTTCACGCTGCTCCCGGGCGGCGTCACCGTGACCGCCCGAGCGATCCTCGACGGGAGCGCCCGCTTCCACAACCCGGCCCATGCGCCCGAGTGGACCGACCCGGACATCGACGACGAGTGCGCGGCGGTGACGGAACTGCTGATCAGGGCGCTGGTGCCGGGCGGACGGTGAGGCCCGCCCGAGCTGCACGAGGGGCACGGCAGCCCATCTCGCCCTCCGCCTCCGCCCCCGCCCGCTCGTGCCGGTCGGACCCGTGCCGGCCCCGGACCCGGCTCATGCCGATTCGACTCCGTTCGACGCCGGTTCGACTCGGGTTCGGCTCGGGTTCGGCTCGCTCCGGCCGGGGTGCCGGATGGGTCTAGGCCCCGTCCCCCGACGCGAGGGTCGGATCCACCGTGGCCTGGTGGGCCTCGGCGAGATGTTCCTCCGCCTTCAGCCACGGCAGGAACTGCGCGGGTTTGTGCCAGCCGCACGTGTCGCATCTGATGACCCGTCGGGCACCCGTGTGCTGTACCCGCACGGTGTGCTCGCGGCCGTCCGCGTCCTGACGGCTGACCCTGCTCGAATCCATCTCCGACATCGCTGCTCTCCTCCCTGCGCCGCAGCATTCCGGGCCCGGCGCACTGCGGCAAGGAGTGTGCCGCACGCCCTGCGGTGACGGTGGATTCTCCACCGTGCGTTCACGTCCCCGGGCCGGGGCGTTCCGCGGCGGAGCACCCGGCACCCCGAGGACGTCAATCGACCCTCCGCGGCAGCCGCAGGCTCAGCAGGGCCGTCACCACCACCAGCGCCAGCTGCATGAGCAGGACGGCGACGAGCGCGTCCCGCATCCCCACGGTCGGCACGAGGCCGAGGTAGCCGGAGCCCAGCGTGGCGACGCCGAGGGCGAGGGCCGACTGGTGCGTGGTGATCATGATGCCGCTGCCGACGCCGCCCCGGGCCGGCGGCACCTCGGAGAGGACGATGCGGAAGAAGAGCGGGAACTGGAGCGCCTGACCTGCACCGACCAGCAGCATCCCGGGCAGCAGCGGGACAGGGCCCAGGCCGGGCCAGTCGCGAAAGGTGGCGAGCGCCAGCAGCGCCAGCCCCGCACCGTGCAGCAGCGTGCCCACGGTCACCGTCCGGGTGCCGTACCGGGTCACCAGCCGCGGCCCTGCCAAGGAGACCAGGAAGTAGGCCACCGCCAGCGGCGCCAGGGTCAGACCCGCAGCCACCGGGCCGAGTCGTGCGCCCTGCTGGAGTGCCATGGCGATGGCGAACATGAAGCCGCTGAAGCCGATCGAGAACGGCAGCACCAGCGCCAGGCCGCGACGGAGCGAGACCAGCGCGAACAGGCTCGGCGGTACCAGCGGTGTGCGCCCGCGCCGGTCCGCACGCAGCTCCACGCGGTAGAAGGCGACGGCCGCGAACGGGAAGACGGCCAGGCAGAGCCAGGTCCACAGCGGCCAGCCCGCGGCACGGCCCTCCGCCAGCGGGGTCAGCAGGGTCAGCAGGGCCGCGCCCAGCAGGAGCGTCCCGGACGTGTCGATCGGCTCCGGATGCGGTGAACGGGTCTCCGGCACCGAACGCACCGCCGCGCCCAGGCCGACCAGCACCACGGGCACGTTCACCAGGAACACCGCACGCCAGCCGATGCCCGCGAAGTCCACGGCGACCAGCAGACCACCGAGTATCTGCCCGGCGACCATGGAGAGCCCGCCCACGGCGCCGTACAGGCCGAGGGCACGAGCCCGCCGTGGTCCGGCCGTCGCGGCCTGGATGGTGGCCAGCACCTGCGGCAACAGCAGCGCCGCCGCGGCCCCCTGCGCGACCCGGGCCGCCACCAGCGTCCCGGCGTCGGGGGCGAGTCCGCAGGCCAGCGAGGTGACGCCGAAGGCCGTCAGGCCGCCGAGGAAGAGCCGCCGCCGCCCGAACAGGTCACCGAGCCGGCCGCCGAGCACCAGCAGTACCGCGTACGCGACCCCGTACCCCGCGATCACCAGCTCCAGTACGGCCTCGCCGGCAGCCAGGTCGTGGCCGATCGTCGGCAGGGCGACGTTGACGATGAAGAAGTCGATCAGCGGCAACGCGGCGCCGAGCAGCACGGCCGCCAGGCCGGGGGTGCCGAGCACCGGCGAGGGGCCGTGCGGACCGGTGGTGCCGGCCGCCGCACGAGCGGTCTCGTCGATTCCTGTGTCACTCATGTGACGTAAGGGTTGAGCCGGGCGCAGCCTGGTACCAGAGCGTTCTCATCCCGGTAGTAGCACTACCTGGAAACACCCTCGGCGCTGCGGCACGCTGGGGGTATGTCCAGCACGGCCGAGAAGCAGGCGGCTCGGGAAGCCACGGCGGTCCCGTCCCCCGAGGCGACGGAGGAGAGCGCCCCGGCCCGGGGCGGGACCCCGAAGGAGGGCTTCGGCCCGGCTCGGCGCCCGCCACCCGCCGAATCCGAGATCCGCCGCACCGAACTGGCCCGCTTCCTGCGCAGCCGGCGGGAACGCATCGCCCCGGAGCAGGTGGGTCTGCCACGCGGCAGCCGGCGCCGCACCCCGGGCCTGCGCCGCGAGGAGGTCGCCCAGCTCGCCGCGGTCGGCGTCACCTGGTACACGTGGCTCGAACAGGCCAGGGGCATCCAGGTCTCCGCCCAGGTGCTCGACTCGCTCGCCCGCACCCTGATGATGGACGCCGCCGAGCGCGCCCACCTGTTCACCCTGGCCGGCGCCGTCGACCCCGCACCGGGCACCTCCAGTGCCCCCATCACGCCCGCAGTGCGCCTCCTCCTCGCCCAACTGGAGCCGATCCCGGCCGCCATCCAGAACGCGCGGTACGACATCCTCGCCCACAACCGCACGTTCGGCCGGCTCTTCTGCGACCTGGACGCGCTGCCGCCCGAGGACCGCAACTGCCTGCTGCTCTGCTTCACACACCCGCAGTGGCGCGCGTCGCTCGTCTCGCTCGACGAGACGGCACGCTGGATGGCCGCCAAGTTCCGCACCGCCATGGCCGACCACCTCGCCGAACCCGCCTGGAAGACGCTGCTGGGGCGGCTGAAGCGGGAGTCGGCCGAGTTCCGGGAGGTCTGGGAGCGCCACGAGGTGGTGGCCATGCGGGCCCGCAAGCGCAAGCAGTTCCGCAACGCCGACGTGGGCCTGCTCGACGTCGACCACACCGACCTCTGGCTCGGCCCGGTCAACGGCCCACGCCTCGTCAGCTACACGCCCGTGGACGAGCGGACCCGGGAGCGGATGGAGAAGCTGCAAGAACTGGCGGCGGCAGGGGAGTAGGCGCACGGTCACCGTCGCTTCCCGTGCGGCCGGTTCCCGTTTCGGCTAGTCGCCGGGCAACCGGTGCCCGTGCAGCGCCAGATAGCGGCGTGCCGTGTCAGCGACGGCGCCTGAACCGTTTCGCGCCGCCGCCCTGACGGCGTCCAGCGCCAGGTCGCGGTGGCAGCCCATGCCGACGTTGAGCACGGCGAACAGGGTCTGGTGGGCGAGTTCCCGAGGCCCTGGATCGGTGGCTGCGAGGAGTCGGCCCAGCAGGGTCGCGAGCGGGGGCACGATCCGGGGCTCGTAGGTCTTGCTCAGCGCCCACACCACCGACGGCCCGGTGGCGCCGCCGGCCTGCTCGACCTGGTGCAGCAGGGCGTCGACCGCGGTGTGCCACTCGTCCTCCGTCAGCCGGCAGGCCGCGTACTCCGGGGCGAGCAGGGACTGCACGGACTCGTCCGGGTCCGCCGCGGGGCGGCGGGTCTGCTCGAAGAGCAGGGCGAGCGTCAGGACCGCCTCCCGGTCGCCCGCCAGGGCGGCGCCGAGGAGTGCGGGAAAGCCGGGCACGCGCGGGGCAGGCACGCCCGTGGACTCCGGCACCCCGCGCACCGTCATCCCCGGGTCGCCGCCTCCATCGGCACCGTCTCCGGAGCCTCCAGCCGTTCGGCGGTGCGCCGGGCGGTGGCCTGGGCCCAACGGCCGCTGGTGAGCGCGCCGACGACGAGGACGAGGGCGCCGCAGCCGGTCATGATCCACCAGGCGGGACGGCTGGCCTCGACGAACGTGCTGCGGTACGCGGCGCCGTCCACCCCGGAGGCCAGCACCGCGCCGATCACGGCGACACCGAGCGTCGAGCCGACCTGGCGGCTGGTGGAGGCCACGGCGGCGGCCACTCCGGCCTGGGAGCGTGGCATGCCGGAGACCGCGGTGTTGGTGATCGGCGCGTTCACGAAGCCGAAGCCGAGGCCGAAGAGCACGTAGCCGACGAGGAGCGTGACGTTGGACTTCTCCATGTCGAAGGCGGCGAACAGCGCCCCGCCCACGGTCAACGTGACGCCCGCGAACACCAGCGAGAACCGCGGGCCGCGGCTGCTGACCAGACGGCCCGACAGGGGCGCGCAGATGAGCGTCAGCACCGCCATCGGCAGCATCCACAGGCCCGCGTGCAGCGCGCTCATGCCCCGTACGCCCTGGAGGTAGAGGGTGCTCAGGAAGAGGAAGCCACCGAGCGCGACGAAGGCGCTGACCGCTATCGCCGTCGCTCCGCTGAACGGTGCACTGCGGAAGAACCGCACATCGATCAGGGGCTCCGGGCGCCGCGGCTCGTACGCGATGAGTCCGGCCAGCGCGGCGACGGCGATCAGCGCGAAGGTGATGATCCGCGGCGAGGTGAGGCCCGCGTCGGGCGCTGCGATGATCGCGTAGGTGAGCGAGCCGAACAGCGCGATGACCAGCAGCTGTCCCACCGGGTCGGGGCGACGGGCCTTCGGCGCGCGGGACTCGGGGATGTAGCGCATGGTCAGCAGCAGCGCGGCCAGACCCACCGGGAGGTTGAGCCAGAAGATGGCGCGCCAGCTGACCGAGTCCACCAGCAGCCCGCCGATCAGCGGTCCGGCCGCCATGGATATGCCCACCACGCCGCCCCACACGCCGATCGCGCGGGCCCGCTCGCGCGGGTCGGTGAAGGTGTTGGTGATGATCGACATCGCCACCGGGTTGAGCATCGAGCCCCCGACGGCCTGGAGCATGCGGAAGGCGACGAGCAGCGGCAGGCTGCCCGCGAGCGAGCAGAGCAGGGAGGCGACGGTGAAGACGACCAGGCCGGTCTGGAAGACCCGGCGCCGCCCGATCCGGTCGGCGGTCGAGCCGGCGAGCATCAGCAGCGTCGCGATGACCAGCGTGTACGCGTCGATCGTCCATTGCAGCCCGGCCACGCTGGCGTGCAGATCACGCTGGAGGGAGGGCAGGGCGACATTGAGTACGGTGTTGTCGAGGCTGACGATCAGCAGGCTCATGCAGCAGATGGCAAGAACCAGCAGACGTCGGCGATGGCTGAGCTCCGGCATCCTTCAATAGTACGCCTAACTAACGACCTTGGATGCACGGTCCGGCCATCCAGCGACTGGATACCGGATAAGTGACTGGACAGCTGCGCCACGACCGTCCCCGTGCTCGTTCCCGTGCTCGTCCCTGGGCCGGCGCCCCGGCGCCCCTGGGCCGGCCCCGCGGCGGCGAACGCCCTGTCAGGGCCGACGGGGGACCGTCCGCGCGCCGCTCGGGCCGCCCGTTCGTCGCTCCGAGGCCCCCACCGGTGCCCGCCCCGCAGCCGACCGATACCCGCCGGCGCAGACGACCGTGCGCCATGACCGACAATGGGAACGATGTCCACGACGCCCACGTCGACCACGACGCCCCCGATGACGACCACACCACCCGCGACGCCCGTCACGTCCGGGAGCCCCGCCATGCCCGGAACGCCTCCGGCAGCCCCGGCGCCGGGGGCCCCGGCAGCCGCGTCCCCGGCACCGTCGGGTGCCCTCATGATCGGCCCGCACACGGTCTGGCCGCCCGTCGTGCTCGCCCCCATGGCGGGCATCACCAACGCCCCGTTCCGCACGCTGTGCAGGGAGTTCGCGAACGGTGGCGGTCCGGGCGGCGCCGCGCCTGCCGGGCCGCAGGGTGCCGCCGACGGGGTGCACAAGGGGCTGTTCGTCAGCGAGATGATCACCACCCGCGCGCTGGTCGAGCGGAACGACAAGACCATGCGGCTGATCCACTTCGACGCCACCGAGCGCCCCCGCTCGATCCAGCTGTACGGCGTCGACCCGGACACCGTCGGCAAGGCCATCCGCATGATCGCGGAAGAGGACCTCGCCGACCACATCGACCTCAACTTCGGCTGTCCCGTGCCGAAGGTCACCCGCAAGGGCGGCGGCAGCGCGCTGCCCTACAAGCGGCCGCTGCTGCGCGCGATCCTGCGCGAGGCGGTACGCGGCGCCGGGGACCTGCCGGTCACCATGAAGATGCGCAAGGGCATCGACGACGACCACCTCACCTACCTCGACGCGGGCCGTATCGCCGTCGAGGAGGGCGTGACCGCCATCGCGCTGCACGGCCGCACCGCCGCACAGCACTACGGCGGCACCGCCGACTGGGATGCCATCGCGCGCCTGAAGGAACACGTCCCCGAGGTCCCGGTGCTCGGCAACGGCGACATCTGGTGCGCGGCGGACGCCCGGCGGATGATGCGCGCCACGGGCTGCGACGGCGTCGTGGTGGGCCGCGGCTGCCTGGGCCGACCCTGGCTGTTCAGCGACCTCGTCACCGCTTTCGAAGGCAGCGGTTCCGGCGGGCCCAGCGGTTCCGAGGCGGCGGCGGGGGCGCCCGCCACACCGACGTTGCGCGAGGTCGCCGAGGTGATGGTGCGGCACGCCACGCTGCTCGGCGCGTGGCTGGCCGACGAGGCACGGGGTGTCATCGACTTCCGCAAGCACGTGGCCTGGTACCTGAAGGGGTTCGCGGTCGGTTCCGAGATGCGGGGGCGGCTCGCGACCGTCGCCTCGCTCGCCGACCTCGCCACCGGCCTCGACGCACTCGACCTGGACCAGCCGTGGCCGCGCGACGCCGACGGGCCGCGCGGCCGTAGCTCAGGCCGGAACCGCGTGGTGCTGCCGGACGGCTGGCTCGCCGACCCCTACGACTGCGCCGGCCTCGCCGCGGACGCGGAGTCGGACGTCTCCGGGGGCTGACGTCTCCGGGGGCCTACGTCTCCGGAGGCGCTGACGCCGCTCCGAGGGGGCGCGCTCCGCGCGCCTGACAGGGGCGCGGAGCACTGCGCGACCAGCCACGACGAGACCGTCGGGTCGTCACCGTCCGGGTGGGGCTGTTTCTGTCGTGTCCGGACCACCGTCCCCCACTGCCTTGGGAGCGTGGGAGGTACCCCCAGTGGTGGGTTGCGCGCGCAGTTCCCCGCGCCCCTGAACGGCGCCTACGGCGCCGCCGGTCACTCAATCGACCGGCGGCCACGCGTTCGCCAGCAGCTGCCGGAACTGCGTCGGGAACCACTCGCCGTACCCCGGTGCGCCGGGCAGCGCGCCCGTGGGGTGGTTCGTGTCACCGATGGGGCCGAGGTTGCCGTCCGGATCGCACTCGTTGCTCAATCCGGCGCCCGGGTTGTTCGCCGGCCCGTCCGACTCCCCCGGGGGCTTGGCCCACACGTACGCGTCGATGCCGGACTGCGGACTGACCGTGGGGCGCTCGCCGAGTCCCGCGCCGTCCTGGTTGCACCACGCCGTGTAGGACACCCTGCGGTCCAGCCGGCCGCCGTCGACGTAGGCGTTCACATCGGTCGACGGGCCGGGGCCGGTCGGCCGCTTGGGGCCGCCCCAGCCGTTGCGCGAGGTGTCGACGAGGATGCCGGTCCCGGTGCTGAAACCGTCCGCGATGGCGCGCTGCCGCAGCGACAGGGCGAACGGCAGCTCGTCGACGAACTGGTTCCAGTCCACCCACCGGCTCTGGATGACCGATACACCGTTCACCTTGTCGTCGACCGTGAAGTACTCCTCGTGCAGCACGCCGTAGTCCGCGGTGTTCACGATGAACCCGGCCACGTCGTCGAAGGTGCCGCCGTTCGCCTGAGCGGCCTGGCCGAGCAGGGTGACCAGCGGTCCGGAGTCGTCGGCCCAGCCCACCGAGCCGTGGTACCCGGCGTCCAGGTAGGCGTAGACGTGGGACAGCGCGCCCAGGTGCGTGAGGGCGTAGCCGATGCCCTTGAGGTAGTTGCCGTTGGCCTTCATCGTGTCGCATTCGGGTGTGGCCGCTGCCCGAGAGCCGGTGTGGAGCACCAGGCTCTCCAGTGCCCCGGGCTCGACGATGGTGACGATGCGCAGGTCGGCGTAGGCGGGATCGCTGACGATGGCGGCGATCGGGTCGATGTACTCGGCCTCGTAGCGGTCGATCTCATCGGGCCCCAGCTCGCCGTCGGACGTGAGGCTCCCGCAGTCCCGGCCCGGAAGGTCGTACAGGACCAGCTGGACGAGTCCGGCGCCCTGTGCCAGCGCCGTATCGAGGTGCTCCTTCAGGCCCATGCCACCGGCCTCGCCGTTGATGGAGGCGATGGAGTCCAGCCAGACCGCGGTGGGCTCGCCGGACACCGCCGCACCGCCCGGTTCCCCGGCAGCGTGCGCGGACCACTCCGGGTTCACGTACGGGACGGCGCCGACGTACGGGTTGTCGACGCGGGCTGCGGCCGTGTCGGAGGTGGCCGGTGCGGCGGCGGCCGGTCCGGTCAGGCCGGTGAGCAGGGCGGTGGCGCAGGCGAGGGCCGCGGTACCGGCCCCGATCCGGCCGCGGCGACCAGCCGGGCGTCTCAGGCGTCGGTCTTCGGCGGCACGGGGCGACAGTGACGACATGGCAAGTGGGCTCCTTCGGCGCGAGAACGCAACGGAGTACGGACGTGAAGTACGTGGGAGCGCGGAACGTGGGAGCGCTCCCAGACTAGGCGCGTACGGTCGTGCCGGGAAGACGCCGGACGGCCGTCTGTGGGCTCGAGCGAGCGGTGCCGCTGTCCGGATGGTGACACCGGGGTCCGGGATGGGGGCGTCGGGGAGAGTGATTCTCGCCACTCGTAGACCGTTTTCGCTCACATGAGCGGCACATTGCGCGCATGCAACTCTCCAAAAGATGGCACCGAGTGCCACCCCATTCATCTTCGGCAAGCGAAAACAAATGCCGCTATAGTCGCTCACATGAGCGGTTGACCCGCCACTACATCCCTATCTCCTTCAAGAAGTGAACGCGGACCGGCCCGGAGCCCACCCGCCCCTGCGACTTTCGATCCGGTGGCGGACGGGTGGTTACGGCCGTACGACGCACAAGTGGACGTACCTAGGCGCCTTCGATCTGGGTATGTTCCCGCCGTCAGGGCAGCCATCGCACTCGCCTGTCGTCCACCACCGCCCTCAACGGAGCGGACCTCTGTCCGCACTGCTTACTTCAGGAGTCGAGAGCCGTGTCGAAAAATGGGACCCGAGCCGTGAAATACGTGTACGACTTCACGGAGGGCAACAAGGACCTCAAGGACCTCCTCGGCGGCAAGGGCGCCAATCTCGCCGAGATGACCAACCTCGGTCTCCCCGTGCCACCGGGCTTCACCATCACCACCGAGGCGTGCAAGGTCTACCTGGAGAGCGGGAAGGTGCCGGACCCGCTGCGCGACGAGGTGAGTGCGCACCTCGCCGACCTGGAGCAGGCGATGGGCCGCAAGCTGGGCGCGCCCACGGACCCGCTGCTGGTGTCGGTGCGCTCGGGCGCCAAGTTCTCGATGCCCGGCATGATGGACACCGTCCTGAACATCGGCCTCTCCGACACCTCCGTGGCCGGGCTGGCCGCACAGGCCGGCGACGAGCGCTTCGCCTGGGACTCCTACCGCCGGCTCATCCAGATGTTCGGCAAGACGGTGCTGGGCATCGACGGCGAGCTGTTCGAGCACGAGCTCGACGAGCTGCGGGCCGAGCAGCAGGCCAAGACCGACACCGAGCTGACCGCCGCCCATCTGAAGACCCTGGTCAAGCGGTACAAGAAGATCGTCAAAAGCGAGACGGGCCAGGACTTCCCGCAGGACCCGCGCGAGCAGATGGACCTCGCCGTCAAGGCGGTCTTCTCGTCCTGGAACGGTGACCGCGCCCGCCTCTACCGGCGCCAGGAGCGCATCCCGCACGACCTCGGCACCGCCGTCAACATCTGCTCCATGGTCTTCGGCAACATGGGCGACGACTCCGGCACCGGCGTCGCCTTCACCCGTGACCCGGCCAGCGGCCAGCAGGGCGTCTACGGCGACTACCTGGCGAACGCGCAGGGCGAGGACGTCGTCGCCGGCATCCGCAACACCGTGGCGCTCGCTGATCTGGAACGGATCGACAAGGCGTCGTACGACGAGCTGCTGCGGATCATGGAGACCCTGGAGAACCACTACAAGGACCTCTGCGACATCGAGTTCACCATCGAGCGCGGCAAGCTGTGGATGCTCCAGACCCGGGTCGGCAAGCGCACCGCTGCCGCCGCCTTCCGGATCGCCACCCAGCTCGTCGACCAGGGCCTGATCAGCGAGGCCGAGGCGTTGCAGCGGGTCACCGGCGGGCAGCTGGCGCAGCTGATGTTCCCGCGCTTCAAGGACGGCGAGCACACCGAAGGGGTCCGGCGGATCGCCCGTGGGCTCGCCGCGTCACCGGGTGCCGCCTCGGGCAAGGCGGTCTTCGACTCGTACACCGCGATCAAGTGGTCGCGCTCCGGCGAGAAGGTGATCCTGATCCGCCGCGAGACCAACCCGGACGACCTGGACGGCATGATCGCCGCCGAGGGCATCCTCACCTCACGCGGCGGCAAGACCTCGCACGCGGCCGTCGTCGCGCGCGGCATGGGCAAGACGTGCGTGTGCGGCGCCGAGGACCTGGAGGTCGACACCAAGCGGCGCCGGCTCACCGCGCCGGGCGCGGACGGCAAGGGCACCGTCGTGGTCGAGGAGGGCGACGTCGTCTCCATCGACGGCTCCACCGGCAAGGTCTACGTCGGCGAGGTGCCGGTCGTGCCGTCCCCGGTCGTGGAGTACTTCGAGGGCCGCATGCACGCGGGCGCCGACGACGCGGACGAGCTGGTCACCGCGGTGCACCGGATGATGGCCTACGCCGACCGGGTACGCCGCATGCGGGTACGGGCCAACGCCGACAACGCCGAGGACGCGCTGCGCGCCCGCCGGTTCGGCGCCCAGGGCATCGGCCTGTGCCGCACCGAGCACATGTTCCTCGGCGAGCGGCGGCAGTACGTCGAGCGGCTGATCCTCGCCGACACGCCCGCCGAGCGCGACGAGGCCCTGAAGGAGCTGCTGCCGCTCCAGAAGCGGGACTTCGTGGAGCTCTTCGAGGCGATGGACGGCCTGCCCGTCACCGTGCGCCTGCTGGACCCGCCGCTGCACGAGTTCCTGCCGGACATCACCGAGCTCTCGGTACGCGTCGCGCTCGCCGAGTCCCGCAAGGACCCGCACGAGAACGAGCTGCGGCTGCTCCAGGCCGTGCACCGGCTGCACGAGCAGAACCCGATGCTCGGGCTGCGCGGTGTCCGGCTCGGGCTCGTCATCCCCGGCCTGTTCGCGATGCAGGTACGGGCGATCGCGGAGGCGGCGGCCGAGCGGAGCGCCGCCAAGGGCGATCCGCGTGCCGAGATCATGATCCCGCTGGTCGGCACCGTCCAGGAGCTGGAACTCGTCCGCGACGAGGCGTCCCGGGTCATCGCCGAGGTGGAGAGCGCGACGGGGACCAGCCTCGGGCTCGCGCTGGGCACGATGATCGAGCTGCCGCGTGCCGCGCTGACCGCCGGGGAGATCGCCGAGGCCGCCGAGTTCTTCTCGTTCGGCACGAACGACCTCACGCAGACCGTGTGGGGCTTCAGCCGGGACGACGTCGAGGCGAGCTTCTTCACCGCCTACCTGGAGAAGGGCATCTTCGGGGTGTCGCCCTTCGAGACCATCGACCGCGAGGGCGTCGGCCGGCTCGTCGCCGACGCGGCGAGCGCGGGCCGGGCCACCCGGCCGGACCTCAAGCTCGGCGTCTGCGGCGAGCACGGCGGCGACCCCGAGTCGGTGCGCTTCTTCCACGAAGTGGGTCTCGACTACGTCTCCTGCTCGCCGTTCCGCGTCCCGGTCGCCCGGCTGGAGGCGGCCAGGGCCTGCGCTGCGACCGCCTGAGGGCCGGAGGGCGGCAACCCTGACGGCTCCCTGAAGTCCGTAAGCCCGTGTGCGCCGCACGCGCCGTTCAACGGTGCGTGCGGCGCCGTGCTGTGCACCCGCCGGCCGTGACCGAGAACGCATCAGGCTCCGTGCGAGAAGAATCGCGCTCTGCCGGCCCGTCGACCGGACGGATCATGGCCCGGCAGGTCATGATCGTGACATTTCGCTGTAGTACCCCTGTCGTAATCGAGCGGCATGGTTGATCGTTGTGCGGTGCAGAACGGATCATCGTAGCGCTCACGCAACACCAGCCCCGCGACCGGCAACTGACCGACCACCAAAACAGGCCACGGGGAAACGGACAACCCAACTACCGATCACAGCAGGGGGAACAGCATGACCGTCAGCAGGAGGACGCTTCTCGCGGGGGCCGGGGTCGCCGCAGGGAGCGGACTGCTCGCCGCCTGCGGTTCCGACACCGGACGCTCGGACGACTCGTCCGGTGGCAAGAGCAGCGTCAAGCTCCAGCAGTGGTACCACCAGTACGGGGAGCAGGGCACCGAGGCCGCCGTCAAGCGGTACGCGGCCTCGTACGAGAAGGCGAACATCAGCGTCCAGTGGCGGCCCGGCAACTACGACCAGCAGGTCGCCGCCGCACTGCTCACCGACTCGGGCCCCGACGTCTTCGAGGGCGGCCCGAACCTCAACATGATCCAGGGCGGCCAGGTCGTCGACGTCACCGAGCTGCTCGACGGCGTCAAGGACGACTTCAACCCCGGCGTCCTCGAACCCAAGATCTATCGGGACAAGATCTGGGGCGTTCCGCAGGTCATCGACATGCAGCTGCTCTTCTACCGGAAGAGCATGCTGGCCGACAAGAACATCCGGCCGCCCGAGACGCTCGACGAACTCCTCGACGCCGCCCAGGCCCTGACCTCGGACAAGGTCAAGGGGCTCTTCCTCGGCAACGACGGCGGCGCCGCCGTGCTCAACGGCACCCCGCTGCACGCCGCGGGCCTTACGTTCGTCACGAAGGACGGCAAGGTCGGCTTCGACGACCCGGCCGCCGCCCGCGCCCTCGGCAAGATCCGCCAGCTGTACGCGAAGGACACGCTGCTGCTGGGCGCGCCCGCCGACTGGTCGGACCCGTCCGCGTTCATCCAGGGCCTGACCGCCATGCAGTGGTCGGGCCTGTGGGCGATCCCGCAGGTGCAGAAGGAGCTCGGGGACGACTTCGGCGTGCTGCCGTTCCCGAAGGACGGCACGTCCGGCGCCCCGGCCGTGCCGGTGGGCTCCTACGGTTCGGCCGTCAGCGCCCGCAGCAAACACAAGGACGTCGCCAAGGCGTTCGTGAAGTGGCTGTGGGTGGACAACACCGCCGACCAGACCGACTTCGCCCTCTCCTACGGCTTCCACATCCCGGCCCGCATCTCGCTGGCGAAGAAGGCCGACAAGCTGAAGAAGGGCGCCGCGGCCGACGCGGTGCGCTACGCCACCGACCACGGCTTCCCCGATGCACCGCTGCTGTGGACCGACGCCAGCCGCTCCGCCTACCAGGACTCCCTCAGCCGCATCATCAAGGACGGCGCGAACCCGGACAGCGAGTTGAGGGGCGTGGTACGGAAGGTCAACGCGGAACTGGCGCGGGTCACCAAGTGACCGCCCTGCTCACCCGGGGCCGCACCACCCTCTGGTTCTGGATCTTCGTCGGGCCGTTCGTGCTGGGCCTCGGCCTCTTCACGTACGTCCCGCTCGCCTGGAGCGTCTACCTCAGCTTCTTCGACGCGCACAACACCGTCACGCCCGACCACTTCGTCGGGTTCGACAACTACACGTCGATGCTGAGCGACGACGCCTTCACCTCCAGTCTGACGACGTTCATCGCCTTCTCGGCGTTCATCGTGCCCACCACGTACGCGCTCGCCCTCGGGCTTGCGCTGATGGTCAACCGGCTGAGGCGCGCCCAGGCGTTCTTCCGGTCGGTGTTCTTCCTGCCCGCGGCCTGCTCGTATGTGGTCGCGGCGTTGATCTGGAAGATGTCGATCTTCAACGGGGTGCGGTTCGGGCTCGCCAACACGCTGCTCGACTGGTTCGGCGGCGATCAGATCGCCTGGCTGTCCACGACCGACCCGCCGTGGTACTGGCTGGTCATCGTCACGGTACGGCTCTGGCTCCAGGCCGGTTTCTACATGGTGCTCTTCCTCGCCGCGCTGCAACGGATCAGCCCCGTGCTGTACGAGGCCGCGGCGGTGGACGGGGCGCGCCCCGGGTGGCAGGTCTTCCGCAACATCACCTTCCCGCAGCTGCGGGCCACGTCGGTCGCCGTGGTCCTGCTGCTGGTCATCAACGCGTTCCAGGCGTTCGACGAGTTCTACAACCTGCTCTCCCAGACGCACGGTTACCCGCCGTACGCCCGGCCGCCGCTGGTCTACCTCTACTTCACCGCTCTCGGGGAGGGGCAGAACCTCGGCTACGGCAGCGCGGGCGCGGTCATCCTCGCACTGATCATCGCGGTGGTGACGCTCGTGCAGTCGCGCTGGTTCGGTCTCGGCAGGAAGGAGGACTGACGACGATGACGACCTCCGACGCCCAGCCGGGAGCAGGGGAGGACGCCGGCGCCCGCGGCACCGCGCCGCCCACCACCCGGGCGGGCACCGGACGAGGCACGCCGGCCGGCCGGGTGCCCCGGCCGCGGTCCGGCGGTGGCCGGGCGGCGCCCCCCGACCCGTTCGGCACCGGCGACGCGCTCGTGCGGGCCGGCCGGGCGGTGCGTCTCGCGCTGCTGATCGCGCTGGCCGTGGTCTTCCTGGTGCCGTTCTACCTGCTGGTGCGCAACGGCCTGGCCAGCGAGGCGGACATCACCTCGCCCAACTGGACGTTCTTCCCGAGCACCCTGCACTGGTCGAACGTCTCGGAGCTGTTCTCGGACACCTCGGTGCCGTTCGCGCGCTCGCTGCTGAACTCCGCGCTGATCGCCGTCCTCACCACGGTCGGCACCCTGCTGCTGGCCTCACTCGCGGGCTACGGTCTCGCCCGCATCCCCTACCGGCACGCGAACAAGGTCTTCTACGCCATCATCGCCACGATGATGGTGCCGGCCGCGGTCACCTTCGTGCCGTCGTTCGTGCTGGTCTCGACGCTGGGATGGGTCTCCAGCCTGCGCGGTCTGATCATCCCGACGCTGTTCTCGGCCTTCGCCTGCTTCATCTTCCGCCAGTACTTCCTGGGGTTCCCGCGCGAGCTGGAGGACGCGGCGCAGGTGGACGGGCTCGACTACTGGCGGGTGTTCTGGCTGATCGTGGTGCCGAACGCGCGGCCCGTCTTCGCGGCCGTCGGCACCATCGTGTTCATCGGCGCCTGGAACGCGTTCCTGTGGCCGCTGGTCATCGGGCAGGGCCGTGACGCGTGGACGGTGCAGGTGGCGCTGTCGTCGTTCACCACGGCCCAGGTGATCCGGCTGCACGAGCTGTTCATCGCGGCTGCCGTATCGATCCTGCCGCTGCTGGTGGTGTTCCTGTTCTTCCAACGGTGGATCGTGGCGGGGGTGGAGCGGAGCGGGATCGACGACTGAGCCGCCGGGGCCGGGTGGTGGTGCCTGCGCGTTGCCCGCCGCTGCGATGATGGGGGCATGTCCGCTGGTGGAGCCAAGGCGTCCGCGTCCCGGGGTTACGCGAAGGGGCGTGCGCGCCGAGCGCAGATCGTCGAGGCGGCGGCCGCGGTGTACGCGGACGTCGGGTACGACGGCGCCTCGTTGCGGGAGATCGCGAAACGGGCCGGGCTCAGCCATGTCGGGCTGCTCTACTACTTCCCCGACCGCGAGGCGCTGCTGGCCGCCGTGCTGGAGCGGCGTGACGAGCAGGACGCGGCACGGATCGGGCCGGAGGCGTCCTCGCCGATGGCGGTGCTGCGGCTGCTGCTGGGCCTGGCCGACCACAACGCGCGTCATCCGGCGATGGTCGAGCTGTATGTGCGCCTGGCGGCCGAGGCGTGCGCCGACGAGCACCCGGCGCACGGGTACTTCATCCGGCACTACGCCGACACGCGCGACTACGTGCACCGTGCCCTGCTCGAGTTGGCGGAGCAGGGGCGGCTGCGGGACGGGGTGGACCCCCGGGCCGCTGCGGTGGGCTTCGTGGCGCTGATGGACGGATTGCAGGTGCAGTGGCTGACCAGCCCGGACGAGGTGGACATGGTCGCGGCACTGCGGATCTTCGTGCAGCAGCTCCTCACGGAGCCCCTGGAGTAGCCCACGGCGGGCGCAGCCGCCAAAGCAGGAGGAGGGCGACGGCGGCCGTGGCCAGTTCGCCGGTGGCGAGTCCCGCCCAGACGCCGCCGGCGCCCAGCCGGCCGAGGCCCGCGATCAGGGGAACCTTGATCAGCAGCAGCGTGCCGACGGACAGCAGGTAGGCGGGTGCGGGGCGGCCCAGCGACTGGAAGTAGGCCGCCACGAGCGGGGCGAGTCCCGCCACGCCCAGGCCGAGCGCGATGACGCGCAGCGCGCGTTGTGCGGTGGCGGTGGTGTCGGGGTCGTTGAGGAACAACCCGACCAGGGGGCCGGCCAGCAGTGCGAGCGCCACCGCCGTGAGCAGTCCGTACAGCAGGGAGCCGAGCAGGGCGAGGTTGCGGGCGCGCAGCACCCGGGCGGTCAGGCTACGGCCGGCGTTGTAGCCCACGATGGGTTGCAGGCCCTGGCTGATGCCGGTGTGCGGCATCATCACGAAGACCTGGAGGCGAGCGCAGACGGCGTAGGCGGCCAGGGCCGTCGCGGTGCCGGTGGCCGCGAGGGTGGCGTTGACGAGGACGGCGAGCAGCGTGACGCCCGCTCCCGCCAGGAACGAGGGCAGGCCGACGCCGAGCAGGGCACGCACCGTCGGACCGTGCGGCAGCAGCTCGTCGAGCCCGATGCGGTACGGGCGTTGCCGTTGCCCGAAGAAGAACCACAGGCTCATCGCCGCGGAGACCGTCTGCCCGCCGACGGTGCCGAGCGCGGCGCCGCGTATCCCCATGCCGAACCCGAAGATCAGCAGCGGATCGAGGGTGATCTGCACGCTGACCGGCACCAGCCACAGCAGCGTCGAAAAGCCCATCCGGCCCTCGGCCCGCACCAGGCTGGAGAACCCGGTCGACACGAGTGCCCCGCACAGCAGCACCTCCGCGTAGGGGCGTGCGCTGGCGTGCAGCGGGCCGCGGGCACCGAGCACCGTCAGCAGCGGGTCCAGGAACGTCAGGCCGAGGACGGTGGTGGCGGCGGCGCAGAGCCAGAACAGGGTGAAGGCATTGCCCGCGGCCCGGGCCGCCGCCTGCCGGTCTGAGGCGCCCAGGGCACGGGAGACCAGGGACGCGCCGCCCGCGCCGACCGTGGTCGACAGCGCGCCGAGCAACAGCAGCAGCGGGGCGGCCAGGTTGACCGCCGCCATCGCCGAGTCGCCCACGCCGTGCCCCACGAACCAGGCGTTGGTCAGCGCGTAGCAGCCGTACACGCCGGCCGCTGCCGTGGTCTGGGTACAGGCCCGCCACAGCAGCCGGCCGACCGGTTGGGCGCCCAGCCGGGCGGTGTGATCGGTGGTGCGTGTGGTGCGGGCGGCCGTCACCGGCGGGGGTGTCCGAGCAGCGCCATGGCCTCGTCGAGCCGGCTGCGGGCCCAGTCGTACTGCCGGGTGTCGGTGTGCCCGCGGTAGACGGTCTCGATCACCATGATCAGGACCAGGTGGAGGCCGTACAGGCGGCGCCGCACCACTTGCGTCGGGGTCAGCTCGGGATGTCCGTAACCGCGCATGAAGGCACGGGCGTCGCCGAAGGCGGCCAGCTGGGAGCCGGCGAAACCGGCCTCGATCAGCGGGTCGCCGTAGAAGGCACGCTCGTGGTCGATGATGCAGACGATCCGGCCGTCCCTGACCATGACGTTGCCGTCCCACAGGTCCCACTCGACCAGGCGCGGTTCGGTCACCTCGTCGAGGCACGCGGCGTGCTCGGCCAGGACCGCGCGGACGACGTCGTAGTCCCAGCCCAGCTCGACGCTGCGCCGTTCGCCGTTGACGAGGACGTCCTCGACCATGCCGGTGAACACCCGCCGCCAGCTCGGATCACCCGGCCCGGCGAGGGGGCCGAAACCGCTGCCGCGGATGGAGTTCAGCTCCCGGTTGGCCGCCCCGAGCTGTGCCATGTAGGCGTCGCGCTCGGCGGTGGGGAGCTGATCGGCGATGATGCCGAGGTTGTCGGCGTCGACGTACGGCATGAAGAAGTAGTCCGCGTCGCACAGCTCGTGGCTGCGGTCCGCGAAGTCGACGGCCGGGACCGGCACGGATGTCTGCGTGCGGATCAGGTCCAGCGTCGTGAGCTCGATCGACATGGCGCCGCGTTCGTAGGTCATCACCTCCACACCGGGCGGTGGGGCGACCTTCAGGACGACCTCGGCGCCGTCGCGCAGCCGGATGCGGTAGGCGACGTTGAACCAGCCGTGCCCCAGCTCGTCCGCCCATCCCTCGCCGGTGGGGACGCGGTCGGCTCCGTAGGCGCGCTCGATCATGGCCTGGAGCGTGGTGGGCGACTGCCTGTTCTTGGTGATGCTCTCCAACGCCCTGTCCTTACGTCATCGAGGGATTCCCGGTGCCTGCCGGTGTGCCGCCGCCGGGCATCGGTCACGCCGACGGGCCCGTGCTCCGGGCTCGGTTGGGGTGCACGACCAAATACTTACCACGTGGTCGAAATTCTCTCCAGACGCCGGGACGCCTCCCGGGACCGGCCCGGCAGGGAACCCGGCCGGTCCCGGAGAGGTGCTCGCCGCGTCGCAGGCCGTGCCTCAGGCCGAAATCCCCCCGTCCAGCACCAGGTCGGTCCCGACGACCGACGCCGCGGCGTCCGACGCCAGGTACAGCACCGCGGCGGCGACCTCGTCCGGCGTGGTGAGCCGGCCCAGCGGCGACATGTGCTTCATGCGCTCCGTGCGAGCGTCCTCGCTCTCGCCCGGCGCCAGTGACATGGGGGTCTCGGCCGGCCCTGGGCTGACCGCGTTGACGCGGATGCCGGCGTCGATGACATCGAGCGCTGCGGTCCTGGTCAGTGCGGAGACCGCGGCCTTGGAGGCGATGTAGGCGGCGAGGCCGCGGCGTCGGGCGTGTGCCCCGAAGGCGGAGGAGAGGTTGACCACGGCACCGCCGCCGTCCCTGCGCATCCGCTCGATCTCGTACTTCATGCACAGCCACACGCCGGTGACGTTGGTGCGCTGGACCCGCTCCCACTCGCGCTCGTCGATGCGGTCGACGGGGCCCAGGCCGCCCAGCACGCCGGCGCTGTTCACCGCCACGTCCAGCCGGCCGTGCTGCGCCACCGCGGTCGCCACCATGGCCCGGACGTCCGCGGCCACGGTCACGTCGGTGACCGCGGCGCGCGCCGTGCCGCCGGCCTGCTCGATCAGCGTCACCGTCTCGGCCAGTGCGGCCTCGTTCCGCCCGGCCACCACCACCCGGGCCCCCTCGGCCGCCAGGCCGCGCGCCACGACGCGGCCGAGGCCCCCGCCCGCGCCGGTGACCAGGGCGGACCTACCGGTGAAGCGGGTGGCGGTCGGGACGGGAGCTAAGGCGCCGGATGGGTCTTGTGGGGCTGCTGGCGGGTTGGGCATCTCGGCTCCGGAGGGGGTTCGTGGGGGCTGGGACCGGTGCGGTCGGGCCGCTGGCGCGACGGCACGAGCAGATCATCCCTCATCGGCGAATCATCGGTGAACCGTTGGGGAAACCGTCCTTGCCCAATCATGTACAGTGCATGCTAGTATGCAGCATGCATGATTCAGATCGAGTGGCCAACCTGCTGGGGGCCGCCGCGCTGGTGCTCACCGACCTGACGGTCGGCGGAGCCACCGAGGCGGCCGGACTGAGCGTCAGCGGCGCCGCGGCACTGGTGACGCTGACCGCCCAACCGGGAGTGAGCGTGACCGAGCTCGGTCGCCGGGTCGGCCTGAGCCAGTCGGCGGCGGCCCGCATGGTGGACTCGTTGCAGGCCGACGGCCTGGTGGAGCGCAAGCCCAACCCGTACAGCCGGAACTGGGTGACGGTCCATCCGACCGCTGCCGGCCGCCGCACGGCGCGCCGGCTGCTCACCGCGCGCAGCCGCCCGCTGGCCGACGCCGTCGCCGCCCTCGACGACGGCGAGCAGGGCGAACTGTCCCGGCTGCTCGCGAAGATGCTGGAACGCCTCTACGAGAACGTCGGCAACGCCCAGTACATGTGCCGGCTGTGCGACCGCGGCTGCTGCCGTGCGGCGGGCTCGACGTGTCCGGTCGGCGCGGCCGAGGACCGCGGCGCCGAACCGTCCGACTGACCGGGCACCCGACGACGGACGACCGCCCCGGTCACCGGCGTGCGCAGGGGCGCAGCGGCACAGGGACGCAGGCACTCAGGCAGAAGACGAGGACCGAAGGACCGCATCATGACGAACTGGCAGTTGACCCGCACCTACGACAGCCCGTCGGGCACGGTCCGCTGGGACCGCTTCGGCTCCGGCCCCGGCGACCCCGTCGTGCTGCTGCACGGCACGCCGTTCTCCTCGTACGTCTGGCGCGAGGTGGCACGCTCGCTGGCCGGCTGCCACCCGGTGTACGTCTGGGACATGCCCGGCTACGGGCAGTCGGAGAAGTCGGAGCGGCAGGACATCTCGCTGGCCGCGCAGGTCGACGTCTTCACCGGCCTGCTGGACCACTGGGGGCTGATCCGCCCGCTCGTGGTGGCCCATGACTTCGGCGGGGCCGTGGCACTGGGCGCGCATCTGCTGTACGGGGTGCCCTACCGGCAGCTCGCCCTGGTGGACGTGGTGGCCCTGGCGCCGTGGGGCAGCACGTTCTTCCGGCAGGTGGGCGAGCACGGCGAGGCCTTCGAAGCCCTGCCGCCGCGGATGCACGCGGCCCTGCTACGGGAGTACATCAGCTCGGCGAGCAGCCCCGGGCTGCGGCCGGCGGACCTGGAAGCGCTGACCCGGCCCTGGCTGGCCGCCGGCGGACAGGCCGCGTTCTACCGCCAGATCGCGGTACGCAACGGCGACCAGGCGTACACGGACAAGATGGCGAACCGCTACGACACGATCGACCTGCCCGTGCTGGTGTGCTGGGGCGAGGGCGACGACTGGATTCCCCTGGACCGGGGCCGCGAACTCGCCGCCCGTATCCCGGACGCCCGGCTGCACACCCTGCCGGCCGCCGGCCACCTGGCCCCGATGGACGCGCCCGCCGAACTCGCCACGGCCCTGCTCGCGTTCCTGAGCGACGCGGAGTGAGGCAGTCGGCGCCGCCCCGGCGTGCGGCTCCTTCCCTGCCTCACACCTGACCGCTACCGGTCGGGGCTCCCTGGGCGGTCGGGCACTCGAACCGGGTGCGTCCCGGTGGCCGCTGCCGGAACGGGGCGAGCGTCGCGCGCACGAGGTCGGCGGCGCCCCAGTCGGGGTCGAACTGGGCGATCACGGCCAGGTGCTGGCGCAGCTGGAGGATCGGCATCCGTGCGCGCCAGTCGCGGTCGAGCCCGGTCAGCTCGGCGTACCGCTCGAAGAACACGTGCGCCTCGGGCGGCGGCGCCGTCGTCCACAGATGGGCCAGGTCGACCTCGGCCCACGTGTACGACACGGCCGGGTCGATCAGCGCGGGCCGCCCGCCGGGGGTGGCCATGACGTTCTGCGTCCACAGGTCGCCGTGCGTCAGGCACGCGGGGCTGACCGGCAGCAGCTCGGGCAGCCGGTCGCACAGCCGCTCCAGCGCCGCCCGGTCCGCGGCGTCCAGCGCCTCCTCGACGCGACGTTCGCCCAGCCAGCGCAGCAGACGGTGCTGGGCGAAGAACGCGAACCCGTCGTCGTCCCAGGTGTTGACCTGCCGGCGACGGCCCAGCCAGTTGTCCCGGTGCCACCCGAACCGGGGGTGCCGCGTGGTGGTGTGCAGGTGGGCGAGCGCGTGCGCGAGCCGCTCCCAGAACGCCTCGGTGTCCGGGCGGGGCCGTAGCACGGAGAGCACGAGCAGGTCGCGGTCCGCGAGGATGGTCTCGGGTGTGGCGACGGCGCCTGTCTCGCGCAGCACGGTGAGCCCTTCGGCCTCCGCGGCGAAGGCGTCGTCCGACGGCGGCTCGTCGAACGCCTTGACGAACACCGTGCTGCCGTCACCGCGGCGCGCGAGCCCCGCGGTCGCGGCGAGGCCTCCGGTGGCCGGCTCGACCGTGACGACGTCGGTCAGGCCGGCCGTGTGCAGCCGTTCGAGCAGGAGGGACGTCGCGTCTGTCACGGGCGTGCCCCTCCCTGCCGGTCACGCACCATGGTAGTCAGGGCCGGGTGCGGCGGCTCACTCCTCCGGCTCCCGTCCCCCGTGACGGGCTCGCTGACGTCTGCTCAGTGACCTCTGCCCGGCGACATCGGGAACGAGCACTCAGCCGCGTACCCGGACCTTGAACGTCGGCACGGACACCCCGTCGTCGTCCAGGCACCGCCCGTCCGTCAGCGTGAAACGCTGCTTGAGCAGCGGGGAGGCGACGAACGGGACACCCGAGGCGGAGCCGAGCAGGCCGCGGGAGAGCACCGCGGCACCGGTGAACGGATCGTGGTTGTCGACGGCGTACAGGTGCCCGGCACGGTCGAGGAAGACGGCTGCCTGGCCGCCGTCCGGGAGCAGGGCCGCCACGCCGCGGCCGGGGGTGAGCAGTTCCGCGTCGCAGACGGCGAGCCAGCCGCCGGGGAGGCGGAGTTCGACGGTGCCGGTGAGGTGCGCGGGTGCGGTCGCCGGCGCGGGGTGGACGGTCGGGGCGGTCGTCATGGCGTGCTGGTTCCTTCCAGGGACGGGGTGCCGGGACGGGTGCCGATGGTCAGCAGCGGCAGGTCCGGCTTGATCTGGTCACGTTCCGGGATGAACCTGACCGTGGGGTCGGGCACCTCCGGGGCGTTCACGAAGGAGACGAAGCGGGCCAGGCGCTCCGGGTCGTTCACCGTCTCGGCCCACTCGTCGCGGTAGTTGGCGACGTGCGCAGCCATCAGCGCCTCCAGCTCGTCGCAGATGCCCAGCGAGTCGTGCACCACCACGTCGCGCACGTGGTCGAGACCGCCTTCGATCCGCTCCAGCCAGGTCGCGGTGCGCTCCAGACGGTCGGCGGTGCGGATGTAGAACATCAGGAACCGGTCGATCAGCCGCACCAGTTCCGCGTCGGACAGGTCCTGGGCGAGCAGGTCGGCGTGGCGCGGGGTCGCGCCGCCGTTGCCACCGACGTAGAGATTCCAGCCGTTCGCCGTGGCGATCACGCCGAAGTCCTTCGACTGGGCCTCCGCGCACTCCCGCTGGCAGCCCGAGACCGCGGACTTCAGCTTGTGCGGGGAGCGCAGGCCGCGGTAGCGCAGCTCCAGGTCGATCGCCATCCGCACCGAGTCCTGCACGCCGTACCGGCACCAGGTCTCGCCCACGCAGGACTTCACGGTCCGCAGCGCCTTGCCGTAGGCGTGCCCCGACTCGAAACCCGCGTCGACCAGCCGGGCCCAGATCAGCGGCAACTGGTCGACGCGGGCACCGAACAGGTCGATGCGCTGACCGCCGGTGATCTTGGTGTAGAGGCCGAAGTCGCGTGCCACCTCGCCGATCACGATCAGCTTCTCCGGAGTGATCTCACCACCGGGGATGCGCGGCACGACCGAGTACGAGCCGTTCTTCTGGAGGTTGGCGAGGAAGTGGTCGTTGGTGTCCTGCAACGCGGCCTGCTCGCCGTCCAGGACGTAGCCGCTGGCGCCCAGCACCGGCGCGAGCGAGGCGATGATCGAGGCGACCGCCGGCTTGCATACCTCGCAGCCGTCGCCGCCGCGCGCCGCGTCCCGCCCGAACCGGTCCAGCAGCTCCTGGAAGGAGGTGACCCGCACCGCCCGTACCGTCTCGTACAGCTCCTCACGGGTCTGCCCGAAGCAGCCGCACAGGCCCTTGTCGACCGCGACGCCGCTCGCCTCCAACTCGGCGGTGACCAGCTGGCCCAGCACCTTCACGCAGCTACCGCAGCCGGTGCCCGCCTTGGTGCACTTCTTCACCTCGGGCACGGTGGTGCAGTCGTGTTCGGCGACGGCAGCCCGGATGGTGCCCTTGGAGACGTTGTGGCAGGAGCAGATCACCGCCGAGTCGGGCAGCGACGTCGGCCCGATCGCCACCGGCCCGCCGGCGCCGTCCGGGCCGGCCGGCAGCACCAGCCGCTCGGCGGGCACCGGCGGCACCGAGCCGGTCATCGCGCGCAGCGTCCCGTACGCGTCCGCGTCCCCGACCAGCACACCGCCGAGCAGGGTCCCGTCGGAGGCGATGACGAGCTTCTTGTAGGTGCCGGAGCGCGAGTTGGCGTAGACGACGTCGAGCGCGCCGTCGGTGGCGCCGTGCGCATCGCCGAACGACGCCACGTCCACGCCCAGCAGCTTCAGCTTCGTCGAGGTGTCCGCGCCGGTGAACTCCCGCCGGTCGGCCTCCTCGGCGGCGTCCGTCGCCTCGATCAGGCCGCCCAGCGCATCGGCCGCGTCGGCGGCGATCGCGGCGGCCGCCGCCTCGGCCATCTCGTAGCCGGGTGCCACCAGGCCGTACACCCGCCCGTCGGCGGCCTGCGCGCACTCGCCGATCGCGAAGATCCGCGGATCACCGGCGGTGCGACAGTGCCCGTCGACCGTGATGCCGCCGCGCTCGCCGACGTCGAGGCCGCAGGCACGGGCGAGCGCGTCCTGGGGGCGCACGCCGGCGGAGAAGACCACGAGGTCGGTGGCGAGCGTGCTGCCGTCCGACAGCGCCATGCCCGTCACCCGGCCGGCCTCGTCCGCGATGATCTCCTGCGTGCCGGTGCCGGTGTGCACCACCAGGCCCATGCCCTCGATGGTGCGGCGCAGCTCGGCGCCGCCCGCCTCGTCGACCTGCACGGGCATCAGCCGGGGCGCGAACTCCACGATGTGCGTGGCGAGCCCGAGACCCTTGAGCGCCCCCGCCGCCTCGAGACCGAGCAGCCCGCCGCCGACCACCGCGCCGGTCGTCGCGTGCCGCCGCGCGTACTCCTCGATGGCGAGCAGGTCCTCGATCGTCCGGTAGACGAAGCAGCCGGTGGTGTCCTTGCCCGGCACCGGCGGCACGAACGGGTAGGAGCCGGTGGCCAGCACCAGCGTGTCGTACGGCACGAGCCGGCCGGAGCGTGCGGTGACGGTGCGCGCCGCGCGGTCGACGTGCTCGGCCGGTTCGCCGAGCAGCAACTCGATGCCGTGCTCCGCGAGGAAGCCGGGGTCGGTGAGGGACAGGTCCTCAGGGGTACGCCCGGAGAAGTACGAGGTGAGCTGGACGCGGTCGTAGGCCGGGCGCGGTTCCTCGCACAACACGGTCACGCGGTGCGAGGCGGTGAGCCCACGCTCGGCCAGCGCCTCCAGGAACCGTTGCCCGACCATGCCGTGACCGACGAGGACCAGACGGGGCCGGTCGTCGGACGGCTCGGGGGCGCCGGGTGAGCCGGGTGCGCCGGGTGCGGTGTGCGGGCCGGTGCCCAGGTCGGTGCGGGTGTCCGTGGGCATGGTCAGGAGCCTCCGTCATGGGTGAGCAGATGGAGCAGGGGGGCGCCGTTGCCGCTGCCTTCGGTGCCGTCTCCGTCGTCGTCCGGCAGTTCCTCGTCGACCTCCCACGCCCGGGCCAGCGCGCCCACGGTGCCGAGATCGCCCAGCAGCACCCCGCCGACCAGCCGGTCACCCCGGACGACCACCTTGCGGTAGGTGCCGCGGGTCGCGTCGGCGAGCTGTATGACGTCGTCACCGGGCCGTGGGTCGGGGTCACCGAAGGCGGCGAGTTCGAGCAGCGCGTGCCCGGGCGGCTCCGGCGCACCGGACGCTTCCGGCACACCGTGCGCCGCGCGCACCATCGGGCGCACGGCAGGGCCGGTAGCGCCGGTCAGGGTGAGCCGGGTGAGCGCCCGGGTGCCCCGGTAACCCACCGGCGGGTACGGCGGGGTGAGCGCGCGGGCGAGCAGGTCGGCCTGGTCGAGCGCGGGCGTCGCCAGACCGTAGAGGTGCCCTTCGTGCTCCGCGCAGTCCCCGATGGCCCGGATGCAGGGGTCGCTGGTGCGCAGTTCGCCGTCGACGACGATGCCGCGCTGCACGTCGAGCCCCGCTTCGGCGGCGAGCCCGGTGCGCGGGTGCACCCCGCAGGCCAGCACCAGCAGATCGGTCCCGAGGACGTATCCGTCGGCCAGTTCGACGCTGCGCACGATGCCGTCGGTGACGCCCACGCCGCGCACCCGGCAGGCGGTGTGCACCTCCACGCCGAGCGCGGTCAGGTGGCGGTGCACCAGCTGGGAGGCGGCCGGGTCGAGCTGGCGTTCCATCAGTCGCTCGGCCTGCTGCGCGAGGACCACCTGGGCGCCCCGCTGGGCCAGCGCCCGGGCCGCGGAGACGCCGAGCAGGCCACCGCCCACCACGACGGCACGGACACCGGGCCGCACCGCCGCCGACAGCGCGAGGCAGTCGTCCATGGTGCGGAACGCGTGCACCCCGCCGGGCAGCTCCGCCGCACCCGGCACGAGCAGGCCGCGCAGCGGGGGCAGCACCGGATTGGAACCGGTCGCGAGCACCAGCGTGCCGTACGGCACCACCGTCCCGTCCGCGCAGTGCACGGCACGCCGGACCCGGTCGATACGGGTGGCGCGGGTGCGCAGGAACGCGCCGGCGGGCCGCGGCAGCGCGATCACCTCGGGCCCGTAACGGTCCGCGAGCACCTCGGCGAGCAGCACCCGGTTGTACGGGTCGTGCGGCTCGTCGCCGATGAGCACGACGTCACGGTCCACCAGCCGCTGGGCCACCCGGGCACCGGCGAGCCCGGCGCCGACGACCACGACGGGGCCCGGTGGCACGCCGGGCACCAGGGCACCGGTGGCCCCGCCGGCGCTCGGGGCGGCCTGCGGGTGCGACGCGGGCGGACACGGTTCCAAGGACATGCCCTGAGCGTGCGTCCTGGGTGTTACCCGAGCGGATCCCGTTTGTTACCCCCGTCGAAAGCTGCCCTCAGCGGGGTGCCGGTGGGGGTGTGAGGGGAGGGCGGCCCGGGGGCGACGGGGTGCGGAGACGGGGTGCGGACACAGGGCTTTCGGGGCTCTAGTACGCGGTGCCCCGTACGCGGCGCTGTAGCAGCCAGGTGACGCCGGCCGCGGCGGCACCGAGGGCGGCGATACCGCCCACGGTCGATGCGGAGACGGGGCCGGGCAGGCCGCCGTCCGCCGTTGCACCATGGTCCACTTCGGCGTACGCGTGCCGTTCGACGGCGGCCGGGGTCACGGCGAGGTCGGCGGTCACCCGCCGGTGGTCGTGGGAGCAGGTGGCGACGATCTCGTAGGTGCCGGGGAGCACGGTCGTGGGCACCCGGAAGCTGCCGACCGCGGTCTCCCGCTCGGACCCCGGGGCCAGCAGGAACGCGCCGGCTCCGATCGCACTCGCGTCCCCGGTGACCAGGCTGCCCGAGCCGCATGCGGCGGTGTGCACGGTGACGGTGGCGCCGGGCGCGGCGGTGAGCGGGGAGACCTTCAGGGCGTCCGGGTTGCGGGCACCCCCGCTGGCGTACGCGGGCGCCGGTGCCGCGGCCAGGCTCGCGACGGCGGCGAGGACGGAAGCGGACACCAGGTGAGCCGTGCGCATGAAGCTCGCTCCTCCCTGCGAGGACGAGGCCGGCGGCACCCTTGAAGCACCGCTGTGACGGTCGGTCACGTCCCTGCCCTACCGAGATAACTGCCGGTCATCGCACGACGCCTGTCCAAGACGGCCAAAAGGACCGCAGCCGAACGGTTCCTGATGCCGTGACAGCCGCGTCGTCGCAGGTCAGTGTCGAGAGGAGCGGACGGGGCGGGGGAGAGGAAGGGCGGTGCGGGGCCCCGGCAGCGACTATTCGATCAGCCGGCGCGGTCCGGGGCCGTGCGTGGACAGCCGGTCGTACGGGTTCGACAGCGCACAGCGGTCCAGGGAGAGGCAGCCGCAGCCGATGCACTCGGACAGGTCGTCCCGCAGGCGTTGCAGCGTACGGATGCGTTCGTCGAGGTCGGCGCGCCAGCGCTCGGAGATCCGGGCCCAGTCCTGGCGGGTGGGCGTGCGATCCTCCGGCAGCAGTCCCAGTGCCTCGCGGATGGCGGCCAGCGGAATGCCGAGCCGCTGCGACGTGCGGATGAAGGCGACCCGGCGCAGCGTGTCGCGGCTGTAGCGGCGCTGGTTGCCCGAGGTGCGGCGGCTGCTGATGAGGCCCTCGCGCTCGTAGAAGCGCAGGGCCGAGGCGGCGACACCACTGCGGTCGGCCAGCTCTCCTACGGTGAGCTCTTTGGCCTGGGGGGCGAGGTGCGAGGACATGGGGGCACGGTACCTCGGACGACCGCATGACCTGAACCATGGTTCAAGTAGGGTCCGAGCGGTGGTGGCCGGGACCTGCTCCGCGGGCCCCGGCCACCAAGACGATCAGAGGAACGCTAGTCGACGGAGACCGCCGACCATGCAGCGGCGACCGCCTTCGACTCCGTGCTGTTCGCGCCGTAGAGGTCGTTCGCCGCGGACAGCGTCGCCTTGCGGGCGCCGGCGTAGTCGGTGGACGAGGTCATGTAGACCGTCAGCGCGCGGTACCAGATCGCGCCCAGCTTGTCCCGGCCGATGCCGGTCACCGAAGAGTCGTTGCAGGTGGTGCCGTTCATCTGCACGCCGCCCACCACCTTCGAGCCGCTGCCCTCGGCCAGCAGGTAAGCGAAGTGGTTGGCGACGCCGGACGAGTAGTGCACGTCGAGGTCGCCGACGCCGGAGCTCCAGCAGTCCGCCGACTGGCCGTCCTTGGAGGGCTGGTCCATGAACCGCAGCGCCTTGGAGCCGAGGCCGGCCCGGACGATGTTCTCGCCGATCAGCCAGTCGCCCGGGTCCGAGGAGTTGTTCGCGTAGAACTCGACGAGGGTGCCGAAGATGTCGGACGTCGCCTCGTTCAGCCCGCCGGACTCGCCGGAGTACGTGAGGCCGGCGGTGGCCGCCGTCACGCCGTGCGACATCTCGTGCCCGGTGACGTCCACCGCGACCAGCGGGCCGAGCGTGGTGCCGTCACCGTCCCCGTACGTCATGCAGAAGCAGTTGTCGTCCCAGAAGGCGTTGTTGTACTTGTTGCCGTAGTGCACCCGGTTGAACGAGCCCTTGCCGTCGCCGGCTATGCCGTTCCTGCCGTGCACGTTCTTGTAGTAGTCCCACGTCATGTCGGTGCCGTACTGGGCGTCGACGGCAGCGGTCGCGCGATCGGACTCGTCGCCGCTGCCCCAGTGGTTGTCGGCGTCGGTGTACAGGTCGGCCGGGGCGCGGACGATGCAGATGTTCAGCACGCACACGTCGCTCTCGTTGTTCGCGTCGCCGGTGTACGTGCCGCCGCGCGAGGCGTCGGAGAGCTCGTAGCCCGAGCTGCCCTGCGTCGTGTTCAGCGGCACGGTGCCGCTGTACAGCGATTTTCCGTCGCCCGTGGCGCTCTCCAGGGAGTCCCAGGAGTCGATCCGGGCGCCGGTGCCGGCGTCGGTGAGCACCACCCGGGCGACCGGGTTCCCGAGCGCGTCCTTGCCCGCCGTGTTGGTGCGCCAGGCCAGCTTGGGCGTGCCGTGCAGCGCGTCGACCACCAACTCGGAGCGTGCGGTGACGCCGCTGAGCCGCTGCGAGCGGTGCGCGCTGCGCAGCGCGTCGGTGCCGAGGCCCTTGGCCCGCTGTGCGGAGAGCAACGGGGTGACGCTGGGCACGCTCACATCCCCGTGTACGGCCCGGTCGGCGCCGCGGTAGCTGCCGTCCGGTGCCAGATGGACGACGAAGTCGCCGCCCAGCACGGGCAGGCCGTGGTAGGTGCGGTCGTACCGTACGTGCTGGCTGCCGTTCGGATCCACGATGACATCGCGGACCTCGGTCTTCTCGGCCGCGGTGAGGTCCAGCGCGCTGGGGTGGGCGGCGAGCGCCGTGTCGGCGTGTCGGATGGCTTGGGCGCGGCTCCAGTGGGTAGGCGTGTCGGCGTCCGCGGTGGGCGCCAGCGCGGCGGCCAGCAGGGTGGCGGTCGCCGCCAGGGTGCCGACGACCGTGAGGCTCGAGGAGATGCGGGATGCTGGAGTCGGTCTCATCGGTGTGCGTCGACCTCCTGAAGGAGCGTGGAGAGCGCCTGGTGGGGCACGGTGCTGTCTTCAGTAGGTTTAAAGGTTCATGACATTAACTGTCCATACCGCCCCGGTGGAGACGCAGTGCAGGCTTGAAGGGGGCGGCACCATCTCGGCGAGCCGGCGGAGCGGCGGACACGTACGGTGCGGACATGACCGGTGATGGTGCGGACATGACCGCAGATGGCGCGGCACATGACTGGTGACGGTGCGGCACGGATCCGTGAGCGGACCGCACGACGAGGGGAGCACGCCCGATGACCACGATCACCAACCCGTCGCTCTGGTTGACCGTGCTGACCACCACGGACGCCGCGGACAAGGCGGAGCGCCTGGCGCGCGGCGCCGTGGAGCTGCGCATCGCGGCCTGCGCGCAGATCAACGGGCCCGTCACCTCCGTCTACCGGTGGAAGGGCGAGATCGAGACCGCGCAGGAGTGGCAGATCCTGTTCAAGACGACCGAGGGCCGCTACCCCGAGCTGGAGAACTGGCTCATCGCCGAGCACGACTACGACACCCCGGAGATCATCGCCACGCCGGTGGTCCGCGGCAGCACGGACTACCTCACCTGGTTGGAGCAGGAGACGGCGGGGTGAGGACTACTCCTCGGCTAGCTCCGCCCGCTCCACCCGGACCGCGCACACCTTGAACTCCGGCATGCGGGAGACCGGATCGAGTACCGGATTGGTCACCGTGTTGGCCCTGCCCTCGCCCGGCCAGTGGAACGGCATGAAGACGGTGTCCGCCCGGATCCCGGAACTGAGCCGGGCCGGTGCGACGGCCCGCCCGCGGCGGGAGACGACGGCCACCCGGTCGCCCTCGGCCACCCCGATCCGCGCGGCCAACCGCGGGTGGAGCTGCACGAACGGGCCCGGCGCCGCCGCGTTCAGCTCCTTGACCCGCCGGGTCTGCGCGCCCGACTGGTACTGCGCCAGTACCCGTCCGGTGGTGAGCAGCACCGGGTACGTCTCGTCCGGCTCCTCCGCAGCCGGCCGATGCGCCACCGGCACGAACCGGGCCCTCCCGTCGTCCGTCGCGAAACGCTCCAGGAAGAGGCGGGGGGTGCCGGGGTGTGCGTCCGGCGGGGGTGCCTCGCCGCCGCCGGACCCGGTGCGGGTGCGCGGAGCCGCGGCCGCGCCCGGCGGCGTTTCCGGGCAGGGCCAGAAGACGCCCTGCTCGTCCGTCAGGCGGCGGTAGCTGATGCCGGAGTAGTCCGCAGGACCGCCGGCGGACGCCCGACGGAGTTCGGCGAAGACCTCCTCCGGGTCCTCGGGGAAACCCTTCGACACACCCAGCCGGGCGGCCAGCTCCCGGAGCACGGACAGGTCGGACCGGACGTCCGGCGGCGGTGCCACCGCCCGGCGCCGCAGCAGGACCCGGCCCTCCAGGTTGGTGACCGTGCCGGTCTCCTCGGCCCACTGGGTCACCGGCAGCACCACGTCGGCCAGCGCCGCCGTCTCGGAGAGCACCACATCGGCCACCGCCAGGAAGTCCAGGGACCGGATCCGCTCCTCCACGTGTGCGGCGCGCGGCGCGGACACCACCGGGTTGGAACCCATCACCAGCAGCGCCCGCACGTCGTCGCCCAGCGCGTCCAGCAGTTCGTAGGCGCTACGGCCGGGACCGGGCAGGCGGTCCGGGTCGACGCCCCACACCCCGGCCACATGGCGGCGGGCGGCCGGGTCGGTCAGCTTGCGGTAACCGGGCAGCTGGTCCGCCTTCTGGCCGTGCTCGCGCCCGCCCTGCCCGTTGCCCTGCCCGGTGAGGCAGCCGTAGCCGGATCGCGGACGGCCGGCGCGGCCGGTGGCGAGGCACAGGTTGATCCATGCCGCGACGGTGTCGGTGCCCTTGGACTGCTGCTCGGGCCCGCGCGCCGTGAGCACCATCGACTCCGGTGCGGTGCAGAACAGCCGCACGGCCTCCCGCAGCTGCGGTACCGGCACACCGGTGATCCGCTCCACGTACTCCGGCCAGTGCGCCATCGCCACGGCCCGGGCCTGCTCCCAACCGCTGGTGCGCGCCGCGATGAACGCCTCGTCCGTGTGACCCTCGGCCACCACCAGGTGCAGCAGCCCCAGGGCCAGCGCCAGGTCGGTGCCGGGGCGTGGCGCCAGGTGCAGGTCGGCCTGCTCGGCGGTCCTGGTGCGGCGCGGGTCGACGACGATCAGCCGTCCGCCGTTCTCCTTCAGCTCCGTGAGGTACCGCACCGCGGGCGGCATCGTCTCGGCGGGGTTGGCGCCGACCAGGATCACGCAGCCCGTGCGGGCCACGTCCGCCAGCGGAAACGGCAGCCCGCGGTCCAGGCCGAACGCCCGTTGCTGGCCGGCCGCCGCCGACGACATGCAGAACCTGCCGTTGTAGTCGATCTGCGAGGTGCCCAGCACCACCCGAGCGAACTTCCCCAGCGCATAGGCCTTCTCGTTCGTCAGCCCGCCGCCGCCGAACACCCCGCAGGCGTCCGGTCCGTGTGCCGTCCGTACCCGCGACAGCCCCTCGGCCACCCGGTCCAGCGCGTCCGGCCAGCTCGCCGGCTCCAGCTGCCCGGAGGCACCGCGCACCAGCGGCTCGGTCAGCCGGGTGGCGGGGGAGAGCAGGGCCGGGGCGGTGCGGCCCTTGCCGCAGAGCGCGCCGCGGTTCACCGGGAACTCGGTGCGCTCCAGCACCTGCACACCGCCAGATCCGGCGGAAAGGTTCATGCCGCACTGGAGGGCGCAGTACGGACAGTGGGTGGCGGTCACGGCGGGCGCGGCCGGGTGCGGCGCGGCGGGGCTGCCCGGGGTACGGGCCGGTGCGGCGGAGGTCGGCGACTGCATAACCGCACGGTCCCCCGAACGTGTTACGGGCCCCGCCCGCGGGCGTTACGCCCGCGGTACGCCGGGCTCCCTCTCCGGGCGCCCGGCGCGGTGAGGGCGGGGGACCCCGGTGCGGGTGCGGGACGCCTCCGCGCCCACGGCACCGTCGACGACGAGCGACGCGGAGGTGGAAGTCCTGGCCCGTCCCGGTGCGGTCCCTGGAGCGCGCCGCGGGTGCCGACGGACCTGGGTGAGCGGGCGGGTGCCGCCGGACCCTGGTCAGCGGGCGGGTGCTGACGGACCCGGGTCAGCGGGCCGGTGCCGACGGACCCGGGAGAGCGGACGGGTGCCGCCCGACCGCGTGGTGGGCCGCCCGTCGTCACCCGTCCGACGCGAGTGCCCGTGTCACCCCCTGCTCGTGCGGACCCAGGAAGTGCGGGTCGGGCTGGAAGAGCGCGTCCAGGGCGGCCTTGCCGGCCGCGAAGACCTCTCGCGTGGCGCCGTAGTACCAGGTCGTGTCGCGGACGTCGGTGACGCCGATGCCGTACGGGGCGACGCCGGCCGCACGGCACAGGGCCACCGCGCGGCGTATGTGGAACTCCTGACTGATCAGGACCGCGCGGTGCACCCCGAAGACCTTTCTGGCGCGCACGCACGAGTCCCAGGTGTCGAAGCCCGCGTAGTCGCTGACGATGCGGCGGTCGGGCACGCCGTGCCGGATCAGGTAGGCACGCATGGCGCTCGGCTCGTCGTAGTCCTTGCGGCTGTTGTCGCCGGTGACCAGGACGACCTTGATCCGGCCGGTGCGGTACAGCTCGGCCGCGGCGTCCAGCCGGTGGGCCAGGTACGGGGACGGCTCGCCGGCCCACAGTCCGGCGCCGAAGACCAGGGCGACCTCGGTGCGCGGCACGTCCGCCGGGGTGCGCAGCCGATCGGCCGAGGTGACGAACATCCAGGTGGCCGGCAGCAGCGCCAGCACGCAGAGCCCCATGACCGCCTGCACCGCATGCCGACGGCCCGCCCGGGTACGCGGCACCCGGAGCCACGCCGACCACCGCGATCCGCCCGCCGGCGGCCGGCGCTGCCCGTCCGCCTCCTCATGCGGCCGTGCTCGCCGGCGTGTGAGCCGCGACCACCACCGCGTCGGCTGCCGCCCTTGCCGTTCGCTTCGCGCGCCCTCGATACCTGCCATACCAGCCCCCGTGCCCCGTGCCCCGTGCCCCCGTGGTCCCCTGCGTCCCCCGAACGGCGGGTACGCGCCCGTACCCGTCCGTACGCGCCGTGCCCGCCCTGTGCCGACCGGATCCGGGCCGGCCGCCGCATCCGCCGGAGACCGACCAGCCGTGACCCACCGTAAGACATCGCACTGACAACGCCCACGCGGCCGGGCGTGCCAACGCCCGCGGGCCGGGAGACCGTCCGTCATGTGCCTCGCGTCCCGCACCGCCGCGTCACCCGCCCGGCCTCCCCCGCCCCACGGCGCGCGCCGCCGGCCACGCGCCGTGAGCCACGGGGAAAGCGCCCGTCACCGCCGTGCAACGCAACGGCAACGTGTCACGGCCACCATCAGCGGCATGACGGTCTTCCCGCCCCCGAGCTCCCGCACCGCCTCCCACGGCGGCGTGTCCACGCGTCATCCGGACGGCCCCGGGCCCGCCCTGGTCGCGGTGGCGCACGGCAGCCGGGAGCCGGCCGCCCTCACGACGGTGCGGGCGCTGCTCGACCGGGTGCGCGAGCTGCGCCCCGGCGTGCCGGTGCACCTGGGCCACATCGAGCTGAACGAGCCGCTGCTCGCCGACACCCTCGCCGCGCTGCCGCCCGGTCCCGCGATACTGGTTCCGCTGCTGCTCAGCCGCGGCCACCACATCACCCACGACATTCCGTACGAGGCCGCTGCCGCCCCGCACCTGGACGCCCGTGTCGCCGCTCCGTTGGGTCCCCACCCGTTGCTCGCCGAGGTCCTGCACGACCGCCTGATCGAAGCGGGCTGGGCCGCCGGCGCACCGTCCGCCACACGGCACTCCTCCACCGTCCCGACCGTCCCGATCGCCCCCGGGATCGACGCCCCGCTCCGCCGTGCCCCCCGCCCGCACGACCGGGCCGTCGTGCTGGCCGCCGCGGGCTCGCGGGATCCGAACGCCGCCGTGGACGCCCGGCGCACCGCCGCCCTGCTGGCCCGGCGCCTGGGCGTGCCGGTGGTGACGGCCTACGCCTCCGCCGCCGAGCCCACCGTGCCGCAGGCGCTGCGGATGCTCGCGCTCGGCGGCTGGCGACAGACCGCGGTCGCCTCGTACTTCACCGCCCCGGGCCGGTTCGCCATGCAGTGCGCGGCGGCGTCGGCCGGCCCCGCCGCCGCCCCGCTCGGAGCGCACCCGGCGTTGGCCCGTCTCCTGTGGCACCGCTACGACGAGGCGCTCACCCTGCCCCCGAGCCAGCGCGCACGCCCCCGCCCGCGGCCACGCCGGCTCACCCCCGCCTGACACCCGGACCGCCCTCCCCATCGAGAAGCCCCACCGCGCCGGGCCGATCCGGGTGCTCTGACGCCGGGACCGGCCCGGACCGTCTACTGTCGGGTCATGGCAGGCAAAGGCACCACACCGGGCACGCCGGAGGTCGCGTCCGTGAACGCCCGGCACTCCGCGTCGTATGACGCCGCGTCCTTGGAGCGCTGGGCCACCGAACCCGACAAGCGCCCCGGACGCACCGCCTTCCAACGCGACCGCGCGCGGGTGCTGCACTCCGCCGCGCTGCGCAGGCTCGCCGGCAAGACCCAGGTCGTCACGCCGGGCACCCGACCGCAGGCCTGGGACCCCAGCCCCCGTACCCGTCTGACGCACTCCCTGGAGTGCGCGCAGGTGGGCCGCGAGCTGGGCGCCGCGCTGGGCTGCGATCCGGACCTGGTGGAGACCGCCTGCCTCTCCCACGACCTGGGGCACCCGCCCTTCGGGCACAACGGCGAGCAGGCGCTGAACGAGGTGGCGCAGGACTGCGGTGGTTTCGAGGGCAACGCCCAGTCGCTGCGGCTGCTCACCCGCCTGGAGCCCAAACGGTTCGTGCACGCCGGCGCACTCGCGCCGCCCGGCAGCCGCCCCGACGGCGCCCCGGACGGCGAGCTGATCAGCGTCGGCCTGAACCTCACCCGTGCGGCCCTGGACGCCGCCACCAAGTACCCCTGGCCGTGCGGTGGTCACCCGACCGACCCGGCGTCCCCGAAGTTCGGCGTCTACGACGACGACCGGCCCGTCTTCGACTGGATCCGCAGGGGCGCCCCGCCGTACCGCACCTGCTTCGAGGCCCAGGTCATGGACTGGTCGGACGACGTGGCCTACTCGGTCCACGACTTCGAGGACGGCCTGCACGCCGGGCACGTCGACCCGGGCGCGCTGCACGCCGAGCCGGAGCGCCGTGCCGTCTTCGACGTCGCGATCGGCCGCTACGTGCCCGTGGACACCGATCCCGAGGAGCTGTCCGCGGCGCTCGACCGCCTGATGGCGCAGGACTGGTGGCCGCACGGATACGACGGTTCGGCGGTCGCGCAGGCCCGTCTGAAGGACGCGACCAGTCAACTCATCGGCCGGTTCTGCCTGGCCGCCGAGGAGGCCACGCACGCCCGGTGGGGTCCGGGCCCCGGCAGCGGCCGGCGGCACGTCCGGCAGGGCGGCCAGCAGGATTCGGCCGTCGGCCTCACCCGGTACGCCGCCGAACTCGTCGTACCGCCCGGCGCCCGCCACGAATGTGCCGTCCTCAAGGCGGTCGCCGACCTGTACGTGATGCAGCGCGACGAGCAGGCCCGGCTCCGTGCCGACCAGCGCATCGTCGTCGCCGAACTGGCCGACGCGCTCACCGCGCGGGCACCGGACGGCCTCGATCCGCAGTTCCGCGCCATGTTCGACAGGGCAGCCGATGATCGTGCACGCAAACGCGTCATCGTTGATCAGATCGCCTCGCTCACGGATGCCTCGGCCCGCGCCCTGCACCTTCGTCTCACCGCGTCAGGTGGTATGACCATGTCCTGATATGGGCGGCTGGGCCGGCGGGCCGCGCGGGCTTGCCCCGAGGCGGCGGGTGTGATGTTCACTGGCCTGTTCGGGCCACTCCCCCTTCCGACGACAGGCAGGGTGCGGGAGGCTCGCATAGTGCGCCATTAGTGCGCCACGGTTACGAGGAGGAGGCACCAAGTGGTCGACGCGGATCAGACGTTCGTCATCGTCGGAGGCGGCCTGGCCGGCGCGAAGGCGGCCGAGGCGTTGCGTTCCGAGGGGTTCACCGGCCGGGTGATCCTCATCTGCGACGAGCGCGACCATCCCTACGAACGGCCACCGCTGTCCAAGGGCTACCTACAGGGCAAGGACGCACGCGACAAAGCCTTCGTCCATGACGCCGCCTGGTACGCACAGAACGACATCGAGCTGCACCTCGGCCAGACGGCCGTGGCCATCGACCGGGCGGGCAAGGCGGTCCGGCTCGGCGACGGCACCCTCGTGCACTACGACAAGCTGCTTCTGGCCACCGGCGCGGAGCCCCGCCGGCTCGACATCCCCGGCACCGGCCTGGCCGGCGTGCACCACCTGCGCCGGCTCGCCCACGCCGAGCGACTGCGCGGCGTGCTCGCCTCCCTCGGTCGTGACAACGGTCACATCGTCATCGCCGGCGGCGGCTGGATCGGCCTGGAGGTGGCCGCCGCCGCCCGTGAGTACGGCGCCGAGGTCACCATCGTGGAACCGCAGGCCAGCCCGCTGTACGGGGTGCTCGGACCCGAGGTCGGCCAGATCTTCACCGATCTGCACGCCGAGCACGGCGTCCGCTTCCACTTCGGTGCCCGGCTCACCGAGATCGTCGGCCAGGACGGCATGGTGCTCGCGGCCCGCACCGACGACGGCGACGAGCACCCGGCGCACGACGTGCTCGCCGCGATCGGCGCCGCCCCCCGTACCGCGCTCGCCGAGTCCGCCGGCCTCGACCTGGTCGACCGGGCGCACGGCGGCGGCATCGCCGTGGACTCCTCGTTGCGCACCTCGGACCCGGACATCTACGCGGCCGGCGACGTGGCCGCCGCCCAGCACCCGCTCTTCGGCACCCTGCGCGTCGAACACTGGGCGAACGCCCTGAACGGCGGCCCCGCCGCGGCCCGCGCCATGCTCGGCCAGGACGTCACCTACGAGCGGGTGCCGTACTTCTTCTCCGACCAGTACGACGTCGGCCTGGAGTACTCCGGCTGGGCACCGCCCGGCTCGTACGACCAGGTGGTGCTGCGCGGCGACGCACCCAAGCGCGAGTTCATCGCGTTCTGGCTGAAGGAGGGACGCGTGCTGGCCGGTATGAACGTCAACGTGTGGGATGTCACAGACCCCATCCAACAGCTGATCCGCTCCGGCACCGAGGTGGACACCACGGCCCTGGCGGACCCGACGGTCCCGCTGGACTCCCTGGTCCCGTAATGGCGTGCAGCGCCTGATAAGGGGCGCGGGGAACTGCGCGACCGGCCCCCACCGGCCAGTGGTCCGGACACGACAGAGACAGCCCCTTCGGGCCGGTGGCGACCTGCAAGGTCGCATCGTGGCTGGGCGCGCCCACGCGGCGGAGCCGCACATCAGCAGAGTCCCGCGCCCCCGTTGGGGACCGCACCCCGCAGGGGCACCGAGGGGGCGGGGTGCCCCACGACAAAGGGCACCACCCCACACCCCACCACCCCCACTCCACGGCGCCGTAGAATCGGCGCCGTGGCAGGCAGGATCAACGACGAGGACGTGAAGGCGGTACGGGACGCGGTCCCGATCGACGCCGTGGTCTCCGAGTACCTGCAACTGCGCGCCGCCGGCGGCGGCAACCTGAAGGGCCTGTGCCCCTTCCACGACGAGAAGTCCCCGTCCTTCCAGATCAGCCCGAGCAAGGGCCTCTTCCACTGCTTCGGCTGCCAGGAGGGCGGCGACACCATCACGTTCGTGATGAAGGTCGACCACCTCACCTTCTCGGAGGCGGTCGAGCGCCTCGCGGCCCAGGCCGGCATCACGCTGCGCTACGAGGAGGGCGGCTACAACCCTTCGCACCAGCGTGGCGAGCGCATCCGCCTGGTGGAGGCGCACAAGTTCGCGGCCCAGTACTACGCGGAGCAGCTCGACTCCAGCCCCGAGGCCGAAGCGGGCCGCCTCTTCCTCGCCGAACGCGGCTTCGACCAGGCGTCCGCGGTGCACTTCGGCGTCGGCTACAGCCCGGCGGGCTGGGACCACCTCACCCGCTATCTGCGCGGCAAGGGCTTCACCGACCGGGAGCTGCTGCTCTCGGGGCTCTCCCAGGAGGGCCGCCGCGGCCCCATCGACCGCTTCCGCGGCCGTCTGATGTGGCCGATCCGGGACATCGCCGGCGACGTCGTCGGCTTCGGCGCACGCCGGCTGCGCGACGACGACACCGGCCCCAAGTACCTCAACACCCCCGACACCGCGATCTACAAGAAGTCCCAGGTCCTCTACGGCATCGACCTCGCCAAGAAGGAGATCGCCAAGGCCAGCCGGGCCGTCGTCGTCGAGGGCTACACGGACGTCATGGCCTGCCACCTCGCCGGCGTCCCCACCGCCATCGCGACCTGCGGCACCGCCTTCGGCAGCGAGCACATCAAGATCCTCCGCCGGCTGCTGATGGACAACGGCTCGGCCCGTGTGATCTTCACCTTCGACGGTGACGCCGCCGGGCAGAAGGCGGCGCTGCGGGCCTTCGAGGACGACCAGAAGTTCGCGGCCGAGACCTACATCGCCATCGCGCCGGACGGCATGGACCCCTGCGAGCTGCGCCTCGCCAAGGGGGACGACACGGTGCGCGACCTGGTCCAGCCCCGCACCCCGCTCTTCGAGTTCGCGCTGCGGCAGATCGTCGCACGCTACGACCTGGAGACCCCGGCGGGCCGGGCGGCCGCGCTGGACGAGGCGGCGCCGGTGGTGGCCCGGATCAAGGACCGCAGCACCCGGCGCGAGGTGGCGGTGCAACTGGCCGGCCTGGTCGGCATCCTGGACCCGGAGTTCGTGGTCGACAAGGTCGGCTACCTCAGCCGCCGGGGCGGCGGGGGCGGCGGCCGGGCGGCCGGCCAGCGGCCCGCGGCACCGGAGCAGGCGTACCCGTCAGGGGCGCGCACAGGTGCCCGGGGCCCCGCCCTGACCCTGCGCAACCCGGTCTTCAAGACCGAACGCGAGCTGCTGAAACTCGCCCTGCAATACCCGGAGCTCGTCTCCCCGGCGTTCGACGCCTACGAGGCCGACGAGTTCACCGCCCCGCCGTACACGGCGGTGCGCATCGCCATCGAGGAGGCCGGCGGCGCCGAACACGGCAGCCAGGACCCGCAGGCGTATCTGGTCCGGGTCCGCGAGGCCGCACCGGACGACGCCGTGCGCGCCATGGTCACCGAGCTGGCGGTCGAACCGGTGCTGCGCAAGACCGTCGACGCCGTGTACGTGAACGAACTCCTGGTCACCGTCCGGCTGCGCGCCGTCGAGCGCCGGGTACGCGACATCCAGATCACTCTGACCCGCCTGTCCACCAGCGGCGACCCGGCCCAACTGGCCGCCGTCCAGAACGAGCTCTGGGTGCTCCAGAAGTACGGGCAGTCACTGCGCGAGCGGGGCGCGGACGCCCTCTGATTCCCGCTCCGGCGCCCGCACGCGAGCGAGGCGGAATCTTTTGGCGGAAACGTTCGCTTCTACGCTTCTGTGCGCCTTCCGTGCGTCGGTAACCAACCGGTCACGGAACGGACTCAAAAAATGGGCGCACGCCCCTCGTGGCAAGGATGTGTCGTAGCGCACACTGGGTGCGGTGCCTGAGTCCTCGAAGCGCGGTCGGCCCGTCCATGGCGGGCGTCCCACCCCCGCGAATTCGCTCATCGCATACGGGCCGGATGGCGGCACGGCCGCCGACGCCGAGCCCGTCACAAGGCTGTCGCACGCCACAGCAGCGATCACCCTGGAGGTCGCCCCCGTGCAGACCCGGACCCTCACCCACACCGACAGCGCCACGAAAACCCGCGCCGGGGGCACCGCGCAGGCCCTGGAGGGACTGGGGGAGACCGATGTCCTCCCCGCCGTCCCCGCACAGAGCCAGCCGGCGGGGCATCCTGAAGCCGCGTCAGCCGCGAGCTCCGACGATCCACCGGATACCGGCAGATCCGCCACGACGGCGGACCCGGCCGTGTCGGACGTGGTCGATGCGATGGAAATCGGCCAGGTCGCGGCGCCGGATTCCCGCGCCCGGACGCGTACCGACGCGCAGGGGCCGTCATCCGACCTCTTCCGCCAGTATCTCCGCGAGATCGGCCGGATCCCGTTGCTCACCGCCGTGGACGAGGTGGAGCTGGCCCGCCGCGTGGAGGCCGGTCTCTTCGCTGAGGAACGGCTGACCGGCGCCGCCGACCTGGACTCCCAACTGGCCCTGGACCTGGACCGCCTGGTGGTGCGGGGCAGGATGGCCAAGCGGCGGCTGATCGAGGCGAACCTGCGGCTCGTGGTCTCCGTCGCCAAGCGGTACGTGGGCCGCGGGCTGACCATGCTCGATCTGGTGCAGGAGGGAAACCTCGGCCTGATCAGGGCCGTCGAGAAGTTCGACTACACCCGTGGCTACAAGTTCTCCACCTACGCGACCTGGTGGATACGCCAGGCCATGTCACGGGCGCTCGCCGACCAGGCCCGCACCATCCGTGTCCCCGTCCATGTCGTCGAGCTGATCAACCGCGTCGTCCGCGTGCAGCGCCGCATGCTCCAGGAGCGCGGCCACGAGCCGACACCGGACGAGGTCGCCGGCCAACTCGGCCTGACGGCCGAGCGGGTCAGCGAGGTGCTGCGGCTCGCGCAGGAGCCGGTGTCGCTGCATGCCCCGGTGGGCGAGGAGGACGACGTCGCCCTCGGCGACCTCATCGAGGACGGCGACGCCGCCTCGCCCGTGGAGTCGGCCGCGTTCCTGCTGCTGCGCGAGCACCTGGAGGCGGTGCTCTCCACCCTGAAGGAGCGGGAGCGCAAGGTGGTGCAGTTGCGGTACGGGCTCGCGGACGGACGGCCCCGCACCCTGGAGGAGATCGGCCGGATCTTCGGCGTCACCCGCGAGCGGATCCGCCAGATCGAGTCCAAGACGCTCGGCAAGCTCCGCGACCACGCCCTGGCCGACCAGCTCAGGGGCTATCTGGACTGAGGCATCGGCGGCCCGGCGCTCAGGGGTCCCGGCGGTCGCCGACGAGCCCGGACTCGTAGGCGATGATCACCAGTTGCACGCGGTCCCGGGCGTCCAGCTTGGTGAGCAGCCGGGAGACGTAGGTCTTCGCGGTCGCGGTGGAGATGCAGCGGTCCGCCGCGATCTCGGCGTTGGAGCGGCCCAGGCCGACGAGGGTGAGGATCTCCCGTTCCCGGGCGGTGATCGCGGCGAGCCGCGCCGGTCCGCGGGCGTCCACGGCCGGCCCGGTCGCCGGCGCCTGGCGGGCGAACTGCGCGATCAGCCGCCGGGTGACCGTCGGGGCGATGAGGGCGTTGCCGGCGGCCACCACACGGATCGCGGCGAGGATGTCGTCGAGCGCCATGTCCTTGACGAGGAAGCCGGAGGCGCCGGCGCGCAGCGCGCCGTAGACGTGGTCGTCCTGGTCGAACGTGGTCAGGATGAGGACGCGCGGGGTGCCGGCACGGGCCGAGGCGCCCTGGGCGATGATCCGGGTGGCCTCGATGCCGTCCATGCCGGGCATGCGGATGTCCATGACGACCACGTCGGCGCTTAGCTCGCCGGCCAGCCGGACGGCCTCGGCGCCGGTGCCGGCCTCGCCGACCACCGTGAGGTCCGGGGCGTCAGTGATGATCATGTCCAGCGAGGCACGCACCAGCGGCTGGTCGTCGGCGAGCAGTACGCGCACGGGCGCGGCCAGCGCCGGCGGTACCGCTGGTGGTGTCCCCGGTGACATCCCCGGCGGCGTGGTCATCGGGCCTCCTGCTCCAGGGGCGGTTCGGCGGGCGGGGCGAGGCGGTCGATGGCGGCCCGGCCGGCGTCCACCGGCTCGTCAGCCACCGGCAGCCGGGCCGCCACGCGGAAGCCGCCACCGGGCAGCGGCCCGGCCGTGAACGTGCCCCGCAGCAGGCTGACCCGCTCCCGCATCCCGACGATGCCGTACCCGTGGGCGTGCGCGTGGGCGTGGGGGTGGGCGCGGGCACCGTGCGTCCCCCGCGCGCCCTGCCCGACGGGCTCCGGGCCCGCGTCGCGCACCTCGACGGTGAGGTCCGCCGCGCCGAACGCGAGCGACACCCGGCACCGTGGCGCACCGGAGTGCCGCACCACGTTCGCCACCGCCTCCTGCACGATCCGGTAGGCCGCCGACTCGATCTCCGACGGCAGCCGGCGGCGCACGCCGGACCAGTCCACGTCCACCCGGACGCCGGCCGCCGTGGTGGTCGCGGCCAGCCGGGGCACGTCGTCGACGCCGGGTGCAGGGGCCGGACCCAGGGTCTCGCCGGGGTCGTCCCGGTCGGTCTCGCGCAGCGCCCCCAGCAGCCGCCGCATGCCCGACAGGGTCTCCCGGCCCGCCGCCTCGACCTCGCCGAGGGCGGCTCGGGCCCGGGCCGGCTGGGTGTCGAAGACCCGGCGGGCGGCGCCGGCCTGGAGCGCCACGATCCCGATGCTGTGCGCGACCATGTCGTGCAGCTCCCGGGCGATGCGCAGCCGTTCCGACGTGATCGCCTGCCGGGTCGCCTGCGCGCGCAGCGCCTCGGCGTGCGCCTGGGCCTGCCAGAGCGAGTGGCCGATCAGCCAGGCGATCGCCGTGGCCAGCGCGGCCGTCAGCGTCGTGCTGCGGTAGGCGTCCCAGCCGAGCAGCGCCCGGCAGCCCGAGTAGCCGAGCAGCGTGCCGAGCGCCATGGCGCCGGCCACGAGCGACGTGCGCCGCGGCCGGGTCGCCGCCAGGTAGCAGACCGCGACGTCGACCGCGAGGAACTGGAGCAGCGGGATGTCCGCGACGGCCATCGACATGACCGACAGGACGGTTCCGCCGAGCAGCAGGCACAGCGCCGTCAGCGGCCGGCGGCCGCGCCGTCCGGCGGCGACCACGAGCAGGGCGCCGACCACCGCGTCCGTCTTGTTGCCGAAGCTCAGGTCGAGGACGGAGTGGCCCCGGGTCTGGGTCTGCGAGAAGATCGTGTACGCCGTGACGGCGCACCAGATCAGCACCATCCAGGTGCCCGGCGCCGCGCGCGACACCGGCGAGGGGCGTGCGGACGGCACCCGGGCTGGGTTCATGCCGCGAGGGTAGCGAGCCGGGCCGCCGTGACGCAGTCATCCGTGGTCGTCATCCCGGAGGTGACACCGCCCCTGGCGGAGTGCCGACCCCGGGCCGATGCCCACCCGGGCCCCCGACCGGCACCGTTCCTGACGTGATCGAAGTCAGCAACCTCACCAAGCGATACGGCCGCACGACCGCCGTTCACGAGCTGTCCTTCACCGTCCGCCCCGGCCATGTCACCGGCTTCCTCGGTCCCAACGGCGCCGGCAAGAGCACCACCTTGCGGATGCTCCTCGGCCTGCACGCCCCGACCAGCGGCACGGCGACCGTGGACGGCCACGACTGCCGCACCCTGCGCCGGGCGCTGCGCCGGGTCGGGGCGCTGCTCGACGCCGGCGACGTGCACGGCGGCCGCACCGCACGCGACCACCTGCGCTTCCTCGCCCGCAGCAACGCGATCCCGACCGGCCGGGTGGCCGAGGTGCTCCGCATGGTCGGCCTCGGCGGCGCGGCCGACCGGCGCATCGGCGGCTTCTCCCTCGGCATGCGCCAGCGCCTCGGCATCGCGGCGGCGCTGCTCGGCGATCCACCGGTCCTGCTGTTCGACGAGCCGCTCAACGGACTCGACCCCGAGGGGGTCCTGTTCGTCCGGGGCCTGTTCAAGAGCCTGGCGGCACAGGGGCGCACGGTGTTCGTGAGCAGCCATCTGATGGCCGAGATGGAGCACACCGCCGACCGGCTCGTCGTCGTCGGCCGCGGACGGCTGCTCGCGGACGAGACCGTCGAGGAGTTCGCGACCCGCGGCGCGCCCCGCCGCGTCGACGTCCGCAGCGCCGATCCGGCGGCGCTCGCCGCCGCCCTCACCGCCGAGGGCGTGCGCCTGACCCAGGCCCCCGACGGCCTGCTGACGGTGGAGTCCGTGCCGGCGTCCCGGGTTGCCGAGATCGCCGCCGCACACGGTGTCCTCCTCCACGAACTGACCACCCGGACCGGCTCGCTGGAACGCGCCTTCATGGAACTGACCGGCGCCAGCGTCGAATACGCCGCAGGAGAACGAGCATCGGCAGGAGAACGCGCATGAGCACCCCGATGACCGCCGGGCCCTCGACCCCCGGGACCGCGCCCGCCGGGCCCCGGACCCGCCAGGTCCCCGCCGGCCCGCCGGCCCGGTTCACCGATCTGCTGGCCGCCGAGTGGATCAAGTTGCGGTCGCTGCGCTCGATCCCCTGGTTCGTGCTGTTCGGCACGGTGGTGATCGTCGGCCTGAACGCGAACGGCGCGCGGTCCGCCCGTGCCGACTGGCCCGCGTGGCCGGCGGCCCGGCAGGCCTACTACGCCAGGTTCGGGGCGCTGGACGACGCCTTCACCCGGCCAGCAGCCATGTCGATGCTGCTGGCGATGGGCGCGCTGGGCGCGATAGCGATCCTCAGCGAGCAGACCACCGGCCTGCTGCGCACGACGTTCGCCGCGGTGCCGGCCCGCCGGGAGGTGATGGCGGCCAAGACGGTGGTGGTCTGCGCGGTCGCCACCGGGTTCGGCGCGTTCGTGGTGACCGTCTCGTTCTGGCTGGACGAGGCGATCCTCGCCGGGAGGTACGGCGGGGTCGGGATCGGGGATCCGGGGACGCTGCGGTTCGTCCTGGCGTCCGGGCTGCTCGCGCCGGTCGGGGCGCTGGTCGGGCTGGGGCTCGGTGCGGTGATCCGGCACGCCGTCACGGCCATGGTCACGCTGTTCGTGCTGGTCTTCGTCCTGCCGTCGTTCGTCCACGACGACACGTACGCGGGCGCGGTCGTCTCGCACGCGCTGCCGTTCCCGGCGTGGAGCTGCCTGATCCTGCCGGACGGCATGCACGGTATGCGCTACCCGGCCACGGCCGGCGGTTCCTGGACGGTCTACGCACTCTGGACGGCGGTCGCGGTGCTGCTGGCGCTGGCGGTCGTGCCGCGACGGGACCAGTGACGCCCCGGGGCCCGGGGCGACGGCCGGTACCGCCCCGGGGCGACGGCCGGTACCACTCCGACCGCCGCTCCGGGACCCGTCCACGGACCGCCTCAGTCCACCTCCGCCACCGCCTGCGCGAACTGTGCCGTGTACAGCCGTGCGTAGGCGCCCCCGGCGAGCAGCAGGGAGTCGTGGGTGCCCTGCTCCACGATGGAGCCGTCCTCCATCACGAGGATGGTGTCGGCGTCCCGGATCGTGGAGAGCCGGTGGGCGATCACGAACGCCGTCCGGCCGTGTGCGAGCTGCGCCATGCCCTTCTGGATGAGCAGTTCGGTGCGGGTGTCCACCGAGCTGGTCGCCTCGTCCAGGACCAGGATCACCGGGTCGGACAGGAACGCCCGCGCGATGGTGATCAGCTGCTTCTCGCCGGAGCTGACGCCCGCGCCCTCGTCGTCGATGACCGTGTCGTAGCCGTCCGGCAGCGTACGGATGAAGCGGTCGGCGTACGCGGCGCGCGCCGCCTCCTCGACCTCGTCGCGGGTGACCGGGCGCCTGGCGCCGTAGGCGATGTTGTCCGCGATGCTGCCGCCGAAGAGCCAGGTGTCCTGGAGCACCATGCCGATCCGGGAGCGCAGCTCGTCCCGTGCCATCGCCGCCACGTCGACGCCGTCGAGCAGGATCCGCCCGCCGGTGACGTCGTAGAACCGCATCAGCAGGTTGACCAGGGTGGTCTTGCCCGCTCCCGTCGGGCCGACGATGGCGACGGTGTGACCAGGATCGACGGTGAGCGACAGGTCCTCGATGAGCGGCTTGTCCAGCTCGTAGCGGAACGACACGTGCTCCAGCTCGACCCGGCCGCGCGCCTCGGCCGGCCGCTGGGCCACCGCCGGGTCGGGCCGCTGCTCCGGCGCGTCCAGCAGGTCGAAGATCCGCTCGGCCGACGCGACCCCGGACTGCACCAGGTTCGCCATGGAGGCGACCTGCGTCAGCGGCATGGAGAACTGCCGCGAGTACTGGATGAAGGCCTGCACATCGCCGATGGACAGGGTGCCCGACGCGACCCGCAGCCCGCCGACGACCGCCACCAGCACGTAGTTCAGGTTCGAGACGAACATCATCAGCGGCTGCATGATGCCGCTGGTGAACTGGGCCCGGAACCCGGCCTCGTAGAGCGCGTCGTTCTGCTCGGCGAACTGCTGGGCCGACTCCTTCTGGCGGCCGAAGACCTTCACCAGCGTATGGCCGGTGTACATCTCCTCGACATGGGCGTTGAGCGTGCCGGTGGCGTCCCACTGCCGCACGAAGTGCGGCTGCGAGCGCCGCCCCACGGCCATCGCGACGACGTACGACAGCGGCACGGTGACCAGCGCCGCCAGCGCCAGGATCCAGGAGATCCAGAACATCATCGTCAGCACACCGACGATGGTCAGCAGGGAGTTGACGATCTGGCCCATGGTCTGCTGCATGGTCTGGCCGAGGTTGTCCAGGTCGTTGGTGGCGCGGCTGAGCACCTCGCCGCGGCGCTGCTTGTCGAAGTACGACAGCGGCAGCCGCGACAGCTTCGCCTGCACCTCGCCGCGCAGCCGGCCGACGGTGAGGTTGATGGCGCGGTTCGACAACCGGGTCGACACCGCCATCAGCAGCCCCGCCCCGAGGAAGGTGCAGGTCGCCAGCAGCAGCACCGAGCCGACGGCGGTGAAGTCGATGCCCTTGCCCGGGGTGAAGTCCAGACCGGAGAGCATGTCGGCCATGCCGCCGTCGCCGCGCTCCCGCACCCCCTCGATGGCCTGTGCCTTGGTGAGGCCGGCCGGCATCTGCCGCCCCACGATGCCGCCGAAGACCAGGTCGGTCGCCCGGCCCAGGATCTTCGGGCCGATCACCGAGAGCCCCACGCTCAGCACGCCCGCCAGCAGCATCACGATCATCAGGTGCCGCTGCGGCCGGAACTGCGCGATCAGCCGCTTGCCGGAGCCGGTGAAGTCCATCGAACGCTGGTCGGGGCCCCGCCCGGCCATCATCATGCGCCCGCCCGGGCCCGCCATCAGGCCGCCTCCGCTTCCGTCAGCTGGGAGAGCACGATCTCCCGGTAGGTGTCGTTCCGAGCCATCAGCTCGTGGTGCCGCCCGGTGCCCACGACCCGGCCCTCGTCCAGCACGATGATGCGGTCGGCGTCGCGGATGGTGGCCACCCGCTGGGCGACGATCAGCACGGTCGCGTCGGCGGTCTCCCGGCCGAGTGCGGCGCGCAGCGCGGCGTCGGTCGCGTAGTCGAGCGCCGAGAACGAGTCGTCGAAGAGGTAGATCTCCGGCCGCTGCACCAGCGTGCGGGCGATCGCGAGCCGCTGCCGCTGGCCGCCGGAGACGTTGGTGCCGCCCTGCGCGATCTCCGCGTCCAAGCCGCCCTCCAGCGCGTTCTCGACGAAGTCGCGGGCCTGCGCCACCTCCAGGGCGTGCCACAGCTCGTCGTCGGTCGCGTCCGGGTTGCCGTAGCGCAGGTTGCTGGCGACGGTGCCCGCGAACAGGTACGGCTTCTGCGGCACCAGACCGACCGTCTTCGCCAGCAGCGCCCCGTCCAGGGTGCGCACGTCGTTGCCGTCGACGAGCACCACCCCGTCGGTCACGTCGAAGAGCCGCGGCACGAGGCCGAGCAGGGTCGACTTGCCGCTGCCCGTGGAGCCGATGACCGCGGTCGTCTCGCCGGGCCTGGCCACCAGGCTGACGCCCTTCAGCACGGGCTCCTCGGCGCCGGGGTAGCGGAAGCCGGCGTCCCGGATCTCCAGGTGGCCGTGCCTTTGCAGCTGCCGTACCGGTGCGCTGGGCGGCACCACGCTGCTCTCGGTGCCGAGCACCTCCTGGATGCGCTCGGCGCACACCTCGGCGCGCGGCACCATCATGAACATGAAGGTGGCCATCATCACCGACATCACGATCTGCATCAGATACGCGAGGAACGCGGTGAGCGCGCCGATCTGCATGCCGCCGCTGTCGATACGGTGCGCGCCGAACCACACCACGGCGATCGACGACAGGTTCACCACCGACATCACCAGGGGGAACATCAGCGCCAGCAGCCGCCCGGTGCCGAGCGACATCCCGGTCAGCTCCTCGTTGGCACCCCGGAACCGCTCCTTCTCGTAGTCGTCCCTGACGAAGGCACGAATGACGCGGTTGCCGGTGATCTGCTCGCGCAGGATGCGGTTCACCGTGTCCAGGCGCTTCTGCATGCCCCGGAACAGCGGGCGCAGCCGGCGCACGATCAGGCTCACGCTCAGGCCGAGCACCGGCAGCACGGCGAGCAGCACGGCGGAGAGCGGCACGTCCTGGCCGAGCGCCATCACGACGCCGCCGACGCACATGATCGGCGCCGAGACCATCAGGGTGAACGACATCAGGGTGAGCATCTGCACCTGCTGCACGTCGTTCGTGGTGCGGGTGATCAGCGTCGGCGCGCCGAAGTGGCCCACCTCGCGCGCGGAGAAGGACTGCACCCGCGCGAAGACGGCGGACCGCAGGTCCCGGCCGAGCGCGGACGCGGTACGGGCGCCGAAGAAGACGGCGCCGATGTTGCCCACCGCCTGGAGGACGGTGATGCCGATCATGAGTGCGCCGAAGGACAGGATGTAGCCCGTGTCGCCCTTCACGACACCGTTGTCGATGATGTCCGCGTTGAGGGTGGGCAGATAGAGAGTGGCGCAGGTCTGCATGAGTTGCAGCAGCACCAGAGCGGCGATGGGTCTTTGGTACGGGCCCAGGTAGGTCCGTAGGAGTCGTATGAGCACGCTGCGTCTCTCGGGGTCGGGGGTAATTCTGGGGTCGCGAGATCTGGGTGTTGTTCGAGTGCCTTGAGTGGCATGCCACCGGGTGGCGTGCCGTATCCCCTATCGTCCGACATTCCACCCGCGTTACCTCAATCGGCCAGCCGCGGATCAGCCCGAAAACACGCCGGATTGCACCGGCTCGGCTCGATGGGGCGACTTGGGATGCTCCGGCACGGTACGGCACAAGACTGTGGAACCGGCCGGCACATGGCGCATACCAGAGGGTGCCCGGCGCACGGCGCCCGAAGCGGCACGCGTACCCGCCCAGCACCCCGAACGCCACCGCGCAACAGGGCTGGGGGCCCGTACGACCTACGACCGATCTACGGCCGCCCCACGCACGGCCTGCTCATGACCTGCGGCCGGCCTACGAGGCGTCGGCCGGAAATGCTCCCGGATGGGTCTGGTCGCGTACGGCCGTGTACTGCTGCCGGACCGCCTGGCCGGCCGCGTGCTCGTCGCCCGGCTCGAAGATCTGCATCGAGGAGCCCTGCCAGTCCGGCGGGGTGGCCGGCGACAGCTCGCCCTCGGCGGCACCCAGCGCCCAGGCGGCCTGCCGGGCCGCGCCGAGCGCCGCGTAGTCCGCGGGCCGCACCACCGCGACCGGGGCGCCCAGCAGGCTCGGCGCAGCGACCTGCACGGCGGGCAGGTCGGCCGCCGCGCCCAGCAGGAACACCCGGCGTACCGCCACGCCCCTCTCGCGCAGCACGTCCAGCGCGTCGGCGAGCCCGCACAGCATGCCCTCGAACGCGGCGCGCGCCAGATGCTCGGGCTTCATCGACTCGCGGCGCAGCCCCGCCAGCGTGCCCGCGGTGTGCGGCAGGTAGGGGGTGCGCTCACCTTCCAGATAGGGGAGCAGCACGAGCCCGTGCGCGCCGGGCGTCGACTTCAGCGCCAGCGCCGACAGACCCTCCAGGTCCACGCCGAGCAGCTCGGCGGCGCCCCGCAGGGTGCGTACCGCGTTGAGGGTGTGCACGACCGGCAGGTGCATGCCGCTGGCGTCGGCCAGGCAGGTGATCATGCCGGTGGAGTCGGTCAGTGCCTCGGAGTGCACCGCCATCACCGACCCCGAGGCGCCGAGCGAGACCACCGCGTCGCCGGGTCCGACGCCGAGCCCGAAAGCGGCGGCCATCGTCTCCCCGGTGCCCGCCGAGATCAGCAGCCCCTCCGGCGTGGTGCCCGCGGGCTCGGAGGGCCCCAGCACGTCGGGCACGGTCGCCGGGTGACCGAGCGCCAACTCCACCAGGTCCGGACGGTATGCGCCGGTGGCCGTCGACCAGTAGCCGGTACTGGACGCGGCGCCGCGGTCGGTGGTGCGCCGCGCGGGGCGACCCAGCAGTTGCCACACCAGCCAGTCGTGGGCGCCCATGAGGCAGGCGGTGCGGGCCGCGGCCTCCGGTTCCGACCGGGCCAGCCAGCGCAGCTTCGTCACCGGCTGCGCGGCCTGGGGGATGCAGCCGACGGCCTCCGCCCACGCCGCCCGGCCGCCGAGCCGGTCGATCAGGTCCGCCGCCGCGGCCTGGGTCCGCTTGTCGTTGCCGACCAGCGCGGGGCGCACGGTGCCGCCCTGCGCGTCGAGCGGGACGAGTGCGTTCTGCTGGGCGCAGACCCCGATCGCGCGTACCCCTTCGAGCAGCCCGCCGGCGGCCGCGTCGCCCAGGGAGAGCAGCCAGGCCTGCGGGTCGATGTCGCTGGCGCGGCCCGCCCCGGACTCGCCGCCCTCGGTCGGATGCGGCGCGTACCCCTCCCTGAGCACGGCACCGGTGTCCGTGTCGCACACGACGATGCGCGTGAATTCCGGTGAGCTGTCCAGTCCGGCGACTATCCCCATGCGGCGATTCTGCCGCATGGGGGAGGGGTCCCGTGGCCGGCGGTGGAGGTCGGGCGGTCCATGGAGGTCATCGGACGGTCCGACCGCGGCCGACTGCGGCCACCGGCCGTGCGGATGCTGCGTGGCAGCACACGAATAGATGTGACGTACGCCACTGCGCAACGGTTGGAGACAGGGGCGAAAGGGTGCGACACGCCCGAGGGAAAAAATCCGGAGGGACTGCTTCCGAAAGGGCCCCGAAGCCTGCGCCGAACGCCACCGCCGTAACGGTGCGCGCCCGGCGCGCCGGGGTGCCGGGCGCCGTCAGGTCGTGCCCGAGCCCCAGTCGTCGGTGCCGGTGCGGCCGTTGCTGCGGGCCCGTACCGCCCGCATGCGGTCCGCCACCGAGTCCGGCACCCGCTCGCCGACCTTGCCACTCACCGAGTGGTACGCCCGACCTGCCAGGTCCCGGCTCTGCTGGGCGGCGGACTCGGCGGTGTTACGGACGGCGGGGTTCTGGGCCAGCTCCCGGGCGGACTTCTTGATCTTCTCGTACTGCTCGCGCCCCGCGCGGGTCCCCAGGACGTAACCGACGGCGAGTCCCGCGGCGAATGTGAGCCGGTAGCGCATGGCGGCCACCCTTCCGTTGAGTCCGAGACGGTCTCTAGAACCGATTGGCGGAGCACCCCCCTGCTTGCGCTAATGTATGCGGTGCGGAGAGCGCGCGCTGCCTGGGCAGCTACCCCGGAAGACGCGTTCGATGCACCGAGGCAATCCTCCGTAGCTCAATTGGCAGAGCAGCCGGCTGTTAACCGGCAGGTTACTGGTTCGAGTCCAGTCGGGGGAGCTCGATCCTCCGTAGCTCAATTGGCAGAGCAGCCGGCTGTTAACCGGCAGGTTACTGGTTCGAGTCCAGTCGGGGGAGCAGCCGGGAAGGACCCCTCAGGGGTCCTTTTTTGTGCCTGGTGGAACCACCTCGGCCAGCAAGAAGTCCTCTTGGTCGTGCGATGCCGACCAGCCGAGGCAGGAGATCGTATGAGCAGCTATGCTGCGGCAGACGGCGCGCACAAGTGTGCGCGACGCGCCGTAACGGGGCGGTAGCTCAGCCGGTTAGAGCAGCGGACTCATAATCCGTCGGCCGTGGGTTCGAGTCCCACCCGCCCCACCACGCGCAGTCTGCACTACCCCCTTCCTATCTGCGGGTACGCAGGAACGGCGGGCGCCACACCCGGGTGGCGACCGCCGTTCATCCGTTCAGAGCAAGATCGAGTGCTGGTCTGCTTCACCCGCACCCGCACCAGCACCGGCAGCCGCACCCGCTGGTCCGCTTCAGTACGCGTCGAAGTACTCGCGCTGTTCCCAGTCGGTGGTCGCCCGGTGGAAGCGGTCGATCTCGTGCCGCTTGATCGTGGCCAGGTAGTCGACGAAGGCGTCACCGAGTTCGGCCCGCAACAGTGCGCTCTGCTCGAAGTGCGGAAGGGCCTCTTCCAGAGTCTTGGGCAGTGGCCGGGCGTCGTGGGGGCGGGGTGTCCGGGCCGGTGGGCCGGGGTCCTTCCTGGTGCGGAGTCCGTCCCTGCCGCTGATGATCTGGGAAGCCAGGTAGAGGTAGGGGTTGGCGGCGGGGTCGCCGACGCGGTTCTCCAGGCGGGTGTGGGGTCCCTCGTGGCCACCCGCGACCCTGATCAGGACGTCGCGGTTCTCCTCGGCCCAGGCGATGCGGTCGGGGGCGAACGATCCGGATCTGTATCGCTTGTATCCGTTGAGGGTGGGCGTGGTCAGTACCGCGCAGGCGTTGGCATGCTCCAGCAGGCCCCCCATGAACCAGGAGCCGGTGTCCGACAGCAGCTGTCCGGCCTTCCCGGCGAAACAGTTTCCCTGTGTTCCGTTGCGCAGGGACTGGTGCAGATGCCAGCCGCTGGGCACGACGTCGTCCAGTTGGGGCCGTGACATGAAGGTCGCGTGGTAGCCGTGCCGGCGGCAGAGTTGCCTGACCGTACTGCGCACGAGCATCACCGTGTCCGCGGCGGTCATACCCGCGAGGGGCTCGAAGGTGAGTTCCACCTGGCCCGGACCCCACTCCTCCTCCACGGTGGCCAAGGGCAGTTCGAGCGAGACGATGCCGTCGCGAAGGGCGTGCACGACGGTCTCCAACTCGTCTTCGCTCAGCGCCGCCGTGCCGGGGCCGTGCGCGGGGCGGGGCGGGCCGGGGAACGGGGAGAGGGCGCCGTCGGGGCCCGGGCCGGATGGTCGTAATGGTCGCGTCCGGGTGATGTAGAACTCCAACTCGATGCCCGCGACATACTCGTATCCCGCGCCGGCCAACCCGTCGAGCTGGGCACGCAGAATGCCGCGCGTGTCGAAAGGCACCCGCTCGCCGGATCGGAAGTACAGGTCTCCCAGGATCCAGCCGGTCGCCGGTAGCCACGGCAACGGTGTGAAGGTGGCCGGGTCCGGCACCAGTACCGCGTTCGGAAGTCCCGCGATCCTCGGGCCGCCCAGCGAGGATGCGCCGGACAGCGGGACCACCAGGTCGCCGGAGGTGTCGAAGAGCAACGGCGCCGTCTGGAAATCCTTGCCGTGCCGAAGCGCCTTCAAGAAGTGCGCAGTTTCCAGGGTCTTGCCGCGCAGAGTGCCATGTTGGTCCGCCCAACTCAGGCGCACCTGGGACAGGTCGAGCCGGCGGATCCGCGACGCCAGCTCCTCGGCCGCTCCCTGCTGTTGCTCCGTCCATAGCTCATGACGGCTGACGAAACAAGAATCCATTGAGCTCTCCAGGGCAGGATACAGAGGACGGGGGAGGAGGTGATCGCGCTTTATCCATGGCGAAATTTACCTGCCCATCGACTTCACGTATACGGACTTACTTCTCGAATCCCGTCGAATCGCATGGGCGGCAAGCGCGGCAGAAGACGCAGCAGGTTGAAGGAGAGCAGAAGGAGGACAGCGTGACGGAGCGATCAATGCTGGGGCTGACCGACCAGGAGATTGAATTCTTTAATGCGAACGGTTTTGTGGGGCCGTTCGACCTGTATGCACCGGAAGAGGCGCCCCTGCGGTGGAACCAGGCACTGATCGAGATGGTCGTGTCCCAGCACAAGCCGCACAACTCGACGGTCATCAACTACGACCGACACCTGGATTGCGACACCTTATCTGCGCATATCAGCCGTCCCGAGATCATTTGGAAGCTCCGCAGCCTGATCGGCGACGACATCCTGTGCTGGAAGTCGAACATCTTCAAGAAGGACCCGGGTGACACCGGTACGGGATGGCATCAGGTGGAGACCTTCATCGTAGGGGAAACCACCACGTCCGCGACGCCTTCTCTGACGTTCACCGAACACGGGCGTTTCCATGCGAACGAGCTCACGGCCTGGACCGCCATGTCGGACGTGCGGGCAGAAAACGGCTGCCTGCGCTTCGTCGCCGGCAGTCACAAGCGGTGGTACTACGACGAGAACAAGCAACTGGTCTTGAACCAGGAGGGTGCGTCAAAGGACTTCTTCGGGTACGACTACGCGGAACTCAAGCTTGACCAGGAATGGAACCCTGATCAGGAGAACGTCGTCAACATGGAGATGAAAGCCGGTCAGTTCGTCCTTTTCACCGAGAAGTGCGTGCACGGCTCCTTGCCCAATGTCAGCGACGCCACCCGGATGGGATACGCGTCACGGTATGTCCCGCCCTCGGTCAAGGTCTACGAGAACGTCGCGAAGCTGGAGGAATTCGGGGACTCGATCGACCTCGGTTACCACGGCTGCGTGCTGGTTTCGGGTGAGGACGAATACGGGTACAACCGACTTCATCAGCGCAGCCTGAACGGGTTCGAATTCGGACGGATCGGCTGAACAGCGCCCGTCGCGTGGCTCACTTACCCTGAGCCCCGGGAAGCAGCGTGGCGGGGGAGGGGCGGGGCGTGGAGGTCAGTCTGACGTTCAGCGGCGGCGCGGCGGGGGAAGAGGGCGGCGACGCCGGCGAGTTCGCGTCGTCGCTCCACCGCTGGTTGGCGGCCGGACCCGAGCTGCCCGCCCCGGCCGAGGAAGGCGCGGAGTAGCCGTGGCGGTGCTGTCGGACCCGGCCGGCTCGGAGGCCGTGTTGGTGGGCGTCCACGACTACACCCACCTGGCGGACCTGCCGGCCGTCGCCCGCAATCTGCAAGGGCTGCGAAGGGCGCTGACGGATCCCGCGGTGTGGGGGCTGCCGGCCGAGGCGTGCACGGTGATCTCGCAGCCGGGCAGCGCCGGGCAGGTGCTGGACCCGATCCGGGACAGAGCCCGCCGGACCACGGACACGCTGCTCGTCTACTACTCCGGGCACGGCCTGACGGACCCGTACACGGACGAGCTGTACCTGGCCCTGCCCGACTCGGACCGCGAGCGCGAGTACACCTCGCTGCGGTACGAGTACCTGCGCCGTGCCGTACTGGACGTACGAGCGCGCGCCCGGCGCACCGTGGTCGTCCTCGACTGCTGCTACAGCGGACGCGCCCTGCTCGGCCGGATGAGCGCCAGCGCGCAGATCGCCGACCAGGCCATCGTCGAAGGAACCTGCCTGCTCACGGCCTCGGCCGAGACCCGCCCCGCCCTGTCGCCGCCCGGCGAGACCTACACCGCGTTCACCGGAGAGCTGATCGCGGCCCTGACCGAGGGCATCCCGAACGAGCCCGACCCGATCGACATGGACACCCTCTACCGGCATCTCCACACGCGGCTGGCCGGCAGGAGCCGCCCCCTGCCCCAGCAGCGCAACCGCAACACGGGCGGTCTCATCGCGATCGCGCGCAACAGGGCCGTGACGCCCAGGGATTCGGCGCCGGGGGCCGGCAGGGTCCGTTCGCCCTCGTCGGATACGGACTTCGCGCCGTTCTGGTTCGCCGTGCCGGTGCCGCGTCGGCTCGTCAGCAGGGATGATGCGTCGACTCCGGTGGGCGAGCTCCTGCCGGGCACCTGGTACCTGGCCGCCGAGCAAGAGGGGGACGCGCTCGTGGTCTTCCGCGAAGGCCAGTGCGAGGGACTGCTGTTGAGGACCGACAGGATCCAGCGGGCGGACGACGGCTTGAACGCAACGGTGGTTCCGGACTTCGCGCCGTTCTGGTTGGCAGTTCCGGTGCCGCGTCGGCTCGTCAGCAGGGATGATGCGTCGATCCCGGCGGGCGAGCTCCTGCCGGGCACCTGGTACCTGGCCGTCGGGCAGGAAGGGGACGCGCTCGTGGTCGTCGGCGAAGGTGATCGCAAAGGGCTGCTCATGGACACCGCCGGAATCCAACGGGGCTGACCGGCCGGCACGCAGGCCTCTGGGGAAGCTGAGAGAACGTCGGCGACCGCCCACCCGCACCGCCGTCGAAACCGGAACGGTTCGATCGGGCGTCTTTCGTGCCGGGGTCCCGGGCGGCAGCCTGGGGTACGGCCGTGGGGCGACGGCGGCCGTCGGGCAAGCGGTGGGGCCATGGCGGTCCCGGCGGGAGGGGACGGGGCATGGGGAACGGGCCGAGCTGGTGGCGTTACGCCGCGATCGCCGTCGGGTGCGTGGGGTTCTTCGCCGGGCTGTCGATGCTGGCGGGCACGCGCTGGATCCTGGGCGTGGTCGTCATGTGCGGATGCGCCCTCCTGTTCTCCGGCGCCGTCGCGCTGAACGTCCGCAGCGCCCGGTACGGCAGGCCCTGGACGGTCGCCGCGTCGGTCGAGCTCACCCCGGACGAGGCTTTCTACGGGGCGCGCAAGACCGTCACGTTCACCGCCCGTCGGCGCTGCCCGGCGTGCGACGGGAGCGGGCGGAGCGGCGCGCGGCGCTGCCGGAAGTGCCGGGGCAGCGGTCTGGGCGAGCGCGGGCGGATCGAGCGGACCGTCACGGTCCCCGAAGGGGTCGTACACGGCACCAAGGTGACCCTGGCCAGCATGGGGGCGCCGGGCGGGCGCGGGTTCCCCGCCGGGGACCTCCTGCTCTCGGTGCGGATCGCGGGCGGCCGGGCGGCGCAGGACGCCCACGCCGCGGACGACGGTCGTGACCCCAGGATCCGCCCAGCCCGGCAGCGTTCCGTGCAGGACGACGCGTTCCTCGTCACCGTCGTCGGACCGGGTCGTGCGCACAAGCCGGCGGATCGTGCCGAACCAGGCGTGCCGCCGAAGGCGCCGCGGGGCCCGGTGACCGTGCTGGGTGGCCGGGAGGACACCGAGATCGCCGTGCACCGCACCGGCATCAGGGTCCGCGACAAGTGGCCGATGCCCGGCGGCACGGCGCGCTGGAAGATCCGGTTCGAGATGCGGTGGGAGGCCATCGGCGGCCTCGCGTTCGACTACGGCAGCCATGACTCGGTGGTGGCGTTGTACGCGATCCCGGCCGGCGGTGCCGGGCCCCGGCAACACGTCGTGGACGCCCGTGCGTTCACGGACGGACAGTGGGCCGAGGTGGCCGGCGGCGTGGCGGGCCTCAGCGGCGGCCGGCTCGTACTCGACCTGACCCGTCGGAACGGCCCCGGCCCGCTGCGGGACTCCTGAGCCGCCGGACGCGGGAGGCGTTCCGTACGGGGAGACCGGGGACCAGCCGGTGGCCTGCGGAACGTCGTCGACCGGACGGAGACCGACGGCGCCCAGGCGGTCCTGCTGCTGGTCGGACCGGTCACCGACCACCTCCGGGGCGTGCACCCGTCGCGGTCCGCCTTCACCGGCATACGCGAGCCGGACAGCGTCGCGTGGACCGACGACCTGACGCTCTCCAGGGACACCGCCAACGGTGTCCCCGCGGGAGGAGGGACCGGCAACGCGGACGGTACCGGGGGCCCTTGACGCTACGGGACCCGGCCGACCCCCGCGTACATGTTGACGTCGTCATCCGAGGTGGTGTCGTCGGGCTCGGGCCTCCAGCGGTTCATGGGGACCACCCCGGGGTCGACCATCTCGAGGCCGGTGAAGAGTTCCTCGACCTCGGCCCGCGTGCGCAGATACATGGGCACGCCCCGCCGGGTGTACTCCTCGGCCATGGTGGTGACCTCGTCCGGGGTGAGGTCGGCGGTGGCGGTGGTGAGGGCCAGATAGCTGCCGGACGGCAGGACGGCGGTCAGCTCCCGGACGAGGCTGCGGGCGTCCTCGACGAACTGGAGCATGGCGATCACGGTGACGCCGATGGGCTGCGACAGGTCGAACGTCTCGCGCAGTTCCGGGGCGCCGAGCACCTTCTCCGGGACGCCCATGTCGGCGTCTATGTAGGCGGTGCGGCCCTCGGGACTGCTGGTGAGCAGGGCGCGGGCGTGCGCCAGCACGATCGGGTCGTTGTCGACGTAGACGACACGGCTCTCCGGGGCGATCTCCTGGACCACCTCGTGCAGGTTCGGCGCCGCAGGCAGGCCCGTGCCGATGTCGAGGAACTGGCGGACGCCCGCCTCGGCCGCCAGCCAGCCCGCGATGCGCCGCATCGTGGCACGGTTGATCCGCATGCTCGTCGCGAGCTTGGGCCAGGCCTCCAGCAGGGCATGGGCGGCTTCCACGTCGACGGGGTAGTGGTCCTTGCCGCCGAGGATGTAGTTGTACACCCGGGCGGAGTGGGCCTTACCCGTGTCGATCTTCGGTGGCGCCGGCGTGGCCGGGGCGTCGCCGTTGTCCATGGATCCCTCCTGACGTGGTGGCCGTGCGGGCGCCGCGGTCACGGCGACCGGTCAGGCGGTGGCGTGCTGCGGTGAGGAGCCCCTTCCCAGGTCAGCTTTGCATATGCCAGGAAGACATGAGCAACGGCGGTTCCCCTAAGGGCGAGTTGGCCGTGTCGACCGTGCGGGGCCGCCCCCTCCCTCGGACGGGTGCCCGGTCGGCGTCAGGACGACGGTGACCGTGCGGTTTCGGGCCGCACTGCCGTAGGGGGCGTCGCGCTGGTCGGCGCTGGCCGTGTGGAACGCGGTGAGCGGCTTGCCGCTGGCCGCGCTCAACTCCCGTGCGGCCACCAGGGCGCGCCACAGGGAGGTGACCGAGCCGCCCTGCGTCGGCGCGCCCGGCACGGTGGCGGCCTGGCCGTAGACCGTGATGGTCGCCGCCCGCCCGGTCAGCCGGTGCCCGAACCGGGCGAGCAGATCGGCGCCGGCCGGGGTGAGTTGGGCGCCCTCGGAGAAGAGGCCCTCGTCGAAGACGACCTCCACCGAGTCGCCGTGCACCTCCGGGCGCAGCCCCGGCGTCCGCAGGTCGCGGGCGAACGTGGCGAGCGCGACGGCACGGGCTGCCGCGTCGACCGCCTGTTCCCGGGCCCGGTCGGCAGCACGCTCGGCGGCCCGGTCGGGCGCGGGGGCGGCGGCCCGTGGTGGAGCGCCGCGGTGCCCGTCACCCGGCACGGCGACCACGCCGTAGCCGACGGCGGCCGCCACGCATGCGGTCGCCACCAGGACCACGCCCGTACGGTGCCGGGCGAGCGCGCCCACCGGGCCCCGGCGCCGCAGCCGGGCGATCCGGGTCAGCCCCGCCGTGGCCGCCGGATCCTCCGGATGCCGTTCCAGGACGCGTTGCCAGCAGCCCGCGGCGTCGTCCCACTCACCGCGCTGGCCGTGTACCCGGGCGAGCAGGTCCAGCACGTCAGGGTGGTCGGCGACCGGTGCACCGGTCGGGCCGCGCAGCAGCTCCAGGGCCTGGTCCAGGTCCCCTGCGCGGGCGGCGGCCCGGGCCCGGGACACCAGCAGCCCGGCCCGGAGGCCGGCCCCCGACGGCGCCACACCGGACCCGTCTCCCGCCGTGGCGCCCGCCCCGGCGGGACCCGGCCCACCGGATGGTTCCGGGGCGGCCGAGCGCCGCACGCCCTGGCCGTGGTCGCGGGTGCGGATATCGGACATGGTCACTCCTCGCTCGCGTCGCCACGCGCCCCTACTGGAGCCCACCGATCAGGTTCTCGTCCGCCAGACCGGGCGGCAGCAGCCGGCGCAGTCGCCGGTTCACGGCGGCCAGGGCCTGCCGGTCGCCCGCGGCCATCGCACGCCTGCCGTCGGCGATCGCGGCGTCGGCCTGGACGGGCGAGAGCATGTCGTCCCGCACCTCGACCAGGGCGTGGAAGACCAGCACGTCCCACTGGTCGCTGCGGCGCAGCAGCTCGACCCGGAAGTCCTGCACCCGTTCGCCGAGCGCGTGCAGGTCCCCGGAGGTGCCCTCCTCGGCGACCGCGCCGGCCCGGGCCCGCAGGCTCTCCAGCTCCCGTCGCTCGCTGGAGCCGTTGCCGTGCTCAGCTATCAGGTCCTCGCACGCGTTGAGGTGGTCCCACAGCTCGTGCTGGAGCCGGGGCACCTCGATGGCCTCCTCGACGTCGTCGAGCTGCGCCTCCAGGTCCCGGATGCGGCGGTCGCCGGTGCTGGCCTCGCCCGCGTCGACGGCCGCCGCGTCGACCTGCTTGCGGAGCTGGGGCAGCGCCTTCTGGCCGTCGAGCTCGTCCAGCCGGGCGAGGGCCTGCTCGGAGTGCACCTCGTCGGCACGCTCGCGCAGCTCCCGCACCCGCTGTTCCAGCTCGTGCAGCCGGTCCACCAGCTCCCCGTGCTCGGGCGCGACCAGTTCGGTGCGGTTGATCGTCGCCTCGAACTGCTCCTGCACCAGCGGGATGTCGGCGGTGACGGTGACGATCCGGCTGTCGGGGTGCACCTCGAAGGTCATCTCGACCTCGCTCTGCGCGGGCAGGTCGATGCGGACGTCCTTCGGCCGGATCTCGATCATGCCGACCCGGGTGTTGCGTTCGGCCCGCCTGCGTTCGCCTTCCAGCAGGGGGATCCGGATGACGGCGTCCGGCTGCGAGCGGCGCAGCGCGATGCTGGTCCGGTAGGTCCTGGTGACGGTGGCGGGCAGGGCGGTGCCCTTGCGGAGCACGGGGGAGAAGCTGCCGTCGGCCCTGCCCAGGCCGAGCGTGCCGGTCAGCACCGCATCGCCGGGCAGCAGCTTGGCGTGGGTGAGGGACAGGCTGTCCGGGGTCAACTGCTGCCGGGTGCCGGCCGCGTCGGTGAGCTCGACGGTGAACCGGGACGTGGCGTTCGCGTCGATGCTCACCTCCGTGTAGAAGGCACCGTCGGCGCTGAGCGCGGTGCGCGGGCCCTGGTAGGGCAGGCGGGCCTGCGGGTTGCTGAGGGTGACCCCGTACTGCGTCCAGTCGTCGATCGGGCTGCCGCTGCTCAGCCGGCCGGAGACGGGGATGTCGGTGGTCTCGACGACCTGCGGCTTGTAGTGCAGCTCCACCGTGAACGCGCCGGGTGCGGCCTTGCGCGGCTTCGCCGGCGTCCGGACGTTCCGTGCGAACACCGCGGCCCCGCGTGCCACCACCGTGGTCGGGTCCTGGCTGTGGTCCGTGGCGATGCCGAGGCCCTCGACCGGGTCGTCCAGCAGCTCGCGCAGTCCCGGTGCGAGGGTGGCGCCGCCGACCAGCAGCAGCCGGTCGACGTGGTCGGGCCGCAGCCCGCTCTCGGCCAGTGCCGCCCGGCAGAGTCCGATGGCGCGGGAGTAGAACGGCAGCGCGAGGTCGTCGAGGGCGCCACGGGTCAGGGCGTACTCGAAGGACTCGGTGCCGCCCCGGCCGTCGTCCAGGTCCAGGGTCATGTCGAAGGACGCCCGGCGGGACAACGCGATCTTGGCCTCTTCGGCGGCTGACTTGAGCCTGGCCATGTTCACCTCCCACCGGGGGTTGGCGCGGGTGAAGTCGCTCAGACCGAGGGCCCGGGCAGCCGCGGGCGCCAGCAGGTCCTCCACGATGGCCCAGTCGATGAGCTTGCCGCCCAGCCCGGGGTCACCGGCGTGCTGGAGCAGCTGTAGCTCACCGTCCTGCTTGCTCATCACCGCCGCGTCGAAGGTGCCGCCGCCCAGGTCGAACACCATCCAGTGGGCCGCGTCCGACACGTCCTGCACGCCGTAGGCGATCGCCGCGGCGGTCGGCTCCTGCACCAGCGGGCAGCGCTCGCCCAGTCCCGCCAGCGCGGCGGCGGCGCTGGTGGCGTTGTTCTGGTTGAGCGTGAAGGAGGCCGGGACGGTGATCACCGCCGCCTCCGGCTGCTCCCCGAGGTCGTGTGCGGCGTCCTGGCGCAGCGATTTGAGCACTTCGGCGGAGAGCTGCTCGGGGGTGAGGGACATCCCGGAACGCTTGAAGTCATGGCGGGCGCTCGCCGTGCCCATCTGCTGCTTGAACTCGGCGCAGGCGTTCTTCGGGTCGGTCCCGGCCCGGTCCTTGGCCGGGCGTCCGACCCTGATCATGCCCTGCTTCGGGATCCAGACGGCGGAGGGGGTGTAGTCCCACCCTTCGAGGTTCTTGATGATCCGTACGCCGTCGTCCTCGGCAACGGCGATGGCGCTGTTGGTGGTGCCGAGGTCGATGCCGAAGTCGATGGTCTCGCGCATGGCCGGTGCCTCCTTGAATGGTCGGTTGTCCGGGGTGGTTGCGGGGTGTGGATGGCTAGCGGTCGTCGTCGGATCCGGGCCTGCCGACGATGACCTGGCCCGTCTGGATGCGCCGGCCCCGGAAGTAGACGGTCGGCCGGACGGTCTCCAGCACCGTCTCGCGGGTGAGGCCGGGGCTGTCCTGGAACACCAGGGCCTCCAGCGACTGGTTGGGGTCGAACGGCGCACCGTCGTGCTCCTGGATCTCCAACCCGTCCTCGGCGAGGGACCGGCGGCTCGCCTCGATGTGCCGGCGCACCTGGCGCGCGTCCGCCGCGGACAGCGCCTCGCCGCGCTGTTCCAGCTTGCGCAGGGCGCGCCAGATGCCGGTGGCGGCACGGAGCAGGACGTCGGCGCCCGGGCCGTCGGCGTGGGTGCCGGTGCCGGCAGCGCCTTGGGCCCGTGCCGTGGCGGCGGCGTCCGCTGTGGCGACGGCTGCGATGCCGGCCTCGGTCTCGGCCTCGGTCTCGGCCTCGGCTTCCGCTTCGGCGAGCACGGCCGTGAGCCATTCGGACTGCGCCGGGGTCAGGAGCGGGCGCGGGATGCGGAACTCCGGTGGCTGGGACAGCTGGCCGAGCCGTGCTCGGAGGGTGCGCAGCGGCAACGGGCTCATCGATTCCTCCTGCTGCCGCCCTGGAAGCTCTCGACGAGTTCGGAGACGTAGCCCAGCAGCGCGAGCCCGCCGACCGTCACGGCGACCGCCGGAAGGATCCCCACGACGATCCACAGGACGATGAAGGTCACGCAGATCAGCAGGCACGAGACGCCCATCACCCGGTCCCAGACCGGGTGGGACGACGAGGCCTGCCCGGTGCCCCGGGTCGCCGCCCGAGACCGTCTCGCGCCCGTGAAGGCCGACTGGATGAGTTGCCGGTTCTCCATCAGCTGCGCCTCGTCGCGTTCCGGCGCGATGTCGTGGGCCTTCTCGGCCAGCTCGATCATCGTCCTGCGCTGCTTCTCCGTGGGCGGTGTGGTGAGGTGATGGCGGTGCAGCTCGACGGCGAGGTTGTTCAGTCCGACGGCGACCGAGTGCGCGATCTCCTCGAACCGCCACGGTGAGACGAAGTCGCGGAAGGCGGCGAACCGCTCGAATTCGGGGACGACCTTCCGCCGCATGATCAGTACGGCGTCCGCGTACTTTCCGGCGTTCCGCTGCTCCTCCGCCGCCAGCAGCTCCTTCGTGATGACGCGGTCCGTCTCGGCGAGCCGCTCGTCGTACAGCGCGGAGAGCGGGCCGGCGAAGCGGGTGAGGGCGGCCCAGGGAGCGCAGGCCCGGCCGGTGAACTCGGGACGCCCGGCGAACTCCCCGAAAGGCGACACGAGCAGCCCGGGGACGCGGGACAGGAACGCGTCCACCAGTTCCTCGCCGAGCCGTGGATCGCCGAGCGCACGGATCCGGCTGCGCAGGTGCTCGCGCAGCTCCGGCCGCTCCAGCAGCCCGCCCCATGCCGTGGCGGCCGACGTCCACAACCGGTCGCGTTCCGTGTCCGCCAGGTCGAGCCGGCCGTCCTCCGCCGCCACCGCCCTGGCGTGCGCGTCGATCGCCGTGTCGTGTTCCCGGTGCAGCTCCACGGGGCAGCCGCAGCCGGCGGTCTCCTCGCCCCAGTGCCAGAACAGCTCGTCGACCAGCCGCCGCCGCGGGTCCTGGAACCCCTCGAAGGCCGCCCGGACGACGTCACGCGCATACTCTCCGGACACCGGCGAGCGTGGGTCTCCCGGCCAGCTCGGCTGGACGGCGAGACGTGCCTCCGCGCGTTGCCGCACGGTGCGCACCGCGGCGCCCCGTGCGGTGGCGGACAGACCCGTAATGGCGAAGATATTGTCCCGGTACAGCCCGGAACCGGCCAACTCGTCGAAGCGGGTCAGCTCGGTCCCCCTGCTGCCGGCCGCGTCACGCACCGGACCGTTCACCTGCTCTTCCCCCTCTGCGCCGGGTCCTGGGTCGGGCCTCGTGCCGTTGCACGACGTCCGGGGCGCCGCCGATGCTCTCGACGCGTCGGGATGCGCCCCGACGCCGACGGCATCCGGAGGGTGACGGGCCCGATCCCCCGATCCGGGCCCGCCCACCGAGCCTCCCCGCCACCTCAGGTGGCACCCGGTGAGCACCGGCCGCGGCGACCGGTGCCTTCCACCCCGGCGACTGTTGTACCGAGGCGGGTCGGGGACGGGTCCCGGACGGCGGCGGGGGACCCCGCGCCACCGGCCGCGCACCGGGAGCAGGGCCGGCCCGGGAGCAGGGGAGCGGGCCCGAGCGGAGGACGCCGGCGGAAGGGGCCGCGCGACGGCGTGACTGCCGGCAGGTGCGACTCGTCGTGTGGGGCACGCCACATTCGACCGGACCGGCATCCGTCGCTGCGCTCCCGGCGCGAGGGTCAACGCAGCTTTACGCAAAGGTGCCTTGGCCGACTCGTGCACTGTCTGTGAACGGCCGGTTCCATCGTTCACGCCACCTCTACCGCTGCCTCATGCAGGCATATGCGTTTGCGCCGGCCCGACCGGGTCACACGAACTTTCGAGGTGGCGCAATGCCGAACAGCAAGCACCACGAAACGAACCATGAGAACAGCGACGACGTGACAGACGAACCGCGCCGGCGCAGGCCGGCCAGTCCGATGCGCATCCATCAGCGGGCACGCGCGCAGCTCGCCGAGCTCCTCGGCCGGGACGCCGAGTCCGTGTCGTCCTTCGAGCAGTCGGAGGACGGCTGGACGCTGGAGATCGAGGTGGTCGAGATGGCCCGGATCCCCGACACGATGAGCCTGATGGGCAGCTACCGGGTGCAGGTGAACCACGACGGCGAGCTGATGGGCTACCGGCGCCTGCACCGCTACGAGCGGGGCCGGGCGGAGCAGCGCCGCTGACCGCCGACGTCCGCACGGCGACGGCGTACGCGGCGTGAGCGCTCCCCGGGTGCCCATCCAGGGTTGAAGAAACGTTCAAGCGCACCGGAGTCGGGCCCGGGTGACCGGCCCCGCTCCGGAGGCCGTACCGACCACGCCTTCCGGACCTCGGCGTTCCATATCCCACCGATGGGACATATCCGAGATTTCCTGCATATACAGAATCCCCGATGACCACGATCCACCCCCTCGCAGCCGTCCGCCCTCACGGCGTCCGCACGTCATGACCGGCACGGCACGAGGAACGGCACAAGAAAGAGCACGAGAAACGGCACGAGGCACCGACAACGAGGCACCGACAACGAGGCATGCAACAAGGAGGAGGCGCCCCATATGACAACCGTGGCTCCCGCACCGCAGGGCCGCTCAGGCGGCGGCAGCAGCGGCCTGTACGACGTCCTGGAACTCATCCTTGACCGGGGACTGGTGATCGACGCCTTCGTCCGGGTCTCCCTGGTCGGCATCGAGATCCTCAAGATCGACGTCCGGGTCGTCGTCGCCAGCGTCGACACCTATCTGCGCTTCGCCGAGGCGTGCAACCGGCTCGACCTGGAGGCCGGGCCGAAGAGCGACCCCGGGCTGCCCGAGCTGGTGGGGCAGGTCACCGAGAACGGTGCGCGCGGCAAGACCAAGGGCGCGCTGAGCGGGGCCGCGGAGACCATCTCCGACGCCTTCCGGCAGGGCCGGGACGGCGACCACGACGAGGCCGACGAGGAGCGGCCGGCCCGCCGGCCGACGTCGCGCAGGAGGGCGGCGGCCTCCGCCCGGTCCAGGACGGCCACGGACGACGAGGAGTGACCACGACATGAGCACCTATGTCTACGGCATCGCCGACCGCGCCCATCCGGCGCCACCCGACGGCACGACCGGCGTGGGCAACCCCGCGCTCCCGGTGCGCACCGTCGTCGAGCACGGCCTCGCGGCCGTCGTCAGCGACGCGCCCGACGGCCTGCGTCCCAAGCGCCGCGACCTGCTCGCCCACCAGAGCGTGCTGGACCGGGTGGAGGCGCAGGGGCCCGTGCTGCCGATGCGGTTCGGCAGCGTCGCGCCCGATGACGCATCGGTGCGCGGCGTGCTCGCCGAGCGTGCCGAGCACTTCCACGAGCGGCTCCAGGCGCTGGCCGGCAAGGTCGAGTACAACGTGAAGGCCGCCCATGACGAGGAGGCCGTGCTGCGCCTCGTCATGGCGATGCACCCGGAGATCAGGGAGCTCAGCGACGCCAACAACGCCGCCGGCGGCGGCAGCTACGAGCAGCGGCTGCGGCTCGGCGAGATGGTGGTGGCCGCCGTGCAGGAGCGGGAGGCCGAGGACGCCCGGGTGGTGTACGAGGCGCTGGAGCCGACGGCCGCCGCGGTGCAGGCCGGTCCGGAGTCCACCTCCTGGCTGACGAACGTCTCGTTCCTGGTGGACCACGAGGAGACGGACGCCTTCACCTCCGCCGTCGAGCGGGTGGGCCAGGAGCTTCCGCATCTGCACCTGCGTGCCAACGGCCCGCTGCCCCCGTACAGCTTCGTCGAGCCCGGCCCCGCGCAGTCCGCCACGCCGGGCGGCGCGGCGCTGCGGCACTCGGCGATCCAGGAGGAATGAGCCGTGGGACTGCTCGGCGAGGTGCTGCTCCTGCCGTTCGCGCCGGTGCGCGGTAGCGCGTGGGTGATCCAGCAGGTGGTCGCGGAAGCGGAGCGGCGGTACCACGACCCGGAGGTGATCCGGGCGGAGCTGGCCCAGCTGGAGCAACGGCTGGCGGCCGGCGAACTGAGCGAGGAGGAGTTCGACCGGCTCGAAGACGAACTCCTCGACCGGCTGGAGCAGGGCGGCGTCGCCCCGCTCGTGCCGGGTGCGACCCCGCACGGGGCCGTGCCCGGCACGGACGGGGCGGCACAGGCGCACGGCACAGCGGACGACGGGGCGCGGCAGCCGGGCCGGGCCGACCCTTCAGAGGTGGAAGACGGGTGAACACAGCATGAATCGCACAGCTCTGGGCCTCGCGGTCGGGGCTGGGTATCTGCTCGGGCGAACCAAGAAGATGAAGCTGGCGCTTGCCGTCGGGGCCATGGCCGCGGGCAAGAAGCTGCCGCTCTCTCCGGGCGCGCTCAAGGATGTCCTGACCCAGCAGATGGAGAACAACCCCGCGTTCAAGGAGCTGGGCACCCAGCTGCGCGGCAACCTGAGTGACGCGGGCAAGGCCGCGTCGGGCGCCCTCGTCGAGCGCCAGATGTCGTCCCTCGCGGACCGGCTGGCCGACCGTACCCGGGCGGTGCGGGACCGGACGGCCGGCGCGCAGGACGAGGCCCCCGACGACGCCCCCGACGAGGCCGCTGAAGAAGCCGGAGGTGCCGGTGCGCGTGAGGGGGCCGGGGACGCCGAGGAGGGGACCGGCCGTGGCGCGCGGGGCAAGACCGCACGGGCCGCGCGGCCCGCCGAGGCGGCCCGGCGATCCTCCGCCGGGCGCGCCGCGCGAGCCACCGACCCGGCGCGCAAGGCGGCACCCGCCAAGCGGGCCCCGCGGAAGGCGGCGTCGCGGCGGACCACCGAACGCGGGACGGCCGGCGGCGGGCAGACCGGTGCGGAGCGGTCGGCGGGGAAGACGACCGCCTCAGGCGGTGGCTCGGACCGTGGCACGACGCGCCGGGGCACCGGCGGGCGCTCGGACGAGGGGAGGCGATGACCGTGACCGAAGCCGTACGGGACACCAAGGAGAAGGCGTCCGCGGCGGGCCCGCTCGGTGACCTCGCCCACAGCCCGGCCGCCGACCGGCTCAAGTCGGAGGTCCAGGACTACCTGAGCGCCCAGGCGCAGAACCTGCTCGGCGAGTTCGGGCGCCGGCTCGGCCGCGGCACGGCGCTGCTCAACGAGATGGCCGAGGGCGACACCTCAGGACTGGCCCGGATCGCGACGGACGCCGGCCGGAAGATCAGCGAGGGCAAGAGCCCGATGCGCACCGCCGTCGAACTGGGCGGGGGCCTCCTCAAGGACCGTGTCACGGACGCCGTCAAGGGCCTCGGCGGCGGTGGGAAGGGCGGCAAGCGCCGCTCGGGCGCCAAGGCCACCGTCATCATGGAGTCCGTCGACGTCGGCGTCCCGCTGCGCACGGCCTACGACCAGTGGACCCAGTACCAGGAGTTCAGCAGCTTCACCAAGGGCGTCAAGAGCGCCCAGGCGGTGGACGACACCACGTCCGACTGGAAGGCGAAGGTCTTCCTGTCCAACCGCAGCTGGAAGGCGTCCACCACCGAGCAGGTGCCGGACGACCGGATCGCCTGGACGTCCGAGGGCGCGAAGGGCACCACGAAGGGCGTCGTCTCCTTTCACGAGCTCGCCCCGAACCTGACCCGCGTGGTGCTGGTCCTGGAGTACTACCCGCAGGGTCTCTTCGAGCGGACCGGCAACATCTGGCGCGCCCAGGGCCGCCGGGCCCGGCTCGACCTCAAGCACTTCGCCCGGTACATCACCGTCCGCGGCGAGGCGAGCGACAGCTGGCGCGGCGAGATCCGCGACGGCGAAGTGGTCCAGAGCCACGAGGACGCCCTGGCGGAGGAAGAGGAGCCCGGGGACGAGGAGCCGCGGGGCCGGGCGGCCGGGGACGGTGACCCCGAGGGCGAGGAGGACGCCGCCGAGCCGGAGTCGCACGACGAGTACGAGTACGAGGTGAACGCCGGCTACGAGGAAGCCGTGCCCGAGGACGACGAGGAAGCCGGCCCCCGATACGAGGACGAGTACGACGAGGGCGGGTACCCGGAGGAGACCTCTGAGGACGGCGAGTACCCCGAGGAAGCCGAGGACGAGTACGAGGACGAGGAGGCGTACGCGGACGACGGGAAGGAACCGGCCGGCTACGAGGACGACGGAGCAGCCGAGGAGGCGGCCGACGAGACGGAGGCGGCCGATGAGACGGAGGCGGCCGATGAGACGGAGGCGGCCGATGAGCCCCGCCGGTCCGGCCGTGCCGGGGACCGGAGGCGAGGCCGGCGATGACGACAGCAGGGTCCCTACCGTCGCCGTACGCACCGCCCGGCGGTACCAATCTCGCCGACATCCTGGAGCGCGTGCTCGACACGGGCATCGTGATCGCGGGTGACATCCGCATCAACCTGCTCGACATCGAGCTGCTCACCATCAAGCTCCGCCTCGTGGTGGCCTCCGTCGACAAGGCCAAGGAGATGGGCATCGACTGGTGGGAACACGATCCGGAACTCTCCTCCCGCGCGCGTGATCGCGAACTCAGCGCGGAGAACGCCGAGTTGCGGGCCCGGCTGGAGGAACTGGAACGCCGGGACAGGCCAGCGGCGCTGGCTGCGGACGGCGCGACGGCGCGGAGCGCGGGCGGCGACCCGGCCGCACACCGAGAAGGAGTACCTGAGGAAGCACACCGAGAAGGAGCACCTGAGGAATGAGCGAGGACGACCTGCGGTACGGGTACGCCGTCTGCCGGCCCTTCGACACGCCGCTGCCCACCGGCCTCACCGGTGTCGCCGGTGCACCGGTCGCGCTGCTGCGCCACGGCGACCTGGTGGCGGTCACCAGTGCCGTGCCCGAGCAGGACTTCTCGGAACGGGCGCTGCGTGCCCGCCTGGAGGACCTGGACTGGCTCGCCGCCACCGCCCGCGCCCACGACGAGGTGCTCGCCGCGCTCACCCGGGTGACCAGCCCTCTGCCACTCCGGCTCGCCACGGTCTTCCGCGGCGCAGACGGCGTGCGGACCATGCTGGCCGCTCGCCACGACGAGCTCCGGCGGCATCTCGCACGGCTCGACGGGTGCGTGGAATGGGGCGTCAAGGTGTACACGCAGACCGGCGGGGCCGAGGAGGACGGGGACGGGACGGCCGGCGGTGCGGCCACGGCGGGCCGGGCGGCCGGCGGCCGGGACTATCTGCGCCGGCGTCGCATGGAGCGCGCGAGCCGGGAGCGTGTCTGGGAGCACGCGGAGGAGTTCGCCGCGCGGCTCCAGCACGGGCTCGCCCGGTACGCGGCCGACGTGCGGGTGCACCGGCCGCAGGACGCCCGGCTCTCCGGTGCGCCCGGACGCAACGTGCTCAATGCCGCTTACCTCGTGGACCGGGATCGCAGCGAGGAGTTCACGACGGCCGTGCGGCAGGCCGGGGACGAGGCCCGGGGCCTGCGCGTCGAACTGACCGGACCGTGGGCGGCGTACTCCTTCGGCGATCCGCCCGCCGACGCGTCGCGCGAGGACGGGGCACCGGCGCGGACAGGGTCGGCGCGGGCCGGGGCGGAGGCACGATGACGCTCGCCGTGGAGAACCGTGAAGTCGCCCTCGTCGACCTGCTGGACCGGCTGCTCGCCGGCGGTGTCGTCCTCGTGGGCGACCTCACCCTGCGCATCGCGGACGTCGATCTCGTGCGCATCGATCTGAACGCGCTGATCAGCGCCGTGAACGAGCAGGTCCCCGCGCCATGGCCCGGGCGGGATGCCCCATGACGGCCCGGGTGCCGTACGCCGGGCACCGGTACCACCGCCGCCCAGGGCCCGTGCGCCGGGACGCTCCCCTGCGCCGGAACGCCGTCGTGCGCGGGGACGGGGACGGGACCGAACCCCGGCGGAACGGTCACGTGCGCCGGAGCACCGTCGCGTTCGATCCCGACACCGTCGAGCGGGACCTCGTGAAGCTGGTGCTGACCGTGGTGGAGCTGCTGCGGCAGCTGATGGAGCGGCAGGCGCTGCGGCGGGTCGACGCCGGAGACCTCACCGAGGACCAGGAGGAACGGGTCGGGCTCACGCTCATGCTGCTCGACGAGCGGATGGGCGAGCTGCGTGAGCGGTACGGGCTACGGCCGGAGGACCTCAACCTGGACCTGGGACCGCTCGGGCCCTTGCTGCCTCGTGAGTGAACGGCTGCCCCATGCGTGCACTGCTGCCCCGTGCGTGCACTGCTGCCCCGTGAGTGAATTCGCCCAGTGGGGGAGGCAGCCGATGGAGTGAATCACACCCTGTGAACGACCGGACCCTCTCCGTGCCGGTCGGTTTAACTGAAAATGCACCGCTTCGTTCCCTGCCTCCCGGGTACTCAGCCGCGTGTCCGTTCGCACCCGAACGAACTCGATCTGACGTGTTCGGCCGCACGCGCAGCACGGAGGCACGATGACCGACAAGAAGCCGAAGAAGGCCCCGGAGATCCCCGGCAAGCCGTCCGCCGAGTCGCCCCCGATAGCCGAGCCCACCACGCCCAGGGAGCCGCTGCCGCTCAAGCCGGACCAGAGCGGCCCGGACGTCTACAGCCCCACCGGCCAGCCCACCGGCGTCGACCAGGCCCGGGTGGCGCAGGGCGGTGCCTACCTCACCAATGCGCAGGGCACCCGGCTCTACGAGACCGACCACTCCCTGAAGGCCGGACGGCGCGGGCCCGTGCTGCTCCAGGACCACCACCTGCGGGAGAAGATCACCCACTTCGACCACGAGCGGATCCCGGAACGGGTGGTGCACGCGCGCGGCGTCGGCGCACACGGCCTGTTCCAGGGCTACGGCACCGCCGAGGAGATCTCCAAGGCGGCGTTCCTGCGCAAGGGCGCCGAGACACCGGTCTTCGTGCGGTTCTCCACCGTGCTGGGCAGCCGCGGCTCGTCCGACACGGTGCGCGACACCCGCGGCTTCGCCACGAAGTTCTACACCAGCGAGGGCGTCTTCGACCTGGTCGGGAACAACATCCCGGTGTTCTTCATCCAGGACGCCATCAAGTTCCCTGACGTCATCCACGCCGGCAAACCGCACCCGGACCGGGAGATCCCGCAGGCGCAGAGCGCCCACGACACGTTCTGGGACTTCGTCACCCTGCACACCGAGGCCACCCACCACACCCTGTGGAACATGTCCGACCGCGGTATCTCCCGCTCGCTGCGGATGATGGAGGGCTTCGGCATCCACACCTTCCGGCTGGTCAACGCGGAGGGTGAGACCACCCTGGTGAAGTTCCACTGGAAGCCGCGCCTTGGCGTGCACTCGTTGGTCTGGGAAGAGGCCCTGATGATCAACGGGATGGACCCGGACTTCCACCGCCGCGACCTGGCGGACGCCATCGAGTCCGGGGCGTACCCGGAGTGGGAGCTGGGGGTGCAGACCTTCCCGGACAACGAGGAGCAGATGTTCGAGGGCATCGACCTGCTCGACCCGACCAACATCGTCCCGGAGGAACTCGCCCCCGTGCAGCCGATCGGCCGGCTCACCCTGAACCGCAACCCGTCGAACTTCTTCGAGGAGACCGAGCAGGTCGCCTTCCACCCGGGACACCTCGTGCCCGGCATCGACGTCACCGACGACCCGCTGCTCGCCGGGCGCCTGTTCTCCTACATCGACACCCAGATCACCCGGCTGGGCGGGCCCAACTTCGCACAGCTTCCCATCAACCGCCCGCACGCCGAGGTCAACGACATGCTGCGGGACGGCATGCACCAGACCGCCGTGCACCGCGGCGTGGCGCCGTACCGGCCGAACTCGCTGGACGGCGGCTGCCCCTTCCTCGCCGGCAAGGAGGAGGCCGCGTACATCGAGGTGCCGCTCGACCTGCCCGCCGCGAAGAAGGAACGCGAGCAGCCGGCCACCTTCGACGACCACTTCAGCCAACCGCGGCGGTTCTGGTTGAGCCTGTCGCCGGTGGAGCGGGCGCACACCATCGCCGCGTACACCTTCGAGCTGAACAAGTGCTACGAGACCGCGATCAAGCAACGCGCCCTGCAAGTGCTGGCCGACATCGACCCGGAGCTGTGCCAGGGCGTCGCCAAGGGCCTCGGCCTCGCCGCACCGGGCCCCGACCAGCCGCTGGCCGACGTCGAGCCCAGCCCGGCGCTGTCGCAACTGGGCGGGACCTGGCCGCTGGACGGGCGGGTCATCGGCATCGTCGCGGACGAACGGTGCGACCTGGCGGCGCTGCGGTCGATGCGGCGGGCCGTGCTGGACCAGGGCATGGTGCCGCTGGTGATCTCGCCGGCCGGCGGGTCGCTACAGAACGGCAGCACGGAACCGGTGACCGTGCAGCGCACCTACGCCACCGCGCGCTCGGTCGAGTACGACGCGGTGCTGCTGGCCGGGGTGCCGGGACCGGGCGCCGACGCGACCGGGGCGCAGGACGGGCCCACCGATCCGCGGGTGCTGCTGCTGGTGTCCGAGGCGTATCGGCACGGCAAGGCGATCGGGGGGTGGAACGGTGCCGCGCGGGTGCTCCAGGAGGCCGGCGTGCCCGACGGTGCCGCCGGGGTGGTCATCGGCGAGGTTCCCGACGGGATCCTCGACCGGATCGCCACCCTCCTCGGCAAGCACCGCGTCTGGGAACGCTTCCCCGCGACGACCTGACACCGGGGCCCCCGCCCCGTCGTCCCCGGGCGCGTTCCCCCGCGCGGCAGGGCCCCTGGCGGGGCGCGCCCGTAGGGGCGGGGCTGTTTCTGCCGTGTCCGGCCACCGGTCGGTGGTGGGCCGGTCGCGCAGTTACCCGCGCCCCTTTTCGGGGCCTTCGGCGCCCCGGTAGGGGCGCGGGGCCGTTTCGGTCGTGTCCGGACCGCCGGCGGGTGGTGGGCTGGTCGCGCAGTTCCCCGCGCCCCTTGGTGGGCGCCTGCGGCGCCGTCAGGGGGCGTCCGGCGCTTGAAAGGGGCGCGGGGAACTGCGCGACCAGCCACGACGAAACCGTCGGTTCGTCACCGGCCGCGGCAGAGCCGCACGCAGCCGGATACAGCCGCATACATGGGCTTCGCATGCCCAAAAATGCGCCCCGACCAGGGGGCGCCGCCGCGGCTGAGGCCAAGTCGGGTGAGTGGTGTTCAGGGGCCCCCGGTGCCTGAACTTACGTAGCGTTCGGCCGCCAGGACCGCCTCGCGTGCCGTGCGGCGGCCCATGAGGATGCAGAGGGTGTACGCGGTGTCCTCGAACCGTCGGCGGACCACCGGGTTGGACGGCGCGGTGAGCAGCCGACGCTCCCAGGCGTGGTAGCGGTGGAGCAGACGGATGACCTGGGGTTTGTCAGGCAGAAGCATCACGCGGCCCTCCAGACGACGGGCTGATCCAAGGCTGTGCGCCGCTGAGCCGTGCGCGCGTTAGCGTGCTCCCCGTGCGGCCATCGTCCCCCTTCCGACATTTTTACGCCAGTTGCCGCATGTTTCCTGTTGTCGGTTCAACCAGATGAGGGTGGGCGGGGGGTCGGACGTGGTGGGCGGTGGCAACTTCGGGTGGGCCGAACGGACCAGTGGGCGTTTGCCGCGCGACGCTCCCGGCTAGGGCCTGTCTGACCCTTCGCGTCGCCGGACCGGCGGAAATCGTCGGACGGGCCCTGAGCGAAGCGGCATGGACGTGGCGCGGGAGGCGGGATGTCGCAGGTCGAGGTGGGGGAGGCGGCGAGCGGGGCGAAGCCGGCAGCGCCGGGCGGGGAGCGGCGCACGGTCAGCGCGGGAGAGCGGCTGCTCGACTACCTCACCACCACCGACCACAAGGTCATCGGCAACCTGTACATGGCGACCGCGTTCGGCTTCTTCCTGCTGGCCGGGGGGCTCGCCATGCTGATGCGGGCCGAGCTGGCCAGGCCCGGGCTCCAGGTGGTCAGTGCGGACCAGTACAACCAGCTGTTCACCATCCACGGCACGATCATGATGCTGCTCTTCGCCACACCGATGTTCGCCGGATTCGCGAACGCGGTGATGCCGTTGCAGATCGGCGCCCCCGACGTGGCCTTTCCGCGGTTGAACGCGCTGACGTACTGGCTCTTCCTGTTCGGGGGACTGATCGTGGTGTCCGGGTTCGTGGTGCCGGGCGGCGCGGCACCGTTCGGCTGGTTCGCGTACGCGCCGCTCAACAGTGCGCTGCGCTCACCGGGGCAGGGCGGCGACCTGTGGGCGATGGGTCTGGTGCTCTCCGGCCTGAGCACCACGCTCGGGTCGGTGAACTTCATCGCCACCATCGTGTGTCTGCGGGCTCCGGGCATGACCATGTTCCGGATGCCGATCTTCACCTGGAACGTGCTGTTCACCGCCATTCTCGCGCTGCTCGCCTTTCCCGTGTTGACGGCCGCGCTGCTGGCGCTGGAGGCGGATCGGAAGTTCGGTGCGCATGTGTTCGACGCGGCCAATGGCGGGGCGGTCCTGTGGCAGCACCTGTTCTGGTTCTTCGGGCATCCCGAGGTGTACATCGTCGCCCTGCCCTTCTTCGGGGTGATCACCGAGATCATTCCGGTCTTCAGCCGCAAGCCGATCTTCGGCTATACGGGCATGGTGGGGGCGACCATCGCCATCACCATGCTCTCGGCGAGCGTCTGGGCGCACCACATGTTCGCCACGGGTGCGGTGCTGCTGCCGTTCTTCTCGTTGATGTCGTTCCTGATCGCGGTGCCGACCGGGGTGAAGTTCTTCAACTGGATCGGCACCATGTGGCACGGCTCGCTGTCGTTCGAGACGCCGATGCTCTGGGCGTTCGGGTTCCTCGTCACCTTTCTGCTCGGCGGGCTCAGCGGAATCCTGGTCGCCTCGCCACCGCTGGACCTCCATGTCACCGACAGCTATTTCGTGGTGGCCCATCTGCACTACGTGCTGTTCGGCACCGTCGTCTTCGCGATGTTCGGGGGCTTCTACTTCTGGTGGCCGAAGCTCACCGGCAAGCTGCTCGACGAACGGCTCGGGAAGATCCACTTCTGGACGCTCTTCGTCGGGTTCCAGACCACCTTCCTCGTCCAGCACTGGCTCGGCGAGATGGGCATGCCGCGCCGGTACGCCGACTATCTGACGGCGGACGGGTTCACGCTCCTCAACACCGTCTCGTCGATCGGCGCCTTCCTGCTGGGCCTGTCCACGTTGCCGTTCCTCTACAACGTGGTGACGACGACCCGGCACGCGCCCAAGGTGGCGGCAGACGATCCCTGGGGCTACGGCCGTTCGCTGGAATGGGCCACGTCCTGCCCGCCGCCACGGCACAACTTCCATGCGCTGCCCCGTATCCGCTCCGACTCGCCCGCGTTCGACCTGCGGTATCCGGAGATCGGCGCCGGGCCGGGACGGAACGCGCCGGCGGGCGGGCGGGCCGCCCCGGCGACCCGCCGGCCGGAGGGCTCCCGATGAAGGCCGAGGCGTATCTGTTCGCCGGTGTGGCCGGCTTCTTCCTGGTCACCGACGCCATCTACGCCTTCTGGTCCAGGGAGCCGGCGGGGACCGCGGCGCTGACGGTGTCGTTCCTGATGGCGTCCGTCATCTCGTTCTTCTTCACCCGCAGCTACCAGCGGCTGGGCAGCCGGCCCGAGGACCACAAGACCTCCGAGGTGGCCGAGCGCGCCGGCCCGCTGGACTTCTTCCCGCCCCGCAGCCCGTACCCGGTGGCCACCGCGTTCGGCGTCGCCCTGGCCGCCCTCGGCGTGGTGCACGGCCTGTGGCTGTCCCTGATCGGCATGGGGGTGCTGACGTGCGGGGTCGGCGGGATGGTCTTCGAGTACGTGCAGCGGGGCGACTGACGCCGCCGGGGGCGGGGCGGCACCCCCGGTCCGTGACGGCCGGTCCGTCACCGCGGCTTCGACGACTCCCGCTCCCTCCCTCTCCCGTTCTCCGCCTGCTCCTCCTCCGGCGCCGCCAGTACCTCCCGCACCCGGCGGCGTTGCTCGGGCGTGGTCGGGAGCTCGACGCGGTCGCGGTAGTACCAGGTGCTCAGGGCGGCCCGCAGTCTCGTACGGCGCGGGGCGTGCGGGTCGGGGGCGGGCAGCGGCCGGGGGAGCTCGCGCACCAGGAAGCGGTAGAGCCGCGTCCCGGACGCCCGCCGGTGCTCCTCGCTGATGCCGCCGTACACGCTCTGGCTGATCCGGCCGGTCTCCTCGCCCTCCGTCAGCACCCGCCGCTCATGGGCCTGCAAGGCGAGGCAGAGCCGCTTGGTGACGAGGAAGGCCAGCACCGGACCTACCACGAGGGCGACCCGGAAGATCCAGGTGAGCGCGTTGACGGAGACCCGGAAGGAGTACGCGGCGATGTCGTTGCCGCCCGCCGCGAGCAGGACCGCGTAGCCCACCACGGCCGCCGTCCCGAACGCGGTCCTGGTGGGCCGGTCCCGCGGCCGGTCGCACAGATGGTGCTCCGTACGGTCCCCGGTCACCCACTTCTCGAAGAGCGGGTAGAGGAACAGCAACCCGAACACCAGACCCGGCAGCACCACCGCAGGCAGCAGCACGTTCCACATGAGGGTGTGCCCGACGACGGTGTTCTCCCACGGTGGCATCAGGCGCAGCGCGCCCTCCAGGAAACCCACGTACCAGTCGGGCTGGGAGCCCGTGGCGATCTGGTCGGCGCGGTAGGGCCCGTAGGCCCAGATCGGGTTGATCTGGGCCAGCCCGGCGAGCAGCGCCAGCACCCCGGAGAGCACCAGCGCCAGACCCGACGAGCGCGCGGCGAACTGCGGGAACATCGGGCTGCCCACCGCGTTCCGGTTGGTCCTGCCGCGCCCCGCCCAGTGGGTGTGCTTCAGGTACACCACCAGGAACAGATGGACCGTGATCAGCGCGATCAGCAGCCCCGGCACGAACAGCACGTGCACGATGTACAGCCGGGGAATGAGGATGTGCCCGGGAAACTCCCCGCCCCAGATGAAGAACCCCAGGTAGGTGCCGACCACCGGGATCGACGTGACGATGGTGTACGCGGTGCGCAGACCGGTGCCGGACAGCAGGTCGTCGGGGAGCGAGTAGCCCGCGAAACCCTCGAGGAGGGCGAGCAGGAACAGCGTCACGCCGATCGTCCAGTTGGCCTCACGGGGCCGGCGGAAGGCACCCGTGAAGAAGATCCGCAGCATGTGCACGCCGATCGCGGAGACGAACACCAGGGCCGCCCAGTGGTGCATCTGACGTACCAGCAGCCCGCCGCGCACATCGAAGGAGATGTGCAGCGTGGAGGTGTACGCCTGCGTCATCAGCTGGCCGTTCAGCGGCGTGTAGCTGCCGTGGTAGACGGTCTCGGTCATGCCGGGGTCGAAGAACAGCGTCAGGAACGAGCCGGTCAGCACCAGCACCACGAAGCTGTACAGCGCCAGCTCACCCAGCAGGAAGCTCCAGTGGTCCGGGAACGCCTTGCGCAGCAGCGCCCCGGCCTCGGACACCGGCAGCCGGCGGTCCAGCACCTCGAAGCCGGTCACCGCCGCGCCGCGGGTGCGCTCCGTCAGCTGCTTGCCCGGTTGCCGGATCGGCATGCGTCGCCCTCCTTCCCGTGCGCCGAGCTGCCCTGGTCGTGGCCGTCTCCCGTGGGTCGCGTGCACCTGCCGCACGCGTGCTCATGGTTAACCTGCGCGCGTTCGGCCCAACCCCCTCTTAGGCGGAACGGAGGCACCTGACAGACCGTCCGCACGCGTGTGCGACAACCCGCCCATGGCCTCCGAGAAGATCACCGCGGCTGCCGCGGGCACCTGGCGACTGGGCGACCTGACCATCCGTCGGACGGGATATGGCGCCATGCGGCTGACCAGCACCGCCGGCGCCTTCGAGCTGGGCTCGCCCACCGACCGTGGGCGGATGATCGACGTGCTGCGGCGCGCGGTGGAGCTGGGCGTCAACCACATCGACACCGCCGCGTTCTACTTCTCGGCGCTGCGCTCCGCCAACGAGCTGATCAACACCGCGCTGGCTCCGTACCCGGACGACCTGTCATCGTCACCAAGGTCGGTCCCGGCCGCGACCCGTCCGGTGCGTGGCTGCCCTGGGCGCGCCCCGAACAACTGCGCGGCCAGGTCGAGGAGAACCTGCGCACCCTCGGCCGTGACCACCTCGACGTGGTGAACCTCCGCTCGTTCGGCGCCCCGTCGCTCGCCGAGCACGTCGGTGCGCTGGCCGAACTGCGCGACGCCGGGCTGATCCGGCATCTGGGCCTGTCCAACGTGGGGCCCGAGCAGCTCGCCGAGGCGCAGACGATCACGCCGGTGGTGTGCGTCCAGAACCGCTACGCCCTCGACTCGCGCCGCTCCGACTCCGACGACATGTGGGAGGTACCCCCAGCTGTCGGCGGACGAGGTGGCCCGCCTGGACGCCGCCCACCGGCCCGCCGCACCGGCCGGCTGACCTTCGCCACCTGCCGCGCCAGCCGACTACGGTCGCCACCGGCCGCGCCCGCCGGCTGGCCTCCGCTACCTCCGCTACCGCTCGGCGAGCTCGTACGCCGCTCGTAACGGGTTCCTGGCGGGTCGCGACGGCAGCTCCCCGTCGAGCAGCGCCGCGCCCAGCGGCGTCAGCGTGTGCACCACCATGCCCCCGTCGCGGCGGCTGACCACCAGCCGCGCCTCACGCAGGGCTCGGGTGTGCTTGCTCGCCGACGCGGGGGAGATGCCGAGCCGCACCGCCAGCTCCCCGGTGGTGGCGGCGGCCGCCAGCGCCTCCAGCACGCGGGCGCGGGTGGTGCCCAACAGCGCCGTGAGGGCGGCGGCGTGCGGCCCGTCGTCCGTGCCGGTCGGGCGTGCCGAGCTCGCCGGGTGCGGCTCCTCGGAGGCGACCGGATAGACGAGCACCGGCGGCAGGCGGTCATCGCACAGGGACACCGGCCTGCGCCAGCAGAACCGCGAGGGCACCAGGCGCAGGCCGCGTCCGTCCAGATGGATGTCGCGGTCGACGGGATAGGACATGTACAACACGGGAGCCCGCCAGGTGGCCACCGGACGCAGCGATTCCAGCAGCCCCTTCGTGCCGCCGTCGCGTAACGCCCGCAGCCGCAGGGAGCGGTCGGCCTCCACATGGGCCGCCATCCGGGTCCAGTCCGGCTCGATGATCGTTTCGTAGACCCGGTGGAGGGCGTCGGCGACCAGGTACAGCTTGCGCTCCTCGTCGCCGGACGGCCCGGGACGGCCGGCCCGACGTCGGGCGGACGACGTCGTGGCGTCCAGCATCCCGAGCTCGTGGCGCAGCCGGGCCAGCGGAGTGGCCCGCACCGCGTCGAGCCCGGACGCCAGGCCCTTGCTCGCCTCCTCCGGGGTGAGGAAGTCCGGGAAGTACGGCACGTCCGCCGGGGCGAGCGAGTTCAACAACCGCACGACCCCGCCGAGTCGGCGTCCGGCCACCTCCGTACGTGCCCGGCGCCGCCAGGAGGTGAAGGCATGGGTGGCCTTGGGCGCGGAGAGCTGGTGCACGCCGAGCACGGTCTCCCAGAGCGGGTCCGGCGCGGTGGCGACCTGTATCCGTGCCAGGTCGGCATCGGTGAAGTGGATGCGCAACATAGTGCCTCGCGTGTTGCCGTTTAAGTCACTTGGTTTAACCGGTTATTGCAGACCTGCCCCGTGGGGCGGCAACGATCGGTCCACCCGTGGAGACGCAGAACAGCCGATGGCCAGTTCCCGACGGGGAGATCGAGCCGTTCCATCGGCCTCAACTCGCCAACGGGTTCAGCACCATCGGCTGGATCTTGCCCTCCACCAGCGCGCCGAGCCCCAGCACCGCGCACACGTCCGGCCGTTCCGCGATGCGTACCGGCATGCCGGTGGCGTCCCGGAGCACCCGATCCAGGCCAGGCAGCAGGGCGCTGCCGCCGACCATCATCATGCCCTGCTCACCGAGGTCGGCCACCAGGTCGGGCGGGCAGTCGCGGAGCACGGCACCGATGCCGTCGAGCACCACCGTCAGCGGGTTGTGGATCGCATCACGCACCCCGGCCGTCACCACCCGCACGGTACGCACCAGGCCGGTGAGCACATCCCGGCCCTGGACCTCCGTGAACTCCTCCTCTTCCTGCCCCGCCGACTCGGTGCCGGCCAGCGCGAGGCGCAGCGGACGCACCGACTGGGAGGCGGGCAGCAGCTTGTACCGCTGGCGCAGGTGCTGGCGGATCGCCTGGTCGATGGATTCCCCGCCGACCTGGACCCGCTTCGCCGTGACCACCGCGCCCATGGACAGCACCGCGATCTGGGTGGTGGCCGCGCCGCACAGCAGGATCATCGTCGCCTCGGCCCGTTCCACGGGCAGCCCGCAGCCGACCGCCGCCGCGATCAGCGTGTCCACCAGCTCCACCCGGCGGACACCGAGGCCCAGCAGCGTCTCGGTCGCCGCCCGCCGCGCCAGCGGGTCCGCCTGATGCGGCACCAGGACCGCGGCCCGCAGCCGGGGCTTGCGCCGCAGCGCACGGCGCACCTTCTCGCCCAGCAGGTGCCGCAGCATGCGCTGGGCCACCTCGATGTCGACCACGATGCCGTTCGAGACCGGCCGCACCACGCGGATGTAAGCCGGGGTCTTGCCGGTCATCTGCTCCGCGAGCTGCCCGACCGCGATCAGGGCCCCGCTCTTGGTGTTGACGGCGGCCGCGCTCGGCTGGTCGACGATGAGGCCCGCGCCCTTCAGGTAGACGCGGGTCCGGGCGGCACCGAGGTCGACGGCGACATGGCAGCGGTGCAACTGCTCAAGACCGGCACTGATGGTCACGGCGGATCCTCCCGGGAGCGCACATACCGTGGGACGGAGGGGCAGGAACGAAAGGGGCGGGGGCCACGGGCCTGAGGCGAGGAGCCCCTGCATCGCATCATGTGCAAAACCGGCGAAAGTCGCACCATGGGATGAGCCGAGTGGCGCGCCACCGGCCGGGTGATCCTCGCCCCGAATACGCCGAACGGGCGGCCGTCGCACGGCCGGCCGGGCGGCCGGCCCCAGCCCCGGTCCCCGGCGCTGGACCAGCCGGCCCGCAAGCCGGCCGGCCGTCGGTCGACCCGGCCCGTGCCACCCGCCGGGACCGCGCCCCGGCCGCGGGCCGCCGCGTTGTTAGCATCGCCTGTGACCAGCACTACCCCTGAAGATCGAGACGGGAGTGACCGGCGCGACGCCGGTCCGATACCCGCAGCCCCCCACCCGACCTCTCCCGCGTCCCCCGCCGCCGCCACATCCGCCGGCTCCGTCCCCGAAGCGGCCCGGTCGGTCACGGCGGACATACCGGGCGGGCAGCAACGCCCCACGCAGCCGCCGCCCCCCGGCGCACCCGCCCCGGCACGCCGGCGCATCCTCGCCGATCTCACCCCGCTGCGCACCTCGGCCGCCTACCGCCGGCTGTGGATGGGCGACACCGTCTCACGGCTCGGCCAGGCGATGACCGCCCTGGCGATCTCGCTCCAGGTCTACGACATCACCCACTCCAACTTCTCCGTGGGCCTCGTCGGCCTCTTCGCCCTCGTGCCGCTCGTCGCCTTCGGGCTCTACGGGGGTGCCATCGCGGACACCGTGGACCGCCGCAAGCTCGGCCTCTACTCGGCCTGGGGCCTGTGCGCCCTGTCCATCGCGCTGGCCGTGGCCGCCGTCGCCGGCTTCCACGAGGTGTGGTTCCTGTACGGGATCGTGGCGCTCCAGGCGGTCTGCGGGGCGCTCAACTCGCCGGCCAGGTCGGCGATGGTGCCCCGGCTCGTGCCGCCCGAGCAGCTCACCGCCGCCAACGCGCTCTCCTCCCTCACCCAGACCTCGGGCACCACGTTCGGGCCCATGCTGGGCGGGGTCGTGGTCGGCCTGTGGGGCTACCAGTCCGCGTACGTCATCGACGCGGTCACCTTCACGGCCGCGCTCTACGCGATGTGGCGGCTGCCGGCCATGACGCCGGACGGCGGCGGGCGGCGCGGCCGGGCGTCCGTGGTGGACGGGCTGCGCTTCCTGGCCACCCGGCCGAACATCCGGATGACGTTCTTCTCCGACATGTGCGCGATGATCCTCGCGAGCCCCAAGGCGCTGTTCCCCGCCATCGCCGTCCTCTGGTACGCCGGCGACGCACGGACCACGGGCCTGCTCGTCGCGGCGCCCGCGGTGGGTGCGCTGGTCGGATCGGTGTTCTCGGGATGGCTGGGGCGACTGCACCGGCACGGGTTGGTGATCCTGCTCGCCGTCGCCGGATGGGGCGTCGCCACCGCCGTCTTCGGGCTGACCAGAAGCCTGCCCCTGGGGCTGTTCTTCCTGGCCCTCGCGGGATGCGCCGACCAGGTCTCCATGGTGCTGCGGTCCACGATGCTCCAGGCGGCCACACCGGACGAACTGCGCGGCCGGTTGCAGGGCGTCTTCATCATCGTGGTCGCGGGCGGGCCGCGGCTGGGGGACTTCCTGGCCGGTTCGGTCGGCGATCTGGCTACTCCGACGGTCGCGGTCACCGGGGGCGGGATCCTGTGCGTGGCGGCGGTGGCGGTGCTGGGCCTGGTGTGGCGCGGCTTCATCCGGTACGACGCCCGGGCCCCGGAGGCGTGAGCGGCACCTCCGGAGCGCGGGTCCGACCCGGGGCAGGCAGTGCGGGAGGTCGGCGTCGGCCGGGCGTCAGCACCAGCTGAGCGTCGAGTTCTGCCGCGTGACGTTGCTGATGGTGATGTTGCTGCCCACGCACGGACTCCAGGTGATGTTGGTGTTGGAGACCGTCATGTTCTGGAGGTGGATGTCCGACGACGGGGCGAACTCGTCGCGTGCCGCGATCCGGACCTCGCCGCCGCCGCTGATCGTGCCGGACTGGCTGGCGATGGTGACGTTGTAGCAGTTCTCCAGCAGGATCGAGTTGTTCCCGGTGTCGGCGATGTCCACCTTGTCGATCACGGCGCCGCCGCTCTCCGAGACGCAGAAGATGCCGCGCCCGCCACCGCGTGCCTTGACGGTCCCCACGTGGATGTTGGTGGAGTAGCTGTTGCCGATCCGCCCGTTGCGGTTCGCCATGCGGAACGCGGCGTAGCCGGTGCCGGCGCCCGCCCCGTCGGCGTCGACGGTGCCGACCGTGGCGTTGATCGTCTCGTTGAGGAGCAGCCCGGAGTCGTGCACGTTGCGGGCGGTGACGGTGCCGATGGTGATGCCGTCGACGCCGTAGGTCTCCACGCCGTGGGTGCTCGTCCCGGAGACGTAGACGCTGTCGATCTTGACGTTCTTCGCGAACACGCTGGTGTCGCCGTAGTTGTCGATCCGGACCCCGAGACCGGACGACACCCGGATGTCGATCTGCCCGAGGGTGAGGTTGTCGACGCTCCTCATGAAGATCCCGTACACCGGCGTACCGGTGATGTTGACGTGCGGGACCTCGACGTCATGCGTGCCGCGTGAGTAGATGGGAGCCATGTCGCCCGAGCCCGAGCCGGTCACATTGATGGTGCCGCAGACGTCCAGCAACGTGTAGCTGGGCAGCGAGAGCCGCGACCCGGCGCTGACGTTGCCGGAGCCCCGGACGACCACGTTCTGCTTCGAGGTGCGCCCGGACGACAGGCTGTTCACGCCGGCCTGCATGGCGGCCAGCATGTCGCTGCCCGTGTAGACGGTGCTGCTGCCGTTCTTCGCCGTCCAGGTGCTGCCGCTCTGCACCACCTCGGCGTTGTAGGACAGGCTTCCGCAGGAAGCGGTGGTCTGCGCCGCGGCTCTGGTCGTCAGGCCGGCGTCACCGGCGGCCGGGGCGGTGCGCGGGTGGCTCACGACGGCGTCGGCCGGGGCCGCGACCGTGATCATCGCCGCGCCGAGCGCCAGCACGGCGGCGACGACGCCACCGCGCAGCCGCGAACGGGTGTTGCCCTTTGACGTCATGGGGGCTCCTTCGGCTCACCGCGAGTGTCGGCGCACGGTGAGGTAGCGACGGGACGGGCCGGCGTTGCCGGGGCCCACCCGCGATCGGATGAATATGGGAGCGCTCCCAATAGCCGTCGATGGTAGCCATCGAACGGGGTTCGCATAAGGGTGCCGTAAGGGGGATTCTGTTGGGTCCTGTTCAGTCCTTTGGCGTTCCGGGGCGTTCCTAGGGCGTTCCTCTGGCGATCTGCGATCTGCGATCTGCGATCTACGGGGAGTCAGGACGGGAGCGCCCGCTTCATGATCTTCCCCATGTCGTTGCGCGGCAGCGCGTCGAGGTAGCGCACCTCCCGCGGTCGCTTGTGCGGCGCAAGCCGTGCGCTGACGTGGTCGGCGAGGTCGTCGCCCGAGGGCGGCGCGGCCGGATCCTCCGGCACCACCCAGGCCACCACGCGCTCCCCGAGATCGTCGTCCGGCTCACCGGTCACCGCGGCCTCCCGGACACCGGGGTGTTCCAGCAGGGCGTTCTCGATCTCACCCGCGCCGATCTTGAAGCCGCCGCTCTTGATGAGGTCGGTGGCCTTGCGCCCCACGATCCGTACCCACCCGTCCGGTTCCCGCACCGCCATGTCGCCGGTGCGGAACCAGCCGTCCTCGGTGAACGCGTCGGCCGTGGCGTCGGCACGGTTGAGGTAGCCGGTGAACAGGTTCGTGCCGCGCACCTGGATCTCACCGACCTCGTCACCGGCGGTGCCGTCCGGGCCGTCCGCGCCCTGCAAGGGTTTCCCCTCGTCGTCGACGAGCCGTAGCTCGACCCCCGGGAGCGGGAGGCCCACCGTGCCGGGCCGTGGCTTCCCGCCCGGCACGACGCTGGTGTTCATCAGCGTCTCCGTCATGCCGTACCGCTCGACGACGGCACGCCCGGTCGCCGCGGTGATCCGCTCGTGGTCGTGCACCGGCAGCGCCGCCGAACCGGACACCAGCAGCCGGGCCCGGCGCAGCGCCGCGGCCAGCTCCGGATCGTCGGGCAGGGCCTCGGCGATGCGGTGGTACATGGTGGGCACCCCGAACAACATGGTCGCGCCGTCGGCCAGTTCGCGTGCCACGCCGGCCGTGCTGAACCGACCCAGGTGCCGCACCGAACCGCCGTGCCGCAGCGGCCCCAGCACGCCGAGGATCAGCCCGTGCACATGGAACAGCGGCAGCCCGTGCACCAGCACGTCGTCCGCGGTCCACTGCCAGACCTCGGCCAGCGCGTCCAGGGTCGCCGCGACCGCACGGCGCGGGATGAGCACGCCCTTGGGCCGTCCGGTGGTGCCGGAGGTGTAGACGATGAACGCGGTGCTCTCGCCGTCGGGCTCGGGAGGCGGGAACGGCGGGCCGCCGGCGTCGGGTGCCGCTGCACCGCCGGCCGCACCGTCCACGGCCACCTCGACGTCGGCGCGCGGCACACCGCCCAGCACCTCCGGCAACCGGTCGTCGGGCGCGGCGAGCAGCAGCGTCGGCGCGCTGTCGGACACGATGTGCTCCAACTCGCCGGCGCCCGACTTCGGGTTCAGCGGCACCACGGCAGCGCCCGCCAGCAGCGCGCCCACCACGGCGACCGCGGTCTCCAGCGTCGGGGTGGCCCAGACGGCGACCCTCTCGGCCACCGCGAGCCGTGCGCCGACGCCCGCGGCATTCGCCCGCAGGGCGGCGTACGTCAGGGACCGGGTGCCGAAGCGGAGTGCGGGGCGGTCGGGTGCGCCGCCCGCCACGGCGGGGAGGAGTGGGCTCACGGGTGCCTTTCCGCCGCACGGCGCCCGTGGTGTCGTCGGCGACGGTGCCGTGCCGCTGTGGGGTGCGGAGGTTCTGTGGCGGTGCTTTTCGGGGCTGTGCCTGTCCGGCTGTGTTCGTGTGGCTGTGCCTGCGTGGCGGTGTGCTGCCGTGGTGGTTCCCTGGCGGTGGACAAGGTACGCGGTGTCCGGAGCCGGCTGGGGACCACCCCGGTGCCGTGCCGGATTCCCGCAGCTCAGCGGCGCGGGTGGGGGTGTTACCGGGACGCTTGCAGAGTGGTCCCGGGCTCACGCTGGGGAAGATCGCATTTCAAGGCTGCCCTGACATGCACCTTGGAGCGGACGCTTTTGCTGCTCGATGTACCGCCGGACGATCGCCAACGGTGCCCGCCGCATGATGCGGAGAAGTACGAGGGCGACCAGAGGTGCCCGGGCATGATGGCGCGCTTGATCCGGCCGGTGAACGCCTGCCGAATTGGACGAGCGGAGACGCCCCTGAAGCTGTTGACCAGCTTCGAGATGGCGGCCTTGGGCGGGATGGGGTCTCCCCTGCTCGAACGGAGCCGAGAGCTTGGGCAAGCACCAGAAGGTGGATGTGATCGCGTTCGCCGTTGAACTCCTTCAGCTCCGCCTCGAAGTCCTCGCAGATCTTGCGCGTGATCTCTTCGCAGTGCGTCAGCATCTCGTTGTTGAACGCCCCGCGCCGGTACTTCGTCACAAAGACCAAGTGCACATGCATCGCCGAAATGATGTGTCTGCCACGCCTATAGTCGTTCTGCCCACTCATGACATCACATGTCATAGGATCTTGGGTGTGCAACTCCGCTACAACTACCGGGCCTACCCGAACGCCTCCCAGCGCCGTAAGTTGGCGAGCGCGTTCGGATGCGCCCGCGTGGTGTGGAACGATTGCCTGCGCGACCGGAAGGCAGCACACGCGGCAGGACTGCCGTACGTGACATCAGCCGAGCTGTCCCGTCTCCGTATCACCCAGGCCAAGCGCACCGGGGAACGCGTTTGGCTCGCCGATGTGTCAGCAGTCGTCCTGCAACAGTCCCTGCGCGACCTGGACACCGCCTACAAGAACTTCTTCGACTCGGTCAAGGGCAAGCGAGAGGGCCGCAAGGTAAGCCCTCCCCGCTACAAATCGAAGAAAGACACCCGGCAGTCGATCCGCCCCAACACCAACGCCTTCTCGCTCCAGGACAACGGCACGGTATACGTGGCCAAGGTCGGCAACCTCAAGGTCAAGTGGTCCCGCCGGCTTCCGGGTGCACCCACGTCCCTGACCGTCACCAAAGACAGCTCTGGCCGGTACTTCCTCAGCTTCGTCGTGGACACCGAACCGGACATCCTGCCCGACCTTCAGACCGATGCCGGTCTCGATCTCGGCCTGTCCGCCTTCGCCGTCCTGTCCGATGGCAGCAAGATCGACAGCCCTCGCTTCCTGCGTCGGGCCGAGAAGAAACTCAAACGCCTTCAGCGGGAGCTGTCCCGCAAAGCCAAGGGATCGAAGAACCGCGCCAAAGCCCGCATCAAGGTCGCACGCCAGCACGCCAAGGTGGCGGACCGGCGCCGGGACTGGCACCACAAGGCCTCCACGCAGATCATTCGCGACAACCAAGCGGTGTATGTGGAAGACCTTGCGGTGTCCGGCCTCGGGCGCACCCGGCTCGCCAAGTCCGTGCACGACGCGGGGTGGTCCGCGTTCGTCGGCATGCTGGAGTACAAGGCGGCTCTGCACGGCCGCACCTTCGCCAAGGTGGACCGAGCCTTCCCGTCGTCTCAGGTCTGTTCGGTCTGCGGATTCCGGGACGGCCCCAAGCCACTGCACGTCAGGCAATGGACGTGCGGCGAGTGCGCCACCGTGCACGACCGCGACCACAACGCGAGCCGTAACATCCTCTTCGAAGGACGCCGAATCGTCGCCACCGGACGGGTGGAGACGCCAAACGCCTGTGGAGTGCCGGTAAGACGGGCACGCGTGCTCGCACAGCGCGTTGAAGCAGGAAGCCCCCGGAAGGGTCGGACGACCCAGGCCGGAATTCCTGGACTTCAGGCCAGGGAGCATGTCAACGTGCCGGGCTATGGAACGATGCCTGGACAAGGAACAGGGTGTGTACGTCGGGAACGCGCACACCGACGGTTCCGGAGACCGCGGTTGGCTGCTCGGGCATTTCAAGTCGCCCGGAGACCTGCGCCACAGCACGGACGTGGAGATCAAGTGGTCCACCCACCCGGTGGGAGACGAGCGCGCCACGTGGGTCACCGGCGAGCAGCGCACCGCGCTGCTGGTGCTCGTCAGCGGCCGCTTCCGGGTCGAGCTGCGGCACCGTTCCGTGCTGCTGTCCGAGCAGGGCGACTACGTGATCTGGGGCCCGGGCGTCGACCACTCCTACCGCGCCGAGGAGGAGTCGGTGGTCATGACGGTCCGCTGGCCGTCCGTGCCCGGCTACGCGAACCCCGCCGACGCGACGTTCGCCGAGGCGACGCCGGGCCAGGAGACGCTGCCGGGGTGAGCGCCGGCCGGGCGTCTTCGGTCCGGACGGCTCCGGCTACCCGGCGGGGGACTCGGCGGGCACCGGGGCCCGGGTCACGTCCGCGACCACGCAGCTGACGTTGTCCGGCGCCCCCGCCGCACGCACCAGGCCGACCAGTTCGTGCACGGCGTCCTGTGGTGTCGCGGCCGCCGTCACCGCCTGCCGGAGCCGTTCCGGCGGCAGCACCGTCGACAGGCCGTCGGAGCACAGCACGTACCGGTCACCCTCCCGCGCCTCCCGCAGCCGTATCTCGGGGGTCCACGGCGCATCGCCCCCCAGGGCCTTCAGCAGGAACGACCGCTGCGGGTGCGCCGCCGCCTCGGCCGGCGTGAGGCGGCCGTCGTCGATCATCGACTGGACGACGGTGTGGTCGTGCGTGATCTGGTACAGCTCGCCCGAGCGCAGCAGATAGGCGCGGGAGTCCCCGATGTGCACCAACGCCAACTGGGAGCCGGTGGCGTTCCACACCAGGGCGGTGAGGGTGCTGCCGCTCTCCTGAGGCGCGGGGTGGCCGTGGGCCGCGTCCCGGACCCCTCGGACGGCCTCCCGCACGGCGTCGTCGAGCGCGTTCAGGATCTCGCCGGCCGGGATCGGAGGGCGCACCGAAGCAGGGTCAGCGGTGTCCTCGGACCCCGCGGTTCCCGGGCCCGTGGTGGCTGCCGGCGCGTCCTCCAGGGCCCGCAGCGCGGCCACGGCGGCGGCACTGGCCGGCCCGCCGCACGGGCCGAAGCCGTCGGCCACCGCGAGCACCCGCGAACCCGCGTGCACCGCGTCCTGGTTGGCCGGCCTGACCAGGCCGGTGTCGGTGAGCGCCGCATAGTGCAGCCGCAGGCGGACGTCGCACTTGCGGGAGCCGTCGCTCATGGCCGGACCGTCCTTCCCTGAGGTGTGCGACAGCTGTGACAGGTGGTCCACGAGGAAGGCGGCCAGCTCGCGGCGGGCCGCGGTAGTCGCCTCGACCTCGGCCCAGTACTCCCGGACCTGCCGGGCGGCACCCTGCGCGTCCCGCGTGCACACCTCACGGATGCGGGCCAGCGGCATGCCCAGGCGGCGCAGCCACGCGACGAGACGGGCCTGCTCCAGCTGGCCGCGGGCGTAGTAGCGGTAACCGGTGGCCGGGTCGACGTGCGCCGGGCGGAGCAGGTCCAGCTCGTCGTAGAGGCGGAGCGCCTTCGGGGAGAGACGCGCCGCCCTCGCGAAGGCGCCGATCGTCAGCGACGCCGGGTCTCCCGGGAGACCCGGGGCACTCGGCTGCCCCGTGGTCCCGGGTGCCCTCCCCTTGGGGCTGCCGGGCGATGTGTTTCTGCTCACCTGTCTCCCCCTTCCGCCGGACGCGGTCGCCTGCCTCGCCATTCTCTGCGGGACCCCGCTTCCGCGCGCCGGGCGTGCCCCGATGCTGCGGCTTCACCAAGGGTGAAGGTCAAGGGGCCGAGGGGCGGGCGGCGGGGGGAGGGCGGCGCACCGGCCGCGGTGCCACCGGCCGGGCGGCAACGGTCCCCCGCCGTTGCCGCCCGCACGCTTGTTAGCCTGCGCAGGCGTGTTCGCGTGCGGGCGTGGTCGAACCTCGAACGCCGTTGCCGGAACCGCCACCGCATCGTCGGCAGAGTCGCCGCGACCCCCCCGTACCGGAGCGTCGGCTGAGCCCTCGCCGGAGCCGGTCACCCACGTCATCATCAGGAGGAAGCCGTGCCGCACGCGCGCCCCAGGATCGCGCTGGTCACCTGCCGTCCGCAGCCGCGGGTCCGCCTGGACCCCGATCTGCCGGCGCTGTACGGCGCGTTGACGGAAGCGGGCGCCGAGGCCGACGCCGTGTGCTGGGACGATCCGGACGTCGACTGGACGTCGTACGACCTCGCGGTGATCCGTTCCACCTGGGACTACACCTGGCGGGCCGACGCCTTCGTGGCCTGGGCCGAGCGGTGTGCCGCGCTCACCACCCTCGCCAACCCGCCCGACGTGATCCGCTGGAACACCGACAAGCACTACCTCGGCGACCTCGCGGCAGCCGGCGTACCCGCGGTGGAGACCCGGTACCTGGCGCCGGGGCACGGCACGGCGGCCGGGCTGCCCGGCTCCGGCGCCGGCGGAACCCACGGTCACGGTCCCGACCAGGACGGCCGGGAGTACGTGATCAAGCCGACCACGGGCGCCGGCGGACGGTTCGCCGCGCGCTACCGGCTCGGTGACCCGGCCGCCGCCGAGGCCGCACGAGCACACCTCGCGCAGATACACGCCCGGGGCCTGACGGCGATGGTGCAGCCGTACATGCGGCGCGTCGACACCACCGGCGAGCGTGCGCTGGTCTACTACGGCGGGGAGCTGGTGCACGCCATACGCAAGGGCCCGGTACTGGCACCGGACGCCGCCCATGACGCACGCAAGACCGCCCACCCCGGCGTACGCGCCTGGGAGCCGACGGCGGCCGAGACGGCCGTCGCCGAGCTCGCCCTGAAGGCGGTACCGGGCGGCACCGACCTGCTGTACGCGCGCGTGGACGTCGTCGACGACGAGGACGGGCAGCCGTGCGTGATGGAACTCGAACTGGTGGAGCCCAACCTCTTCCTCCACGTCCACCCGCAGTCCCTGCCGACGGTCGTGGACGCCCTCCTCAAGGCGGCGGCCAGCGCGGCGGGTTGAGGCCCCGGCCCGCGGGGCGCCCCCTGTGACGCCGCCCCGACCGCAGGTAGGCTCGACGGCACCGGCGCGGGAGGGAGACGAGGGCGCGTCCATGGATGCAATGGCACTGGCCCTGCTGGGTGCCGTGGGCGGGTCGCTGCGTGCCGTGGTCGACGCCTACGGCCAGACGATGGCATGGCGTGCGGCCCGCCGGACGCACCGCAGGACGACGGCCGGCGGCAGCGGCACGGTGCCGTCCGACGGCGGAGGCGGCCCGGTGACGGGCGCTCAGCCGGCGCCCGTGCCACCCGCGCTGAGCGAGTTCTTCGATCCGGTACCCGAGCTGGTCGCCGGACTCTTCCACATGGGGCTCGGCGCCGCCACCGCCGTGGTGTTCGGCCTGGCCGGCCAGATCAACGGCGGCTACGCCGCGATCGCGGTGGGCATCTCGGCGCCGGCGCTGCTGGTGCAGGTGGGCCAGATCCCCGCGGTCGGCGAGGGGGTCGCAGGAACGCCACAGCCCGCGCAGCCCGCGCCGGGCCCGGTCGAGGCGACCCAGACCCGGGAGTCGACCCCGTGACGACACCGCCCCCGTCCGGCGACCGCGGGACCGCCACCCCCGGCGGCGGGGCGCCCACCCCCGGCGGCGGGACCACCACCGCCCGCAGGTCCGTCTCCGCCGTGTTCGGCCGACGACGCACCCCGGCAGAGGCCCGTCGTGCGGACCTGCGGCACACCTATCCCCTCGGCCGTCGCATCCTCGCCGCGATGCTGGGCGTGCGGTTGCCGCTCGGCGGAGAACGGTTCGGCGCGGCGGGCCGGGTGGCCGCCGCCGAGCCGTCCCCTTCCCCTTCCCGGGGCCTCCGGGCGGGGCTGGCGGTGGTGGGATGGACGCTGGTGTACGCCGTGCGGTGGCCGATCGACCGGGTGGGAACGTGGGCGCGCCGGATCCGCTGCGCGAGGGACGTTCGGCGGCTGAGGCGCCGCATGCCGCACGGCCTCAGGCCCATCGTGACGCTGGGCCGTTCCGAGCCGAGCCACCATGGGGCGCCCGCGGGCGACAACCGGAACACGGCGCCCTCCGTGAGTCCCGCGCAGGCAGGGACGTATGGCACGTGGTCCCGCCCCGGGCACGACTGGGTGGCGCTCGGGCCCGTGACGATGGCCCGTGACCGCCGAATCCTCTGGATCGGGGCCGTCGCCGTGCTCCTGGCAGTCGCGGTGGTGACGGCAAGCCTGGTCCGCGTCGGCAACGGCACCGGACCTGAGGGACACGTCCCCCCGACCGGGTGCGCCACGGGCGCCCTCACGCTCGTCGGCTCGCCGGAACTCCAGAAGGTCCTGCACACGGCGGCCGAGGACTACCAGGACCAATGCCACGACGCGCACATCCAGCTCGCGCTGGAGGGCGCTCAGTCGGCAGAGCAGGCGCTGGCACACGGCGGTGCGTCCGGGCGGCTGGCGGCGTTCACGGCACGGCCGCTGGAGGACGCCAAGGGCGCCGGACTCGTCGGGACGCCCGTGGGGGCGGCGGCGTACGCGGTCGTGGTCAATCAGGACAGCGGGGTGACCGACCTCACCCTCCCGCAGCTCCGCGCCCTCTACAGCGGGGACGCCACGTCGTGGGAGGCGGTCGGGGGAGGGGACGTGCCGGTGCGGCTCGTGGGGGAGGAGGAGTCCTCGCCGATCCGCCGGACGTTCGAGCAGACGGTCCTGGACGGCGGCGCCGAGCCCCCGACCTCGTCCTCCGACTGCCGTTCGGCGACGAAGGCGGGCAGCCCGGTCCGGTGTGAACGCTCCGGCGCCGCCGCGGTGCTGAAAGCCGTCGACGAGCAGCCGGGCGCCATCGGCTATGTGCAGGTCAGGCCCGACGGGAGCACGCAGGGCCCGTTCGTGGACGAGAACGGCAAGAAGTACGCCCACGTACGGATGGTGTCGCTCCACCAGGCCACGCCGACGACCACGGCGATCACCGAAGGCCACTACCCGTTCTGGGCGGTGCAGCACGCGTACACCAAGGGCACGCCATCGCACGACAGCATGGCGGAATCCTTCCTGGCCTACCTCACCTCGCCGGACGCTCCCCGGATCCTCCGGGCGCTCGGCTACCTGCCCTGCACCGGCGTCCTGGAGAGGATCTGCGCCAGGGGGTGAGCTAGCCCCGGTCCTGCGTTCACCAGGTGAACCAGCCAGGGGTTGCCGAGTACTCCTGCGGCGCGTAGTCGCACACGCCCGCATCGAACGGCCGGGCCGCGGCGAGGCGTTCCGCCTGGCGTTCGCCGGAGGCGTCCACCGTGTCGGCGGCCACGACGAGGACGAGGACGGCGGACAGGCAGCCGATGACGAGCCCGCGGGACGCGGCACCTTGGTGGTCCGCCACGATCGCGCCGGCCAGGGACACGACGAAGACGGCACCGACCAGCACCAGGGCGATCAGCGTGAGGTGGTCCAGGTGCGCGGAGTGGTGGCACAGCACGTACTGCCGCGTTCCCTGCGGCGCCCGCAGTCGTTCCCAGAGGGCGAGCGCCCCCAGCGTCCAGCCGATCGCGACGAGGTGCCACGCACGAGGGGTGAAGCGGGCGCCGTCCGGTGCGCCGGCGGCTCCGGCCTGTTCACCTGCCATCGTCCTCGCCCCCCGCTGGAACAGTTGGAACAGTGGCGCCCCATGCTAGCGAGGACCGGGCGCGCGGCCGGCTCATCCCATCCCCCTGCGCACCTCACCCCCTGCTCACCCCACCTCGTCCACCCGTTGCAACAGCCCCCAGGTGAAGTCGGCCAGCCACCGGCGCCTTTGGCCGGTCGGGTCGGGGACGGCGCCGGCGGGGGCCGGTGCGGTGAACTCCAGGCGCCAGCGGGTCGGTGCCGTGCCCTCCTTCGGGCGGGCCGGGGCGAAGGCGCGGGCCACCTCGTCGACGGTGCACGACCAGGGGCGCAGGTCCTCGACGGTGTGCAGGCGGGGTCCTGGCACGCCGGGCGCCCGGACCAGCCACTCGTTCCACACCGCGCCGTTCGGTGCCAGCAGGGCCTCGAAGCGGAGGGTGGGCCACAGCGGTACGGGCCACAGCAGCGCTTCGCACTCCAGGTCGCCGATCCGCCGCTTCGTGCGGGATTCGGGCTCACCGAGCACGGAGCGGTACCGTGCGGCGGCACCCCGGGCGCGTGGTGCACGGGCCATGGCCTGCCAGCGGCGGTTGGCCTCCCGCATCTCGGCGAGCGAGACCCCCAGGGTGTGGCGGGCCTCGTCCACCAGCTCGGGGTGGAAGTCGGCCATCCGACGGAGCAGTACGAGCTGGAAGTGAAGGGAGGTGAAGGGGGTGCCGGGCATGTCGCCATCATCCACCCCACTCCCGGCCCGAGCGGCACCCGCCCATTGCCTCGGCGCAGCTCACCCCCTATGTTGGTGGCGATTGTTCGTCATTCCGGCCGTCCGTTGAAATATCGAACGTAAGGGAGGGGGCCGGCCCGTGGGACGCCTCGTACCCGCTGTCACCCGTGCTCTGGACATTCTGGAGCTGTTCCTGGACGGTGACGGCACCCTGTCCGCCCCCGAGATCGTGCGCAGGCTCCAGCTGCCGCGCACCACCGTGCACGAGCTGGTCACCACGCTCGTCGCCCGGTCCTACCTGACGCCGGTGCCGTCCGCGCCGGGCCGCTACCGCCTCGGGGTCCGTTCGTACCAGCTCGGCAGCCGGTACGCGGAGCAGCTCGATCTCGCCGCCGAGGGCCAGCAGGTGGCCCGGCTGGTCGCCGAGACCTGCGACGAGACGGTGCACGTCGCCATCCTCGAGCACACCGACGTGATCTACATCGCCAAGGTGGACTCCACGCACGCGGTCCGGATGGTCTCCGCCGCGGGCCGCCGGCTGCCCGCGCACTGCACCTCCGTCGGCAAGATGCTGCTGGCCTCGCTGCCCGAGGTCGAACTGGCCGCCCGGATCCCGGACGACGCCCAGTTGACCGCGATGACGCCGAACAGCATCACCGACCCGGCGGCCCTGCGCACCGAGCTGACCGACATCCGCGAGCGCGGCACCGCCATCGAGAGCCGTGAGTCCAACCCGGACGTGAGCTGTGTCGCCGCCCCGGTACGCGACCGCTCAGGACGGGTCGTCGCCGCGCTCTCGATCTCCGTACCGATGATCCGCTGGAGCGAGGAGCGCCGCACCGAGCTGTCCCGGCTCGCCGCCAAGGGCGCCGCGGATCTGTCCGAACGCCTGGGATACCGAGGGGTGTGACCGCATGAGCAGCAGCAGGACGGCCGGCGCCGGACGTTTCGACGTGGCCGTACGCGCGCAGGCCGCGTTGGGCGAGGGGCCCACCTGGGACGCGGCCACCGGGCGGCTGATCTGGGTCGACATCGTCGGCTCCCGCGTCCACACCTTCGATCCGGCGACCGGGCACCGCACCGTCATGACCACCGAACAGCATGTCGGCGCCGCCAAGCCGCGCACCGGCGGCGGCCTCGTCGTCAACCTCCGGGACGGCATAGGTCTTTACGACGGCACGGACAGCGCGGACGGCACGGGCGCGGGCGGGTTCCGCTGGCTGCACCACGAGCCGGTGCCGGGACGCCGTGCCAACGACGCCGCCGTGGCCCCGGACGGCGCCCTGTGGGCCGGCACCATGTACTACGACGAGAAGCCCGGCGGCGGCACCCTCGCCCGCGTCGCCCCCGACGGCACCGTCACCTCCGTCCTGGACGACGTCACCATCAGCAACGGCACCGGCTGGAGCCCCGACGGCCGGCTCATGTACTACGTGGACACGGTCACCGGGCGCATCGACGTCTTCGACGTGACGGCGGACGGCGCGCAGGTCACGGGCCGCCGCGAGTTCGCCGCCGTCGAAGCCGGCGCCGGCTCGCCCGACGGGCTCACCGTCGACGCCGACGGTTGCGTGTGGGTCGCCCTGTGGGGCGGTGCGGCGGTGCGTCGCTATGCGCCCTCCGGCGCCCTCGACCGCGTGGTGGCGGTGCCGACCAGCCTCACCACCGCGTGCGCCTTCGGTGGCCCCCGTCTCACCGACCTGTACATCACCACCGCCCGCGTCGGGCTCGACGCGCCGCATCCGTTGGACGGTTCCGTGCTGGTCGTCCCGGACGCCGGCCAGGGCGTCGCGCAGCCGGCGTTCGCCGGCTGACCCCGCGGCCTCCGGCCACCCCGGTGCCCTCCGGGGCGCCGAAGGCGCGATTAAGGGGCGCGGGGCTGTGTTTGATGTGCGGCTCCGCCGCGAGTGGCGCCGAAGGCGCCAACAAGGGGCGCGGGGAACTGCGCGACCAGCCCCCACCGGCCCGGCGGTCCGGACACGACAGAGACCGCCCCACCGGGTCGGGGTGACGACCTGACGGTCTCGTCGTGGCCGATCGCGCAGTTCCCCGCGCCCCTTGTTGGCGCTGCGCGCCCACGCGGTGGAGCCGCACATCAAACACAGCCCCGCGCCCCTTTGAATGCGCCTTCGGCGCCCCTCGGCGGGAGCCGCAGTGCGCATCGGTCAGGCCAACCGGATCACGTTCCACGACAGCGGCGGCAACTCCGCCCGCAGCGTGCCGTCGACCAGCGTGGTCCCGGTGACCGGACGCGGTGTGACCCGGTCAGGCGCGTCCGCGGTGTTGACCGCGTCCGGATCCGCGTCCGCAAGGACGCTGTGCTCGGCCACGCCGGTCACGTCGAGGCCGTGCAGCGTGACGTCGAGCGGCAGCGCAGCGTCCTGGCTGCGGTTGACCGCGAACACGGTCACGGCGCCCGAAGCCGGGTCCTGGACCGCCGTGGCGTGCAGCAGCGGTACCTCGCCGTACTTCGCCGTGTGGTGCGTGGGTGCCTGCACCCGCACGTCGAGCACCCGGCCCCGGCCGTACCGGGCGGCCTGCGCGAAGGGATGGAAGGTGGTCTGCCGCCACGCCGGGCCGCCGGGCTCGGTGAAGATCGGCGCGATCACGTTCACCAGCTGCGCCAGGCACGCCACCCGCACCCGGTCGGCGTGCCGCAGCAGCGCGATCAGCAGCGAGCCGACCACGACCGCGTCGGTGACCGTGTAGTGGTCCTCCAGCAGCCGGGGCGCCTCGGGCCACTCGTCCGGTGCCGCGGCCTCGGAGGCCTCGCGGGAACGTGACTGGTACCAGACGTTCCACTCGTCGAACGAGAGCTGGATCCGCTTCGACGACTTCAGCCGCGCACCGATGTGATCGCAGGTGGCGACCACGTTCTCGATGAACGACTCCATGTCGACGGCGGACGCCACGAACGAGTCGCGGTCGCCGTCCTTCTCCTCGTAGTAGGCGTGCAGGGAGATGTAGTCCACGAGGTCGTAGGCCTCTTCGAGGACGGTCGCCTCCCAGGCGCCGAAGGTCGGCATCGACTGGTGCGAGCTGCCGCACGCCACCAGCTCCACCGAGGGGTCCATCTGACGCATCGCACGGGCCGTCTCGGCGGCCAGCCGCCCGTACTCGTGCGCCGTCTTCGCCCCCGTCTGCCAGGGCCCGTCCATCTCGTTGCCCAGGCACCACAGCCGGATCCCGAACGGGTCCTTGTCGCCGTGCGACCTGCGCAGCTCGGACAGTTCGGTGCCGGCCGGGTGGTTGGCGTACTCCTGGAGCCGGAGGGCCTCGGCGACCCCGCGGGTGCCGAGGTTGACGGCGAGCATGGGCTCCGCCTGCGGGCCGATCTCCCGCACGAAGGAGATGAACTCGCTCAACCCGAAACGGTTCGTCTCCGTCGAGTGCCAGGCCAGGTCGAGCCGGCGCGGGCGGTCCTCGGCCGGGCCGACGGAATCCTCCCAGCGGTAGCCGGAAACGAAGTTTCCGCCCGGGTAGCGCACCGTCGTCACACCCAGCTCACGGATCAGCTCCAGGACGTCGGTACGCAACCCCGCCCCGTCGGCCGTGGGGTGCCCGGGTTCGAAGACGCCGGTGTAGACGCAACGGCCCAGGTGCTCCACGAACGAGCCGAACAACCGTGGGTCGACATCACCGACGGCGAACGCGGGATCGAGGGTGAAACGGCCGACGGGGGCGGGGGACTGAGCGGGGTCAGGCATGGAAGAGGTACTCCGTGGTAGTGCGGTAGGTCTCACCGGGGCGCAGCACCGTCGACGGGAACGACGGCTGGTTCGGCGAGTCGGGGAAGTGCTGGGTCTCCAGGGCGAGACCGTCACCCTGCCGGTAGATACGGCCGGAGGTGCCGGTCAGGGTGCCGTCCAGGAAGTTGCCCGAGTAGAACTGCACCCCGGGTTCGGTGGTGGCGATCCGCAGCGCCCGCCCGGACTCCGGGTCACGCAGCGCGGCGACCAGCTTGGGCTCGTCCGTGCTGCCCTTGTCGAACACCCAGTTGTGGTCGTAGCCCTGCGCCTTGTGGAGCTGGTCGTTGCCGGTGCGGATGTCGCGGCCCACCGGCTTTCCCGCGCGGAAGTCGAACGGGGTGCCCCTGACCTGCGCGAGTTCACCGGTCGGTATCAAAGTGGCGTCGATGGGGGTGTAGCGGGCGGCGTCCAGGGTCAGCTCGTGCCCGTAGATGTCACCGCTGCCCTCGCCGGCCAGGTTGAAGTACGTGTGGTTGGTCAGGTTGACCACGGTGGGCTTGTCGGTGGTCGCCTCGTACTCGATGCGCCAGGTACGGTCCGCGGTCAGGGTGTAGGTGACGCGCACCGTGAGGGTGCCCGGGTAGCCCATCTCGCCGTCCGCGCTGACGTACTCCAGCACCAGGCCGACGCCGCTCCTGTCGACGAACGGGGTGATGTCCCAGATCCGCTTGTCGAAGCCCTGGGTGCCACCGTGCAGGCTGTTCGGGCCGTCGTTGACCGGCAGCTGGTACGTCGTGCCGTCCAGGGTGAACTGGCCCTTGGCGATGCGGTTGCCGTACCGGCCGATCAGCGCGCCGAAGTAGGTGGTGCCGGCGAGGTACTCCTCGATGGTGTCGTAGCCCAGCGACACGTTCGCGTACCGGCCGAAGCGGTCCGGGATCTCCAGCGACTGGATGGTGCCGCCGTAGCTGAGCACCTTCATCCGGATGCCGCCGTTCTCCAGGCTCCAGCGGTCCACCCCGGTGCCGTCCGGGAGCTTCCCGAACGGCTCCTTCGTGGGGGTCCGCCCCCCGGCGGCCGGTCGCCCGGCGTCCGCGGCTCCGGTGGCGGCGGATCCGGTACCGGTCCGGTCCGCGGCGTGCGCGGTACCGCCCACCGTCGCCGTGGCGGCGACGGTGCCGGCCACTCCGGCCAGGATGTTTCGTCTGCTCGTACTCATGCTGCGCTCCTGTCTTGGTCTGCCCCGCCGACTGTTCTGTGGTGCGTACGTACACTTTTCGGCCCACCCGGACCGATGAAAGGGGCGCGGGGAACTGCGTGAGCAACCACCCACCGGTAGGTGGTCGGGCTTCGACGGAAACAGCCCCATTCCGACAGTGACGACCTGACGGTCTCGTCGTGGCTGGTCGCGCAGTTCCCCGCGCCCCTGAGGGGCGCCGTGGTGACCGTGGGCCGGCGGTACTAGCGGCCGGCCCGCCGCTTGTTCCACACGTCGAAACCGACCGCAGCGAGCAGCACCAGCCCCTTGATGACCTGCTGCCAGTCCGTGCCGACCCCGACGAGGTTCATGCCGTTGTTGAGCACGCCGAGCACCGTGCCGCCGATGATCGCGCCCAGCACCGTGCCGACGCCGCCGCTCATCGACGCGCCACCGATGAACGACGCCGCGATCGCCTCCAGTTCGAAGTTGACGCCGGCCTTCGGGGAGGCGGCGTTGAACCGGGCGGCGAAGACGAGGCCGGCCAGCGCCGCGAGGATGCCCATGTTGAGGAAGACCGCGAAGGTCACCTTCTTGTCCGCGACACCGGACAGCTTGGCCGCCGGCAGGTTGCCGCCCATCGCGTACACGTGGCGGCCGACGACGGCGTTGCGCATGACGAAGCCGTAGCCCATCACCAGCACCGCAAGGATCAGCAGCACCACGGGCACGCCCTTGTAGCTGGCGAGCAGCATGGTGAAGACGAGCACGGCGGCGATCAGGGCGATCAGCTTCAGCGCGAACATGCCCGCGGGCAGCACGTCGAGGGAGTACTCCCGCTGGCGCGCGCGGTCCCGGATCTCCTGCCAGACGACGATGGCGATCAGCGCGAGGCCCAGCAGCAGGGTGAGGTTGTGGTAGTTGGTCTTCGGGCCGACCTCCGGCAGGAAGCCGTTGGCGATTTTCTGCAACCCGTCGGGGAACGGGCCGAGCGTCTGGCCCTTGAGGAAGATCTCCGTCAGACCGCGGAACAGCAGCATGCCCGCGAGCGTCACGATGAAGGACGGGATCCCGAGGTAGGCGATGAAGAAGCCCTGCCACACGCCGGCCAGTGCCCCGATCAGCAGCACCACGATCGAGGCCACCGGCCAGGACCAGTGGTGCGAGACCATGAGGACGGCCGCGAGCGCCCCGGTGAAGGCGGTGATCGAGCCCACGGACAGGTCGATGTGGCCCCCGATGATGACGATCATCATGCCGATCGCCAGGATCAGGATGTAGCTGTTCTGTAGCACCAGGTTCGAGACGTTGCGTGGCAGCAGCAGGTCGCCGCCGGTCCATATCTCGAACAGGACCACGATCAGGCCGAGGGCGAAGAGCATCCCGTACTGCCGCATGTTGCTGCGCAGGCCGTTGATGATCAGTTGCCCCAGACCGGGACCGCGGCCGTCTCCGGACGGCTTCGGGGCGGGGTTGCCGGCCGGCTCGGCCGTGGTTCCCGCCGTCGCGTTCGTGCTCATCGGTCCTTCCTCTGGTCCTTGGTCATGTGACGCATCAGCACTTCCTGGGTGGCGTCGGCCCGCGTGACCTCACCCGTGAGCCGTCCGGCCGCCATGGTGTAGATGCGGTCGCACATGCCGAGCAGCTCGGGAAGCTCGGAGGAGATGAAGATCACCGCCTTGCCTTCGGCGGCCAGCTGGTCGATCACCGTGTAGATCTCGTACTTGGCACCGACGTCGATACCGCGGGTCGGCTCGTCGAGGATCAGCACATCGGGCCCGGCGAAGATCCACTTGCTGAGGACGACCTTCTGCTGGTTGCCGCCGGAGAGGCGGCCGACGGGCTCCGCGACGTTCGGCGCCTTGATGTTCATGGATCTGCGGAAGCCCTCCGAGACCCGGCGCTCCTCGTGCTCGTCGACGACACCGTGGCGGGCGACCTTGTGCAGGGCACTGAGCGAGATGTTGCGGTTGACGGAGTCGATGAGGTTGAGGCCGTAGTACTTGCGGTCCTCGGTGACGTACGCGATGCCGTGGTCGATCGCCTCGGGAACGGTACGGGTGCGGATCTCCTTGCCGTCCTTGAGGACCGTGCCGCCCGCGTACTTGCCGTAGGTGTGTCCGAAGACGCTCATGGCGAGTTCGGTGCGGCCGGCGCCGATGAGCCCGGCGATGCCGACGATCTCGCCGCGCCGGACGTTCAGCGACACCCCGTCGACGACCTTGCGTTGCTGGTCGATGGGGTGCCGCACGGTCCAGTCACGGATCTCGAGGGCCGGCGCCACGCCCTCCTCGGCCTGGTGCGGGGTACGGTCGGGGAAGCGGCTGTCGAGGTCGCGGCCGACCATTCCGCGGATGATCCGCTCCTCGGTGGTCTCCGCGGCCTTCACGTCCAGCGTCTCGATGGAGTGGCCGTCCCGCAGGATGGTGACCGAGTCGGCGACCCGCGCTATCTCGTTCAGCTTGTGCGAGATGATGATCGAGGTGACGCCCTGGTTCTTCAGCTCCAGGATCAGGTCGAGGAGCTTGCCGCTGTCCTCGTCGTTCAGGGCCGACGTCGGCTCGTCGAGGATGAGCAGCCGCACCTCCTTCGACAGCGCCTTCGCGATCTCCACCAGCTGCTGCTTGCCCACGCCGATGTCGGCGACGCGGGTCCCCGGGTGCTCGTGGAGGCCCACCCGGCGCAGCAGCGCCGTGGCGTGCTTGAGCGTCTCGCCCCAGCTGATCACGCCGCGCTTGGCGTGCTCGTTGCCCAGGAAGATGTTCTCCCCGATGGACAGGTACGGCACCAGGGCGAACTCCTGGTGGATGATCACGATGCCGCGCTGCTCGCTCGCCGCGATGTCCTTGAACCGGCAGGGCTCCCCTTCGAAGAGGATCTCGCCCTCGTAACTGCCGTGCGGGTGAACGCCGCTCAGGACCTTCATCAGCGTCGACTTGCCGGCGCCGTTCTCCCCGCAGATGGCATGGACCTCGCCCTGTGCGACCTTCAGGGACACGTCCGAGAGGGCCCTGACGCCGGGAAAGGACTTACCGATCGAACGCATTTCCAGGACGGGTCCCGCCATGGCATGCCCTTCTGCTCACTGTCTTGTCGTTCTTCCGTAGTTCTTCGCCAGGCCGTCGTCCTGGGCATGACTGCCCTGCCGCCGCGGCCCGGTGGGCGCGCTCCCGCGGTGCCGCACGGCGGTGCGGGGAGGGCACGGGGCCGCGGCGGCCCGGGGTCACTTCAGGTCGCTCGCCTTGTGGTAACCGCTGTCGATGACCACCTTCTGGTAGTTGGTCTTGTCGACGCTCACCGGCTGGAGCAGGTAGGACGGCACGACCTTCTTGCCGTTGTTGTAGGTCTTGGTGTCGTTGACCTGCGGCTTCTTGTCCTTCAGTACGGCGTCGACCATGCTGGAGGCCACCTTGGCGAGCTTGCGGGTGTCCTTGAAGACGGTCTGTGTCTGCTGGCCCGCCCTGATCGACTTGATCGAGGCCACCTCGGCGTCCTGACCGGTCACGATCGGCAGCGGCTTGCTCGCCGAGCCGTAGTCGTCGGACTTCAGGGCGGACAGGATGCCGATGGAGATGCCGTCGTAGGGCGAGAGGACGGCGTCCACCCTGGCGTGCGAGTACGTCGAGGTGAGGATGTCGTCCATGCGCTTCTGGGCGGTGCCGCCGTCCCAGCGCAGGGTGGTGCACTGGGTCATCTTGGTCTGGCCCGACTTCACCACGAGCTGCTTCTTGTCGATGTAGGGCTGGAGCTCCTTCATCGCGCCTTTGAAGAAGTACTGCGTGTTGTTGTCGTCGTTGGAGCCGGCGAACAGCTCGATGTTGAAGGGGCCCTTCTTCGAGCCGTCCTTCAGCCCCAGCTTGTCGACGATGTACGAGCCCTGGAGGTGGCCGACCTTCTCGTTGTCGAAGGACGCGTAGTAGTCGACATAGGGCGAGTTGAGCAGCAGCCGGTCGTAGGAGATGACGGGGATGTCCGCGTCATGGGCCTCCTTGAGGACGTTGGACAGCGCGTCGCCGTTGATGGCCGCGATGACGAGGGCGTCGACGCCCTGCGTGATCATGCCCTCGATCTGCTGGACCTGCTGGTCCACGTCGTCCTCGCCGTACTGGAGCGTGGTCTTGTACCCGGCGGACTTCAGGGTCGAGACCATGTTCTGGCCGTCGAGGATCCAGCGCTCGGACGACTTCGTGGGCATCGCGATGCCGACGGTGAGGTCCTTCTTGTTCTTGGACTCCTTGCTGCCGCCCTCACCGCTCTGCCCGCATGCGGTCAGGGTCAGGGCGAGGGTGGTGGCACCGGCTATCGCGGCTATTGCGGCTCGGCGACTGGGCATCGTCATCAATCCTTGTCGTTCTCGGCGTCGGGGCGGCTGGGCAGTCGAGGGCGGCTATGCATCGGGGGCGGCCGGCACGGGGAAGCGGGTGAGCTCACCCGGCAGTCGCGATCCGAGGGGCGACATGCCACCGTCCGCGCCATGCCGGGCCAGCAGATCGAGGACGAGCCGGCCGCGACGGACCCGTTCGCGGGCAGTCGCCAACGTAAGATCCCTCAGATGGGCCCCGTAGGGATAGATCCCGGGCGACTTTGACAGGCCGAACTTGAGGTAGACCGGCGCACCGCGCCGGATCAGCTCCGCCGCGTCGTACATCCGCACGTATCCGCCGAGGTCGTCCGGAGCCTCCACGTACAGGTCCATCGGGGCGCGCGCGGCCCGGCGGATCTCGCTGAAGTGGGCCAGGGTCAGGTCCGACGGGATGTTGATGGAGTCCGCGCCGAGGCCCTCCCACACCGCGTAGGCGGCCGGGTTCACCGGGCCGACCAGCGCGGAGACCTTGAACGTGGTGTCGGCCGGCAGCACGCCGCTCGCCCGCAGCCGGTGCAGCGTCCACAGCACACCCTCGTCGGCGACGAGCACGCACTTCACGCCCAGTTCGGTGGCGCGCAGCGCGTCCTCCACGCAGCCCGCCAGCGCGTCATGGCCGCGCGCCCGCAGGCCGCCGCCGCCGGAGTCGGTGCGGGTGGACGCGCCGGTGTCCCAGGTGCCGCGTGGCCCGGTGAACAGGCACAGTTCGATGTCCCGCTCGGCGCAGGCGTCGACCATCTCGGTGATCTCGGCGTCGGTGAGCATCCACACGCCGCTGCCCTGGCTGATCCGGTGGATCGGCACATCGAGGCGGGCGGACTCCTTCAACACGGTGGCGAGCGCCTCGGGTCCCTCCACGGACGGGATCTCGGTGCGCCAGGTGCCACCGTCCGGGAAGGCGTGCGGCGAGGCGTCGGCGTCGCTGAGCGGGGGCGGCACATGACCGAGGGCGGCGAGCGCGCGCTCGCCGGGCCGTCGGGGTGCCGCTGGGGACATGTCGGTCACAGATGGTCCTTCGAGATCGGTGGTGGTTCGTCAGGACGGTGGGGGTCCGCGAGGGTGGGATCCGGTGGATGGGGCGGGGGGTGGCCGACGGGTGGGACGGGGTGGGGCAGGCGCGGTGGTGCGGGCTGGCCGACGTGCACAACGGGGCCGGGCCTTACGGTCTGAGCAGGATCTTTCCGGTCTCCTTCGGGCCGCTGGCGCCGAGCAGGTCGATGGCGTGGCCGAAGTCCGCCAGCGGTAGTTCACGGCCGATCAGCGGGGCGGGCGTGAGGAGCCCGGCGCCGAAGGCCCGTACGGCGTGCGCCCAGGCGGTGGGCGGCGCGCCGAACACCGTGCGCACCTCCGCCTGCCGCACCACCAGCTCGGTCGGGTCGAGCCCGACCGCGCCCGGCGCGGGGATGCCGGTGAGCACCAGACGCCCGCCGCGGCGCAGCAGCGCCAGCGACTCGCGGGCGGCCGTCGCGGAACCCGCGGTCTCCACGACGACGTCGAACTCTCCCAGCAGCTCCGGCGAGGCACCGCTCGACGCGCCGGCACCGGCGCCGGAGCCCGTGCCGGTGCCGCCGCCGTGCAACTCGTCACGGGTGCGGAAGTCCGTCGCGCCGAACTGCTGCGCGAGCTTCCTGCGGTCGTCCGTCAGGCCGACGACCAGCAGCGCGGCCGGTGAGGATGCGGCGAGGAACTGCACGGCCAGCATGCCGAGGGTGCCGGTGCCGACCACGGCGACCCGCTCCCCGGGGTGCACGTCCGCCTTCAGCGCGGCCGCCGCGACACAGGCGGCGGGCTCCAGCAGGGCGGCGGCGGACAGGTCGGCGTCGTCGGGCAGCGGGTGCAGCAGCCGGGCGGGCAGGGTGAGGGTGGTCGCCATGGCACCGGGCTGCGTGAAGCCGGTCTCCTCGTACCCGGCCGTGCACAGCGTCGTCTCACCGGTGTGGCAGCGCGTGCACACCTGGCAGTTGCGAAAGCCCTCGCCCACGGTCCTGCGTCCGACCAGGCTCGCGGGCACACCGGCGCCCACCGCCTCGACGGTGCCGGACCACTCGTGACCCGGCACCAGCGGATAGCGCACATAGCCCTCCGGCCGGGTGCCCGCCAGCACCTCGCGGTCGCTGCCGCAGATCCCGCACGCGTGCACCCGCACCAGCGCCTCGCCGGGCCCCGGCTCGGCCACCTCGTGCGGGACGAGACGGTGCCGACCCGGCCCGTCGACGCGCACGGCGACGGGTCCTTCCGGGGTGCCCGACGGCCCCGCGGGGCGCGCTGCTGCGGTGTTCACTGCGACTCCTGCGCCCCGGTCGCGCCGGCCGCCGTGCCCTTCGGGGCCCGCTTCTCCCAGCCCTCGGCCCACAGGTCGAACCGCGCCTGCTGCTGCGGGAACTCCGCGGCGGCGTCGGTGTCCAGCTCCACTCCGAGCCCCGGTGCCGTCGGCAGCTCGAAGCAGCCGGTCTCCGGGTCGACCTGCGGGGCGCCCTTGACCACCTTCTTGATGTCGGCGTCCGCGAAGTCGTTGAAGTGCTCGAGGATCTTGAAGTTCGGGGTGCAGAACCCGACGTGCAGCGAGGCGGCGGTGAGCACGGAGCCGCCGACGTTGTGCGGGGCCACCAGCACGTAGTGCGTCTCGGCGGTGGCCGCCAGTTTCCGGGTCTCCAGGATGCCGCCGATGTGGCCGACGTCCGGCTGGATGATGTCCGCCGCCTGCGACTCGAACAGCTCCCGGAACTCGATCCGGTCATGGATCCGCTCGCCCGTCGCGACCGGCAGGTCCACCTTCTCGGCCACCTTCGACAGCGCCTTGAGGTTCTCCGGCGGCACCGGCTCCTCCAGCCAGGCCGGGTGGAACGGCGCCATCTCACGGGCCATGCGCACCGCCGTGGAGGGCGAGAACCGGCCGTGCATCTCCAGCATCAGCTCGGCCTCGGGACCGATCGCGTCCCGCACCGCCTCGATCAGCGAGACCGCATACCGGCTCTGTGCGTGGTCGAGTTCGAAGTGGCCGGTTCCAAAGGGGTCGATCTTCAGGGCGCGGTAGCCGCGCTCGACGACCGCACGCGCCGCCTTGTGGTACGCCTCCGGGGTGCGCTCGGTGGTGTACCAGCCGTTCGCGTACGCCTTCACCCGGTCGGTGACCTTGCCGCCCAGCAGCTGCCACACCGGCACCCCGAGCGCCTTGCCCTTGATGTCCCAGCAGGCCATCTCCACGACCGCGATGCCGGACATCACGATCTCCCCGGCGCGCCCGTAGTCGCCGTACTTCATGCGGCGCACCAGGTCCTCGACCGCGAACGGGTCGGAGCCGGCGATGTGGTTGGCCTCCGCCTCGCGCAGATAACCGATCAGCGCGTCGGTGTGCCCGAGCATCCGGGTCTCTCCGACGCCGGTGAGGCCCTCGTCGGTGTGCACCTGGACGTAGGTGAGGTTCCGCCAGGGTGTCCCCACCACATGCGTACTGATTCCCGTGATCCGCACGGTAGCTCCCAGTGCTGCTCGCTGACACGTCGTCGACTGGTGTCGCCGCTGGCCGTGTATCGTTATCGTCGCCGCGTTCGGTATTTCGTCATACGTTCGAAATGCTGGCGAGACACTAAGGACGTGACCCCTGGGGTGTCAATGGGCTGGGCGGTATGTGCCCGCTCTTTCCGGTATGTCGGCGGTGAAATCCGGCCAAGCCGTGGGTGGCGTGGACGAGTAGGGAGGCGCCCGGAGTCCGACGCCTCGCGCGGGGTGGCCGGGGAACCGCCCCGCGGGGACATATGGCGAAGTGGGAGACGTGTCACCGCGGATCGTCGGGAGCGACACGCCCGAGCCGACGCGCCTACACACAACTTTCACGGCTGTCACTATCTCCGTACCCTGCGTGACCTCTAGCCTGCGAGCGTCATGGATTACTGCCACTCGTGCCGCAGGCACCTCAATGGCGCCCTGGCCTGTCCCGGTTGCGGGACGCCCGCGGAAGCCTGCCGTGCCCACGCGAGCCCTCTCGATACCGAGGACACTGCTCCTCTGCCCGGTGACGAGTGGGACGACACGGACGAGAGTGAGCCAAGGGGCAGGCGTGCCCGCAGGGTCCGGGCCCGCAGGACGCACCGCCGCAAGCGTCGCAAGCTGCTGCTCGTCGGCGCGGGTCTGGTACTCGCCTCCGGCGCGCTGAGCCTGGCTCAGGTCAGCATCGAGTCGCCCTTCCACGGCCCCGACGGGGCCGCGGCCCTCGACGACGACGCCACTTCCGACCCCGACACATCATCGACCGATCCCTCCGCCAGCCCGTCCGCCTCCACCGACGACCCGGACGACGCCGGTTCCCCCTCCGCGTCCGCCGGCACGTCCGACGGTGCGGGCCAGGACGACGAGGCGAAGGACGGCAAGGGCGACGGCGACGGCGGTACCCAGCACTCCGGAGGGTCGGGCCACTCGGGCTCCTCGACCTCCCACACCACGCACCCGCCCACCTCGAACGACCCACCCCCCGCCAGCACCCAGCCGCCACCCAGCACCGGCGATCCCGACCCGGAGCCGACGCAGTCGTGCACCTGGGTGGTCGTGTGGTGGTGTTCGTAGGGTCTGCCGCGCTCGCGTGACTCGCTGCGCTGCGCTGCGGTGACGAGGCTCACGTGACTCGCTGCGCCGGGCCGACGAGCCCCGCCGCCCGGGTCAGTCCCCGGCGGCGTCCGGCACCCCGCCCAGCATGCGGCGCAGCAGGTCCCGCAGGACAAGTCGTTCCTGGTGGGAGAGGCCGGCCAGGGGCTCTCGGGCGAAGTCGAGGGAGTCGCTCAGGTGCTGCGCGATCCGGGCACCCTCCTGGGTGGCCGCCGCCAGTTTCACCCGGCGGTCGGCCGGATCGGGGCGGCGCTCGACGAGACCCCGTGCCTCCAGGCGGTCGATGATCCCCGTCACGTTGGACGGCTCGCACTTCAGCTGGCGCGCGATGCCCCGCATGGGCAGCGGCGCCGCGGACAGCAGCGCCAGTATCCGCGCCTGCGCACCGGTCAGCGCATGGCGCGCCGCCGCCTGCTCGTACTCCTGGTAGTAGCGCGCCACCACGCTGCCGATGAGGTCGACGACCTCACGGGTGAGCGGATCGCTGCGGCCGGCGGGGGAGCGCTGCGCGGCATCCGTGGCGTGGGGGGTGTCTGCGGTGGAGCGGGAGGCCATGCCCTCCAGGCTACCCATTTACTTGACACACTGAAATATCGTTGCGCATGGTTGTTTCAGGTACTGAAACAATTTGCGGCGGTACGGACGCGGCACGCGGGACGCGTGCGGCGACGACAGGCGTACCGCGGCAGCGCACGATCACAGGAGGCCGACCCCATGCCCGGCACCACCCCCCAGCCCGCGCAGCACCCCGGCGGCGCGCACGGCTCCACGCGGCTCCCCACCACCGGCCGCGCCTGGCACCTGGTGCGTCGCCCGCAGGGCTGGCCCGTCCCCGAGGACTTCGCGCTGCGCGAGACCCCGGTGGCGGCGCCCGCGGAAGGCCGCATCCTGGTGCGCAACCGCTACTTCTCCGTGGACCCGTACATGCGCGGCCGGATGAACGACGTGAAGTCCTACGTCCCGCCCTTCCGGCTCGACGCACCCATGGACGGCGCTGCGGTGGGCGAGGTCGTCGCCTCGGCGGCGGACGGCTTCGCGCCCGGCGATCTCGTCGTGCACTCCCTGGGCTGGCGGGAGTACGCCGATTTCGACGCCCGGCACGCCACCCGCGTCGACCCCGCCCTCGCCCCGCTCCCCGCCTACCTCGGTGTCCTCGGCATGCCCGGCCTCACCGCCTACGCCGGCCTGCTGGAGGTCGCGTCCTTCAAGGAGGGCGACACCGTCTTCGTCTCGGGTGCGGCCGGCGCCGTCGGCAGCGTGGCCGGGCAGCTCGCCCGCCTCAAGGGTGCCGCCCGGGTGATCGGCTCCGCGGGCTCCGACGACAAGGTGAAGCTGCTCCGCGAGGAGTACGGCTTCGACGCGGCGTTCAACTACAAGAAGGCCCCGGTCGCCGAGCAGCTCAAGGAGGCGGCGCCGGAGGGCATCGACGTCTACTTCGACAACGTGGGCGGTGACCACCTGGAGGCCGCGATCGGCCGCCTGAAACTGCACGGCCGGGTGACCCTGTGCGGCATGATCGCCCAGTACAACGAGGTCGACCCGCCCGCCGCGCCGCGCAACCTCGCCCTCGCCATCGGCAAGCGCCTCCGCCTCCAGGGCATGATCGTCATGGACCACGCCCACCTCCAGCCGCGCTTCGTCGAGGAGGTCGCCCCCTGGATCCGCTCCGGCGAGCTGAAGTACCACGAGACGGTCGTCGACGGCATCGAGCACGGCGTCGACGCGTTCCTGGGCATGCTGCGCGGGCAGAACGTCGGGAAGATGGTCGTGAGCGTGGCCGACTGATCGCGGGCGCGGTGCGGGTGTGACAGGGGTGTGAGGGGTGCCGGCTCGGGTCCGGCCCCGTCGCACCGGCGCCTCACACCGGCGCCTCACACCGCCCCGGTCACCGCCCGGTGCACCGCCCGCACCAGGCGCTCGTTCTCCGGTGCGGGGCCGCCGGGGAAGGCGTGCCGGCGGCGGGTGTACGCGTAGCTGAAGCCGTCGCGCGGGTCGGCGAAGGCCTGCGAGCCGGCCGCCCCGTCATGGCCGAAGGTGCCGGCGCCCAGGTACGGGTACTGGGTGTGGCAGATCGCCTGGAAACCCAGGGCGAACGCCTGGTGGATGCCGGTCACCAGGTCCCTGCCCACGCTGTGCGCCCGGGCGACCTCGGCGAGCGTCTCCGGCTTCAGTAGCGGTGGCAGGCCGTCGACGTCGCTGCCGGCCGCCGCGTACATCCGGGCCAGGCCGCGTGCCGAGCCCACCCCGCCGCCGGACGCCTGACCCAGCGCGCGCACCTTGCGGTGGTTGGGCCACTCCACCAGGTCGGACGGCCTGTTGAAGGCGATGGAGGCCAGCGAGTGGGGGCCACGCGGGAGAGCGTCGAGCGCGGCCTGCTGGCGGGGTGTCGGCTGCATCGGCAGCGAGGTGCGGAAGCGGTGCTCGTGCTCCTCGGGGAGCCCCAGGAAGAGATCGATCTCGTACGGGGCGCGGATCCGCTCCTCGTACACCTCCGCCAGGCGCTGCCCGGTGGCACGCCGCACCACCTCGCCGACCAGCGCGCCTATCACGAGGGCGTGGTAGCCGAACGCCGCGCCGGGCTGCCAGAACGGTGGCTGGCCGGCCAACCGGGCGGCGAGCACCGCGTCGTCGGCCAGCTCGGCGGTGCTGAACCTGCCGTCCGCGAGGCCGATCACCCCCGCCTGGTGGGACAGCAGCTGCCGCAGGGTCACGGCCGCCTTGCCCGCGGCGCCGAACTCGGGCCAGTAGTCGGCCACGGCACGGTCCGGGTCCAGCACACCGTCCTGGAGGAGCAGCGCCGTCGCCAGGAACGCGGCACCCTTGGTGGACGAGTACACCGCGAACAGCGTGTCGCCGTCGGTGTCGGGCCCCGTCCACAGGTCCACCACCCGCTCGCCGTGCACGTACGCGGCGAGCTGCGCCGAGTGATCCGCCGGCTCGCTGGCCACGGCCGCCTCGAACTCGCCCCGCACCGCCTCGTACCCCGCCGCCACGGTGCCGTGCACCACACCCTGCCGTCCACCCTGCTGCGCCATCCGGACGTTCCCTCCCTGCACCCTGACACGGTCCGCAGGTCACCAACCCGGCTGGCGGCGCGGGCATTCCCCGGCGGGTGGGGCCCGGCGGTGCGTCCGGTAGGCGGTGCCGTCCGGCGGCGTCCGGTACCGGCGCGCGGTGGTGGGCGCGGACCCGCCCGGTAGGGTGCGCGGCATGCGCGATCTCGGGGTGGGTTTCGGTTACCTGGTGAAGGGGCAGCGGTGGGTCGCCCGGCACGGGCGGCAGTACGGGTTCGGGCTGCTGCCCGGGCTGATCACCCTGCTGCTCTACCTGGGGCTGCTGGTGTGCCTCGCGGTGTGGGGCGACGACCTGGTCACGTGGGCCACGCCGTTCGCCGACGGCTGGCCGTCGCCCTGGCTGGGCCTCTTCCGCGGCCTGCTCACCGTCGTGCTCTTCGCGCTGGCCCTGCTGATCGCGGTGCTCACCTTCACGGCCGTCACGCTGCTGGTGGGCCAGCCCTTCTACGAGGCGCTGTCCGAGCGCGTCGACCGGTCCGTGTCGCCCGACGGCACCGCCCCGGAGTCCGGGCTTCCGCTCTGGCGCGAGCTGTGGATCTCGGCACGCGACAGCCTGCGCGTGCTGGTGCGGGCCGCCGTGTGGGGCGTCCTGCTGTTCGCGCTCGGGTTCCTGCCGGTGGTGGGGCAGACGGTGGTGCCGGTGCTCGGGTTCTTCGTGACGGGGTTCTTCCTGGTGGAGGAGCTGACCGCGGTGGCACTCCAGCGTCGCGAGGTCGAGCTGCGCGACCGGCTCACGCTGCTGCGCGCCCGCAAGTCGCTCGTCTGGGGCTTCGGCGCACCGCTGGCCGCGGCGTTCGTCGTGCCGCTGGTCGCGGTCTTCCTGATGCCCGGCGCGGTCGCGGGGGCCACGCTGATGGCACGCGAGCTGCTGGCGGAGGAGACGGTTCCGGACGGCGGTGCGCCCGAGCCCGAGGAAGCCATGCCGCGGGACGGCGTCGCTTTCAGCCGTCCACGGGAAGACTGAAGCCCAGCTCACCGGCCGCGGTGTGCGGGGTCGGCTGCGACCAGCGCTCGACCAGGGCCTCCTGCGAGGTCAGCGACCGCGGTTCCGCCCGGTCCAGGTAGAGCGTGCCGTCGAGGTGGTCGGTCTCGTGCTGGACGATCCGTGCGGGCCACCCCGCCACCTCCTCGTCCACCGGCGACCCCTGCTCGTCCAGCGCCCGTAGCCGCACCCGCGCGTACCGGGCCACGACGGCCTGCCAGCCCGGCACGCTCAGACACCCCTCGAAGAAGCCGACCCGCCGCGGGTCGGCGGACACCGGCTCGTACGACGGGTTCACCAGCACCCGGAACGGCAGCGGCACACGCCCCCGCGCGGTGCGCACCGCGTCCGGCACCTGAGCCGGATCCTCCAGCAGCGCGATCCGCAGCGGTACCCCGATCTGCGGCGCGGCCAGGCCCACACCGGGGGCGGCGTGCATGGTGTCCCGCATCGCCGCGATCAACCGGGCCAGTTGCGCGGCGGTGAGCTGGCCGTCGTAACGCTCCGCGGGCCGACGCAGCACGGGGTCGCCCGCGGTGACGATGGGCAACGGCAGGGGAGCGGCGAGGAGTTCCTCGACGCGGTCGGCGAGCGCCGCGGGAGTCGACATCGGCCCAGCATGCCACGGTGCCGGCACGGACGACGGCCGAGGTCAGGCGTCCGCGTGCCGCGCCGGGGCCTCGGCCGCCAGCTCGAACCGGGTGCGGACCTCCAGCAGCCGGCGCAGCGTGTACAGGTCGTCGATGATGCGGTCCCGGTGGTCGTCGAGGGTGGCGTGGGCGAGGCCGACCAGCTCGTCGTCGCCGAGCGGCGTGGACCACTCGAACAGCAACGCGTGCAGCTCCTCCCCGGTCTCCGCCGGGTCCGGCGCACTGCGCAGGCCGAGCCAGGGCCGGTCCACCCACAGCCGCAGGATCGCCGTGAACGTGGCGAGGCAGTGCCGTTTGGTCGCGGCGTCCGTGTCGGCGTCCAACCGCGCCTTCAGGTCGGCGTACAGCTCGGCCATGCCGATGCCGAGCACGCGGGTGCCGGCGTAGGCCCAGCGGTCCGTGCCCGTGCCCCCGCCCTGCGCCTCCCACCAGGGGTTCCACAGCAGGTCGGTGAAGTGGCCGCGGCCGGCGGCGCCGTACCGTGCGATGCCCAGCACGAGACCGCCGTTGCAGTCGGTCGACGCCGCGCCCTCACCCCACTCCACGAGCCGGTCGAGCCACCCGGGGTCGCCGGTCTGCACGGCCAGCACCGGCAGGAACTCGGGGAAGAAGTTGGCGCCCCGATGCCGCTCCAGGGCGGCCGCGATCTCGCCCCGCAACCCGGTGCACGGCAGGTGCGCAAGGCCCAGGCAGGCCTGCTGCGCCTCGTCCCACGAGCCCGCGGACCCGTCAACGTGCTCCCACAGCAGCCGCTCGACGGGCTCGTGGCCCAGGCACCCCAGGGCGTGCAGCACCCCGGCCGGCATCCCGTCACGCAGACCGGCAGGCCCGACGGTCGCCGCAGCCAGCCGCCCCGCCAGGTCCTGATCGCCGTGCCGGGCGAAGACGGGCAGCAGTTCCGCACGCTCCGCGGGATCGTCCAGGAACACCGCGAGCAGCGCATCGGCGTCCGCACCGGACCCGTGGCGCACCACCGCGTCCACGCTCCTGGCCAGACTCCTCGCGGACACCGCGCCCGGCTCCCCGCCGTACGCGTCGAGCAGCCTCCTGACCGCGTACGACGTCACGGCACCCCACCCCCTCCGGCTGGACAGCGCCGACATCATGCCCGATGCCGGCGCCGGCGCGCCGACCGGTGTCCAGCCCTTCGGGGCCCGGGGCCCGCCGCGTGCGGGGCGACGGTCAGGCCGCCGTGACGGCCTCCCGCGCGGCGGCCGTGCCGGACGGCGCCCCGAACGGCGGCTCCGGCAGGGCCTCGGGCGCCAGCAGCACCGACGCGCGCCCGTCCACGCCGACCGGCACGTCACCGTCGACGGTCACCCGGCGCAGCCTGCGCTCGTGGTCGTCGGAGTCGTCCACGCCGTAGTGCTGGGTGGCGCGGTTGTCCCAGATCGCCACGTCGCCCACCCGCCACTGCCAGCGCACCGTGTTCTCCGGGCGCTCGATGTGGGACTGGAAGAGCCCGAGCAGGGTGCGGGTGTCCCGGCCGTCCAGACCGACGATCTTCTGCACGAAGTTGCCGAGCAGCAGCGTCCGTTCGCCCGTCTCGGGGTGGATGCGGACCACCGGGTGCTCGGTGCGGTACTTCGTCGACGTGAAGACCTCCCGGTGGTGGCGCAGGGTCTCCGGCAGCGCCTCGGGTCGCACCGCGGCGTAGTCGTAGTCGTTGGTGTGCTCGGCCCGCAGCCCGTCGGCGAGCGCACGCAGCGGCTCGGGGAGGTTGCCGTACGCGGTCGCGGTGTTGGCCCACAGGGTGTCGCCGCCGTACGGCGGGATGACGATCGCGCGCAGGATCGAGAAGGCCGGGTAGGCCGGCACGAAGGTCACGTCGGTGTGCCACTGGTTGGCACGGCCACCGTGCTCGGAGTCGATGCCCAACGCGTAACGCCCGTCGGAGGAAGGCACGGTGGGATGCGCGACAGGCGCACCGAGCGACCGCCCGAAGGCCTCGTGGCTCTGCTCGTCGAGATGCTCCTGGCCACGGAAGAACACCACCTTGTGCGCCAGCAACGCGGCACGGACGGCGGCCACCGTCTCCGGGGCCAGATCCCCACCCAGCCGCACACCCGAGAGGACGGCACCGAGCCGCCCGCCGATCTTCTGCACGGTGAGCGGGACGGCGGGGGAGGAGGAGTCGGCGACGGGCGCGGTGAGGCTCATGGAGGTTCCTTTCGGGAACGGGTGGTCGGTGTGTGGCACGGGTGTGGGGCACGGGTGTGTGGCACGGCGTGTGCGCAGGGCTCGGCGGGCCCGGGCACCCGGGGGAGGCGGACGGCAGGGGAGCAGGCCTGACGGCGGGCCCGAGCCGGAAGCGAAAGGGGCGAACGGGACGGGGCGAGGAGAACGCGGGTTCGGCGGGGACCGGCTACGCGGTACAGCAGCCGGTACAGGCCGGCCGCGCGGGGCGCCCGGCACGGTGGCGGCGTCGCGGAGTCGTCACGGTCATCGCGGACATGTCCCGGAGCGTCGCAACGCTCCTGATGCGCGTCAAGAAGGTGCAACCGCCACGGAGTTTGTTCACGACGTGCGACAACCACGTCTGCGCCGTGCTGCCACGGACCCCGTTCAACAGCCGGTGCGACGGATCTGACCTGGTGTTTCTCGCGTCCTGTTCAGGGTGGTGTGGTGCTCGGCCGCGGGTGCGGCGCGGGCGCCGGGGGCGCGGCCCCGATTTCATGCTGCGGCAACATGCGCGGCGTCGACGTCCGCATGGCGGACGGGGTGTCGGGGGACTTCGATGGTGTGCGTGTGCGTGTGCGTGTGCTGTGTGCGGTGAGGGCGTGAACTCGGGTGCGCCGTAGCGGACATGACGGCGGTGGCGGGCCGTAGGGGCGTGCTAGCTTGCGGCTGTGGCCCATGTGTCCTCGAATTCAGAGCCCATAGCCTTCGACGCCGCCGGATTCGAACGGCTCGACGCACACAGCTGGTTCGACCCGCAGACCCGCGACGTGGTCGTCTTGAGCACGCGGCAGGCCCTGCCGCGCAGCCCCCTGTGGGTGGAGGAGATCGGCACGCTGCGCCGCGAGCTCGCGCGGATGCACTCCGCCACCGGGATCCTCCTCGAAGCCGACGCCGTCGCGCTGGACGGCACCACGGCGCTGTACACGCTGGTGGCCGAATCGATCCCCAAGGCCCGCACCGGGCGCCGCTTCAGGGCCTCCTTCGTGCTCGCCAAGGCGAACCGCACCGCCGTGCTGACCGGGCAGTTCGAGGAGTGGGACATCAGTGGCGTCCGCGAGGTCACGGCCAGGGTCAAGCTGGGCACGCCCACCGCGGGGCGGAGCCCGCACCCGTACGACCCGAAGCTGGAGTACGAGCTGAGTGACGACGCCGCCTGGGACCCGCAGTTCCCCCAGCACCCGCTGACGAAGGCGCGCGCCTGGGCGCGAACGGTGCGCGAGAGCGCCGTGGTGGACGCCTCGTTCGCCGCCCTGCCGGGCTACCGGGCCGGCTGACGTGCCGTTCGGGGGGCAGCCGGGGCCGGCCCCCTGGGCGATCGGTGACCTCGTGGCCGGCCAGTACGTGGTGACGGGGATCCACACGCACGGCGGCATGGGCCTGGTCTACCGGGTGTGGCACCGCCAGTGGGACGTGGACCTGGCCGTGAAGTGCCCCCGGGCCGAACTGTTCCGCAGCGAGGAACAGAAGCGGACCTTCGTCCGGGAAGCCGAGACCTGGGTCTCGCTCGGCCTGCACCCGAACGTGTGCGGCTGCCACTACGTGCGTGTCCTGGACGGCATCCCGCGGGTGTTCGCGGAGTACGTGCCGGGCGGCAGCCTGCGGGACGCGATCGACGACCGAAGCCTGTACGCGGGCGGACCCGCCAAGGCACTGGCCCGCGTCCTGGACCTGTCGATCCAGACCGCCTGGGGCCTCACGCACGCCCACGAACGCGGCCTGGTGCACCAGGACGTCAAACCGGCCAACGTGCTGCTGGACAGCGACGGCACCGCCAAGGTCACCGACTTCGGCCTGGCCAGGGCCCGTACGGCCGGCAGCGGCGCACCGGTGCCCACGTGCGGGATGACCCCGGCGTACGCCTCGCCCGAGCAGACGGCGCACTCCCGGGTGAGCCACCACACCGACATCTACAGCTTCGCGGTGTCGGTGCTGGAGATGTTCACGGGCGAGGTGACCTGGCTGCTGGGCCCGGTCGCGGGCGAGGCGCTCGCGGCCTACCGGACGCAGGCGGCGGGCCCCGGGTCGTACGCGGACGAGCTGCCGGCGATGCCCGACACGGTCGCCGACCTGCTCGCCCGCTGCCTCGCCGAGGAGCCGGAGGCAAGGCCGGGCACGATGGCCGAGGTGGCGGACGAACTCGTCGCCGGGTACGGGCAGGTGACCGGAGAGCGGTTCGCCAGGCCCCAGCCGCGCGCCGCACACCTGCGCGCCGACGAACTCAACAACCGGGCCCTGTCCCTGCTGGACCTGGGCCGCACGGCGGAAGCCCGTGACGCCTTCTCGGCCGCCCTCGACGTCGATCCGCGCCACCCGGAGGCCACCTACAACGCCGGCCTGGAGCGCTGGCGGCAGGGCGCGGCCACGGACGAGGACGTGCTCTCGGCGCTGGAGGCCGCCCGAGCCGACGCGCCGGACGTCCGGCGGGTACGCCCGCTGCTGGACGAGGTCCACCGGGAGCGCGGCGCGCTCGGCCCCGGCGCCGCGTCCGACGTGCGGCCGGTGCCCTGGTACGGCTACGAGGAGTGGGACGACGACCCGGTACTCGGCAGGGCCCGACGGGCCGAGCCGGACCTCGAGATCCGCGCCACCCGCGACGGGCGGCGGGCACTGACGGCCTGTGACGGCACCGTCCGGCTCTGGGACCTGGACACCGGACACCCGCTGCGCGCACTCGACGGCATGCACCACGCCGTCGACCTCGCGCCGGACGGGCGGCAGGCCGCCGGTGTCGGCTCGGACGGCCTGGTGCGGCTCTGGGACCTCACCGACGGCAGCTGCCTGCGGACCTTCACCCCGTACTACCGCTCCGGCGACACCGCCGTGCACACGCTGCGGCTGCTGCCCAGCGCGTGCCTGGTGGTCGCGGGCACCAGCGACGGCACGGTACTGGGCTGGGACCTGGCGACCGGGCGGGTCCGCTACGCCCTGGAGGGCTACGGTCGCGGTCCGCTGGAGGCGTCAGCGGACGGTCGGCTGCTGGTGTTCCCCTGCGCCGACGGCCTGGTGTGCCTGCGCGACCCTGACCACGCACGCACCCGTGCCGTCCTGCCCGCACGGGACACCCTGCCCGTCCCCCTCGCCCTGCGGCGCGACGGACGCGTCGTCGCCGCCGCCCCGCACGGCCAGGGCGTCCGGCTGTGGGACCCGGAGACCTGCGCCCGACTCGGCACCGTCCACGGCCACGCCGACTGCCTGGACCTGAGCCCCGACGGGCGGTTCGTGGCCGGCGGGGACCACGACGGCGCCGTACGGCTCTGGGAGCGGGCCACCGGCCGCACCCTGCGTACCTTCCGTGGCCACCGGGGCCGGGTGGAGTCCGTGCTCTTCCTCGACGACGGGCAACACCTGCTGACGGGGGCGAGGGACGGCACCGCACGCAGATGGCGGCTGCCCGAGCCGTACACGGCCACCGCCCACCTCAGCCGGCCCCGCCGGCACGCCGAACTGAACAGCCTGCACAGCAGGGCCGCCGCGCTGGTCGCCGAGGCGGAGCGGGCACTGCGGGACGGTCGCTGCGCCGACGCGCTCACGCTGCTCACCCGGGCACGCGCCACCCCGGGACACGAGCGTGCCCCGGCGGCACTGGCCGTCTGGCGGGCGCTGGCCGGCGACCGGCGCGTGACCCGTACGGGTCTTGGCGCCGCCTGGCCGGCGCGGGTCGTGGCACGGTTCGACACCGCCGCTGACGCCCTCGCCGTCTCGCCGGACGGCCGCACCGCAGCGGTCCGGCTCGCCGGCACCCTGCACCTGGTGGACGTGGCCTCCGGCGAACGCGGCCCGGTGATCGAGGACCTGCCCGCCGCCTGGGGGAAGGTCGTCCGGTTCAGCGCCGACGGACGCACGGTGCTCACCGCGACCCGGGACGGCTCGCTGGACGCCTGGTCGACGGCGACCGGGGAGCGTGAGGCGTCGCTCCGGCTCACCCTGGGCGCCGGTGCGGCCCGGTTCAGCGCCGACGGGCGGCTTGCCCTGGTGCGCGGGGCCGACGATCGCGTCGGCCTGTGGGAGATGGCGAGCGGGGCGTGCCTGCGGACCCTCGACGCGGACCACGGCCGGCAACCCGAGCTGTGGCTCGCACCGGACGGCCGTACCGCGGCGACCTCCGCACCCGGCCACACCGTCCGGCTCTGGGACCTCGACGACGGCCGCTGCCTGACGGAACTGCGCGGCGGCGCCGGGTCGGTCGGGACGATCCACGCGGACGTCGGACGGCGGCTGCTGCTCTCCTGCGGCGGGCCCCATGACCGCACCATCCGGGCGTGGGACACCGCGACCGGCAGCTGCCTGCGCGTCTTCGACGAGCAGCCGTGCGACGCCAGGGCGGTGGAGCCGACCGCGGACGGGCGCTTCGCGCTGTCGCGCGGAAGCGACGCGACGCTGCGGGTGTGGGAGGTCGCGACCGGGCGGTGCCTGCGGGTGCTGGACGGCCGGCAGGGCGGCTTCAGGGACGCCGTGCTGCGTCCCGACGGCTGCTCGGCGCTGTTCGCCGCGGCCGACGGGAGCCTGGAACTCTGGCAACTGGACTGGACGTTGGCCGTTCGCCCGGCAGCCGGGCCGTGCACCGACGACGAAGACCGAGACGACGAGGGAGGCCGCCGTGTTGTTCGGCCGTAAGCGGGGTGGGCACGGCACCGAGGGTGCCGGAGGTCTGGAGCCGTTGCTCCGGGAGATCGTGCAGATCACCGGCGCCCCACAGCTGGACACCAGCCTCGCCCGCAGGCGTCACGAGGCGCAGTCCGGCGATGTCGACGCCATCAACCGGCTGGCGGCCTCGCTGTTCGAGCAGGGCCGCACGCAGGAGGCGCTCGAGCAGTTCCGGCGGGCCGCCGACCTGGGCAGCGCGATGGGGATGCACAACCTGACGGTGGCGCTGCGCAAGCTCGGCAGGGAGGACGAGGTCCAGCCGTGGCAGCAGCGCGCCGCCGAGCTCGGCTACGGCCCCGCCCAGATCGAGGAGGGCTTCCGCGCCATCGCCGACGGCCGCCTTGCCGACGCGGAACGGTGGATGCGCGGCGCGGCGGAACAGGACGAGATGATGGGCATGCTGGCGCTGGGCATGCTCCTGCGGGACCGGGGCAGCAACCAGGAGGCCGAGCGGTGGCTGCGCGGAGCGGCCGACAAGGGGGACGCGGGGGCCATGTACTCGCTGGCCCACCTGGTGCAGGCCGCGGGGCGCGAGGCGGAGGCCGAGCAGTGGTACCGGCGCGCCGCCGACCTGGGCGAACCCCAGGCCATGAACAACCTCGGCAACATCCTGCGGGACACCGAACGCGCAGCGGAGGCCGAGCAGTGGTTCCGCCGCTCCGCCGAGGCCGGCGAGCCGATGGGCATGCTCAACCTGGGGGAGGTGCTGGAGCGTTCCCGTCCGCGGGAGGCCGAGCAGTGGTACCGGCAGGCCGCCGCGGCGGGCTCCGCCAAGGCCGAGCAGCACCTGCGCCGGATGCGGTCGGGCGGCAGGGGACCCTCGGCGTGACCGCTCCCACGGTCACGTTGCACCTGGTGAAGGGCCCCCTCGCGCCCCGCACCTACGACTTCGCCGAACGCACCACCTGCGTACTGGGCCGGGCCGCCGAATGCACGGTGCGGCTGCCGGACGACGCACAGCACCGGACCGTCTCGCGGCACCACTGCCTGCTGGACATCAACCCGCCCGACCTGCGCATCCGCGACTTCGGCAGCCGCAACGGCACCTTCGTCAACGGCGCGAAGATCGGCCAGCGCGCACCCCACCAGACACCCGAGGAGGCCGCGTCCCAGGCCTGGCCCGAGCACGACCTGGCGGACGGCGACGAGTTCCGGATCGGCTCCACGGTGTTCCGCGTCGAGGTGCTGCGGCCCACGCTGCGGGCTGAGCCCGCCCGGTGCGCCGCCTGCGGCCGGGAGGGACCGGGTGACACGAGGGACGCGGACGGGGCGTACGTCTGCGCGGTGTGCCGGGACGAACCCTCCGAGGTGCTGAAGCTGCTGCTGGCGGCGGCACGCGAGGGACGCGAGGAGCTGTCCACGCTCGCCGACTACGAGCTGCTGCGGGAACTGGGGCGCGGCGGCATGGGCGCGGTGTACCTGGCGCGGCACCGCGACACGCGCCGGCAGGTGGCGCTGAAGGTGATGCTGCCGAAGGTCGCGGCGCGCGCCGAGGCACGGGCCCGGTTCCTGCGCGAGGTGGCCCTCACCCGCTCCCTGCGGCACACCAACATCGCCGCGCTGCACGACTCCGGATTCGCCGACGGCACGTTCTTCTTCACCATCGAGTACTGCCGGGGCGGCAGCCTCGACAAGCTGCTGCGGCGCAAGGGCGGACGGCTGCCCGTGGACGAGGCCGTACCGCTGGCGCTCCAGGCGTTGGCGGGGCTGGCCCACGCGCACGACCAGGGCGTGGTGCACCGCGACCTCAGCCCCGGCAACATCCTCCTCGACACCGCACCCGACGGTGCCACCACGGCCAAGGTGTCGGACTTCGGCCTGGCCAAGTCCTTCGACCAGGCCGGCCTGAGCGGGTTGACCCGGACCGGCGCCGCGGCGGGCAAGCCCTGGTACCTGCCGCGCCAGCAGGTCGTCAACTTCCGCTATGCCACCGCGGCGGTCGACGTGTGGGCGCTCGCCGCATGCCTCTACCAGATGCTGACCGGCCGGCTGCCCCGCCCGTTCCCGCGCGGCAGGGACCCCTGGCACGTGGTGCTCCAGACCGAGGCGACCCCGATCCGCAAGGTCGCACCCGACCTGCCGGGTCGCCTCGCCGCGGTCCTCGACCAGGCCCTGCGGGAGCAGCCGGAGATCGGCTTCACGGACGCCACCGCCTTCGCCGACGCGCTCCGGTCGGCCTGGAAGGGATGAGCCGTCCTCGGCTGACCGGCACCGCCGGCCGCCGCGGTCCTTGCAGCCTGCCGCACAGGCCCTAGGGTCGCCACCATGGAGAAGATCGCTTTTCTCGGCCTTGGCCACATGGGCGCGGCGATGGCCCGTCACCTGCTGGACTCCGACTACGAGCTGACGGTCTGGAACCGCACCGCGGCCCGGGCGGAGCCGTTCGCCGCCCGCGGTGCGCGGGTGGCCGCCGATCCCGGCGACGCGGTCCGGGACGCCGACGTCGTCATCACCATGCTCACCGACTCCCAGGCGGTGCACACCGTCGCCGAAGCCCTCGTTCCCCGGCTGCGTCCCGGCACCGTCTGGATCGAGATGTCCACCATCGGACCCGAGGCGGTGCAGGAGCTGGCGCGCCGGGTGCCGGACGGCGTGACGCTGGTGGACGCCCCCGTGGTCGGCAGCACCGACAAGGCCGAGGCCGGACAGCTCGGCATCCTGGCGGGCGGCGACGCGGCCGCCGCCGAACCGGTGCTGGCGCACTTCGGCACCGTCACCCGCACCGGCCCGCTCGGCTCGGCCGCCGCGCGCAAACTCATCGTCAACGTGGCGCTGCTGGGCGGCGTCGCCCTGGTCGCTGAGGCACTGGCGCTCGGTGACGCGCTGGGCCTGGACGAGGAGACCGTGCGGCGGACGCTGGCGTCGGGGCCGCTGGCGGGCGCGGTGCCGCGTGCCTTCGCCGAAGGGGTGCACTTCGACATGTCGCTCGCCGTCAAGGACACCGGCCTGGCGACGGACGCCGTGTCGCTGCCCCTGCTGGAGGCGGTACGCGGGCACTACGAGTCGGCCGCAGCCGACCCCGAGCTGGCCCACGTCGACGTCGCCGGTGTCGTCCCGCACATCCGCGGCCGGAAGGCCTGAACCCAACCCGCCCGGGCCGGACGGTGCGCACGGACCGTCCGGCCGGCCGCCGGTGAGCCGGTCGCGCGTCGGGGCCTACCGGCCTCCCGCGCCCTCGCTCCCGGCACCCCTGCCCCCGGCGCCCGCGCCCCCGACGTCGTGGCTGCCCGCCAGCAGCATCAGGAAGTCGCGGAACGCCCCCGGCATGTCCACCGCCTCCGGGTCGAGCAGCCACTGGTACTGCAAGCCGTCCATCACCGCCACCAGGAGCGGCACGGCGCGCTCCGGAGTCAGCCCGCCGGGCAGCACGTCGCCGAACTCGGCGCGCAGCACCTGCGCCATGCTCGCCCGCAGCCGCGCGTACCGCTGGGTGAAGAAGCCGCGCGCCGGGTGGTCCTCCGTGACGCTCTCGCCGAGCAACGCCGAGAAGGTCTGCACGATGCCGGAGCGCATCGTGTTGTACTCGACGAGCGAGGCGAGCAGGTCCAGGCGCCACTGGGCCTCCGGCACCGCGTCCCACTCGTCGCGCTTCTCCAGGACGGCGACCAGCAGCGCCTCCTTCGTGGGGAAGTAGTGCAGCAGGCCCTGCTGGGTGAGGCCGACGCGCTCGGCGACCGCGCTCAGGGTCGCGCCCCGGTAGCCGCGCTCGCCGATCACCTCGAAGGCCGCCCGGAGGATCTCCGCCCGACGTTCGTCCCCCCGCGTCGACTTCCTCGCCCTGGCCGCCATGCCACCCGTGCCCGCCCTTCGCCCGAACTGCCGTCGTGTCAGGACCGTACGGCATCCTTCAATAACGGCGAGATAACTAAATCTACCGATTTACAGGTTGCGGGGGCAGGATGGACCGAACGGCAGGGACCGGGCCGGAAACCGCCGGTCCACCGGCGGCACCGCCGGGCCGTTGGCGAGCGGGACCACGAGCGGCGACCAGCAGGAGGTTCTCCATGGCGGATGCCCGAGCCGACCAGGCGGCGCGGACCGACGTCCGGCCCGGTGGGACGACCGGCCCGGCCGGCCGGACGGCCGAGCCGGCACACGGGGCGGCCGACCCGGACGGTGCGGCGGCCGAACGGCAGCGTGCCGCGGTCGTCGAGGCGGCGCTCGGCACGCTCGGACTCGACGCCAAGACCCGGCTGCTCGCCGGGCAGAACATGTGGTCGCTGCCCGCGCTCCCCGAGATCGGCCTCGGTTCGCTGGTGATGTCGGACGGCCCGATCGGTGTGCGGGGCGTGCGGTGGACCGCGGCCGACCCGTCCGTCGCCCTGCCCTCGCCGACCGCGCTCGCCGCCTCCTTCGACCCGGACCTGGCCCGCCGCGCCGGCACCCTGCTCGCCCAGGAGGCCCGCCGCAAGGGCGTGCACGTCCTGCTCGCGCCGACCGTCAACCTGCACCGCTCGCCGCGCGGCGGCCGGCACTTCGAGACCTACAGCGAGGACCCGTACCTGACGGGCGCGATCGGCACGGGCTACGTGCGAGGCGTGCAGTCCGGCGGCGTCGGCACCACGGTCAAGCACTTCGTGGCCAACGACGCCGAGACCGACCGCTTCACCGTCGACAACATCGTCTCGCCACGCACCCTGCGCGAGCTGTACCTGGCCCCGTTCGAGGCGATCGTCAAGGACGCCAGCCCCTGGGGCGTGATGACCGCCTACAACACCGTCAACGGCATCACCATGACCGAGCACGCCCCCCTCGTGGAGGGCGTGCTGCGCGGCGAGTGGGGCTTCGACGGCATCAACGTCTCGGACTGGACGGCGGCCCGCTCGACCGTCGGCACCATCAACGGCGGCCTCGACCTCGCCATGCCCGGACCCACGACCGTCTTCGGGGCGGCGCTCGCCGCCGCGGTGCGCTCCGGGCAGGTCGAAGAGGCCACCGTGGACCGCGCGGTGCGCCGGGTGCTGATGCTCGCCGCGCGCGTCGGCATCCTCCGGGGCGCCGAGCCGGTGGTGCCCGCCGCCGCCCTGCCCGCCGAGGTCGACGGCCCGGCACTGGCCCGCGAGATCGCCCGCTGCGGCTTCGTCCTGGTACGCAACGAGCCGGTGCCGGGCGGGTCGGTGGGCGACGCTCCGGCGCGTGGCGCGGCGGATTCCGGGACCGCGGACGCCGAGGCCGAGCCCGCGGGCGCGTGGCCCGTGCCCGGCTGGACCGCGGGCGACATGGGCGACGGTGCCGGACCGGGGGCTTCCGCGGGGCAGGAGGGGGCCTCGCGGGAGCCCGGGGCGCGCCCGGTGCTGCCGCTCGACCCGGCCCGCATCGGCACCCTCGCGCTGATCGGTGCCGCGGCGCGCGACGCCCGGGTGCTCGGCGGCGGCTCCGCCACCGTCTTCCCCGACCATGTCGTCTCGCCGCTCGACGGCCTCACCGACGCGCTGCCCGAGTCCACCGTCACCTGGGCGCTGGGCGCCGACCTCAGCGAGGAACTCTCGCCCGCCGACCAGGGCTTCGAGCTGCGTGCCGTCTGCCGTGACGCGTCCGGCACGGTACTCGGCACCGCACCGCTGCCCACCGGCCAGATCCAGTGGATCGGTGACGACCTGCCCGACGGCGTCACCCACGAGACCCTGCACAGCATCGAGATCACCGGCACCTTCACCCCGCGCGAGAGCGGCGCGCACGCCCTGGGCACCCGCGGCCTCGGCGACTTCGTGCTGAGCGTCGGCGGCGCGGCCGTCTACCGGGGCGCGCAGGAGATGGGCGAGGTGTCGGACCCGTTCGAGGCGTTCTTCGGCGAGCCGCTGGAGCGGGCCGGCGTCACGCTCACCGCCGGCGAGCCGGTGCAGGTCTCCCTGCTGAACACGCTCGACCCGCAGTACGCCCCGCCGCTGCCCGGCGTCGTCTTCTCCCTGGTGCACCTGCCGCCGCGGCACGACCCCGACGAGCTGATCGCCGAGGCCGCCGCGGCGGCGCGCGACGCGGACGCCGCCGTGGTGGTCGTCGCCACCACGGAGCGCGTCGAGTCCGAGGGCTTCGACCGCCCCGACCTGGCGCTGCCCGGCCGGCAGGACGAACTGGTACGCGCGGTCGCCGCCGCCAACCCGCGCACCATCGTCGTCGTCAACGCCGGCTCCCCCGTGGAGCTGCCCTGGCGCGACGAGGTCGCCGCGGTCCTGCTCAGCTGGTTCCCCGGCCAGGAGGGCGGCGCGGCCCTGGCCGACGTGCTGCTCGGCGCCGCGGAACCGGGCGGCCGGCTGCCCACCACCTGGGGCGCGCTGCGCGACGCACCGGTGACGGAGGTGACGCCCACCGACGGCACGTTGCACTACTCCGAGGGCGTGTTCATCGGCTACCGCGCCTGGCAGCGTGCCGGACGCACCCCCGTCTACCCCTTCGGACACGGCCTCGGGTACACCGACTGGACGTACGAGTCGCTCGACGTCACGGACACCGCGGCGACGGTACGGCTGCGCAACACCGGCACGCGTACCGGTCGCGAGGTCGTACAGGTCTACGCGGGCCCGGCTGACCGGACCGGGCAGGACGGGCAGGACGGGCAGGGCGGTCCGGGTGGCCTTCCCGGTGCCGCGGGGGGCGTGGACGCCGAGCGTCCGGCCCGTGTGCTGGCCGGATTCGCCGGGGTGACGGCCCAGCCGGGGGAGTGCGTCGAGGTGGTCGTCGCGCTGCACCCCCGGGTCTTCCAGGTCTGGGACGAGAGCGCCACCACATGGGCCCCGGTACCGGGCCCCTACACCATCGAAGCGGGCCGCTCCTCCGCCGACCTGCGGCTGAGGACCGTCACCGAGCGCTGACGGGCGGCCGGTGCGGCGCGGCCCGCCGACCGGCCCACGCCGTCGGCGGGCGGCGAAACCGCGCCCGGCACGGAGCCGTTGCGGACCCGGGAAAACCGGCCCGCAACAGCTTCGTGCCGGATCCTGCGCGAACTCGTCCCGCCCCGGCACCTTGTGGCAGACTCCCGGCCCAAGGCAGACCAGGCCGGGAGTTCGGGGGAAGGCCATGTATCCAGGTCAGCAGGGGCAGCCGGGGCCACAGGGACAGCCGGGGCCACAAGGGCAGCCGGGCCCCTACCAGGGTCCGTATCCGCAGGGCCCCTACCAGGGCGGGCAGCCGTACCCGCCCCAGCAGGGCGCGCCCTACCCGCCGCCGTACCAGGGCCCCGGGGCGCCCGGCCCCTACCCGCCGCAGGGCGGGCCCTACTCGCCGCACGGTGCGCCCTACCCGCCCCAGCAGCAGTACCCGCAGCAGTACCCGCCTCAGCAACCGCAGCCGCAGTCGATCGGCCGGGTCGGCGAGGGGGAGATGCGGCTCGACCCGAATCTGACGGCGCAGCAGCGCACCCTGGTCATCGAGATCCAGAAACGGGTCAAGGTCTACGTCATCGGCTACTTCTTCGGTGTCATGCTCACCGCGGGCGGCATCCACTACGGCATCACCGAGAACGTGAAGGGCTTCGCGGCGGCCGCCGTGGGCGTGGTCGGCCTGGTCGTCGGCACCCTCTTCCACAAGAAGGCCAGGGCCCTGAAGGAGCAGCTGCGGCAGGTCATGCCGGACGCCTGGCGGTCACCGGCGGCCCATCTGCTCAGCGCCCGCCGCGCCGCCACCTGGGCCGCGTACCTGAACGGTCTGCTGACCCTGCTCTCCCTCGGCGCCACCGGCTATCTGCTGTACATGGGCGCGGACTGGGGCGCGTACGGCAACTCCTTCGGCTTCGCCGCGCTGGTGACCGCCGCCGGCATCCCGCTGTCCATGGCGCTCGCCGCCGGCTCCACCATCCCGCAGCTGCTCAAGGTCGTCCCGGCGGGCGCCCGGGTCGGCCAGGCGCTGTACTCGGTGATCATGGCCCTGGGAGCGACCATCGCCATCAAGGGCGACGGGACACCCCAGGTGGTCGGCGCCGTGGTCGGCGTGCTGTGCCTGGGCGCCGTGACCCTGCTCGGCAAGTTCGTCAAGCAGATGCGCGGCGAGACGAGCTGACCTCCGGCCGCGCCTACCGCACCGAGAAGCCGTACACCGTGCGCGAGGAGAACACCTCGCCCGGGCGCAGGACGGTGCTCGGGAACTGCGGGTGGTTCGGCGAGTCGGGGAAGTGCTGGGTCTCCAGGGCGGTGCCCGCGCACGGTCCGTACGGGCCGTCCCCCAGGTAGTCGCCGGTGTACAGCTGGAGGCCCGGCTCGGTGGTGGCCACCGTCAGCACCCGGCCGGACGTCGGATCGTGCAGCTCCGCCACTTCCTCCGCATCCGCGGTGCGGCCCTTGTCCAACACGTAGTTGTGGTCGTACCCGGTGCCGGTCTTGCGTGGTTCGCGGAAGTCGAAACGGGTGTCGGCGACGGGGGTGAAGGCGCCGGTGGGAATGCGCTCGGCGTCGACCGGGGTGATGCGCGAAGCGGCGATCCGCAGCTCGTGGCCGCTCGCGGTGCCGGAGTCGGCGCCGCTCAGGTTCCAGTACGAGTGGTTGGTCGGGTTCAGCACGGTCGGGGCGTCGGTGACGGCTTCGTAGGCGAGGGACAGCGCCCCCGACGCGTCGAGCGTGAAGGTCGCCGAGATCTCCACGCGGCCCGGGAAGCCCTCCTCGCCGTGCGGGCTCACCCGGGACAGGCGCACCCCGTCCGGCACCGGCTCGGCGTCCCAGACGTGCTTGTCGAAACCGCCGTCGCCGCCGTGCAGGAGATTGCGCCCCTCGTTGGGGGTCAGGTGGTGGACCCGGTCGTCCAGGGGGAAGCGGGCCTGCCCGATGCGGTTGGCGTACCGGCCCACCAGCGCGCCGAAATACGGTGAGGGGTGCTCCAGATAGTCGTCGAGGGTGTCGAAGCCGAGCGTGATCTCGGCGGTGTCACCCTCCCGGCCCGGGACACGCACCGACTGCACGATGCCGCCGTACGTCAGGACGCACACCTGCACCCCGGCGCGCCGCAGGATCCAGCGGTGTACGGGCGTGCCGTCGGGCAGCGCACCGAAAGGTTGAGTCTCCATGATCGAAACTTTACGCGGAAACGATGCGCCTCAGGAGACCGCCTAGTCGGTGGTCACCTTGCGGTAGGCGATTTCGGCCAGCCGGGACTGGCCGTCGCGGCTGGGGTGGAACCAGTCCCAATGGCTCAACTGCGCGGTGCTGAACCGGTAGTCGAAGACCGCGTCGTCGTCGAACCGGCACAGCGCGTCCGTCGCGCAGACCTCCTTGAGTACCTTGTTGTAGGCCACCACCCGGGACTGCACCTTGTCCCGCCGCTCGTTCGCCGCGGTGTTCCTGGCGTCGGCGTCCGCCAGCATCGACGGGCAGATGCCACCCAGCTTCCAGATCTGCTTGCCGAGCGGGCTGGTGCGTCCCTGGGACCACAGCCGCTTCAGGTTCGGCACGCTCGCCACGTACACCTCCGTCTTCGGCAGCGTCTCGCGCAGCGTGTCCAGCGACTTCTCGAAGCCCGCCCGGAACTCCTCCACCGACGTCATCTGGCTGGTCGAGTCACGGCAGGCGTCATTGGCGCCGATCATCACCGTCACCAGCTCCGGGCGGTGCTTGGCCGCCTTGCGGAGCTGACCGGGCAGATCCTCGATACGGGCGCCCGTGACGGCGTCGTTCCAGCTGTGGTCGGCGGCCCGCCGGCCCAGGAGCCGCACGGCGAGGCTGTGCACGTCGCTGTCCGAACCGGTCGACCAGGACACCTTGGGACAGTCGGCCAGGGCCGAGCACGCGTCGAAGCCCCGCGTTATGGAGTCGCCCACGGCGGCCACCGAGCGCGGGGTGGTGTCCCACCGCACCGTCGGCTTCGGCGCCGGCTTCCCCGACGCCGAGGCGTTGCGCGGCTCGGGGGCCCCGTGCACCGCGGCGTCGCAGGCGGTGAGTGTGACGGCGCCGAGCACCGCCGCCGCCACGGCGGTGACGGTGGCGGTCTGGCGGCGGCAGGTGCGCATCCCCGGGTCCCCCTGTGGTCTCACGGTCCATGGGCGCCGGCGGACGCCCATCGTCGATCCGGCGGCCGGACGGCTGCGGTGGCCGGCCGCGCCCCGTTCATCATGTCCGCGAGCATGCACGGGAGATGTCATGGTCCTGTCTGGTTCTGGTACGGGTCTCTTCCGCGTCTCTTCCGGGTGTCATCCGGGCGCCTTTCGGACCTCTTTCGGGTGCCTTGAAGGTCATGTCGTGTGCCCTACCGTCCGCTCCGTACAGGCAAGGCGTCCCTGCGAGTGAAACGGTGGCGTTTTGGCCCCACGGGACGGACAGTACGTCACACTCCTTGCCCCGCCGCACGGTAGCCTCGGCCCCGTGGCAGCCGGGTCACCATGGGACGGCGGCGACAGGCCGCCGGCCGACCCGTGGCAGTCCGCTGGTGCAGTTCCGCTAAATTACATCACGTCACATCTGTCCCTTTTGAGGAATATTGCTCGGCACAGGCGCGAGGCCGTCGGCACAGGCACCCCGCGTCCCACCCTGGAGGTCCCGGTGACGACTCGTGGAGTTCTGTACGTGCACTCGGCACCACGCGCGCTGTGCCCGCACGTCGAATGGGCGGTCGCGGGCGTGCTCGGTACCCGCGTCAACCTCGACTGGATCCGCCAGCCGGCGGCCCCCGGCACCTGGCGCAGCGAATTCTCCTGGCAGGGCGAGGTGGGCACCGCCTCCAAGCTGGCGTCGGCGCTGCGGGGTTGGCATCTGCTGCGCTTCGAGGTGACCGCGGAGCCGTGCGCCACCGCCGAAGGCGAGCGCTACAGCGCCACGCCCGACCTCGGTATCTTCCACGCCGTCACCGGCATCCACGGCGACATCCTGATCCCCGAGGACCGCCTGCGCGCTGCGCTGGCCCGGGCGCAGCGCGAGGAGGCCGACCTCCAGGCGGAGATCGCCAAGCTCCTCGGCAAGCCGTGGGACGACGAACTGGAACCTTTCCGCTATGCGGGTGAAGGTGCGCCGGTTCGTTGGTTGCACCAAGTGGTCTGAGGGCCCCCGGTGCGCTCCCCGGCGGGGTCACGCACGGCGTCCCTAAAGGGGCGCGGGGAACTGCGCGACCAGCCTCGACGAGACCGTCGGGTCGTCACCGTCCCGAAGGGGCTGTTTCCGTCGTGTCCGGACCACCGGCCGGTGGTGGGTTGCGCGCGCAGTTCCCCGCGCCCCTTTAGGGACGCCGTGCGTGACGTGGGCGCAGGGGCGCTCTGCCAAGGGGCCGTGCCCCTCACCGTGCGCACCGTCGACGCGCAGCGTCAGGCGGTGTGGCGGAACGCCAGGACCACGTTGTGGCCGCCGAAGCCGAAAGAGTCGTTCAGGGCGACGACCGAGCCCTGTCGCGGCAGCTCCCGCGGCTCGTTGCAGACCACGTCCGCCACCGTCGCCTCCGGGTCGAGCTCGGTGACGTTGATGGTCGGCGGAGCCACCCGGTTCCGCAGCGCGAGGATCGCCGCCACCGACTCGATGCCGCCCGCACCGCCGAGCAGGTGGCCGGTCATCGACTTCGTCGAGGCGACCGCCATGTGGTCGGCGTGGTCGCCGAACACCTTCCGCAGCGCCTTGAGCTCGGCGATGTCGCCGGCCGGCGTCGACGTGGCATGCGCATTGACGTGCACGATCTCGGCGAGGTCGAGGCCGGTGTTCTGGACCAGGTTCTGTAGCGCGTGCGCGATTCCGTTGCCGCTCGGGTCGGGCTGCACGATGTCATGGCTGTCGGCGGAGATGCCCTGGCCGAGCGCCTCCGCGTAGACCCGCGCCCCGCGCGCCTTGGCGTGCTCCTCGGACTCCAGGATCACCACGCCCGCGCCCTCGCCGAGCACGAACCCGTTGCGGTTCACGTCGAAGGGGCGTGACGCACCCTGCGGGTCGTCGTTGTTCTTGGACATCGCCATCATGTTGCCGAACGCGGCGATCGGCAGCGGGTGGATGGCCGCCTCGGTGCCGCCGGCGACGACCACCTCGGCACGTCCGGTGCGGATCATCTCGATGCCGTAGCCGATCGCCTCCGCACCGGACGCACACGCCGAGACCGGGGTGTGCACACCGGCCCTGGCGTTCACGGACAGGCCGACGTTGGCGGACGGGCCGTTCGGCATCAGCATCGGGACGGTGTGCGGGGAGACCCGGCGCACGCCCTTCTCGCGCAGGATGTCGTACTGGCCGAGCAGGGTCGTCACCCCGCCGATGCCGGAGGCGATGACCGTGCCGACCCGATCCGGGTCGACCGTTCCGTCCTCGCCCGCCTTGCCGGTGAAACCGGCGTCCGACCAGGCCTGCTGGGCCGCGACCAGCGCGAACTGCGCCGAGCGGTCCAGCCGGCGTGCCTGCGTGCGGGGAATGATCTCCCCGGGCTCCACGGCGATCTGAGCAGCGATGCGGACCGGCATGTCGGTGGCCCACTCCTGCTGGAGGTGGCTGACGCCGGACCGGCCGGCGATGAGGCCTTCCCAGGTGGAAGCCGCGTCGCCACCCAGCGGTGTGGTTGCGCCGATACCGGTGACGACCACGGTGCGCTTGGTCGAGTTCACAGGAATTCTCTCTTCGCGATTCGAGGGATGCGAGGGATATGGCGGCGCCACCGCCGGGTGGCGGCAGGCACAGGCGTCAAGCCCGATTCAGGACTGGTGCTTGAGGATGTACTCGGTGGCGTCGCCGACGGTCTTGAGGTTCTTGACGTCGTCGTCCGGGATCTTGACGTCGAAACGCTCCTCCGCGGCGACGACGACCTCGACCATGGACAGCGAGTCGACATCCAGGTCATCGGTGAAGGACTTGTCCAGTTCGACGTCCTCGACCGGGATGCCCGCGATCTCGTTCACGATCTCGGCAAGACCGGAGACGATCTCTTCCTGAGTGGCGGCCATGTTCGGCGCTCCTTCGATGTGTATCCAAAAGGGGGTGCGACTCCCGCAGGAAAGCTCGCTCCACGCGGGAGGTTCGGACCGCTTCGCAGACGATGTCGCCGCGAAAGATCCTTTTGTTGCTCAGGGGAGGGTAACGACCGTGGCCGCGTATGCGAGGCCCGCCCCGAAGCCGATGACGAGCGCGGTGTCTCCGCTCTTCGCCTCGCCGGTCGCCAGGAGCCGCTCCATTGCGAGCGGGATCGAGGCGGCCGAGGTGTTGCCGGTGGTCTCCACGTCACGGGCGACCGTGACCGACTCCGGCAGCTTCAACGTCTTCACCATCGAGTCGATGATCCGCATGTTGGCCTGGTGCGGAATGAAGACATCCAGGTCGCTCGGGCTGATCCCGGCCGCGTCCAGCGCCTGCTGGGCGACCTTCGCCATCTCGAACACGGCCCAGCGGAACACCGCCTGGCCCTCCTGCGTGATCGCGGGAAATCTCTCGGGCCGGTGCGCGTCGTCGCGGTAGTCCGACCACCACACCGTCTGCTTGATGGTCTCCGACTTGTCGCCTTCGGACCCCCAGACCGTGGGCCCGATCGCCGGCTCCTTCGAGGGTCCGACGACCGCGGCGCCCGCCCCGTCACCGAACAGGAAGGCGGTCTTGCGGTCGGTGAGGTCGGTCAGGTCCGACAGCCGTTCCACGCCGATGACCAGCGCGTACTCGGCCGTGCCATCCACCACGAGCCCCTTGGCGAGGGTGAGGCCGTAGCCGAAGCCGGCACAGCCCGCCGAGATGTCGAAGGCGGCGGCCTTGTCCGTACCGAGCTGGTCCGCGATCAGCGTCGCCACCGCCGGCGTCTGCCGGAAGTTGGAGACGGTCGAGACGATGACGGCGCCGATCTGCTCCGGGGCTATTCCGGCGTCGGCGATCGCCTTGCCGGAGGCCTCCAGGGCCATCGCAGCGACGGTCTCCTCGTCGTTCGCCCAGTGCCGGGTCACGATGCCGGAGCGGGAGCGGATCCACTCGTCGGACGAGTCGATCGTCTCCAGGATCACCTCGTTGGGGACCACACGGACCGGTCGGTAGCCTCCCACGCCCAGGATGCGCGCATGCGGGGCGCCTTTGCTCGGCTTGATCTTCGACATGCTCTCGGGCTCCTTGTCAGGCCGTGGTGTGGGCGACCGTGGTGTGGGCGGGCCGGGCTGCGTCGGTGGCAGGGGCGGACTCCCGCAGCAGCTCGCGGGCCGCGTCGAGGTCGTCCGGTGTCTTCAGCGCCAGCGTCCGCACGCCCTTCAGGGCACGCTTGGCGAGGCCGATCAGGGTGCCGCCCGGGCACACCTCCACGACCGCGGTGGCGCCTCGTTCGGCGAAGGTCTCCATGCACAGGTCCCAGCGCACCGGATTGGCGACCTGGCCCACCAGGCGCTCGATGACCTCGCCACCGGAGGTGACCACGTGGCCGTCCCGGTTGGAGACGTAGGTGAGCGCCGGGTCGGCCGGGGTGAGCGTCTCGGCGGCGCGCCTGAGGCGGTCGACCGCGGGCGCCATGTGGTGCGTGTGGAAGGCGCCGGCGACCTTCAGCGGCACCACCTTGCGCACGCCCTCGGGCTTGTCGGCGGCGAGCGCGGCGAGCTGCTCGGCGGTGCCGGCGGCCACGATCTGGCCCGCGCCGTTCACGTTCGCCGGGGTCAGGCCGAGGCGCTCCAGGTGCGGTACGGCGACCTCGGGGTCGCCCCCGAGCAGGGCCGCCATGCCGGTCTCGGTGACCGCGGCAGCCTCCGCCATGGCCAGGCCGCGTTCCCGTACGAAGGCGAGCGCCGCGGTCTCGTCCAGCACCCCGGCGAGCGCGGCCGCCGTGATCTCGCCGACGCTGTGGCCGGCCAGGATGCCGGGCGCGGGCAGGCCGGACGAGCCGTCGGCGGCCGGTTCAGCGGCGGCCGGCCATGAGCCGAGCGGCGCCTGCGCCAGCGCGGACACCGACAGCAGGCCCGCGGCCACCAGCAGCGGCTGTGCCACGGCGGTGTCCCGGATGGCGTCGGCGTCGGCCTTCGTCCCGTAGTGGACGAGGTCGAGTTCGATCGCATCCGACCATGCGGCGAGCCGGTCGGCGGCGCCGGGAAGATCGAGCCAGGGAGTCAGAAAACCAGGCGCCTGGGCGCCTTGACCGGGAGCGACGAGTACGAGCACTGTCCCACTCTCTCCTGTTGGCGGCCTGACCCGCCCGTGGGGACAGGGACGAAGAACCGTAGGGGGAATTGTAGTTCCCCCACAAAACCCTAGAGCTGTCCATCTGCTTCGACCAAGCGTCCCAAGATCAGTGCGATCCGCAGGGTGAATGCGGAGCGGACGTCGGAGGGCGACCAGCCGGTGACGTCAGTCACACGTCGAAGCCGGTAGCGGACGGTATTCGGATGCACGAAGAGCATCCGGGCGGCGCCTTCCAGGCTGCTCGCTTGTTCCAGATAGACACTCAGCGTCTCCAGCAGTGCCGAGCCCGCTTCCTCCAGCGGTCTGTAGATCTCCTCCACCAACTGTTCCCTGGCGGAGGGGTCGCCCGCGATCGCGCGCTCTGGAAGCAGATCATCCGCCAGGACCGGCCGCGGCGCGTCCTGCCACGCCGAACATGCCTTGAGTCCGGCGGCCGCGGCCTTCGCCGACCGGGTCGCGGCGAGCAGGTCGGGCAGTACCGGACCGGCCACCACCGGGCCCGCCGCGAACGGCCCGATCAGGCCCTTGGCCACCTTCAGCGGGTCGTCGCTGCCGCCCGCGATGACCACCAGCCGGTCACCCAGCACCCCCGTCAGGACCTGGAGCTTGGCGTGCCGGCCGGCCCGCCGGATGGCCTCCACGGTGAGCTCGCTGTCACCGTCCGGCGCGGTGCCCAACACCACGCACACATGGTCGGGGGAGTTCCAGCCGAGCGCGGCGGCCCGTGAGACGGTGCCCTCGTCGGCCTCGCCGGACAGCACGGCGTTGACGACCAGCGATTCGAGGCGGGCGTCCCAGGCGCCGCGCGCCTCCGCCGCCTGCGCGTACACCTGGGCGGTCGCGAAGGCGATCTCCCGGGCGTAGACGAGCAGCGCCTCACGCAGGGCGGACTCGTCGCCGGGTGCCGCGACCTCCTCTATCGCGGACTCCATCACCTCGATCGTGGTGCGCACCATCTCCACGGTCTGCCGTAGCGTGATCGCCCGGGTCAGCTCGCGCGGTGCGGTGCCGAAGACGTCCGTGGAGATCGCCTGCGGGGCGTCGGGGTGCCGGAACCACTCCGTGAACGCGGCGATGCCCGCCTGTGCGACCAGCCCGATCCAGGAGCGGTTCTCCGGGGGCATCGCCCGGTACCAGGGGAGCGTCTCGTCCATGCGCGCGATGGCCTGCGCGGCGAGATTGCCGGACGACTTCTCCAGCCGCTTCAGCGTCCGGGCGTGTGCGTGGCCCGGCTGCGCACCCTCGTGCGCTGCCTGCGGGTCCGGCGTCGACGCACGGTGTGCTGCGGTGTCACTCTTGCTGGCTTCGGGTTCTGGCACAGGGACAAGACTGCCTTATCGGTACGGCCCTGTCCGGTGCCGGGTCTACCGTGGATGCCGTGATGGATGTGAGGCGGTCCGCCGCGCGGCGGCGTGGGGGAGACAGCGCCGCCGGAATCGAGTCCCTGCACGCGTTCTCCTTCGGGTCCCACTACGACCCGGACAACCTCCGCTTCGGCGCGGTCATCGCCTGCAACGAGGAGCGTCTGGCGCCCGGCGCGGGCTTCGACGAGCACCCGCACAGCCACACGGAGATCGTGACCTGGGTCATCGAGGGCGAGCTGACCCACCGCGACTCGGCGGGCAACACCTGTGTCGTCGGCCCCGGTGACGTACAGCACCTCAGCGCGGGCGGCGGCATACGGCACGTGGAGTGCAACGAGGGCCCGGACCCGCTGGTCTTCCTCCAGATGTGGCTCGCCCCGCTGGACCCCGGCGGTGACCCCGCCTACCACGTGGTGCGCGGCATCGCGGACGCCACGCCCTACGCGCTCCCCGCGGCCGGCGCCCTGCTCCACGTACGCCGGCTCCACCCCAGCGAGCGCACCGCCCTCCCCGACGCCCCGCACGTCTACGCCCATGTGGTGAGCGGCCGGATACGCGTCGCGGGCACCGTGCTCACCCCCGGTGACGCGGCCCGCATCACCGCGGCGGAGGATCTGGTGGCACAGGCACCGCGGGGCGAGGGGGCGGAACTGCTGGTGTGGGAAATGACGTGACCGCCACGCGCCTCGCCCCCGGGCGGCCGCTACTTCCGGTACTTCCGGTCAACAGCCTTAGCCCCGCGTGACAGCGTCATGGACGTCATGGACGTCACGGACGCCGGAACTCCTGGAGCACCGCATCCGTGAAGCCCGGCCAGACCTCCACCGCCCAGGGCCCGAACGCCCGGTCCGTCAGCACCGTGCAGGCCAGCTCCGCGTCCGGGTCCACCCAGAGGAAGGTGCCGGACTGCCCGAAGTGCCCGAACGTCCGCGATGAGGAGCTCGCCCCCGTCCAGTGCGGGGCCTTGCCGTCCCTGATCTCGAAGCCGAGTCCCCAGTCGTTCGGGTTCTGGTGGCCGTACCCCGGCAGCACCCCCTTCGTCCCCGGGTACTGCACCGTCATCGCCTCCGCCACCGTGCGCGGGTCGAGCAGCCGGGGTGCCTGGAGCTCGGCCGCGAACCGTGCCAGGTCGGTGACGCTCGACACCCCGTCCTTGGCGGGCGAGCCGCCGCCCTCCAGCGCCGTCGCCGTCATCCCGAGCGGCTCCCACACCGCCTGGCGCAGATACTCGGCGAACGGGATGTCCGTGGCCTTGGCGACGTGGTCGCCCAGCACCTCGAAGCCCGCGTTGGAGTAGAGCCGCCGGACGCCGGGCTCGGCCGTCACACGGTGCTCGTCGAACGCGAGCCCGCTGGTGTGCGCCAGCAGATGCCGCACCGTCGAGCCCGCGGGCCCGGCCGCCTCGTCGAGGTCGATCGCCCCCTCCTCGTACGCCACGAGCACGGCGTACGCGGCGAGCGGCTTCGTGACCGAGGCCAGCGGAAACGTACGGTCAACCGGACCGTACGTTCCGACAACCGTCCCGTCCCCCCGGACGACGGCCGCGGCGGCGGCCGAAACCGGCCATGTCTCGATCAACGCCAAGCTCTGCATGCCCCGAGGGTAACGACCCCCCACACGGCGACCCGTTCCGGGCCAGCCGCCCCGACGCGGCCGTCGGTTCGCCACCGTCCGTAGGGGGGTGTTTCTGTCGTGTCCGGACCACCTGCTGGTGGTGGGTCGCTCGCGCAGTTCCCCGCGCCCCTTGAGGGGCATCCGTGTGATCGGGGCGGGCACGACGCCCGTAAGCAAAGGGGCGCGGGACTGTGACATTGTGCGGCTCCGCCGCGTGGGCGCGACCAGCCCCGACGAGGCCGTCGGTTCGCCCACCGTTCCGTAGCGGGGTGTTTCTGTCGTGTTCGGACCACCTGCTGGTGGTGGGTCGCTCGCGCAGTTCCCCGCGCCCCTTGAGGGGGACCCTGCGACCAGGGGCACGCACGACGCCCGCAAAAAAGGGGCGCGGGACTGTGACATTGTGCGGCTCCGCCGCGTGGGCGCGACAAGCCCAGACGAAGCCGTCAGTTCGCCACCGTCCGTGGGGGCTGTCTCTGTCGTATCCGGACCACCGGCAGGTGGTGGTCGCACCCCGCAAGGAGACCCCGGGACCCCGCAAAACGGACGCACGCCAATCGGCCCCCCGCAGGGGCGCTGGAGGCGCGCGGAGCGCCTCAGTAAGTCAGGCGCATCGCGGGCGCCGCGTTCCGCCTGAACCCCATCGACGCGTACAACGGCTCCCCCTCCTCCGACGCATGCAGATCGATCTTGCGCACCCCACGCTCGCGGTACCAGGCGAGCAACGCCGTCATGCAGGCCCGTGAGTAACCGCGGCGGCGCAGGTCCGGGTCGGTGGCCACGCTGAAGATGTGCCCGACGTGCCCCAGCGGGTTGCCGGGCCCCGGCAGCCGATGCTCCACGGAGCCGGCGGCGCACGCGGCCAGCGCCGGCGCCGGTGCCCCACCGGGCTGCGGCGAGCCCGCGCCCGCGCCACCGTCGCCGGGGCGGTCCACGACGAAGACCGCCAAGTCGCCGTCCGGTTCCGCGAGCCGCTTGCGCAGGATCTCCACCGCGTGCGGTTGCCAGCCGCGGTCGTCGCTGCGGTGCAGCGAGTCGAGCATGATCGTGCGGAGCCGAACGAGCTCCTCGGCGTCCTCGGGGGTGGCACGGCGCACGGCGTTCGTGGTGCTCATGCCCGCACGGTACCCAGCAGTCCGGAAGCCGTCGTGTTCTTTTCCGTGCCCGTCAGAAGCCGCTTGCTTCGAGTGCACTCCAAGGTCCTAGCGTGGGGACCATGACGGTGACGGACACCACCTACGCACCTCACCCGCCCGACGCCCCGGCCGACGGCGGTGTCGCCAATTGCGCCGCGGCGCCGGTCCACCCGCGGCCCGACGGGCGGGACCACTACACCATCAGCGAGGTCGTCGCCCTCACCGGACTGACCGCGTACACCCTGCGCTGGTACGAGCGGATCGGCCTGATGCCGCACGTCGACCGCTCGCACACCGGGCAGCGCCGCTACTCCAACCGCGATCTGGACTGGCTCCACCTGGTGGGCAAGCTCCGGCTGACCGGCATGCCGGTGGCGGACATGGTGCGCTACGCGGAACTGGTGCGGGAGGGCGAGCACACCTTCGCCGAGCGCAGACACCTGCTGGAAGCGACCCGCGTGGACGTGCTGTCCCGGATCGCGGAACTCCAGGACACGCTGACCGTCCTCGATTACAAGATCAGCACGTATACCGACGCCGAACCGGCGTCCGAGAGGGCTTGAGCATCGATGACTTCGATCGACACGATCGACCGTACCCGGCTGGGCACCGACGGCCCCGAGGTGAGCGTCCAGGGCCTCGGCTGCATGGGCATGAGCTGGGCCTACGGACCCACCGACTCCGACGAGGCGCGGGCCACCCTGGAACGCGCCCTGGAGCTGGGCATCACTTTCTACGACACCGCCGACGTCTACGGCGCCAGCGCCGGTGAGAACGAGCAGTTCATCGCCCCGTTCGTGGGCGCCCACCGGGACGAGATCGTGGTGGCCACCAAGTTCGCGCTGACCATGGATCCGAACGACCCGTACAAGCGCACCATCCGCAACGACCCGGACTACATACGCGGCGCCGTGGAGCGGAGCCTGCAACGCCTCGGCATCGACACCATCGACCTCTACTACATGCACCGCCGCGATGTGAGCGTGCCCCTGGAGGAGTCGGTGGGCGCCATGGCCGAGCTGGTCAAGGCGGGCAAGGTGCGGCACCTGGGCCTGAGCGAGGTCACCGGGGAGGAGCTGCGCACCGCCCACGGCGTCCATCCGATCGCCGCCGTCCAGTCGGAGTGGTCGCTGTTCAGCCGGGACATCGAGGGCGGTGTGGTGCCGGCCGCCGCGGATCTCGGCGTGGCCCTGGTGCCGTACTCGCCGCTCGGCCGAGGCTTCCTCACCGGCTCCTTCGTCAGCGCCGACAAGGAGCTCGCCCAGGACGACTTCCGCCGCACCCAGCCACGTTTCACCGGCGACAACGCCGCGGCCAACGCGGCGCTCCTGGAGCCGGTGCGCAGCATCGCGCAGGCGCGCGGCGCGACCCCCGCACAGGTCGCGCTCGCCTGGGTGCAGCAGCAGGCCGAGGTCCGCGGGCTCGCGGTCGTGCCGATCCCCGGCACCCGCAAGCGCACCCGCGTCGAGGAGAACGCGGCGGCCACCCGTATCCGGCTCACCGACGACGAGCTGGCGGCGCTGGAGCCGATCGCCTCGAAGGTCGCGGGCGACCGTTACGCCGACATGGCGTTCACCTCGGCGGGCCGGGAGTGAGGGCGGCTCCGGCGCTCCCGGGCGGGGGCGCCGGAGCGCACGTCACAGCTCGGACAGCAGCTGGGTCTTCTTCGCGGTGAACTCCTCGTCGGTGACCAGTCCGGCCTTGTGCAGTTCGCCCAGGTGACGGATGCGGTCGGCGATGTCGGCCGGGTCGCGGTGGGCCGCGGCGCCGACCGTCACCCGCGCGTCGTCCGGCCCGGGGGACGCCTTGAGCGCCCCCAGCACCGACGCCGCGAACGGCAGCGACTCGTGCACCAGCCCGTAGCCCAGGCCGAAGACGACGGAGGACGGATCCTGGTCGGCACCCTCGGGACGGCTGCGCGGGGCGCCGGAGGGGTCGCGGTGCAGCAGCCGCAGATAGCCCTCGAAGAGTTCGGGGGAGCGCCACTCGACCCCGGCCAGGTCCGAGATGAGGAAACTCTGGTCGCCCGCCTTCCACTTCGCGGACGACGCGCCGGTCCAGAACCAGCGGAACGAGACCGTCTTCCCGTCGAAGGCGGCCTTGCCGTCGTAGGCCTTGAACTGCATCGGTGCCTCGGGGGCCGCCACCAGATAGCGGTCGGGGGCGTCGCCCGCCGTGCCGAAGACCAGCGGGCGCAGCTCGTCGGCGTAGTACGCGGCGAGCGTCTCGCGTTCTGCCGGCAGCACCAGACGGTAGGGGTCGTGACTCTCCTTGAGCTGGCCGGCGGCGACCTCCATCAAGGGGTCGGCGCCCGGTCTCGGCTCGAGGAGGAGCGCCACCGTCCCACGCTTGCCCGGGGTCACGCTCACCGCCGCGATCGCCTCATGGGGGATGCGGCGCTCGCCGAGCGCCTGGAACAGCTTCGGCGTGCGTATCCCCCGTTCGAAGCGGATGTGCACAGAGTCCGACTCGAACTCCCAGGCGGCGTGAAATCCGGCCAGTACATCACCCATGCTGCTCATCGTATGCGGCACACGCTTCTTTCGTCCCCTCCCTAGACGAGCCTGTGTTTCGTTGCTTCTACGCGCGTCAGGCTGCTGTCGTACCAGGCAGACCGCTGTGGCAGGTCATCACCTGTGAGGCACAGCTGACCGCGCGATATGCGCCAACACCGATACTCGCGAAATTGGCGAGGCTCTCGGTGCCCGGTTCGAAGTAGCCGGCGTGCCCCTTGGCGCCCTGCGCCGAGAGCACCCGTGCGCCGAAGCCGGCGGAGACCGGGTCGGCGCCGTGTCCGAGCCCGCCGAACTCCAGATTGGGCACGTCCTGGATCCAGTCGCTGCTGTCCCGCATCGCCCAGATACGGGCGCGGGTGCCCAGCTGCGAGGCGCGCGAGGCGCGCATGCCGGGGCTGGCGGCGACTGCGATGTCGCTGACCCGCCCGGGCATGTGGTGGGCCGCGACCCCGCAGAGCACGGACCCGTAGCTGTGGCAGTACAGCGCGACGGACGAGTGCCCGGGCAGCCCGGCGAGCAGCGCGTTGAGCCGGACGGCGCCGTCCTCGGCGCGCTTGGCCGTGGCGGCGTCCACGCCGATGCCGCTCGGCGCGGTGTAGTCGGCCCAGGCGATCACGGCGGTACGGGTATGGGGGTCCGCTTTCCGCTCGGCGCGGTACAGCGCGGTGGCCATGCCGACGGGTGCGGTGTACTGGCGGTCGGTGCGCTGGAACGTCAGCAGATCGGTGTCCACGCCGGGCACCACGACGGAGACCCGCTGGGCCCTGGTGAGATCGCCCATCACCTCGGCGATGCGCCCGGGGCCCATCGGGTCGAAGGCGAGCACATGGCGGCCCGGGGCCAGCAGCTGCTCGTAGCGGTGCATTAGCCGCCCCGCGTCGTGCTGGCCGTCGGGGGTCAGCCGGGCGTCGTGCATGCGTCGCTGCTCCACCTTGCGCGCGGCGTCGAGGGCGTGGTGGTTGGCCCGGTAGCGCAGCTTCACCGGCGCGCCGTTCATGTTGCCGACCGCGAGCGGGTAGCGGGCGGTGAGCACGGCGCTCTGATGGGGTGTGAGCGAGGCGAAGAAACGTGACAGCGCGGCCGGCGATCCGGTCGGGTCGGGCAGCCGGTGGCCGGCGATGTGGCCGTGACTCCAGGCCTCTCGCGCCGCGTCGACCGGCGACGCCGCTCCCTGGCGGTGGTGGACCGCGGTCCACCCGGTGGTGGCCAGCATGATGAACACGACGGCCAGCGCAAGCAGTGCGCGCCACGCGTTGAGTTGGGGAGAGGTGTCGAAGGAAGTCACTGCGGGACACCCTAGGAGACACGAGCCGAAAGCCGTGCAACGGGTGAGGTACATCACGTTTTCAGTACGCTAATTAGGCCAAAAGCGACACAACTGCTGTCGTTTGGTGACTCTCTGTGTACCTCTTTGGGGGCGGCGGGTGCGGGGTCGGGTGGGGAGGGTGGAGGGTGAGGGGTGCTCAGAAATGATCCTTCATCATATAGATGGGGGCGCTTGATGATGCTGCGTCGTTCTAATGGCTATTTGTCCTATTAGGGCGTAAAGGGTTCGCCTGAGGGTGTGCTGCATGTCGCGTCCGGGTCGCCGATCAGGGCCGGGCCGAGGCGGTCGAGGTACGACTCCGTCAGGGCGCGGATCGACGCGACGCTGATGTCGTCGCCCGCCCCCCACAGCCGCCCCACCATCCGCATCACGCCGCTGAAGGCGGCCACCACGACCCGTGGGCGCGGATCGGCGTCCACGTCCAGGCCCTCCCGCTCCGCGATCACCTGGGCGACGACCTCCTCCAGGTCGCATGAGCGACGCAGATGGACGGCGAGCAGCGCGGGCGTCGACTCGATCAGCTGGTAGGTGCGCATGTACAGGTCGATCGGCACGGTGGCCTCGATGGCCTCGCCGATGGTGTCCCACGAGTCGAGCACGGCGCGGCGCAGCGCCTCCAGCGGCGGTTCGCCCGCGGGTCGCTCCCGCAACGCGGCCACGAACTGCGACTCCACCATGTCCGGCACGGCGAACACGGTCTCCTCCTTGCCCGCGAAGTAGCGGAAGAAGGTGCGCTGCGAGACGTCGACCGCGCCGGCGATCTCGTCGACGGTGGTCTGCTCGTACCCCTGCGAGACGAACAGTTCGAGCGCGGCGTGCAGCAGCGCGTCACGGGTGCGCTGCTTCTTGCGCTCGCGCAGCCCCGGGCGGGGCGGTGCCGCGCGGGATGACACGGCGTGGTGGGCCTCGCTGCCTGCCCGCGCGGGTGTGAGGTCGGGTGCGTCCGTCAAATCCGTGTGCCGTCCTGCCTGGTTCCGCTTGCGTGTGCCGCCGCACTCCGCTGTGGTGCGCCGCAGCCCGGATCCCCCCGGCCCGCGCGCGGGGCAGAGCCTGACGCGTGGGCGGGCGCGACGATACTCGTATGCCGGCGCCCGCGCGGGCCCGTAAAGACAGGCTTTGTCAATTGTCAGCGCCTGACATTAGCCTCCGGGCATGACTAGTCAGACCACCGTCGAGACGACGGGACCTGGTTCCTCCTCCGGGGGAGCGCCCGCCGGGCTCGCAGTGCCCCCGGTCAAGGGCATGCGTGGCCACCCCTGGCTCACGCTCTTCGCCGTCGCCATCGGCGTCATGATGGTGGCCCTGGACGGCACCATCGTGGCGATAGCCAACCCGGCGATCCAGTCGGACCTCGACGCCTCGCTCGCCGACGTCCAGTGGATCACCAACGGCTACCTCCTCGCCCTCGCCGTCGCGCTCGTCACCGCAGGCAAGCTCGGTGACCGCTTCGGCCACCGACAGACCTACCTCATAGGCGTGGCCGGTTTCGCGGCCTCCTCCGGAGCCATCGGGCTCTCCCACAGCGTCGCCCTCGTGATTGCCTTCCGGGTGCTCCAGGGCCTCTTCGGCGCGCTGCTGATGCCGGCCGCCCTCGGCCTGCTGCGCGCCTGCTTCCCCGCCGAGAAGCTGAACATGGCGATCGGCATCTGGGGCATGGTCATCGGTGCCTCCACCGCAGGCGGCCCGATCCTCGGTGGTGTGCTCGTGGAGCACGTCAGCTGGCAGTCGGTCTTCTTCATCAACGTGCCGGTGGGCGTGGTCGCCCTCGTCCTCGGCCTGGTCATCCTGCTCGACCATCGCGCGAAGAACGCCCCGCGCTCCTTCGACGTGCCGGGCATCGTCCTGCTGTCGGCCGCGATGTTCGCCCTGGTGTGGGCGCTCATCAAGGCCGGTGACTGGGGGTGGGGCAGCGGGCGGACCCTCGGGTTCCTCGGTGCCGCGGTGGTCTGCTTCGCGCTGTTCGCCCTCTGGGAGAACCGGGTCGGCGAGCCGCTGCTCCCGCTGAGCATGTTCCGCTCGGTGCCGCTGTCCGCCGGCACCGTCCTGATGGTGCTGATGGGCTTCGCCTTCATGGGCGGCCTGTTCTTCGTCACCTTCTACCTTCAGAACGTGCACAACATGTCGCCCGTCGACTGCGGTCTGCGTCTGCTGCCGCTGACGGGCATGATGATCGTCTCCTCGCCGCTGGCCGGCGCCCTGATCACCAAGGTGGGCCCGCGCATCCCGCTGGTCACCGGCATGGCGCTGACGGCCGTGACCATGTTCGGCATGACGACGCTCGACACCGGCACCGGCTCGCTCACGATGTCGCTCTGGTTCGCGCTGCTCGGCCTGGGCCTCGCCCCGGTGATGGTCGGGGCCACCGAGGTCATCGTCGGCAACGCCCCGCTGGAGCTGTCGGGCGTCGCGGGCGGCATCCAGCAGGCGGCGATGCAGGTCGGCGGCAGCCTCGGCACCGCCGTTCTCGGCGCCGTGATGTCGAACAAGGTCAGCTCCGAGCTGCCCACGAGCTGGACGGCAGCCGGCCTGCCCGCTGCCCCGCCGGCCGGCCTGGACCAGGCCGTCGCGGTCGGCCTGGTCCCCAAGCAGGTGGCCAGTGCCCCGGGGATGACCCCGCAGGTACTCGGCAAGATCACCGGAGTCGTGCACGACACCTTCCTGACCGGCATGGGCCTGGCCTTCACGGTCGCCGGAGTCGTCGCCGTGTTCGCCGCCGCGGTCGCCGTGTTCACCAAGCGCGGCGCGCACACGCCCGAGGGCGCGGGGGCCGGACACATCTAGAGCCCGAGGGCTTCGGCCGAGCGGTGCGGGACCCGGTCCGGCACCGCTGGAACCCGGTACGCGCCGGGCTTTCGGGCCGCCGGACACCGTCCCGGCCGCACGTTTCCCCTATCCGGGTGGCGTCCGCCGGGTTCCCTTCCACCGTGTCACCCGGGCCGGTCACAGTGCGTCAAGTGATCGCTTGCACACGGGGGTTGATGAAGATGAACATGCTCCAGCGAAGGACGCCGGGGGAGCGCGGGATGCTCTGCAACGGGGCACCCCCGACGCGTAAGACGGCCGGGTCGCGCAGCCGGCGGCCCGGGGTGCGGGACAGGCGCCGGGCGGGCTTGCGCGGCCGGTGGCGCGAGGGCGCTCGGGGTCGGGTGCCGGGCGCCCTCCGCGCGGTGTGCACGGCGCTCGCCGCCCTCGCGCTGGTGCCGGCGGCACCGGCCGACGCCGCGGCCGATCCGGCGGGCGGCCGGTGCGAAGCGGGCCGGCTCTGCCTGTGGCAGCAGCCCGACTTCAAGGGCGCCCGGCACACCTACGAGCTGACCGACACCGGCATCCAGAGCTGCGTTCCCCTGCCCCACGGCACCACCGCCGAGGCGCTCGCCAACCGCATGGGCCGACCCGTCACCGCCTACCAGTCCGGGGAGTGCGCGGAGACCGGCGAGTTCGAGACCTACCCGGGCGACGGTACGTGGGTCCCGCAGACGCCCTACCAAGTTCGGGCCTTCAAGGTCTGGGAGCACTGAGACGGGGTACCCGCATGGGCATACCCGAGCCGGGACGGTCGGTCATCGGTACCGGCGGGCGACCAGCCCGCCGACCCGATCGGCGGGCTGGTCCAGCAGATCCTGCCGCGCCGCCCGGCCCGGGCGAGGTAGCGATGGTGACGGGCTAATTGCCGCGCGCGGCACCCCCGCTCACGTGGCCGGACGAGGTCGCGGGCCGGGCCGGACCGTGCGGAGCCCGTAACCATCCCTGAGGGCGGAAGGGTGCCCCTGGCGGGGCGCCCCCTCCTCGGCCGGCCTCTGCCAGGACAGCCACCACGGCCACCGGCCGCGCCCCCGTCGAATCCGGTACGCCTCGACGGGGGCCTGCCGCTGTGGCCCCAGCAGCCTCAGGCGTCGCCGCCCTCCGTGCCCGGGTGGGCGGCGGACGCGTCCAGCAGCTGGTAGTGGTCGATCGCCTGTTTGAGCACCGAGCGGTCGACCTTGCCCTCCGCGGCCAGCTCGGTGAGCACCGCGACCACGATCGACTCCGTGTCGATGTGGAAGAAGCGCCGGGCCGCCCCACGGGTGTCGGCGAAGCCGAAGTCGTCCGCGCCCAGCGACTGGTAACGCCCCGGCACCCACCGGGCGATCTGGTCGGGGACCGACCGCATCCAGTCGGAGACGGCGACGAACGGGCCCTCCGCGTCCGCCAGCTTCCGGGTCACGTACGGCACCCGCTGCTCCTCCTCCGGATGCAGCAGGTTGTGCCGCTCCACCTCGACCGCCTCGCGGCGCAGCTCGTTCCAGGACGTCGCCGACCAGACGTCCGCCCGGACGTCCCACTCCGCGGCCAGGATCCGCTGGGCCTGAAGGGCCCACGGCACCGCCACCCCCGACGCCAAGATCTGCGCCGGGACACTGCCCCGGGTGCCTGCGCTGAGCCGGTACACACCCTTGAGGATGCCGTCGACATCGACGTTCTCGGGCTCCGCCGGGTGCTTGATCGGTTCGTTGTAGACGGTCAGGTAGTAGAAGACGTCCTCGCCGTGCGGGTGCTCCGGCGACGCGCCGTACATCCGCCGCAGGCCGTCCCGGACGATGTGCGCGATCTCATATCCGTACGCCGGGTCGTAGGCGACACAGGCCGGATTGGTCGAGGCGAGCAGCTGCGAGTGGCCGTCCGCGTGCTGCAAGCCCTCGCCCGTCAGCGTCGTACGCCCCGCTGTCGCACCCAGTACGAAGCCGCGCGCCATCTGGTCGCCCATCTGCCAGAACTGGTCGCCGGTGCGCTGGAAACCGAACATCGAGTAGAAGACGTACACCGGGATCAGCGGCTCGCCATGGGTGGCGTAGGCCGACCCGGCGGCGATCAGCGAGGCGCTGCAGCCGGCCTCCGTGATGCCGTCGTGGAGCAGCTGGCCGGTCGGCGACTCCTTGTAGGCGAGCAGCAGCTCGCGGTCCACGGACTCGTACTGCTGGCCCTGCGGGTTGTAGATCTTCGCACTCGGGAAGAAGCTGTCCATGCCGAAGGTGCGGTACTCGTCGGGGGCGATCAGCATGAACCGCTTGCCGATCTCCTTGTCCCGCATGAGGTCCTTCAGCAGCCGGACGAAGGCCATGGTGGTGGCCACCGACTGGTTGCCCGAGCCCTTCTTCACGCTCGCGTAGGCCTTGTCACCAGGCAGCTCCAGCGGCTTCGCCCGCACCACCCGGGTCGGCACATAGCCGCCCAGCGCCAGCCGGCGGTCGTGCATGTACTGGATCTCCTCCGAGTCGCGGCCCGGGTGGTAGTAGGGCGGCGGGCCCTCCTCCAGCCGCTGGTCGCTGATCGGCAGGTGCAGCCGGTCGCGGAACCGCTTCAGGTCGTCGACGGTGAGCTTCTTCATCTGGTGGGTGGCGTTGCGGCCCTCGAAGTTCGGACCGAGCGTCCACCCCTTCACCGTCTGCGCCAGGATCACCGTCGGCTGGCCCTTGTGCGCCAGGGCCGCCGAGAAGGCCGCGAAGATCTTGCGGTGGTCGTGCCCGCCACGGCCCAGGTGCAGGATCTGGTCGTCGGTCATGTTCTCGACCATGGCCCGCAGCCGGTGGTCGTCGCCGAAGAAGTGCTCCCGGATGTAGGCGCCGGACTCCGTCGCGTACGTCTGGAACTGCCCGTCGGGCGTGTTGTTCAGCCGGTTGACCAGGATGCCGTCCCGGTCCTGGGCGAGCAGCGGGTCCCAGGAGCGGTCCCAGACCAGCTTGATCACGTTCCAGCCGGCGCCGCGGAACTGCGACTCCAGCTCCTGGATGATCTTTCCGTTGCCGCGCACCGGACCGTCCAGGCGCTGGAGGTTGCAGTTGACCACGAAGGTCAGGTTGTCCAGGCCCTCGCGGGCCGCGATGGACAGCTGGCCGAGCGACTCCGGCTCGTCCATCTCACCGTCGCCGAGGAAGGCCCACACATGGGAGTCGGACGTGTCGGCGATGCCGCGTGCGTGCATGTAGCGGTTGGTGCGCGCCTGGTAGATGGCGCCGAGCGGGCCGAGCCCCATGGAGACCGTCGGGAACTCCCAGAAGTCCGGCATCAGCCGCGGGTGCGGATAGCTGGGCAGGCCGTTCGGGGCCTTCGACTTCTCCTGCCGGAACCCGTCGAGCTGCGCCTCGCTGAGCCGGTCCAGCAGGTAGGCGCGTGCATAGATGCCGGGCGACGCATGCCCCTGGAAGAAGACCTGGTCACCGCCCCTGCCGTCGTCTTTGCCGCGGAAGAAGTGGTTGAACCCCACGTCGTACAGGGACGCGGAGGACGCGAAGGTGGCGATGTGGCCGCCGACGCCGATGCCGGGGCGCTGGGCCCGGGAGACCATGACCGCCGCGTTCCAGCGGGTCGCGTTGAGGACCTTGCGCTCGATCTCCTCGTTGCCGGGGAAGAACGGCTCGTCCTTGGTGGCGATCGTGTTCACGTAGTCCGAGCTGCGCATCTCGGGTACGGCCACGTGCCGCTCGCGGGCCCGCTCCACCAGGCGCAGCATCAGGTAACGGGCCCGTTCACGGCCGCGTTCGTCGACGGCAGCGTCCAGGGAGTCCAGCCACTCCTGGGTCTCCTCCGGGTCGAAGTCGGGGACCTGGCTCGGGAGACCGCCGATGATGATCGGATTGCGATCGGATCGGGAAGCCACGCTGTTCCTCACTGTTCGAGGTGTTGATTCACTTTGATCGGGCTGACTGTTCTGGCTGTCGGTTCCTGTGGTGTCGGCGTTGTTCCGGATGGTGTTCCCACGGCGCCGACGGGGCGGGGGTCCGGGGCCGGAGGAACGGTGGCGGGGGCGGCGCCGGCGATGTCGGAGGGGCGTTCGGGGGAGCGGTTCGTGAGGATGGTTCGTGGGGTGCCGGTACGGCGCGTGTCGCTGCGGGGCGTCGTCCGGTCACCGGGTGCGAACCAGCCGGGGCCGCCCGGTCCGGCTGCCGGTCGGGTGGCCGCTTCGCTGGTGGTCGCCTTCCGTCCACCGTTCCTCACTGCTCGGCGCCGCTCTCAATCGTGTACCTCGGGGGCGGGTCCGTCATCTCTACCGACGGGTAGTCCGCGTGGTTGTGCGCCTCCGGAGGGCGACCGCCGGCGCGCGGACCGCACCGCGGCGTTCCGCCGGATGCCCGCCGCGCTCGGCCCGCGCGTCGGGGCGTGCCGGGTGCGCCGCGGGGGCGGGCGTGTGAGCCTGGCGGCCCGGGTCCCGCCTCTCGGGGCTTCTGCCCCGGTCCTGCCGCCACGATGCGTCCGCGTGCGCCTCCTTCCTCGTAAAATCGTTCGACTTGCTACACCCCGGGTGTGGAGGCTGATGGCCGGCATATCGGGTGTATCGATGTGAGCGTGTCAGCCACTACGGTGGTGACGTGCGTGGAGTTGCGCCGACACCACCTGGAACGTCACCGTTTCGGCGGTCTCCACGGCCGGGTACTTGCGCGATCGGTCCCGCCCGTGTGGACTACGGCCAACGCTTCGCGCACGCGCGTGGCTGAACACAACGTCCGAACATGATCAGGAGGCAACCCGTGAGCGCGACCGCGGACCACGCGGAGGAGCAGACGAGCCCTGCCGTGAGGCTGGGGTTCCAGCCCGAGCAGGTGGTCCAGGAGATCGGCTACGACGACGACGTCGACCAGGAGCTCCGCGAGGCCATTCAGAAAATCATCGGCAGCGAGCTGGTCGACGAGGAGTTCGACGACGTGGCCGACGCCGTGGTGCTGTGGTTCCGCGAGGACGACGGGGACCTGACGGACGCGCTGGTCGACGCGACCACGCTGATCGACGAGGGCTCCCCGGTCTGGTTGATGACGCCGAAGACCGGGCGTGACGGCTACGTCGAGCCGAGCGACATCAATGAAGCGGCGCAGACCGCGGGGTTGTCCCAGACCAAGAGCATCGCTGCGGGGAAGGACTGGAGCGGTAGCCGCCTGGTGACGCCGAAGGCGGCCGCCAAGAAGCGGTGAGCCCGGCTCGGCCCACGATCCGGTCCGCTCCACTGCCTTGACGCACGCCCTGAGGACACGCCCATAGGGCACGTCCTTGGGAGACGTCCTTGAGGCAGTGGGGAGGATCCGGCGTACGGGCACGTGTAGCCGGTCGAGCGATGGCCCGCCCCCTTGCCCCGGAGCGGGCCCGCAGGGCCGCCTGGACCGTCGGGCGCGACGGCTGCCCCGAGCGCGCCTTGCCCCCGGACGTGCAGCGTGCCGGGATGGTCGCTCTGGGTGTCGTGGCCGTGGGCCGTGCCGAGGCCAGCGGAAGCCTTCAGGGGGAGTGGGCGTCGGTCGGCGCGATCTCTGCGTAGGGTGGACGCGCCACGTAACGGCCCCAGGAAGGAAAGCTGACCATGGCGATCGAGGCAGGCACCAAGGCCCCGGACTTTGAGCTGAAGAACCAGCACGGCGAGATCGTGCGGCTCTCGGACTTCCGCGGCAAGAAGAACGTGGTGCTGCTCTTCTACCCGTTCGCTTTCACCGGTGTGTGCACCGGCGAGCTGTGCGCCCTGCGCGACGAGCTGCCGAAGTTCGTCAACGACGACGTGCAGCTGCTCGCCGTCTCCAACGACTCGCCCTTCACCCTGCGCGTCTTCGCCGAGAAGGAGGGCCTCGACTACCCGCTGCTCTCCGACTTCTGGCCGCACGGTGAGATCTCGCGCAGCTACGGGATCTTCGACGAGGAGAAGGGCTGCGCGGTGCGCGGCACCTTCATCATCGACAAGGAGGGCGTGGTGCGCTGGACGGTGGTGAACGCACTGCCGGACGCCCGTGACCTCAACGAGTACGCCGCGGCCCTCGACACACTCTGATGCATCCGGCGCAAGGTCTGCTGCACTCCGGGAACCCGTCACTAGGATCCATTCGTTGATCCGACAGCCAGTGCATTACGGGGCTCCCCGCCCCAGAAACCAATGGGAGGACTCGTGGGAGTCAGCCTCAGCAAGGGCGGCAACGTATCGCTCACCAAGGAGGCGCCCGGCCTGACAGCGGTCACGGTCGGTCTGGGGTGGGACGTGCGTACCACCACGGGCGCGGACTTCGACCTGGACGCCACCGCCATCCTCACCAACGCGGAGGGCAAGGTCAGCAACGACCAGAACTTCGTGTTTTTCAACAACCTGAAGAGCCCGGACGGCTCGGTCGAGCACACCGGTGACAACCTCACGGGTGAGGGCGAAGGCGACGACGAGCAGATCAAGGTCAACCTCAGCGCCGTCCCGACCGACGTCGAGAAGATCGTCTTCCCGGTCTCGATCTACGACGCCGAAAACCGCCAGCAATCCTTCGGCCAGGTGCGCAACGCGTTCATCCGCGTCGTGAACCAGGCCAACGAGCAGGAGATCGCGCGGTACGACCTCTCCGAGGACGCCTCGACCGAGACCGCCATGGTCTTCGGCGAGCTCTACCGCCACAACGGCGAGTGGAAGTTCCGCGCCATCGGCCAGGGCTACGCCTCCGGCCTGCGTGGCATCGCGCAGGACTTCGGCGTCAACGTCTGACCGACCGGCAGCGCCAGAGCCGGCCGCTGCACCAAGGCCGGGACGCGGCTCCCGAGGCCGGTTCGCGCACCGGGCCGGCCGGGGATGCCCGAGCCGGCGAAGAGACGGCCCGGGCGGGGCGGCGCTGCGTTTGGCGGCCGGAGCAGCAGGCAAGGGACAGGTCAGCTCAACGGTCCGGCGCCGCACCCACGAGTGCGGCGCCGGACCGGCTCTTGGCTCACACGACAGTTCCGTCACTCGGGGAGGACCACGAACATGGGCGTCACGCTCGCCAAGGGAGGCAACGTCTCCCTCTCCAAAGCCGCACCCAACCTCACACAGGTGATGGTCGGGCTCGGCTGGGACGCACGCTCCACCACCGGAGCCCCCTTCGACCTGGACGCCAGCGCCCTGCTGTGCAGCAGCGGCCGCGTCCTCGGCGACGAGTGGTTCGTCTTCTACAACAACCTCAAGAGCCCCGACGGCTCCGTGGAGCACACCGGCGACAACCTCACGGGCGAAGGCGAAGGCGACGACGAGTCGATCCTGCTGGACCTCTCCAAGGTCCCGGAATCCTGCGACAAGATCGTCTTCCCGGTCTCCATCCACGAAGCGGACGCACGCGGCCAAACCTTCGGCCAGGTGAATAACGCGTTCATCCGCGTCGTCAACCAGACCGACGGCCAGGAACTCGCCCGCTACGACCTCTCCGAAGACGCCTCATCGGAGACCGCGATGATCTTCGGCGAGGTGTACCGCTATGGAAACGAGTGGAAGTTCCGAGCCGTCGGCCAAGGGTATGCATCCGGATTGCGGGGCATCGCTCTAGACTTCGGGGTCAATGTTTCGTAAAGCCGGGTTCGGCGCGGGGGAGAAGATCCCCCAGACTCCGTCCGGGGGGCTCCACACGATTGGGTAGCACGTGCTTCTGAAAACCTTCGGCTGGTCCTTCGTGATCACCGCGCTGGGCCTGGGCCTGGCGGTGCTCTACGGAGGCATGACCGCCTTCGGGATCGTGGCGATCCTGTCCGTCCTCGAGATCTCGCTGTCCTTCGACAATGCGGTGGTCAACGCCGGAATCCTGAAGAAGATGAATGCCTTCTGGCAGAAGATCTTCCTCACCGTCGGTGTGCTGATCGCCGTCTTCGGAATGCGGCTGCTCTTCCCTGTAGTGATCGTGGCCGTCACCGCGAAACTCAGCCCGGTCGACGCGGTGAACCTGGCCCTGACCGACAAGAGCCGCTACCAGGAACTGGTGACCGACGCCCACCCGGCGATCGCCGCCTTCGGCGGTATGTTCCTGCTGATGATCTTCCTCGACTTCATATTCGAGGACCGGGACATCCAGTGGCTGCGCTGGATCGAGCGCCCCCTGGCCAAGCTCGGCAAGGTCGACATGCTGTCGGTCTGCATCTCCCTGCTGGTGCTGCTGGGCGCCTCCATGACCTTCGCCGCCCATGCCCACCAGCACGGCGGCGGCCACGCCGACAAGGGCGAGACGGTGCTCATCTCCGGGATACTGGGGCTGGTCACCTACATGATCGTCGGCGGTCTCTCCGGGTTCTTCGAGGACCGGCTGGAGGAAGAAGAAGAGCGCGAGCACGAAGCCGAGGAAGAAGCCAGGAAGTCCGGCAAGAAGGTCGACGCGGTGCGTCTGGCCGGTAAGGCCGCCTTCTTCATGTTCCTCTACCTGGAGGTCCTGGACGCCTCGTTCTCGTTCGACGGCGTCATCGGTGCCTTCGCCATCACCAACGACATCGTGCTCATGGCGCTCGGCCTCGGCATCGGCGCCATGTACGTCCGCTCCCTCACCGTCTACCTGGTCCGCCAGGGCACCCTCGACGACTATGTCTACCTGGAGCACGGCGCGCACTACGCCATCGGCGCGCTGGCCGTACTCCTCCTCGTCACGATCCAGTACCAGATCAACGAGGTCATCACGGGCCTGGTCGGCGTCATCCTGATCGGCTGGTCCTTCTGGTCCTCCGTGCGCCGTAACCGCGCCCTCGCGGAGGCGGAGGGAAAAGCTGAGACCTCGGGCGACAGAGCGGAAGTGTCTTCCGGGGTCTGAACTCGGCCGGTTCCCGGCGGTCGCGGCGGCTTTGCACGCTCCGGCGGTGTGATGCCGGCCGCAATGAGGAACGCTCAGTGCGGGGCGGTTCTGAGGCGCAGGCCTCGCGACCGCCCCGCAACACGGTCTCAGCAGTCTCGGCGGTCTCAGCGGTCTCAGCGGTCCTTACGGATTCGCATCGGTGGCATTACAGGACACAGGGGGTGGCATGTCCTTCTGGGACGATATCTGGCGCGGGCGCTCGGAACAGTTCGACTCGGGCAGCGCGGCGAGCAACTCCATCTCACTGACCAAACGCCGTTCCGTGGTCTCGCTCACCAAACAGGGCGCAGCCACCGGCAATCTCCGGGTCAACCTCTCCTGGCGGATGCGCACCTCGGACATCGGCGCCCCCGAGCGCGTCAGCGTGCTGCGGCACCCGTCCAAGATCTTCAAGCCCGACGTGGTCCAGGCGCACACCCAGAGCATGGTCAACGTCGACCTCGACCTCGGCTGCCTGTACGAGCTGGCGGACGGCACCAAGGGCGTCGTCCAACCCCTCGGCGACTTCTTCGGCGAGCTGAACGCACCGCCCTACGTGAAGCTCAGCGGCGACGACCGGTTCGGCTCCGGCTCCGGCGAGACCATCTTCATCAACCTCGACCACCGCGAGGACATCAAGCGCCTGCTGGTGTTCGTCTACATCTACGACCAGACCCCGGCCTTCGACCGCACCCACGCCGTCGTCACGCTCTACCCCAGCAACGGCCCCCGGATCGAGATCAGCCTCGACGAACGCGCCCCGCAGGCCCGATCATGTGCCGTCTTCTCCATCGAGAACATCAAGGGCGAACTGACCGTGCGCCGCGAGGTGAAGTTCGTCTACGGCTTCCAGGCCGAGCTCGACCGGCTCTACGGCTGGGGCCTCCAGTGGGGGCGCGGGTACAAGTCCAAGACCGGGCGCTGAACGTCAGCGGCGGAGGAACTGCGGCCCCTGGGGCGGCAGGGTGAACTCCTGATCGCCCACCGGCGCGCCCACCGGCTGCGGATACCCGTAGGCCGGTCCCGGACCCGCGGGCGCCGCCTGGGTCGGTGCGGCCTGCGTGGCCGCCGGCTGCGGATAGCCGTAGGCGGGCTGGGGCACGGCGCGCTCGGTGACCGCGGAGGGCGGATAGGCGTAGGCGGGCTGGGCAGCGGCGGTGGCCGCGGCCGCCGAGGTGGGTTGATCGGTGGTGGACTGAGCTGCGGCGGCGGGTTGGGGTTCCCGCTGCGCAGGTGCCGCCGTCTCCTGGTCGGCCTCCGCCGCGGCCTCCATGTCGTCCACGGAGATTCCGAAGTCCGTGGCCAGCCCGACCAGCCCGTTCGAGTAGCCCTCCCCGAGCGCCCGGAACTTCCAGGCGTCCCCGCGACGGTAGAGCTCACCGCAGATCAGCGCCGTCTCGGTGCCCGTCTCCGGCGACACGTCGAAGTACGCGAACGGCTCGCCGCCATACGAACCGGCGTCGTACAACGCGATGCGCAGGGTCTGCACCTGCTCGAAAGGCGCGTCGTCCGCCGACGCCACCAGCAGTACCCGGCTCACCTCCGGTGCCAGCGCCGTCAGGTCCGTCTGGACGGTGTCGGTGAGGCCTTCGGCGTCCCGCTTCTTCCCGAGCCGCCAGACCGCGCCCGACGGATGGCGGGGCTGGTTGTAGAAGACGAAGTCCTCGTCGGAGCCGACCCTGCCGTCGGAACCCAGCAGCAATGCAGAGGCATCGACATCCGGTGTGTGGTGGCCAGGCGTCCAGCGCAGCACGGCGCGCACCGCCGAGGCCTCGACCGGGACGTTCGACCCCTTCAGCATCGCTTCTGTCATACGGTCATCCTGCCTGTTCGATTCGGGTGGGGACAATGTGGGGTCCCGAGTCCGGCGACGACCAGGAGGCTCCGTGACTTGCATGAGGCATGGCCGGAATCGACGGCATGGAAGGGGCGGAACTCGCTGAACGGGTACGGCGGTAAAGCCTGATGCGGCAGAGTTACCCGATTTTCATGCCCCGTCGCCGTCCCAGACAGGTACGCCTCCGTACTATTACCGGCCATATCGTGTCGGCCTGCTTGACGAGACGGGGGACTCTTATGCGGCACTTCGGACACCTTGCGCCGGAGGTGCGTGAGCATCTTTTTCACCGGCAACCCTGCCGGTTCAGCGCTGACGCCCCCGCTGCCCTGCTGTCCGTGGCGCTGGGCGCCACGCTCTACAGCCCCGCGACACGGCCCGCGCTGGCCCACGACATCGTCAAGCAGGCCCGGCACGGCGTGGTCTCCATGGTGCTCTGCCTGGAGGACTCGATCGACGACGCCGACGTCGAGACCGCCGAGAAGAACCTGGTCCACCACCTCACCGCGCTCTCCGCGCGCGGGACGCCCGCATGGGACGCGGACGTCGATCTTCCGCTGCTCTTCATCCGGGTGCGGGCCCCGGAACAGATACCCGACCTGGTGCGCCGCCTCGGTCCCGCCGTCCGGCTGCTCTCCGGTTTCGTGCTGCCCAAGTTCACCGAGGAACGCGGCGTCGTCTTCCTGGAGGCCCTGACCGGCGCAGAGGCGGACTGCGGCCGCCGGCTGTTCGCCATGCCGGTCCTGGAGTCACCGGAACTGCTGCATCTGGAGACCCGTGCGGAGACCCTGGCCGGCATCGTCCGCACGGTCGACAAGTACCGCGACCGGGTACTGGCCCTGCGGCTCGGTGTCACCGACTTCTGCTCGGCGTACGGACTGCGCCGGTCCCCCGAGATGACCGCCTATGACGTGCAGATCGTGGCCGGCGCGATCGGTGACGTCGTCAATGTGCTGGGGCGCGCCGACGGCACCGGCTTCATCGTCACCGGGCCCGTCTGGGAGTACTTCCGTTTGCAGGAACGCATCTTCAAGCCGCAGCTGCGGCAGAGCCCGTTCTCCGGGCGCGCGGAGCACCTGCGTACCGCCCTCATCGAGCATGACCTGGACGGGCTGCTCCGCGAGATCGAACTGGACCGCGCCAACGGCCTGCTCGGCAAGACCTGCATCCATCCCTCGCACGTGCTCCCCGTCCATGCGCTGTCCGTCGTCAGCCACGAGGAGTTCAGCGACGCCCGTGACATCCTGCGCCCGGACCGCGACGGCGGCGGGGTCCTGCGCTCCACGTACACCAACAAGATGAACGAGGTGAAACCCCACCGAGCCTGGGCCGAGCGGGTCCTGCGGCGCGCCGAGGTCTTCGGCGTCGCCCGGGAGAACGTCGGTTTCGTGGAGCTGCTCGCCGCCGGACTCCCCGGCTGAACACGGCTGAACACAAGGACGCACGAGGACGGTGGAGACGATGGTGTGGTCGGGAACCTGGGTCGCCGAGCGACTGGGAATCGAACTCGTCGGCCGGGAAACCGGGCGCGACGAGAGCGGATCGGCGGAAGGCACGCACGCGCATGGGGCCCGAGGTGCCGGAGGAGCCGGTGCGGCAGGCGTTGCGGAGGGGGGCGCGGCCGACCCCGGCGGTGCGGTGCGGCACGACGACGGCGGCGGCGACAGGCTGAAGGAACTGCTCGGGCTCGCCGTGCGACGCAACCCGAAGCGTGCCCACCTGCTCGTCTCCAACGTGCTGGGCAAGCATGTGCCGCAGGACCCTCGTGTCGTCCGGCAGTACGGGTACGCGCTCGGGCTGCGCGTCCGCGCGCTGCTCGGCGACGACGAGGCGCGCCGCTCGGTCGTCCTCGGCTACGCCGAGACCGCCACGGGGCTCGGCCACTGCGTCGCCGACGGCGTGGGGCTCGCCCCGTACCTCCACTCCACCCGTCGCACGGTTCCCGGTGTGGCCGGCGCCGGCGGCTTCGAGGAGGCGCATTCGCACGCCACCTCGCATCTGCTGCTGCCCGAGGACCCGGCACTCCTTGCCGGTGACGGGCCGCTGGTACTCGTCGACGACGAGTTCTCCACCGGCAACACCGTGCTCAACACCATCCGCGCCCTGCACCAGAGCCACCCCCGGGCCCGGTACGTGATCGTGGCCCTGGTCGACATGCGCTCCCCGGAGGACCGGGACCGGCTCGACGGGTTCGCGGCCGAGCTCGGCACCCGGGTCGACCTGATCGCCGCGGCCTCCGGGACCGTGCGCCTCCCCGAGGACGTCCTGGAGGCCGGGCGCGCTCTGGTGGCCCGGTACGAGTCCGTGCGGGGACCCGAGTCCGTGGGGGAACCCAGCTCCGTGCGGGAACCCGACTCCGTGCAGGCACACGTTGCCGACCCGGACCCGGGGCGGGCGACGGCTCCCGCGTGCCGCGTGACCAGGGTCGAGCTGGGATGGCCGTGTCGCATACCGGACGGCGGGCGGCACGGCTTCACCCCCGCGCACCGCACCGCACTGGACGCCGCACTGCCCGGCATGGCCGAACGCCTGAGCCACGCCCTGCACGCCGCTTTGGGCGACTCCACGCCGGCCGGCAGCGCGTCGGTCGGCACGGACGAGCGGCGCGCCAGACGCACCCGGGGTGGGACGCCCCGCGTCCTCGTCCTCGGCTTCGAGGAGCTGATGTACGCCCCGCTCCGGCTGGCCGTCGCCTTGCAGGAGCTCACCCATGCCGAGGTGCGCTTCTCGACCACCACACGGTCCCCCGTGCTCGCCGTGGACGACCCCGGATACGCCATCCGCAGCCGTCTCGTCTTCCCCGCACACGACGATCCGGACGACGGGCCCGGCGAGCGCTATGCCTACAACGTCGCGGGAGCCGGCTTCGACGCGGTCGTGGCCGTGGTCGACTCGATGGCGGACACCCCCGCCCTGCACACCCCCGACGGACTGCTGGCCCAGCTCGCCCGGCACACCCCGCACGCCCTGCTCGCCGTCGTCCCGTCCTACGTCCCCGACCGGAAGCCCACCCCCGGACGGGCGTCCGAGCCCGGCCCGGCGCCGGCCGCGGAGCCCCGTCCTGCTTCCGCAAGGCCCGTGCCACTGCCCGAACCGCTGCGCGGCCCGCACTTCTCGTCGTACCCGCCGGACGAGGTGGGCTGGCTGCTCCAGGACCTGTCCGACGTGGCGCTCGAGGCCCCGACGGAGGAGCGCGAGGAGGCCATCCAGCACGGCGGTGCCCACTACGCCGAGTCGCTGCCCGTGGAGTACCAGCCGAGCGACACCTATCAGGCGCTGTTCCACCAGGCGCTGGAGACGTCTGCGTCGCGCATCGCCCGGGCCGTGGGGACCGTCACCGATCTCGTGCTCGCACAAGCCCCGCTCCGGCATCCCCGAGGGCAAGGGGGCGGGCGGCCCGTACTGGTATCCCTGGCGCGCGCCGGCACGCCCGTCGGCATTCTCATGCGCCGGTGGGCCCAGCAACGGCACGGCCTGGAACTGCCGCACTATGCCGTCTCCATCGTGCGCGGTCGCGGTATCGACACCAACGCGCTGCGCTGGCTGGCGGCCCACCATGATCCGGCCGATGTCGTCTTCGTCGACGGCTGGACCGGCAAGGGCGCCATCACCCGCGAACTCGCCCAGGCCCTGGCGGAGTTCGAGCGGGCCGAAGGGATCAGGTTCGAGCCGGACATCGCGGTCCTCGCGGATCCCGGTTCCTGCGTGCGTACCTATGGCACCAGGGAGGACTTCCTCATCCCCTCGGCCTGCCTGAACTCGACCGTCTCCGGCCTTGTCTCGCGCACCGTGCTCCGCGCCGACCTGGTCGGACCGGGGGACTTCCACGGCGCCAAGTACTACCGGGAGCTGGCGGACGCGGATGTGTCCCAGGCCTTTCTGGACACCGTATCCGCGCACTTCGACGACGCCGCCGACGCGGTGGACGCCCAGGTCAAGGAGGTGCTGTCCACCGAACGAGCCCCCACCTGGGACGGCTGGGCCGCCGTCGAGCGGATCAGCGAAACGTACGGCATCCATGACGTGAACCTCGTCAAGCCGGGCGTGGGTGAGGCCACTCGGGTCCTGCTGCGCCGCGTGCCCTGGAAGGTCCTGGCCCGTACCGGGGCCGGCGCCGACCTCGATCATGTGCGGCTGCTCGCGGAGCAACGAGGCGTCCCGGTCGAGGACGTCGACGACCTCCCTTACAACTGCGTCGGTCTGATCCACCCCCGTTTCACTCGCGGCGCCACCGGTGCCGACGGCCGGACGGTGGCCGGCTCATGACGTCTCCCGCGCGGCACACCGGACCCGTCGTGCCCGCTGGCCGCACCACCCTCGTCGCCAGCGACCTCGACCGCACCCTGATCTACTCGGCCGCCGCCCTGGACCTGCGCATGCCCGACGTCGATGCGCCGCGACTGCTCTGCGTCGAGGTGTACGAGGGCGCGCCGCTGTCGTACATGACCGAGGACGCGGCCGCCCTGCTCGCGGAGCTCGGTACCGCCGCCGTCTTCGTGCCCACCACGACCCGCACATGTCAGCAGTACGCCCGCATCCACCTCCCCGGCCCCGCTCCACGGTTCGCGATCTGCGCCAACGGGGGACAGCTGCTCGTCGACGGGGTCGCGGACCAAGTCTGGCGGCGGCAGGTCGACGCCAGGATCGCCGAGGAGTCCGCACCGCTCGACGAGATCCGTGCCCACCTGCTGCGCGTCGCCGAACCCGCCTGGCTGCTCAAGGAACGCGTTGCCGACGACCTGTTCGCCTATCTCGTCGTCGAACGGGCACGGCTTCCGCAGGATTGGATCAAGGAACTCGCCGCCTGGGCGGACCCGCGGGGCTGGACGGTCTCGTTGCAGGGCCGCAAGGTCTACGCCGTACCGAAGCCCCTGACGAAGAGCGCCGCCGTGCGGGAGGTCGCCCGGCGCACCGGCGCCGAGCTGCTCCTCGCGGCCGGTGACTCCCTGCTCGACTCCGACCTGCTGCTCGCCGCGGACCAGGCCTGGCGGCCGAGCCACGGCGAGCTGGCGGAGACCGGCTGGAACGCGCCACAGCTCACCGTGCTTCCCGAGCGCGGCGTCACTGCGGGCGAGGCGATCCTGAGGAGCTTCTCAGCCGCGGCTGCACCGGCTCGGCGTGCGGCCGGATCACAGATGACAGATGTCGGATCGCTGACGCCGGATCGCTGGCGTCGGATTACTGGCTCGGATCGCTGACACGGGATCGCTGGCGGAGGTGCCGGGTATTCACCAAGAGTGGCAACGGTCCTGCGCTGTCTCGGACGAGGGTGAGGAGGAAGGCCATGACCCAGGACGACAAGACCTCGCCGCCCCATGGGTTCCAAGGCCCCACGCTGGGACGAGGCCTGCCTCCCGACCCGGTGCAGCGCATGCTCGACGAGGTCACGCACACACCGCTTCCCCTGGTCGCCCTCCGAGAGACGGCTCAGGGAGTCGGCCCGTTGCTCGGCTTCCTGGTGCGCCTGACCGGGGCACGCAGGATCGTGGCGGCGGAGACGATCACGGAAGCGGCCATCCTGCCCATGGCAGCGGCACTGCCACCCGACGGGACCCTGCTGACCTGCGACGTTTCAGAGGAGCGTGCGGAACGCGCCCGCGTCGCCGGGCAGCAGGCCGGGGTAGCGGACCGCATCGAGCTGCGCACCGGTCCCGTCGCGGAAACACTGCGCGACCTACCGGACACACCCCTCTACGACCTGGCGTACATAGCCGCCGACCGGGCCGGCACCACCGCGTGCTGGGAAGCGCTGGTGCCCCGCATCCGCCAGGGTGGCCTGCTCGTGGTCGACCACGCGTTCCTCCACGAGTCCGACGGACCCGACGGACCCGATGGACCCGACGCGCCGGACGGACTCAACGGGACCGGTGAGCCGGACAGGCCGGGCGACGAGCCCGTGGTGGACGACGAGCGGGTCGATGCGGTGGTGCTGGGGCTGGCGGCCGGGCTGACGCTGGCCCGCAAGGAGTAAGCACCCGCCGCCGGAGGGTGGCACCCCTCGTAGGCGATTCACCGGCGGCGACGGGACGGCCGTCGATCAGCCGCAGCAGCCCCCACCGCAGCAGCCGCCGCCCGCACCGCCCCCGCTGCTCGGCGCCGGAGCAGCGGTACCGCCGACGGCCACGGTCGACAGCAGCTTCACGGTGTCGTCATGACCGGCCGGGCAGGTGGCGGGGGCCGAGGACTCGGCCATCGGACGGCTCAACTCAAACGTGTCGCCGCAGCTGCGGCACCGGTACTCGTAGCGAGGCATGGGCCCAGGGTAGCGGGCAGGGCCATGGTCAGGGCAGGGCCACTTGCGGGACCGGGGACCGGGGACTGGTGACTGGGGACTTGTGACCGGGGACTGGCGACGGGGGCCGGTGACCGGGGCCGTGCGAGTCCACGGTCACCGGATGACCGTGCCCGGGGTGCTGCCGAGGAGACCCAGTTCCGCGCGGGTGGGGGCACCCTCCCAGTCGCCGGCGGAGGCGACGGCGAAGGCGCCCGTGGTCACGGCGCGGTCGAGACACGCGGTGGTGTCCTCGCCGTCCAGGAGACCGGAGAGATAGCCCGCGACAAAGGCATCACCGGCACCGACCGTGTCCACCGCCCGTACCGAACGGGCCGGGAGACGGACAGCGCCGTGGGAGGTGTGGCAGACCGCCCCGTCGGCGCCCAGCTTGACCACGACCTGGTCGATCCCCTGAGCGAGAAGGAACTCGGCCTGTTCGGCGGCTTCGCCGAGCCCACCGGGGGTGCCGCTCCCCGGACCGGTGCCGGAGCTGTCCGCCGTCGCACCGGCGGCTGCCGGTTCCGTAGGCGCGTGACGTGCGTCCGGTGGCAGACACAACGGCAGCTCGTCCTCCGAGGCGATGAGCACATCGACATGGGGAACGAACGAGCGCAGCACCGCACCGGCCGCCTCGGCGCTCCACAGCCGGGCGCGGAAATTGACATCCAGGCAGATCAGGGAGCGATGGGCGCGCGCGAGTTCCAGGGCGCGCCGGGTCGCGGCCAGGGCGGAGGGGCTGAGTGCCGGGGTGATGCCGGTCAGATGGAGCACCCGTGGGGCGCGCTGCGCGAAGGCCTGCTCGATGGTGTCCGGAGCGAGCCGGGAACCCGCGGAACCCGCGCGGTAGTAATGCACCCGCGTCACCTCGGGCAGCCGGGGCTCGAAGAGGATCAGCCCGGTCGGGGCCTGCGGATCGTGCAACGCACCGGACACGTCGACGCCTTCGGCGCGCAGCGTCCGCAGCACCAGTTCGCCGGCCTCGTCGTCGCCGACCGCGCCGGCCCAGCGGACGGCATGGCCGAGCCGGGCCAGGCCGATGGCCACGTTCGACTCGGCCCCGGCGATGGAGACCTGCATCGCTCCGCCGAGTTTGAGCGGACCGCTGCCGCGCAGGGCGACCATGGTCTCGCCGAAGGTGAGGACATCACCCGCCGCGACCGGGGCGGCGCCGGCCTCCGGTGCCTGCCGCCCGCTCATCCGCACACCGCCAGGAACTCCGCGGCGCGCCGACGTAGGGCGTCGAGGTCCCCACCGTCCGCGGCGTCACCGACCAGCGGAGAGCCCACACCGACGGCCGTCGCCCCCAGGGAGAGGTACTCCCGTGCGGCCGACGCGTCCACTCCTCCGACCGGTACGAACGGCACATCGGGAAACGGCCCCTGGAGCGCCTTGAGGTAGGACGGCCCACCCGCGGTGGCCGCGGGGAAGATCTTCACGCCCACCGCCCCGGCCGTGACCGCGGCAATCACCTCGGTGGGCGTCAGCGCTCCGGCCAGCACCGGAAGTCCGAGGCGCACGGCTTCGTCGACCCCGGGGCCGAGGCCCGGCGTCACGATCAGGTTGGCGCCGGCCTCCGCCGCCCGCCGTGCGTCCGCCGCGGTGAGCACGGTGCCCGCGCCGAGCCAGACGTCGTCGCCCAGCTCGATCCGTGCGCGTCGGATCACGTCCAGCGCGTCGGCACCGCTGAGGGAGACCTCCACCAGGGGGATTCCCGCTTCGACCAGGGCCAGCACGGTCCGCAGGGACGCATCCCGGTCCGAGCCGCGGACGATGCCGACCAACCGCAGGCGCCGCAGGTCAGTGATGAGGTCCATGATCTTTCATCTTCCTTGGGGTGAGTTTCGAGGGACGGGTCGGTCCGGTAAACGGACGTGGCGGACCCGGACATCCGGCCGCGAGAGCCAGGAGACCAGGAGACCAGGAGGCCGGGATGCCGGGAGGCGGGGAGGACGGAAGGGGGGAGGCGGGGAGGACGGAAGGGGGAGGCCGGGAGGCGGGGAGGCCGGAAGACCGGAAGGCCGGCGGCGGGTCGCGGGGGAGTGGGCGATCACCACTCCGCGAAGGAGCCGTCGTCATGGCGCCACACCGGATTGCGCCAGGTGTGGCCCCTGCTGGCCGCCGCGCGGATCGCAGCCTCGTCGACCTCGACGCCCAGACCGGGCCGCTCGGTGCGGACCAGCGAACCGGCCACGAAGCGGAACGGCTCGGCGTCGGCGACGTAGTCGAGCAGGTCCGCTTCCTTGTTGTAGTGGATCCCGATCGACTGCTCCTGGATCAGGAAGTTCGGAGTGGTGAAGGCCACTTGCAGACTGGCCGCCAGAGCGACCGGACCCAGCGGACAGTGTGGCGCGATCTGCGCCCCGTACACCTCGGCGAGCGCCGCGATGCGCCGTAGCTCCGAGATCCCGCCGGCGTGCGAGATATCCGGTTGCACCACCGCGATCCCGGCCTGGAGCGGAGCGAGGAACTCCCGCCGGCTGAAGAGGCGTTCACCGAGAGCGAGGGGAATGTTCGAAGCGGTGACCAGATCAGGCAGGCAGTGCAGATGGTCGGAGAGGACGGGTTCCTCGACGAAGAGAGGAGCGTAGTCGGCGAGCAGCGGCAGGATCCGGCGGGCATTGGCGGGAGAGACGCGCCCGTGGAAATCGAGCGCGAAGTCCCGCGTGTCGCCCAGCACCTCACGGGCGGCTTCCGCACGCAGGAGACATTCACGGACATCGGCGCGCGTGGCGAGCGGAGCCATCCGCCCACTGCCGTTCATCTTCACGGCGGTGAACCCGGCCTCGACCTGAGCGGCCACCGCCTCACGGATCTCCGTCGGCTGGTCACCGCCGACCCAGGCATAGGCGCGGATGCTGTCCCGGACCGGACCACCGAGTAGCTGATACACCGGCTGCCCGTACACCTTGCCCTTGATGTCCCACAGCGCCTGATCCAGACCGGCGACGGCAGACGACAGGACAGGACCGCCGCGATAGAAGCCGCCCTTGGTCATCACCTGCCAGTGATCCTCGATCCGCAGCGGATCCTGCCCGACGAGATACTCGGCAAGCACCTCCGTCGCGGCCCGCACCGGCTCCGCACGGCCCTCGACGACGGGCTCGCCCCAGCCCACGACCCCGTCATCCGTCTCGACACGCGCGAACAGCCAGCGGGGCGGGGCCAGGAAGGTCTCGATGCGGGTGATCTTCACTTGAAGGGATCCTTCCTGACGGACACGGACCGGGCGACTGATCGGAGATCGACGGCGCCCCACCTCGGCTGGTCGGACGCGGCCAGCCACCGTGCCCGGCCTCGGGTGCGGCGGTACCGGGCATGCCAGTGGGTCGGAGGTGGGATGCGGTTCCGTTCCAGGCTCGCTCATGTTCTGGTTATTTACCAATTAATCACATGGAGGGTGTCGTAGACGAGGGGAGGCCGGCACCTGGCGACTCCGGAATGGTGCGTGCCCGGCGGAAAGGGTGCCCGGGTGCCGGAGGTCGGAGCCCGGGAGCCGGGAGTCGGAAGTCGGAAGTCGGGAGCTGGAGGCCAGGGGAGGGTGTAGGTGCCGGGGCGCCGTGCCGGAGGGGCAGCCCGTATGGCCGCGGTGGGACACGACGGCCCGAAAGCCAAGTGACACCGATACCTAGACAAGCAGGTAGCGCCGATAACACCCGATACCCGGATAGCAGGTAAATAGCAGGTAACGCCGATAAGCAGGTAACACGGACACCGGCACCGACACACGGACACCGGCACCGACACACGGACACCGGCACCGACACACGGACACCGGCACCGACACACGGATACCGACACCGATACACGAATAAGGCGGAAAGACCGGCCGGGGCGAGGCAGCTCCAGGCACCGGCTGCTCATCTCGGCGCCGGGCCTGCCGCGCGCACCGTCACCGCGTCACGTGCCCCCGCCGCGGTCCTCCCGGATCTGCGCCACGACCTGGGCCACCGTCTCCCGTATGGCCTCGGTCTCCGTCAGAAAGCGCCAGTAATCGGGATGGCGGCCCTCCTCCAGCATGGCGACCACCTGATCCAGGCGGACCACCGAATCGTCGAGCGGCCGGGCGTGCCGGGGATCGGGGGTCTGCCGCCCGGCCATGGCCAGCCGCTGCGCGTCCCGGATCGCAAACCGCGTACGGTCGATCTCATCCTGCGGGTCCTTCGCCACCGCATTGAGACGCCGTAGCCGGTCACCGGCGGCGGACACGGCATCGTCCGTGGTGTTCAGCAGGGCACGCGCCGTGGCGAGCTGGGACGTGGCATCCGCCCAACGCTGCGCGTCACGGGCCGCCTGGGCCTCCTTCAGCTTCTGCTCGGCCTGGCGCACACTCTGCGCGGCGTTCTCCGGGACATGCTGGAGGTCCTGCCAGCAGGCCGCCGAGAAGCGCCTGCGCAGCTCGCTGAGCACCGGGTCGACCTGCCCGGTCCGCGTCATCAGTGCCTGTGCACGGGTCCGCATCGACACCAGCCGGTGATCGATCTCGGCCGCCTGCTGCGGCAGCCGCTCGGCCTGGGCGCGGACGGATTCGGCGTCACGCGCCACCCGCTCGGCGCGCTCCAGCGTCTCCGGCACGCCGTGCCGCCCTGCGCCTTCGTTCAGCTTGGTCAGCTCGGGTCCGAGTGCGGCGAGCCGGGTGGCGAGCTCGTCAGCCCGCAGACCGGACGCCCGGGCCGTGTCGAGCGCGTTGCTCGCCGCCAGCAGGGCCTGCCGGGCCCGCTCGACGCTCGGGGCGACCCGTGCCAGCTGGGTCTCGGCCTTGCCGAGCAGCGGCCCGAGCCGCTGCGCGAACCGGTCCAGGTCCTGCTTGGTACGGCTCAGCTCGTCACGGGCCTGGGTCAGCTCGGTCCTCGCCCGCATCGCGGCCGAGGCCTCCAGGTCGTCCCGATCGAGATCGTGCGCATCGACCGCGGTGATGTACCGGTGGCTGGCCTCGTCGATACGTCGGCCCAGCTCGTCGAACTCCGACACCACCCGCCGCGCCTCCGGAGAGTCATCCACGGCAATGATCGTTTCGATGGAGATCCGCAGGTCGCGCTGGGCGGTGTCCAGTTCGTAGAAAGCTTCCGCCGCAGCGTCCTTCGCGACCTGCGCCTCGGCACGCTGGCTCTCGGCCCGCCCGCCGAACCAGCGCCTGGTCCCGCCCCCGGCAAAGGCGGCGGGCAGCGCGGCCACCATCAGCGGCAGGGGCAGCACCACCAGCGTCAGCACATCGCGAGCGGCGGCACGGAGCGAGCGCCCGGACCGTTGCGCGGCAGCCGACCTGCCGGGCGCGACGGACCGACCACGGCCGACGGAACCGCTCCCCCGGGGCGAACCCTCCGGAAGGCGGCGGCCGGGGACACCCGGATCGACAGGATCAGGGGGACGCGGAACACGACGACGATCGCGCGGTGCATCCGGCACATGCGGTGGATGCGGCTCCGAAGATGTCGCCGTCACGTCCCTCTCCCGTGCTGTCGTGCGCCCTGACCGGTCGGCTCCGTGCCATTGTCCCACCGGTTAGGACGAACACACAGGTAGGTTAGTTCGCATTCCGCACCGTTACTTTGCCGTCGTCGGCGTGGGCGGAGACGACGTGCGGGCTGTGTGCGTCACGCGGTACGTCGACGGTGACGTGGCCGTCGTCGGACGCGGCGGTGACGTGGTACGCGGCAGCGGCACCGCCGGAGCTGGACCGGGGGAGCGTGATGGTGGTCGAGCCGTCCTTGGTCCGGGTGTCCACCCGGTCGGGCACCTCCTTCAGCTCCAGCTCGAGCGAGCCGTCGTCCGTGGCCGCACGCACCTGTCGCGAGGTGAGGCCGACAGCGTGTATCGAGCCGTCCTTGCTGGTGAGCTCCAGAGGGCCGGAAGCGTTCTCGACGTGGAGGGAGCCGTCGTCGGAATGGAGCCGCAGCGCCGTGCGGAATCCGCTGGCCGTCACCGAACCGTCCTGATTGCGCACGGTCACCGCGACATCGCGCGGTACCTCCACCCGGTGCTTGGCCGAGCACGAGGTGACCAGGCCGGAGCAGTGCACGCGCAGCGTGAGCTGATCGTCCTGCCAGCTCCACGTGGTCGTCGGGTCGTCACCGAGCGTCACTCGCGCCGTGAACCACCGGGTGACCTGCACCTTGTCCCCGTCCACCGGCACCAGCTCCAGCGCGGAGTCGTTGGAGTCGATGGTCAGCGTCTTGCCGTGCAGCTCGAAGGTCCGGTGATCCGGATGCTCGTCGTCCTGCGCCCGCCCACCGCACCCGCCCGCCAGAGCGACAACGGCCGCCACGGCACCGGCCACGGCCACCGCACGGAGGCGCGGACGAACGCCGCCACGAAGACGGCTACCGCGGGTGGGCCTCAGGCGCGTACGGCGGGTGTGAACGGTCATGACGATCCCCCTGTGAGGTCAGACAAACGGGTCCGGTCCTGACGCGGAACCCGGCACTTCAGACCGTACGGAGCCCAGGTCCGCCACGGGATCCGGGCCGCTACCGGATCCATACGGGGGATAACCCCCGCCCGGCGGCTCAATACGGGATTGCCGGGCAGGCCCGAAGGCACGGTAGGCTGTCGACTCACCCGGGCGCGTAGCTCAGCGGTAGAGCGCTGCCCTTACAAGGCAGATGTCGGCGGTTCGAAACCGTCCGCGCCCACCGGGTTGACCAGTGACGGAGCCCCGGAAGCCCCAGGTCAGGGAGCTTCCGGGGCTTTCTGCTTCCCTGATGGGCTACATGCTCGATACGGTCTCGCTACGCGGAAAAACACTGCCGCTACAGAAGCCTGTCCCCTAAATCTCTCCTACGAGATCCCTGCGAAAGTGCAGGTCGCGGTGCGAAAGCGCGTGGCCCCCTCACTGCAGGAGGGGGCCACGCTTCGCCGAGACGCACGGGGGCCAACCGCGTGCGCGCCTCGGCGGCTCTGGTGGGGGGTATAGACCTCCCTACCCTTCCAGCGCCCGGTCATGAGCGCCCGTCACACAATCGTGTAGTCCGCATTTTGATTGCCCCAAGATCGGCAAGTTTACCTGGGTGGGTAAAGACTCTCGGCCATGATCGTTACAGCGTGCTCGGGTGCCACTCGACCCGCTGCCCGACTGGGTGCTCGCCCGCCGCCGGGCCATCGGGGACCGCATCCGCGCCGCCCGCCTCCACGCGAACCTGTCTCAGGTCGCCTTGGGCGAACGCATCGGCCGCGACCACAAGACCATCCACCGGTACGAGTACGGCACCTCAGTGGCGACCGTCGACGACCTGATCCTCATCGCCGACGCCTGCGGAGTCCCCCTCGCGCAGTTGGTCGGTGAAGGCCCCGCCCACCGCTGAGCGCTGGGGGATGTACGCCTGATCGGCGGGCGGGGCGCTGAGAGCGGCCGGGCCCGGCCGCGGAAGGAACTGCGGAGCGCAGGAGGGGCAGGCGTATACGCCGCCGCCGGCGCCGGCCGCCGTGTGTACCTCGTCGACGAGGATCGGCGCCCTGGTGATGTGTCCGCAGCGGCAGCAGCGCTGTGGCTCGACAGCGCTGGGCTCCGTAGCCTGTGTCATGTCGACTCCACCCAGTCGTCCATGCCCCCGGGCCGGTCGCACGGCCGCGGGGGTTTTCCCTGCTCAAACGGTACCGCTCCATACCGCCCTATGCCGCCCCACATCGCCCTATGGGACTACCTACGGGTGCCGGGTGTAGAGTGCCGCCCTACGTTCCGGAACATGGACGAAACGCCCATCGGCTACGTGTATGTGCGGGTCGCCGACGAGATCGAGCAGGAGATCCGCTCGGGTCGGCTGCCGCACGGGACGCGCCTGCCGAACGAGCGAGACCTCGGTGCGCAACACGGGGTGGCCGCGGGCACCGCACGCCGGGCCGTGCGGGAACTGCGGGATCGAGGTCTCGTGGTGACGCTGCCGAACAAGGGCACCTTCGTGACGCTGCCCACTGACGGCCGGTAACTCGTAGGCGTTTGTCAGACCCTGGCCCTAGGCTGCCGGCATGTCCTCCATGTCCGAGTCCCGGCCGCCCGCCGCCGAGCTGAACGAGCGGATCCGTGCGCTGATGCTGCTGTCCAGCGGCCGGCTGTCCGGTGAGCAGCGGGCCGAGTACCAGGCGCTGCTGCTGGAGTGGGCCGCAGCCGTGCGCGCGGACGTCGCCGCCGCCGCTTAAGATCCGGGCGTGGCAATCGAACTCCCTGACGACCTGATCGAGCTGGAACGTTCCGCCTGGACGGAGATCCAGGCCGGCACCCTCACGCTGGAGACCGCCGCGGCGGTACAGGCCCGCGTCACCGTGGTGGCGGCTGAACTCGGGGAGAACCGGTACGACGTGGAGCAGGCCCTGAAGCGCGCCGTGCGGCACCCGGAGCCGGAGCCCGCATAGAAGGGTGCCCCGCCCAAGCTCCGGGCGGGGCGAGCGCAGCAGCCAGCATGCGCGGATAGATGACGTCCACGGTACGCGGGGGCACTGACAACGCGAGCTGCCAGCGGCGAGCTGCGGCCGTAGACTCGAACACATGACCGATTCGCCGAGCCGTCTGGAGATGCTGCACTTCGCCCGCCGCGTCGCAATCCAGCAGGTAAGGCAGATTGACCGGTGGATCGAGCAGGAGGAGGCGCGGGAAGCCGAGGAGCAGCGGCGCCGAGACCGGGCCCACGCCGAGCGGCGATGGAAGCTGGAGCCCCAGCACGGCGATCGGCCGGCGCTGCTGCATCGAGGCGGCTGCAACACCTTCGAAACGCAGGTCGGCTACATCGGCCGCGAGGAAGCGCGTATCGCACTGGCGGAGCCGGACATCGAGCCGTGCGGGGTGTGCCAGCCACAGACGGGTCTCCATGGGAGGTAGCGCCCGGCCGGCTGAAGGTCGGCGGGAGGCCGCCGCGTGACAACCTCCCGCCGACGCCCCCTACGCCCTGGGCCGCAGCATCCAGGCGAGCGCGCCCGCGACAGCCTCCGCGAGGACTAACTGCGCCGAGTCGGCGGCGGCGCAGTACCCAGCGATGTAGCCGGCGGCGAGGGCGTACAGGATGCGGCGTGGCGTTGGGTCGTGGCCGCCTGCAACTGCGGCCTGCATACTGAGCACGATCTGTCCTCTCGATGGGTCGCCGGGCCCGCACTTTCCACGGCGCCGGGCCCGGCGTGAATATGCGTCTGACATATGTCAAGACGTGAGCGTGATCCTACGGCGCGTAGCCGCCGAGCCGACAAGCCATGGTCAGGGCTTCGCGCGCAGTGCGCAGCGGCCCGCTGTGCCCGCGCCGCAGACACACGAAAGCCCGCCCCCGAAGGGGCGGGCGTAGCGCATAACGTTCCCTGGTGCGCTGGTCAACGGTGGCCGAGGATCCGCGCAGCGCGGGCCCGGCGGTCCTGTTCCTTCTTCCAGGCTCGGCGCCGAGCCGAGCTCTCGTTGTTCTTGAGGCGATCTTCGTCGTTGAGTAGGCGCGCGACGGTGCTTGGATGCCAGAGGCCGCCCCGCTTCGAGGGGATCCCCTGTTCATTCGCGCGCCGAGCGATGGCCCGTACTCCAAGACCCTCGGCTCGCCAGTGCTTCATCAGCTCCAGGTTCCGCGCCTCGATGCCATCGGCAACGAGGGCCTTGCCCTCTGCGCGCTGACCGTACCGCGGGGCGCCGTAGGCGTAGCCGCCCAGCTCGCCCTTCGTCTCACGGCCTTCCCTGAGGCGCTTCCTGATGAGCCCGCGGTCGAGCTGAGCGAAGACGCCGCGCATCTGGCGCATGGCGGTACGCATGGGGTCGGTCTCGTCGTCTTCGAGGTGCTCCCCGTGGTCGGCCGTGAAAGCGCGACCACCGAGAGCCCACACGTAGGAGAGGACGGCTTCCTGGACGGTGAGTTCGCGGGCGAGCCGATCGAGGTTCGGGGAGAGGATGCCGTCGGCTCGGCCCTCGCGGATCCACTCCATGGCCTCCATGAGGCCTTCGCGTTCGTCGATCGTGGACTTGCCGGTGAGGGCCTCGTCGGTGACGACGTGGACGATGCGGCAGCCCCCCTCGGGCGACTCCCGGTTCCAGCGGCGGCAGTCCCGTTCCTGAGCGTCGAGACCGTAGCCGTCGGTGGCCTGACCGGCGGTGGAGACGCGACGGCAGATGACCAGTCGCAGACGTGAGTTGGGCTTCTGCATAGCCCGATTGTACCCAGTTATAGATATAGATGGGACAGTGCAGGTCAAGACGAAGGCCTCACCTCCACAGTCGGGAGATGAGGCCTTCCAGGCGGGCGGCGACCGCCCCAGATACGGCATGTTATCCAGGGTCGCGCCGCCCAACCCGCCTGCGCTACGTGTGGGTTATCGGGGGTCGGGGGGCTGTCGGCCTCGCCCCGAAGGGGCGGGAGGCCCGAGACTCCCCCCTGTAGACAGCTCTACATTAGACCTGTAGAGTGTTCTACAGATGGAGCGAGGGTCGCTTCGGAGGGGACCACCATGAGCATGCAGCGCTACGAACTCGAAGCCTGGCTCGGCGATGACCACGGTCTCACCGACGAGCAGATCAACGAACTGCTCCAGCAGGCAGACGAGATCGAGGAGCGCTGTGACGGCGACCAGGACGAGATGCGCGAGGAACTCGTCACTGCCTACCGCCTCGCGATGGAAGACGCCGACAGCGTCGTTGCCGAACTCTCCGACAAGCGACTGGCCGCCAGCGTCGCCGAGGCGAATGCTCTCGCCGGGCTGCGCCAGGCCGCCATCACCCTCATCGGCCGAGGCGACGCCACGGAGGCCGGGTTCGCCCGGCAGGCCGGTGTCGACCGCATGACCGTGCGGAAGTGGCTCGGGAAGTAGCCGAACACAGCGAAGAGCCCCGCCCGCCTGCCGAAGCAGGGGGCGGGGCTTCGTCGTGCGGTCACGGGTACTGGCGGCGAGGATCGAGTCCGAGCGCCTGCGGGGTGTTCCCGCTGCCGCTGTTGCTCGGCGCGCCGCCGCGGCGGCACACGAGCGCGTCCGGATCCCACACAGGCGCCTGGAGGCTGTAGCCGTCAGGGCAGGACGGACCGGCCGGTCCGACGGGCCCCCGATCGCCGGTGTCGCCCTTCGGGCCCTGCTCGCCCTGTGGCCCGGCCGGTCCGGGCTCGCCTTGGGCTCCCTGTTGGCCAGCTGACCCGTCGGCGCCCGGCGAGCCGGCGTCTCCGTCGCTTCCGTTCGTGCCGGCCTTGCCCGGCTTCCCGGTCGGTCCGGCGGGCCCGGGTTCACCTTGGTCGCCCTTCGGCCCAGCGGGTCCCTGCGGCCCGGTCACGGTCTTTCCCGGCTCGCCGCGGGAGCCTGGCGGCCCGGCGACTGGCTTGCCGCCGAGCTGCTGCACCTGGCGTGCGAGTGCGTCCCGGGCGGCGTTGGCGTCGCGGAGGTCCGCAGCTTGCTGCTGCAGCGTGATGACGACCCAGGCGAGCAGCGCGAGCGCCGCCAGCACGCCGAGGACGAACGCGAGGTCGCCGCTTCGACGAGCCGAGTTGAGGCGTGGGGAACTCACGATGAGGCTCCCTTCGCCTCGAGGTACACGGTGAGCAGGACCATGAGCACGGGCACGATGAGCGCGGAGAAGATGAGCCGGCGGTCGGCCTGGCGGAGCCGCTCTTTCTCGCGCGCGGTCTCCTCGAGGCCTTTCACGCGCTCAGTGAGCGTTGCGACTTCTTTCCCCATGGCCTCCCGCTCCAGCTGGTAGCGCTCCAGGGAGACGCGGGAGTCGAGGCGGAGGCCGAGGTTCTGGATGTCCTCACGGACGTCTGCGAGCCGATCCTCGAACCGCCTCGCCAGCTCGCCGAGGGTCGGCTCGTCAGACATCGGTCAGACCCCTCGCACGGTGTGCTTCGCCTGCCAGCCGCTGAGGAACGTGAGCACCGCGGGGGCGACGGCGAGGATGACGGACTGCAGCCAGGTCGGCAGCGGCCCGAGCAGCGACCCGTCGGCCGTGACCGCGTTCAGGACGGCGACGACGACGCCGACGGCGGCCGACGCCGCGGTGGCCGCTTTCACCTTGGTCTCGATGACAGCCATGGGGTTCTCCGATCCGTTCAGGCGACGACGGTGAAGCCGTGCTTCGCGCCGAGCTTGGTGAGCGAGGTCTTGCCGGGGATGCCATCGGCGTCGTGGCCGCTGTAGCCGAGGCGCCGCTGCCAGGCCGCGTAGGCGGCGACGGTGACGGAGCCGAACGAGCCGTCTGAGGAGTACGTCTTGCCGAGAACGCCCTCAGCGACGAGCGCGGTCTCGACGAGCCGGACGCCAGCGGCGTAGGTCTGGTGGCCCTGCCGGCCGCGGGGGTCCGCCTTCGCCGCGACCACGAGCTTCGAGAGGTCCACTGTCGGCCGGGCCGGAGCCGTGGGCTTGTCCTTCGCTGGCGGCTCGGTGTCCTTGAGGAGTCCGCGCGCCCACGTGTGCATGGCCGTTGCAGAGACGAACTCGGCCGTGTTGGTGTCCACTGGGTCGCTGGTGTACTGGTGGATGAGCCAGTCGGCGCGGACGCCGGGCCGGCCGGGGTGGCCGTTGTAGTCGGCGATCCACAGGCCGTCGCCGGCGTAGCTCGTGGTGTCATGGTTGAGCCAGAAGTCGCGGTTGCAGTACAGCAGCATGCGGTGGTCCGACCGCAGGGCCTTCACCGCGCGGATGAACGCGTCCTTCTCGGCGCCGGACGCCCGGGTGCCGGACGAGGTGTTCTCCCAGTCGACCGCGAGCAGATCACCCTTGGCCGACGCGCACTTCGCCACGAAGTACTCGGCCTGCTCCTGGATGTTGCCGGGCCACAGGAAGTGGTAGAAGCCGACCACGCAACCAGCGTCCCGGGCCCGCCTGGGCTGCGCGGCCTGCTTCGGGTTGATGTAGGTCCTGCCCTCGGTGGCCTTGACGATGACGAACCCCAGGCCGCTCGTGGAGAAGCTGCTCCCCTGGTAGTCGCTGACGTCGATGCCCTTGACGGTCATGGTGCTCCAGATGAGAAAGGCCCCGGCCGGGCGGCACGGGGCAGGAGAAGAGGGGGCTCACGCGGGCATCAGGGCCTTGAGTGCCTCGACGATGCGCCGGGCCAGGTAGGCGTGTCCGGCGTCCGTCGGGTGCACCGCATCGGCGCCGATGTAGCCGGTCTTGTTCTGGCTGGTGATCCAGGCGCCTTGTGTGGCGACGAGCGTGCCGTCCGCGGTGTACACCTCGCCGGAGAGAGGGTCGAGGAACGGCAGCCGGGCAGCCTGCGCGGACGCCTTGATGGTGGTGTTGGTCGCGGTGATGGTGCTCGTCGGGGCGCCGGTGGGGTCCCAGCAGCCGATGACGTAGATGTCGCCGCCGACCGCGACCGCGGTCTTCGCGGCGGCGTACAGGCTGTCCGCGGCGGCGCCGATGGCGCCCTGGTCACCACCGGAGTCGTTGTAGCCGGCCCACACGATCAGCCGATCGATCGAGTACGGGACGACGTCGAGGGCCACCCGGTCGCCGAGCACGGCGTAGCTGCCGGGGGTGATGTAGCCGGTGCCACCGCGGGCCTGATCCCAGGCGTCCGTGCAGCCGAGGAGCCGGGCGGCCCGATACAGCCACGTGCCCACGCCAGCGCCCGTGTTCTGCCCGGAGCCGTCGGTGATGCTGTCGCCGAGGACGGCGAGTCGCCCGCCGCGGCCCGTCGACTTCCATGCCGTCGCGCCCGGTGGCAGGAAGAGGCCGCCGAACGGCATCGTGGTGAAGTCGAAGCGGATCCGCCGCGGCATGGCCGAGGCGAACGCGAACTTGAGCACATACCGGCTGCCGGCCGACGCCGCGCCGGTGGACTGCGGTACGTCGGTCAGCGCCCGCCCGTCGATGGTGCACCGGTATCGGGTCGCCGTGCTGATGTACTTGAACATGATCTCGAACTGGCTCGCGTCCGTGGCAAACTCGACGGCCCAGTTCGACTGCCCGGAGGCGTAGGTGTTCGGATAGCGGCTGGTCGGCAGGTACAGCGTCGTGTCGGGGAAGGTCGAGCCGTACTGGAAGCCGCCGGCCCCGAGGTACAAGAACGGGCCCGTGTCGGGCGCGAGGAGGGACTGGGCCGAAGGGATGCTCGAGGTGGCCTGCGGCCCGGTCAGGGTGATGGTCGGCGCCTCGCTGGAGAGCGTCTCGGCGAGCAGCGGGTCCGGCAGGTCTCGCCGGCGCCAGCCGGCGCCCCACCTGACGCCGCCGGCGGCCACCGGGTCTGGGGCGAGCACCTGCCCCACGGTCCCGACGGCGAGCCGGGTCACCGCAGCACTTCCGGTGGCGACGAGCAGGTCCCCCGCGGTCGTCACCGCGCTCTTGGCGATGGCCGCGTTCTGGATGGCGGTCAGGTCGGCGTCCAGGTCCATGGCGGCCGTCGCGCGCCGCGGCCCGGAGCCGTCATTGGCGTCGAGGTAGAGGGAGCGGATTCCGTCGGGCCCGTAGAACTCGGGCACCGCGCCGGTGCTGTCCGCGGTGAGGATGCCGCCCTCGATGGCAGTGGCCCCGTCGGACTGCGTCAGGTCCGTGTACTGGGTGCCACCTACCGGCAGGTTCCAGCAGGTGACGCTCGCGCCGGGCTGGAGCGTGGCCGCATTGTCCGTACCGAGGCTGATGACATAGTCGGCGACGCCGCCGAACCGGTGCCTGGCCATCAGCTCACCACCCAGGAGATGTTGGAGCCGCTCACGGTCTGACCGACACTGATGTCGGGGTGTTGGGTCAGCCACACCTGTCCGGCCTGGGAGCCGTTGGCGGGGTGGATGGTGACGCGGCCGATGCGCACGCCGGTGACGTAGACCATCGCGTACTGGTCGCGGTCCGGGTGCACGTAGGCAGTCGGCACGTTGATCGGTAGCCGGGAGTCGTCAGAGCCGTCGAGGGTGCCGCCTGAGGTGCGCGTGAATGAGCCGAGGCGCAGGTGAGCCACACCAGAGCGGACGTGCAGCACGGAATCGGTCTGTACGGTCCACGGCGCCGCAGATCCGGTGAGAACGATCTCGCCACTGTCCTCGCAGAGCGTCTTCCAGGCGCTGCCGTTCCAGCCGACCCAGCGGCCGGTGTTGGTCTCAAAGTCGACCTCGCCGAGGCGCGGCCCGGGTCGGGTGGTTGATGTGCATGGCCGGATCCGGGAGCCGATGTACTGCGTGTATGGCCGCACCGTGACCGTGGACGCGCCCGAGGTGATGTCGACTAGGGCGAGGGGGATTTCCCATACTCCGGTGTCGCCGGCCTCCCGCGTGAGCGAGGGGGCTCCGGATCCGGGGGTGCCTTGCTTCACGACCGCGGCCACGTCCCAGGTGGAGCGGTCCAGGCGCAGGGCTACCCAGTCCGTGCGCGCAGAACCGGAAGCGTTCTCGGCGATCGTGAGGGTGACGTCGCTGGTGCCGGAGGTCCATGCGTGGCCGCGCACGTTGGCCCAGGCATCCGAACGGACGACGACCTGAAGGCCGGTACCGGCGGAGACGATGGCCGTGTCGGTCGGGTCGCCCCACGCGCCGTCGTCGGAGAAGCGGGCGGCGACACGCTCGTATTCGCTGTCGGTGACCGCGCGGTCGTTGTGGGTCGGGCTCGGCCACGAGTCCTGTGCCACTATCTCGCCTCCAGTCGTCCTAGTCGTCGGGCCAGGTCACGCACTGCGCGGACGGTGGCTGTGGTGGTGGTCTGGTCGCTGCTGCCGACGACGGTGGTGACCAGTTCGCCTGTGTCGGGGGTGGCTTCGAGCCGTATGGTCTGCACGAGGTCGGCGATCTCCAGTCCCGTGGGCAGCTGCACGGTGACGCGGTCGCCGAGGTTGTAGTCGCGGCCGGCGCGCAGGTCGGGGGTGTCTACGGTCACCGTGCTGAGGGACGCCTGCGGGTTGTCGTCGCCGAGGGCGAGCGTTCCGGCCTGGGTGAGTTCGCCGTCGGAGTCGTCCGCGGTGCCGGTCTTGTCTTGGAGTTTCTCCACGCGGTACCAGTCCGCGGCGGCGCCGGAGTCGACCTCGACGTAGGCGCGCACGTTGGGTGGGTCTCCCTCGGCGGCCTGCTCGGACGGATCGTTGCCGCCCTGTACGAGCTCGCTGGTGGCGAGCGGGGCTGACAGCTCGAACGTCACCGAGCGGAGGTTCCCGAGCCCGGCAGAGAATCGTGCGGTCGTTGTGCGGTCGGCGGGTGCGTACACCCCGAACCGGATCTCGTCACCGACCTGCCGGGTCCTGAAACCGAGCCGGTTCCAAGAGGCTGCTGTGCGGCAGGCATCGAGCAGCGGCTCGAGCCGCGTGCTGACAGTGCGGTCTGTGCCGACACCAGCGACGTCATCGAGGACCAGGCGCTCGATCTGCCGGGCGGCGAGTGCTGACGGACCGCAGTTCGCGTCAACCAGCTCGCGGATGATCGTCTCTGCGTTGGTGCTCACCCGCTGCCACTTCACGTCCGTACTCGTGGTCTGCGATGCGAAGTCGACTGCGGGATCGGGGTAGGTGAGGTATCCGGCGATGCGGGCGAGGTCATCGCTCCATGTCGCGGTGATGGTGCCCGGTTCGGTGTTGTTGTCCAGGTCCCACGCGTAGGACTGCGGTGCCTCCAGCGGGCCGGCGCACCAGATGGAGCCGTCGCGGATCAGCATCAGTCGATTCCCGGGCTGGAGCAGCTCCATGTACTCCGGCCTCGCTGGCAGCGTCACGGAGCCGGACGCAGGGGCGTTGAAGTTCAGGTCGCACGACACCTTGGTCCAGGCGTCGAGCGGCGCACCGAGCACGTTCAGGTTTCGGTCGGTGATGAGGAGCTGGATCGTCATGCCGTCTCGTACCTCGGGTAGAACGTAAGGTCGACCGCCGATCCCGCCGCGGCGCCGTCGAGTTGAAACGTCACCGGAGTCTCACCCGGCGGCAGGGGCCACAGCACGGCGTTGGGCCAGTCGAGTCCGCCGATGAGGTTCTCGTCGGTGCCGGACAACACCCGCGGCGGGTCCGTGCTGACGGTGACGGTCTCTCCGGCGAGCAGGGCGCCGTGCGGGGTGTCGGCCATGGTGAGCGTGAAGGACTCGCCAGTGTCGTTGCGGGTGAACGTGATCGCGCTGGCGGGTCCGGTGATCTGCCACGTCGGCCAGACGTCGACGTCGCCCGGGTTGGTGACCGTGGTGTCGCCGAGCACCTGCGACGAGGACACCGACGGGTAGGGCACCAGGTAGTCGACGAGCTGCGCGGACTCGCGGTGCACACGCACCGGGACGGCATCCACCCAGTACGGGTCCTCGGCCCACAGGGTGACGACGGCGAAGTCCCAGGTGATGCCGGTCGCGACTTGGCCGCGGCCGTCCCAGCCATCCGAGTAGTAGACGGCGATCGTGCGCACACCGCCGTCCGGCCGGGCCACCTCCAGCGTCCCGGGCTGAAACGCACCGTCCGGGCTGCGCCGAAGGGTGCGGGTGAATGCCCTCGCCAGCGACCGCCAGTTGTTCGTGAACCGCTGGTGGTTGTCGCCCTTGACCAGCACGGGCCACACGATCGAGCGGGCCTGCGGCTGTACGTGTCGCAGCCGGGACCCGCCCCGCGGGTGCGGGTCCGAGGTCAGCGTGTACGGCGCCGCACCGAGCCCGGAGACGCCTTCGGCGAGCGCGTACCACTGCGCTGAGGTGTCCGTCATCGGCCACCGGCGCCCGGTCGGGTCCACATAGGTGATCGCCGCATAGCCACCGAGATCCGGCACCAGTATCGGAGGCGGGACCGACTGCTCGGGTGGAGTGACCGCGGTTGTGACCAGAGGCATCTATCGTGCCCTCCCCACGCGCTGCCGCGCTTCCTCCTGCCGCTGGATCAGCCGCAAATCCTCCACGCTGATCACGGACGCGCGCGGGTACACGTTGTACGTGACCGGCGGTTGCGACTGACCCGCGCCGCCGGCGTGCTGCACGACCGCCGCCGGGCGGCCAGCAGCCGGTGCGGAGCGGCCCACCGGGAGCTTCCCGGCGTTCAGGGAGTCCATGAACTTGAGCCCGTACTTGCGCACCGAGGAGGCCTTGACGACGTACTCGCCCGCCGACGCGAACAGGGGGATGCTGTCCGAGGTCTCCGTGCCCGGCCCGTACAGCATGCCGCCACCGGGGAACCCCGGCAGTGACCCGCCCGCGGCACGCCGCAGGACCGGCCCACCGGACGCACGCCCGAACTCGTAGCCGGACGCGTAGGGTCCGTGCTTCGGCCCGGTGTAGATCATCTGGGCCGTGATGGTCACGGTTTTGGACTTGATGGCGGCGAGCTTGGCCTGTGCGGTGCGCAGCTTGCGTTCCAGGTCGGCGATCTCGCCCCGGATGTGTGCCGTCTTGCTGGATGGGGCGTTCGCCAGCCGCTTCTTCGCGTCGCTGATCTTCGCCTTCAGGTCCGCAATGTCACCCTTCAGCTTCGCGGTCTTGTCCGGCGTGCTGAGGATCTGGTCCGCCAGTCGCTTAGCCTGCGCCCGCGTCAGCCCCATCTGCTGCGCGGTCTCGACCAGCTTCTGCCTTCCACGCTCGTAGATGCCGTTCACGCGCGACCACGAAGCGCCTGAGTCCCGTGCAGCTGCCGCCGCCTCATCAGTCTTACCTGCCAGGTCGTTGAGCGCGCTGGCCGCATTGCGGGACTTCTCCGAGTTGAGTACAAGCTGCCCGTTGTGCATCTTCAGCGCGCCCGCGTTGTCTCGAGCCGCCTTCCCTGCGGCGTCGATCGCCGCCTCGAAACCGATCTGCCCTCCCAGTGCGGAGCGGTTCACGTCGTTCAGCGCCTGGATGCTCTGTCGCAGTCCGTCCGCGGACTTCTTCTGCGCGTCGAGCTTCGTCTGCACCCTCTGTGCCTGGTCCCCGAACAGGCCCATCGACTCGGCGGCCAGGCGCTGCTCGAGGGCCTGGCCTTGAAGAGCGTCCTGGTAGTCGTTGAGCTGTTTGGTGAACTCCTTGGTGTCCCGGCCGCCCTTGCCGTACTCGGCCGTCAGCTTCTTCAGCGCCTCCGCGGCGAGGTCGGCCTTGCCCTGGGAGACCAGCTGTGCCAAGGACTTGTCGATCGCATCGATGTTCTCCTTGGCATCCTTCACCGGCGTGGAGTCCCACCCGGTCCAGCCAACGAGGAACTGCTGCACCTGGTCGACTGTCGACGGGTCGGTCAGGGACCGCACCTTGCCGTACAGGTCGTCGAGGTTCGAGCCGAAAGCCCGGGCCGCCTCACCCGAGGCCTTGCCGGTCTTCGCGAACGAAGCCAGCGAGGTCGTCAGCTTGTCGACGTCCGGCGGTGCCTTCCGGCTGTGCTGGGACAGCTCGCCCAGCGCAATCAGCAGCAGTCCGATGCCCGTGCCCGCCACGGCCACCTTGACCCCCCGAGACAGGCCACCGATTGCTGCGGTCACGCTGCTGATAGCACCAGGCGCAGCGACCGACGCCGCTCGCATGGCGGCAATCTGGGTGGCGATCCCGGCCAGGGCTGCCTTCGCTGCCGAGCCGCCCACAGCGGCCAGGCGCACAGCCTTGATGGCGACGGCCAGCTGCAACAGGGTCGCGATGGCGTCCGGCGGGACCGCGGCCACAACCCCGCTGAGGGCGTTGATGACCTGGAGCATGCCGACCCCAACATCGGACCCGGCCTGGAGGACGTTGAGGAGCGCGTCGCCGACGTGCCGCAGGGTCTCCCCGACGACCGGCCCGTTCTGCCGGCAGTAGTCGAGGAACTGCTGGAGGCCGCCGCCGACCTTGCCGGCGTCCAGGCGGGCGAAGAACCGCCCGACCTCGTCGACTGCCCCCCGCAGGGACTTCTCAGCGAATGCGTTGAGCTTGTCCGCGGCTCGATCGAAGCCGGGTGTTTGCACGGCGCCGCCGAGCATCGTCACCAGCCGATCGACCTGTACGGACGCGCCCTTGGCCAGCGTGGTCGTCCTCGGCAGCAGCGCGTTGGCGATACCGACGCCCTTGGTGAACGGGCCCATCACATCGCCGCTCAGGCTGTCGGACCAGCCCTTGAAGTTGTCCCGCAGCAGCCCCACCGCGACGGCCGCGCGCTGCGTCGCGGGCGGCAGTGCGGCAAGCTGCTGCTGCACCGCCAACTGTGCTTGCGCCGTCTCCTGCGACGTCTTCCCCGACGTGGTAACGGCATCCTGATACTTCGTCTGCGCGTCGGTCACGGCCTTGATGGCGACGACCTGCGGAGCCAGAGCAGCACTGTACGCGCCGGCCGCGACCGCAGCGGCGCCGAGCTGCGCGGAAACCTGAAGCGCGGCACCGGCTAGGCCCGCCGCCGCAGGGATGGCAGCGGGAGCCAGGGAGATCAGCGATCCTCGCAGCCGTTCACCGAGAATTCTTGCCTTGTCCGAGGCCTCCGCGAAAGGGCTCGGCAGGTCGGCGAGGCCCTCGCGCAGCCGGCGGGCCGCCTCCTCCGCAGACACGAACCGGCCACGGAGATCCCTGAGCCGGCCGTCGGCGTCCCGGGTGAATCCGGCCAGGGCGCGCGACGAATCGTTCGCAGAGTCGTTCAGGCGGCGCCGCAGCCGCTCCGCCGCGTCCCCCGCAGAGTCCAGAGCGCGTGACAGAGCATCGCGGCCCTGGAGCACGAAGTTCAGCGTGTCGCGGCCGGCCATCTCATCCTCCTTGCTGTGCGGCCACGTGGCGTGTGATCCACGTGATGGCGGATTCGAGGTCGGCCGCGGTCATGTGCTGGATCTCCCACGGGCGGATGTGCAGGTAGTGGGCCAGGAGCCAGCGGTATTCGAGGATCAGGCCGCGGAGGCCCGCGGCTTGGCCAGGTGGCCTTTTCCCAGGGCGTCGAGGGCGGCGTCGACGTCGGCCTGGTCGTTGGCGAGCTTGCGCAGGTGCGGCAGCATCGACTCGATGGCCGCGTCCTCGCTCTTGCCGAGTGCCTCGACGACGATAGTGTCCAGGATGTCGTCGATCTCTGCCCGCTCGATGCGGCACGTCAGCCGGCGCCGCCACCCGGGCAGGTCGAAGTCGGCGAACGTGAGGTTCTTGTCGACGCGGCGGCGGGCGGCCCACAGCACGGCGCGCATGGCGGTGGGGTCCTGGCCGCGCAGCCGGTCCTCCACCTCACGCCACAGCATCCCGCCCAGGGCCTGCTCGATGTCCGCGGACTCAATGGCCGACAACTCCTCGGTGGAGACCTGCTCCACCTCGCCGTCGTCGCGGCGGTACGAAACGATCACTGCTTCCTCATTCCAGGTCTCTGCGCACATCGTCGAGGACGCGTGCGACCTCTGCTCTCATCCGCGGCATGCCGGCCTGCACCGTGCGCGACCACCAGCCCGCCGGCCGCGCCCACTGCGTCGCCCAGCGGCGCCGATTACCGAACACCGGGTGCCTGACGCGGCCGTTCTCGATCACCCAGGGCATGTTCCGCAGGTCCGCTGGCAGTCGGCTCTTGTCCATCCACACCCGGGCACCCGGTGGGCTCGTCGTGCGCACCGAGATGCGGATGCCTCCGGCGAGCGTCGCCCGCAGCGGCCGCTCGGTGGGCGACGGGCCGCCTCGCACCCGGCGGCCGGAGCCGGGCAGGTCCACGCTGCGGATCGCCTCCTGGAGATCGCGCTGGAGCGGTTCAGCCGCCCTCCTCACCCGGCGCGCCATGTTCGCCCGCAGCCGCGCACCGCCGGCGGCGCGGAGACGCCCGGCGAGCGTGAGCAGCTGGCCGGTGCCCAGGATCTGCACGCTCTGCGGCACGGCTCAGCCCCCAGCCGCGGCCGGGATAGTCACGTTCTCCGCCGGCTCGCTGGTGATGGCGAACTGCGCCATGATCTGCGCGGCGGAGTCCAACTCCCTGACCTTGGCCTGGGAGGTGACCGTCACCGGGTAGACGTCCATGGTCTGGGTTGCCACGTCACCCTCATCCATCCACACCACGAATCCCGCGGCCTCCCGCACCAACACGGTGCGCACGTCGTCAGCGTCCTTCGACGCCCAGAACGTGAGGCTGGAGTCCGCGGCGGTGATGGCGCCGCCCACCACCGGCGTGAACCGCGAACCGAGCGCGGGTGTGGCCACCGTCTCCGAGGTCGTCTGCCAGCCCGCCATGGCGCCGGTCTCGCCCTCCAGCGCCGTGCCAGCGTCCAGCTCCGTCCGGGTCGGCGACAGCTTGTTCGCAATCGTCGGCACCCACAGCACCTTCGTCACGCCACGGCGGTAGTACCGCGTCGACGCCGGGATCGGTGTTGCCATCAGTTCTCTCCCTTCACCCGCCGACGGCCCTTCGCCGCGGCCGTCTCGCTACCGGCTGGCTGGTCGCCTGCGACCTTCCAGCCCATTCGCTCGTAGGCAGGCACCGAAATCTCCTCAACCTCGATCGCCTGTTCAATCCCGTCATGCCTCATCCGCACCACCGCAGTAGCCCCCTCACGTGAATGCGCGGCCGGCCACCGTCAGCAGCAGCCGGGCCTGCACGCCCTGGTTCGTCTGGTCCTGCACCAGTGCGGTCGTCTCGATCGCGGCCTCCAGCGACCGCAGGCCAATGCTCGGGTCCGCACGCAGCCAGTTCTCGACTCGCGCTCCGATCTCGTAGGCCCGCACCCGGGCAGTGCGCACGTCGCCGTCCCCACGACTGGCGATCGCGGCGATCGTCACCTGGAACTGCTCCTCGCGTCCGGTGCTCAGGTCAGACCAGCCGCCGGCGCTCTGCGCCGCCAGGAAGTCACCGGCCGGGTCGCCGTCGAAGCCGACGAGCAGCCAGTCCTGAGCGCCCGTCTCACCGATCTCCGGGCCGTCCGTCACGACCACGTCCACAAGCTCGACGTCCTGCTGGCCGAGCGCCACCAGGGCATCGATCACCTCGGGCACACGGGACCCCATCACGCCACCCCCGGGGGAAGTCGATCCGGCTCCAGCAGCTGCACCGCACGGTTCGGGATCGCATAGCCCAAGCCCGGGATCGGCTCGGTCACGCTGAAGTCGTCGCCGCCACCGGCGAGCCCGCCACGGCCGGCGAGCTGCGTTCGCCACAAGTGCTGAAGGATGACCCGTGCCGCCGCGGTGATGTTCTCCGGGACCGTGGTCCGGCCCGCGGTGTAAGCGATGCGCAGCGGTCCGCGGAGCGGGCCGCCATCAGCCCGGGCCACCAGGCCTGTGGATCCGTCCAGCGTCAGCGCCTGGATGTCATACCCGGTGCCGCCGACCTGCACCGCGTTCACGGCCGTCAGCTCGATGGCCGGGACTTGGAGCAGCACCAGCGCGCGAGCCTCCCGGACTGGGTGTACCTCGGTGACCGGCCGGACGGTGACCGGGCCGACGAAGTACTCCACCGCCCGCGTGGACGCGCCGAGCCAGAACTTGATCTCGTCGTTGTCTCGGCTCGCCGTGATGTTCAAGTGGGCCTTGGCGTCGGCCAGCGAAAGGATGCCGGCCGCCGCGGCGTCCCGGACGTCGAGGGCGTCCGTGTACGCGGCGGCCGGGCCCGTGAACACCCAGCGGACTGTGTGCCGGCCAGCCACCGTGGTGACGTAGTCGGCCTGGTACTGGCCCGTACTGGTCTCGCTGGCGGCCGGGGTGGCGGTCGTGCCGTCCGGCAACGTCACCGTCACGGTGACCGCGTCCGCGGTCGTCAGGACGCCGTCGGGGTCCTTGCACGTCGCCGTAAGCCGCGCTGTTGCGCCGAGATCGAACGGCACCGCTCACCCCTACTTGCTGTTGCGGCGGGGGCGCCGCGCGGCCGCCTTCGCCGAAGCGCTGGCCGGTTCGTCGGGCTCGGCCGGCGAGGTGACGGTCCGCGGCTCGCCCGGGTCCGCCGTCGCCTGCTCCACGGCGCGCGGCCGGCGTGCGAGGTGCGCGTCGACCGTCTCGAAGTGGGCCTCCCGGCCTGCCACGATCGGGTCTGATTCCTCAACCAGTTGGCCGTCGCGCACCACCCGCGGCCGCCCGCCTTCGTAGGCGCTGAACGCCTTGATGCACCGCAGTGCCATGAGATCTCTCCTCTCCGGGCATGCCGAGGGCCCCGGCATCACGGCTCGGAGCCCTCGTACAGCGCCTGTGATCAGACGGCGGACGTGTGGATGTTGAGCATCCGGAACGCGCCGTCCAGCACCGAGTCGGCGCCGACGCGGTACCAGGCGTACCAGCCACGCTGACCGGTGGGCCTGCGGTTGGTACCGACGAGGTGAGGGATGAACTCGACGGTCATCCCGATCCGGTCGGCGATCACGTAGTTCTGGAAGTCGCCGTACACCAGCACCCGGGCATCGCCATCCGCAGAGGCATTGAACCCGGACGCCATCGCCTCGGCCTCCAGCGCCGGCCGGCCGATGAGGTTCGGCGGCACGTCCGCACCGATCCGCTCCCACAGATCCGCACCACCGTTGGTGTCGAACTGGCGGATCAGGTTGTAGATGCTCCGGTTCGCCAGCCACGACGCGTTCGCTCGGTGCCGCGCCGGCAGGTCGCCGTCCATGGCGTACACGTCCCCGGCGGCGAAGGTCTCCGCGGCGCCCGGCGACATCTCGGAAGAGGTGCCGGCGAGCGCGGTGACGATGCCCGTGGGCTGACCGCTGCCGGTCCCGCTGATGAACGCCTCCGCCTCCAGGCTGTCCTTGCCGAACGCGAGGAGCCGGCCGACCTCCATGGTGACGTTCTCGGCGTCGTCCATCGCTTCTATGGAGATCGGAACGAACCCGTCGGCCTTGTAGACCGGCACGGTCGGCTGGTCGAACGTCGGCGAGTTGTCCCCAGCCTCGGTGCCCTCCGCGGCCCACCGCCACGACACCGCACCAGCGGACACCCCGTGCCACACATCACCTGTGGCCACGACCGACCGGGCGACCTGCCGGATCTGGTTCCGGGACCCGTCCGAGCTGATGATGACCGTCGGGTCGAGCTGGAACGGCACCAGGTAGCCGCCGGCCGAGTCCGTGAGACTCATGGCCCGCTCCAGGGCCCGCTGTTCCTCCGGGCTGACCATGTGCCCCTTGCCGGCCGCCAGCTTCGACCACGCGCGCAGGTACTCGGGGCTGGAGGTGGCCAGGCACAGGCGGCTGATGCTGCCCTTCTTGTCGTCCCAGCGCTCGATGATGTCCGTCGCAGCGCTACGGATGCCGTCGGTCGCAGCGGCCATTTTCTCAACGGCGCACAGCGCCCGGGACCGCAGCTCGCTCCCGACCTGCTCCGGCGACCGGTCGAACGTGCGCATCTCGCCGAGGTCCCACGGGTTGCGGAACCGGCGGTCCTCCACGCTGTCCGGGTTCAGAATCGGGTCGGCGTCGTAGGACGAGTCCGACCCGTAGGAGACGCCCCGCTCGCCACGCACCTGGGTCGCTGCGGGTCCGCGCTCGGTGGTCTTCACGGCCGAGCGCACCCGGGCCAGCGCGGCCGTGCGCTCCAGCTGGCGCCGGTGGGCGTCAACGTCAGCGAACTCGCGGGTCAGCTCGTCGAACTGCTGCTCGTCGGCTTCGTCCAGTTCCGGCTTCTCGCCGAGCCGTTCCAGTTCGGCCTTGATGTCTTCGAGACGGATCACCGCCTGCTGGTGGGAGAGCTGCATCAGCTCTTCTCCTTCTGTTCGTCGATGAGCGCCAGGCGCTCGCCCATGAGCCCGGTGATCTCGCGGATCTGGTCCCGGAGGGCGGCTGTGCGCGGGGATGGCGACGGGTGCCCATCGGCGGGCGGCGCGTCGGTCGTACTCGGGGTAGGCGGGTGCCCCTGCTCGGGCGGCGCGCCGGTCGTGCGTTCGGTGTCCGGGTGCCCGGTAGCGGGCGGCGCGGACGGCCTCGGCGCAGTGGCCGGGGCAGGCTCGGGGGTGGTCGCGGTCGGGTAGAGCAGCGCGGCGGCGACCTCGCGGCGCTCCTCCTCATCAGCGGGCACCTGCGGCGCCATCATCGCCGCGGACCGGGCCAGGGAGGCCCGGATGCGGCGGGTGAACCCGTCGTCGCGGACCAACTCGGCGGCCTGTTCACGGGCCCGCACGGACACGCTCGTGCCCGCGTATGCCGGGAACACCACGGGCCCCAACTCGCGGCACTTCAGCTCGATCAACTCGCGCTGGAGCGGCCCGCGGTCGCCCGGCATCCACAGCAGCTCGCCGATCTCCTCCGGCTTGAGTACCTTGCCGTTGACGTCGGTCCACTGCTCGCGGACGACCTCGAACCGGAAGCTCATACCCGTGATCGACTTCTCGGCGATGGCGTCCCGAACCGGCTGCATCAGCCAGTTGTCCGTGATCCGGCCCTCGATATAGAGGCCCTCGTCGTCCTCACGGAGATCCACGATCGAGCCAATGGGGATGGAGCCGATGAGCGGGTGCCGGCCATGGTCGAACTGCATGACCGGCTGACTCTCACGGATCGTCTTTCGGAACGCGCCCTTACGGATCGTCTCCGTGAACGTCCCCTCCCACGAATCGATCTCGGTGGGCTGACCGAACACGGCGGCGTAACCGGACAGCGTGCGGCCGTCGCCCTCGCCACCGTCCTCGGCGGCCCGGAGCTGGAACGGCGCGGACCTCTCCAGGTCCCGCGCCACGGCGGTCATGGTGGGCATCAGGCCCCTCCCTCGATGGGTCGGATCGCGGACTCCAGCGCTGCGGCGAGCGCACGCACGCGGGCGTCTGACGGAGGCGCCGAGGTGCCCGGCGCCTGAAGCTGAACGCTGAAGAGACCCGTATGGACAAGGAGCGTCCAGTCGCTGGCCGTCACCGCGGCCATCACCGACTCCGGCGTGTACCCGGCATCCACCAGCGTGCGGATCGTGCGGGACTGCACACCCTGAATCTCCGCCGCATCCTTGGCGTCTTCCCGAAGGAACGGGACATCCCGGGCGTCGTACCAGAGCCGCACCGCCCCTGACACGCCGCCGCCCGGCGGCCGGATCAGGTGCCCGAAGCTGCCGGCGGCGTTCTGCCACAGCGGGTGGACGGTGCCGTCCGCGAAGCGCCTTCTGGCTTGCCCGTAGTTGCTGTACGTCGCGGCCTTCAGCCCCTCGCTGAGACCAACGATGACCGGCGGCACGCCGGCCGCCGCGGCGATCCGCGTTTCCCCGGCGCCCTGCACTGCGCTGAAGTCCATCTGCTGGAAGTTGGTCCCGGTCACCGTGACGTCCGCGCCGCCGCCGAGGTACAGCGTCTTGTAGGCGTTCTCCACGCCCATGTGCGCCGACTCCATCTTGGCCTTGAACTTGGCGAACGCCTCCGGGCTCACCTCGCGGGCGAGACGGACCACCATGTTCGGCGTGGCCGCGTTCTCGAAGAACCGGCGCTTGTGGCTCGCCATGAGGTTGTCGTTCTGGGCCTCACGGACCACCGGCGTTAGCCACGACATGCCCCGGTACGTCGCCAGCGGATCCGGCACCGGTGCGAAGTGCGCCACCTCATCCGCCAGCAGCGGCACCGGCTCCTCGCCAGGCTCCTGGTAGACGTAGCCCAGCCGCCGCCACCCCAGGTGCCCGCCTCGGAACGAACGGCGCTCCGTCACGATGGACACCCAGTCCGGCCGCAACCGCACCAACTCGTCGCCGTCCCGCGTCCAGTAGCTGTTGCCTGCGAGGTCGGCGTCCTGGATCACCCGCGACAGCAGATCCTGCGTCGTCCCGCCCGTCCATGGCACCTCAAGAAGCCGCAGATCAGCCGTCCCGAACATCTCCGACGGGGTGCCGCTGTTCAGGCGCTGCCAGATGAACCGAGGCGCCGAAAACACCATCTGCCGGGCCACCATGCACGCCCAGATCACCGGGTTCATCGCGAACAACTGCGCGTACCCCGGCAAGTTCCCAGGCGCCTTCTCCGAGGCCTGGCCCGGCTGCGTCTGCGTGATCCCCAGCGCGGAGAAACCGCCGTACCCAAGCGACTGCTGCAGCGCTGCCGCGTAGTCATCCAGAGTGCTGATGTCCCGCACCGCCGGCGCACGGCCGCGCATGGCCCGCCACAGGCTCGTCACGGGCCACCCCCGTCAGCGAGCTTCACGTCCATCAGAAGCAGGCAGTACGCCACCAGCAGCACCCCGCCCACGGCCAGCCCTACCGCAAGGCCAAGGCCAAGGCCGGCGCCCACCGCGGCCATCGCCCCGCCGGTCAGGACACCCGCCCGCGCCCGAGCAGCACGCGTCATCCGAATTCGGCCCACGGTTCCACTTCTTCCTCCGGCTCCTCGACCTCCGCCGAGAGGCCCCAGCAGGCGTTCGTCGCCGCGACCAGCGGCGTGATGTCCACCCCGACGCCGCGCCGAGCCCATGCCCACGCGTCCCCCAGCTCTCGCTTCCGCGCGCCAGCCAGCGCGGTGGCGAGCGGCGCCTGGTTCAAGTGCACGACCTGCCCGGCTGCGACCGCGTCATAGAACTGGCCGACGGCCTGCACGACGTCCCGCGTCTTCATCTGCGCGATCGGCGCCAGGAGACGCGGCTCCTCGTCCTCGTCGGCCTCTTCCTCCGGGTCGACCTGCAAGCCCTTCGTCAGGTCCCGGATCAGCGAACCGGCCGGGCTCCCCGGGTCGACCACCCAGCAGCGCGGACCCCACTTCTCCGTCAGGTCCCTGGCGCGCTTGACCACCCAGTCCGTGCCCGGCCGGTTGTCCACGACCTCCACGTGGACCGCGTCGCCGCACTGCCCGGCCACGCAGATGCTCGCGTGACTCCGCTCTGGCGTGACATCGATGGCGAACGCCACCGGGTCCGCAGGCTGGCTACCGCCGTCCGCCAGCACCTCCCAGGCTTCTCTGCCGATGACCTGCCACGTGTCAGCCTCGTCGGAGGGGTATTCACCCACGCCGAGCCGCTCCCGCGCGTATCCCTCCTTGCTCAGCGTGGCCCGCTCGTTGGCGACCTTCGCCAGGGTCAGCCGGAAGCCGACCGCTGGGTTCGCCTTCAGCACTGCCTCGTCGGAAGCCGGATCGTCGTGTCTGTCGCAGTCCATCGGGCACTCCTTGACGTGCAGGGCGGCAGACCACTCGAAGTACGCCAGTGAGAGGTCAGGCGTGCCCGCCTCGATCGCGGCAAGGGCCCGTCGACGCAAGCGCCCCAGTTGCACGGACGGGGGGCCGATACCGGCGCTCCCCAGGTACCAGATCTGTGGGTCATCGATGGCCGCCATCGTGGGCAGTAGCGCGTCCATCTCGTTGTCGCCGAGGATCATGTCCTCGTCCATCACGTTGCAGTGTCCGCTGAAGCCACGGCCGGAGCCCTTCGAGCGGGCGATGAATCGGAGCATGCGGCCGTCGTGCAGCTCGATGCTTTCCTCGCCTGTGGTCTGCCAGTACCGCTTGACACGTTTATGCAGGTCAGGGCATCCACGGATGAGGCGTTCGATCCGGCGGAAGGCGTTTTTCGCCGTCTTGAATTCGTGCGCACTGTGGAGGATCAGTTCCTCACCGCCGATGAACAGACCCCACAGCTCGCGAGCCTCGATGATGCCGCCCTTGCCGTTCTGTCTCGGCACGTTGACGGCGACCTCGAACGACGACCACGAGCCGTCTGGTTTCTCGCCCATGCCGACACGCAGCACGTGCTGCTGCCATGGGTCCAGCGTCAGCCCTGCTTTGGCGGCGAGGTCGATGGCCTCCTGCCCGGCGCTGGACACCGACGGCGGCGCGGTCTGGATCGGTGGCGTCTGCCAGCCGTACACATGGTCACCGTCAGCCACCAGCGGCCTGCTGTCGGGCGGCGGCCCGGCGCTTCGCTCGCTGCTCAGCAATGTCATCGACCGCGTCCCCCTTCGACTGGACAGGCGCGAGCTTGCGAAGGTCAGCCATGACGGCACGCAGTTCTCGAGCGGCGACCGCGCGCGCGGTCGGAGCGTCGGCCTCGTCAACGGATCGGGCGAGACTGGAAGCAAGTTCGGCCAGGCCGGGCGAGACGGACTCGACACCAAGCTGATTGATCTCCGCGTTGATCGCGCCGGTGACCGCGCCCAAGATCACCACGCCCCTTACACAGAGTGATGCCACGCAGAGTGACGGACCCTAATGTCGTCGAACCGAGTTCGCTGGAATAGCTCTTCAAAATCGGCCGCGCAAAAAATCGGGCGACAAGGGCTTTTGGGTCGCCCACTCGTCGGCGTTCTCGATGACCTCGTGCCCCCTCCCCTCCTGAGGTGGGACTGCCGGTGACCTGCGTGTTCGCTCGCATTGTTGATCAAAGTTGGATCGATGATCGCGTGAGTCGCTCGGTCACCAGCGACGGGACGACTGGACAGCCGAGGCGTGGCCCTGCCCGTGCCGGGCCCGTGCCCGGTACCACCGGGTGGCCACGGCCGCCATGCCGGGATCTCTCATGTCCGCTACGCGCTGCATGACGATCTCTCGTCCTGGGTCGACGGTGACGATCTGTGCCTTGTGCCGCTGGTACCTGGCCAGGGCCTTGGGGCTGGGCTGGGTGTGGATGAGGTAGATGTCGACCTGGTCACGGTGCTTGAGCGCTTCGTCGAGGGCGGCGAACCGTGCGCGGTGCGCGACCTTGAGCAGGGTCTCGCCGTGGTGCCACTGCGGGGCGCCCGGCCCAGCGAGGGCGAGGGCGATCCGGTCCAGGTCGATGATGATGTCCCGCGGCTTCGCCCGGGCCTCGATCCACGATGACTTCCCAGAGGCCGGCGGGCCGGTGACGACGTAGAGCACGTTGCGTCACCGTCCTCGCGGCTGTCAGGTGGTCAAGCCTCGAAGGGTGCGGGTCCACTTCCTTGAACGCGCAGCTCAGCGGTATCGGCGTTGAAAGTGCCCGCGAGGAACACACCCTCGCGGTGATCGCCTATGCGCAGCTTGGTGTGGTCGTCGTTGTAGATCTCCCAGGCTGCTGCTTCGTCTCGTGCCGTGATGGTCCCGTGCCATTCTTTGAGACTGCCGTCGGTAGTGACGGTGAGCGATGCTGTGACCGGGTATTCGGTCCCGCTGACAATTGCCGTGGCTGGCCCGTCGTATGTCGTCATAGCGTCATCTTGGCCTACATACGGGGCGGCGGGTCACCATCTGCGTGATGTCCGTTGCGGGACCGCGGTGGTGCTGCGATTTCCCCTACGGCTGTTGCACGCTCGGTGTGCCGACCGTGCGTTGGCGGGGTCAAGGAGGCTGCCGCCGCGGCTGATGGGTACGGCGTGGTCGAGAGTCCACGACAACGGATGCCGCGCATCGAGCGTGGCGTCGATGTCGTGGCCGCAGATCCAGCACGGGTCACCGCAGGCGCGCATGGCAGTGCAGAGCCTGCGGTACGGGCGTCCGTTGCGCGGGTTGCCGGCCACGGGCGCCACCTCCGACTACAGGTCGTCGCCGAGGACTTCGCGGCGGGCGGCGAGCGCCTTGCGGTTGAGGGCACCGGTCATGCGGAACAGCGCGACGGTGAGCGCGAGAAACCCGGCGACGAGCAGCACCTGGGTGATGACGCTGACGATGTGGATGTGCTGGGTGGCGAGCGCGATGATCAGCAGGATGACGTTGCCGCAGATCCAGGCGAACCAGATGCGGAGCTTCTCGACTCGCACAGCCTTCTGTATGTCGCTGTAGCTGGCCACGTTTCCCCCTCCGTCGCAGTTGGCGGCCATCATCCCGCGCATGGAGGTCATGTGTAAGCAGCGTGATGAGCTTGTGACTACGCGGCTCGCACCCCGTTGGGCAGCGGCGGCACGGCCCCGGCTTCGAGGAGTTCGCGCGTCACCTCGTCGCGCCGCGCTTTGGGTATCTGCCGCACGTCGTACCGGGCGCCCTTCCCGCGGCCGTACCGGCTGATGCGCCCTTCGCTGGCCCACCGCCAGATGGTGCCGACGGGCCGACCGGCCCAGTAGGCGGCGTCTGCCGCGGTGGCGAGCGCAGGAGACATGGTCACCTCCCCCGTGGAATGCGGAAGGGCCACCCGGCGGGGTGGCCCTCAGAGCGCAGTACGTTGATCTGAGCAGATCATCGCTTCGGCGGTGGTCCGTGTCAAGTCCGACTTAGGCGATTACTCCCAGCTCGGTTCGCAGCGGGTGCGTAGGTCACCCTCCTTTCGCGGCGCCGGGTGGCCGGATTGGGCGGCCGTATTCCTCCAGGGATTCCAGATCGTGTTCGGCGCAGAAGTACTTGCCAGGCGCTTTGGGTTCGGCGCAGTACTCGTTCCAGGGCATCCCGTAGGCGACCTGGTCGCCGCAGATCTGCCCGGCCGGGTCGGGCTCGGTTCGGGTCGTCTTCGCCACAGCTACCGCCCCTTCACGTTGCCGGGGGCCATGCGGATGATGCCGTCGGGCTCGTCGAGGGCAAGCCAGTCGTGATGCTCCTGGCAGAAGTACAGGCCGGGGGCCTTGCGCTCGCCACAGAACACGTTGCCGCTGTTCTCCCAGCCGCCAATTTGGATCTGGTAGCCGCAGATCTGACTCCGACGCGAGGGCTCGTGCCTGAGTTCCTTTCCCATGGTCAGCTCCACCTCCACGCCTGGCCGGCGCTGCTGGCGCTCCGGGCCGCGGCGGCGAGGGCGCGGGCGAGGTTGGCCCAGTCGCCGCGCATGAGCCGGTGACTGGCGGCGCGGTCGAGGAGGTCGGCGATGCGCCCGGCCTGACCCGGCTGCACGGTGAACGGATCACCAAAGGGCCGGTTGATAACGGGCGCCAGCTCGGCCCAGTCGCGCCCCGGAAGGACGTGGGCGAGCTGCTGCGCGAGGTTGGTGATGGTGCTACCGGAGCGCTGTTCCTGTCCGACCGGGAGATGAGAGATGGTCCAGCCCATCACTTCTCCCGCAGCGAGTACTTGGCGATGGTGACGGACGTAGCGGGCATGCCCCACTCCTTCGCGAACACACCGCGGATCGCGGTGAGCAGGACGCCTACGGTGGCTCCGGGCGGCGGGGTGTAGCTGCCGTCGATCTGCTGGGAGAGGTTAGATCCGTGTCCTGTCGGGCGGACGGCGGTGGCGCTCCACGCGTACCCGCTGGCGGTGAGCGGGGTCTTGGGGTTGGCGTAGTCGGACATGGTGTTCCTTTCAGCGGGTTGTGGGCTGGGGCAGCCCGAGGAGGTGGTAGGGGAAGGGCTCGTGCTCGATGCGCACCCCGAAGGAGCGGATCCAGTACCAGTGGAAAGGGAACGTCTCGGCGCCGAGCTGCATGAGGGCGACCGCCCGGTGGTGCCCGTCGCCGACGTACACGTCGTGGTGACGGTCGTCGATGCCGAGGGTGATCGGGATCGTGAGCCCGCCGTCCTGGATCTCAGCCTTGTACTGCTCGACGGTCTCGCGGTCCTGCTGCCGTCCGGCGAATCGGTGGTGGGCGTCGCGCCAACGCCGGTATTCGGTGGGCCGGATCTGCTGGTCGTTGAGGAGCGTCACCGGCATCTCGCCGCGGTATTTGCTCATGCCGCCACCGCGGTGCGGCTGAGCCGGTCGATGAAGCGGTTGCTGCGGGGCCTGCGCGGGTCGGCCAGGTCGTTTGCGGGGCAGTTGGTGAAGTCCGTGGCGATGAGCTGGCGGCCGAGGCGCTGCTCCAGGCAGCCGATGCAGAGGATTCCGGCGCCGACGGGCATGCCTGCGGCGGCCCAAACGGTGTCGTTGACCATGTAGTACTCGGTCCGGGCGGTCGCGGTCCGGCAGTCGCAGCAGGGCAGGTCCGGCCGCCACGTAGCCCCGTGGCGGAGGATGCGCAGGTGGATGCGCCCGCTGCACCTCCTTGTCGCTATCCAGCGGCTGGGGACCAGGTTCCCGGTGAACTCGAACGGGCCGTCGAAGAGGAGTCCGCCGAGCCGTTTGGATGCCCCGTCGGGCCGCACGGCATGCCAGCCGTCGCCGCGGTACTCGACCCGGAGAGCGGGGACGTCGGTCACAGCCCCTCCCGGGCGGCGAGCTGGGCGGCCTGGCCGAGGACGAGCGCGGCGTGCTGGGGTCCGCGGAGGCGCCGGTTCGCCTCGGGGATGCTGTGGCTGCCGCCGAGGGCCTGACGAAGAAGGCGCCGTGCTTCGCCTTCCTCGCGGTGGCTGCGGGCCTCGGCCTGGATGGCGGCGATGGGGCACATGCCGCCGCGGCCGTCGGTGACGGTGTCGCGGCTCCAGCCGCCCGGCTGCATGATCCGGCGTTGGGCCCGCTGGAGAAGGGTCGCGACGGGGGTGGTCGACTGGTCGGTCGGGGTGAGGCGGACGACGTTGGCGTAGTCGACGATCGTCTCCGCGTGGCGGCTGTTGACGTCGTGCTGGAGTCCGGCGGTCTGGAGCCGGACGGTCATGTCGGCGTCCCGGGCCGCGAGTCGGGCGGCCAGGTCCGGCGCTGGGGTGGCCCGCCGTCGTCTTGCGGCAGGCAGGGTGGTCGTGGTCACGTAGGGGTCCTCTCGTGCGTCTTCGGGCGTGCAGGGAGGGCCGGGGCGCCCCTGGAGCTGCCAGGCGGAGGGGGCGCCCCGGTTGGTCAGGCGATGCCGAGGACGTCCGGCATGTCCCACTGCCCCATCGCCCGGCCGAGGTCGACGAGCTCGCTGTTGTCGGCGGTGCGGGTCTCGTAGCGGGCGATGACCTCGCGCTGGATGCGCTCGCACATCTCGTCGTCGCCGCGCTCGCGGGCGGCGATGTAGTCGCGGACGGACTGGTGCTTGGTCTCCATGACCTTCTCTTTCTTGATCAGTGGGTGACGGGTGTGAGCGTCCAGGCGGTGACGGGATCGCCCTGGACGATCTGGCCCTTGATGGTTCGGATCTCGTATTCGTCCTGGAGCAGGTCCCACTTCGTGAGGCCCTGCGGCCAGAGGCGGCGGCGACGGAACGTCTCCTCGGCGTCGGCGTCGAGGTGGCGCACGGTCAGCTCGGTGTCGTACAGCGGGTCCTCAGTCCCACTGAAGGCGGCAGCCATCAGTGGAAGCGGCTGAAGCCGCGGCGTCGCCGGTCGCGGCCGGCGTCCCTGGACCACTTCTCCAGGCCGCGGATCCCCGCCTCGTCGAGGTCGTGGATCTCGTGCGAATCGACGGGTCCGGCGACCTGGGGGCCAGGGGTAGCCATGTGACGGACGCCCGCCGGTGCTTCCTCGTAGACGGGCCCGAAGCCGGCGCAGAGGGACTCGGCCGACATGTGCCCGGTCATCGGGTTGCCGGTGATCGGGCTGGACCAGTCGAAGGTATGGCTGGTGTAGAGCCGGGCGTCCTCGTAGGGGGCCAGGCGCCGGTCGGGGTGCTCGATCGTGTACACGGTGAGCGGACGGCCTCCGCGGGTCTGCTGCTTAACCCACTTCTGGAACTTCCTGCTGTCCTTCGGCTGCCAGGTCTGGCTCATGGTGATCGTCCTTTCGGTGTCAGGTGGTGGGGTGGCGGCGGCAGACGTTCGCGTGATCAGAGGCAGCGCGCTCGGTGGCGTCGTAGTCGACGAGGTCGGCCTGGGCCCTGTTGGACCAGCGGGTGATGTTGTTCCGGGCCTGGCAGCCGGTGCACTCGTACCAGGCGCCACGTCCGGCCAGTGCGGACAGCAAGCCGCCCGTGTGGAGGGTGACAGTGCCGCCTCCGGGGGTCGTGTAGCGGGCGGTGATCTTCGCCATGAGGGATCTCCTCTGAACCTGTTTTGTGACGGTTTGTTCGGATGGACATGTAGCGGTTTGCCCCGGACTGCACCCCGGACAGGTGGACGGGAGGGGTGGACGCGACCCGGGTCGCGTCCGGGTGTCGTCCGGGCGACAGTCCGGGGTAAAAGGGACTCTGTCCGGGTGGCTGTCCGGGGCAAAGGGTGCAAAACGCAGATGGTTAGTTGCCTTCGAGGAGGCTGAGCGCGTCGGCAATGTCCGTGCGGCGGTAGCCGTTCACGCGGTTCGTCTGACCCGGGATCGTGACCTTGACAGTGCCACCGGCGCCTGCCGCACGCAGCTGCTCGCCCAGCTCCTCGCCAGTGATTGCGCCGATGATCCGCGCCATCTCATCGAGCTGCGCCACATCGCGGCCAAGCCGATCCATGGCGACCAACGCCTGCCGACAGCAGCCGATCTGAAACTGCTGCTCCTTCGTGTGGTGCAGTACGTTCCGTCCCGGCACCCCGTCCCGCTTCGGGCCGCCGGCGGCCGACGACAGGCCGGTGGCGTTGAGGAGGTGCTTCTCGATCGGGTCCTCCCACTGCCAGGCGAGACGTCCCGCCCGCTCGCGGATCTTGGCGGCCTTCTCCAGCAGCATGGTGATCTCACCCCGCTCGTCCTCGTCGAGGTCGAAGGAGCGGGCCAAGTCAGTGACGCCAGCGAACGGGTTGACCAACCAGCCGAAGCCGGGCCGCGGCGGGTCGAACTTGGATGCGTCCCGGCCGGCGCCGGACTGCCCGGCACCGAGGATGGCGTTGGACTGGGTGGCGTTCTCGACACGCATGGCCCACCGGGCTCCGCAGTTCATCGCGAGCGCCTGCGGGATGACGTCGACCTCCGGGTACTGCGTGATCAGCACCAGCAGGATTCCCGCGCCAGCCGCGACCGCGGACAGCTCGATCAGCGCTTCGAGGATGTCGTCCCGCAGCGGTTTCCCGGGGCGGGTGTAGGTCGCCAACTCGTCGATGACGAGCACCTCCACCCCGCCGATCTGCTCGATCGCGACCGGCACGAGCTTGCTCTTGCCGAGCTTCCCAAGATCGCGCTCCCGGCGGTCCTTGTCGGCCAGAAGCGACTTCAGCAAGGCAAGGAGCCGCTCGGGACTGGGCTTGAAGTACGTGCTGGCCACGCCCGCCTTGGCGTAGGGGTCCCACTCGCCGTTGTTCTTGCCGGCCACGATGCGAAGGTTGATCCGCGGGTCGAACGCGGCGCCGACCACCAGATTGGAAGCTCCGACCCCCTTCCCGGAGCGGGTCATGCCAGCGATCACGTAGGACTGGTTGTTGATGGCCAAGCGAATGGCGACGCCGCGCTTGTTCCACGCAACCGGGACGCCATCCTTCCAAGCGTCGAGCTGGGCGGGCGTCTTGATGAGCGGGGACGGTCGGGTGTCCTCGAACGGGTCGCGGTCGGTGAGCCACAGAGACGTGCGGACCTCGGTTCCTGCCTTCTCAATGTCGACCATGGACACGTCGCGGCCGAGCGCGCCGGCGAGCTTGGGCAGTTTCTTCTTCAGCTCGGCGACGGTAGTGCGGGGAGGCAGGTCGAACACGACGGTGGTGTTGCCGTCCCCGTCCCGCTGGGGGACGGCGAGGATCTGGATCTGCTCGTGCGGCTTGACCTCGCCGATGTTTCGCAGCGCCTGGTCGAGTTCCTCAGCTGTGAGCGCTGGCGGGGGCGGCGCGTCGAACGCCCTCTGCACCGGCACCTGCGGCTCCGGAGCGGAGGTCTCGCTCGTCGCGGTCGTCTTCGCCATGTTCACCGGAGCGGCCAGGGGCTGCCCCGGCAGCGCGGGAGCAGGTGTGGGGACAGGCTGGCCGGGCGCGAAAGGGCGGGAGATCAGATACCAGCCGTAGCCGGCGGCCACCCCAAGGCCTCCGAGGATGGTGACGTTGCCGTGAAGGGCCATCGTCAGGGCGTGGCTGCCGGCGACGAACGTTCCGAGGCTTCCAGCGGCGGCGATGCCGGCTCGGGTGGCGCGTTTCATGTTTCGGGCCTTGACCAGGTCCCGGTTAGTGATGGGCCGCTCGGCCTGTGCGCGCAGGTGCCCGAGCTCCGTTTCCTTCGCCGCGATCTGCCCGGCCAGACCTGCGAGGTGGCCGGTGTCGACCGGACCTTCGCCTTCGGCGGCGTGCTTCGCCTGAGCCTTGGCGGTGGAGAAGCGGGCGTGGAGGCGTGCGATCTCGCGCTCCAGCTCGGTCTCGCGCGTGGCCTGCTGCCGGGCCCGGGTCTTGGTGACCTCGTCAAGGATGTCGCCCTCGTGGAGGTCTTTGGTGTCGAACCATTCACGGGCCCGGGCGCCGGCATTCTCGCGCTGCTGGGCGAAGGCGGCCCGCGCCTTGCCGAGCCGCTCACTGCCGGCGTCCGTGCTCTTCGTCGTGCCCTTGTCGGCCGCGTCTTCGGTGTTGTCGCAGGCGTCAGGCTTGTGCAGGTCGGTGGCCACTGGCCGGGTCCTTCCTTCCGTAATTGGGGTGGAGGCTTAGAGGCCGGTCCAGATGTTGCCGAGGCTGCTGCCGAGAGAGCCCCCCAGATTGGTGATCATGGGGCCGAAGACGGTGGGAGCCAGGTAGACGCCGAGTGCGATGAGGACGACCGCGTTGAGGGCGCGCACGGTGCCCTTCCTGATCCACGCGACGGCGATGACGGCCAGCCCGATGCCGATGGCGACGGTGATGCTGATCGCGCCAGCGCCGGCCTGGTTCTGGTACTGCTGCGGGTTGGTGCCCATCTGCTGGCCGGCGCCGCTGTAGTCGGGGACGGCGCCCGGACCGAGGTTCAGGTTGTCGTTGCCGCCGGCGGCGAGATTCTCAACGGTGGTGCGCTGGCTGGCGTCGGCCCGATAGCTGGCGTTCTCCATGCCGCGGATGTGCATCGTGCGTCCGTCGGGCAGGGTGACGGTCGCGCCGGCCGCACGGTCGACGGCGGCCTGGACCTCGGCGGCTTGCGCGGGCTCCGCGGAGATGGTGCCGAGCGTGGCGGCGCCACCGAGGAGAGCGATGGCGGCACTGCCGGAGAGGGCGATCCGCTGGATGATACGGCGAGTGCTGGACGTGTTCATGAGGGTCCTCCAGGAGGGGGCAGGTGGGGTGGGTCAGACTTCGTTCGTGGCGGGGGAAGCGGCCTGCTCCAAGGCGGCCTGCTTCTTCGCAGCGGCGCTGTATGGCGGGGTGTCGCCGGGGGTGCGGCGGGGCGGCGTCCCCCCGTTGAAGCGGCGCTTGTCGACCGCGTTCGGGTCCCTCTTCGGGCGGGGGGCCTTTTGGGATTCGACCAGCGAGAAGTCACCGATTATCGGAACGTCTGTGGCGACCTTCATGCGGGCCTGTGCGGCGCGACTCGTGGACTCCAGCGCGGGGTCGACGCCGACCACCTTGGAGCCGGTGACTCGGTACCAGGCTTCCGCCCAGATCTGCTCGGTGACGTACTGCGAGCCGCGCGCGGAACGGAGTGAATCGGCGACCGCCCACACCTCCGGGTGGTCCTGCTTCCGGTCCGCATCCTTGCGTGCCTGCTCCTCCGCGGCCCGGAGTCGTGCCGTGTCCTCGTCGGCCTTCTTCTTCGCTGCGGCAGCTGCCTTGTCGGCCGCATCCTTCGCCTGCTGGGCCTCCTCGGCTTTCCGCTTCTTCTCCTCCGCCCGCCGCTCTCTGAAGGAGGGGACACCGTCGGCCTTCTGGGCGATGCCGTGCTCGTAGGCCATGAGAACGATCGGACCGCCGAGGGAGGCGATGGTGCCGATCAGGCCGGCGTTGAAGCCGATCCGCTCGTCGGACAGGCCTCCGTACATGTTGATGCCGGCGGCGATGAGGGCGCCGAACATGATGCCGATCCGGTAGGGCAGGACGTCTCGCCGGTGGGCCACAGCCCAGGCGGCGCCAGCCGCGAGGACCAGGGCGAGGCCTTCGAGGAGCGCCGGCGCTGCAATGAGGAACGGACGTGCCTTGTCCCAAAAGTGCAGGAACTGCACCGGGGCGGCGATGATCAGGCCGACGATGTAAATGCCTCGGGCGCCCCACTTCCAGAGGTTCTCGCTGCGCTGCTGCTCGGCGGCGGCTGCGGCTTCCTGCTCGGCCTCCTCGGCTTCCGCCTTCTCGGCTTTCCGTGCGGCGGCGTTCTCCTCGGCGGTCTTCCGGTTCTGCTCGGCCACGTACCGGTCGTGGGAGACGCGGTCCTTCTCCAGTTTCATGCGGGCGCGCACGTTGGCGATGCGCAGCCGCTCAGCCTCCTCGGTGGCCGTGATCTTCGCGGCGTCTGCCTTGCCCTGCGCCTCGAGCTCCAGCGCACGAGCCTCGGCGGCGGCGCGCTCGCGGATCGCCTCCGCCTCGGCCAGCGCCACCGGGTCGAACCGGGGCTCGGGCGAGGTCATCGGCGTTCCGTTGACCTTCTCGACGGAGGTGGTGGTCACGGACTATCTCCTTCCTGGCGTGGGTGGTGGTGGGTGGGGGTGGTGCTGGCCGGATCTCCAGGGCGCACGTGCGGGACGCGCGCCGAGGGCTACCGGTCAGGCCTTCCGCAGCTGCTCGGCGTAGTAGCCGGGGTAGCCAAGGACGATCTCCTTGACCCGGCCGAAGATGCCCTTCACGGGCATCAGCCCGCCGGACAGGGCGCCGTCATCGACGACCGTGCCGGTGCGACCCTCCGTCCCGGGGAAGTCGCCGCCGTCGACCACGACGACTCGGTCTCCTGCCTTGAACTGGCCCATCAGGGCCTCCTCTCGATCTCTGCTGGTGGTGTGCTGGTCAGTTGCATGCGGGGCAGTCGGGGTTGTCGCAGGTCTCGATCCGGCCGATCCCCAGCGCCCCGGACACCCGGTTCGCGATCCGACCGCCACGCTCGCCAGCGACCGTCCTGCCGGCCTGCTGCATGCGCCGGCACACGTACTCCCGGCGCGACATGTCCTCGGGCCTCTGACGGGCCATGTGGTGTTCCTTTCTGGTTCGGGTCTGTCCCGGCTCCCCTTGGCGTCCGGCCGGGCCGGACGCCGCGGGCAGCCGTCAGGCCGCGGCGGGGGTGTCGAGTCCGCGCAGCTCGTCCATGAGCCGCGGCCCGTCGGTGTGGGCGGCGTCGTACTCGACCGCGCCGAGCAGCACGTCGGTGACGCGCTGGGCATCGCCGCTGCTGCGGGCCGCCCGGTATTCGTTCAGGAAGGCGATACGGGTCTGTTCGCGCATGACGGGGTCCCCTCTCAGGGGTGAAGTGGGCGTGGGGTGCCGCGGCCACGGCGTGGCGGGGGATGGTGGTGCCGCGACCGCGGCGGAACGGGGGTTAGTGGTGGAGCTGCTTGTCGAGGCGGGCCCGCACGTCGGGGGCGTCCTCGTAGTCGAGGCGGCAGGCCTTGACGGTGGCCGGCTCAGCCATGACCGCCGACTGCCGCGGCTTCAGGTCCGGCTCCACGGGAGCGGGCTTCGACCACTGGAAGATGTCCACGGTCACCACCCCTCCGGCAGTCGCGGCTGGCGGGTCTTCGCGGCTGCCGACTCGAACGCGTGCCGAGCGGTCCGCCGGTACTCGCCGTTGAAGTCGGTCGAGCGCATCGGCGCGACCTCCATCAGGTAGCGCACCGCCCGCTCACCACGGCGCTGCTCCTGCCGCGCGAATCCCATACGGGTACGGGATCGGACCCAGCCGAGAGCCACGTCCATGAACGGGTCACTGTCACCCTGGTACGGGGTCGGGGTGGCCATCACGCACCCCCCGACCCGGGCAGTGCCCGGCAGGAAGCCGCGTGCTCGGCAGCCCACGTCTTGCAGGTCGGCCACTTGGACTCGGCCGCCTGGCAGCCGTGACAGCGAGCGAAGGTGTAGCCGTCCGCTTCCTCAACCACGTCGACCGTGAGCTCGTGGCGGCCCGTGATCTCAGCGGCGAGCGTCAGGTGCCGGGCCAATACGTTGCGGATCCCCATCACGCCACCACCCTCAGCGCGTAGCCGGCGACGCCCTTCGGCATCTGCGGCGTCTGCTGGGTGACGTGACCTCGGAGCCGGATCCGGGATCCGATCTCGGGATGCCGGCCGGCGACGTGGTCGGCAGGGACGACGACGCTCACCGTGGCGCCGTTCCGGTCCGACAGGACCATGCGGACTCGGCCCGGGAACCGCTTCAGGCCGGTCACCGTGGCGGTGACGTCGACCCGTGCGTCGACCGGCACCTTGGCCAGCGGCACCGGGTCACCAGCGCCGAGCCCGCGGTCGTAGTCGACCAGGAAGTCGCCAGACTGGCGGACGTGCGACGCGGAGGCGTGGGCGGCGACGTCCGCGGCGGAGATGGTGTCGGTCATGCCGCCACCGCCAGCTCCGTCATGGCGAAGCTGTCCGGCAGAGCCGGCAGATTCACGTCGAAGACCTGACCCAGCAGGGCGCGGGCCACGGTGTCGCGCTCGACCTCGTCGCGACCGGATGGCATCGACAGGACGATCTGCCCGTCCGACGCCTTCACGACCGCGCCGAAAAACTCGGCGTCGGTGATCGACGAGTCGAAGAGGATGACGCCGGTCTCGTCGAGGAGCTCCGGAAGCGGAGCCGACAGCAGACGGGCGGGAGAAGGGTGATGGTTGGCGCGCTCGACGGCGCGCATGACAGCATTACTCATGCCGGCTCCTTGGTCGCATCAAGGCGGTCGGTGAATAGGCCTCGTCTCGGTGTGTGGAAGCCCGAGGCGAGGTCTTTTGCTTGAGCCCACAAAAGAGCTGGTGGAAGGCAACTCCCTGGTGGACGTCCACCACCATAGCCATGCCTATGGACTGGTGGCAACCCACCATGCGAGTATTTCGCCATGCCCCATGGAGTCCACCGAAACCCGAACCGCACGTACAGACCCGACCCGGAACTGGACGAGCTGGCAAAGCGTGCCGTCAAGGTGTTGGGCGTCGACATGAACGGCCACATCTTGGCGTTCCTTCGGTGGCTCACACACGAGACTGACGAGCTCCCGACACGCCCCCCCAAGTCCTTCAGATCGGAATCAGCGTCAACAGCGAAGGTAGACACCGGCACCCCCTCTCGCTCAGCGGCGGGCCCTTCCCGCCGCTGAGACCACGAGACCGCGGGGCCTGGGTGTGACGGCAGGCTGATCAGTGGTCACTCACAGCTCACTCACAATCACAGGGGGAACCCGATGTCCGACGCAGCGGCGGCGTTCATCGCCGAGCTGAAACGCTGGCGCGACGTGCGCGGCTTCTCGCAGACGGCGCTGGCCAAGGCGGTCGGATACACGCCCTCCTACGTCTCCAAGGTCGAGAGCGGGCAGCAGCGCCCCTCCATGGAGTTCGCCGCCGAAGCCGACACGCAACTCCAGGCCGGCGGCGCCATCCGGCGAGCGTTCCGAGAGCTGATGGCCGAGGGGCAGGAGGCCTCACCCTCGCGGCCTTCCGTACCCGCGGACCAGCACACGACGAGCCTGATCGTCGAGCACGAGGACACCTCGCTGCACTACGACGGTCACGTGTACCGCGCGACGCAGCGGCGGCGGATCTACAACGACAGCGCCGACCCGATCACCCAGTACCTGATCCGGATTTCGGTCGACCGCCACCCCGGCGACCCGGAGCGGTCGAACCAGCTCTACCGGGCCAACCCGCTCACGTGGGAAGAGATCGACCTGAGCGCCAGCGTCGGCGACGAGCCGATCACCTGGCAGGTGCGCTACGACCGCGACGCGTTCAAGGAACTCTGGTTGCTGTTCGAGAACGACGAGGGTCGGTACCCGCTGTATCCCGGCGAGTCGGCGTGGCTGGAGTACAGCTACACCGTCAGCGACGAGAAGTGGGGGACCTGGTTCCAGCGGGCGGTCCGCCTGCCGACGAAGCGGCTCAGCGTCGCGCTCGACTTCCCTGCCGAGCTCGCGCCGACCGTGTGGGGCACCGAGACCACGATGACGGCCATGGGCGGCCCGTTCCGGAACCCGATCCAGGCGACGACGACCGGCGACCGCCGGGTGTTCTCCTGGAGTACGGACGATCCACCCCTTCACGCCCGATATAGGCTCGAATGGAAATTCCGCCATCAATCGACCAAGGAGACCACGCTGACCCCTACCGCTGACACGGCCAGCGCCAGAATGCAGAGCGTCGGCATCGTCCAGGAGGGCGACCCGATTCTCACTTCGCCGGCCCGTTTGTTCTCGCTCCCGGACGAGGCCGAGGACGCGCGCCGCGTCGTCGCCGAGCTCCACTCCGCGGCGGACCGTGCCGCCACCCAGCACCCGTTCGGTAAGGGCATGGGCATCGCGGCCCCGCAGATCGGCATCAACCGCGCCGCCGCCATCGTCCGAACACCGGAGGGTGAGGCCATCACGCTGTTCAACCCGCGCATCATCGAGGAGTCCGGCGACTTCGACGAGCAGTATGAGGGCTGCCTGTCTTTCTTCGACGTCCGCGGGATGGTGCCGCGCCCGCTGGCCATCAGCGTCGAGCACACCGACATCGACGGCCACCAGCAGATCACGATCTTCGAGCGCGGCCATGCACGGCTCGTCGCCCACGAGGTCGACCACCTGCATGGGTTGCTGTACCGGGCCAAGATGCGGCCTGGCGTCGAGCCGATCCCCGTGTCCGAGTACCGCGGCACCGGTAGTCAGTGGAGCTACGAGAGCCGACGTTCGTGAAGTTGCCGGCAGTCTCTGCAGCCGTCATCGTTCGCGCCGGCCGCGTCCTACTGATCCGTCGCGCCCGCGCTGAGGGTGACCTGATCTGGCAATTCCCGGCGGGCAAGGTGGAGCCCGGCGAGGCGGTCGCGGAGGCAGCTGTCCGGGAGACACGCGAAGAGACCGGGCTCAAGGTCGAGGCCGTGTCGCTGATCGGCCAACGCGTGCACCCGAAGACCGGCCGCGAGATGCACTACACGGCCTGTCGAGTCATCGATGGCAAGGCGCACGCCGCTGCCGCCGACGAAGTGGATGCCGTCGCCTGGGTCACGCTCGCCGAGATCTCGGAGAAGGTGCCCTACGGTCTGTTCGGGCCGGTGCAGGAGTACCTGGACAACACCTTGGCGTGACATGACAGCGCCCCTGCACCCCGACGGTCGGGTGCAGGGGCGCTGTCATGTCACGGCACTCTGACGCCGCATCAAGCAAATTGTTCACGCCAGTAAATCCGATTAAGCAATTAACGGCTAGAGGTTCCCTATCCGTAGTCGTTCAGTTTGTAGGATCAGCATCCTGTTCCGTCTTTTGGGTGTCGGGCATCTGATCCAAGGGTGATCTACACTGTCGTTTGCACTGGTCAACAGAACGGCCGGGCAACTACTGCTGCCCGGCCGCTTTGGCCGCGAGGTACCAGCTCGCAACCAGTTGAGCCCCCTGATGAAATAGGACTCTGTATGCAGTGTAGCCATCCCGTATTACGGCCTCCGCGGATCTCTGCCGCGATACTCATGTCCGCCCCGCTCCCGGAGTTGCTGGCCAAGGTGGGAGTGACGATCCGAATCGCGCCTCCCGGAGAAGGCGTGATCGGCATGCTGAAACGGGAGGCCAGCGAGACCATGATCTGGCTGGCCAGCGGATGGGACGAGGCCGCGCGGGACACGATCGCCCGCTACCTCATCGCGCGCCTCCTCGACATCACCCTGCCGCCGCTGCCGGCCGAGTTGGAGATCACCGAACTGTAGTTGTCACGAACCGGCCGGGATCCGCATGTTCCCGGCCGGTTCGTGGCGTTCACCGTGCGGGCGGGCCACTGTCGTCGGGAGGATGTCCGGTCTACCGAGGGGGTGGGAGATGGGGCAAGCATGCCCTCGATGTAAGGAGCTTTCGCAGCCGCTTCGTAGGTACTGGGAAAACTTGGCTCCGGGTTCGGAATCGAAGGCGAGATGGGCACCGCCACCGGAAGGAACGCTGAATTGGATCCCAGCCGTGGCGTGTGCGGCGGTCGCACTACTACTGCTGGTAAACGGATCGATCCTTTTTGGACTGCTCGCCTTGGTGGCTACCGGAGTAGTCAGTTTCCATGCCTACCAGTCCTACTCGTCCGCCCAAGCCAAGCTGCAAGCGTGGAGGGAGGCGCGCTACTGCCAGGTATGCGATCAGGACTTCCCGCCGGATGCTGCGCTGGTCGTTTGAGCTGGCCGCACGCCCCCGCACCGTCGTCCGGTGCGGGGGACTTAGTCGTGCCGCGTCGCTGCCGCAGTCTCGGATGCCTGCGGTCTGAGAATCCCCGCGTGTGCGGGGCGGCCTCGGCGCACTTGGCGATGCCGCCGGCACCTCCGCGCTACCCCCGCGTATGCGGGGCGTGATGGAGGATCCTACCCGAGGTGCGTGGTGCCTGGCTGATCAGGAGCACTGCGACAGTCTGCGCGACGGCGAGGCTGCGGGTGACAGCGTCGTCGATGCCGTAGGGCTCGGTGGCGCCGTAGGGGTCTTCGCAGGCGGCGAGGATGGCGCGATCGAATTCGTCGCGGGCCTGCCCGGGGGGCCTACGCCGCGGCGCGCCTTTCAGCGAGTGGCAGTTCGAGCAGCTCGGCATGCCCGTATTGGGTCTCGCACCCCGGACAGCGAGCCCCGGTGGTGTCGAGGGTGATCCGCAGGACGTGGCCGCACCCGCACTGCACCGGGACGCGGCGGGGCGCCGGCTCGCCGGACAGCTGCCCCTCGCACTGGCGCCGCAGCGTGGCGACCTCTCGAGCGAACTCGTCCACGGCCTCGTGCTGCTCGGCGGCCCACGGCAGAAGAACCCGCAGCCGTGCGACGGCCTGGTCGAGCTGGCCCTGCAGGGTGCCCTCCCACCGCGGGTGCCGGTAGGCCAGCCGCTCATGGAAGTCGATCAGCCATGTCTGGAGCACGGTGACGACGCCCCCGCGGGCCTGGAGGCTCAGCGGCTCCAGCCGGACCGGGAGCGGCGCGGTGCGGCTCCCGGAGACAGCCGGGCCGTCGGCGCCCCGGCCGGGAGCGAGAACGAGGCTCAGGCGGGCGTACAGACCCTCGGGCCCGGCGAGCGTCCGCAGGTCGCGGTCGATGCGTTCGGTGCACAGGCGGCAGGCGTAGGCGGCGAGTTCGTCCTGCCACAGCGCGCGGTGGCAGATGGTGCAGGCGGGCGTCAGGGCGTCGGTCACGGCGTGCTCCTTGCTGGTGCGTGCGGGTGCTGGGGTGGCGGCCCGGGCGGGGCGGGCCGCCGGGGTCAGGCCGTGGGGGTGTCGTAGCGGGTGGTCCAGTAGCGCCGGTCGGCGGCGGCCGTCTCGGCCGGGGTCTCGTCGGCGGGCGCTGGCCTGTCGAGGAGGCGGAGGACGGTTTCGCGGGTGCGGATGCCGTCGTCGTCGGTGGTCTCGGCGTACTCGCGGATCGCGGCGAGCGTGGCCTCCAGGTGCCGGATGAGGGCCACCGCGGTGCCAGCGAGCTCCGGCCCGATGGCGCGCACCACGGCGTCGGCGATGTCGTCGGGGTATCGGGCTGGGGTGTCACGGATGGCCTGGGTGACGCGCCGCCGGAGCGCGGCCGACTCAGCGCCGGGAGCGTCCGGGCCATCGAGAGGCGCTACGCGGGCCCCTGAGGCCCGTTCAGGCGCCTGATGCTCCTGGGGGACTCGCGACGCCTCAAAGGCGCTCAGAGGCGAACGTGAGCATCTTTGTGAGCCCTGTCGCGCGATGTCGCCAGATGCAGCGACAACACCCTGCCTCTCGAATGCGGCGATATCGCCTATCGCGGGCAAGTCGACGTCGGCCGCCCGAATCAGCCCCCGGCACAGGGCGATCGCGACCAGGTGCGCGCGGGAGCGGGCCCCGACCGTGCGGGCCATCTGGTTGAGCCTCTGGTGGATCGCGGACTCTGTCGCGCCGAGCCGGGCCGCGATCTGGCGGCTGGAGTAGCCCGACGCCGCCAGCCGCAGCGCAGCCAACTGCTCCGGGGCCAGCGGGCCCTCGAGGATGCGGTGTCTCACGACTGCCTCCGCTTCGGCCTGCCGGTCGTGTCGACGAGCCCGTCGGCGGTGGCGAGCATCCGCATGGCCCGGGCCAACACGTCCTCGTAGCGCTCGCCCGGGTACAGGCGCAGCAGGACGACGGTCTGCGGGGCCAGCAGCACCCGCATCGGGCGGGGCAGCACGGGCGCGGGGGTCTCGGTCATGGCTTCTCCATTCGGTGGGTGGTTGGGCGCGCCCCGGGGCGGTCGAGGGTCAGGCGGCTTCGGGGTCGGGTAGATGCAGGTCGAAGATCGGCCGCGGGGCGGGCGCGGGTTTGACCAGCTCCGGGAACGGGTTCGGATGGTCGCCGTCTGGGCCGACGCAGTCGGGGACGGTGCACCAGTGCAGGCCCTGCCATGTCACTCCGCCCCAGGCCGTGAGCGCGGTGGAGGCCAAGCCGCGGGCGAGCGCGTTGAAGGCCTCCGCGCAGTGCTTGCCGCCGAACTGGAGCGCGTCGCCATGGGAGCCGACGGTCTCGGCCGAGTCGCCAGCGACTGCGCTGAGGGCCGCTGGACTCCAGTGCCGCATCTCGACCATGTGCATGGGCACGGCCAGTCGCAGCGTCTCCAGCAGCACGAACCGCTGTATGTCCGCCGCCTCGTCCATCACGCTGCCACCCCCGCCCGCTGCCGCTTCCGCAGGTGCGCGGAGATCGTGTGCTGTTGGGTCGGTTCGGTGGTGCGGCGCCGGTCGCGCCAGCCGCGGCGCGGGGTTTCGCCCTCCCACCACAAGGCCAGAATTGCGTTCCGTGCGTGCCGCACCTGCGCGTAGAACGTGGCCCGACTCAGACCGAGATCGTCTGCGGCAGCCTGGTAGTCGTCGTGGGCGGCGAGCGCAAGCAGGGCAGCTTGGAAGCGAGGCGCGAGACGGGGCCAGATCTGCGAGAGCGCGAGCCGCTCGACTACCGGCTCTTCGGGGGAGGCCGTGTGTCTGGCGATCGTGTTCCAGTAGGCGTGGAAGTGCGGCACGTCGTCGCGGCCGGTGTAGTTGTCGCCGCGGGCACGGGGGATGCCGCGGTGCTGCATGTCACGGCGGGTGCAATCGTCGGCGGCCCGCCACGCAGCCTGGACGATGTCGCGCGGAGCAGGCGGTCCTTCGGCGCTGTAGAGGAGTTCGACGGCGGCGTGCCAGCCGGCGGCGTAACGCTCGTCGGCGTCACAGGCCGCGTACCAGGGGTTCCGCTGGAGTCCGGTGCGAACGAGCTGATCAAGGTCGCGGAGGGTGTAGCCGTGCAGGACGGCCGGGCTGTTGGTCACAGGCTGATCCAGATGGCGGGCACGTCAGCGTCGTGCTCACGGGTGTCGTGATAGAAGTGCCAGGCGCCGTCGGACCGGTCCTCCATGTGGAGCCAGACCCGTTGCACGCTGAACTCGGGGTTGAAGTTCTTCCACCACGAGTCGAGCCGGCTGGAGTCGTAGAAACGGCCGCAGGCACGCAGTGCGGCGATAGCCCGCCGCGGATCGTCCGTCAAGGCGATTGGCCCGTCGTCCTCGTTGTCGATGATGCCCACGCCGTAGAAGCTGTCGAACCAGTCATCCGACGTGGGCTGGCGAGGAACGAACGGGTCAGGGTCGGCTTCGGAGGTGCCCGGCCGGCATCCGCCGAGTCCGTTGGACCACGGGTCCCCCTCGAAGGGGTCGGCGGTCGCTGCGCGCTTCCCGTGAAGCTGGATCAGGCACAGCAAGGCGTCCGCGTGGCAGGGCAGTGCCTCGGGGCACCAGCACATGAGGTCACGACCGGCCAACTCGCGCTTCGCCTGGTCGAGGAAGTGCTGCGGTTGGGCGTACAGCCAGGTTTGGTACAGCTCGACGGCGAGGGCGTGAGCGTCTCGCTGGTCGCGTGCGGGGATGCTCTCGCGGAGTCCGTCGGGGACGGTGGTGGTGCCGGCCCAGTTGACGGCCCAGCCGGTTTCGTCGGTGGTGCGGGCGACGACCCAAGAGTTGCCCCAGGGCGTGCCACGGCCGACGTACCTGGGCTTCCGGCCTTCGGCGTCGAGCGGGGCCTGCCAGCCGCGGGTGCGGCGGCGCTGGATACGGGTGGACATCACGCTGCCTCCCCTGCGGTGAGCGCCGGGTCGACCTCGGAGTGCGTGAACCGCACCGGAATTCCGAGGCTGCGGGCGTACTCGATCTCGGAGCGGGTCGAGGTGCCGATGTAGTCGCCGACGACGAGCACCTCGTCGGCCATGCGGATCTTCGCCTTGTGGAGCGGGTCGAGCATCTCCTTCAGCGCGTCGGCCTTCGCTTCGGTGTCCCACAGCGGGTGCGGGTCCTTGAGGTTGCAGCCGGGCTTGACGACGATCCGGCCCACCGCGGTCTCCCGAAGGTCGGCTTCCGCCATCTCGGCCATGAACCGCGTCGAGCCGCAGATGCAGACGATCGTCGGGATGTTGAGCCGCTCCTTCGCGTCGGCGAGCTTCTCCTCGGGCGTGAGCAGCTGGGGGTAGGACATGGGTTCTCCTTCGGGTTCAGGCGGCGGTGGTGCCGCGGTGATGGGTGCATGGCGCCGGGGCAACTCATGCGGCGGGCTGGGTCCGCGCGGCCATCAGCTCGTCAGAGGCGTCCGCGAGGGCCGCGGCCAGGCCGTACACGGCTGCCAATCCGTGGTCATTGAGACTCGTGGCAGCCAGCAGGCGACGGACGGCGGCGTAGGCGGAGAAGACGCTGAACCCTCCGGGGCTGAAGGTGCAGGCGCGGTGAGTCCCCCGGTCGAGCTGGCCGAGTTCGCGGCGCAAGGTTTCGGCGTTCTTGAGGCGGCGCCGGGTCTTGGCTTCGGTGGGGAGAAAGGCGCGGAGATCGTCGGCGTGCGGATGGTTAGGGTCGACCTCCCAGGCTTTCTCCGCGACCTGGGTGCGGTAGGCGCTGATCCGGGCGGTGGCGACGGCCCGCATGGTGGGGTAGGTCGCGTTCCACAGTTCGGCGATGCGGGTCGCGGTGGCCTCGTCGATGTGGCCGTGGTCTCGGACGGTGGCGGTGGTCAACATGACGGTCCTTTCAGGCGGCGGCTTCGTCTTCGTCGTCGGGCTGCGTGGCGTTGCCGGATAGCCAGGGCAGCCGCACGAACTCGAAGTGGTTCTCGAAGGCGCGGTAGAGCTGGGACTCGGGGTTGCCGCCGCAGGCCGGGCAGCGGCGGAGCCTCGGGCCTTCGACCCAGGTCGCGCGCCCGCAGCCGGAGCAACGGGTCATCCACGAGTTGTGGCGCCGGGTCGACGTCCAGCGGATGAAGCCGCCGTGGTTCCGGACGAGCTTCGACTTCGCCCTGTTCGGCCAATGGCCATAGGCCTCGTCGAGCCACGGGTTGATGGGCATCGGCGGGTGACCGACGATGACCATCTCGCCGCCGGGCCACCGACACGTGCAGGCCAGGGCCGGGCAGTCGCAGGCGAGCATCTCGCCGAGCTCGTAGGCCTTCTCGACGCGCGGGATGCCGGGGCCTTTGACCTCCAGCCACACGCCTATCTCGGTCAGGTGAAAGTCCGGCAGGTACTTCACGCCAGACGGCAGGGTGAAGGTCTCAGGCTCGTACTCCCAGGTGATGTGCAGCGAGTCCAGGGTGGCTGCCCAGCAGGCTTCGAGGAGAGACCTGAACTGGGTGTCGCGGTAGACGGTCGGCAGGGCTTCGATGGTGGTCTGGTCGTCGCGCTCCACGTCCGAGGTGCGGGCTGCACGCAGGTTCACGGTCGCTTCGCGGTCGGCGCAGTCCTGCGTGAACTGGGCAACCCAGCTCAGCCAGTCGTTCGACTCGGTCACCAGATCGCTCCTGTCTGCGAGTAGCCGGTGATGTCGTCGGTGTCGATGGGCTTGTAGATCACCCAGGGCCACTTGTCGCCGGCCTTGAGGAAGTGGGGCCACTCGCGTTCGTCGCGCTGCCCACGCCAAGGGACGACGCGCCGGCCGCGGCAGCCGTCGGCGTTCGAGGCGGATTTCTCGTCTTCGACGGGGCGGAGTCCGAAGCCGAACTCGGGCCAGCGCAGCCACAGGCTGGAGCCGAGCGGGCGCAGCGGCCGGTGAGTGGAGAAGCTGTTCTGGTGCGGGCTGTGGGCTTCCATGAGGACCGCACAGCCGGCGGTGGCGCGGGCCTCGTCGATGACCACACTGACCTTGCGGGCCAGTTCCTCGCTGTTCGGGTCGCCGGCGTGGAGCCGGTACACGGGCCCGATGATCAGCACGTCGGGTTTGATCTTCTCGACGCGGCGCATCATCCACGCCCGGTCCTTCGGCTTCGTCAGGTCCAGCCCAGACGGTTCGCACTCGATGTGGAACATGCCGCGCCGCACGGGCTGCTCGACGGCAGCAGCGGAGTCGAGGAGCGGTCGATACTTGCGGCGGGACGAGGACGCCGAGTTCTCGCAGTCGAGGACGAGGACACGGACAGGGTCGATGTACTCCCAGGTGCGGAACGGGTGCAGGCCTGCAGTGAGCGTGACGGCCATCTGCCGCAGCAGGGTCGACTTGCCGCCGCCCTCGGAGGCAGTGAGGATCAGCCGGTCGCCACGCTCAATGAGGCCGGGCACGATCCAGTCGTAGACGTCCTCGTGCTGGACGAAGTCGAGGATGTCCTCGGTGGGCAGGTCCTCGGCGGCCATGCCGCGGTCGCGCAGGTCGCGCGCCATGGTGACGGTGCGCTCGATGAGTTCGCTGGTCTCCCAGTCGGTGCTGTAGCCCATCTGGGCGACGCTGGTGCCCAACTCGATGAGGCCGCGACGCAGGGCCCGGTCCTGGACGATCTCCGCGTAGTACTCGCCGTTGGCGGCGGTGGGCACCATGCTCGGCAGGCTGGAGACGTAGGGCATTCCGCCGACGTGGACGAGTTCACCTGAGTCGGCGAGGTGCTTATTGAGGGTGATCGGGTCGATGGCTTCGCCGGCGGCCTGCATGCGGGCGATGGCGTTGTAGATCGTGGCGTGCCGGGGCTGGTAGAAGGCGGCCGGGTCGAGGATGTCGAAGATCTCGGTGCGGGCGCGGGCGGAGAGGATGCACGCGCCGAGGACGGACTGTTCGGCGCCGACGTCCTGGGGTGGCGTGCGCTCGAAGCTGTCGGGTGGGTAGTCGGGTACAGGGTCGAGTTCGATGGTCATCAGAAGATCCCTCGGTCTTCGGGGGTCTGGTAGGAGCCGACTGCGCGCAGGTGGGGTGTGGGCTTGCGCGCTGGGGTCCCCTCGGGCGGCTTGGGCGGGAGCTCTCGCCAGCCGGGCAGGAAGTACTTCGCGGAGGTGACCGGGGTGCGGGCGTTGGCGGCTGCGCGGTGGGCGTGGTCGACCATGGCGTCGATGCCGCTGCGGCGGATGATCGCGATGATCTGGAACCAGCTGTCGCCTTCCCAGGGCCAGCGGACTGAGAGGCCGCTGGCGGTCATGGTGTGGACGAGGGGGAGGACTTCGTCCGGGTAGCGGCTGTCGCTGCTGGCTTGCTCTTCGACCCTCTCTAGCTGGCTGGGTACTGGGAATGGGGAGTGTGGGCCGGATTCCGGCCCACTAGAGGGCCGGATTCCGGCCCACTCTGGGCCTGATTCCGGCCCACTAGCGTGATCATGGATTTCCGGTAGTGGGCCTGATTCCGGCCCACTAGGGGTGGGGATGGAGGGGTCTAGTGGGCCTGATTCCGGCCCACTAGATTTCGCCGGGCGGAGGTACCCGACGGCCTTTGGGAGCCGGTACAGGGACGCGCGGGTGCCCTTGCCGACCTCCATCAGTTCCAGCTCTCCTGAGTCCAGTGCCTTGCGGACTGCTTCCTTCGCCACCGACCGAGAGGCATTCAGCGCCTCCACGAAGTCGGCGTAGCTGAGCCGCACTTCGCACGCTGGGGTACGGACCGCGTCCGCCACCGCGAGCAGGGCGATACGCGGGTTCCCCTTCGACTGGGAGTGCTTCCACACCCAGTGCATGGCGTCCAAGGTCACGGCTGTCTTCTTCCTGCTCAGCTGGTGGTCAGTGGGTGGCTGGCGTGCTGGTGCGGGACGGCTGGCGGGGCGCGCAGGCTGGGCAGCGCCACCCGGCCGGAAACAGCCGGGCCTTCTTCCGGCACCGCGGCCGGCCGGCGTCGCTTTCGCCTGGGACGATGGGCTCCAGCACGGGCGGGACGGGCCGGCGCGGCGGCTCGGGGGCGGTCATGCGGCGGCCTGTTTCCGGTCGCGCTTTACGCCGGTGCGCCACTCCTGGACGATCTGACGCACGGTCGAGATGGACACCTCGCCTCCGAGGCGAGTGAAGATCTGCTCCGGGCTGTCGCCGCACCAGGCGAGGTGCTCGATCTCCTCGCGTCGGAGCTTGGCCCGCTCGTGGAAGTTGAGGACGCGGTCCGCGGCCTCCGGGTCGAAAGCCGGGTCGTCGATGTGGCCGTAGTCCTCCCACCACTGGGGGTCCCGCCAGCCCTTGGCGCGCGCCACGTTTCGGGTGCGCGTCGTGTGCTTGTTCTTCGGCGCCGGATTGAACGCGAGACGCTCGTAGGCGGCGGCGATGCGGTCGGCGAGGTCTCGGCGGATGGTCGGCTGCCGGCCGTTGGCGATGGAAATGACGCGGTTCGTGCAGGTGCCTGCGGCCTGGCAGATGGCGGCGTAGGAGTGCCCGGCGCATGCCAGGGCTTGGAGGCGCCTGGTGGAGCCGGTGGCGTCGATGTACTGGCCGGGGTCGCCCTTGGTGGGAATGGCGACGGCGAGGATCTTCGCCTCGGTCTCGTGCCGGATCTTCGTGCGCTGTCCGTTGTAGATCTGAACGAGGTTGCTGAACCAGATTCCAGTGGCGGCGGCGAGGGTGTCCCAACCCATGGTCTGGTGGAGCTCCCGCAGATGTGCCTGTGCTTTCGCCGGGTCGGTGAAGGGGCTGCGTCCGAGTTCGTGGTTGAGTCGGAGCTGCTTCTGGTGCCGGTTGCGGGCTTTGCGGCACGGGGTGCAGTGGCATCGGGGGTGACGCCCGGGGCTGCCGTAGCCGCGTGCCGTGGTCCCGTGGGCGGGCCGGGTGTGGGCGGTGGTGGTCACGTTCGGTTCTCCTTCCTGGCGGTGTCGGTGCGGGGTCCGGTGGGGTAGGCGCGGTCGCGATCCCAGCCGCCGGGCCGGTGGTGGCCGCGGATGGCGGCGCGTATGGCCCAGATGCCGGAGGCAGTGATGGCGGTGGCGAGGTACGCGGTGCCGGCGCTCATGCGGCCCTCCGCTCTGCTCGCGCAGCGGCGAGCCGGTTGGGCGCGAGCTTGTAGACCTTGATCGGCTTGCCGTGGGTACTCGGCGCGGTGGACGGCTCCTCGCCGACAACGATCAGCTGAACCGGGTTGCGGCGGCGGATCAGCGAGTGGAAGAACAGGCCAGCGGCGCCGTGAGCTATGTCGGGGAGGACGTTGCGGACGTCGTTCATGGAGAAGGGGCGGCCGTCGCCTCCGATGGCGTCGATGGCCTGGTTGAGGACGGCGGTGTCCCAGTCGGTGACGTTGGCGTAGAGGGCAGCGAGGGTCTGGTTGGCCTGCTCGCGGGCTTCGTCGGGCGTGATGGTCATGCCGCACCGTCCTCGCCGCTCGCAGTGATCTCGGCGACGGACAGCCGGGCCCGGTCGGGCACGATCTCGGCGTGGGCGGTGCCCTCGATCTCCTCGGCGGCGTAGGGCATGCCGTGGAGGACGTCGGCGGCGATGAGGCGGCACAGCTCGCCGGTGGCACGGGCGACGAGCATGGTCTGCGGCTGCTTCTTCCACTGGTCCTTGCCAGTGAGCCCGAGCTGCGCGGCGCGCTCGACGCTCCACTGCACGGTCTGCCAGTTCTCGGCGCCCTTCCGGCGGCCTCGCATGACGCAGTGCTCGGGCCCGGAGTCGACGAGCTCGATCTCGTGCCCGGCGGCCTGCACGAGGCCGCGCATCGCGTGCGCCCGGAGCGCGGGAGTGCCCTGGATGACGTCGATGGACTTCAGGGCGGCCATGGGCTTCAGGCCGAGCTCGTTGCCGGCGAGGATGACCGCGGTGACCTCTTCGGGCTTGCCTTTCAGGGCACCGGCGAAGGAGGTGCGGGCGATGGACTGGGCGACGGCGGCAGCCTGGCGGGCTTCCTGCGCCCACAGCAGCAGTGCGGAGGACTCCGGCCCGGCCTGGGGCTGCTGGATCGGCGGGGCGGCCGGTTCGGTACCGGTGGTGGCGATGTCGTTGGGCTCGTCGGGCAGGGCGAGTTCGTTCACGGGAGATACTCCTCCGCTTCGCGGATGGCTGCCCAGGTGGGCAGGTGGATGAAGGGGATGTCGTCGACGGGCCCGGTCCAGTCGGGCCACGTGTCGGTCGCGACGCAGTCGGCGAAGATGCGCAGGGCGCGCTCGTTCTTGGCGCGGCCGATGTCGCGCTCCTGCTGGTCGAGCTCGCGGACGGTGACCAGGTAGGGCGGGGTCTTCTGCTGGAACACGAAGACGAACCGGGCGCCGTGGGGCGCGAGGCCGGCGGCCTCGATGCCGTCGAGGTAGAGCGGGTCTTGCTGGTGGTAGCCGTACTTCTGGATGGCCTTGGCGACGGCTTCCGGGCTGGCGTCGGTGGTGGTCTTGTAGTCGACGCAGAGGGTCAGTCTGGGCAGCTGCTTGAGGTAGTCGGGCCGGCACCGGCAGCGGACGCCGGTGGCCGGGTCGGTCCAGAAGATGGAGCGCTCGGCGATGCCGCCTGCGAACAGCGACCCGGCCTGGTGGTGGCCGCGGATGGCGGCGGCCATCGCCTGTACCTGCTCGTACTCGTGGGCGAGGAGCGGCACCCGGCCGGCGGCGTATGCGGCGTCCCGCTTGTCGCGGGCGGCCTGTGTTTTCCAGTCCGCGGCGTCGACGACTTCGAGCGTGTGGCCTTCGCCGAGGACTTCGGCGTGGGCGGCGTTGCCAAGGTCGAACTCGCGCTTCGGCGGCCGCGGGTGGTCGCGGTCGTACCGGTACTGGGCGGGACAGCCAGGCGGCAGCAGCGCGCGCAGGCCGGTCGAGGAGATCGAGCCGCGGTCGGCGTGGTACTCGTCGGCCGACATGCCGTCGCGGATGACCGGCTTGTCGGCGCAGTCCTCGCACAGCCCGTCTCGGGTGAACGGACCGGCGGTGTCGCCGCAGCGGGCGCAGGCGAGGAGGCTCATCAGAACGGGTACTCCTCTCGAATGGGTCGGCGTGGCCAGAGGTGCAGTCGCCAGGTGCGGAGTTGGTTGAGGCACGGGCACGGCTCGTCGTAGGGGCTGTCGATCCACCAGGCCCGTCGTCCGCCCCGGCAGTGCGGGCAGTCCGGGTCGGGTTCTCGGGTGATCCACAGACCGCGGCGGTGGACCTCGATGTGCCAGCGGCCGAGTCGGATGGGCATCGGTGCTCCGTTTCAGGCATGGGGGTGCCGTGGCCGCGGCGTTCGCGGTCGGGGTGGTGGGTGGTGCGCCGGGCCGGCGGGCGGGTCACCGCCGGCCCGGCGGGATCAGGCGGCGGGCGCCTTGTGGTGGGTGCAGGTGCCGTAGAAGCAGGACTTGGCCTGCTCGCCCCACTGCTGCCTGGTCAGGAGCTCGATGCGGTAGCCCTGCCGGGTCTGCCGGTCGCGATCCCGCTGGCGGGGCGTGAAGTTGCGGTGGGACTGCTCGGAGTCGACAGCCAGGTCGCCGTGCTCGGATCCGACCGCACAGTTGGCCGGGTCGAACAGGACCCAGAAGCAGGCGCGCAGCGGGTACAGCTGGCCGTCGATCTCGACCTTCAGCTCAGGCATCGCTGGCCTCCTTGGTGCCCCAGGCCTCGCAGGCGGTGTTGAGTTCGTCGGCCTGGTCCCACGAGTCGCCGATGATTCCGCCGCTCCAGTCGATCCCGCCGATCTCGAATGGGTCGACCTTGATGCGGCGGTCGATGACGTGCCGCGTGGCTTCGACGACGGCGGCGGGGCTCGCGTATCCATACACCGGCAGGACCACCGGGACCTCGTTGCTGCCGTCGGCCTGCCGCTTGGCGAACTGCCAGTAGGGGCCCTTGTCCGGCTCACCGTCCTCGGCTTCGATGCCGGTGTGCCACTCCCAGATGAGGAGCGGCCCGTGCCGCCATGCGGTGCCGGCCGGGATCTCATCGTCGTCGAGGCTGTAGGTGCCGGAGGGGTCGAGTTCGAGGACGGCGCGGAGGTAGCAGTAACTGCCGCGGGTGTCGCTGTCGTCGGTGAAGTACTCGACGGGTTCCAGCCCGGCGGTGGTGAGAGCGTCCATCACGGCCTCGATGTACGGGGCGTGCGGGAGGGTGGTCACTTGGTCTCCTTGCTGATGCGGGCGCAGTACGCCTCGTAGCCCTCGGTGAGCCCGGCTTCGACGGAGGCGATGTCGTCGGCGTCGGTGGCCCCGTCGGGGGCCTGGTGGCGGGGCAGGCGCAGGGCGCGGATGAGTCCGGCTCCTATGGCGGCCCGGGTTTCCGGCGGCTCGTCGGCGAGGTCGCGGAGGACGTCCGCGAGGACCGCGGGCTGCTCCGGGAGGATCGCAGTCACGCGGCGACCTCCGCGGGCTTCCGCGCGGCGTCGTACTGGCCGATGCCCCACTGGATCGCGTGGCAGGCCCACAGGAAGTCAGACCTGTAGTCGTGGAAGTCCCACTCCCACACGTCGCTGAACTCGTAGCCCTGGTGGGCAAAGGCCTCCAGTACGTTGCGGGCCTGGTGTTCGTCGCTGAGGTCTTCGTCAAGGACCCAAGTTCGGAGCGCCTTGCCGGTGCCGGCCGGGACGCCGCCGTTCCAACGGGCGTCTTCGGTGAACTGCTCGATGACGCGCTGGCGGAGCAGGTTCTCCGAGTACTCCTTGACCGAGCGGCGTCCGCCGTCCCGGCCCAGCTTCTCGGCCCAGTAGTGCGGGTTGATGCCCCACCGGCGGTCCGCGCGGAAGAACTTGAACATGTCGTCCAGGCGGCTGAACGTGTGCGGGTCGCCGTAGTCGCCGCGGATGGTGAGGCTGCCGGGCCAGGTGACCAGCTCGAACCAGAACTCGCTGGACCGGGGGTTCATGAACCGTAGGTGCCGGTACAGGCCCTCGTCGTGCAGGACGGTCATCTCGTGGTTGGCGGTGTCGCGGGCGAAGCGGGCAGCGATCTCGGGGTAGTCGTTCATCGCGTCCCTCCGGGGGTCCAGCCGGGGTAGTCGTCGGTGGTGGAGCAGCGCTCGGGGTGGCGGATGAGTTCGAGGCCGAGCGTGTAGGCGATGCGGTCGGAGGGGCTGTGGCTGGCCTCTCGGGCGGCGAGGAGGACGTCGCAGCTACGCTTGCGGCGGATCAGTTCCTGCCGGGTGACGGCCGGCGCCGGGCGGGTCGGGGAGGTCATCGGGCCGCCTCCTCGGTGTCCGGGCCCACCGCGGTGTTGTGGGCGTGCTGCGCCTCGGCGATCATCCGCCACGTGCCGCACGCCTTTTCCACCTCGGCGAGCGTCTCCGTGGGCGGTCCGAACCGGTCGGCGGCGTCCTTCAGCTCGTCAAGGAATTCGGCCAGGTCCTCGTCGTCCATCAGCACGGCCCACGGAAGTGCGGGCGGATAGTTCTCGGCCTGGCCCTGCGACTCCTCGATGTCCGGCCCGCCGAGGAACCGCTTCAGCGCGGCGTCTCCCTCGCCAGACTTGGCGTCCTTGCGTTGGAGCTGGCCGATCAGGTAGCGGCGCTGGGCTCGCAGCCGGTCGATCTCGGCGAGCAGCGCGGGCACATCCTCGCGGGCGCCGGCGATGAACGCGGCGTCTGCTCGTGCACCGTCGGGGTCCTCGGCTCGGCAGGTCTCCCCGACCCAAGAGGAGAGACCGGGCTCGTACTCGGCGCCCTGGTAGATCTCCCAAAGGTCGGTGCACCACGGGCCGGGGGTGGCGGCCTCGGCGCGGGTCCGGATCTCCTGCTCGCGCTCGGGCGTCAGCGGGGCGGTCACCGGTGCCCCCTCTCGACCGCGTTGGCGGCCAGGTTCAGGGCGTGTGCGACGGCCTTGCCCTCGTCGTCGGTCGGGTTGCGCGGTGCGTAGGAGCGGACGATGCCGGCGGCGCCCTCGCGGACGGCCTGCGCGACCTCGGCACGGAACTCGGCGATGAGTGCCTGAGCGTCCGCGTTCGTGTGGGTGGCGTGGAGGGCGTTCGCGATGCGCTCGCTGGCGGGCAGCGCCTTCTCAGCGGCGACCTTCGCGCGGACTCGGCGCTTCGCCTCTTCGCGGGGGTTCGGGTGACTGGATGAGATCATGGGTGGTGGTCCACCTCTCTGTGATCGTGGATGTGTGGGTGGATCTGCGGGCCGTCCCGGGCTTGGCGGTTACGGGGCGGTCCCGCGCCGCTCAGGCGGCGATGGGCTCGACGGTGTTCCGGGCGTTCTCGCGACGGATGTCGTCGAGGGTGAAGGTGATCCGGCGGCCGTCGAGGTGGTGGATCACCTGGCGCCGGTAGCACTTCTCCTTGAGGACTCGGGCGCTCGTGTAGGGGAGGAGCTTGAGCTCGATGACTTCCTCCGGGGTGTAGCGCCGCAGCTCTGCCTCGTCGGTCGTGGTGGTCTTGCCGGTCTTGGTCGCCGCCCCAGTCGTGGCCTTCGCCTTGGTGGGGGGCGCCTTCGTGGCCTTGGCGGTCACGTTTTCTCCTCGTGGGTGATTGCGTCCGTGGGGACGCTGAGTGCGGTTGCGACCTTCCGGACCGGCCCGTCGTCCGGCTCGCGGATGTGCCCCCTCTCCAGGCGGGAGAGGTAGCCCCGGTTCAAGCCGGTCTGCTGTTCAAGCGCGCGCAGGCTCATGTTTCGAGCCTCGCGGATCGCCCGTATTGCGGGTCCGTTCGGTCTCACAGCTCGAAATCTAAGCTCAGTTTCGCTACGAAGGCAAGCGGTGCGACTACGTTGAGGCTTGATTTTCAAGCCGTGCACTGAGTGACAAGAGGGGTGTTCAGGGCATATATCAGCCATCCGATGCAACCCAGAACGCTTGAAATTGGACCTCTTGCGCAGGTCAAAGCGCGAGATTCGGGCTTATGGGTTGCAGATATCTAGGGCATGATGTGAGCCATGGACCGCGACTGGAAGCGCCTCGGGATGGCACTGCAGGCCGCCCGCACTGAGCACCTTGGACTCCCGCAGGATGAGCTGGCTGCCGAGCTGGCCACCAGCCGCTCGACTGTCCAGGCCATCGAGCGAGGCGACTCGCGCAAGAAGCCGTCCCAGACGATCCGGGCCTACGCCCGCCGTGTCGGCTGGACGGACGACAGCGTCGACCGTGTGCTGGCCGGGGGAGACCCGGCGTTCCGGACGTCCCAGGCGTCCGCCGAACCTGCGCGGGCTGCCGACATCCCGGCTGTAGCCGCGGACGCCGGCCTGCCGCTCCGCATCGCCGACGAGCTTGCCGAGGGCTCGCTACTCGACACCGCGGTGATCCCGCTGGGAGGCGATGCGCGCATGGTCGTCGTCGTGAAGGGCACCCCAGGGGCCACCCCGGAAGAGATCCGTCGGGGCCTGGAGGCGTGGCGGCGGGCTCAGCCGCAGCTGCAGGAATTGGATGAGACCACTGACGCTGAGTCGTCGAAAACGGCCGAGATGTAGCACAGAGCTATGTAACTCGCGCCAACCTCTCCACATGTGACACATATGTGTGGTTGCATGACCAGAGCTGGACAACGGGGGCCACCGAGAACAGTGGGGGTGGCCGATGTGTGTCCATGTACTTCTCGCCGAGAGCCTTCCGGTCCTGGTCTGGGTCGACCGGCAACCTCATCACACGCTGGCTTATGTCTCCGCTGCTCTGACCGAGAACGGGCGGTTAACTGATCCCGGACGGCAGCTCGTGAACACCGCGCTGATACGAGTCGGCGCCCTGAGGTTGGGCGCGGCGGAATCTTGCGCGAGACCACTGCTTGCCGTGGCAGGCTGATCGCCATGGCCTACGCGGAGAAGGTCTACAAGGTCAGGAATGGCCAACGGACCAAGCAGTTCACGTGGCGAGCCCGCTACAAGCGGCCGGATGGGATGTGGGGGAGCGAGCCTGGGTTCCCCACGAAGAAGACCGCCGAGGACTACGGCGAGCAGCAGGAAGCGGCGATCCGTGCCGGCCGGTGGGCTGACCCGGCGCTCGCGCGTACTCCGTTCGGGCAGTGGGCGCGGGAGTGGATGGCGGCGAAGTCGCCACGCGGCTACACCGTCACCACCCGCTGGAACCGCCTGGACGCTCACATCCTGCCGCGCTGGGAGAACGTGCCGATCAACCAGATCACCTGGTTCGATGCGGAGCAGTGGGCCAGCAGCCTGGGGTGCGACGATTCGACGGCCACCCAGTGCCTCACGATCATGTCGCAGATGCTCACCGGCGCTGTCGACAAGCAGATGCTGCTGGTGAACCCTCTGTTCGGGCGCCGCAGGTCCCGGACCTCCGAGCAGCGCGCGGCCCGGCATGACCGGGATGAGACGAAGCTGTGGGCGCCCCCCGCGATCGTGCTGCGCCTCGCCCGCCGCGCCGGGCCGCTCGACGGCATGCACATCCTCACCACCGCCTTCACCGGCGTGCGGTGGGGTGAGAGCCTCGCGCTGCGGCCGTCGTCGCTCGGCGTCCGTGTCGAGCGGGACTTCACCTGCCCGACCCTGGATGTCGTCGAGGAGGTGGCCGAGTACCAGAAGCGGAGCCCAGCGGGGGAGCGGCTCGGCATGATGCTCGACCTGGAGCCGGTGAAGACGCGGGAGTCGAAGCGGCGCATCGACCTGCCCGTGTTCCTGGCGGAACTCCTGGAGAAGTACGCGGCAGACTGCAAGCGTGAGTTCCTGTTCACGCCCCGCGGTGGCGTGTCCAAGCACTGGCGACGGAACAACTTCGGGCGCCAGGTTATGCGGCCGTGCGCGGACGGTCGGAAGGCGCTGCCGGCGACGAAGGGGCATGCGCCACGGGAGGCTTGGGAGCCGATCGCGCCAGGGCTGACGATGCGAGCCCTGCGGCACACGCATGACACCTACCAGGATCAGATCGGGGTGAAGCCGGCCCTGATGTACGAGCAGGCGGGACACCGACGACCGGGCATCAAGGCGGTGTATCAGCACCCCACTCCGGAGATGCGGCGGGTACGCTTGGAGGGGCTCCAGGAGCTGTACGAGGGCGCCATGGGGGCTCTCGGGTGGGAGACGATCTGGCCGTCCGGCTGATCCCCTAAATCTCTCCTAAGAGCCTCGGATTTTCGCCCCCACGCAGGTCAGAGGACCGAAAGCGCTGCCCTTACAAGGCAGATGTCGGCGGTTCGAAACCGTCCGCGCCCACCAGCGCAAAGGCCCCCAGCCGAGCACGGCTGGGGGCCTTTGGGGCAGAGTCGACCAAGCATCGCTGCCACTTCTTCGGCGCACCGCACCGGCCGCACGGCGCTCAGCAACTTCGCGTCGCTGGTCGTACGGCGTCTCCTCGCGACGGCAGCCGATCGCTCGGCGGCGTCGCCAGATCTGAGGGCCTCTACCACGGGGCGTTCTGCGGCATCAGTTGAGCGCTTCCCGTCGCTTGGGTGACAGCGGTCAGCCATACGCTTCCGCCATGCATAGAGGAGCCATCACACACGCGTCCGTGCTCAAGGCCTTGGTGGAGCATGACGAGTTGGGGCGGGAGGCCTTCCTGGCCAAGTATCGCTTCGGAGAGGCGCGGTCGTACGTCCTGGTGCACGAGGGGCGGGAGTACGACTCCAAGGCGATCGCCGGGGTGGCGCATAAGTGGGACCAGGGTCGAGCCCTCAGCGCGGACGAGTTCAGCGGAGGCAAGGACCACGCCGCAGCCTGGTTGAAGCGAGCGGGGTTCCAGGTGAAGGCCATCAAGAACCCAGATTGGGCCAGGGACGAGATCATCCTGGCTTGCCACCTCGTGATGCAGAACGGCTGGAAGGGCCTGGACGCCGAGGACAACCGGGTGACTGAGCTGTCGGCTCTGCTTCAGTTGCTCCCCATCCATGCTGAAGCCGATCGCAATGAGAAGTTCCGCAACCCCAACGGGGTCGCTCGCAAGACGTACGACATCGCCACCCGGCACCCGGATTACCAGGGCAAGCCCACCAACGGCGGGGCCCTCGACCGCGAGGTGCTGAACGAGTTCCTGGCCCGTCCCGACGAGATGGCACAGGTGGCACGGCTCATCCGCCAGGGCATCGCCGCTGGCGAGTTGCAGGACCTCGCGCCGAGCGGGAACGAGGAGTTCGACGACGACTTCAGCGCACCTGAAGGGCGGCTCCTGATGCGCCGGCATCGGGCGCGCGAGCGGAACAAGAGCCTGCGTACAAAGAAGATCACTTCGGTCCTCCAGCGTGGCGGGCGGCTCGCTTGCGAGGCGTGTGGGTTCGACTTCGAAGCGGTCTACGGGGATCGCGGCGCCGGATACATCGAATGCCATCACGTCCTTCCGCTCCATGTAGCGGGCGAGGGACGGACCAAGCTCAGCGATCTCGCGCTCATTTGCGCCAACTGCCACCGCATGATCCACCGGCGGGCGCCGTGGCCGACCCCCGGCGAGCTGCGGACTTCGATAGAGCAGAAGCGCGCAGCGGACAGGCGGGCAGCGCTGGCCCTGGCCCGACCGCGTGGCGCGGCTGACGAGCGGGACCCAAACCCGTGAACTGACATCTATTTCTTGCATCGGCGTGACGGCGGTGGTTGATCGTCAGCTCGTCGCCGACGTGCCGAATCATCGTGACGTACCCCACCCGCGAATCGGCGCGTCGTTCAGGATGTCTGTCAGAGTCTCGGCTTAGTCTGCTCCCATGCCTCCGATACTCGAGCCCCGCCCGCTGTCCGCCACTGAGTTGAACGAGCGGATCCGTGGCCTCCTGCTCTGCTCGGGTGGCCGCCTCAGCGATGAGCAACGGGCCGAGTACCAGGCGCTGCTGCGGGACTGGGCCGCGGCCACCCGCGAGGATCTCGTCGTCGCGGCTTAGGACCCGCCGGGAGGAAGACCACGGACGTGAGCCGGCGAAGACGTCCGCGGTGGCCCGAGCCGTTTTCGGTGAAGTGCCGTCAGCCGTGGCCCGCTCGCCCTCGCCACCATGCCGTGAGTACGCCGACGTCGTCACGCATGTGCGGGGGAACGAGGAATCGGGGGCGGTTGAACCAGACGATGAGGAAGTGCAACAGCAGGCCCACCATGAAGGCGAAGATGCCTGCGACGCCGGCGCCCAGACCCACGAAGGGCTCCGCGGTCAACGAGCCGACGAACAGGAGCCAGGCGGCCGCGAACGGAACGACGCCGCGCTGGTGGCCGCGTCGCACCGCCTCGTCCGACGAACGTGTCAGCGTGAGCCACAAGGGTGCGTCGTCGCGCCACACCAGGTAAGCCGCATACGCCGCGCCGATGCACAGGGACCAGAAAACGATCGCCATGACGATCTCGAAGGCCCGGTCGGCCACCGTGCCCACCTCCTAGGTCAGCACCCCAGTCTGACACCAGGAATTCGCCAGCGCCCCCAGCGCCGCCTGCGCCGCCAGCGCAGAGGCCCCCGGCCGGGTTCCTGCGTCCGGTCGGGGGCCTCGGGGCTGACGGGTGAGCGGGGTGAGCGGGGTGAGCGGGGGGAACGAGGGGACGGGGGGAAACGGGACTATCGGGCCTGGTCTACTGGGCGTCGACCCGCCAGCCCGATGAGTCGATCCAGGCCGCCCGCTGGGTTATCCAGTTCTGCATCAGCTGGATCTGTTCCGCCCAGGTCCCGGTCGTCTGGGTCTGGAACCCGCCCACCATCTGGGTGTCGAGGATGGGCCACTTCGTGAAGTTGCGCTGGGCGGCGGCGGTCAGGGGCGTGGACAGTTGGGTGATCGTGTTCTTGAGCTGGGTGTCGGACAACGCGCCCTGGCGTAGCTCGGTCCAGCGGGTGACGACCCGTTGGTTGAACGTCGGGTCCTGCATGAGCTTCAGGAACCAGTCCGTCGTCGCGAAGCCGGGGAAGAACGGCTTGTACTGCCAGCCACTCACCGAGTTGCTGCCGGGGACGGCGTCGAAGCCCAGGTCGTAGTCCCACAGCGGGCCCGCCACCAGCTTGCCGCCGCGGTCCTTGTAGAAGTACGTGCTGCGGATGTAGGCGTCGCCCTCACGGCTCAGTTCGTTGACGATGATCATGTCGACGAAGGAGTCGACGTCGATGTAGGCGGGGTAGCCGGTGCTGGCGTTGGACGGGTCGGAGCCGTGCAGCGCGTCGTGGAACTTCTGGACGTACTGGGCCAGCCAGGTGGTCTGCGCCGACTGGATGTCCTCCGGCGCCGGCTCGTCGACCTCCAGGTCCTTCCAGCAGGTGGACTGGTCGCCGGTGCACGGCAGCTTCGGGTCCTCGGCCGCGTACGCGTTGAACTTCATGATGTAGCCGCCCGTGATGGCCGGCTCGGTGAGGTCGGTCTTCTTGAGCTTCTGGATGTCGAGCCGGTCCGACGACCTCTTGATCGTCTCGTCGAGCATGTACACGCCCTGGTAGTCGTCGGCGCTCAGGGGGCTGCCGTCGAGGTTCAGGTACAGCTCGACGAACCGGTACCGGGGAGTCTTGAGGCCGACGGTCTGGCCGAGCTGGTAGCCGAAGGCATCCCGGATCAGGGTCTTGTCCGGATACGGCCCGCGCAGCACCCAGTCCGAGTCGGCCGGCATCCCGGCCAGGGGATAGTCGGCGTCATCGTCGTCGTTGTCCCGCAGCTCCAGACGGTACGGCGCCTTGTCGAAGTTCGCCGAGGACTGCCCGTGCAGGTGGAAGCCGGCCCGGGTCGCGACCGTCGGCGTCTGGGCGAGCGAGCTGGAGCCGCCCTGCGGTTCCATGAGCATGGTGGACACATCGGCGTAGTCGCGGTCGGGCTTGCCCTTGCCGTAGGCGTCCATCACCAGCAGCGGCAGATCGCTGGTGGCGTCGACGGAGCGTGCCGTGTACAGCGCCGTGCCGGGCTCGCCGGAGGCGGTGCCGTCCACGAACGCCTGGGCGCGCAGCTGTGTGGTGGCGGTGAGTTGCAGGGGCGACGAGTACACCGTTGAACTTGCGGTCGGCGGCTGCCCGTCGGTGGTGTACCGGATCTGCGCACCGCTCACCGTGGTGCTCAGGGACACCGAAACCGACCCCTGAAAGGTGCCGCTCGGCACCGAGTAGGTGATGTCTCCGGTCATGTCGTCCGCCAGCCGCTGCTGCTGGCGTCTGGCGGCGGCGTCCGAGACGCCGACCGGCGTCGCGGCGCCGGCCTGCGCGGACCGGCCGGAGCCCGCCGCTTGGGCGTGGCCGGTGGTCGCCTGCTGGTCGCTCGCCGCCTGTGCGACCGTACTGCCGGCAAGGAGTAAGGCGACCGTGGCGAACAGACTGATCACATGTATGCGTTGTGTGCGCACAACAGCTTGCACCTCAAATCGTGAGCAGATTCGGACGGCCGCCGGCACGACACCGCCGACCGCCCCTGACATGTCCTGGTTCGTACCGAGCGACAGGTGCCTTGAGCAGGGGCGCCGAGCCCGGGCTTCGGAGCATCGGACTCATGCGCATGACGCCATCGCACGCCAACGCATGCCAACGCATGCCAACGCACGCCATCGCATGTCATGGCGCGGCGCCGCACGCCGCATGCCGCCGCGGCCCCGGCGCAGCCCGGCCTGCCGCCCTGTGATCCGGCGTCAGACGCCGGGGGAGGACGCGAAGTCCCGGCGCAGGGTGCGCCGCCAGGGTGTGGCGGGCAGGTGGGGGCGGAGCGCGGCAAGACCGGTGGCGTACTTGGAGATACGGCACGGACGGTACTGGCTGCGCCAGAGCAACCGGTCGGCGTACGAGGCCGTGGAGCCGGTCTTCGTCTCCACCACCGCCAGGCCGGACAGGGACAACCGGCGTTCACCGTCGTCCCACAGCAGCCCGGTGTCGATGGTGACGCGGCTGTTGGTGTCCGGCAGGTGAAGGGTGGTGCGGTGATAGCGGGTGGTGAGGGTCGGGGCGAAGACGTACCGCTCGCTTCCGCCGATGCCCTGTTCGGCGAGCGTGGCGTCGACGAAGCTGCGCGCCGGCGCGAGGGTCCGCTGGTCCCGGAGGTCGTAGGGGAGGCGCGTCTTGACGGTGCTGCCGCGTCCCCCTTGGGTCTTCACCTCCAACCAGCAGTCGCCCGACTGCTCGTACACCCGGGTGCGGATCTTGAACCTGCGCCGCCTTCTGCGGGCGGTCAGCAGGTAGCTGACCAGGTCGGGCGTGTCGAAGTACAGCGACCGGTACGCGAAGTCACGGGCGCCGTCGATCTCCAGGACGCGGGTGTCGTGCGGCAGCCGCGTCAGCAGGGTGCGCACGGCGTCGAGCGGGAGCACGTACTTGCGGTCGACGCGGGTCTGGAGCGGTGCGAGGGAGACGAGTTCGTCCAGGGAGATCGGCGCGAGGTCGTGGACCGGCCCACCGGCCGGCGCTTCCTGGAGTTTCACGGCCGCGCTGCCACGGCTTCGGCGCCTGCGCCGCCTCTTGCGCCGGCGCTCGTGGGGTCGGTGTCCGGAGCGTCGGAGGCGGAGGGCGCGCCGCCCTTGGCGCGGATGCCGCCGGGGAGGGTGCGGTAGCGGACGTCCACCACGGTGGTGTCGTTCACCTGGTCGACCCGCTGGACGATGACCGAGTGGACCCGGGCGCCCAGGATCTGTTCGAGGTGGACCACCAGCGCGGTGTGATCGGGAAGCGCCTCGTCCAGCACCATGATCTGGTGCCGGTAACTGCGCAGCACCCGCGGGTGGTCGCCCACCGCGAGAACCAGCAGGACCAGCGCCATGAGCCCGATCGAGCGCCAGAAACCGCCGGTGTCCAGCGCGCCGAGGAGGCCGAGCGCCAGCGCCGAGAAGTAGTAGGCGACCTCGTGCTGGTCCAGCTCGGTCGAGCGCAGCCGGATGATGGAAAGCACTCCGAAGAGCCCCAGCCCGACCCCCATGCCCGCGCCGCCGCCACTCCCGCTGAGCGAGCTGGCCACCGCGAGCACCCCCACGTTCACCCCGAGATAGGCCACGACCAGGTCCCGCCGGCGGTGGCGCGGGAAGTAGAGGCCGAACACCAGGAGACTCACCGCGGCGATATCGCTGAGAAACAGCACGAGTCGGGACATCTCAGTTCCTTACGGGTAAGTGGGGGGTGGTAAGTGAAGTGAGGGTGGATTGCTGGTAACGCCTTGGTAAATGGAACAGATGGATCTTGAGTGTTCGCCACTCGCTTCCTGCCATTTTTGGCCACGAAAAGACGTCAGTAATTTTTCGAAAACTACGTGGTAGATGGATGCGAAGCGCTTCGAAGGCTGGCCGGCGTCGACTCCGCTGAAGGTGAACCTTCCCAGCTCACACGCGTAGATTGGGTGCTGTCTGGAAGCTTCCCTTAGTTGCATGTATCGAAAGTTTTTCGGAGTGTGTGAGCCGTTCGGGAAGTCGAGATGCGGTATCGCGCCATCTGGAGAGTTGACCAGTTGGCGGCATGTAAGGCAGTTAGTGATGTTTTGCGGCTACTGATAGGGCGTAGCCGGCAAATCGCCCTCGTTGCGGTCGGCGTCGCCTCCCGGAAGGCGTGCGCGAACCACCCCCGGTTCCAGGGGTGCATCCGGGAAAGCGGCCCTCAGGTGTTGGTGGTGGAGGACGCGGAGCGCGGCGGTGGCTCGTGGGTGTGCTTGAGGGCCATCCGGGCGTCGACCCTGTCCCCGGCGGGCAGCTCGAACCAGTAACGGTGGGAGCTGACGAACACGGCGAGCTCGCGCTCCCGCTCGCGTAGCTTCTCGACCTGGGCCTGCTCGTCCGGGGTCCAGCCCGGGGTGGCGGGGCGCTCCACCTTGCGCCAACCGTTGTCGTCGCTGAAGCCGTCGGCGGGCTCCACCGACCACGGGAGCCGCTTCAGCAGGGCCAGCAACTCGGCCCGTACCTGGTGCAGCTCCTCCTGACCTGCGAGGAGGTCGCCCGGGAAGTCATGAGTCGCAGCCACGCGGCAATGCTACGCCTGTTCGATTTTGTGATGCGAGCTTCTTTCGGAGGGTCCTCGGGGCATGTTGCGGATCGCCCTGCCGGCTTCCGCGAACACGCTGCGGGTGCGGGTGCGGGTGCGGGTGCGGGTGCGGGTGCGGGTGCGGGGGTGTGGGTGTGGGTGTGGGGTTCCTCGGAGTCCTTGCCCGGGGCGCGGTCGTTTGTGACGTGCCGGGAGGCGTGCGTCACACTGGCAGCATGTGCCGCAGTATCAAGACCCTCCGCCCGCCCGTCCTGCCCGAAGAGGCCACCGAGGACGAGATACGGGCCGCCGCGCTCCAGTACGTCAGGAAGGTGTCCGGCTTCCGGGCCCCGGCCGCGCACAATCGCGAGGTGTTCGACCGCGCCGTCGACGCCGTGGCCCAGGCCACCGCGGACCTGCTCGCCGACCTGGAAGTGCGGGGGCAGAAGGCGCCGGCGTCGAGTGTCGGGAGCTGACCGCATCAAGGGCTGACAGCGCCGGGGGCTGACGGCCCCGGTGCTGACGGCGCCGGGGGGCCGACGGCAACGCGCCGGGCCCCAGGGGGATCGACGACGACGGGAACGGATGGGGTGCCGGACCCCGCGAGGCCGGCTTGATCCGAACGAGAGACCCTGGATCAGTCCACGGGTGACGGTCGGCGTACGACGTACACGGCGCCGGCGCCGGCGCCGAAGAGGGCCAGTACGGACACGCCCGCGGCGAGCCAGGACGTGCCGAGCCACTGGCCGCCGAGGTAGCCGAGGCCGACGCTGTACGCCGCCCACGTCACACCCGCCACTGCGGACCACGGCAGGAACTCACGCACCTTGCGGTGCGCCGCACCGGCGCCGAGGGAGACCACCGAACGGCCGGCCGGGGCGAAGCGCGCTATCACCACGAGGATGCCGCCGCCACGGGAGAGCGCGGAGCCGAGTTGCTCCTGGGCGCTGGTGAGCCGCCGGGACCGTGCGATGGTGCGAGCGAGGCGCTCCCCGCCCAGCCAGGCGAGGCGGTAGGCGACGAGATCGCCGAGTACGGAAGCGGTGGCCGCGGAGCAGATCAGCACCAGGATGTCGGGCACCCTGTGCGGTACCTGGCCGGCGGTGGCGCCGGCGCCGGCCGCGGCCGTGGAAGCGGCGACCACCAGCACGCCGCTCGGCAGGACGGGCAGGAACACGTCGAAGAGCACGGAGACGGCCACCGCGGCATAGATCCATGGACTCCCGGCCAATGACCCGAGACTCTCCAACACCCGACTTCCCCCGTCCCCGCGGCAGTGCCGCTGTGTCGCGCGGAGCGAGGCGGCGTAGTGACGGCTTTACAGCGTACGCGGCTCGGAACGGTGTGGTGCGGCCAGGGGGTCAAGGTGATCATCATGTCACCAGAACCACACCGGAACCCCATGTTCCTCCGCGTGCGCTCAGTCTCGTTTGCGCCGGTCGCGCGGCATGCTCGCCACCTGGCGCATGGCGCTGTTCCGCGCGCCCCACGCGCTCCGTGTGCGCCGCTTGTCGCGCCGGCTGTACGCCCGGATCCGGCACCGCGCCTGTGTGCATCGTCACGCCGGTACGCATCCGCGTGAGTCGCCGGGACACGACCGCGCGGCTGCCGCGCCGGGTCGGAGTTCCGTGGTCGTCTACGGGAACGCGGTGCACCGAGTCTCGCGCGCACGACCCGGTACAGCACGCAACGTTGCGGGCAGCCCGGGAACGCGGGCCGAGGCGAGGAACGGGATGGCGATGGTGGCACGGGTGGCAGGACGGCTGGCCGGCGTCGCGGCGGTGGCCGTGTTGACGGCGGTCGGCGCCGGTACGGCCGGCGGAACGGCGGCGACCGCGGCAACGGTCGGTGCGGGCGATACGGGCGGGCCCGGCGAGGTGAACTACTCCGAGGTGCGCACCGCCGCGCGCTTCTCGCCCCCGATGGCCTTCGTGCCGTCCCTCGCGCTGACGTACGACACGAGCACGGTGCCGGCGGGTGCGCGGATCGAGGTGGAGCAGCGCAGCGACAGCGGGCAGGGCACGACGGTCCTGCTGCACGTCTCGGGGGTGCGGCCCGGACACGACTTCGGCGCCCGTGTGCACACCAAGCCGTGCGGTGCGGACCCGGCGGCGGCCGGGGCCCCGTACCAGAACCTGATCGATCCGTTGCGGTCACCGACCGACCCCACGTACGTCAATGCGCAGAACGAGGTGTGGCTGGACTTCACCGCTGATGCGCAGGGTGCCGGGGAAGCGCAGGCCCACCACGCCTGGGACTTCCGGAGCGGCCAGGCCGGCTCGGTCGTGATCCTGGACCGGCCGGACGCCGGGGGCGCACCGGTCGCCTGCTTCACCGTGCCGTTCGGAGCGGTGAGCAAAGGCTGACGGCGCCCCGCCCGTCCTCCGGTTCCTCGGCTGCCGGCGGCTGCCGTGCCCTGGGCTACCGGCTACCGGCTACCGGCTACCGGCTACCGGCTACCGGCTACCGGTCACCGGCTATTGGCAGCCCAGGGCACGCTCAGTCGCTCGTCGTCCGGCTCAGCACTCGCTGTTGAGCACGTTCGCCAGCGCGGTCTTCTCGGCGGAGTCGATCGAGAGGTTGTAGAGGTGCTTGATGTGGATCCACATGCGCGCGTACAGGCAGTGGTAGGCGGCGCGCGGCGGCAGCCACTCGGCCGGGTCCTGGTCGCTCTTGGACTGGTTGACGTTGTCGGTGACGGCGATCAGCTGGGGGTGGGTCAGGTCGTTGGCGAAGGTCTGGCGTTGGGCGGTGGTCCAGCTGCTGGCGCCGGAGGTCCAGGCCTCGGCCAGCGGCACGATGTGGTCGATGTCGACGTCGCTGGGTGAGGTCCAGGTCGCGCCGTCGTACTCGGAGTACCAACTGCCGGAGGTGGGGTAGCAGTCGGAGCCCGTCGTGACGCCGGTGCCGTCGCGCTTGAGCACCTGCTCGCGGGTGTCGCAGGTGCCCGACTGGGTGATCCAGTGCGGGAACAGGTCGCGGCTGTAGCCCGACATGGAGCCCTCGGTCTTGACCGTGAGTTCGGAAAGGTACGTGTGGGCGGTGGAGACGGCGATGGTGGCGGGCGGGGAGGCCTGGGCGGGCGGGCCGCTCAGCAGGGTGACGGCGGTGAGCGAGGCGGTGAGCGCGCCGAGCACACTCAGTCGGCGGCGGGAGACGGCAGGGCGTCGACGCGCGTAGACATCTGACATGGGAACTCCTTCGGGTGGGGGGATGCGGCCTGGAGCCCGGTCATGGTGGCGCCCTGGGGTTTCCGGAAGGCGGGCACCAGGTAACAGAGTTGCGTCATGCGCACGTCACATCAAGACATCTGTCACATCCACGTCAATCGTTTGGTGATCTTTGACGGTCGACAATGATCGACATCAGTCATCGATGGGGCGGAAGGTGACGGAAGATCCGCTGATGTGCAATTTGCCTGACGCGCAAGGGGTGTTAGGCGGCGACCGTTGCTGTTCGGGGGTGATCGCGCCCACCGTCCCGTGCGGTCTGCTGCTGCGGTCTGCGCGCGGTCTGCGCGCGGTGCGTATGCGATCCGGAGGCGGGAGGCGCGCCAGGTCGTCGGGCCTGCGCGGGTCCGTCGGAGGCGTCACGTAGCATGGCCGGTGCAGAAGGGGAGTAGCTCTTCGCCGGGACCGTCGACACACTGCTCAGTTCGTCTGAGCCGGCGCCCGGAGGCAGGTCGTGCAGCACGCGGCCGGCCAGCGAGACCTTCGGCAAGCAGTGCGCCGTACCCATAGCCGGCTACGGCCGAGCGCGCTGCCCAGCCGAAGTGTCGCTGTTCGCACCGCGCACCACACTCTCGGCGGGGTGGCCCCGACCGATTGAGGAACAGTGATCAGCATCAGTGTGATGGCGCTTGTCTTCGGCGTCATCTTTCTCGCCGAGCTGCCCGACAAGACGGCGCTGGCAGGGCTCGTGCTCGGTACCAGGTACCGGGCCTCCTACGTGTTCGTCGGCGTGGCCGCCGCCTTCGCGGTGCATGTCGCGCTCGCCGTGGCCGCGGGCAGCGTGCTCACCCTGCTGCCCGGCCGGGTGGTGCACGCCGTGACCGGTGCGCTGTTTCTCATCGGGGCCGCCGTGCTTCTCCTGCAAAAGGCCGAAGGCGACGCGGAGGAAGGGCTTCGTGAGCCGCGTGACCAGGGCTTCTGGAGGGTGGCCGGGGCGGGCTTCACGCTCATCCTGGTCGCGGAGTTCGGTGACCTGACGCAGATCATGACCGCGAACCTCGCAGCCCGGTACGGCTCCCCCCTGTCGGTGGCCGTCGGCGCCGTGCTGGCGTTGTGGGCGGTCGCGGGGCTCGGCATCGTCGGCGGGCGGGCCCTGATGAAACGGGTACCGCTCCGGCTCATCACCAGGATCGCGGCGGCCCTGATGGGCGTCCTGGGTGCGTGGAGCGTGTACGAAGCGGTGGTCGGATAGCGATCGGGCAACGGCCCTTGGCGGGGGACCGCCGGGTCCATCGGAGCCCGGTGCCAGGTGCGCGGTGCCGGGTGTCCGGTGCGCGGCACCCGGGGGCGGCATCCGGCGCTCGGCGCGCGGGGTGTCGGGCGGGGGGGTGTCGGGCCGGGGGGTGCAAGCAGCCCGGGGAGTTTTGTATCGTTGTCAAACAAAGTGGTTGCGCCCGTCTCCCCTGACCGGCGGGCGGGACCACTTTGACTCGGGGTGCGTCCGGGTGTCTCCGGACGCACCCCCTAGGACGTTCTCCGAGGCCCGGGGCCCTCTCCGCGGCCCTCGGCCCACGTCCCGCACCTGCCCTCCAGCCCTGGAGCATGCACGATGACGGCCACCCAGCCCACCGTCCTGAACACCCGCGCCATCCTGCTCGACATGGACGGCACCCTCGTCAACTCGGAGGCCGTCGTCGAGCGCTGCTGGCGCCGCTGGTCGGCGCGCCACGGCATGGACGCCGACGAGGTGCTGAAGGTCGTCCACGGTCGCCAGGGCCATGCGTCCATGGCGATCCTGCTGCCCGACCGTCCGATGGAGCAGAACGTCGCGGACAACGCACAGCTGCTCGCCGAGGAGGTCGCCGACACCGACGGAGTGGTGGAGATCCCGGGCGCCGCCGCGTTCCTTGCGGCCCTGACCGGGTTGCCGCACGCGCTGGTGACGTCGGCCGACGAGGCGCTGTCCACCACGCGGATGGACGCGGCCGGTCTCACGATGCCTCCGGTGCGCATCACCGCCGAGTCCGTGGGCGCGAGCAAGCCCGACCCCGAGGGGTTCCTCAAGGGCGCCGCCGAGCTGGGTGTCGACCCGGCCGACTGCGTGGTGTTCGAGGACTCGGAGGCGGGCGTCGCGGCCGGTCGCGCCGCCGGGATGCGGGTGGTCGGCGTCGGGCCGCGGGCGGGCGCGTACCGGCCGACGGCGCTGGTGCCGGATCTCACCGCACTCCGGGTCGAGTCGGCCGCCGACGGGGAGATCCGGCTTCACCTGGGATGACGCGGCTTCGCTCCCGGACGGGGCGTCGCGGTCGTGCGTCCGGTGGCGGGCGTTGCGGTCGTGCGCCGGGCTGGGCGACGGAGCTTTCCGTCCGGGATGACGGAGCTTCCCGGACGGGCTGACGTTCCGCACTGCCGGCAGGACGTCCCGGCGCGCGCCCTTACGGTTCACGCGCCCCCAGCGCCCACGCCTCCCGGGTCCCTACGCCCCCAGCACCTACGCCTCCCGGGTCCCTACGCCCCGTGCCTACGGCTCCCGCGTCTCCGACTCCAGCTGGTGACGGGTCGCCGGGCCGTAGACGCCCTTCTCGTCGCCCTTGATGTCGCGGTTGCGTTGGTAGCCGCTGATGACGTCCTCGATGCCGGAGTCGTAGACCCCGTCAGCCGAGCCCAGGTAGAGCAGCAGTTGCCGCAGCCGCAGCTGGAGTTCCTTGACCTCGGCGCCCTGGTCGCCGACGCGCAGCACCGGCGGGCCGGCCGGGCCGTCCGGGGGCGCCGGCTGCACGGTGCCGGTGGCGCCGGCCGTGGGGGCCTCGGCCGCCGGGGGCGCCGAGTGGCTGGGGGTGCCGGAGGGCGACGCCGACGCGGTTCTGTTGGCCGAGGCGGCGGGGGCTCCGGGTGTGGCCGGTGCCCGGTCGCCGGGGGCGGATTCCGACGGTGCCGCCTCCCCTTGGGCGGGTGCGCTGGTCCCGACGTCGGTCCCGGGCAGGGCGTCGTCATGGGACGGCTCGTCCTGCGAGAAGACGCCGCCGACCGCCAGGGTCACCACGGCGACGACCGCGACCCCGGCACCCACCAGCAGGGCCAACCGTCGCCTGCGTGGCGCCGTCGACTCCTCGTAGGTCTCGAGGTCGTCCTCCGGGGGGTCAGCGTCGGCGGCTGCCCGGTTCGACCTCGCGTCGGCGTCGGCGTCGGCGGTGTCGGCGTCGGTGGCGTCGGCCGTGTCGTCGTAGCCCTCCGCGTCGTGCGTGAACGTCACGTCCCTCGGGCCCACGAGTCCGCTGATGGCCTCGGTCTCGTCGGTTCCGCCGGTCCCGCCGGTCCTGGCGGGGGCGCTGAGGCCCTCGCCGCCGCCGTCGGCGCCGAACGCGAACCGGTCGAAGGGACGGGTGTGCGCACCGCCCGGGCTGGGCACAGCGGCCTCGGGCGCGGTGGGGCGTGACCCGGCCTCGGGCCCCGTCGGCCGTGCCGCCTCGGACGACGGGGCGGTCCCGGCGTCGTCGGCCCCGCCCTGGCCCGCCGGGGTGGACGTGCTGTCCGCGCCGGCGCCGGACGGGTCCTGGGAGTCGTCGTGCGCGTTCTTCCCCGCGGACTCGTCAGGTCCCCAGATGTCGTCGATGCTCCAGCTGAGCGGCCCGTCCGGGCCCAGCAGCCCGCCGGATTCGTACGCCGACGGGTCCGGGCCCGGCGACGGCTCCGCGTGGGCCTCGGCCTCGTGGAGGGACACGTAGGGGCGTAGATGGAGGGGCTCGAACTCGTCCGTGTCACCGGCCGAGCCATCCGGTTCACCGGACGCCTCGAAGCTGCCCGGCCCGCCCGGCCGGCTCGGCCTGCTCGGCCCACCCGCGTCCGGCCGGTCGTCGTCCGGGGCATCGGCATCCGCCCCACCGGAGGCGCCGGAGCCCTGCCGGTGGTCGGACCTGGCTTCGAACCAGTCGCGTCGGCCGGAGCCACCCGAGCCGCCCCGTTCGTTCGGCGCGCCGGTGGCGCCCGCCGTGCCGGACGTGTCGTTCGACGCGTCGGAGGTGTCGAGCACGTCGGATATGCCAGATCTCGTGGCGTCGGTCGGGGCGGCGGAACCGTCCACCGAGGCGGACGTGACGGAGACGCCCGACGCCCGGCCGGAGGCGCTCGATGCGCCAGGCGTACGGGTTGCGACGGCGGAAACAGCCGCGCGTGACGTAGCCGGCGCGTGCCCGCCGCGTGCGCCCGCGCCGGTGACGTCCGCGTGGACGTCCGCGCCGTGCGGCTCCCTGTGTGCCCCCGTGCCGCGGTCCTCGGTCGTGTGCGGTCTCGTGCCGCGCGACTCGAGACCGGGGATGCCGAAGGGCGGGTTCGCCGGTCGGCGGGTACATGAGCACGCCAGTGTGCCCGTGGGGGTCCGTTCCGTGCCGCATTTCGGGCACTGCTGTCCGGTCTCCATGTGGCCCTCTCCTGAAACCTGCCCCGAGAGATTATGCAGAGAGTAGCGGCTACGGTCTCGTAACTCCGGCCGCATAGGCGGTAGTACTCCCCGTGGTAATCCCGTCGGGACGGCCCGTAACCAAGGATTCGGACGGTTCGCACGGGGTTCCTGAGGCCTGTCCCGCATGGCCTTGCGAGCCCGCCTGCGGCGGCCGTACTCCGCGCTGACCTCGGCAGTCAGCCGGTGCGCCGATGCGGCACAGGCGCGAGGAGTCACCGCCCGCCAAAGGGTTACTCAGGCAAGAAGCGTGCTTGCGGTCCGGGCCGGCGGGCCCCGGGGAGCGGGACCGCGACACGCCGGGCCCTCAGGAGGTGGAGGTGGCACCCATGGCTCAGGACGAGGACGGCGTGCCCCGGCGCCGGGACGAGGCGGGGCGCGGCGTCTCGGGTACGCCGGGTGCACCGGGCGTCCCCGATGCAGAGCGCGCGCCGGGCGGATCCACCCGTGTCGACGCGCCCTCGTTCCGCCGGAGCGCCCCACCACCCGGTGCCGGTGACACCTCCGTCTCCGCCGCCGAAGGTCCCTGGGAGCCCGGGCGGGAGCCGGGTCTCAGCCATGAGGAGCGGCCCAGGGAGCCGGGACACGGGCCGGTCCGCACCGAGTTGCTCGCGTCCATCAGCGCGCTGCTGCTGGGGCTCCTGCTCGCGGCGCTCGACCAGACCATCGTGGCGACCGCGCTGCCGACCATCGTCAGCGATCTCGGCGGCCTGGACCACCTCGCCTGGGTGGTGACCGCCTACCTGCTGGCGGCCACCGCGGCCACACCGCTGTGGGGCAAGCTCGGCGACCAGTACGGCCGCAAACGGCTCTACCAGCTGGCGATCCTGATCTTCCTGATCGGTTCCGCGCTGTGCGGGGTGGCCCAGAGCATGGCGGAGCTGATCACGTTCCGTGCGGTGCAGGGGCTGGGCGGCGGCGGGCTGATCGTGTTGTCCATGGCGATCGTGGGCGACCTGGTCCCACCCCGTGAACGCGGCCGCTACCAGGGCCTCTTCGGGGCCGTCTTCGGCGCCACCAGCGTGCTCGGGCCCCTGCTCGGCGGGGTGTTCACCCAGCACCTCAGCTGGCGCTGGGTCTTCTACGTCAACCTGCCCTTCGGCGCCGTCGCGCTCGCCGTCATCGCCACCATGCTGCATCTGCCCGTCCGGGTCAGGCGCCCCACCGTCGACTATCCCGGCATCGTCCTGATCGCCGCCGTCGCCACCTGCCTGGTACTGCTCGCCTCGCTCGGCGGCACCACGTGGGCCTGGGGCTCCGCACAGATCATCGTTCTTGCGGTGGCCGCCGTGGTGCTGCTGGCGGCGTTCGTGGCGGTGGAGCGGCGGGCCGCCGAACCGGTGCTGCCACTGAAGCTGTTCCGAATGCGCACCTTCACCCTGGCCGCCGTGATCAGCTTCGTCATCGGCTTCGCGATGTTCGGCGCGATGACGTACCTGCCGACGTTCCTCCAGGTGGTACGGGGCGTCTCGCCGACCCTGTCGGGCGTGCACATGCTGCCGATGGTGTTCGGGCTGCTGCTGTCGTCCACGGTCTCCGGGCAGATCGTCAGCCGCACCGGGCGCTGGAAGGTCTTCCCCGTCGCCGGCACCGGCGTCACCGCCGCCGGACTGCTGCTCCTGCACCAGCTCGACGAGTCCACCGGCACGGCGCTGACCAGCGTCTACTTCTTCGTCTTCGGCCTCGGCCTCGGCCTGGTCATGCAGGTGCTGGTGCTGATCGTGCAGAACGCCGTCTCCTACGAGGACCTGGGCGCCGCCACCTCCGGCGCCACCTTCTTCCGCTCCATCGGGGCGTCCTTCGGCGTCGCCGTCTTCGGCGCCCTCTTCGCGAGCCGGCTCGGCTCCGAACTGGCCTCGGCGCTCGCGGGGCGCACGCTGCCGCCGGGCCTGAGCGCGGGCACGCTCGAGGCCGACCCGCGCGCCGTCACCCGGCTCCCGCCGGCGCTGCGCCCGCCCGTGCTGCACGCCTACGCGACCGCGATCACCGACGTCTTCCTCTACGCCGCCCCGGTCGCGCTGCTCGCCTTCGTCCTCGCCTGGTTCCTGCACGAGGAGCGGCTGCGGCACACCGTGACGGCACCCGACGCCACCGAGACGCTGGCCAGCAACCCCGTGCAGCGCTCCTCCTACGACGAGACGGTCCGGTCGCTGTCGCTGCTGGGCACCCGCGAGGGCCGGCGCGAGATCTACCGGCGGATCACCACGGACGCGGGCTACGGCGACCTGCTGCCCGCGTCGGGCTGGCTGCTGCTGCGCATCCACCACTACGGGCCGGTGGACCCGGCGATCCTTCCCGAGCACCATGCGGTGCCGCTGCCGGCGATCACCGCGGCGGCCCGGCAGATCGAGGGGCGCGGCCTTGCGACCCGCAAGGGCATGCCGATGGTGCTCACGCCGCACGGCCGGGAGGTGGCGCTGCGGCTGGCCGAGGCCCGTGAGGCGTGCCTGGCCGAGCTGCTGGGGGACTGGTGGGGCAAGGAACGGCCGACCGAGCTGGGGCCGCTGGTGCGCGAGCTGAGCGCCGAGATGTGCGGATCGGACGCGGAGTGGCCCAGGGACGCGATGCCCACGGGCGCTGAGCGCCGGTCGGTGGTGTGAGCGCCCGGGTGCGCTCCGGCGCCCCGGCGTACCAGCGCTCCGGCGCACCCGCCTGCCAGGTGCCGGTGGCTCGGCGGCCGGCTACGCCGAGTCCCGCTTCGGGGGGTGCAGGGTCAGGTGGACGACGCCGGAGGCGCCGTTCACGCGGCTGGTCTGCCAGGCGATGTGCTCGTGACCGATCCGGCTGAAGAGGCGGGTGCCGCTGCCGAGCAGCACCGGGACGATGTGCAGTCGCAGCTCGTCCAACACCCCGGCCACCACCGCCTGCTGGATGATCTGGGCGCCGCCCGCCAGCGCCACGTCGCCGTTCTCCGCCGCCTCCCGGGCCCGTGCGAGCGCGCCGTCCAGACCGTCGGTGACGAACGTGAACGTGGTGCCGCTGCGCACGTCCGGCTCCTTCGCGGTGTGCGTGAGCACGAACACCGGCTTGCGGAACGGTGGCGTGTCCCCCCACGGACCGCTGCCCGACAGGTACATGCCGTGGCCCATCACGTACGCGCCGGCCTGCTGGAAGGCTTCCTCCAGGCTGTCGGACTCGGGGCCCTCGTCGCCGCCGGTCAGGCCGTGCGCGCGCCGCCAGCCGGCCAGGTCGTAGAGCCACTGGTGCAGCTGCTCGCCGCCCACGCCCAGCGGGTGCAGGGGGCCCACGTCCGGCCCGGTGACATAGCCGTCGAGCGACATGGAGATGTCCGCGATCAAACGATCCATTGCTGCAACTTCCCTCACGTGGTGGCCGATACCGAGTGCCGACGCTGACTCCGGTACCTGTACCTGTACCTGTACTGGAGTCGATGCGGATACTGGCGTGCCGGAGGTCCGGGCCGTCGTCAGGCGCTGTGCCGGGCGCGCCACTCGCGGGCCACGGCCTCGACGTCGTACGGCTTGCGGCCCAACGGCGGGCCGGGCAGCGGTTTGAGCATGGCCTCGCGGATCCGTTCGTTCACGGCCGTGATGATGCGACGGGCCGCGGCCTCGGTCGGTGCGGCATGGGCGGCGGCGAGGGCGTCCTCGGCCTCCTTGCGCAGGACCAGCGTCGGAGGCAGGGCGGACAGGCCCTCCTGGGCCATCTTCCGCTTGATCCACCACAACTCGTCGTAGCCGGTGTCCACGTCGCTGGGCAGCGGCTTGCCCGCGCCTGCCAGGCGGGCGAAGTCGCCGCGTTCCTCTGCTTCGCGGATCTGTCGGTCGACCCATGACTCGAAGCTGAGCCGCGGGGGTTTGCGCTCCGTCATGCGTCCATTGTTCCAGGGAGCGGCGTGCCGGGGGAGGCTCTGTCGTGCCGGGGAGCCGGCGCACCCGCCCCCGTTCCCGTAGCCGGCGGTCTCCCGTCACCGTGGGCGGCCGGCCTGTCGCTGTGGGGTGTGTCACGCTCGCGCGGGAAGGCCTGTTCGGGGGGCGCGGGCGCGGGCCGGCGACCTATCATTCGGCGGCGCGATAACGCGTCGAACTACGAAAACGACGAGACAACGAAACATAAGGAGCACACGTGCTGGAGCTCACCATGGCCTCGGTGTCCGAGGCGGAGTCGGGCGCGACAGCGGGCATGCTGATGGCCGATGCGCCGAGCGAGCCCGGCGCGGTGCTGTGCGTGGGCCGGGACCGGAACGTCTGCCGGCTGTCGCCGCCCGAGGGCTGGCTCTTCGTCTCGCGCGTCCACCTGGAGTTCCGCTGCGGACCCGACGGCCGCTGGACGGTCACCTGGCTGCGTGGCTCGCAGGCCGAGCCGTCGTCCGACGTCCAGGTGGTCGCGGACGGGGCCAGCGTGCCCATGCCGTACGGCGGGTCCTGGACCATACCGGCGGGCGGCACCGGCGAGGTGGTCATCCATGACCGCGTCGGGGCCCGCACGGTGAACGTCGGCTTCTACCACGAGCCCTGAGCGACGGCCGAGGCCTGCCCGACGGCCGAGGCCTGCCCGGCGGCCGCCCTCGACCCGCCCGGTCTCCTCGGCGCAGGCTGCCGCCGCACCCTCAGGACGCCGCCCGGCCCGGGGCGGTCAGGGCAGCACCCGGGCCAGCGAGAAGCCGTCGTGGCCCTTGGCCCCGACGGTCTGCACGGCCGTGGCGTCGAGTTTCGGGTGCTCGCCCATGAGCTCGAGGAAGCGCTGGATGCCCTGGACGGTCGGGTTGTCGCTGTGCGGGTCGGCGACCGCGCCGGACCGGACCACGTTGTCGCCGATGATCAGGCTGCCCGGGCGGGTCAGCCGTAGCGCCCAGTCCAGATAGTGCGGGTTGTTCGGCTTGTCGGCGTCGATGAAGACGAGGTCGAACGGCTCCACGCCCTCGTCGGCCAGCTGGGCGAGCGAGTCCAGCGCGGGGCCCGTCCGCACCTCGGTGATCTTGTCGAGGCCGGCCCGGGCCAGGTTGCCGCGTGCCACCTCGGCATGCCGCGGCTCGTACTCCAGCGTGATGAGGCGGCCGTCGGCCGGGAGCGCGCGGGCCAGCCAGATGGTGCTGTAGCCGCCGAGCGTGCCGATCTCCAGGATGCGGCGTGCGCCTTGGGTCACGGCCAGCAGGTGCAGGAGTTTGCCCTGGTTGGGGGCGACGGCGATGTGCGGCAGGCCTGCTGCGTCGCTGTCCCGCAGGGCGGCGTCGAGCGCGTCATCGGCCGGGATGAGCTGGGAGGAGAAGTAGTCGTCGACGTCGTTCCACAGCTGCTGATCGCTCATGCGTGTGCTTCGCCCATCTACTTAGACACCCTAAGTACTTCGTGCGCCGAGTCTAACGCGGACGACGCCCCTCACGCCCGCCGGTAACGGCAGGCGGCGAGTGAGCCGAAGGGCGCGCCGGTGTCCGGGTCCGCCCCGCGCGGAGCGCCCGACGAAGGAGGGTCGAGCACGGGGTGGACCCGGACACCGGCTGAGGCGCCCGGAGGCGAACCGAGCCTTTGGAAAGGGCGCCGAACCGAGCCTTTGAAAAGCGCGTCAGGCCGCGGCGCGCAGCTCCCCGGCCTCGCGTTCGGTGCCCACCGCGGGGGCCGACCCGGGCAGCGGGCGGCGGGCGGACTCGGTCATGAACCAGACCGCGATGCCGCCGACGACGGCCGCCGCCATCAGGTAGTAGGCGGGCATCATCACGTTGCCGGTGACGCCGATCAGCGCGGTCACCGCCAGCGGCGTGGTCCCGCCGAACAGCGACACGGAGACGTTGAAGCCGATGGAGAGCGAGCCGTAGCGCACCCGGGTGGGGAACAGCGCGGGCAGCGTGGCCGGCATCGACGCGGTGAAGCAGACCAGCAGCAGGCCGAGCGCGCCCATGCCGAGCCCGATCGCGAGCAGGCCGCCCTGCCGGATCAGCAGCAGCGCCGGAATGGACAGCACGAGGAAGCCCACGCAACCGGCGGCGATCACCGGGCGGCGCCCGACGCGGTCGGTGAGCGCCCCCATGAAGGGCTGGACGACCATCATCAGCGCCATCACGCCGAGCACCACCAGCAGACCGCTGGTCGCGTCGTACTTCAGCTGGCTGGTGAGGTAGCTCGGCATGTACGACAGCAGCATGTAGTCCGCGACGTTGAAGACGAGCACCAGGCCGATGCAGAGCAACATCGCCTTCCACTGACCCGTGATCATCTCGCGCAGCCGCACCTTGGGGCGGCGCTGCTCGGCCTTCTTCACCTCGGCAGCGAACGCCGGCGTCTCCTCCAGGCGCATCCGCAGATACAGACCGACGATGCCGATCGGGCCTGCGACCAGGAACGGAATCCGCCAGCCCCAGCCGACCAGGTCCGCGTCGGACAGCAGTGCCGTCAGGGCGGTGACCAGGCCGGCGCCGCCGATGTACCCGGCGAGCGTGCCGAACTCCAGCCAGCTGCCGAGGAAGCCGCGCCGGCGGTCCGGGGCGTACTCGGCGATGAACGTGGACGCGCCCGCGTACTCACCGCCCGTCGAGAAGCCCTGCACCAGCCGGGCGAGCAGCAGCAGCGCCGGGGCGCCCATGCCGAGTACCTGGTACGACGGGATGAGGCCGATCGCGAAGGTGCCGATGGCCATCATGATCATGGTGATGGCGAGCACGCGCTGGCGTCCGATGCGGTCACCGAGCGGCCCGAAGACCATGCCGCCGACCGGGCGGACCAGGAAGGCCGCGGCGAACGCACCGAAGGTGGACAGCAGCTGCGCCGTCGGGCTGCTGGACGGGAAGAAGACCTTGCCCAGCGTCACCGCGATGTAGCTGTAGACACCGAAGTCGAACCACTCCATCGCGTTGCCGAGCGCGGCCGCCTTGACCGCGCGCCTGACCAGCGCGGGATCGGTCACGGTGACATCGTGTACGGCGATACGGGGGGAGGGAGCGGGAGAATGGGGGGACATGGCGCTGATGGCATGAGCCAAGGGTCTGCCCGCCTGCCTTTCGGTCGACGACAACGACAGTGCCGGGGCCTTCACCGCGGCACACCGGTGTCGCACGCCGAAGCGGCGACATCAGGGCACCGCGCGCTCGCACGGCACGGCCGCCACGGACGGCGACGCTGACGCCATGGCGAAGGCCACCCGAACCCGAGCAGCCTTATAACGACCATACGGGCCAAGAGGGCATTACGGATGGTGCTCGGGGCCTGGCTGCATGCGCTTATGCCCCTGCTGACCTGTGCAGACGCTGTGGATCTCGCGAACCGGCGGCGCGGCCGGCTGTGATCCATCTCGCTGCGGTCACGACGCTTCCGTGCCGCCGTCGGGCCCCTACGGTCATCACCGTCGGTCACCACGGCACCGTACCGTCACCGCCGTCTCGCACACCGTTACCCCGGCCCGTGTGTCGCCGGGGAGCGCACCCTGGCCGGCGCACGGGCCGGCACCCAGGACATTTGTCCTACGAGAATCCGTACATGTGCGCCTTCCAGGCCGGCCCGCACCGTTTCTACAGTCGAGCCATGACAACACCATCAGGGGCTGCCGCGGGGGGACGCGCGGAGGACCACGCGGGGGAGCGGGCGGCCGCAGCGCACGCCGTGTCCTTCGCCGGGGCGGTCAAGACGTTCGGCGCGGTGCGCGCCGTGGACGGAATCGACCTGGAGATCGCGCGCGGCGAGACCGTCGCGCTGCTGGGCCGCAACGGCGCGGGCAAGTCCACCAGCGTCTCGCTGCTGCTCGGCCTGAACGAGCCCGACGCGGGCACCGTCCGCCTCTTCGGACGGGAACCGGTGCGCGCCGTGCAGGCCGGCCTGGTCGGGGCGATGCTCCAGGAGGGGCGTGCGGTGTCCCGCGTCACGGTGCGCGAACTGGTCGGCTTCGTGGGACGTCGGTACCCGGCGCCCATGCCGGTCGAGGAGGCGCTGCGGCTCGCCGGCATCGGCGACCTCGCCGGGCGGCGCGTGGACCGGCTGTCGGGCGGGCAGGTCCAGCGGGTCAGGTTCGCCGTGGCACTAGCCGGGAACCCCGCGCTGATCGTGCTCGACGAGCCGACGGCCGCCCTGGACGTGGCGGCACGGCGGGCCTTCTGGGCGTCCATGCGCGACTACGCGGAGCGCGGCCACACCGTGCTGTTCTCCACCCACTACCTGGACGAGGCCGACGCCAACGCCGACCGGATCGTCGTCATCGACCACGGCCGCATCGTCGCCGACGGCACCGCCGACCAGCTGAAGAGGGCCGCCGGCGGCAACGTGGTCACGTTCGACCTCGCCGGATTCCCCGCTGCGGAGCTGGCCGCGCTGCCCGGTGTCGCCTCCGCCGAGGTGCACGGCGACCGGGCCCGGCTGCGCTGCACGGACTCGGACGCAACGGTGGTCGCACTGGCCGCCCGCGGCGCGATACGCGGCCTGGAGGTCACCGCCGCCTCGCTGGAGAGCGCCTTCCTGGCGCTGACCTCGACCGCAGCCGACAGCACGGCACCAGCCGAGGACCCCGCAGCCGCCACAGCTCCCACGACCCCCGCAGCCCCCTCGGGCCGCGAGCACCCCGCAGCCCTCGATGCCGACCCGGAGACGGGCGCCGTCGACCCCACGAAGGAGACGGTCTGATGCGCGACTACGTCGTCCTCGAAGTGCGCAGAACGCTCCGCGAACCCGCCTTCGTGATCTTCGGCATCGGCCTGCCGGTCATGATGTACCTGCTGTTCACCAACATCGGCGACGACGTCGACAACGCGTGGAAGACCGCGTCGATGATCGGCATGGCCGCTTACGGGGCGCTCGGAGCGGCGCTGAGCACCGGCACCGGGGTCGCCGAGGACAAGTCGATCGGCTGGCTGCGGCAGCTCAGGGCCACGCCGATGGTGCCCCGCAGCGTGGTGATCGGGCGGGCACTGACCGGTTCGGTGATCGTGTTGCCCGCGATCGTCGCCGTCCTCGTGGCGGGCGGTCTCCTCAACGGCGTACGCCTCGAGCTGTGGCAGTGGGGGGCGGTGACCGTGCTGCTCTGGCTCGGTGCCTTCCCGTTCACCCTGCTCGGCATCGGCAACGGCTACCGTCTGACCGCCCAGACCACGGGCGTGGTGAACCTCGTCTGCAACCTGGGTCTCTCCGTCCTGGGCGGCCTCTGGTTCCCGACGGAGGCGTTCCCCGGCTGGCTGCGCGCGGTGTCCTCGTACACGCCGACGAACCGGTTCGCCCGGCTCGCCCAGTCGGCAGCGGACGGCGGTCCGCCCGCCCTGGCCACCGTCGCCGTTCTGGCCGTGTGGCTGCTGGCCTTCGGCTCGTACGCTGTGCTGGCCTACCGCGCCTCGGCCCGCACCGTGTGACCCACCCCCCCGCCACGTCCCCACCGAGCCCCGCTCAACGACTGGAGAACCGACCATGGCCAGGAAGAACGGCACCGAGGCCACCGGCTGCATGGACGCGCCGGATCTGGCGACGGGCGGTTGGCAGTGGTGGCAGCGCCGTGCACCGGGGCAGAAGGCGGAGGCGCAGATGCGCGGCCCGAACGCGGTCACCCTGCTGCCGTGGCTGCTGATGGGCATGGGGTCGGTCTCCAACCTGATCCAGGGCGAGACCCCCAACCCCTGGATCGGTGGCGTGGGCCTGCTGGCCTTCAACTCCCTCTACATCACGGTGGTCACCCGGGCCTTCCACAAGGAGCGGCGCCAGGCGCCGTCCACCCGCTGGCTGCTGGTGGCCATGGGCCTGGTCACGTGCGGGCTCGCGGTCGGCTACGGCGGCAGCTGGCTGATGTTCTACCCGCTGCTCGGGCTGGCCATCGGCGCGGTCCTGCGCGGGCGCAGCCTCGGCTACGTCATGATGGGGCTCACCACGCTCGCGGGGCTGACGGCCGGCGCCAAGGAGGGCTGGGACGCGGTGGGCATCGCCTACGGGACGTTCATCTCGGGCATGGTGACCGCGGCGATCCTGGCCCTGCACGAAACGGTCAAGGAACTGCGGGCCACCCGCGAGGAGCTGGCCCGCACGGCGGTGGAACGGGAGCGGCTGCGGTTCTCCCGTGACCTGCACGACCTGCTGGGCCACACGCTCTCCGTGATCGTGGTCAAGTCGGAGGCGGCCCGCCGGATCGCGTCGCGCAACCTCGACGCGGCGCTCGGGCAGCTCGCCGACATCGAATCCGTCGGCCGCCAGGCGCTCACCGAGATCCGCGAGGCCGTCACCGGCTACCGCGAGGGCAGCCTCAGCACCGAGCTCGACCGGGCCTGCTCCGCGCTACGGGCCGCGGACATCGAGCCCGCCGTCCACCGGTCGGGGCCGCCGCTCACGGCACAGTACGAGGCGTTGCTCGGCTGGGTGGTGCGCGAGGCGGTGACGAACGCGGTCCGCTACAGCGCCGCCGACCGCTGCGTGATCACCGTGACCGGCGACACGGAACGCGTCCGGCTCCAGATCGCCGACAACGGCAAGGGCGCGGGCGGGGGCGGGGACGGGGCGGGCCACGGGGGCGAGTCGGCCGGTGGGGACAACGGGGGAGGGGTGGTCGGGGCGGCGGTGCGCGCGATCGGCGGTACCGGTCTGAAGGGCCTCACGGAGCGGCTCGCCGCGGCGGGCGGCTCCCTGGTGGCGGGCCCGGCCGCAGCCGGCGGCTTCCTGGTGACGGCCGAGCTGCCGGTGGAATCCGCCGACGGTGCCGCTGACACTGCGGATGCGGGGGCGGGGGCGGGGGCGGCGGCGTCCGTGTCCCGGGCCGCATCACGATCCGCGGCCGGCTCATCGGTGCCGGCACAGTCGGCGTCCGCCGCCGGCACGGCCGGGCGGGACGGCGCCGGCGGTGTCATGCTGAAAAAGTGAGCACACCGCACTCCGTGCAGCCGCTGCGTTCGCAGCGTTCGCGGCGCCCGCAGCGCCCGCAGCGCCCGCCGGCGAGGCGGCGCATGGGGACCGTGCTCCGTTTTCCCGCCGGGATGGCGCTGGTGACGTGGCGCTATCTGTGGCGGGTCACGGCGCTGCACCGCAGCGAGGCCGAGGGCGACAGCCGTGATCTGCCGCCACGGATCCCGCCCGACCTGACGGATGCGTGCAGCCAGTTCCTGGCGGACGGCTCCGGCCCCATGTTCCACCGCCGGTTCTCCGTGCGCATCGAGGACGCCGACCTGACCGCGCCGGAACTGATGGACGCCGTCGTAGCCGACTTCAACCGGGCGGCACCGTCCTCCGCCGCCCGGTTCCACAAGACGGTCGGGACCGCCGGGATCGCGCAGGTGCGGGACGAGTACCGGGTGCAGATGCCCGGCCCTTGGGACGGCCCGGTACGTGTGGTGCACCGCGACCCGACCTCCCTGCGCTTCGCCACGTTGCGGGGCCACCTGGAGGCCGGGCAGATCGAGTTCCGTTCCGCGCCCGCGGACGACGGCACCCTGCGCTTCGAGGTCGAGGCGTGGTCCCGGGGCGGCGACCGGTGGGCTGACCTGCTGTACAGCAGGCTGCGGATGGCCAAGGAGATGCAGCTCAACATGTGGGTGCACTTCTGCCTGAAGGCCGCCCGGATCGCCGGCGGACGGGTCCGAGACGGGGTCACCATCGACACCCGGGCCGTCCCCGAGGAGGTCTGCGGCGGTGTTCCGGGTTGCTGAGACTGCGCTTGCCCGGGGCGCACCTCCTGTGGGTCACGTCTCCGTCCCCGATGTGAGAGTGGCGCTCGTGTCTGAGAGCGACGCTCATGCCCGGGAGCCGTGCTCGTGTCTGGGAGCGGTGCTCATGCCCGGGAGCCGTGCTCGTGTCTGGGAGCGGTGCTTGCATGTGTGAGTGGCGCTCATGTACGAGAGCTTCGATCTCATACGAGAGCGATGCTCATGTCTGAGAGCGGGCCGAATCCCAAACGAGAGTGGCGCTCATGCCCGAGAGCGACACTCATGCCCGAGAGCACCAGATCACGCCCGAGAGCGCCGCTCAACGCCGAGTTCAGCGCGCTCGCTCCACGGGCTCGGGGCCACCACCAGCCCCTCCCCGCCCGGCACCGTCTCCGGTGGCGGCGCGGGAACGCCGCGCAGCTCCGCCTGGACCATCCGGTACAGCCGCCGCCCGCCCAGCCGGTAGAAGCGGTGCTGGGTCGGCCGTCCGAACGCGTGGAAGCCGAACCGGACGATCGGATCGGCGATGGGGGCGCGCCGCGAATAGCCCTGTATGACGAACTCGACGGTTCCGGTCTCCAGCTGCTTGATGACCTCGTAGCGGAGTTCCCCCTCCTCGAGGTGACCGTCCAGGGTCTGGTAGCCCCAGCCCCACACCCGCTCGGCCGCAGCACCGCGGCGCCGGGTCTCGTCGATCACCGACGTCACTCGCACGCCGAGGTCGAAGCGGAGTCCCAGGAAGCGTCCTTCGAGGAGCATGTCGCGGCCGAGCAGCCGGTCACCAGGGCGGTACAGGGTGCGGACGATCCGCGGGTCGGCGAACTGGTACTCGCGCACCAGGCGGCAGGCGATCTCCCAGGCGCCGCCCGCGACGGGCTCGCCCGGCGGCTCGCGGCCGACCGTGCAGCGCAGCGCGTCCAGGGACCAGCGCGCGGTCCAGGACGGTACCGGTTCGGCCACCGGACGGTAGTTGACGTCACGGTTCGCCAGCGCACGCAGGGCGGCGGCGGCCTCCGGCCGGAACAGCCGGCGCTCACGCAGCACACAGCCCCCTCTCAGAGCACCGTCCCGCGCCGCGCACACCAGGACCGCCGGGCACGCCCGGCGGTCATTCCCACTCCGTGAGGGACTGCCCGATGAGCCAGAACATCGGGGGCCACAGGCCGACGAAGAGCGCCCGGCGCTCGGCATTACCGCGTTCGTCCTGGTCGAAGCCCTTGGCGCGGGCCCAGAAGGCGAGGCACAGGGCGACCGACGCCAGGGACGCCACCTGCATGTGGCCGCTGCGCAGCCCGGCCCGGTGCAGCATCCGCGTCACCGGCACGCCGACGTTCCGCATCACTGCTCCTCTCGCGCCCGACCGGCGGTCACGCCCGACCGGCCCGCACGCTCGGACCGGAGAACGAGGACGAGGACGAGGACACAAGACCCGGTCTTCCCCGATGGTCTCCGATGGTCAAACCGCCGCATCTCCCGACAGTTGACCACAGGACGCGCAGGCTCGCCCACCGAGCCGCACGCCTCCCGGCGCAGGCACGGCACCCGCGGCTGCCCCGTACCCTTGCGCCGTGAACGAGTTGCCCCGGGACCCTCAGCCGACCGACCTCACGCGTGTGCTGCTCGCCGAGGACCAGGGGATGATGCGGGGTGCGCTCGCCCTGCTGCTCGACCTGGAGGACGACATGGAGGTCGTCGCACAGGTCGGCCGGGGCGACGAGATCGTGGCCGCCGCGCTCGAACAGCGTCCTGATGTGGCTCTGCTGGACATCGAGCTGCCCGGGTGCAGCGGCCTGGACGCCGCTGCGACGCTGCGCACGGAGTGCCCCGACTGTCGGGTGCTGATCCTGACCACGTTCGGCCGACCGGGCTATCTGCGGCGCGCCATGGAGGCGGGTGTCGCGGGCTTCCTCGTCAAGGACGGGCCGGTGGAGGAGCTGGCGGCCGCGATACGGCGGGTGCTCGCGGGCGAGACCGTCGTCGACCCGGTCCTCGCCGCCGCCGCACTGAGCGCCGGACCCAACCCGCTGACCGCCCGCGAGTGCGACGTCCTCAAGGCGTCGGCGGACGGGGCGACCGTCGCGGACGTCGCCGCGCTGCTGCACCTGTCGGAGTCGACGGTGCGGAACTACCTCTCGTCGGCCATCGGCAAGACCGGCACCCGCAACCGCATGGAGGCGGTCCGGGAGGCCCGCCAGCAGGGCTGGCTGTGAAGCCCTGCGCGCGACTCCTCCATGCGCGACTACGCCACGCCCAAGTCCTCTACGCGTAACTCCCGTACACGGAAGCCCCGTAGAGGCTGATCCGGTGGGCGCCCCGGTTCGGTGCCGTGCGCCACCAGCGCTCCCGGGCGCCTTCGGCCGCGTTCATCCGCCCCCTCATCGCACACCTGAATGACAAAACGTTCAAGCAGGATGGACCCCGTCGCGGACGGAGCGGAGCGCCGCGGAAGCCCTCTCGCGTGAGGGGCCAGGAAGGGTGAACGGGCCGAGGGGGCGTGAGAGGGTAATGAGCAGGTCAAGATTGCCCGATCATATGGCAATGATCGGAATATCGTTCTTCCGTAGTGACTTCTACCTCCACGTGACGCCGTGCACCCCGCGCGGCGGTACCGGACGCCGAGGCCCGCACGCCCCCTGGGGGGCGCTGACGTACGACCCATGAGTTGTGTGATCAACTGATCGTGTAAGGACTTTCGGCGCCCAGCGGTACCGCTTGCGCGGGCGTGTGGTTTTCCGCCGGCCTCCGAGCCCGGCGGGGCCGCATGCGTGCTCCATGGCGATACCGCAGCGCAGGTCCGAGGACGTACCGCAAGTGCGGGCATGCGGCGCTACCGCACACGCAGGTCCGCGCGCACGCCGCGCCCGGTTCGCCGCAGTGCCGCAGGTACCGCAGTGCCCGCACGCCCGCGCTGCCGTGGCACCGCGGTGCCGCCGTGGCCGCACGCCCGCGCTGCCGTGGCACCGCGGTGCCGCCGTGGCCGCAGGGCGTCACACCCGCACGCCGTTCAGCACCACCGTCACCGCAGTCGATCCTGCCTTCTTGGAGGCCGCACGCAATGACCCAGCCGACCGACCAGCACTCTTCAGCGGCGGGCCCGGGCGATCAGGCAACCGCCGTCGTGTCGCCCGGGCGCCCGGGGACCGCCGCCCCGCCGTCCGGCCTGCCGGACGACCCGGAGAGGCACCGCGACGGCCACGGCCGCGTCGGTGGCAACGCAGGCAGCGGCGGCAACAGCGGCCTCGTCCCCGTCCTGGCCTTCGCGGGCATCACGGTCGCCGTGATGCAGACCCTGCTCGTACCGGTCATCAAGGATCTGCCGACCCTGCTCGACACCTCGGCGAGCAACGCCACCTGGGTCATGACCGCGACCCTGCTCGCCGGCGCGGTCTCCACCCCGATCATGGGCCGCCTCGGCGACCTCTACGGCAAGCGGCGGATGCTGCTGGCATCCCTGGCCGTGATGGTCGTCGGCTCGCTGATCTGCGGATTCACCAGCTCCCTGGTGATCATGATCGTCGGCCGGGCGCTCCAGGGCTTCGCCATGGGCGCGATACCGCTCGGCATAGGCCTGATGCGTGACGAACTGCCGCCCGCCCGGCTCGGTGGCGCGATGGCGCTGATGAGCTCATCGATCGGCGTCGGCGGTGGGCTCGCACTGCCCGGTGCCGCACTGGTCGCCCAGCACCTCGACTGGCACGCACTGTTCTTCACGGCCGCCGGCCTCGGCGTGCTCGCGATCCTGCTGACCCTGCTGCGGGTGCCGGAGTCGAAGCTGCGCGCCACGGGGCGGTTCGACCTGGCCGGCGCGATCGGGCTGTCCGTCGGCCTCATCCTCCTGCTGCTGCCCATCACCAAGGGCGCCGACTGGGGCTGGGGCTCCCCGACCACGCTGGGGCTCTTCGGCGCCGGTGTCGCCGTCCTGGTGCTGTGGGGGCTGATGGAGCTGCGCCTCGCCGCGCCGCTGGTGGACCTGCGCACCACCGCACGCCGTGTCGTGCTGCTCACCAACCTCGCCTCGATCATGATCGGCGTCGCCTTCTACGCCATCTCGCTGGTCCTTCCCCAGCTCCTCCAGCTGCCCGTCGCCACCGGCTACGGCCTCGGCCAGTCGATGGTGAGCGCCGGGCTGTGCGTCGCACCGCTCGGGCTGACGATGATGCTCACCGCGCCCCTCTACGCGAAGATCTCCGCCCAGTACGGACCGAAGGTCTCCCTGATCATCGGCATGCTGATCATCGGAATCGGCTACGGCGCCGGGCTCGGGCTGATGAGCGCCGCCTGGCAGACCATCGTCATCTCGGTGATCGTGGGTGCGGGCATCGGGCTCGCCTACTCCTCGCTGCCCGCGCTGATCATCGGTGCCGTGGACGCCTCGGAGACCGGCGCGGCCAACGGGCTCAACACCCTGATGCGGTCCATCGGCACCTCCGTCTCCAGCGCCGTCATCGGCATGGTGCTGGCCAACACGTCGCAGCCGATGGGCGGGGTCGCGGTGCCGACGATGCAGGGCTTCCGGACCGCCTTCCTGATCGCCACCGCCGCGGTCGCCGGCGGACTGATCCTCGCGATCTGCCTGCCGGCGCGCCAGCCGTCCCGGCACCCACACCTGCGCGCCAGCTCGCAGGACGGCATCGCCCCGGGCACCGAGGACACCCTCCCGTCGGCCGACGCACCCGTACCGGCACTCGTGGCAGTGGGCGCGGACGGCCAGACGTCCGACGCACCGCTGCACACCGCTCCGGCACTCGACAAAGTGGTGCTCGGCGCTCCCGCGCCCGGCGCGCTGACGCTCGACGAACCGGCGTTCGACGCCGCGGTGTCCGGCTCGGTGGCGCCTGCCGCCATGGCGACGGCGGTGCCGGCGGCGGCCCCTGCGGTGCGCGCGGACGAGGTGACGGCACCGGTCGCCGAGCCGGCCGGTGCCGAAGGCGCGCTGCACGGCCGGGTGCTGGACGCGGTCGGGGCGCCGGTGGCCCGTGCGAAGGTGACGCTGATCGACGGCCGCGGACGCCAGGCGGGCGCCGCCCTGACCGACGCGCACGGCCGCTACGCGCTCGACGTGCCGCACGGCGGCAGCTACGTCCTCGCCGCCAGGGCCGCGGGCCACGCACCCCACGCCTCAGCCACCACCCACCCCGGCAACGGCGCCCGCACCGAGGCGACCATCTCCCTGCCGGCGATCGTCCCGGCACCCCGCACCGTGGCCGCCACTACCGATCCCACCAGCGGTCGGGCAGGCACGGACGGCTGAGCACACGACGAGGGCGCCTCATCCCGTCGTCCGGTCGGACGCACCTCCGCAGCGCTCTCCGGCGGACGTGCGCACTCCGCCAGTGGCCCTCGCCTCCCCGAACAGGGGAGACCAGGGCCACTGTTGCGCAGCCGCGAGGTACGGGTGTCGTCGGGCAGGGTCGTCACACGGTCTGCTTCGCGGGGTTCGTGACATCACGCATTCCCCGCGCCGGCCCGGCGAGGTGCCGGGCAAAGAACCGGACAGAGCTGCCGATCTCGAAGGGCGGGACTCGAAAGTGGCTGCCGGGGTTGGCATGCACGGTCTTCTCC
>NZ_JAMJWG010000090.1 GCF_024435355.1 Streptomyces odontomachi
GATGTCGTTGGTCCAGCTGGCGCCGCTGTTGGCCTTGCCGGCGAAGGGGTTGCTCTCGCTGGCCGCCTGCGGGGTCCACGAACCGCTGAGGCTGGAGGCCGTGAACGAGCGGAAGTAGCGGCCGTTCGACCCTATCGCCTCGACGATCATGAGGTACTTGTTCTGGTCCTGGAGCTTGTAGACCTGCGGTGCTTCGAAGAGGTTGTTCGTCGAGTCGCTCATGACCTGCGTGTACGACGAGCCGAAGCTGCTGGGGAAGTTCCCGATCGGCATGCTCGCCCGGTAGATCTTGCCGTTGTCGCCGGCGAAGAACAGGTACATGTTCGAGCCGTCGGCGATCAGGGTCTGGTCGATGGGGCCGGTGCCGGAGCCGGAGATGCTGCCGGTGAACAGCGCCTGCGGTGCGGACCAGCCGTTGGGGTTGGTGGGGTCGCTGGAGGTGCGGTAGAAGAAGGGCCACTGACCCCACTGCGAGGCCAGCACCCAGATGTTCTTGGGTGCGAAGTAGAACAGTGTGGGTGCCACGGTGGCCGAGTTCATTCCGGTCTGGCCGGCCGAACCCATGTCCGACCAGTTGGTGAAGGGGCTGAAGGACATGGAGCCGTACGAACCGTTCGACACGTTCGACGCGTACACCAGGTGCTTGCCGTTGTAGACCACG
>NZ_JAMJWG010000091.1 GCF_024435355.1 Streptomyces odontomachi
AAGGGTCGCAACGTCGTGCTGGAGAAGAAGTGGGGCGCGCCCACGATCACCAACGATGGTGTGTCCATCGCCAAGGAGATCGAGCTCGAGGACTCCTACGAGAAGATCGGCGCCGAGCTGGTCAAGGAGGTCGCCAAGAAGACGGACGACGTCGCCGGTGACGGTACGACGACGGCGACCGTGCTGGCCCAGGCGCTGGTCAAGGAAGGTCTGCGTAACGTTGCCGCGGGTGCCAACCCGATGGCGCTGAAGCGTGGTATCGAGAAGGCCGTGGAGTCCGTCTCCGCTGCGCTGCTCGAGCAGGCCAAGGATGTGGAGACCAAGGAGCAGATCGCTTCGACGGCTTCCATTTCCGCTGCCGACACCCAGATCGGTGAGCTGATCGCCGAGGCCATGGACAAGGTCGGCAAGGAAGGTGTCATCACCGTCGAGGAGTCGCAGACCTTCGGTCTCGAGCTGGAGCTCACCGAGGGCATGCGGTTCGACAAGGGTTACATCTCGGCGTACTTCGCCACGGACATGGAGCGTATGGAGGCCGTCCTCGACGACCCGTACATCCTGATCGCCAACTCCAAGATCAGCGCGGTGAAGGACCTGCTGCCGCTGCTGGAGAAGGTCATGCAGTCCGGCAAGCCGCTGCTGATCATCGCCGAGGACGT
>NZ_JAMJWG010000092.1 GCF_024435355.1 Streptomyces odontomachi
CTCGCTCACCACCGTCTTCACCGAGTTCAAGGTTGATGCGCGGGTCACCGGCTTCACGCGTGGTCCGACGGTGACCCGTTATGAGGTCGAGCTGGGGCCGGCGGTGAAGGTCGAGCGGATCACGGCGCTGACGAAGAACATCGCCTATGCGGTCGCCAGTCCTGATGTGCGCATCATCAGTCCCATCCCGGGCAAGTCGGCGGTCGGCATCGAGATCCCCAACACGGATCGGGAGATGGTCAACCTCGGTGATGTGCTGCGGCTGGCGGAGGCCGCGGAGGACGATCATCCGCTGCTGGTGGCGCTGGGCAAGGACGTCGAGGGCGGCTATGTGATGGCGAACCTCGCCAAGATGCCGCATGTGCTGGTGGCGGGTGCGACCGGTTCCGGCAAGTCGTCCTGCATCAACTGTCTGATCACGTCGGTCATGATGCGGGCCACCCCGGAGGACGTGCGGATGGTCCTGGTCGATCCCAAGCGCGTCGAGCTGACCGCCTACGAGGGCATCCCGCACCTGATCACGCCCATCATCACCAACCCCAAACGGGCCGCCGAAGCGCTGCAATGGGTGGTCCGCGAGATGGACCTGCGC
>NZ_JAMJWG010000093.1 GCF_024435355.1 Streptomyces odontomachi
GTTCGGGTCGGAGGGTTCGGTGCTGGTCACGGGGGCGACGGGGACGTTGGGTCGGGTGGTGGTGCGGCATCTGGTGGAGCGGTATGGGGTGCGGGATCTGGTGTTGGTGAGTCGTTCGGGTGGGTTGCCGGGGGATCTGGCGGATCTGGTTGAGCGGCGTGGTGTGTGTTTGCGTGCGGTTGCTTGTGATGTGGCTGATCGTGATGGGTTGGCTGCGGTGGTGGGGTCGTTGGGGTCGGGGTTGCGTGGTGTGGTGCATGCGGCTGGTGTGTTGGATGACGCGACCGTGGGGAATCTGACGCCGGAGCGTTTGGCGGGGGTGCTCAGGCCGAAGGTGGATGCTGCGTGGCATTTGCATGAGTTGACGCGGGATGTGCCGTTGTCGGCGTTCGTGTTGTTTTCGTCTGCTGCTGGTGTGGTGGGTACGGCGGGGCAGGCGAACTATGCGGCGGCGAATGCGTTCTTGGATGAGTTGGTTGCGTGGCGTCGGCGGTCGGGGTTGGTGGGGTCGGCGTTGGCGTGGGGGTTGTGGGCCGAGTCCAGTGGGATGACGTCGCAGTTGGCGGCGGT
>NZ_JAMJWG010000094.1 GCF_024435355.1 Streptomyces odontomachi
ATGGCCGCGCCGGTCGCCTCGTCGCCCGCCAGGTCCAACGCACCGAAGGCAGAGGTGGCGGCCTGGAGCAGGGCCACGCCACCACCGGCGACGATGCCCTCCTCGACGGCGGCCTTCGCGTTGCGAACAGCGTCCTCGATGCGGTGCTTGCGCTCCTTGAGCTCCACCTCGGTGGCGGCACCGGCCTTGATGACCGCCACACCACCGGCGAGCTTGGCCAGCCGCTCCTGAAGCTTCTCGCGGTCGTAGTCGGAGTCGGAGTTCTCGATCTCGGCACGGATCTGGTTGACCCGACCCTGCACCTGGTCGCTCGAGCCGTTGCCGTCGACGATGGTCGCCTCGTCCTTGGTGACGGTGACCTTGCGGGCACTGCCCAGCAGTTCCGGACCCGCGCTCTCCAGCCTGAGCCCGATCTCTTCGGAGATGACGGTGCCGCCGGTGAGGACGGCGATGTCGCCGAGCATGGCCTTGCGGCGGTCACCGAAGCCCGGGGCCTTCACGGCGACGGACTTGAAGGTGCCCTTGGCCTTGTTGACGATCAACGTGGCGAGCGCTTCGCCTTCC
>NZ_JAMJWG010000095.1 GCF_024435355.1 Streptomyces odontomachi
GCCTGGGCACCGGTCGCCTCGTCGCCCTCCAGCTCCAGCTTCTCGAAGACCGAGGTGGCCTGGAGCAGGGCCACGCCACCACCGGCGACGATGCCCTCCTCGACGGCGGCCTTCGCGTTGCGAACGGCGTCCTCGATGCGGTGCTTGCGCTCCTTGAGCTCCACCTCGGTGGCGGCACCGGCCTTGATGACCGCCACACCACCGGCGAGCTTGGCCAGCCGCTCCTGGAGCTTCTCGCGGTCGTAGTCGGAGTCGGAGTTCTCGATCTCGGCACGGATCTGGTTGACCCGACCCTGCACCTGGTCGCTCGAGCCGTTGCCGTCGACGATGGTCGTCTCGTCCTTGGTGATGACCACCTTGCGGGCGCTGCCCAGCAGGTCGATGCCGGCGTTCTCCAGCTTGAGGCCGACCTCCTCGGAGATGACCTCACCGCCGGTGAGGATGGCGATGTCGCCGAGCATGGCCTTGCGGCGGTCACCGAAGCCCGGGGCCTTGACGGCGACGGACTTGAAGGTGCCGCGGATCTTGTTGACCACCAGGGTGGACAGGGCCTCGCCCTCG
>NZ_JAMJWG010000096.1 GCF_024435355.1 Streptomyces odontomachi
GGCACGCGGATGCGGGACATCACCGTCTCGAAGGCCGGTGCGTCACCCGCCTGTCCTGCGGTGATCGTAAGGGCCAGGGGCCGTGCACCGCCGTCGGCGGCCAGGTGGACCTTGGTGCTCAGCCCGCCGCGGGAGCGTCCGAGCGCGTGGTCGGCGGGTTCGCCGGAGCGTATCGCCCCCTTTTGCGCGCTCCGGCGGCGTGCTGGTGAGCCCGGACAACGGTGGAGTCCACTGACACGGTCCAGTCGATGTCGTCGTCGGTGTCCGCTGTTGCCAGGACGGCGGCCAGGATCATCTCCCAGGTGCCGTCCACGGCCCATCTGATCAACCTTTTGTGGGCAGTCTGGAACGAGCCGAGCTCCTCGGGCAGGTCCCGCCAGGGCGAGTGGGTGCGGTACTTCCACGCGATGGCCTCAAGGGTGCGGCGATGGTCGGCCCATCGCCGTCCGCGGACCGGATCGGCCGGCATCAGCGGCGCGATCCGGCCCCACATGGCATCAGTGATCACTAACCGGACAGACACACCCAGTCAACTGGCGAACTCATCAAAGAGACACGCT
>NZ_JAMJWG010000097.1 GCF_024435355.1 Streptomyces odontomachi
GCTGGCATCCCACGGTGAGGCTGCGTGCGTGGCTGCGGTGAACAGTCCGCACACCACGATCATTGCTGGTCAGCAGGGTGTGCTGGAGGCCGTGGTCGCGGAGTGTGAGGGGCGTGGTGTGCGTGCGCGGATGATCCCGGTCGACTACGCCAGCCATTCGCCGCAGGTGGAGGTGGTCCGGGAGGAGATCCTGAGCGCGCTGGCGGACGTCAAGCCGTGCGAGTCGTCCATCCCGTTCTACTCCACCGTCACCGGCGGGCTCCTCAAGGACACCACCGTCTGCGATGCCGCGTATTGGTACCGGAACCTGCGTGAGCGAGTCCGTTTCGAGGAGACGATCGGTGTTCTGGCCGGCTCCGGGCACACCGCGTTCGTCGAGGCGAGCCCGCACCCGGTCCTGACCCTCCCGGTCAATGACACTCTGCACGCCCTCGACGTCGAGCCCGCGCTGGTCACCGGAACCCTTCGTCGTGATGAGGGGAGTCTGGAGCGGTTCCACGCCAGCCTGGCGGCGGCCTTCATCGCCGGTCTGGACGTCGACTGGCACCAGCCCGCG
>NZ_JAMJWG010000098.1 GCF_024435355.1 Streptomyces odontomachi
GGCGGGCTGGTGCCAGTCGACGTCCAGACCGGCGGTGAACGCGACGGCCAGGCTGGCGTGGAACCGCTCCAGACTCCCCTCATCACGACGAAGGGTTCCGGTGACCAGCGCGGGCTCGACGTCGAGGGCGTGCAGGGTGTCATTGACCGGGAGGGTCAGGACCGGGTGCGGGCTCGCCTCGACGAACGCGGTGTGCCCGGAGCCGGCCAGAACACCGATCGTCTCCTCGAAACGGACCCGCTCACGCAGGTTCCGATACCAATACGCGGCATCGCAGACGGTGGTGTCCTTGAGGAGCCCGCCGGTGACGGTGGAGTAGAACGGGATGGACGACTCGCACGGCTTGACGTCCGCCAGCGCGGTCAGGATCTCCTCCCGGACCGCCTCCACCTGCGGCGAATGGCTGGCGTAGTCCACCGGGATCATCCGCGCACGCACACCACGCCCCTCACACTCCGCGACCACAGCCTCCAACACACCCTGCTGACCAGCAATGATCGTCGTATGCGGACTGTTCACCGCAGCCACGCACGCAGCCCCACCATGAGACGCGAGG
>NZ_JAMJWG010000099.1 GCF_024435355.1 Streptomyces odontomachi
CTCGACGCGGCCCATCAGCTCGACGATGGCGGTCTCCAGCTCGTCGGTCATCTGCTCGACGACGTAGGAGCCGGCGAACGGGTCCACCGTCGCGGTCACGTCGGTCTCGTAGGCCAGGACCTGCTGGGTGCGCAGGGCCAACCTGGCGGACTTGTCCGTGGGCAGCGCGATGGCCTCGTCGAAGGAGTTCGTGTGCAGCGACTGGGTGCCGCCGAGTACGGCCGCGAGACCCTGTATGGCGACGCGGACCAGGTTCACCTCGGGCTGCTGCGCGGTCAGCTGGACACCCGCGGTCTGCGTGTGGAAACGCAGCATCATCGACTTGGGGTTCTTCGCGCCGAATTCTTCACGCATCAGGCGCGCCCAGATCCGCCGGGCCGCCCGGAACTTCGCGACCTCCTCGAGGATCGTCGTCCGGGCGACGAAGAAGAACGACAGACGCGGCGCGAAGTCGTCGACGTCCATGCCGGCCGCGATCGCCGTGCGCACGTACTCGATACCGT